>NZ_CP102428.1:0-10000 GCF_024652905.1 Pseudomonas oryzihabitans
ATGTACGAGGCCAACCCCATGTCCATGCTGGTCGAGCAGGCCGGTGGTGCCGCCACCAACGGTCACCAGCGCATCCTCGACGTCCAGCCCGATGGCCTGCACCAGCGGGTGGCGGTGTTCCTGGGCTCCAAGGAAGAAGTGCAGCGCGTGACCGAGTACCACCGTCAGCGTTGATTCCAGAAACCGGGCCGCCTGCAACGGGCGGTCCGGTTCACGCTTGCGTCCTGCCTCAGCGTTCAGCTCCGATTCAGCCTCCTTAATCCTGCGCTAATCCGCCTCCGCCGAAGATGGCCGCGCAGCCGGTCGGGCTGTATTCGCATCGCGTGAGGAGCTTTTCACCATGAACGCCCTGAAATCCCGTGTCTTCCTCTTTGGCCTGCTGGCCCTGGCCAGTCATCAGGCGTTTGCCGCCGATACCCAGAACTTCGCCGGCCTCACCTATGGCAAGAGCTACGACAACTTCAGCAACAGCCACGCCCTCGACCGCAACTTGAACAGCCCCGATACCGACGGTGCCCTCGACGGCAGCAATACCTGGGGGCTGCGTCTTGGCCAGCAGAACACTGCCGGTCGCTACTACGCCACCCTCGACCAGGCCAGTGGCAGCAGCGATGGCCTCGGGCTCAAGCAGCAGGACCTGACCGGCAGCTACGATGCCTTCTATCCCCTGAGCAGCAATACCAGGCTGTTCGGTGGCGGGACCCTGGGCGTCGCCCGGGTCACCCAGGATGGTTCCAGCTTCGGCCACGACAGCGACCTCGGCTATGTGGCCGGGGTCCAGGCGGGCATCCTGCAACAGGTCAACGACCGCACCTCCCTGGAAGCCGGCTATCGCTACCTGCGCAGCAACGCCAAGCCGGACATCGACCAGGACGGCAGCAAGCTCGGTTCGAGCCAGCTCGACAGCAGCAAGGAAATCTACCTGGGCATGAACGTCTACTTCTAAGGCAGGGCCGGGGCGACAGTGGTCGCCCCGGTTTCAGCTATAGGGATCCAGGCCTGAGAAGGCTGCCACCAGTGCCACGGCAACCACCCCCAGGGCGATCTCCACAGCGGTGGCCTGGCGCAGCAGCTGCCATGTTCGGGGCCCTCGTCCCAATCGAGGCACCAGCAGGTAACGATTGGCCAGGGCCAGGGCGACCATGATCGCCACGGCCAGCACCTTGGCCAGCAGCAGGCCGGAGTAGGGCGTCAAACGCAGCAGGCCGTCCGGTCCGAGGATCAGCAGGCTGTTGAAGGCACCGCTGAGCAGCGCCAGCGCCACGCTGATCTGCCCGGGCAGGGAGTAGCTGCGCAGCAGCTGCTGGGCGTCATCCCTCAGATTGGCCGGTGGCCGTCCCAGGCACAGCAGCACCCCGGGCAGGCTGCCCAGCCAGAGCCCCGTGGTCAGCAGATGCAGCGCCTGATTCAGCTGATGCACCCCGCCAAGCCAGCCGGCCGTCGCGGCGGCATGGCCACCCAGGGCCAGACTGGCCAGCAGCAGGCCACTGAATCCCCACAGCCATCGGCTGCCGCGGCCCCCGGGCCTCACCAACAGCCACAGGGCCAGCAACAGGCCCAGCGGCAGTTGCCAGCGCCAGCCGTGGCCGGCCGCTGTGCCCAGATAGAGTTGCCACAGGGGCAGGTTGAAGGCATCCGCCCAGCCATCCCCCACCAGCGCTGCCTGCAGCGGCAACAGGCTCAGCACCCCGAGCAGCAGTAGTGCACCCAGCAGGCGGGCGGTGGACCGTGCCCGTTCCAGCAGCCAGAGACGCAATGCGGGTCGACCCAGCCAGAGTGCCAGCGCCAGATAGCCCCAGGTCAGCAGCAGCGGCAGCAGGAAGAGGATACGGGCGAGGGGACGCCAGGCATCGGGCGTCGCCAGTGTGCCGTCCATCCTTACTGGACGGTGAAGCGGTAGTCGCCCTGGGTCTTGTGCCCGTCCTTGGCCAGCACCCGCCATTTCACCTGGTAGCGACCCGGTTCCAGCGGCGCCTCCAGAGGGACGTCCAGGGTGCGTTCGTCGCGGCCGGAAATGACCTTGCCGGTGGTGATCGCCGTGCCGGCCTGACCATCCAGCCGTTGCAGCTGCACCTGACTCATGGAAGCTTCGATCCCCTCGGAAAAGCTCAGACTCAGTTGCTTCGGTGCCGGGCTGATGCTGTCGGGCGCGGGCTCGGCGCTCTTGAGATGGCCGTGGGCCAGGGCCAGCCCCGGCAACAGCAGAGTGGTCAGGGCGAGGCGGCGAGCGAGACGCAGGACAGCGGTCATGGAGATCTCCAGCAGCAGAAGGAAACCGCCAGCTTAGCAGTCCGTTCGGGCAGCGTCCGCGCCTGGCGCCTGCTCCGCCGCGCGCGCCGCGCACTCGACGAAGGTCCGCGCGGTGCAGCTGCGGCAGACTTCCGGATCCAGCCGCGGATAGATGTTGCGCAGGGCCTGATCCTTGGACGAGAAGACGTGTCCATCGCCCAGCTCCTTGAGAAACCCGGTCTTGGCGAACAGCTGCAGGACCGGCGTGCGCGGGCGATGGAAATAGAGATCACCGCCCTGGGCCTGGCGCTCGCGCCATTCGCGCCGCCACAGGTCGTTACCGGCCAAATCGATGAAATTCATGCTCTTGGTCATGAACAGCGCATGCTTCTGGCCGGGTTGGGCGCTGCGAAAGCCGTCCAGCTGATCGCCCACATGGGGCACCGCGCCAAAGAACACCGAGCCTTCCACCCGCACCAGCTTGAGTTGCGGACACTCCTGTGCCGGCTGGCCCAGTTCGTCCAGCGGGGTGAAACGACGCTCGGGGGTGCGGGGGTCCGGCACCAGCGGGCGGATCGCCGGGTGCGAGGTGCGATAGAGATAGGCCACCAGGGACACCAGGGTGCCCAGCAGCACGGCGCGGTCCAGCGGGATGGTCAGGGTCGCCAGAAAGGTCACCCCGGCCACCAGCGCCTCGGTACGGCTGACCTTCAGCACCTCGCGCCAGCGACCCAGGTCCAGCAGGCCGCGCGCCACCAGCAGCAGGGTGGCGGCGATGGCCGCCAGCGGAATGGCAGCGATCAGGGCACCTCCGAAGGCCACCAGGGCCACCACCAGCAGGGCGGCGAACACCGCCGCCATCGGCGTACGGGCCCCAGCTTCGAAATTGGGCATGGAGCGATTCAGCGAGCCGCAGGACACATAGGCCGAAAAGCAGCCGCCCACCAGGTTGGCCAGGCCCTGGCCACGGAATTCGCGATTGACGTCCAGCCGCTGTCCGGAGCGCTGGGCCACCGCCTTGGCGATCGACAGCGACTGCCCGAGGGCCACCAAGGTCAGGGCTACAGCGATCCCGGAGAGATTGCCCAGATCCTGCAGGGTGACGTCGGGCAGATGGAAGGGCGGCAGCGCCGAGGGAATCCGTCCGACCGTAGCGATCCCCTGAGCCGCGCCCGCCACGCTACGCTCCAGAATCCAGGCGCTCAGACAACCAGCCAGCAGGCCCAGCAGCATGGTCGGCCAGCGCGGGCGCAGTCGGCGCAGCAGCAGGGTGGCGACCAGGGTCACCACACCGATCACCAGCGAGGGCCAGTGGATCGCCAGGGGATGGGTGAGCACATAGCCGAGGACGCCGAAGGCCGAGGTACCCAGCGGCGGCGACAGCCCGAACAGGTCCTTGAGCGAATAGAGCCCAATGAGCACGGCGGCGCCACTCATAAAGCCGAGCAGCACCGAAGGCGAGATGAAGTTGGCCACCGCGCCGAGGCGCAGGGCACCCACCGTCAATTGCAGCAGGCCGACCAGCAGGGTCACCGCCAGGGCCAGATCGATATAGGGACCAGAGCCGGCGAGCGCCAGCGGTGACAGCGCTGCCAGCAGGGCCAGGGAGTTGGCGTTGGTCGGACCGGTCACCACATGGCGACTGGAGCCCGCCAGGGCAGCAACGATGCAGGGCACCACCGCGCCATAGACGCCATACTGCGGTGGCAGTCCGGCCAGGGTGGCGAAGGCCACGCCCTGGGGCAACGCCAGCACCGCGCCCAGGAGACCCGCACCCAGATCCGCCTTCAGGGTGGTGCGGTCCACCTCGCGCAGCCAGGGCAGCAGGGTCGAAAGGGCGGGCATGGAGCGCTCCTGGGGAAAGGGTCGCCTACTCTACCGACTCCGCTCGCCAGTGGGCTACCTGAGTCCCGCCGTCTCCGGTCTCTGCCACGACACTGGCTGTGTGTTCATTTCTTCACCAGTCGCCGCCAGACCGGTCCCTGTGGTGTTCTCGTGACTTCATGCACGGGTTATCCACATCACTGTGCACGGTCCCTGTGGGTAACCTGGGCGGCTAGCCGTCGTGACTGTTGGCGGCGATGCGATGGATCGACAGGTCGGCGCCCTGGTATTCCTCTTCCTGACTCAGACGCAGACCCAGCACCGCCTTGAGCAGTCCGTACACCGCCAGGCCACCGAGCAGGGCGACGACAATGCCCAACCCGGTGCCGGCCAGCTGCGCCAGCAGACTCACCCCACCCAGACCGCCGAGCGCGGTCTGGCCGAACAGGCCGCAGGCGATGCCGCCCCAGGCGCCGCAGAGGCCGTGCAGCGGCCAGACCCCCAGGACATCGTCCAGCTTCCAACGTGTCTGCACCGCGGTGAAGGCCCAGACGAACAGGGCTCCCGCCACCAGGCCGGTCCCCAGCGCCGCGATGGGATGCATGAGATCGGAGCCCGCGCAGATGGCGACCAGGCCCGCCAGGGGGCCGTTGTGCAGGAAGCCGGGATCGTTGCGTCCCAGGAGCAGGGCGGCAGCCGTCCCGCCGACCATGGCCATCAGCGAATTCAGGGCCACCAGGCCACTGACGCCGGTCAGGCTCTGGGCGCTCATCACGTTGAAGCCGAACCAGCCGACGATCAGGATCCAGGAGCCCAGCGCCAGGAAGGGAATGTTCGACGGCGGAAAGGCCACCAGCCGACCTTCGCGATAGCGACCCTGACGGGGGCCCAGCAGCATCACCGCTGCCAGCGCCAGCCAGCCGCCCATGGCGTGCACCACCACGGAGCCGGCGAAATCATGGAAGCGCGCACCGAACAGCGCTTCGAACCTATCCTGCAGGCCGAGATTGTTGTTCCACATCAGGCCTTCGAAAAACGGATAGACGAAGGCCACGATCAGCGCGGTGGCGCAGAGCTGTGGCACGAAGCGCGCCCGTTCGGCGATGCCGCCCGAGATGATCGCCGGAATGGCCGCGGCGAAGGTCGCCAGGAAAAAGAACTTTACCAGTCCGTAGCCGCTGTCGGCGGTCAGCACCTGGGCGGGGGCGAAAAAAGTCACGCCATAGGCTATCCAGTAGCCAACGAAGAAGTACACCAGGGTGGAAATGGCGAAGTCGGCGAGGATCTTGGACAGGGCGTTCACCTGGTTCTTGTGCCGCACGGTGCCGGCTTCGAGAAAGGCGAAACCGGCGTGCATGGCCAGCACCATCACGGCGCCCAGCAGCAGGAACAGGGTATTGGCACTGTGGACCAGGGTCGCCACGGCAGAAGGCAATTCGTTCATCAGGGCAGTCGTCGCAAAGGGTTGCACCAAAAACATGCCTGGCGGCTGTCTGATGCGCGTTTTTGGGGCGCCTGGCAGCTCTCGGCAGGTTCAGTCTTGCCGCCAGACAGAGCGCAACGGCGGATTGGCGCAGGGATGCGCCAGGGCGGTGCGAATCGGAAGGGCGTGCACCACCAGACAGCAAAGGTCGTGCCGCTAAAGCGCGCGCAGGACGATGCGGCCGCTGCTCAGGTTGCTCAGCAGGGTCGCCACCTCGTCGCGCCGTCGCGGCTCCACGGCAATCCGCAGGGCGATTTCCAGCGCCTGGTAATCCTCTTCGAGCACCAGCACCGCCAGGCCCGCCAAGCGGGCCTTGATCAGCGGCCATTCTGCATAGGTACAGGCGAAGCCATAATCCTGCCGCACCACCAGCGGCTGCTTGGCCGCCTGCTGCAGGCAACGGGCGGCGCAACCGCCATAGGCGCGTACCAGGCCACCGGTACCCAGCTTGATGCCGCCGTACCAGCGGATGACCACCACTACCACCTGGTCGCAATCCTGCCCCTCGATGGCGGCCAGGATGGGCCGGCCCGCCGTGCCGCCGGGCTCGCCGTCGTCATTGAAGCGGTACTGATTGCCGAGCTTCCAGGCCCAGCAATTGTGGGTTGCGGTCGGCACGCTCACGCGCTCGATGAAAGCCATGGCCGCCTCCACCGTGGTGACGGGTGCGGCGAGGGCGAGGAAACGACTCTTGCGCACCTCTTCTTCGAAGGCGGCATCCTGGATCAGGGTAGAGGTCATGGTGCCTGGAGACCCAGTCCCTTGAGGATGACATGGGTCAGGGTCCGCGCCGCCTCGTCGAAATCCTGCCGGGTCAGACGGGTGCGACCGGTCACCTGGCAGATCTGGCTGGCGAAATCGGCATAGTGCTGGGTGCTGCTCCACAGCAGGAAGATCAGATGGACCGGATCCACCGGATCCAGCTTGCCGGCCGCGATCCAGGCTTCGAACACCGCCGCCCGGCTGCGAAACCAGGTCTGGTAGTCCTGATCGAAATACTCGTACAGGCAGTGACCGCCGCCGATGATCTCCATGGCGAAGATCCGCGAGGCCAGCGGTTGACGGCGCGAAAACTCCAGCTTGGCGCGGATATAGCGGCTCAGGGCCTCGGCGGGGTCGTCTTCCACGGTCAGGTGGTTGAAGGTGCTGTCCCAGAGTTCGAGGATGTTGCCCAGCACCGCCATATAGAGGCCGAGCTTGTTGTTGAAGTAGTAATGGAGATTGGCCTTGGGCAGCCCGACGCGTTGCGCGATGGTGTTCATGCTGGTGCCCTTGAAGCCATGGCGGGCGAACTCCTCCTCCGCCGCGCTCAGGATCGACTCCTCATTCTTCTGCCGGATGCGTCCGGCCGGCTTGTCCTGGCCGGCGTGATGGGCGGGTACGAGAGGGGTCATGACAACTGCAGGATCCAAAGGCGCGGCAGGCATCAATAGCGTACCCGCCGCCCTGGGCACAAGGGCTCTTTACCGGTGTGGCGCTGGCGAGCTGCATTCCGTCACCGCGGCGCGGCGCTCCTCGGGCAGCAACAGGTTGAGCAGGATGGCGGTGATGCCGCCGCTGGTGATCGCGGTGTCGAAGAGATTCTTCACCAGTGGCGGCAGTTGATCCAGCAGCGTCGGCTGGCTGGCGATACCGAGACCCACGCCAAGGGAGGTGGCGATGATCAGCAGGCTGCGGCGATCCAGGGTGCAGTGCGCCAGCAGCCGTATCCCAGCCGCGGCGACACTGCCGAACAGCACCAGGGTCGCACCGCCCAGCACCGGCTTGGGAATCTGCTGCAGGATGGCGCCCAGCACGGGGAACAGGCCCAGCACCAGCAGGATGGCGCCTATCCAGTAGCCGACATGGCGGCTGGCCACGCCGGTCAGCTGGATCACCCCGTTGTTCTGCGCGAAGGTGGTGCTGGGAAAGGTATTGAAGGTGGCGGCGAGCAGGCAGGCGACGCCATCACCCAGGACCCCGCCCCGCAACCGCCGCAGATAGCCGGGGCCTTCGATGGGCTGCCGCGAGATCAGGCAGTTGGCGGTCAGGTCGCCGGTGGTTTCCAGGGTGCTGATCAGATAGATGAGCGCGACCGGTAGGAAAGCCAACCAGTCGAAGGCGAAGCCGAAATGGAAGGGGAGGGGGACGCTGACCAGAGGCAGGTCCGGCAGCGGCTGAGGTTTCAACAGGCCGCAGGTCCAGGCGGCGAGGGAGCCCACCAGCAGGCCGATCATCACCGCCGACAGCCGCAACCAGGGTCGCCGCGACAGGTTCAGGCCGATGATGACCACCAGGACCAGGCCGCCGAGGGCCAGGTTGATCGGCGCGCCGAAGTTGGTGGCCTTGGCGCCCCCGCCGAGATCGGTGACGCCCACCCTGATCAGGCTGATGCCGATGAGGGTGATGACGATGCCGGTCACCAGTGGCGTGATCACCCGGCGCAACAGGCCCAGGCAGCGACTCAGGCCGATCTGCACGAAGGCGCCAAAGAAGCAGACGCCAAAGATCATCGCCAGGATGTCCTCCGGTGTCCCGCCGCGCTGCTTGACCAGCATCCCGGCTGCCAGCACCGCGGACAGAAAGGAGAAACTGGTGCCCTGCAGGCAGATCATGCCCGCCCCCAGCCCACCGGCACCGCGGGCCTGCAGAAAGGTGCCGACGCCCGACACCATCAGCCCCATGCTGATCAGGTAGGGCAGGTGCTCGTGCAGACCCAGAGCCCCGGCAATGATCAGCGGTGGAGTAACGATCCCCACGAAGCTCGCCAGGACGTGCTGCAGGGCAGCGCAAAAGGCAGCGAACGGGGCCGGACGTTCGTCCAGGCCATAGAGCAGATCATCGCGGACGGGACTGGTCATGGTGATTACCTCGCGGCGGCGCTGCTGGCCTGGAAAGCGACCGCAGCGCCGCAAGTGGGTCTGGCCGGACTAGAACTGATACTTCACCAGGAAGCTGAAAACGCTCTGGTCGGTACGGAATCCCTCGCTGTCCTTGATGCCGTACTTGTCCGACCAGTAGTCATACTCGGTACCCACATAAAGGTGCTTGGCCTCGTAACCCATGGCCTTGCCCAGGTCGTACTTGACCTGTGGATTGAAGTGCAGGTTGGCGTGGTAGCTACCCTTGTTGTTCATCACCCAGTCCATGTAGCCATCGATGAGCAGATCCGAATTGCCCAGGGGCAGGGTGTAGGCCCATACCGGCGTGAGCTGCCAGGCACCCGAGGGCGCACTGCCGCCATCCGGCTTGCGGTAATAGAGGTTCAGCTGGAAGTAGTCGAAGCCCGGCACCTTGAGGTCGAAACCCGGACCGACCAGGTAGTTGCGCTGATCACGGCCGGCGCCCTCGCCATCGTTCTGGTCGTATTCCAGGGTCGTGGCGAGTAGCACATCGGTGACCGGGCCAAAGGAAAGATCCCGGCCGGACAGCTTGCCAAAGGACAGTCGTGGACTGAGTTCGCCATAGAAGCCTTGATGGCCGTCGCTGGCATTGGTCGCGCCGTTGAACCAGATGCTGTCGACGAAGAGGAAGAGATCGCCCCAGATCCAACTGCTGGCATGCTCGAAGGTGACGGTCTGCTGGATACGGGGATCGACCCGGAAATCCTTGCCATATAGATAGGTGAGGCTTTCACCGTGCCACAGCAGTGGACTGTCTGCGGCGTTGGCTACACCGGCTGTAATCAGGCTCGTGGTCAGCAGCGCGGTGGTTAGGATCTTGCGCATGTAGGCTCCTGGAAGTGCTTTCTCGTTATGTACAGCGTTCGCCGTGCTCAGCAAGATCGACGCCAAGCTCCGGTGGGCGGGCGAAAATAGTTATTTTTCAACGCCTTGTATAAGGATTCTGGAAAGTTTCAGATGCCTGGCCTGGCACCAAACCTGACCGCTTGCTCAGTTTTCGTGCCCTGAAGCGGCGCCTGAAGCGGTCCTGCTGCGAAACAGCGCACGGCAGGCGGCGCAGTGCTAAGGTGCTTGGCGACCCCGCAGGAGATAGTCATGAAGTTGCTTATCGGTGTGCTGACGGCCTTACTCTGCAGCTCTTTCGCCTCGGCTCAGGTCCCCCAGGGCGGAACAGGGCAGCCGGGCATCCTCATGATCACCCGCGGCGACGCCTACTCAGGGTCCGGATGCGATATAGGTCTGGTGATCCAGGGGCGACTGGCCGGCACCCTCATGGCGGGTCAGAGTGCTTCCTTCAATCTGCCGCCTGGCGAAATCGCCGTGAGTCTTACCTCTTCCGGTCCGGGCGGTTGTGCAGCACCCATGGCGAGCAGCATCTCCCAGTCCATTCTGCTGACGCCTGGCGAGATCAAGCAGTACCGGATCATCGCGACCGAAGCGGGTTATCGCCTAGCGCCCATCCCGCTTTATTGAAGTTTCTTGAAATAACCTATTGACCTGCTCCGAAACTCCCCTATAATGCGCCCCACTTCCGGCGCAGACGCTGAAGCGGCTTGAAAATCAAGCACTTAGGTCTGAGCCG
>NZ_CP102428.1:12500-3267500 GCF_024652905.1 Pseudomonas oryzihabitans
CAAGTGAAGAAGCGCATACGGTGGATGCCTTGGCAGTCAGAGGCGATGAAAGACGTGATAGCCTGCGATAAGCTTCGGTGAGGTGGCAAATGACCTGTGACCCGGAGATCTCTGAATGGGGGAACCCACCTAGCATAAGCTAGGTATCTTAACCTGAATCCATAGGGTTAAGAGGCGAACCAGGGGAACTGAAACATCTAAGTACCCTGAGGAAAAGAAATCAACCGAGATTCCCTTAGTAGTGGCGAGCGAACGGGGACCAGCCCTTAAGTTGATTTGAGAGTAGCGGAACGCTCTGGAAAGTGCGGCCATAGTGGGTGATAGCCCTGTACGCGAAACGCTCTTATCAATGAAATCGAGTAGGACGGGGCACGAGAAACCCTGTCTGAATATGGGGGGACCATCCTCCAAGGCTAAATACTCCTGACTGACCGATAGTGAACCAGTACCGTGAGGGAAAGGCGAAAAGAACCCCGGAGAGGGGAGTGAAATAGAACCTGAAACCGTATGCGTACAAGCAGTGGGAGCCTACTTTGTTAGGTGACTGCGTACCTTTTGTATAATGGGTCAGCGACTTATTTTCAGTGGCGAGCTTAACCGAATAGGGGAGGCGTAGCGAAAGCGAGTCTTAATAGGGCGTTTAGTCGCTGGGAATAGACCCGAAACCGGGCGATCTATCCATGAGCAGGTTGAAGGTTAGGTAACACTGACTGGAGGACCGAACCCACTTCCGTTGAAAAGGCAGGGGATGACTTGTGGATCGGAGTGAAAGGCTAATCAAGCTCGGAGATAGCTGGTTCTCCTCGAAAGCTATTTAGGTAGCGCCTCATGTATCACTCTGGGGGGTAGAGCACTGTTTCGGCTAGGGGGTCATCCCGACTTACCAAACCGATGCAAACTCCGAATACCCAGAAGTGCCGAGCATGGGAGACACACGGCGGGTGCTAACGTCCGTCGTGAAAAGGGAAACAACCCAGACCGTCAGCTAAGGTCCCAAAGTCCTGGTTAAGTGGTAAACGATGTGGGAAGGCTTAGACAGCTAGGAGGTTGGCTTAGAAGCAGCCACCCTTTAAAGAAAGCGTAATAGCTCACTAGTCGAGTCGGCCTGCGCGGAAGATGTAACGGGGCTCAAACCAGGCACCGAAGCTACGGGTATCACCTTTGGTGATGCGGTAGAGGAGCGTTCTGTAAGCCTGTGAAGGTGAGTTGAGAAGCTTGCTGGAGGTATCAGAAGTGCGAATGCTGACATGAGTAACGACAATGCGAGTGAAAAACTCGCACGCCGAAAGACCAAGGGTTCCTGCGCAACGTTAATCGACGCAGGGTGAGTCGGTCCCTAAGGCGAGGCTGAAAGGCGTAGTCGATGGGAAACGGGTTAATATTCCCGTACTTCTAGTTACTGCGATGGGGGGACGGAGAAGGCTAGGCCAGCTTGGCGTTGGTTGTCCAAGTTTAAGGTGGTAGGCTGACTGTTTAGGTAAATCCGGACAGTTAAGGCCGAGAGCTGATGACGATCCTTCTTTTAGAAGGAGAAGTGGTTGATGCCATGCTTCCAGGAAAAGCCTCTAAGCTTCAGGTAACTAGGAACCGTACCCCAAACCGACACAGGTGGTCGGGTAGAGAATACCAAGGCGCTTGAGAGAACTCGGGTGAAGGAACTAGGCAAAATGGCACCGTAACTTCGGGAGAAGGTGCGCCGGTGAGGGTGAAGGGTTTACCCCGTAAGCTCATGCCGGTCGAAGATACCAGGCCGCTGCGACTGTTTATTAAAAACACAGCACTCTGCAAACACGAAAGTGGACGTATAGGGTGTGACGCCTGCCCGGTGCCGGAAGGTTAATTGATGGGGTTAGCGCAAGCGAAGCTCTTGATCGAAGCCCCGGTAAACGGCGGCCGTAACTATAACGGTCCTAAGGTAGCGAAATTCCTTGTCGGGTAAGTTCCGACCTGCACGAATGGCGTAACGATGGCGGCGCTGTCTCCACCCGAGACTCAGTGAAATTGAAATCGCTGTGAAGATGCAGTGTATCCGCGGCTAGACGGAAAGACCCCGTGAACCTTTACTGTAGCTTTGCACTGGACTTTGAGCTTGCTTGTGTAGGATAGGTGGGAGGCTTTGAAGCGTGGACGCCAGTCTGCGTGGAGCCATCCTTGAAATACCACCCTGGCAACCTTGAGGTTCTAACTCTGGTCCGTCATCCGGATCGAGGACAGTGTATGGTGGGCAGTTTGACTGGGGCGGTCTCCTCCTAAAGAGTAACGGAGGAGTACGAAGGTGCGCTCAGACCGGTCGGAAATCGGTCGTAGAGTATAAAGGCAAAAGCGCGCTTGACTGCGAGACAGACACGTCGAGCAGGTACGAAAGTAGGTCTTAGTGATCCGGTGGTTCTGTATGGAAGGGCCATCGCTCAACGGATAAAAGGTACTCCGGGGATAACAGGCTGATACCGCCCAAGAGTTCATATCGACGGCGGTGTTTGGCACCTCGATGTCGGCTCATCACATCCTGGGGCTGAAGCCGGTCCCAAGGGTATGGCTGTTCGCCATTTAAAGTGGTACGCGAGCTGGGTTTAGAACGTCGTGAGACAGTTCGGTCCCTATCTGCCGTGGACGTTTGAGATTTGAGAGGGGCTGCTCCTAGTACGAGAGGACCGGAGTGGACGAACCTCTGGTGTTCCGGTTGTCACGCCAGTGGCATTGCCGGGTAGCTATGTTCGGAAGAGATAACCGCTGAAAGCATCTAAGCGGGAAACTTGCCTCAAGATGAGATCTCACTGGAGCCTTGAGCTTCCTGAAGGGCCGTCGAAGACTACGACGTTGATAGGTCGGGTGTGTAAGCGCTGTGAGGCGTTGAGCTAACCGATACTAATTGCCCGTGAGGCTTGACCATATAACACCCAAACAATCTGACCGCAGGTCAGAGCGTGAGGAAGACGACGCCGAAAACGGGCGCGTGGGTTCGCAAGACCCAAGACGAGTTGTCTACTTCGATCACCGACCCAATTGGGCCAGCCAGGTAAGCTTCAACGCCTGGCCAGCCAACCGAATTGCTTGACGAACATAGAGCATTGGAACCACCTGATCCCTTCCCGAACTCAGAAGTGAAACGATGCATCGCCGATGGTAGTGTGGGGTTTCCCCATGTGAGAGTAGGTCATCGTCAAGCGCCTAACACCCAGCACCCCCGCTCAGATCACTCTGGCGGGGGTGTTGTCTTTGGGGTCGGAAAAGTTTGGCCGGCTGGGGTGCAGCGCAGGCCAGTAGCTTAGGTGCTTGCGGTTGCCCTCACCCTAGCCCTCTCCCGGGGGGAGAGGGGATCAGGAGCGGTGCGGCTGGGCGCTTGAGGGCTACCTGACCGCCAAGGTGCGGCTTGAGGTCTGTAAGAGCACCGACAGCCCGGCTGCGCCGGGCTGTCGTGTTTGTAGCGCGGCAAGGGGCCGGTGTAGGTTGGCGCTGAGTGCAGCGAAGCCCAACATCTAGCCTCACCCCGAAAGTCCATCTAAGCTTTCCTCTCCAAAGCTCGTGCGCCCGCCCAGCGTTCGCCTGTTGGGCTTCGCTGCGCTTAGCCCAACCTACAAAGACAGAGCAAGAAAAAGCCCGGCATGTGCCGGGCTTTTTGCGTTCAGGGTTTGCGGGCGATCAGGGTGGCGCGCAAGGGGGCGGGAAGCCCCTCGACGGTACGGCTGGGGTCCTCGGGGTGGAGGAAGTCCGGTAGCGACTGGAAGCCCATCCACTCGGTGGAGCGCTGTTCGTCTACCGTTGTAGGGGTCAAATCCATCAGGCGGATGTCACGATAGCCGGCGCGTTGCAGCCAGAGTTGCAGGGCGGCCGCGGAGGGCAGGAACCAGACGTTGCGCATCTGGGCATAGCGGTCTTCGGGGACCAGGACGGTGGTGGCATCGCCTTCGACGACCAGGGTTTCCAGGACCAGCTCACCGCCGCTGTCGAGGCAGTTCTTCAGGTCCAGCAGGTGATCGATGGGCGAGCGGCGATGGTAGAGCACGCCCATGGAAAAGACGGTGTCGAAGCCGCCGTCCAAGGCAGGCAGCTCTTCCAGGGTCAGCGGCAGGTGCCAGGTGGGCAGGTCGGGGAGATAGCGCCGCAGGGCCTGGAATTGGCAGTGGAACAGCCAATTGGGATCGACGCCTAGGACCAGGCTGGCCCCCGCGCCGAGCATGCGCCACTGGTAGTAGCCGTTGCCGCTACCGACATCCAGAACGCGCTTGCCCTGCAGATCCAGATGGGGGGCGACCCGGTCCCATTTCCAGTCGGAGCGCCATTCGGTGTCCAGATGAAGATCGAACAGCTGGAAGGGGCCCTTGCGCCAGGGCCGCAGTTGCAGCAGCGCTTCGCGCAGGGCCTGGTGCTGCTCCGCGGAAGGAAAACCGGCGAGGCGCACGGCCTCACGCAGGTCGATACCTTCCACCGCGATCTCGGGCAGGGCGTCGACGCCAGCTTGCCAGCGTTGCAGGTCACCATGGCCGCGGGCGTACTTGGCGGCCAGAACGCTTTCGAGCGCCTGGGACCAGCCGGCCAGCGTGGTGTCCGCCAGCGTTTGTTGCAGGGTTGCGAGGTAGGCAGGTGGGGTCATGGCAGGGCGATCAGGGAGGTGAAGTTGAGGCATTGGAACCAGGGCACGACGGTGGTGAAACCGGCACCCTGCAGGCGCGCCCGGTGTTCGTCCAGGGTGTCGGTCAGCATGACGTTTTCCAGCGCGGTACGTTTCTGAGCGATTTCCAATTCGCTGTAGCCGTTGGCTCTCTTGAAGTCCAGGTGCAGGCCGTTGAGCAATTCCTGAGTCTGGGCCTGCGGGAAACGGATCTTTTCCGACAGCAGCAGGGCGCCACCGGGTAGCAGGTTGGCGCGCAGCCGACTGAGCAAGTCCAGGCGCTGTTCCGGGGCGATGAATTGCAGGGTGAAGTTGAGGGCGATCACCGAGGCCGATTCGAGCGGGACGTCGAGGATATCGGCTTCCACCACTTCGACCTGCAGCAACTCCTCGTGCATGGAGTCCTGAGCGCTGAGGTATTCGCGGCAGCGGGTGACCATGGCGGTGGAGTTGTCGATAGCCACCACCCGGCTACCCTCGGCGCGGACATGGCGGCGCAGGGCCTGGGTCACGGCGCCCAGGGAACAGCCGAGGTCATAGAGACGGCTATGGGGCTGGGCGAACCGTGCGGCGATGACGCCGAGATTCTCGACGATGGTGGGATAGCCCGGCACGGATCTCTTGATCATGTCGGGAAAGACGCGCACCACGTCTTCGTTGAAGGTGAAGTCGGTAGGAGGCTGCGGCGACGCGAACAGACGGTCGGCTTCGCTCATGGGCGGTACCTGGAAAATCGAAAGGGGGCATTGTACCCCCGGCAGGCGTTGCAGGACGTGGCGTCAGCGGATTTCGATGCGGCAGTCGAAGCGGGCCTGGGCTTCGGCTTCGGCATCCCAGGGCTGGCGCGCCTGGAGTTCGAGCTGGGCGCTGCCGGCGCTCTGGGCGCGGAAGCGCCAGAGGGACTGACCGGCGCTGCCGATGCCGCCCTGATCCTGGCGCCTTTCGCGAAAGACTTCCGGACCAAGTTGCTTGAGGTTGTCGCTGCGCTGGAGGATGGTCCAGCGGTAGCCACTTGTGGGATCGCTGGGCAGGGTCAGGGTAAGTTCCTGGCCGGTGTGCATGACCAGCGGGGTGCAGTCGCTGTCGTCACCTAGGATGAGGTTGCCACTCGGCTGGGTACTGCTGCAGCCGGCCATGAGCAGACAGCCGCAGAACAGAAGACGGTTGGACATGAAAACCTCCGGGGTATGACGGCAAAACGCAGAGCATACCCCAAGAGGTCGAGCGGTCAGACTAGAAGAGCACCTTGGCCACGTCGGCGAAGCGCTTGGCGAAGTGAACGGTCAGGCCTTCCTTGAGATAGGCCGGCAACTCTTCGAAGTCACCACGATTGGGCTCCGGCAGGATCAGTTCGCCGATCTTCTGGCGGCGTGCCGCGATGACCTTTTCCCGGACCCCGCCGATGGGCAGTACCTGACCGGTAAGGGTCAGCTCGCCGGTCATGGCCACGTTCTTCTTCGGCGCCTGGTTGCGGGCCAGCGACAGCAGCGCGGAGGCCATGGTGACACCGGCGCTGGGACCGTCCTTGGGCGTGGCGCCTTCGGGCACGTGCAGGTGGACGAAGGCCTGATCGAAGAAATTCGGATCGCCCTTGAAGTCCTTGAGGTGCGCGGTGACGTAGCTGTAGGCGATCTCGGCGGATTCCTTCATGACGTCACCCAGCTTGCCGGTGAGCTTGAAGCCCCGGTTCAGGGTATGGATGCGCGTCGCCTCAATGGGCAGGGTGGCACCGCCCATGCTGGTCCAGGCCAGGCCGGTGATGATGCCCACCCCGGACAGCACCTGCTCCTTGCGGAAGGGCGGCATGCCCAGATAGTCCTCGAGATCCGAGGCACCGATCTTGACCTTGAGCTTGGGCTCCTCGATGAGCTTGACCACCGCCTTGCGCACCAGCTTGCCCAGTTGCTTCTCCAGCTGGCGCACGCCGGCTTCGCGGGCATAGCCTTCCACCAGGGCCTTGAGGGCGCTGTCGGTGAGCGTCAGGCGATCCTTGGGCACCCCGGCCTTGTCCAGCTGCTTGGGCCAGAGGTGGCGCTTGGCGATGGCCTGCTTCTCTTCGGCGATGTAGCCGGAAAGGCGGATGACCTCCATGCGGTCCAGCAGGGGGCCGGGGATGGAGTCCAGGGTGTTGGCGGTACAGACGAACAGCACCTTGGACAGGTCCAGGCGCAGATCCAGGTAGTGGTCGAGGAAGTCGACGTTCTGTTCCGGGTCCAGGGTCTCCAGCAGCGCCGAGGCGGGATCGCCCTGGTAGCTCTGGCCCATCTTGTCGATCTCGTCGAGCATGATGACCGGATTCATCACCTTGACGTCGCGCAGCGCCTGGACGAGCTTGCCGGGCATGGCACCGATATAGGTGCGGCGATGGCCCTTGATCTCGGCTTCATCCCTCATGCCGCCGACGCTGAAGCGATAGAAGGGCCGGCCGAGGGATTCGGCGATGGATTTGCCGATGCTGGTCTTGCCCACCCCGGGCGGACCCACCAGCAGCACGATGGAGCCGGTCACTTCGCCCTTGAAGGCGCCCACGGCAAGAAATTCGAGGATGCGATTCTTGATGTCGTCGAGCCCGGCGTGGTGGCGGTCGAGCACCTTGCGCGCGTGCTTGAGGTCGAGCTTGTCCTGCCCATGAACGCCCCAGGGCAGGTCGGTGGCCCAGTCCAGGTAGTTGCGGGTGACGCCGTATTCCGGCGAGCCGGTCTCGAGGATGGACAGCTTGTTCAGCTCGTCGTCGATGCGCTTCTGCGCCGCCTCGGGCAGGATCTTGCCCTCCAGGCGCTGGCGGAAGCTTTCGATATCGCTGCTGCGATCGTCCTTGGTGATGCCCAGCTCCTGCTGGATCAGCTTGAGCTGTTCCTTGAGGAAGAATTCGCGCTGGCGTTCGTTGATCTTGCGATTGACCTCGGCGGACAGCTCCTTCTGCAGGCGCGCGACCTCGACCTCCTTACGCAGCAGCGGCAGGACCTTTTCCATGCGTTGCAGCATGGGCACGGTATCGAGCACCTGCTGCAATTCGTCGCCCGGCGCCGTAGTGAGGGCGGCGGCGAAGTCGGTCAGCGGCGAGGGATCGTTGGGGCTGAAGCGATTGAGATAGTTCTTCAGCTCTTCGCTGTAGAGCGGATTGAGCGGCAAGAGCTCCTTGATGGCGTTGATCAGCGCCATGCCGTAGGCCTTCACCTCGTCGCTGGGATCGGGGCTGGGACGCAGGTGTTCGACTTCCACCAGATAGGGTGGGCGCTGGCGGCGGAGCCAGCCGCGGATGCGTACCCGGGACAGCCCCTGGGCGACGAACTGCAGCTTGCCGTCCTGACGGGTGGCATGGTGGATGCGCACCAGGGTGCCGTGCTGCGGCAGCTGGTCGGGATCGAAGCCCTCGGCATCGCCGGGCTGCTGCTCCATGTAGAACAGCGCCAGGCAGTGGTGGTCGGTCTTGGCCACCAGCTCCAGCGTTTCCGCCCAGGGCTCTTCGTTGACGATGACGGGCAGGACCTGGGCCGGAAAGAAGGGGCGGTTGTGGATGGGAATGACGTAGAGCTTGTCGGGAAGATTCTGGCCGGGCAGCACCAGACCGGTCTGGCCGGCTTCTTCGCTGAGAATGTCCGCTTGGTTATCCTGATCGCTCATTGGCGTACCTTGGGCTTGGATGTAGGGCCAACATGGGGCGAGGGCGCTGGTTTTTCAACGCAGGCAAAGATCTGTCCTTCTTGACCGCCGGGTACCGCTCGAAGTGCGACGGTCGGCGCAACGAGTGGTCGCTGCCACGATAAAGATTCCCCCGGCACTGCCGCTAAAGCTGAGGTCACGCCGCAAAGCCGGCGAGAGATCCGAAAGGCGCGCGGTGGAGAGCAGCGGGTGAACAAGCATTGGGTGGTAGCGGGATGGCTGGCCTTGGGCCTGGGGACGGCACAGGCGGCTGAGGTCGCGGTACAGGTGGTCGACAGCCAGGGCGCTCCCCTGGCCGATGCCGTGGTGATGCTGTCGGGCCAGGGGCTGGTGCCCGAGCGGCAGCCGGCGGCCATCGATCAGCAGAATCGGCGGTTCGTCCCCCATGTCCTGGCAGTCGCCACCGGGACGGCGGTGAGCTTTCCCAATACCGATGATATCCGCCACCAGGTCTATTCCTTTTCCAGCCCGAAGCGCTTTGAGTTGCCGCTCTATCACGGGATTCCCAGCACCCCGGTGGTGTTCGACCAGCCGGGCGTGGTGGTGGTGGGCTGCAACATCCACGACTGGATGGTGGGCTACGTCTATGTGACCGCTGCCGGGCGCTCTGCCGTGACCGACAGCCAGGGCCGCGCCCGCCTGGAGGCGCCGGACGGTCATTATCAGCTGGCCCTCTGGCATCCCGACCTCAGCGACAAGCAGGAAGTCGCCCAGCCCGCGTTGGACGTGGCGGGCAAGCCGGTGACCCTGAAACTCCAGCTGGCGATTCAGCCGAAGCCGCAGCCGGCGGAACCGGCGAGCTCGGCTTTCGAGGATGCCTTCCACAAGGCCACGCACGATGAAGCTCATCCATAGTTTCCAGACCCGCATCGCCGGCAGTCTCTTCCTGCTGATGCTGGTGGTCATCACCCTGGTCTATCTGACGGTCAAGGCCGCCACCGAGGCCAGTGCCGTACGCCAGTCCTATGACCAGCTCGATACCGGGGCGCGGGTGTTCCGCCAGGTACTGGACGGCCGCTGCCGGCGGCTGAACGACGCCGTGCGCGTGCTCGCCGCCGATTTCGGCTTTCGCGACGCCGTGGCCAGTGGCGATGTACCGACGCTGCGCTCGGTGCTGGCCAACCATGGCGCCCGGGTCGGCGCGGGCGATACCTATCTGTTGGATATGGACGGTCGGTTGATCGCCAGTACCGTGGCCGCGCATAGCGAAGGCGAGCGCCTCCCCGGCGCGGTGGGGGCGGTCAATGACGGCAGCTGTGTGCTGGCGGGCACCGGCCTGCCACAGTTGCGGGTCACCGTTCCGGTCCGCGCGCCCTTGCCCATCGCCCAGGTGGTAATGAGCTTTGCCATGGATCAGGCCATGGCCCAAGAGTTTCGCTCGCTGATCAACCTGGACGTGGTCTTCCTTGGCGAAGCCGCGCTCATGGCCAGTACCCTGCCGGACGAGCAGGGGCGTCAGCTGGTGCAGGAACTCGCGCGGGCACCAGGGACCGGCGACGGTTGGCAGCTGACCCTGGGTGGCCGGCTCTATCAGGTCAAGCGATTGACCCTGGGGACCCAGGACCATCCGGTGTATGTCTATCTGCTGCGCGCGCTCGACGTCGCCCTGGCGGAGTTCGAGCCCTTGCTCAGGCAGCTGGCGCTGATCGCCGGAGGGGCGCTGCTGGCGGCGCTGCTGGGGGCGTTATGGCTGGCGCGCAACCTGGCCCAGCCGCTGCGGCAGCTGTCGGTCATGTCCTGGCGGATCGGCCAGGGCGATTACGCGGTCAAGGTGGAAGTGCCGCGGCAGGACGAATTCGGTCGGCTGGCGCAGGTGCTCGAGGAGATGCGCCAGGGAATCGCCGAGCGTGAGCAGCGCCTCAATCACAATGCCCTGCACGATGCCCTGACCGGTCTGCCCAATCGCTTGCTGGCCGAGGAGCGGCTGCGGGTCTTTATCGCCACCCAATCCCAGGTGTCGCTGCTGTACCTGGGGCTGGATGGTTTCCAGGCGATCAATGAAAGCGCCGGGGTCGCCGGGGGCGATCGCATCCTCAGGATGGTGGCCGAGCGCGCCCAGGTGCTGCTGGCCGGCCGGGGCTGCGTCTCGCGCCCGGTAGGTGACGAATTTCTCGTCCAGGCCTGTCGCATGGGCCTGGAGGGCGCGGTGGGACTCGCCGAGCAGCTGCGCCTGTCGCTGGCCGAGCCGATCGAGTGGGAAGGGCAGTTGTTCCGCCTCAGTTGCCGGATCGGCGTCGTCGAGTATCCGCGCCACGGCGACGACCCTAACCAGCTGATCGAGCGGGCGCGCAGTGCCATGCTCGATGCCGGGCAGTTGCCGGATCGCCTGCGGGTCTATGATGAAGGGCGGGATGCGGCCCAGCAGCGGCGTCTGCAACTGGTCCAGGATCTGCCGCTGGCGGGCGGGCGGGGTGAATTGATGCTGGTGTTCCAACCCAAGGTGGCCCTGCAGGGCAGCGGACCGCACCAGGCCGAGGTCTTGCTGCGCTGGCGCCATGCCGAGCTGGGCATGGTCTCGCCGGGCGAATTCATTCCCCTGGCCGAACGCAGCGGCAGCATGGCCGGACTTACCCGTTGGGTGATCCAGGCGACGATCCGGCAGCTGGCGCTCTGGCAGACCCAGGGCCGCGAGGTAAAGGTGTCGCTGAACGTCTCGGCGGTGGATCTTGCCGATACCCAGCTGCCCGAGCGGGTGATGGGTTGGCTCGATGACGCCGGCGTCTCGGCGCGGCAGCTCACCTTCGAGATCACCGAGAGCGCCATCATGGCCGATCCCGAAGCCGCCATCGCGCTGCTGACGCGGCTGTCCATCCTCGGCATCCGGCTATCGGTGGACGACTACGGCACCGGCCAGGCGTCGCTGGCGCACCTCAAGCGGCTGCCGGTGGACGAATTGAAGATCGACCAGTCCTTCGTGAAGGAGCTGGCGCCGGGCAACGATGACGCCGTCATCGTGCGTTCGACCATCGAGATGGGCCACAACCTGGGCCTGGAGGTGGTCGCCGAGGGCGTCGAGGAGGCCCGGGCGCTGGCCCTGCTGCGCAGTTGGGGGTGCGATGTGATCCAGGGGTACTACATCAGCCGTCCGGTGCCGGCCGCTGAATTCGAAGCCTGGATGGAACGGCAGAGCATGCCGGTGCTGGAAGCGCTGTCATGAGCCGCGGCTGGCTACTGGCCGGGTTGCTGCTGGCGACCGGCGTCCAGGCAGATGGCGGCAAGCTGTTGGCCACTGGGGGAGCCAGCAGTCTGGAAGGCGCCGCGGGCGGTGGCATCACGCCCTGGGCGGTGATTGGTGGCTATGGCGAAAGCGGCCAGCCCGGCGCGACCGCCTTCGCCAGCCGGGTGTGGACCGGTGACTACCGGCTCGATGCGGCCGGCCTGGCGGTGGCCTACGACAATCGGGTGGAGATTTCCTATGCGCGGCAGCGGCTGGACATGCCGACCCTGCGGCGGTTGATGAAGCTCGAAGAAGACAGCCTCAGCCAGGATATCGTTGGCGCCAAGGTGCGCCTGGCGGGCGACCTGGTCTACGACCGGCTGCCGCAGATCGCCCTAGGCGTGCAGTACAAGCATCAACGGGATTTCGGCATTCCTGCTGCCGTGGGCGCACGGCGCGACAGCGATGTCGAAGGCTACCTGGGCGCCAGTCGGCTGTTGCTGGGTGGCGCCTTCGGCTACAACCTCTTGATCAACGTCGGTCTCAGGTACAGCCGCGCCAACGAGATGGGGCTGCTGGGCTTCGGCGGCGATCGCAACGACAGCCGTCAATGGCTCAAGGAAGGCTCGGCCGCGGTGTTCTTCAATCCTCGCTGGGCGGTGGGCATGGAGTATCGCGAGAAGCCGCGGAATCTGTCCTTCACCCGGGAGAGTGACTGGGTGGATACCTTCGTCGGTTACTTTCCCAACAAGCACCTGTCGCTGGTGCTGGCCTATGCCTGGCTGGGCGAGATCGCCACCCTGGACGATCAGCAGGGTCTATACCTGTCGTTGCAGGGGAGCTACTGATGCAGGGGAAAACGTTGGTACTGGCGGCGCTGCTGCTGATGCTGGGGTGCACGCCCCAGCCGCCGGCGAGTGATCGGCTCTATCAGGAGCTGGGTGGCCAGCCCGGCATCACCCGGATCGTCGAGGGCATGCTGCTCAATGTGGCGCGTGACGGGCGGATCCGGCACTACTTCGCCAATGTCGATATCGCGCGCCTGCGCAGTCTGCTCATCCAGAAATTCTGCGCTGATGCGGGCGGTCCCTGTCGCTATGAAGGGGCAAGCATGGCCGAAAGTCATCGCGGTCTGAACCTGCAACCCGCCGACTTCAATGCGCTGGTAGAAGACCTGCAACTGGCCATGCAGCGTGAGGGCATCCCGGAGCGGACACAGAATGCCCTGCTGGCGCGCCTCGCGCCGCAACGCGGCCAGGTGATTCGCCAGTAGCCTGCCGGCTGTCGCTGTTTTCGAACCTCAGCCGTGCGAGATCCTCCCTAGGCAAGACGCCTACGCGAGGGATACGGCTTGAGCAAGACGACTTCGGCGGCCGATCTCGGCCTGACGCTGGCGGTGAACGACGAACCGGCGCTGTTTGGCTGGTTCCTGGCGAGCTACCTGTTCGGCAAACGCATCTCCCAAGGCATCGCCGCCCAGGCCTGGACGGTGCTCTATCGCCAGTACGGTCGCGACACGCCGCGCAAGCTGCTCAATCTGAGTCGGCAGCAACTGGTCGGCTATCTCGGTGAAGGGCATTACCGACGTTATGACGAGAGCACGGCGACGCGCCTGCTGGACGTCTGTCGCCATCTACAGGAGGCGTATGGCGGGAGCTTTGTGAGATTGCGTGATGCCAGTACGGACCGTGTGGATTTCGAGTCACGTCTGCAGCGGCTGAGGGGGGTAGGGCCCAAGACCTGTGAGATCTTCATGCGCGAAGCAGGGCCGCTATTATTTCCTGACTGAATGCACACCGCCGGCACGGGGCCGGCGGTGGTCAGGACGAGCGAGCTGCGATTATTTGCCCAGGTCGGCCTTGAGGCGGCTGCCGGCATAGGCCTGGGCGTCCTTGGCTTTTTGCACCACGGCAGCGGTGCCGAAGAACTCATGGGTGACGCCTGGATAGACCTTGCGCTCCACCTGGACGCCAGCCTGGCGCAGTGCGGTCTCCAGGAAGCCACCGTCGTCACGCAGGGGATCGATCTCGGCATTGACGATGGTCACCGGCGGCAGGCCGGCGAGATCGGCCTTGGTCAGATCCAGGCGTGGATCCTTGAGGTCCGCGGGCGAACGGGTCACCTGCTCGACGAACCACAGCATCATGGGGCGATTGAGCGGCTTGGCGTCGTCGTACTGCTCATAGGATGGGGTGTGGGTGTTGGTCTGGGCCACCGGATAGACCGACAGCACGTGCTTGGGTGCGGTGAGACCGGCCTTGTGCGCGGCGACCGCGGTCGCTACCGCCAGGTTGCCACCCGCGCTTTCACCGGCCAGGGCCAGACGCTGTGGATCGCCATTGAGCGAGCCGGCATGGGTGGTCACCCAACGGTAGGCGGCCAGGGCATCGTCGTGGGCCGCTGGAAACTTGTATTCGGGCGCTTGACGATAATCCACCGAGACCACGATGGCATTGGCCTGCTTGGCCAGGCCCCGGGCACCACCGTCGTAGACGTTGCGATCGGCGAACACCCAGCCGCCGCCGTGGAAGTAGAGGATGACTGGGAAAGGACCCTGGCCCTCGGGTGTATAGATGCGCGCCGGCAGCACGCCGGCGGCACCGTCCACGGCGCGGTCGACGCTGGTCACGCCAGGGACCAGCGCCTCGGGTTGGGTGGGACGACCCTCGTCCTGCAGCACACCCTTGACCGCATCGGCGATGGTAGGCTGTTTGCGGGCCTCCTGGGCAGTGAGTTTCTCCACGGCTTTAGGATCGAAGCTGGCGTACTTGTTCAGCACCTTCTGCATGTCGGCATCGGTGCGCGCCATGCTCTTGGCATTGCTGACGGCCTCGGCGCCCAGTGAACGTTTTTCCGGATCGCGGGCACATCCGGTCAGGGCAAGGCCGGCACCCACCAGAGCCAGGGCGAGGAGGGTAGGTTTGCTACGCAAGAGGGACAGCGACATGGCAGAGATCCTGTGCGAATTCGGGAGGCTTACCCTGAAATCGACACGGTTATCGCACGAGAGGTTCCGACGGGCCGCTGGCAGGCGTCTGGCGATCATTGTGCTGGGTCTGCTGGGCACCGAGGCCTTCGCCGAGCCAGCGGCCTATTGGCGCTGGCGGAGCAACGCGGACGGTCAGGAATTCTGTACCCAGACGCCGCCAGGGCCGGGCTGGGTCCGAGTCGCCGGCCCCTTTCGCGATCTGCAGTGCCGTGAGCCGGGTAGCCTGCCCCTGCGCCGCTGGGCCGAGCCGCCGCAGCAACGGTTCTAGTTCGAGTTCTCGGCGGCCTTGAGCAGGGAGGCGCCGAGTTCGCCTTCGTAGCGCTGCCACACCGGACGCATGGCCTCACGCCAGTGCGTCCGTTGCTCGGGGGTGAGGGTGATGATCTCGCTACCGCCCGCGGCGGCGATACGCGCGCGATCACGCTGGTTTTCCGCCTCGGATTGCTTCTTCACCTCGAAGGTCACCTGGTCGATGATCTCCTCCAGGGTGCTGCGCACGGCGAAGGGTAGGGTACGCCAACGGTCGGCCTTGACGATCAGCAGGTAGTCCAGGGCGCCGTGATTGCTTTCGGTGAAATAGCGTTGCTGCTGGTCGAGGCGCTGGCTCCAGTAGTTGGACCAGGTGTTCTCGGTGGCATTGACGGTGCCGCTGGTGAGCGCCTGCAGGGTCTGGTTGAAGGGCAGCTTGACCGCCGTGGCGCCGAGGGCCTCGAACTGGCGTTGCAAGACCTCGGAATTCTGGATGCGGAACACCAGCCCCTTGGCATCGCCGGGTTCGCGCAAGGGCTTGCGCGCCGACAGTTGCTTGAGACCGTTGGGCCAGTAGGCCAGGCCGATGATGCCGGCCGGTTCCAGGCTCTGCAGCAGCTGGCGACCACTGGGACGTGCCTGGAAGTGATCGAGGGCCGCGCGACTCTCGAAGAGGAAGGGCAGGTCGAACAGCTTGAGCTTGGGACTGAGGTCGGTGAGCTTGCTGATCGCCGGTGCCAGGATATCGACCTTGCCGTCCTGCAGGGCTTGCAATTCGCTGGCGTCGTCGAAGGCCGTGCCGCTGGGCATCACCTCCAGCTGGACCTGACCGGCGAGACGTTGCGCCACCAGTTGCTGGAACAGCTGAGCCCCCTTGCCCTTGGGGGTCTCCGGTGCCACCACATGGGAAAACCTCAGAGTAATGACGTCAGCGTAGCTGGACGTCATGGGCAGGGCAGCGGAGAGCAGGGCGCAGAGGCCCAGGATCGACGGCTTCATGGCAGGTCCTGGTGGTTATTCTTGGAATCCTTATAGGCGTACTTTACCAGTGCGACGTCAGGTCACAGGGCCTGTGGGAAGGCGTTGGCTGCCGTTTGGCGGATGACCGGGAGAATCGGCGTCGCGCTGGCGTTCTAACGGCAACACCCCATGAGAAGGATGCGTCCATGAATACCGCTCAAACCGTTCGCTTGCCCGATGGCACTACCGTTCCGGCGCTGGGACAGGGTACCTGGCGCATGGGCGAAAACGCCGACCTGCACCGCCAGGAGGTCGGTGCCCTGCGCCAGGGGCTGGACCTGGGACTCACCCTGATCGACACCGCCGAGATGTATGGCGAAGGCCGCGCCGAGGAGCTGGTAGGTGAGGCTATCGCCGGACGGCGTGACGAGGTCTTCCTGGTGAGCAAGTTCTATCCGAAGAACGCCACCGAAGCGGGCGTACCCCTGGCCTGCGAACGTAGCCTGAAGCGCCTGGGCACCGAGGTCATCGACCTCTATCTGCTGCACTGGCGCGGCCAGGTGCCGCTGATCGAGACGGTCATGGCGCTGGAGAAGCTGCGCGACGAAGGCAAGATCCGTCACTGGGGCGTGTCCAACCTCGACACCAGCGACATGCTGGAGCTGAACGACGACCGCTGCAGCGCCAATCAGGTGCTCTACAACCTGGAGCAGCGCGGAATCGAGCACGACCTGCTGCCCTGGTGCCAGCGTCAGCAGATGCCGCTGATGGCCTATTGTCCGCTGGGGCAGGGTGGCGATCTGCTGCGACACCCGACCCTGGCTACCCTGGCCGAACGGCATCAGGCTACCCCGGCGCAAATTGCCCTGGCCTGGGTACTGCGTCAGCCGGGCGTGATCGCCATTCCCAAGGCCGGCGACGCCGGACATCTGGAAGAGAATGCGCGGGCCATGGATCTGCGTCTGGGCGATGAAGACTTCGCCCTGCTCGATGGCGCCTTCCCACCGCCGCAAGCCAAGAGTCCGCTGGCGATCATCTAGCCGCCGCGAATCAGCCGGCGCAGGGGAAAGCGACTGGGATGGCAGGCGTCGGCCACCCGTCGTGCCACTGGCAGGGGTTCGTCTTCCAGCCAGGCCGCTAGCAGTTCGGCGGCCAATGGGGTGGTGACCAGCCCGCGCGAGCCGTGGGCCAGATTCACATAGAGCCCGGTACGCCAGGGCGCCGCCTGCTCGGGCACCTGGCGGGCATCATAGGCCAGCGCCTGGTAATGCTGGGCGAAGCGGTCCTGATCCACGACCGGGCCGACCAGGGGCAGGTAGTCGGGCGAGGTGCAGCGAAAGGCCACCCGGCCGTCCAGGGCCTCGGCCTGGTAGTCGGCGGCCAGCTCGGGTGACAGCTCGGCGAGCAGCTGCAGATTGCTCTGGTGTTCCGCCTGACTGGGCTCGGTATCGTCCCGGTCGAAGACGAAGCTGGCGCCCAGGCAATGCTGACCGTCACGGGCCGGCGCGAGATAGCCTTCGCCGCAGACCACGGTTGTCAGTGGCTGGCTGGCTGGCGTTTCCGGCAGCGCGGACAATTGCCCACGAATGGCCTTGAGCGGCAGGTCGGGCAGCAACGTCCTGGCCTGGGCGGCGCTGGCCACCACGACCACCGTCGCTTCCAGCGTTGCCCCTCGGGTGCTGACCTGCCAGCCGTGCTCGGTTTGCTGCAGCGCCGTCACCTCGGTATGGGTGACCAGCTCGATATTTGGATGGGCCAGCCAGTGCTGGCACAGAGCGGGCGGATGCACCCAGCCCCCTTCCGGAAAGAACAGGCCGCCCGCCGTCAGATCGATTCCCGCCCTGTTGCTGGCGGCTTCCCTATCCAGCGGCTGCAGCAGACCGGTGGGGAAGTGCGCCGCCAGTGGCGCCTGGCGTTGGGCATCCTTGGCCGTCAGCGCCAGTTGCAGCACCCCGCAGGGGGACCAGGCAGTGCCCGGAGGCAGGGCCTGGAGTTCGCGCAGGGTCAGGCCGAAGCCGTCGAGGATCAGTCGGCTCAGCGGGGTATCGTGAGCGGACAGCTTGAGGTAGAGCACGCCCTGGGGATTGCCCGAGGCTTCCTGGGCTGGGGCGCCATGGCGTTCGACGACCCTGACCTGCCAGCCGCGGCGGGCAAGACTGGCGGCGGTGGCGCATCCGGCGAGACCAGCGCCTATGACCAGTGCCGTGCGCGGTCCCTGGGGGCGCGGTGGCCGGGCATACCAGGGCACCTGGGATAGGGTATTGGGACGTTCCAGCACGCCGGCCAGCATCTCCCGCTTGTGACCGAAACCAGGCACCTTGGCCATGGCGAAGCCGGCCTCGTTCAGCCCGCGACGGACGAAGCCGGCGCAGGTGAAGGTGGCCAGGGTGGTACCGGCATGGGACAGCCGTGCCAGCTCGGCGAACAGCGCGGGCGTCCACATCTCGGGATTCTTGGCCGGGGCGAAGCCATCCAGGAACCAGGCGTCGCAACGGGCATCCAGCTCGGGCAGGCGCTCCAGCACATCGCCGATCAGCAGGGTGAGGGTGATGCGCCCGTCGCCCAGGACCAGCCGCTGGAAGCCCGGATGGATGGCCTGGTACTGCCGCTGCAGCGCCGCACTGTAGGCGGCCAGTTCCGGCCAGAGGGTCAGTGCCTGAGCGAGATCGGCGGCGGTCAGCGGGAAGCGCTCGACGCTGACGAAATGCAGGCGCGCATCCTTGGGCGCCACGGCCTCGAACAGTTGCCAGGCGCAGAGGAAGTTGAGGCCGGTGCCAAAGCCCGTTTCGCCGATGGCGAAGACCTCTCCTGCCGTCAACGCGGCGAAGCGCTCGCCTAGGCGATTCTGCTGCAGGAAGACGTAGCGCGTCTCTTCCAGGCCGCTGGCACGGGAAAAGTAGACATCGCCATAGGCGCGGGAGAGGGGTTGCCCGGAGGCGTCCCAGTCGAGCTGGGCGTGCTGGAAGTCGGTCATGAGCGGCGCGGCCTGGAGTTCAGGGCGCGCAGTCTAATAGATCAGGAGTAGCCGGTCAGACGTTGCTGACGGATTGGCGCATCAGGCCCTGGGCGGTTTGCAGCCGCTCGACATAGCGATCGATCTGGTTGAGGGCTTCCTCGCGGCTGAAGAAGGGACCTTCCAGGGTGCCCTCGCGGGTGGTGAAGAAGAATTGGCCGTTGACCACGCTGACGCGCTCGCTACGGAAATGGGTGCTGGCACCGGGGTCGTCATTGCGTTTGCCGAACATGAGAATCTCCTCCTCGTCTTGCCAACAGACCATGCCGAGCGCTGCGGGTTGCCCCGTTCGGCCGAATTGCGGTCCGTCGATCTTCCTTAGGTGTAGCACCCTAGCGGCCGCTGCGCTTGGGTGGAAAAAGCGCGACGAAATTGTGAGGATGATCACGCGGCACAGGGTGTAGCCGCTAGTGGATGGCCCTGGATGGGCCATCTTTCGCGTTATAACCACAGCGTGATCCGATCTTTCCCGCCCATGCTGATGGGCGGCATAGTGCCGCTATCCCTACCTGCATCAGGAGAACTGCCAATGACCATCCGTCTGGGCGATATCGCCCCCGATTTCGAACAGGATTCCAGCCTGGGTCGCATCCGCTTCCACGAGTGGCTGGGCGACAGCTGGGGCGTGCTTTTCTCCCACCCGGCCGACTTCACCCCGGTCTGCACCACCGAACTGGGCCTCACCGCCAAGCTCAAGGACGAATTCGCCAAGCGCGACGTCAAGGTGATCGCCCTCTCGGTGGATGGTCTGGAGTCGCACCAGGGCTGGATCAAGGACATCGAGGAAACCCAGGCCACTGCCGTGGGCTTTCCAATCCTGGCCGACGCCGATCGCAGCGTGTCGACCCTTTACGACATGATCCATCCCAATGCCAACGACACCCTCACGGTGCGCTCGCTGTTCATCATCGATCCGCAAAAGAAGGTGCGGCTGTCGATCACCTATCCGGCCAGTACCGGACGCAACTTCGACGAGATCCTGCGGGTGATCGATTCCCTGCAACTTACCGACAATCACAAGGTGGCGACCCCGGGCAACTGGAAGGATGGCGATGACGTGGTCATCGTGCCGTCGCTCAAGGACGAAGAAGAGCTCAAGCGGCGTTTCCCCAAGGGCTACACCGCGGTGAAGCCCTATCTGCGCCTGACCCCGCAGCCCAATCGCTGACACCTCTGGTGACAAGAAAACCCCGGCCCTAGCCGGGGTTTTTGTTTTCTGGTTATAACCAAGTGCCTAAAGGGTATTTTTAGGGAATAAGTGCCCCTTGCTAAGGTCCGCTCAATCCTTTTCGAGCGGCGCGACACCGCTCCTTTTTATCCTGGAGGCGGCGATGCAGGTGGTGACTTTGGCGGGCAGTCCGGGAGCGCGTTCGCGCTCTACCGGTGTGCTGGATCTGGCAGCGAACTGGCTGCAGACGCGTGGCGTGGAGTTGTCGCGCTGGCGTATCCAGGACTTTCCCGCCGCCGACCTCATCGGCGCCCGTTTCGACAGCCCGCCGGTGGTGGAGCTGATCGCCCAGCTGCAGGCCGCCGATGGCCTGGTGATCGCCACCCCGGTGTACAAGGCCTCCCTGGCCGGCGCCCTCAAGACCCTGCTGGATCTGCTGCCCGAGCGGGCCCTGACCCACAAGGTGGTGCTGCCGCTGGCCACCGCCGGCTCCAGTGGTCATCTGCTGGCCATCGACTATGCGCTGAAGCCGGTGCTCTCGGCACTCAAGGCCCAGGAAATCCTCAATGGCGTCTTCGCCGACGACAGCCAGGTCAGCTACACCGAGACCGGCGTCGCCCTGACCCCGGCGCTGGAGCAGCGCCTGCACGAATCCCTCGAACAATTCCACGCGGCCCTGGTGCGGCGTCCCCAACCCCTGACTCCCGAGCTGCTGGCCGATCGTATCGGCCAGGCGCGCTGGGGTATCTGACCCGGAGCCTCAGTCATGCAGTTCTCCTTCACCCGTTCACTGCTCGCCGTTTCCCTGCTGACCCTGGCCGCCGGCCTGGCGCAGGCGGAAGAGACGGTGCGCATCGGCTACCAGAAGTACGGCACCCTGATCACCCTCAAGGCTCGCGGCACCCTGGAGCAGCGTCTGGCCAAGGACGGCGTCAAGGTGCAGTGGACCGAATTCCCCGGCGGCCCCCAGCTGCTGGAAGGCCTCAATGTCGGCAGCATCGACTTCGGCGTGACGGGGGAGACACCGCCGGTGTTCGCCCAGGCTGCCGGCGCCGATCTGGTCTATGTGGCCCATGAGCCGCCCGCGCCCACCAGCGAAGCCATCCTGGTGCCCAAGGATTCGCCGATCCGCTCGCTGGCCGATCTCAAGGGCAAGAAGATCGCCCTGAACAAGGGTTCCAACGTCCACTATCTGCTGGTGCAGGCACTGGCCAAGGCCGGCATCCCCTACCAGGACATCCAGCCGGTGTACCTGCCGCCCGCCGATGCCCGCGCCGCCTTCGAGCGCGGCGCGGTGGATGCCTGGGTGATCTGGGATCCCTACCAGGCCGCCGCCGAGACCCAGCTGCAGGCACGCACCCTGACCGATGCCACCGGCCTTGCCGACAACCACCAGTTCTATCTGGCCACCCGCAGCTTCGCCAAGGCCCATCCCGAACAGGTCGGCGCCATCGTCGACGAGGTGCGCTCGGTGGGTGAATGGGCCAAGGCGCACCCGGATGAGGTCGCTGCCCAGGTGGCGCCCCTGCTGAACCTGCCGCTGGACACCGCCGAGCGGGTGGTCAAGCGCCAGGGCTATGGCGCCCGGTTCATCAGTCCCGAGGTGGCGGCGCAGCAGCAGAAGATCGCCGACGCCTTCACCGCCCTCAAGCTGATTCCCAAGCCGCTGGTCATCCGCGACGTGGTGTGGACTCCGCCCGCCAGTCTGCAGACCGCCGCCGCCCAACCCTGATTTCGCCTGCTGGAGAACGCCCCATGAGTCTCGATATCTTCTGGTTCCTGCCGACCCACGGCGATGGCCACTACCTGGGTACCGCCGAAGGCGCCCGCGCGGTCGATCACGGCTACCTGACCCAGGTCGCCCAGGCCGCCGATCGCCTGGGCTTCGGCGGGGTGCTGATCCCCACCGGCCGCAGTTGCGAGGATTCCTGGCTGGTGGCCGCCTCGCTGATTCCGGTCACCCAGAAACTCAAGTTCCTGGTGGCCCTGCGCCCCGGGATCATCTCGCCCACGGTGGCGGCGCGGCAGGCGGCCACCCTGGATCGCCTGTCCGGCGGCCGGGCGCTGTTCAATCTGGTCACCGGCGGCGATCCGGACGAACTGGCCGGTGACGGCCTGCACCTGTCCCACAGCGAAAGATACGAAGCCTCGGTGGAATTCACCCGCATCTGGCGTCGCGTGCTGGAAGGCGAGACGGTGGACTACGCCGGCAAGCACATCCAGGTGAAGGGCGCCAAGCTGCTCTATCCGCCGCTGCAGCAACCGCGCCCACCGCTGTATTTCGGCGGCTCCTCCGATGCCGCCCAGGACCTGGCCGCCGAGCAGGTGGAGCTGTACCTGACCTGGGGCGAACCCCTGGACGCGGTGCGCGAGAAGATCGAGGCGGTCAAGGCCAAGGCGGCCGCCCAGGGCCGCACGGTGCGCTTCGGCATCCGCCTGCACGTGATCGTCCGCGAGACCAATGAAGAGGCCTGGAAGGCCGCCGACCGGCTGATCGCTAACCTGGACGATGCCACCATCGAAAAGGCCCAGGCGGCCTTCGCCCGCTTCGACTCGGTCGGCCAGCAGCGCATGGCCGCCCTGCACAAGGGCCGTCGCGACAACCTGGAGATCGCACCCAACCTCTGGGCCGGTGTCGGCCTGGTGCGTGGCGGTGCCGGGACGGCCCTGGTCGGCGACGGTCCCACCGTGGCCGCGCGGGTCAAGGAATACGCCGCCCTGGGCATCGATACCTTCATCTTCTCCGGCTATCCGCATCTGGAGGAATCCTACCGGGTGGCCGAGCTGCTGTTCCCGCACCTGCCGGTCAAGCGCCCGACCCAGGTGGAAGGCGCCAACTACGTGAGTCCCTTCGGCGAGATGGTGGCCAACGACATCCTGCCGCAAAAAGCGGCGCAGAGTTGAGGAAGGCGGCATGAGCAGCACGACCGAACGTCAATTGCAGCGCCTGGCGCCCTGGCTGGTGCCCGTGGCCCTGCTCGCCGCCTGGCAGCTGTCGGTGAGCAGCGGCCTGCTGTCCAGTCGCATCCTGCCGTCGCCAGCGGCGGTGCTGGAGGCGGGCTGGAGCCTGGTTAAGAGCGGCGAACTCTGGCAACACCTGGCCATCAGCGGCTGGCGCGCCGGCATCGGCTTCGCCATCGGCGGCAGCATCGGCCTGGCGCTGGGCTTCATCACCGGGCTGTCGAAGTGGGGCGAGCGCCTGCTGGACAGCACCCTGCAGATGGTGCGCAACGTGCCGCACCTGGCACTGATCCCGCTGGTGATCCTCTGGTTCGGCATCGACGAGTCGGCCAAGTTGTTCCTGGTGGCTCTGGGGGTGTTTTTCCCCATCTACCTCAACACCTACCACGGCATCCGCAACGTCGATCCGGCGCTGGTGGAGATGGCCCGCAGCTACGGCCTCTCCGGGGCGCGGCTGTTCTGGCACGTGGTGCTGCCGGGCGCCTTGCCGGCCATCCTGGTGGGGGTGCGCTTCGCCCTCGGCCTGATGTGGCTGACGCTGATCGTCGCCGAGACCATTTCCGCCAGCTCCGGCATCGGCTACCTGGCGATGAACGCCCGGGAATTCCTGCAAACCGACATCGTGGTGCTGGCCATCCTGCTCTATGCCGTACTGGGCAAGCTGGCGGATCTGGCCGCCCGCGGCCTGGAACGTGCCTGGCTGCGCTGGCACCCGGCCTATCAGAAAGGAGCCCACGCATGACCAGTCTGCAAGCCGTTCCGCCGCTGGCGCGGGGCATCGCCCTGAAGCTGCAACAGGTGGTGAAGACCTTTGGCGAGCGCACCGTGCTCCACGGGATCGATCTGGAAATCCCGGCCGGCCAGTTCGTTGCCGTGGTGGGTCGCAGTGGCTGCGGCAAGAGCACCCTGCTGCGCCTGGTGGCGGGACTCGACCGCGCCAGTGGCGGCACCCTGCTGGGGCAGGACGAACCCCTGGCGGAGCATCGCGAAGACACCCGGCTGATGTTCCAGGACGCACGCCTGCTGCCGTGGAAACGCATCATCGACAACGTCGGCCTGGGCCTCAAGGGCGACTGGAAGCCGCGCGCCCTGGAAGCCCTGGCGGCGGTCGGCCTGGCCGATCGTGCCCAGGAGTGGCCCTCGGCGCTGTCCGGCGGCCAGAAGCAGCGCGTGGCCCTGGCCCGCGCCCTGATCCACCAGCCGCGCCTGCTGCTGCTGGACGAGCCGCTCGGCGCCCTGGATGCCCTGACCCGCATCGAGATGCAGCAGCTCATCGAAGGTCTCTGGCAACGCCACGGCTTCACCGTGTTGCTGGTGACCCACGACGTGGGCGAGGCGGTGGCCCTGGCCGACCGCGTGGTGCTCATCGAAGACGGCCATGTCGGCCTGGATCTCGACGTCACCCTGGCGCGCCCCCGGGCCGCCGGCGATGCCCAGCTGGCCCGCCTGGAAGCCGAGGTGCTGGCCCGGGTGCTGCAGCAACCGCTCAATCCCGATCTACCGGAAATCGTGCAACCCCTGCCCACGCAACTGCGCTGGGCCTACTGATCGCTCATCCGAGGAGTTTTGCCATGACCATCAAGGCCATCAACGTTCGCAACCAGTTCAAGGGCACCATCAAGGAAATCATCGAAGGCTCGGTGCTCTCCGAGATCGACGTCCAGACCGCCGCCGGCATCGTCACCTCCGTCATCACCACCCGCTCGGTCAAGGAGCTGGAGCTGGTGGTGGGCAGCGAGGTGATCGCCTTCGTCAAATCCACCGAGGTGTCCATCGCCAAGCTGTGATGAGGCCTTCGTGGTGAGGAACCCGCCCTGGTGGCGGGTTTTTTGTTGGGCGTTGGATTGTTGGGCTTCGCTGGCGCTCAACCCAACCTACCTAGGCTTTGTAGGTTGGGCTGAGACGGCTCTATCGTCGAAGCCCAACAGGCATCTGCGTCACTGCCACGATTCTGCAACCTGAGTCGGTTCCAATGCCGCTTTTGCCTGGAGGAACAGGGGTGCGGCGACAAAGGGGCGTGGCCCTGCTGATGGCGCTCTGGGCGCTGGCGCTGGTGGCGGCCTTGTTGCCGGTGCTGCTGGCCGAGGGGCGGGCCGAGCTGCAGCGGGCGCGGTTGCTGGAGCACGAGACCCTGGCGCGGGCGCTGGCGACTGGCGCCGAGCAGGTGGTCACGCAGGGGCTGGTGCAAGCTGGCGCGCGGCAGCGCCCCGAGTTCTGGCGGAGCCTGAGCGGCGAGGTGCTGGCCTATGAGGTGGAAGGCGCCCAGGTCCGTGCCCAGCTGCGCGATCTGCATGGCTGCTTCAACGTCAACGCCCTGGCCGGTCCGGAGCGGGACCTGGCCTTGCGCCAGCTAAAGCGGCTGCTGGCGCAGCGTCCTGGTGGGCTGGGTGAGCCGGGACTGACGGCCGAGGGCTTCGCCGAACGCCTCGCCGACTGGGTCGATGCCGATGGCGAGACCCGTGAATTCGGTCTGGAGACTCCCGATGCCCTGCGCCTGGCGCCACCGGTGCTGGTGCCCAATCTGCCCTTGGCCGAGATAGGTGAGCTGGATCTGATCGTGCCGGCGCGACCCGGTCGGCATCTGCACTTGCGCGAACTCTGCGCGCTGCCGGAAACCTCAGGCTGGCGCCTCAATGCCAATGCCCTGGGGATGAGCCACCTGCCGCTGCTGGAGGCGCTGTTTCTCGGTGAGGTGCCACGGGAGACGCTGCAACTGCTGATCACCGCGCGGCCGGCCCAGGGCTACGCCACTGTCGAGGCCCTGCGCCAGGCCTTGCCGGGGGTAGGGGAGGAGACCTTCAGCCTGTTGACCCAGCGACTGATCCTCAACAGCGGCGACTTCCTGCTCGGGGTCGAGGTGCGTCGCGATGGCCAGGTCTTTCGCCAGGTGCGGCAGCTGGCGGCCCAGGGTGTGAGTCGCTGGCACGCGGCGGTGCCGGCGCAACGGGTGCGCTGGCTGGCGACGCGGGACACCACCCTGTGGGTGCCGGGGCCTGGTGGGGCGGAGGTGTTGCAGTAGCTGATCGCGGCCAGCGCGCGCCGAAGCGGCCGTTCCCACCGCTCGTCGTAGGTTGGGTTGAGCGTAGCGAAGCCCAACGTAGCGGGGCTTGGGTGCCGGCAATGTTGTGCCAGGAGGTGAAAACGTCACAGGACGAATATCGAGTCCGCCGCAAAACAAAAGGCTCCCGCGGTCGTCGCCGACCGGAGAGCCTGGCTATCGCCGACGCGATCAGACGCCGATGGGGCCGCCGTCGAGTTTCTGGATCACCACGGTGGAGGCGCGGGGGCGTACCTTGGTGCCGGCCGGGGTGGCCTCGGTGGCGACTTCGCTGAAGGGCCAGTTGTCCGGATGCTGGACGTTGATGAACATGGTGGTGAGGTCCGGCGTCCAGGTGATGCCGGTGATCTCGCAGCCGTTGGGCCCGACCAGGAAGCGGCGCAGCGCGGTCTGGTTGGTGGCCGAGATGGCGACCTGCTTGCCGCTGCCGTCCACCACCTGGGCCGGGATGACCGCCAGCAACTGGTCGTTGGTGTACTCGGCCACGGCGTTGTCGCTGTTGTCGGTCTCGATCCAGAGGATGCCGCGACTGTCGAAGGCCAGGCCGTCGGGGCTGGCGAACTGGTTGAGTTCGGTCAAGCCCGAGCGGTTGATGTCGGGTGCGGCACCGGCGTCGGAGCCGAAGACGAAGATGTCCCAGGTGAAGTCGGTCTGGTTGCTGTTGTCCTTCCAGCGCACGATGTGACCGTTGACGTTAGGCACCCGCGGGTTGGCGGCGTTGGCGGCGGTGCGCGCCGAGTTGTTGGTGAGGGTGACGTAGACCTCGCCGGTGAAGGGGTTGACGGTGGTCCACTCCGGGCGGTCCATGGGGGTCGCGCCCACCGCATCGGCGGCGCCGCGGGTGTTGAGGATGATGCCGGCCAGGTCGCCATAGAGGGCGCCCAGGGTACGGCCGTCCTTGGTCGGCGCATTGACCGTCAGCGGCAGCCACTTGCCGTTGCCGCCGTCGTCGAAGCGAGCGACGTAGAGGGTGCCGTTGTCCAGGTACTTGGCGCCGATGGCCAGGCGGTTGGCCGAGTTGGCGTCGGCCGGATCCCAGGCGGCGGCGGAGACGAACTTGTAGATGTATTCGTTGCGCGAGTCGTCGCCCATGTAGAAGGCCAGCGGCTGGCCGGCGACCGGAATGCCGTAGGCCGAGCCCTCGTGGCGGAAGCGGCCCATGGCGGTGCGCTTGGTGGCGGGCGCGGCGCTGTTGTAGGGATCGATCTCGACGATGTAGCCGTAGCCGCTGGCTTCGTTGCGGAAGTCCTGGGTCGCGCTGGCGCCGGTGGGGGTCAGGTCGAAGCGGCGGAATTCGTTGTCCACCTCGCTGGAGTCACCCGCCGGCGTCTCCCAGCCGTAGTTGCTCTTGTTGGTGATGCCGATGCGCTTCTGGTCTACCGGCAGGGTGCCCTTGTTGATGAAGATGCCCGGCCAGTTCTCCTCGCAGGTGAGGTAGGTGCCCCAGGGGGTGAAGCCGTTGCCGCAGTTGTTGTTGGTACCGCGGGTACGGGTGCCGTCCGGAGAGTAGGGGGTGATCAGGTTGGCGTTGCCGCGCAGCGGGCCGGCGATTTCCATCGGCGTGGCGCTGGTGAAACGGCGGTTCAGGGCGTCGTTGGTCACCACCTGCCAGATGCCGTCGACCTTGCGGATGCGGATCACCGCCGCCCCGTGGGCGTTGATCTCCTTGCGCACTTCCTCGGCGGGCCGCTTGCCGTTGGTGGTGGTTGGGCCGTTGGGGTGCAGCACCTTCTGGTCGATGTATTCGTAGTTGATGGCCAGCAGGCCATCGCTGCTGGAGTTGTTCAGCGGGAAGAAGTGCATGCCGTCGTGGTGCATGCCAGCCGCATTGGCCTGGTCGGTGGAGGTATTGCTGCCATCGCTGCGCCAGGCGTTGGCCAGGTTATTCAGCGGGGTGCCCCAGGGCGCCAGGGTGCGGGCGCTGTAGCCGGCGGCCAGGACGATGGCGTCGAGGCGGGCGCCGCGGATGGATTCGAAGCCAAGCTTGAGCTGCGGCGCCGGGGTCGGCTGGCTGGGAGCCGGATCGTCGTTCGAGCCGCCACCGCCGTCGAAGCAGGCGGTCAGCCCGCCGCCGGCGATCATGGCGATCGCAGCGCCCAGGCCGCCCTTCATGACGCTGCGGCGCGACAGGTAACGGTCGACGACGGCGTCCAGCGGTTCGTTGCCGCTTTCATTACGGTTACGGTCGTCGCTCGTGAAAGTGCTCATGCGCAAAGCTTCCTTGATTAATCACGGGAGCGGCGACTGTAGGAAGCCTCTGTGATGGTCTGGTGACTGAAAGGTTACAGCCGGTCATTTCCCGGCAGACCATCTGTAACAGTTTGTAACTTGCTGTTTTGTCATGAATTTGTAGCTTTTCGCCGTCTAGGATGCCGCCCTCTCTAGCGCGCAGGGCAAACATCGGATGAGCAACTGGGCACGACGCCAGGTCTTGGGTTGGCTCGCGGCGGGCGCCACGGTACCGCTGCTGGGCGGCTGTGCCCAGGGCCTCTCGACTCGCTCGGGGGATGCCGATCTGCAACTGCTCTATGTGGCCGACACCCTGGACGCCCGCGAACCCGGCTGGCCGGTGGTGCCACGGGTACGCCTCGGCCCGGCCGGGCGCATCGGCGCCCGGCCCTGGCGCACCGGTGCCGATGCCGCGCGTCTGGCCCCGACGCTGGCGCCCCTGCTGGATGCCGGGCGTGGCGATGGCCAGCGCTACGGTGGCTATGCCGCCCTGGCCTGCCAGCTGACCCAGCTGCGCACCCGCCAGGGCGCGACCCGCAGCCTGACCCTGGAAAATGGCCAGTGCTGGAACGGCAGCGGCCTGACCCAGCTCACCCGCGGCGAAGCCGGGGTGGATGGCAGCCAGTTGCTGGGCAGCGAGGTCCGGGTCAGCAGTGACGAACGCCTGCTCTGGCCCGAGCGCAGCGCCGCCCTCTATCGCCGTTATGGTCGTCCGGTACTGGGCGCCACCCTCACCGAGGAACAGCGCAGCGCCCTGGGCGTCGCCCCCTTCACCCTGATCGAGCGCGACGGGGTGCGCATCGCCCTGGTCGGCGTGACCGATCCCTATGCCAGCGATCAGCAGGCGCCCCTGGCCGACTGGTATGCCCGGCTGCGCCCGGTGCTGGCCGAGGCACGGGGCAAGGCCGATCTGCTGGTGGTGCTGGCCGATGTTGGCAGCGGACCGGGCCTGTGGCTGGCCGAGCGGTTGGAGGAAGCGGACCTGCTGCTCTGCGCTCGCGGGCAGGATCTCTGGCCGGAGCTGATCCCGGTGATGCGCGGCAGCGGTCGGCCGCTGCCGGTGTGCCTGCCGGGTTGCCGCGGTGTCGGTATCTTCGAGATCCGCTGCCGGGGTGGTCGCGACGGCTGGCGCCTGGACGCCGTCTTCCATCCGGTGCAGGCCGAGCGGGTGCTCGACCGGGCCCTGCTGGAAAGCCACCAGCGTCAGTTGGCCGTCGCCCGCGCGCCCCATGCCGGGTGGCTCGACCAGCGTCTGGCACGGGCGCCGGTGGACCTCTGGCGCCGTGACCTGCTCGGCGGCAGCTGGGACGCCCTGATCGCCGCGGCCCTGGGCGGTGGCGATGCGCAGCCGGTGCTCTTGCCGGGGTTGAGATACGACCAGCCGCTGCGCCGGGGCGACTGGATCACCCGCGAGCACCTGATCGCCCTCTGTGGCGGCCACGAGGCCACGGTGCTGGATCTGCCCACCTCGGCCGACGGCCTGCACACGCTGCTGGAGGAAGCCGCGGACAATCGCTTCGGCGAACCCCTGCTGCTGGACAACAGCCAGGATCTGCCGCGGCTGACGGGCGTCCAGTGGACCTGCCGCTACGGCGCGCCGCGTGGCCAGCGCATCGGACCGGTGCAGGCGCCCCTGGGCGCCTCCTTTACCTGTCGTACCTTCGCCCTGGGGCGCGAGCTCGGCGCCGGTGAGGCGCTGTGGCAACGCCTCGAAGCCTTTCTGCGCGCCCGGCCCGCCGACTGGGGCCTGGCGCCGCTACCCGTGCCACGCCTGGAGTTCGTCGAAGGCCATCCGGGCTGGCATCCGCTGGCCGCCTTACGCCGCCGTCTGGAGTCTCTGGCCTGATGGCGCGCCTGCTCATCCATCCCCTGGCGTTGCGGCTGCTGACCCTGCTGTGGCTGGGCATCGCCGCCTGGCTGGCGGCGCGGGTGGTCTGCGATCTGCGCCTGCTGTGGCTGCCGACGCCCGTACCCAGTGTCCAGGTCGAGGTGTCTCGCGCCACCGATCTGCTCGCCGGCCATTGGCGCGCCGCCAGCCAGGCGGCGCCCAGCACCCTGCCGATCCAGTGGGTCGGGGCGATCAAGGCGGTGCCCATCGACGGCTCCGTAGTGGTCCTGCGCCACGGCGATCGCCAGCGGTCGCTGGTCCTGGGCGACAGCCTGGCGCCTGGGCTGGTGCTGACCGCCATCGACGCCCAGGGCCTGGTCTTCAGCCGTGCCGGCCGCGAAGAGCGGCTGCCCTGGCCGGCGCCGCGTAAGCTGGTGGGCCTGGCCGCCAGCGATACGGCCAAGCCGGCCACAGTCAAGGCGCCGTCTACGCCAGCGGCGGAGGAGGGTGACCTCGCCAGTCTGCTCAGACGCATTCGCGCCACTCCCGTGCGCGAACACGGCGAGTTGACCGGCTACCGCCTGCAACCCGGCGCCGAGCCGGCCTTTTTCAGTGGCCTCGGACTTGAGCCCGGCGACGTGCTGCGCCGGGTGGACGCCGTCCCCGTGGCCGATACCCGGACGCTGCTGCAACGCCTGCCGCATTGGCGCGCCACCGGCGCCCTGACCCTGGAACTGGAACGTCAGGGCCGCGCCCTGGCCCTACCCGTGAGACTGTCCCTGTGAAGAAACGCAGCTATTGCGGCCTGCTCCTCGCCTTCTGGCTGCTCGGCGCCCAGGCCGAACAACGCTTCGAGGTCAATTTCGAGAACACCGAGATCGATCTGTTCATCGAAAGCGTGGGGCGCATCACCGGCACCAACTTCGTCATCGATCCCCGGGTGCGCGGCACCCTGACGGTACGCAGCGCCCAGCCCCTGGCCGCCGATGACGTCTATGCCCTGGCCCTGGCCCAGCTGCGCGCCAATGGCTACGCCGCGGTGGAGCTGGACGACGGCAGCGTGAAGATCCTGCCGGACCAGGCTGCGCGCACCGAGCCGCTGCCGGTGGAGGTGGACGACGGCGCCCCGGCCAAGCCCGGCGCCGGGGATACCGTGGCGACCCGGGTATTCGCCGTGCGCGGCGGCAATCTCGAACAGCTGCTGGGCATCGTCCGCCCGCTGATGGACGCCCGGGTCGGAGTGGCCACGCCCTATCCGGCCAGCAACCTGCTGGTGGTGACCGACTGGCGCAGCAACCTCAGCCGCATCGGCCAGCTGCTGACGCGGCTGGATCGCGGGCGCGACGAACCGGTGGAGATGATCAGCCTGCGCCATGCCCAGGCGCGTGACACCGCGCCGCTGGTGGAGCGCCTGCTGGCCAGCCGCGGCCAGGCCGGTGGCGGCGTCCAGGTGCTGGCCGACGCCCGCAGCAATGCTCTCATGGTGCGTGGCGACGAAAGCATGCGGCGTCAGGTACGCCGGCTGGTGGCCGAACTGGACGTCTCTCGCGATGCCGCCAGCGACACCGAGGTGGTCTATCTGCACCATGCCAAGGCCGGCGAGGTGGTCAAGGTACTGCGCGGCCTGAGCGGCGAGGTCACCCAGGAGGCGCGGGTGGAGATCCCTGTGGCCGCCCCTGTCGGTAATACCACCCCTGTTGAAAGAGGTGGAGAGGGGGAAGCTCCTCTGCCCAAGGGCAGCAGCGGGGCGTTGGCGCCGGGAGCGCCCGGTATTCGCCTGGAAGCGGACATGGGCACCAATTCCATCGTGCTGATCGGCCCGCCGCGGGAGCTGGCCGGCTACAAACGCATCATCAGCCAGCTGGATATCCGCCGCGCCCAGGTGGTGGTGGAAGCCATCATCGCCGAGATCACCGACACCAAGGCCAACCAGCTGGGCGTCCAGTGGCTGTTCCTCGACCGCAACGGCAACCTGCCGGCGGGCGGCGTCAACTTCACCAACGGCACGCCCATCAATGGCATCGCCGCCGCCGCGGCCAACCAGGACACCAGTGCCCTGGGCAGTCTGCTGTCGGGCATGCAAGGCATCTCCGCCGGGGTCGGGCGCATCGGCGGCAGCGGATTGAATTTCGTCACCCTGCTGCAGGCCATGCGCAGCGAGAGCGGTTTCAACCTGCTGTCGACACCGACCCTGCTGACCCTGGACAACGCCGAAGCCTCCATCATGGTCGGCCAGGAGGTGCCTTTCGTCACGGGTTCGGTCACCAGCAACAACGCCAATCCCTACCAGACCATCGAGCGCCGCGAGGTGGGGGTCAAGCTCCGTCTCAAGCCGCAGATCAACGAGGGCGACACGGTGCGCATGGAGATCGTCCAGGAGGTCTCGTCGCTGGCCGACAACGTCCGTGCCAGCGACGTGGTCACCAACAAGCGCGAGATCAAGACCACGGTGATGGTGGAGGACAATGGCCTCATCGTCCTCGGCGGCCTGATCAGCAACGAGGGTAGCGACAGCGACCAGCGGGTGCCGCTGCTGGGCGACGTGCCGGTGCTGGGCAATCTCTTCAAGTCGCGTACCCGCTCCAGCACCAAGCAGAATCTGGTGGTGTTCATTCGCCCGCGCATCCTGCGCGATCCGGCGCTGGTGCAGCAGATCAGCGAGGACAAGTACCGCGGCATGCGCGCCGCCGCCCCGGCCGCGGCCTTGCCGGCCACGCCACCGGGCACGCGCGGTGCGCCCACCCTGCAGAGTCTCTATCCCTCGGCGCGGGCGCGCCTGGACGGCCTCTGATGACGCCGACGCTGCCCTATCGTCTGGCGCGCCAGGCCGGCATCGCCCTGGCCGCCGCACCCGAGGGCTATCGGCTGCTGTGCCGCACGGATGCGGACCTGGCGCTGCTGCAGGAGGTGCAGCGCCGCCACGGACCGCCGCAGGGCTGCGAATGGCTCGCCCGCGAGGTCTTCGAACAGCGCCTGGGGCCGCTCTACGAAGCCGGCCAGGCCAGCACCGAGGCCTTGGTGGAAGGCCTCGGCAAGACCGTCGACCTGGCCGGGCTGATGGAGGAGCTGCCACGAGTAGAGGACCTGCTCGACAGCGCTGGCGAGGCGCCGGTGATCCGCCTGATCAACGCCTTGTTCGCCGAGGCCCTGCGCCTGGATGCCTCCGACCTGCACGTGGAAACCTTCGAGCAGGCGCTGGTGGTGCGGGTACGGGTGGACGGGGTGCTGCGCGAGCTGCTGCGCCCGCCGCGGGCCTTGTCGGCCATGCTGGTGTCGCGGATCAAGGTCATGGCGCGGCTGGACATCGCCGAGAAGCGCCAGCCCCAGGACGGCCGCATCACCCTGAGGGCCAGCGGGCGCGACGTCGACATCCGCGTCTCGACCCTGCCCGGCGTGCATGGCGAGCGGGTGGTCATGCGCATCCTCGACAAGCAGGCCAGCCTGCTGGAGCTCTCACGCCTCGGCCTGCCGCCGGCCATTGATGCCGGCCTGCGCGGCGCCCTGGCGCAGCCCAACGGCATCCTGCTGGTCACAGGCCCCACCGGGTCGGGCAAGACCACCACCCTCTATGCCAGCCTGGGGCTGCTCAACGAAGGCAGCCGCAGCATCCTCACCGTGGAAGATCCGGTGGAATACGCCTTGCCCGGCATCGGCCAGACGCCGGTCAACCCCCGTGCCGGCCTGACCTTCGCCAGCGGCCTGAGGGCCATCCTGCGCCAGGATCCGGACGTCATCATGATCGGCGAGATCCGCGACGTGGAGACCGCCGGCATCGCCGTGCAGGCCAGTCTCACCGGCCACCTGGTGCTCTCCACCCTGCATACCAACAGCGCCCTGGGCGCTATCACCCGGCTGCGCGACATGGGCGTGGAGCCCTTCTTGCTGGCGTCGAGCCTCAAGGGCGTGCTGGCCCAACGGCTGGTACGACGGTTGTGCAGCTGCGCGGCCTGGCGTCCACTGCGGGCGGCCGAACAGACGCTGCTGCCAGGGCTGGCCGGACTCGAACGGCTGCGTGAGCCCCAGGGTTGCCCAAGCTGCAATGGCAGTGGCTATCGCGGTCGCCTGGGTCTCTACGAATTCGTCGCTCTGGACGCCGAACTGGCCGAGCTCATCTATCGCGGTGCCGGGGAGGGCGAGATGACGCGGCTGCTGGAGGGCCGCCGCGCCAGCCTGGCCGAGAGCGCCCTGGAGCGCCTGGCGGCAGGCGAGACCAGCCTGGCGGAGGTGCTGCGTGCGGTGCACCAGTAACGCCCTCAGCGGAGCGCTACGCTGATGCCGGCCTACCGCTACCTGGCGCTGGACGGCGATGGGCGTCGCCAGCGCGATGTCATCCAGGCCGAGAGCGAGCGCCATGCCCGCCAGTTGCTGCGCGAGCGCGGCCTCTTTCCCCGCGAGGTGCAGGCGACCGGTCCGGCACGGGGGACCCGCAACCGTGCCGGGCGGCTGGATGCCAACAGCCGCACCGATTTCACCCGCCAGCTGGCGACCCTGGTGGGCGCCGCCATTCCCCTGGCCGAGGCCCTGCAGATGCTGGAGCGTCAGAGTCGCCAGGCGGCGCTCAAGGCGCTGCTGCTGGATCTGCTGGGCCAGGTGCGCGAGGGCTATACCCTGGCCGACAGCCTGGGGCGCCATCCGGGCACCTTCGATCCGCTGTACCTGACCCTGGTGGCCGCTGGCGAACGGGCCGGGCGCCTGGGCCCGGTGCTGGAACGCCTGGCCGACTATCTCGAACGGGTGCAGCGCCAGCGCCACAAGGCGCGCACCGCCCTCATCTATCCGCTGGCGCTGGCCCTGGTGTCGGTCGCCGTGGTGGCGGGGCTGATGACCTTCGTGGTGCCCAAGCTCACCGAGCAATTCATCCACAGCGGCCTGCAACTGCCCTGGATCACCCGCGCCCTGGTGGCCGTCAGCGACGGCCTGCTGGTCTTCGGGCCCTGGTTGCTGGGCCTGGTACTGCTGGTCGGCTTAGGTCTGCAGCGCCTGTTGCGCCAGGTCGAGTGGCGGCGTCGCTGGCACCGGCAGCTGCTGCGCCTGCCGCGCCTGGGCGAGTTGCTGCGCACCCTCGACAGCGCCCGCCTGACCCGCAGCCTGGCGATTCTGGTCGGCAGCGGCATCCCGGTGCTCGAAGGCCTGCAGGTCAGTCGCGCCACCCTGGGCAACCAGGTGCTGCGCGATGCCCTGGAAGCCGCCATCGAGCAGGTCACCGCCGGCACCGGCCTTGGCCGGGCGCTGGATCGCAGCGGCGTCTTTCCCCCCTTGCTGGTGAACATGGTCGCCAGCGGCGAGGCCAGCGGCACCCTGGACGCCATGCTGGAACGGGTCGCCGATGCCCAGGAGCGCGACTTCAACCAGCAGGTGGACCTGGCCCTGGCGCTGTTCGAGCCGGTGCTGATCCTCGTGCTCGGTGGGGTGGTGCTGGCCATCGTGCTCGCCATCCTGCTGCCCATCATGCAGCTCAACCAGGCGCTCAACCTCTGATGCACCCCAAGGAGACTTTCGTGATGCCTTCCCATGTCGTACCCGCCCGCCAGGCCGGTTTCACCCTCATCGAGATCATGGTGGTGATCTTCATCATCGGCCTGTTGGTGGCCATCGTCGCGCCCAATGTGCTGGACAACCAGGACAAGGCCATGCAGCAGAAGGCCCGCGCCGATCTCGCCAGCCTGGAGCAGGCGCTGGACATGTACCGCCTGGACAACCTGCGCTATCCCACCGCCGAGCAGGGCCTCGCCGCCCTGGTGAGCAAGCCGACCCAGGCCCCCGAGCCGCGCAACTATCGCGCCGACGGCTATATCCGCCGCCTGCCGGAGGACCCCTGGGGCGCCGCCTATCGCTATCGCATCCCCGGCGAACATGGACGGGTGGATCTCTACAGCCTCGGCGCCGACGGCCGCGAAGGCGGCGAGGGCAGCGATGCCGACATCGGCAACTGGACCCTCTGAGCTGCCATGCCGGGGCGCCAGGGCGGTTTCACCCTGCTGGAGCTGATGGTCGTGCTCTTGATCGTCGGGCTGCTGACCACCGTGGGCGTGGCGCGCCTGGGCGGCGGCAGTCCGGCCGGGCAGTGGCGGCTGGAAAGCCTCGCGGGCGACTTCCAGCTGGCGCGGGACACCGCCCGTCACAGCGGGCGCATCCTCGGCTGGCAGGCCGACGCCACCGGCTTTCGCTATCTGCAGCTGGTGACCGATGCCCAGGGCCCGCGCTGGCAACCCCTGGCCAGCGCCGATCTACCCGACGGGCGCTGGCCCAGCGGTTTGCAATTGGCCGAGCCGGTGAGTGCGCAGCCGCGGCTGGTCTGGTGGCCGAACGGCGATACCCAAGGCCAGCGCCTGGCCTTCGCCGAAGAAGAGCGGCAATGGCTGCTGGTGGTCGATGCGCGGGGGCGTGCCGCGGTGGAGCGTCCATGAACCAGCGTGGTTTCACCCTGCTGGAGGTGCTGGTGGCCCTGGCCATCGTCGCCTTCATGGCGGTGGGCGTCAGCCAGGTGATCGGCCAGCGGCTGGACATCGCCGGCGTCGCCCAGGCCCGCGAACGGGCCCAGCTCTGCGCCCGCGAACTCCAGGCCCGCTGGCAGGTGGAAGGCCTGACCGCCAGTCAGGGCGAACTGAGCCAGGGCGGCGAGCGCTGCTACTGGCGGCTGGAGGGCGCGGGCGGGCCCCTGGGCGGGCAACGCCTGGCGCTCTATGCCGATGCCGCCCTCGGTCGGGCCCTGGGCGACTGGCCGATCCATGCCGGAGCCCAACCATGAGGGGCCAGGCGGGCATGACCCTGATCGAGGTCCTGCTGGCCATCGCCCTCACGGCGCTGCTCGCCGTGCTGCTGGGTGGGCTGGTCAATCTCTGGCTCGACGCCCGCGGCCGCCTGGCTGCGCGGGAGTCGACCGATGCGCGGGTACTGGACCTCTGCGGCCTGCTGGATCGCCGCCTGGGTGGCCTGGTCCTGCGCCCGCTGCAGGAGCACCGTCTGCCGCTGCACAACGCCCTGCTGGACTGGCGCCCGGACGAGCACCGGCTGGACTGGATCGCCCTGGACGCCCTGCCGCTGAGTGCGGGACAGGGCGCCGGTCGCCTGCGCCGCCAGCGCCTGGAATGGGATGCCGACCAGGAGCGGCTGCGACTGTGGCGCAGCGCCGATTTGGATGCGGTGGAGGCCCCGGTCTGGCAACCGGTGCTCGACCAACCGGGCATCGAGCGCCTGCAACTGGAATTCCACGGCGGCGGGCGCTGGCTCGCCTATCCGCCCCAGGCCGAACCCGCCAATGGGGTACGGCTGACCTTTACCGTGCAGGGTGCCGGCTATGTCTGCACCTTCGCCCTGCCTCAGACAGGTTGACCCCATGCTCGCCTCCCTCCCGTTCGGGCGCCTGCTGCCCCTGTTGCGCCGCGACCTCAGCCCGGCCCAGAGTTCCGCGCGCCTGCTCCTGCGCACGCGGCGACCCGGTCCGCCGGGCCCGGACAATCCGCTGGTGGCCGCGCGCCTCCAGGGCGACCGGCTGCAAGCCGCGGCGGCGCTGCCAGAGGCCGCCCAGCCGGTGACCCTGCTGCTGCATGGTGAGGACTGCAGCCTATTCGACGTCGCCGCGCCCAAGGGTCTGCGTCCCCACGAGTGGGGCCTGCTGCTGGAAGACCAGTTGCTGGCGGACGCCAGCGGCCAGCACTTGGTCTGCCTGGGTCGCGCTCCTGGCCGGTTGCGCCTGCTGGCCCTGGATCGGGCGCTGCTGGCGGCCTGGCGTGAGCACTGCGCCGCCTGCGGCTGGACGGTGGCGGCCTGCTGGGTCGACTTCCAGTTCTTGCCCGAGCCCACCGCCGAGGGTGGGATCGGCGTGTGCCTGGGCGACAGCCTGAGATTCAAGACCCGCGTGGCGGATCGCGACGTCTGGCTGACCTGGCCCAGCGCGCTCCAGGCGAGTTTGCCGCCAGCCTTGGCCACTCTGCTCGACGCCGATCCCGAGGCCACCGTCGCACCCCTCTGGCCCCAGCCCGCCGCCGGCGTGGCGCCCCAGGATCTCTGGCCACGGCAAGGCCAGCGCCGCCGTCAAGCGTCCTTGGGGCTGCCACGGCCCCTGGTACTGGGCATGGCCGCCGCTGCGGTGCTGGCTGCGATGCACCTGGGGCTGCAACAGGTGCAGCATTGGCGCCAGGCCCAGACGGACCGGGCCTATGTCGCCCAGCGTCTGGGCCTGCCTAGCGACCGGCTCGATGCCGGCCGCGCCGCGCGCGAACTCCAGCTGGCCAGCCGCACCCAACGGCAGCTGGAGGGTCAGTGGCGCCTCTGGCAGCGGCTCGGGGGGCCGCTCGGCGCCGCCTTGAGTACTCAGCCCGGCCTGCGCCTGGTGGAGTGGTCGCTGGACGAGCAGGGCATCCAGGTGGTGCTGGACGGGCCGGCCAGCCTGGACAGGGCCTTGCGCACCCGACTCGACGAGGAATTCGCTACCCTGCAGTGGCAACGGCAGGCCGGGCGCCTGACCCTGCGCCTGGCGGCCCCAACGGAGAAGCGACCATGAGCACCCTTTTGCAGCGCTGGCAGCGGCTGCCTGCCGAGCGCCAGCGACTGGCCCTCGGCGGCCTGGTCATCCTGCTGCTGGCCGCCATCCTGTTGCTGCGCCCTGCGCCAGGCGGTCGACCCGTCTCGGTGGACTGGGTCCGCCTCGCCGAAGAGGCTCGGGCGCTGCCCGTCGCCCAGCCGTTGCAGGAGGCGGACTGGCGCGGTGCGGTTGACGGGGTGACCTTCAGCGCCCTGACCCTGGGCGAGCCGGTCTGGCACCTGCGCGGAGACGCGGTGGATGTGGCCGCCGTGGAGCGGCTGCAGGCCTGGGCGCGTGCGCGTGGCTGGTTGCCCAAGACCCTCAGGATCCGCAGCCAGCCGACGGGCGTGGCCTTCGAACTGGAAGTCCTGGCGGTGCTGGTGGAGCGCGCGCCATGACTCGCTGGCTCGTGCGCCTGGCGTTCACCCTGTTCGCCTGCCTGATCTTCGCCCTGGGCTGCCTGCTCTACTGGCCGGCCGCGGACTGGCTGCCACGCCTGCTGCCGCCCCAGGTCACCCCGGTCGGCTTGCAGGGCTCCTTGCTCGGCGGCGGCATGCAGCGCCTCGCCTGGCCCGGTGGTGGCGCCGGGCCCTGGCAGTGGCATCTGCGCTGGCCGGGCAGGCTGCAGGTCACGGTAGGCGAGCCCGAAGGTGCGCCCTGGGGGCTGATCCTGAGCGGCTGGCCCTGGCAGTGGCGGGCCGATCTCGCCGGTGGCGATCTGCGCTGGGTGCAAACACCGGGGAGCGCACTGCTCGCCGGTCGGCTGGTCGGCGACGTCCGCCTCGGGGGCAGCTGGCGCCGTTGCCTGGCGGCCGGTGGCGCCTGGCAGGGCGATGGCCTGCAGATCCTGGTGCCCCGGCGACTCAGCCTGGGCGACGTTCGGCTGCAGGTGGATTGCCAGACCGCACCCTGGCTGCAGGGCGTCTTCGAGCGCCCCGGCCAGCATCGTCTGGACTTGCGCCTGAGTCTGGCCAATTGGCGGGGGCAGGTGCAGGGTACGGCGCAGCCCGGCAGCGACATCGCCCCGGTGCTGCAGAGCATCGGCTGGCTCAGGGCCGGCCAGAGCCAGGTCATGGGGCGTTTCTGAGCGCTGAGCGCGGTTCAGGCGACCCGCAGGCCCTGGGCCGATCCGAGCTTCGCCAGCTGCAGCAGACCCTCTTCCCACCGCCGATGCCCCGAGCGGGTATTGATATGGCCGGCGCCGGGCAGGATGTCCAGCTCGCTGCCCCAGGCCTGCGCCAGGGCATCGGCCCGAGCCAGGCTGATGGCATGGTCGTTGTCCGAGGTCACCACCCGCGAGGGAAAGGGCAGCGCCTGGCGGGGCAAGGGCGCGAAACCCACCAGCTCCGCCGGGCAACCCGGGCGCTCGACGTCGGCCGGCGCCACCAGCAAGGCGGCCAGCACCCGCTGCCGACGCGCTACCGGAGCGCTGGCGGCCCAGCGCGCGACGGTGACGCAACCCAGGCTATGGGCGATCAGCACCACGGGTAAGGGCGAGCTGGCGATGGCCTGGTCAAGGGCATCCACCCACCGTTGCGGATCGGGGCGTTGCCAGTCGTCTTGTTCGACACGACGGGCGTCCGGCAGCAGGCGTTGCCAGTGGGTCTGCCAATGTTCAGGGCCAGAGCCCTGCCAACCGGGAAGGATGAGATAGCGGGTCATGACGGAGCTCCGCAGACGAAAGAGGAGAGCCGATAGTGCCGATGGATGATCCGCAGGAGAAAGAATAAAAGGCGCTTTGGTTATGCCAGGCTTCGGTTTGCAGCGACGAAATCGCGGCCATGCCGGTCCGCCGATGCGGCCGCTTCTACGGAACTCGGGCGTCTTGCTGATCGCGGCCATGGGCCGCTCCTACGGATTGTCCAAGGTGTAGGAGCGGCCCATGGCCGCGATAGAAAACGTGCAACTACTCGTTCCGCCCCAACCGCTCCACTTCCTGCAACCAACGCAACCGCTGCTCCTCGTCGGCTGCCCGCACTGGCGAATACTCGTGGACCTGCAGCACCTGGATACCGCAGGCCTCGAGGCCCTCCTGGATGCCCTGGCGATGGGGCGCCTGGTTGCGCAGGCGCTGCCAGGGGGAGGGCGGGGTGTCGGAGGTCACCAGCAACTCGGCGCTGCGGCCGGTCAGCAGGGGTTCGCCGCCCCAGGTCTGGTCGCGCTGGGCAAAGGCGAAGCCCGGTTGCAGCACCCGTTCAAGAAAGCCCGCCAATACCGCCGGCAAGCCGTTCCACCACACCGGGTAGATGAACACCAGGTGCTCGGCCCAGTGGATCTGCCGCTGGGCTTCCAGCAGATCCGGCTCCAGGGTCTGGGAGAGGTCATAGCCTTCGCGCAGCACCGGATCGAACTGGGCATCGGCCAACTTGAGCTGGCGCACCACCTGGCCGCTGGCCTGGGCGCCCTGGACATAGGCGTCGGCCAGCGACTGGCAGAAACTGGTGCGCTTGGGATTGCCCTGGATGACCAGCAGGCGCCGGCCATCCCCCTCCAGCGGCGTGGCGCCGCGGGCCTCAGCCACGGCCACCGGCTTCCAGCATGGTCTCCGGGCGTACCCACTGATCGAACTGCTCGTCGGTCAGATAGCCAAGCTCCAGCGCGGCGGCGCGCAGGGTCTTGTTCTCGGCATAGGCCTTCTTGGCGATCTCGGCGGCCTTGTCGTAGCCGATGTGCGGATTGAGCGCCGTCACCAGCATCAATCCCTGTTCCAGGTGCTCGGCCATCTTGTGCTCGTCCGGCTCCATGCCGGTGACGCAATGGGTGTTGAAGTTGCGACTGCCATCGGCCAGCAGGCGGATGGATTCCAACACGTTGTGGGCGATCACCGGCTTGTAGACGTTGAGTTGCAGATGACCTTGGCTCGCGGCGAAACCCACGGTGACGTCGTTGCCGATCACCTGGCAGGCCAGCATCGACAGGGCCTCGCACTGGGTCGGGTTGACCTTGCCCGGCATGATGGAACTGCCCGGTTCATTGGCCGGCAGCTTCACCTCGGCGAAGCCGGCGCGCGGACCGGAGCCCAGCAGGCGCAGGTCGTTGGCGATCTTCATCAGGGCCACGGCCAGGGTCTTGAGCCCGCCGTGCAGGGCCACCAGCGGCTCATGGCCGGCGAGGGCGGCGAACTTGTTCGGCGCGGTGACGAAGGGCAGGCCGGTGAGTTCGGCGATTTCCTTGGCGATGGCTTCGTCGAAGCCCTTGGGCGCATTCAGGCCGGTGCCGACCGCGGTACCCCCCTGGGCCAGTTCCAGAACCGCCGGCAGGGCGTTGCGGATTGCCCGCTCGGCCAGATCCAGCTGGGCGACGAAGGCCGACAGCTCCTGGCCGAAGGTCACCGGGGTGGCATCCATCATGTGGGTGCGGCCGGTCTTGACCAGGTTCTGGTAGCGCGCCGATTGCAGCGCCAGGCCGCCGGACAGCTCGGCGATGGCCGGCAGCAGGTCGTTCTGCACCGCCAGGGCGGTGGCGATGTGCATGGCGGTGGGGAAGCAGTCGTTGGAGCTCTGGCCGCGATTGACGTGGTCATTGGGATGGACCGGCTTCTTGCCGCCCATGCCGTTGCCGGCCAGTTCGTTGCTGCGCCCGGCGATGACCTCGTTGACGTTCATGTTGCTCTGGGTGCCACTGCCGGTCTGCCAGACCACCAGGGGGAACTGGTCATCGTGGAAGCCGTCGAGGATCTCGCTGCTGGCCTTTTCGATCAGGGTGGCGACATCTTCCGGCAATTCGCCAAGGCGCAGATTGACCCGCGCGGCCGCCTTCTTCACCGTCGCCAGGGCATGCACCACCGCCAGCGGCATCTGCTGGTTGCCGATGGCGAAGTTCTCCAGCGATCGCTGGGTCTGGGCGCCCCAGTAGACGTCGTCGGCTACTTCGATGGGGCCGATGCTATCGGTTTCGGTACGGCTCATGGCGGTCTCCGCTTAGGAATGTGTGGGTCCAGCTAAGTTGGGCAGCAGCTTAGCGCCAGGGTTCCCAAATGGGAAGTATTCTCAATTGTGAGGGTGCCGTGGGCAGTTCAGCTGGCATTCAGCCCATCTCTGCCAGACTTCTCGTCCATTTTTCGCATCCCAAGGACGTCCATGAAAAAGACTCTCCGTACGCTTGGCGCCGTAGTGATGCTCGCCAGCGCCAGCAGCTTCGCCCTGGCCGACGCCAAGAGCCACGCGGCCGACGCGGAGCGCTTTCTCAAGCTGGCCAACGCCGACAAGCTGACCACCCCGGTCTACGCCCAGGTCCAGCAACTGTTCGCCCAGCACTTCGAGCAGGCCAAGGCGCCGGCCAAGAAAGCCGTGCTGGAAAGCTATACCGCCCGTGCCAACCAGGCGCTGGACAGCACCATCGGCTGGGAAAAGATCAAGCCCGAGATGGTCAAGCTGTACACCGACAACTTCACCGAAGACGAGCTGGAAGGCCTGATCAAGTTCTACCAATCCGATCTGGGCAAGAAGATGATCGCCACCCTGCCGCGGCTGTCGGCCCAGTCCGCGCAGCTGACCCAGGCCAAGCTGGAGCAGGCGGTACCCAAGGTCAACGGCATCCTCGCCGAGATGGACAAGGAGCTGGGCGTGAAGCCGCCGGCTGGTGCCGAGAACGCGCCGCCGCCCGCCAAGCGCTGAGTCGAGCCTTTGCCACGAAGCCCGGACCCGTTCCGGGCTTCGTCGTTTCCGGGCCGGGCCCAGGCTCGCTAGAATGACGTTTCTCACAGTCGAGGTATCCCCATGAGCATGCGCGAACGTATCCAGTCCAGCCTGGGCCTGTTGCAACCCGAGCACCTGGAGGTGCTGGACGAAAGCCACATGCACAGCCGCGGCCAGGAGACCCATTACAAGGCGGTGGTGGTCAGCGAACATTTCGCCGGGCTCAACGCGGTGAAACGCCACCAGAAGGTCTACGGCACCCTGGGCGAACTCATGGGCCAGTTCCACGCCCTGGCGCTGCACACCTATACCCCGGCGGAGTGGGCGGCCCAGGGGCAGGCACCGGATTCGCCCACCTGTCGCGGCGGCAGCAAGCACGACCCGGTGGGTTGATCTCAAGGCGCCATTGTTCGGCGCCCTGCTAATTGGTTAAAATTTGACCGGCGCCGGCATTCTTGCCGGCGTTTTCGTCAAAGAACCTGTTTCACGACCTAGCGAGCTAGAGACAAACGAGGCGAAAAGGGCTGAGGAAGCGGAGTTTACGAGTGGTAAATGAGCATTCCGAAGACCTTTTCAACGCAGTTTGGCCGACGCGCAGCAGGTCATGAACAGGTTCTAACCGGTCCGCCCTTTGCGAGGGCGACCCCTGGGAACCCGAAGATGACCGACAAGATTGTCGTGGCGGCCTTGTACAAGTTCGTCACCCTGGACGACTACGTCCAATTGCGTGAACCCCTGCTGCAGAGCCTGCTGACCCATGACGTCAAAGGCACCCTGCTGCTGGCCGAGGAAGGCATCAACGGCACCGTTTCCGGCAGCCGCGAAGGCATCAATGCGGTACTGGCCTGGCTGCGCGCCGATCCGCGCCTGGTCGACATCGACCACAAGGAATCCTACTGCGCCGAGCAGCCCTTCTATCGCACCAAGGTCAAGCTGAAGAAGGAGATCGTCACCCTGGGCGTGCCCGGCGTCGATCCCAACCGCCGCGTGGGCACCTATGTCGAACCCCGGGACTGGAATGCCCTGGTCGACGATCCCGAGGTGCTGGTGATCGACACCCGCAACGACTACGAGGTGGGCATCGGCAGCTTCAAGGGTGCCATCGATCCCCAGACCAAGAGCTTTCGCGATTTCCCGGCCTATATCCGCGAGCACTTCGATCCCCAACAGCACAAGAAGGTCGCCATGTTCTGCACCGGCGGCATCCGCTGCGAGAAGGCGTCGAGCTTCATGCTGCAGGAAGGCTTTCCCGAGGTCTTCCACCTCAAGGGCGGCATCCTCAAGTACCTCGAAGAGGTGCCCGCGGCCGAGTCGCGCTGGGAAGGCGAGTGCTTCGTCTTCGACAACCGCGTGACCGTGACCCATGATCTCGCCGAAGGGGTCTACGACCAGTGCCATGCCTGCCGCACGCCGGTCTCGCCGGAAGACATGCAGTCAGCGCATTACAGCCCCGGCATCAGCTGCCCGCACTGCTGGGATTCGCTGTCGGAAAAGACCCGCGCCGGCGCCCGCGAGCGGCAGAAGCAGATCGAACTGGCGCGCCTGCGCAACGAACCCCATCCCATCGGCCGCGATCCGCGGCTGAACGCCATGCCCAACCCCGAGGAGGTCTAGGATGCCCGGTCGCCTGCTCTATGTGATGGACCCCATGTGCTCCTGGTGCTGGGGCTTCGCGCCGGTGGTCGAGCGCCTGGCCGAGCGGGCGGCCGCCCAGGGCATTCCGCTGCGCCTGGTGGTGGGCGGCCTGCGTCGCGAGCGGGTGGCCCAGGACACCGCCAGCCGAGTACGCACCCTGGCCTACTGGCAGGCGGTGCAGGAGACCACCGGCCAGCCCTTCGCCCTGGACCAGGGCCCGCCGGAAGGCCTGGTGTACGACACCGAGCCGGCCTGCCGCGCCCTGGTCGCCGCGCGTCAGCTCGATGAAGAGGCCGTCTGGCCACTGGCCAAGCGTATCCAGCGGGCCTTCTATGTCGAAGCCCGCGACGTCACTCAGCCGGCGCTGCTGGTGGAACTGGCCGAAGCCTGTGGCCTGCCGCGTATCGAATTCGCCCCGCTGTTCGATGGCGAGCCGGCGCACCAGGCCACCCAGGCCGACTTCGACTGGGCGCTGAATCTGGGCATCGCCGGTTTCCCCACGCTGTTGGCCGAGCGTGATGGTCAGCTGGCGCTGGTCACCAACGGCTACCAGCCGCTGGAGGAACTGGAACCGCTGCTGGACGCCTGGCTCAGCCGCGGCGCGCACCTGGCGTGAGTCTGGTCATCGACGAGCGTCTGACGCTGCCCGAGCAGGAAGTCCAGCTCACCGCGGTTCGCGCCCAGGGTGCGGGTGGGCAGAACGTCAACAAGGTTTCCAGCGCCGTCCACCTGAGATTCGACATCCAGGCCTCGTCGCTGCCGGAAGCGCTCAAGGAGCGGCTGCTGGCGCTGCGCGACGGGCGCATCAGCCGCGACGGCGTGGTGGTGATCAAGGCCCAGCAATACCGCACCCAGGAACAGAATCGCGCCGACGCCCTGGAACGCCTGGCCGCGCTGATCGCGGCGGCCAACGTCCAGGAAAAGCCGCGGCGCCCGACCAAGCCCACCTACGGTTCCAAGCAGCGCCGCCTGGAAGGCAAGTCGCGCCGCAGCGGCCTCAAGGCCAGTCGCGGGCGGGTGGATTTCTAGGCTGAGCAGAGGCCCCTCTAGCGCACCACGATCAGCGCACTGCCGGCCGTTTCCAGCATATTGCGGGTGTTGCTGCCCATGAAGAAGTGGCGCAGGCGGGAGTGGCCGAAGGCGCCCATGACCACCAGCTCCAGGCCGTGTTGCTTGCGATAGCGCTCCAGGCCCAGTTCCACGTCGCCGTCGGTGATGGCGGTGGTGACCGTGCGGCCCTGCGCCCTGAGTTCGGTGGCGGCGCGGGTGAGGGCGGCGCGGCGTTCTTCGCGGTCGCGGCCGACGGTCACCAGGTGGCAGGCGAGGCCGTCGAACAGCCGGCAGTTGGCCACCCAGGTCACCGCCTTGCGCGCGCTACTGCTGTCGTCATAGGCCAGCAGCACGCCGCTGGGTTTGACGAACAGGTGGCCGGCCACCAGCAGCGGGCGGTGCAGGAGGCGGATGGCGCTTTCCAGGTGGCGACCGATCAGCCGCTTGGGCGGGCTGTCCTCACCCTGGCGCCCCAGCACGATGAGGTCGAAATCCTCCTGCAGGCTCTCCAGCGAGGTCATCAGATCGCCGTGTTGCAGCACGGCGCCGGCGCAGCGCGCCTGCTGCTCTTCCACCCGTAGCTGGGCCGCATCAAGCAGTAGCCGGCCCTGGTCTTCGGCGAGCGTGCCGCGCTGGGCATCCAGGGCGGCCAGCTCGGTGAGCAGCTGTTCCCGATTGACCAGCAGCGGCGAGGTGGCCTGGCCTGGTCGGGGGAAGCGTCGGTGATCCAGCACATGCAGCAGGGTGAGCGGGGCATCCAGGGCGGTGCCGGCCCAGGCGGCGAAGTCACAGACGGCGGCGCTCACGGCCGAGCCGTCGAGGCAGGCGAGGATCTTGGACATGGCCGCGGGTCTCCGGGAACAGGATATTGCTGGGAGAGACCCGGCGGCGCCGTTTCGGGTTCAATCGCCGAGGGCGAGGTCGTCCGTCACGCCGCCACGCCGCAGCAGCTGCTTGCAGCGGGCGGACAGGTGCAGCACCCGCACCCGCTTGCCGGCCTTGGCATAGCGCTCGTGCAGGGTGCGCAGTGCCGCCACGGCGGAGTAGTCGACGAAACTCAGGTGGCGGCAGTCCACCACCACCTTCGGCGGATCACCGGCCGGATCGAACTGGTTCAAAAAGGTGGCGGTGGAGGCGAAGAACAGGGTGCCATGCACCTGGTATCTCTTGCTGCCGTCGGCTTCCAGGTGGCTGTCGGCATAGAGGCGTCGGGCGTGCTGCCAGGCGAAGTTGAGCGCGGCCAGGACGATGCCGCAGAGCACCGCGGTGGCGAGGTCGGCGAAGACGGTGATCACGGTGACGGCAATGATCATCAGCATGTCGCTGCGCGGTACCCGGTGCAGTACCCGCAGCGAGGCCCAGGCGAAGGTCTGCTGGGCGACCACGAACATGGTGCCCACCAGTGCCGCCAGCGGAATGCGTTCGATCAGCGGCGAGAGAAACAGCACGAACAGCAGCATCAGCACGCCGGCGACCACCCCCGACAGGCGGCCGCGGCCGCCCGAGCTCAGGTTGATCATGGTCTGGCCGATCATGGCGCAACCGCCCATGCCGCCGAACAGCCCCGAAGCCATGTTGGCCGCGCCCAGGGCCACGCACTCGCGATTGGGCAGGCCGCGGCTCTCGGTGATCTCGTCGGTGAGATTCAGCGTCAGCAGGGTCTCCAGCAGGCCGACCAGGGCCATCAGCACCGCATAGGGCAGGATGATCTGCAGCGTTTCCAGGCTCCAGGGGATGTCGGGCAGCGCCAGGCGCGGCAGGCCGCCGGCGATATGGGCCATGTCACCCAGGGTACGGGTGGGCAGGTCGAGGAAATGCACCGCCAGCCCCACGCCGAGGATGGCGGCCAGGGCCGGCGGCACGGCACGGGTCAGGCGGGGCAGGAGCCAGATGATGGCCATGGTCGCCAGGGTCAAGCCGATCATCAGATACAGCGGGGCGCCGCTGAGCCAGGTGTCGCCCTGCTTGAAGTGTTCCAGCTGGGCCAGGGCGATGACGATGGCCAGGCCGTTGACGAAGCCCAGCATGACCGGGTGCGGCACCATGCGGATCAGCTTGCCCAGGCGCAGGAGGCCGAAGGCGATCATCAGCAGGCCGCCCAGCACCACCGTGGCCAGCAGGTACTGCACGCCGTGCTGCACTACCAAGGCGACGATCACCACCGCCATGGAGCCGGCCGCGCCGGAGATCATGCCGGGCCGGCCGCCGAAGAGGGCGGTGAGGGTACAGATGAAAAAGGCGCCATAGAGTCCCATCAGCGGATTGAGATGGGCGACCAGGGCAAAGGCGATGCACTCGGGCACCAGGGCGAAGGACGTGGTGAGACCGGCCAGGATGTCGGCACGGGAAGAGACACTTTTCATGGCGTATCCAGAACGGGCGATGGTACGGCGGGGCACGATCGCGGATAGACGACGGGGCAGGACGATGCGGGCACACGCCGCAGGGGCGGTTACCGGAGGAGGGGTGGTGCTATGGCGGCGTCGGCAGGTGCTTGGACATGGTGGAAGGGTCCGAAGGCATCGCGAGGAAAGTTAGCGAGCTTAGCATGACTTTCCGATGCTGCCGAATCGCCGGGATCGGTGGCAGATGCCCGCGCTAGAGTGATCTACTTCTCGTTTGGGTGTTTCGGTTGCGCCTAGTGCTGAACCTCTGGAGCGACCACCGGTCGCAGGCGGGTTGCGCAAAGGGATGCGCAGCGTCCTTGCAGCGATGGCGTCTCCGGGGTCGGCATGATTCCTGGCAGAGGCCCTCGCTGGATCGTCGAGGCCTAGCAGGAGTCTGTACCATGGAGCTTAACTATCGTCGGGACATCGATGGCCTGCGCGCCATCGCCGTGTTGCTGGTCGTTCTCAATCACGTCGGCTTCAGCGCCTTTGGTGGCGGCTATATCGGCGTCGATGTCTTCTTTGTCATCTCCGGCTATCTGATCACCCGCAAGACCGCACCGGACCTCGCGCAGGGGCGCTTCAGCTTCGCCGACTTCTATCTGCGCCGCGTGCGGCGGCTGCTACCGGCCTTCGTGGCCATGGCCGTGGTCACCAGCGTGGCGGCTGCCTGCATCCTGCTGCCGCGGGATCTCGCCAGCTACAGCAAGAGCCTGATGGCCGCGCTGCTGTCCATCGCCAACGTCTTCTTCTGGCGCGCCAGCAATGGCTATTTCTCGCCCACGGCGGATGAGCTGCCGCTGCTGCATACCTGGTCGCTGGCAGTAGAGGAGCAGTACTACCTGTTCTGGCCGGTGCTGCTCCTGCTGGGCTATCGCCTGCTGGGCGTTCGCCGTTGCGGCCAGGTCGCGGTGTTGCTGGCGCTCGCGGGCCTGGCGCTGTCGGAGTGGGCCGCACGGGCGCAACCCAATGCCGCCTACTATCTGCTGCATGCCCGCGCCTTCGAACTGCTGGTGGGCAGCCTGCTGGCGCTGTACTGGGAGCGCCTGCCGCGCGCCAGCGCCGGGCAGGCCAGGGTGCTTGGGCTGGTGGCCTTGGCGCTGATCCTGGTACCGGCCTTCACCCTCGATCATCACAGTCGCTTCCCAGGGGTGAATGCCCTCTGGCCCTGCCTGGGCGCTGCTCTGCTGATCTGGACCGGAGAAAACGGTCGGGGCCCGGCGCGCTGGCTGCTGGCCCAACGGCCCCTGGTGTTCATTGGCCTGATCTCCTATTCGCTGTATCTCTGGCACTGGCCGCTGATGGCCTTCACGAACTACATAGAAGTGCCCAAGGAGCTGGGGCTGCAACTGGCCCTGGTGGCGGCCTCGGTGGTGCTGGGCGCACTGTCGTGGCGCTTCGTCGAGCAACCCTTCCGCGGTCGGCCGCGCCATTTGCCACGACTGATCTTCGCTGGCCTCTATGCCGCGCCGCTGCTGGTGGGTGCGCTGGCGGTCGGGCTGACGCTCAAGTTCCAGGGTTTTCCGCAGCGTTACGACGCCAACACCGCCGCCATGGTCGAGGCGCTGGACAGCACCTTCGCCAAGGCACGGGGCAGCTGCTTCATCGAGGAGTTCGGCACCATGGCGACCCAGTGGTCGCCGGACCGCTGCCGCCTGGGCGCCGTCGACCGGCCACGGGCGGAGGTGCTGCTGGTGGGCGATAGCCACGCCGCCGCCAGCACCGGCATGCTCGATGTCCTGCTCAAGGACGCCGGCCTGCGCGGCTATGACATGACCCGCAGTGGCACCCTCTACCTGCCCGGTCTCGACGACGTCCACATCACCCGCCCGGGCAATCGCCTGGATCCGTCGATCCAGCTCACCGCACCGGTGGTGACCCAGGCCATCCGTACCGGCGGCTATCGCTATGTGGTGCTGGGCGGACGCTGGCCGATGTACCTGGAAGGCATGAGCGAAGCGGGCCTTTCGGCCTACAACGTGCTGCAGCGCCCGGGGGGCGGCGCGACGCCCGCCGAGCTGTTGCGGGAGGGCCTGGACAACGCCCTGCGCATCATCGTCCAGAGCGGCGCCACCCCGGTGATCCTGGCCGGCATCCCCGAGATCGGTGCCGGGCGCGACACCTGTCAGGTCAAGAACCGGCTGTTCCACACCGCCAACGACTGTTCCGTCGAATTGGGCGACGTGGCGCGGCGCCAGGAACCCTTCACCCTGATCCTCGACGACCTCAAGCAGCGCTACCCGCAGCTGCTGACCCTGGATCCCAAGGCCGTCACCTGCGATGCCCAGCGCTGCCATTCGGCACTCGACGGCACGCCGCTGTACCAGGATGGCAACCACCTAAACGTCAGGGGTTCACGGCTGATCGGCGAACGACTGGTGGCGCGGGGCGACAATCCGCTGCAGGTGGAAGGGGCGACGACCGAGCTGGATGCTCAGGCCATTCGTCAGGTCGCATCGGACTAGAGGAGGGAAGGCCGACTTCCATTGATCGGCGACAAGGGCGAAGCGCTCGATAAGCCAAACGATTGGGTTACTCTTGCCTCAGGGCCTGGCTATGCACCAGGCCCAGCCTGAACGAGGACAAGAAAACGTGGATATGAACCGTCGGCAATTCTTCAAGGTCGCTGGAGTCGGCCTTGCGGGATCCAGCCTGGCGGCGTTAGGCATGGCTCCCACAGCCGCCTTTGCCGACCAGGTGCGCCATTTCAAATTGGCGCACACCGTGGAAACCCGCAACACCTGTCCCTACTGCTCGGTCGGCTGCGGCCTGATCATGTACAGTATGGGTGACCGGGCCAAGAACGTGGCCCAGAACATCATTCACATCGAGGGCGACGCCGACCATCCGGTCAACCGTGGCACCCTCTGCCCCAAAGGCGCCGGGCTGCTGGATTTCATCCACAGCCCCAATCGCCTCAAGTATCCCGAGCTGCGCAAGCCTGGCAGCAACGAGTGGACCCGCATCAGCTGGGACGAGGCGCTTGACCGCATCGCCACCCTGATGAAGGAAGACCGCGATGCCAACTTCATCGCCACCAACGACAAGGGCCAGACGGTCAATCGCTGGCTGACCACGGGCTTCCTGGCCGCCTCGGCGTCCTCCAATGAAACCGGTTATTTGACGCACAAGATCGCGCGGAATCTGGGCCTGTTGGCCTTCGATAACCAAGCGCGCGTCTGACACGGCCCGACGGTGGCAGGTCTTGCCCCGACGTTTGGCCGTGGCGCCATGACAAATCACTGGAGCGACATCAAGAACGCTAACCTCGTCTTGATCATGGGCGGCAATGCCGCTGAAGCGCACCCGTGTGGTTTCAAGTGGGTCACCGAGGCCAAGGCGCACAACAACGCCCGGCTGATCGTGGTCGATCCGCGCTATACCCGTTCTGCCTCGGTTGCGGACTACTACGCCCCCATCCGGACCGGCAGTGACATTGCCTTCCTGGGCGGGTTGATCAATTACCTGATCACCCACGACAAGATCCAGCACGAATACGTCCGTAACTACACCGACGTAGGCTTTATCGTGAAGGAAGGCTTCTCCTTCGAAGACGGCCTGTATACCGGGTACGACGCTGAAAAACGTACCTATACCGACAAGACTCAATGGGGCTACGAGATCGGCGACGACGGCTTCGTCAAGATCGATGCAACGCTAGAGCACCCGCGTTGCGTCTTCCAGTTGATGAAGCAGCACTACAGCCGCTACACCCTGGAAGTGGCCAGTCAGGTATGTGGTACGCCCGTTGAGGCGATCCAGAAGGTCTGGGCCGAGATTGCCGAGACGTCGGCGCCCGGTCGCACGATGACCATCCTCTATGCCCTAGGTTGGACTCAGCACTCCATTGGCGCCCAGATCATTCGTGCCGGCGCCATGGTGCAGCTGCTGCTTGGCAACATCGGTATGCCCGGTGGCGGGATGAACGCCCTGCGCGGTCACTCCAACATCCAAGGCCTTACCGACCTGGGTCTCCTGTCGATCCAGCTGCCGGGCTACCTGACCATCGGCGCCGACGGCGAGCAGGACTACCACGCCTTCATCGACCGACGCGCCAGCAAGCCGCTGCGCCCGGGACAGATGAGCTACTGGCAGAACTACGGCAAGTTTCACGTCAGCCTGATGAAGGCCTGGTACGGCGACAATGCCACCAAGGATAACGACTGGTGCTACCACTGGTTGCCCAAGGTCGATGTCACGGGTGCTGGCTACGATGTGCTGCGCTACTTCGACATGATGGACAAGGGTCAGGTCAACGGCTATTTCTGCCAGGGTTTCAACCCCATCGCCGCCTTCCCCAACAAGGCCAAGGTGATGCGCGGGCTGTCCAAGCTCAAGTGGCTGGTGATCATGGATCCGCTGGCTACCGAGACCTCCGAGTTCTGGCGCAACCACGGCGATCACAATGATGTGAATACCGCGGAAATCCAGACCGAGGTGTTCCGCCTGCCCACCACCTGCTTCGCCGAGGAAGACGGCTCCCTGGTGAACTCCAGTCGCTGGCTGCAGTGGCACTTCAAGGGTGCCGAAGCGCCTGCCGAGGGCCGAAGCGACATCGTCATCATGTCCGAACTGTTCCTCAGGTTGCGCGAGGCCTATCGCCAGGACGGCGGTGCCTTTCCTGATCCGATCCTGGGCCTTTCCTGGCCCTATGCCAAACCAGGAGAGCCTTCGGCGGAGGAGTTGGCCAAGGAGTTCAACGGCTACGCTGTGACCGACGTGCTCGATGCCAAGGGCGCCGTTTCGGCCAAGGCCGGCCAGCAACTTGCCGGTTTCGGCCAGTTGATGGACGACGGCAGCACCGCCTCGGGCTGCTGGATCTATTGCGGCGCCTGGACCGAGCAGGGCAACCAGATGGCGCGGCGCGACAACAGCGATCCGTTCCATATGGGGCAGACCCTGGGCTGGGCCTGGTCGTGGCCGAACAACCGCCGCATCCTCTACAACCGTGCCTCCTCGGATCTTAGCGGCAAGCCGTGGGACCCGAGCAAGAAGCTGGTCTGGTGGAACGACAAGGCGCAGAAGTGGGGCGGTACCGACGTGCCGGACTTCAAGATCGACGGCAAGCCTGGCGACGGGATGAGTCCGTTCATCATGAACCCGGAAGGGGTAGCGCGCTTCTTCTCGCTGGACAAGATGGCCGAGGGACCCTTCCCGGAGCACTACGAGCCGTTCGAAACGCCCATCGGCGTCAACCCGCTGCACCCCAACAACCGCAAGGCGCTGAACAGCCCGGCGGCGCGGGTGCTCAAGGACGACTGGGCGGACTTCGGCGATCGCAAGGACTTCCCCTATGCGGCCACCACCTACCGCCTGACCGAGCACTTCCACTACTGGAGCAAGCACTGCCGCCTCAACGCCATCATCCAGCCCGAGCAGTTCGTCGAGATCGGCGAGGTGCTGGCCAAGCAGAAGGGCATCGCCGCGGGTGATCTCGTACGCGTCAGCTCCAAGCGCGGCCACATCGTCTGCAAGGCGGTGGTGACCAAGCGGATCCGTCCGCTGCAGGTCAATGGCGAAACGGTGCACCATGTCGGCATCCCCATCCACTGGGGCTTCTCCGGCGTGGCGCGGATGGGTTACCTGGCCAATACCCTGACTCCCTTCGTGGGTGACGGGAACACCCAGACGCCCGAGTTCAAGTCGTTCCTGGTCAACGTGGAGAAAGCGTGATGGCAAGCCAAGATATCTACGCCCGCTCCGCGACGACTACGGCTTATCCGTCCGTGCGCAATCAGGCGGAAGTGGCCAAGCTGATCGATGTGTCCAAGTGCATCGGCTGTAAGGCCTGCCAGGTCGCCTGCTCGGAATGGAACGAGCTGCGCGACGAGGTGGGCCATACCCACGGCACCTACGACAACCCGGCGGATCTCACCGCGGACTCCTGGACGCTGATGCGTTTCACCGAGCACGAGGACGAGGCCGGCAAGCTGGAGTGGCTGATCCGCAAGGACGGCTGCATGCACTGCGCCGAGCCGGGCTGCCTGAAGGCCTGTCCGAGTCCGGGGGCCATCGTCAAGTACGCCAACGGCATCGTCGACTTCAACCAGGACCACTGCATCGGGTGCGGCTACTGCATCGCCGGTTGCCCCTTCGACATCCCGAGGATCTCGAAGAAGGACAACAAGGCCTACAAGTGCTCGCTGTGTTCGGACCGGGTCGGGGTCGGCCTGGAGCCCGCCTGCGTCAAGACCTGCCCGACCGGCGCCATCGTGTTCGGCACCAAGGACGAGATGAAGGAGCACGCCGCCGAGCGCATCGTCGATCTCAAGAGCCGCGGCTACGAGAACGCCGGTCTGTACGACCCGGTGGGGGTAGGGGGCACCCACGTCATGTACGTGCTGCACCATGCCGACCAGCCGCAGCTGTACAACCACCTGCCCAAGGATCCGACCATCAGCCCCACCGTGGGGCTGTGGAAGGGCTTCACCAAACCCCTGGCGCTGTTCGCCATGGGCGCGGCGGTGCTGGCCGGTTTCTTCCACTACGTGCGCGTCGGTCCCAACCGGACCGATGACGACGACGAAGTGGTCGAGGCGCCGCCCCGTCACGAGGGCGATGCGCCCAAGGGCGAGGTCAAGCAGCTGAGTCCGTCCGTGCAGATCTTCGATCCGCACGACAAGCAGCCCTAGCAGGGGTACGCCCCCGGTTAGCCGGGGGCGTCCTGGGAGATCGAGATGAAACCTGAAATCCAGCGTTACAACGCCAACGAGCGAACCAACCACTGGATCGTGGCGATCCTGTTCTTCATGGCCGGGCTGTCGGGACTGGCGCTGTTCCACCCCGCGCTGTTTCCGTTGTCGAGCCTGTTCGGCGGCGGCACCTGGACGCGCATCCTGCATCCCTTCATGGGTGTGGCGATGTTCCTGTTCTTCGCCTTCCTGGTGATCCGCTTCTGGCGGCACAACAAGATCGGCCGCGAAGACGCCCAGTGGCTCAAGCAGATCAACGACGTACTGAACAACCGCGAGGAGAAGCTGCCGCCGATCGACAAGTACAACCCCGGGCAGAAGATCCTGTTCTGGGTGCTGCTGGCCTGCATGCTGATCCTGCTGGTCAGCGGCGTGGTCATCTGGCGGCAGTACTTCGCCCACCTGTTCCCCATCCCGGTGATCCGCTTGGGCGCCCTGGCCCATGCCGTCGCTGCCTTCGTGCTGGTGCTGTCGATCATCGTGCACATCTATGCGGGGATCTGGATCAAGGGCTCGGTGACCGCGATGATGACCGGTTGGGTCAGTCGCGCCTGGGCCAAGAAGCACCATTCGCTGTGGTACGAGAAGGTCACCCGCGAGAAGAAGTAAGGCTGTTGTTGGGCTTCGCTGCGCTCAACCCAACCTACGGATCGGGTGCGCGGGATTTCTCCTGCGCACCGATCTGACTCCCTCTCCCTCCGGGAGAGGGTTGGGGTGAGGGCAGCGGAGTCCGACATCCAAACCCGCCCGCTATCCTGAATCCTCCATCTTCCACCGTTTTCCTAAGGAGCCCTGCCATGGCAGGCCAGATCCTCGAGCCCGGCGAAATCGAAGCCGCGGCCGTCAATCCCGATTTCATCCTGCTGCCTGGTGGCGAGCTGTTCGGCTATCGCGCCGACCGCCTGCGGCTGCTGGCCACCGACAATGCGCTGAGTGACTACCTGGTGCTGATGGCCGACCTGTGCGAAGCCCAGCAAGGGGTCTTCGACCAGCTCGCGCCCCTGCCACTGGACGAGGCCCGCAGCGCCCAGAGTCTGCAGCACGGCCTACCGCCGCTGGGCTACGACACCCTGGTCCGCGAAGGCGACTGGTTGCCCGCGCTGGATGCACTGCTGGAGACCCTCAAGCTTGCGCAGGCGCCAGTGCAGGCCGCCCTGGAGGAACTGCGCCAGGCCGATGCCGGCCAGCGCAAGGCCTGGGCCATCGCCCTGCTGGCCGGCAGCTATGAGCTGGTGCCCGCCGGCGTGGTGCCCTTTTTGGGCGCCGCCCTGCAGGTAGCCTGGACCCACTGGCTGCAGCGCAGTGACTTCAGCGCCCTGCGCGAACAGGGCAGCCAGACCCTCTGCCCGTGCTGCGGCGCGCCGCCCATGGCCGGCATCATCCATCACCTGGGTAAGGCCAATGGCCTGAGGTATCTCACCTGCTCGCTGTGCGCCTGCGAGTGGCACTTCGTGCGGGTCAAGTGCAGCCACTGCGAGACCGGCAAGGGCCTGGGCTACTACTCCCTGAGCACCGACGACGCCAACGCCCAGAAAGCACCGCTACGCGCCGAGACCTGCGCCCACTGCAAGACCTACCTCAAGCACCTCTATCGCGACCACGACACCCGCAGCGAACCCCTGTCCGCCGATCTCGCCAGCCTGGCGCTGGACGTGCGCCTGGCGGAAGAGGGCTACGAGCGTCACGCGCCCAACCTGCTGTTCGCCCCGGGCTAGACCGGGCTGGGCGACCGCCCGGGGCAGGGTGGTCGCCGTTCCTTCTGTTTCCGCATATGGCGGGCTGCCTCGCCTGGCCAGTGCCCAAACGCGCCTTCGATTTCACTTTCTGAAGCCAAGCCGCGCGAACCTCGGCGAAGCGGTCGCCAACGTTGCTTATCGCGACAAGAGTCGGCTGGCAGCACCCTGTCACTCCGGGGTCATCTTGCAGAGCCAGTCTATCGAGGGACACAAAACCTTCTATCACGCCAGGCGGCGAAGCCATCTAGTATGGATCTTACGCCGCTTCGTCGGTGTGCCCATCTGATGAGGGGATAACAATGACCGCAACGTCCGTTTTGCCCAGGGTGGGGCTTCCCCCTGCGCCGGCTCGACGCCGGCAGCTGTGTCTGTCGAGCCCCTAGGGCCGACACGACCGGAACCCTGCCTTCTGAAGGCCGTGCTGCCGTCACGGCTGACAACCGGATGAACAAGACCCTGAGGTGCCAAGAAGATGTCGACCGAATCCAAGTGCCCGTTCAATCACGCCGCCGGCGGCGGTACCACCAACAAGGATTGGTGGCCGAATCAGCTCAATCTCAACTTCCTGCACCAGCATTCCTCGCTGTCCGACCCCATGGGCGAGGACTTCGACTACGCCGCCGAATTCAAGAGCCTCGATCTGGAGGCGGTGAAGGCTGACCTGCGCGCCGTGATGACCGATTCCCAGGACTGGTGGCCGGCCGACTTCGGGCACTACGGTCCGCTGTTCGTGCGCATGGCCTGGCACAGCGCCGGTACCTATCGGGTCGGTGACGGCCGCGGCGGCGCCGGTCAGGGCCAGCAGCGCTTCGCGCCCCTGAACAGCTGGCCGGACAACGTCAGCCTGGACAAGGCACGCCGGCTGATCTGGCCGGTCAAGCAGAAGTACGGGCGCAAGATCTCCTGGGCCGACCTCATCGTCCTCACCGGCAACGTCGCCCTGGAATCCATGGGCTTCAAGACCTTCGGCTTCTCCGGCGGTCGCCAGGACGTCTGGGAACCGGACGATGCGGTGTTCTGGGGTTCGGAAACCGTCTGGCTGGGTGGTGACGTGCGCTATGGCGCCCACAAGAAGATGGAGCAGCCCGGCGACGGTGTGCTGACCGCACAGCCCGAGCAGCATCCGGTGGAGCACAGTCGCAATGATAATCCGCAGCGCACCCTGGAAAATCCCCTGGGCGCGGTGCAGATGGGCCTGATCTACGTGAACCCGGAAGGCCCGGAGGGCAACCCCGACCCGGTGGCTTCGGCCCATGACATCCGCGAGACCTTTGGCCGCATGGCCATGAACGACGAGGAAACCGTCGCCCTCATCGCTGGCGGTCACGCCTTCGGCAAGACCCACGGCGCAGGTCCCGCCACCAGCGTCGGTGCCGAGCCGGAAGCGGCTGATCTGGAGCAGCAGGGCCTTGGCTGGAAGAACAGCTATGGCACCGGCAAGGGCGCCGATACCATCACCAGCGGCCTCGAAGTGACCTGGACCTCCACGCCCACCCGCTGGAGCAACGAGTACTTCGAGAACATGTTCAAGTTCGAGTGGGAGCTGTTCAAGAGTCCCGCCGGTGCCCACCAGTGGCGACCGAAGGACGGCGCTGGTGCCAATGCCGTGCCCGATGCCCATGATCCCAACAAGCGTCACCAGCCGACCATGCTCACTTCGGACCTGGCGCTGCGCTTCGATCCGGCCTACGAAAAGATCTCCCGCCGCTTCCTGGAAAACCCGGACCAACTGGCCGATGCCTTTGCCCGTGCCTGGTTCAAGCTGACCCACAGGGACATGGGTCCCCTGGCCCGCTACCTGGGCCCGGAAACCCCGAACGAAGAGCTGCTGTGGCAGGACCCGCTGCCCAAGGCCGCAGGCGCGCCCCTGGGCGAGGCCGAGGTCAAGACGCTCAAGGATAAGCTGGCCGCGTCCGGCCTGAGCGTGTCCGAACTGGTCGGCACCGCCTGGGCGGCTGCCTCCACCTTCCGCGGTTCCGACAAGCGCGGTGGTGCCAACGGTGGCCGTCTGCGCCTGGCGCCGCAAAAGGACTGGGAGGTCAACCAGCCGGCGCAACTGGCCAAGGTGCTGGGCGTGCTGGAAGGCATCCAGCGTGATTTCCACGGGGAGGGCAAGCAGGTCTCCATCGCCGACCTGATCGTGCTGGCCGGTAGCGTCGGGGTGGAAAAGGCCGCCCAGGCGGCGGGTCATTCGATCAGCGTACCCTTCACCCCGGGTCGCGTGGATGCCTCCCAGGAGCAGACCGACGTTCATTCCTTCGGGCATCTGGAGCCCTGGGCCGATGGCTTCCGCAACTATGTGGGCGGGGAGTTCAAGGTCAAGCCGGAATTCCTGCTGGTGGACAAGGCGCACCTGCTGAACCTGACCGCGCCCGAATTGACGGTACTGCTGGGCGGCCTGCGCGTGCTGGACATCAACGTGAACGGTGCCAAGCATGGCGTCTTCACCCAGCGACCGCAGACCCTGACCAACGACTTCTTCGTCAACCTGCTGGACATGGCCACCGAATGGAAGGCCACCGGTCCGGACAAGGCCACCTTCGAAGGTCGTGATCGCCAGAGCGGCAAGCTGAAGTGGACCGGCACCCGGGTCGATCTGGTGTTCGGTTCCCATGCCCAGCTGCGCGCCCTGAGCGAGGTCTACGGCAGTGCCGACGCCCAGGAGAAGTTCGTCCGGGACTTCGTCAAGGTCTGGACCAAGGTGATGGAGCTGGACCGTTTCGATCTGCGTTGATCGCCAAGCGGTAACTGAAAACGCCTCCTCCGGGAGGCGTTTTTTTGGGGCCGTGCAACCGAACCTCCATTCATCGCCGATCAATGGAAGGCCAGTTGAAAGGCTCATCTTAGAGGTGCTCAGGCTTCGGGGTCGCCAAGTCAGGCCAGCCTTAAGCAAACCCTAAGCGCGCCTTAAGGAGCGCGTAACCCGGGAGATACACACTGCGCTAAACACCCAGAGGCTGTCCCCCATGGAAGCGCTTGCCGAACTCTCCCTCAGTCTGGTCGAAGGCCCCATCCGCCCCGATCTGTGCCGCGATGAAGTCCTCGCCGATCTGTTCGAGGCCACCGCGGCGCGGGCGCCCGAGCGGCCCGCCCTGCTCGAAGGCGAGCGCAGCTTGAGTTACGGCGAACTGAACGCCTGGGCCGATCGCGCCGCCTCGCGGCTGCTGGCCGCCGGTGCCGGGCCTGGCCGCGTGGTCGGCCTCTGGCTGCCGCGCGGTATCGAGCTGCTGGTGATGCAGCTGGCCATCGCCAAGACCGGCGCCGCGTGGTTGCCCTGCGATGCCGAAACCCCGGCCGATCGCGTGGCCCTGTGCCTGGAAGATGCCCAGGCGGTGGGCGTGATCACCGGGGCGCCCTTCGCCGATCTGCTGGCGCGTCCCGGGCTCGGCTGCTGGACCCCCGACGAGCTGAGCGTCGGCCTGGCCCAGGGCGAGATCCTGCGCCGGCGTGGCCAGGTCTCCCCGGACCACCTGGCCTACCTGATCTACACCTCCGGCTCCACCGGCAAACCCAAAGGCATCGGCATTCGCCAGGACAGCATCTGCCACTTCCTGCGCAGCGAGAATTCGCTGCTCGGCATCGAGGCCGGCGACCGGGTCTACCAGGGGTTCTCGGTGGCCTTCGACATGTCCTTCGAAGAGATCTGGATCAGCTACCTGGTGGGCGCCACCCTCTGGCTGGCGCCGCGGGAGATCACCGCCGACCCCGAGGCCCTGGCCCGCGCCCTGACCGCCCATCGCATCAGCGTGCTGCACGTGGTGCCGACCCTGTTGGCGCTGTTGCCGGAAGACGTCCCCAGCCTGCGCCTGATCAACCTCGGCGGCGAGATGTGCCCCGAGCCCCTGGTGGCGCGCTGGAGTCGGCCGCAGCGGCGGCTGTTCAACACCTATGGCCCGAGCGAGGCCACTGTCTCCGCTAGTCTGGCGCAACTGCAACCGGGCGAGCTGGTGACCATCGGCCGGCCGCTGCCCAACTACAGCCTGCTGGTGGTGCACGCCGATGCCAGCCTGCCGCTGGCGCTGCTGCCACGCGATCAGGTGGGCGAACTCTGCATCACCGGTCCGGGCGTGGCGGATGGCTACCTGGGGCGGCCGGAACTGACCGCCGAGAAATTCCTGCCCAATCCCTGGAGCACTGGCAGCCACGACCTCAAGCTCTATCGCACCGGTGACCTGGCGCGGGTCGACGAACACGGCCAGGTGCACTGCCTGGGCCGCGTCGACGACCAGGTGAAGATCCGCGGTTATCGCGTCGAACTGGGCGAGATCGAAGCCACCCTGGCGCGGCAACCCGGCGTCGGGACCGTGGCCGTGGTGCTACGCGAAGAAGGCGGGGTGGAGCAACTGGTGGCCTTCCTGGTCGGCGATGGCGGTCCGCTACCGCGCAGCGACCTGCTGCGCACCGAGCTGGCCGGCTGCTTGCCGCTGTACATGGTGCCCAGCCGTTTCGAGTGGCTCGGCGAGATGCCGCGACTGAACTCCGGCAAGATCGACCGCAAGCAACTGCGTGCCCGTCCCCTGGCCATCGCCGCCGTGGCGCCGACCGCCGCCGCCAGCGGCGCCCTGGGTGCGCTCCTGGCGGCTACCGCCGAGCTGTTTCCCGGCCAGGCGCTGCACGCCGAGATGGATTTCTTCGATGACCTGGGCGGTCACTCGCTGTTCGCTGCCCGCCTGGTTTCGCGCCTGCGTGACAATCCGCGCTATGCCAGCGCCACGGTCAAGGCGGTCTATGCCGGTCGCACCCTGGGCGCCATCGCCGAGGCCCTGGAGGCCGACGCCGCCGCGGCTGGCCAGGCCACCGCCACCGAGGCCTGGGCACCGCCCAGCCGCTGGCGGCGCTGGCGTTGCGGCCTGGCCCAAGCGGTGGCCCTGCCGCCGCTGCTGACCCTGCGCCTGGGACGCTGGTTGGCACCCTTTCTGGCCTTCCCGCTGCTGATCCATTCCGGCACCGCGCTGCCCCTGGCCATGCTGACCGCCCTGAGTCTGTTCGTCCTCGCCATCGGCCTGGAATTCGCCGTCGCCGTGGTGGGCAAGCGCCTCACCGGCCGCCTGCAGCCCGGTCGTTATCCGCTGTGGGGCCTGACCTACTACCGCTGGTGGCTGGGTGAGCGCTTTCTCGCCCTGGCGCCGACCTATCTGCTCAGTGGCTCGCCGTTGGCCCGTGGCTGGCTACGGCTGCTGGGCGCCCAGGTCGGTGCCGAGGCCTTCGTCGGCACCCTGACCCTGCGCGTCCCCGAGTTGCTGACCCTGGGGCAGGGCGCCAGCCTGGGCAACGGCGTCAACTTCGAAAACGCCCGGGTGCTGCGCGGCGAGCTGCTGCTCGGCGCCGTGACCCTGGGTCGCGAAGCCCAGGTCGGCTCCTATGCCATCCTCGAAGGCGACACCGCCCTCGGAGACGGCGCACGCCTACAGGCCCAATCCGCCCTGCGCAGCGGGCAGCGCGTCCCGGCCGGACGCCACTGGGGCGGCGCGCCGGCCCATGACCAGGGCGCCGCCGGTGCCCGCGTCCTGCCGCCGACCCCGGTGTCCCGTGCCCAGCGTGCCGTACTGAAAGGGCTCTATGCCCTCAGCGGTCTGGTGGTCTCGGTGCTGTTCTTCATGCCGCTGTTTCCCCTGGCGCTGCTGATCGACGAACTGGAAAGCTTTGGTGGACTGCCCTGGTGGCACACCTCTTCGCTGATGCTCGATGCCCTGCAATACGGCGTACTGGCCCTGCCGCTGGGCGTGGTCAGCGTTGCCCTGACCCTGCTCGGCTGCGCCCTGGCGCGCCGGCTGATCCTGCCGCGGCTGGACGAAGGCCAGTGGTCGGTCGACAGCCTCTTCTACTGGCGCAAGTGGCTGGCCAACCTGATCCAGGAGTCGGCACTGCAAAGCCTGCAGGGCCTCTATGCCACCGTTTATTCGGCGCTCTGGTATCGCCTGCTGGGTGCTCGGGTCGGTCGCGATGCGGAGATTTCAACCGCCCAGGGCCCAGTCTCCTCGCTGCTGGAACTGGGCGCCGAGACCTTTATCGCCGATGCCGTGATGCTCGGCGACGAACAGGTGGCCCAGGGCTGGATGACCCTCAAGCGCACCTCCATCGCCCGCCGCAGTTTCGTCGGCAACGGCGCCTATGTCGCCGACGGCTGCCATATCCCCGAAGACGCCCTGATCGGTGTCCTGGGTCGACTCGACGAAGGCGTGCCCCTGCGCCAGGGCGAAACCTGGCTCGGCTCGCCGGCGGTCCGGCTGCCGGCGCGCGAAACCCTCACCGGTTACCCGGAAAGCCTGACCTTCCGCCCGGCACCCTGGCGCCGGGTGGCGCGTGGTCTGATCGAGGCTCTGCGCATCGTGCTGCCCACCGGCTTCACCGTCGCAGCCGGCTGCGCCATCGCCGAAGCCCTGGTACCGCTGTGGCAGGCCGGTGCCTGGCTGCTACTGCTCGGCGAGACCCTGCTGGCCGGCAGCGCCTTCGCCCTGGCCAGCTTCCTGGTGGTACTGGGGCTCAAGTGGCTGGTGGTCGGTCGTTATCGCCCACGCTCGGCGCCCATGTGGACCTTCTTCGTCTGGCGCAGCGAGGCCATCACCAGCCTCTACGAAACCCTGGCGGTGCCCAATCTGCTCGGCACCCTGCGTGGCACGCCCTGGCTGCCGCTGGCGCTGCGCCTGCTCGGCGCCCGACTGGGCCGGGGCACCTACCTGGATACCACCGACCTCACCGAATTCGACTGCGTGCGCCTCGGTGACCATGGCGAACTCAATGCCCTGGCCGGGCCCCAGACCCACCTGTTCGAAGATCGGGTGATGAAGGTGGGCGAAGTCGAGCTGGGGGCCGGGGTCAACCTGGGGCCGCGCAGCGTGGTGCTCTATGGCGCCCGCGTCGGCGACAACGTGGAGCTGGGCCCGCTGTCACTGGTGATGAAGGGCGAAACCCTGCCGGGTCGCTCGCGCTGGGAGGGTAACCCCGTTCAGCCCCGGCGCTAGGACTGTCACACAACCATAAAGACAGCCCCGGATACTCCGCCCCGTACAACAATGACGGGGCAAGGCGATGACGGCGTGGGTACGACGGATCAGGATTGGACGGACCGGCTGGCTGCTGGTCTTGGCGCTGCTGCTGGCACTGGGGGTGACCCAGGGCCTGCGCAGCAGCCATCTGGACAGCCAGTTGCTGTTCTGGGTCGGCCAGCAGTGGCAGAGCGAACCCCGAACCTCCTTGGAACTCGGTCGCTACCGGGTGGCGGTGGAAGCCAAGCCGGTGGCCGGCGTCACCGAGAATCTGTCCGACCTCAGCTATGACCCGGAGCGGGATCGCCTCTGGGCGGTGGTCAACAATCCGCCGGAGTTGCTGGCCCTGAGCCGGGACGGCGAGCTGCTGCAACGCCATCGCCTGGAAGGCTTCGACGACGTCGAAGGCGTGACCTACCTGGGCAACGACCGCCTGCTGCTGGCGGAAGAGGGCGCCAACGCCCTGACCCTGGTAGGCATCCCCGAGGGTGACGACGTGCTCCGGCGCAAGGACTATCGCAGCCTGACGCTGGATCTCTTCCCCCGCGCCAACCAGGGCTTCGAAGGCCTGGACTACGACGCCGCCCGCGATCGGCTGTTCCTGGTCAAGGAGCACTCACCGCGCAAGCTCTATGAGATCCGTGGCCTGCTCAAGAGCTTCGATGGCGACTTCGCCCTGCGCATCATCGACCGCCAGGCCTGGCTGGACCAGGCGCCGAGCACCGGCGATCTCTCCGCGGTCCACGTCGATCGCCGTACCGGTCACCTGCTGCTGCTCAGCGACGAGTCACGGGTGTTGATCGAACTCGACGACCAGGGCCATACCCTGGATACCCGTTCCCTGGTGGCGCCCTTCGGCGGCCTGTCACGGCGGATCCGCCAGCCCGAGGGTGTCACCCTGGATACCGCCGGCAACCTCTATGTGGTCAGCGAGCCTAACCTGTTCTATCGCTACCAGAAGCGCTGAAACAGGTGCTTGGACTCAAGACTGCTCGATACCGGTGGAGGGGTCGTAGATCAAGCTAACCAGATCGGCCACCTCGGTTAGCGAGCCCCTCATCGCCATCGCTCGATCAAAGCCATGAAAGTGCTCAGGCGCACCTTGGCGCAAAAAGGCAAAAGCCGCTTTCGGACCCGGATAATAGAGTCCCCGCACCGCGAAATAGTCTTCCAGCAGGGAGAACAGCAGCCAGTGAAGCCGATAGTGACCTTCGGCATCGTCGCGTGCTGCCCGGCGCAACATGCGCCGCGCCCACTGTTGCCGGTGGAGACGTTCATCGGTTGACAGCGCTACGGTCTGTTCTGCTACTAGCTCTTCCACCTGGGCAAGCACCTGCTCGCCAAACCGTTCGCGCTGGAACAAGACTCGGCCGCCCTTTAGCCGAACCCAACTGGCATTGGGTCGTGCAGCGGTCGCATCAATCCAGCCATCCACATATAGGCCCTGCCAGTCCGTGGGCAAGCGGATCGGGGCGTCCGTATCCCGGAACCCTAGTACATCCAGATCGCTGTCAGGCTCCCAGTCGCCACGAGCGCGCGAGCCGTAGAGGATAGCGGTATGACAGCCGTAGTCGTGGCGCAGCACTTTGGCAAGGGCTGCCACCAGCGTGGCGTTGTCCGCCGCTGAACAACGAGCCATTCAGACGCCGCCCAGTCGCTCCAGCACGGCGGGGGTGTCCTGGGCGCCCATGGCGCGGGCCACGCTCAGCGCCGTGTTGCCGGCGGCGTCCCGGGCCTTGGGATCGGCGCCGCGGGCGACCAGCAATTCCACCATCTGCACGTGATTGAACATGGCCGCCATCATCAGCGCGGTCTTGCCGTCGGGCATGGCGCCCTCCACGGCGGCGCCGTGCTCCAGCAGCAGTTCGGCCATCGGCAGGTTGCTCTTGAAGGCCGCCCCGGCCAGGGGCGACTGGCCCATGTCGTTGGCCAGATTCGGATCGGCCCGGTGCTCCAGCAGGACGCGACTGGCCTCCAGGTGACCGTGGTAGCTGGCCAGCATCAGCAGGCTGTCGCCCTTGTGATTGCGCAGATTGGGCGTCAGCCCCTTGTCCAGTACCAGGGCCAGCACCTCGGCATTGCCGGTGCGCGCAAGGTTGAACACCTCGGTGGCGAATTCCTGGGCTTCTTCATCGGTCATGCGCTGGGGACCGTCTGCGGTCATGGGGTTCTCCTGGGCTAAAGGCGGGCGGGACCCTCGGGGTCCCGGACGATAGGAGGGCAGACCCGAACGGCAAGGGGGAGTTCTCTCGCGGCGGCGAAAGAAGGCCGCCGCGAGCCGGCTAACCGAAGGTCGCGTGGGTCTCGGCAAAGGCCTGCAGCTCCGCCACGCTGTAGTTGCCGACCATCAGCACCGGGCCGTGGGCAGTGCCTATATGGGCCGGCAGGGTATCGAGAAAGCCACCGGTAGGTGTCACGCCCAGGTTGGTGTACTCGGCGGCCGGCAGGTGGAATTCGGCGATCAGTCGCACTGCCTCGGCCAATCCGGCAGTGACGCTGACCGGATGCAGGGCGGCATCCACCGGCGTGACCTGGCCGCCGTTGTCGCCGCTGAACAGGTGGCCCACCTTGGCCGCCGCCTCGGCCAGGTCCTGCTGATCCGCCTGGGCGCCGATCAGGAACAGCGAGCCATAGTGCGGCAGGCTGCCACCGCCCTCGGCCTGGCTGACGAAGCTGGGCGCGAAGGGTTGCTCGCCACGGATGTCGGAACTGTAGTTGGCCACTGGATCACCGAGGGTGACCACGTTGACGAAGTTGCCTCCCTGGCCCACCGCGTGCAGGTCACGCGGAATCCCCGAGGCTTCGAAGCTGATGCCGCCCAGACCGGTCTGCTGGGCAACGTATTCCGCCGAGATGCCACCCAGGGAGTGACCGGTGACGAAGATGTCCTGGGTGCCATAACCCTGTTTGGCCGCCGCCTCGATCACCTGGTGGGCGAAGTCCAGCGACTGGTGCTGGGCGCTGGACACCTGCTGGCCGAGGATCTGCAGATCGCTCAGAAGGCCACCGGCGGTGGAGAGGGGATCGATCAGCAGGTTCTCGCCGCGGGTGGTGCCAGCATAGGTGATGAGTACCTGGTTCTCGGCGGTGATCCAGGTGTGGGCCGTCGCGCCGTTGAGCGAGTTGTGCAATGTCAGCTGATGGCCATCGACCAGGAAGGGCCGCATGCCGTCGGGCGTGCCACCCAGCACGTACTCGCTGATGGCGCCGTTGAGAAATTCGCTGACGGTGGGGGTGCTGGACGAGGCGGTCTGCTGCAGCGGCGCGACCTCGGCACTCTTCAGCGTGTGCACATAGGTGAAGTTGCCGAGGCTGACGATGTCGCTGTGGTCGAACAGGCCATCGCTGGCCCAGAGGGAGGTTTTCTTGGACATGACGGCACCTTTGTTGTTGTCGAAGGCGGTGGACGTGGTGGCCAGGGCGCTGCCGTCGGCGTCGTGGGCGGACGGTCGGGCAAGCACTCGATTTCCATCCTAGGACGGGCTCTGGCACGCGGCAAACCGGGAACCCGGGGGTCATTTCCAGACGGCCGAGGTCTGGGCCCAGCCGCCTGCGGTCATGGCTGGCGGCGCCTGCGGCAGCTCCTTGGGTCTGCCAGTACCCTGGTCGACCCGTCGTGGGTTCGGGCTACACTGGGGGTCGACTCGACCCAAGAGGCTTTCATGACCGCCATCCGCCTGCCATCCATCGACCGCCTGCTGCGCCATCCCGCTTCGCGTCCGCTGGAGGAGCGGCACGGTCGCGAGCAGGTGCTTGGCGGCTACCGGTCCCTGCTGGACGATCTGCGCGAGGCCTTGAGAGCGGGCACCCTGGCCGCCGTGGAGGTGGAGGAGGGCGTTCTGGCCGGACGCCTGGGCGAGCGCCTGGCGCTGAGCAGTCAGCCGCGGGTGCGGCGGGTGTTCAACCTCACCGGCACGGTGTTGCACACCAACCTGGGGCGGGCCCTGCTGGCGGAAGAGGCCATCGCCGCGGTGAGCGAGGCCGCGCGTCAGCCGATGAATCTGGAATTCGACCTGGCCACCGGCAAGCGCGGCGATCGCGACGACCTGGTGGCCGACCTGGTACGCGAACTGACCGGCGCCGAGGCGGTGACCGTGGTCAACAATAACGCCGCGGCGGTCCTGCTGGCCCTGCATGCCATAGGCGCACGCAAGGAAGGGGTGCTGTCCCGTGGCGAGCTGATCGAGATCGGTGGCGCCTTCCGCATTCCCGACATCATGGCCCGCGCCGGGGTCAAGCTGGTGGAAGTGGGCACCACCAATCGCACCCATGCGCGCGACTACGAGGCGGCCATCGGGCCGCGTACCGCACTGCTGATGCGCGTGCACACCAGCAACTACAGCGTCCAGGGTTTCACCGCCAGCGTCGCCACGCCCGAGCTGGCCGCCATCGCCCGCGCCCATGAGGTTCCGCTGCTGGAAGACCTGGGTAGCGGCACCCTGGTGGACCTGACCCGCTGGGGCCTGCCCGCCGAACCCACGGTGCAGCAGGCCCTGCGCGATGGCGCGGACCTGGTGACCTTCAGTGGCGACAAGCTGCTTGGCGGACCCCAGTGCGGCCTCATCGTCGGCCGGCGCGACCTCATCGAACGCATCAAGAAGAATCCGCTCAAGCGCGCCCTGCGGGTAGACAAGCTGACCCTGGCCGCCCTGGAAGCGACCCTGGCGCTCTATCGCGATCCGGATCGCTTGGCCGAGCGGCTGCCCAGCCTGCGTCTGCTATCTCGCCCGGCGGCTGACATCACCGCCCAGGCCGAGCGCCTGCTGCCATCCTTCGCCGCCGTCCTGGGTACGAACTATGCGGTAAGCGTGGAACCGGCATTGGGCATGATCGGCAGCGGCGCCCAGCCAGTGGCGCGGCTCCCCGGCGCGGCGCTGTGCTGTCGTCCCCAGGTCAGCAAGCGCCTGCGTGGGCGCGCCTTGCGGCAACTGGAAGAGGGCCTGCGCCAGCTCCCCATTCCGGTGGTGGGCCGCATCGACGCCGATGCGCTCTGGCTGGACCTGCGCCAGCTCGACGACGAAGCCGCCTTTCTCGCGCAACTGCCAGCGCTGCTGCTGCCGGAGATTCGCTAAGAGCCTGTTCAAAGGCTCGCGAGCTAGAGCCAAACAAGGCCTCGGCGGCCCCGCGAAAAGGCCTGAGGAAGCGGACCGGGCTCGCGAACGAGTTTACGAGTAGTAAATGAGCATTCCGATGGTCTTTTCAACGCCGTTTGGCCGACGCGCAGCAGCCTTTGAATAGGCTCTAACGAACGACCCAGCGCTGCCGGGCCCAATTGCTCAGCAGATCTACGCCCAGCACCAGCACCAGCATGCCGAGGATCACGGTGGCGGCCTGGGCCTGCTGGAACAGGCTCAGGCTGAAATACAGCTGCTGCCCCAGGCCGCCGGCGCCGACGAAACCGAGGATGCTGGCCATGCGGATATTGTTTTCCCAGCGATAGAGCAGATAGGCCAGCAACTGCGGCCAGACCGCCGGCAGGGTGCCGTAGAGAAAGGCCGTCAGCGCGCCGCCGCCGGCCAGGCGGATGGCCTCGGCCGGTGCCTTGGGGGTGTTTTCCAGGGCTTCGGCGAACAATCGGCCAAGCACCCCGGCGGTGTGCAGGGCCAGCGCCAGGGTGCCGGCGTTGGGGCCGAGTCCGGCGGCCAGTACCATCAGTGCCGCCCAGACCAGTTCGGGAACGGCACGCAGGGCGTTGAGCAGCAGTCGCGCCAGCGCCAGGGCGGCCAGGCCGAAGCGGCCGGCCGCCGGCAAGGCCAGCAGCAGCCCCAGCAGCCCGGCGAGCAGGGTACCCAGGGCCGACATCGCCAGGGTTTCCACCGCGCCCCGGGCCACGGCCGACAGCTGGCCGACGGAGAAATCCGGCTTGAGGAAATCGGCCAGGAAGCTACCCATCTGACCCAGGGCGCGGGCGCTCAGCAATTCACCGAAGGCGGTGCCCAGGTAGCTGATGGACACCAGCAGGGCGGTGCCCATCGCCACTACCGTCAACAGCCCGGGGCCACGGCCTTGGCCGCGCTCCACCTGGCGCAGCAGCCGGCTCAGCACATCGGCCAACAGCACCAGCACCAAGAAGGTCAGCAGCAGGCTGGCCACCTCGCCACCGGCGAACATGCGTAGCGACAGGTCGACCTGCTGGCCGAGGCCGCCAGCGCCGACGAAGCCCATCACCACCGAGGCGCGGATGGCGCACTCCCAGCGGTAGACGCTATAGGAAATCATCTCGCCTGCTGCATTGGGCAGCACGCCATAGACGAAGGCCTGCAGGCGCCCGGCGCCTTGCAGTAGCAGGGCCCGCGCCGGGCGGGGATCGACCGATTCGAAGATCTCCGCATAGACCTTGCCCAGCATGCCGCCGTAGGTGATGGCGATGGCCAGCACCCCCGCCGTGGGGCCCAGGCCGACGGCGCGGACGAACAGCAGCGCCCAGACGATCTCCGGCACGCTGCGAAGGACGATCAGTACCCCGCGGACCAGCCCGCGGAGCAGGCGCGGCAACCGACCGGGGCGACCGGCGCGGGGCAGGGCGGAAATCGACAGCGCGCGGGTGGCCAGCAGGGCAGCGGGCAGGGCGATCAGTGCCGCCAGGGCCATGCCCAAGGTGGCGATGGCCAGGGTTTCCAGGGTGGCGCGACCCAGCACGGCGAGAAAGTCGGCGTCATGGGCCGGGGGCCAGAAGCCGGCGAGAAAGTTGCCCATGGTGCGGGCATTGTCGCCGGTGAAGAGGCCCAGCAGATCGAATTCCGCCAGGCGCAGCGTCGGCCAGGCCAGCACCAGGGCCAGCAGGGTGAGCAGCAGGCGGGGCCGGGCAGCGGGGTCCCGACGAGGCGGATTCAGCATCGTGGCAGATCGAGCGGTGTCTCGGCCGGAGTCGGCGCGGCGGGCGATAGAGTGGAGCTCAGACCGTCATTGGCATAGAGCGCCGCGAGATCGGCCTCGCTCACCGCGCTGGCGGGCTTGTCCCACAGCAGCCGGCCGGCACGCAGACCGAGGATGCGCGGAAAGCGCTGCAGCGCCAGTTCGACGTTGTGCAGGCTGGTGACCAGGGTGCTGCCCTGGCGCCCGGCGGCGTCACGCAGCACCTCCAGGGTATGGCCGGCCAGCACCGGGTCCATGGCCGACACGGGTTCGTCGGCGAGCAGCAGCTGCGGTTGCTGGTAGAGCGCCCGGGCGATGCCGATGCGCTGCAGCTGGCCACCGGACAACTGATCGCAGGAGGCGTAGAGACGGTCGGCGAGATCCAGCGGCGCCAGGGCCGCAGCGGCACCGGCGCGATCCAGGGGATGCACCAGGCTGACCAGGCTACGCGCCAGCGACCACTGGCCGAGCCGTCCGGCCAGCACCGCGGTGATGACTCTCTGGCGTGCGGGCAGCGGCGGGGCCTGGTGGATGAGACCGATACGGGCGCGCAGCTGGCGCCGCGCGCGGTTGCCCAGCGTCCAGGGATCTTCCCCGAGTAGCTCCAGCTGACCCGTCACAGGCCGCAGCCCGGTGGCCAGCAGCCGCAGCAGGCTGGTCTTGCCCGCCCCGGACGGGCCGATCAGGGCGACCTGCTCACCCTGTTCCAGGTGCAGGTCGAGATCGGCCAGGGCGGGCGAGCCGTCGGCGTGTACCAGCGTCACGCCCCTGAGGGCGAGACTCACTTGAGCAGGCCGGCTGCCAGGGCGGAAGCCTCGATGCTCTTGTAGTTGTCCGGCGAGGTCGGCACGAAGCGGCTGGCCGCCTGCAGGTCGAGGATCGCCTTGTCCGCCGGCTTGGCCGGGTCCAGGTCGAGGAAGGCCTGCTTGATCTTGGCCGCCAGTTGCGGATCCAGATTGCCCCGCACCGTCCAGTTGTAGTCGTAGTAGGCTGGGGTGGTGGCGATCACCCGCACCTTGCTGGTGTCGACCTTGCCGGCGTCGACCAGCTTCTTCCACACCGAGGCATTGAGCACCCCGGCATCGGCCTTGCCCGCGGCAACCCAGGCGACGGTGGCGTCGTGGGCGCCGGAATAGGCTACCCGCGAGAAGAACTGCTCGGGAACGATGCCGTCCTGCTGCATGAAGTAGCGCGGCATCAGGCTGCCCGAAGTGGAGGAGACCGAACCGAAGGCGAAGGTCTTGCCCTTGAGGTCCTGCAGGCTCTTCACGGCCGGGTCGGCGGTGATGAATTTGCTGGTGAACTGCTGATCTTCCTCGCGCTGTACCAGGGGATTCATCGGCGCCTTACGCTGCGCCTGGACGAAGGTGAAGCCACCGAACCAGGCCAGGTCCAGTCGATCCGACGCCATGGCTTCCACCACGCCGGCATAGTCGGACACCGGCACGAACTTGACCGGCATGCCCAGGCGTTGCTCCAGGTATTCGCCCAGCGGCTTGAACTTGCGGATCAGCTCGGTGGGCGCCTCGTCGGGAATGGCCGAGACGCGCAGTTCGTCGGCGGCATGGGAAAGCAGGGACGTCAGGGACAGGGCCAGGCCTGCTGCCAGGGCCAGCGAACGCTTGAGCATGGGTTTCTCCGGTTCAATAGCGGAAAAAAAGGGGCTGCAGTATAGGGGGTGACACTCGATTGCGCAGCCGTCACGGGGCCGGAGGCCTTGCCGGAACGTGCGGCGCAGCGACGGAAACGCTCTAGACGGCGACTGCGCGGCAGACTCGAAGCAGCGTTCGAGTCCGCCAGGGAGGGGGAGATTAGCCGGCAGGCGCTCAGGTCTCGTCGAAGAAGCGCTCGTTCCAGTCCACCAGGGGTTGTGGCGAATTGAGCTTCTGCCCGTAGATCACCGCGTAGGCCAGCACGTTCTGCACGTATTGCCGCGTCTCGTCGAAGGGAATGGTCTCCACCCAGACATCGAAGGCCAGGTGGCGGGCGCCGTTCAGCCAGCGCTTCACCCGGCCCGGGCCGGCGTTGTAGGCGGCCGAGGCCAGCACGCGGTTGCCGTTGAACTGGGCATGGACCATGGACAGATAGGCGGTGCCCAGCTGGATGTTCTTTTCCGGGGTCAGCGCCTGCTGCGGCGAGGCCAGGGGAATGGCGAACTTGCTGGCGGTATGGCTGGCGGTGGCCGGCATCAGCTGCATCAGCCCCATGGCGCCCACGCCGGAGCGCGCATCGGCCATGAAACCGCTCTCCTGGCGGGTGATGGCGAACACCCAGCTGCTGTGCAGGCCGCGGGTCTGGGCCTCGCGCACGAAGCTCTCGCGATAGGCGATGGGGAAGCGGATATCCAGGTCGTCCCAGTACTTGGCCAGGCTGATGGTGCGAATCGCCGGGAAATACCACTGCATGTCGTAGGCCATGCGCGCCTGGGCCACCAGTTCGTCACGGTTGAAGTGCCGGCTGACGTAGAACCACTCGCGGCGGGCATTGATCGGCTCGCCGCGAGCGATGAATTCCAAGGCCCGCTGCACGCCCGGGGTGTTGCGTACCTTGCGCTTGAGGGCGTCGCTGAGCACCAGCGGCTTGTTGTTGAGCTGATAGGGCGCCTTGCTGCGGTCGGCAGCGAGAAAGCCGTAATAGTCACGCTCGCGACTGACTTCGGCGTATTCGCGCAGCACCGCCGGACTCTGCGGCTGGATCAGCTCCAAGGTGCGGGCGCGCCAGTATTCCCAGCGATTGGCCTTGGCCAGACTGGGTGGAAAGCGCTCGATCAGGGCATGGGCATCGCTCCAGCGACCCAGGCGTAGGAGCAATCGGGCGCGCCATTCGCTGACGTCATCGTCACGCAGCTCGGGATCGTAACGCTCCATCAACGGCAGGGCGCGCGGATCGAAGTTCTTCGCCAGGGTCAGGCCGATCTGGCGGGCGATGGCGACCTTTTCGTCGCGGGTGAAGGGCATGCGCTGGCTGTAGACATCCAGCAGACCCATGGCCTGTTCCGGATCCTGGCGCGCCAGCTTGCGCAGGCCCAGGCCGACCACGTCGGCGAGGCTCTCGCTGGCCGGGGCGAAGGCCTGGACATTGGCGATCTGCTGCGGCTTCTGCGCCACGTCGATCAGCCGCTGGGCCTGGCCGGACAGCGTCGGCAACTGGGCGGAGAGGGTGCGCACCAGGCCGTATTCGCCCTTGTCAGCGGCCAGCTTGGCGCGCTCCCAGACCCGCTCCTCGGTGAGCTGGCCGCGCGCCGCCCAGGCCTGGAACAGGCCGTCGCAGCTGGTCGGCTGGGCCTTGCCCACCAGCCAGTACTTCTCCGCGAGCTTGAAGCCCTCGCTGGCATTGCCCTGGGCGATCAGGTACTGGCCGTGCAGGCAATCCAGTTCGGTGAAGTTGTAGTCGGGCGAATAGTATTTCTCGAAGCGATTCCAGTCGCCGCGATCGGCCAGGCTGCGCAGCCAGCGCAGACGCAGCCAGTTGGACTGCGGCAGATCGCCGTGCTCGGCGAGAAAGGTCTCGATCTCGGCGTCGCTGGCGCCGGGGACGCGCTTGATCAGCTCGTCGTAGGCCAGGTAGGGCTCCAGCGGATAGGTGCGCAATTCGCCGCGATTGGCCAGGTAAACGCTGGCGTCGCCGCGATCCAGCGCCGCCTTGGCCTGGTCGTAGAGTTGCCGCTGCTGCTCTAGGGGAGCGGCTTGCGAGGTGGTGGAGCCGATCAGGGGAGCGAGGAGCAGGGGCAGGATGACGAACAGGCGACCGCGCATGGGAATTCCGTAAAAGCTGAATGCGGAGGAGGCGGCGCGCCAGGCTCAGGGCCAGCGGCCGACCGTCACGGGGCAGTCTAGCTTACGTGCCGGCGCCAGGCGGCGAAAGCGTCGGCCATGGCCTGCCGTCGGGCGGTCCGGGCGTTTCGCCGGGTCGCGTCGACCGGCGCCGGGGTAGGCGTCTCTGCTAGACTGGCTGGCCTTTTTCGCGGAGAAACCCATGGCGCTGCTCAAGTTCACCAACGTATCCCTGGCCTTTGGCGTCACCCCCTTGCTGGACGGGGTGTCCTGGCAGATCGAACGGGGCGAGCGGGTATGCATCATCGGCCGCAACGGCACCGGCAAATCCAGCCTCCTGCGCATCGTCAAGGGCGAGCAGCAGGCCGACGACGGCGAGGTCTGGCGCGCGCCGGCGCTGAAGATCGGCGAGCTGCCGCAGGAATTGCCGCGCGCCGACGACCGCTCGGTGTTCGACGTGGTGGCCGCCGGCCTGGCGGGCGTCGGCGAGCTGCTTGCCGAATACCATCACCTGACCCAGGACACCAGTGGCGAGCTGGACATGGACCGCCTCATGCACGTCCAGCAGGAGCTGGAGGCCCGTGATGGCTGGCGCCTGCAGCAACTGGTGGAAAGCACCCTGAGCCGGCTGCAGCTGCCGGCGGAAAAGACCCTCGCCGAACTGTCCGGTGGCTGGCGGCGGCGCGTGCTGCTGGCTCAGGCCCTGGTGGCCGAGCCCGATCTGCTGCTGCTCGACGAGCCCACCAACCACCTGGACATCGGTGCCATCGCCTGGCTGGAAGACGCCCTGCGCGGCTATCCCGGCGCCGTGCTGTTCATCACCCACGACCGCGCCTTCCTCCAGGCGCTGGCCACCCGCATCCTCGAACTGGACCGCGGCAACCTGATCGACTGGCAGGGCGACTACGCCAGCTTCCTGGTGCACAAGGAGCAGCAGCTGGCGGCGGAAGAGACCGCCAATGCCCTGTTCGACAAGCGCCTGGCCCAGGAAGAGGTCTGGATCCGCCAGGGCATCAAGGCTCGGCGGACCCGCAACGAAGGCCGGGTCCGTGCCCTCAAGGCCATGCGCAACGAACGCAGCGAGCGCCGCGAGCGCCAGGGCAAGGCCAATCTATTGCTGGAAACGGCCGACAAGTCCGGCAAGCAGGTCATCCTCGCCGAGCACATGAGCTATGCCCACCCCGGCGGCGAGCCGCTCATCCGCGACCTGACCCTGCTGATCCAGCGTGGCGATCGCATCGGCCTGCTCGGCCCCAATGGCTCGGGCAAGACCACCCTGCTCAAGCTGCTGCTGGGTGACCTGCAGCCCACCACCGGCAAGATCCAGTACGGCACCAAGCTGGAGATCGCCTACTTCGACCAGCTGCGCCTGCAACTGGAGCCGGAGAAGACGGTGATCGACAACCTCGCCGAGGGTCGCGAATTCATCACCATCAACGGCCAGGATCGCCATGTGCTGAGCTACCTGGGCGATTTCCTGTTCAGCCCCCAGCGTGCCCGTACCCCGGTCAAGGCACTGTCCGGTGGCGAGCGCGCGCGCCTGCTGCTGGCCAAGCTGTTCAGCAAGCCGGCCAACCTGCTGGTGCTGGACGAACCCACCAACGACCTCGACGTCGAGACCCTGGAACTGCTCGAAGAGGTGCTGCTGAGTTTCGAGGGCACCGTGCTGATGGTCAGCCACGACCGGGCTTTCCTCGACAACGTGGTGACCAGCACCCTGGTGTTCGAAGGGGAAGGGCGGGTACGGGAGTACGTCGGTGGCTACCAGGATTGGCTGCGCCAGGGTGGCTCACCGCGCCTGCTGGGCGTACAAACCCGCGAAGACAAGCCGGTACAGCCGGCCGCCAAGGCCGAGCCTGCTCCTGTGGCGGCACCCGCAGCCGCGCCGGCCAAGCGCAAGCTCAGCTACAAGGAGCAGCGTGAGCTGGACGCCCTGCCAGGCGCCATCGAAACCGCGGAGATCGAACTGGAAGCCCTGCAGACCGCGATTGCCGATCCCGGCTTCTACCAGCTGCCGGGCGAGGTCACCCAGGCCAAGCTGGCCCGCATGGACGCGCTGCAGGCCGAACTGGATCGCCTCATCGAGCGCTGGGCCGAGTTGGAGTGATCCAACCCGGCCGCGGGATCAGGTCTTGTCCTTGTTCAGGGCCACCGCCAGGGTATCGCAGGGCGCGCCGTGCAGCAGGTCGTTGGACGTCGAGCCCAGCAGCAGCGCCAGGCCGTGACGACCATGGCTGCCGACCACGATCAGGTCGCAGCCCTGCTCCTTGGCCATGCGGTGGATCTCCTGGCGCGGCTGCCCATAGGCCAGCACGCAATTGCCAGCCAACTCGGCGTACTGGGTGGTGAAGCCATCCAGCCGCTCGCGCGCCTGCTCGATCTGCTGCTGCTGCAGCGACGACAGATCCATGGGCACATCACCGCCAAAGGCCATGGCCATGGGCTCGACCACGTGCACCAGGGACACCTTGCTGCCACAGCACTGACCCAGGGCCACGGCGCGGCGGATCACCGGCTGGCAATCGTCGGTCAGGTCGACGGCAACCAATATGTGTTGGTAGGCCATACACATCTCTCCTTCATGATGGGGCGCCAGACCGTACCGTGGCTGGCGCTCGATTCGCAGGCTTCAGGTTCTGCCTGGAAAGAACCGGCTGTCGCTCGGCAGCTGTTCAGGCAGAGGCTCGCCCACTTGTAGTTTCGACTCCAGGAGTCGGGGATAGCTCCACGGCTATCTTGCACAGAAGCGCGCCAAGCTCAAGCGCCCGCCACGCGAACCCCCGCTCGCGCTTTCCCCATGCGTCCCAATTGACAAGCGCCCGCTTTTGCCAGAAGGTTGTGCGAGCCGTTCAAACGGTTGTATGAATTTTCGCCCCGGCCCGGCCGGTGCCCTCCAAAGAACAATATCGGGGCTGGCGATTCTCGGCTTCCACCAAGCCGCCGCCCGCTTCGCGACCAGGACTCAAGGGAGACCCGCTGATGATTTTCGAAGGCAAAGCCCTTTCGGTGCGCGACGTGGAGGACGGCATCGCCGAACTTCGCTTCGACCTCCAAGGCGAATCGGTCAACAAGTTCAGCGCCATCACCCTGCGCGAATTCCGCCAGGCCGTGGATGCCCTGAAAGCCCACGCCGGCCTGCGCGGCGTCATCGTCACCAGCGGCAAGGACGTCTTCATCGTCGGCGCCGACATCACCGAATTCGTCGAGATGTTCGGCCGGCCGACCGAAGAACTGCAGGCCGGCATCGCCGAGATCAACCGCATCTTCAACGACTTCGAAGACCTGCCGGTACCCACCGTGGCCGCCGTGGGCGGCATCGCTCTGGGTGGCGGTTGCGAGATGACCCTGGCCGCCGACTACCGGGTGCTGAGCACCGCGGCGCGCATCGGCCTGCCGGAAGTCAAGCTGGGCATCTATCCGGGCTGGGGCGGCACCGTCCGCCTGCCGCGCCTGATCGGCAGCGACAACGCCATCGAGTGGATCGCGTCGGGCAAGGAAAACGACGCCGCCACCGCCCTCAAGGTCGGCGTGGCCGATGCCGTGGTCGCCCCCGAGCACCTGTTCGACGCCGCCCTGGACCTGGTCCGCCGCGCCGCCGCCGGCGAGCTGGACTACCGCGCCAAGCGCAAGCCCAAGCTGGAAAAGCTGCAGCTCAATGCCATCGAAGCCATGATGGCCTTCGAATCGGCCAAGGGCTTCGTCGCCAGCCAGGCCGGTCCGCACTATCCAGCACCGCTGGAAGCCATCAAGGCCATCCAGAAGTCCGCCAACTACGGCCGCGACAAGGCGCTGGAAGTCGAGGGCGCCGGTTTCGCCAAGATGGCCCAGACCTCGGTCTCGGCCAGCCTGGTCGGCCTCTTCCTCAATGACCAGGCGCTCAAGCGCAAGGCCAAGGTGCTGGAGAAGCAGGCCGCACCGGTCAAGCTGACCAGCGTGCTGGGCGCCGGCATCATGGGTGGCGGCATCGCCTACCAGTCCGCGCTCAAGGGCACCCCAATCCTGATGAAGGACATTCGCGACGAAGCCCTGGAGCTGGGGCTGAGCGAAGCCAGCAAGTTGCTCAACAAGCGCGTCGAGAAGGGCCGCCTTGAGCCGGCGAAGATGGCCGAGGCGCTCAATCGCATCCGCCCGACGCTGTCCTATGGCGACTTCAAGAGCGTCGACTTGGTGGTCGAGGCCGTGGTCGAGAATCCCAAGGTCAAGCAGGCCGTGCTGGCCGAGGTGGAAGGCCAGGTGCGCGAGGACGCCATCCTCACCTCCAACACCTCCACCATTTCCATCAGCCTGCTGGCCCAGGCGCTCAAGCGTCCGGAAAACTTCTGCGGCATGCACTTCTTCAACCCGGTGCACATGATGCCCCTGGTCGAGGTGATCCGCGGCGAGAAGACCAGCGAGAAGGCCATTGCCACCACCGTGGCCTATGCCCGCCAGATGGGCAAGAACCCCATCGTGGTCAACGACTGCCCCGGCTTCCTGGTCAACCGCATCCTCTTCCCCTACTTCGGCGGCTTCGCCGCGCTGCTGGCCCAGGGGGCCGATTTCCAGCGCGTCGACCGGCTGATGGAGAAATTCGGCTGGCCCATGGGCCCGGCCTACCTGATGGACGTGGTCGGCATGGACACCGCCCACCACGCCCGCGACGTCATGGCCGAGGGCTTCCCCGAGCGCATGAAGGAAAGCCGCAAGACCGCGGTGGACGCCCTTTACGAAGCCCAGCGCTTCGGCCAGAAGAACGGCAAGGGTTTCTACGTCTACGAGACCGACAAGAAGGGCAAGCCGAAGAAGGTCGCCGACCCGGCCGTGGCCGAGGTGCTGGCACCCGTCACCTACGAGCAGCGTGAATTCACCGACGAGGAGATCGTCGAGCGGATGATGGTGCCGCTGTGTCTGGAAGCCGTGCGCTGCCTGGAAGACGGCATCGTCGAAAGCGCCGCCGAGGCCGACATGGGCCTGATCTACGGCATCGGCTTCCCGCCCTTCCGTGGCGGTGCGCTGCGCTACATCGACAGCCTTGGCGTGGCCGAATTCGTCGCCATGGCCGACAAGTACGCCGACCTCGGGCCGCTGTACCACCCGACCCCCAAACTCCGCGAAATGGCCGCCGCTGGCCAACGCTTCTTCGGTTGAGCCTGGAGTAAAGAAATGAGTCTGAATCCGAGAGACGTCGTCATCGTCGACTTCGCCCGCACGCCCATGGGCCGTTCCAAGGGCGGCATGCACCGCAACACCCGCGCCGAGACCCTGTCCGCGCGGCTGATCGACGCGGTCCTCGACCGCAACCCCCAGGTCAACCCGGCCGAGGTGGAAGACGTGATCTGGGGCTGCGTCAACCAGACCCTGGAACAGGGCTGGAACATCGCCCGCATGGCCTCGCTGCTGACCCGCATCCCCCATACCAGCGGCGCCCAGACGGTGAGCCGCCTGTGCGGTTCCTCCATGAGCGCCCTGCACACCGCCGCCCAGGCGATCCAGACCGGCAACGGCGACGTCTTCGTCGTCGGCGGGGTGGAGCACATGGGCCACGTCGGCATGATGCACGGCGTCGATCCGAATCCCCAGCTGTCGCTGCACGCCGCCAAGGCCTCCGGCATGATGGGCCTGACCGCCGAGATGCTGGGCAAGATGCACGGCATCACCCGCGAGGCCCAGGACCAGTTCGGCTACCGCTCTCATCAACTGGCCTGGAAGGCGACCCAGGAAGGCAAGTTCAAGGACGAGATCATTCCCCTGGAAGGTCACGACGAGAACGGCTTCCTCAAGGTCTTCAGCCAGGACGAGACCATCCGTCCGGAAACCACCCTCGAAGGACTGGCGGCCTTGAAGCCGGCCTTCAACCCGAAGGGCGGGACCGTGACCGCCGGCACCTCCTCGCAGATCACTGATGGCGCCTCCTGCATGCTGGTCATGTCCGCCCAGCGCGCCCAGGACCTGGGCCTGCAACCGCTGGCTAAGATCCGCTCCATGGCGGTGGCCGGCGTCGACCCGGCGATCATGGGCTACGGTCCGGTCCCGGCCTCGCAGAAGGCGCTCAAGCGTGCCGGCCTGACCATCGCCGACATCGATTTCATCGAGCTCAACGAAGCCTTCGCCGCCCAGGCTCTGCCGGTGCTCAAGGACCTCAAGGTGCTCGACAAGATGGAGGAAAAGGTCAATCTGCACGGGGGCGCCATTGCCCTGGGTCACCCCTTCGGTTGCTCTGGCGCCAGAATTTCAGGCACGCTGTTAAATGTCATGAAACAGAATGACGGCACCTTCGGCCTGGCCACCATGTGCGTGGGGCTTGGCCAGGGCATCACCACGGTGTTCGAACGCCTGCGCTGATCCGCCGCAGCGTGCGTCATCCGACCGGGGCGCCCCCAGGGCTGCCCCGGTTTTCTTTTTTCGAGGTGGAACATGGCATTGCAGACGGGACTCTACCGGCACTACAAGGGTCAGCAGTATCGGGTGCTGGGTCTGGCCCGGCATTCGGAGACCGAGGAAGAGCTGGTCATCTATCAGGCGTTGTATGGCGAATATGGTCTCTGGGCCCGCCCCTTGAGCATGTTTCGCGAGAGCGTCCAGGTCGATGGCGAGCAGGTGCCGCGCTTCGCGTTGATCAGCGTCGAAGCCGATCCCTTGGGTCTGGATGCCACGCCGCAGCCTTGACCTTGCCGACATCGCCACTATATATAGCGGTGCCGCGTTGGCCGACCGCCCCCGGCGCACCAGACTGAAGTCGTTCTGGTCCTCCATCCGCCGTATTGGCGCTCGCCTTTCGCTCGCTCATCGCTTTCAAGCAGGAATCTGACTCTCCCATGGGTAAATCGCTGGTCATCGTGGAATCCCCGGCCAAGGCCAAGACCATCAACAAGTATCTGGGTAACCAGTACGTGGTGAAGTCGAGCATCGGCCACATCCGCGACCTTCCCACCAGCGGCGCCGGCACCGCCAAGGAGCCCGCCGCCAAGACGCGCAAGACCGCCGCCGAGGCGCCCGCGCTGTCACCCAAGGAAAAGGCCCGGCGTCAGCTGTTCGCCCGCATGGGTGTCGATCCCGAGCACGGCTGGAAGGCGCACTACGAAATCCTGCCCGGCAAGGAAAAGGTGATCGAGGAACTGCGCCGCCTGGCCAAGGACGCCGACACCGTCTATCTCGCGACCGACTTGGACCGCGAAGGGGAGGCCATCGCCTGGCACCTGCGGGAAGCCATCGGCGGCGACGACTCGCGCTACAAGCGCGTGGTCTTCAACGAGATCACCAAGAAGGCCATCCAAGAGGCCTTCTCCCAGCCCGGCGAACTGGACATCAATCGCGTCAACGCCCAGCAGGCGCGGCGTTTTCTTGACCGCGTGGTCGGCTACATGGTCTCGCCGCTGCTGTGGTCGAAAATCGCCCGTGGCCTGTCCGCCGGTCGAGTTCAGTCGGTAGCGGTCAAGCTGGTGGTGGAGCGCGAGCGCGAGATCCGCGCCTTCGTCCCCGAGGAATACTGGGAGATCCACGCTGACCTGGCCACGCCGAAAAAGGCCCAGGTGCGTTTCGAAGTGGTGCGCGAGAAGGGCGAAGCCTTCAAGCCGCTGAACGAAGCCCAGGCCAGGGCCGCCCTGACAAAGCTGGAAAAGGCCGCCTATCGCATCGCCAAGCGCGAAGACAAGCCGACCAGCAGCAGGCCCTCCGCGCCCTTCATCACCTCCACCCTACAGCAGGCGGCGAGCAATCGCCTGGGCTTCGGGGTGAAGAAGACCATGATGATGGCCCAGCGTCTCTATGAGGCCGGCTACATCACCTACATGCGTACCGACTCGACCAACCTGTCGGGCGACGCCATCGCCATGGCCCGTGGCTACATCGAGAGCGAATTCGGCAAGCAGTACCTGCCGGAAAAGGCCAACGTCTACGGCAGTCGCGAAGGCGCCCAGGAGGCGCACGAAGCCATTCGTCCGTCCGATGTTAACGTCAAGCCCAACAGCCTGTCGGGCATGGAGCGGGACGCCGAGCGGCTGTACGAGTTGATCTGGCGCCAGTTCCTAGCCTGCCAGATGCCGCCCGCCGAGTACCTGTCCACCACGGTGACCGCCGCGGCGGGCGACTTCGAGCTGCGTGCCCGCGGTCGCATCCTCAAGTTCGATGGTTACACCCGCGTCCTGCCGCAACAGGGCAAGCCGGGTGACGACGACGTCCTGCCGGAGATGAAGCAGGGCGAGGACCTCGGCCTGGTCAAGCTCGACCCGAGCCAGCACTTCACCAAGCCGCCGGCCCGCTTCTCCGAAGCCAGCCTGGTCAAGGAGCTGGAGAAGCGCGGCATCGGCCGGCCGTCCACCTACGCCGCCATCATCTCCACCATCCAGGATCGTGGCTACGTGACGGTGCACAACCGCCGTTTCTATGCCGAGAAGATGGGCGACATCGTCACCGATCGCCTCAACGAAAGCTTTGCCAACCTGATGGACTTCAGCTTCACTGCCAACATGGAAGGCAACCTGGACAACGTCGCCCAGGGCGAGCGGGACTGGAAGAATCTGCTCGACGAATTCTATGGCGACTTCAAGCAGAAGCTGGAGAACGCCGAAGCGGGCGAGAAGGGCATGAGGGCCAATCAGCCCACCCTGACCGACATTCCATGCCAGCTCTGCGGCCGGCCGATGATGATCCGGACCGCCTCCACCGGGGTCTTCCTCGGCTGCTCGGGCTATGCCCTACCGCCCAAGGAACGCTGCAAGGCCACCATCAACCTGGTGCCGGGCGACGAGATCGCCGAAGACGACGAGGGTGAGTCCGAATCGCTGGTCCTGCGTGGCAAGCATCGCTGCCCCATCTGCAGCACCGCGATGGACGCCTATCTGATCGACGAGCATCGCAAGCTGCACGTCTGCGGCAACAATCCGGACTGCCCAGGCTACGAGATCGAAGAGGGCAGCTATCGCATCAAGGGCTACGAAGGCCCGTCGCTGGAATGCGACAAGTGCGGCAGCGAGATGCAGCTCAAGACCGGCCGTTTCGGCAAATTCTTCGGCTGTACCAATCCGGCCTGCAAGAACACTCGCAAGTTGCTCAAGAACGGCGAGCCGGCTCCGCCGAAGATGGATGCCGTGCCCATGCCTGAGCTGCGCTGCGAAAAGGTCGACGACACCTATGTGTTGCGCGACGGGGCTTCGGGCTTGTTCCTGGCCGCCAGTGGCTTCCCGAAGAATCGCGAGACCCGTGCGCCGTTGGTCAGTGAACTGCTGCCCCATCGCGACGAGATCGATCCCAAGTACCATTATCTGCTGAGTGCCCCGATGAAGGACGCCGAAGGCCGCCCGGCGGTGATCCGCTTCAGCCGCAAGACCAAGGAGCAGTACGTGCAGACCGAGGTCGAGGGCAAGCCCACCGGCTGGAAGGCCTTCTACGACGGCAAGAAGTGGCAGGTGGAAGAGAAGCGCTAGGGCCTTTGGCTCCGGCGCGAGACAGGTGGTCGGCGTGAGCCGGCCTGAGGAGAAGGGCATGGCCAACGAGCGTTACACCCGTACCAACCAGAAGATCTATTTCGCCGGTCTGGCGCTGGACAGCTGGCGCTCGGCTCAGGCGGCACCCTCCGCACAAAGCCAGGGCCGCATCATGGCCGAGCGCGAGGCTTGCCTGTTTCACCTGCATGGCGCCCTGCTGGGGCTCTGTCAGGAGGTGGCAGGCTTCTACCGTCATCCCACCATGGAAGCCACGTCGCTCGCCGTCCTGCTCTCACCCGACGCCTTGAATGAGGCGCCCAGTCCGGAGATGGGTGAACTGGTGGAGCTGGCTGAAAATTCGGAGACTTGGCTGGCGCGGTTGATCGCCGAATACCAGCGGCTGTTGCAACCGCCCCAGGCGCCGCGGCGGCCCAAGCAGGACCCGACCTTGGCCCTCATCGAAGCGGTCAGCCTGGAACCGGCCGAGCCGGAACTGGGTCTTGAAGAAGTGGAAGCCTGGCGCGAAAGTCTCAAGCAGACGGCGCTCAGATTCCGCGGCGCCATGACCGAGTGGTAGGAGCCGTCCAGCTAGCATGCCGCATAGGCCGTCAGGACGATGGCCTTGCAGACCGTCGAAAAAGGCTCAGGCAAGTCAGCCTCCCAGACCCCACGCTGTTACACTATCCGCTTAGCTGTGGAGATACTGAATGACTACTGCCTACCTGGAAATCGTTGAACTCTCCGATGGTCGCATCGTGTTGCGCCGTGCGGACGACGAGGAAGCCCTCGTGACCCTTGAGTTTTCCAGCGATGCCAAGGATTTCCTGCATGGACAGCAGATAGAGGTGGCCAAGGCCATGTTCAACCTGGGCGTGCAGATGGCGGGTCGCTTGGCCGAAGGCGACAGCCTTCAGCGTGACGATCAACCCCGCGTCCTGCACTGACTCTCCGCCTGATCCGGCATTCCGTGCGGGAATGCCGCCGCTACATCCCTTCCTGCCCGCTGCCTAGGCGAATCTGACGTTCAGACTCTGGCTGTTGCCCTGGGCTGCGGCGCGTGCCAGTTGCTGCTTGCCCGCATCGCTGAGGTCGTGCAGCCAGCTGATCACCGTATGACTCTGCCCCTTGCGCAGCACCTCGCAGGCCAGTTGCAGCGTCTTGGCCGCGCTCGGCGTCTGCAGCAGGAGCACCCGTTCCGGATTCAGATGGGTACTGCGCAACCAGGCGTTGCTGAGCAGCGACGGCGGCGTGACCAGGGTCAGCCAGCGAGCATCGTCTTTGTCGCTCAGCTGGCGCAGGATGGGCGCCAGCAACTGCAGGCACTGTTCCTGGCTACCGTGCAGGGACATCTCGCTGAAGGTGTCCGGCAGCGGGGCGGCCGGCAGCTCCCGGGCCGGCTTGCCGGCCTTGGGCAGAAAGGCGGTCAGCTCCTGCAGCAGGAGCTCAGGTGCCAGATCCAGCTCTTGAACCAACGAACGCGGGGCATCGAACATCAGGGGAAATTGCATGGCGACCTCCTGGAGGCGACTCGATCAAATCCACTTGAGGTCATGTACCACGGATACATGACGTCACTGTGCTCAGCCTGGTCTTGAGCGCTTTTTCGGAGCGCGAACCGATACCCCCGATCAAGACTTCGGCGTAAGGCAAATAGCGGTGACAAGAGGCTGGCCCGCAGGCCAGCCCTAGACGTTAGCGGCGGATGACGCCAACGCTTAACCCTTCGATGGCGAATTCCTGGGTGGAAAGATCGACTTCGATAGGGGCGAACTCGGGATTTTCCGCCAGCAGGGTGACCTGGTTGCCCGAGCGCTTGAATCTCTTCACGGTGACTTCGTCGCCCACCCGGGCCACGACGATCTGGCCATTGTGCACCTCACGGGTCACATGGACGGCCAAGAGGTCGCCATCGAGGATGCCGACGTCTCTCATGCTCATGCCCTTGACCTTGAGCAGGTAGTCGGCACGGGGCTGGAAGAAGGCCGGGTTGATGGCGCAGTTTTCCTCGACGTTCTGCTCGGCCAGGATGGGGGCGCCCGCGGCGACCCGACCGATGACCGGCAGGCTCTCGTCGGCCTTGCGCGTGGTATCCAGACCCGGGATGCGGATGCCACGGGAGGCGCCCGGCGTCATCTCGATGGCGCCCTTGCGGGCCAGGGCCTTGAGGTGCTCCTCGGCCGCATTCGGCGATTTGAAACCAAGCTCCTGCGCGATCTCCGCGCGGGTAGGCGGAAAGCCATTGGCTTCGAGGCAACGCTTGATGAAGGCCAGGATCTCGGCTTGTCGCGGTGTCAGTTTCAGCATGATGCACGTCGCGTCGTCTAATGATGCTGTGATTATATACAGTAACTCCAGGTGGTAGGCAAGGGCACCTGGCCCGGCTTCGGACGACAGGCCGGATTGGTGGCGAATAGCTCGCAAACAGCGGAAATACGAGTGCTCCAGCGCTTTCGGGTCAGGCTCACCGCCCGAACTGCGATTGACTTGGATAGCGTTTGAAACATATGTTTCAAACGGAAATTCATCTATCGAGGAAGGTCATGGCGCAGTCGGATACCGTGGAGCGCATTCTGGATGCGGCCGAGCAACTGTTCGCCGAGCGCGGCTTTGCCGAAACCTCGCTGCGACTCATCACCACCCGCGCCGGGGTCAATCTGGCGGCCGTCAACTATCACTTCGGCTCCAAGAAGGCCCTGATCCAGGCGGTGTTTTCGCGCTTTCTCGATCCCTTCTGCTTCAACCTGGAGCGGGATCTGGATCAGTGGCAGCCGAAGAGCGGGGAAGAGGTGAGCCTGGAGGCGCTGCTGAATCTGCTGGTGGACCACTCCCTGGCCATCAAGCCACGGCATGGCAATGACCTCTCGGTGTTCATGCGTCTGCTGGGTCTGGCGTTCAGTCAGAGCCAGGGCCACCTGCGCAAATACCTGGAACAGACCTATGGGCGTGCCTTCCGCCGCTTCCTGCTGCTGGTGAACCGCGCCGTGCCCGAGATTCCGCCCCTGGAGCTGTTCTGGCGCGCCCACTTCATGCTGGGCGCGGCGGTGTTCAGCATGTCCGGCATCAAGGCACTGCGGGCGATCGGCGAGAACGATTTCGGCGTCGATACCCACACCGACCAGGTGCTGCGGCTGATGGTCCCCTTCCTCGCCACCGGCATGCGGGCGCCGACGGCGATGCACGCACCGGAGCTGGCCCAGGCCCAGTATCGGCCGCGGCGGCCAGTGGCGGTGGAGACAGCCGAGACCTACTAGGCTGCGGCATCGAGGGTGGCTGGGGTAAGCTTGCGTCCCTTTCACGGCGCCATGCGCCGGAGCATTCGGACGAGGTACCCATGCAAGGCTCCCTGATGGTCGATATCGCTGGCACCTGGCTCACCGCCGAGGATCGTCAGCTGCTGCGCCAGCCAGAGGTGGGCGGACTGATCCTGTTCGCCCGCAACATCGAAACCCCGGGGCAGGTCCGCGAACTGTGCCGCGCGATCCGCGCGGTGCGCCCGGAGCTGTTGCTGGCCGTGGACCAGGAAGGCGGTCGCGTGCAGCGCCTGCGCCGCGACGTGGTACGGCTGCCGGCCATGGGGCAGCTGGGCGGTCGCGCGGACAGCCTGGAATTAGCCCGGCTCTGTGGCTGGATCATGGCGACCGAGATCCTGGCGGTGGGGCTGGACTTCAGCTTCGCTCCGGTGCTGGACGTCGACCATGGGCGCAGTCAGGTCATAGGCCTGCGCTCCTTCGGCGATGCCGAGCAGGTGATCAGGCTGGGCGGTGCCTTCATCGCCGGCATGGGTGACGCCGGCATGGCCGCCACGGGCAAGCATTTCCCCGGGCATGGCTGGGCCGAAGCCGATTCCCACTATGCCATTCCCACCGACGAGCGCGATCTGGACACCCTGCTGCGCACCGACCTGCGCCCGTTCCAGGCGCTGCTGCCAGCGCTGGGTGGCGTCATGCCCGCCCATGTCATCTATCCTGCCGTGGATCCCCAGCCGGCCGGCTTTTCCCGACGCTGGCTGCAGGACATCCTGCGCGGCGAACTGGATTACCAGGGGGTGATCTTCAGCGACGACCTGTCCATGGCCGGTGCCCATGTGGCCGGCGATGCCGGTCAGCGCGTCGAAGCGGCCCTCAGCGCTGGTTGCGACATGGGACTGGTCTGCAACGATCGCGCGGCGGCCGAGCTGGCCCTGACCCGGGTACAGCAGCTGGGCGTCTCGCCCGCGCCACGGCTGGCCAGCATGAGGGCCCGTCGCCACGTCGATCTCGATTATCGGCAACAACCGCAGTGGAGTCTTGCCCTGCAGCGGCTGCGCCAGGCTGAACTCATCTAGAGGACGTATCCATGACTACCTACGCCATCATCGGAGGCACCGGCCTCACCGCGCTCGCCGGCCTGGAGCTGGACCAGGCCCAGACCTTCGAAACGCCCTGGGGAGTGCCGTCGGCCCCCGTGCAGCGCGGTCGCTATGCTGGCCGCGAGGTGCTGTTCCTGGCGCGCCATGGCCATCCCCATCGCCTTCCACCGCACCAGGTCAACTACCGCGCCAACCTCTGGGCGCTCAAGGAGGCCGGTGCCGAGGCCATCCTCGCGGTGAATGCCGTGGGCGGCATTCACGCCGCCATGGGCAGCGGCCATCTGTGCGTGCCCCATCAGCTGGTGGACTACACCTGGGGGCGTGGCCATACCTTCTTCGAAGGCGCGGACCTCGACCATGTCACCCACATCGACTTCAGTTTTCCCTATGACGAGCCCTTGCGTCAGCGGCTGCTGGTTGCACTGCGCACGCTGCAACTGCCGCATAGCGACCACGGCGTCTATGCCGCGACCCAGGGGCCGCGCCTGGAAACGGCGGGAGAAATCGTCCGGCTGGAGCGCGACGGCTGCGACATCGTCGGCATGACCGGGATGCCGGAAGCGGCCCTGGCCCGGGAACTGAGCCTGCCCTATGCCTGCCTGGCGCTGGTGGTGAATCCGGCCGCCGGCAAGGTGCAGCGGGAAATCACCATGGCTGAGATCGAAGCCGTCCTCGCCAGCGGCATCGACGAGGTCCGGCAGGTGCTGGCCGAGGTGCTGACGGGCTGATAGCACCCGAGCCGCTCCCAGGATGACCCGGGAGCGGCTCTTCGCTCAGCTGGCGGCGGGCGTCAGGCGATCGAAGAGGGCTTCCAGGACGTTGAAGCGTTCTTCCGCCCGCTCCATCGGCACCTGGAACTTGAACAGGGTCGCGCCTTCCAGTCGATACTTCTTCGGCTGCGCCTGGATCATCTTCACCAGCACCAGCGGATCCACCTGGGTATCGGCGGCGAATTCCAGCCGCCCGCCCTGGGGTCCCGCATCCACCTTGACGATGCCCAGGCCCTCCGCACGCAGCTTGAGCAGCGTCAGGCGTACCAGGTTCTTGGTCGGTTCCGGCAGGAGCCCGAAGCGGTCGATCATCTCCACCTGCAATTCCTTGAGGGCGTCCTCGTCCGCCGCCGAGGCGATACGCTTGTAAAGGATCAGCCGCGCATGGACGTCGGGCAGATAGTCTTCCGGGATCAGCGCGGGGACGCGCATGTTGATGTCCGGACCGCCACCCAGAGGTTTTTCGAGGTTGGGTTGCTCGCCCTTGCGGATGGCCTTGACCGCGCGCTCCAGCATTTCCATGTAAAGGGTGAAGCCTACCGCCTGGATCTGCCCGCTCTGGCCTTCGCCGAGCAATTCGCCGGCACCGCGGATCTCCAGGTCGTGGGTCGCCAGGATGAAACCGGCCCCCAGGTCCTGGGCCCCCGCGATGGCTTCCAGGCGCTTTTCGGCGTCCGGGGTCATGCCCTTGCGCGGTGGGGTGAGCAGGTAGGCATAGGCCTGGTGGTGGCTACGACCGACCCGGCCGCGTAGCTGATGCAGCTGGGCCAGGCCGAACTTGTCGGCGCGTTCGATGATGATGGTGTTGGCGTTGGGGACGTCGATACCGGTCTCGATGATGGTCGAGGCCACCAGCACGTTGAATCTCTTGTGGTAGAAATCGCTCATCACCTGTTCGAGATCGCGTTCACGCATCTGCCCGTGGCCGATGCCGACCCGGGCCTCGGGCACCAATTCGGCCAGTTCGCGGGCCCGCTTCTCGATGGTCTTGACCTCGTTGTGCAGGAAGTACACCTGGCCGCCGCGCAACAGCTCGCGCAGCAGGGCTTCCTTGATCACCGCGTTCTGCTCCTCCATGACGAAGGTGCGCACCGAGAGGCGCCGTGCGGGCGGGGTGGCGATGATGGACAGGTCGCGCATGCCGGCCACGGCCATGTTCAGGGTGCGGGGAATCGGTGTGGCGGTGAGGGTGAGGATGTCCACCTCGCTGCGCAGCGATTTGAGCTGTTCCTTCTGGCGTACCCCGAAACGGTGTTCCTCATCGATGATGGCCAGGCCGAGGTCCTTGAACTTCACATCGCCTTGCAGCAGCTTGTGGGTACCGATGATGATGTCGATCTTGCCGTCGGCCAGTTCGCGCGCCGCGGCGGCGACCTCCTGGGCCGATTTGAAGCGGCTCATCACCTCGACCCGTACCGGCCAGTCGGCGAAGCGGTCGCGGAAGCTGTTGTAGTGCTGCTGGGCGAGGAGGGTGGTGGGGACCAGCACCGCCACCTGGCGTCCACCGTGCACGGCGATGAAGGCCGCGCGCATGGCCACCTCGGTCTTGCCGAAGCCCACGTCGCCGCAGACCAGGCGATCCATGGGCGTGCCCGCCAGCATGTCCTTGTGCACGGCCTCGATGGCGGCCTGCTGGTCCGGCGTCTCCTCGAAGGGGAAGCCGGCGGAGAAGGTGGCGTAGTCCGCCGCCGGGTCCTTGAAGGCATAGCCCTTGCGCGCGGCGCGGCGGGCATAGATGTCGAGCAGCTCGGCGGCCACATCGCGCACCTGTTCGGCGGCCTTGCGCTTGGCCTTTTGCCAGGTTTCGGAACCCAGCTTGTGCAGCGGCGCCAGGGCATCGTCGGTGCCCGAGTAGCGGGCGATCAGGTGCAGGTTGGCCACCGGCACATAGAGCTTGGCGTCGTCGGCGTATTCGAGCAGCAGGAATTCCTGGGGCTGATCGTCCAGCTCCAGGGTGATCAAACCCATGTAGCGGCCCACGCCGTGGTCGATGTGCACCACCGGCGCGCCTTCGCGCAGCTCGGTGAGGTTCTTGATGACGTTCTCGCCGGCGTCACGACCCTTCTCGCGGCGGCGGCGCTGCATGATGCGCTGGCCGAACAGCGGATTCTCCGGAATCAGGGCGACGCCGGCGTCATCCAGCACCAGACCCTCGTCCAGCGGCGCCAGGGCGATGGCGATGCGCTCGGCACTGGCCTGGAAGGCTGCCCAGCCTTCGACCTGGCCAGGGCGCAGATTCAACCGGGCCAGCAATTCCAGCAGCACCTCGCGGCGTCCGGCGCTTTCCGCGGTGAACAGCACGCGACCGGGGAAGTCGGTGATGAAGTGCTCCAGCGCCGCCAGGGGCTGGCTGGCCTTGGCATCGATGGCCAGATCCGGCAGCGCCCGCGCGGTAAAACGTTCGCGGCCCACACCGGATTCCAGATCGTCCGCACCGATGACCACCCGCGGCCAGGCCTTCAGCCGGGCGAAACAGTCTTCCACCGGCAGGAAGACATCGGCCGGCGGCAGCAAGGGTCGCTCCGGATCGACTCGGCGGTCTTCGTAGCGATTGCGGACGTCGGTCCAGAATTGCTCGGCGGCCTGTTCGATGCCCGGCAGGGAAAACACCTGGGTGTTGGCCGGCAGATAGTCGAAGAGCGTCGAGGTCTCGTCGAAGAACAGCGGCAGGTAGTACTCGATGCCCGCCGGGGTGATGCCGCTGGCGAGATCCTGATAGATGGGGCAACGACGGTAGTCGACGTCGAAGCGCTCGCGGAATCGCGCGCGAAAGCCGGTCACGGCTTCCTTATGCAGTGGGAATTCCCGTGCCGGCAACAGGCGGATACTGTCGACCTTGTCGATGGAACGCTGCGTCTCCGGATCGAAGGTGCGCAGCGTCTCGATCTCGTCGTCGAACAGGTCGATCCGGTAGGGCAGGTTGCTGCCCATGGGAAAGAGATCGATCAAGGCGCCGCGCACGGCGAACTCGCCATGTTCGTACACCGTATCCACATATCTATAGCCGGCTGCTTCCAGGCGCGCGCGGGTGGCTTCCACGTCCAGCCGCTGGCCGACGTCCAGCACCAGGCTGCTGCCGAGCAGGAAGCGCGTGGGTGCCAGGCGGTGTAGGGCGGTCGCCAGAGGGACTACCAAAATACCGTGGGAGAGCTCCGGCAGCCGATAAAGGGTGGCGACGCGCTGGGAGATGATGTCCTGGTGTGGCGAGAAGACATCGTAGGGCAGCGTCTCCCAATCGGGGAAATTCAGCACCGGCAATTCAGGGGCGAAGAAGCGCAGTTCCTGCTCCAGGCGATCAGCGGTCTGGCTGTCCTGGGTGATCAGCAGGGTGAAGCGGCGGGTCGCGGCCTTGGCGGCTTCAGCGATGGCGAGGGCTAGCGCGGCGCCGGGCAGATTGCCCCACTGCTGGCGGCCGGCGGTTTCAGGAATTGACGGGGTACGCAAAACTGACACGCGGGCGGAACTCCGGTGGATTTTGGGAGGGTTGGGATTGTAACGACCGGGCTTTCGCGCTGTCAGTGCAGCGACGCGCGTCGATTGCCTGGGACAGGCAGCGCGGTCATAATGTAGTTCCTTTTTTCAGCTCCTACATAGGGAAGGATTTGTCGTGAGTCAGAAGCCTGAGCAGTGCCTTGAAGAATGGATCGATCGCGAAGCGCTCGCCGAGGCCATGATTCCCCTGATTGGTCAGCTGTACCGTAACAACAATGTTGTGACCTCGATTTACGGTCGCGGTTTGGTCAACCGTTCGGTGATCTCCATTCTCAAGGCCCACCGGTTCGCCCGCCAGATCGACAACGTCGAGCTGTCCGTGCAGGACACCTACCCGCTGGTGAAGGCCCTGAGCGAGCTGGAACTGGGCGCCGCCTCCATCGACCTGGCCCGCCTGAGCCTGAAGTTCAAGGCCGAGGGTGCCGGTCGCGACCTCAAGGACTTCCTGCGCAGCGAGCTGTCCGCCGTGGTCGGCAAGCAGGGCGTCGAGCAGCGCAAGGGCAAGGACGTCGTACTCTACGGCTTCGGTCGCATCGGCCGCCTGCTGGCGCGCATCCTCATCGAGCACCAGGGTAGCGGCGACGGCCTGCGCCTGCGCGCCATCGTCGTGCGCAAGGGCGCCGACAACGACCTGGTCAAGCGTGCCAGCCTGCTGCGTCGCGATTCCGTGCACGGTTCCTTCGACGGCACCATCACCGTCGACGAAGCCAACAGCACCCTGTGCGCCAACGGCACCCTGATCAAGGTGATCTACTCCAACGATCCCACCACCGTCGACTACACCGCCTACGGCATCCAGGATGCCATCGTGGTCGACAACACCGGCAGATGGCGCGATGCCGAAGGCCTGGGCCAGCACCTCAAGTGCAAGGGCGTCTCCCGCGTGGTGCTGACCGCACCGGGCAAGGGCAGCCTGAAGAACATCGTGCATGGCATCAACCATGACACCATCACCGCCGAAGACACCATCGTTACCGCGGCGTCCTGCACCACCAACGCCATCGTGCCGATCCTGAAAGCGGTCAATGACAAGTACGGCATCGTCAACGGTCACGTCGAGACCGTACATTCGTACACCAACGACCAGAACCTGATCGACAACTTCCACAAGGGCGATCGCCGTGGTCGCAGCGCCGCGCTGAACATGGTCATCACCGAGACCGGCGCCGCCAAGGCCGTGGCCAAGGCACTGCCGGAACTGGCTGGCAAGCTGACTGGCAACGCCATCCGCGTGCCGACGCCCAACGTCTCCATGGCGATCCTCAACCTGAACCTGGAGAACGGCACCAGCAAGGACGAGATCAACGAGTACCTGCGTGAAATGGCGCTGCACTCGCCGCTGCACAAGCAGATCGACTTCGTGAACTCGCCGGAAGTGGTCTCCAGCGACTTCGTCGGCTCTCGCCATGCGGGCGTGGTCGATGCCGGTGCCACCATCGTCAGCGACAACCGCGTCGTCCTCTACGTCTGGTACGACAACGAGTTCGGCTACAGCTGCCAGGTCGTGCGGGTGCTGGAAGAGATGGCGGGGGTCAATCCGCCGGCCTTCCCGGCCTGAGTCTTGCGTCCTAGGCAAGGCTGACTTGCAAGAAAAAACGGGAGCCCAGGCGGCTCCCGTTTTCGTTTTGGTCGGGTTTTGCGCCACAATAGCGACCCGTGACAAGAGGTCGCAGCCCCCTGGGGCGATCTCGCGCCGGATCTGGCCTCTCGCGAGGCGGTCCGGCTCCAGCCGTCGCCTGCGGACGGCTAACCTTCTGAGGAGAAAGCATGGCGGTCTATAGCTACGACGTGGTGGTACTGGGTTCGGGACCGGCAGGCGAGGGCGCGGCGATGAACGCCGCCAAGAATGGCCGCCGCGTGGCGGTGGTGGACAATCGCCAGGTGGTCGGCGGCAACTGCACCCATCTGGGTACCATTCCCTCCAAGGCCCTGCGCCATTCGGTCAAGCAGATCATCCAGTTCAACACCAACGAGATGTTCCGCTCCATCGGCGAGCCACGCTGGTTCTCCTTTCCCGATGTCCTGCGCAGCGCCGAGCGGGTGATCGCCCGGCAGGTGTCGTCTCGTACCGGCTACTACGCGCGCAACCGGGTCGACCTGTTCTTCGGTACCGCCAGCTTCGCCGACGAGAACACCATCGAGATCGTCAACCTGCGTGGCGATCTGGAGCGCCTGGTGGCCAAGCAGGTCGTCATCGCCACCGGCTCGCGGCCCTATCGCCCGGTGGACGTGGACTTCAGCCATCCGCGCATCTATGACAGCGACACCATCCTGTCGCTGACCCACACGCCGCGCCGGCTGATCATCTACGGCGCCGGGGTGATCGGCAGCGAATACGCCTCCATCTTCAGCGGCCTCGGCGTGCTGGTCGACCTGATCGACAACCGCGACCAGCTGCTCAGCTTCCTCGACGACGAAATCTCCGACGCCCTGAGCTATCACCTGCAGAACAACAATGTGCTCATTCGTCACAACGAGGAATACGAGCGCATCGAAGGCCAGGAAAACGGCGTCGTCCTGCACCTGAAGTCCGGCAAGAAGCTGCGCGCCGATGCCTTGCTGTGGTGCAACGGCCGGACCGGCAACACCGACCAGCTCGGGCTGCAGAACGTCGGCATCTCGGTGAACAGCCGTGGCCAGGTCACCGTGGACGAGAATTACCGGACTTCGGTCGCCAACATCTATGCGGCGGGCGACGTCATCGGCTGGCCGAGCCTGGCCAGTGCCGCCTACGACCAAGGGCGTTCGGCCTCGGACAATATCCTGCACGACAACAATGGGCGGGTGGTCAACGACATCCCCACCGGCATCTACACCATTCCCGAGATCAGTTCGCTGGGCAAGACCGAGCGTGAGCTGACCCAGGAGCGGGTGCCCTACGAGGTCGGCAAGGCCTTCTTCAAGAGTATGGCGCGGGCGCAGATCTCCGGCGAACCAGTGGGCATGCTGAAGATCCTCTTCCACCGCGAGACCCTGCAGGTGCTTGGCGTGCACTGCTTCGGCGACCAGGCCTCGGAGATTCTGCACATCGGCCAGGCGATCATGAACCAGCAAGGCGAGGCGAACAGCATCCGCTATTTCGTCAACACCACCTTCAACTACCCGACCATGGCCGAAGCCTATCGGGTGGCGGCTTTCGATGGCTTGAATCGGTTGTTTTGACCGAGACGGCTTTACTCTCCGACACAATCGCGGCCATGGGCCGCTCCTACAGGGTGTAATGCTTCTGTAGGAGCGGCCCATGGCCGCGATAATGCGAGTAGCCGTAGGTTGGGCTGAGCACAGCGAAGCCCAACGATGCCTGGGTTCACTCGGGCTGTTGGGCTTCGACGATGGAGCCGTCTCAGCCCAAACTACGATCCCATGCGGCACCCGTAGGTTGGGCTGAGCGCAGCGAAGCCCAACGATGCCCGGATTCGATTCGTCAGGTCCTACCCCAGGGTCCGTCGCGCCAGGCTCGGGAAGTCGGTGATCAGGCTGTCCGCGCCGAAATCGGCCAGACGGCGCATCAGGCTGGCGTCGTTCACCGTCCAGACCGAGACGTGCAGTCCCTGCCGCTGGGCTTTGAGCAGCCGCTCCGGGGTGCACAGCGTCCAGTTCAGCGCCAGCAGGTGGCAATCGTAGTGGGCGGCCACCTTGAGCGGATCCAGCCAGGCGTATTCCGCCACCAGACCGCGGGCCAGATGGGGGGTATCGCGCTGCAGGGCGCCCAGGACCTCACGCGAGGCACTGGTCACGGTGATCTTCTCCTGCAGGCCGAATTCCTCGACCAGCTGGGCGATGGCCTTCACGGTCTGCGCCGCTCGCACCCGCGAGGCGCTCTTCACTTCCAGTTGCCAGTGTTCGAAGGGGCACTTCTCGAACAGCCCGCGCAGGGTCGGGATGGGGCTGGGGCGTGGCCAGACCGGGCCACCCTGGCGGGCATCCAGGGCGACCAGATCGGCGACGGCCTTTTCGCTGACCTTGCCGCCCCGGCCGGTGGTGCGTTTCAGGGTCGGGTCGTGGATCACCACCAGTTCGCCGTCACGGGAGAGGTGCAGGTCCAGCTCGCAACGCCTGACACCCAGTTCCAGGCACAGCTCGAAACCGGCCAGGGTGTTTTCCGGGGCTTCGCCGCGGGCCCCGCGGTGTCCATAGATAAGGGTCATGAAGGCTCCTAGGCGCTAGGGTGAAGGGGCGGGGCGACGCGGTTCACGAACCGCATCCAGCACCCGATCGTTTTCGAAATAGACGCTGAAATCGCGATAGTCCCAGCGGCGAATGGGCGGGCGGCCGACCGGAGGATGCTCCTGGTCGGGCAGGCCGAAGCGTTCCAGCACCTGGCCGCGGCTGTCGCCGCGCTGGGGCAGCGGCGTGCCGGCCTGGCCCTGCTGGCCCAGCGGGATCTGCAGGGTCTCGGCCCAGCTGGGCAGGGCGATGCCGAGCAGCAAGGCGGCCAGCCAGGGACGTTTCACGCCTCCTCTCCGCGGTCGGCGCGGCGCACCCGGGCCTGCTGGCGCAGGACATGGCGCGCCAGCAGCTGACGCTGGGCGTCTTCCAGGTCGATGAAGCTGGTGCCGATCTCGTATCCGCCACTGACGGCCTGGCAACCGGTCACCTCGGCCAGCACCTGCAGGCCGAGGCCCTGGGGTGGCAGCGCCATGCGCAGGTCGAGCCGGGTGCCCAGGGCATAGGGCTCGGCATCGACGAAGGCCAGGCCCCCTTCGGACAGCACCACGTCGCGGGTGGCGCCGCTGTCGTGCAAGAGATTCCAGGTAAAGGCCTGGCCAAGCAGGTCGAGGCGCTTGTGCACCAGGCGCAGGCAGGCGGTGACGGCGCGATCGCGCTCGTCCAGATTGCGCAGCAGGTGACGGGATTCGAATTCCAGCTGATGCAGTTCGCTCAGGAGTGCGAACAGCGGCGCGGTCTCGCCGGGGACCCCGTCGGCAGGGCTGATTTGCAGTGCGATACGGTCGGTGATGCGATAGTATTCCCGCCGTTCACGCGCGTCTGGGGTGGTCATGTCGGGCCGCTCCGTGGGTGATGGCCCCGAGTGTAGCCGGCGAGCCGGCACGGTGTCGCCGTCCAACCCGCAGGGCGCCTACGTCTTTCCGCCGTGCAAGCGAGCCTATGTTCAGACCCCTGCCGATCTACCTTGGCCTGCGTTACGTCCGCGCCAAGCGCCGCAATCATTTCGTTTCCTTCATCTCGCTCACCTCCATGATCGGCCTGGCCCTCGGCGTGGTCGTCATGATCGTGGTGCTGTCGGTCATGAACGGCTTCGACCGCGAGATGCGCGATCGCGTCCTCGGCATGATTCCCCATGCGACGGTGGAGTCCTACCAGCCGGTCACCGACTGGCGCAGCGTGCGCGAGTTGGCCCTGCAGAACAGCCAGGTGGCCGCGGTGGCGCCCTTCACCCAGTTGCAGGGCATGCTGGCCCACGACAAGGCGGTGCAGACGGTACTGCTCAACGCTATAGACCCGGCCGAGGAATCCAAGGTCTCGATCATCGCCAGCTTCATGCGCGAGGGGAGGCTCGACGACCTCAAGCCGGGCGAATTCGGCATCATCATCGGCTCCCTGGCCGCCGAAAAACTGGGCGTCAAGATCGGCGACAAGCTCACCTACATCGCTCCGGAAGTGGCCGTGACCCCCGCCGGCATGTTTCCGCGCATGAAGAGATTCACCGTGGTGGGCATCTTCAGCGTCGGCGCCGGCGAACTGGACGGCTCGGTGGGCCTGATCGACATCGAGGACGCCGCGCGCCTGCAGCGCTGGCCGGCGAACGCGGTGCAGGGTGTGCGCCTCAAGCTGCACGACCTGTTCCAGGCGCCGGACGTGTCCTGGAACATCGCCCGCCAGCTGCCCGGCAACGACTGGTACGCCCGCGACTGGACCCGCACCCACGGCAATCTCTACCAGGCCATCGGCATGGAAAAGACCATGATCGGCCTGCTCCTGCTGCTGATCGTCGCCGTGGCCGCCTTCAACATCGTCTCCACCCTGGTGATGGTGGTGACCGACAAGAAGTCCGACATCGCCATCCTGCGCACCCTGGGCGCCACGCCCCGGCAGATCATGGCGGTGTTCATGGTCCAGGGGACCTTCATCGGCGTCATCGGCACCGCCATCGGCTGCCTGCTGGGCGTGCTCGCCGCGCTCAACGTCAGCGCCGCGCTGGCCTGGGTGCAGCGGGTCACCGGGCACCAGTTCCTCAACGCCGAGGTGTATTTCATCGACTACCTGCCGGCGCAGCTGCAGTTGCACGACGTTCTGCTGGTCTGCGGCGCGTCCTTCGCCCTGAGCTTCCTGGCCACGCTCTATCCCTCCTGGAGCGCCGCCCGTACCCAACCCGCCGAGGCCCTGCGTTATGAATGATCGAGCCGTTTTGCGTTGCCAGGACCTGGGCAAGCGCTACGAGGAAGGCCCCCAGACCGTCGAGGTGCTGAGCAACGTCCAGCTGACCCTGCAACCGGGCGAGCGGGTGTCCATCGTCGGCAGCTCGGGGTCGGGCAAGACCACCCTGCTCAACCTGCTCGGCGGCCTCGATACCCCCAGCAGCGGCAGTGTCTGGCTCGACGGCGAGGAGCTGTCGGCGCTGAACGAGAAGGCCCGCGGCCTCTTGCGCAATCGTGCCATGGGCTTCGTCTACCAGTTCCACCACCTGCTGCCCGAATTCAGCGCCCTGGAAAACGTCTGCATGCCACTGCTGATCGGCAAGTCCTCCATCGGCGAAGCCCGTGAGCGCGCGGCCAAGCTCTTGGAGCGGGTCGGCCTCGGTCATCGCCTGGGCCACAAGCCGGCCGAGCTGTCCGGCGGCGAGCGCCAGCGCGTAGCCATCGCCCGAGCCCTGGTCAACCAGCCCAAGCTGGTGCTGCTCGACGAACCCACCGGCAACCTCGACCAGCACACCGCCCACGGTATCCAGGACCTGATGCTGGAGCTGTCCACGTCGCTGCGCACGGCCTTCCTGGTGGTGACCCACGACCAGGTGCTGGCCGGCCAGATGGACCGGATGCTGCGCCTGGACGAAGGCCATCTGGTCGACGCCACGCCGGCCCGGCAGGTCTGAGGTCGTCATGTTCAGACCTCTTTCGCTGTTCATCGGCCTGAGATACACCCGCGCCAAGCGGCGCAAGTCGTTCATCTCCTTCTTCTCGCTGGTCTCCATGTTCGGCCTGGCCTTGGGCGTGCTGGCCATGATCCTGGTGCTGTCGGTGATGAACGGCTTCCAGGAGGAAATGCGTGGCCGCATCCTCGGCATGGTGCCCCATGCCTTCATCAGCGGCGCCCAGCCGCTGGACGACTGGCGCCCGCTGGCGGCCAAGGCCGAGCAGCAGCCCCATGTGCAGGCGGCGGTGCCCTACACCCAGTTGCAGGGCATGCTCTCGGTGCGTGGCCGCATGCAGCCGCTGCTGGTGGACGGCATCGATCCGGCCCAGGAAAAGCGCGTGTCCATCGTCGGCGAACGCATGACCCAGGGCAGTCTCGACGCCCTCAAGCCCGGTGAATTCGGCATCGTGCTGGGCGAGATCGCCGCGCGACGCTTCCAACTGGAGCTGGGCAGCCAAGTCACGGTGATCATCCCCGAGGTCGGTGCCACCGGCAGCATCACTCCACGGCTGCGGCGCTTCACCGTGGTCGGCACCTTCAAGGTCGGCGCCGAGCTGGATGCCTCCCTGGCGCTGATCAACGTCGCCGATGCCGCGCCGCTCAAGGGCTGGCAGCCGGGGCAGGTAGAGAGCATCCGCCTGGCGCTGGACGATCTGTTCCAGGCGCCGCGCATCTCCCACGACGTGGCCAAGGCCTTGGGCGACGGCTACCAGGCGCGTGACTGGACGATCTCCCAGGGCAGCCTGTTCCAGGCCATGCAGATGGAAAAGACCATGATCGGCCTGCTGCTCCTGCTGATCGTCGCCGTGGCCGCCTTCAACATCATCGCCACCCTGATCATGGTGGTGGCCGACAAGAAGGCCGACATCGCCATCCTGCGCACCCTGGGCGCCACGCCCGGGCAGATCATGGCGGTGTTCATGGTCCAGGGCACGGTGATCGGCCTGGTCGGCACCCTGATCGGCGGCGTGCTGGGCGTCATCGCGGCGCTCAACGTCAGCAGTTGGATCGCCGCCCTGGAGCGCCTGGTCGGCCACAAGCTGTTCGGCGGCGACATGTACTTCATCAGCAACCTGCCGTCGCGGCTGGAGTTGGAAGACGTAGTGCTGATCGCCGTGGCCGCCCTGAGCATGAGTTTCCTGGCGACCCTCTATCCCGCCTGGCGCGCCTCCCGCACCTCACCGGCCGAAGCACTGCGCTACGACTGATCTCCCTGCCGGGCCCGGTGGCGGCTTGCCCCTGGCCCTCTGGCGTCCGAACTGCTCTAATTCGCGCTTCTAAAGCCCTTTCGGCTCTCCAAGGATGGAGTCCTGATGCGCGCCGCTCTGCTGTCCTTCGCCCTCGGCGTGCTGTTCCTGCGCGCCTTCGCCTCGCTGCCGTCGTTGCCGCTGCTGGCGGCCCTCGCGGCGATGGCCCTGGGGCTGCTGCTGACCCGCTTCCTGGCCCTTGGCGCCTGCGGCCTGGGCCTGGCCTGGGCGTTGCTCAATGCCCACTGGGCCCTGGACGATCGTCTGGCTCCGGCGCTGGAGCAGCGGGTGCTGTGGATCGAAGGCCAGATCAGCGGCCTGCCCGCGGTGGACGCCGACGCGGTGGTCTTCGTGCTCGCCGGGGCTACCAGCCGCCGCGACCTGAAGCTACCGGCGCGGATCCGCCTGAACTGGCACGGTGGTCCCCGTCCGCTGGCCGGCGAACGCTGGCGCCTGGCGGCGGAGTTGCGCGGCCCCGCGGGCCTGGTCAACCCCCTGGGCCAGGATCGCGAAGCCTGGCTGCTGGCCCAGGGCATCGGCGCCACCGGCAGCGTCAAGGATGGCCAGCGCCTGGCGGCGGCCAGTGGCCTGGCGACCTGGCGCGACGGTATCCGGCAATACCTGCAGACCCGCAATCCGGCCGGACAGGGCGGGTTGCTGGCCGCCCTGGTGGTGGGCGATGGCTCGGGCATCACCGATGCCCAGTGGCAGCTGTTCCAGGATACCGGCACCGTGCACCTGATGGTGATCTCCGGGCAGCACATCAGCCTGGTCGCCCTCAGCGTCTATGCCGGGGTGGTCCTCCTGGCGCGCCGTGGTCTCTGGCCAAGCCGGTTGCCCTGGCGCCTGTCGGCCGCGGTGCTGACGATCGCCACCGCGTTGGGCTACGGACTGCTAGCCGGCTTCGAGGTGCCGGTACAGCGCGCCTGCGTCATGGTCACCCTGGGGCTGCTCTGGCAACTGGGCCGCCAGCAGGTTCGCCTGGCGGACGCCGTCCTGCTGGCCCTGGTACTGGTGCTGGCGGCCAATCCCCTGGTCAGTCTGCTGACGGGTTTCTGGCTCTCCTTTGGCGCCGTGCTGTTGCTGCTCTGGAGCTTCGCCGGCCGTCTGGGCCGATTGCCCTGGTGGGCTACCCTCGGGCGGGCCCAGTGGTGCATGGCCGTGGGGCTGGCGCCGCTGCTCCTGGCGCTGGGCCTGCCCCTGAGTCTGAGCGGTCCGCTGGCCAACGCCCTGGCCGTGCCGCTGATGGACCTGGCCATCGTGCCCCTGGCGCTGGTGGGTACCCTGCTGTCGCTGCTCTGGTCGCCGCTGGGCGAGCCCGCGTTGTGGCTGGCCGGTGGGCTGTTGCAGGGACTGCTCTGGGTGCTGACCGGGTTGGCGCATCTGGCCGCCGCCTGGCAGCCCGTATTGGCGCCTGCCTGGACGCTGTGGCTGGCAGGACTGGGGGCGTTGCTGGCCCTGCTGCCCGCGGGCGTGCCGCTGCGCGGCCTTGGCGCGCTGCTGATGCTGCCCGGGCTGTTTCCCCCGGTGCCTGCGCCCGGGGAAGGGCTGGCGCGGATCACCGTATTGGACGTGGGGCAGGGACTGGCCGTGCTGGTGCGCACCCGTGACCATGCCCTGCTCTACGACGCCGGTCCGCGCCAGGGCAGCTATGACAGCGGCGCCCGGGTCGTCCTGCCCAACCTGAAAGGCACCGGCATCGATACCCTGGATGTCATGCTGCTCAGTCATGCCGATGCCGACCATGCCGGCGGTGCGCTGGCCGTGGCCAGGGGGCTGCCGCCGGGCCGGGTGCTCAGTGGTGAGGTGGGTCGCCTGCAGCCGCAATTGCGCGCCCGGGATTGTGAAGACGGCGCCCGCTGGGAGTGGAACGGGGTCGGCTTCACCACCTGGTGGCGTCCCGATGCGGATTCCAATGCCGCCTCCTGTGTACTCCGCGTCGAGGCCAGGGGCGAGCGCCTGCTGCTGACCGGCGATATCGATGCTCGCCGCGAGGCGGAGTTGGTGGCCAGTGGCAAGCCCCTGGCGGCGGAGTGGCTCGTCGCCCCGCACCATGGCAGTCGCAGTGGCTCCAGCGCCGGTTTCATCGACGCCGTCCAGCCACGCGGCGTGCTGATCTCCCGCGGGCTGAACAATCGCTATGGCCATCCCCATCCCCAGGTGCTGGCGCGCTATCGCGAGCGCGGCGTGCTGCCCTACGACACCGCCGCGCTAGGCGCCCTGACCTGGACCCTCGGTCGCTGGGAGGTACCGCGTGGTCAGCGCCAGGAGCGTCACTGGTGGCGAATACCCCCGCCGACACCCTAAGGCGTTCGTGCTAGAGTGGCCGCATTTTGCGGCAGGGGTAACGGTCTCGTGTTCGAAATGGTCAAAGCTGGCGGCTGGATGATGCTGCCGATCATCCTCAGTTCCATCCTGGCCACGGCCATCATCGCCGAGCGGCTGTGGACCCTGAGGCGCGGCCGGGTCGCCCCGCCCACGCTGCTCGCCCAGGTCTGGCGCTGGATCCAGGACAAACAGCTCAACAATGAACGCCTGCGCGAGTTGCGCGCCGGTTCGCCCCTGGGCGACATCCTCGCCGCGGGCCTGACCAATTCCCGTCATGGTCGCGACATCATGAAGGAAGCCATCGAGGAAGCCGGCAGCCGCGTGGTGCACGACCTCGAGCGCTATCTCAACACCCTCGGCAGCATCGCCGCCCTGGCGCCGCTGATGGGTCTGCTCGGCACGGTGTTCGGCATGATCGATATCTTCAGCGCCTTCATGAACGACGGCATGGCCAATGCGCCCATTCTCGCCGGCGGCATCTCCAAGGCACTGGTCACCACCGCCGCCGGTCTACTGGTGGCGATTCCTGCGGTGTTCTTTCATCGCTATCTGCTGCGTCGGGTGGACGAGCTGGTGGTGGGCATGGAGCAGGAAGCGGTCAAGCTGGTGGACATCCTCCACGGCGATCGCGAGGTGGACGTTCGCGAAGGAGCTCAGGCGTGAAATTCCGTCGTCGCGCCGGGGGCGCCGCTCGCGAAGAGGTCTATATCAACCTGGCCTCCTTCATCGACGTCATCTTCGTCCTGCTGCTGTTCTTCGTGGTGACCGCGACCTTCAGCCGGCCCAGCCAGCTGAAGATCGAGCTGCCCGAGGCCGACAGCGCCGCGGCAGCCGCCAACCAAGCCAAGACCCTGGAAATCAGCATCACCGCCGAAGGCCAGATGGCGCTCAACGGCCAGACCCTGGCACGCAACGACCTGACCGGCCTGACCACCGCGCTGCAGCGTGAATCCGGCGGCGACAACAGCCTGCCGCTGGTGATCACCGCCGATGGCCGCGCCACCCACCAGGCGGTGGTCATGGCCATGGATGCCGCCGGCAAGCTCGGCTTCAGCCAGCTGCGCATCACCACCCTCGAGGCCCAGGCGAAACGTCCGTGAGCCTGGGCGAGCGCCTGGTCCGCGCCTGGTACGCAGGCCACCCGGCCCTGGGCCTGCTGACGCCGCTCGAAGTCCTCTATCGCCAGGTCGCCCGGCGCAAGCGCCAGCGCTTCCTGGTGGGGCAGGGCAGCATCCATCGGGCGCCGGTCCCGGTCATCGTGGTGGGCAATCTCACCGTCGGCGGGACCGGCAAGACGCCCATGATCCTCTGGCTGATCGATCATCTGCGCGCGCGCGGCCTCAGGGTCGGCGTGGTCAGTCGCGGTTATGGCGCCACGCCGCCGAGCCTGCCCTGGCGCGTGCGGGCGACCGACACCGCTGCCGTCGCCGGCGACGAGCCGCTGCTGATCGTGCAGCGCACCGGGGTAGCGCTGGTCACGGATCCCGACCGCGGTCGTGCCGTCGAGCGCCTGCTCGCCGAAGAGTCGCTCGATGTCATCCTCAGCGACGACGGCCTGCAGCACTATCGCCTGGCGCGGGATCTGGAACTGGTGATGGTCGATGCGGCGCGGGGGTTCGGCAACGGCCGCTGCCTGCCGGTGGGGCCGCTGCGCGAACCCCTGGAGCGCCTGGCCGAGGTGGACGCCGTGATCCACAATGGCGCCGCCGTCGATCCTGCCGACGGCTACGGCCTGACCCTACAGCCCAGTGCCCTGGTCAATCTGCGCAGCGGCGAGACCCGGCCGCTGGATTTCTTTCCGCCAGGACAGCGCCTGCATGCCCTGGCCGGCATCGGCAACCCCGGGCGTTTCTTCGCCACCCTCGAAGGACTACACTGGCAGCCGTTGCCCCATGCCTTCGCCGATCACGCCACCTACAGCGCCGCGGACCTGACCTTCACGCCCGAGCTGCCGCTGGTGATGACCGAGAAGGACGCGGTCAAGTGCCGGTCCTTCGCCGCCGCCGACTGGTGGTACCTGGCGGTGGACGCCCAGCCCTCGGCTGCCTTCGTCGCCTGGCTGGATGGGCGTCTCGACCGGCTCCTGCCCGAACACTCTCACTGACGGAACCTCTGCCCATGGATCTCAAGCTGCTGGACATCCTCGCCTGCCCCCTAACCAAGAGCCCGCTGATCCTGAGCGACGACAAGACCGAACTCATCAGCAAGGCCGCCGGCCTGGCCTTCCCGATTCGCGATGGCATCCCGGTGATGCTGGAAAGCGAGGCGCGCATCATCACCACGGACGAGCGTCTGGATAAATGAGCACCGCCTTCACCGCCTTCACCGTCGTCATCCCGGCGCGGCTCGCCAGCACCCGGCTGCCCAACAAGCCGCTGCTCGACATCGCCGGCAAGCCGATGATCCAGCACGTCTGGGAGCAGGCGCGGCGCAGTGGCGCCGAGCAGGTGGTGGTGGCGACCGACCACGACGACATCCTGCGCGCCTGCGAAGGCTTTGGCGCCCGGGTCCTGCTGACCCGCGCCGATCATGCCTCGGGCACCGATCGCCTGGCCGAGGTGGCCGAGCTGCTCGGCCTGGCCGATGATGCCCTGGTGGTCAACGTCCAGGGCGACGAGCCGCTGATTCCGCCGGCGGTGATCGACCAGGTGGCGGGCAATCTCGCCGCCCATCCCGAAGCCGGCGTGGCCACCCTCGCCGAGCCGATTGCGGACGTCGACAGCCTGTTCAATCCCAATGTGGTCAAGGTGAGCACCGACCTGAACGGCCTGGCGCTGACCTTCAGCCGGGCGCCGTTGCCCTGGGCGCGCAATGCCTTCGCCAGTGATCGCGCGCAGTTGCCCCAGGGTTTTCCCTACCGCCGGCATATCGGCATCTACGCCTATCGCGCCGGTTTTCTCGCCGACTTCGTCAGCTGGGGTCCCTGCGCCCTGGAAGAGACCGAAGCCCTGGAACAGCTGCGTGCCCTCTGGCACGGCGTCCGCATCCATGTCGCCGATGCCCTGGAAGCGCCCCAGGCCGGGGTGGATACCCTGGATGACCTCGAGCGCGTCAGACGCCTGCTGGGAGCCTAGATGACCCTGCGCATCCTGTTCGTCTGCATGGGCAACATCTGCCGCTCGCCCACCGCCGAAGGCATCCTCAGGGCCAAGCTGGACGCCGCCGGCCTGGTCGAGGCGGTGGAGCTGGACTCGGCTGGCACTGGCGACTGGCATGTCGGCAAGGCGCCGGATGCCCGCGCCATCCAGGCCGCGGCGGCTCGCGGCTATGACCTCGGCGCCCTGCGCGCGCGCCAGGTGACCGCGGACGATTTCCAACGCTTCGACCTGATCCTGGCCATGGATCAGGACAACCTCGCCTGGCTGGAGCAGCTGCGCCCCGACCAGGGTGCAGTACCCGAGCTGTTCCTGGCTCGTCAGGGACTGGCGGTGGATGAGGTGCCGGATCCCTACTACGGCGGCGCGGCCGGCTTCGAGCGCGTCCTCGACCTGCTGGAAAGCGCCTGCGATGGCCTGGTCGCCGAGGTGGCTGCCCGTCATGGTCGCTGAGTTGCAACAGCAGGTCCCCTTGCAGGGGCTCAACACCTTCGGCCTGGTGGCGCAAGCCGATCGCTATCTGGAAGCCACGAGCGATACCGAGGTCCGCGAGGCCCTGGCCCTGGCGCGGCAACTCGGCGTGCCGCTACGGGTGCTGGGCGGTGGCAGCAACCTGGTCCTGCCCGAGCGGGTCGAGGGCCTGGTGCTGCGGCTGACGTCCCGCGGTATCCGCCTGCTGGCGGAGGAGGGCGATGCCCTGCTGGTGGAAGCCGAAGCCGGCGAACCCTGGCATCCCTTCGTCATGGCGACCCTGGCCAACGGCTGGTACGGCCTGGAAAATCTCAGCCTGATTCCCGGCACCGTCGGTGCCTCGCCCATCCAGAACATCGGCGCCTATGGCGTCGAATTGAAGGACAGATGCGCCGGGGTCACGGCGCTCGACCGCCACAGCGGCGAACTCCACGACCTCAGCCCGGCCGATTGCACCTTCACCTATCGCGAGAGCCGCTTCAAGGCCGAGGCCGGGCGCTGGATCGTGCTGCAGGTACGTTTTCACCTCAGTCGCCAGCCGCAGCTGGTGCTGGACTACGGTCCCGTGCGCCAGGCCCTGACCGAAGCGGGTGTCACCCAGCCCACGCCCGAAGCCGTCAGCGCGGCCATCTGCAGCATCCGCCAGAGCAAACTGCCCGACCCGGCGGTGCTGGGCAATGCCGGCAGCTTCTTCAAGAATCCCGTGGTGACCGCCGCCGAAGCCGCCGCGTTGCAGCAACGCTATCCGTCCCTGCCGACCTATCCCCAGGCCGATGGCACGGTCAAGCTGGCCGCCGGCTGGCTGATCGACCAGGCCGGCTGGCGCGGCCATCGCGACGGCGCCGTGGGGGTGCATGCCGCCCAGGCGCTGGTGCTGGTCAACTTCGGCGGCGCCCGTAGCCGGGATGTCCTGGCCCTCGCCGAGCGCATCCGCGCCTCGGTGCGCGAGCGCTTCGGGGTGACGCTGGAGATGGAGCCGGGAAGCCTGACGTGACCGACGATTCGCCCGATGTCCAGCGCCGCCGCCTGCTGATCGCCACCACCTCCGCCGTCGGCGGCCTGGGGCTGGTGGCGGGCAGCGTGCCCTTCGTCTGCGCCCTGCGGCCCAGTCGGTCGGCGGAGGTGGCGGCGGCACCGGTCGAGGTGGACCTCAAGGCCTTGCGCGAAGGCGAACAACTCACCGTGCAGTGGCGCGGCCAGCCGGTCTGCGTCCTGCGTCGCAGCGCCGCGGACCAGGCGCGGCTCCTGGCCGACGAGGCGGGGCTGGCCGACCCGGACTCCCGGGAATCCAGCCAGCCACCCTATGTCGATCCGCGCCTGAGATCGCGGCGGCCGGACATCTTCGTGGTCACCGCGATCTGCACCCACCTGGGCTGCATTCCCTCCCTGGCACCAGGCGCGGCGGACCGGGACGGGGGCTATCTCTGTCCCTGCCATGGCTCCCATTTCGACCTGGCCGGGCGGGTCTTTCGCGACCAGCCGGCACCGCTGAATCTGGCCGTGCCCCCCTATCATTTCCGCGGCGACACCCTGCTGGTGATCGGCAGCGACGAGGAGGGGGCGACATGAAGAGCGACGAGCCCGGCTGGCTGGAGCGACGGCTGCCCCTGGGCGCCTTCTGGCGACGCCATATCAGCGACTACCGGGTGCCGCGCAACCTCAACGTCTTCTATGTGTTCGGTTCGCTGTTGGTCTTCATCCTGGCGCTGCAGGTGCTGACTGGGCTCTGGCTGTTGTTCGGCTACGAACCGACGGTGAAGGGCGCCTTCGCCTCGGTCCAGCTGTTCATGCGCGAGGTGCCCTTTGGCTGGCTGATCCGCTGTCTGCACGCGGTGGGCGCCTCGGCGCTGTTCGTCTGTCTCTATCTGCACATGCTGCGCGGCCTGCTCTATGGCTCCTATCGCGCGCCGCGGGAGCTGGTCTGGAGCTTTGGCGTGCTGCTCTATGTGCTGCTGCTGGCCCAGGCCTTCTTCGGCTATCTGCTGCCCTGGGGGCAACTCTCCTACTGGGGCGCCCAGGTGTCCCTGAGCGCGGTCGAGGCGCTGCCCCTGGTAGGCCCGAGCCTGGCCGATCTGCTGCGGGGCGGGGTGGTGCTGTCCGATGCCACCCTGCGGCGCTTCCAGGCCCTGCATGTGGTAGGGCTGCCGCTGCTGATCCTCGCGCTGGTGACGCTGCACGTCGTCGCCCTGCGCCAGACCGGCTCGAACAATCCCGAAGGTGATGAGCGCGATGTCAGCGGTGCAGCGGGGGTGCCTTTCCACCCCTACCTGACCCTCAAGGACCTCTGCGGCCTGGCGGTCTTCCTGCTGGTCTTTCTCGCCGTGGTACTGCTGGCGCCGGACCTGGGTGGGCTGGTGCTGGAGCCGGCCAACCAGCAGCCGGCCGATCCCTTGGTGACCCCCGCGCACATCGCGCCGCCCTGGTACCTGGCGCCCTTCTATGCGCTGCTGCGGGCGGTGCCGAGCAAGGCCGGCGGTCTCGGTCTGGCGGCCCTGGCCATCGCCCTGCTGTTCGTGCTGCCCTGGCTGGATCGCAGCACGGTCCGCTCGGTGCGCCACAAGGCCTGGCCGGCGCGGCTGGGGCTGTATCTGGGCTGTCTGGCCTTTGCCGCTCTGGGCGTGCTGGGCGTGGTCGCGCTTACCGACCAGCGCCTGCTGCTGGCGCGCCTGGCAGCTGGCGTCTATTTCGCCTGTCTGCTGGGCATGCCCTGGTACAGCAGGCTGGGGCGTCCGCGAACGCTGCCGGAGCTCGGCTCATGATGCGTGGCCTGCTCCTGGGTCTGCTGTTGCTGTGCAGCGGTCTGGTCATCGGTGCCGAAGGCGATCCCCGAGCCGGTGCCCTCACCTTCGGTCGCTATTGCCTGGCCTGCCACGGCCAGGAGTACCAGCGCTTCGATCGCGTCGCCGCCGATCTTCACCTGGACCTCGCCAGCTGGGCGCCCGGGCGCACCGCTAGTGCGCCCATGCTCGGCCTGCTCAAACCCGAGGATGCCCGCCGCGCCTTCGGCAGCGTACCGCCGGACCTCACCCTGATCGCCGCGGTGCGCGGCGAAGCCTGGTTGCGCGCCTTCCTGCAGGAATTCTATGTGGCGCCCGGACGTCCGCTCGGGGTCGACAATCTCGCAGCGCCCGGCACCCGCATGCCCGACGTCCTGGCCGCCCTGCGCGGTCGCCAGCTGCGCGACTGCCACGAAGGGCGCTGCGTGCTGCGCCTGGAGGCGGGCAGTGGCGCCCAGACCCCCGAGCAGTTCGCCCATACCGTCGACGATCTGGTCGCCTACCTGAGCTATTCCGCCGCACCCGAACGTAGCCTCGCCTGGCGGCTCGCACCCTGGGTGCTGGGCTATCTGGTGCTGTTCGCCATCCTGGCCTTCTGGCTCAAGCGCGAATTCTGGCGGCGATTGCCCGACAGTGAGCGATGAGACTAGGTGGCAGGCGGCAAGGTGCGAGATAATCCCCCTTTGCAGCTTCGCCCCTGACGGGGGAGGGACCCATGGGCGCCATAACCCGCCTGACCTGTTTCCATGATCCCGAGGATCACTACAGCCATCGGATCCGTCTGATCCTGGCGGAAAAGAACGTCGAGTGCGAGCTGATCGCCGTGCGCCGTGGCGAGTGCCCGCGGCAGCTGGCCGAGCACAATCCCTATGGCACCGTGCCGACGTTGATGGATCGCGACCTGGTGCTCTATGGCACCGAGGTACTCATGGAGTACCTCGAGGAACGCTATCCGCATCCGCCGCTGCTGCCGGCCTATCCGGTCACCCGGGGTCAGTCGCGACTGCTGATGCACCGTATCGGCCGTGACTGGTGCACCCTGGTGGACAGCATCCTGCAGGCCGCGCCGGGCGCCGACCTCGGCGCCGCGCGCAAGGAGCTGCGGGAAAGCCTGACCGGCGTGGCGCCCATCTTCGCGGAAAAAGCCTTTTTCCTGAGCGACGACTTTTCCCTGGTGGACTGTTGCCTGCTCCCCATCCTGTGGCGATTGCCGCGCCTGGGCGTCGAATTGCCCCGGGCCGCCAAGCCGCTGCAGGACTACATGGATCGCATGTTCGCACGCGACAGTTTCCGATCCAGTCTTTCGGTCACCGAGCGTGAGATGCGCTAGAGGAGAACCCCATGAATTCCAGTCGCCCCTACCTGGTCCGCGCGCTCTACGAGTGGATCGTGGACAACGACTGCACGCCCCATCTGCTGGTCAACGCCGACTACGCCGAGGTGCGCGTGCCGCCGGGCTATGCCAACGACGGCCAGATCGTGCTGAACGCCTCGCCCAGTGCCGTGCGTGACCTGCACATGGACAACGAAGCGGTGAGCTTCAACGGCCGTTTCGGTGGCGTCGCCTACAACCTCTATGTCCCGATCGGTGCCATCCTGGCCATCTACGCCCGGGAGAACGGCCAGGGCATGGTCTTCGACAGCGAACCCAGCCCGCCGGATGACCAGGGGCCCGACAACGGCGGCAGCAAGCCCGAGGCGCCCAAGCCGGCACCGACGCGGCCGAGTCTGAAAGTCGTCAAGTAAGCCTGGCCGACACCTGCTGCAGGGCCTTCTGCAGCAGGCATGAAAAAGCCCCTGTCGGCACTGCCGACAGGGGCTTTTTCGTTAGCCTTGCAAACTCAGCGCTTGAGCGAGGCCGGCAGGTGCGGCTGGATCTGGGTCAGCAGACCGCGGAAGCACTTGGGATTGCCGGCGACGATGTGGCCCTTCTCGAGGAAGTCGTGGCCGCCATTGAAGTCGCCGATCAGACCACCGGCTTCCTGCACCAGCAGGGCGCCTGCCGCCATGTCCCACTCCGACAGGCCCATTTCCCAGAAGGCGTCGAAGCGACCGGCGGCGACATAGGCCAGGTCCAGGGCGGCGGAGCCGGCGCGGCGGATGCCGGCGGTCTGGCCGATCAGGCTGCGGAACATGCCCAGGTAGTTGTCCAGGTGGTCGACGTCATTGGCACGGAAGGGGAAGCCGGTACCCAGCAGAGCGCCTTCCAGGCTGCGACGGTTGGTGACGCGGATGCGCCGGCCGTTCAGGGCGGCACCGCGGCCACGGCTGGCGGTGAATTCTTCCTGACGCACCGGATCCAGGACCACGGCATGTTCCAGGCGACCCTTGTACTTGCAGGCGATGCTCACCGAGAAGTGCGGGACGCCACGAATGAAGTTGGTGGTGCCGTCCAGCGGGTCGACGATCCAGACATAATCGGCGCCTTCGCCTTCGCCCGCCAGGTAGCCGGATTCCTCACCGTAGAAACCATGGGTGGGATAGGCCTTGCGCAGGGTGGCGAGGATGGTCTGCTCGGCGGCACGGTCGACTTCGGAGACGAAGTCGTTGGCGCCTTTTTCGTCGACGGCGATCACGTCCAGGCGCTCAATCGAACGGAAAATCAGTTCACCGGCGCTGCGGGCCGCGCGCAGTGCGATGTTCAGCATGGGCTGCATGGATAAATCACCTGGGTTGTATAAGGAAAGCCGGCAATGATAGCAGACTTCGCGGCGCTGGAAGGGGTATTCGTGGCCAGCGGGCGCGTGTGGGCGTAGTATACGGCGCCGATTTCCCGCGTCCGTTCGAGGATAGCCACGTGCTGCACAACATCCGCGTCGTTCTGGTCAATACCAGCCATCCCGGCAATATCGGCGGTGCCGCCCGGGCAATGAAGAACATGGGCCTGTCGCGCCTCTATCTGGTCGATCCCGAGGACTTTCCCAGCGGCGAGGCCAATGCCCGCGCGTCCGGGGCCAATGACGTGCTCGACGCCGCCATCGTGGTCGACACCCTGGAAGAGGCCCTGACCGGCTGCAGCCTGGTGCTGGGCACCAGCGCCCGCGACCGCCGCATCCCCTGGCCGCTGCTGGATCCGCGCGAATGCGCCACCACCTCCCTGGCCCAGGTGGAGCAGGGCGGCGAGGTGGCCCTGGTCTTCGGTCGCGAATACGCCGGCCTGACCAACGAAGAGTTGCAGCGCTGCCACTACCATGTGCACATCCCCTCGGATCCGGCCTTCGGCTCGCTCAATCTCGCCGCGGCGGTCCAGGTGCTGGTGTACGAGGTGCGCATGGCCTGGCTCGCGGCGCAGAACCAGCCGACCAAGATGAACAAGGTCGAAGCCACCGCCATGCTCAACACCCAGCCGGTGACGGTGGAGGAGCTGGAGCTCTACTACGAGCACCTGGAGCAGACCCTGGTGGAGATCGGCTTCCTCGATCCGGCCAAGCCGCGCCACCTGATGAGTCGGCTGCGGCGGCTCTACGGTCGTGCCGGCATCAGCAAGCTGGAAATGAACATCCTGCGCGGCATCCTCACCGAAACCCAGAAGGCCGCCCGCGGCGAATCCCACCCGCGGACTATCCCCCCGATAGATAATGCCTGAGTGATTTGGTCGGTTTTAAAGTTGACCTTTTTTGTCGGGAATCCGATAATCAGGGTCATCCGATGCAACCCGCTCGAGTTCATCATGAGACTGACCACCAAAGGCCGCTATGCCGTAACCGCCATGCTCGACCTGGCGCTGCACGCCCAGCGGGGGCCGGTGTCGCTGGCCGACATTTCCGAGCGGCAGGGCATTTCGCTGTCCTATCTGGAGCAGCTGTTTGCCCGGCTGCGCCGCGGCGCGCTGGTCAACAGCGTACGCGGTCCCGGCGGCGGTTATCAGCTGGCGCGCGACATGGGCGGTATCCATGTGGCCCAGGTGATCGATGCCGTCAACGAATCCGTGGATGCCACCCGTTGCCAGGGCGGTGGGGGCTGTCACCAGGGTGATACCTGCCTGACCCATCACCTCTGGTGCGACCTGAGCGATCAGATCCACACCTTTTTGAGTGGCATCACCCTGGCCGACCTGGTCGCCCGCAACGAGATCCAGCAGGTGGCCAAGCGTCAGGACACCAAGGCCTGTGCCAGTAAGCAATCGCCCTTAGCGGTCGAAAAAATCGAAGCGTCCACCATCGACTGAGCAGAGACGCCCGTCTGATTAGGAGTAACCGATGAAATTGCCGATCTACCTAGACTATTCCGCCACCACGCCCGTCGATCCGCGCGTCGCTCAGAAGATGAGCGAGTGCCTGCTGGTGGACGGCAACTTTGGCAACCCCGCATCGCGCTCCCACCTGTTCGGCTGGAAGGCCGAGGAAGCTGTGGAAAACGCCCGTCGTCAGGTGGCCGAACTGGTCAACGCCGACCCGCGCGAGATCGTCTGGACCTCCGGTGCCACCGAGTCCGACAACCTGGCCATCAAGGGCGCCGCGCACTTCTACCAGAACAAGGGCAAGCACCTGATCACCTCCAAGATCGAGCACAAGGCGGTGTTGGACACCACCCGCCAGCTCGAGCGCGAAGGCTTCGAGGTGACCTATCTCGAGCCGGGCGAAGACGGCCTGATCACCCCCGACATGGTCGAGGCGGCCCTGCGTGACGACACCACCCTGGTGTCCATCATGCACGTCAACAACGAGATCGGTACCGTCAACGACATCGCCGCCATCGGCGAGCTGACCCGTTCCCGTGGCGTGCTCTTCCATGTCGACGCCGCCCAGTCCACCGGCAAGGTCGAGATCGATCTGGAAAAGCTCAAGGTCGATATGATGTCCTTCTCGGCGCACAAGACCTATGGTCCCAAGGGCATTGGCGCCCTCTACGTTCGCCGCAAGCCGCGCGTCCGTATCGAAGCCCAGACCCACGGCGGTGGCCATGAGCGTGGCATGCGTTCGGGTACCCTGGCGACCCACCAGATCGTCGGCATGGGCGAGGCCTTCCGCATCGCCAAGGAAGAGATGGTCCAGGAAAATGCCCGCATTAAGGCCCTGAGCGATCGCTTCTACCGTCAGTTCGAAGGCCTGGAAGAGGTCTACCTGAACGGCAGCCTGATTCATCGTGTGCCGCACAACCTGAACCTGAGCTTCAACTACGTCGAAGGCGAGTCGCTGATCATGGCGCTCAAGGACCTGGCGGTCTCGTCCGGTTCGGCCTGTACCTCGGCGTCCCTGGAGCCGTCCTACGTCCTGCGTGCCCTGGGCCGCAACGACGAGCTGGCGCACAGCTCCATCCGCTTCACCTTCGGCCGCTTCACCACCGAAGAAGACGTTGACTACGCCGCGAGCAAGGTCACCGAAGCCGTCAACAAGTTGCGCGAATTGTCTCCGCTGTGGGACATGTTCAAAGAAGGCGTAGACCTGAGTCAGGTCGAGTGGCAAGCCCACTGACCCACCCTGATAAGCGAGGATTGAACCATGGCATACAGTGAAAAGGTCATCGACCACTACGAAAACCCGCGCAACGTCGGCAAGTTCGATGCGGCCGATCCCGATGTCGGCACCGGCATGGTCGGCGCTCCGGCCTGTGGCGACGTGATGCGTCTGCAGATCAAGGTCAACGAGCAGGGCATCATCGAAGATGCCAAGTTCAAGACCTACGGCTGTGGCTCCGCCATCGCCTCCAGCTCCCTGGCCACCGAGTGGATGAAGGGCAAGAGCATCGAGGAAGCGGCGTCGATCAAGAACAGCATGATCGCCGAAGAACTTGCTCTGCCGCCGGTGAAGATCCACTGCTCGGTACTCGCCGAAGACGCCATCAAGGCGGCGGTCAGCGACTACAAGCAGAAGAAAGGCCTGCTCTAAGGAGGAACCATGGCGATCAGCATGACCGAGTCCGCCGCCCGCCACGTGCAGCGTTCCCTCGATGGACGCGGCAAGGGGGAGGGCATCCGCCTGGGCGTTCGTACCACGGGTTGCTCGGGGCTGGCCTACGTACTCGAGTTCGTCGATGAATTCGCGGCCGAGGACCAGGTGTTCGAAAGCCATGGCGTCAAGGTCATCATCGACCCCAAGAGCCTGGTCTACCTGGACGGCACCGAGCTGGATTTCGTGCGTGAAGGCCTCAACGAGGGCTTCAAGTTCAACAATCCCAACGTGCGTGGCGAGTGTGGCTGCGGCGAAAGCTTCAACATCTGAGGCCCGCCATGGGTAAGCCCTGTCACTTCGCGCTGTTCGAGATCAAGCCCGCCTTCGAGATCGACCAGGCGGGTCTGGCCGCGCGCTATCGCGACCTGGCCCGCACGGTCCATCCGGATCGGTTCGCCGATGCGCCGGAACGCGAGCGGCGCCAGGCGCTGGAGCGGTCGGCCGAGCTCAACGAGGCCTATCACGTGCTGCGCGCGCCGTCGCGCCGCGCGCGTTATCTGCTGGAGCTCGAAGGTCACGAGATGCCGCTCGAGGCGACCATCCAGGACACCGATTTCCTCATGCAGCAATTGCAGTGGCGCGAGGAGTTGGAAGACCTGCAGGACGCCGGCGACAGCGCGGGCATTCCCGCCTTCCGCCAGCGCCTCAAGGAGGCGCAGCGCGACATCGAGCAGGCCTTCGCCGCGATCTGGCAGGACCCCGCCCAGCGCGAGTCTGCCGAACGCCTGGTCCGTCGCATGCAGTTTCTCGACAAGCTGGCCAGCGAGATCCGCCAGCTCGAAGAGCGTCTGGACGATTAATCACAGGTGTCGCTCAGGCACCGACAACCATAAGCCGACTAGCCAATGGCTCTATTGCAGATAGCCGAACCCGGAATGGCGCCCAAGCCGCACCAGCGCAAGCTGGCGGTGGGCATCGATCTGGGCACCACCAATTCCCTCGTGGCTGCCGTCCGCAGTGGCGTGGCCGAGACCCTGCCCGATCTGCGGGGCGAGGTGATCCTGCCCTCCGCCGTGCGCTATGCCGCCGATGGGGTGGACGTGGGGGCAGGCGCCAAGGCCGCTGCCGCCCAGGATCCCTTCAATACCATTCTCTCCGTCAAGCGCCTCATGGGGCGTGGCATCGCCGACGTCAAGCAGCTGGGCGAGCAGTTGCCCTATCGCTTCGTCGCCGGTGAGTCGGAAATGCCCTTCATCGATACCGCTGCTGGGCGCAAGAGTCCGGTGGAGGTCTCCGCCGACATCCTGCGGGTGCTGCGCGAGCGGGCCGAAGCCACCCTGGGTGGCGAACTGGTCGGCGCGGTCATCACCGTGCCGGCCTACTTCGACGATGCCCAACGCCAGGCCACCAAGGACGCCGCCCGCTTCGCCGGACTGAACGTCCTGCGCCTGCTCAACGAGCCTACCGCGGCCGCCGTGGCCTATGGCTTGGACCGGGGCGAGGAGGGCGTGGTCGCCATCTACGACCTGGGTGGCGGCACCTTCGACATCTCCATCCTGCGCCTGACCCGCGGCGTCTTCGAAGTCATGGCCACCGGTGGCGACAGCGCCCTGGGCGGTGATGACTTCGATCATGCCATCGCCGGCTGGATCGTCCAGCAGGCCGGGTTGTCCAGCGATCTGGATCCGGGCACCCAGCGGCGCCTGCTGCAGAGCGCCTGCGCGGCCAAGGAAGCCCTGTCGGCTGCCGAGCGCGTAGAGGTCAGCCATGGCGACTGGTCGGGCGTGCTGGAGCGCAGCACCTTCCAGGAACTCATCGCCCCGCTGGTGGCGCGCAGCCTCAAGGCCTGCCGCCGCGCCCTGCGTGATGCGGAAGTGGAGCCGGCGGAGATCGCTGCCGTAGTCATGGTCGGTGGCTCCACCCGCGTGCCCTATGTGCGCGAAGCCGTGGGCGAACTGTTCGAGTGCACCCCGCTCACCGACATCGATCCGGATCGCGTGGTCGCCATCGGCGCGGCCCTGCAGGCCGATTCCCTAGCCGGCAATCGCGCCGGCGAAGAACTGCTGCTGCTGGACGTCATCCCGCTGTCCCTGGGTCTCGAGACCATGGGCGGCCTGATGGAGAAGATCATTCCACGCAACACCACCATTCCGGTGGCGCGGGGGCAGGACTTCACCACCTATCGCGACGGCCAGACCGCCATGCTGGTGCATGTGCTGCAAGGCGAGCGCGAACTGGTCAAGGACGCCCGCTCCCTGGCCCGTTTCGAATTGCGCGGCTTCCCGCCCATGGTCGCCGGTGCCGCCAAGATCCGCGTCACCTTCCAGGTCGATGCCGACGGCCTGCTCGGCGTCAGCGCCCGCGAGCTGTCCAGCGGCGTGGAAGCCAGCGTCCAGGTCAAGCCGTCCTACGGCCTGACCGACGGCGAGATCGCCAACATGCTGCAGGACTCCTTCCGTCATGCCGGTGACGACATGCAGGCCCGCGCGCTGCGCGAGCAGCAGGTCGAAGCGCGGCGGCTGATCGAGGCGGTCACCGCCGCGCTGGCCGCCGACGGCGAGCGCCTGCTGGACGCCGAGGAGCGTCAGGTGATCGAGCTGGAAATCGGCCAGTTGGCCGAGCTGCTGGACGCCACCGACCTCCAGGCGCTCGAAGACCAGACCAAGCGTCTTTCTCACGTAACCGATGCCTTCGCCGCCCGGCGGATGAACGCCTCGGTCAAGGCGGCCCTGGCGGGTCGTCGTCTCAACGATATCGAGGAGTAGTTCCATCATGCCGCAGATCACCCTGCTGCCCCACGCCGAGCACTGCCCCGAGGGCGCAGTCTTCGAAGCCAGCGAAGGCGAAACCATCATCGCCGCGGCCATGCGCAACGGCATCGACATCGAGCACGCCTGCGAGATGTCCTGTGCCTGCACCACCTGTCACGTAGTCGTCCAAGAAGGCTTCGATTCCCTCGAGCCTTCCGATGAACTCGAAGACGACATGCTGGACAAGGCCTGGGGCCTGGAAATGCGTTCGCGCCTGTCCTGCCAGGCGGTAGTTGGCAGCGAAGACCTGGTGGTGGAGATTCCGCGCTACACCATCAACCAGGTTTCCGAAGGTCACTGAGGACAGCTGTCATGGCACTGAAATGGACCGATGTGCTGGATATCGCCATCGAACTCAACGACGCCCATCCCGACGTGGATCCGCGCTACGTGAACTTCGTCAAGCTGCGTAACTGGGTCGTGGACCTGCCGGAGTTCGACGACGATCCGCAGCGCGGTGGCGAGAAGGTACTGGAGGCCATCCAAGCCGCCTGGATCGACGAGTCCGCCTGACGCATCGCCCGTACCGCGCTACGCTTTTCACCGGGACCCGCGTATAATCCGCGGGTTTCGTTTTTGCTCTATTCTCACATTCGGAGTTCACATGTCTGTTCAACGTACCCTGTCGATCATCAAGCCCGATGCCGTATCCAAGAATGTCGTCGGTGAGATCGTCACCCGCTTCGAGAAGGCTGGCCTGCGCGTCGTCGCTGCCAAGATGGTCCAGCTGTCCGAGCGCGAAGCCGGTGGCTTCTACGCCGAACACAAAGAGCGTCCCTTCTTCAAGGATCTGGTCTCCTTCATGACCTCCGGTCCGGTCGTGGTCCAGGTGCTGGAAGGCGACAACGCCATCGCCAAGAACCGTGAGCTGATGGGCGCCACCGATCCCAAGAAAGCCGACGCCGGTACCATCCGTGCCGACTTCGCTGTCTCCATCGACGAAAACGCCGTCCATGGTTCGGATTCCGAAGCGTCCGCCGCGCGCGAGATCTCCTACTTCTTCGCAGCCACCGAAGTCTGCGAGCGCATCCGCTAAGGATGAGCGCCGGCCAGGGAAGCGGCCAGCCCGCCTTCCTGGCATCGCCCGCGTCCTGCGCGGGCTTCAAACAGATTTCGTCGAGGTGATCCCATGACCACAGCCACCGATAAGGTCAATCTGCTGGGCCTGACCCAGCCGCAACTCGAGTCGTTCTTCGAGTCCATCGGGGAGAAGCGCTTTCGCGCCGGCCAGGTCATGAAGTGGATCCATCACTTCGGCATCGATGATTTCGACGCCATGAGCAACCTGGGCAAGGCGCTCAAGGAAAAGCTCAAGGCCGCCGCGGAGATCCGTGGCCCCGAGATCGTCAGCGAGGACATCTCCCGCGACGGCACCCGCAAGTGGGTGATCCGCGTCGCCTCCGGCAGCTGCGTCGAGACCGTCTACATTCCGCAGAACGGCCGTGGCACCCTGTGCGTGTCGTCCCAGGCCGGTTGCGCCTTGGACTGCAGCTTCTGCTCCACCGGCAAGCAGGGCTTCAACAGCAACCTCACCGCCGCCGAAGTGATCGGTCAGGTGTGGATCGCCAACAAGTCCTTTGGCAGCGTACCGGCCAAGATCGACCGCGCCATCACCAACGTGGTGATGATGGGCATGGGCGAACCGCTGCTGAACTTCGACAACGTCGTCGCCGCCATGCGCATCATGATGGACGACCTGGGCTACGGCATCTCCAAGCGCAAGGTCACTCTGTCCACCTCGGGCGTGGTGCCGATGATCGAAGAGCTGGCCAAGCACATCGACGTCTCCCTGGCGTTGTCGCTGCATGCACCCAACGACGAGTTGCGCAACGAGCTGGTCCCGATCAACCGCAAGTATCCCTTGGCCATGCTGCTCGATGCCTGCCAGAGATACATCCGGCAACTGGGCGAGAAGCGCGTCCTGACCATCGAGTACACCCTGCTCAAGGACGTCAACGACCTGCCCGAGCACGCCCTGCAGCTGATCGAGCTGCTGCGCAACGTGCCCTGCAAGATCAACCTGATCCCTTTCAATCCCTTCCCGCACTCCGGCTACGAGCGGCCGAGCAAGAACGCCACCCGCCGGTTCCAGGAGCTGCTGGTGCAGGCCGGTTTCAATGTCACGGTGCGGACCACCCGCGGTGACGACATCGATGCCGCCTGCGGCCAGCTGGTGGGGCAGGTCATGGACCGTACCCGCCGCAGCCAGCGTTACATCGCCGTTCGCCAGCTCGACGGTGCCGAAACCGTGACGCCGCTCCAGGGCTGAGGGCGCGATCATGGCGATCACGCGCTTTGCGGCTGTCGCGCTCGCCCTGGTGGTCGGTAGCCTGGCCGGCTGCGTGACCGAGGGTGACCGCAACCCCATGGATACCCGCCAGGGACGGATGCAGGCCCGTGATGCCTACATCCAGCTTGGCCTCGGCTATATCCAGCAGGGCAACACCGAACAAGCCAAGGTGCCGTTGAAGAAGGCCTTGGAACTGGATTCCTCCAGCGCCGACGCCCATGCCGCCCTCGGGCTGGTGTTCCAGGCCCAGGGCGAGACCGAACTGGCCGATCAGGAGTATCGCCTGGCCCTGCGCGAGCGGCCCCGCGATGCCCGCATCCTCAACAACTATGGCAGCTTCCTCTATGAGCAGGGGCGCTACAAGGATGCCTACGAACGCTTCACCCAGGCCGCCGAAGACAGCCTCTACCCCGAGCGCGCGCGGGTGTTCGAGAATCTCGGCCTGACGGCCTTGCGACTCAATCAGGTCGACTTGGGCAAGGAAAATCTGGAAAAATCCCTGCGGCTGGATCGCAATCAGCCCAGGGCCCTGTTCGAATTGGCTCAATTGGCCTATCAGACGCGCGACTACGTGCCGTCTCGCAGCTATTACCAGGCCTTCAGCCAGCTCAGCCCCCAGGATGCCCGCAGCCTGTTGCTCGGGATCCGCCTCGCCGAGGTGTTCAACGATCGCAACACCGCCGCGAGCTATGCCCTGCAGCTGAAGCGCCTCTACCCGAACTCACCTGAATATCGTCAACTTCAGTCGGAGCAGAAATGACCGCAGTGCAATCCGAAGCGGTACACGCCGGACGGGGCAATCCCGGTGAGATCTTGCGTCAGAAGCGACTGGCGCTTGGCTGGAGCCAGGCGCAGGTCGCCCAGAATCTCAATCTCAGCGAGCGCATCATCGAGCAGCTCGAGTCCGGCAACTATCTGCAGATGCCGGGGCACACCTTCGCCCGTGGCTACACCAAGGCCTATGGCAAGCTGCTGGGCCTGGACCAGGTCGAACTGGTGCGTACCTTCGACAGCTACACCGGCACCGATGCCAAGGGCAGCACCGTGCACAGCCTGGGCCGCCTCGACGAGCCGGTGCGGCTGTCGCGCAATGTCCTCAGATTCGTCAGTTTCGTCCTGGTGGTGCTGATCATCGCCATGGGTCTGTTCTGGTGGCAGGAGCGCAGTCGTCAGACTTCCAGCAGCAGCGCCGTGAGCATGGAGCATGTCGAGGTCGAGGGTGCCGACGGCAAGACCGAGATCCATCCCATCGACGAGCCGGAAGAACAGACCCCAGTCACTGCTCAGCAGCCCGCCGTCACCCTGCCGTCTCCGGTAGGCACGCCGACGCCGGATGCCAATGCCGTGGCCGCCATGACCACCCCGACCGCCGCGCCCACCCCGACTCCGGCCCCGGCCAGCGGTTCGAGCACGTCCACCCCTCCGGCGCCGGCTGCAACGGCGCCTGCCGCCCCGGCCACCGCGCCTGCCGCAGCGCCCGTCGCCGGCAGCGACAGCCTCAACATCCGCTTCACCGCCAACTGCTGGACGCAGGTCAGCGACGGTACCGGCAAGATCCTTTTCAGCGGCGTGAAAAAGGGCGGCGAGAGCCTCGACTACGCCTCGATCAAGGCGCCGGTCAACATCCGTCTCGGCTTCGCTCGCGGTGCCCAGATCACCTACAACGGCCAGGTCGTCGACCTCGCGCCTTACACCAAGGGCGAGACCGCCCGCATCAAACTCGGTCAGGCCGGACAATGACGTCCGGCGACCCCATGGGAAACCAGCATGCATAGCGAATCGCCCATCAAACGTCGGTTGTCCCGCAAGATCTGGGTCGGCTCGGTGCCGGTCGGCGGCGATGCTCCCATCGCCGTGCAGAGCATGACCAACACCGAAACCTGCGACGTCGACGCTACCGTGGCCCAGGTTCAGCGCCTGCAAGACGCTGGTGCCGACATCGTGCGCATCTCCGTGCCCGATATGGACGCCGCCGAAGCCTTCGGCCGCATCAAGCAGCGGGTCAGCCTGCCGCTGGTGGCCGACATTCACTTCGATTACAAGATCGCCCTGCGCGTGGCCGAGCTGGGCGTGGACTGCCTGCGCATCAACCCTGGCAACATCGGTCGCGAAGACCGGGTCAAGGCGGTGGTCGACGCGGCCCGCGAGCGCGGCATCCCGATCCGCATCGGCGTCAACGCCGGTTCGCTGGAAAAGGACCTGCAGAAGAAGTATGGCGAGCCCACCCCGGAGGCCCTGGTGGAGTCGGCCATGCGCCATGTCGACCATCTGGAGAAGCTGGACTACCCGGACTTCAAGGTCAGCGTGAAGGCCAGTGACGTCTTCATGGCCGTGGCGGCCTACCGTCAGCTGGCCACCCGCATCGAGCAGCCGCTGCACCTGGGCATCACCGAAGCCGGCGGCCTGCGCTCGGGCACGGTGAAGTCCGCCGTGGGCCTGGGCATGCTGCTTGCCGAAGGCATCGGCGACACCATCCGCATCTCGCTCGCGGCCGATCCGGTCGAGGAGATCAAGGTCGGTTTCGACATCCTCAAGTCCCTGCGCCTGCGTTCGCGTGGCATCAACTTCATCGCCTGCCCGAGTTGCTCGCGGCAGAACTTCGATGTGGTCAAGACCATGAACGAACTGGAAGGGCGCCTGGAGGACCTGCTGGTGCCCCTGGACGTCGCGGTGATCGGTTGCGTGGTCAACGGTCCCGGCGAAGCCAAGGAAGCCCACGTCGGCCTGACCGGGGGTACGCCCAACAATCTGGTGTACATCGATGGCAAGCCGGCCTCCAAGCTGAACAACGACAATCTGGTGGACGAGCTGGAAGGGCTCATCCGCCGCAAGGCGGCCGAAAAGGCCGAAGCGGATGCCGCGCTCATCGCGCGCAGCTGAAAGATCAAGGAATAAGGCCCTTTCGTGAGCAAGTCCCTGCAAGCCATCCGTGGCATGAACGATATCCTGCCGGAGCAGACTCCGGCCTGGCGCTACCTGGAACGTACCTTCGCGACGCTGCTCGACGGCTATGGCTACCACGAGATCCGTCTGCCCATCATGGAGTTCACCGAACTCTTCGCCCGCGGCATCGGCGAGGGCACCGACGTGGTGGACAAGGAGATGTACACCTTCCTCGACCGCAACGAGGAGTCCCTGACCCTGAGGCCGGAAGGCACCGCGGGTTGCGTGCGGGCCGTGCTCGAACATGGCATGACCGGCGGTGGCCAGGTGCAGAGGCTCTGGTACGCCGGGCCTATGTTCCGTTACGAGAAGCCGCAGAAGGGTCGCTATCGCCAGTTCCACCAGATCGGCGTCGAGGTGTTCAACCTGCCCGGTCCGGACATCGATGCCGAACTGATCGTGCTCACTGCACGTCTCTGGCAGCGCCTGGGCCTGACCGACGCCGTGACCCTGCAGCTCAACAGCCTGGGTTCCAGCGCCGATCGCGCCCGCTATCGCGAGGCCCTGGTAGCCTATCTGCAGGAACGCTTCGAGCAACTCGACGAAGACAGCCAGCGTCGGCTGACCACCAATCCGCTGCGCATCCTCGACAGCAAGAACGCCCAGACCCAGGCGCTGCTGCAGGACGCCCCGACCCTGGCCGACTATCTGGACGACGAATCCCGCGCCCACTTCGACGGCCTCAAGGCCCGTCTGGACGCCGCCGGCATTCGCTACCAGATCAATCCCAAGCTGGTGCGTGGCCTGGACTACTACGGTCGTACCGTCTTCGAGTGGGTCACCGATAAGCTGGGTGCCCAGGGCACCGTCTGCGCCGGTGGCCGCTACGACGGCCTGATCACCCAGTTCGGCGGCAAGCCCACCCCGGGCGTCGGCTTCGCCATGGGCGTCGAGCGCCTGGTGCTGCTGCTGGAAACCCTGGCGTGCCTGCCGGGCGATCTGCAGCGTCCCGCCGATCTCTATCTCTGCGCCTTTGGCGAGGCGGCCGAACTGGCCGGCCTCAAGCTGGCCGAGCAGTTGCGCGATGCCCGTCCCGACCTGCGTCTGCTGGTCAATGCCGGTGCCGGCAGCTTCAAGAGCCAGTTCAAGAAGGCCGACAAGAGCGGCGCGCTCTGGGCCATGATCCTGGGTGAAGACGAACTGGCCGCGCAACAGGTGGCGCTCAAGCCGCTGCGTGGAGATGCGCCCCAGGAAAAGGTCGATTTCGCGGCCCTGGCCGCCCGTCTGGACGAGATTTTGCCCCCGGCCGGTTCCGGTCGCGGGAATTGAGGAGAACGGATTTGAGTTCCATCGACGACGACAATCTGGTGGTCGCCAAGGCCTGGTGGCAGCGTAACGGCAAGCCGCTGGTGGCCGGTGGCGTCATCGCCCTGGTGGCGGTACTTGGCTGGCAGGGTTGGCAGCGTTATCAGAACAACCAGGCGCAGGGCGCCTCGGTGCTCTATCAGCAACTGGTGGAAGCCGCCCTGGCGCCCGGTGGCAAGGTCGACACCGCCCGGGTGACCGATACCTACGGCAAGCTCAAGCAGGATTATTCCGGTACCGCCTACGCCCAGTACGGGAGCCTCTTCGTTGCCAAGGTGGCGGTAGAGAACAATCGCCTGGACGACGCCGCCGCCGAACTCAAGGCCGTGGTGGACAAGCCCCATGACGCCGAACTCGGCGAGCTGGCGCGTCAGCGCCTGGCCCGGGTGCTGGCGGCCCAGGGCAAGGCCGAAGAGGGCCTCAAGCTACTGGATGGCGAGGCGCCCAAGGCCTATGTCGCCAATCGCGAAGAATTGCGTGGTGACCTGCTGGTGGCGCTGAAGAAGCCGGCCGAGGCTCGCGCCGCCTATGAAAAAGCCCGCGCCGCGCTGCCCAACGACGCAGCCGAAGGCGTGCTGCAGATGAAACTCGATGATCTCGCCAAAGGAGACGCCTGATGTTGCGCTGGAAGTCTATCGCGGTACTGGGTCTCGCCCTTGCGGTCGTCGGGTGCAGCAGCACCGGCAAGAAGGAATTGCCGCCGGCCGAGCTGAAGGACATCAAGGCTGAAGTTCGCCTGGATGAAGTCTGGAGTCGCTCGGTGGGCGACGGCCAGGGCAAGGAATACAACCGCCTGGTACCGGCCGTCGACGGCCAGACGATCTTTGCCGCTGATGCCGACGGCCGGGTCATGGCGATGAATCGCGAGACCGGCCAGGTGCTGTGGAAGAAGGACCTGGACCTGCCGGTGTCCGGCGGCGTCGGCGTGGGCTCCGGCCTGGTGCTGGTCGGCACCCTGCGTGGCCAGGTGATCGCCCTCGACAGTGCCAGTGGCGACGAGAAGTGGCGCGCCCAGGCGTCCAGCGAAGTGCTGTCCGCCCCGGTGGTCAACAACGACGTGGTGGTGGTGCAGTCCCAGGACGACAAGCTGCAGGCCTTCGAGCTGGGCAGTGGTACCCGTCGCTGGATCTACGAAGACACCCAGCCGGTGTTGAGTCTGAGAGGCACCGGTGCGCCCCTGGTCACCAACCAGGTGGTCATGGCCGGTTTCGCCAGCGGCAAGGTGGTCGCCCTGGACGTGCAGCGCGGCCTGCCGCTGTGGGAACAGCAGATCGCCGTGCCCAAGGGTCGTTCCGAACTGGAGCGGATCGTCGACGTGGACGGCGGCCTGTCGCTGTCCGGCGACACCCTCTATGTGGTCAGCTACAACGGCCGCGTGGTCGCGCTCAATCCGGCCAACGGCCAGATCCTCTGGCAGCGTGACGCCTCCAGCTACGACGGCGTGGCCGAAGGTTTCGGCAACGTCTACCTGAGCCTGGACAACGGCACCGTGGAAGCGGTCGAGGAATCCTCCACCTCCGCCCTCTGGACCAATGCCGATCTGGCCCGTCGCCAGCTCACCGGTCCGGTGGTCTGGTCGAGCAACGTGGTGGTGGGCGACTACGCCGGCTACATCCATCTGCTGAGCCAGGTCGACGGTCGTTTCGTCGGTCGGACCAAGGTCGACGGTGACGGCGTCCGGGTACGACCACTGGTCGTCGGCGACATGCTCTACGTTTACGGCAATGGCGGTAAACTCGTCGCCTATCGTCTGCGCTAGAACCCTTTATCCTCAACCGATGGCCGCTACCGTGAAGTTCGGTAGCGGCCATCGTGTTTTCTGCTCTGGGAGAGCCGCATGGTTCCCGTAATTGCCCTGGTGGGGCGGCCGAACGTCGGCAAATCCACGCTTTTCAACCGCCTGACCAAGACCCGGGACGCCATCGTCGCCGACTTCGCCGGCCTGACCCGCGATCGCAAGTACGGCGAAGCCAAGTGGCAGGGGCGCACCTACATCGTGGTCGACACCGGCGGTATTTCCGGTGACGAGGAAGGCATCGACCTGAAGATGGCCGAGCAGTCGCTGCAGGCCATCGAGGAATCCGATGCGGTGCTGTTCCTGGTGGACTCCCGCGACGGCATGACCGTCGCCGATCAGATGATCGCCGAGCACCTGCGGAAGCGAAACAAGCGCACCTTCCTGGTGGCCAACAAGGTCGATACCGTCGACCCGGATATCGCCCGGGCGGAATTCAGCCCGTTGGCCATCGGCGACGCCTATCCTATCGCCGCGGCCCACGGGCGCGGCGTGAACAACCTGCTGGAAGACGCCCTGGGCGTCTTTCCCAAGGATGAGGTCGAGGTCGAGGAGCTCACCGAGGAGCAGGTGCGCGCTGCCGCGGAGGAGGGGGGCGACGTCTTCCGTCGCGTGCAGGGCATCGACGAGACCACCGGCATCAAGATCGCCGTGATCGGTCGGCCCAACGTCGGCAAGTCGACCCTGGTCAATCGCATGCTCGGCGAAGAGCGGGTGATCGTCTATGACCAGGCCGGTACCACCCGCGACAGCATCTACATTCCCTTCGAGCGCAACGAAGAACGCTACACCCTGATCGACACCGCCGGCGTGCGCCGCCGCGGCAAGGTCTTCGAGGCGGTCGAGAAGTTCTCGGTGGTCAAGACGCTGCAGGCGATCCAGGACGCCAACGTGGTGATCTTCGTCATGGACGCCCGCGAAGGCGTGGTCGAGCACGACCTCAACCTGCTCGGCTTCGTGCTGGAGACCGGGCGTGCCCTGGTGATCGCCCTGAACAAGTGGGACGGCATGGAGTCCGGCGAGCGCGACTACGTCAAGACCGAACTGGAACGCCGCCTGCTGTTCGTCGACTTCGCCGACATTCACTTCATCTCGGCGCTGCATGGCACCGGCGTGGGCCATCTGTACAAGTCGGTGCAGCAGTCCTTCGCCTCGGCCACCACCCGCTGGCCCACCAGCCGCCTGACCCAGATCCTCGAGGATGCGGTGCAGGAGCACCAGCCGCCGATGGTCAGCGGCCGGCGCATCAAGCTGCGCTATGCCCACCTGGGCGGCGCCAACCCGCCGCTGATCGTCATCCACGGCAACCAGACGGAAGCGGTGCCCAAGTCCTATACTCGCTACCTGGAAAAGACCTATCGCCGGGTACTCAAGCTGGTGGGTACGCCGATCCGCATCGAATACCGCGGTGGCGAGAATCCCTTCGAGGGCAAGAAGAACACCCTCACCGAGCGCCAGGTCAACAAGAAGCGCCGGCTGATGAGCCACCACAAGAAGGCCGAGAAGAAGCGCAAGGACAAGCGGCGGTAAGCCGGTCGGGCGTTGTGAAGGGAAGGGGGCTAATAGCCCCCTTTTTCTTTGTTAGAGGATTGGGGCGAGGAGGCTACTCGCGCACCGAACTTCCCCCTCTCCCTTTGGGATAGGGTTGGGGTGCGGGCATCCCGTACGACGTTTGTTCCAGTGGAAAAGACTGCGCCGTTTTCCACGCTACGGTGGTTCCTCTTCGCGGCAGCGGCGGTGCATTGATGCGTCCGGGTGGACGAAACATCCCCTCTCCTTTTGGGAGAGGGGATGTTTGGATCAAGCCTTGTACCCAGGCTATGCCGAGACCGCTGGCTGGCTGATCGGCATAGCACTACTTGCCCTCTCGCGCAAAAAATCGCAGTCTGCCGATCTCCTTCCAGCCAGACCCGTGCCCGCGCGATGATCCAGAGCAAGCTTCCCGACCTCGCCGTCACCATCTTTACCCGCATGTCCCAGCTCGCCGCCCAGACCGGTGCGCTGAATCTGTCCCAGGGCTTTCCCGACTTCGACGGCCCCGCCGAGTTGCTCGCGGCGGTCGGTCGCCATGTCGCGGCGGGCCACAACCAGTACGCACCCATGACCGGATTGCCGACGCTGCGCCAGCAGGTAGCGGCCAAGGTTGCCGCCTTCTATGGCCGCGAGGTGGATGCCGAGGCCGAGGTCACCATCGTGCCCGGGGCCACCCAGGGCCTGTTCTGCGCCCTGCAGACGCTGGTACGACCAGGCGACGAGGTGATCGTCTTCGACCCCTGCTACGACAGCTACGAACCCTCGGTGCAACTGGCCGGCGGGCGCTGCGTGCATGTGCCCCTGGCGCTGCCGAGCTTCGGTATCGACTGGACGGCGCTGGAAGCGGCCCTGAGTCCGCGTACCCGCGCCATCGTGCTCAATACCCCGCACAACCCCAGTGGCGCTCTGGTCAGCGCCGCCGAGTTGGATCGCCTGGCCGCACTGATCCGCGGGCGCGATCTCTATCTGGTCAGCGACGAGGTCTATGAGCACCTGGTCTACGACGGCGAGCGCCATGCCAGCGTCATCGCCCACGACGAACTCTATGCCCGCGCCTTCGTGGTCAGCTCCTTCGGCAAGACCTATCACGTCACCGGCTGGAAGACCGGCTATGTGGTAGCGCCGCCGGCGCTGTCGGCCGAGTTGCGCAAGGTGCACCAGTACGTGAGCTTCTGCGGAGTGACGCCGATCCAGGCCGCCCTGGCCGACTTCATGGCCGCCCATCCCGAGCACCTCAGCGAGCTGCCGGCCTTCTACCAGGCCAAGCGCGATCTCTTCTGCGATCTCCTGGGTAACTCGCGCTTCACCTTCCAGCGCGCCGCCGGCACCTATTTCCAGGTGGTGGACTATTCCGCCATCCGCCCGGATCTGGACGACGTGGCCATGGCCGAATGGCTGACTCGCGAGCATGGCGTCGCCGCCATTCCGCTGTCGGTGTTCTACCAGACGCCGCCCGCTGACCTGCGCCTGGTGCGCTTCTGCTTCGCCAAGCGCGAAGACACCCTGCGTCAGGCAGCGGAGCGGCTATGCGCGATCTGACTCCTACCGCAGACCTGCGCCTGGCGCTGCTGCAGAGCGAACTGGCCTGGCATGACCCGGCCGCCAATCGCGCCCATTTCGAGCGTCTGCTGACAGCCGTGGGCGAGACCGACCTGGTCATCCTGCCGGAGATGTTCACCACCGGCTTTTCCATGGAATCGGTGGTCCTCGCCGAACCCGCCGATGGGCCGACCGCCGTCTGGCTACGAGAACAGGCCCGACGTGTCGGCGCCGTGGTGACGGGCAGCCTGATCGTGCAGGACGAAGCTGGACAGCATCGCAACCGGCTGCTGTGGGCGACGCCCGAAGGCGAGTTGCTGCACTACGACAAGCGTCATCTGTTTCGCATGGCCGGCGAGCACGAGCATTACGCGCCTGGCGAGCAGCGCCTGGTGGTGACGCTCAAGGGTTGGCGAATCCGCCCGCTGATCTGCTATGACCTGAGATTCCCGGTCTGGAGTCGCGCCCAGGACGACACCGATCTGCTGCTCTATGTCGCCAACTGGCCGGCACCGCGCCGCGGCCACTGGAATCGCCTGCTGCCGGCGCGGGCCATCGAGAATCTCTGCTATGTCGCAGCGGTGAATCGTGTTGGCAGCGACGGCAACGGTCATCCCTACGCTGGTGACAGCCAGGTGCTGGACTTCCAGGGTGAGCCCCTGGTCGAGGCCGGCGCGGCGGCCGGCATCTTCCACACGACGCTGTCGGCCGCAGCCCTCACGGCCTATCGCGAGCGCTTTCCGGCGCAGCGCGATGCCGACGCCTTCCGCCTGGACTGATCAGGCCCAGAAGGGCGTGGGCTGGACGGCATGCTGGTGGATCAAGGCGACGGCCTGGTCAACGTCCGCCGCGGTGGTGTAGCGACCCAGGCTGAATCTGTAGCTGCGCGCGGCCTGTTCGGCAGATAGGCCCAGGCCCAGGAGCACATGGGAGGGCGCCGCCTTGGCCGAACTGCAGGCCGAGGTCGTCGAGAAGGCCAGCTGACGCTGCAGCGCCACGGTGTCCAGTGGCGTGGCGAAGGTCAGGTTCAGGGTATGGGGAATGCGCTGCCGGGCGCAGCCGTTCAACTGCATGCCAAGCAGGTTCTGGACGCCGACCAGGAACCGCTCGCGCAACTGGCCGAGACGCTCGTTCTCCCGCGTCATGGCCTGGCCGGCGAGGGCGAAGGCGGTCCCCATGCCCACGATCTGGTGAGTGGCCAGGGTCCCCGAGCGCAGCCCGCGCTCATGGCCGCCGCCGTGGATCTGCGCCTGCAGGGCACCCTCCGCCCGCGGGCCGACGTAGAGGGCGCCGATGCCCTTGGGCCCATAGGTCTTGTGCGCGGAAAAGGACATCAGATCGACATCCAGGCCGGTTAGGTCGATGGCGACCTTGCCGGTGGCCTGGGCGGCGTCCACGTGGAAGAGGGCGCCACGGGCGCGGACCAGCCGGCCGATGGCGTCGATGTCGGTCAGGGTGCCCAGCTCGTTGTTCACCAGCATCAGCGAGACCAGGCAGGTGTCCTCCTGCCAGGCTTCGGCGACGGCATCGGGGGTGATGAGACCTGCCGCGTCCGGCGCCAGGTAGGTGACGGCGAAGCCTTCGGCTTCCAGCTGGGCCGCGGTATCGAGCACCGCCCGGTGTTCCAGGCAGCTGGTGATCAGATGCCCACGTCCGCGACGGCGAGCCACGCCGAGCAGCGCGAGGTTGTTGGACTCGGTGGCACCGGAGGTCCAGATCAGTTGCTCGGGCCGGGCGCCGACCAGGTCGGCCACTTGCTGGCGAGCGCTATCCACGGCGCGCTGGGCGTCGTTGCCGAAGGCATGGCCGCGAGAGGCGGGATTGCCGAAGACGCCCTGGCGCCCCAGGCAACCCAGCATGGCCTCGATGACGACATCGTCGACAGGGGTGGTGGCGGCGTAATCGAAATACAGGGGATAAGCGTCCATGGCGGCCTCGAGCGATCAGATGAGAATAGACTAGCGTCTTCATCTCGAAAGGAATTTGCTTTTCGATCGCTAACTGTGGGGTCTATGCGAATAGAATTCCTCTGTAAAGCCTTTTAGGGGAAAAGCATTTCATGGATCGCTTCGATCGCGCCATTCTCGACATCCTCCAGCAGGACAGCACCCGGTCGGTAGCTGATATCGCCGAGCGCATCGGTTTGGGCACCACCGCTTGTTGGCGGCGCATCCAGAAGCTGGAGGAGCAGGGGGTCATCCGCGCTCGGGTGGCGCTGCTCGATCCCCGCCAGCTCAACGTGGGGGTGACGGTGTTCGTCTCGGTGCGCACCAACCAGCACGCCATGGACTGGCTGCAGCGCTTCCACGCGGCGGTGGCGGCCATTCCGGAGGTGGTGGAGCTCTATCGCATGGCCGGCGACACGGATTACCTGATGCGCATCGTGGTGCCGGACATCGCCGCCTATGATGGTGTGTACAAACGGCTGATCCAGGTACCGGGGTTGCTGGACGTCAGCTCCAGCTTCGCCATGGAGCAGATCAAGTACAGCACGGCCTTGCCGCTGGATTATGTGCGTTGAGGGGGCGGTCTATCGCGGCCATGGGCCGCTCCTACGGCTAAACCGGAGCGTGTAGGAGCGGCCCATGGCCGCGATTAAATCCTATGATCGCTACCCAACACTGGCGGCGCCTCGAGGCAAGGCCTGTTGGGCTTCGCTACGCTCAGCCCAACCTACGGCGGCCCGTCATGACCGCGATGAAGTGGGTTGGGTGGCGCCAAGTCTCAGCGATAGGCGCTGACCTGATTCAGCAGGGTGATGTCGTCGGCCGGTAGCTGCAGCCGGGTGGCGGCCACCAGGTCGTCGAGCTGGGCCTGGGAGGTAGCGCTGGCGATGGGGGCGGTGATGCTGGGGCGGGCGATCAGCCAGGCGAGGGCGACCTGGGCCGGGGTGGCGTCGTGCTTTTCGGCGATCTCGTCGAGGCCGGCCAGGATGGCCATGCCGCGTTCGTCCAGGTAGCCCTTGACCATGTCCGCGCGTGAACCCTGGAGATCGTCCTTGGTGCGGTACTTGCCGGTCAGGAAGCCGCTGGCCAGGGAGAAGTAGCTGATCACGCCCAGGCCGAGTTCCTCGACCACCGGTTCCAGGTCGGTCTCGTAATCCTGACGGGCATGCAGGTTGTAGTGAGGCTGCAGGCTCTGGTACGCCGGCACGCCCAGGCGTTCGGCGACCTGGGCCGCTTCGCGCAGGCGCTGGCCACCGTAGTTGGAGGCGCCGATCACCCGCACCTTGCCCTGTTCCACCAGCCGGGCGAAGGCGCCCAGGGTTTCCTCCAGCGGCGTGTCCTCGTCATCACAATGCGCCTGATAGAGATCGATGCGATCGGTCTGCAGACGCTTGAGCGAGGCTTCCACCGCCTGCTGCACATAGCTGGCCTTGAGGCCTTTGCGGCCCTCACCCATATCCATGCCCAGCTTGGTGGCCAGGATCACCTGATCACGCTTGCCACTGCGGGCCAACCACTTGCCCAGCAGGGTCTCGGATTCGCCCCCGCTGTTGCCCGGTGCCCAGCGCGAATAGACGTCGGCGGTGTCGATGAAATTCAGACCCGCTTCGAGCAGGGCGTCCAGCATGCGAAAGGACTGGGCCTCGTCCAGCGTCCAGCCGAAGACATTGCCACCAAAGCAGAGCGGCGGCACCTGGAGGTCTGAATGGCCAAGGGTACGTGTTTGCATGGGATCCTCATCGGGTTGGGGAAGTCATGCAGGTTACGACCGATGGCCTGGGCTCAAGGTTCGAGGCGCGACGGCCCCGGCCACTCGCGCAGAGGAAGGGGTTTGCCGAGGGCATAGCCCTGGGCGTAGTCCACGCCGATGGTGCCGAGCAACTCGAAGGTAGCCTGGGATTCGACGAATTCGGCGATGGTCTCGGCGCCCAGGTGGTGGGCGACCTGGTTGATGGACTCGACGATGGCGCGATCCAGCGGATCCTGGTCGAGGGTGCGGATGAAGCTGCCGTCGATCTTCACGTAGTCGACGCGGAAATGCTTGAGGTAGGCGAAAGAGCTGAGGCCGGCGCCGAAGTCGTCCAGGGCGATGCGGCAGCCGCGTCCGCGGACCTGGCTGATGAGTTCGGAGGCCACCGAGAGCTTGTTGATCACCGCAGTCTCGGTCAACTCGAAGAGCAGGCGCTGCGGATCCAGCGGCGAGGCGGCAATCAGCTCCAGCAATTCGGGCAGGAAGTCGGGATCGCTCAGGCTGTTGCCCGAGAGATTGATGCCCACGTGCAACTCGGGTCGCTCCTGCAGCCAGGGCACCAGTTCGACCAGCACCTGACGTACCACCCAGCGGTCGATGCTGCTCATCAGGCCGAAGCGTTCGGCGGCCGGGATGAAGGTGGCCGGCGAGATCAGTTGGCCCTGGACATCGCGCAGGCGCAGCAGCAACTCGACATGCTGTGCCGCGCTGCCGCGGCTACGGGTAGGGACGATGGTCTGGGCGTGCAATTCGAAGCGGTGCTGCTCCAGGGCCTCGCGTAGGCCGCTGGCCATGAGAATCTCGCGGTGTTGGCGCTCCACGTCCTCGCTGCCAGCGCGATAGAGCGCCGCACGATTGCGCCCGGCATGCTTGGCGGTGTAGCAGGCCACATCGGCCTGGCTCATCAATTCGGCCGGACTGCGGGTCTCGGCGGTGATGGCGACGATGCCGGCGCTGGCACCGACGTCGTAGATCCGGCTTTGCCAGTTGAAGCGCACGGCGCCAATGCTGGCGATGAGCTTTTCGGCGACGGCCTCGGCCTGCACCAGATCGCAATCACGCAGCAGCAGGGCGAATTCGTCACCCCCGATGCGCGCCACGGCGTCGGAGCCGCGTAGGGAATCGCGCAGCAGGGTGCCCAGCTCGCGCAGCAGCAGATCGCCCGCGGCATGGCCGGCGGAATCGTTGACCACCTTGAAGCGATCCAGGTCGATGAAGCACAGCGCATGCTGGGTGGTGCCGGCCTGGGCCTGTTGCCAGGCGGCTTCCAGCTCCTGCTCGAACTTCAGGCGGTTGAAGAGTCCGGTCAGGGCGTCGTGGGAGGCGTTGTAGCTCAATTCGCGCTGCAGGTTGCGGGCATGGGTGACGTTCTGGAACACCAGTACCGCGCCGATGATGTGGCCATCCACCGTGCGTACCGGTGCTGCGGAATCCTGTACCTCGTGTCGCTCACCGTGCCGGCTGAGCAGCACGGCGCCTTCGTCCAGCGAGGTGATGGTCTGGTCGCGCAGGCAACGGGCCACCGGGCTGGGCAGCACCTCATCGCTCTGGCTGTCGTGGATGAGGAACACCTCCTCGTGGGGGCGCCCCTGGGCATCCGCCAGCGACCAGCCGGTGAGCTGCTCGGCGACCGGATTGAGAAAGAGGATGCGACCGTCCACGTCGGTGGTCAGGACGGCGTCGGCGATGGAGGCCAGGGTGACCTGCAGCCGTTCCTTTTCCTCATAGAGCGCCGTGGTCAGCTGATGGTGCTCGGTGACGTCGCTGTTGCTGCCGACCAGGCGGACGTGGCCATCGGCCTCGACCACCGAGATCAACTCGGAGCGGATGTGCCGCACCTCGCCCCCAGGCCCGCCGCGATTGATGCGGAAGTTGAAGGTGTAGGACATCGAGGCGCTGACGACCTTCTCGAACACCTCCAGCGAGAGTGCCTTGTCATCCGGGTGGATGAAGGTGAGCCAGAAGTCCATGTCCCGGCTGAGATTGTCGGGGGCGATGCCATACAGGTCACGCAGGCGGGCATCGGCATTGAAGCCCGGACTGCGGGTATCCCACTCCCAGATGCCCACGTTGCTGGCGCGAATGGCCAGTTGCAGGCGCTCCCGGAGCCGGGCGTTGGTCGCCTCGGCACGGCGCTGGGCATCGATGTCGCGCGCCTGCAACAGGTAGCCGCTGAGCAGGTCGCCGTCATCGTGGTCGGGCGACAGCGCCAGTTGCATCCACAAGCCCTGGCCATCACGGTGCAGCAGGCGCCGGGTCTGTTCACCTTCCTGGACCGTCAGCTGTTCTTCGGGATCGGCGATCAACTCCTTGAGCAGCCGGCCGTCGAGACTGTGGCGCGGATAGCCGAGCATGGCTTCCAGGGCCGCGTTCACCTGGCTCAGACGCCCATCCACCGACAGCAGCGCCATGCCATAGGGCGCGGTGCTCAGGGCATGACGGAAGCGTGCCTCGTTGCGCGCCAGGCGCTGGTTGTGATGACGGCTCTGCTCCACGGCAGCGGCCAGCAGCAGCGGTGGAATCTGCATCAGCGCCACCGGGATGTAGGTCAGGGCCTCCTGCACCAGCGAGACGGCTGGGGCGCCAAGCAAATAGCCGTGAGCTACCAGGTAGGTGAAGATCAGGATGTTCAGGCCGCCCACCACCGCGGTACCCAGGGCGGTGAGCCTCAGGGTGATCAGCAGCAGCAGGGTGGAGACATAGACGAAGGGATAGGGCACATAGGCCAGCAGTCCGAGCACCAGCAAAGGGCTGATCAGCAGCAGGGCGAGGAATTCGCGGGCACCCTGGCGGCTGAATTGCTGCCACTGCAAGGGGCGGCGAAGAAAGGCGAGGGGCATCACCACCAGCAGGCCAAGGGCGTCGCCCAGGTACCAGTGCATGGCCACCCTCAGCAGCTCGGGATTGCCTTGCTGGGCGGCGATCAGGGTACCCAGGGCGGTACCCGCCAGCGGGGACATCAGCACCCCGTAGAACAGCAGTCGCCCCATGGCCGCGATGTTGCGTTCGGGGTGGAGGATGCGGCCATGCAGCAGCCAGGCGCCGAACAGGATCTCCGCCAGATTGGGTAGGGAATAGAGCGCTCCGATGGCCGGGTCACCACTGAAGGGCAATTCGGCCAGGGCGCCAGCCACCCAGATCGCCAGCAGCTGCAGCGGCCAGCGACGCCGGGCCGAGCGCAGCAGCCAGGCGATCGCCAGCCCATTGGGCAGCCAGAGGGTGGCCACGGTGCTGGAGGCCTGGCGGGTGAAGAGAATGCACAGGACGGAACTGATCAGGAACAGCAGGGACAGCGCGGCGATGTCACGCCGCAGGCTGGTGTTTCGCGACAGAATGGAAGTCATTGCCTATCCAGACAAGCTGCTCGGCCGGCAGGTGCCAGGCAGACGAGACGATCCCTAGGAAGCGGGGAGTATCTCCGCTGGTTCGCCATAAAAAAAGGGAACGCCGACGGGCATTCCCTTAAGTTTGACGAATGTCAGTATTAGGCAGCCTTGGCCTGGGCCTGGGTGACCGCGCGATTCAGGGCGCTGAGCAGGGCACGGAAGCTGGCGGTGGTGATGTTCTCGTCGATGCCGATGCCATGCAGCGGGCGCTGGCCCTCTAGGCGAATCTCGATGTAGGAGGCGGCCTTGGCGTTGGCGCCGGCGCCGATGGAGTGCTCGTGGTAGTCCATGATCTCCACCGCCTGGGGCAGGCTGGCGACCAGGGCTTCCAGCGGCCCCTTGGCGGTACCGTGCCAGTGCTCGGTACGACCTTCGACAGCGACCTTGATGTCGACGGTGGAGGTGCCGTCTTCCTCGCGCAGCTTATGGCTGACCAGCGCATAGGGGCTCTTGGCCTGCAGGTATTCCTGTTCGAGCAGACCGTGGATCTGCGCCGCGGTCATCTCCAGGCCCAGGCGATCGGTCTCACGCTGCACCACCTGGCTGAATTCGATCTGCATGCGACGCGGCAGGCTGATGCCGTATTCCTGTTCCAGCAGGAAGGCGATGCCACCCTTGCCCGACTGGCTGTTGACGCGGATGACCGCCTCGTAGTCGCGCCCGATGTCGGCCGGGTCGATGGGCAGATAGGGCACTTCCCAGAGCGCATCCGGCTTCTGCTGGGCGAAACCCTTGCGGATGGCGTCCTGGTGGGAGCCGGAGAAGGCGGTATGGACCAGATCGCCGACATAGGGATGACGCGGGTGCACCGGCAACTGGTTGCACTCCTCGACGGTCTTGCGCACGGCGTCGATGTCGGAGAAGTCCAGCTCGGGATCGACGCCCTGGGTGTAGAGGTTGAGCGCCAGGGTCACCAGGCAGACGTTGCCGGTGCGCTCGCCGTTGCCGAACAGGCAGCCTTCGACGCGATCGGCGCCGGCCATCACCGCCAGCTCCGAGGCGGCGACGCCGGTGCCGCGGTCGTTATGGGTGTGGACGCTGATCAGCACGCTGTCGCGGCGATCGATGTGGCGGCCGAACCACTCGATCTGGTCGGCGTAGTTGTTGGGCGTGGCGCACTCGATGGTGGCGGGCAGGTTGAGGATCAGCTTGTTGGCCGGGGTCGGCGCGAACACCGCGATCACCGCGTTGCACACCTCGACGGCGAAGTCGGTCTCGGTGGAGCTGAACACCTCGGGGGAATACTCGAAGCCCCACTGGGTCTCCGGGCGCTCGGCGGCCAGGCGCACGATGGTCTGGCCGGCGGCCACGGCGATGGCCTTGACGCCCGCCTGGTCCTGGTTGAAGACGATGCGGCGGAAGCTCGGCGCGCAGGCGTTGTAGTAGTGGACGATGGCGCGCTTGGCGCCCTTGAGCGACTCGAAGGTGCGCTCAATGAGGTCGTCGCGGGCCTGGGTCAGCACCTGGATGGTGACGTCATCGGGGATGTGCCCGCCCTCGATCAGCTCGCGGACGAAGTCGAAGTCGGTCTGGGAGGCGGAGGGGAAGCCCACCTCTATCTCCTTCAGGCCCACGGCGACCAGGCACTTGAAGAAGGCCATCTTCTTCTCGGCATCCATCGGCTCGATCAGCGACTGGTTACCGTCGCGCAGGTCGGTGGACAGCCAGATCGGCGCCTTGTCGATGACCTTGTCCGGCCAGGTGCGGTCGGGCAGGGCGACGGGCGTGAAGGGACGGTACTTCTGCGAGGGATCTTTGAGCATGGTCATGGCGATTCTTTCCTTGGGCGTGGTCGGGACTTACGAAGCGAGCGCGGTCGAGCTTCGCAGTCGTGGACTGACCAGTCGCAGGCAGCGGTGCTGCCGGAGGAGGATGAGGGTATGGGCGTTGTGCATGGCGCTAACGGTAGTCCGCTCAGGGTAGGGCTCGCAATCTTCTTTTTAAAATTGGCAGGAATGGTCGTCTAGATTCTATAGTCGACGATTTATTGCTATGTAGGGCTCCCTATTGGTGATTTATGAACAGTGGGCCTTGCGGTTTTTGTGTAACCCGAAATCGCAAGGGCGATCCCTGACGCCGGACCGAGGTCAATGCTGGACGACTCTTGGCAACCGAACGGAAGGAAGGCTTCCATGAAGACCCTCGCACTGGTAGGCCTGGCGACCACCCTGATCGCCGGTCTGGTCTCGACGGCCCAAGCGGCCGACAACCCCCTGGAGGCGGAACGCTGGAAGACGCGACCGCTGATCCTGGTCGCGCCTACGGCGAACGATCCCCAGGTGGTGAAGCTGCGCGAGGAGCTGGCGCAGCCAGCGAATCGCGAAGCCTTCGTCGAACGGGACATGGTGCTCTATACCGTGGTGGCCGGCGCCGGCAGCCGCAACGACCAGCCATTGCGTCCGGAGCAGACCCGGGCGCTGCTCAAGGCGCTGGACGCCCGCGCCGTGCAGCCGGCGACGCTTTATCTGGTAGGTAAGGATGGTGGGATCAAGGTGCGCGAAGAGCAGGGGTGGTCGCTCAAGGCCTTGTTCGGCACGGTCGACCGGATGCCGATGCGGCGGTAAGGGAGGGGACCCTCACCCCAACCCTCGCCCAGGGGGAGAGGGGGCCTGTCGAGGCAGCCGGATGCAGCGTAGGTTGGGTTGAGCGTCAGCGAAGCCCAACACCCATGGCACCCTGCGCCTGTTGGGCTTCGGCGATGGAGCCGCCTCAGCCCAACCTACAGGTGCGGGCATCGGCGTCAGAGTCTCGGCGTAGACGTAGTAAAAGGTACCGGGCCGTCAGTGGAGAGCGCTGGTGCGGTTTTCCACACTATTGGGGATTAGGGCTTCCCTCACCCCAGCCCTCTCCCGGGGGGAGAGGGGGCCTATCGAGGCAGCCGGATACGGCGTAGGTTGGGTTGAGCGTCAGCGAAGCCCAACACCCATGGCACTCTGCGCCTGTTGGGCTTCGGCGATGGAGCCGCCTCAACCCAACCTGCGGGGTGCGGGCAGCAGCGTCAGAGTCTCGGCGTAGACGTAGTAAAGGTACCGGGCCGTCAGTGGAAAACGCTGGCGGTTTTTCACACTATGGGGGTGGGGCTTCCCTCACCCCAGCCCTCTCCCTTGGGGAGAGGGGACCTATCGACGCAGCCGGATGCGGCGTAGGTTGGGTTGAGCGTCAGCGAAGCCCAACACCCAAGGCACCCCGTAGGTTGGGCTTCGGCGATGGAGCTGCCTCAGCCCAACCTACGGGGTGCCGGTATCGGCGTTCGAGTCTCAGGCGTAGACGTAGGGGCCGCCCTGTTCCAGTGCGCGCTGGTAGGCCGGGCGGGCGTGGATGCGCTTGAGGAAGTCCACCAGCCTGGGGCGCTTGCCGTTGTCGAGGCCGGCGCGGGCAGCGGCGGCTTCCAGGGGGAAGCTGAGCTGGATGTCGGCGGCGGTGAAGCTGTCGCCGACGAACCAGCCGCTGGCCCCCAGCTGGCTTTCCAGGTAATCCAGGTGCAGGTCCAGTTGCGGCTGGATGAAGCTGGCCGTGGCCTTGGCGGCGATGCCCTTGGCGATGGGTCTCGCGAAGAAGGGCATGGGCGAGGTGGCGATGCGGTCGAACACCAGTTTGAGCAGCAGCGGGGTCATGGCCGAGCCTTCGGCGTAGTGCAGCCAGTAGGTGTAGCGCACGAACTCGGGACTGTCCTGGGCCGGCAGCAGTTGCGGCCCGTAGCGCCGTGCCAGGTAGTCGACGATGGCGCCGGATTCGGCCAGGGTCAGGTCGCCGTCGACGATTATCGGCGACTTGCCCAGGGGATGCACCTTGCGCAATTCCGGCGGCGCGAACAGCCCGCCAGCGGCGCGTTCGTAGCGCTGTACCCGATACTCGATGCCGAGTTCTTCGAGCAGCCAGAGCACCCGCTGGGAGCGGGAGTTGTTCAGGTGGTGGACGACGATCATGGTCTTTCCTTAGGCCGGGGGCGGGGGATCAGGGCGCCGGGGTGCCCGGTTCGCCCAGGGAGGTCATGGCCTCGCGTGGTTCCAGGCGTCCGCGGAAGTCACGTCCGCTCGGGTGCTGGAATACATGGAGGCCGAATTCCGGGAGGATGGAGAGCAGGTGATCGAAGATGTCCCCCTGGATACCCTCATATTGCGCCCACACCGTGGTGTTGGTGAAGCAGTAGATCTCCACCGGCAGACCCTCGCTGGAGAGCGGCATCTGGCGTACCAGCAGGGTCATGCCCTGGTGGACCCCGGGATGGGCGCGCAGATAGCGTTCGACATAGGCGCGAAAGGTGCCCAGGTTGGTGACCCGGCGGGTGTTGACCGGTTCCTGGCCGCGCTTTTCCAGCTTGCGATTCCAGTCCGCCAGTTCCTGTTCCTTGGCGGTGAGGTAGTCGTCCAGCAGGTTGAAACGGTGCAGGTGCTCGCGTTCGGCGTCGCTGAGGAAGTGCACGCTGTTCTGGTCGATGTTGAGTGCCCGCTTGATGCGCCGACCGCCGGCCTCCTGCATGCCGCGGTAGTTGCGGAAGGAATCGGTGATGAATCTCTTGGTGGGGATGGTGGTGATGGTCTTGTCGAAGTTCTGCACCTTGACCGTGTGCAGGGCGATGTCGATGACGTCGCCATCGGCGTTGAGCTGGGGCATTTCGATCCAGTCGCCGACGCGGATGATGTCGTTGCTGGAGATCTGCACGCTGGCCACCAGGGAGAGCAGGGTGTCCTGGAAGATCAACAGCAGCACCGCGGCCATGGCGCCGAGGCCGGAGAGCAGGATCAGCGGCGAGCGGTCGATCAGGGTGGCGATCATCAGGATGACCGCGATGGCGTAGATGACGATCTTGCTGACCTGGAGGTAGCCCTTGATCGGCTTGAGCCGCGCCGAAGGGCGCCGCGAATAGAGCACGTTGACCATGTTCAGGGCGCTGCCCAGGGCCAGGGCGATGGTCAGCACGATGAAGGCGCTGCAGACGTTCTGCACCACGGTGACCAGGGCATCGGGGCGACCCGGCACCAGCTCGATGCCGATCGAGAGCACCAGGGCCGGGACGATGTTGGCCAGCCGGCCGATGACCCTGTGGTGATTGAGTTCGTGATCCTGGCCGAAGGAGGTGCTGCGCAGCAGGCGATAGAAGCCGCGCACCAGGATGCGCTTGACGATCCAGTTGAGAACCCAGGCCGCCAGCAACAGGCCGAGGCAGGCGACCAGGGTGAGCAGTTGAGGGTGTTTTTCGAGGTCGTCGATCAGTCGGGTCAGGGCCGTGGGCATAGGGGGTCTCTTGACGGGATACTACGGACGCCACGTTAGCAAAGCTGCGCCCTGCTTGCCGTATTCGTCATCTGCGGTCGGTCCTAGGTTCAGCCCTTTCAGGAAGATATCCATGCGTCCCTTAGCTGCTGTTCTTACCGTCGCCGCGACACTGCTGCTCGCCGGGTGCGTCGGGCGCCCCTTCGCTCCACCGACCCTGGACGATCGCCTGGCCGATCTGGGCTATCGGCAGGGCGCTGCCGTGGACACCATCCTGGGCTTCGATCTCTCCGGCTGGCACTACCTGGACACCCGCCATCTGGCGCTGGGGACCGGGCTGGGTCATGCCTATCTTGTGGACTTCGCCGTGCCCTGCCGCAACCTGGCCGCCGGCAATCGGCTGGGCTATCGCTCGCGGGCCGCCGGCCTGCGTCCGGGCGACTTCCTGGTCTCCACCGATGCCCGGGGCAGTCGGATGGAGTGCCCCATCGGCGGGCTGTATCGCCTCGACTCCCGGCGTTGAGCGGCCATGATCCTGACTCTCGGGCATTCCAATCATCCGCTGGCGCGCTATGTCGAACTGCTGCAGGCGCAGGGGGTGACGGCGGTGGCCGATGTGCGCTCGCAACCCTATAGCCGCCATGTGCCCCAGTATCGCCGGGAGGCCTTGCGCGAGGGGCTGGCCGCGGCCGGGATCGCCTATGTGTTCCTGGGCCGGGAGCTGGGTGCGCGCAGCCCGGATCCGGCGCACTACGAGGATGGGCAGGTACGTTATGACCGCCTGGCCGCCAGCGCGCTGTTTCAGCAGGGACTGCTGCGCCTGGAACAAGGCCAGGCACGCTGGCGGATTGCCCTGCTGTGCGCCGAGCGCGATCCCCTGACCTGTCATCGTGGTCTGCTGGTGGCGCCCTGTCTGGTGCAGCGGGGCCTGGCGGTGACGCATATCCACCCGGACGGTCGGCTCGAAAGCCAGACCGAGCTGGAAGATCGGCTACTGGCCGCGAGCGGCCTGGCGGATGGCGATCTGTTCAGCTCGCGCGAGGAGCGGTTGAAACGGGCCTATGCCCGCCACGGTTGGCGGTAGCCCGCCTAGCGCTCCACCGGCTCGCGCTTCTTCCACCAGCCGGCGTAGAGGCCAATGGGATAGACGCTGATCAGCACGGCGTAGACCACCCAGGTGCGCCAGGACCAGGCCGACAGCACGAAGCCCTGGGAGAAGCCCACGAGCAGGTAGCAGGCGGCGGCGACCAGCAGAATGCTGCCGAGGGCGCTGCCGAAGCGGGGTCTTGGGGTCATGGCGGTTCCAGGTCTGGGCAGAGGAGGGCGTCTCTTTTAAGCCAGCGCCGGACGCCTGGCAATGCCCCTGACTGCAACCAATTGTTTATTGTCGATCAGGGCTTGAAGGCCCCGATGAAGATGCTCGGGTCGACCCGCACGTCGTTGAGGCTGACGTTCCAGTGCAGGTGCGGACCGGTGGCGCGCCCAGTGCTGCCGACGCGACCGACCACGCCACCGCGGGGCATCTCCTGGCCGACCTGGACGTCGACGCGGGACAGGTGGCAGAACATGCTGATCAGCCCCTGGCCGTGGTCGACGAACACCGTCTTGCCGTTGAAGAAGTAGTCGCCCACCAGCACCACCTTGCCGGCGGCCGGGGCCTTGACCGGGGTGCCGGCGGGTACCGCGAAGTCCAGCCCCGAATGCGGATTGCGCTCCTGGCCGTTGAAGAAGCGGCGCAGACCGAAGGGGCTAGAGAGCGGGCCGTCCACGGGTTTGTCCAGCAGCAGATTGCTGGGCTGGTTGGGAGAGAACATTCGGTAGGCGGCCTGCTGCTCGGCCAGTTCGCGCTCGAAACGCTTCAAATCCTCGGGATTGGGCGTGACCTGGCGCTGGTTCTTCAGGGTGATGCGCTGCTCGGCGTAGTGGCGGCTGCCAACCGTGAAGGCCTGGGGCGCGGCGCCGGCGACCTCCAATGGCTGGCGGCCTGTGGCCGTGCCCAAGGGGATACCGACGATGGCCACCCAGCCATTGCCATCCTTGACCACCAGCACCGGCTTGCCCTGGTAGCGCACCCGCGGCGCGGCGTCACCGGGGATGGGGACCACGGCGACACCGCCCGGCACCGGCTTGTCCAGCAGACGTTGCAGATAGGTGCCGGCGTGAGCGGGCAGTGCGAGGAACAGGCAGCAGAGCAGCGGCAGCAGGCGGGACATGGGGTTTTCCAACGGCGAAAACGCCCATGCTGGAGCAGGCGAGGGCCGCAGGGCAAGGCACCTGCGGCTCTGTTCGTCAGTTGGGGATGATCTTGTAGAGCACGGTTTCCAGCGCCGGCTTCTGCTTGGGATCGAAGAAATTCATCTTGGGGATGCGCGAGTCCGTGACATAGACGGTGCCATCCGGACCGCGACCAAAGGTGTCCGGCCAGATCAATTTCTTGTCCTGTACCAAGGTGGTGAGCTGGCCGTTCTCTCGGATCTTCACCGCATGCTCTTCCACGGCGCTGACATAGAGGCGCCCTTGCGGATCCATCAGCAGGCCATCGGCCGGACCGTTCTCGCCGACCTTTTCCACCTTGGCCGGCAGGCTGGCGAGGTCGTCACTCTGCAGGCTGGCGGTGGCGATGCGATAGAGGGTGTTGCCCTTGACCGCCTGCCAGTAGAGGTAGTCGCCGGCCGGCGAGAGGGCGATGCCGTCGGCGGAGAATTCCACGCCGCGGCCATCGGGGCGCATCAGCGGCTCGCCATCGGCCTTGACCTTGACGCCCTTCTCGGCCTGGGTGCTGGGGTCGCCATCCAGGGCGCGGCGGGCCTTGCCGCTCTCCAGGTCCAGCACCACCAGGGCGCCGCGGGCGCCGGAGTCGGTGATGTAGGCATGGCGACCGTCCGGGCTGAATCTCATGTCGTTGAGATAGCTGCCCTGGGGCGCCACGCTCTCGTCCAGCGCATAGACCTTGCTCACCTGGTTGCTGGCCAGGTCGATCTTGACCAGCTTGGGTGCGCCGGGCACCACCAGGGCCTGGGCGGGAGCGCCCGGATCGATCACCCAGAGACTGCCACGGCCGTCGGCCACCACGGATTGCACGCAGACCCAGTGATTGCCCGGGGTCAGCTCGTCGCGCTTGGTGTTGCGCCAGCCATTCCAGGCCAGGTCCGGATAGGGCATCAGGCTGCCATCGGGCTTGAGTTCGGCGACCGAGACTTCGCTGTCCTCGGTCCAGCGCGGGAAGTTGACGAAGATCCGACCGTTCTCGCTGACGGTTACGCCAGTGACCTGATGGTCGAAGCTGGCGACCTTTTCCAGCTTGGCGCTGGAGTCGGCGGCCAGGGCGACGGGGGCCAGAGGCAGGGCGGTCAGCAGGGTGGCCAGGGCGAGGCGGGAGAGGGCGGGTCTGGGCATGGCAGGGTCCTTGTAGGGGTGACCGGACGGTCCGGTGCTACAGGTACGACTGCCTTGGCCGTGGAGAAAGTCGCCGGGACCGACGACCGGCTGGCCGTTGGCCAGCCCGGGAACGCACCGGGAAATCCCGAGGTCCTCCCTGAAACCCCAGAGGAGAAGACCATGGTCCGTCCCATCGCCAGCAGCCTGGCCCTGCTTACCCTGAGTGCGCTACTCGCCGGTTGCGACAAGCCACCGGAAACCCCGCCGCCCCAGCGTAGCGAGGTGGTGCAGAAGAGCGCGCCTGGCAGCGATCCGGCCACTCAGTCGCCCGATCGCACGGTGGAGCATGGCAACCCAGGGACCAAGGCGCCCTGAGGCGCTGGCGTCAGTCCAGCAGCGACAGGGTGACCGGCGCCTGGTGATTGTCCAGCACCCGCACCTCCAGCTCGCCCTCGGCCAGGCGGGCCTGGAGCTTCTGACCTGGCTGTACCTGGCCAGCCGCACGCACGGCCTGGCCGCGTTCGTCGAGGAGGATGCTGTAGCCACGGCCCAGGGTGGCCAGGGGGCTGACGATCTGCAGGGTCTGGACGGTGCCGGCCAGGCGCTGCTGGCGCTCCTTGAGTTGCCGCTGCATGACTCGCGGCAGGCGGTCGGCCAGTTGCTCCAGCCGTTGGCGCAGCAGGGCCAGCTGGCGCCCGGGATGCTGGCCGGCCAGGCGGGTATCCAGGTGGGCCAGACGATCGCGGCGACGATTCTGGGCGATGACATAGGCGCGCCGCAGACGCAGATCCAGATCATCCAGGCGCTGGGCCTGCTGGCGCAGCCGTTCGCCGGGATGGCGCAGGCGCCGGCTGCAGGCCTCCAGGCGCAGGCGTTCGCGCGCCAGGCGCTCGCGCATGCGCAGGAGCAACTGGCGATGCAGACCATCCAGGCGCTGGCGCAGATCGGCGCTATGGGGGGCGAGCAATTCCGCCGCCGCCGAAGGGGTGGGCGCGCGGACATCGGCGACGAAGTCGGCGATGGAAACGTCCGTCTCGTGACCCACGGCGCTCACCACCGGGGTCTGGCAGGCCGCCAGGGCGCGGGCCACGGGTTCTTCGTTGAAGCACCATAGGTCTTCCAGGGAGCCACCACCGCGGGCCAGGATCAGGGCGTCGAAGCCCTGGCGGTCGGCCAGTTGCAGGGCGCGAACGATCTGGCCGGTGGCCTCGCGGCCCTGCACCGCGGTGGGAATCAGCGTCAGTTCGACCTGGGGCGCGCGTCTCTTGAAGACGCTGACGATGTCGCGGATCACCGCGCCGGTGGGCGAGGAGACGATACCGATGCGCTGGGGATGAGCGGGCAGCGGGCGCTTGCGCTCGGCGGCGAACAGCCCTTCGGTGGCCAGGCGCTCCTTGAGGGCCTCGAAGGCCAGGCGCAGGGCGCCGTCGCCGGCCGGCTCGACGCTGTCGAGGATCAGCTGGTAGTCGCCGCGGCCTTCGAACAGCGAGACCTTGCCGCGCACCTTGACCGCCAGGCCGTCGCGCAGCGCCTGGCGCACTCGGCTGGCATGCTGGCGGAACAGCGCGCAACGCACCTGGGCCTGGCCATCCTTGAGGGTGAAGTACAGGTGGCCCGAGGCCGGCTTGGCCAGGTTGGAGATCTCGCCCTCGACCCAGACCTGGGCGAAGACGTCTTCCAGCAGCACCCGGGCGCGGCTGTTGAGCTGGCTGACGCTGAGCACCTCGCGGTCGAGACCGAGGCGGGCGAAGGGATCCTTGAACATGGGGCGCTTTCTGTGGCTTTCGTCGGCCTCACCTTAGCAGCTCTGGGCGTGGGGCGAGCAGGGGATTAAGCTGCGCGCCCCCTTTGCCGAGACCCGCGTTCCATGACCCTGCGCCAGACCATCCTCGCTCCCCGCATTTCCAGCCATCCGCGAGTGGAGCGTACCGCCGTGGAGATCCTTGGCTGGCTCGCCGCCAGCGGTGTGGTCAGGGCCGAGGCCTCGCCGTGCCTGCCCAGCCGCGGACGGCGCGGCCATGCGCCGGGACCGCGGCTGACCGAGGTATTGCACCTGACGCCGGGCATGGACGATCCGCGCGACTATCCCGATGGTGGCCTGGAGATCGTCACCGAGCGCTGCATCTTCACTCCGCTGGACGGCTTCGAAGGTCGCGCGCGTTGCCCCGCCTGCCGTCGCGAGATCGGCGAGGCGCTGTTCGAGCACCTGGAAGTCTGGATGCCGGCGGAAAGCGACAACTTCGCCTGCCCGGAATGTGATCACGAAGACGACATCAACGGCTTCGACTTTCCCCAACCCTGCGCCTTTTCCGACCTGGGCTTCATCTTCAACCACTGGCCGGCGCGGGCCTTCGCTGCGGCGTTCCTGGAGGAGTTCCGGAGGCGGCTAGGACAGCCGTTGGCGGTGGTGGAGGTGTAGGGGCGGGTGGGTCTATCGCGGCCATGGGCCGCTCCTACGGTTGCCCCGCGGCCGCATCGGCGGCCGCGATTAGGCATCGGTACATGACGGTGAACAGGGCTCAACCGTAGGTTGGGCTGAGACGGCTCTTTCGTCGAAGCCCAACAAGGGCAAGCGACTGGCGTTGCGAGGTGTTGGGCTTCGCTGTGCTCAGCCCAACCTACGGGTTTACGCCTGCAACTGGCGCAGCCACTCCAGCCTCGCCGGGCACGGTGCCTGATCGTAGGTTGGGCTGAGACGGCTCTTTCGTCGAAGCCCAACAAGGGCACGCGACCGGCGTTGCGAGGTGTTGGGCTTCGCTGTGCTCAGCCCAACCTACGGCTTTCAAGCTTCAGTTTGCGCAGCCACTCCAGCCCGGCCGAGGTGTCGCCCCGCGGACGGTATTCGCAGCCGATCCAGCCGTCGTAGCCGAGGGCGTCGAAGCGCTCGAACAGGTAGGGATAGTGCAACTCGCCCAGGTCCGGTTCGTGGCGATCGGGCACGCCGGCGATCTGCACATGGCCGATGCCGGCGAAGTCGCGTTCGAAGGTCTTGCTGACGTCGCCCTCGACGATCTGGCAGTGGTAGCAGTCGAACTGCACCTTCAGATTGTCAGCGCCTATGGCCTGGCGGATGGCCTGGGCGTCGTCCTGGCGATTGAGGAAGTAGCCGGGCATGTCGCGCCCGTTGATGGGCTCGATGAGGATCGTCACTCCAGCCTTGGCCGCCTGTTCGGCGGCATAGGTCAGGTTGCCCAGGTAGGTGTCGCGGGCACGGGCCCGGTCGACCTCGGCGGGCAGCAGCCCGGCCATCACATGCACCAGGCGATTGCCCAGCACGGCGGCGTAGTCCAGGGCGCGGTCGATGCCGGCGCGGCATTCGGCTTCGCGACCGGGCAGGGCGGCCAGGCCACGTTCGCCGGCGGCCCAGTCACCGGGCGGGGCGTTGAACAGCACCTGGGTCAGGCCCGCGGCGTCGAGGCGTGTCTTGATCTCGGCGGCACTGTGCTCATAGGGAAAGAGGTATTCCACGGCCTGGAAGCCATCCGCCGCGGCGGCGGCGAAGCGGTCGAGGAAGGCATGCTCGGGGTAGAGCATGCTGAGGTTGGCGGCGAAACGGGGCATGGCTTGTCTCCCAGATCAGACGAAGGGCCAGAGCAGCAGGGTGATGGCGAAGCCCAGGCACCCCAGCAGGGTGGTCAGGACGGTCCAGGTACGCAAGCCGTCGGCGACGCTCAGGCCGACCAGCTTGGTGAAGATCCAGTAGCCGGCGTCGTTGATGTGCGACACGGCCAGGCCACCGGCGCCCATGGCCAGGCAGAGCAGGGCCATGTGGTTGGCCGAGAGGTCCAGGGTGGCGATCAGCGGGCCGAGGATGCCGGCGGTGGTGACCAGGGCCACGGTGGTGGAACCCTGGACCGCGCGCAGCAACAGGGTCAGTACGAAGCCCAGCGCCAGCACCGGCAGGCCGGTGGCGCGCAGCAGCTCCGAGACCACCGCGCCGATGCCGGTGTCCACCAGCACCTTGCCGAAGACGCCGCCGGCACCGGCGATGAGGATGACCATGGCCACGCCGGGCAGCGCCGAGCCGATGACGTCCGAGACCTGCTCACGCGACCAGCCGCGGCGGAAGCCCAGCACATAGGCGCACAGCAGGGTGTCGATCAGCAGGGCCACCAGGGGCGCGCCGACCACGGTGAGGATGTCCCGCAGCAGGTTGCCGGCGGGCAGCCAGCTGGTGGCCAGGGTGCCCAGCAGGATCAGCACGATGGGCAGCAGGATCAGGGTCACCACCAGGCCGAAGCCAGGGGCCGGGGCGGGCGGCAGACCGGCGGCGAGGCCGGCCGGGGTCTCGTCGACCTTGACCGCGGCGGCGCCGAGGCTGGGCAGGCCGGGGGCCATGTCCTGGCCGCGACCCCACTGCTGCAGATGGGTGTCGGTGATCTGCGGACCATAGACGTCGCTGCGGATGTCGTCGGTCATGGGGTAGTGACGGCGGGTCATGCGCCCGGCCACCCACCAGCCGATCAGGGCCAGCACGGCGGTGATCGGCAGGCCGAACAGCAGTACCCGACCCAGGTCGGCGCCCAGCTGGCCAGCGGCGGCCACGGCGCCCGGGTGGGGCGGCAGCATGGCGTGCACGGTGAGCATGGTGGCGCACATCGGCAGGGCGAAGACGATCAGCGGCTTGCGCGCGGTGCGGGCGATGCCATAGGCCAGCGGCATCAGCACGATCACGCCGACTTCGAAGAACACCGGGATGCCGACCAGGAAGCCGGCCAGGGTCAGGGCCAGCGGCGTGCGTCTGTTGCCGAAGCGCTCGATCAGCGTCTTGGCCAGGGCCTCGGCGCCGCCGGAGAGTTCGATGATGCGGCCGATCATGGCGCCCAGGGCGATGATGATGGCGATGTGGCCGAGGATCTTGCCCATGCCGCCTTCGATGGTGGCGACCAGCTTCGACGGTTCCACGCCAGCGGCCAGGGCCACCAGGATGCTCACCAGCATCAGCGCCACGAAGGGCTGGAATTTGTACTTGAGAACCAGGAACAGCAGCAGGGCGATGCCCGCCGCGGCGATGAGGACCAGCAGCAACGGACTCATGAGCGGGACTCCGGGCGGGTAGGGCTGACGACGTGGGACATGGCACTTTCCTCGCTATTGTTGTTTTTCCAGGGCAAGCCGATCCCGCGACGGCCGGCGAGGGCCATCGTGGGGGTGTTGCGGTAGCGCGGGCTTCAGGTCACCAGACGGCGCCGAAGGTCTCCGCCAGTTCGGCCAGGGCGGCGGCATCGAGCGGCGCCGGGCGCGGTTCGCTGAGCAGCCACAGCCGCGCGGTTTCTTCCAGCTCCTCCAGGGCGAAGCTGGCCTTGCTCACGCTGCTCTCCCAGACCACCGGGCCGAGGCGTTCGAGCATCACGCCGCGAACCCGGTTGGCCAGTTGCGCCACCTGCTCGGCGACGCTGGCGGCGCCGGGACGGGCATAGGGAATCAGCGGGATATGGCCGACCTTCATCACCTGGTAGGGGGTGATGGGTGGCAGGATGTCGTCCGGGCGCCAGACCCCGGCCAGGGTCAGGGCCACCAGGTGGGTGGAGTGGGTATGCACCACGCCGCCCACGCCGGGATTGCGGTCATAGACCTGGCGATGCAGGGCCAGGGTCTTGGATGGCTTGTCCCCGGAGACCCAGTCGCCATCCAGGCCGACCTTGGCGATGGCTGCCGGGTCGAGACGACCCAGACAGGCGTCAGTGGGGGTGATCAGCCAGCCGTCTTCCAGGCGGGCACTGATGTTGCCGGCGCTGCCCACGGTGTAGCCGCGGGCATAGAGGCTGGCGCCGACGGTGCAGATCTCTTCGCGCAGACGGGCTTCGACGCTCATGCCTGCTCTCCTGCCAGCTGGCGCAACGCCTTGGCGAAGAAGTCGCGGCTGCCGAAGTTGCCGGACTTGAGCGCCAGGGCCAGGGGTTCGCCCGCGACCTGGCCGAGGGTGGCCGGCACGCCCGGATCGATCTGGGCGCCGATGCGCAGGCTTTGCACGCCCAGGGCCTGGACCACGGCGCCGGAGGTCTCGCCACCGGCCACCACCAGACGGCGTACGCCTTGGTCGAACAGGCCGCGGGCGATCAGGCCGAGGGCGCGTTCCACCAGTTCACCGGCGCGCGCCACGCCCAGCTCGCGCTGGATGGCCTTGACCTCGTCGGCGGGACTGGTGGCATAGATGAGCACGGCCTGGCCCTGCTCGCGCGCCCAGGCGAGGGCGGCGTCGATACTGTCGTCACCCCGGGCCAGGGCCAGCGGGTCCAGGCGCAGGGCCGGGCGACCGGCTTCCAGCCAGGCGGCGACCTGGCCATTGGTGGCCTGGGAAGCGCTGCCGGCCAGCACGGCTTCGCCACCGGCGGGCAGCGCCAGGGCGGCAGCGTCATGGGCCTGGAGCAGGCCGGCGCGGCGGAAATTCTCCGGCAGGCCCTGGGCGATGCCCGAGCCGCCGGTGACCAGGGGCAACTCGGCACAGGCCGCGCCCAGGGTATGCAGGTCGGCGTCGGACAGGGCATCGGCGATGGCCAGGCGATGACCCGAAGTACGCAGTTCGGCGATGGCCGCGCGCACGGCCTCGGGGCCCTTGGCGACCTGATCGTAGCGCAGCAGCCCTACCTTGCCGCGGCTCTGCGCCTGCAGCACCCGCACCAGGTTGGCGTCGCCCATGGGCGTCAGCGGGTGATGCTGCATGCCGGATTCGCTGAGCAGCTGGTCCTGCACGAACAGATGGCCGCGGAACAGGGTGCGCCCGGTTTCCGGGAAGGCCGGGCAGGCCAGGGTGAAATCGCAGTCCAGCGCCTCCTGCAGCGCCTCGGCCACCGGGCCGATGTTGCCTTCGGCGGTGGAATCGAAGGTCGAGCAGTACTTGAAGAAGAACTGCCGGCAGCCGCGCTGGCGCAGCCAGGCGAGGGCGGCCAGGGATTCGCTCACCGCCTCGGCGGTCGGCGTGGTGCGGGATTTCAACGCCACCACCACGGCATCGGCCGCTTCGAGTTCGGCGTCGGCCGTGGGCACGCCGATCACCTGCACGGTGCGCATGCCGCCGCGCACCAGCATGTTGGCGAGATCGGTGGCGCCGGTGAAGTCGTCGGCGATGCAGCCCAGCAGCGGGCGGGTCTCGGTCTGGCTCATGGGGCTCACTCCGCGGCCTTGGGCAGCTCGATGCCCGGGAAGATCTTGATCACGGCCGAGTCGTCTTCACGACCGAAGCCCGCGGTGGAGGCCTGCATGAACATCTGGTGGGCGGTGGCCGACAGCGGCAGCGGGAATTTCGAGGTGCGCGCGGTATCCAGCACCAGGCCCAGGTCCTTGACGAAGATGTCCACGGCGGACAGTGGCGTGTAGTCGGCCTTGAGGATGTGCGGCACGCGATTCTCGAACATCCAGGAATTGCCGGCGCTGTGGGTGATGACCTCGTAGAGGGCGTCCGGGTCGACGCCTTCGCGCAGGCCCAGGGCCATGGCCTCGGCGGAGGCGGCGATGTGCACCCCGGCCAGCAGCTGGTTGATGATCTTGACCTTGGAACCCTGGCCGGGCGCATCGCCCAGGCGATAGACCTTGCCGGCCATGGCGGCCAGGACCGCTTCGCCCTTGGCATAGGCCTCGGCGGTACCGGAGGTCATCATGGTCATCTCGCCGCTGGCGGCCTTGGCCGCGCCGCCGGAGAGCGGGGCGTCCAAGAGCAGGATGCCGCGCTCGGCCAGGCGCTCGCCCAGCTCGACGGCGTAGGCCGGGGCCACGGTGGCGCAGGCGATCACCAGGCTGCCCGGCCGCAGGGCAGAGGCGGCGCCGCCTTCACCAAACAGCACCGCCTCGGTCTGCTCGGCGTTGACCACCACGGTGATCAGGATGTCGCAGCTGTCGGCCAGGGCCGCGGGCGAGGTGCAGGCCACGCCGCCTTCGCTGGCGAAGCTTTCCAGCACGCTGGCGCGCACGTCACAAGCATGCACGGCGAAACCCGCGCGCAGCAGCGAACGGGCGACGCCCAGACCCATGGCCCCGAGGCCGATGACACCGACGTTGTCTTGCATCTTGTTGTTCTCCGTAAAAAAGGTCAGGCGAAGCCGGCCTGCCGCAGGCGGCGGGCGGCGTTGTAGATGTGCTGGCGGGCGGCGTTGGCGGCGGCCAGGGGATCGCCGAGGCGGATGGCGGCGACGATGGCCTGGTGTTCTTCATGCACCTGGCGGGAGAAGTCCTCGCGCCGCGCCTCGTTGGTGCGGGTGATGCGCGTGGCCGTCTCCAGGTACTGGCTGACGAATTCCAGGGTCTTGATGAAGTAGGGGTTGCCGGCGGCCTGGGCGATGGTGCGGTGGAAGGCCACGTCGGCGCGTACCCCGTCATGGCCGTCGGCGACCTCTTCGTCGATGGCCGCCAGGGCCTCGTCGATGGCCACCAGGTCGGCTTCGCTGCGGTTGATGGCGGCCTCGGAGGCGATTTCCGCCTCGACGGCGCGGCGCAGGGCCAGCAGGTGGAAGACGCTGCCGGGCAGGCTGGCTTCGTCGGCGTCGATGCGCAGCGGGCGGATGCTGGCGTGGGTGGTGACGAAGATGCCGCGCCCTTGCTGGGGCTGCAGCACCCCTTCGTTCTTCAGCCGCGAGATGGCTTCGCGCACTACGGTACGGCTGACGCCGAAGGCTTCGGAGAGCAGGGCTTCGCTGGGGATCTTGCTTCCGGGGGCGAAAACACCGGCTTCAATCTTGTCCAGCAGTTGCTGAGCGACGTTATCGCTCAGGACATTGGCGGGGACCTTGGCGAACATGGAGACCTGCTGTTGTGGTTGTAAGGTTGTCATACAGGTTGTGGCGCTACTCTCTCATAGCCTTTTGGCTTTGTGTAGTGGTTTGGCAAAGGCACTACGAGATTTTTGTGACGGCTTCGCTAGGTACAAGACCCAGGCTAGAGCACTTGTGAACTGTTATAATATAACATTTATGTCGAGGAGCGCTGTCGTATGACCCCTGAAGAACTCTTGGCCCAACCCGAGTCGGCCTATATGAACGAGGCCCAGCGCGACTTCTTTCGCCGGCTGCTGCTCGATCAGCGTGGCGATCTGCAGCGGCTGATCGACGAGCAGGTGGAAGACCTGCGCGGCATGGACGCCCATGGCGATCCCGCCGATGTCGGTAACGCCGAGCAGCAGCGGCAATGGCAACTGCGCCAGCTGGAACGGGAGAAGAAGCTGCTGGACAAGATCGACGAGGCCCTGGAGCGTCTGGCCCGTGATGAGTATGGGTGGTGCGAGGAGACCGGCGAACCCATTGGCCTGGCACGGCTGCTGCTGAGACCCACCGCCACCCTTGGCGTCGAAGCCAAGGAACGCCAGGAGCAGCGCGAGCGGCATATGCAGTCGTCGTGAGGGTGCGGTGACTGGGCTTTCCCTCACCCCAGCCCTCTCCCGAGGGGAGAGGGGGCGGTATGGCGCAGGAAGGGTCGCCCGTAGGTTGGGCTGAGACGACTCCATCGTCGAAGCCCAACAGAGCAAGGCCGAGCACGGTACCGTTAGGCTTCGCTGACGCTCAGCCAAACCTACGAAAGCCGTTGCGCCTCGAACCACTGGCCGTAGGTTGGGTTGAGACAGCTCCATCGTCGAAGCCCAACAGAGCAAGGTCGAGCACGGTACCGTTGGGCTTCGCTGACGCTCAACCCAACCTACGCAAGACATTGCGCCTCGAACCACTGGGCGTAGGTTGGGTTGAGACGGCTCCATCGTCGAAGCCCAACAGGCAGACTCGAACGTGGCACCGTTGGGCTTCGCTGGCGCTCAACCCAACCTACGCAAACCGCTGCGCCTCGAACCCTGGCCCGTAGGTTGGGCTGAGACGGCTCCATCGTCGAAGCCCAACAGGCAGACTCGTAATAGGCACCGTTGGGCTTCGCTGATGCTCAACCCAACCTACGCAAACCGCTGCACCTTGAACCCTGGCCCGTAGGTTGGGCTGAGACGGCTCCATCGTCGAAGCCCAACAGGCAAACTCGAACGTGGCATCGTTGGCTTCGCTGACGCTCAACCCAACCTACGCGAGCCGTTGCGCCTCGAACAGCTCGCCTGGTCGCACGATTTGCTCGCGGGCGGCGATTAGCGGCAGGTCGCGGCTGCCGGGAGCGGTGCGGGCGACCAGGGCGTAGAGGGCGCTGACCGCATGGGACGCCGCGGCGGGCGTGGACTGGCCGTTCAGCAACTGGCCGAGCAGCACCGCCGAGAAGACGTCACCCATGCCGTTGGGCAGCGGTTGCAGGTCCAGGTAGGGCGTCTGCACCAGCCAGGCATCTTGGCTTTCCACCACTAAGGTACTGAGGACGTCGGCGGGCAGGTCCGGGGTGCGCAGGCTGGTGATGACGATGGTCGCGGGGCCCGGCTGACCAGGGCGGCCAAGCAACAGGCGGGCGGCGCTCACGGCGTCGGCGGTATCCGCCAGCGGCTGCCCGTGCAGCAATTCGAATTCGTACTGGTTGGGGGTAATCAGGCTGGCCTGTTCGATGGCGCGGCGGCGCAGGAAGTCGGGGATGCCCGGACGCACGAAGATGCCGCGACCGACATCGCCCATCACCGGATCGCAGAGGTAGTGCAGATCGCTGCGCTGGCGACGGATCTCCTGGACCACGCCCAGGATCACCTCGCCGATGGCGGCGTCGCCCAGGTAGCCGGAGAGCACCGCTACGCAGCGCTCCAGCACGCCGCGGGCGCGCAGGCCGTCGAGCACGTCGTGGATGTGTTCGGGCGGAAAGACCTGGCCCTTGAATTCGCCGTAGCCGGTGTGATTGGAGAACTGCACCGTGTTGACCACCACCGGCTGCAGGCCGAGCAGTTGCAGCGGCAGGGTGGCGGCGGCGTTGCCGACGTGGCCATAGGCGACATGGGACTGGATGGACAGCACCAGCGGCGGCTGGGCGGGCAGGGTGGCGGGCATGGCGGTCACCTGGGCAGCGGGCTCGCGATCCGAGCCGAAAACGAAAGGTCTTTGCAGCTTACCCCAGCCCTTCCGGCGAACCCTAACCCGGCTGCGGCGGTCTGCATCGGCAGTGCGGATCGCTACCTGCGCCAGGTCGTTTGGCTGGCTACACTGGAGCGGCTGTCATCCACCTCTGGCCCCAAGGAGAAACGGGGAATGTCCGAGCTTCGCTTCGCACGTCTGGTGTTGGGTCTGCAGGCCCTGGTCTGGTTTGGACTCGCCCTGGCGCACTGGTTCTACCCCTACGAGATGGCCAATGCCCGTGGCATGGTGCTGATGGATTCGGCGTCGGTGGCCGAGGCGCGGGTCTGGTATGGCGGCATGCAGTTCGCCCTGGCGCTGTTCGCCGTGCTGGCCTTTCGCCGGGCGGAATGGCTGTCGGCCGGCCTGCTGCTGGTGGCCTTCGTGCAGCTGACGCTGTTCGTGGTGCGGCTGATCAGCGGCGTGCTGGGCGAATCGGCCACCGCCGAGCTGGATCTCTATTCCCAGGGCTATCGCCTGATCATCGGCATCCTGGCCCTGTTGGCGCTGCGCGCCCACCGCCGCCACGAGCAGCGGGAGCTGGAGAATCGCCGGATCTACCAGGGCCAGTGATCAGTGGGATCGGGGCCGCGCGGTGTCGATCTGATCGCTGCGGCTCAGGCCCTGGGTGAGCTGGCGGCAGAGGTCGAGGAATTCGACCATGGCCCCGGTCTGGTACTTCTGCTTGTGCCAGATGAAGCAGAACTGGCGACGCAGATCCAGGGTCGGGGTGGCGATGGGCACCAGGGTGCCGCGGGCGAAGGCGTCGCGCAGCGCCAGCCGCGACAGGCAGCCGATGCCCAGCCCCGACTCCACCGCCCGCAGGATGGCCTCGGTGTGCTCCAGCTCCAGGCGCACGTCCAGCGGCTGGGCGTGATGCCGCATGGCCTGGTCGAAGGTCAGGCGGGTGCCGGAGCCCTGTTCGCGGAGGATCCAGGCCTGGGCTTCCAGCTCGGCCTGGGTGGCCTGCTTTCCTGCCAGGGCGTGCCCAGGCGCGCAGAACACCACCAGTTCGTCTTCGATCCAGGGCTGCACCTCCAGATCCGGATGCTGGCAATCGCCTTCGATCAGACCGAGGTCGATGTCATGGTTGGCGATGCGCTGCACCACGCTGGCGGTGTTGTGCACGTGCAGCCGCACCCGGCAGTCGGGATGGCGCTGCATGAAGTCGCCCAGCAGCAGGGTGGCCAGGTAGTTGCCGATGGTGAGGGTCGCGCCGACCTCCAGGGAGCCGAAGCCGGTCTTGCCGCGCAGCAGGTTTTCCACCTCGGCGCTGCGGTCGAGCAGGGCCACCGCCTTGGGCAGCAGCTGACGGCCCAGGGCGTTGAGCGTCAAACGCTTGCCGGCGCGGTCGAACACCCGGCAGTCGAATTGCCGTTCCAGTTCGCCCAGGGCGGTACTGGTGGCCGACTGCGACAGACTGAGCGCCTCGGCCGCGCGGGAAACGCTTTCCTGGCGGGCCACGGCGACGAAGACCTCGAGTTGACGCAACGTGAATCTCATATCTGCCTTTTGGATAACCTATATTCGAATTATTCATTTCACGGATATTTTGTCCCTCTATAAACTGTCGCGCAATTTCTATCCAGCCCCGGGCTGTACCGATTTTTCCTGGAGTCATCGATGAGCAACCTGTACACCGAGCGCGTCCTGAGCGTTCATCACTGGAACGATACCCTGTTCAGCTTCAAGACCACCCGCAATGCGGGCCTGCGTTTCGAAAACGGTCAGTTCGTGATGATCGGCCTGGAAACCGAAGGCGGTCGTCCGCTGATGCGCGCCTACAGCATCGCCAGCCCCAACTACGAAGAGCACCTGGAGTTCTTCAGCATCAAGGTGCCGGACGGCCCCCTGACCTCGCGCCTGCAGCACCTCAAGGAAGGCGACAACCTGATGGTCAGCCGCAAGCCCACCGGCACTCTGATCCTCAGCGACCTCAAGCCCGCCAAGCACCTCTATCTGCTGAGCACCGGCACCGGCATGGCGCCCTTCCTGAGCACCATTCAGGATCCGGAAACCTACGAGCGCTTCGAGAAGGTGATCCTGGTCCACGGCGTGCGCTACGTGAACGAGCTGGCCTATGCCGACTTCATCACCAAGACCCTGCCGGAGCACGAGTTCATCGGCGACCTGGTGCGCGAGAAGCTGATCTACTACCCCCTGGTCACCCGCGAGGAATTCCGCAACCAGGGTCGCCAGACCGACCTGATGCGCAGCGGCAAGCTGTTCGAGGACATCGGCCTGCCGCCGATCAATCCGCAGGACGACCGCGCCATGATCTGCGGTAGCCCGAGCATGCTGGACGAGACCAGCGCCGTGCTGAACGAATTCGGCCTGACCATCTCGCCACGCATGGGCGATCCGGGCGACTACCTGATCGAGCGCGCCTTCGTCGAGAAGTAACGCGAGCAGACTCCGCGAAAACCCGCCCTCCGGCGGGTTTTTCGTTTCCACGACCCGGCGGGCTGAACTCCCCCGGCGCCGGGCCGGTCGGTTGCTGCAAGGCGTGTCATGGCGACACGCTATTGCCGGGAGTCCCCATGAAGCCCTATGTGATCTGCCATATGATGTCGTCGGTCGACGGTCACGCCCTCACCGATGGCTGGGACCGCGCCGTCAAGAAGCAGGCCGATGCCACCTACGAGCGCCTGGCCGAGCGCTTTGAATTCGACGCCTGGGCCTGTGGCCGGGTGACCATGGAAGAGATCGCCCACGGCGAGGGCTATCCCACCGGCGTCGCCCAGGCGCCCATCCCGCGCACCCATCATTTCGCCCGGCGCGACGCGAGCAAGTACGCCATCGCCATCGATCCCCAGGGCAAGGTGGCCTGGAAGAAGAACGAGGCCCTGGATTCCCATGTGGTGGCAGTGCTCACCGAAGGGGTGAGCGACGACTACCTGGCCCACCTGCAGAACATCGGCGCTTCCTATGTCTTCGGCGGCAAGGACGAACTGGATCTGAGGGCCGTGCTGGAGCTGCTGAACGCCGAACTGGGCATCGAGCGCCTGGTGGTGGAGGGCGGTCCCCACGTCAGCGGCTCCTTTGTCGCCGCCGGCTTGGTGGACGAGATCAGCGTGCTGATCATTCCGCTGGTGGACGGTCGCGGCGCCCATCCGGCGTCCTTCGAGATCGCCGAGCGGGCCTGGCAGCAGCCGCTCTACCTCACGTTGGATTCGGCCGAAGCCCAGGACGACGGCAGCGTCTGGCTGCGCTATCGGCGCGGTTAGCCGAGCGCCTTGGCCAGGGCCAGGGCGTCGGCGTCCGCCTCGGCCTGGGCCTGCAGCGGACAGACCCCGCTGGCATAGCGGGCGATCACCTCGGGCACCTGGGCCAGGGGGACCGGGCGGCTGATGTGGTAGCCCTGGATGAAGTCGCAGCCCAGGGCGCAGAGCAGGCGCAGCTGCTCCAGGTGCTCGACGCCCTCGGCGGTGACTTTGAGCTTGAGCGGCCGGGCCATGCCGATGATGGCCTGGACGATCTGGTGGTCGGCATTGCCCTCGGCCAAGCCGGTGACGAAGGAACGATCGATCTTCACGGTATCGATCGGCAGGCGCTTGAGATAGGCCAGCGACGAATAGCCGGTGCCGAAGTCGTCGATGGACACCGTCACGCCCAGGTCGCGGATGCGCTGCAGCAATTCGGCGGTAGGCTGCACGTTCTTGACCAGGGCATTCTCGGTCACCTCCAGTTCCAGGCGCCGCGGCGACAGCCGATGGTCGTCCAGCCGCCAGGCGATCTGTCCGGGCAGGGCGTCATTGCTCAGGCTCAAGGCCGAGCAGTTGACCGCTAGGCGCAACTCCGTGAGACCGGCGGCGGTCAGCTCGGCGAGGTCCTGGCAGGCACGTCTGAGCACCCAGGCGTCCAGGTCCTCGATGAACCCATTGGCCTCGGCGACGCCAAGAAAGCAGTTCGGCGCCAGCATGCCGAGGCGGGGGTGATCCCAGCGGATCAGGGCTTCGGCCTTGTCCAGCTGGCCACTGGCGACATCGAGGATCGGCTGGTAGTAGAGCTGCAGCCCGCGTTCCTCGACCAGGGCCTCGCGCAGTTCGGCTTCCAGCTCCAGTTGCAGCGAGATCTTCTCGCGCAGGGTCTCGTCGAAGAAGCTGTAGGTGTTGCGGCCATTGCCCTTGGACAGATAGAGCGCGAGATCCGCGCTCTTGAGCAATTCCTCGCAGCAGCCGCCGTCGCGGGGATAGAGACTGATGCCGATGCTGGTGGTCATCACCAGGGTGCGGTTGCCGATGGTGACGGGGTTGCGCAGGCGTTCCAGGATGCGCTGGGCCAGCTGCCTGGCCTCTTCGGGCCCGGCGAGGCTGGCCAGGATGCAGAATTCGTCACCGCCGAAGCGCGCCACCAGATCGCCTTCGCGTACCGCGTCGCGAATGATCTTGGCCATGGCCACCAGCAGCTGGTCGCCGGCATCGTGGCCGAGGCTGTCGTTGATGCGCTTGAAGTGATCGATGTCGAGAAACATCACTCCCAGGTTGCGCCCCTGCTGGGCGTGGCGTTCGAGGATCTCGGCGAAGGCCTGGTTGAAGGCGCGGCGATTGTGCAGGTCGGTGAGGGGGTCGTAGTGCGCCGCCTGCTGCAGCGAGGCGCGGGCCTCGTCGAGCTGGCCAACCAGGGAATTGACCCGCTCCAGGTCGTTTTCCTTGCGCTGCAGCTGGCGATCCGCCCAGGCCGCGCCCAGGCCGCCCACCCCCAGCAGCAGGGCGATGATGGCGATGCCCACCCCCAGCTGCCAGGAATTGCTGGCGCCTTGCAGGGTGCTTTCGGTCTGGGCCGGTGCGATCAGCACCATGGACCACATGCCGGTGAAGTGCATGGCGGCGATGGCCAGTCCCATCACCAAGGCGGTGGCCATGCGCAGCCAGCGATAGATGCCGGTGTAGTGGCGACGGAAGATCTGAATCAGTTGCAGCGCGGCGAAGCTGGCCCCTACGGCGATGCCGATCGACAGCAGGAAGGGCAGTGGTCGATAGAGCACCACGGCCTCGGTATGCACCGCCGCCATGCCGGTGTAGTGCATGAGCACGATGCCCACGCTCAGCACGATACCGGCCTTGAGGCGCTGCCCCAGGGTGAGGTCGGGCTGGCTGAGGGCGGGCATGGCCATGAGTCCGGCCAGCACCACGATCAGCAGCGAGGCGATGGTGATGAAGAGGTCGTAGTGCACCCGGGTGGGCACGGTGAAGGCGAGCATGGCGATGAAGTGCATGCCCCAGACGCCGAAGCCGAAGCTCAGGGCGCCCATCAGACTCCAGGCCCGCCGCCGCGCCAGGGTGCGGGTCTGGCCGATGCGCTCGGCGAATACCAGGGTCACGTAGCAGGCGCTGACCGCGACCAGATAGGCGAGGGCGACCAGCCAGCCGTCGTGCTGACCGTGAAGGTGGATCTGGGTGTGGTCGAGAGGAGCGACGAGAAAGTCGAGTCCCAGCCAGTTGTTCATTCCATGGCCTCGGCAGGAAGTCTGGCGCGACTGGGTGAAGACGGCCCGGCGGGATCTCCGGTCCGGGGGATTTCACAGCGGCAGCCTGCGCGTTGAGTTTAGCTTGCCTTGCCCTATCGGCGTGGTGAAGAGGGGCTTTAGCAGGCGCCTCGACAGTTAGTGCGCGAGATTTTTTCCTCAGACGAGCGCATCTGGAAACGCAGCGGAAAATCGCCAGAAGAAGCGCTCTAGATAGCTGGCTAGCGACTTATCGATAGCATATCGCCAGTAATGCGACCGTTCGTCGATAGGAGGAGGGATGAACGGTCCCATGAGAGGGAAGACCGGCCAGAACGGCCGGTCGAACGGATCAGCTCACCACGCGGTAGCAGGGCTCGTAGGCCGCGCCGCCGGGTAGCTTCATGCGGTGCTGCTCGACGAAGGCCTGCAGCAGCCGATCCAGTGGCCGCATGATGTCGGGATCGCCATGGATCTCGTAGGGCCCGCGTTCCTCGATCAGCTGAATGCCCTTGGCCTTGACGTTGCCGGCGACGATGCCGGAAAAAGCGCGGCGCAGGTTGGCGGCCAGTTCATGGGGCGGCACGGCATGGGTCAGCTGCAGGGCGGCCATGTTCTCGTGGGTGGGATCGAAGGGCCGCTGGAAGCCTTCTTCGATGCGCAGCAGCCAGTTGAAGTGGAAGGCATCGTGGCGGTCGCGGCGGAATTGCTTGACCGCCTTGAGGCCCTGGGCCATCTGCCGGGCCACCTCGACCGGATCGTTGACCACGATCTGGTAGTGCCGCTGGGCAGCTTCGCCCAGGGTCGCGCCGATGAAGGCGTGCAACTGTTCGAGGTAGGGGGCGGCGCTCTGCGGTCCGGTGAGCACCACCGGAAAGGGGATGCCTGTGTTGTCCGGGTGCATGAGGATGCCCAGCAGGTAGAGGAATTCCTCTGCCGTGCCGGCGCCACCCGGGAAGATGATGATGCCGTGGCCGACGCGGACGAAGGCTTCCAGGCGCTTCTCGATGTCGGGCAGGATCACCAGTTCGTTGACGATGGGATTGGGTGCCTCGGCGGCGATGATCCCCGGCTCGGTGAGGCCCAGGTAGCGACCGCCCTGGAGGCGCTGCTTGGCATGGGCGATGGTGGCGCCCTTCATCGGGCCTTTCATCACGCCCGGGCCGCAGCCGGTGCAGATGTCCAGGTTGCGCAGGCCGAGTTCGTGGCCGACCTTCTTGGTGTACTTGTATTCCTCGGTGCTGATGGAGTGACCGCCCCAGCAGACCACCATCTTCGGCTCCACGCCGGCGCGCAGGGTGCGGGCATTGCGCAGCAGGTGGAAGACGTAGTCGGTGATGCCCTCGGAGCTCTCCAGATCGATGCGCAGGCTGCTCTGCTCGCTCTCGGTGTAGACGATGTCACGCAGGGCGCTGAACAGCATCTCGCGGGTGCTGGCGATCATCTCGCCGTCGACGAAGGCATCGGCCGGGGCGTTGACCAGTTCCAGGCGCACGCCGCGGTCCTGCTGGTGGATGCGGATCTCGAAGTCCTGGTAGGCCTCGAGGATGGTCTTGGCGTTGTCGCTGTGGGCGCCGGTGTTGAGGATGGCCAGGGCGCACTGGCGAAAGAGCTGGTAGAGGTTGCCCGAGCCGGCGGCGCTGAGCTGCTGGACCTCGCGCTGGGAAAGGGTCTCCAGGCTGCCCTTGGGGCTGACCTGAGCGTTGATGACCTGTCTGCTTGGAGCCATAGATGCTTCCCTATCGGTGATACGGCCGAACGGCGGCCGTAGCCGGGTGCGGACCACTTCATGCGATCCGGCACTGTCATTGTTGGGGGCGCGGGCGCCGGAATGCAAACGGGGCCGTGTCAGACCGCGGCGGTGACGTCCAGCACCTGGATGGAGGTCGCGGTTGGATAGTGCCAGTGCACCTCCACATCCCACAGCCGCACCCCGTAGCGCCGCTCGGGCGTCGGCGTCTGGTAGGCCGGGCGTGGATCCTGGGCCAGGCACTGCTCGATCAGTTCGGCCAGGGGCTCGCCCAGGCGCTGGCCATGGGCCTCGGCCTGGACCCGCGCCGCGTCCGCCCAACTGACCGCGAGGGCCGGCGGGGGCGCCTCGGCGATGGCGTTGTGGGCGCCCGGGGGGCTGTCGGCATAGGGCACATAGGGCTTGATGTCCAATACCGGGGTGCCGTCGAGCAGATCGATCCCCGAAAGCAGCAGCCGTCCCGGTTCCAGGCCGTCGAGGCGTACCACCGACTGGCCGATGCCATTGGGTCTATGGGTGGCGCGGGTGGCGAAGACGCCCAGGTAGCGATTGCCGCCCAGGCGGGGTGGCCGCACCCGCAGCCGCGGCTGGCTTTCTAGCGCCTGATGGAACAGGAACAGCAGCCAGACATGGCTGACGCCTTCCAGACCCGCGACCGCTTCGGGCCGGTCGAAGGGCGGCAGCAGTTCCAGCACGCCACGGGCGGCCGGGGCCAGCGCGGGTTGCCGGGGAATGGCGAATTTCTCCTTGAAGCAGGAGCGGACGTGGCCGATGGGGGTGACGCTGTACTGCATGGGCGGGGGCCGTCTGACGCAGGGCCGGTCATTATGCCCTGCCCGAGGCCTCCGCGACCGCAGCAGCCGGCGCTTCGCCGGCGTTGCGGCGCACCCCGCGCAGATTCATCGCCGCCAGGCCCAGCTGCAGCACGATCAGGGCATAGGCCTCGGCCTGCAGGCCCCAGGCGATCCACAGGCCGTTGCTCAGCAGGAAGACCCAGAAGCCCAGGTTGCGCCGGCCCTGACGCTGAGAGGCCACCAGCCAGGCGGCGAGCAGGGTGATGGCCATGGCCGGCCATTGCAACAGATCGAGCGCTTCCATGGAGAACCTTCAACGGAGTGACTAATGAAGGTGAACCCTGGGAGCGGTTCCGAGTTCCAGGCGACGGCTTCAGGGCGCCGGATGGCGCGCCCGCGCGTAGGCGATGAAGCCCTCGATATCGGCACTGCACAGGTGTTCGCCGGCAGCCAGGATCTCGGCTTCGGGCCAGTCCCACCAGGCGATGTCGAGCAGCGCCTGGCAGGTGGCTTCGGGAAAGCGCCAGCGGATGAAGCGCGCCGGATTGCCGCCCACCACCGCATAGGGCGGCACGTCGCGGGTGACCACGGCACCGGCGGCGACCACGGCGCCATGGCCGATGGTGACGCCGGAGAGGATCAGCGCATCGGTGCAGATCCAGCAGTCGCTGCCGATCACCACATCGCCGCGCGTACCGCCGTAGTCGGTGATATGGGCCAGATCGTCGACGAAGGCAGGGAAGGGGTAGGTGGTCACCCAGTCCAGCCGGTGGAGGCCGCCGAGCAGGATGCGCACGCCCTCGGCGATGGAGGTGTAGCGTCCCAGGCGCAGGGTGGCGCCTTCCTTGAGATCGAACACCCTGGGCGCGCCGTAGGTGCCGGCACCGATCTCATAGTCGGGCAGCTCGCGGCGCAGGCGCGCCGTGCGCTGGTGCAGGCGGGGCAGGGCGGCCAGCGCCTGGCGTTCACGTTTCTTGCGCAGCTTGTCGAGAAAACCCATGGCGATGCCCTGGCGAAAGGTATCCGGCAGGATACCGAAGCGCCCGGGCCGCGCTCAATCGCCGGCCTCGGGCTCCGCCGGATCTCGCTCGATGGCCGCCATGCCCAACTGGTCGGCGAGGTCCTGCAGGTCGCTCGCTTCCAGATCCCAGCCGCCGCTGGACACCTCGCCACCCGCCGGACCCTTTTCCCGTGGGCGCTGGATGAAGGCGGTGGCCAGGCCCAGCTCCTTGGCCGCCTGCAGGTCGCCATTGTGGGCGGCGCAGAGCATCACCTGTTCCGGTTGCAGGTCGAGCAGGGCGCAGGCGCCCAGGTAGACCTCCGCGGCCGGTTTGTAGCGCTTGAAAAGATCGGCGCCGAACAGCATGTCCCAGGGCAGCCCGGCGTGGCGGGCCATGTCCAGCAGCAGGCTGACATTGCCATTGGACAGGGCGCAGACCGGATAACCCTGGCGCAGCCGCGTGAGACCCGGTACAGCATCGGGCCAGGGCGTCAGCTGGTGCCAGAGGCGATTGATCCAGGCCACCTCGGCGGTGGTCAGGCCGACCAGGCCGTGGCGTGGCAGCAATTCGTCCAGCGCCAGACGATGGACTTCGTCGAGGGGCAGCCAGGGCAGGCTGCGGGCGGCGATCTGCGGCAGGATGGCTTCATAGGCTTCGGCGCGCCAGGCATCGGCCAGCCGCTCCCAGTCGCCCTGGACGCCGTGCTTGGCGGACAATCCTTGCAGACCGGTGACCAGACTGCCGCGCCAATCCACCACGGTGCCGAAGACATCGAAAAGTAGCGCCCGAACGGTCGTCGTCATGGGTAGACTCCTGCAGAAGGTTGTCTCCACCAGACGGACCACGGGTGACGGGGGTTCCCTCAAAGTGCCCGAAGGTCACCCTCGCCAAAGGATCTCTGCATGACGCTGCGCCACCTCAGCCACTGGGTGTTCGATATGGATGGCACCCTGACCCTGGCGGTACACGACTTCGCCGCCATTCGCCGGCACCTGGGCATTCCCGAGCAGGCCGACATCCTCCACCACCTGGCCGAGCTGCCCGCCACCGAGCGCGAGGCCAAGCACGCCTGGCTGTTCGAGCACGAGCGCGAACTGGCGGTGGCCGCCCGCCCGGCGCCGGGCGCGGTGGAGCTGGTGCGCGCGCTGCATGAGCGCGGCTGCCACCTGGGCATCCTGACCCGCAATGCTCGCGACCTGGCACTGCTGACCCTGGCCGCCATCGGCCTGGAGGACTGCTTCGATCCGCCTGCCGTACTGGGTCGCGACGAGGCGGCGCCCAAACCAGATCCGGGCGGTCTGCTGCGGCTGGCCGAACGCTGGCGGGTGGCGCCCGCCAGCCTGGTGATGGTCGGTGATCACCGCTACGACCTGGAGTGTGGGCGGGCGGTGGGGTGTCGCACCTTGCAGGTCAATCAGCCCGGTGATCCCTGGCCCGCGGCGCGTGACCAGCGCTTCGAGACCTGTGCGGATATCCTGGCGGCGCTCTGACGCTGGAAATTTGTCCGTTAGGCGTAAATAGTCTGTTGTTTGCCTGGCCGCTGGCTAAGATGCCGGCTTCGGATTCAGGTCGGGCCAGCCGTATGAGCCTCCACACGCCTTCGAGCGATCAGCCAGCCTCCGGCGATCTGCGCCAGTACGAGCGTCAGACGCTGGAAAGCCTTGCCACCGGCCTGCCCCTGACCCAGGTGCTGCACACGCTGCTGCAACGGGTGGAGGTCCTGGCCCAGGTCCGCCTGCACGCCTGCATCCTGTTGCTCAGCGAGGATGGCCGTTATCTGCAGGACGGCATCGCGCCCAGTCTGCCGGACGCCTACAGCCGCGATCTCGGGCGGCTGGAGATCGGCCCGCTGGCGGGTTCCTGTGGCACCGCCGCCTACCGCCGCGAAGCCGTCTATGTCGCGGACATCGCCGGCGATCCGCTGTGGGCCGGCGCGCGCGACCTGGCGCTGCGCTATGGCCTGCGGGCCTGCTGGTCGATGCCGCTGTTGGCCCTGGACGGTCGGTTACTGGGCACCTTCGCCAACTATTTCCTCGAGCCGCGGCGCCCGCTGGCCGCCGAGCGCGACGCCTTCCGCCTGGTCACCGAGACCGCCGCCCTGGCCATCGAGCGCCATCAGGCGGATCTGCAGCTGCGCGAGAGCGAAGATCACTATCGGCACCTGGTGGAACTCAATCCCCAGTACACCTGGACCTGCGATCCCAGCGGTCAGCACATGGTCTTTTCGCCGCGCTGGCAGCAGCTGACCGGCCAGCCGATGCTGGAAGCCGATAGCTTTTGGACGGTGGTGCATCCGGACGATCGCCAGGCGACCCGGCAGGCCTGGGACGTGGCGTGCAGCGCCGGTCAGGCCTACGACCGCGAACACCGGGTGCGGGTGGCGGATGGTAGCCATTGCTGGCTGCGTACCCGTGCCTATCCGCGCCGCGATGCGGCGGGCGCCGTGATCCGCTGGTACGGCACCAGCGAAGACATCGATGACCGTCGCGAGGCCGAGGAGGCTTTGCGCCGCGAGCGCGCTACCCTGGAGGTCCAGGTGCAGGCGCGTACCGCCGAGCTGGAAGAGACCAATCGCCAGCTGCGCGAAGAGATGCACAGTCGCGCCCAGGCCGAGGAGCTGCTGCGCCAGGCGCAGAAGATGGAAGCCGTGGGGCAGCTCACCGGCGGCATCGCCCATGACTTCAACAACTTGCTGGCCGGCATCCAGGCCAGCCTGGATCTCCTGCGCCGCCGCCTGGCACCGGAGGTCCTGGCCGGGGTCGGCAACCTGCTCGACACCGCCACCCAGTCGGTAGGGCGGGGCGCCAGTCTCACCCATCGGCTGCTGGCCTTCTCCCGGCGCCAGACGCTCAATCCCCAGGCGGTCGACGTCGCCCGGCTGATCGGCGACTTCCAGGAGTTGCTGCGGCACAGCCTGGGGCCGCAGATCCGCTGCCAGCTCGAGCTGGACGCCGGGCTCTGGCCGGTCGACGCCGATCCGCACCAGCTGGAAAACGCCCTGCTCAATCTGGCCATCAACAGCCGCGATGCCATGCCGGCGGGGGGCACCCTGACCATAGGTGCGCGCAATTGGGTGCAGCCTGACGGGGATCCGGCGCTGCCAACGGGCGACTATCTGCTGATCGAGGTCGACGACGATGGCGTGGGCATGGCGCCGGAGGTGCTGGAACGAGTCTTCGAGCCCTTCTTCACCACCAAGCCGGTGGGCCAGGGCTCGGGCCTGGGGCTGTCCATGATCTATGGCTTCGTCCGCCAGTCCCGGGGCCAGGTGAGCGTGACCAGTGCGCCAGGACAGGGCTGCCGGGTGAGCCTGCTGCTGCCGCGTCATCCGGCCCCGCCGATCCGCGCGCCGCTTGCGCTCTCCAGCGCCACGACCGACCGTGCGCTACCCAGCGTCCGGGTGCTGCTGGTGGAAGACGACGCGGTCATCCGCGCGTTGCTGGTGCAGCTGTTCGTCGAACTGGGCTGGCGGTATCGCGACGCCGTCGATGCCGAAGCGGCCCTGGCAGCGCTGCGCGAAGGCGAAGGCTTCGACCTATTGATCACCGATGTCGGGCTGCCGGGGCTTAACGGCCGCTTGCTGGCCAACGCGGCCCGTACTCTCAGACCGCAGTTGCCGATCCTCTTCATCACCGGTTATGCGGCGGGCAACGCGCCACCCGTGCCCCTGGTCGGCGAGCGGATGGCCGTGCTGGGCAAGCCCTTCACCCTGGAGGTCCTGGTCGACCGGGTACAGGAGCTGCTGGGCAAGCCCGAAACCCTGGAAGGTTGAGCGCTAGCCGCCAGCGCCGAACAGCGCCCGACGACCCTCGGGCGAGGTGAAAAGGGCATCGCCGTTGTGACCGACGCCCGGCACCTCCACCAGCTGCTGGCGCAGCTCCGGATGACGGCCCTGCAGGTAACGGTAGTAGTTCAGTCCGCGGGCTAGACGATAGGGGCCCTGGGCCTCGGCGGCGCAACCCTTGTCCAGCGCCGGATGGTTGGGGTCGGTGTCCTCGGCGCCGAGCAGGTAGGTGATGTCCAGCCCTGCATAGTGCTGTTCCAGACGGGTGGCGGTCCGTCCCTCGGCATAGGCCGGTAGACCCTGCATGCCGTATTTCCAGGTGTCGAAATCTAGGCAACTGGCCGCGCCGGCGAAGGGCACGGGCCGGCCCTGGGCATCCGGACGGCGGGCATCGAAATAGGCATAGGACGACGGATTGGCCACCACGTATCTCAGGCGGATGCCCGTGGCGGCGAGGGCGCGCTCGCCCTGGCCGAGCACGGCGTAGCGCTGCACCACCTGGCCACCGCCGGAATGCCCGGCGATCACCACCTCCTGCAGATTGGGCAGGCGCTGGCGGTCCGCCAGGCGGGCGAGCAGGGCGTCGAACACCGCGAAGCTGCTCAGCGGTTGCGGACCCAGGGCGGGCTCGCCGCCCATCCAGGCATTGCCTTGCCAGCGCAGCAGGGTGTCCGGCAGTCGATGACGCCGGACGTCCGTTTCGTTGAGGAATTGCGGGGCGATCACCAGGGTGTCCGCCGTGGCACCGGCCGCTGCCGTGGCCGTTTCGCCTGAGCGGAAATAGGTCGCGGCGTTGCGCAGGCGGCCATGCACGATGACCAGGGCGCGGTGTATTTCCGGATGGGGCCGGTCCCAGTCGGTGGACAGCTGCAGCGCGGCCTGTGCCTGGCCGATCGGCAGCCGGTCGCTGACGATACGGGCGACCCCCTCAGGGGGCGCCGCCAGGGCGGAGCCCCAGGCCAGGGCCAGGCACAACGCGAGCAGGCGACGCATCGGGGATCTCCCGCTAGAGGTCAGAGCGCCTTGGCGGCGAAGGTGTCGCAGCTCTCCACCTTGCCACTGTCGAAGCCGGTGCGGAACCACTTGACCCGTTGCGCGGAGCTGCCGTGGGTAAAGGAATCCGGTACCACGCGACCCTGGGATTGGCGTTGCAGACGGTCGTCGCCAATGGCGTTGGCGGCGTTCAGCGCCTTCTCCAGGTCACCCGGCTCCAGCCAGTTCAGCCGCTTCTGGGCGTCGTTGGCCCAGACCCCGGCATAGCAGTCGGCCTGCAATTCCAGGCGCACCGACAACCCGGTGGCACCCTCGGTGGGAATACCGCGGCGGCGCGCCGCTTCCATCTTGCCCGTGGTGCCGGTGAGGTTCTGCACATGGTGGCCCACCTCGTGGGCGATGACGTAGGCGCGGGCGAAGTCGCCGTCGGCGCCGAAGCGCTGCTGCAGTTCCTGGAAGAAGGTCAGGTCCAGGTAGACCTTGCTGTCCACCGGGCAATAGAAGGGGCCGCTGGCCGCGGTGGCGCCACCGCAACCGGATTGCACCTGGCCGTTGAACAGCACCAGCTTGGGCGGCTGGTACTGCTCGCCATGCGCCTGGAAGATGCGCGTCCAGGTGTTTTCGGTCTCACCCAGCACCACGCGGACGAAGTCCACCTGGCGATTGTCGGCCGGGGCGGTGGTCTCCTGCTGGCTGGGCGCGCTCTGGCCGCTGAGGCTGATCAGGTTGCCGAGGATCTGCGTCGGACTCTGGCCGCTGAGCAGGCCGAACACCACCACCAGGGCCACGCCACCCAGGCCCAGGCCGCCGCCGATCTTCATGCCGCGTCCGCCGCTGGCCTGTTGCACGTTGTCGCTACGTTGTCCCTTGTCCCACTGCATGGCGCTTGCCTCCTGATCTTTGCTATCGATAAGACCGCAGGTCACAGCAAAAATGCGTTACCGGAAATGACAACGCCCGCGACGGGCGCGGGCGTTGTCAGCGGAGCGGAGCGTGGGATCAGGCCGCGGTCTGGCCCTGCTTGAGGCTCTGCATGTCGATCACGAAGCGATACTTCACATCGCTCTTGAGCATGCGCTCATAGGCGTGGTTGATGTCCTGGATGGCGATCTGCTCGATGTCCGAAACGATGCCGTGCTTGGCGCAGAAGTCCAGCATCTCCTGGGTCTCGCGGATGCCGCCGATGAGCGAGCCGGCCAGCTGGCGGCGCTTCATCACCAGGTTGAAGACGCTGGGCGCCGGGTGCGGCTCGGCGGGTACGCCGACCAGGGTCATGGTGCCGTCCCACTTGAGCAGGGTGAGGAAGGCGTCCAGGTTGTGCGGCGCGGCCACGGTATTGAGGATGAAGTCGAAGCTGTTGGCGTGCGCGGCCATCTCGTCTTCGTTCTTCGACACCACCACCTCGTCGGCGCCCAGACGCAGGGCGTCGTCCTTCTTGTTGGCGCTGGTGGTGAAGAGCACCACGTGGGCACCCATGGCGTGGGCGATCTTCACGCCCATGTGGCCGAGGCCACCCAGACCGACGATGCCGACCTTCTTGCCCGGGCCGACCTTCCAGTGGGCCAGCGGCGAGTAGGTGGTGATGCCGGCGCAGAGCAGCGGCGCCACGGCGGCCAGGTTCTCGGTGTGGCTCACCTTGAGCACGAACTTCTCGTTGACCACGATGTGGTCGGAGTAGCCGCCCTGGGTGTTTTCGCTGCCACCGTAGAGGTTGCCGTTGTAGGTGCCGGTGAAGCCGTTCTCGCAATAGGACTCTTCGCCGGCATCACAGGGCGCGCAGTGCTGGCAGCTGTCGACCATGCAGCCGACGCCGACGCTGTCGCCGACCTTGAAGTTCTTCACGTGGGCACCGACCGCGGTGACGGTACCGACGATCTCGTGGCCGGGCACGGACGGATAGAGGGTGTTGTTCCACTCGTTGCGCGCGGTGTGCAGGTCGGAATGGCAGACGCCGCAGAAGAGGATGTCGATCTGCACGTCGTGGGCGCCGGGTTCGCGCCGCTCGAAGGAGAAGGGCGCCAGGGGCTGGTCGGCGGACTGGGCAGCGTAGCCTTGGGCTTGGCTCATGAGATACCTCATCTAGATGGTGGAACTGCAGGGTGGAGCGGGGCGGCCAGGCGGGCCTGGCCAGCTAGCAAACCGTCGATCCTGCGCAGCCAGGCACGGCGGCACCAATCGATCGTCTCGATATCGGTCATGCCGCCCATCAATGGAACTCATGGGCGGGCAGGGCACGAGGTCTTACGACCGGGGTGCCAGAGCAGATGTTCCCGCCCTTGCCACGGCCCGCCGTCGACCGGTCGTGCCTAGCGGGACAGCCTGGGCGCCACGGTGGGCAACAGCCGGGTGGCCAGGTGATCGAGCAGCAGCCGGACCCGTGGCAGGGTCTCGCGACTGCGTGGCCATACCAGGTTGATCGGCGAGCCCTCGACGCCATGTTCGGGCAGCGCATCGACCAGGGCGCCACTGGCCAGGTGCGTGCCGATCAGCCAGGTCGGCAACTGGGCGATGCCATGGCCGGCCAGGGCGGCCAGCACCTCGCCTTCGCCATCGCCTACCACCAGGCGTGGCTGGAAGATCCAGCGTTCGCTGTCGCCCGGCTGCTCGCCGCGCAACTGCCAGGGGCTGATCAGGCCGTCGGCCTGGCGAAAGCCGATGCACTGGTGCTCGACCAGGTCGGCTGGGGTCTGGGGTCGGCCATGCTGGGCGAGATAGGCCGGAGCGGCGCAAAAGACCTGGCGCTGGGTGCCCAGGAAGCGATGCCCCAGGCTGGCCGGCCAGGCGTCGGAGCCGCCGATGCGCACCAGGATGTCGATGCCCTCGTGGACCGGATCGACGAAGCGATCCGACAGCGACAGATCCGGTTGCAGCAGGGGGTAACGATGCAGCAGCTCCAGGATCAGCGGCAGTACGTGCAGGCGGCCATAGGAAGCGGGCAGGTCGATGCGCACCCGGCCATGGGGCTCGCCGTCCTGCGCGGTCAGCCCCAGCTCGGCCTGTTCCAGCTCGGCCAGCACCCCGGTGCAGGTGCGATAGAAACTGGCGCCGGCCTCGGTCAGGCGCAGACGGCGGGTGGTGCGCTGGAACAGCCGCACGCCCAGTCGGCTTTCCAGTCGCGCCACGCTCTTGCCGATGGCCGAACCGGTGAGATTGAGGCGCTCGCCGGCCGCGGTGAAGCTGCCGAGATCGGCCACGGTGACGAAGACGTCGAGGCCCTTGAGGCGTTCAGAGGAATACAAGGCTGGCTTCCTATTATGGAATCTGATTCCTATTAAATAGGAATTTATACCCAGGATACGCCGTTAATTCTCCAATAGGCTGGAATCAACCCTGAGACAAGGCACTCCCTTATCTACAGCGCCTGCACTGCCGCAGGCCCCTTTTCTTCCCTATCTGGAGGTTTCATGCGCAAGGGCACCGCTCTTATCGTCGGCGTCACCGGCATTTCCGGCTACAACCTGGCTCATACCCTGGTGGCCTCGGGTTGGACCGTCTATGGTCTGGCCCGCAAACCCGTGGCCCAGGAAGGCGTCATCCCGGTGGCCGCCGACCTGCTCGACGCCGAGTCCACCCGCCAGGCCCTGGCCGGCCTGCCGATCAGCCATGTGTTCTTCTGCACCTGGACCCGCCGTGACACCGAGAAGGAAAACGTCGAGGCCAATGGCGCCATGATGAACAACCTCTGCCAGGCCCTGGACGGCGCGCCGCTGCAGCACCTGGCGCTGGTCACCGGTACCAAGCATTACCTGGGCTCCTTCGAGGAATACGGCAGCGGCAAGGCCGAGACGCCCTTCCGCGAAAGCGAGCCGCGCCAGCCCGGTGCCAACTTCTACTACACCCTGGAAGACATCCTCTTCGCCGCCGCCGAACGGCATGGCTTCGGTTGGAGCGTGCACCGCTCCCACAGCATGATCGGCCAGGCCAAGGGCACCAACGCCATGAACATGGGCCTGACCTTGGCAGTCTACGCCTCCCTGTGCAAGGCCACCGGCCAACCCTTCGTCTTTCCCGGCTCCCGTACCCAGTGGGACAGCCTGACCGACGTTACCGACGCCGGCCTGCTCGCCGAGCAGCTGGAGTGGGCGGCCCTGGCGCCGGCGGCGCGCAACCAGGCCTTCAACACCGTCAATGGCGATGTCTTCCGCTGGCGCTGGCTGTGGAGCGAGATCGCTGCCTTCTTCGACCTGGAGCCGGCACCCTATCCCGAGCAGCCCATGCCGCTGGAAGCACGGATGAAGGACACGGCCCCGGCGCAGTGGCGCAAGCTGGCCGAGGAACATGGCCTGGTGGAGGCCGATGTCGACAAGCTCGCCTCCTGGTGGCACAGCGACGCCGACCTGGGCCGTGAAATCGAGTGCCTCAACGACATGACCAAGAGCCGCGACCTGGGCTTCTTCGGCTATCGTGACACCCGGGCGAGCTTTCTCGACCTCTTCACCCGCCTTAGAGCCCAGCGCCTGATTCCCTGAGTCGCTCTGGATCGCCGGTTCCCGTGAACGCGGGCAGCCGGCGGTTTTCACGAGCCGTTCCGGGGGCGCAGAATGCGATTTCTTGTCGCAGGATGCGCTTTCATGCTCGAAACCCTCGCTGCCCTCGTTCCCGCCTTTAGCCCGCTCGACTGGCTGTTCATCGAAGCCATCGTGGTCCTGGCCTACCTGATCTTTGGCGTGGCCGGTTTCGGCAGCGCCCTGGTCGCCGGTCCCTTGCTCACCAGCTGGATGCCGCTATCGCGCATCGTGCCCTTGCTGGTAATGCTGGATTTCCTCGCGTCCTTCCACAACTGGCTGCCGGATCGCCGCGCCATCGCCGGGCGCGAACTCAAGCGATTGCTGCCCATGCTGCTGCTCGGCGCCGCCCTGGGCACCTATCTCTTGATGCGCACCGATGCCCGGCTGCTGATGCTCTGGCTGGGGCTCTTCGTGGTCGCCTATTCCACCTACAGCCTGCTCACGCCCAAGGGTTTTCGCCAGCTGGCGCCGGCCTGGTCGATCCCCGCAGGTGGCGTCGGAGGCCTCTGCGGCGCCCTGTTCGGCAGCGGCGGTTTTCTCTATGCGCTCTATCTCAATGGCCGCCTGGAAGACAAGAACGCCATCCGCGGCACCCAGAGCTTTCTCATCGGCTGCAGCGCTTCCATTCGCATCGTCCTGCTGCTGATCGCCGGTGCATACAGCGACGGCAGCCTGCTGCTCTTGGCCGTCTGCCTGCTGCCGGCCATGCTGCTTGGCGGCTGGATCGGCCGCCACCTGCAGCGACGTCTGTCCCGCGAACGCTTCACCCGCCTGGTGACCTGGCTGGTGCTGGTCTCCGGCGTGACCCTGATCGGACGGTATCTGGCGGGGTAGTCAAGTCATCCTGGGCGGAAGACCCGTAGGTTGGGTTGAGACAGCTCCATCGTCGAAGCCCAACGGGGCCGGATCCCCGCGTAGGGCTTCGCTGCGCTCAACCCAACCTACGTCGCTGGCGATCCTGATCGGACGGTATCTGGCGGGGTAGTCAGGTCATCCTGGGCGGAAGACCCGTAGGTTGGGTCGAGACAGCTTCATCGTCGAAGCCCAGCGCCAGGCCGCACCGTGGAATGTTGGGCTTCGCTGCGCTCAGCGCCAACCTACGTCGCTGATCGCGGCCATGCCGGTGCGTCGTAGCGACCGCTCCTACGGGAAGCGGATACTCCCGTAGGAGCGGCCCATGGCCGCGATGCTCTTGGATCGCCATAGGATGGAAAACCGCCTGGCGTTTTCCCCGACGCCTCGACGTCGGGAACTCCCAAGCCCACCTGAGTCTCCGCTCTAGAGCCCCTTTGCGGAGAACTCCCATGCTCACCTCCATCCAGGCAGGCGTATTGGACGTGACCTATCAGGTCCAAGGACCGGAAACTGGTCCGCCGGTCCTGCTGCTGCACGGCTTTCCCTACGACATCCATGCCTATGACGAGGTGGCTGAAGAACTGGCTGCGCAGGGCTGCCGGGTCTATGTGCCCTACCTGCGTGGCTATGGCACGACGCGCTATCTGAGCGCCGACACCCCGCGCTCCGGCCAGCAGGCCGCCCTGGCCCATGACGTCCTGGCGCTGCTCGATGCCCTGGGTCTCGAGCGGGCGACCTTGGCTGGCTATGACTGGGGCGGTCGCGCCGCCGGTATCGTGGCCGCGCTCTGGCCGGAACGGGTCGCGGGGCTGGTGCTGGGCGACGGCTATCCGATCCAGGACATCGCCGCCGCGGCGACCCAGCCGGCCGAGCCGGCGGCGGAGCTGCGCTATTGGTACCAGTACTACTTCCACGGTGAGCGGGGCCGCGCAGGCCTGGCGGAACATCGTCACGACTTCTGCCGACTGCTCTGGTCACTGTGGTCGCCCAGCTGGCGCTTCAGCGACGCCACCTACGCGCTTACCGCCGCGGCCTTCGACAATCCCGATTTCGTCGACACCGTGATCCACTCCTATCGCCACCGCTACGGCCTGGCACCGGACGATCCGGCTTATGCCGAGACCGAGCACCGGCTCGCCGCGCAGCCGCCCATCAGTGTGCCCACCACGGTCTTGGCCGGCGCGGACGACGGGGTGACCCCGGTGCAGGGCGAGGCTGCCGTGGCGCGGCATTTCCATGGATCTTTCCGCTACGAGGTGCTGCCACGCTGCGGCCACAACATCCCCCAGGAAGCCCCGGCCGCCTTCGCCGCCGCGGTAAGGGAGCGGCTTCCGTAGGTTGGCGTTGAGACGGTTCCACCGTCGAAGCCCAACGCCGGACCGCGCCGTGGATTGTTGGGCTTCGCTGCGCTCAGCGCCAACCTACGTCGGCTCGCCAGGGTGCCGTAGGTTGGTGCTGAGACGGCTCCATCGTCGAAACCTACCGGATACAACTAAGCCAAGGTGGTGAAAACGCTGCCGCCTTGGCGTGTGTATCGAAGCTACCGCCCCAATACCTCCGGGTTGGCGACACCCGTCGGTTCACCCGCGAAGAAGCCCACCAGGTTGGCGAAGGCCTCGCCGAAATAGAGCTCGTAACTGTGCTTTTCCACATAGCCCAGATGCGGCGTGCAGAGCACCTTGGGGTGGGCGAGCAAGGGGTCATCCGGTGCCACGGGTTCCTGCTCGAAGACATCCAGCGCCGCCTGGCCGGGATGCCCCCGTTCCAGCGCCGTGAGCAGGGCGCCGGGTTCGATCAGGCCGGCGCGGGCGGTGTTGACCAGCAGGGCGCTCTTCTTCATCCGCGCCAGGTCCTCGGCGCGCACGCAGCCGCGGCTGCGCTCGCTGTATCTGAGGTGCAGGCTGATGACATCGGCCTCGGCGAAGAAAGCCTCCTGGCTGGCGGCCGCGCGGTGGCCGTCGGCTTCGGCGCGGGCGCGCGAGGCCTCGCTGCCCCAGACCAGCACCGGCATGCCGAAGGCCTGGCCGTAGCGCGCCAGGCGCTGACCGATCTTGCCGTAGCCCCAAATGCCGAGGATCTGTCCATCCAGCCGTTCGCCCAGGTTGACCTGCCAGCGCCCGGCATAGAGGGCGTCGATGGCCGGCTTGAGCCGGCGGCGGGCCATGAGGATCAGGGTCCAGGTCAACTCGGCGGTGGAGACCGGCGAGCCGCTGCCTTCGCAGACCGCCACGCCCTGGTGAGTGCAGGCGGCCACGTCGAGATGGGCGGTGGCCTTGCCGGTCTGGCTGATCAGCTTGAGCCGCGGCAGGTGCGCCAGCAGCTCGGCGTCGATACGGGTGCGCTCGCGGGTCAGCACCAGGGCATCGGCATCGCGGAAGCGCTCCACCAGCACCTGGGGATCGCGCTCGGCGTCGTGATAGAGCGTCACCTGGTGCCCGGCGCGCTGGAGCAAGGGATAGCAATCCAGGGTTTCGACGACGTGCTGGTAGTCGTCGGGGATGACGATATGCATGGCGGGCTCCGTTGTTGTTCTGAACCGCCAGTGGAGCACCTGCAAGGTCGTCCGACAAGATCCGGCATCGCTCTCGTAGGTTGGGCTGATACGGCTTCACCGTCGAAGCCCAACGGCCAGGCCTAGTAAGGAATCACCAGCGGCGTGCCCGCCAGGGGATTCTCGATCACCGCGCATTTGAGGCCGTACAGCGCCTCGATCAGCTCGGGCGTGACGATTTCCGCCGGTGGCCCCTCGGCGAGGATGCGCCCGGCGCGCAGGGCGATGATGTGGTCGGCGTAGCGACAGGCCTGATTGAGGTCGTGCAGCACCGCCACCAGGGTGCGACCACCCTCGCGATTGAGCCGGCAGAGCAACTCCATCAGCTCCACCTGGTGAGCGATGTCCAGGTAGGTGGTGGGCTCGTCGAGCAGCAGCAACGGGGTCTCCTGGGCCAGTGCCAGGGCGATCCAGACGCGCTGGCGCTGGCCGCCGGACAGGCTGTCCACCGCCCGCTCGGCCAGTTCCAGGGTATTGGTGGCTTCCAGGGCGTGCTGCACCGCGCGCTCGTCGGCATCCGTCCAGCCGGCGAAGGCCTGGCGATGGGGATGGCGCCCACGCGCCACCAGATCGCTGACCAGGATGTCGTCCGGCGCCACGGCGCTCTGCGGCAGCAGGCCGATGCGACGGGCCACCTCGCGGGTCGGCAGGTCCTGGATCAGCCGGCCGTCCAGGCGTACCTCGCCGGCACTGGGGCGGATCAGCCGCGCCAGGCTGCGCAGCAGGGTCGACTTGCCGCAGCCATTGGGACCGATGATGACGGTGAAGCGGCCATCGGGCAGCCGCACATCGAGGTCGGCGCAGATCGGCTGGCCGCCGTAGCCCACGGTAAGGCCGTGAGCGGCGAGGCGGCTGGAGGGGGCGTCTTGGCTCATGAGGTCCGCCGCCATTCGCGGCTCAGCAGGAAGATCAGATAGAGGCCGCCCAGGGCGCCGGTGAGCAACCCGACCGGAATCTGGAAGGGCGCCAGCAACCGCTGGGCCAGCAGATCGGCCAGGGCGGTGAGGCAGGCGCCGAGCAGGGCGGGGGCGAGGATACCCAGATCGGCGCTGCGGGTTAGGCGACGGGCCAGTTGGGGCGCCGCCAGGGCGACGAAGCCGATGGGGCCGGCGGTGGCGATGGCCAGGGCGGCCAGGGCCACGGCGACGGCCAACAGCAGATTCTGGCTGGGCAGTACGGCCAGGCCTAGGGCGCGGGCCAGGTCGTCGCCCAGCTCCAGCAGGCGCAGCCGGCGCGCCAGCCAGGCGGCCAGCGGCAGCAGCAACAGGCAGCCGGCGAGCAGGGTCAGGGTGCGGCTCCAGGTCAGCATGTCCAGGCTGCCGAACAGCCAGAGCCGGGCCTCCTGGGCTTCGTCCAGCTCGGCGCGGGTCAGCAGGTATTCGTTGAGCGAGGCGAGCAGGGCGCTGATGGCGATGCCCAGCAGGATCATCCGCTCGCCGCGGATGCCGGCCAGGGCGGCGAGTCCGGCCACCAGTACCGCGGCCAGGAGACCGCCGCTGAGGGCGCCCAGCATCAGCGCCGCGCCGCCCAGTTGCAGCCAGAGCAGGGTGATCAGCGCACCGCTGGCCGAGCCGACGGTGAAGCCCACCAGATCCGGACTGGCCAGGGGATTGCGCGCCAGCCGCTGGAAGATGGCACCGCTGGCACCCAGGGCCGCGCCGACGCCAAAGGCCGCCAGTAGTCGCGGCAGGCGCAGCTCCAGCAGGATCAGACTGGCCAGGGCGTCGCCCCGACCGAGCAGGGTGGCCGCCACCCGGTGCGGCGCCGGAGCGAAGGCGCCGCCGCTGAGGGTCAGGGCACAGATACCGATGGCCGCCAGCAGGAGCAGCAACAGGCAGGCCTTGAAGCGCGCCGAGCGGCGGGGGGCGAAGCGATGGCGACTCAAGGGCGCACCCGCCGGGCGGAACGGATGATCAGCGCGAGGAGCACCGGGGTGCCGAGCAGGGCGCAGACGATTCCCGCCTCCAGCTCGCCCGGCAGGGCCACGCGGCGGCCCAGGGTATCGGCCAGCAACAGCAGATTGGCTCCGGCCAGGGGCGCCAGCGCCAGGATCCAGCGCCAGTCGGCGCCCACCAGCAGGCGCAAGGCGTGGGGCACTACCAGGCCGAGAAAGCCGATGGGTCCGGCCACCGCAGTGGCGGCGCCGCACAGCAGCACGATGGCGACGAAGGCGAGCAGCCGCAGTTGTCCGGGGCGGGCGCCGAGGGCGCGACCGAGGTCGTCGCCCAGGGCCAGGGCATTGAGCCGGCATCCCAGGGGTAGGCCCAGCAGCAGGCCGATCAGCAGCAGCGGCAGGATGCCGAGGGCGCCACCTGGCGTCTGGCCGCTCAGGGCGCCTACCGCCCAGAAGCGATAACTGTCGAACACCGCGCTGTCGAACAGGGTGATGATGCCGGTGCAGGCGTTGAGGCTGGCGCTCAGGGCGATGCCGGCCAGGATCAACCGTATGGGCTGACCGCGGGCCGGGGCACTGCCACCGAGCAGATAGACCAGGCCGGCGGCCAGGGCCGCGCCCAGCAGGGCACAGGCCAGGCGCGTCGGGGCATCGTCCAGCCCCAGCAGCGACAGCCCGGCCACCACGGCGAAGGCCGCCCCGGCGTTGATGCCCAGCAGTCCGGGGTCGGCCAGAGGATTGCGCGTCAGCGCCTGCATCAGGGCACCGGCCAGGCCCAGGGCCGCACCCACCAGCAGTCCGAGCAGGGTGCGTGGCAGACGCAGCTGCCAGAGCACCACGGCCTCGGTGGAGTCATCGGGCGCGACGAGCAGGTGCAGGATCTGCGCCGCCGACAGCGACCGTGCGCCTATGCCCAGACTCGCCACCACCGCCAGCGCCAGGACGATCAGCAGCAGGACCAGCACCAGGCCACCGCGGGCGGCGGATGCCCGTTGTGCAAGAGGCGCGGGGCGGGCCGGCGGGGTCATGTCATCCCCAGGGCGCCGGCGACCGTGCCGATCACCTGGCGGGCGGCGAGGGGCCCGGCGTTGAGATAGAAGGCGTCGGTATCCACGCGAACGGCCCGGGACTGACGCACCGCAGTCAGCCGCGGCCACAGCGGTTGCCGCGCCAGGCTGGCCAGGGCGGTGCCCTGCTCGGCGTAGAACAGCCAGTCGGCGTCGGCCAGATCCAACAACTCGGGGCTGACATCCCGCGAGGTGCCCTTGAAGCGCTGCGCCGCCGGACGGGTCACGCCCATCGCCTGCAGCAGCCCGCCGGCAAAGGAATCCGCGCCCATCAGGCGCAGTCGCGCGCCGCTGGAAAACAGCAGGGAGGCGGAGGGTGGCTGGGCGCCGAAGCGCTGCGCCAGGCCGGCGAGATCCCGATCCAGCTCCGCCAGCAGGCGCTCGGCCTGCTGGCGCCGCCCCAGGGCATCAGCCAGCACCAGGAAGTCCGGCCGCCAGTTGCCACCGGTGCCGCGCGCCACCACCGTGGGGGCGATGCGCGAAAACAGCTCCAGGCCGCCGGCCTTGAGCACGGTGCGATTGAGCACGATGAGATCCGGCGCCAGGCGCGCCAGGGCTTCCAGATCCGGCGCCTGACGACTGCCCAGGTCGACCATGGCGTCCAGCTCGCTGGCGCGGCTGGCGAGGACGGTGCGCAGATAGCCGGGCGCCAGGTCGCGATTGTCCACCCGGGTGGTGCCGGCCGGGATCACGCCCAGGCTTAGAGCGGCGTCCAGCTGGCCGGTGGAGATCACGGCCACCCGCTGGGGTTGGCGTGGGATAAGGGTGCTGCCCACCACATGCTCCACCTGCCGCGGGAATTCACCATCCGCCGCCGACGCACGTGCGCATACCCGACCCGGCAGCCCGGCGAGCAGGGCGGTACCGGCGGCGAATTGCAGAAGGGCGCGGCGATCGAGCATGACGGGGACTGGCTGAAGACCGAAAGAGGCCCGCCAGGCGGGCCGAGGCCCCACGGCGGGGCGGCTAGGATAGAGCATCAACACGGGGCTGGCATTCTTTACCCCCTCTCCCCCTGGAAGAGGGCTGGGGTGAGGGCAGGCCGCTGGCTTAGAAGCTCACCGTGGCACTCAGCCGCGCCGTCCGCGGCTCACCCACGGCCACCTGCAGCGGGCTGTTGGCGCTCGACGGGTAGTATTCCTTGTCGAACAGGTTATCCACGTTCAGCTGCAGCCGGGTCTGGTAGCCGGTCACCGGCAGGTCCCAACGCAGGAAGGCGTCGGCCACGGTGTAGCTGCTCATGTAGAAGCTGTTGGCCGCATCGCCGGCGCGCTCGCCGACGTAGCGGGCGCCGCCACCGAGGTGCCAGCCACCCAGGTTGGACGGTACCAGCAGGTGATGGGTCAGATAGAGACTGCCGCTGTGCTCGGGTGCCTGGGTCAGGCGATTGCCTTCGTTGCTGGGGTCGTCGAGCACCTTGGTCTTGTTGTAGGCATAGGTGGCGACCATGTCCCAGCGTTCGGCCAGGCGACCGGTGAGATCCACTTCCACGCCGCGGGAGCCGACCTTGCCGGCGGCTTCGCTGACATTGAGCCTACCGGTCGGCACGACAACATTGGTCTTTTCAATGTCATAGAGCGCCACGTTCAGATTGAGCCCGGGTGCGAGGTCGTACTTGGCCCCCACTTCGTAGCTACGGCCTTCCTCCGGATCGAAGGTATTGCCGGAGCCATCCTGGGTGTTCGGGACAAAGGAGCGGCTATAGTTGCCGTAGAGCGACAGCGCATCGGTGGCCTGGAACACGACACCGGCCAGGGGCAGCAGGGCATTGTCCTGGCGATCCAGGGTTTCGCGACGGCTGCTGCCGGTGCCCACGCGACCGTACTGGTCGAAGTGCTGATAGCGACCGCCCAGTACCAGGATCCAGCGATCGTTCAGGTGCCAGTTGTCCTTGACGTAGAGCGAGGTGGATTCCAGTTCGCTGACCAGATCGCTGGTCGCGGGATCGACTCGGCTGGGCGCAGCCAGGCGACCATAGCTGGGATTGAAGATATTAAAACTCGGCGTGGCACCGGTGTTGCGGTAGGTCTTGCCGCGCACCTGGCTGTTGTCTTCGTGATCGACACCGACCAACAGATCGTGCCGTTGGCCGAACAGCTCCTGGCGACCGACGACGTCCCAACTGGCGTACTTGGTCTCATAGTCATAGTGCCCGCCATTCGCCTGGCGATTCAGCTGGCCAGTGGTCGCCAGTTGATTGGACGTTTGCGGCTGAGCGAACGAAAGCCCATAGCGGTCGTTGTTCCAGGCATAGGTCAAACGGGTCTTCCAGTCATCGCTGAGCTGATACTCATAGCGCGCACTGGCGGTCTCGGTGATACCGTCGCCCTTGGCCCATTGCTCGTCCAGGCGCTTGTTGTAGTCGACTTTGGCCGGATGCCCATTGACGAACACCGTCCCCCGATCCACCGGGCCGCTGTAGTCGTTATAGGAATAGGCCAGGGTCAGGCTGGCGCGCTCGCCGGTCCAGGAGAGCGACGGCGCCACCAGACTGTGCTGATCCACGCCATAATTGCGCCAGTAGTCCTCGTTCTGGCGCTCGGCGATCAGCCGATAGGCGAAGCCGCTGTCACCCAGGGGGCCGGTGGTGTCGACGCCGAGATTGCCGCCGCCCTCGCTGTAGGCCGAGCCGCTCAGGGTGGTGCGTTGCTGGTACTGCGGCTGCTTGCTGACCACGTTGATCAGGCCGCCGGGCTCCAGGGCGCCATAGAGCAGCGAGGCGGGGCCCTTCAGGACTTCCACGCGCTCGGCGGTGGCATCGAAGTTGTGCGACAGATTCGAGCGCACCCCATCGCGAAAGATGGAGCCATCGGCGTTGCTGCCGAAGCCACGTTTGACGAAGGCATCCTTGGTCCCGGCCAGGGTGTTGCTCTGGGTCACGCCGCTGACGAATTTAGAGGCGTCGTCCAGGGTCCGCACCTCGTAGTCTTGGAGCAGTTGCGGAGTCACGGTCTGCACCGACTGCGCCTCTTCCTTGATCGGCACGTCGCTCTTGCTCGCGGTCGAGGCGCGGGTCGCCCGATAGCCCTGGTCGGCCTCGCTGGCCGTAGCGGAGATGTCCATGGGGGCGAGGGTGGTGTCAGCCGCTGCCAGCAGATCCGAACTGGTCGCCAGGGCCAGGGTGCTGAAGGCGAAGGGCGCGAAACGGCGAAGGGCTCTGGGCGGCGTGTTCAAGGGCGTTCTCGGGAGGGGCGGAAAAGGTGGCGGCGATTCTATGTTGATAGTCATTCTCACGTAAATCGAATCCTCTTACCGTTGATGCTCGGGTGCGTTGCCGCCCATCCCCAAGCGCAGGTATAATGTCGCGCTCCTAAATTTTCCCGCCCGGGAGCGCCCGCCATGCTGCGCATCAGCCAAGAAGCCCTGACGTTCGACGATGTTCTCCTCATCCCCGGCTATTCGGATGTCCTGCCGAAAGACGTCAGTCTCAAGACCCGCCTGACCCGTGGCATCGAGCTGAACATTCCCCTGGTGTCCGCCGCCATGGACACCGTGACCGAGTCCCGCCTGGCCATCGCCATGGCCCAGGAAGGCGGCATCGGCATCATCCACAAGAACATGACCGTCGAGCAGCAGGCCGCGGAAGTCCGCAAGGTCAAGCGCTTCGAGGCCGGCGTGGTGAAGGACCCCATCACCATCGACGCCGACGCCAGCGTGCGCGATCTGTTCGACCTGACCCGCCTGCACAACATCTCCGGCGTCCCGGTGATCTCTGGCCGTGACTTGGTGGGTATCGTCACCTCCCGCGACGTGCGCTTCGAGACCCGACTCGACGTGCCGGTGCGCGAAGTCATGACCCCCAAGGATCGCCTGGTCACCGTGCGCGAAGGCGCCGACAAGCAGGAAGTCCGCGAGCTGCTGCACAAGCACCGCATCGAGAAGGTGCTGATCGTCGACGAAGCCTTCGCGCTCAAGGGCATGATGACCGTTAAGGACATCGAAAAGGCCAAGGCCTACCCCAACGCCAGCAAGGACGACGCCGGTAGCCTGCGCGTCGGTGCCGCCGTCGGTACCGGTGCCGAGACCCCCGAGCGCGTGGCTGCGCTGGTCGCCGCTGGCGTCGACGTCATCGTGGTCGACACCGCCCACGGTCACTCCAAGGGCGTGATCGAGCGCGTGCGCTGGGTCAAGCAGACCTACCCGCAGGTGCAGGTGATCGGCGGCAACATCGCCACCGCCGAAGCCGCCAAGGCCCTGGCCGATGCCGGCGCCGACGCGGTCAAGGTCGGCATCGGCCCGGGTTCCATCTGCACCACCCGCATCGTCGCCGGTGTCGGCGTGCCGCAGATCTCCGCCATCGCCAACGTCGCCGCCGCCCTCGAAGGCACCGGCGTGCCGCTGATCGCCGACGGCGGCATCCGCTTCTCCGGTGACCTGTCCAAGGCCATCGTCGCCGGTGGCTACTGCGTGATGATGGGCTCCATGTTCGCCGGTACCGAAGAGGCCCCGGGCGAGGTCGAGCTGTTCCAGGGCCGCTCCTACAAGTCCTATCGCGGCATGGGCTCCCTGGGCGCCATGTCCCAGACCCAGGGCTCCAGCGACCGCTACTTCCAGGACTCCGCCTCCGGCGCCGAGAAGCTGGTCCCCGAAGGCATCGAAGGCCGCGTCCCCTACAAGGGCCCGCTGGCGGCGATCATCCACCAGCTGATGGGCGGCCTGCGTGCCTCCATGGGCTACACCGGCTGCGCCACCGTCGAGCAGATGCGCACCAAGCCGCAGTTCGTGCGCATCACCGGCGCCGGCATGGCCGAATCCCACGTCCACGACGTGCAGATCACCAAGGAAGCGCCTAACTACCGCGTTAGCTGATTCCTAATCTGTTGTTCTTATCGTTGCGATTCGGGGCTGTCTAGACAGCCCCGAATCGTCTGAACCTAGCGCTATCGAGACCTGGCCATGTCCCAAGACATCCACGCCCACCGCATCCTCATCCTCGACTTCGGCTCCCAGTACACCCAGCTCATCGCTCGCCGCGTGCGCGAACTGGGCGTCTATTGCGAGCTGCATCCCTTCGACATGGACGACGCCGACATCCGCGCCTTCGCTCCGCGCGGCATCATCCTTGCCGGCGGGCCCGAGTCGGTCCATGAGGCCGGCAGCCCGCGCGCACCCAAGGCGGTGTTCGACCTGGGCGTACCGCTGTTCGGCATCTGCTACGGCATGCAGACCATGGCCGAGCAACTCGGCGGCAAGGTCGAAGGCTCCAACATCCGCGAATTCGGCTATGCCAAGGTCGACGTGGTCGGCAAGAGCCGCCTGCTCGAAGGCATCCAGGACCACCTCGACGACGACGGCGTACTCGGCCTGGACGTCTGGATGAGCCATGGCGACAAGGTCGGCAAGCTGCCGGAAGGCTTCCACATCGTTGCCAGCACCCCGAGCTGCGCCATCGCCGCCATGGGCGACGACGAGCGCGGCTGGTACGGCGTGCAGTTCCACCCCGAGGTGACCCACACCAAGCAGGGCGGGCGCATCCTCTCGCGCTTCCTGAAGGACATCTGCGGCTGCGAAGCCCTCTGGACCCCGGCCAACATCGTCGAGGACGCCATCGCCCAGGTGCGCGCCCAGGTCGGCAGCGCCAACGTGCTGCTGGGCCTCTCCGGCGGTGTCGACTCCTCCGTGGTCGCGGCCCTGCTGCACAAGGCCATCGGCGACCAGCTGACCTGCGTCTTCGTCGACAACGGCCTCTTGCGCCTGCACGAGGGTGACCAGGTGATGGCCATGTTCGCCGAGAACATGGGCGTCAAGGTGATCCGCTCCAATTCCGAGCAGCGTTTCCTGACCAACCTGGAAGGCGAAGCCGATCCGGAGAAGAAGCGCAAGATCATCGGCCGCACCTTCATCGACGTCTTCGACGCCGAAGCCAGCAAGCTCGACAACATCAAGTTCCTGGCCCAGGGCACCATCTACCCCGACGTCATCGAGTCGGCCGGCGCCAAGACCGGCAAGGCCCACGTCATCAAGTCCCACCACAATGTCGGCGGCCTGCCCGAGGAGATGAACCTCAAGCTGGTCGAGCCGCTGCGCGAACTGTTCAAGGACGAGGTGCGCAAGATCGGTCTGGAACTGGGCCTGCCCTACGACATGGTCTACCGCCACCCCTTCCCGGGCCCGGGCCTGGGCGTGCGCATCCTCGGCGAAGTGAAGAAGGAATACGCCGACCTGCTGCGTCGCGCCGACGACATCTTCATCAGCGAACTGCGCAAGGCCGACTGGTACCACAAGGTTAGCCAGGCCTTCGTCGTCTTCCAGCCGGTGAAATCCGTTGGCGTGGTCGGCGACGGCCGCCGCTACGCCTGGGTCGTCGCCCTGCGCGCGGTGGAAACCATCGACTTCATGACCGCCCGCTGGGCCCATCTGCCCTACGAGCTGCTGGAAAAGGTCTCCAACCGCATCATCAACGAAATCGACGGCATCTCCCGCGTCACCTACGACGTCTCGAGCAAACCGCCGGCGACGATTGAGTGGGAGTAAGTTCAAGTCCGCCTTGAACCGACAAAAAGTCATAAAGGTATCCCGAAAGCCCGCTTAAACGCGGGCTTTCGCTTTTTTGGGTTTGCTAAGTTGCGACAGTATTCTGCTCCATAGCTGTAGTGTTAATCTGGCAGGGTATTGAGCCGTCGAAAGACTAATATTGCTAGAAATAGAAAATAAATGAGTTTTATGTGTTTTAATGTATTGGTTGCTCGGGGCGATTGAGATCTTCTTATTGATGGCTTCGGATTGAAAGTGAATATGTGATTAATTTAGTAAGTTGGTCCATTTTCTTCATGTAAGCCTCTGCTAAAATAGTTAATCACTGCCATCTCGCGGTAGTTCAAATGAATGAATTTAATAAGATGGAAAATGAGGGGCGAGATGATTTCTCGCAGCCTACGAAGGATTTGATCGCTAAACGATCTGGCTACATTTGCGCATATCCGAACTGCAAGCGAATGACGGTCGCTGGATCAGATGACCGAAAGTCTGGTCTTACCTTGACTGGCGTTGCAGCGCATATCACAGCCGCGTCTCAAAAAGGACCTAGATATGATCCTGGTATGAGTAAAGACGAGCGCGGCAGCGCGGCAAATGGAATATGGATGTGTCAGATCCATGGGAAACTTATTGATGACAACGCTAGCAGGTGTTCAACCGTCGAGCTCCATCGTTGGAAGGCGCAGCACGAAAAGTGGGTATTTGACCGAGTTGAAAGTGGTTTTGAACTCTTACATCGAGGAGTATCACAAATAAGCTTCGGGGGGGTAGGGGTATTTTCCGATGGTTTGAAGGTGGCACTGCGTCGAAACAATATTTTGGTGGGTGATAATGAATCGGGTAAAACGTCATTTTGCGAAATTCTATCCGCATTTTCTGGTGGTGATCACTGGAAGCAGTTCAATCGAAGATTCAGGTTTTCAAAAAGAGCGGCCGATCACGCCTATATTCAGCTTTCATATCAGGATGACGGTATTGTAAGGAGTGTCAGGATCAGTCCGCAGGTAATTAGCGCTGGTAGGAAAAAAACGGAAAATTTGCGTCAGCGAATTCATGTGGAGGTTGATGGTTGTCCTTCTTTTGATTGGCCTAGATCAATGCTCAGAATTTTGTATTTCAAAGAGCAGCTATATCGAACGCATCACTCGGATCCCAAAGACATTTTTGTCAAAGCCCTTAGATATCTAGCTACCGTGTTTGGTACCACAGAAGATCTTGTCTGGGACTCTTTACGAGAGGAATTTTTCACAAGTTCGACATTTGGATACCGGTTCAGACGCACTGGCCATCGAAGCGTTGAAGTACTTGTGCCAGATGGCCGAGATTTTTTTCTTCACCATGGGTCCTTGAGCTCCACAGAGAGGCAACTGGCTTTTCTTGAAATAGCGCTAAAGCTAGTTTCCTGTGCTTCAGGAAAAGAAAGTTGGATTTATATATTTGATACTGACTACTTTCAGCGATTGCACCCGGTTAGAAAATCGGATGTGTTCAAGAAACTAGCTGAATTTACAAATAAAAACGTTCAGACTGTATTTTGTCTCAATTCTGTAGTTGATGCTGAGCTGCTCAAAAATATCCATTTTGATAAGTGGGTTAACGCTGAGCGTTTCGGAGAATTAACAATGCATTCATTTTTATGACGAAGCTCCCGGTATAGTCATTCATTATGTGGTTTATGATGCTAGATAAATTTATTATTTAGAGTGTCTAATCCCGGATAGGCCAGATGACAATGATTTAACAGGGTTCGGGGGCAGCTTTAACTGACTGTCTCTGGCTATGTCCGTCGGAATTTTTGGTCGGTTACTTATAGTTCGGGTGCCGGTTTTTATAGACAGCCGTTGATGTTCTTGTATAATCTTTTAAATAACTGGTGGGTCAATTGTGAGTTAATCGTATGGAGTAAGAGTGGCAGTCTGTATAGTTAAATAAGATTTTTCTATAATTTAGCGTGCTAGATTTATTGGCTTAGTTTTGTCCGCTAGCTATAAGTGTTGGGCGAAGGAGGCTGTCACCGACCGCTGCTGTAAACACAAAGCTACGATTTACGAAGGAAAGGAAGTGGCCAAAAACGGACTTCTAGAAACGTTCTTGGAGGCGCCCATCAAGCTGGGTATGGCTCAGTTCAAGTATTGGGAACAGACAAAATCTGTTTAGTCGGCGGCCGCGAGGCGCACCGACTAAAGTTGAATCAGGTTAGAATGGGATGTCCGAGTCAGAACCAGAATCATCTGTCCCTACCGAATATGGTTTTGGCGCACGCGTCGCGACCATAGAGGTAATTAAAGATGCAGTAGTGCCTGCGGGATCGGTGGGGTTTTCACTACTAGGCTTGCTGGAAACTATGATAGACGTAGTTGTTTCAATAGTAGCGTCGCCAGCATCTCCTGATGAATCTTCATCTTCCGTCTCATCCTCTGCTGGATCTAAATCGACAAAGTTGCGGCCCATCATCATTTTGTAATGAGGCATATGGCCCATGATCTTGAATATTTTAAAGAAGATTCTCATGTAGCTGTGCGCCATACCATCGCTTATTGCTACGTACAGCTCATCTGGTGAATAGTGGGACCCATCGTTCACCCAGCTAATCAACGACTGGCACTGGACTTTTTCCTGTCCTTCGAGTTTTCCGATAATGACATTTGTATCTGTATTACCCAGAATTTTGAAGTAATTTTCTAGAATTCTGCGCATCGTGTTCTGGATGGTAAGCGTAGGCAATGGATTTTTCGCTAGCTCTGCCCACAAAAGCTGGTAAGAAGTCTTGATTGGGTTGGTTTCAAATTTTTCAATTCTCGAGAAGTAGTCTGGCTTCCGCACTATCCAAAATGTTTCATCTTTAATAGGATCATCACCAGCCCTTTGAGGGTTAAACGTGATTTCTTTGTGAAAATGCACATTATGGGTTAGGACAAAGACCTGCTTGATATTGTTCCCTTTCTGGCGAGCCTCGTGAAAGAGTTTTTTGATTAAGCTACTTACAATGAATAGCACGTCGCTATCCAGGCTTGAAACTGGGTCATCAATGACGACAATTCGATCAGTATTGATACCCGAGGTCGTGATGCTTCCCCTCAGCAAATGATAGAAATACAGGAAGGTAACGAAGGTCTTTTCGCCTTCACTGAGCGTTGCCTTAGCATCAGTTCCATCGCTTCTAATCAGTCGATATGAATTTTCGGTACACGCAGTATCCAGGGAAAAACTTCGAAAGCCGAAATCTTTGAGGATTTTGTTGATCGCAATTACGGTAGGCCTCACGCTTGTCAACGAGGTTTCGATACTTGCAATCTCCGCGTCAGCTTTAGAGATGTCTAATTCTGCCTTGTCCAGGCTTGCGCTAATGCCAGCAATTGCTTTGCTAATACGATTAATATCAGTGGTGTAGTCAGTGAGAGTGTCTTTAAGCTCAACGTCGAGAAGATATCGCCAAACCGAGCCGGTTAATTTTTTTTGTTCGACGGAGAAGTCTGAAACAAGGCGATTATGCTCAGAGATCTTTAAGTTGGCTGAATTGATCAATTTAGAAATTTTTTTCGTAACTTCAGCAAGATCTTCCAGCGCTACATCAATACTGGGGCTGGCTATTTTTTGATCAATGCGCTGTCTGTTCACCAATATAATTGCATTCAGGGCGTGTAATTCAGTCTCAAATTTTTCTTTGTCTAAATGCTTGCAGTCTGTGGTCAGGAGTGTCTGAGCTTGGGCTAATAGTGTATCTGCTGTTGACCGATAAGTATCGCGAAACTGCGATAGAGCTCTAGTGTCAGCCTCAAATGTTTCGTCGAAGTAATCTTCAAGTCTTTTCTCGAAATCATGAGGTAGTTTCTGTTGACAGAAAGGGCAGTCATCATCGGTATGGCCCAGATACTTCATGCCTTGCCTAATCCAGTCACTGTTCCCTAAGTGCTGGATCATCGCAGACACACTGACATCCTCTTTGCCAAGCACTTTTTTGCTGAGCACAGGATTTTGCTGAAGCCCTACTAAACGAGATAGGTCAAGGCTAGGAGCAGTAATTATTATTGATGGTGCGTCACGATAGAGAACCTCCGCTCGTTTGCGCAAGTCCTCTAATTCAGCCAGCTGCGATGTATTGTCTCTGCACTCCTGCAAAACCCTACTCTTGAAGGCTTCCTTGTTGTTTCTCAGACCTGAAAAAGCTATTTGAAAATCTTTGTCGTGTTTTTGTTTTTGTTCCCAACACCGTGTTAATAGCTTTGCTTCCAGCGCTTTTTTTTCGCCGATCTTGCCGCTTTCGCCATCGAGACCTTTCAGGTTTTCTTGTGCTCTAGTTTTGACTTGTTCGTAACCGCGTCTTTCTCTCTGAAGCGCCTCTAAACGATCAAGCTGCGCCTTCTCGGTTTTCCCCAGCGTGAAAACACCCTTGAACTGCTTCGAATCAGTAAAGTTCGCAGCGATGAAGTCGTTGTTATAGACCATGGCAGGGATCGGATTGCCCTTTGCCCAAGTGACCTTGGAGGCGGGCGATAGTGCTGGCTCGCCTATCAGCCTGCTGATCGTTGTTTTTCCTGCTCCATTTGCACCGTAGAAATAATTTACAGTCTTCAGGTCTTGAATCATTTCGGGGGTTACGGAACTGTAGGTCGCTATGTCGGAAAGGGTGATCGATTCAATCATGTCTCTCATCCATGGGAGGGAAGTGGGGGAGCAAGCCAAAGGGTGGCGCTAATGCCGCACCATCACCTTGGAATCTAGGGCAGGAAGTGGCATTTTGAGGTCTCAGAATAGACCACTACACAAGCTCGTGAAGCCGGTTGCGCTTAAGAATAGCATCGCGAGATCGGAGTGGTGATCTTGCCTATATTTATCCGTCGCTCTAGGAAGTGGTTAAGCGCGTCCTACGATACCAGCCACAGTTAACCACCGAGTATCTCCTAAAATTGGGAATCATCGAAAAGGGAGCATATTTATTTTTCGACCGCTTTCCGCTTGTGGCAGGTTTCTATTAGTCATGCTGGGTATCCTCCAGAATCGGACAGTCTTTTCGTAGACTGAGAATGCTGCTCTTTAGGCTTGAGGAAAATTACGAATTAGGCGCGGTTGACGGATTAGGACTGCCGCGGGGATATGGCCACAAGCTCCCTGGCCCTCCTAACAGATCAAACCGCTAGTACCCTGTTCAAATGCTCCCCCTCCAACCACCCCCTAATATCACTCGCCCGCATAGGCTTGGCGAACAGATAACCCTGTGCCCGAGTACACCCAAGATTCTTTAGCGCACCCAGTTCTGCCGCGGTTTCCACCCCCTCCACGATGCATTCCAGCTGCATGTCCTGGCACAGGGCGATCAGGGATTTGACAATCTTGAAGCTGGCCGGGTCGAGGTGGAGGTTGGTGACGAAGGTGCGGTCCACCTTGAGTTTGGTCAGGGGTAGCGCGTGGATCTGGCTCAGGCTGGAATAGCCGGTGCCGAAGTCGTCGAGGGAGATGCCGCAGCCCAGTTCGCGAAAGCGGCTGATGGCGCGCTGGGTCTGGGGCAGGTCCTGGATGGCGGCGGTTTCGGTGATCTCCAGGTCGAGGCAGGCCGGGTCGAAGCCGCTGCGCTTGATCAGTTCGACGATCTGCTGGGCGGCTTCCTCGGAGGCACAGTCGTGGGCGGAAAGGTTGAAGGCCAGGCGGATGCCGGCGGGCCAGCGCGCGGCCGCGTTCAGCGCCTTGTTCAGCAGCGGCAGGGTGAGTCTATTGACCATGCCGACGCGCTCGGCGGTGGCGATGAAATCTCCCGGCGGGACGTTGCCCAGCTCCGGGCTTTCCCAGCGCGCCAGGGCCTCGAAGGCCACCGTCTGCTTGCTGTGGATGTCCACGATGGGCTGGAAGACCATGTAGAACTCGCGCTCCAGGTCGGCCCGACGCAGGGCCTGTTCGGTCAGGCCTTCGCGATTGAGTTGCTGGCGATGGGCGGTGCTGAACAGGCAGGCCGTGCCGGGGCGGTGGCGCTTGCTCTGGTACAGGGCGTAGTCGGCGTGTTCATAGACGTCCGTGGCGGAAAAGGCCTGGTCGGGAAAGGTCGCGATGCCCAGCGAGCCACTGATCTGGATGGGCATGTCCACCAGCAGGAAGGGCTCGCGCAGGCTGGCGCAGACCTTTTCGCCAAAGGTCCGCAGCTGCTCGTCGTTCAAGACCCGGGTGATGATCAGGCTGAATTCGTCGCCGCCCAGGCGGGCCAGGTGGACGTCCTCGTCGAGCAGTCCGCTCAGGCGCTGGCCGACCTGATAGAGCAGCCGGTCGCCCACGCTATGGCCATAGATGTCGTTGACCGGCTTGAAGCCGTCCAGGTCGATCAGGCCCACGGCGAGACGGGTTCCCTGGGCGCGCGCATCGGCCAGCAGCCTATCGAGGCGGGCGAAGAACTGCCGCCGATTGGCCAGGCCGGTCAGGCTGTCCTGGTTGGCCAGCTTGAGGTTTTCCTCGCTGAGCTTGGCTGTTTGCGCCTGCATGTTCACCAGGCGGGTGAAGTCACCGTACTGCGCCTTGAGGATGACCAGCATGGCGATGGACACCAGCAGGACGTCGATCGCCGTGGCCACGAAGGTGCCGATGGTGGTGGAAGCGAAGAACACCACGAAGGCCGTGTTGACCACGGCGGTGGTGGCCAGGGCCGCGGGCAGCAGGTGCATCATGCAGAAGATGCAGCCGATCACGGTGATCGCCATGTAGAAGCCCACATGCGCCTGGGTATAGCTGTCGCCATAGGGAAACAGCGCCAGCGCCCAGGCGGTGAAGGCCGAGGCGACGATGGGCGCGAGCCTGTTGGTGCGCTTCAGGGCCGAGAGCATCTGCGCCGGACTGCGCGGCTGTTTGCGCGTGCGGAACCATTCGGCCGCCCGGATCACGCCGAACAGCGTCATGAGCAACGGGCAATACACCACCAGCCAGCGCGGCGCGACGGCATAGTGGGTGCCGGCCAGCATCAGGGTGTTGGTCAGCAGGATGAAGTACATCATCGGCAGCTGGCGAGACAGCGCGAGGTATTGCGCCTTGACCAGGCCAGGATTGTCCTTGGGCACGGACATCAGGGCGCGCACGCCGAGCAGGATTTTCTTCATCGGGCAATGCTCTGAAAATACGACCAGGTAACCAACTGCACGGAATATCCTTTCCAGCCTGGGCGGCGCAGGGTTAGAGGCTGCGCTCATGGAGAGGCTGTCGGCTGGCGCCTGCTTTTCTGCAGTCTTCGCGACTAATGGCACTTGGCCGGAGTTGCGGGCCTTTACCTTTCCAGGGCCGATACATTGCTGTGAAGCCTTTGGCAAAGGCCGGCTTTCCACGCCTGCGCGGTCTTCGCTTACCGTCAGGAAGCTGCACCTTCCTTGCGCGAAGCCCTGGACGCAGCCAATTGCCCGAGTGTTGCAGCGCCGGGTTCCACGGCACGTCTGCGTGGTACCCAGGCGACGACCGCATCGATGAAGGCACGCACCTGAGGCGGCAGAAAGGTACGGTCGGGATAGACCAGCGCGATATGCAGTTCAGTGCCGACGACGTCGGCGAGGACCTGCTGGAGCGCGCCACGCTCCAGGTCTCGCGCTACCAGGTCTTGGGGAAGAAGCGCGATGCCAAGCCCGGCTACGGCAGCCTCGCACAGGAGGGTGATGTCGTTCGAGAAGAAGGTGCCTTCCACATGAAGCTTGCTTCCGGAGGTCATGGGCCAGTGAGTGTCCGGGAGCTCGCCACGCGTGAAGCCGAGCAAGCAGTGGTGATGCTTGAGATCGTGGTGCGTGCGCGGTACGCCGCGAGCGGCCAGGTAAGCAGGCGCCGCAATGGCGATCATTCGGTCGCGCAAGAGGGTACGGGCGATCAAGCCGGGCTCGAGCTGGCTGCTGGCCCTGAGCGCGACATCGTAGTCACCGCGAAGCAGGTCGACGTGATGGTTTGACGTGTGGATATGGACGCGTAGCTCGGGATAGCGCGCCGCGAATTCGCAGAGCATGGCATGGAAGCCAAGACCCGGCATGGGCGGCGTCGAGACGCGCAAATCACCACGCACTACGTCGTCTGTCCTGCGCACGCTCTGCTCGGCAAGACGCACCGCCTCGAGTGCGATGCAGGCCTCCCGATAGAACACCTCGCCCACCTCGGTAAGGACCAGACTGCGCGTGGTGCGAAGCAGCAGGCGAGCGCCAAGACGTTCCTCGAGGCGGGCAAGACGTCGGCTCACGGTGGCCCGCGGAATGCACAATTCGGCCGCGGCGCGCGAAAGGGATTTGGCCTCGACCGTCTTGGTGAAGGCGACGAGTTCGGCTGTTTCTATTGGCTCGCTCATATGGATCAAATCATAGCAAGTGATGCCATTTTTTGGAGAATTGATGCATCGGTCAGCCAAACGCAAGATGGCGTTCGAGTCACCCTGACAAGCGCGCTTGGCATCCGGCTAGGCGCCCGATCGAGATCGAACGAGGTAAAGGATGTCTAGCGAAAAGCAGCTGATCGCCGTATTCGGTGCGAGCGGAAATCAAGGTGGAGGGGTCGTGCGGGCCTTGAGCCAAGGCGGGCAATTCAGGGTGCGTGCGCTCTCGCGTGACCCGGCTGGGTACGAGGGACCCGCTGACGAAGTGGTCGTCGCGGATCTGGAGCGGCCCGAGACGCTCGCCGCGGCGCTCGAAGGGGCCTATGGCGTCTTTCTCGTCACCAACTTCTGGCAAGCCGGTACCGATGAAATCAAGCAGGCCGGGGCGGCGGTCCAGGCAGCGAAAGCCGCCAACGTGCAGCATCTGATTTGGTCCACCCTGCCGGATGTCGAGGCCATCAGCGGCGGCGAATTCAAGGTGCCTCAGTTCACTGGGAAGGCGAAGGTTGACTCGATCGTCAGGCAGGCTGGGTTTTCGCGGCATACCTTCGTCATTCCACCGGCGTACTACCAGAACTTCATAGGGCCGTACGGGCCGCAAACGCAGCCGGACGGAAGCCTGGGTTGGACGCTGCCTATCGATCCAGCGGTGCGTTGCCTGCACATGGGTGACATAGGCGAGCTGGGCGATCTCGTGGCGGGCGCCTTCGCGCATCCGGAAGAAACGGGGGACGGTGCCTACCTTCCGCTGGTGGGCGACTTCATGAGCTTCAACGACCTGGTCGACACCTTCAATGGCCTGGGGCTCAAGGTGACCTTCACCCAGGTTCCTCGCGAGGCCTATGCAGGCTTCTTTCCCGAAGCCGACGCCCTGGGCGAGACGCTGGCCTACTATCAGACCTACACCTACCTCGGGCCGGGCTCCCACGACGCCGGGATCGCGCTGGCGAACAGGGTGGCGGGTAAGACACCGACGCCCTTTGCCGTCTGGGCGCGGGACAGGCTCCGCCTCGCCGTCGTGCCCTCGGCCTGAATCCTCGCGTTTCTCGACTGAGGCAGAGGACGGCGATAGCTGGACGCGCGAACTGGTGCTGGCTATTGGCTCAGAGTGTACGACTCCGGGCAATAGGGTGCCTCGATGGTGCCAAGGCTTGCGCCAGACGTTTACCGATCAGGAGAGCTGGCGTATCGCGGCGGTAGTTGCTGTCGTCCTTATCACGAGTGGCGTCGTGCCCTCTCGACCGCACCAGAAGCGGCGCCTGCGTGTTGAGCGTCCGGAATCTTCTGGCCGGTTCGATACAGCTGATCGATCCTTGTGGACGATTGATCAGGGGTACGAGCGATTCCCACGGAGCCTGGAGCCGCACCCGCAAAAGCCCGCCATTAGGCGGGCTTTTGCCTGTCCGGGCCGCTCAACCCAGCTTGGTCAGCAGGGCATCCGCCGCGGCTTCCGAGCTGGCTGGATTCTGGCCGGTGACCAGGTTGCCGTCCTCGACCACGAACTCGCCCCAGTCCGGGCCCTTCTCGTAGCGGGCGCCGAGCTTCTTCAGCTCGTCTTCCACCAGGAAGGGCACCACGTCGGTGAGTTGCACCCCGGCTTCTTCGCTGTTGGTGAAGCCGGTAACGGTGCGACCCTTGACCAGCGGGGTGCCGTCGGCGGCCTTGACGTGGCGCAGCACACCAGGGGCGTGGCAGACCAGGCCGAAGGGCTTGTTGGACTGGGCGAAGGCTTCGAGCAGGGCGATGGAGTCGCGGGATTCGGCGAGGTCCCAGAGCGGGCCATGGCCGCCGGGATAGAAGAGGCCGTCGTAGTCGTCGGCGTGCACTTCAGCGAGCTTGACGGTGCCAGCCAGCGCCTTTTGCGCCTCGGGATCGGTCTTGAAACGCTCGGTGGACTCGGTCTGGGCGTCGGGGGCGTCGCTCTTGGGATCCAGCGGCGGTTGGCCACCGGCGGGGGAGGCTAGGGTGATCTCGGCACCGGCATCCTTGAACACGTAGTAGGGGGCAGCGAATTCTTCCAGCCAGAAGCCGGTTTTCTTGCCGGTGTCGCCGAGCTGGTCGTGGGAGGTCAGGACCATCAGGATCTTCATCGCGCGTTCCTCGTGTTCGGAAGGGTATCGCTAGACAGACCCTGGGTTCCTGCTGTGAGTGCCCGGCTCTTGTGGTAAGCCACGAATACCTCACAGAAGCAGCCGGCGAGCCGCCCGGTTGGGGCGGCCGTGGCGTTCAGGGGCGATCAACCCCAGCCAAGCGTGCCGCCCGGCTCATAGCGCTCACGAGCGGAAACGGTGCTGGCGACGTCATCGAGGTTATGAACGCCTACCAGTTTGATCAGCGAGTCCAGGTTGTCGACCTGGCCTTCGTAGCCTGCGTCACGGAAGACATAGGTGTCCTGGCCATAGTGGAAGACGGCGGCATTGACCAGACCGGTGGTGGACTGGGTCACGGTGTTGAGCGCGGCGAACAGGCTGGTCGCCTTCGCCAGGGCGGCGTCCTGGATGGTGACCACGGCTTTCTCGTCGTACACCGCGAAGCCGAAGATGATGTGGTCATCGTTCGCGTTGTAGTCGGTGACCGTCACATGGTTGGCGGCCAGGGAACGGTTGGCGGTGGCGCTGCTACTGCCATCGAAGTTGACCAGACTGGGTTCGAGGGTGAGGTAATCGGGCCCTTCGCCCAGGGTAATGGTGGCCCCGTGACCGTAGCTGCCGCTCAGGTTGGCGTTGTGGGCGGCCACGCCTTTGGTGAACAGCAGGTCAACGTAATCGTTGCCAGCGCCGGCGTTGATGGTCACATCAGCCTGCTGGATATGGGCGTTGATCTGATCGCCACCGGCGCCGGTATCGACGGTGATGGCCTTGACCCGCGAGTGGGCGAGGGAGGCGACGCTATCCAGTTCCGCGGCGGCGATGGTGCTGACACTCACCGAGTCCTTGCCGCTGCCGGTGATCACGCTCTTCAGGAAGGCGCTCTGGCTAGCATAGGTGTAGTCATGGCCTTCGGTGTAGCCATGCAGGAAGTCAATCGACAGGCCGGCAGTGGAAGTAGAGCCATCGAAGGTCTGCAGGCCATCGAAGTTGTTCAGGGTGATGATGTCGCCTTCATTGAACTGATTGGTCGGCACGTCGGTGAGGCTGACGGTCAGCTTGGCAATGGACGAATCGAGGGTGCTGTCGCTGGCGGTGGCACTGCGGGTATGGCCGTCGAGACGCGTCAGCTGGTCTTCCCAATGACCGGTCAGGGTCAGTTCGCTCAGGGTCGAGGCGGCCGCAAAGTGCGGGCCCTTGGCATCGAAGGTCTTGGCGAAGCCGACGTATTCGGGGGCGGCGTTGATATCGAGGGTGAGCCGCGGCTGGCTCTGGAAGGCGTAGTAGGTGACGCCATCGAAGGTGCCGGCTGGCTTGGCGGGCGCGGCGGCCAGGGGCGCCTTGGCGAGGGCAGCGGTGAACAGCGGGGCGGTGGTGTCCAGGGGGTTCTTGTAGGTCATGGCGGTCATCCTTAATGCATGTCAGGCCGAGCGCTCGCTGGACACGTTCTCGCGCAGGGCAAGACGTTTCATACAGCTGAACGTCACGCCGACAGTGCCTAGCTTTCCACGGAGCTACAGCGAACCACGCCGCAATTTCATCGGGCCACTAGTGGCACGCCGCCAAACGGTAGTGCGCTAAAAGTTCAATAGACTGACGAATAGAACGACCAACAGCGCGATCAGCACCGGCGACCAGTGGGTCCGCAAGAGCAGCGCCAGGGCCAGCGCGGCGAGGGCGACATCCAGCGGACCGCGGATGGCCCCCGTCCAGACCGGATCGTAGAGCGCCGCCAGCAGCAGGCCGACCACGCCGGCGTTGAGCCCAGTGAGGGCGCGCTGCCAGCCGGGGTTCTGGCGCAGGGTCTGCCAGAAGGGCAGGGCGGCGAGCAGGACGAGGGCGCCGGGCAGAAAGATCAGCAGGGTCCAGAGCAGGCCGTTGAGCCAGGCGGGCAAGGCCGAGGGCACCAGGGCGCCGAGGTAGGAGGCAAAGGTGAACAGCGGGCCCGGTACCGCCTGGGCCAAGCCATAGCCAGCCATGACCTGGCCATCGCTGACCAGGCCGTTGGGCACCACCACCGCCTGCAGCAGTGGCAACACCACATGGCCACCACCGAAGACCAGGGCGCCGGCGCGATAGACACCCTCGGCCAAGTTGCTCCAGGCGGGCAATAGCAGCAGCGGCAACAGGAACAGCAGCAGGGCGACCACCCCCAGGCGCCGGGAGGTTCCCGTTTGCAGGCCCAGGGCCGGTGGCGTGGCGGTCGGCGCCAGTACCAGGCGACCGACCAGGGCGGCCAGGCCCAGCCCCAGCAGTTGCCCCGCCGAACCGGGCAGCCAGAGCGCCAGGCCGGCGACGACCAGCGCGAGGAGGCGGCGCGGCGTATCCGAGCACAGGCTGCGGCCCATGCTCCAGACCGCCTGGGCCACCACCGCCACGGCAAAGACCTTGAGGCCATGGACCGCCGCCGAGTCGGCCAGCCTAGGATAGTGGGCCAGGCCCAGGGCGAAGAGGATCAGCAGCAGGGCCGAAGGTAGGGTGAAGCCGAGCCAGGCCGCCAGCAGGCCCCAGCCCCCGGCGCGGCCCAGACCCAGGGCCATGCCGACCTGGCTGCTGGTCGGACCGGGCAAGAGCTGACAGAGCGCGACCAGCTCGGCATAGGCAGGCTCGTCCAGCCATTGGCGGCGGGTGACGAAGGCCTGGCGGAAATAGCCCAGGTGGGCGATGGGGCCGCCAAAGCTGGTGCAGCCCAGGCGCAGAAAGATCAGGAAGACCTGCCAGGCGCTGTCCTTATCGCGGGCAATGTCGCGCATGGCGGCCCCGATCAGCCGCGCGGCGCGGCAGGCGGTACCACTACCTCGCCGTCTTCCTTGACGAAAGGCCCGCGTTGCGGCTCGGGCAGGATCTCCAGCACCCGTTCCGAGGGCCGGCAGAGCCGGGTGCCCAGGGGCGTCACGACGATGGGTCTGTTGATCAGGATGGGATGGCGCAGCATGGCGGCGATCAGGGCCGCGTCGTCCAGTTGCGGATCGTCCAGGCCCAGTTCGGCATAGGGCGTGCCTTTCTGGCGCAGCAGGTCGCGCACGGGCATGCGCAGGTCCGCGATCAGCCGTTCCAGCTGCGCCCGGTCGGGCGGTGTCTCGAGATAGTGGATCACCGTCGGCTCGACGCCGCTGTTGCGAATCAGGCCCAGCACGTTGCGCGAGGTGCCGCAGGCGGGGTTGTGATAGATCGTGATGTCGCTGTTCATGGACGGTCTCGACGGGAGGAAAGGGCGCCGCGTTCGTACCAGCCGCGCGAGCCGTTCACCAGGCGCACGACCAGCAGCATCAGCGGTACCTCGATGAGGACTCCCACCACGGTAGCCAGGGCGGCGCCCGAGTGGAAGCCGAACAGGCTGATGGCGGCGGCCACCGCCAGTTCGAAGAAGTTGCTCGCGCCGATCAGCGCCGACGGACAGGCGACGCTGTGGCTCTCGCCCACCAGGCGATTCAGCCAATAGGCCAGCGCCGAATTGAACAGCACCTGGATCAGGATGGGCACGGCCAGCAGGGCGATCACCAGCGGCTGCGCCAGGATGGCCTCGCCCTGGAAGGCGAACAGCAGCACCAGGGTGGCCAGCAAGGCGCCCATCGAGAAGGGTCCCAGGCGGGCCAGGGTGCGCTCGAAGGCAGCCTGGCCCTGGCGCAGCAGCGCGCGTCGCCAGAGCTGGGCGAGGATCACCGGCAGCACCAGATAGAGGATCACCGAAAGCAGCAGGGTGGCCCAGGGCACCGCGATCGACGACAGCCCCAGCAGCAGTCCGACGATGGGGGCGAAGGCGAAGACCATGAGGGTGTCGTTCAGCGCGACCTGGGACAGGGTGAACAGCGGATCGCCCTGGGTGAGGCGACTCCAGACGAAGACCATGGCGGTGCAGGGCGCCGCCGCCAGCAGGATGAGCCCGGCGATGTAGCTGTCCAGCTGGTCGCTCGGCAGCCAGGGGGCGAAGACTTCCCGAATGAACAGCCAGGCGAGCAGCGCCATGGAGAAGGGCTTGACCGCCCAGTTGACGAACAGGGTGACGCCGATCCCGCGCCAGTGCTGGCGCACCTGGCCGAGGGCGCTGAAATCCACCTTGAGCAGCATCGGCACGATCATCACCCAGATCAGCAGGCCGACCGGCAGATTGACCTGGGCCACCTCGATCCGGCCGATAGAGCGGAACAGGCCCGGTGCCAGCTGGCCGAGGGCGATGCCGGCGAGGATGCAGAGCGCTACCCAGAGGCTGAGGTAACGCTCGAAGCTGTTCATTGGGGGTGCTGCCGGTGGGCAGGCGTGGGGACTGTGCATGGCGGGCCTGGTCTTGCGGTCGGTGGATGGGGGTTGGTCGAGGATCAGCAGGAACAGCGCAAGGGTTCGCTGACCACGCAGTCGCCGCCGGCGCAGCAGTGCTCGGTCAGGTAGCCGAGCAGGGCGTTCATCTGGTCGTAGGCCGCGCGATAGATGAGGTTGCGACCCTGCTGTTCCACCGACACCAGGCCGGCGGTGGCCAGCTCCTTGAGGTGGAAGGAGAGGTTGCTGCGGCTCACTTCGAGCTGGTCGGCCAACTGGCTGGGGGTGAGGCCACCCGTGCCCGCCACCACCAGGGCGCGAAAAACCCTCAGGCGTTGGGCGTGAGCGAGGGCGGCGAGGGCGGATACGGCGCTGTCTTCATGCATGATTAGATAATTCAATGATCGTTGAATCATTGAATGTTAAGGCGTGTTCGTTGCCAAGTCGAGCCTCTCGATCAGCGGCGCAACCGCCGCAGCGCTTCCAGTACCTGCTGCAGCGGACGGCTCAGGGGTTTGTCGCGGCGCAGCACCAGGGCCAGGGTGCGCGTCAGCGGCGGCGCCAGCGGCTGGACCCTCAGGCCCTGGCGATGGTGTTCGGTGGCCACGGCGATACCGGGCACCAGGCTGTAGCCGAGACCGGCGGCCACCAGTTCCTTGAGGGCTTCGATGCTGCCCAGCTCCATCACCGGTCGGCTGGGCTGGCCCGCGCGGCGAAACCAGTCGTCGATCAGCAGTCGGGTGCTGCTGCCGGTCTCGAAGGCCAGCAGCGGCGCTTCGGCTAGCGCCGCCGGCGCCAGCGCGCCCCTGGGCAGCGGACTGGCAGGCGGGAGCAGGGCGACGAAGGCATCCTCCAGCAGCGGCTCCACCTGCAGGTTGCGGCCACTGGCGGGCAGGGTGACCAGCCCCAGGTCGAGGCGGTTGTCTTCCACCGCGCGCAAGACGTCCAGGGTGTTGCCGGTGCTGACGCGCACATCCAGCTGGGGAAAACGCTGGCGCAACTGGCCCAGCAGCGGCGGCAGGAGATGGATGCAGGCGGTGGCGCCGGTGCCGATGGCGACCCGTCCGCTGACCGTCTCGCCATGGCTGGCCAGGGCCTGCAGGGCCTGGTCCACCGCCGTCTGGATATGGTCGGCGTGTTCCAGCAGCAGACTGCCGGCGGCGGTGGGCTTGAGGCCGCGCCCCAGGCGCTCCAGCAACTTGAGCCCCAGGCGCCGCTCCAGCTGGCGAATCTGCAGGCTGACCGCCGGCTGGCTCAGCCCCAGGCGATCGGCCGCGGCAGAAAAGCTGCCGGTGGCGACCACCTGGACGAAGGTCTGCAGTTGGGTGAGGTTGAGGTCGGCCATGCCAAGGTTTCGCTTATACCGGGGATAACCGAGCATAGCTTTATCTTTGGCTGGGCGTCCCGGCATGATCGCCCCATCGCCCCCTGGATGGACCACCCTCGTGAACACCGCCCTGCAATTGCGTGACGCCACCCCCGCCGATCTTCCCGCCATCCAGGCCATCTATGCCCAGCACGTATTGCACAGCTGCGCCAGCTTCGAGCTAGAGCCGCCGGACGTGGCCGAGCTGGAACGGCGCCTGGCGACGGTGCGTCAGGCCGGGCTGCCCTATCGGGTGGCCGAGCGGGACGGCGAGGTGCTGGGCTATGCCTATGCGGTGCTCTATCGACCGCGCCCGGCCTACCGCCATACCGCGGAAGACTCGGTGTACGTGCGCGACGGCCTGGGTGGCCAGGGGATCGGTCGGCGGCTGCTGGAGGATATCGTCGCGGCCTGCACGGCGGCGGGCTTTCGCCAACTGGTAGCGGTGATCGGCGACAGCGCCAACCAGGGCTCCATCGCCCTGCACCAGCGGCTGGGCTTTCGCACCGTCGGCACCTTCGAGGCGGTGGGCTTCAAGCATGGACGCTGGGTGGACACGGTCCTGATGCAACTCAGCCTGGGCGAGGGCGAGCGTACCCCGGGGACACGCTGATGACGCCGATGCCGAGCGATCGCGCCATCTGGCAGCTGGGGTTGATGCAGTTGCTGGCCTGGGGCCTGGCCTTCTATCTGCCGGGGGTCTATGGCCCGGCCATGGCTGCGGGACTGGGTTGGGATGCGCGCTGGGTCTATGGCGGCTTTTCCCTGGCGATGCTGACCATGGGTCTGATCTCGCCCTTCAGCGGCGCGGTGATCGAACGCCTGGGTGGCTGCCGCACCCTGCAGCTCGGTTTGGTGCTTGATGCCCTAGGCTGCCTAGGCTTGGCCGCGGCCCAGTCGGCGCCATTGTTCTATTTGGCCTGGGTGACCCTGGGGGTGGGCATGCGGCTGTCGCTGTACGACGCCGCCTTCGCCACCCTGGCGCGCCTGGCCGGCGAACGCTCGCGGGCGGTGATGGTGCGCATCACCCTGCTCGGCGGGCTGGCATCGGCGGTGTTCTGGCCCCTGGGGCATTGGCTGCTGGAGGCGCTGGGCTGGCGCCTGGGGCTGGTGGTCTATGCCGGCATCGCCCTGGCCGGCCTGCTGCTGCTCCTGCCGCTGCCCAATGTGCGCGGACGCTTGCCCAGTGCCGAGCTACCGCCCATGGCGGGGGGTGGCTCGCCACGCCTCGCCGGCGTGCTGTTCGCCACCGGGATGGCGTTGATCGGCTTTCTTTCGGCGGGGTTGTCGGCGCATCTGCCGGCGCTGCTGGCCGAGCGTGGGGTGCCGGTGGGGGTGGCGGCGCTGTGGGGCATCGGCCAGGTCTGCGCGCGGCTGGCGGAGCTGGCCTCCGGGCAGCGGCTGTCGGCGCGTCAGCTCAATCTGCTGCTGGGCCTCGGTCTGCCGCTGAGTTTCGCCCTGGCGCTGGCGAGCGAAGGCCATCTCGGCCTCACCGCCGGCTTCGTCTTTCTTTATGGCGCCCTCAACGGCCTGGTGGCGGTGTTGCGGGCCAGCCTGCCGCTGGAATTGTTCGACCGGGCGCTCTACGCACGCCTGACCGGCAAGCTGCTGGCGCCGAGTTTTCTGCTCTCGGCGGCCGCGCCCTGGTGCTATGCCCTGGCGCGGGAGAGTTGGGGCGATCGGGGCCTGCTCGGACTGTGCCTGCTGGTCAGCCTGGGCGTGACCCTGGCGGCGCTGGGGCTGCTCCGGCGGCGGCGTCCGGCGCCGGCCTGAGGCGGGAGCCGGCCCGCGAGCTAGTTCAGGCGGCGGGCGAACTGACCCACCGCACCGACCACACGCTGGGCCCCGTCCTGGATCTCGGTGATGCGGGTACCCGCGGCGTTGGCCAGCTGCAGGCCCTGTTCCGCCTGGTGCTTGCTCGCGGCCATGTTGGCGACCGCGGTCTGCGCCAGTTGCTGGTTCTGCTGCACCACGCCGACGATCTCTTCGGTGGCCTTGCTGGTACGACCGGCCAGCTGACGGACCTCGTCGGCCACCACGGCGAACCCGCGGCCCTGTTCACCAGCCCGCGCCGCCTCGATGGCGGCGTTGAGCGCCAGCAGGTTGGTCTGCTCGGCGATGCCGCTGATGGTCTTGACGATGGTGCTGATCACCAGCGATTGCTCGCCCAGGGCCTCGATGCCGTTGGAGGCGACCTGCAGCTCCTCGGCGATCTTGCGCATCACCGAGACGGTGTCCTGCACCACCTCCGCCCCCTGACGGGCGCTCTCGTCGGTCTGCTGGGAGATGTCGAAGGCCACCTTGGCCGCCTCGGCCACCGCCTGTTCCTGCTCGACCTGTTCGGTGATGACGGTGGCGAACTTGACCACCTTGTACAGTTCGCCGCGGGTATTGAGTACCGGGTTGTAGGAGGCTTCCAGCCAGACGGTACGCCCGTGGCTGTCGATGCGCTTGAAGCGGCTGGCGATGAATTCCCCGCGATTGAGCCGCGCCCAGAACGCCTGGTAGTCGGCGGAGTTGGCTTCTTCGCTGGTACAGAATTGCCGGTGATGCTTGCCCTGGATCTGCTTGAGCGAATAGCCCATGCCCTGCAGGAAGCGGTCGTTGGCGGTGAGCACCTCGCCGGCCAGATTGAATTCGATGACTGCGGTGGAGCGCAGCAGGGCGTTGATCAGGCCGGAATGCTCGGTGGCGGTTTCCACCTGTTCGGTACGGTCGTTGGCGTAGCAGATGGTCTTGTGGATGCGGCCAGCGGCGTCGCGCAGCGGCTGCCAGGTCGCATAGAGCCAGGCTTCCTGGCCGTTGGCCCGCAGCAGGCGGTACATGCCGCTGGTCTGGGTACCCTGGCTGAGCGCGCTCTTGAGGTCGCGATAGCAGGGCAATTGTTTAACGTATTCTGGAATGAAGGCGTCCAGGGGACGCCCCACCACGTTCTCGGAGCGGTAGCCCATCTCGCGGCAGAAGCGCTCGTTGACGCGCTCGATATTGCCGCGGTCATCCACGGTAAGACTCAGCGCCTGGCTTTCGAAGCCGGCGTGCAGCTGACGCAATTCGGCGACCTCGGCCCGCAGTTGGGCGAGTTCGGTCTTGAGAGGGCGATTGAACATGGCAGGGCACCAAGAGGAGTGAAAGTATGACTTCCACTACTTCGACGGTACCCGGATTTTCTGAAGGGGGAGCCGTGGCGACTTTCGACTAAAGCCGCAGCCTACGCCTGACGACTGGCGATGAAGCGCCGGAAGACTGCCAGGGTGGCCTCGCTGACATGGTGCTCCATGCCTTCGGCGTCGCGGCGCGCGGTATCGGCGTCCACGCCCAGGGTCAGCAGGAAGGTCTCCACCACATGGTGGCGCGCGCGACTGGCTTCGGCCAGGGCCTCGCCTTCAGGAGTGAGGAAGACGCCGCGATAGGGGCGCTGCACGATCAGGCCGGCGGCGGCCAGGCGCTTGAGCATCTTGGCCACGGTCGGCTGGGCCACGCCGATGCGCGCGGCGATGTCCACCTGGCGCGCTTCACCGCCGTCCCGGATGAGATCGGAAATGAGCTCGACATAGTCTTCGATCAGCTCCTGACGATGCGCCTCGCGGACCTGTTGAAAACCTTCCATATGAATGGATGGATCGACCAACCGATTCAGCAGTTCGTCGTCCTTTGTCATGTTGCCCACCTGAATGACCTTCTCCGCAAAGACCTGAGGCGCGTCAAGAGGACGCGTTCGGGCGCCATTTTGACCGAGTTGCGGGCGAATACCAAAGATTCCTTCGCCAATGGGCGTTATCGACGGATGAGATAGAGATTTTTTATTGCTGAATGTGTGAATTTTAGCCTAGGCTAAATTCTCCAAAGGGTATTCCTATTTTGCCGCACGAGTCCGCCATGAAAGAATCCGCCAGCTATGTCGAGCCAGCCTGGCAGGAGTCCGCGCCTTCCGCCCGGCCCAGTCTGGGGCGGATGAATGCCAGCGTGCCGGTACCCGAGGGTGGCAGCTGGTTACGCCGGCTGCTGGCCTTCGTCGGCCCGGGCTACATGGTCTCGGTGGGCTACATGGATCCGGGCAACTGGGCCACGGACCTGGCCGGGGGCTCGCAATTCGGCTACCTGCTGTTGTCGGTGATCCTGCTCTCCAACCTCATGGCCATCCTGCTGCAGGCCCTGGCCGCGCGGCTGGGCATCGCCACCGGGCTGGACCTGGCCCAGGCCTGTCGCGCACGTTATTCGCGGCCGGTCAGTCTGCTACTGTGGATCGCCTGCGAGATCGCCATCATCGCCTGCGACCTGGCCGAGGTGATCGGTACCGCCATCGCCCTCAATCTGCTGTTCGGCATCCCGTTGATGTGGGGCGCCATCCTCACGGCGCTGGACGTCTTTCTCATCCTGCTGCTGATGAATCGCGGGTTTCGCTGGCTGGAAGCCTTCGTCATCGCGCTGCTGACGCTGATCTTCGTCTGCTTTGGCGTACAGATGGTGCTGGCCCAGCCGTCCATCGCCGCGATCGCCGACGGCTTCCTGCCCAAGGCGGAAATCATCACCAATCCGGCCGCTCTCTACCTGGCCATCGGCATCATCGGCGCCACCGTGATGCCCCATAACCTCTATCTGCATTCCTCCATCGTCCAGACCCGCGCCTATCCGCGCACCGAGGAGGGGCGGCGCATGGGCCTGCGCTGGGCGGTGGCCGACAGCACCCTGGCACTGATGCTGGCGCTGTTCGTCAACGCCGCCATCCTGATCACCGCCGCGGCGGTGTTCCACAGTGCCGGGCGCACCGACGTGGCCGAGATCCAGGACGCCTATCACCTGTTGTCGCCGATGCTGGGCGTGGGTATCGCCTCGCTGCTGTTCGCGGTCGCCCTGCTGGCGTCGGGTATCAACTCCACGGTCACCGCGACCCTGGCTGGCCAGATCGTCATGGAAGGCTTTCTGTCGCTGCGCATCCCCGACTGGGCGCGGCGGCTGATCACCCGCGGTATCGCCGTCATCCCGGTGGTGGTGGTGACCGGTCTCTATGGCGAGAGCGGCACGGCCAAGCTGCTGGTGTTGAGCCAGGTGGTGCTGTCCATGCAGCTGCCCTTCGCGGTGATCCCGCTGGTGCGCTTCGTGTCGGATCGCCAGCTGATGGGCTCTTTCGTGATCGGTCGGGTCACGCAGGTGCTGGCCTGGGCGATCGCCGGACTGATCGTGGTGCTCAATGTGAAGCTGCTGGCCGATATCCTGTTGGGTTAGAGGATATCTGAGGTCTGATGATCTTCGGTGGCTCTGGCGTGCTGGTTTGGGAACTTGTGAAAGCGGAAGGGTATCCATCCGTTACCACAATAAGTTCTTCCCTTAACCATCCCGGAGCACTCGCCATGTCCTACGACGCCCGCCAAACCCCAGCCTATGCGGCCACCACGGCCACCGCCCCCTTGCTCAAGCGTATCTCCTGGAGTTCGATCATCGCCGGCGTGGTCATCGCCCTGACGGTTTCGCTGCTACTGAGCCTGCTCGGCACCGCCATCGGCACCGCCTCCATCGATCCGCAGCAGGAAGCCAATCCGCTGGATGGCCTGGGCAAGGGTACCGGTATCTGGGTCGGCGTCAGCGCCGTGGTCTCGGTCTTCATCGGTGCCTGGATCGCCGGTCGCCTGGCCCAGCGCGAAGGCGCCCTGCACGGCATCCTGGTCTGGGCCAGTGTGACCCTGGTCAGCGTCTATCTGGTGTCCAGCGCAGTGAGCGGCGTGGTGCGTACCGGCCTCAACGTGGCGGGCAGCGGCCTGTCGATGATCGGCAGTGGTCTGTCCCAGGCCGCACCGGCGTTGACCAACCAGGTTCAGGATCAACTGCGCCAGCAGGGCATCCAGCTCGACCTGGGCGATCTGCAGAACGAACTGGAAACCGCCTTGCGCCAGACCGGCAAAGCCGAACTGCAGCCGGAAAATCTGCAGCAGCAGGCCCAGGGCGCCCAGCAGGATGCCAAGAACACCGCCCAGAACAGCGCCAACAACCCACAGCAGACCGATGACCAGCTGACCGCCCTGCTGGACCGTCTCAAGGCCCGTGGCGACCAGGCTTGGAACGCCGCCGACCGTCAGGCCCTGGTCAACCTGATCAAGGCCCGTACCGGCAAGAGTGACGCCGAGGCCAATGCCATCGTCGACAAGGCCCAGCAGACCTACCAGCAGGCCTATGCCAAGTACCAGGAGCTCAAGGCCCAGGCCGAGCAGAAGGCTCGTGAAGCCGCTGACGTGGCCGCCCGCAAGGTCTCCCAGGCCAGCTGGGTGCTGCTGATCAGCCTGGTGATCGGTGGCATCGTTGGCGCCATCGGTGGTGCCCTGGGTCGTCGTACCCAACCGGCCAACAAGGTGGTCGCTGCCTAAGCGCCCCCTCTCGCGGATCCTTCGGCTTCCGCTGTAAGACTAGATGCCCGGACTGGCGACGGTCCGGGCATCGGCGTTTTTGGGTGATCGCTTTTTCCAGCTGTCTGGCCGCTCGGCACGAACAGGTGGCGATAGGTCAGCGGGGAGACCAGGATGGGCCTGAGCCTGGCCTGGCCGCGCACCGCACTACTGACGGCCTGCTAAATGTTGAGCGACCTGGCCTTCTACCGACCGGCCCTGGCGGTCAGCACCTGGGCGCTGCGCCTGGGGTTGGCGAATGCTGCCGAACTCTACCTGACCGGGCTCTCCTGCTGGGGCTGCGCAACAGCCTGTCACGCGCCTGCGGCCAACCCAGCTAGAGCAGGATGTCCCCCGGTCCCTGGATGGCCTGCTCCACCGCCTGGCCTGTGGCGCGCTCTTCGTTGGAAAAGCCGTCATGGTCGCGCAGCGGGCCGAAATCGATGCCGGTCAGTTGTTCGATGCGCACGACGCTGCACTGGTAGGTGCGCAGGCGGCCGAAGGCGATGGACAGCTCGTCCAGCTCCCGGCGCTGGTCGATGAGGTAGGCACTGGCAGAGGGTTTGCCGTCGTCACCGAGAAAGGCCACCACCTTCCAGAAGGCCTCGGGAATCCGGGCGTCGCGATAGACACGGTCGTCCGGGCGCAGCACCGGGCCGCTGAAGACGGTGATGCGTGCCTGCCAGCGCTGGGTGTTGTCGAGCAGATAGTCTTCCAGTTCCAGCCAGGTCCGCTGGTTGAAGGCGGCCATCTGCGGCGCGCAATTGGTGAAGTGGAAGGTATCGCGGTTGGCCTGGGCGGCGGCGGGGCCCCAGTTGGGATCCTGGCGCCGCACCAGGTGGCCGCGGTCGAGCAGGTTGTCGGCATAGAGCGCCTCACCGAGCTGGGCCTCCAGCGGCACTCGACCGTCATAGGCCCAGGCGTCGCGGCTACGCGGCACGTCCCGGTGCTGGCCGCCATCGATATTGACCCCGACCCAGAGCGCCATCCGTCGGCTGCGCGAGAGGGTGACCGAGAAGTGGGTGTAGTCCAGGCGATCGCCCGAGGCGGGCAGGGGATGGACGTCGGTGGCCAGGGCGGCGCTCGGGTCTGGCCAGGGGACCTGGAAGTCACCCAGGAAAGCGGCCTGGTAGCCCTGCCGATCCGCCAGGTTGGCGGCGGGCGTGATGCGGGGTTCGGCGCGCAGGCCGGCGGGTTGCGCTGGCAGCAGGGGACGCAGATCGGCGAGGCGCGGGCGATAGGCGAGATCGACGGCAAAGGGCTGGCTGGGCATGGGTTATCTCGGGCGCAGAGGGCGAACCGTCAGCGCAGCACAGGAAGGTGACCGGACGATGACCACGGTCAGCGAAGTGGTATGCGCCGGCGCTAGCTGGCAAACTCGTTCGCGACCTAACGATTTCCACCGAGATCCCCGAGTGAACCGCCCATGAAGCTATCGCTGTTTTCCCCCCTTGCCCGTCGGCGTACCTGGCTGCTCGGCGTGCCCGGCCTGCTCCTTACTGGCGCGGCCCTGGCCAGTCAGCAGTCCGATGCCAAGGGCTTCGTCGAAGACGGTGACCTGACTCTGCTGCTGCGCAACTACTACTACCTGCGCCAGAACGAGGGCGACGGCCATGGCGCCGAGGCACGCAACAGCCGGGATCCGCGCAGCTGGACCCAGGCCTTTCTGCTCAACTACACCTCGGGCTTCACCCAGGGCACCGTGGGGGTCGGGGTGGACGCCTATGGCTACCTGGGCCTCAAGCTCGACGGCGGCGATGGCCACGCCAATACCCCGAACATGCCGGTGGACGGCGACGGCAGCCAGCGCAGCGAATTCAGCAAGGGCGGAGCGGCCGTCAAGCTGCGCGTTTCCAACACCGTGCTCAAGTACGGCGACCAGCAACCCACGGCGCCGGTACTGGCGGCGGGCGGTAACTGGCTGTTTCCCCAGACTGCCCGTGGCTGGAGCCTGGTGAGTCAGGAGGTCGATCACCTGATGCTGGAAGGCGGTCACTTCACCGCCGCCACGGCGCCGCGCACCACCGGCGCGGACGGCGGCATCTTCGCCGGCTACGCCGGCGTGGAAGCGGCCTCGGCCAGCTATGCCGGGGGCGTCTACAAGTTCAGCGATCATCTCAGTGCCTCGCTCTACGCCGGGCACTTCGAAGACGTCTGGGACCAGTACTACGGCAACCTCAACTATGTGCTGCCGCTGGCCACCGAGCAGAGTCTGACCTTCGACGCCAACCTCTACCGCACTCTGGACGCCGGCAGCGCCAAGGCCGGCAGCATCGCCAACACCGCCGGCTCGCTGGCCGCCGCCTTCCAGACCGGCGCCCACACCTTCACCCTGATCCACCAGCGCATCCACGGCGACCAGCCCTTCGACTACGCGGTGTTCGGCGCGCCGGTGCCAGGTGCCTTCGGTGATTCCATCCTGCTCGGCAACTCGATGCAGTTCTCCGACTTCAACGGTCCGGGCGAGCGCAGCTGGCAGGCCCGCTATGACCTGGACATGGAAAGCTACGGCGTGCCGGGGCTGAGCCTGATGGTGCGCCATACCCGTGGCAGCGGCATCGACGGCAGCAAGGTAGCGGCGGATTCGGCCTATGCCGGGCTCTATGGCGACGGCGACAAGGAACACGAGACCGATCTGGAGGCCAAGTACGTCCTGCAGAACGGCCCGGCCAAGGATTTGAGCTTCCGCCTGCGTCAGGCCTGGCATTCCGGCAGCCAAAGCACCGGCGGCACCGTGGCCGAGACGCGGCTGATCACCGAGTATCCGCTGAATATTCTTTGATACCGCTGAGTGGTGGGCAAATCGCCGTAGGTTGGCGCTGAGCACAGCGAAGCCCAACGGTGCCGAGGTCGAGCGCGGCTTGTTGGGCTTCGGCGATGGAGCCGCCTCAGCCCAACCTACGGTGCCAGACAAACCGCCGTAGGTTGGCGCTGAGCACAGCGAAGCCCAACGTTGGCGAGGTCGAGCTCGGCTTGTTGGGCTTCGGCGATGGAGCCGCCTCAGCCCAACCTACGGCATCAGGCAAACCGCCGTAGGTTGGCGCTGAGCGCAGCGAAGCTCAACGGTGCCGAGGTCGCGCCCGGCTTGTTGGGCTTCGGCGATGGAGCCGCCTCAGCCCAACCTACGGCATCAGGCAAACCGCCGTAGGTTGGCGCTGAGCACAGCGAAGCCCAACGTTGCCGAAATCGAGCCCGGCTTGTTGGGCTTCGGCGATGGAGCTGCCTCAGCCCAACCTACGTACCATTCTCGTAGGTTGGCGCTGAGCACAGCGAAGCCCAACAGGCCTCACCCTCAGGCCTTCGCCCGCGATTCTTCCAGCAGCCGCTCGATCTCCCCATGCAACCGCTCGGTCGCCCCGGCGCGGTCGATCCACCATTCGGTGGACCAGACGCGCAGCAGCGTCCAGCCGAGACCCTGGAGGATGGCGCTGCGGGTCTTGTCGCGGTCGCGGGCGGTGGCGGCACTGTGATAGGTGGCGCCGTCGCATTCGATGCCGACGAGGTAGTCCCCCGGGCGGTCGGGATGGACGATGCCCAGGTCGATGCGGAAGCGCGAGACGCCGATCTGCGGCACCACCCGCCAGCCCTTGGCCTGCAGCGCCTGGGCCACGGCTTCCTCGAAGGGCGAGTCGTGTCCACCCAGCGAACCCTTGACCGCGGCCGCCAGGGCCTGGGGACCGCGCTGGGCGAATTCCAGGAACAGCTTGAGATCGCGCACCGCGCGGGCATTGGTGCGATTGAGGTCGATCAGCCCCGGATCGAAGGAGGAGAACACCAGCATCTCCCGGCGCGCCCGGGTTACGGCCACGTTGAGGCGCCGCCAGCCACCGTCCTTGTTCAGCGGACCGAAATTCATCGACATCGTATTGGCGCCCGGCTCGGTGGGACCGAAGCCGATGCCGAGCATGATCAGGTCGCGCTCGTCGCCCTGGACCGTTTCCAGGTTCTTGACCACCACCGGCTCGGCCAGGTCCTCGGCGAAGTGCGCCTCGATCTCCGGGTGCTGCTGGCGCGCGCGGTCGAGCAGGTCGGTGACCAGCCGCTGCTGTTCGCTGTTGAGGGTGATGATGCCCAGGCTCAGCCCGGCGAAGGCCGGATCGAGCAGGCGCTTGACCGCCTCGGCGACCATGGCCTGGGCCTCAATGGCATTGTGGCGGCCCTTGCCCTTGGCGTAGACGCCGTCGACCCGCCGCCATTCCACCGCGCTCGGACGGATCTCCGGGGCGGGGAAGGTGATGAGCTTGCCGTCGTAGTAGTGGTGGTTGGAAAAGGCGATCAGGCTCTCATGGCGACTGCGGTAGTGCCAGTTGAGGCTGTGGCTGTAGATGCCGGCGCCCAGGCATTCGTCAAGGATGCTTTCCAGGTCCTCCGCGGTGTCGTCCTCGCCGGCGGCGCGGTCGAAGAAGCGGGTCGGCGGCATCTGCCGGGGGTCGCCGGCGATCACCACCTGCACGCCGCGGGCAATGGCACCCACCGCATCCCAGGGGGCGATCTGCGAGGCTTCGTCGAAGATCACCAGGTCGAACAGGCCGCCGTCCGGGGGCAGGTACTGGGCGATGGACAGCGGACTCATCAGCATGCAGGGCGCCAGTCGCGCCAGGGCGTCGCCCATTTCCAGGGCCAGCTGACGCAGCGGTCGGTGCCGACGCTGCTTCTGCAACTCGTGCTTGAGCACGGCGAAGCCGCCACCCTGGCGCGCCGCATCGTTCTTCGGTGGCAGGCCGTGGCAGAGAAGGGCGCGGATATGGCGCACGGCAAGGGTCTGCAGACGGTCGTCCAACCGGCGATAGGCCTGGATGTCGCTCTCGTGCTCGGCCGGGACGAAATCGCGCAGCAGCGGCTCGGCGTCCAGGGCGGTGGCGGCGAACCAGCGGGCATAGGCGGTCTCGAACAGGGTCGGGAGATCGTCGGCCGCGGCGGTCGTGGCGCGGGCGATCAGGGGTGCCAGGCCGAGGGCGTCGGCTTCTTCGCGGACGCGTTGCCAGTCACACCAGGCCTTGAGTCGACCGGGCTGCCGCAGCAGCGCGGCGGCGGTGCGTACCAGCTCGGCGGCGGCGGTATCACCGGCCAGTCCCGCCTGCGCGGCGAATGCCTGGCGAGCGGCTTCGGCTGCATCCAGGGCCTCGGCGAAGGCACTGCTGGCCGGGGCCAGGGTGGTGTCCACCGGCTGATCCTCGGGATGCTGCAACCGCCGCGCTGCCGCCTGGCGTAGGGCCAGCAGCTGCTCGGGCGTTTCCGCCAGGGTTGGCAGCGCCGTGCTCAGCCTTTCCGCCAAGGCGCGTCGGGCGAGCAGGGCGTCGAGGTCGCTGGTGACGCCCTGCCAGCCGGCGATACCGGCAAGGGTGGGCGCCAGATCGTCCAGCTCGGTGAGCAGGGTGCGCTGGCGGCGCAGGCGCGGCAGGTCGGCGGCGACATCGGGTTGGCCCTGGGTTTCGCCCTGGCGGGCGAGGTCCTGGGTGACCTGTCGCTGGGCGCGGCTGGCGAAGATCCAGAAGCGTCGAGCGGCGGCATCCCAGGCGGTTTCCAGCTGGGTCAGGGCGACGCGGCGACAGGCTTCGGCGGCATAGGGCACCGACAGCTCGCGCTCCAGCGCCTGGTAGTCCCGCAGCAACTCCAGGGCGCGCCCCAGCTGGCGCTGACGCTCGGCAGCGCCAGGGCCGAAGGCGAAGGCCAGATCCTGGCCGGCGGCGCTCCGCAGCAGCTCGGCGAATTCCAGCAGGCGACGGGGCGCCACCTGGTCCGCCAGTGGCAGACCGAGGACATCGCGCAGGCGTTGCCGCGCCTGCTGCAAGGCGTGTTGGGTGTCGCGCAGCCGTTCGGCAGCGGTAACCAAGGCATCCTGCCAGGCGTTGGACCAGGGATGGGCCGGCAAGAGGGCGAAATCCGCCGCCAGGCTGCGCCCGGTCTCGGCATGCAGGGCCAGGCGGCGTACCGCGGTGCGTAGTTCGGCCAGGGCCTCGGCGTCGTGGGCATCGGCCTGGGACCATGCCAGGCGTGGAGTATCGGGAGCAGCGTCGCGCAGGACGCGGCCAATGCTCTGCTGCAGGGTCAGGCCATTGGGCCAGCGGCGGTGCAGGCGCTCCACCACGGCGTTGAGACGATCCCGCAGGCGCTCCACCTCGGCGGCCTCGGCCAGCCATTCCTCTTCGTCGAGGCCGTCGCGGGTATCCCAGGCGCGCTCCAGCTGCTTGAGCACCTCGGCCTTGGAGGCCTTGCTCGAATGCAGCTCCAGGCAGAATTCGCCAAGCCCCTGGGCCTCCAGGCGGCGATACACCACGTCCAGGGCCGCGCGCTTCTCGGCGACGAACAGCACCCGCCGGCCAAGCGCCAGGTTGTGGGCGATCATGTTGGCGATGGTCTGGGACTTGCCGGTGCCGGGCGGGCCGTCGAGGACGAAATCCTGGCCACCGGCCGAGGCCAGCACCGCCGCCAGTTGCGAGGAATCCGCCGGCAGCGGGGTGAAGAGTTCGGCCGGGGTTACCTGGCGATCCAGCTCGCGTTCGCGGGGAAAGCTGCCGCCGCTCAGGTAGGCGCCAGATTCGGTGGTGCGCTCCAGCAGGTGCCGCACCAGCGGGCTTTCCATCAGCTGGTCGCTGCGCTCGGTGAGGTCCTTCCACATCAGGTACTTGGCAAAGGAAAACTGGCCGAGCAGCAGCTCGCTGCTGACCTCGAAGCCGGGCAGGTCGCGTACCGCGCGGCGGACCTTGGTCCAGATCCCGTCCACGTCGATGCCGTTGCCATCGCCGGGCAGCGGGCCGTCGAGCCCGGGGATGTCCAGGTCGAAATCGTGGCGCAGCAGTTCCAGCAGGGTGAGGTTGAAGCGCGGCTCGTCCTCGAACAGGTGCAGGGTGATGCCGCTGGCGGCGCTCTGCCGTTCCAGGCGCACCGGCAGCAGGATCAGCGGCGCACGGTAGTGCTTGGGATCGTCGGCGGCCTTTTTCCAGCGCAGGAAACCCAGCGCCAGGTAGAGGGTATTGGCGCCGCCCTCGTCGAGATCGCTGCGGGCGCGCCGATAGAGTTCCACCAGCGCCGCGTCCAGCTTGGTCGCATCCAGGGGGGCGACCACCTCGCCACGGGCCAGGGCGCCGCGGGCGTATTCGTCTTCGAGATTCTCGTGCTCGCGGGCCTCGTGCAGCACCGCGTCGCGCCCGCTCACCGCCAGGTCCGGCAACGGCACCAGGCGCAGCGCCCGGCCCTCGGCCAGACGATCTTCCAGCGCCGCCGGCTCGGGGCAGAGCAGGGGTACGCTGCGGGCGTTTTCCGGCACGTGCAGCAGGCGATTGCGGGTGGTGAGGTCGAGCAGCTTGCGTTGCCAGAGCGCCAGGCGACCGACCGGGGTGGTGGGCGCGGCCTCGACGTCCACGTCGAAGGCTGGCAGCGGCGGGGCCTCTTCCAGGGCTTCGCCCGGCAGCAGCAGGCCGTCCAGGGGGGAGGCGAGCTGTCCGGGCACCGCCAGCGGGCGGATGCGCTGCAGACGGGCACGGCGGACGTCCAGGGCCAGTACGAAGGTCTCGTCGTCCAGCTGCCGCTCGGCCAGTTGCACCGCCTGGCTGAAGGACGGCGGCGGGGAAGCGGTGGCCTGGGTGGTCTCGAACACCAGCAGGTCCTTGAGCGCCACCCGCTTGCGTACCGGCTCGGCGTCGTCGGTAAGCAGCTGGGCGAATTCCTGGGGCTGCAGCCAGACGCCGGCGAAGGCATGGCCGCGGGTAATGACCAGCAGCGGATTGAGGCCGGCCTGTTCCAGCGCCGCGCAGGCGAGCAGCGCGAGATCCAGGCAGGTGGCCAGGCCACCGTCGAGGATGGCGCCGGGCGTGCGGATCTTCTGGCCCTGGCGCTCGAAGCTGGCCGGCGGCACCGCGTAGGTCAGCTGCAGGCCGCACAGGGCCGACCAGAGCGCCGAACCGAGCTCCCAGACCCGGCGGCGCGACTCCCCCTCGTAACCATCCAGCGCCGTGGACTTGCCGGCGCGGCGCAGGACCTCGGCGGCTGCCCCCAGCAGGCGATCCACCGCCGGGTCGTTGGGCATGACGAAGGCCGCCGCCAGCTCGGGCATGCTGTCCACGCCGCCCCACTGGTTGCGGGCCAGCAGCTCGACCGGATAGCGCCGCGTCTGCAGGATCTCGTCACCCTGGCGCACCGTGAAAGTCAGCTGGGCGACCAGGCTTTCCTGGAGGCTGCCGAGCAGGGCGGCGTCGAATTCGAGGTCGCGATCATCGAGATAGAGGGTGCCCTGGGGATCGAGGCGCTCCAGGTGCCAGGTGCGTGGCACCACGAAAGCCGGCTCGGCGGTCACCGTGAGGCTGAGGTCAGCCAGGGGGGCCTGGCCGCTGTGGGTGAGGCGCAATTCACGCAGCACGGGCACCGCGTTCTGGTGCGCCGCGAAGCCGATCTTGCCGGCCAGCACCAGTTCGACATCCACGCTCATCGCCTACCACCCTTGCTTATTGCCTAAGGTAGATGAATGTACAGTAGTGGGCGGGTCGATGCAGCCCATAGCCCGCCTGGGCAAGCGGAAAAAGTCCTTTGGTGACGGGCGGTTGCGTGGTTTGAGCGGCAGGTCGCGGTTCAGGCGGCCGGGGTCGGGAAGACCAGGCTGAAATGGATGCCCCGCGCATCCTGCTCGACCTCGGCACGCCCACCATGCAGACGCATGATCGCGGCGACGATGGCCAGGCCCAGACCGTTGGAATCATGGGGCTGATGACGCGAGGGATCGGCGCGATAGAAGCGATCGAATAGCCGTCGCAGGTGTTCCGGCGCCAGGGCGGGACCGGCATTGCTGACGCGGATGCGCCCGCCGTCCGCCTGCAGCTGGATCTCGCCATCCGGGTCGGCATAGCGGATGGCATTGGCTACTAGGTTGCTCAAGGCGCGACGGAGCAGGAGCGGATCGGCGATCACCTCACCGCCGCCTGCCACGACCAGGCGCAGGCCGCGCTCGTCGGCCGGCCCTTCGAAATAGTCGGCGATGCGTGCCAGCTCTTCGTCTAGTCGCAACGGTTGCGGGGTCAGCACCGCCTGGGCGTCGTCGGCGCGGGCAAGGAAGAGGATGCTTTCCACCAGGCGCGAGATGCGCTCCAGCTCTTCCAGGTTGGACGCCAGCAGCGCCTGGTAGTCCTCGGCGCTGCGCACCTGGCGCAGGGCGACCTCGGTATGGCCCATGAGGGCATTGATCGGGGTGCGGATCTCGTGGGCGAGGTCGGCGGAAAACTGCACCAGCCGGCCATAGCCGTCGGCCAGGCGCGCCAGCATGGCGTTGTAATTTTCCACCAGCGGCTGCAACTCGCGCGGGGCATCGGCCAGCTCCAGCGGCGCGGCCAGGCGGGTCGGGGTGATGCCGCCGGCATGGCGGGCGATACGCCGCAGCGGCGCCAGGCCGCGTCGCAACAGCAGATAGCCGAGGCCGGCGGTACACAGGAAGGCCAGGGTCACCGCGCCGATCAGGCCCAGCTGGAAATCGGCCAGGGTGGTGTCTTCGTTGCGCAGCACATGGGCGGCGGTCAGTTCCACCGGGCCTTCGGGGGTGTTCACCGCGACCCGCGCCGCGCGCCAGCGGGTGCCGTCGGCCAGGGTGCCTTCCCGTATATCGGCCGGCGTCGGTCGCCGCGTCTGGGGTACCACGGCAAGATCCGGGAGGGCGATATTCAGCGGATTGGAGGCGATCACCGGCTTGGCACCCGGCGCGCCGATGAGAAAGACATCCTGCTCGTTGCCCAGCATGTTGGCGAACAGCTGCGGACTGCGGCCCAGGGTCTCCAGCGACAGGTCGGCGCTGAGCAGGCTGCGAAAATGCGCCAGGCGACCGAGCAGAGCGTAGTCGGCGCGCTCCAGCACCGTCCGTTCCAGGCTGTGGTAGAGAAACAGGCCGGCACCGCCCACGGCGAGCAGCGCCACCAGGGCGAATCCCAGGGTGGCGCGCAGGATCAGCGAGGGTGAGCGCGCACTCAAGGCCGAACCTCGCAGACGTAGCCGATACCACGCACGGTATGGATCAGCTTGACCGGGTAGGGGTTATCGACCTTGGCGCGCAGCCGCTTGATGGCCACGTCCACCACGTTGGTGTCGCTGTCGAAATTCATGTCCCAGACCTCGGCGGCGATCAGGGTGCGCGACAGCACCTCGCCTTCGCGGCGCAGCAGCAGGTGCAGCAGGGCGAATTCCTTGTTGGTCAGCACGATGAGGTCGTCGCCGCGGGTTACCCGTCGCCGCAGAAGATCCAGCTGCAGATCGGCCAGGTGGAAATGCTCGGGCTCGCGCACCACGCCACGGCGCAACAGGGTGCGGATGCGCAGCAGCAATTCGACGAAGGAGAAGGGTTTGACCAGGTAGTCGTCGGCGCCCAGCTCCAGGCCGCGGATGCGATCCTGCAGGCCGTCGCGGGCGGTGAGAAAGAGCACCGGCACGTCGAGCTTCTTGCGCAAGACCTCCATGATCTGCCAACCGTCGATGCCGGGCAGCATGACGTCGAGGATGATCAGGTCGTAACGGCCGTCCAGGGCCAGGTGCAGGCCATCGGCGCCGTGCTGGGTCCAGTCGACCGCGTAGCCGGATTCGCCGAGACCCTTCTTCAGGTACTCGCCGGTCTTCTGGTCGTCTTCGATGAGGAGAATGTGCATGACGTAATGGTAGGGCCTCCGGTCGCTTCGCTGGGTGACATTTTTGTCATTCGCCGGTCATCTTGCTGACCCCCCACGCGTCGCACTGTGGCGGGGCGATTCCCTATCCCAGGAGGCTTCATGCGTACCCAGACTCTGCTCCGCGGTTCCCTTGCCCTGCTGCTCGCCAGCAGCGCCCTGCTGGCCCAGGCCGCGCCCATGCCCACCGTCAAGCCCATGCGCGGCACCGTAGACAGCGTCCAGGGCGACACCCTGGCCTTCACCACCCGCAACGGTGCCCACCAGACGCTGATGCTGGACGACAAGACCAGCTACCGCGCCGTATCCAAGGCCAACCTGGATCGCATCGAAGCCAACAGCTTCATCGGCTCCGCCGCCACCCCTCAGCCCGATGGCACCCTCAAGGCGCTGGAGGTGACCGTGTTCGAGGCCAGCCTGCGCGGCTCCGGTGAAGGCCACTACGGCTGGGAAAACGCTGACGGCAGCACCGGCACCATGACCAACGGTACCGTGGGCGAACTCAAGAAGGCCAATGGCCGTACCCTGACCGTGCAGTACAAAGGCGGCGAGAAGCAGCTGGTAGTACCGGAAGACGTGCCCATCGCCTATGTCGAGAAGGGCGACCGCAGCCTGCTCAAGCCCGGCGCCAAGGTGGTGCTGTTCCCCGCCGAAGACGGCAAGCACGCCAAGGGCGTGGCCGTAGGTAAGGACGGTTTCACCCCGCCCATGTAAGACCCCCCGCGGTCGCCTGATTGGGATGGCGACCGCCTCCATCTCGCGGTGAAGAGGGACAGATCATGACCACCTCGCGACGGCGTCTGGTGCACCGCTGGCCGGTGCGCCTCACCCATTGGCTCAACGCCCTGGCAATGCCCTGCATGTTCATGAGCGGCTGGGCAATCTACAACGCCTCGCCGCTGTTCCCCTTCACCTTTCCCGCCTGGGCGACCCTTGGCGGTTGGCTGGGCGGCGCCATCGCCTGGCACCTGGCGGTCTTCTGGCTACTGCTGGCGAACGGCCTGATCTATCTGCTCTATGGCCTGTTCAGCGGCCACTTCCGGCGGGATTTCCTGCCGCTGTCACCGCGCGCCATCGGCCGTGATTTCGCCGCGGCCGTGCGCCTGCGTCTGGGTCATCACCTCGGCACCTATAACGCCGTGCAGCGCCTGCTCTACTGGGGCGTACTGGCCCTCGGCGTGCTGGTGGTGCTCTCCGGCCTGGCGATCTGGAAACCAGTGCAATTGCAGGGGCTGGCGGCCCTGCTCGGCGGCTTCGACACCGCTCGCTACGTGCATTTCTTCGCCATGGCCGGCATCGGCGCCTTCGTCGTCGTGCACCTGGCCCTGGTCATCCTGGTCCCCCGCACCCTGCCGCCGATGATCACCGGTCGGGCGCACGAGGAGGTTAACGATGAGTCGGCGTGAACGCCTGCGCCTGGAACCGGCGCAACAGCGGCAGGTGGAGAATCTGCAGCGACGCCTGCTGCTCAAGCAGGGCCTGACGGTGGGCGCCCTGGCCATGCTCAGCGGCTGCAACCTGCAGGACGGCGACAGCGTCGACAAGGTGCTCTGGTCCATGTCGCGCTTCAACGACCGGGTGCAGGCCTGGCTGTTCGGCCGTGAGCGCCTGGCGTCGACCTATGCCGCCAGCCAGATCACCAATCCCTTTCCCTTCAACGCCTTCTACCCCGAATACAACGTTCCGGAAGTGGACCTCAGCGATTACCGCCTGGAGGTCTCCGGCCTGGTCGCCAACAAGCAGGCCTGGACCCTGGAAGACCTGCGCCGCCTGCCGCAGCGCGCCGACATCACCCGCTTCATCTGCATCGAAGGCTGGAGCGCCATCGGCCAGTGGGGTGGGGTGCCCCTGCGTACCTTCCTCGAACGCATCGGCGCTGACACCACGGCCAAGTACGTCGGCTTCAAGTGCGCCGACCGCTACTACTCCAGCATCGACATGGCCTCGGCGCTGCATCCTCAGACCCTGCTGGCGCTGGACTTCGGCCAGGTGGCCTTGCCGCCGGACTACGGCTATCCGCTGCGCCTGCGGGTGCCCACCAAGCTCGGCTTCAAGAATCCCAAGCACATCCAGGCGCTGTTCGTGACCAACGACTATCCCGGCGGGTACTGGGAGGACCAGGGCTACAACTGGTTCAGCGGGATCTAGGCGCAACGTCTGCTGCGCGTCGGCCGAACTGCGTTGAAAAGACCTTCGGAATGCTCATTTACCACTCGTAAACTGCGCTTCCTCAGGTCTTTTCGCCTTGTTTGGCTCTAGCTCGCGAGACTTTGCCTAAGCTTTTGATGGCGGAACCCCGGCCCGGAGGTAGAGTCGAGATACCACCATCCTCTACCGGGAGCTCCCCTCATGTCCGCTCATCCCTCGATCGGTTTCATCGGCTTTGGCGCCATGGCCCAGCGCATGGGCGCCAACCTGCGCGAGGCCGGTTATCCGGTCCGCGCCTACGCCGAACACCAGCAGGACGGCGAGCGCCACGGCACGCCCATGGAGCCCCTGGCGACCCTGTTGCCCCAGGCCGAGGTGGTGATCGTTTCCCTGCCCAACGACGCCATCCTCGAACAGGTGCTGCTCGGTGCCGACGGCGTCCTCGCCCGTCTGGAAAGCGGTCGCCTGCTGATCAACACCAGCACCAACTCGCCCGCGCTATCGCTGCGCCTGGAAGCGGCCGGTCGCGCCCGTGGCATCGCCGTGGTCGAGGCACCGGTGTCCGGCAGCACCCCCGAGGCGGAACAGGCGCAACTGGTGGTCCTGGCCGGTGGCGAACCCGAAGCGGTGGAGCGGGCGCGGCCGATCCTCGAAACCCTGGGCAAGACCGTGCATCACGTCGGTCCGACCGGGCAGGGCGCGGCCATCAAGCTGGCCATCAACGGCCTGATGGGCGCGGGTCTCGCCGCCCTGGCCGAAGCCCTGGCCTATGCCACCCGCGCCGGTCTCGATGCCGAGGTGTTGTTCGAGGTGTTCGGTGACCTGGCGGTGCTCTCGCCCCACCACCAGCGCAAGCTGGCAGCCCTGCGCGAGGGCGACTTCGCGCCGCAATTCCCGGCGGCGCTGATGCACAAGGACATGGGCCTCCTGCTGGCCGAACTCAATGCCACCTTCCAGGGCGCGCCAACCCTGGCCGCCGCCGCGCAGCAACTGGCCCTGGGCGCCGAGCTGCATCCCGACGCGGACTACGTCATCACGGCCGATGTCCTGTTGGAAGAAGCCGAAGACGCCGCTACCCGGTAAGGGGGATGGCCGCATGCCCGTGCATGCGGCCAAGGAGGAGCCTCACACGTCGGCGATCCCCAAGACCTTGGCGGTCTCGGCGCGACTCTGCCGGCAGGCTGCCGCGTCGGTCTTCAAGTCGAGGCCGTAGGTCGGCAGGATGCGCCGCAACGCCGGCAGCCAGGCGTCTTCGGTGAGACGCTCCGGGAAGCAGGTTTCCAGCACCTCCAGAGCGATGGCTGCGGCTGTCGAAGCACCCGGTGAGGCGCCGAGCAGCGCGGCGATGGAGCGATCCGCGGCGCTCACCAGTTCAGTGCCGAATTCCAGTTCGCCCTTCTTGCTCAGTAGGCCATGCTGGCCGGTGGGCTTGATGGTCTGCACCCGTTGCCCGGCCACCGCTTCCTGCCAGTCGCGCTTCTTCGCTAGGGGGAAGAACTGCTGCAGCATGGCGAATTGCTGGCTGGAGCTCTGGAAGATCTGCCCGATCAGGTATTCGGTCAGGTCCAGGTTGTCCTTGGCCACGTTCAGCAACGGCAGGATGTTGTCATGACGCAGCGAGGTGAAGAGATCGGTCAGGGCGCCGTGTTTGAGGAAGCGCGAGGAAAAGCCCGCATAGGGTCCGAACAGCAGCGAGCGCTGGCCGCCGACGATGCGGGTGTCCAGGTGTGGGACCGACATGGGCGGCGAACCCGAGGGCGCCTTGCCATAGACCTTGGCCTGATGCCGTTCGGCCAGCGCCGGGACGTCGCAGCGCAGCCAGATGCCGGAGATGGGAAAACCGCCGAAACCGTGCCCTTCGGGGATGCCGGACTTCTGCAGTAACGGCAGCGAGCCGCCACCGGCACCGATGAAGATGAACTTGGCGGTGACCTCCGTGCGGCCGCCGTGGTCGACATCCTCCACCGTCACCCGCCAGCGACCGCCATCGGTACGCGCCAAGTCCACCACCCGTTGGTGATAGTGCACGGCGAAGCCCGATTGCTGGCTGAGCTGACGCACCAGCAGGTGGGTGAGGGCCCCGTAGTCGACGTCGGTGCCGGTCACCATGCGCGTCGCGGCCACCGGTTCGTCGGCGCTGCGCCCCTCCATGATTAGCGGCGCCCACTGGGCGATCTGCGTGCGGTCCTCGCTGTATTCCATGCCGTGATAGCAGTGATGGGCGCTCATCGTCCGATAGCGTTCGCGGAGGAAGGCGACGTTGTCCGCACCCCAGACGAAGCTCATATGGGGGCAGGCGTGGATGAAAGCCTGCGGGTCCGGGATCGCACCCTTGCGGACCAGGTAGGCCCAGAGCTGGCGCGAGAGATCGAACTGGGTATTCACCTTGAGCGCCTTGGCGATGTCGACGCTGCCGTCATTGCGCTGCGGCGTGTAGTTCAGCTCGCAGTTGGCGGCATGGCCGGTACCGGCGTTGTTCCAGCCCTGGGAACTCTCCTGGGCGCAATCGTGCAGGCTCTCGAACAGCGTCACGCTGAGGCTGGGGTCGAGTTCCTTGAGCAGGGTACCCAGGGTAGCGCTCATGATGCCGGCGCCGATCAACACGACGTCGGGCGAATCCGTGGAAGACAATGACGACATGACAGTTTCCTCAGGCATTACGCCGGCTGGTTGGGAACGAAGCGCAGGTTCGCGTTGGGCTCGTAGATGACGTAGGCACGCCGCCAGGGCTCGTCGCCGAGCAGCTTCCAGCGGTGCCCGGAGCCAGTGTCGTCCTGGGCCAGCAGGACGTCGCCGGGCCGCAGCACGAAGGTCTTGCCCGACTTGACCTCGAACTCCAGGGTGCCGCTCAGGGTGATGACGAACTGGGGCTGCGGGTCTTGGTGCCATTCGAAGGCACCTCCCGCCGTGGTTTCCTGGAAGGACAGCTCGTTTACCGCGATGGGCAGGCCTGAGGCCTTGCCATGCAGGCCTTCGCCCAGTTCCAACTGCCCTTCCTCGAACAACGAATTACCGTCGTTGCCGGTCCAGAGCCGTACACATCGAATGGCCATTTCTGTCTCCTGAAACATCGGTAGGTTGCTTGCGGCGCGGGTTTCACCAAGGCAACGGGGCACCCGCCGGGCCCCGGTTCACGTGAGGGCCGGCCTCTTACAGGCTGGCCGCCAGTACGATGCCCAGGGCTATTCCGGGAATGGCGAGCAGGGTGCTGAACAACACGCTGCGCGCTGCTTCCTCGGCATAGACGCCCTGGGCCATGGCCAGGCTGGGCGCCGCGGTGGCCGATGGCAGCAGGCCGAGCAGGAACACCTGCTGGAGCAGCTCGCCGTGCAGGCCCAGCGCCAGACCCATACCCAGCAGCACTAGCGGCTGCAGCAGATTCTTCAGCAGCAGGTTGCCGAGGATGTCCCGGTCGAAGCTTGGGCGGATGCTGGCCAGGATCAGGCCCAGGGTGAACAGGGCGACGCCGCCTGCCGCCCGGCCGATTTCGTCCGTCGCCGCCACCAGCAATGCCGGGGGCCGCAGGCCGAGCAGGGCGCAGGCCAGTCCCAGCAAGGGCAGCAGCACCAGCGGTTGGCGCACGGCCTTGGCGAGCGCCTGGGCGGCCCCGCCACTGCTCAAGAGCACCAGCGACAAGGGAATGATCACCAGGGTGACGATCAGGTTGCCGACGATCACCGCCAACAGGGCGGACGGGCCGACCGCCGCGAGCAGGACCGGCGGCCCGCAGTAGGCCATGTTGGGAAAGGCCACGGTGATGCCACGCAGGGTCGCCTCGCGCCAGTTGTGTCCGCCGCGCACGCGACCCAGCGCCAGGCCCAGTAGCCAGATACCGATCAGGCCGGTTGCCAGGGTCGCCACATAGGGCAGGTTGAGGATCTGTTCGGGCCGGGTCTTGGCGGCAGCGAGAAAGAGGCTAATGGGCAGGGCGAAGGTGACTACGAAGGCGGCGAGGATCTTGCTCGCCTCCGCGGGCATGACCCGCCAGCGACCGGCACACCAGCCGAGGGCGGTGACGAAGACGATGGGCGCAAGGGCCTGGGCGATGATCTCGATCATGGCCGCGCCCTCCCAGGGATGACGAGGGCGCCAGGGGCAGCGGCTGAAGGTGGTTGGCAGGTGAGTCGCGCGGGGATGTCGGCGGTACGACGGTTCATCCGAAACTCCTGAGCTGGGATCGACAATGTGTCGCTCCAGGCGTGTCCTACGGCAGAGGTGGTGGCCTCGCCTAAAGCGCTCTGGAAGGCGGCTTTGCTCTCTTATTGATGGTGTTTAGAAACTTTTGTTTACAAATAATGTGCGGCAAATTGTCGCATCTAGACCTTGGTCGGATTCCCGTGCTTGCCTTCTTGTGGGTCTTCATCTCGCTCTTCGCGCGGCTGCGCTTCCGCGCGCAGCGTCGGTCGCTCCTGGATGCGGGAGCGTTGCCCTTCCTCTAAGCTACCGGCTGGATTCCCGGGGCGGCCCGGGCACTGGCGGTCCTTGCGGGGAGAAGGATGATGACCACCACCCCGAGTTTCTGGCGCGATCCCGCGCTGCCCTTTCTCGAAGCCCGATCCATCCAGGACGGTCGCGCGCTCTGCTATGCGCCCCATTCCCACGAGAGCTTTTCCATCGGCACCGTGCTGGGCGGTCGTAGCCGCTATCGCAATGGCCCGACCCGCGAACTGGTGGGGGCGGGCACCCTGGTGCTGATGAATCCCGGCGACGTCCATGCCTGCAATCCCCAGGGCGAGGACGCCTGGCGCTATCGCATGCTGCACGTGGACGCCACCTGGCTGGCCGGGCTGCAGCGTCCGGGCGCCGACGACTTCCAGCCGCTGGCCGTGCAGCTGTCCGGGGATGTCACCCTCTACGCTGGCCTGGAGGCCCTGCATGCCTGCCTGGTCGCCCCCGACAGCACCACACTGCAGCGCCAGAGCCGGGCGCTGCTGTACTTCGAAGCCGTGCTGGCGCGCCTGGGTCGCACGCCCGTTGCGATGTCGCTAAGGCGCGAGGATCGCCGCCTGCGTCGCGCCGCCGAGTTTCTCGATGCCCACTGCGGCGAGGGCGTCAGTCTCGACCAGCTCAGCCAGGTGGCGGATCTCTCGCCCACTCAGCTGATTCGCAGCTTTCGCCGGCGCTATGGCCTGACGCCCCACGCCTATCTGATCGACCGCCGCATCCGGCTGGCGCGGCAACGACTGCGCCAGGGCGAGGAGTTGGCGGAGGTCGCCCTGGCCACCGGCTTCGCCGACCAGGCGCATCTGCAGCGCACCTTCAAGCGCCTGGTGGCAGCTACCCCTGGCCAGTACCGCGCCGCTTCAACCCTCCCACAGCAGTGAGGCGGCGCACAGCACCAGCAGCACCGCCAGGCCGCGATTGAGCAGGCGCAGGCGGGGCGCCGCCAGGGCGCGACCGCGCAGCCATTCGCCGGCCACCGCCCAGCAGGCGAGCGAGGCGAAGCAGATCACCAGATAGAGGACGGCGAATAGCGCCAGGCGCCCGCGATCCTCGCCGACGAACAGGGCCACCCCGGCCGCGGCGGCGAGCCAGGCCTTGGGATTGAGCCACTGCAACAAGGCACCATCACGAAAGCCCGGACAGTGCCGCAGCTGGCCGGTGCCCAGGTCCCCGGAGGCCCTCGCCAGTTTCCACGCCAGGTACAGCAGAAAGAGCGCGCCGGCCGCGCGCAAGACCCAGAGCAGCATCGGCCAGGCCGCCAGCACCCCATGCAGGCCAAGGCCGACCGCCACCAGCAACACCACGAAGCCAAGGGTGGCGCCCGCGACATGCCACAGGGCCGGGCGCCAGCCATGGGTCAGGCCGGTGTTGAAGCCCACCAGGTTGACCGGGCCGGGCGAAAGGGAAGCCACCAGGGCAAAGGTGGCCATGGACAGGATCAGGGTCAGGGTCATCGCTAGGTCTCGTCGATTGCGCAGACCTGACCCTAGCGAGCGTGACCGTCCTCCGTATTGAAGAAAATGACTCTTCGAGCCCGACGAAAGGCAGGAATTCGCGGCGTTGCATTGACGTCCATTACAGCGAGCCGAGCGCTCCCCCGGTGGTTTCAACGTCGCTGTCGGCCACCGGGGCTTTCTTCTTTCACGTCCTGACGGCTAGGGCGCGATGGGCAGGGTGAAGGTGAAGGTACTGCCCTCGCCCAGGGTACTGGTGACGCTCAGCTCGCCACCATGGGCCTCGACGATGCCCTTGGCGATATACAGCCCCAGCCCATGGCCGGTGGGGTTGTCTTCCTGCACATGCCAGAAGCGCTCGAAGACCCGCGCCTGCTGCGCCTGGCTCATGCCACGACCGTTGTCGCTCACACTGATCTGGGCCATGGGACCGACCCGCTGCATGCTCAGCTGGACCAGACCACCCGGCGCGGTGAACTTGATGGCATTGCCCAGCAGATTCATCAGCACCTGGAAGATGCGCTCGGCTTCGACCATCACCTGAATATCCTGATCGGCCGCGTATTCCAGGCTGATGTTCTTGATCTCCGCCAGCGGTCGCGACAGCAGGATGGGTTGCGCACAGACGTCGGCCAGACGCGCCTGCTTCAGATCCAGCGCCAGGCGATCGGATTCGATCTTCGACAGGTCTAGCAGGTCGCTGATCAAGGCATTCATGCGGTTGGCCGCGGTCTCTATCACCTCCAGCGAACTGGGCAGGCGGTCATCGCCCAGCGCCAGCTTTTCCAGCTGGCGCTGCAGCATCCCGACCTTCATCAGGATGATGGTGATGGGGCTGCGCAGGTCGTGGGAGACCGCCGCGACGATCTCGTCGCGCAGGCGTACCGCCTGGCGCTCACGCTCGACCTGACGCGCCAGGTCCAGCTCGATGGCCGAACGGCGCAGGTCCTTGGCGGCGAACAGGTCGGATGGGCGCCAGCGCTGGGAGCGCAGCTGTACCAGTTCTTTCCAGGCGTCGAAGGAGCGCCGTGGATGGGGATAGTTGAGGCCAGGACCCGAGGCGGGCGCGGTGGGCTCCAGCTTGGCCGGATTACCGCTCCAGACCACGGTGGTCACGATCTCCGGGCGGAACCAGAGCACCAGGTTACGTACCGGTTTGGGGAGCGCCAGCGCCAGGACGCCGCTGGCCCGGTCGCTGTAGCGACGGGCATCGGGCAGTTCGTCGGCCAGGCAGCGCGTCGCATAGATGCCCGAGGCGTCCATCTCGGCGGTGACCCAGGCGGCGAGGATACGGGCGTCTTCCGCACTGGGGCATTCGCCCAGGCTGCAGAGTTCGTCCTCCACCAGCACCGCGACACCGGTGGCATCCACCAGCTCCAGCAGATCCGTGGCCCGCTCGCACAGGCCGCTGAGCACCTCGCCGCGGCTGTCGCACATCCCCTGGATCAGCGCGGCCAATTGCGCCTCGCGGGCATCGATCTCGCGCTGGACCTGGCGATTCTCCAGCGCGCGGATCATCAGGGACACCAGCACCCCGACCGAGCGGCAGGCCATCCGGGTGCGATAGGGCAGATACAGCGGCTCGCGATGGCCACAGCTGATCAGCCCCCAGAGCTTGTCGTCGCTGATCAGCGAAACGCTCATGGAGGCACGCAGACCCTGGTTGCGCACGTACTGGCAATGGATGGGCGACACGCTGCGCAGCACGGCGTGGGTCAGGTCGATCGGATCCCGCTCGCTGCCGTGTAGAAAGGCCGGCACCAGGGGCACTGCCTGGTACTGGGCGTCGGGAATGTTGCGGATCCAGTTCTCGTGATAGAGCGCCCGCGCCTGGGCAGGAATGTCGGCTGCTGGGAAGTGCATGCCCAGATAGCTGTCGATATCCTCGACGCGGTCCTCGGCCACCACCTGACCATCGCCACCGTCGTCGAAACGATAGACCACCACCCGATCGAAGCCGGTCAGCGCCCGCACTTCCCGTACCGCGCCTTCGCACAGCTCGGGCAGGGTACGCGCCTGTTGCAGACGCGCCAGAGCGCGGGCCAGGCCCGCCGGCTCGACACCGCCGTGGTCATCCGGCTCGAATTCCAGGAACACCAGCCCATGGTTGCGATGCAGGATCACGTCCATGTCGCGAATCGGGCGCGTCCAGCTCAACGGATTGGCTTCTTCCAGATGTTCCAGCGTCAGCGCCTGTCGCACCTGTTCCAACAGGTCGACGGGCAGGACCTGCTGCAGCGGCCGACCCAGCAACTCCACCTGCGGCTTGCCCAGCAACTCGGGCAGGTTGTGACTGACATGCTTGACCAGCCCCTCCACCTCCTCGAAAGCGATGAGATAGCCATGTGCCTGGATAGCGCCTGGAATGCGGATCGGCTCGCTTTCGCAGCTTTGCAGCGACTGACCGGAAGGTGCAGCAATCATGCGACTGTCTCAAATGAACTCTTGAATAGGACCGCTCCAGGGCGATCCTGTTAAAGCTTTAGCACCGAATGGCTGTGAATGTGATGCCGGTCACGCAGTTTCAGCATCCGTTGCACTAGTTTCGCATTCGCAGTAGCCGATAACGATTATTGCGCTTCTCTTTCGGACGAAGGGTTCTTGGACTGACCTGAGATGTCCTGGCTGGCCTCCCTGCCTGACGGCGGTATCATGGACTTTTGCCCAGAGTCTCGACATGGCCCGCTTCCGTCCCTTGCCCATCATCGACCGCAGCCGGGATGACCTATTCATGCGTGAGGCCCTGGCCCTGGCGGAGCAGGGCGCGGGGCAGGGCGAGGTGCCGGTCGGCGCGGTGGTGGTGCTGGACGGAGAAGTCATAGGCCGGGGGTTCAATCGGCCCATCGGGGCCCATGATCCCAGCGCCCACGCCGAGATGCAGGCCATCCGTGATGCCGCCGCGCGCCTGGCCAACTACCGGCTGCCGGGGGCGACCCTCTATGTGACGCTCGAACCCTGCAGCATGTGTGCCGGCCTGATCGTCCACAGTCGCATCCAGCGGCTGGTCTATGGCGCCAGCGAGCCCAGGGCCGGCATGGCGCAAAGCCGCGGTCGCTTCTTCGAGCAGGACTTTCTCAACCATCGGGTGCTGGTGGAAGGCGGGGTGCTGGCCGAGGCCTGCAGCCAGGTGCTGACCGAGTTCTTTCGCGCGCGACGCCATCCGGTGGCTGGCAAGGGTTAGGCCGCCAGTTCGCGCATCCGCGTGAGTACCGCATTCAGGCCATTGCTGCGCGATTGCGACAGCTGCCGTTCCAGGCCCAGCTCGGTCAGCCAGCCATGGATATCGAGACGGCCCAACTCGTCGCGGGTCAGGCCATTGGCCCGCACCAGCACCACCGCGAGCAGCCCTTTGAGTACCCGGGATTCGCTGCTGGCGCGAAAGAAGTGGCGATCGCCCTGGGCTTCATGGGTCAGGCGTACCCGGCTCTCGCAGCCCTGTACCAGATCCTCGTCGCGTTCTTCGCGTACCGCCGGCAGGCGCTCGGCCCACTGCAGCAGCAGGCGCGAGCGCGCCTCCCAGCCCTTGGCGATGACGAAGGCGCGGCGGGCTTCCGCTGCATCGGGAAGCAGATTCATCGCAAGAGCTCCAGGGCGTTGTCGAGTGCCGTGAAAAAGCGCTGCAGGTCTTCGGCATCGTTGTAAAGGCCCAGGGACACCCGCAATGCACCCGGTGTCTGCAGGGTCTGGAACAGCGGCATGGCGCAGTGCTGACCGGCACGCACCGCGATGCCCTGTTCACCCAGCAGGTGGGAAAGATCGCCGACATCGACGCCAGCTACCTGGAAACTGGCCAGGGCGATCTGCGGCTCGCCCAGTACCCGGACGCCCTCGCGGGCGGCTAGCCCGGCCAGCAGCTTCAGACTCAGGGCCTGCTCGTGACCGCGGATCAGCGTCTCATCCTGGCCTTGCAACCAGTCGACCGCCGCGCCCAGGGCGATGGCTGCCCCTATGGGCGGCGTCCCCGCCTCGAAGCCCATGGGGGCGGCGTGAAAGCGGGCGTCGGTGAAGGAGGTGTGCTGCACCATCTCACCACCGAATTGCCAGGGCTTGAGCTGCGCCAGGCAGTCGGCCTTGCCCCAGAGCACACCGATGGCCTCGGGCGCATAGAGCTTGTGGCCGGAAAAGACATAGAAATCGGCGTCGAAGTCGCCTGGGCGATGACGTCCGTGGACCGCGCCCTGGGCGCCGTCCACCACCAGCCAGGCCGGCGAGCGTGCCCGTACCAGGGCGGCGAGCTCCGCCAGCGGTTGCCAGGTACCAAGGACATTGGACAGCTGGCTGACCGCGACCACACGCGTTCTCGGCCCCAGCAACCGCTCGGCGGCTTCCAGGTCCAGATGACCGCTCGGGTTCAGGGGGATGACCCTGAGTTCAAGGCCTCGACGCCGGGCCAACTGCTGCCAGGGCAGCAGGTTGGCGTGATGTTCCAGGGCACTGATGAGGATCTCATCCCCGGCGGCAAGGGCGTCTTCCAGACCATAGGCCAGCAGGTTGAGCGCCTCGGTGGCACCGCGGGTCAGCACCACCTCGTGCGGCGAGGCGGCGCCCAGCCAGGCGGCGATCCGCCCCCGGGCGCCTTCGTAGGCAGCGGTGGTACGCTCGGCCGCCCAGTGCTGGGCCCGGTGCACATTGGCCGCGCCCAAGCGGTAGCTGGCCAGAAGGGCATCCAGCACCACCTGGGGCTTCTGCGCCGTGGCGGCGCTGTCGAGATAGGTGATGCCATCGGCGGCGAAGGCGGTAAAAGCCGGAAATTCGGCTCTCCAAGGGGAGGGTAGCGACATGGCGACAGCTCCGGGGTAGCCCGCATGGCGCGGGCTGCCCGGTTGTGGACTCAGTTGTGCGCGTGCAGCGCTTCGTTGAGTTCGATGGCGGTCTTGTTGGTCTTGCATTCGACCGCGCCGGTTTCCGAATTGCGGCGCAGCAGCAGATCGCTCTGACCGGCCAATTCGCGGGCCTTGACCACCCGCACCAGCTGGTTCTGGTCGTCCAGCACCGCCACCTTGGTCCCGGCGGTCACATAGAGACCGGATTCCACGGTGCAGCGATCGCCCAGCGGGATGCCGATGCCGGCGTTGGCGCCGATCAGGCAGCCTTCGCCGACGCTGATGATGATGTTGCCACCGCCCGACAGGGTGCCCATGGTCGAGCAGCCGCCGCCCAGGTCCGAGCCCTTGCCGACGAAGACGCCCGCGGAGACGCGGCCTTCGATCATGCCGGGGCCGGCGGTACCGGCGTTGAAGTTGACGAAGCCTTCGTGCATCACGGTGGTGCCTTCACCCACGTAGGCACCCAGGCGCACGCGGGCGGTATCGGCGATGCGCACGCCGGCCGGCACCACGTAGTCGGTCATCTTGGGGAATTTGTCCACCGAGAAGACTTCCAGCAACTTGCCGCGCAGACGGGCTTCCAACTGCTCGGCCGGCAGCTCGGCCAGGTCCACGGCGCCCTGGTTGGTCCAGGCCACGTTGGGCAGCAGGGCGAAGATGCCGCTGAGGTTCAGGCCATGGGGTTTGACCAGGCGATGGGACAGCAGATGCAGCTTCAGGTAGGCCTCGGGGGTGGAGGCGGGGGCGGCGTCTTCGGCCAGCAGGGTGGCCACCAGCGGCTTGGTGCTTTCCGCCAGGCGGGTCAGCAACGCCGATTGCACGGCATCAATGCCCTTGAGGGCTTCGGCCAGACCGCGTGCCTGGGCCGGCGCGAAGGCGATGGCCTGGTTGCCGCCCTGGTAGTCCAGCAGCGGTGCGACCGCCTCGACCAGCGCCGCCGGCGGATTCAGCAGGGGCTGCGCATAGAAGACTTCCAGCCAGGCGTCCTGGCGATTCTGGGTGCCGACACCGAAGGCGATACTGAAGAGGGCATTCGACATATGACTGTTCCTGTGCAGAGGCACCGATCCGGTCGGTGCGAGATGTTCGGTAGTAGGGGCGGAGGCCGCGGGGTCAGTTCAGGGCCGCGGCATAGAGCTCGGGCTTGAAGCCCAGCAGGGTACGGTCGCCGAGATCAAGCACGGGGCGCTTGATCATCGAGGGTTGCGCCAGCATCAGGTCGATGGCCTTGGCGGTATCGAGGTCGGCCTTCTGGGCGTCGTCGAGTTTGCGGAAGGTGGTGCCGGCGCGATTGAGCACCTTGTCCCAGCCATGTTCCGCGCACCAGGCCGCCAACCGTTCGCGGTCGATGCCGCTCTGCTTGTAGTCATGGAAGTGATAGGCCTGGCCGTGCTCGTCGAGCCATAGGCGGGCCTTCTTCATGGTGTCACAGGCCTTGATGCCGTAGAGGCTCAGGCCACTGGCCGCTGCGGGCATGGTGTTCTCCTGCGAAAGACTAAGAGCCTGCTCAAAGTCTGCTGCGCGTCGGCCAAACGGCGTTAAAAATGGCATTCGGAATGCTCATTTACCACTCGTAAACTCCGCTTCCTCAGCCATTTTTGCCTTGTTTGGCTCTAGCTCGCGAGCCTTTGAACAGGCTCTAACAACCGCGGATTATGCCATGACGGGCCGGAAAAGGGCCGGACGTCGCGTCCCGAGTGACGAGGGCGGGCGCCGGAAAGCAGAAGGCCGGGGAGTCCCCGGCCTTGGCGATCAACCGCGGCTTTTCACGCCGTAGGTTTCGTCGAGGGTGCCGGGGGTGCCGTCACCCTTGGGCGCGTAGTCCCGCGGCGCTTCGGTCGGACCGTCGATGCGCTCGCGACTGGATGGGTAACGCTGCTCGGCGCTGTGCAGCGAGGCCAGCAGGTGCTGACGGGTCAGCTCGTCCTGGGCCAGACGCTCGGCGCCTTCGGACAGGTGCGACTGCATGTCCTGGTAGGTCTGGGTGAGCTTGCGCACCAGGCCGGCGGTGGTGCTGAAGTGGCTGGTGACCTCGTGCTGGTAGTCGTCGAACTTCTTCTGCAGGTCATCCAGCTGGCGCTGCACGCGGCTCGGCGCGGCACCCGGCACCAGGCGCGCCAGCAGAAAACCTATCCCGACCCCGATCAGCAGCGCGATCAGGGGCAACAACCAGGTAGTGAGCGACTGTTCCACGAAACTTCCTCTATGAGCGGCTTTGCTTTACGGTAACGGCAGACCGGCGAGCCTGTACACTGGGTTGCGTCTTCTGCCATTCGCTGGGCGTCATCATACCCCGCACTCAGGCATCGCGCAGGATCGACCCTATCAAAATCAACTCCTTGGATGAGCACTGTTCGTCCGGGGTCACGGAGTCAAGCGTGTCAGCCCGTGAACAATCTCTGCTGCTGGAGGGCCCCGCGGGCACTCTGGAAGCGCTGTACCAGAGCCCGGACGCCCCTGCCGGCGCGGTCCTGCTCTGCCATCCCCATCCGCTCCATGGCGGCGCCATGCAGAACAAGGTGGTCGCCACCCTGCAGCGCATCGCCCGGGACGCCGGCCAGGCCACCCTTAGATTCAACTTCCGTGGCGTTGGTGCCAGCACCGGCGTGCATGCCGGCGGTGAAGGCGAGATCGACGATGCCGCGGCCGCCGTGGCCTGGTTGCGCGAGCACCATCCCGACCTGCCGCTGACCCTCTGCGGCTTCTCCTTCGGTTCCTGTGTCGCCGCCTGCCTGGGCGGCCGCCTGGAAGGCGAGGGCGTCGCGGTGGAGCGACTGTTCATGCTGGCGCCGCCGGTGGAGCGTTTCACGGTCGATGGCCGTCTGCCCACGCGCGCACGCCTCACCGTGATCCAGCCCGAAGCCGACGAGGTGGTGACCCCCGAGCGGGTCTATGCCTGGTCCGCCGCGCTCGAACAGCCGCACGAATTGCTCCGCGTCGCCGAGTGCAGCCATTTCTTCCATGGCAAACTCGTCGAACTCAAAGATCTGGTCCTGCCGCGCCTGCAGGCCTGACCCCAGTTAGTCTCTCGGATTTCCAGCGCCTCCATGACCACTCGTATTCTCACTGGCATCACCACCACCGGTACCCCGCACCTGGGCAACTACGCCGGGGCCATTCGTCCCGCCATCCGCGCCAGCCTGGCCGCCGATGCCGATTCCTTCTATTTCCTCGCCGACTATCATGCCCTGATCAAGTGCGACGACCCGGCGCGCATCCAGCGTTCGCGCCTGGAGATCGCCGCCACCTGGCTGGCCAGCGGTCTGGATCCGGAGCGCGTGACCTTCTATCGCCAGTCCGACATTCCCGAGATCCCCGAACTGACCTGGCTGCTCACCTGCGTCGCCGGTAAGGGCCTGCTCAATCGCGCCCATGCCTACAAGGCCGCGGTAGACCGCAACCTGGAGCAGGGCGAGGATCCCGACGCGGGCGTGACCATGGGCCTCTACAGCTACCCGGTGCTGATGGCCGCGGACATCCTCATGTTCAACGCCCGGCGCGTACCGGTCGGGCGCGACCAGATCCAGCACGTGGAAATGGCCCGCGACATCGGTCAGCGCTTCAACCACCTGTTCGGCAACGGGCGCGACTACTTCGCGCTGCCCGAGGCGGTCATCGAGGAAAGCGTCTCCACCTTGCCCGGTCTCGACGGCCGCAAGATGTCGAAGAGCTACGACAACACCATCCCGTTGTTCGGCAGCGCCAAGCAGCTCAAGGACGCCATCGCCCGGATCGTCACCGATTCGCGCCTGCCCGGCGAGCCCAAGGATCCTGACAGCGCCCATCTCTTCACCCTCTACCAAGCCTTCGCCACCCCCGAGCAGAGCGCGGCCTTCCGCGCGGCCCTGCAGGACGGTTTGGCCTGGGGCGAAGCCAAGGGTCAGCTGTTCGAGGTACTGGATGCCGAGCTGGGCGAGGCCCGCGAGCGCTATGCGGCGCTGATCGCCCGCCCCGACGATCTGGAAGATATCCTGTTGGCCGGCGCCGCCAAGGCCCGCCGCGATGCCACGCCCTTCCTCGGCGAACTGCGCGAAGCCGTGGGCCTGCGCTCGCTCAAGACCCAGGTCGCCGTCGGCAGCACCAAGAAGAAGACCAGCAAGACCGCCCGCTTCGTCAGCTTCCGTGAGGGTGATAGCTTCCGCTTCCGCCTGCTCGACACCGACGGCACCGAACTGGCGCTGTCGATCCCCTTCGCCGAAGCCAAGACCGCCGGCATCACCAGCAAGCAGCTGGTCGCGACGCCGGCCAGTGTCGTGGCGGGAGACGGCAATGGCTTCCAGCTGCTGCTGGACGATCAGGTGGTGGCCGAAGGCGTCGCCAGCGATTCCCCCGCCGCCCGTGACGCCCTTGTCGAGCGCACCCGCGCCGCCCTGGCGCAATTGGCCGAAGCCTAAAGGGCACCCGCGGTCCCCGGCGTTGTCAACGCCAGGGACCGCCATTACAGTGACCACCCTTTTTTCCCACCCGACCAGAAGCCGCCATGACCCCCCTCGAGCGTTACCAGGCCGACCTCAAGCGCCCGGAGTTTTTCTACGATGCTGCCCAGGAAGAGGCCGTCCGCCATCTGCAGCGCCTCTATGACGAATTGCTCGCGGAGCCCGCGGCCAAGGGTGGCCTGTTCGGCAAGCTGCTCGGGCGCAAGACGGTCACGCCGGTCAAGGGGCTGTATTTCTGGGGTGGGGTAGGGCGCGGCAAGACCTATCTGGTCGATACCTTCTATGACGCCCTGCCGTTCAAGCAGAAGATGCGCACTCACTTCCATCGCTTCATGAAGCGCGTGCATGAAGAGTTGCGCACCCTCAAGGGCGAGAAGAATCCCCTGACCATCATCGCCCGGCGCTTCGCCGACGAGGCGCGGGTGATCTGCTTCGACGAATTCTTCGTTTCCGACATCACCGACGCCATGATCCTGGCGACGCTGCTCGAAGAGCTATTCAAGAACGGCGTGAGTCTGGTCGCCACCTCGAACATCGTGCCAGACGGCCTCTACAAGGACGGCCTGCAGCGCGCGCGCTTCCTGCCGGCCATCGCCTTGCTCAAGGAGCACACCGAGATCGTCAACGTCGACAGCGGCGTGGACTATCGCCTGCGCGCCCTGGAGCAGGCCCAGCTCTTTCACTATCCGCTGAGTGAGGAGGTCGAGGCCGCGATGGCCAAGAGCTTCCGTTCGCTCACCGTCGAGTGCAACGACCTCTGCGAAGACGTGCCGCTGATGATCGAGAATCGCGAGATCCGCGCCCGCCGCACCTGCGAAGACGTCGCCTGGTTCGACTTCCGTGCCCTCTGCGACGGTCCGCGCAGCCAGAACGACTACATCGAGCTGGGCAAGATCTTCCAGACGGTGCTGGTCAGCAACGTCGAGCAGATGGATGCGCTCAAGGACGACATGGCGCGGCGCTTCATCAACCTGGTCGACGAATTCTACGATCGCCAGGTCAAGCTGATCCTGTCCGCCGAGGTCGAACTCAAGGACCTCTATTCGGGTGGCCGCCTGGAGTTCGAATTCCAGCGCACCCTCAGCCGTCTGCTGGAAATGCAGTCCCACGAGTACCTTGCTCGACCGCACAAGCCCTGAACCCTGGCTGGGTTGAAGGATCAATCCTTTGACCCAGGTTTTCGGGAGGTACGTGTGAATTCTGACCCCTTCGCCGATTGGGATGGCTCGCCTACCCAGGCGCGCATCCTGCAAAAGCAACTGGCCAAGCAGGTCCTGTTGCACGACGACTTCGGCTCGCCGCGGCGTTATGCCGGTGTCGATGTAGGCTTCGAGGAGGGCGGCGAGATCACCCGCGCGGTCGCCGTCCTGCTGGATGCCGAGACCTTGCAGCCGCTGGCCCATGCCGTCGCCCGCATCCCCACCGTGATGCCCTATGTGCCAGGCTTGCTGTCCTTTCGCGAACTGCCGGCGTTGCTCCAGGCCTTGGCGGAATTGCCAGAGACCCCCGAGCTGGTGTTCTGCGATGGCCACGGCATCGCCCATCCACGCCGATTGGGTATCGCCGCTCATCTGGGCGTGGTCACTGGTCTGCCGACGATTGGCGTGGCCAAGAAGATTCTCACCGGTCACCACGCCGAACTCGCCGAGAGCCGTGGCAGTCAGGTCGAGTTGCTGGATCGCGAAGGCGCGTTGATTGGGTCGGTGCTGCGCAGCAAGGATCGGGTCAAGCCGCTGATCGTCTCGCCCGGCCACCGGGTCAGTCTGGCCACCGCGCCCGCGCTGGTCATGGCCTGCGTCAGACGCCACCGCCTGCCGGAACCCACACGGCTGGCAGACCACCTGGCCTCACGCCGTCAGGGCTCGGCGGCTACCCAGGCGCTCTTTTCCTTCTGATTCTCTGCTTGCTTTTTTACCCTGAGCGGGTATCATGCCGCAGCTTTCTTGGCGGGGGATGCCTAAGCCTGCCGAGATCGCCGTAGCGGACGCCGACCCGAGCCCCCGAAGAGCGTCTGTTTCCGGCTGCCCCTGACTTGTCTGGGGTTGCACTGTTGTGTAGAATTTGCCGTCTTTTTACCAGGGCGGCCTCTGAGGCCATAGAGAATGAAAACTTTCACCGCAAAACCGGAAACCGTTAAGCGCGACTGGTACGTCGTCGACGCTGCTGGCCAGACTCTGGGTCGTCTGGCTACTGAAATCGCCACTCGCCTGCGTGGCAAGCACAAGCCCGAATACACCCCTCACGTTGACACCGGCGACTACATCGTCGTCATCAACGCCGAGCAGGTTCGTGTGACCGGTGCCAAGACTACCGACAAGATGTACTACCATCACTCCGGTTTCCCGGGTGGCATCAAGTCGATCAACTTCGAAAAGCTGATCGCCCGTGCTCCCGAGCGCGTCATCGAGACCGCCGTCAAGGGTATGCTGCCGAAGAACCCGCTGGGCCGCGACATGTATCGCAAGCTCAAGGTGTACAAGGGTGCGAACCATCCGCACACCGCTCAGCAGCCCCAAGAACTCAAGTTTTAATCGGGATAGTACAACATGTCGGCAACTCAAAATTACGGTACCGGCCGTCGTAAGACTGCCACCGCTCGTGTCTTCCTCCGTCCGGGCACTGGCAAGATCTCCATCAACGATCGCGCTCTGGACACCTTCTTCGGCCGCGAGACCGCGCGCATGGTCGTGCGTCAGCCCCTCGAGCTGACCGAGACCCTGGAGAAGTTCGACATCTACGTTACCGTCGCTGGCGGTGGTGTGAGCGGTCAGGCCGGTGCTATCCGTCACGGCATCACCCGCGCTCTGATCGAGTATGACGAAGGCTACCGCAGCTCCCTGCGCAAAGCCGGTTACGTCACTCGTGACGCCCGTGAAGTCGAGCGTAAGAAAGTCGGTCTGCGCAAAGCGCGTAAGCGTCCGCAGTACTCCAAGCGTTAATCCTTCGGGATACGCTCGAAAAACCCAGCCAAGCGGCTGGGTTTTTTTATGCCCGGCATTTTTCCAGCAGGGATGTCGTAGGTTGGGCTGAGGCAGCTCCACCGCCGAAGTCCGGCAGCGACCGTACCTTGAGGCGTTGGGCTTCGCTACGCTCAGCGCCAACCTACGGGAGTATGCCTGGGCAACGTAGGTTGGGCTGAGACGGCTCTATCGTCGAAGCCCAGCAAGCAAGCAATGCATCCCTGCTGGCATTGGGCTTTGCTACGCTCAGCGCCAACCTACGGGGGGTTACCCAGGCAACGTAGGTTGGGCTGATACGGCTCTATCGTCGAAGCCCAACAGACAATGCATCCGTGCTGGCATTGGGCTTTGCTACGCTCAGCGCCAACCCGTGGGGATGTATCCGGGCGGCGTGGGTGGGGCTTACCAGCTACCGCAGGCCCTGGCACCTCCTTGAATTCCGGGCATGAAAAAGGGCGCCAAGGCGCCCTTTTTCATCTACCGCCAGAATCAGCGGGTGTGGTTTTCCCGCGACTCGTTACGCTTGCGGTCGATCTCGGCCTGAGCGGCTTCATCTGCCTGCACCGTGTCGGCCTTGGGGGCTTCGGCGGAGCTATCGTGCTCACCGGTCAGGGCGACGTTGGCCGCTTCTTCCTGGGCAGGGCTAGGCACGACTTCGACGGGCTCTTCCACCACGATTGGCGCGGACTCGGCTTCAGCGGCGGGCAGCTCTTCGGCGGCCTGGACGGGCTGAGCCTCGGGTGCCTGCTGCGGCTCTACGGTCCCTACCGCTGCGGTAGCGAAGGTTTCCTCGGTTTCCGCGATGGCGCCCAGGGCAGGGGCTTGCGCATCCTGCTCGGCCTGCTTTGCACGGGCAGCCTCAGCTTCACGGGCCAGGCGCTCACGGCGACGACGCTCGCGCGGATCATTGGAGGCGCGACCTGCAGCCGATTCTGCCGAGTCGGTCTCGACCGGTGCTGTGGGGATGGGCGCGGTTGCAGTTACCGGAGCGACCTGCTCGGCGACCGGTGCGGCGATTTCCACTTCCTGATGCGGTGCACGCTCGTCCTGCAGCTGGCTCACCTGGGGGGTGAGGATCTCCGGCTGGGCAGGGGCGTCGGCGGCAGGCTGCTCCAGCGCAGCTTCCTGATTCGCTTCGGCGGCGGCAGGAGTGGTGTCGGCAGCGACTGTCGGTTCCTGCTGGCGAACGTCACGAACCTCTTCCTGGGTAGCAATGGCGGTCACGCTTTCGCTGACCACGACGGCGGTACCCAGGGCGACCGCGGCCGGCGCGACAGGGGCATCGGTGGCTGCAGTACTCTGCTCTTCGTCTTCGATGAAGTTGCCGTTGGCATCACGCTGACGCTCGCGACGGTTGCTGCGACGACGCTGACCGCGCGAACGGCGACGCGGACGCTCTTCGCCTTCTTCCAGCTCCTCGTTGCCGTCCAGTACCTCTTCTTCGTTCAGCTCTTCGGCACTGGCCGCTTCCTGACGCTCTTCGCGCACCTTGCGTTCTTCGCGCGGTTGACGCTCTTCACGCGGCTTGCGCTCTTCGCGAGCCGGACGCTCTTCGGCACTCACGCGCTCTTCGCGCGGCTGACGCTCCTCACGAGGTTGGCGCTCTTCGCGGGGCTGACGCTCTTCACGCGGCTGGCGCTCTTCGCGAGAGGCGCGCTCCTCACGCGGCTGGCGCTCTTCGCGCGGCTGACGCTCCTCGCGGGGCTGGCGTTCTTCACGCGGTTGACGCTCTTCGCGATTGGCGCGCTCTTCGCGGGGCTGACGCTCCTCGCGAGCCGGACGATCTTCACGGGCCTGACGCTCTTCGCGGGGCTGACGCTCTTCACGCGGCTTGCGCTCTTCGCGGGCCGGGCGCTCGCTACGCTCGCCACGGTCGGCGCGGGGCTGACGCTCTTCACGCGGCTTGCGCTCGTCATCACGACGGCCTTCGCGGCGGCGATTCTGCTGGCGACCGTTGCGGCGCTCGTCCTGGCTGCGCTGCTCGTCGCTGCTCTTGGCGGCGACCGGCGCGGCAACGGCCTTATCGGCCATCGGCTGCTCTTCGGTCTTGCCGGCGAACAGGCTGACCAGGGACTTCACCAGGCCCTTGAACAGGTTCGGCTCGGCAGTGGCCTTGGCTGCGGGGGCGGCGGGCGCCACCACTTCGGCGGTGACCGGAGTAGGGGCCGGCGCGCGCTCGGGCGCGACCTTCACCGCCGCTTCCTGGCGCACCAGGGTGCGGGTGGAGCTGACCGGTTGCACCTCTTCGGCTTCGGTATTGGCCATCTCGTAGCTGGACTGGCTGTTCAGCAGCTCGGGATTGTCGTCACGCAGACGCTGCACTTCGAAGTGCGGGGTCTCGATGTGATCGTCCGGCAGGATGATGATGCGCACGCGGGTACGCAACTCGATCTTGGTGATGCTGTTGCGCTTCTCGTTGAGCAGGAAGGACGCGACCTGGATGGGTACGTGGGCACGGACCTCGGCGGTGCGATCCTTGAGGGCTTCTTCCTCGATCAGGCGCAGGATGGCCAGCGACAGGGATTCCACATCGCGGATGATGCCCTGGCCGTTGCAACGGGGGCAGACGATGCCGCTGGTTTCCCGCAGGGAAGGGCGCAGGCGCTGACGGGACATTTCCAGCAGGCCGAAGCGCGAGATGCGACCGATCTGCACGCGAGCGCGGTCGGCTTCCAGGGCTTCGCGGACACGATCTTCCACGGCGCGCTGGTTTTTGACCGGGGTCATGTCGATGAAGTCGATGACGATCAGGCCGCCGATGTCGCGCAGGCGCAGCTGGCGGGCGATTTCCTCAGCCGCTTCCAGGTTGGTCTGCAGGGCGGTTTCTTCGATGTCGCCACCCTTGGTGGCGCGCGCCGAGTTGATGTCGATGGACACCAGGGCTTCGGTGGGGTCGATGACGATGGAGCCACCCGACGGCAGCTTCACTTCGCGCTGGAAGGCGGTCTCGATCTGGCTTTCGATCTGGAAGCGATTGAACAGCGGGACGCTGTCCTGGTACAGCTTGATCTTGCTGGCGTACTGCGGCATCACCTGGCGGATGAAGCTCAAGGCTTCTTCCTGGGCTTCGACGCTGTCGACCAGGACCTCGCCGATGTCCTGGCGCAGGTAATCGCGGATGGCGCGAATGATGACGTTGCTTTCTTGATAGATCAGGAAGGGACCCTTGCGCTCGCCCGAGGCTTCGTTGATGGCGGACCAGAGTTGCAGCAGGTAATCGAGGTCCCACTGCAGCTCTTCGGTGCTGCGGCCCAGGCCGGCCGTGCGCACGATCAGGCCCATGTCGCCCGGAGCGTTCAGGCCGTTCAGGGCTTCGCGCAGTTCGTTGCGCTCTTCACCCTCGATGCGACGGGAGATGCCGCCCGCGCGGGGATTGTTGGGCATCAGCACCAGGTAGCGACCGGCAAGGCTGATGAAGGTGGTCAGGGCGGCGCCCTTGTTGCCGCGCTCTTCCTTTTCGACCTGGACGACTACTTCCTGGCCTTCGGAGAGCACTTCCTTGATGTTGACGCGGCCTTCCGGGTTCTTCTTGAAGTATTCCCGGGAGATTTCCTTCAGCGGCAGGAAGCCGTGGCGATCGGCGCCGAAGTCGACGAAGGCGGCTTCCAGGCTGGGTTCGATGCGGGTGATGCGGCCTTTGTAGATGTTGGCCTTTTTCTGTTCGCGGGCTCCGGACTCGATGTCCAGATCGAACAGGCGTTGACCGTCGACCAAGGCAACCCGCAATTCCTCGGGCTGGGTCGCGTTGATGAGCATTCTCTTCATGTAATACCACTACGTTCCAGGCTCTCGGCCCGCGTGGTGGCAACAGAATTCAGGAGAAGGGTGCACGGGGTCGTATCGAAACCGGAGTAGCTCCGGTCTTCGTGTCCAGCAGCAGGCCCGGGGGCGTGCCGCGACTACGTCTCCTGCAGGCGCTTGAGCGACTGCCTTTGCAGCTCCGCAGAAGGAGGAATCAACCAGGCATGGTGCGGGCGTGACAGCCGAAAGGCTCGGGCAGCCGGGTCGTCGCGGGATTCGTGTCAGGTGTCGCGGTTGGAGCATCGGCCGTTGGCCTTGAGGCTTCCACCTGCGATCGTCACCTTGGCCGAAGCTGGGCGCGAAGCGGGCTGCAGGCGTACTGTCAGGCTACGCGATACGCTGGTTGTGCATCTCCATCCTGCACACAATCTTCAGGAATCTGGTGCCGCCCGCAAGGTCCGGAGCGGTTGTCGTTTTACAGCTGGCACCCTGGGTGCCGCTGCCTTGGTTACCAGGCGGATCGCAGCTCGCCACTCACCCCCTTGGGCAGAGTCGGCGGTCTGCTGGACGGCCAGACGTCCAGTGACTATTGCATTTGCAGCCTATTATTCGCGGGCGGAATCGACGGCCTCGCGAGCGGTGCCATCCAGACAGGACTGATAACCGCCTCCGGACTATAGCAGCAAGCTTTAAGTGCTTCAAATAAGGGAAAATTGCTATCATCTGCCGATGACTAAGCCTCCTTCTCCCAGCACCGGCGTTCAACTGCTCGATGTGCCCGCCGACTATGCCGGCCAGCGTATCGACAACTTCCTGCGTACCCAACTCAAGGGCGCGCCCAAAACCCTCATCTATCGCATCTTGCGCAAGGGCGAAGTGCGGGTGAACAAGGGGCGCATCAAGCCCGACTATCGTCTGCAGGCAGGCGACCAGATTCGCGTACCGCCGCTGCGCCTGTCCGAGCCCGGCGAGCCGGCACCCCTGGCCAAGGGGCTGCTCGAGCGGCTGGAAGAGTCCATCGTCCACGAGGACAAGGCCCTAATCGTCATCAACAAGCCGGCCGGGATCGCCGTACACGGCGGCAGTGGCCTGACCGGCGGGGTCATCGAGGTCTTTCGCCAACTGCGTCCCGAGGCCCGCGACATCGAACTGGTCCATCGCCTCGACCGGGATACCTCGGGCCTGCTGATGATCGCCAAGAAACGCAGCATGCTGCGTTTCCTGCACGAGGCCTTGCGTGGCGACGGCGTCGACAAGCGCTATCACGCCCTGGTGCGCGGCCATTGGCCGGCGGCCAAGAAGAAAATCAATGCGCCTTTGCTGAAGAACACCCTCAGATCCGGCGAGCGCATGGTCGAGGTCAACGACGAAGGCAAGGAAGCGCTCACCGAATTCCGCGTGCTGCGGCGCTATGGCGAATTCGCCACCCTGGTCGAGGCGCGGCCGGTGACCGGGCGGACCCATCAGATTCGCGTCCATGCCCGTCACGCCGGGCACGCCATCGCCGGTGATCCCAAATACGGTGATGAAGACTTCTCCCAGGAGATTCGCGAGCTGGGCGGCAAGCGGCTGTTCCTGCACTCGGCGAGTCTGGTGATCCCCTTGCCCGAAGGCGGTGAGCTGCGCCTGGAAGCGCCGGTCGACGGCACCTGGAGCCAGACGCTGGAGCGGCTGGATGCCTGACTACCAGCTGCTGATCTTCGACTGGGACGGCACCCTGGCAGATTCCATCGGCCGGATCGTCGAGGTGATGCACGTGGCGGCCGAACAGCTGGGGCTGCCGCCGCGTAGCGACGTGGCCATCAAGGGCATCATCGGCCTGGAGCTGGTCGCGGCCATCCAGGCCCTCTATCCGCAGCTGGTGACTCCGGCGCAGATCGAGGGCTTTCGCGATGCCTACAGCGCCGAGTTCGTCCGCCGCGAGCAGGAGGCATCGCCGCTGTTTCCGGAGGTGATGAGTGGGTTGCAGCGCTTTCGCGCCCAGGGTTACCAACTGGCCGTGGCGACCGGAAAGAGCCGGCGTGGGCTGGCCCGCTCGCTGCAGCAGCATGGCCTGAGCGAGTTCTTCGATATCACCCGTTGCGCCGACGAGACAGCTGGCAAGCCCGATCCGCAGATGGTGCAGGAGATCCTCGCCCATTGCGGTGTCGCCCCGGAGCGTGCCCTGCTGGTGGGAGATGCGGTGTTCGACCTGGAAATGGCCCGGCGCGCCGGGGTCGCCGCGGTCGGGGTCGCCTATGGTGCCCAGCCGGCCGAGGTGCTGAGGGATTTCGGACCGCGCCTGGTGATCGAAGCTTTCGCGGACCTGGCGCTGTGGCTGGGTGACAACGTTGTGGGCAGAAGTGAGGTAGGGCATGGCTGACGAGTGGAAGGAAGACAATGGGCGTGCGCGTCCGGCGGACGACAAGACCTGGGCCCTGATCGAGAAGACCATGCTCGCCAGTGTGCGCGAGCAGCGGCGGGCGCGGCGCTGGGGCATCTTTTTCAAGCTGCTGACCTTCGCGTACCTGATCGTCATGCTGGTGCTGTTCACGCCGCTGCTGTCGTTGGGCAAGAAGGGTGGGGTGACCGAGTCCGGTGCCCATACCGCGCTCATCGAGCTCAAGGGCGTGATCGCCGACGACGAGAAGGCCAGTGCCGACAACGTAGTTACGGCCCTGCGCAAGGCCTTCGACGACAGCAACACCCGTGGCGTGGTGCTGCGCATCAACAGCCCAGGCGGCAGTCCGGTGCAATCCGGCTACATCTATGACGAGATCAAGCGTCTGCGCGGCATGCATCCAGACATCAAGCTGTACGCGGTGATCACCGACCTGGGTGCCTCGGGCGCCTACTATGTGGCCAGTGCGGCCGATGCCATCTACGCCGACAAGGCCAGCCTGGTCGGCTCCATCGGCGTGACCGCGGCTTCCTTCGGCTTCGTCGGCACCATGGAAAAGCTGGGTGTGGAGCGGCGCGTCTACACCTCTGGCGAGCACAAGGCTTTCCTCGATCCCTTCCAGCCGCAGAAGCCCGAGGAAACCCGCTTCTGGCAGCAGGTGCTGGATACCACCCATCAGCAGTTCATCGACAGCGTCAAGAAGGGGCGTGGCGACCGGCTCAAGGTCGAGGGTCATCCCGAGCTGTTCTCCGGATTGGTCTGGTCCGGCGAGCAGGCCCTGACCCTGGGACTGATCGATGGCCTGGGCAGTGCCAGCTACGTGGCGCGGGATGTGATCAAGCAAGAGCGGCTGGTGGACTATACCCAGGAAGATTCGCCCTTTGATCGCTTCGCCAAGCGCCTGGGCGCCAGCGTCGCCGAGCGTCTGGCCCTCTATATGGGCTGGCAGGGTCCGACGCTGCGCTAGGGCAGCGTCCAGCAGGTCTCAGGGGGCCTGCAGTCCTGCCTCGCGCAGCAGCGCGGCGAGCCGAATGAGGGGGAGGCCGATCAGACTGGTCGGATCCTCTCCCTGCATGGCGTCGAAGAGCGCGATGCCGAGGCCCTCGGCCTTGAAGCTGCCGGCGCAGTCATAGGGCTGTTCCGCCAACAGGTAGCGGTCGATCGTCGCCGCGTCGAGCGGGCGAAAGCGCACCTGGAAATCCACCACCTCGCTACGGCACTCGCCGGTGCGACTGTCCAGCAGGGCGAGCCCGGTATGGAACACCAGGGTGCGGCCACTGGCCCGGGCCAGTTGCTGGTGGGCCCGTTCATGCGTCAGGGGCTTACCGAGAATCTCGCCATCGATGGCGGTTGCCTGATCCGAGCCGATGATGAGCGTGGGCGCTGGCTGGTCGGCCAGGGCGGCGGCCTTGGCCCGCGCCAGTCGCTCTACCAGCGCCCGCGGGCTTTCGCCGGGTAGCGGCGTCTCGTCGATGTCCGGCGACTGGTGGGCGAAGGGCAGGTGCAACCTTTCCAGCAATTGGCGGCGGTAAGGTGAGCTGGAAGCGAGTAGAATGAGAGGCATCGGTTTGTTCTCGGGCGCGGTCGACCAGAGGTCGGTCGGAATCGCTTCGGGGTTAATTTCCTTTGACAGCCGTAAGGCCGTCCCTATAATGGCGCGCTTATGTTGAATGGGCCAATTCCACCTCAGGTCGATCCTCGCAAATTGGCGGATCGCGGCGTAACCCTCAAGGGTGAGCTGCCTCTCGCGAACATGCGGCGTGTCGGCGAGCAGCTCGTGAAGTCCGAAGGCGCGGTAGCCGTCGTCCTCGACTTCGGGCGTGATCAACAAAAGCAATTCGTCATCCATGGTGTCCTGGATACCGCGGTCGAGATGATTTGCCAGCGTTGTCTGGAGCCGGCAGTGCTTCCCATTAGCAGCGAATTCGATTTCGCCGTGCTCTGGGAAGGGAAGTCGGCCGATGCCTTGCCACAGGGTTACGATGCCCTGGAGGTTGGTGAAGAACCCCTGGATCTGCATAGCCTGATCGAAGAAGAGCTGTTGCTCGCTCTGCCGATCATCCCTGTGCATCCGGAAGGTGCTTGCCAACATCCGGAAGGTTTCGAGGCGCCCGAAGAGCCGGCGGACGAGGAAAAGCGACCCAACCCGTTCAGTGTACTTGCGCAGTTGAAGCGTGACCCAAACGTTTAGGAGTTAAATCATGGCTGTTCAGCAGAACAAAAAATCCCGTTCCGCTCGCGACATGCGTCGTTCGCACGACGCCCTCGAAGCGAACGCTCTGTCCGTGGAAAAGAGCACCGGTGAAGTTCACCTGCGCCACCACGTGTCGCCCGACGGTTTCTACCGCGGTCGCAAAGTGATCGACAAGGGTTCCGACGAGTAATCCTCGATCGAAATCGTCATCGCGATCGATGCAATGGGCGGGGACTTCGGTCCCCGCTGCATTGTTCCTGCTGCACTCGACGCTCTCGAGCGTTTCCCCGCCTTACAGCTTCTCCTCTGTGGTCAGCGCGACGCCCTGTCGGCCTGGTCACCGCCTGCCTCCCTCGCCAACCGCCTGCAGTTCGAATACGTCGATGCCCTCGTCGGGCCCGATGAGCGACCCGCTGCTGTGGTACGAAGTCGCACCCGGACCTCCATGCATGCCGCCCTCGAAGCGGTCCAGCAGGGGCGTGCCCAGGGCTGCCTGAGTGCCGGCAATACCGGGGCCTGGATGGCGCTCGCGCGACAGCTGCTCGGGACGCTGCCGGACATCGATCGACCCGCCATGGTATCGGCGCTGCCCGGGCGGGACAGGCATCAGACGCTGCTGCTGGATCTCGGCGCCAACCTCGACACCTCGGCCGAACAGCTGGTGCAGTTCGCCTATCTGGGCGCGGGGGCGGCCCAGGCGCGGGGTCTGGTGCGGCCAAGGGTCGCGCTACTGAACGTCGGGCGCGAACCGGGCAAGGGCACGCCGGTGATCCAGGACGCCGCCCGGCGCCTCGCTCAGAGTCAGGCCTTCGATTTTATCGGCTTCGTCGAAGGCAGCGATCTCTATGCCGCCGCAGCCGACGTGGTGGTCTGCGATGGCTTCACCGGCAACGCCGTGCTCAAGTCCGGCGAGGCGCTGCTGCGCCTGTTGGTCGAGCGCAGTGGCACGGCCTCCTGGCTCGAACGTCGGTTGCTGCAACCCTGGCTGGCCCGCCGTTTCCGTCATTGGAATCCGGAGCTGCACAATGGCGCGAGCTTTCTCGGCTTGAACGCGGTGGTGGTGAAGAGCCATGGCGCGGCAGGCGAAGTCGGTCTCGTTCAAGCCATCGAGCGCGCTCTGCGCGACGTGGAGACTGATCTGCCTGGCCGTATCCGGTTAAACTTGGCGGCTCTGAAAGCGGTGTGACCGACCGGTCGACACCGACATCTCAGTCTGTCAGTGGCGGAATCGCGGTTTCGCCAGCAATGGACCTACAAGAGACCTGCCTATGTCCGCCTCTCTCGCTTTCGTCTTTCCCGGTCAGGGTTCCCAGGCCCTGGGCATGCTGGGTGAGTTGGCCACGCACCATGCGCTGATCGGCGAAACCTTTGCCGAAGCCTCCGCCGTCCTCGGCTACGACCTCTGGGCGCTGACCCAGCAGGGCCCCCAGGAGTCGCTCAACCAGACCGACCGTACCCAGCCCGCCATCCTGACCGCCTCCATCGCGTTGTGGCGTCTGTGGCTGGCCGAAGGCGGCACCAAGCCGGCCTATGTCGCCGGTCACAGCCTGGGCGAGTACTCGGCGCTGGTTGCCGCGGGCAGCCTGCCGTTCGCCGAGGCGGTACGCCTGGTGGCGCGTCGCGGTGAGCTGATGCAGCAGGCCGTGCCGGCCGGGCAGGGTGGCATGGCCGCCATCCTGGGTCTGGAAGATGCCCAGGTGCTGGCCGCCTGTGCCGAAGCCGCCCAGGGCGAGGTCGTGAGCGCCGTCAATTTCAATGCCCCGGGTCAGGTGGTGATCGCCGGTGCCGCCGCCGCGGTAGCGCGCGCCATCGAGGCTTGCAAGGCGCTGGGTGCCAAGCGCGCCGTGGCCCTGCCGGTCAGCGTGCCGTCCCACTGCGAGCTGATGCGCCCGGCGGCCGAGCGGTTCGCCGAGGACGTACGCGGCTGCACCTGGAGCCAGCCGGAGATTCCGGTGGTGCAAAACGTCAATGCCGGCGTCAACACCGACCTGGACAGCCTCCAGCAGGATCTGCTGGCCCAGCTCTACAGTCCGGTGCGCTGGGTCGAATCCGTGCAGTACCTGGCTGCCCAGGGCGTCACCCACCTGGTGGAGTGCGGCCCCGGCAAGGTGCTGGCCGGTCTGAACAAGAGATGCGTCAAGGGCGTGGAAACGCTGGCCCTGGACACCCCCGACGCCTTCGCCGCCGCGCGCGCGGCTTTTTGAATCGAGGAAACGAGATGAGTCTGCAAGGTAAGGTCGCCCTGGTCACGGGCGCCACCCGTGGTATCGGTCAAGCCATCGCCCTGGAACTGGGCCGCCTGGGCGCCACTGTGATCGGCACCGCGACCAGTGAGGCGGGCGCCCAGCGCATCGCCGAGTCGCTCAAGGCCAACGGTATCGAAGGCACCGGTCTGGTGCTCAACGTCTCCGACAACGCCTCCGTCGCGGCTGCCCTCGAGCAGGTCCAGGCACAATTCGGCGCCCCGTCGATCCTGGTCAACAACGCCGGCATCACCCGCGACAACCTGATGCTGCGGATGAAGGACGACGAGTGGTTCGACGTGATCGATACCAACCTCAACAGCCTGTTCCGCCTGTCCAAGGCTGTGCTCAAGGGCATGACCAAGGGGCGCTGGGGTCGCATCGTCAGCATCGGCTCGGTGGTGGGAGCCATGGGCAATGCCGGCCAGGCCAACTACGCCGCCGCCAAGGCCGGTCTCGAGGGCTTCACCCGGGCGCTGGCTCGCGAGGTGGGTTCGCGCAGCATCACTGTCAACGCCGTTGCGCCTGGCTTCATCGACACCGACATGACCCGTGAACTGCCGGAAGCCCAGCGCACCGCGCTGCTGACCCAGATCCCGGCCGGCCGCCTCGGCCAGGCCGACGAGATCGCCAAGGTGGTCGGCTTCCTGGCCGGCGAGGGCGCGGCCTATGTGACCGGCGCCACGATCCCCGTGAACGGCGGAATGTACATGAGCTGACCGGCGTTACCCCCGCGCGGCTATTGCGCTAAGCTGGTAAACTGTCGGACCAGCAATGGCCGTGCATACGTCTTGATGTCGCGTCAGCTTGAAATACGGAAATCCCTTTCTATACACTTACGCGCAATCCGTTGTGCGGATTTTTCCTTTAGGAGTGAGAACACGGTATGAGCACCATCGAAGAACGCGTTAAGAAGATCGTCGCTGAGCAGCTCGGCGTGAAGGAAGAGGAAGTTACCAACAGCGCTTCCTTCGTCGAGGATCTGGGCGCCGACTCCCTTGACACCGTCGAACTGGTGATGGCTCTGGAAGAGGAATTCGAGACCGAAATCCCGGACGAGCAGGCTGAGAAGATCACCACCGTCCAGGAAGCTATCGACTACATCGTTGCTCACCAGCAATAAGTAGTCGCCAGTTTCGGACACAAGAAGCCGCACGTCCTGTAGGGCGTGCGGCTTTTCTTTAGGTCCAAGGTCAAGATCGCTGGAATCGGCTTTTTTTAAGAGGGGTGGCCGCCCCGGAAGGACAAGAGGAGTTGGGTGTGTCGCGTAGACGTGTCGTGATCACGGGTATGGGCATGGTATCGCCGCTTGGCGCCGATGTGGCGAGCAGCTGGGAAGGCATCCTGGCCGGTCGCAGCGGTATCGCGCCGATCGAGCATATGGACGTCTCTGCCTTCAGCACGCGGATCGGCGGATCGGTCAAGGGATTCGACGTGGAACAGTACCTGTCCGCGAAGGAAGCCCGCAAGCTGGATCTGTTCATCCAATACGGTCTCGCTGCCAGCTTCCAGGCCATGCGTGACAGCGGTATCGAGGTCAACGATGGCAATCGCGAGCGCATGGGTGTCGCCATGGGTTCCGGCATCGGCGGACTGACCAATATCGAGGCGAATTGCCAGTCGCTGCTCGCCCAGGGTCCACGCCGTATTTCCCCCTTTTTCGTCCCGGGCTCCATCATCAACATGGTGTCCGGTTTCCTGTCGATCCATCTGGGTCTGCAGGGTCCCAACTATGCCATCGCCACCGCCTGCACCACGGCGACGCATTGCATCGGCATGGCGGCGCGCAACATCGCCTACGACGAGGCCGATGTCATGGTCGCCGGCGGTTCGGAGATGGCGACCTCAGGTCTGGGTCTGGGTGGCTTCGGCGCGGCGCGTGCCCTGTCGACCCGCAACGACGATCCGACCCGCGCCAGCCGGCCCTGGGATCGCGACCGTGATGGCTTCGTGCTGTCCGATGGCGCCGGTGCCCTGGTGCTGGAAGAGTACGAGCACGCCAAGGCGCGGGGCGCCCGCATCTATGCCGAGCTGATTGGTTTCGGCATGAGCGCGGACGCCTTCCACATGACCGCACCGCCGGAAGACGGCGCGGGTGCCGCGCGCTGCATGAGAGCGACCCTCAAGGACGCCGGCATCGCGCCGGAAGCGGTCGACTACGTCAACGCCCATGGCACCTCCACGCCAGCCGGCGACCTGGCTGAGGTGGCTGCCTTGAAGCAGGTGTTCGGTGAGCAGGCCAAGCGTCTGAGCGTGAGTTCCACCAAGTCCATGACCGGTCACCTGCTGGGTGCCGCGGGTGCGGTGGAGGCCATCTTCACGGTACTCGCCCTGCGCGATCAGGTGGCGCCGCCCACCATCAACCTGGACCATCCCAGCGACGGCTGCGATCTGGACTTCGTGCCCCACGAGGCGCGGCAGCGGCCCATCGAAGTGGCCCTGTCCAATTCGTTCGGCTTTGGTGGCACCAACGGTAGTCTGGTGTTCCGGCGCTTCGACGCTTGATCCAGGACTGGCTCAATGGCCAACCGCTGGATCCCGGCCTGCAACGCGACCGGGGTCTGGCCTATGGCGATGGGCTGTTCGAGACCATCGCGGTACGCCGGGGCCAGCCACGTCTGTTGGACCGTCACCTGCAGCGGCTGGCCACGGGTTGCCAGCGGCTGCGTATTCCCGGCGACATCGCGCAGCTGGACGCCGAGATCCGCGCCTATGCGACGCTGCTGGGAGAGGGCGTCGCCAAGCTGCTGCTCACCCGTGGTGATGGCCTGCGCGGTTATGCCCCGCCGGCCGAGCCCGAGGTGCGACGGCTGTTGCTGGGCTCCCCGGCACCGGCCTATCCGGCAGTCCAGGCCACCGAGGGCATCGCCCTCTATCCATGCACCACACGCCTGGCACACCAGCCGCTGCTGGCCGGACTCAAGCACCTGAATCGACTCGAACAGGTGCTGGCGCGTGGGGAGTGGAGTAGCACCGAGTATGCCGAAGGCCTGATGCTGGCTCAGGACGGCAGGCCGATCGAAGGGGTATTCAGCAATCTGTTCCTGGTTCGCGCGGGGCGGCTGCTGACCCCCGCGCTCGATGATTGTGGCGTGGCCGGCGTGATGCGTGGCCTGCTGCTCGACATCGCCGCCGCGGAGGGCATCCCGACCGAGGTGCTATCGCTGTCGCTGGATGACCTGCTCGGTGCCGACGAAGTTTTCCTCTGCAACAGCCAATATGGTATCTGGCCCGTGCGCCGGTACGCAGCCGCGAACTGGTCCGTGGGACCGGTGACCCGTAAACTGCAAGGTTCGATAAACGAGATTCTGGAATAGCCGATGCGCAAGGCGAGAGCTCTGCTTACGGCGCTGCTGGCCACTGGCGGCCTGCTGCTGGTCCTGGCCGGTTGGCGCCAGCACCAGGCGCTGATTCAGCCGCTGAAGGTCGACGGCGAGCAACTGATCGAGATCCCCAAGGGGGCGACCCCAGGCGGCAGTCTGCTGCGCCTGGAAGAGCAGGGGGTGCTCGACGGCGCCTTCTGGCTACGCCTGTACTGGCGCTTCAATCTGGCCGGGCAGACGCTGCATAGCGGTGAATACCGCCTGACCCCAGGCATGACCGTGGAGCAGCTGTTCGGCCTCTGGCGCAAGGGCGAGGTGGTGCAGTACGGCCTCACCCTGGTGGAAGGCTGGAATTTCCGGCAGGTGCGCGCTGCCCTGGCGCGGCAGCCCAAGCTCGAACACGATACCGCCGAGCTGGACGATGCCGCCCTGATGAAACGCCTGGGGCTGGAGGGCCAGCATCCCGAGGGGCGCTTCTTTCCCGATACCTATCGCTATGTGAAGGGCCAGCGCGAGTCGGATCTGTTGCGCCAGGCCAATCAGCGCCTGCAGGCGGTGCTCGACCAGGAATGGCAGGCGCGCGATCCCGCAGTGCCCTACAAGGACGCCTACCAGGCCCTGATCATGGCGTCGCTGGTAGAGAAGGAGACCGGCGTGCCCGAGGAGCGCGACGAGATCGCCGGCGTCTTCGTCCGGCGCCTGGCGGCCGGCATGCTGCTGCAGACCGATCCCACGGTGATCTACGGCATGGGCGAGCGCTACAACGGCCGGATCACCCGCGCCGATCTGCGCGAGCCCTCGCCCTACAACACCTATCTCAACGCGGGATTGCCGCCGACGCCGATCGCCATGCCGGGACGCGAAGCCATCCATGCGGCGCTGCATCCCAAGGATGGCGACAGCCTGTATTTCGTCGCCCGTGGCGATGGCAGCCATGTCTTTTCCAAGGACCTGGAGGCGCACAATCAGGCGGTCCGCGACTTCCAGCTCAAGCGGCGCTCCGACTATCGCTCCAGTCCCGCTCCGCAGACGCCCGAAACCAAGGAAACCCCATGACGGCAAACGGCCTGTTCATCACCCTCGAAGGCCCCGAGGGCGCGGGCAAGAGCACCAACCGCGACTATCTCGCCGAACTCCTCGGCGCCAGTGGGCGTGAAGTGGTGCTGACCCGCGAGCCGGGTGGCACGCCGCTGGCCGAGCGCATCCGCGAGATCCTGCTGGCGCCGGCCGCCGAGCCCATGGCTGTGGATACCGAATTGCTGCTGATGTTCGCCGCCCGTGCCCAGCATCTGGCCCAGGTCGTCCGGCCCGCCCTGGCGCGGGGTGCCCTGGTACTCTGCGATCGCTTCGTCGATGCGACCTATGCCTACCAGGGCGGCGGTCGCGGTGTCCCCGTGGAGCGCATCGCCACGCTGGAAGCCTTCGTGCTGGGCGATCTGCAACCCGACCTGACCCTGGTATTCGATCTGCCGGTGGAGATCGGCCTGGCCCGGGCGGCCCGCCGTGGTGCCCTGGACAGATTCGAGCAGGAGCAGCGCGCCTTTTTCGAAGCGGTGCGCCAGACCTATCTGGACCGCGCCCAGGCCGTGCCAGCGCGTTATCGCCTGATCGATGCCTCGCGCAGCCTGGCCGAGGTACAGGCGGAGCTGCGCGCCCTGGTCGCCACCCTGGAGCCGACGTCAGGTGGCTGACGTCTATCCCTGGCAGCAGGCGCTCTGGGCGCGGATCTCGTCCCGGCGGCAGCATGCTCATGCCTATCTCCTGCATGGTCCCCGCGGCATCGGCAAGCGCGACCTGGCCGAGCGCTTGGCCGCGTTGCTGCTCTGCCAGGCGCCCCAGGGCGATGCCGCCTGCGGCCAGTGCAAGGCGTGCTCGCTCCTGAGGGCAGGTACGCACCCCGATTATTGTGTGATCCAGCCGGAAGAGGCCGAGAAGCCCATCCGTGTCGATCAGATCCGCGGCCTGGTGGACTTCGTCTCCCAGACCGCCCAGTTGGGTGGGCGCAAGCTGATCCTGCTGGAGCCGGTCGAGGCGATGAACCTCAATGCCGCCAATGCCCTGCTCAAAAGTCTGGAAGAGCCCTCGGGCGCTACCGTGCTGCTGCTGGTGAGCCACCAGCCGAGTCGTCTGCTGCCCACCGTGCGCAGCCGCTGTGTGCAGCAGGCCTGTCCGGTGCCCTCGCGCGCCGAGAGTCTCACCTGGCTGGGCGAATGCTTGCCTGACCTGGACGCGGAAATCCGCACCCAGTTGCTGGTGCTGGCCGGCGGCTCGCCGCTGGCAGCCCTGCGTCTGCATGGCGAGGACGTGCTCGCCCGCCGGGCCCTGGTGGTGGAAGGAGTGAAGCGCCTGCTCAAGCGCCAGGCAGCACCCAGTCAACTGGCCGAGAGCTGGAACGCCGTACCCCTGCCGCTGCTGCTCGACTGGTTCTGCGAATGGACCCATGGCGTGCTGCGTCAGCAGTGGGGTGGCGCCGATGCCGAAGCCGCGCCGGACATGGCCAAGGTGCTGGGTTACCTGGCTGAGAAGAGCGTGCCGCACGAGGTGCTGGCCCTGCAGGAATGGCTGCATGCCGAGCGGCAGAAGGTGCTGGGCAAAGCCAACCTCAACCGCGTATTGTTGCTGGAATCGCTGTTGATCCGCTGGGCCGGCCTGGTGCCCGGACGCTAGCGATCCGCGCGTTCGTCTTGCCTGTCTCGAGAGAATCTCATGAGTTTGCCGCAGAACCTGGGCCCCCGTAATGGCATCCTGTCCCTCACCATCAAGGACAAGTCGGTGCTCTATGCCGCCTACATGCCCTTCATCCGCAACGGTGGCCTGTTCATTCCCACGGGCAAGACCTACAAGTTGGGTGACGAGGTCTTCATGCTGCTCAACCTGATGGACGAGCCGGACAAGATTCCGGTTGCCGGCAAGGTGGTTTGGATCACCCCCAAGGGCGCCCAGGGCAATAGAGCCGCCGGAGTCGGCGTGCAGTTCAACGAAGGCGACAATACCGCGCGCAACAAGATCGAAACCTATCTGGCCGGCTCGCTGAAGTCGGACCGTCCCACCCATACCATGTGAGACTGTCGCCGTCCCGCTCGGGGCGGGGCCTCTCCTGATTCAAGGCTATTTCTCGTGCACTTCGTCGACTCCCACTGTCACCTGGATCGACTCGATCTTTCCCTTCATGACGGCTCCCTGGATGCAGCGCTGGATGCTGCGCGCGCTCGGGGCGTCAGCCAGTTCCTCTGCATCGGCGTCGATGCCGGCAACGCGCCCACGGTGCAGGCCCTGGCCGAACGCTATGCCGATGTCCACTGCGCGGTGGGCATTCACCCGCTGGATGCCGCCCAGGGCAGCGCCATCGATCTCGACTGGCTGCTGGAGCGGCTGGCCCATCCGCGCGTCGCCGCCATCGGCGAGACCGGCCTCGACTATCACTACCAGCCCGACACCGCCGAGATCCAGCAGCAGTCCTTCGCCCTGCACCTCGAAGCGGCCCGCCGCACGGCGCTGCCCCTGGTGATCCATACCCGGGAAGCGCGCGCCGACACCCTGGCGATGCTGGGCGCCGCCGACCTGCCGGGCGCCGGGGTGCTGCACTGCTTCACCGAGGACTGGGCAACGGCCAAGGCCGCTCTGGACCTGGGCTTCTACATCTCCTTTTCCGGCATCCTGACCTTTCGCAATGCCGCCGAGCTGCGCGACGTCGCGCGCCAGGTGCCGGCCGATCGCCTGCTGGTGGAAACCGATTCGCCCTATCTGGCCCCGGTACCTCACCGCGGCAAGGCCAATCTGCCGCAATTCGTGGTCGAGGTCGCTCAATGTCTGGCCGACGTGCGAGGGGTGAGCTTGGCAACCCTTGCCGAGCAGACCACCGCCAACTTCCGCCGGCTGTTTCCCCGCGCTGCCCTCTAGGCAAAAAAATGGCCCGGGTATCCTGGGATACCCGGGCCGGACCAGCGGATCGCCAAGACAGAGAACCGCCTCCCTGGCCCGCGCCGCGGGGGTCGACGCGGCCAGTCACTTGAGTATTGGCCAGCGCGGGGAAAGGTCCAGTCGGGATTGGACGTTTTTTAAACAGTTTTGGAATAGCGCTGCCCCAACACTGGCTATCCCGTGCCTTTCGACCATTAGAAGCGCGCCAGCGCCCCCACCAGATCCAGGGTCTGCTCCAGCACGTGCTCGCTGGTATAGAAGTGCGGCGATAGGCGAATGCCCGGACCTCGCTGGGCGCAGACCACGTCGGCGGTCTTGAGGCGTTCGAACAGTTGGCGGTTGTCCCAGCCTTCGAGCGAGAAGGTGAGGATGCCTGAGCGGCGCTCGGCATTGACCGGCGAATGCAGGATCGCGCCGGGCAGGCGACGGATATGGCTGTCGAGCAGCTCGATCCGCGCCAGCAAGTCCTTACCGACCTGCTCCATGCCGGCATCTTCCAGCAGTGACAGACTCGCCTCCAGGGCCACGGCACCCAGCATGTTGGGGCTGCCGCACTCGAAGCGCATCGCCGTCTTGGCCGGTTGCCATTCGCGCTGGCTGTAGTCGCCGGCGTTGTCCAGCATGTGCCAGCCGTATTCGTGCAGTTTCAATTGCTCGCGCAGATCGGCGCGGCAATAGAAGACCCCCAGGCCTTCCGGGCCAAGCATCCACTTGTGGCCATCGGCCATGGCGAAGGCGCAGTTGCAGGCCTGGGCATCGAAGGGCAGGGCGCCCAGTTGCTGGATGGCATCGACGCACAGCAGCACGCCCTTGGCGTCGCAGCCCTGGCCCAACTGAGGCAGATCCAGCCGCAGGCCACTGGCGTACTGCACGGCGCTGATGGCCATGAGTCGGGTGCGCGGACCACAGGCGGCCAGCAGATTGGCTTCGGGGGTGTCACCCAGGTTGACTTCCACCACCTCGACGCCAAAACGCGCCAAGGCTTCCCAGACCACCCGATTGGAGGGGAACTCCTCGTCGCTGATCACCACCTGGTCGCCACTCTGCCAGTCCAGGCCAAAGGCCACGAAGGAGAGGGCCTCGGAGGTGTTCTTCACCAGGGCGATGTCGCTGCTGGACGGCGCATTGAGCAGGCGGGTCAGGCGATCGCGCAGGCGCTGCTCCAGGACCAGCCAGGTCGGATAGTTGCGCGCACCATACTGGCAGTTCTCGGCGGCGAATTCGGTGACGGCCTGCGCGGCGCGCTTGGGCCACGGGGCCACGGCCGCGTGGTTGAGGTATCTCATGGCGTAGGCCTGAGGGAATTCGTGCTTCCAGGAAGACATTGACTCGATCCGTACAATCTGGGTGTGATGGGGCATAATAAGGGGCGCGCCCGCGCGGTTCACCGATGCTTTCGGTGGAGCTCGCCCAAGGTGTGACGAAGTGCCGGTATGCCGAGGGGCAACTGGCGATTCGAAGGCCCTATCCCTTTTCAAAACAACAAGTGGGCTGCCATGCAGAAAGAATCCCGCAAAGTCCGCGAGTTCCGTCGCCGCGAACAGGAAATCCTCGATACCGCTCTGCAATTGTTTCTCTCCGAAGGAGAAGACAGCGTTACCGTCGAGATGATCGCCGAGGCGGTCGGTATCGGCAAAGGCACCATCTACAAGCACTTCAATTCCAAGGCCGAGATCTATCTGCGCCTGATGCTGGATTACGAGCGGGACCTGGCCGAGCTGTTCCAGTCGGACAACGTCGCCCGGGATCGCGAAGCGCTCTCCCGCGCCTATTTCGAATTCCGCATGAGCGATCCGCAGCGCTATCGCCTGTTCGATCGACTCGAGGAAAAGGTGGTCAAGACGCGTCAGGTGCCCGAACTGGTCGAGCAGCTGCACAGCATCCGCACCTCCAATTTCCAGCGGCTGACCAGCCTGATCGAAGGTCGGATCGACGAAGGCAAGCTCGAGGACGTCCCGCCCTATTTCCATTACTGCGCCGCCTGGGCGCTGGTGCACGGGGCCGTGGCCCTTTACCATTCGCCGTTCTGGCGCGACGTGCTGGAGGATCAGGAAGGTTTCTTCCAGTTCCTCATGGAGATCGGCGTGCGCATGGGCAACCGGCGCAAGCGCGACGTCGAAACGCCTGTCCGATCCTAGGGTCCGATAGAGGCAAGGGATGCCGCGTCATCCCTTTTCTCTTGTTCTAGTGGAGTACCCCCAAGATGATCGTCGACCGCCAGGGTAGGGCGTTTCGCAACTTGCGGATCAGCCTCACGGCGGCCTGCAACTATGCCTGTACGTACTGCGTGCCCAATGGCAAGCGGCTCGTGGCGGCGCAGGACGAACTCAGTGCCGAGACCATGGCCCGGGGCGTGGAATACCTCATCGATGCCGCCGGCATCGAACGGCTGCGCATCACCGGGGGGGAACCCCTGGTCACGCCGCGGCTGGAGCCCTTTCTCGCCCGTGTCTCCCAGCTCGGTCTCAAGGACATAAGCCTGACCACCAACGGTCAGCTGCTGCCACGCAAGCTGGATTTCCTCATCGATCACGGCATCCGGCGCCTCAACGTCTCGCTCGATACCCTCGACGCCGAGGCCTTTCCTCGTCTGGCGCGCGGTGGTGACCTGGCCACGGTGCTGGCCGGACTGGAAGCGGCGCGGGCCGCCGGTCTCAAGATCAAGCTCAACATGGTGCCCCTGCGCGGCCAGAATCTCGACCAGGTGCTGCCGCTGCTGGACTACTGCCTGGAGCGGGGTTTCGAGCTGAGATTCATCGAGCTGATGCGCATGGGGCACCTGGCCAAGAATCCCGCGACCTTCAACAACCAGCTGGTACCCCTGGCCGAATTGCTGGAGATCATAGGTTCGCGCCATGCCTATGTGCAGGCCGATGCCCCGGTGGATTCCACGGCGCTGCGCTATCGCGTCGAGTCGGGCGGCCACTTCGGCGTTATCGCCAACGAAAGCGTGCCCTTCTGCCGGACCTGCTCGCGGCTGCGCCTGTCGTCCACCGGCTGGCTGCATGGCTGCCTGTCGTCAAGCAACCGCCACTATGTCGGCGATCTGCTGGACAAGCCGCGTCATCTGGCCCTGCCGGCGTTGCAGCGGTTGCTGGTCAAGGCCTTGGGCGACAAGCAGGATGTGGCCTTCTCGGGCGGCGTGACCGTCATGAAGATCATCGGCGGCTGATTCACCCGTTGCGCCTGGAGCTGGCGCGAAAGCTGCTAAGGCCCCTGTATCGACGACAACTTGGCGCCGGACAGGGGTCTGCTTTTCATGGTCAAACTGCGTTTTCTCTTCATTTCCGTGCTGCTGGCCTGCCTGGGTGGCTGCATGAACGTCAGCGACATGGCGTCCGGTGTCGAGTACCACCTGCGCGACGCGGGGCTGCTCGACTACAGCAAGACCCAGCGGCTGAACAACTTTCGCTTGCAGGCCGACTCCTATATCTACATAGCCCAGGGCGCCTTCGTACCCATCGGCCATCCTTATGCTCGACCCAACGTGGTAGCCGAAGAGGCCTTCAAGGGCTTCGTGGAGTTTTTCCCGCGGGTAAGGCGCGCGGACAAGCCCGAGGGCTTCGATGAAGCCATGGCCAAGGCCCGGCAACTGGGCGCCCACTATGTGCTCTATACCCGCTTCGCCGGCGCAGACGATCGCATTGGCACCTGGGAGGAGTGGGAAGATCAGGACGATATCGGGCGGGTCGGTCGCGATCGCAGCGTCGTGCAGATGATGCTGGTGGAGGTCGCCACCTTTCGCCTTGTGGACACCGCGCGGATCCGTAGTCGTGGCGGTTTCCTGACGTTCTACGACGAGCGCCCGGAAGACCTGCTCGGACCAGCGCTCAATCAATACGCCCAACGCCTGCTAGGGTTGGGCAGTCGCTAGAGGAAAAAGACGTGAGCCAGGCCGATGTGACGCGCAACCTGTTGGCGCAACTGCCGACGGGCGAAGAGGGCAGTCTGCCGCCCGTGGACCTCTGGCATCCGCCCTTCTGTGGCGACATCGACATGCGCATCGCCCGTGATGGGACCTGGTACCACCAGGGTACGCCCATCACTCGCCCGGCCATGGTGCGCCTGTTCTCTACCATCCTGCGTCGCGATCCCGAGCGCTATGTACTGGTGACGCCCGTGGAATGCGTGGGCATCCAGGTGGAAGACGTGCCCTTCCTGGTCGTGGACGTCGAGTGGAGTGGCAGTGGCAAGGCGCAGGCCCTGGATCTGGTCACCAACGTGGGCGACAGGGTCGCCGTCGCTGCCGAGCATCCGCTGCGCTTCGAAGAACAGGATGACCAGCCGGCACCCTATGTACGGGTGCGTGGCGGGCTGGACGCGCGGCTCAATCGGGCGGTGTTCTATCGGCTGATGGAGAGGGTCGAGGAGGGCACCCACGAGGGCCGGGCCTGGCTCGGCCTCTGGAGTCGCGGCAGCTTCTTTCCCGTCGCGCCCGTTGAATAGAGAAAGGGCCCCGAAGGGCCCTTTTTTTACGCTTACATGTTGGGGTAGTTGGGACCACCGCTGCCTTCCGGCGCCACCCAGGTGATGTTCTGCGCCGGATCCTTGATGTCGCAGGTCTTGCAGTGGACGCAGTTCTGGGCATTGATCTGGAAGCGCGGCTCGCCGCCATCGCGGACCACCTCGTAGACCCCGGCCGGGCAATAGCGCTGCGCCGGTTCGTCGTACAACGGCAGATTCTGCGCGATGGGAATCGACGGGTCCTTGAGCTTCAGGTGAACCGGCTGGTCTTCCTCGTGGTTGGTGTTGGAGAGGAACACCGAGGACAGCTTGTCGAAGCTCAGCTTGCCATCCGGCTTGGGATAGCTGATGCGTTGCGCCTCGTCGGCCTTCTTCAGGCAGGTGTGGTCCATGCGTCGGTCGTGCAGGGTGAAGGGCAGGGCGCCACCCAGCAGGTTGTGCTCGACGAAGGCGAAGGCCGGGCCCAGCAGCGGACCGAACTTGTGCATGGCCGGACCGAAGTTGCGGCTGGCATGGAGTTCTTCCTGCACCCAGCTGCCCTTGAAGCCATCCACGTAACCCTGGAGTTCGTCACCCTCGCGACCGGCTGCCAGGGCGGCGACTATGGCGTCGGCGGCGAGCATGCCGGACTTCATGGCGGTGTGGCTGCCCTTGATCTTGGCCGGGTTGAGGGTGCCCAGGTCGCAACCGATCAGGGCGCCACCGGGAAAGACCATCTTCGGCAGGGAATTCAGGCCACCCTTGACCAGGGCACGGGCGCCATAGGAGACGCGCTTGCCGCCTTCCAGGTACTGGGCCACCACCGGGTGGTGCTTGTAGCGCTGGAATTCGTCGTAGGGCGAGAGGTGCGGATTGCTGTAGGCCAGGTCGACGATCAGACCAACCACCACCTGGTTGTCTTCCAGGTGATAGAGGAAGGAACCACCCGGATTCTCCTTGTCCAGCGGCCAGCCGGAGGTATGGATCACCAGGCCCTGCTCGTGCTTGGCCGGATCGATCTCCCACAGCTCCTTGATGCCGATGCCGTAGTGCTGCGGATCGGCACCTTCGCCAAGCTTGAATTTCTGGCCCAGCTGCTTGCCCAGATGGCCACGGCAGCCTTCGGCGAACAGGGTGTACTTGCCGCGCAGCTCCATGCCGGGGGTGTAGACCCCCTCCTTGGGCTGGCCTTCGCGATCCACGCCCAGGTCGCCGGTGATGATGCCGCGCACCACGCCCTGCTCATCGATCAGCGGCTCCTGGGCGGCGAAGCCCGGATAGATCTCCACGCCCAGGGCTTCGGCCTGCTGGCCGAGCCAGCGGCACAGGTTGCCCAGGGAAATGATGTAGTTGCCCTCGTTGTGCATGGGCTTGGGCACGAAGAAATTCGGCACCTTGGTCGCCTGACGATCATCCTTGAGCAGGTAGATGTCGTCGCGTTTGACCGGGGTGTTCAGGGGCGCGCCGAGTTCCTTCCAGTTGGGAAAGAGCTCGTCCAGGGCGCGGGGTTCGAAGACCGCACCGGAGAGAATGTGGGCACCGACCTCGGAGCCTTTCTCGACCACGCACACACTGATTTCCTGGCCGTTTTCGGCGGCCTGCTGCTTGAGGCGACAGGCCGCGGACAGGCCCGCGGGGCCGGCCCCGACGATCACCACGTCGAATTCCATGTATTCGCGTTCCACGGCTTACTCTCCTCAGGCAAAACTCACGATCTGGTTATTTATGTAGGGGTGCAACAAAAGACTTCATTATATCCGGCGTGCTCCCTGGCACCCATTCAAACGTTTGTTTAAATTTTCTGCAAGCCTGTTAGACTCGGGAGTTACCAGCCCCTGACGGACTGTCGCGTTGACCCCTGCTGCCGTGGAGGTCAACATAAGAAGAATTTGCAACAAGCTTGGAGCGGCAGGGGTCGTGTCCAACGCAAGGTCGCCTTGGCGTCCTGTTTATTCACCAGAATAAATCGAGGGATTCATGAAGGTTCTCGTAGCTGTCAAACGCGTGGTGGACTACAACGTCAAGGTCCGCGTCAAGGCCGACCAGACCGGTGTCGACCTGGCCAACGTCAAGATGTCCATGAACCCCTTCTGCGAGATCGCCGTGGAAGAAGCGGTGCGCCTGAAGGAAAAGGGTATCGCCAGCGAGATCGTGGTGGTGACCGCAGGTCCCGCCCAGGCGCAGGAACAGCTGCGTACCGCTCTGGCACTGGGCGCCGATCGCGCCGTGCTGATCGACACCGGTACCGCCGAGCTGTCGTCGCTCACCACGGCCAAGCTGCTCAAGGCGGTGGTCGACAAGGAACAGCCCCAGCTGGTGATCCTTGGCAAGCAGGCCATCGACAGTGACAACAACCAAACTGGCCAGATGCTGGCGGCCCTCACCGGCTTCGCCCAGGGCACCTTCGCCTCCAAGGTGGAGCAGGCCGGTGATGGCCTCAACGTGACCCGCGAAATCGATGGCGGTCTGCAGACGGTATCGCTCAAGCTGCCGGCGGTGGTGACCACCGATCTGCGCCTGAACGAGCCACGCTACGCCTCGCTGCCCAACATCATGAAGGCCAAGAAGAAGCCGCTGGAAACCCTGACCCCGGACGCCCTGGGCGTGGCGGTGAACGCCTCCTACGAGGTGGTCAAGGTGGAAGCCCCGGCCGGTCGCCAGGCAGGCATCAAGGTCAAGTCCGTGGCCGAACTGGTCGAAAAACTCAAGAACGAAGCGAAGGTGATCTGATGGCCATTCTCGTCATTGCCGACCACGACAACGCCAGCCTCTTCGGCGCCACCCTGAATACCGTGGCCGCGGCCCAGGCCATCGGCGGCGATATCCATGTACTGGTCGCCGGCCAGAATGCCGAGCCGGTCGCCGAGGCCGCCGCCAAGATCGCTGGCGTCAGCAAGGTGCTGCTGGCCGACAACGCCGCCTATGCCCATCAGCTGCCGGAAAACGTCGCGCCGCTGGTGGTCGAGCTGGCCGCCAACTATAGCCACGTGCTGGCCGCCGCCAGCACCAATGGCAAGAACTTCCTGCCGCGCGTGGCCGCGCTGCTGGACGTCGACCAGATCTCCGAGATCATCGCCGTCGAATCCGCCGACACCTTCAAGCGGCCGATCTATGCCGGTAACGCCATCGCCACCGTGCGCTCCACGGCCCCGGTCAAGGTGATCACCGTGCGCGCCACCGGTTTCGACCCGGTCGCCGCCGAAGGTGGTTCCGCCGCCATCGAAGCCGTGAGCCTGGTCAAGGACGCTGGTGTTTCCAGCTTCGTCGGCGAAGAGCTGGCCAAGTCCGATCGTCCCGAGCTGGGCGCCGCCAAGGTGGTGGTCTCCGGTGGCCGCGGTCTGCAGAACGGCGACAACTTCAAGATCCTCTACGCCCTGGCCGACAAGCTGGGCGCGGCGGTAGGTGCCTCGCGCGCCGCGGTGGACGCCGGCTTCGTGCCCAACGACATGCAGGTCGGCCAGACCGGCAAGATCGTCGCGCCCCAGCTGTACATCGCCGTCGGCATCTCCGGTGCCATCCAGCACCTGGCGGGCATGAAAGACTCCAAGGTGATCGTCGCCATCAACAAGGACGAGGAGGCGCCGATCTTCCAGGTGGCCGACTATGGCCTGGTAGGCGATCTGTTCGAACTGATCCCGGAGCTGGAAAAGGCCATCTAAGGTTTTTCGCCAGCCAAGAGCCCGCCCTTTGGCGGGCTTTTTCACGGGCGCGGCAAGCCTCTCGGCAGAGCCCTTGGCGTCAAGGAGGGGTGCGCCGGTTCCTTGTCGTTTTTGGACATTGCCGCCCCGGGAAGGGAAGCGGTAAGGTCGAGGCTAGCTGTACCGGTATACCTCCAGAATAGCCTGCTACTGTTCCGTTCTCGTCCAGGAAGACGCCATGACCAACCTGTTGCTCTATCAGCGCATCGCCCAGCAATTGGCGAACGATATCCGCACGGGGGTCTACAAGCCCGGCGAGCGGGTGCCGTCGGTGCGCAAGCTGAGTCAGCAGCTGGGCGTGAGCCATGCCAGTGTCCTGCAGGCCTATGCCACCCTGGAAGACCAGGGCCTGATCCGTGCCCGACCGCAGTCGGGATTCTATGTGCACCAGACTCCGGCGCTGACCGCGCCGACGCCGGATATCGCCACGGTGGAGCGACCGAGCCTGGTGACCCGCGCCGGCATCATCAGCCAGGTCCTCGCCGAATCCCGGCGCGAAGGGGTGGTGCCCCTGGGCATGGCCGTGCCCCAGACCGATTACCTGCCGCTGCGGGCGCTGCACCAGCAACTGTCCAAGGTCACCCGCTTCCAGGCCCGTGCGGCTTTCTCCTATCTGCACAGTCCGGGCTTCGAGCCCCTGCGCCGTCAGGTGGCGATCCGTCTGCGCGATGCCGGGGTGGTGGTGGGGCCGGAGGAGGTGGTGATCACGCATGGCTGCGTGGATGCCCTGCAGATGTCGCTGCGGGTGCTGACCAAGCCGGGCGATCTGATCGCCACCGAGTCACCGTCCTACTATGGCCTGTTGCAACTGGCCGAGGTGCTCGGTCTCAAGGTGATCGAGATCCCCTGCGACCCCGAGACCGGGCTCAGCGTCGAGGCGCTGCAACTGGCGGCCAGCCAATGGCCGGTCAAGGCCCTGGTAGTCACCGCGCGCCTGAGCAATCCCCTGGGTGGCAGCATGCCCGAGGCACGGCAGAAGCAGCTGCTCAGGCTGGCGGCCGAGCGCAACATCGCCATCGTCGAGGACGACATCTACGGCGAACTGACCTATGAGAGCGGCTCCAAGGCGCTCAAGGCTCTCGACAAGCAGGGGCGCGTCATCTACTGCTCGAGCTTTTCCAAGACCCTCTCACCCGGGGTGCGCATCGGTTGGGTGGTGGCCGGACCCTATCAGGAAGACATCTGCCGGCTGCAGACCTTTACCACCCATTCCGCTTGCAGCGTGACCCAGATGGGCGTCTCGGCCTATCTGGAGAACGGTGGCTATGATCGCCACCTACGCGCCATTCGCCAGGAATACCGGCGCAACATGACCGCCTTCCAGCTGGCGATCCAGGAGCACTTCCCGGAGGGTACCCAGATGAGTCGGCCCAAGGGTGGCTTCATCCTTTGGGTCAGCCTGCCGATGCGGGTGGATACCCGCCTGCTGCACCAGCGGGCGCTGGATCAGGGGGTGAGCATCGCCCCGGGCATGATCTTCAGCAACACCGACCAATTCAACCACTGCATCCGCCTCAATTGCGGGCTGCCCTGGGGGCGTGATGCCCAGCGGGCGCTGATGACCCTCGGACTGCTCGCCCGTCAGCTCTGCCAGGAAACCCTGGCCGCCTAGCGGCGCCCTCGGAACCCGCTGCCGGCCAGGAAGGTCGGTTGTAGTGACTGACTCCTATCGCGTCTGCCGCTCCGGTCCAGGCGCGATGCCTTGAGTGGTGGGCCCATGCGTGAATACCTGGCGATGATGGCGCTGGCAGTGCCCCTGCTGCTGGTGGGTTGCGACAATGATTCGCCGCCAGCGACGGCCAAGACCTCCTCCGCACCAACGCCTGCGCCGATGGCCCAGTCGCCGGTGAGCAAAGCGCCACCCGCCACTGCCGCCGATCTGCGCGCGTATCGGCTGGATCCGCTCCCGGCCAAGGCCTTGGTGCTGCCTGCGCCGCCGCCGAAAAAGCGGGACCTGGCCAAGAACAGTCAACTCAAGAAACCTGCCGTGCCCAAGGCCACGCCGACGCCGGCCCATCCGCTCGACCTCAGCGTACCCAGTGAGGCCGATACGCCTCAGGCCTTGAGGTCGCATCCCGGGGCTGCCAAACGTGCTGAAAACAGCGTGGCCGAAGCAGGTCTGCTGCCGCAGCTGTTTCGCAAGGAGGACGACCCTGGTCGTTTCGAACTGGGCGGTCGAGTGATCAGCCGGGATCGCAGCGACGATTTCGAAGGCGCGGAAGTCGAGTTGCGCTTTCGCCGCTAATCCGATGAGGGCGGCCTGCCGTTGTTGAACAGCGGTCCGGAACTTACTCGCCACGACGCTTGCCGACAGTTCAGGTGGCGGACACAACGTCCGCCTGGATTCGGGAGCGTTCCATGCCCAGTGCGACAGGCAAGATTCGTTATGCGGTGGTAGGCGGTGGCTGGATTTCCCAGGGCGCCTTCATGCCTGGGGTCGGCCAGACCGGCAATTCCGAGATGACCGCCCTGGTCACCGGCGATCCCATCAAGGCGCGGGACCTGGCCGCCAAGTACGGCCTCAAGAGCTACAGCTACGAAGAATTCCCGGCGCTGCTGTCATCCGGCGAGATCGATGCCATTTACTTGGCCACGCCCAATTTCCGCCATCTGGAATTCGCCGTACCGGCGCTGGACGCCGGCATTCACGTCCTGCTGGAAAAGCCCATGGCGATCAGCGAGGAAGAATGCCAGGCGATCAATGCCGCGGCAGAACGCTCCGGAGCCAAGCTGATGATCGCCTACCGCCTGCACTGTGAGCCGGGCACGGTGGAGATGATTGAGCGGGTACGTAATGGCGAGATCGGCGATCCGCGCCTGTTCACCTCGACTTTCACCCAGCCGGTCGACACGGCCAATCATCGCGCCCAGAGTGGCTTCTGGGCCGGTCCCGTCACCGACATGGGGCCCTATCCGCTCAATGCCGTGCGAGCGCTCTTCGCTGACGAACCCATTGAGGTCAGTGCGGTAGGGGTACGGACGCCCGGGCGAGACGTCACCACCTGGGATGCCGTGACCGTGACCCTGCGCTTTCCCGAAGAGCGGCTGGCGAGCTTTACCGTCAGCTTCAGCGGCCCCAACACCGAGCGTTTCCAGCTGGTCGGTCGCAAGGGCGAGATCGAGGCCTCGCCGTGCTTTGGCTTCGGGGAGGGCGTCGCCATTGGCTACCGCCTGACCGTGGAGGGCGAAACCCAGGAGCACAAGGCGCCGGTAGTGGATCACTTCGGCGGCGAGACGGCCTATTTCTCCGATTGCATCCTGCAGGATCGGCAGCCGGAAATGGACGGGGAGGAGGGCTGGCGCGACGTGCGCGTGCTGGCGGCCATCGAGCGCGCCCTGGAAAGCGGTCAGCCGCAACGCCTGGACCCGCTACCCAAACGCCAGGGACCGACCCGTGAGCAGGTACGCAGCCTGCCGCTGGCGCAGGTGCCAGAGTACGTCAACACCAAGGCGCCGTTGGAATCCTGACGAAGCAAGGCCCTGCGGCACGCTGGTGCGGCAGGGCCTTGTCTGGGAGCCAGGGTGCGCTTAGCGGTCCTGGGCCTCCTTGGCATCCATCTCGGCATTGCGCTGCCGGATCTTGGTTTTCTGTTCGTCGGTCAAGGGCACCTTGCGGGCCGTGTCCTTGAGCATGAGCAGGCTGCCGACCACCGAGCCGATGGCGACCAGCAGGATCAACCAGGCATACCAGGGCATCTTTCTTCTCCTTGAGTGGCTGTAAGGCTTCGACCACGGGAGAGCTTATCAGTGCGCCCGGCAAGTCGTGTTCGTACGCTTCAGCCAGGCGGCATAACCCAGGTCGTAGAGCCAGTTGAACGCCAGGGTATAGGGCAGGAAGAACAGGATCAGTCCCAGGTCTAGCAGCAGGGCTTGCCACAGGCTGATGGACAGCCACCAGGCGGCCAGTGGCACCAGCACCAGGATCAAGCCACCTTCGAAGCCGAGGGCGTGCAGCAGCCGTACACCCAGGCCACGGATGAAGCCCAGGCGCTGTTGCAGCCGATCGAAGCCCAGATTGAACACCAGGTTCCAGAGCATGGCGATGGCGGAAAAGGCTGCGGTGAGCAGGCCCATGTGCCCCAGAGACCGATCCAGTAGCCAGGCCAGGGTTGGTGTGGCAAGCAGTACCGCGATTCCCTCGAACAGCAGGGCGTGCAGGATGCGGGCGCTGACGGGACGCTGGGTGAGCGGGCTGGACATGAGATGCCTCCACGATGGACAGGCCTTCAGTCTCATCGGTTAAGCTAGGGAGATCAAAATGGTATCCATAGGCTGAGCCGATATGTATCCCAATGCCGACGCCCTGGAGGCCTTCGTCGAGGCCGCTGCGGCAGGCTCCTTCAGTGCGGCAGCGCGAGTGCTGGGCAAGCGCCAGTCCAGTATCAGCGAGAGCATTGCCCGGCTGGAAGACGAACTGGGTGTGCTGCTGTTCGATCGCCAGGGCCGCTATCCCCAGCTCACGGCGGCCGGCGAGCAACTGCTCGACCAGGCCCGCGCCGTGCTGTCGGCTCACGATCGCCTGGCCAATCGCGCCACCCAGCTGGCGGCCGGGGTGGAGCCACGCCTGACCCTGGTGATCTCCGATACCTATCAGCCCACCCGGTATGAGGCGCTGCTGACGGAGCTGGACCAGCGCTATCCGGATCTCGAATTCGAATGCCTGATCGCCGAGGACGCCGATGTGCTCAACCTGGTGCAGGGGCGAGCGGACTTGGGCCTGCTGGCGGGTCAGCCACCCTATCCGGCGGATATCGAAGCGGCGACCCTGGATGGCCTGGTGACCTTTGGCCTCTATGTCGCTGCCGATCATCCGCTGGCCGCGCTGGAGCGGGTCACACCGGCTGACCTGGCACCCTACCGGTTGCTCCGTCTGAGCACCGTGACCGAGGCCTCCCAGCAGGTCAGCCGTCTGCCGGATACCCGTGGCCGCTGCTGGTCGGCCCCGGACTATCTGCTGCTGCTGGACATGGCGGTGCAGGGCTTCGGCTGGGCCGAGCTGCCGCTGTGGCTGGTGACGACCTTCGGCCAGGGCCGCCTGGTGGAGCTGGCCGTGCCGGGCTGGCCGCAACGGGTGGCGGTGGACGTGGTCTGGTCGCGGCGGCGGCCGCTGGGTCCGGCGGGCAACTGGCTGCGCGAGCGATTGCTCAAGCCGAGTTGAAGGAGGGGAGCGCATGCAGACAGCGGCCAAGTGCCGGCGCGGCGCTTTTCTGCGAAAATGCCGGCCTTTGCCGTTTTGCCGAGAGCTCCCATGTCCGCCTGCCCGTCTCCCATCATCGTCGCCCTGGATTTCCCTTCGTCGTCCGCTGCCCTGGCGCTGGCCGACCGCCTCGACCCCGCCAGCTGCCGGGTCAAGGTCGGCAAGGAGCTGTTCACCGCCAGCGCCGCCGGGGTGGTGGAAGCCCTGCGCACGCGTGGCTTCGAAGTCTTCCTCGACCTGAAATTCCACGACATCCCCAATACCACCGCCATGGCGGTCAAGGCCGCGGCGGAAATGGGCGTCTGGATGGTCAATGTCCACTGCTCGGGTGGCCTGCGCATGATGACCGCCTGTCGCGAGACCCTGGAGGCCTTCCAGGGCCCCAAGCCGCTGCTGATCGGTGTCACCGTGCTGACCAGCATGGAGCGTGAGGACCTGGCCGACATCGGCCTGGACGTGGATCCCCAGGAGCAGGTCTTGCGCCTGGCCGGCCTCGCCGCCCGCGCGGGAATGGACGGCCTGGTGTGCTCGGCCCAGGAGGCCTCGGCGCTCAAGGCCGCGCAACCGGCGCTGCAACTGGTCACTCCCGGCATCCGCCCGGCCGGCAGCGCCCTGGACGACCAGCGCCGCATCCTGACTCCACGCGAGGCGCTGGACGCCGGCTCCGACTACCTGGTGATCGGTCGACCCATCGCCCGTGCCGCCGATCCGGCGCGCGCCGTGGAAGACATCCTCGCCACCCTGAAATAAGCGGTAAACCTCCAGGGCAGCGGTCGCCAGCAAAAGGTGCTGCTATTCTCGTTCTGCAGGCCGACGCCTTCTCGCGTCGGCGCAAGGCGAGAGACCTCAGGGTATGCACGATAGGTTGAACGCCTGTCTCAAGGCGGTAGACGGCGTTTTGTTGGGCAAGGAAACCCAGGTCAGGCTGGCGCTGGCCTGCCTGCTGGCACGGGGGCACCTGCTGATCGAAGACCTGCCCGGCATGGGCAAGACCACCCTCAGCCATGCCCTGGCCAAGGTGTTGGGGCTGTCCTTCCAGCGTATCCAGTTCACCTCGGATCTCTTGCCCGGCGATATCCTCGGCACCTCGGTGTTCGATCGCGACAGCGGCCAGTTCGTCTTCCATCCCGGGCCGGTGTTCGCCGAGTTGCTGCTGGCCGACGAGATCAATCGCGCCACGCCCAAGAGCCAGAGCGCACTGCTGGAAGCCATGGAAGAGGGGCAGGTGACCATCGAGGGCGCCACCCGGCCCTTGCCCGATCCCTTCTTCGTCATCGCCACCCAGAATCCGGTCTCCCAGGGCGGCACCTTCGCCCTGCCGGAATCCCAGCTCGATCGCTTCCTGATGCGGCTGTCGCTCGGCTATCCCGGCCGCGCCGCGGAACGGGCGCTGCTGCTCGGCGGCTCCGGACGCGACCAGCTGCCGCGGCTGGAGCCCCTGCTGGATCACGCCCAGCTGCGGCTGATCCAGGCCGAGGTGCCGCGCATCCATGCCAGCGAGGCGGTGGTGGACTATGTACTGCGCCTGGTGGAAGCCACCCGCACCCAGACCTCCTTCGCCCTCGGCCTGTCGCCCCGCGGCAGCCTGGCGCTGCTGGCCGCGGCGCGGGCTTGGGCGCTGCTGGCGGGCCGTGACCATGTGCTGCCCGAGGATGTCCAGACGGTGCTGCCAGCGGTGGCCGGGCATCGCCTGCGCGACATCGCCGATCCCGCCGGGCACGGTGGCGGCGCCCTGGTGCAATGGCTGCTGCGCGAAGTCCCGGCGCTGTGACCGGCGGCGCCTGGCAGCGCTATCGAGACGGCTGGCTGGCCCGACGGATTCCCCCGGCCACGCGCATCACCCTCGATCAGCGGCGCATCTTCATTCTGCCCACCCGCCAGGGCGGCGCCTTCGCCATCGCCCTACTGCTGATGCTGCTGGCCGGCATCAACTACCAGAACAGCCTGGCCTATGGCCTGACCTTCCTGCTGTTTTCCCTGGCGCTGGTGGCCATGTTGCACACCTATCGCAACCTGGCCGGCCTGCAACTGGCCAGTGGCGGCGCCAGCCCGGTGTTCGCCGGAGAGGCCGCCGGCTTTCGCCTGCGCCTGGAGAGCGATCGCCGCGCGCACCAGGGCATCGCCCTGGGCTGGCGCAACGAGCCGCTGGTGCTCAGCGACGTACCAGCGGGGGAGAGCGTCGCCCTGCAGGTCTTTCATCCGGCGCCGAGCCGTGGCTGGCTGAGGCCCGGGCGACTGCGGGTGGAGAGCCGTTTCCCCCTTGGCCTGTTCGTCGCCTGGAGCTGGTTGGACCTGGACGTACGCGCCCTGGTCTACCCGCAGCCACTGGCGACCACGACACCGCTGCGCAGTGGCCAGGCTGCCGGAAGCGAAGAGGGCCAGCGCCAGACGGGGCAGGGCGCCGACGACTTCCAGGGGCTGCGGCCCTATCAGCCGGGCGATTCGCGTCGGCGGCTGGACTGGAAGGCCTTTTCCCGAGGCCAGGGCCTGCTGGTCAAGGACTTCACCGCCCTGGCCGGTAGCGAACTCTGGCTGGATTTCAGCGTGCTCGATGGCGACACCGAGACGCGACTGTCCTGGCTGTGCCAGGCGGTGCTCGATTACAGCGCCCGCCAGCTGCGCTTCGGCCTGAGGGTGCCCGGGGTAGAGCTGCCGCCGGCTGGCGGTGAAAGCCATCGCGACGCGGCGCTGCAGGCCCTGGCCCTGTTCGGGAGGCCGGCATGAGTGGCGCCGTGCCGCAACCCATTCCGCGCATCGCCCTGATCTGGCTGCTGGTGGCCCAGGCCCTGGTGATCCTGCCGCACCTTACCCATCTGCCGCCCTGGGTCGGGCTGCTCTGGGCCTTTTGCGCCGGCTGGCGGGTGCTGCTGTTTCGCATGAGGGTGCGGGCGCCGACGCGGATCGAAAAGGGCGGCCTGCTGCTTTTGACCATGGGCGGCATCTGGCTGTCGCGCGGCTCCTTCATCGGCCTGGACGCCGGCGCCGTGCTGCTGCTGGTGACCTTCGCCCTCAAGCTGATCGAGATGCACAGTCGCCGCGATGCCCTGGTGGTGATCTACCTGGGTTTCTTTTCCGTAGTGATCGCCTACCTGTTCGAGGACGGCCTGCTCGCCGCGCTCTACAGCCTACTGCCGGTGACCGCCCTGGTGGCGGCGTTGATCGGGTTGCAGCAGAGCATCCTGGCCAGCCGCCCGCTGGCGACCCTCAGGGTCGCCGGCACGCTGCTGCTGCAGGCGGTGCCGCTGATGCTGCTGCTGTTCCTGGTGTTTCCCCGTATCGGTCCGCTGTGGTCGCTGCCGCAACCGGGCGACCAGGCGCGCACCGGGCTGGGCGACAGCATGGCGCCCGGGGAGATCGCCCAGCTGTCGCAGTCCGCCGAGCGGGTGTTCAGGGTGAGCTTCGACGGCGAGCGGCCGGCGCAGCGCGACCTCTACTGGCGCGCCACCACCTACGAGCGCTTCGACGGCGCGCGCTGGTCGGTCGACCCCGACACGGCCTGGAGTCCGGAGCCGGCCTGGACGCCCGTTGGACCCCGGCTGGACTATCAGGTGGTGATGGAGCCGAGCGGTCGACCCTGGCTCTATGGCCTGGACGTGGCGCGCAGCGATCAGCGTGACGTGCGCTTGGCCAGCGACTTCCATCTGCAGCGCCGCCGTCCGGTGGACCAGGCGTTGCTTTATCGGGTATCCAGTTGGCCACAGGCGACCCGCGAGGCGGAGCGGCTGTCCGCGTCCAGCCAGCGCCGAGCGCTGCAGCTGCCCAGCGGCGGCGAGCCGCGCACCCGCGCCTGGGTGACCGGGCTCAAGGCGCGTGCGCCGACCCCTGAATCCCTGGCCCAGGCGATCCTGGCCTACTTCCGCCAGCAGCCCTTCGTCTACACCCTGCAGCCGCCCACGGCCAGCGTCGATGCCATCGACGCCTTTCTCTTCGATAACCGTCGCGGTTTCTGCGCCCACTATGCCGGCGCCATGACCTTCGCCTTGCGGGTGGCGGGAATCCCGGCGCGGGTGGTGGCGGGCTACCAAGGTGGCGAATTCAATGCCGCGGGTGGCTATCTGCTGGTGCAGCAATTCGATGCCCATGCTTGGGTGGAGTACTGGCTGCCGGGGCGGGGCTGGATCAGCGTCGATCCTACTGCCCAGGTGGCGCCCGAGCGGGTCGAGCGCGGCTTGCAGGAGGCTCTGGCGGCCCAGGGCGCGGCCAGTGAATTCCTCGCGGACAACCCCTTCGCCGCCAATCGCTATCGCGACTTGGCCTGGCTCAATGAGCTGCGTCTGGGCTGGGACCGGATCAACTACGGCTGGCAGCGGTGGGTGCTCAACTACCAGGAGGATACCCAGGGCGAATTGCTCAAGCGGTTGCTCGGCGAGGGCTCATTGCAACGGCTGGGGCTGGTCCTGGCGCTGCTAGTATTGGGCGTGCTCGGGGTAATGACGCTGCTGGTGCTCAAGCCCTGGCAGCGGACCCGGGATCCCTTGCTGGCACGCTTCGCCCAGTTCGAACGCCTGCTGGCACGCCAGGGGGTGACGCGCGAAAGCGGCGAAACGGCCGGCCGCTTCGCCGGGCGCGCCATGGCAGAACTGCCAGCGGCACGCGCGGCGATCCTAGCCTTTGCCCAGGAATTCCAGGCGCAGCGCTATGCCGGTCGGCCGCAGGACACGGCGGCTCTGACCGGGGCGCTGAAGCGATTGAAACGCCAGCTGCGTGGCCGTCAGGCGCGCAGCGACTGAGGCACGGGAAGGGTGTCAGGCGCTTGCAGGGCGAAGGCTACCAGGCAGACGACGGCCGCCAGGATCAGCGGTTGAGGGTGTGCGCTGCCCAGCGCCTGGGCAATGCAGCCCAGGCCCAGCAACAACAGCACGGCGGAAGTGAGGGTGGTGACCGAGCGCATGACGGTTCTCCGAAAACGTGCGGGCATCTTGCCGCCTGTCGGGCAACCGTGCGAATGCGCTCTCGCTATGGAGGCTATAGGCGCAACTGGCGGATCGCCTGATTCAGGGTTCCTGCAAGGGCGGCCAGTTCGGTGCTGGTGCTGGCCGACTCCTGCGTCAGCAGCATGGTCCTTTCCGTGACATCGCGGATGCCTACAACCGACCTGCTCATCTCTTCCGCCACCTGGGCTTGCTGTTCCGCGGCCACGGCGATCTGGGTGTTGCTGTCGCGCATCAGGGTCACGGCGGCGGTGATGTCGGCCAGGGCCTGCCCGGCGGCGCCGGCCTGGACCACGCAGTCGTCGGCCTTGAGCGAACTCTCGCGCATGAATTCCACGGCATCGCGGGTGCCCGCCTGGAGACCGTCGACCATGCGGGTGATCTCGTCGGTGGAACCCTGGACGCGCTTGGCCAGGTTGCGTACCTCGTCGGCCACCACGGCGAAGCCACGGCCGGCCTCGCCGGCGCGGGCGGCTTCGATGGCGGCGTTGAGCGCCAGGAGGTTGGTCTGCTCGGCGATACCGTGGATGACGTTGACCACGCTGGTGATGCGCTCGCTGTTCTCGGCCAGCTCTTGGATCATCACCGCGGTCTGCTGCACGCCCTGGGACAGGTCGGCGATGGAATGGCTGACGCGCTCCACCGCCTGCTGGCCGGCGCCGGCCAGGCGGTCGGCTTCCTGGGACTGGTCGCGGGTGCCGGCGGCGTGCTCGGCGATCTGCTGCACGGTGGCGCTCATCTCGTTGATGGCGGTGGCGGCCTGATCGGTCTCGTGCTGTTGATCCTGCATGCCGCCGCGGACGCCCTGCATGCCGCTGGCCAGGCGCCCGGCGCCTTCGTCCAACCGCGAGGCGCTGGCGGCCACGGTACCGACGACGCGGGTGTAGCTGTCCTGCATGGCGTTGAAGGCCTGGGTCATCTGCCCGACCTCGTCATGCCCGCGCACCTCGACCCGGGCGGTGAGATCGCCGTCGCGCTCCACCCGCAGCATGGTGTCCTTGAGGCGTTGCAGATTGCCGAGGATGAAGCGGATCAGGAGCTGCGAGGCCACCAGCAGCACCAGCATCAGCACACCCACGGCCAGGGCGTATTCCGGCGCTCGGGCCAGGAAGATGTCGCCGAAGGTCGGGGCGCTCAGCTTGGCCGCCGCGTCGCCCACGGCGACCTTGACCGCCTTGAGCTGTTCGGCGCGACCGGAGACTTCCAGCTGCATGGCGAACAGCACCAGCAGCAGGCTGGTGACGAAGGCGACGGCATTGACCGCCCAGAACTTGTACTTGAGAGAGATATCGCGCAGCCAGGCAAACATAGGGGGCCTCCAGTCGGCGGGGCCGCACAGCCTGGCAGGCCGGCGCGCCCCGGATCTTGACTGGCGTCAACGTCCCGCGAACAGGGGCGCAACGCCGTGGAACAAGCCCTGAGTTTAACGGCCCGCGCGGCCTCGACTTTAGCGCAGCGGCGTCCTGCGCCTAGTCGAATTCCTCGACCCGCTCTGGCACGGCGATCTCCGGCAGCGCAAAGAAGGCACGAGCGGTGGCGGTGGTGTGCAGGGCGGTCTGCTCGGCCGTTTCGTCGCGCAGGCGCGCCACGGTACGCAGGATCTCGGGGAGGAAGGCCGGTTCGTTGTGGCCATGGCGCGGCTTGGGTCTGAGAGTGCGTGGCAGCAGGTAGGGGGCATCGGTTTCCAGCATCAGCCGCCCGACCGGGATCTGCCCGACCAGCTCGTGCAGGTGCAGGCCACGGCGCTCGTCGCAGATCCAGCCGGTGATGCCCAGGTGCAGGTCGAGATCCAGATAGCCATAGAGCGCCTTGCGCTCGCCGGTGAAGCAGTGCACCACCGCCGCCGGCAGATGGTCGCGATAGTCGCGCAGGATCGCCAGCATTCGCTCGCTGGCGTCGCGCTCATGGAGAAACACCGGGCGGCGTAATTCGGCGGCCAGCGCCAGCTGTTCCTCGAAGCAGCGCTCCTGCTGCGGTCGCGGGGTGAAGTCGCGATTGAAATCCAGGCCGCATTCGCCCAGGGCCCGCACCTTGGGCTGGCTGACCAGGTCACGCAGGGTCCTGGCAGCGGCCGCGTTCCAGGTCGAGGCTTCATGGGGATGGACGCCGGCGGTGCTGAACAGCGCTTCGCCTGCGTCCAGGCGCAGGCAGAGATTGAGGGCGTTCTCGCTGTCTTCCAGGGTGGTACCGGTCAGCACCAGTTGCATCACACCGGCGGCCTGGGCCCGCTCGATCACCGCGTCCACCTCCTTGAGCAGACTGGGGTGGGTGAGGTTGACGCCGATGTCGATCAATTGCATGGTGCGGACCTTCTACAGACTTTGTTCGCTCATTCTATCCGTAGTCCGGGTGCTATCGGCGCTGTCCCGGCCAGGTCAGGAGTCCTGGATGCCGTTTCGATTCACCCTTGCCATCCTCGGCTGCCTGCTCGCCGGTTCCGCCCAGGCGCGGCTCGGCGCCCTGCCACCCGAGGCGCCGCGCCATGTCGCGGCCCGCGATCTGGTCGCCATCGAGCGTGCCGGAGAATTGCGCGTCCTGGTCAACCAGAGTCGCCACAGCTCCGGCGAATGGAACGGTCAGGCCCTGGGCATCGAGTATCGGCGTCTGGAGGCCTTCGCCCGCTACCTGCGGCACCAACCCGGGGGCCGGCCGTTGCGCCTGGTCCTTGTCCCCAAGGCCAAGGACGATCTGCTGGCGGCGCTGCAGAGAGGCGAGGGCGATCTGGTGGCGCCGGGCGAAACCCTGCTGCCACCGCCGCATTCGGTGCTGATCGCCGCGTCGGTGGCGGCGCCCACCAGCCTGGTGGTGGTGGGTGGACGCGGCCAGCGCCTGCCGCGTCAGCTGGAACAACTGGCCGGGCGCCGGGTGGTGCTGCCCCAGGGCAGTGCCGCCGGCCCGGCCCTGGCACGGCTCAACGCCCAGCTGGAAAGGCGCCGGCTGCGGCCGGTACAGGTCGAGTGGGCCGATCCGACCCTGGCGGTGGAAGACGTCCTGGAACTGACCCAGGCCGGCATCTATCCGCTCACCGTTGTCGAGTCCGGGCTGGCCCATCGCTGGGCGCGGGTGCTGTCGCGCCTGCGGGTGGCCGATCGGGTGGTGGTGGCCCATGACCAGGCACAGCTCTGGTATCTGCGCGCCCCGGCGCACCAGCTCGCCGAACGAATACGGGCCTTCGCCCGGCAACCCCAGGCGCATGACGACGACAAGGCCTTTCGCCAGGCCTCTGCGCGCCGCTACCAGGTGCGCGATCCGCTGCAAGCCCACGACCGCAAGCGCCTGGCCCAGGTGCGACCGCTGCTGCAACGCTACGCCAAGGCTTACGACTTCGACTGGCTGACCCTGGCCGCCATGGCCTACAAGGAATCCGGCCTGGATCCCCACGCCCGCGGCGCCGGACGGGCGGCGGGACTACTGCAGATCACCCCCCGGGCGGCGCGCAGTGTCGGGGTGCGCAACCTGCATTCCGCCGAAGACAACGTCAAGGCCGCCACCCGTTATCTGGCTCGCCTGCGCCGGGAATTCTTTTCCAGTCCACGCCTGACCGAGCGCGAACGCCGCGCCTTTACCCTGGCGGCCTACAACCTGGGCCCGGAGCGCGTCCAGGCGCTCAGGGCCAAGGCCCGCAAACAGGGGTTGGACGGTGATCGCTGGTTCTTCCAGGTCGAACGCATCGCCGCCGAGGAGGTGGGCATCGGGGTGGTCAACTACGTGGCCAGCGTCAACAAGTATCGGGTGGCCTTCAGTCGCGAACGAGCACGTCTCGAGGCGCCGGCAGTGGCCACAACGAACGCCAAAGGTGCCAGGCACGAAGACGGTTGAGGGTCGCTTGACAGGGCGGTCGAGCCCTCCCTAGGATGATCCTGCGCCGATTTAAACAGCAACTTGCGGGGCGCTCCCAAATACCGCTAAAGCGCTGGACGGAACAGGCCTCGTACTACCGCCCAGCTGGATCCACGAGGCGGAATTTCGTCCATGCTACCGCTCCCGCTACGCCTTACTCCGCTCACCCAGGGCAAGCTCGCCTGTCATCCGGCCATCCTGCTCGGCGGTCCCGACCAGCCCACCCTGCTGCGTTATCTCGAAGGCTGGCCCAAGCGCTGGCCCCACAGCCGTACCCTGCAGATCCGCTTCGCCGACCGCGCCGAGCAGTTGCGCGGCTTCGGCGACGACAGCTTCGACTTCGCCGTGGTGCAGTCGCCGGGCCAAGCCGGTCTCGCAGCCCTGGTGCGGGAATTGACTCGGGTGGCGCGCCAGGGCGTGATTACCCGACGGCGCTAGCACAGGTATCCGCCAGCCTGAAGCCGCCCTTGCCGGCCAGCTTGGTGGTGTAGAGCGCCTGGTCCGCCCGCGCCAGCAGGGTCGGGCTGTCCTCCATGGCCCGCTGCAGGGCGATGCCGATGCTCACGCTCGTGCCCTGTGACACCAGGCGTCCGAGGATACGCCGGGCCAGGTCCCGAGCCCCGTCTTCGGTGGCGTCCTGCATCACCAGCAGAAACTCGTCGCCGCCCAGGCGTCCGGCGAAATCGCTCTGCCGCACGCTCAGGGTCAACACCTCGCCGCAGGCTTGCAGCAGACGATCGCCAGCGGCATGGCCCTGGGAGTCGTTTACGCCCTTGAAGTCGTCCAGATCGATATAGAAGACCGCCACGCGCCCGGACTCCGAGCGAGGCCGGTACAGGGCGCCTTCGAGCAGCGCGAGAATGCCAGCGCGATTGTAAAGTCCGGTCAGGCTGTCGTGAGTGGCATGCCAACGGCTATCGACTTCGGCCGTCAGGGCGCGCACCAGGGTGCGGTTGAGCCTGTCCAGCAGCATCCAGTTGGCCGTCAGATAGAGCGGTGCCTGCAGCAGGAACAGTCGCAGCATGGGCTCGGGCTGGAACAGGGTGGCCAGTTTCATCGGAATGTCGGTCAGCAGGATCTGCAAGAAGGCATAGCGCGGGATGCCCTGGTTGCGCATGGTGATGGCACCGTTCATGGCCACCGCCGAGGTACAGCCCAGCACCTGCAGCACCACATCGCCGCTGAGGACGCAGGCGGCCGTGCCCAGGCCCAGGGTGGCCGTCCACAGCAGCCCGAGTAGCAGGGAGACTTCGCTGAGCCGCGGCGGTGCGAGCCCTTCCATCAGCTGGATGCAGTGCAGCAGCAACAGACGGGTGATCCAGATCAGGGTATCGAGAATCATCCAGCCGATGAACAAGGGCGTGGGATGCAGGAGGGCGCAGGTCCAACTGATCAACAGACTGTTCAGGGCCCCGACGAACATAGAGCCCCGCGAGGAAAACGGGCCGGCCAGCAGCTGCCGCAGCAGATTTTCGTCGAGCGGGTCCCTGCTGGTCACGAGCCAGCGCAGTAGGCGTTGATTGGGCAAAGCGTAAAGCGTCGGCGCTCTCATGCAGCGAATCCTTGCTTGAGAAGGTGGCGGTCCTCCGCCGGTTGCGCCCTAGATGTTGCCCTATTTATGTGACTTGAATCACATTTTTTCAGACGGAAGCGCCTGCCGAAGCGATCAGTTATCGAGGTACTCGATCTCGACGATATACCAGCACTGTTCGCCGGCCGGCGTCTGCAGGCGGACTTCCGCGTCCAGTGCCTTGCCTACCAGGGCGCGCGCCAGGGGTGAGTCGATGCTGATGAGATTCTGCCTGAGGTCCAGTTCGTCCGGGCCGACGATGCGGTAGCGCTTTTCGGCGCCCGCTTCGTCTTCCAGGGTGACCCAGGCGCCGAAGTAGACCTTGGTCGTATCGGCGGGCCGCGCGTCGATCACCTTGAGATTTTCCAGGCGTTTGCGCAGGAAGCGTACCCGGCTGTCGATCTCGCGCAGCATCTTCTTGCCGTAGATGTACTCGGCGTTCTCCGAACGATCACCCAGGGCGGCCGCCTCGCTCACCGCCTGGGTGACCTGGGGCCGGCGCACGTTCCACAGCTCGTGGAGTTCGGCGCGCAGCCGGGCTTCGCCGGCGGCGGTGATCAGCGGCGTGCCGGCGGTGCGCGGCGGACGATAACGACTCATGGATCAGCTTTCTCTCAGGATGAGTAACGGACTGGCGGTAAGGGCCCGCCGCGTGCCCAGCAGACCGGCCGCGCCGACCAGCAGGGCGCCCAGCACCGGCAAGAGCAGCAGCCAGGGATGGGGTTGCCAGTCCAGGTCGAAGGCCAGCCGGTAGAGCAGGGCGCTGACGATCTCGCAACCGAGCGCCGCGAGCAAGCCGCTGGCGCCGCCGAGCAGGATGAATTCGGTCCGCCGCGCTCGTTGCAGCAACTCGCGCCGGGCGCCCAGCGCACGCAGGAGGGCACCCTGGCGAATGCGCTCGTCGAGGGTCGCCTGCAAGCCGGCCAGCAGCACGGCGATACCGGCGGCCAGCACGAACAGGAGCACGAATTCCACCGCCACGCTGACCTGGCGCAGGATGCTGCGCAGCTGATCGAGCAGGGCGTCGATGGGCAGCAGGGTCACCGCCGGGAATTGACGGGCCAGGGCCAGCAATTCGCGGTCGTGGCCGGGCGGCAGGTAGAAGCTGCCCAGGTAGGTGAAAGGCACGTCTTCCAGGGCGCCCGGGGCGAAGATGACAAAGAAGTTTGGCTGGAAGTTGTCCCAGCCGACCTGGCGCAGACTGCTGACTCGCGCCTCGATCTGGCGGTCGCCGATGACGAAGCCCAGGGTGTCGCCCAGCCCAACGCCGAGGCTGCGCGCCAGCTCGCTTTCCAGCGAGACGCCGGGCAGATCGCCGGCGGGCAGCGCATCCCACCATTGACCGGCTTCCAGGCGGTTGCCGTCCGGCAACCCAGCCGACCAGGTCAGGTTGAGGTCGCGTCGAGTGGCGCGACCGCCGCGGGAGTCGTCCTCCAGGCCTTCCTGCGCCGGATGCCCTTTCACGCTGACCAGACGGCCCTGGACAATGGGGTAGAGCGGACTGGCATGGGGCGAAAGGCCGGTCACCGCCGAGGCGAAGGCCTGGCGCTCGTCCGGCAGCACATTGAGGGCGAAGTGATTGGGCGCTTCGGCCGGCAGTTGCGCCTGCCAGCGTTCCAACAGCTCGCCCCGCAGCAGCACCACCAGGCTCATGGCCAGCAGGATCAGGCCGAAGGCCAGGGTCTGGCCCACCGCCGCCAGCGGATGACGCAGCAACTGGCCCAGACCCAGCCGCCAGGCCAGGGGCGCACCCTGCATGGCCCGACGCAGGCCGCGCAGGGCCAGGTACAGCAGGCTGCCGAACAGCAGGCCGGCGACCAGGCCGCCCACCAGCAGCGCCAGGGTCAGACGCAGATCCAGCGACAGGCGCCACATGATCAGCCCCAGGGCGAGCAGGGCGCAGCCGTAGACCAGCCAGGTGCGCAGGGGCACGGGTTGCAGATCGCTGCGCAACACCCGCAGCGGCGGTACCCGGCCCAGGGCGGCCAGGGGCGGTAGGGCGAAGCCCACCAGGGCTACCAGCCCGGTACCCATGCCAGCCAGCGCCGGACCGATTCCGACCGCTGGCAGGCGCGCTGGCAGGAGTCCGTGCAGCAGTTCGAACAACACCAGCTGTGCCAGCCAGCCGAGCAGGGCGCCGAGCAGACTAGCCGCCAGCCCCAGCAGGCCCAGTTGCAGGCCATAGAGCAGCAGGGCATCACGGCGGGTCAGGCCCAGGCAACGCAGCAGGGCGCTGGCGTCGAAGCGCCGCGTGGCGAAGCGATTGGCTGACAGCGCCACGGCCACGCCCGCCAGCACTACCGCCACCAGACTGGCCAGGCCGAGATAGCGCTGGGCGCGCTCCAGGGCGTTACCCAGCTGCCGATTGCCGTCGCCCGGTCCCTCGAAGCGCTGGTTGGCGGCCAGAGCCGGCGTGAGCGCCTGGCGATAGGCGGCCAGGGCCTGGGCTTCGCCGCGCCAGAGTTCGCGATAGCGCACCCGGCTGCCGGGCTGGATGACCCCGGTGGCGGCCACGTCGTCGAGATTGATCAGCACCCGCGGCGTCAGGCTGTAGAAGTCACCGGCGCGATCCGGTTCATAGGTGAGCACCCGGGTGATGGTGAGGGTCTTGCGCCCAATGTCCAGGCGATCCCCGACCTTGGCGTCCAAGGCCAGCAGCAGGCGCGGCTCGACCCAGGCCTCCCCGGGCGCCGGGGCGCCACCCGGCTGGTCGGGCGCCTCTAGCGCCACGGCGCTGCGCACCTCGCCGCGCAGCGGAAAGTTGGCCTGGACCGCCTTGACGCTGGCCAGCTGCAGGGCCTCGGCACCCGCCGCCATGGTGCTGAAGTTGAGCGAGCGGCTGTGGTCGAGGCCGAGCCGCAGACCGGCGTCCACCTGCTCCGGTCGCGCCGGTTCGCTGCCCAGCAGCACCAGGTCGGCCGCGAGGAATTCGCTGGCGCGATTTTCCATGCCCGCGCCGAGGCGGGCGGTGAAGTAGCCGATGGCGACGCTGGCGGCGACCGCCACCACCAGCGCCAGGCAGAGCATGCGGATCTCGCCGGCGCGGAGCTCGCGCAGACTCTGGCGCCAGGCCAGTCCGAACAGCCGCGTCAGCGGTAGACCGGTGCGCCTCATGCCGCGACCTGCCGGCCGCCTTCCAGGCGCAGTTGGCGGGCGCAACGCGCGGCCAGGCGTTCGTCATGGGTCACCAGCACCAGGGTCGTGCCCCGCTCGCGATTGAGCTCGAACAGCAGATCGCTGATGTGGGCGCCGGTGCGGCTGTCGAGATTGCCGGTGGGCTCGTCGGCGAAGAGGATGCTGGGGCGCGGGGCGAAGGCGCGGGCCAGGGCCACCCGCTGCTGCTCGCCCCCGGAGAGCTGGCGCGGGTAGTGCCGCAGTCGCTCGCCCAGGCCGACCCGTTCCAGCAGGGCCACCGCCTGCTCGCGGGCCTGGCGCGCACCCTCCAGCTCCAGCGGCAGCATGACGTTTTCCAGCGCGGTGAGGCTGTCCAGCAACTGGAAGGACTGGAAGACGAAGCCCACCCGTTCCGCACGCAGGCGGGCGCGGGCGTCTTCGTCGAGGGTGTCCAGTCGCTGGCCGGCGAGATGCACCTCGCCGCTGCTGGGCAGGTCGAGACCGGCCAGCAGCCCCAGCAGGGTGGACTTGCCGGAACCCGAGCTGCCGACGATGGCCAAACTGTCGCCGGCTTCCAGTTGCAGATCCAGCGCCTGGAGGATTGGCAGCGCGCCTTCCGCGCCCGTGACGACCTTGCTAAGGTCGCGTGCCCGCAAAATGACTTCGCTCATGAGGTATCCGATGCCGTATTCGAGGGGCCCGCACGCGGGCGGCTGTGGCGAGTTAGAGTCAAAAAGCCGGACGAAGTCCAGCGCACCTTTGCGCCAAGGCATTGCCTGGCTGCTGGCCCTGCTCTGTCTGACCCTGACACCGCTGGCCATGGCGCGCACCCTGCTGGTGGTGGGCGACAGCATCAGCGCTGGCTACGGCCTGGCCGAGGGTCAGGGCTGGGTGCGGCTGCTGGAGCGGCGCCTGCAGGAGCAACAGCTCGACTATCAGGTGGTGAATGCCTCCATCAGCGGCGACACCACCACCGGTGGCCTGGCGCGACTGCCCAGACTGCTGGCCGATCACCAGCCCGAGGTGGTGGCCATCGAGCTGGGCGGCAACGACGGCCTGCGCGGTCAGCCTCTGACCCAGATCGAACGCAACCTCACCGCCCTGGTGGCGCAGGCCAAGGCCCAGGGTGCCCGTGTCCTGCTACTGGGCATGCGCCTGCCACCCAACTACGGACCGCGCTACACCGACGGCTTCGCCCAGGTCTACACGGACGTGGCCAAGGCCCAGCAGGTGGCCCTGGTGCCCTTCCTGCTCGAAGGGGTAGGGGGCGACCCCGCCTTCATGCAGCCAGACGGCATTCATCCCCAAGCCAATGCCCAGCAACGGCTGCTGGACAACGCCTGGCCGCAGCTGCAGCCGCTGCTGCGCGACTGAACGTCGGACTTTTCCCCGACGGGGCTTTCCGCTAAGGTTGCGCGCCCCGCCGGTCCGGCCAATCGACCGCCTGGCGGAACCGCCCCTGGAGTATCCCGATGTCCCGCCTTTCCCGGTCCATGCACGGCTATCAGCTGATCCAGCCCGATGCCCAGCTCGACCTGTTCGCCTGCCGCGAGGGTCGGGTCCATATCGTCGCCCGGCAGCTGGAGCTGGGCTCGCCTACCGACCGGACCCTGTGCGGCACCCTGCTGCCGGCGCGGCCGCGGCTGCACCCGCTGGATCGCCGCGGACTGGCGCTCAAGACCCTGTGCCCGGCCTGCCTGCAGCGGTTGCAAGGCGCCAAACGGGGGCTGCCCAATCCGTTACAGGCTTTTTGAGGCCCTGCCGGACGCGGATCGAGGCGTGTACAATTCGCGCCGTCACCTTTTTGCTCCTTGCAAGGATTCATCCCATGCCCGCGCGCGTTTCGACCCTGGTCGGTTCCCTCTCGCTGTTTGGTCTGTTGAGCGCGGGTACGGCGCAGGCACTGGAGTTGCCGCTGCCGCCGCCCGGTGAAGACGTGGTCGGCGAGGTTCAGGTCATCAAGGCCGCCTACGAAGACACCTTTGCCGACCTCGGCCAGAAGTACGACCTGGGCTACACCGAGATGGTGGCCGCCAACCCGGGCGTGGATGCCTGGCTGCCGGGCGCCGGTACCGAGATCGTGCTGCCGACGCGCTTCATCCTGCCGCCCGGCCCGCGCGAAGGCATCGTCATCAACATCGCCGAGTACCGTATGTACTACTACCCCAAGGGTGGTCACTCGGTGTTCACCTATCCGCTGGGCATCGGCCGCGAAGGCTGGGGCTCGCCCATCGGCGTGACCAAGGTGGTGGACAAGATCAAGGATCCGGCCTGGTATCCGCCGGAGTCGGTGCGTGCCGAGCATGCCGCCGAAGGCGATCCGCTGCCCAAGGTGGTGCCGCCTGGTCCGGACAATCCCCTGGGTCCCTACAAGATCCGTCTGACCCTGCCGGGCTATCTGATCCACGGCTCGGACAAGAAATTCGGCATCGGCATGCAGGTCAGCCATGGCTGCTTCCGCATGTACAACTTCAATGTGACCGAACTGGTCAGCATGCTGCCCGTGGGTACCCCGGTGCGCATCATCGATGAGCCCTACAAGTTCGGCGTGAGCCAGGGCAAGCTCTACCTGGAAGCTCACCAGCCGGTGACGGTGAAGGGCGATCCGACCGAGATCGACCGTCAGGCCGCGGTGGTCAATGCGTTGATCAAGCGTGACGACCTGCTGCAGGCCAACAGCGCGGTGAATTGGAACACGGTGCGTGACGTGGTCCAGGGCCAGGACGGCCTGCCGGTGGAAATCGCCGACCTGCCTGCCGGCATGGTTACCGGTACGGTGGCCAAGGCGCCCGCTAAGTCGCTGTGAGCTGGACTGGCTGAGCGCGCTCAGCCGGCCAGGCAAACAAAAAGCCCGCCATCTGAGATGGCGGGCTTTTTGTTTGCTCCGGGAAAGGCGACTGTTGCCACTCGCCTTTCCAGCCGAGGCGCTTACTTGCGGCTGGCTTTTTCCAGCATACGCAGGGCGCGCTCGTTGGCTTCGTCAGCGGTCTGCTGAGCTTTCTGAGCGGCGGCCAGAGCCTCGTCAGCGTGACGGTAGGCTTCGTCAGCACGAGCCTGGGCGCGGGCAGCGGCGTCTTCGGTAGCGGTCAGGCGAGCTTCGCTTTCCTTGTTAGCGGTGCTGCAACCAGTGGCCAGAGCAGCGGCCAGAGCCAGGGCGGCGAATTTCAGAGCATTGTTCATCGTAAACCCCTTGAGGTAGACATCCTGTTTTAAGATCAATTTTCCAGGTGGAAAATTGCGGCTACATACTACTCATTACCGGTCGTAAGTAAACTGAGCTAAACCCGTTGAAGAAAGATTTTTTGCGGAAATCCTCCTTCGCTCCCCCGAGTTCGTCCCCGAATGCGTGCAGCCGGTATCAGCAACTGCTTGGATGGCTGAAAGCCACGAACGTTTCAAAACAAAACGTTAGAGGATGACCGGAAGTTGTCAAGTTCAAAGCCGCGCCTGCTCCCGCGCAGGCCGCCTGATATAGTGTGATTTCTCGGTGCGACGGCTGGTCAGAACCTGCTTCTTCCGGAGGGGTCTGACGCGCTGTGGCTCAGTCCCGCACAGGAAGGGTGCGTTCTCGTCTTCGGGTATCACCGATAACAATGGATAAGGCGGAGCCAAACCGCCAAGGAGTAGTCATGAACGAGTCCCTGCACGTGGAACACGATGAAGCCAATCATCAGTTCCAGCTTTCCGTCGACGGCCAGCGCGCCTATCTCGCCTATATGGATCTGGGCAAGCAGACGATGGATTTCTATCGCACCTTCGTACCCGATACCCTGCGTGGGCGCGGCCTGGCAGCGCGGCTGACCGAGCATGCGCTGAACTACGCCGAGAGTCGCGGCTACAGCGTCATTCCCTCCTGCTCCTATGTGGAGCACTACCTGGAGCGGCGTGGCCAGGTGACGCCGCTGGCCTAAACGGCCGCGCCATGAAAAACGCCGGGCTGAGCCCGGCGTTTTCGTATCCGCTGCTGGATCAGCTGCGCGCGCGGCGCGGCAGCACATCCTTGAGCTTGCGGTGCATGTCGAGAATGCTCTTCTCGGTCATGGCCCAGTCGATGCAGGCGTCGGTCACCGAGACGCCGTACTCCAGCTGCGACAGATCCGCCGGAATCGGCTGGCTGCCGAAGCCCAGGTGACTTTCCACCATCAGGCCGACGATGGAATTGTTGCCCTCGACGATCTGGTTGGCGACGTTGTCCATCACCAGCGGCTGCAGGGCCGCATCCTTGTTGGAGTTGGCGTGGCTGCAGTCGACCATGATGTTCGGCTTGACCTTGGCCTTGACCAGCGCCTGCTCGCACAGGGTGACGCTGACCGAATCGTAGTTGGGCTTGCCGTTGCCGCCGCGCAGCACCACGTGGCCGTAGGGATTGCCCTTGGTCATCACCACCGAAACCTGGCCGCGCTGGTCGATACCCAGGAAGCGGTGCGGGCTGGAAACCGACTGCAGGGCATTGATGGCCACGGTCAGGCTGCCGTCGGTGCCGTTCTTGAAGCCGACCGCGGAGGAAAGGCCCGAGGCCATTTCCCGGTGGGTCTGGGATTCGGTGGTGCGGGCGCCGATCGCCGACCAGCTGATCAGGTCCTGCAGGTACTGGGGGGAGATGGGATCCAGGGCCTCGGTGGCGGTGGGCAGGCCCTTTTCCGCCAGGTCCAGCAGCAGCTGGCGGCCGATGTGCAGGCCGTCCTGGATCTTGAAGGAGTCGTCCAGATAGGGATCGTTGATCAGACCCTTCCAGCCCACCGTGGTCCGGGGTTTCTCGAAGTAGACGCGCATGACCAGATAGAGGCTGTCGCTGACCTGGGCGGCCAGGGTCTTGAGCCGCTCGGCGTATTCGTGGGCGGCCTTGATGTCATGGATCGAGCAGGGGCCGATCACCACGAACAGGCGATGGTCCTTGCCGTCGAGGATGTCGCGAATGACCTGGCGGCCCTGGGCGACGGTGTCGGCGGCGAGATCGCTCAGCGGGATCTCCTGTTTGAGCTGCTCGGGCGTGATGAGCGGCTCGTTGGCTTCGATGTTGAGGTCGTTAAGGCGGGGCTGTGCGGCCATGGTGCTACTCGTCGGTCACGGCGCTGCGACAGGACGGGGCCCGTGCAGGCAAAATACGGTGGAGAGGGTGGGGCACCTTAACGCGTGTCCCGCCTGCTCACAATGGTTACGACGCTATTGGCGCGCCCGAGGGCGGGCTTTGGCGATGATCGCGACGAGGAAGCGATGGAATTGGACGATGGCACGGCGGATGCCGTCCTGCTGGCGGCGTCTGGGCGCTCGCTGCTGATCTTTACCAGCGCTGGCTGCGCCACCTGCCGCCTGGCACGCCAGGTACTGCCTGTGGCGACGTTGCCGGTCGAGCGACTGTACTGGGTGGATGCCGAACGCAGCGGGGGACTGGTGCAGCGCTATGGCGTCTTTCATCTGCCGGCGTTGTTCCTGGTCCGGGATGGCGATTTTCTCGGTCCGGTGCAGGCGCCGCTACGGGAGCCGGCGCTGGTGGCGGCGATCCTGACCGCCGCGGAGCGCGAGCCCGAGGAGCTGCCCTGAAAGGGCTCTGGTGTGCGGTTCGCAGCGTGAACCGCAATCCCCTGCTACGCTGGAAAGGGCTATCCCGCGTCGTACCGGCCTGATCGGCTGATCTGGCCAGGAGGAATCGTGATCCGCTCGCTGCTCTATGCCACGGACCTGGGCCTGTGTTCGTCCTATGTCTTTCAGCACGCCTTGAATCTCGCTCGCATCCATCAGGCCCGGCTGTATGTCGTCCATGTGGTGGAGCCGCTCGGCCTCCTGGCCTCCACCCTGCTGCAGCAGTATCTGGATGGCGAATCTCTGGATCGCCTGCGCAATGGCGGTCTGGACCTCGTCCTGGAGACCATCGAACAGCAGGTGTTCGAGTCCCTGCGCGAGGACCTGCAGGAAACCCCCGCCACCGTGGGCCTGGTGAGGGCCGTACGGGTGGTGCAGGGCGATCCGCCAGTGGTCATCCTCAAGCAGGCTCAGGAGTTCGCCGCGGATTTGCTGGTGATCGGCAGTCGCAGCCAGGGCGATGCCCAGGTCGCGCCGTTGGGTCGTACTGCCAGCCGCCTGCTGCAGACCGCGCGCATCCCTGTGTACCTGGTGCCGCTGCGCCAGGGGTGATCCGCCAGCGTCAGCCCTTGTCCCCCAGCGACTTAATTCGATTTCGGTCTAGAAAAAGCTTGAAGCCTGCTTTACTGTTATATGCTTGCGCATGGGTCAGCGAGGAGCCGGCATGAAGCTGCAACAGTTGCGATATATCTGGGAAGTCGCCCACCACGATCTGAACGTCTCCGCCACGGCCCAGAGCCTCTATACCTCGCAGCCCGGCATCAGCAAGCAGATCCGCCTGCTCGAGGACGAGCTGGGGGTCGAGGTCTTCGCCCGCAGCGGCAAGCACCTGACCCGGGTAACGCCGGCCGGCGAGCGCATCATCCAGACCGCGGGCGAGATCCTGCGCAAGTGCGAGAGCATCAAGCAGATCGCCCAGGAATTCTCCAACGAGCGCAAGGGCACCCTGTCCATCGCCACCACCCACACCCAGGCGCGCTATGCGCTGCCGGACGTGATCAGCGAGTTCATCAAGCAGTATCCGGACGTGGCCCTGCACATGCATCAGGGCTCGCCGACCCAGATCGCCGAGATGGCCGCCGACGGCACCGTCGACTTCGCCATCGCTACCGAAGGCCTGGAGCGCTTCAATGATCTGGTGATGATGCCCTGCTATCGCTGGAACCGTTGCGTCATCGTTCCGCAGAACCATCCGTTGGCCAAGGTCGAGAATCTGACCCTGGAACAACTGGCGGAACAGCCGCTGGTGACCTACGTCTTCGGTTTCACCGGGCGCTCCAAGCTCGACGAGGCCTTTGCCCGCCAGGGCCTGGAGCCCAACGTGGTGCTGACCGCGGCGGACGCCGACGTGATCAAGACCTATGTGCGCCTGGGCCTGGGCGTGGGCATCGTCGCCGACATGGCGGTGGACCACAAAGCCGATGCCGACCTGGTCTGCCTGGACGCCAGCCACCTCTTCGAGGCCAGCGTGACCAAGATCGGCCTGCGCCGCGGCACCTTCCTGCGTGGCTTCATGTGCGACTTCATCGGCCGCTTCGCGCCGCACCTGACCCGCGATGTGTTGACCGAGGCCATGCAGACGCCGACCCGCCAGGAGCTGGAGACGCTGTTCCATGGGGTGACGCTGCCGACGTATTGAGAGGGCTTCTTAGCGGCGTTATCGCGGCCACGGCGGTCCGCCGATGCGGCCGCTGCAGCAAGTCAGACCAATCGCGGCCATGGGCCGCTCCTACAAGCACGGACGCTAATGTAGGAGCGGCCCATGGCCGCGATGCGTTTGCCCACCTACCTCACCCCTCCAACCGCCACTGCTCCAGCAGCAGCTGCGCCGCGGCCGACAACCCCGCGCCCTGGCGCACCAGGATCGAATAGGGTTCGTTGCGGGTGCGCTGGACGACCGGCAGGCGACGCAGCAGGCCGTGTCTTGCGCCGAACTGGGCGATGTCGCTGGGCAGCATGGCCACCTGGTTGGGGTCTTCCTGCAGCAAGCCGAGCAGGGTGAAGGTCGAGGCGGTTTCCACGGGATAGCGAGGAAACTCCAGCTCCGCCGCGCGGAATTCCCGTTCCAGGGTCAGGCGCATCGGCAGATTGGCCGGATAGACGATCCAGCGACTGTCGACCAGGTCGGCCAGGCTCAGCGCTGGCGCCTCGGCCAGCGGATGGCGGGGGTGGCAGACGATCTCCAGCCGCTCTTCGCGCACCTCCAGGCAGTCATAGGCATCCGGACGGCGGCTGACGCTGCTGCGGCAGATGGCCAGTTCGATGCGGCCGGCGTCGAGCAAATCGAGCAGGCGCACACTGGTGTCCTCGATGATCTCGATGCCGAGCTGCGGTTGCGCCGCGCCCAGGCGCGATACCGCGGCGATCAATCGCGGCACGGCGCCCATGATCACACCCACCGCCAGACGGCCGCCTTCCCCCTGGAGGATGCCGAGCATCTCTTCGCGCAGATGGGCCAGGTCGCTCTCGATCAGTCGTGCATAGCGGATCACGCAGCGGCCCAGGTCGTTGGGCTGCAGGCCCTGGTGGGTGCGCAGGAAGAGGGTGGCGCCCAGAGTGCTCTCGATTTCGTGCAGCGCCTTGGTGGCCCCGGGCTGGGAAATGGCGATGCGTTCGGCGGCCTTGTGCAGCGAGCCTTCTTCGTCGAGGGCGATCAGCAGCCGTAGCTGACGCAGGCGCAGGCGAGAGGCGATGGAGCCCAGGGATGGCAGCATGGGAATAACCGTTGGTTATCACGGGATAGGGAGCTCTCATTAGGCAGGCCCTGTAGCGCCGAGTAAAGTCTTCCTCAGGCGATAACCAACAAGGAGAATGCCATGCACCTGATTCAGTTCGAAGACCAACAGGGCCAGCGTCACGTCGGCGTGGTCGAGCGCGGCGAAGTCCAGCAGGTCCGTGGTGCCACCAGCACCCGGACCCTGGCGCTGCAGGCCATCCGTGCCGGCGTTTCGCTGGAGTCTCAGGTGCAGACCCTGGGCCTGGAGCCCGGACCGGCCTATGCCGAGCTGCTCGACGGCGGCCGTCTGCTGCCGCCGCTGGACCATGAAGATCCGGCGCACTGCCTGGTCACTGGAACCGGCCTGACCCACCTGGGCAGCGCCGCTACCCGCGACAAGATGCACCAGCAGAACAGCCAGGAGGAGGCCAAGCTGACCGACTCCATGCGCATGTTCAAATGGGGCGTAGAGGGCGGTCGGCCCGCCGCTGGGACCGCCGGTGCCCAGCCGGAGTGGTTCTACAAGGGCGACGGCGGCATCCTGGTGCGCCCAGGTGCCGACATCCCCCTTCCGGAGTTCGCCGAGGATGCTGGCGAAGAGCCTGAGTTGACCGGTCTCTATGTGATCGGCGACGACGGCAAGCCCTATCGCCTGGGTTATGCGGTGGGCAACGAATTCTCCGACCACGTGCTGGAGCGCAAGAACTATCTCTATCTGGCCCATTCCAAACTACGCTATTGCAGCTTTGGTCCGGCGTTGCGTACTGGGGAGTTGCCGCGCCATCTGGTGGGTACCAGCCGCATCCGTCGCGGCGAGCGGGTGGTCTGGAAGAAGGAGTTTCTTTCGGGCGAGGACAACATGTGCCACAGCCTGGAGAACCTGGAATATCACCACTTCAAGTATGCGCAGTTCCTACGGCCGGGCGATGTCCATGTGCATTTCTTCGGCACGGCGACCCTGTCCTTCGCCGACGGTGTGCGCGTCGAACCGGGCGACAGATTCGAGATCGCGGTGCCGGAATTCGGCGAGCCGCTGAGCAATGGCGTCAAGGCCGGCACGGTAGCCTTCCAGCCAGGGCAGGTCCGCCAACTCTGATAGTTGTATGATGACTGCTGACTATGCGAATGCTAGAGTGGGTATCGCACAGGCTGGCCCGGCCGCTCAGACGCTGAGCGTGCCACCCTTTCGAAGACCGCCCCGAGGCGGGTGGTCTTCCCTGAACCCCTAGGTATAAGGAGTCGAGAACAATGCAGATCCAAGGCAAGAACTACATCGGTGGCGCTCGCAGCGGCGAGGGCGAGGTGCGGGTCTACAGCATCGACGCCAGCACCGGCGAAAAGCTGCCCTACGAATTCTTCCAGGCGTCCGCGGCCGAGGTCGATGCCGCCGCCCGTGCCGCCGAGCAGGCCGCGCCCCTGTACCGCAAGCTGAGCGCCGAGAAGCGCGCGGCCTTCCTTGATGCCATCGCCGACGAACTGGATGCCCTGGGCGATGATTTCGTCCAGCTGGTTTGCCAGGAAACCGCGCTGCCGGCTGGCCGTATTCAGGGCGAGCGTGGCCGTACCAGCGGCCAGATGCGCCTGTTCGCCAAGGTGCTGCGCCGCGGTGACTTCCACGGTGCCCGTATCGACACCGCGCTGCCCGATCGCAAGCCGCTGCCGCGTCCTGACCTGCGTCAGTACCGCATCGGCCTGGGTCCGGTAGCCGTCTTTGGCGCCAGCAACTTCCCGCTGGCCTTTTCCACCGCCGGTGGCGATACCGCCGCGGCCCTGGCCGCCGGTTGCCCGGTGGTGTTCAAGGCCCACAGTGGCCATATGGTCACCGCCGAATACGTGGCCGATGCGGTGATCCGCGCCGCCGAGAAGACCGGCATGCCCAAGGGCGTGTTCAACATGATCTACGGCGGTGGCGTGGGCGAGCAACTGGTCAAGCATCCGGCCATCCAGGCCGTGGGCTTCACTGGCTCCCTGCGTGGTGGTCGTGCCCTGTGCGACATGGCCGCGGCTCGTCCGCAACCCATCCCGGTCTTCGCCGAGATGTCCAGCATCAACCCGGTAGTCGTGCTGCCCGAGGCGCTCAAGGCCCGTGGCGACGCCATCAGCGGTGAACTCGCGGCCTCCGTGGTGCTGGGCTGTGGCCAGTTCTGCACCAATCCTGGCCTGGTCATCGGCGTGCGTTCGCCAGAATTCAGCAGCTTCCTGGAACGCCTGGCCGGTGCCATGAACGAGCAGGCACCCCAGACCATGCTCAATCCGGGCACCCTGAAGAGCTACGAGAAGGGCGTCGCGGCGCTGCTGGCCCATTCGGGTGTACAACACCTGGCCGGCGCCAACCAGGAAGGCAACCAGGCGCGTCCGCAGCTGTTCAAAGCTGACGTGAGTCTGCTGCTGGAAAGCGACGAGCTGCTGCAGGAAGAAGTCTTCGGCCCCACCACGGTGGTGGTCGAGGTAGCCGACGAAGCCCAGCTGCACCAGGCGCTGCAAGGCCTGCATGGTCAGCTGACCGCGACCCTGCTGGCCGAGCCGGGCGATCTGCAGCGCTTCGAAGCCATTATCGGCCTGCTGGAGCAGAAAGCCGGTCGCCTGTTGCTCAACGGCTATCCCACCGGCGTGGAAGTCTGCGATGCCATGGTCCATGGCGGTCCCTATCCGGCGACCTCCGATGCCCGCGGCACCTCGGTCGGCACTCTGGCCATCGATCGCTTCCTGCGCCCGGTGTGCTACCAGAACTACCCGGATGCCTTCCTGCCGGAAGCCCTGCAGAACGCCAACCCGCTGGGTATCCAGCGCCTGGTGAACGGCGAGAACACCAAGGCCGCGATCTGATCGCGCTGTCTTGAGTGAGAGAAGACCCGGTGTCGCGAGACGCCGGGTTTTTTATTGGGTGGTGGAAAGGGCTCGTTGCTTTCCACGCTACCAGGCACCAGGCTACGGGCCGCGTCGGAGCAACCCTCTCTCCCTTTGGGAGAAGGTTGGGGTGAGGGAAGCGCCCGGCACGAGCCCAACAGAAAAGGCCGCTCCTGAGAGCGGCCTTTCTTGCATCAGGAGCAGCCTTACTTGCTGGCGAACTTGAAGATGGTCGTCTGGGTGTAGGTCTGGCCGGGATCCAGGCGGGTGGTAGGGAAGTTGGGCTGGTTGGGGGCATCCGGGTAGTGCTGGGTTTCCAGGGTGAAGGCACCCCAGTGGCCATAGGTCTTGCCGGCCTTGCCCTTGATGTTCCCCTCCAGGAAGTTGCCGGTATAGAACTGCACGCCTGGTTCGGTGGTGTAGAGGGTCAGGGTGCGGCCGGAGCCCGGGTCGGTCACCACGGCAGCGGCTTTCTGCAGATCGCCAGCGGTGTTGAGCACCCAGTTGAAGTCATAGCCACCCTGCTTGGGTTCGGCGTACTTCAGTTGCTGGTTGTCGTCGGCGATGTGCTTGCCGATGGCGGTCGGCTTGCGGAAGTCCATCGGCGTGCCGGCCACCGGTGGCAACTCGCCGGTGGGGATCAGCTTGGCGGTCACTGGCGTGTATTTGTCGGCATTGAGCATTGCCACCTGCTTGAGCACGGTGCCACTGCCGGCGCCCGCCAGGTTGAAGTAGCTGTGATTGGTCAGGTTGAGCACCGTCGGCTTGTCGGTGGTGGCGCGGTACTTGAGGGTCAGCTGGTTGTGCTCGTCCAGCTGGTAGGTCACCTGAGTGGCCAGGGTGCCGGGAAAGCCCATCTCGCCATCGGGGGAGACATAGCTCAGGGTCACGCCGACCCAGCCGTCGCCCTTGGCCGGCTCGGCCTTCCACACCTTGGTGTTGAAGCCTTGGGGGCCGCCGTGCAGGGCGTTGGTCTTGTCGTTCTGGGGAATCTGGTAACTCTTGCCATCGAGGCTGAAGCGGCCCTCGGCAATGCGGTTGCCGAAGCGGCCGATGGTGGCGCCAAAGAATACGGTGGGGTTGTCGAGATAACCCTGGACGTCATCGAAGCCCAGCACCACGTCTTCGCTGTGGCCCTTGCGGTCGGGCACCTTGAGCGCCTGCAGCACGCCGCCGTAGGTGATTACCGTGGCCTGCATGCCGTGGCTGTTGGTCAGAACGAACTTCTCGATGGGAGTGCCATCGGGCAGCTTGCCGAAGCTCGACTGCTGGCTGGTGAGGCCGGCCGCCTGGGCGGTAAGGGTGCTGATCATGAGTGACAGTCCAAGTCCGGTGAGGGCTAACGTGCGTTTCATCTCGACCACCTTTTCGGTTTGTTGTTGTACAGGGAACAGCGGGTGTTGTGGTTTGTTGGGCTTCGCGTTGCTCAACCCAACGGTAGAGCCGGTCAATGGGAGTGACGGGGCACTTCGGAACCGCGGCAGCCGACCAGGAAGTCGAAGTCGCAGCCTTCGTCGGCCTGCAGCACATGGTTGACGTAGAGGCGGCGATAACCGCCGGCCAGCAGCTGGTCGGCCGGCGGTTGCCAGTCGGCCAGGCGCGCGGCCAGTTCTTCGTCGGGAATGTCCAGATGCAGGCGGCCGGAAGCGCAGTCCAGCTCGATCATGTCGCCTTCGCGCACCACCGCCAGCGGACCGCCGGCCGAGGCCTCGGGCGCCACGTGCAGGACCACGGTGCCGTAGGCGGTGCCGCTCATGCGGGCGTCGGAGATGCGCACCATGTCGGTGATGCCCTTGGCCAGTAGCTTGGCCGGCAGGCCCATGTTGCCCACCTCGGCCATGCCCGGGTACCCCTTGGGTCCGCAATTCTTCAGCACCATCACGCAGGTCTCGTCGATGTCCAGGTCCGGATCGACGATGCGCGCCTTGTAGTCTTCCAGGTTCTCGAACACCACGGCGCGACCACGGTGCTGCATCAGCGCGGGGGTCGCGGCCGACGGCTTGAGCACCGCGCCCTTGGGCGCCAGATTGCCGCGCAGCACGCAGATGCCGCCATCGGCGCGCAGGGGGTTGTCCAGGGCGCGGATGACCTCGTCGTCGCCATAGATGGGCGCCTCGGCGCAGTTGGCCCAGAGGCTCTTGCCGTTGGCGGTCAGGGCTTCGGGGTGGGGCAGCAGCTTGGCTTCGCCCATGCGGCGGATCACCGCCGGCAGACCGCCGGCATAGTAGAACTCCTCCATCAGGAAGCGCCCGGAGGGTTGCAGGTCGACGATGGTGGGGGTGCCGCGGCCGACGCGGGTCCAGTCGTCCAGCTCCAGGTCCACGCCGATGCGGCCGGCGATGGCCTTGAGGTGGATCACCGCGTTGGTGGAACCGCCGATGGCGGCATTGACGCGGATGGCGTTCTCGAAGGCTTCCTTGGTGAGGATCTTCGACAGTCGCAGGTCTTCTTCCACCATTTCGACGATGCGCATGCCGGACAGGTGCGCCAGCACGTAGCGCCGCGAATCCACCGCCGGAATGGCCGCGTTGTGCGGCAGCGAGGTGCCCAGGGCTTCGGCCATGCAGGCCATGGTGGAGGCGGTGCCCATGGTGTTGCAGGTACCGGCCGAACGCGACATCCCGGCTTCGGCGGAGAGGAATTCGTTGAGGTCGATGGCGCCCGCCTTGTAGGCCTCGTGCATCTGCCAGACGATGGTGCCGGCGCCGATGTCGCGACCGTGGTGCTTGCCGTTGAGCATGGGGCCACCGGTGACGACGATGGCCGGCACGTCACAGCTGGCGGCGCCCATCAGCAGCGCTGGCGTGGTCTTGTCGCAGCCGGTCAGCAGCACCACGGCGTCCACCGGATTGCCGCGGATGGCTTCTTCCACGTCCATGCTGGCCAGGTTGCGGGTCAGCATGGCGGTGGGTCTGAGGTTGGATTCGCCATTGGAGAACACCGGGAATTCCACCGGAAAGCCGCCGGCTTCGTAGATGCCGCGCTTGACGTGTTCGGCGATCTTGCGGAAGTGGGCGTTGCAGGGGGTCAGTTCGGACCAGGTGTTGCAGATGCCGATGACGGGCTTGCCCTGGAATTCATGGTCCGGGATGCCCTGATTCTTCATCCAGCTGCGGTACATGAAGCCGTTCTTGTCGTTGCTGCCGAACCACTGGGCGGAGCGGAGCGGGCGTTTGGGCGTGGTCATTGTCTTGTCCTCGGGCATTTCACGGGCAAAGCGGTCCCCGGCACGGCGCACCTGGCGCCGCGGGGGGAGGGCGAAGTCTGGGTTTAGCGCTGCTTGAAGCGGTCGATCACCACCGCCAGCAGCAGGATGGTTCCGCGGATGACGTACTGGTAGAAGGTGTCGATGTTCTTCAGGTTCATGGCGTTCTCGATGATCGCCAGGATCAGCACGCCGGCGATCACGTGGCGGATCATGCCGATGCCGCCGGCCAGGGAGACCCCGCCCAGCACGCAGGCGGAGATCACCGTGAGTTCGAAGCCCTGGCCGATCATCGGCTGGCCGGAGGTCATGCGCGAGGCCAGGACCACGCCGGCCAGGGCGCCGATCACTCCATGCATGGCGAAGATGATGATCTTGGTGCGGTCGACGTGGACACCGGCCAGCAGCGCGGCCTCCTCGTTGCCACCGATGGCCATGGTGTTGCGACCGAAGGTGGTGTAGTTGAGCAGCCAGCCAAAGAACAGGATGCACAGCAGGGTGATGACGATGGGCACTGGCAAGCCGAACAGCTGGCCGTTGCCGAACACGAAGAACTGCTCCTGGGAGACGCCCACGGCCTTGCCGTCGGAGAAGATGTAGCCCAGGCCGCGCACGATCTGCATGGTCGCCAAGGTCGTGATCAAGGCGTTGATCTTGAGCTTGGCGATCACCAGCCCGTTGATCAGGCCCACCACCAGGCCCATGGCCAGGGCGGCGGCGACGCCGAGAAAGACGCTGTCGAAGTCGCGCATCACCACCGCCGCGACCACGCCGGCACAGGCGATGACCGAGCCCACCGAGAGGTCGAAGTGGCCGGAGGCCAGGCAGAACAGCATGGTGCAGGCGGCGATGCCCACGGTGGAGATCGCCAGGCCCAGGCCACGCATGTTCAGCGGCGAGAGGAAGTTCTGCACGAACAGCGCGCAGAGGGCGAAGATGACCAGCGCGGCCAGCATCATGGCCCAGTCGTCGAGGAAGCGACGCATGTCGAAGCCGCGGCGCGGCGGGGTCAGGCTGTGGGGTTGAGCGGACATGGATAGGACCTCTTTATTGTTATCTCGACCAGCAAGGCGCGCCCTCAGGCGCGGGTACGGGGCAGGGCGAGCTGCAGCAGCCGCTCGTCGTTGAACTCGGCGCGGGCCACCTCGCCGGTGATGGCGCCTTCGCTCATCACCAGGATGCGGTCGGCCACGCCCATGACCTCCATCAGGTCGCTGGAGACCACCACCACGGCGATGCCGCGGGCGGCGAGGTCATGGATGATGGCGTAGATCTCCGACTTGGCACCCACGTCGATGCCGCGGGTGGGTTCGTCGAGCAGGAGCACCTGCATGGGCATCGACAGCCAGCGACCGAGAATGGCCTTCTGCTGGTTGCCGCCGGAGAGATTCTTGATCTTCTGCCCGGCATGGGGCGTCTTCACGTTGAGCGCGCGAATCTGCTTTTCGGCGTTGGCCTTTTCCCAGCGACCCTGGATCAGGCAGCCAAGGCTGGCGTGATGGGCGCGGGCGCTGATGTTGATGTTCTCGGCCACGCTGGCCAGGGGCACGATGCCTTCCTTCTTGCGATCTTCCGGGCACAGCAGGATGCCGGCGGCGATGGCGTCGCGTGGGGACCTGAGGCTGACCGGGGCGCCCTTGAGGCTCAGGCTGCCAGCCTTGTGCTTTTCCAGGCCTGCCAGCAGGCGCAGCAGCTCGGTGCGGCCGGCGCCGACCAGGCCGAAAAGGCCGAGGATCTCGCCCTGGCAGACCTCGAAGCCCACCGGCTGCTGCAGGCCCTGGCCGAGCAGGCCCTCGACCCTGAGGCAGCCGCCGCCGATCTCACGCGGCCGGTAGTCGTAGATGTCGGCGAGATCCCGGCCGACCATCAGGGTGATCAGCTGGTCGGGAGTGATGTCGGCCAGGCGCTCGATGGTGCGCACGTGGCGACCGTCCTTGAATACCGTCACCGCGTCGCAGATGCGGAAGACCTCTTCCATGCGGTGGGAGACATAGAGCACCACCCGGCCTTCGTCGCGCAGCCGGGCGATGATGGTCATCAGCCGATCGGTCTCGCGGGCGGACAGCGAGCTGGTGGGTTCGTCGAAGGCGATGACGCGGGCGCCGCGGGAGAGCGCCTTGGCGATCTCCACCAGCTGACGCTGACCGAGCGACAGGCGCCCGACCTTGGTATTGGGGTCGATCTCTTCGGCCAGACCCTTGAGCAGGTCCAGGGCCTGGCGGCGCAGGTGGCCGCGATTGACGATGCCGTAACGCGCGGGCAGGTGACCGAGAAAGAGGTTCTCGGCGACGGTCATCTCCGGCACCAGCTGCAGCTCCTGCTGGATCACCGCGACGCCGGCGCGGATGGCTTCGGCGGTGCTCTTGAACACCAGCTCCTGGCCGTCGATGTTGAGATGTCCGGTGGTGGGGGTGTGGTAGCCGCTGAGGATCTTCAGCAGGGTCGACTTGCCCGCGCCGTTCTCGCCCATGAGGGCGTGCACCGAGCCGGGACGCACGTTGAAGGAGATGTCGGCGAGCGCCTTGACGCCGGGAAAGGTCTTGCCGATGCCGACGAAACCGAGGCTGTCGGCGCTCTGGGCGGTGGTGTGTTCCAAGGCTGCCATGAGGCACTCCTGTCACAACCTTTTTACGATCTGCTGCGCGTCGGCCAAACTGTGTTGAAAAGCCTCTGGAGGGCCAGCCCCGTCGGAATGCTCATTTACTAATCGTAAACTGCGCTTCCTAAAGCCTTTTCGCCTTGTTTGTCGCTAGCTCGCTAAATCGTAATAAAGGCTCCATATGAAAGGGGGCGGCGCCAGGACCGGCGCCGCCGGGGTCATCACTTCCAGAGGCCGATCTTTTCCAGCTCCTGCTGGAAATTGGCGCGGGTGATGAGGGTGACCTTGTCCATCGCGGTGTACTTGGGCGGTTCCTTACCGGTGGTGACCCACTCGTACATCATGCTGGCGGTCTGGTAGCCCTCTTCGTGGGGGCTGGGCAGCATGGAGCCGAAGAAGCCGCTGTTGGGTTTCTTCAGTTCGCCGATGGCGTCGGTGCCGTTGATGCCGATGCCGATCACCTGCTCGGCCTTGAAACCGGCGCTTTCGGTGGCGCGGACGCCGCCCAGCACGGTGTTGTCGTTCATACCGCCGATGATCAGGTGCTTGGCGCCCGAGGGCAGCTTGACCAGGGCCGAGGTGGTGGAGTCCATGCTGCCAGGCACGTCGAGGGTCTTCTGCGGGGCGAAGATGATGTGGTCGGCGGGCAGGCCGGCCTTCTTCAGGGCTTCCACCGAACCGTCGGTGCGCTTCTTGCCGGTATCCAGCTCGTTGTAGGTGTTGATCACCGCATAGGTGTCATCCCACTTCCAGCCACGCTTCTCGGCTTCGGCGGCCATGGCCGCGCCCTGCTGCTGACCGACCTCGAAGGCGGCCATGCCCAGGTAGGGCACGTCTTCCATGAACTTGCCCTTGGCGTCGACGAAGCGGTCGTCCACCGCCATCACCTTGAGGTCGTTGAGCTTGGCCTTGGCCACGATGGCCGGGCCGAGGGAGACGTCGGGCGGGCAGATCACGAAGCCCTTGGCGCCGTTGGCAGCCAGGCTGTCAATGGCGGCGAGGGTCTTCTCGCCATCCGGCACGGCGATCTTGAGCAGGGTGAAGCCCTTGTCCTTGGCGGCTTTCTCGGCGAAGGCCCACTCGGTCTGGAACCAGGGTTCCTCGGGTTGCTTGACCAGGAAGCCGATCTTGACCGGATCGGCGGCGAAGGCGGAGAGAGACAGGCTGACGGCACCGGCGGCGAGGGCGGCACGCAGCAGAGAACGAACTCCCGGAACACGGAACATAGCTGGAACTCCTTGTTTTTATTGGTGTGGCCAGGCAATGCAAGGCGGCGGGCTGCCGTCGTGGAGGTCAGACGACGCCGCTCTTTATTGATAGTATGATTGGATGAATGCGGGCGCAAGGAAAAGGTGACAGGATTTTTCGTCACCTCTGTCACCAGGCTGTTACATAGGGTCTGGCGCTGAAAGGCGCCGCAGAGGGCGCCAGGGTCGGTAGGATGAATCAGCCAGCAAACCTGTGGCAGGGCATGCCGGCTACCGGCGCGGTCGCCGTGAGCAGGGCGCCGTCGAGGACGCCATCGGCGGCGGCGCTGGTGACGTAGAGGGTGCGCAGATCCGGTCCGCCGAAGACGCAGCTGGTGGGGCGCTGGACCGGCAGCTCGACGATCTCCAGCAACTCGCCCTCGGGCGAGAAACGCAGCAGGCAGTTGCCGTCCCAGCGCGCGTTCCACACACAGCCTTCGCTGTCGATGGCCGAGCCATCCGGCGAGCCGCGCTCGTGGGGACCGGCCCAAACGGTGGGTTCGCCCAGGTTGCCGCTGGCATCCAGCGGATAGCGATAGAGGGTGTCCTTCAGGGTATCGGCACTGATGACGTGGTTGTCGGCGGCGCTCCACACCAGGGTGTTGGCGATGCCGAGATCGCTGGCGTGACGACTGACGCTGCCATCGGGGTCGATGCGGAACAGCCCGCCCGAATGGCGATCGATGGCCACATCGCCACCCTGGGCATCGAGATTGTTCTGCATGGTGCCGAGCCAGAGCCGGCCCTGGGCATCGCAGCGCGCTTCATTGCCGCGATTGCCTGGATCGGGATCGGCGACGCAGAACAGCTCCAGGGCGGGACGCTCTGGCGGGGAATCGAGATCCAGGCGGAAGACGCCATCCGGCAAGGTCACCAGGGCGTCGCCACGGATTGTAGGCACGAAGGCGGAGCAGGGCCTATCCAATTGCCATTCCTGGTAGTGCTCGCCGCGCAGGCGGCAGGCCTTGAAGCCGGCGATGTCCACCCAGTAGAGCGCCTGGGTCTCCTGGTCCCAGAAGGGACCCTCGGCCAGTTTGAAGCGCTGGGGAAGCAGCGGCTGCCAATCCATCGTTCACCTCTCTTGTTGTGGCAGGACGGAAAATCCAAGCATAGGAACCTGGAGAGACGCCGAGGTTGCCGACCGGGACGTCAGTCGGTATAGCGGGCCAGGGTCACCGCTGCGCTATCGATCAGCATCATGCAGGCCCAGACGGCGCGCGCGGCATCGCGGGAGGCGATGCCATCGGCAAGGGTCTTGTGCAGGGGGAGGGTGCGTCGCAGCTCGTCGGGGTCGGCCGACGACAGGGTGAAGGAGGCCGCCAGCAGCGCGCCCAGGGCGGGCACCATCTGCTCGATGAACTGATTGTGGCTGGCCGCCAGGACGCATTCGTGGAAGCGCTGGTCGGCGGTGTTGTAGTCGCCACCGTCGAGGGAGGCTTCCAGATGCTGGTAGGCGACCTGAATCGCCTGGACCTGCTCGGGGGTGGCTCTTTCGCAGGCCCAGCGCACCGCGGCCGGCTCGATGGCGTGGCGCAGGTCCAGCAGGTCCTTGACGAAATGCGCGGGCAGGCCGCCCGTGGCCAACCAGCCCACCACTTGGGTGTCGAACAGGTTCCAGCGGCTGAGCGGCAGGACCCGGGTACCGACCTTGGGGCCGACTTCCAGCATGCCTTTGGCCGCCAGAGTCTTGATCGCCTCGCGCAGGATGGTACGGCTGACGCCGAGTTCCTGGCAGAGGTCCGCCTCTACCTTGAGCGAGCTACCGGGTGGGAATTGCCCAGCCGCCAGACGCTGGCCGAGCTGTTCGACGGTGGAAGCGTGGTAGCTGCTGGACATGAGGGCATACCGCGAGTGGGTTATTGCCCTTAATGATCATACGAAACTTCCTTGGCAGACAAGGGATCCGTCCGGAAGGTCTCGGTGACCAGGTCATCGACCCCGGCCAGCTGCGCGATGGCGGCATGGCGGGCGCAGATCGGATCGCGATGCTGAATGGCGGTCAGGATGGCCTTGTGTCGTGGTACCAGCAGACCGAGGCTTTCATCCTTGAACAGCGCCGCAGAGCGTTCCAGGTAGTCCCGTACCGGGATCAGCATGATGCTGTAGAGGTGAATGAGCAACTCGTTGTGCGTGGCATTGGCGATGGACAGATGAAAGGCCATGTCCGGCTCGGCCATGGCGGTCAGATCCTCGGCCTGCTCCATGCGCTCATAGGCTTCTTCGATCGCCGTCAGGTCTTCGGGCTGGGCATTGGCCGCCGCCATGGCAGCGACCTCCGGCTCGATGATGTTACGCACCTTGACCAGGGTTTCAAAAAAGGAGTGCCGGGAATCACTCTGCAACAGCCAATGCAGGACGTCGGGGTCGAGCAGATGCCACTCGTTGCGTGGCTTCACAACGGTTCCGACCTTGGGCTTGGATCTGACCAAGCCCTTGGCGACCAGCACTCTGGTGGCTTCCCGCAGGACGGGCCGGCTCACCTCGTAGTCTTCGCACAGTTGCGACTCGGGAGGCAGGCGTTGTTCTGGCAAAAACTGGCCAGACACGATCTGAGTACCGAGTTCGTGGACGATGCGAGCGTGTCTGCTTTTGCGCGGCAGCGGTGTCTTGTAATTCATCGAAAGGCATCCGAAGTCGTCGTGCCATCACTATAACACCATCAGCGCGATAACCGATGTTATCGCGGGCCAAGCGGCTCTGTAACGGGGATCAGCGGAAATCAAGAGGTAAGATTTCCTACTTCGTAACAATATTTTAGTATTATCAAAATTACCTTAAGAGTCGATTAATGGCCTAAATTGGGTGTTTAACGATTCAATGATAGTACGTTAGAATTTTGAGCAATCTGCGCTTCAACCGCACAACAACAACAAGTCGGAGAACGCCATGCACCCCGAATCCGTCCTCATCCGCCGGATCACGCGTAAGCTGATCCCCTTTCTCGTATTGCTCTATCTGGTCGCCTACATCGACCGCTCTGCCGTGGGCTTCGCCAAGCTGCACATGGGCGCCGACGTCGGCATCGGCGATGCCGCCTATGGTCTCGGTGCCGGCCTGTTCTTCATCGGTTACTTCCTCTTCGAGGTGCCCAGCAACCTCCTGCTGGAACGCTTCGGTGCGCGTCGTTGGTTCGCCCGCATCCTGATCACCTGGGGTGCCATCACCATGGGCATGGCCTTCGTCCAGGGGCCCAACAGTTTCTATGTCATGCGCTTCTTGCTAGGGGTCGCCGAGGCCGGCTTCTTTCCCGGGGTGCTCTACTACCTCACCCAGTGGTTCCCGGTGCGCCACCGCGGCAAGATCATGGGGCTGTTCATCCTCTCCCAGCCCATCGCCATGCTGATGACGGGACCGCTGTCGGGCATGCTGTTGCAGCTGGATGGCGCCCTTGGTCTGCACGGTTGGCAGTGGCTGTTCCTCTGCATCGGCGCCCCGGCGGTGCTGCTGGCCTGGCCGACCCTGACCCGGCTGCCGGACGGCCCGCAGCAGGTCACCTGGCTGGACGCCGAAGAAAAGCGTTGGCTGGCCACGGAGCTGGAAAAGGACCTGCACCTCTTCGACCAGACCCGCCATGGCAATCCCCTGCATGCGCTCAAGGATCGTCGGGTACTGCTGCTAGCGCTGTATTACCTGCCGGTAACCCTGAGCATCTACGGTCTCGGATTGTGGCTGCCGACGCTGATCCACCAGTTCGGTGGCAGCGATCTCACCACCGGCTTCATCTCCGCCATCCCCTATGCTTTCGGCATCCTCGGCCTGCTCATCGTGCCGCGCAGTTCCGATCGTCTGGGCGATCGCTATGGGCACCTGGCGGTGCTCTATGCCGTGGGCGCCCTGGCCATGGCCGGCAGTGCCTGGTTCGGTACCGCGGTGCTGCAGCTGGCGGCGCTGTCGGTGGTGGCCTTCTGTCTGTTTTCCCTCACCGCGCTGTTCTGGACCCTGCCGGGTCGCTTCTTCGCCGGAGCCAGCGCCGCCGCCGGTATCGCCCTGATCAATTCGGTGGGCAACCTCGGCGGCTATCTCGGCCCCTATGGCATCGGCGCACTCAAGGCCGCGACCGGTACCCTGGCTTCGGGGCTCTATCTGCTGGCCGCGGTGCTGGTATTCGGCCTGCTGCTGACCGGCATCGTCTATACCCGCCTGGAGCGCAAGAACCGTCGGGAAGAGGGTTATGCCGCGGAGCGTTCCGCCGGCTGACGCCCCGGGCAGGTCTCGGCGGCGAACCAGGCGGCGCCGAGACAGACCAGATTGGCCAGCAGCAGATAGGCGGCCGGCGCCATGCGATCCCCCGTGGCGCCGATCAGCCAGGTCACCACGATCTGGGCCGTGCCGCCGAAGGCCGCCACGCCTACTGCGTACACCAGGGAGAAACCGGTGGCCCGCACCTGTTGGGGAAAGCTTTCCACGAGCAGCACGATCAGCGCCGCGCCGCTCATGCCGTGCAGGCCGGAGAGCACCGCCAGGGTCAACAGGAAGGTGCCGGAGCCAGGCGCCTGGGTGATGAGTTCCAGGGCCGGATAGAGCAGCACCAGCAGCAGTAATCGCGGCAGGATCAGCACGATGCGCCGGCCATAGCGATCACTGAGCACGCCGCCCAGGATCGAGCACACCGCCATGGCCGCGCCCATCACCAGGGTGGCGAGCATGGCGATCCCGGCCGGCAGCTTCAGTTCCACCAGGGCGAAGGTGGTCATGTAGTTGAGGAAGTACTGGGTGATGGTGCTGCCGGAGAGGATCAGCAGCCCCAGCAGCAGCGGTCGCCGCTGGGTGGCCAGCACCTCGCCCAGCACCGCGCCGGTGCCCCGGGCTTCGCCGACGTGGGTATCCACCAGGCCGCGACGGATATAGAGGCCGATGGGCAGGATCGCCAAGCCCAGCAGGAAGGGCAGGCGCCAGCCCCAGGCCAGCAGTTGCTCCGGCGTCAGCCAGAGGGTCAGGCCATAGCCGATCAGCCCGGCCGCCACCGCGGCCAGGCCCTGGGCCACTACCTGCCAGCAGGCGTAGGTGCCCCTCTTGTGCAGCGGCGCCGCTTCCAGGATGTAGGTGGTGGCCGGGCCGGCTTCGCCACCCCAGGCCAGGCCCTGCAACAGGCGCGTCAGCACCAGCAGGATGGGCGCGGCGATACCGATCTGCTCGTAGCCTGGCAGCACGGCGATGCCACCGGTGCCCAGGGCCATCAGCACCATGGTCAGCAGCATCGCCGGCTTGCGCCCGACGCGGTCAGCCCAGGCGCCGATGAGAATGGCGCCCAGCGGGCGGACGACGAAGCCTACGCCAAAGGTGATGACGCTGGCCATCAGGCTGGCGAAGGGATTGTCAGAAGGAAAGAACACCTGGCCGATCAGCACGGCGAAGGTGGCGTAGACGCCGAAGTCGAAGAACTCCACGGCGTTGCCGAGCACCACGGCAAAGACGCCCTTGCGGGAGTGGATAGGGCGGGAAGCGGTCATGGGCGATGTTTCAGCAGGAACAGGGCACGCGCCCGGAACCGAGCGCGCGGGAGGTGTCGACTCAGTGGGCGAGGTGCAGGCCGCACTCGCGGTTTTCGTCACCCTTGGTGGGGTCGAAGTAGTCGAATTCGTTGGGCAGGTCGTGGGCGGTCAGGTACTGGTAGAGGTCCTTGGAGGTCCAGTGCAGCAGGGGGGCGACCTTGATCAGGCCGTCCGGGTTGACGCTGACCGGATCCATCTGGGCACGCACTGCGGTGTCGGTGGCGCGCAGGGCGGTGAACCAGACCTCGGGCGCCGTCTCGCGCAGGGCGCGGGCGAAGGGTTCCAGCTTGACCTCTTCGGTGAAGGCGGCATGGCGCGGATCGTCCAGCCCCGGCACCGAGCCGTCGATGGCCTCGCGGTGGGCGCGCGAGCGCTTGGGCAGGTAGGTCACCAGGTTGAGATCGAGCTTGCGCACGATCTCGTCGGCGCAGCGGTAGGTCGCGGGGGTGTTGTAGCCGCTGTCCATCCAGACCACCGGGATGTCCGGCTTGACCTGGCTGACCAGGTGCAGGATCACCGCCTCGAAGGGGCGGAAGTTGGTGGTGACGATGGCACTTTTACCCAGCCCCAGGGCCCAGGCGACGAGCTTTTCGGGATCGCGGCCAAGGTCGGCGTTGATGCGGGCGAGATCGAGAGACATGGCGGGCTCCAGCCGGCGAGAGGATGCCCCCATGGTAGCAAAGCCGGATCAGCTGTGGGCTTCCAGCGTCTCCAGCAGCACCCGCACCTTGGCCAGGGATTCGGCGTATTCGTCTTCCCAGTGGGAATCCATGACTATGCCGCCGCCGCCCCAGCAACTGAGTACCCCGTCTTCGGCCAGCAGGCTGCGGATCAGGATGGAGCTGTCGCTCTCGCCGCGTACGTCCAGATAGAGCAGCGAGCCGCAGTAGGGGCCACGGCGGGTCTCTTCCAGCTCGTCGATGATCTGCATGGCGCGGATCTTCGGTGCCCCGGTGATGGAGCCACCAGGGAAACTGCCGGCCAGCAGGTCCAGGGCGTCCAGCCCAGCGGCCAGTTCACCGGTGACGGCGCTGACCAGGTGGTGGACGTTGGGATAACTCTCCAGGGCGAACAGCTCGGGCACCCGTACCGAGCCGGTCCGACAGCTGCGGCCGAGGTCGTTGCGCAGCAGGTCGACGATCATCAGGTTCTCGGCGCGGTCCTTGGGGCTGGCCAGCAGGGCGCGGGCTTCGGCGGCGTCAGCCTCAGCATCTGCCTGGCGCGGCCGGGTGCCCTTGATCGGCCGGGTCTCCACCTGGCCGCGACTCACTCGGAGGAAGCGCTCGGGCGAATGGCTGAGCAGGGCGCCCCTGTCCAGTGCCAGGTAGCCGGAGAAAGGCGTCGGGCAGGCCGCACGCAGGGCCCGGTAGGCGCGCCAGGGCGAACCCTGGAAGGGCGCGCGGAAGCGCTGGGCGAAGTTGACCTGGTAGCAGTCGCCCGCGGCGATATAGGCCTGGATGGCCTCGATGCGCTGGCGATAGGTGGCGCGGTCGATGTCGGCGGCGAAGGGCGCGGTCAGGCGGAAGCCGTCGGCCTCGGGGCGTGCATCGGCAGCGAACAGCGCGATCAGGCGTTGCCTTTCCGTCTCGTCCAGCCTGGGATGAAAGACCAGTTGGCTGGTCCGCGCCTGATGATCGCTGATCAGCGCCCAGGCATAGAGGCCCAGGCGGGCATCGGGCAGCTGCAGGTCAGCGCGGGCGCCGTCCGGTAGGCGCTCCAGGCGGCGACCGAAGTCATAGCCGAGATAACCCAGCAGGCCACCGGCGAAGGGCAGGTCCACGCCCTCCGGCAGGTCCGCTTGGCCCAGGCTGGCCAGGGCGGTGCGTGTCCGGGCGAAAAAGGCTCGCCCCGACTCGCCGAAGTCGGGTTGCAGCACTTCGCGCGGCCAGGCCGCCATCAGGTCGTAGCGACCGCGCTCGGCTACCGGCCGCCCGGAGTCCAGCAGCACCGCGCCGGGCTCGCCCTGCAACAGGGCGAACCGCACCGTGGGATCGGCGTGGTAGGGCAGGGGATGCAACTGGCAGAGGGGCATGGCGAGGTCGGCTGGGGTGGGCGGCGCGCTAGTGTAGCGAACCGCCTGGGGCGAGAGCGAGATACAGGGTGTCACAGCTGGATTGTCGACAAAGATTGACTGTAATGGCGTTCAGGCGTAGTTATCTGACCCATAAACACAAAAGGTGTCGACAATGATCGATAGCCCCTTCCAGGTCGAAGCGCCCGAGACCGACAGTGGGACCCTCTCCGAGCAGGTCTTCCGCCGGATCCGCGAGGCCATCGTCCGTGGCGACGTGGCGCCGGGCAGCAAGATTTCCGAGCCCGAGTTGGCGCGCACCTACGGCATCAGCCGCGGGCCGCTGCGCGAGGCCATCCACCGGCTGGAAGGCCAGCGCCTGGTGGTGCGGGTGCCCCATGCCGGCGCGCGGGTCGCCGCCCTGAGTCTGGCTGAGCTGGTCGAGCTCTACGAGATCCGCGAATCCCTCGAAGGCATGGCCTGCCGCCTGGCGGCCGAACGCCTCACGCCCCAGGGCATCGACGAACTGCGCCAGCTGCTGGATACCCACGAGCGCGATCCGGCGTTCCAGGCCGGCACCGGTTACTACCTGCAGGAAGGCGACCACGACTTCCACTACCGCATCATCCAGGCCAGCGGCAACGGCATGCTGGTGCGGCTGCTCTGCGGCGAGCTCTATCACCTGGTGCGCATGTACCGGCTCAAGGTCTCCGCCACCCCCAATCGGCCGCGCCAGGCCTTCGCCGAGCACCATCGCATCCTCGATGCCCTGGCCGAAGGCGATGGCGAACTGGCCGAACTGCTGATGCGCCGCCACATCGCCGCCTCCAAGCGCAACCTGCAGCACCATCCCCTAGTCACCGATCAGTCGAGGTAACGCCATGCCTGCCGTCAGTCCCGGCCAGAAATTCCGCGCCGCCGTCGCCGCCGAACGCCCGCTGCAGGTGGTCGGCACGCTCAACGCCAATCATGCGCTGCTGGCCAAGCGTGCCGGCTTCCAGGCCGTCTACCTCTCCGGCGGCGGGGTCGCGGCCGGCTCCCTGGGGTTGCCGGACCTGGGCATCAGCGGCCTGGAAGATGTGCTGATCGACGTCCGCCGCATCACCGATGTCTGCGATCTGCCGCTGCTGGTGGACGTCGATACCGGCTTTGGTGCCTCGGCCTTCAACGTCGCCCGCACCACCCGCGCCCTGATCAAGGCGGGCGCGGCGGCCATGCACATAGAGGATCAGGTAGGTGCCAAGCGCTGCGGTCATCGACCCGGCAAGGAAATCGTCAGCCAGCAGGAGATGGTCGATCGCATCAAGGCGGCGGTGGATGCCCGCACCGACCCGGACTTCGTCATCATGGCACGCACCGATGCCCTGGCCGTGGAAGGCCTGCAAGCGGCCATCGATCGCGCCTGCGCCTGCGTCGAGGCCGGCGCCGACATGATCTTTCCCGAGGCCATCACCGAGCTGCCCATGTACCGCCAGTTCGCCCAGGCGGTAGGGGTGCCGATCCTCGCCAACATCACCGAATTCGGCGCCACGCCGCTGTTCACCACTGAGGAGCTGGCCGGCGCCGACGTCAGTCTGGTGCTCTATCCGCTGTCGGCCTTCCGTGCCGCCAATCGCGCCGCCGAAAACGTCTACACCGCGATCCGCCGCGACGGCAGCCAGCAGGCGGTGGTCGACACCATGCAGACCCGCGCCGAACTCTACGACCGCATCGACTATCACCGATATGAAGACCAGCTGGATCGCCTGTTCCAGCAAGGCAAATCCTGACGCTCCACCCTGAACGCCCGCTTTTTCGCACAACAACTCCAAGAGGAGCGAGACGATGGCAGACAGCAAAACCCTCGGCGGCGCCGGCCTGCGTGGCCAGGTCGCCGGCCGCACCGCGCTATGCACCGTCGGCAAGACCGGCGCCGGCCTCACCTACCGGGGCTATGACATCCGTGAGTTGGCTGCTGGGGCCGACTTCGAGGAGGTGGCTCACCTGTTGCTCTATGGCGAGTTGCCTACCCAGGCGCGACTGGACGCCTATCGCCAGCGCCTGGCTGCGTTGCGCGATCTGCCGCAGCCGCTCAAGGAAGGCTTGGAGCGCATTCCCGCCAGTGCCCACCCCATGGATGTGATGCGCACCGGTGCCTCGCTGCTGGGTACCCTGGAGCCGGAGCACAGCTTCGCCGACCAGCAACAGGTCGCCGACCGCCTGCTCGGCGCCTTCCCGGCGATCCTGCTCTACTGGCATCACTTCAGCCAGAGCGGCACCCGTATCGACTGCAGCAGTGACGCCCCGGACATCGCCAGCCACTTCCTCACCCTGTTGCATGGCAAGGCACCCAGCGACCTGCATGCCCGGGTAATGAACGTCTCGTTGATTCTCTATGCCGAGCACGAATTCAACGCTTCCACCTTTACCGCCCGGGTCTGCGCCTCGACGCTGTCCGACCTCTATTCCTGCGTCACCGGTGCCATCGGCTCCCTGCGCGGGCCGCTGCACGGTGGGGCCAACGAGGCGGCCATGGCGCTGATCGAGCGCTTCGCCTCGCCCGAGGAAGCGGTCACCGGCCTCAAGCAGATGCTCGAACGCAAGGAAAAGGTGATGGGCTTCGGTCACGCCATCTACCGCGACAGCGATCCGCGTAACGAGGTGATCAAGGACTACGCCCGGCAACTGGCGGCGGAGGTGGGCGACAGGGTGCTGTTCCCGGTCTCGGAAGCCATCGACCGCACTATGAAGGAAGAGAAGGGGTTGTTTCCCAACGCCGACTTCTATCACGCCTCGGCCTATCACTTCCTCGGCATCCCGACGCCGCTATTCACCCCGATCTTCGTCTGCTCGCGCACGGCCGGCTGGTGTGCCCATGTCTTCGAGCAGCGCGCCGACAACCGCATCATCCGCCCCAGCGCGGACTACATCGGTGTCGAGCAGCGGGCCTTCACGCCCATCGCCAATCGCTGAACATCTCTGATCGCGGCCATGGGCCGCTCCTACGGGAGCGATCCATGACCAAACTTGTAGGAGCGGCCGCATCGGCGGACCGCCATGACCACGATGTAAGGAACCAAAACCCATGAGCGCCAACGTCGATCTCAACAACCGGCCCGACTACGACCAGGTCATCCAGGACCTGGCCGACTACGTGCTGAACTATCAGGTGGAATCCCAGGAAGCCCTGGACACCGCCCGCAACTGCCTGATGGACACTCTGGGCTGCGGCCTGCTATCCCTGCGCTTCCCCGAGTGCACCAAGCTGCTCGGCCCTCAGGTGGAAGGCACCGTGGTGCCCCAGGGCGCGCGGGTGCCGGGCACCAGCTATCGCCTGGATCCGGTCAAGGCGGCCTGGGACATCGGCTGCATCATTCGCTGGCTGGACTACAACGACACCTGGCTGGCGGCCGAATGGGGCCACCCTTCCGACAACCTCGGCGCCATCCTGGCGGTGGCCGACCACCTCTCCCAGCGCCGCGTCGCCCAGGGCGAAGCACCCCTGACCATGCGCCAGGTGCTGGAGGCCATGATCATGGCCCACGAGATCCAGGGGGTGTTCGCCCTGGAGAACTCCTTCAACCGCGTCGGCCTGGACCATGTTTTCCTGGTCAAGCTGGCGTCCACCGCGGTCAGCGCCAAGCTGATGGGGGCCAACCGCGAGCAGCTGCTGTCAGCCCTGTCCCATGCCTTCGTCGATGGCCAGGCGCTGCGCACCTATCGCCATGCGCCCAATGCCGGCAGCCGCAAGTCCTGGGCCGCCGGCGACGCCTCCAGTCGTGGCGTGCGCCTGGCCGACATCGCCCTGCGTGGCGAGATGGGCATCCCTGGCGTACTCAGCGCACCCCAGTGGGGCTTCTATGACGTGCTGTTCAGCCACACCAACAAGGACCTGGCCACCAAGCCCGTCGACCAGCGCCAGTTCCGCTTCCCCCAGGGCTTCGGCAGCTACGTGATGGAGCACGTGCTGTTCAAGATCAGCTTCCCGGCGGAATTCCACGCCCAGACCGCCGCCGAGGCCGCGGTGATCCTGCATCCCCAGGTCCGCGACCGGGTGGACCAGATCGAGAAGATCGTGGTGATCACCCACGAATCGGCCATCCGCATCATCTCCAAGCAGGGCCCCATGGCCAACGCCGCCGACCGTGACCACTGCCTGCAGTACATGATCGCCGTGCCGCTGCTGTTCGGCGATCTGGTCGCCGAACACTATGAGGACGCCTTCCACCAGGCCCATCCACGGATCGACCAGCTGCGCGAGAAGATGGAGATCGTCGAGGACGAGCGCTACAGCCGCGAATACCTGGAAGCCGACAAGCGTTCCATCGCCAACGCCCTGCAGGTGTTCTTCACCGATGGCAGCAGCACCGAGAAGATCGCCATCGAGTACCCGGTAGGTCATCGCCGTCGTCGTGAAGAGGGCATTCCGCTGCTGGAGCGCAAATTCCAGAGCAACCTGGCGACGCGCTTCACGGCCGCTCGCTGCGCCCAGATCTTCGAGCTGTGCAAGGACCAGGCGGGACTGGAAGCCACCCCCGTGCACCGCTTCGTGGATCTGTTCGTTCTTTGAATAGAGGAGGCGACTCGATCGAGCCTGCAGGGCCATGCAGGATCAGGCGAGTCGCCTCGAAGGTGGGGCAGGGCATGGCGGGTGGTCAACTACCCGTCGCGCCCTTTTCTTTTAGTAGTAACGGTCCACATAGGCCGGGCGTTGCTGCCGACCGGCCAGGCGCCAGTGTTCCTGCAGGGCAGCGTGGACGCTCCTGATGAAGTGCTCGTCCGCTGCCGCCGATTTGCCGACGTAGCCGCCGCCTCTGTTGTAGGTCTTGAAGCGGATGCGCAGGCTGGGATGGCGCTGCTCGAACTGCTCGGGCGTCTCGCCGCCGGGCAGGCGGTCGACATGCACCGCGCCGCTCTCGCAGACCCAGAGGATATGGTTGTGGTTCTTGTCCTTGAGCCCGGCGAAGAGTTGCTTGAGATCGTCCAGGCTGGGGTTGTCGTTCAGGTTCATGAGCGTGTCCTCCACAGTGGCCGTGATCAATGGAATTGGTTCATGGTGTTGTCCTTGCCCGCCGCCTTGAGCGCGGCTTCCCCGGCAAAGTATTCCTTGTGGTCGTCGCCCATGTCCGAGCCGGCCATGTTCTGGTGCTTGACGCAGGCGATGCCCTGGCGGATCTCCTGGCGCTGCACGCCCTTGACGTAGGCCAGCATGCCTTCCTCGGCGAAGTAGCCCTTGGCCAGGTTGTCGGTGGACAGGGCCGCGGTGTGGTAGGTGGGCAGGGTGATCAGGTGGTGGAAGATGCCCGCTTCCCGCGCTGCATCGCGCTGGAAGCTCTGGATCCGCGCATCGGCCAGACGCCCCAGTTCGGTGTCGTCGTAGTCCACGCTCATCAGCTTGGCGCGGTCGTAGGCGGACACGTCCTTGCCTTCGGCCTGCAGGGCGTCGAACACCTGCTGACGGAAACTCAGGGTCCAGTTGAAGGAGGGGCTGTTGTTGTAGACCAGCTTGGCGTTGGGCACGACTTCGCGGATGCGGTCGACCATGGCCTTGATCTGGCCGACGTGGGGCTTCTCGGTCTCGATCCACAGCAGGTCGGCGCCGTTCTGCAGCGAGGTGATGCAGTCCAGCACCACCCGGTCCACGCCGCTGCCGGCACGGAACTGGAACAGGCCGCTGGCCAGGCGCTTGGGCTTGAGCAGCTTGCCGTCGCGGCTGATGAGGACGTCGCCGTTGCCCAGTTGGCTGGCGTCCACCTCGTCGCAGTCGAGGAAGCTGTTGTACTGGTCGCCCAGGTCGCCCGGCTGCTTGCTCACGGCGATCTGCTTGGTCAGGCCGGCGCCCAGGGAGTCGGTGCGGGCGACGATGACGCCCTCGTCCACGCCCAGTTCGAGGAAGGCGTAGCGCACCGCGTTGATCTTGGCCAGGAAGTCCTCGTGGGGCACCGTGACCTTGCCGTCCTGGTGGCCGCACTGCTTCTCGTCGGAGACCTGGTTTTCCAGCTGGATGCAGCAGGCCCCGGCTTCGATCATCTTCTTGGCCAGCAGGTAGGTGGCCTCGGCGTTGCCGAAACCGGCGTCGATGTCGGCGATGATCGGCACCACGTGGGTCTCGTAGTTGTCGATCTTGGCCTGGATGGCGGCGGCCTTGGCGTTCTCGTCGGCGGCGCGGGCGGCATCCAGCTCGCGGAACAGCATGGCCAGCTCGCGGGCGTCGGCCTGACGCAGGAAGGTGTAGAGCTCTTCGATCAGCGCCGGCACGCTGGTTTTCTCGTGCATGGACTGATCGGGCAACGGGCCGAATTCCGAGCGCAGCGCGGCGATCATCCAGCCGGAGAGGTAGAGGTAACGACCTTTCGTGCTGCCCAGGTGCTTCTTGATGGCGATCAGCTTCTGCTGCCCGATGAAGCCGTGCCAGCAGCCCAGCGACTGGGTGTAGGCGCTGCTGTCGGCGTCGTAGGCGGCCATGTCCCGGCGCATGATGGCCGCGCAGTGGCGGGCGATGTCGAGACCGGTCTTGAAGCGGTTCTGCAGACGCATCCGCGCGGCGTATTCCGGGTTGATGGCGCTCCAGTGATTGCCGGCAGTGGTCTTGAGGGCGGCGATGGCCTGAACGTCGTTCTCGTAAGCGGACATGAGTCGATCCTTCTCGATGAGGTTGGCTTGGGTACCAGTCTTTTCCCAACGTCCGGCAGCGGGGTGGCGGTTGCCACCCGGATACCGGTCGCGAAGGCGAAAGGTCAGCCCAGCTGTCGAGTCATGTCGCCGTACGTACCTGCATGGATCCGGACGTCACCTCTGGCGACGCTGCCTCGAGCAGCGCGGCATTTCAGTCGTCTTCTCTTGTAGTGCCTCTTGAGCATCACTACGCAAGACGGCCCGAGGGTCACCCGGAGCCCAGGCGCGACCCGCATGGATAGAGGGTTCGCGTCCGGTGCAACTAAAGATTTGCAGGAGATCAGCATGTCGTCAACCGTGTTTTGTAGTGCTTTCGTATAGTCACTACAAAAGTCGTAGAAGCGGCCGGGAGCGGGTTTGGGGCGTCTATTGCTGACTCATGGGTCGCAGGTTTCGGCAAAACAGGGCCGTAAGCCACGGCACTGGCCGTGACCCTGCGGTCACTCGGGAGGTGCTCCGTGGGGCTCTGGTCTTTGCCCCCGGTGGGGGCAGAGGCGAGGAGGGCGGTGGGACTTGCCGGTCAGTGCCGACGAACGGTAAGTCCCTTGCGGCCTAGGACGACGTGGCGGCAGTGAGGCCGGTCAGGGTGTCGGCGATGTCCTTGGTGCGGTGGGAGGTCTGGGCGGTGAGGCGACCGGACTCGCGCAGGGCGGCGAGCAGCTCCTGCAGCGATCCCACGTCCTTGGCCTGGCCGGCGATATGGGCGCCGACCTCGCTGATGGCGCGGGACAGCTGGTCGATGTCGGCCCCGATCTCGGCGGCGTTCTTGTGGGTGATGGCCGCGAGGTTGCGTACCTCGTCGGCCACCACCGCGAAGCCCCGACCGCTTTCGCCGGCGCGCGCCGCCTCGATGGCCGCGTTGAGCGCCAGCAGGTTGGTCTGGCCGGCGATCTGCTGGATCACCTGGACGATGGACTGGATGCGCAGGCTCGACTGGCTCAGCTCGTTGGCGCTGCGCACCACCTCCTCGGCCTGGTCGGTGAGGTTCTGCACGGTGCCGTCGGCCTGGCGGGTGACTTCGCCCTGCTGCAGGATGTTGCCGGCCAGATCGTCCATGCTGCTGTGCAGTTCGCCGGAGTAGTGCCGCAGCTGCTCACCGATCTCCTGGCGACTCTGGTGGGCCTGGCGCAGGACCTGGCCGAGATCGGCGAGGCCGCCGAACACCGCCTGGATGGAGTCGTCGAGGCCCTGGGCATCCACGATGCCGGTGAAGTTCTGCCGCTTGAATTCGTCGATCTGGTTGACCACCACCTGGCTCAGGCCCGCCAGCTTCTTGATCTGTCGCCGTAGGAAGAAGGCCTTGAATTCGCCGTAGTGGGCGGCGAAGTTGTCGACATAGTCGTCGCGGAAGGGGGCGCCTTCGGGGGTGCGGAAAAAGAACACCGCGGTGAGGGTCTGGTTGAGATTGAGGCCAAGGATCTCGCCAAAGGTGGAAAAGCCCACCACCGGCGTCTGGCCGAACACCTCGCCCATGCGCGGCAGCTCGGCGCCGTTGTTGGCGCGGCGCAGGATGCAGTCGTTGAGCACGCCCACCAGCGGGGTGCCGCTCTTGCCCTGCAGGAAGCGGGCGAAGTCCTGGCGGGTGGTGTCCACCAGGGAGGTGCGCTTGACCATCACCAGCTCCTCACCGGGCGCCACGTCGCAGAACAGGTGGATGCGCTCGCGCTCGTAGTCGATGCGGGCGATGGAGCGAACGAACAGCTCCTCGCCGACGCGGATGGCGAAGGAGTAGTCCGCCAGGCGCTGTTCCAGCTGGTCCGCGCGGCAACTCAGGGCCTCGCAGAGGGCGGCCACCATGCTCTTGATCTGGCCGCGGCTGTCGACCACCTGGCTGATGTAGCGTTCTTCCAGGGAGGCGGTGAGGACATTGAGGCTGAGCGGCGTGGCGCTGAAATTCTGGCTCTTGAACACCCCGAAGCGGGTGTTCCTGGCCATCTTCAGAAAGACCAGCTGGGCGTGGTTTTCATAGGCCTTGCGGCCATCGTGCAGCAGCGTCTGGCGGAAGTCGCCCTTGCCGCCGGCGGAACCGCCGACGAACAGGCAGGGGAAGCGACCGGACTCGTACAGCGCCTCCATGAAGAAGGATTCCGAGGCGGACAGGCCATCGAACAGCACGAAGGCCAGGGTATCGCGGTGATCGATGGGCGTGCGCACCTGCAGGTGCTTGAGCGACTCGGTCAGGCGGGCCAGGCGTTCCTTCATGCTGCGCCGCGGTCCGCCACGGCGGATGTCCTCGCTGTCGAGCGGCACGTGCACCACCTCGGCCGAGGCGATCACCGAGGCGTCGAAGAATTGCAGCACCAGCCGGTCCCAGGCGCCATCGACGGCGCAGTACAGGCGCTGTTCGCTGCCGCAGAGTTCGCCGGAGGTGGTACACAGGCTGATGGAGGCTTCGGGAAAGCGGGCCACCAGTTGCCGGGCGATGACGTCCAGGTCCAGGTGCGGCGAGACGAAGCCGGTGATGAAGGTAGGCTGGAGGGCGACGCCGCCAAGGCGGTCGCCTAGTTCGCGGGCGGAGCAGGTCAGGCTGAACACGCCACTACCGCCCAGGCGGGCGCGCGCGCCGAAGCGTTGCAGAAACCCCATGATTGTTCCTCTTGTGGGCAGGCTGGGAAAGGGAGCTCACCCAGGCATCGGCGCCGTTGGCGGCGGCTTGATAGGGGCGTGCGCTCAGGCCGCAGGCAAGCGGGCAACGGCATCAGAGGGCGAAAGGAGGCCGAGGCTCTGGCACGAGCCTTGGCGCGATAAGGATCGCGGCGGACGCCTTGAGGACAGTCTGACCCAGGCGACCGGCGGTCATGACGGACGCGGAGAACGGAGCGCGGCTGGACTAGTCCTGTTCGCCGTGCTCGGCGAAGGCCTCGGCGCCGGTCAGCCGACGACGCGAGTGCCCGAAGCAGTACCAGGCTGGCTGTTCCTCGATGAAGATCTCGCTGTCCAGCACCCAGTCCTCGCCCTCGAGCAGGCCTACCGGTATGGCGTAGTGCGGCTCGGCCTTGAGGCGATAGAACAGATGGGTGCCACAGTGGCTACAAAAGCCACGCTCCGCCCAGTCGGACGAGGCATGCACCATCAGGGCGTCGCTACCGCCGATCACGGGAGGCTGGGTGCATTCCACCGCCAGCAGCGGGCCACCGCTCCAGCGACGACAGGTTCGGCAATGGCAGGCGGATACGTGGGCGTTGTCGAGACGGCAATCCAACTGGACGGCGCCGCACAGGCACTGGCCGTGACGTTCGAGGGGAAGGGACATGGCGCTATCCTCGGGAGGCAGGAAGTCTGCAGGATAGCCGGTTGGGCGCAGGGAAGGGCGGTGCCCCCGCCGCGAGCGGGAGCACCGGCGCGATCAATCCTCGCGGCTGGTGACTTCCACCAGGTGATAGCCGAACTGGGTCTTTACCGGACCCTGGACCTGGTGCAGCGGGGCGCTGAACACCACGGTGTCGAATTCCTTGACCATCTGGCCCGGGCGGAAGGTGCCCAGGTCGCCGCCCTGACGGCTGGAGGGGCAGCTGGAGTTGTCCTTGGCCACCTGGGCGAAGTCGGCGCCCCCTTCGATGGCGGCTTTGAGTTCGTTGCACTTGTCTTCGCTGGAAACCAGGATGTGGCGGGCAGAGGCTTTGGCCATGGGAGAGACTCCTGTTGAATGAGCGGGCGAGCCTACTCCAATCACCCCTGCAAGCAAACTGCCATCCGTTCCTCGGCTGGCGAGCCGTTTGGGTTGCGCCCCGGGTGCCGGGCGGGTAAATAGCGCTTCCCTGTTTTCCGGATCGGCCCGCCCATGCCTCGCCTTCTTGCCTTTTCCCTGCTGCTGACCACAGGCCTGCTGGCCGATGTCGCCCTGGCGGCGACGCCCGAGGAGGCACGGCTGGTCAGTCTGATCAACGCCTATCGCGCCGCGCCCCAGGGCTGCCCCGGCGTGCGCGCCGCCGCGCCCCTTGCCGCCGACAGTCGCCTGGCCGCCGTCCGGCTGAGCGGCCGGGATCGCCTGCAGAGCGATCTGCGCGCCGCGGGCTACCAGGCGTCGGCGGTGCAGGTGATCATGCTGGCGGGCGCGCCCACCGCCCAGGCGGCCATGGCCGGGCTGCGCCAGCAGTACTGCCGGCCGCTGGCCAGCAACGACTATGCCCAGATCGGGGTGAGTCAGCAGGGACCACGCTGGCAGCTGGTGCTGGCGCGCCCGGTGGTGAGCGCCGGACTGGGTGACTGGCAGAGCGCCGGTAAGGCCGTCCTGGCCGAGGTCAATCGCGCCCGGGCCCAGGCCCGCACCTGCGGTACCCGGCGCTTCGCCGCCACCGCGCCGCTGCGCTGGAGTCCGGCCCTGGCCAATGCCGCCCTGGCCCACAGTCAGGACATGGCCGGCCGCGACTACTTCTCCCACACGGCGCCCGGCGGCGGCACCGTGGCCGAGCGGGTGGCCAAGCAGGGCTACGGCTGGACTCGGATCGGTGAGAACATCGCCGCCGGTGCCGGTTCGGTCACCCAGGCCATGCAGGGCTGGTTGGCCAGCCCGGGGCACTGCGCCAACCTGATGAATCCGGAGTTCACCGAGATGGGGGCGGCCTACGCCCTGAATCCGCGCAGCACCCACAGTCTCTACTGGACCCAGGTGTTCGGTCGGCCGCGCTAGGTCGGGTACTCGGCGATCTCGATCAGGTTGAGATCGGGATCGCGGACATAGACCGAACGGATCGGTCCGGTCGCGCCGGTGCGTGCCACCGGGCCTTCCAGGATCGGCCAGCCTTCGCGTTGGAGATGGGCGATCACGGCGTCCAGCGACTGGCGGGCGATAAAGCAGAGGTCGAGGGCGCCCGGCGCCGGCAGGTGCGCCTTGGGTTCGAATTCGTGCCCCCGCTCGTGCAGGTTGATCTTCTGGTTGCCATAGCGCAGCGCCTTGCGCCCCGCACCGAATACCTCCAGGCGCATGCCCAGCACCCGGGTGTAGAAATCCTCGCAGGCGGCGAGGTCCGTGGTGGTCAGGACCAGATGATCCAGACGATCGATCAGCATGGCGGTCTCCGCGACCGGACTGGCCTTTCACTGTGCCAGTCCCGGGCGCGGCGCACCATCACTTGGCGTGGGCCTTGATCCAGCGATTGAGCTGATCGATCTCCTTCTGCTGGGCCTGGATGATGTCCTCGGCCAGCGTGCGCATCTCCGGGTCCTTGCCGTGCTGGAGCTGGTAGCGGGCCATGTCGACGGCGCCCTCATGGTGGGCCAGCATGCCCTTGGCGAAGGCCAGATCCGGATCCTTGGCCTTGAGGCCTTCTTCCATGCCCTGGTGCATGGCCTCCATGCTCTTCTGCATATCCTGGTGGTTCTGGTGCTGGGTTTCGGCGGCCTGGGCGACGCCGCCCGCCAGTAGGGTGAGGGCGAGCAGGATGGAGGAAAGGACGATACGCATGTTCGGACTCCTGACTGGGCTGATGACGCCGAGGCTAGAGCTTGCCCCTGGGGTAAGGTCAAATCATCCGGCGCGTTTCGCTCGGAGCCGGCGCCGGGTAAAAGGTTTCGCGATGTTTTGTCGCAGCGCCAGGCGGTCAGCGCGCTGAACCCTGGGCGAAAAAGCGACGCCGATCAGGCAGTTGGCCGCTTCGACCAGACGATCGCCATCACTGGGCGCAACTGCGAGAGGTTGTGATGGTCCGACGCAGCAGCGTAGAATTTTTACTACATCCAATTCCAATCCCTACCTACAGCAGACTTCTCGCTCGCGACCCGGCGTCGCAGGCGGGCCAAGCCTTTGCTCGTGGGTTTTCGTCGTCGGCTTTCTGACCGGAAGTCGCTATCCACCCCTTCGCTCTGGAGTAGAAGACCCCCCATGGATGCTACCGCCGAAGCCCGGAAGCCCAGCTGGTCCGGTGTCATCGCCCTGGCCCTGGCCGCCTTCATCTTCAACACCACGGAATTCGTCCCGGTGGCGCTGCTCAGCGACATCGGTCGCAGCTTCGACATGCGTCCCTCGCAGGTCGGGCTGATGCTGACCATTTACGCCTGGGTGGTCGCCCTGATGTCGCTGCCGATGATGCTCGCCACGCGCTCCATCGAGCGGCGGCGGCTACTGATGTTCGTCTTCGCGGTGTTCGTCGCCTGCCACGGCCTGTCCGGGGTGGCCTGGAGCTTCGAGGTGCTGGTGGCCAGTCGCATCGGCATCGCCTTCTCCCATGCGGTGTTCTGGTCGATCACCGCCTCGCTGGCGGTGCGCATTGCCCCGGCCGGCAAGCAGACCCAGGCGCTCGGCCTGCTGGCTACCGGTACCTGCCTGGCCATGGTGCTGGGCATCCCATTAGGCCGGGTGCTGGGCGAATTGCTGGGCTGGCGCTACACCTTCGTCGCCATCGCGGCGCTGGCGGTGGGCACGGTGCTCTGGCTGGCGCGCAACCTGCCGCTGCTGCCCAGCGAGAATTCCGGTTCCCTGGCCAGCCTGCCGGTATTGTTCAAGCGCCCCGCGCTGCTGTGCATCTACCTGCTCACCACCCTGGTGGTGACCGCCCATTTCACCGGCTACAGCTATATCGAGCCCTTCGCCGTGGAAGTGGCGGGCATGGGCGGCATGCAGATCACCGCCTTGCTGCTGCTGTTCGGCGGTTCCGGGGTCATAGGTTCGCTGCTGTTCAGCCGCTACAGCCTGAGATTCCCCAATGGCTTTCTGGTCGCGGCCATCGCCGGCATCGCCTTGTCGCTGCTGTTGCTGCTGCCCTTCGCCTGGAAGAGCTTCATGCTGGAAGGCCTGAGCGTGGTCTGGGGCATCGCCATCATGAGTTTCGGCCTGGCGCTGCAAGCCAAGGTACTGGCCCTGGCCAAGGACGCCACGGACGTCGCCATGGCGCTGTTCTCCGGCATTTACAACGTCGGCATCGGCGGCGGCGCCCTGTTGGGCAGCGTGGTGGGGACCCATGTCGGCATGCCCTACGTCGGCCTGGTCGGCGGTAGCCTGGCGGTGGCCGGCCTGCTGTTCGCGGTGTTCATGACCCGCCGCTACGCCGAGCAACTCAACGCCAATCCGCTGTAAGGCTTGCGGGCGCCTCCTCGACGAGACGCCCCGGCTACGCGACCCAGGGGTCGCGAACTGTCTACCGGGCCGCGCCCGCCAGTCGTGGAGCGGCCCGGGACGAAGCGCTAAGCTGCGGGCTCCTGGCGCCTTGGCCAGACTGCCGGATGCGCTCGCCATGAATCGACTGCTGTTCAATCTCTTTGTCTGGACCAAGGTGCCCATCGCCAAGATCGCCGGCCTGCGCCTGCGCCAGCTGGACGATGCCGGCTGCCAGATACAGGTCACCCATGGCTGGCTGAACCAGAATCCTTTCAAGAGCATGTTCTGGGCGGTGGAGGGCATGGCGGCGGAATTTTCCACTGGCATCCTCGCCGACCGGCACATCCGCCGTTCCGGCAGTCGCTACGCCATGCTGGTGGTGGCCATGAGCGCCCGCTTCACCAAGAAGGCCGTGGGCACCCTCGTCTTTCGCTGCGACCAGGGCGAGGCCATCGCCGAGGTGCTGCGGCTGGCCCGGGACACGGGCGAGCCCCAGGTGCTGCAACTGCGCAGCGTCGGCACCGACGAGAGTGGCGAGCAGGTGGCGGAATTCTTCTTCACCTGGAGCTTCAAGGCGCGGATGCCGGTGGCGACGTCTCGGTAAGAGCGGCCGGCCGGTAGCGTGAAAATCGCGTAGCGTTTTCCACGGGCAAGCCCAACGCAAGACGGTGGAAGGCCGCGCCGTTATCCACCCTCCGCGGCCAACCGCCCCCTCTCCCGGCGGGAAAGGGGGAGAGGCGATCGCGGGTAGGGGTGTCCACGTTGTTGGGCTTCGCTGCGCTCAGCGCCAACCTACGAAACTAACGCCCGAAGCGCCCACCCCGGCGCTCCCCACGCCCCTGACGGCGGCCACCCTTGCCCTGACCCTTCTCCTGGCCCCGCGGCCGACGGCGGCGCGACAACTCGCGGGTGATGGCGTCGTTGAGCAGGTCGCGATGCTCCTGGCCGCGTTCCAGGGCGGGAAACAGTTCGGGCAGGCTGCGCGCCAGGTGCAGATAGGTTTCCACCACGTGCAGAGCGCTTTCCAGGCCGGCGAGATCGGTTCCCAGGGGGATGCGCGGCAGGTCCACCGGCTCGCCCCGGGTCACCAGGCGCAGCCAGCGCTGGGCCTGGCCGCTGGCCGGGCCTTCCAGGCCGCCGCGGATCGGCGTGCAGGCGAAGATCCAGCGCAGCTGGAAATCGATGCCGGGCAGGTCGATCAGCTTGATCCACTCGGCCAGTTCCTCGGGCAGCACCGAGACGAAGGCATCGCCATAGTTGATGTTGCGGTTGAAGGTCAGCCAGGTGCGCAGCAGGCTGGGCTCTTCCATGAAGTCGGACAGGGCGCGCAGGTGCTCCAGGCTCGGCCGCACCTGGAACTGGTGCAGGTCTACCGGATCGTCCGGGCTGTGGAACAGCCGCTTGATGTTGCGCAGCACATGGGGTTCCAGCGCGGTGATCTCGCCTTCGGCATGATGGCCGAAGCGCCCGGCGCGGCCGCCGATCTGCTTGACCTCCTGCACCCGTAGCGGTCGATTCTGCACCCCGTCGAACTTCTCGTCGGTGTAGAAGCACAGGGTATGGGCCGGCAGGTTGAGGCCCATGCCCACCGCATCGGTGGCCACCATGATCTCGGTCTCGCCGTCACGGAAGCGCCGCGCCTGCTCCCGCCGTACCTCCGGCGAGAGGGCGCCATAGACCACCGAGACCCGGCGGCCGGCCATTTCCAGCAGGCCCTTGAGTTCCAGCACCAGCCGCCGGCTGAAGGCCACCAGCAGCGACCCGGGTTCCAGGCGTTCCAGGGTGGTGGCGTGGCGCGCCACCGTGACCGGCGACAGGCGCTTGGTGGGCTTGAGCTCCAGGCGGTCCTCGCACAGGTCGCAGAGGGTGCGTAGCGAGGGTTCGATCAGCGCCGGACCGGTCATCAGTAGGCGCTTGGTGTGGGCGCTGACCAGGGCATCGACCCAGGCCCAGCCGCGTTGCGGATCGGCGAGCATCTGCACCTCGTCGACCACCACCACTTCCCATTGCTGGCGGCGGAAGCGGGCAAATTCCTCGACGGTGCAGCAGAAATGGGTGGCACCCGGGCGGATGATCTCTTCCTCGCCGGTGACCAGGGAGCAGGGCACACCGAGGGATTCCAGGCGCTCCTGGTTCTCCAGCGCCATCAGCCGCAACGGTGACAGGTAGATGGCGTGGGTCACCGCCGCCATGGCTTCGATGGACCTGTGGGTCTTGCCGCTGTTGGTGGGGCCGAGCAGCGCGGTCCAGGTGCGGGTCAGGCGCCGGGCCGGATAGTTCTGGTGGTACTGGCCGAAGCGCGGATTGTTTTCCAGCAGCACGGCGAAGGCCATCTTCTCGCGCTGCTGGCCCACGGCGTGGCGCAGGGCGCGACGCAGCTTGTCGCTCTCCAGGCGCATCAGCTCCTGCAGGCGCGGTGTGCCGAGCTGGTGCAGATCGAAGTCCAGGATGTCGGCTTCGCCCACCAACACGGCGAAACGCTCGCGCAATTCCCCCTCCGCGGTGGCCTTGAGCGCGGCCACATCGGCGTCGCCAAGCAGACGCCCCTGGTTGGCCGCCAGCCGTCGGGGGATCTCCAGGCGAATGTCCTCGTGGGTCAAGACCACATTGAATCTCAACTCGTGGCGCGTCTCGTTGAGCACCTCCACCGCGCGCGGCAGGAAGTCGTCCAGGCGGATCAGCGCCTGGGGTACCCGCTCCAGCACGCGCTGGCGATCCTCCTCGGCCATCTCGGCGAAGGGTGCCGCCAGGATGCTCAGCCGCTCGCGCACGGCATCGCCCAGGCGCTGGCCGACCGCCGCGGCAAAGGTCTCGGCGGAGTCACTGTCGGCCAAGTTCAGTGCCCAGTGCGGTTCGAGCAGCTCGCTCGCCGCGCCGCCGGTGAAGAGCTTTTCGCTGCCGAAGACGTCCACTGGATAGCCGAAGGTCTTGCTGGCACTGAGCAGTGCCTGGCCCAGCAGACGGTCGGGATCGGGCGCACTGCCGGCGGCCACCGCCGCGGCCTCGTCGAGACCCAGCCAGAAGGCCTTGGCGATACGGCCCAGGTGCGGCAGGGGATAACCCGAGTAGCGTTTGAACCAGAGTTCCTGATGCTGTTGCCTGGCAACGAAGTCGGGATGGGTGCGGCCGGCCCAGTCGAGGAAGCGTTGCAGACGTTCGAGGCGGCGTTGCTTGCGGAGGCGGTGATCGCTCATGCGAGAAGAGGCTTTCCAGGAGGACTATTAGGACATGGGACCCTGGCCGGAGCCACGGGGTCACCGCGTGGTGCGCCATTCGGCAGATAGGGGGCACCGCCAAGGCCTTGGCGCAGTCTCCATCAGGAGGGTGGCGTCCGTCACCCACTCTTCCTCTCCTGTTCTGGATCACGCCACCCACATGACTTTTCTCGTCTGGGTCGGGGTATTGGGATCGTTGTTGATGATCCTCGCCCTGACCTCCGCCTATTTGCGCTGGCTACCGGTCACCACCTCGGTGGTCTGTCTGGCCTTCGGCATGCTCATCAGTCCCATCGGCCTGGGGCTGGCCGAGGTCAACTTCCAGCAATCGGCGACCTGGATCGGCCACCTGACCGAGGTGGCGGTGCTCTTTTCGCTGTTCGTCAGCGGCCTCAAGCTGCGGCTGTCCTTCCATCGTTCCTCCTGGCACGGCGCCTATCTGCTGGCCGGGCCGGTGATGATTCTCAGCATCGCCGGCGTCTGCCTGGTCGCTCACTACCTGCTCGGCCTGCCCTGGGGCGTGGCCTTGCTGATCGGCGCCATCCTCGCGCCCACCGATCCGGTGCTGGCCGGGCTGGTGCAGGTCAACCACGCCCAGGATTTCGACCGGGTCCGCTTCGGTCTCTCCGGCGAGGCAGGCCTCAACGACGGCACCGCCTTTCCCTTCGTCCTGCTCGGCCTGCTGCTACTACAACATGGTCAGTTGCAATGGGACTGGACCCTGGAGTGGTTTCTCAAGAGCGTGGTCTGGGGTGTACCGGCTGGGCTGCTGCTGGGCTACTTCATGGGCAAGGGCGTGGGTCGGCTGATGATCTATCTACGCACCCGGCATGGCGACAGCACCATCTCGCCCAACGACTTCCTCGCCCTGGCACTGATCGCCCTGTCCTATGTGCTGGCCGACGAGATCGGCGCCTTCGGCTTTCTCGCGGTGTTCGCCGCCGGCCTGGGCTTACGCCAGGCGGAAGTCCAGACGTCGGGGCATGCGGAAACGCCTTCCGAGCACCTGGCGCAGCCGGTGATCGGGCATCTCACCGGCGCACCGGAGCGCGCCACGGTCGCCAAGGCGGAGGACATCGAGGAGCCGCGCATGGCCGCCGGCGTGATGATGGGCGACATGCTGGCCTTCGGCAGCCTGGTGGAACGCTCCTTCGAGGTGCTCCTGGTGACCCTGCTGGGCGTGGTGCTCATCACCCACTGGGACAGCCGCGCGCTGCTCCTAGGCGCCTTGCTGTTCGTGGTCATTCGCCCGCTGGGAGTGGCGACCATGCTGCCCTTCACCCGCATCGATCGCCAGCAGGGGGCACTGATCGGCTGGTTCGGCATCCGCGGCATCGGTAGCCTGTATTATCTGTGCTACGCGCTCACGCATCACGTCACGGCCGACTGGGCCGGGACCATCGTCGACCTGACCCTGTCGGTGGTGGCCTTGAGCATCGCGGTCCACGGGATTTCCATCCAGCCGCTGCTCGACCGCTACGAGCGCCTCACTGCCCGTCGCGAGGGCTCGGCGAGACCCTGAGCCCGTTTGCGACCCATACCGGAGGACGCATGTATCACGGTGAACGTCTCAATGCCTGGACCCATCTGATCGGTGCCCTGCTGGCCCTGGCCGGTGCCGTCACCCTGGTGGTGCTGGCCAGCCTGCAGGGGGATCCCTGGCGCATCGTCAGCGTGGCCATCTATGGGGTGGCGCTGGTGATCCTCTACAGCGTCTCGACCCTCTACCACAGCGTGAAGGGGCGGGCGAAACGCCTGTTGCAGAAGCTCGATCACCTGTCGATCTATCTGCTCATCGCCGGCAGCTACACGCCGTTCTGCCTGGTGACGCTGCGCGGGCCCTGGGGCTGGACGCTGTTCGGCATCGTCTGGGGCTTGGCGCTGATCGGCATGGCGCAGGAGCTCAAGCCGCGTTCGGAAGCGCGCATCCTGTCGCTGGTGATCTACGCCGTCATGGGCTGGATCGTGCTGGTGGCGGTGGGGCCGCTGCTGGATCGCCTGGGCGGTGAAGGCTTCGCCTGGCTGGTGGCCGGTGGGGTGCTCTACACCGTCGGCATTCTGTTCTTCGTCTTCGACGATCGCTTCCGTCATTGGCATGGCATCTGGCACGGCTTCGTCATGGCCGGCAGCGCCCTGCACTTCGTCGCCATCCTCAGGTATGTGCTGCCGGCGCCCTAGGGCGGTCTTGAGGGGTTCGTCACAGATATGGCGGCCTATGGCCATGCCTCGCGAACCCTTGGGTCGCGGATCGGTTCAGAGATAGCTGAATCCACTCCCCAGTGCGTTGCTTTCCCAAAACGAAGAAGAAGAGGAAGGTGAAACGTGTTCAGCCGTTCCAGATCCCTCGTACTGCTCCTGATGCTTGCCTGCACCGCCTGCCAGGAAAAGGACGCCAAGACCGTAGCGGCGCCGATCAAGAAGGACGCCAGCTTCGAACAGCGCGGCAAGGCGTCCTTCTATGCGCGCAAGTTCCACGGCAGGGAAACCGCCAGTGGCGAGACCTTCAACAACAACGAACTGGTCGCCGCCCACAAGACCCTGCCGCTCGGCACCCGGGTCAAGGTGACCAACCTGGAAAACGATCGCGCCGTGGTGGTACGCATCAATGACCGCGGACCCTATATCCGGGGTCGCATCATCGACCTCTCAAGGGCCGCTGCGCGGCGGGTGGACATGGTCGACGACGGCACCACCGCGGTAAAGGTGGAAAAGCTGGATTAACGCCACTCAGTGTGGCCAGACCATCTGGTCTTTGCCCTGGCGTTTGGCCTGATAGAGACCTTCGTCCGCCCGCCGCAGCAGCTCGTTGAGAGAAACTTCCGGGTCGAGCCGAAGCGCCCCGGCACTGAAACTGATGCCCAAGGGGGCGGCGGCGGCCAGGCGGTTACGCAAGACTTCCAGCAGGTGGCTCACCCGCGCATCGTCCAGGCCGCGGATCAGCAGGCCGAATTCCTCGCCACCCAGGCGACCGACCTGCAGCCTCGGATCGAGCTGATCGATTTCCCGCGCCGTGGCGACCAGTACCTGATCGCCGACCTGATGACCGTGCCGGTCGTTGATCTCCTTGAAGTTGTCGATATCGAGCATGACGAAATGCGCAGGCGTCTGCCCGCTCTCGCCGCGAGCCTCGTCCAGCTGCTGCAGGAGCTTGCGGCGATTGGCGATCCCGGTCAGTTCGTCGGTTTCCGCCAGGATCCGATAGCGCTCCTTGAGAATGAAGGTCCGTCGCATCCATTGGCTGTTGGCGTGGTTGTAGGCGATGCCGATGGCCAGGGTGGCACTGGCCAGCAACCAGACCAGGTGTATTGGCATGGCGGTGGGAACCAGCTGGGTCTGACCGATGAACAGGATGAAGGCGGCGCCGGCGAGGGTGATCAGGTAGTGGGAGAGACGATAGGTCATGCCGCAGGTGCCCAGGACGATGATCACGGCGATGGGCAGATTCCAGTAGTGGCCCACGGCGCCGCCATCCTGGATCTGGATGCGAAAGGCTAGGGCGAGCGCCCAGATGTTGCCGGTAAAGGTAAGACTCATCATGCGCGCGCTGCGTGCAACGCTGAGCAGGGCGCTGATCGCCAGCAACAGCAGCATCACGGCGAAGTAGCGTGGCTTGTAGGGGCTGCCAATCAGCGGATTGCTCCACAGACTCAGCGGCCACAGCGCCAGCATCAGAGGCTGCAATACCTGCAGGGGGGTGCGCAGCACCCGCCGGACATGCTGTTCATAACGAATATCATCGTCCATCGACATCTCGGAACGGGGTAAGGCCGATGGGCGATGGCAAATCGGCAGGCGTTTCGGCCAAGGGGTGGGCCACTGTAATGGCTAAGTGCTATCTCTTCCAGTGGCTCGGCGGTGCTATGGCGCGGTTTAGAAGGGTTTCCGGCGAATGGCCTGACTGTATGGCTGGCCTGGCGCGGCGCTGTATCTGGCCAACTCGCCTGGATGAGACCGAGACTCTCGGCTCACCCCCGCGCACCTGGTAGCCCCATGCACCTCGCCATCCTGACCTTCGACGGCTTCAACGAACTGGACTCCCTGATCGCCCTGGGCATCCTCAATCGCATCAAGCGTCCGGACTGGCGGGTGTCGCTGCTGGCGCCCACGCCCTGGGTGACCTCCATGAATGGCGTCCGTCTGGAGCGGCAGGCCGGCTTCGACGAACTGGCCGACTGCACCGCCGTACTGGTGGGCAGCGGCAGCCGGACGCGTGAACTCGCCCGGGATGCTGACCTGCTGGAGCAGCTTGCCGTGCTCGATCCCGTGCGCCAGCTGATCGGCGCCCAGTGCTCCGGCACCCTGTTGCTGGCGCGTCTCGGCCTGCTCGACGGCGTACCCGGCTGCACCGATCTCACCACCAAGCCCTGGGTACAGGAGGCCGGCATCGAGGTACTGGCACAGCCCTTCTTCGCCCGCGGCAATCTGGCCACCGCCGGTGGCTGCCTGGCCTCCAGCTACCTGGCGGCCTGGGTCATCGCCCGGCTGCTGGGCCGCGAGGCAGCTGCCGAGGCGCTGCACTATGTAGCCCCGGTGGGTGAGAAGGAGGACTATGTGGCGCGTGCGCTCTGCAACATCGAGCCCTATCTCGACCATGAACCCCTGGAGGTCGCCTGCGCATGCTGAAGGTCCTTGGCCGCGTCTCTTCGATCAACGTGCGCAAGGTGCTCTGGTGCCTCGACGAACTGGGCCTGGGCTATGAGCGTGAAGACTGGGGCGCCGGTTTTCGCTCGGCGCAGTCCGCCGACTACCTGCAGTGGAATCCCAATGGCCAGATCCCGGTCCTGCTGGACGGCGACTTCGTGCTCTGGGAATCCAACAGCATCCTGCGCTACCTGGCCAACGCCCGGGGCGGCGAGGCGTTGTATCCCGCCGCACCGCGGGCACGGGCGCGGGTCGATCAGTGGCTGGACTGGCAGGCCAGCGAACTCAATCCGGCCTGGAGCTACGCCTATCTGGCCCTGGTGAAGCAACAGCCGCCGCAGCCCGATCCGCAGCGCCTGGCGCAGGGCATCGCCACCTGGAACGGGCGTATCGCCATTCTGGAGGCGCACCTGGCGCAGCACGGCCCCTATGTGGTCGGCGAGCGCTTCAGCCTGGCCGACATCGCCCTGGGGCTGTCGCTGCACCGCTGGCGCAGCACCCCCATGAAGCGGATCGCGGCACCAGCCATCGAGGCCTATCTCGCGCGCCTGGCCACGCGACCGGCCTGGGCCTGCTATGCCAGTGATGCCACGCCCTGAGCAGCCCGCCGGGCAGCGCCGGTAGGCGCCGCTCGCACGTCAGGCGAAGACGAAATACTTGCGCACCGTCTCGACCACTTCCCAGGTGCCCTTCATGCCGGGTTCGACGACGAAGATGTCGCCGGCCTTGAGGTGAATGGGTTCCTGGCCATCGGGGGTGATGATGCAGTACCCCTCCTGGAAGTGGCAGTACTCCCACTTCACGTAGTCGACGCGCCACTTGCCGGGGGTGCAGATCCAGGTGCCCATGATCTTGCTGCCGTCATCGGAGGTGTAGGCATTGAGGTTGACGGTATGGGGCTCGCCTTCGATGCGCTCCCATTTGCAGGCATCGACCACGGGCAGGGGTTGGGTGTCGCGCAGAACGGTGATGGGCGGGTTGGCCATGGCGGCTCTCCTGGTGATGGAAGCCGCCAAGGGTGAGGGGTCGCCCCGAACCGGGGTTGTCCAGGGTCGACACCGACCAGCGTATTTGCGCTATTCGGCCGACTAGCGCTCCACCTGCCGATTCCAGCGGGCGTTCCACTGCGGCCTTACCTTGTTGACCTCGTCCCAGTCGATGGTCACGGCGGTCTTCAGGTAGTTCTGCATGGCCTCCACCTGGCCGCGGGTCTTGTCGGTGGTGGGGGTATTGGGGTTGGACGGGATCTGGTCGCCCAGTTCCAGCGCCGGGGCCTGGGCCTCGGGGGTCAGCAGGTACTCAGCCAGTTGCTGGGCCAGCTCCGGCTGGTCGTTGTTGGCGGTCACGCATTCGGCGACGTTGAGCACCACGGCGCCCTCCTTGGGCGGCGCGTATTCCACCGGGATGCCCTTGAGCTTGAGAGCGGTGACCTGGGTGGGCGTCAGCGGGAACAGCGCCGCCTCGTCGGTCTGCACCATCTCCGAGAGCTTGGCCGAGCTGGGGATGTACTCCAGCACATTGGGGCCGACGGTGGTGGGCCAGGCCTTGAAGCCGGGGTCGACGTCCTGCTCGGTGCCGCCCTTGAGACGGTTGAACATCAGGAAGCCGTGCAGGCCGAAGGTGGACGAGGACAGCGACTGGAACACCACCTTGCCCTTGTACTTGGGATCGGCCAGATCGGCCCAGGAGGTCGGCGCCGCCCAGCCTTTTTCCTTGAACAGCCGGCTGTTGTAGGCAAGCCCTGTCACGCCCAGGCTGACGGCAGCCGCCTGGTCCTTGATCTTGGCCTTGTCGGGGATCTGCGCCAGGCTCGCGCTGGGCTTGAGCGGACTGCACAGATTCATGCCGATGGCGCGGTACATGATGCCGTCGTCGAGAAACATCACATGGATCGGCGGCTTCTGCGGACTGGCCTGGACCTTGGCGAGGATGTCCGCCGAGGTGCCGGGCACGATCACCACCTTGACGTTGTGCGCCTTCTCGAAGGCGGGCAGCACGCTGTCGGCATAGAGGCGCTCCATGGTGCCGCCATTCATGCCGAGGTAGAGCGTCGGTTCGGCCACGGCGGCCAGGGGCAGGCCGGCGAGGGCCACGAGCAGGGCAGGGGTCAGGCGCATGATTGGGAACTCCTGGGCTGGGAAGGGAAACGGGCGATGGAAAAGGCCTGCAGGCTGTGCCGGGGCGCGCCCTGCAGGATGCACTCGGCCAGGGCTTCGCCAGCCGCCGGCCCGATCTGGAAGCCCGCACCGGCAAAGCCGAAGCCGTGCAGCAGGCCGGGGGTGGTGAGACTGGGGCCAAGCACCGGCTGGTGATCCGGCAGATAACCCTCGACGCCACTCCAGGTGCGGATCGCCTGGGCCCCGCTGAGCGCCGGATAGAGTTCGGCGGCGTTTCTAAGGATGTCGAGGATGGCCAGCTGGCCGGGGCGGGCGCGGTCGGCGTCGAGGGCGAAGCCGCGCCCGCCGCCCAGTACGCAATTGCCACGGGCCACCTGGCGGGCATAGATGCCGCCGCCTTCCACACCGGTGCTGGCGGTCATGAAGGGCGGCAGCGGTTCGGTCACCAGCATGGCCGGATGGGCCGCGGTGAGGGGCACCGGCTCGCCGAAGCGGGCGGCCAGCTCCGCTGCCCAGGCGCCCGCGCAATTCAGCAGCCAGGGCGCGGTGAGGGTCTGGCCGCTGTCAGTACGGAGCTGGAAGCGCTGGCCGTCGTGCTCGACGGTGGTCACGGCGGTCCGTTCGAGGATTCGGGCGCCCGCGCGGGCAGCCGCCTGGGCGAAGGCCGGGGAGACCAGGCGTGGATTGGCGTGGCCGTCTTCGGGGCAGAAGGAGGCGCCCACGGCGATGTCGCCGACCCAGGGAAAGCGCCGGCGCAATTCGCCCCGGTCGAGCAGTTGCAGATCCAGGTCGAAGCCCCGGCTGGCCTGGGCATAGGCCTGCAGGGAGGCGAAGTCGGTCTCGCTGCGGGCCAGCTTGAGGTGGCCGGATCTGAGGTATTCGCCATCGGTACCCAGCAGGTCCCGCAGACCGCCCCAAAGCTGATGGGCGCGACTGGACAGTGGCAATTGCACCAGCGGCCGCCCCTGGCGGCGCACCCCGCCATAGTTGACGCCACTGGCCTGGGCGCCGCAGAAATTGCGTTCCAGCAGGGCGACGCGCTGGCCGCCCTGGGCCAGGAACAGCGCCGCGCTGCTGCCGACGATACCGCCGCCGATGATCAGCACATCCACGTCCAGCCGGCTCATGGCGCCAGCTCCACGCCAAAGGGCAGCGGCTTGATCGGCGCCTGGGCACGCAGCCGGCCGATCTGGTCCAGCGGGCGACCACTGGCGCAGGCGATCAACTCGGCCGCCGCGGCGCCGCAGATCCGTCCCTGACAGCGGCCCATGCCGACCCGGCAGGTGGCCTTGACCCTGTTGATCTCCCAATGACCCTGGGCCACCGCGGCGCGGATCTCCCCGGCGCTGACCTGTTCGCAGCGACAGACCATGAGTGCGTCCGGCGCCTTGGCCGCCCAGTCCGCGGGGAAGGGGAAGGCCCGCTCCAGGCCCTGGCGAAAGACCTCGAAGCGCGCCAGGCGTGCCTGCAGGGCCTGGATACGCGCCCTGTCCACCGGCACGCCACGATCATCCAGCAGACTCAGGGCCGCCAGTTCGCCCGCCAGTTCGGCGGCATCGGCACCCTGGATACCGGCGCCGTCGCCGGCCAGGTAGACCCCGGCCTGGCTACTGCGGCCGCCGTTGTCCCGCACCGGCAGCCAGGCGCGATTGAGCGGATTCCAGGCGAACTCGCAGCCCAGCAGATCGGCTAGCTGGGTCTCGCTGCGCAGCGTCTGGCCGAAGCCCAGGGCGTCGCACGCCAGCCGGTGCTCCTCGCCATCGGCGGCGCGCCAGCGCACGGCAGCCACTCGGCGTTCGCCTTCGACCGCCAGGAGATCGGCGCCCTGGTGCACGGGCACGCCGTGCAGCGCCAGCCAGCTGCGGTAGTAGAGGCCCTTGGCAAAGGTGGCCGGTTGACCGAGCAGCGCCGGAGCTGCAGCGGCCTGGTCGCGGAAGGGCGCGCTGTCCAGCACCGCCAGCGGCTTGGCCCCGGCCTTGGCGTATTGATAGGCGACCAGATAGAGCAACGGGCCGGTACCGGCCAGCACCGGTCGGCTGCCGATGGCGCAGCCCTGGAACTTGAGCGCCACCTGGGATGCGCCCAGGCTGTAGACGCCCGGCAGGGTCCAACCCGGCACCGGCAGGATGCGGTCGGTGGCACCGGTGGCGACGATCACCTGGTCGAAGGCCAGACGATCGACGTAGCGGCCCTGGCTCAGGGTATCCAGAGCGCTTTGCTCGGCATTCCACACCAGGGTGTCGGGTCGATAGTCCAGCGTCGTCTGCATCTCGGTCAAAGCACCGTGCAGCGCCTGAGCCTTGCCGGCTTCGAAGCCATAGAGCGCCTTGAGCGGGCGCCGGAAATTGCCCGGTTGCTGGCGATAGATCTGGCCGCCGCCGCAGGCGCTTTCGTCCAGCAGCACCGGCTCCAGGCCATGGGCGACCAGGGTCTGGGCCGCGCGAATGCCCGCCGGCCCGGCGCCTATCACCACGACGGCGCTCACAGCGGCCGCCCCGGATCGCGGCTGACCTGCTGGCCCGCTTCGAGAAAGGTGGCGCAGGCACGCACCCGGCGGCCGTCGGCCAGGCGCACCCAGCAGTCCTGGCAGGCGCCCATCAGGCAGAAGCCGGCGCGGGGCTCACCGCCGAAGTCGCTGCCGCGCAGGTGATCGCTCTGGGTGAGGATGGCGGTGAGCAGGGTATCGCCCTGCAGGCCCTCGGCCGGCTGGCCGTCGAGGGTAAATGCCAGGGTCGGGCGGTCGCCTTCGGCCACCCGCTTGAGCAGTGCCATGGACGGGGCTCGGCTATTCATTGTTTGCCCACCAGCACGCGATCCAGGCCATAGATGCGGTCGAGCAGGATCATGGTGGCCGCGGTCAGGGCAATCACCAGCGCCGACACCGCCGCCATCATGGGGTCGATGGATTCGGTGGCGTAGACGTACATCCGCACCGGCAGGGTCTGGGTCGCCGGCGAGGTGACGAAGATCGACAGGGTCACCTCGTCGAAGCTGTTGATGAAGGCCAGCAGCCAGCCGCCGGCCACCCCGGGCAGGATCATCGGCAGGGTGATGCGGCAGAACAGCGTGGTGCGACTGGCGCCCAGGCTCTCGGCCGCCTGCTCGGCGCTGCGGTCGATGCCGATGGCGGCGGCGATCACCAGGCGCAGCACATAGGGGGTGATCACCACCACGTGGGCCAGCACCAGCCAGCTGAAGCTGCCATTCACCCCCAGCAGCGCGAACAGCCGCAGCATGGCCACGCCCAGCACCAGGTGCGGGATGATGATCGGCGAGAGGAACAGGCCGTTGAGAAAGCCCTGGCCGGGAAAGCGGTAGCGGGTGATGGCCAGCCCCGCCGGCACCGCGATCAGCGTCGCCAGGGTGGCCGACAGCGCCGCCAGCTGCAGGCTGTTGTAGAAGGCGGTGAGGAAGTCCGCCCGCTCGAACACGGCGGCGAACCAGCGCAGCGAGAAGCCGGCGGTGGGCAGGCTGAGGGTGTTCTCCGGGGTGAAGGCCACCAGGCAGACCACCACCAGCGGCGCCAGCATGAAGACCATCACCAGGGTATGGAAGGCGAGCCCGAGCGGGCCGTTGCGGGTCATGCGGTCAGACTCCCAGGGCACGTTTGTAGCGGCGTTCCACCAGGCGATTCCAGCCCAGCATCACCAGCAGGTTGAGCAGCAGCAGGGCCACCGCCAGGGTGGCGCCCATCGGCCAGTTCAGCTCGGCCAGGTACTGGTCGTAGATCAGGGTGGCGACCATCTTCAGCCGGCGTCCGCCCAACAGACCGGGGATGGCGAAGGAGCTGGCGGCCAGGCCGAAGACGATCAGCGTTCCCGACAGCACCCCGGGCATCACCTGAGGCAGCACGATGCGCCGCAGCACCGTCAGGTGACTGGCGCCCAGCGACAGCGCGGCCTGTTCGGCGGCGGGATCGAGTTTCTGCAGCGAGGTCCACACCGGGATGATCATGAACGGCAGCATCACGTGGACCAGGCCGACGATCACCGCGAAGGGGGTGTAGAGCAGCTTCAGCGGCCGCCCGCCCAGGGCCACGATGGCCTGGTTGACCAGTCCATCGGCGCCCAGCAGCAGACTCCAGCCAAAGGCGCGCACCACCACCGAGATCAACAGCGGCGTCAGCACCAGGATCAGGAAGATCGAGCGCCAGGGCGCGCCCATGCGACTGAGGACGATGGCCTCCGGTACCCCGATCAACACGCAGAGCAGGGTGACCAGGGCGCTGATCCAGAAGGTGCGCAGGAAGATCTCGTAGAAGTAGGGATCGCCCAGCAGGCTCAAGTAGTGGGCCAGGGTGTAGCTGCCTTCCTTGATCCCGGTTTCGTAGTCGAAGACGTTGAAGGATAGCGCCAGGGTCAGCGCCAGGGGCGCCAGCAGCAGTCCGGCGAACAGCACCAGGGCCGGGGCGCTGAGCAGATAGACGCGACCGGTGCCGCGCAGCAGGGTGCTCATGCGGCGGTCTCCGCGGCTTCCAGTTGGCGCAGCAGACCGTCGTCCCAGTGCAGCCCGACGCGCTGACCCTCGTCCAGCGGCGGCAGCCCATCGTTGCTGCGCAGCACCGACACCTCGCCCAGCGCCGTCTCCAGCCGATACAGCCACTGGCTGCCGAGGAAGAAACGGGTCAGCACCCGCCCTTGCAGACGTCCCTCACCGGCGGGGCGCAATTCGATCTTTTCCGGCCGCAGCGAGATCGCCAGGGCGCCGCCGGCGGCGATCTGCGGCCGACCCTGGGCATCCAGGCTGCCGGGCAGCAAGTTGGCCTTGCCGACGAAATCGGAGATGAATCTGTTGCGCGGGTGTTCGTAGAGGCGATAGGGCGCATCCACCTGGGTGATGCGGCCAGCTTCCATCACCACCACCCGGTCGCTGATGGACAGCGCCTCGGACTGGTCGTGGGTCACCATCAGGGTGGTGATGCCCACCTCGCGCTGGATGCGGCGGATCTCGAACTGCATCTCCTCGCGCAGATGGGCGTCCAGGTTGGACAGCGGTTCGTCCAACAGCAGCACCGGTGGTGCTATCACCAGCGCTCGGGCCAGGGCCACCCGCTGGCGCTGACCGCCGGAGAGTTCGCGGGGATAGCGCTCGGCATGCTGACCCAGATGCACCAGGCCCAGGGCTTCCTCGACGCGCCGCGCCAGTTCGGCGCCCGCCACCTTGCGCATGCGCAGGCCGAAGGCGACATTGTCGCGCACCGTCATGTGGGGAAACAGCGCATAGCTCTGGAAGACCACCCCGAGGCCGCGACTGGCCGGCTTGGCGTGGGTGATGTCCTGGCCGTCGAGCAGGATGCGCCCGCTGCTGACGTCGACGAAGCCGGCGATCATCTGCAGGGTGGTGGTCTTGCCGCAGCCGGAGGGGCCGAGCAGGGAGACGAATTCGCCGCGCTCGATGGCCAGGGTCGAACCGGCCACCGCGTAGCTGTCGCCGTAGCGCTTGCTGAGATTGTCGAGAGTCAGGAAAGCCATGGCCGCAATGCTCCTCCGGTCGCGCCCACGGGAGAGGTGGGCAAGGTTTTGGCAGGGCGAAAGACAGCCTGGATCTGGGACGTTGGCGCTCGCTCGATTGGCGGCGTCCGGTGATTGTGAGTATCGCCCTATGGACCTGAAGGTAAGGGCGACCTAGGATGCGGGACAAGCAGGTTTTTCACTGAATGAACTCTTTTTTCAGATTTATTCACTCAGTGGAATATTTTGGAGTGCGGTAGATGGAAGATTCCAGTGAAAGAAAGACAGCGGCAGGTGAGGTAGGTGTTGGCGCCATCAGCCGGGTGTTCGCCGTGGTGCGCGCCCTGGGTGAGGGTGATCCCGAGGGGGAAAAGGTCACCCGCCTGGCCGAGCGCGTCGGCCTGTCGCAACCCACCACCCACCGGCTGCTGCGTGGCCTGGTGGAAGAGGGCATGGTCGAGCAGTGCGCTCGTAGCAAGAGATACCGCCTGAGCCTGGATTTCTTCGCCCTGGCGGCCCGCGCCGGCCAGGTCGGCAACCTGCGCGACCTGGCGCGGCCGAGTCTGCTGCGGCTGTCGGCGTCCCTGGGCGACTCACTGTTCCTGCTGGCGCGCAGCGGCTTCGACGCCATGTGCCTGGACCGCAGCGAGGGGCCCTATCCGATCCGCACCTTCACCGGCGACATCGGCGGTCGCGTGCCCCTGGGCGGCGGCCAGGGCGCCCTGGCGATCCTGGCCTTCCTGCCCGAGGAAGAGCGCGACGAGGTGATCCGCTACAACCTGCCGCGGCTGCGCGATGCCCATCATTACGATGAGGTGCTGCTGCGCGCCGAGATCGACAACGTCCGCCAGCAGGGCTACGCCGCGCGCAACACCGGGGTGCTGGCCGGCATGTCGGGCCTCGCCGTGCCCATCCTCGACCGCAATGGCCGGGCGGTAGCGGCCCTGAGCGTGGGCACCCTGAGCGAACGCCTCAACGCCCAGCGCCTGCCCACGGTGATCGAACTGCTCCGCCGCGAAGCCGGGGTGATCGCCGCGCGCATCAACCCCTTCGATCCGGTCTTGCGCCGGCCGACCCAGGGGTTTGGTTGAAGACGTTGGGACTTGTCTGAAAAGTCGCCGAGCGAAGGTGAGGCAAGGCGCAACGACCAACGGGAGTAACAGCCGAAGGCTGGCCCGAAGGGTGAGCGCCAGCGAATCAAATCAGCGAGGAAGCGGAGTTTACGAGGGGTAAATGAGCATTCCGACCGGGCTGGCGATCCAGCTGATTTTTAACGCAGCATCACCGATGCGCAGGCAGTTTTCAGGCAAGGCCTAGAACAGCGGACCGGAGCGGGTGTTATTCCCCTTCGCCAGCCGGTCATAGAGCACCACGTTGACCGTGGCCGCCAGATTCATGCAGCCCTGGGTGGGGATGTACACCACGTCCTCGCACCAGTCGCGCAGCTCCTGGCTCAGCGAACCGTCCTCCGAGCCGAACAGGTAGAGCGCGCGATCGGGATGGGTGTATTCGGGCAGCGGCCGGGCGCCCTCCACCAGCTCCACCGCCACCGGTACGCACCCCAGCGGCAGGATGCGGCGCAGGTCGTCGATGTTGATCAGCGGGATATCCTGGTGGACCTTCTTGGTATCGGTGACGAAGTCCTTGGCGCGGTCGTAGCGGGTGCCGGTATAGAACACCGAGGCCACCCCGTAGCAACCCGCCGCCCTCATGATGGACCCGACGTTGGACGGCGACTTGGGGTTGCTCAGGCCGATGCAGGCGTATCTCTTGTTGCTCACGTCAGGGGACTCTCGGGAAAACCGCCAGTATAAAGCGTCCATCATCGCGAAAACCGACTAAGATGCGCGCCCGCGTCTCCAGCCCCGAGCCCCTGCGATGTCCGCCACCGCCCTCTACACCGACCTGTCGGCCTACTACGACCTGCTCTGCGCTGACATCGACTACCGGGCCCAGAGCCAGGCGGTACTGCGCCTGCAGCGACTGTTCGGCAACGGTGGCAGTCGTCATCTCGACCTCGCCTGCGGCACCGGCCCCCATGTGCGGCATTTCCTCGATGCCGGCTTCCAGAGCAGTGGGCTGGACCTCAATCCGCCGATGCTCGCCCAGGCCGCGCTGCGTTGCCCGGAGGCGGACTTCTCCTGCCAGGACATGTGCGCCTTCGAGCTGGAGCAGCCGGTCGATCTGATCACCTGCTTTCTCTACTCCCTGCACTACAGCGGCAGCCTCGCACGCCTCCAGGCTTGCCTGATGCAGGTCCGGGCGGCCCTGACCCCGGGCGGCCTGTTCTGCTTCAACGCCGTCGACAAGCGCCGTATCGACAATGCCTCCAGCGTCGGCCACAGCGTCGAACGGGCCGATGGCCACTTCAGCTTCGCCTCCGCCTGGCATTACCCGGGCGAGGGCGAACACCAGCAACTCCGCCTGCGCATCGAACGCCGCCACGCCGGCGCGCAGCAGACCTGGCAGGACGAACACCCCATGGTGGCGGTGGACTTCCCCGAACTGCTGGCCCTGCTGACGCCGCACTTCGAGGTGCAGATGCTGGAGCACGACTATCAGCGCATCGAGCCCTGGGCCGGCGAGGCGGGCAATGCGCTGTTCGTCTGCGTCAGGCGCTAGAGTCTGTTCAAAGTCTCGCGAGCTAGAGCCAAACAAGGCGAAAATGCCTGAGGAAGCGGAGTTTACGAGTGGTAAATGAGCATTCCGAAGGCTTTTTCAACGCAGTTTGGCCGACGCGCAGCAGGCTTTGTACAGAGTCTTAGTGGGCATGGGCGTGCATCCCGCCATCCACCGCGATGACATCACCGGTGAGGTAGCGCGCCAGCGGTGAGACGAGAAAGGCCACCACCTGGCCCACGTCCTCCGGCTCGCCGAAATAGCCGATGGGAATGTGGCGAGCGATAAAGGCCTGGCGCGCCTCGGGCGTCGGGTGCAGCCGCTGCAGGATCTGCTCGGAATTGATCCGCCCCGGCGCGATGGTGTTGACCGTGATGCCCTCGGCCGCCAGTTGGCTCGCCAGCCCCTTGGACCAGAACTGGATCGCCGCCTTGGCCGCCCCGGCGCCGTTCAGGTCCCGCGGCTCCATGCTGCCGCTGAAATTGACGATGCGTCCCCAGCGCCTTTCGCGCATTCCGCCCAGCAGCGCCTGGGTCAGGCGGCGGGTCGCGGTGAAGTTGAGATTCCAGGCTTCGTCCCAGGCCGCATCGTCCGCCGTCACCGAAAGCGGTCTTGTGCCGCCGGCGTTGTTGACCAGGATGTCCACCCGGCCCAATCCCTGCTCCGCTTGCCGCGCCAGGCGCTGGACGTCTTCGGCGTCGGTGATATCCGCGACGATCACCAGCGGCCGGGCATGACCCGCCGCCACGATCTCCTCGGCCAGAGTCTCCAGGGCGTCCCGCCGCCGCGCGGTGATCGCCAGCCGAACGCCTTCGGCAGCCAGGACGCGGGCGATGCCCGTGCCTATGCCCATGCTCGCGCCGGTCACCAGGGCAGTACGGTCGTGCAGTTGCAGATCCATGATCGATTCTCCAGGGGTGAGGATTTTCGTAGGTTGGGCTGAGCGCAGCGAAGCCCAACACTTCGCGACCTCACCCACACCACTAGCCTCACCCATTACCCAAATGAGATAAACGCCACCTAGGTGTAAGGATTCCTTAACAGGAGTGTTGAATGGATCTGCTCGACAGCATGCAGGTGTTCGTTGCCGTGGTGGAGCGCGGCAGCCTGGCCGCTGCGGCCCAGGCCCAGGGCATCTCGCCGACCATGGCCGGCAATCACCTGCGCGGTCTGGAGAAGCGCCTGGGCCTGCAATTGCTGGTACGCACCACCCGGCGCCAGCGCCTGACCGCCTTTGGGGAGGGCTACTACGCCCGCTGCCGCGAGATCCTCGCCCTGGTCGCCGACACCGACCGCCAGGCCGAAACCCAGCGCCTGGCGCCCGCCGGCATCCTGCGCGTCTCGGCGCCGGTGTCCTTTGGCACCTACGGCCTTACGCCGCGACTCGGCGACTATCTGGCGCAGCATCCCCAGGTCACCCTCGATCTGGTGCTGAGCGACCGGGTCCAGGATCTGGTGGAGGAGGGCATCGACATCGCCATCCGCATCGGCGAACTGGCCGACTCCTCGCTGGTGGCGCGACCCCTGGCGCCCTATGTGATGTGGTGCTGCGCCGCGCCCGGCTATCTCGCCCAACGCGGCATGCCCGAGCGACTGGCTGATCTGGAGGCCCACGACTGCCTTGGCATGGACCCTCGCGCCCTGCACCAATGGCGCACCCAGACTGGCACTAACTTCGGCCCGCTGCCACCCGGTCGCCTGCACCTCAACAACGGCCCCGCCCTGCGCCTGGCCGCCCTGCAAGGCCTCGGTGTCATACTCCAGCCCGCCTTCCTGCTGCAGGACGACGTCGCCGCCGGCAGCCTTGTGCGTCTCTTCCAAGGCCAGGAGCTCACCCGCCCCCTGACGGCGCTCTATGCCCAGACGAGATGGCGCTCGGTGACAGTGAGGAGCTTCGTGGAATTCCTGTTAGCGGAGTTCACCCCGTAGCGTGGAAAACGGCGCAGGCCTGTCCACGCCCGTCGGCCACTACCTATTCGTGGTTTACCTACCGCCCCCATGGAAGCGGACTGAAACAAGCGACGTAGGTTTGGCTGAGACAGCTCCACCGTCGAAGCCCAACAATCCAGAGCCAGCGTTGGGCTTCGCTACGCTCAACCCAACCTACCTCGCAAGGCATCGCGCGGACCACCGAGGCCTTGCCCACTAAATCCCCATAGAGGCAGGTCGGGATATGGGACGTAGGTTGGGTTGAGACAGGTCCATCGTCGAAGCCCAACAAGCTGGGACCAACGTTGGGCTTCGCTGCGCTCAACCCAACCTACCTCGTGAGCTATCGCGGCCAATCGATGCCTTGGCCACTATCGCCCAGCCGCTTCTCCATGAACACACTCAACGGATCCTCCCGATACGCCCCAAAAGGACCACGCCGCTGGTAACCCGCTGACTCATAAAGCCTCAAGGCCTCCGGCTGATAGGGCCCCGTTTCCAGTCGTGCCAACTCACACCCGCGGCCTGCCGCTTCACGCTCCAGCTCCGCCAGCAGGCGACCGCCCAGCCCTTGCCCGCGAGCCTTGGGGCTCACATACATCCGCTTGATCTCGCCATAGCCCTCATGCAGCACCATGGCGCCACAGCCCAGCGCGTGACCGCCGTCATCGCGGGCGACCAGGAACAGCACGTTCGGCTGCATGAGCGATGCGAGATCCAGCGCATGGCGGCTTTCAGGTGGATAGAGGCCGTCCTGATAGGCATCCAGTTCGGCGATCAGGGCGATCATCTCGGGTTGGTCGGGGGATTCGAGGGCGATGGGCATGGTGGCTCCGGTCAGGCAGTCGCCCAAGCCTAAGCCATCAGCGCGCCTTCATCCCAGACTCATCCGCAAGCCATCCCGCCCGCCACGCTTGGCGGCGTAGAGGGCACCGTCCCCGCGCTCCAGCAAGGCCGCCAGGTTTTCCGGCGGCTGATCGAACAGCACCGCGCCGATGCTCAGGGTGACGGGCTCGGGCGTCCGCAGGCGCTGCGCCGCCAGCTGGTTGAAGCGCTGGCGCAGTGTGTCTGCCAAACGCACGACATCCGCATCGGCCGCCTCACCCAGCAGCACCACGAATTCATCGCCCCCCAGCCGGGCGGCCAGCGCCTGGCGGGGCAGGGAGGTGCGCAATAGGTCGCTCAGGGCGATCAGCAGGCCGTCACCCGCGGCGTGGCCATGGAGGTCGTTCACCAGCTTGAAGTTGTCCAGATCGATCAGCAGCAGGGCGCCGGGTCGAGCCGGGGTCGCCTGGCTGAACAGTCGTGGCGCCTCGGCTTCCAGGGCGCGGCGATTATGCAGACCGGTCAGGGGATCGCTGCCGGCCAGGCGCTCGATATGCTGCTCGCGGCGATAGCGCACCGTGCCGGTCATCGACAGGGCGATCAGCATCACCGCCATCACCCCCTCCACCAGGGAGATCTGGATGATGACGCCGCGATAGACCGCCAGATCGATCAGGCTGCCGGGGGTGAGCGGCGGAATCATCTTGATCAGATAGAAGAGTCCATGGATCAGCAGCACCGCGCGCAGCTGCCGCTCTCCGGCATTGCGCCGGCGCAGCAGCAGGCTCGCCCGTATCGCCAGGATGCCGATCATGAGCGACTGCACCACCAGCAGCACCTTGGACCACCATGGCTCGTTGGGCAGCAGCAACATCCCGAGCCAGATCGCAACGAAGGCCCACCAGCCCAGACTCAAACGCCGCGCCGTGAAGCGCGCCACGCCGATCAGAAAGAGCCCATGCACGAAGATCAGCAGTCCATTGGCGAACCAGATGCCCACCAGCAGCAGTCCCTGGCTGCGCAACAGCGCCAGGGTGCTACCCACGCAAATCAGGGCGAAACCCGTGCTCCAGTACAGCAGCGCCGACTCGCGCACCGATCGCCACTCGATGGCCAGATAGCCCGCCGCGGCAGCCGCTAGGGCGATGGTGAGGGTCAGCATGGTGGGGGCATCGAGTGCCATGGGCGAATCGGACCTGTCTGGATACGAGAAGGGCGCTCCCTGCCGGGGGCGAGCACACGCCAAGGCGGAGCCGCACCGCAGTCTTATCGACACGGCAGGCGCGGGCTTGAGGCAGAGGATTGCGCGCCATGATGACGGGCCGATAAAGCTAATTCAAACCTGACCTGAGGCTTGCCAGGCGGACCGTCCGTTACTGGGGTTTCACCAGCGTCCGAATCGCCGATGCCGGCAACCGCGCCATGCTGCCATCCGCCAGCCGCAGCACGAAGGCCTCGCCCAGTGACCAGACCACCTGTACCTCCTTGAGCACGCACTGGTCATCGGTGGGCAGCACCCTCGCCTGGTCCTTGGCGCAATAGGCGGTATCCAGCACGATAGCTTTGGCTTGGTAGTTACCCAGGCCCAGCGTCTTGACCATGGTCTCGGGCAGGGTGGTGAGCACCCCGCTATAGCCGGCCAGAAAGAGGGCGAAGAACAGGGAAAACATCATCGCGGCCTTCCAGCCAGCGATGAAGATCATGGAGGTCATCGTCACGACGAAAGCAATGGCGAGAGGCGCGGCGCAAAGCGTTGCCCATTTGGTAAGGAGAGGCCACTCGTTCACCAGTGGATAGGCCTTGCCCAGCATCCAGACGATGAAGTAGCCGACGACCATTACCGGGACATACGCTTGCCAGACGAACTTCAAGAAGCTGAAAGAAGGCAGCGCGAACAGCCATTGAACAACGACACCTGCCACTAGTGTGATAAGTACGGGAGCCAACAGTGAAACGCCTAGGAATAGCTCCGGGTCAATGAAGAACAGAATAATTGCATCGCTCAGCCCTATTAGTAGATAAGGCACGAAGAATACAAGTGCCATCAATAGCATGAGTTTGCGAAAGCGACCTTCACCGCGATAGGGCAGGGCGTAGATGATGTCTTCCTTGATCGCCGGCGTATTGATGAAGCCGTAATAGACCCAAGCTCCTGGTAGGAATAGCGCGGCAACGAAGGCGCCTATGGTCAGAAAGCCCATGCAGGCGGCCGCCAGCAGCAGTGACGAAAACTGGAAGAGATCGAAGCTGGGATAGAAGTGATTGCGGGCGAAATAGGCCAGGAACATCCCGAAGCCTAGGGTCGGCGGTAGTACCTTGGCCAGCAGCGAGGCATGGTGCCGCAGGGCGGTGCCGAAGAACGCGAGGATGAAATCGAAGACGGCATCCGTGTCGGTAGCGGGTTGGTCGGTCCAGCGGGGCATGGGGTCGTCCTTGATCGGAAGTACCAGAACGCCTGGTTTCCGTATTGAAACTTAATCTGTCACTCGAATAGGCATAAGCGACTAAAGCTTATAGAGTTCTAGACTTAATGATCTATCAATGGACAATTTTTCAATTGTCCATGCTGTCAGAATTAACATGTGGCTGTGATTACCGCTGTGTTATTTTTTTATGGTGTTTCTCATGATCTCTTTAAGTTCCGAAGTGTGTAATGAGCGCTTTAAACGATCCTTTGTTGCCCATCCGCCTGCTTCAATTATATTCTTGCAATTTTCAAAGTATTGGAAGTAATCGTCTCTGGGTTTATTTAATTCCTCAATGATATTGAGGCAGTACTTCGTAATTTTTTTTGAATTAAGTTCTGGAGACTTGTCTGCTCCGTTAATTACATATTTTAGTAGCATGAGGCTATGCCAGCGGTATTTCCCAAAATTTCCTGGGAATTTCTTACTGTTGAAGAGTCTATTGAACTTATATAGCGCTAATGTTGCGCAATAATAAGCGATTTCATTTTGGTTGTCTTCGAAAAGTTGACTTCCTGATTGTTCGAAAATTTGCGTTGGGTAACTCGCGGCAGTATGGGGAACCTCTAAGAACATTGATGCAAATGCTCGTGCAACAGATCGAATGTCAAAAACTTTGGTTTCTAGTATACCTCTTCCTGAATATTGATTTTCTCTCCTCTCAAAATATATTTTCGAGTCTTCGGTAGTGTCATCATTCCAGCTATTAAAATAGCTTTCCACCGACTTTGATTTTGACTTCAAGGAAAGAAATTTCTCGTTGGAGACATGGCTTTGATTATTTGTTGCTTCAACGATTTTGTTGATAATTTCCTGATTATCAACTTCAATGACCTTTGCGGTTATCATTGTGTTGCTGTCAATTAAGTCATAGTTTCGATACAGAACATGACTGGTTTGACAGCCATTCACTATTTGATAGTTGAATAAGCTAATAGAATCGCTTTGCACCCGAACATCTGGCGATACGATAGTTATGCCGTTATTTAGAAGCGCAAAGTATTCTTGAGAGTTCTGGCTAGCGAGAGTGCTTCGGATTTCTGAATTAACGTCATTGTCTTCGCCGAGATAGGCTCGAACGTTTTCGTCAAATATACCCCCGCGCATTTTTCCATCTTCTGCTTTGAGTAGAGAGTCTACAAAATTTCTTGCGGGAATAATGGAGATATAGGATTCTTCTACTCCATTCATTTCGTTGTAAGGCACATACCCTTTGACTTTGACAACTGCCTCAACAGGTTGGTGAATTGAGCTCCAGAGTTTTATCAGCTCATCTCTGTCAATTTTTAAGCTTGTAACTTTATTGAAGAATCCAGTTGCTTTTATCTTCTTTTCAGTTGTTTTTAGTGCAGCGTTTAGCTCTTTTGTATCTGGCCAGGTCCCTGTAGCAACAAAATAGGTGGTTGCATTTGGCTTCCCGTTCTTAACTCTATCTACGTTATCAACTACAGCTTCAAATATGCGGCGCGCTTCAGAAAGTACATCGTCTTGAGGGAATTCCGATTCGTCACAAGAAAAATCAAAAACGCCCTCGCCAAAGTTTGTTATTTCTTTTTTTTCAAAGCTTTCAGATGTTTTGGATTGAATGAAAACAAAATCAATTTCAATGCTTCTTTTGTGACTTTTAAATAGAGCCTCAATCTCATCCACAGTTGTAATGATTTCAGAGTCTGCAATGATTGCTACTCCATCGATTCCAGCGTCATCTTCATCGGTTGTGACGTCTCGAATATCAAATTTTCCTGAGTAGAATCGACTGATTAGACAGTGGTTTGCAAACATTTCAAATTGATGTTCTGCGTTTAAGTCAAGAAGCTCTTTTTCTGTAGCAAATTTCTTTAAATGTGTCTGGATAATACGATGCATTTAAGACTCCAAAACAAAGGCCCCGCACTGGCGGGGCCTTTAAATTGCGATCCCAACATCCATGGCAGGTGTTAGGTCAATCTACTCTGTGAAGAGCGTCACATCAATCCCAGCTCAACGCCCCACCGGTCTGATACTCGATCACGCGGGTCTCGAAGAAGTTCTTCTCCTTCTTCAGGTCCATGATCTCGCTCATCCAGGGGAAGGGGTTGGTGGCGCCCGGGTATTCTTCCTTGAGGCCGATCTGGGTCAGGCGGCGGTTGGCGATGAACTTGAGGTAGTCCTCCATCATCGCCGCGTTCATGCCGAGGACGCCGCGGGGCATGGTGTCGCGGGCGTATTCGATCTCCAGCTGGGTGCCCTGGAGGATCATCTGGGTGGCTTCGTCCTTCATCTGGGCATCCCAGAGGCTCGGGTTCTCGATCTTGATCTGGTTGATCATGTCGATGCCGAAGTTCAGGTGCATGGATTCGTCACGCAGGATGTACTGGAACTGTTCGGCGGTGCCGGTCATCTTGTTGCGGCGACCCATGGAGAGGATCTGGGTGAAGCCGCAATAGAAGAAGATGCCTTCCAGTACGCAGTAGTAGGCGATCAGGTTCTTGAGGAACTGGCGATCGGTCTCCGGGGTGCCGGTCTTGAACTCGGGGTCGGAGATGGAACGGGTGTATTTCAGGCCCCAGCTCGCCTTCTTCGCGACGCTCGGGATCTCGTGGTACATGTTGAAGATCTCGCCTTCATCCATGCCCAGCGACTCGATGCAGTACTGGTAGGCGTGGGTGTGGATCGCCTCTTCGAAGGCCTGGCGCAGGATGTACTGGCGGCACTCGGGGTTGGTGATCAGGCGGTAGACGGCCAGCACCAGGTTGTTGGCGACCAGGGAGTCGGCGGTGGAGAAGAAGCCGAGGTTGCGCTTGACGATGCGGCGTTCGTCCTCGGTGAGGCCGTCCGCGCTCTTCCAGGTCGCGATGTCGGCGTTCATGTTCACTTCCTGGGGCATCCAGTGGTTGGCGCAACCATCCAGATACTTCTGCCAGGCCCAGTCGTACTTGAAGGGCACGAGCTGGTTGAGGTCGGCGCGGGCGTTGATCATCTGCTTGTCGCCGACGTGCACGCGCGCGGAGGAACCTTCCAGGTCGTCCAGGCCTTCCTGGATGTCCAGCTCGTTCAGCGCGGCCTTGGCGCGGGCCACTGCATCGGAGTCGTCGGCGGACAGGGCGCGGGCGTCATGGACCAGGGCGTCGCCCTCGGAGTCCAGGCGCTCGGTCTGGGCGGGCGCCTGCTGGCCAGCGGCCTGCGCGGGCTTGGCGGGGGTGGCGTCGTCGTCTTTGTCGAATTCTTCCCAGTTCAGCATGGGGTGTCTCCTGGGTGGCTGTGCGGTGGGGGCGGGGCGGCGGGCCCTCACCCTAGCCCTCTCCCGGAGGGAGAGGGGATAAGAGTGGTGCGCGGGTGCGGGATTTGGCCCTCACCCTAGCCCTCTCCCAGGGGGAGAGGGGATAAAGAGCAGCCCTCTACTGGGAGAGGGCTTGGGGTGTTACTGGCAGGCTTCGCACTCGGGATCGTCGAGGCTGCAGGCCTTGGGCACCGGAGCCGGTGCGGGGGCGGGAGCAGCTTCGGCTTTCTGGGCCGGGGCGGGGGCCGCGCTGGCCTGGACGCCGGTGATAGGATCGGCGCTCACGGCGTTCAGCTTGCCGGTGTTGATGGTGGACTTCTCGGTGCTGGTGGCAGCCAGGGCACGGAGGTAGTAGGTGGTCTTCAGACCGCGGAACCAGGCCATGCGGTAGGTCACGTCGAGCTTCTTGCCCGAGGCGCCGGCGATGTACAGGTTCAGCGACTGCGCCTGGTCGATCCACTTCTGGCGACGGCTGGCGGCCTCGACGATCCACTTGGTCTCCACTTCGAAGGCGGTGGCGTACAGGTCCTTCAGATCCTGCGGGATGCGCTCGATCTGCTGCACGGAGCCGTCGTAGTACTTGAGGTCGTTGACCATTACCGAGTCCCACAGGCCGCGGGCCTTGAGGTCGCGTACCAGGTAGGGGTTGATGACGGTGAATTCGCCCGAGAGGTTCGACTTCACATAGAGGTTCTGGTAGGTCGGCTCGATCGACTGGGACACGCCGGTGATGTTGGCGATGGTCGCGGTCGGCGCGATGGCCATGATGTTGGAGTTGCGGATGCCCTTCTTGGCACGCTCGCGCAGCGGGGCCCAGTCCAGGGTCTCGGACAGGTCGACCTCGATGTACTTGGCGCCGCGCTCTTCGATCAGGCGCTTCTCGGAATCGATCGGCAGGATGCCCTGGGACCACAGCGAACCCTGGAAGCTGGAGTAGCTGCCACGCTCTTCGGCCAGGTCACAGGAGGCCTGGATGGCGTAGTAGCTGATCACTTCCATGGAGGTGTCGGCGAACTGCACGGCGGCATCCGAGCCGTAGGCGATGTGCTGCAGGTACAGCGCATCCTGGAAGCCCATGATGCCCATGCCGACCGGACGGTGCTTGAGGTTGGAATTCTCCGCCTGGGGCACCGAGTAGTAGTTGATGTCGATGACGTTGTCGAGCATGCGCACGGCGGTCTTGACGGTGCGGGCGACCTTGGCGGTGTCCAGCTTGCCATCGACGATGTGGTTCACCAGGTTCACCGAACCCAGGTTGCACACGGCGATCTCGTCCTTGTTGGTGTTCAGGGTGATCTCGGTGCAGAGGTTGGAGCTGTGCACCACGCCCACGTGCTGCTGCGGGCTGCGCAGGTTGCACGGGTCCTTGAAGGTCAGCCACGGGTGGCCGGTCTCGAACAGCATGGACAGCATCTTGCGCCAGAGGTCCTTGGCCTTGATGGTCTTGTGCAGCTTGAGCTTGCCGTACTCGGTCAGGGCTTCGTAGTACTCGTAGCGCTCTTCGAAGGCCTTGCCGTAGAGGTCGTGCAGATCGGGCACGTCGGCGGGGGAGAACAGGGTCCAGTTGCCGTCCTCGAAGACGCGCTTCATGAACAGGTCGGGGATCCAGTTGGCGGTGTTCATGTCGTGGGTACGACGACGGTCGTCACCGGTGTTCTTGCGCAGTTCGAGGAATTCCTCGATGTCCAGGTGCCAGGTTTCCAGGTAGGCGCAGACCGCGCCCTTGCGCTTGCCGCCCTGGTTGACCGCCACGGCGGTGTCGTTGACCACCTTGAGGAAGGGCACGACGCCCTGGCTCTTGCCGTTGGTGCCCTTGATGTAGGAGCCCAGGGCACGCACTGGGGTCCAGTCGTTGCCCAGGCCGCCGGCGAACTTCGACAGCATGGCGTTATCGTGGATGGCGCCATAGATGCCGGACAGGTCGTCGGGCACGGTGGTCAGGTAGCAGCTGGACAGCTGCGGACGCAGGGTGCCGGCGTTGAACAGGGTCGGGGTGGACGCCATGTAGTCGAAGCTGGCCAGCAGGTTGTAGAACTCGATGGCGCGGGCTTCTTTATCTTTTTCCATGTGCGCCAAGCCCATGGCCACGCGCATGAAGAACAGCTGCGGCAGCTCGAAGCGGGTGCCGTGGCTGTGCAGGAAGTAACGGTCGTACAGGGTCTGCAGACCCAGGTAGGTGAACTGCTGGTCGCGCTCGTGATCGATGGCGGCGCCCAGGCGCTCCAGATCGAAGCTGGCCAGTTTCGGGTCCAGCAGCTCCAGCTCCACGCCCTTGGCGACGTAGGCGGGCAGGGCCTTGGCGTAGAGGTCGGCCATCTCGTGGTGGGTGGCGGACTCGGCGACGCCGAGGAAGCTCAGGCCTTCGGCGCGCAGGCTGTCCAGCAGCAGGCGGGCGGTGACGTAGGAGTAGTTGGGCTCACGCTCGACCAGGGTGCGGGCGGTCATCACCAGGGCGGTGTTGACGTCCTTCTCGGCCACGCCGTCGTACAGGTTCTTCAGGGTTTCCTTCTGGATCAGCTCGCCGTTCACCTCTTCGAGGCCTTCGCAGGCTTCGCTGATGATGGTGTTCAGGCGACCCATGTCCAGCGGCTGGGTGGTGCCGTCGGCCTTGGTCACGCGGATGCTCGGGTGCGGCTCGGCGATGTCGCTGGCGGCGCCCTGCTTGCGCTCCTGGCTGCGGGCCTCACGGTAGATCACGTAGCTGCGGGCGACCTTCTGCTCGCCGGCGCGCATCAGCGCCAGTTCGACCTGGTCCTGGATCTCTTCGATGTGAATGGTGCCACCGGAGGGCATACGGCGCTTGAAGGTGCTGCTGACCTGGTCGGTGAGCTGCTTGACGGTGGTGTGGATGCGCGAGGAGGCTGCAGCGGTACCGCCTTCCACGGCGAGGAAAGCCTTGCTGATGGCCACGGTAATCTTGTCGTCGGTATAGGGGACGACGGTACCGTTGCGCTTGATGACGCGCAGTTGACCGGGGGCGGTGGCGCCCAGGTCCTGGCTGTCATCTTGCGCCGGGCGGCCCTGCTGGGCTTGCTCGCGGGTCAGGTCGGTGTGCATGCGGAACTCCCTTGATCGGAAAGAGGGGATCGTCGGCGAGCCGGCGATCCGGAAGAGTGTTGGCCCTGGGCCTGCGCGACGACTGCCTGTCGCGCCATTAGCAATGAAGATTCCAACGAAAAGCCGTATCGGCACCGATTCCCGAGGGAGCCGGCGTTCGGGGTCAGGGACCCTGGAAATTCATGATTCGGGCGACAGGATAAGCCCTCCTCGCTAGGGAAGACAGTCTTGACAGAGGGGTGTTTCGCCGTCCCAGGCTATACCGACGAACTGCTATATATGGTGGTGCGGGGGTGCAAAGGCCACTAGATGTCGCGTTTGTCACGTTTTCAGCTGTGGATAAGACGTGGATAAGCTGTTCGGGACTGGGGGGTATCCTGGGGGTGGTACCCGGTCAGTGCGCGTGAAGGCTGGGATCAGAGCGAGGTGGTCAAATAACGTACAACGTGGCGGAACCGGCATGACAAAAGCGTCGAGGGATATACCGGTTCGCTATGAGCACTTTCTCCACCATAAGAAAACGTTCGATGGCCGCTGCGACGTTCTGCCCCGGCCAACCTCCGCGGACCTCATCGACCAGAGAACCCTTCCTCTGTAGGCATCCCTCAGTGCCGAGGCGCGACCAGCGTCAGCAACCGCTGTTGCTCGTCCAGGCGGAAGTGACCGCGCAGGGATGTCCCGGCGGACCAGCGCGGCGAGAGATCGAGCAGCAGACGGATGTCGAAGGTACCGCCGGGATCGGTGCCAAGGATCTCGGCATCCTGGAAGAAGAACATCTGCCCGACCTGGGGGTGCAGCGCCTTGAACAGACTTTCCTTGGCGGAAAACGCCAGGGTGATGGCAAAGGCCTGCCGATCTTCGTCCAACGCCTGCACGCTTTCCCGTTCGGCCGGGGTGAGGATCTGGTCGGCCAGACGTAGGGCCTTGGCCGGTTCGAGCAGATTCTCCACATCCAGACCGAGACCCTGGTAGTCCCGGGCGCTGCCCACCACCGCGGCTGCCCAGCCATGGCTATGGGTGATGGCGCCGACCCAGCCGGTCGGCCAGGCGGGTCCGCGGTCCGTGGTGCGATGACCGGGCACCGCAGCAGTACCGCTCAGCTGGCGCAGCGCCTCGCGAGCGCAGAGACGACCGGCCAGGTACTCGGCCTGGCGCTTGGCCACGGCGCGGCGGATGTTGTCCGGAGGCAGGGCGCCCAGGCGCAGGGCGTCGCGCTCGAAGCTCACCTGGGCGGGATCGAAACGGCAGTGCAGCAGGCTCAGGGAGGCAAGTTCCGCCGCCAGGGGCGGTAGCAGCTCGGGCGCTGTGCAGCAGCCGGGCAGGTCGGCGGGGGGCAAGACAGGCATCTCAGCCGACTACTCGTGGAGGGTAGCTACGGATCACGACAGGCTCCGAGGGAAGGGCGCGCAAAGGATAGCCGACTACCGGCTCTGGCTGGCGGAAAACCGCCTCGGATGGTGGGGGATTTCCGCCCCTTTTCGTCGGGTGGCGAGGTTCCGCCCGCCGCGGGCTACTAGACTTTTGGCTGAAAGGTGCATGAAAGCTGGCCTTTTGATTGCGCAGCCAAAAGTGGAACGACGATTGCTTAGGTTTAGCCAGATACTGGCGTCACCGTCGCGCGGCCGCCAGATCCACAACAAAAAGCTCTCAGGATGAGAGAGCCAACATCAGTCAGGTGCCCACTCAGACAGGACGTCAGGCAGTGGCCACAAGGGAAAGAGCCATGACAGCAACCGTCGACACAACAACTACTACAGCTCCCGCGCCCAAGCGACCCGTCAAGCAGCCGATCTACAAGAGCCTGTACTTCCAGGTAATCGTGGCGATTGTCCTGGGTATCCTGCTCGGCCACTTCTATCCCCAGACCGGCGCGGCCATGAAGCCGCTGGGCGACGGTTTCATCAAGCTGATCAAGATGGTCATCGCGCCCATCATCTTCTGCACCGTGGTGACCGGCATCGCCGGCATGCAGAACATGAAGGCCGTGGGCAAGACCGGCGGCATGGCGCTGCTGTACTTCGAGATCTTCTCTACCATCGCACTGCTGATCGGCCTGATCGTGGTCAACGTCGTCCAGCCGGGCGCCGGCATGAACGTCGACGTCAGCACCCTGGACACCAAGGGCATCGCGGCCTACGCGGCAGCTGGCGAGAAGCAGAGCACCATCGACTTCCTGATGAACATCATCCCGTCGACGGTCGTCAACGCCTTCGCCACCGGTGAGATCCTGCAGGTCCTGTTCTTCGCCGTGCTGTTCGGCTACGCCCTGCATCGCCTGGGCGAGACCGGTCAACTGGTGTTCAACTTCATCGACCGCATCTCCCACGTCTTCTTCAACATCATCAACGTCATCATGAAGCTCGCCCCCATCGGCGCCTTCGGTGCCATGGCGTTCACCATCGGCAAATACGGCGTCGGCACCCTGGTGCAGCTGGGCTACCTGATGGCCTGCTTCTATATCACCTGCCTGCTGTTCGTACTGGTGGTACTGGGCGCCGTGGCGCGCATGCACGGCTTCAGCATCCTCAAGTTCATCAAGTACATCCGTGAAGAACTGCTGATTGTGCTGGGTACCTCGTCCTCCGAGTCCGCCCTGCCGCGCATGCTGACCAAGATGCAGAAGCTGGGCGCCGAGAAGTCGGTGGTAGGCCTGGTGATCCCCACCGGCTACTCCTTCAACCTCGACGGTACCTCCATCTACCTGACCATGGCCGCGGTGTTCATCGCCCAGGCCACCAACACCCAGATGGACATCACCCACCAGATCACCCTGCTGCTGGTGCTGCTGATCTCCTCCAAGGGCGCCGCAGGCGTCACCGGTAGCGGCTTCATCGTGCTGGCCGCCACCCTGTCCGCCGTCGGTCACGTACCGGTCGCTGGCCTGGCGCTGATCCTGGGTATCGACCGCTTCATGTCCGAAGCCCGCGCCCTGACCAACCTGGTCGGCAACGGCGTGGCCTCCATCGTGGTCGCCAAGTGGTGCGGCCAGCTGGACGAGCAGACCTTGAAGACCGAACTCGCTCGCGGCCCGAACGCCGTCGAAGTCGAGGAAGCTCGCCAGACTGCCTGAGCCTAGCGCGAGGACCGCTCCTGGAGCGGTCCCGCCGGCAAGTGCGAAACGCCCGTATCGAAAGATGCGGGCGTTTTCTTTTGCCTTGGATTTGCTGAGGGAGGGACGCAGGCGCTGTGCCCTGGCGGAAACGCCGAGCGATCAATTGGCTGGGGTTGCCTCAACCGCCGGCCAGGGTGCCTGGGCTGCGGCTCCATCACGCTCTTGGGTGGCAGCCAGGATGCAGTGGAAAGCAGGGGGGGGCGCTGTATGCGGGCCTTGCGAGCGTCGTCTTGCCGGAGGACGAGCAGGCGCAGGTAAGGTGACCAGGCTGCGTGGTCGCAGGCAGGTTGCCGAAGCAGAGGGGAAGGGGACGGGTAATAGCAGGAGGAGGGGTGAAGCGCTGGCAGACCGCCAGCGCTTCGGGGTGGATCAGCGGCGCAGGCTGGGACGGTAGCCCATCACGCCGTAGAACAGGATGTAGAGGTAGCAGACCAGGGGGATAAGGAAGGAGGGCAGCAGGCCGATGGTATCGGCGAAGTAGCCCTGGATGGCCGGCACCAAGGCGCCGCCGACGATACCCATGCACAGCAGACCCGAACCCTTGGAGGTGAACTTGCCCAGGCCCTTGAGCGCCAGGGAGAAGATGGTCGGGAACATGATGGAGTTGAAGAAGCCGATGGCCAGCAGGGCCCACATGGCGACCTTGCCGCCTTGCAGCACGGCCACGGCCAGCAGCACGCCGATGGCGATGGCGTTGAAGCTCAGCACCAGGTTCGGCCGCACCTTGGTCATGATCACGCCGCCGATGAAGCGACCGACCATGGCGCCACCCCAGTACAGCGACAGGTACTTGGCGGCGGTAGCGGCGTTCAGGCCGGCCACGTCCGGGCTTTCCATCAGGCTCACCAGGTAGCTGCCGATGGACACTTCGGCACCCACGTACATGAAGATGCCGACCACGCCGAGCAGCAGGTGGCGATAGGCCCAGACGCTGTTGGCGGCCAGGGCGTTCTCGTCGGTGGCGTTGTCCTGTTCGGTGTCCTTGATCTGCGGCAGGCGGAAGAGGCCAATGATCACCGCCAGGGCGACCAGCATGCCGGCCAGGATCAGGTAGGGCAGCTGCACCGAATGGGCGGCGGAGTCTTCACCGACCAGCGCCAGGATGGTCACCGCGCCCACCAGTGGGCCGACGGTGGTGCCCAGGGAGTTGAAGGCCTGGGTCAGGTTGAGGCGCGAGGCCGCGGTTTCCGGCTTGCCGAGGATGGTGACATAGGGATTCGCCGCTACCTGCAACACGGTGATGCCGGCCGCCAGTACGAACAGGGCGGTCAGGAAGAAGCCGTAGGAGTGGGCTCCGGCCGCCGGGTAGAAGAGCACGCAACCAACGCCGGCAGTGAGCAGGCCGACGATGATGCCCTTCTTGTAGCCCAGACTTTCCACCAGGCGACCCGCCGGGAAGGAGACGATGAAGTAGGCGGTGAAGAAGCAGAACTGGATCAGCGAGGCCTGCAGGTAGCTAAGGGTGAAGACCGCCTTGAGGTGGGGGATGAGGATGTCGTTCAGCGAGGTGATCAGGCCCCACATGAAGAACAGCATGGTGAGGACGATCAAGGGTCCGCGGTAGCTCTGGTTTTGATTGTGCATTGGGGCTCCATGGGTACAACAGTTTCTTGTTTCTGCCCGCGATTCTCGGACAGCGCTGTCTAGGACGGCTGCGCAGACACAGCGAAGCGGCGCGAGATTAAGCTATTCGCGCTGCTGAATCCATTCTTCCTGGAGGTTCGCAGGCGAAGTGCCGGCGCCTTCGACCGCGGGGCCGGTGACCGGTTCAGCGGGGCACGGCGCAGAAATGAAAAACGGCGCCAGAGGCGCCGTTTGGGTCACACAAGCGAGGGTTATCAGCCTTGCCAGCGCTTGAGTACCAGGGTGGCGTTGGTGCCGCCGAAGCCGAAGCTGTTGCTCATGACGAGGTCCAGCTTGGCGTCTTCCTTGGTCTCGCGCAGGATCGGCAGGTCAGCGACTTCCGGATCCAGTTCGTCGATGTTGGCCGAGCCGGCGATGAAGTTGCCTTCCATCATCAGCATGCAGTAGATGGCCTCATGGACGCCGGCGGCGCCCAGGGAGTGGCCGGACAGGCTCTTGGTGGAGCTGATGGCCGGCGCCTTGTCACCGAACACGGCGCGTACGCCCTTGATTTCGGCCACGTCGCCCACCGGGGTGGAGGTGCCGTGGGTGTTCAGGTAGTCGATCTCGCCGTCGACGGTGGACAGCGCCTGCTGCATGCAGCGGATGGCGCCTTCGCCGCTCGGGGCGACCATGTCGTAGCCGTCGGAGGTCGCGCCGTAGCCGACGATCTCGGCATAGATCTTGGCGCCACGGGCCAGGGCGTGTTCGAGTTCCTCGACCACCACCATGCCGCCGCCGCCAGCGATGACGAAACCGTCACGCTTGCTGTCGTAGGCACGGGAAGCCTTTTCCGGCGTCTCGTTGTAGTCGCTGGAGAGCGCGCCCATGGCATCGAACAGCATGCTCTGGGTCCAGTGCTCTTCCTCGCCGCCGCCGGCGAAGACTACGTCCTGCTTGCCGAGCTGGATCTGCTCCATGGCCAGGCCGATGCAGTGAGCGCTGGTGGCGCAGGCCGAGGCTACGGAGTAGTTCAGGCCCTTGATCTTGAAGGGGGTGGCCAGGCAGGCGGAGACCGTGCTGCTCATGGTCCGGGTCACGCGGTAGGGACCGACGCGCTTGACGCCCTTCTCGCGCAGGATGTCCAGGGCTTCCATCTGGTTGAAGGTGGAAGCGCCACCCGAGCCGGCGATCAGGCCGGTGCGAGGGTTGGAGACCTGGTCTTCGGCCAGACCGGAGTCCTTGATCGCCTGCTCCATCGCCAGATAGGCGTAGGCGGCGGCATCGCCGACGAAGCGCTTGACCTTGCGGTCGATCAGTTCTTCGAGGTTCAGGTCGATGGAACCGGAAACCTGGCTGCGCAGACCCATTTCGGCATATTCCGGATTGTGACGGATGCCGGCACGGCCTGCGCGCAGGTTGGCGGAAACGGTGTCTTTATCATTGCCCAGGCACGAAACGATACCCAGACCGGTAATGACGACGCGACGCATGCGAAAAGCCCTTAGAAGCTATCGGTGGAAGTGAACAGGCCGACGCGCAGACCTTCGGCGGAGTAGATCTCGCGGCCGTCCACGCTAACGGTGCCATCGGCGATGGCCAGAATCAGCGACCTGTTGATGGTGCGTTTGATATGGATATTGTAGGTGACCTTCTTGGCGGTCGGCAGTACCTGACCGAAGAACTTCACTTCGCCAGAGCCCAGGGCGCGACCGCGACCCGGATTGCCCTGCCAGCCAAGGTAGAAACCGACCAGCTGCCACATGGCATCCAGGCCCAGGCAGCCCGGCATCACCGGATCACCTTCGAAATGGCAACCGAAGAACCAGAGGTCGGGACGGATATCGAGTTCCGCCACCAGTTCGCCCTTGCCGTATTTCCCGCCTACCTCACTGATATGCGTGATCCGATCGATCATCAGCATGTTCGGTGCGGGCAATTGGGCATTGCCCGGACCGAAGAGCTCGCCACGGCTGCAGCGCAGCAAGTCTTCGTAGGTAAAGGCGTGTTGTTTGGTCATGCAAGCTCCTGTAGCTGGCCTAGGTCCAGGCTCTGGCGACTCCGAAGGTCGCTCTGGGTATGGCTTCGTGTAGCAGTAGACTGCCGGGGCATCGGGAAAGTCACAGGCCAGCGCCCCGCTCGTTAACGGACCATTGTGCACTTTCCGCAGTCAATTCTCCATCCTGGGAGGCCGTTCAGGATCTTGCGGTCCTTGGGTCAGCGAAGCGGGCAGGGCCGAGAAAGAGCTGTTTACCGGTGCTAAATGTGCATCGCGCAGCCGTTTTCAACACCGTTCGGCCGAAACGAGGCAGATCGTGAACAGGCCCTGAGGCGTTCGTGCGGCTACCGTATACTGGGCGGCGAGGCCGCGCGATCGCGGTGATGACGAGAGTTTCGATGACAGTCCAATCCCCCATCGCCGTCCTGGGTGGCGGCAGTTTCGGTACCGCCCTGGCCAATCTGGTCGCCGAGAACGGGCTGCCGGTGCGCCTGTGGATGCGCGATCCGCAACAGGCCGAGACCATCCGCCGCGAGCGCGAGAACCCCCGCTACCTGAAGGGTATCAAGGTGCACGCCGCGGTCGAGGCCACCAGTGATCTGCCGGGCGCCATCCAGGGCTGCGAGCTGATCCTGGTCGCGTTGCCGTCGAGCGCGCTGCGCCAGGCGCTGGCGCCCATCGCCCAGCAACTGGAGGGGCGTTTCCTCGTCAGCACCACCAAGGGCATCGAGGCGCATTCCTTCATGCTGATGAGCGAGATCCTCGCGGAAATCGTGCCGCGCGCGCGCATCGGCATCATCTCCGGCCCCAATCTGGCCCGCGAGATCGCCGAGCATCAGCTCACCGCCACCGTGGTGGCCAGCGAGGACGAAGCCGTGTGCCGGCAGGTCCAGGCGGCACTGCACGGCCGTACCTTCCGCGTCTATGCCAGCGCCGATCGCCTCGGCGTCGAACTGGCCGGCGCCCTGAAGAACGTCTACGCCATCATCGCCGGCATGGCCGCGGCCCTGGCGATGGGCGAGAACACCCGCAGCATGCTGATCACCCGGGCCCTGGCCGAGATGACCCGCTTCGCCGTGCAGCGCGGCGCCAATCCCATCACCTACCTCGGCCTGGCCGGGGTCGGGGACCTGATCGTGACCTGCTCGTCGGAGAAGAGCCGCAACTACCGGGTGGGTCACGCCCTCGGGCGGGGACTGACCCTGGACGAGGCGGTGGCGCAGATCGGCGAGACCGCCGAAGGCGTCAACACCCTGCGCGTGCTCAAGGAAAAAGCGGATGAGCTGGGCGTCTACATGCCCCTGGTAAACGGCCTCTATGCGATCCTGTTCGAGGGTCGCAGTTTGGGGCAGGTGATCGAGGCCCTGATGGGCGGTGAGCCCAAGACCGATGTCGATGTGGCGGACGCCGCCGAGATCCTGAACAGGCTCTGAGCCGCTACACTGTCTGAAAAGAGGAATTCCCATGTCCCAACCCGAGCATTCCCGCGAGCTGCTAGGCCTGCGCCTGATCTGGATGCTGCTGTTCCTGTTCGTCTGGCTGGGTGCGCAGTACGTGCTGGCGGTGGTGGTGCTGGTGCAACTGGTGGTGCGCCTGATCAAGGGCGAGGCCAACCCCGGGCTGATCGCCTTTGGCGCGGCCCTGGGCGCCTATCTGGCGCAGATCGTCCGCTTCGGCACCTTCGCCAGCGAAGTGAAGCCCTGGCCCTTCGCCGATTGGCCGGCCACCGAGCCCGCCGACGATCGCTCCGCCACCGCGCCATGAAGCTCTGGCTGCTGCGGCATGGCGAAGCCGAGGCGCGGGCGTCCAGCGACGAGCTGCGCGAGCTGACCATGGCCGGGCGCGCCGAGGTGTTGCGCAGCGCCCTGCAACTGCAGGGTGCCCAACTGCAGCTCATCCTCGCCAGTCCCTACGTACGGGCGCAGCAGACGGCGGCTCTGGTTCAGCAGCAACTGGGCTGGCCAGGCGAGGTGCGCAGTGCCTCCTGGGCCACGCCCGACGGCGAGCCGGAACGCGCCCTGGACGAGCTGGAGCGCCTGGGTGTGGAGGAGCTGCTGCTGGTGACCCATAATCCCTTCGTCGCTGAACTGGCCGGCTGGTTGCTGCACGGTCATCGGCAGGCACCGGTAGCCATGTGCACCGCGTCCCTGCTGTGCCTGGAGGCGCCGCTGTCCCTGGCCGGCGGTTTCGAGCTGGTCAGTCACTTCCATGGCTGACGCCCTTGCAAGGAAAGTACATGAGCATCTGGCAGACCCTTCCTGATCCTGAGGACCTCGGGCGTGCGCTCGAAAATACCCTCGCCGAACACCTGGACATGCGCATCGAAGCCTGGGACGACAGCAGCCTGACCGCCAGCATGGTGGTCGACCGGCGTACTCACCAGCCCATGGGGCTGCTGCATGGCGGCGCCTCGGTGGCCCTGGCGGAAACCGTGGGCTCGATCGCCAGCATGCTCTGCGTGGATCGTTCGCGCTTCTATTGCGTGGGTCAGGAAATCAACGCCAACCACGTGCGCGGCGTGCGTTCCGGGCGGGTAACGGCGGTCGCGCGACCCCTGCACCTGGGGCGCAGCAGCCATGTCTGGGACATCCGCCTGAGCGATGAGGAAGGACGCCTGACCTGCGTATCGCGGCTGACCGTGGCGGTGGTCCCGCTGCAACGGGACCCCTCCTAGGCATGGCCAGCGTCTGGCTGGCAGGGGAGGCAAGCACATGACGGCCCAGGTGCAGGAGCTGCGCCTGGAGCTGCCTCATATCGAGCTGAGCGCCCGGGTGTTCGGCCCGGAAGACGGCTATCCGGTGCTGGCGCTGCATGGCTGGCTGGACAATGCCATGACTTTCGCCCAGCTCGCCCCCCGCCTGCAGGGTCTGCGCATCGTCGCGCTGGACCTGCCCGGGCACGGGCTGTCGGCACATCGTCCCGCTGGCGTCGGATATGCCATCCAGGACTATGGACTGGATGTGCTCGCTGCCGCGCGGCAACTGGGCTGGGACCGCTTCGGCCTGCTCGGGCACTCCATGGGCGCCATCGTCGGCGTCATCGCCGCCGCGGCCCTGCCGGAGCAGATCGAGCGCCTGGCGCTGATCGATGGCCTGCTGCCCTACACCACGCCGGCGGAGGAGACGTCGGAGAAACTCGGCAAGGCGCTGCTCGCCGAGCTGGAATTGCCCAATCGACGCAAGCCGGTCTATGCCACGGTGGAAGACGCCGTGGCGGCGCGGCTGAAGGGGGCGTTGACGGTCAGTCGCGAAGCCGCCGAGTTGCTCGCTGAGCGCGGCTTGATGGCGGTGCCGGGTGGCTATACCTGGCGCTCCGATCCGCGCCTGCGGCTGCCCAGTCGGATGCGTTTCACGCCGGAGCAGGCGGCTGCCTGCCTGGACGCCGTGCGCTGCCCGACGGCGCTGGTGGTGGCCGCGGGCGGCCTCGTGGCGCCCCATGCCGAGGCCATGCGCCTGGCACGGCAGCAGCCACACTTCAGCCTCCATGAGCTGCCGGGCGGGCACCATCTGCACCTGGACGATGCCGCGGGCGCCCAGGCCGTCGCAGATTGTTTCAATGCCTTCTTTGCCGCCAGCACCGGGCGCGACGAATAATGCGGCATGCCTAGCCGACCGTTCTGCCTCTGCACCACTCTCGTCCGCCGATCCCTGCTGATCGGCCTGCTGTTTTCCACCTGTGGTGTGCAGGCCGCCGTACTGCCCGAAATCGCGCCCATGGATCATGCCCAGCTCGTTCGCGAAACCGGACCGGCAACTGCCGAACGCCTCTATCCGCTGGGGCCGGCCAGTCGCATCGGCGGTCGCCTGCGCCTGGAGGATTCCTTGCAGGTGGAGGGCGAACTCCAGACCCAGACCTTCGAGCTGGCCCCTGGACATCCGCCGCTGGCGCGCCTCGACAGCGAACGCCAGCGCCTGCAGCAGCAGGGTGCGACGCTGCTCTACTGGTGCGAGGGGCGTGACTGCGGCGCCAGCAGCGTCATCGCCAACAGCCTGCTGGGCGATGCCATGCTGTTCGGGCCCGACGACCAGCAGGGTCTGCTGGTATTGCAGCTGGCGGAGCCACAGACGGTGCTGACGCTCTATGGCATCACCCGGGGCAACCGCCGCGGCTACCTGCATGCCGAGCGGCTGCAGGCCGGCCAACCCCTGCCCGAGTTGTTGCCGAGCGCTGCCACCCTGCTCAAGGAATTGCAACGCGACGGTCAGCTGCTGCTGCCCGTCATGGAGCGGACGCCGGAGCAACCCTGGATCGCCCGCCTGGCGGCGGCCCTGGCGCTCAATGGCGATGTCGCCGTGACCCTGGGCGGCGACCAGGCCATGGCCTGGCAGAGCGTCCTGCGCGAGGCGGGAATCCGCGCGCCGCGACTGCAGACCGAAGCCGGTCGAGCCGCCGGGCTCTATCGCCGCTAGACGTCGTTGACGTAGCGGGTCCGCCCCGCGCCCAGACCAAAGAGCGTGGCCAGCACGGCGATCAGGGTGAAGAGCACGCCCATGGGTGCCCAGTCGTGGGTGGCGTCATGGAGGATGCCCACCAGCAGCGGGCCGAGCGAAGCCAGGCTGTAGCCCGCGCCCTGGGCCATGCCCGACAGCCGCCCGGCGGTTTCCGCATCCCGCGAGCGCAGCACCAGCAGGGCGAGCGCCAGGCTGAAGGTGCCGCCCTGGCCCAGGCCGAGCACGACGGCCCACAGCCAGAGACTACCCAGCGGCGCATAGAGGCAGCCCAGCAAGCCGGCGAGGGTCAGGCTCATGGCCACCACGATGGCCAGGCGCTGGTCTCTGCCGCGGGTCGCCAGCCAGGGGGCGGTGAGGGCGCTGACCAGCTGGGTCATCACCGAACCCGACAGCATCAGACCCGCCTGCACCATGCCCAGGCCGCGATCCATCAGCAGGGTCGGCAGCCAGCCAAAGACGATATAGGCCAGCGACGACTGCAAGCCCATGTACAGGGTGATCTGCCAGGCCAGTCGGTTGCGCCACAGCGAACCGCCGGCACCCCGGTGCGGTGCGATGGTGGGCGGCTGGCGCAATTGCGGCAGCCAGACCAGCAGGGCCACCACGGCGACCAGGGCCCAGGTGGCGAGAGCAGGTTGCCAGCGGCCGTCGAAGGCTGCGGCGAGGGGCGCGGTGGCGCCAGCGGCCACGGCGGCGCCAATGCACAGCATCATGGTGTAGAGCCCCATCAGTTGGCCGGCCTGGGCGGGAAAGTCGCGCTTGACCAGGGCTGGCAGCAGCACGCCGAGGATGCCGATGCAGGCGCCGGCGATCAGGCTGCCAAGAAACAGCCCCAGGGGTGGCAGCAGACTGCGCAGGACGATGCCGCCGGCGAGCAGCGCCAGGATGGCGCCCAGGGTACGTTCGCTGCCCCAGCGGCGCGCCAGGCGCGGGGCCAAGGGCGCGAATAGCCCCAGGCAGAGTACCGGCAGGGTGGTGAGCAGGCCGATGGCGCTGCTGGAAAGGCCCGTGCTGGCTTCGATCTGCCGCAGCAGGGGCGCCAGGCTGGAGAGGGCCGGGCGCAGGTTGAGGGCGATGAGCATGAGGCTGGCGAGCAGCAGACCGCGTTGCCAGGGCGTGAGGTGGGACGTCGCTGAAGAAGACATGAGCACTGCTATGACCGGGGAAACCGGCAATGCTAGCGCACCCTGGCCATAACGCACGGCGCTTCCGTTCGCTACCCTTCAGCGGGAAAAAATAGTTGGCGGACCGGCTAAAAAATCGCCAGTTCGTCCATCGCCGCACCGCCGCTCGCTTGTCCGGGGTCGGCCGGAGGTTTTCCACGAGGTTATCCACAGCAACTGTGGATTACCGCCAGAAAACAGTCCTTTTGCTTTGGCTGGCGATCTGTTAGGCGCGGTCGTTCCCCGCCGGCTGACAGGCATTTGCTACTATTACGCCCCTTCGCGCTGGCTGTCGAACCAGCGCCACCGCTGAACCGGAGTAACGATGACCGATCCCATTCGCCTCACCCAATACAGCCACGGTGCCGGTTGTGGTTGCAAGATCGCCCCCAAGACCCTGGAGACCATCCTGGCCGGCAGCGGGGCCCAGCATCTGGATCCGCGGCTGTGGGTGGGCAATGCGTCGCGCGACGATGCGGCGGTCTATGGTCTGGATGACGAGCGTGGGGTGGTCTCCACCACCGACTTCTTCATGCCCATCGTCGATGACCCCTTCGATTTCGGTCGCATCGCCGCCACCAATGCCATCAGCGACATCTATGCCATGGGTGGTGACCCCTTGCTGGCCATCGCCATCCTCGGTTGGCCGGTCAATGTGCTGCCGCCGGAAGTGGCGCGCGAGGTCATCGCCGGCGGTCGGCGGGTCTGCGACGAGGCCGGCATTCCCCTGGCCGGCGGCCATTCCATCGACGCGCCCGAGCCGATCTTCGGCCTGGCCGTGACCGGGATCGTGGAGAAGCGCCACCTCAAGCGTAACGACACCGCGACCTTGGGCAGTCGTCTCTATCTGACCAAGCCGCTGGGCATCGGCATCCTCACCACCGCCGAGAAGCGCGCCCTGTTGCGGCCGGAGGATCGCCATCTCGCGCGTGACACCATGTGCCAGCTCAATCGTCCCGGCAGCCGTTTCGGCCGCCTGGCCGGGGTGACGGCGATGACCGACGTCACTGGCTTCGGGCTGCTCGGCCACTTGGTGGAGATGGCCGACGGCAGTGGCCTGACCGCCGAACTCGACTTCGCCGCCATTCCCCGTCTCGACGGGGTGGATTTCTATCTGCAACAGGGCTGCGTGCCCGGCGGCACCGAGCGCAACTTCGACAGCTACGGCAGCCGCATCGCCCCGCTGGACGAGGCCCGCCGCCAGCTGCTGTGCGATCCCCAGACCAGTGGCGGCCTGTTGGTGGCCGTGGCCCCCGAGGGCGAGGCGGAATTCCTTGGCGTGGCCGCGGAGCTGGGTCTGGCCCTGCAACCCATAGGGCAACTGGTGGCTCGGCGCGCCCATGCGGTCGAGGTGGCTTGATGAACCAGCGTGAGGATGCCCGCGACCTGCGAGCGCTGTTCCTGAGCGATGTACCCCTGATCGATGTCCGTGCCCCGGTGGAGTTCGGCAAGGGTGCCTTTCCCCAGGCGACCAACCTGCCATTGATGAACGACCTGGAGCGCCAGCGCGTGGGCACCCGCTATAAGCAGCAGGGCCAGCAGGCGGCGTTGCAACTGGGTCATCAACTGGTGTCCGGTGCGGTCAAGGAGGCGCGCATCCAGGCCTGGGCCGATTTTGCCCGGGCCCATCCGGAGGGCTATCTCTATTGCTTTCGCGGCGGCTTGCGCTCGCAGATCAGCCAGGAATGGCTGCGCAGCGAGGCCGGCATCGCCTATCCGCGGGTGGTGGGTGGCTACAAGGCCATGCGCACCTTCCTTATCGACACGCTGCAGCAGGCCCTGGCCGAGTGCCGCTTCGTGGTGGTGGGCGGCATGACCGGTACCGGCAAGACCGAGGTGGTGGCCCAACTCGACAACGCCGTCGACCTCGAAGGGCATGCCAACCACCGCGGTTCCAGTTTCGGCAAGCGCGCCACGCCGCAGCCGGGCCAGATCGATTTCGAGAATCGCCTGGCCGTCGATCTGTTGCGCCGCCGCCAGGCGGGGCAGGGGCAGTTCGTGCTGGAAGACGAGTCACGGCTGGTCGGTCGCTGCTCCTTGCCGTTGGAATTGCACCAGGACATGCAGCAGTACCCGCTGGTCTGGCTGGAAGACAGCCGGGAAAATCGCATTGAGCGCATCCTGCGCGACTACGTCATCGACTTGGCGGCGGAATTCCTTGCCCTGCACGGGCCGGAGCAGGGCTTCGCGCTGTTCGCCGAGCAGCTGCGCAAGAGTCTCTCCGGCATCGCCAAGCGCCTGGGTGGCGAACGCTTCCAGAGACTGTCGACCATTCTCGAAGACGCCCTGGCCGAGCAGGAGCGCTCGGGCGACGTTGCCGCGCATCGTGGCTGGATCGAGGGCCTGCTGGCCGAATACTACGATCCCATGTATGCCTATCAGCGCGAGAGCAAGGCGTCGCGGGTGATCTTCAGCGGCGACCAGGCCGCGGTGGTCGAGTTTCTACGCAATCGAGGCTGAACAGCGGCCACGGTTAGCGGTCTACGCTGCGGTTATCCGGCCGTTCCGGCCGGTCGCAGGTCGCAAGGAGAAAAAGAGATGAAAGCGAAACTGGTTCCCGTCCTGGTCGCTACGTTGGCTACCGTGGTGCTCGCGGGATGCTCGGGCAAGGTGGTCAATCGCGACAGCTGCGCCAGCCAGACCCGCTCCGCCTGGCAGGAACTCGACCTGGCCAAGGCCGAAGGTTTTTCCGGCACCGTGAGCTATTCCAAGGCGCTGGCGCTGCTGTCCACCGCCAAGACCCAGCAGCAGGTCGAGGCCTACACCGGTTGCGTGAAGAATGCGGAAAAGGCGCGCTTCTATACTCGCGAGTCTCGCGCCGGTCGTTGATCGTTCGTGCGGCTGGCAAACGGCCGCCATCCAAAGCGACGTCGGCATAACCGAGTGCGACGGATAGCGGCTCGTTAGCCACCCAGCCCCTCAAGAATCGGCTTCTGCGGACGACAGCGTCGGTAGAACTCATTCCGTTGGGGTGCCGTATGAAAGGGATTGCCCGCTATCGCCTGGCCAATTGGCGAACCGCGACCAAGCTGGCGGTGGGCTTTGCTCTGGTGCTGCTGCTGACACTGGTGGTAGCCCTCCAGGGCGGCCTTGCGCTCAAGGATGTCGAGCATCGCTTCGGTTCCCTGCGCGACATGGCGGCGATCAACCGGCAGGTGATGCAGGTGCGCGCCCTGGAGCAGGGCTTTCGCCTGAGTGGCGAGGCCGCCCAGGCCGAGCACCTGCGGCAGGCCCTGCCGGTGGTACTCGAGCGGTTGGGGCAGTTGCAGGCGGAGGTGGGCAATGCCAACGCTGCCGATGTCGATGCCGCCCGCGAGGCCACCAAGGCCTATGGTGCCGCCTTCGCCGACTTCGAGCGCCTCAATACCTCGCGCCGTCTGGCCATGGAAGGGGCGGCCTTCCTGGTGGAGGGCGCGGCCAACAGCCTGGATATCCTCCAGTCCGGTCTGCTGGATGACGGCGCCTATGCGCTCAAGGATTCCGCTGGCAAGCAGGGCGCCGAACTCCTGACCCTGTCGCAGCAGGTCGGCGAACTCTATCGCCTGATGCTCAAGAGCCTCGACGAAGCTCAGGCGCGGGCAGGCAAGAACACGGTGGATGACCAGCCCTTGCCCTCGGCCAGTGCCGCCCTCGAGCTGCTGGCCAAGGTGGAGCCGCAGCTGAGCGATCCGGCCTATTCCTCGGTCATCCAGGATGTCTCCACCAATATCAAGGAATTCATCCGCCGCCTGGGCGACTATGCCGCCGCCCTGGCCCAGGAGCAGACCGCCGGTGCGCGGATGACCAGCCTGGCCGAGGCCGCCGTGGAGCGGGTCGATGCCCTCTATGGGCAACAGGAAGCCGAGTTGCAGGCGATGATGACCAAGCGCCTGCTGACCATCGGCGGCGTTGCGCTGCTGGCGCTGATCGTCGGTGCCCTGGCCGCGCTGATCATCACCCTGGCCATTGTCCGCCCGCTGCGCAAGGTGATCGCTGCCGCCGAACGCATCGCCCAGGGCCAGCTGGATGTCGAGTTGACCGTGGATCGCGGTGACGAGATCGGCCAGCTGCAACGTTCCAGCGCCAGCATGGTGGCGGCGCTGCGCGGCATGGTTCTGCAACTGCAGAATGGCATCGGCCGGCTCGGCCAGTCCGCCGCGGCCCTCGCCGAGCAGGCCCGGGAGGCGCAACTGGGCGTGACCCGCCAGCGCGAGGAAACCGATCAGGTGGCGGCGGCCATGGCTGAATTGGCCGCCACCGCCCAGGGCGTCGCCGCGGACGCCGAGGCCGCCGCCGGTGCCGGCGACCAAGCCGAGCGCCAGGTCAGCGACGGCCAGGCGGTGATCGGCCGCAGTCTGGCCAATATCGAGACCTTGGGGGTGGACGTCCGGGCAGCTGCCGAGCGCCTCGAAGGCGTGTCCCACGACAGCCAGGCGATCAGCAGTGTGCTGGACGTGATCAAGGCAGTGGCCGAGCAGACCAACCTGCTGGCGCTCAACGCGGCCATCGAAGCGGCCCGCGCCGGTGAGCAGGGGCGAGGGTTTGCTGTGGTCGCCGACGAAGTCCGCGCCCTGGCGCGCCGTACCCAGCAGTCGAGTGTCGAGATCGAGCAGCTCATCGTGGTGTTGCAGAAGGGCAGTGGCGAGGCGGTCGCGCGGATGCAGCAGAGCGAGACCCTGCTGGCCGGTACCCTGGGCAGTGCCGGCGATACCCGGCGGGCCTTCGCCGGTATCGCCACGGCGGTGGCCAGCATCCAGCAGAAGAATCAGCAGATCGCCGCGGCGGCCTTGCAGCAGCGGGGCGTGGCCGAAGAGGTGGCGGTCAATGTCACCCGGATTCGCGACGGCGCCGATCAGTCCAGCCAGGCGATGGCGGCGACGGCGTCAGCCAGTCGGGAGCTGGCCGAGCTGGGCGACGAGCTCTCGCGACTGGTGCAGCGCTTCCACGTCTGACCGAACCCGCTACTGGGCGTTGAGCGCCTGCCCGGTGGTGCCTCGACTGTCGGGGCCGAGCAAGTAGAGATAGACCGGCAGGATGGCCTCCGGCGCGGGCACCCGGGCAGGATCTTCCTCGGGATAGGCCGCCGCGCGCATGGCGGTGCGGGTGCCGCCCGGGTTGACGCTGTTGACCCGGATGCCGGCTTCTCCAAGCTCCTCGGCCCACACCTGCATCAGGCCTTCGGTGGCGAACTTGGACACCGAATAGGCGCCCCAGCTGGCCCGTCCCTTGCGACCGACGCTGCTGGAGGTGAAGATCACCGAGGCCGCATCGGCGGCCCTGAGCAGCGGCAACAACGCCTGGGTCAGGGCGAAGCCTGCCTGGACGTTCACCTGCAGCACCTGCGCCAGGGCCGTGGCGGAGGTTTCTTCCAACGGCATCCGCGGTCCCAGCAGGCCGGCGTTGTGCACCAGGCCGTCCAGGCGGCCATGACCTCGCTGCAGGCGCTCCGCCACGGCGGCATAGGCCGCCGCGTCAGCCTGTTCCAGATCCAGTACCAAGGCCTCGGCCTGGCCACCACCGGCCTGGATCTCCTCGCACACCGCATCCAGCGCCGCGGCATCGCGACCCTGGAGGATGACCTTGGCACCCAGGGCCGCACAGCCCTTGGCCAAGGCGGCGCCGATGCCGCGGTTGGCGCCGGTGACGAGGATGACGCGGTCTTTCAATAGCTCGGCGGGAGCCTGGTAGTCGAACATCTGAACCTCTAGCAGCCGCACAGCGCGCGATCGAGCAGGGCGCGCAATTCCAGCGGGTGGTCGATGATGGCGTCGGCACCCCAGTGCTCGGGGTGGTCGTCCGGATGGATGTAGCCGTAGCGTGCCGCCACCGTCTTGCTGCCGGCGGCGCGGCCCGACTCGATGTCGCGCAGGTCGTCACCGATGAACAGGGCGGTCTGGGGATCGACATCCAGTTGCCGACAGGCCAGCACCACCATCTCCGGGTCCGGCTTGCTGTGCGTGACGTGATCCGGGCAGACCAGGCAGGCCGAGCGTTCGGCCAGGCCCAGGCGCTGCATGATCGGCTCGGCGAAGCGCACCGGCTTGTTGGTCACCACGCCCCAGCGCAGCCGGGCGGCGTCGAGATCGCGCAGGATCTCGTCCATGCCCTCGAACAGCCGGGTATGGACCGCGCAGTGCGTCTGGTAGCGTTCGAGAAACTCCAGGCGCAGGGGCTCGAGTTCGGTGCCCAGCGGGTCGACCTCGAAGCCGGCCAGGATCATGGCCTTGGCGCCACCGGAGATGACGCCGCGCAGGCGGGCTTCATCGGCGAGCGCGAGGCCCCTGTCCTGGCGCATGCCCTGGATGATGGCGATGAAGTCCGGCGCCGTGTCCAGCAGGGTGCCATCCATGTCGAATAGGACCGCTTGCAGACGCATGGCCTAGTCCTCGCGCTGGGTGCGCACCATGTAGTTCACCGTCACGTCGCCTTCCAGCTTGTATCTCTTGGTCAGCGGGTTGTAGGTGAGGCCGATGACGTCGCGCAGGTTGAGGCCGGCGGCACGGGCCCAGGCGCCCAGTTCCGAGGGGCGGATGAACTTGCGGAAATCGTGGGTGCCGCGTGGCAGCAGGCGCAGCACGTATTCCGCGCCGACGATGGCGAACAGATAGGCCTTGGGATTGCGGTTGATGGTGGAGAAGAACACCTGGCCGCCCGGCTTGACCAGGTCGTGGCAGGCCTTGATCACCGAGGAGGGATCCGGCACGTGTTCGAGCATTTCCAGGCAGGTCACGATGTCATAGGTGCCGGCGTGCTTGCGCGCGTGGTCCTCGGTGGTCTCCTGGATGTATTCCACCGGCACGCCGGACTCCAGCTGGTGCAAGCGGGCGACGGCCAGGGGCGCCTCGGCCATGTCGATGCCGGTCACCTGGGCACCACGTTGGGCCATGGCCTCACTAAGGATGCCGCCACCGCAGCCGACGTCCAGCACCTTCTTGCCGGCCAGGCCGGCGTGCTGGTCGATCCAGTTGACGCGCAGCGGATTGATGTCGTGCAGCGGCTTGAATTCGCTCTCGCGATCCCACCAGCGGTAGGCGAGGGCCTCGAACTTGGCGATCTCGGCGTTATCGACGTTGGACATGGGGTTCTCCAGAGGCAAGGGAGCGGGGCGCGTCAGGCGCCCTGCTGGATACGGGTGGCCCACTGCTGCGCATTGGCTATGAGTTCGGCCTCGTCCAGGCGCACGAGTTCGCTCTGGCGCAGCAGCGGCACGCCGCCGACCCAGACGTCGCTGACGCGGTCCCGGCCGGTGGCATAGATGAGTTGGGAAACGGGGTCGTAGAGCGGCTGCTGGGCAAGGCCGCTGAGGTCGACGGCGGTCAGATCGGCGGCCTTGCCGACTTCCAGCGAACCCAGGCAGCGCTCCAGGCCCAGGGCGCGGGCACCGTTCAGGGTCGCCATGCGCAGCGCGCGATGGGCATCCAGGGCAGTGGCCGAGCCGGCGACGGCCTTGGCCAGCAGAGCGGCGGTGCGGGTTTCGCCGAGCAGGTCGAGATCGTTGTTGCTGGCCGCACCATCGGTGCCGATGGCCACGTTGACGCCGGCCTGCCAGAGGCGCTCCACCGGGCAGAAGCCGCTGGCCAGCTTGAGGTTGGACTCGGGGCTGTGGATGACGTGGCTGTTGGTTTCGACCAGGTTTTCCAGATCCTCGTCGTCCACCTGGGTCATGTGCACGGCCTGGAAACGCGGACCGAGCAGGCCCAGGCGCCGCAGCCGGCTGAGCGGCCGCTCGCCGGTCTGCTCCAGCGCCTGTTCCACCTCGAAGGCGGTCTCGTGCACGTGCATCTGGATCGGTGCCTGCAGCTGCTCGGCCAGCACCAGGATCTCTTCGAGCTTGGCGTCGGCCACGGTATAGGGCGCATGGGGACCGAAGGCCACGCTGATGCGCTCGTGCAGCTTCATGTCGTCGAACAGCTCCAGGCCACGACGGATCATGTCGTCCGCCGTGCGGGCGCCGGGAATCGGGAAGTCGAGGATCGGCAGGCAGACCTGGGCGCGCACGCCAGTGCGATGGATCGCCTCGCAGGCCACCTGGGGATAGAAGTACATGTCCGAGAAGCAGGTGATGCCGCCCCGGATCTGCTCGGCGATGGCCAGGGTGGTGCCGTCGCGGACGAAATCCTCGTCGACCCAGCGGCCTTCGGCCGGCCAGATGTGATCCTGCAGCCAGGTCTGCAGCGGCAGGTCGTCGGCCATGCCGCGAAACAGCGTCATGGCGGCGTGACCATGGGCATTGATCAGCCCGGGGATCAGCACCTTGCCCGGCAGCTCCAGGGTTTCCTTCGCCGGCTGGCGCAGGGCCTCGGCGCGCGGGGCGAGCAGGGCGATGCAGCCATCGCGCACCCCCAGGGCGTAATCGCGCAGGACCACCCCGGCAGGCTCCACCGGCACGATCCAGCTGGGGAGCAACAAGAGGTCCAGGGGCGCGGGGGTGGGCATCGGCGACGATTCCAAGAGGGGCGAGCCGGCAGTATAGCGGTCCTTGTGGCGCTACCGCTAAATCCGCGCGCCGATGCCGGTATACTGGCGGGCTACAGATTCAGGTCGAGGAGAGATCATGCGAGAGCGTCTGCTGGCGGCGGAAAAGATCAAGGCGATCGACTGGCGGGACGGTGCCCTGCACCTGCTCGACCAGCGCCTGTTGCCGCTGCGCGAACACTGGGTCGCCTGTCACAGCGCCGCCGAGGTGGCCCAGGCCATCCGCGACATGCTGGTGCGTGGCGCGCCCGCCATCGGCATCAGCGCCGCCTATGGCGTAGTGCTGGGCGCCCGGCAGCGCGCCGCGGCGGGTGAGGACTGGGAGGAGACCGTCAGCGCCGACTTCGAGCTGCTGGCGGCGTCGCGGCCCACCGCGGTCAACCTGTTCTGGGCGCTCAACCGGATGCGCGAGCGTCTGACGCGCGCGACCGGGGAAGGCGCCCTGGCGGCGCTGGAAGCCGAGGCGGTGGCCATCCACCTGAGCGATCGCGAAGCCAACCTGACCATGGCCCAGCTGGGCGTCGAACTGATCCGCAAGCACGACGCCAGCAAGCAGACCTTCCTCACCCACTGCAATACCGGCGCCCTGGCCACCGGCGGCTTCGGCACCGCTCTGGGCGTGTTGCGCGCGGCGCACCTGGACGGCCTGGTGGAATGCGTCCACGCCGACGAGACCCGCCCCTGGCTGCAGGGCTCGCGCCTGACCGCCTGGGAGCTGGCCGGGGAGGGCATTCCGGTCAGCCTCAACGCCGATGCCGCCGCGGCGCACCTGATGAAGACGCGCAACGTCGCCTGGGTGATCGTCGGCGCCGATCGCATCACCGCCAATGGCGACGTGGCCAACAAGATCGGCACCTACAACCTGGCGGTCATCGCCATGCACCACGGGGTGCGCTTCATGGTGGTGGCGCCCAGTTCCACCATCGACATGAAGCTCGCGTCCGGTGACGACATCCCCATCGAGGAGCGCGCCGGTCACGAGTTGCTGGAAGTGGGCGGGCAGCGCATCGCCGCCGGCGTGGACGCCTTCAATCCGGTGTTCGACGTCACCCCGGCCGATCTCATCGACGCCATCGTCACCGAGCGCGGCGTGGTGGAGCGCCCGGACGCCAAGAAGATGGCCGAGTTGATGAATCGCCGACGCCTGCATTGAGGTGATCGCCAGGGGCGGATACCTCCCTGAATGTGTTAGAATTTCGCTCTTTGCACAGGCTTTGTTCGAAAGCCCTCGGCAGGCGGTGATGCAGTGCTGAAAACCGGTCGGGGCGCCCTTTGCGCCGCTGGTGACGGGCGCCGCCAGACGGGCTTTCGCCTCTCCTATATCAGGCTCGGCCGACGTGCGGACGAGCCCTAGCGCTTTTCAGATCAGAAGGAACCAGGCTTCTCATGGGTGAACTGGCCAAAGAAATCCTCCCGGTCAATATCGAAGACGAGTTGCGGCAGTCGTATCTCGACTACGCGATGAGCGTCATCGTCGGCCGGGCCTTGCCGGATGTGCGTGACGGCCTCAAGCCGGTGCACCGGCGCGTGCTCTACGCCATGAGCGAGCTGGGCAACGACTGGAACAAGCCGTACAAGAAATCCGCCCGTGTGGTGGGTGACGTCATCGGTAAGTACCACCCCCACGGCGACACCGCCGTCTACGACACCATCGTGCGGATGGCCCAGCCCTTCTCGCTGCGCTACATGCTGGTGGACGGCCAGGGCAACTTCGGTTCGGTGGACGGCGACAACGCCGCGGCCATGCGTTACACCGAAGTGCGGATGTCCAAGCTCGCCCACGAGCTCTTGGCCGACCTGGACAAGGAAACCGTCGACTGGGTGCCCAACTACGACGGTACCGAGCAGATCCCGGCGGTGATGCCCACGCGCATCCCCAACCTGCTGGTCAACGGTTCCAGCGGCATCGCGGTCGGCATGGCCACCAACATCCCGCCGCACAACCTCGGCGAAGTGATCGATGGCTGCCTGGCGCTGATCGAAAACAGCGAGCTGACCGTCGACGACCTGATGCAGTACATCCCCGGTCCGGACTTCCCGACTGCGGGCATTATCAACGGTCGTGCCGGCATCATCGAGGCCTATCGAACCGGTCGTGGGCGCATCTACGTACGGGCCCGCGCCGAGGTCGAGGACATCGACAAGAGCGCCAATCGCCAGCAGATCGTCATCACCGAGCTGCCCTACCAGCTCAACAAGGCACGGCTGATCGAGAAGATCGCCGAGCTGGTGAAAGAGAAGAAGATCGAAGGCATCACCGAGCTGCGCGACGAGTCCGACAAGGACGGCATGCGCGTGGTCATCGAGCTGCGTCGTGGCGAAACCCCCGAGGTGGTGCTCAACAACCTCTACGCCCAGACCCAGCTGCAGACGGTGTTCGGCATCAACGTGGTGGCCCTGCTCGACGGCCAGCCGCGGACCCTGAACCTCAAGGAACTGCTGGAAGCCTTCATCCGTCACCGCCGTGAAGTGGTGACCCGGCGGACCGTCTACGAACTGCGCAAGGCGCGCGAGCGTGGCCACATCCTCGAAGGCCAGGCGGTCGCCCTGTCCAACATCGATCCGGTCATCGAGCTGATCAAGAGCTCGCCGACCCCGGCCGAAGCCAAGGAACGCCTGATCGCCACGCCCTGGGAATCCAGCGCGGTACGCGAGATGGTCGAGCGCGCCGGCGCCGATTCCTGCCGTCCGGACGAATTGCCCGAGCAGTATGGTCTGCACGAGGGCAAGTACCACCTTTCGCCGGAACAGGCCCAGGCCATCCTGGATCTGCGTCTGCACCGCCTGACCGGCCTGGAGCACGAGAAGCTCATCGCCGAGTACCAGGAGATCCTGCTGCAGATCGGCGAACTGATCCGCATCCTGACCAACCCCGAGCGGCTGATGGAAGTCATCCGCGAGGAGCTGGAAAAGGTCAAGGCCGAGTTCGGCGACAAGCGTCGCACCGAAATCATCGCCTCCCAGGTGGACCTGACCATCGCCGACCTCATCACCGAGGAAGACCGCGTCGTCACCATCTCCCACGGCGGCTATGCCAAGTCCCAGCCGCTGCACGCCTACCAGGCCCAGCGCCGGGGCGGTCGCGGCCGTTCGGCCTCGGCGGTCAAGGAAGAGGACTACATCGAGCACCTGCTGGTCGCCAACAGCCATACCACCCTGTTGCTGTTCTCCAGCCTGGGCAAGGTCTACTGGAAGCGTACCTACGAGATCCCCGAGGCCTCCCGCGCCGCCCGCGGCCGGCCGCTGGTCAACCTACTGCCGCTGGCCGAAGGCGAGCGCATCACTGCCATGCTGCCGGTCGATCTGGAAGCCGTGCGCCAGCAGGCGCCGATCGGTGAAGAGGACCTGGGCGAGCAGGACGACAACCTGGACATCGAAGACGCCGTGCTGGTGGAAGACGAGGTCGAAGGCGAAGAGGGCGAGCTCCTCGACGCCGAGCAGGACGAGCCCACCGGTGCCTACATCTTCATGGCCACCCGCAACGGCACCGTGAAGAAGACCCCGCTGGTGCAGTTCAGCCGTCCGCGCAGCAACGGCCTGATTGCCCTGAAGCTAGAGGAGGGCGACAGCCTGATCGCCGCCGCCATCACCGACGGTGCCCGCGAAGTCATGCTGTTCTCCGACGGTGGCAAGGTCATCCGCTTCAAGGAGCGCCATGTGCGCACCATGGGCCGTACCGCCCGCGGCGTGCGCGGCATGCGTTTGGCCGAGAACCAGCGGTTGATTTCCATGCTGATCCCCGAGCCGGGCGCCGAGATCCTGACCGCCAGCCTTAATGGCTTCGGCAAGCGCACCGCCATGGCCGAATACCCGCAGCGTGGTCGCGGTGGTCAGGGCGTGATCGCCATGGTCATCAACGAACGCAACGGTCCCCTGATCGGTGCCATCCAGGTACTGGACGGCGAAGAGATCATGCTGATCTCCGACCAGGGCACCCTGGTGCGTACCCCGGTCGAGGGCATCTCCCGTACCGGCCGTAACACCCAGGGCGTGACCCTGATCAAGCTCGGCAAGGGCGAGAAACTGGTGGGCCTGGAGCGGGTGCAGGAGCCTTCGGTGGACGAAGAGCTGCTGGACCACGAAGCCGAACTGGACGACGAACTGCTCGACAAGGAATTGCCGGTCGACAGCCACGAGCCGGGCCAGGACGATGTGCTGCCCGGTGCCAGCGACGTGCCGAGCGACGACCTTCCGAACGAGGATGACGAGCGATGAGCAAGCGTGCCTACAACTTCTGCGCCGGCCCGGCGGCCCTGCCCGAAGCTGTGCTGCGCCAGGCCCAGGCCGATCTGCTGGATTGGCAGGGCCGTGGCCTGTCGGTAATGGAGATGAGCCACCGCGGTGAAGACTTCACCGCCATTTCGAGCCAGGCCGAGGCCGATCTGCGCGAGTTGCTGGCCATTCCCAGCAACTACAGGGTGCTGTTCCTGCAGGGTGGCGCCAGCCTGCAGTTCGCCCAGCTGGCGATGAACCTGCTGCCCGAGGGCGGCACCGCCGACTACATCGACACCGGCATCTGGTCGCGCAAGGCCATCGAGCAGGCGCAGCACTATGGCACCGTCAACGTCGCTGCCAGCGCCAAGGGCTACGACTACTTCGCCATTCCGGCGCAGAGCGAATGGCAGCTGTCAAAGGACGCCGCCTACGTTCACTACACCCCCAACGAGACCATCGGCGGCCTGGAATTCGACTGGATTCCGGATGTGGGCGACGTGCCCCTGGTGGCGGATGCCTCTTCCGACATCCTCTCGCGCCCGCTGGACGTCTCGCGTTTCGGGCTGATCTACGCCGGCGCGCAGAAGAACATCGGGCCCAGCGGCCTGGTGGTGGTGATCGTCCGCGAAGACCTGCTGGGTCGCGCCCGCGCCGCCTGCCCGACGCTGCTGGACTACAAGGTCGAGGCCGACAACGGCTCCATGTACAACACCCCGGCCACCTTCTCCTGGTACCTGTCGGGCCTGGTGTTCAAGTGGCTGAAGGAGCAGGGCGGTCTGCCCGCCATGGAGCGCCTGAATCGCCAGAAGAAGGAGCTGCTGTATGGCTTCATCGACGCCAGCGACTTCTACAGCAACCCCATCGCCAAGAACGACCGTTCCTGGATGAACGTGCCCTTCCGCCTGGCCGACGAGCGCCTGGACAAGGCCTTCCTGGCAGGCGCCGAGGAACGTGGCCTGCTGTATCTGCAGGGGCACCGTTCGGTGGGCGGTATGCGCGCCTCCATCTACAACGCCGTCACCCTGGAAGCCGTCCAGGCGCTGGTGACCTATCTGGCCGAATTCGAGAAGGAGCACGGCTGATCATGTCGGAACACGAGCTCAAGGCCCTGCGCCTGCGGATCGACAGTCTGGACGAACGCATCCAGGAGCTGATCAGCGAACGTGCCCGCTGCGCCCAGGACGTGGCACGGGTCAAGATGGGGACGCTGGCGGAGGGCGAAAAGCCCGTGTTCTACCGACCCGAGCGCGAGGCCCAGGTGCTCAAGCGGGTGATGGAGCGCAACGGCGGTCCGGTCCGCGACGAAGACATGGCGCGGCTGTTCCGCGAGATCATGTCCTGCTGCCTGGCCCTGGAAGAGCCGCTGCACGTGGCCTACCTCGGCCCGGAAGGCACCTTCTCCCAGGCCGCGGCGCTCAAGCACTTCGGCAAGGCCGTGGTGACGCGGCCTATGGCGGCCATCGACGAGGTCTTTCGCGAGGTCGCCGCCGGCGCCTCCAACTTCGGCGTGGTGCCGGTGGAGAACTCCACCGAAGGGGCGGTCAACCACACCCTGGACAGCTTCCTCGAGCACAACCTGTCGATCTGCGGCGAGGTGGAGCTGCGCATCCACCACCACCTGTTGATCGGCGAGAACACCAAGGCCGACAGCATCACCCGCATCTATTCCCATGCCCAGTCGCTGGCCCAGTGCCGCAAGTGGCTGGACTCCTACTACCCGAGCGTCGAGCGGGTGGCGGTGGCCAGCAACGCCGAGGCGGCGCGGCGGGTGAAGGGGGAGTGGAACAGCGCGGCCATCGCCGGCGACATGGCGGCCTCGCTCTATGGCCTCACCCCGGTGCAGCAGAAGATCGAGGATCGCCCGGACAACTCCACGCGCTTCCTCATCATCGGCAATCAGGACGTGCCGCCCAGTGGCGACGACAAGACCTCCATCATCGTCTCCATGCAGAACAAGCCGGGTGCCCTGCACGAGTTGCTGCTGCCGTTCCACACCAACAACATCGACCTCAGCCGGATCGAGACGCGGCCTTCGCGCAGCGGCAAGTGGACCTACGTCTTCTTTATCGATTTCCTCGGCCACCAGGCCGATCCGCTGATCCGCGACGTGCTGGAGCGCCTGTCCACCGGCGCCGTGGCGCTCAAGGTCCTTGGCTCCTATCCCCGCGCCGTGCTCTGACGGCGCCCTCGATCGGCTGCGTGCGTCAGCGTCGACGCACGCAGCCGTGCTCGTCGAAGGTCACCAGGCGCGAGCGTTCCTTGCGCTGGCGTCCGTCGTAGTGATAGCGGGTCAGGGTATCCAGCTGGGAAATCCGCCGCGGTTGTCCCAGGGCGTTCTCCACGTCCGCTCGGCTCATGCCGACCCTGACCTGTCCGCGGATGATCGCCTGCCGCTTCTCGCTGGCGCTGAGCCGATCACCGCACCCATCCGTCTTGGCGGCTACCACGGTTGGCGCACGCGAGACCTCCTTACGGGGTGCGGCTTTGGGTTTCGCCATCAGGGTGGGCCTGGCGCCACCCGGACGGGGGTTGTCCGCGCGTTGCAGTCTGCTGTCGCTGTCCGAAGCGCAGCCGCTGGCGGAAAAGGTGAGGTGGCCGCTGGCATCTTCGCAGCGATAGACCGTGGCCGAGTGGGCCGGGTCGCAGCCCAGCAACAGGCCGAGCACGAGCAGCTTCTTCATGGGACGTCCTCCTTGACGTAGGCCTCCAGCTTAGCGAAGTAAAGGTCGCTGCACGAGAACCAAAATCGCCGTCTCGATACCCTGCCAAAGCCCTTGCAAATAGCTGTTTTGAAACCCTTTTGCCTTCGCACCGGCAACCGGTCCGGTGTATCATCCCCGCCGTCAGCCCCGCCGGGGCAGTGGTCATCCCCCCTTATGGACTTACCCAGTCAACACTCAATCGCCTTTTTCGTCCCGTTGTTGAGATAGGGTTCGTCGGTGCGCTCCGCCGGCGGGCCGGAGTGCGCTATGACCGTAGTGAAAGAAGCAGACATCAGAAAGCCCCACGAGACGCTGCAGGAGCGGCTCGCCCAGGTCGTCGAGTTGCTGGAGCGCTACGACCTCGCTGTCGAGGCGCGTGAAGACCAGGACCGCGCCCCCGTAGCCCCCGCCGATATTCCCGAAGAAGGACTCGAAGAGCTGCGTGCCCGCCTAGACGAGCTGCACCCGGCCGACGTCGCCTTCATTCTCGAAGCCCTGCCGCAAGAAGATCGTCTGACCGTCTGGGGGCTGGTCAAGACCGAGCGTGATGGCGAGATCCTACTGGAAGTCTCGGACGCCGTCCGCGAGACGTTGATCGCCGACATGGACGATCAGGAAATCCTCGCGGTGGCCGGCCAGCTCGACGCCGACGAACTCGCCGATCTGGCCGCGGACCTGCCGCGCGATGTCGTCCATGAGCTCATGGACGCCCTGGACGCCCAGCAGCGCGAGCGGGTGCGTTCCGCGCTGTCCTACGAAGAGGATCAGGTCGGTGCCCTGATGGACTTCGAGATGGTCACCATCCGCGACGACGTCGCTCTGGAAGTGGTGCTGCGCTACCTGCGCCGGCTCAAGGAGTTGCCCGACCACACCGACAAGCTGTTCGTGGTCGATAACGACAGCATCCTCAAGGGTGTGCTGCCGATCAAGCGATTGCTGGTCAACGATCCGGACAAGCTGGTGGTCGAGGTCATGGCCAAGGAGGCGGTGGCCTTCCATCCGGATGGCGACGCCTATGACGCGGCCCAGGCCTTCGAACGTTATGACCTGGTCTCGGCCCCGGTAGTGGACAAGAACGGCAAGCTGATCGGTCGTCTCACCATCGACGAGATGGTCGATCTGATCCGCGAGGAAAGCGAAAGCGAAGTCCTCAACATGGCCGGTCTGCGCGAAGACGAAGACGTCTTCGCCTCGGTGTGGAAGTCTGTGGGCAATCGCTGGACCTGGCTGGCCACCAACCTCATCACCGCCTTCATCGCTTCGCGCGTCATCGGGCTCTTCGAGGGTTCGATCGAGAAGCTGGTGGCCCTTGCCGCGCTCATGCCCATCGTGGCCGGTATCGGCGGCAACTCGGGCAATCAGGCCATCACCATGATCGTCCGCGCCATGGCGCTGGGGCAGATCAGCGTCACCAGCACCACGCGGCTGCTGCGCAAGGAAATGGGCGTCGCCCTGTGCAATGGGGTCATCTGGGGTGGGGTGATAGGGCTGGTGGCCTTCTATCTCTACAGCAGCTGGTCACTGGGCCTGGTGATGATGGGCGCCATGACTCTCAATCTGCTGTTGGCGGCCTTCATGGGGGTGCTGATTCCCATGACCCTGCAGCGCTTCGGTCGCGACCCGGCCATGGGCTCGAGCGTACTGATCACCGCCGTGACCGACAGCGGCGGCTTCTTCATCTTCTTGGGACTCGCCACCCTGTTCCTGATGTAGGGCAGGGCGGACCGCAACGGGCTGCCCAGGTGCGGGGCAGCCCGGACGCCGTCAGGAGGCGGCGTCGATGTCGTGGGCGATCAGCGAGATCAGGGCATTCTGCTGTCGACCCGAGAGTTGCCGAAAGCGCTGCAGCAGTTCCCGCTCACTGGCGGTGATCTCCGGACTGTCCAGGCGAAGCCCGGGTTCGTCGCCTAGGGCGCCCTCTTGCTGCAAGCTCTGCTCGAGGCGCGCGATGATCTCGGAGTTCATGCTGCGATGATGGTTGCGGGCCACATCCGCGATGCGCTCTCGCATGCCCTCGGGCAGACGCACGACGAATTTGTCAGCGGTACGGCTTGAGTAGGATCTAATGGCCTGGGTCATTGAGGTACTTCATCTGGAGTCAAAAATCAGTGAAGGCGTAAGCCCTCGTCTCGTTCCGCTAGCACTCACGGCACCTTGGACTCTGTAACGACCTGTCCCTAGGCGTCTGTTTTTATTGACGTCAATTTACCGACGTACTGGGCAAATTGCAAAGCTAACGAAGAACTTCCTTCCTCTGCCAGCCTTGCATGCCCGCCTGGATCAGCCGAGCTGGAACATGACAAACGGTTCGCTGCTCGTTAACATGAGTCCCTTTCCTGTCTCAGTAGCTCAATTGGATAGAGCATCCCCCTCCTAAGGGGAAGGTTGGTGGTTCGACCCCACTCTGGGACACCAGATTCCTTTCCAGTACCTCTCCTCGCGGCCCGACGCCGTCAAGCACCCTTGCCGAACCGTTACAGCAGTTCGGAGGATAGGGCAAAAACAGCGACCTTGTCCGACTTCCAGGCTCTTCCAGCAGCGATTTGTGGTTGTGATCACAGCGTAGAGCAGCAGAAGAAAACCTGTCGAATTTATCTGTACTCTCCGTTGGCTAACCGTCTGCATTGCATGAATCTGGAGCGCCTCTGGAGGTTCGCGTCATGGCCTTTTATCCCGTCCTACTTTCAGTCGTCTTCGTCGTTCGTAATCAGGCAACCGAGTTGCAAAACGTGCTTGAGCGCGCCGCAACTGTCATCGGTCCCTTGGTAAGTGATTACGAACTTATCATCGTCGACAACGCCTCCTCTGATGACAGCGTAGCTCGATTAAAGCAACTCACCAGTATCAATGGCCTGCCCAATCTGCAGGTATATGCCCTGACCAAGGAAGTGGATTCGGATACCGCCGCCTGGGTGGGGTTGGAAAATGCCCTGGGCGACTTCGCAGTCGTCATAGATCCGGAAACCGATGACATCGCCTTCCTGCCCGACATGTTGCAACAGGCAGCCGGTGGGGTAGACGTGGTCTTTGCCAACAATCAGCAGAAAGTTCGGCAGACTCTGTCTTACAGCCTTTGCTCCAATGGCTTCAACAGTCTCTACAAGAGATTCAACGGGGTGGATCTGGCCAAGGACGCGCCCCAGTTCCGAATGCTCAGCAAGAAGGTCATCAACTACATCCTGCGCCATCCCGCGCCGGCGTTGACCTACCGGCATCTACCCGCCACCGCAGGGTTCTCGCGCATCAACCTCGAATACAGCATGCCGCCGCGCAGCACCAAGCCCAAGCGGCTGTCCGGCAGTTTCGATCGGGGTGCTCGACTGCTGGTGTCCTCCACCCGCAAGCCCATGCGCATGGTCAGTTTCCTGTCCATCGTGGGGGCCCTGTCCAATCTGCTCTATTCCATCTACGTCATCGCCATCGGCGTGTTCAAGGATGACGTGGCACCCGGCTGGGTGACGATTTCATTACAGCAGTCCGGCATGTTCTTTCTCATTTCGCTGGTCCTGCTGGTGCTTGGCGAATATGTCCTGCAGTTGACCCACAGAGTCAACGAAGGGCCGCTCTATCATGTCGCCCAGGAGTTCACCAGTGCGGTCATGACGCGGCGCGACAAGCTCAATGTCGAAGTGGTGCAGGGCGGTAATGCCGCAAGGCCGGCTACTCAATCCGGCATGGCCTGACGATCATGAGAGATGCGATCGTCATAGGTGGCGGATTCTATGGGGCCATGACGGCCCTGTATCTCATGCGGGTGAGAGGCTTTGCGAAAGTCACGCTGATCGAAAGGGAAGAGGGGCTGTTGAAGCGCGCCTCTTATCATAATCAGGCTCGGGTTCATAACGGCTATCACTATCCCCGCAGTTTCGTCACGGCCTTTCGCAGTCGGGTCAACTTGCCGCGCTTCCTGCGCGACTATCCCGATGTGGTGGTGCGGGACTTCACCAAGTTGTATGCCATCGCCCGCAACAACTCCAAGGTGACGGCCAAACAGTTCGAGCGTTTCTGCCAGGGTATCGAGGCTTCCTTACAGCCCGCACCCGAAGAATTAAGTCGACTGTTCGACGACCGATTGATCGAGTCGGTGTATCTCACCGAGGAATATGCCTTCAACTCCGCGGTGCTCGCCGCGGAAGTCGGTCGTGAACTCGATGCCGTCGGCGTGGAGTTGCGCTTCAAGAGTCGAGTAACGGCGATCCGTGGTGAAACCGGTGGTCTGGGCGTGGAGGTGGTGGACGAAGCGGGCGGGCAGGAGGAGATGCACTGCCGCTATCTCTTCAACTGCACCTACAGCGGTCTTAACCAGTACGGCGGTGATTTCCCCGGTACCACCACGCGTCTGCGTCACGAGATCACCGAGATGGCCCTGGTGGAGATGCCTCCGGAGCTGCGCAATCTCGGCGTGACGGTCATGGATGGTCCGTTCTTTTCCATGATGCCCTTCCCGGCGCGCGGTCTGCACACCCTGTCCCATGTGCGCTACACCCCGCACCTCAACTGGGAAGACGCCAATGGCACCGATCCCTATGCGCTGCTCGACGACTACGACCGTGCCTCGCGGGCGGACTGGATGGTGCGGGATGTGGCCCGCTACATGTCGGCGGCGGCACGGGTGGAATACCGGGATTCGCTGTTCGAGGTGAAGACCATCCTGATGAAGAACGAAGGGGACGACGGCCGTCCCATCCTCTTCGAACAACACCCCCAGTTGCCCGGCTGCTATTCGATGCTGGGCGGCAAGATCGACAACATTTTCGATGCCTTGGAGCGCCTCGATGCCGAACCCTTCCACTGAAGCGACACCCAGGGGGGTGTCCGGCGTCGCCGGTTTCATCAGCGTTCTGGCCTTTTCCATCATCAACTTCTTTCTGTTCGGCAAGGGCGTCATTCTCGACCCCTTCCACCAGGGGGAATATTTCGCCACGCTGCCGACGCTGCTGCACAGTCAGCCGGGCGCCCATGCCTTCACCATCCATGGCGGGCTGGATTTCATCCCGGTATGGCTGGCGCAGACCTGGTTCGGCGCCCAGCACACCTTCCTGGTGACCCAGATCCTCTATGGCCTGTGCAACACCGGCGCGGCCTTGCTGCTGTGGGGCACGGCGGTATTGCTGTGCCCCGTGCCCAAGGGCCGCGCGCGCCTGATCCTACTGGTCGCCGTGGGTGCCCTGGCGACCCAGGTGGTGGGCTATCGCGATCTCTTCCTGCTGTTGTCGCTGTTCCTGTTCTGCCTGCATCGCAAGGTGGAGACCACGCCGCGACGCCTGGTGTGCGAGGTGTCGCTGGGGCTGGCGGCGGGCTTCAATCTGTTCTGGTCCTATGACCGCGGCATCGCCGGGGTGCTGGCCATCGGCTCGGCGGTAGTACTCGCCTTGTTGCTGCAACGGCGGCATCTGCTATCGATCCTGAGTTTCGCGGCGACCATTGCCTGGCTTGGCTTTGGTACCGATTTCTTCGCCCTGACCGACTACGTCAAGAACCTGACCTTCCTGCTGGAAACCTCTTCCCAGTGGGGCTATGGCCTGAGCGCCCGTCCTCTGGCGCTGAGCTTGCTCCTGGTAGTGCCCACGGCCCTGGCAGGTTTCGCCCTGATCCGCTGCCTGCCCTGGCCGTGGCGTTGGAGCGAAGACCTGCCGCTGATTGGCGCCCTGGCGGTGCTGCTCGCGATCTTCTTCAAGATCGGGGTCAATCGCGCGGACTTTCAGCATATCCAGATGGGTTTCTGGGTGCCCTTGCTGAGCCTGCTCTATGCCGCCCGTCGGCAGCGCCTTGCGCGCAATGGCGGCTGGGATCTCTCGGCCCATCCACGGGCGGCAGCAGCCGCCATTGTGGCTTCCGTACTGCTCGGGCTGGTCGGGCTTAATCCCTCACCGTTCTTCGCGGTGTTGCTGGCGGGTGCCCTGCTGGCCTTCAGCCGGCGGCTGCTGGTGCCGGCATTGGCGGCGCTGCTGGTGCTGCTCGCTGCTTTCAATCTGTACAAATCGCCGGTGGAGCGGGTGTGGGCCCAGGGGCTCGCCTGGGTGCCAGCGCTGACCGCCTTGCCGGATGACGCGGCGCTGGCGACACCCGGGGTGCAATGGGCTTCGCGCCGTCTGCAGGAAAGTGGCGCCCAGTGCGTGTTCGACCTGGCCAACAACGGGGTCATCAACGGGGTGACCGATCTGCCGGCCTGCACCAAGTACATCTATCCGGTCTATGCCACGCCGCCCTACGAGGCGGACCTGCTCAGCGATCTGCAGCACGCCGATCCGCCGGCGGTGGTGTATTCGACGACCTTCTGGTCGTTCAACCTGAACAACATTTCCATGCACGACAAGTTTCCACGACTCAAGGCCTACCTGGACGCGCGATATCCCGTCGAGGAGTGCCAAGTGGACTATTGCCTGAGATTCAAGACCAAGGGGTGAGCAACATGAAGACCGACGCATTGATAGGGTACAGCGGCTTCGTAGGGTCGACGCTGCTCAAGCAGAAGGCCTTCGGCGCGCTGTTTCGCTCCACCAATATCGACCAGATCGGCGACCAGCCCTATGGCCAGGTCATCTGCGCCGGTGCCCCCGCGCAGAAATGGATCGCCAACCGCGATCCTGAGGCCGATCGCCAGAAGATCGATGGCCTGATCGATCATCTCTCGCGGATCCAGTGTGATTCCTTCGTGCTGATCAGCACCGTGGATGTCTTCAACCAGCCACTCGGCGTGGATGAAACCACCGCGGTGGACGAAGAGGGGCTGCACGCCTATGGCGCCAATCGCTATCGACTGGAACAGTTCGTCCGTGAGCATTTCGCCAAGGCGCTGATCGTTCGCCTGCCGGGCCTGGTCGGGCCGGGGCTGCGCAAGAACGTGATCTACGACCTGCTCAACGACAACAACCTGCACGCGGTGGAAAGCCGCGGCGTCTTCCAGTTCTATCCGATGGTCAACCTGGGTTATGACATCCAGACCGCCCAGGCGGCCGGGCTGGAGCTGGTGCACCTGACGGCCGCGCCCATCAGCGTGGCGGACATCGCCCGTCAGGGCTTTGGACGCGAATTCGGCAACACCCTGGACGGTACGCCCGCGCGCTACGATTTCCGCAGCGTGCATGCCGAGGTCTTCGGCGGCCGTGACGGCTACCAGTACAGCGCACGCGACACCCTGCTCGCGGTACGGGCTTACGCCCAGTCGGAACCTCCGGTCATCAAGGCGGAGGGTCAGTGATGCGCATCGCCATTTCCAATATCGCTTGGGACGTGGCCGACGACGCCATGGTCGCCGAGATCCTGCAACAGCATCGAGTGGATGCCATCGACATCGCCCCCGGCAAGTATTTCGCCGATCCCAAGACGGCCACCGCCCAGGAGATCCAGGCAGTGCGGCAGCAGTGGCAGGCCCGGGGTATCGAGATCACCGGCATGCAGGCGCTACTGTTCGGTACCACGGGACTCAACGTCTTCGGTAGCGACGACATCCAGCGTGCGTTGCTGGCGCAGCTGGAAGGCGTCTGCCGGGTGGCCGAGGGCCTGGGGGCAACGCGCCTGGTATTCGGCTCGCCGCGCAATCGCGATCGCTCCGGGCTGAGCGACGAAGAAGCCCTGGTGCAGGCACGCGACTTCTTCCGCCGTCTGGGCGATGTGGCCACGGCCCATGGCGTGCAGATCTGCCTGGAGCCGAATCCGCCGCGCTATGGCGCCAACTTCATGACCGACAGCGAATCCACCGCCGCTGTGGTGCGCGCCGTGGAGCATCCGGCGATCCGCATGCAACTCGACACCGGCGCCCTGACCATCAACGAGGAAGATGCCGCACGGGTGCTCGAAGAGCATGCCGAACTGATCGGTCATGTCCATGCCAGCGAGCCGGATCTGGTGACCCTGGGGGAGGGTGGTACCAACCACGACGGCATCGCCTTCGCCCTGACCCGGCGGCTGCCGGAGCAGGTGGTCAGCATCGAGATGCTGCCGGCCAAGCAGGGCTCCAACCTGGCCGCGCTGGAGCGTGGCGTTCAGGTCGCGGTCAAGGCCTATCGTGAGCTGCCGGAGGCCGCGGCATGAAGTGGCTGATCCTGATCCTGGGCATCGCTTCCAACGCCTCGGCGAGCGTGCTGGTGAAGCTGGCCATGTTGCCGCCGCGCCGCTTTCCCAGTCTGAGCGATCCCATGGGTGCCCTGGCCAACTGGCCGTTCTGGCTGGGGCTGTTCATGTATGGCCTGGCCTTTCTGCTGTACGCCGCCGCCCTTGCCAAGCTGCCGCTGAACGTGGCACATCCGGTGCTGACGGCCGGCGCCATCGCCAGCGTCGCCCTGCTGTCGGTGGTGATCTTTCGCGAAGCCTTTCCCTGGACCACGGCGGCAGGCATCGTCCTGATCATCGCCGGCGTCGCCCTCATCACGGCCCGTGTCGGTTGAACCTGGAGGACCTATGACTACTGCAATTCCCGCCACCGAGCGCGCCCTCTGGCAGGTGCCCAGCTATTCGACGACCTTCTGGAACGGTCGCAGCCGTCCGCACTGCGTGGTGATTCCGGTCATCAACGAAGGCGAGCGGATCCTCAACCTCCTGCGGCGCATGGCGGCGGTCAAGATCGCCGACATCGCCGATGTGATCATCGTCGACGGTGGCAGCACCGATGGCTCGCTGGAGCCGCAGCGGCTGCAGGAACTGGGCGTCCGCGGGCTGCTGGTCAAGACCGCATCGGGCAAGCTCAGCTCCCAGTTGCGCTGCGCCTATGCCTTCGTGCTCGACGAGGGTTATACCGGCATCGTGACCATCGATGGCAACGACAAGGACGATCCGGACGCCATCCCGCGCTTCATCGACGCCATCGAGCAGGGCTACGATTTCGTCCAGGCCTCGCGCTTTCTGGCCGGCGGTGTGGCGGAGAACACGCCCAAGTCCCGCGACTTCGCCATTCGCTTCATCCATGCGCCCATGCTGAGCCTGGCCTCGGGTTTCCACTGGACCGACACCACCCAGGGTTTCCGCGCCTACAGCCGGGCCATGCTGCTGGATCCGCGGGTGGCGCCGTTCCGCGACGAGTTCACCACCTACGAGTTGTTGGCCTATCTTTCCTATCGGGTACCGAAATTGGGCTATCGCTGCGTGGAACTCCCCACCGTGCGGCGCTATCCGAAGGGCGAGGTACCCACCAAGATCAGCAGCGTCAGAGGTAATCTGTCGGTGCTGCAGGTACTGATGAAGGCCTGTGCAGGCCACTACAACCCACGCCTGGGCGAGGACGCCCAGCTGGCGGCGCAACGACGAAGCTGATCCCGTCGCGCTTGCCGGGTGCGCAAGAGACGATGGAGTAGGCAATGGTGCGTGTGCTGTCGGCGTTTCGCGGGCTCTATTTCGCGACGCTGTTGATGTTGATCGGGACCGGTCTGCTGAGTACCTATCTGGGGCTGCGACTGGCCGCCGATCAGGTGCAGGGACTCTGGGTCGGTGCCCTGACCGCCGCCTATTACGCGGGACTGGTGATAGGCGGCAAGCTCGGGCATCGGCTGATCGCCAAGGTCGGCCATATCCGTGCCTATGTGACCTGCGCCGGCGTCGTCGGCGCCGCGGTGCTGGGCATCGGCTTGCTGCCCTGGCTACCGATGTGGCTGGCGCTCAGGGTGCTCATCGGCATGGGCATGATGTGTCAGTACATGGTGCTGGAAAGCTGGCTCAACGAGCAGGCCGGCCCTGGCGAGCGCGGCAAGGTCTTTTCCGGCTACATGACCGCCTCCTATCTCGGCCTGGCGCTGGGCCAAGTGGTGCTGGTGGTCTCGCCCGATCTGGGCGTCGACAAGCTGATGCTGGTCGCCATCTGCTATGCCCTGTGCCTGGTGCCAGTAGCGGTCACCGGCAAGATCCACCCGGCGCCGCTCAAGCCTGCGCCGCTGGAACCCACGTTCTTCATCCAGCGGATTCCGCAGTCGCTGACCACCACCCTGGTGGCGGGACTGGTGATCGGCTCCTTCTATGGTCTGGCGCCGCTCTATGCCAGCGCCCAGGGCCTGCCTACCGAACGCATCGGCCTATTCATGGCCTGTTGCATCTTTGCCGGCCTGATCGCCCAGTGGCCGATTGGCTGGCTCTCGGACCGCCATGATCGCAGCTGGCTGATCCGGGTGGTGGCCATCGCCCTGACCCTGGCTGCGCTGCCGCTGGCCGTGCTGCCCCATGTGCCGCCGGTGGTGCTGCTCCCCCTCGGCCTTATCGCCAGCCTGCTGCAATTCGTGCTCTATCCGCTGGCGGTGGCGCTGTCCAATGACCATATCGAGGGGGAGCGGCGGGTATCCCTGAGTGCCATGCTGCTGGTGACCTTTGGCATCGGTGCCTGTATCGGTCCGCTGGTGGTGGGGGCTCTGATGAATCTGGTCGGGCCCAACATGCTCTATGCCTTCGTCGTGCTCTGCGGCGCGATCCTGATCTGGCGCATCCGTCCGGATGCGGTCACCGGCAAGCACCTGGTCGACGAGGCGCCGCTGAGTCATGTGCAGATGCCCGAAGGATCGACCAGTTCACCGCTAGCGGCGGCCCTGGATCCCCGCGTCGACAGCCAGGTGGTGCAGGAGCAGATGCACAGCGAGCCGGTGGTGGAGGAAGAACCTGCCGAGGAGGGGGCACCTCTGCAGGAGGAGATCGAGTTCCCGCAGAACCCAGCTGAGCCCAAGGCGACTTGAGAGGTGGAGGAGGGCGCCCAGTAGTCGTGGGCGTCCGGTCGGTCACTCGAAGCGACGATTTTCTCGCTGCAACTGATAGATGAAACGCTCGATCTGACGCTGCGCAGCGCCCGTCAGGCTGTTGAAGCAGACACCGACGTCGCTGAATTCCATACGCTCCGTGCAGGCCACGTGGCGAATGGTCACCGGGGTATTGATGGCCCCAATGGGCAGTTCGGCGGTAAAGCTCTGCACCTGCTGACCCGGCTGCAGCAGATGGGTGACATTACCGGGAAAGCGCAGCTTGCAGCCCGTGGCTGACAGGTCGATCAACTGGCCGCGCAACTGGATCTGGCTGCTGCCCTGACTCAGTTCTGCAGTGGCGGGCTGGGTCAACAGCAACTTGACCCGATAGGCATTGCGCCGCTGGTGATAGGTGAGCTCCGCGGGCAGGCCGATCCAGTAGCACCGCGTGCCGTCCAGTTCGCTGAACTCGACCGGACGGTCGATCTGCCAGGTGACCTTGATACCTTCGTGAAAGCTGTCCACCCGAAAGGACTGACCTTGCTCCAGCAGGCGTTCGGCCTCACGGGGAATGAATTCGTCCAGCGCGATCAGGCCCTTGGCTTCGTCGATCTCGACGACGAAGCTCTGGAATTGCTGCCCTTGGCGATTGAAGGTGATCCGCAGCGGGATGTGCTGCTGTTGCGCCGGCCGCAGACACGCCAGGATCTCGCCCTTGGAGCGATAGACCTGGGGGGGTTGGGGGGCATTGTCGCTAGCGGAAGAGCCTTGCACCTGGAAACTCCTGTAAACAGCGGTCAGCAAGGATAATGGCTAACGGCCAGCTGTACAGCGAAAAACGCGCTGTGAGAAAAATCCACTGCTCACGCCGAGCTCAGCGGGCGCTGATAGCCACCGCCGGTCTGGTTACCGCGACGGTTGTACAGCGTGGGCGCCGAGGTACCCTGCAGCACATTCAGCAACTTGCCCACCACGAAACGATTGGCCTGGATGATTTGGCCATTGCGGACGTTATGGGCTTTGCATTGCTCCATGAGCTGCGCGAGCTGACTGGAGAGAGCCAGCAGTTCCTCGCCATCGGGCTGTCGGGCGGCATAGGCCTGCAAGCCCGGCAGATCCGCCCGCAAACCCTGAGCCTGAAGCAGGACGGTGCGCTGCTGGGCATGCTGGTCGAGCTGCTTGAGCAGGATCTGCTTGGGGCCCAGCAGCGCTTCCAGCCGATCGAGCTGGCGCTCACTCAAGGCTTGGAACTCCTGCTCGATCAGAGCCAGCAGTTGTTCGCTCAGGTCGATGTCGTGGCGGGTGATGTCGAGCAAGGTAGCACTGGGCATGGCGCGGTTTCCGTTCGAACGTTAACGGCGATCGTCAGAAGGGCCATGCCGAACCGGGCGTCAGGACTCGAACGCCATCAGCTTGTCGGCCACCTTCTGGCTGTCGACCTTGTATGAGCCATCGGCGATGGCCTGTTTCAGGCGGCTGACCTTGTCGCTGTCGACCACCGGCAGATCCTTGAGCCCTGCGGTCAGGGAACTCAGTTGCTTGGCTTCAGCGCTCAAGCTCACCGACTCGCCGGAGGCGGTGCCTTGGGTGGCCTTGACGTCGCTGGTCTGAGCCGTGGATACGTCCTTGGTAGAGGCAGCCTTGGTGTTGCCTATGCCTGCAGTAGAGGACGAATTCAGGCGATTGATATCTAGAGCCATGAGTGGAGATCCTCGTGTCGTCTCGTTCGCATATCCGGCTTATCGGCGTGCTGAGCCGAAACTTTAGCCGTAGACCTGTGCGCCGTGTCACATCCTTCGACAGGATGGCACGCAGAGGTTCAGGATGCGGACGTTCAAGGTACTCCTTTTGCCGCTCTCGCTAAAGCGCTACCTCCACCTGCCCCTGATCGACCACCCGACCGCGGATCACCCGGTTCGAACTCAGGTTGCGTACGCGGATTTCCTCGTCCTTGGCGCCCGCGCTGAGGGCTTCGCCCTGCATGCGAATGCTGAAGGAGGCGCTACGGGCATTGATGACCACCTGTTCACCCTTGCGAATGAGTTCTGCTTGCTCGATAAAGGAAGGCGCCATGACCTGCCCGCTGACCACCTGGCGTTTCAGTTGGGTCCCCAGCACCTGTTCCAGGCTGGTCAGATAACCCTGGGTCAGGGTGCCGACGTCTCGCTCCACCAGGGCCACGTTCTGGTCATCCAGCACCGCACCGCGCAGCAGGGGCTGCAGGGTAACCACCACGGGCCGATACAGCTTGACCTGGACCGGCACGAACACCGTCCAGGGACTGCTGCCTTCGCAGCGGACCTTGATGTTGATCCGGCCCACCGGCGTGGGGTTGCCTTGCTGTGAAAGCGTCAGGGGTTTGTCGCAGGCCGCCAGGCGTAACCGGGGATCCAACGAGTTGATCTGATTTTCGTGGCGTGCGTTGGAACTGGTCTCCAGCAAATATTCCTGCACGCGCTCCTCAAGAAAACTTTCGACAGCGCCGATAAGTTCGTCAGATGAGGTGTAGTCGCCTTCTGCATAGGCCTTTCCGCCCAGGCATGTCAGGATCAACACAAGATTCGCAGCCCAGCGGCAAGAGGTTTTCATAGGTCGGAAACACGTCGCTTCGATCTTCATGAGTCACATCTAAGCAAGCCCTGTGCCGAGTTTTTCAACCGGTCTGTGGCAACGAGAGGAGTCGCCAAATGGCTGGTGTATTGGACGCAGTCAACCAACGTACCCAACTGGTGGGCCAGAACCGTCTGGAACTGCTGCTGTTCCGCCTGGACGGCTCGCAGCTCTACGGCATCAACGTCTTCAAGGTGAAGGAGGTGCTGCAGTGCCCCAAGCTCACCGTGATGCCGAAATCGAGTCCGGTGGTACGAGGCGTGGCCAGCATTCGTGGCGGCACCTTTCCCATCATCGACCTGGCCATGGCCACCGGTCGCCGCGGGTTGCCGGACATCAACAATTGCTTCGTGATCATTACCGAGTACAACACCAAGGTGCAGGGCTTTCTGGTGCGTTCGGTGGAGCGCATCGTCAACATGAACTGGGAAGGCATCAACCCGCCGCCCAAGGGCACCGGGCGTGATCACTACCTTACCGCCGTTACCCGCGTCGACAACCAGCTCGTCGAGATCATCGACGTGGAGAAGATCCTGTCCGAAGTGGCGCCTTCCGTCGAAACGGTGTCGGCCGGCGTCATCAGCGAAATGGTACAGGCCAAGGCCGTCACCAAGCGCGTCCTGATCGTCGATGACTCCTCGGTGGCGCGCAAGCAGGTGAGCCGCTGCCTGGAAACCGTCGGGGTAGAGGTCATTTCCCTCAACGACGGTCGTCAGGCGCTGAACTACCTGCAGGCCATGGTGGCTGAAGGCAAGCGCCCGGAAGAGGAATTGCTGATGATCATTTCCGACATCGAGATGCCGGAAATGGACGGCTACACCCTGACGGCGGAAATCCGTCATGATCCGCGGATGCAGAAAGTGCATATACTGCTGCATACCTCCTTGTCCGGCGTCTTCAACCAGGCGATGGTCAAGAAGGTCGGTGCGGACGACTTCCTGGCCAAGTTCCGTCCCGATGATCTTGCCTCCCGGGTAGCCGAGCGCATCAACGCGGTCGACAGTCACTAGGTGAAGGCGTCTCTATCCCGGTATCCAGAAGGCGGAGCGGCAGTGTCAGCAGTCAACGCGGATTTTGTGCTTTTTCGTGATTTCCTCGAGAAATCCAGCGGGATCCTGCTCGGTGACAACAAGCAGTACCTCGTCTCCAGTCGGCTCAACAAGCTGATGGAGACCGAGGGGATCAAGACGTTGTCGGAGTTGGTGCAGCGCATCCAGATGCAGCCCCGCGGCGGTTTGCGGGAAAAGGTCATCGATGCGATGACGACCAACGAAACCCTCTGGTTTCGCGACACCTATCCCTTCGAGGTGCTCAAGAACCGCCTCCTGCCCGAATTGACCAAGAACACCTTCGGCCAGCGCCTGCGGGTCTGGTCGGCGGCCTGCTCGTCGGGGCAGGAGCCTTATTCGCTGTCCATGACCATGGACGAATTCGAGCGCAGCGCGGCAGGGCAGGGGCGTGGCGGCATGCAGATCGTGGCGACCGATCTGTCCGGTGCCATTCTCACGGCGGCGAAATCCGGTGAATACGATTCTCTGGCCATCGGTCGCGGTCTGTCCCAGGAACGCCTGCAGCGCTACTTCGACGTGCTCCAGCCAAATCGCTGGGCGGTCAAGCCGACGATTCGCAGTCGGATCGAATTCCGCGCCCTGAATCTATTGGACAGCTATGCCAGCCTCGGCAAGTTCGACATGGTGTTCTGCCGCAACGTGCTCATCTACTTCTCCGCTGACGTGAAGAAGGACATCCTCACCCGCATCCATGCCACTCTCAAGCCGGGCGGCTATCTGTTCCTGGGTGCGTCCGAAGCCCTCAACGGCTTGCCGGATCTCTATCAGATGGTGCAGTGCAATCCGGGCATCATCTACAAGGCCAAATAGGCCGGTCGATGGACACCCAAAGGGCAGACCCAGGTCTGCCCTTTCTTTTGCGCCAAAGTTTTGCCGCGCCTGCCTCGGGGGCCGGCAAAGGTGGCGGAAAAACCTTGCCGCTTGCCGTCGTTCTGACTGCCGCGTCGCGCTAAGCCCTTGATTTAGATGGATGTTGGATACTGGCACGGGCCTTGCTAAATCGCTTGCAAGCCACGTCAAAGGTCTCTCGACATGAGCATCAGTTTCGACAAAGCACTCGGGTTGCACGAGCAGGCGCTCAACTTCCGTTCGCAGCGCGCCGAAGTATTGGGCAACAACATCGCCAATGCCGATACCCCGGGCTACAAGGCGCGGGATCTGGATTTCAGCGCCGTCATGGCAGAGCAGGCGGCCAAGAGCGCGCCAGGGGCTTCCGGCCACTATCAGCTGGAAACCACCAACAGCCGCCATATCGCTGCCGAAGGCTTCGACATGGGCATGGGCGACTCGGCCTTGAAGTATCGCATCCCCACGCAGCCCTCGGTGGACCAGAACACCGTGGATGCGCAGGTCGAACAGGCCAACTACGCCGAGAACGCGATGAATTTCCAGGCCAGCTTCACCCTGCTCAATAGCAAGTTCAAGGGGCTGATGTCGGCCCTGCGCGGAGAATAGCCATGTCCCTGAGTTCGCTGTTCAACATCGCCGGTAGCGGCATGAGCGCCCAGAACGTGCGCCTCAATACCGTGGCCAGCAACATGGCCAACGCCGACTCCGTCTCCTCCAGCGTCGATCAGACCTACAAGGCGCGGCATCCGGTGTTCGCTGCCCAGTTCAACGCGGCCCAGGGCGGTGCTTCGCTGTTCGACGACCAGGGCCAGGCCGGGGTCGGGGTGGAGGTCAAGGGTATCGTCGAGGATCCGAGCGAGGTGCAGAAGCGCTACGAGCCCAATCATCCCATGGCGGACAAGGAAGGCTACGTCTATTACCCCAACGTGAACGTGGTGGAGGAGATGGCCGACATGATTTCGGCCAGTCGCGCCTTCCAGACCAACGCGGAAATGATGAATACCGCCAAACAGATGATGCAGAAGGTACTGACCCTCGGTCAGTAAGGAACCGGCGCCATGGCCATCAGCACGACCAACTCCACCGCTCAATCGGTACTCGACAAGTACTCCGTCAACAAGACCGGCACGTCCGCCGAAACCACCGCCAGCGATGGCAAGAAGGGTGGCAAGCTCGGCAAGGACGAGTTCCTCAAGCTGATGGTTGCTCAGATGAACAACCAGAATCCGCTGGAGCCGCAGGGCAACGGCGAATTCATCGCCCAGCTGGCGCAGTTCAGTACCGTCGAGGGCATCACCAACCTGAATACCAGCGTCGGCTCGATTCTCTCCGGTAGTCAGTCTTCCCAGGCACTGCAGGCTTCCACTCTGGTTGGTCGCAAGGTGATCGTCGATACCGACAAGGTCAAGGTGGACACCAGTGCGGACTTCAAGGGGGCGCTCAACCTGACCGCTTCCAGTCCGAACGTTTGGGTCAACGTCTACAACGACGCGGGCAGTCAGGTAAATCGTCTAAACCTGGGGCAGCAATCCAGTGGCCTGGTGAACTTCACCTGGGACGGCACCGATGCCAGCGGCAAGAAGCTGGCTGCCGGCACCTACCGCTTCGAGGCCCAGGCGAACGTGAACGACACCACCACGGCCATGAAGACCAGTCTGCCAGCCAACGTCGACAGTGTGACGCTCGGGCAGAACGGCGGCGAAATGACACTCAACCTTGCCGGCGTCGGCAGTATCGGCATCTCCAAAGTCCAGGCGGTCGGCCAGTAAGGCGCGGCACAAGAGAGGAATCCAGCATGTCTTTCAATATCGGTTTGAGCGGCATCAAGGCCGCGTCCAGTGACCTCAACATCACCGGCAATAACATCGCCAACGCCAGCACCGTCGGCTTCAAGCAGTCCCGGGCGGAGTTCCAGGACCTCTATGCCGCCTCGGTCCTGGGTACCGGCAAGAATGCCCAGGGCAGCGGCGTGCTGCTGGGCAACGTCGGCCAGCTGTTCAACCAGGGCACCATCGATTCCACGCAGAACGCGCTGGACATGGGCATTAACGGTAACGGTTTTTTCGTCACCAGCAACAATGGCGCCATCCAGTACACCCGTGCCGGTTACTTCGGGACCGACAAGCAAGGCTTCATCGTCGACAACAACGGCTACAAGCTGCAGGGCTACACCACCAACGACCAGGGTCTGCTGCAGCCGGGCGTGCGTAGCGACCTGCGCATCGAGACGGCTAGCCAGGCCCCTAAGGCATCCAGCTCGATCAAGCAGACGGTCAACCTGAACTCGACCCAGACGACGCCGACCACCACCCCGTTCAATCCGTCCGATCCGACCAGCTACAACTCCTCGACCTCGGTGAACATCTACGACAGCCAGGGCAACGCCCACGTCCTGTCGCAGTATTTCGTCAAGGGCGCGAACAACTCCTGGACCATGAACGTGCTGATCGACGGCCGCAATCCGGGCGATCCCACCAAGGAAGACGCGACCACCAAGGTTGCTACGCCCTACACCGTGACCTTGCCGTTCACCAGCAGCGGCGCGCTCGATGGCGGCAAGGTGGCCTCGACCGATCTCAAGCAGGTCAATAACGCCACCACCAACACCTTCGAGGGCGTGCTCAAGCTGGACAACTGGGTCCCGGCCATCTCCAACGGCGGTACCCCGGCGACCTGGGCCTCCAATGGCGCTGTCGCCAACCCGGCCGGCATAACCTTGGACATGCGCGGCTCGACCCAATACAGCAGTGCCTTCGCCGTGACCAGCGTCAACCAGGACGGCTACACCACGGGCCAGCTGTCCGGTCTGGAAATCGACGATACCGGCCAGATCTTCGCACGTTACACCAATGGTCAGTCCAAGGTGCAGGGTCAGGTCGTGCTGGCCAACTTCGCCAACGTCCAGGGCCTGACCCCCATGGGCAAGACCTCCTGGACCGAGTCGTCGGAATCGGGTCAGCCAGTAGTCGGCACACCGCGCTCCGGCACCCTGGGTGCCCTGCAGTCCGGTGCTCTGGAGGCATCCAACGTGGACATCTCCACCGAGCTGGTCGACATGATCGTGGCGCAGCGCAACTACCAGGCCAACGCCAAGACCATCGAGACCGAGAACGCCATTACCCAGACCATCATCAACCTGCGTTGATGTCGTTTCTCTGACGGCTTGCCGCTTCGGCGTCAGGAAAAGCCTCCCTCGGGAGGCTTTTCTATTTTCAGGCTACTGATTTTAAAAGGTTTTCAGTTTTTGGAACGGCGCTTGCTAAAGAACCTCCGAACGCAAGCTTGGCGGCAATCTGCCGCCGTCGGAGGATCAGATGGACAAGCTGCTGTACGTCGCCATGACCGGCGCCAGCCAGAACGAGATGGCCCAGCGCGCCCACGCCAACAACCTGGCCAACGTCTCGACTTCGGGATTCCGCAAGGATCTCGAACAGGCGCGCTCGATGCAGGTGTTCGGCGAGACCATGCCGTCGCGCGTCTACTCCATGAGTGAGCGGCCGGCGACGGACTTCACCCCTGGCGCGCTGCAGGAGACGGGCCGTGACCTGGACGTGGCCATCCAGGGGCCGGGCTTCGTCGCGGTCCAGGATCCCTCCGGCAAGGAGGCCTATGTGCGCACCTCCAGCCTGCAGATCGACCCCCTTGGCATGCTGCGGACCGGCAGCGGTTTGCCGGTGCTCGGCAATGGCGGTCCCATTGCCGTGCCGCCTGCTTCCAAAGTGGAAATCGGTCAGGACGGCAGCATCACCGTGCGCGGCTCCGGCCAGGCGGCCAATGCCCTGGCCCAGGTCGACCGCATCAAGCTGGTCAATCCCGACACCAAGCAGATGGAAAAGGGGCTCGACGGCCTGCTGCACATGAAGCAGGGCCAGGCAGCGCCGCCCATGGATGCCAACGTCTCCCTGGTCTCCGGCTTCGTCGAGTCGAGCAACGTCAATGCGGCGGAGGAAATGACCTCGATCCTGTCGCTGTCCCGCCAGTTCGAGCTGCAGGTAAAGATGATGCGCAGCGCGGAAGACAACGACGCGGCGATGGCAAAGGTTTTGCAATTCTCCTGATAACGGCTAGCGCCGACGTAAAACCGGCACTTCGAGGAATACCAGCATGATGTCGTCACTGTGGGTCGCCAAGACCGGTCTGTCCGCCCAGGACATGAACCTCACCACCATCTCCAACAACCTGGCCAACGTGTCCACCACGGGCTTCAAGCGCGATCGCGCCGAATTCCAGGACCTGCTGTACCAGATCCGCCGCCAGCCCGGCGCCCAGTCCACCCAGGACAACCAGCTCCCCTCCGGCCTGCAGCTGGGTACCGGTGTGCGCATCGTCGGCACCCAGAAGAACTTCACCGAGGGTTCGCTGCAGACCACCGACCAGCCGCTGGACATGGCTGTCAACGGCGATGGCTTCTTCCAGGTGACCATGCCCGACGGGACCATCAACTACACCCGTGACGGCACCTTTCACCTCAATGCCGATGGCCAGCTGGTCACCGCCAATGGCTTCGCACTACAGCCTGCCATCGTGCTGCCTGCCGACACCAAGACCTTTACCGTCGGCGAAGACGGCACCGTGTCGGTCACCACCGCCGGTCAGGCCGCGCCCCAGGTCATCGGCAACCTGCAGATCGCCCAGTTCGTCAACCCGGGCGGCCTCCAGGCCGTGGGCCAGAACCTGTTCAGCGAGACCGCGTCCAGCGGCGCGCCTCAGGTCGGTACCCCGGGCTTGAACGGCCTTGGCACCGTGCTGCAGAGCACCCTGGAAAACTCCAACGTGAGCACGGTCGAGGAGCTGGTGAACATGATCACCACCCAGCGCGCCTACGAGATGAACTCCAAGGTCATTTCCACCGCCGATCAGATGCTCGGCTTCGTTACCCAGCAGCTCTAATCCCCTGTGAGGACGCGCTCCATGAAACCTCTATTCGCCGTCGCCCCGCTCCTGGGAGCGCTCGTACTCGCAGGATGCGTAGCCCCGGCCGCCAAGCCGAACGATCCCTACTACGCCCCGGTGCTGCCGCGTACCCCGGTGCCAGCCGCACAGAACAACGGCGCCATCTTCCAGTCGGGGTTCGAGCAGAATCTCTATACCGACCGCAAGGCTTTCCGCATCGGCGACATCATCACCATCACCCTGCAGGAGCGGACCCAGGCCAGCAAGAACGCCAGTTCCGACATCGCCAAGAACACCAAGGCGACTCTGGGGCTGACCTCGCTGTTCGGCGCCAAGCCCTCGATTCCCAATCCGCTGGCCGATGGCGACTTGAGTCTTGACGCCGGTTTCTCCGGTAACCGCTCCAACACCGGCAAGTCCACGGCGGCCCAGGGCAACAGCCTGTCCGGCTCGTTGACCGTGACCATCGCCGAAGTGCTGCCCAATGGCATCCTGGTAGTGCGTGGCGAGAAGTGGTTGACCCTCAACACCGGCAACGAACTCATGCGCATCCAGGGCATGGTCCGCGCCGACGACATCGCCACCGACAACACCGTGTCCTCCACCCGCGTAGCCGATGCACGTATCACCTATTCGGGCACTGGCGCCTTCGCCGATGCCAGTCAGCCGGGCTGGCTGAGCCAGCTCTTCGGCAGCCCCCTGGTGCCCTTCTGAGGATGAGCGCCATGTTCAAGAGCCTCATCGCCGCTGCCGCCCTGGCCCTGGTCATGCCGCTGGCCCAGGCGGATCGCCTGAAGGACATCGCCAGCATCCAGGGTGTGCGGACCAACCAGCTGATTGGCTACGGCCTGGTAGTGGGGCTGCCCGGTACCGGTGACCAGACCACCCAGACGCCCTTCACCGTGCAGACCTTCAACAACATGCTGGCGCAGTTCGGCATCAAGGTGCCGCCGGGCACCACGGCGCAGCTGAAGAACGTCGCGGCGGTATCCATCCATGCCGATCTGCCGGCCTTTTCCAAGCCCGGTCAGACCATCGATATCACGGTGTCCTCCATCGGCAACTCCAAGAGCCTGAGAGGCGGCAGCCTGCTGCTCTCGCCGCTCAAGGGTATCGATGGTCAGATCTACGCCATCGCCCAAGGCAACCTAGTGGTCGGGGGTTTTGACGCTGAAGGCCGTGACGGTTCGAAGATCACCGTCAACGTTCCGTCGTCCGGGCGCATTCCCAATGGGGCCACTGTCGAGCGACCGGTGCCGAGTGGCTTCGACCAGGGCAACAGCATCACGCTGGACCTGAATCGCAGCGACTTCACCACCGCCAAACGCATCGTCGACAAGATCAACGAGACACTTGGCGCGGGTGTTGCATCAGCTGTTGATGCCGGATCGATTCGCGTCACGGCGCCGGTGGATCCCAGCCAGCGCGTCGACTACATCTCGATCCTGGAGAACATGGAGGTCGATCCGGGGCAGGCGGTGGCCAAGGTCATCGTCAACTCCCGCACCGGGACCATCGTCATCGGCCAGAACGTCAAGGTCTCGCCGGCGGCGGTGACCCAGGGCAGCCTGACCGTGACCATCAGCGAGGACCCGCAGGTAAGCCAGCCCAATCCCTTGTCGGGTGGGCAGACGGTGGTGACGCCCCAGTCGACCGTCAAGGCCAAGCAGGAGGCCAAGCCGATGTTCAAGTTCGGTCCGGGCACCACGTTGGACGAAATCGTGAGAGCGGTGAATCAGGTGGGCGCGGCGCCCAGCGACCTGGTGGCCATTCTCGAAGCGTTGAAACAGGCCGGCGCCTTGCAGGCCGATCTGATCGTAATTTAAGGAGAACGGGCGATGGAATCTCGTCTGGGTGGCAACTACGGCAACGTCAAGGATTCGGGGGCCTTTACCGACCTGAATCGGTTGGCCCAGATGAAGGGTAAGGATCGCGACAGCGCGGAAAACGTCAAGAAGGTCGCGGGCGAATTCGAGTCGTTGTTCCTGAACCAGATGCTCAAGTCCATGCGCAGCGCCAATCAGGCGCTGGCGGACAAGGACAGCCCTTTTTCCAGTGAGACCACCAAGCAGTACCAGGACATGTACGACCAGCAGTTGGCCGTCTCCCTGTCCCGGGATGGCGGCGGTATCGGCCTGGCCAATGTCCTGGAGCGTCAGCTGAGCAAGACCGCCCAGCCGTCGGCGCGCCCCAATCCCTTCGCCCAGGTCGGCCAGGCGGCGCCTACCGAAAGCCAACTGGCTGCCGGTCGCAATGCCAAGCTCAACGAGGCTGGTAGTAACAGCCTCAAACCGGTAGGTGCCGCCGTCTCCGGGCGTGACGATTCCAGCGCACTCAACTCTCGCCGGCTGGCCCTGCCCGGGCGTCTGGCCGAGCGTACCGCGGCCAACATTTCCGGCGCGGCCGAGCAGGGCGCCACCCTCAAGCAGAGCTTCCAGGACGTCGCGGCCGCCCAGAGCGCCTGGCGCCAGCAGGCCACGCAACCCGGCAGCAAGCCGGCCGCTGCGACCGAGACCGTCGCCAGCGTGGACGGCGCCGCTGCCACCGGCAAGACCCGTTTCCGCACCCGTCAGGAATTCGTCGACACCATGATGCCCATGGCCGAAGCCGCGGCGAAGCGCCTGGGCGTGGACCCCAAGTACCTGGTCGCCCAGGCGGCGCTGGAAACCGGCTGGGGCAAGCACATGGTCAAGCAGGCCGATGGCAGCAACAGCAACAACCTGTTCGGCATCAAATCCCATGGTTGGGATGGCGGCAGTGCCGCGGCAGTGACCCAGGAATTCGTCAACGGCAAGGCGGTGACCGAGACCGCGAAGTTCCGCACCTACGATTCCTTCGCCGACAGCTTCCACGACTACGTGAACTTCCTGCAGAGCAATGATCGCTACGACAAGGCGCTGTCCACCAACGGCAACTCCGAGCGCTTCATGCAGGGGCTGCAGCAGGCCGGCTACGCCACCGATCCGCAATACGCACGCAAGGTGATCCAGATCGCCCGCAACATGAACACCTATCAGACGGTCGCCTCCCTGGGCACCAGTCCGTCCCGCGGTTGAGGTGAGCCATGGCTGATCTACTTTCCATTGGTCTGTCGGGCCTGAGGTCCACGCAAAACGCTCTGACCACCACCGGCCACAACATCGCCAACGTCAACACGCCTGGCTATTCGCGGCAGGAGACCATCCAGCAGACCAACATCGCCCAGTACAACGGCTCGGGTTATGTCGGTTCCGGCTCCCAGACGGTGGATGTGCGTCGCCTCGCCAGTGATTTCCTCACCAGCCAGGTACGCTCGGCCAACAGCCAGAACAGCGAACTGCAGACCTTCAAGAGCCAGATCTCCCAGCTCGACGGCCTGCTGTCCGACAGCACGACGGGTATCACCCCGGCCATGCAGAAGTTCTTCGCCACCCTGCAGACCGCTGCCCAGGATCCTTCGTCGATTCCGGCGCGGGAGGCCGTGCTCGCCCAGGCCCAGGGCATGGCCAAGTCGTTCAACACACTGTACGACCAGGTCGACAAGCAGAACGGCCAGATCAACGATCAGCTGTCGGCGCTGACCAATCAGGTCAATGCGCTGGCCAAGAGCGTCGGCAGTCTCAACGACGCCATCGCCCGTTCCAAGGCTGCCGGCGGCGCGCCTAACGATCTCATCGACTCCCGTGAGCAGGCGATCAAGCAACTGTCGGGTATGGTCGGTTTGCAGGTGGTGGAACAGGACGACGGCGCGCTGAACCTGTTCGTCGGCACCGGCCAGCCGCTGGTAGTGGGCAATACCGTGTCCAGCATGACGGCCAAGCCCGGCACCGACGATCCCTCACGCTTCCAGATCGTCCTGACCTCGGGCTCGACCGAGCAGAACGTCACCAGCCAGCTCAGCGGCGGCGAGATGGGCGGCCTGCTGTCCTATCGCGACACGGCGCTGGACCACGCCTATAACAGCCTGGGGCAGTTGTCGCTGACCCTGGCGGATACCGTCAACCGCCAATTGGGGCAGGGTCTGGATCTGTCCGGCAATGCCGGCTCGGCACTGTTCGGCGACATCAACGACACCCAGAGCATCGGCCTGCGGGTGATGGGGCGGGCCACCAATACCGGCTCGGCCAACGCGACTCTCAGCATCACCGATACCAGCAAGCTCTCACCGAGCGACTACCGCCTCGATTACAACGGCACCGGCTTCACGGCGCGTCGCGCCAGTGACAACGCGACACTCACGGTCAACAAGAGCGGTACCGATCCGGTCACCCTTACCCTGACCGATGCCGGCGGCAACGATCAGGGCTTCAAGGTGCAATTCAGTGCTGCAGAGCTCGCCAAGGCCCAGGCCGGCGACGTCTTCAGCCTGCAGCCGACGCGGCGTGGCGCCTCTCAGCTCAAGGTGGATCTGGCCCAGGCTGATCAGCTGGGCTTCGCCGGCACGGCCAAGGCGGGGGCCACCACTAATAACCGCGGTACCGGTGCCATTACCCAGCCGGCGCTGACCACTTCAGTCTCGCCGGTCAATACCGCCGACTTCGAGCGGCTGTTCGGGGCCGATGGCCTGAAGCTGAGCTTCAACAGTGCCACCAACCAGTTGGACGGCACCCTGCCGAACGGTGCGACGCTCAACTACCTGTCGCCCACGGCCGGTGTGCTTACCAGTGGTCAGACCAACGCCGTTCGCCTCACGTATACCGATCCGAACACCAATAACAGCTACACCTACGACTTCAACATCAGCGGCGTGCCGCAATCCGGTGACAGCTTCACCCTAGGCACCAATAAGAGCGCCGTTTCGGACAACCGTAACGCTCTGAGCCTGGTGGCCTTGCAGACCAAGCCAACTATGGGTGGCTACGGCAACACCGGCACCACCTACAACAACGCCTACGGCGGCCTGGTAGAGCGGGTCGGTACCCTGACCGCACAGGTACGGGTGGATTCCGCCGCCAGCGAAACGGTACTCAAGCAGTCCCAGGACAATCGCGACTCCCTGTCGGCCGTCAACCTCGATGAGGAAGCCGCCAAACTCGTCCAGTTCCAGCAGTACTACGGTGCCTCGGCGCAGGTCATCAAGATCGCCCAGTCGCTGTTCGACACCCTGCTCGGCGCCTTCAGATAAGGAAACCGGCCATGCGCATTTCTACCGCTCAGGCGTTCAACAACGGTATCAGTGGCCTGCAGAACAACTACGGCAACGTGACCCGTACCCAGGAAGAGATCAGCACCGGCAAGAAGATCCTCACGCCGGCTGACGATCCGGTGGCGTCGATCAAGCTGTTGCAGATCAGCCAGGAGGAGGCACTCAACAGCCAGTACAACACCGGCATGACCGCCGCCAAGAACAGCCTCAACACCGGGGAAGCCATGCTCACCTCGGTGGAAACAGTGTTGACGCGCATCCGCGAGATCGCCGTCCAGGCGGGCAACGGCGCTCTGGATCCGACCGACCGTGCGTCCCTGGCCAAGGAGGTCGGTCAGCGCGAAGACGAGCTGATGAATCTGATGAACAGCAAGGACGCCAGCGGCAAATACCTGTTCTCTGGCTCTATGGGCGACACCCAGCCCTATGTGCGCAATGCCGACGGCACCTACAGCTACAACGGCGACGAAGGCCAGCGCAGCGTGCAGATCGCCAGCTCCACCTTCGTGCCCATCAGCGACAGCGGCAAGGACGCCTTCGAGAACAACTTCAACGCCAATCGTGTCAAGACTGCGCCAACAGCTGGCAACACGGGTACCGGGCGGATCTCGCTGGGCCTTGTAGAAGACAAGAAGGCCTACGACGACACCTTTCCCGCCAGCACGCCGCCGGTCGCTGCCGATGGTATCGGCATCCATTTCCTAGATGACAAGAAGTACGTCATCTATGACCTGTCCAAGGCACCTACGGCCGCCGAATGGGCGGCCTACGATCCGGCCAATCCGCCGGCTGGCCAGCTCAAGGCGGACAGCGTCGATGGCAATCCCTCTACCAGCGACTTCATTCGCTTTGGCGGCATCAAGGTGCAGCTTGATGGTGTGCCCGCAGCCGGTGACGAGTTCAAGATCACCCGCGACACCGCCAACGAGAAGCGCAGCTTGCTCAATGTGGTGTCCGACTTGCGCAAGGCCCTGGAGAGCGGCGATGGCAGCACCGAGGGCGTGTACAAGATGCGCGACAGCGCTGCAGTAGCCCTGAGCAACCTCGATACGGCCTATACCCAGGTCGATGGCATCCGCGGCAAAGTTGGCGCACGCCTCAACGTCATCGACTCCACCAGCGACTTCATCGCCGACGTCAGCCTGGTCAACAAGTCGGTGCAGTCGGATCTTCAGGATCTGGACTATGCTGAGGCTTTGTCCCGCTATGCCTTGCAGAATACGGTTCTGCAGGCGACGCAGCAGAGCTTTGTGAAGGTATCGCAGTTGAGTTTGTTCAATTACCTGTGAGCAAAGGCCCTCGCATGCTTTGGAGCGCTAGGCTAATTTCTGGGATTGCAGACTGATTAGGTGAGGCCAAGACGTTGAGAGATGGGCAGCGGGTGCAGGGCGAAATCGTTGAAATTGACTATGCTGCCACTCAGGCCTTTTTTGAGCGGCGCGGGCGTCAGCATTATCAGAACGCTCTAAGCGCAACCATGTATCAAGACAATGATCCCGGACTGGTTGCTTACCGTGACGAAGCTGAAAAAGCTGCCATCGGTATGGCGCTCTGCAGCCCCGCACCCAGGTCGGTGCTGGATATTGGTTGTGGTATAGGCCGGTGGGGATGGTACCTGGCAGACCGCCATCCGGAGATCGACTATCTCGGTATCGACTTCTCGTCTTCTCTCATTGCCAAGGCGCATGAGGGAGCACTGGAACGCGGATACCGACGAATCAAGTTCCAGACCATGTCGGCGACCGCCATCGACAGCACTCGGCTTGAACTAACACCGCCTTATGATCTGCTTATCGTGTCGGGTCTGCTGATCTATCTGAACGACGCCGATTGTCTAAAAATGTTGACCGATCTCGGGTCGCTCTGCTCATCTGCTACTCGCCTCTATCTTCGCGAGCCAATCGCTCTGGAAAAGCGTCTGACCTTGGATGCCTTTTTTTCTTCAGAGCTGCAAGACCGCTATTCCGCCATTTATCGAACGTTGGACGAGCTCAAGGCGCTGTTGTCCCAGGCTTTTCCAGCGGGCACTCTGGCAGTCGACCAGGAAGGGTTCCTGTTTGAGGATAGTCTGGAGAAACGAGTCGAAACCCGTCAGTACTACCTGATTCTTTCCATGAAGGATGTACAGCAGTGAGGACAGCTTACTGCTTCGATCTCGACGGCACCTTGACCCGCCAGGAGCTTCTCCCTCTCATCGCTGCAACCGTGGGGCTCGAGGATGAGATCTCGCTGCTAACGCAGGCCACAATCGACGGCGTGTTGCCTTTTGACAAATCGTTCAAGTTGCGGGTCCGCTTGCTGAAGGACGCTAATATCGAATGGATACACCAGACGCTGGAGCATAGTGTTGACTTCGACGCTGAAATACTTTCATTTATCGCGAGTCGTCCTGAAGATTGTTACGTGATAACGGGAAATTTGGATATCTGGGTCAAACCGGTTCTTGATCGACTGGGTATCCGCAATTTTGCCTCGAGAGCTAAGCTCGATGACAATGGAAAGCTGGTCGGGATAGATCATATTCTGCATAAGGGTGATGTAGTGGCAGAGCTGCGTAGGCAGTACGACCGCATCATTGCAGTAGGCGATGGCATGAACGATGTGCCCATGTTCGAGGCGGCGGATTGGCGAATCGCCTATGGTGGAACTCATCCGCCGACCGCACTTCTGGTAAAGCTAAGTGATTTTGTAATTTATGACCGGACTGCCCTATGCCGCCTATTGAACATGTTGTGATCAGTGCTGCTGGTATAGGGTCTCGCTTAGGTTTGAATAGGCCGAAGTGTTTGGTAGAGGTGGCAGGGCGCACCCTGCTCGACTACCATCTCGAGCGCTTGGTCGATGTTCCTTTCGTATGGCTTGTCGTAGGCTTTCAGGAAGAAGACGTTATTGCTCATGCCTTGGCGCTCCGGCCAAATATAATTATCGTTCGTAATCCCGACTTTGCGCGAACCAATACGCTGCAAAGCATATTCAGAGTTGCTCGGCATCTGCACGAAAGATTCTTGGTAGTGGATGCCGATACTGTGGTGAGACCGAATAGCTTTAGGGGTTTTATAAAGGCTGCCGAACAATATAATCAACTGGTGGGCGTTTCTAGTTATACAACCAGCGATGGTGTCAGAGTAGTCCTGAATCAGGACAATACGCTTGTTCAGGCTTTCACGCGAGAACCGCATTACGAATGGGAGTGGACGGGCATAGCGATACTCGAGCCCAGCACTGTCGTTGATCAGCCGATTTACGTGTATCAGGCGCTTGAGCCTTATCTGCCGCTACCTGCCTATGAATTGGACGCTTTCGACATAGATACTGTCGCAGATCTAGACATGGCTAGAAGGGTCATGACCGGTGGATGGAAATAGTATGAAAAAAGCGTCCCAGGGGATTAAGGCGCGGCAATTTTGGTCAGCGACCCAAAGGGGTCAGATAGGGCCGGAGCTGCTCTACGAGCGGCAAAGAGAAGTTATTTCGAGCGCCGTTTTACCGTTGCTTGAACCAAGCGACCGGCTACTCGACATAGGCTGTGCAGATGGCCAGTTTTCCTTGCTCTATGCGCAGAAGGTAGCAAAGGTAAAGGGTATTGACCTTGGGTCGGAACTCATTCGGCAGGCCTGCGATCAGGCAGCCAAGATCGGAGCGGCGAACGTTCAGTTTGAAGCGGTAGACATCTTCGAGTTCGAGAGGTCGGAAAGATTCGAGGCGGTCAGCCTGATGGGGGTACTCACTACCATCACCGATGATCTGAGTGCAGCTCGAGTATTGCTACGGGCTGCTGAAGTATTGAGCGACGATGGCATCCTGATACTCAAGGATGCGGTGCTGGTAGGCGCTGACTCCTCAGTCACGCTGGTTACCGATAGCTACGAGGCTGTGTACCGGACCGAGTCTTCCTATCTGGCGCTGGTTCGCTCTTTAGGGTTCGAGCTTTCATCTCGTCACCCCCTGCTGACAATGGACAATTATCAGCAGACGAGCATTCTTTATGTGTTCAGGCAACTGCTGCCCAAGCCCGTCGAAAAGCCTCATTCCAGCCTGAGGGTGGCCTGTTATGGCAGCATGCCGTTCCACTTTCGCTCGCTAAGACCACTGTCAGCATGTTTTGAGAAGAGCCTGCTGAGCCTGGATATCGCTGAGGTGATGGCTTGGCGGCCCGACGTCATCGCGGTGGCCGATGGTTGGTCTGTGGAATTTTGGCGCGACTACTGCGATGCCCATGGAGCAACGCTTGTCGCCATGCGGCATGGTTCTGTCACGCGGTATGGCTACGCCGAACCGCAATACAATCTAGCTGATTACATGTGCGGCAGCGCTTGGGACATAGAGGATACGCTGCTATCTGGAGTCCGCCCACGCCAAGGATTTTTGCTAACCGGCAATGCCTGGGTAGATCAGGTCTTCCGGTTGCCGAAAAGAGTACCAGTCCGCGACTGTCCGACTATTCTATTCGCCCCTACGTATAATCCGGAACTCAGTGCTGCAGTCTATTTCGGTGAAAGACTTGTGCCACTCATACGCCAAGTCTTTCCGACTGCAAGAATTATTATCAAGCCTCACCCTGCGATCGTTCAATACGAGCACGCCTTTGTCGTCGAGAAGGAACGCTTCCGCAATTTAATGGCCGTATGGCGGATGCAGGCAGCGTCCGATTCGCTGGTCGAATTGATCGACGATCCTGAAGCCAGTATTGCTGATAGCTTTGCCGAAGCGGACATATTGGTTGCCGATCGCTCTTCGCTGCTGTTTGAGTTCATGGCGCTGGATCGACCGATTTTGTTGTACTCCAGTGAAAAGCGGGTGGAACACTGGGAATACAATCCTTCGGCGCCTGGTAATGCCTGGCGGGATATAGGGCTGGAGTTTCAGGATGACGATAAGTTCCTGAGTTTGCTAGGGGATGTCTTCGGCGCTCATGAAAGGCGTTGCCGCAAAGCTCAAGTGGAGCGAACTCAGGCACTTCATGGCCGTTATCAAGATGGCCTGTCCACTCAAAGAGTAGCATCCGCTATAGCTAATCTTCCCTGTGTAACCGTCGTCATCAACGGCTATGACGAACAACAATCGCTGCTATTGGTTGAAAATGTCACCCAGGAATGGCCGAGTGCCCATGTGGTATTGATTGGGCAGGTGATTGATAGAGCGGGTGTCAACTCCTACTCAAGCCTTCTCCAATGGACGAATGTATTGGAGAAGCAAGGCGGAAAGACGGGGCTTTTCCTGCTGCTTGAAGGTCATTCCTGCATGCAGCCAGGTAGTTTCCATCCGCTATCGGTAGCGCTTGCGGAAAGCGGTAAAGGCACCTTCCGCGGTAGACGTCATACCCTCTCTGCTGCGGTCGATACCGCTATGGATGACGGCGGAGAGGCAGCCTGGTTGCGTAAGCGGTTGTCCAAGGTACTTGGTAGAACCTGCTGGCAACTGGTGACTTACGATGCACTGATGTGCGAAGTCGCGCACTTGCGTTCGCAACTGAGCGAAGCAGCAATGCAAGTGTGGTGGCATTCGTTGACGACGCCTGGACCTGAACCAACGAATTCACTGTACGTTACGCCAGGGCCAGGGGTCACAAAGCTGGTCGGCAGCGTGCATTATCTCTTCGGCGAAGAATCCAGGTTGAGTATTACCTCGGATATCCGAAGTGACTGGTATGGAAGAGGGCGGTTGCGGCTACATCTGGCTGCTCTTGACCAAAAGAACTACAGTCATTTTCCAGTTGGCTTGACGTTTACCGTCAATGGGCTGGTCCTTGAGCAGCGATTCGAGATTGCTGAGGCGACGCAGGCTTTTGATATTTTCTTCGCGCCTGACGCCCAAGGGCGCGCGGAAGTAGGTATTTTCTGTAATGGCAGCTTTCCAGGGATGCAAGGACTGGTTGGCTCCATTTCACTTGCGGGCACCTTTGATGAGGTTGAGGTACTGCTATCGGTTGTCGACTCCGATCAGGCTGAAAGGCCGTTCCCTCATGTGGTACGTCTCACCGACGACTTGGCTGAGTCGCTTACCGACTACCAGGCCTGGAGTTCTCCACGACGTTTTGGTGTCGAGCAGAAGGCGTTGATCGCCGGCCGGGCTGCCGGGAGCGAACCTCGTACGCAAATGCTTGCCGTGCTACATGGCAACGTATTGGACGTCGAACTCCTTGCGCGCACCCTCTCTAGCATTGGAAGTCAGCTCTATCCCGTAGCAGGCGTGGTGGTCATGGCTGTAGAGGGTCAAGGGCCGACCCCGACTACCGCTGACCAATGGCAGCCTGTGGATAGCTGGTGTGGTTTAGCTCAGGTGCTCGAGTCCACCGGCGCGGACTGGTTCATGGTCATGGAGGTCGGCGACGTCTTGGCTGAGCATGCCTTTCTGTTGATCGCTGAGCATGTTCAGCAGCATCCTGGCTGGCAGTTCTGCTATGTCGATGAAGACGTTCAGGTAAAAAGGGGGGGGTACACCAACCCGCTGTTCAAACCGGACATCAATCTGGATCTGTTGCGCAGCTATCCTTATCTCGGTCCGCGAGTGGCTGTCGCCGCCCGGAGCTATCTCGACCTGCAGGGATTTGCTGACGATATCGGTCAGCTGGGTCCCTATGATTTTGCTTTTCGGGTGATAGAAACCTATGGCCTCGATGCCGTTGGACATATACCGGAAGTGCTGATACACGCTCATTGCTCTTTCGGTGAGTGGGTTTCGCGCCCCGATGTACAACCTTTTATAGCTCCTGTGGTGAGTCGCCACTTGGGACGGCTGAATGTTCCCCATGAAATATATGCTGGCGCACTTTCGGTTATAAATAGAGTGGCCTATAGCTATTCCGGCGAACCGAAGATCAGTCTAATCATACCGACCAAGGATCAGTTGTTCTATTTGCGTCGTTGTATTGAAAGTATCTTCGAGAAGACTTCCTATCCCAACTATGAAATCATCATTGTAGACAATGGAAGCACCGATGCGGCCACCTGCGAGTGGCTTCAGGGAATACGAGATCTCAAGACGCAACAGTTGCGAGTAATCGACTATCCTGAGGCTTTCAATTACTCGGCAATGAACAATCTCGCCGTCGCGCACTCCACCGGCGACTATCTGATTTTGCTCAATAACGATACCGAGGTGATTCAGCCGGACTGGATACAGGCATTGCTCAACCACGCCAGGCGCCCCGAGGTCGGGGTGGTAGGAGCCAAGCTGCATTTTCCCGATGGACGTATCCAGCACGCGGGTGTTGTGCTGGGGCTGGATGGACCAGCCGATCATGCCTTCATAGGCCTGCCCGCGGATGATCCCGGTTACATGCATCGTATGGTAGTCGATCAAAACTATCTGGCGGTAACAGCTGCGTGCCTCATGGTCCCGCGTTCGTTGTATCTCGAAGTTGGTGGACTTGATGAAGGCGATTTTCGTGTTTCCTACAACGACGTCGATTTCTGTCTGAAGATACGCCAAGCTGGCTATCTCTGTGTCTGGACGCCCTATGCGGTTCTCATGCACGAGGGAAGTGTCAGTCAGCGGGAAGTCGACAAGAGCAGCCAGTCGGAAAAGGTCACTAGATTTACCGCTGAGCAATTGTCGATGTATGACCGATGGCTGCCTGTGATTGCCAACGATCCCAGCTACAACCGGAACCTGGCGCTGACGAAACCAGGTTTCGAGCTTGATCCCCGGGAGGCAGGTTGGAAGCCACTGGTCACCTCACTCAGCCCGCGTATCTTGGCGATACCGGCTGACGACAGCGGTTGTGGTCACTATCGGATTTATCAACCCTTCGAAGCGCTCCGTGAACGTGCGCTGATTGAAGGTGGTATAGGCGCAGATATCCTTTCCCCGGCGGAAATCGACCGGATTGCGCCCGATACGATAGTTCTGCAGCGACAGATACTGGATGAGCAGATAAATATGATTCAAAGGCTCAAAAGGTACTCGACCGCGTTTCGCGTCTTCGAGCTGGATGACTACCTGCCTAATTTGCCGCTAAAGAGCGTCCACCGAGAGCATATGCCCAAGGATGTCCTGAAATCTTTGCGCCGAGCACTCTCTCTGGTGGATCGCTTCGTCGTCTCCACTGACGCCTTGGCCGAGCAATTTGGAGATCTGCACTCTGACATCAGAGTGGTCAACAACCGTTTGCCCATCAAATGGTGGGGAAATCTCACACCGCACAAGGCCGCTTCTTCACGTCCACGGGTTGGGTGGGCAGGAGGCATTGGGCATCAGGGGGATCTCGAATTGATTCACGATGTGGTTCGAGATCTCGCGAACGAGGTCGACTGGATATTCTTGGGCTATTGCCCTGAAAGCCTGCGAGCCTATGTGAAGGAATTTCACCATGGGGTACAGATTGAGCAGTATCCCCAGCGTCTCGCCGACCTTGCTCTGGATCTGGCCATTGCACCTTTGGAGGACAATGTATTCAACGCCTGTAAGAGCAATTTGCGGCTGCTTGAGTATGGAGCCTGTGGCTATCCGGTGGTGTGCAGCGACGTACGTGCCTACGCCGGGAGCTTGGACGTGGTTCGCGTCAAGAACCGCTACAAGAATTGGGTGGAAGCCATCCGCGCTCAGGTGGGTGACCTTCCTCCCAGCCGGCTAGCGGGACAGAGACTGCGCGCCCAGGTCATGGGCAACTGGTTATTGGACGAGAAGGGTGTTCTGGACTGGCAGGCGGCCTGGTTGCCAAGCTGATTCAAGTTAGAGGTCTGTTGGCCGATACGAAGGTAGATCGTACTCAGGGGGAAGCTACGGCTTCCCTTTTTTCTTCCTCGCAAAAAAGCAAGAGGAAGTGAAAGAAAAAATTAAAGCTTCCTGAGTCCACGCCGATAAACAAGATGAATGCGAAATGCAGGGGCGCCTGAGCAAGCAGGCCCCGTTCGCATGCTCAGGCACACACGGTTCTACTGGAGGACGCCACCATGGCCCTTACCGTCAATACCAACATTGCTTCTCTGAACACCCAGCGTAACCTGCAAGCTTCCTCGAACGCGCTGTCCACTTCCATGCAGCGTCTGTCCACCGGTAGCCGTATCAACAGTGCCAAGGACGACGCCGCCGGCCTGCAGATTTCCAACCGTCTGACCAATCAGATCAATGGTTTGAACCAGGCGACTCGCAACGCCAATGATGGCATCTCTCTAGCGCAGACCGCTGAAGGCGCCATGCAGCAGTCGACCAATATTCTGCAGCGTATTCGTGACCTGGCCGTGCAGTCCGCCAACGGTTCCAACAGTGACGCTGACCGTGCTGCCCTGCAGAAAGAAGTCTCCGCGCAGCAGTCCGAGCTGAGCCGTATCGCTGATACCACCACCTTTGGTGGCCGCAAGCTGCTCGATGGCTCTTTCGGGACCACCAGCTTCCAGATCGGTTCCAATGCCTACGAAACCATCGATATTACGCTGAAAGATACCTCCTCGACCGCTCTGGGCTCGTATCAGATCGGTGGTGGTGCTACCACCGAAGGTTCTGACGGCACTACTAAGACGGGTAAGGTGACTACCGGTAGTGGCGCTGTCTTCTCCAGCGGCACCATCAACGTTGTAGGCGGTGGCAAATCCGAAAGCGTGACTGTTGCTACTAATGACAGCGCGAAGACTCTGGCCGCAAAATTTGATGGCAAGATCCCTGGTCTGGCAGCGTCTGCCCGTACGGTAGTTCAGGCTGAAGTTGCCGTTACCAGTGGCTCGGTCAACATGAAGATGACGGTTGGCGACAACTCTGTCGACTTGGTAGGCGTTACCAGCACCAAGGAGCTGGCCGCTCAGATCAACTCCAACGCCAGCAAGCTGGGTGTCACTGCTAACTATGATGAGCAGAGCAAGAAGCTGACCATCACTTCTGCTTCGGGTGAGAACATCACCTTCGGCAAAGACACCAACAGTGCTAATGCCACGGTTAAAATCGCTTCTCAAAGCAGCGACGGGAAATTCAGCGCGTCCACCGATATCAAAGCAAATGGTGGTACGGCCACTGGCTACGTGAAGCTGGACTCCCCAACGACCTTCGCAATGACTGGTGCTACTACCGAAGTGTTCGGCAAGAAAACCGCCGAGCTGAGCAAGGTCTCCGACGTCGACATCTCCACTGCAGACGGTGCCCAGAAAGCCCTGTCCGTCATCGACCAGGCCCTGGCCAACATCGATAGCCAGCGTGCCGACCTCGGTGCCGTGCAGAACCGCTTCGACAATACTATCAGCAACCTGACCAACATCTCGGAAAACGCCTCGTCCGCTCGTAGCCGGATCAAAGACACCGACTACGCCCAGGAGACCGCCAACCTGTCGAAGAACCAGGTTCTGCAACAGGCCGGTACCGCGATTCTGGCCCAGGCCAAGCAGCTGCCTCAGTCGGTACTCAGCCTGCTCCAGTAAGGCAGATGATCGGCTAGGTAAGGCAGGGAGAAGAGGGACGCCTCTTCTCCCTTTCATCCGTTATGAGGACAAAACATGGACATCGTCAAAACATCGGGTTTTGCCGCGGTGCCCGCCTCTGGCGCCAATTCGGGAGGAAGCGGGATAGCTGCCGTTTCGTCTTCGGAAAAATCTGCGGCCACTGAGCAGGACAAAACCCAGCAGTCGGCTGCAGAGGTTAACCAGGACGACGTGGATAGCGCCGTTTCCGGATTGAAATCAAAGCTACAGAATGATCGTCGTAATCTCGATTTCCAGGTGGACGACTCCACCGGCGAGGTCGTGGTTAAGGTGATCGACGGCGAGTCAGGCAAGTTGGTACGACAGATTCCTACGGAGGAGGTGTTGAAGTTGTCCAAGCAACTCGACGACTTCCGTAGCCTGATGTTTGAGGCCAAAGCCTGAGCGGCACGGATCTTGTAATCCGGGATCCACAACGACGAAACGTTGGCGGGGGAGATTGAAGACATGGCAGGCATATCTGGTATCGGCGGCTCAGGCCTCGACATCGACACCATCGTCAAAACGATGGTGGCGGCAGAAAAGGCACCCAAGCAGAATCAGATCACCAAGACCGAAAACGAGGCCGTGGCGCAACTCACGGCCGTCGGTTCGCTCAAGAGCGCGATCAGCGATTTCCAGAGCGCTCTGACCACGCTCAATAGCCCCTCCAGCTTTCTGGCCCGTACTGTCAGCACGTCAAAATCGGATGTGTTGACGGCAACCGCCAGCCAGAGTGCCGGCCTGGGTAGTTACCAGGTCGAGGTCAAGCAATTGGCCGCAAATAGCAAGGTCGCCCTGGGAGCCGTGAGCGCTAAGGACAAGTTCAGTCAGGGTACCCTGGACATCAAGGTTGGTAGTACCTCGATCCCCGGTATCAAGATTGACTCCACCAACAACACGTTGGCGGGTATTCGCGACGCCATCAATACGGCGGGTAAATCTCAAGGCCTTAGCGCAACCATCGTCAGCGATACCCAAGGTGCACGCCTGGTGCTGAGCAGCACTCAATCGGGTGACGGCAATGACATCGCGGTGTCGGTCTCAGGAGACGACGGCAGCGGTACCCAAAGTCTTTCCAAGCTGGAGTTCACGCCGTCTGCCAAGCCTACCGACAGCTCTGTGGCCGACCCGCCGACGCCAAGTGATCCGGCCGCCGCGCGGATTTTGACTAGGGCGCAGAGTGCCCTCATGACGGTGGACGGCTTGCAGGTCACCAGCAAGACCAACACCGTCAATGATGCCATCGAGGGCGTCAGCTTCACGCTCAAGACCAAGACGGACAAGGATGCCCCCATAACCGTAGGGGTTAGCCAGGACGAAGCCGGGGTGAAGGGAAACGTCAAGAAATTCGTCGATGCCTATAACAAGCTAATGGGCGTTATCAAGACGCAGACGGCTGTCACTACGGTAGGCGAAAACAGCGCTCCCATCACCGGTGCGCTGGTAGGGGATGCCACCACTCGAACGCTTACTAGCACCATCCGCAACGAGTTGGTGAACATGCAAGGGACGGGGTCAATCAAGGCCTTGGCCGATCTAGGCATCACGACCCAGAAGGATGGCACGCTCGCCATAGACGACACCAAGCTGGGCAAGATGGTAAGCGGTAATTTTTCTGACCTGGCAAGCTTTTTCACGGGTGACAATGGTCTGGCTGCGCGGATGAAGGGAAAACTCGACGTCTATACCCAGGCGGGCGGTATTCTCGAGCAGCGGACCTCGGCCCTGAGTGACGTGCGCAAGAAGGTCACTCAGCAGCAGACGGCGCTGAATACGCGCATGACCTCGCTCCAGGACCGTCTGTACAAACAGTACAATGCTATGGATGCAACCTACTCCCAGCTGTCCAGCACGGCGTCCCAGCTTGCCTCTTCGCTGGCGTCCATGCCGTTCGCGACCAAGAGCTCCTGACACTAGAGAATTTGCCGGATCAGGCGTCAAGTTCTGCTTGTGACGACCGATAAAGAACTATCGGAAACACACAGAGGTTGTGACATGAACGCAATGACGGCCATGCGCCAATACCAGCAAGTCGGTTTGCAGGCGCAGGTGTTCGAAGCCAGTCCCCATCAGCTGATCCAGATGCTCATGCAGGGCGCCTTGGATCGTCTGGCCAAGGCTCAAGGTGCCCTTGAGCGGGGTTGGCTGCCGGAGAAGGGTGAGCTGATCGGCAAGACCGTATCTATCATCGCCGGCTTGAAGGACGTTCTGGATTTCGAGCAGGGTGGCGAGATCGCGACTAACCTGGATCGCCTGTACGACTACATGATCCGCCGGCTCAGCGAAGCCAACCGCAACAATGATCCTGTTATCCTGGAAGAAGTATCCGGCCTGATCCGCGAGATCAAATCCGGCTGGGATGCCATTGCCCCCTGATCTGGAGTCGACCGATGAACGTCGCCATGCAAAAGACCCCGGTGGAACGCGTCGAGCTCGTCTATGAGCAGATGGCCGCTGCGCTCAAGGCCGGAGACTGGACGCGGATCGCCGAGCTGGATCTGGATTGCCGCCTGTTCGTCGACGAAGCCATGTATGCCACGGGCGACGAGGCCGTAGCCCTGCGTGCCAGCCTCGAGCGCCTGCTGTCGCTCTATGCCTCCCTGCTGCAGAGCTGCAAGGCAGAGCGGGACGCCACCGCCCAGGAGCTGACCAGGCTCAACAAATCGAACCAGGCTGCTAAGGTCTATCAACTGTTCGGTTGACTGTCATCTGTTGGACGGTAATTCAAAGTTTGGATATTTCGCCGCCATAAAATTGACCCCGCATCACAATTTGTCTTAACTTGCGCAAGATGCCGACCAGTTGGCACTTGGATGCAGGCGACACCTGCGCGTAGCGAACCGACAAGCCGAATTGGGGCAGGGACATGTGGCGTGAAACCAAGATCCTTCTGATCGACGATGAAGCCGAGCGGCGCAAGGCGGTATCGGTCATTCTCGATTTTCTCGGCGAGGCTCATCTCGCCTGCACCAGTTCCGATTGGCAGTCCTCCCTCGAAGCGCTCGACAGCAGTCGGCAAGTCAGCTGCGTGCTGGTTGGGCGCGTCGAAAGTCGCGGCAACAGTGTCGAGCTGCTCAAGCAGATCGTCGCCTGGGACGAGATGGTCCCATTGCTGCTGCTCGGTGAATCGGCGCAATCGGAGTGGCCGGACGACGTTCGCCGTCGTGTGCTGGTCTCCCTTGAATATCCGCTGGCCTACAATAAGCTGCTGGACTCCCTGCACCGCGCCCAGGTCTATCGCGAGATGTATGACCAGGCCCGGGATCGCGGGCGTCAGCGCGAGCCCGAACTGTTCCGCAGCCTGGTAGGCACCAGCCGCGCCATTCAGGGTGTGCGCAAGATGATGCAGCAGGTGGCCGATACCGAGGCCACGGTGCTTATCCTCGGCGAGTCCGGCACCGGCAAGGAGGTGGTGGCGCGCAACCTGCACTTCCACTCCAAGCGCCGCGAGGCGCCCTTCGTGCCGGTCAACTGTGGTGCCATTCCGGCCGAGTTGCTGGAAAGCGAGCTGTTCGGCCACGAGAAGGGCGCCTTCACCGGCGCCATCACCAGCCGCGCCGGCCGCTTCGAGCTGGCCAACACCGGCACCCTGTTTCTCGATGAGATCGGCGACATGCCGCTGCCCATGCAGGTCAAGCTGCTACGGGTGCTGCAGGAGCGGACTTACGAGCGGGTAGGCAGCAACAAGACCCAGAGCGTGGACGTGCGCATCATCGCGGCGACCCACAAGAATCTGGAGCAGATGATCGCCGCGGGCACCTTCCGCGAAGACCTCTACTATCGCCTCAATGTCTTCCCCATCGACATGGCGCCCCTGCGCGAGCGGGGTGAAGACATCCCGCTGCTGATCAACGAACTGATCGCCCGGATGGAGCATGAGAAGCGCGGCTCCATCCGCTTCAACTCGGCGGCCATCATGTCGCTGTGCCGCCACGAGTGGCCGGGCAACGTCCGTGAGCTGGCTAACCTGGTGGAGCGCATGGCGATCATGCATCCCTATGGGGTCATCGGTGTGGCAGAGTTGCCGCTCAAGTTCCGCTATGTGGAAGACGAAGCCGATCCCATGGTGGAGTCGCTGCGCGAAGAACTTCAAGAGCGCGAGGCCATGGCCGGGATCGGCACCGTCGAGGTGTCGTCCTCGGCGTTGCTGCCCAGCGAAGGCCTGGATCTCAAGGACTACCTGGCCAATCTGGAAAAGAGTTTCATCCAGCAGGCGTTGGACGATGCCGGTGGCGTCGTGGCCCGTGCTGCCGAGCGGCTGCGCATCCGCCGGACCACCCTGGTCGAGAAGATGCGCAAGTACGGCATGGGTCGCCGCGACGACGAGTTCGACGAAGAGATCTAGCGGGCTCTTTGTAGGTTGGGCTGAGCGCAGCGAAGTCCAACGGTGCTCAACTCGGTCATGCGGTTGGGCTTCGACGACGAAGCCGCCTCCACCCAACCTACGGCTCGTTTCTCTCCGAATAGGCGTCACTACCAGGCGGCATGGGTCTTGCTCCAACCCGGACAATGTCAATTGTTCGTCGCGAGCCAAAGTCGATGCCTGCGCAAGCCCTTTCTTCCGCTGTCCCCAACGATGCTGCCATGGAGGCCTCCGCGTCGGCGCAGGCTCGTGAAGCCCTGGGGCAGATGTCGCGTCAGCTGAGCGAATCTTTCCAGTTGCTCGAAGCCCGGATGAATTCGCTGCAGGGTGAACTGGAGTGGGTGTCCGCCCAGCGCTTGCAGGAGTTGGCGGAAAAGGAACGCCTAGCCAGCCGGCTGCAGAATCTGCTCGACGTCTTGCCTGCTGGCATCGTGGTGCTGGACGGCGCCGGGCGCGTGCGTGATGCCAACCCCGTAGCGGAGGCCCTGCTCGGCGAGCCGCTGGCAGGCGAGTTGTGGCGCTCAGTCATCGCACGGGCCTTTGCGCCGCGCCATGACGACGGCCATGAAGTCTCCCTGCGCGACGGGCGCCGCCTGTCCATCGCCATCCGTTCCCTGGACGGGGAGCCGGGTCAACTGGTGCTGCTCAACGACCTCACCGAAACCCGCCATCTGCAGGGCGAGCTGGCGCGGCATGAACGGCTTTCGGCGCTGGGGCGGACCATGGCCTCGCTGGCTCATCAGATCCGTACGCCGCTGACCGCGGCGCTGCTCTATGCCAGCCACCTGGAGGAGGGCGGTCTGGCGCTGGCGCAACAGCAGCGTTTCGCCGGCCGCCTCAAGGAACGGCTGCACGAACTGGAAAACCAGGTCCGCGACATGCTGGTGTTCGCCCGCGGCGAATTGCCCTTGGCGGATCGACTGACGCCCAGCGCGCTGTTCAATGCCCTGCGCGAGGCCGCCATCCCTCATCTGGGCGACTGCCCCGTGCGTTGGCAACTCGACACCCAGGGCGGGCTGCTCGCCTGCAATCGCGACATGCTGGTAGGTGCTGCCTTGAACCTCATCCATAACGCCCTGCAGGCCATGGCCGGCGGCGGTCGCCCGGCGCGCCTCAAGATACATCTCCATCGCCGTGGCGGAGAATTGCGCCTGGCGATCAGCGACAGTGGCCCTGGCATCCCGCTGGCGGTCCAGCAACGGCTGGGCGAACCCTTTCTCAGCACCAAGACCACCGGCACCGGTCTCGGCCTGCCGGTCGCCCTGGCGATGGCCAAGGCCCATGGCGGGCGGCTGAACGTGCGCTCCCGGGTGGGGCGCGGCACGGTGGTGACCTTCATACTGCCGCTGCTGGCGAGCGAGGAGACCCCGGCATGACCCTGCCCATCCTGCTGGTGGAAGACGACCGTGCCCTGCGCGAAGCCCTGGCCGACACCCTGGAACTTGGCGGCTATCGCTATCGCGCCGTGGACAGCGGCGAGGCGGCCCTGCTGGCGCTGGCCGAGGAACCCTTCGGCCTGGTGATCAGCGACGTCAACATGCCGGGCATCGATGGGCATCAGTTGCTGGCCAGTATCCGGCTGCGCGATCCGGCGCTGCCGGTATTGCTGATGACCGCCTTCGGCAGCATCGAACGCGCCGTCGAGGCCATGCGTGGCGGGGCGGCAGACTACCTGGTCAAGCCCTTCGAGCCGCGGCTGCTGCTGGATACCCTGGCGCGCTGCTGCCCCCAGGGACGGCGCGTGCCCGGTGCTCGCCAGCCGGTGGCGGCCGATCCCCAGAGTCGACAACTGCTGGAGTTGGCCAGCCGGGTAGCCCAGAGCGAGGCCACGGTGCTGATCACCGGCGAATCTGGTACCGGCAAGGAAGTGTTGGCGCGCTTCATCCACGATCAATCGGCACGGGCGGAAGGCCCCTTCGTGGCGGTCAATTGCGCGGCCATTCCCGATCACCTGCTCGAAGCCATTCTCTTCGGTCACGAGAAGGGCGCCTTCACCGGGGCGATCGCCGCCCAGCCCGGCAAGTTCGAACTGGCCCAGGGCGGCACCCTGCTGCTGGACGAGATTTCCGAAATGCCCCTGGGCCTGCAAGCCAAGTTGCTGCGCGTCTTGCAGGAGCGCGAGGTGGAGCGGGTCGGGGCGCGCAAGCCGCTGGCTCTGGACATCCGCGTGGTGGCCACCAGCAATCGCAAGCTGGCGGAGGAGGTGGCCGCCGGGCGCTTTCGCGAAGACCTCTTCTATCGGCTGTCGGTCTTTCCGCTGGCCTGGCTACCGCTGCGCGAGCGGCCGGCCGACATCGTACCCCTGGCCGAACGGCTGCTGGCGGTCCAGGCCGCGCGGATGAATCGGCCGGTACCAACCCTGAGCGCTGGTGCGCGCCAGGCCCTGGCCGAGCACCCCTGGCCGGGCAATGTGCGCGAACTGGATAACGCCGTGCAGCGGGCGCTGATCCTGCAACCGGGCCAGCAGATCCAGGCCGAGGATTTCGGGCTGCATTGGTTGGCCACGGGTGTATTCCTGGTGCCTCGGGTGGCGCCCGTACCCGAGGCACCCCCTGACGAGGCCATGCGCCCGCTGGACGCCGATCTGCGCGACCGGGAATTCCAGGTGATTCTCGATACCCTCAGGGCCGAGCGCGGTCGGCGCAAGGAGACCGCTGAACGTCTGGGCATCAGTGCCCGCACCTTGAGGTACAAGCTGGCGCAGATGCGTGACGCCGGCCTGGACGTCGAGCAGTCGCTTGCCGCCGGACACTGAGCGCGCAAGTCGATAGCCGGCTATCTACCGCCATGGAACCAACCCTCCGGCGTGCTGTTCTAGAGAAAGGATCGCGACTGCGGCGTGGGGTCGCAGAGGATGCCTGCCCCCGCCGTCCCGGACCTCGTCCGGCCGCTTTGCTTTTTCTCTTAGGCGCTGCCTTTGTTGAGAACGGTTTCAGGGACCGTAGAGACCGTTTTCGCCGCGGGTGGCGTGTCTGCCAGCACGAGGACGCTTGCCATGGGTTCCACCGCACCTTCCAGCCCCAACGCCGACCAACTGACCATCAATACCATCCGTACCCTGTCTATGGACGCGGTACAGAAGGCCAACTCCGGCCACCCCGGTACGCCGATGGCCCTGGCCCCGGTCGGCCACACGCTGTGGAGCCGCTTCCTCCGCTATCACCCCGAGCATCCGGACTGGCCCAACCGAGACCGCTTCGTGCTGTCGGTCGGCCATGCCTCCATGCTGCTCTATTCGCTGCTGCACCTGGCCGGGGTCAAGGAAATCGACGAGCACGGCACCGCCACCGGCAAGGAGGCGGTCAGCCTCGACGACATCAAACAATTCCGCCAGCTGGATTCCAAGACGCCAGGCCATCCCGAGTACCGCATGACTACCGGGATCGAGACCACCACCGGGCCCCTGGGTCAGGGCTGTGGCAACAGCGTCGGCATGGCGCTGGCGCAGAAGTGGCTGGCCGCGCGGTTCAACCAGCCGGGCGTGACGCTGTTCGACTATGACGTCTACGTCCTCTGCGGCGACGGCGACATGATGGAAGGCGTCACCGGCGAGGCGGCCTCCATGGCCGGCCACCTGGGCCTGGATAACCTCTGCTGGATCTACGACAACAATACCATCAGCATCGAAGGCCACACCGAACTGGCCTTCAGCGAAGACGTGGCCGAACGCTTCCGCGGCTATGGCTGGCACACCCTGCACGTCAAGGATGCCAACGACGCCGAAGCCCTGGCCGCCGCCCTGCATCGCTTCAAGGGCAATACCGGCAAACCGACCCTGATCGTGGTCGACAGCCTCATCGGCTACGGCGCGCCCAACAAGCAGAACACCGCGGCGGCCCACGGCGAGCCCCTGGGCGCGGACGAGATCAAGCTGGCCAAGAAGGCCTATGGCTGGCCGGAGGACGCCGACTTCCTGGTGCCCGACGAAGCCCGTCACCACCTGCGCGACGCCCTGCTGGAACGTGCCAGCGGTCTTTACGAAGACTGGAACCGTGCCTTCGATCGCCTGCGTCAGGACGATCCGACCCGCGCCGATGAACTCCAGCGCATGCGCGCCGGTGAGATGCCGGAAGGGTGGGACGCCAAGCTGCCCAGCTTCGATACCGATGCCAAGGGTGTGGCGTCCCGCGAGTCCGGTGGCAAGGCGCTCAATGCCTTTGCCCAGAACATTCCCTGGTTGGTGGGCGGGGCGGCGGATCTGGCGCCGTCCACCAAGACCAATCTCAAGTTCGATGGCGCGGGCAGCTTCTCCGCCCGTGAGCCGTCGGGGCGCAACATGCACTTCGGCATCCGCGAGCACGCCATGGGCTCCATCGCCAACGGCATGGCGCTCTGCTACCTGCGCAGCTTCACTGCCACCTTCCTGGTGTTCAGCGACTACATGAAGCCGCCGATCCGCCTGGCGTCCATCATGGAATTGCCGGTGGTATTCGTCTTCACCCACGACTCCATCGGCGTCGGCGAAGATGGCCCGACCCACCAGCCCATCGAGCACCTGGCGCAGCTGCGCGCCACCCCGGGTCTGCTGACCCTGCGTCCGGGCGATGCCAATGAAACGGTGCAAGCCTGGAAGATCGCGCTGCAGCAGACCAATCGACCCTCCTGCATGGTGCTGTCGCGGCAACCGCTGCCGACCCTGGATCGCGCCAAGTACGCCAGCGCCGAGGGCGTCGCCCAGGGTGCCTATGTGGTGGCCGATGCCGAAGGCGGCAAGCCCCAGGTGATCCTCATGGCCACCGGCAGCGAACTGGGCCTGGCGATGCAGGCCTATGAGCAGCTCCAGGGCGAAGGGGTGAAGGCACGAGTCGTCTCCATGCCCTGCTGGGAGCTGTTCGAGGAGCAGGACGAGGCCTACAAGCAGTCGGTGCTGCCGGACGAGGTCCTGGGCCGCGTTGCCATCGAGCAGGCCGGTCCCCTGGGTTGGGAGCGCTACATCGGTCGCAAGGGTGCCTCGGTGACCATGAGCACCTTCGGTGCCTCCGCGCCCATCGGCAAGCTGCAGGCGAAATACGGCTACACCGTGGAAAACGTGGTCAAGCTGGCCAAGGAACAGGCGCAACGCAAAGGGAGCGCCACATGAGCAATCCACTCAAACAGCTGACGGAGCAGGGCCAGGCGGTCTGGCTCGACTTCGTCAGCCGCGAGTTCCTCGCCAAGGGTGAGCTGCAGAAGCTGATCGAGCGTGACGGCCTGACGGGCGTCACCTCCAACCCCTCGATCTTCGAGAAAGCCATGGGCCACGGCAGCGACTACGATGCAAGCCTCGAGGCATTCCTGGAACGTGCCGATGCCGAGCCGGTGGATGTCTACGAGCATCTGGCCATCGAGGACATCCAGCAGGCGGCCGACATCCTGCGGCCGGTCTATGACCGGCTCGAAGGGCGCGATGGTTATGTGAGCCTGGAAGTTTCGCCCTACCTGGCGCTGGATACCCGTGCCACCCTGGAGGAGGCGCAGCGCCTCTGGCAGGCCGTGGATCGGCCCAACCTCATGGTCAAGGTGCCCGGTACGCCCGAAGGGGCGGTGACCATCCGCAAATTGGTCGAGGAGGGGATCAACGTCAACGTGACCCTGCTGTTCGATCGCAACGCCTATATGGCCGTGGCGGAGGCCTATATCGCGGGCCTGGAAGCCCGGCTGCACCAGGGCAAGGACATCAGTCGGCTCGCCAGCGTTGCCAGCTTCTTCATCAGCCGGGTCGACGGTGTACTGGACAAACTGATCGACGAGCGCAAGGGCGAGGAGGCCGAACTGGGCGAGTTGCGTGGCAAGGTCGCCATCGCCAATGCCAAGCTGGCCTACCAGGACTACCAGCGGCTGATCCAGTCGCCACGCTGGAAGGTGCTGGAAGCCAGGGGCGCCCATCCGCAGCGACTGCTGTGGGCTTCCACCGGCTCCAAGGATCCGGCCTATCCCGATACCCTCTATGTTGACCAACTGATCGGTCCGGATACCGTCAACACCATGCCGCCCAAAACCATGGACGCCTTCCGCGACCATGGCACGGCAGCTCCTATGCTGAGCACCGATATCGAAGCCGCGCAGCGAGTGGTGGACGCGACTGCCCGTTTCGGGCTGGATCTCGATGGCGTGGCCAAGCGGCTGGTCAAGGACGGCGCCCGGCAATTCGAGGACGCCGCCGATGCCCTGTTGGGCGCGGTCGGCCAGAAGCGCCTCGATTTTCTCGGCGAGCGCCTGAATGCGGCGGACTATCGGCTGCCGCAGGAACTGAATGAAGCCGTCGAGGCCCGCCTCGACGAGGCACGACGTGAAGGCTGGTCGCGCCGGCTGTGGCAGGGCGATGCCTCGCTCTGGACCGGTCGCGACGAAGACCAGTGGGTCGGCTGGCTAGCCGCCGCCCAGGGGCGTCAAGCCGATCCCGTGTCCCTGAAGGCCTTGGCCGACGCCGTGCGCAAGGAAGGCCTGGATACCGTGGTGCTACTGGGCATGGGTGGTTCGAGCCTGGGCCCGGAAGTGCTGGCCAATACCCTGGGTACCGCTACGGGCGGACTCACCCTCAAGGTGCTGGATTCTACCGATCCGGCGCAGATCACCGCGCTGGAAGAGCAGTTGGACCTGCGCAAGACGCTGTTCCTTGTATCGAGCAAATCCGGCTCGACCCTGGAGCCGGAAATCCTGCGTGCCTATTTTCACCAGGCTGTCGAGCGCACGCTGGGCGCGGGTGAGGTGCAACAGCGCTTCGTCGCCATTACCGATCCCGGCTCCAAACTCGAAGCCAGCGCCACGGCCGAAGGCTACCGGGCCATTTTCCAGGGCGATCCCCACATCGGTGGGCGCTATTCGGTGCTGTCGGTGTTCGGCATGGTGCCTCTGGCGCTGCTCGGGCACTCGGTGGCCGATTTCTTCCAGGTGACCCAGCCCATGGTGCTGGCCTGCGGTCCCAGTGCGCCGCCTGCCATCAACCCCGGTATCCGTCTTGGCGTGGTCCTGGGCGAGGCGGTGCGTGCCGGACGTGACAAGGTCACCCTGATCGCCTCGCCGGGTGTCGCCAGTCTGGGTGCCTGGCTGGAGCAGTTGCTGGCCGAAAGCACCGGCAAACAGGGCAAGGGCATCATCCCGGTGGACCTGGAGCCCCTCGGAGAGCCAGGCGTTTACGGTAGGGACCGGCTGTTCGTCAGCCTGGTGCTGGCCGGGGAAGAAGACGCCGAGCGCGACAGTCGCCTGCAGGCCCTGGCCGCCGCGGGGCATCCGGTAGTGGACATCCGTCTGGCCCGTGCCGAGCTGATCGGTCAGGAATTCTTCCGTTGGGAGGTGGCTACCGAAGTAGCGGGTGCCGTCATCGGTATCAATCCCTTCGATCAGCCCGACGTGGAAGCCAGCAAGATCAAGACCCGTGCGCTAACCGATGGCTATGAGCGCGACGGTCGTCTGGCCGGTGATGAGCCGCTGCTGGAGGAGGGCGCCCTGACCCTGTTCGGCGATGCCGACCTGCAGGGGCAGGACACCGCCCGCGCGGCGATCAAGGCGCACCTAGCACGTCTGCAGCCTGGTGACTACCTGGCGGTGCTGGCCTATCTGGAGCGCAATGCCGTGCACGAGGAGGCCTTGAGCGCCATGCGTGATAGCATTCGCGACAGCAAGCGCGTAGCGACCGTCGGCGGCTTCGGCCCCCGCTTTTTGCACTCCACGGGGCAGGCCTACAAGGGCGGTCCCAACTCGGGTGTGTTCATCCAGATTACCGCCGATGCCCAGAACGACCTGGAGATTCCGGGGCGGGGTCTGAGCTTTGGCGTCGTCGAGGCCGCCCAGGCCAAGGGCGACCTTGAGGTACTGGCCGAACGGGGACGGCGCTACCTGCGCGTGCATATCAAGGGCGGCGACATCGACGCCGGTCTGCAACAAATAGTCGAACTGGTCGAGGCGGCGGTCGCCTGACCTCAAGGAGTCATCAGCATGCAATTGGGAATCATCGGACTGGGCCGCATGGGCGGCAACATCGCACGGCGTTTGATGAAGCATGGGCATGAAGTCGCGGTCTATGACCGCAGTGCCGAAACCGTGGCCGGCCTTGGCCAGGAAGGCGCCATCACCGCCGATAGCCTGGATGGCGTCATCGCCGCCCTGGCACAGCCGCGGGCTGTCTGGGTCATGCTGCCGGCCGGCGCGCCGACCGAGCAGACCATCGCCGAGTTGGCCGACCGCCTGGCTCCCGGTGACGTCATCATCGATGGTGGCAACACCTACTACAAGGATGATATCCGTCGCGCCAAGGCCCTGGCCGAGAAGGGCATCGACTACGTCGACGTCGGCACTTCCGGCGGCGTCTGGGGCCTGGAGCGCGGCTACTGCATGATGATCGGCGGCAAGTCCGAAGCCGTCGAGCGCCTGGAGCCCATCTTCGAAGCCCTGGCCCCTGGCTATGGCAGCATCGAGCGTACCCGTGGCCGCAACGCCCCGGACGAGCGGGCCGAGCGCGGCTTCATCTTCACCGGTCCGGCCGGTTCGGGTCACTTCGTCAAGATGGTGCACAACGGCATCGAATACGGCCTGATGCAGGCCTACGCCGAGGGCTTCGACATCCTCAAGATGAAGAACAGCAGCAAGCTGCCGGAAGACGAGCGCTTCGACCTGGACCTGGCCGACATCGCCGAGGTCTGGCGTCGTGGCAGCGTGGTGTCCTCCTGGCTGCTGGACCTGACCGCCCAGGCCCTGGCCGGTGACGTCGAACTGGAGAAATTCTCCGGCTCGGTGGCTGACAGCGGTGAAGGCCGCTGGACCATCGAAGCGGCCATCGAGGAAGCGGTACCGGTCAACGTGCTGTCCGCCGCCCTCTATGCACGCTTCCGCTCCCGCCAGCAAGCCACCTACGCTGACAAGCTGCTGTCGGCCATGAGATTCGGCTTCGGCGGCCACGTCGAAATCCCGCAGTAAAACCCTGGCCGTTCCCCTGTGGAGCGGCCACGGGCCGCGTCCCGGGGGACGGCACCAGCCGCCCTCGTGGATAAGGCCCTGTCATGACCGATTCTCCTGCTGTGACCCCCAGCACCGCCGCCCAGGCGCGGCGCTCCTGCACCAAGGCGCCCACCGCGCCGCCAGCCACGCTCTTTCTGTTCGGCGCCAATGGCGACCTGGTCAAGCGACTGCTGATTCCCTCACTGTACAACCTCCTGCGTGACGGTCTGCTCGACGACCGCACCCAGATCATCGGTGTCGACCACAATCCCAACACCGACGAAGGTTTTGCCGACCGGCTGGAGGCCTTCATCCGTGACCAGGCCGAAGCCAAGGGCAAGTCCCGGGACGAGGCGCTGGATGCCGATCTCTGGGGCCAGCTGCGCGGACGTATCCGCTATCTGCAGGGCGATTTCCTCGAAGACGCCACCTATCAGGCAGTGGGTGAGCGTATCGCCCAGGCCGATACCGACAACGCCGTCTTCTACCTGGCCACCGCCGCGCGCTTCTTTGGCGATGTGGCCGAGCGCCTGGGCAAGGCCGGGCTGCTGGAAGAACGCGAAGACGCCTACCGCCGACTGGTGGTGGAAAAGCCCTTTGGCGCCGACTTGGCCAGCGCCCAGGCGCTCAACCAGCGCCTGCTGGCGAACATGGAAGAAAAGCAGATCTATCGGATCGACCACTACCTGGGCAAGGAGACGGTGCAGAACATCCTGGTCAGCCGTTTCTCCAACGCCCTGTTCGAATCGTTCTGGAACAACCACTACATCGACCATGTGCAGATCACCGCAGCGGAAACCGTGGGCGTGGAGTCGCGTGGCGATTTCTACGAGAAGACCGGCACCCTGAGGGACATGGTGCCCAATCATCTGTTCCAGCTGCTGGCCATGGTCGCCATGGAGCCGCCGGCGTCCTTCAACGCCACCTCGGTGCGCGATGAGAAGGCCAAGGTGGTGGGTGCCATCCGGCCCCAGACCACCGAAGAGGCCCTGGTCAATTCGGTGCGCGGTCAGTACGCCGTCGGGACCATGAATGACAAGCCGGTGAAAGGCTATCGCGAGGAAGAGCGGGTCGATCCGCAAAGCCAGACCGAGACCTATGTGGCGCTCAAGCTGTTCGTCGATAACTGGCGTTGGGCCGGGGTGCCCTTCTACCTACGTACCGGCAAACGCCTGACCGCGCGCGACACCGAGATCGCCATCTGCTTCAAGCACGCGCCCTATGCGCAATTCCGCGATACCAAGATCGACCGGATGAAGCCCAACTACCTGATCATCCAGATCCAGCCCGACGAAGGCATGTGGTTCGATTTCCATGCCAAGCGCCCGGGGCCCCTGGTGGAGCTGGAAAACATCCGCATGGGCTTCGCCTATACCGACTTCTTCGAGATGCAGCCGTCCACGGGCTACGAAACCCTGATCTACGATTCCCTGATCGGTGACCAGACGCTGTTCCAGCGCGCCGACAACATCGAGAACGGTTGGCGCGCCGTGCAGCCGTTCCTCGACGCCTGGCAGCAGGACGGTGAGGTAGAAAGCTATGCCGCGGGCAGCGCCGGTCCCGCCGGTGCCGACGAACTTCTGCAAAAGGACGGCCGCTCATGGCATCCCCTGACCTGATCCCCATCGACCTGCTGGTGTCGGATATCGATGGCACCCTGGTGCGTGACGACAAGAGCCTGAGCGAGGCGGTGATCGCTGCTGTCAAGCGGCTCCAGGCGTCTGGTAAAGCCATCACCCTGGTCAGCAGCCGCCCCCCGCGGGCGCTGCTGCCGCTGGTGCGGCAGCTGGGCATCGACCAGGCGGTGGCCGGGTTCAATGGCGGCAATCTAGTGGAAGCGGATGGCACCCTGATCCGCGCCCATCGGTTGGCGGAGCAGGTCACCCGCGAGGTGCTGGAGCGCCTTGAGCGCGAGGCCTTCGAAGTCTGGCTGTTCGCCGACGACCTCTGGCTGACCCGCGACGGGGAGGGGTCCTACGTCCCCCGCGAGACCCGGGCACTGGGCTATGGACCGACCGTGGTGGACTCCTTCGAACCCTATCTGGATCGCGTCGACAAGATCGTCGCCGCTGGCAGCGATCACGCCGGCCTGGAAGCCCTGGAGGACGAGCTGGGTGAGCGGTTGGGGGAGGGCGCCACGGTGCTGCGCTCCCAGCTCTATTACCTGGACATCACCCACCCCAAGGCCAACAAGGGCGATGCCCTCATCGAGCTGGCCCAGGCCGCGGGCGTGCCCGTGGCGCGCACGGCGGCCATCGGCGATGGCAGCAACGACGTGCCCATGTTCCGCCAGGCGGGCCTGGCCATCGCCATGGGCCAGGCCGGCGCAGGAGTGCGGGAAGCGGCCGACCGGGTCACCGCCAGCAATCAGGAAGACGGTCTGGCCCAGGCCATCGATCGGTGGATCCTGGGGAGCTGATGGCTGGTTAGTGATGTTGGACTTCGCTGCGCTCAACCCAACCTACAGGACTACCGACACGTAGGTTGGGTTGAGCGCAGCGAAGCCCAACAAGGCTCACCTTCGACCATGTAGAAAAAGGCTGCGCCATTTACCTCCCTGCGACAGGGCCCGCCTGTGCGCCCTCCCTCTCCCCTTGGGAGAGAGCCGGGGTGAGGGCCGCCCCAACCCGCGCTAACCCTCCTTCTCCTCCCGATACCCCCGCACATGCTCCACCAGCGCCCGCAGCTTGGGCGCCAGGTTGTGGCGATTCGGATAGTAGAGATAGAAGCCGGGAAAGGGCGGCAGGTAATCTTCCAGCACCCGCTCCAGTTCGCCACGGTCCAGATAGGGCCTGAAGGTGTCCTCCATGCCAAAGGTGATGCCGCCGCCGGCCAGGGCGGTGCGTACCATCAGCAGCATGTCGTTGGTGGTGATCCGGGGTGCAACCGCCACATCGAAGGCGCGACCGTTCTCGCTGAATTCCCAGCGCCAGGGCGCCACCTCCGGTGCCGGGCGCCAGCCGATGCAGCGGTGGTCCGCCAGGTCACGCGGATGCCGAGGTCGGCCATGACGGGCGAAATAGCCTGGGGTCGCCACCGCCACTTCGCGCTGCGGTCCGGTCACTGGAATGGCGATCATGTCCTGCTCGATCACCTCGCCTAGCCGTACTCCGGCATCGAAACCACGGGCGACGATATCGAATTCCTCGTCGGTAACGGTGATGTCCAGGGTCACCTCCGGATAGGCCTCGACGAAGCCGGCCAGCAGCGGGCCATCGAGAAAGCGCTCGGCGATGGAGGTGACCGCGACCCGCAACAGGCCCCGCGGTGGTCCGGCGTGGCTAGCGTCTTCCAGGGCGCCCAGCAGACCGGCCAGGGGGCCTGCGACCTGCCGTTGCAAGCGTTCACCGGCCTCGGTCAGGCGCACGCTACGGGTGGTGCGCTGCACCAGCGAACTGCCCAGTTCGTCTTCCAGACGGCGGATGGCCTGGCTGACCGCGGAGCGACTGACGCCCAGGCGATCAGCCGCCACCCGAAAATTCTCGGCCGTGGCCACCACGACGAAGACCTTGAGCAGATTCAGATCGGTATGCATTGGTGAGTCTGGCTAACCATGGCAGTCAGGAGCAGGGGAATTATCACGACAATGAGCCTTCGCTAAGGTGGTGGCAAGCCTGGAAGGGCGTAGTGCTGGAAGGGCACGCAGCTGACCAGTAGGTCGTCCAGGCAATCCACCCCCATTCGAGAGGAACACCTCATGACTATCGACAAGGTCGTACTCATCACCGGCGCCTCCAGTGGCATAGGCGCGGGCATCGCGCGTGAACTGGGCGCGGCCGGCTGCAAGCTGCTGCTTGGCGCTCGCCGTATCGACAGGTTGGAGGCCCTGGCAGCCGAGATCAACGCCGCGGGTGGCGAAGCCGCCTGCCGCCGGCTGGATGTCACCGACAGCGCCGACGTGGCCGCCTTCGCCGAGGCGGCTCGCGAGCGCTGGGGCCGGGTGGACGTCATCGTCAACAACGCCGGGATCATGCCGCTGTCGCCCCTGGCCTCGCTCAAGACCGAAGAATGGATGCAGATGGTCGACGTCAACATCAAGGGCGTGCTCAACGGCATCGCCGCGGTGCTGCCGGAATTCACCGCGCGCGGCGCTGGCCATGTCATCAACCTGGGCTCCATCGGCGCCCTGTCGGTGGTGCCCACGGCGGCGGTCTATTGCGCCACCAAGCACGCGGTACGGGCGATCTCCGAAGGACTACGGCAGGAGCGTGACGATCTGCGGGTCACCTGCATCCATCCAGGCGTGGTGGAAAGCGAGCTGGCCTCGACCATTACCGATGCGGCGGCGCGAGCGATGATGGACGGCTACCGCGCCATCGCTCTGCAACCCGACGCCATCGGCCGGGCCGTGCGCTACGCCATCGAGCAGCCGGACGACGTGGACGTCAACGAGATCGTCGTCCGCCCGACCCGCAGCGCCAACTAGACCGTTTCGGCCAGGGCTTCGAGAAAGCGCTCCAGCACCAGATTCGGCCGCCGACCCTTGCGGGTGACGGCGGCCAGGGTGGTGTCGAAGTGGAAGCGTTCGGGATCGAGGGCGCGCAACTGGCCCTGGGCCACCCAGGGCTGGGCGACGTGGTCGGGCAGGTAGCCGATGTAGCAGCCGGTGAGGATGAGAAAGGCCACGCCTTCGCGATCCGAGGCCCGCGCCGTGCAATTCAGCGCGGCATGGCGCTCGTGGCCGTCCTGGTTGAGCAGATGGTTGGGGCCTACCGCATCCTGGGCGGCCAGGGTGCTCGCGTCCAGCGCCGCGTCGGCCACCGCGAACAGCGGATGACTGCGGCTGCAATAGAGCAGCGCGCGCTCTTCGTAGAGCGGCAGGTAGTCGAGACCGGCCAGGGCATTGATCAGCGGCAGCACGCCCAGGTGCAGGTGGCCGTCGAGCACGCCGGTCTCGATCTCGCCGGGCAGGGTCATGCCGATGTTGACCACCACCCCCGGCGCAGCACGCTTGAGCGCCGCCAGGGCATGGGTGATGCGCATGTGCGGCTGGGTCACCAGATTGTTGATGATGCCCAGGTTCAGCTCGCCACGCAGGTGCTGGTGCAGCTGGTTGACCTCGCTGCGAAAGCCTTCCAGGGCGGCGAACAGCGACTGGCTGGCCTTGAGCACCTCGCGGCCTTCGTCGGTCAGCGAGAAACCGGCACGACCGCGCTGGCAGAGGCGCATGCCCAGGCGCTTTTCCAGGTCGTTCATGTGCAGGCTGATGGCCGAGCGGGTGATGCCCAGGCGACCTTCGGCGGCGGTGAAGCTGCCGCATTCCACCACCGTCTTGAACAGCCGCAGCAGGCGGATCTCGAAATCGCCGACCTGGGCGAGCAGGGCCTTGCGCGTCGTCTTCATGGCTGCCACCGCAAATGCGGGACAGCATAAGGCGCCGCTTGGCACGGCGCCAGCGACTGGCTTCAGGCGCCGATCAACACCCGGCTGCGCTGCTGGCTGACCTGCTTGACCAGCCAGACCGCGGCGATGCAGCAGAGCAAGGTGATCAGCGTCAGGCACAGGCGAGTGCCCAGATACTGGGCGAAGTTCTGCTCACCCAGCAGGCGGCCGAGCACCCGATAGGCGCCGGCGAGATAGCCGTGCAGAAAATAGATGGCGAAGCTGTAGGCACCGAGCAGGGCCATACCCTTGGCCAGGCGGCCGTCCGTACGTCCCGTGGTCTTGACCTGCTGGCTGAAGACGGCGAAGAGCAACAGGCACAGCGCCAGTTTCTGCAAGCCATAGAAGGCACTGTCGAGTACCGCCGCACCGCTCAGCAGCACCAGGGCCGCCAGCAGCCAGTAGCGCGCCTGGGGACGCTGCAGGCGTTCGCGCTGTTCGCAGGCCAGCATGCCGCAGAGGTAGATCGGCAGGAAATGCAGGGCGGCCAGCAGCGGATCGGCATCGTTGGCCGGGCGGTCGGACACCAGGAAATAGAGCAGGCCGACCATGGTCGCCGCCGGCAGCAGGCCACGCTGGACGATCCACCCCAGGACCGGCGCGAGCAGGAAGATCAGCGTCAGCGCCGGGATGAACCACAGCGGGCCCAGGTGGGCGCCAGTGGCCAGCAGCAGGGCGGTCTGGGCGAAGGGCGGCCAGTCATGGAAGGCGTTCATGTCGATCCACTCGTGCTCCTGCTTGAGCCCGGAAACATAGAGCAGCACGGCGGGAATCGAGATCAGCAGGTAGGGCAGGATGACATTCTGCAGCTTCTTGCCCAGATAGACCTGGTAGCTGTATTTGCCGAGGTTGTAGCGAAAGAAGAAACCGGAGAGGGCGACGAAGATGCAGGTGGTTTCCAGCGATAGCAGATTCAATGCGATCTGCTGGTGCTCGGTGGTCTGGTAGCTGCCCACGGTCATATGGTGGAAAACGATGAGGACGGCCGCCAGGCCGCGGATCCAGTTGAGCTGAATCAGCATGGAGAGGTTTCCTTGAGGAATAGGTAAACCACGCGCTCTGCCTCGGAGGAGGGGCACGGGTTAGCGAAAGCGGACAGTGGGGTACGCGGCAGAGACGGCGGACAGGCTACCGCGCCCGGCAGGACTACGCGCCGGGAAAAGAGGTGAGGCGAGGAGGCCTCGGCGCCACGGGACTACGGTGGCAGGCGGCCAGCTTAAAGTGTTTCAGGCAAATTACTGATTACTAATCAAATTTGTTATTTTCAAGATGTTTCTGTCAATGGAGTTGGCACGCCCATGACCTCTGGCCAGGGGTTTCCCAGTCATGGATCGAAGCTGACGTTGGGCCTGGCAGGCACACCAAGCAGGGCTCATTGTCAGCCCACTGCCATACCGCGCAACAGATCCTGTTCGAGAAAGCTGAGAAAGCGCTGGCGGAACAGCATGGTGTGTTCATGGGCTGCGGCTTCGGCCTCGTCGCCGTCCTGGTGTTCGATAGCGGCGACGATACGATCATGGTCGCGACCGAGCTGGGTGGAGCCAGCACTGTTCATGATGTAGTCGAAGTGCAGGTGTAGCAGTCGCTGTCCCTCGCCCAGCAATCGGTCGTAGCTGGCCGTGAGATAGGCATTCTTGCCGGCACGGGCGATCTCCAGGTGGAAAGCCTTGTTCAGTTCCGACATGGCCTGGAAGTCACCGCTGGCGACCGCGTCCAGGTAGCGCGCGTCCGCCTGTTTGATCAGGTCCAGCTCGCGCGGTGTCCGCCGGATGGCGGCCAGGCGGGTTACGGCGCGCTGCAACAGATCCAGCGCGGACACGTAGTTGGGGAATTCCTCGATCTCGAAGGGCGTTACCAGCAGGGTGCGATTGGGCAGGATGGTGACCAGGCCCTCGCTTGCCAGGCGCGCCAGGGCGTCACGGACCGGCGAGCGTGACAGCCCGAACTGGGTGGCCAGCGATGTTTCGTCCAGGGGCATCCCTGGTTTGAGCTGCAGGGTGAGAATCTGCCGGCGCAGCTCTTCATAGATGTAACGCCCACCGTGACGGCGGGCGGCAACGGTGGGATCAGCGTCTTTGGGAGCCATCGAGGAGTTCTTCACGCTCGGAGGTTGGAGGGCCAGTCTAGCATCGCGTTTGCAGCGCTAACCGAACCCGGCGCCCCAGGTATCGCTGAGCATGAAGCCGGCGGCGAGCGGATCATCCGGATCAATGCCGAGTTGCTGTAGCCCATAGAGCCAGGCACGCCCAGTGACCCTGGGCAGGACCGCTGGCCGACCCGCCACTTCGGTCAGTCCGCGCAAGCCAAGAGTGAATTCACCGCCAATGGTCGAGCGTGAGGTGAGCTGATCGCCTACCGCGACCAGTCCGCGCGCGGCGAGGGTGGCCAGATTCGCCGAGCTGCCGGTGCCGCAGGGCGAGCGATCCACCCGGCCTGGCGGCAAGGTGGTGCAGGTCTGGTAGGTGCAGGCGTCCAGGCGCTTGCGGAACATCACGTAGGCGATCTCGTTCACGCTGGACAGCAGGGGATGCTGAACGCGGACCTGCCGGCCGATCTCGTGCTTTAGTTCTACGCCGAGTTCGGCCAGCTCTCGGGCATGCTCCGGTGCGATGCTCAGCCCGACCTGATCGACATCGATCAGCGCGTAGTAGACCCCACCGAAGGCCACGTCTACCGTCAGGGTGCCATGCTGGGCGGTAGGGACCTGCAGATCCAGCGCCTCGACGAAGGCCGGCACCATGTCCAGGGAGACATTCAGGCAGCGGCCGTCACGGCACTCGGCCTGGGCCACCACCAGACCGGCCGGTGTATCCAGCGTCACGGTGGTCAGCGGCTCCTGCATCGGCAGGATACCCAGCTCCAGCAGCGCCGTGACCACGCAGATGCAGTTGCTGCCCGACATGGGATGGGCCTTGTCCGCCTGCAGCACGATGAACCCCGCCTGGGCCTCAGGGCGGGTCGGTGGCAACAGCAGATTGACCGACATCTGCAGGCAGCCCCGCGGCTCCAGGGTCACCAGGCGCCGCAGGCTGTCATCCACCTCGTTGATATAATTCATCTTGTCGAGCATGGTCCGCCCGGGCACGTCCAGTACGCCCCCGGTGATGACCTTGCCGATCTCGCCTTCGCAGTGGACTTCCGCCAGTTGCAGGGTCTTCTTCCAGCGCATGATGGGCGTCCTATTTGATGTACCAGCCCCAGGGCTGGTCGCTGTCGTAGCGGGTGATCTGCTTAGTTTCCAGGTAGTTCTGCAGACCCCATTCACCCAGTTCGCGACCGATGCCGCTCTGCTTGTAGCCGCCCCAGGGCGCCTCGGTAAAGGTCGGCTGCGAGCAGTTGATCCAGACGATGCCGGCACGCAGTGCGCGGGCCACCCGCTCGCAACGGTCCAGGTCGCGAGACATCACTGCGGCGGCCAGCCCGAAGCGGGAGTCGTTGGCGCTGCGCACCGCCTCGGCTTCGCTGTCGAAGGGCCGCACGCAGACCACCGGACCAAAGATCTCCTCGCGCCAGATCCAGCTGTCCTCGGCCATATCGGCGAAGACCGTGGGTTGTACGTAGTACCCGGTGGGCAGCTGCGTGGGACGCTTACCGCCAGTGACCAGGCGGGCGCCTTCCTCTTCTCCCCGGGCAATGGCGGCCAGCACCTTCTCGTGCTGGCCACGGCTCACCAGGGGGCCCAGCAGCACGCCGGATTCGAGCCCCGGACCGATGGTGATGCGCTGGGCTTCCTGGGCGAGACGCTCCAGCAGCGGTTCATAGAGATCTCGCTGCACCAGGACACGTGAGGTAGCCGAACAGACCTCGCCTTGGTTCCAGAAGATGCCGAACAGGATCCATTCGACCGCTGCTTCCAGGTCGGCGTCGGCGAAGATGACGAAGGGCGATTTACCGCCCAGCTCCAGGCTGATGTTTTTGATTTCGCGGGCCGCGGCCTGCATGATCCGGCTGCCGGTGGGCACGCTGCCGGTAAAGGCCAGCTTGTCGACGTCTGGATGCTCGGCCAGCGGAGCGCCCGCTTCGGCCCCCAGGCCGGTGACCACGTTGATCACGCCGGCAGGCAGCCCGGCCTGGTGGCAGATGTCGGCCAGTTCCAGGGCGGTCAGCGGGGTCAGTTCCGAGGGCTTGAGCACCAGGGTGCAGCCGGCGGCCAGGGCCGGGGCGACCTTCCAGGCGGCCATCAGCAGCGGAAAGTTCCAGGGAATGATGGCCCCGGCCACGCCGATGGGTTCCTGGCGTGCGACGGCGCTGAAGCGTGCATCGCTCAGGGTGATGGCACGCTCGCGATCCCGGTCCAGGCGTTCGGCCTGGTCGGCGTAGAAGTCGAAGCAACCGGCGGCGTCGCCGATGTCCCACAGCGCTTCAGGAAGCGGTTTGCCGTTGTCGCGCACTTCCAGTTCGGCGAGTTGCTGCTGGCGCTCACGGATCGTCGCTGCGATGCGGCGCAGCACCGTCGCCCGTTCGGCGCCGCTCTGCCGCGGCCAGGGGCCTTCGTCGAAGGCACGGCGGGCCGCGCGCACGGCCAGGTCGATGTCCTCGGCGGTCGCCGCGGCGACCTGGGCAAGGGGTGTCTCGAGGGCCGGGTCGAAGGTCTCGAAGGTGCCGCCGCGCAGGGGGCGCACCCATTGGCCGTCGATGTACAGGTGGTCATAGGAAGCCATCGGCGAAGTCCTGTCAGAAGCGCGAGGCGCGGAAAGGGTGGAGGTCGAGGGAGGTGGCACGACCGCTGGCGAGATCGGCGATGAGTCGCCCGGTGGTGGCGCCCAGGGTCAGGCCGAGTTGGCCATGGCCGAAGGCGAGCAGTACGTTGGGCAGGCGCTGGCTGCGGTCGATGATCGGTTTGGTGTCGGGCAGGAAGGGGCGATAGCCGATGCCGTATTCGAAGTCGGTCGTACGCAGCTGCGGCAGCACGCGCCGTGCCTTCTCCAGGATGATGTCGGCCCGTGCGAAGTTGGGTTTGGCGCCTTCACCGGCGAATTCGATGGTGCCGCCGATCTGCAGCCCGCGCGTCATGGGCGCGAAGCAGAAACCGCCATCGGCATAGATGGTGGAGTGGTGGATTTCGACCTCGGGCTCTGGCAGGACCACCTGGTAGCCGGCGATTCCCGCCAGGGGGATGGAGAGTCCGAGTTGGCCGAAGAAGGCCCGTGAGCCATTGCCTGCGGCGATGACCACTCGCTCGGCCGGCAGTCGTCTTCCGTCGGCCAGGGTCACCCCGGTGGCCTGACCCTGATGTTCGTCGAGGCGCGCGACTCGTTCGCGGATCCGACGTCCGCCAGCCTGCTCGAAGCTGGCGGTGAGGGCGGCGATGAAGCCTTCGGTGTCGCTGACCGCGCGCCAGTCGGGAAACAGCAGCCCGTGCTTGAAGCGGCCGGCCAGGGCTGGCTCCAGATCGGCGATGGCGGCGGCGTCCAGTTCTTCCACCTGAAAGCCCAGTCGCTCGCGCAGCTCGAAATGATGGCGCTCCTGGGCCAGCCCCTGGGGCGTGTCGAACACCTCGAGAATGGGGCGTTCGCCTAGCAGGCGCTTGTCAGGGCAGGCCTCCAGCAGCACGGCGTAGTCGCGGTAGACCTCCCGGGTCAGGGTCGCCAGTTCCGCGGCGATCGCCTGGATACGCGTGGGCCGGGCGCAGGCCAGGAAGCGCAGGAACCACGGCAGGATGCTGGGCAAGGCGCTGGGCCGCAGGGCCAGCGGACCCCGCTGGTCCAGCAGCCAGCCGGGGATCTTCTTCAGGATGCCCGGCTTGGAAAGGGGGACCACCTCGCTGACGGCCATCTGGCCGCAGCTCCACTTGGCCGTGCTGTCGCCCGGTGCGGCGGGATCGATCAGCGTGACCGCCAGGCCATCGCGTTGCAGCCAGAGGGCGCAGCACACCCCGACGATACCGCCCCCGACGACGATCGCGGTCCTGGGAACGCCTGACTCCTGATTCATAGTGCTCTCTCGTTGGATGACTGCCTGACGCGCGGACCGGATGGCCAACCCTGCCAGGCCGGCGCAGAGGCGTCCACGCTAGGGGCGCAAGACGCCGCTCGCGTTCTCCACACCTGGCCTTGGGCGCCGTTGAAGCTTGGGCTCATGGAAATCCTCCGCCTACCCCATGGCAGCGGGGTAGGCTCTGGGTCAGCGCTGAGAGGCTTCGAAGACGGCGCGGAATTCGGCTTTCTCGGCGTCGCTCAGCGGCAGCAGCGGCAGCCGGGCATTGCCGGAATTGAAGCCAGCCAGCTCGCAGCCGTATTTCACCTTCTGGATGAATTTGCCCTGTTCCATGCTCGCCATGACTGGGAACAGCGAGCGCATCACCGCCTGGGCACCCTGGATGTCGCCGGCGGTGAAGGCCTTGTGGAAGGCGACGATCTGGTCCGGGAAGCAGTTGGCCGGGCCGCAGATCCAGCTGGTGGCGCCCCATAGAAAGAAGTCCAGTGCCTGGTCATCCGAGCCGCAGGACAGCTGGTAGCCGCCCTTGAAGGTCTCGGTGACCTCGATGGCGCGTAGCAGGTTGCCGGAGCTTTCCTTGATGCCGATGACACGCGGATGGTCGCGGAAGGCTGCCAGTACCGAGGTGCCCACCTCGACGTTGGTGCGGATCGGGTAGTTGTAGAGGATGACGTTGATGTCGGCGAAGGTATCCAGCACGACCTGATAATGGTTGATCAGCTCTTCCTGAGTCGGCAGGGCATAGAAGGGCGGGGCGAGCAGGATGTTGCTGAAGCCGCACTCGATGGCCTGGCGAATCTGCTCGATCACTTCACGGGTGCTGGCTCCGTTGCAGTTGGCGATCAGGGTGCCCTTGCCTTCGGCTACCTCCCTGACCGTCTGCAGCACCAGGCGTCGCTCGGGGTTGTCGAGGGCGTAGTACTCGCCTGTGGAACCCAGGGCGACGAAGCCGGATACCCCGGCTTTGAGCTGATACTCGACGATGGAGGCGAGCGTCGCGCAATCGACGTGGCCGGCCTGGTCGAAGGGGGTGACGAGAGCGGGAAGGATGCCGTGCATGTTCATGGAATTACCTCTTCGGGATGGGCGATCAGTAGGCGAAGCGTCGCAACAGCCGGGCCTCGACGAGGCCGACCAGACGGGTCAGGGGAAAGGCGATGCAGAAGTAGATGACGGCCACCGCCGAGAGGAACTCGACCGGACGCGCCGTGCTGTTGGAAAGGTTCTGGCCGACGAACATCAGGTCCGCCACCCCGACCGAGGAGATCAGAGCGCTTTCCTTGAACAGGCTGATGACGTTCGAGAGCAGCGGCGGTATGGCGCGCAGCAGCGCCTGGGGGAAGATCACATAGAGCACCTTCACCCCGGGCGTCAGGCCGAGTGCCACGCAGGCATCGTGCTGTTCGCCGGCGATGGACTTGAGGGCGCCGCGAAAGGTCTCGCTGGTGATCGCCGCCATGAACAGCGTGAGCGAGATCACTACCGACACATAGGGCGAGATCGACAAGCCGAACACCACTGGAAAGCAGAAGAACACCCAGAACAGCTGGATCAGCAGGGGCGTGCCGCGAAAGAATTCCACATAGAGCCGCACTGGCGCCCGCAGCAGCCGACTGGGCGCCAGCTGGACCAGACTCAGGCCGAAGCCCAGCAGGCTGCCCACCAGGGCGCAGCCGAGGGTGATGGTCAGCGTCAGTCCCAGGCCCTTGAGCAGCACCTGCCAGTAGCCGAGGACGATGGAGAAATCGAGTTGCATATCCATCTCAGCGCTCCAGGGCCGCGTCTTGGCGGCGTTCGACGAGGCGCACCAGCTGGGCGATCGGCAAGGACAGGGCGAAGTAGATCAGGGCGATCAGCGAGTAGGTTTCCAGCGGGCGATAGGCTTCGGTGGCGATGGACTTGCCGATGTACATCAGATCGGCCACGGCCACGATGGCGACCAGGGCGCTCTGCTGGAGGATGCCGATGCCATTGGTCATCAGTACCGGCAGGGCGCTGCGCAGCGCCTGCGGCAGTACCACATAGAGGGTGCGATTCAAGGGCCCCAGGCCGAGGGCGACGCTGGCATCCAGATGCTCACGCGGCACGGCCTGTACGCCGGCGCGGTAGGCCTCGGCATTGAAGGCGGTGAGGTTAAGGCCCAGCGCCAGCACGCCCATGGTGATGGGGTCGACGAAGACGTTGAACAGCATGGGCACGCAATAGAAGAACCAGACGATCTGCAGCAGGACCGGGGTGCAGCGGAAGAACTCGATGAACAGCTGGGCAGGCAGCCGTACCAGGCGCCAGCGATTCAGGGTCAGCAGGCAAAGCAGGAAACCCAGCACCAGGCCCATGAGATTGGCGGCCAGGGCGAGTTGCAGGGTCACCTTGAGGCCCTGCCAGAGCGGGCCCAGGGTGCCGTTGAGAAAATGAAAGTCGAATTGGTAGTTCATGGCGCCGTCCTCAATCCAGGTGCAGGACCTTTTCCAGGAATTCCCGGGTGCGGGGCTCGCGCGGACGTCTGAACAGTTCCTCGGGCGGGCCTTCCTCGACCGGTCGGCCGTTGGCGCAGAACACCACGCGGGTCGCGATGTGCTTGGCGAAGTGCATGTCGTGGGTGACGATGATCATCGCCATGCGCTGCTCGGCCAGCTGCAGCATCACGTTCTGCACCTCGATCACCATTTCCGGGTCGAGGGCGGAGGTGACCTCGTCGAAGAGCATCAGCGCCGGTTCCAGCATCAGCGCGCGGGCGATGGCGACGCGCTGCTTCTGGCCACCCGACAGTTGGCTGGGATAGGCGTGCAGCTTGCTTTCCAGGCCCAGTCGGGCGAGGTACAACCGAGCCTTTTCGGTGGCTTCGGCGCGCGACAATCCGCGTACCTTCATGGGCGCCAGGACCAGATTGCCCAGCACCGACAGGTGGGGAAACAGGGTGTAGTGCTGGAAGACCATGCCGATCTGCCGGTGCAGTTCTCGATCCAGCACCTGACTACGTCCGTTGCGACCTTCTATATAGGGCTGGCCCTGGAAGTGGATGCGGCCGTCCTGGATGCTTTCCAGCCCCATCATCACGCGCAGCAGCGAACTCTTGCCGCTGCCACTCGGGCCGATGATCACCAGACGGTCGTCGGCACGCATGTCCAGGCAGAAGTCGTCCATGACCTTGAGCTCCGGACCATAGCTCTTGCACACGTGCTGGAACTGGACGAAGCCATCGGGACCCGGGCGGGCCTCCGGTGCGGCGGTGGCAAGGGGCGTCGGCATGATGGAAACGGCTTTCATAGGGGCGAACTCCGGTAAGGACTCGTCAGGACGAGTCCTTTGTCTCAGCGGCGGATTACGGGGCTTTCTGGGCGTTGACCTGCTCGGAGGCCTTGTCCACGAGGGCGGCGATCTCACCCGTTTCGCGTCGCTGGGTGAGATAGATGTTCAACACCTGCATGTCGGCCCAGGAGATGTCGCGGCGCACGCCGAAGGCCACGCCCTGCTTGGCCAGCGCCGGCTTGGGCATCACTTCTTTGGCCCAGGTGGGGTTGGCGATGGCGAAGAGGTGATTGGTGTCGCTGGCATCGACCAGCACGTCGGCGCGGCGGGACATCACCGCCAGACGTGTCTCGTCCATACCGGGGAGACGCATCACGGTCCCTTGCTTGATGACGGCCGAGATCGCCTTGTCCGCGGCCGTACCGGACATCACTGCGAAGGTCACGCCGGGTTTGTCGTAGTCCGTCAAGGTCTCGCCGGCCTGGGCCAGCTTGGGGTTGTCCTTGTTCAGCAACAGTGAGATCTGATAGTCGGTGGCGGCCGTGCTGAAGGCCACGGCCAGGGCCCGCTCGGGTGTCTGGTTGAGTGCCATGGCCAGATCCCACTTGCCGCCCTGCAGGCCGGCGACCAGGTTGTCCCAGTTGGTGTCGACGAACTCCACCTTGACCTTGAGCACCCGCTCGCCGAAGTCGCGGCACAGATCGACGAAGTAGCCGCTGTATTTCGCCGAGGCGGCATCACGCATCACATAGGGCGCGGCGACTGCGGCCCCGCATTTCAAGACGCCGGCTTTCTGGACTTGCTGCCACACGCCGGCCTGCTCGGCCTGAGCGGCCGGCTGCCAGAGCAGGGCGCCGGCGATTGCCAGACTACCCAGGACTGCACGAAGGGATTGCGAACGCGATAGACGCCGAGCCATAGCTGCTACTCCATTTGGACGATTGTTATAGGCAGGAGGCAAAAAAGCTTTTTTGTGTATGTAGTTGTATTCAGCGCTGCATGCAGATTAGGAGTGGTGAATTGGGACTGTCAACGGGCTCCCTCAGCAGCGCTGCCGTAAAAGTGCTGCAGCTCCAGTTGAGCTCGGCCGGTAAATCCTTGATATGCCGAAATAAAAGGCTACCCACCGCGGCAGGAAAAAAATTTCCCGAAAACGGAACCAGAGACTTAACGTGATTTTTACTGAATCCAAGTGTGAGAAAAAAACCATTTAACTCACGCAAGGCTGGACGTACTCTGCAGGCTCAACGTCACCGCCCCGAGGCCCTGTCATGAACCAGCCGCTGACCGTTTCCCCACCCGTCGCCGCGCAGCTCAATCTGCGCGCCCACTGGATGCCCTTCACCGCCAATCGCGCCTTCCAGAGGGATCCGCGCATCGTGGTGGCCGCCGAAGGCAGCTGGCTGATCGACGACCAGGGGCGGCGCATCTATGACAGCCTCTCCGGACTCTGGACCTGCGGCGCCGGTCACTCGCGCAAGGAGATCCAGGAGGCCGTGGCGCGCCAGCTGGGCACCCTCGACTATTCGCCGGGCTTCCAGTACGGCCATCCGCTGTCCTTCCAGCTGGCCGAAAAGATGGCCGAGCTGACCCCGGCGGGTCTGGACCATGTCTTCTTCACCGGCTCGGGTTCCGAGAGCGCCGACACCTCGGTCAAGCTGGCGCGGGCCTACTGGCGCATCAAGGGTCAACCGGCCAAGACCAAGCTGATCGGCCGGGCCCGCGGCTACCACGGCGTCAACATTGCCGGCACCAGCCTGGGCGGCATCGGCGGCAACCGGAAGATGTATGGCTCCTTCATGGACGTCGACCATCTGCCCCATACCCTGCAACCGGGCACGGCCTTCACCAAGGGCATGGCCGAGACCGGCGGCGTCGAGCTGGCCAATGAACTGCTCAAGCTGATCGAGTTGCACGATGCCTCCAATATCGCGGCCGTCATCGTCGAGCCCATGTCCGGCTCGGCTGGGGTGATCGTGCCGCCGGTGGGCTATCTGCAGCGCCTGCGCGAGATCTGCACCCAGCACGACATCCTGCTGATCTTCGACGAGGTCATCACCGCCTTTGGCCGCATGGGTCGTCACACTGGCGCCGAATTCTTCGGCGTGACGCCGGACATCATGAACGTGGCCAAGCAGGTCACCAACGGCGCCGTGCCGCTGGGCGCGGTGATCGCCAGCAGCGCCATCTACGACACCTTCATGAACCAGGCCACCCCTGAGCACATGGTCGAGTTTCCCCACGGCTACACCTATTCGGCCCATCCGGTGGCCTGTGCCGCGGGTCTGGCGGCGCTGGAGCTCATGGAGCGTGAAAATCTGGTGCAGCAGGCCGCCGAGCTGGCGCCCAAGTTCGAAGCCTCGCTGCATGGCCTCAAGGGCGCCAAGCACGTGGTGGACATTCGCAACTGCGGCCTGGCCGGTGCCCTGCAACTCGCCCCGCGCGACGGCGATGCAGTGATCCGCCCGTTCGAGGCCGGCATCGCCCTGTGGAAGGCCGGCTTCTATGTGCGTTTCGGTGGCGACACCCTGCAATTCGGGCCTACCTTCAACGCCAGGATCGAAGACCTAGATCGTGTCTTCGCCGCGGTCGGTGATGTCCTCAATCGCCTCGACTGACCCTCTTTCCGGCGCTCCTCAGCGGGAGCGCCCATCCCTCGTACAAGGAGTCCTTTCATGAGCCTCAAGCATCTCATCGGCGGTCAGCTGGTCGACGGTGGCAGCCGTCGCGCACCCGTCTACAACCCCTCCACGGGTGCAGTGATCCGCGAAGTGCCCTTGGCCGATGCGGCCACTCTGCAGCAGGCCGTCGACGCCGCCCAGGCCGCCTTTCCCGCCTGGCGCAACACCCCACCGGCCAAGCGCGCCCAGGTGCTGTTCCGCTTCAAGCAGCTGCTGGAAAGCAACGAAGACCGCCTGGTGCAGCTGATCAGCGAAGAGCACGGCAAGACCTTGGAAGACGCCGCCGGCGAATTGCGCCGTGGCATCGAGAACGTCGAATACGCCACTGCCGCACCCGAGCTGCTCAAGGGCGAATACAACCGCAACGCCGGTCCGAGCATCGACACCTGGTCCGACTTCCAGCCCCTGGGCGTGGTAGCCGGCATCACCCCCTTCAACTTCCCGGCCATGGTGCCGCTGTGGATGTATCCGCTGGCCATCGCCTGCGGCAACACCTTCATCCTCAAGCCCAGCGAGCGCGATCCCAGTTCCACCCTGGCCATCGCCCAGCTGTTCGAGGAAGCCGGCCTGCCCAAGGGCGTGCTCAACGTGGTGCACGGTGACAAGGAAGCCGTGGACGGCCTGATCGACGCCCCCGAGGTCAAGGCGCTGAGCTTCGTCGGCTCCACCCCCATCGCCGAATACATCTATGCCCGCGGCACGGCCAAGGGCAAGCGCGTCCAGGCCCTGGGCGGCGCCAAGAACCACGCGGTGGTCATGCCCGATGCCGACCTCGGTAATACCGTCAATGCCTTGATGGGCGCCGCCTACGGTTCCTGCGGCGAACGCTGCATGGCCATCTCGGTGGCGGTCTGCGTCGGTGACCAGGTCGCCGATGCCCTGATCGCCCGACTGGTGCCGGAGATCGAGAAGCTCAAGGTTGGTCCCGGCACCCAGTGCGGCCTGGACATGGGCCCACTGGTGACCGGCGCGCATTTGGACAAGGTCACCGGCTACGTCGTCGATGGCGTCGCCGCTGGCGCCAAGCTGGTGGTGGACGGCCGCAGCCTCAAGGTCGCCGATCACGAAGAAGGCTTCTTCCTCGGTGGCTGCCTGTTCGATCAGGTCACCCCGGAGATGCGCATCTACAAGGAAGAGATCTTCGGACCGGTACTCTGCGTGGTGCGGGTCAAGAGCCTGGAAGAGGGCATCGCCCTGATCAATGCCCACGAATACGGCAATGGCACCTGCATCTTCACCCGCGACGGCGAAGCGGCGCGGCTGTTCGCCGATCAGATCGAAGTGGGCATGGTCGGCATCAACGTGCCGCTGCCGGTGCCGGTGGCCTACCACAGCTTCGGCGGCTGGAAGAGATCGCTGTTCGGCGACCTTCACGCCTATGGCCCCGACGGTGTGCGCTTCTACACCCGCCGCAAGACCATCACCCAGCGTTGGCCGCAACGTGAGACCCAGGAGGCTTCGCAGTTCGCCTTCCCCAGCAACGGTTGAGCCTGTTTAAAGGCTGCTGCGCGTCGGCCAAACGGCGTTGAAAATGCCCTGGGTCGCCAGCCCGGTCCGCTTCCTCAGGCATTTTCGCCTTGTTTGTCTCTAGCTAGCGAGCCTTTAAATAAGCTCGGAAAGGCTCATTCCTTGGCCTGCCGCACAGCAGGCCGGCCAAGGAAGGCTTTACCCTTCGGCTGCCCTCCATTGCCGAAGCTTCCATGCCTGCCCCTACCTTCACAGCCGTCGCCCGTCTCGGGTGTGTGATTGGCCTCCTACTCGCGAGTCTGAGCGGCTGCAGCCGTCAAGCTGCCCAGGATATCGCCCAGCAATTCGGCAAGACCCGCCCCAGCGAATTCCTGCAGACCAGCTCCGATCGCATGGCTACTCTCGCCATGCAGGCCAATCTGCAGAGTCTCTATCGGCTGATGAACAAGCTCTACCTGCGCAATCCGGCCGAATGGAAGAAGACCGGGCTGCCCGATGCCGCCAGCGCCGAGCGTGAGATCCGCACGGCCATCGAGCAGCGACGCAGCCTGCCGGCACTGGGCGGACGCAAGGACGTGGCGGCCCTGAGCTACGTGCTGGGTGACGATTACCAGGGTGACCGCGTCGGTGCTTTCATCTATGCCATCGGCAGCATGATCATCGCCGCCCACGGCAATCGCACCGAGTTCTACATCACCGATGTGGTGAATGCGCGCTTCGTCAACAATGCCGCCCGTAACATCGAGAAGGCCACTTGGCTGCTCGGCCAGCGCAAGAACGCCGAGGGCGAACCGCTGCTGTTCGCCAACGAGATCTCGGAGGAGGGCAGCAACCTCAGCTTCGCCACCGAGTTCGGCAAGATCGTCGCTCGCCTGGACCTGCTCGCCCAGTTGCTGGACGAGCGCTACCGGCGCATCGGCGTCAACTACGCCCAGAGCCTGCTGTTCATCAACTTCCTGCCGGTGCAGTAGCTATCACATCGGCTTGGTCAGTTCCTTGGCGCGGTCATAGGCCTTGGAGAAGCCCTTGAGCGACAGGCTTTCGCTGGCGGTCTCGCCGTTGGCGACCGGGGTGGTCACGGTCAGGCGCCCACCGCGCTGCAGCTGCTTGAAGACGTCACCGACGAATTCCACCGGCACCACGCAGCCCTGGGGGATGCAGGTATGGAAGGGCCGATTCTCTAGGCTGCGCTTGTCGATCTGCAGCGAGATCGGCTTGGTCACCGCCACGCCGAAGGGCAGCACCAGGATGCCGTCCACGCCTTCGCGATTGGGGCGCAGCTCGGTGACCAGCATGCGCTGGCCCTTGGCACTGTCCTTCTGCTGGGTGATGGCGCACAGCTGCACGGAACGGTCCGCATTACGGGCGATACGGCAGATCACCTGCCAGTCGCCATACTTCTCCGTGACCGACGGCTGGGGTTCCTGGGCGTTGGCAGGCGCCGACTGGGCGAAGGCCTGGCCGGCGAGCAGCAGGGGCGCGAGGAACAGGGCCGGGCGGAGAAAGCGATAAGACATGGAGAGTCCTTGGCAGGAGGAAAAGAGCCTCAAGGGTAGGCCATCGCTCCGCCAGGGAACACCCCGGCACGACGATCAGACCTTTTTGACGAACTCGGATTTGAGCTTCATCGCACCTATGCCCTCGATCTTGCAGTCGATGTCGTGATCGCCATCGACCAGGCGGATGTTCTTGACCTTGGTGCCGACCTTGACCACCAGGGACGAGCCCTTGACCTTGAGATCCTTGATCACGCTGACGGTGTCGCCGTCCTGCAGGGTATTGCCGACCGCATCGCGGATCACCTTGGCCTCGTCCGTGGCGCCGGTGTCACCGGGCGTCCATTCGTGGGCGCACTCTGGACAGATCAGCTGAGCGCCGTCGGCGTAGGTGTATTCGGAAGCACAGAGGGGGCAGGGCGGCAGAGCGGTCATGGCGAAGGACACCTGGCTGGAAAAGCCGCGCATTGTATAGGGTTTTAGCCGCACCCGGGTGTCTGTGAGGCCGTTGCACTAGGCGGCCAGCTGCACCTCGACCACGGTGCCATTGTCGTTGCGATAGCGGGCTTCGCCGCCGAGCTGTTCGGCCAGGCTATTGATGATCTTGAAGCCCAGGCGTTGGCTGGTGCGCGGATTGAACTGCTGCGGCATGCCCCGACCGTTGTCGGCGATGCGCAACAGCAGTCGCTGATCGTCGTCGCGTTGCAGGCTGATGCTGATCAGCCCGCGCTGGCTGGCGTCGAAGGCGTGCTTGAGGGAGTTGGTCACCACCTCGGCCACCAGCATCGACAGGGTGGTCAGGCGGGGAAGGTCGAAATTCAGCGGCTCGGCAGTGATGGCGCAGGAGACGTTGGCCTGTCCCGCGGCGGCCAGCAGGTCATTGGTCAGCAGCTGCAGGTGATGGGCCACTGGCTGCGCGGCGTCGGCCGGATCGTGCAGTCGCCGGTGGATGCGCGAAATGCTCTCCAGTCGCGAACGCGCCTCTTCCAGGGCTTGGGACGCCTGGCTGTCGCCGGGCAACTTGAGTTGCTGCAGCATGAGCAACGAGGCGATGAACTGGATGTTGTTGGCGACCCGGTGCTGCAACTCCTGGAACATCGTCGTCTGGACGTCGTAGAGGTCGTGGATCACCTGCTGCTCGGCGCGCAGTCGGGCGCTTGCTCTATGCATGTAGTGGATCAGGGCGATGTCCACCCCGACGATGACGACGTAGAAGGCCAGGGCCAGAAAGCCCTGGGCGCCGACATCGAAGGTCCAGCCCGGAGGAATGAAGAAGTACCAGGCGGCCAACCCGGACAGCACGGCGCACAGGGTGCCGGCGCGGCTGCCGCAGAAGAAGGTGGTCAGGATGACGGCGGGAAAGAAGGTGAGGTAGGGAAAGCCCTGCAGCAGGACGTCCACCAGGGCGAAGCGTGCCGCCAGGGCCAGGGCGAACGCCAGCAGCGCGAGGCCGTAGGCCAGTACCGGGCGAGCGCGGATCCTGCTGCTGAGATCGCTGATCCAATGACGACGAGACGAAGGATCCAAGGCTCTAACCTGTGGGGTAGACAACGGCGGCGCAAGCTTAACGCATAGCGGTCTCGCTTAGGGGGATGAGCGCACCAAAGGTGGCTTTGCCCGGTCCGACGGCGGCCTGTACAAGAGTTGGACCGCCTCGGCCGTTTCCCCCGCTCGCTAATCGGTCAGGTATGTTTCTTGTACAACAGTGCCCTTGGTCGTACAGCTCAGGACGCTAGTGGATTGCTATGGTCAAACGATTGCAATCTTTCAATCACAGGATCCGCTCATGAATCGCCAGCGTGTACTAGTCGCCGAGGATGAGCCTGTTCTGCGCGAGCTGTTGCAGGAACTCTTCGAAGGCTGGGGTTACCAGGTGTATGCCTTTGGCAGCGCGGATGCCGCCTGCGCCTTCTTGCAGGAAGCGCAGCCCAAGCTGGATCTGCTCTTTACCGATGTGCGGATGCCGGGCCTTCTGAGTGGTGTGGATCTGGCACTCCAGGCGCGTGGCCGTCAGGCCCACCTGCCCATCGTCATCACCTCGGGCTATTGCGACGACAACCCTGCTCGTGCGGCGCGGGCGACCTTCCTGCCCAAACCCTGGGATCTGGAGGCGTTGCACCGCAGTTGCCCAGCGCCCGGTGCTCAAATGAATCCTGTCTAGGCACTCGACAGCTGTGGCGCTGCCCAAATCGCGCCCATGAAAAAGCCCGTAGCGGTCGCCCGCTACGGGCTTTTTCAGATTTTGGCTCCGCGACCTGGACTCGAACCAGGGACCCAATGATTAACAGTCATTTGCTCTACCGACTGAGCTATCGCGGAACAACGGGGCGTATCTTACTGATAGATAACGGGAAGTCAAGCCTCAGCGGCACCAGAAAAACGGTCCGCCGAACGCCCGTCGTCAGCCCTGCAATACCGCGGCGATGGCCTGGATGGTGGGCGGCAGATTGCGCTCGTTCAACGCGGCCACGCAGATGCGTCCGGTACTGACCGCATAGATGCCGAATTCGCTCTTCAGCCGCTCGACCTGCTCGGCGGTGAGGCCGGAGTAGGAGAACATGCCGCGCTGGGCGTTGACGAAGGCGAAGTCGCGGGTAGCGCCAGCCGCGGCCAAGCCTTCCACCAGGGCGTTGCGCATGGTGCGAATGCGCTGGCGCATTTCCCCCAGCTCGGCTTCCCACAGGGCGCGCAGCTCGGGATTGCTCAGCACGCTGGCGACGATGGTGGCGCCATGGGTCGGCGGGTTGGAGTAGTTGGTGCGGATGACCCGTTTGATCTGAGACAGCACCCGGGCGCTTTCCTCGCGGCTTTCGCTGACCAGGGTCAGGGCGCCGACGCGCTCGCCGTACAGCGAGAAGGACTTGGAGAAGGAGCTGGAGACCAGGAAGGTCAGACCGGAATCAGCGAACAGGCGTACGGCCTGGGCGTCTTCCTCGATGCCGTCGCCAAAGCCCTGGTAGGCGATGTCGAGGAAGGGCACCAGGTTACGCGCCTTGACCACGTCCAGCACCGCCTGCCAGTCGGCCGGTTGCAGATCCACGCCGGTGGGGTTGTGGCAGCAGGCGTGCAGCACTACCACCGAGCGCTCCGGCAATGCCTGGAGATCGGCCAGGAAGCCGGCGCGGTTCATGCCATTGCTGGCGGCGTCGTAATAGCGATAGTTCTGCACGGGAAAGCCAGCGCCCTCGAACAGCGCCCGATGGTTTTCCCAGCTCGGGTCACTGATGGCGACCACGGCATCCGGCAGCAGCCGCTTGAGGAAGTCTGCGCCTATCTTCAGCGCACCGGTGCCGCCGACGGCCTGTACGGTGATGGCGCGACCTTCGCGCACCAGGCTCGACTCGGCGCCGAACAGCAGGTGCTGCACGGCCTGGTCGTAGGCGGCGATGCCCTCGATGGGCAGGTAGCCACGCGGCGCCTGAGCGGCCACGCGCTGGCGCTCGGCCTCGGCCACGGCGCGCAGCAGCGGAATGCGGCCCTGCTCGTCGTAGTAGACCCCCACGCCCAGATTGACCTTGTGCGGACGGGCGTCGGCGTTATAGGCCTCGTTCAGGCCAAGGATGGGGTCGCGGGGTGCCATTTCGACGGCGGAGAACAAACTCATGGGGCAGGGGCTCGAATGAGGGGTGAAGGGAAGGGCGGAACGCTTAGGAACCAGGAGTATAGCCCCCTGTAGGCCCCATCGCGACCCGACCTCGGCAGGAGATTTCCTGACGTGCGGCGCCGCGGGCGGATTGCAAAGGGGTGCATGCGACCTCATCTAGGGGCTTCCAGCTTTTTCCTCGTCCACACCGCCCTGGCCTTGCGTCAGCGCGGTGGTGTCCGTGCATTTCCGCGCTACTGAGGCAGCCATGTCCGCATTCCAGCTTTCCACCCGCTACACCCCGGCCGGCGACCAGCCCGAAGCCATTCGCCAGATGGTGGAAGGCCTGGAGGCGGGCCTGTCGCATCAGACCCTGCTCGGCGTGACCGGCTCGGGCAAGACCTTCAGCATCGCCAACGTCATCGCCCAGGTGCAGCGCCCGACCATGGTGCTGGCGCCGAACAAGACCCTGGCCGCGCAGCTCTATGGCGAATTCAAGGCCTTCTTCCCGAACAACTCGGTGGAGTACTTCGTCTCCTACTACGACTACTACCAGCCGGAAGCCTATGTGCCCTCGTCAGACACCTTCATCGAGAAGGACTCGTCCATCAACGACCACATCGAGCAGATGCGCCTGTCCGCCACCAAGGCACTGCTGGAGCGCAAGGACGCCATCATCGTCGCCTCGGTATCTTCCATCTACGGCCTGGGCAGTCCCGAGGCCTACCTGAAGATGGTCTTGCACCTGGATCGCGGCGACCGCATCGACCAGCGCACCATCCTGCGCCGGCTGGCCGAGTTGCAGTACAGCCGCAACGACATGGAATTCGCCCGCGCCACCTTCCGGGTACGCGGCGACGTCATCGACATCTTCCCCGCGGAATCCGATCTGGAAGCGGTGCGCATCGAGCTGTTCGACGACGAGGTGGAGAGTCTGTCGGCCTTCGATCCGCTGACCGGCGAAGTGATCCGCAAGTTGCCGCGCTTCACCTTCTATCCCAAGACCCACTACGCCACGCCGCGCGAAACCCTGCTGGGCGCCATCGAGAACATCAAGCTGGAGCTCGCCGACCGCCTCGAATGGCTGCGCAGCCAGAATCGTCTGCTCGAAGCCCAGCGGCTGGAGCAGCGCACTCGCTTCGACCTGGAGATGATCCTCGAACTGGGCTATTGCAACGGCATCGAGAACTACAGCCGCTACCTGTCCGGGCGTGGTCCGGGCGAGCCGCCCCCCACCCTCTATGACTATCTGCCGAGCAATGCCCTGCTGGTAATCGACGAATCCCACGTCACCGTTCCGCAGATCGGCGCCATGTTCAAGGGCGACCGCTCGCGCAAGGAAACCCTGGTGGAATACGGCTTCCGCCTGCCCTCGGCGCTGGACAACCGGCCGCTCAAGTTCGAGGAATGGGAAGCCGGCGCGCCCCAGACCATCTTCGTCTCGGCGACCCCCGGTCCCTATGAGGAAGAACACGCCGGCCGCGTGGTCGAGCAGGTGGTGCGACCTACCGGCCTGGTCGACCCCATCATCGAGATCCGCCCGGCCACCACCCAGGTGGACGATCTGCTCTCCGAGATCCGCCTGCGCGTGGCCCAGGAAGAGCGGGTGCTCTGCACCACCCTGACCAAGCGCATGGCCGAGGACCTCACCGACTACCTGGCCGACCACGACGTACGGGTGCGCTACCTGCACTCGGACATCGACACCGTGGAGCGGGTGGAAATCATCCGCGACCTGCGCCTGGGCACCTTCGACGTCCTGGTGGGCATCAACCTCTTGCGCGAAGGCCTGGACATGCCCGAGGTCTCCCTGGTGGCGGTGCTCGACGCCGACAAGGAAGGCTTCCTGCGTTCCGAGCGCTCGCTGATCCAGACCATCGGCCGGGCGGCACGTAACCTCAACGGCAAGGCCATCCTCTATGCCGACAACATGACCGGCTCCATGCAGCGGGCCATCGACGAGACCGAACGCCGGCGCAACAAGCAGCTGGCCTTCAACGAAGAGCACGGCATCGTGCCCCAGGGCATCAAGAAGGACATTCGCGACATCATGGAAGGCGCTGCGGCCCCGGGTGCCAAGGGCAAGCGTCGCGTGGCCAAGGCCGCCGAGGATCAGGGTGAGTACGCCGCCGAACTGCGCTCGCCGAGCGAGATCGGCAAGCGCATCCGTCAGCTCGAAGAAAAGATGCTGCAACTGGCGCGCGACCTGCAGTTCGAGTCCGCTGCCCAGCTGCGTGACGAGATCCAGGCGCTGCGCGAGCGCCTGGTCCAGGTGTAAGCCTGCTCCAACTGGCAGCGCCGACCCCGGCGCTGCTACCATTCCGCCTTTGTCCCTTCGCGTTTTTCGAGAAAGCCGATGACCACCGTTCGCACGCGCATCGCGCCGTCGCCCACCGGCGACCCGCATGTCGGTACCGCCTATATCGCCCTGTTCAACCTCTGCTTCGCCCGTCAGCACGGGGGGCAGTTCATTCTGCGCATCGAGGATACCGACCAGGTCCGTTCGACCCGCGAATCCGAACAGCAGATCTACGATGCCCTGCGCTGGCTGGGCATCGAGTGGGACGAGGGCCCGGACGTCGGTGGCCCCCATGGCCCCTATCGGCAGAGCGAACGCAGCGAGATCTACTGGAAGTACGCTCGTGAGCTGGTGGAGAAGGGCCATGCCTTCTACTGCTTCGCCACGCCCGAAGAACTCGACCAGATGCGTGCCGAGCAGCAGGCGCGCGGCGAGACCCCGCGCTACGACGGTCGCGGCCTGCGCCTGAGCCAGGACGAGGTGCAACAGCGCCTGGATGCCGGCCAGCCCTATGTGATCCGCATGAAGGTGCCGGAGGAGGGCGTCTGCGTCGTCCCCGACCTGCTGCGCGGTGATGTCGAGATCCCCTGGGATCGCATGGACATGCAGGTGCTGATGAAGGCCGACGGCCTGCCCACCTATTTCCTGGCCAACGTGGTCGACGACCACTTGATGGGCATCACCCACGTCCTGCGCGGCGAAGAGTGGCTGCCCTCGGCGCCCAAGCTGATCAAGCTCTATGAATACTTCGGCTGGGAGCAGCCGCAGCTCTGCTACATGCCACTGCTGCGCAACCCGGACAAGAGCAAGCTCTCCAAGCGCAAGAATCCCACCTCGGTGACCTTCTACCAGCGCATGGGCTACCTGCCCGAGGCCATGCTCAACTACCTCGGCCGCATGGGCTGGTCCATGCCCGACGAGCGCGAGAAATTCACCCTGGACGAGATGGTCGAGCATTTCGACCTCCAGCGCGTGTCTCTCGGCGGTCCGATCTTCGACGTCGAGAAGCTCTCCTGGCTCAACGGCCAGTGGCTGCGCGAGCTGAGCCCCGAGCGCTTCGCCGCCGAGGTGCAGCAGTGGGCGCTCAATCCCGAGTACCTGCTCAAGATCGCCCCCCTGGTGCAGCAGCGCGTCGAGACCTTCAGCCAGATCGCCCCGCTGGCCGGCTTCTTCTTCAGCGGCGCCCTGAATCTGGAGCCGGCGCTGTTCCAGCACAAGAAGCTGTCCGCCGACCAGGTCCGCCTGGTCATGCAGCTGCTGCTGTGGAAGCTCGAAGCCCTGCGCCAGTGGGACAAGGAGCGCATCACCGCGGTGATCCAGGCCGTCGCCGAGCACCAGCAGCTCAAGCTGCGCGATGTCATGCCGCTGCTGTTCGCCGCCATCACCGGCCAGGCCAGTTCGGTCTCGGTGCTGGATGCCATGGAAATCCTCGGGCCGGACCTCACCCGCTTCCGCCTGCGCCAGGCGGTCGAGTTGCTGGGTGCGCCTTCCAAGAAGGAAACCAAGGAGTGGGAGAAGCTGCTGGCCGAACTCGGCTAACCGGCTTCCGGCCGACCCGCCCTGGGGTCGGCCTCTCGCTTGCGCCAGGACGGACCCATGACCTCCCAGCGGCACACTGTGCCGGAACACGTGCTGGCCTTGCTCAACGCGACGCGGATGATCGCCCTGGCGGTCAATCTCCATCGCCAGGCCGGATTGCCGACCGGCGCGCGATCCTCGATCTGGCCCTGACGATCAACCCGTGACCGGGTCGTTACAGCGCCATCAGTGAGGGGCTTTCCGTCGCGCAGGCGCAACTTCGATTGGTCCGCGACCCGCCTTGGCTTTAAGATGGCGCCCATTTTCGGCGGCCCGACCGTCGTCATCGCAAGTTGAAGAGGTCTCCATGAGCTGCGATTTCCTGGCACAAGCCCTTCCCGGCGTACAGAAACTTTCGCCCTACGTGCCCGGCAAGCCCGTCGATGAACTGGCCCGCGAGCTGGGTATGGCGCCGGCCAGCATCGTCAAGCTCGCCAGCAACGAGAACCCTCTCGGGCCCAGCGCCAAGGCCCTCGACGCCATCCGCGCCGAACTGGCCGAGCTGACCCGCTATCCCGATGGCAACGCCTTCGACCTCAAGCAGGCCCTGAGCGAGCGTTTCGGCGTGGCCGCCACTGGCATCACCCTGGGCAACGGCTCCAACGACATCCTCGAACTGGTCGCCCGCGCCTACCTGGCACCCGGCTACAACGCCGTGTTCAGCGAGCATGCCTTCGCCGTCTATCCCCTGGTGACCCTGGCCATCGGTGCGGAAGGCCGCAGCGTCCCAGCCAAGGACTACGGGCATGACCTCGAGGCCATGCTCGCCGCCATCGATGCCGACACCCGGGTGGTCTTTGTCGCCAACCCCAACAATCCCACCGGCACCTGGTTCGACAGCGAGGCCCTGGCGCGCTTCCTCGCCCGTGTGCCCGAGCACGTCCTGGTGGTACTGGACGAGGCCTACATCGAATACGCCGAAGGTGATGAACTGCCAGACGGCCTGGCGTTCCTGGCCCAGTACCCCAACCTCATCGTCTCGCGGACCTTTTCCAAGGCCTATGGCCTGGCTGCCCTGCGCGTCGGCTATGCCTTCTCCTCGCCAACCGTGGCCGATGTCCTCAACCGGGTGCGCCAGCCGTTCAATGTCAACAGCCTGGCCCAGGCGGCGGCCTGTGCGGCTTTGGCCGATAGCGATTACCTGGCCCGCAGCCGCGCCCTCAACGATGCCGGCATGGCCCAGTTGGAAGCCGGTTTCCGCGATCTCGACCTCAAGTGGATTCCCTCCCGTGGCAATTTCATTGCCGTGGACCTGGGGCGCGAGGCTGCGCCGATCAACCAGGGGCTGCTGCAGGAGGGCGTCATCGTGCGGCCCGTCGCCGGCTATGGCATGCCCACCTTCCTGCGCGTCTCCATCGGCACCGAAGCGGAAAATGCCCGTTTCCTGGCGGCGCTGAGCAAGGTCCTGGGTCGTGGCTGAAGTGGCCACCCCCCTGATCGAACGTCTCGTCGTTGTCGGCCTGGGCCTGATCGGCGGCTCCTTCGCCAAGGGCGCCCGCGCCAGCGGCCTCTGCCGTGAGGTGGTCGGGGTCGACCGGGATCTGGAGACTCGCCGGCTGGCGGTCGAACTGGGCGTCGTCGACCGCTGCGTCGCCGAGCTGGCCGAGGCCTGCCCGGGTGCCGACGTCATCCAGCTCGCCGTACCGATTCTCGCCATGGAGCGGGTGCTGGCCGATCTTGCGGCCCTGCCACTGCAGGGCGCCATCCTCACCGACGTCGGCAGTGCCAAGGGCAATGTGGTACGCGCTGCGCGGCGGGCCTTCGCCGGCCAGTCGCTGCGCTTCGTGCCGGGTCATCCCATCGCCGGCTCCGAGCGCAGTGGCGTCACGGCGGCCAATGCGGCACTGTTCAATCGCCACAAGGTCATCCTGACGCCGCTGGAAGAAACCCTGCCGACCGATCTGGACAAGGTTGATCGGCTCTGGCACGCCATAGGGGCCGATGTCGAGCACATGACCGTCGAGCACCACGACCAGGTTCTCGCCGCCACCAGCCATCTGCCCCATCTGCTGGCCTTCAATCTGGTGGACTCCCTGGCCAAGCGCAGCGAGAACCACGAAATCTTCCACTACGCCGCTGGTGGCTTTCGCGATTTCACCCGTATCGCCGGCAGCGATCCGACCATGTGGCACGACATCTTCATCGCCAATCGCGAAGCCGTGCTGCAGGCGCTGGACACCTATCGCACCGATCTCGACGAACTGCGCGGCGCCATCCAGGCCGGCGATGGTCAGTTCCTCATGGAGGTGCTGACCCATGCGCGCGGCGCGCGCGAATACTTCGGGCGCATCCTCGCCAGTCGTACCCAGGCTGGCGCCCAGGTCGCCGCCCATCATTCTCTTACGGAGGGGCACTCATGAGCAGTACCGCACCCGTCATCACCCTCGATGGTCCCGGCGGTTCGGGGAAAGGCACCCTCGCGGCGCTGGTCGCCCGGCAGCTCGGCTGGAATCTGCTGGATTCCGGCGCGCTCTATCGCCTGCTGGCCTTCGCTGCGCGCAACCATGGCGTGGATTACACCAACGAGGAGTCGCTCAAGCTGCTGGCGGCCCATCTAGACGTCCAGTTCCTCGCCGGCCATGAACACGGCCAGCGCATCATTCTCGAAGGCGAGGACGTCACCGACGTCATCCGGACCGAGGAAGTCGGCGCCGGTGCCTCCCAGGTCGCCACCCTGCCGGCCGTGCGCGATGCCCTGCTGCAGCGCCAGCAGGCGTTCCGCGAAGCGCCCGGTCTGGTGGCCGACGGTCGCGACATGGGCACCGTGGTGTTCCCGGACGCCGAGCTGAAGATCTTTCTGACCGCCGGTGCCGAGGAACGGGCACAGAGGCGTTATCTTCAGTTGAAGCAGAAGGGCGAAAATGTTAGCTTGCCTGCCCTCCTGGAAGAGATCCGTGAGCGGGACGCCCGCGATAGTCAGCGTAGCGTTGCTCCGCTCAAGCCGGCCGACGATGCCGTCGAGCTGGATTCCACGCATCTCTCCATACAACAGGTATTGGAACGCATCCTGACCCTGGCCGCCGAACGCGACCTGGCGGGATGAAGGCCGAGACTCATCCGAGTCGTCGGTGAAAGCTGCCGGGAACCAGTCGCATCCTGGCAGCCGGATGGTAACCACTCACCCCGCATGGGCTGGTCATGCGGTAGCCGGATACATCGGGTATCCATACAACAGGTATGAACATGAGCGAAAGCTTCGCAGAACTCTTTGAAGAAAGTCTGAAATCCCTCGACATGCAGCCGGGCGCCATCATCGTCGGCACCGTGGTGTCGATCGATGGCGACTGGGTTGTGGTCGATACCGGCCTGAAATCCGAAGGCCTGGTTCCGCTCGAGCAGTTCTACAACGAACAAGGCGAGCTGACCATCAACGTGGGTGACGAAGTCCACGTAGCCCTGGATGCCGTCGAAGACGGTTTCGGCGAAACCAAAGTGTCTCGCGAAAAGGCCAAGCGCGCCGAGTCCTGGCTGGTCCTGGAAGCCGCGTTCAGCGCCGACGAAGTGGTCAAGGGTGTCATCAACGGCAAGGTCAAGGGCGGTTTCACCGTCGACGTCAGCGGCATCCGCGCGTTCCTGCCGGGCTCCCTGGTCGATGTCCGTCCGGTGCGTGACACCACTCACCTGGAAGGCAAGGAACTCGAGTTCAAGGTCATCAAGCTGGACCAGAAGCGCAACAACGTTGTCGTTTCCCGTCGTAGCGTCCTGGAAGCCGAGAACAGCGCCGAGCGTGAAGCTCTGCTGGAATCCCTGCAGGAAGGCCAGCAAGTCAAGGGTATCGTCAAGAACCTCACCGACTACGGTGCGTTCGTCGACCTGGGCGGCGTAGACGGCCTGCTGCACATCACCGACATGGCCTGGAAGCGTATCAAGCATCCGTCGGAAATCGTCAATGTCGGCGACGAGATCGACGTCAAGGTGCTGAAGTTCGACCGCGAGCGCAACCGCGTCTCCCTGGGTCTGAAGCAGCTGGGCGAAGATCCGTGGGTCGCCATCAAGGCCCGTTACCCGGAAGGCACCCGCGTTCAGGCGCGCGTCACCAACCTCACCGACTACGGCTGCTTCGCCGAGCTGGAAGAGGGCGTGGAAGGCCTGGTGCACGTGTCCGAAATGGATTGGACCAACAAGAACATCCACCCGTCCAAGGTCGTTCAGGTCGGCGACGAAGTGGAAGTCATGGTTCTGGATATCGACGAAGAGCGTCGTCGTATCTCCCTGGGCATCAAGCAGTGCCGCGCTAACCCGTGGGAAGAGTTCTCGGGTCAGTTCAACAAGGGCGACCGCATCTCCGGCACCATCAAGTCGATCACCGATTTCGGTATCTTCATTGGTCTGGAAGGCGGCATCGATGGCCTGGTACACCTGTCCGACATCTCCTGGAACGAAACCGGCGAAGAAGCCGTGCGTCGCTTCAAGAAGGGTGACGAGCTGGACACTGTGATCCTGTCCGTTGATCCGGAGCGCGAGCGCATCTCCCTGGGCATCAAGCAGCTGGAAGACGATCCGTTCTCCAACTACGCCTCCCTGAACGAGAAAGGCACCATCGTGCGCGGTACCGTCAAGGAAGTCGATGCCAAGGGCGCTGTCATCACCCTGGGCAACGAGATCGAAGGCGTCTTGAAGGCGTCCGAAATCAGCCGTGATCGCGTTGAAGACGCCCGTAACGTGCTGAAGGAAGGCGACGAAGTCGAAGCCAAGATCATCAGCATCGATCGCAAGAGCCGCGTGATCAGCCTCTCCGTCAAGTCCAAGGACGTCGACGACGAGAAGGAAGCCATGAGCTCCCTGCGTAGCAAGCAAGAGCCTGCTGCTGGCCCCACCACCATCGGCGACCTGATCAAGGCGCAGATGGAAAGCCAGAACTAAGTTCGAGCTTGAATAAAAGGCGGCCCTTCGGGGTCGCTTTTTTTTGTCTGGAAGAAAGCGGGCAGGGTGGTCACGACCCGTAAAAAGTTGTGGAGGCCAAAGCCGCCAGCTTGACTTTTCAAAAATCGGCCAGCGTGCTAAAAGTCCTTGAAGGTGATCTAGCCGCTTGATAACGAAGGAAAAATCCATGACCAAGTCGGAGTTGATCGAGCGCATCGTTTCCTATCAGGGGCAGCTGTCGTCCAGGGACGTCGAGCTGGCGATCAAGACCATGCTGGAGCAGATGGCCCAGGCGCTTTCCACCGGGGACCGTATCGAGATCCGAGGTTTCGGCAGCTTCTCTCTGCACTATCGGGCTCCGCGTACCGGGCGCAATCCCAAGACTGGCGAGTCGGTCTTGCTGGACGGCAAGTTCGTTCCGCACTTCAAGCCGGGTAAGGAGTTGAGGGACAGGGTCAACGAGCTGGAGCCATAAAGCCGTCGCTGGTTTCCCGCCTTTTCTTCGTCTCTCGCCAAAGTTTTGATTTTCCTGTCTTTTTTGCTTTCCTCAAAGCTGTCAAAAAAGCGTTATCGATAAGATCTTTATCGTTATTTTGACGTTTACAAAAAAAGTCAAGACGTTTTGATATTTTTGTAGACGGGTTCCGATTTTTGTATGAGACTTCCTTCACATAAGGTCTTGGGTGACCTCGTAGTCCACGCCGAGTGAGGAAGTTGTCATGCGCCACTATCTTTTCATCTGGATCGGTATCGCCGCCTGCTTCACCAGCATGCACTTCGGCCACCCTTTCCTGGCAGTAGCCGCTCTGGCCGGTAGCTGGATGGTTGCGCTGTTCCTGCAGCCCGCTCAGCGTGTCGAGAGCTTCTCGCGTCACTATGTCGCCCAGCCGGCCGCGCGCTTCCAGGCCGTTGAAGTCCAGACTTCCGCCAAGACCTTCTAAGGTTCTTAAGTTTTTTCGGCCCGCCGCGCTCAGGTTCGGCGGGCTTTTTTATGCCTGCGTTTTGCGTCGCTAGGCCCCTGCGGGGCAATGTCTTACCATAAGCGCCCTTTCCTGGCTGACTGCACGGCGCAACACCTTGATGGAACGCAAGATTCTGGTGACAGGGGCGGGGGGCTTCGTTGGCGCGGCCCTGGTCCGGCAACTACAGGCCAAGGGCTATTCGGTGGTCGCGGCGCAACGTCAGGTGGCAGCTGCCTCCGACGACGGCAAGGTCACTCCGGTGATTCGCGAGTTGTCCGCCGCTACCGATTGGTCCGCGCCTCTGACAGGGGTGGATACCGTCATCCACCTCGCCGCCCGCGTCCACCAATTGGGCGAGCAGCCCGGCGCAGCCAGCGAGGCGCGCTACGACGAGGTGAATCGGGCGGCAACTCTCAAGTTGGCCCGGGATGCCCAGGCTGCCGGCGTCCGTCGCTTCATCTTCGTCAGCAGCATCAAGGTCAATGGTGACTGGACCCTTCCCGGCAAGCCCTTTCGCGCTGACGATCTTCCCGCACCCACCGATGCCTACGCGCGTTCCAAGGCCGCTGCCGAACAGCAGCTGTTGGCGCTGATGGCCGAGACCGGGCTGGAAGTGGTCATCGTGCGTCCACCGCTGATCTACGGGCTTGGGGTAAAGGCCAATGTGGCCCGCCTGCTGGACACCCTGGCGCGGGGAGTGCCGCTTCCTTTGGGAGGCATTCGGCACAACAGGCGTAGCCTGCTCGCATTGGAAAATCTGCTCGACCTGTTGATCCTGTGCATCGCGGAGCCCAAGGCAGCAGGTGCCATCCTGCTGGTCAGCGACGATGACGATCTTTCCACCGCCGAGTTGCTCGAAGCCCTCGGTGAAGGCCTGGGCCGGAAACCCCGGCTGATCGCCGTTCCGTCTGCCTGGCTCGAATGGGGCGCCAGATTGCTGGGGCGGAGTGCGGTGGCGCAGCGTCTCTGTGGGTCGCTGCAGGTCGACATCCAGCCCACCAAGGCCTTGCTGGGCTGGCAGCCCCCGCTGTCGGCACGCGCCGCCTTGCGTGCGCTGGGCGCGCAACGGGTCGGTGCGGAGGGCCGGAAATGATGCTGCTCCTATTGCTCCTATTGCTCCTGGCCGGCGGCTGCAGCTGGCTAGGCACGGCGGCGCTCCGCCGCTATGCCCTGTCCGGTGGCCTGCTGGATGAACCCAATGCCCGCAGTTCGCACCAGGTTCCGACCCCGCGCGGTGGCGGTCTGGCAATCGTCGTGGTGTTCGTGCTCGGCTGTATCGTCCTGCAGTTGCTGGGACAGCTCGATGCGGCTTCTTCCGGGGTACTGATCGGTGCGGGATTGCTGGTGGCGGTGCTCGGCTTCGTCGACGATCATCGGCACGTGGGCGCCGGCTGGCGTCTGCTGGGTCACTTCCTGGCGGCGGTCGCTGTCCTGCTGTGGCTGGGCGGCTATGGCGCGCTTCCTGCGCAGCTGTCTGCTGTTCTGGGGCTGCCCGGCTGGCTGGTGATGACCCTTGGCGTCCTCTATCTGGTCTGGATGCTGAATCTCTACAACTTCATGGACGGCATCGATGGTATCGCCGGCGTCGAGGCGCTCGTCGTCTGTCTGGGCATGGCGCTGATCTATGCCGTGACCGGCCATGGCGCCTTGCTGGGCGCACCGCTGCTGCTGGCGGCGGCCGTGGGTGGCTTCCTATGCTGGAATTTTCCGCCCGCGCGCATCTTCATGGGCGATGTCGGCAGTGGTTTTCTCGGTCTGATCCTCGGCATGCTGTCGTTGCAGGCGGCACTGGCCGACCTGGCGCTATTCTGGGCCTGGCTGATCCTGCTCGGCGTCTTCGTGGTGGATGCGACCTGGACCCTGTTGCGGCGGCTGAGCCGGGGCAAGAAGCCCTACGAAGCCCACCGCACCCACGCCTACCAGTGGGCGTCGCGCCGGCACGGGGCCCATCGCCCGGTGACCCTGGCGGTGCTCGCCATCAACCTGTTCTGGTTGCTGCCTATCGCTTTGCTGGTGGGGCTGGGGCTTTTAAGTGCCATACTGGGGCTCTTGCTTGCCTATGGGCCTTTGCTTTGCCTGGCCCTTCGATACCATGCTGGGACCGATGAGGTAGCCATGGCTGCGCAGTCCACCGGATTCAGGGATTAGGGACACTGACATGTTGCGTGACCATCTGGTCAAGCTGAACCGGCGTACAAAACGAGTCATTCAGGTCGCGGTCGACCTGTTGCTGATCTGGCTCTCGCTCTGGTTGGCCTTCTATCTGCGCCTGGGTTCCGTGCAGATGATCGAGCCCTTCAGCGGGCATGCCTGGCTGTTCATCACTGCGCCGGCCATCGCCATTCCCCTGTTCATCCGCTTCGGCATGTACCGCGCGGTCATGCGCTACCTAGGCAACGACGCTCTGATCGCCATCGCCAAGGCGGTGACGTTGTCGACGCTGCTGCTATCGGTAGTCATTTACTGGTATCGCGATCTACCCGAGATCGTCCCGCGTTCGATGATCTTCAACTACTGGATCGTCAGCCTGATCCTGATCGGCGGCCTGCGTCTCGCGCTGCGCCAGTATTTCCTGGGCGACTGGTATCGCGCTATCACCGTGCCCTTCATCAAGCAGCCGGACGAGTTGCCCCGTGTCGCCATCTACGGCGCCGGCTCGGCGGGCAACCAACTGGTCGCGGCGCTGCGCATGGGCCGGGCCATGCGTCCGGTAGCTTTCATCGACGATGACAAGAGCATCGCCAATCGCATCATCGCCGGGCTCAAGGTCTATACTCCCAAACACATCCAGCAGATGATCGACGAGACGGGCGCCGAGGAGATCCTCTTGGCGATACCGTCCGCTACGCGTGCACGCCGGCGCGAAGTGCTTGGGCTGCTGGAACCCTATCCGCTGCACGTTAGAACCGTGCCGCGGATCAGCGACCTGGCCTGCGGCAAGGTGCAGGTAGACGATCTCCAGGAGGTCGACATCGCCGATTTGCTGGGTCGGGATCCCGTTACCCCCCGGCCCGAACTCTTCGCGCGCTGCATCACCGGTCAGGTGGTCATGGTGACCGGGGCAGGGGGCTCCATCGGCTCCGAGCTGTGCCGGCAGATCATCGGCCAGAAGCCACGCACCCTGATCCTGCTCGACCATGCTGAATTCAATCTCTATAGCATCCACCGCGAGCTGGAGGCCTATATCCAGCGCGAAGCCCTACCGGTCACCCTGGTGCCGGTGCTGGGTTCCATCCGCAACGCGCCGCTGCTCCTGCAGGTGATGCGACACTGGAAGGTCGCCACGCTTTACCACGCGGCCGCCTACAAGCACGTGCCCATGGTCGAGCACAACATCGCCGAGGGTTTCGGCAACAACGTCCTGGGTACCCTCAATGCCGCCCAGGCGGCCATCCAGGCCGGCGTGACCAGCTTCGTGCTGATCTCCACCGACAAGGCGGTACGGCCTACCAACATCATGGGCAGTACCAAGCGCCTGGCCGAGATGATCCTGCAGGCGCTCAGCCGTGAAGCGGCGCCTGTGCTGCATGGTCAGGCCGACGGCATCCACCAGGTCAATCGCACCCGCTTCACCATGGTGAGATTCGGCAACGTGCTAGGTTCGTCCGGTTCGGTCATCCCGCTGTTCCGGACACAGATCCGCAAGGGCGGGCCGGTCACCGTCACCCATCCCAAGATCACGCGCTTCTTCATGACCATCACCGAGGCCGCCCAACTGGTCATCCAGGCGGGCGCCATGGGCGAGGGGGGAGATGTCTTCGTGCTCGACATGGGCGAGCCGGTACGCATCGTCGAGCTGGCCGAGCAGATGATCAAGCTGTCGGGCCTGAGCGTACGCTCGCCCACCAATCCCCATGGCGATGTCGCCATCGAGTTCACCGGGCTGCGGCCCGGTGAAAAGCTCTATGAAGAGTTGCTCATCGGTGACGATGTCAGTCCGACCTCCCATCCGAAGATCATGCGCGCCAGTGAAGATTTCCTGGCCTGGGATGCCTTTCGCACCGCCCTCGTCGAGCTCAATCGCGCGATCGAGGCGGGTGATTACCTTCGCGTCCGGCAGCTGCTGCGCGACACCGTTGCCGGCTATTCGCCAGAGGGCGACATCGTCGACTGGCTGCACGGTAAGAGATCCATCGAGTGATCCCGTCCACGCTTTCCCTCGGCCTGGATTTGAAGCCGAGCACAGAAGCGGCAGCCTCCCACCGCTAGGCTGAACTTTCTTTTCCTGCCACTGTTTAACTCAGGTCTTTGGGTGCATGGCTGTGGCTGTGACCCGAGCCAGGGATGGCTGCGCCGTCCTCCGATGTCTCGTCCGCAGCGCCGGGCGCGATGATGTACAAATCGATATAGGCAGGATTCAGGATGAAGGTACTGGTAACAGGTGGCGCGGGTTTCATTGGTTCCGCCGTGGTACGTTTTCTTATCAACGAAACCCAATGCAAGGTTGCCAACGTCGACAAGCTGACGTACGCCGGTAACGTGGACTCCCTGGCCGAAGTCGCCGACTCCGACCGCTACGAGTTCCACCAGGTGGACATCTGCGACTTCGCCGCCCTGCAGCAGGTCTTCGCGTCCTTCCAGCCCGATGTCGTCATGCACCTGGCTGCCGAGTCCCACGTGGACCGCTCCATCGAGGGCCCTGCCGCCTTCATCCAGACCAACGTGGTCGGCACCGGTGTCATCCTGGAAGTGACCCGCGCCTACTGGAACGAGTTGGCGCCGGAAGCCAAGGCCGCCTTCCGTTTCCACCACATTTCCACCGACGAGGTCTACGGCGACCTTCACGGTACCGATGACCTCTTCACCGAGACCACCCCCTATGCGCCGAGCTCGCCCTATTCGGCCAGCAAGGCCGGCAGCGACCACCTGGTGCGTGCCTGGGGCCGGACCTACGGTCTGCCGGTGCTGGTGACCAACTGCTCGAACAACTACGGTCCCTATCACTTCCCCGAGAAGCTGATTCCCCACGTCATCCTCAATGCCATCCACGGCAAGCCGCTGCCGGTCTATGGCGACGGCTCCCAGGTGCGTGACTGGCTGTTCGTCGAAGACCATGCCCGTGCCCTTTACACCGTGGTGACCCAGGGCGAGATCGGTGAGACCTACAACATTGGCGGTCACAACGAGAAGCGCAACCTGCAGGTCGTCGAGACCATCTGCGACCTGCTCGAAGAGCTGGCTCCGCAGAAGCCCGAAGGCGTCGAGCGCTATCGCGACCTGATCACCTTCGTCAAGGACCGTCCCGGTCACGACATGAGATACGCCATCGACGCCAGCAAGATCGGTCGCGAACTGGGCTGGACGCCGGAAGAGACCTTCGAGACCGGCATGCGCAAGACCGTAACCTGGTACCTGAACAATCGTGAGTGGTGGCAGCGGGTACTGTCCGGCGCCTATCGCCTCGAACGTCTCGGCGACGCCGTTTAACGATCCTATCGCGGACACGCCTGCAGGCGTGTCCGACCGACAGCAACAGTCAATTTTCAGAGGACGATTGCCATGAGCAAATACAAGGGAATTCTGCTGGCCGGTGGCTCCGGTACCCGTTTGCACCCCATTACCCTGGGCGTGTCCAAACAGTCGCTGCCGATCTACGACAAGCCCATGATCTACTATCCGCTGTCCGTGCTGATGCTGGCCGGTATTCAGGAAGTCCTGATCATCTCGACGCCGGCCGACCTGCCCGGCTTCCAGCGCATGCTCGGTGACGGCAGCCACTTCGGCATGCAGCTGAGCTATGCCGAGCAGCCCAGTCCGGACGGGCTGGCTCAGGCCTTCATCATCGGTCGCGAATTCGTCGGCGATGACAACGTCTGTCTGGTCCTGGGCGACAACATCTTCTACGGTCAGCGCTTCAGCGAGACGCTGCTCAAGGCGGCGAGCGTGGAGAAGGGCGCCACCGTCTTCGGCTACTACGTGGCCGACCCCGAGCGCTTCGGTGTGGTCGAGTTCGACGAGCAGGGCAAGGCCCTGAGCATCGAAGAGAAGCCCAAGAAGCCGAAATCCAACTACGCCGTCACCGGTCTGTATTTCTACGACAACGACGTGCTGGACATCGCTGCCAACATCAAGCCGTCGCCCCGCGGCGAGCTGGAAATCACCGACGTCAACAACGAGTACCTGCGCCGTGGCTCGCTGAACGTTTCCCTGCTGGGTCGTGGTTTCGCCTGGCTGGATACCGGTACCCACGATGCCCTGCTGGAAGCCGGCCATTTCGTCCAGACCATCGAGAAACGCCAGGGCCTGAAGGTCGCCTGCCTCGAAGAGATCGCCTTCCAGAAAGGCTGGATCACCTGCGAGCAGATGGCATTGCAGGCCGAAGCCCTCAGCAAGACCGGCTACGGCCAGTACCTGGCCCGTTTGTGCAAGGAGCAGGACTGATGCAGGTCTTCGATACCGCGATCCCGGACGTCAAGCTAATCGAACCCAAGGTCTTCGGTGACGACCGCGGCTTCTTCCTGGAGTCCTTCCAGGCGGAGCGCTATGCCCAGCAGGCGGGGATCACCCTGGCCTTCGTCCAGGACAACCACTCACGTTCCGCCCGCAATGTGCTGCGCGGTCTGCATTTCCAGCGCAGCAAGCCGCAAGGCAAGCTGGTGCGCGTCGTGCGCGGCGAGGTGCTGGACGTGGCCGTCGACATCCGTCGCGGTTCGCCTACCTTCGGCAACGTGGTCGCCGAGATCCTCTCGGAAGACAACAAGCGCCAGCTCTGGATACCGCCGGGCCTCGCCCACGGCTTCGTGGTGCTGTCGGAAACCGCTGATTTTGAATACAAGTGCACAGATTATTACGATCCCTCTGATGAAGGGTCTTTGATCTGGAATGATCCGGATCTGAATATCGACTGGCGGGTAACGGATCCCATCCTGTCCGCCAAAGATGCACAAGGTCTTCGATTGGCGGAGCTGTATAGATGAAGATACTGGTTACCGGCGCGAACGGTCAGGTCGGACGTTGTCTGACCGATCGGCTTCAGCGTTCAGAACTGGCATGGGAGGCCCATGGACGTGCCACTCTGGATATCGCTGACGAAGGCTCGGTAACCAGCCATCTCGAGCGATTCGCGCCGGACGTCGTGATCAATGCGGCCGCCTACACGGCGGTCGACAAGGCCGAGCAGGAGCCGGAGATCGCCGCCCGTGGCAATATCGAAGGTCCCGCAGTTCTGGCCCAGGCCTGCGGCGCTGCCGGTATCGCGCTGCTGCATCTGTCCACCGACTATGTCTTCGACGGTACGGCGACCGAGCCCTACCAGGTCGAGGATCCGGTCAGCCCCTCCGGGGTCTACGGCATGACCAAGCTGGAAGGGGAGAATCGGGTGTTCTCCGCTTGCCCGCGCTCGGTGGTGCTGAGAACAGCCTGGGTATTCAGCGAACACTGCAACAACTTTCTCAAGACCATGCTGCGGCTTGCCGCCGATCGCGACGAATTGCGCGTGGTCAGCGATCAGGTGGGTTGCCCGACCTATGCTGGCCATATCGCCGACGCCCTGTTGCAGATCGCCGTCCAGGCTCAGGCTCAGCCCGAGCAGGTGGCCTACGGGCTCTATCACTTCGGTGGCGACAGCGGCCTGAGCTGGTGCGACTTCGCGCGCTACATCGTCGATGCCGGCCAGGAGCTGGGCATGCTGGAGCGCGCGCCGCTGATCACTGGCATCGCCACCTCCGAGTTTCCCACCCTGGCCAAGCGCCCAGCCTATTCCATGCTGGATTCCAGCGCCCTGGAGCAGCATTTCGCTATCCCGCCCAGCGACTGGCGCCAGGGTGTGCGCCAGACCCTGCTGGCGCTCAGGACCGAGCGCGCCCAGGCAGGGTCGCTGGTGAGTTGACCGCCTGATCCTTTGCGTTAAGCTCCTCGAATCAAACAGCGGAACAAGGAGGTTCCTCTATGAGATTCATCTGGATAGTGACGTTGCTGGCCCTGCTCAGTCCCTGGGCGGGTGCTTGCGAGCCCAGCGCGATTGCCGCGACCAAATCTGCCGATCCGGCGCCGCTGAACATCAATGTCGCCGACGCCACCGCGCTGCAACGGCTGCGGGGTATCGGGGCGGTCAAGGCACAGGCCATCGTCGACCATCGCCAAGCCCATGGCGCCTTTGCCTCCGTGGACGAGCTGCTCGAGGTCAAGGGTATCGGCAAGGCCCTGCTGCAGCGCAACCGTGAACTCCTCAGCGTCGACTGATTTTCGGCAAACTTTAACCGTCTCTCGGCATCTTTTTACCAAGCCATTGTTTTAGCTGAATTTTTAGGATCTGGCACAGGCATTGCTCTATCTCTGACACGAGTGGGTACGGCGTCAATTTCCCGTGCCAGAGGAGCAGAGCAAAATGGTTCAAGGTGTCGAGTTCAATCGGTTGATGCTGGAAATGCGCTCCATGCAGACCGAAGCCATGGCCCGGTCGAAAGTCGTCGCAGCGCCTGCTGCCGGCGCAGAGCAGGTCCAGGGTCCGAGCTTCGCCGACATGCTCAGCAAGGCCGTGGGCTCCGTCAACGAGACCCAGCAGACCGCCGGCGAGATGGCCAAGGCCTTCGAGCTGGGTCAGGGTGGCGTCGACCTCACTCAAGTCATGATCGCTTCGCAGAAGGCCAGCGTCTCCGTGCAGGCCTTGACCCAGGTACGCAACAAGTTCGTGCAGGCGTACCAAGACATCATGCAAATGTCGATTTGAGGACGGTCTAGAAAATGGCTGACGCTCTTACCAACGCCCCCGTCCCCACGACCAAGCCCGAGGCTGAAGACAAGCCCAAGAAGTCGTTGCTGGGTCTCAGCTTTCTCGACAACCTGTCCGACATGCCGCTGCTGCGGCAGATGGGGCTGCTGATTGGCCTGGCCGCCAGCGTCGCCCTGGGTTTCGCCGTGGTGCTCTGGACCCAGCAGCCGGACTATCGGCCGCTGTACACCAGCATGAATGGTCTCGACGCTAATCAGGTGCTGCAGGCCCTGGGCGCGGCCGACATCGGCTACAAGGTCGATCCGAATTCCGGCGCCCTGCTGGTCAAGTCCGATGACATTGGCCGCGCGCGCATGAAGATGGCCGCAGCCGGCATCACCCCCTCCGATGGCAACGTCGGCTTCGAACTGCTGGACAAGGAGCAGCCGCTGGGCACCAGCCAGTTCATGGAGGCGGCCAACTATCGTCGCAGCCTGGAAGGCGAACTGGCCCGGACCATCTCCAGCCTCAACGGCATCAAGGGCGCCCGGGTACACCTGGCGATCCCGAAGAGTTCGGTGTTCGTTCGCGACGAGCGCAAGCCGAGCGCTTCTGTGCTGGTCGAGATGTATCCCGGCCGTACCCTGGATGCCGGTCAGGTCATGGCCATCATCAATCTGGTCGCCACCAGCGTGCCGGAACTGGACAAGTCCCAGGTCACCATCGTCGACCAGAAGGGGCAATTGCTGTCCGATCAGCAGAATCTTTCCGAGCTGTCGATCGCCGGCAAGCAGCTGGACTACACCCGCAAGATGGAAGGCTCCCTGACCCAGCGCGTGCAGAACATCATGCAGCCGGTGGTGGGCAACGGTCGCTTCAAGGCCGAAGTGGCTGCCGATGTGGACTTCAATGCCGTGGAGTCGACCTCCGAGCAGTTCAACCCGGATCAGCCGGCGCTGCGTAGCGAGCAGCAGAACAGCGAGCAGCGTCAGACTTCCGGCGGCGGCGCTCAGGGCGTGCCCGGTGCCCTGTCCAACCAGCCACCCGGTCCGTCCTCGACCCCGGAAAAGGCCGGTGCCCAGGGTGGCGGCGCCAACTACATCGCGCCGGGTCAGCCGCTGCGCGACGCCAATGACCAGTACATCTACGACAGCAAGACTAGCCTGCCGGCGACCCTGCCGTACCCGACCGACAAGCGTGAGCAGAACACCCGTAACTACGAGCTTGACCGCAGCATCAGCTATACCCGTCAGCAGCAGGGTCGTCTGCGTCGGCTTTCCGTCGCGGTGGTGCTGGACGATCAGGTCAAGGTCGATGCCACTGGCAAGGTCAGCCATCAGCCCTGGACCCCCGAAGACCTGGCTCGCTTCACCCGCCTGGTGCAGGATGCCGTGGGCTTCGACGCCAGCCGTGGCGACAGCGTGAGCGTGATCAATGCGCCCTTCGCCCCGGTGCAGCAGGAAGAGATCGAGAGCATTCCCTTCTACCAGCAGCCCTGGTTCTGGGGGGTGATCAAGCAGGCCCTCGGCGTCCTCTTCATCCTGGTGCTAGTCTTTGGGGTGCTGCGTCCGGTGCTGAAGAATCTGTCCGGCGGCAACACCAAGGACGCCGCCGCCCTGGCCGCTGCCGGTGGTGCCGGTGCCCTGGGTGCCGGTGGTCTGGATGGCCTGTCGGACGATCTGGCCGACGACAAGGTGAGCCTGGCCGGTCCGGCACCGCTGTTGCTGCCGAGCCCGAGCGAGGGCTATGACGCTCAACTGACCGCCATCAAGCAGCTGGTCAACGATGATCCGGGCCGTGTCGCCCAGGTAGTGAAGGATTGGATCAATGGCGACGAATGAAGCGCAACTTTCCAAGGTAGAGAAGGCCGCCATCTTCCTCCTGTCGCTGGGCGAAGCCGATGCCGCGCAGATCCTGCGCCACATGGGGCCCAAGGAGGTGCAGAAGGTCGGTACCGCCATGGCCCAGATGCGCAACGTCAACCGCGAGCAGGTCGAGCGGGTGCTGGGCGACTTCATCGAGGTGGTGGGCGATCAGACCAGTCTGGGCGTGGGCGCCGATGGCTACATCCGCAAGATGCTCACCCAGGCGCTGGGCGAAGACAAGGCCAGCGGCTTGATCGACCGCATCCTGCTGGGCGGCAACACCAGCGGCCTGGACAGCCTGAAGTGGATGGAGCCGCGCGCCGTGGCCGACGTTATTCGCTATGAGCACCCGCAGATCCAGGCCATCGTGGTGGCCTACCTGGATCCCGACCAGGCCGCCGAGGTGCTCGGGCACTTCGATCACAAGGTGCGCCTGGACATCGTCCTGCGCGTCTCCTCGCTGAACACCGTGCAACCGGCGGCGCTCAAGGAACTCAACCTGATCCTGGAGAAGCAGTTCTCCGGCAGCGCCAGCACCACCCGTACCGCGCTGGGCGGCGTGAAACGCGCCGCCGACATCATGAACTACCTGGACAGCTCGGTCGAAGGCCCGCTGATGGAGGCGATCCGCGACGCGGACCAGGATCTGTCGGGGCAGATTGAGGACCTGATGTTCGTCTTCGACAATCTGGCCGACGTCGACGATCGTGGCATCCAGGCGCTCTTGCGGGAGGTGTCTTCCGATGTGCTGGTGCTGGCGCTCAAGGGCGCCGACGACGGCATCAAGGAGAAGTTCTTCCGCAACATGTCCAAGCGCGCGGCGGAACTGCTGCGCGACGATCTGGAGGCCAAGGGCCCTGTGCGGCTCTCCGAGGTGGAGGGGGCGCAGAAGGAGGTGCTCGCGGTGGCCCGCCGCATGGCCGACGCCGGCGAGATCGTCCTCGGTGGCAAGGGTGGCGAGGAAATGGTCTGACAGCTTGCAAGGATTGGCCTGTGCTTTGCTAAGGTCTGGTCAGTAGCGGTTTTCTGACGGACAGGTAATGAGCAAAGAAGCGGCAAGCGAACTGATCAGAGCGCGGGACCTGGAAGCCTTCGATGTCTGGCGCCTGCCAGCCTTCGACAGCTTCGACGAGCCCGAGGTGATCCCAGCGCCCACCGCTGCCGAGCCCGAGGCCCAGCCGGAACCCCAGATCGAAGAGGTACCGGCCGAAGAGGTCCAGCCGATCACCCTCGAAGAGCTGGAGGCGATCCGTCAGGAGGCCTACAACGAGGGCTTCGCCACCGGCGAGCGTGACGGCTACCACGCTGGCCAGCTCAGGGCGCGCCAGGAAGCCGAGGCGGTGCTGGCTGCCCGGCTGGCCAGCCTGGAAACCCTGATGAGTCATCTGCTCGATCCCATCGGCGAGCAGGACCAGGCCCTGGAAGCCGGCATGGTGCAGCTGGTCCGGCACATCACCCGCGAGGTCATCCAGCGCGAACTCACGCTAGACTCCAGTCAATTGGTTCAGGTGGTGCGCACGGCGCTGAAGCTGCTGCCCATGGGGGCCGAGAACATCCGTATCCAGGTCAGCCCCCAGGACTTTGAATTGATGAAGGCCCTGCGCGATCGCCACGAGGAAAAATGGCGCATCCTCGAAGACGAGACCCTGATGCCCGGCGGCTGCCGGATCGAGACCGAGAGCAGCGTCATCGATGCCAGCATCGAGACCCGTCTGACCCAGGCCCTGACCCAGCTGGCCGAACAGCAGCGCCATCAGGCGACCCAGCCCCAGGAAGCCGATCTGCACATCGACATCGAGGATGCCTCCCATGCGTCTTGAGCGTCTGAGTTTCGAACGCCGCCTCAGCGGTTACGATGAAGCCATCCGGGTCGAGCAGCAGCCGGTGATCGAAGGCCGCCTGTTGCGCATGGTCGGTCTCACCCTGGAGGCCGAAGGCCTGCGCGCCGCCGTTGGCAGTCGTTGCCGGTTGATCAATGGCGGTGGCTACCAGCCCGTGGAAGTCGAGGCCGAGGTGATGGGCTTCAACGGCAACAAGACCTTTCTCATGCCGGTGGGCAGCCTGGCCGGCATCGCCCCCGGCGCCCGGGTGGTGCCCGTGCCGGATACCGGCCGCCTGCCCATGGGGATGTCCATGCTCGGCCGCGTACTGGATGGCCTGGGCAATGCCCTGGACGGCAAGGGCCGCATGCGTGCCGAAGACTGGGTGCCCATGGACGGTCCCACCATCAACCCGCTCAAGCGCGAACCCATCAGCGAGCCCCTGGACGTTGGCATCCGCAGCATCAACGGTTTGTTGACGGTAGGTCGCGGCCAGCGTCTCGGCCTGTTCGCCGGTACCGGCGTGGGCAAGAGCGTGCTGCTCGGCATGATGACCCGGCTGACCAAGGCCGAGATCATCGTGGTCGGGCTGATCGGCGAACGGGGTCGCGAAGTGAAGGAATTCATCGAGCACATCCTTGGCGAGGAGGGCATCAAGCGGGCCGTGGTCGTGGCTTCGCCGGCGGACGATGCGCCCCTGCTGCGCCTGCGCGCGGCCATGTACTGCACCCGCATCGCCGAATACTTCCGCGACAAGGGCAAGAACGTGCTCCTGCTGATGGATTCCCTGACCCGCTATGCCCAGGCGCAGCGGGAGATCGCCCTGGCCATCGGCGAGCCGCCGGCGACCAAGGGCTATCCGCCGTCGGTGTTTGCCAAGCTGCCGCGCCTGGTGGAGCGGGCCGGCAACGCAGAAAAAGGTGGGGGTTCGATCACGGCGTTTTATACTGTGCTCTCGGAAGGCGACGACCAGCAGGATCCCATCGCCGACTCGGCGCGTGGCGTGCTGGATGGTCACTTCGTGCTGTCGCGGCGGCTGGCCGAGGAAGGGCACTATCCGGCGATCGACATCGAGGCTTCCATCAGCCGGGTCATGCCCCAGGTGGTCAGCCCGGAGCATCTGCGCAACGCCCAGCGCGTAAAGCAGCTCTGGTCGCTCTATCAGCAGGCCAAGGACCTGCTCAGCGTCGGTGCCTATGTACCCGGCGGAAATGCCGAAACCGATCTGGCGATCGCCCGCTATGCGCCCATGCAGCAGTTCCTGCGTCAGGGCCTGCGCGAGAGCGAATCGCTGGAGCAGAGTTCCGCCAATCTCCAAGCCGTATTGGGAGGCTGATAGATCATGAAAGGCAGAGCCGAACGTCTGGGGCCGGTGGTGGAGATGAGCGAACGCGACGAGCGTGACGCCGCCCAGCGCCTGGGGCAATGCCAGCAGCAACTGGCCCAGGCCGAGTTCAAGCTGGGGGAATTGCAGCGCTATCGCGAGGATTACCAGCAACGGCTGGTGGTCAATGGCAGCCGTGGTGTCACCGGGCAGTGGCTGATCGGCTATCAGCGCTTTCTCAGCCAGCTGGAAGAGGCGATCGGCCAGCAGGAGCGAAACGCCCAATGGCACCGCGACGTGGTGGCCAAGGCGCGCACCCAGTGGCAGGAGCGTTATGCTCGTCTCGAAGGTCTGCGCAAGCTGGTCGAGCGCTATCGCCAGGAGCAGCGCCTGGTCGAGGACAAGCGCGAGCAGAAACAGATGGACGAATACGCCCAGCGGGCCCGTTCGACCTATATCTAGCCCCGACCTCGACGCTCGTTCCTTGTCTCCCCGTCAGTGAGAATGCCGATGTTTTCCTCCCACCTCGATCCGGAAACGCTCGCCACCCTGCGCGACTGCATGGAGGAGGAATACGTCGACCTCATCGAAACCTTTCTGCTCGACTGCGAAGAGCGTATCGCCGAGCTCAAGCGTAGCGTGATCGGTGCTGATGCCGAGCAGGTCCGTCAGCTGGCGCACAGCTTCAAGGGCAGTGCCGGCAACATGGGCGCAGCGCCTCTGGCGCAGCTGTGTCGGGAGGTGGAGGAGGGCGCTCGGCGGCGGGCCTCCACCGCCGAGCTGGCCATGGGTATCTCCGCCATGGAGCGCGAATTCGCCATTGTCCGCATCCTGTTCAAGGTCGAGCGGCAACGCTACGCCGGCTGACTCGTCAAAGCGCTGGCGTTTGCGGCTGGCGCGTAACTTGCTAGGTATCCGAAAACCCGTCGTTCGGAGCTTTCCATGGCAGTCGTGCCCGATTTCCTTCTGAATACCGCCACCTCTCCAGCCGCTACCGGCAGAGCTGCGGCCAAGACCCCTTCCCAGGATCGCCCGGCGGCGCAGGAGCGGTTCGCCGACGTCTTTGCCCAGGAGCAGCCGCGGGAGCCGGCGCGCAGCGAAAAGCCGCGCGATACCAGCGATAGCAAGGCGCCCAGCCAGGCGCGCAAGAACGAATCCGGGCGTGCCCGGGATGCCGATGACCGGACGCCACGCGCTGCTGATGACGACCGCACGGCGGACGCCAAGCCCCAGGCCGACAGCACCGCCAAGAGCGGCGAGCAATCGGCAGCCGCCACCGACGACAGCGGCAAGGCCTTGCCGGTGGCCAAGGACGAAGACGCCAAGGCGCCGATCGATGCGGTACTGGATCCGCTGTTCATGTTCGGTATGACCGGTCAGCTCCCGCAGCCGGTAGCCGTGCCGGTGGCGACCGCCCAGGCCCCGACCGGGACGACTGCCGAAGCGACCACCACCGCCACCGCTACCGAGACCCCTGATCCGACAGCGGTGCTGGGCGGCGCCTTGGCCTCTGCCATTCCGGGAACCGCCACGGGAGTGGCGGCTGGCGCAACGGCCACCGCGACCAAGACCGGCGAGCAGCAGGCGCCGGACGCCGGCTTGGCGCAACTGCTGGGTCAGCTGCCTCAGGCTCAGGGTGATGCCAACAAGGCCGCCACCAACGCCAACAACTTGGCAGCAACGCAGCTGCAGGGACTGTTGCCAGGGGATGGTACGCCCGTCCCCGCAGCGGATCAGGCGGCCAGCGCTGCGCTGGTCGCGGTCTTGGATCAGGGGGATGGCCAGGACGCGGCGGTACCGAGCAAGGCCGAGGCCTTTGCCGATAAACTCACCTCCCTGTCGCAAGCGCTCAGTACGCCCGCGGCGACGGCTCGCCCGGTCACCGCCACTGTGCCTGGCCAGCCGCTCAGTCCGCAGGCCGGCAACTTCAGCGAGGCGGTGGTCGACAAGGTCATGTGGATGTCCAGCCAGAATCTCAAGACCGCCGACATCCAGATGGAACCGGCGCAACTGGGCAAGCTGGAGGTGCGCATCGACATGACCCAGGACCAGACCCAGGTCACCTTCGCCAGCCCCCACGCCGACGTGCGCGAGGCCCTGGACAATGGCAGCCAGCGGCTGCGCGAACTCTTCGCTCAGCAAGGCATGAACCTGGCTAACGTCAACGTCTCCGACCAGTCGTCCGGTCAGGCCTGGCAGCAGTCGCAGCAGGGTGGCCAGGACGACGGCTCGCGTCGGGGTCGAGGCGGTGTGGCAGGTGGTGGGGAGGAAGAAGCGGTGGCGAACGTCGCCGAAACGCGCGGCTCGGCCACGCTCGCGGCGCGCAGTCTGGTCGACTACTACGCGTGACAGGCCGCCGGCTGCCAGGTGACAGCCTCGGCCGCACCTGCTATATCCCCTTCGTATCAATAGGTTAGCTGCGTCACTCGGCAAGGGTGACGGGCAGCACAGGATTCGGTCGAGTACTTATGGCGAAGAAGCAGGCCCCTGCGGCAGAGGGTGCAGCCGCAGAAGGCAAGGGCAAGGGCAAGCTCAAACTCATCATCATCATCGTCGTGGCCCTGCTGCTGGTCATCGGGGCCTCGGTGGGCGCGACCTGGTTCCTGCTCGGCAAGAAGAGCGCCGAACCCGAGCACGCGGCGCCGGCCGCGCCGGCGGCACCGGTGCATCTCGCCGCGGTCTACCAGGCGCTGGTGCCAGCCTTCGTGGTCAACTACAACGCTGAGGGTCGTCAGCGCTACATGCAGGTCACGGTCACCCTGATGGGACGCGACCAGGGGCAGATGGATGCGCTCAAGGCGCAATTGCCGCAGGTCCGCAACCAGCTGGTGATGCTGTTTTCCGGCCAGGACTTCAACAGCCTCCTTACCCCGGTGGGCAAGGAGATGCTGCGCCAGCAGGCCACCAGCAAGGTTCAGGAGCTGGCGAAGAAACTGACCGGCCAGACTGCCATCGAACAGGTATTGTTCACCAATCTCGTCCTGCAATAGGTAACACCATGGCCGTGCAAGATCTGCTCTCTCAGGATGAAATCGATGCCCTGCTGCACGGGGTCGACGATGGCATCGTCGAGACCGAGACCGATGCCGAGCCGGGCACCATCAAGGGCTATGACCTCACCAGCCAGGATCGCATCGTCCGCGGACGCATGCCGACCTTGGAAATGATCAACGAACGCTTCGCCCGCTACACCCGGGTCAGCATGTTCAACCTGCTGCGGCGTTCGGCGGACGTCTCCGTGGGCGGGGTGCAGGTTACCAAGTTTGGCGAGTACATCCATTCGCTATACGTCCCCACCAGCCTCAACATGGTCAAGATGAAGCCACTGCGCGGCACCGCGCTGTTCATCCTCGATGCCCGGCTGGTATTCAAGCTGGTGGACAACTTCTTTGGCGGTGACGGCCGCCACGCCAAGATCGAAGGCCGGGAATTCACCCCCACCGAACTGCGCGTGGTGCGCATGGTGCTCGACCAGTGCTTCGTCGACCTCAAGGAAGCCTGGGGCGCCATGCTCGACTGCCAGTTCGAATACATGAACTCCGAGGTCAACCCGGCGCTGGCCAACATCGTCAGCCCCAGCGAAGTGGTGGTGGTGAGCACCTTCAACATCGAACTGGATGGCGGTGGCGGCGAACTGCACGTGACCATGCCCTATTCGATGATCGAGCCGATCCGCGAAATGCTCGACGCCGGTTTCCAGTCGGACGTGGACGACCAGGACGAACGCTGGGTCAAGGCCCTGCGCGAGGACCTGCTCGATGTGCGCGTGCCGCTGGAGGCGACGGTTGTCCGGCGCCAACTAAAACTCCGCGATATCCTCAACATGCAGCCCGGCGACGTGATTCCGGTAGAAATGCCGGAGGAAATGCTCATGCGAGCCAACGGCATGCCCACCTTCAAAGTCAAGATGGGCGCACGCAAGGGCAACCTGGCCCTGCAGATTCTCGAACCGGTCAGCCGCGGCCGCTGAGCGACAACCGTTTTCTTGTCCGGGCCGAGGCCCGGCGTAGCACGAGACCCAGACGATGGCAGACAACCCCGAAGAACAAGCCCTGGCGGATGAGTGGGCTGCGGCCCTGGTCGAGGCCGGCGACGCCAGCCAGGACGACATCGATGCCCTGATGGCCCAGGGTACCCAGGTCGAAACCCCCAAGCCGCCCAAGGCGCCGGTGGAAGAATTTGGTCAGAGCAGTGGGGGGTTGGCGGTGAGCGGCATGGAAGGTCCCAACCTGGATGTGATCCTGGACATCCCGGTGACCATCTCCATGGAGGTCGGCCACACCGATATCTCCATCCGCAACCTGCTGCAACTCAATCAGGGCTCGGTCATCGAGCTCGACCGTCTGGCTGGCGAACCGCTGGACGTGCTGGTGAATGGTACGCTGATCGCCCATGGTGAGGTGGTGGTGGTGAACGAGAAATTCGGGATCCGCCTGACCGACGTCATCAGCCCCACGGAACGTATCAAGAAGCTGCGGTGATCCATGAAGAGTCTGCTCCTGCCGCTGGGTCTCCTGCCCCTGACCGCGCGTGCTGCCGAAGCCAGTTCACCGGGGCTGGATGTGGGGGCCCAGCTCGGCCAGCTGCTGCTCGGCCTGCTGCTGGTGATCGCGCTGATTCTCGGTCTGGCCTGGCTGGTGCGCCGGGTACAGCAGCAGGGGCCACGCGGCCAGCAGCTGATCAAGGTGATCTCCACCCAGCACCTGGGGCCGCGCGAGCGGCTGGTACTGGTGCAGGTCGGTCAGGAGCAGTTGCTGATCGGCGTCGCCGGGGGGCGCATCACGCCGTTGCACAGTCTGCGCGAGCCGGTGCGGCTCGGCGAGACGGAAGCGCCGGCCCCGGAATTCGCCCAGCGCCTGCTGGAACTCATCAGCCGCGATCCCAAGGCGAAACCATGACCCCTTTGCGTCTACCGGCCGGCTTGGGACGTACCCTGGGCTGGTTGCTGGGACTGGCCGTGCTGCTGTTCGCGCCCCTGGCGCTGGCGCAGCAGGCCGGGCAGGCCAATCCGCTGTCGATTCCCGCCATCACCCTGAGTACCAATGGCGAGGGGCAGCAGGAGTATTCGGTCAGCCTGCAGATCCTGCTGATCATGACGGCGCTGAGCTTTATCCCGGCGTTCGTCATGCTGATGACCAGCTTTACCCGCATCGTCATCGTCTTCGCCATCCTGCGCCAGGCGCTGGGGCTGCAGACCACGCCGTCCAACCAGGTGCTGGTGGGCATGGCGCTGTTTCTCTCGCTGTTCATCATGGCGCCGGTGTTCGACCGTATCAACACCACCGCCGTGCAGCCCTATCTCAACGAGCAGCTCAGTGCCCAGGACGCCATCGCCCGGGCCCAGGTGCCGATGAAGGACTTCATGCTGGGACAGACCCGGCAATCGGACCTGGAGCTGTTCATGCGGCTGTCCAAGCGCACCGACATCCCCAGCGCCGATCAGGCACCGCTGTCGATCCTGGTGCCGGCCTTCGTCACCTCCGAACTCAAGACCGCCTTCCAGATCGGCTTCATGATCTTCATTCCCTTCCTGGTCATCGATCTGGTGATCGCCAGCGTGCTGATGGCCATGGGCATGATGATGCTGTCGCCGATGATCATCTCCCTGCCGTTCAAGCTGATGCTGTTCGTGCTGGTGGATGGCTGGGCATTGATCATGGGCACCCTGGCCAGCAGCTTCGGCACCGTCTAGCGGTGCCCCCTTTGCGTGGAGAAGCGAAATGACCCCTGAAGTCGCCGTCGACCTGTTCCGCCAGGGTCTCTGGCTCACCGCGCTGCTGGTAACGGTGCTGGTGGTGCCGAGTCTGATCGTCGGTTTGATCGTAGCGGTCTTCCAGGCCGCGACCCAGATCAACGAACAGACCCTGAGCTTTCTGCCACGCCTGATCGTCACCCTGTTGACGCTGATCGTCCTGGGACCCTGGATGATCAGGCAGTTGATGGAATTCATCCAAACCTCGGTCGCCAACATCCCGCGGCTGATCGGCTAGGCCATGCTGGCCCTCAGCGACGCGCAGATCGGCGGCTGGGTCGGCAGCTTCCTGTTTCCGCTGTTCCGCATCGCCGCGCTATTGATGACCATGCCGATCATCGGCACCACCCTGGTCCCGGTGCGGGTGCGGATGTACCTGGCTCTGGCCTTGAGCCTGGTGCTGGTACCGACCCTGCCACCGATGCCTCAGGTGGACGCCATCAGTCCCCAGGCGCTGCCATTGATCGTCGAGCAGATCCTCATCGGCGCGGTGATGGGGTTCAGTCTGCAGCTGTTCTTCCATGTCTTCGTGGTGGCGGGGCAGATCATTTCCACTCAGGCGGGCCTGAGCTTCGCGTCCATGATTGATCCGGTCAACGGCGCCTCGGCCCCGGTCATGGGGCAGTTCTTCACCATGCTGGTGACGCTGCTGTTCCTGGCCATGAACGGTCATCTGGTGGTGTTCGAGATCCTCGCGGAAAGCTTCGTCACCCTGCCGGTGGGCGATACCCTGAGCGTCGAGCACTTCTGGCAGGTCGCCGGACGACTGGGCTGGGTCCTGGGCGCCGGCGTCCTGCTGGTGCTGCCGGCCATCACCGCGCTGCTGGTGGTCAATATCGCCTTTGGCATCATGACCCGCGCCGCACCGCAGCTGAACATCTTTTCCGTCGGCATGCCGCTGATCGTGGTGCTGGGCATGGTCATTGTCTGGCTCGGTACCGCCGATATCCTCTCTCATTATGAAAGTCTCGCCAGCGAGGCGCTGCGATGGCTGCGCGAACTCGCCCGAGCCCGCTAGGAGATACGCCACATGGCTGAATCCGATGGCGAAGACCGCACAGAAGACCCCACGGAGAAACGCAAGCGTGATTCCCGGGAGGAGGGTCAGCTCCCACGATCACGCGAACTCGGTACGGTGGCGGTCATGCTCTCGGGAGTCGGCGGCCTGCTGATGTATGGCGCCTTTCTAGGCGGCAAGCTGCTGGAGGTGATGCGCAGCAACTTCTCCCTGCGGCGCGAAGAGGTCATGGACGAGCGCTTCATGGGCACCTTCCTGCTGGCCTCGGGCAAGGCGGCGATGATCGGGATGCTGCCGATGATCGTCCTGGTGGTGATCGCCGCCATCATCGGTCATATCGCCCTGGGCGGCTTCCTGTTTTCCGGCAAGATGCTCGCGCCCAAGCCGAGCCGGATGAATCCCATGTCCGGCATCGCCCGGATGTTTTCCAAGAATTCCCTGGTGGAATTGCTCAAGGCCCTGGGCAAGTTCTTCATCATCCTCGGCGTGTCGGTACTGGTGCTGATGAGCGAGCGCACGGCGCTGTTGCAGATCGCCAAGCTGCCGACCGAGCAGGCGCTGCTGCACAGCATGCAGGTGGTGGGGCATGCCACCCTGCTGCTGGCCCTGGGATTGCTGATCATCGCCGCCGTGGATGTGCCCTTTCAGATCTTCAGCAATCGCAAGAAGCTGATGATGACCAAGCAGGAGATCAAGGACGAGTACAAGGACAGCGAGGGCAAGCCGGAGGTCAAGGGCAAGATCCGCCAGATGCAGCGGGAGATGGCGCAGCGGCGGATGATGGCCGAGGTACCCAATGCCGATGTGGTCATCACCAACCCGACCCACTTCGCCGTGGCGCTCAAGTACGACGCGGCCAAGGGCGGGGCGCCCGTACTGGTGGCCAAGGGCAGCGACTTCACCGCGCTGAAGATCCGCGAGATCGCCCAGGAGCACCAGGTCTCGCTGCTGGAGTCGCCGGGACTGGCGCGGGCGGTGTATTTCTCCACCGAGGTGGATCAGGAGATCCCGGCCGGTCTCTACGTCGCCGTGGCTCAGGTCCTGGCCTATGTCTATCAGCTCCGGCAGTTCCGTGCGGGGCGCGGGCGCAAGCCCAAGCTGTCCGATCTGCCCATCCCGCCAGATTTGCGGCGGGATGAGGAGGGGAAGGCGCCTACTTGATGACGCCGCAGGCGACACGGGCGCCGCCACCGCCCAGGGGTTTGGGCTGGTCGGAGTAGTTGTCGCCACCGGCATGCACCATCAACGCATGCCCCTTGATCTCTTCCAGACGTTTCAGCCGCGGCGCCAGTACCGGCTGGGTGGCCTGGCCGTCGGCGGTCACATAGAGCGCCGGCAATTCGCCCAGGTGACCGTCGTCCGACCAGGGCGCGCTGTGCTTGCCGGTATTGCGTGGATCCAGGTGGCCGCCTGCGGCGCCCCCGGCGGTCAGGGTGCCGTTCACCTCGGCCGCGCCGCAGTTGGGCTTGGTATGGACATGGAAGCCGTGGATGCCGGGCTCCAGGCCCTTGAGGTCGGGGGTAAAGACCAGACCGTACTTGGAACGGGTCACCTGCACGCTGCCGACGCTTTCGCCTACACCGTCGGTGGTGACCTTGTTCACCGGGATCGTCAGGGATTCGGCCGCCTGGGCGGTACCGACCAGGCAGGTGGCCAACAGCGTCGCGGTCCAGATTTTCATGGTGATGTTCCTCGGATAGGCGCGCTAGCGCGGGTCCCTAGACAGACTCATGGCCTGTGCCCGCGGTTCAGCCAGCGGCTCAGGCGATCCGTAACCAGTCCTGTATCACCCCCGGGAAAACCTCGCTGATTCAAGGTCTTGAGCAGTTGGCCCGGAGCTTGCTCAAGCCCCTGCGAACAGTGCGCTGCGTCAACTTTCCGTGACGCCGGCACCGGCAAGCGAGGAATGGGTGTGAAAGTCGACAAATCCCTGATGATGGGCAACATGCGTGGTCTGGCGCGCGGCAACCTGGGCGTGCCGCTGGCCGTCTTGGCGATGCTCGCCATGATGACCCTGCCGATGCCGCCGTTCCTGCTGGACGTGCTGTTCACCTTCAACATCGCCCTGTCGATCGTGGTCCTGCTCGTCAGCGTCTATGCCCTACGGCCGCTGGATTTCGCGGTCTTCCCGACCATTCTGCTGGTTTCGACCCTGCTGCGCCTGGCGCTGAACGTGGCCTCGAGCCGCGTGGTGCTGCTGCATGGCCAGGACGGCCACGACGCCGCGGGCAAGGTCATCCAGGCCTTCGGCGAGGTGGTGGTCGGCGGTAACTACGTGGTCGGTGCGGTGGTGTTCGCCATCCTCATGATCATCAACTTCGTGGTGGTGACCAAGGGTGCCGGCCGCATCTCCGAGGTGTCGGCGCGCTTCACCCTCGACGCCATGCCCGGCAAGCAGATGGCCATCGACGCCGACCTCAATGCCGGCATCATCGACCAGGCCGAAGCCAAGAAGCGCCGGACCGAAGTGGGCCAGGAAGCCGACTTCTACGGCTCCATGGACGGTGCCAGCAAGTTCGTCCGCGGTGACGCCGTCGCCGGCCTGCTGATCCTCTTCATCAACCTCATCGGCGGCATGGCCATCGGCATGGCCCAGCACGGTCTGCCGTTCGGCGAAGCGGCGCGCATCTACGCCCTGCTGACCATCGGTGACGGTCTGGTCGCCCAGGTTCCCTCGCTGCTGCTGTCGGTCGCTGCCGCCATCATGGTGACCCGGGTGTCCTCGTCGGAAGACATGGGCCAGCAGGTCAATCGTCAGATGTTCGCCTCGCCCAAGGCGCTGGCGGTCTCAGCCTTCATCATCATCGCCATGGGCCTGGTTCCGGGCATGCCGCACCTGCCGTTCCTCGGCCTGGGCGGCGCCGCCGCCGCCGGTGCCTGGCTGATCCACAAGCGCCAGCGTCAGGCCAAGCAGACCGCCGAGGTCGAAGCCAAGAAGCAACAGGACCTGGCCCCCGTGCAGCGCCCGGCCGAGGCCAAGGAGCTGGGCTGGGACGACGTGACCCCGGTGGACATGGTCGGTCTGGAAGTCGGCTACCGCCTGATCCCCATGGTCGATCGCAACCAGGGTGGCCAGCTGCTGGCGCGGATCAAGGGCGTGCGCAAGAAGCTGTCCCAGGACCTCGGTTTCCTCATGCCTTCGGTGCACATCCGCGACAACCTGGACCTGCTGCCCAACGCCTATCGTCTGACTCTTATGGGGGTGAGCGTGGCCGAAGCCGAGATCTATCCCGATCGCGAGCTGGCCATCAACCCCGGCCAGGTCTATGGCACCCTCAATGGCGTCGCCGCCAAGGATCCGGCATTCGGTCTGGAGGCCGTCTGGATCGACGTCACCCAGCGCGACCAGGCCCAGTCCCTCGGTTACACCGTGGTCGACGCCAGTACCGTGGTCGCCACCCACCTCAACCAGGTGCTCTTCAAGCACGCCCACGAGCTGATCGGCCACGAGGAAGTCCAGCAATTGCTGCAGGTGCTGGCCAAGAGCTCGCCCAAGCTGGCCGAAGAACTGGTGCCCGGCATCGTCTCCCTGTCGACCCTGCTCAAGATCCTCCAGCAGCTGTTGCAGGAGCAGGTACCGGTCCGTGACATCCGTACCATCGCCGAAGCCATCGCCAATGTCGGGCCGCGGAGTCAAGATCCCGCCGCCATCGCCGGTGCCGTGCGCGTCGCGCTGTCCCGCGCAATCGTCCAGAACATCGTAGGAATGGAGCCTGAGCTGCCTGTTATCACCCTTGAGCCAAGGTTGGAACAGATGTTGCTAAGTAGTATGCAGAAGGCCGGTCAAGGCGCCGAGGACGGCATGTTCCTCGAACCTGGCATGGCCGAAAAACTGCAGCGTTCCCTCGTCGAGGCGGCGCAGCGTCAGGAAATGATGGGTAAGCCAGTGGTGCTGCTGGTAGCCGGTGCGATCCGCGGGATGATGTCCCGCTTCGCCCGGATGGCGGCACCGAACATGAGTGTGCTGGCCTACCAGGAAATTCCGGACAACAAGCAGGTCACCATCGTCGCTACCGTTGGCCAGAATGGCTGAGGTCTAGATCATGCAAGTCAAACGTTTCTTCGCCGCCGATATGCGTCAAGCCATGAAGCTGGTACGCGACGAGCTGGGCCCGGACGCTGCCATCCTCAGCAACCGCCGGGTCGCCGGCGGGGTCGAGCTGACCGCGGCGCTGGACTACCAGGCTCCGGCACCGGCCGCGCCCAACGCGGAGCTGCAGGCGGAGTTGCGCAAGACCCATGCGAAGATCGCCCAGGCCCATGCCGACCTCAGTATCCGTGCGCCGGGCGTCCCCTCGGCTGCGCCGAAGGACAAGCAGTTGCTCGGCGCCATCAGCGCCGCCGACAGCCGCCGCGAGCCGGTGATCGCGCCGCCGCGCGCCCCCCAGCCGGCTGCCGCCGCGCCTGCCGCCAGTGCCGCGCCGGAAGACCGGCGTGCCCTGGAAGCCATGCGCAGCGAGCTCAGCGGCCTGCGTGAACTGCTGGAAGTCCAGCTCGGCTCCATGGCCTGGACCCAGGTGCAGTCCACCCGTCCGCAGCAGGCTGGCCTCTGGCGTCGCCTGCAGCGCATGGGCCTGCCGGCCGATCTGGCCCGGCACCTGCTCGACAGCGTGGCCAAGATCCAGGATCCGCGCCATGCCTGGCGCATGCTGCTGGCCAACTTCGCCCAGCTGGCCAAGACCACCGACGCCAAGATCCTGGAGGAGGGCGGTGTCGTCGCCTTCGTCGGTCCGGCCGGCATGGGCAAGACCACCACCCTGGCCAAGCTCGCCGCCAATTACGTGCTCAAGTACGGCCCCCAGAGCCTGGCGCTGGTCAGCATGGACAGCTTCCGCATCGGTGCCCAGGAGCAGATCAAGACCCTGGGCCGCATCCTCGACGTGCCCGTCACCCTGGTCGATCCTGGCCAGTCCCTGGCACAGGCCCTGGCCCCCCTGGCGCGCAAGCGCCTGGTGCTGATCGACACCGCGGGCATGCCCGCCAACGATCCGGCGCTCAAGGCGCAGCTCGAAGCCCTGGCCAACCGCCAGCTGAAGATTCGTAACTACCTGGTGCTGGGCGTCACCAGCCAGAGCCAGGTGCTCAAGGCGGCCTACCACAGCTATCGGCGCTGCGGCCTGAGCGGCTGCGTGCTGACCAAGCTGGACGAAGCCGCCAGCCTCGGCGAAGCCCTGGGCCTGGCCATCAGCCAGCGCCTGCCGGTGGCCTACATCGCCGACGGCCCGCGCATCCCGGACGACCTGCATCCGGCGCGCAGCCACCAGTTGGTAAGCCGCGCCGTGAGCCTGCAGGCACCCGAGGAGCCGAGCGAAGAAACCATGGCTGGCATGCTGGCCGGCCTGTATCAGAGCAATGCCCGCCGCGCCGGTTAGCGCAGACGAACGGTAGTGGTGCATCGCATGCCTGGGCACGCCAAATGCACTTGGTCTAAAGTGTGACGGATTTCAATCAAAGGTATCAGGCAATGGGTAGCATGCATCCCGTCCAAGTCATAGCGGTCACGGGCGGTAAAGGCGGTGTCGGCAAGACCAACGTGTCGGTCAACCTGGCCTTGGCCCTGGCCGATATCGGGCGGCGCGTCATGCTGCTCGACGCCGACTTGGGCCTTGCCAACATCGACGTTCTGCTCGGCCTGTCGCCCAAGCGCACCCTGGCCGACGTCATCTCCGGCGAGTGCGAGCTGCGCGACGTGCTGCTGCACGGCCCGGGCGGCATCCGCATCGTCCCGGCGGCCTCGGGCACCCAGGCGATGGTCAATCTGACGCCGGCCCAGCACGCGGGCCTGATCCAGGCCTTCAGCGACATTAGCGAGAACCTCGACGTGCTCATCGTCGATACCGCTGCCGGCATCGGCGATCAGGTGGTCAGCTTCGTTCGCGCCGCCCAGGAAGTCCTGGTGGTGGTGTGCGACGAACCCACCTCCATCACCGACGCCTACGCCCTGATCAAGCTGCTCAATCGCGACCATGGCGTCACCCGGTTCCGGGTTCTGGCGAACATGGCGCTGACGCCCCAGGAAGGTCGCAATCTCTTTGCTAAGCTGACCAAGGTGACCGACAGATTCCTGGATGTCGCCCTGCAATACGTGGGCGCCATTCCGTTCGATGAGGCGGTGCGCAAAGCCGTGCAGAAGCAGCGCCCCGTGTTTGAAGCCTTTCCGCGTGCCAAGGCCTCGCTGGCCTTTCGTGCGGTGGCCCAGAAAGTCGATGGCTGGCCGCTGCCCGCCAATCCGCGCGGCCATCTCGAGTTCTTTGTCGAGCGCCTTGTGCAACCAGCCATCGGTACCCACGCATGACAGCATCCAGCGGGCTTCGCATGTACAGCAAAACCTCGGAACGTACCCAGCAGGAGCAACTCATCAACCGCTATGCGCCGTTGGTGAAACGCATCGCCTACCACCTCCTGGCGCGTCTGCCGGCCAGCGTGCAGGTCGAGGACCTGATGCAGGCCGGCATGATCGGGCTGCTTGAGGCCTCGCGCAAATATGACGCCGGCAAGGGCGCCAGCTTCGAGACCTACGCTGGCATCCGCATCCGCGGCGCCATGCTCGACGAAGTGCGCAAGGGTGACTGGGCGCCGCGCTCGGTGCATCGCAACACGCGCATGGTCACCGACGCCATTCGCGCCGTGGAAGCGCGGACGGGTCGCGACGCTAAAGATTCCGAGGTCGCGGCCGAACTTAAATTGAGTCTGGATGAGTACTACGGCATCCTTGGCGACACCATGGGGAGTCGCCTGTTCAGTTTCGACGACCTCATGGAGGGTGGTGAGCATGGGCTCGAGGAGAGCGGTTCGCATGAACTCGAACCCGGTCGCGGTCTGGAAGATCAGCGCTTCCGCAAGGCCCTGGCCGACGCCATCGCCAATCTTCCGGAGCGTGAACGTCTGGTGCTCTCGCTGTATTACGACGAGGAACTCAACCTCAAGGAAATCGGCGAGGTGCTGGGCGTGAGCGAGTCACGCGTCTGCCAGCTTCACAGTCAATGCGCGGCACGCCTGCGGGCGCGGCTGGCGGAATGGCGTTCGCGTTAACCGGCTGGTACTCAGGCTACTACGATTGCTTAGACGCGCCTCATGGCGTGTGTGCGGATTAGGACGGAGGTCGACTTGGACAAGAACATGAAAATCCTCATCGTGGACGATTTTTCCACGATGAGACGCATCATCAAGAATTTGCTGCGCGATCTGGGATTCACCAATACCGCCGAAGCAGACGACGGCAACACCGCACTGCCGATGTTGCAGAGCGGCAACTTCGATTTTCTCGTCACCGACTGGAACATGCCTGGCATGACCGGCATCGACCTGCTGCGTCAGGTCCGCGCCGACGCGCGGCTGAAAACCCTGCCGGTGCTGATGGTGACCGCCGAAGCCAAGCGCGAGCAGATCATCGAGGCCGCTCAGGCCGGCGTGAACGGCTATGTGGTCAAGCCTTTCACCGCCCAGGTGCTGAAAGAAAAGATCGACAAGATCTTCGAGCGGGTGAACGGCTGAAGAAAGCCGCGGGGACGTTATGGATCAGCTTGGCTCCAACAGCTTCAGCGACTTCGAGTCGAATCTCAAACAGCACGCCCAAGAGTTGGTGAAATGCCTGGAAAGCGGCGATTTCACCCAGGCCGTGCATGTCATCAACGAGCTCAATCAACTGCGTGACCGGGGGCTCTATCAGGAAGTCGGCAAGCTGACCCGCGAGCTGCACAACGCCATCGTCAACTTCGAGATCGATCCGCGCGGCATGGCCGGCGAAGAGGTCTCCCAGATCAGCGATGCCACCGATCGTCTCTCCTACGTGGTGAAGATGACCGAGAACGCCGCCAACCGGACCATGGATCTGGTGGAGGAGAGTGCCCCGCTGGTAGGTAACTTCGGTGACGAAGCCCGTGCCGTGCATGCCGACTGGAAGAAGTTCATGCGCCGGGAAATGGGCGCGGACGAATTCCGCGAGTTGGCCAAGCGCGTCGATGCCTTTCTCAGCCACAGCGAGAGCAGCGCCGAACAACTGTCGTCCAAGCTCAACGACATCCTCCTGGCGCAGGATTACCAGGACCTCACCGGTCAGGTGATCAAACGCGTGGTCAACCTCGTCGGGCAGATCGAGAAAGACCTCGTCAAGCTGGTGATGATGGCCAGCCAGGTCGATCGCTATACCGGCTTCAGTCACGATCACACCGCGCTGATCGAACAGAATCGAAAAGAAAAGACGATGAAGGGTGAAGGTCCGCAGATTCATGCCGATAAGCGTGAAGACGTCGTGGCCGCTCAGGTCGACGTCGACGATCTTCTATCCAGTCTGGGCTTCTGACCCAGACCCTCTTGGGGAGTGCAGGAATGAGCTTCGACGCCGATGAAGAAATCCTCCAGGATTTCCTGGTAGAGGCCGGCGAGATTCTCGAACAGTTGTCCGAACAATTGGTCGAGCTGGAAAGCCGCCCGGATGACATGGATCTGCTGAACGCCATTTTCCGTGGCTTCCATACCGTAAAGGGCGGTGCCGGTTTCCTGCAGCTCCATACCCTGGTCGAGTGCTGCCATATCGCGGAAAACGTATTCGACATCCTGCGCAAGGGCGAACGCCGCGTGGATGCCGAGCTGATGGATGTGGTGCTGCAGGCACTGGATTCCGTCAACGAGATGTTCGGTCAAGTCCGTGAACGCGAAGAGCCGACCCCGGCCTCGCCTGAATTGCTGGCGGCCCTGGCCCGCCTGGCCGAGCCCGCTGGCAGCGAGCCGGCGCCGGTCCCGGCTGCGCCCGTGGCTGCCACCCCGGTCGTGGCCGCCGCGCCGACCGCCCCGGCGGCCGCCGAGCCGGAGCTGAGCGATGCCGATTTCCAGAATCTGCTCGATGCCCTGGGCAGCGAGCCGAGCGCGGCAGCGGCAACGCCTGCGGCCGCCAGTGGCGACGACATCACCGATGACGAATTCGAGGCCCTGCTCGATCAGTTGCATGGCAAGGGCAAGTTCAACGAGGCACCGGCCACCGCGCCGGTTGTCGCTGCGGCTCCTGCCGTGGCTGCGGCTGGTGGCGACGACATCACCGACGACGAGTTCGAGGCTCTGCTCGACGAATTGCACGGCAAGGGCAAGTTCGTCGCGGACGAGGCCGCGGCACCGGTTGCAGCAGCGCCTGCTGCGGCGGCTCCAGCCGCCGCGACGGGCGGTGACGAGATCACCGACGACGAATTCGAATCCCTGCTCGACGAATTGCACGGCAAGGGCAAGTTCAGTGGTCCTGCGGTAGCCGCCGAGTCCGTGGCTGCGCCCGTTGCGGCAGCGCCGGCGCCGGCGCCCGTCGCCGCGCCTCAGCCTGCGCCGGCACCCGCACCGAAGCCGACGCCGGTCGCCGAGGCCGCGGCGCCCAAGCCTGCGGTGGCGGCAGCGCCTGCCGAGCGTCCCACCAGCGAGGCGGAGACCACCGTGCGGGTCGATACCGCGCGCCTGGACGAGATCATGAACATGGTCGGTGAACTGGTGCTGGTGCGTAACCGCCTGGTCCGCCTGGGCCTGAACAGCGGCGATGAGGCCATGGCCAAGGCCGTGTCCAACCTCGACGTGGTCACCGCCGACCTGCAGACCTCGGTCATGAAGACCCGGATGCAGCCGATCAAGAAAGTCTTCGGCCGTTTCCCGCGCCTGGTCCGCGATCTGGCGCGCAGTCTGAAGAAAGAGATCAACCTGGAGCTGGTGGGCGAAGAAACCGACCTGGACAAGAACCTGGTCGAGGCCCTGGCCGATCCGCTGGTGCACCTGGTGCGCAACGCGGTCGACCACGGCATCGAAGGCCCTGCCGAGCGAGAAGAGAACGGCAAGTCCCGCGCCGGACGGGTGGTGCTCTCCGCCGAGCAGGAAGGCGACCACATCCTCCTGTCGATCTCCGACGACGGCAAGGGCATGGACGCGGATCTGCTGCGCAACAAGGCAGTGGAGAAGGGCCTGCTCGACCGCGACGCGGCCGATCGTCTGACCGAGACCGAGTGCTTCAACCTGATCTTCGCTCCGGGTTTCTCCACCAAGGCCGAGATCTCCGACATCTCCGGCCGCGGCGTAGGCATGGACGTGGTCAAGACCAAGATCAGCCAGCTCAACGGTACCCTGAACGTCTACTCGACCAAGGGCCAGGGCTCCAAGATCGTCATCAAGGTACCCCTGACCCTGGCGATCATGCCGACGCTGATGGTGATGCTGGGCAACCAGGCCTTCGCCTTCCCGCTGGTCAACGTCAACGAGATCTTCCACCTCGACCTGTCCCGCACCAACGTGGTGGACGGCCAGGAAGTGGTGGTGGTACGCGACAAGGCGCTGCCGCTGTTCTACCTCAAGCGCTGGCTGGTGCCCAATGCGGCCCATGTCGAGCAGGGGGAAGGGCATGTGGTGATCCTCTCGGTGGGCACTCAGCGCATCGGCTTCGTGGTCGATCAGCTGGTGGGCCAGGAAGAGGTGGTCATCAAGCCCCTCGGCAAGATGCTGCAGGGCACGCCCGGCATGTCCGGGGCGACCATCACCGGCGACGGGCGCATCGCGCTCATCCTCGATGTGCCCAGCATGCTCAAGCGCTACGCCCGTCGCGGGCTCTGAGTCGGCCAGGTACGAGCGGCGTCGGGCCCGTGCCCGGCGCCATCGGGTGGCCTGCGCCGCCCCAGGTTAGGAGTTTCAACGTATGCCGGTAAAAGTACTGGTGGTGGACGATTCCGGCTTCTTCCGGCGTCGGCTCAAGGAAATCCTGGCGGCCGATCCCAACATCTCGGTGGTGGGCACGGCCAGCAACGGGCGCGAAGGGGTCGATCAGGCCCTGGCGCTGCGACCCGATGTCATCACCATGGACTACGAGATGCCGATGATGGACGGCATCACCGCGGTCCGCCACATCATGCAGAAGTGCCCGACCCCGGTGCTGATGTTCTCCTCGCTCACCCATGAAGGCGCCCGGGTCACCCTGGATGCCCTGGATGCCGGCGCGGTGGACTACCTGCCGAAGAATTTCGAGGACATCTCGCGCAATCCGGCCAGCTTGCAAAAGCTGCTGTGCGAGAAGATCCACCATATCGCCCGTTCCAACCGGCGCTTCGCCGTGGCCCCCAGCGTCGCGCCGGCGGTGCCCACTGGTGCCTCGGCCGCGCCTGCTGCTGCCCGCCCGGCACCACGTCCGGCGGCGCCCAGCGGTGCCCAGTCCGCGCATGCGCCCGTGGCTCCGGCTTCGCCGCCGCCCAAGCGCAAGCACTATCGCCTGGTGGCGATCGGCACTTCCACCGGTGGCCCGGTGGCCCTGCAGCGGGTGCTCACCCAGCTGCCAGCCAATTTCCCGGCGCCGCTGGTGCTGATCCAACACATGCCCGCGGCCTTCACCAAGGCCTTCGCCGAGCGTCTGGACAAGCTCTGCCGCATCAGCGTCAAGGAAGCCGAGGATGGCGACCAGTTGCGTCCGGGGCTGGCCTTGCTGGCACCCGGCGGCAAGCAGATGATGGTGGACGGTCGCGGGATGGTGAAGATCCTGCCCGGCGACGAGCGCCTCAACTACAAGCCTTGCGTCGACGTGACTTTTGGCTCCGCGGCTAAGGCCTATGCCGACAAGGTGCTGGCAGTGGTCCTGACCGGCATGGGCGCCGACGGTCGCGAAGGCGCGCGGATGCTCAAGCAGGTCGGCAGCCAGGTATGGGCCCAGGACGAAGCCAGTTGCGTCATCTACGGCATGCCTATGGCCATCGCCAAGGCCAATCTGGCCGATGCCATTTATGGCCTGGACGACATCGGCAGACACCTGACCGAGGCCTGTTCGTGACGGCAGGTGTTCACCGGCCAGAAGGGCATTGAGCGTGGACGTGCTCAGTCTCATCGGCATCCTGCTGGCCTTTACCGCCATCATGGGTGGCAACCTGCTGGAGGGCGGTTCCTTCACCGCCCTGGCCAATGGACCGGCCGCGCTGATCGTGGTCGGCGGCACTCTGGGCGCCGTTCTGCTGCAGACCCGCCTGCCGGTACTGCGCCGCGCCCTGACCATGCTGGCCTGGGTGTTCGTGCCGCCACGGCTGGACCTCGTCGGTGGCATCCGCAAGGTGGTCAACTGGAGCAACGTGGCGCGCAAGGAAGGCCTGCTGGGCCTCGAACCCCTGGTCGCCCGCGAAGCCGATCCCTATGCCGCCAAGGGCCTGCAGTTGCTGGTGGACGGCACCGAACCGGAAGCCCTGCGCAGCATTCTCGAAGTGGACCTCTACGGCCAGGAAGACCGTGACATCGCCGCCGCCAAGGTCTACGAGGCCATGGGGGGTTATGCGCCCACGGTGGGCATCATCGGTGCGGTGATGGGCCTGATCCACGTCATGCAGAATCTGGCCGATCCCTCGCAACTGGGCAGCGGCATCGCCGTGGCTTTCGTCGCCACCATCTATGGCGTCGGCTTCGCCAACTTGCTGTTGCTGCCCGTCGGCAACAAGCTCAAGGCGCTGGCTCAGCAACAGTCCCGCTATCGGGAAATGCTGCTGGAAGGCCTGATGTCCATTGGCGAGGGCGAGAATCCCCGCTCCATCGAAATGAAGCTGCAAGGTTTTCTGGACTAGGAGGACGCCGCATGCCTCGTCGTCGTCGCCGTCCCGAAGAACACGAGAACCACGAACGCTGGCTGGTCTCCTACGCCGACTTCATCACCTTGCTGTTCGCTTTCTTCGTGGTCATGTATTCCATCTCCTCGCTGAACGAGAGCAAGTACAAGGTGCTCTCGGACAGCCTCTCGGGCATCTTCAGCCAGCCGGAGCGCTCGCTCAAACCCATCCCCCTCGGCGACCAGCGTCCGGCGGGCGTGACGCCGACGGTGATGGATGCGAGCGCCGCTCAACCGGCCAAGGTCACCCCCAGCGATCCGCTGCAGCAGATCGCCGACAGCGTGCGAGCCACCTTCGGCGATCTCATCGCCGGCGACCAGCTGAACATCAAGGCCAGTGAAATGTGGCTGGAAATCGAGCTCAGCTCCAATCTGCTCTTCGCCAGTGGCGATTCCCTGCCGAGCAATCCCGCCTTCGGTCTCATGGAGAAGGTGGCCAAGATTCTGGCGCCGTTCAAGAATCCGATCCAGGTACAAGGCTACACGGACGACCGCCCCATCAGCACAGCGCTGTACCCCACTAATTGGGAACTGTCGGCGGCCCGAGCCGCCAGTATCGTGCGGCTGCTGATCGGCAATGGCATCGCCCCGCAACGCTTGGCCGTGGTGGGCTATGGCGCCTATCAGCCGGTGGTCGACAACACCAGTGACGTCAATCGAGCCCGTAATCGGCGGGTCGTCCTGCTGATCTCGCGCAATCTCGACCTGTTCCGGCCGCAGAGCACCTTGCAAAATTCGTCGACTGGCACACAATCTGCAGCATCGCCTGGAGAACCGGCGCCCAAGGTGGCGCCTGTCAAATCTTCGTCGCCGGCTGCTACGCCGGCACCTTGACCCGGCTGGTCGTGTCGTCGGGAGGAAGTCTGCACATGAGAGTCTGGGCTGTCGCCAATCAGAAGGGTGGGGTGGGCAAGACCACCACCACCGTTGCCCTCGCCGGGTTGCTCGGCGATGAGGGCAAGCGCGTCCTGTTGGTGGATCTAGATCCCCACGGTTCCCTGACCAGTTATTTCGGTCAGGATCCGGACAGCCTGGAACACAGCGCGTTCGACCTGTTCCAGCACGGTGGCCAGGTGCCGGAAGGCCTGCCGAAGCGGCTACTGCTGCCCACCAGCCATCCACAGCTGTCGATGCTGCCGTCCAGCACCGCGCTGGCTACCCTGGAACGTCAGTCGCCGGGTCAGAGCGGCCTGGGCCTGGTGATCTCCAAGAGCCTGGCGCAGCTGTGGAACGACTTCGATCATGTGTTGATCGACAGTCCGCCGCTGCTCGGCGTACTCATGGTCAATGCCCTGGCGGCCAGCCAGCATCTGGTGATTCCCACCCAGACCGAATTCCTCGCGCTCAAGGGGCTCGAACGCATGGTCAACACCCTGACCATGATCAACCGCTCGCGCAAGCAGGCACTGCCCTACACCATAGTGCCGACCCTGTTCGACCGCCGGACCCAGGCTTCCATCGGTACCCTCAAGGTCTTGCGCAACACCTATCCGGCCCAGCTGTGGCAGGCCTTCATTCCCATCGATACCCGGTTGCGCGATGCCAGTCGCTCCGGCCAGGTGCCATCGCGCTACGAGGCCAACAGCCGCGGCGTCATCGCCTACCGGGCGTTGCTGCGGCATCTGCTCGAAGGCGCGCCCAGCAGCCAGGTGGCCTGATTCAAGTTTTCCACCCCTCCGGCCGATAGGCTGGACAACTCACCCACGTAGAACGCCATGAGCCAACCGACGTCCCTCGACAATCGTCCTCAGCGTGTCCTCCAGGGCTATCTCGATGCCCTGTTGCTGGATGCGTTCCTGGAACTGCCCACCGCCGAGGCCACCCCAGTGGAGGCTCCCGTGGTGGCTGCGGCCGCGCCGATCGTCAGCGTGAGCGAAGACGAATTCGCCGCTGCGGTGCGTGAGGAGCTCGAACGGGATGCCGCGCGGCAGCCCCGAGTCGTGCCGCTGGCCACCCGCCGTGCCGGGATCGCCCCGCCCGAGGTGCTGCTGCCTGAGCCCCAGGCGCTGCTGGCGCCGGAAACCGACATCGAGCTGGACTGGCGCGTCCCCGAACTGACGCCAGTCGCCGAGCCGGTGCGTCCGGTGGTGGAGGGCATTGCCGTGGGGACTCCGGCGGTGCAGCCGGTAGTGGCGGCTGGCGTACCGCCCAGCGCCGTATATCTGGAAGGTCGACCCGAGTGGGGTGAAGAGCCCTTCGAATGCCTGCTGTTCGACGTCGCCGGCCTGACCCTGGCCGCTCCCCTGGTCTGCCTGGGCTCCATCTATCCGCTCGCCGCCGAAGAGTTGACGCCGCTGTTCGGTCAGCCAGACTGGTTTCTGGGCCTGCTACCCTGCCAGGCTGGTAACCTGCGCGTGCTCGACGCCGCACGTTGGGTAATGCCCGAACGCTATCGTGACGACTATCGCGAAGGGCTGAAATTCGTGATATCGCTGCAAGGCCTGGATTGGGGGCTGGCCGTGCATGGCGTCAGCCATTCGGTACGGCTGGATCCTGCCGAGGTCAAATGGCGGAATCAGCGGGCCACTCGCCCGTGGCTGGCCGGTACGGTGATCGATCAGATGTGTGCGCTGCTGGATGTGGCGGCGCTCGCTGAACAGGTGGTGGGTGGCCGTCGCTAGGGCTGCTCGCTGCAACTAACCAGCGGGTTCGCCCGCTTCGCCGCACGTGCGGTATTTGACGAGGCTAGGGAACATGAAAAAAACGTCCGCACAGGGTTCCGAAGATCCGGTCCTGCAATGGGTCACCTTCCGCCTGGATAACGAGACCTATGGCATCAACGTGATGCAGGTCCAGGAAGTCCTGCGCTACACCGAAATCGCTCCGGTCCCCGGTGCGCCGAGCTACGTGCTGGGCATCATCAACCTGCGCGGCAACGTGGTGACGGTGATCGACACCCGTCAGCGCTTCGGTCTGTTGCCCACCGAAGTGACCGACAACACCCGTATCGTCATTATCGAGGCCGACAAGCAGGTCGTCGGTATCCTGGTCGACAGCGTGGCCGAGGTGGTCTACCTGCGGCAGTCGGAGATCGAGACCGCACCCAACGTTGGCAATGACGAATCCGCCAAGTTCATTCAGGGCGTGTGCAACAAGAACGGCGAGCTGCTGATCCTGGTCGAGCTCGACAAGCTGATGACCGAAGAAGAGTGGTCGGAGCTGGAAAGCATCTGATGCTCGTCGGGCTGATCCTGCTCAGCGTCGCCTTGGGGCTGGCCTGTGCCGGCCTCGGTGGCTGCTGCTGGCTGCTCTGGCAACGCCAGCAGCAGCAGGCGGCCAAGCTGGCCGAGCGGGAGGCCCTGGTCGACAAGCGCATGCAGATCCTGCTCAAGCGTCTGGAAACCTACCAGGCCGGGCAGGTGCGCATGGGTGAGCAGGTGCAGGGGCTGGCCAAGGTGGTGGCGCCCTTGCCCGATCGTTTGACCCAGATCGAGCAGAGCGACCCCACCAGTCTGTCGTTTTCCCAGGCCGCGCGTCTGGTTGGACTGGGCGCCAGCGCTGATGATCTCACCCAGGCCTGCGGCCTGTCCCAGGCCGAAGCCGAGCTGGTGGCCCGTCTGCATCGGCAGCGCCAGCAGCGTTCCGGCTGACCGCCGCCGCCGCCGCAGGATCGCCGCCTCAGCTGACGATCCAGTGATAGAGCGCGATCACCACCAGCACCGCCAGCACCGGCTTGGCGACGCGATAGGCCTTGGGGTGGCGCCGCTTGAATTTCTTCACACCGCCGCCGATACGATCCCCGAATCTCTTGCTGAAGGCATAGGCCTGGTTGATGCCGCCGACGCGTTCGCCTTCGACATTCTGCGGCGCCGTGGCGCTGCCCAGGAAGCGGCTGACCGCCTGGTTGACGCGGGTCAGCAGACGATTGCGCAGAGGGCGCTCCACGTCGCAGAAGAGGATGACCCGGGTCTGGTCGGTCTCGTTCTTGACCCAATGCACATAGGTCTCGTCGAACATCACGTCCTCGCCGTCACGCCAGGCATAGGGCTCGCCGTCGACATAGATGCGGCAGGCGTCCGAATTGGGCGTGGCCAGACCCAGGTGGTAACGCAGCGAGCCGCCGAAGGGATCGCGATGGGGATTCAGATGACTGCCGCCCGGCAGCAGGGCGAACATGGCGCCCTTGACGTTGGGAATCTGCCGCACCAGTTCGACGGTGCGCGGGCAGAGGGTCTGGGCGGAGGGCAGCGGTTCGCCGTACCAGGTCAGGTAGAAGCGCTTCCAGCCCTTCTTGAAGAAGGAACCGAAGCCGGCGTCATTGTCCTTTTCCGCGGCGCGGATATAGCCCTCGTCGAACAGCCGTAGGGCTTCGACGCGAATCTCCTGCCAGTTGTCCTTGAGCACGTCCAGCTCGGGAAAGCGGCTGCGATCCAGGTAGGGTTTGGACGGCACGCTGGAGAACAGGTACATCAAGGCGTTGTAGGGCGCGAACACCGCGGAGTGGTTGACCAGCTGGCGCAGGAAGGGCAGGCGAGCGCGTCCGCGAAGATGGACGAAGAGCACGCTGGCGACGAAGAGCAGGACGATCGCGAAGGTAATCATGGGCGAATGGTGATCGGCAGCGCCCGAACCAGGGGCGGATAGGTAATGACTGCATTATTTCACCCCAGAGAAAGGCTTGCACTCGCTTCGTCGGCTGCGCAGGATGGACACCCTGGCGCGCGGCCGCTTCCGAGCCGCGCCCCCTTGGATGATCTAGACGAGTCGTATCGATGAGCATGTCCCTACGCGACCAACTGCTGAAAGCCGGCTTGGTCAATGAAAAGCAGGCCAAGCAGGCCGTCAAGCAAAAGCAGAAGCAGACCCGCATGGAGCATCGTGGGCAGACGGAAAAGGACCGCTCCCAAGAGCTGGCCGTCCAGCAGGCCCAGGCGGAAAAACTGGCCAAGGACCAGGAACTCAACCGTGCCCAGGAAGAGAAGAAGAAGCGCAAGGCCGAGCAGGCGCAGATCAAGCAGCTGATCGAGACCAGCCGCCTGCCCAAGCTGAGCACCGAGGACTACTACAACTTCGTCGATGACAAGAAGGTCAAGCGCCTGTCGGTCAACGTCATGATGAGGGACAAGCTCAGCAAGGGCAGCCTGGCCATCGTGCGCTACGAAGGCCGCTACGAGGTGGTGCCGCGGGCTACCGCCGAACGCATCCAGGAACGCGATCCCAAGCGCGTGGTGCTGCTCAACGTGCAGAGCGGCGAGCCGGATCCGGACGATCCCTACGCGGCCTATCAGGTGCCGGACGACCTGATGTGGTAAGGCGGCGGGTCAGGCGTTCTGTCTGACCAGCATATAGATGCGATAGACGGCGATGCTGGGGATCAGCTGCAGAAAGCCCGACAGGGTTTGCAGCATGATCTCCGGCACCGCGGCCTCGGCGAACTGCCGGGTGATCCAGGCGTCGAGCAGCCAGGCCGGCAGCACCGTAGCCAGGATGCAGGCCAGCAGGGTGAAGAAGTGCCCGCGGCTCAGACGCAGACTGCCGCGCAGGGCGTCCAGCGATGCCCGTCCTTCAAGGACCAGCAGATTCTCGGCGAAGGCCAGCTTGGCCATGATCAGGAAGCCCGGCACGATCAACAGCGAAAAGCCCAGCATCACCAGCCCCGAGGTCAGGGCCGCGAGGAGGGCGAAGCGTGGCCAGAGCAGCAGGGCGGCGCCCCAGGCGCCGCTCAGACGCGGTGTGGTGCCCTGGGTGCGTGCTTCCAGAAAGATCAGCAGCGCGGCGGTGTACAGCGGATAGCAGAGCAGGCTGACCAGCATGTCCCACAGCCCGCCGTCGACGCCGAAGCGTTCCAGCACCTGATAGCGCAACAGGGCTTCGAGCAGCAGCCAGGGCAGGGTCAGGACAGCCAGGGGCCGCAGATTGCGAGCAAAGAAAGACAGCGAGTCGCGCAGGATATCGACAGGGTTCATGCAGCTCTTCCAGACGGGCAGGAGGGCAGTCTAGCAGGGCGACCCGGTCGCCCGCAGGCGTTCGAGCATGGCCGTGCTGGAGGTGACGGTGGCGTATTCGCCGTGCAGATTGGCCATGGCCATCGCATGGACTTCTTCGGCACTGCGCGGCTGCCCGGCGAAGTCGCGCTTGGCGAAGGTGTAGCAGGCATCTTCGGCGACCCAGGTGGTGAAATCCAGATTGCCGGCGCTGCGCGCCGTGGCCTCCACCGAATTCTCGCTGGCTACGCCGCAGATCAGCAGCGACGCGATGCCGCGCTGGTGCAGCCAGCGCTCCAGACCGCTGTTGGCGAAGGCGTCGGGGACCTGCTTGTCGAACACCGGCTCGCCGGGCAGGGGCGCCAGAGCTGGCTGGAATTCCACCCCGGGCTGGCCCGGCCAGAACACCGAACTCGGACTACGCGACAGGTGCCGGACATGCAGCAGGGGCGCTCGGGCCTGACGCCAGGCCGCCAGCAGATCGGCCATGCGCCGTTCGGCTTCGGGATGGTTGCGCGGCCCCAGGTGCTGGGCGCGGATCCCCTGTTGCTGGTCGATCAGGATGAGCAGGGGCGGCATGGGAGGCCTCGCTGACAAAGGCTCAGATTCCCGCAGCCCTGGCCGGTTGTCCAGTCATGGATGCCCACCCGGAACTACCCATTAGGGCGGCTCTTCAGATGGAAAGGGCATCCACGGGTCACTGGCTGAACCCCTGCTGAATGCCTTGTGGACTCAACTTGAAAAGCGACCACTGCGCCTTTATCTGGCATAACGGCGCACAACCTTGCGCCTTTCGACATCCAGGCCGTTCCCAGGGGAAGGCCACCAGTAGACCGTCTGCGGGAGGGTCATCATGCAACGCGAAGAAAGCCAGCTGATCGAAGGTCTGTTCGACCGTCTCAAGACCACGGAAGCCCAGACGGCGCCCCGTGACCGGGAAGCCGAGGCATTGATCCAGCAGCGCCTGCGCGAGCAGCCCGCAGCGCCCTATTACATGGCCCAGGCGATGCTGATCCAGGAGGCCGCCATCAAGCGCCTGGACCAGCGCGTCAAGGAACTGGAAAGCCAGATGGCCCAGGTCCAGCAGAATCGTCCAAGCAGCGGCGGCTTTCTCTCCAGCCTGTTCGGCGGCGGTAGCAATCAGCCCGCGGGTGGTCAGGCACCGGTCAATGCCGCGCCGTCGCGGGGCTGGAACGATCCTGGTCCGGCCGCCTCACGTCCTGGCACTCCGGGCTATGCCCAGCCCAACCCCGGCTATGGCCAGCCTGCCCCGGGCTATGGCGCGCCCCAGGCGGCGCCCTCGCGCATGGGCGGCTTCATGGGCGGCGCGCTGCAGACCGCGGCCGGGGTCGCCGGTGGCGTGCTGGCGGCCCAGGCCATCTCGGGTCTGTTCCATCATTCGCAACCCGAGGAGATCGTCAACGTCATCAACGAGACCCCAGCCGCCGATCAGGGCCTGGCCGATGCCGGCGCCCAGGGTGGCTGGGCGGACAACGCCAGCTACGACAACGGTGGTGGTTTCCAAGATGCCGGCTACCAGGATAACGGCGGCTTCCAGGATGCGGCCGACTATGGCGATACCGGCGGCGGTTTCCTCGACGACAGTGGCGACGACGACTCCTTCATCTAGCCTGTCGCGTTGAGCCAGCCCTGGTGCCGTGAGGCCCCAGGGCTTCTTTGTCGGCGCTTTCAGCTGGAGGCAAGCGGCAGCGGGCGTTCGAAGGGTGTCGACAGCACCACCACGGTACGGCTCATGCCGAATTGGGTGAGGGTATCGATTAGGGCCTCCAGTTCGCTCATGTCGCGCACGGCGGCGCGCAGCATCAGACAGTCCTCGCCGGTGACCCGGTGGCAGGCGAGAAGCTGGGGCAGGGCTTCCAGTTTCTTCAACAACGGTCCCTGGCTGGTGCTGTGCAGACGCAGGGAGATGAGGCATTCGGTGCCGTAGCCCAGGGCGCGGCGATCGATGCGGGCGCCATAGCCGGTGATGATGCCGGCGTCCTCGAGTTTGGCGATGCGCTCGGCGATGGCCGGCGCGGAAAGACCCAGCCGGCGACCCAGGTCGGCGTAGCTGGCGCGCCCCTCTACCAGCAGCAGGTCGATGAGGCGGCGATCGATATGGTCCGTTTCCGTTTCCTGCCTTCGAATCGAAGGTCACTGTCCTTAAAGTCTGCTGAATCAAAGGCTGGTTAGGCCCTTTCTGTCTCGACTGTATCTTAGCCGTCCGGTCGCGCGCTCCTACAATGTCAGCCTGACCTCTCCGGAATCTCTCGCGCATGGACACCTCCCCCTCGCCCTGCCTCGTGCCGCGCCTGCCCACTTGGCTGCCCTTGCTGGCGGCCTTTTTCGCGCTCTATGTGGTCTGGGGTTCCACCTATCTGGTGATCCGCATCGGCGTGGCCCACTGGCCGCCGCTGCTGATGGCGGGGCTGAGGTTCCTGATCGCCGGGAGTCTGCTGCTGGGCTGGCTGCGCCTGCGTGGGGCGCCCTGGCCCACAGCGCGCGAGACCGCGGCGGCCGCGGTGATCGGCATCCTGCTGCTTGGCGTGGGCAACGGCGGCGTGACCCTGGCCGAGCACTGGGGCGTGACCTCCGGTATCGCCGCCCTGTCGATCGCCACGGTTCCGCTGTTCACCCTGCTGTTCGGCCTGCTCTGGGGGCAGCGCAATACCCTGCTGGAATGGGCCGGCATCGCCCTGGGCCTGGTGGGGATCGCCTTGCTCAACCTGGGCGATACCATGAGCGCTACGCCGCTGGGGGCCGCGGTGATCCTGCTCGCGGCGGCGGCCTGGGCCTTCGGCTCCATCTGGAGTCGCTATCTGCCGTTGCCACGCGGGGCCATGGCTAGCGCGGTGGAAATGTTGGTAGCTGGCGCTGTCCTGCTCAGCGCCAGCTACTTCAGTGGCGAGCGGCTGCAGCATTGGCCAGCCCTGGGCGGTTGGTTGGCGCTGGGCTATCTGGTGGTGTTCGGTTCGCTGATCGCCTTCAGCGCCTATCTCTATCTGCTGGGGCGGGTACGCCCGGCCGCCGCCACCAGCTACGCCTACGTCAATCCGGTGGTAGCGGTGCTGCTGGGCACCCTGTTCGCCGGTGAGCGGATCGGTCCGGCGGAAACGCTGGCCATGCTGGTCATCGTCGGCGCGGTGGTGCTGATCGGGCTGCCGCAGTGGCGACGGCGCTGAGAGCCTGATCAAAGTCTGCTGCGCGTCGGCCAAACTGCGTTGAAAAGGCCTGGAAGGCCAGCCCCGTCGGAATGCTCATTTACCGCTCGTAAACCCGAGCGCGGGTCCGATCCGCTTCCTCAGCCATTTTCGTGGGGCCGCCTAGGCCTTTTTGCTCTAGCTCGCGAGACGTTGAACAGGCTCGGAGGGCAGGCTAGGCTGGCGCGTCATCCAAGCGGAGTCCGCCATGAGCCAAGCAGTCACCCCCGCCTTTGCCGAAGAGCCGCTCGAAGCCAGCGAGATCCGCGTCCTCGGCAGCCTCATCGAAAAGCAGCTGACCACGCCGGAAAGCTATCCCCTGACCCTCAATGCCCTGGTGCTGGCCTGCAACCAGAAGACCAGCCGCGAGCCGGTGCTCAACCTCACCCCGGGCGAAGTGGGGCAGGGACTGCGACGTCTGGAAGAACGCGGCCTGGCGCGCCTGGTCATGGGCAGCCGTGCGGATCGCTGGGAGCAGCGGTTGGACAAGGCCCTGGAGCTACCGCCGCCCCAGTGGGTGCTCTGCGCGCTGCTGTTCCTGCGGGGCCCCCAGACCCTGGGCGAGCTGCTTGCCCGCAGCGGTCGGATGCATGCCTTCGACGATACCGAGCAGGTGCGCCACCACCTGGAGCGCCTGATCGCTCGCGGCCTGGCCACCGGCCTGGGTCGGCAACCCGGTCAGCGTGAAGAGCGCTATCTGCATCTGTTCGGCAATGCGGCGGACCGCGATGCCCAGGTCGCCCAGCTCGGGAGCGCCGCCGAAGGCAGTCCGTCCGCAAGCGGACGCGAAGGCCGACTGGAGGCACTGGAAGCCCGGGTCGTCGCCCTGGAAGAGCGCCTGGCGCGGCTGGAGGAGGCCGCTCAGCGCGGATAGAGCGGCGGCAGGGTATCGTGCACGGCCGCGGGCGTCAGCGGCGGCAGGGCATTGATCGCCTGCCACAGCGTCTCGCCCTGCCAGCGCTGACCGGCTTCGCTGTAGAGCGCCCCATTGAGATCGTCGAGGGCAGCGGCCAGGGGCTCGAATCGCGCGCCCATGGCCGCCAGGGTTTCCGGCTGCTGCCGCGCCCAGGCGTCCAGGGCGTGGCGGGTCACATGGGGATCGTTGCTTTGGCAGGCACGGCGCAGCTCTTCGCGCTGCAGGCGACTGTCGAGATCGGGGGCCGTCGGCAGGACCGCTGGCTGGCGGCGGGCGCGCCACCAGAGGCCGAAGCCGAGCAGCGTGGTCAAGGCGAAGAAGGCCGTCGCCAACTGCCAGCGCCAGAGTCCCTTGGCATTGACGCTGGCCTGGGGAGCGACCGGAGCCGCTACGGGCTGCAGGGTCGGATCCTCGGCGACCACCAGCGGCTGGGCGGGCAGGGTAGCGCGTTCGAGGGTATCGGTCTCGGTGTTCCACCAGACCACCTCCACCGGCGGCAGGACCTTGTCCCCCGTGGACGTGGGAATCAGGGCGACGCGCTCCTCGCGCTGTCCGACCAGGCCGCGCGCCTGGGTCTGCAGGGACAGCCGCGGCTGTTCGGCATAGCGCTTCACGCCCTCGATCTCGGGCAATACCAGCGGGGGTAGCTGACCGGGCGCCAGGCCTTCGGCACGCAGCTGCAGGGTGCGGGTCAGGGCGCTGCCTTCGCGGGCGTCTGCCGGCGCGGGATTCCATTGCTGCGTCAGGGTCAGGCTGCGCGCCGGCACCCAGGGGGTCTGCGGCGGATAGCTGGCCGGCTGCGGCAGGACTTCCAGGGTCAGCGCGGGGGTGCGTAACTGGATCGGCTGACCGGCACGGGAGCTGTCGTCGAGACCACCGGCCAGGGTGGCGCTGAAGGTCTGGGGCGGCAGCACCAGGGTGCCGCTCTGCAGCGGATGGATGGCGTAGCGCCATTCGATCACGCCATGCCGTACCCCCTCGACGTCGCGCTCGTAGACCTGCGGGGTGCCCAGCAGATCCACGCGCGCCTCGCTGGGGTTGGGCGGGGTGAGCACATGGTCGTCATAGAGCGCCACGGCGTGGTAGAGGCGGATGGTCAGGATGGTTTCCGCCTGCACATAGAGCCGGGTGCGCTCCACTGCGGCTTCCAGATAGACCGGTTCGCGGGCTTGGCGCTTGGCGGCAGTGGCCTCCACGGTGACGGTCAGCGGCTGGCTGCGGGCGCCGTCCAGGGTCAGGGCGGGAATGGTCAGGGCGCCGCTGGCCTTGGGTTGCAGGGTCACGTTCCAGCGGGTGGTCACCCGCTCGCCGGGCGGCAGGCTGTTCTGTCGCACCCCGAGTACCTGGAAGTCCTGGTCCAGTGGGCCGAGATCAGGCTTGCCGAACTGGGCGGGATCGGTGGTCTCGAGAATGAGTTCCAGGGTCTCGTTCTGACTGAGCTGACTACGCTCCAGGCGCGCACTGAGATCCGCCGCCTGGACCAGGGGCGCGAGCAGCATGAGGGGCAGCAGCAACGGATGGGACTTCATTGCAGCGCGTTCTCCTCGCGTTGTTGTTGCTGGTACCAGAATTTGCGGCGCAGCAGCTCGTCCGGGTTGTCGGGAATCTCTCGCAGCCATTGCTCGGCGGCCTGACGCTGTTCTTCCGCCAGGGGATCTTCGGCATAGGCCGGCGCGACGAGCCAGTCCGCGCCGGCCTGAGCCTGCTGCTGCGGACTGGCCGCGGCAGTCGCCGTGGACGGCGAGGTACTGCTGCTGGCCGGCTCGTCCGCCTGGGCGCTGCTCTGGCTGGCGTTCTGCGCCTTGCGACTGCGGGCGACGGCCTCGGCCTGGGCCGCGGCGCGCTGGGCGAGCAGGCGTTCGAGACGGTTGCGATTACGCAGGGCAGCGGTCAGATCGGGACGCAACACCAGCGCCGCCCGGTAGGCGCGCAGAGCCTCTTCCAGGCGTCCGGCCATGGCCAGAGCATTGCCGCGATTGTAGTGGCCGTCCGCCGACGGATCCCGGGCGAAGGCCGCGGCGGCGCCGCTGAAGTCGCCCGCGCGATAGCGTGCCACGCCGCGCCAGCGCTCGTCGGTGAAGAGGTCGGCGGCCGCCGCGGCCTGGTCGTCGGCCAGCAGCTGCAGGGCCTGTTGATCGCGGCGCAACCAGAGGTCGTCCCAGCTGCCGGCCTGGGCGGGAGGCGGCGTCAGCAACAGGCAGAAGGGCAGGCACAGCAACCAGCCGCGGCGCGCGCCGCAGGCGACCAGAAGCAGTAGGGGCAGAAGCAGCAGGTAGCCCTGGTCGCGCCAGTCCGAGGGGCCCTGGCCATCGCTGGCCCGCACAGCGTCGGGGCGTTCCAGCAGACCAAGGCGACGCAGGTCGCTGTCGTCGCGCTGCAGACGTTGATAGCGCCCGCCCAGCTCGCGGGCGACGCCTTGCAGGTGGCCTTCGTCCAGTCGAGCGATGCGGATGCCGCCGGCGGCGTCGCTCAGGTAGTTGCCGGTCTCGGCTGCCACCGGGGCGCCCTGAGGCGTACCCGGACCGAGGATCGCCAGCTGGCGCAGCCGACCTTGCAACTGGCGCTCGATCCCCTGCCGTTCGCGGTCATCCAGGTCGCTGGCGATGAGCAGCAGTCGGGCGCTGGCACTGGGGGCCGGGCCGAGCAACTCCAGGGCCTGGGCGATGCCCAGGTCGGCGCGCTGGCCTGGCACCGGCATGATCGACGGCCGCAGCGCCTTGAGCAGATTGTCCATGGTCGGCAGATCGTCGGTCAGGGGCACCAGGGTGTGAGCGCTGCCGGCATAGACGACGAAGGCGGTCTCGCCGTCCTGGCGCGCCTTGAGCAGGTCCTGCAGCTTGCGCTGCACCGCCAGCAGGCGATTGGGGGTGACGTCGGTGGCGAGCAGGTCGGGCGTCAGCGCCAGCACCACCACCAGCGGATCGTTACGGCGAAAGTTCTGCTGTTCACCCTGCTGCCAGCTGGGGCCGGCCAGGGCCAGGCAGGCCAGCAGGCCGGTCAGACCCAGCAGCATCAGGCCGAGGGGCGAGCGCTGGCGCTCGCTGTCGCTGAGCAGCCAGGGTTGCAGCGCCGGCGGCAGCAGCGCCTGCCAGCGCCCGTGGCGATGGCGGCGCTGGCGAAGTGACCAGATCACCAGAGCGACCGGCAGCAGCGCCAGCAGCCACCAGGGACGCAGGAACAGCGGCAGCCAGTCGTTCATGTGGCCTTGCCTCCGCGCCGCCAGCGCCGTGGCCACGGCAGGCGGCCAAGGGCCAGGGCCAGGCCGAGCAGCAACGCCCCGGCCAGCGGCCAGGCATAGAGCTCGCGGGTGGGACGGGCCTGGTCCGGCTGCTGGCGGATGGGTTCGAGACGGTCGAGCTGGTGCGACACGGCGGCCAGTTCGGCGCTGGATCTCACCCGGAAGTAGGCGCCGTTGGTGACCTCGGCGAGGTGCCGCAGCATGGGTTCGTCAAGGTCGCTGGGCGTCGTGCCGGCACCCAGGGTATCCGGGTCGGCGCCGATGCCCAGGGTATAGACGCGCACCCGCTCGCTGGCCGCCAGGCTGGCTGCCACCGCGGGCGTCAGCACGCCGCCGTTGCTGGCCCCGTCGGTGACCAGGATCAGGGTGCGGCTGTTGTCCGGGCGCTTACGCAGGTGCTTGACCGCCAGGCCCACGGCGTCGCCCACCGCCGTGTTGCGCCCCGCGAGTCCGATCTGGGCTTCTTCGAGGAGGGCATGCACCGTGCGCCGGTCGGCGGTCAAGGGCGCCTGCAGATAGGCCTGGGAACCGAACAGGATCAGCCCGACGCGATCGCCCTGGCGGCTGTCGATGAAGCGGCCAAGCAATTGCTTGACCAGGCTCAGGCGGCTGACGCTCTCGTCGCCCAGCTGCATGTCCGGGGTGTCCATCGAGCCGGAGACATCCACCGCCAGCAGCAGGTCGCGACCGCTCACGTCCAGCGGCTGGGGCGGTCCCACCCATTGCGGCCGGGCCGCCGCGCCCAGGATCAGCAGCCAGCCCAGCAGAAAGGGCAGCAGGCGGCGGGCGCCGCCCAGGCCGCCGGTATGGCGGGTGCGCCCGCCGAGGTGTTCGAGTTCACCGAGGAATTCCACACGCAGGGCCGCCTGGCCGCTGTCGGCCGCCGGCAGGAGTACGCGCAGCAGCCAGGGCAGCGGCAGCAGCAGCCACAACCAGGGCCAGGCAAATTCAAACATGCTTGCGGATCCAGGTGGCGACGGCGTCCTGCAGGCCGTCGATGGCGCGGTCGTCCAGCCGGCAATCCGGGCGATAGCCGCCATCGACCAGGATCATGTAGCGCGTCAGACCGGCCGCCGGACAGCGCGAATCGAGAAAGGCCAGCCAGTCGCGCCCGCTCAGGGTCTGGCTCAGCTGATCCGGATAGCTGGCCCGGCAAAGGCGCTTGAGCAGGGCGTTCAGGGCCTGCAACCAGGGCCCAGCCGGCGCGCCATAGGGGCGCGGCAGCCGCGCCAGCTCGGCCAGGGCGGTGGTGCGCAGGTCCTCTTCGGTAGTCGGCTCGACGAGGGGCGCGCTGACCAGGGGCCGCCGACCATGGCGGTGACGCAGAAAGAAGCCCAGCGCCACCACGACCAATACCAGCAGCCACCAGCCCGGCGCCGGTGGCCAGAAGGCCGGCTCCGGCGGCAGCCGCAGCGGCTCCAGACTTGGCGGCCCGGGCGTCACGAGGTGTACCCCGGACGGTGCTGGCGCAAGAGATGCCGCAACTGCTCGATCAGGTCGTCCGCGGTGGACAGCGGCAGCAGCGGAATGCCCAGCCGCAGACTGAGTTCCGTCCAGCGTTCGCGGCGCTGGGCGGCCTGCTCGGCATAGCCCTGGCGGACGTCGGCGCGGTCGGTATCCAATTCCACTTCCGCCTGGCCACTGGCGAAGCGCAGCAGACCGGCCTGGGGTAGTTCGTGATCCAGAGGATCGGAAAGCGGCAGCAGGACCAGGTCACTGTGCCGCGAGAGCAGGGTGAGATGCTGCTCGGTGGCCACGTCCAGGCTGCGCTCGTCGCAGATCACCAGCGCCAGGCTGCCGGGGCGCAGCACCTCACGGGCGCGGCGCAGCACCTGGTTGAAGGTAATGCGCGGCACCTGGGCCAGGGCCGGATCCTGCAGCGCCCGATTGGCGTTGATCAGGTGATCGAAGAAGCGCAGCAGATTCTGCTTGCTGCGCCGTGGGCGGACCTCGTGCAGGCGTTCGCCACCAAAGATCATGCCGCCGATGCGGTCATTGTGCTCCAGCACCGCCCAGCCGATCAGCGCGGCCAGGCGTCCGGCCAGCACCGACTTGAATTGCCGGCGGGTGCCGAAGAAGGTGCGCGGACTCTGCTCCAGCAGCAGATAGACCGGCCGCTCGCGCTCTTCGTGGAACAGCTTGGTATGGGGTTCCCGGGTGCGGGCGGTGACGCGCCAGTCGATGGCCCGTACGTCGTCACCGGGCTGATAGGCGCGCACCTGGTCGAAGTCCACGCCGCGACCGCGCAGGCGCGAATGGTGCAGGCCGATCAATGGGCTGCGCCGTCCGGCGGCGGAAAACAGCTGCACCTCGACCACCCGGTGGCGCATCTCGATGAGCTCGGCCAGGCCCAGGGTCACGCCGTCGCGCTCGGGCATCTCAGGCCACGGCCACCAGATCGAGGATGCGTTGCACCACCCGGTCATGGTCGATGCCGGCGGCCTCCGCCTCGAAGGACAGGATGACGCGATGACGGAGGACGTCGAACACTACCGCCTGGATGTCCTCCGGGCTGACGAAGTCCCGCCCGGCCAGCCAGGCATGGGCGCGGGCGCAGCGATCCAGGGCGATGGAGCCGCGCGGACTGGCGCCATAGGTGATCCAGTGCGCCAAGTCCTGGTCGAAACGGCCCGGGGTACGGGTCGCCATGATCAGCTGGACCAGGTACTCCTCCACGGCGTCGGCCATGTACAGACCGAGCACCTCGCGGCGCGCGGCGTTGATGGCCGCCTGGGTGACGCGCTCGGTCGGCAGGGTCTCGCCGTCCAGGGCTTCGCCACGGGCCTGGGCCAGGATGCGGCGCTCCACCGAGGCGTCGGGATAGCCGATCTTGACGTGCATCAGGAAGCGATCGAGCTGGGCCTCGGGCAGCGGATAGGTGCCTTCCTGCTCGATAGGGTTCTGGGTGGCCATCACCAGGAACAGGTCGGGCAGGGGATATGAGGTGCGGCCGATGCTCACCTGGCGCTCGGCCATGGCTTCCAGCAGCGCCGATTGCACCTTGGCCGGCGCCCGGTTGATCTCGTCGGCCAGGACCAGGTTGTGAAAGATCGGGCCCTGCTGGAAGGAGAAGCTCGCCGTGTCGGGACGATAGATCTCGGTGCCGGTGATGTCGGCCGGCAGCAGGTCGGGGGTGAACTGGATGCGGTGGAAGTCCGCTTCCAGGCCTTCCGCCAGGTCCTTGATGGCCTTGGTCTTGGCCAGCCCCGGGGCGCCTTCCACCAGCAGGTGACCATCCGCCAGGACCGCGATGAGCAGGCGCTCCACCAGGGTTTCCTGGCCGAGGATCTGGCTGGTCAGGTAGGTGCGAAGCACCTGCAGAGCGTCACGGTGAGCCATGGGGCATCCTGAATACGGCGCTGGAGCGGTCAAGGGTGCTGGATTTTACTGCAAGCGGCGGCTGCCGCCCATGCCTGCGCTGACGTCGCGTCCAGAGCAGCCCTTGACGAAATTTTGACGTGCTCCTGCTCAGGCTGGGCGACTGTCGACGCGGCAGAGGTCTCGCTTCGGCATGGCGCGGTGCGGCAAGACTGGCGTGCTACCGCTGGACGGTTAAACTCCCACGCCTACCGACCGCGCCCGAGGCCTCTGCGTGGCCGATCCCGAGCCGCTGGCCACCCGCCGCGAATCCCTGCTGCTTTTGACAAGGTGTTTTCATGTCGCAAACGGAAGTCCCCCAAACCCCGCGCGCCGCGGGCGCTCGCCCGCTGCCGACGCTGGGCAGCCACCTGAGTTTCGTCCTGGGCTGCGGCCTCGCGCTGCTGGTCATGTTCACTCTGCTGCGCCTGGCGCTGCTGGGCTACAACACCGACCTGATCGGCACATCGCCCTTCGCCACCTTCGCCGAGGCCTTCTTCAATGGCGCGCGCTTCGACCTGCGCCTGGTGGTCTATATCTGCGCCCCCTCGCTGTTCTGCCTGTTCAGCCTGAGGGCCATGGCCGCGCGCCGGCTGCAGGCCGGCTGGTTCACCCTGGCCGCCAGCCTCTGTTTGTTGCTGGGCGTCGCCGAGCTGAACTTCTATCGGGAATTCCACCAGCGGCTGAACAGCCTGGTGTTCCAGTACCTGCAGGAAGACCTGCATACCGTCACCAGCATGATCTGGAACGGTTTCCCGGTGGTGCGCCTGCTGCTGGCCTGGGCGGTGGCGACCCTGCTGCTGGGCCTGGTGTTCTTTGGCATCGAACGAGCCACCCGGCGCCATGCCGCGCTGCGACCGGCCGCCTGGTACCGCCGGGGTGCGGTGTTCATGCTCTGCCTGGTGGTGGCCGTCATCGCCGCCCGCGGCACCCTGAGATCCGGTCCGCCGCTGCGCTGGGGCGACGCCTATACCACCGATTCGATGTTCGCCAACCACCTCGGCCTGAACGGTACCCTGACCCTGATCGACGCCGCCGAGAACAGTTTTTCCGATCACCGCGACAACAGCTGGAAGGCCACCATGCCGGCCGCCGAGGCCCTGGCCACCACCCGGCAGCTGCTGCTGACTCCGCGCGATGAGCTGATCGACGCCGACAAGGCCGCCGTCCGCCGGATCTATACCCCGCCCGCCGACGGCCAGCTGCCCAAGGTGCGCAACGTGGTGGTGATCCTCATGGAAAGCATGGCCGGTCGCTACATTGGCGCCCTGGGCAATGAAGACGGCATCACGCCGAACTTCGATGCCCTGGCCAAGCAGGGCACCCTGTTCACCCGCTTCTTCTCCAACGGCACCCATACCCACCAGGGCATGTTCGCCACCATGGCCTGCTTCCCCAATCTGCCGGCCTTCGAGTACCTGATGCGCATGCCCGAGGGCGCGCACCAGTTCTCCGGCCTGCCGCAGCTGCTCAGCACCCGTGGCTTCGACGACGTCTACGTCTACAACGGCAACTTCCAGTGGGACAACCAGTCCGGCTTCTTCAGCAACCAGGGCATGACCCGCTTCGTCGGGCGCGAGGACTTCGTCAATCCGGTGTTCATGGATCCGACCTGGGGCGTCTCCGACCAGGACATGTTCGACCGCTCGGTGCAGGAACTGGACAAGCTGGCCAAGGCGCCGGACGGCAAGCCCTTCTATGCGCTCTTGCAGACCCTGTCCAACCACACCCCTTATGCGCTGCCCAAGGACCTGCCGGTCGCGCCGGTCACTGGCCATGGCTCGCTCGACGAGCACCTGACCGCCATGCGCTACGCCGACTGGTCGTTAGGTCAGTTCTTCGCCAAGGTCCAGCACGAGCCCTGGTACCAGGACACCCTGTTCGTCATCCTCGGCGACCATGGCTTCGGCAACAACGAGCAGATCACCGAGATGGACCTGTCGCGCTTCAACGTACCGCTGTTGCTGATCGGTCCGGGCGTGCAGGACACCTTTGGCGCCCGTCGCGACACCGTGGGTAGCCAGATCGACGTGGTGCCCACCGTGCTGGCGCGCTTCGGCAAGCCGACTCAGCACCAGTGCTGGGGCCGTGACCTGCTGAGCTTGCCCCAGGGCGATCAGGGCGTGGCCGTGATCAAGCCCTCGGGCAGCGACCAGACCGTGGCCCTGGTCACCGGCGATCGCATCCTGGTCAAGCCACGCGATCGTGACGCCGTGCTCTATCGTTACCACCTGGGCACCCAGGCCGGTGGCGAGGTGCTCAAGGGCGATGCCAGCGCGCCCGAGCTGCAGAAGCGCCTGGAGGCCTTTATCCAGACCGCCACCGCCAGCCTGCTCGGCAACACCACCGGCATGAACGACAGCAAGGCCGCCGCCGCCCAGCGGCAGTAACCCTTGCCCATGAAAAAGGCCGCCCGCGGGCGGCCTTTTCTTTGGTCGGCAGAAGTCAGGCGGCGATGACCACGTCTTCGGCCTGCAGGCCCTTGTCCCGCTGGATCACCGAGAACTCCACGCGCTGGCCTTCCATCAGCACCCGATGACCTTCGCCGCGGATCGCGCGGAAGTGCACGAAGATGTCGTCGCCGGTGTCGCGGGAGATGAAGCCGAAGCCCTTGGAGGTGTTGAACCACTTCACCGTGCCGCGCTCGCGGTCATCGGCCAGCGGCCGTGCCGGGATCGCTGCGGCCGCTACGGGGCGCGCCGCCGGGCGAGGACGAGCCTCCGCATCGAGCGCGGGCGCATTGCCGGCCGGGGTGCGAAACTTTTCCGGCAGACTGGCCAGGGCGGCGACCAGGGTCAGACCCAGGGGCAGCAGCTCGGCCGGCAGCCCGCCGATCTGCTCCAAGGGCGCCAGCAGGATAAAGGTTTGGGCCACGACGGCGATCACCAGCAGGGCGCTGGCGAGTTTCTGGGCGCCACTGCTGCGGCTGCGGGAGAAGGGTGTGAAGAGGAGGGTGGCAAGACCCAGCAGGGCCAGGTGGATGGACTCGGGTTGATCGAAGGACGAGGTGTCGGACTGCAGTCCGGGAATCGCCGATAACAGGAGCGCAGCAGCGCCCACCACGACATGGACAGTAGATAACGTGTTCAATGTGAAATCACCTTGGGATAGAGAACACGGGTCTGCCGAAACTGCCGAAACAGTGCTCGACAGCGGCGTGACCCGGCGCTAGGTGCGCGTCCTTATTAAACCCAAAAGGTGAAGGCCACTCAATCGTGGCACCGTCGCAGGTCCGCGCCTGCGACGGTGCCCGGACTCAGGCGGCGAGCAGGCTGCGCAGCATCCAGGCGGTCTTCTCGTGGGTCTGCATGCGCTGGGTCAGCAGATCGGCGGTGGGCTCGTCGTTGACCTTGTCCAGCAGCGGGAAGATGCCCCGCGCGGTGCGCACCACGGCTTCCTGACCCTGCACCAGCAGGCGGATCATCGCCTCGGCGTCCGGTACGCCTTCCTCTTCCTTGATGCTCGACAGGCGCGCATAGGCGGCGTAGGTGCCCGGTGCCGGGAAGCCCAGGGCGCGGATGCGCTCGGCGATGTCGTCCACCGCCACGGCCAGTTCGGTGTACTGCGTCTCGAACATGAGGTGCAGGGTGTTGAACATCGGCCCGGTCACGTTCCAGTGGAAGTTATGGGTCTTCAGATAGAGGGTGTAGGTGTCGGCCAGCAGGCGCGACAGGCCCTCGGCGATCTGGGCGCGATCCTGTTCGGCGATGCCGATGTTGATTTCCATGCTGATGGCTCCTGTGCGGCGGTTACGAAAGGCTCCGAGGCTATCACAGAACCGCTGGCCGTTTAGCCAGTGTTGGCATGTCGAGCTGCGTGCCCGGCTACGGTAAAATCGTGGCGGATGATATAGAATCTCCCGTTCAGTCGAGCGCCCGGTCCTGCCGGCCCGGCGCCTCCACGCATTCAGCCTGTTCTAGAGAAGCGAAACCACGACCATGATGCGCAGCCACTATTGCGGCCAGTTGAACGAGAGCCTGGACGGCCAGGAAATCACCCTCTGCGGTTGGGTCCACCGCCGCCGTGACCACGGCGGGGTCATCTTCCTCGACATCCGCGATCGCGAAGGCCTGGCCCAGGTGGTGTTCGATCCGGATCGCGCCGAAACCTTCGCCAAGGCCGACCGCGTGCGCAGCGAATACGTGGTCAAGCTCACCGGCAAGGTGCGTCTGCGTCCCGAGGGCGCGCGCAACGCCAACATGGCGTCCGGTGCCATCGAGGTGCTGGGCTACGAGCTGGAAGTGCTCAACGAAGCGGAGACGCCGCCGTTCCCGCTCAACGAATACACCGATGTCGGTGAAGAGACCCGCCTGCGCTATCGCTTCATCGACCTGCGTCGTCCGGAGATGGCCGAGAAGCTCAAGCTGCGTTCGCGCATCACCTCCAGCATCCGCCGCTATCTGGACGAAAACGGTTTCCTCGACGTGGAAACTCCGATCCTGACCCGTGCCACCCCCGAGGGTGCCCGCGACTACCTGGTGCCCAGCCGCACCCATCCCGGCAGCTTCTTCGCCCTGCCGCAGTCGCCCCAGCTGTTCAAGCAGCTGCTGATGGTCGCCGGCTTCGACCGCTACTATCAGATCGCCAAGTGCTTCCGTGACGAAGACCTGCGCGCCGACCGCCAGCCGGAATTCACCCAGATCGACATCGAGACCAGCTTCCTCGATGAAAAAGACATCATGGACATCACCGAGACCATGGTGCGCAACCTGTTCAAGGAAGTGCTGGACGTCGAGTTCGGTACGCTTCCGCACATGACCCTGGCCGAAGCCATGCGTCGCTTCGGTTCCGACAAGCCGGACCTGCGCATTCCGCTGGAACTGGTGGACGTGGAAGACCAGCTCAAGGACGTCGACTTCAAGGTCTTCGCCGGTCCGGCCAACGATCCCAAGTGCCGCGTCGCCGCGCTGCGGGTACCGGGCGGGGCGAGCATGCCGCGCAAGCAGATCGACGATTACACCAAGTTCGTCGGCATCTACGGCGCCAAGGGCCTGGCCTACATCAAGGTCAACGAGCGCGCCGCTGGCGTCGAGGGTCTGCAGTCGCCCATCGTCAAGAACATCCCGCTGGACAACATCAACGTCATCCTCGACCGCGTCGGCGCGGTGGATGGCGACATCGTGTTCTTTGGCGCGGACAAGACCAAGATCGTCTCCGAAGCCCTGGGCGCGCTGCGCATCAAGCTCGGTCACGACCTCAACCTGCTGACCTGCCAGTGGGCGCCGCTGTGGGTGGTCGACTTCCCGATGTTCGAGGAAAACGACGATGGCAGCCTGACCGCCATGCACCATCCCTTCACCTCGCCCAAGTGCAGCCCGCAAGAGCTCAAGGCCAACCCCGGTGCCGCGCTGTCGCGCGCCTACGACATGGTGCTCAACGGCACCGAGCTGGGCGGCGGTTCCATTCGTATCCACGACAAGAAGATGCAGCAAGCCGTCTTCGAGGTGCTGGGGATCAGCGAAGCGGAACAGGAAGAGAAGTTCGGCTTCCTGCTGGACGCCCTGAAGTTCGGCGCACCGCCCCATGGCGGCCTGGCCTTCGGCCTGGATCGTCTGGTGATGCTGATGACCGGCGCCTCGTCGATTCGTGAAGTCATCGCCTTCCCGAAGACCCAGAGCGCGGCCGACGTCATGACCCAGGCGCCCGGCGCCGTCGACGCCAAGGCCCTGCGCGAGCTGCACATTCGCCTGCGCGAGCAGCCCAAGGCGGAGTAAGCCTTACCGGAGGAGGGCGCCCAAGTCAGCGCCCTCCGTTTCCTTTTTCATTGCGTCGCGGCCCTCGCTGCCGGCGCAGTCTTCGTCAAGACATTGGAGTAGCTTATGGCCGGTCATTCCAAATGGGCCAACATCAAGCATCGCAAAGAACGCCAGGATGCCAAGAAAGGCAAGATCTTCACCAAGATCATCCGTGAGCTGACCGTGGCCGCGCGCCAGGGCGGCGGCGTTCCAGCCGACAACCCCCGTCTGCGCCTGGCGGTGGACAAGGCGCTCACCGCCAACATGACCCGCGACACCATCGACCGGGCCATCGCCCGTGGCGTGGGCGCCGGCGAAGGCGAGAACGTCGAGGAACTGACCTATGAAGGCTACGCCCCAAGTGGCGTCGCCATCATCGTCGAAGCCATGACCGACAACCGCAACCGTACCGCGGCCGAAGTCCGTCACGCCTTCAACAAGTGCGGTGGCAACCTGGGTACCGACGGCTCGGTCGCCTATCTGTTCGAGCGCAAGGGTCAGATCAGCTACGCCCCTGGCCTGGACGAAGACGCCCTGATGGAAGCCGCGCTGGAAGCGGGTGCCGATGACGTGGTGGCCAACGACGATGGCTCCATCGACGTCTTCACCAGCTTCGCCGACTTCATCGCAGTCAACGAAGCCCTGACCGCCGCCGGCTACAAGGCCGACGAAGCCGAGGTGACCATGATCCCCTCGACCTCCGCGACCCTGGATCTGGATACCGCGCAAAAGGTGCTCAAGCTGATCGACATGCTCGAAGACCTGGACGACGTGCAGAACGTCTATTCCAATGCCGACATCCCCGACGACGTCATGGCGCAGCTCGGCTGATGTCCCTCTACGAGCGCCTGCCGCCCGATGCGCCCGGCACCCTGGTGCTGGGCATCGACCCGGGCTCGCGGCTGACCGGCTTTGGCGTGGTGCGCGACACTGGGCGGGGCTGCGAGTACGTGGCCTCCGGCTGCATCCGCACCGGTAACGGTCCGTTGCCGGAACGGTTGCAGATCGTCTATCGCGGTGTGCGCGACGTCATCGCCCAGTACGGGCCGGTCACCATGGGCATCGAGCAGGTGTTCATGGCGCGCAACGCCGACTCGGCGCTCAAGCTGGGTCAGGCCCGGGGTGCGGCCATCGTCGCTGGCGCCGAGGGTGGCCTGGAAATCTCCGAGTACACCGCGAGCCAGGTCAAGCAGGCCGTGGTCGGCAACGGCGGAGCGGACAAGCAGCAGGTGATGCTGATGGTCATGCACCTGCTGCGGCTGACCGAAAAGCCCCAGATCGACGCCTCCGACGCCCTGGCCATCGCCCTGTGCCATGCCCATACCCGGCAGAGCCTGGTCCCCCATGGCCTGCTGGCGACTCGCCGCCGCGGCGGCCGGCTGCGTCTCTAGCTTCATCCGCTCAAACATCTCGCTCCAGAAGTAGGAAGGTATCCCTGTGATCGGTCGTCTACGTGGCACCCTGGCGGAAAAGCAGCCGCCCCATCTCCTGCTCGACGTGGACGGAGTCGGCTACGAGGTCGAAGTGCCCATGACGACCCTTTATCGGCTGCCGGCCCAGGGCGAGGTCGTCACATTGCATACCCACCTCGTGGTACGGGAAGATGCGCACCTGCTGTACGGGTTTGGCGAAAAACGCGAGCGAGAGCTGTTTCGCGAGCTGATCCGACTCAATGGTGTCGGCCCCAAGCTGGCCCTGGCGTTGATGTCCAGTCTCGAGGTGGATGAATTGGTTCGCTGTGTTCAGGCCCAGGACACCTCTGTCCTGGTCAAGGTGCCGGGAGTGGGCAAGAAGACCGCCGAGCGCCTGCTGGTCGAGCTCAAGGACCGCTTCAAGGCCTGGGAAAATCTGCCGACCATCGCGCCCCTGGTTCTGCCGAACCAGGCCGCCGGCGCCGCCAGCGCCGAGGCCGATGCGGTCAGCGCCCTGGTCGCCCTGGGGTTCAAGCCCCAGGAAGCCAGTCGCGCCGTCGCTGCCGTGGAAGGGGAAGACCTTTCCAGCGAGGAACTCATCCGTCGCGCCCTGAAGGGCATGGTCTGATCCCATGATAGAAACCGATCGCCTGATCTCGGCCGGTGGCCGCGACCGAGAGGAATTCCAGGATCGCGCCATCCGTCCGGTGCGCCTGGCCGACTACATCGGCCAGCCGGTGGTGCGCGACCAGATGGGCCTGTTCATCCAGGCGGCCAAGGGCCGGGGCGAGGCCCTCGACCACACGCTGATCTTCGGCCCACCCGGCCTGGGCAAGACCACCCTGGCCAACATCATCGCCCAGGAAATGCAGGTTTCCCTCAAGAGCACCTCAGGCCCCGTGCTGGAGCGCCCGGGCGATCTCGCGGCGCTGCTGACCAACCTGGAAGCGGGCGATGTGCTCTTCATCGACGAGATCCATCGGCTCTCGCCCATCGTCGAGGAGGTGCTCTATCCGGCAATGGAGGACTACCAGCTCGACATCATGATCGGCGAGGGTCCGGCGGCGCGCTCCATCAAGCTGGATCTGCCGCCCTTCACCCTGGTCGGGGCAACCACCCGCGCCGGCATGCTGACCAATCCGCTGCGTGACCGCTTCGGGATCGTTCAGCGCCTGGAGTTCTACGGCACCGCGGACCTGGCCACCATCGTCACGCGTTCGGCCGGCATTCTGGGCCTTGCCATCGAAGCCGAAGGGGCGATGGAAATCGCCCGCCGGGCACGGGGCACGCCGCGGATCGCCAACCGCCTGCTGCGGCGGGTGCGGGACTTCGCCGAGGTCCGCGGGCAGGGCCATATCAGCCACGACATCGCCAGTCGTGCCCTCGACCTGCTGGACGTCGACGCCCAGGGCTTCGATCACCAGGATCGCCGTCTGCTGCTGACCATGATCGACAAGTTCGACGGCGGCCCGGTAGGGGTGGACAGCCTGGCGGCAGCCATCAGCGAAGAGCGTCACACCATCGAAGACGTGCTGGAACCCTATTTGATCCAGCAAGGCTATATCATGCGCACGCCGCGCGGGCGGGTGGTGACCCGGCATGCCTATCTGCACTTCGGACTCAACCTGCCGACGCGTCTGGCCCAGGGCGGTACGCCCGATCTGTTCGAGGTCAATGGTAACTAAATGCAGTTGCGAACATTTCTGATTGGCAACGGCGAGGCTAGGTTCTAGAGTATGCACGCGCAATCGCGGAGCCCGTCGCCGTCCGTCCTCAGGTGTCGTGTCTACTACGAAGATACCGATGCCGGCGGCATCGTCTACTACGTCAACTACCTCAAGTTCATGGAACGCGCCCGCACCGAGCGACTGCGCGCGCTGGGCTATGCCCAGTCCGAACTCGCCCGGGACGGTCTGCTCTTTGTCGTCCACAGCAGCGAAGCGCGCTACCATGCGCCCGCGCGCCTGGATGACGAACTGCTGATCGGCGCCGAGGTGGTCGAGGCGAAGCGCGCCAGCCTCAGGTTTTACCAAGAGGTGCGGCGGGCAGAAGACGAGGTCCTGCTCTGTGAAGGGTGGGTGACGGTCGCCTGCGTGCGTGCTGACAGCTTCAGGCCCCGGGCGATCCCGACGGCCATGCGAACGGTTCTTGCCGGAAATCCGGCGTCAATTCAATCAGGAGATTAAGCGTGCAACCCAACGTCGACCATATGTCCATGTGGAGCCTCGTCGCCAATGCCAGTCTGGTAGTGCAACTGGTGATGCTCATCCTGGTCGCAGCCTCTGTCACGTCCTGGATCATGATCATCCAGCGCGGCAATGCCATGCGTGCCGCCAAGCGTTCCCTGGATGCCTTCGAAGAAAAATTCTGGTCGGGCATCGATCTGTCCAAGCTGTATCGCCAGGCCGGCAGCAACCCCGACCCGGACTCCGGCGTCGAGCAGATCTTCCGCGCCGGCTTCAAGGAGTTCTCCCGCCTGCGTCAGCAGCCCGGCGTGGATCCCGATGCCGTGATGGAGGGTGTCTCGCGCGCCATGCGCGTCGCCATCTCCCGTGAGGAAGAGAAGCTCGAGCAGGCCCTGCCGTTCCTGGCCACCGTCGGTTCCACCAGCCCCTACGTGGGTCTGTTTGGTACCGTCTGGGGCATCATGAATTCCTTCCGTGGCCTGTCCACGGCGCAGCAGGCGACCCTGGCCACCGTGGCGCCCGGCATCGCCGAGGCCCTGATCGCCACCGCCATCGGTCTGTTCGCCGCCATTCCCGCCGTCGTGGCCTACAACCGCTTCGCCGCCCGTTCGGAAATGCTGATCAACCGCTACTACACCTTTGCGGACGAGTTCCAGGCCATCCTGCACCGCAAAGTCCACGCCAGCGACGAATAAAGAGGTATCCCATGGTTCCTCGCCGCCAGAAACGCAAGCCCGTCGCCGAGATGAACGTGGTGCCCTACATCGACGTGATGTTGGTGCTCCTCGTCATCTTCATGGTGACGGCGCCCATGCTCAATCAGGGCGTCAAGGTCGACCTGCCCAAGGTCGACAGTCAGGCCCTGCCGCAAGACAACGACAAGCAGATCCTCACCGTCTCGGTGAAGTCCGACGGTACCTACTACTGGAACGTCGGGTCCGAGGTGGATACCGATCAGAAGGCCAAGTCCGAGACCGCCGTGTCGCTGCCGCAACTGAGTCAGCAGGTCGGTGCCATCATGCGTCAGCGTGCTGACACCCAGGTGTTCATCCGTGGTGACAAGGCCGCCAACTATGGTGTCGTCGCCGGTGCCATGGGTGCCTTGCAACAGGCCGGCGTGCCCAACGTCGGGTTGATTACCGAGGCGCCTTGATGCGACACCGCGAGCGTTCGTCGTCCGAAAGTTATTTCTGGCCGGTCATCTGGGCGGTCGCCCTGCATGTGCTGATTTTCGGCCTGCTGTTTGTCAGCTTCGCCTTTACCCCTGAATTGCCCCAGTCGCGCCCGGTGGTTCAAGCGACCCTGGTCCAGCTCAAGTCGAAGAGCTCGGCGCAGGTCCAGACCGAGCAAAAGTTGGCAGGGGAGGCGAAGAAGACCGCGGCCAAACAGTACGAGCAGGAGCAGCTGGAGCAGCGTCGCGAGCAGCAGGAAGCCCAGCGTGAAGCGGCGGCGGCCAAGGCGGCTCAGCAACAGAAGGAAGCCCAGCACCAGGCCGCGGAACAAAAGAAAGCCGACGACGCTCGAAAGGCGCAGCAAGCGGAAGCGGCGGCCAAGGCCGCCGAGGCCAAGGCTGAGGCCGAGAAACAGTCCGAGGCCGCCAAGGCGGCTGCGGAAGCCAAGCAGGCTGCCGAGCAGAAGAAGCAGGCGGACATCGCCAAGAAGAAAGCCGACGAAGCCGCCAAGCAGAAGGCGGCCGACGAAGCGGCCAAGAAAGCGGCGGCAGAAGCGGCCAAGCAGAAATCGGCGGAAGAAGCCAAGCAGAAGGCCGCAGCCGAGGCTGCCAAGAAGGAAGCGGCAGCGGAAGCGGCGAAGAAGAAAGCGGCTGACGACGCCAAGAAGAAGGCTGCCCAGGCAGCTGCACGCAAGGCGGCAGAAGACAAGAAGGCCCAGGCGCTGGCGGAGCTGTTGTCCGATGATACCCAGCGGCAGCAGGCCCTGGCCGAAGAGCAGGGCGACGAGGTGGCATCGAGCTTCGATGACCTGATCGTGCGTCTGGTCAGCGAGCAGTGGACGCGTCCGCAATCGGCGCGCAACGGCATGAGCGTCGAAGTGCAGATCAACATGCTGCCGGATGGGACCATCACCAGCGCGACGGTGACCCGTTCCAGTGGCAACAAGGAATTCGATAATTCAGCGGTATCGGCCGTGCGTAACGTCGGTCGTATCCGTGAGCTGCAGCAGCTGGATCGCAAGACCTTCGATCAGCTGTACCGTCAGCGCCGCATGATCTTCAAACCGGAGGACCTGAGTCTGTGAACACCCTGATCCGTTACATTCTGCTGGGCCTGGTCCTGGTGGTGGGCTCCGCCCAGGCGGCCGATCCGCTGGTGATTTCCAGCGGTAGTGATCGCGCCATCCCGATCGCCGTCGTGCCCTTCGGGTGGCAGGGTGGTCAGCCACTGCCGGAAGATCTGGCCAACATCGTCAGCGACGACATGCGCAATTCCGGGGTGTTCTCGCCGATTCCGCGCCAGAACATGCTGAGCCAGCCGAGCCAGGCCAGCGAAGTGATCTTCCGCGACTGGAAAGCCCTGGGCGCCAACTATGTGCTGGTGGGCAACGTCGTGCCCAACGGTGGTCGACTGCAGATCAGCTACGCCCTGTTCAACGTGTCCACCGAACAGCAGGTCCTGACCGGCAATGTCGGCGGCAGCACCGATCAGCTGCGCGACATGGCGCACTTCATCTCCGACCAGGCCTATGAAAAGCTGACCGGGGTGAAAGGTGCATTCTCCACGCGCATCCTCTATGTGACCGCCGAGCGCTTCTCCGCGACCAACACCCGCTATACCCTGCAGCGCGCCGACTATGACGGTGCCCGCTCGGTGACCCTGCTGCAATCGCGCGAACCCATCCTGTCGCCGCGTTTCGCGCCGGACGGCAAGCGCATCGCCTACGTCTCCTTCGAGCAACAGCGTCCGCGCATCTTCCTGCAGTACATCGATACCGGTCGTCGCGAGCAGCTGACCAACTTCGAAGGCCTGAATGGCGCTCCGGCGTTCTCGCCCGATGGCAATCGTCTGGCCTTTGTACTGTCCAAGGACGGAAACCCCGAGATCTATGTGATGGACCTGGGCTCCCGTGCCATTCGTCGTGTGACGAATGACTCCTCCATCGATACCGAGCCGTTCTGGGGCAAGGATGGTCAGACCATCTACTTCACCTCCGATCGCTCCGGCAAGCCGCAGATCTACAAGGCCAGCGTCAGTGGCGGGGGTGCTGAGCGCGTGACTTTCGTTGGCAACTACAACGCCAACCCGAAACTTTCGGCGGATGAAAAGACGCTGGTCATGGTGCATCGCCAGGAAGGTTTCACCAATTTCCAGATCGCTGCACAAGACCTCCAGCGCGGCTCTGTGCGGGTACTTTCCAACACCAGCCTCAACGATTCGCCCACTGTTGCGCCCAATGGCACCATGCTAATCTACGCCACCCGCCAGCAGGACCGAGGCGTACTGATGCTTGTCTCCATCAATGGTCGCGTCCGGATTCCTCTTCCCACCGCCCAGGGTGACGTGCGCGAGCCTTCCTGGTCTCCTTACCTGAACTGACGGCTAATTAGAAAAGTCCTTAGAAACACCAACATTGCGGTTCTTTTAGGAGTTACATGATGGAAATGCTGAAATTCGGCAAGTTCGCTGCACTGGCTCTGGCCATGGCTGTCGCCGTGGGCTGTTCCTCCAAGGGCGGCGACGCCTCCGGTGAAGGCGCTGGTGCTGGCGCTGGCGCCGGTGCTGTCGACCCGAACGCTGGCTACGGTGCCAACGCCGGTGCCGTTGACGGCAGCATGGGCGATGAAGCCGCTCTGCGCGCCATCACCACCTTCTACTTCGAGTACGACAGCTCCGACCTGAAGCCGGAAGCCATGCGCGCTCTGGACGTTCACGCTCGCGACCTGAAGGCCAGCGGCCAGCGCGTCGTTCTGGAAGGTCACACCGACGAACGCGGTACCCGCGAGTACAACCTGGCGCTGGGCGAGCGTCGTGCCAAGGCCGTTCAGCGCTACCTGGTGCTGCAGGGCGTATCCCCGGCTCAGCTGGAGCTGGTGTCCTACGGTAAAGAGCGTCCGGTTGCCGTCGGTCACGACGAGTCTTCCTGGGCTCAGAACCGTCGCGTCGAGCTGAAGAAGTAATAAACGATGTCCAAGCGCCTGCAGTTCTTGATCGCCCTGACCCTTGGTGTACCGGTTGTCGCCGCGGCTCAGGTTCCCGTACAGGATGGTAGTTATGGTGTTGCCCAGTCCGCTGGGCAAGGCTATGGCAACGCAGGCGCGGCCAGTGCCGGAAACGGGGCTCCCGTTTCCGGCATGGGTCAACTGTTCATGCAGTTGCAACAGATGCAGGATGACATCGCTCGCCTGCGTGGCCAGGTCGAGGTTCAGGAAAACGAGATCCGCCAGCTCAAGCAGGAAGGATTGGATCGTTACCAGGATCTGGATGGTCGACTCTCCCAGCTTTCTTCCGCTCCTGCCAACGCAGGTGCCGGAGCCGCTGCCGGTGCCGCCCAGGGTGGCGCCATCGCGGCAAACAACGCGCCGACTCCGCCTGCTTCCGCGGGGGCACCGGCCGCCAGTAGCGAACCGGGTGATCCGGCGAAGGAAAAGCTGTACTACGACGCTGCCTTCGATCTGATCAAGGCCAAGGATTTCGACAAGGCCAGTCAGGCGTTCAACGCCTTTCTGCGCAAGTATCCCAACAGCCAGTATGCGGGCAACGCCCAGTACTGGCTAGGTGAAGTGAATCTGGCCAAGGGCGATCTGCAGGCCGCTGGCCAGGCATTCGCCAAGGTCAGCCAGGCCTATCCCACCAGCAACAAGGTGCCGGATTCGCTGTACAAACTGGGTGGCGTCGAGCAGAAGCTCGGCCGCACCGATCGGGCCAAGGGCATGTACCAGCAGGTCATCAGCCAATATCCCGGAACCTCCGCTGCGCAGCTGGCGCAGCGGGATCTGAAAAGCCTGCCCTAGCGCAGGCTTTTTTCTTCTATCTCCCGCAACGGAGGCGGATGGCCTGTTTAGCCGTCACGCCCGTGGCTTCTATGCAAAAAGATACCCTACGTCTTACCGAAATCTTCTATTCGCTCCAGGGTGAGGCCCGCACCGTCGGTCTTCCCACCGTCTTCGTCCGGCTCACCGGCTGCCCCCTGCGCTGCCAGTATTGCGATACGGCCTATGCCTTCACCGGTGGTGAGATCCATCATCTCGATGCCATCCTGGAGCAGGTCGCCAGCTACCGGCCACGCCATGTCTGTGTGACCGGTGGCGAACCGCTGGCGCAGCCCAATTGCCTCAAGCTGCTCGAGCAGCTGTGTGATGCTGGCTACGAGGTATCCCTGGAAACCAGCGGTGCTCTGGATGTCAGTGGCGTGGACGTGCGCGTCAGCAAGGTCGTCGACCTCAAGACCCCTGGATCCGGGGAAATGGGGCGCAACCTCTACGCCAACATCGCTCATCTCACACCGAACGATCAGGTCAAGTTCGTCATCTGCTCGCGTGAAGACTACGACTGGGCGGTTTCCAAGCTGATCGAATATCGCCTGGATCAGCGGGCGGAGGAGGTGTGGTTCTCGCCCAGCCATGGCCAGGTGGTGCCGCGTGAGCTGGCGGAATGGATTGTGGCCGACAATCTGCCGGTGCGTTTCCAGTTGCAGCTGCACAAGATTCTCTGGAACGACGAGCCGGGACATTGAGCATGAGTCAGCCTAAAGCGGTCATCCTTCTTTCCGGCGGCCTGGATTCCGCCACCATCGTTGCCATGGCCAAGGCCCAGGGCTTCGCCTGCTACACCATGAGTTTCGACTACGGCCAGCGCCATCGCGCCGAGCTGCAGGCCGCCGAGCGCGTAGCGCGTCAGCTGGGTGTCGTCGAGCATAAGGTGATCGGCCTGGATCTCAACGGGATCGGTGGCTCGGCCCTCACCGACCCGGACATCGCCGTGCCGGAGACGCCGGGCGAGGGCATCCCCGTTACCTATGTGCCGGCGCGCAACACCGTGTTCCTGTCGCTAGCCCTGGGTTGGGCCGAGGTGATCGGCGCTCGCCATCTCTTCATCGGGGTGAACGCGGTGGATTACTCCGGCTATCCGGATTGCCGGCCGGAGTTCGTCGAGGCCTTCGAGCGCCTGGCCAATCTCGCCACCAAGGCGGGTGTGGAAGGGGATACCTTCAGGATCGAAGCCCCGCTGCAGTATCTGTCCAAGGCGCAGATCGTCGAGACCGGTACCCGGCTGGGCGTGGACTACGGTCTGACCGTGTCCTGCTATCAGGCCAACGGCGAAGGCGAGGCCTGCGGCCGTTGCGACAGCTGCCGCCTGCGCGCCGAAGGCTTCAAGGCGGCCAAGATTTCCGACCCCACCCGCTACCAGTAAAAAAATTTCATCTAGGGTGTTGATTCTCCTGAGAAAATCGCTAGAATGGCGGCCACTAACGGGTCGTTAGCTCAGTCGGTAGAGCAGTTGGCTTTTAACCAATTGGTCGTAGGTTCGAATCCCACACGACCCACCATCTTCACCAGGAACCCTCCGCAAGGAGGGTTTTTGCGTTTCTCGCAGCTAAGACAAGCAGCCGTCTGGAGCGGAATCTAGCCCTGCGCCTCGATGATGTCAAACTGCACATGCCATGACCAGGAGCCTCAGGCGCGCCTGGTCTCAGCACCTATCTATAAAACTTCAACGCTGATGAGCTATCCGCGTCTGGCTGATGCGAAGGGTTGGGCTCCGTTGCTGATCCATTCAGCCAGCTGATCGAATGCCTCTTGAGAAAAAGATCCAGCAGCATTTGCTGACTGCAGGGCGGGCACTGCCATCGGTTGATTTAGGTGCTTCTTTAAACGCTCATGAGGCAGTCGAGCGCTGGTATCGACGCGTGCGAGCAAACTCTTTGGCATCTTGGTGGCACGGTCTTCCAGAACATTGCGCATCTGGTGTGGATCGGTCTCGATGTACTCCATCGTTGTGACAATGCTGGAGTGATTAAGCAGGGCTTTGGCCACATGGATGTTTCGATCCGATTGCCGCATCAAGTCAGTCGCCAAGGTGTGCCTGAAACGGTGTGGCGTCATGCGCGTTCCCACGAGGGTAGTCAATTTTCTATACATTGACTCAATTTGGTTTATATCCATAGTGTCGCGTTTGTAATGTGGCGAAAATCTGTTCACGTTGAATAGTTGGTCTGTGGCATTGAAATGCAAAGAATCCGCCCAAGCCGTTAGCCTATCAATATGCTCATAGAGCGGGCCAGGAATAGGTAAAACGAATTCTTTGTGTGTCTTGTCGCTTTCACTTCTTATGTTGATGGTCCTTCGTTTCAGGCAGACGTCCTTTCGCTGCATCATTAGCAGTGAGTTAAGGCGAATTCCTGTGTAATGGAACGTCTCGTAGACTGATAGCCAGAACCAGGCAGGCGTGATACTGCTGCGTTTTCCAGAGACTCTTTCACTTTCCTGGAGTCTGAGCAGCAGCGATCGGCCTTGGGTGATAGCCTCGTGCGGCACAGTCTTCTTGCGTTTCTTAGGCGGAACTACGGAAGTTTCAGTAAATGGATTTTGCCGCATGCTCAGTAAATCATGCTTGATCGCATACTGGAAAAGCGTTTTAAGATGACTTGCGTACGTATTCCAGCTGCGCTTTGCTAAGCCGGAATCAAGAATTTCCTTTCTCCAAATTAAGACGTCTCGGTTATGGAGTTTTTCCAGTGCGAAATCTTCACCAAATCTTCGCTCTAGTGCTCTTGCGGCAGCCAAGTAAATGGTTCTGGTAGCGGGCCTTAGGTCGTGAGTCTCGTTGTACTCGCCGGCGATTTCGAGGATGTTCACTCTTCGACCGCCCCCGTTTCCTGTAAGCGCAAACTGCAATTGTCAAAAGGCGGTTGATTGAAAATTAGTTTTGGATCCTCTAGCAGATAGCCTTTGAGGCTCTTTGTCTTGCGGGGGCCCACGACTTCGCACGTCCAGATGTTGAGGTTGTCTGCTGTCTTTCTGTGCTGCTTCAGCTTTTCGAAAGCACGTTGCACCAGTTGCCAGGGATCTAGCTGTCTGGCCTTGGCGTCGATTTCTAAGTGGGGATGCTCTTGGGCGTATCGCTTGAACAGGCCTGGGCTAACCAGGAAAGCGGTGCCATCTACCGTGTGGATCATCGCTTTGGCATCGTTGATCAATAGCTTGTGTGAAAGCACGCCTTGGCGGCTCCAGGCTATGAATGCCTGGCCTAAGTCGGCTGTAGTGATCGATTCAGCTCTTGAATGGGTTGTGGCAGCGATAACGTGTTCTGAAAGGTTATCCACGTCTTGGAGAGTTGGCGCTTCATGGGCTGAAACTGCTGGGGCCTGAGGTGTTGCAGCGAATAGGTCGTCTGCCAGTGCGAGTATGTCTTCCATGGGGTCCAAACCGGTCTGGAATGCGGGCTGCGGCAGTGTTTCGGAATAGGCCATCGCTTGTGAAGATGTGACATTCGTCACATCTTGTGATATCGGATGTGATGGCAAAGTGATATCGCTCGCTGTGCCAGGGTGCGCTATTCCTGGCGGTCCGTCCTCGGTCTGCTCAAGCGTGAAAATTCCTGAAAAAGGGGCTGGTCGATCTGCAGGGTCGGGCCATATCAGCGCAGGCGCGACCTTGAGAAGGGTAAAGGTGTTCTTCCATCCGTGACCGGTATCGATCGTGGCCTTCCAGATAGCCTTGTCCTGAGCGTTGACCTGGATGATGGCCTGATCCTGGATCAGGTTGAAGAACGGTGCATTCGAGGTGGGAATGCCCTCCACACCCTGGGAGAGCATCAGTGCTCGCAGCTGGTCTGAGGCAGGCTTGCTCACGAGCCATAGCGCATCTTGGGTCAGCCACCCGTCCGACGGCCCATCTGGCTGGTTCAGCTTGAATTTCTCGATGACCAGGGTGCGTAGCCCATCGGCCAGCTGACGCTGAATCGTATTTCTGGGCGCCTCCATCGCGCGATGCGGGTTCGCGCCGAGCTCTTGAGCGACACTCGCCTGGTCAGCCTGGACGATCATTTCCCCCAGGACACCGGCGTGCTGGTATTGCCCGGCCAAGACGAAGATCAGTGATGACCAGAGTTCACGATAGCCGCTGAGCCAGTCCAGTACATGCGGTGGCAGCACCTGGAAGTAGACGAGGGCTGAGGCAGCACTATGTAGCTGGTAGTCCCGACCCTTGACGTACCGAAAGCGGTAGGGCTTTTCGATCCGGCCGTGCCAGGGGTGCCAGGGCTTGCCATCTTCATGGACAACCTCGATGTCGACGGCAATCTTGCCTAGGTCATGGAGGAGGGCGCCGTAGGCGACCGCTGCAGACCAGGCCTCTGCCTGGGCCGCCTGCGACTCCGGTGGCGCGCCGATAGGCAGAAGGTAGTTCTGCCGGATCTTGAGGGCGTAGGCGACGATCTCCAGGCCGTGATCGAGGAGGCCCCCGGGGTAGGCGTGGTGGTGGTTTTCCGAAGCAGGAAGCTGCTGTACCAGGTCAGCGTAGCGTTCAAGGGGATCTCGGTAGAGCGAGGCAAACTGCTCGCGTGACAGTGACGTCCGCTGCCAGATGTTCTCGATGAGCTTCTGTCGGCGGGGGAGGGCAAGGAGATCCCTACCTATGGACGGCTGCGTGAAGCCCTGTTTGCCTGGGCCGGGTGGTGGGGATGGTGGGGCTTTCTTCCTGAAAAAGAGATCGAACATGGCATGCCCTTGGTAGTTCTTGGGCCTGCGTTGTCGATCAGCGGGGTCGTGCGAACAATGGTAAACCGCTATCACTGTCCAGAAGGTTGAGGCGGCGGATGGCCACTAGGATCGAGAGCCGGGACACCCTTTGCTCTTCGCAGCCATGAAATGACCCCCAAATGTTGGACAGGGTTGGTTTCAAGCAACGAGCACTGGTCTGAACGGGAACTAGAGAGGTGGCCTCTGAGAGATCGCCTCACGCAAGGTATCAAACGATGCTTCGCTAGGACTCACCAACGCAAAGTTGTAGCCCTGTCCTGACCAATAGTCAGCAGTAACATCGCTTTCCCTACGAGATCCGTGGCCAACGTCGCGCTGGCTGTTGGGATGCCGCACATAGAAGATCACTTGGCGCCCTTTCGTATCCCGGTAGAGCACCATCGCGGCGGCGCCGGTGTCCGTGGCCATGAGACGACCACCCACTGGGATCAAGCCGAAGCGCTCCAGGTTAGGGAGGGCGGGCGCCTGCACAAATGTCCTTTCAAGCCAATGCTGAATCGCACCGTCCTGGCCGGTTACATCGACTGGCGGCCGCCCCTCGGCGCTCGCAAATAGTCGATAAGCCTCCACGGCATCCGCCATTGGAACGTGCGCCCGCCGCAGCATCGATTCCCGTGCCTGCCACCCTAAGCCGCTACCCAGGCCTAACGTCAGCACTAGCGAAGCGAGATAAGTCATACGTCTTTTACGTCTGGCGACTATCCGGTGTCGCACGACTGCTGGCATAAGGTGTGTCGGTAAAGGCTCAAGCACGGGAGAAAAAATCAGCCGTAGCCGACGATTCTGCTCGCGGATATCAGCTACCCGTGCGGCATCTTCCGGATGGGTTGCAAGATAGCGCATCACCTCCTCGTGCCGCAGCGCATCCAACTGATTGTCGGCATAAGCCATCAACTCTTCAGGAGTAGGAGGTCGATACATCATTTCAATACTCGCAAAGCGGCGGTAGCCAAAGGACTTTCGTGGATCTGTCTCAAGGCCGCGCGTGCCCGCGCCAAACGAGACATGACGGTTCCCAGTGGAATGCCAAGCGCCTGTGATACATCGCGATAGCTCATGCCTTCCACCGCGACCAACAGCAGCAGGGCACGCTGTTCGTCATTGAGTCTCTCAAGATTCGTCAACGCTTCTTGATCCAGATAGATCGTCTCAGCCGAAGGCTCAACCGGGACCTCTTGGAATCCCAGCCACTCCAACAGACGACCATAGCGGCGCTCACGACGTCGGCCATCAACGAATTGGCGGTACAGGATGGTGAACAGCCAGGCTCGCACATCACCGGCGGGACAGCGCGTGTTCCCATGCGTAAGCGCCCGTTCTAGACAACTCTGGACCAAGTCATCGGCGCTGGCTTCGTGACGAGTAAGCGATCTTGCGAAGCGACGCAGAGACGGTAGTAGCTGAGAAAGCATGGCGTCATCAAGCATGGACATTCCCCTGGTATCGCTGACAGACGCTTGAGCTGACCTTTTATTCCCCACAATTTTTATTTTTGTAGGTATGGAATAACCCAGACCGTACAAACGTCTGCATTGGAAACTCACCAGTCTGCTGGAGCGCCACGTGTTTTCAGTCAAACACCCGTTGTTGGCAGTCACCCTTCTGGTGCTCGTGCTTCCCATTGCCTGGGCCGAACCTGATAGCAGCGCCGCCACGGCGCAGGCCGACAACCGCCAGGCCATGGATCAGATGATGGCCGCGATGCACAAGCCCAGCAGTGGCAACGTAGACCGCGACTTTGTGACCCAGATGACGGCACATCACCAGGGTGCGATCGAAATGGCACGGATCCAATTGCGGTATGGCCATAACGAACGCCTACGCCGTCTGGCCCAAGAGATCATTGTCACCCAACAACAGGAAATCGCCGTCATGCAGCAGGCGCTTTCTGAATTGCCCGCCTCTCCAACTCGGTAATCCTCATGCCTCGATTGTCGCTCACCCCGCTCGCCGCTGTGTTGTTAGTAATCTCCTGCACCGCTTCAGCCGGTCAAGTTCCGCGTGCTGCTGCACAACCGGACATCACGATTAGTTCCCAAGACCGTGTGTATACGGCGGAGCAGTTCTCCAACACGGTATCGGTGATTGATCCCAGCACGGAAAAATTGCTCGGCGTCATCACCCTAGGCGACAGCCAACCCAAGAACTTGAGTCCTTTGTACAAGGGCGAGCTACTGGTGCATGGCTTGGGATTTTCGCCAGATGGGCGAACCTTGGCCGTCGTAGCGATAGGCTCGAACTCCGTGTCCTTCATCGACACCGCCAACAACCAGGTGAAGGGTAAAACCTATCTGGGTCGCGCGCCTCATGAAGCCTTTTTCACCCCTGACGGCAAAGAGCTCTGGGTCACGGTACGGGGCGAGGACTATATCGCCGTGATCGACCCGGTGACTTTCAAAGAGAAGACGCGAATTGGCGTACCGCCAGGCCCTGGCATGCAGATCTTCTCCCCTGATGGCCGCTATGGCTACGTCTGCTCCTCGTTCACTCCGGAAACCGTAGTGGTTTCGGTTGCCGAGCATCGAATTGTTGGCCGCGTCGCTCAGGCGAGTCCCTTCTGCCCCAACATCGCTGCGTCTGCAGATGGCCAACAGGTCTGGCTCACCCTAAAAGATGTCGGTAAGACCCAGGTGTTCGCAGCCAAACCGCCGTTCAGCTTGATTAAGACGCTTGATACTGGCGCGATCACTAATCACGTCAACTTGGTTCGCAATGCCCGCGGAAGCTTCGCCTATGTAACGGTAGGCGGAGAAAATCGAGTCAAGGTCTTCCGAACCGATGATTTCAGCCAAGTCGCCAGCATTCCTGTTGGCGCTTTGCCCCACGGTCTCTGGCCGTCAGGAGATGGCACGCGGTTGTACGTGGGACTAGAGAATGCTGACAGTGTGGCCGTCATCAATACGCTGACCAATAGCGTTGAAACCACTGTACCCGTGGGGCAGGCGCCCCAGGCTTTGGTCTACGTTCCCCGCGCCGCTACCCAGGGCGCTGGGCTGGCAAATCTTAAGCCGTTAGGGAGCGCCGCCAAGAGTATTCAGATCGCCCTGGCTCCGCCGGGTCAACACGAACGTCATACCACTCAGGTGACACTTTTCGACCAGGGCTTGACTCAGGTCCTGCAGGCCTCGGTTACGGGCCTGGTGGCCAAGCAGCCCTATGTACTAGCGTTGGCTCGTCATGCAGACGGTAGCGGCGCTCTTGAGTCTCTCGCCGCTTTTCAAACCAATCCCGCCGGCGCAGCTATCGTGAATGCGGTAGGACCGATACGCCAACTGGTTCAGCAATCCCAGGCGGATGAACAGCGCTACCTCGTCATCGCACCTGGTGCAGCCGATGCGCCAGGTGCTCCCGTGCAAGTGCAAGTGCTCCAATCGAAATACTAATAACCAATAACCATCGAGGTCCAGCATGCTCAGACAAGTGTTGATTGCCACTGCCATTTTCTCCATGACAGGGCTGGCCGTGGCGGCCACGCCCGCCAAGGTTGGCGACACCACCTTGGGTAAGGTGCTTGTGGATGAAAAGGGTATGACGCTTTACACCTTCACCAAGGACAGCGAGGGTAAGTCCGCCTGCAACGGCCCGTGCGCCAAGAACTGGCCGCCGCTGATGGCACCGGCAGGGGCCAAGAGCGGTGACGGCTATACCGTAGTACAGCGTGAGGATGGTAGCCAGCAATGGGCCTATAAGGGGCAGCCACTCTATACCTGGGTAAAGGACAGCAAGCCCGGTGAAACGACCGGTGAAGGTGTCAATCAAGTCTGGCACGTCGCGAAGCCTTGATCGTGGAGCAGTCCCTGCGGACAGCGGGGACTGCTTATCTATTTAGTAGATTACTTTTTATATCATATTCAATTTTTCAGATAATCGAGCCGGGCTAGACTGTTTGCATTCCTCAGCGGAGCTCACCTCATGACATTAAAGGATGCTATAGCCCTGCGCACCGGCGGCAAGCCGCTCAGCCAGCTCAAGCAGCCGCTCGAAGTCGTTCGCCAGTTCACCCCCAACTGGTTTGCGGCAACGATGGGCACCGGTATTTTGGCAATCGCCTTAGCGAGTTTTCCCGCGTCGGTACCCGGCTTGCGTCTGATCGCCGAAGGACTGTGGCTGTTCAACATCTTGCTTTTCGTTCTATTCAGCGGCTTGTATGCCGCTCGCTGGATCTTGTTCTACAACGAAGCCAAGCAAATTTTTGCCCACTCCACCGTATCGATGTTCTTCGGCACCATTCCGATGGGGTTGGCAACAATCATCAACGGGATGCTGATCTTTGGGCTGCCACGATGGGGTGAGGTGGCTGTCACGATTGCCACCGGACTTTGGTGGGTCGATGCGGCCATGGCACTGGTTTGCGGAGTAGCGATTCCGTACCTGATGTTTACTCGTCAGCAGCACAGCATCGATCAAATGACGGCGGTATGGTTGCTACCTGTGGTAGCCGCCGAAGTGGCCGCTGCCAGTGGCGGGCTGTTGGCACCGCACCTAGCCGATGGCGGGCACCAATTCACCGTGCTGGTGACCAGCTATGTGCTTTGGGCCTATTCGGTACCTGTCGCCCTAAGTGTCCTCGTGATCCTGCTATTGCGGATGGCACTGCACAAGCTGCCTCACGAGAACATGGCTGCATCGAGCTGGTTATCGCTTGGCCCCATTGGTACAGGTGCGTTGGGTCTGCTCGTGATGGGCAGCGACGCGCCGGTCATCTTCGCTGCTCACGGTATGGCCGGAATTGGCGCCGTCGCGCAGGGGCTAGGCGTAATTGGCGGGATCCTACTATGGGGACTCGGCTTGTGGTGGATGAGCCTTGCCATACTGATCACGCTGAAGTACGCGCGCCACGGCATCCCTTTCAACCTGGGATGGTGGGGTTTTACTTTTCCACTGGGCGTCTATGCCGTCACGACGCTACGTTTGGGAAGCACGCTTGGGTCAGGTTTCCTTACCGTCTTCGGTGCCTTTTTGGTCGTCGCCTTGACTGCTCTGTGGGCGGTGGTCGCGGGACGCACCCTAGCCGGTGCCTACCGCGGGACGCTGTTCGTCTCGCCTTGCATTGCTCATCTGCAACCACGCAAATGAGGTCGATTAGGTGGCGCCTCGCTGAGCAACGCTACCAAGCTAGGACCATCAGCCCACTCTCTACGACGAGTGAGCTGATGAGTCCGCAAATGGGGCTCAGTGAAAGCCATCCCTTGATGCCGTTGGTTACCGCGGCCGCCTTAACCGATTCAAAGGTGCGTCAGCTCAGGACGAGGATGACTCTGTCTCTTGGGAAGGGCGGTGGCGTCCTACCGTGCCAATCTCGGCAGGCGTCTTGATGTAGAACAGTGCCAAGTCTTCCGATTCGAGGCGTTGAAACAGCATGTCGTGTTGAATTTGAGTCAGCGCCATCGTTACCTGGATGGGCTGATCGGCAAGCTCAAAAAAATGAGCGGAGTGGCGTTTTCCATCTTGGCCAAAGCCTTCAGCCGCCACTGACAACGTTGCGCCACTTAGGTGAAGCTCTTTAGCAAGATCCAGAAGCCAATCTCCAATCTGCTGATGTTCATGGCGACGATTTTGTTCGGTATAGAACGTAACGAGATAGTCGTTCATGCTATTGCCTTTAGCGTGGGTGCAGCAGGTTGATGGTCAAGATACCCAGGGCTGTCATGCACAGGGACCCCACGACATGAACGCTGATTGCAGTCAGCGCCATGAGCAGCCTTCCTTGCTGGATTAGCATCAGTGTCTCAGCAGAAAACGTCGAGAAGGTGGTTAAGCCGCCGCAAAATCCGGTGATCAGAAACAGCCGCCATTCAGGCGCAATCCCGGGCCAAGCAGCGAAGATGGCTACGGCCATTCCGATGATGTAGCCACCTACAAGATTCGCAACGACCGTCCCAGGCGGGAGCGACGGGAACCAGGCATTTAGCTTCAAGCCCAGTATCCAACGGAGCCAGGCACCCAAGGTCGCACCGAGTGCGATGGCTATGAGCGGCTTCAGCATGGAACGTCTCCCAAGGGGAATGGAAGACTAGGGGCCGGGGAGGGATATGGTCGGTGCATAGCGCTGTCCTCGAAAAAGACAGGGCGCACCTACGCACCCTGCCAAGGGGTTACGTAGGCATCATCAGCACGAGGCGGTTTGAGGAGGAATGCCATCTCCTTAGCGGATCATAGCAGCGCAGCAGATGACTTTGAAGATGGCTCGTTCTTGAAGCCGACATGCCTGCCACTGCTTATTGAGACCCGGAGCATGCCTGCACTCCTCAAACGCCGAGGGTCTAGAAACCGATCGACTCTGCGGTAGCTATGAGGCAAACGTCCTATTCGTCACAGGTATTCACAGCTTTCGCTATTGCCAGACGATATTCAGCTGGACTGCGCCCACCCAGTGCCAATTTGATTCGCTCCTTATTGTAGTAGTCGATATAGGCCCGAATTGCTACTGCCAGCTCCTCTACGCTTGAGAACCTGTTGCAGTGGAAAAGCTCAGATTTTAGTACTGCAAAAAAGCTTTCCATTGCCGCATTGTCGAGGCAATTGGCTCGCCTTGACATACTCTGAGTCAGTCCATGCTGACGGATCAGCTGTTGGTAGGCAGGGTATTGATAGTGCCAGCCTTGATCGGAATGGATGAGCGGTTTCTCATGAGGCCGAAGGGTCTTCAATCCGTCTTTCAACATACGTAAGACCATCTCGAACGATGGGCGCTCACTTATCTCGAAAGCCACAATTTCCTTATTGAAGAGGTCAAGAATCGGTGACAGGTATAGCCGGTTTTGATTGACACGAAACTCCGTTATGTCAGTCGCCCACCGCTGATTGGGCTGCGGTGCGGTAAAGCGGCGTTCCAGCAGGTTAGGCGCCACGCAGGACTCCGGCCCTGTGAATGGACGATAGCGACGGCGTCGCAGCGTGCACTTTAACGACATTTCGCCCATCAGCCGCTGTACTGCCTTGTGATTGATCTGCTGCCCCTGATTGCGTAGCGCCTGCGTGATGCGGCGATAGCCATAGCGACCCCGATGATGCGCGAACATCGTCCGGATGCTCTCTTTGCGGGCACCTTGTTTGTCTGGTTGGCGAGTGACCTTGAGGTGGTAGTAGAAGCTGCTTCGAGGAAGACATGCTCCCTGAAGAAGCGCATCAAGTGGATATCGTGACCGCAACTCCTGCACGATAAGTGCTTTCTGCTGATTGTCCAGGTCACTGTCCTTGAGACCCAAGCTCATGGCTTTGCGCAGAAAGGCGTTTTTGACCTGCAGATAGGCAACCTGCTTTTCCAGCTCTCGGACTGGGTTTGCGATGTGGGGCTTGAAAGCGGATGGATCTGGAACGGGAAGAAGGGGCAAGGAGTCACCTCTGCGTTTGCTGGCCAACCCCTCGATACCATACCTCTGCCACGCATCGACCCAGCGCTGCATTTGGGAGCGATTGAGACTAAATCGCTCACTAGCCCGTCGGATTGATAGGCCTTCGACGATCTGTCGCACCACCTCGATCTTGAAATCGATGCTGTGATAACGATAACGCTTTTGTAGAGCCGCTTTTCCGTGATTGGCATAGGCGCCAATCCATCCTTTTACCTGCACCACGCTGACGTCATGCACCCTAGCGAGGTGGCCGTAGCTGCAATCGCCCTTTTAGTACTGAGCGACGATCTTCAATTTGAACGCTAGAGAGTACTTGGGCATGGTACGCCTTCAAGGCAGCGTCCAACTTTCGGGGGTCATTTCACCAACGGCGGAGCCCTTTCTGGTAGGGCTTTTACCCTTATGGCCCCCTTCCATTACGTCCTTTGCGCCAGCCCCTTCGCCCCTTTTGGCTACTCAGGGTTGACCAGGTGCTCCTTGGGCTCCATCACCTCATGCAGCAGCCGGACGATCTCGATGAGGTCTTCGGCCGCGATCCGGTAGAAGACCACATGGCGAGGCTGGCCGACGCGCCGATCTGCCGGAATACCCCTTTGGGTATGGGCCAGATGGAGACTGCGTAAGCCCTCGTGCAGCTCATCACGGGCACGAGTGACCGGCGCGTAGGGCTCGGCTGCGATCAGATTGAAGCTGTTGACCAGCAGGCTCTGGTAGCGCTTGCGCGCCGCAGGGCCGAACTGCTGGGCGGAGTACACCAGGATGTCAGCGAGATCCTGACGGGCCTCGGCGGAGATACGGTACTTCATGGGTCAGCGGCCTATGCGGCTGTCATCAACTCCCAGGCCTTCCAGGTACTGCTCCAAATCCTCGGCAGGCACCTCGTCGAATGTTCCCTGCTCCAGTTGCTGGATCGCTGAGCCCGTGGCGTTACGCAGCGCTTCGATCTTGGCGGAAACCATGGCCTCTTGTTGAATCAGCAAGCGGAGCCCGTTGCGTACCACCTCGCTGGCGTTCTGGTAGCGACCTGTCTCTACCAAGCGATCAATCTCGTGGGAAAGCGGATCGGGGATGACGATGTTCCGGGTGGGCATGGCTGCTCCAGAGTAGGTATTGTAGGGCTATGGCAGTTTATGCCATGCCACTTGCAGCGTCACTCATCGCAGCGTATAAGTACCGTCATAGAGCCATCGCTCCATGGAATGAGGCAGTAGCCATGACCACGCGAAAACCGGGATCGACGGAAGATTGGACCCACCTCGGGAAGCTAGATACGAGTTGTGTGCTCGTCCGGGCTGAGGGCGCTATTTGGAATGGCTTGGCTATGGTGGGCGTGCCGGCGGGCATCGCTAAACCGCTGAAATGGTGCGTGCGGGCTGTTGTCTTAGTAGCTGCTGCAGCTTACTCGCTATATCTCTTTGTGCCGCTGATGCTTGCACTCGGGTACCTGTGGCTGGCGTCTAATGCTTCTCCAAGTAGCACTAGCGACACAGATCCTGATGCACCTTATGGGCGGGATGCTTTGGGCCACCCCTTGAACTCTTTGGGTAGTAGAGATGTGTGGCGGCTTTAGAAAGCTAGTTTCGAGTCGAGCTCTTAACTAGCTTTCTAACTTTCGAGTTACTTAGCGCCGACTGCCTTTGTCACAACATCTCCCCCCGTTTGGCCTGCTACCTTCGCGCTATTCGTTCCTTCCGTAAGCGCCTGGGCGAGGTTACCTACCTTCGCACCCGCCCAGCTCATTGCCGTTATCCAAAACGCCGGCAGCACCAAGAACATCGTTCCCATCACGAAGTCCAGCAGCAGATCCCCCTGCGCATTGTTCACGCCCATCATGATGTTGAAGTTCAGATGGGGAGAGGCCCCCATGATGTTGCCGTACAGGGCGTCCAGGATCGTGCTGTCGACCCAGCGTGCCAACTGCAGCCAGAAGTCGACGAAGACCAAGGCGAACTGCGCGAAAGTCAGGGTCATGGCTACCTTCAGATCGTAGGTGCCCAGCACCAGCACGATGGGGATGCAGATGATGAAGGCCATCATCAGAAAGGCCAGTACCATAGGCGCAGCCTGCCGCACGCTGTCTATGGCCGGGTACATCGCAATCGAGCCCACCGCCTGACCTGCTGTGGCTGTGATGCGAGAAAGGCTGCTTCCGAAGCTACCTCCCACCTGGCCACCGTAATCGCCATACACCTGGCCCTGGGTCAGTACCTGTTTGCGAGGTGATACCAGGTCACGGATCACCTGGTCTTCTACTTCCTGTTTGCTCATCAGTTTGGCCCACTGCGCGAGCTGAGTGATCAGGCTGGGCTCCACGGCCGCCAAAAGCCGCGCACGCAAGCCAACGGACGAGTCACTCCACCACTGGTTGCAGGTCGGGTACCCGCCACCGCCCGAGGTCTGTGCCAGCCCCGCATCGCGGGTGGTGTCGTAAGGCCAGGATGGCCGGGGAGTGTGTGAGCGAAAGCCGGAAGAGCCGTCGTTGTAGTACCCATTGATGGTCAGGAAGTATTTGGAGCCGATCCAGCTGACATCTTCGAATTCAGCATCGGAGAGTTTCGGCTGGGTCATGAAGAGCTTGGCTCTGGCCTGGGCGTAGCAGTCGTTGGTGAAATCCGCGACCTCCTGAGCGAGAAGGGGACTGCCTATCCGGTTGGCATTTACCTCCATGCGAAGTTGCTGCAGATCCTGGCCACATGGGATGCCTGCGACCGCCCCGGCGGTGAAGCCTTTGGACAGAGCGTGGACGACTGCCCACCAGAGCGGAATCTGGGCACTCTTGCCGTTGAGGGTACTGAAGCTTGTACCCCAGCCGGTCTCGGACGGCTTGAGCACGTCGACCTGGCATTGCTGGGAGCGCGTCTTATCGTACTCCAGGGTCGAAAAGCTCAAGGTCGTCCCGGGGGTTGGAATCAGCCCGAGCAGGATGACGAATATGGCCACGTAGAAACGATTTTCGATCCTGGCCAGACTGAGCACTCCCTTGTTGCCCTCGTCCTGGCCCTCGCCGCGGGCGCGGAGCCACTCCTGGATAACGATGGCAGCGAAGGGCGCCGCGAACAGACCGGTGCTGCCGATCATCTCCCAGATGGCACTGTTGATCAGCCAACCCACAAGGGTCAGGTAATACTCGAGGTAGTCGTTGGTATAGAGCGTCATAGGTCTTCTTTCCTAGCTCGAGCTACAGGTGGAGACGCAGTTCGTAGAGCGCGATGACCAAGACAGCCAGGCTCTCGCATCGGACGAGGCGTGACGGTCCACCTGGCAGGCGACCCAGACGCCTGCGGATTGGCCACCAACCGGCGGCGAGGGCTGCGTAGATGCCCATCCGCCAGGCCTGGAGGAAGCCAGCATGGTCCGCGGTCCAGCGCTGGTAGCCCGCCACATCGCCGAATAGCCACTGGATCATCTGGGTGCAGGTCAGGGCGAGCAGCACGGTGGTCAGCAAGACAGTCACTGTCCAGGCCAGGCTCTTGAGTCCGCCTTTGGCGAGACGAGATGCCCAATGCTGCTTGCGCATAGAGGGACCAGGTTGTCCGGTTTCGCCGGGAAGATGGCTCATGGTCATTGGCCCTTGCTCGGACTCTCGACACGATCCAGCCGGTTCGGCAGAGGATCGCCCTGGAAGATGCCCTTAGAGGCATCCTTGCGGATCGAGGCGCGCTGCAGGATGGTGGTCGGCGAGTTGCCGGCCAGCTCTCGGCGCATGTCCAGCTCGGTCTTGAGGTTCTGGATCTCGGCCTGCAGGTTGGCGGCGTTTTGGTCGACCTGCGTCTGGGCGACCTGGTTGGCGGCCACATTGGGCTCCTGGCGGCCAGCGGCCAGAGTGCGTGTCAGCGACAGGGCCTTCTCGATGACATCGGCCAGGGCGACCTCGGACACGAGCCGCTTGGCCAGCACGTCCTGGTCCTGTTCGGTACGCAGCGATTCGATGATGCCGCGGGTGACTGGGATGGAGTTGCTGCCGGCAGCAGCCAGGTTCTCTGCCGTCATCGGCTGGGTGCCGGCGATGAGCGCGTTCACCGCCTTGAGCTTGGTGTCGTAGGTCTCCTGGATAAGCGGGGTGAGCCCGACCCCGGCCTGGGTCACCGTCTTCTGGCAGTTGTCGCAGGTCTGCTGCTGTTGCTCGCCCAGGACGCGGGTGGCAAAGGTCGCGGCCTCCTGCGGTGATGACCAAGTGCTGCAGACGAGGCCGCCGTTACAGCTGCTGGCAGGGATGCTCCCCGTGCTGTTGGGCGCCCGGCCGCTGAGCATGTTGTAGCCGGCCTTGGTGACGTCGCCGACCACCTTGATGGGCTGCTGGCCACTGCCCCCAGCCTTGCTCCCGCCAACCCAGGTCACGCCCTCGTTCCCGCTCTTCTGCTCGACCTGGTTGATGGCCGCGACGGCATCGGTGGTGCTGGCAGCGGCCGACTTCATTGCCTCACCCTCGGCGAGCTTGTTCCAGCCGACCTGGCCGCCGGCGACATCGAGCATCTTGTCGGCGATGGCGCGGCAGGTGCCTTTCGAGCGATCGAAATCCAGGCGGGCCTGGCCAATGCCGTTGGTGATGAGGTTGTACAGGCCTGGGTTGGCGCGCTGCAGGATCAGGCCGGGGAGGGAAGCGACGGCGCTGGTGGCGTTCTGTAGCACCGAGCTCATGATGGTCTTAAAACCCTGGGTGGCGCCGTTGAGCTGGTTCTGCAGGGTGTTGGTCAGGCTCATGTTTCCGCAGATCAGGTTGGTGTTCCAGCCACCACCGATCTGGATGCTATCCATGTTGCCGACGCTGCCCATGGACACGGCGTTGCCGCCGCCGACGCTGTAGAGCACGTCATCACCGATAACGCTGCCCTGGGACTGCACACGGTAGGGCTCGGCCGCCTGGACAGTGCTGCCGAGGAGAAAGCCGGCCAGGCAGGTGCTGGCCAACAGGGTGAGGCGAGAGGTGTTCATGATCGACGGCTCCCTGATCATTGAAAGTCGGTGCTGCCCAGGAAGACCTGGCCTTCACGCTTGCAGCAGCTGTAGGGGCGCCACAGCGCCCAGGCGTAGGCGCCCACGGCGTCTTGGACGTGTGGGCCCGGGCTGGGAAAGGCAGCGCAGCTCTGGCTTAGCGTGGGCGTGAGCTCCTGCCACTTGCCGGTGGTGGCGTCGCCCTCGAGCAGCTCGCCCGCGGGCCAATAACCGTCCTCGGGCTGGGCAAGCAGCGACTGATAGACGTGGATCTGGCCAGAGCGCGTGACGACGTCGCCGGCGCGCTGGGCCATGACCGCCGCGGCCTTGTAGTCGTCGGGCTGATGCAGGAAGCCGCTGCGCGGATAGACATTGCCCCACAGGTCGCCGGACAAGGTGCCGCCCACTTCGCGCTTGCCCGGGATGAGGGCCTCCGGATACACGACCTCAGGAATGCCGTACCGCCAAGCCAGGTAGTCGTAGTTGCTCAGTAGATAGGGCATGTAGGCGGTACCGGCGCCTTTGCAGGTGTAGCCGGAGCCGCTGGCGAACTGACTGAAGGCGTAGCCACCCGGGTGGCCGATGACTTCAGTGTTCTTGAAGCGGGCGCTGATCGTCGCGTTCGCCTGGGTCGCGCTGTCGCCCGGATCGTTGCCACCAGCGGCGACAGTGCTGACTGGGCTGAAAGAGGCCATCTCGGTCCACGGGTTCTCGCCGGTATTGGCGTAGCTGGACACCACCGCATCGGGCACGAAGTGCCGTACCTTGGCCGAGGTCTTAACCTTGCAGCCGTAGGGGGTGCAGAACAGCCAATAGCAGATGCCGACCACCTTGTATTCGAGGCATTCAGGCGAGAGCGAGGACGACACGATGGTCGCGGTGGTGACCGCTGCCGTGGCCTGCAGGCTGGTGGCCAGCGGGATGGCCAGTACGAGGCGCCGGAGGCGCTGCAGACGCGGCGTCATCGTCCGGTGCTCCGGAAGCGCTCGATGCTGGCCATGGCGGCCGCCACGTCAGGCTGGCCATAGACCACATACTGACGATCCACTACGACGGCCGGTAGCTTGGCCACACCCAGGCTCCAGGCATCGGCCACGTCCTGGTGCGCCCTGGCAAGGTCACGGCCCAGCTGCTGTGCAGAGGCCGAGCGCATCCGCTGTTGCATGATAGCTACGGCCTGGTGCGGATCCGCCGGCAGGCCTTCGGAGAGCTTTTGCTCAAGGCGGTCCGGGGCATCCAGAAGTAAAACCCGGGTGCCGGCGCTGTTGATGAGCGGATGAGCGGCGTCGGAGATGGCCAGCACGTCCGCTGTGGCGAAGGGGACGCAGGCGGTGGCTAGGACAAAGCCCAGCAGGCGGGCTTTCAGGCCTGCTGAGAAGGTAGGGGGGGAAATGGACATGCGCGGTACCAGGCAGAGGAGTGGCTGGTACAGGAAACGCGATCAGAAGGGCTGGGTCAGCGGGAAACCATATCTACGTCGCAGGAGGTTGAATACCCACATCCGAACGGAAGGAGCCTGCTGCGGGTTTCCGCAGTAATTGCGACTTTCTGCGGGATTTCGCATGGACTGTTGTGGGATGGCTTTAATGGCCTCGTCAAAGCACGGGGGCTGCTATCGACCCAAAGCTGCCGTTGGCGGTCGACCCGTAGCTGACCTTCGGCGAGGGCGGTAAACGACCAGAAGCAGGTTATACGGGTGCTGTTCTTCGGCTAGGCCGGCAGTTGGCAGATCACCTGCCTGCAGGTGAGGGCCGAAAAAATCGCGGTGGCCTAGATGACGAGTGGCTGACGCCTGCCTACGATCATATCCCTTACGACCATTTCCTTAGCTTGCTGATCTCCACACGGCGCGTCGCGGCGTGACCGCAGAGCTCGTTGCAGAGGTCGGCCGCGATCGCGCCCATCGAACAGATGTCCAGAATTGCGAGCAACGGACCTTCATAGCTCGTGGTCCTGTCAGTTATTACGTCGCAGACGGTGAGGATCCTATCGTCAGGATTGGTCTCGCTTCGTTCGAGCATCACCTCGAAGTTTGATGGGAAGAACGCCTCCACGTAGGAGGTAAGACTGAATTTATTTACTTGATGACTCATTTTTACCTCCACGTGCGACTTACCTAGCTTGGCAAAGGAGGGTACGTTTCGGTCAAGCGTAAGCGGATCGGATTTTCACCGAACTTTTGCCTTTGTCTTCAGACAACCGGTAATGGTGGCCACTGAACTGTGCACCGATTACCCCTTCCCATGCAGAGCATATATCGTAAACATGGGAGACAACGATGTCAGATATTCGAAGACCAAGAATTGATGCAGGAGCAGCCCCGGAAGACCTTCCGCCTACGCTTGAAGAGACTCAGGCACGGAACGCTCAGATCCGCTTAACCAAAATTGCAAAGCTCCGTCAACAAGCGCTTTCCGACCGCTCGAAGGCGGCCGATAGGAACGAGAAAGTGAATCCCTAACAATAGGGACCGTCGGTAATAGTGGCCACTGAACGAGCGTGTGTTTTCCACTTCCAAGCTTATGAGGCCATTTTCGGCCTCAATGTGAGGTGGTAAATGATCACTACGTCCAGAGTCTTCCAACGCTTCAGTTCGCCGATTGCGCCGGCCATGATAGTGAGATCGCTATTCGGGATTGACGCGGCTATCGCGGGTTCTCGTTTCGCGCAGGCTACTGAGCCTGATGCGGTTGAACCCTTGGACCCTGACCAGGCCGACCCAGCAAATCAGCCTGATTCCGATTTGGACGCTCCGGAAGATCCGGTGACGGGCGATATCGACGACCAAGAGCCAGCGCCTCGCTAGCTTAATTGCAAACCAAACAAAGCCCAGCCATTGCGCCGGGCTTTTTCTTTTCTAAAGTAAAAAATGGATCCATCTGACTGGGGCGGTGAAAATCTGGTTAGATGGGGCACGGCCGGCGGCATTGGTTTGGCCTGGGATCTTAACCAACTCTGCAAGTTCTTCTCCCGCGTCAATGCCGGTGTAACTAACGGCCACGCCGAGAATGACATCCTTGATCGCTGCAGTGTTTCGGGGCTACCTCTGCTTGAACCAAGATTTTCGCTAGAGAACCGGCTATTCAAACCTCAGTGAATGACCTTAAGCCTATTCAAGTCAAGCTCAAGTATGCGGACTTTTTCGAGATTCTCCGCGTAACGCTGGAACAGGATTTCTAAAACGGCCCTATCAGCTGATAATTTCAGTTATTCGATGCTGATTTTTTGCCGGGTGAGATGTTCGACTTCTCTGGTGCCAACGTACAATTTTCTTGCTTCGCTCATTTTTCAATTCCATTCGTAGTTGCCGGCATACCAGCACCATAAGGAGGTTTTTACGTGCCAGTAGCAAGATGCTTTACTTTGAATATCATGCCTTAGCTCGCAAAGTCTGCCGAGTTAGCTCCTCGCCGTGTTAAATTTGCGCAAGCGAAACGATAATGAGAAGATCCCAAAATTAAGCGATGCACTTCGCATTTTAGGTCGCGACTACCGTCTCGCTAGGTCTCTTGAGGTCTTGCGTCAGATTCCAATAGAAAGCGAAACGCCTTTAAAACGGTCTCTTGTCGTTCTTGAATTTCGACAATGCATAGACCCAGCATATTGCGAAGAGCTTCGGTATCAGCTGTTCCATGACATTCATAAATTTGACGTAGTAGCTGATTAATGGCGTCTTGTTCCGCTGAGTACCGCTCGAGCAGCTCTATTCCGTGCTTTCTATCCAGCTCTTTCATGCCACGCTCCTATAGTGAAAATCGCTACGATAACCATTCATGAGAGATAGTATCTATGGCAATATCACGTTTTCGCTCATCTGATGAGCGGTGGATAACAGTCTATCTTACCAGGTGTCTTCTCATTATAGCCTTTGGTTAGATGAGCGGAAATCGAAATGGACGACCTCCGACAGGCGCTGTCTGCGTTAGACCCACCTATAAAGCATTTTATTGAGTATAGGAATAGTGGCATGCTTTTGACGCTGTTGGATATTGAAATTTACGCCAGTGTCTTCAGATTCATCACCCCTCGAACCATGCGAAGCGCAGAGGCCCTGAACCTGACAATACTTTACGCCATCAATGAATTGCGGGTTAAAGGCTCACATCTTCCACTAGATGCAGATACAGTAATTATCAAAGCCTGAGCTATACTAGCGGTCATCTAACATTGAAGCGCTAACGGCGAGCTGGAGATTACCCGCATATGCCTGGATGGCGGCATATTCTGGCAAGTCTATGGCGCAGATATATTTTCCGACACACTCCACTTATTGCCAGGCTGTATTGGGTTCGTTGACTTAAATAAGTCTGTCTATGGGCTGTGGGTTTTATTACACGATAGGCGAACTTCTTCACTGTTAGCTTTTTTCCTACCTGTCCGCTTTCGACCGATTTTAATCCAGTGATGAAGGACTGCTATTGGCCGCTAGCTGCCCTACGACAACGGCAGCTCTGGGTCGATTGCTGTCATGCGCTATTTCGGTAATTTCAGAACTCCACAACGATTTCGAAAGCCGGCGTCTGCTTCAGGTGAGATGTCTCAGCGCTGCCAAGGCACTGCCTACGGCTACTTGGTGCAGATGTTTCTATTCTCGACGCCCCTGCCAATAGCCTCGGCGTTCGGCATACCGCACTGGAAGGGAGGTATCTCCTCGGCGAAGGGCCGCCAGTACCTGGTCATCCGCGATGTCACGAAAGAGGGTGAAGAGCAATCGCTCGGCCGATTCCATCGCTTCCCGCTCACTGCAGTAAGACTCCTGATGTTCATAGGCGCCCACTCGGAACAGCCACTGGTGACTGGACCCTTGGGTGACTCGTGCCAGCTTGATGGGCGGAAGTGCGCTGCCCGCTTCAAATGCGATCCTAAGCTTCGGTACTTCATCGGTGACACGGGGGAGGGGAATATCAGCGGGATTGCTCATCGGCGTTGCCTGGCATTGGAGAACGGTGGTGCGGGGTATCGCGGCGTTGCATCTCGGCATCGATCATCCGCAACAGATGGGTAAGGCGGCTGTTGAGCCGCCGCAGGGTCCGATCGGAAAGGCTGGCTAGCCAAAGGGGGATGTCATTGGCGCCGCTGTGCATCCGCACCTCCCTGACTCGCCAGCCAGTCCATGGCCGATAGCATGCCGGCGTCATCCAGCAGTGACGGAAGCCGGATCGTACGGCCGGACCGATTGTCTCGGAGCTCGAAGGTCGGGGTGGCATCGATCCGCTTCTGCGCTGCGGTTGCGGTCTGCTCAGCGACTACCCGCCGCACTGTCGTATTGTCCTGGATGCACACCTGCAGTTGCGGGAGCGATACGGCTGGTTGCAGGCCCAGTTGATTGATCGGGACTGTTAGGCCAGCACCGTTTCCGCGGCTGTGCTGGTAGACCGCTTCGACCGCCTGCCAGAACACCGGATTGCCGCCCAGCCAGCCGGCGCACGTAACTAGGCGTGCTTCCTGCTGCGCTGCTTCGCCGTGCATGGGCAGCGGCAGGTGATGCCACTGCCAATTCAGCACTTCGTGCCGATCAATCAGTCGCTTGACCTGCGGATAGGCGTCCTTGCAGTAGGGACACTCCAGGTCAGCGTACTCAACCAGAGTGAAGCGGGCCTTAGAGTTGCCGTAGACGAAGGTCGGCGGCGTGGTTGCCTCAGGGGTACGTGCAAATGCCCAGGCGCAGAATTGCCATGCGAGGAAGAGCAGGCAAGGAATTGCCGCAAGGCTCAAGGCAGCCTGTTTGCGCGATAGACCCCCTGTGATCATGCTGAAGCCTCTCGGACATCGGGCTCATCGACCTGCCGGCCCAGCACTTCCCTGTGCAGGACCTCGAGCAGCGCCTGCTGCGCCTCGTCCGGCTGCGGATGCTTGGCCAACCAGTCCTTGAGCGCCGTATCGAGCTGGACCTCGATCTCCCGTCGGTCTACCGCTCGAGATTTCACCGCCTGCAGGTTGGTGATTAGTACTGGGGCGCAGATCTGCAGCGCGGTTAGGGCATCCTGCCCGGGTTGGCTGAGCAGCTGTGTCAGGCTGTCGATGAGGTTTTGGGTAAAGCGGTCCATCGCCCTCATCCGCGTGCTCCCGAAGCGGGTGGCAGATCGAAGGGGTAGGGCTCAATACCGCGCAGCCGATCCAGCCGCGCCGCCACGGCGACGGCCGCGCCCAACTCGTCGGTACCTAACTCTTCCATCAGCTGCGCACGTTCAGCCTTCTCTTCCGGCTCCGTCATTGCCAGGGCCAGGAAGAGGCTTGGCGGTACCGCGCGAAAGAGGATCTCCATGGATTTGGATAGCACCACGCCTTCGGTGTAGGCACCGCTCTGCTTGCGTGCTGACAGCATCAGCTCCTTCTGCGCAGGGGTGAGGGCGCGGAATTTGGAAATCTTCTCGACCTCGTCCGGCGGCATGTTGAGGCAGATCCACCACTCGATCATGTTGAGCATCGGCGCGCCGGAGAGCGGGATGTCGTCGATGTTCTGGGTGGCCAGCCAGAACCAGGCCCCGAGCTTTCGCCACATCTTGGTGATCTTCATGGCATAGGGGAGTAGCAGCGGGTGCTTGGTGATGATGTGGCCTTCGTCGGTCAGCTTGATCAGCGGGCGACCTTTGAATTGGTCACGCTCGGCGATGTTGTTGATCGAGTTGAGTAGCGAGATGTAGGCAATGCCGAGTTGCGCCTGGTAGCCCTCACGGGCGTAGGTGGCAAAGTCGACCACGGTCAGGTCGGCTTCCGGCCAGGGCGTACCAGGGCGGTTGAACATCTCTCCGTCAGCGCCCATGCAGAACATATCCATGGATTCGGCCATCTCCTGCAGACGCTCTCGCCGCGCTGCGGGAAGGCCTTCGTCCCGTGCGGCCCCACTCAAAGCATCGCGGACGTCCTGGGTCAGCACGGTTTTCTCGGCCTTAGAACAGGCCGTAGCCGCATTGATGATGGCGTGACGGATGGCCGCGCGATCGGCGCGGGTCAGACGAGCGTCCTCCTTCTCCTCGCCGCCGGTAATCATCAGGCGGGCCACGATCTCCATCTCACCGAGCACGTCGCGCTGATCGTCCTCGAGGTTGGCCTGAGGGGTACTGTTGCGATCCGACGCCTCTAGGTCCTCGGCATCAAGGACGGCGACTCGTGCAGGATCGTCCGCAAGACGAATGGCGTCAGCAAAGGGTGCTAGGCTGACGCCGGATCCTGGAGAGAGACGAACGCGATGCACGGTCAGACCTAGTCGCTGCGCGAAGTCTGCCAACAGGCCAAAGCTGTTACCGGCCTCGGCGACGAACATGCGTGGCCGGTAACCGGCCAGCCACTGGATCATCAGGTTGTTGAGCGTGGCGGATTTGCCAGCCCCGGTGGGACCGAAGACAAAGCCATGGGCATTCATCTGACGATCTTCCTTGTTGAAGGGGTCGAAGGTCAGCGGCGCGCCGCCGCGGTTGAAGACGGTTGTTCCAGGATGCCCAGTGCCGGTGTGGCGACCCCAGACCGGGGCCAGGTTAGCAACGTGCTGGACGAGCAGCATCTGGGCATACCACTGCAGGGCACGGGGCTGATTCGGATCGAAGTTGGCCGGGAGCCATCTCAGGTAGCTGGAAAGGCCGGCGACCTCATCGTCCGGCTGCACGGGCTCCATGCCAGCCCCCAGCAGGATGTTCGTCAGGTTCATGCAGCGCTGCGTCAACTCCGCTTCATGTTTGCCGCGGACGTAGAAGGCGACGCTGCCCTTGTACAGCTTGTGCTTGCGGCCAATGAGGTATCGCGCATCCTGAATGGCCTCACGGGTCAGCGCCGAGGCCTGATTGTCACCCACAGCTTTCTTGTGCAGGTCGTTGAGGTGGGCTTCAAGAGTGTCTTGAGGTGTAACCACTAGGGTGATGGCCAGCACCGTGTCCTCAGGTAGCTTGTCCATCAGGGCATTGAGCGCATCACCGCCCTGGCGGGTTTCGCCCGTCAAATGCCCGGTCTTAGGCGCCTCGCGAAGCCGATCAAGCATGATCACCCGGGTAGGCTGGCCATCGAAAAACCAGATGCCCTTGTCTGCGTCCGAGCGAGGCTCTCGGTACAGCAGGCACTGCGAGAAGTCCGTGCCGCTGGCCAGCACCGGGATGGTGCCATCCTCGACTTCGGTCGGTGTATTCACCAGCTCGAAAAAGCGGTCATGGTCTTTGCGCGTGGTGCCTAGGTGATCGGGGCAGGGATTGAACCACTGCAGGAGCCAGTGTCGGATCGCACGCTCTTCCATGCGGATGGCTCGGACGCCGGCGTTGGCCAACGAGCCGACCAGGCGCTCACACGTATTGCGCAGATAGAGCGCGGGATCCTGGCCACGCATCAGGCCGTCGCCGACGCTGCGTCGTGATACCACCAGGCGGACGCGGCGCTGCTGGCCACGCCAGGGCAGCTTGGAAACCACTTTATCCTCGAACAAGCCTCCGGGTTTGGAGATGGCCGAGAGGTGGTGCTTCATCAGCCCCTGGTAGAGCTCGGTAAAGGCCGAACCTTGGGCGCGTGGCTTCACGTAGTTACGGAAGCCTTCGAGATAGCTGTCGAACTGGATCTCGTCGTAGGCGTACATCTGAATAACCCAGGGACTGACCTCAAGCTCATCGAAGCTGTCCTGCAGGGCGTTCTCCAGGGCATCCCGCGCTTGGCGTAGCCAGGCCGGTGAGCGGCCTTCGGTGCCGATCGGCACGATATCGAAGAACGCCGCCAAGGACTTGCCGTCCTCGAGCAGCATGGCCTGGTGCTCAGGTAGATACTCGACCCAGGGCAGCAGGTTGGTGAAGCTGGGATTGACATCGTAGAGCCTGGCCACGTCGGCCACGGTCGCAGGCTTCTCCTTGCCTGTCATCCAGGCACCGGGCTCCGGGATGCCATGAGCCTTCAAACGATCCAGATGGCGTTGATAGGCGGCTTCCTCGTCGACCTCCAGCGCGCGGGTGGCACGGATGGATTCGGGGTGGATGACTGGCTCAGCTTCAGCTGACAGAGCCCCTTCATCAACCGCGTCAGTATGTCCAGGCTGGCCCGGTACAAGATCCGGCTCAGCCGCTGAAGTGTCGGTGGTCTTTTTGCCACGCAGGCGTTCGAAGATGCCCATCAGTAGTTCTCCACCCGCTCACCGGGCATGGCGTATTGCACACGCTGATAGAGCGGGAAAACGGTGGTGTAGCCGGGGATGGGTGCTGGGTCGGAGCCGGCCAGGTGCGGGAAGACGTACATGACCAGGTCCGGATTGGGCAGGCGCTTGAACTGGCTGTAGATCTCGTTCTGCGCGGTGCGCGAATAGCCGGCGTTATCCGCCAGCGGCCGAGCCTGAGCCGTGTCCACAGGACGGCGCAGCTCCGCCCGGGCATCGATCAGTTGGCGACCCTGGCTGCTGCCGGCTGAGCCGGTGGTGCCGGCGTTCCAGACGTCCATCATGGTCTGGTCGCCGTGAGGGAGCATCTTCTCCTTGTTGACCGAGCAGCCCGCGGCCAGCAGGGCCATGGCCAGCACAGCCGCCATCTGTAGTCGTGCGTGATTAGTCGAGGTCAGCCGAGGCATGGCGAGCTCCCTTGCGATAGTCGACCTTGCGGCCCTTGAGTTCGTAGTCGATGGCCAGCTCTTGGTCGAGATGGATGGCCACCTTCGCCCCGGGTTGGACGTAAATAGCGGCGAAGGCCTGGCCGTAGAGCTTGTTCACCCAGGTGGAGATATCGCTGACGCCCTGGTTCAGGATCTTGCCCATCGCCTCGTTGCCGGAGATCCCGGTCGTGCCGATGGTGCCGCTGGAGGTCTGCACGTAGCTGGAGCTGCTGCCGTCGCTCTTGATGAGTGAGGCCGCGCCGGCGCCTGCGGCCGTGATCAGCGCCTGGGAGCCGATGTACTGGGCAGCATTGCTGCGGCGATCGCCCGCGATGCACGGGATGCCATAGGGATCGCTGATCCAGCCCATACCGCCCTGGACCGCAGCCGGTTGGCCATTGGTGGAGCTGTTCTGGTTGTTCTGGCCGTTGTTCTGCTGACCGCCGTTCTCCTGCGGTGCCGGCAGGGTACGCACGGTGCCGTCGGTGAAGACAAAGGTCATGCTGCGGATCTGGCCTCGCACGCACGACAGGGTCCAATCGCCTGAGGCGGTACCGCTCACGACGGCGCCGGCGACGTCGGGCAGGTCGATACCGTTGGCGGTCAGGTTGTCGGGGCCGATCAGCACCTTAAAGGGGTAGGGGTCGTTGACCGTGCCGTCGACCGGCACTCTGCCCACCAGTGCGGTCATGGATACCGAACCCATGAGCGTCGAGTTCTGGGGCAGGGTGTAGACCTTGCGCACCTTCTTGCGCGTCTGTTCATCCCCACCCACACCATCCGCCACGCGCTGCGCACCTCCGGACGCCGCGTCCAGGGTCTTCTGGCCAGCGGTGCCGAACGACGTGGGGAAGGCAAAACCACTGGCCGCCTGGCCACTGCCGGCGGCGAGCGGTTTGCCATTGGCATCGACGGCCGTGCCGTCCTGCGGCTCGATCCAGACCAGGTCCGAGCTGCCACTGCCTTTCTTGAACTGATTACCTTCGCCCGGGTTGATGCCGAGCCCGATTGGCATATCGCCGCCGGCGCCTGCAGCGCCCCCCAACTGACTGCCCATCTGCGACAGGGTGTTGAGCTGCTTCTGCAAATTATCAACGAGTCCTTGGGTCTGCTTCTGCTGATTCTCCATGCCCTGGTTGATGCCTGCCTGAACGCGGTTGTCGACCGTGCTGTTGATGTTGCTCAACTGGGCTTTGAGGCCTTCGTTCTCCCGCTTGGCCTCTTCGTTGTCTTTCAGGACCTTGCTCATCTGGTCCTTCAACTGGCGACTCTCGGCGACGATGGTGCGCAGGGTGTCGTTGGCCGTATCGCCTTCAATGCCGAGCGCCTGGGCCTGTTCGGGGGTGAGCTGGGCGGATTGCGGCTGCTCCGGCTCTACGGACTTGCTACGGCCGAGCATTTTCACCCCGACGAATACCACCAGGACGAGGAGGGGTAGCAGAGCGTACTTGAGTAGCGGATTACTTCTGAGCTGCATGGCGCGCCTCCGAGCTCACTCGAGGATCAGCAGCGCTCAGGCTCGGTAACAGCGACTGGCCGAGTCCGTGGTCCTTGGTGACTAGGTAGAGCACCGTGGTGTCGCTGGCATCGCCGCGGGCTCCGAGGTAGGGGTGCTGAAAGGTGGCAGTCGCGAAGTCGCCCATTAGCTCGCGTGGATCCAGGGCCAGGCGCTGGCCGGTCTGGTTTCGCAACTTCACGGCGGTCACCCAATGGTCGTCCAACCGCCAGGCGCCCAACTGGCTTGCCTCGACGGGCAAGGCCGGCATCAGCGTCGACAGGTCCAGGCGCTTGTCGACTTTGACTTGGGCGACGCCGTCGACCGGCTCCACCGTACGGAGCGGGGCATAAAGCATCTGAGCGGCATACCGCGTGAGCACGACGGGAATCGGCGTTTCGCGTTTGGGCGGGGCCGGCTCGTCGTTCTCTTCATCAGCCTGGCTGCTGGCCTTGGCTGTGGCCCTTGGGGCATTGCTTCCGCTGGTCGAAGCTGCCTGGCCATATCGGGTCGGGGTCGTATCGCCGGGCACAATCTTGATCGCCTCCAGCGGGGCGTGACCTTCCTGGGCGGGGGTGGCCGCGATGTCGGCCAGCATGATCTCGCCAGTGGCCGCGTTCTGCAGCTGCAACCGACTCGGTTCGATGGGCTCCTTGGCCAGCAGGTAGATCGCACCACCGGTGCTTTGCACTCGGATCTTGTCGGCGATGGCCGGAGGAACACCGACGCGGACGTTGGCGTCGACGAACAGGATCCGCTCCTGGCCCACCACCAAAGGGATGGCCATGGGGACGCGTTCCCATTTGCGGATCTCGATGGCCTGGGCCAGGCTGCTCAGCAGCAGGCCGCCCAGCACCAGGGCGAGGGAATGACTGGACCTCATGGTGTACCTCGGGCTTTGACTTCGATACCAGCCTCGATCCGCTGCGGCTGACCGCTGTAACAGTCCCATTTCATACCCCAAGGATTTTTCTCGGGATCGACGTCGGCTCTGACGACGTGCAGCGGGTAGCGCGTGAGCGCCGTCTTGACCTTCTCGCCGCCCAGGTACTCGTTCGCGACGACATCGAGCATGACGGTCCACTCGCTGTTGCCCAGCACCTGGACGCGCCGGGTGGGGTCATCGCCGTAGCCCGATCCGGGGATCTCCGCCACGTTGCGCACGCGCCTGCGTAATTCGCCGGCATTGCGCTTGAGCGCCTCATCACCTTCCAGGTAGACCTTGCAGGACGGGGTGATGAAGTTGGCCAGCCGCGCGATGTTGTCGCTGTAGTTCTTCTCGCCATCGGAGGGCCAGCTGTTCATCTGCTGGAAGATGTAGAAGGCGTAGGCATAGACCGACTCAGGCGGTATCTCCCACCAGGGGCGCGTGCTACCCGAGCGCAGGTCCGGGGGCACATGGACGGTCAGGTCCTTCGGCGCCGTGGACCAGCCATAGCCGTTGAACACGGCGATGCCGGTCATCATCCCTAGCGCGAGGCGAAGCGTCGTGATGTGGGCGCGCTGCGAGTCGGAGAGCTTCCAGGCGCGACTCATAGCCCCACCATCCGTTTGCAGCTCCAGCTACCACTGCGGATCACCAGGTGGCGCCCGGCAATCCCCCATTGGGCCAGGCGGCATTCCACTTGCCGCCACAGCCATGTTTCGGGCCGCCCGCGCTTCCAGCGGCGCAGTTGACGTCCGGCAAGCACAAGGCCCAGGGAGCCGCAGGCTAGCGCGGCAAAGATCGGCATGGCCGGAGTCGTGAAAAACGCCAAGGGAATGCCGACCACAAAGCCGAACGAGGCGCAGACGATGATGGTGGCGAACATCTCGTCGGTGGTCAGGCCGCCCACGACAACGGGTTGGGTATTGAGGCGATTCGGCAAGAAGAGAAGCGTGCCGTCCTCGTGCAGGTCCTGGGTGATGTCCATCTGCGCCGTCCTGCCTTACATGATGCCGCTGGCTTTGGTGACGATGAAGATCACCAGGCCGATGAGGATCACGCCGACAACGACGGTGGCACCCAGGTCTTTCCAGGTCTTCTTGTTCGTGTGGATCTCGTGATAGACGCCAATGCCATGGGCGGCCACGACAATGAGGCAGAAGGCGCACAGGGCCAGTGCGATCAGCATGAAGCCGTCGTAGCCATAGTTCTTGAGCGTTTCGAGCCAGGTGGAGCCTTCGCCGCGCGAGGGCGCCTGAGCGCTGGGTAACGCGGCTTGGCTGACGGCCGGCAGCAAGGCCAGGCTGGCTACCGCAGAAGTGAAGCATTTGGCGCGAGCGCCGAGGGTGAACAGACGTTTGAGGGACAGCATGGATTTCTCCTCGAGGGGGGTTAATGCAAGATCAGCCAGGACAGGACGAAGTAGAGGAGCAGCCCCTTGATGAGGGCGCCCTTGGCCGCGGCGGGTTTGAGGTTCTGATTCGCCCAGCCCTTGTAGAGGCTGATGGCGAGCCAGGCGAACCAGAGGGTGGTGACGGCCATGGCCGCGGAGAGCCAGAACAGGTTGCTGGCTGAAGGCGGTATGCCACTCGCCGCCTGAAAGGCAGCGGTTTGCGCAGCGGTCATGCTCATGGCTGGGCGCCTTCGCGCTGGTACTGACCGGAGAGTTCGGCTGCATCGCGTGGCTGCGCGCGGCTCGGTGCCAGATAGTCCTGCAGGCCCTGACGGATTCGCGCAATGTCAGCGGCTAGGCGGTTGTAGTCCAGGCGGTAACGGGTGCTGCCATCGCTGGGCAACTCGGCACTGCGCCGGGCGACGGCCTCGACAGCGTTGAGCTGCCTAATCATCACGTCGACGTTGGCCTGCTCGGAGGCGGTGCCAGCGGCCTGGGCCTGACTCGTCAGGATCCCGAGCGCGATGGCCAGACTGCCGGCAACGGCGAAGCGGCGGGTTGGCGTGCGAGGGTAGGAGGACAGTTTCACAGCGGGGGCCCTGGGCTAGCGGGTTGATGCCGCACAGGATGCCGAGGGCCGTAGGCGAGGTCAGCGGGAAACCATTACTGCACTCAAATAGGTTGCAAACCCGCTTGGTTACTGGCTTCCGATCGGGACGATGAGTCGCTTGAAAAACAGCAGAAAGCCGGTAGCCACCGCGTAGCCAACGCCCCAGCCCTGGTTTCCCTGGGCAGTCTGCTGGCCGACCTGGGCGCGGCCTTCCAGTACCGGCTGCACGCTGACTAGCTCCCAGCCGTCAGCGCCGAGAGCCTGCAGCCGTGTCTGTCGCTCGGGATCGGCGAGAAAGGCGGCGATATCGGGGGTACCGGTTTGCACCTCTTGCTTGAACAACAGCCAGCCGCGTTCTTGGACACGGTAGGTGAGGGGAGCGAATTCGGTGTGGTATTCGAAGCGGGCAGGGGACATGGACGGCTCCAGTTCGATGGGCTTGTCATCTTCGAACTGGCCTCATTGCCCTTACGAGGTAAAACCGTATTCAAGTCCTAAACGGTTACAGCTGGGTGACGAACGAAACCGCCGCCTATGCTGTCGTTAGGAAAATCACGGGAGGTTGTATGACCGAGATTGCGTTTCTCCCCGAAGATGCCAAACAACGCTGGCAGGACCTGACTCATGCAATGGCCGTCATGGGCCTTGGGCATCTGGCCAGGCTGTACGGCCAGCTTGAGGGCTACATCATGGCACTGCTCGACTTCGAGCAAATCACTGCGCCGCAGGGTAAACAACTCCTCAAGGCAGCGGCCGATCTCTTCGGTCATTGCCGGTCTGAATACTTGAAGCATAAGCAGAAGCCACGTCGACATATCGCTGGTGCGGTCGCAGAAAGAGTCAGGCGATCAAAAGGGAAGCGACCGCTGCTGGGCTAAGCTTTCCTATATCAGGCTGATGCTGGACCTCCGTTACGGCTGTAATCTGTGAGGCCATCGATTAGCTCGTCAGCGAACACCGAGCGATCCACCACTTTGAGCACGCCCCGCTTGGTTACAGGGTCGAATCTGCAGATGCGCCAAAAGCCGTGGCCTTCGCCGAAGTCGATGAATACGGGTACGGTTGTATGCCATCGGGCGAACAGTTTGCTCCTGCTGAACCAATGCAGGCTTGCGAAGCCGTTACCGTCTACACGGCTTCTGGACGTCCCGAAATTCGACTGATCGAGTTCATTTCTGGTTCCGTCGATCACCCAAACCATGCGCTGGTAAAATTGTTCCCTCAGCTTAACTTCGGCGGGATCAATCGAGGATCGTTGAAATTCCACGACGACGCCATGCGCCGTTTTGACGTCAGCAATGTGTTTTTCCCCACTCGCGCTGTCATGCAAGATCGTTTCCTGCCATTCGACTGGAAATCGATTTTTCCACGCTCGGTGCCATTCCGTTTCGGCTTCCCACCATCTATCGCAGTTTGCAAGCGAGCGGTGCGCCCAGTGCCAGACAACGTGCTTCCCGCATTTTGCGATGACCTCTTCCCCGCAACCTCGGCAGATACCTCTCCGCTTGGGCTGGGCTTCTGATCGAGTGCCGTCCACGTTGGCAAAGCGCATTTGATGGTTCTTCCTAAAGGGGGGGCTTACGTGGCGATGCTGCCATGCGTTTCCTTGTACCTCTGCATGATATCGATGACCAGCGAGTTCAACGCCAGGATCTGCATAGCCCGGGTCACAGACACGTATAGCAGGTTCAGCTCATCGTCGCGGCTGGCCCGGTCAGTCTCCGGCGCGAGGGGATCCGCACTGAAATCTTCGTACAGCCCCACGAAGTCCCACTCGAGGCCCTTGGCTTTGTGCGCGGTCGTCAAGGTGACTGTAGCGTCTAGTTCGCTGGCCACCGCGCAGCGCCGCAGCTGCTCGATGCGCTTTGGCAGGTCGAAATAGGCCTCGATGATCCGCACCGAGCGCTGCATCTCCGGATCCTGAGTAGCCTTGGCGATCTCTTGGTACTGCTCGAAGTCACGGTAGTCGCGCAAGAGCTTCTTCTGCTGCACCAGGTCATTGCGACCTCGGCTGAACTGGAACAGGTCCTCGAGCTCGCGCAGCGAGTAGCTGTCGATCCCGCCAATCCAGAACATGCGGTGACCACCTTGCTTCTCCAGGCGCAGGGCGTTCTCGATCACGCCGCTTACGGTGCGATGCAACCAGGTTCGGTGGGCAAGGTCCTCGGGCAGCGATCGCTTGACCAGGGTGCGCTGGCCGAGCCCCTGCAGCTTCACCGTCTCGCCCTTGAACGACAGGATGACGTTGGCCACGTGGGCGACGGCCGGGCCGAAGCGGAATGACTGGGTCAGGTAGTGCTTCTCGGCGTCCGCCATCCAGGTCGCGCTGAGGGCATCCTGGGCACCACGAAAGCGGTAGAGCTGCTGGTGGCGATCGCCGACCATGACCTGGATGGTGCGCTGCCGCTGCACCAGGTCGGCGATTACCGGGTTCACGTCCTGGCCCTCATCGAGCAGGATGGCGCCGAAGCGGTTGGACAGGTCCGGGCGGCTCATCTGGTAGAGCTTGAGATAGCCGTCGTGGGTGATCTGCACGCCGGCGTCCTGCAGGTCGATCATGCGCTTCCAGACACTGATGGCCATGCCCACCACCTGGGTGATCCGCCGCTCCTGCAGCGGCGTCAGGCCGCGGCCTTCGTAGCGGGTGAAGTGGCGACCGTCCAGGGCCATGTCGGCGCTGGCCATGAAGGTGTTGAGGGTGTTGACCACGTCCCTGGCCAGCTCCCAGTCCTGGGTATCCAGCACCCGGGCGACCTCGGTGATGCGCAGGTTGCCGGCCTGCTTGTGTTGGTACTGGGTGCCATAGACGGCATAGGCGAGGCCGTGGGCGGTCTTGCAGGTGACGTTGCGCGGAAAGCGATTCTTCGCCGCCATCTCCACCGACTTGTTATAGCAGAGGTACAGCATCTTCACGTCAGCATGGGCGCTGGCGTAGCCCACCAGCGTGGTGGTCTTGCCGGTGCCGGCAAAGGCCTGGATCAGCAGCTTGCGCGCGTTTGACGCGATGGCGGGGGCTTGCTCAGGGGTCCACTGCATGGGGTAACTCCGGATCGGCTGGGACAGGGATTCAATACCACCCCTGCATATTGATGGGCATGACGGCGCTCCTTGTGGCCAGGGTGCGGCCGCGGAGCAGGCCAGCGGCTACAGGTACTTCTTGAACGAGGCGGTCGTGAGGTTCACCGACAAGGCCAGCAGCGCTGCACACGGCAGCAGCACCAGGAGTGGGCTCACGCTGAACGGCAAGGCGATGTAGAGCGACCAGGGCAGCAGGGCCAGCGGCAACATGGTGCTGCGGGCCTTGTGGTAGAAGTAGCTCGACTCGCGGCCCGCGCTGAACTTGCGGATGTCCCGCCTCACCAGGCCGTCGATGAAGCCAACTAGAGCGGCCATAGCGAAGAGCGGCACGGCGAGCACCAAGATCACCAGGCGCACGCAGAACACCAACACAGTGAAAAGGGCGGACAGGCCGTAGGTCTGCACCGTGGTGATGCCTTGCGCGGCCATGTAGCGCAGATCCAACTCGCCACGTGGGCCGGCGGCAGCCAGCTGCTGCATCCCGGTCAGCCAGTGGACCAACCCCGTCTTCACGAACAGCCAGTCATAGAGCAGCCCTACCAGCCAGGTCGCGGTGTGCCCGGGCTCCTGGACCACAACGCTGGACAGGAATCCCTGGGACAGCCAGGCCAGTTCGTGATCGAGCATGCCCTTGGCGTGGTGCCAGCCGGCCTCTGGCCAGAGGAAGTAGAGGCAGAGCCAGTCGACCAGGATGGCGCCGCCCAGGGACAGGAACATCACGCCGATGAAGTGGAAGGGGAAGCTGAGCACCGACCCGATGAAGGTCTGCTCCTTGACCTGTTGCTGTTGGGCGCGCTGAGCGACGTCGGCCATTAGCGGCCTCCTCTGGGGTGCTCGTGGTCAAGGATGGTGGTCATGCCGCGTCCTCCGATCCCTGTGTCATCTTCTTGAAGTCGTCTTGCAGATCCAGCGGCAGATCGTCCGCGACATGGCGCTGGCCAGGCGCCTCCCACCATTCGCTGCCGTTGGCTTGGCCAACCTCGTAAGACTTGCGCATCTTGGCCGCCAGCTCCTGCAGACTGGCCGGCATGACCTCATCAGGGTCGTTCGCCGGTAGTGGTAGGCGAATTTTCCAGAGGTTGCCGCCCTCCATCAGGGCGAAGCATTGACCTTTTGGTAGGCCGATGATGTGCGCCGGTTCCAGCATGGGCACACTGGTAGCGCTGACCTGGTCGTGGGTATTGGACGTGAACGCCGTCTTGCCGTTGACGGCATCGCTCGCGCTGCTCGCCGGCGTCGCCGTGAACACTTGCACCTTGGGTAGCTGATTGGTGAGCAGCTCGGCCGTTGCCGTCTCACGAACCCGCAGCATGAGCAGGTTGTTGAAGTTACCGATTACCTGCCCGGCTTTGGCACGGTTGCCGATCCTGGCCTCGATGTCGGACAGGGTCTGGGTGTAGGCCGTCACCTGCATGCCGGCGCCGCCGCCCTTGTTGATCATGGGGATGAACTCGTCGCCGATGAGCTCGTTGAATTCGTCGCAGTGCAAGTTGATGGTGACCTTACCGCTCGAGCCCCCAGGCAACCCATCATCGATGCCGTACTTGTAGATATGGCCCGCCACCGAGACCAGGTCGGAGAACATCGAGTTGCCAACCGCCGCGGCGACCTCGGTGTCGGACAGGGCGTCCAGGCCGACGTAGACCACCGCGCGCTTTCTCACCACCTGCATCCAGTCGAAGATCGGGCGTGGGTCGTTGACATCCTGGTAGTCCGGCGAGATCAGCTCAGCCATACGGCCAGTGGTGAGCTTCTCCAGCAGCGGCAGGAGCGAGGCGACAATCTTGTCGAAGTAGGTCTTGTCGTAGCGCACTGCGCTGCGCAGGCCATCCATGACCGGATCCGTCACGCGGGTCTGGTTCAGGTACTGGTCAATGGCGATCACGCGCAGTGGCCGGCCCTTCATGTTGAAGGGCACATTCTTGTCGTTGAGCTTGCTCTCGATGAAGATGATCTTCTCCCAGGCCTTGGGATCATTCTCATCGAAGTATTTCTGGGCGTACTCCAGGAACAGCCCTTCAATATTGATTACGTGCTGCTGAATCTGCAGGTAGTCCGGGCGCCGGCCAAGGGCGACCAGGGCCCGGGCAATGATGTTGACGAATCGCCACGCGAACTCCTTGAACGCTGCCGAGTTGCCCTCGCTGGAGAGCTGGCCCGCGACGCGGGTGGCCACCTCGGAGATCCGACCAAAGCGGCCCACCGCGTTGTAGCGGGCGGACTGGTCTGGCCAGCCCAGATGGAAGACGTAGAATTCGTTCAAGCGGCCGGCTTGCTTGCAGTCGAGCCACATGCTCTTCAGTAGATCGGCATCGCCCTTGGGATCGATGACGATGACGACCTCGTGTTCGTACTCGCTGTCATTGGCTGCATCGGACATATCGGCCGAGCGGCGGCGAGACCAGCGATGTGGTCGCTGGGTACGTCGTCCCATCTGCACGGACGCCCGGCGCCGACGGCGCTTGCGACGGATGTCCTGGCTGATGAAGAGCTGAGCCGCGCGTGTCTTGCCCACCCGAGTGGTGCCCAGGACGATGGTGTGACCCACCCGCTCGCCCAGCGGCAGGTTGACGTCGTGCTCGTCGGGTTCGATGCCGTGCAGCCGCGGTAGGCCGCCTACGGGTGGCAGCGGTCGGAAAGGGTTGCAGGGGTTGTCCCAGGCGGTGGCTTTGGCCAGCAGGGTGAGAGGGAAGGGCGCGAACTCCAGGCGCGCCTCGAAGCGCCGTGCCTTGTTGGTCCATTCCGACGGCTCGACATAGGGCGAGTACTGCGGCAGATAGGTGTCGACCAGGCGCTGGGTGTGCTTCTGCTCCCAGCGAAAGCCCTTGCCGATGAACAAGCGCTCGTTGCTGACCGGGATCTCCTTGCTGGTCATGCTGTAGAACGACAGGCGCCGGATGTTGCGCCGGTAGCGCAGCACGCGTAGCGCCTGGCGAAAGCGGTAGGCACCAAATACCAGGAAGGCCACGGCTGTGACCAGGCCGAACAGCGGGGTCAGGGCGACGGCCCAGGGCGCGAACACGCATAGGAAGGCCATCGCCAGGCACACCTGCACCGTGTAGAGCTCCACCGCAGGCCGCAGCAGCGTGTCCAGGGCATGATTGCGGGCCATGGTCAGCGCTCCAGCTCGCCAGCGCCTGGCAGCGCCATGTCGGCGGCGTGCTCCTCGCGAATGGCTTCGGCCTCGCTGTGTGGAAGCGCTGCTTCGAAGCGCTCGCAGAGGGTCAGCTCATCATCCAGCGAGCGGCCTGTGATCTCCCCGCCATGAAGGTCGATCAAGACGCCGAGGTCGCCTGCAAGGGCTTCGCGAGCGGCGGCTCCGGCGGGCATACGGATCACCAGCGTCATATACGGGGATAGGGGGCTGGGCATGAGGGACTCCTATTGCTCCAGAGCGGTGGGGGTGATGAGCACGGGGTAGTGGTTGAGCCCGAGGCGGGCAGCCAGGTCATCGCCGACGACGGGGCTGATGGCCAGCCCAGGGGCCCAGCTGCGGATCGCGGCCAGGCGCTCGGCGCTGGCCACATTGACCGCCAGGCCAGCGGCGCCGAGGCGCTGCAGAGTCTCGCCACGGCTTGCCAGCCACTGACGAGACAGGTCGTCATCACCGATCAGGAAAAACGGCTGCAGACCCGGTGCGTTCAGTGCGCGCCCTTGGACGGTGCCGGGGGTGAGCCGTTGCGATCGCACGGGGAAGCCCAGGGCTTGGGCAGGCTCTGGCAGCGGTGCTTGCCGCTGTGCCTGTACCGGCTCCGGGTTCAGGCTCTGGTAGTAGGGCAGGGCAGAGACGCCGCCGCGGTCTTCGACCACGGTAAGACTGGCGGCCTGGGCGGCCAGCGGCAGGGTCACGGTCAGGATGAGGAGCGAGAGGATCTGCTTCATGGGTTCGAGGCCAGCAAGGTCACGCCGGTGACCCGGCTTAGGTGTTTGGCGAAAAGCTCGCGGTACTTGGCAGCGGGGGCGCCGCCAGCAGGACGGTGATAGCGGCCGGCGACGTTGATCCAGTCGCCGCCCTGGGCGCGTAGCTCGGCAAGCATCTGCGCTGCGACTTCCAGGTTTTTGTAGGGGTTGAGTGCCTCACAGGGCGAGACGCCGCGGCCGAAGCGATGGCCGTTCCAGCCCATGTTGACCTGGGCGATGCCGACGTCGACGCGCTTGGCGCCGGCGGTGCTCAGCGCGACCAATAGCGCAGTGCAGGCATCGGCGCGGGTGGCGAAGCGATAGCCCGCGCCGGCGACATTGAGCGTCCAGGGCCAGGGGATCAGTTGTGCGCCCCTGCCGCGCAGTCGGGTACCACTCTCCTGCAGGGCGACCGAGTACAGCACCTCGGAGGGGATGCCCGCCTGGTGGGCGGCCAGTTGATAGGCCGGGGGCGGTGTCTCGGAAGCCTCGGCGCCGATCGCAAGTGCCTGCAGGATCACACCGGCGCCGAGCACCTTGATCATTGCGGTAGCCATTGCCCATTCACCTCGCGGACAACGGCCGGCAGCTCGCCGCCCAGGCCCAGCTGGACCCAGCGACCGGCGTCGTGGTTGAGGGTAATCTGCCGTCCGCGCACCTTGGCCGGATCGACGCCAGCGAGCACCGCCCAGCGGCGGATCCGGGCATCGTCGTTCTGACTGCCGATCAGGTAGAGGTCGAAGGCCTGGCCAGCGCTCTGCAGCGCCTGAACCCGCTCGGTGCAGGCGGCGCAGCTATCGGTCACGAACACGGCGAGCCGCCCATTGCCGCGCACGGCTGGACTTGCCTGGGGCGCTGCCTGGGCGCCGGCCTGCACCGGCTGTAGGTTCGGGTACAGGCGATTCCAGGCGTCGCGGTAGGCCTGTTCATAGGCCAGCTCCTTCTGCACCCGCTGCGCCTCGGCGCGGACCTGCAGCTCGGCGTAGCGGCGTCGCTCGGCATCGGACTGGGCTTCGATGCCCAGGGCGGTGAGCGGATCCAGACCGGGCGAGTAGACGCCACGACTGCCCTGCATCAGGGTCCGGTAGCGTTGGAATTCCTGACTGCTCAGGCCCCATTCCTGGGCGACGGCACTGTCGTTACGCTGGACCGCGCTTTGGCGTTCAGCGCTACCCGTTTCGCCCGAGAAGACTTGGGGGGCGATAAGGTCTGCGGTGAGTGCCGGTGCGGATGGCGAGAGCAGGATGAGGGCGATCGCAAGGCTCGCCGGTAAGAGAGGGGACTGGGGACGCATGAGTTGCCTCTACTACTTGACGGAAAGGGTGCGGGTCGCGCCGTCGACGCTGAACTGCGCCTGGCGGTCATCGAGATTGGCCAGCCGCCAGCGGGTACCGCCGACGTTGTCGCCCGGGCGCACCAGGTAGAGCTCGCTGAGCTGAGTGCTGCCGGGCGGCGCGACGGAGAGGAAGCGCTCACCGCCGCGGTACTCGATGCCGACCACGGTGAAGGGAGGAGGCGTCTCGATCGGCTTGGGCAGCTCGGACTTGCGGGCAGTTGCCGGCGCGCTGCGCTGCTTAGGAACAATCAGCGGCGGCGGTGCTTTGGCAGGCTCCACTGCTTTTCTGCGCAGGTCTCCCAGGTCGTTTTGCAGGCCTTCCAGCTTGGCCTCGAGCACAACCAGGTCGCCAGACTGGGCCATGCCTTGCAGCGCGGTTTGATTGGCGCGCTGGATCTCCACCAGCATGGCCTGGGCGGTATCGATGCGCTGTGATAGGGCCTGCTGGCTCGCCCGGAAGTCCGCATCCTGGACCGGCTTGCCGCCGGCGAAGCCATCCATCTGATCCTGCATCTTGTCCAGACGTTGGGTGATGGCGTGGACCGTGTTCTGGTCAGCTGTGGCGTTCAGGTCGCGATTGACATGGGACAGCTCAACGTAGAGATACAGGCAGGCACCAGACAAGGCGGCAAAGCCAGTGGCGACGAGCGTTTGTGATAGGGAAGGGCGCTTCATAGGAGACCTCGCACAGGATGCCGTGCACGGTCGCAGAAGCGCTGAAGGGGGTCAGTAGGAAACCTTATCCAGGTCTCAGAAGGTTAGGTTTTGAGGTTCAACAGCCCATAGGTCGCCCTTTGGGCGGGTGCTCAGAACGGGCAGGTTATGATGCGCGCTTTGGCTGAGAGGGCTACCAAGGTGCTAGTGATTCGGCTGGAAAAAGGTGGGGTGATCAATCTGGAGCGCCAGGTAAGTACCTCGAACGGGTACGGCATCTGGGAATACCACCGGAGCCAGAGCTCGACTATGTGGGTCCCTGACCATACGCCCTACCGTCATGTGGCTATGAAGCCGGCGGAGCCACAGGCTGGACAGCAGGTGAGCGTGGCGATCTGCCTGCCTGGTACGCCGGAGAATGAATGGAAGCCCTTCCGGGTAGGGATCGCTAGCTTCGACGGAGTCTGATTCGTCTCCCGTTGCTATCGAGATGCCTTCACTTCTTTATGTGGGATGTTGAGCAATGCGATTTAAAGACGAGCTTCGTGATATTGAGCCGATCACGGCCACAGAAATGTACCGAATTGAAGGGCCTCTCCCGAGGTATATACACGTGGAAGGCGCGATCGCAGAGCTCGCTGAGGCTGAAGCGAAAGCCAACACCGGCTTCTTAGAAAAGCTTGGGCGAGGCGTAGGCGTCATCAGATCACAGCCCAGCTGGGAAGACTGGAAAGGATGGGGTGCAGCACGCCAGTTGAAGTGCGCAGCTCTGGCAAGAGCGGGCTGGCACTATGACGAGAGTCACCTGCCCTATGAGCAAGCCGCTCGCGCATATGAGAAGGTACGGCAGGTTCTGCTTTCGCCTCAGTGCAACTCTGCACAGGAGCTGCTGGAGCTGCTCGAAAGCTCCTAGCTGTTCAGGATCGGTAGAGCTCTTGGCCTTGGAGATCCCCTGCCATCGAAATGGCCATGTCATGCATCTAGGTTTCGGGCGATATGGCGGACGAGATCCAGGGGGTACTGGGCCTGAACGACGTTCAGCATCAGGTCGCGCTGCCGCTTAGGAAGAAGCTTTACGCAGCGCCTGGCCGTATCGCGGACGGCACTTTCAGTCCCGTGAATTCTTACCGTCAGCAGCAGAGCTAGCGTGCAGTAGGTCAGATCACGCTGAGTGGGCTTAGGCATGTATAAATCTCCAGTCGTCGGCGACGAGTGACGTCAGATGGACAGCATAGCGATTCCTTTGCTAACTGTATAAATACACAGTCTGACGAAAGGAGGCTCGCCTTGCCATGTCTATCGAATTTGTTGCCAATCTGGCTCCGTCTGAAACAGCCCTACCGGTCTTCCTCTTCCGTGTCCCCTGCGGGTTCCCATCCCCCGCGCAGGACCATCTCGAGTCGGTCATCTCGCTTGATGACCTGCTGAACATCAAGGCCCCGCATACCTATATCGTCCGCGCTACCGGGGACAGCATGATGGGCCTCGGCATCTTCCCGAATGACTTGCTGATCATCACGCGGGCACGTGAAGCGGTGCCAGGAGATGTCGTGGTCGCGGCGCTCAACCGCGAGCCGTTGATCAAGACGTTGCAGCGAAATGCCAGCGGCCAGTACGAGCTGCACTCAGCCAATCGCCATTACAAACCGATCCCTGTACGGGAAGAAGACGAATTCGAGGTCTGGGGCATCGCTACCGATTGCCTGCGGCGCCTCGGTCATGCCTGACCAGGTCTATGCGCTCATTGATTGCAACAGCTTCTACTGCAGCTGTGAGCGAGTATTCAGGCCTGACCTCAACGGGGTGCCGGTGGTGGTCCTCAGCAACAACGATGGCTGTGTCATTGCGCGCAGCGCCGAAGCGAAGCAGCTGGGCATCAAGATGGCGGCGCCATGGTTTCAGCTTCGCGAATTCGCGCGTCAGCAGGGCGTAGTCGCCTTCAGCTCCAACTACGCGCTATACGGCGACATGAGCGACCGAGTGATGCGTACGATCTGCAGCCTGGTGCCCGCGTATGAGATCTACAGCATCGATGAGTGTTTCGCTGACCTCACGGGTATACGGGAGCCGCTGATCGATGTCGGTCGGTCTATCAAGGACAAGGTCTTCCAATGGACACGCATCCCGGTCGGCGTCGGGATCGCCAACACCAAGACCCTTGCCAAGCTCGCCAACCATGCTGCCAAGCGTTGGGTCGATCGTACGGGCGGTGTAGTAGATCTCCGGGATCCAGACCTACGTGACAAGGTGCTGCGCAAACTGCCCGTCGATGAGGTCTGGGGTGTCGGCCGTCGCCTCAAGGTGAAGCTTGAGGCCATGGGTATCCAGACGGCGTGGGACCTCGCCCAGTACGATGCCTGGTCGCTGCGCAAGCAATTCAGCGTCGTCCTGGAGAAGACTGCCCGCGAGCTTCGGGGCGTGCGCTGTCTCGACCTCGAGGAGGTCGAGCCGCCGAAGCAGATGATCTGTAGCAGCCGCATGTTTGGCATCCGCCAGTATCAACTCTCGGCACTGGCCGAGGCCGTGGCCAGTTACACGTCTCGCGCCGCAGAAAAACTCAGAGCACAGAAATCCTTGTGCCAGGTCCTTCGTGTCGGCATTCAGACCGGCATGTTCAATGCCGATCAGCCACGCTATGCCAATAGCGTGACCCTGCAGCTGCCATATCCCACTGATGACACTCGGGTGCTGATTCAGTATGCCCAGTTCGGCCTGGCCCGGATCTATCGGGAGGGGTACGCCTACTCCAAGGCTGAAATCCTGCTAGCCCAAATCTGCCAGCGCGACGAGATCACCGGCGATCTGTTCATGCCAGCGCAGCCTTCCATTGCAGACCAGCTGATGGCCACTCTTGATGCGGTGAACCGCAAGTACGGCCGCGGCACACTGCGCGCAGCTAGAATTCGCGAAGCACCAGGTTGGAGCATGAGACGGGAGTTGCTCAGCCAGGGCTTCACGACCAAGATCGATCAGGTCTGGAAAATTTAGGCGATAATCGCTATGTGTCTATACCACAGGAATCTTGGGGCAGCGTATGACGAGTGAAGACGAGCAAAAGATTCGAATATCAGGGATGTGGGACTGCCTTAAAAGATTTGATGGATATATTAGTGCGGTGAATGTGCGCTGCGGACTGATAGCTTCATTTTCAGTTGCTGTGTTCGGTGGGGTGCTACTGAAGGCGGACCAGTTGATGCACGGTGGTGGTACCGTGGAGCTGTTGATTACGCTGTTCTTGGCCGCAACCGCCCTTGCTGCATTGCTAAGTATCTACTTTGTTGTGAAAACTATCTGGCCAGATTTGCGAACTAATGTTCAGGGGAAAAATAAACCTTCAATTTTCTTCTTCGGCTCGATTGCGGATAATTTTACGCCTGACACTTATGCAGATGCTTTAAGTGGTATAAGTGCTGATGAGTTTCAGAGGGATCTGGCAATTCAAGTTCATGAGGTCGCGACGGTCACTAAGGAAAAGTTTAGGCTTGTATCTAGAGCTAAAACTTGCGTGAATATAATGGTGTTCTTCTTGATCTGCACCGTAGTTCTTGTGGTTTTCAACTCGTTAGGGGTTAGGTTATGCGTAGCTTGAAGGATGTCTATGCAACTGTTCCTTTAGGTGACCTCAAGGTAGGGCGGTCGGTTACTAGGAAGGATGCAGTATTTGATGGTGTGAGCCGTCGAATGGTTTCTGAATCGTATTCGCTAGAAGATATGAATAAGGCCTTTTTGCCAATTGAAGACAACGATTTTGGGATCCAGTCCCAAATTCGGGCTCTGTTTGGGAAAAGGGGGTTTAATAGGAATGTTATTGGTGGGCATCCGCATTTTGTTCATTTGGAGGAGCAAGGTGCTAGAAGTAATGGTTATGTTGTTACTTTATTCATGGATATCAAGGGCTCTACAAAGCTAGGCTTGCTCTATGACGCTGAAACCGTTTTCTTTATAAAGAACCAAATAATTAAATGCGCGATAGAAACAGTCGGTGCATTTGATGGGCACGTGCACAGAATCATGGGCGACGCCGTTTTGGCCTTTTTCCGTTCTAACGGTGAATCGCCTAGGAATTCCGCTATCGATGCCGTGAACTGCGGTGCTTACCTCGTTGAGTTCATGCGGCAGGTCGTCCGTCCAACGCTTGAACAGCTTTCATTGGCCGAAGATGTTGGAATAAGGATCGGCATTGACTATGGGCCTGAAGAGCAAGTTTTATGGGGTATGTATGGGTATCGTGGGGCGTCTGAAGTAACAGCAACTTCCTTTTATGTAGACGTTGCAGCTAAGCTTCAACAGTGTGCGCCTAAGAATCGTGTGATGCTTGGGGCATCCATCCGAGACTTACTAGACCTGCACGAGGGAGTCGTAGAGACACATTATGTTGTTCGAGACGGGGTTAAAGAAGAAGAGCTATATGTAGCGCCTAACTACACTATTCCGGGTGAAGGTGCGATTAACTACAAGAAATATGTTTTGTCGCAAAAGGCTTATTATGATCTCTTACCTAAGCCTGAGTGGGAAGATCGTCCGATCAGGATAAGTGGGACTTTGAAGGCTGGTAAAGATTTGATTTCGGATGATCAATATTATGCATGTAGTAGGCGTATTGATAAGCCGTATGGAATTGATTTCAAGGCGGTCTTCAATCTGTCAGGCTCGTTTGATAAGGTATTGGTAAAATTCAGGGTTGTAAATAATGGTCAGGAGGCTTTAGATAATGCAGGGTCTTCACGTGATGATCATGAGTCTTTTGTAGAGGCAATACAGCGGCCAAGTGGTGAGTATTTTGCTCATCGGTGGGAGAGAACAAACTACGTCGGGTTGCACTATATGTATGTGTCAGTTTGGGTGGCCAGCTCAATGCTCATAAAAGAGCAATGTTATGGTGTGTATGTGGGGCCAGACTGAATTGGGTAGAGGTTTTTATTCTCCATTTAGTGCGCGCATTTTAGCGTCGTATTCGTCCCAGCTAGCAAATCCAATCGGACGCTTAGGCTCTTCTGGGTTGATTCGACGCTGTCTTATCAAAAGAATACTGATCTGAGAGACGTGTTGTACTAGCTCAACCGGGTCGCCATTAGATGTTGTACCAACAAAAGATATCAGTGACGGATTCCAATAGCCAACGCTTGTAAAAGAGAAAGTTACCTCCCTGCCGAAGCTAACAAGCTGCCCTCCGACCTCATATTCGTCACCGATATCTCGGTGGAAGTCGTTCACCCACTGAATGATTCGACGATAAAATTCGTCGGCCAAGTTTTGGTCTTTCGGCAAAATCGGCATGCGGAAAGGCTCAAATACAGGCTGGATAAACTGATTGTCGCTCATGGATATCTCCGAAATAGCGTGCGCGCTAATTACACTATAGCCCCGTTATCATCGTGCGCAATTGCCGTGCGATTAGGGTGTACCTCACGCGCTACACCTATCGGCCTGGCCCAAGGCGTGGCGAAAAGTAGTCAAACAGACCCAAACGACTACGGGTATATTTCGATACGCCAAACGACTACACCGGAGCCCGCCATGTTCGTTCGCGCCTACCTTCGTGCCTCTACTGACGATCAAGACGCCACCCGCGCCCGGGAGGCCCTGCGCACCTTCGCCGCCGAGCACGGGACGCGGATCGCCGCGACCTATGTCGAAAACGCTTCGGGCACTCTGCTGGACCGTCGCGAGCTGCTGCGCCTTCTGGCAGATGCCGAACCTGGGGACGTGCTGCTGGTGGAAGCGGTGGACCGTCTGACACGTCTCGACCGCGCGACCTGGGACCAGTTGCGGGACCGGATCGCCCAAGCGGGCCTGCACGTGGTGTCGCTCGACCTGCCGATGACCCATGCTCTGTTGCGGCCAGCCTCTGCCGGCGCCGATGGGTACCAAGAGTGGATGACGCGCGCGCTCTCGCAAATGCTGCTGGATTTCCTGGCAGCGACAGCCCGGAAAGACTATGAGACCCGCAGGGCCAGGGCGGCCCAGGGAATCCGCAAGGCGAAAGAGGCGGGGGTCTACAAAGGGCGACCGCGGGATGAGAAGCTGCACGCGCGAATTCGCGAGTGCCTGGCCAAAGGTATGTCAGTGCGCGGGACGGCCAGGCTATTGGAGTGCTCGACCAGCACCGTCAATCGGTGCCGGGCGACACAGGAGGCGGCACTGTAGGGCCAGGCACTGGCAATCTGGTAGCCACACCCATAGGGTCTGGCCACCAGGCCCCGGCCAGGTGTCGGGGCCGATTTACCAGAATGGCTACTTATCGGAAGTCGGCGTGTTACGGCCAAATAGTAATGTCGCGATCCAGCCAAATAGAAATGTCCCGATCACCTGTGGCCGCTAGCCTACCGGCTTTGCTAGCGATGCGGAGCGATCAGGATGTCAGCCCACGAGCGGATCACGATGAGCCTACGCGATGTCGATCGTCTCAAGGTCATCCAGGCGGTGACTGAGGGTTTTATCACGCCTACCCGCGCTGCCCAGCGGCTGCAGCTGAGTACACGGCAGGTTCACCGCCTTGTGCAGCGTTACCGGGACACCGGCGTATCAGGGCTGATCTCCAGAACGCGCGGCCAGCCCAGCAATCACCAGTTGCGTCCCAAAGCGCAACCGTCATGCGTCAGTCGATTAGCGCTGAGGGCCTGGCCGCCCTAGTTGCAGCCGGGGCCGCTTGGGATGTGCGTGCTACTCCAGGCCCTGAGGGGCATGGATGGCAGCTACAGGTACGCTACAGCAAAGAAAGCCGACATTTTCCTCTCCGCTACCGGCGCGAATTGGTGAGAGTGTTTCGGTCGCTCGACGCGCTCAATAGGTATGCACAGAGCGTTGGGATACGGGGCTTCAGAGTAGAAAGCTGAAATGGGTGCTCATGCTGCTGCTCAGTGTCTCCCTGCAGAGTTCGGATATATCCAATGTGGGCTCAAGGCTCACTAGTCCTAATAGGCCCTGGGGTATGGAAAGAACAATCCGCTAGCCCTTGCAGAATACCGCAGGACTCGATGGGGCGCGTTCCACCGCACCTTTCACGTAAGGCAGTCATGTGCTGCTTTAGCTGCAGTAATGCCACGATCCGCGCCTCCACCTGCTGGAGATGGGAATCCAGCAGCGCGTTGACCTCGCTACAGTCCTGCCTTGGGTTTTCGCGCAGGCCCTGCAGGGCACGAATCTCGGCATGCGTCATGTCCAGCGTGCGGCAGTGCAGAACGAACTGCAATTGCTCAAGGTGTGCCTTGCTGTACAACCGGTAATTCCCGGCGCTACGTGCTGGCTCCGACAACAGCCCTTCCTTCTCGAAGTAGCGGATGGTCACAACTTCGCATCCTGTGAGCCGGGCTAGCTCCCCAATCCTCATGTCCACTTCGGCCGCCTTGAGTGCTTGACTCTATAGTAACTATAGGGATTGTAATGCTCCCCATTCAACGGTGAAAGTGGGGGCTGACATGAGCGATTGCGGATCAAAGGGGTGCGGTTGCAGCTCGGCTGCGTCAGGCCCTCTTCTTACGCCCGAACCGACGGCCAGCGCCCTGGCCGAGGCTAGGGAAGCTCACTACCTTATTCAGAATATGGACTGCCCCACAGAGGAAGCGCTCATTCGGCGCAAGCTGGGGGGCTTGTCCGGCGTTGTCGGCTTGGAATTCAACCTGATGAAGCGCACGCTGATCGTACGGCACAACCTGCCTTCGCTGACCCCATTGGAAGAAGCCTTGTCAGCGGTCGGTATGCAGGCGGTGCGTCAGGGAGACGACCCGAGCACGCAGATTACCCGTCTTGGCATAGCCCAGATGGATTGCCCTACCGAAGAGACCCTGATTCGGAAAAAGCTCACCCTTCTTCCTGGTGTAGTTGATCTGGACTTCAATCTGATGCAGCGCACATTGACTGTGCGTCATACCGCCAGCGCGCTAGCCAAGGTACTCGATGCGATCCAGTCGCTAGGCTTCGAAGCTCAGGAGCTGGACACCCAGAATTATCGCACTCCACCATCAAGGGCCTATAGCGACTCGACGCCGTGGCTGCCGCTCGGCTTCTCTCTTGCTGCTGCAATAGCCGCTGAGGGCATGTACTGGTATCTAGGTGGCAATCATTGGTCGGTCCTGGTACTGGCGTTGATTGCCATCTCCCTGGGTGGGTTGTCCACTTACAAAAAGGGCTGGATAGCGCTTAAGAACCGCAATCTCAACATGAACGCCCTAATGTCGATTGCCGTCACCGGGGCCATGTTGATCGGCCATTGGCCGGAAGCGGCGATGGTGATGGTGTTATTCGCCCTCGCCGAGGTCATTGAGGCCAAATCGCTGGATCGTGCCCGCAATGCCATCCGGGACCTACTCGATCTAGCCCCCGAGCAAGCCACGGTGCAGCAGCCTGACGGTACTTGGCTCGATGTGGAGGCCAAGCAGGTCGCTATCGGTAGCCGGGTGCGGGTGCGGCCGGGCGAGCGCATCGCGCTCGATGGTGTGCTGCTAGAGGGCGGCTCCACCGTGAGCCAAGCGCCGATCACTGGGGAAAGCCTTCCCGTTGAAAAGGCCCCCGGCGATCCGGTCTATGCCGGCACTATCAACGAGTCTGGATCCTTCGAATATCGCGTCACGGCGGTGGCCGGCAACTCCACCTTGGCACGCATCATCCAAATGGTGGAAGAGGCGCAAGGCAGCCGCGCTCCAACCCAGCGCTTCGTCGATCAATTCGCCCGCTGGTATACGCCTGCCGTTTTCGTGCTAGCAATTGCCGTGGCGGTACTACCTCCCCTGCTTCTGGGCGCAGCTTGGATGGATTGGCTCTATCGGGCCCTGATTCTGCTGGTGGTGGCCTGCCCCTGCGCCTTGGTCATTTCCACTCCGGTCACCATCGTCAGCGGACTGGCTGCTGCAGCACGCCAAGGCATCCTCATCAAGGGTGGCGTTTATCTGGAGGATGGTCGCAAGCTGCGGTGGCTAGCCTTGGACAAGACCGGCACGCTCACCCACGGCAAACCCGAGCAGACCGACGCTATCTCCTTGAACAGCGCCTTGACCGATAGCAGTCGCAGCATTGCAGCGAGTCTCGCTAGCCGCTCTGACCATCCGGTATCCAAAGCCATCGCGAAAGCCGCCGTTGGCGACGGTGTGGTGCTGCGAGAGGTCGGGGAGTTTGCCGCGCTGCCTGGCCAGGGCGTACGCGGTGTAATCGATGGACAGACCTATCATCTTGGCAACCATCGAATGGTCGACGAATTGAGGGGGTGCTCCTCGGACCTGAAACAGCGCATCACGGCGCTCGAAAGCGAGGGCAAGACCGTGGTGATGCTGGTAGGGGCTGACGATGTACTGGCGATCTTCGCTGTCGCCGACACCATCAAGGACAGCAGCCGCAATGCGATAGCCGAGCTGCATGCGCTGGGTATCCAGACCGTGATCCTGACGGGCGATAATCCACATACCGCCCAAGCGATTGCTGCTCAGGCCGGAATAGATCGCGCCCAAGGTAACCTGCTACCGGCCGACAAGCTGCGCGAAGTCGAACAGCTTGCCCAGTCCAGTAAGGTCGGCATGGTAGGAGACGGTATCAACGATGCCCCGGCATTGGCACGCGCCGACATTGGCTTTGCGATGGGGGCTGCGGGCACCGACACGGCCATCGAGACAGCAGACGTGGCCCTCATGGACGATGATCTGCGCAAGATTCCAACCTTTGTGAAGCTCTCTCGCGCCACCGCTCAGGTGCTCTTGCAAAACATCGTGCTTGCACTTGGCCTAAAAGCCGCTTTTTTGCTGCTGACCTTCACTGGGCAAGCAACCATGTGGATGGCCGTATTCGCCGATATGGGAGCCAGCCTCTTGGTAGTGGGCAACGGGCTAAGGTTGCTGCGCCAATAAGCTGGCATTCCTCGTTGATGACCGGGAGGGTTTGAAAGGTGTCCCACGGCAAATCCTCGCGCCAATCACAACTGCAGTTACTGGGTTACCCAGCCTTCGGGCAGGCCGTAAGGTCTGCTTCAGCACCTCGATCGTTTCGGGCGAGATAAGCAGCTTCATGGGCAGGGGTATGTGTACATTCGTATATGCGTAAAAACGAATAAACAGGTTGCCCGAGTATCCTCGCGCTGCTTGCTGCATTGGAAGACGTTGTAGTTCGTCTGCAGAAAGACGCTGGTCGGGAAGTCCTGCATATGCAGCCCTGTCTATAACAGCTCCGGGTTAGTTATTGACATGTCTACGCTGCCATATCGACCAGCATCGTGCTCACACCTATCTATTGGTGGGGGAACAAAGCGCTTCCGCTTCGCCTTGTTCATCAAAGTTGGTTACGGGCGTAACTGCTGGAGGAAATGTCAGCGTGAAGCGCGTCATTCCCTCATGAGATTCGGCATGCACCAGGCCCCGGTGAGAAATCATAATCGCGCGGACGATCGCCAACCCTAATCCACTGCCGCCTGTAGGTTGATCGCCAGCCCGGTAAAAGCGATTGAAGACATTCGATAACTCATCCGGATCTATGGGAGATCCTTGGTTTATCACAGCTGCCCATCCACCACCTTCCTCTTGCGCGGCAAGCTCTACTATCACAGCCGTTCTTGGATAAGCGTGGCGAATAGCGTTTGATAGCAGGTTCGATAGCGCACGCTGGATCATCAACTTGTCGCCCTCGACTTGAAGCTGTCCTTTGACTACCAGCTCTATTTCGCGCGCTTCGGCATAAGCCTCAAACAGGCTACAGACCTTAAGTGTCTCTTGCTCGACGGCCACTTGGCTCAGTGAGGTTAGCGGTTCGTGGCTGTCCAGACGCGCGAGGAGGAGCATGTCCGCGACAATACGGCTCAAGCGGTCCAGTTCGTCTAGGGAGTCCTCCAAGGCCTTTTGATACGTGGCCTCGTCACGCTTCCGGCTAAGTACCATCTGCGTTCGACCTATGAGGATCCCGAGCGGGGCGCGCAATTCATGGGCAACGTCGTCTGCAAAGCGGTCTAGTTGCTGCACGCCCGTATTGAGGCGCTCCAACATCGTGTTCAGCGCGATGGCTAGATCAGCTACTTCTGCAGGCAGATTGGTGTCATCCACTCGCAATGTCAGCTGCCGGGTAGTAATCGCACGGGCAGTACGGCGGAAGTGGCGTAACGGCGCAAGGCCCTGATAACCCGTCCACCACGCCGCGGCGCCAATCAGCAGTAGCAGAATCGGCAGACTTATCAAGGCTGCACGTAGGAAAGCATCCAACAAAAATCTATCACTGCTGCGGTCCTGGCTGAGCAGTAGCTGTAGTGGAGGCAGCGATGGGATGGTCAGGCTAGTCCGGATAGTTAATAGATCGTGGCCGTCATCAGAATGCCAGGCCAACGTCTGGGTGTCTGGCCAACGGCCCGGCCGTAGCTCATCGGCATAGGCATGGGAGCCAAGCCCATACAGGGGTGTGTCCTCTTCCGCCGAAAGCACGGTGACCGACAGCTCATCGTGGCCGAGCAGAGCGTCAGCTAGTACGTGCTGCCAAGGCGCTTTGGTAGGATCTGCAGGACGCTCTTCCAGGCTGTGCTGGATCTGCCCTAATTTGGCTTGCAGCTGGTCAACAGCACGCTTATCAAGCTCCCGCTCTAGAACGCTGTACACCATAACGACCAAGATGATAGCCAGCAGCAAGCCCACGCCTGTGACGATCATCCCCAGGCGCAGGGCGAGGCTCATGGGTCTCATGAACGGCGCTCCATCACGTAGCCAACGCCTCGTACTGTATGTATAAGCGCCTCCCCGAAGGGCTCATCGACCTTCATCCGCAAGCGTCGAACGGCGACTTCCACCACATTGGTGTCACAGTCGAAATTCATGTCCCAAACGCGCGAGATGATCTCGGTGCGGGAGAGCACTTCGCCCTGGCGTTGCATGAGCAGGTGAAGTAGCGCGAATTCCTTGCTGGTCAAGTCGATGCGCTGGTCCCCGCGAAACGCACGATGGCGAAAGGGATGCAGCTCAAGATCGGCCAGGTGCAGGGTATCACTGACCACTCGCGTTTCGCCGCGTCTGAGCAACGCGCGGATGCGGGCGAGCAACTCCGGAAACTCGAACGGCTTGGTCAGATAGTCGTCAGCGCCGGCGTCCAGTCCTCGGACGCGCTCGCTGGTTCGGCTCTGGCCCGTTAGGAGCATCACGCGGGTCTGCTTGCGTCGCCGCAGCAATTCCAGGACCTCCAGACCGTCCATAGTCGGCAGATTAATGTCCAGCAGGATCAGGTCGTAATCCTGCTGCACAGCCAGATGCAGACCATCAATCCCGGTCGCGGCGCGATCAACCACATAGCCATTCTCCGTGAGGCCTTGCTGCAGATAATCCGCGGCGCGGGCTTCGTCTTCCACTATCAGTAAGCGCATCGTCTGTATCAGTCGTGTCGAGGATGTTGCGGAGGCTGAAGCCTGTAGCCGCTAGAGAGTCAAGCGATCAAGCGTGCCGGTATACCTGGACGGCGGCAACTTCCTTACAGCTTTGTAATGTTGGCGTCACCGGAGCGATAGGTGGCGCTCCCTAGAGTCGGCTCCGCTATCACGCGACGATCTCTTCGAACGTCGCGCCTTCTGCACAGGAGTCGCTGCAGTGCCGTTATCCCTTCCATGTCGATATCCCGCCCCATGGCGCCTGATGGGTCTGGCGCTGGGGCTAGGTCTGCTGCTCGCCGGCGGACCGGTCCAGGCCTCATCGCTGACCCTGGAGCAGGCGCTGGCCCAGGCCCTGCGCGACAATCCCGACTACCTGGCGGCCCGCCAGGAGACCGCCGCGGCCGCAGGTGCACGGCAGCAGGCAGGCCTCCTGCCCAACCCGGAACTCGCCTTCGAGGTCGAGGACACGCGCTCTGCCAGTCAGACGCGCAGTCTCACGCTCACCCAGCCCTTTGAACTGGGTGGCAAGCGCGCCGCCCGGGTGGCGGTGGCCGAGGCCAACGCTGGCGTGGTCAATGCGGACCTCGAGGCGCGACGCTATGCCCTCCGGGCGGACGTCATCCAGAGTTTTTACGAGTTGTTACTGGCCGCTGAAGGGGTGCGGCTCGCCGAGCAATCGCAGGCACTGGCCCAGCGCAGCCTGGACAGCTCAGGGGCGCAAATTCGAGCGGGCAAGATTTCACCGGTATCGGGTACCCGCGCGGAGGTAGAACAGGTCACCCAGCGGCTGGAGCTGAGACGCGCACTGCAGCAGCGTGACAACGCGCGGGTGAGTCTTGCCCGCCAATTGGGTGTCTCCGTGACCGAGCTCGGTGAGCCGGTCGGTGACCTGGATCGTCTGCCCGCACCTCCCGGCGAAGCCCTACTGCTGCAGGCGATCCGCCAGACACCGGCGATGCTCAAGGCGCGGCGGCAGGTAGCCGCCGGGGATGCCGACGTCGATCTGCAGCGCAGCCAGCGCTATCCGGACGTGCGGGTGAGCCTGGGCAGCCAATACGACGAGCTCGAGGGGGAGCGGGTCAATCTGGTGGGCTTCTCGCTCCCGCTACCGCTCTTCGATCGCAACCAGGGCAACCTGCTCGCCGCGTCCAGTCGCGCTGACCAGGCCCGGGATCTACAGCGAGCGACCGAGCTGCAGATCCAGGCCGAAACCCTGCAGGCACTGCGCGACTGGCGTAGTGCATCAGCTGACGTCGACGACTTGCGCAACCGGGTTTTGCCGGCGGGCCAGCGTACGGTCGATGACCTAACTCGCGGCTTCTCGCTGGGACGTTTTGCCCAGCTGGATGTGCTGGAAGCCCAGCGCGCCCTCATTGCCGCTCGGGGTCAGTACCTGCTCTCTCAACGTGCGCAGATCAATGCCTGGGCCCGCCTCGAACGCCTCCACGGCTCGCTCTTCACCTCCCCATGACGCTACAGATCCCGGGATCAGACCCGGTGCGGAGTTCTTGCATGACCATGACTTCATTCAGGCCGAGACTGCTGCGGCCGCTGCTGATTGCAGTAATTGGCGGTGGGCTGCCATTCAGTACCATTCAGGCGGGCACCGGTCACGACCACCCCGAACCCGCTGCCCCCCTAATGAAATCGGCAGATGCCAAGGCTGAGGCGACCCAGCCTCGCCCTGCTCTGGACGAAGGCAAAGACGGCCATGACGCGAACGAGGGCGCCCATGGCGAGGGCGAAGAGACGCATGCCGAAGGCGAAGTCGAGCTGAGCGCAGAGCAGATTCGAGCAGCCGGCATCGAAACCCAGGTGGTCACGCCGGTGAGCGTTGGCGCCTCTTTGAGTCTTCCGGGCGAGATTCGCTTCGATGAAGATCGTACCGCTCACGTGGTGTCCCGTACGCCCGGCGTCGTCGAGGAGGTGAAGGCGAATCTTGGAGACCGGGTGCGCAAGGGACAGGTGCTAGCAGTCATTGCCAGCGAGCAGCTTTCCGAGGTGCGCAGCGAGCTGGCGACCGCGCAGCAGCGGCTGCAACTGGCGCGCACCCTGTATGCCCGCGAGCAGAACCTCTGGCAGGAGCGGATCAGCGCCGAGCAGGATCTACTGCAGGCGCGGCAGACACTGCAGGAAGCCGAGATTGCTGTACGCAACGCCCGTCAAAAAGCACAGGCCTTGGGTGGAGCAGCCTCCGCTCAGGGCGGCAGTCGCTACCAGCTGCGCGCGCCCTTCGACGGCGTGGTGGTGGAGAAGCACCTGGTCCTGGGTGAGCGGGTGGACGAAGCCAGCAACCTCTTCACGCTCACCGACCTGTCCCGCGTCTGGGCCACGTTCGCCGTTCCTGCGCGTGACCTCGATCGAGTCACCGTTGGCCGAAAGGTGGAGGTACTCGCGGGTGAGCTGGATAGCCGCACCGAGGGCACCGTGGCGCATGTTGGCAATCTGCTGGGCGAACAGACCCGGGCGGCGACCGCGCGCGTCACCCTAGCCAATCCGGCGGGCGCCTGGCGCCCGGGTCTGTTCGTTACGGTGCGGCTCGATGACGAGCGACGGGCCAAGGTACTTGGCGTGCCCAATGGCGCCGTGCATGTCGTGGAGGATCGCACCGTGGTGTTCGTCCGGACGGCAGACGGCTTTCAGGCGACACCCGTGGTCACCGGGGTCCGGGACAGTGAGCGCACAGAGATTCGTCAGGGCTTGAGCGCCGGCCAGGTGGTGGCCGATCGCGGTAGCTTCATTCTCAAGTCGGAACTGGGCAAGGGCTCGGCCGAGCACTCCCACTAAGGGCGCATCATGTTCGAACGTATTCTTCGCTTCGCCATTGAGCAGCGCTGGTTGGTGCTGCTTGCCACGCTCGGCATCGCTGCACTCGGGATCTACAGCTATCGCCACCTGCCCATCGATGCGGTGCCGGACATCACCAACGTCCAGGTGCAGATCAATGCAGAAGTACCGGGCGCCTCGCCGCTGGAGGTCGAGCAGCGGGTCACCTATCCGCTGGAAACAGCCATGGCCGGCCTGCCGGGACTGGAGCGGACCCGTTCGTTGTCGCGTTCGGGCTTTGCCCAGATCAGTGTCATTTTCGCCGATGGGACGGATCTGTTCTTCGCTCGCCAGCAGGTGAGCGAGCGCCTCCAGGGTGCGCGCGAAGCCCTGCCAGAGGGTGTGGAGGTCAACCTGGGTCCGCTGTCCACGGGGCTTGGGGAAATCTTCCTCTGGACGGTGAAGGCCGCGCCCCAGGCGCGCCGCGCTGACGGCGAAGCCTATACGCTCACCGATCTGCGGGAGATCCAGGACTGGATCGTCAAACCCCAGTTGCGCACCGTGCCCGGGGTGGCGGAAGTCAACACCATTGGCGGCTATGCCAAGGAATATCAGATCGCGCCCGATCCCAAACGGCTGGCAGGCTATCGCATCACCCTAGAGCAATTGGCGATGGCGCTCGAGCGGAACAACGCCAATGTCGGCGCCGGTTTCATCGAGCGCGCCGGGGAGCAGCTGGTGATTCGGGTACCGGGGCAGCTCGCCTCCGTCGAGGATATCGCCACCATCGTGCTCGCTACCGTGGACGGTACTCCGGTACGGATCCGGGATGTGGCCACGGTCGGGGTCGGGCAGGAGTCACGCTCCGGAGCAGCTACCGAAAATGGCGAAGAGGCGGTGCTTGGCACCGTCTTCATGCGGGTGGGGGAGAACAGCCGCGAGGTGGCCCTGGCAGTGGCCGAGCGCCTGGCGCAGATCAACCGCAACCTGCCGGAAGGCGTGCAGGCGGTCGCCGTGTACGACCGCACCACGCTGGTGGACAAGGCGATCGCTACGGTACGCAAGAATCTTGTAGAGGGTGCGCTGCTGGTCATCGCGGTGCTCTTCGTCTTCCTCGGCAATCTGCGCGCGGCGTTGATCACGGCGCTGGTGATCCCGCTGTCGATGCTCTTCACCTTCAGTGGCATGGCCGCGAATCGGGTCAGCGCCAACCTGATGAGTCTGGGTGCGCTCGACTTCGGCATCATCGTCGATGGCGCCGTGGTGATCGTGGAGAATGCCATTCGCCGGCTGGCTCATGCCCAGGAACGGCACGGTCGGGCGCTCGATCGCCGGGAGCGCTTCCAGGAAGTGTTCGCCGCCGCCCGCGAGGCGCGGAGACCCCTCATCTTCGGGCAGCTGATCATCATGGTGGTCTATCTACCGGTGTTCGCCCTGACGGGTGTGGAAGGCAAGATGTTCCATCCCATGGCCTTTACCGTGGTGATCGCCCTGTTGGGCGCCATGTTGCTGTCCATTACTTTCGTCCCGGCGGCCGTGGCGCTGTTCGTCACGGGTCGGGTGCAGGAGAAGGACAATCGGCTGATGAGCGCGGCGCGGCGCGGGTATGCCGTCGCGCTGGATGCAGCCATGCGTCGGCGGCCACTGGTGTTCGCCGGCGCTGGCCTGAGCGTGGTGCTGACGGTGTTGCTGGCCCTGCGCCTGGGCAGTGAATTCGTGCCCAGCTTGAGCGAAGGTGATTTCGCGCTGCAGGCGCTCAGGGTGCCGGGTACCGGCCTGGGGCAATCGGTGGACATGCAGCAGCGCCTGGAGCGCTCCATCCTGGATCAGGTACCCGAGGTGGAGCGGGTATTCGCGCGTACCGGCACCGCCGAGATCGCCGCGGATCCGATGCCACCGAACATCTCTGATAGCTACGTGATGCTCAAGCCGAAGGCGCAGTGGCCTGATCCAGGCAAGTCCCGCGAGCAGCTGATGGCCGAGCTGGAAGCAGCGGCTGCGCGTGTACCCGGTAGCAATTACGAGCTGTCGCAACCGATCCAGCTGAGATTCAACGAGTTGATTTCCGGCGTGCGCAGCGATGTGGCGGTCAAGGTCTTCGGCGACGACATGGCGGTGCTGAACAAGACCGCTGCGGACATCGCCAGGGTGTTGCAGAAGGTCACCGGCGCTGCCGAGGTGAAGGTAGAGCAGACCGGTGGGTTGCCGCTGCTGAGCGTGCAGATCGATCGTGAGCGAGCCGCGCGCTACGGCCTCAATGTCGGTGACATCCAGGATGTGGTCGCAACTGCGCTCGGCGGACGCAAGGCCGGCACGCTTTTCGAGGGCGATCGCCGCTTCGATCTGATGATCCGCCTCCCGGAAGCCCTGCGTAGCGATCCGGCGGTGCTGGCGCGCTTGCCCATTCCATTGCCGGCGGTGGAAGGGCGCGTCGAGTTCATTCCCCTGGCCGATGTGGCGCGCCTGGAAACGGTGCTGGGGCCGAATCAGGTCAGCCGTGAAGACGGTAAGCGTCTGGTGATCGTCAGTGCCAATGTGCGCGATCGGGACCTGGGTAGCTTCGTGACGGATGCCACTGCCGCCATCACGGACCAGGTGCGAATTCCCGTAGGCTACTGGACCAGTTGGGGCGGCCAATTCGAGCAGCTACAGGCCGCCGCCGCCCGCCTGCAACTCGTGGTGCCGGTGGCCTTGCTGCTGGTGTTCGTGCTGCTGTTCATGATGTTCGGCAATCTGCGCGACGGCCTCGTGGTCTTTACCGGCATTCCCTTCGCCTTGACAGGCGGGGTATTGGCGTTGTGGTTGCGGGACATTCCCTTGTCGATCTCGGCCGGTGTGGGCTTCATCGCACTGTCAGGCGTCGCGGTGCTCAATGGCTTGGTGATGGTCTCCTTCATCCGTGGCCTGCTGGAGGAGGGCAAGCCGCTGGATATCGCCGTGCGCGAGGGCGCGCTGGTCCGCCTGCGGCCGGTGCTGATGACGGCGCTGGTGGCCTCGTTGGGCTTCATTCCCATGGCCCTGGCGACAGGCACCGGGGCGGAGGTACAGCGCCCGCTAGCGACCGTGGTGATCGGCGGCATCCTGTCCTCCACTGCCCTGACACTGCTGGTCTTGCCTGCGCTCTACCACAGCGTCCTGCGCCGTCGCGAACAGCCCCCGGCAGGATGACAGGATTGTAATGCGCGGCTCATCCTGGCGTTAGCCGCGCCCCTCTAGAGTGGCTCTTATACCCACGCTGCACTCTAGAAGGAGAAACACCATGACGTTCCTTAAAACTGCCCTGTTTGCCGCCACCCTCGCCGTTGCGGGCCTCAGCTATGCCGCAGATGGCAGCGAGCGCTCGATCTCGCACAACGAAGATTTCCGCGATAGCCAGGCGGCGCTCCAGCAGCATCGAGAGATGCATGAAACGCTGGCGCAGGAAGGGCGTCAGCCGGATAAAGCATCCAACGTCAAAGCGACCAACTGAGGCTACGCGTCTGTTTGGCCGTAGACGATTGATGCCGCGCATCTGAGGCTCGGACAGAAAGCGCCCTGTGGCGCTTTCTGCACACCTAAAAATATACTGCCCTAGAAAAAACCAGCTTCACAGGCACCACCTGCCCCCCTTTTGCCCGCGCTCCAACTTCCTACTCACCCACCCCGCGCGCGACAGAAGGAAGAAGGAAAACTCGAGCCAGAATCTAAAGCATTAGAAAAAGCTGCGGTCCAGCTCAACTCCTAACGCGGAGGTAGGTGAGGCGAATGTTTTGATTGCTTTCAGGCACTCATCATCCCCTTGTAGCAAGTTGAGCAGCCCGAATCGAACACCACCTACCACCACCCAGCGCGTTGAACGTTGCAACCGTGACCTGCACAGTGGACGTTTGCGCCTGCGCACTTTCGTCAGCGGTCCACAACAAGATTACTGCGCCGGTGAGACAGACATTTCTACTTAGTCACCAGAGCGACATTTCTATTTAGCCTTGACAGGCCGGTGCGCATCGAAATCCGAGCGGGCAATTTTACCGAAGCGGCGATTGTAATCGGCCATGAAAAGCGGCAGATAAGCGTTAGCGGCGTCGACGGTGCTGATGTTTCGTAGTCGCAATTCTTTGACCAGGCGATCCTGCAAGGTGAGATGGGCTCGCTCCACGCGGCCCTTAGCCTGGCTGGAGTTGGCGCAGAAGGTATCGATGTTCAGCTCGAACATGGCCCTGGCGAACTGCGTGTGGCCATTGCCACCCTGAGCATCTTTGCTGTTGACTCGAAACACACTGGCCTTGTCGCTGTAGAGCGCCAAGGGCTTACCGTGGTGCTCCAAGTAGGCCCGGGTAGCCTGGAAGTAGCTGAAGGTCGATTCGCTGCGGGTGAAGGCTAGGTGCATCAGGCGACTGGTGGCGTCGTCGATGTAGACCAGAAGGGTGCATGCCGGTGCTCGGTCCTCGTACCATCGATGATCGCTGCCATCGATCTGGATCAGCTCGCCCAGGCAGGCCCGGCGATTGCGTGGCTGGTACACCTTGGGCGGTCGCTGCCGACGCGGCGTCCATAACCCGGCATCCATCATGATGCGCCGGACGGTTTCCTTGGCCAGGCGTAAGCCGTGACATTCAACGAGCTTTTCGGCCGCAAGCGTGGGACCGAAATCCTGGTAGTGCTGCCGGATTAGAGCGGCGGCACGCTGCTCAAGGCCAGGCCGCAGCTGATGATTGCTGGGCTGGCCGCGCTTACGTGAGGTCAGGCCCGAAACGCCGGCGTCCCGGTAACGCTGCACCAGGCGGTGAACCTGCCGGGTACTCAGCTGCAGGCGCTGGGCGGCGCGTGTGGGCGTAAGGAAACCCTCGGTCACCGCCTGGATGACCTTGAGGCGATCGACTTCGCGTAGGCTCATCGTGATCCGCTCGTAGGCTGACATCCTGATCGCTCCGCATCGGCTGCAAAGCCGCTAGGCTAGCTGCCATACGTGATCGGGACATTTCTATCTGGCTGGATCGCGACATTACTATTTGGCCGTAACACCGGCCAGTACGCGACGACTAGGACCTGTCTCTAACCTTCACATGGCGGGAACCGCGGCGGGTATCGAAAAGCCTCACGCTGCAGTACGACAGACGTCTCTATGTCCTGCACGACACGCTACAAGCACGAGCTTTAGCAGGCCGATACGCAGAGATCTATCACTACCCTGACGGCCGGATTGAGGTCCGTTCAGCAGGGATTCTCTTTTCCTACGAGACGTTGGATCAGTTGCCTGAGGTCAGCCAAGGCACCATCGTGGAAAACAAGCGGCTGGGCCACGTCTTGCAGGTCGCGCAGCGGATGCAAGAGCAGCGCGATAGCCGTCGGTCCCAAGCGGTACCTCGCAATCCAAAGCCAACCAAAGCGCAGCGCCAAGAGCCGCCGAAGAAGAAGGCGAAAGATTTCATGCCGGAGGATATCGTGGCTGCCCTCGATAAAAGCCGGCCTCCGAAGCGTAGCCGTCATGCGTCAGTCAATCAGCGCTGAAGGGCTCAGTGCGCTTGTAGCGGCCGGGGCCGCATACGACGTGCGCGCAATTCCAGGTCCCGACGGCCATGGGTGGCAATTGCAGGTGCGTTACAGCAAAGAGAGCCGACATTTTCCTCTCCGCTCTAGACGCGAAGTAGTAAGGGTATTTCGGTCACTCGATACGCTCAACAGGTATGCACAGGGCATTGGAATACGAGGGTTCCGGGTCGAAAGCTGACTACTTTGTAATCCTCGGCTCAGTCTACTGAAAGCTTTCCAGCGCTACCTTGTGGTCCGCGGCATGTGCCGCTGTGTTTGCCTGAGGTGCTTCGTCATGAACCTTTCTAAAGCTGTGTTCCTCGCTCTTGCTTTCACCCTTTCCTCGTCTGCTTTTGCTGAAGGGGGCGCCGATCGCGTCTTCACTCGCATGATGGACGCCCAACAAGCAGCGCAAAGCGAAAAAGCCGAGCCGAGGCTAGCCGGGATGTCTAAAGAAAAAAAGGATGAGGGCGGCAAGGTTTGCTGCTAGTGGAGCGGCCACCTAATGCTTACAGAAATGTAATCGCGCCCTACAAAGCGCTATGACATCTTTCCGCCTAATCTTCTAACTCCTGTGCACGGCGCCACTGCCGTCCTCCCTACCAGGGCCTGCTCGTATGGAATCAAGAACCTCTCGACGTACCTTCGTCAAAGGCCTCGCGGCTGCAGGCATGCTGGGGGGACTGGGCTTGTGGCGTTCTCCCAGTTGGGCAGCAGCTGGCTCAACGGCGCTCAGCACTCTGACGGGCACGGAGTTCGACCTGTCGATTGGCGAGATGCCAGTGAACATTACCGGCAAGCGTCGCACAGCGATGGTGATCAACGGCGGATTGCCAGGGCCCCTTTTGCGATGGAAGGAGGGCGACACGGTGACGCTTCGCGTGCGCAACAAGCTTGATGCGGCCACCTCGATTCACTGGCACGGCATCATCCTTCCGCCAAACATGGACGGGGTGCCGGGCCTGAGTTTCGCAGGCATTGAGCCGGGCGGGATGTACGTTTATCAATTCAAGCTCCAACAGAACGGGACCTACTGGTATCACAGCCACTCAGGCTTCCAAGAACAGGTAGGGGTCTACGGCCCCCTTGTCATCGAGGCGAAGGAGCCCGAGCCTTTCAAATACGATCGTGAGCATGTGGTGATGCTGACGGACTGGACGGATGAAGATCCGGCTTCGCTGATGCGCACGCTGAAAAAACAGTCCGACTACTACAACTTCCACAAGCGCACCGTTGGCGACTTCGTCAACGACGTCGCTGACAAGGGCTGGGCCGCGACGCTGGCGGATCGCAAGATGTGGGCTGAGATGAAGATGAATCCCACGGACCTTGCGGATGTAAGCGGCGCAACCTACACCTACCTGCTCAATGGCCAGGCTCCGAACATGAATTGGACAGGCCTGTTCCGTCCTGGTGAGAAGCTACGGCTTCGATTCATCAATGGCTCCGCCATGACGTACTTCGACATCCGTATCCCAGGCCTGAAAATGACCGTAGTAGCGTCTGATGGTCTTTACGTGAACCCGGTTGAGGTCGACGAGCTTCGTATCGCCGTGGCCGAAACCTACGATGTCATCGTCGAGCCTACAGGCGAGGCTTACACGGTCTTCGCCCAGTCAATGGATCGTACCGGCTATGCCCGCGGCACCCTTGCCGTGCGGGATGGCTTGGTGGCTCCAGTCCCTCCGCTTGATCCTCGCCCCTTGGTCACGATGGACGACATGGGTATGGGCGGTATGGACCATGGCGGCATGGACCACGGCAGCATGAAGGGTACGAATTCGGCGGCCGGTGATGATATGCAGACCATGAGCAGCATGGGAGGCAGCCCCATGCCAGCCATGGACCACAGCAAGATGTCCTCCGTACAGGGCATGGACCACAGCGCTATGGCGGGGATGGACCATGGTTCGATGTCTGGAATGGGCGGCATGACGATGCAAAGTCATCCTGCGAGTGAGAAGAACAACCCGCTGGTCGACATGCAGGCGATGACGCCTACCGCCAAATTGAATGACCCCGGCCTGGGCCTGCGTAACAACGGACGCAAGGTACTCACCTACGCCGACCTCAAAAGCACTTTCGAAGACCCTGATGGCCGCGAGCCAAGCCGTACCATCGAGCTACATCTGACAGGACACATGGAGAAGTTTGCCTGGTCCTTCGATGGGATCAAGTTCTCCGAAGCTCACCCTCTGGTTCTCAAATACGGGGAGCGTGTGAGGATCGTGCTGGTGAACGACACGATGATGACGCACCCAATTCACCTGCACGGCATGTGGAGCGACCTGGAGGACGAGGAAGGCAACTTCCTGGTTCGCAAGCACACCATCGACATGCCACCCGGATCCAAGCGCAGCTATCGCGTCACCGCCGACGCCCTGGGGCGATGGGCCTACCACTGCCATCTGCTGTACCACATGGAGATGGGTATGTTCCGCGAAGTCCGGGTAGAGGAGTGAAGCCAGTGACCGTGTTGAATCGACTCCACGTTTGTTCGCTGCTTGCAGTTACCAGCTTCACCATCGCACCGGTTTATGCCTTTGCTGCTGAAGCGGTCAGTTCTGACATGGACCACAGCCAAATGCAGGGGATGGATCACTCCAAGATGCAGGGCATGGACCACAGCCAGATGCAGGGTATGGATCACTCCAAGATGCAGGGCATGGACCACAGCCAGATGCAGGGTATGGACTCTGGAATGACCACCATGGCGCCCAGCAAGCCAGCAGCCCCCACGCAAAGCCGCACACCTATTCCGCCCATTACGGATGCCAACCGGGCGGCCGTCTATCAAAGTGGTAAAGGTCATACGGTCCATGACGATGCCCTCAACTACTTCCTGTTGTTCGATCAGCTTGAGTGGCAGAACGCTGATAACGGCAGTGTGCTGAATTGGGACGTCAATGGTTGGGTAGGGGGGGATATTGACCGGCTGTGGATTCGCTCCGAGGGGGAGCGCTCCAACGGCAAAACCGAATCCGCCGAGCTACAAGCGTTGTGGGGCCACTCCATCGGCCCGTGGTGGGACGTGGTTGGTGGCGTACGGCAGGACTTCAAACCAGGACCGTCACAGACGTGGGCCGCGTTTGGCCTCCAAGGCCTGGCCTTATACAACTTCGAGGCCGAAGCGACTGCTTTCCTCGGAGAGGGTGGCCAAACGGCGTTGAGGCTGGAGGGCGACTACGACATCCTGCTGACCAATCGCCTGATCTTGCAGCCAACCGCCGAAGCCAATTTTTACGGGCAGAACGACCCAAAACGCGGAATCGGCTCTGGCTTGTCCGAGACGGAAGTCGGAGTGCGTTTGCGGTACGAAATCTACCGAGAGTTCGCCCCGTACATTGGTGTCAGCTGGAACCGCTCCTATGGCAACACTGCCGATTTTGCCCGGGAGGAAGGGGAAGACCGCAGCGAAGCCCGACTGGTCCTGGGTGTACGTATGTGGTTCTAACCAGACACCAAATCTCATTCCCCACGAACGCCCCTTGGGCTGTAGGAGTTCGCATGTTCAATCGTGCACCTTTCATAACGCTCTTTGCCGCTGGAATGCTGTTTAGCGTCCTGGCTCAAGCCCATCCCAAGCTGGTGTCTTCGACGCCTGCCGAAGGAGCTGAAGGCGCCGCCCCGGCAAAGATCGAGCTGCACTTTTCTGAAAACCTGGTCACTCAGTTTTCCGGCGCGAAACTGGTCATGACGGCGATGCCTGGTATGGAGCATCCGCCGATGGCGGTCAAGGCGGCTGTTTCGGGTGGCAGTGATCCGAAGACCATGGTCATCGCACCTGCCTCGCCGTTGACGGCCGGCACCTACAAGGTTGATTGGCGGGCAGTGTCATCAGATACCCACCCCATCACCGGTAGCGTGACATTCAAGGTCAAGTAAGTATGGAAGATCCGTTCAGCATCGGACTTCGCTTCGCGTTGTATGCCGATTTGATGATGCTGTTCGGGCTGGCGCTCTTCGGCCTTTATAGTTTGCGTGGCCCTGAGCGCCGCTCGGGCATGGTATTGCCGTTCTTGCCTCTGCTGGCTACAAGCGCGGCGACGGGCCTCTTGCTCTCGGTCGTGTCCATGGTGCAAATGGCCAAGGCTATGAGCGGGGTTGAGGAATGGGGCGAGGCCATACCGCATGTTGAGATGATGATCGCCGAGACGGAGCTTGGCACCGCCTGGCTTATCCGTATGGCCGCCCTCGTGGCCGCTGCTGTGGCCATTGCCTTCAATCCTCGTTGGCCATTAGCGAGCCTGCTCGTGGTTTCGCTGCTGGCAGGCGTGGCGCTGGCCACGCTGGCGTGGACTGGGCACGGCGCTATGGACGAAGGCTTGCGCCGCTTCTGGCACTTCAGCGCAGACATTCTCCACCTGTGGGCCAGTGGTGGCTGGTTCGGCGCGCTGGTGGCTTTTGCCCTATTGCTGCGGCCCAGCAAATCGGAAACGCAGGCATCAGTCCAGATCCTCTCGCGCACGCTTACCGGCTTTGAGCGAGCCGGTGCGGTGATCGTGGTGCTGATCGTCTTCACGGGTGTGATGAACTATCTGCTCATCGTCGGACCCCAAATCACGGGTCTGGCACAAAGCACCTATGGCCTGCTGCTGCTGGTCAAACTGGGCCTTTTCGTCGTGATGATCGGGCTGGCTTCGGCCAACCGCTTTCTCTTGAGCCCGGCATTGGAGCAAGCAGTCCACCAAGGCGATTACACGCGTGCGGCACGGTCTATCCGTTACAGCATGGCACTGGAGCTAGGCTCCGCCATTTTGGTGCTAGGACTGATTGCTTGGCTTGGTACGCTGTCTCCCGAGATGGAAGCGGGGAAGTAAGTTTGCCTGGCCCCGTCGTGCCGTCTCGCCAAGATCGTGTCCCCGAGGGTGAAGCATGAAACTGCTGGTAGCCGAAGACGAACCCAAGACAGGAATCTATCTGCAGCAGGGCCTGCGAGAGGCTGGCTTCACGGTAGATCGAGTGGTCACTGGAACGGATGCCATCGATCAGATGCAGACTGAAGCCTATGACCTGCTGATTCTCGACGTGATGATGCCCGGCCTCGATGGTTGGGGGGTGGTAACACGCCTGCGTGCTGCAGGTCAGTCGGTACCGGTGCTGTTTCTGACGGCAAGGGATGGCGTGGATGACCGAGTCAAAGGATTAGAGCTGGGCGCCGATGACTACCTGATCAAGCCCTTTGCCTTTTCAGAGCTGCTGGCACGTGTTCGAACTCTATTAAGGCGCGGGAACGCCAGCCCGCCGGTTCAAACGAACCTGCAGATCGGAGATCTACAGGTTGACCTACTCAAGCGCCGCGCCACGCGGGGCGGCAAGCGAATTGACCTTACCGCTAAAGAGTTCGCCTTGCTGGAGTTGTTGATGCGTCGGCGAGGCGAGGTCCTGTCAAAATCTCTTATCGCATCACAAGTATGGGACATGAATTTCGATAGCGATACGAATGTCATCGAGGTGGCGATTCGGCGGTTAAGGGCCAAGATTGACGATGACTTCGAGGCGAAACTTCTCCACACCTGCCGTGGAATGGGCTACAGGCTAGACGTGCAGGACGAAGGATGAAGCCAGGTTCACTTACCTTCCGCCTCAGCCTCATGTTTGTAGCCGCGGTCGTCGCTGTCCTCATCATCGTGGGCATCGCTTTCAACGAGCTGAGCCGCCACCATTTTCGTGCTCTGGATGCCCAGGCTCTGGAAGAAAAGCTGGAAGCGATCACCCAGATCGCTAAAGAGCCCGGCGCGAATTCGGACCAGCTCAAGATTCGCTGGCACACGCTACTGGGAGCACATCCCGATCTCAGCGCGGTATTTCTCCAGGCTGACGGAAGCCTCTTTTTTGCAGAGCCTCCCCAGTCATCGGTGCCGTCCCTGGCTCAGGCGACCGAGCACGATGGCGTGTGGGAGTGGGAAAGTGACGGACACATGTTCAGGGCCTTGAAGGCGCCAGTCTCGTCGTCGGAGGCCACTGCTCCGCTGACCATGTGGTTGGTACTGGACGTCACGACGCATATGCACTTCTTCGCCATGCTGGAGCGCTGGTTCTGGGGCGTTCTGCTAGCCAGCACCGTGCTGAGTGCCGCACTTGGTTGGCTGGTTGCCAAGAATGGGCTGCGGCCGGTGGCCAAGGTGACCCAGACAGCCGCCTCGATGTCCGCAGGCTCCTTGAAGGAGCGTATTCCTCTGGAGCCCGTGCCCGATGAGTTACGCGAGCTCATCACCGCCTTCAATTCCATGCTCGGTCGCCTGGACGACTCGTTCATACGTCTATCGAATTTTTCTGCCGACATCGCACACGAGCTACGAACCCCGATCAGCAACCTGCGGACTCATACCGAGGTGATCCTGGCCCAAAAGCGGGACTCGGACGTGTACGAGGAGAATCTGACCTCCAACCTGGAAGAGCTCAATCGCCTGTCGGGAATCATCGACGGCATGCTGTTCCTGGCCAAGTCCGACAACGGCCTGATCGTACCTGAACCGGTCGAGCTGGATTTGGGTAGGGTCATCGGCAAGCTGTTCGGATACTACGAGCTTCTGGCTGAGGATAAGGGTATCCAGCTCAAGGCATCGGGAAGCGCCTTGATCTTTGCGGATAGCGTGATGATCGACCGTGTCGTGTCGAATCTGCTGTCCAATGCCCTGCGCTATACCCCTTCTGGAGAGACGATTGAGGTCTACATCCAGGACTATGGCAGCCGTGTAGAGCTTCGGATAGAAAACCCCGGCCCCGAAATTCCGCCGGAGCACCTGGCGAAGATCTTCGACCGGTTCTATCGGGTGGATCCTGCACGCCGCGAAGGTGATGGGAACGCAGGGCTTGGGTTAGCGATTGCCCGGTCACTGATGCAAGCGCATGGTGGCACGATTTCATGTACCTCCCAAGGAGGTCGAACGGCATTCATCCTGACCTTCACGCGCCGGACTAGTCTGCGCACATGACACGCTTATCTAACTCTCAGAAAGGCAGAGCTAGGTACCAACTATTGATGTCACTCAGATAAGAGTTAGGCTCGGCCGTAAGGCCATAATGACATTTTTACTTAGCTGTCAGCGCGACATCTCTTCTTAGCCTTGACACGGCGCGCTCGGGCTCGACGTGCAGCACCTGGGCACGGCGGTGGTAGCGCCGCCAGTTGGTCAGTCCGCAGACGTTGCCATGATCACGCTCGCCGACCGTGTAACTCACCTGCTTTTACCTCATGCCCCAAATGGTGGTCGCAGTCTCAGCAGACGACAAGGAGTTGTTAATAAAAAGCCCCTCTGAAGAGGGGCTGTAGTCAGCCGTTGACCAATTGCCTCGCCAACGCCATCTCGACCGAATCACCATCCTGGTTCAACGCATCGAGCCCTGACTCTGGAACGTCTCCCGACGTGCTCTGAGCCACCGTGATCTTCTTGGCCATCAGCTGCAGGCAGGTGATCTGCGAGCTGCCGGCGTAGCCGAAGAATAGCACCCGTACCGCTTGCTTCTGACCGATCCGCCACGACCGGCGCGCTGCCTGCTGCAGGGTGTAGACGTTGTAGCCCGTCTGCAGGAAGACGATGGTCGGGAAGTCCAGCAGATCCAGACCGGTCTTCACCAGCTCCGGGTTGGTGACCAGCACGTCGACGCCGCGGTCGACCTGGTCGAGGATCCAATCCTCGCGCCTGGCCGTGTCCACCGAAGCACGCAGTACCGCCACCTTCAGACCTGCTTGCTCGAGCAACCGCTTGAGCCTACTGGTCGTGTCCCGGGTGCCGCTGTAGACGGTGTAGGCCAGCACCTTGCGGCCCAGTGCCTTCTCCTGACGGCACAGCTCGATCAGCGCCTCCTCCTTGGGGCTGGCCTGATCTTCGTCGAAGATCGCGTCGACCCTGGCCAGGGTGTCCCGGGTCCGGGGGTGTTTCACCACCTCCGGCCGGAAACAGCAGTCCGGCCAGGCTAGCAGCACGTTGAGCACTACCCCGAGTAGGGTGGTATCTCGCCGTGCTAGGGCCTGGCGAAGCTCCGCGGTCAGTTTGCTGGCCAGCTGCCGATAGGCCGCGTCCTGCTGCGCCTGCATCGGGATGTCGACGAACTCCTCCTGGTATGCCGGCAGCACATTGCCGCCGATGTCCTTGAGCTTGAGAAACACGGTAAAGGGCAGCACGAAGCGGTGGATGCCTTTGGGGCCGAAGCCTGGGGCCTTCACCGTCCGTACCGAGAGCTTCTTGCCCCGGGCCGTCTTGTGCGATTGGCTGTCGCGCTCGGTGTAGATGTCCTTGAGCACGCCGTGGTCGCGCATGAACGACATGGCCGCAGGGGCCATGCTGCCGCGCGCGTTCGGTCGGTAGCCGTCCTCGATCATGCGCCGGGAGAGGATCCGGAACAAAAGGTAGAACAGGTCATCGGCATAGCCGCCCATGAGCGTGCCCGTCAGCAGTAGCGTCTTGCGCGCTTTCGCTGCCAGCACCCCCATGGCCTGGCCTTGGGCCGAGCCGCTGTTCTTGTACTCGTGTCCCTCGTCCACCACCAGCAGGTCGAAGTAGCCGTCCGGCAAGTAGCGCTTGATGAACTCGGTTGGCTGGTAGCCGCCCTCGCCGAAGCCAAATTCCAGGTTGGCCATCGCCCGCTCCATGCGCTTGGCCTGGCGGTCACTGAAGACGAAGTTGCCCTTGGCGTCCATCAGGTTGATGAACTCGTGGACGTTGTCAGCCAGCATCGTGGCGAGAAACTCTTCGCCGAAGTCCGCCACCAACTTCTCGGCCCGGATGGGACCGATGGTCGGTATGCGGCACATCGACTTGAGGATCACGCTGCGCCTGTCACCACCGGCGGTCTTGCCCGGGCGCATCAGCGTCCAGAGGGGCGCCTTGCACTTCGGGCACTGCCGGCGTCGCTCCTCGCGCTGGAAGTCCTCCAGGGTGAGGTAGTTACCTTCCTCGTCCTCGAGCACGCGACCACAGTCTGTACAGCAGGCCAGTCGCCTTCCGCCGGCGGCGCGGCGCGTACCGCACGCCAGCCGCCAGTGGAAGCCCATCCGCATCCGCACGCGGCCCAGGATGAAAAACTCCTGACGACCATCGTACGGCTCGCCCAGGGCCTGGCGGAGCTTGAGCAGCTTCACCAGGGTGTCCGGCCCGTTGAGTACCCAGACGCGCGCGCCCGGGACGGTTTCGAGGATCTCGCGCCGCCACTTGTAGACCAGGTGGGGCGGGGAGACGACCAGGGTGCGGCGATAGCTCTCGGCGTGAAGTACAGCTGCCACGGCGATGGCCATCATGGTCTTTCCGGTCCCCATCTCGGCGTTGATGATGCCGGCCTGTTCGCCGCGGTCGAGTAGCAGCGCAGCGATCGCCTGGACGACATCGGCTTGCGCCGGGAAGGGGGTGCGTTTGAGGCCCGCCATCACGGCCTGGCGCCCGGGGTGAGCAGCGCCGGCATAGACCGGTGGGTTGGAACGGTTGAGGGAGTCGAGCAGACCCTCGCCGAACTCGGCGATGAAGTCGGTCAGGCTGACGGTGGTGAGCAGGGCCGGTTGGCCAGCGTTGAGGTCGGTCATGTGGATCTCCTGAGATGAGAAGCGGGCACGGCCGACCCCGGATGGGTATCGGCGTACCCAGGGGGTGGAAGTAATAGGATGTCAAGTAACAGCGTGGCCGCCGGCGGCGGGTCGGGTTAGTAGTCCGAGGGCAACAGCAGCGTGGTCACGCTGCGGTCAGCTTCGGTGATGATCCAGAGCCGGGGCTCATCGGACATCGAAGTCTCATAGTTGGAAAACAGGCGATTGCCCAGGCGCAGGGCCTGGTCGTTGCTGTGCTTGTCCTCTTGGTCGAGCTCGCCCCAGTCCGCCTGCAGGTGACGCCGCAGGTAGGTCACGGGGTTGAGCTCACCGCGTTCCACCAGCTCGCTCACCGCTGCCGTCATGACGATCCGACCAGGGTCGAAGCGTCCAGCCGGTAGCCGGAGCGGTTCAGGTGCTGCAGGTGGTGGTGGCTCGGCCGCTGCCGGCGCCGAGGTAATGGTCAGGACCTGTCCCAGCGTCTGCGATCCCGGTGTCATGTCCCAGGCCCGGATCACGGGCACGAAACGGTCAGTCAGGATCCGCGATTCCAGGACGTTGCCGTCCTCATCCTCGGTGAACTCGGTGCGGCTGACCTTCTCCTTGTAGGTGTCGCCCTTGAGAACCAGGACGCGCCCATTGGGAGAGGTGACCACGCCCGAGATTGCTCCCGCGGCGAGGGCCAGGGCCAGGTGCCATTGCGACAGCGCCTTGACCGGTGGTCGCGGTACTTGGCCAGCCTGGCCAAAATGCAGGGTGAAGTCGCTCCAGAGTCCGCCCAGTCGACCTGTCTCTAGGGCGAGCTGCTCGGGCTCCAGGGTGACGCGGTAGAAGTGCTCCAGCTCCGTGACGGCAGCTGGCACACCATAGGGTTCACCGAGCCATACCTCTGGTAGCGGTTCGGCCGAGGCCTCGCCGCTGCCGATCGCACGGAAGCGCTCTCGGGTTGCCTTGACGTCAGCGGGTCTCGCCAGGTCCTGCCGGCGGATCCGGATGCCGAAGATCACCACCTGCTTGAAGGTCGGATCCGCGGCCGCATGGATCTGCAGGCTGGTGAAGTGGTTGCAGAGCCAGCCACATAGTTCATCGTCCAGGACGTAGTGCGGCACGATCAGCACCAGGGTGCCGCCGTACTGCAGCAGCGGTAGCGAGCGCTGATAGAACAGCTTCTCCAGTCGCCGGCGGCCGCTGCCCTGATACTGGGTGGCACCACTGTGGTCGGCGACCAGGTCGCCATAGGGTGGGTTGAGCCAGAGCAGCCCAAAGGCCTGCCGCGTGACGATGGTGTCCATCAGGTCGCCCTGTAGGACGCGATCGAGCAGGCCGCGGGCGTGCTCGGCGCGCTCCCGGTCGTACTCCACCGCGCAGGCCTGAACGCGCTCACGCCCGAGGGTATGAGCGGCTTCTGCCAGGGCCACACCTTCGCCGGCGCACGGATCGAGGATCCGCATGGTGCCGGTTGAGGCAGGGCCCAGGGCCTGCAGGGTACGTTCGAGGGTGACCTCATCGGTGGGGTAATAGCCGTTCTTGGCGAAGTTGCGCGCCAGGCGCGGAAACATCAGGGCCATGGTCGGAGCTCCAGTGTCGGGAAAGTGAGGGAGGAAGGGCCGCAAGCGGCCCGATCAGGAAGTGGTGAGCTGACCAGCACGGATGCGCTGGCCAAGGTGGTACTGCAGCTCGTCGAGCTTGAGTCGGAGTCGCCAGCCGGCCAGGTCGCCCAGGGCGCCGGGTAGGCGTTCGAGCATCTGCTCCTGCAGGAGCAGCTCCATGACCGGTCCCTGCCAGTGCGGCAGGAGCGGGAGCGGGCAGGTGTCGACCACCAGCGGCCAGAGGCTGGCCAGGGGATCGATGTTGTCGCGTACCAGGGCGTAGGCCAGGTGATTAGCGCGATCCGGTACCGCGCAGCGCCCGTCGAACAGCCAGACGTGAAGCAGGCTGCCAAACAAGGTGCCGCGCAGCTGGCGGGTCGTGCGTTTCTCCAGTCGCTCGGCGTCCGGAAAGACCGGCACGCTGCGGCCGCTCTGGAGCAGGTGGAATTGCTCGAGGCCGCCTTCGCTGCGTCCCAGGGTGAGCCTGGCCAGGAATTCCTGGACAGCGGTGTCGCGGCCCCAGGCCGAGAGAAAGATCAGCCGCCGTTCTTCATCGCAGACGCAGGCGTCCACCAGCAGATCGGGGCACTCATCGATAGGGTAGAGGGGCATCGTCAGCTCCTGAGGGAGGCAACGCGCCCAGGGGCGGTTGCCCCGAGGTGGGTGAGGGAAGGCGCTCAGCGCGCCGCGTGGTATCGCCGGACGCCTTCGCGCCATTCGAGGTTGATGCCGTGGGTGGCCATAGGAAGACAGTGCAGCGGGCAACTCCAGTAGAAGGGACCCGAGCTTTCATCCAGTGACTTGTGGCCCCAGCGGCCTCCGTGAACATCCAGCAGGTTGCAACCGATCAAGGTGCAGGTTTCGCCGGCAGCCACGCCAGGAAAGACGCCATCGCGCTTGGGTACCAGCTTCACGATCTGCCACAGCACGTTGTCGACCAGGTGATGATCGATGACTGTACGGGTGCAATTGTCGGTTTCGCCGTCGGCGGTGAGTTCGGCGATCAGCGCATCGCGCGTGGGGTGAGAAAACAGCCAGCCCATAGGGAAGGTCCTTGTGGTGATGGCCAGGCCTTCCCGCTGGGAGAGGTCCCAGCCGGGTGTGGTTGTGAGGGGTGAGGTCAGGCCGCGCGATTCCAGGCCTGCGACTTGAAGTCCATGGTGTAGCCCAACTGGCCCAGCCGCTGGCATTGCTGCCGGAGGCGTTGCCGGTCGACCGTGGAGTCGAGCCGCACGGTCTCGCCAAGTGGCCAGACCGTACCGAAGAGCTCCTGGTCAGCTTCATCGACATCGGGCTCAGGTGTCAGCTGAGTAGAGGCAGGTGATGCCGGCATCCCGAAGGGTGCGTTGTCGTCTGCAGGCGCTACCGGAGCGCTGGCAGGCCTGGCGGGACGGGAGGGGCGTGGTCGAGCCTGTGGCGGCGGTGCCGCGACAGGTTGCTCTTCATCGAGCGGGTCCGGCGACTGCGCATCGATCTGCGCATTGTCGTAGGCCGTCAGGGTGTCGAGGTCCTCGAGCACCATGCTGTCCAGGCGCGCGCGAATCTCGATGACCAGGCGGCCGCCGGTGCTGTAGGACGAGGCACGGATCTCGGTGATGACGAACTCGCCGCGGTACTTGCCCTCGACGTGTTGCTCAAGCACAGCGTCCTTAATGACGAATTCGCCGATAGAGGTAGAGAGGCGGCCGACGTTGAAGGCGCCGTTGCGTCCCTGGATGGTGCGGATGGCCAGGTGGCCGGGGATCTTGATCATGGCGGTCCTCATGAATAGGGGGCACGCCATGCCCGACAGGGAATGGGTACCCTGTGGGAGAAAACGGTGAGAGGTGCATCCATCGGCGGAGCCGACCGCTTGCGCTACCGGATGCTCGGCAAGCTAGGGGTTGGATCAGCGCAGCGCGCCGTGGTCTTGAGATCCTGACCACCTGGGCATGGCTGACAACGTCAGCGGCATGTGGGATGAATTTTGAAAGCGACGCCGTACCTGGTCAATAGCTCAGGCAAAAGAAAGGCGCCCGAAGGCGCCTTATAGGAGGGTTAGAACTGAGGCAGGCCTTCGAGCAGGCAGCCATTGGGATCAAGGATCAGGATCCTGACGTCGGCCTGGCCTGCCAGGCCGAGCACCCGTATGGTCTCTGGCATGAAGCCTTCTTCGTATTGCTTGGCCTGCAGGGTCGACAGTTCAAACCCTTCCAGCTTGTTCAGGTGCTCGTCCGTCCAGGGCGTACCGTGCAGCTTAAAGCCGACGGCATCGCTGTCCGGCAGGGTGAAGCACTCGAACATCAGCTGTTGGGTATCGGCGTGCTGCACCAGGTCCTGCAGCTCATCCCACTCGTCATCGGGCAAATGGGAAGAGGTGATTTCGAAGGCTCGACTGTAGAAGCCGGTTTCGAACTGGATACGCTTGAGCAGGCCTTGGGCCCGTTCCAGAGTTTCCGTGTCGCCGAGGTGGAGCTCCTGGCCATTCTCCATAGCCCGAACCGCGTAGACCACGGCACGTATCTGGCCGTTGGCCGGGTAAAGGGTGTGCTGTTCTTCCGTGACATCACCGGGCTCCACAGCCACAGCATGGGTATCGTTGAAGATGCAGTAGTGACCTGCGACCTCTTGGTCGGCTGGATCTTTCTGCCCATCGGGTATCTGCCGGTAGCAGGGCTGGAAGTGGTCGTCGTAGGTGATCAGCAGCTCGCGGCGGATGTACAGGTCCTGGTAACCGCGGATGAAAGGGTTGGGCGTTTTCACGGGCGTTTCCTCAAAACGAGGAGCCGCCCAAAGGGTCGGCCCCTTTGGGTTGTGTAGTGGTAGCGTTCGGTTAAGAAGGGTTACAGCTGGTCTAGATCGTCAGCGAAGAACATGGCGCTGTCTTGATGCTGACAGGTGTTGCAGGTCATCTCGCAGGTGTCGTCGCAGACGGCTTCACCATCCCCAAGAGAATCTGTCACAGGGTGAAGGGGTTTCACGCCACCTTCTGCCGAGACATCAGCCGATCCACATTTCGGGCAAGTCCAGCGGATGGCAGCTTCATCGTCAGGGTAGTGTGGCCAGACCGTCCGCTGAGCACGTTCGACGGCCTCAGCGAAGCCATGGGTCATGGTCATGTCGGCAATCAACTCGATGGGACTGTTGCCCCACACCAGCAGCATCATGCCTTCGTGACCCGCGCGGTTTTCCGATAGGAAGCGCACTCGGGACAGCTCGGTCTCTGCTGCGTGTTCGGCTATCTCGTCTGCGGACCAGGTGGACTGGATGGGAACCCATTCCTCGCCATCCCAAAGCTCGGTTGCGCGCCAGCCTTGACGCTGCAGGTCGGCCAGGACGGCCACCAGACCGGAGTGTTCGGTGATGGCTTGAGTGGCGGAAGTCGAATCATTGTTCATGTGCAGCTCCTCGGACGAAGAGCTGCCCAGAGGGTCAGCCCCTCTGGGTAATGGTCAGGTGTTGCTACAGGTCTTCGAGTGCCATGAGGCCCTGGGTGACACGCAGCAGATGGGTATGGACGCAAATGTCAGAGGGTTGCTCTGATCCGTCCTGGTAGTGAAGCTCAGCTATGAAGCCTTCACGACCCTTGTAGGCCCCGAACACATTGAAAAGCGGCGCTGATAGGGTGGGGCGGTCGAGATCGTGATCGCGGGCGTATCGGACCTGACGAAACCTCTTGAGGTACTCGGCAAACTCCGCCGCGCTCATCGACGTGTACTCGCGCAGGGTCTTGCCTGCGTCATCAATCTCATCACCGAGGTGATCGATGGACATCGAGTAGAACAACCGTGGCTTGTGGCCTAGTGCTCGGTAGAAGGTGAGGGCCTGACCGGCAGCCTCTAGGCTGACGACCGCGCACTCGACGCGTCCTGAGATCACAACGTTATATGGCATGGTTCACATCCTGTTGAGGTTGCAGCATAGCAATCGATAGCTAGCTGGCAAATGCCTAGGCGCTTCAGGGCCATATCCCACCAGGGAGAGAGCCCTGGTGGGTGGTGTTCAGGTGGTCAGATGCTCAGCGAATGCCGAGCCCACTTTCCCGAATGAAGAGCGTCTGCTGCAGCTTTATGGCTGCGGAAGTATTCGGCCGACTCACGGCTAAAGGGCAGGCCTTCATCGTCCAGGGTACCGAGGTAGAAACCGCGGCGGGACTGCAGGACCTGCAACGGGTAGTTGTTGCCGGCGTCGTCGTGATCAAACTTGCTGTGAGCAGGTGCGGTATCGGTTGCCATGGGGCCTCCAAAAGACAAAGGCGCCCGAGGGCGCCTATAGGGTGTGGTCAGTCAGGCCTGGACGCGGTCAGCGCTGGTGGCGTTCATCTCGAACAGAAACCAGGCGTTGTCGCAGAACAGGTCGCTGCTCAGCAGCTCTTCGGTGACGTCGTCATAGGAGACTTCGGCAACGATGGGCAGGGCGGGCAGCTCGGACTTGATGGTGGCGATGACTTGCATGATGGGCTCCAAAATTCAGCTAATGGAGATCACCATGCCCCGGTCCGGGGATGGTGCCCCCGGATGGGTGTGCGAAGAGAAAGGTGGCAAAGCCTGGGTAGAGCAGGGGCGCCCATTGGGCGCCTGGAAGAGCAGGGTGACTCACGCGGCCGATTGGTCGCCTTCGCTCCCTTGATCCGTACCTTGCTGCTCAGCCGGGGCTGCGTCGCGCGGTTTGGCTTCGTAGACGAACTCACCTTCAACCTTGATCCAGCCGATGTACAGGAGACGACCTTTTAGGCTTGCGCCGTGTTGTCCCTGCTTCGGCCCGGAAGAGTAGGTGAAGGGATCAGCCCAGCAATCACCGATGCGGAAGGACACGAGGACCTTCTTCTCAGCGTTGACGGCTTCAATGCAACGACGAACCAGCTTTTCAGCTTCGGCGCCGACGACATTGCAGTCGATGTAGCGGTATTCCACCGCTTCTTTGCTGCCGCACAGGGCTGCTACGGTGACGGCCAAAAACGGCTTGGCGCCTCTGCCTTTGGGTTTCACATCGCGGATGCGGTTGAGGTAACCGATACCGGTAGTGTGCAGGTCGAAGTATTGGCTTTCGTTGGCTTGGTTGCTCATGGTGTATCTCCAGTTTCAATAGGTGAAAACGGAGAACACCTTGCCCGGGAGGGGAAGAGTATTCCCCGCGTGGGTGGGTGTAGCCAGAAAGGGTGGTGCCAGGTCAGTGCATGAATTTCATCGCGGCCAGCAGGATGCCGACAGCAGCAGAAAGCATGACGCCCATGCGGATGGTGAGCTTGAGTTCCAGCTGAGCGAGCTCAGCCTTGATGTCTGCTAAGTCAGCCTTGGTAGCGAGCTGATTTTGCATATCGGACTCCAGAGCATCGATAACAGCAGTGGCTTTGTCATCCGGGACATTGATTGCAATCAACGCCTGGTACAACGCAAAGCTGCTTTTCATTGAAGGTCTCCAGGTTGTGACGGAGACCGGCCCTGACGGGTAGTCCCCGTCGAGGGTGGTGGAAGGTGCATCCATCAACCGGTGGTGCCGGTCAATCGTTCGCGCTACCGAATGCTTAGCGAACTTGGGTTTGGATCAATGTGCTTGGGGCACATCGCAGTCGTGAGATCCGAGACTGCCTGGGGCATGTTGCTGACAACGTCAGCGGCATACACCCTCAGAATGTTCAGGGCCGTATAGCTTGTCAATACCCCGGAAATGAAAAAGCCCTCCGAGGAGGGCTTTGGTAGAGCGGAGCATCAATCAGTGGTGGCCTAGCAGTTTCTGAGCCTTCTGCTTGAGGTTGGGCCAATCAGCCCAGACAGTCAAACCAGTACACAGAGTCAGCAGGCTTCCCAGCATGAGTATCCCGAAGGCGGTCTGGCTCATGTCATTCCTCCTTGGTTAGGTAGATGCCATACAGCCAAATTACTGCACCAGTTACCAGTGCGCAAGCCGTCAACGACTTGTGGTCGCTGAGGAAAAGGCCTACGACAGCAGCTGCTACAGCGGTTGTACCGATCTTACGAAGATCCTCCGCGAGGGCAGCTTGACGCTTAGGTTTCATAGTCTTCCTTCTTCAGGGGTGAAGTCAGGAAAACTGCCCTGACGGGAGGTTTCCCGACAGGGGTGGGTAAGGTGTGAATCAGCTGGCCAGCGCGACCTCAGGGTCGAACGGGGCGATCAGCTGGTCCAGTGAGCCCGGACGCAGCACGCGGGGCGCTGGCGACTGTACGGGCTCAGTGACAGAGGCGGCAGCCTTGGGTTTGCGAGGCTTGCGCTCACGCTTGGGCTTTTCAGGCTGGGCTTCCTGGGTGTTTTGCTTGAACCAGGTGTTGAGGTCGATCGCGTTGCGGCGAACGAACGCCGGGACGTGATCCATCTCCTCGAGCACAGCAGCCGATACGATCGGTTGCGGAAACTCGACTACACGACGTTCAGCCGGTGCTATGGACGGACGCGCAGCACATGCCTGGGCTTGGGCATTACGCACGGAGCGAATGATTTCACGCAGGGCAGTACCGACGGATTCGCCAAAGCGGTAGCTCAGGGTAGGGGTGGTCATGGTGTTTCTCCTGCAGGTAAGTAATGCGGAGAAACACTGATCCCGGGCGGGGGAGTGTGTCCCCGCTGGGTAGGTAGAGCAGATGTGTGAGGTGCCTCCATCAACCGGTAGAACCGGTCAACCGTTCGCGCCTCCGGAAGCTTGGCGAACTATGGGTGCGGATCGACGTGGGTGACCACGTTGCAGTCTTGAGATCCAGAACTGCCTGGGCATGTTGCTGACGACGTCAACGGAACATGGGGGGATCATCAGGGGCGGCAGATAGACCTGTCAAGCGGAGGGAGGGCAGAGCTGGGCGGGAGCGGAAGCGGCGGTCGAGCGAGGGGGGAAGCAGGAGAAGCGCGCCAGGCGCAGCGCTGGGTCTAGCAGCAAGGCGCCTCGGCGAGGGTGAGGCTAGTGGAGCTCAAGAGAAAGATGCCACCTGTGAGCGTGAGCACCGGCACTGGTGGTCCCTGGGCATTGACCTACCGTCCTGATGATCGTCGCATTCACCCGACCCGTTATCGTGGCTAGGGCCAGTAATCGCAAGGCACGCATCCGCGCACAAAGGGATCCCATTTTTGCGCCGGCGGGCACCGGCAGAGAGGAGGGCTACCCGACGGGTAGCCTCGTCCACCAGGCGATGCCGAGAGGACCAGGCTACCCTTCGAATGCAGCTGAAGGGGAGGAACAGTGTGGGCCAACACACCAGGTTGGCCCTAGGTCTAGTATGCACCGAACCTTCTGTGAGCCCTATGTGCCTGTAAACCCGCTTATCACGAAGTTAGACGGCTGCGTGTCAGCTGCGGAGCAGGGAGACACAGGGAGAGCATCACGCAAAGATCTACACGCCCTACCCGATGCTTAGCGTGCTCTTGGGGGTGGAGCTTCAGGACCAGGTCGAGACGCTCCGGGGTTGCCACTGATGACCGCCAGTGCGCGAGCGGGGTGGAACGCTTGCATTATGGGGGGGGAATTCTGCCTAAAGCAATATCGCACGACCTATCACCCTTGCAGTCGGACCCTAATAGGACACCTGCGGTGTCCACTGACCGTCGTAGCCATCGCTACGGCAGGGACCACTCATGAAAGCGGTGACAATCCAGCATCTTGCTGACGATAATGCAAAACCTTGGCGTGTCTCGATTCCTGGTGCGGATGCCTACTTCGCGAGCGAAAGGGAGGCAAATGAGTACGCGGATCTGCTTCAAACGCGACTCCAAGCGCCTCACCCCTGGCCACAGGACGGCAAAAAAGACCCGCAAGATCCTTCCTCAAGCTGAGCGGCCACCTGCCCTTGTCGACGGCTTTGCCTTACCTGGGCCGCCCTTGCCTTTCCCTTTTGACGTTTCGATGTTCACCAGGCCCTTGCAGTCGGGGTAGCGCAGGCAGGACCAGAAGTCGCCGCTCTTACCATTTCGCTGCGCCATTTTGCCCTGGCAGAGCGGACAGGACGGACCCTCGGGGACCTTGATGTTGAGCGTGGTCTGGCGGTACTGGGCGACCAGCTTGCCGATCCAGGCGCCTTGCTTGGCGATGAAGTCGTCCAGCTGCATGGTGCCGGCCTCGATCATGTCCAGGGCCTGCTCCCAGATAGCGGTAGTGCCCGGGTCGGCCACTGCCGGCGGCACTGCGGCGATCAGCGAGACGCCGGCGTCGGATGCTCGCACTGCTTTGCCCTTCTTGAGCAGGAACTGACGATCAATCAGTCCCTGGATGATGCTGGCTCGGGTGGCCTCGGTGCCGATGCCCGTGGTCTCTTTGAGCTTGGCGGCCAGTCGCGGGTCGGTCACCAGCTTGGCCACGGTCTTCATCGCCTTGATGAGATCGCCTTCGGTGTAGGGCTTGGGTGGTTGCGTCTGTTGCGCCTTGAGCTGGGCCTGCTGCACCTGGGCGCGGGAGGCGTTCTGCAGCGGCGGTAGGATCTGCGAGCGGTCCTTCTCCTTGCTGTCCTCATCCTCATCCGCTGCAGGCGCGGCCTGGAACAACGTCTTCCAGCCCGGCACGACGATGCGCTTGCCCACCGCCCGCAACGCCACCTGGTTGCAGTCGAAATCAGCCACCGTCCGGTCGAACTCGTGGTGGGGCATGAACTGGGCGAGGTAGTGCGCGCGGATCAGGCTGTAGACCGCACGTTCCTTGTCGCTCATGGCCGCCAGGTTGGCGGGCTCCAGGGTCGGGATGATGCCGTGGTGAGCGGTGATCTTGGCGTCGTTCCAGGCACGCGAGCGTTGCGCCGGATCGATGCTGGTCAGCACCGGGACAATGGGCGGATCCGTCCGCCGGATCGCCTCGAGCACGGCCGGCACCTCCGGCAGCATGCTGGTGGGCAGGTAGCCGCAGTCGGTCCTTGGGTAGGTCGTCGCCTTGTGCGTCTCATACAACGCCTGGGCGACGTTCAGGGTCTCCTGGGCTCCGAGGCCGAGCTTCTTCGAGCAGATCTCCTGCAGCGTGCCCAGATCGAAGGGTAGGGGTGCCAGCTCCTTGACCCGGTCGGTCTCAACCGAAACCGCAATCGCGGTAGATCCCGCCGTGAGGCGCGCTTGCGCAGCTTGGGCATGGCGCTGGTCCAGGCAGCGCCCCTCGTCATCGGTGATGTCGCGGGCAGGTCGCCACTGGGCGGTGAAGGTCTGGCCGTTGGCGGCCAGCAGCACGTCCAGGCTCCAGAACGGCACAGGGACGAAGTGGGCGATCTCCCGATCGCGGTCGACCACCAGGCGCAGTGTAGGCGTCTGCACCCGTCCTACCGACAGCACCCCACTGTAGCCGGCCTGCCGGCCGAGGAGGGTGAACAGCCGGGTGAAATTCATGCCGATCAACCAGTCCGCCCGGGAGCGAGCCAGCGCCGAGTGATACATGGAGAAGGTTTCGGCCCCGGGCTTAAGGCTCGCCAGGGCCTGGCGGATCGAGGCGTCGTTGAGCGCCGAGAGCCACAGTCGCTGGACGGGGCCGCGGTAGCCGCAGTGCTCCAGCAGCTCGCGGGCGATCATCTCGCCCTCGCGATCGGCGTCGGTGGCGATGACCAGTTCGGTCGCTTCCTTGAGCACCGCCTTGACCGCCTTGAACTGACTGCTGGTCTTGGGCTTGACCTCGACCTTCCAGCTCGCCGGCAGGATCGGCAGCGCGTCCAGTGACCAGGACTTTAACTGCGGATCGTAGGCCTCGGGCGGCGCCTGCTCCAGGAGATGGCCGATCCCCCAGGTCACCACCACCCCGTGACCGCGAATGCAGCCCTCACCGCGCCCGGTGGCGCCGAGCACCCGGGCAATGTCTTTGCCCTGACTGGGCTTCTCGCACAAAAAAACTCGCATGGGTTCACCTGTCCACCGCCACATGGCGTTCGGGTGAACCCTGCCAGAGGACTGACACGACCTCAGCGGCTAACCGTATCCAGCCTCACGATGGTTTAGACGCGTCCTTCATTGCGTGACCTGGAAGACAGGCTCAAATAGTCCTTTCAACAGAAGGTTGCCCGCATCAACGAGGTGGTTGTCGTCGACATAAAGAGACTTCCCGTTCTTGGCCCCAAGGCACCGTTCCTCTGGGCAAAGCCTTGGCATGGGATCAAGCGTTCGAGCGTTACACGCTTGAGCAACCTCATCGATCATCTGCAACGAAGACCTGTTGGCTCGATAATAGTCTTCAACCGGAACACTGAAATCTGAGGAGCTAGCCATCAGGCGCTTTTGCAGCGCAGTCGCCTTATAGACGTTGAATGGCATCGTTGGAACGGGCTTGACCAGGAAGACAGGATGATCCTGTGCGATAGCGCAAACAGTTCGGCGGAATTGCTTGCTGTAAGCGTCATTCAGGGTAGATGTCCCCGGTTCATTTACGGAGGATATGTAGTGGCCGCTGGCCGGATCTCGGTACAGCGAATATCGGTTGAAGATAACTACCGGTACGCCTTCGTAATCGGTCGCAAGCGTTTTCAGCCTTGCCTCTAGGAAGGTTTGGCATAGAGCCTGATCTTTCTTGTCACGCATCTCAAAGTCATTGAGCAAAGGACAACCGCCTTGAGCCCAGACTATGGCTGCTTCCGGGTTGTCTATTTGCAGGGCCGCAGCTGTGGCCTGTGCATGGCTGTCCCCGATCAATATGGCTCGAATGGCACCTTTGCCCATGATGCAGGTGGCGGTGCCCTGGCTATAGAAAGAGCAAGTTTGATCAAAAAGGCTGCTTTCATAGACGGGCGGGTGGTCGTCTCTTTGAGCTGCTCTCAAGTCTGGATGAGATTTAGCAAAGGTTGACAGCAAACTTGCCGCGACGACGAATAGGGCCGTGAAGCCGACGTAATGAATGATAGAGCGTCCATGGGAGCTTCTAGACTTGAATCGTTGCTCAACCAGACGATATGAAAGCGAAGCCATTACCAGGGTCAATCCTATGGCTGACGCTACCCATTTAGCATCGCTTAATTTGCCCATGAAGTAGAGGACGACAACGAGCGGCCAATGCCATAGATAGGCTGAATAGGAAATCTTGCCAAGCCACTGCACGGCGCTCAAGCGGTACACCTTGGATTCGGCTGCAGCGATGATGATCAGTGCAGTGCCGGCTACAGGTAGGATGGCTAGGTACCCAGGCCAGTTATCCGCTGGATTCAGGAGTGCTATCGACGCAGCGATTGCTGCGTAACCGACCACTAGTGGATACGCCTTGGCGTGTGCGGCGATTTTATCCTTCACGACGAAGGCCAGGCCGCCAGCCAGCATTTCAAAAGCGCGTGTCGGTAGTAGATAGAAAGCCTTAGAAGGCGCTAACGGAGTTAAGTAGCAAGATAGCGCGTAGGAAAGACCGCATAGAGCGGCGAGAGTGATCGGTGTGGCTTTAGGAGGCGCCGTCTTCCGCAGACCCAAGAGTATCAGCGGGTATAGCAGGTAGAACTGCCATTCAGCTGATAATGACCAGGTATGCAGCAGCCAATGCTCATTGATCGGGGCCTGAAAATAATCACCATCACGAGCCAGCTCGAAATTACTGAAAAATAGAAGGCTGGATTTTATATCTCGAATCAAAGATCTGAGGTCGTCATTCGGTAGCGCGTAGAAACCAAATGCTAGAAGCACTGTACACAGCACAGCTAATGCAGGAATGATCCGTCTAGCCCGATGTTGGTAAAACTGCAAAAGAGAGAAGCTGTTTTTTTCGAAGCCCGACAATATGATGCTGGTCATTAAAAAGCCGGATATGACGAAAAATATATCAACGCCAATAAAGCCAGAGTCGAATCCTGGGACTTTGAAGTGAAAGAGGGTGACTAGGGAGACGGCCAGTGCGCGGAGCGCGTTTATGTCACTGCGAAATTTCATGTTCTTCCTTGCAGATTGCTACCGGTGGTTGCTTTGCAGCACTCACCGGAGTTGAAGCATGGCATCGCTACAGCGGCGGGCAGACCTTCGATTGGATAGCTTTCATCAAGGAGATGAAGTGCCGCAGCCGTCATGCCTCCCCCCGGGGCGAGAATTAAGCATTGTAGATGACCGCGCTAGAGCAGGGGGAGAGACATCGGCGCTCAACGATAGGCTACGGCCGCCCCAGTGGGCACTGCAGCGGGCAGGACGATGCCGGTTGCACCTCCCGTAGGGCTTATTAGCTGGCCGCCTGAGGCATAACCAACCGCGGTGGATTCCGTGAGCTCACTCAGTGCCGTGACCAGTCCAGTAGGCGGCGTCGGGTAGTAGGTGTAACTGGAGCCAGCTTGAACATAGCCGCTCACACCCGGAGCGTGTATCCACCACGTTGGCAACGCTAGTGCCGAATCTGCTGGAACGCCGTTGGCGCCAGGATTGCTGTAGGCGTACTCGGCTAGGGCGTTGCGATAGATCAGCAGATTGTGAGCCAAAGCTGAGACATCGACGGCGAGACGTCTCGCATCCCCACGATTGACGATGTCCGTCAGAGTGCCCATGGCGATCAGGCCAACTAAGAGGATAATCCAGAGAATGGGCATGACTTAACCTTGGTGGTGAATCAGGATTTGGCGCAGACGTAACGGTTCTTGTCGCCTTCTTCAACCAGCCAGTGCACCAGATAGTATCCCGAAGGGCAGACCCCGCAGTATGGATCCATGCCTTGGCAGCGGATGTTCCCATCCCAACCGCAGTAGTTGGTTGCCATGCCACAGATTGTCCCTGAGACATCAGAGGCCATCGGCTTCCACAACCCATTTTGGCAAGACAGAAGTTTCCCTGCGCCATCGCGGCTCACTAGGCCATTCGGGTTGCAGCCATAGTTTTCATTAGCGGTGCCGTTTAGCTGAAGGTATTCACCGACGTAGGTACGCCCTTCCGAGAACAGGCTATTGCCGCGCATTTGCCCCGGCGTGTACACGTTCTTTCCTGCATAGGCCCTGATCCAGTCGCTATCGGTCATGTGCCAGCCGCCACCCCATTTTTCGCTGTACCAGCCGGTGTCCCCTCGGGTCCTGAACCAGCCTGTGGTGTAGGTTTCTCCCGACATGCTGGCAGTGACGCCCTGGACGTTGCCGCGGGCGTACATCGAGCCGGTGGTGACGTCTCCTGTCACAGCGACACTGCCGCCGACTGTTGCATTGCCATTCATCGAGGCATTGCCCTGCAGGTACATGGATCCAGCCCGCAGGTCGCCGCCGGCGGTGACTGTGCCATTGAGGTTCACGTTGCCGCTGGCATTGACGTTGCGGCCGGCATTCACGTCGCCAGAAATGCTGGCGGTACCCGAGGCGGTGATATTGGCCGCGTTGTTCAGGTCGTTACCGCCCATGTTCAGCGCGGTGTTCATCCGGTTCAGCTCCGGCTTGCCGGCGATGGCATTGCGGTAGAGGTAGTCGTTGGCCAGGGTGCCGTCCTGAAGGAATAAGGCACTGGCGGTATGGCCCGCGCCCGGATTCACACCGTAGTTGCTGAGCGTAAGCGACCAGCCTCCACGCACGCCCTGGACGATGCCGGTGTTGGCGACTGGGACGAAGCCACCCGGAGCGCCGAGATTTTCGGCGATTTCACGAGTACCCATCTCATCGATGGTCTGGCCACCGATGGTGAGCACAATAGATTCGAGCTGGTTGGTGCCCACCCTTCTGGCGAGCACGACGAAGGTCTGACCGAAAGCATTGGTGTCAATGAAGCCAGCGGGGAGGTAATTGGTGTTGCGCAGCATCGCCGGCGTGATCTGCGCTGGCGTCGTGGAGCCGGCCGCGGCGTAGACCGTGGCGAAGTTGTCCTTGAGGTACTTGGCCGCGGCATCCGCTACCTGCTTTTGCTGGTCGGCCGCGATCTGGTAGTTCTGGGAGTCCATGCGGTTCATCAACTGGTTGATGCCGATCCCCGCCAGGATCGACAACACGATCAGGCCAAACAGCACTTCCACGGCGATGAAGCCGGCCTGCCTTACGTTAGCTTGCGCGCTCATGCCCACAGACTCCTGGTGGATTGGTTTTCGATGTCCTGATCCAGGCTCGATATTTCATTCTTGCGGATCTTCTCCCGGATGGCGGGGCCGTCCGCCTCGGTCAGCAGCAGGCTGCGTACCTTGAGGATGCGGCGATCCTTCTGGGTCTCCAGCGTTTGCGCCACGACGGCGACCAGGCCCTGGGCCAGGATCTCGCGGGCGTTCTTGATCTCGTTGCTGGCAAGCGCCAAGACGCGATCAAGGGCCTGTGTCGGACTGCCGGCGTGGAAGGTACAGACGACGAAGACGCCGTTGATGGCGGCGCGCACAGCCTGGACAGCTGCAGCGGTGTCGCGGATCTCGCCGATCAGGATCATGTCGGCGCCCGTGCGTAACGCCCGTAGCAAGGCCTCTTCGTAGCCACCTGTGCGGCGGGACACCTGCATCTGAATGCAGCGTCCCTGCCCGTGCAGCCCGTTTAGGTTCGTTTCGGGAGGATCCTCGATCGCCAGCGCGGTACCGCCGCATTCCTGCAGGCGAGCCGCAATCAGGGACGCAGCGCTGCTGGTCTTGCCAGTACCCATCTCGCCGCAGAAGACGACCAAGCCACGCACCTGGTCATTGAGCATGGCGTTGGCCAGTGGCTCGGGGAAACCAAGCAGGTGGAAGGGGCGGATCTGTGCATTGGATTTTCGAATGATGAAGACGTCTTGAGCGAAGGCGTCCTTGATCTGGGTCACCCGCAGAACAATGCCGTCTTGGACCAGCGAGAATTCAGGGTCTCCATGATCAAGGATTGTGGCCAGGCACTGCTCACGCAGTGCCTGCAGCTCATCACCCCAGGAGGCAGGCGCGCTGTCGCGCCGGCTTCCAGAGCCGTCCAGCCCCTTTACATCGGAGAAATCCGGTCCGAGAAAAAGATCGACGAAATTGGCTTGCGTGATCAGGCTCATACCGGCTCAGTAGGCGGTCCAAGCGACGATGTTGCTGTCCTTGCTGCAGCCGCTCGAGGCGGTCGCGGAATCGACCTCGCCGGTGATCGCGGTACCGCCGTTGATGGTGGTCGTCACCTTGGTGCCCCGGCTGATCTTGGTGGCCAACGTTGCACAGGCATCCGCCGGAAGACCGTTTTCGGTCACGGTGAAGGTCATGCCACCGGATACAACGGTGACGGCGCCGTTCCAGCTGTTGTAAAGGTTCGAGCCCGACTGACTCATGCTCGGCAGGCCCTTGGTGGTGACCAGCTGGGAGATCAGGTTCGTGCCAGACGTGCCATAGCCGGAGCTACTTTTGAGCTTGCGTGTATTGGCGATTAGGGTACCGACGTTGGACTGCTCGGTACTGACATCAGAGCTGCCGAGCAGGCCCAGCCCGGCCGATACGGCCCCGGCGATGCCCAGGGCTACGACGATAAGCACGAACAGGGTGCTCAGCTCCAAGAAACCACGTTGACGGCGACTGCCGGAAAAACTTTGGGTACGCATCTGCGACTTCCTCACTGCAGGGGGTTGGGTTGAATCAGCGGTGTATGTTTGAGGTGACGGCTTCTTGCATGCCGTAGGTGCCCAGCAGCACCAGGATCATTAGCGACCCCATGGCGATGGCTGAGAGGGTCAGCATGGACTTGCTGTAACGCCCCACGATCTTGAGTGACTGCTCCAGCCAACGGATGCTGAAACGGTGAATGGCCTCGGAGAATCCCTTGCGGGTGGCCAGCACGCAGAGGAACTGGACGGCCGTCTTGTCCGGAAAGTCGTGTCCGGCCAGGCGCAGCGCTTCACCGAAATTCTTGCCCATCCGCACGCCGTAGATGGCTGCCACCAGGCGCTCGCGCAGCCAGGGCTTGGCGCCGCGCAAGAGAGACTCCAGGGCCTCGACCTGGTTGATGTTGGCCTTGAGCATCACGGAGATGTTGAGCAGGAAGGTGGAGCCGTGAAGGGCTTTGTAGATCGACCATGGCGGCAGATCCTCAAGCTTCACCCGCAGCGGACCGGTGAAGTAGGGCAGCGTTGTAATGATGACGATCAGCAGGACTACCAGCGTAATGAGCGTGAGCGTTCCCCATTGCTGAACGAAGGTGGCGAGGAGATAGAGCACACGCGGTGCACCGGACCAGCTGTCCGGGTTCGATGCTCGCGTCATGGCCGGCACCATGCGGGTTGCCACAACGTGTAGCAGATACGCCATCAGGGCCCAGATAAAGCAGGGGTACAGCGTCGTGCTCACGACCAGCGAGCCAATCTGGCTGCGCGCCTCGATCATGCGGACGCAATCCAGGAAGGCCTGGACCAGGGCGCCGGAACGCTCGCCGGCGCCGATGATCGCGGCTTCCTGGTAGGGCATCCATTTCTGGCAGGCCTCGGCCAAGGATTTGCCGTTGCGAACGCCTTGGACCATGCCCGCGCTGGCCAGCGCCACCGGGTGACGCGGCTTTTTGCCGTTGTCGCTATAGATCCCACGAACCTCGTCCAGGGCCTGGTCGATACCAACGCCGTTCTCGATCAGCGCGCAGAGGCTTTCGTAGAACTGGATTCGCTCCTTGCTCCCGAATTGCTTGGCGTAAAAGGTATCGGCGAAGGTGCTGAAGCTATCCAGGACCCTACTGATCATGGGGTTGCTCCAGGATGTAAAGATCGAAGTCCAGCGGGCCGACGATGGTTTCGGCCATGCGAGGATCGATCAGGCCGGCGGCGACCTTGCGGATGGTGTGCTGAATCTTGGTGATCCCGCCCATCTCCCGGACCCAGTAAGTTTTCGCCGCACTGGCTCCCTTCTCACGAAAGATCTGCATGAAGCGCTGGTTGGGCAGCAGCACTTCGGCGACGACGGTGCGAGAGGAGACGCCCAGATTGCGGCAGTGCATGCAGCCTGGACCCTGCAGCTTGACGCTTTTCGTATCCATGACCCGCGTCAGTCGCTCGACCAGGGCCGCATTCAGCTGCTCGTGTTGGCTGGCCAGGGGCAGGGCGCAGTGACTGCACAGCACGGGTAGCAGCGACTGGTTGATGAGGCCTGACATGAGCGCGGGGTCTGTGACGAGGCTGGGATCAGCGCCCATGTCGATGAGGCGCTGCAGGCTCGCCACCGCGTTGTTGGTATGCAGGGTCGAGAAGACCAGGTGACCGGTCATGCCGCCGCGGAACGCTGCTTGGGCCGTGGCAAGGTCTCGCACCTCGCCGTACATGAGGATGTCCGGATCTAGGCGCATGGTGTTGGTGATGGCGCCGTCCCAGGTCTCGGCATGACCCAACGGCGACTGGTTGGCCTTGAGCGGATATTCGGGTGGATCCTCAACGGTGAGGATGTGGCGAGTGCCCTCTGTTTCGCTATGCAGCGTATTGAGGGTGACCTGCAAGGTCTTCGACTTGCCGGAACCGGTTGGTCCAGTGATCAGAATGACGCCGTACGGGAGTCGACGCAGCCGATCGAGCAGGGCGATCTGTTCTGAGAGAAAGCCAAGCTCGTCCAAGGACTGTTTGGCTTTCTCGTCATAGAGCAGTCGCAGGACCATGAGGGGACCCCCCACCAGGGGGCGCGAGGCGACCCGCGCGCCGAACAGACCCAGTTGCGCCACAAAGTCGTGCTTGACCCGCGCATCCTGGCTGATCTCCGGCTGATAGTGCTCTTCGGCCACGTCGCACATAGAGTTATAGAGCGCCGAGCACAACTCGCGGCCAATGCGGCTCTGGATCTGACCGTACTCGGTCAGAAGACCATGGATACGAAAGAGGATGTGGGTGATCTCGCGGCCCACCACGAAGTGGACGTCGGAAGCGCCTCGAGCATGGGCCTCGCCCAGCAGTCGAATGACCTCCTGCTGACGTGAGGTTCCGTCTACGGAGATAGCCACGACACTGCGGGACGCCTCGACCTTGTACAGCGCCTGGATGTCACTCAGGGTGCTGGGTACGACTTGGTAATCCAGGTCCGCCCGGTCCAGCTGGCCCATGAATGCCATCACGAAGGGATCGCGCAAATGCTGACCCGAGACCAGCAGCTGTGCGCGATCGGTTTGGCGTAAGCCTTCCACCAAGGCCAGTAGCTGCCGAAGTTCTGGCTTAATCAAACCCCAGGGAGCGCCCTCGGCAGTCAAGACGTTGCGTGCCTGGAGGGGAACGAGCTCGTTAACCAGCTCACTTGCAAGGCGCTGGCCGATCGCCTTGGCCGAGTCATCCGGTTCATCCGCAGCGCTTTCAATGGAAACGTTCGAGGTCATCAGCGGAACTCCAGGTCAGAGACCACCAGGCGTAGCGCCCGGGAGGGCAATAGGCGTAGGTGCGGCTATAGGTGCGGGAGGCATGGGATTCATCGGCGTGACAGTCATCGGCAGGACAGGCCCCTGACTTGCTGCCCCGCTGGCTACCGGATAGCTCGGCGCGCGGTTGGAGAAACCCAGAGGGAAACGCTTCCCGCCGCGGCTGAGTACGACGCTGTCCAACGTCAGGCTGGCGACGTGGTAGCCACCGGGAAGGTCGGTTGACGTCAGGGAGGCATCGATCTCGAATCCGCCGCTGTAGAGCAGGGTGGCGTGCAGTGCCTTACCGGAGCCGTATACCAGCTTCACTACCGGCAACTGCTCGACGGCATTCGCTGGATCGGCCGTCGTCATTCCACGATTGCCTTGGATGGGCAGGGTCTGTTGCGGGTAGCTGGGCTGAGGTACGGAGGTCGCCTGAACGCCACCGCCATTGATCTCGCGCAGCGCCTTGGCGCGCTCGCCCTGGGCTTTGAACAGGATCGTCTCGCTCTGTACCCGGGAAAGCTCACCTACGGTGATACCGTCTGGATCAGCCGACTTCGTCTCAGCGGCCAGCACAGGCCCGGCCAGCGTCAACATGAGGGCGCCGATTACGGCGAGGGGAAGGTCATTTGACATAGAGGTCACCAGTCACCGACCAGGCCAGCTGATCGCTCTGCAGAAGGGTCTTGATCTCGCGTAGCCGCAGGCCCTGGTCGGGCACGTCCTTGAGGACGATCGCCGGCGGCAGCGCCGTGTTGAAGGTCAGCTCGAAGTGCTTGTAGTCCGGCGGCGGCGGAGGGGGCGGTGCCGGCTGGCCGGGCAAGGCTTCCGGCGCTGGCACGACGACCGGGATTTCCTTGAGCGTTGGAGCCAGGCCCTGGCCATGCAGCCAAGAAGTCAGGTCGGCGAGCGCAGCAGCTTCTTGCAGCAGCTCATCGTCGCCAGCCAGCGGCGGCTCGAAAGTCAGTTTGAGCGCGCCGCCGTTACCTTCATCGAAAAAGGCCGGCTGATCGGCGAAGTGCCCGCGGGTAGCGGCAAGGAAACCTGAGGCGGTGCTGTTACCTTCACGTCTGTAGTTGGTGGACAGCAGTACGCCGTCGCATTGCGCCGACGTGAAGAGCCAACCGGCGATCGACAAAGGAAGTTGGTCGATGGCGCCGTTACAGGTGGCAAGAAAGGCCGCCACCCCGGGGCGTCTGACCCAGGGATGTTCCAGGGCCTGCACGGGCAGTTGCTCACCGGAACGCTGACTCAGGGCTCTGAGTTCCTCTTGGCGAGCGGCCTCTGCAGCCTCGGCCGCGCGCCGCGCCAGCTCATGCTGGTGCGCTTTCCACTGGCCGTAGCCTGCGATGCCGCCAACGACTACCAGACCGAGCAGAGCGACCTTGACCCATTCGCCTTTGCTCATGCCGAAGGCGAGCGGACGCAAGGCGTACTCGCGCTTGAGATTGCCAGGCTGCAACAGCGCCTCGATGTCCAGCGGCTGACCGCCTAGCCCGAATTCCTCAGGCAGGAACATCGCGTCGAAGGTGATGGACCGACTCAGCAGTTGGGCTACGCGCTTTTGCACGTCCGCCACGGAGCCAACCAGGTCGGCGTTGGGAATGATCGCGCCATCCAAGACGGCGACCAGGGCGTAGCGTGGCTCATCGGGGGAGATCCGCCAGGCAGCAAGCCAAGAGTCACCCAGTTGACCGGCAAGGGTCGCCGCCAAGGAATACATGCCCTTCATGGCACCCGCGCTGCGTGCGACGAAGCCCGCCTGGATGACGTTACGGGCCCGGCGGATGGCGATGATGTCCATCTTATGCAGGCGGCCGTACTGCCGGGCCTCCTTCATGTAGCTGGTGGGACTGTCCAGCGGATGCCAGTCCAGACCTGACACGAAGCTTTTGCCGTGATAGGTCAGGATCTGCACGTTCTGCGCGGGGGCTGCCGGTGGGGTACCAGAGATAGCCATGCGATCAGCCCGTCACGATCGGCGTGATCAGCACCACCAGGACGCTATGACCCGAGGTCCGCGTGCGGCTGCCGCCGAGGCCGAAGAAGCCGGGGTCACCCACGCCGGTCTTGGCCGCGTTTTCATTGAGCTCTTCGAACCCGGACAGGATCAGCGTCTGGCCGCTGCGCAGCTTGACCTTGGGCGACAGCGACTTGGCGTCGTAGTCCGGCAGCTGGACGCTGGAACCGTTACTGGTGAAGGTCTGGAAGGTCGGTTTGCTGCTCATGTTGATCGATACCATGAGCAGCATCTCGTCGTGATCAAGTACGCGCGGCAGCAGCGTCATGTTGAAGCCGCTGGTGATGGTGCCGGGCGTGAGCGAGGTGCTGGAGCCAACCGACGCTGTTGACGTCGTCTGGCTGGAGGCTAGATAGCCCTGGACGTTACCGATCTGCAGCGGCGCCGGCTGCAGATTGAGGGTGGTGACAGAGGGCGAGCGGACGTTGGAGACTCGGCCCTGCTCGGCGAGGGCCTGGACGATGGCATTGGAGCCTGCCCAGGCCGAGTTAGCGGTATCGACGATGCCGACAGAGGCCGAGGTCGCGCTGGTACTGATGCCGGCGACAGTATTGGAGAGCGACAAGCCCCACTTGGCGTTGAGGGACTTGTAGACCGCAGCCCAATTGAGGCCGAGCTGGTCCGAATCGGTGAGCGTGACCTCGAACACCTTCACATTGAACAGCACTTGCTGCGTAATGCTGCGGTTGGTGCTGTTGAGATAGGCCTCGACCCGGGAGATGACCTCGGGGCGATCCGTGACGGTCAGGGTCCCGGTAGAAGGGGCCAGGTACATCCGCCCGGCCGGGGCAACGCTGAGCATCGCCTTCACGTTGTTCTGAATGTCCTGCAGGATCGAAGACTCCAGGGTCACCGTGGTGCTCTGGTTGCTGCCCGCGTCGCCTGACACACCGGAGCTGGTGCTCGATCCACCGGAGTTGCTGCCGCCGGTGCCGGCGGCGGTGGCCATTCCGGATTTCACGGTGCTGGCGATGACTTGCTTATCGCCAAACGACCAGACATCGAAGACGCGCGTCTCGAAGTAGCTGATTCGAACGGCGCGCTCGACGGGCGAATACCTCCAACCCAGGCCAAGGCGCGCGGTGACCTCATCGAGCAGGCCGGAGGCCTTGCCACTGTACTTGAGGCCGCTGACCTGGCTGCCGCCGGCCTGGCTTGTGAAGTCGGACGCCCGATACCCGGGACCGGCCGAGCCCGCCGCGGCGCCCATTGTCGCCGGGTTGGTGATGACACCTGCAGGCAACAGGCCTGCCAGGCTATCCGGGCTGGGGTTTCCAATCGGCGCTGGGGCAGAGCCTGCCGACTGACCGCTCGGCGTTGCAGCGCTGGGGTTCAGTGCATCGGGCGAGACCAGCACGGCAATATCACACTGGCTGGTTATGTATTGAGCGATCTCGGTGATGCCGACGCTACCGGACGGACGATAGCTGAGCTCGCAATCCAGCGCGGAGGGCATGCCACGTTTGGCCACCACTGGTTGCGTGGAGACCCAGGGCTTGTCGCTGAACACCACGGTCTCGCGCTTGGGCTGTTGCTGCTGGTTACGCAGCAGGGCAGCGTATTGGCTGGCCATGGCGGCGTCGTTCTCGGCGCGCTGGGCCGATTCGTCCACCCGCTGTACCGAGCAGCTGGCGAGCAGGAGCGCCGCCGCCAGGGCGCTCAGGCGAAGGGGGTGGGTCATGACTTCTTCCTCTCGGAAACATGAACGATGCGCTGGCTGGAGTTGCCATCGACGATGAAGGAGCGCCGAGCGCCGTCGTAGAGCGGGAAAACCTGGGCAACGGCTTCGGCGAAGGTGCCGCGGAAGTGCAGAGCGGCCTCGATGGGGTAGTCCAGGTCATCGGGCTCCCAGACCACCTGCCAACCCGCACGCTTGGCCCACGCCTCGACGGACTGACGCAGGGTGCTGCCAATGGGGGCATCCCAGGCCTGGGGCATGGCAGAGGCTGGCTCGGTCAGTCGGACCGAAGGCAGGGTGTAGGCGCCGGCCGCCGTTGCACCCACTGTGGGCAACAGCTTGGCTGGTGTGACGGCAGCGGTAGAAGCAGGCTTGGCAGGAGCCGAAGCCGAAGCCGCTACAGCAGCAGGTTTGGCAGAGGTGCCCTTCGCCAGGGAAGCGTTTGGAGATTGCCCGACATGCAAGGACTCTCCTTGCGCTTTGACCGGCGCGGATGTCAGCGCCGCGCCGGCGGGCATAGGCTTGACTGCCGGTGTGGCGGTTACGTTCGTGGCTGGCTTGGCCGGTTCGGTGTGAGTTTCCAGCGGCTTGGTAGCGGGCACGGTGGCTACAGTCACCACCGAGTTCGAGGCACTGGATACAGGCCTGGTGGCGGCCGTGGTCGGGGGAGCTGCTGGCGCAGCGGCGTATCGCTGACCTTCCGGCAATTGATAGCCCGGGCGGAGCACGAAGCACACCGACCGCACGACCTCGTCGACCTTGACCTGCCAGGCCGGACCAGCCAGTACCTGCAGGGTGTTGCGCAGGCTCATGGGCCCGAGCTTGTACTGCGCCGCCGGTAGCGGGCGAGTGAAGAGAATGTTGACGTGGCCCTGCTCTGGACCGCACAGGCTGTAGCCGGAGCGATTGACCACATACTGCATCGCGTCGCGAACGGTCGGCTTCATGTTGGCCGGGATGTTCACGTCGATGATCTGGGCCATCAGGTCCCGCTGCTCGGTCTCCGGCGCGGTATTCACCAGGGTGTAGCGGCCGTAGCGCACCTGGGGCTCTGAAACAGCACCTTTCGGATAGAGATCGGGCTGGAGCAGCTCCGGATTGCGCGAGCTGTCGGGGCCGGGTGCGCTGGGCGCAGGCTCCTGCTGAGCACAGCCTGCCAATGCGACGGCGAAGGCGAGCGGCGAGAGGGTGGTGAGCTTCCAGATCATGTGCGGTGTGGCCCCATTTCGTAGTGGGGCTCACGGTGCCAGGCACCTGTCTGGAAAGCAGGAGATAACCGTATCTAGACCTAAAAAGGTTGGTTTGAGTATCTTGAAAGGCGACCCAAAGCGTTAATGGCCGGATCCGTCTCTCTGTATCAGCTGATGTCGTTGAGTAGTTAGCTCTCGATGCGGCAGGTATCGGCCCTAATAGGTCCCCATACAGCATCCATCGCCTTATCAAAAATTTTTTTATCGACGACACATTGGGGGCTGAGCGTCTTGCTTTCGCGACCGCAAAAATTTGCCCCAATTTCAAAAGTAGCTATTTCTGTGAAGATGGCATAGAGCGCTGGCCGGCCCTCTTTGCAGTCCTTGCCGTCTATGTTTAAGCGCTCGTCTGGTCCCTTGTGCACGCTCGAAGCAAGCCGAGTAGCATATTCCCTGGTGGGATTAATGCCGTAGGGGCAGTTCGGATATACACCTACAGATCCTACGCAGTCATTTGGTGGTGCGTATATTGACATTATATTCATGGCTGTCTGCGGCACCTTAGAATCGTATTTTTTCTTAAACCAGAGCCCCCATGCACGGATACCACTTTGGACATCGGTAAAAATCGCATGACCTCTTGTGTCTTTTCCCTGTTGATTGGGCCAAGGTCCCGCTGATGGAGTTTTCAATGCTCCGGGATTGTTGTATCTGAGAGCTATAGGAAGGCACGCTGCTCGCGTATCTGGAATTTCAGTAATTTTGCCATTCATCCAGATTTTAATGCCGATACCTCTGGTGTTGTCAGGCGCGAAGAAGTGCGGAGTGGTGTTGTACGGGGCTTTAATAAGATTTTTGCATTTTATATCAGAGTCGGCGTGTGCGAGGTTTACGCTACATGCAGCGATTGCAAAGACAAATCCATATGCTCGCATATCGATTCTCCGATGCGTAATTTGGTTTTATTGCGTTCGCTTATTGAAAATTACCACCAGGCCTGCGGTGGGGCTAGAGGGCAAAGCGTGCTGCGCTTCAAAAAGGTGAAGTGACCTCCATGCATGCAGCTCGAAATCTAGCGTTATCCGGCCTATGTGAAGGCTAGAGAAGCTCTTTGTGAGCGAGATAGGCGTATCTAAAGGGAGTTTCAGGACGGCGGAAGCTACGAAAACCGACAGACCGATTGATGCTTAGACAACTTTGTAGGCTCATTGCAGCCGCTGCAGCTGCAGCTACAGGCAAACCATACTGTTGCCCAAATATCCAACCTGCAGAGGCATTACCAAATGCACTGAATGGGTTGAAGCTGATGGAAAACTCTAAGTCGGAAAGTCTCATTGGAAACTGCCATTCAGTTCCACACCTGAGTAGTTCAGAGCAGGACTGATCTATAGCTGCAATAGCGGAATTGAGGGCGTCTCGACCATTCTCAACCTTAGATAGTCCGGACTTGATGAACTCCAAGTTGTGTCTAAGCTTTATGAGCTCATCGCGTCGACGTTGTTTGAATTCGAGAATTTCGGCAAGGGGCACGTCGACGTTTGGTATGGGAATGGCGCGATGTAGCTGTACGGTTATCCCGTTCCCTTCGCTTAGTAGATCCGCACCGATCAGAAGCAATGAACGCTCACCTTGGGCCATTGCCCAGCTACCTGGTTCCTTAGTATCCAATTGTTCAAATGCTCGAAATTGGATAGCTGCTATTCCTTGCGCCATATCCCCGAACGCTTGAAATCTAGGTCTACTAAGCGTGCCCACCTGCTCCAAAAAGCTCTCATCAGGCCCGCTCTCCACGTGGATCATATTAGAGGTCGGCCATACCAAATGGTCCCAAAACAGCAAAGCAAATCTAAGCTCCTGCTCGTCAAGCCTGCTCGAAACTAGCCGAAGGTTTCGGCCCTCAATATGCATGGGTGGGCTGATGACAAGCCCTCTTTTGCGTACGCTTTGTGGGACTTTCCCATAAAGAGGATCATTTGCCTTTCTCCATCGCGACTCGCCCATCGGAACGCTCCAACCGCTTTGTTCTTATATAAATTAGCAGCACCGCCAGAGGGCGATCAGAAAAATTGCAAAGGTGGTCACCGCCTTGAAGGGATCAAAAGGGCACCTCTTGTGGCACGCCTTCGAATGACCGCCGCGCTATATGAAAGCATGATAGTAGCCGAGTCGCGTTGAGCCACGGCTCCTGTATATCTGAAGGTTGAGCTCGTAGCTGAGGATACACGAGGTGCGAGGTAGATCTCCCAGCAGCTTCACGCAGTGGCGCGACTTTTCTGCCACTGCCCGGCCCGGGGCGACAGGCCCACGCTGAGTGAGTCCTGTCTTCCGGCAGCTTCACGCTGGGGCGGCAAATTTTTCGGGGCCAGCTAGTAGGGGATCTGGTCGTCGAAATCTTCGGACATCGGTGCCGGGGTGGGGGCAGGTGTGCGCGACTGGCCGTTCGCTACCGGCCGTGACTGCGCCTGACCCGTACCCTGGCCCGTGGTGATGGACTCAATGCGTTGTGGCAGGAACCCGACCCGGTTCGCCTGGACCTTCATCGCGGCTTGCTCGATGCCGTTGCCATCCTTCCAGTTGTCGAGGACCGCACGGCCTTCGACCAGCACCCGCATACCTTTCTGGTACAGCCGGCTATAGCTTTCCGCGTCGCGGTGCCAGAGCTCGACGTTGGCCCAGAAACCGCCGCGATCCTCGTAGGAGCCATCCTGCAGGCGGATGCTGTTGTCGAAATAGACGTTCAGCCGGAGCAGGTGCCGCGGATCCTGATTGTCCTTCTGGAACCGCTTGTACTCGGGTGCTGAGCCGATGTTACCTTCCCATACTACTGCTGTGCCCATGTCAGGCCTCCTGTTGGGATGCGGCGTCTTCGCCGCGGGATTGGATGATCTGTTGCAGCTGTTCGGTGTAAACGGCATCGGCCTGGGCCATCTTCTCGGCACACTCGGCGGCCTGCCGGCCGATGGCATGGACCAGGCTGATCTGCATATTCAAAGCAATGCGCTGCAGCTCCATGGCGTGCAGATCCTGGAGCAGTGTTTCGGTGACTAGGTCGTGGCGGCACAGGTCCGCCCAAAGCCCCACGCCCATCTTTCGTGTACCGCTCTGCTGCCAGCGCAGAAAGACTGGGCCAGCTGAGGTGTGCTGGTGCGTCATCCGGATCGGCAGGAGCGTGAAGGGGAAGCGCTGGGCCTGGGCAAGAATCCGCTCCTGGGCCAGGGTGTTCAGGTCGGCTTCAAGGGAACGGCACTGCTCGGCTAATTGGTCCAGTGCTCCCTTACCTTTAAAGGGTTTTAAAAGCCCTTTGTAGAAAGGAGCGTGTTGCAGGTTCGCGAAGACATCCTGTTGCAGGGGCTGGAAGGCAGCCTGTTGCAGGTCTGGGGTTTTCGAGCCTTGAGTGGACTGTTGCAGTGCCATGGCGATCAGGCCTCACTCATCTCGGTGATGTTCTGGGAGCTGGTCATAGCGCCCAGATGCTCATCCTCATCGGCGGAGTCGCCATCGAAACCGTCATCGCCACTACTGGAGCTGGCCGGGACATCGCCGGGACGCTGGATCGCCGGGGCGAACTTGCTACGGCGGGTCCCTTCCAGGACGTCCTTGGGCATTTCCAGGAAGCTGTACATCTGCTGGGCGTTGGTGGCGCGGGCATTGTTGGCGGCGATGTCGTCGCGCGACGCCCCGCTGTAGCCCTTGTAGCGCTGGCCGACGCCGTACAGGCGACGAAGCACGGCGGCGCCCTCATCCAGCCAGGCCTCCTTTGAGCCGTTGTCGATCAAGCCGATGTGAGCGGCCAGGAGGATCCGGCGTACCAGCTCGTCATAGCGGGTGAGCAGGTACACGCCCTTAAAGGCCAGCGGCGAGTTCAGGTACAGCGGCAGCTTGAGCGGCTGGATCGACAGATTGGTCCCCACGTCGAGCTGCTTGGGCAGCATGGCCATGATCTGGTCCAGTCGCTCATCTATAGCGGTCAGCTGCTGCTCCGACTCCTCGATCTTGTCCTCGATGATGATGAGGAAAAGATCGGAGTAGGGATCGTCCTTGGCGGCGCCGGCGGAGATGCGGTTGATGATGTTGGAGAAGCCGGACAAGCCGATCATGCCGGGCTTGTTGTCGGAGCGCTGCCGGCCGAACCAGAGGCGGGAAGCGTGATGGGTATGCAGAGTCAGATTGACGCTCGATCTGAGCGAGCCCAGGTTGAGCTGGAAGGTATCAGCCATGAGAAGGATTCCTTGGGTTGTGAGATGACGCTCGGGCAGGGTGCCGAGACCAGCGCTGGGGGGCAGCCGATAACCGTATTTGGATGCGCGGAGGTTGCAGGCCTACGGCGATAGCGAGGGTGATCCCAGTGGCATCATGCTGAGCTTCGGTCGAGCAAGTGATTCCAGTGGAATCACCCTGAGGGTCCGCTGCTAACGTGATTCCAGTGGAATCACCCCGAGGGTCCGCTGCCGAGGTGATGCCAGTGGCATAACCCTGAGCATCCGTCGGGCAGGTGATGCCAGTGGCATCACGTTGAGTTTCCGTCGTGCAGGTGATGCCGGTGGCATCACCCTGAGCATCCGTCGTGCAGGTGATGCCGGTGGCATCACCCTGAGCATCCGTCGTGCAGGTGATGCCAGTGGCATCACCCTGAGCATCCGTCGAGCGAGTTATGCCAGTGGCATCACCCTGAGTTTCCGTCGTGCAGGTGATGCCACTGGCATCACCTTGGGTTTCCGTCGTGCAGATGATGCCAGTGGCATCACCTTGAGTTTCCGTCGTGCAGGTGATGCCGGTGGCATCACCCTGAGCATCCGTCGAGCAATTGATGCCAGTGGCATCACCCTGAGCATCCGTCGAGCGAGTGATGCCAGTGGCATCACCCTGGGTTTCCGTCGTGCAGGCGTTGTCGACGAAGTAATTCTCAATCTTCAGCTCTGGAAATCTGCTGATGCGGAGGGAAGTGACTGCGCTCATTCGCTGCGTCCCCGTCCCATCATCGCCCTTAGATTTTTGAAGACGTCATTCCCGGTTCGAGCATCGCTGACAGCTCTGGGCTGGATTGGCGCTGGCTCAAACCGTGGAAGCGCAGCCGCTGCAGATGCTGCTGCGGGTAGGGCCAAAGCGGCTGATTGGGCTACAGCTGGCTGCCAATCAGCATTGAAGTCACCGGTCTGGGCCTTCTGGATAAGCTTCATCAGGTAGGCAAGGGGCTTGGCTACCCCACCCGAGGCACACCGTGCGCCCCATTGCTTGATCAGCGGTTGCCGAAGGTCAGGGCTAACTGCCGCGATGGCCTGTTGGGCTCGCTGCTGCTGTTGGGACGTCATCCGTTGGTAGGCACTGGGCCATGCGAATCCTGTGTCCTGCTCCTCGCGCAGTACAGAGCTTTTAGATACATCAGTATTTGTATTCGTATACGTACTAGATGAGTTCGGATTCCGAACTGAGGCTGAAACCCCCTGATTTACACTGAGTTCGGATTCCGAACTGAGGGGCGGGAGCTGATCAACCTGGCTTTTTTGGCTGAGTTCGGAATCCGAACTCAGGTGATTCATGGGCGGCAAGACCGGAGTTCGGAATCCGAACTCAGCCGGAGGGATCGCAGCACGGGCAGGATCTTCAAGTCCCTGGGCGCGGAAACGCTCTCTGAACACTTCAACCCGGGTGGGCAGCTCCTGGGTCTCGCTGACCAGCATCTCGTCGAAGGTGAGACCTGCAATCTCACGGACGGAGCTGTTTGAGTGCTCAAGGCCGTTGGCCACGAGGGGTAGGAAATCGTGATCGAGTTGGATGGCCTCGGAATAGTCCACCGGCTCGTCATGCAGGATGTAGATGTTGCCTTGGACCTGGCCGGTAATCGCATCACGGACGCGGCGGCCGAGGCTCAACCAGCGGGTCAGGCGCAGCACGGTCAAGGCCTTGGCCACGGTCTCGCGTGAAGCGGGACGGCCTGGATTGTTGCCTAGATAGGGTCTCAATTGATCATAGGTCGGGAAGGCGGTGACGCCATCGCCGTTCATGAGCAGGCGAAACACCTGCCAGGTATTGCGCTCCAGGGGGGAGAGACGATCATCGAGCAGCAGCCGGCGCGGGACGGTCTCGTGAGGGTTACCGCTAAATACGATACCGGCGAATTCCTTGGGTAGGTCTTCGCCGGTTTTCTGCCTGTAGTCGCGCTGGGCTTGAACATGGACGTTCAGGTGTGAAGCTGCAACGTCCAGGGCGCGACCGAGTAGATGGGAGACGCGTGGAGCAGGGGTCTTCACCTTTTGTCGCCTTCTGCCGAGTCCAGCTCAATCAAGTCCATCTGCCCAAGGGCAGTCGATTGATCCTGTTCTTGCGCCTCGGAACGGGCATCGCCCGCGGCTTGTTCTTCGGTGGAATAGCGGTCCCGTCTTCTGCGGGCATCGGATATTAATCGAAGGGGGGCACGGGCGATCTTGGGCGGATAGAGGCCCTCATTGAGCCAGGTCTGTACAAGATTCCAGATCAGGCCGAGGGTAATCTGGTCGTGCTTGTGCTTGATGGACTCGAAGGGACCGTTGAGCTCTTCGGTGATGAGCATGCAGATGTCGAGCAGCGCGATCGCGTCCTTGTGGTCGACCTCATGGGTACTCATCAGGTCCAGGAAGCGATACCAGACCTGGTCGGTATCATTGAGTCCCGCCACTCGGCCTGGGCGGCCGGGGACGTTGAGCAACTGACGTACGACATTGATCTCGCTGGGCGCCATGCCAAAGAAGTCTTTGATCATCCCGTTAGTAGCGCCCAGCTGGATGGCCCGATGCACTAGGCGGGTTTCCCGCTCATCGCGTTCGCAGTTCTCCAGGAGCTTCTTGACCATGTCGAGGTCGATTTGGATCTTGCACCAGCGCGCCGGGGCGTTTTTCAGAATGCTATGAGCCTGTGGCTGACGCAGCAGATTCAAGACTTCGACGTCCAGGCCTATATCCAGGCAGCGCTGGACCTGGCCATTGCGCAGGTGATGGAGGATCTGGTCCATCAGCGCCTGGTTCAGGGGGTTGTACTTCGTGGACATATGCGACTTCCTAATGCAGGTCCAGAAGGTGACCGGGCTACTGCCCGGCCTCGAGTTCGATCAGCCGACGAGCGAGACGGATCACCCGAAACAGCTTCACCAGGGCGGCATCGGTCATACGGCCTTCGGTGCTGGCTGGCTTGCTATCGAAAAGGGGATCGCCAAGAAGCAACTGGCCCAGGTTCAAGGTAAATGTCGCGTTCTCTTCCGCGATGCTTGCCGTAAGTGCCTCAGCGTTTTCTGGGTCCCGCGACACCACGTAGCTGTACATGCCCGTCAGGGACTGCAGGAATTGCCAGGATGTCGTCCCGCGTGCGGTCAGCTCTGACTGAGGGGTAGAAAGCGTGAAACCGAGTGCGAAATCGGTGGGCTTGAGCAGCTCACCAGGAACGTCGCACAGCTGGGCGATTTCGAGGACGAGCGTTCTCAGGACCTTGCGCAGTTCGTCCGGGGTATCACTGCTGCGCTCGATGTACCAGACGTCCGAGATGGGATACAGACCCCCGGCCTGGACGGGAATGGCACGCAGGGCATCGCTGTTGAAGTCAGGTAGCGTTTCGCCGTGCTCGGCCGCAATGCGTCGCTGAACATCCCGTACCTTCTGACCGATGCCATCAGGCGTTACGATGTGGCCGTTCAAGCGAGCGGCACGTTCTTCTTCGGTCAGCTGTTCGGGATCCGGCGGAGTGTGTTGTGGAGCAGTCGAGTCGACCGCTCCGGTACCGCCGACGCGCTCAGGTGGTGGCGGAGGTGTGGCAGGGGAGGCGCCTTGCTGCTTCTGCTTGGCTGGCGTACCAGGCTGCTGTTCCAGCGTGGCATTGTTGCCCTGGGCAAGAGGCGCGTTGCCTGAGGCGGGAATTTGAGGGATCTGCCCGTCGGCCACCTGTACCCCCACCAGCTGCGAGCGGCGGCTACTGTCTTGGTGGTCAAGAATCGCCTTGAGCACTTCCTCATAGCTGATATTCAACGCTCTGCGGATCTGGCCGATCAGCTCGTCTTGAATGGAATCGAAAACGAAATTATCGGTAGGGCCGTCGAAGCCGTTGAGCACTTCCTGATAGAGGATCTCGAAGTCAGCCTCTTGACCATTGAAGCCGATCCAGGCCTTGAGCGCGGCGCTACGCAAATTGAGCAGCTTTTCAATTTGAGGCTTGCCCAAGCCGGAGTAAAGCAGTCCGGGGATAGCAGGTACCAACGTTCGCAGCGTCTCCTGCATCCTGCTGATATGGGACTGGGATATGCGATATCCATCCTCAGCCAGCTTCCTCACAAGCTCCCTCTGAGAGATATCTCGGCCCGCTTCTTGGGCATAGAGCTCACGCGCAGCATCAATGCTGACGGCGCGCTCGATAAACATCAGGTTGCCGCGCAGATCATTCTCGGCCAGGTGCCCGGTCAGGGAGACAATCTCGCCGCGGTCAGACCAGGGACGGAATAGGCAATGGATGCGGAAGTAACGCTCGTCCCTGGTTTCCTTCCAGAGTTCATTGAGGATGGCCAGGCGGGTATTGCCACCCGTGCGGATGATGTAGTGATCCTCACCGGGCCGCCGGGTCACAGGCGGTGGCTGGTCCAGCCCACGTGCTTGGATGGATGCCTTGATCTCATCGTGCAACGGGTTTCGCGTGGTACGAGGGTTGTGGTTGTACGGCGCCAATTCGTCCAGCGTAAGGACCATGGGCGTCTCCTTGATCGGATCCGCCAGTCGGGCGACTGGTGTGTTGGATCCCGGAAAACCACCGGCTAACAGGCGCTGAGAGACCGCTTCGTTGCTGGGCTTGCTCATGCGTGGATCTCCTGAGCAGGACGGACAGCCGATCTGCTGGAATCATCATTGGCCGCGAGCAGCTGATCGATGACGCGCTGCAAACGGGAAACCTCATCCTCCAACGCGAGCGTGCGCCCCATGCGGATGATGATTTCAGCATTCATTGAGCGATGAGCCTGCTTGGCCGCCTCGGCGATCTGAGGACGGAGTCCTTTGGGAAAGCGGACGACGAACTTCTCATCCTCTGTGGCAGATTTCCGTACGGATGGCTTGCGCTTGGTTGCGGTAGTCATAGGGTCTGGTCCAATTCGTTCATGGGCTGGGCACGGCGCAGCTGGGCGCGGGCATTGAGGCCGGCGCGGCGATCGCTGGGAGTGAAAGACGTGAAGATGGGGCAGTAGCCGACTTTCAAGAACTTGACGTGGCCGCCCTTGGTACGGGCGACGATCCAGCCCTCGTCCAAGGCAAACGCCACCAGGTCCTGCAGGTTCTTGTTGGCACCACGTAGCGCATGGGCGGGCGTCGTCATGTGCGGCTACCTCCTTTCACGTATCCCGCTTTAAAGGGCAGGCGGTGTGCCCGGGCAAGGTCGTGACAGCGCTCCAAGGGCTGCTGTAGGCGCTTGGACGCAGTGCGCAGGGTGTCCCCAAGCAAGGCGCGGGCTCGAAGGAGCCGTACCAGGTCCTCGTCGGAAACTTCGGTAGCCGGCTTGGCCTCGGCGAGCTGGCGCAGCTCCTCGCGCTGCGCGCTGATTACGAAGCTTGGCCCGCCAGCGGCGCGCTCGGTCGGCTTCACTTCGACGACTTGGCCACCCTTGGCCAGGAAGTCGTTCAGCGCTGCATCCAGCCTCTGCCGGTCACGTTCGCGATCGGTATGAGAAGGGAGATCGTGTTCAGGGGTGTGATGGGAGAGCATGTCATTGGCCTCCCGCCCGTTGCTGGAGCTGGTTGCCCGATTCGATGGCGACGATCTCGGCCAGACCATCGTCCTTGAACAGCAAGTCCAGAGTTTTTATCAGCCCTGCCGCGTCATTGCGGGAGCCGGCGACGCGGAATACCACTGTGGTTTCGTGGTAAGGGCCAGGCTCGGGCTGCTCTACAGGCTCCAGGGGCTCTACATCGAACGAATGGCATACGCTGCAGACGAGGAGCTCATCTGGGGTTAGGGAGCGACGGCAGAAGTGATGGCCGCAGTGGCGGCACTGGTGAGTAACCCCAGACAACATAGCTTGCGGGCTCATCGAGCAGCTCCTTGCCGACTCCCGCCGGCGAACGATCGAGGGGAAGGGCAGGGAAGAGGGGTGTGCTTCATCTGTAGCGGGCGCGGGGGCGTCGGTCAGGAGGTTCATGCGTTCATCTCCTGCCAGGCCTGTGCGCTCAGGTTCTCGAAGCGCGTCTGCTTGGCGATGAAGGCGGCGCGGACCGTGCCGACTTCGCCGTTGCGGTGTTTGCCAACGATCAGCTCAGCGATGCCCTTAAACTCGGTATCCGGGTGGTAGTACTCGTCGCGGTATAGGAACATGATCACGTCCGCGTCTTGCTCGATGGCTCCGGACTCACGCAGATCGGCAAGGCCAGGCCGCTTGTTCGGCCGGGACTCGAGTCCTCGGTTGAGCTGGGATAGGGCAATAACCGGGCACTTCATCTCTTTGGCGAGCGCCTTGAGCGAGCGAGAGATCTCGGCGATTTCGTTGGCACGGTTCTCCTGGCCTTCGCAGCGCATTAGCTGCAGGTAGTCGACCAAGATCAGGGCGGGCGGGCCGAAACGCCGCGCGGCGCGACGGGCTCTGGCGCGCAGCATCGTGGGGGACAGGCCAGCCTGGTCGTCGATGACCAGGCGGTCGCCAAAGCCGTTGATGGTGTTGACGGCCATGGTCAGCTTCGGCCAGTCCTCATCCTCCAACTGCCCAAGCTTGAGCTTCGTGGCATCAATGTGGCCGATGATCGCCACTAGCCTCAGCATCAGCTGTTCAGCCGGCATCTCCAGGCTGTAAACCTGTACCGATTTGCCCAGCGCATGGTGGAGCGCTTTGGTGATGCAATTGAGCAAGAAGGCGGTCTTGCCCATGGCTGGCCGGGCACCGACGATGATCAGGTCGGTGTCCTGCCATCCCGAGGTGAGGGTATCGAGGTCGGTAAGACCTGAAGGAACGCCCGTCACCGGCGTAGGGTTGTTGAAGCGTTCGTCGATGGTGTCGATCAGCTTGCTCAACGTTGCCGTGACGTTGCAGAACTCGGCGCCCTTGCGGTCTTGGCCGAGCGCGAACAGCCGCTGCTCTGTCTGCTCCTGTACTTCGGCGGCATTGGCACCCGGTGCTGACGCCTCGCGGCTGCTGGCAAAGCCCAGCAGGGTCAGCCGGCGCAGATGTGCGCGCTGGGCGACGATCTCCGCGTAGGCGACGATGTTGGCCACCGAGGGGGTGTCCTTGGCCAAGGTCCCCAGATAAGCAAGGCCACCCACCTCGTCGACGTCGGGCATCACCTCGGCAAGGGTCACGACATCGAAGGGCCGCGACTGCGAGGCGAGCAGAGCGATACGCCGAAAGATGAGCTGGTGGTGCCGAAAGAAGAAGTCTTCCTCCAAGAGTACGTCAGCGATCAGGTCCCAGGTGCTGTTGTCGAGCATCAGTCCGCCCAGGACGGACTGCTCGGCTTCCTGGGAGTGTGGCGGAACCAAGCCGGCGGCTACGCGCTCGGCGTCTGGGGCATGCACGAAGTGATCGTGGGCGGAGGCTTCCAGGAGCTGAAGGACGCTCATGGCTGACCTCCCAGCGCAAACTGGTTGCGGCGCTGGCCAACGCCGCGGTGGAGCTGTGCTTGAGCCCCCAGCTCGTAGCCCTGGTAGCGCGCCCGCATGTCGTGGCCCTTGGCCTCGAGATGCTCAAGCTCTACGGTGGTCAGGTCCGGATGGTGAACGGCCAGGTAGGCATCGATGACGCGCTGGGTCTCATCTGGCTTGCCTTTGGCAAACTGGTGGACCTTGACGCTGACTGCTTCGATCCAGCCTTCGGCGAAGACCTGGCCACGACGGCGTTTTGTGGCCAGCTTGCAGCGAGTTTGGCTGCGGACGAAGACCTTGCGCGCGGCCAGGAGCTGCTGGTGGAGCGCGGAATAGGCGTAGCTGGCCATCTCAGGGCCGACACCGATACCGACGAACTTGAAGGCCCAGCCCAGGCGCTGATCGCGAAAGGCCAGGGGATCACAATCGAATGCCTGGGCACACACCAAAGCGAGCTGGTGAAGCCAGTGGGCGGGCGCTCTGCGGGTGCCGGTGGCAACGACTGACTCGCTGGCCAGCACTGCGTGGACGTCAACGTCCATGAGGTCGTGCTGTTGCATGAGTTTGCGCGCTTGACGCAGCGCGATCTCAGCTTCGTTCGGCGCGGCGCCGGCGTCCTTGGCCAGGGCAAAGCACTTGGCGACGCGCTCCAGAATCTTCTGCTTGTTGGCGTCCATCAGGCGGCTCCCCCTTGAGAGGAGGCCATCGAAGTCGCGGGACCTGAGGCCTGTTCGACTTCCAGAAGCGCTTCGGTCCAGACCCTGATGGTCTCCTGGGCGCTGGGATTCGAAAGCTTTGCCTCCCGTACCTCAGCGATTCGCTTCTGTAGGGACTCCAGCCTCTGGGAAGGAGACTGGTCCACGAAAACAAGGTGATATTCGACTGAGGATTTCAAGTCCGCGATGAGGCTGGTTACCTGGTCCAGACGCCATTTCTTGGTGGTTGTCCAGCCTGGAGCTTGAGACTGCATCATGTCGCGAAGGCGACCATCTTCTTTCAGCAACCAGCCATCAGTGATGGGCCTGATTGTGATGTACAGCTTCAGTACCTCGACTTGCTGCTCGACCGTCGTGGTCGGCAGCGGGAAGTGCTGGGCGACCAGCTGCTTCGCTTGTCGCTCGCGTTGCGCGCGAAGCTTGGCGGCAGCCTTCTCCTCGCGCGCCTTGCGCTCCTTGGCGTGCTCGACGTTGTATTTCACTGAGTCCAGTAGGGCAGCAGCGTTGCTCAGTAGCTCGCGCTGCTCGCGAGAGAGCTGCTCGCCGAGGCGACCTAGGAGATTGCCGTACTGGGTCAGCGCCCGAAGCTCGCGGGCTGCGCTGGAGAGCCCGGTCTGCACCTTGCGGAAATCCTTCGCGTCGTAGAATTTTCCCTGTTCCAGCACCACGTCTGCAGTGATGCCTGTGGCCTGGGTCAGATCATGCTTTTGGTGGTTGGCCATCTCACTTGCCCTCTTTCACCAAGGCATGCACGACCGATTCATTCATGGCAGTGAAGCGATCAGCCCACTCTGGGAAGAGTTCGATGGCGAGGTCACGTATGACCTGCAGAGCCGCTGGGGCCTTGCGGTCAGAAGGCTGGCGGTATTCAAGCCGATGAGCTGGGATGCCACGGGTCGCGGACTCCCGGTAGACGACCGCCTTAGGAATGATGGTGCTCGTGACCTGAATATCGGGATGATCTCTGAAGGTCTGGCGGATCGTTGCATCCAGCTGGCGAGCGTCTGAGGTGAGATCAAGGCCGTTCACTACGGCCTTGATGGGCGGTATCGGCAGCCCAAGGCGAGCGTAGGGCCGAAGCCCCTCCAACATCTGGAGAGTGCCGCGGTTGAATTCGCGGGCGGACAGCATTTCAGGGGGGAGGGGGGAAACGGCGAGGTCCGAAGCGAGCATCACCATCTCGAGGAGCACGGTACGGGCGCCCTGCGTATCGATCAGCACGAGGTCGAAGTCATCCTGGAAGATGTCCTTGAGATGAGCCAGGCGAAGCCGGCCATCAGGCGCCTGCAAGAGGAGGTTGATCAGGTGGTTGTGCGGATCGTTGGAATAGATCAGCGACAGGTTCTGAATATTCGTCTTGGAGACAATGCGCTCGAGGCAGGTCTCGTTGCTGGCGATCAACTCGAAGACGCCGCAGGGGGCGGGCTCGACAAGGTCGTAGTACGAGGAAAGGGAAGGCTGGACGGGGTCCAGATCGATCAGTAGGGTACGCAGCCCGGCATCGGCGCAGAACGCGCCTAGGTTAGCTACGGACGTGGTTTTTCCGGTGCCGCCCTTGCCAGAAATCTTGGATGTAGTTTTCAAATTTGCAGCCTCTAATGGGTTCATTAGAGGCCGCTTGTTTTCGCTGAGAGGTGCGTCGCGCCTGGGTGCAGCGGTGGATCAAAAGCAATTGGCTTTTAACCAATTGGTCGTAGGTTCGAATCCCACACGACCCACCATCTTCACCAGAAACCCTCCGCAAGGAGGGTTTTTGCGTTTCAGGGTGTTTGAAAGGCCGCGATCGGTACGTTTGATCCCTGGTTACACTGCCGCTTGCCCACTGAATGATGTGGCAGAGGCGTGACGATCCTTGCCGTGTCAGGCCGTGAGTCGAGAAGAAGGCTTGCATACCGCAAGATCTTACGATCTGGGTGCGTTCTACTTAACCGACCCGCCACCTCAGGATGCACTTTCTTCACACCATCACGGAGCACGGCAATGAGCCCAGATAGCAGCGAAGTGACAGAGGGTTTCCTCCTGCTAGGGTACGCAGATGCCCGGTTGTTGAAGCTTTACCGAACTGGTGAAGTGGACACCCTTGAACTGGTGCGTGATATGGCTTCGCTGACCCTCAACGCCGAGGGCAGTGGGGAAGCGGTACCTGTTTATGAGCAGACCCTTGCGTACGACTCCTTGCCCCAGGCGTGCATGAACAAGACCATTTGCCTTGCCGGAGCGAATGAGGAAGGCGCTATGGATACGCTGATTCGGCATCTTGAAGAGGGTCCCGCCGAAGGCCTTGAATTGCATCCGTTCGATGAGCATGAGCAGCGACTGGATCTGCCGGAGGAGGAGTTCGCGGATTACTCCGAAGAAGATCTGATTGAAGCCACGCGCCTGGCCATGGCGGAGCTCGCAGCTGATGAGGAGGCTAGCGGAGCGAGTTACCAGGGGCTGCCTCCCAGGTCCAAGCGCTAAGGGTTCTCGTAAAGCTGCCTTGATCAGCCTTTAGCCAAGATGGTAGGTCCTCACACCCTGCGGAGGATTGGCAACGGAGCCAGGAGCGCCTGACTGTCCGGCAGGCATTGAGCGAATGGCGTATCCAACGAAGTCTCGCTGCAAAAAAGGACGTAGTGGCAATTGGCTACTCTGACAGGTAAGGTTAATAACCTTAACATCGACCTGTGTCATCCTTAGTACCTTCTCAGCCTTTTCTCGTACGTATGACTGCCTCACGAAGACCTCCCCGCGGCGCGGGCCGCACCGCCAAGCCCGATTCGCTCCGCGCTGCCCACGAGCAGATCACCCGCAACAACGGCACGCTCGCCGATATCGCCGATCTTATCGAGATGGAGGGCAAGGCCAGGCCTGGGCGGCAGCAACCTGACCCTTCCAAGCGCTCCCGTTCCGCAGCCGACAGCCCGACCGGTACGCCCCAGGCGAAGACGGTGGAGCAGGGCAGTCATGGCTCTTTCCTCGCGCAGCCAGTGTTCGGAATCCCATTGCTGGCGCTGCTGGTTTGCACACTGATCCTGGGCGCTGCCGTCGGGGTGCCTCTCGGTGTGGTGACCTACGGAACCGCGCTCTACACGGCGGTGCTGGACGGAATGGCGATCTTCTAGGTTCTGTAAGAAAAATCGCCGAGCGAAGGTCAGGCGAGGCGAAAAAGGCTGAGGAAGCGGAGTTTACGAGCGGTAAATGAGCATTCCGAAGCCTGTTTCAACGAAGCGTCACCGAGCGTAGGCATTTTTCGTACAAAACCTAGGCAGTCTGTGGTGGGGCGTCGTGGTCGCCGCTCGGAACGAGTCGAGGGCAGTGGCTGGTTATTGCGCGTCAGGCTTCCAGAGACGCCGTAAGCTGCCGCTCCTGGCCATCCGGATCTGCCTCGGGTCTGCCCAGCAGATAGCCCTGGGCGAGCCGCACGCCCAGGTGTCGCAGCTGCGCCAACTGATCAGCAGTTTCCACACCCTCGCAGAGCACTTCCAGTTTCATGGCCTCGCCGAGCAACAGCAGGGAAGTCAGGACCTGGCCGCGCTGTTCTTCATCCTTGATCGCCAGAATCCGGCGATCAAGTTTGATCAGCTGAAAGGGCAGCTCCAGGATGGGGCCCAATCCAGCATAGCCACTGCCGAAATCATCCAGGGCCATGCGGATGCCCAGCAACTGGAGGAGGGCGAAGGACTGACGGGTCTTGGTATCTATGACCAGTTCCACGCCTTCGGTGACTTCCAGGACCAGCCGACTGGGGGCGAGACGGGAGAGCCTGAGCGCCGCGGATACCCGTTCGTGCAGCATGGGGTCGGCGAACTGCAGCGGTGAAAGATTGATGGAAACGCTCAGGTGAGGCGGCCACTGACTGGCTGCCAGGCAGGCCTCCTTCACTACCCATTCGCCCAGGGCGATGATGAAGTTGCCCTGTTCGGCCAGCGGAATGAAGATGTCCGGCGATACCATGCCGAGGGTGGGGTGGTTCCAGCGCAGCAGCGCCTCATAGCCGATCACCTGCTGCGGCTGAACGCGATAGATGGGTTGGTAGTGCAGCAGGAATTCATTACTGGCGAGTCCCTTGCGGACATCGTCCGGCGTGAGCAATGCCGCATGCTCAAGAGGCGCACCCAGGACGGCCTCGACACCACCTTCGAACACCCGATCACGGCCATCGCGTTTGGCGCGGTAGAGGGCTCGATCCGCGCAATCCAGCAGATCGTCCGCAGTACTCAAGCCGACGATGCCGCTACGCGCGATGCCTATGCTGACGGTGACATAGGTCTTGTCGTCTTGACGCCCCTGATGCGGAATCTGCAGGTCACGAATGCGTTGCAGGATGGTTTCCGCCGCAGCGAGTGCCTGAGCCGGACCGACGTGCCTGAGGATGACGACAAACTCTTCGCCTCCGTAACGGCCAACCAGGTCGCCAGTGCCCAGGCCTACTGCCAGGGTGGTAGCCACGGTGCGTAGGCATTCGTCGCCGGCGAGGTGGCCATAGTGATCGTTGTAGCGCTTGAAATGATCCACGTCGATCAGGAGCACGGCGCCTTGCTCACCTGCCAGGCGCGATTGCCAGAAGGCTTCGAGCAGCGGACGCAACTGACGGCGATTGGCGAGGCCGGTGAGCGAATCCGTTTCCGAGAGGATCTGCAGGTCCTGGTTGGCCGAATTCAAGGACGCCAGACGGACTTCTTCGCGCAGCTTGTACAGATAGGTGCGACGACCCTCGACATTGAGCCAGTAACTGGCCAGGAGGGAAAAGAACGCCATCACGACGGCATTGGTGATCATCAAGCCGCCCACGATGGCCGATACGGGGGCTTCGTGAACGGCGATGCAGATGACGGTTAGCGCGAAGCCGTTGAACGCAAGGGCAGGCGGCAGAGCGCTCTTCATGCAGGTGTTGACGAAGGTGAGCATCAGCGGCCAGGTGAAAATGAACAGCGTCTGGTTCATTTCCTTGCCGGCCGGGCCATTGATCACCAAGTTGTAGACCACCAGCAGACCGACGTAGAACGGTAGCAAGGCCAGAGCTTCACGCCAACGAACGGGGACTACCCGCAGCAGGCAGATGACTAGCAGTGTGAAGGGGGTGGCTATTCCCAGCATCTGGCCGGCTGCCCACGGCAGGGCATCTTCCATCAGCAGCCACCACCAGAGCAGGAAGCTGTTGTAGCTCAGGGTTCCGATGAGGAGGCAGCGCGTGAGATGGCGGCTACGCTGTTCATGGATGTCCTGATGAAACAGGCGCTCCAGCACCGGCGCGAAGGAAAAGGGCCCCACGGGCACGGCAAGCGTCTGATCGACAAGCCGACCAAGCTCTGGAGAGGTTTTCATAGGGGGTCCGGGCTGACAGGGTGAATAGCGAGGTCCGAAGGCTGACGTTTGGTGGCAATATGATGGCACTTTGTGACCGGCCTCTCGGTTAGAGATTCAGCCCACATGACCGGCGGTTGAGTTGGAGAACCTGACGGCTAGCCTCCTCCGCACCGCGGAGGAGGCTAGGGTCTTTTCAGACCTTGAAGCGAGCGGTCGTCTCCTGCAGCCGCACCCCGATACGTGCCAGTTCCAGGCTTGACGAAGCCGTCTCTTCGCTGGCCGCAGCGGTCTGTTCGGAGATGTCGCGGACAGTGGTCACGCTGCGGCTGATCTCTTCGCCCGCGGCACCCTGCTGTTCCGCGGCGCAGGCGATCTGGCCGTTCATCGACTCGATGTCCTTGACCGACTGGGTGATGCGCTTGAGCATCTCGCCCGCCTCGCGGGACAGGCCGACGCTGCTGTCGGTCAACTGCACGTTATGGTCGAGCACCGTCGCCATGCGGTCGGTGCTCTGGTGCAGACCGGTGATGAGCTGAGCGATCTCGTCGGTCGAGGAGCGGGTGCGCTGGGCCAGGCCGCGGACCTCGTCGGCGACCACGGCGAAGCCGCGTCCCGCCTCGCCTGCCCGGGCGGCTTCGATGGCGGCATTGAGTGCCAGCAGATTGGTCTGTTCGGCCACGGCCTTGATCACGTCGAGCACGCCGCCAATGCTGTCGGCGTGGCCGCGCAAGGTGGTCATGGCGATCTTGGTCGACGCCATCTCGCTGGCCAGCAGCTCGATCTGGGCGACGGCCTTGCTGACGGCCTGGTCGCCCTGCTGAGCCTGCTGACTGGCTTCCAGCGCCGAGCGGGCGGCTGCCCCGGCATTGCGCGCCACCTCGTGGGTAGTCGCCGTCATTTCCTGCATCGCGGTGGCGATCTGATCGGTTTCGCTCTTCTGGGATTGCACGCCGGCGCTGGTCTGTTCGGTAACCGCCGAGAGCTGTTCGGCGGCACTGGCAACCTGAACGACGCCGTCCTTCATCTCGCCGATCAGCCCACGCAGGTTGGTGGTCATCTGCTGCATGCTGATCTGTAGCGCGCCCAGTTCGTCCTTGCGGGTCACTTCCAATTGACGGGTGAAATCGCCGTTGGCGACCGTTTGCGCCAGGAGGACGGTGTCCTTCAGGGGATGGACGATGGACCGCGTGATCAGCCAGGCGCCGATGAGGCCCAGGGCGATCGCGATGGCCAGCCATACCAGCAACAGCTGACGTGCACCGCTTACATCCGTCAGCTGCAATTCCTTCTGGATCGCGGTGAGCTTGTCGGCAATCGACAGCAGCGACGTGATGGTCGTGGTGATACCGGCCTGACCCTGATCCACCTGTACCTGGGTGGTGATCAGTTGCTGCAGGCGTTGCTGGTAGCCCGCGATTTGGTTGCCAAGTGTCTGCAGGGCCTCGGTCGGCAGGCCGCTGGTCGTGCCGAGCAGCTTGACCTTTGCCTGAATCTCATCCAAGGCGCGGTGGGCAGCGCTCTCGTTTTCCTTGCCGGGCGTGGTGGCATAGCTGCGCAGGGCAATGCGCATCTGCTGCAAATCGATAAAGAGGGCCGCCACCTGTTGGCGGTCTTCGAAACGCCCCTCCTGGGCATTGGCTGCTGTGGCCAGGGCCAGCAGATAGGTGTTGGCCGCTTCCGCCGTGGCGGTGGCAGCCTGCTGGACGGCCGCGCGTTCGCGGGTTGCCGTCACCACCTGGTTGTAGAAGTCCCGATAGCGCTTGAGGGCGGCCTTGGCTTCGCTCAGCAGGGCTTCGTTGGCCTTCGAATTGAAGTTGGGCGTGACGTTCCGCAACTGAACCTCGATCTTGTCGAGCGCGGCCAGCCATTTGGCCGCCTGGGTATCGTCGGCCTTGACGATATAGACGAGCCGCTCGATGCGCATGTCGCGCGCCAGGGTACTGAATCCGGAGATATCGCTGATCCTTTCACTGCGGTCGCGCAGGGCGTCCGTGGCCTGCCATCCGGTATAGGCCACCAGCAGGATCATGCCAATGAGTAGGGAGAAACCAAGCGTCAGCTTGGCCCGAACGCTGATGTTGCTGAGGAGATTCCAGCCATTGTGCTGCATGGTGACTACCTGGATAGGGGGCGGGGTTGAGTGAACCTCAGCCGGACATACATTTTTTGTTATCGCAATACCTATCGGTGTAAGAGGGCACCTGGAATAGCTAGCGCGATGGAGTGTGATCTTTTGCTACCAGCCGCTCACCAGATCTGTGGCGGCGGTCAGCCCGGCGGTGGGCGTCTTTACGGACAGCCTGAATGTTGCGAGTTAGTCTGACCTTAGAAGTTAAAAAGTGATCCAGGTCACAGCTTTTGGGGGGATGGCTGGCGGTTATCCCTGGATAGACGGCTTATTGCCATCATGGGTGATGGCTCGGGACTGATCAGCCGAACGCAGGCGGAGTAGGAGCCATGACCTTGACTCTGGGCCACCAGCGAATCGAGGCGCTTGGGTTAGAGCGTTCGTCTGGCGTCAGTGTAGGGGGTGCTTGCTAGGCGATAGCCGTTCGGCGCTGGGCACCTCTGCTCGCACCACCGGTTCTGCTGGTGTCCGGAAACTTGCCAGTCGCCTGGATCGAGGTCTACTGTGCAAATAGACAGTTATGGAGCCTGTGCCCATGGCTCATAGCCAGCCGCCCCAGCCGACCTCTTATGAGCGCCTGACGATGCGGGTGTCGCGACTGGTCAACAATGCGCGCGGGGTTCTCGACAAGCACGTGCACGTGGAGCGTCTGGCGGCGAGCCGTGAGGACTGGGCACTGTTGCTGGAAGCCTTTGGCGAGACCGAAGGCCTGATCGTGGCCCATCGCGATGACGGTAGCATCGACCTGTTCTGGAGGGTCAGCTACGACGACTACTGAGCGACGGCGCGGCCGACAGCGCCGGACAGGCGTCGCGCGACGTGCCGGATCGTGACCTTGTCGCAGGTCGAGAGCTGGCGACGTCACGGCCGTGCAGTAGGGCTGGCTTAGATGCCATTTCAGGGATCGTCGCTTGGAAGGAGATCAGGATGGACATCCAGCGCTTGGGAACGGCCTGGGCTCCGGCCTATCGGCAGCTGATGTTGGAGGCTTACACCGCACATCCGGAGGCCTTCACCTCGAGCCCGCAGGAGCGGGAAAGTCTGCCGCTCAGTTGGTGGGAGGGTCGTCTGCAGGAAGGCGCCCAGGCGCGCGAGCGGGTCTGGGGTGCGACCAGGGCGCGGATCTGCTGGGCGTTGTCGGCCTTGGCCTCGAGACGCGGGAAAAGGGCCGGCACAAGGCGACCCTGTTCGGGATGTACGTGCCCATCCGGTACCGGCGCCTGGGCATAGCGAAGGCTTTGCTGGACGAGCTGCTGGCCCATGCGCAGGAGCTATCCAGGCTCAGGGTCATTCAGCTCACGGTCACCGAAGGCAACCATGCCGCTCAGGCGCTCTATGAACAGGCTGGCTTCACGGTCTTTGGCCGCGAGCCGCTGGCAGTCGCTGTGGGCAATACCTTTGTCACCAAGCTGCACCTCTGGTGTGATCTGGACACCCTGAGGCGCCGCTAGCGCTCAGACGCTGGACCGCGTGACCGGGACCGGGCCAGGATCAGGGCTTTCAGCCAGCAGCACTGTCGGCAGCGGCCCGGGGCATGCCTTTCCTGCCTCGACCCTGGGTCGCCGTTCTGTACTCTATAAGATGTCGTAAAACCGCCTCGAAAGAATCGTCATAGCGTCACATCTGCCCTCTAGGCTCGCCGCCCCAGACAACTTGTAACAAGTTGTATCAAAGAGGCTAAGGGGAAGAGTCGGTGAAACGTTCAGGCAATAAACCCGCGGTAATCACGGCCGTGTTCACGGCATCACTGCTGGCGGTGTCGGTGCAGGCCGCTAGCCGCTCGGGTAGCAATGCCACCAATGGGGTCGATCTGCTGTCGGGATACAATAAGCTCTGGACGCCGGGCGCTACCTGGAATACTGGATCCCCGACCGCCCTGGGCGCGCCCATCCTGCAGCGCAACGTGCAGTATGTGATCGATCTGTCCCACACCCGTACCCACGACCAGGAAGTGGCTGCCTATTACGACGACCGTCGTGACCAGAGCTACAGCCTGATCAGTGGCCTGGGTCCCTTGGCCGAGGCCTATCGAGTCGGCGCGGGAGCCTTCACCACCATTCCCCAATTCGACGCCTCGACCCAGACGGTCAAGTACGAAGACCAGGGCAATGGCTCGGGCGACATCCATTCGCGCCTGGGCAAGGTCGCCCAACTGGTCAAGGCGATTCGCGACGACGCCTCCACCAGTTCGGCGAAGAACTTCTATCAGTATCCTCGGCCCTGGAGGCAGACCAGCGAAGACATCGTGGCGCCGTCCCTGCGTCCGGCGCGCAGCCAAACCCCCGCGAGCGATGGCGGCTTTCCCAGCGGCCATACCAATGCGGCCTATCTGGCCGGCATCGGCTACGGCTACGCCGTGCCCCAGCGCCTGGGAGAGGAACTCTTCCGCGCCTCTGAGCTGGGCAACAATCGCATCGTCGCCGGCATGCACTCGCCGCTGGACGTGATCGGTGGGCGCATCACCGCTACCTATTTCGCCATCGACAACCTGGTCAACAACGTCCAGTTGCGCAGCGATGCCTTCGCCCAGGCCCAGGCCTACTTCGCTCAGCAGTGTGGCGGCGACATCAACAACTGCGTGGCTCAAGTCGATCCGGCTACCGACCAGCAGTCGCAGCACGCGCGGGACCGGGCGCTGTACACCGCCCGCATGACCTACGGCTTCGCCCCCGTTGGCCCGACCAATCTGGCGCCGGTGGTACCGGTCAATGCCGAGGTGTTGCTGGAAACGCGCTTCCCTTATCTCAGCGCCAGCCAGCGCCGCGACATCCTGGCTAGCACCGAGTTGTCCTCGGGCTATGTGGTCATCGACGAATCCAACGGCTACGGTCGGCTCAACCTGATGGCTGCGGCCGATGGCTACGGCGCCTTTAACGGCAACGTCAGCGTCAACATGGATGCGAGCCAGGGTGGCTTCAACGTCCTCGATGCCTGGCGCAACAACATCGGTGGCAGCGGCAGCCTGACCAAGAATGGCAGTGGCGAACTCACCCTCACTGGTCTCAACACCTACAGCGGTGGCACGCTGATCAATGGCGGTACCCTGCGTGGCCACGCCCAGGCCTTCGGCAGCGGCGACATCACCGACAACGCCACCCTGATACTGGAGCAGTCGGTCAACGACAGCCTAGCCAACAGACTGCATGGCACTGGCAGCCTGGTGAAGACCGGGGTCGGCTCCCTGAGCTTGACCGGCAACAGCGATTTCGCCGGTACCACGCGCATCGATCAGGGTCGCCTGGCCATCAATGGCAACCTCGGCAACTCGGCGGTCACCGTCAATACCGGCGCCACCCTGGGCGGTACCGGCAGTCTGGCCAGTCTTCATGTGGCCCAGGGCGGCATTCTCGCCCCCGGCAACTCGGTAGGGCAACTCGACGTCAACGGCAATGCCACCCTCGACCAAGGCTCGATCTATCAGGTCGAGACCGATGCCAGCAACCGCGCCGATCGCCTGGTCGCCACGGGCAGCATCGCCGTCAACGGCGCCACCCTGGCACTGGTTTCCAGCCCCTACTGGCAGCCCTTGGGCAGCTATCAGCTACTCAGCGCCGGTAACCGCCTGAGCGGTCGCTTCGGGCAGATCCAATCCGATTTCGCCTTCCTCACCCCGACGCTGAGCTACAGCGCTAACCAGGCGATCCTAAGCCTGCCACGCAATGGCGTGGCCTTCGCCGACCTGGCCGATGGCCGCAATGCCCGGTCCGCTGCAGAGGGGCTGGATAAGGCCGGCGCCGGCAATGCGCTGTGGAATCAGGTCGTCGCGACCAATGCCACTGGTGCTCGCTCGACCTTCCAGAGCCTGGGCAACGAACTACATGCCTCGACCAAGACGGTGCTGGTGGAGGACAGCCGCCTGGTACGCAACGCCATGGCCGAGCGTCTGCACGACGCCCAGGACGACGCTCCGTCCGGTTCCGGCATCCAGGGCTTGGCCGGCAGCCCCGAGCGCGGCTTGGTCTGGACCCAGGCGCTCGGTGCCTGGGGCCGCAACGACGGCAGTCACGACGCCAGCAGCCTGGACAGCCACAGCCATGGCTTGCTGATTGGCAGTGACATCCCGCTGGACAACGGCTGGCGCGTCGGGGGGCTGGTGGGCTTGGGTCATACCGATCTGGATCTGCGCGACGAATCCGGCTCGCTCGACAGCACCAACTACCACCTGGGGCTCTATGCCGGCCAGCATTGGGATGCCTTCAGTCTCAAGCTGGGCCTGGCCCACAGCTGGCATTCGGTGGCGGCGCAGCGCGACCTGGCGGTCCTCGGCAGCAACCAGCACCTGGCGCCGGACTATGACGCCGACACCACCCAGGCCTTCGGCGAACTGGCCTATCGAATCGACGCGGGCAGTCTGAACCTCTCGCCCTTCGCCAACCTGGCCCAGGTGCACCTGCGGACCGACGGCTTCCACGAGCGCAGTGGTGCCTTGGCGCTGGACAATCCGCGGCAGAACGCCGACGTGACCTTCAGCACCCTCGGTCTGCGCCTGGCGAGCAAACCGCTAGGTGACTGGAAGGTGGTGCCGAGCGCCACCCTGGGCTGGCGCCATGCCTTTGGCGATACCACGCCCGAGCACAAGACGGCCTTAGCCGGTGGGCCGGATTTCAGACTGGTGGGCGCGCCCATCGCGCGTGAGTCCGCCGTGATGCAGGGCGCGCTGGACATGGCGCTGAGCGAAACGGTGTCGCTAGGCCTGGGCTATGACGGGCAACTAAGTGGCCGGACCAAGGACCAGGACCTCAAGGCTCGACTCAGCTGGCGATTCTGAACGGGGCGCGCCAAGTGCCGGAACGGGCAGGGCGCGCAGTTAAGCGCGAGGCGAGGCCGCCGAAGAAGGACGACCCCGCTGCGGCCAGGGGCTAGAAAGACGCCAGGTTGTCCGGGGTGATCAGCTGGAAGGGCACCTGGGTGAGCGTGTTGCTGGTGGAGCCATTGGCCAGGCGCAGCGCCATGTCCACCGCGCCTTCGCCCTGGCCCTTGGCATCCTGCAGGACGCTGACCGCCAGCTTGCCCGCGCGCATTTCCTGCAACCCGTCGGGGGTGCCGTCGATGCCGCCCACCAGGTATTGCGCCAGCGGCTTGCCGGCCTTTTCCAGCCCCCGGATCGCACCGATGGCCATCTCGTCGTTGTTGGCGGCGACGATGTCGAAGGCCACGCCCTTGTTGACCCACTGCATGACCAGATTGGTAGCCTCGCTGCGCTGCCAGTTGGCCGAGGCCTTAACCACGACCTGCATGTCCGGGTAATTGGCCACCACCTTCTCGACGCTTTCGGTACGCAGCTTGGTCGCCGGGTGGTGCGATTCACCCATCAGGATTGCCACCTTGCCCTTGTAGCCGGCGCGGCGTGCCAGCTCCTCCATCTGCATCGTCGCGGCTTCCACCTCGTCCGAACCGACGAAGCCCGCATAGGCCGGCAACGGCGAGACATTGGGGCGATAGTTGATGAACACCAGCGGCACCTTGCTGCTCATCGCCAGGGACAGCATCTCCTGGGTGTTGCTGTCATCGATGAGATTGACGATGACCGCATCGACCCGGGCGGCGATCAGGTTGCGGTACTGGCGTAGCTGCAAGGCGCTGTCGCTACTGGCGTTTTCCAGGAACAGATCGGCGTCCAGGGTACGGGCGCGTTCCTCGACATTATTGATCAGCGCGGTACGGAAGTTGTCGCGCTTGGAGGTCAGGACGCCGATCAGCGGGGCACTGGCCTGGGCAACATTGACGCAGGTGGCGGCCAGCATGAAACCGGCGAGGAGACGAAGCGTTGGCTTGAACATGAGTCGATCCCCGATCAGACACTGAAACGTTGCAGCAGCTCGCGCTGCCGGCTGGCCATGAGCGAAAGGTCCTCGCTGCTGTGCGCGGCACGCTCGGCGCCTTCTGCAGCCCGGAGCGCGGCGTCGTTGATCTGCACCATCATGCGGCTGGTTTGCTGCACGGTGACGCTCTGCTCTTCGGTCGCGGCGGCGATCTGGGTGTTCATCTCGCGGATGGTGCCGACCGCCTGGCTCATGTTCTGCAGGGCTTCGCGGGTGGAGGAGGCCAGTTGCACGCACTCCCCGGACTGGGCGCGACTCACCCCCATGATGTCCACTACCGAGTGGATCTTCTGCTGCATCTGTTCGATCTGCTGCTGGATCTCGCTGGTGGAGCTCTGGGTGCGACTGGCGAGGGAGCGTACCTCGTCGGCGACCACGGCGAAGCCGCGCCCCTGTTCACCGGCGCGAGCGGCTTCGATGGCGGCATTGAGCGCCAGCAGGTTGGTCTGCTCGGCGATATTGCGGATGGCATCGACGATGCCGTCGATGCTCTGGCCATAGCCCTGCAGTTCATCGGTGGCCTGGGCGGCGACCTGGATCTGCTGGGCCTGGCGCTGGATGCTGTCGATGGTCTCGGCGACGGTGATGCCGGTCGCGGTGCTCAGCTCGAAGGTGTGGTCCACGGCATCCTTGGTGTCGAGCGCGTGCTGGGCTACCTCGGCCACGGTGCTTTCCATCTGGGTCATCGCCGAGGCGGCGGACCCGAGGCGTTCGGTCTGCTCCTCCACGGCGCGGGTGGTGCTGGCGCTGATGTCGGCATTGGCCTGGGCGGTACGACGGAGGTCGTCGGCTGACTGGGTAAGGGTGGTCACCGTGGTTTGCAGCGAGCGGATCAGTTCGTTGAGATAGCCGCCCAGCTCGCTGAATTCGTCTTTGCGACTCACATCGAACTGGACCCGCAGATCGCCAGCCGTGACCTGGCACAGCGATTCGCGGAACGCCTGCAGCGGACGCCGCAGGCCGCGCGCGACCCACAGGCCGATGAGCACGGCGGCGCAGATCGCCAGCAGGGCGACGATGAAGAGTACCTGGCGACTGGTGGCCACGCTGGCATCGGTATCGTTCTTGGCTTGCTGCGCCACGGCGACGGCCCCGCCGCTGAGGGTGCGCAGGGCATCCAGGGTCGCCTGCAGCGCCGTGCTGGTACGCTGGCGTTGGTCGTCGAACTGGGCTTCGGCCGCAGCCTGCCGCTCGTAGGCCAGGCGCAGCCCATCGGGCGCGGTCATCTCGTGCAGCAGGCGCGTGACCATCACGCCCACGATACGCGCGTTGCGCTCGTCGAGGGCGGCCAGATCGCGCAGCCGGTCGGTGATGACATCCTGCTGCTGGTTGAGCGCCATGGCCAGGCTCGACAGATCCACGCGTGCCGCCTGGGCGGCGAAGGCGGCGTAGGTCTTGTCCGTTTCGATCAGCAGCAACTGGGCGGCGCGGACCGCCGAAGTGGCGCCTTCCGCCTTCCGTTGTGCGCTGTAGGCCTGCAGGTAGCTGGACAGTCGATTGGCCTCGGGCGTGGCATAGCCCTGCAGGGTCCGGGTTTCACGGCGCACGGTGACCAGCTGGCGGTAGCTGTCGATGAGGATTTTCGCCTGCTGGCCGTAGGCATTGCCCAGTTTCTGCTCTTGATCGAGTGCCTGGACCAGTTGCTCGTGGTCGCGCAACAGCGCCGGCAGGCGCTGGTGCAGCTGCAGGTAGTTGGCGAATTGCTGGTGGAATTGTTGTTCGCGCGTGGCGATCTGGGCGGTATCGGACTCGGCCAGCAGACCGAGCAGGGCCTGGTTGGCGCTCAGCAGCTGCACGTTGATTTCGCCGACCGCCTGGCCGAGCGGGGCGGACTGCTCGGTGATGACCGTCAGCCGTTCATGGATGGACTGGGTACTGTTGAAGCTCACGGCGACGATGCCCAGCAGCAGAAACACCAGGAGAGCGATGCCGCCGACTACCCGTTGAAGAAGCGTCATGGTTGTTCCCTGCTTTATTGGCGATGTTGAGGCAGGAGGCCAACGGCGGCAGACGTCATGGCGCGTCTCGATGCCTGTCCATGGCCAACAGCTCCGCAGCCTAGTCGTATCACCCGACCTTTCCGCATCGTCTGCGGACGTGCGGCCTTCGCCGGGCGACCAGCTGTTGTCGATAATGTTCAGATGCGCGCGCTAGAGCCTGGCGGTGCGGTCCAGGCGCTCGACGACTATCAGCTCGCTGGGCAGGCATGCGGGTTCCGCCACGCCCACCATGCGACGGACACCTCAGGTCGCAAAGCCGGTGCGGCGGGTCAGAAACCAACCCGTGCTTCTCCAGGTCTCTGAAAGGTCTCTTTTCACAGGAATACCCGATGTCGAAAGTTCTGCTGTGCTCCCTCGTACTGGCTACTGCCGCAACCCTGGCGGCGTGCGACAAGACTTCCGAAGACCATGCCCGGGAGGCTCAGGTCCATAGCCAGAAGGCCGAGGAAAAGGCTGCCGAAGGCAAGGTCGACCGGGCTGCCCAGGAGCAGACCAAGGCCCAGGAAGACCGTGCCCAGGCCAATGATGCCGCAGCCAGCGAAGGGCGCCACTCACCTCCCGATTCCGCCGTGCCCGGCTACATCAAGACGCCCAGCAAGGAAAATCCCTGAGTCTCGTCCTCGGTCCGCTGCCGGTTTCGGGCCGGTACAGCGGAGGGGAGGTGAGCGCGATACGGGCGGGCACAGCGGCTGCTGTCACTGATCGCGGGGGCCGCTCCTGGCGCCTCGCGAGTCGGAGTGCCCAGGGGATGAGGTAAGAAGGCCATGCCAAGGCTTCGCCCAGGCGCGCGACAACGTCCCTGGGCGAGCGGATGACCGCTATCGCCCAGGCGAGCAACGGCTGTTTACATCCGGGCCAGGAGGATTAGAGTAGGAAGCCACTTCGCCATCACTCGCCTCTCCCTGGAGCCGCCATGAGCCCTTCGCGACCGATCCACTGGTATCGTACCCGCAGCACGCTCGAACTCGTCGTCCTGGGGCTGGGCGTCATCGCTCTGGTGGTTGCGCTCGATCAGGGGCTGCGCAACTCGCCTTCCGAACACCTCGCCGACTATCACGCCTGCAAGGGCGATGGTGGTCTGGCACGCATGAATGCCATCGGTGAGATCGTTTGCCGGCTGCCCAGCCCGGTGATCGGTCAGGTGGCGGCCAAGACCCCCGCGGTATCCGGTCTCTAACGACTTCGCCGGCTTCTCTGGGGCCTGCTCAAGCCAGGCCTGATTCCCCTCCGGTCGGACCGTGCACGTCCGACCGCGGCTTTCTCCCTCCTTTCTTCTCCATTGCGCCTGCAGTACCAGGCGTGGATCACGGCTGCCTGTTCGCCGCAATGCAAACAGCTATTACTTAACGTAACATTTGATAATGAGAGTTTTTATCATTTAAAGTGCTGGCCCTCGCGCGATGCCGCGAAGAGCAGCCTTCAAGTGCACGGCGTCGGCTGCAACGCCACGGTCACAAGGATCACCATGAACACCCAAGGAACCCTCTGCCAGCCCATCCGCCTTCCTCGCGCGGCCCTTCGTCAGTTGCTCCTGATCGGCGCGCTGATTCCCTTTCCGCTGACGGCCCTGGCCGCCACGGTGGCCGAGCAGAACGCTACGGAACTGGACACCCTGACCATCGAAGGCAATCGCCTCTACGACATGGCGCCCTCGGAACAGACCGGCGGCTATACCGTGGATTCGGCGACCGTGGGCACCAAGACGCCGGCCGCCCTGCGCGACATTCCCCAGTCGATCACCTCCTATACCAGCGAGTACATCAAGGATCGCAACTTCAACACCCTGGACGAGCTGGCCAAGTCCACGGCCGGGTTGCGGGTGCTGACCAACGACAGCGGGCGTTCCTCCATCTATTCGCGTGGCTACGAGTACGACGAATACAACATCGACGGCCTGCCGGCGCCCATGACCAGCATCTTCGGCACCGTGCCCATCCTCTCGCCCTTCGACCGGGTCGAGATCATGCGCGGCCCCTCCGGGCTGTTCAACAGCACCAGCGAACTGGGCGGCATCGTCAACATGGTGCGCAAGCGCGGCACCGACGAGTTCCAGGGGCATATCACCGGGCGCTACGGCTCCTGGGACACCAACTACCAGGAGATCGACCTGGCCGGTCCGCTCACCGCGAGCAAGAACGTCCGTGGCCGCTTCGTCGCCTCCCGCGCCGACAGCAATGGCGAGGTGGACTACAACGCCAACACCGACCAGAGTTACTACGGCGACCTGGACATCGACCTGTCCGACGCCACCCAGATCTCCTTCGGCCTGATCCATCAGGTCAAGAACCTCACCCCGCACAACGGCTATCCCACCGACACCCAGGGCAATCTGCTGGACTTCAGTCAGTCGCGCTTCCTGGGGGCGGACTGGAACTACTTCGACGGCAAGACCACCGACGGCATCTTCGAGCTGACCCATAGGTTCGATAACGGCGGCTATGGGCGCATCGCTGCCCGGGCATCGCACCGGGAAGCGGATTACCTCTATGCCTTCACCGGCGGGGCGGTTCAGGCCAATGGCAACACCAGCATCCGCGCCAGCACCCGGGACTTCGAGCAGGACGCCTATTCCCTCGATGCCAGCTACAGCCAGCCCTTCGAGGCGCTGGGGCAGGTCAGCGAATTCGTCGTGGGTACCGACTACAAGCACTACGACACCGATTACCAGAATGGCAACAGCGTCCTGGGTACGGTCAATGTGAACAGCTATTCGCCAACCCGCTTCGCCAAGCCGGCGCGCGCCTACCAGACCGACTTCAATAGTGAGGATCGCGAGTTCGGCCTCTATTCCAAGGTGACCTTCCGGCCCATCGAGCGCCTGGCGCTGATCGGCGGCGCCCGCGTTTCCTGGTACCGGGGCGAGGCCTACACCACCACCCTGGCCAGCGGCGCCGAGGCGGGGGAAAGCCAGAAGCACAGTGGCTTCGTCACCCCCTATCTGGGCACCGTCTACGACTTGGACGACTACCATTCCCTCTACGCCAGCTACTCTAAGGTCTACAAGCCGCAGAGCGAGCTGGATGGCCAGGGCAAGGCGCTGGATCCGCGCGAGGGTGACCAGTACGAGGTCGGGATCAAGGGCAGCTACTTCAACGGCGATATGAATGCACGGCTGTCGATCTTCCAGCTGACCGACGAGAACCGGGCGGCCCGGCCCTTCGACGCCAACGGCGTGGCCATCACCACCTATTCCGACAGCTCCGGCAAGACCCGGGTGAAGGGCGCCGAGATCGAGGTCAGCGGCAAGCTCACCGAGCAGTGGGAGATGCTCGCCGGCTACACCTACATGGATACCCAGAACCTCAGCGGCGATGGCAATACCCTGTTCGAAGCCATGCCCAAGCACATGGCCTCGCTGTGGACCAAGTACACCCTGGCGGGCGGTCCGCTGACCGGTCTGAGCATCGGCGGCGGGGTGACCGCGATGAGCGATTTCTCTCAGACCAACCAGACCTCTGGAGTCAACGTGTCCGCCCCCGGCTATGCCACGGTGGATGCCAAGTTCTCCTATCCGGTCACCAAGCAACTCACCGCGACCCTGGACGTGAACAACCTTCTCGACAAGGAATACTGGTCGCGCGTAGGTTCGGTCTCCACCTTCAACTTCCAGGGCCCCTCGCGTAGCGTGATGGTCGGCGCGCGTTACGACTTCTGAGGTCCAGGCCGACCCGGGCCAAGCTCGGGCCGGTCGGCGCGATGCAGGCCATGACGATCTCTTCCACGATGCACTGAGATGCGATGAAAGATTCACTCTTCCAGCGGGACGATGTGGGCAGCGAGTCCTGGTGGCAGGCCGTCGCCTGCCGCGGCACGCCGCTGATCGAACCCACTGTGGCCGGGCGCTATCGCCTGACCTTTGTCTGGCGCGATCCCGAGGGTTTGGCCGAGCGCTCCGGTACCCAGCGGGTCTGGCTCAATATCACCGGGGTCACCGACCACCATCAACCGGGCCTGCCGGAGAGCCTGCGGCGTCTGCCAGGCACCGATGTCTGGGCGTGGGAGACCGAGCTGGAGGGTCGCTGGCGCGGCAGTTACTGCCTGATCCCCAGTGGGGAGCCGGCGCCCTTCGAAGGCGAGGTCCAGCCTGATCTCCAGGGCATCCGCCTCTGGTGGCGCAGCGTCTTTCCCCTGGCCCAGGCCGACCGGCTCAATCCCCGCCGCGCCTGGCAGGGTGGCCGCGGGTTGGCGGTGTCGGGTGTGCATCTGCCGGATGCGCCTGCGCAACCGGCCTGGGCGGCCTTCGACACCGATCGCACCCTGTCTCCCGCGGCATGGTCGAGCCTGCAGCAGTTCCAGTGGGACAGCGCCAGACTGGGCAACAGCCGCCCGGTGTGGCTCTTCGCTACCGGTAATACCACCCCTATGGAGCGGCCGCTGGCCATTCTGCTGGATGGGCAATTCTGGGCCCAGACGATGCCCATCGGCGTGCCGTTGCAAGAGCTCACGGATGCCGGCCAGTTGCCGGAAGCGGTCTATCTGCTGATCGACCACAGCGATCGCGCCCTGCGTGGTAGCGAGTTGCCCTGCAATCCCGAGTTCTGGCTGGCGCTGCAGGAAGAGCTGCTACCCCAGGTGCGCGACTGGGCGCCCCATGCCCAGTCGGCCACCTCGACCGTGGTCGCCGGGCAGAGCTTTGGCGGGTTGGCGGCGCTCTATGCCGCCTTGCACTGGCCGGAGCGCTTCGGCTGCGCGCTGAGCCAGTCCGGTTCCTTCTGGTGGCCGCAACGCGGCGAACCAGGCCGACTGTTCGAGGCGCTGGAAAGCGGGCAGGGGAGGGGGCATCCCTTGCGGCTGTTCATCGAGGCGGGGCTGCGCGAGCCGGCCATCCTCGAAGCCTCCCGGGCCTTGGTCCCGCGCCTGCGCGAGCAGGGCCACGCGCTCGACTATCGCGAGATCGATGGGGGCCATGATGCCCTCTGGTGGCGCGGAGGCCTGCTCGACGGCCTGGTCCGGCTCTGGCAACCCCTGGTCGCCGCCGACGCCCACCGCTAATCCCTACTGCCAGGAGGTCCGATGGACGCTCTCAATCCCTTCGACGATCCCGCGCAGGTGCTGCTGATCCTGCGCAATGCCCGGGGCCAGTGCAGCCTCTGGCCGGAGACCATGGCCGTTCCCGCCGGCTGGGCGCCGGTGTTCGGGCCCGCACCGCGCGCGGCCTGCGACGACTGGCTGGCCAGCCACTGGCGCGATATCCGCCCGGCCGCCTCTCTGCTTTCCTGACTGGAGTTCCTGTGTCCTCTACGCCCTCTTGCGTCTTTCCCGAGCTGCCCCTGGTCGCCGCCCAGCCCGGTATCTGGATGGCCGATCAGCTGTCGCCCCATGCCAATGCCTTCGCCGTGGCCCATCTGGTCGAGTTGCGCGGGCCGCTCGACGCCCAGGCGCTGCTGTTGGCCATCGTCCAGGGCCTCGGCGAACTGGACAGCCTCCAGCTCAGGTTCGCCGAGCGTGAGGGCGAACTGATGCAGTGGATCGACAGCGATGCGGTGATCACTGCGCCCGAGTGGCTGGATCTGCGCGATGCGGCGGATCCCGAGCATGCGGCGCGAACGGCCATCCGCGCCGATCTCGACGGCGACCTGAGAGCCACCAGTGGCGGTCCGCTGTGGCTCAACCGGATCTACCAGCTAGGCGACAATCACCTGTTCTGGTACCAGCGTTATCACCACCTGCTGATCGACGGCTATGGCTTCGCCGCCCTGGCCAAGCGGGTGGCCGCCCTGTACAGCGCCGCGGTACGCGGTGAGACGGCCGAGGCCTCGCCCTTCGTCTCCTTCGCCGAGGTGGTGCGCGAGTATCAGGACTATCAGCAGTCGGCCGTCCGCGAGCGCGACGAAGCCTTCTGGCGCGAACGCGGCGCGGCCTTGCCGCCGGCGGCCTCCCTGGCGCCGGGTGGCCTGTCGGGACAGGTGCCCACGCCGCGGGTAGTGGAGGCGCGCGCCCAGGTACCTGCCGAGGTCTTCGCCAGACTGGCCGAACAGGGCAAGGCCCAAGGGGTGACGCCAGCGGATCTGGCCGTGGCCCTGGCCGCCACCTGGTTCGCCCGTCTCAGCGGGCAACCGGCCTTCAGCGCCGGCTTCATCTTCATGAGACGCATGGGGTCGGTGGCGCTCAAATCCGGTGGCGCGACCCTCAACGTCCTACCGCTGGGCGTGCGTATCGACTCGACCCAGAGGCTGCCGGAGCTGGCTGCCGGGTTGGCCGCCGAGCTCAAGAAGGTGCGTCGCCACCAGCGTTACGACGCCGAGCAGATCGCCCGCGATCTCGGCCGGCCGGGCGATGCCGAGCCGCTGACCGGACCGGTCATCAACCTCAAGCTGTTCGATTTCGCCCTGGATTTCGCCGGGGTGCCGGGCATCACCCACGAACTGGCCTCGGGGCCGGTGCGCGACCTGGAGATCGCCCTCTACCTGGAGGCGAGCGGTGCCCTGGACATCAAGCTGCTGGGCAATGCCGAGCGCTATGCCGCCGAGCTGCTGCAGGGACACGCCGCGCGCTTCGGGCTGCTGGCGGAGCAATTGGCCGATCACCCTGGCCTTACCCTGGGTGAGGCAGACCTGTTGGCCCCGGCAGACCGGAACTGGCTGGCCGCGATCAACGCCACTGAGCGCGCGCTACCGGCGACCACCCTGGCGACCCTGTTGGCCGACCAGGCGGCGCGCACCCCCGAGGCTCCGGCGCTGGCCGATCTGCAGCACGCCTTCAGCTATCGGGAAACGCGCCAGCAGGTGCTGGCCCTGGCCCAACGGCTGAGCGCGGCCGGGGTAGGGCGGGGCGATATCGTTGCCGTGGCCCTGCCGCGTTCGGTGTTCCTGTCCCTGGCGCTGCTGGCCACGATCGAACTGGGCGCCGCCTACCTGCCGCTGGACAGCGGCTATCCCGACGAGCGCCTGCAACTGATGCTCGACGACGCCCGGCCACGGGTGCTGGTGACCGATGCCAGCCAACGCGGGCGTTTCCCGGGGTTGGACGATAGCCAGGTGCTGATCCTGGATGCGCCCCTGAAGGGGGTGGACCAGGATCCGGTGTTCGAAGGGCCGCGCCCCGGCGATCCAGCCTATCTGCTCTATACCTCCGGCTCCACCGGTCGCCCCAAGGGCGTGGTGGTGGGGCATGCGGCCATCGTCAATCGCCTGCTATGGATGCAGGACAGCTATCCCATCGGCGCCGGCGACACCGTCTTGCAGAAGACGCCGAGCAGCTTCGATGTCTCGGTCTGGGAGTTCTTCTGGCCGCTGCTGGTGGGCGCCCGGCTGTACCTGGCGCCGCCCGAGGCTCATCGCGATCCCGCGGCGCTGCAGGAGCTGTTCGCTCGCGAGCGGGTGACCACGGTGCACTTCGTGCCGTCGATGCTGGCGGCCTTCGTCGCCAGCCTGGACGAGCCGGCCGCGGTGGCCCGCTGCGCCAGCCTGCGTCAGGTGTTCTGCAGCGGCGAAGCCCTGCCCACCGAGCTGGCCCGTACCTGGGAGCGCCGGGTCGGCGCGCCCCTGCACAATCTCTATGGCCCCACCGAGGCCGCAGTGGACGTCTCCTACCATCCGGCCCATGGCGCCGCCCTGGCGGCCGTCACCGGCAGCAGCGTGCCCATCGGCAAGCCGGTGTGGAATACCGGGCTGCACATCCTCGATGAACGCCTGCGGCCAGTGCCGCCGGGTGTGGCGGGGGAGCTCTATCTGAGCGGGGTGCAACTCGCCGATGGCTACCTGGGCCGACCGGAGCTGACCGCCGCACGCTTCATCGCCGCGCCGGACGGGCAGGGCGAGCGGCTGTATCGCACCGGCGACGTGGCGCGCTGGCTGCCTGAGGGCGTCGTCGAGTACCTCGGGCGCAGCGACGACCAGGTCAAGCTGCGCGGGCAGCGCATCGAACTGGCGGAAATCGACCATGCCCTGCTGGCGCTGCCAGGCGTGGCCCAGGCGGTCACCCATGCCCGGGTGCTGGGCGAGGCGGCCAACAGCGCAGGTGGCGATGCCCGCCAACTGGTGGGTTATCTGATCGCCCAGCCGGGCGCCGCACTGGACCTGGAGCGCCTGCGCACGCGCCTGGGCGAAAGCCTGCCGCCGCATCTGGTGCCAGTGGCCCTGGTGGAGCTGGACACCCTGCCCCTGGGGGCCACCGGCAAGCTGGATCGCAAGGCTCTGCCGGCGCCCCAGGGCGTGGCCAGGGCCGCGAGCCGACCCCTGGCGCCGGGGCTGGAGAGTGAATTGGCGGCGGCCTTTTCCGAGGTGCTCGGCTGCGCCATCGGTGGCGCGGACGACGACTTCTTCGCCCTGGGCGGTCATTCGTTGCTGGCCATGACCCTGGCGGCCAATCTGCGGCGGCGGCTGGGGCAGCCGGTGTCCATGGGCCAGATCATGGTGGCCTCCAGTGTCGCCCGCCTGGCGCGCCAGCTGGAGCAGGACGCGGCCCGCGAGACCCGTGCGGGCTTCGAGACCCTGCTGCCGCTGCGCCCGGGCGACGGTCCCACGCTGTTCTGTTTCCATCCGGCCTCGGGCTTCGCCTGGCAATTCAGCGTGCTGGCTCGGCACCTGGATCCGCGCTGGTCGTTGCTCGGTATCCAGTCGCCGCGTCCGGACGGCCCCCTGGCCCAGGGCGCCGATCTGGAAGCCGTCATCCAGCGCCATCTGCGCACCCTGCGCGAGGTGCAGCCGCAGGGCCCCTATCATCTGCTCGGCTATTCCCTGGGCGGTACCCTGGCCCAGGGCCTGGCGGCGCGACTGCAGGCGGCAGGAGAAGAGGTCGCCTTCCTCGGCCTGCTCGATACCTATCCGCCGGAAACCCAGAACTGGCAGGAGCGCGGGGGCCAGCGCGAGCTGGATCCGGAGGTGCTGGCCGAGGTGAATCGCGAACGCGAGGCCTTTCTCGCCGCCCAGCAGGGGCTGACCGATCCGGCGCTGGGGGAGGGGGCCGAGCTGTTCGCCACCATCGAGGGCAACTACGCCGATTCGGTGCGGCTGCTGGCCACGGCGCGCAGCGCTCGCTTCGACGGCGAGGCGCTGATGTTCGTCGCCCGCCGCACCCTGCCGGCGGGAATGGACGTCAAGGCCACCTGGGCGCCCTGGATCACCCGCCTGCAGGCCCATGAGGTGGATTGCGCCCATGTCGACATCATCGCCCCGGCCCAGCTGGCGCAGATCGGTCCGGTGCTGAATCGGGCGCTGAAAGGACTCTAGCCAGCCGAGCGCCGTGCCAGGGGCACCACCATGGGTGTCCCGGCCACCGGGTCGTCGATGATCAGGCAGTCCAGGTCGTAGACCGCCTTGATCAGCGCGGGGGTGACCACCTCGCGCGGGCGGCCGGTGGCCAGTACCTTGCCGTCGCGCATGGCCACCAGGTGGGTGGCGTAGCGACAGGCGTGGTTGAGGTCGTGCAGCACCATCACCAGGGTGTGGCCCTGCTGGCGATTGAGGTCTTCCAGCAATTCCAGCAGGTCGATCTGGTGGGTGATATCGAGCCAGGTCGTGGGTTCGTCCAGCAGCAGCAGGGGTGTTTCCTGGGCCAGGGCCATGGCGATCCATACCCGCTGGCGTTGGCCGCCGGAGAGGGTGTCCACCGCCCGGTCGGCCAGTTCGAAGACGCCGGTGGCCTGCATGGCGTGGGTCACCGCACGCTCATCGTCGCCGCGTACGCCACCGAACAGGGTCTGGTGTGGATAGCGCCCGCGGGCCACCAGATCGCGCACCGAGATATCGCCCGGGGCCTGGGAGCTTTGGGGTAGCAAGCCCAGCCGGCGAGCGACCTCCTTGGTGCGATAGCTCTGGATCGCCTGGCCGTCCAGCCAGACCTGGCCCTGGCTGGGCGCCAGCAGCCTGCTCAGGGTACGCAGCAGGGTCGACTTGCCGCAGCCGTTGGGGCCGATGATGACCGTCAGCTCGCCATCGGGAATGGTCAGCGAGAGGTCCTCGGCGATCAGCTTGCGGCCGTAGCCCAGGGTCAGGCGCTCGGCGTGCAGGCGCGAGGAAGGGGCGTCGTTCATGAGCGGCGGGACTCCCAGATGAGCAGGCCGATCAGGTAGAGCCCGCCCAGGCTCACCGTGACCAAGCCCACCGGCAGGACATAGGGCAGGAACAGGCGCTGGGCGATCAGATCGGCGCCCAGCAGCAGGACCGCGCCGGTGAGGGCGGCGGCGGGCAGCGCCAGGCGCTGGGTACCGGTCAGGCGGCGGGCGATCTGCGGTGCGGCCAGGGCGATGAAGGAGATCGGCCCGGCCACCGCGGTGCCGGCGGCGGTGAGCACCACGCCCAGGCCCAGTAGCGACAGCCGGGTGCGTTCCACCGGCACACCCAGGGCGCAGGCGGTGTCGTCACCCATCTCCAGCAGGAACAGCCGGCGACTCAGCGCCAGGCTGGCCGCACCCGCCAGCAGGATGAAGACCACCGCCGGCCAGGCCTTGGCCCAGGTCAGGCCGTTGAGCGAGCCGGCGCTCCACAGGCCGGCGCTGAAGGCGGCTTCCAGAGAGGCATGCACGATCAGCCAGGTGTTGAGCGCCATCAGTAGGGCGCGCACGCCGATGCCGACGATGATGAGTCTTAAGGTATCCACGCCGCTGCCGCGCCAGGTGAGGGCATAGACCAGGGCGGCGCTGAGCAGACCGCCGATCAGGGCGGCGGTGGTGCTCCAGAGGATACTGGCCTGGAACAGCACCAGGGCGACCAGCACCCCGCTGTAGGCGCCGGTGTTGAAGCCCATGATGTCCGGGCTGCCGAGGGGATTGCGCAGCAACGACTGGAACAACGCGCCGCTCAGGCCCAGGGCGGCGCCGATCAGCAGTGCCAGGGCCACCCGCGGCAGCCGCCACTGGGTGACCACCAGTTCGATACCGCGCGGCGCCTCGCCGAGCAGGGCGGCCACTACCTGGGCAGGGCTCAGGGCCAGGCTGCCGCTACCCAGGGCGAACACCGCCAGCAGCAGCGCGCCGCCGAGCAGGGCCAGCAGCACGGCGGGCAGGCGCAGGCGACCGGGGCGGTTCATGCTCGACCTCCCTGGCGCTGACGGCGCGCCAGCCAGATCAGCAGGGGTGCGCCAAGAAAGGCGGTCACCACCGAGACGCGCAGCTCGTTGGTGACCAGCAGGCGGCCGACGATGTCGGCGGTGAGGAGCAGGCTGGGGGTGAACAGCAGCACGAAGGGCAGCAGCCAGCGATGGTCCTCGCCGATGGCCCAGCGGCCCAGGTGCGGCACCATCAGACCGACGAAGGCGATGGGTCCGACCGCCGCGGCAGCGGCGCCACAGAGCAGGGTGATGGCCAGCAAGCCGAGCAACTGGGTCTGACGGACCCGGGTGCCGAGGGCCACGGCCAGGTCGGTGCCCAGGCTCAGGGCATTCAGTGCCGGAGCCAGCAGCAGGGCGATAGCCACCCCGCCCAGTACCGGCGGGCTGGCGCTGCGCAGCAGCTCCAGCTGACGCACGTCCAGCGAGCCGAATTGCCAGAATCGCAGCTGATCGTAGACCTGGGGATCGAGCAGGGCGATGCCCGAGCTGACACCTTCGAGCATGGCGCCCAGGGCCACCCCGACCAGCACCAGGCGCATCGGGTTGAAGCCACCGCCACCGGCGATGCCGGCCAGCAGTACCACCAGGCTGGCCAGCAGGGCGCCACCGAAGGCGAAGCCCAGGTACTGCTCTGGACCGCTGGCACCGAACAGGGCGATGCCCAGCACCACGGCGAAACTGGCACCGGCATTGACGCCGAGGATGCCCGGGTCGGCCAGGGGATTGCGCGTCAGCGCCTGCATCAGGGTGCCGGCCACGCCCAGCGCCGCGCCGGCGAGCAGACCGGCGAGGGTCCGTGGCAGCCGTGCCTCGCGCACGATCAGACAGGTCGGCTCGCTGCAGCTGTGGCCCAGCGCCTGCCAGACGTCGGCCAGCGGTATGGCGGTGGCGCCGAGCGCCAGGCTGGCAGCCATCACCAGCAGCAGCAGGAGGGCGGCGCAGCCGAGGATGAAGAGGCGGCGCCTGGTCATCCGGGACGACCGACAGGAAGGGGAGTGGATGAGAACAAGGCGTATTAACACATGATAGTCTGTGTTACATGCTAACAGCCTTGCCTCGGCGGCTCGATAGCGTCCCCTGTGTTTTTCCGGTGATTCATGTCCAAGACGTCCTTTCTGCTCGACTTCGGCCTGCTCAGGTCCCACGCCGCCTTTCGTACCCTGTTCATCGCCCGTCTGGTGTCCGTGCTGTCCCTCGGCCTCTTGGCCGTGGCGATACCCATTCAGGTCCAGGCCCTGACCGACTCGCCGCTCAAGGTGGGCCTGGCGCTGAGCATGGCCGGCATCGGCATGTTCGTCGGCCTGCTCACCGGCGGGGTGCTGGCCGATCGCCTGGAGCGGCGCCGGCTGATCCTCGCCGCCCGCTCCATCTGCGGCCTGGGCTTCATCGGCCTGGCGGTCAACGCCAGCCTGCCCGAGCCATCGCTGACGGCCATCTACCTGCTGGCGCTGTGGGATGGCTTCTTTGGTGCCCTGGGCGTCACCGCGTTGCTGGCGGTGACGCCGATCCTGGTCGGTCGGGAGTCCATGGTGCAGGCCGGCGCGCTGAATATGCTCAGCGTGCGGGTGGCGGCCATCGTCGCGCCGCCGTTGGGCACCTTGCTGATCGCCCAGAGCGGCGTGGCCTGGAACTACATGCTGACCGCCGGCGGCACCCTCATCACCCTGCTGGTGCTACTGCGCCTGCCGCCGCTGCCCCCGCCGGAACAGCCGCGCGAAACGCCCTGGCAGGCCCTGGGAGGCGGCATCGCCTTCCTCTTCGAGAATCGCCTGCTGGGCGCGGTCGCCCTGGTCGGCGCCCTGGTGACCATGGCCAATGCGGTGCGGGTGCTCTATCCGTCGCTGGGCGAGAGTTGGGGGCTGGATACCGGACACCTGGGCTGGCTCTATGCCGCCGCACCCCTGGGCGCGGCCATCGGCGCCCTCACCAGTGGTCGACTGAACCAGGCACCACGCCCCGGCCGTACCCTGCTGATGACCGCGGTGGCCACCTTTCTGGCGGTGGCGGTGTTCGCCCTGTTGCCCGGCTTCTGGCTGTCAGCGCTGTGCCTGGTGCTGTTCGGCTACCTGGGTGCGCTCAATTCCCTGGTGCAGTACGCGCTGATCCAGCGCCTGACCCCGGATCGCCTGCTGGGGCGCATCAATGCGCTGTGGACGGCGCAGAACATCGGCGGCGAGGCCATCGGCGCAGCGCTGTTCGGCGGCCTGGCCAGCCTGCTGCTGCCGGCGCAAGCGGCCTGCGTCTTTGGTCTGGTCGCCACCGGGGTGGCCGCCCTCTGCTGGGCGCTGGCCCGCGGCCTGCGCCGGGCGGAAAGCCTCGGCGCCTGATCCGCTCCGGTGCGTCTTGCGTAGTGTGGAAAACCGCGTAGCGTTTTCCACGATTTCTCGGTTCAAGGCTTGGCGTAGCGCTGTTCCAGGCGATCCAGCAGCAGGTTGGCGCTGTAGGGGTCGAGGCGGAAGGTCTCGGCGCCCAGGGCTTCCACGCGGTTGTCCTTGACCGCCGGCAGGTGCGCCAGCAGCGGATTGCCGCGTACCGCTTCGGCTTCCTTGGTGTCCGCGGCGAACAGCAGAAAGGTCTGGCCGGTGAGGCCGGTGGCGACGTTTTCGCCGGCCAGCTGCAGGATGTCGTGGCGCTGGCCCTGGCTGTGTCCCGTGGTCAGCCCGGCCGGCAGCGTCGCCAGGGTGAAGCCCAGGCTTTCCAGCAACTGGCCCTGGGACGAGGCCGCGGTCCAGAGATTGGCCTGGCGCGTCGCCGGGTTGTAGACGAAGGCGGACACCGGTTGCGGCGGTAGCTGCAGGCGCGCCTTGAGGTCGGAGACCCGCCGGTCGAAATCTGCGACTACCTTGGCAGCAGCGTCCTCGCGACCGGTGGCCTGGCCGAGCAGTTCCACCACCTGTTGCCAGCTGCGATTGTCGTAGCCCACCACCAGTACCGGGGCGATGGCCTTGAGCTGATCGACCAGGCGCAGCGCCGAGTCGTTACCGGCGGCACTGACCAGGATCAGGTCCGGCGCCTCGGCGGCCACCGCCTCGGCATTGGCCTCGCCGATGTACAGCCGCTTCACCTCGTGTTGCTTGGCGACCTGCCCCCACTGGCGCAGGAACCCCTGGTCATCGGCGAATCTGTTGTTGGGCGAGGTGGCGCCGCTGGCCACCACCGGCGCGCCGATGGCGAGCAGGGCGCCGGTGAGGGTGACGCTGGTGGAAACGATGCGTTGCGGCTTGGCCGGCAGGGTCACCTGATTGCCGTCGGCGCTGATCTGTCGGGGCCAGTCCGCCGCGCGGGCGGTACCGCCCAGCGCCAGAATGGCGAGGATCAGCGGGGTGAGAATGCGAAACACTGACGACGAGCTGAACATGGACGCCTTCCGGTTGTAAGATAATCACTCTCATTTTCAAAGATGCACCTCGCTACAGCAAGGGCTGTCGATGGCGGCCAGGGGCGAGCGCGCGCAAAGCGGAAGGCCAGAGCGGTCCGACAGTCTTGCCGATGTTCTGCCCAGTGGCGATTTGCCGACCAGATCAAAGGGTTGCGTGCTGTAGAGGGAAACCGTTTGGCAGCTAACGAATTGACTTCCGCTGATACAAAAGTTAATTTCTGCTTATTGATAAGCATTATCATTTGTGTAGAGGTCCGTAGCAATGTCGAGTAAAAGGGCTGACGTGGTCGGGCAGATCGCCACCGAGCAGCAGGAGCAGGCCGCCTTCCTGTTCCAGTCGGGTGACCGTGTCCTGCGCGGACGCGGCATCTGTGCCCGGGTCGAGACGCCAGCCAGCGGCGGCGCGCACCGGGACAGTCTGTTTTTGCATGCCGTGGAAGAGGCCTTCGCCCGTGCCCGTCAGGCCGGCATCGCCGAGCCGGTGATCATGGGCGCCATTCCCTTCGATACCACCAAGCCCTCCTGCCTCTATGTGCCCCGCGAGCATGCCTGGATGGCGCGCCCGGCACCGGTCAGCAGCGCACCGGTCACCCCGGCGCAGGTGCTCGAGGTGCGCAACCTGCCCAGCGCGGACGGCTTCTGCCTGGCGGTGGAGGAGGCCATCGAGGCCTTCCGCCGCGGTGAGCTGAGCAAGGCGGTGCTGTCGCGCATCCAGGAAGTCCAGCTGGCCGAGCCCGCCGACGTGGAGGCCATCCTCGCCAATCTGGCGCGGCAGAATCCCACCGGCTATCAATTCCGCATCCCTACCGCCGAGGGCGGCGAGCTGGTCGGGGTCAGCCCCGAGTTGCTGGTGCGCAAGCAGGGCGCGCTAGTCCATACCAATCCCCTGGCCGGTTCGGCCAAGCGTCACGCCGACCCCCGGGAAGATCAGCGCGTCGCCCGCGAACTGCTGGAGTCCAGCAAGGACCATTACGAGCACCGCCTGGTGATCGAGGACATCCGCCAGCAGCTGGCGCCGCTGTGCAGCCGCCTGGACGTGCCCGAGGCGCCGTCGCTGCTCAGCACCAACGCCATGTGGCACCTGTCCACCGCCATCGACGGCGAACTGGCCGACCGCCGCACCTCGGCGCTGCAACTGGCCTGCCGGCTGCACCCGACCCCGGCGGTCTGCGGCTTTCCGACGGTGGCCGCGCGCCAGCTGATCGAGCGCATCGAGCCCTTCGACCGTGGCCTGTTCACCGGCATGGTCGGCTGGTGCGATGCCCAGGGCAACGGCGAGTGGGTAGTCACCATCCGCTGTGGCACGGTGCAGGGCGACTGGCTGCGGCTGTTCGCCGGCGCCGGCATCGTCGAAGCCTCCGACCCCGCGGCGGAATGGGCCGAGGTCACCGCCAAACTGGGCACCATGCGCGCCGCCTGTGGCTTGCTCGACGAGGAGAACCCCACGTGAGTCTGGAATTCACCCCCTGGCCGGAAGACCTGGCCGCCCGCTATCGGGCCCTCGGCTACTGGTCCGACCTGCCGATGACCGAGATCCTGGCCCGCAGTCGCGCGGCCCTGCCGGACGCCCCGGCGATCCTCTGTGGCGAGCGGCAGCTGAGCTATGCCGAGCTGGACGAGCGCTCCAGTCGCCTGGCCGCCCACCTGCAGGCCGCCGGTCTGCACCGCCACGACACGGCGCTGGTGCAGCTGCCCAACGTGGCCGAGTTCCATGTGGTGTTCTTTGCCCTGCTCAAGGCCGGCATCGCCCCGGTCAATGCGCTGTTCAGTCACCAGAAGCTGGAGCTGCTGGCCTATGCGCGGCAGATCCAGCCGCGGCTGTTGATCGCTTCCACCGAGCACAACCTGTTCCGTGACGATACCTTTGTCTCCGAGTTGCGTGACGTGGCGCCCGGGCTGAGCGAAGTGCTGCTGGACGGCGCGCAGGATGCACGCAGCCTGCAGCAGCGCCTGGATACCCCCCTGGAGGGTTATCAACTGACGCCCACCGCGGGTGGCGAGGTGGCCTTCTTCCAGCTTTCCGGTGGCAGCACCGGTACACCCAAGCTGATCCCGCGCACCCACAACGACTACTACTACAGCCTCAGACGCAGCGTCGAGATCTGTCAGCTGACCCCGGCGACGCGCTTTCTCTGCGCCCTGCCGGCGGGGCACAACTACACCCTCAGCTCGCCCGGCGCCCTGGGCGTCTTCATCGCCGGCGGCTGCGTGGTCATGGCCCGCGATCCCGAGCCGCTGCGCTGCTTCGCGCTGATCGAGCGCCATCAGGTGGACTGGGTGGCCCTGGTGCCCCCGGCGGTGGCGCTCTGGCTGCAGGCCGCGGCGGCGCCTGAGCAGCGCGCCCGCCTGGCCAGCCTGCGGATGGTGCAGGTGGGCGGTGCCAGCTTCGCCGAGGCCCAGGCCCGACGGGTGCCCACCGAACTGGGTTGCCAGCTGCAGCAGGTGTTCGGCATGGCCGAGGGCCTGGTCAACTACACCCGCCTGGACGACGAACCCGAGCGTCTCTTCACCACCCAGGGCCGGCCCATGAGTCCGGATGACGAGGTGCGCATCACCGACGAAGACGGCCAGCCGGTGCCCGATGGCCAACCTGGTCTGCTGTCCACCCGGGGCCCCTACACCTTCCGCGGCTACTACCGCAGCCCCGAGCACAATGCCCAGGTGTTCGATGCCGAGGGTTTCTACTTCTCCGGCGACGTGGTCCAGCGCGATGCCGCCGGTTACCTCAAGGTGGTCGGCCGGGTGAAGGACCAGATCAACCGCGGGGGCGAGAAGATCGCCGCGGCCGAGATCGAGGGCCTGCTGCTGCGCCATCCCGGTATCACTCACGCGGCCCTGGTGGCCATCGCCGACGAGCTGATGGGTGAGAAGAGCTGTGCCTGCCTGGTGGTCAGCGACCCGGCGCTCAAGCCGGTGGCCCTGCGCCGCTACCTGCGCGAGCAGGGCGTGGCCGAATACAAGTTGCCCGACCGTTTCCAGTTCCTCGACCAGCTGCCGCTCACCGCCGTCGGCAAGATCGACAAGCGCCGCCTGCGCGAGCAGCTGCAGACCCCTTCCACCGAGCGTCTCTAAGGTTTCCCATGGCTATTCCCCGTCTTGCCTCCTATCCCTTGCCCCAGCCCGATGGCTTTCCCGCCAACAAGGTCGCCTGGACGCCCGTGGCCGACCGCGCCGTGCTGCTGATCCACGACATGCAGCGCTATTTCGTCGAGTTCTATGGCGACAGCAGCCCGCTGATCGACCAGGTGGTGGCCAACATCGCCGCCCTGCGCGCCTGGGCCGACGCCCAGGGCGTGCCGGTGGTCTATACCGCCCAGCCCACCGACCAGCCGCCGGCCGATCGCGCTCTGCTCAACGACATGTGGGGTCCGGGTCTGACCCAGGCCGATCCCGCACTGCAGCAGGTGGTGGACGAACTGGCACCCAAGGACGGTGACGTGGTGCTGACCAAGTGGCGTTACAGCGCCTTCCACCGCTCCAACCTGCAGGACCTGATGACCGAGTGGCGGCGCGACCAGCTGATCGTCTGCGGCGTCTATGCCCACATCGGCTGCCTGACCACCTGTACCGACGCCTTCATGAGAGACATCCAGGCCTTCCTGATCGGCGACGCCGTGGCCGACTTCAGCGAAGAAGAGCACCGCATGGCGCTACGCTACGTGGCCACTCGCTGTGGCAGCACCCTGAGCACCGCCCAGGTCACCGGCGCGGGCGCGGTCGTGCTGGACGAAGCCTGGCTGCGCGCCCAGGTCCAGCCGCTGCTCGATGCCGACGACGAGGAGCCGGCGCTGGACGACAACCTCACCGACTTCGGTCTGGATTCGGTGCAGGTCATGACCCTGGTGGGGGAATGGCAGAAGCGCGGCCTGCCTGTCACCTTCGCCGATCTCGCCGCCCAGCCGACCCTGCAGGGCTGGCTGGATCTGCTGCGCGCTCGCGCCTAGGGAGCCGCTGATGACGCAACTGGATTTCACTGGCAAGCGCGTCTGGGTGACCGGCGCAGGGCAGGGCATCGGCCTGCAGGTGGCACGCCGCTTCCAGGCGGCCGGCGCCGAGGTGATCGGCCTCGACCGGCAATTCGCCGAGAGCAGCTATCCCTTTCGCACCCAACTGCTGGATGTTGCCGACGCGGCTCAGGTCGAGGACGTCTGCCAGGCCCTGCTGGCCGAAGAGCGGCGCCTGGACGTGCTGGTCAATGGCGCCGGTGTGCTGCGCCTGGGCACCAGCGACAGCCTGAGCCTGGACGACTGGCAGGCGCTGCTGGACGTTAACGTCTCCGGCCCCTTCTACCTGTTCCGCCAGCTGGTGCCGCTGTTCAAGGCCCAGGGCCGCGGCGCCATCGTCAACATCGCCTCCAACGCCGCCCATGTGCCGCGCCTGCAGATGGCCGGCTACTGCACCTCCAAGGCGGCGCTGGTGTCCCTGAGCCACTGCGTGGCCCTGGAACTGGCGGGCTCGGGCGTGCGCTGCAACGTGGTTTCGCCCGGCTCCACGGCGACCCCCATGCTGGCCGGCATGCTCGGCTCGCCCGAAGGCTATCAGCGCCTGGTGGACGGCCTGCCGGAGGATTTCAAGCTCGGCATCCCGCTGCGCAAGATCGCCCAGCCCGACGAGATCGCCAACACCGTGCTGTTCCTCGCCTCGGACCTGGCCAGCCATATCACCATGCAGGACATCGTGGTGGACGGCGGCGCGACCCTGGCGGCGTGAGGGGTTTCTGTAGGTTGGGTTGAGCGCTAGCGAAGCCCAACAGGCGTTATCCGGCGACCGCCTGTGTTGGGCTTCGACGATGAGGCTGTCTCAGCCCAACCTACGGGATGACGCCGAGACGATAGACCCGTAGGTTGGGTTGAGCGCTAGCGAAGCCCAATAGGCGTTATCCGGCGACCGCCTGTGTTGGGCTTCTACGGCGGAGCTGTCTCAGCCCAATCTACGGGATGACGCCGAACCGGTAGGCCCGTAGGTTGGGTTGAGCGTGAGCGAAGCCCAACATCCCTATCAAACGAATCGCGGCCATGGGCCGCTCCTACGGTTCTGTAGGAGCGGCCCATGGCCGCGCTAGGTATCACTGAAGGGCTTCGTTAACGAAGCCGTTCCACTCAACCCGCCACCAGCACCCGAATGGCTTCCAGCCGCAGCGAGGCCTTGTCCAGGTAGGTCAGGCCTTCTTCGCGCTGCTGGCGCAGGCGGTCGATCTCGTCCTGGCGGACACTGGAGTTGACCGCGCGCAGGGCTTCCAAGCGGGCGATTTCCTCGTCCATGCCCGAGAGGTACGCCTGGCGTGCCTTGGCCACGCGTTCCTCGTGGCGCGGCAGGGCCTTGCCTTCGCCGCCGCCGATCAGCTTGGCCAGGGAGTCGCGCTGGGCCTGGACGAACTTGTTGGCGCTGGTGCGTGGCACGCTTTCCAACTGATCGTTGAGGGTCTCGAAGGCCACCCGGGCGGCCAGGTCGTTACCGTTGGCGTCCAGCAGGCAGCGGATCGCCAGCGGCGGCAGGTAGCGACCCAGTTGCAGGGCACGCGGCGCCACCGCCTCGCTGATGTAGATCAGTTCCAGCAGCACGGTGCCCGGCTTGAGCGCCTTGTTCTTGATCAGCGCCACGGCGGTGTTGCCCATGGAGCCGGACATCACCAGGTCCATGCCGCCCTGGGCCATGGGGTGTTCCCAGGTCAGGAATTGCATGTCCTCGCGAACCAGGGCCACGTTGCGATCGTAGGTGATGGTCACGCCTTCGTCGTCGCCCAAGGGGAAGCCGGCGTCGAGCATCTTCTCGCTGGGCTTGAGGATTAGGGCGTTGTCGGAGTGGTCCTCGCTGTCGATGCCGAAGGCATTGAACAGCTCTTCCATGTACATCGGCAGGGCGAACTGATCGTCCTGTTCGAGGATGTCCTCGACCAGCTGCTCGCCGGCACCGGCGCCGGAGGAGTTGAGCTCCAGCAGGCGGTCACGGCCGTTGTGCAGCTCGGTTTCCAGCGCCACGCGCGCCTGGGCGCCCTGTTCCAGCAGCACCTGCCAGGTGGCGTCATCGCCGCCGGCCAATTGCTCTTCCAGTTCGCTGGCGAAGCGTGCCTGCAGGGCGCTACCAGTGGGCGAGGTGGCCAGGAAGGCGTTCAGTGCCTGGTGGTACCACTGGAACTGGCGTTCCTGGCGGCTGCCTTCGAGGTAGGGCACGTGTAGCTGGATGGTGTGGCGCTGGCCGATCCGGTCCAGGCGGCCGATGCGCTGCTCCAACAGGTCCGGGTGGGCCGGCAGGTCGAACAGCACCAGGTGATGGGCGAACTGGAAGTTGCGGCCTTCACTGCCGATCTCGGAGCAGATCAGCACCTGGGCACCGAATTCCTCGTCGGCGAAGTAGGCGGCGGCGCGGTCGCGTTCGAGGATGCTCATGCCCTCGTGGAACACCGTGGTCGGGATGCCGGACTTGAGGCGCAGGGCGTCTTCCAGATCCAGAGCGGTTTCCATGCGCGCGCAGATGACCAGCACCTTATGCGGCTTGAGCGCCTTGAGGGTATCGATCAGCCACTCGACGCGGCCGTCGTGGCGCCACCAGCGATCATTGTCGTCTTCCGGGGCGAATTCGGTTTCCGGTTGCAGCGACTGGCCGGGCATGACGCCTTCGTCCAGATAGGCATCCGGGAAGGGCAGGGCATGGGCGTGCAGCTCGCGCTCGGGGAAACCCTTGACCGCGGCGCGGGTGTTGCGGAACAGCACGCGACCGGTGCCGTGGCGATCCAGCAGCTCGCGCACCAGGCGGGCGCGGGCCTCGGCATCGCCGGCTGCAGCCGCCGCCAGCAGGGTCTCGCCTTCCTGGCCGAGGAAGCCACCGATGGCGTCCTGGGCCGCCGGGCTCAGGGCGCCGGCATCGAGCAGTTCCTGTACCGCTTCGGCCACCGGGCGGTAGTGCTGGGACTCCTGCTGGAAGGCGGCGAAGTCATGGAAGCGGCTGGGGTCGAGCAGGCGAAGACGGGCGAAGTGGCTGTCCTGGCCGAGTTGTTCGGGGGTCGCGGTCAGCAGCAGCACGCCGGGAATGACCTCGCCCAGTTGTTCGACCAGGCTGTATTCGCGGCTGGCGCCCTCGGGGTGCCAGACCAGGTGGTGGGCTTCGTCGACCACCAGCAGGTCCCAGCCGGCGGCGAAGGCGGCATCCTGGGCCTTTTCGTCGCGTACCAGCCAGTCCAGGGAGACCAGGGCGAGCTGGGCATCCTCGAAGGGATTGCCGTCTTCGCTGGCCATGAAGCGTTCGGCGTCGAACAGCGCGACTTCCAGGTTGAAGCGGCGGCGCATCTCCACCAGCCACTGGTGCTGGAGATTTTCCGGGACCAGGATCAGCACCCGGCTGGCGCGACCGCTGAGCAGCTGGCGATGGATCACCAGGCCGGCTTCGATGGTCTTGCCCAGGCCCACCTCGTCGGCCAGCAGGACGCGCGGCGCGACGCGGTCGGCCACGCTGCGGGCGATGTGCAGCTGGTGCGGGATCGGCTGGGCGCGGGTGCCGCCGAGGCCCCAGAGGCTGGACTGCAGCAGGCGATTGCGGTGCTCGTGGGTGTGGTAGCGCAGGCCGAACCAGGGCAGGGGATCGATCTGCCCGGCGAACAGGCGGTCGCTGGCCAGGCGGAACTGGATGAAGTTCGACAGCTGGGCCTCGGGCACACTGCGTGCTTCGCGCTCCGCGGTGAAGCCGTGGTAGGTCAGCAGGCCATCCGCTTCGGAGACCTCGCGCACGGTGAGCTTCCAGCCCTCGAAATGGGTCACCTCGTCGCCCGGCGCGAAGCGCACCCGGGTCAGGGGCGCATTGCGCTGAGCATACTGGCGCGTCTCACCGGTGGCTGGATAGAGCACCGTGAGCAGGCGGCCGTCCAGGGCCAGGATGGTTCCCAGGCCCAGTTCGGCCTCGCTGTCACTGATCCAGCGTTGTCCCGGTTGATGTGACGCCATGTAGAAGCCTCTCCCCTGCTATCAAAAAGCCGGCTATTTTAGCCAAAGCGGAGTCATAAGCCCAACCTGCTGTTTTGACGCAGAGCCTGTTCAAAATCTCGCGAGCTAGAGCCAAACAAGGCGAAAAGGCCTGAGGAAGCGGAGTTTACGAGTGGTAAATGAGCATTCCGAAGGCATTTTCAACGCGGTTTGGCCGACGCGCAGCAGATTTTGAACAGGCTCTCAGTTCGCTAAATTCGAGGTGCTTGTCATGATCCCCATCATTCCACCCCTTGGCGTGACCCCGCCGAACCAATTGGACCCGGCCCCGGTACGCCCACCCGTGGCCCCGGTGGCGCCCGTGGAACCGCCGGCCGAGACGGCCCATGCGCCCCTGGAGGACGAAGCCACTCTGGATCGCGAGGCGCGTCGTCGTCGCCGGCAGCGCGAGGCCCTGCGCCAGGGCCTCGGCGCCGAACGTGCCCAGGCCCTGGAAGAGCCGGAGCAGGTGGGCGTCCAGGTGGATCTGCGGGTCTAGCCCATGGTCGAGCACCTGGAGCTGCAAGACGCCGAGCTGGCCTTCTACCCGCAGTGGCTACCTCTGGAACAAGCCGACGCCTGGTTGCAGCAGCTGGAGGACGAAACCCCCTGGAGCCAGCCGCAGGTGCGGGTCTTCGGGCGCTGGCACCCGGTGCCGCGGCAGGTGGCCTGGTACGCCGATCCCGGCGTGGTCTACGGCTATGCGGGCCTGGATCATGCCGCCTTGCCCTGGACGCCGCTGTTGCAGCGGATTCGCGACGCCGTCGCGGCGGCCTGTGGTCAGGCCTTCAACGGCGTGCTGCTCAATCGCTATCGCGACGGCCAGGATTCCATGGGTTGGCACAGCGATGACGAGGCCAGTCTCGGCGCCAATCCGCTTATCGCCTCGCTCAACCTGGGCGCTGCGCGACGTTTCGATTTCCGCCGCAAGGGCACCAGCCGCATCGGCCATTCCCTGGAGCTCGGTCACGGCAGCCTGCTGGTCATGGGCGGCGCGACCCAGCATCATTGGCAGCACCAGATCGCCAAGACCCGCAAAGCCAGCGGGGTGCGGCTGAATCTCACCTTTCGCCGGATAGCCCCATGAGCGACGACAGCAATCTCATCGACTTCACCACCGAGCGCGGCAAGCGCATCCACGACCTCAAGGAGCGTCGCCTGCAGGAGGTGCGCTCGGCCTTCGAGCAGGCGCTGCCGCTGACCGCGGCCAAGAAGAAAAAGCGCAAGCCGAAGAAGAAATAGCGGCACTACCGTTCGTCGGGATTGGCCCTTGAAATTTTTTGGGGAATTCCTATCTAGGTTCGTGCGGGATGCCGAAGTCGGGTCCCGCAGGCAACAACGAAACTTGCTGAACCTATCAGGAGATTCACCATGAGCAATGTACTGTCCCTGGCCCCGCTGTTCCGTCATTCCGTTGGCTTCGACCGGTTCAACGACCTGTTCGAATCCGCGCTGCGCAACGACGCTGGCAGCTCCTATCCGCCCTACAACGTCGAGAAGCACGGTGACGACCAGTATCGCATCGTGATCGCCGCCGCCGGTCTCCAGGAAGATGACCTGGACATCGAAGTCGAGCGTGGCGTGCTCACCGTCAAGGGTGGCCGGCGCGAAAACAGCGCCGAGAGCGTGACCTTCCTGCATCAGGGCATCGCCCAGCGCGCCTTCAAGCTTTCCTTCCGCCTCGCCGACCATATCGAGGTGAAGGGTGCCGATCTCAAGCACGGCCTGCTGAGCATCGAGCTGGTGCGGGTGATCCCGGAAGAAGCCAAGCCCAAGCGCATCGCCATCTCCGGCCAGCGCCCGGCCCTGGACAACTGATCGTCCAGGCGTCCTGCCCTAAAGCCCCAGCCCTGAGCTGGGGCTTTTTCGTTTCTGGCCGCTGCGCTAGCGGCTGTGACCGAAGAGCTCCAGCAGCACCCCACGCAACCAGCGATTGCCGGCCTCCTGGTGATAGCGCGCATGCCAGTGCTGCCTGACCGCGAAACCCTCGATCGGCACCGGGCACTCATGGACCTTGAGACCGTAGGTGGCCGCCAGAGTGGTGCCGATATGCCGGGGCAGGGTGACGATGAGGTCGGAGCTGCCCACCACCGCGCCAACCCCCAGAAAGCCCGGTAGCTCCAGCACGATGCGGCGCTGCACCCCGGCTCTGACCAGGCCTGCTTCCAGCAGCTTCTGCCCGGTGCCGGCACTGACCAGCACATGGCCCTCCTCGGCGTAGGCCGTGGCCGTCAAGCGCTCGCCGAGGCGGGAATGGCGGGCGCTGACCAGGCAGACCCAGTCCTGGGGAAACAGCAGTTGCTGATAGAGGCTGCCGCCCAGCCAGGGAATGAAGCCGATCGCCAGGTCGGCTTCGCCGATCTCCAGGGCCTGTTCGGTATTGCCGTCGATCCGGGCGACCTCAAGGCGTACCCCGGGCGCCACCTCCCGCAGCTGCGCCAATATCCGTGGCAGCAGGGTGATGTGGCTGGCATCGCTCAGGCAGAGGCGGAACAGCCGCTGGGCGGTGGCGGGCTCGAAGGCGACCTCCCAAGCCACCAGCCGACGCAGGGATTCGAGCACTTCCCGACAGGGCGTGATCAGGGCCTCGGCTTGCGGCGTGGGCTTCATGCCGCCCGGTGTGCGCACGAACAGCGGATCACGCAATTGCTGCCGCAGCTTGCCGAGCCAAAGGCTGATGGTGGGCTGGCTCTGGCCCAGTTGCTCGGCGGCCCGGGTCACGCTGCCGGTGCGATAGAGCACCTCGAACAGCATCAACAGCTTGGGTTCGGGCAGGCCGTCCGTAGGCAGCATTATCAGAATTCCTGATGGGTGGATTGAGGTCTTTGTATAGCTCAATAGGGGCCGTGGGCCTAGGGTTAGGGCGAAAACAAGGAGTCCTCTCCCATGAAGATCTGCATCCTCGGGGCCGGCGCGCTGGGCAGCACCTTTGGTGCCTGGTTGAGCGAGGCGGGGCATGAGACCTGGCTGCTCAACCGCCCCAATGCCCATATCGAGACGGTCATCCGCGACGGCCTGGACATCGAGACCGCCGCTGGCAGGCGCCGGGTTCAGGTTCGGGCAGCGGTCAGTGCCGAGGCGGTCGGGGTAGTGGATCTGGTGGTGGTGCTGGTCAAGTCCTTCGCCACCACCGCGGCCATGAGCCAGGCCCAGGCGCTGGTCGGTCCCCACACCCTGGTGCTGTCGCTGCAGAACGGCCTCGGCCATGAAGAACTGTTGGCCGAGATCGTCGGCCAGGAGCGGGTGATCGCCGGCAAGACCTATGTCGGCGGCGTGCTGCTCGGCCCCGGGCGGATCCGTAGCGGGGTGGCGGGCAAGCGCACGCTCATCGGCGAACTCGACGGTCAGCTCTCGGCACGCGTCCAGGCCGTTGCCGCCGTCTTCGAGGACGCCGGGCTGGCCACCACGGTCAGCAGCAACATCCGCGGCACCCTCTGGGACAAGTTGCTGGTCAACGTCGCCACCGGTGCCCTGACCGGCATCACCCAACTCACCTATGGCCAGCTCTACAGCGAGCCGCAGCTGCGCGACACCGCCTTGCAGGCGGTCGCCGAGGCCATCGCGGTGGCGCGCGCGGCCGGCGTCGAGCTCGGCCTGCGCGAGCCGCAGGCGGCCTGGGAGCTGGCGCGCGAAGGCTTGCCGCCGTCCTTCAAGACCTCCCTGCTGCAGAGCTTGCAGAAGGGCTCCATCACCGAAATCGACTTCATCAACGGCGCGGTGGTGCGGCTCGGCCAGCAGTACCGCGTGCCCACGCCGGTCAACGCCACCCTGGTCGCCTGCATCAAGGGCATCGAGCGCGCCCTGGCCGACCGACTACAAGAGGACGCGACAGCATGAGCATTCCCAAGGCCTATCTGGAACACGTGGCCATCTGGGTGAAGGACATCCACTGGCACATCCGCTTCTTCCATGAGGTGTTCGGCATGACCCTGCGCGAGGTGCAGGGCACGGTAGAGGCGCCCAGCCAGTACTGGACGCTGGGTGGCATGCAGTTCATGAGCAAGCCGGACTTCGAAGGCCCGGAAGGGCGCCTGGGCCACCTGGGGCTGATGTGCGAGGACCTCGATGCCGCCCTGGCCGCCGCCCGGCGCTTCGAGGGGGTGGAGCAGTTGCCCCAGGGCCCCAACTGGTTGCGCCTGCCCGATGGCCTGGCGCTGGAATTCATCCAGGCCGTGCCGGCCCGCGCCGTGCACGACGCCCTGGCCGTCAACGCCCGTCAAGCCGAGTGACAGCGACCATGACCGTACCAGAAAGATACTTCGAGGATGCCCGCGAAGGTGACGAGGCGATCACGCCGACCTACCAGGTCACCAAGGAGCGCATCCTGGCCTATGCCGACCTCACCGGCGACCACACCCCGGTTCACGTCGACGAGGCCTATGCCAATGCCAGTCACTTCGGCGGCCTGGTCGCCCACGGGCTGATGGGATTGTCCATCGCCGACGGCCTCAAGACCCAATGCGACTACCGCTTCCTGCCAGGGATGTCGCTGGGCTGGACCTGGGACTTCCTGCTGCCGATCCGCGTCGGCGACGAATTGCACGTCAGGCTGCGCGTGGGCGCCATGCGCCCGAGCAAGAGCAAGCCGGGCTGGGGCATCGTGGTGCTGCCCTCGGAGCTGATCAACCAGAAGGGGGAAGTGGTTCAGCGCGGCGAACACCGGCTGATGGTGCCGCGGCGGGAGGGCGTGGTATGAGCCAGCCATTGCCACTGCAAGGCCTGAGGGTCATCGATTACAGCCACTTCCTCGCCGGCCCCTATGTGGGGCGCTGCCTGGCGGCCTTGGGCGCCGAGGTGATCAAGGTGGAGCGCCCTGGCAGCGGCGATGCCGGTCGCCAGCACGCCTTCGTCCTGGATGACCAGCAGAGTGGCTATTTCCTGCAACTCAACATGGGCAAGCAGGGCGTCAGCGTCAATATGAAGGACCCGCGCGGCAAGGCCTTCATGCAGCAGCTGTGCGACAGCGCCGACGTCTTCATCGAGAACTACCGGCCCGGCGCCCTGGACAGGCTCGGCCTGGGCTATGCGGAGTTGTCTGCGCGCAATCCGCGACTGGTGTATTGCTCGATTTCCGCCTATGGCCACACCGGACCCGACGCCCATCGCGCCGGTTTCGGTCTGATCGCCGAGGCCAAGAGCGGCATCATGCAGATGGTCGGCACGCCGGGCGAGGCGCCGCCGCTGCTGCGCATCTCCCTGGGCGACATGTATACCGGCGTCCACGCGGTGGCCGCCATCAACGCGGCGCTGCTGGGCCGGGTCACCAGCGGGCGCGGCCAGCACATCGACATGGCGCTGTACGACACCCTGGTATCGATGCACGAATACGCGGTGCAGTGCTACACCCTGTCCGGCGGCGAGATCCTGCCGCAGCAGACAGGTCATGACATGCCCACCTCGACCCTCTATGGCGTGTTTCGCGCCCAGGACGGCGACCTGGTCATCGCCGCCCAGGTGGACGAATCCTGGAAGCGCTTCGCCGCCCTGGTCGAGCAGGACGCGGGCCAGCCCGGTTTCGGCAGCGACCTGCGCTTCCACACCTCCACCGGCCGCAATGCCCATCGCGAAGCCATCCTGCCCATCGTCAAGGCCTGGGTGGCGGCCAATCCGGTCGCGCGGCTGCTGGAGTTGCTCGACGAGATCGACGTGCCCTGTGCCAAGGTGCAGCGCATCGACGAGGTGATCGAGGATCCGCAGATCAAGGCGCGCGGCATGATTCAGGAGCAGCATCACCCGCGCTTCGGCACCCTGCGCATGCCCAATCTGCCATTCCGCTTTTCCGGGTGCGACACCACCATCCAGCAGGTGGCGCCGGATCTCGGTGAGCACAATGCCGTGGTGGCCCAGAGCCTGGGCTACAGCGCGGAAGAGATCGCCCGGCTGCAGGCCGACGGCGTGCTCTTCAGTCAGGAGCCCTGCGCATGACCAACCACTACGCGGTGATCGGCCGCCCGATCAACCACACCAAGTCGCCGCTGATCCATAGCCTGTTCGCCGCCACCACCGGGCAAGACTTGGAATACGGCGCCATCGAGGGCTCGCCGGAGGACTTCGCCGGCGACGTGCAGCGCTTTCGCGCCCAGGGCGGGCAGGGCCTGAACGTGACCGCGCCGTTCAAGCTGCAGGCCTTCCAGCTGGCCACCGAGTCCAGCGAGAGGGCACGTCTGGCCCGGGCGGCCAATACGCTGAAGTTCGAGGGCGAGCAGGTGCTGGCGGAGAACTTCGATGGCATCGGCCTGCTGCGCGACATCGAGGTCAACCTCGGCCAGCCCCTGGCCGGCACGCGGGTGCTGTTGCTGGGCGCCGGTGGTGCGGTGCGTGGCGCCCTGTTGCCCTTTCTCGCCGCCGGACCGACCGAATTGGTGATGGCCAATCGCGATGGGCGGAAGGCGGCTGAGCTAGCCCAGGAGATCGGGCACCCGCTGCTGAGCGTGCGGAGCTACGCGGCTCTGGAAGGGGAGACCTTCGATCTGGTGATCAATGCCACCTCGGCCAGTCTGGTCGGCGAACTGCCGCCGGTACCGGCCGGGGTCTTCACCCAGGCGGCGCTGGCCTATGAACTGGCCTACGGCAAGGGGCTGACGCCTTTCCTGCGCCTGGCCCGCGAACAAGGCGTGGCGCAACTGGCGGACGGCGTGGGCATGCTGGTGGAACAGGCTGCCGAAGCCTTCGCCTGGTGGCGCGGCGTGCGCCCCGAGACCCGGCCGGTCATCGACCAGCTGACCCTTCCCCTGACCTGAGCGAACCCATGAAGATCCTGATGCTGCACGGTATCAACCACAACATGTTCGGCAAGCGCGATCCGCTGCAGTACGGCACCGTGACCCTGACGGAGATCGACGCCAGGCTAACGGCCCTGGGTGCTGAACTGGGCGTCGAGGTGGAAAGCTTCCAGAGCAACCACGAAGGGGCGATGGTGGAGCGCATCCATCGGGGCTATGAGGAGGGCGTCGACGCGGTACTGATCAACGCCGGCGCCTGGACCCACTACAGCTACGGCATCCGCGACGCCCTGGCGATCCTCACCGTGCCGGTGGTGGAGCTGCACATGTCCAACATCCATGCGCGGGAAGGCTTCCGGCATCACTCGGTATTCGCCGAGATCGTCCTGGGGCAGATCGCCGGCTTCGGCGTGGACAGCTACCTGCTGGCGCTACGCGCGGCAGTGAGCGCGGCCCCGGCGCGTAAAGCCTGAGCCGCCGACCCTCACCCCGACCCTCTCCCACAGGGAGAGGGGGGGCTCCCACGCACGTTGGGCGGGCGATGTTGGGCTTCGCTGCGCTCAGCCCAACCTACGAAAGCACATCGGCGTAGGTTGGGTTGAGGCGGCTCCATCGCTGAAGCCCAACAGGTGCGCAACGATGGGGTAGAAGTCGCATAGCGTCTTCCACCGGCAGGCCTGTCACGCTCCAGAATCGTGGGGACAACATTCGCCGTGGAGGCAGACGGGCTATCGCGGCCATGGGCCGCTCCTACAGTGTAGGAGCGGCCCATGGCCGCGATAAATCCGGGTAGGGAGGCGCACGTTTTCCTGAACATGAGAGCCAAATTGCTATCCTCTGCCGGCACCTGCCCACAGCAGGGTTCCTATGCCGCCCTCTACGGTGAACCCCGCCTTGGCATAGAGCCGTTGGGCGTGATGTTCGCTTTCCGCCACGATCACGAAGGCGTCCACGTGATGTCGTTGGTGCCGAAGCACCGTGCCGAGCAAGGCCTGGCAGAGTCCGCGCCGACGCCAGTCCACCCGCGTGGTAACCGCTTGGAACCGGCCCAGTCGGCCCAGGCGATAGAGGCCAAGATAGGCCAGCAGCCGCTCCTCGCCATCGAATACACCCCACCAGTCGCCCAGGCCGCTGTCGCTCAGTGATCGATAGCGTCGCGCCTGGTAATCCAGATAGCGCCGGTGCGCTTCTGGATGTTCCGCGCCCGGAGTCACCTCTGCCTGGAGCTCACGCCAATGTTGCCAATCGTCGGGGTGTTGGAAGGTTCTGACGTGAAGTCCTTCAGGCAGGACCGAGGCGGGCTGCGGGGCATCGGCGGCGAGACGCATCCAGACCAGGCGCTGATAATCGTAGCCGCAAGGCAGGTCCGCCGGTGGCTCCTTGCCCTGCGGCTCTGGCCAGACGAAAGCACGATGCCCCAGGGGCTGTGGGCTGCCGAGCAGCTGCTCGAAGTCCGCGGACCAGGCCAACACCTGCTGGGCAGTCGGGCGCTGATCCAGCAGGAGGTAGTTGCCGAAGTAGTAGGCAGGGCAGTCCGGTGTGAGCACTCCTACCTGATGCTCGCCATAGCTGAGGCAGGTATCGGGCGCCAATTGCAGCTGGGTGAGGAGTCCTGCGTTGGCGCGAATGGAGGCAGTGAGTCGCAACGGATTCACGGGCATTCGTCGTCCTCTCGTGGCGACATCGCCTCACCCAAATGCGGCCCCAGCTCCCGCTCAGGGCAGTCCCGCCACTGCTTATCCCCAAGACTCGCGGTGAATTCCGGATGCAGCGGATAATGCAGCCGATTGTCCGCCCGGCTGGTATCGCCCACCACCAGCAACTCCACCGGCTCCGCGGTCTCGTTGATGAAGGTATGGGCGACGCCGTCGCCGGCCTTGAAGCCCACGCCGTCCCCCGGCTTGAGCCGGTGGGCGTGACCGTCGATCCAGGCGGTGGGGTGGCCGGCGATCACATAGATGAATTCGTCCTCGGTGGCCTCGGCATGGGGCCTTGAGGTACGCCGGCCAGGTGGCAGCCATTCATGGTGGATGCCCAGGCGGGCGAAGCCGAAGTGGCGGCCGAAGGCGGCGCCCAGGGAAAAGCGCTCGTCACTGCCGGGATAGCCCGGGCCGTCGGGGGCCTGGAGCTGGGACCAGTGGACGATCTTGTCGAAATCTTTCCGGGATTGCATGGGGTGCTGCGCCTCGCGGGAAAATAGCTCAAGCTTGGTCGTTTAGGCGGACATCACCGCCCAGATCTCTTTCGGTAGCGGAACGCGATGCCCAGACTGTCCAGACACCTTCTCGCGCTGTCGACCCTCGTGCTGCTCGGGGGGTGCTCACCCGCTGATACGCCGATCAACAGCCCCTATCGCGCCGGGGCGGAGGGCCAGAATACCCTCTATACCGCCTTTACCACCCGCTCGCCGAAATACTTGGATCCCGCCAGCTCCTATTCCGGCGACGAGACCAATTTCACCTACAACATCTATGAGCCGCTCTATGGCTATCACTATTTCAAGCGGCCCTATGAGTTGATCCCCCGCGGCGCGGAGCGGGTGGTCGCACCCTATTACCTGGACGCTCAGGGCCGGCGCCTGCCGGACGATGCGCCGCCGGCGCAGATCGCCCAGAGCGTCTATGACATCCCCATCCGCCGCGACGCCCGCTATGCGCCCCATCCGGCCTTTGCCCGCGATGCCCAGGGCCACTACCGCTATTTCCCGATCACGCCCGAGGACCTGGCCGACCGCTACCAGATTCCCCACTTTCCCGAGACCGGCAGCCGCGGCGTCACCGCCGCCGACTACGCCTATGGCCTGCGCCGCCTGGCCAGTCCGCGGCTGGTGTCACCCAGCTACGCCATCTTCGCCGAGCACCTGGTAGGGATGCAGGCCTTTGGCGACGGCCTGCGCGCCGCCGACAAGGCCCTGCGCGCCAGCCTGCCCAAGGGCGCACCGCTACCCTGGCTCGACCTGCGTCAGGGCGAGCTGCCCGGCGTGGAGGTGCTGGACGACCACACCCTGCGCCTGCGGGTGATCGGCAAGTACCCCCAGTTCAACTACTGGCTGGCCATGACCTTCGCCGCGCCGGTGCCCTGGGAGGCGGAGCGCTTCTACAGCCAGCCGGGTATGGCCGAACACAATCTCAGCCTGAACAGTTGGCCGGTGGGCAGCGGGCCCTATCGCCTCGCCGAATCCATCCCCAATCGCCGCCATGTGCTGGAGCGCAATCCCAACTACCGCGCCGATCCCTATCCCTGCGAGGGCGAGGGCGAGGCCGAGGATCGCGAGCAGGGCCGGCTGGACGACTGCGGCAAGCCCATGCCACTGATCGATCGGGCGGTGTTCAGCCTGGAAAAGGAAGGGGTGCCGCTGATGGGCAAGTTCATCCAGGGCTATTACGACGCGCCGCAGATCGAGCGCGGCGAATACGGCGTGGCCTTGCGCACCCGCGCCGGCGACTCGCTCGACTCCGCCGAGCTCTATCGCGAACGTGGCCTAAAGTTGCCCACCGCGGTGGAGGCCTCCAACTGGTACCTGGGTTTCAACTGGCTGGATCCGGTGGTAGGGCAGGGCGCCACGCCCGAGCAGCAGGCGCGCAATCGCAAGTTGCGCCAGGCGCTGTCCATCGCCTTCGACTGGGAGAGCTACATCACCGTCTTTCTCAACGGTAACGGCCTGGTCGCCAACGGCCCGCTGCCGCCGGGCGTGCTGGGCTATGAGCCGCCGCCGGCCGGCACCAATCCCGTGGTCTATCGGTTGGTGGACGGCAAGCCCGAGCGGCGTCCCATCGAGGAAGCCAAGCGGTTGCTCGCCGAAGCCGGCTACCCCGACGGTCGCGACGTCCAGAGCGGGCGACCGCTGATCCTGCAATACGATGCCCAGACCAGTGGCGACAGCGCCATGTTCGACTGGATGCGCCAGCAGACCGCCAAGCTGGGCATCCAGCTGGAGCTGCGCGGCTCGGACTACAACAGATTCCAGGACAAGATGCGCAAGGGTGCGGCGCAGATCTTCTTCTGGGGCTGGAACGCCGACTATCCCGATGCCGAGAACTTTCTCTTTCTCTTCTACGGTCCCCAGGGCAAGGCCAAGCATGGGGGCGAGAATGCCGGCAACTACAGCAATCCCGAATTCGACCGGCTGTTCGAGCAGATGAAGAGTCTCGACGACGGCCCGGAAAAGGTGGCGTTGATCCGGCGCATGGTCGCCATCGTGCAACAGGACGCGCCCTGGCTGTTCGGCTGGAATCCCCTGTCTGGTGGCGCCTACCACCAGTGGGTCTACAACGCCAAGCCGACCCAGATGGTGCGTGACCAGCTGCGCTACCTGCGCCTGGACCCGGCCCTGCGCGAGCGCAAGGTGCTGGAGTGGAACCAGCCGGTGCTCTGGCCGCTGTGGTTGCTGCTGGGCATGGCCCTGCTGCTGGTCTGGCCGGCCTGGCGCATCCTCAAGCGCCGCGAGCGGCAGACCGCCTTTGGCGACTCGGCAGGGGAGGAGCGGCCATGATCGGCTATCTGCTGCGACGCCTGGCCTATGGCGTGCTGATCCTCATCGGGGTGAATCTGCTGACCTTCGTGCTGTTCTTCACCGTCAATACCCCGGACGACATGGCGCGCCTGGCCATCGGCGGCAAGTACGTCACCGCCGACGCCATCGAGGACTGGAAGGCGGAGCACGGCTACGACAAGCCACTGCTGATTAATACCACCCGTGAAGGCGTCGAGCGATTCACCGATACGCTCTTCTTCGAACGGTCGGTCAGTCTGCTGGTGTTCGATTTCGGCACCGCCGACAACGGACGCGACATCGGCCGGGAGATCGCCGAGCGCGCCGGACCAAGCCTGGCGCTGGCGCTGCCGACCTTTGTCCTCGGTCTGCTGGCCAGCGTCGGTTTCGCCCTGCTGCTGGTGTACTTTCGCGCCACCCGGCTGGACTTCTGGGGCGTGGTGCTCTGCGTGGTGCTGCTGTCGATCTCCTCGCTGTTCTACATCATCGCCGGCCAGTGGCTGTTCGCCAAGATCCTGCGGTTGGTGCCCTATTCGGGCTACGAAGAAGGCTGGAATCTGTTGCGCTTCCTGGCGCTGCCGGTGGTGGTGGCGGTAATTTCCGGCCTGGGCAGCCAGGCGCGCTTCTATCGCGCGCTGTTTCTCGAAGAGATCGGCAAGGACTATGTGCGCACTGCCCGCGCCAAGGGGCTGGCCGAGCGCCAGGTGCTCCTGCGCCATGTGCTGCGCAATGCGGCGCTGCCGATCCTCACCGGGGTGGTCTCGGCCATTCCGCTGCTGATCATGGGCAGCCTGATCGCCGAATCCTTCTTTGGCATCCCAGGCCTGGGCAGCTACACCATCGACGCCATCAACGGCCAGGATTTCGCCGTGGTCCGCACCATGGTGTTCCTGGGGTCGGTGCTCTACATCGTCGGCCTGATCCTGGCGGACCTGTCCTACACCCTCGCCGATCCGCGCGTTCGCTTCAGGTAGCCGCCATGCCGAAATTCGTCTTGCTCTGGACCGACCTCACCCTCTACCTGCTGGTGGCCGGTAGCCTGTTTTACGCCTGGCGTGCCCGTCGTCAGCCGGCCCTGCGCGCCAGTTGGCGACGGGTGCTGCAGGACGCGCCAGCGATGAGCGCGGCCGTGGTGCTGGCCAGCTTCGTCGCCATCGCCCTGCTGGATTCCGTGCACTACCGTCCACAACTGCCGGCCGCGCCCGGTGCCACGGCGCCGATCTATTCGCCCACGGTGCTCTCCGCCCTCGATGGCCTGCTGGCCGACACCAGCCTGACCCAGCGCGAAAAGACCTATTCCGCGCCCCTGGCCACCCACCAGTTCACCAAGGAAACCCTGGGCACCAGCGCCGATGGCCAGCCGCTGCGCGACTTCCCGCGCCTCAAGCACGTCGGCACCACCCTGGGCGATCCCGCCCGCGAATGGCGTGGCGACGTGCTCCGGCGCCTGGGGCTGGGCCTGCTCGGTGGTCTGGTGTTGGCCCTGGCTACCGCGGCCCTGGTAACGGCGCGGCTGCGCGAAGGGGGCAGCTTCGCCGTGCGTACCGGACTCATCCTGCGCGGCCATACCGCCACCCCCTGGCGCGCCATCCTGCTGACCTGGCTGGGCGTCTGCCTGGTGGCCGGCAGCGTGATCGCCCTGGCCAGCGGCTATCACGTGCTGGGCACCGACAGTACCGGCAACGACGTCCTCTACCAGTCGCTCAAGAGCATCCGCACCGCCTTCGTCATCGGCAGCCTGACCACCCTGGCCATGCTGCCGCCGGCGATCGTTTTCGGCCTGGCCGCCGGCTACTTCAAGGGCCGGGTGGACGACGTCATCACCTATCTCTATACCACCCTGACCTCCATTCCCGGGGTGCTGCTGGTGGCGGCCTGCGTGCTGATGATGCAGGTGTTCATCGACCGCCACCCGGAGCTGTTCGACACCGGTGCGGCGCGCGCCGACCTCCGGTTGTTCATGCTCTGCCTGATCCTCGGCCTCACCGGTTGGGCCGGGCTCTGTCGGCTGCTGCGCGCCGAGGCGCTCAAGCTACGCGAGCTGGAATACGTCCAGGCGGCGCGCGCCTTCGGCGTCTCCCATTTCACCATCCTGCGTCGGCACCTGCTGCCCAATGTCTTCTACCTGGTGCTCATCACCCTGACCCTGGAATTCTCCAGCCTGGTGCTCTACGAAGCGGTGCTGTCCTACCTGGGGATCGGCGTGGACCCGACCATGAATTCCTTTGGCTCCATGATCAACGACGCCCGCACTGAGATGTCCCGTACCCCCATGATCTGGTGGAATCTGCTCAGCGCCTTCGCCTTCATGCTGGCCCTGGTGCTGGCCGCCAATCTGTTCGCCGATGCCGTGCGCGACGCCTTCGATCCACGCAGTCGCCGGCTGAGGTCCGCCTGGCGCAGACGCCGACCCGGCCAGGGCGAGGTGCAGCCATGACGCCGGTGCTGGAAATCCGCGACCTGGAGATCCTGGTCGAAGGCGAGGAGGGCACGCGCCAGGCGGTCAAGCAGCTGGGGCTGGCCATCGCCCGTGGCCAGACCTTCGCCCTGGTCGGAGAATCGGGCAGCGGCAAGAGCGTCACCGCGCTGTCCCTGCTGCGCCTGTTGCCGCCCTCGCTGGGCATCACCCGCGGCGTGGCGCTGCTGGCCGGCACCGATCTGCATCGGCTGCCGGAGCGGCGCCTGCGCGAATTGCGCGGGGGGCGCGTCGGCACCATCTTCCAGGAACCCGCCACCAGCCTGAATCCGGTCATGCGCATCGGCGAGCAGATCGAAGAGACCCTGCGCGCCCATACCCCGCTGCGCGGCGGCGCTGCGCGCGCCCGGGTGGTGGATTGGCTGCGCCGGGTCGGCATTCCCGAGCCGGAGCGGCGTATCGACGACTATCCCTTCCAGTTCTCCGGTGGCCAGAAGCAGCGCATCATGATCGCCCTGGCGCTGGCCGCCGAGCCGGACCTGCTGATCGCCGACGAGCCCACCACGGCGCTGGACGTCACCGTCCAGACGCAGATTCTCACCCTGCTGGCCGACATCCAACGCGAGCTGGGCATGGCCATCCTGCTGATCACCCATGACCTGGCGGTGGTGCGCCAGGTGGCCGATCATGTGGCCCTGATGCGCCATGGCGCGATCGTCGAGAGCGCCCCGGCGGCGGAATTCTTCCAGGCGCCCCGGCATCCCTATGCCCGCGAGCTGTTCGCCGCCATTCCTACCTTCGCCAAACGCGGCCAGACCCTGGCCGGTAGCCCACGCACCCTGCCCGAGCGCCAGCCGGGCGACCGCTTGCTGGAGGTGCGCGACCTGGCCGTGCACTATCCGATCCGCCGCGGTGCCTGGGGCCGGACCCGCGACTGGGTCAAGGCGGTGGACGGCGTGAGCTTCGACCTGCACGCCGGCGAGACCCTGGCGCTGCTGGGCGAATCCGGCTGCGGCAAGACCACGACCGGCAAGGCCCTGCTGCGGCTGCTCGACGGCCCACGCATCCAAGGTAGCGCGCGCCTGGGCGGTGACGACCTGCTCACCGCCGACAGACGTACCCTGCAACGGCTGCGCCGGCAGATCCAGATCGTCTTCCAGGATCCGTTCGCCTCCCTGGATCCGCGCATGCGCATCGGCGCCACCCTGGAGCAGGGGCTTTTGGCCCTGCGGCCGGAGTTGGACGCTGCCGAGCGCCAGCGCCGCGCCGCGGCCCTGGTGGAGCGGGTCGGCCTGCCTGGCGATACGCTGCAGCGTTTCCCCCACGAGTTTTCCGGCGGCCAGCGCCAGCGCATCGCCATCGCCCGGGCGCTGATCGTCGAACCTCAGGTACTGGTCTGCGACGAGCCCACCTCGGCGCTGGACGTCTCGGTACAGGCGCAGATCCTCGACCTGCTGCGCGAACTCCAGGCGGAGAGAGGGCTGGCCTATCTGTTCATCACCCATAACTTCGGCGTGGTCGAATACCTGGCCGATCGCATCGCGGTCATGGACGGCGGGCGCATCGTCGAACAAGGCAGTGCCGAGCAGGTGCTGCGCGCCCCGGTTCACGCCATGACCCAGCGCCTGCTGGCCGCCGTGCCGCGCCTGGATTTCGGGACCTCGCCATGAATTTTCCACCGCGCATCGCCCTGGCCGACTTCGAGCTGGTGTGGCCGCAACCGCGCCTGGCAGAGGCTTTCGCCGAGGCGCTGAACTGGAGCTATGCCGAGCATCGTCGCTTCCTCGGCTGGGCCCGGGAGCACACCACGGTCGCCCAGGCCCGCGACAGCCTGCTCGCCGCCCGTGGCGCCTTCACCCTGACCCAGGGCGAGAAGCGCTACTTTCTGGTGCGCGGTGACGAGCTGCTCGGTTGCCTGGGACTCACCCCGCTGGACGGCGGGCGGCGCTATGAAGTCGGCTACTGGCTGCACAGTCTGCATACCGGCCAGGGCCTGATGACCACCGCGCTGCGCTACTTCGTCGAACAGCGCGGCGAAGCGGGGCTCTATCTCACCACCTCGGCCGCCAACGACTCCAGCCAACGGCTCGCCGAACGGGTGGGTTTCCGGCGCGTCCGGGTGCTGGAAAACGATCGGGATGGCCCGGACGGGCAGCGCTGCGCCACCTGGGTCTACGAATTGCCGCCGCAGGTCAGGTCATGACCGCCCTGAGCATTCCGCTGCAGTATCCACCTCGCTTCACCGTGACCGAGGCGGTGGAGCTGATCGACCTGACCCTCGCCGATCCCGCCGCGGTAGCCGACTACTATCGGCGCAATCGCCAGCACCTGGCCCAGTCGATGCCACGGCGCTCCGATGGCTTCTATACCCTGGCCCAGTGGCAGGGCCAGGCGGCCGCCTATCGTGCCGGTGGACCGGGCCTGAGCGATTTGCGCCTGGTCCTGCGGGCAGGGCCGCTGGTCATCGGTACGGTTAATTTCAGTCAGATATTCCGGGGTGGTTTCCAGGCCTGCTACCTGGGCTACGGCCTGGATGAAGCCTGGCAGGGACGCGGGCTGATGCGCAATGCCGTCCGCCTGGGCCGCGATTTCGTCATCGCCGAGCTGGGCCTGAATCGCATCATGGCCAACCATCTGCCGGACAACCTGCGCAGCGCTCATCTGCTCCAGAGCCTTGGCTTCGAGCGCGAAGGCCTGGCGCGGCGCTACCTGGAGATCGACGGGGTCTGGCGGGATCACGTGCTGACCAGCTATGTGCGTCCCGCCCCCTGAACGACGAAACCCGGCGGATCGATCCGCCGGGTCCTGGTTCAGACGCGTGCCGCGGTGACGGCCGCCGAGCCCCAGGTGGTGCGCCAGCGGCGCTTGACGCTGAGCAGGCCGAACCAGGCGAGCACGCCGAGGGCGGCGAACAGCCAGAGGCCCAGCTGATAGTCGCCGGTGGCCTGCTTGACCGCGCCCAGGCCGGCGGTGAGGGCGAAGCCTCCGATGCCGCCAGCCATGCCGATCAGCCCGGTCATGACGCCGATTTCCTTGCGGAAGCGCTGGGGCACCAGCTGGAATACCGCGCCGTTGCCAGCGCCCAGGCTGAGCATGGCCACCACGAACAGGGCCAGGGCGGCCATGGCGCTGGGCAGGTGGAAGCCCACCGCGGCGATGCAGATGGCCGCCACGGTGTACATGCCGAGCAGGGCGCGGATACCGCCGATACGGTCGGCCAGGGCGCCGCCCAGGGGCCGCATCAGGCTGCCACCGAAGACGCAGGCGGCGGTGTAGTAGCCAGCCATCAGCGGATCCAGACTGTACTGGTCGTGGAAGTAGCCAGGCAGGGTGCTGGCGAGGCCGAGGAAGCCACCAAAGGTCACGCTGTAGAAGAACATGAACCACCAGCTGTCCCGGTCGTTCAGAGCGCGACCGTAGTCCGCCAGCTTCTTCGGCGCCGGACGTTCCGGCGCGTTGCGGGCGCAGAGCACGAAGACCACCAGGGTCAGGATCAACGGGATCAGCGCGAAGCCGAACACGTTGGTCCAGCCAAAGGCCTTGGCCAGCGCCGGGGCGAAAAGGGCGGCGAACACCGTGCCGGAGTTGCCGGCACCGGCGATGCCCAGCGCCTTGCCCTGATGCTGCGGCGGATACCACTGCGACGCCAGCGGCAGGGCCACGGCGAAAGAGGCCCCGGCGAAACCGAGGAACAGCCCCAGCAGCAGGGTCTGCTCATAACTGTGTACGCCGTGCAGCCAGGCCACCAGCAGGGCGAGAATCACCACCACCTGGCCGATGATGCCGGCGGTCTTGGGCGACAGCCGATCGGCGACGAAGCCCAGGATCAGCCGCAGGACCGCGCCCGCGAGGATGGGGGTGGCAACCATCATGCTGCGCTGCTGGGTGGTCAGTTGCAGGTCGGTGGCGATCTGCACGGCCATGGGGCCGAGCACGTACCAGACCATGAAGCTCAGGTCGAAGTAGAGGAAGGCGGCGAACAGGGTCGGCGCATGGCCGGCTTTCCAGAAACTGGGACTCATGGAGGCACCTCGGGCACGTCACGGGCATGAAAAAGGCGCCAGTCCCCCTTGCCCGTTGCCGGGAGGTGAACTGACGCCTTTGTCGGTAAGGTGACCGCCGTTGGCCACCGCTATCCGGGTCTTTGCAAGAGCGAAGCCAAGTCGTCCGAGCCCTGGCCAGATCGCGCCTGGGAGGATCGGGGGTGGGTATCAGGGGTAGGTTGTCGCCCAAAGATTGGGCGCTGCTCCAGACCTTCGCCCTTTATTGGCGCTCTACAGCGCCGTGCCATGGTCGCGACCGTCGATGTAGGTTGGGTTGAGCGGCGCGAAGCCCAACAGTGCCGCTGGCTCATGGCACTGTTGGGCTTCGACGATAGCGTCGTCTCAACCCAACCTACGATCCGCCGCTGTTACTTCGCGTACTTGGTCTGCAGCGCCTTGGCTTCCTGCAGGTGGTGCTCCAGCTTCGGCAGGGTCTTCTCGGCGAAGGCCTTGAGCGCGGCGTCATCGCCGGTCTTGGCTTCGTTACGGAAGATCTCGATGGTCTGCTCGTGGGCCACGACCTGATTGTTGGCGTAGGAGCGATCGAAGGAGTCGTCACGCACCTGCAGGATCATGGCCTTGGCCTTGTCCATCAGCTCGGCGTCGGTGGAGACCTTCAGCTTCTTCTCCTGGGCCAGGCTCTTGAGTTGCTCGTTGGCCTTGGTGTGGTCGTCGATCATGCTCTGGGCGAAGGTCTTGATGTCCTGGGACTTGCTCTTTTCCAGGGCCAGCTTGCCTGCTTCGATCTCGGCGATGCCCTTGGCCGAGGCGTCGTCGACGAATTCGGCCGGAGACAGCTTGTCAGCGGCCTGGGCCAGACCGGCACCGGCAGCCAGCAGGATGGCGAGGGACAGGCTGGAGGCTTTCTTCAGCATGGGCGTCATGGACGTGCTCCTGATTTTCTTGGGCAGTTAGGGAAGGGCATCACCGCAGGGCAGTGAAGGCGCCTGCAAAATGGGACCTGCCTAAAAAGTCATACGTTCCCTGGAAAACGCTGCGAAGCCACATCAGGTGCGGCTTACGCTTGAGCGAAACGCTTCGTAGGCGTCGAAATCGAAGCGCGTCGCCGAGACGATCTGGCTCTGTTTCAAGGTCAGGTAGATGTCCTTGCCCTTGTCCGCGTAGTGGGTGGTGAAGGTCACCCAGAGTTTGTCCTTGTCGCGGTAGCCGCTCATGATCGGCTTGATGCAGACGTCCTGGTCGGCCCCTTGCGTTTCGCTCGGTTCGCCCAGGGTGGTGATGCGGCCGACGTACACCTTGCGCTCTTCCAGGGTCAGCATCAGCGTCTCCCGATTGATCGAGGCGGTCATCAGCAGATCGTCCAGCGGACTGTCCTTGAGGATGCCGGCCAGGATGAAGGTGCGGTAGTTATCCTCGGTGAGGCCGTACTTGCGCTTGATGGTCCAGCGCGCCAGTGCGGCCCAGGCCGTGGGGATGAGCAGGGCCGTCACCGTTACCAGCAGGATCCAGGCGGCCTGCAGCGGATCGTCCAGGGTACCGGTGCGGCGCAACAGCTCGGCGAGACCGGTGAAGTAGTCGAGGGAGAAGGTCCACCCGCTCAGCGACCAGCTACGTCCCTGCAGCAATTGGGCGATGCCCAGGTGCAGGATCACGGCGAGCAGGGTGCAAAACAGACCGAAGCGGGCGCTCTGCAGATAGAGGTACTGGCCCTCGTAGCGATGCAGGCGATAGAAGTACAACGGATGCTTGTGGCAGACGAGAAATCCGCTGACCAGGATCGGCAGGAGCAGCAGCAGGAACATCAGCGGGTGATGAGCCGCCGGGCGCGGTCCAGGTCTTCCTTGAATTCGGGGGAGTCGAAGACCTCCGCCGGATCGATGCGCAGGGTGCCGCGGCCGACCACGCGCATGGACTTGTAGGAGTTGTTGATGCTCGCGGCCAGCTTGAGATCGTCCGCGGAGGGCGATTTGAGCAGGTTGAACAGGCCTTTCAGCATGACGATATCCCGAGGGTGCACTAGGCGCTTATAGCTTGGAACACCAGAACCGGCAAGGATTCGCCGCGCCGCCGGTCGGCGGCGCGGCGCGGGCTCAGGCCGGTTCGACTCCGGTTCTACGCGCGGCTGCCTTGGGCAGCAGGCCGTCGGCGCGGAACATCTGCTTGATGCCGCGCACCGCCTGGCGGATGCGGTCCTGGTTCTCGATCAGGGCGAAGCGCACATGGTCGTCGCCATAGTCGCCAAAGCCCAGGCCCGGCGAGACGCAGACCTTGGCCTCGGCGAGGAGCTTCTTGGCGAACTCCAGCGAACCCAGCTGGGCGTAGGGCTCGGGAATCTTGGCCCAGACATACATGGAGGCCTTGGGATTCTCCACCATCCAACCGGCCTCGTGCAGGCCGCGCACCAGGACATCGCGGCGCTGCTGGTATTGCTGAGCGATGTCGCGCACGCACTGCTGGTCGCCTTCCAGGGCGGCGATGGCCGCCACCTGCAGCGGAGTGAAGGTGCCGTAGTCGTGGTAGCTCTTGATGCGCGCCAGGGCGGCGACCAGCTCGGGATTGCCGACCATGAAGCCGATCCGCCAGCCGGCCATGTTGTAGCTCTTGGACAGGGTGAAGAATTCCACCGCGATGTCCTTGGCCCCGGGCACCTGCATGATGGAAGGCGCCTGCCAGCCGTCGAAGACGATGTCGGCATAGGCCAGGTCGTGCACCACCAACACGTTGTAGCGCTTGGCCAGTTCCACCACGCGCTCGAAGAAGTCCAGCTCCACGCACTGGGCGGTGGGGTTGGAAGGAAAGCCGAGGATCATCATCTTCGGCTTGGGAATGCTCTCGCGAATGGCCCGCTCCAGCTCGGCGAAGAAATCCATGCCCTGCACCAGGGGCACCGAGCGCACCTGGGCGCCGGCGATCACCGCGCCATAGATGTGGATCGGGTAGCTGGGGTTGGGCACCAGCACGGTGTCGCCGGCATCCAGGGTGGCCAGCATCAGGTGCGCCAGGCCTTCCTTGGAGCCAATGGTGACGATGGCTTCGCTGTCGGCATCGATTTCCACCTGGTAACGGTCGCGATACCAGTGGGAGATGGCGCGACGCAGGCGGGGAATGCCCTTGGAGGTGGAATAGCCGTGGGTGTCTTCGCGCTGGGCGACCTGGCAGAGCTTCTCGACGATGTGCGGTGGGGTAGGGCCGTCGGGATTGCCCATGGACAGGTCGATGATGTCCTCGCCCCGACGGCGTGCGGCCATCTTGAGTTCGGCGGTGATGTTGAAGACGTAGGGGGGCAGGCGATCGATGCGCGCAAAGCGGCGCACGGGACTGGAATCAGTCATGCGTTCCTCGAAGTACGTAAGCGCCCGGAACCGTCCGAGCGACGTGGGTCACAGGAGGTGACCTGCAGCGGACATTAGCCGCAGGCCGCTGCGCTTGTCGAGGACTTTGTCCGCTCCAGACGCACCAGGGGCCGCAGCGCCTCTAGCCGGGCGTCGATCAGGGGTGTGAGCAGGGCATAGCAGCCTTCCGGGCTGAGCCTGACCTGGGGCGTGTCCAGCACCTCCTTGTTCAGGCGCTCCAGGGCCTGGGCCAGCGCGGGTTCCAGCGGGCCGTCGAGTAATTGCTCGCAGAGGTATTGCAGGCGTACCCGCAACTCCAGGGGGCAGCGCGAATGCCCGGCCGCTCTTACGCCGATGCCGCGGATCAGCCCCAGATTCTCGATGGCCTGGCAGTGCTCGACCAGTGACGGCCGCTGGGGATGCAGCGCTCTCAGGCGCAGTTCCAGCAGCCGCCAGCGCTGCAGCAGGTTTTCGATCAGTTGGCAGTGGGCCTCCAGATCGGTCGGTGCCTGACGCACCTCCTGCCAGCGCCGGTACTGACCGTCGTCGTCCCATAGCTGCCACAGCGGCTCCAGGCGCTGGTGCAGGGCCGTGCGGCGCTGCTGCGCCTCACGGCTGGTCTGGCCCCCAAGTCCGCGGTGTTGCTGGATGCCCTGCAGCAGATCGAGGCCTACCTGCAGACCCAGAATCAGTTCCTGGCTGGCGTCCTGGTCTCGCCGACGCTCGAGCAGGTTCCAGCCGACCACCCATCCGGCGGACAGAGTGGCGGCGGTGAGCAGCGTACCCAGCATCGTCATGGCTGCACCCGCCTGGTCAGCTTGCGCAGATAGGCGGTGAGGCCATGCAGGGCTTCGCGCTGTTCGGCGTAGGCCTGGGCGCCGAGATGCAGCTGGTGCAGTTGTTCGCTCAGCGCATGGTTGGCCTGGCCATGTTCGGCCAGCGCCTGGCGCATCTGGTCCAGTTGTTCGAGATTACGGTGACTGCGCTGGGCAATGGCATCCAGCTCCTTGGCCAGACCTGCGCAGCGGTGCTGCTGTTGGCCCAGCAGACCCTCGTGCTCGTCGACCTGGCTGGCGACCTGGCGAATGGCGGCGACGATGGTGCCGGTGACGTCGGTGATGCTGCGGGTCGCCTGATCGGTGGCCTGGGCGAGATGCCGCACCTCCTCGGCGACCACCGCGAAGCCGCGGCCCTGCTCGCCCGCCCGTGCCGCCTCGATGGAGGCATTGAGCGCCAGCAACTGGGTTTGCCGGGCCAGTTGCTGGATGGCCACCACGGCCTGTTCCACGTGCTGGGTGCCGCTGAGCAAGGTGCCTACGGTGGTCGCGGTGGCGTCCAGGCTGTGGCGGATGGAGGCCATGCCCTCACCCAACTGGCCGGCACTGGCATGGCCGGTGAGGCTTTGTCCGTGGCTGTCAGCGAAGGCCTCGCCGGCGGCCTCGGCGAGGCCGCGGATGCTGGCCAGGGTACGTTCGATTTCCTCGGCCGCGGCGGCGATCATGGCGATGCCGCGCGCCTGCTCGTCGCCCTGGCGGCGGGACTCTTCGCTCAGCTGGCCCAGGGCCTGACCGGCGTAGTCCGTCTCGCTGCGGATGCGCTCGCTACGTTCCAGCCGTTCGGCCGCGGCGACCAGCAGGGCGGCAGGATCGATGTCGGCCGGTGCCTCGAGCAGCCGGGCAAGTTCGGCGTGCCAGAAGCACTGTTGACGGTGATGCTGGTGCAGCGCCAGGTGGAAGCGCCAAGCCAGCAGCAGCAACAGCCCGAGGCTGCCGACCGCGGCGCTGGTCTGCGCGTTGCCTGCCAGCAGGGTCGACAGGATCGCCAACAGCACGCCACCCCCCAGGCCCATGGCGAGCCTTGAAGGCAGGGTGGTAGCGGGGGGCGGATGCCGATCGAGAGCGGTGGACGAGGCGCTGGCGAAGGAGGGTGCGGTCATGACGACTCCAGTAGGGGCAGCATCCAGGGGCGACCGCGCTAGAGCGGTTGAGCGGGTTCCTCGACCAAGCAATACCTTTGCCAGAGGGCCAGGAACGCGGCCAGTCCGTCTCTCTCGTGATCGCCGCCGCCGCGTGCTGCACCAGCTTCGATCGAGGTGCTCCACGGTAGGGCGCTGTACCGCGCCGCGATCCGCCAGGCGGCGGCTGCATCCAGCTGTGCCGCTGGCGCCAGCGCCGGTATTGGCTGGCACCCACCATGGACCGTTGCCGACCCGGAGTGCCGGCAGGGATGGCCGCGTCGGTACGATCCGGGTGGCCACTGCTTCCCGCGCCGTCCCAGGGCGAACCGGCGTCCCAGCCGGCGGGTTGCCGCGCCGCGTTCAGGTCACTCAGGGCTGACGGATGGCATCCAGCAGATCCAGGCGTTGCCACTGCTCATGGGCGGGGTCCAGGCCCAGTTCGGCGACGCCATGGGACTTGGCCAGACGGGTCTGGGCCGTCGCAAGGGATAGCGTGGGGGCCATGGCCTGGAGCAGCGCTGGCGCCCCTTCCGGGACCTGGACCGGCCGCCCGGCGGAACCCGCGACAGCAGGTAGGCCATAACTCAGGGTGTAGTGCTGGAAGGCTACCGCCGCCTGACTGTTCCAGGGGTCCTGGTCAGCGGCGCTACCTGCCGCGCACTGGGCCAGCGCCATCCCACAGGCCTTGGTCAGCGCCGTGCGCAACTGCTCGCGCGCCTCGTCGAAAAGGCGGCGATAGGCCGGATCGGCCAGGTAGTGGGCGACGTTGTACTGGGCGATCATCCGGCCGCCGATGACGTCCAGCGGGTAGTGCACCCCCAGCACCTGGCGTGAGTAGCCATAGCCGGCACCGCGCGCCAGGATTGCCGTGGCGCGCTCGGGCAGCATGGCGGCGAGCAGCAGGGTGTCGGTGTAACCCACGGTGCTATGGCCGCTGGGGAAGGCGCCCGCCGAGGCCAGGTAGGGCTGGTGGTTGCCGAGCACGACCCGGTCCTGGACCAGGGTCACCGGGTGCTCGGAGCGCAGGAAGGGCCGGGGATAGTCGAAGTGTTTCTTCGCCGGTGCCGTGCTGACTTCCGAGGCCTTGATCAGGGCGGCCGCCTTGCCCAATTCACCTCTTTCGTAGGCGTCGAGAAACGCCTGGCCCAGGCGCGGGCCCAGGGCATCGGCGGTGAAATACAGGAAGGCGATCCCCTCGGCATCGAGCAGCGCGCGATCCTGCAAGGCCGGTGAGGCGTCGTGGTTGATCCGGGCGACGGTGGCGGTACTCGCGGTCAGCAGGCTGGCGGGCAATTGGCGGAAGCCTTCGAGGACCTGGATATCGGCCTGTTGCAAGCCTTCCTTGGCGAAGTCGTAGTGCTGGGCGGTCAGCCAGGCCTGGTCGGCCAGGGGCGTGCCCTGCTTGACCCGTTCGATACCCGGCTGATCGAAGGGCTGGGCGGCCTGGCGCAGGCGCTGCACCAGCAATTCCCGCTGGCGTTGTTCCAGTTGGGCGAAGGCACCTTGCTCGCCCGCCTGTTCCAGGTTGGCGAGAAAGGTCTGTGGCTGAGTGCTGGCCGCCTGGGCCAGGGGGGTGAGCAGGAGTCCACAAACGAGGGGCAGTAGGGTAAGGCGCATGCTAGAGCTCCCGGAAAGGTTGAGCTCCAGTTTCGGCTGTCCCAATTGCAAGAATGTTACAAGGTGTGTCAGCCCAGCAATTCGCTCATGGCGATGATCTGGTCGGCTACCTGGATCAGCTTCTGTTGCTTGCTCATGGCCTGGCGGCGCATCAGGGTGTAGGCCTCGTCTTCGCTGCAGCCACGCATCTTCATCAGCAGACCCTTGGCCTGGTCGACCTTCTTGCGCTCCAGCAACTGCTGCTCACGGGCCTGGAGTTCGGCGCGTAGCGCCTGGTCGGTCTCGAAGCGGGCGCGGGCGACGTCGATGATGGCCTGCAGGCGACTGGTCTGGATGCCCTCGACGATGTAGGCGCTGACCCCCGACTGGATGGCCCGGCGCATCACCGCCGGGTCGTGCTCGTCGGTGAACATGACGATGGGGCGCGGCAGATCGCGGGTCACCAGGCAGACCTGCTCCATGACGTCGCGTCCGGGTGATTGGGTGTCGAACAGGATAACGTCCGGGCGCAGCGCCTCGATGCGCGCGGGCAGGTCGATGGTCAGGCCGGATTCCTCGATGACTTCGAAACCGGCCTCGATCAGCGCGGCCTTGAGGCGGCCGACCTGCTTGGGGGTGTCGTCGATGAGCAGAATGCGCAAGGTCGTTCTCCCTAGTGATCGCTGAGCGCGTGGATGGCGAAGCTGCGGACATAGCCGGCTGGGTCGCTGCCGTCCCAGGTGCGCCCGTCGAACAGGGTGCTGCTGCGCCGGGTGGGCGGAATCGCCAGGCCGGCGTCGATGGCCGCCTGCCGGTACAGCTCGGTGCACTGCACCGCCTCGGCGATGTCCAGGTAATCCGGATCCTCGCGCAGCAAGCCCCAACGACGGAACTGGGTGAGAAACCAGAGGCCGTCGGACAGATAGGGCGGATTGACCTCACCCTGGCGATGGAAGGCCAGCGGGTGCTGGTCTTCCCAGCGGCCATCGCGGCCGTCTTCGTAGTGACCGAGAAAGCGCTGGGCGAGCAGCGCCGGGTCGGTGTTCACATAGTCGGCGCCGCTGATCAGTTGAGCGGTGCCCAGACGATTCTCACGACTTTCCTCGATGAAACGACTGGCGTCGAGCAGGGTGCGGATCAGCGCCCGGGCGGTGTTGGGATAGCGCTCGGCGAAGCGGCCGGTGCAGGCCAGCACCTTTTCCGGGTGGTCCGGCCAGATGGCCTGGGTGGTGGTCAGGGTGAAGCCCTGGCCGCGGGCCACGGCAGCAGCGCCCCAGGGTTCGCCGACACAGAAACCGTCGACCCGGCCGGCGGCCAGATGCTCGGGCATCTGCGGGGGCGGCACCAGGGCGGTGCGCACATCGCGCAGGGGATGGATGCCCTGGGCGGCCAGCCAGTAGTAGAGCCAGAAGATATGGGTGCCGGTAGGAAAGGTGTGCGCCAAGGTCAAGGGCCTGGCGTCCGGTTGGCGGATCCGCTCGACCAGGGAGGCGGTATCCTGCACGCCTTCCCGGGCCAGGCTGCGCGCCAGATTGAGGCTCTGGCCGTTTTGCGCCAGCCCCATGAGCACCGCCATCGGCGTAGCGGCGGTGCCGCCCAGGCCCAGATGCGCGCCATAGACCAGGCCATAGAGACAATGGGCGGCATCGAGCTGGCCATTGAGCAGGTTGTCGCGCAGGGCCGACCAGGAGGGCTGGCGATGCAGATTCAGCGTCAGGCCATGGGGTTCGCCGAAACCCTGAGTCGCCGCCACGATCAGCGAGGCGGCGTCGCTCAGGGGCAGGAAGCCCAGATTGAGTTCGGGCTTTTCCGGGGCATCCGAACCCGCGACCCAAAGATTCGCGGCATGAGGGGAAGACAGGGCAGGCATGGGGTCTCCGGCAACTAACGGACGCCAGGGCACCTCTCTGTGCACCGCCATGGACGTCTCGACTGGGGCCTGCACCATTATGGTGACAGGCACGGCACCATTATCGGGCGCCTTCGTGGTCAGGGCGCCTGCGGGAAAGCGCTTCTGCAGCGGTCCGCAACACGGCCTAAAGAGGCAGCCCGGCTAAGGTTTGCCAGGAGACCGGCAAAACCCGCGCCAAGTCGCGGGCTGCCAGCGGAGAAGGCTACCGTTGCGGAATCAGCAGCAGGCGGTCGCGCCCATAGACGCGCTCCAGATTCTGCGGCTGCAGCGGCAGACTCTGGTACTGCCCCTTCGCCCAGCCCTTGCCCGGAGTGCCGGCCTGACTCGCCTGCAGGGGCTCGGCCAGGCCGAAGTCCACCACCAGGCGCAGTGCCGGCGCCAGCCAGGCCTGGTCATCGCCGCCCCAGTGGCTGGCGGTCAGGTCCAGGGTCGTGCCGTCGCCACCACTGGCATTGCCATCCAGGCGGTGCAAGCGGCCCCAGTGCCAGGCGGCGCGATCGCTGCCCAGCTTGGCCTCGCAGGTTTCGACGGCTCCGGCCAGCGCGCGGGCGAAGATCGCCGGCTTGTCTTCACGGGTAGGCGTGCTGACGTCATCCCAATAGGGGCTGTCGTCACGGGCCAGGAGATGATCGACGATGGCGTTGTAGCCGGTATCGCTGAGGGTGGTGAAGGCCTGCCAGGCCGGGCTCCGGGTGCCCCCCAATTCATCGGCGAAGGTCTTTTCGGCCAGGGCCTGCAGGAAGGCCTCGTAGAGCGCCGCATCCGCGGAGCCGGCGGCCAGGCGACCGTCGAAGCCCTGCAGACGGCGCAGGGCTTCTTCCGCCTGCTGGCGCTGGGTGGCCGGCAGGGCGGCGATGGCCTGGCGCAGTGGCGCGGCGAAGCCGGGGGCGTCGAGCTGGGTCTTGAGCTTGGCCGCCAGGGTGGTGGTCTGGTCCTGCTGCAGAGCCATGGCATCGCGGGTATCGAGGCGCGCGGAGCGCCCGGCCAGTTGTGCCAGGCGCTCCTGGCGCTCGGGGCCCGACCAGTTGCTGGACAGCTGCATGCCGTAGCCGCGCGGTACCACACGCTGGTTGGCGGCGCCCAGCCAGCCCTGGGCCGGATCCTGGTCGTAAGGGTGCAGCATGGGATCGGCGTAGCCATCCCAGGCATAGCGCTCGTCCCAGCCGGGCGAGGGCAGCAGCCCCAGACCGCTGCGGCGATTGGGATAGCGTCCGGTCACCTGCCAGCCGACGTGCTCGGCATCGGCGAACACCAGATTCCAGTCACTGGCGCGCAGCTCGCGGGCCAGTTCGAAGGCGCGCTCCACGTCCTTGGCGCGGGTGAGGTCGAAGAGGGCGTCCAGGCTCTTGTCGGCTTCCAGGCGGCTGCTGCGCAGGGCCAGGCCATAGCCATTGGCGCCCGGCGCCAGGGCCAGATTCAGCAACGGACCACGTGGACTGGTGTAGAGGGTCTCGCGACGGGGCTTTTCACCGCGGACGAAAAAGGTTTCCACCCGCTCGCCGGCGGGTTGCCACTGACCGCCGCTCTGCACCTGGAGACGACCGCCCTGGCGTTGCAGACGCTCGAGGTAGAGGTCCTGGCTGTCGCCCATCAGGGTCGCGGCGCCCCAGGCCAGCTTGCCGTTGTAGCCATCGAGCAGCAGCGGCAGGCCGGGCAGGGTGGTGCCCACGGCCTCGAAGCGCGGCGCCCTCAGGGTCACCAGGGTAAAGGGCGACTGGCCGTTGAAGGCGCTGACCTTGTCCACCGCGAGCAGGCTGCGCCCACTGCGGGTATGACCCGGTGTCGCTGCCCAGGCGGTGCCGGTGGGGCCGCCGAAGGGGGCGAGCTGAGCCAGCTGGCGCTGGACGTCCAGCAGGGCGTCGAGGCCAGGCAACTGGCCACGCAGATTCAGGCCGCGCAGCTTGGCGGTCTCCTCTTCCGGCAGGGGTTCGTCCGGGTAGGTGGGCAAGAGCCAGGCCAGGCGCTCGGGGCCGACTTGAGCGGCCAGGGCCAGCGCCGCGGTCTCCTTGCGCAGGTCCACCGCCTGGGCGAAGTTCAGCAGCTCGAAGAGCAGGGCGCTGTCTTCGGCTTTCCAGTATTCGGCGCGGTAGTCGTGGCCATCCAGCGCGACTCGCTCGCCGGCGCGATAGAGATAGGCGTTGACGCCCCGGGCATAGACTTCGAAGAAGGTCTTCAGACGCGGCGAGGCATTGCTGTAGGCCACCTGGGCAGCCTTGCGCAGATCCACGGTGCGCATGAAACGGTCGCTGTCCAGGCGGCTGTCACCGTAGGCCTCGGCCAGTCGACCCTGGGCCAGCAGGCGCAGCTCGACCATCTGCGCCAGGCGCTCGCTGGCGTGGACATAGCCGAGGGCGAAGAGGGCATCGTGGAAGGTGGTGGTCTCGATCAGCGGCTGGCCGTCGGCGTTGCGGCGCACCGAGGCGGTCTGCGCCAGGCCGCGCAGCGGCAGGCTTCCCTTGAGTTGCGGCTGGCTGTGGGTCGGCTGCTCTTCGCCGAAATACTGGCAGCCGGCAAGGGCGGTCAGCAGGCCGAGGGTAGCGAGGCGCAGGGGCGCACGCGGGCGAAACAGCAGAGGCGAGACCATGAACAGCGGACACTCCGGGCGGATGGATGCGAACGGGTGGCTACGTTAGCAGGGTCCGCCAGGGGAGCAAGCCTCGGGCGAGGGGTGGCGCCTGGGCGCTGCCGACAGGTCGTCTGCAGCGACGTCTAGCGCAGCGCCATCCAGATCAGCAGGGCGGCCTGGAACAGGCAGAACACCGCCAGGCAGCCGATGGCGAAACGCAGGGAGATGTCGTCACGGCGATAGAGGGCGATGCGGTCCTCCAGTTGGCGCAGGCTGGCATCGCGCTCGTCGATCACCCGGTCGCACTGCTCCAGCAGGGTGGCGCCGTCCAGCAGCGACAGCAGCTGGACCTTGTCGGCGTTCCAGTCCTCGCGCAGCTGGCTGACCCGCGCTGCCCGGCAGAGCTGCTGACGTTCGTCGTCCGTTGCGGTCTCGACGGTGAAGCCCTGGGCGCCGAGCACGTGGTCGCGGCGCTTGCGGCTGTCTTCGTCGAGGGCGTCGCGGCGTGCCAGGGGCAGGTCCTGCACCCCGTAGTGGCTCCAGCGCAGGCGCGCCCAGGCGGCGGCCCGGGCCAGCAGGAAGCGGCCCAGGCCACGTTCTTCCGGCTCAATCTGCAAGCCGCGTTCGGGCCCCAGGCGGATCTGGCCCTGGCGATGGTCGACCCAGACCTCCAGCACGTTCACCTCGCGGTGCAGCAGCTGACCAGGAATCTGCACCGTCAGTCGCAGCAGGCTCTCCTCGTCGCCATGGCGCTCGACCAGGCCGAGTTGCACGAAGCGCAGGGGGCGTGCCCCGACCCGTCGATCCGCGGGCTGGGGCATCAGTCGCAGCAGCTGAAAGCGCTCCGGCGGCAGGCTGGCCCAGGGATGGGGTTCATGGGGCGTGGCTTCGACGGCCGGCGATGCTTGGTCAGGGGTTTCCACGGGCAGGCTCCAGCTGTGCGCCTCCTGGGCGCCTTTGCCGGCTTATCGGCCAGTGGGCGGGGAACCTGAGCGCGCGACGAAGGCCGCCACCCGCTCGATCAGCTCACGGGCCAGGGGCAGGTTAGGGTTGTCGTAGGTGGGCAGTTGCGCCTGGAAGTCCGCCGGGGCGATGCGTAGCACATGGTTCATGCCGGCAATGATGGCCAGTTCCGCATCCGGCTTAGCGCGCTGCAGGGCGCGGGCATCGTCCACCTCCACCTGGACGTCATGGGTGCCCTGGATGATCAGCGCCGGGGCGTGGATGCCGGCGAAGGCCCCGGCCGGATCCTGGCGGAACAGCGAGATGAGATAGGGCTGGACGCTGGGGCGGAACAGCACCAGCAACTCCTTCGGCACCTCGGGCACCGGCGTGCCGCGCAGCAACTGGTCGATGATCCACTGGGCGCTGGCCAGACCGGCGGGCGACAGCTTGCCGGCCAGTTGCTCGCGCAGCACCACGTCGATGGGACGGCCGCTGCCGGCCAGGGTCACCACGCCGGCGACCGGCACCCGGTCGGCGGCCAGGCTGGCGATCAGGGCGCCTTCGCTGTGACCGAGCAGGATCACCTTGGAAAAGCGTGGATCGGCGCGCAGCAGCCGGATCCAGCCGACCAGGTCGTCGACATAGCGCTCCACGCTGAGGTGGCTCTCGTCCGGTTCGGCGCTACGGCTCTCGGCCACGCCGCGCTTGTCGAAACGCACGCTGGCGATCCGCTGCCGGCCCAGGGCCTCGGCCAGTCGCTGCAAGGCCGCGTTGCGCGCGCCGGGTCCGTTGCCGTTGCGGTCAAGGGGCCCGGAGCCGGAGACGAAGAGCACCACGGGTTGCGGCCGCTCGCTGCGCGGCAGGATCAGGCTGCCCTTGAGCACGCCGCTGCCGGTGTCGAGCTGGACGGGGCGATAGAGCACGGGGTCGGCCGCGGTGGCGAGGGCGGGCAGGGCGAGGCACAGCAGCAGGGAGAACAGCAGACGCATGACGAAGAGGGCACCGGAGGGCTGGGGTGTGGGGGCCTATCCCGCACACAATCCGTGTAAAAGACCACGGCGCGTGTAAAATCGCCCATTCCCATTTTGAATCTATACCTTTCACCCGTAGCGCGGAGCCCTCGCATGTCCGGCAATACCCTCGGCACGCTGTTCACCGTCACCACCGCCGGCGAAAGCCATGGCCCGGCGCTGGTCGCCATCGTCGACGGTTGCCCACCCGGACTGCCCCTGGACATCGCCGACCTGCAGCGCGACCTGGATCGGCGCAAGCCCGGCACCAGCCGCCACACCACCCAGCGCCAGGAAGCGGACGAAGTGGAGATCCTGTCCGGGGTCTTCGAGGGCGTCACCACCGGTACCCCCATCGGCCTGCTGATCCGCAACACCGACCAGAAGTCCAAGGACTACTCGGCGATCAAGGACCTGTTCCGCCCAGCCCATGCCGACTACGCCTATCATCACAAGTACGGCCTGCGCGACTACCGCGGCGGCGGTCGCAGCTCGGCGCGGGAAACCGCCATGCGCGTGGCGGCCGGTGCCATCGCCAAGAAGTACCTGGCGACCCAGGGCATCCGGGTGCGCGGCTACATGAGCCAGCTGGGCCCCATCGAGATCCCCTTCAAGACCTGGGACAGCGTGGAAGAAAACGCCTTCTTCAGCCCCGATCCGGACCGGGTGCCGGAGCTGGAAGCCTACATGGACCAGCTGCGTCGCGATCAGGATTCGGTAGGCGCGCGCATCACCGTGGTCGCCGACGGCGTGCCGCCGGGTCTGGGCGAGCCCATCTTCGACCGCCTCGACGCCGAACTGGCCTATGCGCTGATGAGCGTCAATGCGGTCAAGGGCGTCGAGATCGGCGCCGGCTTCGCCAGCGTCGCTCAGCGCGGCACCGAGCACCGTGACGAGCTGACCCCGGAGGGCTTCCTGTCCAACAACGCCGGTGGCGTGTTGGGCGGCATCTCCTCTGGCCAGCCCATCGTCGCCCACCTAGCACTGAAAGCTACCTCCAGCATCACCACTCCGGGTCGCTCCATCGACGTCCACGGCAATCCGGTGGATATCATCACCAAGGGTCGCCACGATCCCTGCGTGGGCATCCGCGCCACCCCCATCGCCGAAGCCATGATGGCCCTGGTGCTGATGGATCACCTCCTGCGCCACCGCGCGCAGAACGCCGAGGTGAAAGTGCACACGCCCGTCCTGCCCCAGCTCTGATCCGCGGACGGACGATGCCGGTTCCCTATTGGCGGCTGTCGGGCTTCTATTTCGCCTACTTCGCGCTGCTGGGGGCCACGGCGCCCTACCTGGGTCTGTACTTCCACCACCTGGGCTTTTCCGGCACCGCCATCGGTCAACTGGTGGCCATCCCCATGCTGATGCGGGTGCTGGCACCCAACCTCTGGGGCTGGCTGGCCGATCGCACCGGCCGCCGGCTGAGCATCGTCCGCCTCGGCGCCGCCTGCACCCTGCTGTGCTTCTCCGGCATCTACCTCGGCCAGGGCTTCGCCTGGCTGGCGCTGATCATGGCCGGTCATGCCTTCTTCTGGCACGCGGTGCTGCCCCAGTTCGAAGCCATCACCCTGGCTCATCTGCGCGATCAGCCGCAGCGCTATGCGCGCATCCGCCTCTGGGGCTCCATCGGCTTCATCGCCGCGGTGGCGGGGCTGGGCTGGGCCTTCGAGTACGTCAGCCTGGATCTCTATCCGGCCTATCTGCTGCTGGTGATGGCGATCATCCTGCTGGCCTCGCTGGCGGTGCCGGGGGTCAAGGTCGACCCCGGCCAGCGCTCCGAGGCGCCGGCCGAGCCGTTCCTGACCACCCTGCGCCAGCCGCGGGTTCTAGCCTTCTTCATCGCCGCGGCACTGATGCAGCTGTCCCATGGCCCTTATTACACGGTCTTCACCTTGCACCTGGAAGCACTGGGTTATGGCCGCGGCGTCATCGGCCAGCTCTGGTCGCTGGGGGTGGTCGCCGAGGTATTGATCTTCCTGGTGATGCCGCAACTGCTGGCGCGGCTGTCGCTCAACACCCTGCTGGTCGCCGCCTTTCTCATCGCCGCCGGGCGCTGGTGGCTGCTGGGCGCCCTGGCCGATCACCTCGCGGTGCTGCTGTTCGCCCAATTGCTGCACGCCGCCACCTTCGGATGCTTCCATGCCGCCGCCATCCAGTTCGTCCAATCCCATTTCGACCGCCGCCGCCAGGGCCAGGCCCAATCGCTCTACGCCGCCCTGTCCGGAGCTGGCGGTGCGCTGGGCGCGCTGTATGCTGGCTATGCCTGGCAGGTGTCCGGTGCCCTTGCCGCCTTTGCCGGCGCCTCCCTGGCGGCGCTGGCAGGGGCCTTTCTCATCCTCTTGTCCGTTAGGTCCAGTACGAAAAGTGCATGCGCTCGGTGATGCTTCGTTGAAAAACACTTCGGAATGCTCATTTACCTCTCGTAAACTCCGCTTCCTCAGCGTTTTTCGCCTCGCCTGACCGTTGCTCGGCGACTTTTCGTACAGAACCTAGGAGAACCCTCCATGATCCAGCAGCGTGAGCAACTGGCCCGGGAAATCATCGACGCCGGTCGCTTCCTCTATGGCCGCGGCTGGTCGCCGGCCACCAGCAGCAACTATTCGGTACGGCTGTCCGACAGTCGCTTGCTGCTGACCGTCTCCGGCAAGCACAAAGGTCAGCTGGAGCTGGACGACATCCTCGCCACCGACCTCGACGGCACCCCGCTGGAGGCCAAGAAGCCTTCCGCGGAGACCGCGCTGCACACCCAGCTCTATCGCTGGCAGCCGGAGATCGGCGCCGTGCTGCACACCCACTCGGTGAACTCGACGGTGCTCTCGCGCCAGCTCGAAGGCGATCGCCTGGTGCTGGACGGCTACGAGTTGCAGAAGGCCCTGCATGGCGTCACCACCCACGACGTGCGGGTGGAGATCCCGGTGTTCGACAACGACCAGGACATCCCGCGCCTGGCCGACAAGGTGCAGACCTGGCTGAACGTGCATCCCGACTGCGTGGGGTACCTGATCCGCGGGCACGGCCTCTATACTTGGGGCCCGCGCATGGCCGATGCCTTGCGCCACGTGGAAGCCTTCGAATTCCTCTTCGAATGCGAACTCAAGACCCGGAGCCTGCGTCCATGAGCCGACTGACCGTCTACCACGATGCCGAACCCCGCCAGCCGCTGAAGGTGATCAGCGATGGTGAGCACATCGCCGCCACCCTGGCCGAGGTCGGGGTGCGTTTCGAGCGCTGGCAGGCCACCGCCCCGGTGGCGCCCGGCGCCAGCCAGGAGGAGGTGATCGCCGCCTACCGACCGGAGATCGATCGCCTCATCCAGGAGCGCGGCTACCAGACCGTCGACGTCATCAGCATGCATCCCGAGCATCCGCAGAAGGAGGCGCTGCGCGCCAAGTTCCTCGAAGAGCATCGCCACAATGAAGACGAGGTGCGCTTCTTCGTCGCAGGCCAGGGCCTCTTCACCCTGCACATCGACGACCAGGTCTATGCCGTGCTCTGCGAGAAGGACGACCTCATCTCGGTGCCGGCCGGTACGCCGCACTGGTTCGACATGAGCGAGTCGCCGTCCTTCGTCGCCATCCGCCTGTTCGACAATCCCGACGGCTGGGTGGCCCACTTCACCGGCGTGGACATCGCCCAGCGCTTTCCACGCCTGGAGGTCGAGGCGTGACGATCAAGGCCATCCTCACCGATATCGAAGGCACCACCAGCGCCGTCAGCTTCGTCTTCGACGTGCTCTTCCCCTATGCCCGCGCGCACCTGCCGGCCCATGTGCGCGCCCATGCCGGAGAGCCGGCGGTGGCCGAGCAACTCGATGCCGTGCGTGCCGAAGCCGGCGAGCTGGACGCCGACGTGGAGCGGGTGATCGCCATCCTGCTGGAGTGGATCGCCACCGACCGCAAGGCCACGCCGCTCAAGGCGCTGCAGGGACAGGTGTGGGAGCAGGGCTATCGCGCCGGCAACCTCCGGGGGCACGTCTATCCCGACGCCGTCCAGGCCCTGCGCCAGTGGCATGCCGCTGGACTGCCGCTGTACGTCTATTCCTCGGGCTCGATCCAGGCGCAGAAGCTGATCTTCGGTTGCTCCGAGCATGGCGATCTCACGCCTTTGTTTTCCGGGTATTTCGATACCCTGACCGGCGGCAAGCGCGAGGCCGCCTCCTATGCCCGCATCGCTTCGGCGACCACCCATGCGCCGGCGGAACTGCTGTTCCTTTCCGATGTGGTGGAAGAGCTGGATGCCGCGCGCCAGGCCGGTCTGCCGACCTGCGGCCTGGTGCGTGCCGGTGGCCAGCTGGGCGACCATCCGTGCGTGGCGTCCTTTGCTGACATCGATCTCACCGCCTTCGGTTGAGGCCCATGGCCGGCGTCGCTGCCAAGCGAGCCGGCCGAACTCCACGCCCTCATCGCCAGTCCCAAGTGACGAGACCTGTGTCCTCGCAACGGGAGTCGCGACATGATCAATTCCACCATCGGCGGTGTACTGGGCTTCATCGTCTTCCTGCTCGACATCTGGGCCATCGTCAACGTCATCCGCAGTGACAGCACCAGCAATGCCAAGATCGGCTGGACCGTGCTCATCATCGTGCTGCCGGTGATCGGTCTGATCGCCTGGGCCGCCGCCGGTCCGCGCGGCAATCGCTCGGCCACCGCGCCTACCCATAAAGGCTAACCAGCACAACGCTGGAGCCTGTCACATCCAGCTCTTACAATGCCCGGCTTTTGGCCGGGCATTGTCTGTCTCGGCCCGCCACCTGCGGAGATCGACATGAGCGACTACCTAGAAACCCTCTACGACGGCTATGGCCAGAGATTCACCGTCGAGCGCCTGCTCCACGAGGTGCGTACCGAGCATCAGCACCTGGTGATTTTCCAGAACGCTGTGCTGGGCAAGGTGATGGCCCTGGATGGCGTCATCCAGACCACTGAGGCTGACGAATTCATCTATCACGAGATGCTCACCCAGGTGCCACTGCTCGCCCATCCGGCGCCGAAGCGGGTGCTCATCATCGGCGGTGGCGACGGCGGTATCCTGCGGGAGGTGACCAAGCACCGGGGTGTCGAGCACATCACCATGGTCGAGATCGACGGTTCGGTGGTGGAAATGTGCAAGGAGCACTTTCCTGGTCATTCGGCTGGCGCCTTCGAGGATCCGCGGCTGAATCTGGTGATCGACGACGGCATGAATTTCGTCGCCAACACCACCGAGCGCTATGACGTCATCATCTCCGACTCCACCGATCCCATCGGTCCGGCCGAGGTGCTGTTCTCGGAGAACTTCTACCAGGCCTGCCATCGTTGCCTGAACGACGGCGGCGTGATGGTGGCCCAGAATGGCACGCCCTTCCTGCAGCTGGACGAGGTCAGGACCACCGCCAGCCGGATGTCCGGGCTATTCGCCGACTGGCACTTTTATCTGTCGGCGGTGCCTACCTACATAGGGGGCGTGATGACCCTGGCCTGGGGCAGCAAGGACGCGACCTTGCGTCGGCAAGGTGCCGAAACCCTGGCGCAACGCTACAGTGATACTGGCATCCAGACCCGTTACTACACCCCGGAGCTGCATGCCGCCGCCTTTGCTCTACCTCGATACGTGCTGGAGGCCATCGGCAAGGCGTAAGCCCTGACGGTCGCGGCACCGTTCGAGTGCTCAGCCGCGACTCGCCGGGCGTCGGTAGCGACGGCTCGGCGAGAAGATCATCCGAACCAGAGGAGGGTTGTCCTATGTCCTTGTCGTTTGCCGATGATGTGAGCTTGAACCTGCTGCAGCGGATGAAGGAGGGTGGTTTCGACTTCGCCCGCTTCCATCCCATCGACTTCTTCGCCATCTTCGCCGACGAAGGCAAGGCCCGCATCGCTGCGGACCAGTTTCACGGCGAGTCCCTCAACACCCAGGTAATGCCCCACGAAGAGGGGGGCTGGCATCTGCAGGTCAGCAAGGTGATGTTCGCCACCCACGCCACCATCGACGATTTCGAAAGCGATCTTGAGGCGGTGGTGGTGCCTCTGGGCGGACAACTCGATGGCTGGGGCGTCACCCAGGAAGTCAGCCGCAGGTCCGCCTGATCCCTAGCTTGTCGAGGCGGCATCCCCAAGGGGATGCCTGTCTCATTCTCTGTAATCACTCCGCCGCTCAATCATCGCACTTTCCGCCGGGCGCACCGTCTTAGGCTCATGACGGAAACGTTGCGGTGCATGCGCACGCTTACGTGCCTGGCTTTGGTGCACCGCGCGACCCGCCGCCACGCAAGAGCTTGATCCACAAGGCTCTGGCGCTGGCACGCGGCTTGCGAAGCTGCACCGTGGGTGACAAGGAGATCGGCATGAGCCGCCAACTGTATAACGAGATGTATGACGCCCAGGCGCACTGTCGACCGCACTACGGTCGCTATGCGCAATGGCTGAGCGAGACACCCCCGGAACTCCTGGCCCAGCGTCGTCGCGAAGCCGACCTGCTGTTCCATCGCGCCGGTATCACCTTCACCCTCTATGGCGACGAGCAGGGCACGGAGCGCCTGATTCCCTTCGACGCCCTGCCGCGAGCCATCCCCGCCAGCGAATGGCAGATCATCGAGCGCGGCTGCATTCAGCGCGTCCAGGCGCTGAATCTCTTTCTCCACGACCTCTATCACGACCAGCGCATCATCAAGGCCGGGGTCATACCCGCCGAGCAGGTGCTGGCCAATGACCAGTACCAGCTGGCCATGCAGGGGCTGGACCTGCCCAATGGCATCTATGCGCACATCGCCGGGGTCGACCTGGTGCGCGATGGCGACGGCGCCTACTACGTACTGGAAGACAACCTGCGCACTCCCAGCGGGGTGTCCTACATGCTCGAGAACCGCAAGATGATGATGCGGCTGTTTCCCGAGCTGTTCACCCTGGAGCGCATCGCGCCCATCGACCACTACCCGAACATCCTGCTCGATACCCTGCGCAGCTCCACCCCGGTCAACAACCCCACGGTGGTGGTGCTCACCCCGGGCCGATTCAACAGCGCCTACTTCGAGCACGCCTTCCTGGCGCGGGAAATGGGCGTGGAACTGGTGGAGGGAGCCGATCTGCTGGTGCGCGACGAACAGGTGTTCATGCGCACCACCTCGGGCTTCCGCAAGGTCGATGTCATCTACCGCCGTCTCGACGACGCCTTCCTCGATCCCCTGGCCTTCAATCCGGACTCCCTGCTGGGCGTACCCGGCCTGCTGGCCGCCTATCGCGCCGGTAACGTCATCCTGGCCAACGCCATCGGCACCGGGGTGGCCGACGACAAGTCGATCTATCCCTATGTGCCGGAGATGATCCGCTTCTACCTCAGCGAAGAACCCATCCTCTACAACGTACCCACCTGGCAGTGCCGCAAGCCGGACGAGCTGTCCCATGTGCTGGCCAATCTGCCCGAGCTGGTGGTCAAGGAGGTCCATGGCTCCGGCGGCTACGGCATGCTGGTCGGCCCTACCGCCAGCAGCCTGGAAATCGAAGCCTTCCGCGCGCGGCTCAAGGCCAATCCCAGCGCCTACATTGCCCAGCCGACCCTGTCGCTGTCCACCTGCCCGACCTTCGTCGAGAGCGGTATCGCACCGCGGCACATCGATCTGCGGCCCTTCGTGCTGTCCGGGCGCAAGACGCGCCTGGTGCCCGGGGGCCTCACCCGGGTCGCCCTGCGCGAAGGCTCGCTGGTGGTGAATTCCTCCCAGGGCGGCGGCACCAAGGACACCTGGGTGGTCCAGGACTAGATCGCCAAGAAACAGTGGCCGCCACGGCGGCCTCGCAAGGACCTTTGAAAGGCGACCCCACCATGCTGAGTCGTACCGCTGCCGATCTGTACTGGATGTCCCGCAACCTGGAGCGCGCCGAGAATCTCGCGCGGATGCTGGACGTCAGCTATTCGCTGTCGATGATGCCGCAGAGCGGGCAGGGCGGAGGCCTGGACGAGCTGGCCATGCCGTTGCTCATCACCGGCACCCTGGATGACTACCGGGAAAAGCACGGCGCCCTGCACCCCGAGCGCCTGCTGCACTTCTTCGCCCTGGACGAGCGCAACCCCGGCAGCATCTATTGCTGCCTGCAAGCCGCGCGTAGCAATGCCCATGCGGTGCGTGGACGCATCACCGCCGACATGTGGGAGAACGTCAACGCCACCTGGCTGGAGATGCGCGAGATCGCCGTCACCGGCCTGATCCGCTTCGGCATCAGTCGTTTCTGCGAATGGGTCAAGGAGAGGTCCCACCTGTTCCGTGGTGCCACCGTCGGCACCATCATGAGAAACGACGCCTATCGCTTCATCCGCCTGGGCACCTTCGTCGAACGCGCCGACAACACCCTGCGCATGCTCGATGCCCGCTACCAAGTGCTGGGGGAAGAAGAGGCGGAAGCCATCAGTGACGCCTCCGCCCGCGGCTTCTATCAGTGGAGTGCCCTGCTGCGCGCCCTGAGTGCCTTCGAGGCCTATACCGAGCTCTACCGGGATGCCCTCAACGTGCGCAACGGCGCCGAGTTGCTGCTGTTGCAGGAAGACCTGCCACGCTCGCTGCTGGCCTGCGTGATCGAGCTGCACCGGGTGCTGGCCAGTCTGCCCGGGGAGAACGGCCGCGAGGCCAAGCGTCTGGCCGCGGGTCTCGAGGCGCGGCTGCGCTACACCAGCATCGACGAGGTGCTGGACGAAGGCCTGCACGCCTGGATCGGTGATTTCATCGTCCATGTCCGCCAGCTCGCCAGCGCCATCAACACCGCTTACCTGGAGGCCGTATGAGGCTCGCGATCCATCACGAAACGCTCTATCGCTATGCCGATCAGGTCCGCGCTAGCATCCAGTACCTGCGCCTCACGCCCCAGGACGATGCACGCCAGAAGATCCTTGGCTGGGAGCTGGCCTTGCCACGGCCGGCGCGGGCGCAACGCGATCCCTTCGGCAACATCCTCCATGTGCTGACCCTGGACACGCCCCACGACGCCATCACCATCACCGCCAGCGGCCAGGTGGAGATCGACGAGACCTTCGAGGCGGAACCCTGCCAGGCCTCGGCCTTTCCCTTTTTGCGTCAGACCCGGCTGACCGAGGCCGACGAGGCGTTGACCGCCTTCGCCCGTGAGGTCTGCGACGGGCGCCAGGATCGCGACAGCCTGATCCAGCTGATGGAGCGCCTGCATGAGCGCATGATCTATGTACCTGGCTCCACCGAGGTGGACGGCAATGCCGCCCAGGCCTTCGCCAAGGGCGCCGGGGTCTGCCAGGATCATGCCCATGCCTTCCTGGCCTGCGCCCGCAGCCTGGGCATCCCGGCGCGCTACGTGTCTGGCTATCTGTGCACCGACGACAGCGCGCACCTCTCCAGCCATGCCTGGGCGGAAGCCTGGCATGACGGCGCCTGGTACAGCTATGACGTAACCAATCGCCTGACCCGACCGGAGCGCCACCTGCGGCTGGCCATTGGCCTGGACTACCTGGATGCCTGCCCGGTACGCGGCATGCGCCGCGGTGGTGGGGTGGAGCACATGGAGGCCAAGGTGCTGGTCGAGCCGTTGCAGCAGGTGCAGCAACAGCAATAATCAGCACTGCCGGCAGCGTACGAAGAGACGGCCAGGGGCCGTCTTTCTTTTTCCTCGCCGCTGCGGCAAAAATCGTCTCGATACCCGAGGTTCGCATGACCTATTGCGTCGCCATGAAACTGCACGACGGCCTGGTGTTCGTCGCCGATTCCCGCACCAATGCCGGGGTCGACAACATCGCCACCTTTCGCAAACTGCATCTGTTCCGGATTCCGGGCGAGCGCCTGATCGCCATCCAGTCGGCGGGCAACCTGGCTACCTCCCAGGCGGTCATCAGCCTGTTGCGGCAGCGCCTGGACAGCGAACAGGACAACCTGCACGGAGTGCCCACCCTGTATGAGGCCGCCCGCTTGCTAGGGCAGACCTTGCGCGAGGTCCTGCAGCGCGATGCCGAGGATGCCCCCAGCGGTCATGGCCTGGATCTGAGCTGCTCCTTTCTCCTGGGCGGGCAGATCCGCGGCGCGGAGCCGGAGTTGTTCAACCTCTATCCCCACGGCAATTTCATCGGTGCCACCGAGGACACGCCCTATTTCCAGATCGGCGAGAGCAAGTACGGCAAGCCCATCCTGGATCGGGCGCTGACCTTCGCGACGCCGCTGGAAGAAGCCCTGCGCTGCGCGCTGCTGTCCTACGACGCCACCATTCGCAGCAATCTATCGGTGGGGTTGCCGCTGGATCTGGTGGTCTATCCGCGCGATGCGCTGGCGCAGGTCAGCAGCCATCGGATCGACGAGCACGATCCCTACTTCCAGGCCTTGCGTAAAGGCTGGGGAGAGGGGCTGCGTGACCTGCTGGCAGCCTTGCCGGCAGCACCAGCGGATTATTGGCGCTAGGGATCAGCCAAAGAACCGGGAAAGATTGGGGATGACCAGTACGACGGTGGTGACGATGAGCACGAAACTCGCCTGACGCCACTTGGGGACGGGATTCTTGAACATGACTCGGGGCCTTTATTGTTAGCTGTTTGAAGCCTTTACGTCTTCAGCGGGAAGCGCTTGCGCGACAGCGGCATGCAGTTACTGATACCCGCAGGCTTGAGCACTATCCAGTAGCTATAGAACATAAATTTCAGTTTTGTGGCGATGACCGGCCAGCCGGTTATCAAAAATGTCGCACTAGACGATTTCTCCTTTGCTTTCAGGTAATTGGAAAAATGCTTGCGACGCTACCGTTGGTCGGAGGTATAAAAGGTAACGCAGGGCAGAGAGGCGACTGACCGGTCATCCCGTGAACGGCGCAGAGCAGCGGACTTTCCCAGCCCTGCGTGCAAATGTATGAATCGATTGAAGAAAAAGCTTGCCATCGAAATCGCCTTTGCCTATAGTTGCGCGCCTCGGTGATGCAGATGCAGCCGCCGAGCAAATCTGGTGAGGTGTCCGAGCGGTTGAAGGAGCACGCCTGGAAAGTGTGTATAGGAGAAATCTTATCGAGGGTTCGAATCCCTCCCTCACCGCCAGATCTGAGAGAACCCCTGAGAGCCAGGCTCCAGGGGTTTTTTCTTGCCTGCGATTCGGCCAGGCCATCCAGGAATCAGGCGGCCTGGGCGAAGGTCGCGGCGGTGTCCCGGGCGTTGGGCAGCACGGCCGTCAGCTGTTCCAGGTCGATGCTGGCGAACAGCGGACCGCTCAGGTCCTGCACCTTGCTGTCACCGACATTCTCCTGCAGCACCTCGGCCACGGCGACCGCCTGGGCCACGATCAGCGCATAGCCGTTGCCTTCCGGTGCCTGCAGCGGGCGGGCCTGGTAGCCGATGGCGTCGCGCAGGACCTGGGGTAGCTGCCAGCGGCGGGCGAGTTCGGCACCCACTTCCGGATAGCCGAAGCCCAGTTGCAGGGTCTCGTCGGCGGCGCGATGGCTGCTGGCGGTGGCGCGACCGGCCAGGCTCGGTGCCAGTTCGGGGGCGCCGCTCTGGATCAGCAATTCGCCGATGTCGTGGAGCATGCCGCAGGTAAAGGCGGTTTCCTGGTCCAGGTCGGCTTGTTTGGCCAGTGGCTTGCACAGGCTGGCGACCAGAAAGCTGTTGTACCAGAAGGCCTGCAGATCGAAACCGGGCGCGGCCTTGAAGCCGCCGGCGAAGGCCGAGGCCAGTACCAGGGTGCGCAGGGTGTTGAAGCCCAGGCGCAGGGCGGCGTCTTCGATGCTGGTGGATTCACGGGCGCCGCGGAAGCGCGCCGAGTTGGCCAGGCGCAATACCTTGGCGGCGATGACCGGATCGCGCGCCACGGTGCGCGACAGGGTTTCGATGCTGGTGTTGGGGTCGTCGAACTGCTGGATCAGGACCTGCGCCACTTCGGGGACGTTGGGCAGGTTGTGCAGCTGGGCAAAGAGGGTGTCGAGTTGCATGGGCGTCTCCGCGGAAAAGGGTTACATCTCCTTACACCCTCGTCATCGGTCACCCGTGCGGATTTCTGTAGCGACCATGTGACGATCGGTCGCAGTCCTGGCAGCGGCGATCTGGCAGGCGCGCGGAATTACCTTTTAGGCCAGTCACTTGTCGCGAAAAAGCCAGGTACGCCTGGTGAAGGCCTTACCGTTCGTCGAGGGCGAAATCGACCTGGCTCAGGCCCGCTTCGCTGGCTTCCAACACCCAGCCACGGCGGTCCCAGTCCCCCAGCACGATACGCTCGGCCGGCTGGCCATCGAGCATCAGCTCATGGTGGGCGGGTCTGTGGGTATGACCGTGGATCAGCGTCGTCGCCCGGGCGGCGCGCAGTTCGCGCTCGACTTCGGCCTCGGTGACATCGGTGATGTCCATGGCCTTGGCGCGGGTCTGCTGGCGACTCTCGCTGCGCAGCTTGCGCGCCAGCTTCTGGCGGCTGGCCAGCGGCAGGTGGCGCAGGACGAAGAGGGTGAGGGGATGGCGCAGGATGCGACGCAGCTTCTGGTAGCCCTCGTCGCGGGTGCAGAGGGTATCGCCATGCATGAGCAGCACGCGGCGACCCGGGAAGTCGGCGATATGGCGATCCGGCAGCAAGCGGCAACCCGCCTGGCGGCAGAAGGCCTTGCCGATGAGGAAGTCGCGATTGCCATGCATCAGATAGACGGCCGTGCCGCTGTCGGCCAGCTGGCGCAGGGCGGTGGCGATCTCCTGCTCGAAGGGCCCCATGGCGTCATCGCCGATCCAGGCTTCGAACAGATCCCCAAGGATGTACAGCGCCTCGGCACCGCGGGCACGGGTTTCGAGGAAATGCAAAAACGCCCGGACCAGGTCCGGGCGTTGCGGTTCGAGATGCAGGTCGGAGACCAGTAGAATCACTCGACGATCTCGGCCTTCTCGATGATCACGTCTTCGCTCGGCACGTCCTGGTGACCGGCCTTGCTGGTAGTGGCGACGCCCTTGATGGCGTTGACCACGTCCATGCCCTCGACCACCTTGCCGAACACCGCATAGCCCCAGCCCTGGCTGGTGGGCGCGGTGTGGTTGAGGAAGGTGTTGTCGGAGACGTTGATGAAGAACTGCGCCGAGGCGGAGTGCGGATCCATGGTGCGGGCCATGGCGACGGTGCCGATCGCGTTGGAGACGCCGTTGTTGGCTTCGTTCTTGATCGGGGCGCGGGTCGGCTTCTGCTTCATGCCCGGCTCGAAACCACCGCCCTGGACCATGAAGTTGCTGATCACGCGGTGGAAGATGGTGCCGTCGTAGTGACCGCTCTTGACGTATTCCTTGAAGTTGGCCGCGGTTTCCGGCGCCTTGTCCTCGAAGAGTTCCAGGGTGATGACGCCGTGGTTGGTGTGCAGCTTGATCATGGCAGCGAATCCGTAGCTAAGGGGGACAGCATCCAGACCCGGCGAGGGCCTCAAGGGTTTCGCCGGGACTTGACGGGTTGGGCTATGATACGGGTTTACCTTTGCCCGGCCTACCCTGGCCGTGCGTCTGCCCAGTTAAGGATCCCATGAGCAAGCCGACTTCCGACTCGTCCACCGCCGCCAAAGCCGCCCCCGCGCATTTCCTGCGGCAGATCGTCCAGGCTGACCTGGACGCCGGCAAGCAGGCCAAGATCGTCACCCGTTTCCCGCCGGAGCCCAACGGCTACCTGCACATCGGCCATGCCAAGTCGATCTGTGTGAACTTCGGCCTGGCCAAGGAATTCGGTGGCGACTGCCATCTGCGCTTCGACGACACCAACCCGGCCAAGGAAGACCAGGAATACATCGACGCCATCAAGAGCGACGTGCATTGGCTGGGCTTCGACTGGGCCGGCGAGGTGCGCTACGCCTCCAGCTATTTCGACCAGCTCTATGCCTGGGCGGTGAACCTGATCGAGCAGGGCCTGGCCTACGTCTGCGACCTGACGCCCGAGCAGGCTCGCGAATACCGCGGCAGCCTCACCGAGCCGGGTCGCAACAGCCCCTTCCGCGACCGCTCGGTGGCTGAGAACCTGGACCTCTTCGCCCGCATGAAGGCTGGCGAATTCAAGGACGGCGAAAAGGTGCTGCGCGCCAAGATCGACATGGCCTCGCCCAACATGAACCTGCGCGATCCCATCCTTTATCGCATCCGTCACGCCCATCACCACCAGACCGGCGATGCCTGGTGCATCTATCCGAGCTATGACTTCACCCATGGCCAGTCCGATGCCCTGGAAGGCGTGACCCACTCCATCTGCACCCTGGAGTTCGAGGACCACCGTCCGCTGTACGAGTGGTTCCTGGCCAAGCTGCCGGTGCCGGCCCAGCCACGCCAGTACGAATTCGCCCGCCTCAACCTGAACTACACCGTCACCAGCAAACGCAAGCTCAAGCAACTGGTGGACGAGGCTCATGTGCACGGCTGGGACGACCCGCGCATGTCGACCCTGTCGGGCTATCGCCGCCGTGGCTACACCCCAGCCGCCATCCGCAACTTCTGCGAGATGATCGGCGTGACCCGTTCCAATGGCGTGGTCGACGTGGCCATGCTGGAATTCGCCATCCGCGAGGACCTGGACCAGAACGCCCCGCGCGCCATGTGCGTGCTCAAACCTCTCAAGGTAGTGATCACCAACTACCCCGAGGGCCAGGTGGAGAACCTGGAGCTGGCACGCCATCCCAAGCAGGATCTGGGCGTGCGCCAGCTGCCCTTCACCCGCGAGCTGTACATCGACCAGGGCGACTACGAAGAGAATCCGCCCAAGGGCTACAAGCGCCTGGAGCCAGGTGGCGAGGTGCGCCTGCGCGGCAGCTACGTGATCCGTGCCGATGAGGCCATCAAGGATGCCGACGGCAACGTGGTCGAACTGCGTTGCAGCTACGACCCGGACACCCTGGGCAAGAATCCCGAGGGCCGCAAGGTCAAGGGCGTGATCCATTGGGTGCCGGCCGAAGGTAGCGTGGAGTGCGAGGTGCGCCTCTACGATCGCCTGTTCCGTTCGGCGCAGCCGGAGAAGAGCGAGGAGGGTGGCAGCTTCCTCGACAACATCAATCCTGATTCCCTGGTGGTGCTCAAGGGCTGCCGTGCCGAGCCGTCGCTGGCCCAGGCCCAACCGGAAGACCGCTTCCAGTTCGAGCGCGAAGGCTACTTCTGCGTCGATCTGAAGGATTCGGCGCCGGGCAAGCCGGTGTTCAATCGTACCGTGACCCTGCGCGATTCCTGGGGGCAATGATGGCGCTGCACCTCTACAACACCCTGACCAAGACCAAGGAAGCCTTCACGCCGCTGGTACCAGGGCAGGTGCGCATGTACGTCTGCGGCATGACCGTCTATGACTACTGCCACCTGGGGCATGGTCGCAGCATGGTGGCCTTCGACGTCATCACGCGCTGGCTGCGCCATAGTGGCTACGACCTGACCTACGTGCGCAACATCACCGACATCGACGACAAGATCATTAAGCGCGCCAATGCCAACGGTGAGCCCTTCACCGACCTGGTGGCGCGGATGATCGAGGCGATGCACGAGGACGAGGCGCGGCTGAATATCCGCAAGCCCGACCAGGAGCCGCGCGCCACCGATCACATCGCTGGCATGCACGCCATGATCCAGACCCTGATCGACAAGGGCTATGCCTATGCCCCGGGTAACGGCGACGTCTACTACCGGGTCAACCGCTTCGCTGGCTACGGCAAGCTGTCGCGGCGGCGCGTCGAGGACCTGCGCATCGGCGCGCGCATCGAGCCGGGCGAGGCCAAGGAAGATCCGCTGGACTTCGTGCTGTGGAAGGCCGCCAAGCCGGGCGAGCCGAGCTGGCCGTCGCCCTGGGGCGCCGGGCGACCGGGCTGGCACATCGAGTGCTCGGTGATGTCCACCTGCTGCCTGGGCGAGACCTTCGACATCCACGGTGGTGGCAACGATCTGGAGTTTCCGCACCACGAGAACGAGATCGCTCAGAGCGAGGCGGCCACCGGTAAGACCTACGCCAACGCCTGGCTGCACTGCGGGATGATCACCATCAATGGCGAGAAGATGTCCAAGTCCCTGGGCAACTTCTTCACCCTGCGCGAGGTGCTGGAGAAGTACCACCCCGAGGTGGTGCGCTACCTGCTGATCGCCAGCCACTATCGCAGTCCGATCAACTATTCAGAAGACAACCTGCGCGAAGCCAAGGGTGCTCTGGAGCGCTTCTATCACTCGCTCAAGGGCCTGCCGCAAGCACCGGCGCAAGGCGGCGAAAGCTACGCCGAGCGCTTCGCCCAGTGCATGGACGACGACTTCAACACCGCCGGTGCCTGCGGCGTGCTGTTCGAGCTGGCCCGCGAGATCAACCGCCTGCGCGAGAGCGATCCTGCCGCGGCGGCTGGACTGGCCGGGCGTCTGCGCGAACTGGGTGAGGTGCTGGGCGTGCTGCAGCTGGAGCCGGAAGCTTTCCTGCGCGCCGATGCGGCGGGGCGGGTGGATGCCGCCGAGGTCGAGGCGCTGATCCAGGCCCGGCTCACCGCGCGCGCCGAAAAGAACTGGGCGGAATCCGACCGCATCCGCGACCAGCTCACCGCCCTGGGCGTGGTGCTGGAAGACGGCAAGGGCGGCACCACCTGGCGCCTGGCGGAGTAAGCGACGCCCAGCATAGCGCGGCCATGGCGGTCCGCCGATGCGGCCGCTCCTACGGGGCCGGGCCGCCGTAGGTTAGGTTGAGACGGCTCCATCGTCGAAGCCCAACAGTGCGGGCTCTGGGCCAGACCCGTTTGGCTTCGCAGCGCGCAGCCCAACCTAATGGCCGTTCCTACGGGCTGGCGCTGTCTTCGTAGGTTGGGTTGAGACGGCTCCATCGTCGAAGCCCAACAGTGCGGGCTCTGGGCCAGACCCGTTTGGCTTCGCAGCGCAGCCCAACCTATATGGCCGTTCCTACGGGCTGGCGCTGTTTTCGTAGGTTGGGTTGAGACGGCTCCATCGTCGAAGCCCAACAGTGCGGGCTCTGGGCAAGACCCGTTTGGCTTCGCTGCGCGTAACCCAACCTAACGGCCTTTCCTACGGGCTGCCTCTGTTTTCGTAGGTTGGGTTGAGACGGCTCCATCGTCGAAGCCCAACAGCCGGCTCCGAGCAAGACCTGTTGGGCTTCGCTACGCTCAGCCCAACCTAGGGTCTATTACGGTCATGGCCGCGATTACCTGTCTACCGCCATTCCACCGCGCTAAGCCTTACGGTTACTTGCGTGGCTTGCCGAAGCCGGGCGACTTGCGCACCGACTTGACCTTGGGTTTGCCGTCTTCCACCCAGCGACCCAGGGGCTTGTCGGATACCGGTCCACCCACCTTGGGTTTCTTCGGCTTCTTGGGCTTCTTCATGACCAGTCCGCCCGGACCGGTCTGGGGAACGCGGTGGTCGGGGATGAAATCCGGCTCGTCGCGGCGCACGAGGATCTGACCGATCAGCGTCTCGATGGCCGCCAGTTGCTCGACTTCATCGGCGCAGACCAGTGAAACCGCCTGGCCCTGGTTGCCCGCGCGCCCGGTGCGGCCGATGCGGTGGACATAGTCCTCGGCGACGATGGGCAGGTCCAGGTTGACCACCAGCGGCAGGTCCTGGATGTCCAGGCCGCGGGCAGCCACATCGGTAGCGACCAGGATGTCCGCCTCGCCGGCCTTGAAGCGGGCGAGGGCGCGCAGCCGCGCCGGCTGGGGCTTGTCGCCATGGATGGATTCCGCCGCCAGACCCTCGGCCTGCAAGGCTTCCACCAGTTGCTCCACACCCTTGCGCGTCTTGGCGAACACCAGCACCTGGCCGTGGCGACCGCTGCGATAGAGGTGCAGGAAGAGTTCGGTCTTGCGCTTCTTGTCGACCGGCACGACCCACTGCTTGACGGTGACGGCGGCCGTGTTGCGCGGGCTGACGTCGAGGGTCTGGGGATCGCGCAGCACCGGGGCGGCCAGTTGGCGCACGGCGTCGGAGAAGGTCGCCGAGAACAGCAGGGTCTGGCGCTTGCGCGGCAGCATGACGAACAGCTCGCCCAGTTGCCGGGAAAAGCCCAGGTCGAGCATGCGATCGGCTTCGTCCAGCACCAGCAGCTGCACCTGGTCGAAGCGCACGGCGTTCTGGCTGAACAGATCGAGCAGGCGACCTGGGGTCGCCACCAGCACATCCACACCTTTACGCAGTTTCATCATCTGCGGATTGATGCTCACGCCACCATAGGCCACCGCGGTGCGCAGGGGCAGGTGCTGGGCATAGTCGCGCAGGCTGGCATGGACCTGTTCGGCCAGCTCGCGGGTGGGCGTGAGGATCAGCGCGCGGATATGGTTGGGCGCCACCGCCGGGCCTTCCTGCACCAGTCGCTGCAGCAGCGGCAGGCCGAAGGCGCCGGTCTTGCCGGTGCCGGTCTGGGCGGCGGCCAGCAGGTCGCGACCCGCCAGCACCGCGGGGATAGCCTGACGCTGGATGGGGGTAGGGGAGCTGTGCTCCAGGGCGGCGAGCGCCTGCAGCAGCGGATCGATGAGGCCGAGGTCGGCAAAGGTCATGACAGGCCCGGATGGCGACGAAAAGGGAGCGAATTCTAGGCCGACTGTGATGCGCGCTCAAACTTTGTAGCCAGGCGGCGGCTGCGGGCTGAATCCCGACGCGGCATAGTGGTCAGTTCTGCGTCTACAGGAGAGCCCATGAGCGATACCTCTACCTTGCCCCCGGTACTGGCCGGTCCGCTGTTGCGCCGGGTCGAGTCGTCGCGGTTGCTGCTCTGGCTGGTGACCACCACCGCCGAGGCGCCTGTGCCGCGGCTCTGGCAGGGTGAAGCCGAGTGGGAGGCACAGAGCGAGGTCCAGTGCCTGCGCCTGGGCGCACAGGCCTACCTGCAGCTGCTGGAGGTCAAGCCTAAGGTCGAGTTGCCGACCGATACCTTCATCCACTACGACCTGCAGCTGACCGCGGGCGGCATCCGCGACTGGGCCCCACACTTGCTCTCGGCCGACGGGGACCTGCCATGCCTGGTGCTGCGCGCACGCTTCGATCATCTGCTCCATGGCTCCTGTCGCAAGCCCCATCATGCCTCGGCCGATGGCCTGATCGCGGTGGATCGCCTGCTGCAGGCCAGTGCGACCCCCGAGGAGCGGCCCGCGGCCCTGTTGCTTACCGGTGATCAGGTCTATGCCGATGATGTCGCGGGGCCCATGCTGCTGGCGGTGCAGGCGCTGATCCGTCGCCTCGGACTTCATGGTGAGTTTCTCGAAGGTGCGGTGGTGGCGGACAGCGACGCGCTGATGGCCCATGCCGCCAATCTCTATCACCGCGAAGACCTGCTGCCGGCCTTCAAGTCCAATCGGGCGCTGCGCGAGAAATTCTTTGGTGGGGTGGAAAAGCCGATCTTCACCTCCACCAATGCCCACAATCACCTGGTGACCCTGAGCGAGGTGCTGGCGCTCTATCTGCTCTGCTGGTCCCCCACGCCCTGGAGCCTGATCGAGGTCGTGCCACCGGCGCTCGACGATAAGGACCGTGAGCGTTACGCCGCCGAGTCGCGCTGCATCGAAGGCTTCGTGGCGACCCTGCCCCAGGCTGCGCGGGCCCTGGCCTGGGTACCGACGTTGATGATCTTCGACGACCACGACGTCACCGACGACTGGAATCTATCCGCCCGCTGGGAGGAGACGGCCTATGGGCATCCCTTCTCTCGGCGCATCCTCGGCAATGCCCTGCTGGCCTATCTGCTTTGCCAGGCCTGGGGCAACGCGCCGGAATCGGTCGCCGAGCTGTTGGCCGCCACCGCCTGCCTGTTGGCCACCGCGGGAGACGACGGCAAACTGGACTGTGCGGAGCAGAATCAGTGCATCGACGATCTGCTGCGGTTCCAGGGTTGGCACTATGTGCTCAAGACCAGCCCGCCGCTGATCGTGCTGGACACCCGTACGCGCCGTTGGCGCAGCGAACGCCGCCTGGAGCACCCGTCGGGCCTGATGGACTGGGAGGCCCTTTGCGAGTTGCAGCAGGACCTGTTGGATCATCCGTCGGCGGTGATCGTTTCGGCCGCGCCCATGTTCGGCGTCAAGCTGATCGAGGCGGTGCAGCGCATCTTCACCTGGTTCGGCCAGCCGCTGATGGTAGATGCCGAGAACTGGATGGCCCACCCCGGCGCGGCCAAGACCATGCTCAACATCTTTCGCCACCGGCGCACCCCGGGCAATTACGTGGTGCTCTCCGGCGACGTGCACTATTCCTTCGTCTACGACATCCGCATCCGCGACAAGCGCGGCGAGCCGCGGCTCTGGCAGATCACCAGCAGCGGCATCAAGAACGAGTTTCCACCGCGCCTGCTGGCGACCCTGGATCGACTCAATCGCTGGCTCTATGCGCCCTGGTCGCCGCTCAACGGCTTCACCAAGCGCCGCCGCTGGGAGTTGCAGCCACGGCTGCCGGATCGCCGCGAGGCCGGCGAGCGTCTATGGAACGGTGCCGGCATCGGCCAGGTGTTGCTTGATGAGGAAGGGCGCCCAGCGGTGATTCGCCAGCACAATGCCGATGGCTCGCCGGCCACCGAGTTCGTCGAGCGCCCGGCCTGAGGTCAGCGCGGCCGCTTGCTAGGTTCTCGAGGGGGACAGGCGCCTGATCAGCCAGGTCGAGATCCAGTACACTGGCTCCAGCACCAGAAAACCCAGCAGGATACCGCCCAGCCGCGCCATGCCTGCCACCGGGTCGATATGGTCATAGTGGTCAGGCACCATCACCACCAGAAACGCCAGCGCGAACTGCATGCCGAGATAGCCGATACCGAGCGGGCCGTTCTCGAGGTGTCTGCCGATCAGCACGCCGAGCGCGACGCCCGCCAGCGTCAGCCAGAGACTTTTTTGGCTGACCAGCAGCAGAATGGCCGCCAGGCCGCCGCCGAGCAGGCAACCGAGCATTCGATGCAGCAGCCTTCTGGAGACTGCCTTGCCGGCGCTGCTCAGGCCGTCGAAGGGAACGACCATGACCGCCAGGATGGTGATGGCGGCCTGGCTGATATCCACCTCGATCTTCCCCGTCGCGCCCAACGCCAGCAGGGCCAGGGCTAGACCCCCCTGCAGCGCATGGCGCAATGCCAAGGGTTGCCAGACACCCAGGGTTCGCGGCGCTGAGGCTACCGTGGTCGGTACCCTGGGCCATAGGCGGGCACGGACGCCGTAGGTGGAAAGCGCGCTCACCAGTACGCAAGCCGAGGTGCCGAGCGCCACTTCCAACAGGCGCGACAGGGCGTATTGCTCAAGCTGATCGGGCGCCTGGAGGCTCGCCAGGACCACCATGGCGTAGGTGAGGCCGCCCAGCAACCAGGCGTAGCCATAGCGGCCCACCAGGGTCAGATAGAGTGTGATGCTGCCCACGGTGCCCAGCAGTCCAGCCTGCTCGTAGGGGTTCAGCTGCAGGTGGCGCAGGACGAGCAGGGCACCTGCGGCGCCGATACAGGTACCCAGCACTCGCAGGCAGCCGCGTGCGCAGCTGTCGCGGACATCTGACCTCATCACGATATAGCCGCTGAAAGCCGCCCAACCGACATGCTGAACCCCGGCCAAATGGCCGAGCAGGATCGCCAGCAAGACCGAGGTCAGGGTTTCCAGTTCGTCGACCAGGCGGCGACGGTCGCGGCCGAACTGGCGGAGATCTCCCGCCAGATCGCGCAACAACCGCCTGAATTCCGACAACGCCTGGGAAAGGGGCATGGATCCATGATGATCGCCGTGGTCTCGGCCTAGGTTACAGCGCCTGATCGTCCGGCATCAAAGCAGACTGTTGCCGAGCGGGAGGCGCGATGATCAACCAGGTCGCAGCAGGGGATTGGCTCAGCGAAGCAACGGACCAGACCGCGATTGATCGGGGTCAAGCTCAAGGATCCGAGCGGTAGCGGCGCATCGCGACGGGGCCGCTCAGGCCGACCTGCCGCCAGCGGCCAGCCAGCGCAGCACGCCCTGGCTCGCCGCACGCCCGCTGGCGAAGCAGGCGGTGAGCAGGTAGCCGCCGGTGGGGGCTTCCCAATCGAGCATCTCACCTGCGCAGAAGACGCCAGGCAATTGCCGGAGCATCAGGCCGTCCTCCAGTGCCTCCAGAGGCACGCCGCCGGCGCTGCTGATGGCTTCCGCCAGGGGGCGCGGTCGGACCACGGTGAGCGGCACGGCCTTGCAGGCCTGGGCCAGCCGGGCCATGTCCTGGAAGGCCTCGGGTGGCGCCAGTTCACGGAGCAGGGCGGCGCGAGCGCCGTCGATCCCGGCTTGGCGCCGCAGGTGGTTGGCGAGGGACTGGCTGCCACGTGGCTTGGCTAGGGCGCGTCCCAGTTCGGCCAGGTCGCGCTGGGGCGCCAGATCCAGGCTGAGGATCGCCTGGCCGTCGCGTTCGATGGCCGTGCGGATCTCGGCGGACAGCGCATAGACCAGGCTCCCCTCGATCCCGGTGTCGGTAAGGACGAATTCGCCCTGGCGCGGCGGTTGGCCGGGCAGGGCGAGGGCGGCCGGCTTGATCGGCGCGCCGGCATGGCGGGTCTTGAGAAAGTCGCTCCAGCCAGTGACCTCGAAGCCACAGTTGGCCGGTTCCAGCGGTCGCAGTGTGACGCCACGTTCGGCCAGCAAGGCCTGCCAGGCGCCATCCGAGCCCAGGCGCGGCCAGCTGCCGCCACCCAATGCCAGTACACAGGCCTGGGGTTGCAGGAGGCGCTCGCCTTCTGGGGTTGCCAGGCGCAGCCGACCCTCGACGTCCCAGCCCAACCAGCGACTGCGGGTGTGAATTCGCACGCCTTGATCGCGCAGGCGATGCAGCCAGGCACGCAGTAGCGGCGCGGCCTTCATGTCGGCGGGAAACACTCGTCCCGAGGTGCCGACAAAGGTCTCTATGCCGAGCTCATGGATCCAGGCGCGCAGGGCATCGCTGTCGAAGGCATCGAGCCAGGAGCTGACGTCGCCCTCGCGCTCGCGATAGCGCTGGCGGAAGGTGGCCTGCTCTTCGGCATGGGTGATGTTCATGCCGCCCACGCCGGCCAGTAGGAACTTGCGACCCACGGAAGGCATGGCATCGAAGAGATCCACCGGGATGCCGGCGGCGGCCAGGGTCTCGGCCGCCATCAGCCCGGCGGGGCCGCCCCCGATGACAGCGACGGCAGGGGCGGCGGGGGAGAGAGACATGGCGGCATCCAGGAGCTACGGAAAACCGCCATTGTACGCGAGGTGCTAGGTTCTTAGACCACGCCAGCCTGACCCAGGGGCGCCGCCAGGGGTTCTTCCAGCCGCTCGGGAATCAGCGGTTCGGTGCGCCCCGGCGTCAGGATGACCTTGCGGCAGTCCTCCTGCTTCTTGTCGAAGATCTTGTAGCCTTCGACCGCCTGCTCCAGGGACATCCGGTGGGTGATGATGGCCTCCGGCGCCAGGTCGCCACGCTCGATGTGTTCCAGCAGTTCCGGCAGATAGCGCTGCACGTGGGTCTGGCCCATCTTGAAGGTCAGGCCCTTGTCGAAGGCATCACCGAACAGGAAGCCGTGGATGAAACCGGCATAGACCCCGGGCACGCTCACGGTGCCACCGCGCCGCACGGCCGCGATGCACTGGCGCAGAGCCTTGCCGCTGCTGCCTTCCAGCTTGAGGTTGGCGAGGATGGTCTCGGTGGTGCTGCCCTTGGCCTCGAAGCCCACGGCATCCACGACTCCATCCACGCCCCGCTTGCCGGGCGTCTGCTCGATGATGGTGGCCGCCGGATCGTCGTCCTCGTCGAAGTTGATCGGGATGACGCCATAGGTCTGCTGGGCATAGGCCAGGCGATAGGGGTGGTGATCGACCATGAAGATACGCTCGGCACCCAGCATCCGCGCACAGGCGGCCGACAGCAGGCCGACCGGTCCGGCGCCATAGATGGCGATGCTCGAACCCTGGCCGATGCCGGTGTTGAGCACGGCCTGCCAGGCGGTGGGCAGGATGTCGGAAAGGAACAGCACCTTTTCGTCAGCCAGGGTGCCGGGCACCTTGAAGGGGCCGGTATTGGCCTTGGGTACGCGCACGTATTCGGCCTGGCCGCCCGGTACGCCACCGTAGAGATGGCTGAAGCCGAACAAGGCCGCGCCCGGCGGGATCTGCTTCTTGTTGAGGATGGCGCCGCGGCCGGTGTTGGTGGTCTCACAGGCCGCGTAGAGATCCTGGTTGCAGAAGAAGCAGCTGCCGCAGGCGATGACGAAGGGAATCACCACCCGGTCGCCCTTCTGCACGGCGGTGACCGCCGGGCCGGTCTCTTCGACGACGCCCATGAATTCGTGGCCGAAGATATCCCCGTGCTCGACGGTGGGGATCTTGCCGCGATAGAGGTGCAGGTCCGAGCCGCAGATGGCCGTGGCGGTTACCCGCAGGACGATGTCGTCGGCGTCCTGGATGGTCGGATCGGGGACGGTATCGACACGGACATCGTGGGCACCGTGGTAGGTCAAGGCTCGCATGGCGGTCTCCGTTGGGTAGCGTTTACCTAGAGGTGGAGGCCGCCGCCAGCCGAGCGGTTCCGCGATGTCTGACCGGTGGTATGGCACCTTGATGGCGACCGATCACGGCTTTTCGCCGCCAAGGCCCGGGCCAGAGCCGGGCAGGCGGAACGGTGTCAGCGGTTGCGGATGTACACGGCCTTACCCGCGCTGCCATCAGCAGGATCGCGTTCCTGCACCTCGAACCTGTCGCCATGGGCCTTCACCAGGCCACTGAATTTGCGATGCCCATAGAGGCGGGCATCGAAGTCCGGACGCACCTTGCCCAGGTTGGCCCCGACCATGCCCAGGTTGGCCCAGCCGCCTTCGTCGGAGGCGTCTTCCACGGCCTGTTCGATGAGCTTGAGAATGGTGTTCAACTTGGGCTTGCCACGGTTGGTGGTCGCGGGCTTGTCGGTGGCGCTGGTGGTTTCGCGAGCCTCTTCGCGTGGCTTCGACCTGAGGATCTCGGTGTAGATGAATCTGTCGCAGGCCGAGACGAAGGGATCCGGTGTCTTCTCCTCGCCGAAACCGTAGACCGTCAGGCCTTCCTCGCGCAGCCGCGCCGCCAGGCGGGTGAAGTCGCTGTCGCTGGAGACCAGGCAGAAGCCGTCGAAACGACGGGTATAGAGCAGGTCCATGGCATCGATGATCAGGGCGCTGTCGGTAGCGTTCTTGCCCTTGGTGTAGCCGAACTGCTGCACCGGCTGGATGGAGTGGTCGAGCAGCACCTTCTTCCAGCTGTTCAGTTGCGGTTGGGTCCAGTCGCCATAGATGCGCTTGACGCTGGCCACGCCGAAGCGGGCGATCTCGGCCATGAGGCCGTCGACGATGGCGGCCGGTGCGTTGTCCGCATCGATCAGCACCGCCAGGCGCGCCTGGCTGGATTCGGAGGTCTTGGCGGTCTTGCTCATTGAAGCTCCCGTTCAGTTCAGACCCAGCTCCTGCCAGACCTGGGTCGCGGTGTGATGGAGGATGCCGTGGCGGCGGGCGAGGGCCAGGCGATCGGCCGAATAGCCGCCGCCGATGACCCCTACCACCGGTATATCCGCCGCCAGGCAGCGCCGCAAGACCAGGCCGTCGCGGGCGGCGAGGCCAGCGTCGGTCAGGTCCAGATAGCCGAGGGCATCGTCGCGATGGACGTCCACCCCGGCGTCGTAGAGCACCACGTCGGGCTGATGGAGCGGCAGCAGGTAGCCCAGGGCGTCGTCGAGCACCCGCAGGTAGCCGGCGTCGTCCAGCCCGCGCGGCAGGGGGATGTCCCAGTCGCTCTGCGCCTTGCGCGCCGGATAGTTGGTGGCGCAGTGCAGGGAGACGGTGACGGCGTCCGGCACCTCGGCGAGGATGCGTGCCGTGCCATCGCCCTGGTGCACATCGCAATCCAGGATCAGCACCCGTCCGGCGCGCCCGCTTTCCAGCAGCGACAGCGCCAGGATCGCCAGGTCGTTGAAGATGCAGAAGCCGGCCGGATAGTCGTGATGCGCATGATGGGTACCCCCGGCGAGGTGACAGGCCAGGCCATGACGCAGCGCCAATTCCAGGGTGAGCAGGGAGCCGCCCACGGCGCGGATGGTGCGGCGCACCAGGGCTTCGCTCCAGGGCAGGCCCAGCTGGCGCTGCAGCGGCGGTGCCAACTCTCCGGCCTGGAAGGCCCGGATGTAGTCCGGTGCATGGGCCAGCGTCAGCAACTCGTCCGGGCAGGGTTCGGGGCGCCGCCAGTTATCGGCGCCCAGGATGCCGCTGGCACTCAGGTGCTCGTGCAGCAGACGGAATTTCTCCATCGGAAAGCGATGGCCGGCGGGGAAGGACGGACTGTAGTCCTCGTGGTAGACCAGCGGCAGGCGGGCGCTCAAAACACCAGGAGCTCCAGGATGAACCAGAGGATACCGGTGCAGAAACCCAGCGCCAGGAGGAACAGCAGGCCGTCACGGGCGATCAGCGACAGGGCGAAAGAGGTCAGCGCCAGGCCCGCCGTGGTGTTGGCGAAGGGCACCAGATCCAGCACCGGCATGGTCGCGGCGATCAGGATGCAGAGCAGGGCGGTGACGAAATGCGCGGGCCGCGAGGTGAGCACCCGCAGGCGCGACTTGACAACCTTGTCCACCCAGCGCGCCGGCCGCTGCAACAGGCGCAACGACTTGCGCAATTTGCCGCGCGAGACCGAGCGCTGCAGCACCCAGCGCGGCAGCCAGAAGTGGTCACGCCCCATCAGCAACTGGCCGCTCACCAGCATGACGAAGACGGCGATGGCGGTAGCGATGCCGGGAATGCCGGTCAGCGGCGAGATCGCCAGTACCCCTGGCAAGAGGATCATGGGACCAAAGGAGCGACTGCCGATGGCATCGATCAGGTGCTGCACCGAGACCTGGCTGGGGCTGTTGCCCACCCGCTCCAGACAGGCCAGAAAGCTCTGAAGGTCCACCGGGCCATCCTGCCCGGTGTCGCAGCTGGCGGGCTCGCGCTCCAGGGCTTCGTCCTTCATGGCTGGGCGCTGTCCAGCATGCGGCGGATCCAGCGGGTCAAATCCTGGCGGCCATAGGGCTTGTTGAGAATGGGGAAGCGCTCGCCGTTGCCTTCCTCCAGTTCCAGGGCGTTGTTGGCATAGCCCGTGGTGAGCAGGATGCGCAGCTCGGGCCGGCGCCGCTGCGCCTCCTTGGCCAACATCACGCCATTCATGCCGCCGGGCATGATCAGGTCGCTGAATAGCAGGTCGATGGCGGGTTCGCGGGCAAGGATGTCCAGCGCCTGCTGGCCATTGTGGGCGACCAGCACCTGGTAGCCGGTCTCTTCCAGAATGGCCTGGGCCAGGGCCGCCACGTCCGGGCGATCGTCCACCACCAGGATGGTCTCGGAACCGCCGCCGTCCTCGTGGGGGGTTGGCAGGGGCGCCGGATGCTCGCGCGCCTCTTCTTCGGAGACGGGGAAGTAGAGACGCACCGAGGTGCCTATGCCGACTTCCGAATAGAGCCTCACCAGGCCGCCCGACTGCTTGAGAAAGCCATAGACCATGGACAGGCCCAAGCCGCTGCCCTGACCTTCGTCACGGGTAGTGAAGAAAGGATCCAGGGCCCGACCGAGTACGTCGGTGGACATGCCGCAGCCGGTGTCGGTCAGGGCGATGCAGACATAGTGCCCCTGGGCCAGGCCGCCGTGGGCCAGATCCTGGCCATTGACCTCGACGTTGAGGGTCTCCAGGGTCAGGGTGCCGGTACCTCGCTCCTGCATGGCCAGGCGGGCGTTATCGACGATATTGAGCAGCGCCGTCTCCAGCTGAATCGGATCGAGCCGGCAATTCCACAAGGCCGGTGCCGGCCGGAAGATGAAGCGGAAGGGCCCGCCCAGCGCCTGGGACAGGCGCCCCTGACGGGCCTCGATGAGTTTGTTCAGGTCCACCGCGCGCCCGGTCAGGCGCTGCTTGCGGGCAAAGGCCAGCAGCTGCTGGGTCAGGGTGGCTGCCCGATTCACCGCATCGCGGGTGTTGTCGACATGGCGCTTGGCCTTGTCCTTGTCCAGTTCCGGACGATCCAGATTGATCCTCAGGATGTCCAGGTAGCCGACCATCACCTGCAGCAGGTTGTTGAAGTCGTGGGCGATGCCCCCGGTGAGCTGGCCGAGGGCTTCCATCTTCTGCGCCTGCCGCAGGGCGTCCTCGGCGTCGCGGCGGCGGGAGACGTCCAGCTGCGAGGCGAAGTAGTAGAGCAGCTGGCCCTGGGGATCGAGCACCGGGGAGATGAACAGCGCATTCCAGAAGGTCGAACCATCCTTGCGGTAGTTCAGCAATTCAATGTCGCAATCCCGTTGCTCGCGTAGCGCGCTGCGGATTTCAGCGATGTGTTCCGGGCGCGTGTCCGGCCCCTGCAGGAAGCGGCAGTTACGGCCCATGACCTCGTCCAGCGCGTAGCCCGTGGTGCGCAGGAAGGACTCGTTGGCGAAGATGATCGGATTATCCGGCTGGTGCGGATCCGTCACGATCATCGGCATCCGGGTCTTTTTCACGGCGGCAAAGAAGATGTCGTCGTGCCCGAGACCCTTGCCCAGCTCCGCGATCTTGGCCGCGGACGGATGGGGAGACGAGGCGTTGGCGGTTTCGGTCATGGGGAGGAAGCCTGCGAGCGGACAGCGGTACCCTCATTGTGACCGCTTATGGGGCCACAAGCTCCACCAGTTATCGTCATACGATGAGTAATGTGTCTGGAAGCACGGCGAACGCACAGGATTTGACCGGTTTGCGTATGATGATCGCTCTCTGTCAAGGAACCCTTCCCATGAGCAAGGTGCTGGACAACCTGGTCGAACTGCTGACCCTCGAATCCCTGGCCCCCGATCTGTATCGCGGCGGCAGCCAGGATCTCGGCTTTCCCCAGCTCTTTGGTGGGCAGGTGCTGGGGCAGGCGCTGTCAGCGGCCAGCCAGACCGTGCCCGAGGCGCGCCAGGTGCACTCCCTGCATGGCTATTTCCTGCGCGCCGGTTCGGCCGTGGAGGCGGTGACCTACCAGGTGGATCGCATCCGCGACGGGGGTAGCTTTTCCACCCGCCGGGTCACTGCCTTCCAGGGTGAACAGCCGATCTTTTTCTGCAGCGCTTCCTTCCATATCGAAGAGCCGGGCTTCGAGCACCAGACCACCATGCCGGACGTGCCCGCGCCCGAGACGCTGCAATCGGAGATCGCCCACGCGCAGAAGTACGCCGAGCTGATTCCTTCGCCCTTGCGCGACAAGCTGCTCGGGCCGCGGCCGATCGAGATGCGCCCGGTGGTCTTTACCGACCCCTTCAAGCCGGAGCCCACCGAGCCGGTTCGCCACGTCTGGTTCCGCGCCACCGGCGATCTGCCGGACCAGCCGGCGCTGCATCGCTATCTGCTGGCCTATGCCTCGGACTTCAATCTGCTGCCCAGCTCGCTGCTGCCCCACGGCACCAGTTTCTGGGATCGCTCGCTGCAGATCGCCAGCCTCGACCATGCGGTCTGGTTCCACCGCGATTTCCGCCTGGACGACTGGTTGCTCTACGCCATCGACAGTCCCTGGGCCGGCGGGGCTCGCGGTCTGTGCCGCGGCAGCATCTACAACCGCGCGGGACAGCTGGTGGCCTCGGTGGCCCAGGAAGGACTGATTCGCAAACGCGGCTGAGACCAAGCCCTCTAGCTGGCTATTTCGGTAGCACCCTTATAGGCTCTTGCCTGCGAAGCACCGGGCGCCTAGTTAGGCGTCCCAGACACATCATTAGTTTGAGGCATCGTTCTTGAATCGACTCGAGCGCGTCGTAACCGGTATCCAGGGGCTGGATGAGATCTTGAAGGGAGGCCTGGTTGCAGGCGCGTCCTATGTCATCCAGGGCCGTCCGGGCTCCGGCAAATCGATCATGGCCAATCAGATCGCCTTCAACCATGTGCGCGGCGGTGGCCGGGTGCTGTTCGCAACCATGCTGTCGGAAACCCATGAGCGGATGTTCCAGTTCTTTTCCACGCTGGATTTCTTCGACCGCTCCTGCATCGGGGATCAGGTCCAGTACCTGAGCGCCTTCGATACCATGGAAGGCGAGGGGTTGGATGAGGTCGTGCGTCTCCTGCGGCGAGAAATCAGCCGGCAAAAGGCTAGTCTGCTGGTGGTGGATGGTCTGCTCAACGCTCGGTCGCGTGCGGAAACGCCCATAGACACCAAGAAGTTCATCGCCGAGTTGCAGGGGCATGCGGCCTTTGCCGGTTGCACGGTGATCTTTCTCACCAGCGCGCGTCTCGAAGACGGTAGCCCGGAGCACACCATGGTCGATGGCGTGCTGGATCTGCACGAGGAAGAGATCGGCAGTCGCACCATCCGCCGTCTGGCACTGCGCAAGACTCGCGGTAGCGGCGCGTTGCCGGGCTTCCACGAATTCACCATCTCCGATGCCGGCATCACCGTGTTTCCACGGTTGGAAACTCTCTATCGCGATCCCTCGGTGGGCGCGACCTACCGCTTTGGGCACCAGCGCGTAACCAGCGGCGTGGCTTCGCTGGATGCGATGATCGAGAACGGGCTACCGGAAAGCTCGACCACCTTGCTCATGGGGCCTTCGGGTGCCGGCAAGACGTCCATCTCGCTGAATTTCCTGGCCGCCTGCACGTCCGAGGCCCCCGGTCTGATGTTCAGCTTCTATGAACCGCCGGAGCGGCTGCAGCTCAAGGCCGACGCCCTGGGGCTCGATCTGGCCGGCCGTATCGATCAGGGCGCGCTGCACATGCACTGGCAGCCCACGACCGAGTTGCGCCTTGATGAAGTGGGTCTGAAGCTGCTGGCGCTGGTCCAGCAGCACGGCATCAAACGGCTGGTGATCGACAGTCTGGGCGCCATTGCCCGCTTCGCCTTGCCCCAGGGGCGGCTCATCGAATACTTCAGTGCATTACTGAACGAGCTGCGTACCCAGGGCGTCACAGTTCTAGCTACCTGGGAACTACGGGACATGTTTGGCGCGGATATAGCAGCGCCGGCTCCCGAACTTTCCAGCATGGTGGACAATCTGATTTTGCTGCGATTCGTCGAGGCCGAGGCGGAGATCAAAAGAGTTCTGTCCATCCTCAAGGTGCGGGATAGCCTTTATGACCCCTCGCTACGCGAGATGGTGATAGACAACTCGGGAATCGAACTGAAAAAGGCGTTCAAAGACATGGTGAAGGTGCTTTCCGGTTCAGCCATGCCCTCAATACAACCATGATCGCGTCGGCTGGGAGAGTCTCCACATGACGACGATACTGGTAGTCGATGACGAATTTCTGATAGCGGACATCCTGGCCTTCGCTCTTGAAGACGAAGGCTACATGGTGGTCAAGGCGAGCAACGGCCGCCGAGCGCTTGATGTCTTCGATCGAGAACTACCGTCGCTGGTCATCACCGACTTCATGATGCCGGTGATGAATGGTCGCGAATTAGCGGAGGCCCTGCGCGAACGCCAGGGCCTGCAACACCTGCCCATCATCCTGATGAGCGGTGCCCAGGCGCACCTGGCCCAGGAAAGCGCTGAGCTGTTCGATGCCGTGTTCCAGAAGCCCTTCAACATCGGTGATATCGTGGACACGGTGCGCAAGCACCTCGTTGCCCTGGAATCCTGAGCGAGCCCCAAAACAAAAAGGCCTGTCTGAGCAGGCCTTTTTGTTTTGGGGCTGACGCATCGGCCAGCCCCGCGTCTCCGATCAGGAGCGCGACAGCAGTACGCCCAGAACGAAACCAACACCGCCGGCGATGGCCAGGGCAGTGAAGGGTTTGTCGGCGGTCACGTTGCGTGCGCAGTCGATGGCCTGGCCATATTGCTCCTGCAGCTTGCCTTCCAGTTGACGGGCCTTGCCCTCGGCTTGCCAGTCGGCATTGCCGGTCGCGGCGCCGAAGCTGTCCTGGACCTTGCCGGTAGCGTCCTTGGCATTGCCTATGATCTGATCGGTATTCATGAATGCACCTCGTGTTGGGAAACGGGAGAGGTCATGCCAAGCGGCATGCTTCCCTTATTGATCCGCGCCAGACGCATTTCGTTCAGGTCAATTTGCTGTTCGCGACATCCATCGCGGTTTTCAGCCGAGAGGAACCATGATCTCCAACCGTATTTACGCCTTCTGCCTGCTGTCGCTGATGGCGGGTTGCAGCACCCAGCAGCCGCCTGCCGAACCGGTGACCAATGCCGAGGAGCTCTTCACCCGGCCCGTTATGGCTGAAAGCGTCCTGCGCCAGGGCTCTCGCCTGCAACTGGCGCTGGCCCTGGCGGATGGCGGCGCCGCGTTGGTGGCCTTGGATTGCGTGGATGAACAGGCCGAATTGCTCTTTCTGGAGGGCGATCAGCGCGTCTATCCCGGACGGGTGAATGGCTATGCCGCGCCCCTGGCGCTGAGCGCCGCCAAGGTCGAGGCGCTCAAGCAGCGTCCAGACGTGGCTGCGCTCTGCGCCCAGCCGGCCAGTGCGGATTGGCGTGTCCTCGCCAGCGGCGCCGGTGGCGACACCCTGGTCATCGACCGCAACAGCCTGGTGGACGCCAACGGGGTGCGCCGCTTCTGGGGAGGCCAACAGTTGCCCGTCCAGCTGCAGACGCCGCGCTATGGCGCTCCGGTGCGCCAGTGGCGCGAATCCCTGGCCGCCGACTGTACCGCGCGCCGTTATCTACTGCTGGCGCGTTACGGCCTGGACGACACCGGGCGGATAACTGACAGCCAGCCAGGCGCCCAGGGGCAAGAGACCTTCGCTGCCGCTCCCGTCGAGCGGCGCACCCTGCTGGAAGCCGCCTGTGACCGCCGGGATGCCTTACTGGCCACGCCACGCCTGGGCGGGATCAAGGCCGCCGCGACACCGCCGGCTGCACCGTCGCCCGCTGGCGAGTTGCCCGCGGCCCAGTCTCAGCCTCTGCAGGCGCTCAAGGCGCTGGCGCTGCCCGCGCCAGCCATGGCCGTGCAGCGCTTCGTGGAGGCGGGCGAGAGCCGTTACGATGGCCAGACCCAGGCCTATCGCGAAGAGGTCCGGGTCAGCCCTGGCGCGCAGCCAGGCTTGTTGCGCTTCAGCGCCCAGGGCAGGGCGGCACGGGTCGACTCGCTCAATTGGCGCGGGCTGATCGACCTGGTACGCCGCACCCGCCTCGACAACGGCAATCTGCCGGTGGAAGAACTCGCCAGCCTGGATCGACTGAGCTTCAGCGGCGACTGGCGGAGGCTCGCGGTGGGCAGCCAGATCGGCTACCAGGCCCGGCAGACCCTGACCGGCAATCTGAAAGGCGCGGAGCAGCGGGAGATCAAGCTGTCCTGCAAGGTGGTGGGCGAGGGTGAGGCGCGCAAGGTGCTGGCTACTCTCAGTGGCAGGGCCAAGACTCTCGAATGCCGACATGGCATCTCAGGCAATGGTCCTTTGAGTCGCTGGACCTATCTGGAGGCCTATGGCTTGTTCCACCTGACCAGTGTCGGGGCAGGCCAGGCCATGGGCCTGGAAAAACAGCTGAGCGAGTTGCAATAGGCAGGGCAGCGCGCCTGGCCGATGAGCGAATGTCCGAGGCAGTATCAAGACGTTCCCTAGTGATATTTGCCTAATAGGTAAATATCACTCACCGAAACGCGACTTTTTGGCGGATTAGTACTGGGAGTATGCTTTGTCTATCGAAACAGCACAACCAAGAGGTATTCGCTATGAAAGTCCTGGGTATCCAAGCGCTCGTTGCCGTCCTGTTCATGGGCCTGTTGTCGGGTACCGCTTCCGCGGCCAGTCGCGACCTGTCCAGCAAGTCGATCCGGGCCAATGCCCAAGCGCAATTCCAGTCGGAACATCCCGCCCGTGCTTCCGCGCTGTACCAGAACAACGCCAACTAGTCTGATGTTTGTCGCGACGCCCCGGCGATCCACTCATCGCCGGGGCGTCGTTTTGTCTTCCTGCACGTCCGCACCGGCTGAGCATCGCCAACGTCTCTTCCCACCGCCTGCCGGTAGTTCCAGAACCCTTGCCCCAGGGCCGCGAGCGCGTCAGGCTGTCCGGATGTCAGCGGAGCGAGAAGGGCACGATGAAGATTGGCGAATTGGCCCGGCGCACCGACTGCGCGGTCGAGACCATCCGCTACTACGAGCGTGAAGGCCTGCTGCGTCCGGCGGCGCGTAGCAGCAGCAACTACCGCAGCTATGACGAGGATCAGGTCGAGCGCCTGATCTTCGTGCGTCATTGCCGTTCCCTGGACATGACCCTGGAAGAGATCCGGGCGCTGCTGGCGCTGCGGGATACCGCCACGCCGGGGTGCGCCCAGGTGGACGCCTTGATCGGCGCCCATCTGCATCATGTCGAGGTGCGCATTCGCGAGTTGAATCAGCTGCGCGAACAGCTGGTGACCCTGAGACGGCAGTGCCAGGGGGAAGGCGAGGGCGACCGTTGCGGCATCCTGCGCGAACTCGGTCAGCCGGCGGCGCCATCGGCGACCACCGCCAGCTGCAGTGCGGCCGGGCACGCCCATGTGCCCGGCACCCACCGTCTGCATGACTAGCTAGGGATCAGAGCGCCTCTGCCCAGAGGTCGTACTCGTCGGCGTCCGTGACCCGCACCCAGACCTTGTCGCCTGGCTTGAGGGGATTGGCGCTATCGACATAGACGTTGCCGTCGATTTCCGGGGCATCGGCGTAGGAGCGGCCGATGGCGCCTTGCTCGTCCACCTCGTCGATCAGCACCTCGATCTCGCGACCGATCTTGAGCTGCAGGCGCGCGGCGGAGATGGCCTGTTGGTGCGCCATGAAACGCTCCCAACGCTCCTGCTTGACCTCGTCCGGAACGGCTTCCAGACCCAGCTCGTTGGCCGGCGCGCCCTCGACCGGCGAATACTGGAAGCAGCCGACGCGATCCAGCTGGGCTTCGGTGAGCCAGTCCAGCAGGTACTGGAAGTCTTCCTCGGTCTCGCCGGGGAAGCCGACGATGAAGGTGGAGCGGATGGTCAGCTCCGGGCAGATCTCCCGCCAGCGCTTGATGCGCGCCAGGGTCTTGTCTTCGAACGCCGGGCGCTTCATGGACTTGAGCACCTTGGGGCTGGCGTGCTGGAAGGGGATGTCCAGATAGGGCAGCAGCTTGCCGGCGGCCATCAGCGGAATGACGTCGTCGACGTTGGGGTAGGGGTAGACATAGTGCAGGCGCACCCAGACCCCCATGCCCGACAGCGCCTCGCAGAGTTCCAGCATGCGCGTCTTGACCGGTTGGCCGTTCCAGAAGTCCAGTTTGTACTTGAGATCGACGCCGTAGGCGCTGGTGTCTTGGGAGATCACCAGCAGCTCCTTCACGCCCGCCTTGACCAGCCGCTCGGCCTCGGACAGCACGTCACCCACCGGGCGGCTGACCAGCCTGCCGCGCATGGAGGGGATGATGCAGAAGCTGCAGCTGTGGTTGCAGCCCTCGGAGATCTTCAGATAGGCATAGTGGCGCGGGGTCAGCTTGATGCCCTGGGGCGGGACCAGGTCGATCAGCGGATTGTGCTCCAGCTGCGGCGGCACCACCTCGTGGACGGCGCTGACCACCTGCTCGTACTGCTGCGGACCGGTCACCGCCAGCACGCTGGGGTGCACGCCGCGGATGTTGCCCTCGTCGACGCCCATGCACCCGGTGACGATCACCTTGCCGTTCTCGGCGATGGCCTCGCCGATGGCGTCCAGGGACTCGGCCTTGGCGCTGTCGATGAAACCGCAGGTGTTGACCACCACCACGTCGGCGTCTTCATAGGTCGGCACGATCTCGTAGCCTTCCATGCGCAGCTGGGTAAGGATGCGTTCGGAGTCGACGGTGGCCTTGGGACAGCCGAGGCTGACGAAACCGACCTTGGGGGCGGACGTTTGGATGGACATGGGCTAACCTCGGCGGGCGCTCAGGAGGCGCCTTGATCAAAAAACGCGCGATTCTAGCCATCTCTGCCGCTGCTTGGAAGGGGTACGCCGGTCCTGGCGACCGCACAGAGCTTTTTGCCGACCAGAGAGTCTATGGTCCTTGAAGCGCTGCGCCGAGAGGTTGCCCACGCCACGCTACCGGCCTTTTCAACTTGATCCTGACGCCGCTTCGGCGCAGGATGCGCCGATTTTAGACTCTAGGAGCCCTGCATGAGCCGTCCGGAACACGAGCACGGTGGTAAAGCCCCTTCGGCCTTGGGAATGATCGTGCTCGCCACCGGCGTGGTATACGGCGACATCGGTACCAGTCCTCTCTATACCCTCAAGGAAGTCTTCTCGCCGCACTATGGCCTGGCGCTGAACCACGACAGCGTGCTCGGCATCCTGTCGCTGATCTTCTGGTCGCTCATCTGGGTCGTCACCCTCAAGTACATCACCTTCGTCATGCGCGCCGACAACCAGGGCGAGGGCGGCATCATGGCCCTCACCGCCCTGGCCCGTCGCGCCGCTCAGGGCTCGCCGCGCCTCGCCACCACCCTGGTGTTGCTCGGCCTGTTCGGCGCCGCGCTCTTCTATGGCGACAGCATGATCACCCCGGCGGTCTCGGTGTTGTCGGCGGTGGAGGGGCTGGAACTGGCCTTCGACGGTCTGGAGGCCTGGGTCGTGCCCATCGCCCTGGTGATCCTGGTCGGCATCTTCGCCATCCAGAAGCGCGGCACCGCCACCATCGGCAAGTTCTTCGGCCCGGTGATGGTGCTCTGGTTCACCACCCTGGGCGCCCTGGGCGTCTATGGCATCGTCCAGCAGCCTGAGGTGCTCAAGGCCTTCAATCCCTATTGGGCAGTGGAGTTCTTTGCCGCCAATCCGGTGAAGGGTTTCATCGTCCTGGGCGCGGCCGTGCTGGCCCTGACCGGGGCCGAGGCACTCTATGCCGACATGGGCCACTTCGGGCGCAAACCCATCGCCCGGGCCTGGCTGCTGCTGGTGCTGCCGGGGCTGGTGCTCAACTACTTCGGTCAGGGCGCACTGCTGCTCGCCGATCCCTCGGCGGTCCGTAATCCCTTCTATCTGCTGGCCCCGGAATGGCTGCTGCTGCCGATGATCGGGCTGTCGACCCTGGCCACCGTCATCGCCTCCCAGGCGGTGATCACCGGCGCCTTCTCCATGACCCGCCAAGCTATCCAGCTGGGCTATATTCCGCGCATGCAGATCCAGCACACCTCCAGCCAGGAGCAGGGGCAGATCTACATCCCGCTGATGAACTGGGCGCTGATGCTGGGGGTGATCTTCCTGATCCTGACCTTCCAGTCCTCGGCCAACCTGGCCGAGGCCTATGGCGTGGCCGTGACCGGCACCATGCTGATCACCAGCTGCCTGGTGTCGGCGGTGATCCTCTTGCTGTGGAAATGGCCGCGCTGGATCATGGTGCCGTTGCTGATCGGCTTCCTGCTGGTGGACGTCCTGTACTTCTCGGCCAATGCGCCGAAGATCTTTTCCGGCGGCTCCTTCCCGGTGATCGCCGGTATCGTCATCTTCATCCTGCTGACCACCTGGAAGCGGGGCCGGCAACTGGTGGTGGAGCGCCTGGACGACGGCGCGCTGCCATTGCCGATCTTTATCAGTAGCATCCGTGCCCAACCGCCATTCCGCGCCAAGGGCACCGCGGTGTTCCTCACCGCCCGGACCGACGTGGTCCCCCATGCCATGCTGCACAATCTGCTGCACAACCAGGTGCTGCACGAGCAGGTGGTGCTGCTCACGGTGCGCTACGAGGATCGCCCGCGGGTATCGCGTGGCGAGCGCATGGAGGTCGAGGACTTCGGCGACGGCTTCTATCGCGTGGTGCTGCACTACGGCTTCATGGACGAGCCGGACATCCCCCTGGCCTTGAGCCACTGCCCTTATCCAGGCCTGGATTTCACCCCGATGCGCACCACCTACTTCCTCAGCCGGGAAACGGTGATCGCCTCCAAGCGCCTAGGCATGGCGCCCTGGCGCGAGAATCTCTTCGTCTTCCTGATGAAGAACGCCAACGGCAACCTGAGATTCTTCAAGCTGCCGGTGAACCGGGTGATCGAGTTGGGCACCCAGGTCGAGATCTAGCCGAGCGCAGAAAGAACAAAGGCCCCAGCAGGGGCCTTTTCTTTGCCTAGTTGAATACCGACGGCGGTAGGGCGTCAGGATCGGTGATGAAGGGCATCTGCCAGCTGTCGAGGGTCTGGCCGCGGCCTTCCAGCTCGCTGCGCACCGTGCCTATGTAGCCAGCCAGGCGCAGCGGATCGCTGTAGTCCGTCTCGCTGAGTTGTTCTTCGGTGTAGAGCGTCTTGCCCTGGGCATCCACCACGCCCAGCGCCAGGTCATGGCCATCCGCGCCGGACGATACCACGCAGCCGAGGGGTTGGAAGGCATCCACCAGGATCTTGCTGGCGGCGTCGGCGGAAAGCGGTGTGCTCATGACAGAGGTCTCCGTGGCTGTTGCAGCCATAGACCGTTGGAGACTGCCCCCTTGTTCCGGCCGTTCGTCCGGGACCCAAGCCAGTCCAAAGTCTGCTGCGCGTCGGCTAAGCGGCGTTGAAGATGGCTTCGGAATGCTCATTTACCAATCGTAAACTCCGCTTCCTCAGCCATCTTCGCCTTGCTTAGCTCTAGCTCGCTAGACTTTGAACAGGCTTCAAGCCCGGTCTATCTGGTGGCTATTGCGGCGTACGGGCCTCGATGGCCTTGACCATGAAGTCGGCCAGCTTGTCGTAGTTCTCGTCGAAGTGATGACCGCCCGGGCGGGCCAGCTTCTCACCCGGTTGACCCGGCTGGGTGCAACCACTGTCGTCCTTCTCTTCCTCGCCATAGACGCAGAACAGCTTGGCGGGGGGAATCCTGCTGGTTTCCGGCAGGGTATCGGCCTCATCGCCCGGTTTGCCGAGCCAGCCTTCCACGGCGATCTCGAAATTGCTCTTGCGGCTGAAGGCCAGCAACAGCAGCGAGGTCACCTGGTCCTGATCCGCCTTGGGCAGCCGGTTGTAGACCGCCGGGAGAATGTCGGCGCCAAAGGAGTAGCCGGCCAGGACGAAGTGCTTGGCGTTCCACTTCTCGCGGTATTCCTGCATCAGGTTGGCGAGATCGGCGGCGACCTGCTCGGGACTCTTGTGCTGCCAGAAGTAGCGCAGGGAATCCACGCCCACGACCGGATAACCCGCTTCGTTCATGGCCTGGGCCGAGAGACGGTCGATGTCGCGCCAGCCGCCGTCACCGGAATAGAAGATGGTCACCACGTCGGGGTGGCCGGGTTTGACGTCTGGATCGGCCGGCATCTCGATGGTCGGGATGTCGTTGTGCTGGCCCAGCAGACGATTCTTGAGCTGGGTGCGCAGGACCACCGGCAGGGCGGTGCCGTAGTCGGCGATGGTCAGATCGGCGTTGCTCTGCTGGCGCACGAAGATGGCCGAATCGTCGGTCGGATGATCGTTCCAGGCGATGTGCCATTGACCCGCGGCTGCCTTGGCCGGCAGGGCGTCCGGGCAATCCAGGGTTTCCAGGTTGAAGCCGACGCTCAGGGCCGCGGCCTTCGGATTGTCCTGGGTGGTCAGCCAGCGCCAGGCGCGGGCGGCGCCTGGGCCGATGCCGCCGACGAAGGTTGGGGCGCCACTCAGCTGCTTGGCCGCGTTGGCGAAGTCATCGCTCTGCGCCTGGCAGCCATTGGATACCCTGACCTCGTACTGGACGATCTCGGCGCCGGTGTTGGTGGCCAGGCCCAGCAGATCGGCATCCGCCAGCTGCAGGTCCGACGGCGTGGCCAGCACCACGCGAGCATGGGGCTCGCCCTTGGGCGCTGCCATGGTCAGCAGACGACCATCCGGCTGCTCCAGGACCTTGACCTGGGGCGCCGACGGCCAACGATGGAGCCACCACCAGCCCAGGCCCCCCGCGATCAGCAGGATGACGAGCAGTACTGCGAGTGCACGTTTCAGCATAGGAGTCTCAACGTTTGACCAGGCCGGTGTAACCTCCGGCGATTAGGGCGGCGGTGTCGGCGAAGGCGACCAGGGGATCCAGGCCGGCGGGCACCGCCATGTAGCGCGGCTCCCACTCCGGATCGAACTTGTCCTTGAAGCGGCGCAGGCCCTGGAAGTTATAGAACTGTTCACCGCGTCTGAACACCATGGCGCCCAGGCGTTGGGTGATGGGGGCGCCACGGCGGGGATGCAGGCCGGCCAGCGGGACCATGCCCAGCGAGAAGCGGGCGAAGCCGGCGGCCTTGAAGTGCAGGATCAGCCCGAGCATGAGGAATTCCATGGTCTGCTTGGGCGCATCCGCGGTGACCCGCATCAGGTCGATGCTGGCCAGATCCGGGCGTTCGGTTTCCAGCAGGTTGGCGAAGGCCACCGCCTTGCCCTGGAAGCGCACCACGGCGATGCGGAAGTGCTGGAGATAGGCGGGGTCGAAACGACCCAGGGAAAAGCCTTTCTCGCGCACCTGCTTGCTTTCCAGCCAGACGTCGGAGATCGCCTTGAGTTCGTCCAGTGGCGCCTCGCCCGGGGCATGGAATTCGATGGCCAGGCCATCGCGCTGGCCACGATTCCAAGTGTATCTCAGGTCCTTCTTGCCCTTGCTGTCGAGATCGAAGGCGTGCAGGTCCACGCGCGCCTCTTCGCCGAGCTTGAGCGCGGTGAGTCCGATGTCCATATAGAAGGGTAGATTTTCGGCGCGCACCTGATAGAACACCGGTCGGGCATGGTGCAGGTCGCAGAGATCACGAAACTTCCAGATCAGCTCGGCGCGCGGCTGGGAGCGGCCGATGGGATCGAAGAGGGCGATCAGGCTGCGGCCCCGCCGTCCGTACATCAGGAAGGCATCGTCGCTTTCATGGAAGAGCAGGGCCTTGTCACCGGTCATCACCAGACCGCCATCCGGCTGACTGGATTTGCGCACGATACCGAAGGCGCGCTCGAGCTCGGCGTTGGTCGGGGCTTCGATGGGCGGCGGCGCGGCGCGCAGCAGCCAGCCCAGGGCAATGATCAGCAGCAGGACCGAACTGCCCAGGGCGGCACGCAGGCCGCGTGGCGCATCGGCGTCCAGGGCGAATTGCCACCAGAGACGGGTATCGTAGGGCACGTCCTGGTAGGCGAACAGCAGCAACCACACCGAGGCCGCGACCACGCAGATGCTGGCGGTCACGTACAGCGGCGAGAAGGGTTGCTCCATCAGCCGGCTGCGGCGATAGAAGGATTTGCGGAAGGTGGCGAGCAGCGCCGCCGTCAGCGCCAGGATGGAGGCTTCCTCCCAGTCGAAACCTTTCAACAGGGACAGCAGGGAACCGAGCAGCAGCAAGACCAAGGTCACCGCCCAAGCCGCGGACAGGCGCCGGCGCAATCCCTGCGCCAGCAATAGACAGACGACGCCGATCAGGCTCGCGCCCAGGTGGGAGGCATCGATCAACCGCTGGGGCAGCAGGAAATCCATGCCCTCCAGACGGGTGTCTATTTCAGGGGTGACCCCAGAAAAAAGCAGGACCACCCCAGAAAAAAAAACCAGGATGGCGAGGATGGGTGCCGCGAGTCCCGAGGCGACCCGTACCGCAGGACTGTTCGACAGCAGGCGCCGGCCTTCGCTGAACAGCAGCACCAGACAGGCGATCACGAACGGCAGCAGCACATAGAACAGCCGGTAGACCACCAGCGCCGCGGCGAGCTGAGCGGCACCCAGTTCGTTGGCGAAGGCTGCCAGCAGCACCGCTTCGAACACGCCGACGCCGCCCGGGACGTGGCTGAGCACGCCCGCGGCCAGCGCCAGCAGATAGACCAGCAGGAAGGCACCGAAGGGCGGAGCCGTCGGCAGCAGCAGATAGAGCACCATCGACGCGGCGGTCACGTCGAGGATGGTGATCACCAGTTGCAGCGCGGACAGCCGCAGGGTCGGCAGGCGCAGGGCGCGTTTGCCGATGCGGAAATGCAGGGCATGGGCGCAGGGCTGCTCAGGTGCTCGCCAGCGACGCAGCGCCAGGATGCCGATCGCATAGCCGATCAGGATCACGGCGGACGCGGTAACGATCACCGCTTCCGGTACGCGCAGGGCCTGGGTGGAGGCGGGCAGGTTGGTCAGCGCGGCGATGGCGGCCAGTGGCGGCAGGGCGGTGCCCAGCGCCAGACTGGAAAACACCGTCATCCGCGCCACTTCCAGGGCGCTGAGGCCCTGGCGGGCATAGAGGCGATAGCGTACCGAGCCGCCGGACAACATGGAGAGCCCGACCGCGTTGCCGATGGCGAAGGCGGTGAGGCCGCCCATGGTCCAGGCGCGGGCCGGCAGCTTGACGTCGGCGAAGCGCATGGCCGACCACTCGTAACCGAGCAGGATGGTGAAGCCGGCCGCGGCGGCGATCAGGGCGCCGATCAGGGATGAATGTGGGATATCGTGAAGGGCATCGTGGAGCGCCTCGCCATCGATGCTGCTCAGCAGATGCCAGCAGACCACCAGCGCGGCGGCGAACAACACCAGGGTCACACCCAATTCGATGGGTTGTCGATAGGCCGTCAACCGCTCCAGCAGGCGCCAGGGCAGCGCTTGAGGGGGCGAAACAGGATGGTCCGCAGGGGATGCCGGCTTCGAGGAGACCTCTTTGGCTGGATCAGGTGCAGTCATGCAAACTCCTCTAGACAGGAACGCGCGTCAGATTACTGGTCGCGCGCGGTTTGCCAAGCCTTGTACAGATAAAAAAGCTCTATACCAACCTTTGTAGCTCGCGTAGCTACAGAGTTCGCACCGCTGTGATCTGACCCCGGTCAAATTCAGCGCAAAAAAAAACCACTCAAGAGAGTGGTTTTTTCGAATTTGGTTGCGGGAGCTGGATTTGAACCAACGACCTTCGGGTTATGAGCCCGACGAGCTACCAGACTGCTCCATCCCGCGTCCGATGTGGCTCAGTATAGGGCCAAGAAAAAATTCGTCAAGGAAAAATTTAATATTCTTCAAAGGCTTATTTAGTCAGGCAGGGTCGAGGTCACTTGTCGCCGTCGCTCTTCTGCATCTGGACCGAGGCCTTTTCACCACTGGAGCGATTCTGCTGATCAGACTGATCGCGATCGAAGCAGCCGCCGAGCGCCAGGGTGACGAGCAGGGCGGAGGATAACAATAGAGGGCGTTTCATGGGTGGTCTCCTAGATGTACGTCCTCAGTCGACCTATGAGGATGGCAAAGAGTCCGAAAAGCCGATGAGAGTCCACCGCGCTGACAAGTGAGACGGTGATAGCAAAACGCCGCTTGGTCGCTCAAGCGGGTGGTGGCCATGTGCTATCCTCGCTGGGTGTTATGGAGAACCTCATGCACCCTTCTCAGGATTCGAGTGGTCTGGACCAGCGCATCATGCGCGTGATGGAGCACGACATCGCGACGCTCGTCGCCCAGTTGTGCAATCTTTCGCTGGCGCTGACCGGCAGTAGTGCCAATGGCGCCGCCGATATGGCACTTCAAGTCGTGGAAAAAGTCGAATTGCTCGTCGACGACATGAAGACACTGCGCGTTTCCGCGCAGGCGCTGCTGGACACCACGTCCCGCCATGTTCGATCCGGCCATTTCGAAGAGCGGATCGTCATCGCCGACGACGAGAGTGCACCTTTCGACGATGGGCAACGCGACTGAACCGTTTGACCAGGAAAGTCCAAGGGGTCGCCATGAATCTCCTGCTGGAAACCTTGCTTCAGCATCTCCAGGGTCTGGGGCGTATCGAGTTCTTCGAGCGTAGTGAGCATTTCGCGCGCCTGATGATCACCACCCCGGATGGGGTCATCGCCGAGCGCCACCTCTATTACGATCAGTTGCACCATGCCCATGATCTCAAGGCGGTGGTCGACGAGCTGCGCGAAGAGGTCGTGCATCGGCAGCGCCTGCTGCAGGACGTCGGTTAACCGGCGATTCGTCGTCCGCCATGGACAAATCCGGGCGGTCTTGGCTTACTGTACGGATAATCAGCCGCAGTGCCCGGCCCGGCATCTTTCTCCATGGCTCCGGACAATTCCCCCGCCCAGCTCCCACCCAAGCGCCAGCGCAAGATCATCCATGTCGACTGTGACTGCTTCTATGCGTCCATCGAGATGCGCGATGATCCGCGCCTGGGCAACAAGCCGCTGGCGGTAGGTGGAACCCCTGATCGCCGTGGGGTGGTCGCCACCTGCAACTACGAGGCGCGGGCCTTTGGCGTGCGCTCCGCCATGTCGTCCCATCAGGCGCAAAAGCTCTGTCCCGACCTGGTCTTCGTCAAGCCGCGCTTCGACGTCTACAAGGAGGTGTCGCGGCAGATCCACGCCATCTTCCAGGACTACACCGAGCTGATCGAGCCGCTGTCCCTCGATGAGGCCTACCTGGATGTCACCCAGTGCGAGCTGTTCAATGGCAGCGCCACCCTGATCGCCCGCGACATCCGCCGCCGGGTCTGGCAGGAGTTGAACATCACGGTGTCGGCGGGCGTCGCGCCGAACAAGTTTCTCGCCAAGATCGCCAGTGACTGGAAAAAGCCCAACGGCTTGTTCGTCATCGCGCCCCATGAGGTGGACGACTTCGTCGCCGTGCTGCCGGTGGCCAAGCTGCATGGCGTCGGCAAGGTCACCGCCGACAAGCTCAAGCGCCGTGGCATCGTCCTGTGCAGCGATCTGCAGACCTGGTCGCGCTTCGATCTGCTGCGTGAATTCGGCAGCTTCGGCGAGCGCCTCTGGGCACTGGCCCATGGTATCGACGAGCGCCAGGTCAAGGTGGACAGCCAGCGGCAATCGGCCAGCGTCGAGCGCACCTATGACCGCGACCTGCCCGATGCCGCCGCCTGTGCCAAGGAGTTGCCCGAGTTGCTGGCCAAGCTCGAAGAGCGGTTGACGCGCCTGGCCGACCGCTATCGCCCGGAGCGGCCCTTCATCAAGGTCAAGTTCCACGACTTCACCCAGACCACCCTGGAACAGCAGGGCGCCGGGCGCGATCTCGACAGCTATCGGCGGCTGCTGGAGCAGGCCTATCGGCGGGGCAATCGACCGGTGCGCCTGCTCGGCGTGGGCGTGCGCCTGACCGATCTGCGCGAGGCGGCGCTGCAGTTGCGGCTGTTCGAGGACTAGCCCGCTAGAGCGGGCTCTTGGCCTGGGTGGACAGATTGACGATGGCCGCGTCCAGTTCTTCCAGCGCCGGGCTGGAGGTCGGGGCGCCCTGCTTGAGCAGGGTTTCGCTGTGCTGGCAGGCAGCGCGCAGCTGGGGCACGCCGCAATAGCGGGTAGCGCCATGCAGGCGGTGGACGCGCTCGATGAGGGCGATGCGGTCACCGTCTTCGCGGGCCTGGCGAATGGCCTGACGGTCCGCGGCCAGGGAGGCGAGCAGCATGCTCAGCAGGTCCTTGGCCAGGTCCGGCTTGTTGGCCGCCAGGCGCAGGCCTTCGTCCGCATCCATCACCGCCAGCGTGGAAATGTCCTGGCCGCCGCTGTTGAGGCTGGTGACCTCGGGCGCCGAGCTGTGCAGCAGGCGCAGGCCGGTCCATTTGAGAATGACCTGGGCCAGTTGCCGATCGCTGATGGGCTTGGTGAGGTAGTCGTCCATGCCGCTTTGCAGCAGGGCGCGTTTCTCGTTGGCCATGGCGTGGGCGGTAAGGGCGACGATGGGCACTGGGGTGCCGCCTTCGCTGGCTTCCCAGTCACGGATCGCCTCGGTGGCCTGGCGGCCATCCATGCCAGGCATCTGCACGTCCATGAACACCAGGTCGAAGCGCTCCTGCTGGACGGCTTCCACCGCCGCATAGCCGCTCTCCACCGCCGTGACCTGGGCGCCGAGATCGGTCAGCAGGGTCTCCACCAGCAGCAGGTTGGCTGGATTGTCGTCGACGCAGAGCAGGCGCGGTGGTCTGTCGGTGATGCCCAGGCCGCCACTTTCATTGCGTTGCGGACGCTGGTTGAGCAATTCCGCCACGGCCTGTTCCAGCTTGCGGCTGCAGGCCGGCTTGGAATGCAGTTGGCAATGGACGTCGGGCAGGGAGGCATGGAACACCGCCTGGTCGGTGGTCGGGCAATAGACCAGGGTGTTGCAATCCTGGCGGCCCAGTTCCCAGATGCGCTCGGTGAGCAGGTCCGGCGGAATGCTGCGCGCGCTGACGCCCAGCACCGCGAGACTGACCGGCAGCTTGCCGGAGGCCGGATGGGCGACGGCTTCGCTGAGTTGTTCCAGGGTCTCGAACGGCTCCACGCTCAGGCCGCATTCTTCCAGCTGGTGCTGCAGTGCCTGGCGGGTGAGGGGGTGGGGCTCCACCAGGCCGACGCGACGACCGGCCAGGGCGATGCGCTTGTGGCTCTCGACGCTGCCGTGGGCCTTGGGCAGGTTGAGGGTGATCCAGAATTCCGAGCCTTCGCCGGGAATGCTCTCCAGGCCGATCTCGCCCCCCATCTGCTCGATCAGGCGCTTGGAGATGACCAGGCCGAGACCGGTTCCGCCGGCCTGGCGGGTCAGGGAGTTGTCGGCCTGGGAGAAGGCCTGGAACAGCATCTGGCGGTCTTCGTCGGTCAGGCCGACCCCGGTGTCCTGGACGCTGATGCGCAACTGGGCGTGGTCGTCGGTCTCTTCCTCGACCATGGCGCGCACGGCGATGGTGCCGGAGTGGGTGAACTTGATGGCATTGCTCACCAGGTTGGTGAGCACCTGGCGCAGGCGCTGCGGATCGCCGACCAGGTGGGTCGGGGTGTCGCGATAGACCAGGCAGACCAGTTCCAGGTGCTTTTCATGGGCCGACGGCGCCAGGATGGTCAGGGTGTCCTGGATCATGTCGCGCAGGTTGAACGGCAGATTCTCCAGCACCAGCTTGCCGGCTTCGATCTTCGAGAAGTCGAGGATCTCGTTGATGATGCCCAGGAGGCTCTCGGCGGAATTCTGGATGGTGCTCAGGTAATCCTGCTGGCGCGGGGTCAGCTCGCTCTTCTGCATCAGATTGGTGAAGCCGATGATGCCGTTGAGCGGGGTGCGGATCTCGTGGCTCATGTTGGCCAGGAATTCCGACTTGATGCGGCTGGCCTCCAGCGCCGCCTTGCGCGCCAGATCCAGCTCGATGTTCTGGATCTCGATGGTTTCCAGGTTCTGGCGCACGTCCTCGGTGGCCTGATCGATGTTGTTCTGCATCTCGAACTGGGCATTTTCCATGGCTTCGGCCATGCGGTTGATGCCGGTGGCCAGTTCGTCGAATTCGGGGCTGCCGAGCTGGGTCGGCAGGCGTGTCTCCAGGCGACCCTCCTGCAGCTGGCTGACGCCCTGGGCGATCACCTGCAGCGGCCGGTTGATGCGCCGGCCCATGCGCACGGCGATGAAGGCGGTGAAGGCCAGGCCGAGCAGGATCAGCAGGAGGCCGGCCACCAGGTTGCGATAGCCGCGCAGCAGGGTGGCGTGATGGGAGAGTTCGAGCTGGATCCAGCCCAGGGTCTGGGGCGTGGCCGGGTTGCCGTCGCTGCGGGTCAGGCGCAGGTCGTGGGTCTGCACCGGCAGATTGAAGTGGGTGATGTCGAGGCCAGACCTCATGCTGATGGTCTGGTAGTCCCGCCCGGTGAGTGCCACCGTCATCGAGGGGCCCGCATGGGCGAGGACGTTGCCGTCGTCATCCAGGAAGGTGATGGCCCGGACATCGGCCTGGTCGAGGGCGCGCTGGGCGATACGGTTGAGCTGGTCGTTGTCACCGGTACGCATGGCCGGGGCAATGAGCGGGGCCATCTGCTGGGCCACCAGCTGACCGTGCTCGATGAGCTGGTTGCGCATGTCGGACAGCTGCACCCAGCTGAAATAGACCCCCAGCAGAGCCGCCATGCAGCAGGTCGGGAGGACGCTCAACAGCAGGATGCGTCCCTTGAGTCCCAATTCGTCCAGCACTGCACGTCCCCCGAGGAAATTGGCGAGTCTAACCCCTTTACCAAATGTAAAGAGAGTCTTTGCGAAAGGGGTCGCACCCCTTGGCGCGCTGATTCGAGAAAATCCGCGAAGGCTGCCACGGCTTCTGGCCGAGGTGCACAACCATTGACCCTGTCGGCGGTCTGGTAGGGACTGCCGGTCGTTCCGGTACGGTTGCGTTCGAGGAGATCCTTTGAAGAAGAGTTGCAGTCTGATGCTGGCGGGTGCCCTGTTGCTGGGGACCGGCTGGATGGTGCCGACCCAGGCCCAAGAGCCCAAGAAGACCACCCTGGTGGAGCGGGGGTCGATGTACTACAGCTTCGAGACGCACCTGCTCGACTCGGCGGATGGCAAGCGCCGCTATCGGGTCTATATCGGCATCCCCAAGCAACCGGCGCCGATGATGGGCTATCCCGCGCTCTTTCTGCTCGATGGCGATGCCGCCCTGGCACAGCTGCAGGATGTCTGGCTGTCCCCGCATAAACTGAAGAGTCCGCCGGTGCTGGTGGCCATCGGGTACGCCGATGCCGCGGACGCCATGCAGGAACGCACCTACGACTACACCCCGGCGATCGGCAGTGGGCGCAATCATGATGACGTGCGCAAGGACTGGCCAGCAGGGGGCTCGCGGGCGTTTCTCGATCTGATCGAACAACGCATCAAGCCGCTGCTGACCCAGAGCGTACCGGTGGACCCCAACCGCCAGACCCTCTGGGGCCATGGCTACGGCGGGCTGTTCGTGCTCGATACCCTTTATCGGCAGCCCCAGGCGTTCCAGCGCTATGTGGCGAGCGATGTCGCCTTTGGCTGGCAGCAGGGTTTCATCCTCAAGCGGGCGCAGGAATTCCAGGGCGTGGGGGGCGCCCGTCCGGTGCAGCTGTGGCTGTATTCCGGTACCGAGGACCTCACCCGCAAGGTCGCGCCCGAGGCCGCCAAGCGGCTGGCCGAACGGCTGGCCGGGCTGCCGGGGCTGCAGGTGACGCCGCAGGTGCGGCCCAACCTGGGGCCGGAGGGCATCCTGTCGCTGAGCCTGCCCGCCGCCCTGGAGGTGGCCAGCGACGGTGCCGCCACGCCGCGGCCTTAGCCAGGCGCCGGATGGGTAGGGTCAGCGATGCTTTGGGAGTATCATGGAAGGCTTTCACCCCTGGCGGAACGAGCTGATTCATGAGTCTGCACTATCCCACCATCGCCGATTGCATCGGTAACACGCCGCTGGTGCGCCTGCAGCGCCTGGCCGGCGACACCCGCAGTACCGTGCTGCTCAAGCTGGAAGGCAACAACCCGGCGGGTTCGGTCAAGGACCGCCCGGCGCTGTCGATGATCCGCCAGGCCGAGGCCCGTGGCGACATCCTGCCCGGGGATACCCTGATCGAGGCCACCTCCGGCAACACCGGGATCGCCCTGGCCATGGCCGCCGCGATCATGGGCTATCGCATGATCCTGATCATGCCCGACAACTCCAGCGCCGAACGCAAGGCGGCCATGACCGCCTACGGCGCCGAGCTGATCCTGGTCAGCAAGGAAGAGGGCATGGAAGGCGCGCGGGATCTGGCCACCCGCATGCAGGCCGAGGGCCGCGGCAAGGTGCTCGACCAGTTCGGCAATGGCGACAACCCGGTCGCCCACTACCTGGGCACCGGTCCGGAAATCTGGCGCCAGACCCACGGCAGCATCACCCATTTCGTCAGTTCCATGGGGACCACCGGGACCATCATGGGTACCTCGCGCTACCTCAAGGAGCAGAATCCCAAGGTGCAGATCGTGGGTCTGCAACCGGAGGAGGGCGCGGCCATTCCTGGTATCCGCCGCTGGCCGGAGGCCTACCTGCCGAAGATCTACGAATCCAGTCGCGTGGATCGCATCATCGACATGGGCCAGCAGGAAGCCGAGGACACCATGCGCCGTCTGGCCCGGGAAGAAGGCATCTTCTGCGGTGTGTCGTCCGGCGGTTCGGTGGCGGGCGCCCTGCGCATCGCCCGGGAAGTGGACAATGCGGTGATCGTCGCGATCATCTGTGACCGAGGCGATCGCTACCTGTCGACCGGCGTCTATGACCCGCGCTAAGCGAGGCGGCGGCGGGCTGCGCTTCCAACCCGCCGGTGGCGCCCGGGCGGCGGCGGTGCCGACTGGCAAGCGGCAGCTGCTGGCCATCGAGCGGCTGTCCCATGACGGCCGCGGCGTCGCCCGCGAAGGCGGGCGGACCTGGTTCGTCGCCGGTGCCCTGCCGGGCGAGCAGGTCGAGGCGCGGGTGCTCGGTGCTCGTAGCCAGGTGGTCGAGGCCCGTACCCTCAGGGTGCTGGAAGCCAATCCGCTGCGGCGCACACCGCCCTGCAGCGTGGCCGACCGCTGCGGTGGTTGCACCCTGCAGCACCTGCCCCATGCCGATCAACTGACCCTCAAGCAGGACGCCCTCGCCGAGCAATTCCGCCGGCTGGCCGGGGTGCAACCGTTGGCCTGGGCCGCCCCCATGGTCGGTCCCGAGTTCGGCTATCGCCGGCGCGCCCGCGTCGCGGTGCGCTGGGACGAGCGCCAAGGACGCCTGGAGGTGGGTTTTCGCGCCGAGGCCAGCCAGGACATCGTCACTCCCGACGACTGCCTGGTACTGGTCCCGGAACTGCAGCCGCTGCTGCGGGCGCTACCTGACCTGCTGAGCGGGCTGGCGCGGCCCCAGGCGATCGGTCATGTCGAACTCTTCCAGGGTACGGCCACGGCCCTGCTGGTGCGCCATACCCAGGCGCTGCTGCCAGGCGACCAGGCCCGTCTGCGCGACTTCTGCGCGGCCGCTGGCGTCCAGCTCTGGTGGCAGGGCAAGGGCGAGCCGCAGCCGGATCAGACCGACGCCAGGCTGGGCTATCGATTGGCGCCCTGGGACCTGACGCTGGCCTATCAGCCGGGCGATTTCGTCCAGGTCAACGCCGCCATCAACGAGGCCATGGTCGCCCAGGCGCTGGACTGGCTGGCGCCCACCGCTGACGACCGGGTGCTCGATCTGTTCTCCGGCCTGGGCAATTTCGCCCTGCCACTGGCGCGGCAGGCAGCGGCGGTCACCGGGATCGAAGGGGTCGCGGCGATGACATCCCGGGCAATACAAAATGCGCGTGACAACGGCATCGGCAACGCGCACTTTCTACAGGTGGACCTGTCGAACCCGCTACCCGCCGATCTGGGCAGCCATTCGCTGGCCTTGCTGGATCCGCCACGCGACGGTGCGCTGGAGGTGGTCCGGCAGCTCCGGGGGCTCGGCATCGGGCGACTGGTCTATGTTTCCTGCAATCCGGCCACCCTGGCGCGGGATGCGGGAGAGCTGGTCCGACAGGGCTATCGCATGACAAGGGCGGGCATTCTCGACATGTTCCCGCAGACTGCCCATGTGGAAGCCATGGTGCTGTTCGAAGCGGGCAGGATGCCCGGGTAACGACGGCTCGCCAACCGATGCGAGCCAATCCGGCGAGAAGGCTACGCCGTGAGGAAGGGGTAGATGGTACAGGTCAGAGCGCATCAGCCAGTCAACGTCGATGGCAGCATCAACCTCCACGCCTGGCTGGATCATATCCAGAGCGTGGATCCGAATCTCGATCGCGAGGCCTTGCTGGATGCCTGCGGCTTCGCCCGCACGGCGGAAGAGAATTCCGGTCAGGTCGAGCACACCTGGGCGGAGGGTACCTCCAGCTTCCACACCGGGCTGGAGATGGCCGAGATCCTGGCCGACCTCAAGCTGGATCAGGACAGCCTGATCGCGGCCATCGTCTATCGAGCGGTGCGCGAGGGCAAGGCGACCCTGGAATCGGCGACCGAGCATTTCGGCCCGGTGGTGGCCAAGCTGATCGAAGGCGTGCTGCGCATGGCGGCGATCAGCGAGAGTCTCAATCCGCGCAAGTCCATGGTGCTGGGCAGCCAGACCCAGGTCGACAACCTGCGGCGCATGCTGGTGGCCATGGTCGACGACGTCCGCGTGGCCCTGATCAAGCTGGCCGAGCGCACCTGTGCCATCCGCGCGGTCAAGAACGCCACCGAAGAGCGCCGCAACCGGGTGGCCCGCGAGGTGGCCGACATCTATGCGCCCCTGGCCCATCGCCTGGGCATCGGCCATATCAAGTGGGAGCTGGAGGACCTGTCCTTCCGCTATCTGGAGCCGCAGCAGTACAAGCAGATCGCGACCCTGCTGCACGAACGGCGGCTGGATCGCGAGCAGTACATCGCCGACGTCATGCAGCAGCTGCGGGACGAACTCACCGCCACCGGCATCAAGTCCGACCTCAGCGGTCGGGCCAAGCACATCTATTCCATCTGGCGGAAGATGCAGCGCAAGGGTCTGGAGTTCAGCCAGATCTACGACGTGCGGGCGGTGCGGGTACTGGTGCCCGAGATGCGTGACTGCTATACCGCGCTGGGTATCGTGCATACCCTCTGGCGGCACATTCCCCGCGAGTTCGACGACTATATCGCCAATCCCAAGGAGAACGGCTACCGTTCCCTGCATACCGCGGTGATCGGCCCGGAAGGCAAGGTGCTGGAGGTGCAGATCCGTACCCACGCCATGCACGAAGAAGCGGAGCTGGGGGTCTGCGCGCACTGGCGCTACAAGGGTACCGACGTCAAATCGGCCTCCAACCACTACGAAGAAAAGATCTCCTGGCTGCGTCAGGTGCTGGAATGGCACGAGGAGCTGGGCGACATCGGCGGCCTGGCCGATCAGCTACGAGTCGACATCGAGCCGGACCGGGTCTACGTCTTCACCCCCGACGGCCACGCCATCGACCTGCCCAAGGGCGCAACGCCGCTGGACTTCGCCTATCGGGTGCACACCGAGATCGGCCACAACTGCCGCGGCGCCAAGATCAACGGCCGCATCGTGCCGCTGAACTACCAGCTGCAGACCGGTGAGCAGGTGGAGATCATCACCGGCAAGCAGGGTTCGCCCAGCCGCGACTGGCTCAACCCCAACCTCGGCTACGTCAACACCTCGCGGGCCCGGGCCAAGATCGTCCACTGGTTCAAGTTCCAGGCGCGTGACCAGAACGTCGCCGCCGGCAAGGCCATGGTCGAGCGCGAGCTGTCGCGCCTGGCGTTGCCGCCGGTGGACTTCAACACCCTGGCCGAGAAGGTCAACTACAAGGGCGCCGAGGACATGCTCGCGGCCCTGGGCGCCGGCGATCTGCGCCTGGCCCATGTGATGCACGCCGCTCAGCAGCTGGTGGAGCCGGACAAGGGCCTCGATACCCTCGATCTCCTCCCGCGCAAGCCCACCAACAAGCCGGGCAAGCGCGGCGATGTACAGATCCAGGGGGTGGGCAATCTGCTGACCCAGATCGCTGGGTGCTGCCAGCCGGTACCGGGTGACGCCATCGTCGGCTACATCACCCTCGGCCGCGGCGTGACTATCCACCGACAGGATTGCGCCAATGCCCTGCAGCTGGCCAGTCGCGAGCCGGAGCGGACCATCCAGGTGAGCTGGGGCCCGGTGCCGGTGCAGACCTATCCGGTCGATATCGTGATCAAGGCCTTCGACCGCTCCGGTCTGCTGCGCGACGTCTCGCAGATCCTGCTCAACGAGCGGATCAACGTGCTGGCGGTGAACACCCGCTCCAATCGCGAGGAAAACACCGCCAACATGCTGCTGACCATCGAGATCCCCGGCCTGGACGCCCTCGGCCGCCTGCTCGGGCGCATTTCCCAGCTGCCCAATATCATCGAAGCCCGGCGTAATCGCACTGCCTGAGCGGTGTGGCGACGACCCCACGAGGCGCCTCTGGCGCCTCGTGCTTTTTCCAGCGATAGGATTCACTCATGTACCAGCTCGACGACCTGCTGCACCTCATGGCCCGGTTGCGCGATCCCCGGCACGGCTGCCCCTGGGATTTGCGCCAGGACTACGCCAGCATTGTGCCCCACACCCTGGAAGAGGCCTACGAGGTCGCCGACGCCATCGCCAAGCGGGATTTTCCCCAGCTGCGCGACGAGTTGGGCGATCTGCTGTTCCAGGTCGTCTACTACAGCCAGTTGGGGCGTGAGGATGGCCATTTCGACTTTGCCCAGGTGGTGGACGGCATCACCCGCAAGCTGGTGCGGCGTCATCCCCATGTCTTTCCCGATGGCGACCTGCATGGCCCCCTGGACTTGCCACGGCTGGACGAGGCGACCATCAAGCGGCGCTGGGAAGAGATCAAGGCCGAGGAGCGTGCGGAGAAGGCCGCGGCGCCCGAGCAGCTGTCGCTGCTGGATGACGTGCCGGCTGCGCTGCCGGCCCTGAGTCGGGCGGCCAAGCTGCAGAAGCGCGCCGCCAATGTCGGCTTCGACTGGGCCGATGCCACGCCGGTGGTGGCCAAGATCCAGGAGGAACTGGACGAGGTACGCGAGGCCATGGCCAACGGCCAGGCCACCCAGGTGGCGGAAGAGGTGGGCGATCTGCTATTCGTCATGGTCAATCTGGCGAGGCACCTGCAGGTCGATGCGGAAGACGCCCTGCGCCAGGCTAACGCCAAGTTCGAGCGACGCTTCCGCTATATAGAAGAGGCGCTGAAAGCCCAGGGGCGCACGCCGCAGGAAGCCAGCCTGGAGGAGATGGACGCGTTCTGGGACGCCGCCAAGGTGGAAGAGAAGGGCGTCGTCGGGCATTCGTTGCAGGGTCGCTGAAACCGGGCGTAGGTTGGTGCTGAGCATAGCGAAGCCCAACGCTGCCGAGATCTGGACGGGTTTCGACGTGTCGTCCAAGCCCGGCTGTTGGACTTCGCTGCGCTCAACCGCAACCTACGGCATCCGCTCCCAGCCGTAGGACAGGTCCGGTTGGTCGGCCAGGTGGGCCGGGCACTTGCCCTTGAGGTGCCAGGCGAAGGCGATGATTTCGGCCAGGGTGCGGTAGAGCGCCTCGGGGATTTCCGCGCCCAGCTCCAGGCGCGCCAGGATCCGCACCAGATCAGCGTTCTCGTAAATGGGCACCTCGTGCTCCCGGGCTGTGGCCAGGATGAGTTCGGCCAGTTCGGCGTCGCCCTTGGCGGACAGGATGGGTGCACTGCTGCCGTCATAGGACAACGCGATGGCCTGGCGGGGGGCGGACGTGCTCATGCGGTATCGTCGATCCAACGTTGTTCGAGAGAGGTGCGCGGATGGCGCGCAGGGCGGCCCTGGCGGCTGCTGAGGTCGCCGACCACGAAGCCGGCGGCCAGCAGGCGGTCGCGCAGATGGGGCAATTCGGTATCGATCAGCGTCGCGGTGGCGCCTTTTTCCGCCCAGAACTCGCTCGACAGCCGGCCGCTGGCCAGCTGTGCCCGTACCTGCAGCGGGCCGAGCGGTGCCAGGTCGAAGGCCAGTTCCACCTTCCACAGGCTGTCGCGGGCTTCGCCGCGGGTATCCGGCGGCGGCCGTTCTTCCTGGAAGCGCACCTGCACCGCACCGAGGCGCTCGCCATCGCGCCAGGGAATCTCGGTCTGCCAGGTGGAGAGGTAGTAGCCGTCCGGCAGGACCTGGGTCTGGGCCAGGCTGGCGAGCTGGTGGGTCTGCAGGCGGGCGATGACGCCGGTGGCCAGTTGCAGCAATTCGTCGAGTTCGGCGTTGGCGGCGCTGAGGCCGCGACCGTCGCGTTCGCCCAGGGGAAAGTCCAGGGCGGTGGGTTGGCGACTGGCAGTGGCGGCGCCGCCTAGGGCCCGGCGCAGGGCGTCGGGGAGATTCTGCTGGGCGGCCTGGGCCGCGACCTGGGGATTGCGCAGGGCATCGCCCGGTACGCTGGCCAGCAGTCGATCCACCAGGCGCAGCAGGTTGGCCTTGAAGTCTTCCTGGAGATCGGGACCGCCGCGCTCCAGCAGTTGCTGCTCCAGTTGCAAGCCGCTACGGGCCAGGGCGCGGGTCCAGCCCTGGGCGGTGGTGAGCGTCTCGGTGTGCTCCAGATTGGCCAGCAGCGCCTTGAGCGCGGCCCCCACCGACGGTGGCAGCTCCGCCTCGGGGACGTCCTCCAGCCATTGCAGCAGGGCGTTCATCGACAGCTGGCGTTGGCCCTGGCCCTGCAGCTGGCGGTCGATGTCGAGCTGGTCGAGGCGCTGAGCCATGGGCAGCACCGTGACCTCCTGGCGGTCCTTGATCACCACGGTCAACAGGCTGCCCACCGGCACCGGACGAGCTGACTCCAGCTTGAGCTGGCGGCCTTCGAGGTTGGAGCTCAGGGCCTTGGCGATCACCTCGTAGGTGGGTGCTGCGCCGGGCTGCTGTTGCAGCAGGCTGCTCAGCACCCGTAACTGCAGGGTGGTCCCCACCGGCAGCTGGCGCAGGTCCAGTTGCTGCAGCGGTGGTGGCGGGGCGTCGCCTTCCAGGCTCTGCAGCAGCACCGCCAGCTGGGTGGAGCCCAGGGTGCTCACCAGCAGCTGGCTGCCCACCGGCAGGTTATTGGTCGGACTCTGGGTGGTGAGCAGGACACTGCCGCCCTGGGCCAGCTGCAGCTGCAGCAGGAACTGAAAATTCTGGCCGGCTGGACGGGTGGCGAGCACCTCGGCGGTGGCCGTGCTGCCGGGCGGTATCAGGTCATCGAGGGATTGCAGGGCCTGCAGGATCTGCGCGCCGGCATCCGACGCCTGCGCCGCCGCGGCCCGGACGGGCAGGGCGGGCGTGACGCCGACGCTGGGTGGGATCGCGGAGATGGGGGTCATCGGGCAGGTCCGGTGGAATCGCCTGTGTATAATGGCGCGCCTTCAAGGGCATGTGCCGGGTTAACGGCCAGCGCCCGACCGACTTTAGTGCCGTGAGATCGCCTGTCTTGAATCAGCCCCTGCTCGACGCCGTCGCGCTCCGTTGCGAACGGGGCGGTCGCCTGCTGTTCGACGACCTGAGCCTGGGCCTGGCGGCAGGCGAGTCGCTGCAGATCGGTGGCGTCAACGGCAGCGGCAAGACCAGCCTGCTGCGCATCCTGGCGGGACTGTTGCCGGCGGATGCGGGCGAGGTGCGCCGACCCGCGGCGGCGGAACTGCTCTGGCTGGGTCATGCCCCCGGGATCGCCGAGGGGCTGACCGCGCTGGAAAATCTCCACAGCCTGGCCAATCTCTGGCGCCCGACCACGCCGGCCGCCTGCCTGGCTGCCCTCGCGGCGCTGGGTCTGGCCGACTGGGCGGATGAGCCCTGCAGGCAGCTCTCGGCCGGTCAGCGCCGCCGCGTCGCCCTGGCCCGTCTCCACCTGCCCGCGCCGCCGCGACTCTGGTTGCTGGACGAACCCTTCACCGCCCTCGACGCCGCCAGCTGCACCCAGCTGGAAGAGCGCTTGCGCGCGCATTGCGCCGCGGGTGGCGCCATAGTGCTGACCAGTCATCGCGAGCTGGAGGTCCTGCCCGAGGGGCATCGCCTGCTCTGGCTGGACGGTGGCCGATGAGCGGCGCCTGGCTGGCCATCCTCGGGCGCGAAGGGCGCCTGGCCTGTCGCCGTCCGGCGCTGTGGCTCACGCCCCTGGCCTTCCATGCCCTGGTGGTGACCCTGTTTCCCCTGGCGCTGGGTCCCGATAGCCAGCAGCTGGCCGCCCTGGCGCCGGGACTGCTGTGGATCGCCTTGCTGCTGGCCTTGCTGCTGGGCCAGGAGGCCCTGTTTCGCAGCGACTGGCAGGACGGCTCCCTGGAACTCTGGCTGCTGGCGCCCCAGCCCTTGCCGCTGCTGGTACTGCTCAAGCTGCTGGTGCACTGGTGCTTCGCCGGCCTTGGCCTGGTGGCCCTGACGCCGCTGCTGGCGCTGATGCTGGGGCTGCCCGCCGCGGCCCTGCCAGCGACCCTAGCGGCCCTGACCCTGGGCAGTCTGGCCCTCACGCTGATCGGCGCCATCGGCGCGGCCCTGACCGTGGGCCTGGCCCGTGGTGGCCTGCTGCTGGCGCTGCTCAACCTGCCGCTGCAGATCCCGGTGCTGATCCTGGGCGCCAGCACCCTGGACGCGGCGCGGCTGGGTCTGCCGGTGACGGGGCTGCTGCTCTGGCTGGGCTGCCTGACCCTGCTGGCCCTGACCCTGGCGCCCCTGGCGGTCGCCGCCGGCCTGCGCATCGGCGCGGCCCAATGACGAGGACGACATGAACTGGACCTGGCTGCACCGCCTGGGCTCTCCCGCCATCTTCTATCGTTTGGCCGGCCGGCTGCAGCGGCCCTGCCTGGCGCTGGCCGGACTGCTGCTGGCCGTCGGTCTGGTGTGGGGGCTGTTCCTGGCGCCGCCGGACTACCAGCAGGGCGACAGCTTTCGCATCCTCTATGTGCATGTGCCGGCCGCCTTTCTGGCGCAGTCCTGCTATCTGCTGCTGGCGGTCGCCGGAGCCGTCGGCCTGGTCTGGCGCCTCAAGCTGGCCGACGTGGCCCTGCGCGCGGCCGCGCCGATCGGCGCCTGGATGACGGTGATCGCCCTGGCTACCGGGTCGCTGTGGGGCATTCCCACCTGGGGCACCTGGTGGATCTGGGACGCCCGGCTCACCTCGATGCTGGTGCTGCTGTTTCTCTATCTGGGCGTGATCGCCCTGGGGCAGGCCATCGACCATCGCGAGAGCGCCGCCCGGGCCTGCGCCATCCTGGCGCTGGTGGGCTCGGTCAATCTGCCGATCATCAAGTATTCGGTGGAGTGGTGGAGCACCCTGCATCAGCCGGCCACCTTCAGCCTGGTGGAGCGTCCACCGATGCCCGCGGCCATGTGGCTGCCGCTGCTGGTGATGGTGCTGGGCTTCTACCTGTTCTTTGCCGGCGTGTTGCTGCAGCGCATGCGCCTGGAGGTGCTCAGGCGCGAATGGCGCAGTCGCTGGGTACGCCTGGAACTCGGCGAGGAGGGCGCGTGAGCGGCGTGGACTGGGCGCAAACCCTTGGCATGGGGCGTCATGGCCTCTATGTCTGGCCGGCCTTCGGCCTGACCCTGGTCATCCTCGGCGGCCTGCTGCTGCACGGCTGGCGGGCGCGTCGCCGGCTGGAGCGGGAACTGCGCCAGCGCTGGCTACGGGAGCGGCGGCCATGAATCCGCTTCGTCGTCGCCGGCTGCTGTGGATCCTGCTGCTGTTGCTGGGGGTGGGGGGCGCGGTGGCGCTGGCCCTCAGCGCCCTGCAGCAGAACATCAACCTCTTCTATACCCCGAGCCAGATCGCCCAGGGTGAGGCGCCGCGGGACACCCGCATCCGTGCCGGCGGCATGGTGGAGCAGGGCAGCCTGGTGCGCGCCGCGGATTCCCTCGCGGTGAGCTTCGTCATCACCGACTTCCAGCGCGAGGTGCGGGTGAGCTACGCCGGCATCCTGCCGGACCTGTTCCGTGAGGGGCAGGGGGTGGTGGCCCTGGGCCGACTCGACGACCAAGGCCGCCTGGTGGCCGACCAGGTCCTCGCCAAGCACGACGAGAAGTACATGCCCCCCGAAGTGAGCCAGGCGCTGCGCCAGGCCGGGCGGCCGCTGGACGGCGCGAGGCCGGCGCCATGATCCCGGAACTGGGGCAACTCTGTCTGCTGCTGGCGCTGGCCATGGCCCTGGTGCAGGGCACCTTGCCGCTGCTGGGCGCCTGGCGCGGTCAGGTCGACTGGATGCGGCTGGCGCGCCCGGCCGCCTTTGGCCAGTGGCTGTTCCTGGCGCTGGCCTTTGCGGCCCTGATCTGGGCCTTTCTCCAGGACGACTTCTCGGTGGCCTATGTGGCGGCCAACTCCAACAGTCGCCTGCCCTGGTACTACAAGGTCAGCGCCACCTGGGGCGCCCACGAGGGCTCACTGCTGCTCTGGGCGCTGATCCTGGCGGGCTGGAGCCTGGCGGTGGCCGTCTGCTCGCGCCAGTTGCCCCAGGCCCTGCTGGCGCGGGTGCTGGGTATCCTCGGGCTGGTGGCCACGGGGTTCCTGGCCTTTCTGGTCGCCACCTCCAATCCCTTCGCGCGCCTGCTGCCGCAATTTCCGCGGGAGGGCAACGATCTCAATCCGCTATTGCAGGACCCGGGTCTCATCCTGCATCCGCCCCTGCTCTACATGGGTTATGTGGGCTTTTCGGTGGCCTTCGCCTTCGCCGTGGCAGCGCTGCTGGAAGGTCGGCTGGACGCTGCCTGGGCGCGCTGGGCCAGGCCCTGGACGCTGCTGGCCTGGGCCTTTCTCGGCTGCGGCATCGTGTTGGGCTCCTGGTGGGCCTATTACGAACTGGGCTGGGGGGGCTGGTGGTTCTGGGATCCGGTGGAAAACGCCTCCTTCATGCCCTGGCTGGTAGGGACGGCGCTCCTGCATTCCCTGGCGGTGACCGAGAAGCGCGGCCTGTTCAAGGGCTGGACGGTGCTCCTGGCCATCGCTGCCTTTTCCCTCAGCCTGCTGGGGACCTTTCTGGTGCGCTCGGGGGTGCTGACCTCGGTGCACGCCTTCGCCAGCGATCCCACTCGCGGCGTCTTCATCCTGGCCTTCCTGCTGCTGGTGGTCGGCGGTTCGCTGGCGCTGTTCGCCTGGCGCGCACCGGCGCTCGGCGGCTCGGCGTCCTTTGGCCTGGCCTCCCGGGAGGCCTTGCTGTTGATCAACAACCTGATCCTGGTAACCGCCGCTGCCATGGTGCTGCTCGGCACCCTCTATCCGCTGATCATCGACAGCCTGACGGGTGCCAAGCTGTCGGTGGGGCCGCCCTATTTCGACCTGCTGTTCGTGCCGCTGATGGCGCTGCTGATGCTGGCGCTGGGCGTCGGGGTGCTGGTGCGCTGGAAAAGCAGCCCGGGGCGCTGGCTGGCCCGCTTGCTGGCGCCCATCCTGCTGGCTTGCGCCGTGCTCGCCGGACTCGCCGGTTGGTGGCTGGACCAGCCCAGGGCGGGGATCCTGGCGGTGCTGGCGCTGGCGGCCTGGATCCTGCTGACCGCGCTGCGCGATGTGCTGGGCAAGGTGCTGGCGCTGGGCTGGCGCCGTGGCCTGCGCAGCCAGCCGCGCAGCTACTGGGGCATGCACCTGGCGCACCTGGGCCTGGCGGTGCTGGCCCTGGGCGTGGTGCTGGCCAGCCAGCTGGATGTGCAACGCGATCTGCGCCTGGCGCCGGGCGAGCATGTCGAGCTGCAGGGCTATCGCTTCGGCTTCGCCGGGACCCAGCATTACCAAGGGCCGAACTTCACCTCCGAGCGTGCGCTGCTGCAGGTCGAGCGTGAGGGGCGGGTGATCGCCCTGCTGACCCCGGAGAAGCGCCGCTATCTGGCCAGTGGCGCGGTCATGACCGAAGCGGCCATCGATGCCGGCCTGACCCGCGATCTCTATGTGGCCCTCGGCGAGCCGCTGGGGGAGGGCGTCTGGGCCGTGCGCCTGCAAATCAAGCCCTTCGTCCGGCTGATCTGGCTCGGCGGCCTGCTCACCGCCTTGGGTGGCCTGCTGGCCCTGGCCGATCCGCGCTATCGCCGCCGGCGCTCGTCTTCCCCTGTCGCTGCCACGGAGTCCGCCTGATGCGCCGTCGCCTGTTGCTCTGCCTGCCACTGCTGGCCTTTCTGGTGCTGGCCGGCTTGCTCTTTCGCGGGCTCCATCGCGATCCCCAGGCGCTGCCTTCGGCGCTGGTCGGCCAGCCCTTTCCGGCGTTTTCCTTGCCGGGCGTGCAGGATGAGCGACTGTTCACCCGGCAGGATCTGCTCGGCCGCCCGGCGCTGGTCAATGTCTGGGGCACCTGGTGCGTGGCCTGCCGGGAAGAGCACCCGGTGCTCACTCGACTCAAGGCCGAGGGCGTGGTGATCCACGGCATCAACTACAAGGACGACAATGCCAGCGCTCGGCGCTGGCTGGCGGAATTCCACGATCCCTACCAGCTCGATATCCGCGACGACGAAGGCCGGCTGGGCCTGGACTTGGGCGTCTATGGCGCGCCCGAGACCTTTCTCATCGATGCCCGCGGCGTGGTGCGCTATCGCCATGTCGGGGTGGTCGATCAGCGCGTCTGGGACGCAGACCTCGGGCCGCGCTACCGAGCCCTGGTGGCGACGCCATGAGGGTCGGCTGGCTGCTCCTGTTGCTGGTCTGGTCGACCCTGAGCCAGGCGGCCATCGACCCCTATGGCTTTCGCGACGACGCCGAACGCGCGCGCTTCCAGGCGCTGACCCGCGAATTGCGCTGTCCCAAGTGCCAGAACCAGGACCTGGCCGATTCCAATGCGCCCATCGCCGGCGATCTGCGTCGCGAGATCCAGCGCCTGATGGCGGCCGGGCGGAGCGATGAGGAGATCATCGCCCTCCTGGAGCAGCGCTACGGCGAATTCATCCGCTACCGGCCGCCCTTCGAGGGCCGCACCCTGCTGCTCTGGCTGCTGCCGGGCTTGGCACTGCTGGCTGGGGCCGGGCTGTTGTTGGTCCTGACGCGGCGCCGCCGCCCGGAGCAGACGCTGAGTGACGCCGAACGCCAGCGACTGGCGCAGCTGCAGGCGGAGGAGGAGCCGTGATACTGACCTTCTGGGGGCTGGCGGGATTGCTGCTGATCCTGGCGGTGCTGATCCTGCTGGTGCCGCTGCTGCGCGGTGGACGTGTCATGGCGGATCAGCGGGCGGTGCTCAATCGTACCCTCTATCAGGAACGCCTGGCCGATGCCCGGGCGCGGGCCGCACGGGGGGAGCTGGACATCCAGGCCCTGGCGCTGGCCGAAGCCGAGGCGGGCCGCAGCCTGCTCGCCGACAGTCCTGCCGAGGGTTCTTCGCCGCTGCGCCAGGGCCGGCGCCTGGGTGTCGCGGTCGCCCTGGGCGGCCCGGTCCTGGCCCTGGGGCTCTATCTGCTGCTTGGCGCCTGGCCGGCGCTGCAGCTGAGCCAGCGCCTCGCTACGCCGCCAGCGTCGCCCCAGGCGCTGCTGGCCGATCTGGAAGCGGCGACGCGACTGCAACCCCAGGCGGCCGACAACTGGTATCTGCTGGCGCGCGCCTATGCCGGCCTGGGCCGCTACCAGGCCGCGGTAGCGGCCTTCGAGCAGGTCATCTCGCGTGATGGCCGGCGGGCGGAGGTCCTCGGCCAACTGGCCCAGGCCCGTTTCTTCGCCGCGGGGCGCCAGCTGGATGCCCGCACCCAGGCCCTGGCCGACGAAGCCCTGGCCGCCAATCCCGGCGAGCCCACCACCCTGGGACTGCTGGGCATGGCCGCCTACGAGCGGGGCGCCTACGCCGATGCGGCAGGCTACTGGCAGCGCCTAGTCGCCGTGCTGCCGCCGGCCGATCCCCTGCGCGGCACCCTGGCCGAAGGGGTCACCCGGGCGGAGCGCGCGGCGCGGGCCGCTGGTCAGGTGCTGACCACGCCGGGGCTGGAGGTGGAGGTCAGTCTGGCGCCCGCGGTGGCGCAGCGGGTGCGGCCCGAGGACAGTGTCTTCGTGCTGGCGCTGGCGGTGGATCAGCCCGGTCCGCCGCTGGCGGTACGGCGGCTGCGGGTCGCCGATCTGCCCCGCCGGGTGCGCTTGGATGACGGCAATGCCATGCTGCCCCAACGCAAGCTGTCCGACTATCGCCAGGTGCGACCGGTGGTGGTCATCGCCCGCAGCGGTGATCCGCTCAAGGGGGACTGGCGTCTGGAGGGGCGTCCGCTGGAGCGCTCTTCTAGTGCGTTCAGCCTATTGCGCGTGGAAGCCGACGATGCCATTACGCCATGATCGCGCAGGATGTCGACAATTAGAGCAAGGACGCCATGTATACCTACGAAGACGCCGTCGCCGCGACCACCGAACTCTGTAGCCAGATCGAGAATCTGCCCGCCAGGCGGCGGGCGGTCCGTGAAGATTTCTACAGGAGCTTCGGCGACGCCGATAACGATAACGATGGTCTGAGTTATGGCGACTCGGAACTGGCCTTTCTCGACTGGGAAATCCAGGCTGGCGTCCTGGATCCGGTGACGGGCAGCGCCTGGTGGCGCAACGTCAATCTGCACTTCATCTACCTGTCCGAGTTGGCGGGCTGCCTGGCGACTCACCAGCTGCCAGGCGACCAGGCGCCCTATCCGACGCGCTGCTGGCTGACCTTTATCGCCGATCCCACGCCGCGCCATTGGTACCGGGCGCACAATGCCTCCATCCTGGCCGGTTTCGCCCTGCATCAGGAGGACGCCCGCGCGGAAAACGCGGTGGGTCAGCTGTTTCTCAACATCACCCTGTATCGGCTGATGTTCGCCCAGGCGCTGGTGGAGGAGGCGACGCTGTTCGCTGAGCTGGGCGCGCTGCTGGCCGATCCGCGTGGCTTCTCGGTCAAGTTGCTGGTCAGCCTGGCCGACTTCTATCCGCCGCACTATCCCCTCACCGAGGCCGATCGCGAGGTGATCGAAGGACATGGCCTGGGCATCGAGGAGCTGGGCGTACGTCTCATGGATGGCTGGATTCGCTTGGAATTGCGCAAGCTGTACCGGGAGGCCGCCGAGTGGAATCAGGCCCCCGAGCTGTTGAACTACCTGGATGGCGACCAACCCGCCTATCCGCCCGCCGTGGACCGCTGCGCTGTCTACGCGACGGCCCAGGCGGTGGCGTCACTGGAAGGCGTCCTCGCCGGGCAGGATCTCGCGGTGGCCGAGGACGGCACGAGCGGTCTGCAGGCCGGATAGGGTCGCCGATTCCACGCAGCCCATGTTGAAGCCATTGTGGATCCAGTCACCGGTCAGATAGAGGTTGCGGCAGACGCTGCCGTCGGTCGCCAGGCGATAGCGACTGCTGCCGGCCACGCTCTGCACATAGCGTTCGCTGGGGTCGACGTTGGCGCGCCAGTATTGATAGTCGAAGCGCGCCACGCCACTGACCGTGGCGGGAGCCAGCAGGTATTCCCAGCGATAACCCTGGTCGGTCCCGGCGTCCGGCCAGTAGTCGCGCAGGTTGCCGTTCATGAAGTCGATGAAGGCCTGGTGCACCCGGGCCGCCTGGCGCGCGGGATAGTCGTTCTGCGTGCCGATGGGCGGCGCGGCGTCGGCAGCGAAGACGCCGCAGAAGTAGCTGATGTCCTGGGGCGGGGTGCCGCTCGACCAGTCTTCGCGCGCCACCAGATAGCTGACGTCGGCCCAGGAATCCATCGCCTGGGCGGCGAAGCCGAGCAGTTCCGGTGCCTGGCCGCCTTGGGGCGAACCAGTCCAGCCCAGTTGCCAGACGTCGCGATCCTGCCAGAGCTGCACCGCCTGGGTAGCCACGGTAGCGACGGCCCGGGTCATCCGGGCGAAGGCCGGATCCAGGGCGCAGAGGCTGGGGGAGAGATCGGCCAGACCGGCGACAGAAATACCCAGGATCACCTCGTCGAAGTCGCGGTCGACCTGCAGTTCCAGTTGTTCAACGCCCGACCAGCCGCTCCAGTTGGACTCCAGATTGATGTGCTGCTCCTGTAACCGCTGGGCGACGTCGTCGGAGATCTGCGCGTACAGCGGCGCCGAAGGCCAGCAGGGCAGGCCCTTGACGTCCACCAGGGGCTGGTAGGGCTCCTGCTTGAGCGATACCTGGCGCTGGATCTGCAGGCGGGTCACCCGCGGTCCCTGGCCCTCGTCGGCGGCCTCGATACCGGTCACCTGATGGAAGAACTTGAAGTTCACGCCTCGCTTGGCCAGCACCTCGTAGTAGGGCGCGAAGACCACGTCGCCCATGCCTGCCTGCATGCGCCAGATGAAGGAGCCCTTCGACGTGGTCAGGGCCAGCAGCGCCGCTCGCAGCACGGTGCCGGCCTCGACATCGGGTTGGGCGAGATCGCCGTCGCGATAGGCGAAGATGCCGCCATGCAGCGACTTGAGCACGGCGCCGTCCAGGGTCGCGGCGCTGGCGCCATGGCGGCTCAGCCAGGCCTGGAAGGTTTCCGCGTTGAGCATCTCGAAGCCCTTGGAATAGACCTCGTCGGCGAGCATGCCGATAAGTACCGTCAGGCCGAAATCCATCAGCAGCCACAACCGGTGAGCGCCGACCTGGGTCTGGCTGCGTTCGTGCAGGATCTCGCCTAGGAGGCTGCGTGCCTTGCGCAGGAGCCACAACAGCAACGGATGATCGACGCCGTCGGGCAATTCCGTGCGCGCGCGCTGCAGGTGCCGCTCGGCTTCGTCCAGGGCCAGCTCCTGCAATTCCTCGCGGCAGTGCGCACGCAGGCGGGCGAACAGGCCGGTCGGCGCGGCGGTTGGCGGGGTATCGTCCACCTCGCCCAGGCGTAGCAGCCACTCCAGCAGATCGCCGAGGGCGCCCATGAACGGCTTGGGGTTCCAGCCCTCGCCGGGCTTGCCGGGCAGGGCCAGGGTGTCGATGGGCCAGGTGGTCCATTGATCCTGGAAGTTGTCGGCGAAGGCGGTATGGGAATGCGGGAAGAAGGCCTGGTCGAGGGTCGCCAGGGGCGCGCCGGCGGGTCGGTCCAGCTCCTCGTAACACTGCCTCAGGCTATGGAAGGCGTTGTAGTAGAAGCCGAACCAGACATGGATGCCGTGTTCCTCGATGCGCTGGTGGTCTTCGGCGTTGCGCCCGCTGGCGCCCTTGCCGCCGAGTCGCCAGCCCTGCTGGTAGAGAGTGAGCTGATAGCGTTCCTGCCAGTTGGGCTCGCTCGTAATACGAAAGGCGGCGGTGACGGCGGACACGCCGCCACCCAGAATGGCGATCTTGCGGACAGAAGGGATAGCTTCCATGCCTATTGCTCCGAAGTGTGCAAATTGTTGCACCAGTGGACGAATGCCAAGTGATGGCTAAGGTAATATCACTTTATCGAAAAGTTCCCTTGGGACTTTAGCAAGGCAACGGAAATAGTTGAGGTGCTGACCCGGTGTGCCCGGTTGGCCGAGGATCGAGGCGAGCGCGGTGTTGAGGATTCCAGGCTATAGCTGCAAGACGCAGGTGAGCGAAAGTCGCCATGCCCTGATCTACCGCGGCACGCGCCTGGCCGATGGTCAGCCGGTGATCCTCAAGCAGCTGGCCGCCGACTATCCGACGCCCCAGGCCCAGGCCGGGTTGCGCCATGAGTTCGAGCTGACCCGGCGCGCCAGCGCCAGCGGCGCGGTGAGCGCGGCCCTGGAACTGCTGGAATTCCAGGGCCGCCAGGTACTGGTACTCGAAGACATCGGTGGTACCGACCTGGCCGAGCTGCTCGCCGCCGGGCCGCTGGCGCTGGACGACTTCTTCGACTGGGCGCTGGCCATCGTCCGCGCCCTGGCCCGGCTGCACCGGCTGCGCATCGCCCACAACGACCTCAATCCGCGCAACATCGTCTGCAACTGCACCACGGGGAGTCTGCGCCTGACCGATCTGGGCATCGCCACCGTCTTTGGTGCCGTCAAGGGCGGCGACGCCCGCCTGGAGGGCTCGCTGACCTATCTGGCGCCGGAGCAGAGCGGCCGGACCGGACGTCACCAGGACTATCGCAGCGACTTCTATGCCCTGGGCGTGACCTTCTACGAGATGCTCGCGGGCGAGCCGCCGTTTCGCGCCCAGGACCCCCTGGAACTGGTGCACGCGCACCTGGCGATGCGAGCGCCCTCGCTGGTCGAGCGGGTGCCGACGGTACCGCCCATGCTGGCGGCGCTGGTGGACAAGCTCATGGCCAAGGCCGCCGAAGAGCGCTATCAGGGCTGCTTCGGCATCCTGCGCGATCTGCAGCGCTGCCAGGCGGCCCATCAGGCGGGTGAACGCAGCCCCTTCGCCCTGGGCGAGCAGGATCCGCCCGCGCGACTGGTACCGGTACGCACCCTACAGGGCCGCGGAGCCCCCCTGCGGCTGCTGGAAGAGGCGCTGGCGCGGGCGACCCTGGGCCGGATCGAAGCCGTCTTCGTCAGCGGCCCTTCCGGGGTGGGCAAGTCGGCGCTGGTGCAGGCCTTCGTCCGCCGCCAGGGCGAGCGGGTGCTGCTCGCCCATGGCAAGTTCGAGACCCTTGGCAGCGGCGTGCCCTATGGCGCCCTGCGCCAGGCGCTGCGCGAACTGGTGGAAATCGGCCAGACCCTGGGGGAGCCCTTCGCCGCTCGCCTGGTCGAGGCCCTGGGCGGCAACGCCGGGGTGCTGACCGAAGTGTCCCCGGAGCTGGCCGCCTGGCTCGGTCCCCAGCCGCCAGTGGCCGAATTGCCGCCGCAGCAGGCCGAGCAGCGCTTCGACGAAGCCGTGATCGCGCTGCTGCTGGCTTTTGCCGCGGATACCCGTCCGCTGCTGCTGTGGCTGGACGATCTGCAATGGGCCGACAGTGCTTCGCTGCGACTGATCGAGCGCCTGCTGGCCCGTGCCGACCAGGGTCCGTTGCTGCTGGTGGCGACCCTGCGGGAAGAGCAACTGTCCGGCAGCGGCCTGGAGCGGCTGCTGGGCGCGGCCCTGATCCGCACCCTGTCGCTGGGTCCCCTGTCGCGGGTGGAGATCGAGCGGCTGATCGCCGAACTGCTGCCGGCGCCGGCCGCGGACCAGGCGGCCCTGGCCGGGCTCTGTCTGGACAAGACCCTCGGCAATCCTTTCTTCATCGAACAGCTGCTGCGCAGTCTGCAACAGGAAGGCCTGCTGGAATTCGATGGCGAGACCGGCCAGTGGCATTGGGAGCTGGCCCGGCTCCAGGCACTGGACGTCTACGACAACGTCGTCGATTTCATGGTCGGCAAGCTCAAGGACCTGCCGACCGCTACCTCGCAGTTGCTGCAATGGGCAGCCTGCCTGGGCACTCATTTCTCCAGCGACCGCCTCGCCGCGCTGATGGCGGAATCCCCCGCGGATATCCGCCGACTTTGCCAGGCGCTGGTACAGGAGGGGCTGCTCACCGAACCCGAAGGCGGCCAGGTGGGCGAGCACACGCCCACGCACTACAGCTTCCTGCACGATCAGGTGCGCCATGCCGCCCACTCGTTGCTGGCGTCTGCCGAGCGCGAGCGGGTCCACCTGCGCGCCGGTCAGCTGTACCTCGCCGAAGGCAGCACCGCGCGGCTGGACGCGGTCAGTCACCTCAATCTGGCCCTGGCGCTGATCGAGACGCCCGCCGAGCGGCTGCAGCTGCTGGAGCTCAATCTGGACGCCGCGCGCAAGGCGCGCCAGGCCAACGCCTATCCGGCCGCCCAGGCCTTTCTGCGCACGGCGGTCGCGCTGATCGACGCCGGCGCCTGGGAGACCCGCCATGTGTTGCTGTTCCAGTTGCATCGGGAATGGGCCGAGGTCGCGCACCTCTGTGGCGATGCCACCGAAGCCCTGCGCATCTGCGAACTGCTGCTGCCGCGCGCCCGCAGCACCTTAGAAGAAGCCGGGGTCCGCGCCCTGCAGATCGACCTCTACAGCGGCCTCGGGCGCTTCACCGAAGCCCTGACCGTGGCCAAGGCCGGCATTCAGGTGCTGGGCGAGCCCTGGCCAGAGGCACCGGACGACATCAATCAGGCCATCGGCAGCGACAGTGCCGAGGTCGAGGCCTGGCTCGCCGAGCGCCATCCCGCGGCGCTACTCGATCTGCCGCGCATGGAAGACCCGCGTGCCCAGTTGCTGATCCGCCTGTTGGGCCTGCTCTGGGGCCCGGCGATCAACGTCGACCTGCCCATGAGCCTGCTGGCGGTCATGCGTATCGTCAAGCTGTCGATCCAGTACGGCAATGGCGATCTCTCGCCCTTCGGCTACGCCAACTACGGCTCGTTGCTGTCAGCCTTCCATGGCCGCTACGAACTGGGTTACCAGGTCGGGCGGCTGGCCGTCGACCTGGTGGATCGCACCGGCAATCTGCCGCTCAAGTGCAAGGTCTACACCATGTTCGCGGTGACCAACAGTCCCTGGTCGACCCCCATCGCGGACAACGTCGCCCTGCTGCGCGAGGCCCTGGCGGCCGGTCAGCGTACCGGCGACGTCATCTTCACCGCCTACAGCGCCTTCCACATTCTTAAGCACCTGCAGCACGCCGGCGCGCCGCTCGACGACATCCTGGGGGAAACCGCGGAGATCGAGCGGATCCTGTTGGGGGTCGGCGATCCCAATACCCTGGAGATCTTCACCATCCTGCGCCAGTCGCTGCGCCTGCTGCAGGGCCTCACCCCGGGTCAGGCGACCTGGGACGAGGAGGGCCAGGACGAAGCGGCGTTGGTGCGGCAGATGCAGGACAGCGGTCATGTCCTCTGTCTGAACTACTACGACTTCAACAAGATGCAGGCGGCGCTGCTGTTTCGCCGACTGCCCCAGGCACGGCAGCACGCCGAGGCCATGGAGGCTTCGCTGGCGGCGAGCTTTGGCTGGTTCAGCATCGCCGAGCACGCCTTCTACCAGGCGTTGATCCTGCTCGCCGAGGGCGAACTGGCGGGCGAGGCGCTGGCCAAGATCGAGGCCGCCCAGGAGCGGTTGAGCGGCTGGGCGGCGCACTGCCCGGAAAATTTCGCCCACAAGCGCGATCTGGTGGCGGCCGAGCGGGCGCGCCGCGAGGGCCGCGTCGAGGCCGCCATGGACCTCTACGAGCAGGCCCTGGAATCCGCGCGGCTGCATGGCTTCCGCCAGGGCGCGGCGCTGGTCGAGGAACTCTATGGGCGGTTCTGGCTGGAACAACAGCGTCCGCGGATCGCCCGGACCTATCTGCAGGATGCCCAGCGCAGCTATCTGCACTGGGGCGCCGTGGCCAAGGCCCAGGCGCTGGAAAACGAATTCCCGCACTGGCTGCGCGCCGCCGAGACCAATGCCCTGACCGTGCAGCGCACTCAGGGCCAATCCACCAGCGAGATGATGCGGCTGGACTGGCTGTCGGTGCTCAAGTCGCTGCAGACCATCTCCAACGAACTGGCGCTGGACCAGCTGCTGGCGCGGATGATGCGCATCATCCTGGAGGAGGGCGGTGCCCAGCACGGTTTGCTGCTGTTGCCCGAAGGCGGTCGCTGGCTGGTGCAGGCCTCGGTCTGCAGCGGCGCGGCCGAGCCTCAGGTATTGCAGAGCCTGCCGCTGTCCCTTAACGAACAGGAGTCCGGCGAAAGCCTGGTGCCCCTGACTCTGGTGTCCCAGGTGATCCGGCAGCGCGAACCGGTGATTCTCGATGACGCCGCCCGCGCCGGCCGCTTCGTCCGCGACGCCTATATCCGCGCGCGCCGGCCGCGTTCGGTCTGCTGCCTGCCGATCCTGCGCCAGGGGCGCCTGATCGGCATCCTCTATCTGGAAAACAACCTGCTGGCCCAGGCCTTCACCCCGGGTCGCCTGCAGGTGCTGGGGATCCTGGCCACCCAGGCGGCGATCTCCCTGGAGCACGCGCAGATCTACGAGACCCTGGAGCAGCGCGTCGGCGAACGCACCCGCGAGCTGGACCAGGCGCGCATTCGCGCCGAGGAGGCGGCGGCGGCCAAGTCGCTGTTCCTGGCAACCATGAGCCACGAGATCCGCACCCCGCTCAACGCGGTGATCGGCCTCAGTCGCCTGACCCTGGGCACGCGCCTGTCCAGCGAACAGCGTGGTCACGTCGGCAAGATCCTCGACTCCGGCGAGACCCTGCTGGGCGTGATCAATGACGTCCTCGACTATTCGCGCAACGAGGCCGGCGGTACCCAACTCGAACAGCTGGGCTTCAACCTGGCCAAGGTGCTCGAACGCACCCTCAACCTCTGTGCGCTCAAGGCCCACGAGAAGGGCGTCGAGCTGGTGCTGGATTGCGGTCCGGACATTCCCCTGGCGCTGGAAGGCGATCCGCTGCGCCTGCAGCAGGTGTTGGTCAATCTGCTGAGCAATGCGGTCAAGTTCACCGAGCGAGGCCATGTGCTGGTTCGCGTTGGCGCCGTCTGCGAAGCCGGTCGCGCCCATTTCAGCCTGGCGGTGGAAGACACCGGCATCGGTCTGACCGAAGCCCAGCAGGCGCAACTCTTCCAACCCTTCACCCAGGCGGATGGCTCCATCAGCCGCCGCTACGGCGGTACCGGACTGGGCCTGGCGATCTCCCGCCAGCTCACCGAGCTCATGGGTGGCACCCTGGAGGTCCACAGCGAAGCCGGGCGGGGCTCCTGTTTCACCCTGCGCCTGACCCTGTCGGTGGTGGGCGAGCCCGAGCGGCCGCTCAGCCAGACCTCCCGGCAGGTCCTGCTGGTGGACGACCACGGTCTGGCCCGGCGGACCCTGGGGCAGCGCCTGCGCGAACTGGGCATGCAGGTGGTGGAAGCGGAATCCACCCAGCAGGCCCTGGCGGCCATGGCCACGTCGGTCTTCGAGCTGGCCATCGTCGACTGGCGCCTGGGCGCCGAATGCGGTCTGGCCTTGGCGCGTCAGCTGCGGGCCCGGCAGCCGGAGCTGGCGTTGACCCTGCTGGCCTCGCCCTATGAGGCGGAAGAGGTGCGTAGCCTGGGCGAAGACCTGGGCGGCCTGGAACTCCTCGACAAGCCCGTCACCGGTCCCGCTGTGCAGCGGTTGCTGGCCGGTCTGGGACTGGCGCCGGTCGCCACCCCGACGGTGGGCCAGAGCGTGGTGGATCTGCAGGGCATTCGCCTGCTGCTGGTGGACGACAACGCCATCAATCGCCAGGTGGTCATCGGCTTCCTGCAGGGCAGCGGCATCCTCATCGAGGTAGCCGAAGACGGCCAGGCCGCGCTGGACCAGCTGGAACGGCAGCGCTATGACCTGGTGCTGATGGACGTCCATATGCCGCGCCTGGACGGCCTGTCGGCCACCCGCGAATTGCGCACCCGCCCGGCGCTGGCCGGGCTGCCGGTCATCGCCATGACCGCCAACGGCCTGCCGGGCGATCGGGAGCGCTGCCTGGAGGCCGGCATGAACGATCACCTGGTGAAGCCGCTCGATCCCGCCGAGCTGTTTCGCATCATCGCCGCCTGGGCCAACCTCGAACAGCTGCAGCGCGCCGAGCGCAAGGCGGTGGAGGAGGTGGTCGAGATCAAGGAGGCCGGCGTGCTGGCGCGTGCCCGTGCCAGTGCGGCGCTCGAACCCGAGTCGGCGTTGCGCCTGCTGCGTGGCAGCGCCGAACTCTATGAGCAGTTGATGCGGGATTTCCGCGTGCAACAGGCCGAACTGCCGGGGCGGATCGCTGCCTGGCGGGCAGCGGACGATGTCACCGCGTTGTTCGAGTGCGCCCATGGCCTGCAGGCCACCGCCGCCTATGTCGGTGCCATCGCCCTGCAGGAAGCAGCGCAACGCCTGACCAACCGGATCCGCCTGGCCCAGCCCATCGGCGAGGACGTGCGCCGCCTGCACGCCGAAGCCGAGCGCTGCCTGGCGTCCCTCGACGAGATCCTGGTCGAGGTCGCGGGTGACGAGGAAGCCACCGTCGAGGAACTGGAGGCCCTGCTCGAACGCCTGGTCGGACTGCTGCAGACGTCGGACTTCGCCGCCGAGGAACTGCTCGACACCCTGCTGCGCGCCTGTGTGAGCACCCCCCACAGCGCCGATCTGGTGCGCATCCGTGAGTGGGTCAATGACGTCGAGTTCGAGCATGCCGCCGATGCCACCGCGGATCTGCTGCGGCGGGTGCGGCAGGCCGGACAACGGTCGGGATAACTGCCCATGGAGGGGCGTCGTCCCGACCTGCCATTGATCCTCATCGTCGACGATCAGAAGAGCAACCTGCGTGTCCTCGGCGACCTGCTGCGCGATGAGGCGCGCATCATGCTGGCCAAGAGCGGGGTCCAGGCCCTGACCAAGGCCGCCCGCGAACACCCCGATCTGATCCTGCTGGACGTGGTGATGCCCGGCATCGACGGCCTGCAGCTGATCCAGCTGTTCAAGCGCCGCGCCGAGACCAGCGCCATCCCGGTGATCTTCATCACCGCGGCCAACGACCTGCATCGCGAGGTGGAGTGTTTCGAACTGGGCGCCAGCGACTTCATCCAGAAACCCTTCAATCCGCTGGCGGTGCTGGCGCGGGTGCGGCTGCACCTGCAACTGGCCCGCCAGCGGCGGCTGCTCGAACAGCTGGCGCACATGGATCCGCTGACCGCCGTGGGCAATCGCCGCCGCTTCGACGAGCAGCTGACCATCGAGTGGCAGCTGGCGGTCAGCCGGCGCGGCGCCCTGGCCATCGCCATGCTCGATATCGACTATTTCAAGCAGTACAACGATACCCATGGCCATGGCGCCGGGGATCAGGCCCTGGCGCGGGTCGCCCAGGTGCTGGAGCAGCGCATCCGCGAGCGCGATTGCCTGGCGCGCTACGGCGGCGAGGAATTCGTGCTCTTGCTACCCGGCGCCTCGCGCACGGCCGCGGAAGCGGTGCTGGAACGCTGTCGGCAGGGCATCGCCGAACTGCGCATCGCCCATCCGCTGGCCGAGGATCGCCTCTGGTTGACCATGAGCATGGGCCTGGCCTGCTGCAATCCGACCCCCGAGCAGACCCCGAACGGTCTACTCAAGGCCGCCGACGACCTGCTCTATCAGGCCAAGGCAGAGGGGCGTGATCGCCTGGTCAGTCGCAGCTTCTAGGTCGGTGCCGCCGCGTCCCTAGGCTGGAAGGTCCTTGCCGCTGCCCTCGACCAGATGCACCCGGTTGCGGCCTTCGGCCTTGGCCTGGTACAGCGCCTGGTCGGTGCGTTCGATAAAGGCTTCATGATCGTCGCCGCTTTGCGGCTGGATGCTGCCGACGCCAATGGAGATGGTGACGAAGCCCAGGTCGCTGCCGGAGTGGGCGACCTGTAGCCGCTCGACCCCTGCGCGACAGCCTTCGGCGACCTTGCGCGCGCCTTCGGCATCGGTTTCCGGCAATACCATGGCGAATTCTTCGCCACCGTAGCGGGCCACCAGGTCGGCCGGGCGCTTGAGCTGTTCGGTGAGCACCGCCGCCACCTTCTTCAGGCAGAGATCGCCGCTGAGATGACCATAGGTGTCGTTGTAGCGCTTGAAGTGGTCGACGTCGCACAGCAGCAGGGCGAGCGGCTGGCGATTGCGCCGGGCACGCAGCCATTCGCCTTCGTAGGTCTGGTCGAAATGACGCCGGTTGTTGATGCCGGTGAGGCTGTCGATGGCCACCAGCTTCTGCAGCTGGATATTGGCCTCGGCGAGCTGGCGCTGGCTCTCGCGCAGGAAGCGAAAGGCCTCGTCGCGCTGGGCGCGCAGGACATGGGCCTCGGAGTGGTAGCGCACCCGCGCCAACAGCTCCAGCTTGTCGGGCAGCTTGACCAGATAGTCGTTGGCGCCGGTGGCGAAACTCTGCGCCTTGACCTGGGGATCTTCCTTGGAGGAAAGCACCACGATGGGCACGTCGCGCAGCCCCGGCTCGGCACGGAACCGTCGGACCGTTTCCAGGCCGTCGATCTCGGGCATGATCAGGTCCTGCAAGACCACCGTGGGCTTGAGTTGCAGGGCCATGTTGACCGCCTGGTGGGCATCCAGGCAGTAATGCAGCTCGATATCGGGCTGATCCGCGATCATCCGCCGCAGGGCTTCGATGATGATCAACTGATCGTCTACCAGCAGCAGGCGTACCTTGGGTGCGGTCAGGCTGTCCAGAGTGCTGCCCTCATTCGTGGCCATTACTGCGAGTCCTTGTGCGGGCGGGGTCAGGCATCCCGCGTCTCACCTTGGCCAATCCCTGCCACTGCGCCGTCCAACGCTCCTGTTGGCGACCGGTCATGTCATGCTACGCGAGCTGTTGCCGAAGCGCCGTTGCAGCCAGGCACCGATCTGCGTGGGGCTGAGAACACGTTCCGCGGCGCCCATTCTAACCGCAGCAGCGGGCATGCCGTATACGGCACAACTGGCCTCGTCCTGGGCCAGGGTGGGGCAACCGCTCTGGCGCAGGGCGTAGAGGCCACTGGCGCCGTCCCGTCCCATGCCGGTCAGCAGGATGCCCAGGGCCTTGCCGACCCGGCGCGGGTGGCTGGCGAGGTTGGCGAAGAACACGTCCACCGAGGGACGATAGGGATAATCGGCCGGCTCGACGGTATAGGCGAAGCGGCCACGTGCATCCAGCAGCAGGTGATCGTCGCCCAGGGCCACCGAGACCTGACCGGGCTGCGGCAGGGCGCCGGGCATGGCCGCCGTGACCGGCCAGGCGATCTGGGTCCCGAGCCAGCCGATGAAACTAGGGGCGAAACGCCGATCGATGTGCTGCACCAGCACCACGCTCGCCTCGGAGGTCGGCGTCCAGGTTTCGAACAGACTCACCAGGGCCGCCGGCCCACCGGTGGAGGCGCCGATGGCGACCAGGGTGTCCGGCGTCGCTTGAGCGTCCTCGGTCGGTGCGGCGGCACTGACCAGCTGCGGGCGGGCGGCGCGTTCCGGCAGGCGCACCAGAGGCTCGATGCGGGCGATCTTGCGCAGCAGGGCACCGCCATCGGCACTGCCGCTGAGTGCCGGGGTGGCGGTCACGTCCAGGGCACCGGCGCCCATGGCCCGAAACACCCCCTCGCAATCGTCGGGGGTGGCGGTGACCATGAGGATGGCGCAGGGCGACTGCGCCATGATCCGGCGCGTCGCCTCGATGCCGTCCAGCCGCGGCATCTGCAGGTCCATGAGAATCAGGTCGGGACGGTCCTCGGCGCAACGGGCCACCGCTTCCTCGCCGTCGTGGGCGATCCAGGCGACCGTATGGCGCCCATCGCTGGCCAGCAGGCGGCGCAGGGCTTCGGTGGCCAGTAGCAGATCGTTGACGATGGCGATTCTCATGGCGCTCCGATGAGGTCCTGTACGGCGGTGATGAGGGCATCGTGGTGGAAGCTGCCCTTGGTCAGATAGTAGTCGGCGCCGGCCTGCATGCCCTTGAGGCGGTCTTCGGGGCGATCCTTGTAGGACACGATCATCACCGGCAGGGCATGCAGACGCGGATCGCGGCGCACCAGTTCCACCAGTTCGATGCCATTCATGCGCGGCATGTCGATGTCCGACAGCAGCATGTCGAATTCGCCGCCGCGCACCGCGTTCCAGCCGTCCATGCCATCCACCGCGACCTCCACCTGATAGCCCTGGCCTTCCAGGAGCTTGCGCTCCATTTCGCGCACGGTGAGGGAGTCGTCCACCACCAGGATGCGCTTGACCCGTCGGGTGGCGACGGCGGCACCGCCCTGCACCTGACGCAGCTGCCCCTCGCCGAGCAGGCGCTCGATACCGGTGAGCAGATCGGCGACGTCCAGCAGCAGCACCGGGCTGCCGTCGTCGAGCAGGGCCCCGGCGGTGACCGAACGTAGCTTGCCGAAGATCTCGTCCAGCGGCTTGAGCGCCAGGCCCTGCTCGCCGCGCAGGCGATCCACCACCAGCCCATAGCGGCGCGCCCCGCTGCCGATCACCAGCACCGCCAGGTCGCCGCTGGGCGGCGCGCCTTCCAGCTCCAGCAACTGATAGGCGGCGACCAGGCCCAGGCGATCCTCGCCGAGCAGGAAGAAGGCCTTGCCCTCCAGCGCGTGGACCTCGGCGGGATCCAGGCGCAGTACCCGTTCGATGCGGTTGACCGGCAGGGCATAGGCCTCGCCGGCGATGTCGACGATCAGGGCGCGGACGATGGAGCGACTGACCGGTACCAGCAGGTGGGTAGTGAAGCCCAGGCCAGGGCGGGTTTCCAGGCGGACTTCGCCATCCAGGGCGCGGATGGCATCGGCCACCACGTCCAGGCCCACCCCACGACCGGACAACTCGGTCACCGTCTCCTTGAGACTGAAGCCGGGCAGCAGCAGGAATTCCAGCAACTCGGCCGCGCTCAGTTCGGCGGCCACCGGCGGCGGACTCAGGCGGCGGGCGATGACCGCGGAGCGGATGCGTTCCAGGTCCAGGCCGCGGCCGTCGTCGTGCAGGCTGACCTGCAGGCGCCCGGCGACATGCCGGGCTTCGAGGCGGATCTGGCCGCACTCGGGCTTGCCCAGGGCGCGGCGTTCGGCCGGGGTTTCCAGGCCGTGGTCCACGGCGTTGCGCAGCAGGTGATTGAGCGGACTTTCCAGCCGCGCCAGCACCTCGCGGTCGATCAGGGTATCGGCGCCTTCGACCTGCAGCACGGCCTCCTTGTCCAGCCCCCGGGCCAGGTCACGCACCAGCCGTGGAAAGCCTTGGACGGCATCGCGCAGTGGCCGCATGCGCACCCCGAGCACCTCGTCCAGCAGCCCCTGGCAGACGCCGAGCAGGCGCCGTTCGTAGGCTTCCAGCGCCTGGAGCTGCTGCTGGTAGCGATCGAGCAGGCCTTCCTGGCGCTGGCGCACGTCGCTGCTGACCGCATTGGCCTGACCGAACAGCCCCTGCAATTCCGCGCGATAGCCCTGGAAGCCCTGAACCAGGCCGTGCAGACCGAGGCCCATCACCCGGGCCTCGCTGGTGAGGGCGAGAATCTGATTGAAGCGGCCGCTGTCCACCCGTAGCGGATCACGGCTGCGCTCGGCTTCGGGGGCCGGGTCTTCCGCCACGGCGGGCGCCAGCTCCCGGGCTGGCGCTGGCGCCATCGGGGCAGGGGCAGCGGCGCCAGCGCTCAGCGCCTGTGCCAGCGCCCGCTGGGCATCCCGCTGTTCGCTCTGCCAGCGCTGGCTGGCGGCTTCGTCCAGGCGGCTGACCTCACCGAGGACGTCGACGCAGCGAAACAGCTGATCGATGTCCGCCGGACCGAGGTGGCGGCGACCGGCCTGGACGGCGACCAGGCAATCCTCCATGGCGTGGGCCAGCTCGACCAGGCCGTCGAGGTCGACGATGCGCGCCGCGCCCTTGATGGAATGGGCCGCCCGCATCATCGGCTCGATCACCCCGGTGTCGCTGGAATCGCGCTCCAGGCGCAACAAGCCGCTGTCCAACGCCTGCAGATGGCTCTGCACCTCGCTGGCGAAGAGATCGTAGAGGGACATCTCGCGCACATCGCGCGGTGGCTGACTCATCGCAGCGCCTCTTCCAGGGCCCGCTCCAGGCGCGGCAGATCGAGCAGCCCGACCTGATGCGCGCCTTCGCGATAGACGCCACTCAGGTAGCTGAGCAACTCGCCGCCCAGGGTCGCGGGCGGCGGTTGCACCTCGCTGGGGGCATAGCGTTGCAGTCCTAGCACCTCGTCCACCTGCACGGCCCAGTCACGGCGACCGATATGCAGCAGCAGCAATCGCGGAAAACCGCCGGTCTGCTCGCCCGGGGCCACCGCCAGCAGCAGCTGCAGAGCGATGCAGGGCTGCAACTGACCCCGTACCGGGACGATACCGCGCAGCAGCGGCGAACGCCGGTGGGGCACCCGATGGACGGCGGTGGGTTCGGTGGCCGTGACCAGACAGCCGCCGGGCAAGCCCAGCCATTCCGCGCCGAGGCGAAAGACCAGCGCACTGGCCGACTGCGCCTGGCGATCGTCCAGGGGTTCGGCATAGCGCTCGGCCCAGTCGGCACGCTCCAGGGCGCTGAGTTCGCGGTTCAGGCTCATGCGTCGTCACCGGCACGGGTCTGGATGCGCGCGGCGCGGTCGCGCAGGCGTCCGGCTTCGTCGAGTCGGCCGGCTCTTTCGCAGATCAGCGCCAGGCGGCACAGGGCCGGATAGTGCTCCGGCTCCAGATAGAGCGCCTGGCGTAGCGCCCGCTCGGCCTCGGCGGCGCGGGCATCGGGCAGGATGAGCGCCAGCAGGAAATGGGCACCAGCCTGACTGCGATCCGTATCGAGCAGGGTGCGCAACAGTGTCTCGGCTTCGGCGCCTCGTCCGGCATCGGCCAGCCGCTGGGCTTCTTCCAGGGGCGGGCAGGCGGCCGGGATGGGCGCGGTCGGTAGCGATGCGGGAGCACTTCTGGCCCGCAGGCGGGTAGGGAGCGTCGTCGCCGGGGGCGGCGGGCGCACCGCGGCCTTGCGCCGGGGCGCCGCAGGCGGTGGCGGCCGTAGCGGATCGGCGGTGTCCGCCTGGCGCTTGATCAACGCCGAGGCGTGCGCGACGCCCAGGCTGGCGAAACCATGGCGCATGGCGCTGACCATCTCCGAGCTGCCGACGCAGAGCAGGCCGTCGTCGTGCATGAGCGCGGCCAGGTGGCTGAGGGCTCGGCCCTGGGTCTGGTCGTCGAAATAGATCAGCAGGTTGCGGCAGAGCACCACGTCGAAGGGGGCGCCGTCGCGCAGGCTGCCCAGCTGCAGGATGTTGCCCTGACGAAAGCGCACCTGGTTGCGCACCCGTTCGGTCAGACGCTGGCGATCGCCTTCGGGCTGGAAATAGCGCTCGCGAAAGGCCAGGTCGCGAGCGCGAAAGGAGTTGCGCCCATAGAGGCCGCGGCGGGCGCGCTCCAAGGACGGCTCGTTGATGTCCACCGCGGTGACCTGGAACGCCTGGGCCGGCAGGCCGGTATCGAACAGCGCCATGGCCAGGGTGTAGGGTTCTTCACCGGTGGAGCAGGGCAGGCTGAGCAGGCGTACCGGCGCGCCGCTGCGGGCATGGCGCTCCTGGGCGAAGCGCGCGGCATGGGCGATGGCCTGGGGGTCGCGAAAGAACCAGGTCTCGGGAATGACCAGCAGGTCCAGCAGATCGGCGAATTCGCTTTCGTCGTCGAGGATGCGCGCCATATAGACCTCGGCATCGCTCTCCTGGCGCTCGCGTAGGCGCTGGCGAATGGCGCGGCCGAGCATGTCGTCGGCGATGGCCAGGCCGGTGCGCGCCCGCACCAGGGGCGCCAGCCGGGGATCGAGCTTCACGCGGCCTCCTGGAACAGCAGGGCGGCCAGGGCAGGTGACAGCAAACGATCCTGATCGAGCCACAGCCAGAGGCCTTCTGGCGTCTCCAGCACCTCGCCGAGCCAGGGATAGTCAGGCAGCCGGATGCCCGCGGGGCGAGGCGTGGCGGCGCTGATCCGCCGCACGCCGGCGACGCTTTCCACCACCAGGCCGAGCGGGCGACGGGTGCCATCGGGCAGGGCATGGTCGACCAGCAGGATGCGGGTGTCCTGGCGCGCTTGGGCGGCCGGTCCGCCGCTCATGGCGGTGATGTCCACCACCGGGATGGCTGCGCCGTGCAGATTCATCAGCCCGGCCACTCCGGGTGGCGCGGCGGGAAACCGTGTCAGCTGCAGAAAGGGCAGCACCTGGCGGATCGCCGTCGTGGGCAGGGCCGCGGCAGCGTCGGCCAACTGGAAGACCAGGATCTGCATGGTCAACGGGTGACCGAGAAGGTGGCGACGCTGCTCTGCAGGTCCTGGGCCGCCTGCTGCAGATACTGCACCGCTTCGCTGGTGGCCTTGAGCGCCTCGGTGGTCTGCTGGGTGCTGTCGTTGAGCTGGGTGATGGTCTCGGCGATCTGGCCGGCGCCAACCGCCTGGGACTGCATGCCTTCCAGGACGATATCGAAGCGTGCCGGCAATTTCTGCACGTCCTCGATCACCCCGGCCAACTGATCGCTGACGCTGGCCACCTCCTGCACGCTGCGACGGATCTCTTCGGAGAACTTGTCCATGCCCATGACGCTGGCGGATACCGCGGAATTCATGTCCTTGAGCATCTGCTCGATGTCGTCGGTGGCGGCGGTGGTCTGGTCCGACAGCCGGCGGATCTCGGTGGCCACCACCGAGAAGCCGCGGCCCGCCTCGCCAGCCTTTTCCGCCTCAATGGCGGCGTTGAGCGACAACAGATTGGTCTGGTCGGCGACCTTGGTGATGGTGGTCAGCACCTTGTTGATATGACTGGACTTCTCCGACAGGGCGGCGAGCTTGGCATTGATCGAGTCGGTCGCCGCCACCATGCGCTGCATCGTGCTGTCCATGCTCGCCAGGTTGCTGCGCGCCTGCACCGCGCCCTGGGTGGTCTCGTCCGCCACCTGCACGGCTTCCTCCATGGTGCGCACCAGGGCATTGGCGTTGGCGGCGATTTCCCGGGTGGTGCTCAGCACTTCCACGCTGGTCTGTGCCTGTTCGATGCTGGTGGCTTCCTGCTGGCGCGACGAGGCGGCGATCTCGGTAGTGGAGGAGGTCACCTGGATGCCGGCGCGCTGCACCTTGGCGATCATCCCGCGCAGGTCTTCGATCATCTTGCCCAGGCCACGGGCCAGCTGGCCGATGGCGTCATCGCCGCTGACCGCGGTGCGTCCGGTGAGATCACCGGCGGCAGCCCGGTTGACCACGCTCAGCAGATCGTCGACATCGGCGCGCAGGCGCTGCATCAGGACCTGCTCGCGGGCATGGTCGTCCTGGATCTGTTGGGCCATCTGGTTGAAGGCCAGCCCCACCTGGGCGAGTTCGTCTCGGCCCTGCACGTCCACGCGGGCGCCGCTTTCGCCCGCGGAGATGCGCGCCACGGTAGCGGTCAGGCGGCGGATCGAGCGCAGCAGATGACGGGAGAGCAGCCAGGCGATGAGCGCGGCCAGCAGCACGCAGAGGGCACCGCCGGCAACCAGGGTCCAAGTCAGCTGGTTGCGTACCTCCTCGGTATGACCGGCGCGTTGCGCGGACAGGCGTCGCTCTTCATCGGCGATAGCCTGGATCTCCTGGCGCATCGCCGCGACCTGGCTGGTGAGGTTGTCGATCAGCGGCTCGTTGGCCAGTTGGACCGCGCTGAGATTACCCGTGGCACGCAGGCGCAGCAGCGGTTCGAAGGTGTTCTGTCGCCAGCTATCGAGCTCGGCGATCAGGCGCGCGAAGCGTTGTTGCTGACTGACATTGTCCTGGGTCAGTTGCTGTGGCACACGCAGGGCTGCGGCCAGCGACGGCAGGGCCTGGCGCGCGGTCTCCGCATCGGTGGCGGTCCCGGAATACCAGTAGGTACGCAACTTGGCGCGGGTTTCGAGCAGGTTGTTGTCCAGCGCCGTGACCGACAGCAGTACCTCGGCGGTGTGCCTGTCCCAGCGATTGGCGTCGACCAGGCTCTGCAAGGCGGCATAGGTCAGCCAGAGCAGCAGGACCACCAGGGCGATGATGGCGGCGAAGCCGGCGAAGAGTTTGTTCTGGATGCGAATGTTGTTGAGCATGGGCACCGGTGCAGGCGGACGAGGGCGAAAGGAGTGAGCCCTAAGGGCCACTCGGGCTGTCCGATAACGGTAGCACGGCCATGCATTTATGTGAGTTGGGGCTCACTTGGGAAGGCGCAATAGGAGAGGGGTACTGGTCTGGCAGGGATACAGAGGCAGCCTTCTGGCGTGGAGGACAGGAGGCTGCCGGCAAAACGGTGGATTTCAGGTCGCGGCCGCTTCGCTCTCTGCTTCTGTGCGCCGGGTGCCATGACTGTTCTGGCCACCCTTGCGCCCGGCTTCGGAGGCACGAGCGGGATTGTTGGCGAAATTGCCACCACTGGCACGCCCACCCTTGCGTCCGGCCTCGGCGGCGCGGTCGCGATTATTGGCGAAGTTGCCTGGGTTGCTGCTCTTGTTAGCCATGAGGACTTCTCCCAATTACGGTTATTGATGAAGCGAACGCCGTACCCGCAAAGGCCAAGCGGCTCGACTATTAAGAGTAGGGTTTTGTAAGGGCGGTTCGAATGTGGTGATAGAGGGTGGTTTTATTCGACGGACTTCAAGTTGGATACAAGGTTGATGATGACCATGATCGTGCCAGAGCCCTTGGTAAAAAGGCTGTACAGGAGTTGTAAAAGAATCCGGAAGGTTCGCTAGCAGAATTTCTTACGCACAGCTGAAAAGAGTGAAATCTTTTGAAATATTTTGTCGCAGGGTGCGTCATCGCTGATTTTTTTGCTGCTGGAGGCTGAGACGATTTTTCTCGACGCTGGTTCTTTTGCACGGCCGAAATCATCGCTGGCAAGGCGCTTTTTTCTGAGCGGTAATTGTTACGGGTCGTTCTTTCAGTGATCTGCAAGAGCTCGGCAAAGGTGTCTTCCAGAGCCTTTTGTAAAGTTGGCAGACGATAATGTCTGTAGTCATCAATATTTAAAAGCTAATAATTTTTCCGATAAAGATTAAGGCGATAGTCAGGGCGAAAGTTAGAAGCAAGGGGCTCTCCCACTACGAGACGCTTGTGCTGTTCTCTCTTTTGTGAGAAAAAATCCCCAATATGGGAGGTGGTCATGCTCGATGAACGTTTGGCATCCAGGCTCAGGGCCCTGCGCCTGGAGCGCGGGCTGTCGCTGGACCAACTGGCGGCCCTCAGTGGGGTCAGTCGCGCCACGCTGTCGCGGCTGGAAAATGCCGAGGTCAGCCCGACCACGGCGGTTCTCGGGCAGCTCTGTTCGGCCTACGGCCTGACCCTGACGCGCCTGCTGCATAGCGTGGAAAGCGCCTATCCGGCCCAGGTCGAGCGCCAGGCGCAGCAGATCTGGGCCGATCCCGAGCAGGCCTTCACCCGTCGTTCGGTTTCGCCGCCGGCCCAGGCGCTGGCGGGCGAGGTCATCGAGAGCCAGCTGGGGCCAGGGGTGGATATCCGCTATCAGGCAGCGCCCCGTCCCGGGCTCGAACACCATCTGCTGTTGCTCGAAGGCGAGTTGCAGCTGTGGATCGAAGAGCAGCCCTATCGGCTGGGCGTCGGCGACTGCCTGCGCTATCGCCTCTGGGGTAGCAGTCGCTTCCTGAGCGGCCCGGCGGGCGCCCGTTATCTCCTGTTCATGATCTGAGGTGTGTCCATGAGTGCTTCCCTGCGTATCGAACAGCTCGATGCCGCCGCTTTCACGAGGCATCTGAATGAATTCCAGCAACTACTGGCCGCCTGTGTCGAGCAGGGCGCCAGCATCGGCTTCATCCTGCCGCTGGGTGACGCCGTGAATCGGCGCTTCTGGACCGAGGCCGTGGCCCCGGGCCTGGCCCAGGGTACCCGGCTGCTGTTCGCCGCGCTGCAGGGCGACCGGGTGGTCGGCAGCGTGCAACTGGTGCTGGATACCCCGGCCAATCAGCCGCACCGCGCCGAGGTGGTCAAGTTGCTGGTGCATCCGGACTGCCGTCGCCAGGGGCTGGCGCGTCGGCTGATGCAGGCGGTGGAGGCGGCCGCCCAGGCCCAGGGGCGGGACTTGCTGACCCTGGACACCCGTAGCGACGACCATGCCGAGCCGCTCTATCTGTCCCTGGGCTATCAGGTGGTCGGCCGGATTCCCGGCTATGCCCTGGATGCTCGCCAGCCCGAACGCCGAGACAGCACCACCCTGATGTACAAGACGTTGGCGGTCGCGCCCGCTAAGCTTGGCGCCCCCCGTTAAGGACCCTTTCCTGCCATGCCGCCTCGCTCCGCTACCGAACTCTGGCAACTCCTGCGCGCCCAGGCCGAAGCAGGGTGCCGCGACGCCCCAGCCCTGGCCGAGGGCCTGACGCGAGCGCTGCTGCAGCCGGTGGATCTGGCCGCCGTCCTGGTGCGGCGCTGCGCCGAGGCCCTGGCGGAAGATCCGCGACAGGCCGAGGCACTCGCCGAGCGCTTCGCCGCGCTGCACGCCGAGTGGCCGGAATTGACCGCGGCCGCCTGCGCGGACCTGGAAGCCGTGCTGGCGCGGGATCCGGCCTATGCCAGCCTGCTGGAGATCCTGCTGTTCTCCAAGGGCTTCCTGGCGTTGCAGACCCAGCGCCTGAGCCATGCGCTCTGGCGCAACGGCGAGCGCCTGCTGGCCCTGCACCTGCAGGCGCGCTGCAATCGCCTGCTGGCCATCGACATCCATCCGGCCGCGCGGCTGGGGCGCGGCATCATGCTCGACCACGGCACCGGCATCGTCATCGGCGAGACCGCGGTGGTGGAAGACGACGTCTCCATCCTGCAACAGGTGACCCTGGGCGGTACTGGCAAGGAACAGGGCGATCGCCATCCCAAGGTGCGGCGCGGGGTGATGATCGGCGCCGGGGTCAAGATCCTCGGCAATCTGGAGATCGGCGAGGGCGCCAAGATCGGTGCCAACAGCGTGGTCCTGCACCCGGTGGCGCCCCACACCACGGTGGTGGGCATTCCCGCCCGCCCGGTGGGCCGTCCGCGCGACGCCCATCCGGCCGAGAGCATGGATCAGTCCTTCGACGACTGAGCGAGAAAGACTTCGGCCTTAGGATAGCGCTCGCTGTTCAAGGCGCTGGGCGCCAGCCCTTCGGCATGGGCCAGGCTGCGCACCAGCTCGCGATTGAAGGCGCTGTTGCCCGGGTCCGCCAGGTAGTCGGGCAGCGCCAGCCAGCGGGCATCCTCGATCTCGTCCGGATCCTGGATGGCGATCTCCGCACTCAGGGGGTCGAGGCGGCAGACCACATAGAGATTGGACTTGCCGAAGCGATAGGGGTGGGTGGTCACCAGCCCGACCACGCCGCGCAAGGCGCTGCGGATACCGGTTTCCTCCCAGACCTCGCGGATCACCGCAGGACCCAGGTCCTCGCCGAGCTCGACATGGCCGCCCGGCAGCTTGTAGCCCTGGCTGCCGCGTTCGCGGATCGCCAGGAGTTCGCCGTGGCTGTTCAGCACCAGGCCGCCGACACCCAGGCTGTGGGTCGGGACGAAGGGCGCGAAGGCGGTCGGTGTGCCGCGCCAGACCAGGGTCAGTTCCTCTTCCAGGCAGTTGTGAAAGACGAAACCGGCGCGGGTGGCCACCCCGACCAGTTCGCCAAGGGCCAGCGGCAGGGTCAGCCAGATCAGATTGCGTCCGTCGCGCCGGGCGCTGTCGAGCAACTCGGCCAGCGCCGGGGCAAAGGCCTCGCGGGTGGACGGCAGCGAGGCGGCGTCGATGATCAGGCCGTTGAAGGCGTCTTGGCGATACTGCACGGGGTTCACTCCGCAGGCCGTGGCTGGATGGGCGAGGAGGGCACGATACCGGCTTCGCTGGGCAGCAGCAGACTGGCGCGCGGATTGGCGATCTCGATGCCGCGCTCGCGGAAGCGTTCGAGGATGCGTCGGTTGAGTTCGCGCTGCACGCCCCAGCGGCCCTTGTCGAGGCATCTCATCTGCCCGGCGATGGTCACCATGGCGCCGTCGACGGCATCTACGCCCCAGATCTCCAGATCGGCGAGGATCAGGTCCTTGAAGGCCTCGTCGGCACGCATGCCTGCGCCGATGTCCTTGAGTTCGGCGATGACGCGCTCGATGTCTTCGCCGTAGCCCACGCTGATGCGCAGGGCGGCGTTGCCCAGCCCGCGGTTGATGTTGTTGACCGCCGACACCGAGCTGAAGGGCACGATGTGCAGCGAGCCATCGCCGGCGCGCAGGCGCACGGTGCGGATCGACAGGTATTCCACGGTGCCTGAGACACCGGCCACGGTGACCCAGTCGCCTACCTGCATGGCGTTTTCCAGCAGCAGGAAGATGCCGGTGATGAAGTCCTGCACCAGCTTCTGCGAGCCGAAGCCGAGGGCCACCCCGATGATGCTGGCGCTGGCTAGCAGCGGCGTGGTGTTGATGCCCAGTTCGCTCAGGGCGGTCAGGCCGACGATCAGCGCGACCAGGATGAACAGCCCGGTGCGCAGCATGGGCAGCAGGGTGCGCAAGCGAGCGGCCCGCACCGTGTCGCCGCGTTCGTTCCAGCTGCTCAGCCGACGATTCACCGTGGCGTTGGCGCCTTCCCAGACCACCACGGCGATGACGGCGGCGATGAGGATGGTGAGAAAGGCGGACAGCAGGCTGCGCCCGATGCTGCCTGTGCCGAACCAGTCCAGCACGCTCCAGCCCCAGGACTGGAACAGCGCCAGGACGGTGATCAGGGTGACGATCACCCCCACCAGCCAGCGCGCCAGCGGATAGTAGCGCTGCAGGTGCAGCTCGGTGCCGCTGGCGCTTTCGGTGGTGGCCGGCTGGAACAGCCGACCCAGCAAGCCGAGCAGGAACACCGCCGCCAGGCGTCCGAGGATGACGATACCAGCGGAGAGGGCGACGAAATTCATCAGCCGCGGCAGTCCGTTCTCGATATCCAGCGCCCACATGGTCCAGCCACCCATGACGAACACGGCGGCGAATACGGCCCAGACCTGACCCAGCCAGGCGCGCAGCACGGTCAGGGCACCATTGCCGTCCTGGCGCCCGGCGATCCGCGCGGCCACCGGTCGACGCACGTGGAAGATCAGCCCTACCACCAGCAGATGGGCCAGCAGCGAGACCAGCTTGACGATGGCTTCACGGCCCTCTTCGTTGGCCCCCAGGATGTCCGCGGCCTGGGCCAGCGCCAGGCCGAAGGTGACCAGGGCAACGAAGGCGTGCAGCCAGCGCAACAGGGTGCAGGCGAGGGCGGTCCTGACCTTGAGCAGGCGGATGCCGTGGGCGGCGGGATCGATCAGCAGGCGGATGACGATCAGCGCCAGGCGGGTGGTGAGATAGGCACCGAGGAAGCCACCGACCAGCTCGCGCTGATTGGCATCCGCGCCCACCAGATAGTGGATCAGCAGCGCCGCCGTGGCCCAGAAGGCCAATAGCGGCAGCAGTTCCAGCAATAGCAGTCCCAGGGCGAAGGGCAGGTGCCGCAGGGTGGTCCAGTGCTCCTCGGCGCTGGGTCGGGCGCGGTTGGCGGGTGCGGAATCGGTGGTAGTGGATTCGGTCGCCGGCGCGGCTGGCGAAGGTGCGGCGCTGTCGGACGGGGCGATGGGCACCTCTTCGAGTTGATCCACGCCATCACGCTGGGTCTTGACCAGGGCCACCGCGGCTTCGGCCGGGCGGGTAGCGGCCTCCTCGACCGCCGGTGCCGACGCTTCAGCAGGGGACTGCTGGGCCGCCTGCTGCTGGGCCTGGCGCCGGGCGCGGGTGTCGGCCAGATCGGCATGGCGCTGCAGTCGTTGCCGCGGGCGCCGGAGCGCCCGATGGATCAGCCACTCGCCCACCAGGCCAGCGGCAAAGAGGGTGGCCAGGGTCAGCAAGGCCTGCAGCAGGGCGCGGCGACCCGCTTCGGACGTGAAGCTGGCGCGCGACCAGTCGGGCAGGGTACGCACGGCCCGCTGCACCTGGTTCAGCTCGCTGCCCAGGTTGTCGGCCCAGCGACCGACGCGACTGAGCGTCTGGGCGATCAGGCCATTGGCTTCCAGCGGTACCAGCGCCTTTTCCTCGCCTGGCGGCGGGGCGGCTGCCGCTGGCGCAGTGGCGGCGGTTGCCGTAGCCGCTGGCGCCGCCTTCGTCCCGGTCGTGCTCGCCGGCTGGCTGGCGATGGCCTGCAAGGTCAGGATTAGCTCCTGGCGCCGCTGCGGATCCTGCAGCAGGGCGGCGACCTGGCGCGCCTGCTGGGGGTCGAGGCCGGTCGCCGCCTGGGCAGGGGGTTCGGCGGCGCGCAGGGGCAATGCCAGGCACAACAGCAACAGGGCGAGCAAGGCTTTGAACATGGTTAAGACCTGAGCAGTACCGGAAGACGAGTCTGGCCACATAGACTCGTCAGGCAGCGCGATGACTCCCTGGCGAATGGCGACGCCAAGAAATGACCTGTCCTGCATTCAATCGGTATTAAATGTAAATTTTGCATATTAGATTAGTTCTAAATTGAATTCTACCAATGATCCGCCGGTGTTTTACCGTCGCGCTATTGGATGGCCGCAGCGTATCTGACGTCGGTTCCCGGTCAGGCTCAGCGTCCGATAGCAGGGGGAGCGAGCGGGCGCCTGGTACCTGACTCGGAATCGGCTCGATCGCGCTGGTCCGGCCTTAGCGCTAATGCGCGCCGCACGTGGATTCGCTCCTCTCGGGCATGACGGGAGGCGGCTCGCCGCGGCCGTCGCAGGTCGGTTCATCCGTTCTTTATATCTTCATCGGCACGCCACCCGACGCTGTGGAGCCTGCCCGGATACGTTCAGGAGGCTTCATGACCATCCATACCTTCAATCGCCGCCACCTGCTCGGCATGGCGGGTGCCGCTACCGCTGCAGCGCTGGTCGGCCGGCTGGGCTTCGCCGCCGAGGCGGGCGATGTCCATGCAGGGCACGCCGGCCATGGGGTGGCCCCTGCGGCCAGTCCGGTGGATTTCCTGCAGGACACCGCGCGCTGGGCCTTGCCGGAGCCGCGCAAGGTGCGGCTGGCGGTCAATCTCAATGCCGTCTGCCTGGCACCGGTGACCGTCGCCGATACCCAGGGCATCTTCAAACAGCACAACCTGGACGTGGAGTTCGTCAACTTCGGCAACTCCACCGAGGTACTGCTGGAATCCATGGCCACCGGCAAGGCCGACGCCGCAGTGGGCATGGCGTTGCGCTGGCTCAAGGCGCTGGAGCAGGGCTTCGACGTCCAGCTCACTGGCGGCACCCACGGCGGTTGCCTGCGACTGCTGGCGCGGCAGGGCGGCCCCGGCGACCTGGCGGCGCTCAAGGGGGCCACCATTGGCGTTACCGACATGGCCGCGGCGGACAAGAACTTCTTCGCCCTGATGCTCAAACGCCATGGCGTCGACCCCAGCCGCGACATCACCTGGCGAGTGTATCCGGTGGACCTGCTCGGCCCGGCGCTGGACAAGGGCGAGATCCAGGCGGCCAGCGGCTCGGACCCCATGATGTACCGGGTCAAGCAGCGGCCTGGCATCGTCGAACTGTCCAACAACTTGGTGGAGGATTACGCCAACCTCAGCTGCTGCGTGATCGGGGTCAGCGGCACCCTGGCGCGCCAGGACAAGCCGGTGGCAGCGGCCATCTCCCATGCCATCCTGCAGGCCCACGCCTGGGCGGCGCAGCATCCCGAAGTGGTGGCCGAGCGCTTCCTGCCACTCACGGTGAACAGCTCCCGCGAGGAGTTGCTGGCTATCCTGCGGGAACACACCCACGCTCACTACTCGGTGGGCGAGGCCTTCGTCAGGGAGATTGCCGTCTACGCCCGTGACCTCAAGCAGATCGAGGTGCTGCGGCCGCGGACCGACCCCCTCGCCTTCGCGGAGAGCATCCATGCCGACGTCTTCGCTTGAGCGCATCCACTCGGTCCCGGCGACCGCTCTCACCTGGCGGGGTGGTCTGCTCGCCGCGGCGGCCTGGCTGGCCCTGGCGGTGTTCCTGCCGTTCTATCCTGAGCACGGGCGGCCCTGGCCTTTCACCCGCGAACTGGCCGTAGCGGCCACGGTGGTCGCCGGACTCCTGGCCTTGCTGGCACTACTGCCCAGGCGTAGCGAACGGCTGCTGGCGAGGCTGCGGCGTGCGGGGCCCTGGCTGATCGCGCTACCCCTGCTACTGGGGCTTTGGACCCTGGCGACCGCCAAGCTGCGGCTGCTGCCGGTCCCCTTCTTCGCCCCGCCCCAGGCACTGGTCGAGGTGTTCGTCGACGACTGGCCGCGGCTGGGCTTGAGTCTGGCGCACTCGCTGTGGCTGTTGCTCAACGGGGTCGCTGCCGGCGCCTTCTGCGGTTTTCTCGCTGGTCTCGCCATCGGTTGGTCCCAGCGCATCGGCTACTGGGTGCATCCGGTGCTGCGCCTGCTCGGTCCCATCCCGTCCACCGCGCTATTGCCAATCTGCTTCTTCTTCTTTCCCACCAGTTGGAGCGCGAGCGTCTTTCTTATCGCCCTGGCCACCTGGTTCCCGGTCACCGTACTGACCTGGTCCGGCGTCGCCAGTGTCGATCGCGCCTATTACGAGGTGGCACGGACCCTGGGCGCGAGCAATGCCTTCCTGATCCTGCGGGTCGCCATCCCGGCGGCCTTGCCACAGGTATTCGTCGGGCTGTTCATGGGACTGGGAGCCTCCTTCTCGGTGCTGGTGGTGGCCGAGATGATGGGGGTCAAGGCCGGTCTCGGCTGGTATCTGCAATGGGCCCAGGGCTGGGCAGCCTACGCCAACATGTATGCGGCACTGCTGGTGATGGCACTGCTCTGTTCGGGGTTGATCACCCTGCTGTTCGCTATCCGCGACCGGGTGCTGGCCTGGCAGAAGGGGACGATGAAATGGTGAGTGCAGCAACCTCGATAGTCCCGGAAACCAAGGGGATGGTCATTGCGGTGCGCGGTCTGAGCCACGCCTTCGAGTTGGCGGATGGCCCGCTGCCCGTGCTGGACCGAGTGGATCTGCAACTGGCGGCCGGCGAAAGCCTGGGGTTGCTGGGTCCCTCGGGCTGTGGCAAGTCGACCCTGCTGCGGCTGGTGGCAGGCCTGGAGCCTGTGCAGAGTGGCAGTCTGCTGGCCGATGGCGCCGCCATTTCGGGGCCGCATCACTCCCGGGTCCTGATGTTCCAGGACCCCACCCTTTATCCCTGGCGCCGCGTCTGGGACAACGTCGCCCTCGGTCTGCAGGCGCGTGGCCTGCTCGCCACCCAGCGCGAACGGGTGGACGAGGCCCTGCGCCGGGTCGGGCTGCTGGAGTTTCGCAACGCCTATCCGCGACAGCTGTCCGGGGGCATGGCGCAGCGTGCGGCTCTGGCGCGGGCACTGGTCAACGAGCCACGGCTGCTGCTGCTCGACGAGCCTCTGGGCAAGCTGGATTCCCTGACCCGCATCGCCATGCAGAGCGAGCTGATTCGTCTCTGGCAGCACCAGCGCTACAGCGCCTTGCTGGTCACCCATGACGTCGAAGAGGCCCTGCTGCTGTGCGACCGGGTACTGGTGTTCTCGGCGCGACCGGCTCGGGTACTGGCCGAGATCGTCGTCGATCGCTCCTATCCCCGAAGGCGCGATGATCCCCGGCTGCTGGAATTGCGCCACCACGCCCTGGAGCTGCTTGGGCAGGGCAGCGACTGGTAGCGCCTGGGCCGCACGTGGCGGGGGACCGCGCAGGTCAGGCCAGGCGCGCGGTCCGTCGCCAGTCGCCGGGCGTCTGTTCGGTCCAGCGCTTGAAGGCGCGCTGGAAGGCCGCGGGAGAGGCGAAACCGAGCAGGTAGGCGATCTCGCCGAAACTGGCCTCGGTGTCGCGGATATAGGCGAGTGCCAGGTCGCGACGGGTCAGGTTGAGCAGGGTGCGGTACTGGGTACCTTCCTCGGCCAGCTTGCGCCTCAGCGTCCAGGGGGGCAGGCGCAGTCGACCGGCGATCTGCTCCAGGGTCGGCTCGCCATGGCGCAGCAGTGGCCCCATGACCTCGACCACCCGCTCGGTGAGCCCGCGGGTCCGGGTCAGGCGGCCGTGCTCGTCTTCGCTCAGGGCCAGCAGCTGGCGCCAGGTGGCCGGGCAGTGTTCGGGGCCGGGTAGGCTGAGGCTGGCGGCATCGAGCAGCAGGGCATTCTCGGCGGCGCCGAATTCCACCGGGCAACCGAAGGCGGCCGCGTAGGGTGCCGGATCCGCCGGCGCGGGGTATTCGATGAGCACGCGACGCGGTTGCAGCGCCTGCCCGGCCACCGTGCCCAGCAGCGCCAACCAGGCGCTGAGCACCACGTCCACCACGAAGCGGTTGTAGCCGTTGTAGGGGCTGATGCTATAGAAGTGCAGCCAGGCGTCGCGGCCCTGGGCCGCATAGCGCGACCGGCCCCGGTAGTTGCGGCCATAGAGCGGCTCCAGGGTCAGCAGCGTCTCGGCGGCATGCCGCACGTCCGGCGCCTGGCCCACGGTGATGCCGGCAAGGCCGAGCAAGGCCGGGCGCATCGCCTGGCCCATGGCCAGGCCCAGCGCCGGATCACCGGTCAATTCCAAGGCGGCATGGCCCAGGCGCATGTAGTGAGGGATCGACAGCCGTCCGCCAGGTTCGGCCAGCCGCGCCGCGGTCAGGCCGAAGCGTGCCAGCAGGCCGGCGGCATCGGCACCCCGCTGGGCGACGGCTGCCGCTAGCGCCAGCACGAAGCCGGTGGAGAGGTCGCCCAGGCGCAGCGCCGGCGCACTCATAGCCGCAGATTGATCAGCTTGCTGCCGGCCCGGGCGGGATCGGTGGCCGCTGCCGCATCCGGGGTAAAGGCCTGGCTGCCGCCAGCGGCCTGCCATTCCCAGAGACGGCCGCGCAGCTGCACTTCCAAGGCGGCGCGAATGCCGGCGGCGCGCAGGCGCTGCACATCGAAGGGCGCCGGTGCGGGGGTGGTGCCCGAGGCGAGGGCGGGGATCGCCAGCAGGTCCACCTGGGGATCGTCGAGCACGCCGACGCGACCGGTGTCGCTCCCCTGGATGACGCCCAGGCGACCCAGCGGCGTCTCCAGCCGCAGCAGCGGCGGACTGAGATCATCGCCGTGCGTTTGTGCCGTCAGCGGTCGCACCAGGGGCTGGCCCAGGGGCTTGCCGTCGGGACCAAAGACCAGGGTGACGTTGCGCAGCGGTCCGCTGCCCACCCGCAACTCGCCGTCGACCAGGGTCGGGCCGGGCAGAACGATGGAGCCGGCCACCAGGGTGACGCCGTACTGGCGAGCGAGTCCGGCGAAGAGCTGCTGATAGGCGCTGGCCATGTCCCAGGCCTTCATGCGCAACAGGCTGTCGGCCAGGCGCCGGTCGCCCTCGCTCTGGAACCAGGCACGGGCCACGCGCAGCGGATTGCCCAGCAGCAGCCACTGGATGGCTTCTTCGCTGCGGGCTGCGGCATAGACCTCGGGTTTCTCGCCCATCAGCGCCAGGGGTGTGCCCAGGTGTTCGGGCAGCACCACGATGGTCTGGGTGCCGATCAGCCCCAGCCGACGGGCATTGGCCAGAGAGGCGTCGAGCTTGAGGCGCAGCCGCTCGGGATTGCCGTAGTCCAGGGCGATCAGCTCGGGCTCGATCCCCAATAGATTGCCGGTGGTGGCCGCGGCTGGCGTGGTGGTCAGGTCCACCGCCAGGCTGCTGCGCAGGTCCGACAGATAATGGAAGGCTGGCCGCTGGGCCACCCAGCCCGCCAGCACGGCGAACAGGGCGATCAGCACCAGGAACACGAGCTTGCGCATCGGCACTCCAGAGCGGTCCCGGCTCCTGTGGCCGGGTGGGATGAAGGTGCTCAGGGTAGGAGACCAGACCGCCACTGCCAAGGGGTGGCTGTGCATTTGGGTAAAGAGGTTGTCATTTCTGGTGATTGAGGCCGGGGCGCGCCGCTCCTATCGTGGCGCCAGGCTTTCCCAGAAAGGCCAACCACCGGAGACCGCCATGATCGAGTTTGCCCCCAGTAATACCACCCCTGTTAATAGCTATCCGCATCTGCTCGAACCCCTGCCCATGGGGTCGATCACCTTGCGCAATCGTGTGGTGATGGGGTCCATGCATACGGGGCTGGAAGAACGGCCGGGCGGTTTCGCGCGGATGGCTGCCTTCTTCGCCGAGCGGGCGCGGGGTGGGGTCGGCCTGATCGTCACTGGCGGCATCGCGCCAAACGAAGAGGGCGCGGTGGCCAAGGGCGCGGCCAAGTTGACCACGCCCGAGGAAGCCGAGCACCACCGGCCGGTGACCGAGGCGGTGCATGCCGCCGGCGGGCGTATCTGCCTGCAGATCCTGCACGCCGGTCGCTATGCCTATAACCCCCAGCTGGTGGCGCCCTCGGCGCTGCAGGCACCGATCAATCCCTTCACCCCGCGCGAACTGGACGAGGCCGAGGTGGAGGGGCAGATCGCCGCCTTCATCCGCTGCGCCACGCTGGCGCAACAGGCCGGCTACGACGGCGTCGAGGTGATGGGGTCCGAGGGCTACTTCATCAACCAGTTCATCGCCGCGCGGACCAACCACCGCACGGATCGTTGGGGCGGCGACTTCGCCCAGCGCTGCCGCTTGCCGCTGGCCATCGTCGCAGGCATCCGCGCTGCGACTGGCCCGGACTTCCTGATCATCTTCCGGCTCTCGCTGCTGGATCTGGTGGAGCAGGGCAGCACCCCCGAGGAATGCCTGCAGCTGGCGCTCTGGCTGGAAGATGCCGGGGTCAGCCTGATCAACACCGGCATCGGCTGGCACGAGGCGCGCATCCCCACCATCGCCACCCTGGTGCCGCGCGGCGCCTTCGCCGCCGTCACCGCCCAGCTCAAGGGCCGGGTGCGGGTGCCGCTGATCGCCACCAACCGCATCAATACCCCCGAGGTGGCGGAAGCCATCCTCGCCGCTGGCCAGGCCGACCTGGTGTCCATGGCCCGACCGTTGCTGGCTGACGCGGATTTCGTCGCCAAGGCCGCCGCCGGCCGCGCCGACGAGATCAATACCTGCATCGCCTGCAACCAGGCCTGCCTGGATCACACCTTCGCCGGCAAGCTGACCAGCTGCCTGGTCAATCCGCGCGCCTGCCACGAGACCGAGTTGCAGATCCTGCCCGCCGCCGAATCACGCCGCTTTGCCGTGGTCGGCGCCGGACCGGCGGGCCTGGCCGCCGCCTGCACCCTGGCCGAGCGCGGTCACCAGGTGGTGCTGTTCGAGGCCAGCGAACGCATCGGCGGCCAGTTCAATGTGGCCCGGCGCATTCCCGGCAAGGAAGAATTCGGCGAGACCCTGAGGTATTTCCAGCGTCGCCTGGAGCGACTGGCGGTGGATGTCCGCCTCAATCATCGCGTCAGCGCCGCTGAATTGCAGGCCGAGGGCTTCGCCGCGGTGATCCTGGCCACCGGGGTGACGCCGCGGGTCCCGCCGATTCCCGGTATCGACCATCCCAAGGTGCTGGGCTATCTGGACGTGCTGCTGGAGCGCCAGCCGGTGGGGCGGCGGGTGGCGCTGATCGGAGCCGGCGGCATCGGTTTCGACGTGGCGGATTTCCTCACCCATCGCCACCAGGAGGCGGAGCCCGTCACCGCCTTCTACCGCGAGTGGGGCATAGACCCCAGCTTCAGCAGCCGTGGCGGGCTGGCCCCGGCGACGCCGCCGGCCGTGCCGCGCGAGGTCTGGTTGCTGCAGCGCAAGCCGGGCAAGCCCGGCAAGGGCCTTGGCAAGACCACCGGCTGGATCCACCGTGCGCGCCTGCAGCAGCGTGGCGTCAAGGCGCTCGGTGGGGTGGAATACGTGCGCATCGACGACGCCGGCCTGCACCTGCGCCTGCCCGATGGCGCCGAGCAGGTGCTGGACGTGGACAACGTGGTGCTCTGCGCGGGCCAGGAGTCCCTGCGCGAGCTGGAAGACGAGCTGCTCGGCGCCGGCGTGGCGGTGCATCGGGTGGGCGGAGCGGATGTCGCCGCCGAACTCGACGCCAAGCGCGCCATCGATCAAGCCACCCGGCTGGCCGCGGAGCTGTAACTCTTCGTTGCAATCAGGGATGATTTCTGTGATCCACTCCGCATAACATCCGATCCGGACCGATCCTCGTCCCAATGTCTGGCCTCTGTTCCATCCCACCGACCAGGATTGGCTAAGCTGCCGTCCTGATGCGTCGGGTGGGGGCCTGGCGCATCGGAGCAGTCGGGCGGAGACGCGAGATACAGGCGTCGCCGCCAGAGGTCGGGCGCGGATGCACGTCCGGTCGCCCGGTGGCGAGACGCCGGCCTCGGAATTCATGTGGGATCGACAGAGCACGCGGCGAGAGATGGCAGAGACGTTGAACGAAGAGGCGGTACTGACCCCGGTGGTGCTGGGGTTCGGCGACCAGGGTGTGAATCGCGCCTTGCTGTTTCCCGATTTTCAGGCGCTCTGGCAGGGCGACCAGACGCTGCTCGACTGCGCCGGACGGCGCCATCGCTTCGTCTATCTGCTGCTGGACGACCATCGCCGGGTCAAGGCCACGGTGTTTTTCCTGCTGGCCTTCGATGCCCAGGGCAGTCCGCTGCCGGAATGGGACCTGCCGCTGGTGGAGCTGGCCGAGCGCGGCGGGGTCGGCCCTGACCTGGGCGCCGGGCCGATCCGCCTGGCCAGTCGCAGCCATTGTCCAATCTCCTGGCACCAGGGCGATCTCTGGGATCCGCGTAGCGATGCCGAGCACGACGACTGGCAGGCGATCCGCGATTGCCTGGGGCTGGTCGCACCGCGCGATGGCGAGGTGGAGCTGGCCGGGGAATACCATCCCAGCGCCGCCGACGGCATCGACGTCGAGGCCCGTCTCGAACGGGTCCGCCGCATCCTCGCCCAGGAACACCAGGAGGCGCTGGACAAGCTGATCGCCGGCCAGCGCACCCGGCTGCTGACCCTGACCCGCCAGCATCAGGAAGACCTGGCGCGCCTGCAGCGCGATGCCGACGAATTGCGTACGGCCAAGGCCGAGCTGGAGGTGCGCTATGCCGCCCTGGCCCAGCACCTGGAGCAGCAGCACGACCTGGCCCGCCAGGAGCGTGAAGAACTCAACGAACAGATGCGCACCCTGGAACGCAACGCCCTCTACAAGATCGAGGCGCTGCGCATCCAGTCCGAAGCCGAAAGCGAGGCCCGGGTAGCTGCGGCGGTGGGTGAGCTGAAGAATCAGCTGACCATCCGCGAGGTGGAACTCAAGTACCGCGACGAGCTGGACGGACAGTTGCAGGAAGACATCCGCCAGCTGCGCGAGCGCTGCGCCCAGCTGATCGGCGACAGCAACGAAGGCCAGTTGGAGCGCCTGGCGCGCCAGGGCATCCTGTTCGTCACCTTCCAGCCTGGCGCCGGTCATCTGATCCTCAGTCGCCAGGATGTCCCGCGTTTCAGCGCCGATCCGCTAGGGTATGTCGCCGAGCACTGCAAGGTCAGTCGCGATCAGTACCAGCGCTGGCTGGAGCATCACCAGCAGCCGGTGTGCCTGGCCGAGGTGGACGGCGAACGCTGCGGCCGACCGGTGGTGCGAGTGGAGCATCCGGCCCAGTTCGATCCTCAGCACTCGACGCTGTGCGCCGAGCACCGCGGCGATGACAGCGATGGTGACGTCGCCAATCTCTGAGCCCCTGGCTGATGACGTTTCCCACCCCCGCCGCACTCCAGGAGGTGCGGCTCGCCGCTCTGGCCGCACGCGGCCTGCGCCTGGCGGTGCTACGCCTGGATCAGCGTCCCGCCGCCCATAACGGCAACAAGGGCTACAAGCTGCAGCCCTGGCGCGAACGCCTGGCTCGGGGCGCGGGCCGTGGGCTCATCAGCCTTGGCGGCGCCCACTCCAATCATCTGCACGCGCTGGCCGCCCTGGGCCGGGAGGAAGGCTTCGCCACCGTCGGCCTCCTGCGTGGCGAGCCCTGCCTGACGCCCACCGTCGAGGACGTGCAGGCCAATGGCATGACCCTGCACTGGCTGGGCTATGGCGGCTATCGCCGCCGCCATGACGCCGACTTCTGGCAACCCTGGCAGGCCCGTTATCCCGGGCTGCTGCCGGTTCCCGAAGGCGGCTGCGACGAGTCGGCCGCCGCGACCTGCATGGCGATCGTTACCGAGCTGCGCGAGGGACTCGCCGCCCTGGGCTGGCCCGATTGCCAGCAACTCTGGCTGGCCGCCGGCACTGGCACCACTCTGGCCGGCGTGATCCGCGCCGCCGATCCCGCCTGGCAGGTGGTGGGTGGGCTGGCGGTGCCGCCCGGGCATGGCGTCGAAGCCAACCTGGACCGGCTGCTCGCGCAGCACACCAACCCGAATTGGCGCTTGCTGGACGCCAGCCGCGGTGGCTTCGGGCGCATCGATGCCGAGCTGGCCCGGGCCATGGCGGACTTCGAGGCGCAGACCGGGATCGCCCTGGAGCCGCTCTATACCGGCAAGCTCTGGCTGGCCTTGCGCCAGGAGATCGAAGGCGGCGCACTGCCACCGGGTAGTCGCCTGGTGCTGATCCACAGCGGCGGCCTGCAGGGCCGCCGCGCCCTGGAGGCTCAGCTGGCGGCGTTGGCCGCGGGCTGAATCGGCCAACCGCACGGCACCAGAAACAGTCGGGCGTCCTCGTCGCCTTGGGCGTCGCGACGCACCAGCAACTGCGGCCAGATCGGCTCGCCGTCCGGCAAGGGCAGGCAGGGCGTGTCGGCGACCGCGGGCGCCAGCCAGTGGCCCTTGGGCAGCACCTCCCAGGGGCCGTCCGGTAGCTGTCCGCGCTCGCACCACAGCTGGGGTTGCCGGGGCGGCAAGGTACCGGTCGGCCAGGGCAGGGGGCGGTCGAGGGGCTGGAACAGATAGCCGCCCAGCCACAGCGCCGCCTGCGGCGGAGCGATGTTCAGCGCGGCTAGAGTGGCCCGGGCCAGGGGCGTGGCCGACAGCGGCAGCTGGCGCTGGCGCAGATGGGCGAGCTTGCGCGCCAGCTGATCCTCGCCGCCGGGACCCAGCCAGCGTGGTGCCTGCGCTGGTCCTTCGCCCAGGTAGAACTTCACCGCCAGTTCCAGGTGATGGACGCCTTCGGCGTCCTCTACCAGCAGGTCCAGCTCACCCAGGGTACGCTCGCCCTCGCGCAGGGGCAGGTTGGCAGCGCGCAGCCGTACGCCCGGTGCTCGGGCCAGGGCGAATTGCCAGAGTCTTTCGTACTGCCGGCCCAGGCGGCGGTCGCTGCCCTGGGCAAGCCACGCGGCCAATTCAGCGGGTGCCGCGTCCTGTTGCCGCAGCCAGTCGGCCAGTCTTGCGGGGTGGCCCGCCCAGTCGCTGGCGGCCAGGGGGTGGCGGGTATCGGCGGCAGTCAGCAGCGGCGGGGCGACCAGGGTCCAGGCAAGGTCGCGCACCTGGGGCTGGCTCAGGCGGCGGGGTAGGGCGTGCAGCTCGGCAAAGGGCGTCATGGTGCCAGCATAGGCCAAGCCGGGCCGCTGCGGATCGCCAGCGGCGGCCCGTGGTCGGATGAGGGCGGTTTGCCGCTGCCACGGGCTTTCGCCCATACTTTCCGCACTTTCCAGCCAACGGGGCCGCCGGCGCGTCATGGACTCCTTTCGTAACATCGGCATCATCGGTCGACTCGGCAGCACCCAGGTGCTGGACACCATCCGCCGGCTCAAGACCTTCCTGCTGCAACGCGGGCGCAACGTCATCCTGGAAAACACCATTGCCGAGGTGTTGCCCGGGCACGGCCTGCAGACGGTGTCGCGCAAGCTCATGGGCGAGATCTGCGACCTGGTGATCGTGGTCGGCGGTGACGGCAGCCTGCTCGGCGCCGCCCGCGCTCTGGTGCGGCCACGGGTGCCGGTGCTGGGCATCAATCGCGGCAAGCTGGGCTTTCTCACCGACATCCGTCCCGACGAGCTGGAGACAAAGGTCGCCGAAGTGCTCGACGGCCAGTACCTGATGGAGACGCGCTTTCTGCTCGATGCCTTCGTCGAGCGCGGCGGCGAGATGATCGGCCAGGGCGATGCCCTCAACGACGTGGTGCTGCACCCCGGCAAGTCCACCCGGATGATCGAGTTCGAGCTGTACATCGATGGCCAGTTCGTCTGCAGTCAGCGCGCCGACGGCCTGATCGTCGCCACCCCCACCGGCTCCACCGCCTACTCGCTGTCGGCCGGCGGCCCCATCATGCATCCCAAGCTGGATGCCATCGTGGTGGTGCCCATGTATCCCCATACCCTGTCCAGCCGCCCCATCGTGGTGTCCGGCGACAGCACCCTGTCGATCCTGGTGTCGCCGAACATGACGATCTATCCGCAGGTCTCATGTGATGGCCAGAATCATTTCACCTGCGCACCCGGCGATACCGTGACCATTCAGAAGAAGCCCCACAAGCTCAGGCTGATCCATCCGCTGGATCACAACTACTACGAGATCTGCCGGACCAAGCTCGGCTGGGGCAGTCGCCTGGGAGACGACTGATGCCCCTGGGCTACGATCTGATCGGCGACCTCCACGGCTGCGCCCATACCCTGGACCTGCTGCTGGAGCGCCTCGACTATCGACAGGTGGACGGCGTCTGGCAGCACCCCGAGCGCCAGGCGATCTTCCTCGGTGACCTGGTCGACCGCGGGCCGCGTATCCGCGGTTCCCTGCGCCGGGTGCGCGCCATGGTCGAGGGCGGCCACGCCCACTGCATCCTCGGCAACCACGAACTCAACGCCCTGGCCTGGCACACCCCGGCGCTACCCGGTACCGGCCAGACCTGGGTGCGCGAGCATACGCCGCGCCACCGTCAGCTGATCCAGGAGACCCTGGCGGCCTTCGCCGATCATCACCAGGAGTGGCAGGATCACCTGCGCTGGCTGTATACCTTGCCGCTGTGCAAGGACTTCGGCCACTTCCGCATCGTCCACGCCTGCTGGGATCAGCGGCTGATCGACGAATTCCTCCACCATTATCCGGATGCCTGCATCGACGAGGACTTCGTCCGCCAGTCCATCGTCGGTGGCAGCCTGGCCAGCCGGGTCGCCTCGCGCCTGCTCAATGGCGTGTCGCTGCCCTTGCCCCATGGCCTGCGCCTCACCGGCAGCGATGGCTATGTGCGGGCGCGCTTTCGCACCAAGTTCTGGGAGCGCGATCCCCAGACCTATGGCGACGTGGTCTTCCAACCCGATGCCCTGCCGGCGGAAATCGCCTGCGAACGCCTGAGCGATGAGGAGAAGGCCGGGTTGCTCTGCTATGGCGAAAGCGAGCCGCTGCTGTTCGTCGGCCACTACTGGCGCGACGGCCATCCCGAACCCCTGCGACCCAACCTGGCCTGCCTGGACTACAGCGCGGTCAAGTACGGCAAGCTGGTGGCCTACCGCCTCGACGACGAACGCCAGATCGACCCGGCCAAGTTCGTCTGGATCGATGTCCAGCGCGAGGAGGGCCGATGAACCAGCCGCAACCCGTGCTGCGCGTGCCCCTGGGCCGCGACCTGCTGGCCTTCACCCGCCTGCTGCGGCGCCTGCAGATCCGCCACCGGGTGGTGGAAGAGGGCGACAGCCAGGTGCTCTGGGTGCTGGACCCGGCGCGGGTCGAGGAGACCCGCAGCCTCTATGAACGCTATCCCGACGGCGATCCGCGGGGCGAGGTCCAGGCTACCCGTAGCCCGCGGGGTTTCGGCCTGCTGGCGCAACTCAAGGCCAGTCCGGTCAGCGCCGTCTTTCTCGCCGTCACCCTGCTGCTGGGCCTGGCCACCGAACTGGGCGACAACCTGGCGTTGATCCACTACCTGACGCTGCAGGAATTCCGCCTGATCGACGCCGAGCACATCGCCTTTCTCGATCTCGATGTCAGCCTGTCCCGTGGCGAATGGTGGCGGCTGGTCACCCCGATCTTCTTGCACTTCGGCCTGCTGCACCTGGCGATGAACGCCCTCTGGTACTGGGAGCTGGGTCGCCGCGTCGAATTCCGCCAGGGCGGTGTGATGCTGCTGCTCCTGACCCTGGCCTTCGCTGCCGGCTCCAACCTGGTGCAGTACGCCTGGACCGGACCGGCGCTGTTCGGCGGCCTGTCCGGGGTGCTCTATGGCCTGCTCGGCCATTGCTGGCTGTTCCAGTGGCTGGCACCCAATCCGGCCTATCGCATGCCCCGTGGCGTGGTGGCCATGATGCTGATCTGGCTGGTGATCTGCCTGACCGGCGTCTTCGATCTGCTCGGCTTCGGCTCCATCGCCAATGGCGCCCATGTCGGCGGCCTGGTACTGGGCTGCCTCACCGGTCTGCTAGGTGGTGGCCTGGCGCGGCTGCGGCGGTCTTGATCAGCGCCGCCGCTTGAGCTCGGGCGCCAGACTCAGGGCATTGCGATAGCGCCAGCGCCGTTGGCTGCGGCGGCGCAGCCAGAGCCCGCACAGCAACAGCAGGGCACCGCCAGCCAGGAAGCCCTGGGCAGTCTCGCGCGCCGTCGTCAGATAAGGCGTCAGTTGTGGCGGCTGCAACCAGGCGGCGGCGCCGACCAGCAGCGCGGCCAGGCCGATCAGGACGGAAAAGACCCCTAGGCCGGCGGTCAGGGTGGTCAGGAAGGGCCGCCGCAAGCGCAGCGGCGGCGGATCGAAACGGTCGTGCTCGGGCAACTGCATGCTCATACCCTAGGCTTGGTCAGGCCGCCGAGGTTATACGCCTCGGCGCCTATTGGCGAGCCTGAGACGCGCGGGCTAGCGCAGCAGCTGGCGGGCTCCCTGTTTGAGCATGTCCCAGCGGTTCGGGTCACCGCTGGCGATGGCGCCGAGGAACGCCCTGGCCTGCTCGAAGCTGATATGGGGCGGCAAAGGCGGCACGCTGGGGTCGGTGACGAATTCCAGCACCACCGGGCGATCCGCCTCGAAGGCCTGTTGCCAGGCATCGGCCACCTCGTCCGGGCGATGGATGCGCAGGCCCTTGAAACCCAGCAATTCGCCATAGCGGGCATAGGGGAAGTCGAGCACATCCTGGGCCGGGGCGAACTTGGGATCCCCGGCCAGGGCGCGCTGCTCCCAGGTCACCTGGTTGAGATCGCCGTTGTTGAGCACCATGACGATAAAGGTCGGGTTGCTGAATCTCTTCCAGTACTGCTGGAGGGTGACCAGCTCGGCGTTGCCGTTCATCTGCATGGCGCCGTCACCCACCAGGGCGATCACCGGGCGATCCGGATGGGCGAACTTGGCGGCGATGGCATAGGGAATGCCACAGCCCATGGTGGCCAGCTTGCCCGACAGCGAACCCAGCATCTGGCCGCTCATGCGGATGTCACGGGCATACCAGTTGGTGTGGGAGCCGCTGTCGCCGCAGAGGATCGCATCCTGCGGCAGCTGGCTGGAGAGTTCATGGAACACCCGCTGCGGATTGATCGGCTCGGCGGGCGCTAGGGCGCGCTGCTCGATGGAGTGCCAGGAGTCGGCCACGCTCTTTTCGATGCGCGCCCGCCACCTGTCATGGGGTTTGCTCTCCAGCAGCGGCAGCAGGCGCCTCAGGGTCTCGGCGGCATCGCCCAGCAGCGGCTGCTCGATGGGATACCTCATGCTGATGTTGCGCGCGTGCAGGTCGATCTGCACGGCCCGCGCCTGGCCCTCCTGGGGCAGGAATTCGGTGTAGGGAAAGGTCGAGCCGACGATCAGCAGGGTGTCGCATTCCTTCATCAGCAGATCGCTGGCTTCGGTGCCGAGCAGGCCGATGGAACCGGTGACATAAGGCAGCTCGTCGGAGACCACGCCCTTGCCTAGCAGCGCCTTGGCCACCCCGGCGCTGAGCTTTTCCGCCACCGCCATGACCTCGCTACGCGCCTGTAGGGCACCGGCGCCCACCAGCAGGGCGACCTTCTTGCCGGCATTGAGGATGTCGGCGGCGGCCTGCAGGTCGTCTTCCTGGGCATAGGGGCGCGGCGGAATGGCACCGGCACCGGAGAGGACATTGGCGTGTTGGTGCGGCGGGCTTTCCACCGCCGGCAGTTGCTGGATGTCGTTGGGAATGATCACCGTGGCCACCTGGCGTTCGGCGATGGCCACGCGAAAGGCGCGATCGATGACATGGCGCAGCTGCGCCGGATGCACCACCGTCTCCACGTAGGCGGAGACGTCCTTGAACAGGGTGTGCAGGTCGACTTCCTGCTGGTAGTCGCTGCCAAGCGAGGAGGCCGCCTGCTGGCCCACCAAGGCGACCACCGGCATATGGTCCATCTTGGCGTCGTACAGCCCGTTGAGCAGGTGGATGGCGCCGGGCCCGGAGGTGGCCAGGCAGACGCCGACCTCGCCGGTGAACTTGGCATGGGCGCAGGCCATGAAGGCGGCCATCTCCTCATGGCGTACCCGCACGTAGTCGAACTGGTCGGCCACCCGACCCAGGGCGCCCATGATGCCGTTGATGCCATCGCCGGGATAACCAAAGATGCGCTCGACGTTCCACTGGCCGAGTCGCTCCCAGAGATGGTCGGCTACGGTCTTGCTCATGATGTTCTCCTCGTTGAAGGTCTAGGCTTAGGAAGAAGGGCCCGGACGTTAAGTTCCTGCAGCCGGACCGGGCGCGGGTTAGAATGCGCGGCTGATCATCCGGAGCCTTTCATGAGCGAATCCCGCCTGCGCACCTTGCGCGACCACATCCGCTGGGCCGTCAGCCGCTTCCATGCCGAAGAGCTGTTCTTCGGCCATGGCCATGACAACGCCTGGGACGAGGCCCGTGCCCTGGTGCTGGGCGCCGTGCACCTGCCCTGGGACACCGCCGACCGCTACCTGGACTGCGCCCTGGAAGACGACGAGCGCTACGCACTCGGGGTGCTCTTGCACAAGCGCATCCAGGAGCGCGTGCCCACCGCCTATCTGCTCGGCGAGGCCTGGTTCTGCGGTTTGCCGTTCAGCGTCGACGAGCGGGTGCTGGTGCCGCGCTCGCCCATCGGTGAGCTGATCGACGGTCAGTTCGCCCCCTGGCTGCCAGCCGCGCCGGCGCGCATCCTCGATCTCTGCACCGGCTCGGGCTGCATCGGCATCGCCTGCGCCTATGCCTTTCCCGAGGCCGAGGTGGCGCTGGGCGATCTGTCCTACGACGCCCTCGAAGTGGCCTGGCAGAACATCGAGCGCCACGGCCTGGAAGATCGCGTCTATACCGTGCAGGGCGATGGCTTCGCCGGTCTGCCGGGGCAGCGCTTCGACCTGATCGTCAGTAATCCGCCCTATGTGGATGCCGAGGACTTCGCCGACATGCCGGCCGAATACCAGCACGAACCGGCGCTGGGCCTGGCCTGTGGCGAGGACGGCCTGGATCTGGTGCGGCGGATGCTGGCCGAGGCCGCCGATCACCTCACCGAGCAGGGCATCCTCATCGTGGAGGTGGGCAACAGCCAGGTCCACGTCGAGGCGCTCTATCCGGAAGTCGATTTCACCTGGCTCGAATTCGAGCGTGGCGGCCATGGCGTCTTCCTGCTCGCCGCCGCCCAGTGCCGCGAGCACCAGGCGCTGTTCCGCAGCCGTCTGGTCCCCTGATCACTCGCGGTCGCCCGCGGCGGCCGCCCTTTCTTTACCGAGGTCTACCCGTGTTTACCGAACTCGCTCTGCACGAGCGCCTGCTCAAGGCCCTCGATACCCTGGGCTTCAAGACGCCCACCCCGGTCCAGGCCGCTGCCGTGGGCCCGGCCCTGGAAGGCCATGACCTGCGCGTCACCGCCCGGACCGGCAGCGGCAAGACCGCCGCCTTCCTGTTGCCGCTGCTGGATCGCCTGCTCAAGGATCCCAAGCCCCGCTCCGGCGCTCGCGCCCTGATCCTGCTGCCGACCCGCGAGTTGGCCCAGCAGACCGCCAAGGAAATCGAACGCTTCGGCCAGTTCACCTTTCTCAAGGCCGGCCTGGTGATCGGTGGCGAGGACTTCCGCGTCCAGGCCGCCGGCCTGCGCAAGAACCCGGAGATCCTGGTGGCCACCCCGGGGCGGCTGCTGGAGCAGCGCAACGCAGGCAACGTGGATCTCAAGGACATCGAGATGCTGGTGCTGGACGAAGCCGACCGCATGCTCGACATGGGCTTCTCCGAGGACGTGTTGCAGATCGCCGCGAGCTGCGAGCGCGAGGGTCGTCAGACCCTGCTGTTCTCCGCCACCAGCGGTGGCAACAGCCTGCGTCAGGTGGTCGAGCAGGTCCTGCGCGAGCCGCAGAACCTCATGCTGGACCGTACCGGCGAATTGAACGAAGCCGTGGTGCAGCAGGTGATCCTGGCCGACGAGCCGCCGCACAAGGAGCGCCTGCTGCAGTGGCTGCTGGCCAACGAGACCTATCGCAAGGCCATCGTCTTCACCAACACCAAGGTGCAGGCCGATCGCCTGACCGGCCGCCTGGTGGCCGAAGGTCTCAAGGTTTTCGTCCTGCACGGCGACAAGGACACCAAGGATCGCAAGCTGGCCGTGGAGCGGTTGCAGAGTGGCGCGGTCAAGGTGCTGATCGCCACCGACGTGGCCGCCCGTGGCCTGGACGTCGAAGGCCTCGACCTGGTGATCAACTACGACCTGCCGCGCAGTGGCGACGAATACGTCCACCGCATCGGCCGTACCGGTCGCGCCGGCGAGGCGGGCACGGCGATCTCCTTCGTCACCCATGGCGACTGGAATCTGATGTCCAGCATCGAGCGCTATCTCAAGCTGAGATTCGAGCGCCGTCACCTGCCGGGTCTCAAGGCCAGCTACAACGGTCCGAAAAAGCTCAAGGCGTCCGGCAAGGCGGCGGGCGTCAAGAAGAAAAAGACCGAGGGCAAGAAGGACGGCAAGGCCAAGACCAAGGCCAAAGCCAAGTCCGAGCGTCGCCCCGGTGCCCTGGTGCCGACCTCGGCCGACGGCTTCGCGCCGCCGCGCAAGCGCACCCAGGAGTGATCCCGCGGCGGGCCTGAGCCGCCAGCCCGCGGCGAGACCGCGGGGCAGGGCGGGCTCAGTGCTTGGCGGTGTTGTCGAACAGCTGGAAGACCGGGGCGCGGCGGGTCGAACGCTGCAGATCCGGTTGCTGGACCAGCAGCCAGGCCTGCAATTCCGGTTCCGCCATGGGCTTGCCGATCCAGAAGCCCTGGCCTTCGTCACAGCCCATGGCCAGCAAGCTGGCCAAAGCCTCGGCGGTCTCGATGCCCTCGGCGGTGATGCGAAAGCCCAGCTGATGGGACAGCTCGATCAGCGAGCTGACGATCAGCCGATCCTTGGTGCGATGGGTCAGCTCGCGGACGAAGCTGCGGTCGATCTTGATGGTGTCGGCCGGCAACTCGCGCAGGTGCGAGAGATTGTTGTAGCCGGTGCCGAAGTCGTCGATGGCGATGCCGATGCCCAGCTCGCGTAGCGCCGCCAGCTGCCGATGGATCAGGGCTACATCGCCCAGCAGGGCATTCTCGGTGACCTCCAGTTCCAGGCGCCGGGGATTGACCGGATAGCGCTGCAGCAGGTCGGTGGTGTGCTCGGTGAAGTCCGGATCGTTCAGATCATGGGCCGAAATGTTGATCGCCACCCCCAGCCCTCGTCCTTCGCGTTGCCAGGCATAGGCCTGGCCGATGGCTTGCTGCATCACCCAACGACTCAGGGCGGTGATCAGCGCGGTCTTTTCCGCCAGCGGAATGAATTCCGCCGGACCGATCGGGCCCAGGTGCGGATGCTGCCAGCGCAGCAGCGCCTCGACGCTATGACAGCGACCTGTGGCCAGGTCGATACGCGGCTGGTAGACCAGGCTGAGTTGGTCGTCGGCGCGCAGCGCCTGGGGCAGGGCGCTGAGCAGGGCAAAGGCGCGGCGGTAGGCGGCGTCGTGCTGCGGATCGAAATGCCGGCAGCCGCGCATCTCGGCGCGGGCATCGTCGGCGGTGGCGATCAGGGCGCGTAGCCAGTCGGTGGGATGATCGTCGGTCAGGGACATCACCCCCAGGCCCAGGCGGGTCTGGATGGGAATGCCATTGTAGTCGAGCACCCCGGTCAACTCCTGCTGCAGGCGTTCGAGCAGCGCCTGTTGCGCGGCTTCGTCGGTATCGTGCAAGAGAAAGCCGAAGCGTGCCGGCCCCAGGCGATACAGCGGTTGTTCAGCCGGCAGCAGGCGGCGCAGGTGTTGCTTGATGGCGCGTTGCAGGCCATCGAAATGGGCCTGGCCCATGGCCTTGATGAAGTCGTTGAGATAGCTCTGGGCGAACAGGTCGGCCGCCACGGCCACCACCGGGGTGCCGGCGCGGATCAGGCCTTCGGCGTCTTCGATGAAACGCTGGCCATTGGGCAACTGGGTGACCGGATCCCAGAACGCCTCGGTACGCAGCAGTTCGATGTGCTGGCTGGCGAGGGCCGCCAGCTGCTGCAGGCCCAGCAACCGGTGTTGCGACAGGGCGGCCCGCGGCGCCGAATCGAACAGGCACAGACTGCCAAGCATCAGCCCCTCGGCCGTACGCAGCGGTGCGCCCAGATAGTAGCGGATATTGGGCTCGCCCTTTACTACCCTCAGGCCAGCGAAGCGCACGTCGTGGCGAGCGTCTTCCACCTGCAGCGGCAGAGCGGTCTCCTGCAGATGCTGGCAGAACGACTGCGAACGCGGCACGGTGAAGGGCTCACAGCCCACCGTGGCCCGGCAATGGACCTGCTGGCCGTCAAGAAAGCAGATCATGGCGTAAGGGACATCGAACAGCCGTGCGCAAAGGGCGGTGAGGTCCTGAAAGGCACGGTCGGAAGGACGGTCGATCAAGGCGAGATCGCGCAGCAGTGCAAGACGCTGGCGTTCATTGGCCGCAGTAAGTGGAGCAGGCTCCATAGCAACGTCTCGATACGCTGTAGTAGCAGATTGCTACTTAGAGCGTGATCGGGTCGAGAGTTCCCTCACCACCCGCCTCACACTCTGCCAGTCGTCATTTATCTGTCGAAAGGCTCAGGCCGCGAAGTAGAAGACGGCAAACAGCGCCTTGGGGTCGGTCCACACCCGTACCTGTTTGAAACCGGCGTCTTCGGCCAGCGCGCGAAAACTCTCCAGGCTGTACTTGTAGGAATTCTCGGTATGCAGGCGTTCGCCTTCATGGAAGGTGAATCGGCGGCCTTCGAGACGTACGGTCTGGTCGCGGGTGCTGACCAGGTGCATCTCGATGCGCGCCTGTTCTTCGTTGAAGAAGGCCAGGTGCTGGAAGCGCTGCGGATCCAGATCGGTATCCAGCTCGCGGCGGATGCGTTCGAGCAGGTTGAGATTGAAGGCGGCGGTCACCCCGGCGGCATCGTTGTAGGCCGCATCCAGCCGCGCCCGATCCTTGATCAGGTCGACCCCGATCAGCAGGCCACCGGTCGCTGGCAGCATCCGGTGCAGATTGCGCAGGAAGACGCTCGCCTCCTCGGGCGTGAAATTGCCTATGCTCGAACCTGGAAAGAAGGCGATGGGCCGCAAGCCATCGAGACTGTCGGGCAGGGTCATGGGTCGACTGAAGTCGGCGCAGGCAGCGCTGACGTCCAGCCAGGGGTAGTCGGCTGCCAGGCGCTGGGTACTGCTGAGCAGGAATTCCCGGGAGATGTCGATGCCCAGGTAGCCGGCCGGATGCATCGCCTCCAGCAGCAGACGCACCTTGCGACTGGCGCCGCTGCCCAGTTCGACCAGGGCGGCATCACGGCCGGCCAGGCGAGCGATCTCGGCCGCAGCCTTGGCGAGGATGGCTTCTTCGGTGCAGGTGGGGTAGTACTCGGGCTGGCGGGTGATGGCCTCGAACAACTCGGAGCCGCGCTGATCGTAGAAGTACTTGGGCGACAGCGCCTTGGGGGTCTGGGCAAAGCCCTGGAGCACGTCGTCCCGCAGCGAGCTGTCGGCGACGGTCACCGGTTGCTGATCGAAGAAGCGCACCGCTAGAGCCATGGGTCAGACCTCTCTGGCCAGGCGCAGACCGGAGAACTGCCAGCGCATGGTGGGATAGAAGAAGTTGCGATAGGTGGCGCGCACATGGTCTTGAGGCGTGGCACAACAGCCACCGCGCAGGACCATCTGCCCGGACATGAACTTGCCGTTGTACTCGCCCAGACTGCCCGGCAGCGGCTTGAAACCAGGGTAGGGACGGAAGGCGCTGCCGGTCCATTCCCAGACATCGCCGAACAGCTGGCGCATGCCCTGACCTTCGCCGGCGACTGGTTGCAGGTGATCCTGCTCGACGAAGTTGCCCTGGATCGGCTGGCGCGCCGCCACGGTTTCCCATTCCGCCTCGGTGGGCAGCCGGGCGCCGGCCCAACTGGCGTAGGCGTCGGCCTCGTAAAAGCTCAGGTGGCAGACCGGTGCGGCCGGATCCAGCGGGGTCAGGCCGCCCAGGGTGAAGTGATGCCAGACGCCATCGAGCTTCTGCCAATACAGCGGCGCCTGCCAGCCGAGGCTGCGGATGGCGGCGGCGCCGTCGGACAGCCAGAGATCACTGCGGCCATAGCCGTTGTCTTCGATGAAGGCCAGGTACTCGCCATTGGTGATCAGGCGATCGGCCAGCTGGAAGTCGTCGACGAATTGCCGATGGACCGGCGTCTCGCAATCGAAGGCGAAGCCTTCGCCACCATGGCCGACGTGACGGACGCCGCCTGGATGGCTTTCCCAGCCCAGAGGCGCTATCGGCGCTGCGGCGCCCTTGGCCAGGTCGGCGCGATAGACCGGATGCAGCGGGTTCTGCGCCAGGATGTGCTTGATGTCCATGAGCAGCAATTCCTGGTGCTGCTGCTCGTGGTGCAGACCCAGCTCCAGACGTCGGGCGATCTCGGCGGCGTGCTCGGCGGGCGGCGCGCTGAGCAGCTCGGCCATGGCCGCGTCCACCGCCGCCCGGAAACGATAGACGTCGTCCACGCCGGGCCGTGACAGGTGCCCGCGGGCCGCCCGCGGAAAGGGCTTGCCGTGGGTCTCGTAATAGGAGTTGAACAGGTAGTCGTAGGCTGGATTGGGCGTCTGGTAATCCTTGAGGAAGGGCTTGAGGATGAACGCCTCGAAGAACCAGGTGACGTGGGCCAAGTGCCATTTCGGCGGACTGACGTCTGCCATGCTCTGGATCACGTAATCCTCGACGGTGAGCGGGGCGCAGAGCGCCTCGCTGGTCCGGCGCACGCGCTGGTAGCGGTCGAGCAGGGTGGTGGCGGTGTCACTCGCTGCGGGCAGCGCGCGGGCGAGAGGATTCATGGCGTTCTCCCTGGTCGGCCTTTTGGTTGTCAGGAAACCGACCGGGCGCCAGGGGTTTAGTTCGCCCAGTCAGGACGGGCGGTCTCGCTTGCCGCTCTCTACCACCAGGTTTCCAGCTGCACACCGAAGTTGTTGCCGTGGCGGGCATCGCCGAAGGCGCCGCTGTCGGACAACGCCGTGCCAGCCACCGCAGCGTCCTGGGCGCCACGGTTCCAGCTGGCGTAGGTCCAGTAGAGGCGGATCTCCGGACGGTCCATCAGCCCCATGCCGCCCAGCGCCAGCGTCGGCGCCACGGTGACCTTGTTCAACTTGCGGGTAGCCCCGCTGTCGGGGTGGATCTGGTCGTGGCCGAACTCCACCTGCAGCTTGAACAGCCGGGTGAAGGCGTAACTGGGCCGCACCCCGAAGGAATACCAGGTCTGGCCACCATCGCCCGGCGCCCGGTCGCGCTGGTAGAGCGCCAGCAACTGGCCGCCGAAGCGCGGGGTGAGCTGCCAGCGCGGCGATTCGAGCACGCGCAGGCTTTCGTAATCCTGGTCGGCGGTCAGGCTGCCGGTAGCGCCCAGGCCGGTGCCCGGGCCGCGACCGTACTGCACGGTGAAGACGTTGACTCCGCCGAAGAACTGCGCCTGCTTATGCTCGGCGGTGGCCGACCAGCCGCTGTGGGCGTTCTGCACCTGGCCGGCGCGCTGAACATAGGACAGCCCCAGTTCGATCTCGCCGCCGGGATTGGTCTTGATGCCGCCCAGGTTGAGGTCATGGCGGTTGGCCTTGTCCGGCTGGTCGATGTTGTCCTCGCGACTGAAGGCATAGCTCAGCCGCATACCGCTGTCGCCCAGGCCATAGTCCTCCACGCCGAAGCCGGTGCCGCTCGGATTCCAGTAGTAGAAGTCGTTGATATGGATGTCGTGACGCTTGTAGTAGCGGCGGCCGGCCCAGAGACCGCCACCATTGAGTGCCGGCAGGCTGAGGCTGGTCCAGATCTGCGGCAGGCGCACGTTGCCATTGTCGCCGCTGAAGGTCGGCGTCTGGTCGTAGACGTTGTAGAGGCTGGCCATGCCGTGCACCTTGAGTTCGGTGCCGTCGACGCCCTTGTACAGCGTCTGGTGCAATTCGAGTTCCCAGTAGGTCTCGCATTCGTTACCCAGGCGGTACTTGGCCGGTGCGCCGGGCAGCTGGAAGCAGCTCTGCTTGCCACCTTCCGCGGCGCCGCCGACACCTACCCGGCCGTAGCCACTGAATTCCAGTGCCGCGGCGCTCAGCGGCAGACCGGCCAGCAAGGCAAGGCAGGACGCAGTACCGGCCTGGCGGAGAACTCTACTCATCCCAAAAATCCCTGTGTGGTTGGCGAACGCCGATCGGACCTGGCGTCAGGTCCACAAGTTGCGTGAAAACCCAAGCCATTCAAGAGCTTGGATCGGTTCCACCGCTACGGTGAAGGGGGTCGCAAGCGGCGGCCTAAAGAGAATGGTTGACGACCATGCCCTCCGCTGGCGACGCTGGGTTTTTTGGCCAGGGAAAGTATTACAAGATGAAACCGACGCTGCTGATGGCCCCGCAATTGCCCCAGGGACTGGTAACCCAGCTAGAAGCTCATTACCGGGTACTCGGGCCCTTTTCGCCGAACGATCCTACGGCGCTGCCCGTCGGTGCCGAGCAGGCGGTGGCGCTGCTGACCATTGGTGGCCTGCCGACCCGTGCCGCCCTGCTGGACGCTCTGCCGGCGCTACGCCTGGTGGCCTGCTACGGCACCGGCTACGAAGGCGTGGAGCTGGCCGCCTGTCGCGAGCGCGGCATCGCGGTGACCACTGCCGGCGACGCCAATGCCACCGCCGTGGCGGAATTCACCTTTGGCCTGATCCTGGCCAGCGCGCGTTGCCTGCTGCAGGGCGACGCCTTCGTCCGCAGCGGCCGCTGGCAGGGCAACGCCGTCGAGCGCATGCCCCAGGTGCCGGGCCTGGCCGGGCGGCGCCTGGGCATCTATGGCCTGGGCGAGATCGGTCGGCGCATCGCCCGCCGCGGCGAGGCTTTCGACATGGAGATCGGCTACTTCAATCGCTCGCCCCGTGCGGAACTGGACTACCTCTACCACGGCAGCCTATTGGAGCTGGCGCGCTGGAGCGATGTTCTGGTGGTGGCGGTGCGCGCCAGCGCCGAGACCGTGGGCGCGGTGGATACCGAGGTCTTGGTCGCACTCGGCGCCGAAGGCCACCTGGTCAATATCTCTCGTGGCAGCGTGGTCGACGAAGAGGCCCTGGCCGACGCCCTGGAGCAGGGGGTAATCGCCGGCGCGGCGCTGGATGTCTTCGCCCGCGAACCCGAGGTGCCCGAGCGCCTGCGTCAGCAGCCCAACCTGGTGCTTAGCCCCCATGTCGCGGCCAACGCCGCCTCGGCCCAACAGGCGCAGCAACAGGTGATGCTGGCCAACCTCGAAGCCATGTTGCAGGGAGGCGAATTGCGCAATCGCATCGCCTGAGCCGCCGGTCGGCTTGGGTTGTGGCCCCCGGTGGCCACTCCCATATTGAGCGCATGACCTCGAACTCGCCTGCCGCCGTCCTGGCGGACTTTCACGACGCGCCGCGCAGCTGGTTCACGACGCGCTTTCCCGCCCCGACCGAGGCGCAACGGCAGGCCTGGCCGGCCATTCGCGCCGGCGCCTCGGTACTGGTGGCGGCCCCCACCGGTTCGGGCAAGACCCTGACCGCCTTCTTCGCCGTGCTGGATGGCCTGGTGCAGGAGGCATTGCAGGAGGATGGCCTGCCCGAGGCCTGCCTCTGGCTCTATGTGTCGCCGCTCAAGGCCCTGTCCAACGACATCCGTCTCAATCTCGAAGATCCCCTGGCTGGCATCAGCGCGGCGCTGGAGGCGCAAAACCTACCGCCCCTGGCGTTACGCACGGCGGTGCGCACCGGAGACACGCCACAAAAGGAGCGGGCGGCCATGCGCCGGCGGCCGCCGCATCTGTTGGTCACCACCCCAGAATCCCTTTATGTGCTGCTCGGTTCGGACTCCGGGCGGCGGATGCTGGCCAGCGTGCGTGGCGTCATCGTCGACGAGATCCATGCCATCGCCGACGGCAAGCGCGGCAGTCACCTGACCCTGAGCCTGGCGCGACTGGAGGCCCTCACCGGGCGTCCGCTGCAACGCATCGGCCTGTCCGCGACCCAGAAGCCGCTGGCCGCGGTGGCTGCCTTTCTGGTCGGCCGCGATGCCCAGGGGCAGGCCCGGCCCTGTACGGTGATCGACATCGGCCACCAGCGCGCCCGCGATCTGGCCCTGGAGGTGCCGCCCATTCCCCTGGAGGCGATGCTCTCCACCCAGGCCTGGGAGCTGGTCTACGACCGCCTGGCCGAACTGGCCGAGGCACACCGCACCACCCTGGTGTTCGTCAACACCCGTCGGCTGGCCGAACGCATGGCGCGCCAGCTCTCGGATCGCCTCGGCAATGCCCAGGTCGCCGCCCACCACGGCAGCCTGGCCAAGGAGCAGCGGCTGGATGCCGAGCAGCGTCTCAAGCGCGGCGAATTGCGCCTGCTGCTGGCGACCGCCTCCCTGGAACTGGGCATCGACATCGGCGATGTCGATCTGGTCTGTCAGATCGGCTCGCCGGGCTCCATCGCCGCCTTTCTGCAACGGGTCGGGCGCGCCAACCACCAGGTCGGCGGCCTGCCCAAGGGCCGGCTGTTTCCCACCTCGCGGGACGACCTGGTCGAGTGCGTGGCGCTGCTCGACTGCGTGCGCCGTGGTGAGCTGGATACCCTGCACATCCCCGTGGCGCCGCTGGATGTCCTGGCGCAGCAGCTGGTGGCCGAGGTGGCCTGCCAGGAGTGGTCCGAAGCCGGCCTGCTGGCCGTGCTGCGCCAGGCCGAGCCCTATGCCGGGCTGAGCGAAGCCGACTACCGAGCCGTGGTGGAGATGCTTAGCCAGGGCTATACGGATCGCCGCGGTCCGCGGGCAGCCTATGTCCATCGGGACGCGGTCAATGGGCTCCTGCGCGGCCGCCGGGGCGGCAAGGCGACCGCCGTGATGAGCGGCGGCACCATCCCGGAGAGCGGCGACTTCAGTGTGCTGCTCGAACCCCAGGGCCATACCGTGGGCAGCGTCAATGAGGATTTTGCCTTCGAAAGCCTGGTGGGCGACGTCTTCCAGCTGGGCAACACCGCCTACCGCATCGTCAAGATCGAAGGCAGCAAGGTGCGGGTGGAGGATGCCAAGGGGCAGCCGCCCAACATCCCTTTCTGGCACGGCGAGGCGCCGGGGCGCAGCGATGAATTGTCTGCTGGCCTGGCGCGGCTGCGGGCGGAGCTCGAACCGCTGCTGCCCGGCGCCGACGAGCCGCTGGAAACGGCCATCGTCCGCATCGGCGCGGCCTATGCGCTGGAGGAGGGCGCCACCCGCCAATTGGTGGACTATCTGGGTCGTGCCCGGCAGGCGCTGGGCGCCTTGCCGACCCAACAGACCCTGGTGATGGAGCGCTTCTTCGACCAGGCCGGCGGGATGCAGCTGATCATCCATGCACCCTTCGGCAGCCGCATCAACCGCGCCTGGGGCCTGGCCCTGCGCAAAAGATTCTGCCGCAACTTCAATGTGGAGCTGCAGGCGGCGGCCACCGAGAACGCTCTGATCCTCTCGCTGGCGACGAGCCACAGCTTCGTCCTCGACGAGGTCTGGCGCTACCTGCATCCGGCCACCGCCGAGACCGTGCTGATCCAGGCCCTGCTCGATGCGCCCCTGTTCGCCGTGCGCTGGCGCTGGAATGCCACCACGGCCCTGGCCCTGCCGCGCTTCAGCGCCGGGCGCAAGGTGGCGACCCAGGTGCAGCGCATGCGCAGCGAAGACCTCCTGGCCACGGTCTTTCCCGACCAGGTCGCCTGCCTGGAGAATCTCGCTGGCGAGCGCCAGGTACCTGATCACCCGCTGGTCCGCCAGACCCTCGACGACTGCCTCCACGAGTCCCTCGACAGCCGTGGCTGGCTGGCGCTGCTGGCGCGGATCGCCTCTGGCCAGCTGACCCTGCTCACCCGCGACCTGCCCGGGCCGTCACCACTGGCCGCCGAGGTGCTCACGGCCAAGCCCTATGCCTATCTGGACGATGCCCCGGTCGAGGAGCGGCGGACGCTCGCGGTGCAGAATCGCCGCTTCGGCGGCGCCGAGCCCGACGAGTTGGGCGCCCTGGATCCCGCCGCGATCGCCCTGGTGCGCGAAGAAGCCTGGCCACGGCTGGAAAGTGCCGACGACCTGCATGAAGCCCTGTTGGGCATCGGCTTTCTCACCGAGGCCGAGTTGGCACCGCACCAGACCCAGGCCCGCCAGCTGGTCAAAGCCGGCCGAGCCGGGCGACTGCGGCTGCCGGAGCTCACCCTGTGGATCGCGGCCGAGCGCCTGCCGCTCTTTCAGGTGCTGTTTCCCGATACCCCCACGGAGCCGCTGCTCAGTCCTCCGCCCGGATTCAAGGCGCCGGTGGATCCTGAGGGGGCGCTGGTGGAACTCCTGCGCGCGCGTCTGACCGCCCTCGGTCCGGTGGACCAGGATCTGCTGGCCGCCAGCCTCGGGCTCCCGCCGGCGCGTCTCACGCCGGCCCTGCTGGCCCTGCAGGGCGAAGGCTATGTGCTGCAGGGGCGCTTCACCGAGGCAGGCAGCGCCGTGGAGTGGTGCGAGCGCCATCTCCTGGCGCGGATCCATCGCTATACCCTGGGGCGACTGCGCAAGGCCATCGAGCCGGTGCCCCTGGCCGACTACCTGAGATTCCTCCTGGAGCACCACCATCTGACCGGTCCGGCGACCCTGAGAGGTAACGAGGGCCTTGAGCAGGTCATCGGCCTGCTGGAGGGCTTCGAGGTCGCCGCCGCCGGCTGGGAAGGGGAGGTCCTGCCCAGTCGTCTACCGGATTACCAGTTTACCCACCTCGATGATCTCTGCCGCGCTGGTCGGGTCGTCTGGCTGCGCCTGCCGCAACCCGGACGCGGTGGTGGCGGCCCGGTCAAGGGGTCACCCATCGTCCTGCTGCCCCGGCGCCACCTGGCCGACTGGAACAGCCTCTCCGCGCCACCCCTGGCCGAGGCCCTGTCGCCCAAGGGGCAGCGGGTGCTGGAGGTGCTGACGCGTCGCGGTGCCTCCTTCTTCGACGAGTTGCTCGGCGAGGCGCGCCTGTTGCGCAGCGAGCTGGAAACGGCCCTGGGCGAGCTGGTTGGTAGGGGCGCGGTCAACGCCGACAGCTTCGCCGGTCTGCGCGCCCTGTTGCTACCAGCAGCCAAGCGCGGCAGCCGCACCGGGCTGCGCCGCGGGCGAATGCCTCTCTATGGCGGCATGGACGACGCCGGGCGCTGGGCGGCCTTGCGACTGGCCGAGGCCCCTACCGAGGAGCGGTTGCCGGATGCCCTGCTGGAGCGCTTGGTCGGGCTGTTGCTGCGTCGCTATGGCGTGCTCTGCTGGCAACTGCTGCAGCGTGAGAGCGAGGTGTTGCCCCCCTGGCGCGATCTCTTGCGCGCCTGCCATCGTCTGGAGGCTCGTGGCGAGATCCGGGGCGGTCGCTTCATCGCCGGCTTGTCCGGCGAGCAGTTCGCCGATCCGGCCGCCATTGCACCCTTGCGGGAATGGCGCCAGCGGCCGCCGGAGGATCTGTGGGTATGCGTGTCGGCGCTGGATCCGCTCAATCTGGTCGGCACCTTGCTGCCGGGCGCCAAGGTGCCTGCCGTGGCCGGCAATCGCCTGCTCTATCGCGATGGCGTACCCATCGCCACCCGGGTAGGGGCGAAGATCAATTGGCTGGTCGAGCTGGAGGCCGGGGAACAGGTGCGGGCGCGGCAGGTCCTGCAGCAACTGGGGCGGGAACGTCCCCAGGTGGGGCTTGGGCGCAGTCTGTTGCGGCAGTAGCGGACAGCTGTGGTGTTTAGAAGAAGGGGTGCGAGGCCTTGAGCATCAGGGCGCTGTCGCAATAGGTGTTGTGACCCGAATACACCGAGCAGTCGGCGCCTCTCAGGCTGGTGCCGCTGTAGGTCAGGTTGAACAGGGTGTTCACCCACTTGCGACTCAGATTCACCGACCAGTCATTGAAGCTGCGCACCATGCCGCCGCTGTCGAGGGTGGTGGGCATGTCCAGCACATAGTTGGTGTACTTGAGCGAGACCCCGGTCTTGATCAGCGGCAGGGTACCCAGGTCGGCGTAGAGCGAGGCGTTCTGGCGTCCGGGGTCATTGGCAAAGGCCGCGCCCAGGCGCTTGCCATAGACGGTCATGCCGGAATACAGCTCGCGGCTGGGATCGACGTTCTGGATCAGGTTGCTGTAGTTGATCACACCCAGTTCGTAGCCGTAGCCGGGCGCGAAGCGATGCTTGTAGCCCGCATAGGTATCCATCTCCAGCAGGGGCGCTTCTGCGGACGAGGCGTTGTTGGTCGTCCACTGGCCGAAGTATAGACCGCTGTCATGGGTGAGATCGAAGCCGCCGCCCATGCCGGCGGAGTTCGGCGCGACCAGGCCCTGAGCCATGCTGCGGGACGGCGCCGTGCTCATCTTCAGAGCGAAATCCCCCACCTCGCGCTGCATGCCCAAGCTGGCCGCCATCACCGGGTTGCCCAGGAGTCCGAGGGCGAGAAATAGAGGTAAGGATCTGTTCATGGAAGCACTCCCGCCGTGCTGGTGACGCGCCTGATAGAAGTAATGGAGATAACAACAAGCAGGGAAAACATCGGAGTGCGGACACCCTGATGACATCGTTGTTATTGGATGAGGAACTGCGGCTAACCCGTTATCACTCTGGGATGATAACCAACGAAGGCAGCGTTTTTTCACCATTCGTCAGGTTTCGAGAGGTGGATTGAACTCGCTACGCAGATCAAGACAGACAGATTTGTTATGGGTTCCAATAACAATCGGCATCTGGCCAATCAGTGACGTTTGCTAGCTGAAATCTCTGGCAGGCAGCCTGGAGACATACTTTCTGACAAAGCTCAGCCCTGTTGCGACGAACAACCGCAGCCCTGTGGATTGAATCGGTCGGTGAAGACTCAATATTGTGGAGGAGGGCAGCACGCCCTGCCCGCTGTAGCTGTCCCTGACTGAGCGCTGGCTCGAGGAGTTTCCATGAACGACCGTATACAAGCTCTGATGCTGGACCTGCTCGCCCGACTCGGCCTGGTGAAGGCCATCCCGATTCCCAGTCGCGAGCGCGAGCAGTTGGCCGCCCAACGGCGTCGCGCGCAGCAGCGTCGCTAAGCGGCCTCGGCAGCGGCGGGTGCGAACCTGGGTGGCTGGCGCCGCCTGGTTCGCATGGGGTCCCAGGCAGGGACCCGAGGCCTACTTGAGATTGCCGCTGAGGAACTGGCGCAGACGTTCGCTCCGCGGACTCGCCAGTACTTCGCTTGGCGGCCCTTCTTCCTCCACCACCCCCTGGTGCAGGAACAGCACCTGGGAAGACACCTCGCGGGCAAAGGCCATCTCATGGGTCACCATGAGCATGGTGCGGCCTTCTTCCGCCAGGGCGCGGATGACCTTGAGCACCTCGCCAACCAATTCCGGGTCGAGTGCCGAGGTGGGTTCATCGAACAACATGATCTCCGGTTCCATCGCCAGGGCGCGGGCGATGGCGACCCGCTGCTGCTGACCACCGGAGAGGAAGGCTGGATATTGGTCAGCCACGCGTGCCGGTAGACCGACCTTCTGCAGATAGGTGCGTGCACGGTCCTCGGCTTCCGCCTTGCCCACACCCAAGGCCTTGCGCGGCGCCAGGGTGATGTTGTCCAGCACGCTCAGGTGACTCCAGAGATTGAAATGCTGGAAGACCATGGCCAGGCGCGTGCGCAGATTCTGCAACTGGGCGGCATCGGCCACCCGGACGGCGCCGCGATCCTCGGCCATGCGGATGGGCTCGCCGTCCAGGGTCATGGTCACGGCGTTGGGCTGCTCGAGGAAGTTGATGCAGCGCAGGAAGGTGCTCTTGCCCGAGCCGCTGGCGCCGATCAGGCTGACCACATCGCCGGTCTTGGCCTTGAGCGAGACGCCCTTGAGCACTTCGTGGTCGCCATAACGCTTGTGCAGGCCTTCGACGGTCAGTTTGTACATGGATAGGGATTCCACAGCTGAAAAGGGGTAGGGGTCACGGCGAGAGCAGGTAGCCGCTGCGATAGGCCTCGGTGCCCGCCACGTGTGCGATCACCATGCCAGCCGTGGCCATGCGGCGATTGGAGCGCGCATAGAGGATGCCAGCGACGGCGCTGCGGACCTCCTCCACGCGATCGCTGATGGGGTCGATGACCTGCGCCAGCACCTGACCGACCTCGATGCGCTCGCCTACCTGGGCCTTGAGTACCAGCACGCCCCCCTGGGAGCTCGCCACGGGCTCGACCGCCGCCAGGGGCGTGGCCGGTTGCAGCAGGGGCGGCAGCGGTGCGGCGACGCCGCTCAGGAAGCCCTGATGACGTAGGTAGTTGACGATGGCCTCGGCGTCCGCCGCGGCGAGTTCGTCGCGCACGTCCAGCTGGCCGCGCAGTTCCAGGGTCACCGACAGGCTGCCCAGCGGCAGCCGCTCGCCGAAGCGCTGATGGAGATTCCACCAGAGCAGGGTGAAGCATTCGTCGAAGGACTGGCCGCCCGAGTCGGTGGCGAGCAGGCTGGCCTCGGAACCGAAGTAACGCGCCAGCGGCTCCACCTGGGGCCAGGCTTCCGGCGTGGTGTAGAGGTGGGCGACGGCGTCGAAATCGCAATGCAGGTCGAGCACCACCTCGGCGTCGCAGGCCAGGCGCTGCAGGGTCAGGCGCTGGCTGTCGAGCTGGGTGCTGGCGGTTTCGGCGGCCAGGGCCGTGCGGAAGGCCTCGCGTACCAGGGCCTGGTTGGCGGCCACGTCGTCACCCAGGCGCTCGGCGATGGCGGCTTCGACCTGGGCGGTCATGTCGCGGAAGCGGCGGTTGAAGTTCTGGCCCGTTTCCAGCTCGTAGCGACCCAGGTGCACGTCGGCGACCTGCTGGTCCTGGCCGATGGGGTTGGCCACCGGCACCAGCACCACCTCCGCCAGCAGCTCATCGGCGGCTTCCAGCGCCCGGAGACGCTGCTTGAGGTGCCAGGCGGTGAGCATGCCGGGCAATTCGTCGGCATGCAGCGAGGCCTGAATATAGACCTTGCGGCCACTCTCGGCGGGGCCGAAGTGGAAGCTGTGGATGCAGCGCTCGGTGCCCGGGACCGGGGCGACCAGCGGATGGGTGAGATGGCGCATGACAACTCCGGGGCCGCGCCAGGCGCGGCCGCTTGGGTCAGTGGGTCGGGCCGAGGAAGGCCAGCCAGCGGCGCTCCGCCAGGCGGAACAGGCCGATCAGGATGAAGGACACCGCCAGGTACAGCAACGCGGCCAGGCCGAAGGCCTGGAAGGTCAGGAAGGTGGCGGTGTTGGCATCGCGGGCGATCTTGAGCAGGTCCGGTACCGTGGCGGTAAAGGCCAGGGTGGTGGAGTGCAGCATCATGATGACTTCGTTGCTGTAGAAGGGCAGCGAGCGGCGCAGCGCCGAAGGCAGGATCACGTGCACGTACAGCCGCCAGCCGTCCAGGCCATAGGCCTTGGCCGCCTCGACCTCGCCATGGGGCGTGTTGCGGATGGCCCCGGCGAAGATCTCCGTGGTGTAGGCGCAGGTGTTCAGGGCGAAGGCCAGGATGGTGCAGTTCAGGCCGTCACGGAAGAAGCTGCCCAGCATGGGCTGGTCACGCACGAAGCCCAGGCTGTAGATGCCGGTGTAGCAGATCAGCAGCTGCAGATAGAGCGGGGTGCCACGAAAGACGTAGGTGTAGAAGCCGATCGGCCAGCGCAGCCAGCGGCGCTCCGAGACCCGGGCCACCGACAGGGGCACCGAAACGACGAAGCCGATCACCACCGAGGCCACCAGCAGCCAGAGGGTCATGGCCAGGCCGGTGATGTGGTAGCCATCGGTCCACAGCAGGGGCTTCCAGTATTGCTGGAGGAGTTCGATCATCGCTTGGCCTCCCGCACGCCGACGTGATAGCGCCGTTCCAGGGCCCCGAGGATGGCGTTGGTCACGGCGGTGATGAGCAGATAGATGACGCCGGCGACGATCAGGAAGTAGAACAGCTTGAAGGTGCCCTTGCCGGCTTCCTGGGAGGCGCGGACCAGATCGGCCAGGCCGATGATGGAGACCAGCGCGGTGGCCTTGAGCAGCACCTGCCAGTTGTTGCCGATACCGGGCAGGGCGAATCTCATCATCTGCGGGAAGGTGATCAGGGTGAAGGTCTGCCAGCGGGTCAGGCCATAGGCCACGGCAGCCTCGCCCTGACCGCGCGGTACGGCGAGGATGGCGCCGCGAAAGGTCTCGGTGAAGTAGGCGCCGTAGATGAAACCGAGGGTGGCGATACCGGCGGCCATGGGATCGATGTCGATGTAATCCCAACCCATGTAGTCGGTGAGGGCGCCCAGCCAGTTCTGCAGGCTGTAGAAGATCAGCAGCATCAACACCAGATCGGGCACGCCACGGATCAGGGTGGTGTAGCTCTGGGCAATGAAGCGCAGGGGGGCGAGGCGCGACAGCTTGGCCGAGGCGCCGAGCAGGCCGAGGATGACCGCCACCACCAGCGCGAAGCCGGCGAGCTTGAGGGTCGTCAGGGTGCCTTCCAGGATCAGCGGGCCGTAGCCATGCAGGCTGAGCGTGCCCAGTCCGATGGACTGCAAGAAGGAGTCGAAGGAATTCTGCTGCATGCGTCTTGGGAGAATCGCCTGGTGAGGCCGCGGGCATGGTGAGCGCCAACGGTCATACGTAAAACGCCCCCGGTGGCACCGGGGGCGTCTGCCGAGCGAACCTTACTTGGGATCGTAGAGGTTCAGGTCGCCGAAGTACTTCTTCTGGATCTTGTCATAGGTACCGTCGGCGTGGATGGCCGCGATGCCCTTGTTGACGAAGGTCTTGAACTCGTCGTTGCCCTTGCGGATACCGACGGCGGTATCGGCCGGCAGCAGCTCGTCGTGGATGGCGGTGTTGACGTAGCCCTTGCCCTGGGGCGACTTCATGAAGCCACCCTCGGCCTGCAGCATGTCCTGCATGGCGACGTCGATACGGCCCGACACCAGGTCGGCATAGACCTGATCCTGGTTCTGGTAGCTCTGGACGTTGACGCCGTTGGGCGCCAGCTTCTGCTTGGCGAAGGTTTCCTGGATGGTGCCCTGCTGCACGCCGACGGTCTTGCCCTTCAGGCTTTCCGGAGTGGCCTGCAGGTTGGAGCCTTCCTTGACGACCATGGAGGAGGGACCCGACCACAGCAGGTCGGAGAAGTCGATCTGTTCGGCACGGGCCGGGGTCTTGGTCAGCGAGGACAGGATGCCGTCGAACTTGCGTGCCCGCAGGCCGGGGATCAGGCCGTCGAAGTCACTCACCACCCACTTGCACTTCACTTCCAGCTTTTCGCAGATGGCGTTGCCCAGTTCGATGTCGAAGCCGACAAAGCTACCATCGGCGGCCTGGGATTCGAAAGGCGGGTAGGTGGTGTCCACACCGAAGCGGATCTCTTTCCATTCCTTGGCCATCGCCGAACCGGCGGCCAGACACAGGGCGAGCGCAGAGAGAGTCAGCCAGCTTTTTTTCATGTCGGATCCTAGTGCGAATGTGGATGAAATCATGGCGCCAGTACGACGCCCGTGCCCTCGCGGGAGCAATAAGCTTACCAGTCGGCGAAGATCGTCCCAAATCTGTACGCGGTTGCCGCGTTGGTTACATCCTGTCGCAGCCGACCCAGCCGAGCGGCGCGCATTATGCACCGGAAAGGCGCGGCTTTCCTGCCCAGGGCGGACGAACGCACCGCTTTGGGTCTAAAAAGATACGCCTGCGCCAAAGGTGGGCAGAAAGGTAGCAGAAGAGCCGGCTCGATGAGCGGTCGTATCGGTTCGGTAGCAATCATTCGCCGTGGCTGGGTGTAAAGGAAACGGGAGCAAAAACAATGGCCGTTCGGGGCAAGGCTGTGCAGCTGGCCAGGGTTCACCAGGCGAGCGTTGATCAGGCGGCAGCGGTGGCCCAGGGTTTCCAGGCGTTTGTCAGCGCTCAGCACCCGCAGTTGGCCGATGAGTCGGCCGACGTCCCGCTACAGCTGGTCATCATCGAGGATTCCCGAGTCATTGCCGGCCTCTTGGGGCGAGTGTTCTGGCAGGGTCTGGAGATCGAGGTGCTCTGGGTGGATGAGGGGCATCGCCAGCGTGGATTGGGTCGGCAACTCCTGCAGCAGGCGGAAGCCAAGGCACGCGCCCAGGGTGCTCAGGTCGCGTATCTGCGCACTGCCCAGGCGGCAGCCTTCTATGAGCGGTGTGGCTACCAACACTGTGGCTATCTGCCGCGACCGCTGGGAGCGGGGTTGCACAGCTACCACAAGGCCCTGGGCTAGCCGGTGGCGCGAGGCCTGGGCAGGCTATTGGCGCTGATCGCCCTGGCCGCGCTCTATGGGGCGCTGCATGACCAGCTCAGCTACCGCATAGGTCCGGACTACTTCCACTGCCTGAAATTTCCGCAGTTCGGTTTGCTCGACACCGATGTGGCGCCGCGCTGGCGAGCGGCGAGGGTCGGCCTGCAGGCCGGCGCGGTGGCAGGCCTGCCGCTGGGTCTGGCGCTGCTCTGGCTGGCGCGCGGGCGTGCTGCCATGGAGCGCTATCTCTGGCGCGGCAGCGCGGCCGTCCTGTTCGGAGCCTTGAGCTTCGCCTTTCTGGGCCTGGGCCTGGGCTGGCTCGTCCTGGAACTAGGCAGCATGCAGCGGGTTCCTGCCTGCGTGCAGGACAGCCGTGGCTTCCTGCTGGCGGCCTGGATGCACGATGGCAGCTACCTGGGCGCCTTGCTAGGATTGCTGGTGTTCGCCTGGCGCAACCGGCGGCGTCGCTGAAGGCGGGCGAGTCCTCGTTCGACGCCCGCTTCCAGCGCCAGGAACAGCAGGGCAACCGCACCGCCCAGCAGGGTGCTGCCGATCCGTTCCCAGGCGATGCTCGCCTCGGGGGCGCCGGCCAGGGCGACCATCAGCACCGTGGTGCCGGTGATGAACAGCGTCTGCAGCGAGTAGCGCCCGTCCTGCAGCAGATAGGCGCCCGCCGCGCACAGCAGGCAGGCACCGGCCAGGACGGCGGGCGTATCGTCGAGCCAGACCACCGCGCCCGCCAGCAGGCAGCCGGCCAGGGTGCCGCCCAGCCGACCCAGGCCGCGCCGCCAGGTGTCGCCCAGTCGCGGCTTGAGCACCAGCAGGGCGGTCATGGGCGCCCAGTAGCCGTGGCCGTAGTCGAGCAGGCCGGTCAGGGTCTGGCAGAGGGCGACCACGGCGGCCGCATAGAAGCCGTAGCGGCCGAGCCGTAACCTGTCGGCGAACAGGGCTACCACTTCCCAGAGATGGGCCTTCAGGGAGCCGGTGCGCAGCCGCCACTGGGAGCGGTAGAGGGCCTTTTGCACCAGGGCGAAAAGCAGCAGTTGCAGCAGCCCACCGCCGAGCACCAGGCCGCCCCGCAGCAAGGCTTGCTGCAGATCACCGGGAAAGCCACCAGCGACCAGCAGGGCCACCGTCCACTGCTGGGTGATCCACCAGGGGCCGTTGCCGACGGCGAACAGCCAGGCGCAGCAGGCGGCCCAGAGGGCGCCGGCCATGACCAGCGCCGGCAGCTGATGGCCCAGCAGAGAGCCAACCACGGCAGAAAAGGCCATCCCCAGCGCCGCCACCAGCATGGGCGCCAAGGGTTCTGCGGCAAAGCTCTTGTAGGCGCCGAAGCCTACGGTATAGGCGCCACCCAGGGCTACCACGCAAGGCAGCCAAGCCCCCGTCCACCAGCCGGCAAGCAGGATCGCCGCCAAGGCCGGGAGGCAAGCGAGCGCCAAGGCCCAGCGGGGTTCCTGCGGCGCGCCTATGGCACCATCGGCTACCGGTGGCGGTGCCTGGCCGGTCATCCGCTAGGCCAGCAGCTGCTGCAGGATGTCGAGGGTATCGGCTTCGGCCACCGGCTTGTCGTGGCGCCAGCGCAGCATCCGCGGAAAGCGCACGGCGACGCCGCTCTTGTGGCGCTTGGACAGGGCGATGCCCTCGAAACCCAGCTCGAACACCAGGGTCGGCTCGACACTGCGTACCGGGCCGAACTTCTCCACCGTGGTGCGGCGGACGATGGCATCCACCTTGCGCATCTCCTCGTCGGTAAGCCCCGAATAGGCCTTGGCGAAGGGCACCAGGGTACGTTCGTTGCTCTCCGGCGGACCGTCCCAGACGGCGAAGGTGTAGTCGGAATAGAGACTGGCACGCCGCCCATGGCCGCGCTGGGCATAGATGAGCACCGCATCCACCGAGAAGGGATCGACCTTCCATTTCCACCAGGTGCCCATGTCCTTGGTACGACCGACGCCATAGAGCGAATCCTGGGCCTTGAGCATCATGCCTTCGACCCCCAGGGTGCGTGAGGCCTCGCGCTGGCGGGCGAGATCCTGCCAGTCTTTGCCGTGTAGCAGCGGCGAGGGGCGCAGCAGCGGACTGGCGCAGCGCGCCACCACCCGTTCCAGCTCGGCGCGGCGCTGACGTTGCGGCTGGCTGCGCAGGTCGTGGCCCTGCCATTCGAGCAGGTCGTAGGCGAGCAGGATGACCGGTACGTCTTCGAGGATCTTCTTGCCCAGGGTCTTGCGGCCGATGCGTTGCTGCAGCAGGGCGAAGGGCTGCACGCCGAAGGGGATGGGCGCGGCCGGATCCTGGTCATCCTGGTGCTCGCTGACCTCCTCGCTGCTGAGCAGGGTGTCGGGGGCGGCGTCTTCCTTCCAGACCACGATCTCGCCATCGATCACGGTGCCATCGGGCAGCGATTCCGCGAGGGGATGCAGTTCGGGAAAGCGATCGGTGACCAGGTCCTCGCCCCGCGACCAGATCCACAGCCGGCCGTCACGCTTGACCAGCTGGGCGCGGATGCCGTCCCACTTCCATTCCACCTGCCAGTCTTCGGCCGGACCCAGTTGCGCCTCGAATTGCTCCACCGGCAGTTGCAGGGCATGGGCGAGAAAGAAGGGGTAGGGTTGGCCACCGCGCTGGGCGTGTTCGTCCGGACTTTCCGGGGCGACCAGGCGCGCATAGCCCTCGGCGGTGGGGCGATGGGAGAGATCGGTATAACCCACCAGGCGCTGGGCGACCCGCTTGGGATCCAGGTCCGCCAGGGTGGCCAGGGCGCGGGTCACCAGTAGCTTGGAGACACCGACGCGGAATTCGCCGGTGATCAGCTTGATGCAGACCATCAGACTCTGGCGATCCAGCTCGCCCCAGAGCGGCGGCAGGCGCTCGGCCAGCTCTTCCGGCGGCAGCCCGCGCAGGGGGAGCAGGTATTCCTCCAGCCAGAAGGCCAAGCCTTCGGCATTGGCGGCATCGGCGGTGGGGATAAGCAGTGCCATGGTCTCGGCCAGGTCGCCGACCGCCTGGTAGCTCTCCTCGAACAGCCACTCGGGCAGGCCGGAGAGGGCCATGGTCAGCTCACGCAGCTGGCGCGTCGGCACCAGGCGCCGGGGGCGGCCGCCGGCGAGGAAGTACACCGCCCAGGCGGCATCCGCGGCCGGGGCGCTGCCGAAGTAGTCCACCAGGGCGGCCAGCTTGGCGTTGCTGGAGGTGGTGGCGTCGAGACGGCCATAGAGTTCGGCGAAGGCCTTCATGCCTGGGCCTCCGTGGCGACGGGGGTGTCGTCTTCCTCACCGTATTCGGTGGTGAAGCCCTGGGCGTCCAGACCTTGATCGCGCAGATAGCGCACCAGGGTGGCCACCGAACCATGGGTGACCATCACCCGCTCGGCGCCAGTCTGCTCAATGGCCCACAGCAGGCCCGGCCAGTCAGCGTGGTCGGAGAGCACGAAGCCACGATCCACTCCGCGCCGACGGCGGGTGCCGCGCAACATCATCCAGCCGCTGGCGAAGGCGTCGCTGTGCTCGCCGAAGCGGCGGATCCAGGTGCTGCCGCCGGCCGAGGGCGGGGCGATGATCAGCGCCTGGCGCAACGTGGGGTCGCTCTTCTTGAAGTCGCCGGCATAGTGGGTCTCGGGGATGCGAATCCCGGCCTCGCGATAGACCCGGTTCAGGGGTTCCACCGCGCCATGGGCGAGGATGGGGCCGATCTCCGGATCCAGGCCGTGCAGGAGCCGCTGCGCCTTGCCGAAGGCATAGCTGTAGAGGACGCTGGCCAGTCCCTGGGCCTGGTTGGCGCGCCACCATTCATTGACCTCGGCGAAGATCTCCGCCTGGGGTCGCCAGCGATAGATCGGCAAGCCAAAGGTGGATTCGGTGATGAAGGTATGGCAGCGCACCGGCTCGAAGGGGGTGCAGGTGCCATCGGGCTCCACCTTGTAATCACCCGAGGCCACCCAGACCTCGCCACGGTATTCCAGGCGCACTTGCGCCGAGCCCAGCACATGGCCGGCCGGATGGAAGCTCAGCTTGACCCCGTGGTGGTCGATGACCTCGCCGTATTCCAGGGTCTGGAGGTTGATGTCGGCCCCCAGCCGGGCGCGCAGGATGCCGGCACTGCCCGAGGTGGCGAGATAGTGACCGTTGCCTACCCGGGCATGGTCGCCGTGGCCATGGGTGATGACCGAACGTTCCACCGGATGCCAGGGATCGATGTAGAAGTCGCCGGGCGGGCAGTAGAGGCCGTCCGGGCGGGCGATGACGAGGTCCATGGGCGCCGCTCTGCTGGGGGATTACCCATAGGAACGGCGGCGGGGTGCCTGAGTTCGCCGCTCAGGCCTGGGCGGCGAAGCTCAGCGCCTGTTGCAGAGCCGCCTGGCCCACCACCTCGCCGATCACCAGGATCGCCGGACTGCGCAACTGGAAGAGGGCGGCGTCCACCTGCAGGTCCTGCAGGGTCGAGCGGCACTCGCGTTGGCTGGGCAGGGAGGCGTTCTCGATCATGGCCACGGGGGTGGTCAGCGCGAGACCACCATCCAGCAGACCCTGCTGAATCTCGGCCAGACGCGCCACGCCCATGTAGACCACCAGGGTAGTGCCAGTGGCCGCCAGGGCGGGCCAGTTGGGCGCGCTGTCGTCCTGGGTGTGGGCGGTGACCAGGGTAACGCCGCGGGCCACGCCCCTCAGGGTCAGGGAGATGCCGCAGGCGGTGGCGCCGGCCAGGCCGGCAGTGATGCCATTGACGATCTCGCTGCTGACGCCGCGGGCGGCCAGCCATTCGGCTTCCTCGCCAGCACGCCCGAAGATACAGGGATCGCCACCCTTGAGCCGGGCCACGCAACGGCCCTGGCGGGCGTAGCGCAGCATCAGCCGGTGGATGAAGGCCTGTGGCGTGGAGCGGCAGCCGCCGCGCTTGCCGACGCGGATCACCCGGGCGGCCGGGCAGTGTTCGAGCACCGCCGGATTGACCAGGTCATCGATCATCACCACCTCGGCCTCGCCCAGGGCGCGTACCGCCTTGAGGGTCAGCAACTCGGGATCGCCGGGGCCGGCGCCGATCAACCAGACTTTCCCGCTCATGTAGTGACCTCTCGTAGTCAGGGTGGCGACTGTAACGCAAAAAAAAGGCGTCCCGCTGCAAGCAGCTGGGACGCCTTTGTCCAAAGGGTCTTTCCTCGCCGTTGAAGAAAGACCGCTGATAGCTAGCAGGGTGCACGCTTCATGCCAGCTGCCGCCTGCCCGCATTCTGCGGTGATCCGAGCCGATAGCCACCGACGGCTGCCCCCTTTCGAGGCGGTGTGCCTCGAAAGGGGGCGCGATCAGGCCACCGCGCCGGGGTGGCTGTGCTTTTCATAGAGAAAGCTCAGCACCGCGTGGCGATAGCCGTTGTAGCGCGGATCGTCCACCAGGGTGATGCGATCGCGAGGCCGCGGCAGGTCGATGGTGAGGATTTCACCGATGGTGGCCGCCGGGCCGTTGGTCATCATGACGATGCGATCCGAGAGCAGTACTGCCTCGTCCACGTCGTGGGTGATCATCATCACCGTATTGCGCAATTCGCTCTGGATGCGCATCACTTCGTCCTGCAGATGCGCCCGGGTGAGGGCATCCAGGGCGCCGAAGGGTTCGTCCAGCAAGAGCACCTTAGGCTGCATGGCCAGGGCGCGGGCGATGCCGACCCGCTGCTTCATACCGCCGGAGATTTCGCTGGGCCTCTTGTGCAGGGCATGGCCCATGTTGACCATTTCCAGGTTGTGCAGCGTCCAGGCGTGGCGTTCGGCCTTGCTCTTGGTGCCCTTGAACACCTTGTCCACCGCCAGGGCGACGTTCTCGTAGACGGTCAGCCAGGGCAGCAGCGAATGGTTCTGGAACACCAGGCTGCGCTCGGGACCCGGACCGCGGACCTCGCGATTCTCCAGCAGGATCGAGCCGGAGGTCGGCTCGATCAGGCCGGCGACGATGTTGAGCACCGTGGACTTGCCGCAGCCGGAGTGGCCGATGATGGAGATGTACTCGCCGCGCTCGATCTTGAGATTGACGTCGCGCAGCACCGTGGAGGTGAGGCCGTTGCGGGTGAAGCTCTTGTCGATATGCTCGATGCTCAGATAGGGCTGGGCCATGATGGGAATCCTCTAGTGTGGTGCTTCAGAAGTTCGCGCAAGAATTGGCGAGTGATTTTTGTTCGGTTCGGCGCCCCGAGCGGGCTAGGCGCCCCGAGCGGGCTAGGCGCCCCGAGTGGCAACGCCGCCCCGGGCGGTCCGCCGCTGCGGGCAAAAAGCGCTGCCAAAATTGGGTAGATAGCTTCTGAAACACCGCACTAGTTCGCGGTGCCGCGGGTGACCAGACGACCGATGAAGGCCACCAGCCGGTCGAGCAGGAAGCCGATGACGCCGACGTAGACCAGCGCCAGGATGATGTCGCTGATGCGCGAGGCGTTCCAGGCATCCCAGATGAAGAAGCCGATGCCGACGCCGCCGATCAGCATCTCGGCGGCGATGATGGCCAGCCAGGACAGGCCGACACCGATGCGCAGGCCGGAGAAGATGTAGGGCGCCGCCGCCGGCAGCATGATCTTCTGGAAGTACTCCCAGCCATTGAGGCGCAGCACCCGCGCCACGTTGCGGTAGTCCTCGGGAATGTTGCGGATGCCCACCGAGGTATTGATGATGATCGGCCAGATGGCGGTGATGAAGATGACGAACAGGGCCGAGGGGTGGCTGTCCTTGAAGCCGGCCAGGGACAGCGGCAGCCAGGCCAGCGGTGGCACGGTGCGCAGCACCTGGAACAACGGATCGAGGCCGCGCATGGCCCAGACCGACTGGCCCACCAGCACGCCCAGGGCGATGCCCGCCACCGCGGCCAGCAGGTAGCCGTAGGCGACGCGCTCGAGGCTGGCCAGCAGTTGCCAGGCCATGCCCACGTCATTGCCGCCGTTGTCGTAGAAGGGCTGGGTGATCAGCTCCCAGGTGTCGCTGACCACCTGGCTAGGCGGCGGCAAGGCCGCGCCGGGACGGCTGCACAGCAGCTGCCAGACAATCAGTAGCAAGGCGCCCACCACCAGCGGGGGCAGGCCATTGCGTAGCACCTGCTGGCCAAGCCGACGCAGGCGGGTTTGCGGGCGAAAGGTGGCGAGGGCCTTGGGTGGCCAAGTGTGGGCGTTCATGGGCGAAACTCCTCTGGCAAAAGGGGGGACGTCAGACCTTGAGCGTCAGGCTGGCGAGATAGGCCTTGGGATCGGCGGGATCGAACACCTTGCCGTCGAAGAAGGTTTCCGTGCCGCGCGAGTTGCCGCTGGGGATGTCGCCGGTCGGCACGCCGATGGCCGCCGCCGCTTCGCGCCAGAGATCGGCGCGGTTGACCTTGGCGATCAGCCCCTGGGCATCCAGATCGCCGGGCAGATAGCCCCAGCGCTGGTTCTCGGTGATGAACCAGAGATCGTGGCTCTGATAGGGGAAGGAGGCGTGCTCGTTCCAGAACTTCATCACGTGCGGGCTGTTCTGCACGACCCGGCCAGTGCCGTAGTCGAAGGTGCCCTGCAGGCGGCCGACCACGTCGTCGGCGGGCGCGCCAATCCAGCGGCGCTTGGCACAGATCTCGGCGACCTTGGCCTTGTTGGCCGCCACGTCGCAATACTGCTGAGCTTCCAGTACCGCCTTGAGCAGTGCCAGGGTGGCCCGGGGATTGGCCTGGACGTAGTCGGCGCGCAGGGCCAGGGCCTTCTCTGGGTGGTTGGCCCAGAGTTCGCCGGTGGTCAGGGCGCTGTAGCCGATGTTCTGCTTGATCAGCTGGGCGTTCCAAGGCTCGCCGACGCAGAAGGTGTCCATGTTGCCCACCTTCATGTTGGCCACCATCTGCGCCGGGGCACTACCAAAGTGGTGATGTCCCGATTCGGATCTATGCCATTGGCCGCCAGCCAGTAGCGGATCCAGAGATCATGGGTACCGCCGGGAAAGGTCATGGCCGCCGAGGTCTTCTTGCCGGCGGCCTGGCGGGCGGCCAGGGCGCTCTTGAAGTCACTGGCGTCGAGGCCGATCTTCTGCTCCCGGTAGTCGTTGGACAAGGAGATGCCCTGGCCGTCGACGTTCAGGCGGGCCAACAGCGCCATGGGCAACGGCTGGCCATTGGGGGTGATCTTGCCGGCGGCCAGCTGATAGACCATGGGCGTGAGGATATGGGCGCCGTCGATACCGTTGGCCGCCGAGCCCAGCACCAGGTTATCGCGGGTGGTGCCCCAGGAGGACTGCTTGAGCACCTCCACCTCGGTCATGCCGTACTTGGCGAACAGTCCCAGCTCATCGGCGACGAACAGCGGGGCAGCATCTGTGAGGGCGATGAAGCCGAGCTTGGCCTTGGTCGTCTCCACGGTATCGCTGCCCGCTGCCCAGGCGGCGGATTTCAGACCGGGCGGCAGCAGACTGAGGGCCGCGCCCGCGCCCAGCATACCGAGCGACTGCTTGAGGAAACTGCGGCGGGGGAGTCCACGACCGGCCTGGTCATCGTTACGGGAGTTGTCGTCCATCGTCTGTCCTTAATGCGCGGGCATAAAAAAACGGCGCCCACGCTCGGCAGCCGTGGCTGCGAGGGTGGACGCCGTCGTCCGGGAGATGCTGTGGGAGCGAAACTCGCTCAGGAGGGTGATTGCAGAGACCGTGCCAAGCGCCGAATGGCGGCTTTGCTGGAGATGAGGTGCCGTCTGGCGCACAGTGGCGGGGCGAATCCCTGCCGATGTGCGCCGTCCGGGCGCACGCTGCGGTATCAGCCGGGCTGCGCCAGGATCCGGCGGACCACCTCGGCCAAGGCCACGCCGCTGCGCATCGCCAGGCGCTGCAGATGCTGATGAGCTTCGGCTTCGGGCAGCGCCAACTGCTCCATGAGACGCTGCTTGGCGCGCTCCAGCAGCTTGCGTTCGGCCAGCGCTTGGCGAGTCTCCTGCAATTCCGCCTCGACCTCGTGCAGCCGCCGGGTCTGGGCCTGCAGCAGGTCGAGGATGCCGGCGGGCGCCTCGCCCGGCCCAGTGTCGCTCACCGGATTGGCCGCCAGGCTGAACAGCAGCGGCTGACCCGGTTCGCGGTCGAGTTCGGCCAGCCGCCGCGACAGTTTGCGGTGGCTGTCGAGATCAGCCTGGGCGTCCCTGATGCTGGCCGCGCACCGGGTCCGCAAGGCCGCCACCAGATGCTGGGCCACTGCCTGCATGGCATCCAGACGACGGGTATTGAGCTCGAACCAGAGCTCGGCGAGGACCCCTGCCACCGGCGTGGTCGGTGAGGTGCGCCGGGCCATGGTGCGCAGCTGTTCGATCTGCTGCCGTGAGGCGCAGCCCTGGACCTCGTCCCAGATGGCGGCTGCCCGGGCGTCGGCGTGGTCGAGGAAGCCGGCGAAGCAGCGCAGCTGGCCACCGTCCAGTTCATCCAGGCGCGCCAGCAGATCCTGGTCGAAGTAGCCCTGGGCGAAGCCGACGACGCCCACCGCCCGAGCCTGGCCCGCCAGTTCCTTGCCCTGCATGAAGTTGAACAGGGCGACCAGCGCGCGGCTCAAACCTGGATCGCTGGCCGTGTCCGCCGCCTCGAAGATGACCGCCAGCAGGCTGCCGATAAGGTGCGAGAAGGTACCCGTGGCCTGCTGCATCTGCACCCGGCGTTCGACGATGGCGCGTCTCAGGCCGCTCAGGCCATCGAGCAGGTGCAGGACACAGGCGATGCGATTGAGCAGCCGGGGCCGTTCCTGGGTCACCCGGGCATCGAGGGCCTCCAGGCAGGCGCGCAGCCCAGCCTCGCTGTGACGCGCGGTCGTCGAATGCTGCTCCAGCGCGGTGCGGTAGCGATCGTTGCCGGTACCCAGCAGAACATTGCTGAAACCTCGCTCGCGCTGCAGGTCATGCACCAGTTCACTGGCGCGTTCCACCAGCTCGCACGTCAGGGCGAGCCCTTCCAGCTGCTGCAATTCGCAGCGCCGCGCCGCGAGCATGAAGCGCAGGGCGGGGGGCATCTGGTGATCGGACATGGCGCGGGCTCGGACAGGGTGCTGGCCAGTGGCCTGCAAAAGCTGCTCCACTTCGTCACGCGATCAGTGCCGATAGAGCCAGAGCAGTATCAGCAACAGATTCAGCGTCAGCGAACAGGTCGCCACGATCTGCCAGGTGCGCAGGGGATCGCGCTGCAGCAGCGGCAAGGGGCGGGTCAGGGGTTGGCGTTCGCCTTGTTCCAACAGCAGCAGGGCTTCTTCGGCGGTTTCGAAGCGATCGCCCGGCTCTACCGCCACGGCGCGTTGCAGCCAGTCTTCCAGCCAGGCCGGCGCATCCGGGCGCCGGCGCAGGACGCTGGCGGGCGCGCCGAAGCGTGGGCGCTGGAAGGGTTCCACCTCGCCGTAGGGATAGCCGCCGGTCAGCAGCTGGTAGAGGGTCACGCCAGCGGCATAGAGATCCTGGGTCGGACTCGGCGCGGCGCCCTCGAAGGACTCCGGAGCGCGGTAGCTGGGGGTGCCCGGGCTGTCCTGCAGATCCTGGGACAGTTGCGGGCAATAGGCCAGGCCAAAATCCAGCAGGCGCAGCTCACCGTCCTGGCCGCGATGCAGATTGTCCGGCTTGATGTCACGATGGAGGATGTTGCGTCGGTGCAGCTGGCCGAGGGCACGCAACAGGCGTGAGGCGACGTCCAGCCAGTCGGCCAGCGCCAGGGGTCCGTCGCTGGCCAGCTGTTGTGCCAGGGTGCGCCCGGGATACTCGCGCTGCACGAAATAGAGATGGGCGCGCTGGGGCAGCGGATGCACCTCGACGAAGGCGCGGCCGGCGACGCGGCGCAGGAACCATTCCTCCATGAGCAGGGCATGACCGGCCAGGGTGTCGAATTGCAGCGCCGCGGGCAGGGTCTTGAGCAGCCAGGGGCGGCCAGCTTCGTCCGTGACCCTATAGAGCAGCGATTGCCGCGATTCGGCCAGACGCTCCACCACCGTCCAGCCTTCGAAGGCCTGGCCGGGCTTCAAGGCGGGCAGCGGCGGCCAGGTATCGGCATTGGCCAGGGTGTCGGCCAGGGAGATGTCCGGTAGGCGGTCGACCCGCACCAGCAGGGCGCTGGCGTTATCCTGGCCGCCGGCATGCAGGGCGCCGGCAACCAGAGCCTGGGCCGTAGCATCCAGATCCATGACGCCATCGACCAGGATATGCCTCATGCTGTCTTCGCCCAGTGCCGCCCAGACGCCGTCACTCACCAGCAGCAGGGTTTCGCCGGCGTCCAGCTCGCCTTCGCGAAAATCCACCACCAGGTGGTTCTCCAGCCCCAGGGCCCGAGTCAGCACATGCTGCATGCCGGCCTGCTGCCAGACGTGGTCGACGGTGAGACAGGTCAGCCGACCGCCATGCCAGCGATAGGCACGGCAGTCGCCGACATGGGCCAGGGTGTAGCGCCGCCCGCGGATCACCAGGGCGGTAAGGGTCGTCAGCAGTGGCTGGCCATTGCCGGCGGCCTGCAGCCAGCGATTCTGCGCCAGCAGCAGCCGTTCCAGGGCCTGGGCCACCGGCCAGGTCTCCGGCGTGGAGTAGTAGTCCTGGGCCAGGGCCTGGAGCGTCGCGCGCGCGGCCAGGCCACCGTCCGGACAGCCGCTGACGCCATCGGCCAGGGCGAACAGATGTCCCTTGGTCGCCGCCAGGGCCGCACTGGGCTGGACGCTGCGCAAGGCGTCCTGGTTTTCCTTGCGCGGACCGGTCGCGGTGGCTTCGGCAAAGGCGAGTTCTAGGGGCATGGAAGGGGCGCCGGCAGGGAGGGGCGACAGCCGATGCAAAAGCGATACCCGTTCACCGGACGCCCCCGGCCCCTCACCAGATTTCCACGCGTTTCTCGTCCGGTCGGACCATGGCATCGCCCACCTTGCAGCTGAACGCCTGGGCAAAGGACGGCATGTTGGACGGCGCGCCGATGGCGCGGAATCTCATGGGCGCATGGGGATCGGTGTTGAGCGAGAGGCGTAGCTGTTCCTCACGCACAGAGCTGCGCCAGACCCGTGCCCAGTTGAGGAAGAAGCGCTGCTGCTGGGTGTAGCCATCGAGGGTGCGGTTGGCTTCCTCCGGCTTCTTCGCCAGCGCCAGTTGCAGGGCGTCGTAGGCTGCATTGATGCCGCCGAGATCGCCGATGTTCTCGCCCAGGGTGAGCTTGCCGTTGACGTGCAGGTCCGGGTGGTCCGGCAGCGGACGATAGTTGTCGAATTGCTCAACCAGCTTGCCGGTGCGGGCCTCGAAGGCCTTGCGATCGGCCGGGGTCCACCAGTCCACCTGGTTGCCGGCGCCGTCGAACTTGCTGCCCTGGTCGTCGAAACCATGGCTGGCCTCGTGGCCGATCACCGCGCCGATACCGCCGTAGTTGATGGCATCGTCGCCGTCCGGATAGAAGAACGGCGGCTGCAGGATGGCGGCGGGGAAGTTGATGGTGTTGTCGGTGGGGCTGTAGTAGGCATTGACCGTCTGCGGGTACATGCCCCATTCCTGGCGGTCGGTGGGCTTGCCGATCTTGTCCAGGTCATGGCGATAGTTGAAGCGCGAGGCGGCTTCCAGGTTGGCGTAGAAGCCCTGGGACTTGAGGGTAAGGCCGCTCCAGTCGCGCCAGCGCTCGGGATAGCCGATCTTGGGCAGGAAGCTGTCCCACTTGGCCAGCGCCTTCTGCTTGGTCTCGGGGCTCATCCAGTCGAGCCGCTCGATGCGCGCCTTGAGCGCCAGCATCACGTTGTCCACCAGCTCCTGGGCGCGGGCCTTGGCCTGGGGCGAGAAGTGCTCCTGCACATAGAGCTGGCCAAGGCCTTCGCCCATGGCACCGTTGACTGCGCGCAGCACCCGCTTCCAGCGTTCGCTCTGCTGCTGCTGGCCGCTTAGGGTCTTCTGGTTGAAGTCGAAGCTCTCCTGCTGGAAGGGCTTGGACAGGAGCGGCGCGGCATCGTCGATCACATGGGCGCGCAGATAGGCCTGCCATTGCTCGATGGGGGTCTCGGCCAGCATCCGGTCGAATTCGGCGAAGAAGCCGGGCTGGGACAAGGAAAAACCCTGCTGGCCAGTGACGCCCTGGCTGGCGAAGAAGGCTTGCCAGTCGAAATGCGGCGTGACCTTGTTGGCTTCGGCGAAGCTCAGGTAATGATACTGGTTCTCCGGATTGCGCAGCTCCACCGGCTTGACCGAGGCGCGCGCCAGGCGACTCTCGAAGGCCAGTACCAGCTCGGCCTGGGCGGCCGCCTGGGCCTTGGATACCCCGGTCAGGACCAGCAGTCGGGCGATGTGACCCAAATAGGCCTGGCGCAGCTTGGCGTAGTCGGCCTCGGTGTAGTAATCGGGGGTGGGCAGGCCCAGGCCGCTCTGGTAGGCATAGGCGATCTGCTGCTTGGCATTCTGGTAGTCGGCGCCGGAACCGAAGGAGAACACCTGCATGTCGCCGCGGGCGAAGCTCTGTTGCAGGTACTTCACCACGTCGGCCGTGGTGCGTAGCTCATCGATGGCGGCCAGTTGCGCCTGGATCGGCTGATAGCCGGCGCGCTCGATGGCGGCTTCGTCCATGCCCGAGCGATACAGCCAGCCGATCTTCTGTTCTACCGAACCCGCTTCCGCGCGATCCGCCGAGCGCGCGGCACGTTGCAGGATGGCGTGCTGGTCGTTGAGTGATTTTTCCCCCAGGGCCATGAAGGAACCCCAGCGCGACTTGTCCGGCGGGATGGGGTTGGCCGCCACCCACTTGGCATTGACGAAGGTGTCGAGGTCGGTACAGGCGGTTGCCGGGTCACCCAGTTCGGTGACATCGAACACAGGGGCGGCGAAAGCCTGGCTGCCAAGCAGCAGGCCGATGGTCAGGGCGAGGGGTTTCAACGCAGGCATGGGAGAAAGCGGTCTCCAGAAAAGGGCAGAAGAAGGCAGAGTAGGGGTCGAGGGTAGCGTTCGCGGTGCGCCCCTGCCAAGGGCGGCGGCTTTGTCTGAAAAGTGCCTGCGCTCGGTCATGCAGCGTTAAAAATCCGCTGGATCGCCAGCTCGGTCGGAATGCTCATTTACCATTCGTAAACTCGAGCGCGAGTCCGATCCGCTTCCTCACGGATTTTTGCCTTGCCTAACCTTCGCTCGGCGACTTTTCAAACAAGCCGTGACCCCAGAAACGACGATCCCCGCCGAAGCGGGGATCGTGGGCGGCGTCTGGGATCAGAACACCGTCAGCTGTGCCAGTTGCAGCAGCGGCTGCGGATAGACACCCAGCACGAAGGTGGCGATGGAAATGGCGATCAGCATCACGCCACCGGCGCGCTGACCCCAGTTCATCGGCGCATCGTGGCGCTGCAAGCCCTGCTCGGTCAGGTACAGGGTGACCATCACGCGCAGGTAGTAGAACAGGCCGATGGCGCTGCCCAGCACGATGGCCGCGGTCTGCCACCACATGCCTGCTTCCACGCCCACGGTGATGACGTAGAACTTGCCGATGAAGCCAGCGGTGAGCGGGATGCCGGCCAGGGACAGCATCATCACCGTCAGCGCCGCGGTCAGGTACGGACGGCGCCAGAACAGGCCGCGGTACTCGAACAGGGCATCGGCGTCACGTTGACCGTTGCTCGGGCTGGACATCAGGGTGATCACGCCGAAGGCGCCCAGGCTGGTGAAGACATAGGTCACCAGGTAGACCGCCACGGCTTCCATCGACAGGCCTTCGCCCGAGGCCACCGCCACCAGCAGGTAACCGAAGTGGGAGATGGAGGAGTAACCCAGCAGCCGCTTGAGGTTGCTCTGCATCAGCGCCAGCAGGTTGCCCACCAGCATGGAGGCGATGGCGATGAAGGCGATGGCATCGTGCAGCCAGCCGTCTTCGGTGGCCATGGGCATGGTCTGGAACACCCGTACCAGCACGGCGAAGACGGCGACCTTGCTGGCGGTGGCCAGGAAGGCGCCGACCGGAGCCGGCGAGCCCTCGTAGACGTCCGGAGTCCAGAGATGGAAGGGCACCAGGGACAGCTTGAAGCCGAGGCCGACGATCAGCATGCCAAGGCCGATTTCCATCAGCAGGCCGGTGCTGGCCGGAGCGTCCATCTGCATGCCGATGTCAGCGAAGTTCAGGCTGCCGGACTGGGCGTAGAGCAGGGCCATGCCGAACAGCAGGATGGCCGAGCCGGCGGCGGACAGCACCAGATACTTCATGCCGGCTTCCAGGGAACGGCGATTGAAGTAGCTGTAGGCCACCAGGCCGTAGACCGGTACCGACAGCAGTTCCAGGCCGATGAACAGGCCGGCGACGTTCTGCGCCGCCACCAGCACCAGACCGCCGGTGGCGGAGATCAGCAGCAGCAGGTACAGCTCTTCACGGTTGCCCGGATAGCCTTCCATGTAGGCGTGCGACAGGGTCATGCAGGCCAGGGTGGCGATCAGGATCAGCGCCATGTAGAAGCAGCTGAAGCCGTCGATGCGCAGCAGCGGGGTGACGTCGATGGCGCCGACGCCCAGGGCCAGGATGCAGGACAGCAGGGCCAGGTTGAGACCGATCACGCCCAGGGTCGGGATGATGGTGTGATCCCGCCGCCAAGCGATGCCCAGCATCACCACCACGGCGGTGAGGCCGGTGATGATGATCGGCAGGAGGGCGATGAAGTGTTCGTAGGTAAAGGTCATGGCGCTCTTACCGGGCGGAAACGAGAGAGGAGAAGGCTTCGCCGAGCCACTGCTGGACACCGGCCATGCTCGCGGCCGAGGTATCCAGCACCGGCTGCGGGTAGACGCCGAGCAGCACCAGCAGCACGCCAAGCAACAGCAGCATCGACAGTTCCCGTGCGTTCAGACCCGGCAGGGCACCCTCGGCCTTGGCTGGGCCGAAGTAGGCACGGTGGATCATGATCAGCGAATAGACCGAGGCGAACACCAGGCCGAAGGTGGCGATGACGGTGATCATCGGTACCACCGGGAAGGCGCCCAGCAGGATCAGGAACTCGCCGACGAAGTTACCGGTACCGGGCAGACCCAGGGACGCCGAGGCGAAGAACAGACTCAGGGCCGGCAGGTAGGGCAGGCGTGCCCAGAGACCGCCCATCTCGCGCATGTCACGGGTATGCATGCGCTCGTAGAGCTGGCCACAGAGGATGAACAGGCCGGCGGCGGAAAGACCGTGGGCGATCATCTGCACCACCACGCCCTGCAGCGCCTGGGGGCTGCCGGAGTAGATGCCGATCAGCACGAAGCCCATGTGCGAGACGCTGGAGTAGGCCACCAGGCGCTTGATGTCGGTCTGGGCGAACGACAGGATGGCGCCGTAGAAGATGCCGATGATGCCCAGCCACATGGCGATCGGCGCGAATTCCGCCGAGGCGTTGGGGAACAGCGGGATGGCGAAGCGCAGCAGGCCGTAGGCGGCGGTCTTGAGCAGGATACCGGCGAGGTCGACGGAACCGGCGGTTGGCGCCTGGGCGTGGGCATCGGGCAGCCAGGAGTGCAGCGGCACCACCGGCAGCTTCACCGCGAAGGCGATGAAGAAGCCCAGCATCAGCAGGTATTCCAGCTTGGGGTCCAGCTGCAGCTGCAGCAGGTCTTCGTAGTCGAAGGTCAGGACGCCGGTCGCACCGTAGTTCACCAGTACCAGGGCGATGATCGCCACCAGCATGATCAGGCCGCTGGCCTGGGTGAAGATGAAGAATTTGGTGGCGGCGGTGATGCGGCTCTTCTTGCCGTCCGCGGAGCTATGGCCCCACAGCGCGATCAGGAAGTACATCGGCACCAGCATCATTTCCCAGAAGAAGAAGAACAGGAACAGGTCCAGCGCCAGGAACACCCCCACCACGCCGCCGATGATCCACAGCAGGTTGAGGTGGAAGAAGCCGACGTGGCGCTGCACTTCGCGCCAGGAGCAGGTCACCGCCAGCACACCGAGCAGGCCGGTGAGCAGGATCATCAGCAGCGACAGGCCGTCGAGGCCGAAGTGCAGGCTGATGCCGAAGCGCGGAATCCAGTCCATCTGGAATTCCGCGGTCCAGGCGGTTTCGGCACCAGGGGCCGGCGCCAGGCTGTAGTCGCCGTGGGCCCACAGCCAGAGGCCGAGCGCCAGCTCCAGCAGCATGGTGAACAGAGCGATCCAGCGGGGCACCAGCGGGCCGGTCTTTTCCGTGAGGAAACAGAGCAGGCCGCCGATGAAGGGGATCAGGATTAGCCAGGGCAGAAGCATGACGTGTACTTATCCTTAGTCAGGGGGTCAGGCCAGCAGCAGCGCGCCGAGCAACAGCACGGCGCCTCCCACGATGGAAGCCGCGTACCAGCGCAGACGGCCGTTCTCGGTGATGCTCAGTGCCAGGTTGCCACCGCGTGCCAGCATCGGGATCAAGCCGATGGCCTGGTCGAAGGGATCGCGACGCAGTAGGCGGGTCAGCAGCAGGTACGGCTTGACGAAGATCAGGTCGTACAGCCAGTCGAAGCCCCAGGCGTGATACCACCAGGTCCCGAAGAAGCGGCCCGGTGCGCTCTTGGCCAGACCGTTCACGAAGGAACGCTTGCCAAGGAAGAGCAAGGCGGCCAGGAGGATGCCGGCGATGGCGATGGCCCCCGAGGTGATCTCCAGCGAGTGCTTGGCTTCGCCACCGGCATGGCCGACGGATTCCGGCAGCACACCGGCCAGCGGCGGCACGATCATCGCGCCGACGAAGGTCGAAAGCACCAGCAGTACCGCCAGCGGCAGGTTGTGGGCGATGCCGTGGCCGGCATGAGCCTCGGTGTGCGCCTCGCCATGGAAGGTGATGAAGATCAGGCGGAAGGTGTAGATCGAGGTCAGGAAGGCACCGGCCAGGCCTGCATAGAGCAGGTAGGTGTGACCGCTGGCCATGGCTTCCCAGAGGATCTCGTCCTTGGAGTAGAAGCCGGCGGTTACCAGCGGCAGTGCCGCCAGGGCCGAACCGCCCACCACGAAGCTGGCGTAGGCCAGGGGGATCTTCTTCCACAGGCCGCCCATCTTGAAGATGTTCTGCTCGTGGTGGCAGGCCAGGATCACCGAACCCGAGGCGAGGAACAGCAGCGCCTTGAAGAAGGCGTGGATCATCAGGTGGAAGATCGCCGGTTGCCAGGCGCCTACACCCAGGGCCAGGAACATGTAGCCGATCTGGCTCATGGTCGAATAGGCCAGGATGCGCTTGATGTCGGTCTGGACCAGGGCGGCGAAACCAGCCAGCACCAGGGTCACGGCACCGACGATGCCGACCAGGTGGAGGATCTCCGGTGCCAGCAGGAACAGGCCGTGGGTCCGGGCGATCAGGTAGACGCCCGCGGTCACCATGGTCGCCGCGTGGATCAGCGCCGAGACCGGGGTCGGACCGGCCATGGCGTCCGCCAGCCAGGTCTGCAGCGGCAACTGGGCCGACTTGCCGACGGCACCGCCGAGCAGCGCCAGGGTGGCCAGCACGATCAGCGGATCACCGCTGGCGAAGACGTCCGGCGCCTTCTGCAGCAGCTCCTGGATGTCCAGGGTGCCCAAGGTCATGAACAGGATGAACAGACCGAAGGCCATGAAGACGTCGCCGACGCGGGTGACGATGAAGGCCTTCAGCGCCGCGTTGCCGTTGGCGCGCTCGCTATAGTAGAAGCCGATCAGCAGGTAGCTGCACAGGCCCACGCCTTCCCAACCGAAGTACAGCAGCAGCAGGTTGTCGCCGAGAACCAGCAGCAACATGCTGAAGATGAACAGGTTGGTGTAGGCGAAAAAGCGCGAATAGCCCTCTTCACCGCGCATGTACCAGGAGGCGAACAGGTGGATCAGGAAGCCGACGCCGGTGACCACGCCGAGCATGGTCAGCGACAGGCCGTCCAGGTAGAGAGCCATGTTGGGCGCGAAGCCCTCCACGTTCATCCACTGCCAGAGGACGAGGGTCAGGTGGCCGTCGGCGGGCGGTGCGACGTGGAAGTTCCAGCCGACCCAGGCGGCGACCAGCGCCGCCAGGCCTACCGAACCCACGCCGATCAGCGCGGAGAGATTCTCCGACAGCCGACCGCGGGAGAAGGCCAGCAGGAAGTAGCCGACCAGGGGAAAGGCGAAGGTGAGGGGTAGCAGGTTCATCCGTGCATCTCGCTGGCGGCATCGACGTCGAGGGTGTGGAAGCGGCGATAGAGCTGCAGCAGGATCGCCAGGCCGATACTGGCCTCGGCGGCGGCCAGGCTCAGCACCAGGATGAACATCACCTGGCCGTCGGGAGCGCCCCAACGGCTACCCGCGACCACGAAGGCCAGGGCGGCGGCGTTCATCATGATTTCCAGACTCATGAGCACGAAGAGGATGTTGCGGCGGACCATCAGGCCCACCAGGCCAAGGGCGAACAGGGCGCTGGCGAGGGCCAGGCCGTGTTCCAGAGGTATGGTGTTCATTGGCTGTTCTCCAGTCCTTGGCGACTCACTCGCCGATCCCGTCTTTGACGTCGCTGCGACCCAGGTGATAGGCCGCGACCAGGGCACCCAAGAGCAGCATGGACGCCAGTTCGACCGCCAGCAGATAGGGTCCGAACAGGCTAATGCCCACGGCCTTGGCTTCCACCGAGGTATGGCCGATGGTAGCGCCGCCCGGCGTGCGCGCGAGCACCACCAGCAGTTCCACCAGCAGCGCACCGGCGAGGATCGACGGACCGATCCAGACCTTGGGGGTCAGCCACTTGCGTTCCTGGTCGGCGACGACCGGCCCGAGGTTGAGCATCATCACCACGAAGACGAACAGCACCATGATGGCGCCGGCGTAGACGATGATCTCCAGGGCGCCGGCGAAGGGCGCGCCCAGGGCAAAGAACACCATGGACACGGCCAGCAGCGAGATGATCAGGTACAGCAGCGCATGCACCGGATTGGTGTTGGTGATCACCCGGAAGGTGGCCAGGACGGCCACCCCGGTGGAGAAATAGAAGGCGAATTCCACGACAGCTCCTTAGGGCAGCAGGCTCTTCACGTTGATCGGCTCTGCCTCGCTCTGCGCGGCACCCTTGGGCTTGCCCGCGATGGCCATGCCGGCCACGCGGTAGAAGTTGTATTCCGGATACTTGCCCGGACCCGAGATCAGCAGGTCCTGCTTCTCGTACACCAGCTCCTGGCGCTTGAACTCGGACATCTCGAAGTCCGGGGTCAGCTGGATGGCGGTGGTGGGGCAGGCCTCCTCGCACATGCCGCAGAAGATGCAGCGCGAGAAGTTGATGCGGAAGAACTCCGGATACCAGCGACCGTCTTCGGCCTCGGTCTTCTGCAGGGAGATGCAGCCGACCGGGCAGGCCACGGCGCACAGGTTGCACGCCACGCAGCGCTCCTGGCCGTCGGGGTCGCGGGTGAGCACGATGCGGCCGCGATAGCGCGGCGGCAGGTACACCGGCTCCTCGGGGTATTGCAGGGTGTCGCGCTTGCGGAAGGCGTGGCCGAAGACCATCACGATGCTGCGCAACTGGGTGTAGGTGCCATGCAGGACGTGCAGGATTTCCTTGATCATGACGGATACCTCACTGGCCGATGGCCGGCGTGGCGGTGTAAAGCACCACCGCGCCGGTCACCAGCAGGTTGATCAGGGTCAGGGGCAGGCAGAACTTCCAGCTGAAGGCCATTACCTGGTCGTAGCGCGGACGCGGAATGGACGCGCGCAGCAGGATGAAGATCATGATGAAGAAGGCGGTCTTCAGGGCGAACCAGAAGAACGACAGCCAGGGCAGGGTGTCCAGGAAGGGACCGTGCCAGCCGCCGAAGAACAGGGTCACCAGCAGCGCCGAGATCAGCACGATGCCGATGTACTCGCCGACGAAGAACATGCCCCACTTCATGCCCGCGTATTCGATGTGGTAACCGTCGGCGAGCTCCTGCTCGGCTTCCGGCTGATCGAAGGGGTGACGGTGGGTGACGGCGATGCCGGCGATGAAGAAGGTACAGAAGCCGAAGAACTGGGGAACGATGAACCACCAGCCCTGGTGCTGCGCCTCGACGATGTCCCTCATGTTGAAGGAACCGGTCACGGCCACGATGCCCATCACCGACAGACCCATGAACACCTCGTAGGAGAGCGTCTGGGCCGAGGCGCGCATGGCGCCCAGCAGCGAGAACTTGTTGTTGCTCGCCCAGCCGGCGAAAAGCACGGCATAGACGTTGACGCCGGCCATGGCGAAGAAGAAAAGCAGGCCGACGTTCAGGTCAGCCACGCCCCAGGTGGGGGTGATCGGAATGACCGAGAAGGCCACCAGCAGCGAGCCCATGGCGATCACCGGTGCCAGGGCGAAGATCATCTTGTCGGCGAACGGCGGCGTCCAGTCCTCCTTGAAGAACATCTTCAGCATGTCGGCGCCGAGCTGGAAGGCACCGAAGGGGCCGACCCGGTTGGGACCATGACGGTCCTGCCAGAGACCCAGCAGGCGCCGTTCGACAAAGCTCAGCAGCGCCCCGCAGATGACCACCGCCAGGAGGATGACGATGGCCTTGAGGACGCCGATCACCACGGCGATGAGGGTAGGGGTGAGCCAGGTCATGCCGCGGCCTCCTGCAGTCCTTCCACGGTAAGGCCGGCGAAGTCCACCGGAATCCCTTCGAAGCCGGCGGGCAGGCCGACCAGGCCAGCGGACAGCTCGGCCTTGATCTGCAGTGGCAGGCGCAGTTCCTGACCGGCGACCTGCAGGCGCAGCAGGGCACCTTCGTTGACACCCAGGCGGTCGGCATCGGCCTTGGCCAGGGCCACGTAGGCCGCCGGGATGCGCTCACGCACCGGCTCGGCGCGGGAAGAGGTCTCTTCGCTGCCGAACAGGTGGTACAGCGGTACGGCCTGAAAGCCGGACTCGGCGCCGCGCACGGCAGCGGTCGGCACGGCGAACCAGCTCAGGCGATCACCCTGGGACTCGATCAGGCGTACGCCCGGATCGCCAGCGCGCAGGTGACCACCCACCTCGTCCTGGAACTTGTTCCAGGCCTGGGGCGAGTTCCAGCCCGGTGACCAGGCGAAGGGGATCTGCTGACGCGGCTCGGCGCTGCCGGCATAGCCTTCCATGGAAAAGGCAAAGGCGGTGTCGGCGTCCTGGGGCGCACGCGGCTCGTGCACGCTGAGGTTGGCACGCATGGAGGTACGGCCACTGTAGCGGTGCGGTTCACGAGCGAGCTTGAGGCCCTTCACCCGGAAGCTGGCGTTGGGCGCGGCATCGCGGATGCCGTCCAATTGCGGTGCGGCGGTGGCCACGGCGTCGGTGACGTGGTCCAGTTGGGTCCAGTCCACCGGGCGGTTGTCCAGGGTGTTGCGCAGGGCGTGCAGCCAGCGCCAGCCCTCGCGGACCAGGCTGGAGGGATCGTAATAGCTCGGTTCGTAGACCTGGAAGAAGCGCTGGGCGCGACCTTCCTGGCTGACCAGGGTACCGTCGCCTTCGGCGAAGCTCGCCGCCGGCAGCACCAGGTCGGCGCGCTGGGCGGTGGCGGTACGCTGGTGATCCAGCACCACCAGCGCCTGGGCGCGGGCCAGGGCCTGATCCACCTGCTGGGCCGGGGCACGGCGATAGAGATCGTTCTCCAGCACCACCAGGGCATCGGCCTGGCCGTTTTCCAGGGCGGCGAAGGCGTCTTCGACGGACTCGCCGCCGTAGAGCGCCAGGCCCAGGCTGTTGGCTTCGGGCACCACCAGACTTAGGGAGCCGGCCTTGCCCTTGGCGGCCAGGGCCTTGGCCAGGTTGGCGGCGGCTTCGATCAGCGCCGGTTCACCCAGGGAGGTGCCGGACACCACCAGCGGCCGTTCGGCGGCCAGTAGGGTTTCGGCCAGCAGACGGGCCTGCTCGGCGACTTCGCTGCTCAGACCGTCGACGGCCGGGGCGCTGGCGTCGATGGCGTGGGCCACGGCGTGGCCGAAACGGGCCAGTTCCAGCGGCGAGCCATGCAGACGGGCGTCGGCGACGTCATCCAGGCGGGTGGCGGCGACGCTGGCGATGAACAGCGGATTGCGCTCGCTCTGGCCGATGTTCTGCACGGCGGCGTTCAGCCAGGGCTGGATCTTCTGCGCCGCGGCCATGGCCTCGGGCTTGCCCTTGACGGACTGCCGCAGGGACAGCGCCAGGCGGGCGGCGGTCTGGGTCAGATCCTCGCCGAGGACAAAGACGGCATCGTGCTTCTCCATGGCGCGCAGGGTCGGGACGGGCAGGGGGCTGTCCTTGAGGACCTGCAGCACCAGGCGCACGTTGGCCAGGTCACGGGCGCTCATGCCGCTGGAGAAATTCTCGGCGCCGACCAGTTCGCGCAGGGCGTGATTGCTTTCCAGGCTGGCGCGGGGCGAGCCGATGCCGATCACCTTCTTACCGCGCAGCAGCAGGGCGGCGCGATCCAGGGCGGCGTCGATGCCGGTCTCCAGGCTGCCGTCCTTCAGCAGGGCCTGGCGCGGACGATCCTTGCGATTGACATAGCCATAGCCGAAGCGGCCACGGTCGCAGAGGAAGTACTGGTTCACCGAGCCGTTGAAGCGGTTCTCGATGCGGCGCAGTTCGCCATAGCGCTCGCCGGGGCTGATGTTGCAGCCCGATGAGCAGCCATGGCAGATGCTCGGGGCGAACTGCATGTCCCACTTGCGGTTGTAGCGCTCGGAGTGGGTCTTGTCGGTGAACACCCCGGTGGGGCAGACCTCGGTCAGGTTGCCGGAGAATTCGCTCTCCAGGGCACCGTCCTCGACGCGGCCGAAGTAGACGTTGTCGTGGGCACCATAGACGCCCAGGTCGGTACCGCCGGCGTAGTCCTTGTAGTAGCGCACGCAGCGATAGCAGGCGATGCAGCGGTTCATCTCGTGAGCGACGAATGGGCCGAGGTCCTGATTCTGGTGGGTACGCTTGGTGAAGCGATAACGGCGCTTGTTGTGACCGGTCATCACCGTCATGTCCTGCAGGTGGCAGTGGCCGCCTTCTTCGCAGACCGGACAGTCGTGGGGATGGTTGGTCATCAGCCATTCGATGACGGAGCTGCGGAATTCCTTGGCTTCGGCGTCTTCGATGGAGATGTAGGTCTTGTCGCTGGACGGGGTCATGCAGGACATGACCAGGCGCCCGCGAGTGTCATTCTCGTCGGCGAACTGCTTCACCGCGCACTGGCGGCAGGCGCCGACGCTGCCCAGCGCCGGGTGCCAGCAGAAATAGGGGATGTCGAGCCCCAGGGACAGGCAGGCTTCGAGGAGGTTGTCCGCCCCGTCGACCTCGTACGTCTTGCCGTCTACATGGATAGTGGCCATAGGGTTTTCTTCTCACCCGCGCAGGGCGGGTCTGGCTAATGGGAAAACGTTCGCGCCGCCCTGGCGGTCGCCAGTGGCAGCGCCGGCCGGGTCGAGCCCGGCCAGAAAGCGATGGAAGCGGCCCCGAGGGGCTGGTCCTCAGATCACGGTCGCGGAAGCAGTCGGACGAGGTTCGCTGGGCGCCTTGCGCACACCGGCCTCGAACTCCTCGCGGAAATACTTGATGGCACTACCCAGAGGCTCGACGGCGCCTGGTGCGTGGGCACAGAAGGTCTTGCCCGGGCCGAGGAAGTTGACCAGTTGCAGCAGGGTATCGAGATCGCCCTGCTGGCCTTCGCCCTTCTCCAGGCTGCGCAGGAGCTTGACGCTCCAGGGCAGGCCGTCGCGGCAGGGGGTGCACCAGCCGCAGGATTCGCGAGCGAAGAACTCTTCCATGTTGCGCAGCAGCGAGACCATGTTGACGCTGTCGTCCACGGCCAGGGCCAGGCCGGTGCCCATGCGGGTGCCGACCTTGCCGATGCCGCCGGCGTACATCTGCGCCGAGAGGTGCTCGGGCAGCAGGAAGCCGGTACCGGCGCCACCGGGCTGCCAGCATTTCAGCTTGAAGCCATCGCGCATGCCGCCCGCATAGTCCTCGAACAGCTCCTGGGCGGTGATGCCGAAGGGCAGTTCCCAGACGCCGGGATTCTTCACCTTGCCGGAGAAGCCCATGAGCTTGGTGCCCATGTCTTCGCTGCCTTCGCGGGCCAGGCTCTTGTACCAGTCCACGCCACCCGCGACGATGCCCGGCACGTTGCACAGGGTCTCGACGTTGTTGACGCAGGTCGGCTTGCCCCAGACGCCGACGGCGGCGGGGAAGGGCGGCTTGGAGCGCGGGTTGGCGCGGCGACCTTCCAGGGAGTTGATCAGCGCGGTCTCTTCGCCACAGATGTAGCGACCGGCGCCGGTGTGGACGAACAGTTCGAAGTCGAAGCCGCTGCCGAGGATGTTCTTGCCGAGCAGACCGGCGGCCTTGGCCTCTTCCACCGCGCGCCGCAGGTTGGCGGCGGCGTCGACGTATTCGCCGCGCAGGAAGATGTAGCCACGGTAGGCCTTGAGCGCCCGGGCACTGATCAGCATGCCTTCCACCAACAGGTGCGGCAGCTGCTCCATGAGCAGGCGGTCCTTCCAGGTGTTGGGCTCCATCTCGTCCGCATTGCACAGCAGGTAGCGGATATCGAGGGATTCGTCCTTGGGCATCAAGCCCCACTTCACGCCGGTGGGGAAGCCCGCACCGCCGCGACCCTTGAGGCCGGAGTCCTTGACTTCCTGGACGATGGCGTCGGGTGCCAGCTCGGTCAGCGCCTTGCGCGCCGCGGCGTAGCCGTCCTTCGCCTGATATTCCTCCAGCCAGACCGGGGCGCCGTCTTCACGCAGGCGCCAGGTCAGGGGATGGGTCTCGGGGGTACGGGCGATGCTGTTGGCAGGCCCGAAGGAGGTCAGTCTCATGCGTATCCCTCCAGCAGTTTGGCCACGCCCGCAGGTTGGACATCGCCATGGGTGTCGTCGTCGATCATCAGCGCCGGGGCCTTGTCGCAATTGCCCAGGCAGCAGACCGGCAGCAGGGTAAAGCGGCTGTCGGTGGTAGTCTGGCCCAGGCCGATGCCCAGCTGCCGCTGGATCTCGCCGACCACGGATTCGTGGCCGCCGATGTAGCAGGTCATGCTGTCGCACACCCGGATGATGTGGCGACCGACCGGCACGCGGAAGATCTGGCTGTAAAAGGTCGCCACGCCCTCGACGTCGCTGGCGGGAATGCCCAGCACCTCGCCGATGGCGTAGATGGCGCCGTCCGGCACCCAGCCACGTTCCTTCTGGACGATCTTCAGGGCTTCGATGGACGCCGCGCGCGGGTCCTCGTAGTGATGCATCTCGTGCTCGATGGCCGAGCGCTCGGTGTCGCTCAGGACGAAACGGTCGGTTTGGATCAGGGTTTCGGTGCTCATGCTCAGCGGTCCACGTCGGCCATGACGAAGTCGATACTGCCCAGGTAGGCAATCAGGTCGGACACCATGCTGCCGCGGATGACGGCCGGGATCTGCTGCAGATGCGGGAAGCTCGGCGTCCGGATGCGGGTGCGGTAGCTCATGGTGCTGCCATCGCTCGTCAGGTAATAGCTGTTGGCGCCCTTGGTCGCCTCGATCATCTGGAAGGCTTCGCCCGCCGGCATCACCGGACCCCAGGACACTTGCAGGAAGTGGGTGATCAGGGTCTCGATGTGCTGCAGGGTGCGCTCCTTGGGCGGCGGCGTAGTGAGCGGGTGATCCGCCTTGTACGGGCCTTCGGGCATGTGCTGCAGGCACTGCTCGATGATGCGCAGGCTCTGGCGCATCTCCTCGACGCGCAGCATGCCGCGGTCGTAACAGTCGCCGTTATGGGCGATGGGCACCTCGAATTCGAAGTTCTCGTAGCCGGAGTAGGGGCGGGCCTTGCGCAGGTCGAAGTCCAGACCGGTCGCGCGCAGGTTGGGACCGGTGACGCCCCACTCGAGGGCTTCCTTGGTGTTGTAGACGGCGACGTTCTTGGTCCGGCCGATGAGGATGCTGTTCTTCATCGCGGCCTTTTCGTACTCGTCCAGACGCTTGGGCATCCAGTCGAGGAATTCGCGAACCAGCTTGTCCCAGCCACGTGGCAGGTCATGGGCGACGCCGCCGATACGGAACCAGGCCGGGTGCATGCGGAAGCCGGTGATGGCCTCGATCACCTTGTAGGCGCGCTGACGGTCGGTGAAGGTAAAGAACACCGGGGTCATGGCGCCGACGTCCTGGATATAGGTACCCAGGTACAGCAGGTGGCTGTTGATGCGGAAGAACTCGGCCATCATCACGCGGATGAAGTCGACCCGCGACGGCACCTTGATGCCGGCGAGTTTTTCCACCGAGAGGACGTAGGGCAGGTTGTTCATCACCCCACCCAGGTAGTCGATCCGGTCGGTGTAGGGGATGTAGCTGTGCCAGGACTGACGCTCGGCCATCTTCTCGGCGCCACGGTGGTGGTAGCCGATCTCCGGGACACAGTCGACGATCTCTTCGCCGTCCAGCTGCAGGATGATGCGGAAGGCACCGTGGGCGGAAGGGTGGTTCGGACCCAGGTTGAGGAACATGAAGTCGGAATTTTCCGCATGCTCCTTCATGCCCCATTCCTCGGGCTTGAATCTCAGGGTTTCCTGTTCGAGATCCTGCTTGGCGGCATTCAGCGCATAGGGATCGAACTCGGTCGCGCGCGCCGGATAGTCCTTGCGTAGGGGGTGCCCCTGCCAGTTGTCGGCCATCAGCATGCGCTTGGGCAGCGGGTGACCGTCGAAATGGATGCCGTACATGTCCAGCACTTCCCGCTCGTACCAGTTGGCATTGGGGAAGATGCCGGTGGCGGTGGGCAGGCGCAGGTCGTTGGCGGACAGGGCTACCTTGAGCATCACATCGCTGTTACGGTCGATGGACAGCAGGTGGTAGAAGACCGTGAAGTCCGCGTTGGGCAGGCCGCGGCGATGGGTTCGCAGGCGTTCGTCCACGCCATGCAGGTCATAGAGCATGACGTAGGGGCGGGGCAGGTTGCGCAGGAAGCGCAACACTTCGATGATTCTTTCGCGCGCCACCCAGATCACCGGCATGCCGGTACGGGTGTCTTGCAGGGTCAGGGCGTCGGCGCCGAATTGGCCCTGGAGTTCGCCAACCACCGACGCTTCGCCGGCAGGGGCGAGCGCAGAGGCGGACAGAGCGGTGTCTGCGGTCATGATGTTCCGTCGCTAATCGATCGTCGTCAGCGTGCAGGTCCCGGAAGGGACTTACACTTCGTCTGGGCTGCGCAGGTTGGTGACCTGGATGCGGCGCTCGCGGTTCTGCTCGCGCTGCGAAGGCATCTCGGCGCGGTAGATACCCTGGTCGCCCACCACCCAGGAGAGGGGGCGGCGCTCTTCACCGATGGAGTCCTGCAGGAGCATCAGGCCCTGGAGGAAGGCTTCGGGGCGAGGCGGGCAGCCGGGCACATAGACGTCGACGGGCAGGAACTTGTCCACGCCCTGAACGACCGAGTAGATGTCGTACATACCGCCGGAGTTGGCGCAGGCGCCCATGGAGATCACCCACTTGGGTTCCAGCATCTGCTCGTACAGGCGCTGGATGACCGGGGCCATCTTCATGAAGGGGGTGCCGGCGATGACCATGAAGTCGGCCTGACGCGGCGAGGCCCGGATGACTTCGGCGCCGAAGCGGGCGATGTCATGGGGCGCCGTGAAGGCGGTGGTCATTTCCACATAGCAGCAGGACAGGCCGAAGTTGTACGGCCAGAGGGAGTTCTTGCGCCCCCAATTGACCGCGCCCCGCAGGACATCTTCGAGCTTGCCCATGAAGATGCTGCGGTTGACCTGACTTTCGACGGGGTCGGCCACGGTTTCCCGCTGGCCGGCCGGATAGCGGTCTACTGCCGCATCGGGATCGATCCGGGTGAGATTGTATTGCATTGCCAAAGCCTCATTGTTTCGACTTCGCCTGCCGCTCGCGACGGCTCGCAGGCGCCCAATCGAGCGCTCCGATTCGCCACAGGTAGACAAGACCCGCCAACAGAATTGCTATGAAAATGGAGGCTTCCACGAAGCCGGCCCATCCCGATTCACGGATGGAAACCGACCAGGCGAAGAGAAAGAGGGCTTCGACGTCGAAGATCACGAAGAGCATCGCGACCAGATAGAACTTGGCAGAGAGACGGAGACGAGCACCCCCGGTGGGGACGATGCCGGACTCGAAGGGATCGTTCTTGCTACGGCCCACGGCTTTGCTGCCGAGCAGGCTTGAGACTCCGAGCATGAAGGCGATCAGACCGACCACGCCCAGGAGAAATACCGCGAAGCTCCAGTTGTGGGTCAGTAGGCTGATCGACTCAGACATGCTTTGAATCCTTAATTATTGGGTATCAGGCGCTATCAGTGCGACACGGTGTCGCAACACAGACAGATTTTATGCTCTATCGATTCATTCTGTAAATTTATTGGCTTAAAAAGATTCTATTGGACTGCTTTGAATCAAACTAAACGGAACTTCAGGTTTATTTGAGAATGAATATAAGAATTATTCTCAAATAAGTTTCTTTTGCTTCCTGTGTCCTAGATTGCCAGTTGCCGCCAGAGTTCTGCCGTTCGCCGATTCGCTAGTCGATGAGATCGGCGCGAATGCTCAGTTGACGGTCGTCACGACCCTCGGTCGAGTAGTAGCTGGTGAGGCCGTTCTGGTCGCTCTCGACCTGTTGGCGAAAGCCGCCCAGATCCAGCCATTGCCCCAGCGGGCCGCTGATGCGAGTGGCGGCGCTCTGGGTCTGCACCGTGCCCGGGCGCATGGCCGCGGCGCGATCATCCACGCTGTTGATGTCCAGATGGACCAGGTTGCCGCTCAGACGGGCGGTGACCTGAAAGCCGCGTTCGAGCCGGCGGTAATCGGTCTGGGCGTAGCTCTGGCCATAGGGCGAGGTCTGGTAGGTGGTCACCGGCACGTCTGCGCCGAAGCGGATGAAGGCGGGATAGCCCTCGGTGACCTGGACGCGCTGGGCGCCATCCTCCTTCTGGTCGGTGCTGTCCTCGATGATGCGCACCTGGGGCGAGCGCACATCGCCGTTTACCGAATAGCCCTGACTGGCGCCCGAACTGCCGGCGCGGGTAGCCAGGGTGATGAGCAGGCGCCGCGGTTGGGTATCCAGCTGGGCCAGCAGATTCTTGATCTCGGCCAGCTTGGCCGGCTCGGCGTTGACGATCAGCTGATTGCCATAGACGTTGACCTTGCCTTCGCCGCCGAGGACGGCTTGCAGGGTGGGCAGCAGGTCGTCGGCGGTGCGGTATTGCAGGGGAATGACTTCGGTGCGGGGGGCGGCCCAGACGGTGGCCGTCAACAGCAGCAAGAGCGCCAGCAGGCCTTTCACAGCAGCATCCTCCGCAATTCCTGATCCGGTTGGCTGATGGCCCAGAGGCGATCGAAGACCTGTTGTTGCACCTTGACCGCAGCGCGGTCGCCATAACGGACGAAGCCGGTGGGTGCGCTGCCCGTGCGGCGCAGCAGGGCCTGGTCGTCGACGATCAGGCAGGCGCCTTCCGGTTGCTGGTCGGCCGGTGGTCGCCGAATCAGCAGGTTGCTGGTCAGGCGCTGCGCCAGGGCGATGAGGCGATGGCCCTGGCGCATCGCGAGGGCGCTGTCGTTGATCAGGAGACGTACCTGATGCCGTGGATGGCCCAGCAGCAGGCGCTTGATCGCCGTCTCGACGTCCCGGTTGTCGTAGAGGGGCGCTTCCAGGTCAGGCGTCTGGATACACAGCTGGCGGCTGGCTTGAGCGATGAGGCGGACGCTGTGCTCACGCAGGGCGTCCAGGCCTTCGAGGCGCAGGGCGAGATCCTGGCCGAGCTGAGGTTCGGGCAGGGCGTCCAGGGTCAGATCGGCAAAGGACTCGTCCACGGCGGCTCCCTCTCACTCGTCGTCGTCTTCTCCGGCGAAGATCAGGCTGCCCTGCTGGAGCAGTTCGCGGATCAGGCGCATGGCATCGTCGTCCTGCAGCCAGGGCGCGAGATTGGCCTCGTGCAGGACCTCCGCCGAGCATAGCAGGTCGAGCAGCGGTTGCAGTCGCATGGGCAGCAGGCGGCTCTGGCCGCTGGCGAAGACCATCACCTCTTCTTCCAGGCGACTCCAGGCGATGCGGCCACTAGGATTGCGCATCAGCAGGGCGCCTTCGTCGAGTTCCTTGCGCAGCTGCTTGGCGCTGAGGTTTTCCCTGGCGACCCGCTCCGGGTACCGCGGCTCGGTCATGTGCTGGCCGAACCAGGCCAGCAGCAGGCGATCATCGCTCAGGTGGCGTTCCATCAGGCCGCGCAGGCGCTTGATGGCCTCGGGCGGGATCTCCGCCGGATGCTCGCTGGCCGGCGCGCAACCGGCGTCACTGTAGCGCTCGTCCTCGGGGATGAACTGGGCGAGGAAGTCGGTGAAGTGGGTGAGCACTTCGCCGGCACTGGGCGCGCGGAAGCCGATGGAGTAGGTCATGCACTCGTCCTCGGCGATGCCGTCATGGGCCAGGCCCGGCGGCAGGTAGAGCATGTCACCCGGTTCCAGGACCCATTCGTCGGTCTGCTGGAAGTCGGCGAGGATCTTCAGCTCCAGGCCGTCGATCAGCGGGCTGTCGGCGGTGCATTGCTGGCCGATGCGCCAGCGGCGGCGGCCATGGCCCTGCAGCAGGAAGACGTCGTAGTGATCGTAGTGGGGGCCGACACCGCCACCGGGGGCGGCATAGCTGACCATGATGTCGTCGACGCGCCAGTTGGGCAGGAAGCGGAAGGACTCCAGCACCTCGGCCACCTCGGGGACGAACTGATCGACCGATTGCACCAGCAGGGTCCAGTCCCGCTCGGGCAGGCTGGCGAAGGTGTCTTCCGGTAGGGGGCCGCGGCGCAGTTCCCAGGTACGGTCCTGGCCGATGATCAGGCGGGATTCGATTTCCTCTTCCAGCGACAGGCCGGCCAGTTCGTCGGGCTCCAGGGGATTCTGGAAGTCCGGGATGGCCTGGCGGATCAGCAGGGGTTTGCGCTGCCAGTAGTCGCGCAGGAATTCACGGGCGGTCAGGCCGCCGAGCAGTTGCAGGGGTTGATCCGGGTTCATGCACACCTCGCGCAATGAAAAACGCCCGGCAAGGCCGGGCGTAGAAAAGTAGGCAGCCTCAGAACCTGTTTACGATCTTGCGAGCTAGAGTCAAACAAGGCGAAAAGGCCTGAGGAAGCGGAGTTTACGAGTGGTAAATGAGCATTCCGAAGGCATTTTCAACGCCGTTTGGCCGACGCGCAGCAGATCGTGGGCAGGTTCTCAGACCCGACGGGCCTGTTCGGCAGCGTTGCCGATATAGCCGGCCGGAGTCAGTTGGCGCAGCTCGGCCTTGGCGGCCTCGGGGATTTCCAGGCCGTCGATGAAGTCCTGCAGGGCGCTGGCGCTGATGCCCTTGCCACGGGTCAGCTCCTTGAGCTTCTCGTAGGGGTTGGCCACGCCATAGCGGCGCATCACGGTCTGCACCGGCTCGGCCAGGACTTCCCAGCAGGCGTCCAAGTCTTCGGCGATGCGCGCGGCGTTGAGTTCCAGCTTGCCGATGCCCTTGAGGGTGGCTTCGTAGGCGATCACGCCGTGGGCCAGGCCGGTGCCCAGGTTGCGCAGCACGGTGGAGTCGGTCAGGTCACGCTGCCAGCGGGAGATTGGCAGCTTGCTGGCCAGGTGCTGGAGGATGGCGTTGGCGATGCCCAGGTTGCCTTCGGAGTTTTCGAAGTCGATGGGGTTGACCTTGTGCGGCATGGTCGAGGACCCGATCTCGCCGGCTACGGTCTTCTGCTTAAAGTAGCCGAGGGAGATGTAGCCCCAGATGTCCCGGTCGAAGTCGATCAGGATGGTGTTGAAGCGGGCGATGGCGTCGAACAGCTCGGCGATGTAGTCGTGCGGCTCGATCTGGGTGGTGTAGGGATTCAGGGTCAGGCCGAGGTCGTCTTCGATGAAGGTGCGCGCATTGGCTTCCCAGTCGACGTCGGGGTAGGCGGACAGGTGGGCGTTGTAGTTGCCCACGGCGCCGTTGATCTTGCCCAGCGGGCGGATGGCGGCGATCTGCTCGATCTGGCGTTCCAGGCGATAGACCACGTTGGCCAGTTCCTTGCCCAGGCTGGTAGGGGAGGCGGGCTGGCCGTGGGTCCGCGACAGCATGGGCACGTCGGCGAAGCGATGGGCCAGCACGCGGATCTCGCCGGCGATCTGGCGCATCAGCGGCAGCAGCACCTGGTCACGGCCTTCGCGCAGCATCAGGGCGTGGGACAGGTTGTTGATGTCCTCGGAGGTGCAGGCGAAGTGGATGAATTCGCTCACCGCAGCCAGCTCCGGCAGGTTGGCGACCTCTTCCTTGAGCAGGTACTCGATGGCCTTGACGTCGTGGTTGGTGGTGCGCTCGATGTCCTTTACCCGCTGCGCCTGCTCGACGCTGAACGCGGTGGCCAGCTTGTCCAGCAGGGCATTAGCTTCGGCGGAGAAGGGCGCGACTTCGGGAATGCCCGCGTGGGCGGCCAGGCGCTGCAGCCAGCGGACCTCGACCTGGGCGCGGAAACGGATCAGGCCGAATTCGCTGAAGATGGGGCGCAGGGCGGCGGTCTTGCCGGCGTAACGGCCGTCGATGGGCGATACGGCGGTGAGCGAGGAGAGCTGCATGGGCATTCTCTTGGTAGCGGGGGAGAAAGGGGCGGAATTCTACACGCAAAGGCCGGGGCTGTAGTACCGCCGCCGGCCTGGGATCAGCCGTTGCGCAGGGGATAGAGATTGTCGAGCAGCTTGCGGCGATTGAGCACCAGCTGCCAGCGATGGCCGCCGAGCTGGCGCCAGAGGCGCGCCGAGCGAATCCCGGCCAGCAGCAGGGCGCGTACCCGCGAGGCGGTGGCGGATTGCTGCAGGTAGCGCATCTCGCCGTGCACCTGGATGCGCTGCTTGAAGGTGCTCAGGGTGTCCTCGTAGAGACCACCGCAGGCGGCGATGACGTTCTCGTGGGCCACACCGAAGTGCTCGACCTGGGACTGGATCTGGGTGAGGCGCCGGCCGATGAGGTCGAGCAGGTCGCCGCGCTTCTCCAGCTTGCGTTCCAGGGCGGTCATCGCCAGGGCATAGCGCAGGGGCTCGCGCTGCAGGCTGTTGGGATTGCGCTCCAGGGTGCTGGAAAGGGCGCCCAGGCCCTCGCGCAGCGGCACTACGCTGCCGCCGTAGACGTCCAGGGTGCTGCCCGGATCCCTGACCAGCAGGCTGCCGAGCAGGCAGGCCAGGGGTTCTTCGGGCACCTGGCCGGTGCGCGCCAACTGGTCCACCAGCACGGCGGCCTGGAAGACGCCGCCCAGGGCGATGAGTTGTTCCTGGGTGCGATTCATGCGGCGGGCGCCTCGGCGCAGGCAGGTTGATAGTGTTCGATCACGCCACCGCCCAGGCAGACATCGCCGTCATAGAAGACCACCGATTGACCCGGGGTCACGGCGCGTTGGGGCTCGTCGAAGACCACCCGGTAGCCGCTGCCCTGGCGTTCGATCCGGCAGGGCTGGTCCTGCTGGCGATAGCGGACCTTGGCGGTGAGGCGGCGCGGCTGGGTGAGGTCCAGGTCATTGACCCAGAACATCTCGCTGACGGTCAGGGCCTCGGCGAACAGCCAGGGGTGGGCGTTGCCCTGACCGACGATCAGCACGTTGCGGGTCAGGTCCTTGCTCAGCACGTACCAGGGATCGTCACCGGCATCCTTCATGCCGCCGATGCCCAGGCCCTGGCGCTGCCCAATGGTATGGTACATCAGGCCGTGGTGGCGGCCGATGACCTCGCCGGTGGTGGTCTCGATGTCACCCGGCTGGGCCGGCAGGTACTGCTTGAGGAAGTCGCTGAAGCGGCGTTCGCCGATGAAGCAGATGCCGGTGGAGTCCTTCTTGCGCGCGGTGGCCAGGCCATGCAGCTCGGCGATGGCGCGGACCTCGGGCTTTTCCAATTCGCCCACCGGGAAGAGGGTGCGCGCCAGTTGCTCGCCGCCCACGGCGTGGAGGAAGTAGCTCTGGTCCTTGTTGGCGTCGAGGCCCTTGAGCAGCAGGGTCTGGCCGTCGACGTCGCGGCGGCGCACATAGTGACCGGTGGCGATCAGGTCGGCGCCCAGGGCTAGGGCGTAGTCGAGGAAGGCCTTGAACTTGATCTCGCGGTTGCAGAGGATGTCCGGATTCGGCGTGCGACCGGCCTTGTATTCGGCGAGGAAGTGCTCGAAGACGTGATCCCAGTACTCGGCGGCGAAGTTGGCCGTGTGCAGCGTGATGCCGATGCGGTCGCAGACCGCCTGGGCGTCGGCCAGGTCTTCTTTGGCGGTGCAGTACTCGGTGCCGTCATCCTCGTCCCAGTTCTTCATGAACAGGCCCTCGACCTGATAGCCCTGCTCCTTGAGCAAGAGGGCCGAGACCGAGGAATCCACTCCGCCGGACATGCCGACGATGACGCGGGTGCCGTTCACTTCAAGAACCTCTCATATCTACGATCATCGACAGGGGATAGCGGTGTCCGTCCAGGTATTTCTCGATGGCGTCCAGGACCAGGGGGCTGCGTAGTCGGGCCTGCTCGGCGCGGATCTCGTCGAGGGTGAGCCAGACCGCGCGGGTGATGTCGGCGTCCAGGGCACGCTCGGGCTCGTGGGCCAGGGGGCGGGCATGGAAGGCGGTGCGGTAGTAGGTGACGCCATTGCCCGGCGCGACATAGAGGCCGATGCCGATCACGCCCTGGATCTCCACCTGCCAGGCGGTTTCTTCCAGGGTCTCGCGGCGTGCCGCCTCGATCAGGCTCTCGCCTGGCTCCAGGTGGCCGGCCGGCTGGTTGAGCACCAGGCGACCCTGCTTCTCTTCTTCCACCAGCAGGAAGCGACCGGCGTCTTCCACCACGGTGGCCACGGTGACGTGGGCGTGCCAATTCATCTCGGACTCCGCTATCGGTAATCGCGCAGTATACGCCTTAAGTTTTGTCGGTCCCAAATGCAGCGAACCCCGGCCAGGGCCAGGGTTCGCTGTAATCACCCATTCAGGCTGCGGACGCAGCCCTCAGGTTCAGCCCTTGAGCTGTTCCAGGGCGGCGTTGAGCGTGGCGCTCGGACGCATGGCCTGGCGGGTCTTGGCCTGGTCGGGGTGGTAGTAGCCACCGATGTCCACGGCCTGGCCCTGGACGCCGTTCAACTCGGCGACCACCTTGGCTTCGTCTGCGGTCAGCGACTTGGCCACCGGCTCGAACTGGGCCTTGAGCTGGGCGTCGTCGTTCTGCTCGGCCAGAGCCTGGATCCAGTACAGCGCCAGGTAGAAGTGGCTGCCGCGGTTGTCCAGTTCACCGGCCTTGCGCGACGGCGACTTGTTGCTGTCGAGGAACTGGCCGTTGGCCTGGTCCAGGGTCTTGGCCAGGATCTTGGCCCTGGCGTTGCCGGTGGTCTCGCCCAGGTGGTTGAGGGATTCGGCCAGGGCCAGGAACTCGCCCAGGGAATCCCAGCGCAGATGGTTTTCCTGCACGAACTGCTGGACGTGCTTGGGTGCGGAGCCGCCGGCACCGGTCTCGAACAAGCCGCCGCCGTTCATCAGCGGGACGATGGACAGCATCTTGGCGCTGGTGCCCAGTTCCATGATGGGGAAGAGGTCGGTCAGGTAGTCGCGCAGGACGTTGCCGGTCACCGAGATGGTGTCCTCGCCCTTGCGGATGCGCTCCAGGGACACGCGTGTGGCTTCCTCGGGCGCCAGGACGCGGATGTCCAGGCCGTTGGTGTCGTGATCCTTGAGGTAGCGCTCGACCTTGGCGATGACCTGGGCGTCGTGGGCGCGGTTCTGGTCCAGCCAGAAGATCGCCGGGGTGCCGCTGGCGCGGGCACGGTTGACGGCCAGCTTGACCCAGTCCTGGATCGGCGCGTCCTTGGTCTGGCACATGCGCCAGATGTCACCGGCCTCGACCGGGTGCTCGAAGACCACCTTGCCCTGGTCGTCGGTCACGCGCACGGTACCGTCGGTGGGGATCTGGAAGGTCTTGTCGTGGGAGCCGTATTCCTCGGCCTTCTGCGCCATCAGGCCAACGTTGGGTACGCTGCCCATGGTGCTGGGATTGAAGGCGCCGTTCTGCTTGCAGTCCTCGATCACCACCTGGTAGACACCGGCATAGCAGCGGTCGGGGATGATGGCCTTGGTGTCCTGCAGGTTGCCTTCGGCGTTCCACATCTTGCCGGAGTCACGAATCATGGCCGGCATGGAGGCGTCGACGATGACGTCGCTCGGCACGTGCAGGTTGGTGATGCCCTTGTCGGAGTTGACCATGGCCAGCGCCGGACGCTGGGCGTACTGGGCGTCGAAGTCGGCCTTGATGGCGGCCTGGGTGGCTTCCGGCAGGCTGGACAGGCGGGCGTAGAGGTCGCCGATTCCGTTGTTGCGGTCGAAGCCGGCTTCTTTCAGGGCGGCTTCGTGCTTGGCCAGCACGTCCTTGTAGAACTCGCCGACGATGATGCCGAACATGATGGGGTCGGAGACCTTCATCATGGTGGCCTTCAGGTGCACGGAGAACAGCACGCCCTTGGCCTTGGCGTCTTCGATCTGGGCGGCGATGAAGCTCTGCAGGGCCTTGCGGCTCATGGTCGAGGCATCGACGATCTCGCCCGCCTTGACCGCGGTCTTCTCTTTGAGGACCTTGCTGCTGCCGTCCTTGCCGATCAGTTCGATCTTCAGGCTGCCGGCGTTCTCGACGGTGGCCGAGCGCTCGCTGCCATAGAAGTCATGGGCGTCCATGTGGGCGACGTGGGACTTGGAGTCGGCACTCCAGGCGCCCATGCGATGGGGATGCTTGCGGGCGTAGTTCTTGACCGACAGCGGCGCGCGGCGGTCGGAGTTGCCTTCGCGCAGGACCGGGTTCACGGCGCTGCCCTTGACCTTGTCGTAGCGCGCCTTGACGTCCTTTTCCTTGTCGTCCTTGGGCTCGTCCGGATAGTCCGGCAGGGCGTAACCCTGACCCTGCAGTTCCTTGATCGCGGCCTTGAGCTGCGGCACCGAGGCGCTGATGTTGGGCAGCTTGATGATGTTGGCTTCGGGAGTGGTGGCCAGTTCGCCGAGTTCGGCGAGGTGGTCGGAGATGCGCTGCTCTTCCTTCAGGTACTCGGGGAAGAGGGCGATGATGCGGCCGGCAAGGGAAATGTCACGGGTTTCGAGGGCGACGCCGGAGGAGGCGGTGATGGCCTCGACGATGGGGAGCAGCGAATAGGTCGCCAGGGCGGGCGCTTCGTCGGTCAGGGTGTAGATGATCTTCGACGTGGTGGACATGTCTTGCTTTAACTCCTCTTTATCACAGCTGTGGCGCGAAGCCGGGCGAGCGAGGATCGACCCTTGAGTCGATAGACGCCCCAAGAAGGCGTTATCGGACCGCGCGACAGGCGCGGCGGCGATGGACGTGCGATGCGACAAAGCGTCGCTGCGGAAGTTGCAGGATCGGCCGATACAGCCAGCGGAACCGGCAGGGCCTGCAGCGACCCGTCAGTCGGCGGAGTATAACAGCGCGGCGCCTGGCGTGCATTCGTGCCACTGCAGCTTGGCTGTGGGGGGAAGTCGCCGCCCCGGAAGGGCCGACAAACTTGGGCAAGTTCGTCGCGGTGTCAGGTCAATGAGCTTGACCAATCGACGACTGGCGCTGCACGGAAGTTGCTTAAGGGACTAAACTATTGCCCCTCTAAATTTCACGAGGTCGTTATGAAAACCAAGGACAATGCGTCCAAGAGTCGTTCCTGGGCTATCGTCGGGCTGGAAACGCTCGTCATCGTCGCCCTGTCGCTGTACGTCGCCTTTGGCGCCGGGCTGTTCATCAAGCACCACTGCTGGGACACCCTGACCCCGCAACAGCAAGACCAGATTCTCGAGCAGATGAGCCGCAGTGCTCAGGAAAACACCCTGCTCACCTGATTCGCTTTCGCTCGAATCCCTTCTTCTCAAACAATAAGAATCCTTCCTTTTTCTCCCGCGCACCGCCTAGGTGTCGAGGTGGCTTCGTCACGTCCAGAGCTCTAGCAGACCAGGTGTTCGCCTGGACTCACGGGGGCGGCGGAGGTTGCCTTGGGCGGCACCCTGGGCGAGGACATCGCCACGGGGCGGGCGCGACGCGCCAGGCGCAGCATGGCCCAAAGTATGGCCAGCGACAGGGCTAGCCAGCCAAGTATCAGAAGAAGGATGTAGGTCGCAGGAGTCATTGACGTTCACCGTACGGCTGTCTCGGAAAGGTGTCTTTGCTGGGACACATTTCTCTAGACTCGTCAATAGCTATCCTGTTCAGGCTTTCCCGACGAGGGGTCCAACCGGGCACCGCTCGCGCGGAGCCCGGTGGATGGGGATCACAGGAACAGGTGCGCCAGCCAGAACAAGCCGGCGGAGAGGGCCATGGAGGTCGGCAGGGTCAGGACCCAGGCCATGAGGATGTTGCGCACCGTGCTGCCCTGCAGGCCGCTGCGGTTGGCGACCATGGTGCCGGCCACGCCCGAGGACAGCACGTGGGTGGTGGAGACGGGCAGGGCGAAGACGTTGGCCATGCCGATGGCCGCCACCGCCGTCACCTGGGCGCTGACGCCTTGGGCATAGGTCATGCCCTGGCGGCCGATCTTCTCGCCCACGGTGAGCACCACGCGACGCCAGCCGACCATGGTGCCGATGCCCAGGGCCAGGGCGACGGCGATGATGACCCAGAAGGGGGCGTATTCGGTGGTGCTGGTGAGGTCCTTGCGTAGGCGGCTGAGATCGTCGCGATCGCGCGCGGTCAGCACCGGCAGCTTGCTCACCTTCTTGGCGGTGTCGTCCAGGCATAGCAGGTAGCGGCGCACCTGCTGGCGATGGTCGTCGCTCATGGCACGGTAGTCGGTGACGCCTTCCAGGTCGGCCAGCAGCGCCTGCAGCGTTGGTACGGTCATGTGCGGGGCGCAGCGGAATTCCTGAGGCAGGTCGCGATTGCCGGGTACTTCGGCGAGGAAGTCCTTGAGGTTGTCGCCCTGGCGCTCATAGAACTGGCCCAGGTGGATGGCGGCGTCACGGGTCCGTTCGATCTGGTAGGTGGTGCTGTCCAGATCCAGCACGAACTTGGCCGGGACGATGCCGATGAGCACCAGCATGATCAGGCCGATGCCTTTCTGGCCGTCGTTGGATCCATGCACGAAACTCATGCCCATGGCCGAGAGGACCAGCATCAGGCGATTCCAGAAGGGCGGGTGCTTCTTGGCATCCAGTTCGCGGCGCTGTTCCGGGGTCTTGTGCATCTTCGACAGCGGTCGCCAGCGCTTGAGCGCGAGCAGCAGCAAACCGGCGACGGCGAAGCCGGCCAGTGGCGAGAAGATCAGCGACAGGCCGATGTCGATCGCCTTCTGCCAGTTCACCCCTTCGCTCACCGGGATACCGGTCAACAGGGCGTTGGTCACGCCGACGCCAAGGATGGAGCCGATCAGGGTGTGGGAGCTGGACGCGGGGATACCGAAGTACCAGGTGCCCAGGTTCCAGGTGATGGCGGCGGCGAGCAGCGAAAACACCATGGCCAGGCCGTGGCCGGTGTTGACGTTGATCAGCAGCTCCACCGGCAAGAGGTGGACGATGGCGTAGGCGACGCCGACGCCACCGAGCAGCACGCCGAGGAAGTTGAAGATGCCGGAAAAGAACACCGCGAGGTGCGGGGGCATCGCCTTGGTGTAGATCACCGTGGCGACGGCGTTGGCGGTGTCGTGAAAGCCGTTGATGAATTCAAAGGCCAGCACAAAGGCCAGGGCCAAGACGAGGCTGATGGCGACCCAGGCGTGGAGTCCGCTGAAAAGTTCGAACATGGGGATACGTCGACAGTTGGCAGGCGCGAATTATGGCAGAAAAATGACTGCCGCCATCGGCACCTTGAATGGGAGGGAAAAATTAAGGCTTGTCTGAACAGCAGCCGAGCGAAGGTCAGGCAAGGCGAAAATCAGCGAGAAAGCGGAGTTTACGAGGGGTAAATGAGCATTCCGGGATGATTTTCAACGCAGTATGGCCGAGCGCAGGCGCTTTTCCGATAAGCCTAGTCGCCGCGGTAGATGCAGCCACAGGTGCAGGTCTCATGGACGCGAACCTGGCTGAGTTCGGGGAGCAGGGGCTTGAGCTGTTGCCAGATCCAGCGCGCGAGCACTTCGCTGGTAGGGTTCTCGAGACCCGGGATGTCGTTCAGATAATGGTGGTCGAGACGCTCGTACAGGGGGTTGAAGGCGGCCTTGATATCGGCGAAATCCCGGACCCAGCCGGTATGGGGATCGACAGCACCTTCGATGTGCAGGCCTACCTTGAAGGAATGCCCATGGAGACGTCCGCACTTGTGGCCTGCCGGAACATTGGGCAGGAAGTGCGCGGCTTCGAAAATGAATTCTTTGAAAATTTCCACGATAACCACTCGCGTTGGGCCACGGGGTGTGGCGGCTGCGGGGCGGCAGTCTATCAGCTCGACACCGCCTTGCCGAACCTCGCGGTCGCCGACCAGGGGCGGCGGTCTAACCCGGCATCGACCAGGGCTCCAGCAGGTAGCCATCGCGTGCCAGCTCCAGGCGAGTCTGCTCGATCAGGGCGGCGAGGTGGCCGGCATGGCTGTATTGACTGCGCGCGACATGGGCGATCGAGGCCAGTACCCGGGCGCCGTCGGTCACCTCAAGGGAAAAGCTGGCGTCGCTGGGATCTTCGCGGACGTTGCCGCGCAGGGGCAGAAAGGCCTTTTCGACGATGTGGACGGCACGGGCGAGATCGATGGACATGGGCGGACTCCTTGGCAGGGGGCTTTCAATAGAGGGCCAGGGTCAGGAGAAATTCGGATTTGCCTTCACCGGCGGGCTTAGGCAGTCTCCCGATCTTTGTCTGGACAATTCCCCATGCGCAGCAGCAATCCTCGTACCTTCTGGGCTCTGGTCGGCCTGGCCGCCGCCTTTGGTCTTGTCGGCCTGATCGGCAATCGAGTGGGCTGGGAGCGGTTGGAGATCGGCTATCGAACGGTACCGTCGCCCAGCGGGCTGGACATCGGCGTGGCCGGTCAGGTCATCACCGGCCTGCCGTCCCTGTGCATCGCTCTGGCGCTGGTCACGGTGGTGACGGCGCTGATAATCCGCGGCGGGCGCCGCTTTCGTTCGCGGCTGCCCCTGCCGGTGACGGCGGGCATTCTCTGGGTGCTGCTGGCGGGCCTGCTGGTGCTTTTCTATCCCAGCACCCTGGCATTCCAGTGGGAGAATCATCGCAGCGCGGCGGAGATCGACTTCTATGTCCTGCAGGATCGCCCCGGTCCCTTCCAGGGCACAGCGCAAAAGAGCCAGCGACTGACCTACTACCGCGACTGCGGCGATACCGGGCAGGCGGCCTGCCCGGTGTTCGAGTGCGTGGTGGAGCGGCGCAGCTGGCTGGGTGGCCTGCAGAAGATCGAAGGCTTCTACCCGGGCCTGGACCAGGAACGTCAGCTGGAGCTGCTGCGTACCCGTTGCCTGCCCGGCACGCCGTGACCGACGAAACCGCCGGTCTGGTGCCGCCATAGGCGGGCATAGAGGCCGTTGTAGGCGATCAGTTCGTCGTGAGAACCCATCTCGACAATCTGGCCGCGCTCCATGACCACCAGGCGGTCCATGCGCGAGATGGTCGACAGCCGGTGGGCGATGGCGATCACCGTCTTGCCCTCCATCAGGGTTTCCAGGCTCTCCTGGATCGCCGCTTCCACCTCGGAATCGAGGGCGGAGGTGGCTTCGTCCAGCAGCAGGATCGGCGCGTCCTTGAGCAGGGTACGGGCGATGGCGATGCGCTGGCGCTGACCGCCGGAGAGCTTGACGCCGCGTTCACCCACCTGGGCATCCAGCCCGGTACGACCATGGGCATCAGTGATGCGGGCGATGAAGTCGTCGGCCTTGGCCTTGCGCAGGGCGGCATGCAGCTCTTCATCAGTGGCCTCGGGACGGCCGTAGAGCAGATTCTCGCGGATCGAGCGATGCAGCAAGGAAGTGTCCTGGGTAACCACGCCGATCTGGCACCTTAGGCTTTCCTGGGTGACGTGGGCGATGTCTTGGCTATCGACCAGGATGCGACCGCCTTCCAGATCATAGAGGCGCAGCAGCACGTTGATCAGCGTCGACTTGCCGGCGCCCGAAGGGCCGACCAGGCCGATCTTCTCGCCCGGGGCCACGTCCAGGGTCAGGCCTTCGATGATGCCGGCGCCCTTGCCGTAGTGGAAGGCGATGTCCTCGAACAGCACCGCGCCGCGGGTCACCTGCAACGGCTTGGCGTCCTCGGCGTCGCCGACCTGACGCGGCTTGGCGATGGTGCTCATGCCGTCCTGCACCATGCCGATGTTTTCGAAGATGCCGTTGACCACCCACATGATCCAGCCGGACATGCTGTTGATGCGGATTACCAGGCCGGTGGCCAGGGCGATGGCCCCCACCGAGATGACACCCTGGTGCCAGAGCCAGAGGGCCAGGCCCGTGGTGCCGGCGATGAGGAAGCCGCTGAGGATGGCGATGGTCACGCCCATGGCGGTGATCAGGCGAGCGGCGCTCTCGGCTTTCTCGGTCTGCTCTTCCATGGCCTGGCGGGCGTATTGCTCCTCCTGGGCCGAGTGGGAAAAGAGCTTGAGGGTGGAGATGTTGGTGTAGCCGTCGACGATGCGCCCGGAAAGCTGCGAGCGGGATTCCGAGGCGATGGCCGAGCGCTCCTTGGTCTGGGGCACGAAATACCAGAGGGCGATGACGTAGCCGATGATCCAGAGGACCAGCGGGACCATCAGCCAGACGTCGGCCTGGGCGAACAGGATCAGCGAGGTGACGGCGAAGATCAGCACGTGCCAGATGGCGTCCACCGCCTGCACCGCCGAATCGCGCAGGGAGACGCCGGTCTGCATGATGCGGTTGGAGATGCGCCCGGCGAAGTCGCTGTGGAAGAAGCCTAGGCTCTGCTTGAGCACGTAGCGATGGTTCTGCCAGCGGATCAGGGTGGTGAGGCTGGGGGTGATGGTCTGGTGCACCAGCAGATCGTGCAGGCTGATGAACAAGGGGCGGATGACCAGGGTGACCACCGCCATCCAGATCAGGGTGCCGCCGTGCTCCTGGAAGAACACCGTGCTGTTGGGCGCGCTGCCGGCCAGGTCGACCAGTTGGCCGATGAAATTGAAGAGGGCGACCTCGATGAGGGCGCCGATCAGGCCGACCACCAACAGCAGGGCGAAGGCCGGCCAGGCTTGCTTGAGGAAGTGGAGATAGAAGGCGCCGACCCCAGTGGGCGGCATTTCATCGGGGGCTTCCCGGAACGCATCGATGATGCGTTCGAAGCGGCGAAAGATCATGCGGGGTCCTTGTAGAGAGGAGACAGCGTATCGCGTCGCCGGAAGGGGGACCTCGCCGTTGGGACTGGATGACCGGCGCGCGGCATCCAGCCGGACGGGTCGGCTTACAGCCGTTTGGCAGCGAGAATCATGACCGGTTCACGGGGAATGTCGCGCAGCATGCCCTGGCGGGTGGTCTGGACGCCGGCGATCTGGTCGACGACTTCCATGCCGCGCACGACCTTGCCGAATACGGCGTAGCCGAAGTCGCGCGAACCGTGGTCGAGGAAGGCATTGTTCTCGACGTTGATGAAGAATTGACTGGTGGCGGAGTTGACGTCCGAGGTGCGCGCCATGGCCAGGGTGCCGCGCAGATTCTTCAGGCCGTTGTCGGCTTCGTTCTTGATCGGGGCCTTGGTGCGCTTCTCCTGCATGTCACGGGTGTAGCCGCCGCCCTGGATCATGAAGCCGGGGATGACGCGGTGGAACAGGGTGCCCTTGTAGAAGCCGCTGTCGACATAGCCCAGGAAGTTCTCGGTGCTGACCGGCGCCTTGGCCGCATCCAGTTCGACCTCGATGTCACCCTTGTTGGTGCTGATGAGCACGTGCGGATTGTCCGCGGCCCAGGCGGTGGAGGCGACGAACAGGGCGCAGGCGGCAAGCAGGGCTTTGAACATGATGGATCCTTGAGTGGCGGAGACGACTGGCGAACGATAGCAACCCGGCTGGCACCCCGCCACGGTCAGCGTGGCAGGGCATGTTTGCGCAACAGGTTCATGAGGATCTGCGAGGCCGGGCCCAGCTCGTGCTGGCGCGTCTTGTAGAGCTGGAAGGGATGGAAGCGCTGGGCGCCCTGTTCCAGCGGCAGCGGCTTGAGCAGGCCGGCGTCGAGATCGGTCTGGATGGCGTCCCGGGGTAGCCAGGCGAAGCCCAGGCCGTCACGCAGGAAGGTGGCGGCGGTACTGATGCTGCCTACCGTCCAGCGCTGTTCGGCGGCCAGCCAGCCGGCATCCCGCGGCTGGGCGCGGCCACTGTCGCGGATGACGATCTGCAGCTGCTCTTCCAGATCGGCGGTCACCAGGGTGCGCTGCAATTGATGCAGCGGATGCTCGGGATGGGCGACGGCGACGAACTCCACGGTGCCCAGGGAGGCGCCCAGATGAGCGGCGATCACCAGGCCGGTGATCGCCAGGTCCGCCGAGCCGTCGAGCAGGGCCTCTTCCACCCCGGACAGGACCTCTTCGCGCAGCCGTACCCGGCAGCCACGACTCTGCGGCATGAATTCGCGCAGGCACAGCAGCAGGGGGCGAGTGGGATAGGCGGCATCCACCACCAGCCGCACCTCGGACTCCCAGCCCTGCTCCATATGATAGGCCAGTTCCTCCAGCTGGCTGGCCTGCTGTACCAGGCGCCGCGAACGGCGCAAGAGCACGGCGCCGGCATCGGTCAGCACGGCGCGGCGGCCCTCCAGGCGCAACAGCGGCACGCCGAGCTGCTCCTGCATGCGGGCGACGGTATAGCTGACCGACGACTGGGAGCGATGCAGCACCTCGGCGGCCTGGGCATAGCCGCCGTGATCCACCACCGCCTGCAGGGTCCGCCACTGATCGAGGGAAACGCGAGGAGTCTTCATCGAGCGCTCTGGGGCCACGAAAGGGCGCATGTTAGTGCCTGCGGGGGTGATGGGAAAACGCGGCGGCCATCACGGCCTGAAAAAATGTCGGACGCCGGGTCAAATGTCCCGCCGGCGCTGCGCTCCAAGCCAGCCGATGAGTGTCCCTCTCTAGGCAAGACAAGGAGTCTCCATGTCGTCATTCAAGGCGTTGCTGGGTTGTTGTCTGGTCATCGCGCCGCTGCTGGTCCAGGCCGAGGAATCCGTCGCGGCGGCCGTCGAGTCCATCGATATCGACGGCATGAACATCAGCCGGACCCTCGACTGCGAGGGGCGAGACGTGTCCCTGTCCGGTGAGGGCAATACCCTGACGTTGAAAGGTCAGTGCGGCACCGTGACCGTCTACGGCAGTCATCATCGGCTGGTGCTCGACGGCGCCCAGGCGCTGACCATCCATGGCCTGGGCAGCGTCACCACGGTCAGGGGCGCGGTGGCCAGTCTGAGCATCGGCGGTGGCTATCAGCAGGTGCAGGCCAAGGTGCGCGGCAGCGACGGCATCGCCAAGGTCGATGCCTATGGCTACGGCGCCAAGGCACGGCTGACCCTGCTCAGCCAGGCCGACATCGCCGTGGGCGGTTCCAATCAGCAGGTCTACTGGTCTCGCGCGGCCGGCGTGGCCGAGCCCAAGACCCTGGTCTCGGGCGCCGATAACGTGCTGCAGGCCAATCAGTCGGTGGCGGCGCTTACCGGTGCCGAACCCTCGGGCCTGAACGCCACTCGCTAGACTGCGATAAGCCGGGGGTTTCCCTCCGGCAACGGGCGCGTTAAGGTCGCGCACCTTTTTCGTGCGTCGCCGCCATGCCCTACCTTCTGCTCGTCACCCTTATCTGGGCGTTTTCCTTCAGCCTGATCGGCGAGTACCTCGCCGGTCGGGTCGACAGCGATTTCGCCGTGCTGGTCCGCGTGGCCATCGCCTTCGTGCTGTTCCTGCCCTTCACCCGCTGGCGCGGAGTGCCGGGGCGCTTCGCCCTGGGGCTGATGGCGGCAGGCGCCTTGCAATTCGGCATCACCTATCTGTGCCTGTATCGCAGCTTCGCCGTGCTGACGGTGCCGGAGGTGCTGCTGTTCACCGTGCTCACGCCAATCTATGTGACCCTGCTCGACGATGCCTGGCAGCGCCGCTTCCGCCTCTGGTCGCTGCTGGCCGCCGTGGTGGCGGTCGGGGGCGCGGCTCTGATCCGCTTCCAGCCGCTGACCGGTGACTACCTGCTGGGCTTTCTCTTGCTGCAGGTGGCCAACCTGACCTTCGCCGCCGGCCAGGTGCTGTGCAAGCACCTGGGGCACGCCTATGCCGGGCAGGGTGCGCTGCATCGCTACTTCGGGCTGTTCTTTCTCGGCGCCCTGCTGGTGGCGGCGCTGTCCTTTCTGTTGTTCGGCAATCCGGCGCGGCTGCCCAGCACCGGCCTGCAATGGGGCGTGCTGATCTGGATGGGCGTCTTCGCCACGGCGCTCGGCCTCTACTGGTGGACGCTGGGCTCGTTGCGGGTCAATGGTGGCACCCTGGCGATCATGAACGAGGCCCATGTGCCGGCCGGTCTGCTGGTCAGCCTGCTGATCTGGCAGCACCCGGCCGATCTGCCTAGGCTGTTGCTGGGCGGCGGCATCATCCTGCTGTCGCTGTTCATCAACCGTCAGGGGCGCCAGTCATGAACGTGCTGTCCGGCAAGGGTCTGGGCCTTTCGGTGCTGTCGTCGGTGCTGTTCGCACTGATGCCGGTGTACTTCGCCTGGCTGGCGCCGCTGGACGGCCTGCAGGTGGTGGCCCTGCGGGTGGTCTGGTCGCTGCCGATGGTGCTCCTGCTGGTGGTGGTCCTGCGCGAGGGCAAGGCCTTGCTGGCCACGCTCAAGCGGCTGGTGCGCGAGCCCCGGCTGTGCCTGGCCATCCCGGCGGCGGCGCTGCTGATGGGCATCCAGTGGTGGGTGTTCGTCTGGGCGACCATGAATGGCGAGGCCATGGCGATGTCGCTGGGCTATTTCCTGCTGCCCCTGGCCATCGTGCTGACCGGGCGGCTGGTCTATGGCGAGCGCCTGCGACCGCTGCAGCGCCTGGCGGTGGGCTGTGCGCTGCTGGGGGTGATCAACGAGGTCTGGGTGACCGGAGCGCTGTCCTGGGTCAGCCTGCTGCCGGTGCTGGGCTATCCGCCGTATTTCGTCCTGCGCCGCTGGATGGCGGTGGATGCGCTGTCCGGATTCGTCCTGGAGATGTGCTGCCTGCTGCCCTTCGCGCTGCTCGCCTTGCACTGGTTTTCGCCCAGCCTGATCCTGCAGCAGACACCCTGGCTGTGGGCGCTGCTGCCGGGGCTGGGTCTGCTCAGCGCCATCGCCTTCGCCGCCATGCTGGCCTCCAGCCGCATGCTGCCACTGAGTCTGTTCGGCATCCTCAGCTATGTGGAGCCGGCGCTGCTGGTCTTCGTCGCCCTCTATGTACTGGGCGAACAGCTGCCGGAGGGCGCCATCTGGACCTATGGTCCCATCTGGCTGGCGGTGGCCTGGGTCTGCCTGGACAGTGCGCGCCTGCTGCGCAAGCAACTCCGGCGCGCACCGGCTGCGCCCTAGAGCGCCAGGGTCGGGCATTCACCTGCGGCGAAAAAGAACTCATCGCAGTTGGGCAGGGTGCCGGCGCGATCGACGATGAGGAATTCGTCCTCGTCGCGCAGGGCCAGCACCGGGTGGTGCCAGACCCCGGCATGGTAGTTGATGCCCTGGCGGCCATCGGTGCGAAAGACGCGGATGGCGCCGACATCCGGGGCTGCCGCCGGCGGCGCCACCACCACCAGAAAGGGTTCGCCGCGTAGCGGGACGAAGGCCTGGCTGCCGTGGGGATGACGTTCGAGCATGGCGATGGTCAGCGGATAGCCCAGGCGCCGGGTGCGAAAGATGCTGATGATCGCCGCGCCGTCCGCCGGCCCTGTCTCGACCCGGGCCAGGGCGTGGTATCTCTGGGTCGAGCCATTGTTGATGGGAAACCAGTCCCGGCCCGCCGTCTCGATGACCTCGCCGAAGGGCGCGAAGCCCTCGGCGGTCAGTGGCTCGATGCGCAGTGGCCGGCTCATGCCTGGCCCCGGGCGACCTTGCCGAATAGCCGCAGGCGGCTGACGCCGCCGTCCGGGAAGATGTTCAGGCGCACGTGGGTGATGGGGCCGAGGTCGCGCACCTGATCGCGGAAGCTGTGCTCCTGGTGCATCTGCAGCTTTTGCGGCGGCAGCAGCTCCTTCCAGAACAGGCTCTGGGTCTCGATCTGGCCGTCGGTACCGCCGCGCACATAGGCGCCCTGGATCTGGCAGCTGTCCGGGTAGTTGCCCTTGAAGTGCAGGGTGTCCACCAGGATTTCCTCCACGATGCCGGCATGGCCCAGGGCGATGATCACCCAGTCGTTGCCAGGAGTGCGGCGGCGCGCGGTTTCCCAGCCGTCGGCCATGCTCTCGGCGCGACCCGGATTGAGGATGTTACTCATGCGGCCATAGTGTTCGTCGTTGCAGGCCAGGGCGCGTCCGCCGTTGAGGGCGGCGGCTAGGTCCAGCACCTCGTCTTCGGCCTGGGTCGACCAGTCGCGATGGGGGATGCCGTAGACCCGCAGGCGGGCCACGCCGCCATCGGGATAGATGTTCAGGCGCAGGTGGGTCCAGGGGCGGTCATCGGCGATGGCATGGTAGTGATGACTGTTGCCCTGCATCTCGATGGCTGGCAGCACCTCGGTCCAGGCGGCATCGGCGGCCGGATCGCCCTCGGCGCAGAAGCAGGCTTCCAGGGAGGCGGAGGGCGGATAGTTGCCGGTGAACCAGCGGGTGTCGATGTCGACGCCCTTGATCGAGCCCGGTACGCCCAGGCGGATCACCGCATGGTCGTAGCCTTCGAACCTCTTGCGCCGCGATTCCCAGCCGTCCATCCACTTGCCATTGTCGTCATAGACGCCTTCCTTCCACTCCGGCTCGTGGGGCTGGAGCATGCGGTCGGCGGCGGCGAACCAGTCGTCGGTGACGCTGATGACGCGGGTGCCGAGGCGGGCATCGGCGAGGTTGAGGTACTTCTCGAAGGGCGCGGTGTAGGTGCGTTTCATGGGGTGCTCTTGTCGGGAAAGGGTCAGAGGGTCTGCAGACGGAAGAGGGCGATGCGGTCGATCTCGGCCAGGGCGCGCTGAAATTCCTGCTCCGGGGTGTTGGGCAGGCGCTCCTCGAAGGCCGCAAGGATCAGGTGCCGGTTGCTGCCCTTCACCGCCATGATGAAGGGGAAGCCAAACTTGGCGCGGTAGGCCTCGTTGTGGCGGGTGAAGCGGGCCAGCTCGTCCGGGGTGCATTGATCGAGGCCGGCACCGGCCTGTTCGCCACTGCTGGCGGCGGTCAGCTCGCCGGCCAGAGCGGCGCGACCGGCAAGGTCGGGGTGCGCCTGGATCATCGCCAGCTGCTCGGCTTGGCTGGCCCGGGCGACCTGCGCGGCGAGACGCTGATGCAGGGCGTCGACGCTATCCGGCAGCGGCTGGCCCTCGTCGAAGGCACGCTCGGCGACCCAGGCGGAGTGCTCGTAGATGCCGCCGAAGGCCGCCACGAAGGCGGCGCGATCCAGCTGGCTGGGTGTGACGGTCTGGAAGGCGCTCATGCCGGCGGATGCTCCCGGTGCCAGTGGCGAGCGATGTCCACCCGGCGGGCGAACCAGACCCGTTCGTGGCTCTGGGCGTACTCCAGGAAGCGCTTCAGGCCCACCAGGCGACCGGGGCGGCCGATCAAGCGGCAGTGCAGGCCGATGGAGAGCATCTTGGGCGCGGTGGCACCTTCTGCGTAGAGGGTGTCGAAAGCGTCCTTGAGGTATTGGAAGAATTGCTCGGCGGTGTGGAAGCCCTGGACCTGGGTGAATCTCATGTCGTTGGTGTCCAGGGTGTAGGGGATCACCAGGTGCGGCTTGCCGGTCGGGTTGTTGGGTTCCCAGTAGGGCAGGTCGTCGTCGTAGGTGTCGCTGTCATAGAGAAAGCCGCCTTCCTCCATCACCAGGCGCCGAGTGTTGGGCCCAGTACGCCCGGTGTACCAGCCCAGCGGGCGTTCACCGGTCAGCTCGGTGAGGATCTCGATGGCGCGCTGTAGATGGGCGCGCTCCTCGGCTTCGTCCAGGTACTGGTAGTCGATCCAGCGATAGCCGTGGCTGCAGATCTCATGGCCGGCCTGGACCATGGCGCGGATGACCTCGGGGTGGCGCTCGGCGGCCATGGCCACGGCAAAGACGGTCAGCGGCACCTGGTGTTTGGCGAACAGCTCCAGGATGCGCCAGACGCCGGCGCGGCTGCCGTATTCGTAGAGGGACTCCATCGACATGTTGCGCACCCCCTGCAGGGGCTGGGCGGCGACCATCTCGGACAGGAAGGCCTCGGATTCCTTGTCGCCGTGCAGGATGTTGCGTTCGCCGCCTTCTTCGTAGTTCAGCACGAAGGACAGGGCGATGCGGGCATCACCCGGCCAGCGGGGGTGGGGCGGCTGAGCGCCATAGCCGATCAGATCGCGGGGATAGGTCATGGAAGGGGCATCCTGGCAGTCGAGATGTTTTGTATACAATGTTTGGAGACCTTTGCCGAGTCCCAGCAAGAATCCTGCCTAACTGGTCTGACCGGTCTGAAGACTTTTACGCGCTGGAGGGCAGCGGTTCTGCGGACCGGGCCGGGGCTGGGCTGTATACAATCGGCAGGTGAAAAGCTGCTAGGCTGGCGCACCCCTCTGCAGGAGCTTTCCCATGTCCACTCCATCCGCTGGCGGTTACCTGACGACCCATGTGCTGGACACCACCGGTGGCCGCCCAGGTGCGGATATCGCTGTCCGGTTGTACCGGCTGGAGGGGGCGGCGCGGCAGGCGCTGGGTGAGATGCGGACTAATGCCGATGGTCGCAGCGACACGCCGCTGTTGCAGGGCGAGCATTTCACGGCGGGGGTCTACGAACTGGAGTTCGACGTGGGCGATTACTACCGGCGGCGCGACGTGGCGCTGGAGGAACCGGCCTTTCTCGATACCGTGGTCTTGCGCTTCGGCCTCGCCGACGAGAGGGCGCATTACCATGTGCCATTGTTGGTCTCGCCCTATAGCTATTCGACCTATCGCGGCAGCTAGGTGAGATTGCGCCGCCGCGGTGCGCTTTCGCCCGGGCCGGCACCAGGGTAGGGCGCGGGTCCAGCGGCGTTAGTGGATGGTCGGTTCGGTGTTCGATCGCGCGGTAGCGAGCAGCGGTCGATCCGGCACGGCACTGCCGGGCCAGGTCTGGGCGATGCGTTCCAGCACCACCTGGGCCAGCATGCTGTGGGTCCGACTGGCGAAATGACCACGGGCGCCAAAGATGTAGGCCTGATCGGCGCCCGGTTCGACGTAGCTGTCCGGATCGCAGAACTCGCGACCGGGCAGGCAGGCATCACCTTCGGCATGGGTGAAGCCGTAGTTGCCGTAGTGGGCGAAGACCTCTTCCATCACCCGATAGGCATCCACCAGCAGCAGACGATCACTGGCTGGCAAGTTGGCCTGCAGGGTGTCGTTGTAGAGGCGCACCAGCTCGTGGTTACGCTCGGCCAGGGCGGGTGTCCAGGGTTCGAGATAGGGCGCCTTGCCATAGTCGGTGTTGTTGAGCACCACCAGGCGCTGGGCACCCAGACTCAGCAAATGGCGCAGCAGCTTGACCTCGTTCAGGGCCGTATGGCGGATCCGCGCCTCGACCTGCTCGCGGATCGCCGGGGGCAGGGGGGCGTCGGACATCAGCGCGGCCTTGAGCGTCTTGTCATAGAAGGGCCCGATGATGTCGTTGCCGCCGATCTGCACCAGGACCAGGTCCTGCTGGCGGAAGCGGCCATGCTGCATCTCGAAATTGCGGATCTGCTGGGAAAAGGCCAGCGGCGCTTCGTTGTGATCGAAGCCCGGCTCGGTGAAGCTCCCGGTCACGGCGCCGCCCTCGGCGTAGCAAAGACCATCGGGATCGCTCGGTCCCTCCTGGCCATAGCCTTCCACCTGCCGATTGGGGCCCAGCTCGATACCGTAGGCGTCGGCGATTTCCTGAGGATAGGTACGCCCTGGGTTGGTGGCATAGATATGGCCGAAGGTGCCGCAGTCCATCAGGCTGTCGCCAAAGGCGATCACCCGCTGGATACCGCGCGCCTCGGCGATGGGCTCAGGACTGGGTACGAGGGCGAGCAGCGCGGCGACACCTGCGAGTGCGGTCGCCAATCCCCAGTGCTTGCCCATCCTCTACCTCCCGGCAGCGTCCAGCGCCTATGCTGCCCATAGCTATTCTTTTGCAACCTTCATACCGGGAAGAGCGAAGAACGTCGCTCAGAGTTCCCGGCGCCCGGACCAGCCGAGACGGCAGGCGACGACCAGCACGACGCCGGGCAGCGCCTGGTGGTGCTGCACGCCCACTGAGCTAGTCGGGCTTTGCCACGGGATCGGAGGATTGCGCCAGGATGGCTGCCATCAGACCGGGGAAACGCTGATCCAGGTCTTCGCGGCGCAGCTGGTTCATGTGCGTGGTGCCGGCGTTGCGGGTATGCACCAGTCCGGCATCGCGCAGGACACGAAAGTGATGCGACATGCTGGACTTGGGGCGGCCACCATCGAGTTCGCCACAGGTGGCCTCGGTGACCCGCGCCAGATAACGGACGATATCCAGACGCACCGGATCGCTGAGCGCATGGAATAGACGCTCGAGGGAGAATTCGTCAGGACTGGGATGTTTGAAAGGGCGCATGAGCCAATCATACACCGGGGGTTGGCGATTATGTTGTGTTCGATTAATATCGAAATAACGAACCAAGATCTGTCCTATGGGAGACCGCTCAGATGTCCGCATTGTTCCAACCCTTCACCCTCAAGGACGTGACGCTGCGCAACCGCATCGCCATCCCCCCCATGTGCCAGTACAGCGCCGTCGATGGCGTCATCAATGACTGGCATCAGGTGCACTATGCCGGCCTGGCGCGTGGCGGTGCTGGCCTGGTCGTCGTCGAGGCCACGGCGGTCTCGCCGGAAGGCCGCATCACCCCCGGCTGCGCCGGTATCTGGTCGGACGCCCAGGCTCAGGCCTTCGTGCCGGTGGTCCAGGCGATCAAGGCCGCCGGTTCGGTGCCGGGTATCCAGATCGCCCATGCCGGCCGCAAGGCCAGCGCCAATCGTCCCTGGGAAGGCGACGACCACATCGCCGCCAACGACGCCCGTGGCTGGGACACCATCGCCCCGTCCGCGGTGGCCTTTGGTGCCAACCTGCCCAAGGTGCCCAAGGCCATGACCCTGGACGACATCGCCCGTGTCCGTCAGGACTTCGTCGATGCCGCCAAGCGTGCCTATGAAGCCGGCTTCGAATGGCTGGAGCTGCACTTCGCCCACGGCTACCTGGCGCAGAGCTTCTTCTCGGTGCACTCCAACCAGCGTGACGACCAGTACGGTGGCGACCTCGCCGGCCGCAGTCGCTTCCTGCTGGAAACCCTGGCCGAGGTACGTAAGGTCTGGCCGGAGCACCTGCCGCTGACCGCCCGTTTCGGCGTGATCGAATACGACGGCCGCGACGAAGAGACCCTGGCCGAATCCATCGAGCTGGCCCAGGGCTTCAAGCGCGAAGGCCTGGACCTGCTGAGCGTCAGCATCGGTTTCTCCACCCCGACCGCCAACATCCCCTGGGGCTCGGGTCTGCTGGCGCCCATCACCGAGCAGGTGCGCAAGGCCACCGGCCTCAAGGTCGCCTCGGCCTGGAACATCGATACCCCGGTTTTGGCCAACCAGGTAGTGGCCGACGGGCAACTGGATCTGGTGATGGTAGGCCGCGCTCACCTGGCCGACCCGCACTGGCCCTACTATGCAGCCAAGGCCCTGGGCGTCGACCAGCCGTCCTGGGTGCTGCCGGCGCCCTACGCCCATTGGCTGGAACGCTATCGCACCAGCTGAGTCGGTTCAGGCTGAACGCGCAAGCCGCCCCTCGGGGCGGCTTTTTTGGGCGTATGGGATGAGGGCAGTTTGTTGGGCTTCGCTGTGCTCAGCCCAACCTACGTCGACGGGTAGGCTGGGCTGAGGCGGCGCCATCGTCGAAGCCCAACAGGGTCAGGCGTCGCGACTGTGTACCCGGCGACCCGCGGCATGGGTTTCCCGTACCACGCGGTCGTCGCCAAGGGTGGTGAGGACGAACAGGGTTTCCTCCAGGCTCTTGGACTGCTGCAGGCGGTAGTCCAGCAGCGGGGTGGCCTTGAGATCGAGCACCACGAAGTCGGCGTCGTGGCCGGGGGCCAGGCTGCCGATGCGGTCGTCCAGGCGCAGGGCGCGGGCGCCGCCGAGGGTGGCCAGGTACAGCGACTTGAAGGGGTGCAGGCGATGGCCGCGCAGTTGCTGCACCTTGTAGGCCTCGCCCAGGGTCTGCAGCAGCGAGAAGCTGGTGCCGGCGCCGACGTCGGTACCCAGGCCGACATTGACCTTGAAGGCTTCCATCCGCTCGAGGTCGAACAGGCCGCTGCCGAGGAAGAGGTTGGAGGTAGGGCAGTGGGCCACGGCCGAGCCGGTCTCGTACAGGCGCTGGCATTCGGCATCGCAGAGGTGGATGCCATGGGCGAACACCGAGCGCGGGCCGAGCAGCTGGAAGTGGTCGTAGACATCCAGATAGTTGGCGCGCTCCGGGAACAGTGCCTTCACCCAGTCGATCTCCTTGAGGTTCTCGGAGAGGTGGGTGTGCAGGTAGACGTCCGGGTGCTCGGCCAACAGGCGCCCGGCCGCTTCCAATTGCTCGGGGGTGCTGGTCGGCGCGAAGCGCGGGGTGACCGCATAGTGCAGCCGACCCTTGCCGTGCCAGCGCTCGATCAGCGCCTTGCTATCCCTGTAGGCGGACTCGGCCGTGTCCTGCAGGTAGTCCGGGGCGTTACGGTCCATCAGCACCTTGCCGGCGATCATGCGCAGATCGAGGCGCTCGGCGACCTCGAAGAAGGCATCCACCGACTGCGGATGGACGCTGCCGAACACCAGGGCGGTGGTGGTGCCATTGCGCAGCAGCTCCCCGACGAAAACCTGGGCCACCTCGGCGGCCTTGGCCGGATCGGCGAAGGCACCCTCGGTGGGAAAGGTGTAGGTGTCCAGCCAGTCCAGCAGCTGCTCGGCGTAGCTGGCGATCATGCCGGTCTGCGGATAGTGGATATGGGTGTCGATGAAGCCGGGGGTGATCAGGGCGTGGGGGTGCTCGATCACCGGGGTGCCGGCGGGCAGAGTGGGCAGCAAATCAGCGGCCGGGCCCATGGCCTGGATACGGCCGTCTACGACCAGCAGCAGGCCGTCGGCGTGGTATTCGTAGGAGGCGTCCAGCCCTACCTCGGCCGGGTCGGCAAGGCTGTGGAGCAGGGCGGCGCGATGGGCGATGGCGGTCATAGGGTTCTCTGATTGCAAAGCTAACTTGGGCTGGCGGTGACCAGGCGCAGCGGCAGATCCGCCTGCTCGGCCTGGCGACCGTAGTGGGCGATGACCTCGCCGGCCACCGCGATGGCGATCTCCAGCGGCAGCTTGCCCTGGACCTCGGGCAGGCCCAGGGGGCAGCGCACCGTGGCCAGGCGGTCGGCGCCGTGGCCACGCGCCGCGAGACGGTGGCGGAATTTGGCCCATTTGGTCCGGGAGCCGATCAGGCCAAAGTAGCCATGGTCGCCGCGGGCGAGGATGGCGTCGGTCAACTCCAGGTCCAGGGGGTGATTATGGGTCATGACGATGTAGTAGGCACCCGCCGGCATGCGGGCGATCTCGTCGACCGGCTCTTCGGTGACGATCCTTGCGACGCCAGCGGGCAGCGGATCGGGAAATTCCTGGGGCCGCGAATCGACCCAGCGCACCGCGCAGGGCAAACCGGCCAGCAGCGGCACCAGGGCGCGGGCGACATGGCCGGCGCCGAAGACGATCACCGGGACGTCCTGTGCCAACTGGGGCTCGAACAGCAGGGTGGTGACGCCGCCACAGCACTGGCCGAGGCTGGCGGCCAGGGAAAAACGCTCCAGACGTGGCTGGCGCGTGCCAGCGGCGAGCATCTCCCGGGCGATTTCCACCGCGCGGTATTCCAGATGGCCACCGCCGATGGTCAGGTGCTGCTCTTCGCGGCCCACCAGCATCTTGGTCCCGGCGTCGCGAGGGGTGGAACCCTGCTCGTCGGCCACGGTGATCAGCACACAGGGTTCGCCGCGCGCCTCGAAGTCGGCCAGCAGGGCCAGCCAGCCGCGTTTGCTGTTCATGCGGATTCCTCCGTGACAGGGAGCGGGGCGGCCTGGGCTTCGGCGGCCAGGCAGCGCATGCGCTCCACGCCCCAGAGTACCCGTTCCGGGGTGGCGGGGGCGTCCAGCGCCGGGTGGAAGCGGTAATCCGCCACGCTGGCCACGGCGTCCTGCAGGGCGCACCACACAGAGATGCCGAGCATGAAGGGCGGTTCGCCCACGGCCTTGGAGTGGAACACCGTGGCCTCGGGATTCTGGCGATTCTCCACCAGCCGCACCCGCAGGTCCGGAGGTACGTCACTCACCGCCGGGATCTTGTAGGTGGAAGGACCGGCGGTGAGCAGCTTGCCGGCGTCGTTCCACACCAGTTCTTCCATGGTCAGCCAACCCAGACCCTGGACGAAGCCGCCTTCGACCTGGCCGATGTCGATGGCCGGATTCAGGGAGGCGCCGACGTCATGGAGGATGTCGGTGCGCAGCAGGCGGTATTCGCCGGTGAGGGTATCGATCAGCACCTCGGAGCAGGCGGCGCCGAAGGCGTAGTAGTAGAAGGGCCGCCCGCGGGCCTGGTCGCGGTCGTAGTGAATCTTCGGTGTGCGGTAGTAGCCGGTGCTGGACAGCGACACCTGGCCGACATAGGCCAGCTGGATCAGCTCCTCGAAGCTCAGCAGCCGGTCGCGCACCCTGACGTGGCCGTTGCGGAAGTCGACCTCTTCAGGCCCGACGTGGAAGTGGCGGCTGGCGAAGTCGATCAGGCGGTCCTTGATGGTCTGGGCGGCGTTCTGCGCAGCCTTGCCGTTGAGGTCGGTGCCGCTGGAGGCCGCGGTGGGCGAGGTGTTGGGCACCTTGTCGGTGTTGGTGGCGGTGATCTGGATGCGGGCTATGTCGACCTGGAAGACCTCGGCCACCACCTGGGCGACCTTGGTGTTGAGCCCCTGGCCCATTTCGGTGCCGCCATGGTTCAGGTGGATGCTGCCATCGGTGTAGACGTTGACCAGGGCACCGCCCTGGTTGAGAAAGGAAGAGGTGAAGGAGATACCGAATTTCACCGGAGTCAGCGCCAGGCCCTTCTTCAGTACCGGACTGCCCTGGTTGAAGGCGCGAATGGCTTCGCGCCGCGCCTGGTAGTCACTGCTGGCCGCCAGGTCCGTGGTCATCTCGTCGAGCAGGTTGTCTTCCACCACCTGGTGGTAGTGGGTGAGGTTGCGCGTCTCCTTGCCATAGTAGTTGCGCCGCCGCACCTCCAGCGGGTCGAGGCCGCGATGGCGGGCGATGGCGTCCATGACGTTCTCGATGGCCAGCATGCCCTGGGGGCCGCCGAAGCCGCGGTAGGCGGTGTTGGACGCCAGGTGGGTCTTGCATCTGTGGCCGGTGATCTGGGCGTTGCCGAGGAAATAGGCATTGTCGGCATGGAACATGGCGCGATCGATGATGGCGTTGGACAGGTCGGGCGAATAGCCGCAGTTGCCCGCTAGTTCGAAGCGGATGCCCAGCAGTCGGCCATCATCGTCGAAGCCGACGTCGTAGTCGACGTGGAAGGGATGGCGCTTGCCGGTCATGTGCATGTCTTCGAATCGCGGCAGGCGCATCTTCACCGGGCGCCCGGTGAGATGAGCGAACACCGCGCAGAGCGCCGCCGGCATGCCGGCCTGGCTTTCCTTGCCGCCGAAGCCGCCACCCATGCGCCTCATGTCGACGGTGACCCTGTTCATCGACACCCCCAGGACCTCGGCCACCTGCTTCTGCACCTCGGTGGGATTCTGGGTGGAGGAATAGACCAGCATGCCGCCGTCTTCGGTGGGCATCACCGAGGCCACCTGGGTTTCCAGGTAGAAGTGTTCCTGGCCGCCGATGGCCAGTTCGCCCTGCAGACGATGGGGCGCGGCGGCGAGCGCGGCGGCGGCATCGCCGAGCTTATGACTGTGGCTGGGCGAGATGAAGTGCTCGCGCTTCAGCGCCTCCCTGACATCGAGGATGGCTTCCAGCGGTTCGTATTCGATGAGGGCGGCCTGGGCGGCGCGGCGGGCGGCGTCCAGGCTGGTAGCGGCCACCGCCAGTACCGGCTGGCCCAGGTACTGCACCTCGCCATCGGCCAGCAGCGGATCGCCCGGCAGCACGGCGCCGATGTCCAGTTGGCCGGGCACGTCGGCGGCGGTGATGGCCAGGGCCACCCCGGGGATCTGGTAGCAGGGTGAGAGATCGATGTGCGTGATACGCGCATGGGCGTGCTCGCTCATCCGCGCATAGACGTGCAGCTGATTGGGAAATTCCAGGCGGTCGTCGATGTAGAGGGCTTCGCCGCTGACATGCTTGTCGGCGCTCTCGTGCTTGAGCGGCTTGCCGACGCCGGTGGCCAGGCCGGCAGCGAAGGCGGCGGCCATTTCCTCCGGGGTGCGGGCGGGCAGGGTGCTAGACATGGGCGGTGACCCTCGTGGCGAGCGCGGGCTGGGTGGTCTCCAGATGACATTTGCGCAGCAGATTCTGCGCCGTTAGTAGGCGGTATTCGCGACTGGCGCGGAAATCCGACAGCGGGGTGAAATCCTCGGCCAGGGCCTGGACGGCGCGCTCGATGGACGCGGCGTTCCAGGCCTGGCCGAGCAGCGCCTGTTCGCAGCGCGCTGCCCGCCTGGGCGTGGCCGCCATGCCGCCATAGGCGATGCGCACGCTGGCGACGCGGCCCTGCTCCAGCTCCAGGGCGAAGGCGGCGCAGACTGCGGAGATGTCGTCATCCAGTCGCTTGGACACCTTGAAGGCGCGGAACACCAGGCCATCGCGTGCCCGCGGCACCCGTACCGCCTGGATGAATTCGCCCGGCTCCAGGGCGGTCTGGCGATAGTCGAGGAAAAAGTCGTCGAGGGCCAGTTCGCGCAGCCGTTCGCCCTGGCGCAGCAGCACGTTGGCCCCGAGCGCCAGGAGCAGGGGTGGGCTGTCACCGATGGGCGAGGCATTGCCGATATTGCCGCCGAGGGTGCCCTGGTTGCGGATCTGCAAAGAGGCGAAACGCTGCAGCAGCGCACCGAAATCCGGATAGTCGGCGGCCAGGGCGGCGGCGCAGTCGGCCAGCGGGGTGGCGGCGCCGATCTCGATACATTCCTCGCTGACGGTCACGCCATGCAGCTCGGGCAGGTTGCCCAGGTAGATGAGGGTCTCCAGGCGGCGATGCTGCTGAGTGACTTCCAGGGCCAAGTCGGTACCGCCGGCCAGCAGGCGCGCCGCGGGCTGCGCCTGGTAGAGGCTGGCCAGTTCGCTCAGGGTGGTGGGGCTGTGGCAGCGCCGGTTGGCGCCTTCCAGGCGTGTGTGCGGCGCCGGCGCCAGGGCCTTGAGGCGCTCCAGGGTCTGCTGCTCCCGGGCATCGAACTGGTCCGGCTGGCGCTGGGTGCAGGCCTGTTCGGCAGCGGCCAGGATTGGCCGGTAGCCGGTACAACGGCAGAGGTTGCCGGCCAGGGCCTCGTGGGTGGCAGCGTTATCGGGCGCGGCGACGTTCTTTTGCAAAGCGAACAGCGACATGACGAAGCCCGGGGTGCAGTAGCCGCACTGGGAACCGTGGCAGTCGACCATGGCCTGCTGCACGCTATGCAGACGGCCCTGGTGCTTGAGGTCCTCCACACTGATCAGCTGCCGGCCGTCCAGCGCCGCGACGAAGGTCAGGCAACTGTTGACCGTGCGATAGCGCAGCCGCTCGCCGTCGGGCTCGGCCAGCACCACGGTGCAGGCGCCACAGTCGCCCGAGGCGCAGCCTTCCTTGGTGCCGGTCTTGCCACAGTGCTCGCGCAGGTACTGCAGCACAGTAAGGTTGGGATCGAGCTGCTCTTCGACGCGCAGCTCCTGGTCCAGCAGAAACCTGATCACGGCCGCTCTCCACCTGCTCTCGAATGCCTTGATGGTGGGTAAAGCTGACCGATAGGTCAACATTTGCCCGGGCAAGTGGCCGACCTCTGTCGTTTTTGGGCAAGAGGCCTGGGCAAGGCTGCGCCGTCTTGGCGCGCCCAGCGCTCCTTTGCCCGCGGATGGTGCAAAACCAGCCGCTCTAACCCGTGTTTCTGCGGAATATCCATTCGGACGCTTCAAGGCGCTCAGGCCGGTGCCGATATATAGGCAGACGATTACGGCCTGGTCGCCTGTCGTCAGCACCCTCGTACAACCCGTTGCAACAGGTCGCTACCGTGCCTACCCAACTTAACCGTGTCGCCCGTCAGGCTTCCCTTGGTTTCTTCGCCTTGGTCACCCTCATCTTTACCCTGGCCGGGTGGATGCTGTTCGACCTGTGCGCGCGCATTGACGAGCAGCAACGCCACCACAGCGAGGCGGACGCCCAGCGCGCGTTAGAAACGCGGCTGGACAGGCTTGGCCGGGTCTTGACTGACTATTCGTTCTGGATGGAAGCCTATGCACGGACCAGCAAGAAGGTCGACGTGAATTGGGCCTATGAGGAAGACAACGTCGGCCCCTCCCTTTACAGCGACTATGGCGTGAATGGCGCCTTCATCCTGGCGCCCAACGGCGTCACGCGCTACGCCGTGGTCGGCGGCGGACGCAGCAAGATGCAGCTGGATACCTGGCTGGGTGACGACCAGGCGACCCTGCTGGCCCAGGCCAGGGAGCGCTCGCTCAAGGATGGCCACGCCCAGGGCTATTTCCTGATCGAGGGCAAGCCGGCCAGCGTAATGGTCGCGGTCATCCGCCCGGATGCCACCTACCAGGACTTCAAGCGGCTGTCCTACATGGTGTTCGTCGATATCCTCACGCCGGACAAGCTCGCCCAGCTCGGCCAGCTCTTCGACCTGCATGGGCTGACCGCGCAGCCCGGGGCGCTGCCCGCCTTGGCGGAGCGTCCCACGCTGGTGGTGAGGTCCGACCCGGGTATCGCGGTGACCTTTCACTGGCTGGTGCATGGCATGGGGCAGCGCCTGCTGGCGCAGTTCCTGCCGTTGCTGGCGACGATGTGTGGTCTGGCCTTGCTGCTGGTCTGGTACCTGCGTCGGCGGATCGCGCTGGCGGCGCGGCAGACGGATGTGGCCGAAGATGCCCTGAGGCATAGCGAGCAGCGCTTCCGCACCGTGTCCGAGGCGTCGTCCGACTGGATCTGGGAGAGCGACGCCGAGCAGCGGCTGGTCTATCTTTCGGAGCGTTTCGTGGCCGTCACCGGCTTCAGCCGGGAAGCCTGGCTGGGTCGCCCGTTGCACGAGCTGCTCGGCTATCCGCCGAGCCAGGTCGAGGAGGTAGCCAGGACACCGCTGGCGGCCGGACGCAGTCGCCGTCCGCTGCCTTGCGAGATGCGCGACGCCCAGGCCAAGCTCAGGTACTGCCAGCTCTCGGCTCAGCCCATCATCAGCGGTGGCCTGCTGGCCGGCTTTCGCGGCACCGTGTGCGATGTGACCGAGGAGATCGAGGCCAAGGCGCGCATCGAACACATCAGCCAGCACGATGCCCTCACCGGACTGGCCAACCGTCACCAGTTGCACCGCTACCTGGCGCAGCGCTTCGCCGAGGGCGTCAGTGCCAGTCAGCCGCTGCACCTGTTGGCGCTGGACCTGGACCGCTTCAAGCCGGTCAATGATTCCCTCGGCCATGGCGCCGGCGATCAGGTGCTCTGTCAGGTCGCCCGAGAGCTGCGCGCCAGCGTGCGCGAGGGCGATCTGGTGGCCCGTATCGGCGGCGATGAATTCGTCATCGCGGTGAATGGCTGCCTGAGCGCAGAGCAGGTGAGCCTGCTCTGCAACCGGATGTTGGAGGGCATCGGCCGGACCATGCGCATCGACGAGCACGACATCAACATCGGTGCGAGCGTCGGCATCGCCCAGGCACCCCAGGATGGCCACAGTGCCGAGGATCTGCTGCGCTATGCCGACATCGCCCTGTACGAAGCCAAGGCGGCGGGGCGTAACACCCTGAGATTCTATGAGCCCACCATGAACCAGCGCATCCTCGCGCGGCGTCAGCTGGAGACCGAGTTGCGCCTGGGATTGCAGCGGCTTGAGTTCGAGCTGGATTTCCAGCCGCGTTTCGACGCCAGCAGCCAGCGCCTGCTGGGCGCCGAGGCCCTGGTGCGCTGGAATCATCCCATCCGTGGCCGCCTGGCGCCTGCCGAGTTCATCGGGGTGGCGGAGGAGACCGGGCTGATCCTGGGCCTGAGCGACTGGGTGTTGCAGGAGGCTTGCAGCCAGGCGATGGACTGGTCGCCGGAGTTGATCGTGTCCATCAACCTGTCACCGCTGGAGTTCCAGCGCGACGATCTGGTCGCCCGGATCCACAAGGTGCTCGAGCGCACCGGCATCGACCCGGCACGGGTCGAGCTGGAGCTGACCGAGAACGTCTTGCTGGATGACGCGGCGGGTGCCCTGGAGTTGATGAAGAAACTCAAGGCGCTGGGCGTGCGGCTGTCGATGGACGACTTCGGCACCGGCTATTCCTCGCTGAGCTATCTGCGCACCTATCCCTTCGACTGCCTGAAGATCGACCGCAGCTTCGTCTCCAACATCGAGGTGAGCGAAAGCAACGCGGCCATCGTCGAGGCGATCGTCAGCATGGGACGGGCACTGTCGCTGACGGTGGTGGCCGAGGGGATCGAGACTGCCGGCCAGCTGGCGCGCATCGCCGATCTCAAGTGCGACCAGGCCCAGGGCTTCCATCTGCAGCGGCCGTTGTCCCAGGCGCGTTTCGCGGCCTTGCGGCAGGAGCAGTCACAGCCGTGGGAAGCGTCGAACGATGCCAGCCGCACCTTGGTAGTCGCTGGGCCCTAAGCGGAATCCAGGGCCGCACCCAGCAGCAATGCCGCGAGCACCAGAAACAGCCCACCTGCCACCTGGTTCAGGCGCGCGAGGGTGGTACCCGAGGTCAGGCGGCCATTCAAGGCCGTCACTGCCGCGGCGTAGCTGCAGTGAATGATGAGGCTCAACAGGCAGAAGCTTGCCACGAGCGCTGCCAACTGCGGCAGCACCGGGCGGTCGGCCTGGATGAAGGGCGGAAACAGCGCCAGAAAGAAGATGATCAGCTTGGGGTTGGTGAGGGACACCAGCAAGCCCTGCAGGAGGTGTCTGCCAACGCTGACCGAAGGCCAAGTGGCGGCAGGCTGCCGGCCTTGGGCCGCGGGACTGCGCAGACGCCGCAGCCCCAGCCAACCCAGGTAGAGCGCGCCGACCAGCTGCAACCCCTGCAGGGTCCTTGGCGAGCTGCTCACCAGGGCGCCGAGCGCGGTGCTGGCCAGGATGGCCACCAGCAGTATGCCCAGCACCACCCCGAGGATGCCCGGCAGGGCGCCGCGCAGCCGCAGCTGCAGCGCATTGGTGATCGTGAGCAGTACGCCCGGGCCGGGGCTGGCGATGGTGAGGCCGCACAGCAGGAGGTAGAGGGCGAAGTGTTGCATTGACGTGTCTTAACCTGCTGGCATGGGACGACCGGAATGGCTGTCTACCTGGGGAGCTGACCGGTGCCGGCCATGGGTATCCAGTATGGCCGGCCGGCTTGCAGGGGTCGCGATGCAGAATCCCGGCTTTTGTACCGGACAGCCGCTCGGGCTGGCCAGGTGCAGCAGGTGCCGTCTTCTTCTATCTCAGGCTCAGGGCGGCGGGGGAAGCGGATTGCCAGCCTCCGCCCAACGCCTTGAAGGTGCTTATTGCCGCCTGTGCGGCTGCCGTTTGCGCCTGGGCACGCGCATCGGCCGTGCGTAGCAGGCGTTCATCGGCCTGCAGAACATCGACCAGGGGCAGCACGCCCTTCTGGTAGGCGAGGGCGGCGGCCTGGCGGGCTTGGCTGAGCGAGGCCTCGCCCGCCGTCAGCAGAGTGACCTGCTCTTCGCGCTTCAACTGGCCGGTCAGGGCATCTTCCACGTCTTCGGTGGCGCGCAATGCCGCCAGCCGATAGGCCGCCAGCGATTCTGCGCGCTGTCCCTCGGCCGCCTGGATTTGCGCATCGATCCGGCCGAAGTCGAACAGCCGCCAGCGTACGCCCAGGGCAACGAGCGCCTGATTGGCGTCGTGGCTGAAGAGATTGCCACTGGAAATCGTGGTGGCGCTCCCGAGCAGAGCGCTCAGGGAGATCTTGGGATAGTACTCGGCCATTGCGGCGCCGATCCGGGCATTGGCGGCGGCCAGGCGGCGCTCGGACGCGATCAGGTCCGGACGTCGACGGAGCAGGTCGGCGGGCGTGCCTGCCGTTTCGATGCGGGGGGCGTCGGGAATGGACGCGGCGCCAGCCAGTTGGGTACGCCAGGTGCCAGGTGGCGCCGCCAGCATCACGTCCAGTGCATTCATGGCCCGCTCCAGCGAGAACTCCAGGCCGGGTATCGAGGCCTGGACCTCGGCCAAGCCTCCTTCGGCCTGGCGTAGCTCTCGGTCGGTCGCCAGGTCCTTGCCGTTCAGTAGCCTGACCATCGACAGCAAGCCCTGCTGGGTGTCGACCTGATGGCGAGCGATCGCCAGGCGGGTCTGCAGACCGCGGATGTCGACATAGAGATCGGCGGTCTGGGCAGCCACGGCAAGGCGCACGGCGCGGGCACCCGCCACGCTGGCCTGGTAGTCGGCCTGGGCGGCTTCACTACTTCGGCGCAGACCGCCAAACACATCCAGCTCCCAGCTTGAGTCAAGATTGGCCTCATAGGAAGAACCGCTCCTGACGTAGCCGGGCGCTGAATCGAGCACCCGTCCAAGCGGTGTTTCCAGCGACTGATAGGCACGACCGGCTTGGCCACCAAGATCGCCTGCCGGCAATAGCGCGGCATCGGCCGCCCTAACGCTGGCGCGAGCCTGGGTAATGCGTGCACTGGCTTGCGCCAGATCGAGATTCTGCGCGAGGGCCTGGTTTACCAGGCGGCTCAGGAGCGGATCGTTGAAACGGTCCCACCAGCCAGCCAGCGCCTGATCGGCCAGGGGCGCTGGCACCGGCTCCCGCTGGAAGCTTGCCGGAAGCGCAACTTCAGGGGCGCGGTAGTCAGGTCCTACGGTACAGCCGCTTGCCAGGGCGGCGCTGGCGAGCAGAATAATCTGGAGTCTGGAGCGCATGGGCTTTTATCCTGAGCAACGCCTGAACGGTTTTAGTGACTAATATGTATTTTGGTCACCTTCCGTTTCATTTTGCAACTGTCGGAACGCCTTTCCATGACTACCGAATCCGTTTCACCCGGCCAGGCCCGCGGACCGGCCGAGCACGACGTGCGTCACCAAATCATGGTGGCAGCGAAAGAACACTTCAGCCTTTACGGCTACGAGAAAACCACAGTGTCCGAACTCGCCAGGAGCATCGGGTTTTCCAAGGCCTACATCTATAAATTCTTCGATTCAAAGCAGGCGATTGGCGAGGCCATCTGTGCGGATTGCCTGAGCCGAATTGAGACGGAGGCCAGGGCCGCGGTGGCCTCGACCAGCCAGTCGCACGAAAAGCTAAGAAGGCTGTTTCAGAGCCTTGCAAAGGCAACCTTGCAGCTGTTTTCAGACGATCGGAAGCTGTACGAAATCGCAATCTCAGCGGCGTCGGGTCGCTGGCCGGCCACGATCAGCTACGAAGCGCGGATGCAGGAGCTCCTCAAGGAAATTCTGGTGCAGGGGCGCTGGGAGGGAGAGTTCGAGCGCAAGACGCCGATCGACGACGTGACGACGGCGACCTATCTCGTGTTACGACCCTATCTGAATCCGCTGATGCTGCAGCACAGCTTCGAGCATTTCGACGTCGCTCCCACTCAAGTGGCCAATCTGGTGCTGCGTAGCCTTTCGCCTTAAATTGTCTTGTGACTATTGACTAAAATGGTCACTAGTATCACATTGCGCGCTCTGCTGGCATCCTCTCGGAGCTTCCATGTTCGCGCGCCGTCTGCTTTCCACCGCTGTGGGGGCTACCGTCCTTTCGCTGTCCCTTGGCGGTTGCAACGCCCCTTCCCAGGGCGATCCCCGCACGCAGGCGCCTTTGGTGCGAGCTGCGGTGGCGGAGCCCGCCGAGAGCGCTGGTCGTACCTTTACCGGTATCGTCGCCGCGCGGATCCAGAGCGATCTGGGCTTCCGCGTGACAGGCAAGGTCGCCGAACGGCTGGTGGACATCGGTGAAACCGTCAAGCGCCGGCAGCCGCTGCTGAAGCTTGATCCCATCGATCTGCAACTGGCCCTGCAGGCGCAGCGCGAGATCGTGGCCGCTGCCCAGGCGCGGGCCCGCCAGGCGGCGGACGATGAGGCGCGCTACCGGGATCTACGGGGCACGGGGGCGATCTCGGTCTCCGGCTACGATCAGATCAAGGCTGCGGCGGATACGGCCAGGGCCCAGCTCAAGGCTGCCGAAGCCCAGGCGGAAGTCGCCCTCAACGCCAGCCGTTATACCGTCCTGGTGGCCGATGCGGATGGCACCGTGGTCGATACCCTGGCCGAGCCCGGGCAGGTCGTAGCCGCTGGACAGAGCGTGGTGCGCCTGGCTCGTGCGGGCGCCCGGGAGGTCGTCGTCCAGCTGCCGGAGACCTTGCGTCCGACGCTTGGCTCCCTGGCCCAAGCCAGCCGTCTGGGCGCTACGGAACAGCCGGGACCGGCACGGCTGCGGCAGTTATCCGATAGCACCGACCGCGAGACGCGTACCTTCGAGGCGCGCTATGTGCTCGAAGGGACGCTGGCCAGTGCGCCCCTGGGCACCACCGTGAGACTGCGTATTCCGGAAGAGTCTGTGCCGCGGGCGAATGCCTTGCAGGTGCCGCTGGGCGCCCTGTACGACGCGGGCAAGGGCGCGGGGGTCTGGCGTATCCAGGGCTCGCCCGAGCAGGTCGCCTGGGTACCCGTGCAGATTCGTCAGGTATCGGATGACACTGCCTTGGTGGAGGGGCCGCTGCAGCGGGGTGACCGGATCGTAGCCCTCGGCGTTCATCTGCTCCACGAAGGCCAGACGATCCGCTTGGCCACAGCTGCCAACAGTGCCCTGGAAGGTAAGCAGCCGTGAGCGACAGCCGATTCAATCTGTCGGCGCTGGCCGTCCGCGAGCGCTCCATCACCCTGTTTCTGATTCTGCTGATCTCGGTCGGCGGGGTACTGTCGTTCTTCAAGCTGGGCCGGGCGGAAGATCCGGCCTTCACGGTCAAGGTCATGACTATCGTCACGGCCTGGCCGGGTGCCACGGCGCAGGAGATGCAGGATCAGGTCGCCGAGAAGCTGGAAAAGCGCCTGCAGGAATTGCGCTGGTACGAGCGCTCGGAAACCTATACCCGTCCGGGCTTGGCCTTTACCACCCTGACGCTGCTCGATAGCACACCGCCGGCCGAGGTGCCGGAGGAGTTCTACCAGGCGCGCAAGAAGATCAGTGACGAAGCCAAGACCTTGCCCGCCGGGGTGATCGGGCCAATGGTCAACGATGAATACGCCGACGTCACCTTCGCGCTCTTCGCACTCAAGGCCCGGGGCGAGCCGCAACGGCTGCTGGCACGCGAGGCGGAAACGCTGCGCCAGCGTCTGCTGCATGTACCGGGGGTCAAGAAGGTCAATATCCTGGGTGAGCAGACCGAGCGCATCTATGTGGAGTTTTCTCATGATCGCCTGGCGACCCTGGGCGTGGCACCGCAGGACATCTTCGCCGCGCTCAATGCCCAGAATGTCCTGACGCCCGCGGGCTCCATCGAAACCCTCGGCCCCGAGGTCTTCGTCCGTCTGGATGGCGCCTTCGAGCAGCTCGATGCCCTCCGCGACACCCCGGTGATCGTCAAGGGCCGCACCTTCAAACTGGCAGACATCGCGACGGTGACGCGTGGCTATGAGGACCCCGCCACCTTCCTTATCCGCAGCGGTGGCGAGCCGGCGCTGCTGCTGGGCATCGTCATGCGCGACGGCTGGAATGGCCTGGATCTCGGCAAGTCACTCGAAAGCGAAGTCGGCGCCATAAACGCTGAGATGCCTTTGGGCATGAGCCTGACCAAGGTGACCGATCAGGCGGTCAACATCGCCTCGTCGGTCGATGAGTTCATGGTCAAGTTCTTTGTCGCCCTGCTGGTGGTGATGGTGGTGTGTTTCGTCAGCATGGGCTGGCGGGTGGGCATCGTCGTGGCCGCTGCGGTACCCCTGACGCTGGCCGCTGTCTTCCTGATTATGGCCGCCACAGGCAAGAATTTCGATCGCATTACCCTGGGCTCGTTGATCCTGGCCCTGGGGCTGTTGGTGGACGATGCCATCATCGCCATCGAGATGATGGTGGTGAAGATGGAGGAGGGCTATAGCCGGGTCAAGGCGTCGGCCTATGCCTGGAGCCATACCGCCGCCCCCATGCTGGCCGGCACCCTGGTAACGGCCGTGGGCTTCATGCCCAATGGCTTCGCTCAGTCTGCGGCGGGTGAATACACCAGCAACATGTTCTGGATCGTCGGCATCGCGCTGGTCACCTCCTGGGTCGTGGCGGTGGTCTTCACGCCCTACCTGGGTGTCAAGCTGCTGCCAGAGACCAAGACCGTCGAGGGTGGCCACACCGCGCTTTACGACACGCCGCGCTACTACCGCTTCCGCCGCGTTCTCGGCCAGGTGATTGCGCGCAAGTGGCTGGTCGCGCTGCTGGTGATCGGCCTGTTCGTGGCCGCCATCCTGGGCATGGCTGTCGTCAAGAAGCAGTTCTTTCCCATCTCCGATCGCCCCGAGGTGATGGTGGAGGTGCAGATGCCCTATGGCACCTCGATCAGCGAGACAGAACGGGCGACCGCCAAGGTCGAGGCCTGGCTCGCCCAGCAGGACGATGCCCGAATCGTGACCTCGTACATCGGGCAGGGTGCACCCCGCTTCTTTCTCGCCATGAGTCCGGAGCTGCCGGATCCGTCCTTCGCCAAGATCATCATCCGCACCGACAACCCGGAGGCACGCGAATCGCTCAAGTTGCGCCTGCGCGAGGCAATTGCCGCTGGGCTTGCGCCCGAAGCACGACTGCGGGTCACTCAGCTGGTGTTTGGGCCCTATTCACCGTTCCCGGTCGCCTACCGGGTCAGCGGCCCTGATCCGCAGGTGCTGCGTCGGGTGGCAGGGGAGGTGGAGCAGGTGATGCGTGCAAGTCCGCTGATGCGCACCGTCAACAGCGATTGGGGCACCCGTACGCCGGTGCTGCGCTTCAGGTTGCAGCAGGATCGCCTGCAGGCCATGGGCCTGAGCTCCAGTGCCGTCGCGCAGCAGCTGCAATTCCTGCTCAGCGGCGTGCCGGTTACGGCGGTGCGCGAAGACATCCGTACCGTCCAGGTGGTGGCGCGCGCGGCGGGCGACGTTCGTCTCGATCCTGCGCGGTTGGGCGATCTCACGCTAGTTGGGGCTCAGGGCCAACGCATTCCGCTGTCGCAGATCGGCGATCTGGAGGTGCAGCTGGAAGAGCCGCTCATGCGGCGGCGCGATCGGGTGCCGACGATCACCGTGCGCGGTGATATCGCCGAAGAGCTGCAACCGCCGGACGTTTCCACCGCCGTGCTCCAGCAGCTGCAGCCGATCATCCAGCGGTTGCCGGCGGGCTATCGGATCGTACAAGCGGGCGCCATCGAGGAGTCGGGCAAGGCGATGGCGGCGATGCTGCCGATCTTCCCGCTGATGATCGCCTTGACGCTGCTCATCATCATCCTGCAGGTGCGTTCCATGGCCGCGATGATCATGGTCTTCCTGACCAGTCCCCTGGGGCTGATCGGGGTGGTACCGACCCTGATCCTGTTTCAGCAACCCTTCGGCATCAATGCCCTGGTCGGGCTGATCGCGCTGTCGGGCATCCTGATGCGCAACACCCTGATCCTGATCGGCCAGATCCATCAGAACGAACAGGACGGCCTGCCCCCCTTCCAGGCGGTGGTCGAGGCGACCGTGCGGCGCGCAAGACCGGTGATCCTCACGGCGCTGGCGGCGGTGCTGGCCTTCATCCCCCTTACCCATTCGGTGTTCTGGGGCACCCTGGCCTATACCCTCATCGGCGGCACCCTCGCGGGTACCGTGCTTACCCTGGTGTTCCTGCCGGCGATGTATGCCATCTGGTTCAGGATCAAGCCATCTCCTGAGCACGGCTGATCACTTCTGTCCCCTTCATTCCACTCAAAGGCACCGACATGTCGAACGCAGAAGTTGTCCTCATCACCGGGGTGTCGTCTGGCATCGGACGCGCTACCGCCATCCGATTGGCAGCGCGCGGGTGCCGGGTGTTCGGAACGGTTCGTAACCAGCAAGCCGCCCAGGCCATCCCGGGCGTGGAGCTCGTCGAAATGGATGTCCGCGACGAAGATTCGGTAGGGCATGCCATTGCCGCCATCATCGCCCGGGCCGGACGGATCGATGTCCTGATCAACAATGCGGGCGGGACCTTGCTCGGCGCCCTGGAGGAAACATCGATCGGCGAAGCCCGGAGCCTGTTCGACACCAACGTCTTCGGCCTCCTGCGCACGATCCAGGCGGTGCTGCCACACATGCGTGCGCAAGGCGCCGGTCGCATCGTCAATGTCAGTTCGGTGCTCGGCTTTCTGCCGGCACCGTACATGGCGCTCTATGCGGCCTCCAAACATGCGGTGGAAGGGCTTTCGGAAACGCTGGACCACGAGGTACGCCAGTTCGGGATTCGCGTGGCCTTGGTCGAGCCCTCGTTTACCCGGACGAACCTGGATATCAATGCGCCCCAGACCGCCGTCAAGATCCCGGAGTACCAACAACAGTTTGAATTGGTCGCCCACGCCATCCAAAAGAATGTGCAGAAGGCACCCGATCCCGATGGTGTAGCCGGCACGATCGTCGATGCCGCGCTGGGCGCTTGGAAGATGCGGAACACCCCCAAAGGAGAGGCAACGCTCCTGTCCAGGCTGCGTCGCTTCATGCCAGCCGGTCCCGTCGAGAAGGGCTTGCGAAAGACCTTCGGGCTGGCCTGACCGGATACGCGCCAACCTGCGGGCCACCTCCCTTGCAGGACACGCCCTTGAGTCCAATGAGCGAAGACATCCCATGACCCACCTGGACAGCACCCGTACCGACGTGCCACCGGCCCCCGGCGAAAATGCATCGACAGGTGTGGCGGCCGGTACGCCGTCACCCTGGCCGGTGTTCTGGGTGGCCGCCATCGCGGTATTTCTCGTAGCCATGGATGGCACCATGCTGTTCGCGGCGTTCAGCGCCCTGCGGGACGGTTTCGCGGACGCGACGCCGGCAGATCTTTCCTGGGTACTCAACGCCTACACGGTGGTCTACGCGGCCATGCTCATTCCGTCCGGTGGCTTGGCGGACCGGCATGGACGCAAGAAGGTATTCCTCGCCGGGGTCTGGCTGTTCGTGGGAGCGTCCGTTGCGTGCGGCTTGTCAGGGAGCGTGGAGTGGCTGGTGGCGGCAAGGGTGCTGCAAGCCATGGGCGCTGCCTTGCTCACGCCCGCGTCGCTGTCGCTGGTGCTGGCTGCCTTTCCGGTCACCAAACGCGCGGTGGCGGTAAGCCTATGGGGGGCGGTGGGGGGCCTGGCCGCGGCTGTCGGTCCCAGCCTGGGCTCCTTCGTCGTTGCCTCGCTCGGTTGGCAGTGGGCGTTCTACCTGAATGTACCCCTGGGCCTCTTCGCGCTCTGGCGCGGAGCGAGGATGCTGACGGAGACGAAGCAACAGACCGAGGGGCGACCGCTGGACCTGGTGGGCATGGGCTTGCTGGTGGTGGGCATCGGTGCCCTGGCGTTATCCCTCGTGCAGTCCGACTCTCCGGCCTGGTCACGGCAGGCGCTGCTGGGCGCACTGGGCATCGGGCTGGCGTGCCTGATCGGATTCGTGGTCTGGGCGCGCTTCACCGCCGCCCCTTTGGTGGATCTGCGGCTGTTTCACAACCGCACCTACAGCTACGTCAATCTTGCGAGCCTAAGCTTCGGCATCGCGTTCTCTATGATGTTCTTCGCCTTCTTCTTCTACATGAGCGCGATCTGGAAGTACCCGCTACCCCTCGCTGGTCTGGCCATGATGCCCGGACCGCTGTTGGTGGTACCGACAGCGGCGCTATCGGGTCGGGTGGCGAGCCGTTATGGCCACCGCCCGCTGTTGCTGATCGGGTGCCTGGTCTACGCCCTGAGCGGACTGTGGTTCCTCCAGGTTCCAGGGCTCGAACCCGCCTATCTGACACAGTGGCTGCCGGGCATGGTGCTCAGTGGCGTGGGCGTCGGCCTGGTGCTGCCCTCGCTGGCGGGCGCGGCGGTCAGTCGCCTGGCCGCCGATCACTACGCCGTGGGCGGTGCCATCAACCAGGCCATCCGCCAGATCGGATCGGTCATGGGCGTGGCCTTGACCGTCCTGCTCCTCGGCAGCCCCAACCTGCAACGCGCTGACTTCGATTCCGTTTATCTGTGCCATATCGGTTTGGCGCTACTCACCGCAGCTCTCTGTATCCCGGTCAACTCGCTGCCTGCGGCCGCACCTGTCCGCAATCCAGATAAGCGCTAGGTAACCTGGAGGTGGATCGTGCGAAAGGCATTCAGATACCGCCTTGGAGACCTTCAGCCTTCATCTCCCTAACAGGAGCATCGGGCATACGCGCCTTGATCGGGCGCGAACAAGACACGAGGCCGCCCGCAGGCGCTTCGTCCATCGAGAGAAGAGGTAATGCAATGCAAGGCAACGACAGAACACGCATCGTGGTCACCGGCGTGGGTACCGTCAGTCCACTGGGATGCGGTACCGAGGCCGTCTGGGCGCGGCTGCTGGCCGGTCGCTCGGGACTGAGCCTGTTGCCGGCCGAGGTCAGCGACGGGGTGGGCAGTCTCATCGCCGGTCAGGTACCGAGCCGCGCCGAAGATCCGGAAGCGGGCTACGACCCCCTGGTGGCCATCGCCGCCAAGGACCTGAAGAAGATGGATCGCTTCATCGAGTTCGCTCTGGTGGCGGCCAAGGAAGCGCTCGACCAGGCCGGCTGGCAGCCGATCAGCGAGGCGCAACGGGAGCGGACGGCGACCATCATCGCGTCCGGGGTCGGCGGTTTTGGTGCCATCGCCGAGGCGGTACGGACCACCGATGCGCGTGGCCCACGGCGGCTCTCGCCGTTCACCGCACCCTCGTTCCTGGCCAATATGGCGGCAGGCAACGTTTCCATCCAGTACGGCTTCCGCGGTCCGCTGGGCGCGCCGATCACCGCCTGCGCCGCCGGTGTCCAGGCCATCGGCGACGCCGCCCGGCTGATCCGCAGCGGCGAGGCCGATATCGCTCTCTGCGGCGGGGCGGAGGCGGCAATCAATCGTGTGAGCCTGGGCAGCTTCGCCGTCGCCCGCGCCCTGTCCACGGGATTCAACGAGCGTCCGCAGGAGGCTTCGCGTCCCTTCGACAGTGATCGCGACGGCTTCGTCATGGCCGAGGGCGCGGGGTTGTTGGTGATCGAGACGTTGGAGCATGCCCTGGCACGGGGCGCCACACCCCTGGCCGAGCTGGTGGGCTACGGCACCAGTGCCGATGCCTACCACCTCACCGCCGGCCCGGAGGATGGCAGCGGTGCCCGCCGCGCCATGACGCAGGCGCTGCGCCAGGCCGGTATCGACGCGACCCAGGTCCAGCACATCAACGCCCACGCCACCTCCACCCAGGTGGGCGACAAGGGCGAGCTGGCGGCCATCCGTGCGGTGTTTGGCGACGCGTCCTCAGTCGCCATCACCTCGACCAAGTCGAGCACCGGGCATCTGTTGGGCGCCGCGGGCGGCATCGAGGCCATCTTCACCGTGCTCGCCCTGCGCGACCAGGTCGTGCCGCCGACGCTGAATCTGCACCACCCGGATCAGGCCGCCGAAGGCCTGAATCTCGTGGCCTTGCGGGCGCGCCGGCTGCCGCTCGAATACGCACTGTCCAATGGCTTCGGCTTTGGTGGCGTGAACGCCAGCGTGCTGTTCAGGCGATGGATGGGGAGCTGATAGTTGCTGAACGTGCTTGCACGGGTGGCCCGGCCGGCCACGCGCGCGGCGGTGCACATGATTTTTGGACTCGCGTAGCGGTAGGAACGGCGTTTCCCTGCGTCGTTTCAGATAAGAAATGAGTCCACCAGGAAGAGAAGGCTCTCTTCCTGTTTTTCTCCAGCCGCTGTCCAAAACCTGACTGGGCAGCCGGCACCCACGTAGCTCCCAGGAATGACGAGTGCGCATCGATGTAAGTGCCGAAGAGATGCGCCAGGTAAGCATACATGCAAGAATGTTTGTAAAAGGCAGGCGAAACGTTAGACTGCCAAAACAGACGCCTTTGAAACGAGATAGCGATGCGCCGTACAAAAGAAGACGCTGAGCAGACACGCCAGACCATTCTGGATGCAGCCGAGGCGTTGTTTCTCACCAATGGTGTTTCACGCACCAGCCTCGAAATGATCGCCAGAGAGTGCGGGCTCACGCGAGGAGCGGTGTATTGGCATTTCAGGGACAAGGCGCAGCTGGTCCACGAGATGCTCAATCGCATCCGCATTCCGCTTGACGAAGTCACCCAGCAGCTGAGTATGGATGGGGAGGGCGATTGCCTGATGAGGCTGTACGAACTGTGCGTCGAGTGCATGGAGAAATTCGTTCAGCCGGGACGGGAGCGTCGTGTCATGACCATCCTGATGCACCGTTGCGAATTCACTCAGGAACTGCAGGAAGTCGAACAGCGGGAAAATGCCCTGACCCGCGAATTCGTGGCGCTCGTCGAGCGTCTCTTCGATGGCCAACGGCAGCGCTTGCAGGCCGCGGTGACGCCGAGAAGTGCCAGCCTACAGCTGCATAGTCTGTTTTGCGGCACGCTGGCTGGCATCCTTCGTGACCAGGACATCTTCGCGCCGCTCATGGATGTACGGCTGATCTTCACCCTCTACTTCAGGTCGCTGGTTAAGGACTGGCCCTGACGGTAAATGAGCGTCGCGCCAGCGGAGCAAGGGACCGCCACTGACGCCTTGCTCCCGCTGGACGCGGTACTGAGCTGTCCCGGGCGTCGGTTTTCAGCCTTCAGGGGCGCTCCTGCAGGGCGGTCGCTCTTTTCCGGCAGCGACCCGCATAATTTCGGGACGCTACGCCGTTCAGGCCGGCGCGCTCCCGGTCGCTACTTAAAACGAGCGGTGTAATCCGCCAGGTTGCCGGGCGTGATCAGCTCGTACGGCACCCAGACATCCGCCTGGACCGGTTCCTTGCGGATCATCCTGAGCGCGGATTGCACTGCCTGTACGGCCTGGCCGCGGGGGTCCTGGAACACCGAGGCGGCCAGCAGTCCGCGCTTGATGGCCGCCTGACCATCGGGCAGACCATCCACCCCCACCACCGGAACCTGACCCTTGCCCATTCCGGCCTGTTGCAGCGCCATGGCGGCGCCGATGGCCATCTCGTCGTTGTTGGCGACGATGGCGTCGAAATGGGTCCCGGCAGTCAGCCAGTTGCTGGTCAGGTCCATGCCCTTGCTGCGGTCCCAGTCCGCGTTCTGCTGGGCGATCACCTTGATGTCGGGATAGGCCTTGAGCGCTTCCATGAGACCTTCGGAGCGGCCGCGGGTGGCGTTCTGGGTCAGCTCGCCCATGATCAGGGCGATGTTGCCCTTGCCGTTCAGCTGCTTGGCGATGAACTGCCCCTGCAACTGTCCGGCCTGCAGGTCGTCCGAGGCCACCGCGACCACCCCAGCGGGCAGCTTGGGATCGTCCGGGCGCCGGTTGACGTACACCAGTGGAACCTTGGCCGTGGTGGCGGCGCGGGTAATGTTGACGGTGGCGGCGGTGTCCACCGGCAGCACGATCACGGCGTCCACGTTCTGCGCCAGGAAGCTCTGCACCTGGTTCAGCTGGCGAACGACGTCGCCCTGGGCATCCTCGAATTGCAGGCTGATCTTTTCCGCCTTGCCCGCCTCTTCCAGATTGCGGCGGACATAGGTCATGAAGTTGTCGTCGACCTTGGCGATGCTGACCCCGATACGGTAGTCGGCGAGGGCCAGGGGCGTCAGGGCGAAGGCGAAGGCGGCGCACAGCAGGTTGCGAAGCAGCATGTTCAGTTCCTCTTGTTGTTATGCGAGCGGAAACATCTAGCGGGGACTACAGGGTGAAGGCCGTTCTGAAGCGTTCCAGCGCACGCTCGGTATCACCTTCGGCAGCCCAGCCTTCGAGGCCGACCACACCGCGATAGCCGAGCCTGGCGAGGGCCCGGGCAATGGCCGGGTAGTGAATCTCGCCGGTCCCCGGCTCGCAGCGCCCCGGGACATCGGCTACCTGGATCTCGCCAATGGCCGACCCGGCCCGACGGATCAGCTCGATCAGGTTCCCTTCGCCGATCTGGGCATGGTAGAGGTCCAGGTTGAGCCGCAGGTAGGGACTGGCCACCGCCTCGATCAGGGCCAGGGTGTCTTCGGCGCGGGCGAAGGGCACGCCGGGATGGTCCACCGCGGTATTGAGGTTCTCCAGCAGGAAGACCCGGCCGGCGGACTCGCCCAGGCGGGCGATCTCGGCGAGGGTGTCACGCGCCGCCAGCCAGTGATGGCCGCTCACCTCGGCCAGCGGCTTGACCGGCAGGCCGCGTGGGTCCAGGCCGGTGCCATGCAGATTGAGCGAAGGGCAGGCCAGGCGCTCGGCCACGGCCAGGGATTCCCGGGCACTGGCCAGCAGGGCGGCACGGCCTTCGGCGCTCACCAGGTCGCCTGAGACATAGCCGGTCATGGAGGTGAAGCGCGCGCCGGTGGCCGCCAGGGCGTCGATGTCGTGGCGCGTCCAGTCCCAGATCTCCACGGCGAAGCCCAGGGCGTGCAGGCGGCGGACCCGCTCTACGAAGGGCAGGTCGAGAAAGACCATTTCGGCGCTGACAGCCAGGATGAAGGGCGATGAGGTCATGGGCTTCACTCCGCGACGGCGACCGGCTGGCCGGTCTGCACCGATTCGATGGCGGCCAGGGCGATGGCCAGCGCCGCCCGGGCATCGTGGCCGCCCACCGGCACCGGGGTGCCTTCGCGCACGGCATCGACGAAGGCGCGCAGCTCGGCCAGGTAGGCGTCGCGCAGCAACTCGGCGTCGGAGCGCTGGGTGGTCTGGCTGATGCCTTCGGCGCCGTAGTAGACCAGCTCGCTGGTCCGGGCGTCCCCGGCGGTCAGCATCCCCGCGCTGCCGAACACCTCGCCGCGCACGTCGTAGCCGTACACCGCCTGGAAGTTGGCCTCGGCGGTGGCGATGGCGCCGTTGTCGTAGCGAATGGTCACCACGGCGGTGTCCAGTAGGCCGCGGTCACGGAAATCGGGGCGCACCAGGGCGTCGGCCACTGCGTAGACCTGCACGGCGCGGGCGCCCGGATTGAAGAAGTTGAGGGTGTCGAAGTCGTGGATCAGGGTCTCGAGGAAGATGGTCCAGGGTTTCACCGCCGCCGGATCGTGCAGCGCCGGATCGCGGGTGAGGGAGCGCAGCAGTTGCGGTGTGCCGATCCGCCCCTGGACGATCAGCTCCCGTGCGCTGCGGAAGCTGGTGGCGAATCGCCGGTTGAAGCCCACCTGCAGGGCCACGCCAGCCTCCGCGCAGGCGGCGATGGCCCGGTCGGCCTCTTCCAGGGTCACGGCCATGGGTTTTTCGCAGAACACCGGCTTGCCGGCGCGGGCGGCGGCCACCACTAGTTCGGCATGGCTGCGGGCCGGGGCGACGATGACCACGGCCTCGACGGCGGGATCCTCGATCAACGCCTGGGGGTCGGTGTGGATATGGGCGACATCCAGGGTCTCGCCAAGCCGGGCAGCGGCACCGGGCGCCGGATCGGCCAGGGCGACCAGCCGCGCGCCATGCAGGTGCCGGGCGAGGGCGGTGGCATGGAAGGTACCCATGCGACCGGTACCAATGAGGCCGAGGGCGAGGAGGGGGTTCGTCTGGGGCATGAGGCGTTCTCTTGTGGTTGTTATAGGCGTGGGCGATGCGCCCGACAGGGAGGGAGCAACCGCCATGCCAGGGCAGGAAAGGCAGCCAGGTCGCGGGCTGCAGGACTTGCCAGTCCGCTTTGATGTCTATAAAAAAGACATGTCCAGCTGGACATGTCCAAAGGGTGGACGAGGAGCCGAAGATGCAGGAGCAGGTAGCCCCCAGCGAACTGACGCGGGAATTGCGATTCGTCAGCGAGCTGCAGCGGCCGCCGGTCGCCGAAGGTGTCCAGCGCGAGCTGGATGCCGCCTGGACGGACTGCCTGGCAGGGGCCACTGAACTGGTCGCGGTGCGGCCGGTGATCCGGGCGTCCTGGCTGCGCAGCCGCGCGGCGGGCATCGTCGCGGAGGAATTCCACTACGAGTTCGTCGAGTCGCAGGAGCTGGCCCGCCGGCTGCAGCGGCAGCGCGAGCTGCTGGACATCGCCGCGCCGGTCATGGCCGAGCTGTTGCGCTACAACCCGGACGGGCACCTCAACCTGGCGGATGCCGAGGGCGTGACCCTGGCCGCCTGCGGGCTGGATCTCACCCCGCTGGGCAGTCGTCTGCTGGAGTCGGTGCAGGGCACCAACTGCACCGGCCTGGCCCTGCGCGAGCAGCGGCTGGTATTCGTCCTGGCGGGCGAGAATTTCAAGCGCGAGCTGCGCGAGCGGCGGATGCACTGCGCCTCGGCGCCGGTCCGCGACACCCAGGGACGGCTGCTCGGCGCCCTGACCCTCACCGCGGCGGTGGGCAACTTCCACTGCCATACCCTGGGCACGGTCCAGGCCGCGGCCGATGCGATCTCCCGCCAGCTGGCGCTCACCGCGCTGCTGGACGAGCAGCAGCGGGTGCTGGAGGTCCTCAACGAAGGCGTCATCCTGCTCGACGACGACCGCTGCATCCGTAGCCTGAACGGCTATGCGCGGCGCCTGCTGCAGCTCGACGATCCACAGCGGGGGCGCCCCTTCGCCAGCCTCATCACCCGGGACACCGACCTCGACCTCTGGCTGGATCGTCGCTGGGAACGCCAGGACCGCGACCTCACCCTGTTGCTACCAGACGGCAGCGGCTTGCCGTGCCTGGCCTCCGCCGCGCCCATCGCCCAGGGCGGCTGGGTGCTGTCGCTGCGAGAGAATCGCCGCATCCGCGAGATCACTCGGCAACTGCTGGGTACCCGGGCGCGTTACAGCTTCAGCGATATCCAGGGCCGCTCGCCAGCCTTGCAGAACGCCTTGCGCGTGGCTCAGGCAGCCAGCCACAGCGAGGCCACGGTGCTGGTACTGGGAGAAAGTGGGGTAGGCAAGGAGCTGTTCGCCCAGGCGATCCATAACGCCAGCGCCCGGCGGCATGGGCCCTTCGTCGCTGTGAATTGCGGCGCCATCCCGCGCGACCTGGTGCAGAGCGAGCTGTTCGGCCACGTCGAGGGCGCCTTCACCGGCGCCGCCCGCGGCGGTGCGGCGGGCAAGTTCGAGCTGGCCGATGGCGGCACGCTGTTTCTCGACGAGATCGGCGACATGCCCCTGGAAGCCCAGGCGAGCCTGCTCCGGGTGCTGCAGGAGGGCGAGGTGACCCGGATCGGTGCCAAGAAGGCCCAGGCGGTGGACGTCCGCGTCATCGCCGCGACCCATCGCGACCTGGCCCAGGCCGTGACCGGCGGGAGCTTCCGTGGGGATGTCTTCTATCGCCTCAACGTGCTTCCCCTGCAGGTACCGCCATTGCGGGAGCGTCGCGAAGACATTCCGCTGCTGGTGGCTACTCTGCTCAAGGCGCTGAGCCGTCACCTGGAACGGCCACCGCCGGCCATCGCGGACGAAGCGCTGACGTTGCTGCTGGCCCATAGCTGGCCCGGCAACGTGCGGGAGCTGGAGAACGTCATCGAGCGGGCGGTCAATCTGGCCCAGGGGCCGCTCATACAGCCGGGAGACCTGCCACCTTCGATGGTCGCCAACACGCTGTCCACGGATACCGAGGGCGAGCGCCTCACCCCCCTTGAAGCGGGGCAGCGGGACCTGATCCGTGCCACCTTGCAGCAGACCCGCGGCAACCTTCGTCAAACCGCGACCCGGCTCGGGATCTCGCGCGCCGGGCTTTATGTGAAGCTGCGCCGCTACGCCTTGAATCCGGCGGATTTCCGGCCAGGACGCTGAAATCCGGCAGCGCCAAACTGCAGCGAGCCACGTTCTGGCGAGCGCGTCCTGGCCTGCCGCTCGCTGGCAGCCCCGGCGGCATCAGGCCACCCGGAAACGGCCGACCAGCGCTTGCTGCTGTTCGGCGAGGCGGGCCAGTTCGCGACTGGTGACGGCGGTCTGTTCGGCACCGGCGCTGACCTGGATCACCAGGTCGTTGATGTCGTTGACGTTGCGGCTGATCTCTTCGGCGACCTGACTCTGCTGTTCGGCGGCCGAGGCCACCTGGATGTTGCGGTCGTTGATCAGGGTCACGCCCTCGGCGATCTCGCCGAGCAGCTCGCCGGCGCGGACCACGTTGCTGGCGCCGGTCTGCACCTGGCTCAGGGTCTCCTGCATGGCCTGGGTGGCACGGTCGGAGCCGCTCTGCAGGTGGCTGATCATCTGCTGAATGCTGCCGGTGGATTGCTGGGTCTTCTGCGCCAGGGAGCGCACCTCGTCGGCCACCACGGCGAAGCCACGCCCGGCTTCACCGGCGCGCGCGGCTTCGATGGCGGCGTTGAGGGCCAGCAGGTTGGTCTGCTCGGCGATGCCGCGGATCACGTCCAGCACCGAGGAAATGGCATCGCTCTCCTGCTTGAGTTCGGCGATGATCTCCGAGGTCCGCTCGGCCTGCACCGACAGCCCCTGCACCAGGCCGATGGTGGCCTGCAATTCGCGGCGACCCTGGCTGGTGTTGCCCTCGACCTGGCGCGAGCCTTCGGCCGCCTCGGTGGTACTGCGGGCGACGTCCTTGACCGTGGCGCTCATCTCGGCGATGGCGGTAGCCACCTGGTCGGTCCCCAGACGCTGCTGGGCGACGTTCTGGCTGGTCTGGATGGCGACCGCCGACGCCTCTTCGGCGGCGGTGGCGACCTGCACGGTGGCGGCGCCGATCTCCTGGATGACCTGGCCGAGCTCCTGGCTCATCAGGTTGAGGTTGCCGGTGATGGTGCCGAACTCGTCCTTGCCCTGGTAGGCGCAACGGGCGGTGAGGTCACGGGTGGCCAGGCGGGTAAGGGTGTCGTTGACCTGCTCGACCGCCTGCTTGATGTTGCGAATGATCACCCAGGCCAGCGCCGAGACGGCCACCAGCACCAGCAGCACCAGGCCGAGGGTGGTCCAGAGATCGCGACTGGCGCCCGCACGGGCCTGTTCGGCCTGGGCGCCGACGCTGGCACCCAGGTCCGCCTCCACCTGGCCCATCAGGTCGATACGTTGGGTAGCCAGGTTGAACCAGTCCTCCGGCTTGACGCCCAGGGCATCGCCCAGCGGCACGGTGAAGGCCAGCTGTTGCAGGCGGGTGACTTCCATGGCACTGGGCTGCTTGAAGGTGTCGTCGAGCTGACGGATGAATTCAGGCGTGGCCTTGCGCTGGAAGGCGTCGGCGTAGGCGGAGAATTCGCCCAGGTTGCGGGCGAAGCGCGACAGCAGGCCAGCGTCGAAGCGATTCTGGTTGAAGGCCAAGCCCAGCAGTACACGCTCGCGGCCGGCGCGTTCCTTCATCTCGACGAAGAGATTGAGGGCGCCCAGGGCGCGCAGGATTTCAGGATCATCAACACCCGCTTCGAGGGCATGGGTGTAGCCGATCAGCGCCTTGATCAGGTCGGTGTAGGCCGCGCCGGACTGGGTACTGTTGAGCGCCAGGCCATCGACCTTGCTGCGCAGGTCACGCAGGGTGTCCAAGGCGCGCATGGCGGTCTGGATAGCGGCGTCGTTACCGGTGGCCAACGCACTTAGGTTGTTCTGTGCCTTATCGCTACCTTCGCGGAAGGTCTTGAGCTTGTCCTGCATCGACTTGCCACCACTGCCGAGGAACACGCCGCTGGCACCGCGCTCGCGCTGCAGGCTGGTGACCAAGGCACTGACGCGCTCGGCCGTGGCACTGGCGGTCACGGTGTGCTTCATGTTCTTGAGCGTTTCGTAGCGATCGGCGGTGTAGAGGCCCGAGATCACCAGGAAGCCGGCCAGGGGCAGGAGCAGGATCAGCAGGAGTTTGGTACTGAGAGGGGCGTTCCTGAGCATCGTGAAAGTCTCTGAGGCGGTCAGCGGGTGCGCCGACGACAAGGTAAGGAGCCGGCGAGTCGAGGTCGATTCCGAATATGTCGGCACCTGCAGACGAACCTTTATCGTCAGATTATTTTTTGCTGCGAGCGTGGGGGTGAGACGCACTGCCAGGCGATAAACCTGGTGGTCTGAGCGGCGTCCGGGAATGCCGGACGCTATCATCAGACTTCAATCAGCCCAGCTGTGCCCTGATGAGCAGGGCGTAGCCCAGCACCAGCAGCGGCCAGCCCACCACTGGCCCGAACACCAGGCGCCACAGCCACAGGCGCGGCACGAAGCCCACGCCGTGGACCAGCCCAGCCGAGATGCCGAGCATCACCGCCATCAGCAACGGATGGCTGTAGTGGCCGCTGGCGTCGAGCATCAGCCCCGGGTGGATCAACAGCAGCAGCGCCAGGGGCGCCGCCAGCAGCAGGGACAGCGTCCGCCCCAGTGGGTGGACGCGGGGCAGGGGGTCAGCACTCGGCATCGTCATGGACATCGAGCTCCCGGGTGCTTTCCAGCCAGAGGGCGTTGATGATGCCGAAGCTCGCGGCGAGCAGGACACCGAGGATCCAGGTGAAGTACCACATGGCATGTCTCCTTGAGAGGGGCTGATCAGTAGAGGCCGTGGGGGTTGGCGTCGATGAAGCGGTCGTCGACCTTGCCCCACATGCGCACGTAGCTCCACAGGGTGTAGGCCAGGATGAGCGGCACGAAAATGGCCGCGGCGACGAACATGATGCCCAGCGTCTTGTGGCTGGAGACGGCGTCCCAGATGGTCAAGCTCGAGGCCGGGTCCAGGCTCGACGGCAGCACGAAGGGAAACAGCGCGCAGCCGGCGGTGGCGAGAGTGCCAACGATGGCCAGGGAGGTGCCGGTGAAGGCCAGGCCGGCCTGACGCCAGCTGCTGCCGAGCAGCGCCAGGACGCTGCCGAGCGCGGCCAGCACCGGGGCGAGCAGGGTCAGCGGCTGGGTATGGTAGTTGGCCAGCCAGCCCGGATTGCCGGCGGCTACCACCTTGTGCAGCGGATTCAGGGCGCTGCCCGGATCGCCCTGGCTGACCAGCACATAGCCGTCGAAGCCATAGGCCAGCCAGACACCGGCCAGGCCGAACGTGACGAGATGGAGCAGGGCGCACAGGCCGGTGGCCCGGCGAGCGCGCTCGCCCAGGGCGTTGTGGGTGCGCAGCATCAGCCAGCTGCCGCCATGGGCGCAGAGCATGGCCAGGCTGACCAGGCCGCTGAGCAGCGCGAAGGGGTTGAGCAGCGCGAAGAAGCTGCCGCTGTAGGTGGATCTCAGGGTGTCGTCGAGCTGGAAGGGCACGCCCTGGAAGAGGTTGCCGAAGGCCACGCCGAATACCAGGGCCGGTACCAGGCTGCCGGTGAACAGGCCCCAGTCCCAGGCGTTGCGCCAGCGGGTGTCGTCCAGCTTGCTGCGGTAGTCGAAACCCACCGGACGCAGGAACAGGGCGAAGAGCACCAGCAGCAGCGCCCAGTAGAGCCCGGAGAAGGCGGTGGCATAGACCATCGGCCAGGCGGCGAAGAGGGCGCCGCCGGCGGTGATGAACCAGACCTGGTTGCCGTCCCAGTGCGGCGCAATGCTGTTGATGGCGGCGCGGCGTTCCTTGTCGGTCTTGCCGATCAGGGGCATCAGGATCATGGCGCCCATGTCGAAGCCGTCGGTGAGGGCGAAGCCGATCAGCAGGACGCCGATCAGCACCCACCAGGTGAGCTTGAGCACTTCGTAGTCGAACATGGCAGTCTCCTCAGGCGTTGGCCGGTGCGACGGGCTTGGCGGTGGCGGCCTGGCGCAGGGCGTCGCCGACCTGGGCAGCCCGTTCGTGGAAGTAGCGGCCGGTGTGCAGGCTGCTCGGGCCGAGGCGAGCGAAGCGGATCATCAGGTACATCTCCACGATCAGCAGCAGGGTGTAGAAGGTCACCAGGGCGCCGATGGAACCCCACAGATCGGCCGGGGCCAGGGTCGAGGCCGACAGGTGGGTGGGCAATACCTCGCTGATGGTCCAGGGCTGGCGACCGTGCTCGGCCACCCACCAGCCGGTCTGGGTGGCGACCCAGGGCAGCGGCAGGCTGAACAGGGCCCACTTCAGCAGCCAGGGCTTCTTCAGCTCGTTGCGCCGGGTCGAGGCCCAGAAGGCGCAGATGAACAGCGCCAGCATCAGCACGCCGCTGGCGACCATGATGCGGAAGGTCCAGAACAGGCTGGCGACCCCAGGGATGGTGTCCCGCGCGGCCTGCCGGACCTGCTCGGGGGTGGCCGTGGCGGGATCGTTGACGTATTTCTTCAACAGCAGGCCATAGCCCAGGTCCTGCTTGTGGGCGTCGAAGGCTGCGCGGGTGGCGGCGGAGTCGTCGCCGGCACGTAGCCGCTCCAGCAGCGCGTAGGCCTGGGCGCCGTTGCGGACGCGGGCCTCGTATTGGCTGACCAGATCCTTGATGCCGGTGACCTGTTCGGTGGTGGAGCGGGTGGCGATCAGGCCCATCAGATAGGGGATCTTCACCGCGTAGTCGGTGCGCATCTCCTGTTGATTGGGGATGCCGAACAGGGTGAAGGAGGCCGGGGCTTCCTCGGTGTTCCACTCGGCTTCGATGGCGGCCAGCTTGACCTTCTGGACCTCGCCCACGCGATAGCCGGATTCGTCACCCAGCACGATCACCGAGATGACCGCGGCGGTACCGAAGGCGGCGGCCACGGCGAAGGAGCGCCGGGCGAAGCCGATGTCGCGGCCCTTGAGCAGGTAGTAGCTGGAGATCGCCAGCACGAAGATGGCGCCGGTGACGTAGCCCGAGGCGACGGTGTGGACGAATTTCACCTGGGCCACGGGGTTGAGCAGTAGGGCACCGAAGTCGGCCAGCTCCATGCGCATGGTCACGTAGTTGAACTCGGCGCCGACCGGGTTCTGCATCCAGCCGTTGGCCACCAGGATCCATAGGGCGGAGAGGTTCGAGCCCAGCGCCACCAGCCAGGTCACCAGCAGGTGCTGACCCTTGGACAGGCGATCCCAACCAAAGAAGAACAGCCCGATCAGGGTGGATTCGAGGAAGAAGGCCATCAGGCCCTCGATGGCCAGGGGCGCACCGAAGATGTCGCCGACATAGTGGGAGTAGTAGGCCCAGTTGGTGCCGAACTGGAACTCCATGGTCAGGCCGGTGGTGACGCCCAGGGCGAAGTTGATGCCGAACAGCTTGCCCCAGAACTGGGTCATGTCCCTGTAGACCTGTTTGCCGGTCATCACATAGACCGACTCCATGATTCCCAGGATCACCACCAGCCCCAGGGTCAGGGGCACGAAGATGAAGTGATACAGCGCGGTCATGCCGAATTGCAGGCGTGACAGGTCCACGACGGATTCCGAGATCATCCCGGCAATCTCCTCAGAAGGGGGAAAGGGTGCTAGTCCAGCAGGTGGGCGCTGACCGCCTGGGTGGCGTCGGGCGGGACCGTGGGGGCGCTGAACCAGAGGCTCTTGATCACCATCAGCAGCGCCAGCTTGATCAGCAGGATGACCAAGAGTTCTTTGACCAGGCGTCCGTTCATGGCGACCTCGCGAGCCGTGGCGCCCCTCCAGGGCGGAGTGGCGGCTGCATGCAGGATGCGCCTGCTGGCCCTGGGCAAAACTGATCCAGATCAATTGGCCAGTGGCCATCGCCTGGGGCAGGTTGTCGCAGCCGTTCAGGTCGGGTTCAGAGGCGTTAAGACAGCGTTAAGACGCCAGGGCGCAAGGTAGCACCGTGACTGACGCCGGACCGCTTCCGCGGTGACGCCAGCCCCCATGTTCAAGACCGGAGAATCCACCATGAACGTCTTCAACAAGATGGCCGCACTCGCCCTGCTCAGCACCGCCAGCTACACCGCCATGGCCGCCGAGATTAACGAAAGACGCGCCCAGGCGGCGCTGCAACCCAAGGCGGCGCACGCCGAGGTCGTGGCGGTTCAGCAGCAGGCATCGGCACACTGGGACCAGGTGCTCGATCCCCAGGCCTATGGCCAGGCCGCGGTGCGCTATCAGGCGCGGGCCGTGGATCCGGCGCTGCTGCGAGGCGTGAACGTCGGCTAGCGCCGAGGCCGGCCCCAGTCTGCATGCTATGTTGAACCCCTCGAGACGTGTGGAGGGGGACGAGGATGCAGACTGTCGCGGCCATGGCAACAGGCCTCAAGCCGATACGCTGGGAGGCACATGCCTGCCTGCCCCTGGTGCCGGGACAGGATATGTCTGGCTTGAGTCGCTATCGCGACGCCGGCTTCCATCATGTGTCGATCAATGTCGGCATGGACATGACGCCTTTCACGACGGTGCTGCAAACCCTCGCCGGCTTCCGTGCCTGGCTGGCCCGGCATGACGCGCACTTCCGTCTCGTCGGCGAGGTGGCCGACCTCCACCGGGCGCACGAACAGGGCAAACTGGCCGTTTCCTTCGATCTCGAAGGCTCGACCATGCTGCTCGACGACCCGGCGATGGTCGGGCTCTATGCCGCCCTCGGGGTACGCCAGATGCTGCTCGCCTACAACCGCGACAACGCCTGCGCCGGGGGTTGCCATGGTGAGGGCGGCGGTCTGACGACGCTGGGTCGCGCGGTGGTGGCGGCCGGCAATGCCGCGGGCATCACCCTCGACTGTTCCCATGCCAGCGAGCGTGCCAGCCTGGAGATCATGGCGGTCTCGACCCGGCCGGTGGTCTTCTCCCACACCAACATCAAGGCGCTCCATGATCATCCCCGGACGATCAGCGATCGGCAGATCCGCGCCTGCGCGGAACAGGATGGCGTGATCGGCCTGACCGGGCTAGGCATCTTTCTGGGTGATCCCGGAGCGTCGGTGGCCAGCTATATCCACCAGATCGACTACCTGGCGGAACGAGTCGGAACCCGGCATATCGGCATCGGACTGGATACCGAGTTGTACCCTGCCGACCATGGCCTTCCTACGGGCGTCAACGCGGAAGATTGGTGGCCGGCGCGTCATTATGGACAGCCTCACGGTCATACCCAGTTGCAACCCGAGGCGCTCCCTGAACTGGTACGCCAACTGGCGGGTCGGGGCTACGCCGCCGCTGACATCGACGCCATTCTGGGCGGGAATTTCTTGCGCATCGCGAGCCAGACCTGGCCGTCTGCGGTTACCTGAGTCCCGGTGCAGGGCGCTGTCCCAGGTCTCTTGGCCTAGACGTACTGCGCCGCCGCGTAGCCCGAAGCCCAGGCCCACTGGAAATTGAAGCCGCCCAGATGGCCGGTGACGTCCAGTACCTCGCCGATGAAGTACAGGCCAGGCGACTTGAGCGACTCCAGGGTCTTGGACGAGACCTCGCGGGTGTCGACGCCGCCCAGGGTGACCTCGGCGGTGCGATAGCCTTCGGTGCCCGCCGGGATCAGCTGCCAGTCGTGCAGCCGCGCCGCGATGGCCTTGAGTTCGTCGGGGGTGTACTGCTTCAAGGGCTTGGACTGGAACCAGCTGTCGGCGAGCAGGGTAGCCATCTTCTTGGTGAACAGCTCGCCCAGCAGCGTCTTAAGCTCGCTGTTGGGGCGCGCCTGGCGCTGCTCGGCGAGCCATTGCACCAGGTCGAGGTGGGGCAGCAAGTCGATGCTGAGGGTGTCGCCCGGTTGCCAGTAGGAGGATATCTGCAGGATCGCCGGACCGCTCAGGCCACGGTGGGTGAACAGCAGATTCTCGACGAAGCTCTGGCCATTGCAGCTGATCCGGCAGTCTTCCACCGCCGTGCCGGACAGGGCGCTGCAGAATTCCTTCTGCTGGGGATCGGTGATGGTAAAGGGCACCAGGCCGGCGCGGGTCGGCAGCAGCTGGTGGCCGAACTGGCGCGCGACCTGATAGCCGAAGCCGGTGGCGCCCAGGGTCGGGATCGACAGGCCGCCGGTGGCGATCACCAGGGATTCGCCGCGCACCGGGCCCAGGCTGGTCTGCAACTGATAGCCGCCTGGGTCGAGGCGGGTGATCTCCTCCACCGAGGTATCGAGGCGGATGTCGACGCCGCCCTGTTCGCACTCGTCCAGCAGCAGGGCGAGGATGTCGCTGGCCTTGTTGTCGCAGAACAGCTGGCCGAGCTTCTTCTCGTGGTAGGGCACGCCATGCTTGGCCACCAGGGCGATGAAATCCCACTGGGTGAAACGCGCCAGAGCCGATTTGCAGAAATGTGCATTCTGCGAGAGGAAGTTGGCCGGCTCGCAATAGAGGTTGGTGAAGTTGCAGCGGCCGCCCCCGGACATGAGGATCTTCTTGCCCGCCTTGTTGGCGTGATCGAGTACCAGCACCTGGCGCCCGCGCGCCGCGGCGCTCAGGGCGCACATCAAACCGGCCGCGCCGGCCCCGATGATGATGACCTGGGTATCGAACACTCTTGACTCCTTGCCTGCAGATAGGGGGCCACCGGCCCGCGGCGGCGCATGTTACCTGATCGCCCGCGCTGCAGGGGTGGCCGCTGTCGGCCCGTCCTGGTGCTCCGTCGCGCCCGCTCCTGCGCGGTCGCCGCGCGCGGCGCAGGGCGGTCGTCACCTGAGCGTGGGCCAGTGCCTCAGCGTTGCCGGGACCGTGCTAGGTCGCCAGATGCGTCTCGGGCTCGGCCAGGATTCCCTGCAGCCGGCGCGACAAGGCTTCCGCCGAGTAGGGCTTGTGGATCAGCTCGAAGCCCTGGGCGCCATGGGTCGCCAGCACGTGGCTGTAGCCCGAGGTCAGCAGGATCGGCAGGCTGCGATAGAGGCGTCTGATCTCGATGGCCAGTTCGAGTCCGCTCATGCCGGGCATGACGACATCCGAGAAGACCACGTCGAACTGGCCTGGCTGGTCGGCGAGCAAGGCGAGGGCGCTCTCGGCAGTTACGGCCAGCACGGCGTGGTAGCCGAGATCGCTCAGCAGATCGACGGCGAAGGTACCGACCTCGAGATTGTCTTCGACCACCAGGACGGTGATCCCGCCGCCGTCGGCCGTTGCCGTGGCGTCATTGAGGGATGACGGCTGCCCGATCGTTGGGGCGACCGGCAGATAGAGGTGGAAGGTCGTCCCGCGGCCGATCTCGCTCGTGACCCGTACCTCGCCACCGGACTGCTTGATGAAGCCGAACACCTGGCTCAGGCCGAGACCGGTGCCCTGGCCCACTCGCTTGGTGGTGAAGAAGGGCTCGAAGATCTGCTCCAGGTGCTCCCGGGCGATGCCGCTGCCGTTGTCCGCCAGGGCGATGGCCACCGCCGGCAGGGCGAGTTCGGGCTGTGCCGCGTTGGCCGGGATGCAAGCGACGGTGCTGACGCTGATGATCAGGCGACCGGCACCGCTCATGGCGTCGCGGGCGTTCACCGCGATGTTCACCAGGGCGGTATCGAACTGGCTGGGGTCGGCATAGACCAGGCAGGGGTCGTCGCTCAGGTCGAGTTCGATGCCGACGTGCGAGCCGAGCAGGGTTTCCAGCATGTCGCTCATGGCCAGCACATTCTCCCGGGCGGAAAACACCTCGGGTGCCAGCGTCTGGCGGCGGGCGAAGGCCAGCAGCTGGCCGGTCAATCTGGCGGCGCGATCCACGGTGGTGGAGATCGCCTCCAGGTAGCGCTCGCGGCGGGCTTCGCTGAGGTTCGGGCGCTTGAGCAGGTCGCAGGAGGTACGGGCGACCGTGAGCAGGTTGTTGAAGTCATGGGCGACGCCGCCGGTGAGCTGGCCGATGGCTTCCATCTTCTGCGCCTGGCGCAGGGCGTCCTCGGCGGCCGCGAGATCCAGCGTCTGCTGGCGTTGCTGGGTCACGTCGCGCACGGTGGCGTAGATCAGTTCGCCATTGCGCGTGGCATTCCAGGAAAACCAGCGGTGGGAACCGTCGCGATGGCGGTAGCGGTTTTCGAAGCCGACCAGCGCAATGCCCTGCTTGACGTCGCGGAACGCCTGGCGCGTGGCAACGAGGTCGTTGGTATGGACAAAGGCCAGGAATGGCTGGGCCCTGAGTTCTTCGAGCGACCAGCCCAGGGTCAGCTGCCAGGCCGGATTGAGGTTGACGAAGAAGCCCTCGAGGTCCGCCACGCACAGTGGATCGGTCGAACAGTTCCAGATCTGATCGCGCTCGGCGGTGCGCTCCGAGATGCGCTGCTCCAGTTCGCTGTTGAGCGCGGCGATGGCTTCGGCTCGGGCCTGTTGCGCCTGCTGGGCGAGGATGCGGCTGCTGATGTCGCGGGAGATGCAGACGATCTTCACCTCGCCGGTGCCGGCCACCGCGAAAGGCGAGCAGGACACCTCCCACCAGCGTGGCTCGCCACGGGCGGTGGGGCAGAAGCCCTCGACCCGGGTGGTCTGGCCGTCGACGGCACGCTTGACGGCGTGGCGGATCTTCTCGACTTCCTCGTCCGGCCAGAGCGCCGCGTACTCGCGGCCCATCACCTGATCGACGGACCGCAGCTGGTTCAGCTCCAGGCCCTGGGCGTTCATGAATTCGATATGACCCCCGGCGGAGAGGACCTTGACGCAGTCCAGGCTGGCCTGGAGCAGGCTGCGGGAAAAGCCCTCGCTGTGCAGGACGTTGCGGGCGGCGAGGAAGCGGCGCTGGGCGCCGATCTCCAGCGCGATCATGCCGGCGAAGAGTTCGAAGGCCGCCAGTATCTCGGGGCTGCTCGGCGTGGCCGGTCGTGGGTCGATGGCGCAGAGGGTGCCGAAGAAGCTGCCATCGTCCAGCACGACGGGGACCGAGATATAGCTGCGCAGGCCGTAGCGCCGGGGCGTGTGATGGTGACGGTAGCGGTCGTCCTGCGCGACGTCGTCGATCACCACCGGCTGGCGATGGTCGCGGATCTCGTCGCAGATGGTCGATTTGAGTTCCAGCTCGCCCCCGGGCTGGAGGCCGAAACCGATGAGATCGAGGGTGCTGCAGGCGATCCAGTGGTCGTCGGTCACCCGGGCGACGGCGGCGAAGCCCATGCCGGTCATCCGGCAGACCACGTCCAGGATCTTGGGCACCGCAGCGATCTCGGCGATGAGCTCGAGGTCCTGGGCCAGGGCGTACGAGGGGACGGGAGTCGAGGTGAGAATGCTCATCGGGTCGCTCGTACGGTTGCCTGCCCGGGCAGCAGGGAAGATGGCGAGCGACAGGCTGAAGCCTCCAGCACCGATGCCAGAGGGATTCGTCACAGGCCGTGCGCGGCCAGTATAGCGAGCATCCAAGCGAAGCGGGGGACGGGATGCCCGCTAAGTTGCGAGGGGCATCTCCGTCTTTGGCCTGCGGCCGCCGTCGGCGTTGCCGTGCGGCCGGGGTGGCGGGTCGAGCGCCGACGGTCAGTGGATTCCCGCCAGCGGCGGCCGCCGGTCCGCCCAGGGCTGGGCGCGTTCCAGCTGGGCAGCCAGCGCCAGCAGGGTCCCTTCCTCGCCGAAACGCGCGGCGAAGTGACTGCCCAGCGGCAGGCCATTGCCGGTCCACCAGAGCGGCACCGACATGGCCGGCTGGCCGCTGGCATTGAACAGGGCGGTGAAGGGCGAATAGCTGTGGAAGGCCGCGATGGCCTCGGCCAGCGGACGCTCCCCGTTGCCACCGTCCAGTTCGCCCAGGCGCGGCGGCTCGCGGGTCAGGGTAGGGGTGAGGATCACATCATAGTCGGTGAGAAAGCGCGCCAGAGTCCGGCCCAGGGCGTGCAGGCCTTCCACCGCGGCGGCGTAGCGATGGGCCGGGATGTCGCCCCGCTCGCGCAGGATCACCCGGGTCCGTGCATCCAGCTCCTCTTCGCTGACCGGGGCACCGCGCAGAGTGCCCAGCACCTGCAGGTAGTGGCGGGTGCTGGGGCCGATGATGTCGAAGACCTGGTCGAGAAAGCGTGGCAGATCCACCGGCAGGGTCGCCGGCTCGACGTGGTGACCGAGGCTTTCGCACAGCCGGGCGGTGTGGCGCACCGCGGCCAGGGCCTCGGGGCCGCTCGGCCAGGGCGCCAGGTGCTCGACCAGGGCGATGCGCAGCGGTTTCGGATCGCGCTCCAGCAGGCTGGCGAAGGGGACGGCGTGGGCCGGAGCGGCATAGGGCGCGCCCAGATCGGCACCGGCGGTGGCATCCAGCAGCAGGGCGTTGTCGCGCACCGACAGACTCATGGCATGGGGTGTGCCCATGCCGGCCCAGCCTTCACCGACCATGGGCCCGGAAGGCATCCGGCCACGACTGGGCTTGAGACCGAAGATCCCGCAGCAGGACGCCGGCACTCGCAGCGAGCCGCCACCGTCGTTACCATGGGCGAAGGGCACCACTCGCGCGGCGACCAGGGCGGCCGCGCCGCCGCTGGAGCCGCCGGCGCTGTGGGCGGGATTCCAGGGATTGGCGGTGGCGCCAAAGCGGCGGGACTCGGTGCTGTAGGAGGTACCGAATTCCGGCGAAGTGGTGGTGCCGAGGAACAGGCAGCCGGCCCGACGCAGGCGGGTCACCAGTTCGCAATCGAAATCCGGCCGCGCCTCGCCCAGGGCCAGGGAGCCATTGGTCATGCGGGCCCCGGCGAGGGGGGTGAAGAGGTCCTTGACCAGGGTCGGGACGCCAGCGAAGGTCGCATCGACGTCGAGCGGTGCCTTGGCCGCCGCGCGGGCCTGGTCATACAGCCGTTCGCTTACGGCATTGAGGCCGGGTTCCACGGTGTCCAGGCGTTCGATAACCGCTTCGAGCAGCTCGCTCGCCGTGATCTCGCGCTGCCGCAGCAGCGTCGCCAGGCCGTGGCCGTCTTGGGTGTCCAGCAGGGGTTGCAGGCTATGCATGGAAGATCCTCGAGCAGAAGTCAGGAAGAGCGCGACGGGGTCGGCAGGGCGGTCTTGCGTCGCAGCAGGCCGACGGCGGCCCAGGCGAGGGCGGCGACCAGGGCGGCGCTGGCCAGGGCGCGGATGGCCAGGTGCAGATCGCCGGCGAAGGGCAGGACCGCGGCCACCACCAGGGGACTGGCGAATTGGCCGAAATAGAGGCAGCCGGTATAGCCGCCCATGCCGCGACCCCGGGCCCGGGCGCTCAGGGCGCCCATCACCGGTGCCATGGTGTTGGGCACCAGCATGCCGACACCAAGGCCATGGATGGTCACCGCCACCAGCACGGCTTCGTAACTGCGGGCGTTCACCAGCAGCCAGAGCCCAATGCCCATGCAGGCCAACAGCACGGCATTGCAGCCGGCCAGGCCCCACCAGCGGCGCAGCAGTGGCCACAGCAGCGGCCCACCCAGGGTCGCCAGCAGGCCGAGGCCCGCCGAGGCGCCGATCAGGGTGCTGGAGGTCACGCCCAGTTGCACCAGCAGCAGCGGACTCTGGATAGGCACCACCACGCTGAGCACCATGCCGGCGAAGACCAGTAGATAGTTGACGATCAGCGGCAGCGGCACGCTGTGCTGGGGGCCTTCATCGACGTGGCTCTGGGCGCTGGCGCGGCTGGGCTCCCACAGCAGCCGCAACATGAAGGGCACCAGCAGCAGCGGCAGCAGATAGAGATAGAAGGGCGTGCGCCAGGAATGCTCGCCGAGCGCGCCACCGACCACGAAGAACAGCGAGCCGACCAGGCTGATGGTGATGACCTGGCCATTGACATAGGCCAGACGCTTGCTGCCCTGCCAGTAGTCGGCGATCAGGGTCACGCAGCAGGTCATCACCGCCGCCTCGGCCAGGCCGAAGACCAGGCGAGTGAGGGTGATGGCCGGCAGCGACTGCAACAGTGCCGGCAGCATGCCGAGCACGGCGTAGCACAGCGTCGCCAGGACCAGCAGACGCTTGCGGCCCAGGCGATCGGCCAGCCAGCCGGCCAGGGGCGCGAAGAGGGCGATGGCCAGGGCGGGGCCGGTCATCGCTAGGGGGATCAGCAGCTCGGCACGAGGTTCGACCGGGCCGAATTCGGCGCCCAGCTTGGGAATGATCGGGGCGACCATCACCGAACCCATGATGGTCAGGCTGCTGCCGAGCAGGAGCACGGCGCCCTGGCGCCGACCGGCCAAGGGGCTGGAGGAGGCTTTGAGTGTCATGGGCGAATCCTCAGAAGCTGTGGGAGAGCCGCACGGCGAGGGTGTAGCCCTCGGCGCGGTTGCGGGCGTCGATGTCCTTGTAGAAATGCACCCAGACCGGCGGCAGACCCGGCTGGAAGAAGCTCAGCGCCGGACCCAGCGCCAGTACCCGGGCACGATTGCCACGGCTGAGGCCGGGGGCGTCGTCGTCGGTGAGCTGGCGGTAGTAGTAGCCGCCCAGGCCTAGGGTCCAGGGGCCGACGTGCTGGCCCACGGCGAATTCGTGGCGGTATTCGGTGCCGCTGCGGTAGTCGGTGGCGTGGTTGCGGCTGTTGAAATCGGTCTGGAAGCTGGACGACACCTCGAAGCCCGAGTCGGTGATGTAGCTCAGGTTGAGCATCGGCGAGACGGTCCAGTGGTTGGTGCCTGGATTGACCAGCCGATTCTTGTCGTAGTCACCGGTGGGCGCCTGCACCTGGAACCAGAAGTTCACCCCCAGGTTGCGCGAGGGCTCCCACTGCAGGATCAGCGGAATCACCTGGAAGTCGGCCTGGCGGAAAAGGTCGGCGCTGTCGGAGAACACCGGCACGCCGTTGGCCTTGACGGTGAGGTCCGCGTCCATCTTGAAGAAGGGTGCCACCCCGCCGAAACCGTAGCGGGCGCCCAGCACCCGGTTATCGGTCATCTTCAGATAGGCCAGGCCCAGGGACAGCACATCGATGGAAAAATCGTTGCCGTTGTCGCGGCCATGGCTGTCGCGGACGGAAGTGGCGCGGTAGTAGTTGGCACGCAGCCCGAGGGTGCCGTGGGGCGTGGGCGGCGGGGTGAAGCCGGCGCCGAAGTTGTAGACCCCGAAGGCGGTGGTGGGTGAGCCGTTCTCGGTGGCGTGGCTTGCTGCGGTCATCCCCAGGGCGGCGAAGCCGACGGCGAGGAGGTGAAACGGACGGGTAACGTTCATGGAGTTCCCTCTTCTTATTGGCCAGTTCAGCCTGAGGGAAAGCCGTTACCCGCCGTTAGCCAGATTCAGCACTTTTGCCCGGCGGCCTTGAGGGTGGTGGAGGGCAGTTGCCCGAACAGCGCCTGGTAGTCGCGGGCGAAGCGGCTGAGATGGCAGAAGCCCCACTGGGCGGCGACGTCCTGCACCGACTCGCCTGCGCCCCGGCGCAGGGCACGATGCGCCGCATTGAGGCGCAAGGTACGCAGATAGGCCAGCGGATTGATGCCCAGGGTCTCCTGGAAGCAGTACTGCAGCTTGCGGCGACTGGCGCCGACTCTATTGCACAGTTCGAGGATGCTGGGCGGCTGATCCGGATGGGCCAGGGCGTACTCTCGTGCCCGCCGGATCACCCGTAGTCGAGCGCTCGGTGCCAGTTCGTGGGGCTCGCCGGTGTCGAGCAGATCGAGCAGGTGCATCAGCACGGTGTCGCGCAGCATGGCGCGCGCGCGCGGCTGCGCCAGCCAGGTCAGGACCTGCGCCTCGGGGGTGAAGAGCTCTTGGGCCAGCCGTGCCAACTCCAGATAGGCACCCCCTGCCGGTAGCCGATAGCAGCCGGGCAGGTCGCGCACGCCCAGAGTGCTGTGCTGGCAGGCCAGCAGTCGCGCCATCTCGGCTTCCTGCAGGTTGATGCAGAGCAATTCGAGATTGGCCGGGGTACGCAACTCCGGCAGGTTGTCCCCGCGTGCCACCAGCAACTGGGCCTCGTGGAGGGTATGACCGGCGCAGTGCAGGGCGCCAGCATTGCGGATGGGCAGGCTGAAGGTCAGGGTTTCTCCCTGGGCCTCGCCGCTCTTGAGCATGGCCTGGTTGGATCTGTCCCGTAGCAGGCTGATGTCGTCCAGCCAGAGGTCGCTGAGTTCGCCCTGGAAGCGGCCCGCGGACAGCTGATCGTACTGCATGCGCCAGCCCTCGACGCAGAGCGCGTGCTCGTCGATGTCACCGGTATACCGATGCCGGACGCGCGGCGGTAACGCGAGGGAGCCGTCTTGGTGCATTTAGGAAACCTTTTGGGTAGCAAAGGGCCGTTGGCGCGGGAGCTACAAGTTTCGTACCTCAAGGCGGGAGTGCGCGGCAAAGGTGCCAAATTTGGCTAGTGCAGCAGGTTCTGCTCACCGCCTCCGCAGCAGGGCGCCGTTGATTGGCTACCCTGGGAGGACCCCACAAGAAGGATGCAGCCGATGCGCCATCTGTCCTCTGGATCTTTGCGCCCCGCGCTCGGGACCATTGCCTGCCTTACCTGTGCCACCATCTGTGCCGCCACCTCGCCGGCAACCGATATCCCCGCTCGGCAAGAGGTGTTGACCTTCACCTCGCTGACCCTTAGCGATCAGCAATTCCTGACGGGGGACAAAGGCGGTACCGAGGTCCTGCTCGGTGGCGTGCTGTTGCTGCCTCCAGGCGCGGGCAAGGTCCCGGTGGTGATCCTCCAGCATGGTTCGGGAGGCCTGGGCGCCAACATCACCTATTGGCAGCGGCGGTTCAATCAGGTCGGCATCGCCACCTTCGCCGTGGATGGCTTCTCGGGCCGGGGCATCACCAGTACCGCCACCGACCAGGCCCAGCTGGGGCGGCTCAATTTCGTTCTGGATGACTATCGCGCCGGCGCCCTGCTCGCGCGGCACGCGCGAATCGATCCAGGCAAGATCATCCTCATGGGCTTTTCCCGCGGTGGGCAGGCCTCGCTCTATGCGGCCATGGCGCGCTTCGACAAGCTCTGGAAAAGCCAGGATTTCCAGTTCGTCGGCTACCTGTCGTTCTATCCCGACTGCTCGATCACCTTTCGCGAGCAGGACAGGGTCGTCGCCAAGCCGCTGCGCGTGTACCACGGACTGGCTGACAACTACGATCCCTATTCCCGTTGCGAGGGCTATTTCGCGACGCTCAAGCAGCAGGGCGCCGATCTCCGGGTTCATACCTATCCCCACGCCGAGCATGGCTTCGACAATCCCTATGTCTGGAGTCCGGTGGTGGTCGCGAAGGACAGCCAGACCGTGCGTGACTGCCGGATCGCCGAGAACGCCAAGGGTGAGTTGATCAATCAGCAGACTGGCAAGGTCTTTTCCTATAAGGACAGCTGCGTCGTGCTGGGCCCCAAGGTCGGGCCTGATGCGGCGGCGACCCGGCAGGCCACCCGGGATGTCCTGGAGGCGCTAAAGGCCCTCGTGAACTAGGGCTGACCCCTGACCAGCCCTGGTCTCGCCAGAGGGTGCCCATCCAGGTGCGGCGGAGCAGCACGCCGTCAATGGCTGGCGGCTGCTGGGAGCGATGGTCCTGGGATGATTGCAGGCCTGCGCCAAACAGCTGGCAGCCTCATTTCCCCTATGTCCTTGTTGCGACTACAGTTGTCTGACTAATCCAATAAGGCCAACAAGGAAAGTCCGATGTCCGCTCCGTTCTTGCGTACCACCCTCGCTGCCGTTCTCACCTGCTGCATCGCCTTGCCCGCCAGTGCCGCGCTCGACGCGCGCATCCAGACCGCCGCGGAGCAGGCCAAGGCGCCGACGCTCACGTTGCTGGAGCGGTTGGTGAACATCGACTCGGGGTCCGGCTACGCGCCCGGCCTGACCGAGGTGGGCAAGCTCGTCAGCGCGGAATTGCAGAAACTCGGCGCCACGGTGCAAGAGGTGCCCAACACCGCGCCGGACAAGAGCCAGCACCTGGTGGCGACGCTCAAGGGCAGCGGCAAGGCCAAGATCCTCTTGCTGGCGCACATGGATACGGTGTTCAAGGAAGGCACGGCCAAGGCCCGGCCGTATCGTACCGATGAAAAACGCGCCTATGGCCCGGGCGTGTCCGACGACAAGGGTGGCATCGTGGTCGCCCTGGCGGCGCTGCAGATTCTCAAGGCCCTCGACTTCAAGGACTACGGGCAGATCACCCTGTTGCTGGATGCCAGCGAAGAGACCGGCTCCCAGGCCGCTACCGAGCTGATCGCCAGCACCGCCAAACAGCACGACGTGGTGCTGAATCTGGAGCCGGGGCGGCCGGCCGATGGCCTGGTAGTGTGGCGCAAGGGCAGCGCCACCGCCGTGGTGGAGGTCAAGGGCAAGTCGTCTCATGCCGGCGTTTCCCCGGAACTGGGGCGTAACGCCGCCACCGAGGTGGCGCACCAGGTACTGCAACTGGGCAACCTGGGCGATGCGGAGAAGAAGACTTCGGTCAATTTCACGGTGATCGAAGCGGGTGACCGCATCAATGTGATTCCCGATCACGCCGTCGCCAAGGCCGACGTTCGCGCCGCGCTGCCCGAAGAATTCGACCGGGTGGAAAAGGACCTGGCGCGGATCGCCGCCAACAAGCGGATTGCCGACACCGAGGTGACCACGCGGCTGGAGCGTGGCCTGCCGCCGATGCCGCAGACCGCAGCGAGCGATCGGCTGCTGGCCACGGCCCAGGGCATCTATGGCGAGCTGGGCCGCACCCTGACCGTCGAGGGCAGTGGCGGCGCCGCGGATGCCAGCATCGCAGCGGGTGCCGGCGTACCGACCCTGGACGGCTTCGGCATCGTCGGCGGCAAGCTGCATACCCCCGAGGAATACGTGGAACTGGACAGCGTGACACCGCGCATCTATCTGCTCACGCGGATGCTGGTGGAGCTGTCCAAGGGGCAGTAACTGCCGAAGCGGCTCAGGACCCCTGGGTGCTGCAGGTCAGCGCCTGGGGCTGGCGATCAGGGCGCGCAGTTGCCCGCCTTGGTGAAGCCTGCCGCCTTCGCCTCGGCTTCGGAGGCGAACTTGACCTGGTTCTTCGGCGACACCTGGGCGTAGCTCGGGCAGCCTTGCGGCAGGTGATAGACGTGACTGTTGCGGTTGCCGATGATCGCGCCCTGGCTGGCCGCGGCGGGGCTATCGGTCTTGGCCGGTGCTGAGGGCGTTGACGGCGCTGGCTTGGCCGCCGGCAGAGGACTGACGATGCCGTCACCAACCGGCTGGTAGCCCAGCGTCCAGTGTCGCTCGCCGGACACGAAGGGGTTGCCATGGCCCATCACCGCGGCGATGCGACTATCCCGTTCGCGCTCCCAAGCGGTGACCGGTTGCTGCTTGTCCCAGGCCATAAGCAGTTGCTGTTGCTGGCGCGACATGTTCAGGCCGTAGCGATCGAACATATAGAAGGTGACCCGGGCGACCAGGCCCTTGACCTCGTCGCGCGGTTCGGCGGCGCGTTCCTGGAAGTCGATCTTCGTCGTGCACCGGCCGTATTGCGGTTGCACGCCCTGGGCCATGCCGTAGTTGAAATTGGCCCGGTCACCATTCACCTCGCCCACGGCGGGGTAGAGGTTGAAGAGGTCGGCCTCCATGGCGCGGAACACCGGGTCATCCGCCACGCAGTGTTCCCGTCCGCCGTTCTGCCAGCATTGCCGCTGATGACCGAAGGTCCAGGCCGGCACGATGTGCTCCCACTCGGTGCGTTCGCCGCGGGTTTCCTGCTTGCGCGCCTGGAAACCGCAGGAGGCGGCATCGACCCGTCCTCCGGATTTGCCGACCCACTCCCACTTGCAGCCGCAATAGAGGTCGCCCTGGGCGCTGGTGTTCTGATCGAAATAGACTTTTTGTCTGGCGATTACCTTGGCCTCGACAAAGGTATCGGGCGCCGCGGCGAGCGCGGAGGAGGCCACCAGTGTGGCCAGGAGAAGCGAAAGCAAAAGGCGCATGTATCTTCACAGCTCGATTAGGGCGCCGAATTGTATAGCTTTTGCCTCGCTGATAGCGGGTGCAGGGTACGGAAGTCTTGGGGAGACGCTCTAGCGCGGGCGGCGGTACAGCACCGGGTCGAAACTCAGCTTTCAGCAACAATGAGATTCGCTAAGATTTGTGAACCAAATCTCAAAACCTTGTCTGATGACGCAGTCTGCACTTCTGTCCGGAGTTTTCTATGAATGGCCCCAACCCCTGCTGTGATCTGGGCGGCATGAGCACCTCGGTGCTGGAAGATGAGCTGGCCGAGCGCAAGACGCGTCTGGCCGAGGCCCAGGCCGATGCGCAGCGCCAGTTCCTGTCCTATGCGGACGACCACGCCTGCATCGCCGTCCTGGAGCGGGCCCTGGCCAAGGCCTATCGGTTTTTCTAACGGTCCGCATGCCGACCCGTGGCGTGCGCTACTGGCCCAATAGCCTTGGATTCTGGTGGCGGAAGGGGCCGTTACAGGCGCCCCCTTGGCCAGCACAGCGGTGACCGCCGCGCTTCGGTACCGGGTCGAAAGACGCCTCAATTCTGGTTGTAGCAGCCATTGCCAGACACCAGATAGTCCAGCTCATGTTCCCGGCCGGCGTGATCCAGATAGTCGAGGTGGGCCGGCACGATTCCGCACTGGGCGCTCAGGTCGGTCTGGCTGACGACCTTGTCGACGTCGAGGTGGACGAAGAAACCGGGCTGGTCATGGATCGGAGCGGGATGGTCGGGAGCAGCCAGGGCGGAGCCGGTGGCGAGCAGACCGAAAAGACCGAGCAGGAGCGCTTTCATGGAGAGTCCTCTTGAAGGGGTGGGTAGCGAGTCGCTGACCGGGCCACTCTAGGAGGACAGGGGGGACGCCAGGCTGACCGGGTGATGACAAATCGGTCATGGAGGTTGTCGCCTGGCTGCGCGGAAGGCCGTGATGTTCGCGCGGCACCCCCCTAGCCTGCGGCCAACGCTCAGACCGAGCAGTCCAATGCCTTGCCCTGCACGCCGCGCCGCCCGCAGGCCAGCATGACGATCACCAGCAGGCAGCCGATCAGGATGGCGCCCGCGGACAGCACGAAGAGGCTGCGCCGGTCGTTGCCTTGGATGATCAGGCTCAGCAGGGTCGGGGCCGCGGCGGCGGAGGCGACCTGTACCACGCCGACCAGCTTGGTCAGGCGACCGCTCGGGTCGTGGGTCACGACCGAGGACATGTAGTAGGACAGCGCCAGGTTCCAGCCGAAGTTCATCAAGAACACCGCGAGCAGCAGATCCACGGCGGTGTGGATGCGCGTGGCCAGCATGTAGATGGCGCCGAGCACGGCCAGGGAGCCGGTGAGGATCATCGGTACGCGGCCCAGGTGCCGCCCGGCCACGCTGGGCAGGGCCGCACCGGGCAGGCCGCCGAGCAGCCCGATGCTGATCGCCCAACCGATGTCCACCGGCGCCACGCCAGCGTCGCTGGCGATGCCGTCGACGAAGCCCCACAGCGAGTAGATCGACAGTTGCAGGAACAGCATGCCGAGCAGCGAGCAGACGCCGATCACCGTCAGGCCCGCCCGCAGCGGCGTGTGGGCGAGCCGTTGTTCTTCCGGGCTCTGCCTGGCCGGCAGGCAGCCGCTCAGCAGGCAGACCAGGGCGAACCAGGCCGCCAGGTAATAGATCGCCCCGGCGAAGCCCTGCCACGCGGCGATCATCGGCATGAGCACCGCGCTGCTGGCGAACAGGGCGGTCTGCACGAACAGCAGGATGCCGAAGGACCTGTCCTGCCCCGGCATGCTGCCCAGCCAGTAGATGGCATAGGAGTAGAGCACGCCCGAGCAGAGGCCCGAGAGACCGCGCAAGGCCAACAGCGGATCGAGGGTGGTGACGCTGGCCGTCGCGGCGTTGGCGAACAGCAACAGCAAGGCCGTGCCCAGGGCGATGGTGCGCGGACCGAGGAAGCGGATCATTGGCAGGTACAGCAGTGTCCCGACGATGGAGCCGCACATTTCCACCGACATGGTCCAGCTCTGCTGCGCCAGGGTCAGGCCCAGGCGTTCGGTCAGCAGACCGATGAAGATCGGCTGCACGCCGATGACGAGGATCGAAGCGGCGGCGATGGCGATGCACGCGGCGCGCACCAGGGTTTGGTTGGCGATGGTCATGTCTATTACCTGCCGGCTCGGCCACGGACGGGCCTGCCGCTTCAGTGAAAAGCCTGGCTGCTATAGGGGTTGCCGGTCAGCTGAGGCGATAGCAGTGGATGGCGACCCTATCGACGGCGGGATAGCTCACCTTGCCGATCATCACGCTGCGGGTCAGCCAGTCGAGCCTGCCGCTGGCCACTTGGAAGCGCGGCGTGCAACTGCAGTGGTAGTCCTCTTCGGCGATGGGCCAGAGGCCCTGGGCAACCTGCGTGCGGCCTCGCTCGCTAAGGGTGATCAGACCAAGGTTGTGAATGTTGATCCACTCGCCCTGATCGCTGCGCAGGCTATAGCGAGCGTCCAGCTCACCCACGCCGTCGCTGCGCTGCAGATAGAAATCCGCGCCACCGGCCAACACGTCGCCACGCACGTTCAAGCCTTCGAAATGCCCGCCGGTGATTCGATAGTTGCTGCGCTGGCCATCCGTGCAGGCGCCCAGGTCATCGGCCGGGTCGATGAGGACGTGGAGGCTCAGTACCCACTCCAGCGTGGGTACGGCGATCTCGGTTGGTGTCTTGGTGGTCATCACGCTCTCCTGTGCCCCACGGGGGCTGTGGTGGCTGGTCAGTAGCGATAGGTGAAGTAGAGCTCGAGGGCGCTGAAGCGCTCGTTGTCGCCGAACGCCTGCCGGGCGGCGGACTTGGCCTGCACCCAGTTGTACGAGAGCGAGCTGTAGAACTGCCGGTTGGGCGTCCAGTCGAGGTACACCGCGGTCTCGTCGGCGAAACGCCGGTCATTGACCGCGGCGCCGCGGAAGTTGGCCTGGTCGAGCCAGAACTGGTAGTGGATGACGCCCAGGGTGAGGGTGTCGCTGAGGCGGTTCTTGAGCGAGAACTGCTGGACGCGCTCGTTGCTGTTGAACAGCAGGTAGTTCCCCACCACGTCGCCCACCAGCCAGGTGCTCCAGTCGATGAAGCCCTTGCTCAGCGGATCCCAGGCTTGCTGGCGGTTGTCGGTAGGGTTGTCGTCACCGGAGAAGACGGCGTAGCGGTACCCGAGGGTGGGGGTGAAGGGCAGGTCCTGGAACTGGTAGTCGGCCTGGGCATACCAGGCCTTGGCGTCATAGGTGAGGGCGCCGTCACCGCCGCGCTGCACCGCGTATTCGCCATTCAGGGTCAGGTTCGGCAGGCCTGGCAGGTGGCCACGCAGGGCCCGCAGGTTGTAGACCCGCATGCCGTCGCGGCGCGCCGCGTTGCTGTCTCTGCTGGCCAGGGTATCGACGGTCAGGGCCATGGCACCGAGGGTCACCTGGCCGTCGAGGTCGTAATCCAGGTTGGCGCCGCTCAGGCGGAAATCGCCATAGTGATCGTCGGTGCGCAGGGTGAAGGCCTGTGCCTGGACCGGGCCATGCCCCCACGCCAGGATCGCCGAGTCGCGGAAGGCGGTGCGCGGACCGAGCCAGTAGGCGCCATCGCCGAACAGGTCGAGGTTGCCGTCCATGACGATGAAGCCGGTACCGACCATGAAGTTCTGGCGGCCGGCGGTGAATTTCCAGTCGCCCGCCTGCACTCCGGCATAGAGCTCTTCGGGGGCGAAGCGGCCGTCTGAGCCGCGGGTGAAGCCACCGGCATCACCGTCGCCAAGGGTGGTGGCGCCGACCACCGAGCCACCGGCGAGCAGGTGGACCCTGTCGCTGAGGGAGTAGTCGAGAGCGACGCCGGGTTTGACGTAGAACTCCTGCCAGGCGCTGCGGCGGCCGTCGTTCTTGCCACTGCGTGCATCCACGCGACCGGCGCCGAAATTGACGCCCCGGGTGGAGAGGGAGCCAGCGCCCACCGTCAGGTTGACGTCGCCTTTGAGGTTCTCGTATTCGAAGGGATAGCCCGCCAGGGCCGGCTGGCTGGCCAGCGGCAGGCCGAGCGCCAGCAGCACGCCGGGAAGGCGCTTGGTTGTGCACATATGAAGCTCCTGACTATTTTTCTTGTATTACAGGGCAGTGAAGGGTGGCCAAGATCGCCACCGGATACCTGTCGTAGCAGGTGAGCGCGCGGGCAAGCCGGCGCTCGTTGATCTTGTTAGGGATGGATCAGCCGTGCAGCTGGGCAGCGATGGCGCGCAGCAGGCGTACGGTATCGATGTCCAGTTCGGTGACCGCCTCGGGCAGCGACGACTGCTTGACGACCACCACCTCGGAGGCGAAATCGACGAACAGGTACTGGCCGTGGATGCCACTGGCCATGATGGCCGGACTGTGGTCGTTGAAGACGTACCACTGGCTGCGGTAGGAGGCGCCCGGGGTCCATTCGGAGAAGTCCTTGTGCACGCTATAGATCCCCGGGTCCCCGCCGGCGGCGATGGCCTCGATCACCGCCGGGTCGATGACCTGCTGGGCATCGACCCGCCCGCCGTTGGCCAGCATCAGGCCGAAGCGGCCCATGTCGCGCAGGGTGGCGTTGAAGCCGGCACCGGCGACGCTGCGACCCCAGGGGTCGGCCATGAAGTAGCCGTCGCGTTCGCAGCCGAGTTGCTGCCAGATCCGCTGCAGCTGCTCGGCGCAGCCCAGGCCGCTGGCACGCTCCATCACCCAGGCCAGCACCTCGGTGGTGGCGGTCACGTAATGGAAGAGGCCCCCGTGCTCGCATCTTTTGCGCAGCGACGGCAGGTATTGGTACAGGGATTCGTACTGGGCGTACTCGGGCAGGGCCGGCTTGAAGCCACAGGCGTAGCCGTACTGGGAACTCTCCGAGGCGGGATCGTCGTACAGCTCGGTGTAGTGAACGCCGACGGCCATGTCGAGCAACTGGCGGACGGTGGCGTCGCCGAAGGCGCTGCCGGCCAGTTCCGGCACATAGTGCTGGGTCAGTGCCTGGGCATCGAGCACGCCGTCATGGATGAGTTGCTCACCGAGCACCCCGATCAGCGACTTGGTGACCGAGAACATGATGTGGCGGTCCGTGGCGACCTGGCCGTTGAAGTAGCGCTCGTACACCACGCGGCCCTGGTGCAGCACCAGAAAGCCGTCGGTCTTGCTGGCGCGCAGATGGTCGAGGGCGCTGACGCGGCGGCCGCAGCTGCTCTGGAATCTCAGCGCTTCGAGGGCCACGGGTGCCTGGGCCAGCACCGCGTCCGGTCGCGATCCGGCGGCTACCTCGATGGTGGGGCGCAGGCGTGCCAGGTTGCGGAAGCCCCAGCGGTTGAACGGCGGCGACATCCAGTTGGCCCAGGTCACGCGCTGGTCCGGCTCGGCAGGAAAACCCTGCATCAGTACGGGCTCTTGTTCTTGTTGGTCGTACATCTCGCTGACTTCCCGATTCCGGGAAACCAGGGAGCGGTCGAGGATCTGGTTCATCAGACTCATCCTGGCAATTGCCCTGCGTAGAGCAGGTACGGGAAAATAATTAACCCTGTTAATTTCTTTAGTCAATAAAATATTTTTCGTGGTCAAGGCAAGCCCGCTATCCTTTCGGCCACAACCAGCAAGCAGGAGCGACGGTGAGCGGCCTACGCGAACGTCAGAAGGAATTACGCCGCACGGCCATCTCGGCCGCGGCGGTCATGCTGTTCCAGCGCCAGGGCTTTCGCGAGACCACGGTCGAGCAGATCGCCCGCGAGGCCGGGGTCTCCGCGCCCACGGTGTTCAAGTATTTCGGCAGCAAGCACGAGATCATCCTGGAGATGATCAAGGAGTCCGATCGCCGCGCCCTGATCGACGTGCGCCGGCACATCCGCGACTTCGCGGATCCCGTCGAGGCGCTCTGCCATCTGGAGCACCTCCTCGTCAGCTACGCACTGGAGGTGCTGCCCGCCGCGCTCTGGCGCGAACTGCTGCCGCTGGTGCTGGTGGGGGGCGACAGCGGTCTGCCCCAGGCCTACCGGCAGATGAACCGCGGCCTGCAAGGCGAGATCGCCAGTGTGCTGCGCGAGCTGCAGGCCGCCGGCAAGCTGCGCGCCGATCTGGACGTAGAGCTGGCGGCCTTTCTACTCAACGATTACTCGCACCTGCAACTGCTGCGCCTGACGGCCAGTGACGAGATGGATCGGGAGGGACATGCCGCCAACGTGCGCAACACCACGCGCCTGATCTTCGAGGGCATGCGCGCGGTGCCGGGTTGCAGCGCCAGCGACTTGAATCAGGGTTAGACGGGTGGCGCCAGCGGTTCAGCGGATAACGTCCGCGATCGCCGCAGACACGTAGGCGAGCTTTTCCTCGGTCAGGCCCGCCAAGCACAGGCGGCCATTGTCGACCAGATAGATCCCATGATCCTGACGGAGCCGCAGCACCTGCGCCCGGGTGAGATGCGTATAGGAAAACAGGCCCCGGTGGCGACGGATGCGCTCGCCGAGTGGCAGGCCCGCCTCGACCAACGCCTGTGCCAGCAACTCGCGCATGGCGGCGATGCGGGTGCGCATGGCGTCTACCTCGGTCCGCCAGAGATCGGCCAGTTCGCTGCCCAGGACCAGGTCCACCAGCAGAGCGCCATGCCGCGGCGGACTCGAGTAATGCCGTCTCACCGTGGCTTGCAACTGGCCCAGGGCCTTGGTCGCCAGTGGCGCAGAAGAGCAGACGACCGACAGGGTGCCCAGCCGCTCGCCGTACAGCGAAAAGTTTTTCGAGAAGGAATAGCTCACCAGGAAGCTCAGACCTGCGCGCTCCATTTCCCTGATGGCGAAGACGTCCGCTTCCAGTCCTTCGCCGAAACCCTGGTAGGCACAGTCGACGAAGGCGATGAGTTCGCGTTCGGCCAGTACCTGGATGACCGCCAGCCACTGGGCGTTGGTCAGATCCAGGCCGGTGGGATTGTGACAGCAGGGATGGAGCAGGACGATGCTGTGCCGGGGGAGGGTGCTGAGGGTGCCGAGCATGGCCTCGAAGGCGAGCTCGGCTGAGGCCGGCCGGCAATAGGGGTAGGTGCCGACGGTGAAGCCGGCCCCGGCGAAGAGGGCGAGGTGATTGTCCCAGGTCGGGTCGCTCACCCAGACCCCTGAATCCGGAAACCATTGACGCAGGAAGTCGGCACCGGTCCGCAGGGCGCCCGATCCGCCCAGGGTCTGGATGGTCGCGATCCGCCCCTCCGCCAGCGCCTGGCTCTGGTCACCGAACTGCAGGCGCTGAGCGTTCAGGCGATAAGCGTCGTGACCCGCCATGGGAAGATACATCGAAGGTGCCGGCGCTGCTTTCCTCAGCTGCTGTTCGGCCGCCGCCACCGCCTGCAGCACCGGTAACCTGCCCTGCGCATCCAGATAGACCCCGACACCCAGATTTACCTTTTCGGGTCGGGTGTCGTCCTGATAGGTCTTGATCAGCGACAGTATCGGGTCGCCCGGGTACTCGGCTAGGTGTTCGAACATGGTTGTACGGATATCCGATTGGCAGGGTACGGCGACCTGGATCGAGGCGCTACTCACGGCATTGAGCCGAACGCACCGGGTACCTTTCGCCGATCTCAGCATGGATTTGCACAGGCATTTTCAGCTGTGCCTATAGTGAAAAGGCTAGCATGGGCCCGCTCACGCCAGCCGTAGCAGGTGAGCCGCAGAAAGGCCATATCAGGGCGATTTCCATGCTTTCCGGCGGGGCGCAGGTCCGCAGCTCGATGCGAGTTTTCCATGTTGGACGTTGCCGCGCACGCCGTTATTGAAGGCTATTCAACAAGAAAGCTATCACTCAGGGTGGTTATGAATATCTCGGGTTTTTTGACGCTTGTAGGGTGCTATCTGCTGGGCTCTGGTATGACGAACGTCATAGGGGGCATTCCGGCCAGTGTCCTGGGGATCATCGTTCTGTTCACCCTGTTGATGCTCTTGCGCAGGGTGCCGGAAGGCGTGGAGACCATGGCGGGCAATCTGCTCAGGTACCTGCCTTTGATGCTCGTGGTGCCCGCGGTGGGAATCGTTGATTTCAGCGGTATCGAGGCCTCGGTCTGGTTACGCCTGGTGCTGGTCATCGCCCTGTCTCTGCTGGTCACCGTTCCCTTGTGCGGCTGGCTGCTGCAGTACCTGATCGGTAGAAACAAAGACCATGTCTGATCAAGCCCTGGCGCCCCTGCTGGCCTTGTCCCTGACGCTCGCGGCCTATCAGTTGGCGCTCGTGCTGCAACAGCGCCTGCGCCTGATCATGCTGCAACCCGTGCTGATCACCACGGCGATCGTCGCCACCGTGCTCTGGGTCGGGGGGATTCCCTACGAGACGTATCGCGGCGCCAGCGGGATGCTCTCGATGCTGCTCGGGCCCACCACCGTAGGCCTGGCCGTTCCGCTCTACAAGAACTTCCCGCGGGTAGTGGCGCTCTGCAAGCCGCTGCTGATAACCCTCACGGTAGGGGGCGTCGTGGGCGTTTCCCTGACCCTGTCGTTGGGCTGGCTGTTTGGCTTGTCGGAGACCCTGCTGATGAGCCTGGTGCCGAAGTCGGTCACCATGCCGATCGCCTTGCCGCTGGCGGATCATTTCGGTGGCATCGCGCCCTTGACCGCCGTGATCGTGATGCTGACCGGCGTCATCAGCACCACGCTGGCGCTGCCGCTGCTCAAGGTCTTCAAGGTGGAAGATCCCGCGGCTCGCGGCTTGACCCTGGGCATGAACGGCCATGCCATCGGCACGGCTCATGCCTTGCGCGAGGGCCAGGAAACGGCAGCCTTCTCGGCGCTGGGCATGATTCTGTTGGGCATCGTCACCGCGCTGGTGCTGCCTCTGGTGCTGGGCTTCTGAGCGACAGCGCCTGAGTGAATGGGACAGCTCGCCAGAGTCGCCTCTTGGTGGAGAACGATCAGGGCGAAGCCGACCGCCCTGGTCGAGCTAGCAACTGCCGCTCAGTCATCATTCTCGACACTTCGTGCAATAACCATTGCCAGCCCAGACCCTGTCCGGAAGATGATGGCGATAGGCCAGTCGGTGTTCGGCAGCCGTGCTTACAGGGACAGACGTGATGGGCATGGAAGACAACGAATCTCAGACCCCGCTCCAGCGGCTGGGGCAGCTGAATCTGACCAGGCTCATGGAGCAGGCTCGCATCGATCGAGACTTCATGAGTCGAGTGGTGACCGTACTGGAAGAGTGCGGTGTCGATGATCGTACCGACGAAGAAAACAGCCTGCTCGAATGGGCGCGTGCCTACCAACGGCGGCCGGGTAAAGACACTGGCGGATAGGCGGCTTCACACAGCGCCTGTCATTCCACTCGCGCCCGTGCATCTCGGTCTGGCAATGCAGCTCGGGATGTCTGTCACGGCGTTTCGCCGGCTCCTCGTCCGGGACCCGGTGAGCGGTCGAGTCGACAGGGGCGATGAGTCAGGATTGGCGGGTACCGTCGCATGAGCTGCCGTTGGTGACCGAGTCCAGTTCCAAGGGCGCCAGCAAGGCGGTTTCCGCCACCAGGTCGGCAACTCTCTGATTGAGATCATGTACTGCCTGCAGCACGGCTCGGACGTCCGGGTCATCGCAGTCGACCTGGCTGAGCTGGCTGGCGTTTTCCTGGAGTTGGCGATGAAGGCCAAGTAGCGCTTCGCGGGCTTGGCCTTGGGGATCGGGGTGCATGATCAGGTCTCGAACATCGATCAGGTAAATGGCACCAGGCCACTATGATTCGCCCGTTCGAATATCGCAATAATCATTTGGGCGATGTCGCTGGATTTCGACGAGTGGCTGGCGCGCCACGATCTTCACAGCCTGGTGGCCCCTGGCTTGACGTGCCGAAGGATAGGACTGACGACTCACACGCCTGGTGAAAGCGTCCAATCGTGACGTCGGGCCGCAGTGACAGCGCGGTGCTGTTCTCCAGCCGATCTGATGTCAGGCGCCGCGCTGGCCGATGAAGGAAGCCAGCTTTCTTCAATATGGCTGTCTTGCTCTCCGAGGATGCGCTACGACGCAAGTGGCAAGCGGTCAGGTACTGGTGAACTCTGAGCCGCGGTCAGCTCAGGAACAGTCAGATTGATTTCGAAGGCCAACTGCCGATGCGGACACGCAAGCGGGCCAAGATCGACTGACCTGCTGGCGGAGATTCGCCAGCCCAGCTTAGGGACGTCGATGGCCCGGTGCAGCGTGACAGGACTGTCTAAGGGATCAACACCGATGCCGGCGGCTTGCAGAAGACCCAAGGCCAGCGAGGCGGCAGTTCATAATGTGGCAGCGGTAGGGGGGACCGAGAGAGCGTCGATCTTCTACGACCTTCCATGGCGATCGACGCCGCCTCTGTCGAAGGGTTATCAGAAGCGAAATGCCTGACGACCGATCAATAGCCACTGACCATTCTGCTTCTGCCAGATCTGAAAATTCTCGATTTCAGTTGGCACGACTTTTCCGCTGTTTACAGCCTGGGCCGAGAAGTGATTGCGAACCAGCGCGACATCCCCCGACAGGGTGATCTTCTGGTTGAGCATCTTCAGGTCGTTGAACGCACTCTTCCCCGTCTCGATGTCGGCGATGAACGCCTGCTTGTCCTGAATGTTGCCGCTTGAATGCCCATACGTCAGGTTGTCAGCGGTCAGTGCCTTGAGTTGCGCTATGTCCTTGTGCCACATGGCTTGGGTCAGCTTGTCCACGGCGGCAGCTACGTCACTTTCATCATGGGGAGCGGCGGCGACATAACCGGTGAACAGGCAGAGGAAGCCTACCAAGAGCGTCAGCTTTTTCATGTCGAGATTCCTTTGTTGTAGTTATTGGAACGAAGCGAGGCGTCGCCGATGATTTTGTTTGTCCGTCATCGTACAACTAAATTAATTCTGCCTGCCTGACAGGCGTGAATGCAACCGCTCGTAACTTGCGTAACTCGCCATCCCGGGGTGGGCGGTGATGTGATAAGGCGCATGGGTGAAGATGAGTTCGCTGTCGCTTCGACGTGCAGCGATAGCACCGACGCAGCGGCCATTATCCAACGTCTGCTCCATAGCCCGAAGGCGCCTTTCGACAACCACGGCGCGGATGTGCGGGTCGCCGCGTCGATTGGCATAAGCCGCTCGGGGCCAGGGGCGGCAACAGCCAGGGTGGTGTTCGAGCGTGCCGATCGAGCGACGTATCAAACCGAGGGAGCGTAACGGATCGTACGAGGTTCACGGGCGGGCGACAGGTTCCATCGACTGACCGGCAACGCCTGCGTTTGCGCTTCGGTCGAGTGACGTCCTGCGGTCCATGGCATGAGCCGAGCCGTCAGCACGAACCTGCACGCCGAACGGTGGGACGGTTTCATCGCTAAGCCGCGACTCATGGCGCGTGCCCTCAAATGAAGCCACGCAGCGGGTACTCGACGATGAGATACAGCCGATCAAGGTCTCGCCCGTCCTGGGCGTCGTTGCCTCGGTGACTCACGTGGGAAAGCGTCACCCGCAGATCCTTGGCCGCGCCCTGCTGGACCCGGTAACGCAGGTCGAGATCTCGTTCCCAGTGGCGTCCGCCCGCCTCCAGTGAACGGGCATAGGCGCTGTCAGGACTGGTATGGGTACTGTCGATGCCACGGCCGCTGACGTACCGCGCCATCACACTCAAGCCGGGATGACCGAATACCGCGAGATCCAGATCGTACCGCGCCTGCCAGGACCGCTCGCCGGCGCCGTTGAAATCGGCGTATTTGACCGAGTTCGCCAGGTAGATAGAGTCGCCGCCCACGAAGTCGAAAGGGGTCCGTCCTTCGACCCGTTGGTAAGCCAGGGTGAACGTCTGAGCACCGATGCGATGGCTGCCTAGCAGGCTGTAAGCGAGCGTATCGATCGCGCCAGCGGTGGCAGATCCCTGGTCCCGCGTACGGTAGGCGTTGGCCTCCAGCGTCCAGCTGGCATCGCTCACCCTGAGGTTGAGATAGTCTTGCCGCCAACGGTCATCCAGTTGTGCGGCGTAAAGGGCAGCGCTGAACGTCCGGGTGACGGCGAAGCGTGCGCCGACGAGGCTGATGGCACTGCCGCGGGTAGAGACTCCTGCTCCTTCCAGATCGTCATGAGAAGAGCGACCAGCCTGGTTCTTGAAGCCTGTGAAGTGTCCAAGTTGCAGCTGCATGTCCGGTCGCGGCGTACCCTCGAGCATCCATCCGGTGGCGTATTCCGGTTGCAGGCGCTTGTCAGCCGTATCGAAAACGGGCGTCTCGACCATCATTTCGCCATAGCGAAGTTGATAGGTCCCCATTCGGACTTTCAAGGCTCCACCAGCGGACGCGTAATTCCCACTACGCCCCTTGCCATCGACCGGCAGCAGTCCAGTACCCGTGTGTCCGCGGCCGCCATCGAGCTTCAGTCCAAGGAAACCGTGTACATCGAAACCCACGCCAAGCACCCCGTCGGTGTAGCCGGAGCGCAGCTCGCCGATGACGCCCTGCGCCCATTCCTGTTGGTAGCTCTGCTGGCCGGGACCGACCTCGTCGCGCAGGTCGCTGTGCAGGAAGTAGTTGCGCAGCAAGACATCCCAGCTTGCGGGAGCGGGTGTTTCGGCCGCGGTGGCGGACTGGCCAGTGGCCGTTGCCAGCAACAGACCCAGCAGCCAGCCTCGCAGGACCGAACCCTGCCAGCGCTTTCCCAGGTAACGATGCCCGAGCACTCGCCTACCGGTCGCCACTGCGGTGGAGGGGGCTGACGGCAGGTCTGCCGTGTGCAGATGGCGGTCGAGCAAGGTTGCGGCGGCGCTCATGGGTATTCCTTATGAACGAACGGAAGGGCTATCGCGGACGAAGGGGAGGAGGGCGGCGGAAGGACTGGCGCGCTATGGGGTGTCAGCGCTGAGCCAGGGATTCAGCGCGCGGGTGGCCAGCGGCATGAAGAGGTACACCACCAGCACCACGATGCTCAGAGTGATCAGCAGGTTGCTCATCAGGTAGCCGGCGAGCCAGGGGACGACGCCGAATACGGGCCGCCAGAGGGCGGGTACCAGCAGACTCAGGGGCAGAATGACCAGGAAGCTGACGACCACCTGTTTCCAGCGTGCAGGTGCCTGGTCGGCCTCCCAGGGCGCGAACCAGAAGTCCTTGCCGAGCTGGATTTCGGTGTTGTCGCCATCCTGCAGCCACGGGCGTGCCTGACTGACGAGCCACTGACGGGCAGAGGATTCGAGCCATAGCTGCAGGTGCTGCATCTCGTCGAAGCGCAACACCGAGGTGAAATCAAGGACATCTCCATGGCGTTCGCGGCCTACGTCCACCCCGAGGTGGCCCGGGAATTGACTGGCGGCCTCGATGGTCTGGTGCAGCCAGGTTTCGTAGCGCTGTTCGTGCTGTGGGTGGACCTGTTGGCGCACGACCAGGGTCGCGGTAGTGGAAGAGGGATTCATGAGTAGGACTCCTGCGTGGGCAATGGAAGTGCCAGCACCGCCCGAGACGGTGGGGCTGGCAGTGGCTCAGACGGCCGCGGCGACCGGCGCCAGGGTGGGGCCGTGAGCGACACGCTCGGGGGCCTTGTGCACCATGGTGTAGGCATAGTCGACACCCATGCCGTAGGCGCCGGAATGCTCCTTCACCAGGCCCATGACGGCGTCATAGGTATCGCGGTTCTTCCAGTCGCGCTGCCATTCCAGCAGGACCTGCTGCCAGGTCACCGGGATCACGCCGGCCTGGATCATGCGCTGCATGGCGTAGTCGTGAGCGGCCTGGGTGGTGCCGCCCGAGGCGTCGGCGACCATGTAGATCTCGTAGCCCGCGTCATGCATGGCGGAGAGGGCGAAGGTGGTGTTGCACACCTCCGTCCAGAGGCCGGAGACGATGATCTTGTTGCGGCCATTACGCTTGAGCGCATCGCGCACCTTCTGGTCGTCCCAGGAGTTCATCGAGGTGCGCTCGAGCAGCGGCGCCTCAGGGAACACGGCGAGCAATTCGGGATAGGTGTGGCCGGAGAAGCTTTCGGTTTCGACCGTCGTGAAGATGGTGGGCACGTTGAAGATCTTGGCGGCCTTGGCCAGGCCGACGGTGTTGTTCTTCAGCGTCTGGCGATCGATGCTCTGGACACCGAAGGCCATTTGCGGCTGCTGGTCGATGACGATCAGCTGGCTGTTCAGGGGAGTTAGGACTTCGGTTTTGGAGTTGTTCATGGCTTCACCTATCGATTGAGTGTGGTTTGGGCTGTGCGTCGTGCGGCGATCTCGGCGGCTCGCCTTCAAGGGGGCGACGGCCTCGTTCGCAGCGGTTGTGACCGGAACTGGTATCCAAGGTAAGGGATCAATCGAGGCTGTGCTTGTGCACTTTTGCACCTTTGAAAGCGCAAATTTGCGCCATGAAAATCGTCAGCGCGCTGCTAGGGTTTGGCCTTCCAATCACCCGGATTCCGCATCGCGAATCCACTTTCCGCGAGGAACAGGCAATGGCAGCAGCACAGTTGAAGGACAAGAACACGGCGTACTGGGGCGTACCGTGGGAGCAGGCCTACGGCTATCCGCAGGCCCGTAGGGTGGGTGACGAAATCTTCGTCTCGGGGCAGTTCAATCACGACGCAGACGGCAATCTGGTAGCGCCCGCACCGCTGGACAGCGAGGGTCGCCCCAGCGATTTTTCCACCATGGGCGAGCAGATGCGCACCGCCTACGACAACATCGCCAAGCTGCTCGCGCTCTATGGCGCAAGCCTGGAAGACGTGGTCGAGGAGACTCTCTATGTGCTGGATATGGACGCCGCCTTTGCCGTCGTCGGTAAGGTGCGCAAGGCGGCCTACGGTTGTGAGGCGCCGCGCTGCGCCAGCAACATCATTGGTGTTTCGAGGCTGGCCCAGCGCCCGCAGCTGATCGAGATCGCCTGCCGGGCGGTGATTGGCAGTCGCGCGCGCTAGGTAGAGGCTTCGCTGTCTTCGAGCGCAGTGGCAAACGGGCGCTGACCTTCCACCAGCGCCTTCTGCTCGGCTACCGCCGCCGCACAGAACGCCATGAAGGCCTTTACCCGCCAGGACTTGCGGATGTCCTGATGAGTCAGCAGCCAGAGTTCGTCATTGAGCTCTGGCACCACCGGCCCCACGCGCACCAGACCGGGCGTGCTGTCGCCCAGCATGCAGGGCAGAAAGCCGAAACCCAGCCCTGCCACGATGGCCGCACTGGCGGCGGCGACCGAATCAGTACGGTAGGAGACGTCCTCAGGGGCAACTCGGCATTCCAGGTAGGCAGCCGCCTTGAGGTTGGCCAGGGCGGAGGCGTAGGACACCCAGGCCTGGCCGGCCGCATAGGGATCCTCCTGCCGCACCCTGTTGCGACTGCCATAGGCGGCCCAGGCAATGGTGGCCAGCCTGCGACCGACCAGGCTGTCGGTGGGCTTTCTGGTGGCCCGGATCGCGATGTCGGACTCGTCCCGTGCCAGACTCAAGGTCTGATTCCCCACCAGCACCTCGATGGTCATGCCATCGTTCGCCGCCTTGAAGTCGGCGATGATCGGGGTCAGGAAGTACAGGAGCAGCGAGTCGCTGGTGGTGATCCGCAGTTTGCCCAGTGGACCCTGTGCAGCGCGGGAGACACGTCGTGCGACGCTGACGATATCCAGTTCGACCCGCTCGCCCAAGGCACGCAGTTCCTCGCCTTCGACCGTCAGCTGATAGCCGGAGCGACGGTGGTCGAACAACGCCACGCCCAGGGTTTTCTCCACCTGCGCCACTCGCCGGGAAACGGTTGAGACGTTGATGCCCAGTTTCTTGGCGGTAGCCGCACGGTTGCCGGACTCGCTGAGCGCCTTGATGATGCGCAGGTCGTCCCAGGACAGCTGGTTGACCGCCGCCCCTACATCCCAGCGCGCTGCAGCCTGATCAGGTTGGCTTGGAGAAGCCGGTTTTGCTGAAGCGTCCACACCGGAGGTTTCCGTCTGCTGTTGACGGGCATCATACGAAAAAGGGTGCTGCGGAACCAAGGTGACAACCAAGGAGGTAGATCTTCCAACAAAGGATCAGGCCCTACGCGTGGGGCCATCCAGCATTCGGCATCTACGCGGGTTGCCGCGCGCTTCTGCAGCTTCGAACGTCCCGATTAGCGCTCGTCATGGTCCTATCAGCCGGGCTTCTTCTCCAAAGGACCAAGACGTTAATTAACGTAAATGTGCTGGATTAACGTTAATTAACGCTCAGGCGATATCTCCCCCGTTTAATCTGCTCGCCAGCGTGTCCGTCCATTTGCTGCGCCTGCACCTGTGCCCCAGCTGGACGATTGTTGCGACGGTGTCGTACGCGGCAGCCGATTCGATGGCGCGCTCCAATGACGCGTACCGATGGACGGAACATTCAGGCTTGCCGGTCCGCGCGTTGGCGGATAGCGCCGTAGCCTTGAACCACGGGACCGACGCGTTAATGCCAATTTCAATAGTAATACTATCGATAGATAACTGACGTCATACTTTGATCGTCAGCCACTACCGAGCCGGCTAGGAGCTTATGATTCGTCTAGGAGATGTGTGGGTATCGATCGAGCGCCGTGAGGCGTTTCGCCACGACCAGCCGGTTCGGCTTGGCAGCCGCGCCTTTGACCTGCTCGAGTGTTTGCTGGCAGCGCCTCAGCGGTTGCTTACCAAGGACGAACTCATCGAAGCGGTATGGCCGGATACGGTGGTCGAGGAAAACAATCTCCATGTCCAGATGTCTTCGCTACGCAAGCAGCTGGCGCTGGATCGCGATCTGCTCGAAACCGTGGCCGGCCGTGGTTATCGACTGAATCTGCCCGTCGCACAGATCGCCTCCGCCAAGGTCCATCCGCCAGCGGTCGCCAAGGCGGATGACCGATCGCCCGACTGGAGAGCCCTGGCTACCGTGCATATCGTCGACGATGAATCGACGGTACGTAACGGCCTGGTTCGCCAGCTTAGATCGGCGGGGTTCAGCGCGCTCGCCTACGCCTCCGCCGAGGCCTACCTGTCGACCTGCTCCTTCGAGGATCCCGGCTGTCTGCTACTGGACGTGCGCCTGAGTCAGAGCAGCGGTCTGGATCTGCAGGCGGAGCTTGCCCAGCGTGGTATCAAGGTGCCGATCGTCTTCATGACGGGCTTCGGCACCATCGACCTGTCGGTACGGGCCATGAAGGCGGGAGCGGTCGGCTTCATCACCAAGCCCTTCGACGAGTCGGCGCTGTTCGACAGCCTGCAGGAAGCCCTGGAAACGGCGCATCGACTGCATGTGCAGGCGCGACGCGAAGATGCGATCCGCGCGCGCTTCGCCACCCTGTCGCCGCGCGAACAGGAGGTTTTCGGTCTGCTGGTCCAGGGCCGACGCAACAAGGACATCGCGCTGGCGCTGGGACTCCAGGAGGTTACCGTCAAGCTGCATAAAAAGCACATCATGACAAAACTGAGCACACGCACCCTAGTGGAGCTGGTCCTGCTGGGTAGAATGGCGGGAAGGCTGCCTGATAGCGCGACGCTCGACATCCAATCCGCCTGAACAGGCACTGGATTCGGCGCACCGTTCGGCACTTCGTATCCTCCGCTCAAGGCTGCCCATGGACGCCGTCTGTGTCGTTGATGATGAACTATCCGTCCGCAAGGCGGTGGTGAATCTGCTCAAGTCGGAAGGCTATCAGGCGGTGTCCTTCCCGTCGGGAGAAAGCCTGCTGAATTCCGAATGGAAGGCGCGGGCCTCCTGCCTGCTCATGGATCTGAACATGCCAGGTCTGTCAGGCCGGGAGACCTATGGGCAGCTGTGCATCGCGGGCTACCGCATTCCCATCGTCTACATGTCGGCCGAGGCCGAGGGGGTGGATGTCGAAGCGGTGCGCCTGGATACCAGCGTCCAGTTCCTCGCCAAGCCCTTTACCGCGGAAGCGCTGCTCGCCACGCTGGCTCGGGCCACGGCGCCCTGGGAGTCCTGATGGCAGGAGGACTCGATCGGCCCTGGTGTGATCGCCTGGATTTCAGCGATGAATGGCCGAGCAAGGCGACCTGGATCGCGATCGACGAGGTGGACGGTCTGCACCGCTGGCGTACCTATGACGAGCGTACCCAACGACCCTGGTTGTTGATCACTTCGGCCTCCGCCCAGGTCAACGATCCACGACTGGATCGCGAATATGCGCTGACGCCGCGCCTGGCCGCGGCCTGGGCGGTACTGCCACGCGCCTTGCTCAATACCGCCAATGGACCGGTGCTGGTCCTGGACGATGCGGACGGCGTACCGCTGTCCGCCCTGAGGGCCGTCGATCTACCCATCGATCGCTTCTTCCGGCTGGCCATCGCCGCGACTGCCGCGCTGAACGACGTACACCAGGCGGGTATCCTGCATCGGGACCTCCAACCCGGGAATCTCCTCTGCGGTGCCGGGGATTCGGTGCGTATCACCGGTTTCGCCTATGCCGCCGAGACCGAACGCGTGCCAGGCGCGGGAAGCGACATCGGCTCGTCGAACCTGGCGTATCTGGCACCCGAACTCGCCAACTGCGGACAGGCGGCGGCCACGGTCCGCAGCGATCTCTACGCCCTGGGTATCACGCTGTTCGAACTTGCCACAGGTGACCGACCCTTCGAAGCGGTCGATGCGCCCAGCTGGCTGCACACTCACCTGGCGGTCGAACCACCCTCGGTGACGTCGCGGCGAAGTGACCTGCCCAGCTGTCTGGATCCGCTCATCGCTCGCCTGCTATCCAAGCAGCCGGGTTTACGCTACGCCTCGGCACTGGAGCTCGAGGCCGAACTCCGGCGCTGCCATGCCGATTGGCAGGAGGCCAGTCGCCCGAGTCGGGACGCCTCTGACGTATCGATACAGGTGGCGGAGGCGTCCCCACGCGTCTTGATCGGCAGGACGCAGGACCTTGGGCTACTGCAGGATGCCCTGGATGACCTGCTGGCGGAGCAGGGGGGGCTCATGCTCGTGAGTGGCGAAGCCGGGCTGGGTAAGACGGCGCTGGTGACCGAATTCTTCGCGAATGCGCCCGGACGACAGCTGTATGCGATGGGCAAGGGCAGGGCGCTGGGACATGCCAGCCCCTATGGTTTGCTCGCCAATGCGCTCTCCTCGCTATGCAAGTCGCTGTGCGACGATTCACGCCAGAGCGGCGAATACTGGGCGTCGCGACTCAGGGTGGCGATCGGTGAATTCGGCAGCGCCGTCACGCGGCTGGTGCCGGAACTGGAGCAACTCGTAGGACCTGCGCGCCTCAGCGTGACGCCCAACATGAGCGAGGCACGCCGTCACCTGCATGGCACCCTGCAGCAGCTGCTGCAGGCCGTAGCCACGCCCGATCATCCCCTGGTGCTGTTTCTGGATGATGTGCACCGGGCCGATGCCGAGTCCCTGACATTCCTGCGCGAACTCGAGCCCGGGCAATTTCGGCACCTGTTGCTGGTGGTCGCCTATCGAGCCAGTGCCTTGCGTCCCGAGGCGGCCGCGGCGGCCTTCCTGGCGCATTGCCGTTCACTGAGGTGCCGGGTCAAGGAGGTGCCGCTGGCACCGCTGGACGACCAGGCGCTGACCGAGCTCCTGGTGCAGGAGACCTTCCTCACCGACGCCGAACGGGCGTTCCTGAAGGCGAAGATCGGGCAGGACGGCAGCGTGAATCCGCTGTACTTCCGCCAGGCCGTGGCCGCGTTTCGCGAAAATGCCATGGGCGCCGACATCCCTTCCGGTGGCATGTCCTCGCTGGTGGACCTGCGCGTCGAAAAGCTGCCGATGCGTACGCGCGAGCTGATGGAAAAGCTCGCGCTGCTGGGCAATGAAACCGCCGTGGCGGAGTTGGCGCTGATTGCGGAGCTGGATCCGGCATCTGTCATTCGCTGGCTCAAGCCGGCGTTCGTGGCGGGCCTGATCGTCGAGCACCGCGCCGGATTGTCGTTCGTCCACGATTCCATCTGGGAAGCACTGGCAGCACGGCTGGCACCCGGTGCCCGGCAGGCGATGCATCAGGACTTCGCCCTGCGCCTTACCGCCGCGGTGGCCTCCGGCGACCAGCCCAGCCTGGTCCACCGTGCGGCGTCCCATGTGCTCGAGGTGCCTGCCGATGCCTTTCCCGCGGAACAGACGGCGGCCCTGGTAGCCCTGCTGGTGGACGGCGCGCAACAAGCGCGTGGCCTGGTGGCACCAGCGGTCGCCCTGGATTATCTGCACTATGCCGAGCGACTGAATCCCGCGCTCGCCGTCGGCGATGAGGAGCCGGCCTCCCAGGTCAGGGTCCTCTACGGACAATGCCTCATCCTAAATGCGTCCTACGAGGTGGCCAAGGACTACATCGACACGCAGCTGCAGGCAACTCGCCGCGCCGACCATCGCGCCGAATTGTACCGGCTGCGCTGCGAGATATTTTCGCTGCAGGGGGACTACCGGGGGGCGCTCCAAACCCTGGCGCAGGGCCTCGCCCACCTGGCGCCTGACATCGACCTGCTACTGTCGGATCATGCTGCCGAAGCCTTGGGCCGGAGCGTCGCCGAATCGCTCGGTACCGACCCGGCAGCTGCCTTCGGTCAGCTGGCGCCCTTGACGGACGAGCGCATCAGGGCGAGCGTCGACCTGCTGCGCGCAGCCATCGTCCCAGGTGCCTTCGTCGAACCCAACCTGATGTGGGTGGCCGCCAGCCAGATCCTCCGGCTGACGCTCGCGCATGGACTCAGTGTCGCCGGCGTCGAGGGGCTTGCCTGGTTTGGCGTGGCGACAGCCCATCATCTGGGACGGCACGGCGATGCCTTCCGCTACGCCGAAGTCGCCTCCGAACTCAGTGCCGAGCCGCGCTTCACCAAGGCGCGCGGCGCGGCCCTGATCGCACTCGAGCGGGTGAGCGTCTGGACCAGACCATTGCCCTATTCGGTGGAGTGTGCCGAGTCCGCCTACCGGTTTCTGGTGTCAAAAGGCAGTCCTAGCTTCGCCTGCTATGCGAACAACCACATCATTTCCGACCTGATCGTGCTGGGTGCGCCGATCGAACGCATGCTCCGGCAGATCGATACCGGTCTGCAGTACGCGCGGCACCTCGAATTCACCGATGCCCAGAGCATCCTTTTCATCCAGGCGCTCTACATTCGCCGGCTGGCCGGTGACATCGGCAAGTCCATCCCCATTCCCGATCATGCGGAGCTTGCGCAGCGCGTCGCCCGCTCGCAGATGGGTGAGCTGCACTTCCTCTGGGAGCTGTTCGAGGGGTTGTATCTGTTTCTGGACGGCAACCTTAGTCGAGCGGCGGGGCATCTGGATCGGGCCTGGGCGCTGGCTTGGGCAGCCCCTGTGCACGTCCATCTGGTAGATCTGGCGTTGTTCACGGTGCTCACCCGCGCCGCTCTACAGACCCAAACCGGCACCACCGAGGATTTCAGTCGCCCGCTCCAGTGCCTGAGATCCGCAGCGGAGCTGAACCCGCGCTATTTCGGCGACCGCCTGGCGCTGGCCGAAGCCGAGATCCAGCGCATCGAAGGTAATCATCTGCAGGCCCTGCTGCACTACGAGGACGCGATCGACAAGGCCACCGCCTGCGGGGCGATCCACATCCAGGGGCTGGGCCACGAGCTGGAAAGTCGCTGCCTGGCCCTGGTCAGCATGCATTACGGGGCTCGGGTACACCTGCGACTGGGACGTGACGCCTGGTGCCGGTGGGGCGCCAAGCGCCTGGCCGAACGCCTTGAGTTGACCCATCCCGACTTGCGGGAAGCGCCCGCCTTGGCGCCCAGCCTCGCGCTTCCGGGCAAGCATGAACTCGACGTTCTCGCCATCACCAGGGCCTGCCAGGCGCTCTCGCGGGAGATCGAGCCGGAAGCCCTGATCAAGACGCTGTTGGCCAACGCGACCACCCATGCCGGCGCGACCTTCACCGCGCTGTTGCTAGGCGCCGAGGATGACCTGGAGGTCGAGGCCATCGGCGTCGCCCAGGCCAGTGGCGTGGAGGTAAGGCTTCGAGGCGAGCTGCCCCGTGACCTGCCAATACCTCGTTGCCTGGTCCGGCATGTGCTCGAACATCGCGAGCCGCTCGCCATCAATGGCACCGAAGCCCTGCGCCGTTTCACCCAGGACCCGCACCTGTTGGAGCTCGAACGCGGCTCGGTGGGCTGCATTCCCCTGCTCAAGCAGAACGGGGTCATCGGCGTGCTCTATCTGGAGAACGCCCTCATTCCAGGTATCTTCGAGCCGGCGCGCGTGGACGTCCTGGAGCTGATCGCTGCCCAGGCTGCCATTTCGCTGAGCAACGCCCAGCTCTACAGTGACCTCAGCGCCGAGAACGAGCGGCGGCGAGCCAGCGAAAGCACCTTGCGGCGGATGCAGGCCCTGCTGGCGCTGGGCCAGGCGGTGAGTCGCTATGCAACCTTCTCCTGGAAGCCCCAGGCATCCGCCTCGCTGTGGTCGCGCCAGCTGCTCGATCAGCTTGGCTTGCCTGCCCCGGGTGATGCCGGCTACCTGCACGACGCGGCGCTGCTGGTCCATCCGGACGATCGAGAAACGTTCGGCGAGCAGTTGCGCCAGGGGGTCCACAGCCATGATGCCTTTCGTCTCAAGTTCCGGACGGTGGCACTCGACGGCAATCACCATTTCCTGGAACTGGCCGGGGAGCCGGACGACACGGGCAATGGCTTCATCGGCGTACTGCTGGATATCACCGAACGCAGCCAGACCGACATCGCGCTACGTGCCGCCCGCGGTGAACTGGAGCGGACCTCCCAGGCGAGCGTGCTGGGCGAGCTGGCAGCATCCATCGCCCACGAGATCAATCAGCCGCTGGCTTCCATCCTGTCCAATGCCGGTGCGAGCGTGCGTTGGCTGGATCGGGCGGTCCCCGCAGTGGAAGATGCCCTGGAGGGGATTCGCGATATTCTGTCCGAGGGTCAGCGAGCGGCGGACATCGTCAATGCCATGCGCTCCCTGGCGCGCCAGGCGCCTCCGCAGCGCCAGCCGATCGCGGTAGATGGCGTCATCAATCGGGTGCTGTCCGTCACCCGGGCCGATATTCAGGACCAGAACGTGGGGCTGGTCATCGACATTGCCCCTCATGCCTATGCTCTGGGCGATGCTACTCAGATCCAGCAGGTGGTGCGCAACCTGATCATTAATGCGGTCGAGGCGATGCAGGATCTGCCGCCTTTGCGGCGACGGCTGTACATTTCAGCCCGTCCGGTGCGTGAAGACATCCTGGTGATCGTGCAGGATAGCGGGCCTGGCGTTGCGCCCGGCTGCGAAGATCGCGTTTTTCAGGCGTTCTACACCGACAAGCCCACCGGGATGGGAATGGGCCTGGCCATCTGCTGGTCAATCATCAGTGCCCACGGTGGCTCGCTGCGCTGTACCCGCGGTCGGCGCGGGGAAAGTCTGTTTTTCTTCACGCTGCCGCGCATGGGGGAGGGGATCGCCCAACTTCCTGCAGCCGCGCTTAAATGACCTTTAAGAACGTTTCACATCGGCTAAAGGGCAGCGCCGCGCGATGTCCGGCACGCTCTCTCCATCAGTTTCAGGAGAGATCTCATGCCCAGCTCTTACTTGCCTCACGCCCGCGCCCTGGACGCCGAGACCTACCAACTGGTCGACTTGCTCAAGGACGCCCTGGAGAATGCCTGCGCAGTGGAGACGCGGCGCCTGCTGGAAGCCGGGCGAGAGCTGTGCGGTCACCTCTTGCAGCACTACGCGCGGCCTGAAGGTGAACCACAGGCACGTATCGCGCTGGCACCCTGGCAGGAACGAAAGGCGAAGGAGCTACTGGGCAAGGACCAGGGCGACAGCAGCCGGCTGATGGTCGCGGAAGTCGCGAAAAGCTGCTCGCTCTCGCGTAGTCACTTCTCCCGCGCCTTTAAGAAAGCCACGGGCGTATCCCCTCAGGAGTGGGCCCTGGCCTGCCGAATCGACAAGGCCAAGGGTCTGCTGGTGGAGACAGATCTTTCCGTTGCCTACGTGGCTCTGGAATGCGGCTTTTCCGACCAGTCCCACTTCTGTCGGACCTTCGCAAGGCTTGCCGGTCATACCCCGCGCCGTTGGCGATCCATGCGGCAGGACGTGATGCACGACGCAAGTGATATCCCTGCGGATACTATCCGTACGGCTAGTTGATGTTATTGGTGCAAGTGGAAAGCATGCAGGGACGGCACCGGGCAGCGGCCACGCCGGGTGCGCACTCCGGGCGACAGACGACCCGGCCGTTCTGCCATGCGGCGTCATGACTACAGCGCTTTCCGACAGGTTCCAGGCACTACGGCACCCTGCTGCCGAAAGGTCTCGCCGACGCTGCGCAGTTCGCTTCAGCCTATCTGCAGGGCGATTTGTTCGAGTCGCGGAGACGAGTCACGAGGTAGTTCGATGGCCAATGGCGTTCGACGCCGCGCTGCGAACGGCGTGGGCGAATAGCCGACCGCTCCAGCAGAGCGGTCAAAGCGGTGGTTGGCTGGGACGGACGCGCTTCGCATCCAGGCTCAGGTCGAGCCGATGGAGAGCGGGTAATGACCCCGATCCCGCCCCCGTTGTGTCTGATCCGCGGTACCTGCATGCAACATGGCGTCGCAACGCGGGATCGCTGGCCCTGCACATTGTCCGGGCCGCGGTTTTCCGGTGCTTTCCAGGCGTGTTCTCGAGGTGGCAGGCACCTGTCGGTGCAAAGGGGACAGGGAGTCTTTCCCGTGCGCAGCAGGTCCGAAAGAAGAACATTCGACCCACTGTCTCTATACCCGTCCCAGCTTCCTCTTTCATAACCAGGAGCTTGTCCATGGAATCGGTAGGCAAAGACTACATCGCTGGCGTTCAGATGCTTGCATCGTTCGGAAAGGACCTCAGGCGGGCCAAGGCGCATACGGCCAGGTATTTCGACATCATGGCCGATCTTGCGGGCGGTGAAGACGTCGCTGAAGTCTGGACGCACATTCAGGCGACTGAAGATCGTTTCAAGGCCGTTGTGCTTGGCCGATTCTTCGAAATCATTACTCACCCGCTTTCCCACGACGACGAGGGAAAGATTGCCTGCATTGTCTTGATCCGAAACGCGGTCACCAACGAACCTATCGAGCTTTATCGTTTCATGATCACGAGGGCCGGGGAGGCACAAACCGAGAAGGGAGAAGAGTTGATCAGTCATCGATCAGAAGCCGGCCTCGAGATGCTTTTGGTGCAGATCAGCCTCGCTGTGCTGCATTCGCGTCCCAGTTGAATTACCAAAACATGATAATCACCGCAGCTAGTCGCTAGTCGCTCACCGGCGGCACCTCGACGAAGAGCACGATCCTGACTAGCCAGACGAGCTGCCGCCAGACAGTACGAAGCTCTGAAGATGGACAGATGCTCGCTCTCGAAAGTCTAGGGACCCTACCGGACTGATGTACGCAGCGGTAAGGGCGCCAACAATGTCACGTCAGCGGCGGCCATGGAGGCTGCTGAGGAACATTGGAGATCTGTCTTGGGAGAACATGTATCTGCCTTATCCATCACGGCTGATGGGTAAGCGTTCTTTCAACGTCGGTAAGCGTCTGGTTCATGGCATCGGCATCCGGCCGGCTGATCGTTCCGTCGCGAGCCTGTAGATGCCCCGCACGTGTCTGCACCTGGCCTACGGCCATTTGCAAACGTGCTGCCTGTTGCTTGGACACCTGGTGACCCTTGACGGCAAGGTTTATCCGCTCACTCAACGAGGCTGCCCGGTGCTGGAGGTAGTCGCTATCCGTTTCCAGCGCCTGCTGGCCGAAGGCGGGGCTGCTAAGCAGAATCGCGGGTGCTAGGAGTAGCGGTAGCAACAGATGGCGCATGGCGATTTTCTCGTGGTGAAAGAGGTGTCTTACCATGCCGTGCCGGCACCCTCATAGGTGGCACTCGACAGCCTTGCTCACCCCTTGGACGACAGGCAAAAAAAGCCCCGCTCTCTGGCAGGGCTGAAGTCAATGAGGGTTGGAGCACTCATGCCAACTCTGATCGCGATGTCTAATAGGAGTTCCGGTAGGAGTTCCGGCGGGGTTCTGGACGCTTCATGCCCGGCGATGTTCGCACTCGCTCATGTTGAGGTAGATAGGGCGTGCGCGGCCTGCCGGGCAGCGTGAAGGGCGAGCGGCGTGCGACTTCTGTCCTAGCGATCCTGCAGGGCTCGACGCAACCCGGCGTTGCCCAGCGACACGGCCAAGCAGTCCTCGGCCAGGCCAAGACCCGCATTGACCCAGGCATTGGTGCCGTAGCGCTTGCGTAGATCGATCGCCACCTTGGCGGCAAGACAGGCGGCGCTGGAGCCGATCAATGCGGGCAGCAGTATCGGTTGTCGCCGCGCACCTGCGAGCGCTGCCGCACTGATGCCGCCGGATAGGGCACGGACCAGCAGCGATGGCGCAATGGTGCGATCCGGGGCGAAGGGCATCTTGTCGCCCAACAGCTCACCGGCGGCCAGGGGCATCACGTAGCGCCGTACCTGGCGCGACGCTAGGGTACGTGCAGGTTCGCCCGCGCCCTCTATGTCCGCACGCTCGGCCAGCGCCTGGCTGACCATGGTCGGCGCCAGCATGCTGCGCATGCCTGTCACCACGCCAATAGCCAAGGCGCCCCACAAGAGGTTGCTGGTTGTCGTCATCGTCGATTCTCCCGGTGGTCGTTCCCATACGGACCGGGTGCGCGCGGGACTGTTCAGCTCGATGGAGCCGCAAATCGCGCGCGCTTTCGTAATCCAAAATGAACGATGCCGCTACCGACTCAACTCATAGACGCACATGTTCACCGTCGCCGCCAGATTCAGCGATTCGATGGCGCCCGCGCCGCCGATGGTGAAGGGCTGGGCATTCAGGGCCGCGAGGTGCTCGCGGGGAACGCCGCGGGCCTCGTTGCCGAACAGGTAGCAATCGAAGGCCTTGAACTGGGCTGACTGCACCGGCGTGCCTTGCATATCGAGGCAGGCAAGGCGCGGGAAGCGCTCCTGCAGGCCGTCGAGTGCGACATCCAGCTCCAGCGGCGTGTGGAAGATGGCGCCCATGCTGGCGCGGACCACCTTGGGATTGTAGGGGTCGACGCTGCCAGGGCTGAGCAGGCAGCGAAAGCCGCCGAACCAGGCCAGGGTGCGCAGGATGGTGCCCAGGTTGCCCGGGTCCTGGATCTCGTGCAGATAGACCGCGCGCTCGCCCTCGACGGCTGCCGGTGCGACCGTCAGGGCGGCGGGCATCGGCACCACCGCCAGGATCCCTTGCGGGGTCTTGGTGTCGGCCAGCTGCGCCATCTGCCGGTCACTGATCAGGTGCGTCCGGAACGGACTCTGCCAGTGCTCATAGGCAGTCGTCACATAGAGCTCGGCGCGCTGCAGCGGGGAATTTTGTAGCGCGGCCTTTTGCAGCTCCAGCACCAGGTGCTCGCCCTCCACCAGGAAGTGGCCGAATTCGGCGCGGTACTTCTTCTGGTGGAGCTTCTTGAGGTCGTCGAGCTTCATCAGCCAGCGGCCCGGACCAGCGGGACGTCCTGCTCGTCGCCTTGCGACAGCATGGATCTGGCCAGGGCCTCGGCCACCTTGATGCCATCCACGCCTGCGGACAGGATACCGCCTGCGTAGCCAGCGCCTTCCCCGGCCGGGTAGAGGCCGCGCAGATTCAGACTCTGCAGGCTGTCGTTGTCGCGGGTGATACGCACCGGCGAGGAAGTACGGGTCTCGATGCCCGTGAGGATGGCGTCAGGGCGATCGAAGCCGCGGATCTGCTTGCCGAAGGCGGGCAGCGCCTCGCGGATGGCCTCGATGGCATAGGCCGGCAGCGACGGCGCCAGATCTCCCAGGCGCACGCCCGGCTTGTAGGAGGGTTCCACCTCGCCGAATGCGGTGGAGGGCACGCCGCGAATGAAGTCGCCGACCAGCTGGCCGGGCGCGGAATAGTCGCTGCCGCCCAGTTCGTAGGCGCGGGATTCCAGGCGCTCCTGCAACTCGACGCCGGCCAGCGGATCGCCGGGGAAGTCCTGTTCGGGATTGATCCCCACCACGATGCCGGAGTTGGCATTACGTTCGTTGCGCGAATACTGGCTCATGCCGTTGGTGACCACGCGGCCCGGCTCGGAGGTGGCGGCCACCACGGTGCCGCCGGGGCACATGCAGAAGCTGTACACGGCGCGGCCATTCTTGGCGTGATGCACCACTTTGTAGTCGGCGGCGCCCAGCTCGGGGTGGCCGGCGTATTTACCCAGGCGGGCCTCGTCGATCATGCCCTGGGGATGTTCGATGCGGAAACCGATGGCGAAGGGCTTGGCCTCGATGAACACACCCTGGCGATGCAGCATGCGGAAGGTGTCGCGGGAGCTGTGGCCCAGGGCGAGGACCACGTGGCGGCTGTGCAGGGTCTCGCCATTGGCCAGCACCACGCCTTCGAGCTGACCGTCGTTGATCACCAGATCGGTCACCTTGGTTTCGAAGCGGACTTCGCCGCCGAGGGCGATGATTTCCTCGCGCATGGCTGCCACGACGCCGGTCAGGCGGAAGGTGCCGATATGCGGTTTGCTGACGTAGAGGATCTCCTCCGGCGCGCCAGCGCGAACGAATTCGTGCATCACCTTGCGGGCGTAGAACTTCGGATCCTTGATCTGGCTGTAGAGCTTGCCGTCGGAAAACAGGCCGGCGCCGCCTTCACCGAATTGCACGTTGGATTCGGGCGTCAACACCTTCTTGCGCCACAGCGCCCAGGTGTCCTTGGTGCGGCTGCGCACCTCCTTGCCGCGCTCCAGCACGATGGGCTTGAAGCCCATCTGGGCCAGCAGCAGGGCAGCGAACAGGCCGCACGGGCCGAAACCCACCACCAGCGGGCGCTCGGTCAGATTCGCCGGCGCCTGGCCGACCGGGTAGTAGCCGGTGTCCGGTGCGGGCCGTACGTGCAGGTCATTGGCGAAGCGCGCCAGCACCGTCGCCTCGTCGCGCACTTCCAGGTCGATGATATAGATGAACAGGATGACGCTGTTCTTCTTGCGCGCATCGTAGCTGCGCTTGAACACGGTGAAATTCAGGAGATCGGCGTCGCGCAGGTTCAGGCGGCCGAGGATGGCTTGGCGCAGTTCGGCGGGGGTGTGATCAAGCGGCAGCGACAGTTCGTTGATGCGAATCATGACAATAATCCTGGCCGGTGACTCCGGCAAAGGAAGGGACGAGAAGGGGTGGGGCGGCGATTGTACCCGGCGGCCCCGGCGCTGTCAGGCTGGGACGATGGGCGCGCCTCTGGGCGGTCTGGCGGTCACCCGGGCGATCCCTGATTCGTCCCGGGGCGTTATCGGCTTATAATCGCCGCCACTTCGCGGCCGGCCAGACCTGGCGTGCGTCCGCTTCTCACCCGCTTTCCCGTGGTAGCTCCAACATGAAAAGATCCAAAAGCAGCCGTCGCTGGCTGGATGAACACGTCAACGATCCCTTCGTCAAACGCGCTCAGAAAGACGGCCTGCGCTCGCGCTCCAGCTACAAGCTGATCGAGCTCAACGAAAAGGACAAGCTGATCCGCCCGGGCATGCTGGTCATGGACCTGGGCTCGGCTCCGGGTGGCTGGTCGCAGGTGGCCGGGGGCATCGTCGGCGAAAAGGGCCGCGTGGTGGCCACCGACATCCTGCCGATGGGAGCCCTCGACAACGTCGACTTCGTCCAGGGCGACTTCACCGACGATGCTGTCTTCCAAAAGATCCTCGGCGTGCTCGATGGCCGGCAGCCCGATCTGATCGTCTCCGACATCGCGCCCAACATCAGCGGCGTCGCGGCGGCCGACCAAGCGGCGGCGATGTACCTGGTGGAGCTGACCCTCGACATGGTGCGCCAGGTGCTCAAGCCGGGCGGCAACTATGTGGTCAAGGTGTTCCAGGGCGAAGGCTCCGATGTCTTTCTGAAGGACGTACGCACCTCCTTCGAGAAGGTGTCGATCCGCAAGCCCGAAGCCTCGCGTCCCCGCTCGCGTGAGGTCTATCTGGTGGGCAAGGGTTTCAAGGGCTAGGGCCGCTCCAGCATCAGGCGCGGGCCTGTCGATGGCCCGCTGAGATGCCTGCCCGCCACGCGGTGGAGTCCACGGCGAAAGCCTGGTTGATCATTAATTCCTACCGCGACTTGTCGAGGTCTGCACAGGATCCTGAGACAGGTACGGCGCATCGTCGTGTCCTTCGTCAAGACGTTCCTTAGCCCTGTGGGCCGGGAAACTGCGTGGCCAGGATCTGATTCGCCTATCTATCCATATCTGGCAACTGTGAAGGGATGTTTCCGTCGGGAGTTAATTCCTGAACGACTGCTAGGGTTCTCTATGATCCGCGCCCATACCGGTGTTGCCGCGATCTTTTGCCGAAAAGCAGGGAGCTGGATAGATGGATGGGTATGTGTTCGAGACGGCCAGAAGATTGCTCACGGATATCTACGGCGCCTTGTACGAAATGGAAAACGGGCAGGGCTTTCGCTGTGTAAAGGCCGAACGCGGCCAGCTCTTCCTGTACCGGCCCGCTGCGGGTCTGGCGGAGGGCAATCTGGGCGAGATTGCCTTCGACGTCGAATCCCATGCCAGAAGGGCGGGTCGAGGGATCGTTGAAACCAGACACTTCTTCAAGCAGCTGAAAGCCGACAGCGGCCATGCCACCGAATGTGACAGCCGCTATGACTGGCCACGGGTCGGTTTCTCCGAAAAGGCGGAGGTCAGACTGATAGCGCTGCGACTGCAGGAGTTTCTCGGCCTACGCAGCTGAGGTTTTGTAGGCGTACCCGTTGTTTCGCCGATCCCTGCAGTGCAGGGATGATAGGGCAGGCTTGACAGCTCCCGTGAAGCGTCCTGCAGCTGAAGATGCTCACCCAGGGGTGAACACCTTCGCCAGGGTCGGCTCGCTATCAGGCAGGCTCCTCGAAAAGCGCATAGCCAGTGGGTACGCGACCTTGGGTCGTGTGCCGGGAGCTGTCGACCCGCGCTGCGGCTCGCTTGGCCAGGCCCGGTTCCGACCCCTTGGTAGCGGGGTGCGCCAAGCGTTGCGTGGACGAGGCGCCGTTCAGGACGAAGAACTCCATCAGTTGCTGCAACTGCTCGGCCTGGCTGCTCATCTCTTCGGCGGTGGCGGCCAGTTCCTCGGAGGCCGAGGCGTTCTGCTGGGTCACCTGGCTCAGTTGCAGCATGGCGCTGTTGATCTGGTCGACGCCAGCGCTCTGTTCTTCCGAAGCGGCGGTGATCTCCTGCACCAGGTCGGAGGTCTTGCTGATGGAGGGCACCATGTCGTCCAGCAGCGAGCCGGCGCGTTCGGCCAGGGCCACGCTGCCCTGGGCGACATTACTGATCTCCTGGGCCGCCACCTGGCTACGTTCCGCCAGCTTGCGCACCTCGGAGGCCACCACCGCGAAGCCCTTGCCATGCTCACCGGCGCGCGCCGCTTCGATGGCCGCGTTGAGTGCCAGCAGATTGGTCTGGTAGGCGATGTCGTCGATGATGCCGATCTTGGCGGCGATGGTCTTCATGGCCACCAGGGTGTCTCTCACGGCCTGACCGCCTTCGTTCGCCTCGCGGTTGGCCTTGCCGGCCATGCCGTCGGTTACCTTGGCGTTCTCGGTGTTCTGGGCGATGGAGGCCGACATCTGCTCGACGCTGGCGCTGGTCTCCTCGACCGAGGCGGCCTGCTCGGTGCTGGCCTGGCTGATGCTCTGGGCGGTGGCGGAGATCTCTTCCGAGGCGCTGGCCAGGCCATCGGAGGCACTGCGGACGTCACTGATGATCTGCCCCAGGCGCTGGTTCATGCCGCCCATGGCGCGGAGCAGGGCCGCGGTCTCGTCACGGCCCTCGGCCTCGATGCGCTGGGTGAGGTCGCCGGCGGCCAGGCGATCGGCGATCGCGACCGCGGCGCGCAGGGGGCGGGTGATACTGCGGCTCATCAGGAAACCGAGCAGGATGCCAAAGGCCACACCCACCGCGATGAGGCCGATCAGCATGACTCGACTGCGGGCATAGATCTGGTCGGTGAGATCGTTGGCGTCGCTGGCGTTCTGCTCCTTGCGCTTGGACAGCTCGGTCATCAACACGCCGACCTGATCGCCATAACGGCGGACGCTGGCCAGTTGGTTGTCCAGCTCCGGGTCGGCGTCACGCAGCGCCCTGGTGCCCGCGATCGTCATCGCCTGGTCCAGCTGCGAGGTGTAGCTGCCGAGCAATTCGTCGATCTGCCGGAAGTTGGTCGCCGAGGCCTCGCTGCTGAACAGCGGTCGGGCCTTGGCGAGGTTGTCTCTGACGTTGGCGAGGCCCAGCTTGACCTCCGCCTGGGCGCGACGGCGGTCTTCATCACTGGTCGCCAGCAGGTAGTTGCTGCGTGCGCGACCGATGAAAACGAGATTCAGGTTGGCCTCCTTGATGTACGAAAGCCCGAGCAATTCGTTTTGATAAAGCTGGGTCGCCAGATCGTTGATCTGGCTGCTGTTGCTCAGACCCGCCAATCCCACCAGCAGGCTGATGGACGCCACGGCGATGAAGGACACGATGAGGCGAGTGCCAATGCGGAAATTCTTGAACATCTGAAAGCTCCTGCGAAGAAGCTAGCGTGCGACGCTAGCGAGGACCAATGACGGGTTAATGACGTCAATGATCAGTCTTTCGGATGGACAGATATTAAATTTATAGTGGCCTAGTGCCGTGGTGACGATTAACTGGAACTTAGCGGAATAAGGCTAAGTTGCTCCAGTAAAGGTTTTTGCGATGCGTATTTGAATGCCTGGGTACGTGATAAACCCTCTCTAGCGATTCTTCGAATGACTGGTGAAGTGTCTGTTACGGCAGGATCCAGGCGTTCTGCGGTAGCTAGGGTGATGGCGAGTCGATCAGCATCCATTCTTCGTCATTCCATTCGTACGGAGCGGATGCGGTATTTGAGAAAGTGTCGCTACTTATTCTTGATCAGAAGTATTGCCGCTCGCGGACCGGCTCCTCGTCTTGATGGTAAGGGAGTAAGCGTGGTATCGGAGGCCTGTATCAACCATCCGCGAAGACCTCAGGGTCCCGCAGGGACTTGGTGAAAAGGCCATGTCCGCTTGTTCGACGCTTGGCAACCGAGTCGATTGCGCGGCCAGAGCGATTCCAGGAGCGACCCTTTTCAAGGCCGATTGCAACGATGAGAGTCGACTATGCTCAAGGCCTGGCAAAACCCCTTGGGTCCGGGGCTCGCGCAGCGTGTACGATTGAGCCTCTTTCGCCGCCGAGCCCATCGATGTTGACCCCCCGCGTTTCCCTGACTCTGACCCTGCTGCAAGCACGCGAAGCCGCCATGGCCTTTTTCCGGCCATTGCTCAATCAGCATGGCCTTACCGAGCAGCAGTGGCGGGTCATCCGCTTGCTCAAGCAGCGTGGCGATACGGAAATGCACGAACTGGCCAATCAGGCCTGCATCCTCAAGCCGAGCATGTCCGGGGTGCTGGTGCGGATGGAGCAGACGGGTTATGTGGAGCGCTATCGCAACGCCCGGGATGCCCGACGGGTACACGTCAAGCTGACCGCCCAGGGCGAGGCCTGCTTTGCCGCCATGGCCGGCGGCATGGAGGCGAACTATCAGCGCATCCTCGAACAATTCGGCGAAGAAAAGCTCGGGACGCTGATCGGTCTGCTCGAAGAACTCAAGCGGATCGAGCCGGAAGGCGGGGTGACGCCGCCCGCCGAATCCGCGCAGGACCTCTAGTAGACGCCACCGCCTGCCACGGGCTGCACGTCCTTGAAGGCTGCCAGCAGGGTCTGCAGCCCCTTGACCAGCACGCTGGTATCCACGCCCACGGCAACGAAGCTCGCGCCCAGTTCCAGGTAGCGCCGAGCGAGGCCTTGGTCGGCACTGAGGATGCCGGCGGCCTTGCCGCGGGCGACGATTTGGCCGATGGCCGTCTCGATGGCGGCCTGTACCTCGGGATGCCCTGGATTGCCTCTATGGCCCAGGGCCGCGCTGAGGTCAGCGGGGCCGATGAAGACGCCGTCGACGCCCTCGACTGCCAGAATCTCCGGCAGGGCGGCAAGGCCCGCGCGATTCTCCACCTGCACCAGCAGGCAGAGCTGCTCTTCGGCGCGATTCAGGTAGTCGGACACGGTGTTCCAGCGCGAGGCGCGGGCGAGGGCGCTGCCGACGCCGCGAATGCCTTCAGGCGGATAGCGCATGGCCCGTACCAGCTCCCGCGCCTGGGTGGCGGACTCCACCATGGGCACCAGCAGGGTCTGGGCGCCGATGTCGAGCAACTGCTTGATCAGCACCGCATCGCCTATCGGTGGGCGCACGATGGGCTGGCTACGATAGGGCGCTACCGCTTGCAGCTGGCCGAGCAAACTTCGCAGATCATTGGGCGCGTGCTCGCCGTCGAGCAGTAGCCAGTCGTAGCCGAGGGTCGCGGCCAATTCGGCGGCGTAGGCATCGGCCAGGCCAACCCAGAGGCCGATCAAGGGTTCGCCGCCCTTGAGGCGTTGCTTGAAGGTGTTCAGCGGCAGGTCCATGGGCGCTCCTCAGACGAAGCGGCAGGCGATGCTGCCGAGTTGGTCGTAGTCGACGTGGAAGGTGTCGCCAGGCCGCGCCGCCACCGGACGGGTGAAGGAGCCACCAAGGATGATCTGGCCAGCCTCCAGGGTGACGTCGTGGCCGGCCAGCTTATTGGCGAGCCAGGCTACGCCCTTGGCCGGATGGTTAAGTACCGCGGCGGAGATGCCGGATTCCTCGATGACCCCGTTGCGATAGAGGATGGCCGGAACCCGGCGCAGGTCCAGGTCGTGGGGGCGCACGGCCTTGCCACCCAGGACCACCCCCGCGTTGGCGGCATTGTCGGAGATGGTGTCGAACACCTTGCGCGTGAGCTGGGTCTGGGGATCGACCTGCTGGATGCGCGCGTCGATGATTTCCAGTGCGGGGATCACGTAGTCGGTGGCAGCCAGCACGTCGAACAGTGTGCAGTTGGGGCCACGCAGCGGCTTGCCGAGGATGAAGGCCAGCTCCACCTCCACCCGCGGCACGATGAAGCGGTGAAAGGGGATGTCGGTGCCCTCGTCGAAAAACATGTCGTCCAGCAGCGCACCGTAGTCGGGTTCGCTGATGTTGGACGAGACCTGCATGGCGCGCGAGGTCAGGCCTATCTTGTGGCCCACCAGCTTACGGCCGTCGGCGATCTTCTGCTCGACCCAGGCACGCTGGATGGCGTAGGCGTCGTCAAGGGTGATCTCGGGTCGCTCCAGGGAGAGCTGGCCGATCTGTTCGCGGGAGCGCTCGGCCTGGTCGAGGCGGCGCGCGGCGGCGTGGAGGAAGGCGGTGTCGAGCATGGCTTAGTGTCCTTGAGGATTGACGAGATGGGCGGGGGTGCGCAGCACCAGCAGGGCGCCGAGCGCGATGAGCACGGCGAGCACCTGCAGCGCCAGTGCGCTGCTCTGGGTGGCGTCGCGCATCCAGCCGATGAAGAAGGGCGCGCCGAAGGAGGCGATGCTGCCCAGTGAGCTGATCAGGCCGATGCCGGCGGCCAAGGTGCGCTGGCCGAGAAAGGCCGGAGGCAGTTGCCAGAATTGCGGCAGGGCGGCGCTGGCGCCCATGCCGGCGAGCACCAGGCCGAGCATCACCGGCCAGGCCGCCTGGGGCAGCAGGCTGGCCATGGCTAGGCCCAAGGCGGCCATGAGCAAGGGCACGCAGAGGTGCCAGCGGCGCTCGCGATGGTGGTCGGAGGAGCGGCCGGCCGCGAGCATGAACAGGCAACCCGCCAGGTACGGTAGGGCGCTGAGCAGGCCGACCTGACCGTCGCTGCCGATGCCGGCGCCGTGGATCAGCGCCGGCATCCAGAAGGCCAGGGTGTTAACCGCCAGCATCACCGCGCAATAAATGGCCACCAGTAGCCAGAGGTGGCCGCTGCGCAGTAGGCCGGCGGCGGAGGTCACCGGCTTGCCGGCTTCCTCTTGGGCGAAGTCCTCGTGCAAGCGGGCCTTCTGGCGCTCGTCCAGCCAACGGACGCTCTGGTAGCCATCGGGCAGGGCGCGTAGTACCAGCAAGCCGAGCAGGACCACCGGCAGGCCCTCGAGCAGGAACATCCACTGCCAGCCGCGCAGCAACGGCCCTTCGCGAAAGGCTTCGAGCAGGGCACCGGACAGGGGGCCGCCGAGCACGCCGGCCAGGGGCACCGCCAGGGCGAACAGTGCGGTGACGCTACCGCGGCGCCGGGCTGGGAACCAGCGCGCCAGATAGACTAGGATGCCGGGGAAGAAGCCGGCTTCGGCCGCGCCGAGCAGGAATCTCAGCAGGCAGAAGGCCCACGCCGTCTGCACCAGGAACATGCCGGCCGAGAGCAGGCCCCAGACCACCATCAGGGTGGCGATCCAACGTCGCGGCCCGACACGCTCCAGTGCCAGGTTGCTAAGCACGCCGCAGAGCGCATAGGCGATGAAGAACAGTCCGGCGCCGAAGCCGTAGACGGTATCGCTGAAGTGCAGATCGGCACTCATCTGCGTCTTGGCGAAGCCGATGTTGATGCGATCCAGATGAGCGAAGAGATAGCAGACCAGCAGCAGCGGCAGCAGGCGCCAGGTTATGCGGCGATAGGGCGTTGTCGCCTGGGCTGCGGGGGCAGGAAGATCCAACGCCTGGGGCATGGGAGACCTCGTCGTTATTGTTGTTGTAGGCCGTGCTCGGCGGGTTAGCGGAACAGCGGGTGGAGGCTGCTGCGCTTGCCGTCGTAGACCTGGCCGGGGCTTTCGTCGATCTGCAGGGTGATACCGACCGGGCGCTGCTCCAGCAGGGCGCCCAGGTGCTGCTCCAGGGTGGCGAGCAGGGCGTCGCCGACCTGGCGGTGCAGCTCTGGTGCGCGCCCGGCGCCCATGCGCAGATTGGCGTAGAGGAAGCCGTAGTCGCCCTGGCCATCGGCAATGGCCGCGTGGGCCGCCGGATAGGCCAGCACCCGCACGCCGCCGGTGGGAAAGATGGCCTTGTCAGCCGGGTCGCGCTGGGCCAGCAGGGTGTCGGCCAGGACCCGGCAGAGCGCGGGCAGCTCGGCAGTGCCCTCGAGATCGGGGCTGTAGAGCAGGGTCAGATGGGGCATGGCGAAGGCCTCCGTGTCGCCATCAAAGGCGGCTGCTGTTGGGGATGTTGGCGGGGATGCTGGCCTGGGGCCGGGGGATGGCGGCGCCGGTCTGTGCGGTGACCGGGAAGAGGGCGTTGATCTGCCCGGTCCCGGAGGCAGCAAAGTAGGGCGTCAGCACCTCGACCTGGCCGTCGTAGTCGCTCCAGCCTAGGGCGCCGAGCAACATGGCGGTGTCGTGCATGAAGCCTTCGCCATGGCCCTTGGCGGCGTATTCCGGAAGCATGCCGCAGAATTCCGCCCAGTCGCCGTCCTGCCACATGCGTACCACGCGCTCGTCCAGGGTTTCCAGGAAGGGGCTCCAGATCCTGGTGGCGAATTCCGGTGCCTGGCCGTTCTGGGCGAAGCGATGGGACAACGAGCCGCTGGCAAGAAAGGCGACGGTACCGTCGTAGTGGTCTTCCACCGCGCGCCGCAGCGCCCAACCTAGGCGAGCGCTGTCGTGCAGGTAGTGGGAGGTGCACAGCGACGAGACCGAGATCACCTTGAAGTGCTGATCGGCGTTCATGTAGCGCATCGGTACCAGGGTGCCGTACTCAGGCGCCAGGGTGGTGGCATCGTGGGCCATGGTCTCCACGCCCAGGGCATTGGCGCTCTCCGCCAGCAGCTTGCCCAGCGCCGGATTGCCGGGAAACTCGTAGTCCATGTTGGCAATGAAGTGCGGCAGCTCGTTGCTGGTGTAGAGCCCCTTGAAGTGCGGACCGCAATTGATGTGGTAGTTGGCGTTGACCAGCCAGTGGGTATCGAAAACCACCAGGGTGTCGACGCCCAGTTCGCGGCAGCGACGGCTGATCTCCCGATGGCCATCGATGGCGGCCTGGCGAAAGCCCTTGCGCGGGCCGTCCAGTTCGCTCAGGTACATGGAGGGGACGTGGGTGATCTTGGCGGCGAGTGCGAGGGTGCCCATGTTGTTCTCCCGACCGGGGGCGGCAGGCGACCCCGGGTGATGGTTAGGCGCTGGGTTTGACGATCAAAGGCCCCAGCGGGGGATGTGATGGCTGCCCATGGAGATGCAGACGTTCTTCACCTCGGTGAAGACCTCGAAGCTGTATTCGCCGCCTTCCCGCCCGGTGCCCGAGCCCTTGACGCCGCCGAAGGGCTGGCGCAGGTCGCGCACGTTCTGGCTGTTGATGAACACCATGCCGGCCTCGATGCCCTGGGCCAGGCGGTGGGCCTTGCCGATGTCCTGGGTCCAGACATAAGAGGCAAGGCCATAGTCGGTGTCGTTGGCCAGGCGCAGCGCCTCGGCTTCGTCCTTGAACTTGAGCAGGCAGACCACCGGACCGAAGATCTCCTCCTGGGCGATGCGCATGCGGTTGTCGACGTCAGCGAACACCGTGGGCTGGATGAACTGCCCCTTGGCCAGGTGCGCGGGCAGATTGGCCGGACGCTCCAGGCCGCCGGCTAGCAGGTTTGCGCCTTCTTCGAGGCCGATGCGGATATAGCCGGTGACCTTGTCGTAGTGCGCCTGGGTGATCATAGAGCCGACCTGGGTCTTGGGATCCTGGGGATCACCCACCAGTAGGCGCTTGGCGCGCGCGGCGAACTCGGCCACGAACTGGTCGTAGACGTCTTCCTGAATGAAGATCCGGCTGCCGGCGGTGCAGCGCTCGCCATTGAGCGAGAAGATGGTGAATAGGGCAGCGTCCAGGGCGCGGTCCAGGTCGGCGTCGGCGAAGATCAGCACCGGGCTCTTGCCGCCCAGCTCCATGGAGTACTTCTTCAGACCCGCCGTTTGCATGATCTTGCGGCCGGTGGCGGTGCCGCCGGTGAAGGAGATGGCGCGCACGTCCGGGTGGCGGACCAGGGCATCGCCGGCGGTGCCGCCATAGCCCTGGACCACGTTGAGCACGCCCGGCGGCAGGCCGGCTTCCAGCGCCAAGCGTCCCAGTTCATTGGCGGTCAGCGGCGAGAGTTCGCTCATCTTCAGCACCGCCGTGTTGCCCAGGGCCAGGCACGGCGCGGTCTTCCAGGTGGCGGTCATGAACGGCACGTTCCACGGCGAGACCAGGCCACAGACCCCCACCGGCTGGTGCAGGGTGTAGTTGAGCATCTGGTCGTCCACCGGATAGCTGTGGCCGTCCATGCGGGTGCAGACCTCGGCGAAAAACTCGAAGTTGTGCGAGGCGCGGGGGATCAGCACGTTCTTGGTCTGGTGGATCGGCAGACCGGTATCCAGGGTTTCCAGCTCGGCCAGGTTGGGCACGTTCTGGTCGATCAGTTGGCCCAGCTTGCGCATCAACCGAGCGCGTTCCTTGGCCGGGGTGGCGGCCCACTTGGGGAAGGCTGCCTTGGCCGCGGCCACCGCCTGGTCGATCTCGCGCGGGCCGCCGCTGGCGACCTCGCCCAGGGCTTCGCCAGTGGCCGGGTTGTAGTTGGTGAAGGACTCGGCGCTCTCGACTTCGCGGCCGTCGATCCAGTGCTTGATCATGTTCAGACTCCCTTGGTGTGCTTGGCCGAAGCCGGGTTGGCAAAGAAAGCGGCTTCGCTGACGATGCGGTTGACCAGGCGGCCCACGCCTTCCACTTCCACCACCACCTCATCCCCCGGCACCACGTCGGCCAGGCCTTCGGGCGTGCCGGTAGCGATCATGTCGCCCGGTTGCAGGGTCATGAAGCTGGAGAAGTATTCGATGAGGTAGGGGATGTCGAAGATCATGTCGGCGGTGGTGCCCTCCTGGGTGAGGGTGCCGTTGATCCAGGTTCGCAGCCGCAGATTGCCCGGGTCCGGGACGTCGGCGACGTCAATGATCCAGGGGCCAACAGGGGTGGTGGCGTCGCGGTTCTTTACCCGCAGATTGGGGCGGTAATAGTTCTCCAGGTAGTCGCGGATGGCGTAGTCGTTGCAGACGGTGTAGCCGGCCAGGTAGTCCAAGGCGTCCGCGCGCTTGACGTGGCGCGCCGGCTTGCCGATCACCGCCACCAGTTCGCACTCGTAGTGCATGTAGTCGACGCCATCCGGACGCCATGTCACCTGGTTATGGCCGGTGTAGGTGCCCGTTGACTTGATGAAGGCCAGCGGCTCTGTGGGCGGGGTGAAGGCCAGCTCACGGGCGTGGTCGGCGTAGTTAAGGCCCAGGGCGAACATGGTGCCGGTAGCCGGCGGCAGCCACTCCACGGCATCAGCAGACAGGCGTTCGCCATTGGGCAGGCGGATGTTGAGCTCGTCGTCCAAGGTGACCTGCAGGACGGCGCCCTGGTGGCGGATGCGCGCATGTTTCATGGACGCACCTCCGCGACCACAGTGTTGGCCAGCCGCCCGATGCCGTCGATGACCACCTCCACCCGATCCCCCGGGACCACGTCCACCCGGCCTTCCGGGGTACCGGTGATCAGGACGTCGCCGACGTCCAGGGTCATGAACTCGGTGATCTCCGCCAACAGTTGCGGCAGGCCGCGGACCCAGTTGGCGGTGGTGTTTTCCTGGCGCACCTCACCGTTCACCAGCAGGCGCAGGGTGAGGTCCTCGACCGCAGCCACGGCGTCGCGTGGCACCAGCTGGTCACCCAGGGCACAGAAGCCGTCGCGGCACTTGGCCTTTACCGCCGGGCGGTAGTAGCTGTCTTCGGGCAGGCTGAATTCGTTGACCACCAGGTAGCCGGCGATGTGGTCCAGAGCGTCGGCGGGCTGGACGCGGCTGGCGCGGCGACCGATCACCATCCCCAGCGCCGGACCGGGTTGCAGGCGTTCGCCGGCCGGCGCCGTCACCGAACCCTCATGGCCATTGCGGGTATTGGGCGTCTTGATGAACAGCACCGGACGCTGCGGCGGCTTGAGGTAGGGCTTGTCACCGAATTCGGCGAGGCGACTGTCGAGCAGGCCCCGGTAGTTGAGCGCGACACCGAACAAGGTGCCGCTGGGGGTGGGTAGGGCTGGGGTCATGGTCTCTCCCGAACGGCTTTGCTGGCCGTATTTATTAATATGTTAATGATATAGTTAAGATGTTAATGATCGTCAAGGGTCGGTGGCTCCGCTAAGCTTCCCGAACAACCACAAGAAGGCCTGCCATGCCCCGCGCCACGCCGCAGCTGTTGCCCATTCCCAACATCCATATCGGCGAGGTCTACGATCAGCGCTACGCTGACGCCGAGGTGCATTACGACGCCCTGGGTAACCTCGCCGAGTTCTTTGGCCGCAACATGCGCGCCCATCGCCACGACCGTTTCTTCCAGGTGCACTACGTCGCCAGTGGGCGGGTGCGGGTCTTTCTCGATGACCAGCATTACGAGGAGGAGGGACCGCTGTTCTTCCTGACGCCGCCGCCGGTGCCCCATGCCTTCACCACGGAAGAAGGTAGCGACGGCCATGTGCTCACGGTGCGTCAGCAATTGGTCTGGACGCTGCTGGACGAGGCGCCCGAGCTGTCGCCGGGGACGCCGTTCCAGCCGCTGTGCGTGCCCCTGGGCGACCTGACCGGCCTCGATCGCGAGGAGGCCGACCGCCTCGCCGCGCTGTTCGAGCTCTTGCGGCTGGAGACCCAGGCGCCGCGCCCGGCCCAGCCGAGCAGTCTGAGAGCCCTGGCGCGGCTGTTGTTCATCAGCCTGTTGCGCCTGGCGCCGCGCTCGCGCGCCGCCCAATCCGTTCGTCATGAAGACCTCCTGGTCTTTCGTCGTTTCAACGAGCTCATCGAAGCCCACTACACCGAGCATTGGCCGCTGCCGCGCTATGCCGAGCGACTCGGGGTGACCGAGGCGCGCCTCAACGACAGCTGCCGCCGCATCGGCGGCTTGCCGTCCAAGCGGCTGATCCATGACCGGTTGATGCAGGAGGCCAAGCGCCTGCTGGTGTTCACCGGCGCCTCGGCCAACGAGATCTGCTACGGCCTCGGCTTCAAGGACCCGGCCTACTTCAGTCGCTTCTTCCTCCGCCAGGCCGGGGCCACTCCGGGCGACTACCGCCAGCGGCATCGCGCTGCGGTAGCGAACGGCCGGCGTTCTTGCTAGGCCGCCGACACCGGCTGCAACTGGTGGAAGTGGCGGCCGAAGTAGACGAGGCCGGTGCAGTGTTCACGGGTGGCGATCTCGTCGAGTTCCACCAGGAACACCGAATGGGTGCCTACCTCCTGGGTCTCGACGATGCGGCCCTGCAGGCTGGCCAGAGCATCCTCCAGCAGCGGCAGTCCCTGGGCGCTCCGGCCCCAGGCATGCCGGGCGAAGCGCTCGTCCATGTCCACCCCGGTCATGCCGGCGAAGTGCCGCGCCACCTCTTCGTGCTCGCCGGCCAGGACGTTGACGCACAGCCGCGCATTGGTCTTGAACACGGCATTCATGGCACTGCTGCGGTTGACGCAGACCAGCAGGGTGGGTGGGCTGTCGGTGACCGAGCAGACCGCCGTGGCGGTGATGCCGCAGCGCCCTCCTGGACCATCGGTAGTGATGACGTTGACCGCAGCGGACAGCGCCGCCATGGCGTTGCGAAAGGCCTGTTGCACGGGGGTGAGCGCGTTCATGGGCGAGCTCCTCACTGACGGATGCGATCGAGCATGTTGATGTCGTCGGGATTGGTGAGATGCGGCACGGTCCAGCCGTCGAGGTCGTAGTCGGCCATGCAGCGCTCCACCAGGTCGGTCATCTGCTTCATCGCCCCGGTGCCCTGGGCGTGGCGCAGCGCCTGCATGCGGATCTCGTCCTGGCTGCCGGCGTAGTTGATCTCGTACAGCTCGTGACGCCCGCCGAATTCGGTGCCGATGGCATCCCACAGCAGCTTGAGGATCTTGATGCGTTCTTGGTGACCCATGCCGGCCGAGCCGCGGCAGTAGGTGGCGAGATACTTGTCCAGCATCGGGTCCTTGAGGTCCCGCGAGCCGCTGGGCAGATAGATCAGGCCGCTGGCCACCACCTGCTCGATGACCTTCTTGATCTCCGGATAGGCCTGGGGCGCGAGCACCCGATAAGCCTGCAGGGCTTGGGCGCTGGGCAGCCAGGCACCGCTCTTCCACTCGCTGGCGTTGCCGTGCATGGCGTCGGTCAGCGACCAGAACAGGTTGCGCCAGGCGACCACTTCGCCCATGGCGGCCTGGACGCCGCGGAATTCCAGGGAGCCGGTGCATTGCAGGGCCTTGAACAGGGCGCCGGTGATGAAGTCCAGCTTGACCGCCAGCCGAGTGCAGCCCTGCATGGGGAACAGCCGACCGAACCCCCCCTGGGGAAACCACTGCCGGCAGCGCTCGAAGTCGCGGTAGATCAGCACGTTCTCCCAGGGGATGAACACCCGGTCCATGATCAGGATGGCGTCGTTCTCGTCGAAGCGGCTGGACAGCGGATAGTCGAAGGGTGCGCCGGTCATGCCGGCCACCAGCTCGTAGGAGGGCCGGCAGATCAGCTTCATGCCGGAGGTGTTCATCGGGGCGATGAACATCAGCGCGAAGTCGGTGTTGTCGCCCAGCAACTGCGCCGAGCCCTGGCCGACGAAGTTGTAGTGGGTGAGGGCGGAGTTGGTGGCCACCACCTTGGCGCCGCTGACGATGATGCCGCCCTCGACTTCCTCGTCCACCGAGATGAACACGTCCTTGACCTGATCCACCGGCTTGTCGCGGTCGATGGGCGGATTGACGATGGCGTGGTTGAGATAGAGGCAGGATTCCTGGATGCGCTGGTACCAGGTACGGGCATTCTGCTCGAAGCGCCCGTAGAACTCCGGGTTGGCACCCAGGGCGCTGCCGAAGGCGGCCTTGTAGTCCGGGGTGCGGCCCATCCAGCCGTAGGTCAGTCGCGACCATTCGGCGATGGCGTCGCGCTGCTCGCGCAGGTCGCTGGGGGAACGGGCGAAGCGAAAGAACTTGTGGGTGTAGCCGCCGTTGCCGGTATCGGTCTCCCAGCACAGCTTCTCCTTGGTGGCCGGGTCGTGCAGGGCGTCGTAGAGTTTGGCCATGGAGGCCGCGGCGTTGCGAAAGGCCGGGTGGGTGGTCACGTCCTTGACGCGATCGCCGTAGATGTAGATCTCGCGGTCGTCCCTGAGGCTGGCGAGGTATTCGGCACCGGTCAGGGGGCGATTGGCTTCGGCGCGATAGTCTTCGGGTTTCATGGCGGGCAGGACTCCGTCTCTTTGTTGTTGTGGGTTCGCTCCAGGCGACTGACCCCAGCATCGCCGGCCGCCTGCCGCGACTGAATGGCTTTTCCGCACCACGCCTTGTACTTTTCATAGCGGATCGGCGGCCAGGATTGGCCCTTGGGATCAGATCGATAATATGTTAACTATCTAGACCGCATGACGCTCTTGGGAGACCCGGCATGGACACAGGCACGGCTTCTGGCGATACCTTCGATGGCTGGCTGCACAGCCTGCACGGCGCCTGTGGCGCGCGCTTCCAGGCCGAGCGCGGCCTCGGCGGCGCGCTGTTCATCGGCCAGGTAAGGCCAGGTTGCCTGGCCGGACTGGAGCAGGTGCAGATTCGCACCAACGCCACCCGCATCGCGCGGCGCCTCCCCGCAGGCGCCCAGGATGGCGACCGCCATTGCTTCCTGGTGCTGCAGGGGAGCGGTCGCTCCCTCGTCCATCAGTTCGATCGTACCCTGGCCCTGGAACCGGGCGACCTGGCGCTGGTCGACTCGGCGGCTGACTTCGAGGTCGAGCCTCAGGGGCTGATCGAACACCTGTCGCTGCACCTTCCCCGCCGCGAGGTGCTGGCCCACCTGGCGGGCGAGCAGCTGACCTTCGGTAAGGTGGCGCGACATACCCTGAGCGGCCGAACGCTGTTGTCCTTCTATCGCGAACTGCTGGCCGCCGAGGGCGCCGTGCCAGTGCGCACGGATGAGCAGGGGGCGCTGCAGGAGGTGATCCTGGCGCTACTCGGACCGGCGCTTACTGCCGAGTCGGCTTCCGCGGCTCTGGCCCAGCAGCCGTCTGCCCTACAGCGCCGTGGCGCGGAAGCCTTCATCCTGGAACGGCTACACGAGACCAGCCTCTCACCGGCTCAGGTCGCCGAGGGCATCGGCGTGTCCCTGCGGCAGCTGTACCGGCTGTTCGCGGAAGATGCCATGGGCATCAGCGAGTGGATTCGCCATCGCCGCCTGGCACGCTGCGCGGCCGATTTGCGCGATGGCAGCCAGGATCATCTGCCCATCACCGAGATCGCCTTTCGTTGGGGATTCAGCGATGCGGCCCACTTCAGTCGTGCCTTCAAGCAACAATTTGGTATGGCGCCGCGAGACTACCGCGGCGCGCGGGTGCTTGTTGCCTAGTAGGCGATGCAGACCGACTTGAGTTCGGTGAAGGCTTCCACCGCGCCGCGGCCGAATTCGCGCCCGATGCCGGACTGCTTGTAGCCGCCGAAGGGCAGATTGGGGTCCACCGGGACGTGGCTATTGACCCACACCGTGCCTGCCTCGATGCGCGGGATCAGGTCCAGGGTGCGGCTGAGGTCGTTGCTCCAGATGCTCGCGGTCAGGCCATAGTGGCTGGCATTGATCTGGCGCACGGCTTCATCCAGATCATCGTAGGCCAGCACCGACAGTACCGGACCGAACACCTCTTCCTGGGCCACGCTCATCTCGGCGTTCACCTCCAGCACCGTCGGTTGCACGAAGAAGCCGGGCAGGTCTGGCGCGGCGCCTCCCACAGTGACCTTCGCGCCTTGCTGCCGGGCCTGCTGCAGATGATCCAGCACGCTGCGCTGCTGCTTGCGCGAGACCAGCGGATTGATCTGGGCGTTGGGATCCAGGCCCGCGCCCAGGGTCATGCCGCCCACGGCGGCGCTCAGGGCTTCGAGGAAGGCCGCGTGCAATCGGCGCGGCACGAAGAAGCGCGACGCCGCGGCGCAGACCTGCCCCTGGTTGAGCAGTCCACCCATGAGGGCGCCGCCCACGGCCTTCTCCAGGTCGGCGTCGTCCAGCAGCAGCATGGGATTCTTGCCGCCCAGTTCGAGGGAGAAGCGGGTCATGTTCTGCAGGGCGGCCATGCCCACCTGCTTGCCCACGGCGGTGGAGCCGGTAAAGGACACCTTGTTGACACCGGGGTGGGCGACCAGCGCCGCCCCGGCCTCGGCGCCGCGACCGATGAGAACGTTGAACACCCCCGCCGGTATCCCGGCCTCGATGGCCAGGGCCGCGACCCGCAGCGCGGTCAACGGGGTCTCGTCGGCGGGCTTGATGATGATGGAATTGCCCGCCGCCAGGGCCGGCATGACCTTCCACAGGGCGATCATCAGCGGGAAATTCCACGGCACGATGCCGGCCACCACGCCTACGGCCTCGCGGCGGGTGTAGGCGTTGTAGCGGGCGCCAGCCGGTACCGGGATGGAGACGTCCAGGGTCTGGCCTTCCAGCTTGGTCGCCCAGCCCGCCATGTACCTCATGTATTCGACACTGCCGCCGACCTCGATGGCGCGGGCGATATGGATGGACTTGCCCTGTTCCAGGGTCTCCAGCTGGGCCAGTTCCTCGCCGTGCTGCTCGACGAGGTCGGCGAACCTGAGCAGGATGCGCTCGCGATCGGCCGGCCGCAGGCGACTCCAGCTGCCGCTGTCGAAGGCCGCCCGGGCCGCGGCTACGCAGCGGTCCACGGTGGCGCCATCGGCCAGATGGGTGCGGGAGATGGGCTGGGCGGTGGCCGGGTCGAGCACCTCGAATAGGTCGTTCGCGCCGGTGACGGTCCGGCCGTCGATGAAGCTGCCATGGACCTGATCGAGAAAGGCCGTGACGCGGTCGAGCGGAGCGAGGAGGGCAGTGGTAGGCATGGCAATGTCCTTGTAGTTGTCATTGAGCCGGTCGAGCGGCGATGGGGCAGCTTAGGCAGGCCGGCTCGGCGCGGGCTTGCCTCTGACTGCCGCCTGCCTTGACGCGCTCTGCCAGCGATGGGTGTGTGGATCAGGGGCCCGGTCGTACCTCCGCCAGACCGGCGCCGCCATCCACCACCAGGGTCTGGCCGGTGATGTAGCGTGCGGCGTCGGAGGCCAGGAAGAGCATGGCGGCAGCGATGTCCTGCGGCTCGCCCAGGCGCCTGAGCGGGACGCCGCTCGCGATATGGGCGGCATTGGCGTCGTCCCCCAGGTTGTCCAGCGCCGGCGTCCGGATCATCCCGGGTTCCACGCCGTTGACGCGGATCTGGTCCGCCGCCAGTTCCAGGGCCGCCGCGCGGATGAAGCCGTTCACCCCGGCCTTGGAGGCGGCGTAGTGGGCGAGACCGGGATAGGCGAAGCGCGGGCCGGTCACCGAGGAGGTGATCAGCAGGCTGCCACCGCCCTGGCGCCGCATCAGCGGCGTGGCGGCCTGGGCCAGCCAGAAGCAGGCGGCGAGATTGACCGCCAGGGTGCGCTCCAGCAGCGCCGGGGTGATGGCGGCGAAATCGGTGAGGGGGAAGAAGGCCGCGTTGTGCACCACAACGTCCAGCCGGTCGAGACCGGCCAGCAGCGCCGCGGCGCTGTTTGGTACGGCGAGATCGGTGGCGCCGGCTGCCTCCACGGCCAGGCCCTGGGCGGTCAACTCGGCGGCCAGGGCCGCCGCCGTCTGCGCCTGCAGATCGGCGATCCGTACCTGCGCGCCGGCCCGGGCGAAGCCTTCGACCAGCGCCCGACCGATGCCCTGGGCGCCACCGGTGACCAGCACCTGGCGCTCGCGGAAATCGAAAAGGCTCATGTCAGGCGTCTCCCAGGCGGGTGAAGGCCAGGGTCGGCAGGTCGACGCAGGAGGCGCCGCCATCGGCCACCAGCAGGGTGCCGGTGACCATGGCGGCTTCCGCGGAGGCGAGAAAGGCGCAGACGCTGGCGATCTCCTCGGGCGCGGCAGGGCGACGCAGGGGGACGTCGGCGCAGACCCGGGCATAGGCGGCGTCCAGATCCTCGCCGTGGGCCTGCATCAGCGGCTGCATCTCGGCATCGGCCATGGGCGTGCGTACCCAGCCCGGACAGACGGCGTTGGCACGCACCCCCAGGGGGCCGTAGTCCCGCGCCAGGGAGCGGGTCAGGCCGAGCAGGGCGTGCTTGGCCGTGGTGTAGCCGCATACCTCGGGGCCGGCGACCAGGGCCGCGATGGACGCCACCAGCACCAGGTTGCCGCGCCGCTCGATGAGCGCTGGCAGACAGGCGCGGGCGCTGAAGAAGGCGCTGTCGAGGTTGCTGCGCAGCGCGGCCGCCCAATTTTCCGGGGAGGTATCGATGGCGCTGCCCAGGCCATGGCCGCCGGCGTTGGCGATCAATACGTCGATTCCGCCAAGCTGCCGCTGGATGTCGGCGGTCAGCCCGAGCCAGGCGTCGGGATCGGCGGCGTCACCGCTCAAGGCCAGCCCGCCGATCTCGCCCGCCAGGCGCTCCAGGGGTTCGCGGCGCCGACCGATCAGCACCACCCGATCGCCCTGGCTGGCGAAGCGCCGGGCGCAGGCGGCGCCGATGCCGGTACCGGCACCGGTGATGACCACCACCCGGCCGCTCATGCCGGGTACTCGGTGCGGTTGAGCACCTGGCAATGGGACGCGACCGGGAAGTTGCTCCAGGCCTGGCAGTCGGCATCGCTATAGCCCCATATCTTGCCATCACTACGGTGCTGGTCGAGGTCGATCAGCAGCACGCCGAGGGTGGGTACGATCTTCTCGCGCCAGACGAACAGATAGAGGTGCTCGGCGATGCGGTAGTAGTGGCAGCGATCGGTGTCGGTCAGGCCGCCTTCCACGCCCTGCAGGCATTGCCAGGTATAGAAGTTCTCGTTGAGATAAATGTGTTCATAGACCTCGGTCGGGCTGTAGCGATAGAGATTGCGCAGCCCGACCAGCTCCCGGGTCGGCGCGTGCGGGCAGGCACCGTCCTGCCAGGGTCGATCCAGGCTGCCGTGCAGAATCTCCACCTCGACGCCGGTCAGCGACTGACCCGCCAGGGCCCGGGCATAGAGGCCTTCACGGGTGGCGGCGAGGGTAGGTAGCCGACCGAGCACAGCGGTGAAGGCCTGGTTGGGCAGGTCCAGCACCAGGGTCACCGACCAGTCCTGGTCGTTCTCGCGCTTGATGAAGTCCACCAGAAAGACCTCTGGCCTCAGGGTGGTGGCCCGATAGCTGGCCTCGCCGCCGCCGTTCTCCAGGTGCCATTCCAGGCGCTCCGCGGTGAAACGATGTTCGATGCGCCAACCGTTGGCGAAATGCAGGGTGAGGTGGCGGCCTTGCAGCGCGGCGTTGGCCGGCAACACGAAGCCCTCGGGAGCGAAGCCATCGGCCAGGGCGCCTACGGTGATCCAGTCGGACGTTGAACTCATGATGCGACTCCAGTGCAGGAAGGGAGTCGTCATGTTCAGCGGTGCCCGGCGCCTTGCCCATCAACCGGATGGTTGAGGCGGGCACCGCTCAGAGAAAGAGCGCCGTGACCAGTTCGGTGCGATTGGCTACTCCCACCTTGCGGTAGAGATTGATGAGGTGGGTCTTCACCGTGGGCAGGCCGATCCCCAGCAACTGCGCCAGGCGCTTGTTGCCGTGGCCGGCGCGCAACAGCTCGGCGAGTTCGCGCTCGCGGGGGGTGAGGGCGGTCAGACCCACAGAGGCAGAGTGGGTAGCGAGACGGGGCAGCGCCAGTGCGAGCATGGCCTGCAGACCCTGCAGCCGTTCGAGCTCCCCGGCACTGAAGGCGCCTTCGGCCTCCTGCCGCAGCAGGGATAGCCCCAGCACCGCCTGCCCGGCCTGGCGGGCGAAGATCTCCACCACATCGCAGATGCCGTGGCGGGCGAGAAAGCCGGCATAGCGTTCGCGGCTGCCCGCCGCCTGGGCCGCCTGGCCGAGGCGCAAGGGAACGAGATCGATGGCGAGATTCTGGCAGTGGCGCGGATGCAGCGGATCGCTGCCCTGATAGCGCTCCAGGTAGCTCTGGTGCATGGGCGTGGCGAGGCCCAGCAGCTGGAAATCCGCCGGGCGCGCCTGGTGGTCGATGCGATAGAGCGCCGCCAGGGAGGCGCCGCCCACCCTGGCACAGGCCAGCAGACATTGCCGGGCCAGGGCGTCGCCCATGGTCAGGCCACGGCGTGGTAGTGCTTGACGAAGCTGTCGCTGAGGATCTCCCAGCGCACCGGGGTGCCTTTTTCCACGTACCAGGTGTCGCCCACGCCGAAGCGGGTGGTCTCGCCGGTGGATTCGTCCGTCAGCAGCACCTCGCCGGTGACCACCGTGGCCTGTTCGTTGAAAGGATAGGTCATGCGAAAGGTGCTCTTGCTGACGCCGAAATAGGCCGCGCTTACGGCGTCGGTGGGCGCACCGGCGGTCATCTTGCCGTAGGCCTTGCCGTCGCCGGCAAGAAGCTCCGAGCCGAGATCGGCCACGGTGCCCCAGGGATCGAGCTGGTCGAGGGTGATGTGGCGGGTGATGGGATGCAGCGACATGGTGGACTCCTGTTGGGAAAAAGGGTTAGCGACGACCGTTCCAGTAGCCGGACACCTGATGCCAGGTCTTGCCGCCGGTGAGGAGCAGTGGCCCGAAGACATCCTTGCCGGTGACCTCGATGCGCCGGATGGAGCTGATCAGGTCATAGCGCGCCGAGCCTTCGCTCATGCCCTCGGCCAGCACCTTGCAGATGATGTGGCTGGGGGTGACGCCGAAGCCCGAGTAACCCTGGACGAAAAAGGCGTTGGGCCGGCCGGGCAGGGTGCCGATCTGCGGAAACAGATTGGGACTCACCGCCATGGGGCCACCCCAGGCCAGATCGATCTTCACCTCGGCGAGGTAAGGGAAGATCTTCAACATGAGCTTGCGATTCCAGGCCTTGAGATCCTTGGGGATGTGCTCGACCAGGGAGGTGGCCGAGCCGAACAGCAACCGGTTCTCGTTGGTCACCCGGTAGTAGTCGATCACCGGACGGATGTCGCTGTAAGCCCCGCGAATCGGGCTGATGCGCTGGATGAGCTCATCCGCCAGGGGTTCGGTGACGATCTGGAAGGCGTAGGTGTTGATGGTGGTGCGGTGCAGCTCGGGTTCCAGCTTGTTGAGGAAGCTGTCGCAGGCCCAGAGCAGCTTGCTGGCCGTGACGGTGCCGCGGCCGGTGCGCACCTTGATGCGCTCGCCGTAGCTGACGTCCAGCACCGGGCTGAATTCGAAGATGCGCACCCCCAGGCTGGCGGCCGCCTTGGCTTCGCCCAGCAGCAGGTTCAGCGAATGCACATGGCCGCCGCCGCGATGCAGGAGGGCGCAGCTGTAGGCGTCCGAGCCGATGATCTCGCGCACCTCGCGGCCGGCCAGGAAGCGGATCTCGTGCGGAGTGCCGGTGGACTTGAATTCCTTCTCCCAGGTGCGCAGGGTCTTCGCCTGCCGCTCGTTGAAGCCCATGTAACCGTAGCCATGACAGAAGTCGGCGTCGATGTCGTAGCGGGCGATGCGCGCCTTGATGATGTCGGCGCCGAGGTCGCTGATCTCGAAGATCTGCCGCAGGCCGTCTTCGCCCACCTCCTTCTTGATCTTCTCCAGGTCGTGACCGATGCCGGCCATGATCTGGCCGCCGTTGCGACCGGTACCGCCAAAGCCGAGGTGGCGGGCTTCCAGCACCACGATGTTGGTGATGCCCTTTTCGGCCAGCTCCAGCGCGGTGTTGATCCCGGAGAAGCCCCCGCCGATGACGACGACGTCGGCTTCGATATCGTCCGCCAGCGAAGGAAAGCTCAGGTCGTATTTCTTGGTGGCCGTGTAGTAGGTCGGGGTTTCGAGAGTGATCATCTGCGCGTGCCGTACTGCCAGACTGGAAGGGGAGATGCCGGGGGCATCCGCTCATGGCGCTATTAAGGCAACAACCCCTGGCGAAGCTATTGTCTTTGCCTGCCAGCGCTTTTGATCCTGGCTGCCGGCGCCGCTCCCGCGCGAATCCCGGCGGCGATCGTCCACGGCGCCTGCCCGGTCCGCCGCCCTTGGCAGCGAGAGGCAACTGCGCTGGCACGCCTAGGCAAGGCCGCCGCCCGAGGCCTTCTTTAAGCTGGGATTCGCGGCGTCCCCGACGAAGACGCCCCCGACAATTCATAGCACCCGTCCGGGTAGCCGGACCTTGCCCTGCCTAGAGCAATAACAACCAGAGGGCTTCTGACATGACCTTGCAGCAACGTTTGTCCCAGCACCTGCACCAGGGGGTGGTCGGTTTTCCGACCGCCCTCGCCAGCGCCGTCGGCCTGATCATGGCCAGCCCGGTGATCCTCACGGCCACCACCGGCTTCGGCCTGGGCGGCGGGCTGTTCGCCCTGGCCATGGGCATCGCCCTGGTCATGATGCTGGCGCAATCCACCAGCTTCGCCGAAGCCGCCTGCCTGTTGCCCACCAACGGCTCGGTCTACGACTACCTGGCCTGCGGCCTGGGTCGCTTCTTCGCCATCACCGGCACGCTGTCCGCCTACCTGATCGTGCATGTCTTCGCCGGCACGGCGGAAACCATCCTCAGCGGCACCATGGCGCTGGTCAATTTCGAATCCCTGAATGTCCTGACCGAACCGGGTGGCCAGGCCTGGCTGGTCGGGGTCGGCCTGGTGCTGGGCTTCGCCGTGCTCAACGTGCTGGGCGTGACGGTGTTCGGCAAGGCCGAGGTCATCCTGACCTTCGGCATGTGGACCACCCTGATGATCTTTGGCATCGCCGGTCTGCTCAAGGCGCCCGCGGTGGCCCTGGACGGCCCCTTCGGCGCCTCCCTGGTGGGCGATGACCTGACCACGCTGCTGTCACTGATCGGCATGGCGATGTTCATGTTCGTCGGTTGCGAATTCGTCACGCCCCTGGCGCCCGAGGTACGCAATGCCGCGCGGACCCTGCCGCGCGCCATGCTGCTCGGGCTGCTGGGCGTGGCCGGCTGCATGTTCATCTATGGCGCCGCCATGCGCCGGCAGGTGGAGAATGTCCTGATCGATCCGGCGGCCAATGTCCACCTGCTGGATACGCCCATGGCCATTCCCCACTTCGCCGAGCAGGTGATGGGGCCTTTCGGCCGGATCTGGCTGGGCATCGGCCTGCTGTTCGCCGGGGCGGCCACCATCAATACCCTGATGGCGGGCGTGCCGCGCATCCTCTATGGCATGGCGGTGGATGGCGCGTTGCCACGCGTCTTCACCTACCTGCATCCGCGCTTCAAGACACCGGTGGTGTGCATCGCCGTGGTCGCCGCCATTCCCTGCCTCCACGCCTGGTGGCTGGGCGGCAACGCGGACCGGATCGTGCCGCTGATCCTCGCCGCGGTCTGCGCCTGGAGTACCGCCTACCTGCTGGTCAATCTGTCGGTGGTGCTGCTGCGCCTGCGCCGGCCCGACCTGCCGCGCGCCTATCGCTCACCGCTGTTCCCGCTGCCGCAGATCATCGCCAGTGCCGGCCTGCTGCTGGGCATGTATTTCATCACCCCACCCGGCATGAACGCGGCGGACATCTATCGTCCCTTCGGTGCCATGCTCGGCCTGACGGCCGCCTTCGCGCTGTTCTGGACGCTGGTGGTCCAACGCGTCCACCCGTTCCGCCCGGTGCCGGTGGAAGAGGCGCTGGAAAAGGAGTTCAACCGCGAGGTCGGCCTGCAGTTGCCCGCCATCGAGCCCGTGCTGCGCGGCGCGGTCTGAGATGTGGTCGTTCTGGAAGCAGCCGGCGGGCTATCGCCCCGGCGCGACGCTGGCGCGCCTGGTGCGAGATCTGCCGGGTCTGCAGGTGACGGCACTGGCCATTGACCACCTGCAGGTCGGTCAGGAGGGCCAGGGCTGGACCTTCGAAATCCGGGAGCGGCCCCAGGCGTTGTTTCTCATGCACCTGGTGACCTGTCGCTTCCAGTGGCAGCGGCCAACCTGTGCCGGCACGCCGGTGCGTATCCGGCTGCGGCACAGCGGCTGGTGGCGGCGCACGGGGTTGGCCTTCCGCATCCTCGCAGGGCGCGATCCTGCGCTGGAGCGTTGGTGCGCCGCCCTGGTGCGGGATCCGGCGCTGATCGAGGCGCTGCAGGTGCTGGATTTCCGGGAGCTGGAGCTGGAACGCCGGCAAGGGCAGTGGCGCCTCGTGCTGGAGCCCTATGCGGCCAGCGAGGTGGTCAGCCGCTTTCCGGCCTATCGCCGCTACCTGCGGCTACCGCCGGACCAGGCCCAGGCCGCCTTGCAGGTTCTCGCGCGCCTGCAGGCCTGGATCGCCCCCGAGGTGGCGCCGCATTGAGTGCCGAAAACGGCTAGTGCGCCGGTGTGCTTATTGCGTGCCGAACAGTCAGGTTACCGCGGGTAACGCCGGGACCTCAGGCAACCCGAGCGCACCCTGAACAGAGGAGATCGACATGACCCAACAGGCCCTGATGCAGGATTTCGCCAACTGGACCCAGGCCCTGCGGTCGGTATGCGGCCGCTTCCAATCCTGGCTGGCGCCCGAGCACTCGCTGTTCATCGGCGAGATCCTGCACCATGACATCGGTGGCTTCGCATACACCACCATCAGCACCAATGCCGGGCGTATCGCCTGCGAGCGTCCGCCGGGTGATCAGGTGGATGACCGCACCTGCTTTCTCATCGTCCAGGAGGCGGGGCACTCGGTGCTGCGCCACCAGGGCGAAGCGGTGGAGTTGCGCCCTGGCGACATGGCGCTGATGTGCCCTGAATTCGATTGCGACATCCTGCCCTGCGGACTGATCCGCCATACCTCCTTCCACCTGGATCGTCAGGCGCTCGGACGGCGGCTGGCCGGCGGTGATCCGCGCTTCGGCAAACTGCCGACCGCGGGTCTGACCACCCTGCTGCTGCGCTCCCTGGTCAGCCAGGTCACCCATCTCGACGCGCAAACCGCTACCCCGGAAGAGGGCGCGGCGTTGAGCGAAGCCCTGCACGCGCTGCTGATTCCAGCGCTCGATCAGCGGCACGATCTGCCGCTGGAGAGCGGCGAACACCAGGCGCTGACCGGCCTCAAGCGCAACGCCCTGGCCCTGATCGACGCCTCGCTGGGGCAGCCGCTGCTGTCACCCAACTGGCTGGCCCAGGAGCTGGGCGTCTCGGTGCGCAATCTCTATAGGGCCTTCGAGGACGGCGACAGCATCTGCCAGTCCATCATGCGCGCCCGCCTGGAGCGTAGCGCCGCCGACCTCAGCAGCCCCATGCTCCAGCGCGCCTCCATCACCGAAATCGCCTACCGCTGGGGCTTCACCGATTCGGCCCATTTCAGCCGTGCCTTTCGCAAGCGATTCGCCTGCACGCCAAAGGATTATCGGCGACAGACGTTAGCGGGATGACTACGCGCGACCGAAAGGCGGCAGCTAGGCGTGGATCACGGATACTGCGGCGCTCAGCGCCCCGAGCGCCTCGTCGTCAGGCGCCGCATCCGTCACCAGGGTGCTGACATCGGCCAGCGGGATGATGCCGTAGGGCGAGGCCGCGCCGAGTTTTTCCCGCGTTGCCAGCACAAAGGTCTCCGCCGCTTGACGGCTGATGATGCGCTTGATCGCGGCTTCCTCGGCACTGCCGGTGGTGGCGCCCGTCTCGGGATGCAGCCCGGTCACGCCCATGAAGTAGCTGTCGACTCGCACCCGAGCGATGGCCTCCGCACAGGCTGCGCCAAGGGTCACGATGGAATGCTTGAACAGGCGGCCACCGATGAGTTCGACCTCGATCAGCGGATGCTCTACCAGCTCTACCGCGATGTTCGGGCTATGGGTGACCACGGTGATCTCAAGCTCCTTGGGCAGGTGGCGGACGAGTTGGACATTGGTCGTGCCGCCATCGATAAAGACGATCTGTCCCGGTTGGATCAGGCGGATGCCCGCCTGGCCGAGCGTTACCTTACTGGCCATGGACGCCTCTTCGCGCCTGGCGTAGTCCGCGACGGCAGCCGAAGCCGGCAAGGCGCCGCCATGCACGCGTTGCAGCACGCCTTCCGCTGCCAGCTCCCGCAGATCACGGCGAATGGTGTCTTCCGAGACCCCCAATTGCTGGCTGAAGGTCTTGGCCACCAGCCGGCCTTCCCGGCGCAGCACCTGCTGGATAAGCGCCTTGCGTTCACGGGTCAGCATCGGGGACTCCTGCACGAAAATTCTTGACGTTGCACGAAACTGCACGAATTCTAGCGCGAAGCCCTAGAGTGGTAAATACCGCTCGCCAACCCAGAGGATCGCCTATGAGCATCGCCCCGCGTATTCGTGTCGAAGAGGTCAAGGTGTTGTCTGACGACTGGTTCGTCCTGAAGAAGACCACCTTCGCCTTCCTGCGCAGTGACGGCACCTGGCAGCGGCAATCGCGAGAGACCTACGATCGCGGCAATGGCGCGACCATCCTGCTCTACGATCCCCGGCGGCGCACCGTGGTGCTGACGCGCCAGCTGCGCTATCCGGCTTTCGTCAATGGGCACGACGACCTGCTGATCGAGGCGCCCGCCGGCCTGCTCGACGCCGCCGAACCCGAGGTGCGCATCCGCGCCGAGGTCGAGGAGGAGACGGGCTTTCAGGTACGGGAAGTGCGGCAGGTGTTCGATGCCTTCATGAGTCCCGGTTCGGTGACCGAGCGGCTGCATTTCTTCGTCGGCGAGTACGCCCCGGGCGATCGCAAGTCGGCCGGGGGTGGCAATGCCGCGGAAGGCGAGGACATCGCCGTGCTCGAGGTCGACCTGGACGAGGCGCTGGCGATGATCGATGCCGGGACCATTCGCGACGGCAAGACCATCATGCTCCTGCAGTACGCGGCCCTGAAGCTCATACCACACCTGGCGGTCAGCTGATCTCCAAGGCTGACGACCAGGGCTCCAGCGGCCTGTCTCGGATCCCGGAGACGCGGCTTCCGGCGCTGGCCGCCTGGCGGCTAGGACGACGCGCCGGGCCTCAGGAGGGGCAGTACATGGGCGACGTAGTCGGCCTTGCCCAGCTCGACGCCTTGCGCGCGGAGGATGGCGTAGGCGGTCATCACGTGAAAGTAGAACTGCGGCAGCGCCCAGTCGCGGACGTACTGTTCGGCGGTGAAATCGAAGACCAGCCCCTGGGGCAGTTCGTGGGCGATGGGTTCTCCCTCCGCGACGGCAGACCCTTGGGCCGAGAGGGCCTGTACCCGCTCCAGGGTTTCGCGGATGCGGGTCTGTGCCTGGGCCAGCGTGCCCGGCTGTTCGGCCGCGTTGCGCCCTTCGTCGAGCAGAACCTTCAACTCGGGTGGAAAGCTCTGGCCGTACAGGCGCAGCAGGCCTTCCTGGGCCTGGACGCAGGCGAAGCGGACCTGGGTGGCGAGGGGAAACATGTCAGGCGCCAGGCGGGCGACCAGTAGCGCCTCGGTCGCACCGTCCGACCGCTGGGCTTCGGCCTTGGTAAGCCAGGCCGAGAGAGCGCCCAGCAGGTTGGTGTAGGTGGGGACGAGGATATCGGCGAAGGTCATGGCGGGTCCTTGATGGGGGCTGGAGGCAGTGCCGGGCAGCCCTAGTAGAGCGTGCTGGCGATGCGCTGCGGCAGGGCCTGGTCGTAGGCGTCGCCGTCCACCTGGGTCGGGCAGAGCTGCTTGAGGATGGTGCCGGGAGAAGGCAGCGCGCTGCGCGCCAGGTGCCTGGCAGGATCCCACAGGCCGGCCCGGATCACCGCGCGGCTGCACTGGAAGTAAACGCTGGTGACCGTGACTTCCAGTACGGTCCGCGGGCGCTGACCCTTGACCTCGAAGCGGGCCAGCAAGGCCGGATCCACCGCTATCCGGGCGGTGCCATTGACGCGCAGGGTTTCGCCGATACCAGGGATCAGGAACAGCAGCGCTACCCGGGGATCCTGGAGGATATTGCGCAGCGTATCCAGGCGGTTGTTGCCCCGGCGGTCCGGCAGGTAGAGCGTCCTGGCGTCCTCGACCTGCACGAAGCCCGGCGCATCGCCGCGGGGAGAGGCATCGAGCCCTTGAGATCCTGACGAGGCCAGGACCACGAAGGATGCCGCCTCGATGAAGGGCTGGTACGCGGGGTGGATATGATCGATTTCCTTGAGGATCGAGGGTGCCGCGACCTCACCGTAGAGGCTTTCCAGCGACTCCAGGGTGGTGAGGTAGTCCTGTTGCTGATTGTCCTGCTCCATGCGTGACTCCTGGCTTGTGGTGCTCTGCGCGCCTTGGCTAACGCGTGGCTCTTCTGGTGCCAAGCCTTCGCGACAGGCAAAGGGTTGGCTGAACTGTAGCCGATACGGTGGAGGAGAGCCCAGTCTGTGGGCAGGTTCCCGCGAGCGTCGCCTGGCTAGGGACCTTCGCCATAGCGACCCAAAGAAAGCGCAAGCGGTCGGGTACTTATAGCGGTTTGCCGCTGTCCCAGAAGACCTGATCGGCGCCTGTACCTGCCCCGACAGTCGCCCGCGAACCTCCCATTGGTTGACCAAGAGGAATCTCCTGATGACCCTTCCGCTACGCCTGTACGAACTGACCGGTGCCGACGACAGTTGCCGCTTCAGCCCCTATTGCTGGCGCATACGGCTGGCGCTGGCCCACAAGGGGCTGCCGGTCGAGACCGTTGCCTGGCGCTTCCACGAGAAGGAGGCCATCGCCTTTTCCGGGCAGGGCAAGGTGCCGGTACTGGTCGACGGCGAACGCTATGTGACCGACAGCTGGGCCATCGCCGAGTATCTGGATCACCAGTACCCTGATCGGCCCTCGCTGCTGGGCGATGCCTCGCTCAAGGCGCTGACGCGCTTCGTCAATCAATGGGTCGCCGACAGTGTCCATCCGGCGCTAGCGCGCTTGATCCTGCCCGACGTCCATGCGGTGCTGGATGAAGCCGACAAGGACTATTTCAAGCGGACCCGGGAGGCGGCGTTCGGCGTGTCGCTGGATGCCCTGGCCGCCCAGCGCGAGCGCTCGCTGCAAGCATTTCACGAGGTCCTGAAGCCTCTGCGCAGTACCCTGGCCGTGCAGGATTACCTGGCCGGTGGAGCCCCGGCCTATGCCGATCACATCGTCTTCGGCGCCTTCCAATGGGCTCGGGTCGTCAGCGCGCAATCGCTATTGGCCGAGGACGATCCGCTCACCGCCTGGTGCGAACGCATGCTCGACGCCTACAACGGCCTGGCCCGCCAGGCGCCAACGGCAGCTGAGCGGTAATTCACTGCGACGCTGAGCCATTAGTCCGTCCTTGCACGCCATTGGGACGTCTGCGGAGACAAACGCCCCAGTGGCCAGCATCGGCAGCTCTCGTTTCCTGGCAGGGTCCTACTGCATCACCGGTTGGCGCTGGGCGACCGACTGAGCATCTTCTTGTCGAGCCTGTTCGGAGAGGGAATCCGCAGGCAGGGTTTCGACATAGAGACTGCGGCTGGACAGGGCGAAACGCACGCCGATCCTGGCGAAGGCTTCCATCATCTCGATATTGATCGCCTGCTGGATGTCCATGTACACGTTGTAGCTGGCATCCAGCACGATATAGACGACTTCGAATTCCAGCGAACTGTCACCGAAGGTCAGCAAGTGGGCGCGGTCGAAGCGCGTCTTGTCCTGCCGTTGAATGATTTCCTTCAGGGCAGCGGTGACCTGTTTGATCTGGCTTGGCTGGCTGGCATAGGTCAGGCCGAACTTGAAGACGATGCGACGCTCCTGCAGCTTCTTGTAGTTCTGGATGGTGCTGCCGATCATCTCGGCGTTCGCCATGACGATCTGCTCACCGCCCAGGCTTCTGATCCGCGTCGTCTTCAGGCCCACATGTTCGACGGTGCCTGCCAGCGAGCCCACGACGATGAAGTCACCCACCTCGAAGGGTTTGTCCACCGCGATGGACAGGGACGCGAACACATCGCCCAGAATGTTCTGCACGGCCAGGGCGATGGCGATGCCGCCCACGCCAAGGCTGGCGACGAAGGCGGTGATGTTCACCCCCAGATTGGACAGCATGGCCAGGCTGACCACGGCCCAGAGCAGCACCTTGGCGCCCCAGAGCGACAAGGTGGCCAGGGCGCTGCCCTGATAGACGTCGGCCTGGCTGTGCTTGACGAAGTAATGATGCACCGCCAAGGCCACCGCTCGGTTGGCCCACAGCCCGACCTGCAAGGCCGCTACCACGAACCAGAGGCTGCTGACCCGCGTCAGCCAGCGCTCGGGCAGATCCAGTATCCCCACGCCGATCAGAATGGCGGCCAGCAGCAGCAGGGTATTGCTCGTGCTGGAGAGCACCTGGATGGCGATCTGGCTGACATGAGCGCCCGGCTTTTCCGCGCGGGTCCGCAGGTTTCTCAGGACAAAACCGATGACGGTGCGGGCGAGGGTGAAGCTGAGCAGGATGAGGCACAGCATGGCGAGCCAGTTGGCCAGCGAGATGCCGAGCAGACTGGTCGATAGCAGGGTGTTGAAAAATCCGAGATCCATAAAGCAGGGGGTCTTCTAGCCGGTTCAGAAATCGCCACGACTCGGCCGCGCAGGCGCGGTCGCGACTCGTTTTATCCCAGCGCGCTCTTGGTCAACTGGAACACAGGACACCGTCCGCCAGCTCGGCCATTCAGCCAGGAGCCCACGGATGGCATCAGCCAGGTTTGAGTTCTTTGAGCTGGTGCCGTGCACTTTTTTTCACGGGCGGGCGCGATTCGACTCGTGGTGACAGCACTGCTGGCGACGGCGAGCGCCTCTGGCCCAGTCGTTACCGCAGGCGGTGCCGAGTCGATAAAAAGTCGCTTCACCCACCGTTTGCCAGCCCTGGCTGGAGGCGATGAGCAACGAGGAGATTCGCGCTCGATTGAGCAGAGAATGGCGATTTCGCGAGCGGGCCGACAGCACGTCGACCGGCCGGGCTCCCGAGGCGATGATCTGGCGGGCGAGACCAGATCGACCCAGGGAGCCCACTCGGGCTCAGTGACTGTAGCCGGTCGGCTTGTTGCGGATGGTCTTGAGCAGGTCTTCCGGGCTGATGCTGGCGAGCGCCTTGGCCGCGGCCTGGCTGCCCGGCAGCGGCAGGTCGAGGATATGGCCCTTCATCTTGCCCACCACGTGCATCTCACAGGGCTTGCAGTCGAACTTCAGGGTCAGCACCTCGTCGCCGTGGACCAGCTGCATGGGCGCGACCTTGGTGCGCACGCCGGTGACGCCCTTGGCCTGCTTGGGGCAGAGGTTGAAGGAGAAGCGCAGGCAGTGCTTGGTGATCATCACCGGCACCTCGCCAGGTTCTTCATGGGCCTCGTAGGCCGCGTCGATCAGTTGCACGCCATGACGGTGGTAGAAGTCGCGGGCCTTCTGGTTGTAGACGTTGTAGAGAAACGACAGGTGCGACTCGGGGTACACCGGCGGCGGGCTGGTCTCGGCCTTGCGGCGACCGCGCGGGTGAGCGGCGACGCGTGCGGCGGTCAGCTGTTCGATGGCCTCGCGGCGCAGTGCCTTGAGTTGCGAATTGGGGATGAAGAAGGCCTGGGGCGCATCCAGCGTCACGTCCAGGGCGTGGTACTCGGTGGTGCCCAACTGGGTCAGCAGGTCGCGCAGACCATCCAGCGCCTGTTCTGGCTTGTTGGCCACACCGAAGGGACCGTCCAGGGCAACACGGGCGCTGACGCCTTCCTCGCTGGTGGCGGTCAGCTGGAGCCGTTGCTCGCGCAGCTCGACCTGCCAGCGCACGCCGATACGACGCTCGGCGCTGGTCTTGAGCAGGGCCTGCTGCCAGTTGTGATCCAGGTTGCGCGACAGCGGGTGATTCGGCCGCAGGCGATACAGTCCCTCGGGCATCTCATTGGGTTCGACGCGATAGCGGTAGCGCTTCGCCCCGTCTTCCTCGCCATCTTCATAGAACGTGCTCTTGAGCTCGGCGACGTTGGCGCGAAAGCCCACCACCTCGCGCTTGACCAGCACATTGAGGCCATCACCGTTGGACAGCGGCTCCTCGGTCACGGCGATGAAGTCGCGCTTGTTGACCTTTTCCACCTGACCCACCGGCAGACCGGTAAAGGTCGGCGAGTCGAAGGCGCCGATGTCCACCTTGCGGTCGGTGACGAAGTAGTCGGTGCTGCCGCGGTGGAAGGTCTTGTCCGGGTCGGGCACGAAGAAGTGCGCGGTACGGCCGCTGGAGGCGCGGGCCAGGTCGGTGCGGTCTTCGAGGATCTCGTCGAGCAACTGGCGGTAGTAGGCGGTGATGTTCTTCACATAGCCCATGTCCTTGTAGCGCCCCTCGATCTTGAAGGAGCGCACGCCGGCTTCGACCAGAGCGCGCAGGTTGGCGCTCTGGTTGTTGTCCTTCATCGAAAGCAGGTGCTTCTCGAAGGCCACCACCCGACCCTGGTCATCCTTCAAGGTGTAGGGCAGGCGGCAGGCCTGGGAGCAGTCGCCCCGGTTGGCGCTGCGGCCGGTCTGGGCGTGGGAGATGTTGCACTGGCCGGAAAAGGCCACGCACAGGGCGCCATGGATGAAGAACTCAATGGCCGCGTCGGTCTCGGCGGCGATGGCCGAGATTTCCTGGAGATTCAACTCGCGCGCCAGTACCAACTGGGAGAAGCCGGCCTGATCGAGAAACCTGGCCCGCGCCAGGGTGCGGATGTCGGTCTGGGTACTGGCATGCAACTCGATCGGCGGGATGTCCAGTTCCAGCACGCCCAGGTCCTGCACGATCAGCGCATCCACGCCGGCGTCGTACAACTGGTGGATCAGCTTGCGCGCCGGCTCCAGCTCGTCGTCATGCAGGATGGTGTTGATGGTGGTGAACACCCGCGCGTGGTAGCGCCGGGCGAAGGTCACCAGCTCGGCGATCTCGCTGACCTCGTTGCAGGCATTGTGCCGCGCCCCAAAGCTCGGCCCGCCGATGTACACGGCATCGGCCCCATGCAGGATGGCCTCCCGCGCGATCCCGACATCGCGGGCAGGGCTGAGCAATTCCAGATGGTGCTTGGGCAGGGACATGGCGATTCTTCTCGATCAGGCGTGGCACGGCAAGGCGCGCATTGTAGCGGGCGAGGGGGAGGAGGGCACGCCTGGGGTGCTGGGTGGTTGAGGCATGCGGATCGTCTGGGGGCAGGGGACACACGCCTGACGGCCCAATAGACATCAGTCCGCGTTTCCAGCCTGTACGGCCTTGATCAGAGGGCCGCTGCCGCGACCTGAGCGGCGACCGTAAAGGGCTCAACCATCGATATCTAACTGTATATGAGTTATTGGCATTCCAAAGGGGAATGAATGCCTGTGCCTATTTATCGCTTTTTCAATTAATGGGTCGTCGTAAAACTTCCGTCACCTTTAATAAACATAAAAAACGGAGGACTCATGACCGAATCCCTAGCTTCAAAGCCGGCACCGGCAGTGGCGGAACGGGCTGTGCTACAGACGCGGTCCAGGACCCGCTATCGCTGGGTGGTGCTGGCGGTCATCGTGGTCGTGTACATGCTCGCTGCAGCCGATCGGGCCAATATCGGCATCGCCTTGCCCTATATTCAGAAGGAGTTCGGCGCGACCAATGCCGAGGTGGGTCTGCTGGTCAGTGCCTTCTTCCTGTTCTACTCGCTGGGTCAGATACCGGCAGGCTTTCTATTGAGTAAGGTCAGCGTGCGCGTGGTCGCCCCTGCGGCGATTGGCCTGACGTCGCTGGTGACGCTGCTGATCGGCACCTCCCAAAGCATCGGCATGCTCAAGCTCTATCGCTCGGCCTTGGGCGTGGCAGAAGCTGCCTTGCCGCTGTCGATGCTGAGCACCATCAATCGCTGGTTTCCGCCGCGGGAAAAGGGCACGGCTACCGGGGCGTTCCTGTCCGCCGCGAAGATGGGTGCGGTGATCGCACCGCCACTGGGGGCGGCGCTGATTCTGCTCGATGGCTGGCGCACCATGTTCATCGCCTTCGCCCTGCCAGGCGTGCTGCTCGCCTTGCTGTGGTGGTGGCTCGTTCCCAATGACCCGCGGGCCTGCAAGCAGGTCAGTGACGCCGAAGCCGAGCACATCGAAGATCAGACGACTGCGCACAGCGAGTCGGTCCGTAAGCACCGGGATTTCGGCAGGCTTGACCGCGCGCTGCGCTATGAGCGCACCCCCGTCCTGGATACGTCCCGCTCCGTGTTCAGATCCTGGAACATCTGGGGCTGTGGTCTGGGCTACCTGCTCATGACCGGTGTGGTGAACGTGCTCCTGGCCTGGCTCCCCAAGTACCTGGGTGAGGTGAAGCACTTCGAACTGATGCAGGTCGGCTTCGTGGCGTCCTTGCCCTTCGTTGGCGGGGTGCTTGGCAATATCGTCGGCGGTTGGCTGTCGGATCGAATTCTGGACCGCCGTCGCAAACCGACCATGATGATCAGCGCGGTAGCGACCTGCCGAAGCTGTCCTGCGCAGGGTGGCAGCAGGAGACGTTAATACGGATCAAGCCCTTACCGCTATTATCGCTTCTAATAGTCTGGAGGCTCGCCGGTATTGGTCGCGACTATTGGCGGAAGCCGCTACGGATCCTGAAAACCGCAACATGCTGGTGGAGATACTCCGGCATGCGAACCTCGCTCCTGCAAGCACTGCAGCTAGGAAAGCCTTGAAACTCGTTGACGCGATTGCCTATGGGCCGCAAATTGAGCTGGAGTAGTCACAACGGCGCAGCTCCATTATATTTGCAATTATTCAGATCGGCACAGCGAAAAGTATTTTGAATGGAGAGTTATTGGCATGGCTGAGCTGAAAGAGCAAAGTAATCCATTTTCAACCGGAGGTGGTGGCGTCAATTTTGAAAGCCGGGTACAGGCTTCTTTTTTAGTCGCGCTTTTAGCTGGAACACCTATCCCATGTATGCCTACCAATGCTCGCGTAAAGGAAATTAGCTTCCAAAATAGATATGCCGGAGTGCACACAGATGATTTGCTTGTCTTATCTGAAGACTCAACAAATAACAAGCGATATCTGCGCATTCAAATTAAACATGAAATAACGATAAGCGACTCTGAAGAATCTGTATTTGCCGAAGTGATTTTCGCCGCATGGGAAGACTTCAATAGCCAAGGTTTTAATAAAGATCTTGACTCCATTGCGCTTGTTACTGGTCCATTGACCAAGGTCGATCTTGCCAGCACTATTCCTATACTTGAGTGGGCTCGTCATTCATCAAGCGCCGATGAATTTATCAGAAAAACAACAGCTAAAGGCTTCACAAGTGCCAAGAAAAAGGAACGACTAAGTGCTTTCCGAACGCAATTAAGTCGGGCAAATGGCGACGCATTGTCAGATAATGAACTCTGGGAGTTCCTGAAGGTATTCCATCTTATTTCATATGACTTGGACCAAGCAGCATCAGTTACAGCTGCAATGCTTGGCTCGCTCATTCGTCAACACTCTGACCTACCGCCTTCAGCAGTTTTGGCACAGATTGTAACGACCGCTCAAGAGTTCAACCAGAATGCAGGCACAGTAACAGTCGATAACATTCCTGCCGATTTGAGCTCCTTATTCAGGGTCGGAGTAACTCAGTCACTTGAAGCGGATATAGATAAGCTACAGGAGAGAAGCAGTCATATATATCTAGGTATTTCTAATTCTATATGCGGGAGCCACGTATCCCGAGAGGACATTATTGAAGAGATACGCGATTCTTACGAAGAAGGTGGATTCGTATTTGTTACCGGCGAACGGGGCGCCGGTAAATCTGGTGTTGTCAAAGACTATGTACAGTCCAGAGACTCAAGCGTGGCCACCTTCTACGTCAGGGCCGAGGATTTCGACAAGCCCCATCTTAATGATGTGTTTGCATCTATGGGGATCAGCTCAGACCTACGCCAATTGGCGAGCCATTTCTCTCTCCTTAAAGAAAAAAACTTGATCATTGAGTCAATTGAAAAAGTATTAGAGCTTAATAATTCGGCAGCCTTTATAGATTTATTGAACTTTATAAGATTGCAAGGGGGGTGGTGCGTGATTGCGACAGGACGCGATTATGCATACCAGCAGCTGGCATTTAATTACCTTCAACCCTGCGGTTTGAACTTTAAGAGTGTAAAGGTTTCAGGTTTCACCGGTGGGCAAGTTGAAGAGATCTGTAATAATCTTCCTGAGCTGCGGCAGTTAACGGATAATCCGGCCATCTCGGAGCTTTTGCACAATCCTTTCTTTATTGATCTTGCTGTTCGCGCGCTTGCAAACGGTGCCGAATTTGAGTCCGGCAATACCGAGGGCGACTTTCGAACAATTGTCTGGAATTCGGTCATTGAAAGACAATCGGATCGCAGAAATGGAATGCCCGCTCGGCGCAGAGCTACTTTTATTGAGGTGGCAAAGCTGCGAGCAAAACGAATGGTATTTGGTGTGCCTGATACAGGTTTTGATCCTGCGGTTGTGGTCAAGCTGGAAGAAGATAATCTTATTCGCCGCGATGCCCGTAGCTCTTTGATAAGCCCTTCTCATGATGTATTGGAGGACTGGGCTCTCGGCGAATTCATTGAAAACGAATATTTAGCAAATTTAGGGTCGCCGAATAATTTTCTAGCCGCAATCGGAAGTGAGCCCGCAATTGGTCGCGGCCTCCGCTTGTGGATGAGCTTCAAGCTTGCAGCTGAAGCTGAATTGACAGACCTGATCGAAAGCATACTTACGGCGGATGATGTTGCCAGTCACTGGAAAGATGAGGTTGTCGCCACCGTACTGTTAAGCCCTGATCCAGCTAAATTTTTTAATCTACTGCAAGATCAATTATTAGCTAATCAATGCAGTCTGCTAATTAGATTCAGCTTCATACTGCGTATTGCTTGCCAGCGCCCTGTAGAGGGTGCAGGCGGCTATCCGGATAAAAACTCTGACTCTGGATTCTTGCTGTTATTAAAACCACATGGTCGCGGGTGGGAGGCGCTGATAAATTTCATATTTTCGAATAGAGCATCTTTGTCTGAGTCAGTTCTCCCTCATGCTGTAGAGGTGGCTTACTCATGGTCGGACATTATAAGCATCTGGAGCAAGCTGCCCGCGGAGGCGCCTGCAATTGGTGGTATCTGCTTATTTTTACTTGAATGGGTAGATTCGTATAAAAGGGAGAAGCTACGAACTAAAGTCCTGAAAGTTCTGCTGAAAGTAGTTCCGGCTATACCTGAAGAGTTCAATTCACTGGCAGAGCGCAATGTATTTGCATCAAGGCTGAGGCGCGACCGCCCCAACTATGTGGAGGAGCTTGTCAGGTTGGCTCTTGCTAGCGATTTGGCTCCCATGCTCTGCCGGCATCGCCCTGATTTCATTATGCGGCTTGCCAGGCATGAATGGCTACAGCCTGAAACAGATGACAATAATCAGGTTGGCTATCGCCCTTTATCCGGAATGGGTTTGGATGAAACTTACGGCCTGCAAAACGAAAGAGGCTATTTTCCTGCAAGTGGCTTGAGAGGTCCATTTAGGTACCTCCTGCAACATCATCCCCGCAAAGGTCTAGATTTCATTCTAGACCTTTGCCGCGTTTGCTCCGCGAAGCTCGCAGCGTCTGAGTATGGCCAGAGTCATGAAGATCAACCTCAGGAAATGCCTGATGAGATGGCGGTTCGATCGGTTCTGATTCGTGCTAACGATGGAACCCAGATAACCCACTTTGCATCACCTCATTTGTGGAAAGGATATCGCGGCCACTCCACTGTGCCTTATTTGCTCCAATGTGCCTTGATGGCCCTGGAGAACTGGTTGGTTGAGTATGTAGAGAATCCACCACCCAAGAATGAACTGTCTTGGATATATGAGTACATATTGAAAAGCAGTAACTCAGTGTTAACTACAGCTGTGCTTGCCTCTATAGCCGTGGGGTTTCCTAAGCAGGTCGGCAGTGCCGCGTACCCGTTGCTGAAATGCACCAGTCTCTACACATTAGATCTAATTCGCCAAGTCGAGGAAAGAGGCAGTCAGGAATTAAATTGGTTTGCGATGCGCTTCGATCCCTGGTCTAAGTTCTTTGCTGAGGAGAGAAAAAATTCAGCTCTTAAGCCTTGGAGAGGGGAATCCCTAGAGACATTGCTGGTCAAGTTTCAGTTCATTGAAGAGGATAGATCTGCGGCGTATGAGATTGTTGATGAGCTGAGCGCTCTTGCGGAGGCAGGTGAAAACACCAGCCTGAAGTTCTTGGTTCATCGAGTTGATACACGAAATTGGGAGGCTGTTCCGGACGAGGAAAACAATAGGATCATTTTCCAATCCACTCAGACACTTAGCGAAGATCTTCAGCAGGCTCAGCGTGAACACCAGGAAATTCATGCTCATGACTTTTCCGTCCAGCGACTCTATCTGTGGTCTAGGACGAAATTTGAAAAAAAAGAAACTAGCAGCGCTGGGCTGATTGGAGTCGACGAAGCTATCGCAGATGCAAAGAAAATCCTGGATCTTCTAATTAAGGGGAAGGTTGGGCGCTTCGAAATAATGGCGCTAGGTGCGGTTACTACTACGGCTGCAGTTGCAGTGAGAGATTATTTTGACGCCCTGTCAGCTGAGGATGTTAACTGGTGCTTGGAGGTGATAACTCAAGCAATCCACTTGAATTCGGATGACAGTAGCGACCATATGGCGGTCGATGCTACCGATTCTAATGGAGCTGCCGCTTGTGCGTACGTTCTTGCGAAGCTCTTGGAAGTTGAGCTTGATCCAGAGCCGCGCGAAAAGATTTATTATGCAATCGCTACGGCGATAACGCATGTCAACATACATGTATGTGCGTCTGCTGCTAAAGGAGTGCGTGATTACCTCTGGAACATGGATGAGAACTTTGCTAACAGCTGCATTAGTGGAGCTTTGGAATTTGCACGCTTCGAGCTTGCATCGCGCTATACGTCCATGCGAGCGGTTCCGAATAGCGACCCTGACACACCGCTTAGCGAATGGAGCACGCTCGTTTCCGAGTTTCGAGAGAAGATTCTCGAAGCAGAATTTGAGTTTTCCCCATCTGAAATCAAACCGGAATCTTACTCCTTGTGGCGCATCCATATTCCGATGCTGATGCTCCCTCTCGGCAATTATCATGATAACCATCTTAGTCTTTTATATAAGACCGTTGCGATAATATATGAGGAGGAGAATGAACAGGAAAAGCATTCATCCAATCGATCATTTCGATTGGACCATGATGTGTCTGTAGTGATACAGAATTGCTTGGCTGAGCATGTCATTGCCAGCAAAGGTGATAATTTTAGGCCTATTCGTAATCTCCTGCTGGCAGGATGCCAACAAGCGCCTAGCTTTATATATCTTGTGAAGCTTCGATTCGATACCGCTATGGAGCAACGGTCTGACTATAAAGGCATGTGGGAACTCTGGTGCTTATTGGAGTCTCAGCTGCATGAAATTGCACTCAATGCTGTATATACACCTTACTCAGGTCGTCAGCATGATCTAAATACATTTTTACGCGGCATGCTGTACAGCGATGGCGTGTATCAGAAGCATCCAAACCGGGTTAAAGCGATAACGACAGGATCGCAATACTTGCTTGAATTTTGTAGGCGTTCAGCATGCAACAGCTTGGTCTTTGAGTCGCTGTGCTCGCTCATGTATCAATTCCACGATTTGTTTTTTGACAAGGGCATCCATGTTTTGGCAGCTGAGTACAGGAAGAATTCGAGCATTCTGACGTCTCAAGGAAATTCTGCATATTGCCTAGAAATGGCAATCGCTAAATTTTTTAAGCTCACTGACAAGCTAAGCCCTAAGATGTACGAAGCTTGTTTAGATCTTCTTACGGGAATAGTAGAGACAGGGTCTGCTAGAGCATACTATCTCCGTGAATCACTGATCCGAACACGCAGAATTTCTAGTTAATTTCCGCTGATTGATGATTGGTGCGTAGATCTAGGTCTCCCTAAACGTCCACTTTTAGCCTTGCTCTGTCGGTTACGTTTAGTTGGACATAGCTGGGGTGAGTAAAAGTACTGGCTAAGGCTAGTACCTGCGCGCGACCAAGCCATATGTAACTCCGCGGCTAAATATTGGCAGGTAGCAATTACTCGCTTCACTTCTGCGGCGACCAGTTGCCTACCTATTTCAAGGGTGGGTCAGGATCGTTGGTGTCTTGGATCACAACTACTGGAATGGCTGGACAGAACCTCCAGCGCGGGTGGGTCACAATAACTGGAATCGAAGGGCAGCATCACTGGAATACACACCCGGGGTCAAAGCGCCTCTGGCCCCGAGGTCGTATCTAGCACCGCCGGCTACCCCAGCAACTCCTCCAAGATACTCAACCTGAACTGCCGCTGCAGCGTCACCGCATAGAAGCGTTCGGCGATCTCCGGCACCTCGGCGTAGAGCTGCAGGGCGCCGCTGCGCAGTTCATCCTGCACCACTACGGCGGGCAGCAGGGCCATGTCGCCGGAGTCGCGGGCGAGCAGGCGCAGCAGGGCCATGTCGTCAACTTCGGCGCAGATGCGCGGCGTCAGTCCCTGGCCGCTGCAATAGACCTCGAACTGGCTGCGCACGTCGCTGCTGCGCCCGGGCACGATCAGGCGGGCCTGTTGCAGGTCGCGGTGGAGATCGAAGGGGCGGCGGTCCTGGCGTGGTGGACCGATCAGGCACACCGGCTGGCGATGGAGCAGGCGGCACTGCCAGGTGCGCTGGCTGTCGGCGCTCACCGCCTGGTTGGTCAGCACCACGTCGAGCTTGTGCAGGGCCAGGCGCTCGAGCAATTCGTCCACGCTGCCGGATTCCAGGGTGAGCACCAGGTCTTCCCGGCCAAGGAAGGGGCGCAGCAGGTTTTCCTGGAAGTTGCGCGACAGGGTCGCGACGGAGCCGATGCGCAGCCTCTGGTTCGCCTCCTGGGCGTTCTGCAGGGTGTTCTGCAACTCGCTTCCCAGGGCGAAGATGGTTTCGGCATAGTCCAGCACCAGCTGTCCGGCTTCGGTCAGCCGCAGGCTGCGTCCGGAGCGGAGGAACAGGGGATGGCCGAGCTGGTCTTCCAGCACGCGGATCTGGGTGGAGAGGGCGGATTGGGAGACATGCAGCGCCTCGGCGGCGCGGGTGAGATTGCCTTCCTTGGCCACGGCCCAGAAGTAGTGCAGGTGATGGAAATTGAGGCGACGCATGCTTCGTTCTTCAAAAGTGAACGTTAGGTTCTGATCAATCTATTTTAAATAATTCTTACACATCCTGAAACTGGTGCCCTCTGGTGTTCAAGGAGTGTGCACGATGTCTAGCCCGCTGTTTCCCCTGGCTCCGCTGTTGCCCTGGGTCTATGCCCTGGCGCTGTTGCCGGCGGCCTTTCTCGCTTCACCTGGCCAATTCTGGCGGCCTGCTCGTGTCGCCGGCTATCTGGGCGTCTTGCTGGTTCTTGCCACATGGTTACAGGCGGTCTTCGAAACCCAGCACCCCGACCGCCTCGGCCTGGCGATGGCCGGACTCGTCAGCCTGCTGGCGCTGGTGATCATTGAGTACTCCCAACGCTATCTGGAAGGAGAGCCAGGACAGCGGCGCTATGTGCTCGCCCTGCTGGCCACCCTGGCGGCGGTGGCCACGGTGGTCACCAGCGGCAACCTCTTGCTGCTGGCGGGTGCCTGGATCCTGTCCAGCCTGTGCCTGCACCAGCTGTTGACCTTCTACCGCGAGCGCCCCCAGGCCGTGGTGGCGGCCCACAAGAAATTCATCGCCAGCCGCCTGGCCGATGTCAGCCTGCTGCTGGCGATCCTGCTATTGGTACGGGCGGGCGGTAGCAGCCAGCTCTCACTGATCCTCGCCGCCGTGGAGGCCCAGGTGCAGGCGGGTGGTCTGCTCGGCTGGGAGCTGCAAGGCGCGGCGCTGCTGCTGGCGCTGACGGTGATCCTCAAGTCGGCGCAATTGCCGGTGCATGGCTGGCTGATCCAGGTGATGGAGGCCCCCACGCCGGTTTCGGCCCTGCTGCATGCCGGGGTGGTCAATCTCGGCGGCTTCGTGCTGCTGCGCTTCGCTCCGCTGTTTTCCGCCGCCGTACCGGCGCAGAGCCTGCTGGTGCTGGTGGGCGGCCTGACCGCGGTCCTCGCGGCCCTGGTGATGATGACCCGCATCAGCATCAAGGTCCGCCTGGCCTGGTCGACCTGCGCGCAGATGGGCCTGATGCTGCTGGAATGCGGGCTGGGGCTGTACGAACTGGCGCTGGTGCACCTGCTGGCCCATTCGCTGTACAAGGCCCATGCCTTCCTGGCCGCCGGCGAGACGGTGGCCCATGCCCGGCAACAGGCGCTGCAACCCCAGGCACCTGCGCTCGACCTGGCCGGCCTGCTGCGCGCGCTGCTGGTGGCCGCCCTGATGCTGATCCTGCTGCAAGGGCTCTGGGCCTGGCTGCTGCCCGGCCATGAGCTGCCTCTGGTGGCCCTGACGCTGCTGGCGATCGGCTTGGCGCCCTGGTGCCTGCGCCGCGGCCAGTGGGCGCACGGACTGCTGATGTTCGGCCTGCTGCTGGGCGCCTATCTGCTGTGGCATCAGGCGGCCGGCTGGATCCTCGACCAGCACCTCGCCGAGGCGCCGCTGCCGCTGGCCCTGCTGGCGATGGGCCTGCTGGTCGGTCTCTACCTGCTGCAGGGCCTGCTGCTGGCTCGGCCGCGCGGCGCTCTGGCGCAACGCCTCTACCCGCTGGCCTTTGCCGGCTTCTACCTGGACGAGCACTTCACCCGCCTGACCTTCCGCCTCTGGCCGGCGCATGCGCCCCAGCCCCTGAGCGCCACCCTTGGAGACCACTCATGACTGCCTTCGAAGCGCTTCCCAGCCTCAAGCACAAGGTTCTGCACGAGGCCGCCCGGCAGGCCTGTGCGCGCATCGCACCGACCTGGCCGCTGGATCGCATGATCGCCGTCAGCCCCCTGTGGGAGCGGCGTGATCAGGCCTGGCAGACCGTCGCCGCGCAACTCTGGCAACGCGCCGGCAGCCGCCTGACCCTGGACACCGTCGACTATCGCCAGGCCTGGCAGGACGGCCGCATCGCCGAGCGCCATCTGCAGCAGGCGCTGGCCGAGCAGGGGGCGTCCTGCACGCCGGTACGGCTGCTGGAGGTACTAAACGCCCCTACGGAGGTCGGCCAGGGGCTGCCGCTGCTGGAAGACCTGGCGGAGCCAGGCGTGCCGCTTCCGGGCTGGCCGGCGCTGATCACCCAGCAGATCGGCCAGAGTTGCGCGGCCTGGTTCGATCACGAACAGGCCGATTGGCGGCCGGCGGACAGCGCCGGGCTGTACCAGGCCTGGCGCGCCAGTCTGTTGGCCGACCGGGGTCTGAGCGTGCTCAGCGCCTGTCGCGACCTGCCCCCGCGCATTGCCGAGTTGCCAATGCAACCCGAGGCGGCCCTGGAGGCGGCGGTCGAGCAGCTGGGTCTACCGGCGGAAGACTGGGCCCTCTGGTTCGACTGCCTGCTGTTGCGCAACCTGGGCTGGGCCTCCTGGTGCGCCTATCGGCGCTGGCAGGCCCGGTTGCAGGGCGAGGACGACCAGACGCTGCTGGAGCTGCTGGCCATCCGCGCGGCCTGGGAGTGGCTGGTGGATGATCGCCGGCGCGATGCCGGGAGCCGCTGGCACAGCTGGCGGGCGGCCTGGCAGGAGCGCTCGCAGCAGGCGCCCTCGGCCAATTGGCGGGCGCTGCAGCTGTGGCAGCGCGCCGACGAACTGGCCTGGCAGGAGCAACTGCAGCGGGCCCTGTGCCAGAGCACTCCCGCCGCCGCACCCACGGCACCGCTGGCCAAGCTGTTCTTCTGCATCGACGTGCGTTCCGAGCCGCTCAGACGCGCCCTGGAGCAAACGTGCCCGGAGCTGGAGACCGGCGGTTTCGCCGGCTTCTTCGGCCTGCCCATCGCCTATACCCCGCTGGGTACCCAGGCCACGCGCCCGCAATTGCCGGGCCTGCTCGCGCCGCAGCTGCAGGTGAGCGACGGCAGTGGCGATGCCGAACGGGATCGGCAACTGGCAGAGCTGCGTCAGGAGCGCCTGGCCCGTCAGGGTCGCTGGCGGCTGTTCGAGCGGTTGCCGGCCTCGACCTTCACCCTGGTCGAGAGCGTGGGGCTGGGCTATGCCGGGGCGCTGTTGGGGCGGACCTATGGCCTGGCCGGTGGCGCGCCGTCGCCAGAACTCAGTGCCTGGCGCCGCCACGAGCGGCAGCAGCTGCAACCACGGCTGCCGGCCCTGTCGCGGCTCCAGCAGGTCGACCTGGCCGAGCGCATCCTCAAGGCCATGGGGCTCAGCGGACAACTGCCGCCTCTGTTGGTTTTGGTCGGCCATGGCAGCCAGAGCGCCAACAATCCTCAGGCGGCAGGCCTGGACTGCGGCGCCTGCTGTGGTCAGAGCGGCGAGATCAATGCGCGACTGCTGGCAGGCCTGCTCAACGATCCCGAGGTGCGCATCGGGCTACGGGTGCGCGGCCTCGACCTGCCGCCGCACTGCCAGGTACTGGCCGGGCTGCACAACACCACGACGGATGAGGTGCAGGTCTTTGGTCATGCGGCGCTTCCTGCTGCGCTCCAGCCCAGCTGGCAACGCCTGCGGGCAGCCCTGGACGGAGCGAGCGCCGAGGTGCGTCGGCAACGGGCCAGCACCCTGGGCCTTGCGCCGCTGCAGGAGCAGCCGGCCAAGTTGCTCGGACGGCTGCGGCGGCGCGCCCGCGACTGGGCGCAGACCCGGCCGGAATGGGGACTGGCCGGCAACGCCGCCTTCATCGCCGCGCCGCGGGCACGCACCCGCGCGGTGGATCTGCAGGGCCGCGCCTTCCTGCACGACTACGACTGGCGCCAGGACGCAGGGGGCAAGGTACTGGAGCTGATCATGACCGCACCCATGGTGGTGGCCCACTGGATCAACCTGCAGTACTTCACCTCGACCACCGACAACCTGCGCTTCGGCAGTGGCAACAAGCTGCTGCACAACGTGGTGGGTGGCCATATCGGGGTGTTCGAGGGCAACGGCGGCGACCTGCGCATCGGCCTGGCGCGCCAGTCGCTGCACGACGGTCAGCAGTGGATGCATCGTCCGCTACGGCTGCACGTGGTGATCGAGGCGCCGCGCGCCATGATCGATCAGGTGATCGCCAACCATGCCGTAGTACGCGATCTGGTGCGCAATGGCTGGCTGCACCTGTTGCGCTTGGATGGCCAGCCGGCCTGCCTCGAGCTGCGTACGGCGGGAGGGTGGCGGCCGTTACCGGAGGTCTGACGCCTATCGCTGCCAGAGCGGCCTGATGCCTCAGGCTACTCCGGCAGGGCGGTTGCGGCACGGTCGGGCCTGACCGAGGTCGATCGCTAGTGGCTCAGCAGCTGCCGCTGCAGCAAGGGCCAGATCACCTCGCCGGTCAGGGGCGCCAGCGGCAGAGCGCCGGGCTCGTCTACCGCTACCCATAGCGCCTCTTCGATTTCGGCGGCCGGCAGCGGCTGATCTTGCGCGCCCATGGTTACCTGATACAGCGCGCAATCTACCCTGAAGCCGGGTTCATTGGCGGCCGGCGCCTGGTAGTTGCCAAGAAAGGTCGCGGCGTCCGGCGTGATGACCAGGCCAAGCTCTTCTTCCAGTTCGCGGATCAGGGCCTCCAAGGGTTGCTCCCCCGGATCCACCTTGCCGCCCGGTTGCATGAAGGCGGTGGTGCCCCGCTTGCGCACCAGCAGCACCTGCTGGCGGTCGTTCAGGAGGATGGCGGCGGCGATGTGCAGGGTAGGGGTCAAGGTGAGCGTTCCGGACTAGGTGGGCGGGTCACCGTGCCGGGAGACGGGCGGAAAGGCAACCGGCGGCGATCCTGGCTCAGCCTGCCCGCGAGGGAGGTGGTGGCTGTCAGAGGTCAAGGGCATCGAACAGGATCTTGAACGGCTCGCCTGTGGGCAACAGGCTCATGGGCAGGTATCACGTCGGGCTCGTCGAGATCGATCAGGCCGAGCATGGCGGAGAGGCAGGCCAGCAGCAGAGTCATAGAGACGCCGAAAGCGCGCATTAGCCAAGGCTCATGAAATGTCCTGGGAGCGGAGACGTGTTCCCGTGGATCGACGAAGGGAAAGGTCGCGTCGGCCTCACAGATCGGTATGCAGGGAATAGCCGTTGAAGCCGGCGGCGAACAACATGGCGCCCCAGAGAAAGAAGTCGGTTTGCAGGAACTCGCGCTTTATCGAAACCAGCTTGATGCCGTTGTTCAAGGCGACGGTGGGGTCTATGAGCCACCCCACGAGTACGGCCACCCCGCCCAGTATCATGGCGATGAAGCCGATGCTTTTTACGACGTGCCTCACTGGCGTCTCCTTTTGTGCGAACGCGCATCCGATAGATGGGCGCCTGGAATTCAGGATATCGAGCTGCAGAAGGGCCCGTGTAAAACCTCATGAAGGCCGGTAAACAAGTGTTAACGCGAGGCCATGGGCGACGGGGTCGCAGCGGGTGAAGCGGCTAGATCCGCTTCGCCGCTCCGCTCCCACGCGCCGCCCAGTGCCCGGAACAGGTCGACGTGGGCGATCATCAGCTGCAGCCGGGTTTCGATCAGCGCGTTATCGGCCTGGTAGAGGCTGCGCTGGCTGTCGAGCAGATTCAGGTAGTTGTCCAGCCCTTGCTGATAGCGCTCGCTCGCCAGTTCGACACTGCGCGCGGTGATGTCATGCAGGCGCTGCTGGGCCGCGAGCTGCCGTCTCAAGGGCGCCTCGGCGACGAGTTGATCGGCCACCTCGCGAAAGGCGACCTGGATGCTCTTCTCGTAGCGAGCGATATCCTGATCGCGCCGCACCTCCGCCAGGTCCAGGTTGGCGCGGTTGCGACCGCCGTCGAACAGCGGTACCTGCAATTGGGGGACGAAGCTCCATACCTGATTACCGAGGTTGAACAGGCCGTTCAGATCGGAACTCAGGTAGCCGGCGCTGGCCGTCAGGGTGATGCGCGGGAAGAAGGCAGCCCGAGCGGCGCCGATATTGGCGTTGGCCGCACGCAGGCGGTACTCGGCCGCGCGAATGTCCGGACGGCGTTGCAGCAGGTCAGAGGGCAAGCCCGCCGGGACGGGCAGGTCGAGACCTTGGCGCGCAAGCGGCAAGGGCGCGGGCAGGTCGCTGCGCGGCTCTCCGCCGAGCAGCAGGCGCAGGCTGTTGTCCGCCTGTGCCCGACTCCGTTCCAGGACGGCGAGATCGGCTTCGGTGGTCTCTAGCGCCGTTTGAGCCTGGGCCAGGTCCAGCGCCGAACTCAGGCCGGCGGCATGGCGCTGTTCGACCAGGGCGAGGCCTCGTTGGCGACTTTCCAGGGTATCGCGACTCACGAGCAGTCGTTCATCCAGGGCGCGCTGATTCAGATAGGCCGTCGCCACCTCGGCGATCAGTGACAGCTCCACCGCGCTGCGCGTCTCGCGTTGGGCCAGGTACTCGTCCAGAGTGGCATCACGCAGGTTTCTCAGCCTGCCGAACAGGTCCAGTTCGTAGGCGTTGGTACCCAACCCGACGCTGTATCGGTTGGCCGTCTGGCTGCCGCTTCGCTCCTGGTCGGTACGCGAGGCGCTATCCAGGCTTTGAGTCCGTTCCCGCGTCCGGCTGGCGGTGGCGCCCAGTTCGAACATGAGGTCGGCACGACTGATGCGATAGCGGGCGCGTGCCTCCTGGATATCCAGCGCGACCAGCCGCAGATCCCGGTTTCCCTCCAGGACCTGATCGATCAAGGCGCGCAGGTACGGGTCGGCGAACAGACCCTGGCGGTCCGGTGACAGGTCCGAGGACGCCGTCGGCACGGGATAGCGCTCCGGGACCGGCGGCTGCGGTCGTTCATGGCGGGGTGCCAGGGAGCAACCCGCGAGCAGGACACTCAGCGCCAGGACGGTCACTCCTGTCATGACGAGCCTGCCTGCCGCGAGCTGTTTGCCCAGGGACAGGGATAGGCAGCGGGGCCGAGCCAAGGTGCGTAATGGCATCAGGATCCGCTTTTTTTCGGGTTGGCAGGAAGGGAAGAGTAGGTAGTGGAACATCGGGCGTCCTCGTGGAGAACGCCATGGTAGAGGGCCCGCCTGGGCGGCCTTGTAAAGGTCTGTAGGTCTCTTGTGAAAGAGTGTTAAGGGCTGCCCTTGAGGGCTTGGCGCTCCGTTATGCTCGCCGCCTCCTTGCCCTGGGACCTACCTGTGAAACTCTTTTTCAGCGTCGAAAACGTCATCATCCCCGCCGCGTCAGTGGCCACCGACCAGCGTCGCCGATGCGCGCTCGTGACGTTGCCTGGCCCGCGCCAGGAAGGCGCGGCCCACGGCTCGTGCTGGCCGTCGTTCAAGCTGGCAAAACGGTCCGGATGTGACCCGCAGGGACGACCGCGCCGTGGCGTCGAGTCCTGCTAGATGTTCAAGATCCTGATAAGGCTCTATTGCGTGCTGCTGGTGACCTATGGCGCAGCCAGCTATCTGGTCCCGGAAGCCCTGCAGCAGATGTTCAGTGATCGCTATAGTCGCGTCAGTCTGGAGCAGATGAATGGCCCACTGAAACTGGTGGAGCGGACCTTCGTGGAGACGCCGATCTCTCGTTGGCCGGCGCTGCTGGCTGAGCTGAACGCCGACATCGCGCCCGTCACCTTGCAGCTGGGGCTGCAGACCGATCCTCGGTTGACGAGCGCCGAGCGCCACCGTTTGGCCAAGGGCGAACGGCGCGTCCGCCTGACCGACGATGGCGATCCCAGCGTCGCCCTGATCCCCCTGCCGGGCGGGCACGTCCTCTGGGTCGGCTTCGCCGAGGTTCCGACCGACATAGCCCTGACGTATTGGGCCATGAACGCCCTGATCGGTGCGGCGCTGCTCATCTGTCTGTATGTCTGGCTGCGGCCGCACTGGCGCGATCTGGAGCGGCTCAGGCGCACGGCGGCGCGCCTGGGCAAAGGGCATTTGCAGGAGCGTACCGCGATCTCGCCGCGCTCGGACATCGGCCAGCTGGCGCGGGCATTCGATGACATGGCCCAGGACCTCGAAACCCTGATCGTCCAGCAGCGCGACCTGCTCAATGCGGTCTCCCATGAGCTGCGCACGCCCCTGTCCCGTCTGGAGTTCGGCCTGGCCCTGTTGCAGGCTGACCACTGCCCGCTGAAACACAGCGACAGCTGGAGCAGCAGATTCGCCACGTCCGCGAACTGGATGCGCTGGTGAACGAGCTGCTTTCCTACGCGCGGTTGCAGTCCAGTCAGCAGCCACCCGAGCGTCAAGCACTCACGCTCGGTGCCTTCCTGGACAGTGTCCTGGCGGATTTCAGTGAGGAACAGGAAAGGCGTGGAGTCACCCTGAGCCTGGACATGGCCGCTGCGCCCGAGCAAGCCCTCTTGGCACCAAGACTCACGGCCCGCGCGTTGCAGAACCTGATTGGCAATGCCCTGCGCTATTGCCAGCGTGGGGTCTGGCTGACCGTTGGCCGCGACGCCGACACCCTGCTGATCACCGTCGAGGACGATGGCGAGGGTATTCCGCCGGGCGAGCGGGAGCGGGTGTTCGAGCCCTTCTATCGCCTGGATCGCAGTCGGGATCGTGCTACCGGCGGCTTCGGCCTAGGGCTGTCGATCAGCCGTCGCGCCATAGAAAAGCAGGGCGGGCAGCTGGCGCTGACGCAAAGCGAAAGAGGCGGCGCGCGCTTTGACATCCGGCTGACCGACGCCCTCGCGTCCTGACCCCCAGACAGCCCAAGGCTTCCTTGGCACCCGATGACGCGGACTCGAGTCCGCTCCTTCCTCTGACCGACCTGAAAGCACGCAAATGTCCAGTTCCTCTTCTTCCCCACCATCGCCGGCTGAAACCGAGACCCTCGACGACTACGGCGACCTGGCCAGGCGGCATGTCACCTTCGCGCGAGTTCTCGAGCTACTGGCTCCACATCGGGCCGCACTGGTGCTGGTGGTCTTGCTGATCGCGGTCGCCGGGATCAGCGGCGTGATCAGTCCCTTCCTGATCCGCAGCATCGTCGACGATGCCTTGCCGGCGAAGGACCTGACGCTGCTGGTCTATCTAGCCGCCGGTCTGGTCGGGGTGGCGCTGTTCAATGCCATCGCCAACCTGACCCAGACCTATGTCGCGATTCGGGTGGGCCAGAGCGTCATGCACGATCTGCGGACCCGCCTGTACGGCCACCTGCAGAACCTCTCGCTGGCGTTTTTCGCCGGTACCCGCGCGGGCGAAGTGCAGGCGCGCCTGTCCAGCGACATCGCCGGTCTGCAGACCCTGCTGACCCACTCCGCCACGGATCTGGCGAAGCATCTGAGCGTCGTGGCGGCGACCCTGGTGGCGATGCTGCTATTGGACTGGCGCCTGGCGGGTGTCTCCTTCGCCGTCATTCCCTTGCTGGTCTGGATCAATGGCCGCGTCGCCCAGCTTCGGGAGCGGGTGACCTACCGGCAACAGGAGCAGGTGGCGGACCTTTCCGCCAACATCGCCGAGTCCCTGTCGGCCGGCGGCATCATCCTGTCGCGTACCATGGGCCGCGTGCACTATCTCGTGCAGCGCTTTCAGCGTGACTCCGCGCAGCTGGCGCGCCTGGAAACCCAGGCCAGCACGGCGGGACAATGGGAATTCGCGCTCGTCTTCCTGGCGCTGGATCTCCTGCCGGCGCTGACCTTCCTGGGCGGCGGTCTGTTCATCGGCCTGGGGATGCAGGTGTCCATTGGCACCCTGGTGGCCTTTATCGCCTTGCAGGAGCAATTGCTCTGGCCGCTGCTGGAGATCTTTGAAACGCGGATCGAATTCGCCAAGGGGCGCGCCTTGCTGGCGCGGGTGTTCAGCTACCTGGATACGCCTGCGACGGTCGTCGAAGCGAGCTCACCGACGACTCTTGCGCGGCAGGATTTCCAGCAGGGCATCCGTTTCGAGAACGTCAGCTTCGCCTATGGCGATCGCGCCGTACTCAAGGATCTGACGTTCGAGATACCGGCCGGAAAGCACACGGCGCTGGTTGGCCCCACCGGCTCTGGCAAGACCACCATCTCCTATCTCCTCGCGCGCCTGTACGACGCCGATCAGGGGCGTATCCGCTACGACGGCATCGATATCCGCGAGCTGAGCTTCGCGACGCTGGCCAGCCTGGTCGGCATCGTGACCCAGGATACCTTCCTGCTCAACGCCAGCATCCAGGCCAACCTGCGCTTCGCCAAGCCCGACGCGAGCGAGGCGGAACTCTGGTGGGCGCTGGAAAGGGCGCAGCTGGATGCCACGGTGCGCGGGCTTCCCGAGGGGCTGGGGGCCGGGGTCGGTGACCGGGGCTATCAACTGTCCGGCGGCGAGCGCCAACGTCTGTCCCTCGCCCGCATGCTGCTGCGCGATCCGCCGATCATCCTCCTGGATGAAGCGACCAGCGCCCTGGACAGCAGCACCCAGGCGGCGATGGCCGCGGCCCTGGCTTCGTTGCAAAGGCCGCGGACCCTGATCTCCATCGCCCACCGCCTCAGCACCGTCAGGCAGGCGGATCGGATTCTGGTCATCCAGGCTGGGCAACTGGTGGAGCAGGGCACTCATGAGGAACTGGTCAGGCAGGATGGCCTGTATGCGGCCATGGCCCTGAATGCCTGAATGCCTGAATGCCCTGGGCGGAGGAGCTGCCTGCAATCTATCGCCCGACAGGCTTCCCGCAGGTGCATCCCGACCTGCGGTCCTCACTCCTCGCTGGACGCAAATCCCTCCAGCCAGCGCGCTTCCGAGCAGAGCAGGTGGTGGCGAATGCGGTATCGCGCCGGACACTTCACTGCCCCGGAACGCTGCGGCCGCTGGCCGCTAATGCGCCTCGGTCGCCAGTCTCACGGCGACTTCCTCGACCAGTTGGATGGTTTCTGCCGTCAGGGCTTCGAACTGGAAGAGAATCTCCTGCAGTTGCGAGCTGCCCATATCGACATTGCGCAGTTGATCGATTCTCAAGGTGAGAAGCCGGTGAATGTTCAACAGACAATCACGGTCGGGGTTATCGGGTATGGCGAAGCGGCTGCTCATCGTTGTCTCCGTGGAAGTTGACCACCATGACTCTCGATATCGCCTAACCGGCTTGTTTTTTAAGGCAATTCGTCGCCGACGGCCTACCTGGAAACAGCACTTTTCGTACTTGACTCCGCGTGTCTGCAGAGTACTTGAAAGCGTTAGGTCGCGTTGATGACCTTAACTTCAAAAAGCTCGTCAAGAAGGCGTGAAAAATTCGTTAAAACTTCTGTTTAAGGGTGTTCGGGTGGAACGCGGTACTGGGAAAGTTACCGGTAAGTTGCCATTAAAGCCGACGAACGAGCGCTTCGTTTCAGGCCTGGCAAACATCCGCTATCCGGGTTTTCAACAGATTCGCCAGCTCATCGAAGAGGATCTGCACCGAGCGCAGCGACAGATTGTCCGGGCGGGTCAGCAGCCAGATATCGGTGTCGCAGCCTGGCAGCGCCGGACCTAGGCGTTCGACGCCGTCCAGGCTGCTGATCATGAAGTCGGGGAGGGCGGCCACGCCAAGACCGGCACCTACCAGGCTGCCGACCGAGGACATGCTGCTGCAGCGATAGCGCGGGGTGAGGCTGGGATAGGCCTGCCGCAACCAGGTGACCGAGACGTGATCGGCCAGGGAGTCGTCCGGGGCGATCCAGGGCAATTCAGTGGCCAACGGGCCATAGCCGCTGCGATAGCGCTCATGGCCGCAAACGAAGTAGGAGCTGCGACCGAGCCGCCGGCCGATCAGGTGTTCGGGCGGGGCGTTCGACAGGCGCAGAGCGATATCTGCATCCCGCCGACTCAGGCTGGCGAAGGTGTTGGAGGTGGCCACTTCCAGGGCGACCGCCGGATAGCGCGGCATGAGTTCGGCCAGGCCCGGCAAGAGCAGGCTGCGCAGCACGGCGTCGGTGCAGGTCAGGCGGACGGTGCCACTGATGACGTTCTCGCCATGGGTGAGGGCGATCCGCGCCGCTTCGAGGGCCTGTTCGGCGCGCTCGGCCTGTTCGGCGAGAGCCTTGGCGCTCTGGGTGGGGGTGTAGCCGCGGCGGGTCTTGTCGAACAGCGCGACCTGCAGATTGGCTTCGAGCTTGCGGATGGCGCGAAACACCGTGGAGACATCCACCTGCAGCTGCTCGGCCGCTCGGGCCAGGGTCCGGCCACGCACCAGGGCGAGGATCAGCTTGAGATCGGCATGGCCTATTTGATATTGCATCCGTGCATTCTTCCTTTGCCGATTCGCCGATATGGGTTGCGCTCATGCCAATTTATACTGGCCCAGCCCCGCGAGGGCAATCAGGTGGAAGGGCGGACCTTGGCAGACGGGGTCGGCGCCTGCAGCGACCACCGCCCACAGCCACGCTGCCAGACCCGCACGAGCAAGCATAACGAAGCGGGCCAGCGTCAAGGATGCCTCCCATGAATTCGATATCCCCCCGCGTCGTCCAGCTCACCGAAGCCAACGGCTTTCTCAAGGAGCACCCCGAGATCCAGTACGTCGATCTGTTGATCACCGACATGAACGGCGTCATCCGGGGCAAGCGTGTCGAGCGGGCCAGCCTGTCCAAGGTCTATGAGCGCGGCATCAATCTGCCGGCCTCGCTGTTCGCCCTGGACATCAACGGTTCCACGGTGGAAAGCACCGGCCTGGGGCTGCACATCGGCGATGCCGACCGCACCTGCTTTCCCATCCCCGGCACCCTGAGCTACGAGCCCTGGCAGAAGCGCCCTACCGCGCAGTTGCTGATGACCATGCACGAGCAGGACGGCTCGCCGTTCTTCGCCGATCCGCGCGAGGTGCTGCGCCGGGTGGTGAAGAAATTCGATGACCTGGGGCTGACCATCTGCGCCGCCTTCGAGCTGGAGTTCTACCTGATCGACCAGGAGAACGTGAACGGCCGGCCGCAGCCGCCGCGCTCGCCGATCTCCGGCAAGCGACCGGTCTCCACCCAGGTCTATCTGATCGACGACCTGGACGAATACGTGGATTGCCTGCAGGACATGCTCGAAGGCGCCAAGGAGCAGGGACTGCCGGCCGATGCCATCGTCAAGGAATCCGCGCCGGCGCAATTCGAGGTCAACCTGCATCACGTCGAGGACGCCATCAAGGCTTGCGACTACGCGGTGCTGCTCAAGCGGCTGATCAAGAACATCGCCTACGACCATGAGATGGATTCCACCTTCATGGCCAAGCCCTATCCCGGCCAGGCCGGCAACGGCCTGCACGTGCACATCTCGCTGCTGGACAAGCAGACCGGACAGAACATCTTCGCTACCGAGGATCCCGAGCACCATGCGCCGCTGCGCCATGCCATCGCCGGCATCCTGGAAACCCTGCCGGCGTCCATGGCCTTCCTCTGTCCGAACGTCAATTCCTATCGCCGCTTCGGCGCCCAGTTCTATGTGCCCAACGCCCCGAGCTGGGGCCTGGATAACCGTACCGTGGCGGTGCGCGTACCCACCGGCAGCAGCGAGGCGATCCGCATCGAACACCGGGTCGCCGGGGCCGACGCCAATCCCTATCTGATGATGGCCTCGATCCTGGCCGGCATTCATCACGGCATGACCCAGCAACTCGAACCCTGCGCGCCGGTCAGTGGCAACTCCTACGAGCAGCTCGAACAGAGCCTGCCGAACAACCTGCGCGACGCCCTGCGCCGCCTGGACGACAGCGCGGTGATGAACCAGTACATCAGCCCCGAGTACATCGACATCTTCGTCGCCTGTAAGGAAGCCGAGCTGGAGGAGTTCGAGACCACCATCTCCGATCTCGAATACAACTGGTATCTGCATACCGTCTAGGAGGCGCAATCATGACCGTGCTGACACGACAGGACTGGGAGCGGCGCGCCCAGGCATTGACCGTCGAATCCCGCGCCTTCATCGACGGCCGCTACCAGGCTGCCCTGGGCGGCGCCACCTTCGACGATCTGAGCCCGGTGGATGGTCGTCACCTGGCCCGGGTGGCCAGTTGCATGGCCGAGGATGCCGAAGTGGCTGTACAGGCCGCACGGGCCAGCTTCGTGCGGGGTGACTGGGCGCATCAGGCGCCGGCGCAGCGCAAGCGGGTACTCATCGCCTTCGCCGAGCTGTTGCTGGCGAACGCCGAGGAGCTGGCCCTGCTGGAAACCCTGGACATGGGCAAGCCCATCGGCGATGCCCTGGGTATCGACGTCCCGGCGGCGGCCAATGCCATCCGCTGGAGCGCCGAGGCCATCGACAAGGTCTACGACGAGGTGGCGCCCACGCCGCGCGACCAGCTCGGCCTGGTGACCCGCGAACCGGTGGGGGTGGTCGCGGCCATCGTGCCCTGGAATTTCCCCTTGATGATGGCCTGCTGGAAGCTGGGTCCGGCGCTGGCGACCGGCAATTCGGTGATCCTCAAGCCCTCTGAGAAGTCGCCGCTGACCGCCATCCGCATCGCGGGGCTGGCGCTGGAAGCCGGCATCCCGGCAGGGGTGTTCAACGTGCTGCCCGGCTACGGTCACACCGTCGGCCAGGCGCTGGCGCTGCATGCGGATGTCGACACCCTGGTCTTTACCGGCTCCACCCGCATCGCCAAGCAGCTCTTGATCTATGCCGGCGAATCGAACATGAAGCGGGTCTGGCTGGAGGCGGGCGGCAAGAGTCCCAACATCGTCTTCGCCGATGCCCCGGATCTGGTGGCCGCTGCCGAAGCGGCCGCGGCGGCCATCGCCTTCAACCAGGGCGAGGTCTGTGTGGCCGGCTCGCGGCTGCTGGTCGAGCGCTCGATCAAGGAGCGTTTCCTGGCCTTGGTGGCGGAGGCGCTGCAGGCCTGGGCGCCCGGCCATGCGCTGGACCCCAGCACCCGCGTCGGCGCCCTGGTGGACGAAGGCCATCTGCGCACCGTGCTGGGTTTCATCGAAGCGGGCCGCGCCGAGGGTGCCCGGCTGGTGAGCGGGGGCGCGCGCGCCCTGACCGAGACCGGTGGCAGCTACGTGACCCCGACGATCTTCGAAGGGGTGGACAACGCCATGCGCATCGCCCGGGAAGAGATTTTCGGCCCGGTGCTGGCGGTGATCGAATTCGAGGATGAAGAAGAGGCCGTGCGCATCGCTAACGACACCCCCTATGGCCTGGCCGCGGCCGTCTGGACGCGGGATATCTCCCGTGCCCATCGCGTGGCGCGGGCCTTGCGTGCGGGCAGCGTCTGGGTCAACCAGTATGATGGCGGCGACATGACGGCGCCCTTCGGCGGCTTCAAGCAATCCGGCAACGGACGCGACAAGTCGCTGCACGCCTTCGACAAATACACCGAACTCAAGGCGACCTGGATCAAGCTCTGAACAGGCGCGGCGCTTCCGGTGCAGCCGCCGGAATCGCAAGCAGAGGAATCTCACCATGCAACAACATGTCGGCAGCTACTACGCGGCTTCGCGTAACCTCCACACCGAATACCCGGCGCTGCACGGCAGTGTCGAGACCGATGTCTGCGTCATCGGCGCCGGTTACACCGGGCTTTCCACCGCGCTGTTCCTGCTGGAGCACGGCTTCAGCGTGACGGTGCTGGAGGCGGCGCGGATCGGCTTCGGCGCCTCGGGGCGCAATGGCGGTCAGATCGTCAACAGCTACAGCCGCGACATCGATGCCATCGAGCGCCAGTTGCCGCCCAAGCAGGCGCAACTGCTGGGCGAGATGGCCTTCGAGGGTGGTCGCATCATTCGCGAGCGCATCGCCCGCTACGACATTCAGTGCGATCTCAAGGACGGCGGCGTCTTCGCCGCCCTGACCGGCAAGCAGCTCGGCCACCTGGAAGCCCAGAAGAAGCTCTGGGAGCGCTATGGCCATACCCAGCTGCACCTGCTCGACAAGGCCGGCATCGGCGAGGTGGTCGGCACCGATCGCTATCTGGGCGGCCTGCTGGACATGAGCGGCGGCCATATCCATCCGCTCAACCTGGCCCTGGGCGAGGCGGCGGCGGTGGCCTCCCTGGGCGGCAAGCTCTATGAGCAGAGCGCCGCTACCCGTATCGACCGCGGTGCCAACCCCGTGGTGCATACCGCCAATGGCCAGGTGAAGGCGCGCTTCGTGGTGGTGGCCGGCAACGCCTACCTGGGCGGGCTGGTGCCGGAACTGGCTGCCAAGTCCATGCCCTGCGGCACCCAGGTGCTCACCACCGAGCCGCTGTCCGAGGACATGGCGCGCAGCCTGCTGCCCCAGGACTATTGCGTGGAAGACTGCAACTACCTGCTCGACTACTTCCGCCTCAGCGCCGATCGCCGGCTGATCTACGGCGGTGGCGTGGTCTATGGCGCCCGGGATCCGGCGGACATCGAGGCCATCATCCGGCCGAAGATGCTGCAGACCTTCCCGCAGCTCAAGGACGTGAAGATCGACTTCACCTGGACCGGCAACTTCCTGCTCACGCTGTCGCGACTGCCCCAGGTGGGACGTCTCGGCGACAACATCTACTATTCCCAGGGCTGCAGTGGCCACGGCGTCACCTATACCCACCTGGCGGGCAAGGTGCTGGCCGAGGCCCTGCGCGGCCAGGCCGAGCGCTTCGATGCCTTCGCCGGCCTGCCGCACTATCCCTTCCCGGGCGGGCAACTCCTGCGCGTGCCCTTCACCGCGCTGGGCGCGACCTACTACCAGCTGCGCGATCGCCTCGGTATCTGACCCTGTCCGCCCGCCTGATCCAGGCGGGCACTCTGGAGATAAGCCATGTCCCCTATGCCCCTGATCGGCGTGACGGCGTGCCGGCAGACGCTCGGCAAATACGATTCCCATACCGTCGGCGACAAGTACGTCGAGGCCGCGGGTCATGCCGGCCTGCCGGTGGTGCTGCCGGCGCGCAGCGTGCCGAGCGATCCCCAGGCGCTGCTGGAGCACCTGGACGGCCTGCTGTTCACCGGCTCGCCCTCCAATGTCGAGCCCCATCACTACCAGGGACCGGCGAGTCTCGCCGGCACCCACCACGACGCCTCCCGTGACGCCTACACCCTGCCGCTGCTACGGCTGGCCATCGATCGCGGCATTCCGGTGTTCTGCATCTGCCGCGGCTTTCAGGAGCTCAACGTGGCCCTCGGTGGCAGCCTGCACCAGCGGGTGCAGGATTTGCCCGGGCATGCCGATCACCGCGAGCCCCAGAGCGAATTGCTGGCCGAGCAGTACGCGCCCACCCATCCGGTCCAGGTGCCACCGGGTGGGATGTTCGAGCGCCTCGGCCTGCCGGCCAGCTTCCAGGTGAATTCCCTGCACAGCCAGGGTATCGACCGCCTGGCGCAGGGGCTGCGCATCGAAGCCCTGGCGCCGGATGGTCTGGTGGAAGGGGTGTCCCTGGCCGACGCCCCCGGCTTCGTCGTCGGGGTGCAGTGGCATCCCGAGTGGAATTTCCGCGAGAGCCCCGAATCCCTGACGCTGTTAGACGCCTTTCGGGACGCCTGCCAGCGCCATGCCGCATCGCGTTAGGCACCTTGCCGCGCACGCTGGACTCTGAACAACAATACCAACAGCAGGGCAGAGACCTATGACTGAACAGAGCAAGGGCGCACCTGCAGGCGCTCCGGCCACCGCCGGGCCGGAAGCCCTGGCCGATCCGTCCGCTAAGGGCCTGGCCGCCGGCTCCCTGGGGCTACTCGCCTGCGTGGTGCTGGGCATTTCCACCATCGCCCCCGTCTACACCCTGACCGGCGCCCTGGGGCCGACCGTGCGCGAGGTGGGCGTCTACCTGCCCGCGGTCTTCATCGTCGGCTTCCTGCCGATGCTGCTGGTGGCCCTGGGGTATCGCGAGCTGAACGCCGTGGATCCGGACAGCGGCACCTCCTTCACCTGGTCGACCCGCGCCTTCGGCCCCATGATCGGCTGGATCGGCGGCTGGGGCCTGGTGACGGCCACCACCATAGTGCTGTCCAACCTCGCCGGGGTGGCGGTGGACTTCTTCTATCTCTTTCTCGCCCAGCTCAGCGGTCGAGCGGAGCTGGCGGCGCTGTCGCAGCACCTGCTGGTGAACATCGTCACCTGCTGCGTGTTCATCGCCATCGCGGTCTGGATCAGCTGCCGCGGCATCGGCATGACCATGAGCGTCCAGTACGGGCTGGTCGCCCTGCAACTGCTGGTGCTGGTCGGCTTCTCGCTGGCGGCCTTCAACGCCGCGCCAGCGGCGGCGCCGGTGGTCTTCCACCCCGAGTGGTTCAACCCCTTCAACGTCGAATCCTTTTCCGCCTTTGCCGCCGGGCTGTCGCTGTCGATCTTCATCTTCTGGGGTTGGGATGTCTGCTTGACGGTGAGCGAGGAGTCGGTGGGCAGCCAGAAGGTGCCGGGGCGCGCGGCGACGGTCACGGTGCTGCTGATCCTGCTGCTGTACCTCTTTACCGCCGCGGCCACCCTGCAATTCGCCGGCATTGGCGACGCCGGCCTGGGGCTGGGCAATCCCGAGATCCAGGAAAACGTCTTCGCCCACCTGGCGGGACCGGTGATGGGGCCGCTGGCGATCCTGATGTCCATCGCGGTGCTGGCCAGTACCGCCGCCTCCCTGCAATCCACCTTCATCTCCCCGGCGCGCACCCTGCTAGCGATGGGGTACTACGGTGCGGTGTCGCGCCGCTTCGCCCACATCTGCCCGCGCTCGCGCACGCCGCGCTATGCCACCATCGCCGCCGGTATTGCCACGGGCGGTTTCTATGTGGTCATGCGCACCCTCAGCGACAACGTCCTGGCGGACACCATCACCGCCCTGGGCATGATGATCTGCTTCTACTACTCGCTGACCGCCTATGCCTGCGTATGGTATTTCCGCCGCAGCCTGTTCGACAGCCTGCGCCATGCGCTGCTGCGGGGCCTCTGCCCGCTGCTCGGCGCCATCATCCTCTCGGTGATCTTCTGGCAGACCGCCATCGCCAGCCTGTCGCCGGACTTCGGCAGCGGCTCGCACCTGGGCGGTATCGGCCTGGTGTTCATCATCGCCGTGGTGATCCTGGCCCTGGGTCTGGTGCTGATGCTGTTCGCCCGCTGGCGTGCGCCGGCCTTCTTCCAGGGCGAGACGCGGGAGGCGGTCCCGCACCGGGGCTGAAGGGCGCGGGCCGGGTGCCCGCGCGGACGGTCAGTGGCCCAGGACGGGTAAGACGCTCGCCCGGGTGCCCGCCGGAAAGCCGTGGTGCCGGGCACCCGTCGCGATGGCCAGGGCGCCCAGCGACAAGGTCACCACGGCCCAGCTCAGGGCCTGGGGGCCGACGCCTTCTAGCAACAGGCCGCCTAGGATGCCACCCCCGGCGATGGCGCTGTTCCAGGTCACCACGTTCATCGCCAGGGCTGCATCGGCGCCGCTGCCCGCGGTATCCGCCAGGGCGGTTTGCAGCAGGGTGGCCGCGCCGCCGAACGTCAGCCCCCAGGCGAAGATGCCCAGGTACTGCGCCATCGCCGAATCACGGTTGAGCCCCAGCAGCAGCGCGACCGCGGCGAAGCCGGCAAGACTCACCAGCACGGCGCGCCGCAGGCTGTGATCGACGATCCGCCCGGTGATCCAGATTCCCGCCAGCGAGGCCACCCCGAAGGTCAGCAGCACCCGGTCAACCTGATCGTCCAGGCCGGCCTGGGCCACGAAGGGCGCGATATAGGTGTAGAGCAGGTTGTGGGCCAGCATCCAGGTAAAGACCACACCGAGGATGGCGCGAATGCCGGGCGTGGCGAACACCTGCCGCAGCGGTAGTCGCTGACCCTCGGCTTGCCCCGGATAGTCGGGGACCTTGGCCAGGACCCAGACGATCAGGCCTAGGGTGAGAGCGGACATGGCCGCGAACGCCAGCCGCCAACCCAGCAGACCGCCTAGCCAGGTTCCCAGAGGCACGCCCAGGGACAGGGCAACCGGGGTACCGATCATGGCAATGGCCATCGCTCGCCCTTGCAGGCGCGGCACTACCAGACGCCGGGCATAGCCGGCCAGCAGACTCCAGGCCAGGCCGGCCGCGGCTCCGGCGGCGAAGCGGGCGATCAGCGTCAGCGCATAGCTGGAGGAGAGCGCGGTCAGGGTGTTGAACAGCAAGAAGCCCAGGATGGTCGCCAGCAACACCCGGCGCCGCCGCCAGCGCGCCGTCGCCAGGGTGAGGGGAATCGCGGCAACCAACGAGCCGGCGGCATAGGCGGTCACCGTCTGGCCGGCCAGGGCCGGGGAGACCGTGAGCCCCTGGGCGATCTCGGGGAGCAGGCCGGCGGGCAGGGTCTCGGTCATGATGCAGATGAAACCGGTCATCGCCAGCGCCAATAGCGCGGCAACGGGCAGGCGTTCGGGATCGGGTGTCAAGGTCACGGCAATGCTCCTTAGATATGTATCGATCGGTATATATCTAAGCAGCCGACCGCCTGACTGGTCAATGAATTCTGTATCGTCTAGTATAAAAATCGATTCTGGCGAGGAGATCCGCTGTGGCTCAGGTAGGACGTCCCCGGTCGTTTGACCGTACCCAGGCAATCGATGACGCGCTGCTGCTGTTCTGGCGGTATGGTTATGAGGCGACCTCCCTGAGTCGGCTCAAGGCGGCCATCGGCGGCGGCATCACCGCGCCCAGCTTCTATGCGGCCTTCGGTTCGAAGGAGGCGCTGTTCAAGGAGGTGGTCGCTCGCTACATGGAAACCCATGGCCGGGTGAACGACCCCTTGTTCGACGAGACGTTGACGCCCCGGGAGGCGATCGCCTCGGCCCTCGGGCGTTCCGCGCGGATGCAGTGTGACGCGCAGTTGCCCAAGGGCTGCTTGGTGGCGCTCGGCACTTTGGGCTCCTATGCGGAAGAAGACTCCAGCATTCCACTGCCGCTGCGCGAAGCCCGCGCCCGGATCCGCCAGGGCCTGTTGGCGTGCGTCAGCCGCGGTATCGCCCGTGGCGACCTCGCCGAAGACACCGACGCTCGCGCCCTGGCGACAGTGTTCGAAGGCCTGTTGCTGGGCATTTCACCCATGGCGCGGGACGGGGTGGAGTTACCGGTCATCGAGGGCGCCATCGCCCTGGCGCTGACGCTCTGGGATGGTCACTAGGCGCCCGGCCGAAGCGTCGTCTGAGCTGGGCGTCTTGGGCCACGCGTGCAACGGCGGGGCGTCATGGCGCCTGCCGTTCCCCGGTGGGCCTGGCGGACGAGGAGTCTGCCAAGGCGATACGGTCGATGACGTCCTGGTAGGGGACGAGATCGAGAAAGGCCTCGACCTGGGTCGCACGCGTCCCGTCCAGCTTGAAGATCCATACGTATTCATTGCGATAGGGCGCGCCATCGCGCGCGGTGGCCGTGCCATTCCAGCGCACCACGACCTGGTCCTCGCGCGCCCAGATGGCCTGTACCCGGGGCACGATGGGTGTGGCCAGACGCTGAGCGAAGGGACGTACGGCGCGCTCCAGGAAGTCCTCGCGGCCGTGGTAGGTGCCCGCCGCCGGACCGCTGCCCTGGATGGTCCAGACCACCGTGGGCGAGAGCAGGTCGTCGAAGAGACTGCCACGGCCCGCGCTCCAGTTCGCGAAGGCCCGTTCGACCAGGCGCTGGTTGCGTTCCGTGGTGGATTCGGCTGCGGCGACGCCGCTCCAGGGACTACTCAGCAGGACGAGCGACAGCAGCGCGCGCCCGGTCAGACGATTCGATGGATGCTGCATGGCGGTACCCTCGCGCAGGACGGAATGAGGTGGGCGGCGGCGCCGGCAAACGGCACCCGCCTGGAGCCCACCTTAGGCCGCTGGCGGCGTCCGGATAACCCGCACCCGACTGGACACGTCGGTTAGCGCGCCTAACCGCCAGACGTCGCGATCCGCTGCTGACCGCCGGATGAAGCGCGGCGGCCAGCGTCCACGCCGTCTACCCTCAACCCACCAGCGGCGGTGTCCGCGGCGGTACCTGGCGTTTGGAGCCGGTCGCCTCGTAGGCGGCGGCGAGCCTGAGCAGATTCGAGTCGTCATAGGCCCGCCCGGCGAAGGTCAGGCCCACCGGCATGCCGATGTCGGCCATCACGCCCATCGGTACGGTGACGGTCGGCACGCCCAGGTGGCGGATGGCGAGGTTGCCGTTGGCGACCCAGACGCCGTTGCTCCAGGCGATGTCGGCCGAGGCGGGATTGATCTCGGCATCCGCCGGCGCCACGTCGGCCACTGTGGGAAAGAGCACCGCGTCCAGGTCCTGGGCCTGCAGCCAGTCTTCCAGGTCGATCTTACGCGTGTGTTCCAGGCCGCGCAGGCCGTCGGGGAGGGTGGTGATCTCGTCCAGGGTCTTGAGCCCCCGCTCGGCCATGCGCACGTATTCGGCCATGCCGGCGGCCAGGTCGCCTTCACGGTTGGGCAGGGTGCCGGGTTCGTGGGGAAAGATCAGCTCGCCTTCGACGTCCACCAGCCGGTTCAGGTTGGGATCGTTGTTGTCGCGCAGGAAGGTGTCGAAGCCCCAGGCGGACAGGTCCCAGAGTTCGTCGTGGAGAAAGGCCTGGGAGACGATGCCGCGGTTGAACACCGTGGGCGCGCCGGGGCGGTCGCCTTCGCAATTGGACACCAGCGGGAAGTCCACCTCCACCACGGTGGCGCCGGCCGCTTTCAGGGCGGCGCGGGCCTGTTCCCAGAGGGCGATGACCGAGGGCCGGGTATGGATGCGCTGGCCGGTGGGGCCTCCGATGCCGGGATTGTCGCTGGTGCCGGCCTCCGGGTCCTGGTTGATGAACATGCGCGGCACGCCGAGGCGTTTGCCGGCCAGGGCGCTCGCGTCGACGGCCAGGTCGCTATAGCGGGCCGGGCGGACCTCCGAGGCCTTGGGCAGTGGCACCCAGGGCTGCAGGCGCCAGAGGTCGCCGGAGGTGTCGGGATCGTCCGCCACTACCACGTCGAGCACTTCCAGCAGATCGGCCATGGTGCGGGCATAGGGCACCACCACGTCCATGGTCGGCGTCAGCGGCCAGTTGCCACGCACCGAGATGACCCCGCGCGAGGGAGTGTAGGCGCAGAGCCCATTGTTGGACGCCGGGCCGCGCCCGCTGGACCAGGTTTCCTCGGCCAGGCCGAAGGCGGCGAAGCTGGCCGCGGTGGCGGTGCCGGCGCCATTGGAGGACCCGGAGGCGAAGGGCGCGGTGAGATAGCCAGCGTTGTAGGGGCTTTCCGCGCGGCCATAGACACCGCGCTGCATGCCGCCGTTGGCCATGGGCGGCATGTTGGTCTTGCCCAGGCAGATGGCACCGGCGGCGCGCAGCCGCTCGATGGTGAAGGCATCGCGCTGAGCGACCAGGTCCCTGAACGCCGGACTACCGGAGGCGGCGGTCAGCCCCTTGACCAGATAGCTGTCCTTGGCGGTGTAGGGGATGCCATCCAGCGGCCCCAGGGTCTCGCCCCGGGCGCGACGGCGATCGGACTCGGCGGCTTCGGCCAGGGCCTCGGGATTGCGCACCACCACGGCATTGAGCGCGGTGGCGCTGGCGGGCGGGTCGTAGGCATCGATACGGGCCAGGTACGCCTCGACCAGCTGCACCGCAGTGGTCTGGCCGGTTTCGAGTGCGCGACGCAACTCGGCGATGGAACGTTCGGTAACTTCGATCATGGTGGGTCGCCGTTGAGGATTCTGGGATACGGAAGAGGCTGCTGTCAGAGGCCTTGAAGGAAAGAAGCACCGGTGCAGTGTACACCCGAAGCCTGCCGGCTTTTGATTGCGTCCGTGCATGGAAGCCTTGCCGAACTGCCCATGCAGGCTAGCCTGCTGACCTCTATGATTGGCCTCAATTGAACCTGTTTGCCGCCCTTGGCGGCGATCCCGTGGCTGGAGTGAATCATGCTGAAACGCCTAGGCAACGAGCGCACGGTGCTGCGCTTCTCCATCGTCGTCACGGTGGTCCTGGCGGTCGTGGGCATCGCCTTCGGGGTGCTGTCGGGTTCCTATGCCATCGTCTTCGACGGCTTCTATTCGCTGACCGACGCCTTCATGAGTGGCGTGGCGCTGCTGGTGGCCATGCTGATCCATAGACACGGCCAGGAGGCGGAGGGCGACCGGCGACTGGCCGAGCGCTTCAACATGGGGTTCTGGCACCTGGAACCCATGGTGCTCGCCCTCAACGGCAGCGTGCTGTGCATCGTGGCCTGTTACGCGTTGGTCAACTCGATCATCAGCCTGATGAGCGGCGGCAAGGCGCTGGCGTTCGGCATGGCGCTGCTCTATGCACTGGTCGCTGCGGTATGCTGCTTTGGCTTCGCCGCCCTCGTGCATCGCTTGAACCGGGACATCCAGTCGGACTTTCTCAAGCTCGACATCAAGAGCTGGATCATGTCGGGCAGCATTTCGGCCGCCCTGGTACTGGCCTTCCTGGTTGGCGCCCTGGCCGAAGGCACGGCCTATGCCTGGATCACGCCGTACATCGATCCCCTGGTGCTGGCGATCATCTGCGTACTCATCATTCCCATACCGCTGAAGCTGGTCTGGCAGGCCTTCACGGAAATCCTCATGGTGACCCCGCCGCAACTCAAGCAGCAGGTCGATGAGGTCGCCCAGGGCATGGTTTCGCGCTTCGGCTTTCTCGACTACCGTGCCTATGTGGCCAAGGTCGGCCGAGCCCGGCAGATCGAGCTGTACTTCATCGTGCCGCTGGGCTGGCCGGCCAAGACCCTGGACGAATGGGACGCCATCCGCGACGAGATCGGCGAGGCCATTGGCGGCGAGGGCCCGGACCGCTGGCTGACCATCGCCTTCACCACCGACCCGGCCTGGTCGCGCTAGCCTTGCCGCGCTAGCGGGAGGCGCAGAGGCGTTCGACGTCCGCAGCCAGCTGCTGGAGGATGACGCGGTCTTCGGCCTGGCCCAGGGTGGCTTCGGCCCGGGCCAGCGCCAGGCGGGAATGCCGCAGGCACTCGCGCCTGATCCGCGCATCGCCCTGGACCGCCAGGCGCGCCAGGGATTTCTGCAGCCGCATGCCCACCTCCACCAGGGGCGCCGCGTCGCGGCCCACCGGCAGAAAGAAGTCGTCGAAGAGATCGTCCAGCGACAGCTCCGGCACCTCGATCCGCGGATAGCGAGGCTCGACGGGCTCGCGCCTTTCGGTGAGTTCGGTGAGCAGCCGTTGGGCGCGACCGAGGATGGCGATGGCGGTGCCCGAATCGCTGCGCGAAGGCACCAGCGCCCCGGTGGCGATCTCGCCCAGCACCGTCAGGCCGAAGCGCGGATCCTGGTCGTGCACCCGGCGCGCATCCAGGGTGAAGGCGGCACGCAGGCGCGCGTCCTTTTCCGGCGGTAGGCCTTCCACCCAGAGCAGCGGCTGCGCCGGATCGAGAAAGGCGCCGGGCAGGGCGGCCAGGCGCAGGCGACCGCGGTCGCCGCAGAGGTCCGCCAGCAGCGGCATGTCTACCCGTTGCAGATAACCGGTGCGGTCCGCCAGGACCGGGCGGCCGTTGGCGGGTTCATCGACCGGCGCCGCCACCCCACCCAGGTAAGGATGGGTCAACCAGCGCTGCAGGCTATGCCGGGCGGCGTCTTCGATGCTGTCGCTGGTGGCATCCAGCTGCCCCAGCCGGGAGAGGTGGTCGATCCAACGCAGCAGGGTGAAGACGATCAGCAGGATCACCACCAGGGTGACGGCGAAGAGCACCACGCGGCCGTTGTCGCCGTAGAGGCCGGTGCTCAGGGCGATGATGCCGACCAGGCTGAACAGGAAGGAGCCAAGAAAGGTGGCCAGGGCGTTCTGGGTGGTGCTGTCTTCCAACAGCAACGGATAGGCCCGGGGCGTCACGCTGCTGGCGGCGGCGTTGTAGGCCGTCACCATGGTGCTGAGGGAAAAGGTGGTCACCGCCAGCATGCTGCTGGCGATGATGGTGAGGATCTTGTCGACGGCATCGGCGCCGACCTTGGCCGGCAGACTGGCCGGGATGTGGTCACGCAGGAGCAGGGCGAGGAGGGCGGTCGCCACCCCGGCGACCGAGAACAGGGTGGCGCGGAACCACAGGCGTCGCTGGAGTCCGCGCAGGACCCAGCCCAGGCGGGCCAGCACCGGCCGTCAGCCCATGGCCGGCGGAACGGGGGTGGCGCTCAGCTGGGCGAGTCGCTGATCGGCCTGCTGCTGGAGCTTGTCGCGCATCTGCCGCGCGGCTTCCCGGGCGTCGCCGGATTTCAGGCCATTGCGGTCGGCATCCACGGTGGTCAGCACCGCACCGAGGGCACCATGCACCAGGCGACCGCCGGCCAGAGTGTCGCTGCGCAGCGGTTCGACGGTGAGCGGCGTGGCGATCACGGCGAGATCCAGGGCTTCCAGGCACAGCTGAGCGGTAGCGATGGGAATCTGCACGGCGTTGGCCGCGGCCAGGTTGAGCGCCTGCTGGCGACGTTCGCCCTCGGCGCCGGCGCCACTGGCCTGACGATCGGCTTCCAGGTAGTTGGCGAAGGCCTGCACATCGGCATCGGCACAGGTGCTCAGGGCTTCCTGCAGGCGCTCGCCCAGGGTGATCAGCTCGGCGTGGCGGGTCACCGGCTGGCGCTGCTGGCTGAGCTTCAAGCCCTTGAGGACCAGCGCGACGCCCAGGCAGGCCGCCACGGTCGCCGCCGCGCCACTGCCCGGGGTGGGCAGGGTGGAACCGGTGCCGTCGCGGAACTGGGCGAGGGTCTGCTGCCAGAGAGTAGAGGTTTCGTTCATGCCAACCGCCTGCGAGCAAAGGGTAAGGGATTCGGTCATGACCGAACGCAGTTTGGATCCTGCGAAACGCCTGAGGTTCGCAAGCTAAGTGCAATAAGCGAAAGGGGTTATTTCGATTTACGTCGTACCTCGGACCCCGTTTCGGTTAAGGTATTCCTGAAACAATAAGTTACAAGGAGTCACCTGTGGATCCTGCTGCGCTCGCCTGGGTCGCCCACGACACCCGGCTGATCTCTTGCTGCCTGGCCGCCATCCTGGCCATCGTCCTGCTGATTGGCGTCACCCGGCTGCCACCCTTCCTGGCCATTCTCATCGGCACCTTCATCGCCGGCCTGGGGGCCGGGCTGCCCGCCGAAGCCGTGGCCAAGGCCTTCAGCAAGGGCGCGGGTGGCATCCTCGGCGAGGCCGGCATCATCATCGCTCTGGGCTCCATGCTCGGTGCGCTGATGGCGGAGTCCGGTGCCGCCGATCGCATCGCCAGCACCCTGCTGGGCCTGGGCAAGGGTCGCAGCCTGCCCTGGGTCATGGCCCTGGTGGCCATGGTGATCGGCCTGCCGCTGTTCTTCGAGGTCGGCCTGGTACTGATGGTCCCCATCATCTTCGTCATGGCGCAGCGCTCCGGGCAGCCGTTGCTGCGCATCGCCATTCCGGCCCTGGCCGGGATGACCACCCTGCATGCGTTGCTGCCGCCGCACCCCGGTCCGCTGATCGCGGTCGGGGCATTGCACGCGGACCTTGGCCTGACCATGCTCCTGGGCCTGGTGATCGCCATCCCTGCGGTGATCCTGGCCGGTCCCCTGTACGGCGGCTGGCTGTCGCAGCGCATGACGATCCAGCCGCCGGCGGAGCTGGGTGAGTTGTTCAGCGCCCGGGATCAGGGCGCGCGCCAGCCGGGTTTCGGTCTGTCGTTGCTGGTGATCCTGTTGCCGGTGCTACTGATGCTGGGCAGCACCTTCGCCAAGGTCGCCCTCGACCCGCACAGCGGTCTGGCGGAGGGGCTGAAGTTTCTTGGCGAACCCCTGATCGCCCTGGGGCTCGCCGTGCTGGCGGCCACCGTGCTGCTCGGCTGGGGCAGTGGCATGCCGCGCGAGCGCGTCGGTGGCGTGCTGCGCAAGAGCCTGGCGCCCATCGCCGCGTTGCTGCTCACCATCGGCGCCGGCGGTGGCCTCAAGCAGACCCTGCTCGACGCCGGGGTCAGCCACACCGTGGCCAAGGTCGCCGAGGGCGCCCATCTGCCCTACATCCTGCTGGCCTGGCTGATCGCCGTGGCGCTGCGCCAGGCGACCGGCTCGGCGACGGTGGCGACCACCACCACGGCCGGTATCCTGGCGCCGGTGGTGGCCGGGCTGGCCGGGCCGCAGGCCTCGCTGATCGCCCTGGCCATCGGCGCCGGCTCGGTGTTCTTCTGCCACGTCAATGACGCCGGCTTCTGGATGGTGCGCGAGTATTTCGGCCTGGAGCTCAAGCAGACACTGTGGGTCTGGTCGGTGCTGCAGACCCTGGTTTCCGTCACCGGTCTTGCCGGTACGCTATTGTTGTCACTCTGGATCTGACGAACCCCTGCCCATGGACAACGACTCCACCCTGCACCGGCCGCGGCGCCGCGATCTCTTCCTCGGTTTCTTCGGCCTGGGCATCACGGCCTTCGGTGGGGTGCTGCCGCTGGCGCGGCGCTACCTGGTGGAGAAGCGGCGCTGGCTGTCGGCGGAGGAATTCACCGAATTGCTCGGCCTCTGCCAGTTCTTGCCGGGCGGCAACATCATCAACCTCTCGGTGGCGGTGGGCATGAGATTCGCCGGCTGGAGCGGCGCCCTGGCCGCTGCCGCCGGGTTGCTGGTGGGGCCGACCCTGGTGGTGGTCGGCCTGGGCGTGCTCTACGACCGCTACCATGACGACCCCCTGGTGGGTCGCGCCTTCGCCGGTCTCGCGGCCGCGGCCGCCGGCCTGCTGGTAGCCATGGCGGTCAAGCTCATTCAGCCCTTGCGCGGTCGCTGGCTGGCTTTGGGCATCGCCTGCCTGGCCTTTCTCGCCTTGGCGCTGTTCAAGCTGCCGCTGCTCTGGACCATGCTGGTGCTCACCCCGATCAGCGTCCTGCTCAGCTATCGGCAGGGCCTATGAGCGCGACCCTGCTGGCCCTGGCCCTGATCTTCACCCAGCTCTCGCTGCTGGCCTTTGGCGGTGGCAATTCGGTGCTGCCGGAGATGCAGCGCCAGGTGGTGACGGTGCACGGCTGGATGAGCGCCGCCGACTTCGCCGCCCTGTTCGCCCTGGCCCAGGCGGCGCCCGGTCCCAACCTGATGATCGTCCCGCTGATCGGCTGGCACGTGGCCGGCTGGCCGGGTCTGCTGGTGACCTCCCTGGCCAAGTTCGTACCGTCCTCGCTGTTGACCCTCGGCGTGCTGCACCTCTGGCAACGCTTCGCCGACCGCCCCTGGCGCCGTCATCTGCAGGCCGGACTGGTGCCGGTCACCGTCGGCCTGGTAGCCGCCAGTGCCTGGCTGGTGGGCGCGAGCGTGGCCACCACGCCGCTGTGGGTGCTGATCCTGGCGGCGGGTGCTCTGGGGTCGCTATTTACCCGCTGGCATCCGCTGTGGCTGCTGGCCGGCGGGGTGCTGGTCGGGATAGTGTTTGGTAGCTAAGCCAAAAAGCTGGGCAGGATCGTCCAGCCATCGACCCGAGGACCTCACCTTGCAGCTAAGCCATCGGCCGGTCCAGGACAGTGACCTGCCCGCCCTATGTGAATTCTCCAAGAACCCCACGGAGCTGATGTTCTGGTTTCCCCGTGCCCAATTCCCGCTCACCCCAGTTCAATTGCAGGCCGCCATCGCGGAGCGTCGTGACAATCGCGTCGTGGTGGCGGATGGGCAAGTGGTGGGATTTTCCAACTTCTGCAGGTGGGCGGATGAGGTGTATGCGATTGGCAATGCCATCGTTGATCCCGCCTACCGGGGGCAGGGGGTCGGACGTTACCTGCTGAAGATGATGATAGGGCGCGCGTTCGAGACACACGGCGCTCGTGAAGTGGTCCTTTCCTGTTTCAACGCTAACGTGGTGGGGCTACTGCTCTACCAAGCCTTGGGCTTCACCCCCTATGCCATCGAAGAGCGACGTTCGGTGGCCGGTGAGCGGGTGGCGCTGATTCATCTCAGACTGCCTCGGCCTTACCGGTGATCACCCGCCCCCAGAATCCCTCGCTGCGCGAACTGCTGTTCACGATACGCGGGTCCATCGTCCAGGCGATCTGGCGCAAGCTGCTCTATGTGATGCTGCTGAGCCTGGCGGTAACCCTCAGCCATGGCGTCATCCTGCGCTTCGACTTCGGCCTGACCACCACCCCGCTGACCCTCTGGGGCCTGACCCTGGCGATCTTTCTCGGCTTTCGCAACACCACCGCCTACCAGCGCTTCTGGGAGGCGCGTGGTCTGTGGGGCGAACTGCTGATCGCCGGACGCAACCTGGCGCGCCAGGTCGAGACCCTGTTGCCTAGCCTGAACGCAGCTGAGCGCCGCCAGCTGCTGACCCCGCTGTTGGCCTTTGGTTATGCGCTGCGTGATCACCTGCGCCGGGAAGCGCCGTCTGCTGATCTGCAGCGCGTGCTGGCGGGGGAGGAAACCCTGCTCGCGGCCCCTCACCGACCCAGTGCGCTGATCCGCCGGCTGGGCACTATGCTGGTTGCCCGGGCACGACAGGAAGGGCTTGGTGATCCACTGATCGCCAATGTCGACAACCAGCTGGACCGGCTGACCGCGGTGCTCAGCGGCTGCGAACGCATTCGCCAGACGCCCATTCCCTATCCCTACATCCTGATGCTGCACCGGGTGGTGCACGTCTATTGCTTTCTGCTGCCGTTCTGCCTGGTGGACAGCCTGGGTTGGTTCACGCCGCTGGCGGTGCTGGTGCTGGCCTACACCTTCTTCGGCCTGGACGCCCTGGGCGACCAGATCGCCGACCCTTTCGGCACCCAGCCCAACCACCTGCCGCTGGACGCCCTCAGCCGCGGTCTGGAGATCGCCGTGCTGGATTTGCTGGGCGAGCCTACGCCGGAGCCGATCCGCGCGGAGGCGGGGTTGTTGCGGTGATGGCGTGATGATTCGCGTTGATGCGATCGCGGCCATGGGCCGCTCCTACAGCAGAGGTGTATCTGTAGGAGCGGCCCATGGCCGCGATCAGAAGTCTGCCTCAGAGCGGTCACATCGGCGGATCGCCATGGCCGTGCCGTGCCGTGCCTTGCTGTCAGGTGTCTTGAGCTTCTTTCGCTACCCGCCGCGGACGCCTGACCAGCTCCCCGCGACAGTTCGGACACCGCTCCTGCAGCGGCCCCGCCGCGCATTCCGTGCAAAAGGTGCATTCATAGGAGCAGATCACCGCCTCCTTGCTCTCCATCGGCAACGCCTTGGCGCAGTGCTCACACGAAGTCCGCATTTCCAGCATGGCTGTCGCTCCCTGATCAGGCGCCGAAGCGCGCTGCGTAGTCCTGGGGGCTGACCGCCAGGTGCTTGTGAAAGGTGCGTCGCAGATTTTCCGGATGGCCAAAGCCGCACAGGCGCGAAACGGTGCCGATGGAGGCCTGGCCATCCTGCAGCAGTACTCGCGCCGTCTCCAGCCGGACCTGCTCGACATAGCGACCCGGACCCATGCCCACCTCGCGACTGAACAGCCGCGACAGCGTACGGGGCGCCATGTGGGCACGCTCGGCCAGGCGCTCCAGTCCCAGGTCTTCCCCCAGGTGACCGGGAATCCAGTCGAGCAGGGCGGCCAGTCGTGGCGTCCGTCCCGGATCGGGCGCCAGACAGGCGCTGAATTGCGCCTGGCCGCCGGGACGGCGCAGGAACATCACCAGCCGGCGCGCCACCGCCAGCGCCAGCGGACGTCCGAGATCGGCTTCCACCAGCGCCAGGGCCAGGTCGATGCCGGCGGTGACGCCGGCCGAGGTAAAGACATGGGGATCGCCATCGCGCCCCAGTGGATCATAGGTATGCAGGCGGTCGCCCTGGACCTCGATGTCCGGAAAGGCTGCTAGTTCGTCGACATAGGCCCAGTGGGTGGTGGCCCGGCGGGCGTCGAGCAGGCCGGCGCTGGCCAGCATCAAGGCGCCGGAACACACCGAGCCAAGACGCCGAACCCGGGGCTCCAGATCGCGCAGCCAGGCCTGCAGGCCGGCATCCTGGCGTAGCGTCTCGATGCCTATGCCGCCAGGGATCAGCAGGGTGTCCACCTCATCTACGTCGAGGTCGTACCAGCTCTGTTCGGCCTGGATGCCGATGCCGGCTGACGTCCTGACCAAGCCTTCGGCGGCGCCCAGCAGGCGCAGCTGATAGTAGGCGGGCAGGCCCTGACGTTCCCGTTCCAGGTTGGCCGAGGCGAATACCTGCAGCGGGCCGGTGACGTCCAGGCTCATGACGTCGGGGTAAAGCAGCGCAGCGATCAGCGGCATGGGTGGCTCTCCGTAGCGATCTGGTGAGCATGCCTTGGCGTCCATATAGGCGACAAGGTCAAAGACCCCACAGATCTCGCCATCCGGGTGGCAGGTTGGATTTGGCGTGACCCGCGCCCGGCCTTATCATCGCCGCCCATGAACTACACCGATCCCAAGCAACTGGCACCCTTGCTGGAAGCCATCCTGCTCGCTGCCGGCCGCCCCCTGACCCTGGAGCGTCTGGCCGAACTCTTCGAAGAATACGAGCGCCCCGAGCCCGCCCACCTGCGCGCCGGTCTCGCCGTGCTCGGTGGCTCCTGTCGCAAGCGCGGCTTCGAGCTCAAGGAGGTGGCGTCCGGCTATCGCCTGCAGGTGCGCGAAAAGTACGCGCCTTGGGTCGGGCGACTCTGGGAGGAGCGTCCGCCGCGCTATTCCCGCGCCATGTTGGAGACCCTGGCGCTGATCGCCTATCGCCAGCCGATCACCCGTGGCGAGATCGAAGAGGTGCGCGGCGTGGCGGTCAACAGCCAGATCGTCAAGACGCTGCTGGAGCGCGACTGGATCCGTGTGGTGGGCTATCGCGACGTGCCCGGCCGCCCGGCCATGTTCGCCACCACCAAGTCCTTTCTCGACTACTTCGACCTGCGCAGTCTCGACCAACTGCCGCCCCTGGCCGAGGTCCGCCAGTTGGAACCCGAACCGACGTCGGTGCTGGAAGACCCCGAGTTGAGCCTGGCGGCACTGGGGGTAGGGGAGCCGGAGCAAGAAGAGGACACCCTGGTGATCCCCGAGCGCACCAGCTTTCGCACCCTGCTCACCGAGCTGGACGCCATGGAGACCGGCCTCAAGACCGATTTCGACGACCTGCGCCAGGCGGCGGACGAAGAAGACGAGGGTTGAGTCAGCCCTGTTGGGCTTCGCTGCGCTCAGCCCAACCTACAGTTCCACTACAGTCCGGGCGTTCCGATGAGGATGCCGTAGGTCGGCGCTGAGCAACGTGAAGCCCAACACTCCCACCAAAACGAAAAAAGCGCCCGAAGGCGCTTTCTTCCAACTCAGACCTACAGACCTCAGGCCGGCGCGTTGACCAGCGCCTTGCAGGTATCGAGCATACGGTTGGAGAAGCCCCACTCGTTGTCGTACCAGGCCATGATCTTCACCAGCTTGCCGCTCACCTTGGTGTGGTTGGCGTCGAAGATCGACGACAGGCGGTTGTGGTTGAAGTCGATGGAGACCAGCGGCTTGTCGTTGTAGCCCAGCACCGGCGAAGCTTCGGCCGCCGCCTTCATGAAGGCGTTGATGGTCTTGGCGTCGGTTTCCTTGGCGGTCAGGATGGTCAAATCGACCAGCGACACGTTGATGGTCGGCACCCGCACCGCCATGCCGCTAAACTTGCCTTGCAGCTCCGGCAGAACCAGGCCCACGGCCTCGGCGGCACCGGTCTTGGTCGGGATCATCGACTGGGTGGCCGAACGCGCCCGGAAGGGGTCGGAGTGGTAGACGTCCGACAGGTTCTGGTCGTTGGTGTAGGCATGGATGGTGGTCATCAGACCGTTCTCGATACCCAGTTCGCGCTGCAGCACCTGGGCGACCGGCGCCAGGCAGTTGGTGGTGCAAGAGGCGTTGGAGATGATCTGGTGCGACTGGCGCAGGATGTTGTCATTGACGCCATAGACGATGGTGGCGTCCACCTCTTTGCCCGGTGCCGAGATGATCACCTTGGAGGCGCCGGCTTCCAGGTGGGCAGCGGCCTTGTCGCGGCTGGTGAAGAGGCCAGTGCATTCGAACACCACGTCGATCTTCAGGTCCTTCCACGGCAGCTCGGCCGGGTTGCGGATGGCCGTCACGGCGATGCGGTCGCCATTGACCACCAGCTTGTCGCCCTCGACGGACACCTCGGCAGGGAAGCGGTCATGAACGCTGTCATACTGTAGGAGATGCGCATTGATGGCGGCGTCGCCCAGGTCGTTGATCGCGACGACCTCCAGGTCCTGGCGATAGCCCTCGGTATACAGCGCCCGCAGCACGTTGCGGCCGATGCGTCCAAAACCATTGATGGCAATACGAATACTCATTGAGAGAAACCTCGCGATAGCTGGGTTTTGTTGTAAAAAACATTACACATGACGCGTGCTAAGCGGAATAATAGCGCCAATTTGGCTGTGAATGTTTTAAATAACAACAAATTTAGCCCGGTGGAGAATCGAAACCATGCATCCTCGCGTCCTCGAAGTCACACAGCGGTTGGTGGAACGCAGTCGTCCGACCCGTGAGCGTTACCTCGCCATGATCCGGGCCGCCGCCAGCGACGGTCCGCAGCGCGGCAAGCTGCAATGCGCCAATTTCGCCCATGGCGTCGCCGGGTGTGGATCCTCGACAGATAAGCAGCGCCTCCGTTTGATGGACCAGGCCAACGTCGCCATCGTTTCCAGCTACAACGACATGTTGTCGGCTCACCAGCCCTACGAGCACTACCCGGAGCTGATCAAACAGGCGCTGCGCGAGATCGGCTCCGTCGGTCAGTTCGCCGGCGGCGTGCCGGCCATGTGCGACGGCGTGACCCAGGGCGAGGCCGGCATGGAGCTGAGCCTGGCGAGTCGCGAAGTCATCGCCATGTCCACCGCCGTGGCCCTGTCCCACAACATGTTCGATGCCGCGCTGTTGCTGGGCATCTGCGATAAGATCATCCCCGGCCTGATGATCGGCGCGCTGCGCTTCGGCCATCTGCCGATGATCTTCGTCCCGGGCGGCCCCATGCCGTCGGGCATCTCCAACAAGGAGAAGGCGCGCGTGCGCCAGGCCTTCGCCGAGGGCAAGGCGACCCGCGAAGAGCTACTGGAATCGGAGATGAAGTCCTACCACAGCCCCGGCACCTGCACCTTCTATGGCACCGCCAACACCAACCAGGTGGTGATGGAAGTGATGGGCCTGCACCTGCCGGGTTCTTCCTTCGTCAATCCCTACACCCCGCTGCGTGACGAACTCACCCGCGAGGCGGCGCGCCAGGTGACCCGCATCACCCATCAGGGCGGCAACTTCATGCCGCTGGGCGAGATCGTCGACGAGAAGTCCATCGTCAACTCCGTGGTCGCCCTGAGTGCCACCGGTGGCTCGACCAACCATACCCTGCACATCCCAGCCATCGCCCAGGCCGCCGGCATCCAGCTGACCTGGGACGACATGGCCGAGATCTCGGCGGTGACCCCGACCCTGGCGCAGGTCTATCCCAACGGCAAGGCCGACGTGAACCATTTCCACGCCGCCGGTGGCGTCAACTTCATGGTGCACACCCTGCTCGAAGCCGGGCTGCTGCACGAAGACGTCAACACCATCATGGGCCGCGGCCTGTCGCGCTACCTGCAGGAACCCTTCCTGGTGGACGGCAAGCTGGAGTGGCGCACCGGGCGCGCCGAGAGCCTGGACGAGGACATCCTGCGGCCGGCCAGCCGCCCGTTCAACGAAGAGGGCGGCCTGCGCGTCATGCAGGGCAACCTCGGCCGCGGCGTGATGAAGGTGTCGGCCGTGGCGCCCAAACATCAGCTGGTCGAGGCCCCGGCGCGGGTCTTCCATGACCAGAGCGAACTGGCGGCCGCCTTCAAGGCCGGCGAACTGGAGCGCGACTTCGTCGCGGTGGTACGCTTCCAGGGACCCAAGGCCCTGGGCATGCCCGAGCTGCACAAGCTCACCCCCTACCTCGGCGTGCTGCAGGATCGCGGCTTCAAGGTGGCCCTGGTCACCGACGGCCGCATGTCCGGCGCCTCGGGCAAGGTTCCGGCGGCGATTCATGTCTGCCCGGAAGCCATCGACGGCGGTCCGCTGGCCAAGGTCTGTGACGGCGATCTCATCCGTGTCGATGGGCGTACCGGAGAGCTGAGGATTCTGGTCCCGGCGGACGAATGGATGGCCCGCCAGACGGTCGAAGCGCCCCAGGGCACCGGGGTAGGCTGTGGTCGTGAGTTGTTCGCCTTCATGCGCGGCGCCATGAGCACGGCTGAATCGGGTGCCAGTGCATTTACTTCCAGCCTGGAGGCGCTGAAATGAGTTTGGCTTTGGTTGGCGACATCGGGGGCACCAATGCCCGCTTCGCCCTGTGGCGTGACGGTCGCCTGGAGGCCATCGAGGTCTTCGCCTGTGCGGATTACGCCTGTCCGGAAGACGCGGTACGCAAGTACCTGGCGCAGACCGGCGTGGCGCTGGATGACATCACCGCCGTGTGCCTCGCCTGTGCGGGCCCGGTGGGCGAGGGTGACTTCCGCTTCACCAACAATCACTGGGTGATCAAGCGCGAGCAGTTCTGCTGCGAGCTGGGCCTGACCCATCTGCTGCTGATCAACGACTTCACGTCCATGGCCTGGGCCATCGCCCGCCTGGATCCGGCGGACTCCGTCCAGGTGCGCGACGGCATCGCCTTGCCGACCCGCCCGCGCCTGGTGATCGGTCCCGGCACCGGCCTGGGTCTCGCCAGCCTGGTGCCCAGCGGCAAGGATCGCTGGATCGTGCTGCCGAGCGAGGGTGGTCACGTCGACCTGCCGATCAACACCCAGCGCGAATTCGATATCTGGAAGATCCTCAAGCGCCAGTTCGGCAATCACGTCTCCGCGGAGCGCGTGGTGTCCGGCAGCGGCCTGGTCAACCTCTATCACGCGAGTTGCGAACTGGACGGCCGGACCGCCGCCCTGCATAGCGCGGCGGACATCTGCGAGCTGGCGCTCAAGGGCGATCCCTATGCCGATGCCGTGCTGGAGCAGTTCTTCATCTGGCTGGCGCGGGTCGCCGGCAACGCGGCCCTGACCCTGGGTGCCCTGGGTGGCGTTTACATTGCCGGCGGCATCCTGCCGCGCTTCGTCGAGCGCTTCCAGAGCGGGGCCTTCGCCCATGCTTTCGCCGACAAGGGCAAGACCAGCAGCGCCTACCTCAAGGATATCCCGGCCTGGCTGGTGACCGCCGAGTATCCGGGGCTGTTCGGTGCCGGCGTCGCCCTGGATCAAACCATCGCCGAAGCGCGACAGGTCTAAGAGCCTGTTCAAAGTCTGCTGCGCGTCGGCCAAACTGCGTTAAAAATGGCTTCGGAATGCTCATTTACCATTCGTAAACCCGAGCGCGGGTCCGATCCGCTTCCTCAGCCATTTTTGCCTTGTTTGGCTCTAGCTCGCGATCCTTTGAACAGGCTCTGATCCACCCCGGGGTGGGCGACTACTCAAGGTCGCCCGACCCCGGTATGCTGCCGGCACTACCGGTAGCTGGCCTCCGGCCAAGACAACAAGAGCGAACATCGCCATGTCCACCCTGGGCAAATCCCTCCTGGTCGTCGACGACGACGGGGAAATCCGTGAGCTTCTCGACGCCTATCTCACCCGTGCCGGCTATCAGGTGCGCGCCGTTGGCGATGGCCGCGAGCTGCGCCGGGCGCTGGGTGACTTCGTCCCCGACCTGCTGATCCTCGACGTCATGCTCCCCGGCGAAGACGGCTTCGCCCTCTGCCGCTGGATGCGCGAGCAGTCGAGCTGCCGCCAAGTGCCCATCATCATGCTCACCGCCAGTTCCGACGAGGCGGATCGGGTCATTGGCCTGGAGCTGGGCGCCGACGACTACCTGGGCAAGCCCTTCAGCCCCCGCGAATTGCTGGCGCGCATCAAGGCGCTGTTGCGCCGGGCCGGCTTTGGCGAAACGCGTCCGGCGGCTACCGGTCTGCTGACCTTCGACGACTGGCGCCTAGATCCGGTCAGTCATCGGCTGTTCCACCGCGACGGCGAGGAGGTCATCCTCTCCGGCGCCGATTTCACCCTGCTCAAGCTGTTTCTCGACCATCCCCAGCAGATCCTTGATCGCGACACCATCGCCAATGCCACCCGTGGCCGCGAGGTGCTGCCGCTGGAGCGCATCGTCGACATGGCGGTGAGTCGCCTGCGTCAGCGTCTGAGGGACACCGGCAAGTCGCCGCGGCTGATCCGTACCGTGCGTGGTTCCGGGTATTTGCTCGCCGCCGAGGTCAGCGGGCTGGTCGCCGATGCGGTGTAGCGGTCCGCTCGCGCGGCTGGTGCCGCGTTCCCTGCTGGCGCGGATGCTGCTCCTGACCCTGCTGGCGGTGCTCCTGGCCCAGGGCGCCTCGGCGCTGTTCTGGTCGGCCGCATTGCGCAGCGATCGCAACCAGGGCCTGCAGACCGCGGCCCGCAGCCTGGGCTATTCCATCGCCGCCAGCGTGCGTTATTTCAGCCTGCTGCCACCGGCCTATCGGCCGCTGGTGCTGGAACAGCTGCGCAACATGGGCGGCACGCGCTTCTTCGTCTCGCTCAACGAAAAGCCGCTGACCATGCAGGCACTGCCCGCGACCCCGGGGCGTCGCGCCGTGCTGCAGGAGGTCGAAGCGGTGCTGCGCGAACGCCTGGGCGCCACCATGCCCATGTACGTGGAATTCATCGGCCCGCAGCAGCTGCGGCTGTTCAACGGTGCCTTGGCGCTCGACGAACTGCCGCGCTCCTGGGCGCACTATGCCCTGAGTCTGGAGCCACTGGAGCCGCCGGTGCTGGTGACCCAGATCCGCATCGGCGAAGGGGAGTGGGTGTATCTGGCGACCCTGATGCCGGCGCCTTACTACAGCCTGGACGAGTCCTGGCTGCCCCTGCAGCAGCTGCTGTTCATGGTCTTCAGCAGCGCCTTCCTGCTGCTGTTCATCGGCCTGCTGATCCGCTGGCAGAGTCGCCCGCTCAAGCGGCTGTCGCGCGCTGCGCGGGAGCTGTCGCTGGAGGTCCATACGCCGCCGGTGCGGGAGGAGGGCGCCCAGGAGATCCGCGAGGTCACCCGCGCCTTCAATGCCATGCGTGAACGCATCGCCCGCTATCTGGACGAGCGCGCCCAGCTGTTCAGCGCCATCTCCCACGACCTGCGCACCCCCATCACGCGGCTGCGGCTGCGTGCCGAGTTGGTGGACGACGAGGTGATGCAGGCCAAGCTCGTGCGTGATCTCGACGAGCTGGATCTGTTGGTGAAGGGCGCCCTGCAGTGCGTCAAGGACACCGACATCCACGAGAATCTGGAGCCGGTCGACCTGCAGGCGCTGCTGGTGCAGCTGGTGGAGCCCTTCACCCAGGAGCAGCCCCCGCGGGTATGCCTCACCGGAGAAGCCCAGGGCACCCTGCTGGGCAAGCCTCTGGCGCTCAAGCGCTGCATCGGCAATCTGCTGGACAACGCCCTCAAGTATGGCCATCGCGCTCATTTGCAGGTGGAAGACGACAGTCATGCCTTCGTCCTGCATGTCGACGACGAAGGGCCAGGGGTGCCCGAGCAGGAGCTGGAGCAGGTGTTCCAGCCCCATGTCCGCCTGGCCACCGACCGCCAGGGTTACGGCCTGGGCCTGGGCATCGCCCGCAACCTGGCCCACGCCCATGGCGGCGAGGTGGAGCTGCGCAACCGCCGCGAGGGCGGTCTGCGGGTGACCCTGACCCTACCGCGCAGCTAGGCAGGACCCTACCGCTATGTCACCAGCTCGTGACAAAACGCCTTCCCTTCGTTACCCACGGCCGCAGTCGTCTGACTAGACTCGGCCCAGCTCCAATAAAAAAACAACAAGGAACGACCCCTCATGAAGGCATTGAATCGTCTCGCTCTCGCCGTTTCCCTTTCCTGCGCCGCGCTGGCTGCCCCCCTGACCGCCCATGCCGGTGAGGTCGAGGTGCTGCACTGGTGGACCTCCGGTGGCGAGGCTCGCGCCGTCGATGTGCTCAAGCAACTGATGCAGAAGCAGGGCGATACTTGGAAGGACTTCGCCGTGGCCGGTGGCGCCGGTGAAGCCGCCATGACCGTGCTCAAGACCCGCGCCGTCTCCGGCAACCCGCCGTCCGCTGCCCAGCTGAAAGGCCCCGACATCCAGGAGTGGGCCAGCATGGGCTTCCTGGCCAACATCAGCGACATCGCCAAGCAGGGTAACTGGGACACCATCCTGCCCAAGCGCGTGGCTCAGACCATGCAGCACGACGGCGAGTACGTCGCCGTGCCGGCCGGCATCCACCGCATCAACTGGCTGTGGATCAACCCCGCCGTCTTCAAGAAGGCCGGCGCCAAGGTCCCCACCACCCTGGACGAATTCTTCGAAGCCGCCGACAAGCTGAAGGCCGCTGGCGTCGTGCCCCTGGCCCACGGTGGTCAGAACTGGCAGGACGGTACCATCTTCGAATCCCTGGTCATGGCCATCATGGGCCCGGAAGGCTACGACAAGGTCTTCGTGCAGACCGATGCCGACACCATCCGCAGCGACAAGATGGTCGAGGTCTTCAAGACCTTCAAGCGCATCAAGGGCTACGTCGATCCCAACGCCGCCGGTCGCGACTGGAACCTGGCCACCGCCATGGTCATCGAGGGCAAGGCCGGCATGCAGATCATGGGCGACTGGGCCAAGGCGGAATTCACCGCCGCCGGCAAGAAGCCGGGCGTCGACTACGAATGCGTGGTGATGCCAGGCACCCAGGGCGACTTCATCTACAACATTGACTCCCTGGCCATGTTCAAGATCAAGAACAAGGACAACCAGAAGGCCCAGGACGATCTGGTGCGCACCGTCATCGACAAGCCCTTCCAGGAGGTCTTCAACCTCAACAAGGGCTCCATCCCGGTGCGTAACGACATCGATCTGTCCAAGTTCGACAGCTGCGCCCAGCAGTCCGCCAAGGACTTCCAGGCGGCCAACGCCGATGGCAAGGCCGAGCCGAGCATGGCGCACAGCATGGCCAACACCAGCTACGTGCAGGGCGCGATCTTCGACGTGGTGACCAACTTCTTCAACGACGCCAACGCCGATCCGAAGAAGGCCACCGAGCAACTGGTCGCCGCCATCCAGGCCGCGAAGTAAGCGCAAACAGCCATCGGTAAGGATTGTTTATCGCGGCCGTAGGCCGCTCCTACAGGCCAATCGTCGGCTGTAGGAGCGGCCCATGGCCGCGATCATCCAACTGCCTGACGCCCAGATAATACCACCCCTGAGACCGCCTCCATGGCTCTTACCGAAACTCTTCCCGCGACGGCGGTCAGCCGACGCCCAGACCGGCTGCAGCGCCTGCTGCCCAAGCTGGTGCTGGCGCCCACGGCCATCGCCATGGTCGTCTGCCTCTATGGCTACATGCTGTGGACGGCGGTGATCTCCTTTACCAATTCGCGTTTCCTGCCCAGCTACAATTTCGCCGGCTTCGCCCAGTACGCGCGGCTGCTGGAGAACGACCGCTGGCTGGTGGCCTGCAAGAACCTGGCGATCTTCGGCGGTCTGTTCATCCTGTTGAGCCTGGCCATCGGCGTCTTCTTCGCCATCCTGCTGGACCAGCGCATCCGCCGCGAAGGCTTCATCCGCACCATTTACCTCTATCCCATGGCGCTGTCGATGATCGTCACCGGCACCGCCTGGAAGTGGCTGCTCAACCCCGGAATGGGCCTGGACAAGCTCTTGCGCGACTGGGGCTGGGAAGGCTTTCGCTTCGACTGGCTGGTGGATCCCGACCGGGTCATCTACTGCCTGCTGATCGCCGCCCTCTGGCAGGCCTCGGGCTTCGTCATGGCCATGTTCCTCGCCGGCCTGCGCGGCGTGGATTCCTCGATCCTCAGAGCCGCCCAGGTCGACGGGGCAGGGCTGCCGACCATCTACCTGCGCATCGTCCTGCCCAGCCTGCGGCCGGTGTTCTTCAGCGCGGTGATGATCCTCGCCCACATCGCCATCAAGAGCTTCGACCTGGTCATGGCCATGACCGCGGGTGGTCCCGGCTACGCCTCGGACCTGCCGGCGGTGTTCATGTACCAGCACACCTTCACCCGCGGCCAGATGGGCCTGGGTTCGGCCAGTGCGGTGTTGATGCTCGGCGCGGTGTTGGCGGTGCTGGTGCCCTATCTCTACTCGGAATTGCGGAGCAAGCGAAATGGCTAAGGCTCTGAATGTCAATCGCGTGGCCATCCACGCCACCCTGATCATCGCCTGCGCGGTCTATCTGGTGCCGCTGCTGGTGATGCTGCTGACCAGCTTCAAGACCCCGGATGATGTCCGCACCGGCAACCTGCTGAGCCTGCCCCTGGACTGGACGGTGATCGGCTGGCTCAAGGCCTGGGACGTGGTACACAGCTACTTCTGGAACTCCTTCCTAATCACCGTCCCCGCGGTGCTCATCTCCACCTTCATCGGCGCGCTCAACGGCTACGCCCTGTCGAAGTGGCAGTTCCGCGGCTCGAATCTGCTATTCAGCCTGCTGCTGTTCGGCTGCTTCATTCCCTTCCAGGTGATCCTGCTGCCGATGTCCTTCACCCTCGGCCAGCTGGGCTTGGCCAACACCACCGCCGGCCTGGTGCTGGTGCACGTGATCTACGGCCTGGCCTTCACCACGCTGTTCTTCCGCAACTACTACGTGGGCATCCCCGATGCCCTGATCAAGGCGGCGCGGCTGGACGGGGCAGGCTTCTTCACCATCTTCTTCAAGATTCTGCTGCCGCTGTCCACGCCCATCGTGATGGTCAGCCTGATCTGGCAGTTCACCCAGGTGTGGAACGACTTCCTGTTCGGCGTGGTGTTCGCCAGCGGCTCGTCGCAGCCCATCACCGTGGCCCTGAACAACCTGGTCAACACCAGCACCGGCGCTAAGGAATACAACGTCGACATGGCCGCCGCCATGATCGCCGCGTTGCCGACGCTGCTGGTCTACATCTTCGCTGGCAAGTATTTCGTCCGGGGCCTGACCTCGGGCGTGGTCAAAGGATAAGGAAGGCCACCATGGCAGCTCTCGAACTCAAAAGCGTACGCAAGACCTACGGCAACGCCGCCCAGGAAGCCCTCAAGGGCATCGACATCCGCATCGACGCCGGGCAGTTCCTCATCCTGGTGGGGCCCTCCGGGTGCGGCAAATCCACCCTGATGAACGCCATCGCCGGCCTGGAAGACATCAGCAGCGGCGCCATCTGCCTGGACGGCGAGGACGTCACCCAAGTCGAGCCCAAGGACCGGGATATCGCCATGGTGTTCCAGTCCTACGCCCTGTATCCGACCATGACCGTGCGCCAGAACATCGCCTTCGGCCTGAAGATCCGCAAGACGCCCAAGGAGCAGATCGACGCCGAGGTGGCGCGCGTGGCCAAGCTGCTGCAGATCGAGCACCTGCTGGAGCGCAAGCCGGCGCAGCTCTCCGGTGGCCAGCAGCAGCGGGTGGCCATGGGCCGTGCCCTGGCGCGCCGGCCCAAGCTCTATCTGTTCGACGAGCCGCTGTCCAACCTCGACGCCAAGCTGCGGGTGGAGATGCGCACCGAGATCAAGCTGATGCACCAGCGCCTGCAGACCACTACGGTCTACGTCACCCATGACCAGATCGAAGCCATGACCCTGGGAGATCGGGTCGCGGTGATGAAGGATGGCGAGGTGCAGCAGTTCGGTACCCCTGAAGAGATCTACAACGATCCGGCCAACCTCTTCGTCGCCAGTTTCATCGGCTCGCCGCCGATGAACTTCGTGCCGGTGCGTCTCGAAGCCCGTGAGGGCAGGGTGGTCGCGCGGGTCACCGGCGACACCGGCGACAGCCAGGTGGACTTGCCGGAACTGGATCCGGCGCTGGCTGGCCGAGAGGCTATTCTTGGGGTGCGTCCGGAGCAGATCCAGTCGGCGCATCCGGCCGACAGTGCCGTGCCGGGGATCCTGACGCGGATCCAGGTGGTCGAGCCAACCGGCCCGGACACCCTGCTGTACGCCGAATGGAACGGCACCAAGGTCTGCTGCCGGGTCGCGCCGGGTGAAGCGCCGCGGGCCGGCGACCAGGTGCTGTGGCGGATCGATTCGCGACGGGCGGTGCTGTTCGATCCTGCGAGCGGTCGCCGACTTTCTTGAACAGAGTTCATGGCTGAAACGTTACAGCAGTGGTAAGGTCCGCCCGCCGCCGCGCCTGAGGTCGGGTTGCGGCCTTACCAAAGGCTCGGGATCGACTCCCGGCTGCCGTGACAGACAGGAGAACAAGAATGGCACTACCCCGCGTTGTGGTCTTTGGCGAAGCCCTCACCGACATCGTCCAGGGTAATCCTGGCGAATGGCGGGGTTATCCAGGCGGCGCCCCCTGGAACGTGGCGCGTGGCCTGGCCCGGCTGGGCGTGACAAGCGCCTTTGGTGGTGCCATCAGTCAGGATGGCCTGGGTGATGAGATCGCCTGGCAATCGGAAACCGCCGGTCTCGATACCCGCTTCCTCCAGCGCGTCGCCGCCGACCCGCTGGTGGCCATCGTGCCGTCCAGTCGTCCGCCGCGCTATTTCTTCGCTGGCGAAGCCGATCTCCAGTTCGACCCGGCGCTGCTGCCCGAAGGCTGGCTGGAGGCCGCCGAAGTCTGCCATTTCAGCTGCATCAGCCTGGCCCGCTATCCGCTGGCCGATACCCTGCTGAACCTGGCGCGCCAGGCCAAGGCCGCTGGCAAGCGCCTGAGCTACGATCCCAACTGGCGCAACCTGATGGACGATCGCTATCGCCAGCAGACCTTTCCCGAACTGGTGCGCCTGGCCGACGACATCAAGCTGTCCGACGAAGACATCCGCCAGATCTATCCGGGCCTGGACGAGCGCGCCGCGCTGGACGAATTGCGCGCCCTCAATCCACAGGCCCGCATTCTCTTCACCCGTGGCGAGCACGGCCTGGTGCTCTATACCCCGGACGGCGAATGGCAGCAGCCCGCCATCGCCGTGGATGTCGTCGATACCGTGGGCGCCGGCGATGCCTCCATGGCCGGCTGGCTGGCCTCGGGCCTGCTGGGCCTGACCGACCTGCAGCAGCGCCTGAGATTCGCCGCGGCCAGTGCCTCGGTGTCCTGCCGCCATGCCGGCGCCTATGCGCCGACCCGTGCCGATGTCGAAGCCCTGCTGCAGGTGAGCCCTCACTAGACCGCTTTCCCACAACAACAATAGCCGCCAAGGAAACCCGATGGACTTCCCCGATTTTCGTCGTCGCGACACCCTGCTGGAACACGTCCGCCACACCCTGGCGTTCTACCATCCCCGCTGTGTCGATCCCCAAGGCGGCTTCTATCACTTCTTCAAGGATGACGGCACGGTCTACGATCGCCAGACCCGCCATCTGGTCTCCAGCACCCGCTTCGTCTTCGATTTCGCCATGGCCTACCGGCACTATGGCGATCCGGCCTTTCTGGAAGCGACCCGCCACGGCCTGAGATACCTGCGCGAGCGGCATCGCCAGGCCAACGGCGGCTATGCCTGGTTGCTCGACGGCGACACCGTGGTGGATGGCACCAATCACTGCTATGGCCTGGCCTTCGTGGTGCTGGCCTACGCCCACGGCCTGCAGGCGGGCATCCAGGAAGCGCGCAACTGGCTGAGCGAAGCCTGGGAATCCCTGGAAACCCACTTCTGGCGTGAAGCCGATGGCCTCTATGTCGACGAGATCAGCGCCGACTGGCAGACCGTGGCGCCGTATCGCGGCCAGAACGCCAACATGCACGCCTGCGAAGCCCTGCTGGCCGCCTTCGAAGCCAGCGGCGAGACGCGCTACCTGGACCGCGCCGAGACCCTGGCCCGCAACATGACCCAGCGCCAGGCGGCCTTGACCCAAGGGCAGGGCGGGGTGGCCGACGAGGTCCCCGGTGGCCTGGTCTGGGAGCACTACCACAGCGACTGGTCCATCGACTGGGACTACAACCGCGACGATCCGGCCAACCTGTTCCGGCCCTGGGGTTTCCAGCCGGGGCACCAGATCGAATGGGCCAAGCTGCTGCTGATCCTCGAACGCCATCGCTCCCAGTCCTGGCTGCTTCCGCGCGCCCAGGCGCTGTTCGATATCTCCTGGCGCCTGAGCTGGGACGGCGAGCACGGCGGCCTCTATTACGGCTTCGCCCCGGACGGCTCACCCTGCGATCCGGACAAGTATTTCTGGGTGCAGGCCGAGGCCCTGGCCGCCGCGGCGCTGCTGGCCGAGCGCAGTGGCGAGGCCCGCTATTGGGAACACTATGAGGCGCTCTGGCGCTACAGCTGGAAGCATTTCATCGATCACGAGCACGGCGCGTGGTGGCGCCTGCTCGACCGTCGGAACCACAAGTACTCCGACGACAAGAGTCCGGCCGGCAAGGTCGACTACCACACCATGGGTGCCTGTTACGAAGTCCTCAACGTCCTGCCGTAAGAAGCTGTACACGATCTCGCGAGCTAGAGCCAAACCAGACGAAAAGGCCTGAGAAAGCGCAGTTTACGAGTGGTAAATGAGCATTTCGAAGGCCTTTTCAACGCCGTTTGGCCGACGCGCAGCAGATCGTTTAAAGCTTCTAAGTATTAGAGACGCGGGTTTCGGGCCCTGGGTGTCATCACTTCAATAAAAAGGGATCTCAGTAATGAACAAGCAAAACCACAAGAATCGTCCGGGGCGCGCACTGCCCCTGGTATCGCTGCTGGCCCTGGCGGTCGCCGCGGGTGCCCAGGCGGCGCCCCAGTCCAATCCGGGCGGCAACTTCAGTGGCGTCAACAATACCGAGGCCGCCTTCGAGCCGCTGGGCAACACCATGACCGGTGACTGGGGTGGCGTGCGCAAGGACCTGCGCGACAAGGGCTGGGACATCAAGCTCGAATACGTGGGCGAGGGCGCGACCAACTTGCGTGGCGGCTACGACGACGATCGCACCGGGCGCTGGAGCTCGCAGTACATGTTTGGCCTGTGGGGCGACATGAACAAGATCGCCGGTTGGGAAAACTCGGTGTTCAAGCTGGCCATCACCTCCCGTGACGGCCGCAACCTCACCGACGACCGCATCACCGATCCGCGCGTCGGCGGCTACTCCTCGGTGCAGGAAGTTTATGGCCGTGGCCAGACCTGGCGTCTGACCCAGCTGTGGCTGTCCAAGGGCTTCTTCGACGGTCGCCTGGATATCAAGGCCGGTCGCTTCGGCGAAGGCGAGGACTTCAACTCCTTCGAGTGCGACTTCCAGAACCTGGCGTTCTGCGGTTCCCAGGTCGGTAACTGGGAAGGCATCTGGTACAACTGGCCGGTCAGTCAGTGGGCCCTGCGCGTCAAGTACAGCCTGACCCCCGAGTTGTTCGTCCAAGTTGGGGCCTACGAGCAGAATCCGTCGCTGCTGGAAACCGGCAACGGCTTCAAGCTCAACAGCAGCGGCACCAAGGGTGCGGTCCTGCCGGTGGAAATGGTCTGGTCGCCCAAGGTCAACGGTCTGCCGGGCGAATACCGCGTCGGCTACTACTACAGCACTGCCGATGCCAACGACGTCTACGAAGACGTCAACGGCAACTCCGCGGCCCTCACCGGGCTGGACTACAAGGAACACTCCAGCAAGCACGGCTACTGGGTCGTGGCCCGTCAGCAGATCACCGCGCACAACGATGACCCGAGCCGTGGCCTGTCGGTATTCGCCAACTTCACCGCCCACGCCAAGGACGTCAACAAGGTCAGCAACTACGTGCAGGCCGGCCTGGTCTACAAGGGCCCCTTCGACGGTCGTCCCAAGGATGACATCGGCTTCGGCATCGCGCGCATCAGCACCAATAGCGACTTCCGCGACAACCAGCGCGCCCTCAACCAGGCCGCCGGTGCCACCGACTACAACGATCCGGCCTTCACGCCGCTGCAGCACAACGAGTACGACGCCGAGATCTACTACGGCGTGCACGTGACCAACTGGCTGACCGTGCGCCCCAACCTCCAGTACATCAAGAGCCCGGGCGGCGTGCGTGAAGTCGACAATGCAGTGGTCGGTGGCCTGAAGGTTCAAGCGGTTTTCTAAATCGCCCCCATAGTCCGCCATCCTGCCCGATGGCGCTGGACAGGGCCCTGCAGTGGTTATACTGCAGGGCCTTTTTCATTTCCGAGGTTGCCGTGGGTAAGGTCGAAAGTCCCTGCATCAGCCAGTGCAAGATCAAAGACGACGTCTGCCAGGGATGTGGCCGCAAACGCTCAGAGATCAAGGGATGGAAAGAGCTGAAGGACCGCGAGCGCAAGGAAGTCATCGACAAGTCGAAGAAGCGCCTGAAGAAACTCAAGAAGGGCTGATGCGTTCCTGGCGGCACCGTAGGTTGGGTTGAGCGCAGCGAAGCCCAACGTTGCCCAGGCTGCTCCGCGTTGTTGGGCTTCGACGATAACACCGTCTCAGCCCAACCTACGGCGCTGATCGCGGCCATAGGCCGCTCCTGCAGGTTAGCTTCGTACTTGTAGGAGCGGCCCATGGCCGCGATTGCCAATGCCGGAAACGCATGCCTAATCAATAGGTATACGCTGAACGCGTTACTTCCCTTCCACCTCATCCAGCAATCCCATGAACGCCTGCGCCGCATTCGAATGGGTGCGCTCGGTATGCAGGATGTACCCCAGGCGTCGCTCCAGCTGTATCCCCGGCAGCGGCAGCCGGCGTACCTGGTCGTCCAGCAGGGTCCGCGGCAGGACGCTCCAGGCCAGGCCGATGGACACCAGCATCTTGATCGTCTCCAGGTAATTGGTGCTCATGGCGATATTGGGTGTCAGACCCTGGGCATCGAAGAGCCCATGGACGATCAGCCGGGTAAAGGTGTTGCCACCGGGAAACACCGCTGGATGCCGTGCCACGTCGGCCAGGGTGACCCGGTCCTGGTTGGCCAGCGCATGTTCGGGCGCCGCCACGAAATCCAGGGGATCGCGCCACACCGGCACCGCCTTGATCGGGGCCGCGGTCTGGGGCGCCAGGGTGATGATCGCCAGCTCCACCCGCCCATGCAGGATCTCGTCGTAGGCGGCTTCCGAATCGAGAAAGCGGATGTCCAGCGCCACCTCGGGATATTCCCGGGTAAAGCGCCTGAGGATCGGCGGCAGCCGGTGCAGGCCGATGTGGTGACTGGTCGCCAGCGTCAGTCGGCCGCCGATGGCACCATTGAGATTGGTCAGGGCGCGCCGGGTGTCATCGATCACGCCGAGAATCTGATAGGCGCGGGGGAGCAGGGCACGTCCGGCCTCGGTCAGGCTGACCTCGCGCCCAATGCGGTCGAACAGCCGCAGCCCCAGCTGCAGCTCCAGTGCGGCGATGCGCTTGCTGATCGCGGGCTGGGTCAGGTGCAGGCGCTCGCCAGCGTCGGAAAAGCCGCCGGTTTCGGCCACGGCGACAAAGGCATTGAGGTTGGCGAGGTCCAAGACGTCGAATTCCTGTTGGTTATGCGCTTCATGAAAAAGATGAATTTGTTTCATGCGAGCCTAGCGCGGTATCTTTGACCCCACAAGCACCAAGGGCATGCAAAGGCCCGTGCCGTTCCACGCCTGATGAGGAATCCACCCATGGCTGGCAAGACGCTCTACGACAAACTCTGGGATATGCATCTGGTCAAGCAGCGCGACGACGGTTCCGCGCTGCTCTACATCGACCGCCACATCATCCACGAAGTGACCTCGCCCCAGGCCTTCGAAGGCCTGCGTCTGGCCGGCCGCAAACCCTGGCGCCTCGACGCCAACCTCGCGACCCTCGACCACAACGTGCCCACCACCCCGGATCGCAAGGAAGGCCTCGACTCCATCAAGGACGAGACCTCGCGCATCCAGGTCCGCACCCTGGACGAGAACTGCGACGACTTCGGCATCACCCAGTTCAAGATGAACGATGTCCGCCAGGGCATCGTTCACGTCATCGGCCCGGAGCAGGGCGCCGTGCTGCCCGGCATGACCGTGGTCTGCGGTGACTCCCACACCTCCACCAACGGCGCCTTCGCCGCTCTGGCCCATGGCATCGGCACCTCCGAGGTCGAGCACGTGCTCGCCACCCAGTGCCTGGTGGCCAAGAAGATGAAGAACATGTTGGTGAAGGTGGAAGGCGACTTGCCCTTCGGCGTGACCGCCAAGGACATCGTTCTCGCCATCATCGGCAAGATCGGCACCGCCGGCGGTAACGGCCATGCCATCGAATTCGCCGGCAGCGCCATTCGCGCCCTGTCCATGGAAGGCCGCATGACCATCTGCAACATGTCCATCGAGGCCGGTGCCCGGGTGGGCATGGTGGCGGTGGACCAGACCACCATCGACTACGTCGAGGGTCGTCCCTTCGCGCCCACCGGCGCCGTCTGGGAGGCCGCCGTGGCCGAGTGGCGTGGCCTGGTATCCGATGCCGATGCCCACTTCGATACCGTGGTCGAGCTCGACGCCGCCCAGATCAAGCCGCAGGTCAGCTGGGGCACCTCGCCCGAGATGGTCCTGGCCGTCGACCAGAAGGTACCGGATCCGACCCGCGAAGCCGATCCGGTCAAGCGCGGTTCCATCGAACGCGCCCTTAAATACATGGGCCTCAAGGCCAACCAGCCGATCACCGACATCGTGCTCGATCGCGTCTTCATCGGCTCCTGCACCAACTCTCGCATCGAAGACCTGCGCGCCGCCGCCGCCGTGGCCAAGGGCCGCAAGGTCGCGGCGACCCTCAAGCAGGCACTGGTGGTGCCGGGCTCCGGTCTGGTCAAGGCCCAGGCCGAGCGCGAAGGCCTGGACAAGGTGTTCATCGAAGCCGGCTTCGAGTGGCGCGAGCCGGGTTGCTCCATGTGCCTGGCGATGAACGCCGACCGCCTGGAGAGTGGCGAGCACTGCGCCTCCACCTCCAACCGCAACTTCGAAGGCCGGCAAGGCGCCGGTGGCCGTACCCACCTGGTGAGCCCGGCGATGGCCGCCGCTGCCGCCATCGCCGGTCGTTTCGTCGACGTCCGCGACTTCGCCACCGCCTGAGGAGCCTGACCATGCAAGCCTTTACCCAGCACACCGGTTTGGTCGCCCCCCTGGATCGCGCCAACGTCGATACCGACCAGATCATTCCCAAGCAATTCTTGAAGTCGATCAAGCGCACCGGCTTCGGCCCGAACCTGTTCGACGAGTGGCGCTACCTGGACGTCGGCCAGCCCGGCCAGGACAACAGCAAGCGCCCGCTCAACCCCGAGTTCGTGCTCAATCAGCCGCGCTATGCCGGCGCCAGCATCCTCCTGGCCCGGGAAAACTTCGGTTGCGGTTCCAGCCGCGAACACGCGCCCTGGGCGCTGGATGGCTACGGCTTCCGTTCGGTGATCGCGCCCAGCTTCGCTGACATCTTCTTCAACAACAGCTTCAAGAACGGCCTCTTGCCGATCATCCTCAGCGATGCCGACGTCGACGAGCTGTTCCGCCAGGTCGAAGCCAGCGAGGGCTACCAATTGGTGGTCGATCTCGAGAGCCAGACCGTGCGCCGTCCCGATGGCGTGGCGCTGTCCTTCGAGATCGATGCCTTTCGCAAGCACTGCCTGCTCAACGGCCTGGACGACATTGGCCTGACCCTGCAGGATGCCGACGCCATCGGGAGTTTCGAAGCCCGCTATCGCCAGAGCAGTCCCTGGATGTTCCCCAGCGCCTGAACCCCGTCGCCGGCCCTCAAGGTCGGCGCTCTTTCCGGAGGCTCCATGAGCGGTGACCACGAGCAACACGTACAGCAGCAATTCGGCGCCACCGCCGAGGCCTACCTGACCAGCACCGTCCATGCCCAGGGCGCCGAACTCGCCGAATTGCGTGACGCCGTGGCCCAGCGCGAAGGCGCCAAGGTGCTGGATCTCGGGTGCGGTGGCGGTCACGTCAGCTACAACGTGGCGCCGGTGGCCGGCCAAGTGGTCGCCCTGGATCTGGCCGAGGAAATGCTTTCGGTGGTCAAGCGCACCGCCGCCGAGCAGGGCTTGGACAACATCAGCGTCCAGCCCGGCATGGCCGAGCACCTGCCGTTCGGCGACGCCAGCTTCGACTTCGTCTTCAGCCGCTATTCGGCGCACCACTGGCGCGACATCGGCGCGGCCCTGCGCGAAGTGCGCCGGGTGCTGCGACACGGTGGCGAAATGGCCATCATCGACGTGGTCTCGCCGGCCAACCCGCGCCTGGACACTTACCTGCAGACGGTGGAGATCCTGCGCGACATCAGCCATGTGCGTAATTACTCCCTGGCCGAGTGGCACCGCCTGCTGGACATGGCGCGCCTCGGCGTGACCCGCTGCCGCCGCCAGCGCCTGCGCCTGGACTTCGCCAGCTGGACCGGGCGCATGCGTACGCCCGAGCCGCAGTGCCAGGCCATCCGCAGCCTGCAGAACAAGATCGGTCAGGAAGTCCGCCAGTATTTCGAAATCGACCGCGACGGCTCCTTCAGCGTCGACGTCATGGTTCTCTGGGCCCAGCCCATCTGATTTGGAACAGGAAAAGACAATGAGCAAGCAGATCCTCATCCTGCCGGGCGACGGCATCGGTCCGGAAATCATGGCCGAGGCGGTCAAGGTGCTGGAAGCGGTCAACCGCGACCATGACCTCGGCTTCGAGCTGGTCCACGACGACCTGGGTGGCGCCGCCATCGATCGCTACGGCGTGCCCCTGGCCGACGAGACCCTGGCGCGTGCCCGCGCCGCCGATGCCGTGCTGCTGGGCGCCGTGGGTGGTCCCAAGTGGGACAAGCTCGAGCGCGACATCCGTCCCGAGCGCGGCCTGCTGAAGATCCGTTCCGCCCTGGGCCTGTTCGGCAACCTGCGTCCGGCCATCCTCTATCCGCAACTGGCCGAGGCCTCGACCCTCAAGCCGGAAGTGGTCTCCGGCCTGGACATCCTCATCGTCCGCGAGCTGACCGGCGGCATCTATTTCGGCTCGCCGCGCGAGACCCGGGTGCTGGAGAACGGCGAGCGCCAAGCCTTCGACACCCTGCCGTACAGCGAAGGCGAGATCCGCCGCATCGCCCGCGTCGGCTTCGACATGGCCCGTCTGCGCGGGAAAAAACTGTGCTCGGTGGACAAGGCCAACGTCCTCGAATCAAGCCGCTTGTGGCGCGAAGTGGTGGAGGATGTGGCCAAGGACTATCCCGACGTCGAACTCAGCCACATGTACGTCGACAACGCCGCCATGCAGCTGGTCCGCGCACCCAAGCAGTTCGACGTCATCGTCACCGACAACATGTTCGGCGACATCCTCTCCGACGAAGCCTCGATGCTGACCGGCTCCATCGGCATGCTGCCCTCGGCGTCCCTGGATGCCCACAACAAGGGCATGTACGAACCCTGCCACGGCTCGGCGCCCGACATCGCCGGCCAGGGCGTCGCCAACCCGCTGGCCACCATCCTCTCGGTGGCCATGATGCTCAGGTACACCTTCGGCGCCGCCGCGGCGGCCGAGGCCATCGAGGCGGCGGTGGGTCAGGTGCTGGATCAGGGCCTGCGGACCGGCGACATCTGGTCGGAAGGCAAGCAACGGGTGGGTACCCGCGAGATGGGCGAAGCAGTAGTAGCGGCGCTCGTTAGGCGTTAATCTGATCGGCCGCCAGGGGAGGCGGCCGTCCTCCAAGACAACAAAGGTGCAGTAGCGATGAAACGTGTAGGTCTGATCGGTTGGCGTGGCATGGTGGGCTCCGTGCTCATGCAGCGCATGCTCGAAGAGCGGGATTTCGACTTGATCGAGCCCGTGTTCTTCACCACTTCCAACGTCGGCGGCGAAGGCCCGGCCATTGGCAAGGGCGTGGCGCCGCTCAAGGATGCCTACAGCATCGACGAGCTCAAGACCCTCGACGTTATCCTCACCTGCCAGGGCGGCGACTACACCTCCGAGGTGTTCCCCAAGCTGCGCCAGGCCGGTTGGAAAGGCTACTGGATCGACGCGGCTTCCAGCCTGCGCATGCAGGATGACGCCGTCATCGTGCTGGACCCGGTCAACCGTCGCGTCATCGACCAGGCCCTGGCCGATGGCCGCAAAGATTTCATCGGCGGCAACTGCACCGTCAGCCTGATGCTGATGGCCCTGGGCGGGCTGTTCGAAGCCGGTCTGGTGGACTGGATGAGCGCCATGACCTACCAGGCGGCCTCCGGCGCCGGTGCCCAGAACATGCGCGAACTGATCCGCCAGATGGGCGCGACCCACGCCGCCGTCGCCGACAGCCTGGCCGATCCCGCCAGCGCCATCCTCGACATCGATCGCCAGGTCGCCGAGACCCTGCGTAGCGAAGCCTTCCCCACCGAGCAATTCGGCGTTCCCCTGGCCGGCAGCCTGATCCCCTGGATCGACAAGGAACTGCCCAACGGCCAGAGCCGCGAGGAATGGAAGGCCCAGGCCGAGACCAACAAGATCCTCGGACGCTTCAAGAATCCCATCCCGGTGGACGGCATCTGCGTGCGCATCGGCGCCATGCGCTGCCACAGCCAGGCGTTGACCATCAAGCTCAACAAGGACGTGCCGCTGTCCGACATCCACGGCCTGATCAGCCAGCACAATCCCTGGGTCAAGCTGGTGCCGAACAACCGCGACGTCAGCATGCGCGATCTGACGCCGGCTGCCGTGACCGGCACCCTGAGCGTACCGGTCGGCCGGCTGCGCAAGCTGAACATGGGTTCCCAGTACCTGGGCGCCTTCACCGTTGGCGACCAACTGCTGTGGGGCGCCGCGGAGCCGCTGCGGCGGATGCTGCGAATCCTGCTCGAACAGTGAGCTGACGGTTAAACGTTTGCTTAGGGAGGAGGGCCGCCAGTAAAGTGCGGCCCTCTTTCGTTGCGGACCGTTCCCATCATGACTGCCAGAGATATCGCCCTCATCGGCGCCACCAGTGCCCATGGCGAAGCCATTCGCGAACTCCTCGACGAGCGCGACGTGCCCCTCGGCCGGCTGCACCTGCTCGCCAGTGGTGAGTCGGCAGGTCAGAATCTGCCGTTCCGAGGCAGCAACCTGCGCGTCACCAGCGTTGACGGCTTCGATTTCGCCCAGGTCGGCATCGTCATCCTCGCCGTACCGGCCACGGTGGTGGAAGGTCTCAGGCCGCAACTCACCGCCGCCGGTTGCGCCGTGCTGGATCTCAGTGGCGCCTCGGCCGCGCGCTCCGTCCTGCCCCGGATCAACGGCGAGCGTCTGGACAATCTCTCTGCCGCCGCCTGGCTCGGGGTGCCCCTGGCAGCCACCCAGGCGGCCGCCAGCGTGGCAGCGGTGCTCGCTCGCCTCAATACCCTAGGTGACGCTTCCTTGACCGCCTGCCTGGCGGCGTCCGGCGCTGGCCGTGGCGGCGTCGAGGAATTGGCGCGTCAGGCCACCGAATTGCTCAATGGCCGGCCGGTCGAGGCACGGCTGTTCGAGGGCCAGCTGGCCTTCAATCTGCTCGGTCGCACCGGTGCGCCGGCCGCGGATGGCTATACTGCCCAGGAACATCGCCTGCTGGACGAATGTGAGCAGGTGCTGGGCGAGACCTTGCCGGTACTGGATGTCACCGCACTGCAGGCGCCGGTGTTCTTCGGCGACAGCCTGGCGCTGAGCCTGAGGGCCCGGGCGCCCTGGCAACTGGAGCAGGTGCTGGAAGCCCTGGGGGACGAGCCGGGCCTGGCGCTCGACGAAGAGCTCGATTGTCCGTCCGCGGTAGGCGATGCCCTGGGGCGGGAAGAGGTGTTAGTAGGGCGCGTCCGACTGCATCCACGGGATGCTCGACGACTGGAGTGTTGGCTGGTGGCGGACAACGTCAGATTATCGGCGCTCACAGCCGTTCAGCTGGCCGAATTGTTGCTTAAACAGTCGGCCTAAAAGATACTTCGTGAAATGCTTCGCCCTTTTGGCTTGAGCAAAGGGGTGGTGGACATGGCACGCAGCGATGGACACAGGCGCCCGCACGGTGGCGCGATCGACAGCTTCTAAAAAGGGACGGTCATGGTTCGAGTTCAGAAACTGGTGCGGGCAATTGCAGCGGCGAGCGCCTTGATGTCTGGCGCGGCCCAGGCCCTCAGCCTGGGGGAGATCCACCTCAATTCCGCCCTCAATCAGCCCTTCGATGCCACCATCGATCTGTCGGACCTGCGCGACCTTGGCGCCGCCGAATTGCGCCCCAATCTGGCCTCCGCCGAGGATTTCGGCAAGGCTGGGGTGGACCGCGCCTTCTTCCTCAACGATCTCAAGTTCACGCCGGAGGTGCGCAATGGGCGCACCGTCATCCGCGTGACCTCGGCGCGCCCGGTGCGCGAGCCCTATCTCAACTTCCTGCTCGAAGTGAACTGGCCGAGTGGCCGGATCCTGCGCGAGTACACGGTGCTGCTGGATCCGCCGCTCTATACCCCGCAGGCCGCGGCAGCGCCGTTCGCACCTCAGGTCCCAGCCGCACCGCGGGCGCGCACCACCTCGCCAAGTGCGCCGCGTCCGGCCGCGTCCCCTGCCGCGCCGGCGCCGAGCGCGACCCAGGCGCCTGGCACCTACACCACCGAGCGGCGCGATACCCTCTGGGAAGTGGCGGCGCGCAATCGCCCGGCGTCCAGCGTCACCGTTGATCAGACCATGCTGGCGATCCAGGACCTGAATCCCGACGCCTTCATCGATCGCAACATCAACCTGATGAAAAGCGGCCAGGTGCTGCGCCTGCCCGATCAGGCCCAGGCCGGCGCGCGGCCCCAGCGCGAGGCGGTGGCCGAGATCGCCCGCCAGACCCGCGCCTGGAAGCAGGGTGGCGACAGCGCATCCGCGGGGACGCCACGCCGCCAGGTAGATGCATCGGCCCAGCCGAGTGGCAACGAGACGTCGACACCCGCCGCGCCCAAGGACAACCTCAAGCTGCTTTCCGGTCAGCCCTCCGGTCGCGCCGGCGAATCCGCCGGTGGCAAGGGCGGTGACCAGGCCCTGGCCGATCGCCTGGCGGTGACCCAGGAGAGCCTGGACACCACCCGCCGCGAGAACGAAGAACTCAAGAGCCGCCTCGGCGATCTGCAGTCGCAGCTCGACAAGCTGCAGAAGATCATGCAGCTCAAGGACGCCCAACTGGCGCGGATGCAGGCCAACATGGCCAATCCCCAGGCCGCGGGCCAGCCGGCCCAGCCGCCGGCATCGCCTGAAGCCGCGGCTCCGGTCACGCCCGCGCCGGCCGAGAACACCGCCACGCCGGCGCCTCAGGAGCCGGCGGCGACGACCCCGGCCACTCCAGCCGAGGGCACCCCCGCACCGACCACCACGCCGCCCGCCAGCGAGGCAGGTACCGGCGCGGCACCGCCCGCTGCCAGCGAGCCCAAGGTCATTCCGGTCACGCCAAGCACCCCGGCGACCGAACCGACCGAGGCGACCAACAGCTTCCTCGACGAGATCCTCAGCAACCCGCTGTGGCTCGGCATCATCGGCGGCAGCGCCTTGCTGGCGCTGCTGGTCCTGCTGATGATCAACTCGCGTCGCAATGCGGTGAAGGAGGCCGAGCGTGAGCGTGACGCCGAAGCCGCGCGCAACGATACGGTGTTCGAGGCGGATCCCGAGCTTGGCGACCACCACGCACTCGCCGGCCTGGAATTGGGGCAGGGTACCCAGGACAGCGCGCAGGACGCCGACGCCCAGGACGACGCCCTGGGTCAGGCCGACATCTACATGGCCTATGGTCGCTTCAGTCAGGCGGCTGAGGTGCTCAAGAAGGCCAGCGACCAGGAGCCCCATCGCGCCGATCTGCGCCTCAAGCTCATGGAAGTCTATGCCGAGATGGGCGATAAGGATGGCTTCCAGCGCGAGGAGCGCGAACTCAAGGAGATCGGCGGCGCCCAGCCGGCGGTCGAGCACCTGAAGTCGCGCTATCCGGCAATGGCCACCGTGGCGGTGGCCTCGGCTGCAGTCGGGGCGGCTGCCCTGGCCGCCGCCCACGAACTGAGCGAGGAGCAGACCCGCAATCAGGGTTTCTCGGCCACTGAGGATAGCCAGGATTTCGATCTGTCCCTGGATGACTTCGGCAGCGAGGACACCCAGTCGAATCAGCCGGCTGGTCCGGCCGAGGAGCCGCTGTTTGGCGAAGCCTTCGCCGATGCCCAGGCCAAGGCCGCCGACTCCCGCGACGATTTCGACTTCGATCTCAATTTCGATGCCGAACCCACGGCTACCTCAGCGACCACTCCGGCAGCCAAGGACGACGACTTCGCCCTGGACTTCAGCGAATTCGAGCGGCAGGGTGATCCGGCACAGGACGAGCCGCTCGCGGGTACCAACGCGGGTTCGGCCTTCGACGAGCCGCTGGATGCGCCCGCTACGCAGGCCGCCGACGCCGAGCTGCCAGCAAGTTTCGACCTGTCCGATTTCGACGACGAGCAGCCGGCGCCCAAACGCGAAAGCGACGAAGAATTCGCCGCCCGCCTGCAGGAGGCCTCGCGCCAGTTCGATGCCGAGACCACCAGCGGCACGGGCGGTGGCGAGGGGCTGGACGACTTCGACTTCCTCTCCGGTGAAGACGAGACCGCTACCAAGCTGGACCTGGCGCGTGCCTACATCGACATGGGCGATCCCGAGGGTGCCCGCGACATCCTCGATGAGGTGCTGGCCGAGGGCAATGCCGGGCAGCAGCAGGAAGCGCGAGAGATCATCGCCCAGCTCAGCTGACAGTGGCCGGGCTTGGCAGAGGAGGGGAGGCGCTATAAGCTGCCTCCCCTTTTTTTCGCCTGGCCGTCGCCTTGGATTTTCTAGACCCCACCATCATCGTTCCGCCCCAGCGCATTGCGCTCGGCGTGGAGTACAAGGGCGCCCGCTATCGCGGCTGGCAGCGCCAGCAGCCGGGCGTACGCTCCGTTCAGGAGACCCTGGAAGACGCCCTGTCCGAGGTTGCCGCGGCGCCCATCGCGCTGCATTGCGCCGGGCGTACCGACTGTGGGGTACACGCCACTGGCCAGGTGGTGCATTTCGAGTCCCCCGTCGCGCGGCCGCTCAAGGCCTGGGTGATGGGCACCAACGCCAATCTGCCGTCCGACATCAGCGTCACCTGGGTCAAGCCGGTCAGCAACGAGTTCCACGCCCGTTTCAGCGCCATGGCACGGCGTTATCGCTACGTGATCTACAACGACCCGATCCGGCCCGCCCACCTCGCCGAGGAGGTCACCTGGAATCATCGTCCGCTGCGCATCGAGCCCATGCGCGAGGCGGCCCAGGTGCTGCTCGGTACTCATGACTTCACCTCCTTTCGGGCCAAGGCCTGCCAGGCCAAGTCGGCGATCAAGACCATCCACCACCTGCGTCTCTGGCAGAGCGGGCGGCTGATCGTCCTCGACATCCGCGCCAATGCCTTCCTGCACCACATGGTGCGCAACATCGCCGGAGTGCTGATGGCGGTGGGCTGTGGCGAGCGGCCGGTGGAGTGGGTGAGCGAGGTTCTGGCGGCGCGGGAGCGACGGCTGGGTGGCGTCACCGCCCATCCCTATGGCCTCTACCTGGTGGACGCCGAATATCCCGAAAGCACGCCCGTGCCCAAGCGGCCGCTGGGGCCGCTGTTCCTGGGGCATATCCCCGAGCTGGATGACCCCCAAGGCTGACGCTGCGCGGGTGGTCTGCTAACATCCATCGATTTGGAACGAGGTCATTCCGGTTTGGCTAACGTTCGAGTGAAGATCTGCGGGATCACCCGGGTCGAGGATGCGCTGGCCGCCGCGGCTGCCGGCGCCGATGCCATCGGCCTGGTGTTCTATGCGCGCAGCCCGCGCGCGGTGAGCGCTGCCCAGGCGCGTCAGATCGTGGCGGCGCTGCCGCCCTTCGTGACCACCGTCGGGCTCTTCGTCGATGCCTCGCCCTGCGAGATCGAGGAGACGCTGGATGCCGTGCCCCTGGACCTCCTGCAATTCCACGGCGACGAGACGCCGGCGCAATGCGCCCGTTACCGCCGTCCCTATATCAAGGCCCTGCGCATGCGCGAGGACATCGACCTCGTCGCCATCGCCGGTGACTACGCCGGCGCCCGCGGCTTGCTGCTCGACACCTATGTCGCCGGCGTGCCCGGGGGGACCGGTCAGGCCTTCGACTGGACACGGGTGCCGCGGGACCTTTCGCTGCCGCTGATCGTGGCGGGCGGGCTGGACGCGGACAACGTCGCCACGGCCATCGCCGCGTCCCGGCCCTATGGCGTGGACGTGAGCGGCGGCGTAGAGCAGGCCAAGGGCATCAAGGATGCCGCCGAGATCGCGCGTTTCGTGGCGGCCGTGCGAGGTGCCGCGGTCGCCTGATGTGACCCTCGTCAGGTGGTCGCCGTCCACACCTGCGACATATTCAAGCGGATCCGCCCCTGGTGGGTCTGCCGTCCGGCCCCCAGGGAGCCGGCATGCGACAACAGGGTAGCGGCCCGGGATACAGCGGGCGCTGCCGAACCTATTACAGATGCTCAAGGAAGGCGTGGCCCAGGCCGCGCTGGGAGCCCATGCAAGTGGAGAGAGATGCATGAGCAATTGGCTGGTCGACAAACTGATTCCTTCCATCATGCGGTCCGAGGTGAAGCGCAGTTCGGTGCCGGAAGGTCTTTGGCACAAGTGTCCGGCCTGCGAAGCGGTCCTCTACCGTCCGGAGCTGGAAAAGAACCTGGACGTGTGCCTGAAGTGTGGTCACCACATGCGTATCAACGCGCGTCGCCGCCTGGACATCTTCCTCGACGCCGAAGGTCGTGAAGAGCTGGGCACCGAGCTGGAGCCGGTGGACCGACTGAAATTCCGCGACAGCAAGAAGTACAAGGATCGCTTCACTGCAGCACAGAAGGAAACCGGCGAGAAAGACGCCCTGATCTCCATGCGTGGCACCCTCAAGGGCATGCCGGTGGCGGTCTGCGCCTTCGAATTCTCCTTCATGGGCGGCTCCATGGGCGCCGTGGTCGGCGAGCGCTTCGTGCGCGCGGCCAACGTGGCCCTGGAACAACGCTGCCCGCTGATCTGCTTCTCCGCCTCCGGTGGTGCGCGGATGCAGGAAGCCCTGATCTCCCTGATGCAGATGGCCAAGACCTCCGCGGTGCTGGCGCGCCTGCGCGAAGAGGGCATCCCCTTCATCTCGGTGCTGACCGATCCGGTTTACGGTGGCGTCTCCGCCAGTCTGGCGATGCTGGGTGACGTCATCGTCGCCGAGCCCAAGGCGCTGATCGGCTTTGCCGGCCCGCGCGTGATCGAGCAGACCGTGCGCGAAAAGCTGCCGGAAGGCTTCCAGCGCAGCGAATTCCTGCTGGAGCATGGCGCCGTCGACCTCATCGTGTCGCGCAAGGAATTGCGTGATCGCCTGGCGCGTCTGCTGGCGACCTTCCAGCACCAGCCGGTTCCGGCGGCCTGATGGCGCGCAGCCTCGCGCAGTGGCTGGCCTATCTCGAGCAGCTGCATCCGTCGGCGATCGACATGGGCCTGGACCGGGTGCGCGAGGTCGCGCAGCGGCTGGGCCTGACCCGGCCGGCCCCGCGGGTGGTGACCGTGACCGGCACCAACGGCAAGGGCTCCACCTGTGCCTTTCTCGCCAGCCTGCTGCGCGCCAGCGGGCAGCGGGTGGGCGTCTATGCCTCGCCGCATCTAGTGCGCTACAACGAGCGCGTCGACGTAGACGGCACCCTCGCCAGCGATAGCGAGCTCTGCACCGCCTTCGCCGCGGTGGAAGCCGCGCGGGGCGAGATCAGCCTGACCTATTTCGAAGTGGGTACCCTGGCCGCCTTCTGGCTGTTCGAGCGTGCCCGGCTGGACGTCGCCGTTCTTGAAGTCGGTCTGGGCGGGCGCCTGGATGCGGTCAACCTGATCGACGCCGATCTGGCGTTGGTTACCAGCATCGGCCTGGATCACGCCGAATGGCTGGGCGATACCCGCGACAGCGTCGCCGTGGAAAAGGCCGGGATCTTCCGCGCTGGCAAGCCGGCCCTCTGTGGCGATCTGCAGCCGCCCGCGCCGCTGGCCGCAGCCGCCGAACGCCTGGGTGCCCCCTTGCTGCTGCGCGGGGAAGCCTTCGATCTGCAGATCGAGAGCGCCAGCTGGTTCTGGCGCGGGCGCGATGCCCAGGGCAATGACCTGGCGCTGCCGGGCCTGCCGCTGCTGGATCTGCCCATGGAAAATGCCGCTCTGGCCCTGCAGGCCTACGCCTTGCTCGACCAGCCCTGGCTGCCGGAGCGGATCGCGGTGGCCCTCCAGGCCACGCGCATGACCGGTCGGCTCGATCGTCGCCAGGTCGAGCGGGCAGGGGAAACCCTCAATGTCCTGCTGGACGTGGCCCACAATCCCCACGCCGCCGAGTACCTGGCCCGGCGCCTGGCGATGAAGCCGGTCGCCGGCGTGCGGCGCGCGGTGTTCGGCGTCCTGGCCGACAAGGACCTGGACGGCATCCTGGCGCCCCTGGCAGCGCTGTTCGCCGACTGGGCGGTGGCGAGTCTGCCGACCCCGCGCAGTCGCGACGGCGCCGAGGTGGCCGCCATCCTGAGGGCGCAGGGTGCCCGGGCCGAGGCCCATGCTTCGCTGCTGGCGGCCTTCGAAGCCCAGCTGGCGGCCAGTTCGGCAGACGACGAGGTGGTGGTGTTCGGCTCCTTCTACAGCGTCGCCGAGGTCCTCGCGCAGCTCTCTTCCCTATCCGAATCCGCGGAGGCATAACCCATGCTCAAGCAAAGAGTCATAGGCGCGCTGGTACTGCTGGCGCTGATCATCATCTTCGTACCCATGCTCTTCAATCGCCAGGACGACGCCCGCAAGGTAGCGGTCGAAGCGCCGCCCCAGCCGACCGCGCCCACCGTGCCCAGTACCGAGGTTCAGCCGGTGCAGACGCCCGAGGCGCCGCCGGTGGTGGTGGTGCCGGACGAGCCGGCCAAGCCGCTCGGCAAGCCGCAGACGCCCATCGCCGGTACCTCCGGTCAGGCGCCGGCGCAGAATGCCCCGGTGACGGCGCCGCCGCCCCAGCCTGCCGCGCCGGTCGCCAAGGCGCCTGCCACCCCTGCGCCCGTGGCCAGTGCTCCCGTGGCACCGACGGCTACCCCGGCGCCGGCGGCCAAGCCGGACTCGCGCCTGGGCGCGGCCAACCTGCCCAACAGCTGGTCGGTGCAGCTCGCCAGTCTGTCGTCCCGGCCCAGCGCCGATGCCCTGCAGGCCAAGCTGCGCAGTCAGGGCTACAACGCCTACGTGCGGACCGCCGATGGCATGAATCGCGTCTTCGTCGGGCCGGTGATAGAGCGCAGCGAGGCGGATCGCCTGCGCGATCAGCTCAACAAGCAGAATGGCGTCAAGGGTTTCGTCGTACGCTTTCAGCCGGAGCGCGGTTAACCCGGTCACAAGGCTCTGCTAGAATGCAGGGCCTTTTTGTAAGTGGACCTTGCCGTGGGCTTCACCTGGGTGGACTGGGCGATCGTCGCCGTCGTCATCGTTTCCTGCCTGATCAGTCTCAGGCGCGGCTTCGTCAAGGAAGCGTTGTCATTGGCCACCTGGATCGTGGCCGGTGGCGTGGCCTGGGTCTTCGGCGGGGCGCTGTCCAACTACCTAGTCGACTATATTCAGGTGCCTTCCGGGCGGGTGATCGCCGCCTGTGTCATTCTCTTCGTGCTGACGCTGCTGGTCGGTGCCCTGGTGAGCTTCTTGCTTGGCGAATTGATCCGCGTCACCGGATTGTCGGGCACCGATCGCTTTCTCGGCATGGCCTTTGGCGCCGCCCGCGGTGCGCTGTTGATCACCGTGGCCGTGGGCCTGTTGAGCCTGGGGCCGGTCCAGCAGGATGGCTGGTGGCAACAGTCGGTGCTGGTTCCACATTTTCTTTTAGTGGCCGATTGGTCGAAGAATCTGCTGCTGGGCTTTGCCGGCCAATGGCTGGGCGCGACGCCCATGCCCAGTCTGCAACTGCTGCCGCAGCTGGGGCCCAAGGCTCCTTGAACGCTTTTCCAGGCCTCGCACTGCCGGGGTCATCCTGCGATGGTTCGCCGTCGCATCACTTGAAACAGTGGGGTCGCGTCACATGTGTGGCATCGTAGGTATCGTGGGCAAGACTAACGTCAACCAGTCGTTGTACGACGCGCTCACCGTCCTTCAACATCGCGGTCAGGATGCCGCCGGTATCGTCACCAGCCTGGACGGTAAACTCTTCCTGCGCAAAGACAACGGCCTGGTCCGCGATGTCTTCCAGCAGCGGCACATGCAGCACCTGGTCGGCCACATGGGCATCGGCCATGTGCGCTATCCCACCGCCGGCAGCTCCAGCTCCGCCGAGGCGCAGCCGTTCTACGTGAATTCGCCCTATGGCATCACCCTCGCGCACAACGGCAACCTGACCAACGTCGAGCAACTGTCCCGCGAGATCTACGAATCCGATCTGCGCCACGTCAACACCACCTCCGACTCCGAGGTGCTGCTCAACGTCTTCGCCCACGAGCTGGCGGTACGCAACAAGCTGCAGCCCACCGAGGACGACGTCTTCGCCGCGGTTTCCGAGGTTCATGAGCGTTGCCGTGGCGGTTACGCCGTGGTGGCCATGATCACCGGCTATGGCATCGTCGGCTTTCGCGATCCCAACGCCATCCGCCCCATCGTCTTCGGTCAGCGCCACACCGAATACGGCGTGGAGTACATGATCGCCTCCGAGAGCGTCGCCCTCGATGTACTCGGCTTCACCCTGATCCGCGACCTGGAGCCTGGCGAAGCGGTGTACATCACCGAGGACGGGCGTCTCTACACCCGCCAGTGCGCGCAGAATCCGCACTACGCACCCTGCATCTTCGAACACGTCTACCTGGCGCGCCCGGATTCCATCATCGACGGCATCTCGGTCTACAAGGCCCGCCTGCGCATGGGCGAGAAGCTCGCCGAGAAGATCCAGCGCGAGCGGCCCGAGCACGACATCGACGTGGTCATCCCGATTCCGGACACCAGCCGCACCGCGGCGCTGGAGCTGGCCAACCACCTGGGCGTCAAGTTCCGTGAGGGCTTCGTCAAGAACCGCTACATCGGCCGGACCTTCATCATGCCCGGCCAGGCCGCGCGCAAGAAGTCGGTGCGCCAGAAGCTCAACGCCATCGAGCTGGAATTCCGCGGCAAGAACGTGATGCTGGTGGATGACTCCATCGTCCGCGGCACGACCTGCAAGCAGATCATCCAGATGGCCCGCGAAGCCGGCGCCAAGAAGGTCTACTTCTGCTCGGCTGCCCCGGCGGTGCGCTTCCCCAACGTCTACGGCATCGACATGCCCAGCGTGCACGAACTGATCGCCCACGGCCGCACCACCGAGGAGGTCGGCGAGTTGATCGGCGCCGACTGGCTGATCTACCAGGATCTGCAGGACCTGCAGGAAGCCGTGCGTACCCGCAAGGCGCCCAAGGTCGAGCAGTTCGACTGCGCGGTGTTCGATGGCGAGTACATCACCGGCGACGTCGATGCCGCCTATCTGAATCGGATCGAGCAGGCGCGCAACGACGCGGCCAAGGGCAAGCACAAGGCGGTCAGCGCCATCATCGATCTCTACAACGACTAAGGAGCTGCACATGAGCCAAGACTGGGATGCCGGACGCCTGGACAGTGATCTCGAAGGCGCGGCCTTCGAGACCTTGGCGGTGCGGGCAGGGCAGCAGCGCTCGCCTGAAGGCGAGCATGGCGAAGCCCTGTTCCTGACCAGCAGCTATGTGTTCCGGACCGCCGCGGATGCCGCGGCGCGCTTCGCCGGCGAGGTGCCGGGCAACGTCTACTCGCGCTACACCAACCCCACGGTGCGTACCTTCGAGACCCGCATTGCGGCCCTCGAAGGCGCGGAGCAGGCGGTGGCCACCGCCTCGGGCATGTCGGCCATCCTGGCCATGGTGATGAGCCTGTGCAGCGCCGGCGACCATGTGCTGGTCTCGCGCAGCGTGTTCGGCTCCACCATCAGCCTGTTCGAAAAGTACTTCAAGCGCTTCGGTATCGAGGTGGACTATCCGCCGCTGGCCGATCTCGATGCCTGGCAGGCGGCCTGCAAGCCCAATACCCGGCTGTTCTTCGTCGAGTCCCCGTCCAATCCCCTCGCCGAGCTGGTGGACATCGCCGCCCTGGCCGAGATCGCCCATGCCCAGGGCGCGCTGCTGGCGGTCGACAACTGCTTCTGCACCCCGGCGCTGCAAAAGCCGCTGGCGCTGGGTGCCGACATCGTCATCCATTCGGCGACCAAGTACATCGATGGCCAGGGCCGCGGCATGGGCGGCGTGGTCGCTGGCCGTGCCGAACAGATGAAGGAAGTGGTGGGCTTCCTGCGTACCGCCGGACCGACCCTGAGCCCCTTCAACGCCTGGCTGTTCCTCAAGGGCCTGGAGACGCTGAAGATCCGCATGCAGGCGCACAGCCAGACCGCGCTGGAGCTGGCGCGCTGGCTGGAAGGCCAGCCCGGCGTCGAGCGGGTTCACTATGCCGGCCTGCAAAGCCATCCGCAGCATGAGCTGGCCTGTCGTCAGCAGTCAGCCTTCGGCGCCGTGGTGAGCTTCGAGGTGGCCGGTGGGCGCGACGCTGCCTGGCGTTTCATCGATGCCACTCGGATGATTTCCATCACCACCAACCTGGGCGATACCAAGACCACCATCGCCCACCCGGCGACCACCTCGCATGGGCGGCTGTCGCCGGCCGAGCGTGCCAACGCCGGGATCCGCGACAGCCTGATCCGCATCGCCGTGGGTCTCGAAGACCTGGGTGACCTGCGCCAGGACCTGGCCCGCGGACTGGCGGCGCTATGAGTCTGACGTTCGCACCGGTAGAACTGCGCGTCGCCCTGGTCACGGGTGCGGCGCGGGGGATCGGGCTGGGCATCGCCGCCTGGCTGGTAGCCGAAGGCTGGCGGGTAGTGGTGGCCGACATCGAGCAGGAGCGCGGCGCCAAGGTGGCTGCTGCCCTCGGCGAACGCGCCTTGTTCGTCGCCCTGGACGTGGCTGACGAGAGTCAGGTGGAGTCCGCCGTCGCCCAGGTGATCGGCCAGTTCGGTCGGCTGGACGCCCTGGTCAACAATGCCGGTCTCGCCACCGCTCAGGGCCAGCCGCTGGAAAGCCTGGCGCTGGCGGAGTGGCGCAAGGTGCTCGGCGTGAATCTGGACGGTCCCATGCTGATGGCCAAGCATTGCGCGCCCTATCTGCGCGAGCAGCAGGGTGCCATCGTCAACATCGCCTCGACTCGAGCCCGGCAGTCCGAGCCCCACAGCGAGGCCTATGCCGCGAGCAAGGGCGGATTGCTGGCCCTGACCCATGCCCTGGCCATCAGCCTGGGCCCGGAAGTGCGGGTGAATGCCCTCTGCCCGGGTTGGATCGATGCGCGCGATGCCCATGTCCGCGAAGCCGAGCCGCTGTCCGCCACCGACCATGAGCAGCATCCGGTCGGGCGGGTAGGGACGGTGGAAGATGTCGCGGCCTGCGTGGCCTGGTTGCTGAGCGGCAACGCTGGTTTCATCAGCGGTGAGGCTATCACCTTGGACGGCGGCATGACCCGCAAGATGATCTATCGGGAATAGCGCCTCGTAGAAAATAAAATTGGAAAATTCCTTGACGGATCAAGGGGCTACGAGGAGAATGCGCGTCACCCGAAGGGGATGGCTGATTAGCTCAGCTGGGAGAGCACCTGCATCACACGCAGGGGGTCGGCGGTTCGATCCCGTCATCAGCCACCAAACTCTTCGGGAAGTGTTCCGCAAGGTACACGCACTGCGCGGCGGTAGTTCAGTCGGTTAGAATACCGGCCTGTCACGCCGGGGGTCGCGGGTTCGAGTCCCGTCCGCCGCGCCATATGAGTTGTTTTGGGTCCTCTGAACTGCCCGAACGACGCAAGAGAAGCTGCCCTAGGGCAGCTTTTTTTGTGCCTGGAAAAAAGCCGTGCCTACCGTTTGCCGGCAGGCGTCGCGGCAAGTGCGTTTGGCCATGAGCGTCGGATGTCATAGCCCCTCATTAAGAACGGTTCCCCGCCGACTGAAAAGGCCGCATGGCCCGGCAACTCTCTCGCAACCTCTGCCGCCTCACCGGGCTACCAGCCGAGGGCTGTCTGGCCAGGTGCGGGAAACCGTCGATGGTCCGCGGCCGGAGAGGAACGACGGCGTTGGCGGCGCTTCGGCGGCTGCTGCAGGGCAGGCCGGTGGCCTCGTGCCGATCGTGAATTCGGCCACCCCCGACCTGAGACCGGCACGCCACCTCGTTGCTGGCGCTGGACCCCTGGCTGGCGCCCGTAGCGGGATCGATGTCCTCGGCCATCAGGACCTGTTCTCCGACGGCGCTAGCGCGCCGGGGCACCCAACTGGGCCGAGATGCGCGCCGTGGTGGCGAGCATCTGCTCGACGTACTCGGCCTTGAGGTCTTCACGAAAGCGGAAGCAGGGAAAGGAGACGCTCAGGCCGGCGATGACCTGGCCGAAGCGATCGCGGATCGGCGCCGCCAGGCACCTCATGTTGTCTTCGAATTCCTCGTGGTCCTCGGCGAAACCCAACGCGCGGACGCGTGCCAGTTCCGTCAGGTAGGCAGCCAGGCTGTCGAGGGTGTTGGGCGTGCGACGGACAAAGGTCTCCTGGGCGAGGATCTGCCGTACCTCGGCCTCCGGCCGCCAGGCCATCAGCACCTTGCCGATCCCGGTGCAATACAGCGGCGCCCGCCGCCCGATGCGCGAATACATGCGCAGGGTGTAGCGCGAGTCGAGCTTGTGCACATAGACGATGGCGCCCTCGTCAAAGATGCCGAGGTGGACGGTCTCGCCGGTGAGGTCGTTGAGCAGGCGCATGCCCGATTCGGCTTCGCGGACCAGTTCCAGCTGCGGCAGGGCGCGGGCGCCCAGTTCGAACAGCTTGACGCTCAAGCGGTAGCGGTCCTCGGCATCCTGGACCACATAGCCCAGGGCCTTGAGCGTCTGCAGGAAGCGGTGGACGGTGCTTTTCGACAGGTCCAGCTGCTGCGCCAGCTCCGAGACGCCGCAGTCGTCCTCGCGTTCGCCGAGGGCTTCCAGTACGGCCAGGGTACGTCCGACCGCACTGACCATGTCGTTGCCGAGAGAAGTCGATTTTTCCATGAGACCGCCGGTCGCCTATTTGGTGGAACAGTGTTCCATTCTGATTGACGGATGCGGGAATTGCCAGCAACACTGGGTTCAGCAAAACGGAACACTGTCCCGAAAGTAGTTCGACGACGGTGACCGTCCCCTTCGGTGATCCAGGTCGCCGGATCGAACAAGAACAATAGCCAGGTCCACAGTCATGATGCCCGTACGCCAGCCGCTGGTTGTCTCTTTGTCTTTTCGCGCTCTGATCAGGCGCGGATCTTCGCCTGTCGCCAGGGTGCAAAGTTCGTCTACGGCATGGAGCAAGGACGCATGAGCGCGGCCTTCCTAGCGACTCCCATCACCCGCATCGGCCTCATCGGTGAATGCATGGTCGAGTTGCGCAGTCAGCTGGATGGCCAGCTGGGCCAGGCCTTTGGCGGCGATACCCTGAATGCTGCTGTCTATCTGCGGCGGCTGTTGGGGGGCGACGGGGTGCAGGTGGATTACCTCACCGCGGTGGGCGACGACAGCCTGAGCCAGGCCATGCGCGCCTGCTGGCGTGAGGAGGGCGTAGGGGACGAGCGGGTACGGGTGCTGCCCGGACGACTGCCGGGCCTCTATCTGATCCAGACCGACGCCGACGGCGAGCGGCGCTTTCTCTACTGGCGCGGCGAGGCGGCGGCGCGGGAGTGTTTCGACGGTGCCGAGGCCCAACCGCTGCTGGCGTCTCTGGCCGAGTATCAGGTGCTCTACCTCAGCGGTATCAGCCTGGCGGTGCTGACCGATACCGGCCGCGAGCGGCTGCTGGAGGCTCTGCGTCAGGCTCGTGCCGCCGGCACCCGCATCGTCTTCGACAACAACTACCGGCCGCGGCTGTGGCCGAGTGTCCAGGCCGCGCGCACGGCCTATCACCGGCTGTTGCAACTGACCGATCTGGCACTGGTGACCTGGGAAGACGATGCCGCCCTGTTCGGTTTCGCCGACGAGGCGGCGCTGTTCGCCCAGTACGCCGAGTGGGGCGTGGCCGAGGTAGCGCTCAAGCGCGGCGCCCGCAGCTGCCTGCTGCAGAACCGCCAAGGACGCCAGGAAGTGGCCGGCGAAGCCGTGGCCCGGGTGGTCGATACCACGGCCGCCGGGGACTCCTTCAGCGCCGCCTACCTGGCCTGCCGCCTCCAGGAGGGAGTGCCCGCGGCGGCCGCCTCCTGGGGCCATCGCCTGGCGGCCACGGTCATCCAGCATCCCGGCGCGCTCATCTCGCGCGCAGCCATGCCGGCCATGCCGCCCCTGTTTCTTTCTCTCACTGCCCAGGCCTGAAGCCATGAAGATCACTGAAGCCCGCGTCATCGTCACCTGTCCCGGTCGCAATCTGGTCACGCTCAAGATCGTCACCGACGAAGGCCTCCATGGCCTGGGTGACGCCACCCTCAATGGCCGCGAGCTGGCGGTCGTCGCCTACCTGGAGGAGCACGTGCTGCCGGCGCTGATCGGTCGTGACGCCCACCGCATCGAAGACATCTGGCAGTACCTCTATCGCGGTGCCTACTGGCGGCGCGGACCGGTGACCATGACCGCCATCGCCGCGGTGGACGTGGCGCTCTGGGATCTCAAGGCCAAGGCCGCTGGTATGCCGCTGTACCAGCTGCTCGGCGGCAAGAGCCGCGAGCGGGTGATGGTCTATGGCCATGCCACCGGCAAGGACATCGAGAGCTGCCTGGACGAAGTGGCCCGCCATGTCGAGCAGGGCTATCGCGCGGTACGGGTGCAGTGCGGGGTGCCGGGCATCCCCACCACCTATGGCGTAGCCAAGCGCGAGGGCGAGCGCTACGAACCGGCCGACAGCGACCTGCCAGCGGAGCACGTCTGGGACACCGCCAAGTACCTCAATCACGTACCCAAGCTGTTCGCCGCGGTGCGCGAGCGCTTCGGCGACGACCTGCACCTGCTGCACGACGTGCACCATCGGCTGACGCCCATCGAAGCGGGGCGGCTGGGCAAGAGGGTCGAGGAATACAACCTGTTCTGGCTGGAGGACTGCACCCCGGCGGAAAACCAGGAAGCCTTCCGGCTGATCCGCCAGCACACCACCACGCCGCTGGCGGTGGGCGAGGTGTTCAACTCCATCCACGACTGCCGCGAGCTGATCCAGGAGCAGCTGATCGACTACATCCGCGCCACCCTGGTGCATGCCGGCGGCATCACCCACATGAGGCGCATCGCCGATCTGGCGGCGCTATACCAGGTGCGCACCGGCTTCCACGGCGCCACCGACCTGTCACCGGTGTGCATGGGCGCGGCGCTGCACTTCGACACCTGGGTGCCCAACTTCGGCATCCAGGAGCACATGCCCCACGAGGCGCGCATCGAGGAGGTCTTCCCCCATGCCTATCGTTTCGAGGACGGCCATTTCACCCCGGGCGAGGTGCCCGGCCATGGCGTGGACATCGATGAAGACCTCGCCGCCCGTTATCCGTACAAACGCGCCAGCCTGCCGGTGAACCGGCTGGTGGACGGCACCCTGTGGCATTGGTGAGCGAGGAATCCAGGATGAAAGCCTTTCAGGTCAGAGCACCCCACGAATTCAGCATCGAAGAGGTCGCGGTGCCCGTGTTGGCACCGGGCGAGGTCCGCGTCGGGGTGGCCTATGCCGGCATCTGCGGCTCGGACATGCACATCATCCATGGGCAGAACGCCTTCGTGCGCTTTCCCCGCGTCACCGGCCATGAATTCGCCGGGGTGGTGCGCGAGGTAGGCGAGGGCGTGAGCGGCCTGGCGGTGGGCGATCCGGTCTGCGTCGATCCGGTGATCGCCTGCGGCAGCTGCTATCCCTGCCGCATCGGCCGGCCCAATGTCTGCAGTCGCCTGCAGGTGCTGGGCGTGCATCGTGATGGCGGCTTCAGCGAAGAGGTCTGCGTGCCCGCGGCCAATGCCCATTGCCTGCCGCCCGGCTTGCCACTGGCCCAAGCCGCGCTGGTCGAGCCCTACAGCATCGCCCTCAATGTGCTGGAGCGGATGCAGGTCTTTCCCGGCGATTCATTGCTGATCTATGGCGCCGGTGTGATCGGCCTGACCCTGGTGCAGATGGCCAGGGCGCTGGGCATCGCCGACATCACCGTGACCGATGTGCTGGACGATCGCCTGGCCACCGCCCGTGCCCTGGGCGCGACCCGCGCTCTCAATGGCCGCGATACCGATGTCGAGGCGGCGCTGCGCGAGGCCACCGGCGGCGAGGGCGTGCCCCTGATCGTCGACGCCGCCTGCCATCCGGCCTTGCTTCCGGAGATCGTCCGCCTGGCCTCGCCGGCCGGGCGCATTGGCCTGCTGGGCTTCAGCGCCACGCCCAGCGAGCTGGTGCAGCTGGAGATCATCAAGAAGGAACTGACCCTGGTGGGCTCGCGGCTCAACAACGGGCGCTTCCCGCGGGTCATCGAGCTGCTGGCGGCGGGCAAGCTGGATGCCGCGGCGCTGATCAGCCATCAGGTGGCCAGCCAGGAGATGCCGAGCGCCATCGAGCTGATCGAAAGGCACCCCGAGCAGACGCGCAAGGTGCTGGTGCAGTGGGGCGGCAACGTCTGAAAAATCCGACTCCCCCTGGGGAGTTCTCTTATGCCTTACCGAATAAAGACAATGAGCGGGAGGTAACAAATGGCTGGACAAGGTCGTGGGCTGGTACTCGTCATGCTGTTCCTGGCGGGAGTCGTCAACTATCTGGATCGCTCGGCGCTGTCGGTGGCGGCGCCATTGATCCAGAAGGACTTCGCGCTGACCGCCGGCGAGATGGGGCTGCTGTTCAGCGCCTTCTTCGTCGGCTATGCGGCGTTCAACTTCATTGGCGGCTGGGCCGCCGATCGCTATGGCGCCAAGACCACGCTGCTGCTGGCCATGGTGCTCTGGTCGGCGTTCAGTGGCCTGACGGTGCTGGCCTCGGGCTTCGCCGCGCTGATCGTGATCCGGGTGCTGTTCGGCATGGCCGAGGGGCCCTTGAGCGTCTCCACCAGCAAGATGGTCAACAACTGGTACGCGCCCCATAACCGGGGTCGCACCCTGGGCCTGTCGATGTCGGGCACCCCTTTGGGCGGGGCCATCTCCGGCCCCATCGTCGGGGTGATCGCCGTGGCCTACGGCTGGAAGGTGTCCTTTATCGTCATCATGCTGATCGGCTTCGTCTGGGCCGTGGTCTGGTACCTCTGGATCAAGGACAAGCCGACCGGCCAGTTGGCCGCCGACATCGCCGCCGAGGAGCGCGCCGTGGCCGTGGTGGATACCGAGGTGCGGCCGCTCAAGTACTATCTGCGCCAGCCCACGGTGCTGTTCACCGCCCTGGCGTTCTTTGCCTACAACTACACCCTGTTCTTCTTCCTGACCTGGTTTCCCAGCTACCTGATCCAGGCCTACGGCCTCAACGTGAAGGACATGAGCATCGCCACGGTGATCCCCTGGGTGCTGGGCTTCATCGGCCTGGCGGTGGGCGGCTATCTGTCCGACTGGGTGTTCCGTAAGACCGGCCGGCTGATGTTCTCGCGCAAGGTGGTGCTGGTGACCTGTCTGCTGGCCTGTGCCCTGTGCATCGCCGTGGCTGGCCTGGTCAGCACCCTCTATGCGGCCGTGGCGCTGGTGGCGCTCTCGGTGTTCTTCCTCTATCTGACCGGCGCCATCTACTGGGCGATCATCCAGGACACGGTGCCGGCGGCGCGGGTCGGCGGGGTGAGCGGCTTCATGCACTTCCTGGCCAACACCTCGGGCATCATCGGCCCGGCGGTGACCGGCTACCTGGTGCAGTTCACCGGGGCCTTCACCAGCGCCTTCCTGCTGGCCGGCGCCCTGACCGTGATCGGCTCGCTGTGCGTGGCGCGCTTCGTCAAGCCGCTGGCCGAGCGGCCGGCGAGCGCACCGACCGAGCTGGCCGCGGGAGGCACCCGATGAGCGACTTCGAACGGATCCCCTCGCGCTATCCGGCGCCGGCCATCGGTATCGTCCACCTGGGACTGGGCGCCTTCCACCGTGCTCACCAGGCGGTCTACCTGGAACGCAACCTGGCTCGCCATGGTGGTGGTGCCTGGGGCCTGAGCAGCGCCAACCTGAGGTCGGGGCGGGCGCTGGTGGAGACCCTTCGCGCTCAGCAGGGTCGCTATCACGTGGCCGAGTACCGCAACCGGCGCGAAGGGGTGCTGCGCGAGATCGGCGCACTGCGCGAGGTGCTCTATGCCGGTGACGGCGGTGCCGAGCGCGAGGCCCTGCTGGCGCGGCTGGCCGATCCCGGGGTGCGCATCGTCACCCTGACGGTGACGGAAAAGGGTTACTGCCTGAGTCCCGCCAGCGGTGCCCTGCGGCGCGACGATCCCGGCATCGTCCACGACCTCGCCGAACCGCGGGCGCCGCGCACCCCACCGGGGCTGCTGGTGGAAGGCCTGCGCCGCCGGCGTGCCGCGGGCATCGCACCCTTCACCGTGCTCTGCTGCGACAACATGCCCGACAACGGCCAGCGGACCCGCCAGGCGGTGGTGTCCCTCGCCGAGGCCCAGGACGCGGGCCTGGCGGCCTGGATCGCCACCGAGGTGGCCTTTCCCTGCAGCATGGTGGATCGCATCGTGCCGGCCATGGACGAGGCCGCCTTCGCGCGCTTGCGCGACCTTGGCTGCGATGACCCGGCCGCGGTGGTGGGCGAGGCTTTCAGCCAGTGGGTGATCGAGGATCGTTTTCCCCAGGGACGCCCGGACTGGGAGCACGAAGGGGTGCAGATGGTGGCGGACGTCCGCCCCTTCGAGACCATGAAGTTGCGCCTGCTCAATGGCAGCCATTCGCTGCTGGCCTATGTGGGCAGCCTGGCCGGCCACGGCACCGTGGCCGAGGCCATGGCCGACCGTCAGCTGGCCGCTCTGGTGCACCGCTACATGAGTCGCGAGGCGGCGCCGACCCTGGACATGCCCGATGGTGTCGATCTCGACGCCTATGCCGAAGCCCTGGTCGCACGCTTTCGCAACGATGCCCTGCAGCACCGGCTGCGCCAGATCGCCATGGATGGCTCGCAAAAGCTGCCCCAGCGCTGGCTGCTGGGAGCCCAGCGGCTGCTGGAGCAGGGCAATGATTTCTCCTGTACCGCCCTCGGCGTGGCGGCCTGGATTCACTTTGGTGACGCCGAGGGCGAGGCCCTGGACGATCCCCTGCGCGCCACCCTGGCCGCCTTGCCTAAGGGCGTGGCGCGGGTCGATGCCGTCCTGGCGCTGGCCGAGGTCTTTCCGCCAGCGTTGGCCGAGCAGGCCGCCTTCCGCGAAGCGGTGCAGCAGGCCCATCGGCGCATCGCCGAGGCGGGCATAGGCGCGACCATCGCCGACTTGACCGATCAAGGAGTCTGACATGGAACATACCTGGCGCTGGTTCGGCCCGCGCGATCCCATCTCCCTCGCCGATATCCGCCAGACCGGTGCCACCGGCATCGTCACGGCGCTGCACGAGATTCCCAATGGCGAGGTCTGGCCGGTAGCGGCCATCGCCGAGCGCAAGGCGCTGATCGAGGCGGCGGGTCTGAGCTGGTCGGTGGTGGAAAGCATCCCGGTGCACGAAGACATCAAGCGTGGCCTGCCGGGGCGCGAGCGCTACCTGGACAACTACCGGCAGAGCCTGCGCAACCTCGCCCAGTGCGGCATCGACGTGGTCTGCTACAACTTCATGCCGGTGCTGGACTGGACCCGTACCCAGCTGGCGCACCGGCTGCCCGACGGCGGCTGGGCGCTGCGATTCGATCAGGACGCCTTCGCCGCCTTCGACCTCTGCATCCTGCAGCGGGACGAGGCCGAAGCGGACTACTCCGCCGCGGAGATCGAACGCGCGCGCCGCTATCACGACGGTCTCGACGCGGCCGGTCGCGAAGAGCTGGTACGCACCCTGATCGCAGGGCTACCCGGTGCCGAGGAAGGCTATTCGGTCGCCGACCTCCGACAGTTGCTGGCCACCTATGCCGGGATCGACGCCGCTCGCCTGCGTGAGCACCTGGCGGTCTTCCTGCAGGCCGTGGTGCCGGTGGCGGAGGAGGTGGGGATCCGACTGGGGGTGCATCCGGACGATCCACCCCGGCCGCTGCTGGGATTGCCCCGCGTGGTCTCCACCGCCGCCGACGCTCAGTGGCTGCTGGACGCGGTCCCCAGCCCGGCCAACGGCCTGACCTTCTGCACCGGCTCCTATGGCGTGCGCGCCGACAACGACTTGGTAGCCATGGCCCGCCAATTCGCCTCGCGCATTCACTTCGTCCACCTGCGGGCGACCCGCCGTGAGGCAGATCCACGCAGCTTCCATGAGGCCCATCATCTGGACGGCGACGTGGACATGGTGGGGGTGATCCGGGAATTGGTGCGCGAGGAGCATCGCCGCGAACGCGAAGGCGGGGCGCGCCTGCCGATGCGACCGGATCACGGTCACCAACTGCTGGATGATCAGGGCCGACGGACCAATCCAGGTTACTCACTGATCGGCCGGCTCAAGGGGTTGGCGGAATTGCGCGGCGTGGAACAGGCCGTGCGGCGCCTGGAAGAGGAGAGACACTGATGTTGACCATCGTCTGTCAGGAGCCCGGTCTGCTGCGCGCCGAGCAGCGGGAGAAGCCCTCGCGTCGCCCGGGCGAAACCCTGGTGCGCATCGAGCGGGTCGGGGTGTGCGGCACCGACCTGCACATCTTTTCCGGCAATCAACCCTACCTGGATTATCCGCGGGTCATGGGCCACGAGATCTCCGCCACGGTGACCGAGACCGAAGCCGACTCGGGCCTCGCCGAGGGCGACCTGGTCTATGTGATGCCCTATTTGTCCTGTGGCGACTGCGTGGCCTGCCGCCAGGGCAAGACCAACTGCTGCACCCGCATCCAGGTCCTGGGCGTGCATTGCGATGGCGCCATGACCGGTTACCTGAGTCTGCCCCACAGCGCGCTGTTCCGTGCGGATGGCCTGGATGCCGACCAGGCTGCCATGGTGGAGTTTCTCGCCATTGGCGCCCATGCGGTGCGGCGCGGTGAGGTAGCCGCCCAGCAGCAGGTGCTGGTGGTGGGCGCCGGTCCCATCGGCATGGCGGTGGCATTGTTCGCCCACCTGCGCGGGGCGCGGGTGACGGTGCTGGACGGTCGTACCGATCGCCTGGCCTTCTGCGCCGAGCATCTTGGGGTGCAGGCAACGGTCGCGCTTGGCGAGGACGACGAGGCGCGCCTGCGCGACCTCACCGGCGGCGATTTCTTCGACGTGGTGTTCGACGCCACCGGTAATCCCCGTGCCATGGAGCGCGGCTTCGCCTTCATTGCCCATGGCGGCAAGTACGTGCTGGTGTCCATCGTCCAGGGCAACCTGAGCTTTGCCGATCCGGAATTTCACAAGCGCGAGGCGACCCTGCTCGGTAGCCGCAACGCTACCGCCGAGGATTTCCGCCACGTGCACGATTGTCTCCGACGCGGGCTGGTACCCACCCAGGCATTGAATACCCACCGACTGCGCCTGGAGGAGGTGCCCGCGGCTTTCCCACCCTTGCTCGATCCTGCCGAGGGTGTGGTCAAGGCCCTCATCGAATGCTGAAGCGGAGACGGACATGGAACTGATCACCCGCAGCGGCGCCGCGGCGGCCACCCGCGCCACCCTGCGCCTGCATCCCCGAGACGATGTGCTCATCGCCCGCCAGCCACTGGTGCCGGGCCTGGAACTGCCGGAGGAAGGGGTGCAGGTTCGCGAACCTGTGCCTGCCGGTCACAAGGTTGCCGTGCGCCCTATAGCGGTGGGCGAGCCGGTACGACGCTATGGTCAGATCATCGGCTTCGCCCGCGAGGCCATCGCCGCCGGCAGCCACGTACACGTGCACAACCTGGCCATGGGCGACTTCACCCGGGAGCATGCCTTCGGTATCGAGGCCCGTGGCGCACCGGCGCCCATCGAGCGCAGTTTCCTGGGGATCGTCCGGCCGGACGGGCGGGTGGCGACCCGCAACTACATCGGCATCCTCACCTCGGTGAACTGCTCGGCGACGGTGGCGCGAGCCGTGGCCGACCACTTCCGGCGCGACGTCCATCCCGAGGCGCTGCAGCCCTATCCCCATGTCGACGGCGTGGTGGCCCTGACCCATGGCGTCGGTTGTGGCATCGATACCCAGGGAGAGGGCATGGCGGTGCTGCGCCGTACCCTGGGCGGCTACGCGGCCCATGCCAATTTCGCCGCCGTGCTGTTCATCGGCCTGGGCTGCGAGGCCAACCAGATCTCCACGCTGCTGGCTGACCAGGGTCTCGCCGAGCATGCGGGGCTGCGCAGCCTCAACATCCAGGACAGCGGCGGTACCACCGCCACCGTTGCCCGCGGCATTGAAGCCGTGAAAGCCCTGTTGCCTGCGGCCAACGAGGTGGAACGCGAACCGGTCAGCGCCCGGCATCTGATCCTTGGTCTGCAATGCGGCGGATCGGACGGCTATTCAGGCATCAGTGCCAATCCGGCGCTGGGCCGCGCGGTGGATCTGCTGGTGGCCGCCGGCGGCACCGCGATCCTTTCGGAAACCCCGGAGATCTACGGCGCCGAACACCTGCTCACTCGCCGCGCCGCCAGCCCCGCGGTAGGCGAGCGACTGGTGGAGCGCATCCGCTGGTGGGAAGACTACTGCGCTCGTGCTGGTGCCAGCCTGGACAACAATCCGTCGGCGGGCAACAAGGCCGGTGGCCTGACCACCATCTTGGAAAAATCCCTCGGCGCGGTGATCAAGGCCGGCTCCACCGATCTCATGGCGGTCTACGGCTATGCCGAACCGGTGCGCAGTCCCGGTCTGGTGTTCATGGACACCCCCGGCTACGACCCGGTCTCGGCCACCGGCCAGGTGGCGGGCGGCGCCAACCTCATCGCCTTCACCACCGGGCGCGGTTCCGCCTATGGCTGTGCACCGACGCCATCGCTCAAGATCGCCACCAACACCCGCCTGTGGGAGAGTCAGCGCGACGATATGGACGTGGATTGCGGCGGCCTGGTGGACGGCAGCACCACCCTGGAAGAGCGCGGCGCCTTCATCTTCGAACGCCTGCTCGCTCTGGCCTCGGGCGAGCGCAGTCGCAGCGAGTTGCATGGCTATGGGCAGAACGAGTTCGTGCCTTGGCAACTGGGTGCCACGACCTGAGCGCAGCCTATGGGGGCGGTGGTCACATCGACGTGACCCAGGTGCGGCTCGGGGCTGCACGGGTCAATCAAGCGAACGGAAACGGCCGCCCCGGTCCTGCTGACCGGGGCGCCTGTCAGGTCGCGCGCCGTTGGGAGCCGTGTCCCGGATCAGGCGCGGAGCTGCCGTCAGGCCGAGGCGTCATCCACCGGAGCGGCGACGGCTGCGGCCGCTTCACCCTCGGCGGGCGCGGCGGTTTCCGCCTTGGTCTTGGCCTGCTCACGGCGGGCCTGGGCGCGCTGGCGGCGTGCCTGCTGCTTGGCATAGACCGCCTGAGAGGCGGTCACGGTGCCGGCTGGCTGGCCATCCAGATCCAGGCGTGGGGCGTTTTCGGTCATGGCCGCCCAGTAGCGGGTGCCGCGACACCAGGTGGCGATCGACTGCTTGAGCTGGTCACCGGTGATGCCCAGGCGCTCCAGGTGCTGCTCGGCGTCCTTGAGGATGCCTTCCTTGAGCGGCACCTTGGGTGCGGGATTGACCGGGAAGGCCAGCGGGAAGTGCTTTTGCAGCCGGCGGATGCCTTCGACCACCGGATCCTGCTCGCGTGGCTTCTGCTCGCGGGGCTTGGCTTTCGGTGAAGGTCTCCGCGCCGGCCGCTCATTGCTCTCGGTCTTTACCTGCGCTTTTTCGGCCCGCAGGCGGTCGCGTAGTTCAGCTAGTTGCTCAAAGCCCATCGTTCAGCTCACCGCTCCAAATAGAATTCACGTGCAAGGGTAACCCATGCCGGGCTTGGACCGCGCCGATTGCAGATTGGCACGGCCAAGGCTGGCGGTCCGTCATTCTAAGGGGTGGTTCGCCACTCGTGCATCCTTGGAAGCGTCATTCCCGGCGGATGGTGTGCCCTCCTGGGCGTTTTCCGGGTCCTGTACGAAAGTCGCCGAGCGAAGGGGAGGCGAGGTGAAAAAAGCTGAAGAAGCGCAGTTTACGTGCGGTAAATGAGCATTTCGAAGCGTTTTTCAACGAAGCATCGCCAATGCGCAGGCACTTCTCGTACTGGACCTAGCCGCCTCCGGTCAGGCGCGACACCCACTGCGCCAGCCGCAGCTTGAACGGCGAATAGGGCGGCAGCAGCAGACGAACGGCCAGCAGCGGACCGGCGGCGAGCACGCTACGCTCGTGGGAAAAGGTGCGAAAACCCGCCTGGCCATGGGCGCTGCCGCTGCCGGAGTGATTGACACCGCCAAAGGGCAGGTGCAGTTGGGTGTACTGCTGCATGCACAGATTCAGGCCGATACTGCCGGAACTGGTGCGGGCGACGACCCGCCGCTGCACCGCGCGATCGCGACTCCAGAGATAGAGTGCCAGGGGCTTGGCGCCGGCATCGATGCGCTGCAGCACCTCCTCCAGATCGTCATAGGCGATCACCGGCAAGAGCGGACCGAAGAGTTCCTGGCTGTCCAGGGGCTGTCGATGGCCGAGCAGTCCAGCAGGGTCGGTGCCAGGTAACGCCCGGCCGCATCGTGCGCGCCGCCGTGGATCAACCGCGCGCCGGCGGCCTGGGCCTGGTCGAGCAGCCCGCAGAGGGCAGGGAGGGGGCGACTCGGAGACGACGGCAGTATTCAGCCTGGACGCGGCCAGCGCCAGCCGCACCGAGTTCGAGCAGGGCCAGCAAGGCGCTGGTCTGATCGCGGTGCCCTGCAACCAGAGCCTGCCGCACCCTGGCGGCCATGCTCAGCGAGCATCTGGGGCGCCTGCGCGACGGCTGAATCTTTCGCCGGCCGGTGCGGGCATCCGGCCATGGCCTGGTTCAGAATCCAGGGCTTCCCGCCACTGCCGAGGCCGTCATGCCTGACCTGGATATCAGTCGCTTTATCGCCGCCTGGCCCAGCCTGGGCCTGGAGCCCGCTCTGCCCTGGACGATCACCAGCGCCTGTGAGCACCACGTCCGGGTGCTGCTGGCGCGGCTCGGTCCCGGCTATCGCCGCGAGGGCGACAACGCCATCCACGAGACGGCGGTGGTGGAGCCCGGTGCCGTGCTCAAGGGACCAGTCATCGTCGGTCCCGGCACCCTGGTGGCCGCGGGCGCTTATCTGCGCGGGGGCGTCCGTCTCGGCAGCCACTGCGTGGTAGGCCCGGCCTGTGAGCTGAAGAGCAGCCTGTTGCTGGACGGCAGCAAGCTCGCCCACTTCAACTTCGTCGGGGATTCGCTGATCGGCAGTGGGGTGAATCTGGAGGCGGGTGCCATCGTCGCCAACTACCGCAACGAAAGTGACGGCGCGCTCATCCGCATCCGCCACGGTGACCAGGTGATCGACACCGGGGTGGTCAAGTTCGGCGCCCTGATCGGCGACGGCTGCCGGCTGGGCGCCAATGCGGTCATCGCGCCGGGCGCCCTGCTACCGTCAGGCACCTGAGTCGTGCGGCTGGGGCTGATCGACCAGGGGGTGCCGGACGCCGCCGCGGGCGCGGCGCCCTCTCAGTCGGCGAGATAGGCGTCGGTGGCTTCCAGGGTCGCATAGGCGAAGGCCAGCGCCGCCATCAGGGCGGCATGCACCTGGGCCGCCGGCACCCTGACGCCCCCGAACTCCAGATCCAGGGTGGCGCAGGCGTCGTGGATCACGGTCACGGCGTACCCCATGTCGGCTGCGGCGCGCACGCCGGCGTCGATACACATATGGCTCATGGCACCCACCACCACCAAGGACTCGATACCGCGCTGGTCCAGCAGTTGTTTCAGGTTGGTTTCGCGAAAGGCGTTGGGATAGTGCTTCACCACCACCGGCTCGCCGGCCTGGGGCACGACGGTGGCCTGGATCTCGATGCCGTCGCTGCCGGGCACGAAGATCGGCGCCTCGGCGCTGAGCGATTGATGCTGCACATGGACCACCGGAACGCCCTGGTCACGGGCGTGGGCGATGATCCGGGCGGCATTGGCGACTGCGGTCTCGATACCGGTAAGGGGCAATTTGCCGGTGGGGAGGTATTCGTTCTGCAGATCGATGACGACAACGGCGTGCTTGCTCATGTCCAGCTCCTCGGAAGATGCTTCGGCTTTCAGGTCCGGCCATGATTGGCCAGCCCCGCCTTCCGGCGAAGGGGCGCGGCCGACAACTTCAGGGGTGCCAGCGACACATGCACGATCAACCGCCGATCGAACTCGGTCTGCTGCTCTATCCGGGTGTGCAACTGGCGACGGTGCACGGCCTCACCGATCTGTTCGAGATCGCCGGGCGCTTCACGGGCACCGCGGAGGATGCCGAGCGGCCCCGCTTGCGGGTCAGCCACTGGCGGCTGGAGGAGGGCGACGCGGCGCCCAGGCGGGTCTACGACTCCTTACCCGCAACGAGCGGCTCACCCAACGTGCTGATCCTGCCGCCCAGTCTGGCGGAGCCGATCACACCGGCTGCGGCCGCGCCCTATCGTGACTGGCTGCGCCAGCAGCATGGCGCGGGCGTGCGTCTGGCCTCGATCTGCGCCGGCGCCTTTCTGCTGGCGGAAACCGGTCTGCTCGACGGCCGCACCGCCACCACCCACTGGCTCCATGTCGAGCGCTTCGCCGCCCGTTTCCCCAGGGTAGATCTAGAAGCTGATCAACTGCTCATCGATGGCGAGGACCTCGTCACCGCCGGCGGTCTCATGGCCTGGACCGACCTCGGCCTGCGCCTGGTCGATCGCTACCTGGGCGCCAAGCACATGCTCAACACCGCGCGCATCCTGGTCATCGACCCGCCGGGGCGACAGCAGCGTTACTACAGCGCCTTTTCGCCGCGCCTGAGCCATGGCGACAGCGCCGTCCTCGCCGTGCAGGAGTGGCTGCAGGAAACCGGCGCCCAGGACCTCGCCCTGGACACCCTGGCCCAGCGCGCCGGACTCGAACCGCGCACCTTGCTGCGCCGCTTTCGCCAGGCCACCGGCATGACCACCACCGCTTACGGCCAGCAAGTGCGCGTCGGGCGCGCCCGGGAATTGCTGCAGACCAGCCGGCTGCCCCTCGAACGGGTCGCCTGGGAGGTGGGCTACAGCGATCCGGGGGCTTTCAGAAAGGTGTTCACCCGCGTCGTTGGGCTGAGCCCGGGAGATTATCGGCGGCGGTTCGGGGGTGTTGCGGGCGGGCGGTGAGGTAATCGATCTATAGCTAACGACCGTTGGATCTTGCTTGAAGCTCTGGCGTGAGAAAATTTCTGAGCTCGCCTTGAGTCATGCCATGGATCTGAGGCACACCTAGCGGCTAGCCGCTAGCCGCTAGCCGCTAGCCGCTCCGAGCCTGAGACCTGCTGCTGCGCAACCTGATTGATTAACTAGATGCCAGATACGGAAGGATATCTTCGAGAGCGCTCAACCTAGGCGCTTGGGATGCGAGGCTTCTGCCTTCGCACCACGGGTAGTCGAGGGTGCGCAGCCAATCCATCAAGGGTTCCAATTCGTAGACAGGCCCTGTTTGCATGCGATCTATACGAATATGCAGATAGGTTACATGCCCACTTTCAGAATCAAATGACCACTCGTACAGCCCGCAGCCGATGCGTACTTCCTTTGAGTCTTTGGCGGACATCCCGACCAGCCACCGGGAGGTATGAGATGTCGCCCTTTTCAGGGGAGCATCTCCGATGCAAAAGGTGTATATGTTTTCATATGTTTGATTGAAGCGCCGCACTAATGTCTCAGAAATATCGGGCAAGCCGTATAGGACGCCAGGAAAAGAAATATTTTTTGTATTGATGGTCAAGGCTGCTGTGGCGTTAACGTCAAATGCGTGTCGTAGTAGGTCAGGTCGATTTTCGTCCTTCGCTCGAATGTAGTTTTCGATGCTACAGCGTCTGGAATTCATAGGCTTGTCCTTGGAGGTCCATGCTGAATTATTCAGTGGCTTGGTTGGTAGGTGCGCTGGAGGTGTTTCCTTGTGTTGACGTCTGAGTAGCTACGGCATCTAGTTTTTGTGCGGTTTCACTGTTTTGATAGCCGGTTAGGACTACACCGAACAGGCAAAGAATTAATCCGGCTGCATTGATGGTAGAAATATTTTCTTTTAGAAATATAATTCCAATAAAAGCCAGGATAACGTTGACAGCCGTCCCGGTTAGGATATTTCCGGTGCTTAGGCTCCAGCCGCTTCTATACATGAGAAGAAAGCCCAGTCCATCAGCAGGATACAGAGGGCAATTCCTGCTTGTAGTCCATTCAGTTGTCTTATGCTAGTGCGTAATATGTCACTCCCTATGAAGAATGGCAGAAAGAATGCAGTCAGAATCACGATAGCTATATAGATTCCCAAGATGGAGACCAGAGGATTGACCCCTTCGGGGATTCTCTTCATCAAGGTGTGATAGCCTATGGTCCCGGATATGGCAAGGACCGCGGAGAAGTAGAAAAGTGGATACTCTTTTCCAGTCATTGGTTTTCCTTGCGAAGCGTGGCTTAGGTAAACTAAAAGTCCAGTAATAGTGGGGCTCGCGAAAGGAAGTACATGCCCCTATTTATCTTGCTTTGCTGTGATATTAGTGGCAATTTATTTGAAATTAACCTGACTAAGTTTTTCTTATCGACAGGGGTGGAGCGTGTTCGCTAAACTTCCATTGACGGCGCTGAGGGCATTCGAGTCTGCCGCTAGGCTTGGAGGATTCAAATCAGCAGCTGAAGAGCTATTCGTTACTCCTGCGGCTATTTCACTCCAGATAAAAAATCTCGAAAAGTATTTAGGTGTCACGCTGTTCGCAAGAACGTCAAGTAGCGTCGTGTTGACGATAGAGGGAGAAAAGCTGTTCTCAGGTACGGGGCGAGCATTAGCTGATTTAGCGTGTTCCGTCGAGCAATTTACGGGTCGGTGCGCCACCAAGGTTGTCAACGTTTCTACAACCTCTGCCTTCGCGGCGTTATGGCTAATTCCGCGGGTTTCGGGGTTTTACGAAAGACATCCGGATATTCAGCTCAATATAAGAGCCAGCAACGAGTTGGTCGACCTTGCCAGGGATGCTTCGATCGACGCGGCTATTCGATGCGTGCCCGACAATGGGGCCCAGGAGTTGTATTCTAGGGAGCTCATGGGTGAAAGGTTTGGAGTCTATTCCTATGCCGGCTGGCAATGCCGAGATCACGAGGTTCCACCGGTGCTGATTAGGGTGCGCTGGCCGACGCCATCCTCTATTCCGCTGGATTGGGTGGTGTGGTGTAAGGCGGCTGGTCATGAGGATTGGGCTGATCGAAGTCTCTATCGTGAATATGATGATGAGCATTTCGCCCTACAGGCAGCGACGGCCGGACTTGGCATTGTGTTGGCTAGCACGGTATTAGCTGAGCAAAGCCTCAAGCTAGGTCTTTTAACGCCATACAAACCGCATGTCACCCTGCCTGGCCCAACGTATTCAGTCGTCTGCGTGGCAGGTCGAGAGCGTGTGGAGTCTGTGGGTAAATTTTTCGACTGGATTGAAGGGGAGGCCGAGGCGGCCAGACGTTAAATTACTTCGCTTATCACTTGGATAAAGCGGAAGCCTCGTTCCTTACGCTGCGATTCTTGGTGCTGGAAGGATGAAGCAGGTGTAAAAAATTCGTTAGTGATAAAGAGTGCTTCACCAATATCTGATACTTTCTAACTAAGTAATTCAAGCTGCCTGTACCGATCATCAGCCGATTTGCCTGAAAGTATCCATGATAGTGCTCCCGCGCCTTGGCTGTTTGTAGATCTAGAAGCCTTGCCTGCTAGTAGGGATAAGTAAGGTAGAGCGCGCGCCTGTTGAGTCAGATGCTTCACTGAGCGTCACGGACGTCTCGTCTTGCCAGTTGAACCGAGTCCTGGCCCCGGAGAATGGTCACGGCTTGCCCGTGCTGTTTTTCAGGACTGCCCCTTGGACAACAGTTGTCTGCTTAAGTGTCTGGTCAGCAACTTCCAGATGCCCGGGTTTTAATATAAATCACTGATAAGTTTTGATTTTTCGCCGATGGCATAGCTCGTGCTCCAGCTTGGGGGTCACCTCCAAGGGAGTCCCTGCATGGCCGTCGCCACCTCGCACAATACCGTTCCCCGTGCCGTCCCCGAACGTCCTGCCACGCGCTTGCGCGACGCCGCCGAGGCACTCGATGCCGCGGCTGCCCTGGCGGAGGATTTCGCTCGCGATGCGCTCAGTCGTGACCAGGAGCGACGCCTGCCCTGGGCCGAGATCGAGCGCTTCTCGGCCAGTGGTCTCTGGGCCATCACCGTACCGCGGTCGTTCGGCGGCGCGGGGGTGGGATTCGGCACCGTCGCCGAAGTCATCGCCCGTATCTCCGCAGCCGATCCCTCCCTGGGCCAGCTACCGCAGAATCATCTGGGCGTGGTCAACAACCTGCTGCTGACCGGCAGCCCGGACCAGCAGCGCCACTACCTCGGCCTGGTGCTCCAGGGCTATCGCTTCGGCAATGCCTTCTCCGAGGCGCGCAGCAAGACCGTCACCCAGTTCGAGACGCGTATCCGCTTCACTGGGGATACCGCCTGGATCGATGGGGAGAAGGCCTATTGCACCGGTGCCCTCTTTGCGCACGTGGTTCCCACGGTGGCACTGGACGAGGCGGGCCTGGCCCATCTCGCGCTGGTGCCGCGCGATGCCGGCGGCCTGACGGTGATCGACGACTGGGACGGCTTCGGCCAGCGCACCACCGCCAGCGGTCGGGTGCAGCTCAAGGGCGTCAGTGTCCGGCGCAGCGCGGTACTGCCCGCCTGGAAGGCGTTCGAGCGGCCGACGGCGGATGGTCCGGTCTCCCAGATCATCCAGGCGGCGGTGGACGTCGGCATCGCCCGCGGCGCCTTCGCTGCCGCCCTGGCCGCCACCCGGCTGGCGCGGCCCTGGACCGACAGCGGGCTCGCGCATGGCTGGCAAGACCCACTGAGCCAGGTGCTGATCGGTGACCTGAGCTGGCGTCTGGCCGCCGCCGAGGCCTTGCTGGAAGAAGCCGGCGTGGCCGTCGACCGGGCGCTGGCGGAGCCGTCCGCGGCCAGCGTCGCCGAGGCTTCGGTAGTGGTGGGACAGGCCAAGGTCGCCTCCACCGAGATCGCCCTGGCCGCCGCCAATCGCCTCTGCGAACTGGGCGGCACCCGCAGCGTCTCGGCGCGTTTCGGCCATGACCGCCACTGGCGCAATGCCCGCACCCACACGCTGCACGATCCGGTGCGCTGGAAGTACCACCTGATCGGCAACTATCTGCTCAACGGCGTCGAGCCGCCGCGTCACGCCTGGAACTGATGCCATGACCGATCTCGCCCTTGTCACCCACGAAGAACTGACCTTCGCCGAACACCTCCTCCAGCAACTGCGACAGGAACTGCCGAAGGACTCGCGCGCCCAGGACCCGCTGGTGATCGCCGCGGTCGGCGATCTTCAGGTGCGCCTGGCCGCGGCGCGCGCCTTGCAACGTGCCAGCGCCGCCGAGGACGGACCGGTACGGCAGATCCAGGCCCGCCTGGCCGCCGACAGTGCCCGCCAGCTCGCCGCCGACCTGCAGCGGGAATGGCTGGCAGAAACCGTCGCGCACCGCTCAGCCGGCCCGGCCTCCCGTGACCTCAAGCGCCTCCTGGGTGAGCACCACCTGACCATCAGCGACTGAAAAGAAAGGATTCCCATGGCCCTTCGTACCCTGTTCCGTGCCCTCCTGCTGTTGCCGCTGTTGGCTACCACCGCCCTCGCGTTTGCGGATGAGGTCCCCTCGCTGGCCGGCAAGCGCATCGCCATCAGCATGACCGGCACCAGCCACTACTTCGATCTCAAGGCCTTCCAGGCCCAGGTGGAAGAGGTCAAGCGGCTGGGCGGCACGCCCATCACCCTGGACGCCGGCCGTAACGACAAGAACCTGGTGACCCAGCTGCAGACCCTGGTGACCCAGAAACCGGATGCGGTGATCCAGACCCTCGGTACCCTGAGCGTGATAGACCCCTGGCTGAAACGCATCCAGGCGGCCGGCATCCCGCTGTTCACCATCGATGCGCCGTCCCGGTACAGCCTCAACAACACCACCTCCGACAACGCCGCGGCCGGGCGTGAACTGGCCGAGCAACTGGCCAAGGACACCGGTGGCCAGGGCGACATCCTGGTCTTCAACGGCTTCCAGGGCGTGCCCGTGTGCGCCATCCGCTACGCCGAGCTGCGCAAGGTGCTCGACGCCCATCCGGGGCTGAAGATCATCCAGCCCGAGCTGCGCGATGTGATCCCCAATACCGTGCAGGACGCCCGCGGCCAGATCGCCGCGTTGCTCAACAAGTACCCCAAGGGCCAGATCGCCGCCATCTGGTCGGCCTGGGACATTCCCCAGCTTGGCGCCAGTCAGGCGCTGATCGAGGCCGGGCGTACCGAGATCAAGACCTATGGCGTCGACGGCACGCCCGAGGTGCTGGAATTACTCAAGCGTGACGACAGCCCGGTGGGCGCGGTGGTCGCCCAGCAACCGGCGCTGATGGGCCGCACGGCGGTGCAGAACGTCGCCCGCTACCTCGCCGGCGCCCGTGATCTGCCCAAGGAGACCCACGTATCGACCCTGCTCACCACCAAGGCGAACCTGGGCCAAGTAGCGGCGCTACGGGGTGATCAATGAGCACGGCGGTGCTCGAACTACGGGGCATCGCCAAGCGCTACGGGGCGACCCAGGCGCTGGCGGGTGTCGACCTGACCCTGAGGGCTGGCGAGATCCATGGTCTGGTCGGCGAGAACGGCGCCGGCAAGTCCACCCTGATCAAGGTGCTCGGTGGCCTGGTGACCCCCGAGGCCGGTGAGCTGCGCCTGGATGGTCAGTCGCTGCCTGGCGCCGGACCGCGTGAGTTGGCCCGGCGTGGGGTGTCCATCATCCACCAGGAGCGGCTGTTGCCGCCCAACTTCACCCTGGCCGAGGCCCTGTTCTTCGGCCAGGAGCGGCGCCGCGGCCTGTTGCTGGATCGCCGTGGGCAGGAGCGGGCAGCGGAGCAGCTGCTGGCCGAGCGCTTCGGCCTGCACTGCCGCGCGCGAACCCGGGTGGCGGACCTGAGCAGCGCTGAACAGCAACTGCTGCAAATCAGCCGGGCGCTGCTGGCTACACCCAAGGTGCTGGTGCTCGACGAACCCACCGTAGCCCTGGCCCATGGCGAGGTGGAGCGCCTGCTCAGGCTGCTGCGCGAGTTGCGTGACCAGGGCCTGGCCTTGCTCTATGTGTCCCACTACCTGCAGGAGGTCGAGCGCCTCTGTGACAGGGCCACGGTGCTGCGGGGCGGCCAGGTGGTGGCGGAAGTCGAACCCCGCGTTACGCCGGCGGCCGCCATGGCGCGGCTGATGATCAATCGCGAACTCGGCGAGGCCTATCCCAAGGCGCAGACACAGCCCGGCGACGTCCTGTTGGAAACCCGGCGTCTCGGCCGGCCGGGTGCGTTCGCCAAGGTCGACCTGCAGGTAAGTCGGGGTGAGGTGGTCGGCGTGGCCGGCCTGGTGGGCTCGGGCGCCAAGGAGTTGCTGAAGACCCTGTTCGGCCTGCTGCCGGTGGCCGAGGGCGAGTTGCTGCTGGAGGGACGTCCGCAGCGGTTCGCCCATCCGCGGGCCGCGGTGCGGGCGGGGCTGGCGCTGTTGCCGGAGAATCGCCGCCAGCAGGGCGTGGCCCTGGATCTCACCGTGACCGAGAATCTCACTCTGGCCGCCCTGGAGCGTTTCAGTTGGTTCGGTCTCCGTCGGCCAGGCGCCGAGCGCCAGGCCGCACGACGGCTACGCAAGGCGCTGGACATCCGTACGCCGGACCTGGAGACGCCGGTGCGTCATCTCAGTGGCGGCAACCAGCAGAAGGTCGCCCTGGGCAAATGGCTGGCCCGCGATGCGCGGCTCTATCTGCTGGACGAACCCAGCGTGGGCATCGACCTCGCCGCGCGGGCCGAACTCTATCGCCAGATCGCTCGGTTGGTGGAGCAGGGCGCGGGGGTGTTGATCCTGTCGGTGGACCTGCCCGAATTGCTCAACCTCTGTGACCGCATCCATGTGATGCATCGCGGACGGCTGCTGCCGGCGCGCCCGGCCAGGGAGCTGAGCGCCGAGGAATTGCTGGCCACCGCCACCGGCGCGGTGAGACCGGCCGCGGACACGACGGGGAGGGCGGATCTTGGCCTTGCCTCCTGAACCTCTTGCGGCGCCCGCCCTGGGCGGGTGGCTGGATCTCTGGCGCCACGGGGCGCTGCTGGCCTTCGCGCTGATCGCCATTCTGCTCGCCTGGCGGGCGCCGGGGTTCCTGGGCGGCGGCAATCTCGCCAATATCCTCGCCCAGGCCGCCATCCCGGGCATCCTGGCGCTGGGCCTCACCCTGGTGATCGTCGGTGGGGGTGGCAACGTCCTGGCCGGGGGCCTGGATCTGTCGCTGGCGGCCAATCTCGGACTCTGCGCGGCGGTCCAGGCGACCCTGGTCAACGCGGGGTACGGTGCGTCGCTGGCCATCGGCCTGACCCTGGCCTGCGGCCTGGTGGTGGGGGCGGTCAACGGCCTGGCGGTGACCTTGCTGGGCCTGCCGCCGTTGCTCACGACCCTGGCCAGCCTCAATGTGGTGGCCGGCCTGGAACTGGTCTTGAGCGAAAATACCGTGCTACCGGCCAGCGCGCCCTGGCTGGATCTGCTCGGGATGGGCAGCCTGCTGGGCATCCCGGCAGCAGGTTGGGTACTGCTGGCGACCGCCCTGGTGCTGGCCCTGCTGCTTCAGCGTACGCGCTATGGCCTGCGGTTGGCCGCGGTGGGCGATCATCCCGAAGCGGCGCGCGCCGCCGGCCTGCCGGTACGTACGCTGGTGTTCTCCAGCTATCTGCTGGCCGGCGGCTGTGCGGGCCTGGCCGCGCTGCTGTCAGTCGCCTGGTTCAGCGGCAGTACGCCCGGGTCGGGCGAATTGCTCCTGCCGGTGGTGGCCATCGCCTTTCTCGGCACGGTGTTTTCCTGGCGCTCCCAGCCGAGCGTCGGTGGCACCCTGCTGGCGGCGCTGCTGGTGGGCATGCTCGGCAATGGCTTCCAGTTGCTCGGGGTGAGCAGCTTTCTGGTCAATGGCGTCCAGGGCACCTTGATCCTGCTGGTGGTGGCGGCAGCGAGTCTGCGCCAGGAGGGCAACCGATGAGCGCGACCCTTTCTCTCGGCCGCTCGGGCCTGCGCCTGGCCTTGCCGTTGCTGTTCCTGACCCTGGTGGTGATCTTCGCCCTGGCCGCGCCTGGCTTTCTCAGCCAGGGCAACCTGCTCAGCCTGCTGCTGAACAATGGCCTGGTGCCGGCGCTGGTGGCCCTGGGGCTGACCTACGCCATCGCCGCGGGCGGCATTGATCTTTCCGTGGGTATCGCCCTGGACCTGGCGGCCTTCGGTTGCATCGCCTTGCTCAACGCCGGCTGGCCGCTGGCCGTGGCGCTCGCCGGTGGCCTGGGGCTCGGGCTGCTGGTCGGCCTGGCGAATGCCCTGCTGGTGGCCGGCGTGGGGCTGTCACCTTTCCTCGCCAGCCTGGGGCTGCTGTTCATCGGCACCAGCTTGCAACAACTGCTGTCCGAAGGCGGCCTGCCGCTGTATCTGAGACCCGAGGTCAGGCCCGCCGCGAGCAGCTGGCTCGGCGTCTCGGCGGCGGTCTGGACCGTGTTGCTGCTGGCCATGCTCTACGGTCTGGTGCTGGCCCGTGGGCGCCTGGGCCGCGCCTTGCTGGCCCTGGGCAATCAGCCATTGGTGGCACGTTACTCGGGGCTGGCGCTGCGGCGCCTGGCGCTCTGCACCTGCCTGGCCACCGCCCTGGCCGCAGCCGTGGCAGGCATCCTGCTGGCGCTGCGCATCGATGCCTATGTGCCGCTTTCGGGCAATGCCTATCTCATCAATGGCATCGGCGCTGTCTTCATCGGCGCCAGCCTCAATCGCCACGGCCGGCCCAATGTGCCCGGCACCCTGCTGGGCGTGCTGCTGCTGGCGGTGGCCGCCAACGGCCTGCTGCTGGTGGGCTGGAATTTCTACTGGCAACAGGTGGCCACCGGCCTGCTGATCCTCTTGGTGCTGACCCTCAATCAACTGGCCCGGCGCCGCGACGCCGTCCATTAGGAGCCCCCATGCCCCGTGAAATCCGCCTCAACGCCTTCGACATGAATTGCGTGGCCCACCAATCCCCCGGACTCTGGCGCCACCCGCGCGACCGCTCCTGGGAGTACAAGGATCTCGAATACTGGACGGAGCTGGCGCAACTGCTCGAACGCGGGCTGTTCGACGGCCTGTTCATCGCCGACGTCCTCGGCCTCTACGACGTCTATGGCGGCGGCCCTGAGGCTACCCTGCGCGAGGCGACCCAGGTGCCGGTCAACGACCCCCTGGCGCTGATCACCCCCATGGCGGCGGTGACCCGCCACCTGGGTTTTGGCCTGACCGCCTCCCTGAGCTTCGAGCATCCCTATCCGTTCGCGCGTCGGCTATCCACTCTGGATCACCTGACCAAGGGGCGCATTGGCTGGAACATCGTCACCTCCTACCTGGAGAGCGGCGCGCGCAATCTCGGCCAGTCCGCCCAGGCCGACCACGATGCTCGCTACGACTACGCCGAGGAATACCTGCAGGTGGTCTACAAGCTGCTGGAAGGCAGTTGGGAAGAGGGCGCGGTGCTGCGCGACCACGCGTCCGGTCGCTTCACCGATCCGGCCAAGGTGCATCCCATCGGCCACCATGGCCGGCACTTCCAGGTGCCGGGCTATCACCTCTGCGAGCCTTCGCCCCAACGCACGCCCGTGCTCTATCAGGCCGGCGCCAGCAGCCGTGGGCGGCAGTTCGCCGCCGAGCACGCCGAATGCGTCTTCGTCGCCGCCCCGTCGAAGACGGTGCTCAAGCAGACCGTGGCCGACATCCGCCGCCGCGCCGCCGAGGCCGGTCGCGATCCGCGCCAGGTGCTGATCTTCAATCTGCAGACGGTCATCGTCGGCGAGAGCGATGCCCAGGCCCGGGCCAAGTGGCAGGACTACAGGGGCTACGTGAGCTACGAAGGCGCCCTGACGCTGATCTCCGGCTGGACCGGCATCGACTTCGCCGCCTACCGCCCGGACCAGGTCCTCAAGCACCTGCACACCAATGCCATCCAATCGGCGGTGGAAGCCTTCTCCACCGCCGATCCCGGCAAGCAATGGACGGTGCAGGAACTGGCCGACTGGGTCGGCATCGGCGGCTTCGGGCCGCTACTGGTAGGCAGCCCGGCGACCGTGGCGGACGAGTTACAAAGCTGGGTCGAGGAGACCGACGTCGATGGCTTCAACCTGGCCTATGCGGTGACCCACGAGACCTTTGCCGACGTGGTGGACTTGCTGGTTCCGGAGCTGCAGCGACGGGGTGTCTACAAGCAGGCTTACCAAGCCGGCACGCTGCGCGAAAAACTCGGCGGCGCTGGGCCGCGGCTGCTAGAGAACCACCCGGCCGCCGGCTATCGCGACCTGGCGCGGCAACGGGAGGAAAGCGCGATACGGGTGCTGGCCTAGTCCGCCCCGTTATTCCGCCTTTTCATAGACGGCAAAGCCCCAGTAGCCACTGCCGCTCTTGCTGACTTCTACCCAGCCTTGACGTAGCAACTGCCTGGCGATCAGTCGATTCATGAAGCCGTGGCCCAGCAGCAATACGCTGTCCCGGCCACTGACCAAGGCGGCGAGCTTGTCTGCTGCCTGTCTCGACCGCTGTTTCGCCTGGGCATAGGACTCGGAGTCTTTCGTCACTCCGCACAGCCAGAGCAGACGAAAGACGAAGGCCCAGGTGAAGGGTGACAGGCGTAGGAGCGGAACGCGCACCACGGGCAATGCCGCCTCGCGAAAGGTCGTGTCCTCGCTGGCTGGCGCCTTGCCCAATGCGGCGAGAGAAGTCAGGGCGCGCGGGGCAGAGCTGGTGGTGGCCAGGCCGATATCCCTGGTCGCGGCTATCGCCTCCTGAGTGGCGGCATCCGTGCCTATCTCGGACCGATCATAGTCCGCGATCCAGTCGACCATGTCTCGCGCGGCGACGGCACGGTAGTTCTCCAGCGCCGGCTTGCCGTGGCGCATCAGTATGATTTTCATGGGACCTGGGTAGTTGCCGGAAGAAAAACGGTTGGAAATGAACGCCACCTGCAACTACGTCATGGCAAGGGCTATCCCGTGATTATAACGGCGACTTCCCAGCGTATCGTGCGCTGGGCACTCCAGCGTTGGCGGGCTGCGGCGGCCTTGCTCCGGGCGCTTTGCTGGTCAAGGTCGCCAAGGGCAGGAGGCCGTAGGGCCAGACCCACTGCGCCGCCGGCTGGATAACGAGGCCGACATGGGTCAGCGCCTACACCAGCGGTTCGGCGATCCGCTCCAGCAGTTCAGGCCCATCGTTCTTCACGCTGCCCACGGCCTTGCCGACCGGATACCAGTCGAAGGCCTCCACCGGCGTTCCTTCGATCTCACCAATCTCGGCGGCGCGTTCCATGGGCAGCTCGGGGTCCAGCCATTCGCGCGCTACGGCGGGTGGCAGGACCAGCGGGCGCCGGTCGTGGATGTCGACCATGCCGGCGTCCGAGGCGGCGGTGACGATGACGAAGCCGTCATCTTCCTGGGGTGCCTGGTCTGCCGACCGGAAGTGGCCGATGGCGGCGAAGAACAGCGGTTCGCCGGATTTAAGCCTGATGAAGTAGGGCTGCTTGAGCTTGGGATCTGTAGGGTCCTTTTTCCACTCGTACCAGCCATCCGCAACCACCAGAGCACGGCCGTTCTTCCAGAGACCGCGAAACATCCGGCTGGTGGCCGCCGTTTCGACGCGTGCGTTGATCACCGGCGGGCGCTTGGCCTGGCGCGCCCAGGCGGGCTGGTAGCCCCAGAGCACCGGGTCCAGGTGCAAGCCATCCTGCTGCTGGTGGAGCAGTTGGACCCGAGTGCCGGGCGCGACGTTGTAGCGACCCAGGGCGCGGGGTTCCAGGCCGGTGCGGACCTCTGCCGGCGCGGCGCCCAGGGCGTCCAGGTAGTCGAGGGCATAGCGGTACTGGGCAAAGCGGCCACACATGGCGGACTCCTGGAAAGGCGTGCGGGCAGCCGAGGTATCCGGTCGGGCCCGGGCGGTTGAGGCGCGCCCAATGAGCGCGCTGCTTCCAGGATGGGACACTGCCGCTCGTGCAAAGTACCGGCTCCGGGCGTTGTCCAGACGGCCAGAGCGGAGGCGCTCAGCCGACCAGCGCCCGGGCGAAGTCGCGATAGCCGTGCAGTGGGCGCTCCCGCATCTGCACCAGCCGCTCGCGGTCGCCGGATTGCGGCAGCATGCCGTCGCTGACGTAGCGCTCGGCCATGAGCCTCATCTCGTAGGCCATCCAGGCCGGCATCGCGGTCGCCATGCTCCGTTCGAAGCCCTGGGGATCGGCGCCGGCATAGTGGATGGGGCGGCCCAGCAATTCGCGTCAGATCGCCGCGGCGCCTGCGCCGGTGAGGGTGTCCGGGCCGACCAGGTTGAGCGTCTCGCGGGGCGGCCTGCCTGGCGCCTGGTCGCGGTGGATGAGCTCGAGGGCGGCGACCTCGGCGATGTCCCGGGTGTCGACCATGGCCACGCCCTTGCCGCCGAGGGGCATGGGGTAGATCCCGTGCTACAGGATGACGTCCTTGAGCCTGGCTTCGTTGTCGATGAAGTAGGTGGGCCGCAGGACGGTGGCGCCGAAGCCCATGGCCACGAGCATGCGTTCAGCGCCAAATTTCACCGCGAAGTGCGGCACGTTGACCGCGCTGCTGCCGCTTTCGCTGGTGCAACGTCAGCTGGAAGAGGGCGCGCTCCGCCGCTGGGGCACCCTGGCCGGCGAGACCGAACTCTGGGTGCTGCACACCTCGCGGCGCTTGCAGAGCCCCAAGGTCAGGGCCTTCGTCGATTTCCTCTGCGCGCGCTGTCCGAACGGCATCTTGCGGCTGGACTAGCGGGGGACGAGACCGGGGTCCGTTGGCCACGAGACGACAGCCTGCGTATCACCCGTAGCCCTTTGTCCGGATAATGGCGGCCAATCTGTCTCCAAACCGGAATGCTGTGCATGGAAATCAAGGTCAATTTTCTCGACAACCTGAGGCTCGAGGCCAAGTTCGACGACTTCTCGGTGATCGCCGATCAGCCCATCCGCTACAAGGGGGACGGCTCGGCCCCGGGTCCCTTCGACTATTTCCTGGCGTCCTCGGCGCTCTGCGCGGCCTATTTCGTCAAGCTCTACTGCCAGACCCGCGACATCCCCACCGACAACATCCGCCTGGCGCAGAGCAACATCGTCGACCCGGAGAATCGCTACAAGCAGACCTTCAAGATTCAGGTCGAGCTGCCCGCGGATCTCTCCGACAAGGATCGCCAGGGCATCCTCAGATCCATCGACCGCTGCACGGTAAAGAAGGCGGTGCAGGCCGGTCCCGACTTCATCATCGAGGCGGTGGAGAGTCTGGACGCCGATGCCCAGGCCCTGCTGTTGCCCAGCGATACCGGCAGCGAGACCTACATCCCCGGCAAGGACCGGCCGCTGGAAGAGACCATCGCCAAGCTCTCCGGTATCCTCGCTAACCTGGGCATGAAGGTGGAGATCGCCTCCTGGCGCAACATCGTGCCCAACGTCTGGTCGCTGCACCTGCGCGATGTGCAGTCGGCGCTGTGCTTCACCAACGGCAAGGGCGCGACCAAGGAAGCGGCCCTGGCCTCGGCGCTGGGCGAATTCATCGAGCGCCTCAACTGCAATTTCTTCTACAACGACCAGTACTGGGGCGAGGCCATCGGCAACGCGGCCTTCGTCCACCACCCCGACGAGCGCTGGTTCCAGCCCGGGCCCAAGGACGCGCTGCCCCGGGAGATCCTCGACCGCCATTGCCGCAAGCTCTACGACCCGGAAGGCGAATTGCGCGCCTCGCACCTGCACGACACCAACTCCGGCAACGTGGCGCGCGGCATCTGCGCGCTGCCCTTCGTGCGCCAGTCCGATGGCGAGGTGGTGTACTTCCCCTCGAACCTGATCGAGAACCTCTACCTCAGCAACGGCATGAGCGCTGGCAACACCCTGGCCGAAGCCCAGGTGCAGTGCCTGTCGGAGATCTTCGAGCGGGCGGTGAAGCGCGAGATCCTCGAAGGCGAGCTGGCCCTGCCGGATGTTCCTGACGAGGTGCTGGCCCGGTTTCCCGCCATCGTCGACGGCATCCGCGGCCTGGAAGCCCAGGGCTTTCCGGTGCTGGTCAAGGACGCCTCCCTGGGTGGCGAATTCCCGGTGATGTGCGTGACCCTGATGAATCCGCGCACCGGTGGGGTGTTCGCCTCCTTCGGCGCCCATCCGCGCCTGGAGATCGCCCTGGAGCGCAGCCTCACCGAGCTGTTGCAGGGCCGCAGCTTCGAGGGCCTCAACGACCTGCCGCAGCCGACCTTCGAGAGCCAGGCGCTGATGGAGCCGAACAACTTCGTCGAGCACTTCATCGACTCCAGTGGCCTGGTCTCCTGGCGCTTCTTCAGCGCCAGGGCCGACCATGATTTCGTCGACTGGGATTTCTCCAGCGAGGGCGAAGACGCCACCGCCCAGGAGGCCGCCACCCTGTTCGGCATCCTCGCCGAACGGGATCTGGAAGCCTACATGGCGGTGTACGAGGAGTTGGGCGCGCCGGCCTGCCGCATCCTGGTGCCCGGCTATTCGGAGATCTATCCGGTCGAGGACCTGATCTGGGACAACACCAACAAGGCGCTGGCGGTGCGCGAGGACATCCTTACCCTGCATCAGCTGGACGATGCGGCCCTGGAATCCCTGCTCGAACGCCTGGACGATACCCAGGTGGACGACTACACCCGCATCGCCACCCTGATCGGCGTGGAATTCGACGAGAACACCGTCTGGGGCCAGTTGACCCTGCTGGAACTCAAGCTGCTCATCCACCTGGCGCTGCAGCAGTTCGAAGAGGCCAAGGAAGAGGTCGAGACCTTCCTGCAGTTCAACGACAACACCCTGGAGCGCGGCCTGTTCTACCAGGCGCTCAATGCGGTGCTGGAAGTCGAGCTGGACGACGAACTGGAACTGGCCGACTTCGAAGTCAATTTCCGCCGGATGTTCGGCGACGAGCGCCTGGACGCTGCCCTGGGTTCGGTCTCGGGCGAGGTGCGCTTCCCTGGCCTGACGCCCACCAGCCTCAAGCTGGAAGGCCTCGACAAGCACCTGCGGCTGATCGACAGCTATCGCAAGCTGCACGCGGCGCGGGCCAGGGCGGCTGGGATCGCGCTCTAACGAAGAGCCCCGCCCGGGCCCGGGCAGGGCCGTCCCGGCGGTCAGCAGACCGCGATATGGGAATCCGCGCGCGGCTCGGTGCCGCCGCAGAGCACACCGGTCTCGGGGTCGCGGACGATGATCTGGCCGCGGCCGAAATCGGTGGAGTCGTGGGCGATCTCGATCTGGTGACCGCGCCGGGCCAGGCCACTGGCCAGGGCGCGGGAAGCCGCCTGTTCGATGCCGACCTTCATATCACCCAGCCACTGCCAGCGCGGTGCGTCCAGCGCTGCCTGGGGATTCAGGCCGAAGTCCACCAGGTTCATCACCATCTGCACATGCCCCTGGGGCTGCATGTAGCCACCCATGACGCCAAAGGGACCGATGGGCACGTCACCCTTGCTCAGGAAGCCCGGGATGATGGTGTGGAAGGTCTGCTTGCCAGGCGCCAAGGCGTTGGAGTGGCCGGCATCCAGGCTGAATTCCGAACCGCGATTCTGCAGGCCGATGCCGCTGTCGGGCAGCACCACGCCGGAGCCGAAGCCGTGGTAGGCGCTCTGGATGAAGGACACCATGTTGCCCTCGCCATCGGCGGCGGCGATGTAGACGGTGCCGCTGGCCTGGGGATCGCCATGTAGCGGCGGCTGGGCCTGGTCGGTGATCTCGGCGCGGCGGCGGTCGGCGTAGGCATCGTCCAGCAGGACGCTGGCAGCGACTCTCATGTGCTCGGGATCGGTGATGTAGTGCAGGCCGTCGGCATAGGCCTTCTTCATGGCCTCCAGCTGGCGGTGCCAGGTGAGCTGGCTGTCGCGCTGGTCGAAGTCGTAGCCCTTGAGGATGTTCAGGGTCATGAGGGCGATCAGGCCCTGGCCACTCGGCGGAATCTCCCACACCTGATAGCCGCGGTAGTCGACCTTGATCGGGTCCACCCAGCGCGGCTGGTAGCCGGCCAGGTCCGCCGTGGTCAGGTGACCGCCGCTGGCCGCGGCATGCGCGGCCAGGCGCTGGGCGATGGCGCCGCGGTAGAAACTCTCGCACTGGGTCTGCGCCAGTTCTTCCAGGGTGCGCGCCTGGGCCGGATTGCGAAACAGCTGGCCGGCGACCGGTGCCTGGCCGTCGATAAGGAAGGTGTCGAACCAGGCTTCCAGTTCCGGCGCCTTGGCTCGACTGGCCTGGTACTCGGCCTGGGCGATACGCCACTGGTGGGCGACCACCGGCGACACCGGAAAGCCGTCGCGGGCCAGGGCGATGGCGGGTTCGAACAGGGTGGCGAAGGGCAGCTTGCCGAAGCGCCGCGACAGCTCGGCCCAGGCCGCGGGGCAGCCCGGTACCGTGACCGGCAGCCAGCCGTGCACCGGCATGCGTTCATGGCCGGCGGCCTTGACCGTGGCGATGTTGAGGCTGGCCGGGGCATGGCCGCTGGCGTCCAGGCCGTGCAGCTGGTCCTTGACCCAGACCAGGGCGAAGGCGTCGCCGCCGATGGCATTGCCGGTAGGTTCCACCACGGTCAGGGCCGCGGCGGTGGCGATGGCCGCGTCGATGGCGTTGCCACCCTGGCGGAGCATGGTGATGCCGGCTTCGGCGGCCAGCGGCTGGGAGGTGGCGACCATGCCATTGCGCGCGAAGACGCTCTGGCGTTGCGAGGCGTAGGGGTAGTCGTGGGCAGAGAAATTCAGCATGGCAGGCTCTTCGGGGTCATTGTCCGGTCTTGATGCGGGTCCACTCGCGGGTCATCAGCCGCTGGATCTGCGGCGGCAGATCGGCGGAGACGTAGAGGCGCTCGGCGATGGCCGCGCTCGGGTAGATGCCTGGGTTGTCTCGCACCTTGGCATCGAGCAGGGCGGTGGCGTCGCGGTTGGGATTGGCATAGCCGACGTAGTCGCTGACCTGGGCGATCACCTCGGGGCGCAGCAGGTAGTCGATCAGCGCCAGGGCGCCCTGGGGATTCTTGGCGTCCTTGGGGATGGCGAGCATGTCGAACCAGAGATTGGCGCCTTCCCTGGGGATTACGTAGCGCACGTCGCTGGTCTTGCCGGCTTCCCTGGCGCGGCTCTGGGCCTGCAGGACATCGCCCGAATAGCCCATGGCCACGCAGACGTCGCCGTTGGCCAGGTCGGTGATGTACTTGCTGGAGCTGAAATAGGTCACCGACGGCTTGAGCTGCTGCAGCAGCGCGGAGGCCTTGCGGTAGTCCTCGGGGTTCTGGCTGTTGGGGTCCAGGCCCAGGTAGTGCAGGGTCTGGGCGAAGACCTTTTGCGGCGCATCGAGCAGGGCCACGCCGCAGCCCTTGAGCTTGGCCAGGTTTTCCGGCTTGAACAGCAGGTCCCAGGAATCCACCGGGGCGCCATCGCCCAGGGCGGCGCGGACCTTGGCGGCGTTGTAGCCGATGCCCACGGTGCCCCAGAGGTAGGGCACGGCGTAGCGATTGCCGGGATCGGCCGCTTCCAGGCGTTGCATGAGCCTTGGATCCAGATGCTGCCAGTTGGACAGCCGGCTGCGATCCAGCGGCTGGTAGGCGCCCGCCTTGATCTGCTTGGTGAGGAACTGGTTGGACGGCACCACCAGGTCATAGCCGGAGTGGCCGGACAGCAGCTTGGCTTCGAGCATCTCGTTGGTGTCGAAGACGTCGTAGCGCACCTGGACGCCGCTGGCCTCGGTGAACTGCTTGAGGGTGTTCGGACCTATGTAGTCCGACCAGTTGTAGAAGCGCACCTCGGACTCGGCGGCCTGAGCCAGGGGCGTTAGGCAGAGGGCGAGGGCGGCCAGCAGGGGACGAACGGCCATGGAGGTCTCCGGTCTAGAGCACGCGGCTGAGGAATTCGCGGGTGCGTGGATGGGTGGGATTGCCGAACACCTGGGCCGGCGGGCCTTCTTCGATCAGCTCGCCCTGGTGCAACACCACCACGCGGTCGGCCACCTCGCGGGCGAAACCCATCTCGTGGGTCACCACCACCATGGTCATGCCGTCTTCGGCCAGCTCCTTCATCACCTGCAGCACCTCGCCCACGGTTTCCGGGTCGAGGGCGCTGGTGGGTTCGTCGAACAGCATGGCCTGGGGTTTCATGGCCAGGGCGCGGGCGATGGCGACACGCTGCTGCTGGCCGCCGGAGAGTTGCGACGGATAGTGATCGGCCTTGTCGGACAGCCGCACCCGGGCGAGCAGGCCGCGCGCCTGTTCCACGGCGGCGGCGCGCGCCACGCCCAGCACCTGGATGGGTGCCTCGATGATGTTTTCCAGCACCGTCATGTGCGGGAAGAGGTTGAACCTCTGGAACACCATGCCGATGTCGCGGCGGCGGCGGGCGATATTGCGCTCGGAGTCCCTGACTCTCGAGCCATCGGGGCGCTCGCGAAAGCCCATCAGCTCGCCGTTGACGCGGATGGTGCCGCCCTGGATGTCCTCCAGGTGGTTGAGGCAGCGGATGAAGGTGGTCTTGCCCGAGCCAGAGGCGCCGATCAGCACCACCACCTCGCCTCGGCGCACCTCCAGGGTCACGCCCTTGAGGATGTCCAGCTCGCCGAAGGCCTTGTGTACCTCCAGCGCCTGGATCACAACGTCTTGCGTGGTCGTCATGGCTAGCGTCCCCGTAGCTTGAAGCCCTGCAGGCTGAACAGCCGGCCAGTGGCGGTGGGTCGGTGACCGTCGGCCTTGCCGAAGCGCCGCTCCAGCCAGGCCTGGAAGAAGCCCCAGAGGGTGGTCAGGACCAGGAAGTAGATGGCCACCACCAGGTACAGCTCGAAGACGCGGAAGGTCGCCGAGGTGATCATCTGGGTGCTGAGCAGCAGCTCCTGCACCCCGATGACGCTGACCAGGGTGGTGTTCTTGAGCATCACGTTGAACTCGTTGCCGAGCGGCGGAATGATCACCCGCAACGCCTGGGGCAACACGATGCGGCGCATCAGCTTGGCCGGCGTCATGCCCAGGGAGCGCGCCGCCTCGTACTGGCCGCGATCCACCGCACCGATGCCGGCGCGGATGATCTCGGCCATGTAGGCGCCTTCGTTGAGGCCCAGGGCGATGATGGCCGCCTGGATGTTGCCCGGGATCACCAGGAAGCCCAGGTCCAGGTCCTCGAAGCGAAAGATGCCGCCGGCCGCCAGGGCCGTGTAGAGGAAGACGATCTGCACCAGCAGCGGCGTGCCGCGCATCAGCCAGACATAGCAGCGCACCGGGTACTGCAGCGCCCGGTAGCGCGACAGCCGCGCCAGCGCCGCCAGGAGGCCGAGCGCGCAGCCCAGTAGCATGGCGCCGACGGCGATGACGCAGGTCAGCCAGAGGCCGTAGAGGTAGACGTCGCTCGGGTGCAACAGGTACTGCCAGAACACATCCCAGCTGAAGTTCATCGTGGCCTTCCCTTAATCGAGCTTGTCGCCTTCCAGGTGCCACTTGGCCATGAGGGTGGCGTAGCTGCCATCGGCCTTCATGTCGGCGAGGATCTGGGTGAGGGCGGCGCTGAGCTGGCCGTCGTCCTTGCGCACGCCGATCCCGGTGAGGATGCGGGCGAAGGCCGGCACGCCGGTCTCGAACTGGCCGGGCGCCACACCCTGGTAATAGGCGGCGGTTTCCACCGTGGTGCCGTAGGCATCGGTCTGGCCCAGGCGCAAGGCCTGGAAGGCGTCGGTGTCGCTGTTGTAAGCCACCAGCTTCATGGGCGCCTTGCCGGCCTTCTTCAGCTCCTCGTTGTGGGCGTCGAGCAGGGTGCGGATGGTGGAGCCATTGAGCACCGCCACCTTCTTGCCGGCGAGGTCGTCCAGGGTGTGGATGCCGGCCTTGTTGCCGCTGGGCACCACCACTGCCTGGCTGGAATACATGTAGTTGACGATGTCGATCACCTGGCGGCGCTCGGGCTTGTCGAACAGCTGGTCGATCAGCAGATCGCACTGGCCGGCCAGCAATGCCGGGATCAGGCCGGAAAAGGGCACCACGCGCCAGTCGACCTTCTTGTCGCCGAGGCGCTTGGCGATCTCGGCGCCAAGGTCGACGGTGAGGCCCTTGGGCTTCTGGGTTTCGTCGAAGAAGCCGATCGGTGGGGTATCGAGAGCGCCGCAATAGGTGATCTTGGACGCCTTGGCCAGGCGCTCGGGAATCTGCGGGGCGGCCTGGGTAAAGCCGGCGACGAGGGTCAGGGCGAGCAGACTGCAGGAAAGCCGGTGGCGGGTCATGGTCTTCTCCGGAAGGACGGGGGTGGGCAGGGCGGATGGCTCAGCGCGTGGGCGTACTTCGGGTCTGGTCGCCCGATCGTTCGATGAAGGTCAGCAGGTCGGGCACCGTGCCCTCGATGTGCTCGCGCAACACCCGCTCGGCTTCGGCGGCATTGCCGGCGCGCAGGGCGGCGAGGATGGGTGCGTGCTCGTCGCGGGCCGACTGGGGACGATCGACGTGCAGCCAGAGCTGCATGTGCGGCTCGATCAGGGCATAGAGGCCATTGATCTGGCGCAGCAGCCGCGGCCGACCGGCCAGGCTGCACAGGTATTCGTGGAAGGCGCGGTGCTGGGCGACCCAGGCGCCGGGCTCCTGCTCGTCGTCCAGGTCTTCCAGCAGGCGTTCCAGGCGCGTCATCTCGCGGGGGCCGACATGGGGCGTGGCCAGGCGGATGGCCAGGCCTTCGAGGGCGCTGCGCATCTCGAACACCTCGCGCATGTCCTCCAGGTCCAGACCGCTGACCACCGCGCCGCGATGCGGCCGGAGGATCACCAGGCCTTCGGCGGCGAGGCGCTGGAAGGCGCTGCGCACCGGCATGCGACTCATGCCCAGGGTGGTGGCGATGTCCTCGGCGATCAGCCGCTCGCCATTGCGATAGTGCCCGGCGCAGATGGCCTGCAGCAGATGGCGATAGGCCTCTTCTTCGGCGCTCAGGGCAGTGGAGCGGGACAGGGCGGAAAGCGGCATGGGCTGGCTTCCTGGATTTTTGTATCCAATCTGCCAAGGCAAGGCTCATGCCAGGGAGCCCAGTGCTCGCCAGCGCTGGGCCGCAGGTCAGCGTGGTCAGGCGCCGGCGTTACCTTTTGCACCACGCTGGGTCGCCGCAGCGGCCGCTCTGCTACCTCAGGACCCGAAACGGGGCGGTGTCAGTCCAGCAACTGGCCATCGGCGGCGAAGAAGGGGTAGGGCCCAGGGTAGTTGCCCAGCGGCAGATGGTGGGTCACCAGGGCCTCGTCCGCCCAGCGATGCAGCAGCAGGCCCGGCGGCTCCAGGCGGAAGCGCGACGGCGCCGCTTCGCGCAGGTCCAGGTCGACCTGATGCGACACACCGGGACAGACGCAGGCCAGGGTGCCGCCGAAGCGGCGCTGGATCAGCCGGTGCAGATGGCCGCAAAGCAGCCGCTCCACCTGGGGATGACGGCGGATCACGGCTTCCAGTTCGGCGCCGCCGTCCAGGCCGATGCGATCCATATGGCCGATGCCGACCGGGAACGGCGGATGGTGCAGGAGCACCAGGGTCGGCTGGTCGGGTGCCTGGCTGAGCTGGGCGTCGAGCCAGGCCAGTTGCCTGGCGTCGAGACGCCCGCCGTGCTCGCCGGGGATATGGGTATCCAGCCCGATCAGTCGCAGCGGGCCGCAGTCCTGCTGCCAGTCCAGGGTGCCCTGGGCCGGCAGATAGGGGTGATCGGCGAAGGCGGCGCGCAGGGCGGTGCGGTCGTCGTGATTGCCAGGGATGACGAAGAAGGGCATGGCCAGTTCGGCCAGCATCTCGCGCAGGGTGGCGTATTCCTCGGGGGTGCCGAAGTCCACCAGGTCGCCGGTGATGACCAGGGCGTCCGGGCGCGGTTGCAGGGCGTTGAGGCGGTCCACCGCCAGGCGCAGGGCGCCGAGGGTGTCGACCACCCCGTAGGACAGCCGGCCGCCGGCCTTGATGTGCAGGTCGCTGAGCTGGGCCAGCAGGAAGGGCGCGTGCATCGGGGTCTCCTAGGAAGCCAGGGTGAAGAGGGCGTCGGGGCGCACGTTCAGGTGCAGCAGGTCGCCCGGTTGCGCCTGCAGGGGCTGGGCGGTGTCCACCAGCAGCGGCTGGCCGGTGCCCACTTCCACCAGCAGCCGCGAATGGGCGCCCTGGAAGAACTGACCGACCAGGATGCCGACGAGGTGCGCAGGCGTTGTGCTGGGCTCCAGGTGTTCCGGGCGGCAGAACAGGGTGCTGGCCGAACCGGTCCAGGGCAGGCGACCGCCCGCGACGGCCACCTCGTTGCCCGTCTGGCTGCGCACCTCGAAGCGATTGAGCTGGCCGACGAAACCGGCCACGAAGCGATTGGCCGGGCGTTGGTAGATCTGCGCCGGCGTGCCAATCTGGGCGATGCGCCCGTCGCCCATCACCACGATGCGGTCGCCCAGCGCCAGGGCCTCCTGCTGGTCGTGGGTGACATAGACCGCCGTGGTACCCAGCTCGCGCAACAGGGCGCCGATGTCGGCCCGCAGCTGCTCGCGCAACTGGGCGTCCAGGGCTGCCAGGGGTTCGTCGAACAGGAGCACCCGCGGCCGTGGCGCCAGGGCGCGGGCCAGGGCCACTCGCTGGCGCTGGCCACCGGACAGCTGCTGGATGCGCCGGTCGGCCAGGGCCTCCAGCTGCATCATGGCCAGCAATTCGGCGACCCGGGCATCGCGATCGGCGCGCGTCAGGCCACGGATCTTCAGGCCGTAGGCGATGTTGCCGGCCACGTCCAGGTTGGGGAACAGGGCGTAGTTCTGGAACACCATGCCGACGTCGCGGCGCTCGATGGGCAGGGCGGTGACGTCACGGTCGTCGAACAGCACCTGGCCACCGGCATCGGGTTGCTCCAGGCCGGCGATCAGGCGCAGGGTGGTGGTCTTGCCGCAGCCGGATGGACCGAGGAACACCAGGGTCTCGCCCGGGTGGATGTCGAGGTCCAGGGGCTGCAGCACCTGGCGGCCTCCGGCAAAGGTCTTGGCGCAGTGGCGCAGGCGAACGGCGGTACCTTGGGTCATCGCAGGGCTCCACGGGAGAGGCGGGCGCTGAGGGCCTGGAGGGCGACCAGCAGCGGCACGATCAGCAAGAGGAAGATCAGGGTGTAGGCGGAGCCCACCTCCAGCCGCGCCGAGGCGTAGCTGTCGGCCAGGCCCACCGGCAGGGTCTTGGTCAGGGGCGTGTGCAGCATCCAGGTGAGGTTGAATTCGCCCAGCGAGAGGGTGATCACCATCAGGCAGCCGGCGAGGATGCCGGCGCGGGCATTGGGCACCACCACGCCGAAGAAGCGCCGCCAGGGACCGGCGCCCAGGCTGGCCGCGGCTTCTTCCAGCTGCGGCAGCTGGCTGCGCCTGAGCACCGCCATCACCGGGCGGATCAGGAAGGGCAGGGTGAACAGCAGGTGGCCCACCAGGATGATCGCAGGGCTGCGGCGAAAGCCGCCGAGATGGCCGTAGGTCAGTAGCAGCGCCAGGGCCGAGGCGAAGCCGGGCATGGCCACCGGCAGCACCAGCAATTCCTCGAAGGCGCGGGCGAATCTGTTGTCCAGCCGTACCAGGGCATAGGCCGCGGGGACACCGAGCACGACCGCGAGGGCCGCCGTGCCCAGCGCCAGTTGCAGCGACAGCCAGACGGTGGGGGCATAGGCCTGCCAGACCTGAATCACCCAGTCGAGGGTCAGGCCGCTGGCGAGGCCCTGGAAGTAGTTGCGGGTGAGGCCGGCCAGCACCGAGAGCAGCACGGGCACCAATAGGAAGGCGGCCACCAGCAGGGTGAACAGCAGTTGCAGCCAGAAGCGCAGGGGTCGATTCATCGCAAGTCTCCCTGGACGCCGCCGAGGCGCCGGGCCAGCAGCAGGACCAGCCAGGTGACGAGGCCAAGCACCACCGAGAGCGCCGCGGCGACGCCGAAGTTGGCGAAGTTGGTGAAGGTGTCGTAGATGGCGATGGGCGTCACCGCCAGGCGCGTGCCGAGGGTGAAGGCGGTGCCGAAGGCGCCCATGGCGGTGGCGAAGCACAGCGCGCCGCTGGACAGCAGCGCCGGGGTCAATCCGGGGATCAGCACATCACGCACCACGGCGAAGAGCCCGGCGCCCAGGGAGCGGGCGGCTTCTTCCAGACTGGTGTCGAGGGTTTCGCAGGCTGCCATCACCGTGAGGATCACCCGCGGTATGGAGAAATAGAGATAGCCGAGAAACAGCCCGAACAGCGAATAGGCGAACACCCAGGGCTCACCGAAGAGACTGCGGCCGAGGCCGGCGAACAGGCCCTGGCGGCCACCCAGCAGGATGATCAAAAAGCCCACTACGACGCCCGGAAAGGCCAGCGGAAAGGTCAGCAGGGCCACCAGCAGGCTGCGTCCGACGAAGGCATGGCGCGCCAGGAAGCAACCGGCGATGCCGGCCACCAGCAGGGTGGCCAGGGTGGTGACGGCGGCCAGGGCCACCGTCTGGGCGAGTCCGGACAGATAGCCGGCGCTGGTCAGCACCTGCCAGTAGCCGGAGCTGCCAGCGGCGTCCGGGCGGGCGCCGAGCACCAGCAGGTGGGTCAATGGCAACAACCAGAAGGCCAGCAGGAAGGCGCTCGCCGGTGCCAGGGCAACGAGCACCGGCCAGGGCAGCCGGCGCGGCACCCGGCGGCGCCCGAGGGAAACGGCGAGGCCCTGCATCTCAGCGCACCTCGGCCTGGTAACGTTTGGCGAAGGCTTCCTGGACCGCCGCCATGTGGCCGTAGTCGACGGTGCCGGCGCGGGCATAGTCGGCGGCGGGCAGGAAGCGCGCCTTGACCTCGTCCGGCAGCGGCACGTCCCGCACCGGGCGCAGATAGGCCTGGGCCCAGAGCGCCTGGCCCTTGTCCGACAGCACGTAGTCCAGCACCTTCTCGCCGTTGGCGCGGTGCGGCGCGCCCTTCACCAGGCTCATGGTGTAGGGCACGGTCAGGCTGCCTTCCTGGGGAATGACGAAGGCCACCGGCGCCTGGTCCTTGTAGCGGGCGCGATAGGCGTTGAAGTCGTAGTCCACCAGAATCGGGATCTCGCCGGAGAGCAGGCGGGCATAGGCGGTCTGCTTGGGCACGATGGGATCGTTGGCGGCCAGTTTCTTGAAGAAGCCCATGGCCGGACCGAAGTCGTCGAGGTTGCCGCCCAGGGCCTGGTTGAGCGCTACCGCGGTGGCGTAGCCGACGAAGGCGCTGGAGGGGTCCAGGTAGCCCACCAGGCCGCGGTACTCGGGCTTGAGCAGGTCGGCCCAGCGCTGCGGCACCGGCTTGCCGCCCAGGGCCTGGGTGTTGACCATGAAGCCAAGGGTGCCGGAATGGATGGCGGTCCATTCACCCTTGGGGTCCTTGAGGCCGGTCGGGACCTGGTCCCAGTGCTTGGGCTGGTAGGGCTGCAGCACCCCGGCCTTGTCGGCCTGGATGCCAAAGGTCACCCCGTAGTAGACGACGTCGGCCACCGGGGCTTCGCGTTCGGCCACCAGCTGGGCCAGCGACTGGCCGGAATTCTTGTTGTCCTGGGGGACTTCGATGCCGGTGTCGGCGGCGATGGCCTTGAGCTGGGCGCCCCAGTCGGCCCATTCCAGCGGGCAGTTGTAGCAGATGGCGGTTTCGGCGGCCTGGGCGCTGGCCAGGCCACAGGCCAGGGCGACGCCGGCCAGGAAACGACGCAAGGGGAAGAGTGATTTCATCGGTAGGGCTCCTTCAAGGGGCCGGCACTGGTGCCGGGACGGACGAGGCAGGGCAGACACTGTTGGTGGGTGGCACTGCCGGCGATCAGCGCCAGCAATTCGGTGACGAGCACGGCGCCCAGGCTCTGCAAGGGCTGCATGACGCTGCACAGGCTGGGTTCGAGGCGGGCGCCCATGGCGATGCCATCGAAACCCACTACCGAGAGTTGATCGGGCACGGGCACCCCGTGGCGCTGCAGTTCGGCGATGACGCTGATGGCCAGCAGGTCGTTGGTGCAGAGCAAGGCGGTCGGGGCGTGACGCTCCAGCAGCGGCGCCAGCTCCGCCCAGTCGGCGTCGGTGTGGCTGGCCAGCTCCAGGCGCGGCAGCGTCGGCAGGCCGGCGGCGGCAATCGCCTGGCAATAGCCGGCGAAGCGGCGCTCGCTGCGATCCGACTGCAGCGCCGGTCCCGAGACCAGGGCGATGCGGCGGTGCCCCAGGCCGAGCAGGTGCTCGGTGGCCATGGCCATGCCCTGGCGGTTGTCCACCGCCACCGCCGCATAGGGGCGCTGGGGTTCGTGATAGGCGAGGATGAAGGGCGTCCGCTCCTGGCTCAGCTCGGCCAGCACCTCGCTACGGTCGGCATCGGCCACCGTCAGTACCAGGCCGGCGACGCGCTGGCGCAGTAGCTCCTCCACCACCGCCGCTTCGCGCTCGGGCTGGTAGTCGGTGGTAGCAATCACCAGGGAATAGCCCTGGCTGCGCGCGGTGCGTTCCATGGCCTGCAACTGCTCGGCGAACACCGGGTTGAGCAGGCTGGGCACCACCACGCCGATCAGCCGGGTGCTCTGCTGACGCAGCTGGCGACCCAGCAGATTGGGGCGGAAATTGAGACTGCGCGCGGCGTCCAGCACCCGCTGCCGGGTGCTCTCACGCACCTGCTCGGGGTTGGCGAAGGCGCGCGCCGCGGTGGCCCGGGAGACCCCCGCCTGTTGCGCTACCTGTTTCAGATCGGTCATGCCGGCCTCGTTTGAGATCGATCTCATTGGGGGCAGACAATGCCGGCGGCAGATGTCGGGACGATGACAGCGCGATGAAGCTTCTGCTCTGGAGACGGGCTCCGGCGCGCAGGGCAGCAGGCGAGGGCGGGGCCGGGGCGGGATATACCTTGGTATAGCCAAACGTCCTTCGTTTCAATGGCTTGGACGGGGTGGCGAGCCTAGATTAGCCCGGTGTCCGGACCCTGCGCGGCAGGGTCGGCCGCTCTCCCAAGGCCCCCATTCAAAGAGGTACGCCATGAAGACCCTTCCTGGCCTCTACACCCCTGCCGTGGCGCCGCGCCCGCTGCGGCAACGTCCCACCTCCCTGTGGGCCGATGCCCTCTGCCTGGCACTCGGGCTGATCGCCCTGGCGCTGGTCTGGCACGGCGTCGCCGAGATGCGCGCGCCCCTGGCCGTGCTCGACGCCGATCCCATGACCCTGGACCTGGCGCGGCTGCCCGAGTACGCCCTGCGCACCACCCTGCGCATGTTCATCGCCCTGGGCGCCTCGCTGCTGTTCACCTTCGTCTTCGCCACCCTGGCGGCCAAGAGTCGCAAGGCGGAGCTGCTGATCCTGCCGGCCATCGACATCCTGCAGTCGGTACCCATCCTCGGCTTCCTGACCTTTACCGTCAGCTTCTTCCTGGGCCTGTTCCCGGGGCGGCAACTGGGCGCCGAGTGCGCGGCCATCTTCGCCATCTTCACCAGCCAGGCCTGGAACATGGCGTTCGGCTTCTACCAGTCGCTGCGCACGGTGCCCGAGGACCTGCAGCAGGTGAGTCGCCAGTTCGGGCTGTCACCCTGGCGGCGGTTCTTTCGCCTGGAGCTGCCGTTCGCCATCCCCGGTCTGGTATGGAACACCATGATGTCCATGTCCGGCGGCTGGTTCTTCGTGGTGGCCTCGGAAGCCATCACCGTGGGCGACAACACCATCAACCTGCCCGGCATAGGCTCCTGGCTGGCACTGGCCATCGCCCGGCAGGACATCGCCGCCATCGGCTGGGCGGTGCTGGCCATGGGGCTGGTGATCCTGGTCTACGACCAGCTGTTCTTCCGCCCGGTGGTGGCCTGGGCCGATCGCTTCCGCGTCGAGCAGACCGCCAGCCAGCAGGTACCGCGCTCCTGGGTCTACGACCTGGTCCGCCGCGCGCGCCTGGGCCGCATGCTGGGTGACTTCGGCAGCTTCTGCATCCAGCTCGCCACCCCGCGGATCCGCCGCCCCTGGCCGCACTGGCACCTGGCGCCGCAAAGCCGCGCCTGGCTGCAACGCGGGCTGGACGTGCTCTGGTACGGCGCGCTGCTGCTGGTGCTGCCCTATGGCATCTATGCGCTGTATCGCTTCATCGCTGCAGACGTCTACTGGGTGGAAGCGGTCTCGGTGCTCGGCCTGGGTCTGCTGACCATGGCCCGGGTACTGCTGCTGATCGCCGTCGCCAGCCTGATCTGGGTGCCCATCGGCGTCTGGATCGGCCTGCGCCCGGGCTGGTCGCAACGCTTGCAGGCAGTGGCCCAGTTCCTCGCCGCCTTCCCAGCCAACGTGCTGTTCCCGGTGGCGGTGGTGGGCATCGTCAGCTTCCACCTCGATCCGGACATCTGGCTGTCGCCGCTGATGGTGCTGGGCACTCAGTGGTACATCCTGTTCAACGTCATCGCCGGCGCCAGCGTGCTGCCCAACGACCTGCGCGAAGCGGCCCGGCTGTTCGGCCTCAGGCGCTGGCAGTGGTGGCGGCAGCTGGCCCTGCCGGCGATCTTTCCCTACTACGTCACCGGCGCCCTGACCGCCGCGGGCGGTTCCTGGAACGCCAGCATCGTCGCCGAGGTGGTGAGCTGGGGCAACGAGCGCCTGCAGGCCCATGGCCTGGGCGCCTACATCGCGCAGATGACCACCGCCGGCGACTTCCCCCGGGTCGCCCTGGGCATCGTGGTGATGTCGATCTTCGTCCTCGGTTTCAACCGGCTGCTCTGGCGGCCCCTGTATGCCTACGCCGAACGGCGCCTGCGGCTCGATTGAGAGGAGACCTGCCATGAACCTGCCTACCTTGAACCCGCGTCCCCTCATCGACGTGCAGAACGTCCGCCAGCTGTACGGCAACGCCGGTGGCCCGGCCCGGGTCGTGCTGGACGAAGTGTCCCTGACCTTGCACGAAAACGAGATCGTCGGCCTGCTGGGTCGCTCCGGCTCGGGCAAGTCGACCCTGCTCAGATCCATCGCCGGGCTGCTCACCCCCAGCGGCGGCAGCGTCAATTTTCCGCCCAAGGACGACGGCCAGCGCGCCCGGGTCAGCATGGTGTTCCAGAGCTTCGCGCTGTTTCCCTGGCTGACCGTGCTGCAGAACGTCGAGATCGGCCTGGAAGCCCTGCACGTGCCGCTGGACGAGCGGCGTCGCCGCGCCCTGGCCGCCATCGACCTGATCGGCCTGGACGGCTTCGAGAGTGCCTATCCCAAGGAGCTCTCCGGCGGCATGCGCCAGCGCGTCGGCCTGGCCCGTGCCCTGGTGGTGCACCCGGACGTGCTGCTGATGGACGAACCCTTCTCGGCGCTGGACGTGCTCACCGCCGAGACCCTGCGCACCGACCTGCTCGACCTCTGGGTCGAAGGGCGCATGCCGATCCGCTCGATCCTCATGGTCACCCACAACATCGCCGAGGCGGTGCTGCTCTGCGATCGGGTGCTGATCTTCTCCAGCAATCCCGGGCGCGTCGCCAGCGAGATCCGTGTCGACTTGCCGCAGCCGCGCAATCGCCATGATCCGGCCTTCCGCGAACTGGTGGAGGAAATCTATGTGCGCATGACCGGCGAGACCACCCCGGCACCCCACGAAGGGGGCGTTCCCGGCAATGGCCTGGGCATGCGGCTGCCGACCGTGTCCACCAATGCCCTGGCCGGACTGCTGGAGGCGGTCCAGGCCGCGCCCTACGACGGTCGCGCCGACCTGCCGGAACTGGCGGGCGGGCTGGGCTATGCACTGGACGAGCTCTTTCCCCTGGCCGAGGTGCTGCAACTGCTGCGCCTCGCGGTCCTCGAAGGTGGTGATCTGCGTCTGCTGCCGGCCGGGCGCGCCTATGTCGAGGCAGGGGTGGACGTGCGCAAGCAGCTGTTCGCCCGCCAGTTGCTCAACTTCGTGCCCCTGGTGGCCCATATCCGCCGGGTGCTGGACGATCGCCAGGGCCACACGGCGCCGGCGCGGCGTTTCCGCGACGAGCTGGAGGACTTCATGGACGAAGCCGACGCCGCCCGCACCCTCGGCAGCGCCATCCAGTGGGGGCGCTACGGTGAGCTCTTCGCCTATGATCAGGCGGCCGATATGTTCAGCCTGGAAAACCCGGGCTAGGCACGCCTTCGAACGAGAGACTGGCCATGGATCGACGACCCTTCGCCACCACCACCCACTGGCTGCGGCTAGGGGGCCTCTGCACCCTGGCGCTGGGCATTGCCTTGCTGGATACCCTGACCGATCGGGAGATCGCCATTGGTGTCTTCCAGGTGGTCGTGGTGCTCCTGGCCGCGGGTTTCCTGTCCACCCGCGGGGTCACGGTCACGGCGCTGGGTTGCGCGGGGCTGGTGCTCTGCAGCTACCTGGCCACCCGTACCGGCGACCGCGAGGCCGGGCTGGTCAACTGCATCATCAGCCTCCTGGCCATCGTCGCGGTCGCGGCGCTGTCGCTGCGCCTGGAGGCGGCCAAGCGCGCCGCCGATGCGGCCCGCGCCCGGCTGGTCCAGGCCGGACGCCTGAGCCAGCTGGGTGAATTGGCCGCTTCCATCGCTCATGAGGTGAACCAGCCGCTCACCGCCATCGCCGCCAGTGGCAATGCCTGCCAGCGCTGGTTGAGCAATCAGCCGCCCCAGGTGGAGCGCGCCGTGCAGGCCGCGCAACGGGTCATCGACGACGCCCATCGCGCCAGCGCGGTGATCGCCCGGGTGCGCAGCCTGGTGCGCCAGGCACAGGTGGCCAAAGATTGGCTCAACCTCGCCGCTACCGTGGAAAAGGTGCTGGATTTCGTCCGCGCCGAACTGGCCGAGCGCCAGGTGGCCGTGGAGGTGCGCCTGCAGGAGGGCTTGCCGCCGCTGCTGGCCGACGAGAGCCAGTTGCAGCAGGTCATCCTCAATCTGCTGCTCAATGCCCTGGATGCCCTCGAAGGAGTCGCTCCCGAGCAGCGCCGGCTGGTCATCCAGGTGGGGCAGGACACCGCTGGCGCCATCCGCCTGGGCGTGGAGGACAGCGGTCGCGGCTTGACGCCCGGCGCGCGTGAGCAGATGTTCGAGGCCTTCTACACCACCAAGGCGCAGGGCATGGGCCTGGGACTGGCGCTCAGTCGCTCCATCGTCGAAGCCCATGGCGGGCGGATCTGGGCCACCTCGCTGCCGGAAGGGGGCACCGGGGTCTACTGCAGCCTGCCCAAGGATCCACAACCATGACCTCAGCGAGCATGACCGACCAAACCCAGCCCACCCTGGTCCACTTGGTGGACGACGACGCCTCGGTCCGCGCCGCCTTGGAAGACCTGCTGGCGTCCGTGGGGCTCAGCACCCGCAGCTATGTTTCGGCCGCCGACTTTCTCGACCGGGCCAGGCTGGACGAACCGGGCTGCCTGGTGCTGGACGTGCGCATGCCCGGCATGAACGGCCTGGACCTGCAGCAGGAATTGCAGCGGCGTGGCCTGGCCTTGCCGATCATCTTCATCACCGGCCATGGCGACATCCCCATGTCGGTCCGGGCGATGAAGCAGGGCGCCCTGGAATTCCTCACCAAGCCGTTTCGTGACCAGGACCTGCTCGATGCCATCGACCAGGCACTGCGCAGGGCGCAGGAGGCCCATGCCCAGCGCCGGCAGTTGATGGAGTTGCAGACCCGCCTCGACACCCTCAACGAGGGCGAACGGGCGGTGCTGGCGCGGGTGGTGACTGGGCTGCTCAACAAGCAGATCGCCGCCCAGCTGGGGGTCAGCGAGATCACCGTGAAGGTGCGCCGCGCGGCCCTCATGCGCAAGCTGCAGGCCGGCTCCCTGGCGGAGCTGGTCAAGATGGTCGAGCGGCTGGGGGCGTCACGCGGCTAGGCCGTTGCGACGCGCCGTACAGCCGCTGGACAACCTCTACAGCTTTCTTGTCGCGCCAATCGCTGACGCGCTAAAGAAAGAAATTAGTCAGTCGATACGGGCTTTAGAGGATCGCCTTCCGCCGATCCAAGGAGCCTGTCTTGAACCTTCGTCAGCTACGCATCGCCCCCCGCGCCATCCTGTGCTTTGGCACAGTCACCCTGTTCGTGATGCTGCTCGGCGCCTTCGCCCTGGTCCAGCTCAAGGCCCTACGCGCCACCGAGCAGGCGATGGAGGCCGAATGGCTGGCGAGCGTCCAGACCACCGATGACATCCAGGTCGCGCTGCTGCACACCCGCCTCGAAAGCATCCGGTTGCTGGCCAGCGAGGACAGTGCCGCCATGGCCCTCGCCACCCGGCAGATCCATGTGAATCGCGATCTGATGAACGCCCGGACGGCCTATTATCGTGACCACCTGATTTCCACCGCCGAGGAACGCAGCAACTTCGACCAGGCCGCGCTGCAGATGAAAGGCTATCTGGACGGACTGGATCGGGTCGTGACCCTGGCCGCCAGCGATCGCGCCGAGGCCCTCAAACTGGCCAATGGCGAGCAGCGCCAGCGCGCCGAAGGCTATCAGGAGCAATTGACCCGGCTGCGCGAGTTCAACAGCGAAGGCGCCCGTCAGGCAGGTGCAGCAGCTACCGGCATCTATGACCGCAGCGTCAGCATTGTCGTCGGCATCATGCTGCTGGCGCTGCTGGTGACCCTGCTGCTGGCCTGGCGCCTGACTCGCAGTCTGGCCCAGCCGATCGGGGCTTCCCTGGCCGTGGCCGATGCCATCGCCCAAGGCGAGCTGACCGGCAAGATAGATCCCAGCGGCAGGGACGAAGCCGCCGGCCTGATGCGCGCCCTGGCGCAGATGCAGGACAACCTCAAGGACACCCTGCATGGCATCTCCGGTTCGTCCAACCGCCTGAGCGACACCGCGCGCACCATGCACGCCGTCACCGACCAGGCCAGTCGGGCCCTGGCGAGCCAGAACGCCGAGATCGACCAGGCCGCCACCGCGGTCACCGAGATGAGCGCCGCGGTGGAAGAGGTGGCCCGCAATGCGTCCTCCACCTCCCAGGCTGCGCGGGAATCCAGTGCGGCGGCGGAAAACGGCAATGCCAAGGTCGGTCAAGCCCTCGACGCCATGCAGCGCCTCACGCAGCAGGTGCAGTCCACCTCGGTGCAGGTCGAAGGCCTGGCTGGCCAGGCCCAGGACATCAGCCAGGTGCTCAGCGTGATCGGCGCCATCGCCGAGCAGACCAATTTGCTGGCGCTCAACGCGGCCATCGAGGCCGCCCGGGCGGGCGAGCAGGGTCGCGGTTTCGCCGTGGTCGCCGACGAGGTCCGCGCCCTGGCGCATCGCACCCAGACCTCCACCCGTGAGATCGAGCAGATGATCCAGGCGATCCAGAAGGGCTCGGCCGAAGCTGTGGATTCCATGCAGCTCAGCACCACCCAGGCCCAGGCCACCTATGCGGTGGCTCAGGAAGCCGGGGCGGCGCTGAGCGACATCCTCCAGGCCGTGCGCCTGATCGACGAGCGCAACCTGCAGATCGCCACCGCCTCCGAAGAACAGGCCCATGTCTCCCGCGAGGTCGACCGCAACCTCATCAGCATCCGCGATCTCTCGGTGCAGACCAGCGACGGCAACCGCGAAACCGTGGGTGCCAGCGAGCAACTGTCGGAACTGGCCGGCGAACTGCAGACGCTGGTGCGACGCTTCAAGCTGGCCTGAGGGGAGGGCGCGCAGAAGATACTGCGCGCCTGGAATCGCTCCGCCTTTGCTGCCAGGGGAGTTTCCCTGGCGCCGAGCGTTCGAGGAGTGGCCTGTCTGCTGGTTAATGTCAGATAAATTACCTCTGACGACTGAATTCTGCCGGCTCGTCGGTAAGGGCGTCCCCTGTTCTTTGAGGTATGGTGGCTTTTTGCTATAAATGATTATTGCAATATCTAAATAGCCGAATCCATCAAGGCGCTCCTGTAGACACCATGGCTCTGCCCAAATACAGCATCAGACTGCCGGTCTCCCAGTTGCAGCTGGGCATGTACGTCTGTGAACTGGATCGGCCCTGGGCGGGCACGCCTTTCCTGTTCCAGGGTTTTCCCATTCAGAGCGTGCAGGACCTCCGCACCCTGCGCGACACCTGCGAATTTGTCTGGGTGGATCGCCGTCAGAGCCATTCGGTGCCCCCCTGGCAGCCAACCTGCCGGCCGGTGATCAGACCAGGACCTATGCCATCGACTACCGGGAGGCGGTCAAGGCCACCGAACCGGTGTGGCGGGACGCCCGCGCCGTGTCGATGCGCATGCTCGACGCCGTCCGGTTCGGCCAGGAGCTCGACGTCAGCGAGGTGCGGCGTGCAGTGGGGGCGTGCGTCGAGAGCGTGCTCAAGCATCCCGCGGCCAGTCTGTGGCTGGCACGCATCAAGCAGCGTGACCATTACACCGCGGAGCACTGCCTGCGCGTTTCCCTTTATGCCATCGCCCTGGGCAAGGCCCTGGGCATGCTGCCTCTGGAACTGGAAGAGCTCGGGGTATGCGGCATGCTGCACGACGTCGGCAAGATCAAGGTACCCGACGAGATCCTCAACAAGCCCGGTCGCCTGACCGACGAAGAATTTCTCATCATGCAGGCCCATACCACCTATGGCTGGCAATTGCTGATGGGCAACAGCGAGGTGCCGCCCGCTGCCGTCGATGTCGCCCATACCCATCACGAACGGGTGGATGGCAAGGGATATCCGCGGCAACTGCCGGCGCAGCGCATCCCCTTCAAGGCCAAGATCATCGCCGTGGTGGACGCCTATGATGCCATCACCAGCGATCGCCCCTACAGCGAGGGCCGTTCCAGCCTGGAAGCCTTGCGGGTCCTTTTCGAAGCGCGGGGCACGCAATTCGACGAAGTCGTCGTCCTGGCCTTCATCCAGCTGATCGGCGTCTATCCGCCCGGTGAGATCGTCGAGCTGAGCACGGGGGAGGTTGGGATCATCATCGGCTTCGACACCGGCAGCAAATTGAAGCCGCGGGTCCTTGTCGTGCTGGACGCGGACAAGCAGCCGCGGCCAGAGCGGGTGCTGGACCTGGCGCGCAATCCGCTCGATAGCCAGGGGCGCCTCATCAGCGTCCGCGCGGTGAAGCCCTCGGGTGCCTATGGCATCGATATCGATGCCTATCGTGCCCAGGGGCTGGTGGTGCCGGGCTGAGTGGGCGAGCGGGTCAGCCGTCAGCGGTTGGCCATCAAAGGGTCTTCAGACCCGTTGGCGTCTCCAGATAGGCCAGCAAGCCGGGTCTCTCGCCAGGCATCACCGCGACGGGGCCGGAAAAGCCGATCGCCTCCAGCTGTTGCCCGAGCACTGCGGCATCGGGATGCCTGAGCTCCAGGCGCTGCAGGCGGCAGCCCTGATCGATCAGCGCAGCCGCGGGGTGCCGGGCGTCGCCCCAATCGATCAGGCTGGGCAGGACACCGCTCAGCGGTAGCTGCCCATCGGCGTGGATCGAGATCTGCCAGGCCAGCGTGCCGCGGCTCATCGACTCGATGCGGCCGAAGGTCTGCATGAGGCGCGCATCCGCCTCAGCCAATCCCCGAGTCCTGGCCACCCAGTGGGTCAGGCGGGGCTCAGCATCGGACCCCAGCTCATCCAGCCCAAACCAGCGTGGTCTGGTCGGCGGTGGAGCGTCCGGGTCCGGGGCGATGACCTCCAGATAGCAGTCGCCAAGGCGCAGCAAGAGGTTATGGGTACCCATGCGCGGATGCTTACCGCCTGGCTGCATCGCTACCCCGAGTCGTTCTTCGACGTACTGGGCGCCTGCGGCGAGCGTTGGGGCCACGACGACCAGATGATCCAGGCTGGAAGCTCTCATAAGCGCGACTCCTGATATGGAAAGATTCGATGTCGGGTATTAAGTGTAGCGCTCGTAGTCTGCTAAGAACTTCAACGCACAAAGGTTGGGATGGCTTAACCTGCCAGTTCATACGCCCTCGGGATAGCCCATAGCTATCGCAACATCACCTTCCTTTAACTCGCCTTTTAATAGATGTAGCCGTGAGCCTTCTGTTGAAAGCGTAGAGGACCAATATGCACGGCCGCCTGAGTTGGTAGAGAGGTCATCATGGCATTGCAAGATCAGTGGTTTGAAACAGCAGTGCAAGAATTTTTTAGTTTTGCATAACGCAAATGGGAGTTCGTCAGTAAGACATGGCTGGTGTAGCGGAGCCAATCATGTTGCTGAATTAGGGAATAGATATTATCTTATCGAGGAACGCCTTTGTGTTATCACTTTTGAGATCGCTTACGTACCAGTTGCCAGTGGCTCTTCTGAAGCCAACAACTAGGCCGGCTACTTCTCCATCATCCCTTTCTACAATATAAGCTCTCGAGTCAAATATTTGTGCTTTTTCTACGGCTTCGACTTTATACACATCAAAGACTTTCCTTCCGTCAAGCCAGTTTTGCCAATGTTTCTCTCCTTCAATCAATACTGGCTTTTCTTTTTCTTTTAACCATGGAACTATCTTTCCCTGGAAGGTTTGCAGCCAGCAGCTTTTTGAAAAATTTGATTTGATACAGTCGAGGAACCGAGCCTCGACGCTGTCTCTTATGTCAGGTGACTGTTCAGTGGCATAGATTAAGAAGGGTGTAGAACAAAGCAGAGCTAAAATTGTAATTTTCAAATGGCCCAAGTTTTATACCCTAGTAATTGGCTTTAATAGGTGGCTGGCTATGCCGGCCATTATAGTTCTTCAAGGAAATGGCCGTCATCCAGCCACCACCCCACACGCCGCCCTGATCTTCCCGGCCAATTCCAGCAGCACCCCGGCATAGCGCTCCTCGATCTCCGCCTCCGACAGCGGGGTGGCCAGGCTGATGTTGAGGGCATGGGTGCGATAGCCGGGGAGGCCGAGGGGGGTGGCGATGGCGACCACTTCGGGTTGCCAGGCAGCCAGGCAGTAGCCCTTGCTGCGGACGCTGGCGAGGGCGGCGCGGATCTCCTGTTCCAGTGGCGCCCGGCGTGCCTCGCAGCGGCGGGCGCAGAAGGTGGCGATCAGCGTTTCGCGCTGGGCTTCGCCCAGGCCGGCGAGGCAGGCGCGGCCCAGGGAGGTGATGTCCATCGGCAGGCGCTGGCCGACCAGGACGTTGCGCGGGGTCTTGCGTTGACTCAGGCGAATCGACTCCAGGTAGATCATTTCGTCGCGGTCCGCCGCCGCCAGACTGACGTTGACCTGGTGCTCCCGCGCCACCTTGATCATCAGCGGCGAGGCGGCCTGCAGGAGGCTGCTGCCCTGGTGCATGGCATGGGCCAGGCCGAGAAAGGTCGGCGCCAGGCGATAGGCGCTGCGGCCGCCGTCGTAGTCCAGAAAGCCGGTACGCACCAGGGTCTGGGTCAGGCGGCTGACGGTGGACTTGGCCAGGCCGAGGAGGTCGCTGAGGTCGCCATTGGTGAGGTATTCGGTGCCCGGACGAAAGGCGCGCAGGACATCCAGGCCACGCTCCAACGAACGATTGGCCGGCGCCTTGCCCTGGCCAGGCATGTCGGCGGCGTTCGGCTCGGCGACGGCGTGTTCCACCTGATGGAATGGCTGCGTTGTCATGACAGGTCTCCTCGCGCAGATTGAGTTCAAGCCTGGCGCAGATCCGGGCAGCCAATCAACCCAAGAATAAGAGAGGCCTCCCATGACGACAGCTCCCGAATCCTCGACCCCTATCGAACTGACGGTGACCCAGGGCATCGCCACCCTGACGCTCAACCGCCCCGAAGCGCGCAATGCCATCAGCGACGACATGCGCACCCTGCTGATCGAGCACCTGGAGCGCATCGCCGCCGACAGCGCGATCAAGGCGCTGATCCTGACCGGTACCGGCAAGGGCTTCTGCGCCGGCGGCGACATCAAGGGCATGCAGGCGCGCATGAGTGCGCCGGCCGGTTCGGTGGCCTTCAACGGCTGGAAGCGCCAGCAACGGGTTCACCATGCCGTTTCGCTGCTGCACAACCTGCCCAAGCCGACCATCGCCGCGGTCAACGGCGCCGCCACCGGGCTGGGCTGCGACATGGCGCTGAGCTGCGACTTCATCATCGCGTCCGAGCAGGCGTCCTTCGCCATGAGCTACATCGCCCGCGGCCTCATCCCCGACGGTGGTGGCCTCTACTTCCTGCCACGGCGGGTCGGCCTGAGCCGGGCCAAGGAGCTGATCTTCACCGGTCGCACCGTCGCGCCGGGCGAAGCCGAGCGCATCAACATGATCGACCGGGTGGTGCCCCACGATGCGCTGCTGCCAGCGGCCCAGGACTGGGCGCTGCAACTGTCCGCCGGTTCCGCCACGGCGCTGGGGCTGAGCAAGTCGATCCTCAACAATACCTTCGAACTGACCCAGGGCCAGATCTCGGCCATGGGCAGCCAGGCCCAGGGCATCTGCTACACCTCCAGCGAACACCAGGAGTCGGTCGCCGCCTTCCTGGCGCGCAAGAACAATGGTGGCCAACGATGAGCGCCCTCGACCGTCTGCTCAGTCCGGCCAGCGTCGCCGTCATCGGCGCCTCGGGCGACGCCCGCAAGACCTCCGGCCGGCCCATCGCCTTCCTGCGCAAGCATGGCTTCCAGGGACGCCTCTATCCGGTCAATCCGCGCTACGAGGAGATCGACGGCCTGCGCTGCTATCCCTCTATCGCCGAGTTGCCCGAGGTGCCGGACGTGGCGGTCATCCTGCTGGGTGCCGAACGCGCCAATCAGGCGGTGGCCGAACTGGCGGCGCTCGGCTGTGCGGCGGCCATCGTGCTGGCCGGCGGCTATGGCGAAACCGGGGAGAGCGGCATCCGCCGCCAGGCGGAACTCCAGGCCGCGCGCGGCGGCATGCGTATCCTCGGCCCCAATACCATCGGCCTGGTCAACGTCAGCGAGCGCATCACCCTGTCCGCGAGTGGCGCCCTGGACATGGACGCCCTGCTGCCGGGCAAGGTGGCCTTGGTCTCCCAGAGCGGCGGCATCCTCGGTGCCTTGCTCTCTCGCGGCGTGGCGGCCGGCATCGGCTTTTCCAAACTGATCTCCACCAGCAACGAGGTGGATCTGGACGTCGCCGACTTCGTCGACCATCTGGCCGGCGATCCGGCTACCGCGGTGATCGCCCTCTACCTCGAAGGGCTGCGCGACACCGCCAGGTTCACCCGCGCCGTGGGCCGGGCCCGCGCCGCCGGCAAGCCGGTGGTGGTGTTCAAGGTCGGCCGCTCGGAAGCCGGCGCCAGCGCCGCGGCCTCCCATACCGGCGCCCTGGCTGGCTCGGACGATCTCTATTCGGCCTATTTCCGCCAGCTCGGGGTGATCCGCGCCGAGACCTTCGCCGACCTGCTGGACATTCCCTTCGCCCTGGCCAGTGGCCGGGTCATGCAGGGCACCCGGGTGGCTATCCTCACCTCCACCGGTGGCGCCGGTACCCTGATCGCCGACAACCTGGGCGTCAACGGCTTCCAGACCCCGCCGCCCGGCGCGGAGACGGCGGCGCGACTGCGCGCCCTGGACGTCGGCGACCAGGCGGTGCTCGACCGCAATCCCATCGACCTGACCCTGGCGGGTCTGCAACCGGAGGTGATGCGTGGCGCCATCAGCATCCTGCTGGACAGCCCCGACTATGACGCGGTGATCAGCGTGGTGGGTTCCTCCGGGGTGGCCCAGCCGCACCTGATGGCGGATGCCATCCGCGACAGCCTGGCCCATTCGACTAAGCCGGTGCTGGCCTATATCAGCCCCCATGCGCCGGCGGCGGCGCAGCGCATCAACGGTTCGGGCGGCGTGGCCTTCAGCGCTCCCGAAAGTTGTGCCGGAGCGCTCAAGGCGCTGGCCTTGCAAGGCAGCTATGCAAGGCAGCGGTCGGGGCAGCTCGGCGCCGCTCCCTCGGCCGAGTCGGTGGCTCTGGCGGACCTGCAACCCGGTCCGCTGGACGAGGCGCGCAGCAAGCAGCTCTACGAGACCTTTGGCATTCCGGTGACCCGCGAGCGGGTAGTGGCGGATGCGCGTCAGGCCGAGGCGGCGGCCCGCGAACTGGGCGGCGAGGTGGTGCTCAAGGTGCTCTCGGCGCGCATCCCGCACAAGAGCGAGGTGGGTGGCGTGGCCCTGCGCCAGCGACCCGAGGACATCGGTGGGCGGCTGGAACGGATGCGCGACGAGGTGACCGCCCAGGTCGGCTTCAATCCCGAGGCCTTCCTGGTGCAGGAGATGGTCAGCGGCGGCGAGGAGCTGATCCTCGGCTTCACCCGCGATCCGCAACTGGGCCCGGCGCTGCTGCTGGGCATGGGTGGAGTGACCGCCGAACTGTTCCAGGACACCACGCTGCGCCTGCTGCCGGTGACCCTGGAAGATGCCCGGGAAATGCTCGCCGAATTGCGTACCTATCCCTTGCTGGACGGCTATCGCGGCCGACCCAAGGCCGATGTCGAGGCCGCCGCGCACTGCATCGTCGCCTTCTCCGACATGGCCCTGCGCCTGGGCGAGCGGCTGCAGGAGGCCGAGATCAATCCGCTGCTGGTCAGGCCGCAAGGGCAGGGCGTGGTCGCCCTCGATGGTCTCACGGTGCTGAGCTGAGGCGACGCTGTTCCACAGGGTGGAACAGCGCCATTGCCGCTCAGGTTCACCCTTGCATAATCCAAGAACGCTTCATTTCTGACTCATAACAATAAGTAGGTCACTATGAACAGCTTCCAGATCAACCTCCCATGGTGTGCATTCCTACCGTCAGGCGCCGTCGCGTCGTTCATGAGTCCTGAACCCGACGCCACGTCCTCGAACCGGGAGTAACGCTATGTCCGCCGTACTGAAGAACGCCACCCCTCGCGAGCCGATCGGCAGCATCGCCCCGGCGCCCACCGTGATTTCCTTTCGCAACGTCGCCAAGGCCTTTACCGTCAAGGGCGTGGCCAAGCAGGCGTCCCACAGCATCAACGTCGACATCCAGCAGGGCCAGGTGGTGACCATCGTGGGTCCCTCCGGCTGTGGCAAGTCGACCATGCTCAACATGGTGGCCGGGCTGTTCGCCCCCACCGAGGGCCAGGTGCTCTACGGCGGTCAGCCGGTCAAGGGCATCAACGGCCGCACCGGCTACATGACCCAGAGCGATCACCTGCTGCCCTGGCGCGACGTGGCCGGCAACATCGCCGTGCCCCTGGAGATCCGCGGCGTGGGCAAGACCGAGCGCCAGGCGCGCATCCGCGACCTGCTGGCCCTGGTCGGCCTGGAGGGGCACGAGAAGGCCTATCCGAGCCAGCTCTCCGGCGGCATGCGCAAGCGCGCCGCCCTGGCCCGGCTGCTGGCCTACGATCCCGAGACCCTGCTGATGGACGAGCCCTTCGCGGCGCTCGATGCCCAGCTGCGCATGCGCATGCAGACCGAGCTGTTCAAGCTCAGTCGCCAACTCAAGAAGACCGTGCTGTTCGTCACCCACGACCTGGACGAGGCGGTGGCCCTGGGCGATCGCTGCCTGATCTTCTCCGGCCGTCCCGGCACCATCGTGCGCGACGTGACCATCCCCCTGGGCGACGAGCGCAACATCCTGCAGCTGCGCAAGGACCCGCGTTACCACCAGCTCTGCGGTGACCTCTGGGAATTCATCACCCCGAGCCAAGACGCCTGAGCGGCCCACCCCTGGAGAATCCTGCTATGAACATCTTTCTCGGCCGCGTCGCCATCTTTGCCGTCATCCTGCTGTCCTGGCAGTTCGCCTCGGGACCGCTGGTGGATCCCTTCTTCGTCAGCTCGCCCAGCGAGATCGGCGGCCGCTTCGTCGAGCTGGTCGCCAGCGGTCGGCTGTTCGCCCATGGCTGGATCACCGTCGTCGAGACCCTGGCCGGCTTCTTCTGCGGCGCCTGCGCCGGGATCAGCGTCGGCCTGCTGCTGGGCCGCAACGAGACCCTGGCCAAGCTGCTCGATCCCATCCTGATCTCCATCTACAGCCTGCCCAAGGTGGCCCTGGCGCCGCTGTTCATCATGTGGTTCGGCATCGGCATCGAGATGAAGATCATCCTGACCGCCACCATCGTGTTCTTCCTGGTGTTCCTCAACACCTACAGCGGCGTGCGCGCGGTGGAGCGCGAGCAGCTGGAGATCCTGCGGCTGATGGGCGCCAAGGAACATCACCTGATCGGCAAGGTGGTGCTGCCCTCGGCCATCCAGTGGGTGTTCACCGGGCTCAAGCTGTCGGTGCCCTATGCGCTGATCGGCGCCATCGTCGGCGAGATCATGGCGGCCAACCGCGGCCTGGGCTATCTGCTGCAGGACGCCGCCGGCCAGCTGGACACCGCCGGGGTCTTCGCCGCGCTGCTGGCGATCATCTTCCTGGCGCTGCTGCTGCAGGCGGCGGTGCGCAAGCTGGAAACCGCGCTGATGCCCTGGAAGAAGGAACAGGACGCCCGCGAACTCTCGATCTGAATGCTCCCACTACCCATTACAAGAAGAAGAGAGGTCTTTGCCATGTCGTTCAAGCGTCTGTTTTCCGCCCTTGGCCTGAGTGCCGCGCTGCTGACCACCACCCCCGCCGTGCAGGCCGATGAAGCGGTCAAGGTGGCCATAGGTACCGAAGGCTTCGTGCACATGCCGCTGTTCGTGGCGCTGGATGCCGGGCTGTTCAAGAATCACGGGCTGGACGTCAGCCTGGTCAAGTTCAAGGGTGGCGGCGCCGCCGCCTCCGGGCTGGTCAGCCGCTCGGTGGAGTTCTGTTCCTGCGCCATCCAGAACGCCATCAACGCCAAGGTGAAGGGCGCCGACGTGACCCTGCTGGGGCGCATGGTCGGCCAGTACGCCAGCAATGTGGTGATTCGCCAGGAGGTGGCCGATCGCCTGGGGCTGAACGCCAACTCCACCGTCGAAGAGCGCCTGGCCGCCTTCAAGGGGCTGCGCCTGGCGGTCAGCGGCACCGGCGGCAGCGCCGACTTCCTGGTGCGCTTCCTTGGCCAGGAAGCCAAGCTGCAGTCGGAAAAGGATTTCACCCTGCTGTACCTGAACAACGGCGGCGCCATGCTGGCCGCCTTCGCCCAGGGCCGCATCGACGGCTTCGCGCTGTCGTCGCCGGCGTCGGACAGCGCGGTGATCGAGCAGCAGGGCTTCACCCTGCTGGACATGTCCGAGGGCCAGGTAAAGGCCCTGGACGGCTATCCTTCCATCGCCCTGAGTGCCCGCCGCGAGTGGTCGCAAGAGCATCCGGACACGGTCAAGGCCTTTCTAGCCGCGCTCAACGACGCCACCCAGCTGATCAGCCAGCATCCGGACGAGGCCGCCAAGGCCGTGCGCACCCGCTTCGAAGGCGTCAACGACGAGGTCTATGCCGCCGCCTGGAAGAACAACCGCAAGTCCTTCCCCGCGACGCCCTATCTCACCGATGAGGACGTCCAGCGCGCCATTACCTTCCTGGGCCAGATCCAGAACACCCAGATCCCCGGTACCGCCGCCGATTACCTGACGCAGGTGCGCTGAGCCGCACGCTTCCTTCCATTCCCCTGGTACGCCGCGGGTGGCCAGGGTTCGGTAGAGACCTCCTATGCACAGGCATCATGACAAGCCGATCCTGGCGGCAGGGCTGGGTATTGCCCTGCTGTCGCCCCTGACCTATGCCGAGGGCTTCCTCGAAGACAGCAAGGCCACCCTGGAACTACGCAACTTCTATATGAATCGCGACTTCCGCGACGGCAGCGGCCAGTCCAAGCGTGAGGAGTGGGGCCAGGGCTTCATCCTCAAGTACGAATCCGGCTTTACCCAGGGCACCCTTGGCTTCGGCCTGGACGCCCTGGGCCTGGTGGGGCTGAAGCTCGATTCGGGCCGTGGCCGCACCGGTACCGGTCTGTTGCCGGTAGACGACGAGGGCCGCGCGCCCGGCGAATACGCCAAGGCCGGGGCGACCTTCAAGGCGCGCCTCTCCAGGAGCGAATTGCGGATCGGCACCCTGCTACCGCGTTGGCCGACCCTGGTCACCAACAATGGCCGCCTGCTGCCCCAGACCTTCGAGGGCAGCCAGTTCGAATTCAAGGAGATCAAGGGTCTGACCCTGACCGGCGCCAACATCCAGCGCACGGTCTATCGCGACAGCTCCGGAGCCGACGGCCTTTCGCTGAACAACAAGAATCGCCGTTTCAGCGGCTCCCTCGAGGGGGGCGATTTCAATGTCGTCGGCGCCCTCTACCGCTTCGGCACCACCACCGATGTGAGCGCCCAGTACGCCGTGCTGGAAGATGTCTATCGCCAGCGCTTTCTCGGCCTGACCGACCGCCGCAAGGGCGACTGGGGCGCCTTCCTCACCGAGGTGCGGCTGTTCAACAGCGACGACGAGGGTCGCGCCCGCGGCGGACGCATCGACAACCGCGCCTTCAGCGCCCTGGGTACCTACAAGCGCGCCGGCCACTCCCTGGGCCTGGGCTATCAGAAGATGTCGGGCTCGACGGCCTTTCCCTACGTCAATGGCACCGACCCCTATCTGGTCAACTTCGTCCAGGTGGGCGACTTCGCCGAGACCAACGAGCGCTCCTGGCAGGCGCGCTACGACTATGACCTCGGCCAGCTGGGTATCCCCGGCCTGAACTTCATGACGCGCTTCGTACGCGGCAGCCAGGCCGAACTGCGCGGCGGCGCGTCCGGCGGCGAACGGGAACTGGATGTGGAGCTGCAATACGTGCTGCAGGGCGGCTCGCTCAAGGGCCTGAATCTGCGCCTGCGCAGCGCCACCTACCGTTCCGATTTCTCGCGGGACGCCAATGACGTCCGCGTCATCGCCAGCTATCCGCTGTCGCTGCTCTGACCCTTCGGGAGACCCTACATGACCATCGTAACCCTGCAACGGATCGACGCCCTGGGCGTCATCACCCTGGACCATCCACCGGTCAATGCCCTGTCCCGCGAGGTGCGTGCGGGGCTCCTGGCTCGGCTGCAGGAGGCCCTGGCCGATGACGGGATCCAGACGCTGGTGATCACCTGCGCCGGGCGGACCTTCGTCGCCGGCGCCGACCTCCGCGAATTCGACCTGCCGCTGCAGGAGCCCCATCTGCCGGCTGTGCTGGCGGCCTTCGAAGCCTCGCCCAAGCCGGTGATCGCCGCGCTGCATGGCACGGTATTGGGCGGCGGGCTGGAGCTGGCGCTGGCCTGTCATTACCGGGTCGCGGCGACCGGTACCACCTTCGCCTTGCCGGAAGTCAGCCTGGGGCTGATTCCGGGCGCGGGCGGCACCCAACGGCTGCCGCGCCTGGTCGGCGCGCCCCTGGCGTTGGACATGATCGTCGGCGGCACCCGCCTGGAGGCCAGCACGGCGCTCGCCGCCGGACTGATCGATGGCCTGGGGGAGGGCGAGCCGCTGGCCCTGGCCCGGATCTTTCTGCGCGAGCAGCCTCCCTTGTCGCCTCGGCCGACGGCCGCGCAGACGCTCTCCCTGTTCGACCTCGACGCCTTCGAGGCCCAGGCCTGCACGTTGCTGCGCAAGCTGCCGGGCCAGGAGGCGCCGATTCAGGCGCTGGACGCCCTGCGTGGTGCCTGGCAGCTGCCGCTTGCCGCCGCCCTGCAGCGCGAGCGTGAGCTGTTCGTTGCCCGGCGCGAGTCCGCCCAGGCCCGAGCCCTGCGCCAGGTGTTCTTCGCCGAGCGCGCCCTGGCGGGTCGTAATCGCGCCCTGGCCACGGCGGCGCCTCTCGTAGCGTTGCGGCAGGTGGCGGTGATCGGCGCGGGGCTGATGGGCAGCGGTATCGCCCTCTGCCTGGCCAACGCCGGCCTGGCCACCGTCCTGATCGATACCCAGCCCCAGGCCCTGGAACGAGGCCGCGCCACGATCGACGGCTACTTCTCCGGAGCCCTGGCCAAGGGCCGCCTGACGGCGGATCAGGCCAGCGCGCGCGCCGCCCTGATCCGCTGTGAAGCGACCCTGGACGCGGTAGCCGACGCCGATCTGATCATCGAGGCGGTGTTCGAGGATCTGGCGGTCAAGCAGGAGGTCTTTCGTCAGCTCGATCGTCTGGCCAAGCCTGGCGCCATCCTGGCCACCAACACCTCCTATCTCGACATCGATGCCATCGCCGGGGTGACCGGCCGGCCCGAAGCGGTGATCGGCATGCACTTCTTCAGTCCGGCCCAGGTGATGAAGCTGCTGGAGGTGGTTCGCACCCGCGCGGTCGCGCCTGCTGTCCTGGCCACTGCCCTGCAGCTGGGCGAGCGCCTGGGCAAGACCACGGTGGCGGTGGGCAACTGCCATGGCTTCGTCGGCAATCGCCTGCTGGCGGTACGCGAGCGCGAGGCGACCCTGCTGGTGGAAGAGGGCGCAGCACCCGAACAGGTCGACCGGGTGCTGCGCGAATTCGGCTTTCCCATGGGCCCCTTCGCGCTGCGCGACCTGGCCGGGATCGACATCGCCTGGCGCAATCGCCAGGGGCGGGGTGAGTCCCTCAGCCCTGCCGAGCGGGCCTGCGACTTGATCGAGCAGTTGCACGCCCTCGGCCGTCTTGGCCAGAAGTCCGGCGCCGGCTACTACCGCTATGAGCCGGGGCAGCGCCAGGGCCAGGCGGATCCTCTGGTCGCCGAGTTGCTCGCCGCCCACCGTCAGCGCCGGGGCATCACCCTACGCAGCCACAGCGATACGGAGATCCTCGAACGCTGCCTGTTCGTGATGATCAACGAGGCGGCCTGGCTGCTGCAGGAGGGCATCGTCGAACAGCCGGTCGACATCGATCTGGTCTGGCTACACGGCTACGGCTTTCCGCGCTATCGCGGCGGGCTGCTGTACTACGCCGACGAGTGCGGACTGGCGCGGATCCTCAGCACCCTGGAGGGCTGGTCTGCGGCGCTGGCCGAGCGCGGCACCGAGATCTGCCCGCGACTACGGCAACTGGCGACTGAAGGCCGGACATTTCTGGACCTCTGAGTCGAAAGCCGCACCCTGAGCGACGCTACATATCCGATAGCGCCCCGTTCTTTGACCTTTCGTTCGCGCACCCCTAGGGTCAGGCAGGGGTGTATTCGTCAGACGATTGCGCCCGATCGGAATACCAATTCAGGCAATGGGAGTGTCAGATGTCTTTTGCTCGTTCGGCTTTGGCCAATCGCTTTTCCGCACTCGTGCTCACCGCTGCGACCGCCACCCTGGCGCTGCCCCTGGCCGCCGCGCCGGGTGTCGAGGGTTCCCTCTCCGCCGTGCAGGGCGATGCCCGGGTCGCCAAGGCCCTGGACGCGCTGCGCGCCGATGATGGCCGCACCTTCACGGAACAGAAGCACATCGCCCAGATTCCCGCGCCGCCGTTCAAGGAAAAGGTGCGCGCCGAGTATTACCTCAAGCGCTTCCAGGAGCTGGGGCTCAAGGACGCCAGCATCGCACCGGAAGGCTATGTGATCGCCACCCGCAAGGGCAGCGGCCAGGGGCCGCAGCTGGTGGTCTCGGCGCACCTGGATACGGTGTTTCCCGAGGGCACTGACCTGACCCTCAAGGAACAGGACGGCAAGACCTATGGCCCCGGCATCGGCGATGACGCCCGGGGCCTGGCGGCGCTGTTGTCGGTGATCGACGCCCTGAACAAGAGCGGCATCGAGACGGTGGGCGACCTGGTTTTCGTCGGCACCGTGGGCGAGGAGGAGCTGGGCAACTTGCGTGGGGTGAAGGCCCTGTTCAAAGATCGCCAGGGCATCGACGGCTTCATCTCGGTGGATGGCATCGACGTGCGGCGGATCGTCAATCGCGGCACCGGCAGCCACCGCTACGAGATGACCTTCAAGGGACCGGGTGGCCACAGCTTCGCCGAGTTCGGGCGACCCAGCGCCATCCACGCCATGGGTCGCGCCATCGCCAAGATCGCCGAGGTGCGGCCGCCCAAGGAGCCCAAGACCACCTTTACCGTGGGCACGGTGCAGGGCGGCACGTCGGTCAACGCCATCGCCGGCGAAGCGCGCCTGACCCTGGACATGAGATCCAACGAAGAGGCCGCGCTGCTGGCCGAAGAGAAGGAGATACTGGCCCTGGTGCAGGACGCGGTGAAGGAGGAGAACAAGCGCTGGGACACCGATCAGATCTCGGTGGACATCAAGCTGATCGGTGATCGTCCGGCCGGTGGCACGGCGGAGGATTCGCCCATGGTGCAGACGGCGCAGCGCGCCATCGCCGCGGTCACCAACGGCGCCAAGGTCACCTTGAGCGGCGGCAGCACCGACTCCAACACCGCCATGTCCCTGGGCGTGCCAGCCATGACCATCAGCGGCGGCGGGGAGGGCGGCAGTGCCCACTCGCTGGCGGAGTGGTACAAGCCGGTGGATGCCTACCAGGGTCCGCAGAACGTGCTGCTGACCAGCCTGACCCTGGTGGGCGTCAAGGGTGTCAGCGAGCCAGTGCTGCAGGCGAAAGGCAAGTAGCGCAAGTCCGCCCTGGCACCCGTCCGCAAGGGCGGGATGCCAGGGCCGGCGGGCTCACTCGCGCGCCGGCTTCACGCCCAGGCACGCCAGGGAGCTGACCAAGATCGCCAGGCCGGACAGCGGGTACAGCAGGGTCGAAGGCACCAGGGGGATGAGCACACCCGCCAGCAGGGGCCCCACGCTGGCGCCCACGTCGCGCCACATGGCGTTGGAGGCCAGCGCCGGCAGTCTGGCCTGACCGGGATGGCGGGCGGCGACCAGGGTCACCACCAGGGGGATCTGCAGGGCGCGCAGGATCAGCACCCCGCCGGCGCCGAGGATCAGCCAGTGGAAGCCGAAGGCGATCAGGAACAGCGCGGTCAGCGTCGAGCAGACCACCAGCATGGGCGCCGCGCCATAGCGATCCGCCGCCCGACCGCCGAGGGGGCTGAGCAGCATGTCGGACACATAACGCAGCGCCATCAGCAAGCCAGCCACCAGTACCGCGTTGCCGCCCAGCACCGCCTGGGAAAAGGCCGACAAGCCAAAGATGAACAGGCCGTCCAGGGTCACGCCTTCGATGAAGGACCAGGTGACGATGCGATCCGGCCAGCGCAGGCGCCGCCCGGGCGCCGGCAATTCGTGACCGGCACGCGGCAGCCCCAGGGCCAACAGTAGCCCGATCAGGCAGAGACCGCTGCTCAGCAACAGCACGGCGCGCGGCCCGTACTGCAGGGTGAGCCAGGCACCCGCGGAGAGGGCGAGCATGGGACCGATGGCGATCAGCGCCCGGGAGGTGCCGGTGCGCCGGGCGGCGCCGGCCGGGTCGGCGGTGGCCAGAACCTGGGTGGACAGGTTGAAGGTGGCGAAACTCAGGCCCCAGGCCAGCCGTAGCCCCAGCAGCGCCCAGAAACCCGAGAGGTTGGCGTTGCCCAGGGCGCAGAGCGCGGCCACCGCGGCGGCCACCACCAGGCTGCTCCGATCGCCGCAGCGGGCATAGAGCTGCACCACATAGCGATAGCCGACGATGCGGATCACCCGGTTGGCGGCCAGCAGGATGCCGGCTTCGATCAGGGTGATGCCGAAGACCGGGGCGTACATGGGCAGGACGAGGTAGAGCAGCACGTCGCTGGGCAGGCAGAAGGCGAGGACGATGGCCGCGCGCCGGGAGGCCTGGTCGACGGACCGGGAAGAGCTCATGCGCAGAAAATTCCTATGGACGAGGTGACGTCCAGCCCTTCGGTCGGCAGCTGGACAGCGGATTGCAGGGACGGTGGTGCCGGACAGACGCGAGGCAGAGGCCGCGGCTGCAACGAGACTGTCATTATCTCTTCTTTTGCAAGAGGTGTCCGCCAAGCGAAACGGCTGAACTAACCCGCCATGCGCGCAATCCTTTTCAGTGCGTCTTGCGCCGCGCAGTGGCTGCCCGGCCCTGCCACGTCCCGTCATGAAAAGGAGTCGTCAGTGACCGTAGCTGCCCACCATTACCATCCTGTCCGGCCCGGCCCGCTGCACGCGCTGCTGCTGGCCGGCTCCGTCCCGCTGTTCATCGGCGGTCTGCTCAGCGATATCGCCTATTACCAGACGATGCAGATCCAGTGGGCCAACTTCGCCGCCTGGCTGATCGCCGGCGCCCTGTTGCTGTCCGGGCTGGCCCTGCTGTTCGCTCTGGGCAACCTCTTTGGCGCCCGTTTCCGGGGTCGCCGACCGGCAGCCTATTTCCTCCTGCTGCTGCTGGCCTGGGTGCTGGGGCTGATCAATGCCTTCGAACATGCCAAGGATGCCTGGGCGGTGATGCCCGCCGGGCTGATCCTCTCGGTGGTGGTCTCGGTGCTGAGCCTGGTGGCGGCCTGGATCGCCCTCTCCAATCTGCGTTCGGAGGTGGTTCGATGAACACGCCAAGAGCCTTGAGCGTCCTTGGTCTGGCCGTGCTGCTGGCCGCCTGCGGCAACGAAGGCGGTGCCGACACCCAGGCGCGCGGACCCGATCCCAAGCTGCCCGAACCCCAGCGCGGCCTCCTGCCGAGCATGAAGATCGCCGAGCCGGCCCCCTGGGGCGATCGCACGCCCACCGTGCCCCAGGGCTACACCATTACCGCCATCGCCACTGACCTGCGCATTCCGCGGCAGATGCTGGTGCTGCCCAATGGCGACATCCTGGTGGCCGAGGGCCGTGGCGGCAACGCGCCGAAGCTGAAGCCCAAGGACGTCATCGCCGGCTACATCAAGGCCCAGGGCAACACCCAGGTGAAGGGTGGCAATCGCTTGACCCTACTGCGCGATGCCGACGGCGATGGCAAATACGAACTCAAGACCGTGTTCGCCGAGAATCTCAACGCGCCCTATGGCCTGGCCTTCGCCAATGGGCGGATCTATGTGGCCAACCAGGACGCCCTGGTCAGCTTTCCCTACCAGGACGGCCAGACCCAGGCCAGCGGCGCGCCGGACAAGCTGGTGGATCTGCCGGCGGCGATCAATCACCACTGGACCAAGTCTCTCGCCGCGAGCGCCGATGGTCGCTACCTCTATGTGGGCATCGGCTCCAACAGCAACGTCGGCGAACGCGGCATGGATGTCGAGGTGGATCGCGCGGTGATCTGGCAGATCGATGCGCAGAGCGGCGCGCACAAGAACTATGCCACTGGGGTGCGCAATCCCACCGCCCTGGCCATCCAGCCCGACAGCGGCCAGCTGTGGGCGGTGGCCAACGAGCGCGACGAGATCGGCCCGGACCTGGTGCCGGACTATCTGACCTCCATCCGCGAGGGCGGCTTCTATGGCTGGCCCTACAGCTACTGGGGGCAGAACGTCGATACCCGCGCCCAGCCGCAGGATCCGGCCAAGGTCGCCGCCGCCATCAAGCCCGACTACAGCCTGGGCTCCCATGTCGCCGCCCTGGGGGTGACCTTTTCCACCGCGGCGGTGGGTGGGCAATTCACCGATGGGGTCTTCGTTGGCGAACACGGCAGCTGGAACCGCGACAAGCCGGTGGGCTACCGCGTGGTCTTCGTGCCCTTCCAGCAGGGCCGCCCGGCCGGCGAGCCCATCGACTTCGCCACCGGGTTCTTTGGCGACGATGGCAAGACCCGCGGCCGACCGGTCGGGGTGGCGGTGGACCAGCGTGGCGGCGTGATCATCGCCGACGACCTGGCCAATACGGTCTGGCGGGTGACGCGCACCCAGTAAGGTGGGTGACGATCCGGTTGCCGTCTTTCGGGGCGGTGACCGGTATTAACCCATGCGGTGGTGCAGATCACCCAGCACGATCAAACTACCCACCACCATCAGCACCAGGATCAGGCTGGTGAACAGCAGCAGATAGAGGTCGTGGCGGTGCGAACGACCCAGGCTGATATGCAGAAAGCAGCGCAGGTGCACCAGGATCTGCAGCAGGCCCAGGCCGAAGATGACGCCCAGGGTGGTCTCGCGTGGCCAGGTCGGGAAGAGCACCAGGCCGATGGGGATCAGGCTCAGCGTCACCGCCAGCACCAGGCCGATCACATAGCTCGCCAGTTCGCGGCGATAGTCGTCACGCTTCATGGCAACAGCCCCTGCAGGTAGACCACCGACAGGATGGCGACCCAGACGATATCGAGAAAATGCCAGAACAGCCCCAGGCGCATCAGCCGGGTCTTTACTGGCGTATCCAGACCGAACACCCTGAGCTGCACCAGCATCACCACCAGCCAAAGGCAGCCACTGGCGACGTGCACCCCGTGCATGCCCACCAGGGCGAAGAAGGCCGAGAGAAAGGCGCTGCGCTGGGGCAGGGCGCCCTTGTCCGCCATGCCGAGGAAGTCGTGCACCTCCAGGCCGAGGAACACCAGCCCCAGGGCCAGTGTCACCAGCAGCCAGGTCACCAGGGGCCGCAGCCGACCCTCGTGGTACTTCATCGCCAGCGACGCCAGGCCGTAGGTGAAGCTGCTGGCCAGCAGCACCAGGGTCTGGACGGTGACACTGCCGATCTCGAAGACGTCCCGGGCCACCGGTCCCCCGGCAGTGGCGTGCTGCAGCGTCGCATAGATCGCGAACAGCAGCGCGAACACCAGGGCGTCGCTCATCAGGAAGATCCAGAAGCCGAACAGCGAGTATTCGGCCTCGGCGTGGGTCGCGTGATCGGTGTGACCGACGTTGAGGCCGGCGTGGTTCATATCACGCGAACTCATGGCCCCATCTCCGCCAGGCCACGATTGCCCGGCCCGGTTTCCTCGTCGCGCGTGACGGGGCGGGTCGCGGCGACCTCATCCAGCCAGGCCTCATGTTCGCGCCGAACGTCCGCCGCCGAGATCAGTCGCTCGGTATCGCGCTGGAAACTGCGGGCGATGACCGCCCCCCAGGCCACCAGCAGCCCCAGTACGGCCATCCAACCGATGTGCCAGACCAGGCCGAAGGCGCAGGCGAAGCCCGCCGCGCCGACGATGACCGGGACGGCACTGTTCTTGGGAAGCACCAGATCGGCATAGGTCCGCGGCCGGTCGTAGGCCAGGCCCTGTTCCTTGAGCCAGGTGAAGGGATCCCGGTCGTTGATCGGCAGCGGCACGGCGAAGTTGTACTCCGGCGGCGGCGCGGCGACCGCCCATTCCAGGGTGCGGCCGTTCCAGGGATCACCCGCCGGCACCCGTGCACTGTCGCGGCGCCGAATGCTCACCACCAGCTGAATCACCAGGCTGCCCAGGGCGGCCAGCAGCACCACCGCGCCGAGTTCGGCGACCCACAGCAGCGGGGCGAAATCGGGGTTGTGGATGGCCTGGCTGCGCCGCGGCAGGCCGGAGACGCCCAGCACATACAGGGGCATGAAGGCGAGGATGAAGCCCAGGCCAAAATTCAGCGCGGCGATGCGCCCCCAGCGCTCGTCGAGGCGGAAGCCGAAGGCCTTGGGAAACCAGAAGTGGTAGCCGGCCAGCATGCCGAACAGCATTCCCGGGATCAGCATGTTGTGGAAGTGGGCGACCAGGTAGACGGTGTTGTGCACCTGGTAGTCCACCGGCGGTGTGGCCAGGGTGATGCCGGTGAGGCCGCCGATCACGAACAGCATGATGAACATCACCGCGTAGATCAACGGCGTGGTCAGGCGGATGCGACCGCGGAACATGGTCGCCATCCAGTCGTAGATCTTCACCCCGGTGGGGATGCCGATGAGCATGGTGGCGATGCCGAAGGCGGCGTTGATCCTAGGTGACTGGCCCATGGTGAAAAAGTGGTGCAGCCACACGGTAAAGGACAGCACGGCGATCACCAGGGTCGCCCAGACCAGCGAGTGATAGCCATAGAGCCGCTTGGTGGAAAAGGTGGCGAACACCTCAGAAAACACCCCGAAGGCCGGCAGGATGAGGATGTACACCTCCGGGTGGCCGAACAGCCAGAACAGGTTGATGTAGTTCATCAGGTTGCCGCCCTGGGTATTGGTGAAGAAGTGGAAGTCCAGGTAGCGGTCCAGAGCCAGGAGCAGGGTGGCCACGGTCAGCGGCGGCATGGCGAAGATCATCAGGATGCTGGTGCACAGCGCTGTCCAGCTGAACAGCGTCATATGGAACAGGCGCATGCCGGGCGCCCGTTCCTTGTAGAGGGTGACGGCGAAGTTGAGGCCGGTCAGGGTGCTGCCCAGGGAGCTCAGGGTCAGGGCCCAGATCCAGTAGTCGGGACCGACGCCGGGCTGGTACTCGGCACCGGTGTAGGGCGGATAGCCGCTCCAGCCACCGGTGGAAAAGCGTCCCAGCACCAGCGAGACCATCACCAGCGCCGCCCCGGCCACGGTCAGCCAGAGGCTGATGGCGTTGAGCAGGGGAAAGCGCACGTCGCGGGCGCCGATCTGCAGCGGCATGACGAAGTTGATCAGCCCGGTGAGGAAGGGCATGGCGACGAAGAACACCATGATGGTGCCATGGGTGCTGAACAGCTGGCCGAAGTGTTCCGGCGGCAGGTAACCGGGCGCGTCGATGGCCAGGGCCTGCTGGGTGCGCATCATCACCCCTTCCACCACGCCGCGGCTGAACATCACCAGGGCCAGCACCACATACATGATGCCGATGCGCTTGTGGTCCAGGCTGGTGAACCACTCCTGCCAGAGATAGCGCCATTTGCCGAGCCAGGTGATCACCCCGGCGGTAGCCAGGGCGCCGAGGATCACCACGCTGGCGCCGCAGGTGGCGACCAGGCTGTAGAAGGGCAGGGCGTCGTAGCCCAGGCGGCCGAATAGCAGATGCCAGAGGGCCGAGGAATCAGTCATGGGTGGCTCCCTGGAAGGTATCGCAGGCGGGTACCGGATCCTGGCGATAGCGTGCCAGCACCCAGGCGAAGAGGGCGGGTTGGGTCAGGCGCAGCTGGGCGGCCTGCTCCAGGGTGCCGGGACGGGCCAGCACCTGGTAATGGGCGCAATCCAGGGCCTCGCGAACCTGGCTCATGTGCTGAGTCCAGGCCTGGAAATCCGCTTCCGCCAGCACCCGGATCGGGAAGTGCTGATCCTGGAAGCCCTCGCCGCTGTACTGGGCATTGCGACCCTCGAACTGGCCGGGCAGGGGAATCTGCACATAGCGCTGAGTCTGCATGCCGGCCATGGCGTAGATCTGGCCCCCCAGGCGCGGCAGCAGCAGGGACTGCATCACCGTATCGCTGGTCAGCCTGAGCTGCACCGGACGACCTGCCGGCAGGACCAGTTCATTGACCGTGGCGATCCCCTGTTCGGGATAGAGGAACAGCCACTTCCAGTCCAGCCCGATCACCTGAACCTCCAGCGGCGTCACGCCGGGTGTCGGTGAGCGATAGGGGTCCAGGCTGTGGGTGCGGGTCCAGACTAGGAAGGCCAGCACCGCGACGATCAGCGCCGGGACGCCCCAGGCGAAGACGTCCAGCAGCCAGGAGAACTCCCAGCGCGGCCGGTAGGCGGCGCGGTCGTTGCCGTGGCGATAGCGCCAGACGATCAGCGGGGTGAGCAGGATCACCGGCAGCACCACCACCAGGGCCAGACCGACGATCCACAGCAGCAGGTCGCGTTCGCCACTGGCGGCGAGGCCGGCCGGGGCGAAAAAGCCGTGTTGCAGCGGCGAACAGCCCGTGAGCGAAGCGGCGAGCAGCAGCCCGGCCAGCGCTCCGACGGCGGAGCGGCGCTTCGAGGTGCTCCCCGGACGAGGAGTAGAAGGACGCGATATTCGCGCTAGGGACATGAGCGGACCCGACCGTAACCAGTTGTTGCAGCCAACAGACCGCCCGAGGGGGCGCGACGTTCACTGGATACTGGCGCTTGGCCGCTTCTGTTCAGGACATGGGCGCCTGCACGGCGCGGACTAGGGCTGTTCGGTCTTCCACTGGCCGAGCAGGATGGCGACGAATTTCTCCGCCGCAGGCGACAGCGAGGCCCCGCGGCGCGAGACCAGGCCCAGGGTACGGGTCACTTCCGGATCGGTGAGCGGCACGCTGACCAGGGTCGGGTGGTCGGCGGCCGGCATGGCCAGGCTGGGCATGGCGGAAACGCCGAGGCCGGCTTCCACCATGCCCAGGGAGGTGGACAGGTGCTGTACCTCATAGAACCACTTGGGGCGGATGCCGCGGGCGGAGAGGGCGTGGTCGAGCAGCACCCGGTTGCCGCTCAGGCGCCCTACGCCGATCAGCCGGTGCTCGACCAGTTCGGCCCAGCTGATCGATGGACGCCCGGCCAATTCATGGTCACGCCGGCAGGCCAGCACGAACTGCTCCTGTACCAGGGGCACGAACTCGATGTCCGGGTGCTGGCCGCTGAGCATGTTGATACCGAAGTCCGCTTCACCACGCAGCACGGCTTCCAGGCCGTCGTTGGCACTGAGGTCCAGCAGTCGGATGCGGATCTTGGGGTAGTGCTCGTTGTACTGGCGGATCACCGAGGGCAGAAAATAGAAGGCTGCGGTGGGGATGCAGGCCAGGGTGACCTGGCCGGTCTGGCGTTCGGCCAGTTCGCGGATGCTGAGGATGGAATCCTCGAAGTCGTCCAGCAGCCGCCGCGCCTTGGGCAGGAAATCGCGGCCGACGCTGGTGAGACCGACGCGACGGGTGGTGCGTTCGAGCAGGGGCGTGCCCAGACCGTCTTCCAGCTTCTTGATGCGTCGACTGAGCGCCGGCTGCGACAGGTGCAGGGCATCGGCAGCCTCATGGAAGCTGCTCAGTTCGGCGATTTTCACGAAAGATCGAATATCTTGCAGCTCATAGTCCATGAACAGCCTCTGATCGAGCATCTCAAGTATTGATTATCTAAGTGGAATAATAGCGACGATATTTGCATTGGATAGATTTATCCACGGCTGCCAATCTTGCCCCTAGAACATCAATAAACGCTATTGATCAACAAGAGAAAGCAGTCATGCAACGTATTCCCTGCGTTCTCATGCGCGGTGGCACCTCCAAGGGCCCCTTCTTCCTCGCCAGCGACCTGCCCAGCGATCCCGTCCAGCGCGACGAGATGCTGATCGACCTCATGGGTGCCGGTCATGAACTGGAAATCGACGGCATTGGTGGAGGTAGCCCCCAGACCAGCAAGGTCGCCATCATCAGCCCGTCCAGTCATCCCGATGCCGACGTGGACTATCTCTTCGTCCAGGTGATGGTCGCCGAGCGCCGCGTCGATACCGCGCCCAACTGCGGCAACATGCTGTGTGCCGTGGGTCCCTTCGCCGTGGAGCAGGGGCTGGTCGCCGCTGAAGACGGCAAGACCCTGGTGCGCATCCGCAACCTCAACACCAACAGCTTCGTCGATTCGCTGGTGCACACGCCGGGCGGCCTGGTGCGCTATGAAGGCGACACCGCCATCGACGGCGTGCCCGGCACCGCCGCGCCGGTGCAGCTGACCTTTCTCGACGCCGTGGGCAGCAAGACCGGCAAGCTGTTTCCCACCGGCCAGGCTACCGATGTCTTCGACGGCGTACCGGTGACCTGCATCGACATGGCCATGCCGATGATGATCGTCGACGCCCGCCACCTGGGCATGACCGGTAGCGAGCGCCCGGCCGAGCTGGACGCCAACACGGCGCTGCTGGCGCGGCTGGAAGCCCTGCGGCTGCAGGCCGGCCGGGCCATGGGCCTGGGCGATGTCAGCGGCAAGGTGATCCCCAAGCCGGTACTGGTCTCTCCGCCCCAGCACGGCGGCACCCTGCAGGTGCGCTACTTCATGCCGCACAGCTGCCACCGCGCCCTGGCCGTCACCGGTTCCATCGGCCTGGCCACCGCCTGCGTCACCGCGGAAACGGTGGTGATGGCGCTGCTCGGCGAGTCGGCGCGTGACCTGACCCACGTCCGCCTGGAGCATCCCAGCGGCGGGATCGACGTCGTGCTGTCGCGCGGCGGCGCTGACGGCACTACCATCCAGGCCTCGGTCGTCCGGACCGCGCGCCGCCTGTTCGCCGGTCACGTGTACGCGCCCACCGCGCGGAGGCTTGCCAGCTAAAGCGATATCCCCCAACCACCAGCGCATCCGCACAACTTCAATAAACGGTGATGCCCCATGAAACTTGCCAAATCGCTGTACTTCCAGATCCTCTGCGCCGTGGTCCTCGGGGTGCTGGTCGGTCACTTCTGGGCGCAACAGGCCGTCGCGCTCAAGCCCCTGGGTGACGCCTTCATCAAGCTGATCAAGATGATGATCGCCCCGGTGGTGTTCTGCACCATCGTCACCGGCATCGCCGGCATGACCGACAAGAGCACCCTGGGGCGGCTGATGGGCAAGACGCTGCTGCTGTTCCTGGTGCTCACCGTCATCAGCCTGTTCATCGGCCTCGGCGCGGTCTATCTGTTCGAGCCTGGCGTGGGCATGAACATCGATCCCGCGACCCTGAGCACCGCCAGCATCGCCCAGTACACGGCGTCGGCGGCCAAGCTCAGCGTGGTGGACTTCTTCATGCACATCATCCCGGACACCTTCATGGGGGCGTTCAACAAGGGTGAGGTGCTGCCGGTGCTGTTCATCGCCGTGCTTTGCGGCTTCGCGCTGTCCGCCATGGGCGAGCGCGGCCGGCCGGTGCTGGATGTGTTGGAGTCGGCGTCGCAGATGGTCTTCCGCATCTTCGGCTACCTGATGCGCTTCGCGCCGGTGGGTGCCTTTGGCGCCCTGGCCTTTACCGTCGGCCAGTACGGCATCACCTCGCTGGGTTCCCTGGCCAAGCTGATCGCCACCCTCTACATCGCCTGCGCCTTCTTCGTCTTCGTGGTGCTGGGCGCGCTGTGCCGCTCGCGCGGCTTCAGCCTGTGGAAGCTGCTGCGCTACTTCCGCGAGGAATTCCTGGTAGTGCTCGGCACCTCGTCCACCGAGCCGGTGCTGCCGCGCATGCTGCAGAAGCTCGAAGGCCTGGGCTGCAAGAAGGGCGTGGTCGGCCTGGTGCTGCCCACCGGCTACTCCTTCAACCTGGATGGCACCGCCATCTACCTGTCGCTGGCCGCGGTCTTCATCGCCCAGGCCTGCAACATCGACCTCACCATCGGCCAGACCCTGACCATGCTGGCGATCATGCTGCTGTCCTCCAAGGGTGCGGCAGGGGTGACCGGCAGCGGCTTCGTCGCCCTGGCCTCGACCCTCACCGTGATCCATGACATCCCCCTGGCCGGTCTGGCCCTGCTCATCGGCATCGATCGCTTCATGTCCGAGGCCCGCGCCCTGACCAGCCTGGCCAGCAACGCCGTGGCCACGGTGGTGATCGCGCTGGGCGAGGACGCCTGCGATCGCGAGCAGCTAATGCGTGCCCTGGCCAGCGGCAAGGGCGAACCCGTGGCGCTGCCCGAGGCCGCCGAGTGGACGGCACCGGACGTTCGTCCCCACGCCTGATCGTTTAAACCCCGCTACCGCTGCAGTCCCACCTCCGCGCCGTCAGCTGGCCGGAGGCGGGGATCGGCTGGCCCGCGTCTGGCCAGACCCACAACAAGAACAAGGGATATGCCTATGCTCGCGCTTCTCGGTCTGATCATGGTGGTGACCTTCACCTACCTGATCATGAGCAAACGTCTGTCGCCCATCGTGGCGCTCACCGTGGTGCCCATCGTCTTCGCCCTCATCGGTGGCTTCGCCCCCACCACCGGCAAGATGATGCTCGACGGCCTGAAGATGGTGGCGCCCTCGGCGGCGCTGCTGCTGTTCGCCATCCTCTTCTTCGGCCTGATGATCGATGCCGGACTGTTCGATCCGCTGATCCGCAAGATCCTCAAGCGGGTCAACGGCGACCCGGTCAAGATCGCCATCGGCACCGCGCTGCTCTCGCTGCTGGTGGCCCTGGACGGCGACGGTACCACCACCTACATGATCACCTGCGCGGCCATGCTGCCGCTGTACAAGCGCATCGGCATGAATCCCATGGTGCTGGCGACCGTCTCCATGCTCTCGCTGAGCATCATGAGCGGCATGAGTCCCTGGGGCGGCCCGGCCACCCGCGCCATCGCCGCGCTGGGGCTGGACGCCACCGCCTATTTCATCCCCATGCTGCCCACGGTGATCGGCGGGGCGGCCTGGGTGGTGTTCACCGCCTTCCTGCTCGGTCGCCGCGAGCGCGCGCGCATCGGCAACGTCGCCCTGGAAAGCGGCGGGGCGGCGGGCGGCAAGTGCTATATCGAGGAGATCCTCGGTGACTCGCCGAACAAGCGCCCCCGCCTGGCCTACGTCAATCTGGTGCTGGTGATCGCGGTGATGACCGCCCTGGTCATGGGCGTGATGCACGCGGCCATCCTCTTCATGATCGGCTTCGTGCTGGCGCTGATGATCAACTACCCGCAGCTGGAGTTGCAGAAGGAGCGCATCCTGGCGCACTCGGGCAACGCCATGACCGTGGTGCTCCTGGTGTTCGCCGCGGGCATCTTCGCCGGCATCTTTTCCGGCACCAAGATGGTCGATGCCCTGGCCCAGACCCTGGTCGACTGGATTCCGCCGGCCTGGGGCCACTGGTTCCCGCTGGTGGTGGCCATCACCAGCATGCCGCTGACCTTCGTGCTGTCCAACGATGCCTATTACTTCGGCGTGGTGCCCATCCTGGCCAATGCCGCCGCGGCCTATGGGATCGATCCGGTGGAGATCGCCCGCGCCTCGGTGCTGGGCCAGCCGGTGCACCTGATGAGTCCGCTGGTGGCCTCCACTCTGCTGCTGGTGGGCATGGTCGACCGCGACATCGGCGATTTCCAGAAGGCCACCGTCAAATGGGCGGTACTGACCTCCCTGGTCATCACCGCCATCGCACTGCTCACCGGCGCCATCTCCTTCTTCGTCTGATCCTCCCGGCGGGCGGGCATGGTCGTGCCCGCCCGCTGCAGTCCCATTCCAAAAACAACAAGAGACTCTCTCATGTCCCAACTCCTCAAGAGTGGCGCGGGTTGCGCCGCCCTGTGCGCCTGTATGCCCTTCGCCGACGCCGCCGGCTTCCTCGAAGACAGCAAGCTCAAGCTGCAACTGCGCAACGTCTACTTCAACGAGAACTTCCGCGACGAACAGGGCCTGAGCGCGCGCGCCGCTGCCACGGCCAAGAGCGAGCGCACCGAGTGGGCCCAGGGGTTCCTGCTGGACTACCGCTCGGGCTTCACCCAGGGCACCCTTGGCTTCGGCCTGGACGCCCTTGGCCTGCTGGGCGTGCGCCTGGACTCCGGGCGCGGGCGTAGTGGTACTGGATTGTGGCCGGTGCACAGCGACGGGCGGGCGGCGGCGGAGGCCAGCGCCTTCGGCGCCACCGCCAAGGCGCGGCTGGGCAAGACGGTGGTCAAGCACGGCACCCTGTTGCCCAAGACCCCGGTGCTGGTCTACAACGATGCCCGCCTGCTGCCCCAGACCTACCAGGGCACCCAGGTCACCAGCGACGACATCCAGGGCCTGACGCTGACCCTGACCCACCTCGATCGCTTCAAGCTGCGCGATTCCACCGACAGCAACGGCCTCTTTCCCGACGGCTACAGCGGCAGCCAGTCCGGCAATTTCAGCTACGGCGGTGCCGAGTACCAGGTGAGCAAGAGCCTGAGGCTCAGCTACTTCCACGGTGAGCTGAACAACTTCTATCGCCAGGATTTCGCCGGTATCCAGCATGACCTGCCGCTCGCCGGCGGGGTGCTGACGGGCGACCTGCGTTACTTCAAGAGTCGCGACACGGGCGCGGCCTACGCGGGCAAGATCGATAACGACATGCTCAGCGGCCAACTGACCTATTCCCACAGCGGCCATACGGTCGGCGCGGGGTTGCAAAAGCTGAGCGGGGATGCCGGCCTGCCTTACATCAGCGGTGCCACCGTCTATTCCTTCAGCAACGTCGGCATCGGCAAGTTCATCGAGGAAGACGAGAAGACCTGGCTGCTCGGCTACGTCTACGACTTCAAGACGCTCGGGCTGCCCGGGCTGACCTTCATGACCCGCTACATCAGCGGCGACAACGGCCGCTCCGGCAGCGAAGGCCTGCACGAGTGGGAACGCGATGTGGAACTGGCCTACATGGTGCCCAAGGGCTCGCTCAAGGGGTTCGGCGTCAAGCTGCGCAACTATGTCTATCGCGCCGACTTCGCCCGTGGCCGGGACAGCAATCGCCTGTACCTGACCTACGACCTGGCGCTCTGGTAGTAGAGGGGAGGAGGGGAGTCGCGAGGGCGACTCCCCTGGGGTTCACTGCGCGGGAATCGGCTTGAGGCCGCTGTCCTGGATGGCCTTGGCGGCGTCCTTCGAGGCCAGGTACTGCAGCAGGGCGCGGGCGGCATCCGGGTGCGTGCTCTTGCTGACCACGGCACCGGAATAGAGGGTCATCTTCTGCGCCTGGTCGGGGATCAGGCCGACGATGTCGATACCCTGCACCGGCTTCAACTCGCTCAGTTGCTGGAAGCCCAGCTGCGCGTCACCGCGGGCGACGACTTCGCCCACCGGCTCGGCGGGGATCATGCGCGCCTTGGCCTTGAAGGCGTCGCTCAGCTGCATGCGCGGGAAGAGGATGTGCGCCAGGTAGACGCCGCTGGCGCTATCGGAATAGGCCACCGACTGGGCGCTTTCCAGGCTCTGCTTGAAAGCCTCCATGGTGGAGATGTCCGGCTTGGGGGCACCCTTGCGTACCGCCATGGCGATGAAGGATTGCCCCAGGTCGACGCGGCTGTCCTTGAGCGCCTGGCCGTTGGCGACCAGCTTGTCCAAGGCCGAACCCACCATCAGCACCACGTCGGCCGGCTCGTTGCGGGCCAGGCGCTGGGGGATGGCCTGGGGCGTGTCGCCCATGGACGGCGCGGCGGCGATGTCCAGTTTCACGCCGGTGGCCTTTTCATAGGCCGGCGCGACCTCGCGGATGGCGCCCATGATCCCGCCCGAACTCAGCACCGTGAGAGTGGTGGCGGGTTGCGCCGCCAGCAGCGGCGTGGAAGCCAGCAGCAGGGCGCCGAGGGCGAGGGTGGGCAAACGTCGAAACATGGTGGTGACTCCAGGGTGAAAAGACCGACGATAGACCGCGGGCAAGGCGGGAGCGCGTTAGTCCGAATGAAGAAAAATTTAATTTACCGGCCTGGTGGTTTTCCCTAGGGTGTCCGGTCCGCCAGACCGGGCGCCAGATCCAGAGGCCGCTATGACCCAGGCTTTGGTCATCGAAGACGACGAGGTGACCGCCCATGCCATCGCCAGCGAATTGCAGGCGCAAGACTATCAGGTGCGCTGGGAACGCACCGGCCGCGACGGCCTGGCCGCGGCCATCGCCGGCGGCCACGACATCATCACCCTCGACCGCATGCTGCCGGATTTCGACGGCCTGACCATCGTCAGCACCCTGCGTGGCCTCGGCATCGCCACCCCGGTGCTGATGCTCAGCGCCCTGTCCGATGTCGACGAGCGCGTCCGCGGTCTGAGATGTGGCGGTGACGACTACCTGACCAAGCCCTTTTCCCTGGTGGAGATGATGGCCCGTCTGGAGGCACTGCTCAGGCGGCCGATGGCCCAGTCCGCCAGTCACCAGCTGCGGGTGGGGGAGCTGACCCTGGACCTGATCGAGAACACCCTGACCCGCGCCGGCGAGGCCATCGCCCTGTTGCCCACCGAATTCAAGATCCTCACCTACCTGATGCGCAACGCCGGCCAACTGGTGACCCGCACCATGCTCTTCGAGCAGGTCTGGGGCTATCACTTCGATCCGGGCACCAACATCATCGACGTGCACATGGGGCGGCTGAGACGCAAGATCGAGCGGGCGGGGCGGCCGCTGGTGCATACCGTCCGCGGAGCTGGCTATGTCCTCGTCGTCCCGGACTAGGGCCGGCAGGCGCTGGCGCTCGGGGAGCAGTCGCCTGCTGGCGCTCTATGCGCTGCTCTTCGTGGCCTGGGGTGCGGTCTTCACCGGGGTGCTCTACTGGCAGATCTCCGGCTATCTGGGCGCCGTGGCGGAGCGCACCCTGCTGCAGCGGGCGCACTACTACGGCAAGGTGGCGGATGCCGACCTGCTGGGCGAGCTGCAGGCCAGCGAGGTCTATTCCATGCCCGGTATCGACGCCTACGGCCTGTTCGAGGCCGATGGTCGCTATGTCGCCGGCAACCTGGTCAAGCTCTTGCGCAACCTGCCGGACGATGGCCAAGTGCACTACCTGCAGCGGGGACTTCGGACCTCCGACGCCCTGGACGAGACGCGCAGCAGCCATGCCTTTCTGCAGCGCCGCGCGGACGGCCGCATCCTGGTGCTGGCCCGCGATGGCGGTTCCATTTCGGCGGTGGGCGGCATCATCGGCCAGGCGCTGTTCTGGGGGCTGTCACTGACCCTGATTCCCGGACTGGTGGGCTGGCACCTGTTGCGGCGGCGCCCGCTGCGGCGAGTGGAACGGTTGCAACGCAGCCTGGAGCGGATCGTCGCCGGTCATCTGGAGGAGCGGCTGCCGCTATCACCGCGGCACGACGAACTGGACATGCTGGCCGATGCGGTCAATACCACCCTGGCCCAGCTGGAGCGCTCGATGCACGAGGTGAAGGGGGTCTGCGACGGCATCGCCCATGATCTGCGCACCCCGCTGACGCGGCTGCGGGCGCGCCTGCACCAGTTGCAGCAGCTGCCGCTGGCCGAACCCCAGGCCGATAGCCTTGGTGAAGCTCTGGCCGAGACCGAAGCCATCATGTCGCGCTTCCAGGGCTTGCTGCGTATCTCCGAGCTGGAGGACACCCGGCGGCGCATGGCCTTCGCGCCCCTCGATCTGGCCGCGCTGCTGCGCCAGGCCCATGATTTCTACGAGCCCCTGGCCCAGGAAAAGGCCCAGACCCTGAGCCTGGAACTGGGTGAGGAACTGCCGGAGGTGCAGGGCGACGCCGAGTTGCTGTTCGAGGCCCTGGTCAATCTCCTGGACAACGCCCTCAAGTTCGCCCCCGAGGGTGGCCAGGTGCGCCTGGTGGCACGCGGGGTCGGCACCGCGGTGCGCATCGAGGTGATCGACGACGGCCCCGGCATTCCCGAAGCCGAGCGGGAGAGCGTGCTGCGGCGACTCTATCGCGGCGATGCCAGTCGCCAACAGCCGGGCTACGGCCTGGGCCTGTCGCTGGTGGCGGCCATCGTCCGCCTGCATGGCTTCAGCCTGAGCATCGAAGCGGCCGAGCCGGTGGGCGCCCGGGTGGTCATCAACAGCGCCGGCTGAGGCGCGGCTTCCTAAATTTTTCTTCACTTTCCTTCATTTGAGACCGGGGCAGGGCGCTCCCAGGATGGCGGGCCCCACTGCCACACCGGATCCGTCGCCCGTGAAACACCCCTTGCTCTGCCTCGGTCTCGCCGCCCTGGGTCTCGCCTGGCTCGGCCAGGTCGAGGCCGCGCCCGCCGCTGCGCCCGCCGCCAATGTGCTCATTCCCTCGCCACCCCAGCTCTCGGCCAAGGCCTGGGTGCTGATGGATGCCACCACCGGCCAGGTGATCGCCGAGGAGGATTCCCACGAGCACCTGCCGCCGGCCAGCCTGACCAAGCTGATGACCGTCTATGTGGCGACCCGCGATATCCAGGCCGGTCAGCTCAAGGCCGACGATCAGGTCACCGTCAGCGAGCACGCTTGGCGTACCGAGGGCTCGCGGATGTTTCTCGATCCGCGCACCCCGGTGTCGGTGCACGATCTCCTGCAGGGCATCGTCATCGATTCGGGCAACGACGCCAGCGTGGCCCTGGCCGAGCACATCGCCGGCAGCAACGAGAGCTTCGCCAGCCTGATGAACGCCACCGCGCAGCGCCTGGGCCTGCACGACAGCCACTTCATGAATCCCACCGGGCTACCCGACCCCGAACACTTCTCCTCGCCCTACGACATGGCGCTGCTGGCGCGGGCCATCATCCAGGACGAGTCGGCCTACTATGAGCTCTATGCCAAGAAGTACTTCACCTGGAACGGTATCCGCCAGCCCAATCGCAATCTGCTGCTCTGGCGCGATCACAGCGTGGATGGTCTCAAGACCGGCCATACCGAGGCGGCTGGCTATTGCATGGTGACCTCGGCACTGCGCGATGGGCGCCGGCTGATCACCGCGGTGTTCGGCTCCAACTCCATCAACAACCGCGCGGCGGATACCCAGAAGCTGCTGACCTACGGCTATCGCTTCTTCGAGAACCAGACCCTGGACCAGGCCGGCGTCGCCCTGGGCACCCCGGCGATCTGGGAAGGCGAGCAGTCGACCCTGCCGGTAGGGGTGACCCAGGACGTGGTGCTGACCCGCCCCAAGGGTCAGCAACCGCCCGAGCGCCGCCTGGTGCTGGACGAGCCGCTGGTGGCGCCCATCGCCCAGGGCGCGGTGGTCGGGCGCCTGGAGCTGGTGGCTGGCGAGCGCATCCTGCAGACCCGGCCGCTGGTAGCCCTAGAGGCGGTGGAGCAGGCCGGCTGGTGGTCACGCTGGCCGGAGCATCTCTACCGGCTGGTGCTGCACTGGTTCGGTCGGGTCTGACATTCGGGGGCGTAATCAGGCCTCCTGCTGCAGACGCTCGCGCAGGAAGGCGTTCATCCGCGCCAGGGTCCAGCGCACACTCGGCAGCACCCCGAGCATCTCGATGAAGCCATGGATCATGCCCGGCAGCTCGTGGTACTCCACGGCGTTGCCGGCGCCGATCAGCACCTGGGCATAGAGACGGGCATCGTCGCGCAGGGCATCGCATTCGGCGCCGAAGATCAGCGCTGGCGGCAGATTGGCGTGGGAGGAGGCATAAAGGGGCGACACCCGCGGATCGCGGGTATCTACGTCCTGCAGGTACATGCCGGAGAAGTAATCCATCATCGGCCGGGTCAGCGGTGGGACCTGGGCGTTCTCGATCCGCGAAGGGTGCTTCCAGGCTTCGGGGGTGTTGTCGACGCCGGGATAGATCAGCACCTGGGCCTTGAGCCTGAGCGGACCCTCGCGCAGGTGCAGCGCGGCCATGGCGGCCAGACCGCCGCCGGCACTGTCGCCGGCCACGGCGACGCGGTCGAGATCGAGGTTGAAGGCGCTGCCGGCCTCGGCCAGCCAGCGCAGGACGGCCAGGACATCATCGGGACTGGCTGGCGCCGGATGTTCCGGGGCGAGGGCATAGTGCACCGCCAGCACCGCGCAGTCGGTGCCCAGGGCGATCTGGCGGCAGAGCGAATCATGGCTGTCCAGGTCGCCGATCACCCAGCCACCGCCGTGCAGATAGACCACCAGCGGGCGCGGTCGAGCGTCTTCCGCATAGGGCCGATAGAGACGCAACGGGATGGGGCCGAGGGGACCTGGCGCGGTGAGCGCCTCCACCCGCGTCACTGGCATCGGCGGCAGGCCGAGGGCGCGATTCAGCTGCACATAGGCGGCGCGCGCCTGCTCCGGGGTGAGGCTGTCCAGCGGCGGCTGCGGGTGGGCGGCCAGCTGCGCCAGCAGGCCGGCGACCTCGGGAGTGAGGCGCGCGAAGACGTCGGGCATGGGGCTTCTCCTGTGGTCCCGGGCGCCAGGATGGACGCCGGGTCGCCGCCAGCCTCGCCGGAGGTCACGGGCGGGTCTATCGATCAGATGAACGATGGCGACCCGCGTTGGACCCCGGTTCGCGCGCGGCCGTTGCGCGGACGCGCGGGTAGCAGAGGGCGGCCTATCCTGCATCTGAACGATAGGCGCGCCGCAGCGGTACGGTAGACTCGGACCCAAGCCAGGCCCCGTCAGGGGGCCGGCATCCTACCCAACGACAATCAAAACAATGGGGGTAGCATGGATCAGTCAGCCGTCGTTTCCTGCAGCGTGCCCAGCGCGGTGGTCGCTCGCTTCAGCCAGGTCGTCCTGGCGCTGCAGGCCCGCCTGCGTGGCGGGGCCATCACCGAATTCCATGCCCAGGCGCTGGAGCAACTGCAGCGCCTGGTCGCCTTCGACAAGGCCTGGTGGGGCAACTCCGCCTGGCGCGACGGCGTCCCCGTGGCGCACAGCACCTTCCTGTTGGGGCTGCCCGGCAGCTATACCCGGGAATGGGATGCCCTCAAGGCCGAGGACCACGCCCTCGGCGACCTGCATCAGGAGCAGGGCCGCTGTCAGCTGTTCGATTGCCGGGACCAGATGGCTGCGCCGGCCCTGGCTGCCCTGGGGCAGCGGTATGGCCTGGCCCATGGCCTGCGCATCGTGCTCACCGACGACCAGACCCGCCTGGGCGTGCACCTCACGCTGTTCCGCGAGGATCCCGCCACGCCTTTCACCGCGCTGGAATGCCAACTGGTGGAATGGCTGATGCCACACCTGCTGCATGCCGAGCGCGAGAGTTGCCTGCGCACCCTGGCGACCCTGAGAGACAGCCAGGGCAGCTTCGACGAAACGGCCCTGGCGGTGTGTGATCGCTATGGCGTGCTGCTGTCCATGGAGCCCGGCTTCGCCGCCCTGCTGGCCGGCGAGTGGGAGGGTTGGCAGGGCAATCGCCTGCCGCCCGCCTGCGATCCTCAGGGCACCTACCAGGGCCGCACCCTGCAGCTCGATGCCCAGCCGCTGGGCGATCTGCTGCTGCTCAAGGCGCGTCGGCGCAGTTCGGCGGAACGCCTCAGCGCCCGAGAACTGGAAGTGGCCCAGTGCTTCGCCCTGGGCCAGACCTACAAGGAAGTCGCCCGCAGCCTGGGCATGGCGCCGGCCACGGTCCGCCATCACCTGAGGCGCATCTACGAGAAGCTCGGCGTCAACCGCAAGGCGCAGATCGCCCAACAGGTCGCCGCCGCGCCGGACTGATCCTCCCCTGATCCCCTATGCCAAGACTGGGCGCCGCCCGTGCCCGGTGAGGCCTCGCTCGCCCGCTCGAATGCCCTGAGGAATCCTGCCATGCCGTCTCTGCCCGGAATGCTGACTCGCGCCGCCGTCCTGTCACTCGCCGCGCTGGCCGCCACCACCCACGCCACCGAAAAGGGCATGCCGACCACCGCGGCCGGGGTGCAGGACTTCGGCGCCGGCTTCATGCCGCCGTCGACGCCCTTCGGTACGGTCGGCCTACGCTTCAGCGACTATCAGGCACGGGTGATCAAGGACAGCCATGGCAAGGACGATGGCAACGATTTCAACATCAACGTCCTGGCCATCGGCCTGGCCTATCTACGCATGACCGACCAGCAGCTGTTCGGTGCGCGCTACGGCTTCGGCGCGGTCTCGGTGTTCTTTCGCATGGACGCCGATCTCGGCATCAACGCCGGCGGCCAGCGCGTGTTCAGCGACAGCGCCGAGCTGTTCCGCCCGGCCGATCTGCAGCTGATTCCGCTGATCCTCGCCTGGGAGCCAGCGCCTGGCGTCGGCATCAACACCCAGCTGTCGATCCAGGCACCTACCGGCGACTACGACAAGGATCGCCTGGTCAGCCCCGGGACCAACCACTGGACGGTCTCGCCGATCCTCAACGCCAGCTATATCAGCCCGAGTGGACTGGAGCTGTCGTCCAGCTTCCAGGTCGACCTCAATGCGCGCAACGCGGCCACCGACTATCGCAGCGGGGTGGAGTATCGCCACGAATTCGCCGTCGGCCAGCATTTCGGCCCCTGGACCGCGGGCCTGGGCGGCTACTACTACCGCCAGCTCAGCGACGACGACGCCCCCGGCCTGACCCGCGGCAACCGTGCCCGGACGCTGGCACTGGGGCCGGCGCTCAGCTTCTTCGACCCCTCCTCGGGATTGCCGGCCATCTGGCTGCACGCCTACAAGGAATTCGAGGCGCGCAACCGGGCAGAGGGCTATACCGTGGCGCTGAAGCTCGGCGCCAGCTTCTAGACCGCACCCATCATCTCGCGCACCCGCGCCGCCAGGGCATCGACGGCGAAGGGCTTGGTGAGGATCTCCATGCCGGGATCCAGATGGCCATTGCCGATGGCGGCGTTCTCGGCATAGCCGGTGATGAACAGCGTCTTGAGCCCCGGGCGTGACTGGCGCCCCGCATCGGCCATCTGCCGCCCGTTCATGCCGCCGGGCAGGCCGACGTCGGTGATCAACAGGTCAAGGTGCACGTCCGATTGCAGAATCTTCAGACCCGTCAGGCTGTCGGCCGCTTCGATCACCGCGTAGCCGAGGTCTTCGAGAATATCCATGACCAGCATCCGCACCGTCGGCTCGTCGTCGACGATCAGCACCGTTTCGCCCTGGCTGGTACCGGCCACGTCCAGGCGGGTGGCCAGGCCTTCGGCGGCCGGTGACTCGCCCAGGTAGCGCGGCAGGTAGATGCACAGGGTGGTGCCCTGGCCGACTTCGGAGTAGAGCCGCACCTGGCCGCCTGACTGACGAGCGAAGCCATAGATCATCGACAGGCCCAGGCCGGTGCCCTGGCCGATGGGCTTGGTGGTGAAGAAGGGTTCGAACACCCGGGCGGCGACCTCGGGCGGTATGCCCACCCCGGTATCGGTCACGCACAGCGACAGGTATTGGCCTTCCGGCAGGTCCTGAGCGCGGGCGATTTCACGATCCATCCAGCGATTGGCGGTTTCGATGGTGATGCGACCGCCCTTGGGCATGGCGTCGCGGGCATTGATGCAGAGATTGAGCAGCGAATTCTCCAACTGGCTGGGGTCCACCAGGGCGGGCCAGAGGCCGGCGGCGCCGACGGTTTCCACCTGGATGCCAGGACCCACGGTGCGCTGGATGAGTTCGGTGAGGCCATCGATCAGCTGGTTGACGTCCACCGGGCGTGGCGCCAGGGTCTGGCGCCGGGAGAAGGCCAGCAGTCGGTGGGTGAGGGCGGCGGCGCGCTTGGCGGCGCCCTGGGCGGCCACCAGATAGCGATCGAGTTCGCGCAGCCGTCCCTGGGCGATGCGCGTCTCCATCAACTCCAAGGCACCGGAGATGCCGGCCAGCAGGTTGTTGAAGTCGTGGGCGAGGCCGCCGGTCAACTGGCCGACCGCCTCCATCTTCTGCGACTGGCGCAGCTTTTCCTCGGCCTGCATCAACTCGGCCGAGCGTTCGGCGACCCGGATCTCCAGGGTCTCGTTGAGGGTCCGCAGGGCGGCCAGGGCCTTGTCCCGCTCGGCTTCGATGGCTCGCCGCTCCTCGACGTCGATGAGCACCCCGGGAAAGTGCAGCGGGGTGCCGTCGGCGGCGTGATCGACCCGGCCATTGGCCTCGATCCAATAGTAGCGGCCATCGGCGCGCCGTACCCGGTACTGGTGGGCGAAGGGACCGCCCTGGGCGATCACGACGTCGATGGCGTGGGCGAGACCGTCCTTGTCGTCGGGATGGACGTTGGTCACCACCTGGGCCAGGCTCAGACCTTCACGACCCAGGCGCGGGTCGAGGCCGAAGACCGTGGCGAAGGCCTCGTCCACGGTGAATCGGTCGGTGGGCAGGTCCCAGTGCCAGGTGCCGATGATGGCGCCAGCGGACAGAGCCAGCTGCACCCGCTCGATGTTTTCCCGCGCCAGGGCCTCGCTGATGCGCAGCCGTTCCTCGGCGTTGCGCCGCTCGGTCACGTCGCTGAAGAGGATGGCGATCTGGCGTTCGTCGGGATCGCCCACCCGCACGGCGCGGACATCGAACCAGCGCTCGAAGGTGTTGGCGTAGTTCTCGAAGGTCGCCGGCTCGCCGGTCTTGGCCACGTGGCCGTAGGTATCGAACCAGAACCGTTCCAGGTTGGGGGCGAATTCGGTCACCCACTTGCCGCGCAGGTTGACCCCGGCCTGGCGTTCGAAGGCCGGGTTGGCCTCCAGGAAGCGGTAGTCGATGGGCTTGTCGTCGGCGTCGAACTTGACCTGGACGATGGCGAAGGCCGAGCCGATGGTCTCGATGATGGCGCGAAAGCGTTCCTCGCTCTTGCGCAGGGCGGTTTCGGCGGTCTGCAATTGGCTCATGTCCAGCATGGCGCCGATCATCCGCGTCGGGCGTCCGTAGCTGTCGCGGATCACCCGACCGCGATCGAACACCAGGGCATAGGAGCCGTCGGCCCGCAGGAAGCGGTACTCGCCGGTCCAGACCGTGCCGTCGCCGTCGATCACCCCGTGGATGGAGGCATCGATCCGCGCGCGGTCGTCCGGGTGGATCTGGCCGAGCCACCAGCTGCCAGTGGGCTCCACGATTTCCGGCAGGTGACCATAGGCCGTGGTCAGGGCTTCGTTCCACAGGACCTGGCCACTGTTGAAGTCCCAATCCCAGATGGCGTCGTTGGTGGCTTCGGCCACCAGGCGATAACGCTCCTGGGTTTCCTTGAGCGCCAGGCCCGCCAGGTGTTCGACGGTGCGATCGCGCAGGATCTTGACGAAGCCCAGGGGCTCCCCGTCTTCGTCGGTGAGGGCCATCATCTCCCCCGAGGCCCAGAAGCGCTGGCCGTCCTGGCGCAGGTGCCAGCGCTCGTCCAGGGCGCTGCCGTCCCTCAGGGCCTTGGCCATCTCGTATTCGGCGCGATGGTTGGCGCGGTCTTCGGGGGTGAAGAAACGTGAGGCTTGCTCGCCGATCATCTCCCGAGCGCTCCAGCCCATGACCTGCTCGGCACCCGGATTCCAATCGGTGATGCGCCCCTGACGGTCGCTGACCACGATGGCGAATTGGGTGGTGCTTTCCAGCACCGCGCGACTACGAGCCTTGCTGGGGCGAGGCGCGGCAGGCTGCAGGGCGGCACGCAGGCGCAGAACTTCGGCTTCGAGCTCTGCGCGGGTCAGCGTGGCCAGGGGTACCTCACTCATCTTGCTGGAAATCCTCGGCGAAAGCGGTCACGGGAGGGTTGGACCGCGAAAAACGCCAGAGTGTGGCGGGCGCGCTTCGGGCAGAAAAGCCTCTGCCGCTGATCGGCAAGCCGACTGGATGAGAGGACGCTCCAGCGCGAGAAAAGCACTGCGCCTTCGAGCGAGACGGCGACCTGGTCCAGTCGCCTGGCCTAGAGCAGGGCAAGCGAGGCGGGCAGGGCAGCGAAACCGGCACGTCTGAGCGACGGCCAGGCCTGCAAGGCGTCCGCAGGTTCGCTGGATGAACGGTCCGCGCCTGGAACCCGGTCGTCGCCCGCGCTCTCTACGGTTGCACGAGACGGACCCGGCAAGGGTTCGCCGCTTTCCCTTCGATCGCTCAAGGAGCACCACCGCATGGCCCAGGAATCTGCAGCCGCACCGGGCGCACTCAAACGCGCCATCACCCTGCCCATGCTGTTGTTCTTCATCCTGGGCGACGTCCTGGGCGCGGGCGTCTATGCCCTGGCGGGCACCATCGCCGGCCGGGTCGGCGGCGCCATCTGGGCCCCCTTGCTGATTGCCCTGCTGTTCGCCCTGCTGACCGCGGCCTCCTATGCCGAGCTGGTCACCAAGTACCCCAAGGCCGGCGGGGCGGCGGTGTTCGCCGAACGGGCCTTCGGGCGGCCCTGGCTATCCTTCCTGGTGGGCTTCTCGATGCTGGCCGCCGGGGTCACCAGCGCCGCGGGATTGGCCGTGGCCTTTGCCGGTGGCTATCTGCAGGCGCTGGTGCCCTGGCCCGCCAGCTGGGTCTGCCTGGGCTTTCTGCTGTTGATAGGCCTGCTCAATGCGCGCGGCATCAAGGAGTCGCTGTCGGTCAATCTGGTGATGACCCTGATCGAGCTGTCAGGTCTGGTGATCGTCATCGCGGCGGCGGCCTGGTTCGTCGCCCAGGGGCAGGGCGAGCCGGCGCGGCTACTGGAAGTGGATGCGCCCTCGGCCACCGTGGCCATTCTCAGTGCTTCGCTATTGGCCTTCTACTCCTTCGTCGGCTTCGAGACCTCGGCCAACCTGGCGGAAGAGGTACGGGACGTCAGCCGGGTCTATCCGCGGGCGTTGTTTGGCGCCCTGGTCATCGCCGGTATCGTCTACATGCTGGTAGGCGCCGGCGCCGCCCTGGTGCTGCCGGTGGCGCAGCTCAAGGCCTCGGGTGCGCCGCTGATGGACGTCCTCGGCGCCTCGGGCCTGGGCGTGCCGACCCGAGTGTTCGCCGTCATCGCGCTCATCGCGGTGGCCAATGGCGCGCTCCTGACCATGATCATGGCCAGCCGTCTGGCCTACGGCATGGCTCGTCAAGGCCTGCTGCCCGCGGTGCTCGGCCGGGTGCTGCCACGGCGGCAGACTCCCGGCATCGCCATCCTCGCCACCACCGCGGTGGCCATCGCCCTGACCTTCACCAGCACCCTGGATGTGCTGGCCGAAACCGTGGTGCTGCTGCTCCTGGTGGTGTTCATCAGCACCAACCTGGCGGTGCTGGTGCTCAAGCGCGACCGGGTCGAGCATCCGCATTTCCGCGTGCACTGGATCTTCCCGGTGCTGGCCCTGGCCTCCTGCGCGCTGCTGATCGCCCAGCAGGGCGCGGCGACCTGGTGGCGCGCCGGGCTGATGCTGCTGGTGGGCGTGGCGCTCTATGGGCTGACGCGGCTGGCCGGCGCGCGCCGGGTAACGGCCTAGGCGCCCACCAGGGCATAGAGGGTCTGCATGTCGGCCGGCTTGGTCAGGTGATGATCGAAGCCGGCCGCCAGGGCCTCGGCCTTGTCCTGGGCCTGGCCCCAGCCGGTCATGGCGATCAGCTTGACGGCCTGACCGGCCGGCGTCTCGCGGATCGCCCGCGCCAGTTGATGACCGGTCAGGCCCGGCATGCCGATATCCGAGATGACGATCTCGGGACCGTAGCTCTGGAACAGGGTCAGGGCCTGCTGGCCATCGTAGGCGACACGCACCTCGTGGCCGTCCAGCTCAAGGAGTTCGGCGATGGTGTCGGCGATGTCGGAGTTGTCGTCTGCGACCAGGATCCGGCGGGTGGCGGGCGCCGCCGAGGCGGTCGCCACGGCCTCCTGCTCTGTGGCCGGGGGCGCCACCGTCAGTGGCAGGTTCACGGTGAAGCGGCTGCCCTGGCCCAGGCCGGCGCTGGTGGCGGCGATGTCGCCGCCCTGCAGCCGTGCCAGCTCGCGGGAAAGGGCCAGGCCGATACCCAGGCCAGGCGAACGCTCCGCCAGGCGTGGATCGATCTGGCCGAACATCTGGAACAGATCGCTCAGGCGTTCCGGGGCGATACCGATGCCGTTGTCGGCAATCTCCACCCATACCTCTTCGTCACCCGTGGAGACGGCGAGCACGATCCGACCGCCCTCCGGGGTGTAGCGGGCGGCATTGCCCAGCAGGTTGACGAAGATCTGCTCCAGGCGCAGCGGGTCGGCGTACAGCCAGAGCGGCGCCTCGGGCAGGTGCAGGTCGAAGCGCTGGTGCTTGTCCTGCATCGGCGCCAGGGTCGCATCGGCCGCTGCCTCGAGTACCGACTGCAGGGTGACGAAGGTATTGTGCAGGGTGATGCGGCCGAAGGTGATGCGCGAGATATCCAGCAGGTCGTTGAGCAGGGCGCCCATGCGCTCCACCTGCCGCTCGATGGTCTGGCAACTGCGCTGTTGCTGTTCGGGCGACGCCTGCGGCGCGGCGATCAGTGCCGCCGCGTGGCGAATGGGCGCCAGGGGATTGCGCAGTTCATGGGCCAGCACGGCGAGGAATTCGTCCTTTTGCCGATCGTTGTCGCGCAGCTGCTGCTCCTGGCGCTTGCGTTCGCTGATGTCCAGAAACCACACCGCGACGTTGCCGTCGAAGGGCGTGGCGCCGATCTGCAGCCAGCAACTGGCGCCCTGGGCATCCGGTCCCTGCAATTCGACGGACCAGGCGACTTCCTCGGCCTGATGGTCCGCGCAGAGCTGCAGGATGCGGGTACTGGCCCAGGGCAGGCGGGCGCTGGCGTCACGGCTGTCGAGACCCAGGGTGGTGGTCCCGATAGGGTTGAGATAGTCCCAGGCGAAAGTGCCTTCGGCAGCGGGCACGGCGATGCCGAAGGAGACCTGCGAGCTTTCCAGCGCCACCCGCAGGCGGCGTTGCGAACGCAAGGCGGCCTCCTGGATACGGGCACGATCGATCACCAGCACCGCCTTGGACGCGCACAGGTCGGCCAGGCGCTGCTCGCGCGGCGTGGGCTCGCGTGCCTCCGGCAGGTGCACGGTGAGGGCGCCCAGGGTGCCGTGCAGGGTGCTGCGCAAGGGCACCGCATGCAGGGCGGAGAAGCCCAGGTGCTGGCCCAGTGCGCCCAGGGCGGCGAACTCAGGTGCGGTCGCCAGCGCCGGCACCACTATGCGGGTGCCGCTGCGTACGGCGGCGGCACAGGCACTTTCCGCCAGCGGCAGGGTGGCCAACTGCGCCTGATCTTCGGCCGAGAAACCGGCCGCGAAATACAGCTGCGGCGGCTTGCCGTCTTCCAGCAGCGAGACGCAGCCCTTGGAGGTCTGATGAAAGCGGCAGAGAACCTGGACGATCTCCTGCAGCTGTTGCGACAGCGAGGGCAATTGCAGCAGGCGATGATTGAGCTGCTGCAGGACCTCCAGATCGGCGACCTGCAGCTGCAACTGTTCCTGACTCAGCTGCAGGCCCCGCAGGTAGTCGTCACGCTCCTCTTCCAGCAACCGGCGGGCGTCGGCTGCTGCCTGCAGCGCTTCGCCCACCTGGCGGATCTCCAGCACGTCGCTGTCGGGCAATACCGGCGGCAGGCGCCTGCCCAGGGCCTGAGCGGCCTCCTGCAGGGCCTGCACCGGACGGTTGATGCGCCGTGACAGCAGCAGGGCTACCGTCCAGGCAAAGGCTACCGACAGCACCAGGCCGCCGCCATAGAGGGCGAAGGAGCGATTGGCGGCCGCGGCCACCTCTTCGGTGGGGATCGCCGTGGTCACCGTCCAGCCGGAATCGGGCAGGCGCACGAAGGCCGTATAGACGTCGTGGCCTTCCCGGGTACGCGAAGTGCCGACGCCTTCTTCGCCCGGCTGCGCCAGGATCTCCGCCAGACCTGGCAGGGCCGGCTCGCCCAGGCTTTCCTCGTGCAGACTGGTACGAGCGATGCGCCGGCCATGGCGATCGAATACCGAACCCACCCAGTCCTTGGGCAGGGCGCGGGTCAGGCGCGCCGCGCGGATGCTCTCCGGCGTCATCACCGCGGTCAGCACGAAGTTCAGTCGACCCTCGCGCAGCACCGGGACCCGGATTGGAAAGGCCAGAAGGCCGGCGGGACCGCGGCCGAGTTGCCCGATCACTGGCCGGCGTTGGGCGAGTACCTGGGCAAAGCTGTCCGGTTCGGCGAGAGGACCGCCGACGGGCCGGTTGACGCTCGATATCCGCCTGACGACCTGGCCGTCCGGCGTGGCGAGCAGCACCGTTCGCCAACCTGGCACCAGCGGCAGGATGCGCTCGACCAGGGTTTCGAAATCGCTCAGGTCGCCCGTCCGCAACAGGGGCGACTCGGCCAGCGCCTGGAGAATGGTCACAGAGCGGCGCAATTCGCTTTCGATGGTGGTCGCGGCTTGGCGACTGGACTCCAGTGCCCGCTGTTCGGCCTCGTGCTGCTGGTGTTGCACGAGCAGCCAGAGTCCCAGGCCGGCTACCAGCGCCAGGGGCACGATTCCGGCGAAGGCGATGGCCAGCAGGCGATTGCGCAAGGGGACCAGACGCGCAGGGCGAAGCTTCGTCGGCGGCATGGGGATTTCGATTGAGGAAAAGTCTCATTCTAGCCTGACTGTGCATGGCATTTTGCCAGGGCGGCGGTTGCTCGTCAGGTTGACACATTCCCCTGGAGCCCGCGTCAGCTCTAGCCTGCAGCTCGTGGGGGGTACGCCGTTGATCGCCGATGGGTGGCTATTCAGCCAGTAACGGTAGCGCCGACCAGAAGGGGTGAATACGCCTTTCCTGCCTGGAGTTGCGCCATGCGTACCCTGAAATTGTCGGCCCGTTCCGCCGTGTGTTTTGCCGCCGTTACCCTGTTGCTGCTGGTACTGGCGGTTACTTCGGCCGTGGGCTTGAATTCCCTGTACCAGGCCGAACAGGATGTCGAGACCAACTGGATGGCCAGCATCGCGCAAACGGCGAAGATGGATAGCCTGGTACTCAGGTTGCGTCTGGAAACCCTGCGCATGGTGGCGTCGGAAGACGAGCAGATGAAGCAGACCGCCGCGGCGACCATCGCCCAGGCGCGGGGCCAGTTGCAGCAGGAGGTAGCGGCGTACCAGGCCCTGGTCGCCTCGCCTGAAGAGCAACGATTGGCCGACGCCGTGTCCGCTGGCGTCAAGGCCTACGATGCGCGTCTCGACGAGATCATCGTCATCGCCCGGACGCGTCCGGCCAGCGAGGGAACCGCCTTCACCAATGCCAATATCCGTCCGCTGACCAACGATCTGCAAGAGAAGATCGTGGCCCTGGGTACCTTCAACGAACGCGGCGCCAAGCAGGCCGGCGAACTGGCCAGCCAGACCTACAGCCGCAACCTCTGGCTGCTCGGGGTGATTGCCGCCATCGCCATCGTGCTCACCGTGGTGCTGGCTGTGCTCTATACCCGCAGCATCCTGCAGCCGCTGCGCCAGGTGCTGGCCATCAACCGGCGCATCGCCGAGGGCGATCTGCGCGTCGAGGCGCAGGCGACCGGCCGCGACGAGATGGCCGAGCTGATGCGCGCCACGGTGCAGATGCAGCAGACCCTGCGCGACACCGTCAGCCACATTGGCGAGGCCTCGACGCAGCTGGCGTCCGCCGCCGAAGAGATGAATGCCGTGACCGACGAGGCCAGCCGTGGCCTGCAGCGCCAGAATGGCGAGGTGGAGCAGGCCGCCGCCGCGGTCAACGAAATGACCGCCGCCGTCGAGGAAGTGGCGCGCAACGCCGCCTCGGCCTCGACGTCCGCGCAGCAGTCGGAGCGCTCGACCGGTCTGGGCGCGGCCCGGGTCACCGAGACCGTCAATGCCATCCACTCCCTGACTGACACCGTGTCCCACACCAGCGAACAGATCGTCGCCCTGGCCGGACAGGCCCAGGGCATCGCTACCGTGGTCGATGTGATCCGCGGCATCGCCGAGCAGACCAACCTCCTGGCGTTGAACGCCGCCATCGAGGCCGCCCGCGCCGGTGAACAGGGCCGCGGCTTCGCCGTGGTCGCCGACGAGGTGCGCGCCCTGGCCCACCGGACCCAGGAATCCACCCGTGAAATCGAGCAGATGATCGGCGGCATCCAGAGCGGTTCGGAAGGCGCCGTGCAGGCCATGCAGCGCAGCCGTGACGAGGCCACCGCGACCCTGAAGATCGCCAACGAAGCCGGCGCCGCCCTGGAGGAAATCGCCCGCTCCATCACCGAGATCAACGAGCGCAACTTCCTCATCGCCACGGCATCGGAAGAGCAGGCCCAGGTCGCCCGGTCGGTGGACCAGAACCTGGTCAGCATCCGCGATCTGTCGATCCAGACCTCGGCCGGTGCCCACCAGACCGCTGCGGCGGCCCATGAGGTCTCGCGCCTGGCGGTGGACATGAATCGTCTGGTTGGCCGCTTCTCGGTCTGATCCGGACGCAAAGGTCAGGAAAGGCCCTGCCGAGAGCTCCTCGGTGGGGCCTTTTCGTTTCCAGGCTGCTGGCGGGCAGGGGTTGCGGGACCAACGGACGGGAACCCATCCGGGGTGCGCCAGGGTCTGCAGCCAATACCCCAGGAGAGACGGCCATGTACCTCGTCCAGTTGCTGCTACCCCTCAACGACAATGACGGCCAGCGCCTGCCAGGGGCGCTGTTTCAGGAGGTGCGCCAGGTGTTGGTCGAGCGCTTCGGCGGCCTGACCGCCTTCAGCCGCGCCCCGGTCGAAGGTCTGTGCCAGGACGAGGCGGACCGGGTCGAGGACGATGAGTTGCTGGTCTACGAAGTGATGACCGAGACCCTGGATCGAGCCTGGTGGGACGGCTATCGCCGCCAGCTGGAAACGGCCTTCCGCCAGCGCGAAATCCTGATTCGCGCCCAGCCCACGGAACGACTCTAGGCCTCGGCCAGTACGACCCGCGCACGTCCAGCCCGCTTGGCCTGGTAGAGGGCGGCGTCCGCCCGACGGATCAGCTCATGGACGTTGAGCGTGCCATCGGCGCAGTGGGCGATGCCGATGGATGAGGTGGTACTCAGGGTGACGCCCTGGATGTGCCAGGGTTCCTGCAGGGCGCGGCACAGGCGCTCAGCCATGGCCAGGGCGGCAGTGGGCGTGGTATCGCACAGGTAGACGATGAATTCGTCACCCCCGATACGGCCGAGCAGATCCTCCCGCCGCAGGCAGGCGCTGACCCGGGCGACGAAGGCCACCAGGAGCAGATCGCCGAACTCGTGGCCGAATTCGTCGTTGATGGCCTTGAAGCGGTCGAGATCCAGGTAGAAGAGGGCACAGGGGCCGCTGGCGTCGCTGGCTCTGTGGCGTGCGATCTGGTCGAGAATGCTGCGCCGATTGGCGACCCCGGTCAGGGCATCCAGATAGGCCAGGGACTTGTAGCGACTCTCGCTTTCCTGCAAGGCGGTCTCTGCCAATTTGCGTTCGGTGACATTGCGGCTGACGATGGTCAGCAGCCGGCGTTCGCCTCGTGCGTCGAAGTGCGGGGTCTTGACCACTTCCCAGGTATTGATACGTCCATCCGGACCCATGAAGGACTTTTCGACCAGCGTAGGCGCGGCGTTCTGCCAAGCGAGTTCGTCGGTCTGGATGTTGTAGACGAACGCCTCGGCAAAGGCGGGAAAGCGTTCGATCAATTCGGCATCGGTGACGCCGACGTAGTCGAAGCCGACCATGGCATAGGCTTCGAGCACAATACGGTTGACGAACAGCCAACGACCCTGGCCGTCCTTGGCGACGATGAACTCCTGGATCGAGTCGAGGAGGGCGCGAAGATCGACAGCGGAATCGACAGGGGACATGGGCAGGGCCTGGAAGTCGAACGAATTGTCGGGTTATCGGCCTGGCGCGGCGGGAACTGAGGTCTGTCGTCCGGTCACCTGTCGCCGTGTTGTCGGTGAGAGGAGGCAGGTAAGGCGATCGGGGCGTTCGCCGACGAATGGCAGACCGGGCAGGCGCAGGCGTTTGACGGCTTCAAGCGAGACGGCTAGCCCGTATGCCCGAGCCGCTCGGAACCAAGCTGTGGCCTGCAGGCCGAATAGGGTATTCATCAGCTGCCAGATGTGCCCTCTATGCAGACCACTACAAGAGCCGTGACCGGCCAGCACCCTGGGGCGACTCCCGTCGCCTTGGAACCCGCCAAGACGCTCTATCGCGAACTGCTGGTGGAGAATCCCAGCGGTGGTGCGCGGGAGCGGGCGCGGCACTATCTCGATGACCAACTGCAGGCCGTGAGTGCCATGCAGGCCGACCTCCCGGCGGATCCCGCGGCACTGGAAACCTGGGTGTTGGAGAACAACGAACGGGTCGGCGCCCGGTACCAGGACTATCTGGCGAACCGCAAGGCTGGCGCGCCGCGACGCTATTTTGGCAGCAAGGCCCATGCGCTGTACTTCCTGCGTGGCGTGGCGCCCACCAAGCTGGTGGATGGTGCATGGCTCTATGGCACGCTCGCCCACTGGGACGACTTGCGCTATCGCGCGGCTATCCAGATCTACCTGGAGGAACTGGGTGACGGTCAGCCCGATAAGAATCATGTGGTGCTCTATCGCAAGCTGCTGGCCAGCCATGGCTGTGAAGATTTCTCGCAATTGAGCGACGATCACTATGTCCAGGGCGCCATCCAGTTGGCGCTGGCCTATAACGCCGATCACTACCTGCCCGAGGTGCTGGGTTTCAACCTCGGTTACGAGCAGCTGCCGCTGCACCTGCTGATCACCTCCTACGAGCTCAACGAACTGGGTATCGATCCCTATTACTTCACCTTGCATGTGACCGTCGACAATGCCGGCACCGGTCATGCGCGCAAGGCGCTGCAAGCCGTGCATGACGCCATGCCCGCCGAAGGCCGCGCTGCCTTCTACCAGCGCGTGGTGCAGGGCTACCTGCTCAATGAACTGGGCGCCAGCACCACCTCGGTGATCGGCGGCTTCGAGCTGGAGCAGGCGGTGATCGAGGTACTGGCGGAAAAGAGCACCGTTGGCCGCTATGTGCATTCGGACTATTGCCGCATCGGTGGCCGTAGCGTCAGCGACTGGTTGACCGATCCCGCGCAGATTCCCGAGTTCCTCCAGGTGATGCAGGAGCAGGGCTGGATCAAGCGTCATGAAGACCCGACCAACAGTCGCTTCTGGCGCCTGATCCAGGGTGAGCGCGCCGAGATGTTCGGCGTCTTCACCGCCTACGAGCAGCAGCTGATTCACGACTGGATCGCCGGTGACTTCGTGCACAGCGGCGCCCGGCAGCAGGCGGCCGCCGAGCGGGTGTCCGTCTTGCCGCGCCGCGAGGTGAGCTTTCGCGCTCGCCAGCGTCAGCAGGAGCGTCTGTGTCCAGCGCTGGAAGCCGAGCAGGGCACGGCGGCCAATGCGAGCAAGGCCCAGGCGAGCGACTTCGATAGCGATGAGGTCGCATTGGAGCAGCGTCTGGCCAGCCAACCCAGCCGCGCGGCCGCCATGGCATTACTGGTGGAGCAGCTGTCACCGGCGCGCCACCACAGCCGTGCCGGTCTGCTGGCGACACGACTGTTCGCCTCCCTGTTGGGCTGATCCCTATTCAAGGACCCGCAAGGGTCCTTTTCATTTCGACTGTCATTGAAGGAACCACCCGTGACGGCCATGGAACATCCCGAACGCATCGCGACCAGCCCTGACGCGGTCGCTGCCCTGAAACTGCTGATCGAGACGCTGCGCGCAGCGGACTATCACTTCATCACGCCCACCCCCGCCTCTCACGCGCGGGTCAATGCCCGGCCAGGCAACGCCTGGGCGCGGGATCTGCAGGGCATTTTCGGCTGGAGCCGGCCGTTTTCCCCCGAGCTGTTGCCCGGCTCTGTAATCGACACCCTGGCGGCAGCCGAGCTGCTGACCGCGGTGCCGGGCGGCTGGCGCAGTCGGGTGCGGGTATCGAGCCTGGGTGACCAGCTGTTCGTGCATTCCGCCTATCCCACCGAGGACGCCGATGCGGTGTTCTTCGGCCCCGACACCTATCGCTATGCCAATGCCCTGGAAGCCCAGCTGCGCTTCGAGACCGGTGACGTCCGCCGCGCCGTGGACATCGGCAGCGGGGCCGGTCCCGGCGCCATCCTGGTCGCCCTGGCGCGGCCCGATGCCGAGGTGCTGGCGGTGGACATCAACGAGCGTGCCCTGGCGCTGACCCGGGTCAACGCCGAGCTGGCCGGGGCCGACAATGTCAGCGCGCGCTACAGCAACCTGCTGAACGATGTAGCGGGCGACTTCGATTTCATCCTGTCCAATCCCCCTTATCTGGTCGATCCCGGCGAGCGCGCCTATCGCCATGGTGGCGGTCCCCTCGGGGCTGGCCTGTCGCTGGCCATCCTGGACACGGCGCTGCAGCGCCTGGCGCCGGGCGGCACCCTGCTGCTCTATACCGGCGTCGCCATGGTCGATAACCGTGATCCCTTCCTCGAAGAAGTCCGCACCCGCCTGGACGGCCAGGACGTGGCCTGGCGCTATCGCGAACTGGATCCGGATGTCTTCGGTGAAGAGCTGGAGACAGGGGTCTATGCCCATACCGATCGCATCGCCGCGGTCGTGCTGACGGTGACGCGGCCGCACTGAGGGTGCACGGCAGCGGCTACACTGGCGGGTGCCTCTATCGCCCGCCCGTGTCCCGGAGTCCGCCATGCAACTGCTGCTGAACCAGACCTCACCCTACGCCCGCGCCGCGCGCGTCACCGCCCTCGAAGCTGGCTTCGGCGAGCGTCTTGAGCTGGTGTGGAGCGATCCCTGGAACGACGATCCGACCTTGCTGGCCGCCCATCCCGGCAACAAGGTCCCGGTACTGATCACCGACCAGGGCATCGCCCTCAGCGAGACCCTGCTGATCTGCCTCCATCTGCATCTGTTGGCCGGCGGCAGTCCGCTTTCCGCCAAGCGCCTGCAACTGGCCGGCCTGGGCCAGGGCCTGATCGACGCGGCCTTTGGCACGGTGATCGCCCGTAAGCATGGCGGTGCGGCCCAGGATGAGTCGGTGCTAGGCGCCCGCCGGCTGGCGGCCATCGACCGGCTGCTGGTGCGCTTGGACGAGGCTTCCACACTGGATGCAGAGGACTTCGATTTCAGCCACTACCTGGTGGCGGTCGGCCTCGACTACCTGAGCTTTCGGCTGCCGGAAATCGGCTGGTCCGCGCACTCGCAGCTGGTGGCCTTTCACCAGCGGCTCCTGGCGCGTCCCAGCTTTGCCGCGACGGCTTTCCAGTAAGGCAAAAAAGCCCCACGCGGCGGCCCCCGCCGACCGCGTGGTAAAGCCCTAGAGCTCGATCAGGATCTTCAGCTGGGTCCCGGCCTTGTCCAGCAAGGCTTCGAAGCCCTGTTCCACCACGTCGTCCAGCGCGATGTGGCGGGTCACGACCTTCTCCGCCGGTAGCTGGCCGCTGGCGATCAGCGCTGCTACCTGGGGCCACATCAGCGTCGAGTAGCACCAGGAGCCGCGCAGGTCGACGTCCTTGTAGGTCAGGGTGAAGCCATCCAACGCCGGCGGCTTGCCCTGCATCCCCACCTGGACCACCACACCCTGGCGCCGGACCGCTTCCAGGCACAGCCCCAGCGGTGCCTCGGCGCCCACGCATTCGAAGGCCACATCCACCCCCACGCCCCCGGCGGTGCGGGCACGCACCTCGCGCAGCACATCGGTGCTGCCGGGATTCAGGGTGATGAGCCCCTCCACCAGGCGGTGGGCCATCTCCAGCCGGTTGTCGTTGAGGTCCACCAGGAAGATCCGGGTGGCCCCGGCCGCGCGGGCGGCCATGACCTGCAGCTGGCCGATGGGCCCGGCGCCGGCCACCAGCACGCTGTCGCCGGGCTTCACGCCACCCCGGTGGGTGGCGTAGACGGTCACCGCCGTGGGCTCGATCAGCGCCGCGTGCTCGGTGCTGAGATCGTCCGGCATGGGGATGGCGTTGTAGTCCTCCACGAGGGAGTACTCGGCCATGCCGCCCCAGGGATGGGACAGGCCGATGATGGCCAGCTGTTCGCTGAGTTGATACTGGCCGCGGCGGCCGTAGTAGTCGTCGCGTGGCGACACCATGGGCTGGATGGAGACTCGATCACCGGGTTTCACCGCTGTCACCTGGCTGCCCACGGCCTCCACCACACCGGAATACTCGTGGCCGAGGATCTGCGGCACCTGGCCGCCGGTGTAGCTGTGCGGCGCGGTGGGAATGAAGATGGGACCGCCAAGGTACTCGTGCAGATCGGTACCGCAGATCCCGCAGAACTGGTTTTTCACCAGGACCTGGGTAGGGCCCGGCTCTCCGGGAGCCGGGACGTCTTCCACCCGGATATCGCGGGCGGCATGGAAACGGGCTGCTTTCATCGTGAGGCTCCTCTAGCGTTCGCAGCGGGGCAGGAAGGCCTGGATCAGGGCATTGACCCGGTCCGCGGCCTCCATCTGCACCATATGGCCCTGGCCCTCCAGGATCTCGACCTGAACGGTTTCCGGCAGGCCTTGGGCATGCTGGACCGGAATGATGGCGTCGGCCTTGCCCCAGATCACCAGGGCGGGCAGATCGCCTTCGAGTACCTGGCGCAGCACCTGGGCCTGCTGGCCATTGGGGAAGAGGGTGCCAGCCAGTCGATTCAGGGCCTGGTCCACCCCTTCCAGGCGCTTGTACTTGAGCAGGTCTTCCAGCAGTGGTCGGGTGACCAGGCCGGGATCACTGAACAGCAGGCTGACCGGTCCCTTGAGCTGGTTGCGACTGGTGGCGGCGACGAAGCCTTCCAGGTAGGCGCCATTGATGTCCTGGCCCAGCCCGGCGCTGCCGATCAGCACCAGGCCGGCAACCCGCTGCGGCGCCGTCTGCGCCAGCTGCAGGGCGACGGCGCCGCCCATTGAGTGGCCGACGAGCACGGCGCGGGGGATGTCCAGATGGTCGAGCAGAGCCAGCACCGCAGCGCCTAGCTCGGCAAGGTCCCCGGTGGCCAGGCCCTTGCCGGACTGACCATGGCCCGGCAGGTCCAGGGCGATCACCCGGCGTTCGGCGGCCAGGGCCTCGTGGTTGAACAGCCAGTTGTCCAGATCGCCGGAGAAGCCGTGGATCAGCACCAGCGGCAGGCCACCTTCGCCGCGTTCCAGATAGCGCAGCGGCCGCCCGTCGAGCTCGATGCGCTGCGCCTGGGGACCGGCGTCGGCGGCGTCTTCGCCACCGGGTACGAAGTCTTCCTGGAAGCGCGCGATCACCGCCTCGATCTCGGCGTCGCTGGCTTCGCCTTCCACCACGATGGCCAGCAGGGCGCCTACCGCCAGGGTCTCGTCCTCCCGCGCCAGGCAGCGGCGCAGGGTGCCGGAGAAGGGCGCCTCCACGCTGCTGCTGATCTTGTCGGTCTCGACGTCGAGCACCTCGTCGCCCTTGGTGATGCTGTCGCCTTCGGCCTTGAGCCAGGCGTTGACCCGGCCTTCGCTCATGGACAGGCCCCATTTGGGCATGGTCAGGGTATGGATCTGGCTCATGCGGCCTGCCTCCCTTGGGTGATCTTCAGTACGGCGCGCTCGATCTTGGCCGCGTCGGGGATGTAGAGGTCTTCCAGGGCATCGGAGAAGGGCACCGGGGTGTGCGGCGCCGTGACCAGCTGTACCGGGGCGCGCAGGTCGTCGAAGGCGTGCTCGGCAAGCAGGGCGGCGATGTCGGTGGCCACCGAGCAGCGCGGATTGGCCTCGTCGATGACCACCGCGCGGCCGGTCTTCTCCACGCTTTCCAGGATGCTGTCGCGATCCAGCGGGCTGGTGGTGCGCAGGTCCAGCACCTCGCAGGAAACGCCCTGGCGCGCCAGGTTGGCGGCGGCCTCCATGGCCAGGTGCACCATCCGGCCATAGGTGATGAGGCTGACGTCGTCGCCTTCACGCAGGAAGCTGGCCTCGCCGAAGGGGATGGCGTAGGACTCCTCGGGCACCTCGCCCTGCATCCCGTAGAGCAGCTTGTGCTCGCAGAAGATCACCGGGTCGTTGTCGCGGATGGCCTGGATCAGCAGGCCCTTGGCATCGTAGGGGGTGGCCGGGCAGACCACCTTGAGGCCGGGGATATGCGTCCACCAGGAGGTGAGCATCTGCGAATGCTGGGCCGCGGCGCGGAGACCCGCGCCGACCATGGTGCGCAGCACCAGCGGGGTGATCGCCTTGCCGCCGAACATGTAGCGGAATTTGGCCGCCTGGTTGAGGATCTGGTCCAGGCAGCAGCCGGCGAAGTCGACGAACATCAGTTCGCACACCGGCCGGGTGCCACGGGCGGCGGCGCCTACCGCGGCGCCGACGTAGCCGAGCTCCGACAGCGGGGTGTCCAGCACCCGCCCGGGAAACTTGTGGTAGAGGCCCTTGGTGACCCCCAGTACGCCGCCCCAGGCGTCTTGCTCGCCGGGCGCCCCGGCGCCCCCGGCGTTGTCTTCGCCCATGAGGAAGACGGTGGGGTCACGGCGCATCTCCTGTTCCAAGGCTTCGTTGATGGCTTGCTGGTAGCTGATCTTTCTGGCCATGGTGGCGCTCCTTGTTGTTTTCCGATCAGGCGTAGGTGACGTAGACGTCGGTGAGCAGGTCTTCCGGGCCAGGCTTGGGATCGGCCTTGGCCTTGCGCACGGCGTCTTCGATGAGCTGTTCCACCTCCTGGTCGATGCTGTCGAGCAGGGCGGGCTGGAGTTGGCCGGAGCGCGTCACCCGCTCGCGGAATTGCATCAGGCAGTCGCGTTGCTCCCGGGCCTGCTTGACTTCGTTGGGATCGCGATAGGTCTGGGCATCACCTTCGAAGTGGCCGAAGTAGCGGGTGAACTTCACCTCGATCAGCGAGGGGCCTTCGCCGGCCCGGGCGCGGGCCACGGCGGCCGCGGCGGCTTCATGGACGGCAAAGAAGTCGAAGCCGTCCACCGTCACCCCGGGCATGCCGAAGCCGGCGGCGCGATCGGCGATGTGGTCGCAGGCCACCGACCAGTTGGCGGCGGTGGCCTCGGCGTAGCCGTTGTTCTCGGCGACGAAGATGCACGGCAGATTCCACACCGAAGCCAGGTTCATCGCCTCGAACACCGCACCCTCGTTGGAGCCGCCGTCGCCGAAGAAGGCCACGGCAACGGCGTCGCTGCCCTTGAGCTTGGCCGCCAGGGCGGCGCCGGCGGCCAGGGGCGCGCCAGCCCCGACGATGCCGTTGGCACCGAGCATGCCCTTTTCCAGGTCGGCGATGTGCATGGAGCCGCCCTTGCCCTGGCAGACCCCGGTCTTCTTGCCGTAGATCTCGGCCATCATGCCGTAGACGTCCACGCCCTTGGCGATGCAGTGGCCGTGGCCGCGGTGGGTGGAGGCGATGCTGTCCTCGTGGCCCAGGTGGGCCATGACGCCGGCGGCCGAGGCCTCCTCGCCGGCATAGAGGTGGACGAAGCCGGGAATCTCGCCGGTGGCGAATTCCACGTGCAGCCGCTCTTCGAAGGCGCGGATGGTGCGCATCACCCGGTAGGCATGGCTCAGATTTTCGACGCTGGGGTTCTCGCTCATCTTATTGTTCTCCAGGATTGCCGAGGGGCGACGCGGGCAGGCGGCGGACCAGCAGGCGCTGCTGCGCCGCCAGTTCCAATACCCGCTCCACGTCGATGCTCAGGGGGCCGTCGAGGTCCAGCGTCACCTGCGGACGCTCCTCGGGGCCGAATTCGATTTCCCGCTCGCCGTCCAGCGCCAGGGTGCCAGTGGCCAGCGACAGCGCCCGGGGTTCGCCGGGCAGCAGCAGGCCACTGGCGGCGATGCCGGCCTGGGCCAGCACGCCGGGGGCGAGGGGAACGGTCAGTTGCGCCGGGGCCTCCGGCTCCAGTTGCACCCAGCCGCCATGGGGAGCGCTGCGCGCGACGGGGTGCCAGAGACCGCAGAGGGCCGACAGGCCGATGGCCCAGGGCTCGGCGAAGGTGGTGAAGACTTCCGCGAGATCCTCCACCCGGGTCACCGCGCGGGCACCGATATAGGTCTGGCGACAGACCGCCACGTCCACCAGCGCCCAGTCGCGAATGCCGCGCTCGGGCACTTCCACCCGCAGCCGCTTGTTGCGCCGCAGCGCCAGTGCCGGGTCGACCCGGCCGGCCGCGACCAGGCCGCCGGCCAGTCCCGCGCTGGTGGCCTCACGCAATTCCGGAAAGGCGTTGTTGGTGCCGGTGGAGAGGGTCAGCAGCGGCAGGTCGCCCACCTCGGCAGCCACCGCCTTGTGGGTGCCGTCGCCGCCGAGCACGGCAATCACCGCCGCGCCCTGGGCCAGCATTAGCCGCGCGGCGCGCCGGGTGTCGTCCACGGTCTGGGTCAGCGGCAGGTTGAGAAACCTAAGCTCCGGCCAGCGCTGCTCGCGGGCCTGGCGACTGCCGCTGGCCTTGAGCACGGCGGCGGCGATGCCGGTCATGTCCGGCGGCAAGAGCACTCGCTCCACGCCGGTGGCGCCAAAGGCCGCCAGCAGGCGCATCACCACCCCGGCCTTGTCGGTGCTGGAGGTCAGGGCAGCGTTACCGATCAGCCGGCGCAGGTCACGGCCGGAAGCGGGGCTGGGCAGGATGCCGACGGTTACGGGCATGGCTGAGCTCCGAGGCCGGGGCCAGCGGTCAGGGCAGGCGTACGGTGATGCCAGGGTGCGCTCATGGGTCTGGCCCTCTTGTCGTTGTGATGGGAGCGTCGCAGAGCCCTGAGCAAGGCCGGTGCCAAGCCGCGATGAATCCGCTGCAGTGCAGGCAGGGCGCGGGTTTGGAAGGAGGCGGCAGGTAGTGGGAGGAGCGCCTCCACGCGCCGGGGCGTCTCACGACTGCGACGGGATGGCGAGACGCTGAGACGATTCGTCTCACGGTGTCGCGGACTTGAAGGCAGCGTCCTGGGAGCGCTAAATGAAGGCCAGAACAATGACCGGCCTTCCATGCCATGACCGGAATTCAGGGAGAGACGTCCATGTTGTCTACCCAGGCCCGCTATCACGCCCGCGCCATCGACCAGGCCCTGCGCGCGCCCTTGCGCGCGGCCAGTCCGCCCGGGCGCATCCTCGATTCCTGGCGCCGTTCCTTCGAGCAATATCAGCTCGACCCGGGCTCTCTGCGGGGGCCGCGCATCCTCTCGCGCTACGAATTGCGCCAGCACCAGCAGGCGGCGGAAGACTTCCTGCGCGTCGCCGATGGCGAGCTGGGCGCCCTGCATGCGCGGGTCGAGGCAGCCGACTATTGCGTGCTGCTGGCCGATGCCCAGGGCCATACCCTGGACTACCGGGTCAGCGACCGGCTCGATGAAGAATGCCGCCGCGCCGGACTCTACCTGGGCACCTGCTGGTCCGAGCAGGAGGAGGGCACCTGCGGCGTGGCAGCGGTGCTGACCGACCGCGCGCCAGTGACGGTGCACAAGGCCGATCACTTCCGCGTGGCCTTCACCGGCCTGACCTGTACCGCCGCGCCGGTATTCGCCCCGGGTGGCGAGTTGCTCGGGGTGCTGGACGTCTCGGCGCCACGCTCGCCAGATGACCGTCGCAGCCAGTTGCTGATCCAGCAGTTCACCCGCGACAGCGCCCAGCGCATCGAGAATGCCTATTTCATGCACAGCGCCCGGGGCGACTGGGTGCTCTGCGGCCATGCCCAGGCCAGCTACCTGGACACCCAGCCGGAATTCCTGCTGGCCTGGGACGCGAGTGGCCGCCTGACCGGCCTGAACCGGCCGGCCCGGCAACTCTGCCTCACTCAGCTGGGCTACCTGCCGCAGCGTCTCGACGAGTTGTTCGGTCGCGATGCCTCGGCGCGGTTGCAGGAGGACGACGGCGAGCCCCTGCGCCTGGGTGAGGCGCATTTTCACGCCCGGGTACGGGCGCCGCGGCAGCGTCTTGGGGTGGTGATCCCGCTGGTTCGCGAGCCGCGTACGGCGGATCCCGAGGAGGAGCCCCGGGTCAGCCAGGCGCTCGCGACCGCCCTGCGGCTCTATCGCCATGGCCTGCCGATCCTGGTGACCGGCGAGACCGGCACCGGCAAGGAGGTGTTTGCCCGCGGCCTGCACCAGGGTGGCGATCGTGCCGGGCGGCCCTTCGTCGCCCTCAATTGCGCGGCGCTGCCGGAAAGCCTGATCGAGAGCGAATTGTTCGGCCATGCCGCGGGGGCCTTTACCGGCGCCCAGCGCCAGGGTCGCGATGGTCTGATCGTGGCGGCCGATGGCGGCACCCTGTTTCTCGACGAGATCGGCGACATGCCCCTGGCGCTGCAGACCCGGCTGCTGCGGGTGTTGGCCGAGGGCGAGGTGCTGCCGGTGGGCAGCGCCCAGGCGCGGCGGGTCGATGTGCGGCTGGTCTGCGCCACCCACCGCGACCTCCAGGCGCAGGTCGCCGCCGGGCTGTTTCGCGAAGACCTGCTCTATCGCCTCAATGGTGCCGTCTTCCAGTTGCCACCGCTGCGTGAGCGGGCCGACCGTCTGGCCCTGGCGCGGCGCCTGCTGGCGGAGGAGCGCGGTAGCGGCGCCGTCCCGGAGTTGGCGCCCCAGGTGCAGGAAGCCATCCTCGCCCACGACTGGCCGGGCAACGTGCGCGAGCTGCGCAATGCGCTGCGTTATGCCTGCGCCCTGTGCGATGGCGCTCTGATCACCCTCGATCACCTGCCGGCCAGTCTGGGGCCGGGCATGCCGCTGTCCACGGAGCCACGGCCCCAGGTCGATAGCCCTGAACGGCGATCGATCCTCGCCGCGCTGGTGCGGCACCGTTGGAAGGCCGTTCCCGCTGCCCGAGCGCTGGGTATGTCCCGGGCCACCCTCTATCGACGGCTCAAGCTGCACGGCATTGCCATGCCGCACCGCCAGCCCGAAGACTGACGTCTTCCGCCGAACGGTCGTGGCCGCTGGCAGCTGCCCTGGCACGGCGATCTCAGCGATCGAGCGAGGCGGTCACCATCGGCGCGCCAGGCTCCGGTCGTCCCAAGCGGGACGTCAGTGCGGCCGCCCACGGGTCACACCTCAGACACAGACTGCGAGGAAGACCCCCGATGCGTACCCTGCCACTGTTGCTCGCCCTACCTGCCGCCCTGGCCCTGCTGAACCGCACCTCGTCCCGGCGTACGTCGCGGCCCGATCGCCAGCAACTGAATGGCCGGACCATCGTCGTCACCGGTGCCTCCAGTGGCGTCGGCCGCGGCGTGGCCCTGGCGCTGGCCCGGCACGGAGCCAATCTGGTGCTGGCGGCGCGGCGGACCGAAGCCCTGGAAGCCCTGGCGGTGGAGGTGCAGGCGCTGGGCGTCGCGGCCTTGGTGGTGCCGACCGACGTCGCCGACGTGGCGCAGATGACGGCGCTGGCCGAACAGGCCGAGCAGCGCTTCGGTCGCATCGACGGCTGGATCAACAATGCCGGCGTGGTAGCGGTGGGCCGCTTCGAGGAGATCCCGCTGGAGGATCACCTGCGCCTGCTGGATACCAATGTGAAGGGGGTGGTAATCGGCAGCCATCTGGCCCTGCAGCGCTTCCGCCGCCAGGGCTATGGTCGGCTGGTCAACGTAGCCTCGGTTGACGGCGAGATTCCCCATGCCTATCAGGCCTCCTATTCGGCATCCAAGGCTGCGGTGCTCAGCCTCGGCCGGGTCCTGCAGCAGGAACTGCGTCGCGGGCGGCAGCCCAACATCCAGTTATCGACGGTGCTGCCCTGGGCGCTGGATACCCCGATCTGGGGACATGCGGCCACCTATACCGGCCATCGTCCCGATCTGCCGACCAAGGACACACCGGACAAGGCGGTACAGGCCATCGTCAAGGCGCTGCTGCAGCCGCAAAAGGAGATCACCGTGGGCTACAAGGCGAAGATGGCCTACTGGGGCCATCGTCTGGCGCCGGAGCTCAACGAACGCTTCACGGCCGCCGCGGTGCAGCGCGCCGAGATCGACTGGAATCCGGTCAAGGCCGATACCTCGGGCAACCTGCAGCAGCCCGATCAGGCTGGACGGACGATCCGGGGGTCGAATTTCTGAGGGGGGTGTCTGAGCTAGTGCCAGGATGCGTTCAGAGCCCCGGCCTTTGTCTCGGGACCCACGATGGTCAGCTCACCCTGGGGCGTAAGGGCGGTCTGCAGCGCCCTGGCCAGGGCAGGCTGGGTGCAGAGCAGGGCGGTCGGGGCAATGCCGATCAGTGTGGCGGCAAGCTCCGGCCAGCAGGCGGGAGCCGCTGGATCGAGCTCCAGCCGGGGCAGTAGCGCCAGCCCCTCCGCCAGCATGACCTGGCAATGCGCCTGCAATTCGGCGTCGGCTTCGGCGGCTGGCCGTTGCGGGGCGGTCACCAGCAGGATCCGACGATGGCCGAGCGTCAGTAGATGCTGGGTGGCGAGGGCGATACGCTGGCCGTGCGCTTCGGCGGCGCGACCGCGGGTCGACGTGGCAACCAGCGCCACGCGTGCCGAGGGAGTGACTCGAGGAGTACGCGGGTGGGGGGCGGGGCGGGTATCCATGGATAGGCCTCTGCCACGAGGTGGCGGTCAAGAGGCCCAGGGTGCCGGATGCGGATGGCAGCTTCATGACAAACCGCAGCCGCTTTCTTACCGCGGTATCCGCCAGTGACCTTGGCATCGTGAGTCGACGTAGACGCCTTGCGTTCTCTATCGAGGCGGCTAGCCTGAAGTGGGTGACGTTCCTTCGGGAGCCTGTAGATGAACAGGTTGCATGAACGCTTGGCCAAACTCGATCCGCCCGTGCGCCACGAGCTGGAGCGGCGCAACGATGGCCTGCTGATCACCCTCATCGAGCCTGATCACAATGTGCGGGTCTCGCGGCTGCTCAAGGCGGACGACATGCGCGAGGTCGAGCAGGTGAATCTGATCCTGCTGCACGCCATCAACGAACTCAGGCGCAAGGGCGCCCAGGTGCCCCTCGACAAGGACACCGTCCTGCTGACGCGCTTGCCCGGTGCTGGCGTCGGCACCCCCGGTTGAGTCGCACCTAGTCCTCCAGCTCCAGATCCAGCAACGCCGCGCCCAGGCCCTTGCCATGGGCATCCAGGGCCAGCGAGCGGGTGACGCCACCGCGCAAGGCGCCTGGCAGCACGAAGTTCAGCGCGCCCAGGGCGGGTAGCTCGTAGCGGCGAACGGGCGCGGCATCGGTCGGGCGACTGTCGGCGAACCAGGCCGCGACCCGTTCCGCGGTGAGCACCTCGCACAGGCGGTCGAAATCTTCCCGGCGATAGGCGATCACCGCCATGTTCGAGGTGTCCCCCTTGTCGCCGGTACGGACGTGGGCGATCTCGCGTAGTTTCATGGCAGCGTCTCCAGCTCCAGGGTAGGGGTGACGGCCGCACGCGGCCAGAGCAGCGAAGCCACGGCGATCACCTCGCGGACCGCCTTGGTCGCACCGCCGCCACCCGCCGGGCCATTGGTATAGAGGGTTTCCACCTCGTTGCCGATCTGCACTGCCGCCGCGCGGGTGGCGCAGCGGCCAACGACCCGCAGCCGTACCTCCCAAGGTTCGCCGGTCGCCCGGGCAGCGAGCGTCTCTCCATGGAGAGCGTCGCAGCCGATCAGCTCACAGCGCAGCTCTTCGACCGGTACGCCGCAGAGATGCAAACGCTCACGTACCACGGCAGCGGCCAACCGGGCGCGGGCGACGGCACCGGGACCCGCGTAGGAGAGCTGGCCCTCGCCGTGCCAGCCGTCACGGTAGCCCACCGACACCTTGAGCTGGTCCGGTCGCGCGGTGCCGCGAGCGCCGCTCACGACGACCCGATCCGGACCCGCTTGCTGCAGGGCGACGCCGGAAAAGTCGGCGGTCACGTCCGGGGTCAGGTAGGCCGCTGGGTCGTGTACTTCGTAGAGGAGTTGTTCGGTGCAGGTTGCTGGGGTCACGCAGCCGCCGGAGCCAGTGACCTTGGTAAGGGTGGCGTGGCCATCCGCATCCACCTCGGCCAGGGGAAAGCCCAGGCGAGCGAGGTCGGGCACGTCCTTGTAGCCGGGATCGGCGAAGTAGCCGCCGGTGACCTGCCCGGCGCATTCCAGTAGGTGACCGACCAGGGTGCCGCGTCCGCGCCGCTCCCAGTCCTCCGCCGCCCAGCCGAACTCATGCACCAGCGGCGCCAAAAACAAGGAAGGGTCTGCCACCCGGCCGGTGACGATGACATCGGCGTCGGCTTCCAGGGCCTGGACGATGCCGTCCACTCCCAGGTAGGCGTTGGCCGAGATCACCCGGTCGCCCAGTTCGGCCAGGGTCTGGCCATTGTCCAGCAGGGCGTCGGCGGGCAGCTGGGCCAGCACATCGTCGCCGGCCACCGCGGCGATCTTCAGCCCTGTGACGCCCAGCTCCCGGGCCAGGGCGGCGACCTTGCGCGCCGCGGCGGTCGGGTTGGCGGCGCCCATGTTGGTGATCACCCGCAGGCGCGGACGGTCCGCCTGGCGCAGCAGTGGCAGGATGCGCCGCATCCGCGCCTCCAGCAGCGGATCGAAGCCGGCCTCGGGATCGGCAAGTCGCGCCTGTTGCGCCAGGGCGATGGTGCGTTCGGCCAGGCATTCGAACACCAGGTAGTCGAGGCGGCCATGCTCGGCCAGCTCCACGGCGGGCTCGATGCGATCACCGGAATAGCCGGCGCCGCAGCCGATGCGAAGAAGACGGGTCATCTAGAAGACTCCCAGGAGCAGGGCGGTCAGGGTCATCAGGACCGAGGCCGCGAACAGGAAGGGGATGGTGAAGCGCTGGTGATCGGCGAGATCCAGCTTGCACAGGCCCACCAGCAGGAAGGTCGCCGGGGTCAGGGGGCTGACCGGGAAGCCGGTGGTGTGCACCCCGAGCAGCGAGGCCTGGGCCACCTGCACCGGGTCGACACCCAGGTTGCGGCCGACCTCGGCGATCACCGGCATGACGCCGAAGTAGAAGGAATCCGGATCGAACAGCAGGCTCAGCGGCATGGACAGGAAGCCCACCACCGCCGGGATCAGCTGGCCATGCCCGGCCGGGATGCCGGCCACCGCTACCTGGGCCATGGCCTTGAGCATGCCGCTGCCCTGCATGATGCCGGTGAAGACGCCGGCGGCGAAGAGGATGCTGGCCATGGTCAGGGCGGTCTTGGCGTGGGCATCGATGCGCGCCTTCTGGGCGTCCACCGAGGGGTAGTTCAGGCACAGCGCGGCCACGGTGCCGAGCATGAACATCACCACCGGATCGACCCAGCCGGCGATCATCACGCCCATCACCACCAGGGTCAGCAGCAGGTTGATCCAGAAGCGCTCTGGGCGACGCAGGGCACGCTCGGCCTCGCTGAGTACCCGCTCCGGTGCGGCACCGGCCCCCTCGGCATTCAGCCAGGGCGCCTGGCCGGCCAGGGTCAGGCGCTTCTCCTCGCGGCGGCCGAGCCACCAGGCACTGGCGAAGACGAAGGCCAGACCCACCAGCTGCACCGGGATCAGCGGCTGGAACAGATCGGCCACCGGCACGTGCAGGGCGGCGGAGGAGCGCAGCACTGGGCCCGTCCAGGGCAGGAAGTTGACCCCGGCGGCCATGGCGGCCACGCAGGCCAGGATGCGCCGGTCCAGCCCGAGGCGGGTATAGAGCGGCAGCATGGCGGGGATGGTCACCAGGAAGGTCACCGCGCCGGAGCCGTCCAGGTGCACTAGCAGGGCGAGCAGGGCGCTGCCGCAGACGATGCGCGTCGGCCGGGTCCCGACGGTGCGCAGGATGCGGTCGATGATGGGATCGAGCATCCCGGCGTCGGTCATGATGCCGAAGAACAGGATGGCGAAGACGAACATGCCGATCACCGGGGCGACGCCCTTGATCCCGGCGATGATGAAGGCGCTGGTGCCCAGGCCGAAGCCACCGATTAGGGCGGCAACGATGGGGATGACGATGAGGGCGACCAGGGGTGAAACGCGTTTGCTCATGACCGCGACGAGCAACGCGAGAATGGTGACGACACCGAGCAGGGCGAGCATGGCGGACTCCTTGGACCGTGGCACGGCAAGCAGGCACACGGGAGGTTTTGTTGTTGTGCCCGCAGTATTCGAAGACGGCCGACGTCCTGTAAATTGGAATCTTCCGAAGCAGTGTTCAGAAAAACAAAATGAAGAATCTGCTCCAGCACGTGCAGGCCTTTCTCGCTGTGGCCCGTCATGGTTCCTTCGCCCGCGCGGCGGAGGAGTTGCACCTGTCTCCTCCGGCGCTCACCGTGCAGATCCAGCAACTCGAAGCGTGGCTGGAGGTTCAGCTGCTGGAGCGCACCCCGCGAAGGGTCCAGCTGACCACCGCGGGTGAAGAACTGCGCGGCCCCCTGGAACGGGTCCTGGTGGACCTGGGCGATGTCCAGACCCACGCCCGGGACCTGGCGGGCCTGCGTCGCGGACGCATCACCCTGGCCGCCTTGCCATCCTTCTTCATGGGCCCCTTTCCCGAATTGCTGAAGACCTTCCAGGCCCGTCATCCGGCCATCGAGGTCCGCCTGCAGGATGTGGTGGCCGGTAGAGTCGAGGCGCTGGTCCGGGAAGGACAGGTGGATCTGGGCATCGGCGTCCGTCCACGGGCCGTAGGGCTGGACTTCCAGCCGCTGTATGTCGATCACCTGCAGCTGTTCGTGCCCCGCGACCATCCCTGGGCGGGCCGCGCCGAAATCACCCTGGGCGAACTCGACGCCGTACCCTTGCTGCTCACCGGTCGCGACAGCAGCGTGCGCGAGTGCCTGGACTTCGCCTTCGCCGCCGCCGGCCTGCGCCTGGTGGCGGCGCTGGAAGCCAACTACATGAGCACCCTGCTGGCCCTGGTGGCGGCCGGCCAGGGCCTGGCCCTGCTGCCGGAATCGGCGGGCGGCGAGGCCCCGGTGGTGGCCCTGCCGGTCCGCGGCGAGAGCCTGGCCCGGCCGCTGGGCATCCTTACCCCCAGCGGCCGCAGCCTTACGCCGGCGGCTCAGGCGTTCGTCGCGCTGCTCCGGGAGCGGCTGCAGGCAGACTAATACTCGAAGGGCTGGCCCAGCTCCTGTTGCAGCCAGTCGAGAAAGCGCCGCACCCGGGCGTAGCGCGAGTGCGCCCGGGGAAACACCAGGTGGTGCGCGGCCACCGGCAGGTCGTCGTCCTGGGGCAAGACCCGCACCAGATCGCCGCGGTCCAGATAGTCCGCCGCCAGCACCGTGCTCTCCAGGGCGAAGCCCAGACCATGGCGGGCGGCTTCCAGGGTCATGTAGGAGCGATCGAAACTCAGGGTGTAGGGGCGTTCCGGCAGCGCCAGACCCTGCTGGGCGAACCAGTTGGGCCACTTCATCAGGGTGGCCTCGGACAGGATCAGTTCGCTGTGCAGCAGATCCGCCGGCGACTGGATCGGGCGTTTTTCCAGCAGCTGCGGCGCGGCCAGGACCGCCAGGCGCTCGCGCTGCAGGGTGCGGATCTCCAGGTTCGGCCAGCTGGGCAGGCCGTGGCGGATGTCGATGTCGACCTTGTCGCGGCTGAAGTGCAGGGATTCGTAGGAGCAGGAGAGATTGATCTGTAGGTCGGGATGGCTCTGGCGGAACTGTTCCAGCCGTGGCATCAGCCAGAGCAGGCCGAAGCTCGGCGCGGAGTGCAGGCGCAGGCATTCCAGGCCGGCATCGCTGGCCGCACGATCCGTGGCCATGGCCAATCGGTGCAGTACCTCGCTGACCTCTTCCAGGTATTGCTCCCCGGCCGGGGTCAGGGTCATGCCGCGCGCACCGCGGACGAAGAGCGCGCGACCCACCAGAGCCTCCAGCTTGGCCAACTGATGGCTGACCGCCGAGGGCGTCAGCGCCAGTTGCTCGGCAGCCCGGGCGACGTTGGCGAAGCGGGCGGTCTGCTCGAAGGCTTGAAGGGCTTTCAGGGGTGGCAGGGAAAGCGTCTTGCCTGAATCCATGGGTCGCGGTCCTGTAGGCGTTTCACGTCCGATTTTCGGCTGGCCAGGCGGGGCTGCCAAGCCGTAGGCATGAATTTTATTCAGCACGGTCTGACGCAGGCTGCGTTGCTGGGGCCCTGGGGCAGGGGCACTCTGGCCCTCAGCGACAGCCCTCCACAACAACAAGAAGGATAGCGTCATGCCCCTGCATTCCCTGCTGCTGCAAGACAAGATCGCCCTCGTCACCGGCGCCGCCTCGGCGCGCGGCATCGGTCGCGCCACGGCCCAGGCCTTCGCCGCCCAGGGCGCGCGGGTCATCATCCTCGACCTCGATGCCAGTGCCGCGCGGGATGCCGCCGCCAGCCTCGGCGAAGGTCACCTGGGCCTGGCGGCCAACGTGGCCGACGAAGCCCAGGTCAGGGCCGCGGTCGACCAGGCGCTCGCCCAGTACGGTCGCCTCGACGTGCTGGTCAACAATGCCGGTATCACCCAGCCGGTGAAGACTCTGGAGATCGGCCGCGCCGACTACGACCGCATCCTCGACGTCAATCTGCGCGGCACCCTGCTGATGTCCCAGGCGGTGATTCCGGCCATGCGCGAGCAGGGTGGTGGCAGCATCGTCTGCCTGTCCTCGGTGTCCGCCCAGCGCGGCGGTGGCATCTTCGGCGGACCGCACTACAGTGCCGCCAAGGCCGGGGTGCTGGGCCTGACCAGGGCGATGGCGCGGGAATTCGGGCCGGATGGCATCCGCGTGAATGCCCTGACCCCCGGCCTGATCCAGACCGACATCACCGGCGGGCTGATGCACGACGAACGCCGCCAGTCGATCATCGACGGCATCCCGCTGGGCCGCCTCGGCGAGCCCCAAGACGTGGCCAATGCCGCGCTGTTCCTGGCCAGCGATCTTTCCGGCTACCTGACCGGCGTCACCCTGGACGTCAACGGCGGCATGCTGATCCACTGATCGCCCCCTCGTGTTCAACGCTCTGCATCGAAAAGGGTGCCCGCGGCTGCGGCGCCCATAACAACAAGAGATCAGACCATGACTACGCTCACTCTGGCAGCGGCCACCTCGGCGCGCGCCAATGCCTATCGCAAGACCGCCTGGCGGCTGATGCCCTTCCTGATGCTGTGCTACTTCTGCGCCTATCTGGACCGGGTCAACGTCGGCTTCGCCAAGCTGCAGATGATGAACGACCTGGCGCTGAGCGAAGCCGTCTACGGCCTCGGCGCCGGCATGTTTTTCATTGGCTATTTCCTCTGCGAGGTGCCCAGCAACATCATCCTGCACAAGGTCGGCGCCCGCCGCTGGATCGCCCGCATCATGATCACCTGGGGCATCCTTTCCGGGATGTTCGCCTTCGTCGAGACGGCCTGGCAGTTCTACCTGCTGCGCTTCCTGCTCGGCGTGGCCGAGGCCGGCCTGGCGCCGGGCCTGCTGCTCTATCTCACCTACTGGTTTCCCTCCTACCGCCGCGCCCGCATGACGGTGCTCTGGTTCGTCGCCATTCCCTTGTCGGGCATGATCGGCGGACCGCTGTCGGGCTGGATCATGAATCAGTTCGCCGGCGTCCACGGCTGGGCCGGCTGGCAGTGGATGTTCGTCATCGAGGCCATTCCCACGGTAGTGGTGGGGCTGATGGTGCTCGGCTATCTCAAGGACGGCGTGCACCAGGCGACCTGGCTGGACGATGAGGAAAAGGCGCTGATCCAGAAGGAACTGGCCGAGGACAACCAGCACAAGACCGAGCACGCCAGCGTGCGCGACTTCATCCGTGATCGCCGGCTGTGGCTCCTGGCCGCCATCTACTTCTGCGTGGTCATGGGCCAGTACGCCATCACCTTCTGGCTGCCGACTCTGGTGCGCAACTCCGGGGTCGCCGATCCGCTGCACATCGGCCTGCTCACCAGCCTGCCCTATATGTGCGCCATCGTTGCCATGCTGCTGGCCGGGCGCAGCGGGGACAAGCATCGCGAGCGCCGCTGGCACCTGGTGATTCCCATGCTATTGGGCGCCTGCGGCCTCAGCCTCGCCGCGGTCTTCGGCCACAACGTCACCCTGTCGATCCTCAGCCTGTGCCTGGCCGCGGCCGGCATCCTCTCCGCGTCCTCGCTGTTCTGGATGTTGCCCACCACGCTGCTGGGCGGGGTCACCGCCGCCGCTGGCATCGCCGCGGTGAACAGCTTCGCCAACCTGGCCGGCTTCTGCTCGCCCTACCTGATCGGCTGGATCACCACCAGCACCGGTTCCAGCGCCATCGGCATGTTCCTCATCACCGGGGTGCTGGTGATAGGCGCCACGCTGGTCCTGCGCATTCCCGCCGCCCTGGTCAATCGCTAATCGAGGTACAGATCATGACCGCTTCTTCGCCACAACGCGCACCGCTCTCGCTGGCCGAGCGCGCCCACAACATCCGCCGCCACGCCCTGCGCATGGGCCAGATCCAAGGCCAGGGTTACGTCGGCCAGGCCCTAGGCGTCGCCGATGTCCTGGCCGTCGCCTACTTCCATGCCCTGAGCTACCAGCCGCAGGAGCCCGAATGGGAAGGGCGCGATCGCTTCTACCTGTCCATCGGCCACTATGCCATCGCCCTCTATGCCGCCTTGATCGAGGCCGGGATCGTGCCGCTCGAGGAACTGGAGACCTATGGCTGCGACGACAGCCGCCTGCCCATGTCGGGCATGGCCGCCTACACCCCAGGCATGGAGATCACCGGCGGTTCCCTCGGCCAGGGCCTGGGCATCGCCGTGGGCGCCTGCCTCGGCCTCAAGCGCAAGCAATCGAAATCCTTCGTCTACAACCTGCTGTCCGATGGCGAACTCAACGAAGGCGCCACCTGGGAAGCGGCAATGTCGGCCTCTCACTGGCAACTGGACAATCTCATCGCCCTGGTGGACGTGAACAACCAGCAGGCCGACGGCCACTGCCGCGAGATCCTGGCCTTCGAGCCCCTGGCCGAGCGCTGGCAGGCCTTCGGCTGGTTCGTCCAGCGCGTCGATGGCAATGACCGCGAGGCGCTGGTCGCGGCCTTCGACCGGGCCCGCCAGCACCCCGGCGGGCAGCCCCGGATCATTCTCTGCGATACCCGCATGGGCAAGGGCGTGCCCTTCCTGGAAACCCGCGACAAGACTCACTTCATCCGCGTCGAGGCGCACGAATGGGCCGTGGCCCTCGACGCCCTGGATGCCGGGAGGGACTTCTGATGACTACCACCGCCACCAAGCCACGCCTGACCACCTCGGCGATGATCGCCAGCATCGCCGCCGAGGGCCAGCCGACCCGACCAGCCCCCTTCGGCCATGCCCTGGCGGCCCTGGCCGAACAGCGCCCGGACATCGTCGGCCTCACCGCCGACCTGGCCAAGTACACCGACCTGCACATCTTCGCCAAAGCCCACCCCGAGCGCTTCTACCAGATGGGCATGGCCGAGCAGCTGCTGATGAGCGCCGCCGCCGGCATGGCCCGCGAAGGCTGCGTGCCCTTCGCCACCACCTATGCGGTGTTCGCCTCGCGCCGCGCCTACGACTTCATCTGCATGGCCATCGCCGAGGAGAATCTCAACGTCAAGATCGTCTGCGGCCTACCGGGGCTGACCACTGGCTACGGCCCCAGCCACCAGGCCACCGACGACCTGGCGATCTTTCGCGCCATGCCCAACCTCATGGTGATCGACCCCTGCGACGCCCTGGAGATCGAGCAGGCGGTGCCGGCCATCGCCGCCCACCAGGGGCCGGTCTACATGCGTCTCTTGCGTGGCAACGTACCTCTGGTGCTGGACCGCTACGACTACCGGTTCCAGCTCGGCAAGGCTCAGGTGGTGCGCCCCGGTTGTGACGTGCTGGTGGTGTCCACCGGCCTGATGACCATGCGCGCCCTGGAGGCCGCGGAGGCCCTGACCGCGGATGGCGTGGACGTCTCGGTGCTGCACGTGCCGACCATCAAGCCCCTGGACGAGGCGACGATCCTGGCGGAAGCGCGCAAGCCGGGACGGCTGGTGGTGGCGGCGGAGAACCACTCGGTGATCGGCGGACTGGGCGAGGCGGTGGCGACCACCCTGCTGCGCAACGGCGTGACGCCTACCTTCCGCCAGATCGCGCTGCCTGACGCCTTCCTCGACGCCGGGGCGCTACCGACCTTGCACGACCGCTACGGCATCTCCACCACGGCGGTCTGCCAGCAGATCAAGGGTTGGTTGTAGGGTCGGAAGAGGGCGCCTGGTTATCCTAGGGGTTTCACCGATGGAACCGGGCGCCGCCAGGGCGATTCGAAGACTCGACGCCGCCCCCCCATCAGGGCAAGGTGGGCAGCTGTCTTCCTCGCCCGCTGGCCGTCATGTCCGATACCGATGAAATCACCCTGCGCAAGCTGGAGATCTTTCTGGCTTTCATGCGCAGTCGCAACCTGGCGCGGGCTGCCGCCGAGCTGGGCACCAGCCATGTCAGCGTGCATCGCGCCATCCACTCCCTGGAAAACGCCCTGCGCTGCCCACTATTCAAGCACGAGGGGCGTACCCTGACGCCGCTGGATGGCGCCTTCGTGCTGGAAGCGCGGGCCGAGCGACTGATGCAGGACCTGGCCGAGACGGTACGGCTCACGCGCCAGGCGGCGGGCTTTTCGGCGGAGCGCTTTCGCCTGGGGGCGCTGTACTCGCTGACGGTCAAGACCGTGCCCCAGCTGATCATGGGCCTCAAGCTCAGGCGCAGCGAACTCAACATCGACCTGGTGCTGGGTTCCAATGCCGACCTCGCCGAGCAACTGCACGATTTCAAGCTGGACGCCATGCTCGTGGCCTTGGACGACGCCGTGGTGGATGCCGACTGCGAGAGCGTCGAGCTGTTCAGCGACGACATCTTCCTCGCCGCGCCCAGTGATTCGCCCTTTGCCAACCAGGCCGAGGTGGACCTGCGCGACCTGGCCGGGGTGCCCTTCGTGACCCTGACCCAGGGTTTCGCCACCTTTCGCGATGGTCGCCAGGTGTTCGCCCAGGCCGGCTTCGAGCCGGAGGTGATCATGCAGGTCAACGACATCTTCTCGCTGATGAGCATGGTCAGCTCCGGGGTGGGCTACGCGCTGCTGCCGGGGCGGGTCGAGGCGGTCTACCAGAACCGCCTCAAGCTGCTGCCCCTGGCCCCGCGCTATCGCCTCCAGCAGCGCATTGGCGCGGTGTTCCTGCGCAGCCGCGAGCGCGATCCCAATCTGCTGGCCTTCGTCGCCGAATGCCGGATGTACGCGCGCAACTAAGCCACCAGTGCCCGCACGCAGAAGAAAAGCAGCGACGGCCCCAGCAGGCAGCCCAGGCCGGTGTGGAAGGTAGCGGTTAGGGCGCCATAGGGCACCAGTCGGCGGTCGGTGGCGGCGAGCCCCGCGGTGACGCCGCTGACGGTGCCGGCCAGGCCGCCGAAGACCATCGCCGAGCGCGGATTGTCCAGCGCCAGCAGCCGCGCCGAGGCGGGCGTCGCCACCATGACGATGATCGCCTTGATCAGGCCGGTGGCGATGGACAGTGCCATGACGTCGGAGCTGGCACCCAGGGCGGCGCCGGTCACCGGGCCGACGATGTAGGTCACGGCGCCCGCGCCGATGGTGGTCATGCTCACCGCGTCGCGATAGCCGAAGGCCCAGGCCACCGCGGCGCCGACGATGAAGGGCAGCACGGTGCCGAGGAGCAGGGCCACGGCGCCGATCATTCCGGCCTTGCGTGCCTCCGTGGCCTGGACCTCGAAGGCGGTGGCGACGATGGCGAAGTCGCGCAGCATGGCGCCGCCCATCAGGCCTATACCGGAAAACAGCGCAAGGTCGGCCAGGCCTTTCTGGCCACCGGTGACGGTGCCCCCGACCCAGGCCAGCACCAGGCCGATGACGATGGCGATGGCCGAGCCGTGCACCCGGCCAAAGGTCAGCCGGCGTGAGAGGACCACCGAGATCCACATGATCAGGCCGATCAGCGCGAAGGCGGCGACCAGGCCGTTGTGTTGCAGGGCTTTGGTGACGATATCGTTCATACTAGCGACCTCCGGCCGGCGCGGCATGGGCGATCGCTGGCGCGGGTGCCACGGCGGCGTCCGGCAATGGGGGTAGCGGTTCGCCGCGATGGCTGCGACTGATCAGGGCGATGGTCACCCCGCAGATACCCACGGCGCCGACGGCCGCCAGCACTGCCACGGGTCCGCCATGCAGGGCGGTGACCACGTTCTGCTGGGCGGCCATGGCCACCACCACCGGAATGTACAGCGCGCCCCAGAAGCCGACGCCGAATTCGCATTCCTTGCTCATGCCGCCATGCCGCTCCATGTAGAGCCGGGCGCAGATCAGCAGGAGCATGGCGATGCCCACCCCGCCGACATTGGATTTGACCCCGAGCAGGACGCCCAGGAAGTCACCGATGATGACGCCTGCAAGCATGCAGACGGCCAGGAGCGCTACACCGTAGATGATCATTGTTGTTGTCCTCGGTTGTGCTTGGGGGTGGGGTGAAGCCTGGCCGCTGCGCCCGCTTTTACCCCCTCTCCCTCGGGGAGAGGGCTGGGGTGAGGGCAGCCGCCGTATGGGGATTGCTCAGTCCAGTCGTGCCGCCTCCTCACGCCTGAGCGCGTCCAGGGTGTCAGGATGGGTGTCCTGCCAAGCCAGCACACCGCTGGCGGGCAAGACGCGTTTGGCCAGTTGGCTGAGGACGCTGCCGGGCGCCAGTTCGATGGCCAGCCGCACGCCGCGCTCGCGAGCGGCTTCCAGGGTGGCGTGCCATTCGATGGGCCGCGCCATGTTGAAGGCCAGGTCGTCGCGCAACTGCTCGGCACGCACCAGCCGTCGTGCCGAGGTACCGCTCAGATAGGCCAGCCGGGGCGCGCGTAGCTCGACCTCGGCAAAGGCCTGATCAAGGGTCTGGGCGGCTTCGGCGAGCAGCGGGCAGTGGGACGGCACGCTCATGGCCAGGCGCTTGGCCGCCGCGGCGCCCTGGGCACGCGCTGACTCGGTCAGCACGGCCAGGCCGACATCGCTGCCCGCGACCACGTATTGCTGCTCGGCATTGGCATTGGCCAGGTACAGCGGCGCGTCAGGCCGATGGTGATTGGCGACCAGGCTTTCCACCGTGGCACGGTCCAAACCAAGGATCGCCAGCATGCCGTAGCCCTTGGGATAGGCCGTCTGCATCAGCTCGCCACGAAGGGCCACCAGGCGCAGCGCATCGGCGAAGTCCAGAGCGTCGGCCACCACCGCTGCGGCATAGGCACCGATGGACAGCCCGGCCACCAGCTGTGGCGCCGGTCCGCGGCTCAGCAGCAGGCGCGCCGTGGCGACGCCGGCGATCAGCAGGCAGAGCTGCACGGCGCGGGTGTGTTCCAGGGCCTGGACGGAGTCCAGGTTCAAGGGATCGAGGTCCAGCACCGCGGCGGCTTCCGCCAGGGTACGCCGGACCTCGGCGTCGTCGGGCAGGGCATGCAGCATGCCGGAACGCTGGGCGCCCTGGCCGGGAAACTGGAAGAGGGTACTCATGCGGCGCGCGCCTCCGGCCAGGGATCGCTCACCAGCTGGGGACCGGCAGTGGTCTTGAGTAGCACGCGTGGGGCGTCTCCGGCCCAATCGGCCAGGGCGACGCCGCCGAGTGGGGTCTCCAGGAGGATATCTAGCCGGCACTGCGCCTGCACCTGCAGCGACGCCAGCAGGGCCCGCGCCTGGTCGCGCGGCAGCGGGGCGGTGCAGCGGATCAGCAGATCCAGATCGCTCCCGGCATGCAGCGCCGGCCAGCCGGAGGCCAGTTCGTAGCCCGCAGCGCCGGTGGGGCCCCAGGGCAGGTTCAGGTCATCCAGCAGGGTTTGCACGCGGGCCAGGGTGTCGAAGACCGGTAGATCGCGGCAGCCGGTCGTGATCCGCAGGTTTTCAGGTGCGCGCTGTTGCACTACGGCGGCTGGTACAAGCCAGGCCGCCAAGCGCTCGGCGCGGGTAGCGCCGCGTAGGCCGACCGGGATACGGCCGGCCTCGGGTGCGGTTCGGCGGACCACCACGGGCAGGCCAGCCTGGGCGATCTGGTGGGCCCAGGTGGGAGCGTCCGCGGGAAGGGTATCCGGGGTCAGGCCCCAGAGGAGGTCGTGGGGCCTGTGTTGGGCTTCGCGTCGCTCAACCCAACCTACGCAGGTGTTCCGTAGGTTGGGTTGAGCGCCAGCGAAGCCCAAGGGGCCCATCCGCCCGCTCATCACGCGTTCCATCCCGCCCGTAGGCGTTCGCGTACTGCGCGAGAAGCCGCGCGATTGGCGCCGTCCAGACGCAGTTTGAGATCGGTGGCGCCGCTGGCGAGCACATCGGCCTGGGCCTCGGCCAGGGCCTGGCGTACCTGCTGCAGATCGGCGGCCGAGGGCTGGTCGGGCTGAGTGACCTCCAGCTGGCGCCAGAGCAGGCCCAGGGAGGCATAGCTGTCCAGATCGTAAGCCATGGGCGGGATATCGGCGGCCAGGCGCTCCAGGTCTTCGACGCTGCGCAGGGTCACCCGCGCCGCCGAGGCCTTGCCCATGGCGTGCACCTGCACCTGGGGATCACGCAGGGCCAGCAGGCGATTAGCCTGGTAGCCGTGGGCGAGAAAGCCCCCGGACATGGCCTTGCCCACCAGCAGGCCCAGCACCGGGTGTCCGGCCAGGCGCGCTTCGGCATAGGCACCCGCGGCGCCGGCCAGGGCCTGGTGGATGCCATAGGCCTCCTCGCGGCGACCATAGGCCTGGCTGGGCACGTCCACCAGGGCGATCAGGGTGCGTTTCACCTGGGCGCCAGCATCCTCGGCGATGGCCTGCTGAATGGCTCGGGCCAGGCCCCAACCCTCCAGCAGACCGATCTCGCCCTGGCGGGCACGGGGGAAGGGATTGTCAGTATCGGGCACCACGGCCAGCCAGCGTGCGGGCCGGCCGGCCAGTTCGAGGTCGGCGACGCGCAGGGAGGCGGGCAGGCCGGCGACGGCCTCGCCCTGGCCGGCCAGGGCCTGGAACCAGGTCAGGCCGCGTTGCGAAGGCTGGGTGCTCATGGCTGGTCTCCGGCATAGAGGTGGCGGACCGCGGCGGCGTCCGCCTGGGGACGGGTATCGAGATCGGCGAGGCGCGTCAGGTAGTGGTCGGCCCGCTGGCTGCGCAGAGGGGCGGCAACGCCCTGGGTGAAGCCCTGGCGGATGGCGGTGGTCACGGCGGCGCTGTCGTCGGCAACGAAGACATCGGCCAGGCCCGTGGCGACCCGCTGTTCGCCGCCGGTCAGGCTCCAGATGAAGGGGCGGTCGCGGGAATCGTATTCCTCGATGCCGGCTTCCTGTTCGATCACCTGGGGGCCATTGAGCCCGAGGCGTGCCTCGCGGGTGACGATCAGTTGGGTGCACAGGCCGGCGGCGATGGACATGCCACCAAAGCAGCCGACGCTGCCAGCGATGACGCCGATGACCGGCTGATGTGAGCGCAAGGCTACGATGGCCGCCTGGATCTCGGCGATGGCGGCCAGGCCCAGATTGGCCTCCTGCAGGCGCACGCCGCCGGTTTCCAGCAGCAGCACCGCGCGGGTCGGGGTGCCGGCGAGATTGTCTTCCAGCGCCAGCTCCAGGGCACCAGCGATCTTGGCGCCGCCCACTTCGCCCATACTGCCGCCCTGGAAGGCGCCCTCGATGGCGCAGACCACCGCGGGCTGGCCGTCGATCAGCCCCTTGGCCACCACCACGCCGTCATCGGCCTGGCAGACGATGCCCTGCTTGGGCAACCACGGCGACATCAGTCGCTCGAAGGGCCCGACCAGCTCGCGAAAGCTGCCGGCATCGAGCACCACACGGGCCCGCTCGCGGGCGCCGAGTTCGACGAAGCTGCGGCTGTGCAGCAGCTCCTGGACATCGGGAAGAGGGGCTTCAGCCATGGGTGCTGTCCTCCAGGTCGAGGGTTTCCAAACCCTGCTCCAGGCGCAGGCGCACCACCCCAGGGGTGGCGCCGAAGTCATGGATGTCCAGGGTCAGGGCCGGCAGGTCCTCGCGGGTAGCGAACAGCCGATCGAAGAGGGCGCGCCAGCGCGGTTCGCTGCCGTTGACCGAGGTGGTCACCTTGAGGGTGAAGTCGGCCATGGCGGGTTCGAGCAGGACCTCCAGGTCCCCCGAACCGACACAGCCGACCAGGGCGCGACCCTGGCGGCGCTGGCTGGCCGGATAGCTGCAGGTGAAGTGTTCCATCAGAGGTCTCCAGGGAGCCGGGGCTCCAGGCGATCGACGAGAAGGGTGGCGGCCAGCAGATCGGCGGCGCCGCCGGGGGAGGCATTGGCGGCCAGCAATTGGCGGTCCAGCGTCAGCAGCTGGCGGCGCCCGCCGAGACTGGCGCTGCCCCCGGCCTGCAGCACGGCGCGGGCGCCCTGCTGCATGGTGGTGAGGGCCGCAGGGCCGGCACGGTGCAACACACAGGTATCGTCCAGCGCGGTCATGATGGCCAGAAGCGCATCCAGGCGAGCGTTCTGCTCGCCGGCACCGGCCTGGCGGCTGGCGCGCAGCTGCGGCAGGCCGCGCTGGTGGATGGCGGGAAAGCCCGCGGCGGCCTCGGCCCGGGCGCCGCCGACGCCGTAGCGCTGGGCGACGCGCTGGCCATGACTGGGCGCGGCCTGGGGCGCGTCCGGATCGGGCAGGCTGGCCAGGCGACCGGCCGCCAGGCACAGCGCCTGGGCAGAAGTCGGACGTTCATGTACCGCCGCCGTCACCAGCAGCCCCAGCGCCCAGATGGCGCCGCGATGGGTATTGACCCCGCCGGTGACCTGCAGCATGGCGGCTTCGCCGTCACGCCCCAGTTGGCCGATCAGGCAGCGCAGTTCGGCGGCGGGCAGCCCTCGCTCGGCGGCTTCGGCCATGGCCTGGAAACAGGGCTGCAGGGCCTGGGCCGAGGTCAGCATCAGGCCAAGGGTAAGGTCACTGTGGGCGCCCTGGCCGCGGCGATCCACCAGGGCCGGCTTGGGCGAGAGTTCGGCTTCGTCCACCAGGGCGGATACGGCCCACTCGGCCAGGCGCTCGGCGGGCGATGAGGTACGGCGGGCGAGGGCGCGCATCACCAGCTCCTGAACTTGGCCGGGGGTTGATAGAGACCGCCGGACCACTCCACCAGCTCGCCGATGCTCTTGGCCGCGAGCAGTTCGCGGCTGGCGTCGGTGCGACGGATGCCGAGGTCTTCAGGCAGGGCCACCAGGCCTTCCTGGCGCAGGCGCCGGGCCTCGGCCGGGTCGCTGCGCAGGCCAATGGCGGTGACCCCGGCCACGGCGGCGATCATCGCGCGGCGCTCTTCCAGGGAGCGGGCGCGGTAGAGATAGGCGATGCCTTCTTCGGTGAGCAGGTGGGTGACGTCGTCGCCATAGACCATGATGGGCGCCAGCGGCATGCCGCTCTTGCGCGCCACCTCCACCGCATCCAGGGTATCGACGAAGGTGGGTTTGCCGCCTTCCTGGAAGGTCTCGACCATCTGCACCACCAGCTTCCTGCCGCGTTCGAGCAGAGCCGGTGCGCCGTCGCCGGTCTGCTGCCGCATGTCCAGCCAGGCCGGGGTGGGGTGACGCCGACCGTGCGGATCATGGCCCATGTTGGGCGCGCCACCGAAGCCGGCCAGGCGCCCTCGGGTGACGGTGGAGGAATGGCCGTCGCCATCCACCTGCAGGGTGGCGCCGATGAAGAGGTCCACGGCGTACTGACCGGCCAGCTGGCAGAGCAGCCGGTTGGATCTCAGCGAGCCATCGCGACCGGTGAAGAAGACGTCCGGGCGCTGGGCGATATAGCCCTCCATGCCCAGTTCGGTGCCAAAGCAGTGCACGCTTTCCACCCAGCCGCTTTCGATGGCCGGGATCAGCGTGGGGTGGGGATTGAGGGTCCAGTGCCGGCAGATCTTGCCCTTGAGGCCCAGGCGCTCGCCGTAGGTGGGCAGGATCAGCTCGATGGCCGCGGTGTTGAAGCCGATGCCATGGTTGAGCGACTGCACCTGGTGGCGTTCGTAGATGCCGCGAATCGCCATCATCGCCATCAGCACGTGCACCGGCTTGATGTGGCGCGGATCGCGGGTGAACAGCGGCTCGATATAGAAGGGCCGATCGGCCACCACCACGAAATCCACCCAGTCCGCCGGGATGTCCACCCGTGGCAGCTCGGAGACATCGTCCACCAGCTGGTTGACCTGGACGATGACGATGCCGTCGCTGAAGGCCGCCGGCTCGATCAGCGCCGGGCTGTCCTCGGTGCTGGGGCCGGTATAGATGTTGCCGGCGCGATCGGCCATGAAACCGGCGCTGAGCACCACCTTGGGAATCAGGTCCACCAGCAGCCGGGCATAGAGTTCGATGTAGGTGTGGATGGCGCCGACTTCCAGCAGGCCGTCCTCCAGCAGCTGGCTGATCCTCAGGCTCTGGGTGCCGGCAAAGGAGAAGTCCAGCTTGCGGGCGATGCCGCGCTCGAACAGGTCCAGGTGCTCGGCGCGACCGACGCTGGGCATGATCATGTGCAGGTCGTGCAGCCGGGCCGGATCGACCTGGGCGAGGCTGCGGGAGAGGAAGTCGGCCTGCTTCTGGTTGTTGCCTTCCAGCACCACCCGGTCGCCGGGGGCCAGCAGCTGTTCCAGGGCGGCGACGATGGAGGCGGTGGGCAACACCTTGCCATCGGCCAGCGTGGCCACCCGGTCCAGGCGCTGCTGCTTGTCGCTGCGGCGCCTGGCGATCCGAGCCGGTGGGGAGGATGTCGTTGTCATTGGGGGCTCCACGAATCACCTGTCGTGGAGTCACCCTAGCCCTCGACTGCCGGGCGTTCAATCAACCTGAGGACGGAATCGTTACGCTGAAGTTAACGATTCCTTTCAACTCAGGTGCTTGCGGCCGGCTCAGGTCTTGTCGACCGGGGTGAAGATCGAGGTGGTTTTTGAGAACCAGCTGGTGGGGGTCACGTCGACATTGGCGTTGTCGAATCTCAGGCTGTTCTGCACCTGCTTGAGCGTCAGGTTCGCCTGCCAGTATTGCTCGTGGCCCAGCTCCTGGTTGGCCCGGTGCACCAGGTCTAGGGTTTCCTGGGCCGGCAGCACCGCAGTGGAGTAGTCGACGTCGACGCCGGCTACCTTGAGGATCTCGCCGGCGCCCTGGGTGTCGCCCTGCTGGATCTTCTCGTTGGCCCGGGCCACGGCCTGATTCTTGGCCGGGGTGGCGACATAGTCGTCATGTAGCGCCATGCCGCTCCAGATCGGCAGCCAGGACGTGGCCTTGGCGTCCTGCGCGGAGACCTCCATGAGTTTGCCGTCCTGACCGCGCAGGTCCCTGGCCGACTTGAGGTAGGCGGTCTTGTCGGTTTGGGCGGTCTGCAGCGCGCTTTCGGCGGCGGCCAGTTGCTGCTTGGCCTGATCGACATGGGCCTCGAAGAGGTCCTGGCGGGCAGCGACCACGTCCATGAAGGCCTGCTGGCCCTGCTGGGAGATCGCCGGCAGAGTGGCGACCTGCTGGGTGGCGATGTCGGGTCGGGTGTCGGCCAGGGCGGCGGTGGAAAACACCGAGGTGAGGGTCAGGACGAGAAGGCTCTTGGCGATACGACGATTGAGGTTCATGTGCTTCTCCCGGATACGAAAGTAACTGGAACCGCGGGGGTATCGGGCAGGGTTGCGAGATACCTTGAGTTCAGTGTCGATCCGGTGAGCTTAACGAACGCTTAGCAGGCTATCGGTAGGTGTAAAACGATGTTTCGGACGCTGGAACGGAAACAGCGCCCGCCCCGGAGAGTCCGGAGCGGGCGCTGTTGGCGGGCCGAGGGCCTAGCGCACCAGGCAGGGCTTCTTGTTATCGAAGGTCCAGTTGGGCGAGAGGAATTGCATGGCCATGGCGTCGTCCCGCGCGCCCAGGCCCTTGGTCTTGTACAGCTCATGGGCGCGGGCGAGGGCGTCCAGGTCCAGCTCCACGCCCAGGCCACCCTGCTGCGGCACCTCGACCAGGCCGCCCTTGATCTCCAGGGGCTGGCGGGTGAGGCGTTGACCGTCCTGCCAGATCCAGTGGGTGTCGATGGCGGTGATCTTGCCCGGCGCCGCGGCGGCGACGTGGGTGAACATGGCCAGGGAGATGTCGAAGTGGTTGTTGGAGTGCGAACCCCAGGTCAGGCCCCAGTCGTTGCACATCTGCGCCACCCGCACCGAGCCCTGCATGGTCCAGAAGTGCGGATCGGCCAGGGGGATGTCCACCGATTGCAGCTGGATGGCGTGACCCATCTGGCGCCAGTCGGTGGCGATCATGTTGGTGGCGGTGGGCAGGCCGGTGGCGCGACGGAATTCCGCCATGACTTCGCGACCGGAGTAGCCGTTCTCGGCGCCACAGGGATCCTCGGCATAGGCCAGTACGTGGTGCTGGTCGCGGCACAGGCGGATGGCTTCCTTGAGCGACCAGGCGCCGTTGGGGTCCAGGGTCACGCGTGCCTCGGGGAAGCGCTCGGCCAGGGCGGTGACCGCCTCGATCTCGGCGTCGCCGCTGAGCACGCCGCCCTTGAGCTTGAAGTCCTTGAAGCCGTAGCGGTCATAGGCGGCCTCGGCCAGGCGCACCACCGTCTCGGGGGTCAGGGCCTCTTCGTTGCGCACGCGGAACCAGGCGTCGTCGCTCTCGGCTTCGCTGCGATAGTCCAGCGTGGTCTTGTTGCGGTCGCCGACATAGAACAGGTAACCGAGCATGTCCACGGCATCGCGCTGCTGACCTTCGCCGAGCAGGGCGGCCACCGGCACCTCCAGGTGCTGACCGAGCAGGTCGAGCAGGGCGGCTTCGATGGCGGTCACCGCGTGGATGGTGACCCGCAGGTCGAAGGTCTGCAGGCCACGGCCGCTGGCATCGCGGCCGGCGAAGGCCTGGCGGACCTGGCCGAGGATGCGCTGGTACTGGCCCAGCGGCTGGCCGATCAGGAACTGGCGGGCGTCTTCCAGCGTCTGGCGGATGGTCTCGCCGCCGGGCACCTCGCCAACGCCGGTGCGACCGGCGTTGTCCTTGAGGATCAGCACGTTGCGGGTGAAGTAGGGGCCGTGGGCGCCGCTGAGGTTGAGCAGCATGCTGTCCTGGCCGGCGACGGGGACGACCTCCAGCGAGGTGACCACCGGGGTGCCGGTGTGCAGGGCCGGGTTGGCATTGAATTGAGTCATGGTCGGGCTCCTTGTCGATCAGCGAGAGGTTTCAGCGGCGAGCGGGGCTTCGGCGGGCGGCGTGGGTACGCCACGCAACTCGACGCGCTTGATCTCGCCCACGACGAACAGGTAACTGATGGCGGCCACCAGGGCATTGGCGCCGACGAACACCAGGGCCATCTTGAAGGAGCCGGTGGCGGCGATGATGTAGCCGATGATGATCGGGGTGGTGATGGAGGACAGGTTGCCGATGGTGTTGAACAGGCCACCGGAGAGGCCGGCGATCTGCTTGGGTGAGGTGTCGGACACCACCGCCCAACCCAGGGCGCCGATACCCTTGCCGAAGAAGGCCATGGCCATGAAGCCCACCACCATCCAGTCGGCGTCGACGTAGTTGCAGAGGATCATGCTCATCGACAGCAGCATGCCGGCGACGATGGGGGTCTTGCGTGCCACGCTCAGGCTGTTGCCGCGACGCAGCAGGTAGTCGGAGATCACCCCGCCCAGCACGCCGCCGATGAAGCCGCAGATGGCCGGCAGGGAGGCGATGATGCCGGCCTTGAGGATGGTCATGCCACGTTCCTGCACCAGGTACACGGGGAACCAGGTCAGGAAGAAGTAGGTGAGGGCGTTGATGCAGAATTGGCCCAGGTAGATGCCGGCCATCATGCGATTGGTCAGCAGCTGGCCGATGTAGCTCCACTTCGGGCCTTCGCTCTTCTTGCCGGGGGTATCCAGGTCGACCAGACCGCCGTTGCTGGCGATGTACTCGACTTCGGCGGCATTGACCCGGGGATGTTCACGGGGGCTGTAGATCACCGCCATCCAGACCGCCGAGAAGGCGATGCCCAGGACGCCCATCACCACGAAGACGTGCTGCCAGCCGAAGTGATAAACGATCCAGCCCATCAGCGGCGCGAACAGCACGGTGGCGAAGTATTGCGCCGAGTTGAAGATCGCCGAGGCGGTGCCGCGCTCCTTGGTGGGGAACCAGGCGGCGACGATGCGGGCGTTACCGGGGAAGGAGGGCGCCTCGGCCAGACCGACCATGAATCTCAGGGCGAACAGCAGGAATACCGCGGTGCCGATGCCGAATTCACCGATGTAGCCTTGCAGCAAGGTGAACACCGACCAGGTGAAGATGCTCGCCGCATAGACCTTCTTCGAACCGAAGCGATCCAGCAACCAGCCGCCCGGGATCTGACCGAGCACATAGGCCCAACCAAAGGCGGAGAAGATGTAGCCGAGGGAGACGGCACTGATGCCGAGGTCTTTTTGCAGGGCGGAGCCGGCGATGGAAATGGTGGCGCGGTCGGCATAGTTGATCGTGGTCACGACGAACAGCATGAACAGGATCAGATAGCGGACGCGCGTCTGCTTGGTTTCTTGCATGGAGAGCTCCCACTGGTTTGTTTTTGTGTGCGGGCGGAGATCGAGCAGCGGTCTTATGTTGTAAGTCGTCTGACAACGATAGCGTTATCATTAAACAGATAACGCTATCATTCAACCGGTAAATCTGTGGTGGGGTGCAAAAAATCCGTTAGGAGCTCTGGCGCTCGATGAGAACGAAACCGGTGTCGAGGTTGACCGCGGTCCGCTCGCCGGCGAGCCGGTTGAGCAGCGACTGGGCGACGCTGCGGCCCATGACATCGGCGTTGACGCTGACGGTGGACAGCGCCGGGGTCGCGAAGCGGCCATTGGTGGTGTCGCCGAAACCCATTACCGCCAGCTGCTCGGGAATGCGCAGGCCGCGGCTGTTGGCCTCGGCCACCACGCCCAGGGCCAGGGTATCGGAGCTGCACAGCACCAGTTCCGGTGGCACCGGGCGTTCCAGCAGGCGCGCCAGGCCGATCCGGCCGACCTCCCAGGTGGCGGGCAGCGGCAGCACTTCCATGGGCACTTCGCCGATACCCAGCTCGGCCAGCCGCGCCTGCAGCGCCAGGTTGCGGCGCATGGCGCGGGGATCGTCCACCGAGATCACCCCGAAGCGGCGATAGCCGCGGGCGACGAAGTGATCCGCCAGGGCCATGCCGACCTGCTCATGGGAAAAGCCCACCTGCATGTCCAGGGCCTCGGCGCTCAGGTCCCAGGCTTCCACCACCGGGATGTTCAGCGCCGCCAGCCGCTCGCGACTGGCCGGGGTGTGCAGGGTGCCGGTAAGGACGATGCCATCGGGCCGGCGGCCGAGGATGGCTTCCAGCAGTTCCTCTTCCTTTTCCGGTGAATAGCCGGTGGGACCGATCAGCGCCTGGTAGCCCGCCTCGGTGAGCCGCTCCATGATCGCCTGCACCACGGTGGCATAGATGGAATTGGCGATGGTGGGCAGCAGGATGGCCACCAGGCGACTCTTGCTGGAGGCGAGGCTGCCCGCCAGCAGATTGGGCACATAGCCCAGCTCCTTGACCACCGCCAGGACGTGCTCGCGAGTGGCGGCGCTCACCAGACTCGGCCGATGCAGCGCCCGGGACACGGTGATGGGCGACACCCCGGCGGCGAGGGCGACCTCGCGCACGGTGAGGGGCAGCTCGGTGGTGCCATCGAGCTGGGCGAGTTCGCGTCGGGACTTCCTGGCCAAAACGGGTCCTTGGATGAGAGAGACCGCCATTATGGGAGCAAGCCCCGGCGGTTGCCATGGGCGTCCGCCAGAGCCTTTGCTAGTCGACCGCTCGCGCTGCCCGGGCGCGACCGACCCGGGACTCGTTGCGCCGCCCCAGCTGGGCGGACACCTGGTGGCCCGCCTCGATGAGCTGGGGCAGGTCGAGACCGCTGGCGATGCCCAGGCCGTCGAGCAGATAGACCAAGTCCTCGCTGGCGACATTGCCGCTGGCGCCCTGGGCATAGGGGCAGCCCCCCAGGCCGGCGATGGCGCTGTCGAACACCGCGACGCCTTCGAGCAGACTGGCATAGACATTGGCCAGGGCCTGGCCATAGGTGTCGTGGAAATGCCCGGCCAGCCGGGTGAGCGGCACCTCCCGACCCAGTCGCTGCCAGAGCGCCCGGGTTCGGCCGGGGGTACCGACGCCGATGGTGTCCCCCAGGGAGACTTCGGCGCAGCCCAGCTCCAGCAGCTCGCGCGTCACGCTCGCCACCTGATCAGGTGCGATCTGGCCGTCGTAGGGGCAGCCCAGCACGCAAGATACATAGCCTCGCACCCGGATCCCCGCCGCCCGCGCGCCCTCGACCACTGGCACGAAGCGCGCCAGGCTCTCGGCGATGGAGCAGTTGATGTTGCGCTGGGAGAAGCCCTCCGAAGCGGCGGCGAAGACGGCGATTTCATCCACCCCCGCCGCCAGGGCGGCTTCGAAGCCTTTCATATTGGGCACGAGTACCGAACGGATCACGCCCGCCGGGCGGCCCAGTCCCGCCAGTACCTCGGCGGTCCCCGCCATCTGCGGCACCCACTTGGGCGAAACGAAGCTGCCCACTTCCAGATGTTGCACGCCGCTGGCGACCAGGGCCTCGCACAGCTGGATGCGCTCGGCAATGCCAAGCGCCTGGGGTTCGTTTTGCAGGCCATCGCGTGGCCCGACCTCGACCACCCGCACCCGGGACGGCAGGGCATCGCTCATGGTGCCGACTCCTCCAGTTCCACCAGGGCTGTGCCCTCGGCCACCAGTTCGCCAGGGCTGCAGAACAGCGCGGTCACGACGCCGGCGCGGGGCGCGCGGATGCTGTGTTCCATCTTCATCGCCTCCAGCACCACCAGCGGCGTACCGGCGTCCACGCTGTCACCCACCGCCACCGAGACGGCTACCACACTGGCGTTCATCGGCGCCGTGAGCCCACCGGCATCGGCCCGGCGCGCGACCTCGGCGAGGGGATCGGCCCAGATGACGGCTTCGAAACGGTCTTGCCATTCGAGGAACAGCACCTGCCCACGGCGATAGAGCCTGGCGCTCTGGCGGATGTCGTCTGCATGCCAATGGAGGCGATCACCGCTCAGCTCGACCGCCGACGAACCGGGCAGGGTGACGAGGCGCACCTCGCCGCGACAGGCCAGGCGTAGCGAGACAAGTGGCGGTCCACCCAGGCGCCAGCCCTGGCGGGAAGCCCAGGGCGACGTCGGGTCGGCAGTGGCCGGCAGCGTCGCCAGCCAGGCTTGGGCCGCCAGGGTCCAGAAGGCCTCCGGCAGCTCCCCGGGTGCGGGCAGCAAGGCATCCCGGTGACGCTCGATAAAGCCGGTATCCAGCTCGGCCGCGGCAAAGGCCGGATGGGCAAGCAGGCGCTGCAAGAAGGCGAGATTGGTGGCGAAGCCGCCCACCGCGGTTTCATCAAGCATGGCCAGCAGTCGCTGGCGCGCCTGTTCGCGGCTGTCGCCCCAGCCGATGAGCTTGGCCAGCATGGGATCATAGAAGGGCGATACCTCGTCGCCTTCCTCCACGCCGCTGTCCACGCGCCTACCCGGACCCGCCGTGGGCTCGCGGTAGAGCTGCAGGGTGCCCGAGGCCGGCAGGAAGCCCTGGTCGGTGTCCTCAGCATAGAGGCGCACCTCGATGGCATGGCCGTGCAGGGGCACCTGGGCCTGGGTGAGGGGCAGCGCCTCACCGGCGGCGACGCGCAACTGCCAGGCCACCAGATCCAGGCCGGTGATGGCCTCGGTGACCGGGTGCTCGACCTGCAGCCGGGTATTCATTTCCATGAAGAAGAAGTCGCCGCGGGCGTCGAGCAGGAATTCCACGGTGCCGGCCCCCACATAGCCGATGGCCTGGGCCGCCTGTACCGCGGCTTCGCCCATGGCCCGCCGTAGCTCAGGTGTGAGGCCAGGCGCAGGGGCTTCCTCGATCACCTTCTGGTGGCGGCGCTGGATGGAGCAGTCGCGTTCGTTGAGATAGAGGCAATGGCCGTGCCCGTCGGCGAAGACCTGGATCTCCACGTGACGCGGTTGCAGCACGTACTTCTCCACCAGCATCCGCGCATCGCCAAAGGCCGAGAGCGCTTCGCGCTGGGCGGAGGCGAGACCTTCGGCCAGGTCGGCTTCGCGCTCGATGATCTTCATGCCCTTGCCGCCACCGCCGGCGGTGGCCTTGAGCAGGACCGGATAGCCGATGCGTGCCGCGGCGTCGCGAAAGGTGGCCAGGGACTGGTCCTCGCCGTGATAGCCCGGCACCAGGGGCACCCCGGCGTCGGTCATCAGCGCCTTGGCCGCGGACTTGCTGCCCATGGCGCGAATCGCCGCGGCGGGCGGCCCGACGAAGACCAGTCCCGCCGCGGCCACCGCTTCGGCGAAGGCGGCGTTCTCGGACAGAAAGCCATAACCAGGGTGGATGGCCTGGGCGCCGGTGGCGAGGGCAGCGGCGATGATCCGCTCGCCAGCCAGGTAGCTGTCGGCCGGCTTGGCGCCCCCGAGGTCTACCGCCAGGTCGGCCTGGCGCACATGGCGTGCCCTGGCGTCGATGGCGCTGTGCACGGCGACGGTGCCCAGGCCCAGGGCCTTGGCGGTGCGCATCACCCGGCAGGCGATCTCGCCTCGGTTGGCGACGAGCAGACGGTCGAAGGTCATGGCGTGGTCTCCTGCCAGGCGGGGCGGCGCTTTTCCAGGAAAGCAGCTAGGCCTTCCTGGGCTTCAGGGGTGACGCGGACCGCGGCGATCAGGCCCTCGGTGAACTGGCGCACCGTGGGGCTCGGCACACCATCGCCGGCGCCGTCCAGGAGCCGTTTGCAGGCCCGCAAGGCCTGAGGACCGTTGTCCAGCAGGCGGGCGATCCAGGCTTCCACGAGGGGCTCCAGGTCGGCGGCGGGCGCGGTCTCGGCGACCAGGCCCAGCTCGGCGGCGCGCGCACCGGAGAAGCGTTCGGCACCCAGCATGTAGCGCCGTGCCACCCGTTCGCCCAGGGCGCGGATGACGAAGGGGCCGATGACGGCGGGCACCAGGCCGATGCGCACCTCCGACAGGCAGAAGGTGGCGTCACTGGCAGCCACGGCGAGGTCGCAGCAACTGACCAGACCCACGGCGCCGCCAAAGGCTGCGCCCTGCACCACGGCGAGGGTGGGCATTGGCAAGGCCTGCAGGCGATACATCACCTCGGCCAGGCGCTCGGTGTCGGCCTGGTTGGCGGCCGCGTCCAGGGTGGCGGACGCCTGCATCCAGGCGAGATCCGCGCCGGCGCAGAAGTGCCGGCCGCGCCCGCGTACGAGCAGAAAGCGCAGCTCGGCATCGGCGGCGATCTCGGTGAGCGCTGTGCCCAACTCCGCGATCATCCGTGCATCCAGGGCGTTGTGGCGGTCCGGACGGTCGAGCCAGAGGGTGGCGAAGCCGCGCGGGTCGCGGGTCAGATCCAGGGTTTGGAAGTCAGTCATGGCCTACATCCGGAAGACGCCGAAGGTCGTCGGCTCGAGAGGGGCGTTGAGACTGGCCGACAGGGCCAGGGCGAGGACCTCGCGGGTCTGGGCCGGGTCGATCACTCCGTCGTCCCATAGGCGCGCGCTGGAATAGTGGGCATGGGCCTGACGCTCGTACTGCTCGACGATGGGTGCCTTGATGCGCGCCGCCTCTTCGTCGTCGAAGGCTTCTCCGGCACGTTCGGCCTGCTCACGCTTGACCTGCACCAGCACCCCGGCCGCCTGCTCGGCGCCCATCACGCCGATGCGCGCGTTGGGCCACATCCACAGGAAGCGCGGATCGTAGGCGCGACCGCACATGCCGTAGTTGCCGGCGCCAAAGCTGCCGCCGATGATCACGGTGAACTTGGGCACCCGGGCGCAGGCCACCGCGGTGACCAGCTTGGCGCCGTGCTTGGCGATGCCGCCTTCCTCGTATTTCTTGCCGACCATGAAGCCGGTGATGTTCTGCAGGAAGAGCAGGGGGATGCGTCTCTGGCAGGCCAGCTCGATGAAGTGCGCGCCTTTCTGCGCCGATTCGGCGAAGAGAATGCCGTTGTTGCCGAGGATGGCCACCGGATGACCCTGCAGATGGGCGAAGCCACAGACCAGGGTGGTGCCGAACTGCGCCTTGAATTCGTCGAAGACGCTGCCGTCCACCAGCCGGGCGATCACCTCGCGCACCTCCAGCGGCTGCTTGGGATCGGCCGGGACCAGGCCGTAAAGGTCCTCGGCTGGATACAGCGGGGCGATTGGCGCCTTGAGCTGCAACTCACCCAGCTTGCGCCAGTTGAGGTTGGCGATGCAGCGCCGCGCCAGGGCCAGGGCATGGGCGTCGTTCTCGGCATAGTGATCGGCCACGCCGGAGGTACGGCAGTGGACGTCGGCGCCGCCCAGTTCCTCGGCGCTGACCACCTCGCCGGTGGCGGCCTTCACCAGCGGCGGCCCGGCGAGAAAGATGGTGGCCTGCTGGCGCACCATGATGGTCTCGTCGCTCATGGCCGGCACATAGGCGCCGCCAGCGGTACAAGAGCCCATCACCACGGCGATCTGTGGGATGCACTGGGCACTCATGGTCGCCTGGTTGAAGAAGATCCGCCCGAAGTGCTCGCGGTCGGGGAAGACGTCTTCCTGGCGCGGCAGGTTGGCGCCGCCGGAATCCACCAGATACAGACAGGGCAGGCGATTCTGCAGGGCGATGGCCTGGGCGCGCAGGTGCTTCTTCACCGTCAGCGGATAGTAGGAGCCGCCCTTCACCGTGGCGTCGTTGGCGATGATCATGCACTCGACGCCCTCGATGCGGCCGATGCCGGCCACTACCCCGGCCGCCGGCACCTCGTCCTCATAAACGTCGAGGGCCACCAGGGCGCCGATCTCCAGAAAGGGCGAGCCGGGGTCCAGCAGTTGGTCGATGCGCTCGCGGGGCAAGAGCTTGCCGCGGGCGCTATGGCGCGCCTGGGCCTTGGCGCCGCCGCCTTCGCGGATGCGCGCCAGCAGCGCGTCGAGCCGGGCCAGTTGTTCGGCCATGGCGGCGGCGTTGCGTTGATAGTCCGGGGTGCGGCGGTTCAGGGTGGAGGTCAGCACGGTCATGGAGGACTCCTCACCGGGTTTCGTTGAACAGCTCGCGCCCGATCAGCATGCGGCGGATCTCGCTGGTGCCGGCGCCGATCTCATAGAGCTTGGCATCGCGCAGCAGGCGACCGGTGGGGTACTCGTTGATATAGCCGTTGCCGCCGAGGATCTGGATGGCTTCCAGGGCCATCTGGGTGGCCTTCTCGGCGGTGTAGAGGATCACCCCGGCGGCGTCCTTGCGGGTGGTCTCGTCACGGTCGCAGGCCTGGGCCACGGCATAGAGATAGGCACGGCTGGCGGCGAGACCGGTGTAGAGGTCGGCCACCTTGCCCTGGATCAGCTGGAATTCGCCGATGCTCTGGCCGAATTGCTTGCGGTCATGGACGTAGGGCAGGACCACGTCCAGGCAGGCCTGCATGATGCCCACCGGGCCGCCGGCGAGGACCACGCGCTCGTAGTCCAGGCCGCTCATCAGCACCCTCACGCCCCCGTTCACCTGCCCCAGCACGTTGTCCTCCGGCACCTCGACGTCGTCGAAGAACAGCTCGCAGGTGTTGGAGCCGCGCATGCCCAGCTTGTCGAACTTACTGCCGCGGCTGAAACCGCTCCAGTCACGCTCGACGATGAAGGCGGTGATGCCATGGGCGCCTTGTTCCGGCTCGGTCTTGGCGTAGATCACATAGGTATGGGCATCGGGACCGTTGGTGATCCAGGTCTTGCTGCCATTGAGCACGAAGCGATCGCCACGCCGCTCGGCGCGTAGCTTCATGGAGACCACGTCCGAACCGGCGTTGGGCTCGCTCATGGCCAGGGCGCCGACGTGCTCGCCGCTGACCAGCCGGGGCAGGTAGCGCGCCTTCTGCTCCATGGTGCCGTTGCGATGGATCTGGTTGACGCAGAGGTTGGAGTGGGCGCCATAGGAGAGGGCGACCGAGGCGGAGCCGCGGCTGATCTCCTCCATGACCACTGCATGGGCGAGATAGCCGAGTCCGGAGCCGCCGTACTCCTCGCCCACGGTGATGCCGAGCAAGCCCAGGTCACCAAAGGTGCGCCACAGGTCCATGGGAAAGCTGTTGCTGGCATCGATCTCGCCCGCGCGAGGCGCTACCTCGCGGGCGACCAGGGTGCGCACCTGATCGCGCAGCAGATCGAGGGTCTCGCCCAGGGCGAAGTTGAGACTCGGGTAGCTCATGGGGTCACCTATTGTTGGGATTGTCGGGTGAGAGCGGTCGGCCGATCGGGCGCGCATGGGGCGGCCACCCGGTACGGCGCGGAGCTGAAAAAAACAGGACGGGGCAGCGCTGATGACCAGGCGCGGGCGTGGCGCGCAGGTGGACGCTGGAAAACCGTCGGGCAGGGCGGCCAACGGTAGGACAAGGGTGCGCACGGAGCGCGGCTGCGGAACGCGGGCGCCAGGGCGCGCATGACCCGTCCTCCTGTTCATTGTTCTTGTCATGGCGACCGCGAGAGGACCGCGGCGCGCCTGTGCCTCTGAGTCTAGGAGAGGAAATGCGCTATCGTGAAACGATAAAAATAGAATCCAGGTATTGGAAAATCAGATGGCAGTGCTCAAGGACATTTCGATGCGGCAGCTGCGCTACTTCGTCGCCGCCGCCGAGAACAGCCAGTTTTCCCTGGCCGCCAGCGCGGTCAACGTCAGCCAGTCGGCGGTCACCACGGCGGTCAGCCAGCTGGAGGCCCTGCTCGCCGTGCGGCTATTCGAGCGCCTGCCCCACGGCGTCAAGCTCACGGCCGAGGGGCACCAGTTCTACCACCATGCCCGACACATCCTCGACACCCTGCAGGACGCCGTGAGTCAGCCGCTGTTCCAGAGTCATGCCCTGACCGGCCAGGCCCGGGTCGGGGCTTCCTATGCGGTGCTCGGCTATTACCTGCCGACCCTCCTGGCGCGCTTCAAGCGCAGCTATCCGCAGATCGACATCGACCTGCGCGACATGGACAGACCCAGCATCGAGGCGGGCATCAACGATGGGACCCTGGAGCTGGGTCTCACGGTCATCTCCAACGTCGACGCCGCGCAGCCCTTCGAGCGCCATCTGCTGATGCGTTCGCCGCGCCAGCTCTGGTTGCCCAGCGCCCATCCCTTGCTCGCTCCGGAGCAGGTCAGCCTGGCCGACATCGCGCCCTATCCCTATATCCTCGCCACGGTGGACGAAGGGGAAACCTCCACCCTGCGCTACTGGCGCGCGGCCGGCCTGGAACCCAACGTGGTGTTCAAGACCTCGTCCATGGAATCCCTGCGCGGCCTGGTCGCCCATGGCTTTGGCGTGACCATCCTGTCCGACATGCTCTATCGCGGCTGGTCCCTGGAAGGCCGCAAGCTGGAAGCGCGCCCGGTGGCCGATGCCATCCCGCCCATGGAGCTGGGGTTGATCTGGAGCCCCGAGGAGCGCCTGGGACCCGGCGCCCAGGCGTTTCGGCAGTTTCTAGTATCGGCGGCGGGCTGAGGCGGACGCGCGAGGCCCGCCCTCCGGCCTCAGTGGGCGGCGGCCTTGGTCAGGTCGGCGTCGTTCCACTCGGTGTAGACGCAGGCATCGCTGGCGGCCCAGCGCAGGCGTACCACCTGGCCAGGTTGCAGGCCCTGGGTATGGGCCAGAGACTTGACCATCAGCTGGGCACCACCGGCAGTCTGCAGCACGCAGCTCTGGCTTTCCCCGAGGAAGAGGGCCTCGCCCACCCGGGCCGGGATCTCGTTCCAGCCCGCCGGCATGGCCAGGGTCGCCGCCTGTTCGGTGGTCAGCAGCTGCAGCTTTTCCGGGCGCAGCATCAGGAGCAGTTCCTGGTTCGGTCTGACGCTGGCGGTGGGCCGCATCGCCAGTTCCTGGCCCTCGAACGCGCAATGCGCCTGGGCGCGCGCGGTCACGCGCAGGAAATTGGAGTTGCCGAGAAAGGCGGCGACGAAGGCGTTCGGCGGATTCTGGTAGAGGTCGTAGCCACTGCCCAGGCCGACGATGCGCCCGTGGCTGAAGATGGCGATGCGCTGGGATAGCCGCAGCGCCTCCTCCTGGTCGTGGGTCACGTAGACGATGGTGATGCCCAGGCGACGGTGCAGCTGGCGCAGCTCGTCCTGCAGGTCTTCACGCAGCTTCTTGTCCAGCGCGCCCAGGGGTTCGTCCATCAGCAGGATGCGTGGTTCGTAGACCAGCGCCCGGGCGATGGCCACTCGCTGCTGCTGGCCGCCGGAGAGTTGCGCGGGACGCCGATGGGCGAAGGCTTCGAGCTGCACCAGGCGCAGCATGGCGTCGACCTTCTGGTTGCGTTCGGCGGCGCCGATCTTGCGGATATCCAGGGGGAAGCCGATGTTGTCGCGCACCGACAGGTGCGGAAACAGCGAATAGCGCTGGAACACCATGCCGATGTCGCGCTGGTGCGGTGGGACCCTCAGCAGCGAGCGGCCAGCCACGCTGATGGCGCCGGAACTGGGCGTCTCGAAGCCCGCCAGCATCGACAGGGTGGTGGACTTGCCGGAGCCGCTGGAGCCGAGGAAGGTGAGGAACTCGCCCTCCTGGATGTCCAGCGAGAGATCATCCACGGCGGTGAAATCGCCGTAGTGCTTGTTCAGGTTCTGCAGGCGGACCAGCGGGGCCGCGGGGGCGTTGTTCTGGAGTACGGCGCTCATGGCAGGCTCCGGGAGCTCAGCGGGAAAGGGGTTGGCGGCGGCGCAGCAGGGCAGCCGCGAGCATCACCAGCAGGGAAAGGCCGATCAGCACCGTGGAGGCCACGGCGATCACCGGTGTCAGGTCCTGGCGCAGCGTCGCCCACATCTTCACCGGCAGGGTCTGCAGGTTGGGGCTGGCCATCATCACGCTCAGCACCACCTCGTCCCAGGACACCAGGAAGGCGAACAGAGCGCCGGCGAACACCCCCGGCCAGATCCCCGGCAGGGTCACCCGGTAGATGGCCTGCAGGCGCGAGGCGCCGCAGATCACCGCGGCATCCTCGATGGACTGATCGAACAGCTTGAGCGAGTTGATGACAGCGATCAGGGCAAAGGGCAGGGCGACGATCACGTGGCTGACCACGAAGGCCAGCAGGGTGCCGGTGTAGCCCAGGCGCAGGAACAGGGCATAGATGGCCACGGCGATCACCACCAGTGGCACGATCATCGGCAGGGTGAAGACCGCATAGAGCGTCTTGCGCCCGGGAAACTTGCCGCGCACCAGGGCGAAGGCGCAAGGCACCGCCAGGGCTACCGAAACCAGGGTGGTCAGCAGCGCCACCTTGAGGCTCGCCAGGGCCGCCTGCATCCACTCCGGGTTGGAAAAGAATTGCTGGTACCACTTGAGCGTCCAGCCGGGCGGCGGAAAGACCAGCCATTGGGACGAGCCGAACGACAGCAGCACGATGAAGACGATGGGCAGCAGGAGCACCGCGGCGATGGCGCCGGTGATCAGCAGCAGGCCACCGCGCAGCCGCCAGCCGAGGGCACTGGGAGTCAGCAGCATGGGGTTACCTCGCGTTCTGGGGGTCGACCGGGGATTCCGGTTGCAACCTGAGATAGAGGGCGAACAGCACCAGGGCGATGACGATCAGCAAGGCCGCGGCGGCGCTGGCCAGGCCCCAGTTGAGGAAGGACTGCACCTGCTGGATGATGAACTCTGGCAGCATCATGTTCTGCGCTCCGCCCAGCAGCGCCGGAGTAACGTAGTAGCCGAGCGACATGACGAATACCATCAGTGCGCCAGAGCCCAGGCCCGAGCGGCACATGGGCAGGAACACCTTGCGGAAGTTGGTCCAGGGGCTGGCGCCGCAGATGGCGCCGGCCTGCAGCACCATGGGGTCCATGGCCTGCAACGTTGCCTGCAGCGGCAGCACGATGAAGGGGATCATGATGTAGGTCATGCCGATCACCACCCCGGTGAGGTTGTTGACCAGCGCCAGGGGTTCGTCGATCAGGCCCATCGCCATGAGCAGCTTGTTGATCACCCCCGAGCCCTGCAAGAGCACCAGCCAGGCGTAGGTACGGGCCAGCAGACTGGTCCACATCGACAGCAGCACGATGTTGAACAGCACCCGGCCCCAGCCGCGGGGCATCAGGGTGATGGTCCAGGCCAGCGGAAAGCCGATCAGCACGCTGAACAGGGTCACCAGGGCAGCAACGCCAAAGGTGTTGAGCAGCACCTGGGCATAGGCCCCATTGGCGAACAGGGTCTGGTAGTTGCCCAGGCCCGGCGTGGGTTCGAGGACGCCGCGCAGCAGCAGGCCGATCAACGGGACCAGGAAGAACAGGCCGAGGAACAGCAGGGCAGGGACGAGGTGACTCGCGCCCTTCCAGCGGACGGCGCGTTCACCCCGGGTCCGCGCCGGATCGTTCAGCGCACGGCGGTCCTTGGCAGTGCCGAGCACCGCCCGGCTGGAGCTGGAGGCAGACATGTCATTTCACCAGCCATTCGTTCCAGCGGCTGGCGATCTCGCCACCGTGCTGGGCCCAGTAGGCGAAGTCCAGGGTGACCTGCTCACTGCCGTAGGCGGTGGGCAGATTCTTGGCCAGGTCCGGGGTCAGCTTGGCGATGCTGTCGACGTTGACCGGCGCATAGGCGGTGAGATTGGCAAAATCCGCCTGGCCGCGAGCGCTGCTGGCCTCGGCCAGGAATTTCATCGCGGCGTCCTTGTTCTTGGCGCCCTTGGGCACCACCAGCATGTCGGCCATGACCAGGTTCTGTTTCCAGCTCACGCCTACTGGCGCGCCGTCCTGCTGCAGGGCGTGGACGCGACCGTTCCAGAACTGCCCCAGGGTCGCTTCGCCAGAGGCAAGCAACTGCTGGGACTGGGCACCGCCGCCCCACCAGACGATGTTCTTCTTGATGGTGTCGAGCTTCTTGAAGGCGCGGTCCAGGTCTAGGGGATAGAGCTTGTCCTTGGGTACGCCGTCGGCCAGCAGGGCCAGCTCCAGGACGCCAGGGCTCGGCCATTTGTAGAGCGCACGCTTGCCGGGGTAGGTGGTGGTATCGAACAGCGCCGACCAGTCCTGCGGCTGCTTGCTGCCGAGCTTGCCCTGGTTGTAGCCGAGCACGAAGGAGAAGAAGAAGGAGCCCACCGCATGGTCATTGACGAAGCGCGGATCGATCTTGGTGCGATCGATGGTCTTGAAATCCAGGGGTTCGAGCAGGCCCTGCTGGGCGGCGCGCAGGGCGAAATCGGCTTCCACGTCGACCACGTCCCATTGGACGTTGCCGCTTTGCACCATGGCCTGGAGTTTGCCGTAGTCGGTGGGGCCGTCCTGCACCACCTGGATGCCGGTCTGCTTGGTGAAGGGTTCGGCCCAGGCCTGCTTCTGGGCGTCCTGGGTGGTACCGCCCCAGCTGGTGAAGTTGAGACTTTCGGCCTGGGCCGGAAGGGCCAGCGTAGTCAACAGGCCGGCAGCGACCACAGAGACGACTTTAAGCTTCAGCAACATCGTGACGCCCTCTTTTGTTATTGGATCGGCGCGGCAGAGGTGCCGCGGCCTTGTAGGAGTCGTGCGATTCGAGGTGGATAGCGGCACCTCGAAGTAGAGCTGTCGACCCTGTCGAACGGGCCGTTTTGTCATTCGATATTATGGTATTCCAAACTTTTTGCAAGCTTGTCCAAGGCCTCTGGAAAAGGCTTCAGCCAGGGAAAGGCAGGGTCTCGACGATCTCCAATTCGTACCCGGTCAAGCCGGCGTACCGCAGGGGCAAGCCCAGGTGGCGAATACGCCCCACGCCCAGGTCCTGCAGGATCTGGGCACCGGTGCCTACCTCGGCATAGATGCGCGACTGGGAGCGTTCGAACAGCCGCTTGGGCTGGGTCAGCGAGGGCACCCGGGCCAGTAGCGCCTGGGAGGATTCGTGGTTGGCCAGCACCACCACGATGCCGTGGCCTTCCTGGGCGACGCGTTCCAGGGCAGCCCACAGGGTCCAACTCGGCGGCCCGCTGTATTCGGCACCGACCAGGTCGCGCAGGGGGTCCAGGGCATGGACGCGAACCAGGGTCGGCGTCTCGCGGTCGATGTCGCCCATCACCATGGCCAGGTGTACGCCGCCTTCGATGCGGTCCTCGTAGGTCAGCAGGCGGAAGGTGCCGTGCACGGTAGGCAATTCGCTCTCGCCGATGCGGGTGACGGTGTGTTCGTGGCGCAGTCGGTAGTGGATGAGGTCGGCGATGGTGCCCAGCTTGATGCCGTGGCGTTCGCCGAAACGTTCCAGATCCGGACGCCGGGCCATGCTGCCGTCGTCGTTCATCACCTCGACGATGACGGCGGAAGGGTCGCGACCGGCCAGGCGCGCCAGGTCGCAACCGGCCTCGGTATGGCCGGCACGGGTCAGTACGCCGCCATCGCGGGCGCGTAGCGGAAAGATGTGGCCGGGCTGGACTAGGTCCCGCGCGGTGGCGTCCGGCGCCACCGCGGCTTCGATGGTGCGCGCCCGGTCGGCGGCCGAGATGCCGGTAGTGACGCCGGTAGCGGCTTCGATGGACACGGTGAAGGCGGTGCCGTGGACGGTGCCGTTGTCACTGACCATCTGCATCAGGTTGAGCTGGCGGCAGCGTTCCTCGGTCAGCGTCAGGCAGATCAGGCCGCGGGCTTCGCGGGCCATGAAGCTGATCGCGGCAGGGGTGCAGGCATCGGCGGCGAGCAGGATGTCACCTTCGTTTTCGCGGTCTTCGTCGTCGACCAGGATGACCATCTTGCCGGCACGGAAATCCTCGATGATCGCTTCGATGGGATGGATGGCCACGGCTACCTCTCAGGGTTCTGGATTGTTCTGTAATCTGGTATACCATGAGACAAAACGTAGCGAAAGAGGCAAAGCGCCATGAAAGGTTATTGGATTGCAGAGGTCGATGTGACCGATCCCGAGGCTTATCGCGGCTATACGGAGCGCGCCCCTGCGGCCTTCGCCCGCTATGGCGGACGCTTCCTCGCGCGGGGCGGACGCGCCGAGCAGCTGGAGGGAGAGGGCTGGGCGACGCGCCGGGTCGTGATCGAGTTCGATTCCTACGAACAGGCCCTGGCCTGCTATCGCTCGGCGGAGTATCAGGACGCCTGCGGGCACCGGCAGACGGCGGCCCGGGCCGAGATCTTCATCGTCGAAGGACTCTGAGAGAGGCGGCCAGGCACGGCACTGCCGCGTCTGGCCGAAGACGGCTAGCGTTCGATGCGCGGCTCGTCCTGCACGCGGGGGATGAACAGCTCACGGGCCTGTTCGCCCTGGTGCTCCTGTTGCCGCTGCAGGTAGTCGAGGGCGACCTGGGCGGCGGCGCGGACGTGATCGACCGAAGCCTGGTGGGCGGCCAGGGCATCGCCACTGCGGATGGCGGCGACCATGCGCTCCATCTCCGCGTTGCTCGCCTGACGGCGATTGGCCTGGGACACCGAAGTGGCCCTCAGGTAGCTCACCCGCGCCTGCAACTGGCGCAGCTGGGTGGCGGCGACGCGGTTGCCGCAGCCCTCCATGAGCACGTTGTAGAAGTTCTGCACGGTCTCGATGACCTCTGGCAGTTCGGCGCCCTCCAGGGCCTTGCGGTTCTCCTCGAGGGCCTGTTCCAGCGCCTCGATTTCCCGGGGGCCGGCGCGCAAGGTGAAGAGTTGCACGATCAGGCCTTCCAGCACGCAACGCAGCTCATAGAGGTCGCAGGCATCCTCCAGGGTGATGATGGCGACGCGCGGCCCGCGGGCATCGGCGAATTCCACCAGGCCTTCGGATTCGAGATGACGCAGGGCTTCGCGCACCGAGGTGCGGCTCACGCCTAGGCGGTCGCAGAGATCGCGCTCCACCAGGCGGTCACCCGGCAGCAACTGGAAGTTCAGGATCGCCTGGCGCAGGCGATTGCACACCATTTCACGCAGGGTGACCGGGCTGCGGGTGATCTTGAAGCTGTCGTCTAGTTGCGCGCGTCTCATGGGGCTCTCTGGCGGACCGGTTCTACAGGCGACGACGAGGCACGCGACTACGTGGGGCCCGCGTGCTCGCCAGGGCGGAAGAGGGCAAGTCTAGCATGCCCCCTGCAGGCGTTCATGGGCCCATCCGCTCAGGCATAGATCGGTGCGGCGCCCATCCGACCCCGGTGATAGAGCATCGGGATCACCTCCTGGTCCGGCACGATCAGATTCTTCACCGCCCCGACGATGATGGCATGGTCGCCCCCGTCGTACTCGCGCCACAGCTCGCACTCGATCACCGCCGTGGCATCGGCCAGCAGCGGATTGCCCAGGGCGCTGCGCGTCCATTCGATGCCCTGGGTCTTGTCCTTGCCCTTGCTGGCGAAGGCATAGGCGATACGCTGCTGTTCGGCGCTCAGCAGGTGGATGGCGAAACCCTTGCCGTCACGCAGCAGGGGGTAGGTGTCGGAGCTGTAGTTGGGGCAGAAGAGCACCAGCGCCGGATCCAGCGACAGGGCGCTGAAGGCACTGGCGGTCAGGCCGGCGAGGTTGCCTTCGGCATCCAGGGTGGTGACCACGGTGACGCCGGACGGAAAGGCGCCCATCACTTGCTTGTAGATTGCGGGATCGATCATGACTGCCAACCTCGTTTAACGCATTACAAAGGGATCGGGCATCGGCGCCTGGGACAGATTGATCCATACCGTTTTGGTTTCGGTATAGGCCAGAACCGAGTCGATGCCGCTCTCGCGGCCGTAGCCGCTGTTCTTGAAACCGCCGATCGGCGCCATGGCCGAGACCGCGCGATAGGTGTTGACCCAGATGATGCCGGAGCGGATGTCCCGCGCCAGGCGATGGGCACGGCCCAGGTCGCGGGTCCAGATGCCCGCGGCGAGGCCCAGCTCGCTGTCGTTGGCCAGGCGCAGGGCCTCGGCCTCGTCCTTGAAGCGGATCACCGCGGCCACCGGGCCGAAGACTTCCTCCTGCATGATGCGCAGCGAGTGCCGGTCGCATTCCAGCAGGGTGGGTTCGTAGTACCAGCCGGCGCTGCCGGTGTCGGGTCGCTTGCCGCCCAGGCGCAGTGTCGCGCCTTCGGCCAGGGCCGCTTCCACCAGCCGCTCGACGATGGCGAGCTGCTGCTCGGTGGCCATGGGGCCCATCTCGCTGGCGTCGTCCTGGGGATTGCCGATGCGGATGCGCTGGGCACGCTCTACCAGTCGGGTGACGAATTCGTCGTAGATCTCGTCCTGCACCAGCAGCCGCGAGCCGGCCACGCAACTCTGCCCGGAGGCGGCATAGATACCGGCCACCGCGCCGTTGATCGCGCTATCGAGGTCGGCGTCGGCGAAGATGATGTTGGGCGACTTGCCGCCCAGCTCCAGGCTCAGCTTGGCGAAGTTCTCGGCGCTGGCGCGGACCACGTGGCGGGCCGTGGCGGCGCCACCGGTAAAGGCGATCTTGCGCACCAGCGGATGGCGGGTGAGGGCCGCGCCGGCGCCCGGACCATAGCCGGTCACCACGTTGAACACCCCGGGCGGAATGCCGGCTTCCAGGGCCAATCGCGCCAGCTCCAGGATGGTGGCCGAGGCGTGCTCGGACGGCTTGATCACCACGGTATTGCCGGCGGCCAGGGCCGGGGCGACCTTGATGGCGGTCAGGTAAAGCGGGCTGTTCCAGGGCACGATGCCGGCGACCACGCCCAGGGGTTCATGCACGGTGTAGGCGAAGAGGTCGGTCTTGTCGAGGGGCAGGGTGCCGCCTTCGAGCTTGTCGGCCAGGCCCGCGGTGTAGTGGAAGAATTCCGGCAGGTAGCCGACCTGGCCGCGGGTCTCGCGGATCAGCTTGCCGTTGTCACGGCTTTCCAGTTGGGCCAGGGCCTCCTTGTTGGCGGCGATGAGATCGCCCAGCCGGCGCAGGAGCTTGCCGCGGGCGCTGGCGGTCAGGCCACGCCAGGCCGACGCCTCGAAGGCGCGCTGGGCGGCCTGGACGGCGCGGTCGACGTCGTCGGCGTCGGCGTCGGGCAATTCCGCCCAGGCGGTCGCGGTGGCCGGATCGAGACTGGCGAAGGTACGGCCCGACTGGGCCGCGGTCCATTCGCCGTCGATGCACATCTGAAAACGTTGCAGGGTCATGCCACGTATCCCTTGATGGAAGTGGAAGGGGCCTTGTCCAGGGCGTCGTCGAGGAAGTCCAGCAGCAGGGCGTTGACCAGCTTGGGTGACTCGACCGGCATCATATGGCGCTGGTCGGCCAGCACGGCAGTGCGCGCGCGGGGAATCCGCGCGGCCAGCTGGCGCGCCATCTCCGGGGTCGAGCCGCTGTCCAGTTCGCCGGTGGCCACCAGGGTGGGCACCTGGAGGCTGTCCAGCCGCTCGGCGCCGTAGCGGTCCTGGGTGGCGAACAGGGCGTAGGTGGTCAGATAGCCCTGGGGGTCGTTGTTGGCAAAGGCCTGGCGCAGCGCCTGGATTTGCGCCGGGTTGGCGCCCTGATACTCACGGCTGAACCAGCGGGCCAGGGCGCTATCCAGGTTGGCGTCGGGGCCTTCGAGTTCGGCCTGGCGGGTCCGCTCCAGGACCCCGCTACGCTGCTCCACCGAGCGATTGAACACGCTGTTGAGGATCACCAGCGCGTCCAGCCGCTGCGGATGGCTCAGGGCGAAGGCCCGGGCGATCAGGCCGCCCATGGAGAAGCCGACCACCACGGCCGTTGCCAGCCCCAGGTGATCGAGCAGTTCGGTGAGCTGCGCGGCATAGTCGTCGAGCGTCGCCTGCGCCACCGGACGCTGGCTTTCGCCATGGCCGAGCATGTCATAGGCGATCACCTGGTAGCGCGGCGCGAGGCCCGCGAGTTGACCGCCCCACATCTCCTTGCTGAGCCCCACGCCATGGATCAGGACGAGCGGGCTGCCATCGCCGGCGATGCGGTAGGCAGTGCCGGCGGGGGTCTTGGCGTCTGTAGACCGGATCATTCGCGGATTCTCCTCAGCGCGCCTTTTCAGCCGCGAGTTCCTCGAGGTCGATGTAGCGGTTGCCGATGCGCGGATGCAGGCGGCCACCGTCGGCGGCGCCCAGCACCACCACGATCTCGTCGGCCCGCGGTGCGTCCTCGATGCGCATTTCCAGGGTGATGTAGTGGGATCTCAGGCCCTCGTCATCCTTGTGCATCATGGGGATCTGGATGGAAGTACCCGGGGCACCGCGCTTGTTGGTGAAGCTCAGGTAGCTCTTGGCCTGGACCGCCTCGCGGTAGTGGTTGCCGAATCTGAGGGTGTGGATCACCGCCGAGGCGTGTTCGATCTCGCCGTCGGCGCCGACCACCGCCGCCTTGCCATAGGCCTCGATGCGCTCGGCACCGCCGATGGCGCGGGTCAGACGCTCGACGATGAAGGCGCCCAGGTCGGAGCAGTGGGCCTTGATCTCGGGCTTGAGGTCTTCGACGAAGCCCTTGCCGACCCAGGGATTGCGGATCACCACGGCGACGCCGGCCATGGTCACCGGCTTGTCGGTCGCCTTGCCGCCTTCGATGTGGGTCTCTTCGAGATAGGTGACTACCTTGCGGATTTCGAAACTCATGCTGACTCCTGGGATGTCTGTTGGATGATGGTATGCCACGCAATTAGGCGTGTTGAAGGTCCGCGCCGGAGCGCGGACCCTGGATCAGGCAAAGGCCGGTGCCACCTTGTCGATGAACAACTGCAGCGACTTCTTCTTCTCGGCGAAGGGCAGGCTGTTGTCGCACCAGAAGCTGAATTCGTCGACGCCCAGTTCCTCGTAGTGACGCAGGCGGGTGATGACCTCGTCGGGGGTGCCGATCATGGTGTTCTTGCGGATGTTCTCCAGCTCGAACTCCGGGCGGCCGGCGAACTTTTCTTCCGGGCTGGGGGCGAGGAAACCGTTGACCGGGGTTTCCTTATTGCCGAACCAGGCATCGAAGGTGCGGTAGAAACGGCCGATGGCCTGGGCGCCGATCTTCCAGCCCTCGGGTTCTTCCGCCGCGTGCACATGGGTGTGGCGCAGCACCATCAGCTTGGGCCGGGCCACCCCGGGATTGTTGGCCAGGGCGTTGTCGAACTTGTGCTTGAGATCGACCACTTCCTCGTCGCCCTTCATCAGCGGCGTGACCATGACGTTGCAGCCGTTGGCCACCGCGAAATTGTGCGAATCCGGATCCCGCGCGGCGATCCAGATCGGCGGGGTGCCGACCGGCTTGGGCACGCTGGTGGAGGTAGGGAATTGCCAGACTTCGCCGTCGTGGGCGTAGTCGCCTTCCCAGAGCTTGCGCAGCGCCGGGACCAGTTCGCGCAGATGCTTGCCGCCAGCGGTGGCGGGCAGGCCGCCGGCCATGCGATCGAATTCCACCTGGTAGGCGCCACGGGCCAGGCCCACTTCCATGCGGCCTTCACTGATCACGTCGAGCAGGGCGCATTCGCCAGCCGCACGCAGGGGATGCCAGAAGGGCGCAATCAGGGTGCCGGCGCCCAGGCGGATGGTCGAGGTACGCGCCGCCAGGTTGGCCAGGATCGGCATGGGGCTGGGGGAGATGGTGTATTCCATCGCATGATGCTCACCGACCCAGACGGTGCAGAAACCGCCGGCTTCGGCCATCAGGGTCAGTTCGGTCAGCTCTTCGAACAGCTGCCGATGGCTGACGCTTTCGTCCCAGCGTTCCATGTGCACGAACAGGGAAAATTTCATAAGAAGCCTACCTCTTGTCTTCCACCTCGGCGCGAGGGCTCGGGTGTCTCTTGTTGGCGGTACGCGACGGCTCGGCCAGTCGATGTTTTTATTGGTATACCATAATACGTGAACTGGCAAGCAGAGATGTAACGAGATTCGGCGGCAGTCCCCAGACGTCACCGCCACAAGCCAAAAGGCGGTTGTGTAATCTGGTATACCGTAATACTTTCTGCTCACCAGGACGACCTGTCCAGCAGGCGTCTTCCACAACTACAACAATGGAATTCCTGGATGTCCGCAGCCCCTCGCTCTGCCGTCGCTATCGAAACCCATACCGTGGATCACGTCGCCCCGGCCGAACGCCACGGCCATAGCCGCGATCTCTTCACCCTCTGGTTCAGCACCAATATCGCGCCGTTGCCTATCGTCACCGGCGCCATGGTGGTCCAGACCTTCCACCTAAATCTGGCCTGGGGCCTGATGGCCATCGTGCTCGGGCATCTGCTCGGCGGGGTGGTGCTGGCCCTGGCCTCGGCCCAGGGACCGCGGCTGGGCATTCCGCAGATGGTGCAAAGTCGCGGCCAGTTCGGCCGCTATGGCGCCCTGCTGATCGTCTGCGTCACCGCGCTGATCTACGTGGGCTTTTTCACCTCCAACGTGGTGCTGGCCGGCAAGTCGATCCAAGGCCTGGTGCCGGCCGTACCCATGCCGCTGGCCATCGTGGTCGGCGCCCTAAGCGCCACGGCCATCGGGGTGATCGGTTATCGCTGCATCCATACCCTCAATCGCTGGGGTACCTGGGTCATGGGCGCGGGGTTGCTGGCGGGTTTCGCCATGATGCTGACCCAGCCGCTACCCGCGGACTTCCTGACCCGTGGAGGCCTCAATGCCAGCGGTTTCGTCGCTACGCTGTCGCTGGGGGTGATCTGGCAACTGAGTTTCTCGCCCTATACCAGCGACTATTCGCGCTATCTGCCGGAAGCCGTGGGGATCGCACGACCTTTCTGGGCGACCTACCTTGGCGCCACCCTGGGCACCATCCTGGCCTTTTCCTTTGGTGTGGTGGCGGTGCTGGCGGTGCCGGCCGGTAACGACGCCATGGCCGCCGTGGCCCAGGCCACCGGCTGGCTGGGCCCGGTGCTGATGGTGCTGTTCCTGCTCAACATCATCAGCCACAACGCCCTCAACCTCTATGGCGCGGTACTTGCCATCATCACCTGCGTGCAGACCTTCGCCGCCGGCTGGACACCGGGCGTCAAGGTCAAGGTGGTGCTGTCCAGCCTGGTGCTGGTGGGCTGCTGCAGCGTGGCGCTCATGGCCTCGGCCGATTTCATCGAAAGATTCATCGGCCTGGTACTGGCCATGACCATGATCCTGGTGCCCTGGGCTTCCATCAATCTCATCGACTTCTATCTGATCAAGCGCGGCGACTACCACATCCCTTCATTGTTCGCCGCCGACGGTGGCCGCTACGGTCGCTTCAACGGCCATGCCATCGCCGCCTACGCGGTCGGCATCCTGGTGCAGCTGCCGTTCGCCAACACGGCGTTGTTCAAGGGGCCCTATGCCGACCTGGTGGCAGGCGCCGATCTGTCCTGGCTGTTCGGGCTGCTGGTGACCTGCCCGCTGTATTTCTGGCTGGCCTACCAGGGCTCGCCGGCCCAGGCCGCCCGGCTGCAGGCTGCCTCGGCACAATGAGCTGGGTCGCTGTCGAAAACCACCTTCAATCCCCCTCCCGAGGAACCCCGCTCATGTTGCAAGACGCTTCCCTGTTTCGCCAGCAAGCCTATGTCGACGGCGCCTGGATCGACGCCGACAGCGGCGCCACCGTCCAGGTGGACAACCCGGCCACCGGCGAGACCCTGGGCACCATTCCCAAGCTCGGCCGTGCCGAGACCAAGCGCGCCATCGACGCCGCCAACCGTGCGCTGCCGGCCTGGCGGGCCCTGACCGCCAAGGAGCGCTCGGCCAAGCTGCGGCGCTGGTACGAGTTGATGATCGAGAACCAGGACGACCTGGGCCGGCTGATGACCCTGGAGCAGGGCAAGCCGCTGGCCGAGGCCAAGGGCGAGATCGCCTACGCCGCCTCCTTCATCGAGTGGTTCGCCGAAGAAGCCAAGCGCATCTATGGCGACACCATCCCCGGCCACCAGGCCGACAAGCGCATCCTGGTGATCAAGCAGCCCATCGGCGTCACCGCCGCCATCACGCCGTGGAATTTCCCCACCGCGATGATCACCCGCAAGGCCGGTCCGGCCCTGGCCGCCGGCTGCACCATGGTCATCAAGCCCGCCAGCCAGACCCCGTACTCGGCCCTGGCCTTGGTCGAACTGGCTGAGCGCGCCGGCATTCCCAAGGGCGTGCTGAGCGTGGTCACCGGCTCCGCCGCCGAGATCGGCGCCGAGCTGACCGAAAGCCCCATCGTGCGCAAGATCTCCTTTACCGGCTCCACCGAGATCGGTGCCAAGCTGATGGAGCAGAGCGCGCCCACCATCAAGAAGCTGTCGCTGGAGCTGGGCGGCAACGCGCCCTTCATCGTCTTCGACGACGCCGACCTGGACAAGGCCGTGGAAGGCGCCATCGCCTCCAAGTACCGCAACGCCGGCCAGACCTGCGTCTGCGTCAACCGTCTCTATATTCAGGATGGGGTCTACGACGCCTTCGCCGAGAAATTCAAGGCCGCGGTGGCCAAGCTCAAGGTCGGCAACGGCCTGGAGGAGGGCGTCACCATCGGCCCGCTGATCGACGCCAAGGCCGCGGCCAAGGTCAAGGAACACATCGACGACGCCGTGAGCCAGGGCGCCAAGGTCATCGCCGGCGGCAAGGCCCACGCCAATGGGGGCAGCTATTTCGAGCCGACCATCCTCGCCGACGTGCCCAAGAGCGCCAAGGTGTCCAAGGAGGAGACCTTCGGCCCGCTGGCGCCACTGTTCCGCTTCAAGGACGAGGCCGAGGTCATCGAGCTGGCCAACGACACCGAATTCGGCCTGGCCTCCTACTTCTATGCCCGCGACCTGTCCCGCGTATTCCGCGTGGCCGAGGCGCTGGAGTACGGCATGGTCGGCATCAACACCGGCCTGATTTCCAACGAGGTCGCGCCCTTTGGCGGCGTCAAGGCCTCGGGCCTGGGCCGCGAGGGCTCCAAGTACGGCATCGAAGAGTACCTGGAGATCAAGTACCTCTGCCTGGGGATCTGATCCCGTTCGTTGGGCTTCGCGGCGCTCAACCCAACCTACGGTCGAGGTAGGTTGGGTTGAGACGGCTCCATCGTCGAAGCCCAACAGTGCCCGAACTGGTCAGCCAAGGGTATGCAACTGCCCGGCCTCGGCCGTACCGAAATAGAGGCCGTGATGGCCCTGTACCTGTTCTTGAAGCCGGCGTTCGAGGATCTGGCGAATCGAGGGATAGGCCAGGTCGGCCCAGGGCAACTCGTCCGGCGCGAAAAAGCGGCGCTCCAAGGTCTCAACGCCAGCCTCGGCGTCGATTTCGACCAATTCGGCGCGGAAGATCAGATAGACCTGATTGACGCCCGCGGCATTGAAGATGGAGTAGGGCGCGAGGATCCGGGCCCTGACCCCGCTTTCCTCCCAGGTCTCGCGCAATGCGGCCTGTTCGGCACTCTCGTCGTTCTCCATGAAGCCTGCCGGTAGCGTCCAGTAGCCCCGACGGGGCTCGATGGCCCGGCGACAGAGCAGATAGCGGCCCTGATGCTCCACCAGGCACCCGGCAATCACCCGCGGATTGTCATAGAGCACATGGCCGCAGGCGGTGCACAGCAGCCGCTCGTGGCTATCCCCAGCGGGCCGGCCACGCCGGAGTTCGGCACTACCGCACTGGCAGCAGAAACGCGGAGATGAATTCATGCTGACCTCGCTTGACCGCCATTCTGATTGTTATGTCTTACGGTATACCACCGCTACGGATGGTAGGCGAGGGGGATGCGGTCAAAGCAGGACCCTGCCGTGCTCAGCAGCAAGGTCCTGACGCGTCAGCCCTTGGACTGGGCCGGATCCGCACTGCGTGGATAGGTACGCTCTTCCTCGATACGACCGTCGCTGGTGTGGATCTTGACGCTGCCGGTCTTGCCATCCAGGTATTGCGCCGCCTGGTGGACGATGGCGTCCTTGGTCGACGCCTTGAGCAGGGCACGATCGCCATGTTCCTCTTTGAATTCCCAGCCGGTGTCGGTAGGTACGATGTGGTAGTTCTGCATCTGGTCTCCCTGGGGCCGCTGGCCCGTGCCTGATCTTGGATTGCGCCTGTTTCGACCCGCGTTCGCCCAGGAACATTCGAGCGAAGCGGGTAGCCACCAGCCTCGATCCCTAGCCCTGCAGATAGACCACCTGGGTGTGGGTGTACTCATAGAGCCCGTGCTTGCCGTCGGCGCCGCCGATGCCGGACTTGCGCACCCCGGCGTGAAAGCCCTGCATGGCCTCGAAGTTTTCCCGGTTGATGTAGGTCTCGCCGAAGTCGATCTCGCGCATGGCGTGCATGGCCTTGCTCAGGCTGCGCGTATAGACGGAGGAGGTCAGACCGTATTCGCAGTCGTTGGCCAGGGCGATGGCTTCGTCGAGATCGTCCACCACCTGGATCGGCAGCACCGGGCCAAAGATCTCCTCGCGCATGATCGGCATCTCGGCGCGACAGTCCGCCAGTACCGTGGGCTGGAAGTGAAAGCCGCGGCCCAGGTCGGCGCGGCTGCCGCCGGTGACCAGGCGAGCACCCTGGCCGAGGGCGACATCGACCTTGGCCGCCACCTTGTCCAGGCCGGCGGCGTTGATCAACGGCCCCATCTCCACGCTGGTGTCGGCCTCGGGATCGCCGAACCGGGTAGCGGCCATGGCGCGGCCGATGCGCTCGATGAAGTCCTCGGCCACCGCGCGCTCCACATAGACGCGCTCGGCGCAGTTGCACACCTGGCCGGTGTTGATGATGCGCGAATCGCGGATGGCGCGTACCGCCAGGTCCAGGTCGGCATCGGCCAGGACGATGGCCGGCGCCTTACCGCCCAGTTCCAGATTGAGCTTGGTCAGATGCGGTGCGGCAGCGGCCATGATCCGCGAGCCGGTGCCGACGCTGCCGGTAAAGCTGACCATGTCGATGCCGGCATGGGCACTGAGCTGGCCTCCCACGGCGCCGGCACCGCTGACCAGGTTGAAGACCCCGGGCGGCAGGTCGGTCTCGGCCACCAGGCGGGCGAATTCATGGGCATTGATCGGGGTTTCTTCGCTGGGTTTGATGACGATGGTGTTGCCGGTGAGCAGTGCCGGCGCCAGCTTGCGGGCGATCAGGAAGAAGGGGAAGTTCCAGGGCAGGATGCCGGCCACTACGCCCAGCGGCTTGCGCAGCAGAAAGATCTGCTCGTCGGGTCGGTCGCTGGTGATGATCTCGCCTTCGATGCGCCTTGCCCACTCGGCCATGTAGTCGAGATAGTCGGCGGTGAAATTGACCTCCACCTCGGCCAGGCCTTGGACCTTGCCCTGTTCGGCGACAATGGTCCGGGCCAGCCGCGGTGCGTGCTCACGCAGCTTTGCCGCGATGCGCCGCAGATAGCCGGCACGCTCGATGGCTGGTTTGCGCGCCCAGGCCTTCTGGGCGCGGCGGGCGGCGGCGATGGCCTGGTCGACGTCTTCGCGACTGGACGCCGGTACCCGGGCCAGGGCCTCGCCGGTGGCCGGGTTATGGACGAGAAAGTTCTCGGCGGCCGGCAGGAAGCGGCCATCGATGTAGTTCTGGTAAAGAGGCAGATCGGCCATGGCGGACTCCGGGTCAATAGGTGCGAGAGGGCGCCTGGGGCGCTTCGAGGGGGCGATAGCGGGCCAGGTTGGCCAGCGCCGCCTGGCGGAACAGGCTGATGTCGATGCCGACGGCAACGAACTGGCAACCCCAGTCGCGATAGCGCCGGGCATCGTCTTCCTGGGGCGCCAGGATCCCGGCCACCTTGCCGGCCGCGCGGGTGGCATCGATGGCGGCGCGGATACGTGCCTGCACCTCGGGATGGCCCGGATTGCCGGCATGGCCGAGGCCGCTGGAGAGGTCGGCGGGGCCGACGAAGACGGCGTCCACGCCCTCCACCGCGGCGATCTCGGCGACGTTATCGCTGCCCAGCCGCGATTCCACCTGGACGATCAGGCACAACTCGGTGTGAGCGTTGTGCAGGTAGTCGGGTACCGCGTCCCAGCGGGTGGCGCGGGCCAGGCCACCACCGACGCCGCGGATGCCGTGGGGCGGATAGCGCATGGCGCGCACCAGGGCGCGGGCCTGATCGGCGGTCTCCACCATGGGCACCATCAGCGTCTGCACGCCGATGTCCAGCAACTGCTTGATCAGCACCGCATCGCCGGTCACGCAACGCACCACCGGCGCCGTGGGGTAGGGCGCCACCGCCTGCAACTGGGCGAGGATGCTTGGCACCGTATTGGGGGCGTGCTCGCCGTCGATCAGCAGCCAGTCGTAGCCGGTGCCGGCGGCGATCTCGGCGGCATAGCCGGTGGCGAAGCCGGCCCAGAGACCGTAGAGGGTGTCGCTGCCCGTGAGGCGGGCCTTGAAGGGATTGCGCGGCAGATCCATGACGGTCGTCTCCAGGGGAATCAGGAAGGGGTGTCCGGCAGGCGCACCAGCAGCCCATAGCTCAGGGCACCGGCCACCGCGACCGCGGCGGCGATGCCGAGCGCGAGGCCGAAGGAGCCGGTCTGCTGGACGATCATGCCGGTGATGACCGGGGCGAAGGCGCCGCCGAAGTAGCCACCGAAGTTCTGGATGCTGGCCAGCGAGGCCACCTGGTGCGAGGGCACGGCGACGCTCACCAGCGACCAGGTGCCGGCCACCGCCACGTTGAGGCTGAACAGCGCCAGGCTGAAGCAGAGGATGACGCTGCCGATGCCGGTCACCCCGGCGCTGCACAGGGCGAATAGCCCGGCCGCGGCCAGACCGCCGCAGATCGGCAGCTTGCGACTGAAGGCCAGGCTGCGCCCGCTGCGGGTCAGGCGATCCACCAGCAGGCCACCACCGATCACGCCACAGGCGCCGGCCAGGAACGGCAGGCTGGCGACCCAGCCGGCCTGGGACAGGGACAGGTGGTGAACCCGCTCCAGGTAGGCCGGCAGCCAGGTCAGGAACAGCGACAGCATGTAGATGATGCCCACGTAGCCGATCACCACGCCCCAGGTCAGGCGGCGGCGGAACAACCCCAGCCAGTCGGCGAAGGTCAGCCGCAGACCGGCGTCCTGGGGTGGCAGTCCGGCGTCCAGGTGTGCCCGCTCGGCGGCGTCCAGCGCTACCTGGACCCGATCGCGATAGCTCAGGTACCAGAGCGCCGCCACCAAGACGCCCAGTACGCCCATGGCGATGAACATCTGCCGCCAGCCCAGCCACAGAAGCAGGGCGGTGAGGATCGGCTGGGAGATCGCCGGCCCCAGAGAGGAGGAGAGGTTGAAGATGCCGGAGGGCAGGCCGCGCTCGCGCACGTTGAACCACTCGCTGACCACCTTGGCGCCGGCCGGGAATTGCGGCGCCTCGCCGATGCCCAGGCCGACGCGGGCAAGGATCATCAGGTGCAGACTGCTGAGCAGCCCGAGCACGCCCTGGGCGATGGACCAGAGGCAGATGCCCAGGCCCAGGGTCAGGCGCGCGCCGAAGCGATCCAGCAGGCCGCCGATGGGCAGCTGGGCGAAGGCATAGGCCCAGGCGAAGGCCGACAGCAGCAGGCCCATCTCAGTCGGCGTGAAGCCAAGCTCGCCGCTGATGGTCTGGTTGGCGATGGCCAAGGTGCTACGGTCGAGGTAGTTGACGAAGCCGGCCAGCACCAGCAGCGCCAGGGCGACTACCTGCACCCGCTTGAGGCGGGCGCTCTTGGGAGGTAGTGGCGTCGCGGCGGGGCGCGCATCCGGTACCGGTGTCACCAGGGTATCTTGGGTCGCTTTCATCCAGCCCTCCCGGGCAACGCCTCAGTGGCGATAGGGTCGTTCCAGGGTGCACTCCGGATTGAGGCGCACGCCGAAGCCGGGCCGATCCAGCGCCGAGGCGCGCATGCGGCCCCGCACCGGGACGGGTTCGTCGAGCAGCTGCGGATGGAACATGGGCACCACCTCGTCGGCCTTGGGCGCCATCATCAGGAACTCGGCGAAGGGACTGTTGGTGCGGGTGATGACGAAGTGGTAGCTGTAGACGGAGGAGCCATGGGGCACCACCAGGGCGTTGTGGGCATCGGCCAGTGCCGAGATGCGGATCAGCTCGGTGAGGCCGCCGCACCAGCCGACGTCCGGCTGGAGGATGTCGCAGCAACCCATCTCCAGCAGCAGGCGGAAGCCCCAGCGGGTGGCCTCGTGCTCACCGGTAGTGACCAGCATGCCCTTCGGCACGTTGCGCCTGAGTTCGGCATAGCCCCAGTAGTCATCCGGCGGCAATGCCTCCTCGATCCACTTGAGGCCGAATTCATGGGCGCCCTGGGCCAGGCGGGTGGCGTAGTTCAGGTCCAGGCTCATCCAGCAGTCGAGCATCAGCCAGAAGTCGTCGCCGACCCGTTCGCGCATGGTCGCCAGGGCCTCGAGATTCTTGCGCAGGCCTTCCTCGCCCTCGGCCGGGCCATGCTGCAGAGGCAGCTTGCCGCCAATGAAGCCCATCTCCTTGGCCAGGTCCGGGCGCGCGCCGGTGGCATAGAACTGCAATTCGTCACTGACGGCGCCGCCGAGCAACTGGTGTACCGGTTCCTGGCGCAGCTTGCCGAGCAGGTCCCAGAGCGCAAGATCCACCCCGGAGATGGTGTTGAGCACGATGCCCTTGCGGCCGTAGTAGAGAGTCGAGAGGTACATCTGGTCCCAGATCTTTTCCAGGTCGGTGACCTTGGCGCCCTCCAGGAAGCGCGCCAGGTGTCGCTCGACGATGAAGGCGCCCAGCTCGCCGCCGGTGGTGACGGAGAAGCCCACGGTACCGTCACTGGCCTCGACTTCCACTACCAGGGTGCCCAGCACGTTGATGCCGAAGCTGCGGCGGCTCTGGCGGTATTCCGGGTACTTGGCCATGGGCGTGGCGATGTGGTCGTCGATCCAGTGGCCGTCGCCCTGGTCGTGATAATCGGCGCCGCCGCCACGAAGGGTGTAGGCACGAACCTGCTTGATGGTGGGTAGGGTCATGGAAAGGGCTCCCTTAGTGACTGGGCGTGAGCTGGGCTTGGGGATCGACCTGGCGACGCTGGCGCAGGCCGAGAATCAGGGCGGCCGCCACCAGGGTGGTCCCGGCGAGCAGATAGAGGCCGGCGCCGGGGTGGGCGAAGGTCACCTCGGCCCAGCGCTTGGCCAGGGGCGCGATGAAGCCGCCGATGGCGCCGCAGGTGTTGATCAGGGCGATGCCGCCGGCCGCGGCGCTGCCGCGCAACTGGTCGGACGGAAAGGTCCAGAACAGCGGCTGCACGGCGATGAAGCCGGCGGCGGCGAAGCACAGGGCGATCAGCGCATAGAGCGGCGAGAAGGTCACCGAGGCGGCGATGCCCAGCCCGGAAATGGCCAGGGTGGCGGCCGCGGTGCGGCGGCGTTCGCCGGTACGATCCGACCAACTGGGGATCAGCCAGGCGGCGAGCAGGGCGCAGACCCAGGGAATCGCCGAGACCAGGCCGACCAGCAAACCGACCTTCTGCCCCAGCAGGCCGGCCACCTGGGTCGGCAGGTAGAAGACCACGCCATAGACGCTGGCCTGGATAAGCAGGTAGATACTGCACAGCAGGAGGATGCGCGGCTGACCGAGCAGACGCAGCAGCCCGCCGTGATGGGGCTTGGCGGCGTCCTCGGCATCCAGCGCTTCTTGCAGCGCCTGCTTTTCCGCATCGCTCAGCCAGCGCGCATCGCGCGGCCGGTTGTCCAGGTAGAACCAGGCCCAGACCCCCACCAGGCTGGCCAGCACCCCTTCCACCAGGAACATCCATTGCCAGCCGTGCAGGCCGCCGAAGCCGTCGAATTCCAGCAGCAGCCCCGACAACGGGCTGCCGAAGATGAAGGCCAGGGGCGCGCCGAAATAGAAGAAACCCAGCGCCCGGGCGCGATAGCGCGAGGGAAACCAGTAGGTGAGGTAGAGGATGACCCCGGGAAAGAAGCCGGCTTCGGCTACCCCGAGCAGGAAGCGCAGCACATAGAAGGATGTCGCCGTGTGGGCGAACATCATGGCGGCGGAGATCAGGCCCCAGCTGACCATGATCCGGCACATCCACAGCCGGGCGCCGACGCGGTGCATGATCAGATTGCTGGGAATCTCGAGAAAGGCGTAGCCGACGAAGAAGACCCCGGCGCCAAAGGCGAAGGCCGCGTCTGAGATGCCGGTATCGGCCTGGAAGGCGACCTTGGCGAAGCCTACGTTGGCCCGGTCGAGAAAGGCCATGACGTACATCAGCAGCAGGAAGGGCAGCAGGCGCCGGGTGACCTTGGCGACCAGCCCCGGTGACAGGGTGGTGTGCATGGCGATCTCTCTTGTTGTTGTGATTCGGCCACGGCTCAAGGTAGTCGCAGTCGCAATGCCTGGATAATCGCTTTTTGTTTAGGACCGATACCCTTAAGGTATCGGTATGCCTCACCCGCCTGGCCAGAGCCGTTGAGCCCGGCTGGACGCCTCCGCTCGCGCCTCCAGGATGCTGCCGATGAACGCTTCCCCCCATGCCCGTGCGCTGTTCGGCCGGCTGCGCTACAAGCACCTGCTGATGCTGGTGACCCTGGCCGGGACCCGCAATCTGCACCGTGCTGCCGAAGCCCTGCACATGTCGCAGCCGGCCACCACGCGCATGCTGCAGGACGTGGAGGAGGCCTTTGGCTGCGTGCTGTTCGAGCGTCAGGCGCGCGGGTTGCAAGCGACCGCGCTGGGAGAAGAGGTCCTCGACTTCGCCAGGCGCGCCCTCAACGGTCTGGATCGTTGCGCCGAAGATCTCAATGCGCGACGCGCCGGGGGGTACGGGCATCTCGCAATCGGCGCCATCATGGGTGCCTTGCCCGACCTCGTGGTGCGGGCCATCGCCGAAAGCAAGGCGCGCCAGCCGGGCCTGCAGCTACGCATCCTAGGCGACACCAGCGATCAGCTCACCGAATTGCTCGAGCAGGAACGGATCGACGTGGCCATCGCCCGGTTCACCCAGCCGGCGGACCGCGGGCGTTTCGTCTTCGAGCCGCTGGGCAACGAGCATCTGGCCGTAGTGGTGCGTACCGGACATCCGCTGACCGGTCGCATCACGCCCGATCTGGCGGAACTGGTGGCGGACTGGCCGTGGATCCTGCAACCCGAGGCCAGTCCGGCACGGGTGGCGCTGGAAGCGGCTTTCGCCCGCCGTCAGCTGCCGCCCCCCGCAGACGTCATCGAATGCGGCTCGGTGTTCGCCATGCTGCAACTGGTGCAGATCACCGACGCCATCCTGGTATTAACCGAGGCGGTGGTGCGCGATCACCTGCGTACCGGGCTGATGGTCTCGCTCGACCTGGAAATCACCGAACCCCTGACGCCCTTCGGTATCCTGCTGCGCACGGGGCAGGTACCCAGCGCGGCCCTGGAAGGATTTCTCGGCCTGCTCAGGCAGCAGGCCGCTGGCGCCACGGCCTGAACGAGACGAGGGCTTTCGCCGCCGCCGGTGCACGGCGAGAAATATTTTCTCTACGCCTGTTGTTTCTTCCCTGATAAATCAGTATCTTAGCCGCCGCTGGTGCAGAGAACCCCCGCTGAACAGGTTCTCGGCAACTGCCAGCCGGATGCCGCAAGGCTTCCATGCGCAGCGGTAGTTCAGTCGGTTAGAATACCGGCCTGTCACGCCGGGGGTCGCGGGTTCGAGTCCCGTCCGCTGCGCCATATACCACCCATGAGCTCTGCCTCGCGGGTATCGAAAGAAGCGGCCCTTGTGGCCGCTTTTTTTCGTCCGGTACTTTTGTCGCCAAGTCTTGCTGCCTGGAAACCCCAACGCCTCGGTAGCCTCCAATGGCTATTGTCGGTTTACGGGAGTGGCCATGAAGATCGCCTGTCTGGGTTGGGGTTCGTTGATCTGGAAGGCGGCGGAATTGCCGGTCGCCTCGGACTGGTTCGCCGAGGGCCCCCTGTTGCCCATCGAATTCGCACGAGAGGGTGACAGCGGCGAATTGGCCACGGTGCTTTGCGAAGGTGTGGCCGAGGTCCAGGTACTCTGGGCCTTTCTTGCGGTCGACACCCTGGAAGCGGCCCGCGAAGCCCTGCGCGAGCGCGAAGGCGTTCCAGTCGAGCAGCCCGCGTGCATTGGCAGCTGGCCAAGCGGTCCGCAATCGCCATTCCAGCAACGAATCGCAGCGTGGGCAGGCGAGCAGGGGCTCGATGCGGTGGTCTGGACTGCCTTGCCGCCGCGCAGCGGTGGCCTCAATCAGCGCATGCCCAGCGTGGAAGAGGCGCTCGACTACCTGCGTAAACTCGACCTTGAGCGCCAGGCTCACGCGCGGGACTATATTCGCCGAACGCCGGTGGCCATAGATACTGAATACCGGCGGGTAATAGCCCATACCTTCAATTGGCAACCCGCGCCTGAAGCGCAGCTGGATCTGGATGCGTCCGCCTGAGGTCCATTCCAGCGCGTTTCTCCAACGCTTTTTCAAAGGAACTGATCGCGGTTCAACCAAGTTCTCATCGATTATGCAAGTTAGGATTGGAACTTTTAATCGGCCGGTCTTCCTTGCGCTATAGCCTGCAACTACCTGCTTCACCGGAAACTTTGAGTATTGGCGTCTGCCAGCGTCGATTCATCGGCTTGGCTTAACCTTTTCTTAACGTTCAAACTTGCCATCGCGCATAATGCCCCCTATTTTACAAAAAGGTTATTTGCCACTGGCAACCGTGACATCAATCCTTTATCTTCGCGTTCAAGTTTCGCCCGCGGGCGAAATCCTACATTCCCTTTTTCATGTTGTTGTCAGGAGCGTCCATGTCCCGTCTCGCCGAATTCCGTGCTGCCGAAGAACAACTTCGTGCTCAGCTGCAATTGCTCGAAGACCTCAAGCAGGACAGTTCCCTGCAGAAGGAAATCGAATTCGAAAGCAAGCTGCAGGAGTTGATGGACGAATACCAGATGAACCTGGGCGATATCATCGGCATCCTGGATCCGAACGCCGCCCCCAAGCACAAGGCCCAGACGCCGCATCCGGAAAAGCCGGTTGGCAAGCGTCGCCCACGCAGCACCAAGCGTTATCAGCACCCCAAGACCGGCGAGATCATCGAGACCAAGGGCGGCAACCACAAAGTGCTCAAGGCTTGGAAAGCCGAACACGGCGCCGATACCGTGGAAGGCTGGTTGCAGTAAGGCGTTACCCGGGTTTCGGTCGGTGCCGTGCAAGACGTGTCTACCGACCGGAATCTTTCTACCGCTAGAGCCGCCTGAGCACGTTCCGCAATTCCGCCAGCATCAGACCGCCAATATCGGGCGATTGTCGTCCATGCGCATCTTGGTCGCCGATTCCGGTCATATTCATCATATCTTCAATGCTTCTACGCCGGGGTTGGAAGGCCATGCCGGTCGCGCTTTTGCAGGCGCTTCGGAAAGTGAAGACTGGGCGGGCAGGTGCTTTTCTTAATGGACGAATCCTATCCAGCCTAGGCGGACTAACCGTCGTGACGCAGGCGATAGCCCACACCGGGCTCCGTCACGATATAACGCGGGGCGACCGGATCGTCTGCCAACTTCTGTCGGAGATGGCCGATCACGATGCGCAAATAATGACTGTCCTGCGCATGGGTCGGGCCCCAGATATCGATCAGCAACTGGCGCTGAGTTACTACGCGTCCTGGATAGTGGGCGAGGGCGGCCAGCACGGCGTATTCCTTGCGCGTCAGAGCGATCTCGCTCGCGGCCAGAGTGACCCGGCGATAGGCGAAATCCACTCTCAAGTCACCCACGTCCAAGGCCGCGATCTGCGGGGTCGCCGTGGTCGGGCTCTGGCGGAGCAGGGCGCGACTGCGCGCCAGGAATTCCTGGATACCGAAGGGCTTGGTCACATAGTCGTTGGCGCCTGCATCCAGGGCGCGGACCTTCTCGCGCTCGTCCGCCCGTACCGATAGCACCAGCACCGGCACCGCGGACCATTCGCGCAATTCGACCAGCACGTCCTGGCCGTCGCGATCGGGCAGGCCCAGGTCGAGGATGACCAGATCCGGCTGGCCCAGCGCCGCCTGGGCGAGGCCCTCGGTGCCGGTGGCGGCTTCACTGACCTGATAGCCCCGGGCCGCGAGGCTGATGCGCAGGAATTTGCGGATCTGGGGTTCGTCGTCGATGACGAGGACGTGAGCGGGCATCTGGGGCTTTCCAGGCAAGAGGGCATCATCATAGCGTCTGGTACTGCAGGGATACGCAGCCTTATTCCGCAGGTGGCGCCGCCGGTAGCGGCAGGTGCATCCGCAGCGTGGTGCCACGACCGTCCAGGCCGTCTTCCACGCTGACCCGCCCGCCATGGGCGCCCACCATGCCCTGGCAGATCGCCAGGCCCAGGCCGGTGCCCTGGCCGCCCCGGTCACCCCGCGCGGCGGTATAGAACATGTCGAAGATCCGTGGGCGCTCTTCCGGCGGGATGCCCGGGCCTTCGTCGGCTACGGCGATCTGCAGTTCACCTCCCTGGCGTAGCAGGCTGATCTCCAGCCGGCCACCGGGTACGGAAAAGCGGATGGCGTTCTCCAGCACATTGACCAGCGCCTGTTCGATCAGCGCCGGATGAACCCAGAGCAGTGGCAGACCCGCCTCGATCCGGGTGGCTACCTGCAATCCGCTCAGCAGCGGCTGCAGGCGCTGCAGGGCGCTGGCGAGGATGTCGCCGGGGTCGACCCAGTCCCGTGCCAGCTGCAAGCTGCCGTGGCCGAGGCGGGTCATGTCCAGCAGATTCTGGATATAGCGATCGAGGCGTTCGGCCTCCTGGCGGGTGGCTTCCAGCAGTTCCTGTCGATCGCTGGCGGGAATGGCGTCCCCGAGGGTGGCCAAGGCGTCGATGGAGCCGCGCATCACCGTCAGCGGCGTGCGCAGGTCATGGGACACCGAGGCGAGCAGGGCGCTGCGCAGCTGTTCGGTCTCGCCGTGCAGGCGGGCGGCCTCCAGATCCTCGCTGAGGCGGACCCGTGCCAGGGCCTGGCCCAGGGGCTGCGCCAGGCTGGCCAGCTGGCGACGCTCCGCGTGGTCCAGGGGTTGGGCGTTGTCTCGTCGCACGCCCAGCACAGCCAAGCTGCCGCTCTCACTCAGCAGCGGCCACCACCACCAGCCGCCGGAGGGCAGGGTGTCGGTGCCGCGACCGGCCGGCTTTTCCTGCTTCCAGGCCCATTCGGCGGCGATGCGCTCGTTGTTGGCCAGGGTCAGATCGCCCGGTTGGGTCACCAACTGCCCGGCCTTTTCCGGCAGCAGCAGGCAGACGTGGCGAGTCGCGTCGCCCAATTGCTTGAGCGTGACACTGACCACCGCCTGGCGATCGCTGGCGGCGCTCAGCTGACGGGTGAAATCCAGTAGCGCCAGCGTCTCGCGCTGGGTCAGGCGTAGCGCCTGCAACTGGCGCCGCTGGCGAGCGGCCAGATCCCCGGTGAGCAGCGCCATCAGCAGGAAGAAGGCCAGGGTGAGGACATCCTGCTCGCGGTTGATGGTCAGCGAGAAGGCCGGCGGAATGAACAGGAAATCGTAGGCGAGAAAGCCCAGCAGGGCGCAGAACAGCGCCGGGCCGCGACTGCTGCGTACCGCCACCAGCAGGACGGCGGCAAGAAAGATCAGCGAGATATTGGGCAGTTCCAGCAGCCCGGACAGGCCTTCGGCGATGGCCGCGGCTACCGTGGTCGCCAGGATCGCGGCGCCATAGGGGCCGGGTTTGATCGCCCGCCGCGGGCGGGCGGCGGCCGGGGCGTCGCGATCCAGATCGAGGATGGCGATCTCCAGTCCCTGGGCCAGGCGCAACAGACGACTGGCCAGGCGACGCCGCAGGCTGAAACCGCGCGGCCGGCCGCGGCCGATCAGCAGCACGCTGGCGCGCTGGTCGCGGGCATGGCGGACCAGGGCGCGGGCCGGATCGCTGTCTCTCAGGGTCAGCACCTCGCCGCCCAGGCGTTCGGCCAGGCGCTGGCTAGCCTGGAGGTTGGCGCGGGCGGCGTCGTCCAGCGGCTGGCCGGTGTCGACGTGGATCAGGGTCCAGGGTAGGTGGCGCTGGTCGGCGAGGCGGCTGGCATGGCGCACCAGGCGCTCCGCGGAAGGCGCGGTGCCAGCGCCGACGATCAGGCGACCCAGCAGCGGTGGCGCGGCCTGGCCCTGCTGGCGGTATCTCAGGGCGAGCGCCGAATCCACCTGGGCCGCGGCGGTACGCATGGCCAGTTCGCGCAGGGCGGTCAGATTGGTCTGGCTGAAAAAGGCATCGATGGCCGCGCGCGCCTGCTCGGGCACATAGACCTTGCCCTCGCGCAGCCGCTCCAGCAACTCCCGGGGTGGCAGGTCGATGAGCACCAGGTCATCGGCGTCGAGCAGCACCTGGTCCGGCACCGTCTCGCGCACCTGGACGCCGGTGATGTCGCGCACCTCGTCATTGAGGCTTTCCAGGTGCTGGACATTGACCGTGGTGTAGACGTTGAGGCCGGCGGCGAGCAGGTCTTCGACGTCCTGCCAGCGCTTGGCATGGCGACTGCCGGGGGCGTTGCTGTGGGCCAGTTCGTCGACCAGCACCAGCTCCGGCGGATCGGCCAGCAGGCCTTCCAGATCCAGTTCGGTCAGCTTGAGGCCGCGATGCTCGACCCGCCGCAGCGGTTGCTGGGGCAGGCCGGCGAGGAGGGCGGCGGTCTCCCGCCGCCCATGGGTTTCAACGATCCCGGCGCGCACCCGGCGGCCCTGGCGCAGCGCGGTCTGGGCCGCCTGCAGCATGGCGTAGGTCTTGCCCACGCCGGGCGCCGCCCCCAGGAAGACCTTGAGGCGGCCACGGCCTTCGCGGTGTTCGGCGAGCAGCGCCTCGGCGCGCCCGGTGCTGTCGGTCATGGAGCCAGTTCCGCCAGGGCCAGATTGAGAAGCAGGACATTAACCGTTGGCGGACCGAAGCGCGAGGTGCGCGTCTGCTCGCTCACCAGGGCTTCCAGGCGCTCCGCTGCCAGGCCGCGTGCGGCCGCGACCCGGGCGATCTGGTAGCGGGCGCCGGTCGGGGTGAGGTCCGGGTCGAGGCCGCTGGCGGAGGTGGTCACCAGCTCCTGGGGCACCGGGCCTTGGCCAGCCATCTGGATGTCGGGCAGCGCCTTCTCGATCCGCTCGCGCAGCGCTGGCGACGACTGCGCCAGGTTGCTGGCACTGCTGGAGACGGTGGCGTAGTCGCCGGCAGAAGGGCGCGGCTGGAACCACTCGGGGCCGCTGAATTTCTGCGCGATCAGGCGTGAGCCGAGGACGCCGCCGTCGGCGCGCTGGAGCAGGCTGCCGCCGGCCTGGTCGGCGAACAGCGCCTGGCCGAGCACCGTCACCAGCAGCGGGTAGGCGCCCCCGGTCAGGGCGCTGAGCAGCAGGAGCATCAACACGGCGGAACGCAATTGCATGAGCATGGCGGTTTCCTCAGACCAGACCCAGGGCGCCGAGCGCCAGGTCGATAGCTTTGATGCCGACGAAGGGCACGACGATGCCACCCAGGCCATAGATCAGCAGGTTGCGGCGCAGCAGGGCGGCGGCGCTGGCGGCCTTGACCCGCACCCCGCGCAGCGCCAGGGGAATCAGCGCGACGATGATCAGGGCGTTGAACACGATGGCCGAGAGGATGGCGCTCTGCGGACTGGCCAGGTGCATCACGTTAAGCACGTTCAGCTGTGGATAGATGCCGGCGAACAGCGCGGGCAGGATGGCGAAGTACTTGGCCACGTCGTTGGCCACCGAGAAAGTGGTCAGGGCGCCGCGGGTCACCAGCAGTTCCTTGCCCACCTGCACCACGTCGAGCAGCTTGGTGGGGTCCGAATCCAGATCTACCAGGTTGGCGGCCTCGCGGGCGGCCTGGGTGCCATCGTTCATCGCCATGCCGACATCGGCCTGGGCCAGGGCCGGGGCGTCGTTGGCGCCGTCGCCGCACATGGCCACCAACTTGCCCTCGGCCTGTTCGCTGCGGATGCGCTCCAGCTTCTTCTCCGGGGTGGCTTCGGCGATGACGTCGTCCACTCCGGCCTCGGCGGCGATGGCGGTGGCGGTGAGGGGGTTGTCGCCGGTCACCATCACGGTCCGGATGCCCAAGGTACGCAACTCGGCGAAGCGCTCGCGAATCCCCGGCTTGACCACGTCCTTGAGGTGGATGGCGCCCAGCAGCCGGCCTTCGCCGCAGACCAGCAGCGGGGTGCCGCCGCTCTTGGCAATGGTCTCGATCTCCCGGGCCAGGACCTCCGGCAGGTCGGCGCGGGTCTGGCCGAGAAACAGCAGCACGGCGTCCACCGCACCCTTGCGATACGCGCGGCCCTGCCAGTCGATGCCCGACAGGCGCGTCTCGGCGCTGAAGGGAATGGGCGTGACCTGGGCGCGCGGCGGCTCTTCCAGCGGGTGCAGATTGCGCAGGTATTCCACCACCGAGCGGCCTTCCGGGGTTTCGTCGGCAAGGGAGGCATAGAGGGCGCCCTCCGCCAGGGCCTTGGGGGTGATGCCCTGGGCCGCGTACAGGGCGCTGCACCGGCGATTGCCGAAGGTGATGGTGCCGGTCTTGTCCAGCAGCAGGGTATGGACGTCACCGGCGGCTTCCACGGCGCGCCCCGAGGTGGCGATCACGTTCAGCCGCACCAGGCGATCCATGCCGGCGATGCCGATGGCCGAGAGCAGGCCGCCGATGGTGGTGGGGATCAGGGTTACCAGCAGCGCTACCAGGAAAAGCAGCGGCAGCTCGCCACCGGCCAGGGCGGCGAAGGGCTGCAGGGTCACCACCACCAGCAGGAAGATCAGCGTCAGGCCGATCAGCAGGATGTCCAAGGCGACCTCGTTGGGGGTCTTCTGGCGCTTGGCGCCTTCCACCAGGGCGATCATGCGGTCCAGGGTCGATTCGCCGGGGTTGGCGGTGATGCGCACCCGGATCCAGTCCGACACCACTCGGGTGTTGCCGGTGACGGCCGAGCGATCGCCGCCGGATTCGCGGATCACCGGCGCCGATTCACCGGTGATGGCCGCCTCGTTGACCGCGGCCACGCCTTCGATGATCTCGCCGTCACCGGGGATCAGCTCGCCGGCTTCCACACGCACGATCTGGCCCTTGCGCAGCGAGCTGGCCGGCACCATGCGCTGCTCGCCGTTTTCCTCCAGGCGCGCGGCGAGGTTCTGGCCGATGCCCTTGAGGCTGTCGGCGCGCGCCTTGCCACGCCCCTCGGCGAGGGCTTCGGCGAAGTTGGCGAACAGCAGGGTGAACCACAGCCAGAGGGTGATCTGCACCGCCACCCCGGTGCTCACGCCATTGTTGGGCGCCAGGCACAGCAGGGTGGAGAACAGCGCGGTGATCTCCACCACGAACATCACCGGCGAGCGGATCTGCTGGCGCGGGTCGAGCTTGACGAAGGCCTGCCGCAGCGCCTGGCGCCACAGGGTGCCAGGGGTAGGAGTGGGCAGGGTGTGGGTCTGGGCATCCATTTCAGCGGACTCCGAACAGTTGCAGATGGTCGGCGATCGGCCCCAGGGCGAGCGTCGGCAGGAAGGTCAGGCCGCCCACCAGCAGCAGGGTGATCACCAGCAGGGTGACGAACAGCGGGCCGTGGGTGGGAAAGCTGTTGGGACCGAGCGGCACGGGTCGCTTGGCGGCCAGACTGCCGGCGATGGCCAAAATCGGCAGGATGTAGCCGAAGCGACCGGTCAGCAGGGCCAGGCTCAGCATCAGGTTGTGGAAGGGGGTGTTGGCGCTGAAGCCGCCAAAGGCCGAGCCGTTGTTGGCCGTGGCCGAGGTGTAGGCATAGAGCAGCTGGCTGACACCATGGGGGCCGCTGGCGCCGATCCCGGCCACGCCGGCCGGAACGCTGGCAGCGATGGCGCCCAGCACCAGCACGCCCAGCGGCATGACCAGCAGGGTCGCCACCAGCAGCCGCACCTCGGGAGCTTCCAGCTTCTTGCCCAGGTATTCCGGGGTACGACCCACCATCAGGCCGGCGATGAAGACGGCGATCAGCACATTGAGCAGCATGCCGTAGAGACCGGCGCCGACGCCGCCAAAGATCACCTCGCCGAGCATCATGTTGAACAGGGCGATCAGGCCGGTCAGGGGTGCCAGGCTGTCATGCATGGCGTTCACCGAGCCGTTGGAGGCGGCGGTGGTCACCGTTGCCCAGAGCGCCGAGGCGGTACCGCCGAAGCGGGTCTCCAGGCCTTCCAGGGACGCCCCCTGGGTGATCGCCAGGCCGGCCAGCGCGGGGTTGGCGTGGTTCTGGGCACCGATGGCCACGGCGCCTCCGACCACCAGCAGGCTGAACATGGCGGCGAAGATCGCCCAGCTCTGCCGCCGATCCTTGACGTAGTGGCCAAAGCTGAACACCAGCGCGGCCGGAATCATCAGGATGGCCGACAGCTCCAGCAGATCGCTCAGCGCCGTGGGGTTCTCGAAGGGGTGCGCCGAGTTGACGCCAAAGAAGCCGCCGCCGTTGGTACCCAGCTGCTTGATCGCGATCTGGCTGGCCGCCGGGCCCAGTGGCAGGGTCTGGCTAGCGCCCTGCAGGGTGGTGGCATCGACATAGGCGGCGAAGGTCTGGGGCACGCCCTGCCAGATCAGCAGCAGCGCGAGGGGCACGCACAGCGGCAGCAGCACATAGAAGGTGGCGCGAAACAGATCGACCCAGAAGTTGCCGATCTCCTGGGCACTGCGGCGGGTGATGCCGCGGGCCAGGGCGGCCAGCACGGCGACGCCCACCGCGGCGCTGACGAAGTTCTGCACGCCCAGGCCAACCATCTGGCTGAAGTAGCTCAGCGAGGCTTCGCCGCTATAGGCCTGCCAGTTGGTGTTGGTGACGAAACTGATGGCGGTGTTCAGCGCCAGGGTCCATTCCAGCCCGGGCAGCTGCTGCGGATTCAACGGCAGACCGCCCTGGAGTACGAGGATGGCGAACAGCAGACCGATGCCCAGCCCATTGAACAGCACCAGGGCGATGGCATAGGTGCGCCAGTCCTGGCCGCGACCATCTGTGCCTACCACCTTCAGCGTCAGGCGCTCCAAGGGGCCGCCGACAAAGGTCAGCCAGGTCCGCTCGCCTTCCAGCGCACGGTAGAAGTAACGCCCCAGGAAAGGGGCAGGAAGAAAGGTCAGGGCCAGGAAGGCCAGGATCAGGAACGCGGCTTGGCTATCCATGCCGCCTCCCTAGGATCGGCCGGCGCGCAGCAGCGCCGCCAGCAGATAGACGAACAGACCCAGTGCCAGGAGCAGGGCCAGAAGATTCCAAGGGGTCATCACGAGTTCTCCAGAGACGGCCGTTGCCGCGTGGAGAAATTGTCGGGAGGAGGGGCGTAAAGAAGCGAGGCGGGGAGCGGTGGCGGGGCGTAAAGAAAGCGTTAAATCGGCCCCGCCCGCCAGTGCTGGCGGGGCCTTGTGACTATTGCTTGGGCGCGGCCTGCTGGTCTTCCTTGGCCTTCTTGTTGGCCTCGTGGTGCCCGATGGCGCAGCCCGCGGCGGCACCGGCGACGCCGTGACCCCCGGCGACATGGCCCGCGGCGCCGCCGACCACGGCGCCCTTGACACAGCCAGCGGCAAAGGTGGCTTGGCTGGCGCCGAGTAGCAGAGCGGAAAGGGCAAGGGTAGGCAGGAGCTTCATGGTGGCGACCTCTCGTGGGTGCGAAGTAATGTCCTGTAACAATTGACCTTGACGAGCCTCGCCAGTTCTCCTGCGCTACAGCTTGGCCGCCAAGTCGCCCTGGACGCTGGGTCGTTGGCGGACTATCGATATCGCGGCCATGGGCCGCTCCTACAGCCATGCCTGAAGCTGCAGGAGCGGCCCATGGCCGCGATACGGACTGGGCTTGGGGAGAGCGTGAAGAGTCTGCGTTAAAGCCGTCTCAGGCGCCGTGCGAATGGCTGCTTCGGTGAATAGTCGCGATGTTGATAGCGACTCATGTCCACCGCTGGAAAGCGCCTCATCGCATTCAGGCGTGACCGTGCTGCTGCTCTTCCTTGGCCTTCGCCGCCATGTGATGGCCGATGACGCAACCGGCGACGGCACCGGCGATGGCGTGGTGACCAGCCACATGTCCCGCCACGCCGCCAACCACGGCGCCCTTGATACAGCCCGCTGCCATCGTCGTCTGGCTGAGACCGAGCAACAGGGTGGATAGGCTCGCAATGACAAGACGTTTCATAGGGTGATCTCGATAGAAGGAAAACTTGAGGGTAGGGCGTTTGGGTTAACCGCTGCTTAAGACCGGTTCAAGGGGAGGCAGCTGTCCTGGACAGCCAGGATCGCGGCGCAATAAAAAACCGCCCCGAAGGGCGGTTTTTCAGTACCTAACGCTAACGTCAGACTTCGACGGCGGCGATACGGGCCTTCTCGGCGCTTTCACGGAATTCGGCGATCTGGTCGAAGCTCAGGTAGCGGTAGACGTCCGCGGCCATGCTGTCGATGCTCTTCGCGTATTCCATGTATTCCTCGACGGTGGGCAGCTTGCCCAGGATCGAGGCCACCGCGGCCAGTTCCGCCGACGCCAGGTAGACGTTGGCGCCGTCGCCCAGGCGGTTGGGGAAGTTACGGGTGGAGGTGGACACCACGGTGGCGTTGGCGGCTACGCGGGCCTGGTTGCCCATGCACAGCGAGCAGCCCGGCATTTCCATGCGTGCGCCAGCCTTGCCGTAGATGCCGTAGTAGCCTTCCTCGGTCAGCTGGTGCTGGTCCATCTTGGTCGGCGGCGACAGCCACAGGCGGGTCGGAATCGAGCCCTTGACCTTGTCCAGCAGCTTGCCGGCGGCGCGGAAGTGACCGATGTTGGTCATGCAGGAACCGATGAACACCTCGTCGATCTTGTCGCCGGCCACCTGGGACAGCAGGCGGGCGTCGTCCGGATCGTTCGGGGCGCACAGGACGGGCTCGTTGACCTCGGACAGGTCGATCTCGATGACTTCGCTGTATTCGGCGTCGGCATCGGCGGCGAGCAGTTCCGGGTTGGCGATCCAGGCTTCCATGGCGCGCGCACGGCGCTCCAGGGTACGCGGGTCACCGTAGCCTTCCTCGATCATCCAGCGCAGCAGGGTGATGTTGGACTGCAGGTACTCGGTGATGGACTCCGGCGACAGCTTGATGGTGCAGCCGGCGGCGGAGCGCTCGGCGGAGGCATCGGACAGCTCGAACGCCTGCTCCACGGTCAGGTCTTCCAGGCCTTCGATCTCGAGGATGCGGCCGGAGAAGATGTTCTTCTTGCCTTTCTTCTCGACGGTCAGCAGGCCCTTCTGGATGGCGTAGTAGGGAATGGCATGCACCAGGTCACGCAGGGTGATCCCGGGCTGCATCTTGCCCTTGAAGCGCACCAGTACCGACTCCGGCATGTCCAGCGGCATGACGCCGGTGGCCGCGGCGAAGGCCACCAGACCGGAACCGGCCGGGAAGGAGATGCCGATCGGGAAGCGGGTGTGGGAATCGCCACCGGTGCCGACGGTGTCGGGCAGCAGCATGCGGTTCAGCCAGCTGTGGATGATGCCGTCGCCCGGACGCAGGGAAACACCGCCACGGGTGCGGATGAAATCCGGCAGGGTGTGGTGGGTCTTGACGTCGATGGGCTTGGGATAGGCGGCGGTGTGGCAGAAGGACTGCATCACCAGGTCAGCCGAGAAGCCCAGGCAGGCCAGGTCCTTCAGCTCGTCGCGGGTCATCGGGCCGGTGGTGTCCTGGGAACCGACGGTGGTCATCTTCGGTTCGCAGTAGGTGCCGGGGCGCACGCCCTCGACGCCGCAGGCCTTGCCGACCATCTTCTGCGCCAGGGTGTAGCCCTTGCTGCTCTCGGCCGGCTGGTCCGGCTTGTTGAACAGGTCGGTCGGACCCATGCCCAGTTCGGCACGCGCCTTCTCGGTCAGGCCACGGCCGACGATCAGCGGGATACGGCCGCCGGCGCGGACTTCGTCCAGCAGCACGGGGGTCTTGAGTTCGAAGGTGGCGAGCACCTCGTCGCTGCCATGGCGGGTGACCTTGCCAGCCTTGGGATAGACGTCGATGACGTCGCCCATTTCCAGCTCAGACACGTCGAATTCGATCGGCAGGGCACCGGCGTCTTCCATGGTGTTGTAGAAGATCGGCGCGATCTTGGAGCCGAAGCAGAAACCGCCCGCGCGCTTGTTGGGCACGTAGGGGATGTCGTCGCCGAAGAACCACAGCACCGAGTTGGTGGCGGACTTGCGGGAAGAACCGGTGCCGACCACGTCACCGACGTAGGCGACCGGGAAGCCCTTGGCGCGCACTTCCTCGATCTGCTTGAGCGGACCGATGCTGCCTTGTTGCTCGGGCACGATGCCGTCGCGGGCCATCTTCAGCATGGCCAGGGCGTGCAGCGGGATGTCCGGACGCGACCAGGCGTCAGGGGCGGGGGAGAGGTCGTCGGTGTTGGTCTCGCCTGGCACCTTGAACACGGTCAGGGTGTACTTCTCGGCGATTTCCGGACGCTTCCTGTACCACTCGCCTTCGGCCCAGGACTGCATGACGGCCTTGGCGTGGGCATTGCCCGCCTTGGCTTTCTCGGCCACGTCGTGGAAGGCGTCGAACATCAGCAGGGTGTGCTTGAGTTGCTCGGCGGCCACGGCGCCCAGTTCGGCGTCGTCCAGCAGCTCGACCAGGGTGGCGATGTTGTAGCCGCCCTGCATGGTGCCCAGCAGCTCGGTAGCGCGCTGACGGGAGATCAGCGGGGACTGGGCTTCGCCCTTGGCGATGGCGGAGAGGAAACCGGCCTTCACGTAGGCGGCTTCGTCGACGCCCGGCGGTACGCGGTTGGTAATGAGGTCGACGAGGAATTCTTCCTCACCGGCCGGGGGATTCTTCAGCAGTTCGACCAGACCGGCCGTTTGTTCGGCGTTCAGCGGCTGGGGCACGATGCCCTGGGCGGCACGCTCTTCTACGTGTTTACGATAGGCTTCAAGCACAGGTTGACCCTCATCAGTGGTCCAATATTGCGTCCGGGGGCTGGCGCCCCGAAATGTATCCGGCAGGGTATGACGGGGGAGGCTGCGGGCAGGACCGCCGTCGCGCCGGACGCATTCCGCTGGAAGCTGTTTTCAAAGTTTTACGCCGGCTGCTGCGGGAAGCAGGTCAGGCAGCAGGGCGGTTGATGAGGCCGCCGCTGCCTGGAGGTCGCCGGAAACTTTACTCGTGACGCTTTGAAAACAGCTTCGTATCGGACATTGCGCCTATAAGGCTGCCTAATTCTACGCCAAGCCTCTGGCGAAGTTAAGCGCCGCGTTGTCGCATCGTGTGCGTTATGCCGTTAGACCTTGGCCGTAGCCTAGCGACCCAGATGCGCGAAGCGTCCGGTGAAGGGCTTGGCGATGGGATAGGCCAGGTCACCGTGCTTGCTGGTGCCCAGGCCCAGGTCGACCAAGGATTCGGCCAGCTTGACCGCGGCGCTGACACCTTCGATCACCGGAATGCCGATGGCCTCGCTCAGGGCTTCGCGCAGATCGGCCATGCCGCCACAGCCCAGCACAATGGCCCCGGCACCTTCCTCGTCCCGGGCGCGACGCCCCTCGGCGGCGATCAGCTCGATCAGGCTGTCGTCGGCGGCCTCCAGCGCCAGCACTGGCAGGTCGATGCAACGCACCGAGGTGCACAGCTCGGCGAAGCCGTAACGCTGCAGCAGGTGCTCGGCGATGATGCGGGTGCGGGTGAGGGTGGTCACCACGGCGAAGCGGGTGGCCAGCAGGCTGGCCAGGTGAAAACCAGCCTCGGCGATACCCAGCACCGGCCCCTTGGCCATTTCCCGCGCGGCCAGCAGGCCCGGATCGCCGAAGCAGGCGATGACATGGGCCGCGCAGCCCGCCTCGACGCCCTTGCGCATTTCCTCGATCACGCCAACCGCAGCCACGGCTTCGTCGTAGTGACTCTCGATGGAGACCGGACCGGCTTCGGGGTTGCTGGCGAGAATGGTGGTACCCGGGCGGGCGATGGCCTGGGCTGCGCGACCGATCTTGGCGGTCATGCTGGCGCTGGTATTGGGATTGATGACCTGAATCTGCATGGGACGCCTCAACTGCGTTTGAAGATGCTGCGGAAATCGGGCTCGGCGGCCACGGGCCGGTCGATCCGGAGGGATTCGCGGATAAGGCGCAGATGCTGCGCCATCCAGTCGCTGGCGGCCGCGCCCTTGCCCTGGACGAGCAGGTCCAGCAGGTCTTCGTGCTGGCCGCAATCGCAACCCAGGCTGTGCCGCGAGCCATAGATGGCGATCAGCAGCGAGGAGCGACTGGCCAGTTGGGCGACCTGCTCGGTCAGCACCTGGTTGTCGGCGAGGGCGGCGAGTTCGACGTGGAAGCGCGCGGACAGCTGGATCGCCAGGCTGTGGCGGCCGCCATGCTGCGCCTCGTGCTCCTCGAGGCACAGCTGCCGCAAGGGCGCGAGTTGGGCGCTGTCGACCCGTGCGGCCACCAGGGGCATCAGCGCCGGTTCGATCAGCTGGCGCGCGGCGAGGATGTCTTGGGCTTCCTTGGCGCTGGGCTGGGCGACCTGGGCACCGCGATTGGCGCGCAGGGTCACCAGGCGTTCCAGGGCCAGCCGCTGCAGCACCTTGCGAATGCCAGTGCGGCTAATGCCGAAGGTTTCCGCCAGGGTGTCTTCCGGCAGCCGGGTGCCCGGGCTCAGGCGATGCTCGACGATGGCGTCGAGGATGTCCTGGTAGATCCGTTCGTCTCGGGGCGAGGCGGCAACGGCGAGCGGCGAGGGTACTGCACTCATGGGCTGGCTCCGGCGATTTGCCTAGATTGTATACAAGTTATGGGGCCTCGACGATGGGGGAATCTGGTCGACTCTGTGCGCCAAGGTAGCGCCTGTCTGCCACCAAACGCCCCAGGGGAGTGCACGTCCGGTAACGTCTGGAATGCTGCATTGGTAGCTTTTCCTGTGAAAAATCCCTAGTGAGCCAGCGAGTTAAGGGTATTTCGCGGTAACTGGCACGGTCTCTGCTCGGTGGGATTGTATACAAAAAAAGGCGGGCGCCGTATGCAGGTACCCGCCACCACGGAGGAGGCGATTCATGAACCAGCAGATTCCCCCGGGCTACAGCCCACGTCTGTACAACGAAGACCTCGGCCCGGTCGAGCAGAAATGGAGCTGGTACAACATCTTCGCCTTCTGGATGAGCGACGTGCACAGCGTCGGCGGCTATGTCTTCGCCGCCAGCCTGTTCGCCCTGGGGCTGGCCAGCTGGCAGGTGTTGATCGCGCTGCTGGTGGGGATCTGCATCGTTCAGGTCATCGCCAATCTGGTCGCCCGGCCCAGCCAGCAGGCCGGCGTACCCTATCCGGTGGTCTGCCGGCTGGCCTTCGGCGTCTTCGGCGCGAACATTCCAGCGGTGATCCGTGGCCTGATCGCGGTGGCCTGGTACGGCATCCAGACCTACCTGGCCTCCAGCGCCCTGGTCATCGTGGTGCTGCGCTTCTTCCCCGCGTTGGCGGTCTATGGCGACAGCGATTTCCTGGGTCTTTCCTACCTGGGCTGGGGTGGCTTTCTGACCCTCTGGTTCCTGCAGGCCTGCGTGTTCTGGGCCGGCATGGAGTCCATTCGCCGCTTCATCGACTGGGCTGGCCCTGCCGTCTATGCGGTGATGTTCCTGCTCGCCGCCTGGATCGTCTGGCGCGCCGGCTGGAGCAATATCAGCTTTACCCTGGCGGAAAAGCAGCTGACCGGCTGGGCGGCCTTTGGCCAGGTGATCGTCGCCATCGCCCTGGTGGTGTCCTATTTCTCCGGGCCCACGCTCAACTTCGGTGACTTCAGCCGCTACTGCCGCTCCATGCAGGACGTTCGTCGCGGGAATTTCTGGGGCCTGCCGATCAACTTCCTGGCCTTTTCCCTGGTCACCGTGGTGATCGTCTCCGGCACCCTTCCGGTGTTCGGCGAGATGATCCACGATCCCATCGCCACCGTGGCGCGGATCGACAACACGACCGCGGTGCTGCTGGGTGCCTTCACCTTCGTCACCGCCACCATCGGCATCAACATCGTCGCCAACTTCGTTTCGCCCGCTTTCGACTTCGCCAACGTGGCGCCGAGCAAGATCAGCTGGCGCGCGGGCGGCATGATCGCCGCGGTGGCGTCGATCTTTCTCACCCCCTGGAATCTGTTCAACAACCCCGAGGTGATCCACTACACCCTGGACGTCCTGGCGTCCTGCATCGGCCCGCTGTTCGGCATCCTGCTGGTGGACTACTACCTGCTGCGCAAGGGCCGTATCGATGTCGATGCGCTGTTCGACGACAGCCCGAGTGGCGCCTACTGGTACAGCGGCGGCGTCAATTGGGTCGCGGTCCAGGCACTGGTGGCCGCCGCGCTGATCGGCCTGTGCTTCACCTTCGTGCCCTGGTTCAAGCCCATCGCCAACTTCGCCTGGTTCACCGGCTGCTTCCTCGGCGGGCTGTTCTTCTATGGGTTGAGTCGCCGTAGCGCCAATCCGCTGCCGACCCGGAGCGTCGCCGCGGTGTGATTTGGCCTGGGGTTCTGCACGACCGGCGCGGGCCACCCGCGCCGGTCGCCGACGTTTCCGGCTAGACTAGGCGTTTTGCTCCAAGGCTTGCCGCCCATGCCCGCTCCTGTCATCAAGACGCCCTGTGTCGGCCTGTGCTCGACGATGTTCGGCGACCACGTCTGCCGTGGCTGCAAGAGATTCCACCACGAGGTGGTGAACTGGAATCTCTACGGCGAAGAAGAGCGCCGCGCCGTCTGGGCGCGTCTGGAATTGCTGCTGGTGCAGGTGGTGTCGGCCAAGGTCGATGTCTTCGATCCGGGGCTTTTGCGCCAGCAATTGCAGCAGCGCAGCATCCGCTTCCGGCCGGATCAGTCGGAATACTGCTGGGCCTACCAGCTGCTGGCCCGCGGTGCGCGCTACATCCAGCAGCTGGATGCCTATGGCGTGCGCCTCTTGCCGGAGTTTCGCGAGCGCCCGCTGGCCGAGTTACGCGATGCCATCGACCGGGAATTCTTCCTGCTCTCCGAAGCCCACTACGACCGCTACATCGCCCCACGCTTCCTGCTCGAAGGCGTCGACAGCCGCGTCTGAGTGCCAGCAGGCGAGCGGCGCTGCCCAGGCGCGCGCCTTTCTCTATAATGCGCGGCTTTTGCACGGGATTACGCTGATGTCCTTGCCCGAGATGAACGAATTCCTCGGTTGCCGCACGCCGGATGCCTGGGTCGAGGCCGCGCTGCAGGATCTGCCGACGCTGCTGCAGGACCACGCCAACAACGAGAAGAAGGCCGCTGGCGCCGCCTTTCACTATCTGTTCACCTATTCCAATCGCGCCGAGCTGTCCTGGAAGATGTCCCGCATCGCCCGTGAAGAGCTGCGCCATTTCGAGCAGGTGCTGCAAATCATGAAGCGCCGTGGCATCGAGCACCGCAACGTCAGTTCGGCCCGCTATGCCGGTGCCCTGCGCAAGCTCTGTCGCAACCACGAGCCGCTGAAGCTGACCGACAGCCTGGTGATCGGCGCCTTCATCGAGTGCCGCTCCTGTGAACGCTTCGGTGCCGTGGCGCCTCACCTGGACGCGGAGCTGGGCAAGTTCTACAGCGGCCTGCTGGCCTCCGAGGCCCGGCATTTCCAGGACTATCTCAAGCTCGCCTATCTCTATGGCGAGCGCGACGCTGTCGACGCCAAGATCGCCGAGGTGCGCGCCCTGGAAGTGGAGTTGATCACCTCCAGCGATCGCGAGCTGAGATTCCATAGCGGCATCCCCTCCGCAGCCTGAGAGCCTTTGAACTGGCTCTGCACCGCCTTACTTGCAGGCCTTGGTCTCGCCTACATAGGGATTGCCACGCCCCATGATGCAGGCCAGCCGTTGGTTGCGCTGGCGCTCCCAGGCTTCCGGCGGATACTGCTTGGTCCAGGCGGTATAGAGCTGGCGGTCCTGCTTGGACAGGCGCAGACCATAGCGGTCGCTCATGTAGAAGTAGGTGCGCGCCACCATGCCGCGGATCTCCGGGCGCGGCATGGCGGTCTTGGCCTTGAAGTCCACCACCATCTGGCAGGCACCGTACTGGCTCGGTTTCTGCGGCAGCCAGCCGAAGGCGAAGTTGCTGCGATCGCCATTGACCTCGCCGACCACCGGCACCAGGTTGAAGAGATCGGCCTCGGCCTTCTGGTACACCGGATCGTTGGCGGTGCAGTTCTTGCGGCCGCCTTTCTGCCAGCATTGGCGCTGATGGCCGATCACCCAGGCCGGCACGATGTGTTCCCATTCGATACGGCTGGCGCGCTGGGCGCTCTTGCGCGGGACGTAGCCACAGCTCTTGAGGTCCACGGTCTTGCCGTTGTAGTGGCAACCGCAATAGAAATCCACGCCCTGCTTGGCATAGACCTTGGCCGCGACCACCTTGGCTTCGCTGAAGGTGCGAGGCGGCTGGGGGGTCGCCAGGGAGCTCAAGGAAGCCAGGCTCAGGCAGAACAGCAGGGCGGGGCGCAACGACATGGAGAATCCGTCCGAAAAAGCGCGGATACTACCGACCCGCCTGGGGGCGCGGTGTGATTGGGTTCACTGGAAGCCGTCCTGCGTCCACCCGTCGATGAGGCGGAACACGATTCGATATCAATGACTTAGAGGTATGGCATGGCAGCCTGGGACATCTTCTGCACCGTGGTGGACAACTATGGTGACGCCGGCATCACCTGGCGCCTGGCCCATCAGCTGGTCGCCGAACATGACCAGCAGGTCCGCCTCTGGATCGACGACCTCTATCCCCTGGCACGCATCCAGCCGGGGGTCGATGGCGCGGCCGAGCAGCAATGGCACCGCGGCGTCGAAGTACGGCGCTGGCACGCCGACTGGACCGCGGCGGAGCCGGGCGACGTGGTGGTGGAGGCCTTCGCCTGCCAGCTGCCGGACGGCTTCGTCACGGCCATGGCGCGTCGCGCCGAGCGACCGCTCTGGCTGAACTTGGAATACCTGAGCGCGGAGGAATGGATCGAAGGCTGCCACGCCCTGCCGTCGCTGCAACCCACCGGGCTGAACAAGTATTTCTTCTTTCCCGGTTTTACCGCCAAGGTGGGCGGACTGCTGCGCGAGCAGGGGCTGCTCGACCAGCGTGACGGCTTCCTGCAGGCCACCGCGGCACAGGACGACTTTCTCGGCCGGTTAGGCGTCCGGCGGCAGCCGAGCGAGCGGCTGTTTTCGCTGTTCGCCTACGAGAACCCGGCGCTGATCGACTGGCTCGATGCCCTCAGCGCCGGCACGCGCCCCACCTGCCTGCTGGTACCGGAGGGCCGGGTACTGGCCAACGTCGCCGCCTGGCTCGGCGTCGACTGGCTCAAGGCCGGCGACGGTCACCGTCGCGGCGCCCTGCGGGTGCAGGTGCTGCCCTTCGTCTCCCAGCAGGACTACGACCGACTGCTGTGGTGTTGCGACTTCAATGCCATCCGCGGCGAGGACTCCTTCGTCCGCGCCCAGTGGGCGGCGCACCCCTTTGTCTGGCACATCTACCCGCAGGAGGAAGACGCCCACTTCGTCAAGCTCGAGGCCTTTCTGGCGCGCTATGTCGCCTCAGGTACCCCTGAACTGGGCGCCGCGGTCAGTGACCTGTGGCTGGCCTGGAACGGTCGCGGCGACCTGGCGATGGCCTGGTCGGCGCTGGAGGCGCAGGTCGAGGACTGGCGTCTGCTGGCGCGGGATTGGAGCGATCGGATGGCTTCTCACAGCGATCTTGCCGCCAGCCTGGTGCATTTCCATACAGATTGGCTATCATATGGCGCCTCGAAATCCCGTTCTTCCATCCATACGGATAACCGCATGAAAACCGCACAAGAGTTCCGTGCCGGCCAAGTGGCCATGATCGACAACGCTCCCTGGGTCATCCAGAAAGCTGAATACAACAAGTCCGGCCGTAACGCTGCAGTGGTCAAGATGAAGCTGAAGAGCCTGCTCTCCGGCAGCGCGACCGAGACCGTCTTCCGCGCTGACGACAAGCTCGAGCCGGTGATTCTGGATCGTAAGGAAGTGACCTATTCCTACTTCGCCGATCCCCTGTATGTGTTCGTCGACAACGACTACAACCAGTACGAAGTCGAGAAAGACGACCTGGGCGAAGCCATCGCCTTCATCGAAGACGGCATGACCGACGTCTGCGAAGCGGTGTTCTACAACGACCGCGTCATCTCCATCGAGCTACCCACCACCATCGTGCGCCAGATCGCCTACACCGAGCCGGCCGTTCGCGGCGACACCTCGGGCAAGGTCATGAAGACCGCGCGCCTGAACAATGGCTACGAGCTGAAGGTTTCCGAGTTCTGCGATATCGGCGACCACATCGAGATCGACACCCGTACCAACGAGTACAAGTCGCGCGCCAAGGTCTAAGAACCTATCCAAAGTCTGCTGCGCGTCGGCCAAACGGCGTTGAAAATGGTTTCGGAATGCTCATTTACTACTTGTAAACTCCGCTTCCTCAACCCTTTTCGCCTTGTTTGGCTCTAGCTCGCGAGACTTTGAACAGGCTCTAATCCAGGCGTCTCGACAGAAAGCCCGGCTTGCCGGGCTTTTTGCTGTCTGGGTGTCTGCCAGGATCGACCGCTGTTTCAACCTTTCTTCGCTGCTGGATAGTGCCATCGTGGAATCGCTGTTTACGTTGTTGATCGATGTCTTCCTCGGCGCGCTGCTGGGCGTGGTGGGTGGCCTGTTCGGCATCGGCGGCGGCTTGATCGCCATTCCGGTGCTGGCCCTGCTGTTCGGCCTCGACCAGCAACTGGCCCAGGGCACCGCCCTGGTGATGGTGGTGCCCAACGTGCTGCTGTCGGTCTACAAGTACAACCAGCGCAACCGCATCGACTGGCAACGCGCCGGGCTGCTGGCCGCGGCCGGGATGCTGTCGGCCCTGGTGGGCACGGCGTTGGCGGTGTCCCTGGATGCCCGCTCGATGCGCCACGGCTTCGTCGGCTTCCTGTTCCTGCTGGTGCTCTACAACCTCTGGCAACTCTATCGTCGTGGCCAGCCGCCGCTGACGACGCCGAGCCGGCTGGGTCTCGGCGTGCTGGGGCTGGTTGCGGGTATGGTCGGCGGGCTGTTCGGTGTCGGTGGCGCAGTGATCGCCACGCCGATCCTGGCCGGAGTCATGGGCCTGACCCAGGTGGCGGCCCAGGGCATGTCCCTGGCCATGGCGCTGCCCACCACCGGGGTCACCCTGGCCAGCTACGCCTGGCATGGGGAAGTCGACTGGAGCGTGGGTATTCCGCTCGCCCTGGGTGGGCTGCTCAGCGTGAGCTGGGGCGTGAAGTTGGCGCACCAGCTGCCCGAGCGCCTGCTGCGGCTGCTGTTCTGTGGTTTCCTGCTGCTGTGTGCGGTGCTGCTGGCGCTGCGCTGATTAGACGTTGTCTGAAAACTGCCTGCGCATGGGTGATGCTGCGTTAAAAATCAGCTGGATCGCCAGCTCGGTCGGAATGCTCATTTACCATTTGTAAACTCGAGCGCAAGTCCGATCCGCTTCCTCGCTGATTCTTGCTTTGCCTCACCTTCGCTCGGCGACTTTTCAGACAAGTCCTACTGCCGAAAGCCCTCGGCGATATGCTCGGCGAGGGTGTCGATGATCGGTGAAGCGCTGCGCGGATTGCGCAGCAGTTCGATGGAGCAGGCCGGCAGATCGGGCATGCCCTCGGCTTCGCTCAGGCGGCGCAGTTCGCTGGGCAACAGGCTTTCCAATTGCGCGGTGACGGCCAGGCCCGCCTTGACGATGCCCAGCAGCGCCGCCAGGCTCGGGCTGCTGTAGGCCAGGCGATAGCCACGCCCACGACTGTCCAGGGCGCGTCGGGCCCATTCGCTGAGAAAGCACGAGGTGTTGAACATCGCCAGCGGCAACGGATCGCGCTGGTGGATATCGAAACCCGGCGCCTCGGCCCAGATGAAGCGCTCGCGACGCAGGGGCAGGCCGATCTCGTTGCCTGGTTCGCGGGTGACGATGGTCAGATCCAGGTCCTGACGTTGCAGCAGGCCCGCGGTGGTCTCGCAGTGGACATCCACCTGCACCAGCGGATAGGCCTTGGCGAAGCCCGCCAGGATGCCCGGAATGAACCTCATGACATAGTCATCGGGGGTGCCGATACGCACCGTGCCCACCATGTGCGGCTCGCGCAGGGTAGTCATCACCTCGCCATGCAGCTTGAGGATCCGCCGGGCGAAGCCCAGCAGGATCTGGCCTTCCGCCGTCAGGCGTACCTGGCGGCCCTCCCGCTCGAACAGCCGCCGCTGCAGTACGTCTTCTTCGAGCTTGCGCATTTGCATGCTCACCGCCGACTGGGTGCGATTGACCACCTCGGCGGCACGGGTGAAGCCGCCCTGGTCAGCGATGGCGACAAAGGTGCGCAACAGATCGGTCTCTATGCTGGGATAGTTCATGGCATCAGCCTGGTGAATGGATCGCATCAGAAAGATTCGTTGGATTGATGTTATGCCAGCTTCCAGACTTGGGCCATACCCCTTGGAGAAGGAGTTTCACCATGGCTCGGCTCGCTACTCACCATGATTCGTTCGCTCGCGCCCGTGGATATCTGGACGTCAGCTGCCGCCTGCGTCGGGCCCTGGCCTGGTGGCAGCGAGCGGTACAGGTCTCCCGTCAGCGCCGTGCGCTCTATCGGCTGGATGACAGTGCCTTGCACGACCTGGGTCTGAGTCGCGCCGATGCCTGGCAGGAGGCTGACAAGCCCTTTTGGCAGCAGCCGGCAGAGGAGGGGGGCCGCCGATCCTGCTAGGGTGGAGCATCACCTCTCGCTATCAGGAGTTCGGATGGAAAGCCTTTCCCTGCGCGAGGCCAGACGCCTGGCCTTGCGCGCCCAGGGCTTCGGTAGCCAACCTAAGGGCGGCGCGGGCGCTGCCGCCCTGTACCGCCAGGCCGTGCGCCTGAATGTGCTGCAGATCGACTCGGTCAACGCCCTGGTGCGCTCGCACTATCTACCGCTGTTCAGTCGTCTCGGCCGCTATGCCTGCGCCGACTTCGATGCCCTGGCCTGGGGCCGGGGGCGCAAGCGCCAGCTCTATGAGTGCTGGGCCCACGAGGCCTCGCTGGTGCCAGCCGAGGTCTGGGCCGAGTTGCGCTGGCGTCGCGAGCAGGCGCGCCAGGGCGTCGGCATCTATCGCCAGCTGGCACGGTTCGCCGTCGAGCAGCCGCAGGTCGTCGCCCAGACCCTGGAAGCGGTCGTGCAACGCGGCGCCCTGGGCGCTGGCAGACTGGCGAAGCGTGCCGAGCAGGCCGGTCCCTGGTGGGACTGGAGTCCGGGCAAGCTGGCGCTGGAGTGGCTGTTCGCTGCCGGCGAGGTGACGGTGGCGGGGCGGCGCGGTTTCGAGCGGCTCTATGACCTGCCCGAGCGGGTACTGCCGGCGGCGCTGCTCGCGGCTCCGGCCCCCACGCCTGAAGCCGCACGGCGGGCACTGCTGTTGCGCAGCGCCCGTGCTCTGGGGGTGGCGAGCGAGGTCCAGCTGCGCGACTACTTCCGTCTGAGTCCCGCCGAAGCACGCCAGGGTATCGCCGAGTTGCAGGAGGAGGGCAGTCTGCAGCCGATCCAGGTGCAGGGCTGGTCGAAGCCAGCCTATGTGGTGGATACCCCGAACCCCGGGCGGCCGGTGCAGGCCGCCGCGTTGCTGTCGCCCTTCGATTCCCTGGTCTGGGAGCGCGAGCGCACCGAGCAGTTGTTCGGTTTCCGCTATCGACTGGAGATCTACACGCCGGCACCCAAACGGGTCTATGGCTACTATGTGCTGCCCTTTCTCTACCGAGAGCGGCTGGCCGCGCGGGTGGATCTGCGCGCCGAGCGGGCGCAGTCGCGCCTGGCAGTGCATGCGGTGCACCTGGAGCCGGCGGGGCTGGATGAGGAAGGCCTGGATGCCCTGGCTGGGCAGTTATGGGCCCTGGCCGACTGGCTGGGCCTCGCCGACCTGCAATTGCACGGGCGGGCGGACGTCTTGCGGGAGGCAGTGGCGCGGCGCTAGAGGCCGCGCAGGCTGCTCAACGACGGATGCCCTTGAGCGTCTCGGCGATCATGAAGGCCAGTTCCAGGGACTGGTCGGCGTTCAGGCGCGGATCGCAATGGGTGTGGTAACGATCGGAGAGGGCGTCCTCAGTGACCGGGCGGGCGCCGCCGATACACTCGGTGACGTTCTGTCCGGTCATTTCGATATGGATGCCGCCAGCATAGGTGCCCTCGGCCTTGTGCACGCCGAAGAACTCCTTGACCTCGCCCAGCACGCTGGCGAAATCCCGGGTCTTGTAGCCGCTGGAGGCCTTGATGGTGTTGCCGTGCATGGGGTCGGAACTCCACAGCACCTGGCGGCCTTCACGCTCGACGGTCTGGATCAGCCGCGGCAGGTGATCGCCAACCTTGCCCACGCCCATGCGCACGATCAGGTTGAGGCGGCCTGGATCGTTCTCCGGATTGAGGGTGTCGATCAGGCGGATCAGGTCTTCGCTGGTGGTGGAAGGGCCGACCTTGACGCCGATGGGGTTGTTCACGCCACGCAGGAATTCCACGTGGGCACCGTCGGGCTGACGGGTGCGGTCGCCGATCCAGAGCATGTGCGCGGAGCAGTCGTACCAATCGCCGGTCAGGCTGTCGCGGCGGACGAAGGCTTCTTCGTAGTTGAGCAGTAGCGCCTCGTGGGCGGTGAAGAAGTTGGTTTCCTTGACCTGGGGCGCGGTGTCCAGGCCGCAGGCGCGCATGAACGCCAGGGTCTCGTCGATGCGGTCCGCCAGCTGGTGATAGCGGTCGGCCAGAGCCGAGTTGGCGATGAAGTCCAGGTTCCAGCGATGCACCTGGTGCAGGTCGGCGAAACCACCCTGGGCGAACGCGCGCAACAGGTTGAGGGTCGCGGTGGACTGGTTGTAGGCCTGGATCAGACGCTGCGGATCCGGGACACGGCTGCCTTCGGTGAAGTCGATGCCATTGACGATGTCGCCGCGGTAGGCCGGCAGGGAGACGCCATCCTGGACCTCGTCATTCGCAGAGCGTGGCTTGGCGAACTGGCCGGCCATGCGACCGACCTTGACCACCGGGCAGCCGGCGGCAAAGGTCATGACCACCGCCATCTGCAGCAGCACCTTGAAGGTGTCGCGAATCTTGCTGGCAGAGAATTCGAAGAAGCTTTCCGCGCAATCGCCGCCCTGCAACAGGAAGGCCCGCCCCTGGGTGACCTCAGCGAACTGTCGGCGCAATTCGCGGGCTTCGCCAGCAAAGACCAGGGGCGGATAACCCGCCAGGGTGCGCTCGACATCGGCGAGACGGGCTTGATCGGGGTATTCGGGCTGTTGCTGGATGGGCAGGCCTCTCCAGCTGGTGGGGCTCCAGGGCGCGGACATGATTCTCTCTGAGTGGTGCGACGAAGCCTTCCATGGTAACCGATAGCAGCGACAACTCTCGATAGACAGTGCCCATCGCGGCTACCATGGGCGGCTATAGAGGAGGGTGGTGATGGTCGAGACGGAAGTGTTGCTGGAAGAGGTCGTCGACGACCATGGCCGGATTCGGGTGGTGGAGGTGGGGCCTTATCGCTTCCTTGAATTCGGCGAAGAGGTGGAGCAGAGCTGTGTCTTCACCACGGACCCCGCCTGGCTGGAATACGACTACAACCGCGCCATGCTGCTGGGCGCGCTCTGCCACCCGCAGCCGCAGCGGGCGCTCTTTCTCGGCCTGGGCGCCGGCACCCTGACTCAGGCCTGCCTCAAGTGGCTGCCCCTGGAGGCGGTGGAAGCCCTGGAGCTGCGCCCCGCGGTGCCGCGCCTGGCACGGCAGCATCTTGGCCTTGGCGAAGATCCGCGGCTGCAGATCCGGATCGGCGATGCCCTGGAGCTGCTCGATAGCGCGGCGCCGGCAGATCTGATCTTTGTCGATCTCTACACCGATGTCGGCCCGTCCAGCGCCCACCTGGCCTGGCGTTTTCTGGAAGACTGCCAGGCCAAGCTCAACCCGGGCGGCTGGTTGATGATCAACCAGTGGAGCGCCACCGACGGCAAGCCGCTGGGCGCGGCGCTGCTGCGCGGGCTGTTCCGCCATCATTACTGGGAGTGCCCGGTGGTGGAGGGCAACGTGATCCTGCTGGTACCGGCGAGCCTGGAGCAGGAGCTGGACGAGGCTGGCGCACGGCAGCGCGTTCGCGAACTGAGCCTGCGCATCGGCTTCGATCTGGAGGCCTATCTGAACAACCTGCGTGCGGCAACCTGACCCTAAAAGTAGACCAAGGTTCTCTGGAGAAATGTCCAGGGTTCGGGTATTATTCGCCCCGGTCTTTTTGACCTTCCGTTCAGGAACTGCATTTTCCCGGTCCGCCGCCATGGTTACGCCGGTCGTGCGTTCGCCCGACGGCGAACAATCCTAGACGCTCCACCCCTTTTTCATCTTTATTTCGCAAAAAGCTCACACCTTGGCTGCCTGGGCGACTTCGGTCATTCGGATAAGCGCAGCTCTTGGCTTTGGGGTCTTTGCGAAGCACACGAGGCAAGACAATGACCCAGGACATCAGCAATTTCGCTGCGCTCAATCTCAATCCCGCCATCCTCGCCGCCATCAAGGCCGTCGGCTACGAAGAGCCGTCGCCCATCCAGTCGCAGTCCATCCCGGTGATCCTCGCCGGCCACGACATGATCGGCCAGGCGCAGACCGGTACCGGCAAGACCGCAGCCTTCGCTCTGCCGCTGCTCTCGCAGCTCGACCCGTCCCGTCGCGAACCCCAGATTCTGGTGCTGGTTCCCACCCGTGAACTGGCCCTGCAGGTGGCTACCGCCTGCGAAACCTATTCCACCGAGATGCCCGGCGTGAAGGTCGTGGCCCTCTACGGCGGCGCGCCCATGGGCCCGCAGCTGAAGTCCCTGCGCATGGGTGCCCAGGTGCTGGTCGCCACCCCCGGTCGTCTGTGCGACCACCTGCGTCGCGACGACAACCTGCTGGCCACCGTCCAGCACCTGGTGCTCGACGAAGCCGACGAGATGCTCAAGCTGGGCTTCATGGATGACCTCGAATTCATCTTCGAAGCCATGCCGGAATCCCGCCAGACCGTGCTGTTCTCGGCGACCCTGCCGCCGTCGATCCGCGCCATCGCCGAGCGTCACCTCAAGGAGCCGCAACACGTCCGCATCGCGGCCAAGACCCAGACCGTCGCCCGCATCGAGCAGGCGCACCTGATGGTCCACGCCGACCAGAAGCCGGCCTCGGTGCTGCGCCTGCTGGAAGTGGAGAACTTCGACGCCCTGATCGCCTTCGTGCGCACCAAGCAGGCGACCCTGGACCTGGCCGAGCTGCTGGAGCGCCAGGGCTATCGCGTCAGCGCCCTGAATGGCGACATGCCCCAGGCCCAGCGCGAGAAGACCATCGAGTCCCTCAAGGACGGTTCGCTGGACATCGTGGTCGCCACCGACGTCGCTGCCCGTGGTCTGGACGTGGCGCGCATCACCCACGTGCTGAACGTGGACATGCCCTACGATCCGGAATCCTATGTGCACCGGATCGGTCGTACCGGCCGTGCCGGTCGTGAAGGTCGTGCGTTGCTGCTGGTCACCCCGCGCGAGCGCCGCATGCTGCAGGTCATCGAGCGCGTCACCGGTCAGCGCGTCGGCGAAATCCGCCTGCCCGACGCCGAAGCCGTGCTGGAAGCCCGTATCTCCCGCCTGGCCGATGGCGTGGGTTCGCTGCTGGCCGATGCCGACACCACTCACGGCGCCCTGCGTCAGGAACTGTGCGAGCGTCTGCAGTGCGATCCTTCGACCCTGGCGGCGGCCCTGCTGGCCAAACTGACCAGCGGCCGCGCCCTGGATATCGAGTCGGTGCGTCGCGAGCAGCCGCTGACCCCCGGCGCCGGTCGTGGCGAACGTCCCCGTGGCGAGCGTCCTGAGCGGGGCGACCGCCCTGAGCGCGGCGAGCGTCCGGATCGCGGCGAGCGTCGTCCGATGCAGCCGCTGCCGGAAGGCCGCGTGCGTTGCCGCACCGCCCTAGGCGCCCGTGACGGCGTTGCCGCCAAGAACTTGCTGGGTGCCATCATCAACGAAGGCGGCATGGATCGCGAGGCCATCGGCCGCATCCAGATCCGTGACTCCTTCAGCCTGGTGGAGCTGCCCGAGGAAGGCCTGGAGCGTCTGCTGACCAAGCTCAAGGACACCCGTGTAGCTGGCAAGGCCCTGCGCCTGCGTCGCTATCGCGAGGATTGATTCCCGCGGTCCCATGAAAAAGCCCCGGATATCCGGGGCTTTTTTCTGCCTGCAGGAAAGGCGGGGGGAGTTAGAGGATCACCTTGTCCTTCAACTTTTCCGCCGCCAGTTGCAGCGCCTGGATGACTCGCTCCTTGTCGTAGTTCTGGATGTTGTTGGTATCCAGGTACATGGAGAAGCCCGGCAGTTCGTGTTCGACATAGCTGGGGGAGGCGCCCAGGTCACGACGGAAGTCCACCACCTGGTAGATTTGCACCGGCTTGCTGAAGCCCTTGACGGTGATCCAGCTCTTGTCGCGGCACATGATGGTTTCCTTGACCAGCGAGTAGGTCTCGTGGCTGATCAGGATCTCGCCGGCATCGGCAGCATTCTCCAGGCGGCTGGCCAGGTTCACTTCGCGACCGATGATGGTGTAGTCCATGCGCGTGCTGGAGCCGAAGTTGCCGACCGTACAGTAACCGGTGTTCAGGCCCATGCGGATTTCCAGCGGCTTGTTAATGCCCTGGCTGCGCCACTGCTGGCGCAGGACCTTCATGTGCTTGCGCATGGCGATGGCCATGGAGACCGCGGCCACGGCGTCCTTCTTGGCGCCCTGGCTGTTGGCGTCGCCAAAGAACACCATCACGCAGTCACCGACGAACTTGTCGATGGTGCCGCCGTACTTCACGGCGATCTTCGACATCTCGTTGAGGTAGTTGTTGAGCATGTCGGTGAGGGCTTCGGCCTCGAGTTCTTCGGACAGCTCGGTGAAGCCCTTGATGTCGGAGAAGAACACCGTGATCTTCTTGCGCTGGGTGCCCAGGGCGATGTGCTGCTTGCCCGTGAAGATGGATTCCCAGACCTGGGGCGAGAGGTATTTCGCAAGGTTATGCGCCAGGATCGCCGACTTCTCCTGCTCGCGCTTGAGGTCGTCGTTGATCTGGATGAGGCGCTTGCGCTGCCGGTGCAGGAAGTAGCCGGTACCCCAGAGGTGCAGCATGGTGCCCACTACGCTGGTGACCGCCACCAGTAGCGGGCTGGTAAGGTCGACGCCATGAAAGAAGGTGGCACTGCCCAGCGCCGCGGCACTGGTGGCGAACAGCAGGCAGAGGCCGAGCAGACGGGGACCACCGCGCAGCATGCTGGTGTAGCCGAGCATGAACAGCAGCATCAGGGTAGGCATCAGCGGGAAGCGCAACACCACCGCGGCCATGCCGACGTGAATGGCGTCTATGGCGGCCAGCAGGATATCGGTCTGGGCGCCACGATCGCGTCTGAGCTTGAGGCTCAGGGTCTGGGCCAGGTGCGGATAGAGCAGGGCATAGGGGATCAACCACAGGCCCACGGCATCGGTCTGGGTGTAGTAACCCGCAGTGACGCTGGCGGCGGCGATCAGATAGGCGAACACTCGGGCGTAGTAGACGCCCAGGCTGTCACCGGACGCAGCGAGGAACCGGTTGAGCGCAAACTTCATCTGTCGGGTCCGTTTCGAGAAAGGCGAGAGGTCGGGATAACTCCGTTCGCGACGATGAAAGCGGCCGGGTTTTCTAGCATTCGCGATCTTAGCTGACCATCCGGGTAGCGGCCAAGAATGTCAGTGATTCCGCTGCTGTGACAGCCAAATTCGGCCGTCGTCCCTGGGTTACACTGCGGCATCCTTACAGGAGAGACGCTATGGATGCCCTCGAAGCTCTTTGCAATCGCGCCTCGGTCGGTCGCCTGACCGAACCGGGCCCCACCCCCGAGCAACTGGAGGTCCTGCTGCGCGCCGCGGACCGGGCGCCGGACCACAAGCTGCTGCGCCCCTGGCGGCTGATCCTGGTGGCCGGCGAAGGTCGCACGGCGCTTGGCGAGCTCTATGCCGACGCCTTGCGCCGTCGCGAGCCCGACGCGGATACCGCGGCCGTGGAAAAGGCCCGGCGCATGCCGCTGCGGGCGCCCCTGGTGATCGCCGTCGTCGCCGTGCCCCAGGAGCACCCCAAGGTGCCCGTTCAGGAGCAGATCATCACCGCCGGTTGCGTGGCCCACGGTCTGGTCAATGCGGCCTTCGCCCTGGGCCTGGGTGCGGTCTGGCGCTCCGGTGAGTTCAGCTACGACCCCTGGGTCCTGCAGGGCCTTGGCCTGACCGAAGGCGAGCAACTGGTGGGCTACATCTACCTGGGCACGCCCGAGGTGGCCCCGCGGCTTCCGGCGCCACGTGATCTGAGCGCTCAGGTCAGCCATTGGCCAGCACCGGTCTGAGCGGCAGGGTGACGGTGGCGAGAAAGCCGCCGTCCGGGTGATTGCTCAGGTGCAGCTCGCCACCATGGCGCTCCACGGCGCGGCGAGCGATGGCCAGCCCTAGGCCGTAGCCGGTGGCGTGCTGCTGGTCCGAGCGGAAGAAGGGTTCGCCCAGGCGCGGCAGGTCGTCGGCCTTGACGCCGGGGCCATGGTCACGTACCTGGATGCGTACCTCGCCGGCGGTCGCGGCTGCCGAGATGACGATGGGGCGGGCGGGCGGATTGAAGCGCAGCGCATTGCGCAGGAGATTGTCCAGGGCGCGTTCCAGGACGTCCGGCCAGCCGTCCAGGCGCAGGGCGGCGGGAACGTCGAGTTCCACCCGCTGCTGGGGTGCGCTGAGTTGAGCATCGTCCACCAGGCCTTCGAGTAGCGGATGCAGTTCCAGCTGCTCGGGTGGGCCTGGATCCGCTTCCTGACGCGCCAGGGCGAGGATCTCGCCGATCAGGGTTTCCAGGCGGTCGCATTCCAGAGTCAGGCGCGGCCACATGTTGCCCAGGTCATGGGGGTCGGAGCGTTCGGCCAGCGCCAGGGCGATGCGCAGGCGGGCCAGCGGGGAGCGTAGCTCGTGGGACACGTCGCGCAGCAGCTGCCGCTGGCTGTCGATCAGGCGCTGCAGATGGGCGCCCATGCGATTGAAGTCTTCGGCCAGCACGCCCAGTTCGTCCTTGCGGCGGGCGAGGCGGGCGAGGGTGTCCTGCTGGTAGGCGGTCTGCCCGAGATCATGGACCGCACGCCTTAGATGATTGAGCGGGCGGGTCAGGCTGAGGGTCAGCAGCAGGCTGAACAGGGTCAGCACCACCGTGGCGATGGCCAGCATGCCGACCGGCCAGAACAGGCTCTGCCGGCGCCAGGCACCCAGCTCGGGGGTGGGCAGGTGATAGATGAACAGGTAGGTCTGGCCGCTCTGGCTGGTGTATTCGTCGGTCAGGCGTCGCCAGGGCAACGGCCGGTTGGGGTCGCGGGCGCCGGGGCCGGGGCGCTGCTGACGCTGCGGCTGGTCGAGATCCTGGTCGAAGATGCGCGGTGGCAGGGTGCCGCGCACCAGGGGCGAGCCGTTCTCGCCCAGCACCAGCACATCGATGCCGTAGCGGCCCTTGCGCTGTTCGAGTAGGCCTTGGGCGGCGGCGGGACCTTCGTTTTCATAACGTTGCACCCACTGTTCGGGGAGGTCGCGCAGGCCGGGATGCTGCGCGAGGATCCAGGAATCCTGATCGGCCAGGTGGCCGAGCAGCATGGTCAGGCCGACCGCGGACAGGATGGCCAGCCAGAAGGTGGCGAAGATGCGCCAGAAGAGAGAACGAAAAACCATGCGGTCGCCTTGGTCAGACGCTGCGCCGAGGACCATCGGCGCAGCGATCGGGGATCAGGAGGACTTGTGGTCCTGCTTCCACTGCTGGAACTCGGCCCACTCCTTGGCGCGATCCTCACGCTTCTTCTCCATTTCGTCGAAGCGCTTCTGCTGATCGGGCTTGAGCAGGGCGCGAATGGACTGGCGGGTCTTGTCGCGATTGCCATCCAGCTGATCGTGCAGAGCCTTGCGTTGATCCTCGGGCAGCTTGTCGAGGTAGCTCTTGACGATCTCGCGCTGCTGCTGGCGTTCCTCGCCCATCAGCTTGCCGACCTGCTCGCGTTGCTGGGGGGTCAGCTTGAGACCGCGCAGGGGGCCGTCGCCACGCGGACCGCCATCCATCAGCTTGCCGTGGGGCGGCGGGGTGATGTCGGTGCTGTCCTGGGTAGCGGCCAGGGTCAGGGTCGGCAGCAGGGCGGCGAACAGCACGGCGGGCATGAGTTTGCGCATCGAGAAATCTCCTTGGGATGACCGGTGCAACACCGGATGAGCCCAGTCTAGGAGCGGGGGAGTCAGTGGCGGTCAGCGGGCGTAAAGAGGGGGTAAAGGCTGCGCGGTGGGCTAGACGCTGTAGTAGTAGCCGCGGCCCCGCAGCGCCAGGATGCGCGGACGACCGTCGGCATGGCTGCCGAGCTTGCGGCGCAGATTGCTGACATGCATGTCCAGGCTGCGATCGTAGAGGGTCAGCTTGCGGCCCAGGGCCGCCTGGGCCAGGGCCTGCTTTTCCAGGGGATCGCCCGGCTGGCGCAGCAGGGCTTCGAGGATGCGACTCTCGGTGAGGGTCAGGGTGATCTCGGTTTCGCCGATGTTGGCGACGCCGCGCGCCAGACTCAGCGACAGGTCGCCCAGCTGCAGGCGGGCCGCGGGCTGGGCCGGATGACTGCGTCTGAGGATGGCTCGGAGGCGGGCGGTGAGTTCGCGCGGATCGCAGGGCTTGGCCAGGTAGTCGTCGGCACCCAGCTCCAGGCCGAGGATCCGGTCGAGCGGTTCGCCCCGTCCCGACAGCATCAGCACGGGCAGTTGCGGATGATCGCTGCGCAGCTGCTTGAGCAATTCCAGGCCACTGCCGTCAGGCAGCATCACGTCCAGCACCACCACGTCCGGTGTCGCCTCGCGCAACTGGATGCGCGCGTCGCTGCCGGCATGACAGGCGGTGACCTCGAAGCCTTCCTGTTTCAGCCAGGCACCGAGCAGGTCGCACAGTTCCTGGTCGTCGTCGATCAGCAGTATCTGACTCATGGGATCAGTCTCGCGGTTCATCCATGGGTTGCAGATGGCGCGCCAGATAGAGGCCCTGACCGAGCATGAATACCAGGGTCATCGCCAGACTGCCAAAGACCTTGAAGTCGACCCAGAAGCTTTCGTAGGTGAAGGCCACGTAGAGATTCGCGCAGCCGCAGACGATGAAGAAAATGATCCAGGCGATGTTCAGCCGCGTCCAGATCGGGGCCGGCAGTCGCACCGCGTGGCCCAGCATGCGCTGGATCAGCGGCTTGTCGCCGATGAACTGACTGCCCAGGAAGGCCAGGGCGAACAGCCAGTTCACCACCGGCGCTTTCCACTTCAGGAAGGTCTCGCTATGGAACGCCAGGGTCATGCCACCGAACACCAGGCAGGCGATCAGCGTCAGCCACTGACTCTTCTCCAGCCGGCGCTGGGTCGCGAAGATCGCGCCGTAGACCACCAGGGAGGCGATGATCAGGACCGCGGTGGCACTGAAGATGCCGCCCAGGGTAAAGGCGTGCCCGGCGAACTCCACCGGACGCGGATCGAGCTTGTAGACCAGGAAGAACAGGAGCAGGGGGATGAAATCGATGAATTGTTTCATTAACGCAGCCGATAGCAGTGCATCGCGGCATAATACCTGATGAAGCCGGAGGAGAAAGCCATGCGTATCGACCTGCACTGTCATACCACCGCGTCGGACGGCGCCTTCGCGCCCGCCGAGGTGGTCAGACGCGCCCATGAGCGCGGGGTGCAACTGCTGGCCATCACCGACCACGACACCCTGGATGGCTATGCCGAAGCCCTGGCAGCCGCGGATGGCCTGGGGCTGCGCCTGCTCTCCGGGATCGAGATGTCCTGCACCTGGGGCTGCGCGACCCTGCATGTGCTGGGCTACAACTTCGACCCCGAGGCGCCTGAGTTGAACGCCGCGCTGGAAGCCCTGCACGAAGGGCGCTGGGAACGCGCTCGGGAAATCGACCGGCGGCTGGCGGCCAAGGGCATGCCCGGCACCCTGGACGGCGCCCGGGCGGTGCAGCTGGCCCTGGGCGACAGTCGCAATGCGCCGGCCCGGCCGCATTTCGCCGAATACCTGGTGCAGGCGGGCTTTGTCGAAGACCGTGGCGAGGCTTTTCGCAAGTGGCTGGGCGGCGGCAAGCTCGGCGACGTCAAGCAGCACTGGCCGACCCTGGCCGAGACCCTGGCGACCCTGAAGGGCGCCAAGGCATGGATCAGTCTGGCCCATCCGCTGGCCTATGGCTTCACCCGCACCAAGCTGCGCAAGCTGATCGGGGAATTCGTCACCGGCGGCGGCCACGCCATCGAGGTGGTCAATGGCGTGCAGCCGGCGGAGCAGGTCGGCACCCTGGCAATTCTGGCGCGGGAATTCGGTCTGATGGTGAGTGCGGGCAGCGATTTCCATGCGCCGGCCGACTGGTCGGACCTGGGCATGTACCGTCCGTTGCCCGAAGATCTGCCGCCCCTCTGGGCGCGCTTCAGTCAACCGCTGTACCCTCAGAATCGGGAACCCCAATGAGCCAGTTCATCGAGATTCATCCGCAGAATCCCCAGCCGCGGCTGATTCGTCAGGCCGTGGAAGTCATCCAGTCCGGTGGCGTCATCGCCTATCCCACCGATTCGTCCTATGCGCTGGGCTGCCGTATCGGCGAGAAGAGCGCCGTGGAGCGCATCCGCCGCATCCGCCAGCTCGACGACAAGCACAACTTCACCCTGGTGTGCTGCGATCTCTCCGAGCTGGGCATCTATGCCAAGGTGGATACCAGCGCCTTCCGGCTGCTCAAGGCCTATACCCCCGGCCCCTACACCTTCATCCTCAACGCCACGCGCGAGGTGCCGCGCATGCTGCTGCACCCCAAGCGGCGCACCATTGGCGTACGGGTGCCCCAGCATCCCATCACCCTGGCGCTGCTGGAGGCGCTGGGCGAACCCTTGATGAGCGTGAGCCTGATCCTGCCGGGGGATGACGAAGCCCTGGGCGATGCCTGGGAGATCCGCGAGCGTCTCGAGCACTTCGTCGATCTGGTGATCGAAGGCGGACCGGGAGGCTTGCAGCCATCGACCGTCATCAGCCTGGCCGCCGACGAGCCGGAAGTGATCAGGGTCGGTGCCGGGGATCCGACGCCCTTCATGATCGAAGCATGAGCGAAGCCCTGGATCCCCAGCTGCTCGAACCCGAGCAGCTGCGCCTGGCGCTGGTCTATGGCGAGGCCTTCACCGAACTGCCCCAGGACCTCTATATCCCGCCGGATGCGCTGGAGGTCTTTCTCGAAGCTTTCGAAGGGCCGCTCGACCTGCTGCTCTATCTGATCCGCAAGCAGAACATCAATATCCTCGACATCCCGGTCGCCGAGATCACCCGGCAGTACATGAGCTATGTCGAGCTGATGAAGGCGGTGCAGCTGGAGTTGGCGGCCGAGTACCTGCTGATGGCCGCCATGCTGGCGGAGATCAAGTCGCGCATGCTGTTGCCGCGCGCCGAAGGCCTGGAAGCCGAGGAGGAGGATCCCCGCGCCGAACTGATCCGCCGCCTGCAGGAGTACGAGCGCTTCAAGAAGGCCGCCGAGGAGCTCGATGATCTGCCGCGGGAGGGCCGCAACTTCGTGGTGCCCACCTTGCCGGCGCCCGAGGCACGGGCGCGCAAGCTGTTGCCCGAGGTGGAGCTGGGCGAGTTGCTGCTGGCCATGGGTGAGGTCCTGCGCCGGGCCGATCTGTTCGAGAGTCACCAGGTGACCCGCGAGGTCCTGTCCACCCGCGAGCGCATGAGTCAGGTGCTGGAGCGCCTCAAGGATGGTGCCTTCGTGCCCTTCGTGGCACTGTTCACCTTGGGTGAGGGGCGCCTTGGCGTGGTGGTGACCTTCATGGCGATCCTCGAGCTGGTCAAGGAAGCTCTGGTGGAACTGGTGCAGAACGAGCCCTTCAGCCCCATCCATGTCCGCGCCCGGGTCAGCGACGCCGAAGCGCAAGCGGCGTCTCAGGCGTAGGCCAAGGCTGCCGTTGCCGCCGCGCTCTTGCGTTTGCTCACCAACAGGCGGGCGCCTTCACCGGCTGCCACCAGGGCCGCGGCTTCGGCGACACTGGAGCTGCCAACATGCTGCAACACCCGCTTGCTGGCTGAGGTTATGCCGCGTTCTTGCGCCAGGCGTTCAGCGGGAAAGCCCTGTAAGGGCAGCTGCCAGCGTTGGGCGAGGGTGCGCAGTCCGCGTTCTTCGAGTCGACTAGCCACCGTCGCCAAGGCGGTCAGGGCGGCGCGGTCGCAGCCGGCTTCCTGCAGCACCTCTTGCGCCAGCTCGGCAAGCTCCTCCACCGAACAATCTCGACGGCAACCTAGGCCCAGGACCAGCGCCATCAGCCTTGCGGCTCCTGACGGCAGAACAGCCAGCTGCACGCCAGGCCTAGCAATAGCCAGAAAGGCAGGTTGCTCACCAGCACGGCGATCTGGAAGTGCCGTTGCAGTTCTTGTGGTGCCAGGCTCTCATGCGCGACCGGCTGGGGCGCTCCCAGCAAGAGGGGAATGACCAGCAGGCCCAGAGCGGCGATCTTGAAGCCTGGGTGGCGGGCGAACGCCAGCAGGGCGAGGGCGGCCGCGGTAGCGCCCGCGGTGCCTATCCACCAAGCCTGGCGCAGGGTGAGGTCCGCCGCGGCCGTGCCTGGTAGCTCCGGTGGCAGACCCAGGCTCGGCGCGAGGCAGAAGGTGGCGTAGCCGGCCAGCCCCCACAGCAGGCCCTGGTAGGTCCGGTTCGGCGCGCGCAGGTTGAACAGGCCGGCGAGCACCATGCCGAAACCCACGGCCACCACCAGGTTACCGCCGAAGGTCGACAGGGTGCGCGGCCAGCCATCTGCCGGGGCCCAGGCTTCTTCCTCGCCATGATCCTGATGCTCGGCCGTGGCCGGGGCTTCGGTCTGGACCTCGTAGGTTTCCGCCTGGAGGATGAGCGGCGTCATCCAGGCGCTTTGCAAGATGCTCAGCAACAGAGCGGCGAGCAGCCCGGCCACGCCGGCACTGAAGGCGATACGCTGGAACATGACGAACTCCTCTTAGTGGCAGGGGAAGCCTTCGCTGTGGCGGGTATCGTGGGCACCGTTGTGCAGCGCCTCGACATGGGAGAAACCGGCCAGGAACACCAGGCCCAGGCCGAGCAGGCAGGCGAGCAGCGTAGCGGTCAGGCGTTGGGCGCGGGTATGGGTATGAGGCTGGGACAGGGCGGTCGTCGAGCGGGTAGCGGTCATGGCAAGGCCTCGGAGTCGAAGCGGCAGGGACGCGCCGAGGCAGCGAACCGCAGGCGGCCGCCGTCCAGCACGACCGCCCACCGCGGGTTGCTTGAAAGCGACAGGCCGGTCTCCGGACTCACGAGGGTCTCAAGGTGCGGTCTTGGCTGCGCGTCGGCCTGGCTGCGCTGAAGCCCTTCGCGGAGTGCTCATTTACTCTCGGTAAATTGCGTTTCCTTGCAGGGTTCCGCCTTGCCAGGTGCTAGCTCGCGCAACACCGCATTCCCGTACGACTACCAGGATCGCCTTCCCCAAGCTTGCCAGCCGGGTGGCATCGTGATCCTGCGCTCGTCTACCGTTGCGGGGGCAGTGCCGGACTTGGACCGGCTTCCCGTTTCACCGCGACCCCTGGCGGAGTCGCGACACCTGAAGCAGGGGCGAGCAGACCACGCGGGTCGTCCGACGGTCAAGCCTGTTCGATTGACACCCCGGCGGGGCACTCGTAGCCTGTCGGGCTTCGAGGTGCTCTTGTCCGCAAGAGCTTGAAAGGGAACGCGGTGCGACACCGCGGCTGCCCCCGCAACTGTAAGCGGCATCTTCAGCCTCTCCACAGAGCCTGTTCATAATTGACGCTAGCTCGCGAAATTATGAACAAGCTTTAAGGCCACTGCTCACGCGGGAAGGCTGGAGTAGGGCGCCGTGAGCCAGGAGACCTGCCTCGCTAGCTTTCCATACGCAACCGGGCGGGGTGATCCGGGCTGCCACCAGGGCCTTGCCGCTGCGCGAGCGCCTGGCATGCCTGCCCGTCTTTTTTCGCTTTCTTTCTAAGGGCAGCCCATGAAAACCCTGGCCAAGACTCCCGTCACCATCGTTACCGGCTTCCTAGGTTCCGGCAAGACCACCCTGTTGCGGCACATGCTCGACCATGCCGAAGGCCGCCGCATCGCGGTGATCGTCAACGAATTCGGCGAGCTGGGCATCGATGGCGAGATCCTCCGCCAGTGCAGCATCGGCTGTACCGAAGAAGAGGCCCAGGGGCGCGTCTTCGAATTGGCCAATGGCTGCCTGTGCTGCACCGTGCAGGAAGAGTTCTTTCCGGTGATGAAGGAGCTGGTGGCGCGTCGCGGCGACATCGACCACATCCTCATCGAGACCAGTGGCCTGGCGCTGCCCAAGCCCCTGGTGCAGGCCTTCCAGTGGCCGGAGATTCGCAACGCCTGCACCGTGGACGCCGTGATCACCGTGGTCGACAGTCCCGCGGTGGCGGCCGGCACCTTCGCCGCTCATCCCGAGCAGGTGGATGCCCAGCGCCGCCAGGACCCCAACCTGGACCATGAGTCGCCGCTGCACGAGTTGTTCGAAGATCAACTGGCCAGTGCCGACCTGGTGATCCTCAACAAGGCCGATGGCCTGGACGCCGAGGCCCTGGCCCGGGTCCGCGCCGAGGTGAGCGAAGAGTTGCCGCCCGCGGTCAAGGTGGTGGAAGCCAGTCGTGGCGTGCTGCCCCTGTCGGTGCTGCTGGGCTTGCAAGCCGAATCCGAGGCCCATATCGACAGCCGTCCGACCCACCATGACCTCGAAGGTCATGAAGACCATGACCACGATGAATTCGACTCCTTTGGCGTAGACCTGCCCGAGGTGGCGGAAGCGACCCTGCTGGCGGCGCTGACCGAGGTGGTCAAGAGCCATGGCGTGCTGCGGGTGAAGGGCTTCGCGGCCATTGCCGGCAAGCCGCTGCGACTGCTGGTGCAGGGGGTCGGTACCCGCTTCGACAAGCATTTCGACCGTGCCTGGAAGACCGGCGAGACCCGCAGCACCCAGTTGGTGCTGATCGGCCAGGAGCTGGACCAAGCGGCGATCACCGCCCAGTTGCGCGCCGCGGTCGCCTGACGCCAGATGCATCTGCTGCGTACCCAGCCGGGCGGCTTCGTCCCGGACGACGGCATCGCCCATCTGGCGCAGACGCCGGGTGAGATCGTCGTGCTCTGCAGTGGCGATTCGCATCTGGCGCTGCTGGCCGAGGCGACTCGTACCCTGGATGCCGGCTATCCCAGCCTGCGCCTGGCCAATCCCATGCAGCTGCAGAACCACGCCTCGGTGGACCTCTACGTCGAGGAGGTGGTGAGCCAGGCGCGAGTGGTGTTCATCTCCCTGCATGGCGGCCAGGGCTACTGGCGCTATGGCATGGAACGCCTCGCCGAGCTGGCCGCGCGGGGGCTGACCCTGATCGCAGTGCCCGGCTGCGATCGCCCTGACCCTGAGCTGATGGCTCTGGGCACCGTGGCACCGGACCTGGCCGAACTGCTGTGGCGCTACCTGCGTCAAGGCGGCCTGGGCAATGCCCGGGATTTCCTGCACTGCCTGGCCGCCGAATGCCTGGATGCCCGATACCTTTACGAGCCACCGCGGGAGTTGCCGCGGGTGGCGGTCTATCAGCCTGAAGGCCTGGGGCTGGCCGGCTGGCGCCCAAGCTGGCGACAGGACTGGCCCACGGCGGCGCTGCTGTTCTACCGCACCCATCTGCAGTCGGCCAATACCGCCTTCATCGACGCTTTCTGCGCGCAACTCGAGGCCCAGGGGCTGAATCCGCTGCCCATCGCCGTGGCCAGCCTCAAGGAGGCGGCCTGCCTGACGGAAGTCGAGCGGCTGCTGGACGAGACCGACACCGCGCTGATTCTCAATACCACCGGCTTCGCCCAGTCCAGTCCGGAGCGGCCGAATCTCACGCCGTTCCGCCGACCGGTGCCGGTACTCCAGGCCATCTGCGCCCAGGACAATCGCGAACGCTGGCAGGAGAACCCCCAGGGTCTGGGGGCCCGCGACCTGGCCATGCACATCGCCCTGCCGGAACTGGATGGGCGCATCATCACCCGGCCGATCAGCTTCAAGGGCCTGGCCTGGCGCTGCGAGCGCAGTCAAAGCGACGTGGTCAACTACCAGGCCGATGGCGAGCGCATGGCCTTCGTCGCGCGGCTGGCGCGCAGCTGGATCGAGCTGGCGCGGCGTCCGGCGGCGGACAAGCGCATCGCCCTGATCCTGGCCAACTATCCGACCCGCGATGGCCGTATCGGCAACGGCGTTGGCCTGGATACCCCGGCAGCGGCACTCAAGGTGCTTCAGGCCCTGCAGACGGCCGGTTATCCAGTGGCCAATCTGCCCGAGAGTGGTACCGCCCTGATCGAGCGCCTGCTTGGTGGAGTGACCAACGACAGCGCCCTGCGGGATCTGCGCCCGGCCCTGCAGAGCCTGGCGCTGGATGACTACCAGGCGCTGTTCGCCCGCCTGCCGCTGAGTTTGCAGCAGGCGGTGACGGAACGTTGGGGGGCGCCCGAGGCCGATCCCATGCATCGGCGCGGTCGGCTCATGGTAGCCGGGGTGCGCTTTGGCCTGACCTTCGTCGGTATCCAGCCGGCGCGCGGCTATGACGTCGATCCGGCGGCGGTCTACCACGATCCCTCGCTGGTGCCGCCCCATGGCTACCTGGCCTTCTATTTCTGGCTGCGCGAGGCCTATGGCGCCCAGGCGGTGGTGCATCTGGGCAAGCACGGCAATCTGGAGTGGCTGCCGGGCAAGGGCGTGGGCCTGTCCCAGGAATGCTGGCCGGATGCCATTCTCGGACCGCTGCCCAACGTCTATCCCTTCATCGTCAACGACCCGGGGGAGGGTGCCCAGGCCAAGCGGCGCACCCAGGCGGTGATCATCGACCACCTGATGCCACCGCTGACCCGCGCCGAAAGCTACGGGCCGCTGCGCGACCTGGAGCGCCTGGCCGACGAATACTATGACGCCAGCCTGCTGGACCTGCGACGCGCCACCGAATTGCGCGGCGAGATCCTGCAGCTGGTCCGCGAAACCGCCCTGGATCGCGAGCTGGGGCTGGTGATCACCGACGATCCGGACAGCTGGCTACCGCAGCTGGACGCCTACCTGTGCGACCTCAAGGAGTCCCAGATCCGCGACGGCCTGCATGTGTTTGGTGAATCCCCGACCGGCGAGCTGCGTCGCGATACCCTGGTGGCCCTGCTGCGCATTCCCCGGGGCGATGCCCAGGGCGCCAATGCCAGCCTGCTGCGAGTGCTGGCCAAGGACCTGCAGCTGGGGTTCGATCCCCTGGCCGCCGACCTCGGCGAGTCCTGGCAGGGGCCGCGTCCGGCGTGCCTGGAGGGGCTGTCGAGCGAACCCTGGCGCACCCTGGGCGATACCCGGGAGCGGCTGGAGCTCCTGGCCCTGGCCCTGGTTGCCGCGACCGTCGATGCCGAGCCGCTGCCGTTGGCGCTGGACGAATTGCCTGCCACCCGCCCGGTGCTGGAACACCTGGTCGGCCAGGTCGCGCCGGCCCTGGACAGCTGCGGTCCCGCTGAAATCGGCGGCCTGCTGAGGGCACTGGAGGGGCGTTTCGTTCCCGCCGGCCCCAGCGGCGCGCCCAGTCGCGGGCGGCTGGACGTGCTGCCCACCGGGCGTAACTTCTTTTCCGTGGATGTGCGTAATCTGCCGAGCATGACCGCCTGGCGCCTCGGCTGGCAGTCGGCCAATCTGTTGCTGGAGCGCCATCTGCAGGAGGAGGGCGATCACCTGCGCCAACTGGGCCTCTCGGTCTGGGGCACCGCGACCATGAGAACCGGCGGCGACGACATCGCCCAGGCCATGGCGCTGCTGGGCGTGCGTCCGGTTTGGCAGACCGGCAGCGCTCGGGTGGAAGACTTCGAGATCCTGCCGCTGTCGCTGCTGGATCGACCGCGGGTGGATGTCACCCTGCGCATCTCCGGTTTCTTCCGCGACGCCTTCGGCGGTCTGGTACGGCTGTTCGATGCCGCGGTCCAGGCAGTCGCCGCGCTGGACGAGCCGGACGATCTCAACCCCCTGGCCGCCCAGGTGCGCCGCGAGCGCGCGGCCCTGGAAGCGGCCGGTACCGAGGCCGATCTGGCACGGCGTCAGGCCGGCTGGCGCATCTTCGGCGCCCAGCCCGGAGCCTATGGCGCCGGTGTCCAGGGTGCGGTGGAAGAGCGCCAGTGGCAGGAGCGCGGCGAGCTGGCCACGGCCTATCTCAATTGGGGCGGCTACGCCTATGGCGCCGAGGATGACGGCACCGCCGCCCGTGACGACTTCTCGCGCCGCCTGGGTCGCCTGCAAGCGGTGCTGCAGAACCAGGACAACCGCGAGCACGACCTGCTCGATTCCAACGACTACTACCAGTTCCAGGGCGGCATGCTGGCCGCTGCCGAGACCCTGAGCGGCCAGCGTCGCGCCAGTTACTTCGGCGACCACGCCCAGGCCGATCTGCCCAGGATCCGTACCCTCAAGGAAGAGCTGGGGCGGGTAGTGCGCTCCCGGGCGGCCAATCCCAAGTGGATCGCCGGCATGAAGCGCCACGGCTACAAGGGCGCCTTCGAGATGGCCGCTACCGTGGACTATCTGTTCGGCTTCGGCGCCACCACCGAGCTGGTGGAGGATCACCAGTACCGGCAACTGGCCGATGCCTACTTGCTCGACGCCGATACCCGCGACTTCGTCGAACGCCACAACCCCGAGGCCCTGCGCGACATGACCGAGCGCCTGCTGGAAGCCCAGCAACGTGGCCTCTGGCAGGAACCAGGCGACTACCGCGACGCCCTCGAACAGCTATTGATGGATATGGATGAAGCCTGAGATGACCGCCCCCGTCTTTCCCCTGGCCGCCGTGGTCGGCGCCGAGCCCCTGAAGCTGTCGCTGTGCCTCAACGCCATCGATCCCCGCATCGGCGGCGTACTGATCGAGGGGCCGCGCGGCATGGCCAAGTCCACCTTGGCTCGCGGGCTGGCGGACCTGCTCGGTGGCGGTCCTTTCATCACCTTGCCGCTGGGCGCCAGTGAGGAGCGCATCGTCGGCACCCTGGATCTGGACGCTGCGCTGGGCGAGGGCCGGGCGCGCTTCGCGCCGGGTGTCCTGGCGGCGGCGGATGGGGGCGTGCTCTATGTCGACGAGGTCAATCTACTGCCGGATCACCTGGTCGACCTGCTGCTGGACGTGGCCGCCAGCGGTGTCAACCGGGTGGAGCGGGACGGCATCTCCCATGAGCACGCCGCCCGTTTCCTGTTGGTGGGCACCATGAATCCGGAGGAGGGCGAGTTGCGCCCCCAGTTGCTGGATCGCTTCGGCTTCGCCCTGGCGCTGGACAGCCGGCCGGCACCTCTTGAGCGGGCCGAGATCCTGCGTCGACGCCTGGCCTTCGACAGCGATCCCGCGGCCTTTGTCGCTCGATGGGCATCTGATCAGGCGCAGTTGCGCGAGCGTTGCGCCCAGGCCCGTGCACGCCTTGCCAGCATTCCCCTGGATGAGGCGGCCCTTGAGGCCATCACCACGGCTTGCCACCAGGCCGGCGTCGATGGCCTGCGCGCCGACCTGGTCTGGCTGCGCGCCGCCCGGGCCCATGCCGCCTGGCGCGATGCCGCGCTGATCGAGCACGCGGATATCATCGCCGTCGCCGATTTCGCCCTGCGCCATCGGCGGCGGGACATAGCGGATCCAACTTCATTAATACCACCCCTACAAGACAAATTACCTTCTGACACTTCAGAGCGAGGGACGCGTGATCAACAGGGGCAGGGTGACGCCGAGCCCTCAGGCGACGACGGCTGGGGCGCCCTGGCAGCGGAGCCCGTGGCTACGGGCCCCAGACGCCGGTTAGGCGAGGCAAAAAAGCCCTAGGCATCCGATCGTCCCATGCCCTGGATCGCGATGCCCGAAGCGGGGCGGGCAAGGCCACTGGTGGTCGCCACGGCGCTCGTTCGTCGGGCACGGCAGGTGCCATCGCCTGGGTGCCGACCCTGCTCCGCGGTCGTCCGCGGCGCGCCGGTGATCTCCTGCGCCAGCCGCGCAGTCGACGTCCGGCCCAGCTCTGGTTGGTGGTCCTCGATCATTCCGCCTCCACCCGCCGCCACGGTGCCCTGACCCAGGCCAAGGGCCTGCTGGCCGACTGGTTCGAGCAGGCCTACCGCCAGCGGGTCAGCGTCGCAGTGCTGCAGACCGCAGGGGAGCGACCCGAGTGGTCCTTCCAGGGGCAACGTAGCGGTCAGGCGTTGCAGGCCTGGCTGGAGCAGCTAGGCGCAGGGGGCGGTACGCCCTTGCTGGCGGGGCTGGCGGAAGCTCATGACTGGCTGAAGACTCGGCGGCGGCAGCGTCCCGGCGAGGAATGCCGGTTGCTGCTGGTCACCGACGGACGCCTGCGTGAGCTGGAGGGGCTGGCCATACCGGACTGCCCCATCCGGGTGCTGGATATCGAACTGGGGCCGCTGCGCCTGGGACGGGCAGCGGAGCTGGCCCGGCGCTTGGGTGCGGAATACCGGCACCTGGAAGATGTGCCGGTGGTTTAGGTGACCAGTCTCGCGTCGAAGCCGAACGCGAAGGTGCTCAACCCTCGCGTTGTTGGGCTTCGCGCCGCTCAACCCAACCTACCGGTCCGGCGTAGGTTGGGTTGAGACGGCTCCACTGTCGAAGCCCAACGTGAGGGGACTTGTTGAGTTTCGCTACGCTCAACCCAACCTACCGAAAGACCCCGGGCCTCAATGCCCGCCCTTCATCGCCTTGACCAGGGTATCCACGTTGTAGCGGAACATGGCTGCGTAGGTGGACGCCGGGCCATCAGCGGGTGACAGGGCCTCCACATAGAGCTCGCCGCCCGGCTGGGCACCGCTGGCCTTGGCGATCTGCTGCACTAGGCGCGGGTCATTGGAATTCTCGAAGAAGTAGGCGGCGACGTGCTCCTGCTTGATCTGGCGGATCAGCTTGGCAACGTCCTGGGCGGAGGCCTCGGCCTCGGTCGACAGGCCCAACGGCGAAATGAAGGTCACGCCATAGGCATCGGCGAAGTAGCCGAAGGCGTCATGGGAGGTCAGCACCTTGCGCTGCGCCTTAGGCACCTGGCCGATCTGCTCGCGGGCATAGCGATCCAGGGCCTCCAGTTCGGCGATGTAGCGATCACCGTTGGCCTTGAAGGTGGCGGCAGCCGCCGGATCCACCTCGGACAGCGCCTTCACCACGTTGCGGGTGTAGACGACCACATTGAGCGGGTTGTTCCAGACATGGGGGTCGATACCGCCATGGTCGTGATCATGGTCAGCATGGCCGTGTTCATCTTCGTCTTCCGCCATTTCGCGGGTCTTGATCCCTTCGCTAAGCACCACTGGCGGACGTGCCTGGCCGGAAGCCTTGATCAGGCGATCCATCCAGCCTTCCAGGTGCAGGCCGCTCATGAAGACCACATCGGCCTGTTTCAGCGCCTGGGCATCCGTGGGCGTCGGTTCGTAGGCATGGGGATCGCCATTGGGACCGACCAGGGAGGTGACCTGGACCTGGTCGCCGCCGACCTGTTTGACCACGTCGGCGATCACGGTAAAGGTGGCGACGGCCTTGACCGGTGCGGCCTGTACCTGGCCGGCGGCGGCGAGCAGCAGGGCAGCGCCCAGGGAAAACAGGGATTTCATGGTGACTCCTTTCAATGGGTGAGATGAGGGCGGGGACGCAGCCGTCGATAGAGCCCCAGACGGCCGAACAGCAGGGATAGGAGGTAGCAGCCACCGGCGGTGAGCACGATGGCGGGGCCGGAGGCGCAGCCGAGGTGGTAGGACAGCACCAGGCCGACCAGCCCGCTGAGACTGGCGATCAGACTGGCCACCGCCATCAGGCCGGGCAGGCTGTTGGCCCAGAAGCGCGCGGCGGTGGCCGGCAGCATCATCAGGCCCACTGCCATCAGGGTGCCCAGGGCCTGGAAGCCGGCGACCAAGTTGAGCACCACCAGCAGCAGGAACAGCAGGTGATAGAGCGAGCCACGACCACCCACGGCGCGCAGGAAGCCCGGGTCGAAGCATTCCAGGGCCAGTGGCCGGTAGATCACCGCCAGCACCACCAGCGACAGGGTGGCGATGCCGGCGACCAGGTAGAGCGCCGTGGCGTCGATGGCCAGGATGGTGCCGAACAGCACGTGCAGCAAATCCACGCTGGAGCCGTTCAGCGATACGATCAGCACCCCGGCAGCCAGGGAAATCAGGTAGAAGCTGGCGAAACTGGCGTCTTCGCGTTGGCTGGTGAAGCGGCTGACCAGACCTGCGAGTCCGGCCACCAGCAGTCCGGCGAGCATGCCGCCGATGCCCATGGCTGGCAGCGACAGCCCGGCGACCATGAAGCCCAGCGCCGCACCCGGCAGCACGGCGTGACTCATGGCATCGCCCACCAGGCTCATGCGCCTGAGCATCAGCAGAACGCCCACCGGACCGGCGCCCAGCGCCAGGGCCAGGCAGGCCACCAGGGCGCGGCGCATGAAGCCGAATTCGACGAAGGGTTCGAAGAGAAGCTGATAGAGGGTCATGCGCGTTCACAGACCCCCGCATGGGCGTCCCAGTGTTCGGCGAGATTGCGGGCGCGGGCCAGATTCTCGGTGATCAGCACCTGGTCGGTATGGCCCCAGGCGATGGCTTCCCGGGCCAGCAGCAGGGTCTCGGGAAAGTGCTGACGGACCTGCTCCAGGTCGTGCAGCACGGCGATCACGGTACGGCCCTGGCCATGCCAGCGCCTGACGATGGTCAGCAGATCCGCGGTGGTGCGGGCATCGATGGCAGTGAAGGGCTCGTCCAGCAGCAGCACGGGCGCGTCCTGCAGCAGCAAGCGCGCGAACAGCACCCGCTGGAACTGGCCAGAAGACAGGGCGCCGACCAGGCGATCCTCCAGGCCTTCGAGGCCTACGGCATGCAACGCCTCTGTTGCTTCCTTCCGGTGTGCAGCGGTGACGCCGCGCCAGAGGCCCAAACCACACCAAGCGCCCAGCACCACAGTTTCCAGCACGCTGAGTGGAAAGCTGCGATCGATCTCCGCGGCCTGGGGCAGATAGCCCAGACGGCGTTGCGGCACTGCGCGGTTGACCCGGCCGCTGATCGGTCGCAGGGTGCCGGCGATGGCCTTGAGCAGGGTGGACTTGCCCGCCCCATTGGGACCGACGATGGCGGTCAGACTGCCGGTCCGAAAGCACCCGCTGAGATGATGAATGGCTGGATGCCGCTGATAGGCCAGCGTCAAGTCCTGGAGTTCGATGGCAGCGCTCATGGCAGGGCGACCGCCCAGCTCACGGCCAGCCACAGAGCGACCAGAGGAATGCAGGCGAGCGACAGACGAGCGGGTACGGAGAGCAGCAGCAGGGAAGGGCGCGGGGATGCCATGATCGAGCCTTGGATAACGAAGCAAAAGTTATAACATAACAAACGCTGCTTCGTCATCAGCTCGCCAGGGCCACTCCTGCAGCGAGGCAGCTGAGCGTCAGGACCGCTGGAGCGACGCTACCAACGATGGCGCACCGCGATAACCAGAGGCGGAGCGAACCGCTTCTTTCCGTCAAGCCGCCTGGGTTTCTGCCATCCGCTGTTCCAGCCGCTGCAGGAAGTTGAGCAGCAGGACCTCCTCCTCCTTCAACCCCTTGCGCTTGCGCGGTTTGGGCAGGGTGCAGAGGTCACCGGCCAGAAAGGCATCCAGCACGCCTGGGTGGATATAGCACTTGCGGCATACTGCCGGGGTATTGCCCAGGGTGCGGGACACCGCCTTGACCATGTCCACCAGCTCTTTCTTGGCGTCGGTCTGGGTTTCACAACGCAACTCGCGTAGGGCTTCCAAGGCGAGGGCGCTGCCGGCCCAGGTGCGATAGTCCTTGGCGGTGAAATCCGCACCGGTCAGCTCGTGCAGGTAGGCGTTGACGTCGGATGAGGTCACGGTATGGCGTTCGCCATCGCCATCCACGTACTGGAAGAGGTGCTGGCCAGGCAACTCCAGACACTTCTTCACGGTGCGTGCCAGCCGCGGATCGCTGACCTTGATGTCATGCTCCACACCGCTCTTGCCACGGAAGTGGAAGGCGATGGTATTACCGTGCACCTCGGCATGCCGGTTGCGCAGGGTGGTGAGCCCATAGGACTTGTTGCTCTTGGCGTACTGGGCATTGCCCACCCGGATCAGGGTGGCATCGAGCAGGCTGATGACCGTGGCCATGACCTTCTCACGGCACAGGCCGCGCCGAGCGAGATCCTCTTCCACCCGTTGCCGCAGCTTGGGCAAGGCCTGCCCGAAGGCCAGCATCCGCTCATACTTGTCGGTATCGCGGATCTCGCGCCAGCGCGGATGGTAGCGATATTGCTTGCGCCCGCGGGCATCGCGTCCAGTGGCCTGCAGGTGGCCATTGGCGTCCGAGCAGATCCAGACATCGGTATAGGCCGGTGGAATGGCCAGCTTGTTGATGCGTTCGATTTCCGCCTGATCGCGGATGCGTTCGCCCTCGGGCGTGAAGTAGGCCCACTTGCCACGCAGCTTGCGGCGGCTCAGGCCGGCCTGATTGTCATCGACGTAGTTGAGATCGGGCGGCAGGGGGGTACAGAGGGCGGTTCCGGTGTCGTCACGCTCATCGGCGGGGATGGGCAAGTCGGTCTGGGCGAGGCGTTGCATTACTTTCGAGCGAGAGGTCATGACTGCACCGACGTTTTCCTGGTCGAAACGGTGGACTCCAGGAAAAGGGACCAGGTTCTCATGACCGCACCCAAGCCGACCGACGTACAGCTGCGCGACGCCCTGCTGGGCAAGGCCCAGGCATGCCGTCCGGGCACGACCTTTTGCCCCTCGGAAGTGGCACGAAGTCTGGCCGCGGACTGGCGACCGCTGATGGAGCCCTTACGCGACACGGCACGGGAACTGGCTCGCGAAGGTCGACTGCGGGTGACGCAAAAGGGCGAATCCCTGGACCTGGAAGTGCCCTGGCGCGGTCCGATCCGATTAAGCTTGGCTTAAGCGGCGTTTAAGTTTCGATTAATGGCGGATCGCTACTCTGGACCCAGATCGAACAGCAACCAGAGAGAGAATCCTCATGAAAAAGCTCACCGCCCTCGCGACCGCCGCCCTCCTGATCACCGGTGTGGGCGTCGCCCAAGCCCGCGACCTCGGTCCCGACGAAGCCCTCAAGCTGCGTGACAGCGGCAAGATCAAGAGCTTCGAGGTGCTCAACCAGGCCGCCATCGCCAAGCACCCGGGCTCGACCACCCACGAGACCGAACTGGAAGAAGAATATGGCCGCTACATCTACCAACTGGAACTGCGTGACCCCAAAGGTGTGAAATGGGATCTGGAACTCGACGCCACCACTGGCGAAGTCCTGAAAAATCAGCGCGACGACTGACCGTCGTCCTTGCCGGGCTGATCCTGCTCGGCGGCGTCTCTCCCCTGATTCAGGCCCGCGACCTGGATCAGGACGAGGCCCTCAGGCTGCGCAAGGAGGGGGTGATCCGGCCCCTGGAGACCCTGCTGCAGCGGGTCAACGAACGCTACCCCCAGGCCCGGCTGCTGGAAGCCGAGTTGGAAGAAGAAGACGGCCAGTATCGCTACGAGATCGAGATCCTCGTTGGCGATGTGGTCCGTGAACTGGAAATCGGCGCGATGGATGGCGCCATCCTGAAGGACGAGGTGGACGACTAGATGCGCCTGCTGCTGGTGGAAGACGATGTGGCCCTGGCCGACGAGATCGCGGCGTTCCTCTCGCGCCAGGGTTACGCCGTCGACTGGTTGGCCGATGGCCGCGACGCCGCCTGGCAGGGTGCTCAGGAGCCCTATGACCTTATCGTTCTCGACCTGGGCCTGCCAGGTCGGCCAGGCCTCGAGGTGCTCGGAGAGTGGCGCGCCGCCGCGCTGGCGACGCCAGTGCTGATCCTGACGGCGCGCGACAGTTGGGCCGAACGCATCGATGGCCTCAAGGCGGGCGCCGATGACTACCTCACCAAGCCGTTTCACCCCGAAGAGCTGGGCCTGCGGATCGCCGCGCTGCTGCGGCGAGTGCGTGGCGTCGCCAATCAGCCACTGCTGCAAGCCGGGGGATTGGCGCTGGACGAGGCGCGCCAGTGCGTGGTCCGTGGCGGCGAGACCATCGCCCTCAGCGCGGCGGAATTTCGCCTGCTTCGCTGTTTTCTGCTGCATCCCGGCCAGATCCTGTCCAAGACGCGACTCAACGATCACCTGTATGACGGCGAGAGCGAGCGGGATTCCAATGTCATCGAGGTGCACGTCAATCACCTGAGGCGCAAGCTGGGGCGGGACGTCATCGAGACCCGTCGCGGTCAGGGCTATCGCCTGGGCGGTGTCGATTGAGATCCATCCAGACCCACCTCAGGGTCGGGCTGGTGGCCATCCTGCTGGTGGCCGGTCTGGTGCTGGTACTCGGCGGCGCCTGGCTGGTGGATCATGCCCTGCGCCGCTATCTGGAAACCGGGCTACGCGGCGAGACGGAAAATCTGCTCGCTGCCCTGGTACGCGGCCCCCATGGCCTGCAATTGGACGAGGGACGCCTGGGCAGCCTCTATACCCGGCCGCTGTCGGGCCGCTATTTCCTGATCGAGATCCCGGCGCTGGATATCCGCTGGCGCTCGCGCTCGCTATGGGATGCGCAACTGGAAGCGCCGCCCGGCAATGGCTTGAGCGATACCCTGGCGGACGGTCCCAGTGGCCAGCGCCTGCTCACCTACCGCGCTGATTACCAGCGCTATGGCAAGACGGTGCAGGTCACGGTCGCCGACGACTACAACCCCTTGCTGGCCAACCTGAAGCGTATCCTCGCCTTCGGCGCCCTGTTGGGGCTGGCGACCCTGCTGGTGGTCCTGCTGCTGCAGCGGCTGATCGTGCGTCGGGCGTTGCGCCCACTGGAGCAGGTGCGCGAGCAGATCGCCCAGCTGCATCAGGGCCGCCGCTCGACGCTGGACGCCAGCGTGCCCACCGAACTCGCGCCGCTGGTGGCGGAAATGAATGCGCTGTTGCGCCATACCGAAGAAGGCCTCAAGCGTGCACGGCATGGCATCGGCAATCTGGGTCATGCGCTCAAGACGCCCTTGGCGGTCCTCACCAGCCTGGCCGAGCGGCCGGAATTGCAGGGGTTGCCGGAGCAGCGCGACAGCTTGCGCGAACAGTTGGCGCGCATTCGCGAACGGCTGGAGCGAGAGCTACGTCGTGCCCGACTGGCCGGCGAGGCCTTGCCGGGCGCTCATCTGGACGTCGCCGAGCTGCGCGAGCTCTGCGTGCTGCTCAATCGGCTGCATGGCGAGCACCTGAGTTTCGACTGCCAACTGCCCACAGGGCTTCGGCTGCCCTGGGACCGTGAAGACCTGCTGGAGCTGTTCGGCAATCTGCTGGACAACGCCGGCAAGTGGGCGGATCGGCAGGTCCGGCTGGAGGTGGCGCAGGATGAGGAGGGCTATCTGATCCGGGTCGAAGACGATGGACCCGGTGTGCCGGAAGCGGAGCGCGAGGCCATTCTGGACCGGGGCTCCCGTCTGGACGAGGCGGTGGCGGGGCATGGGTTGGGCCTGGGGATTGCTCGGGACATCGTCGACAGCTGCGGCGGAACCCTGGCGCTGGAGGTCGCGGCGCTGGGCGGTCTCGCCGTGGTGATCCGTCTGCCATTGCCTGGTGCCGGCACCAGGCATTCGTCCGGGAGATGACTCTGCGGTCAAGTTTGTGGGCAAGGGGTCGATAACGCTCTGAGCTCTTGCGACCAAGGAGAACCCCGTGAGCCTGAAACTGAAAGTCACCCTGCTGGCAGTGCTGCCCGTTTGCCTCTTCACTGTCGTCCTGGGCGGCCTGTCCTATTGGGTGTTCCAGGCGCAGGCAACCAAGGATGTCGCCGATGCCCGCGAGCGGCTCATGGTGCAGAGTCGCAGCGCCTTGCAGAATACCGTCGAAACGGCCATGACCGTGGTCAAGCCGTTGTACGACAAGGCTGCTGACGGTGATACCGAGGCGCGTAAGGAGGCCATCCGCCTGCTGTCGGCCATCAGCTATGGCAAGGACGGCTATATCTTCGGCTACGACTCGAACGTCGTCCGGTTGTTCAAGGGCAACGACCCGGCCGGCATCGGCAAGAGCTTCAAGGACAACCGTGACCCGGCTGGCGTCTACCTCAACCAGGAACTGGTTCGGGTCGGCAAGGATGGCTCGCATTTCAGTCGCTACAGCTCTTCGCTGCCCGGCAACAAGGACGTGCTGGTGCCCAAACTCGCCTACACCGACTACCTGCCCAAATGGGATCTGGTGATCGGCTCGGCGGTGAATCTGGATGGTGTGGAGGCCGAGGTCGCTGCCGTGGCCCAGCAGGTCGCCAAGCGCACCCAGGACCAGCTCTGGCTGATCTTCGGCGTGGCCGGCGTGCTGCTGGTGGTGATCGGCATCGTCGCGCAGCTATTTGCCGCCCGCACCCTCAGGCCTCTGACGCAGATCCGGGAGAATCTCGACGACATCGCGGCCGGGGAGGGCGATCTGACCCGCCGCCTGCCGGTCAACGGGCGCGACGAGATCGGTGAACTCGCCGCCGCCTTCAATCGCTTCGTCGATCGCATCCAGGGCACCATCGCCCAGGTCGTCGACATCACTCACCAGTTCACCGGTCTGCTCGACGACGTCGCCCAGCAGGCCCAGCGCACCGATCGCGACATGCAGCGCCAGCGCAGCGAAACCGACCAGGTGGCCACCGCCATCAACCAGATGTCCGCGGCGGCCCAGGAAGTGGCGAGCAGTGCCCTGCAGGCCTCCGAAGCCACCCGTCAGACCGAGGAGAAAGGTCGGCTGGCCCGCGAGACGGTTGCCACCAGCGTGGCGCGCATTCACGAACTGGTCGAGGAGGTCCGCCAGAGCAGCGTGTCCCTGGATGGCCTCAAGCAGGACGTGGGCGCCATCGTCGGCGTGCTCGACGTGATTCGCGCCATTGCCGAGCAGACCAATCTGCTGGCCCTCAATGCCGCCATCGAAGCGGCCCGGGCGGGCGAGGCCGGTCGCGGTTTCGCCGTGGTCGCCGACGAGGTACGAGCCCTGGCCAGCCGGACGCAGCAGAGCACCCAGGAAATCCAGGCCATGATCGATCGCCTGCAACAGGCTACCGGCCGCGCGGTCGGGGCCATGGAACGCTCGGGCGGCATGGGCGAGGCCACTACGGCTCAGGCCGAGCAGGCCGGTAACGCACTGGTGGCGATCAGCGAGCTGATCGCCACCATCAATGCCATGAACAGCCAGATCGCCAGTGCCGCCGAAGAGCAGACGGCGGTGGCCGAAGAGGTCAATCGCAGCGTCCACACCATCGCCAGTGCCGTCGACAGCATGGCTCAGGGTGCCCAGCAAGGCGCGCGCAACACCGCCGGCATGGTCGGCCTGGGCGAGCGCCTGGACGGCCTGGTTCGTCAGTTTCGCGTATGATCCCGGGCGCGCCGGCCACGCTGGCGCGCCTCTTCGGGTCGAGTTGGGGGTGCTTATGGGAACCCCACGGCTTCCGAGGCTCTAAGCAAGGCCTGTCATCCTTGTGTGGAATCGCGAAAGCCAATGAAAAGTGCTCGGCTGGAAAACAAGACGTTCCTGATCCTGCTGGTGGTGGTCTCCCTGGCCTTCGTCTGGATCCTCACTCCCTTCCTGGGCGCGGTGTTCTGGGGCGCCATCCTCGCCATCCTGTTCGCCCCGCTGCAGCGCTGGTTTGTCCGCCGCTTCAACAACAGACGCAACCTCGGGGCGCTCTGCACCCTGTTCGTGATCCTGCTCATCGTCATCCTGCCAGTGGTGTTCATCGCCATTTCCCTGGTGCAGGAAGGCTCGCTGCTGTACCAGCAGGTCAGCAGCGGTCAGCTCAACTTCGGCCAGTACTATCAGCAGATCTGGGGCGCGTTGCCGGGTTCGGTGCGTGGCGTGCTGGAGCGCTTCGGTGCAGGTGATCTGGATGGTATCCGCCAGAAGCTCTCCGAAGGTGCCATGCAGGGCAGCCAGTTCGTCGCGACCCAGGCCTTCAGCTTTGGTCAGGGCACCTTCCAGTTCCTGATCGGCTTCGGCGTGATGCTCTATCTGCTGTTCTTCCTGCTGCGCGACGGTTCGCAGCTGGTGGCGCTGATCCGCAAGGCCATTCCGCTGAGCGACATGCACAAGCGCAGCCTGATGGCCAAGTTCACCGCCGTGGTGCGCGCCACGGTCAAGGGCAACATCATCGTTGCCGTGGTGCAGGGCGCCCTGGGCGGCTTCATCCTCGGCGTGCTGGGCGTCCAGGGCGCGGTACTCTGGGGCACCCTGATGGCCTTCCTGTCGCTGCTGCCCGCGGTCGGCTCGGCGCTGATCTGGGTGCCGGTGGCCATCTACTTCCTGGCCACCGGTTCAGTGATCAAAGGGGTCATCCTGATCGTCTTCGCCGTGGTGGTGATCGGTCTGGTGGACAACCTGCTGCGCCCCATCCTGGTCGGCAAGGACACCAAGATGCCCGACTACGTGGTGTTGATCTCCACCATCGGCGGCATGTCGCTGTTCGGCCTGAACGGCTTCGTCATCGGCCCGCTGATCGCCGCCCTGTTCATGTCCACTTGGGATCTGTTCAGCCACCGCGACGATATCTGACGGCCAGCGTGCTCCGGGAAACTGGAGCACGCGAGTGAGCTGTTCGCTAGCCCTGGTCGGGCTCGGAGGGATAGCGGGTCGCGACCAGGCTTTCCTTGACCTTGCGCAGGTGCGGCTGGAAATCCACGCCGCGCTTGAGCGTGACGCCGGTGGCCAGGATGTCCAGCACGGTGAGCTGGATGATCCGCGAGGTCATGGGCATGTAGATGTCGGTGTCTTCCGGCAACGGGATGTCCAGACTGTGGGTGCAGACCTTGGCCAGGGGGGTATTGCTGGCGGTGAGGCCGAGCACCGAGGCGCCGTTGTCCCGCGCCAGCTTGGCCACGTCCACCAGTTCGCGGGTGCGGCCGGTATAGGAGATGATCACGAACAGATCACCGGTCCTGGCGATGGACGCGAGCATCCGCTGCATCAGTACATCCGAATGCGCCGACACCGCCATGTTGAAGCGGAAGAACTTGTGCTGGGCGTCCAGGGCCACTGGTGCCGAGGCGCCCAGGCCGAAGAAGTGGATCTGCCGCGCCTGGATCATCAGATCTACCGCGCGATCGACCGTACGGGCGTCCAACCGCTGGCGGGCGCTGTCCAGCGAGGCGATGGTGCTGCTGAAGATCTTTTCCGCGTAGGCCTCGGATTCGTCGTTGGCTTCCACCGCCTGACTGACATAGACCGCGCCGCTGGCGATGCTCTGCGCCAGCTGGATCTTCATTTCCGGATAGCCGCTCACGCCCAGGGAGCGGCAGAAGCGGTTGACGGTGGGTTCGCTGACCTGCGCCGCCTGGGCCAGGGCCGCGATGGTGTAGCGCGTGGCCTGCCGGGGATTCTGCAGGATGACCTCGGCGACCTTGCGCTCCGCGCGGTTGAGTTCGCCGATGCGGGTCTGGATGGTTTGCAGCAGGGTGCTGGCACGATCCATGAGAACTCCTAGTGGTTGTTGTGCCTCTATCCTAAGGCTATAAAAGGTTTGGGCCGAGGTTACCCCTGCGCCGTATTTTTTAATATAAAGACTACGCGAATCGCCCCAGCTCCCCTATCATGGTGCTGGAATATCTCAAACTTTAAGTAAAAGAACGAATATTTATGGCTGGCGTCCGAGTTCTACCCTGTACCCTGGCAATCTTCGGCGCGTTGGGCGACCTGGCCCTGCGCAAACTTTTCCCTGCCCTTTATCAGCTGGATCGTGAAGGTTTGCTGCACGAGGATACCCGCATCATGGCGCTGGCGCGTGACCAGGGCGATGGGGTCAAGCAGCTGGAGCACATCGAGGAGCGCCTGCGCCACTATGTGCCCAAGGCCGATTGGGACGAAACGGTATGGACGCGGATGCGTGGTCGTCTCGGCTATCGCGCCATCGATTTCCGCAATCGCGAAGACTATACGGGACTTGCCGAGGATGTGGGTGAGACCTCGCCGTTGATCGCCTATTTCGCGACCCCAGCGCTGGTCTACAGTGCCATCTGCGAGAACCTCGCCGCCGTCGGTCTGTGCGAGCGCACCCGGGTGGTGATGGAAAAGCCCATCGGCTACGACCTGGAATCCTCCAAGGTGGTCAACGACGCCGTGGCGCGCTTCTTCCCCGAGGATCGCGTCTATCGCATCGATCACTACCTGGGCAAGGAAACCGTCCAGAACCTCATCGCCCTGCGTTTCGCCAACAGCCTGTTCGAGACCCAGTGGAACCAGAACTACATCTCCCATGTGGAGATCACCGTGGCCGAGAAGGTCGGCATCGAAGGCCGCTGGGGCTATTTCGACCAGGCCGGCCAGTTGCGCGACATGGTGCAGAATCACCTGCTGCAACTGCTTTGCCTGACCGCGATGGATCCGCCGGCGGATCTGTCGGCCGACAGCATCCGTGACGAGAAGGTCAAGGTGCTCAAGGCGCTGGAACCGATTACCGCCGACCAGCTGGCCAGCCGCGTGGTCCTCGGCCAGTACACCTCGGGCTACAGCGACGGCAAGCCGGTGCCGGGCTATCTGGAAGAGCCCAACTCCAACACCGAAAGCCGCACCGAGACCTTTGTCGCCATCCGCGCCGACATTCGCAACTGGCGCTGGTCGGGCGTGCCTTTCTATCTGCGTACCGGCAAGCGCATGCCGCAGAAGCTGTCGCAGATCGTCATCCACTTCAAAGAGCCACCGCACTATATCTTCGCCCCCGAGCAGCGCAGCCTGATCAGCAACCGCCTGATCATCCGCATCCAGCCGGACGAGGGTATTTCGCTGCAGGTGATGAGCAAGGACCAGGGTCTGCGCAAGGGCATGCAACTGCGCAGCGGTCCGCTGCAACTCAATTTTTCCGAGACCTTCAAGCATCTGCGCACCCCGGATGCCTATGAGCGGCTGCTGCTGGAAGTCATGCAGGGCAACCAGTCGCTGTTCGTCCGCAAGGACGAGATCGAAGCGGCCTGGAAATGGTGCGATCAGCTGATGGATGGCTGGTCGAAGATGGGCGACTCGCCCAAGTCCTATGCCGCCGGCAGCTGGGGTCCGCTGACCTCCATCGCACTGATCGCACGAGACGGGAGATCCTGGTATGGCGACGTCTGATCTGGGGCAGGGCGTGACCCTGCGCGAATTGCCCGACCGCGAGGCCCATGCCACGGCGTTGGCCGAGACGGTCACCACCGCGCTGCGCGAGGCTCTGGCGGCCCGTGGCGAGGCCTTGCTGATCGTTTCCGGTGGGCGCAGTCCGGTGCCCTTCCTCGAACGCCTGGCTCAGGCGGACCTGGAGTGGTCCAAGGTGCTGGTCACCCTGGCCGACGAGCGCTGGGTACCCATCGATGACCCGGACAGCAACGCCGGCCTCTTGCGCAAGCACCTCTTCCAGGGACCTGCCGCCGCGGCCGGATTCGTCGATCTCTATACCCCGGCGGCCACTGCGCAGGAGGGCATGGCCCTGACCGAAGCCCGGCTCCGCGACGCCTTGGGTACGCCTGATGTGCTGGTCCTGGGGATGGGTGACGACGCCCATACCGCCTCGCTGTTCCCCGGTAGTCCCGGTCTGGAAGAGGCCCTGGATCCGGCCAGCGAACGCCTGAGCTTCCCAGGCGTGGCACCGTCCGCGCCCCAGACCCGCATCACCCTGAGCCGCGCCTATCTGAGCCGGGCGCGGCAACAGATCCTCGCCGTCCAGGGCGCGGGCAAGCGACAGGTACTGGAAACCGCTCTGGCCGAGGGCGACGAGCTGGCCACTCCGATCAAGGCGTTCCTGCGCGAACCCCTGGTCGTCTATTGGTGCCCCTGACGAGGAGTTGAGTTTTGGACATGCAGAACAAGATCGCGACCCTAGATGCCCTGTGCGCCCGCGCGCGCATTCTGCCGGTGATCGTGATCAACGATCCGGCCGACGTGCTGCCCTTCGCCGATGCCATGGCCGCTGGTGGTCTTACGGCGCTGGAGATCACCCTGAGATCCGCCCACGGGCTGGATGCCGTACGGCTACTGCGCCAGGAGCGTCCTGAGCTGGACGTGGGGGTGGGCACCGTGCTGGACGTGCGGATGTTCGACGCCGCGGTCGAGGCTGGCGCCCAGTTCATCGTCACCCCGGGCACCACCGAGGAAATTCTCCAGGCCGGGGTAGCGGCACCTATTCCGCTGTTGCCGGGCATCGCCACGCCCTCCGAGATCATGCAGGCCTATCGCCTGGGCTATCGCCGCTTCAAGCTGTTCCCCGCCAACGTCTATGGCGGCGTGGATGCGCTTAAAGCCTTCGCTGGTCCCTTCGCCGAGCTCAAGTTCTGCCCGACCGGTGGCGTCAATCCGGGCAATGTGAAGAACTACTTCCAGCAGCCCAATCTGCTGTGCGTCGGCGGTAGCTGGATGCTGCCGGGTGACGTGGTGAAAGCCAAGGACTGGACGCGCGTCGAACAACTCTGCCGCGAGGCCCTGGCGACGCTGGATTGATACTGGGGCCATCCGTCACCCGCTGGGCTAGTGCGGTGTCTCTGAAGTTCGCGCAAGAATTGGCGAGTGATTTTTTGGCTGTGGCCAGGCGCCGGTACCAGTCATAGCAGGGCTATGGCGAGGTGTGGCACCGCCGCCACAGCCGAAAAAGCGCTGCCAAAATTGTGCAGTCAATTTCAGAGACACCACACTCGCTAGGCTGGCGCGAGCAGGGGCGCTATCATGCGCCCCTGTCTTTTTCCTGGCGCCCGTTCCGCGGCGCCTTTGTCGTCCACTACACCGGGAGGTGCCTGATGACCCTCGACAAGAATCCCCAAAACGAATCCCTCGAAGAATCCGTCCCTGCGCCAGCTGGCGAAAAGCTGCAGAAGGTGCTGTCGCGCCTGGGCGTCGGCTCGCGTCGCGATGTCGAAGCCTGGATCGGCGAAGGCCGCATCAAGGTCAATGGCGTGGTCGCCCCCCTGGGGCTGCGAGTCATGCCCAAGGACGCCATCGCAGTGGACGGACGTCTGCTCAAGCGCGACCAGGCCGAGGAAGTGGTACGCCGGGTACTGATCTACAACAAGCCCGAGGGCGAGATCTGCACCCGTGACGATCCCGAAGGCCGACCCACCGTCTTCGACCGCCTGCCCAAGCCCAAGCAGGGCCGCTGGATCAACGTCGGTCGCCTGGACATCAATACCACCGGTCTGCTGCTATTCACCACCGATGGTGAACTGGCCAATCGATTGATGCACCCGTCCTACCAAATGGACCGCGAATATGCGGTGCGGGTACGTGGCGAGGTGACCGAAGAGATGCTGCTGTGCCTGAAGAACGGGGTGATCCTCGAAGACGGTCCGGCACGCTTCACCGACGTCCAGCAGGCGCCGGAAGGCGATGGCTTCAACCACTGGTTCCATTGCGTGGTGATGGAAGGCCGCAACCGTGAAGTCCGCCGGCTGTGGGAGTCCCAGGGCCTGGTGGTGAGCCGTCTGAAGCGCGTTCGTTTCGGTCCGGTGTTCATGACCAGCGATCTGCCGGTCGGCCGCTGGCGCGAGATGACCCAGGGGGAGATCGACATCCTCGCGGGCGAAGTTGGCCTGCCGCCGGTGGCGCTGCCGGCCATGGGCGGCAAGACGAAGGAAAAGCTCGAACGTCAGCAGCGCAAGACCGCGCGGCCGATCGATGCCGGTCGGGGTTCGCGCAACAAGCTCAACAAGGCGGGCAAGGCCAGCAAGCCCCAGGGGTCGGCCGTGGCCGAGCGGCCGAGCGAAATGGGCCGCAAGCCGGTCAGCAAGGGCCGTACCTCGCCTGGTATCGCGCCGCGTCGCGGTCCGAGCGGTGGCGGTACCGGCAAGGGCGGTCGCCGCTAAGCAGAGCGGTCGCCTGGCCCCAGGCGACCCTCAGGTCAGGCTGCAGGATCGATTGCGGCCTTCGGCCTTGGCCTGATAGAGGGCTCGATCCGCGCGCAGCAGTAGGCAGCGCGGGGACTCGACGTCACGTAGCGTCGCCAGCCCGAGGCTCAGGGTGACCGGCAGTGGAATGGCGCCGGCGGTCTCCGATTGAGCTTCGACAGCCGCTCTCAGGCGCTCCGCCACGATATGGGCTGCCTCATGACCGGTGGCCGACAGCAGCACGCAGAATTCCTCGCCGCCAAAGCGAAAGATCATGTCCATGCTTCTCAGGCAGTTGCTGAGGGTGCGGGCGGTCTGCCGCAGCACGTCGTCCCCGACGCTGTGGCCGAAGCGGTCGTTGATGCGTTTGAAGTGGTCCAGATCCAGCATCAGCAGCGACAGGGGCTGCTGGGTACGGCGCGCCAGCTCCAGTTCCCGCACCAGGGCGCGGTCCAGGGCGTTGCGATTGCCGACCCCGGTGAGGGCATCGCGCAGGGCATTGTTCTGCGCCTCGCGATAGAGCAGGGCGTTGCGCAGGGGAAACAGCAGGGTGCCGAGGAGGTATTCCAGCGCACTGAGCTCGCTGTCCTGGAAGCGCTCCTGACGGTAGAAGGTCAGCTCGCCCAGGCGGATATCGCCCTGGCTCAGGTGGTAGTGCACCTGGTGACCCTGCTCTTCGCCCAGTCTGATGACCACGTCTTCTGCGGCGTTGCGATAGGCGAGCCCAGGCACGTCCACGAGGGTATCTACCTCCTGCCGAAAGAGCTGCAGGACCCGTTCGAGATCCAACGATGACTGCAGGACGCTGAGCAGCCGCTGACGTAGCGTACTCAGCACCAGGGGATCGCTTTCGCGAACGGGGGCGACTTGGCTGGCGTTACGCTGCTGGCGAGCGCGATCGAGATTGATGGTGTTGGATGAGGGCGGGACCATGCCTGTTCTCCTTGGCGGATAGTCCCTCTGAAGCGAGAAGCGTGCCAGTCTTATAGTTTTATAAAAATCAATGACTTAGGCAGATGATGGCGATTGGCCGTCTATAAGTTGGCGCCTGGAGGCCAAGCGGACCGCATAGGCGGCCCGCTCGCGACGATTTTCCGACGCGGTTCAGACCTTGAGCACCAGCTTGCCGAAGTTCTCGCCGGAGAACAGCTTCATCAAGGTCGTGGGGAAGGTGTCCAGGCCTTCCACCACATGCTCGCGGGACTTGAGCTGGCCGTCGGCCAGCCAGATCGCCAGCTGCTGTTGCGCTTCGGCATAGCGGGCGGCGTGGTCGAGGACGATGAAGCCTTCCATGCGGGCGCGATTGCTCAATAGCGCCAGATAGTTCTGCGGGCCCTGGATCTTGTCGCTGTTGTACTGGCTGATGGCACCGCACAGGACTACCCGGGCGCGGAAATTGATCTGCGCCAGGACCGCATCCAGGGTCGGGCCGCCGACGTTGTCGAAATAGACGTCGATGCCGTTGGGGCACTCACGGCGCAGGGCGGCCGCCAGGTCTGGCTCGGCCTTGTAGTCGATAGCGGCGTCGAAGCCCAGCTCCTCGATCAGATAGCGGCATTTTTCCGCACCGCCGGCGATGCCCACCACGTGGCAGGCCTTGAGCTTGCCGATCTGGCCGACCATGCTGCCGACCGCGCCAGCGGCGCCTGAGACCACGAGGGTCTGGCCGGCCTTGGGCTCGCCGACTTCCAGCAGGCCGAAGTAGGCGGTGAGGCCGGTCATGCCGAGTACCGAGAGATACTGGGGCAGGCTGGCCTTGCTGGCATCCACTGGGTAGAAGCCCTGGGGTTCGCCCAGGTAGTAGTCCTGGATGCCGAGCATGCCGTTGACGGTATCGCCCACCTTGAAGTCCGGGTGGTTGGAGGCCACTACCTCGCCCACGCCCAGGGCGCGGATGACCTCGCCGATACCGATGGGCTTGATATAGGACTTGCCCTCGTTCATCCAGCCACGCATGGCCGGGTCGAGGGACAGGAACAGATTCTTGATCAGCACCTGGCCGGCGCCGGGTTCGCCGACCGGCTGCTCGACGCGCTCGAAGGTATCGGCGGTGGGTTCGCCGGAGGGGCGTTTGGCGAGCAGGAACTGGCGATTGGTACGGGACATGGTGTTCTCCTGACGGGAAGGATGCAGTTCCGACCGGTCAGGAGGGTTTCAGGTTCTACCGGCGGCGTGCGGTGAGTAGCAAACTGGCCAATAGACCGGCCACCAGACCCCAGAAGGCAGAGCCTACGCCGGCCAGCGTCAGCCCCGAGGCGGTGACCAGAAAGGTGATCAGCGCCGGTTCGCGTTGACTGGGTTCGGCCAGGGCGCCGTGCAAACCGTTCATGATGGAACCCAGCAGGGCCAGGGCGGCCACCGAGATCACCAGTTCGCTTGGCAGCGAGGCGAATAGCGCGGCCAGGGTGGCGCCGAACAAACCGGCGATGCCATAGAAAAATCCGCACCAGACCGCCGCCGTATAACGTTTGCTGGCGTCTTCATGGGCCTGGGGACCGGTGCAGATCGCCGCGCTGATGGCCGCCAGGTTGATGCCATGGGAGCCGAAGGGGGCCAGCAGCAAGGAGGCGAGGCCGGTGGTGGCGATCAGCGGCGAGGCTGGAACCGCGTAGCCATCCGTACGCAGCACGGCGATGCCGGGCATGTTCTGTGACGCCATGGCCACCACGAACAGCGGGAGGGCGATGCCGATGGTGGCGGCCAGGGAAAAGGTCGGGGTGGTCCATACCGGCACCGCCAGTTCCAGCCGCAGGGCGTGGAAGTCCAGCAAGCCCAGTCCGGCAGCCAGCAGCAGGCCGACCACCAGGGCCACCAGCACGCAATAGCGCGGCCACAGCCGCTTGGCTACCAGATAGCCCAGGGCCATGCCCAGCACCAGCCCGGTTTGGTGCTGGGCTGCCGCGCAGATCTCGATGCCGATGCGAAACAGGATGCCGGCCAGCAGGGCGGCGGCGAGGGCCGGGGGTACCCGACGCAGTAGACGGTCGACGCTGCCGGTGAGGCCGCATAGGGCGAGCAGTACCGCGCAGAGGACGAAGGCGCCGATGGCATCGCTGTAGGGCACCGAGGGCAGGCTGGTGACCAGCAGGGCGGCGCCCGGGGTCGACCAGGCGATGACGATGGGGGTGCGGTACTTCAACGACAGGCCGATGGTGGTCAGGGCCATGCCGATGGACAGCGCCCAGATCCAGGAGGAAATCTGGCCCGTGCTGAGCCCCGCGTTCTGGCCGGCCTGGAACATCAGTACCAGGGAGCTGGTGTAGCCCACCAGCATGGCGACGAAACCGGCGACCACGGCGGCGGGGGAGCTATCGGCCAGCGGGGTAAGGCGTTGTGGAGCCGCGTGCATCAAAAACCTCAGTGATGGCCGAACAGGATGGGGTAGAGGGACAGCACCAGCAGCAGCGCCATGCTCCAGTTGAACAGCCGCAGGCGCGCCGGACTGCTGAGCAGGCGGCGCAGGCCCATGCCGAACAGCGTCCAGAGGCTGACGCTGGGCAGGTTGATCAAGGCGAAAAGCAGGGCGACCAGCAGCAGATTGGCGGTGAAGTTCTCGGCCGGAATATAGGCGGTGACCGCGCCAATCGCCATCACCCAGGCCTTGGGATTGACCCACTGGAAGGCCGCAGCCTGGAAGAAGCCGAACGGCTTGCCGCTGCCTGACTCCCGCGGCGTGGGGGCCGCGGCGGTGGCCAGTTTCCAGGCCAGATACAGCAGGTAGGCGCCACCGATCACTCGCAAGGCGATCTGCAGCGGTGGATAGAGCACGAACAGCTGACCCAGTCCGAGACCGGTGCAGATGACCAGCAGCATATGCCCCAGGCTGATGCCGAACATGTGCGGCAGGGTACGGCGGAAACCGAAATTGACCCCCGACGCCAGCAGCATCATGTTGTTGGGACCGGGCGTGGCGGAAGAGACGAAGGCGAAGAGCATGAAGGCGGAGAGCAGTTCGACGGTCATGAGGGCATCCCTGGGCTTTGCGTCAGCTTAGCCAGGCCGCTCGGGGCGGTATCCGTACACCGAGGCCGCGAACCAGCGGTACAGTTTTCAGGAGCCGACCGAAGGGGTCGAACTGTCCTGGATTTCGCTTTCGCTCTCCTGGCGGCCGGCCAGGGCCTGATTGAACGCCAGCCAGCCCTCGGCCGCATCCGCTCCGGCCGTGGCCAGCGCCGCCTGCACCAGGCGCATCTGCTCGCGTCTCAGGGTCTGCTCCAGGGCGGCGCCACCCCGGGTGAGGGACAGCCGCCGCTTGCGCTTGTCCGCGGCATCCATCTCCATGGCCACCAGTTGCATCTCCAGCAACTGCCGCAGCGGAATGTTCAGCGCCTGCTTGCTGACCCCGAGCACCTCCAGCAGGGCCTTGTTGCTGAGCCCCGGCTCGCGGGCGATAAAGAACAGGATGCGCTGATGGACCCGGCTCAGGCCACGGCGCGCCAGCATGTCGTCGGCCTTGGCGGTGAAGGCCTGGTAACTAAAGAAGAAGGTCTCCATGACCAGGCGCTGCTGAGCGGTCTGATTTAGGTCAAGCATATTGACTTGTCTTTCCGGTGTGGATTAGGGTCGGTCAAGTAGTTTGACTCATTAGCCGGCCACGGGCCACAGGAGGGCAGATGGCATTTTCCGAACGGGTAAGCCGACTCAAGAGCAGCCTGATCCGCGACATCCTGGCGGCGGCGCAGCGGCCGGAGGTGATGTCCTTCGCTGGCGGTCTGCCGGCCGAGCGCTGTCTGCCGGCGGTGGACTGGAGCCAGCTGCCGGCCGGCTTGGGCCAGTACGGCATGAGCGAGGGCGAGCCGGCGCTGCGCGAGGCCATCGCCGCCCAGGCGCGCGACTATGGCCTGGACTGTACGGCGGACCAGGTGCTGGTCACCACCGGTTCGCAGCAGGCGCTGGACCTGATCGCCAAGCTGTATCTCGATGTCGGCACGCCGGTGCTGGTGGAGGGCCCCACCTATCTGGCCGCGCTGCAGAGCTTCCAGTTCTTTGGCGCCGATTGCCTGGAGGTCAGCCTGACTCCGGAGGGGCTGGATCTGGACGCCTTGCGCCTGCGGCTGCAAGAGCGGCGCCCGGCCTTCGCCTACCTGATCCCGACCTTCCAGAATCCCTCCGGCGTGCGCTACTCCACGGCCAACCGTGCGGCCGTGGCAGCGCTGCTGGACGAATTCGGCGTGACCCTGGTCGAGGACGAGCCCTATCGCGAACTCAGCTATGACGGCGCCCCGGCACGACCGCTGTGCGCCCAGTTGCAGCGTAGCGCCTGGATCCATACCGGCAGCCTGTCCAAGACCCTGTTGCCCGGCCTGCGCGTGGGCTACCTCATCGCCTCGCCGGAGCTGCTCAAGCCGTTGCGAGCGCTCAAGCAGGCCGCCGATCTGCATACCTGCCGCATGAGCCAGTGGCAGGTGCTGCAATGGCTCGGCAGCGAGCGCTACGCAAGGCACTTGCAGGAGGTGCGGGCCTTCTACCGCGAGCGTCGCGATGGCTTCGCCGAGGCGCTGACCCGGCACTTCAGCGAGCTGGCCGATTGGCAGATTCCCCAGGGCGGGCTGTTTTTCTGGTTGCAGCTGAAAACGCCCCTGGATACCCGTACCCTGCTGGACGCGGCCCTGGCGCAGGACGTCGCCTTCATGCCGGGCGAGCCGTTCTTCGCCGAGCCGGATCGCCACCCTGGCCTGCTGCGGCTCAACTTCAGCCATGTGCTGCCCGAGCGCCTGGATACCGGTCTGGCGCGCCTGGCCGACGTGATTCGCGACGCCACCCCTACCTACAAGGAGCTGTGAGATGTATCAGGTCTATGGCGATCGCCGTTCCGGCAACTGCTACAAGGTGGTGCTGATGCTGCACCTGCTCGGCGTGGAGTATCGCTGGCACGAGGTGGATATCCTCGCCGGCGAGACCCAGAGCGACGCCTTCCTGGCGAAGAATCCCAACGGCAAGATTCCGGTGCTGGAGCTGGAAGACGGCACCTGCCTGTGGGAGTCCAACGCCATTCTCAACTTCCTCGCCGACGGCACAGGCTTCCTGCCCAGCGAACCGCGGTTGCGCACCCAGGTGCTGCAGTGGCAATTCTTCGAGCAATACAGTCACGAGCCCTATGTGGCGGTGGCGCGCTTCATCCAGCTCTATCAGGGGCTGCCTGCGGAGCGCCGTGAGGAGTACGAGGTCTGCCAGGTCCGTGGCTACAAGGCGTTGCGGGTGATGGAGCAGCAGCTGCAACGCACGCCTTTCCTGGTGGGGGAGCAGTATTCGATCGCCGATATAGCGCTCTATGCCTATACCCACGTCGCCCACGAAGGGGGCTTTCGCCTGGACGACTATCCGGCGATCCAGGCGTGGCTGGCACGGGTCGCGGCGCAGCCGGGCCATGTCGCCATCGGCTGAAACGCCAGGAGGGGAGCCAGGCTCCCCAGTGGGCGCCGGGGCGTGATCAGCGAGCGCTGACCACGAATTGCCAGTACTGGTTGAGTCGGCGCTCACCCCCGTTGGCGGTCAGCAGGACCGAGGACGGCGGCTTGGACTGCAGCTCCGGTAGCGATTTCATCAGCGTGCGCCAGTTGCTGTAGTAGGTCTGCAGGCAGCGCCGGGCGGTGCCATTGTTCTGCAGAGAGGTCAGAGCCTTCTGATAGGCCGGTTCGATCTGCGACAGCGCCTGGGCGACGCAGCTGTCGGTATCGGAGAAGCGGGCCGTGTCGCCGATGCGGGTACCGGCGATCACCGCCTTGTTCGCGCAACTCTTGAAGGCGATCATGCTGGCCTGCTCGAATTGCAGGGCATCCTGATCCATGGCGAAGGCGGGTGCGCTGCAGACCGCGGCTGCAACGAGGGCTAAGGCATAGGCGTGGCGTTTCATGGTGGCGTCCCTGGCTACGTCGGTAAGACGTGATGGCATCAATGCACAGCGGCAGACTGCACCGCTGAACAAATGTTCAGCGCAAAAGGCGGCAAAGCGCCATCAGGCGAATTCCACCAGACCGACGGTAGTGAGACCTATGAACAAGGTGGTCAGGACGACCATGGCGAACGCCAGGAGATAATCTTCCATCAGGGCTTTCCCTACTACGATGACGGCAGTAGGACCGATGGCAAATGGCCAGGTTCTTACGGAAGGCGAGTCGGCGCGGACTGGCCGACGGAAGGTCATTGGTGGGGGTGAAGGCGGCGACACCCCAAGGGTGTCGCCGCCTCGGCATCACTCGTTGAGACGATTCTTGTCGAGCTGCTTGGCCAGGCCGGCGCCCAGATCGGCACCCGTCACCGGCGCCGCATTCGGGTCCGACATCGTGCGAGTCGCGAGCTGTTCGACCGCCTTGGCCTGCATCGGCGGCAGCTTGACGCTGGCCAGGCCGTCGCCGCCGTCCACGGCGGGGCTGGGCTGTTCCACGAACTCCCAGTCCTGACCCTGGTTCCAGGGACCGCGCATATCGCCTTCGCCTTGCGACATGTTGTAGTAGACGCTGGCGAATTCCGGCCGCGGCGGCATCTTGCCCTGGGGGAAGTTGGGCTGGATGGAGTGCAGCGCGTTCTCGAAGGACTTCTGGTGCGCGATCTCGCGGGTCATCAAAAAGCTCAGGGTGTCCTTGATGCCGGCATCGTCGGTGACGTTGATCAGGCGCTCGTAGACGATCTTGGCCCGGGCCTCGGCGGCGATGTTGGATCGCAGGTCGATGGTCGGCTCGCCGACGGTATCGATGTAGGCCGCGGTCCAGGGCACCCCGCCCGAGTTGATCAGTTGCGGGCCACCACCGTAGAGGATCTGGGTGAGGTGGGAGTCATTGCCGGCACCGGTCAGTGAGCGGTACATGTCCGCTTCTTCCTGGGTCTTTTCCGCCAGGTCGCCCTTGGCGCCCTTGTTCAGCATGGCGATCATCGAACCGATGATTTCCAGGTGGCTGAGTTCCTCGGTGGCGATGTCGAACAGCATGTCCTTGCGGCCGGGGTCGAGCTCGGCTATCGCCTGGGTGAAGTAGCGCATGGCGGCGGCGAGTTCGCCTTGGGGACCGCCGAATTGCTCCAGCATCAGGTTGGCGAGACCGGGATTGGGTTCGGACACGCGCACGGTGTATTGCAGTCGCTTGTTATGGACGAACATGTAACCTCCAGGGGCTAGTCACGGGTAACACGGGGTAGTTCAGCGCTTCGCGGTCAGATCGGGATCGGCGGAGCGTTCCAGGAAGGCTCTGGTGGTGACGGGCAGGTCTTCCAGCAACCAGGCCGCCATGGCCTTCTCCTGTTCGAGGATGCGTTCGCAGGCTTGCTGCGTTTCGGTATCACCGATCTCGGCAGCGGCGGCGATCAACGTGGTGTAGGTGGCGATTTCGATGTTCTCGAAGACATAGCCGGCGATGGCGCCCTTGATGACCTCGTCGCTCATGGGCGCACCACCAATGGCCTGGCCCAGCGCCATCAACTTGCCGCCCATGTCCTTGAGCGTCGAGGCGCTGCTGCCGAGGCGGCTCAGGCAGCCTTCAAGGACCTGGCGTTGCTCCTGGGTTTCCTTGATGTGCTGCTCGATGCGCTGGCGCAGTTGCGGATAGTGCTCCAGCCGCGCGGCCTGGGCGGAAAGCATTTTCTCGGCCTGTTCTTCCATGGCATGGGCGTCACGCAGCCAGTCGATCAGGTTGTCTTGCTTGGAAGCCGTCATGGAAAACTCCTGCTCGTAGAGAGAGGCGACAACGGGCCGGAAGGCCCCGCCAGATTGCGTTCTGTCTGCTTATTAGTGGGGGGCGGCTAGCAAGAGATTCGCGGGACGGCGGTCTTTCTGATCGATGGAAAAGGGCCAGGGATTTTGTTCTACAAGCCCAGCGGCAAAGGGTCGTCTGGCAGGGCTGGTTGTTGGACAACGACCCTCCGGCTGTACAACTCTTGTCCCAGTCAATCTTGGGTTTAGTAATATCTTTGCCGTTCGCGCCCCTAGGAAAACCGTTCACCCCGTACTTGCCGGAGAGGCAGACATCTGTGTCAGGATCCGGTGGATGCAAGGGAAGGAGTCAGCATGAAGGGGCCCAAGGAACAGCAGTCTGGCGCACGCTCGACCAAGCCGCTGGAGGAACGCTGGCCAGATCCGAATGCCCAGGGCCTGGAAGCGGAGCAGATCATCGCGCAACTCTGCGCGGCGGCGGCCGATGCGGACTGGGCCTGGTACCAGCGTCGCGGCAACTGGTCGTGCATGGCCACCGGTAGTGGCGCCAGTGCCTGGCCGGCGTTGCTCGACGATGAGGAGCTGGCGCAGCTCTGCGCCCAGGCCTCGCTCAGCTGTCATCCCACCGGCAATGGACCGACGCCCCTGGGCTGGCTGCTGGCCCGTCCGGACGACCGTACCGATTTCGCCGCCTTGGCCCTGAGATTCGGCTTCGTGCTGCAGCGCTTGCAGTTGCAAAGGGCCCAGGCCATCCAGCAGGTGCTCTACGACATCACCTATCTGGCCAGCTCGACGGTGGATCGGCAGCTGTTCATGCAGCGCACACATGAACTGCTGGTGACCCTGATCGACGCGGAAAACCTCTGTCTGGCGCTGCTCGATCCGGACGCTGACCAGATCCACTATCCCTATTATTTCGACCAGCGCGACGAGAGTCCGCCTGAACCGGGCTCCTTCGAGCCACTGGATCGGGCGCAGCCAAGCTTGACCGCCTATGTGCTCCTGCATGGCGAGCCCTTGCTGCTGCCCAAAGAGGCCATGGAGGCGGCCCAGACCAATGGCCCCTACTATTGCCAGGGCTCGGTTCCGGAATTCTGGATGGGCATTCCGCTCAAGGATGGCGCCGATCGGACCTTTGGCGTGCTCAGCCTGCAGGTCTACGACCGCGAACGCCGCTACGGTCCTGAGGATCAGGCGCTGTTCCAGGTGATCGCCCGCGACGTGGCCATGGCGCTGGATCGCATCCTGCGGCGCGAAGACATGGAGGCCACCGTGGGGCAGCGCACCCAGGAGCTGTCCGAAGTCAACGCCCGGCTGCGCGAACAGATCGCCGAGCGCGAGCGCGCCGAGCAACTGCAGGCGGCGCTGTTCCGCATCGCCGAGCTGTCCAGCGCCAGCACCGACATGACCGAGTTGCTGGGCGGCCTGCACCGGGTCGTGGGTGAGCTGCTCTATGCGCACAATTTCTACATCGCCCTCTACGACGACCTGTCCGGCGAGGTGAGTTTTCCCTATTTCGCCGATGAGCGCCGTACCACGGCGCCCGTCACCCGGCGCGGCACCCGGGGTTACACCGAATACACCATCCGCCAGCGGCGACCCTGCATCATCGATCGGCACAAGGCGCATCGACTGATCGAAGAGGGGGAGATCACCCCGGTCGAGGGTACCCCCGAAGCCTGCTCCTGGCTGGGCATCCCGCTCTATGACGGCAAGCAGGTCCGCGGGGTGCTGGCGGTGCAGAGCTATCGCGAAGACGTCTACTACAGCCAGCGCGACCAGGAGCTGCTCACCTTCGTTTCACGCCATATCGATACCGCCCTGTCCCGGCGCAGCGCGGCGGAAGCCATCCAGCAGTCACGCCAGGCGCTGGAGGTCCGGGTCCAGGAACGGACCCGGGCGCTGGACGATGCCAATGCCAGACTGCTGTACGAGAACAACCACGATGCCCTGACCCGGCTGCCCAACCGCAGCTTCTTCCAGCAACGCCTGGCCGACCTCTGGGCGGCGTTGGAGCGCGATGGCACCGGCCTGGCGGTGATGTTTCTCGATCTGGACAGGTTCAAGCGCATCAACGACCAGTTCGGCCACCCCTTCGGCGACCTGCTGCTGGTCGCCGCCGGGCAGCGGCTGTCCAGTTGCCTGCGGGAAACCGATCTGCTGGCGCGGCTGGGCGGTGACGAATTCGCCATCCTGGTGCCCGGTGGTGGGCTGGAATCGCCGGTGGCCATCGCCCAGCGGATCATCGAGGCCTTCGACCGGCCACTGGTGATCGACGACCACAGCCTGTTCGCCTCCTGCAGCATCGGCATCGTGGTGGCCGATGCGAGTCTGCATCGCCAGCCGGACGATCTGCTGCGCGATGCCGACACCGCCATGTACCGGGTCAAGCAGGGCGGGCGCGACAACTTCGCGGTGTTCAACCAGGAGTTGCGCCAGGTGGTGTCCGACCAGGTGGTGCGCGAGGGCGCGCTGCGCAAGGCGCTGAAGAACGGCGACGAACTGGAACCCTTCTTCCAGCCGATCATCGAGGTCACGACTGGCCGCGTGGCGGCGCTGGAGGCGTTGATCCGCTGGCGGCAGCCGGACGGCAGCGTGCTGGCGCCCGGCGCCTTTCTACCCGAACTGGAAGGCCTGCGGCTGATCGGTCGGCTGGATACCTACATGCTGACGCGGATCGCCGCCATCCTGGCCGAGCCGGCCCATGCCCACTGGCCGGTGGTCCACGTCAACTGCTCCAGCTACAGCATCGTGCGGCCGGAATTCGCCGACGAGGTACTGAACATCCTGGCCACGCACGGCGTGGCGCCGTCGCGGATCTGCCTGGAGTTGACCGAAGGGGCGCTGGTCGCTGAACCCGAGCGCGCCAAGGCCGCCATGGAGGCGCTGGATCTACAGGGCGTATCGGTGGTGCTGGATGATTTTGGCGCGGGCTTTTCGTCGCTCGGCTATGTCCATGAGTATCGCTTTCGCGGCCTCAAGATCGACAAGTCCTTTGTGCTGCGCCTCGCCGACAGCGCACGCAGTGTCGCCATCGTCCGCGCCATCGTGCGCATGGCCGAGTCCCTGGGCCTGGACGTGGTCGCCGAGGGCGTCGAGGACGCCCAGGCGCTGCAACTGCTCAAGAACATGGGCGCGCGCCATGCCCAGGGCTATCTGTTCGCCCGTCCGCTGGATCTGCTGGCGACCCGCCGGCTGCTGGCCGGGGCGGCTGGCTAGAAGGTGACGCCGGCGACCAGGATCAGGTTGGTGTAGGGCTGGCACTCGCCGGTGCGAACCTGCACCCGAGCCTGGCGGCACAGGGTCTTCAACTCGTCGTGGGACACGAGGCGACGACTGCCAAGAGCGCCGTCGGCGTTCAGGCGTTCCAGTTCGGCCAGCGCCGGCGGCTGGACCTTCAGGGTTTCCTCGGCGAGCAGATGGCTTTCCACCTGCATCTCGCTGAGCAGCGCCTGCAGCACACTGAGGAAATCCGGTACGCCCGGAGTGACGGCCAGATCGACCAGCGGCGTACCCGGCGGCACCGGCATGCCGGCGTCCCCGATGACCACCAGATCGCCATGGCCGAGACTGGCCACGGCCTGGGACAGGGCGATGTTGAGCAGAGCGGTTTTCTTCACCGGGCGAGCTCCTGGCGGGTGGGAATGGACGGTTGGGCGCCTGGGCGGGTGACGGCGATGGCGGCGGCCTGCTGGCCGAGGGCGATGGCCGCCTCCACGCTCAACCCCTCCGCAAGGCCAGCGGCGAAGCCGCCGAGGAAGGTATCGCCAGCGGCGGTGGTGTCCACCGCCTTGACCGCAGTGGCCGGATGGTGACGACAGCTGTCTGCGGTGACCTGCAGCAGACCCTGGCTGCCCAGGGTCAGCAGCACCTGGCGGGCACCGGCGGCGACCAGCTGACGGGCGGCGGCCTCGGCCTGCTCCAGAGTCTCCACCGGCAGCCCGGTCAGCAGGCTGGCTTCGCTTTCGTTGGGCACCAAGTAGTCGATATGGGCGTACCACTCGGTCGGCAGCGGGCCGGTGGCGGGCGCGGGGTTGAGGATCACCGTCTTGCCCAGGGCATGGGCGCGGGCGAGGGCATCGCCTACGGTAGCCAGGGGGACTTCCAGCTGGGCGATCACCAGCTTGGCCTGGTCCAGCAGGGGCTCCTGGGCCTGCAGCTGCGCGGCGGACAATTCGCCGTTGCCACCGGCGACGATGACGATGGCGTTCTGGCCCTGGTCATCCACCAGGATGGAGGCGATGCCGGTGGGCACCTCGGGCGCCACCGAGACGCCCCGGCAGTCGATGCCTTCCTGCAGCAGGCTGCGGGTGAGGAAGTCGCCGTAGGGATCGGCGCCGACGCAGCCGATCATGGCGACCCGGGCGCCCAGGCGTGCCGCGGCGACGGCCTGATTGGCGCCCTTGCCGCCGGGTGCGGTGGTGAAGGTATGGCCGGCGAGGGTCTCGCCGCCCTTGGGCAGGCGCGGAGCGCGCACCACCAGGTCCATGTTGAGGCTGCCGATGACGACGACGTCAGGGTGCATGGGAGGTCTCCAGAGCAGGGGGCGCCGCGGTGGATTCGCGCAGCACCAGCCGGGGTACGGCGATGTCGTGGGTGGAAGGGCTGCCGACCGTCTCGCGGCGCGCCAGCAGCAGCTGGGCGGCGCGCTCGCCGAGATCGCGGATCGACTGGCCGATGGTGGTGAGGGCCGGGTAGAGATAGCGGCTGAGCTCGATGTCGTCGAACCCTACCACCGAGAGCTGGGCGGGGACGCTCAGACCCTGCTCGGCGGCGGCGCGCAGCACGCCCAGGGCGATGGTGTCGTTGCCGGCGAAGATCGCGGTCGGGCGCTCTGGCTGGGCCAGCCACGCGCGGGCGGCGGCATGACCGGCCGCGGCGGTGAAGGGGCAGCGCTGGATGGCGCCAGGCGCGACGCCGGCTTGCGCCAGGGCCTCCTGGTAGCCGGTGATCCGCTCGCTGGCGACCGGGGAATCGGCCGGGCCGCCGATGCAGGCGATCCGGCGATGGCCGAGTTCCAGCAGGTGGCGGGTGGCAAGCAGACCGCCCTGGTGGTGATCGATGCGGATATGCGCGGCCTGGACGCCCTCCAGCGGCCGGTCGGCCAGCACCAGCGGGATGCGTAGGCTGGCCAGGGCCCGGGCGAAGCGCGGATCGCCGTCCACGGTGGCGACCACCAGGCCATCGATCCGCCGCTCCTTGAGCACCCGCAGATAGCGCAGCTGCTTGTCGGCATCGTCATCGGAGTTGCAGAGGATGACGCTGTAGCCCTGGCGCTCGCAGTGATCTTCGATGCCGCGGGCCAGTTCGGCGAAGTAGGGGTTGACCGCATTGGGCACCAGCACGCCAAAGGTGCCGGTGGCACGGCTGCGCAGGGAGCGGGCCACGCCACTGGGTACGTAGCCCAGTTCGGCGATGGCCGCCTCGACCTTTTCCCGCACGCCCGGACTGACCGGGCGGCTGTTGTTCACCACATGGGAGACCGTGGTGTAGGAGATGCCGGCGCGGGCGGCGACATCCTTGATGGTCGCCATCAGCCTTTGCTCTTGGCGCGCTGGCTGCGGTAGGTGTCGAGGATCACCGCAACCACGATGACTGCGCCGGTGATGATGCGCTTGGTCGGCTCGCTGGCGCCGATCTGGGCCAGCCCCGCGGCCAGCACCGAGATGATCAGCACGCCAAAGAAGGTGCTGATGACCGAGCCGCGCCCACCCATGAGGCTGGTCCCACCGATCACCACGGCGGCGATCACCTGCAGTTCCAGGCCGACGCCGGCGTTGGGGTCGGCGGCTTCCAGACGGGAGATCTGGAACAGCGCGGCGAGGCCCGCCAGCAGGCCCATGAGGGCGAAGACGATGACCTTGTAGGGCTTGGGATTGATCCCGGCCAGGCGCACCGCTTCCTCGTTGGTGCCAATGGCGATCAGGTAGCGCCCGAGCACCGAGCGGGTCAGCAGCAGCTGCGCGACCACGATCACCAGCAGGGCGATGACGAAGGAGGGCGAGATGCCGAAGGCGAAGGGCGTCGACAGCCAAGCGTAGGCATCGCCGATATAGGCGGTGCGCGAATCGGTCAGCTGGTAGGCGGCGCCGCGGGCCATCTCCAGCACGCCCAGGGAGACGATGAAGGAGGGGATGCGCCAGGCCACGGTGACACTGCCGGTGAGGGTGCCGGTCAGGGCCGCGGCCAGCATGCCCAGGGCGGCGGCTGGCAGGATGCCCCAACCCCATTCCAGGGTGGCGACGCTGACCACGGCGGCGGCCAGGGCGACCACCGAACCCACCGAGAGGTCGATGCCGCCGATGATCAGGATGAAGGTCATCCCGGTCGCCAGCACCATCAGATCGGGGATCTGGTTGGCCAGGGTGGTGAAGGTGGCGTAGGAGAGAAAGTGGCTGCTCAGCAGGGAAAACAGCACGATCATCGCCAGCAGGGCGGCGGCCAGGCCGACGTAGGTGCCCAGGCCGAGGCCGAAGGCACGTCGGGCGGAGGTGACGGGAAGACTGCTCATCGAATGGCTTCCTGAGAAAGGGTTTGCGGCGGGACGGGTTCTTCCAGCAGAGCTTCGCGGGAGCGATAGCCGGCGAAGGCGGCGGCCAGCAGCCGCTCCTGGTCCCAGTCATGACGGTCGAAGGTCGCTTCCAGGCGGCCGGCGGAGATCACACCGATGCGATCGCAGATCAGCATCAGCTCGCGCAGGTCGCTGGAGACCACCACCAAGGCCTTGCCCTGGCGCGTGAGTTCGGCCAGCAGGCCATAGATCTCGAACTTGGCGCCGACGTCGATGCCGCGCGTGGGTTCGTCGAACAGCAGCACCTGGCAATCGCGTTCGAGCCAGCGCCCGATGACTACCTTTTGCTGGTTGCCACCGGAGAGTTCGCCCACCGGCTGGCTGCCACCGTTGCAGCGGATGCGCATGCCCTTGATATGGCGCTCTGCCAGGGCCGTCTCGCGGGCGCCGCTGACCAGGCCCTGCTGGGCGACCTTGGCCATGTTGCCCAGGGCGATGTTGGCGCTGATCGGCTGGCTGAGCAGCAGGCCTTCGCCCTTGCGATCCTCGGTGATGAGGGCGATGCCCTGACGTACCACCTTGGCCGGCGAACCCAGGTCGACCGGCTTGCCGGCCAGGCGCACCGCGCCGGAATCGGCACGGTCGGCACCGAAGATCAGCCGCAGCAACTCGGTGCGACCGGCACCGATGAGCCCGGAGATGCCATAGATCTCGCCGGCGCGGACGCTGAAGGAGACGTCCTGGACCTTGTCGGCGCGAGTCAGGCCCTGGACTTCCAGCAAGGGTGGTCCAAAGCGGCGCTCGCCCATGTCCAGGTGCTCGCCGAGATCGCGACCTACCATGAGGCTGACGATCTGGTCGATGTCGTAGTGCGCCATGGGCGCATCGGCCACCAGGCGGCCATCGCGCAAGACCACCAGTTGCTGGGCGATGCGCTTGAGTTCTTCCAGGCGATGGGAGATGTAGACCAGCGCCACGCCGCGGGCACGCAGGCGCTCGATCTGCTCGAACAGCAGGTCCACCTCGCGGGAGGTGAGCATGGCGGTGGGCTCGTCGAGGATCAGCACTCGGCAGTCGCCGATCAGGTTGCGGGCGATCTCCACCATCTGCTGATGGCCCACGCCCAGTTCGGCGATGGGTGTATCCGGATCGATGGACTCCAGGCCGACCTGGGCCATGGCCAGCCGCGCCTGTTCGCGCAACTTGCGCCGGTCGATCCAGCCCAGGCGGCGGGGCAGGCGGTCGAGAAAGAGATTTTCCGCCACGGTGAGGGTAGGCAGCAGGTTGAGCTCCTGCATGACCATCCGCACCCCCTGGGCCTCCGCTTCGCGGCGGCTGCCCGGGGCATAGGGTCGGCCGAGAAAGCTCAGTTCGCCGGTGGTGGGTTGCACCAGGCCACAGAGGATCTTGGACAGGGTGCTCTTGCCGGCGCCGTTTTCCCCGGTGAGCGCCAGCACCTGGCCGGCGCGCAACTCCAGGTCCACGCCGCCGAGTACCGGCTGTGCATAGGTCTTGCCGATGTCACGGGCGCTGAGGATGACCTCGGACGACATGGGAGCTCTCCTCGGATCAGGGCTGGGTGACGAGTTCGACCGGCGTCTCGATCACCCCGTCCTTGGCACCGGTGGGCTCGCCCTTGACCAGCTTGAGCGCGGCTTCGATCCCGAACACGGCCTGCTTGGCGGCGTACTGGTCGGCGGTGGCGAGGATGCGACCGTCCTTGAGCATCGGCTTGATGGCCTTGATGTTGTCGTAGCCGACCACCTGCACCTGGCCTTTCTTGCCGGCGGCGCGCACGGCGGAGACGGCGCCCAGCGCCATGCTGTCGTTGCCGGCCAGCAGGGCCTTGAGGTCGGGGTATTCGTTGAGCATGGCCGCGGCGACGGCATTGCCCTTGTCGATTTCCCAGTTGCCGGATTGCACGCCGACAATCTTCATGCCGGCCGCTTCCATCGCGTCCTTGAAGCCCGCGGTGCGCTGCTGGGCGTTGGTGGTGGTGGAGACGCCCTCGATGATGCCGACCTGGTCACCCTGCTTGAGCTGCTTGGCGAGATACTCACCCACCAGGCGGGCGCCCTTGCGGTTGTCGGGGCCGACGAAGGGGATGTCCAGGGACTTGGACTTGAGCACGTCCGGGTCCAGGCGATTGTCGATGTTGACCACCTTGATGCCGGCGTCGCTGACCTTCTTCAGCACCGGAACCAGTGCCTTGGAGTCGGCCGGGGCGATGACCAGGGCGTCGACCTTGGACACGATCATCTGCTCGACGATGCGGATCTGGCTGGAGGTATCGGTCTCGTCCTTGATCCCGTTGGAGATCAGGTCGAAATCGGCGGAATGCTCTTTCTGGTAGGTCTTGGCGCCGTCTTCCATGGTCAGGAAGAATTCGTTGGCCAGGGACTTCATGACCAGCGCGACCTTGGGCTTTTCGGCGGCCGTGGCATGACTGGCGGTGAGCGGCAGAATCAGCGAAGCGGAGGCGAGAGCGATAGCCGCCAGCAGGCGGGCAGGGCGAAAGGCCAGCATAGGAGGATCTCCGAATTCTTATGGTTCTTGTGGTCACGCAAACGTTTGCGCGTAGCGAAGGATGTCCGCCCCGTCGGTAGCTGTCAATCCAGGTCACTACATGAATCGATTCAGCTCCTAAGGACGGCTGGTTGGCCCCGGCCGTGCGGGCCCCGGTATACTGGGCAATCGTATTCAACCAGGCGCCCGGCGCCCGAGAGTCTCTGCCATGTCCTTTTCCGAATCCGCCCTGAAATCCCTCATCCGCGCCGTGCCCGATTTTCCCAAGCCGGGGGTGATCTTTCGGGACATCACGCCGCTGTTCCAGTCGCCCGAAGGCCTGCGCGCCGTCATGGCGGAATTGCTGGAGCGCTATCGCTCGGCGTCCTTCACCCACGTCGGGGCGCTGGATGCGCGCGGATTCCTCATCGGTCCGATCCTGGCTTATGAACTGGGCAAGCCACTGGTGCTGTTCCGCAAGCAGGGCAAACTGCCGGCTGAGCTGCTGACCGAGGTCTACAGCACCGAATACGGCGACTCGGTGATCGAGGTACACAAGGACAGTGTCGGCGCCGGTGATTCGGTGCTGCTGGTCGATGACCTCATCGCCACCGGCGGTACCCTGGTCGCCGCCGGCAACCTGATCCGCCGCCTGGGCGCCGAGGTCCACGAAGCCGCCGCCATCGTCGACCTGCCCGAACTGGGCGGCTCCAAGCGCCTGGAAGCGGCCGGCATCCCCACCTTCGCCCTGACGAGCTTCGCGCTGTCCGAGTATTGAGTTTGCGATTGATCGCGGCCATGGGCCGCTCCTACGGGTAGCGCACGACGGTAGGAGCGCCCCATGGCCGCGATAACGGCGTCGTACCTCAACGTCCTGCTGGCACCTTCCATGGTGTCCGTACGCGAAGGGCAACACCTTGCGATGCCGGAGCGGCCGCCTCGGCGGACCGCCATGGCCGTAACGGGTTGCTCGAATCGTAGGTTGGGTTGAGCACAGCGAAGCCCAACAGCTCTTGCCTCGGCGCCAGTCTTGTTGGGCTTCAACGATGGAGCCGTCTCAGCCCAACCTACGATCCTGCTACGGACACCGTAGGTTGGGTTGAGCGCAGCGAAGCCCAACAGGGTTTGACTCAGCTGGCCCTGTTGGGCTTCGACGATGAAGCCGTCTCAGCCCAACCTACGATCCTGCTACGGACACCGTAGGTAGGGTTGAGCGCAGCGAAGCCCAACAGGGTTTGATTCAGCTGGCCCTGTTGGGCTTCGACGATGGAGCCGTCTCAGCCCAACCTACGGTCCTGCCACGGGCACCGTAGGTTGGGTTGAGCGCAGCGAAGCCCAACGGATGTTGCCCCGGCACCGGCGCTGTTGGGCTTCGACGATAGGGCCGTCTCAGCCCAACCTACGATTTATCGCAATCCTGGCAGCCTCTGATCAAAGCTCAGCCGTCGGCTTTCTCGGCTCCAGCGGATACAGATCCACTTCGTCCGCCAACTTGGGCAGCTCGTCCAGAAAGGCGAGGGTGTGCGGCTGGTTGAAGTGTCCGTCCTGGGCGGCGATCGAGGTCCAGCGGGCCTGGACCACCCAGAGATCGCCGTCCTCGCTGCCCTGGAATACCCGATAGTCCAGGCAGCCTTCGTCCTTGACCGCCACCGCGGCCAGATCCAGCAGGTGGGCACCCAGCGCCTGGGAGCGTTCGGGTTGGGCTCGGAACAGGGTAAGGCTGTGGACGTCCGTCATAATGGACAAGTCTCCTGAAGGGTTGAGGTTTCGACCCTTCAGGATAGCGGACGTCGTACCGGTCTCAGCGATTGATCAGGCCAAGGAATTCCGCACGGGTAGCGTCGTTGGCGCGGAATTGGCCGAGCATCACCGAGGTGACCATGGAGGAATTCTGCTTTTCCACGCCACGCATCATCATGCACATGTGCTGCGCCTCGATGACCACCGCGACCCCGGCGGCGCCGGTGACCTGCTCGATGGCCTCGGCGATCTGCCGGGTCATGTTTTCCTGGATCTGCAGGCGGCGGGCGAACATGTCGACCACCCGCGCCACCTTGGACAGGCCCAGCACCTTGCCCTTGGGCATGTAGGCAACATGGGCCTTGCCGATGAAGGGCAGCATGTGGTGCTCGCACAGGGAATACAGCTCGATGTTCTTGACCAGCACCATCTCGCTGTTGTCCGAGGTGAAGAGCGCGTCGCCCACCACTTCTTCCAGCGTCTGGCTGTAGCCGCGGCAGAGGTACTGCATGGCCTTGGCCGCGCGCTTGGGTGTGTCCACCAGCCCCTCACGGCTGATGTCTTCGCCGAGTCCGGTCAGGATCGAGGAGTAGTGCTGTTCGAGAGACATTTGGGTTCCTGTTTGTCGATAAGGAAGTGGGCGCTCGGATGAGACGTCACCCGAGTCACAGGATCACTCGTCGCGACCTTCGAGCATGGTGCGCTTGAGCAAGACATAAAGCGAGCCGGTCCCACCGTGGCGGGGCAGGCAGGAGGTGAAGCCCAGCACTTGCGGGTGCTGGCGCAGCCAGGTGTTGACGTGACTCTTGATCAGCGGTCGGCGCCCATCCAGGCGCGCGGCCTTGCCATGGGTGATGCGCACGCAGCGGATTTCCAGGCGAGTGGCCTCGGCGAGAAAGTCCCAGAGGGTTTCCCGGGCCCTTTCCACGGTCATGCCGTGCAGGTCCAGGCTGCCCTCGAAGGGAATCTGGCCGCCCTTGAGGCGACGTAACTGGGTGTCCTGGACGCCATCGCGGCCCCAGTAGAGTTCGTCCTCGGCGCCCACGTCGATGACGAAGGCATCGCTCAGGCCGTCGACCCGGGTAGCGGTCGTGGTCTTGGTCGCATCCGCGCGGCGCTGGGCGATCTGGCCCAGGTCGGCGCGCGACTTGCCGGTGTCGGCGCGATCCTGCTTGAGCGGACGGATTCCGCGGGTGAAGTCGGCGAAAGAGGCATCGTCGTCGTGCATGGCGTTCTCCGGTACAGGACGTCATTCTACCGGCGGGTCAGGCGTCGTGCAGCAATCGGCTCACCGCGGCCAGCGCGGCCCTTTGCCGCTCGGGCCAGTCGCCGGCGATTTCCAGCACCGGCTGGCCATGGGCCTGCAGCCAGTCCCGGCACTGCGCGAAGAACGCCAATCGCTCGGCGAGCTCCGGTTGGCAGCGCTGACCGTCGTCCTGCCAGGCGACGTCGCGAGGATCGAGCAGCAGGTGCAGGTCATAGCGACGGGCCAGCAGAGCCGGCTCCAGCCAGTCGGGCGCGGCGCCGAACAGCAATCGACTCCACAGCAGGTTGCTCAGCAGGTGGGTATCGAGCAGCAGGAGCGCCGGTGCGCTCGCGCGTGCCTGGTCCTCGCGGTGCAATTGCTCGCGGGCGATGACATCCACGTCCGCCAGGCAGGTATCGGTGCCGTGCCGCTCGCAGTATTCGCGGACGTACTCATCCACCCGGACCCCGCCGAAGCGCTCGGCGAGAACCGTCGCCAGCCAGGATTTGCCACTCGATTCGGGGCCGGTCAGCACCACCACTTTCATCGTGCGGTCGCCAGGGCTCGGCGCCAGTCGAGCCAGCCGTAGGCGGCCAGACCGACAAAGACCGCATAGAGGATGGCGGTGGGGTAGAGGCCCTTGTAATAGAAGAGGCCCACATAGATGACGTCCAGCACGAACCACAGTACCCAGCACTGCAGGCGCTTCTGCGCCATCCAGAACTGGGCGACCAGGCTGAAACCGGTGAGCGCGGCATCCAGCCAGGGCAGGGCGGCATCGGTGTGGGTGCCCATGAGGTAGCCCAGGACCAGGCTACCCAGGGCGCCAACGGCCAGACCGGCCAGCAGCGGTCGGGTGGTGAGCGAGCTGACCACCCGACCCTGGTGTTGCTGGCCGCCCCGCAGCCATTGCCACCAACCATAGAGCTGCAGCACCGCATAGATGCACTGCAGCAACATGTCGGAATAGAGCTTCACCTCCAGGAAAATCCAGGCGTAGAGCACCACCATCACCAGGCCGATGGGCCAGGCCCAGATGTTCTGGCGCACCGTCAGCCAGACGGCGATCACCCCGAGAACGGCGGCCAGCAGCTCCACGGGCGACATGCCCAGCAGGGTGGTGAGCGACTCCAGAAACGACATGCTTCACATCCGGAAAGATTCGATTCGTCATTGTACGGCACCTAATGGCCGTCTATCGGTCTCTTCAACCGGTCTTGCTCTGGTAAGGTGCCGGGCGACCACCACAGCATGAGCTGTCCTGGGTACCGCGAAGGGCCACGCCCTGCGGAGCGTCACGGTTCGAACCCCGTTGCCGCCGGCGTCTTCGGACCCGGCTACCTGCAAATGTTTCACTTGGATGGAGTAATACCATGGACCTATGGAGTGCCTTGCAGGCGCTGATTCTGGGGATCGTCGAGGGCATCACCGAGTTCCTGCCCATTTCCAGTACCGGCCACCAGATCGTCGTCGCCGATCTGATCGGCTTCGGCGGGGAAAGGGCCATCGCCTTCAATATCATCATCCAGCTGGCGGCCATCCTGGCCGTGGTCTGGGAATACCGCTTCAAGGTCTTCGAGATCGTCACCGATCTGCCGCGCAAGTCCTATGCGCAGCGGTTCACCGGCAACCTGATCGTCGCCTTTCTGCCCGCTGCGGTGCTGGGCGTGATCCTTGGTGACCTGATCCACGAATACCTGTTCAATCCCATCACCGTGGCCTTCGCCCTGGTGATCGGCGGCGTGATCATGATCTGGGCGGAAAAGCGTACCCATCGCATCCGCGTGGAAGAGGTGGACGACATGCGCTGGCATGACGCCCTCAAGGTGGGCTGCGCCCAGTGCCTGGCGATGATTCCGGGCACCTCGCGCTCCGGTTCCACCATCATCGGCGGCCTGCTGTTCGGTCTGTCGCGCAAGGCGGCCACCGAGTTCTCCTTCTTCCTGGCCATGCCAACCATGGTCGGCGCGACCGTCTACTCGGTGTACAAGTACCGTCATCTGTTCACTGCCAGCGATGTGCTGGTGTTCGGGGTCGGCTTCATCACCTCCTTCATCTTCGCCATGCTGGCGGTCAAGGCCTTGCTGAAGTTCATCGGCAACCACAGCTACGAGGTGTTCGGCTGGTACCGTATCGTCTTCGGACTGTTGATCCTGGCCACCTGGCAATTCGGCTGGATCGACTGGAGCGCGGCCAAGGCGGCCGGGTGAAGCCCGAGAAGGAACAGCAGAGCCGGCGCCAGCCGGCTCGTGCGTCTGGGCAGAAAGCGCCCCCCAAGACCAGCAAGCGGGCGGAGGCGCTGACGCCCTATGAGCAACGCGCGGCCATCGCCCGGCAGGACATGCTTGCGCTGCTGCAGATCGCCGTCTTCATCCTGCCGCTGGTGGGCATGCTGTCCCTGGCCTTCGGCCGTGGGGTGCTCTGGCCACTGCCGCTCTACCTGCTGGCCAGCGTGGCCACCTACCTGCTCTACAAGCACGACAAGCAGCGCGCCCGCGACAAGGGCTGGCGCGTGCCGGAGCGGGTCCTGCACCTGGGCGAGCTGCTCGGTGGCTGGCCGGGTGCCTTGATCGCCCAGCAGCGCTTCCGCCACAAGACGGTCAAGCTGAGCTTTCGGCTGGTGTTCTTCACCATCGTCGCCCTGCATCAGCTGCTGTGGCTGGATGTGCTCTGCGGCGGTGTGCTGCACCGTCACCTGCCGTTCTGAGGTCAGGCAGGCGGCATGGCTGCAGGTGATGGGCTAGGCTAGGCGGGCGAATGCCGCCCGTTGCCCAGGAGCCCCATGTTGCGAACCCCTCTGTCGATCCTCACGCCCCTGTTCCTGTCCCTGACCCTGGCGGCCTGTAGCCACAGCCGCGAGACCTCCTTGCCCGTCGCCCCCGAGGCCGGCTCCGGCTATCGGCCCGGGCTGACGGCCAGCGAAGCCACCCGGCAGATGGCGGCGGCGGCCAATCCGCTGGCAGCCGAGGCCGGGCGGGAGATCCTGCGGCAGGGTGGCTCGGCCATCGATGCCGCCATCGCCATGCAAGCGGTCCTGACCCTGGTCGAGCCGCAATCCTCGGGAATCGGCGGCGGTGCCTTCCTGCTCTACTGGGACGGTCGCAAGGTTCAGGCCTACGACGGTCGCGAAACCGCCCCGGCAGGTGCTACGGAACAGCTCTTCCTGCGTGCGGATGGCAGCCCCATGGCCTTCGAGGAGGCCCGCATCGGCGGGCGCTCGGTCGGGGTGCCCGGGGTGTTGCGCGCCCTGGAGCTGGCGCATCGCGACCACGGCAAGCTGGCCTGGCGGGTGTTGTTCGAGCCGGCCATCCGCCTGGCCCGCGAGGGTTTCCCATTGTCGCCGCGGCTGCATAACCAGCTTGTGCACGATCCTTTCCTCAAGCAGTCGCCCGGTATGGCCGCGCTGTATCTGGATGGGCAGGGTCAGGTGAAGCCGGTGGGCACCCGGCTGCGCAACCTTGAGTTGGCCGACACCCTGGCGCTGATCGCCCGGGAAGGTGCCGGGGCGCTCTATGGCGGCGACCTGGCCAAGGCCATCGCCTCGGCCGTACAGCGGAGCCCCAATCCCGGCAGCCTGAACCTCCAGGATCTCGCCGGCTATCGTGCCAGGACGCGCACGCCACTGTGCACCGACTACCAGCGCTGGCGTGTCTGCGGCATGCCGCCGCCCGCCGGCGGCATCACCGTGGCTCAGACCCTGGGCATCCTCCAGGCCCTGCAGGCGCGGGATCCGGCCTGGGCGCTGGCGCCCCTGCGACCGGTACCGACCACCTTGCCGGCGGCCCAGGAGCCGCGTCCCGAAGCCGTGCATCTGATTGCCGAAGCCGAGCGCCTGGCCTATGCCGATCGCGCCCAGTACGTGGCGGATCCGGAGCTGGTGCCGGTCAACGTCAAGGGGCTGCTCGATCCCGGCTATCTGGCCAGTCGTGCGCAGCAGGTCGGTGAGCGCAGCCTCGGCAAGGCCGCCCCCGGGGTGCCGCCCGGACCGACCCTGGCCTGGGCGCCGGACCGCTCGCCGCTGCGCCTCTCCACCTCCCAGGTGGTAGCCGCGGATGCCTGGGGCGGCGCCCTGTCCATGACCACCACGGTGGAGAGCTACTTCGGCTCCCATCTGATGGTGAAGGGCTTCATGCTCAACAATCAGCTGACGGACTTTTCCTTCGTACCGCGGGAGAAGGGCCTGCCGGTGGCCAACCGGGTGGAGCCGGGCAAGCGTCCGCGCTCGACCATGTCGCCGACCCTGGTGTTCGATCGCCACAGTGGTGAGCTGCTGGCCGCCCTGGGCTCGCCGGGTGGCTCGCAGATCGCCGGCTATGTGGTCAAGACCCTGGTGGGCTTGCTGGATTGGCAACTGGATCCCCAGGCGGCCGCGGGGCTGCCGAATTTCGGCAGCCGCAACGGTCCCACCGAGCTGGAACGCGGCCAGACCACCCCGGCCTTGCGCCAGGCGCTGGAGCAGCGTGGGCATCAGGTGCGCGAAGACGAGATGACCAGTGGCATCCAGGTCATTCGCCGGATGGGATCAGGCTGGCAGGGGGGCGCGGACCCAAGACGGGAGGGCGCGGCGTTGGGGGATTAAGTAGGCGTCGGAGGGCGACAGCCCTCACCCCAACCCTCTCCCAGAGGGAGAGGGGGCGGTTTTGCTGGGGTGGGGACGTCAGGAGCAGGGATGGCCCGCCAGTGGGCCATCCAGGTAGTGTCACGCCGGCTGGTCGAGTTGCAGTACGCGGGTGGTGCGCTCCCGTACTTCCCGCAGCAGCTCCGGCTCTTCGGCCAGCTTGTGACCGAAGGAGGGGAACATCTTGCGCAGCTTGGCCTGCCACTCTTCGCTCTGGTAGCGGCTCGGGAAGCAGCGCTCGACCAGGGTCAGCATGATGGACACCGAGGTGGAAGCACCTGGAGAGGCGCCCAGCAGGGCGGCGATGGTGCCGTCACCGGAAGCGACGATCTCGGTGCCGAACTGCAGGATGCCGCCTTTCTGCGGGTCCTTCTTGATGATCTGCACCCGTTGGCCAGCCACTTCCAGGCGCCAGTCCTGCTTGCGCACGGCCGGGTAGAAGGCGCGCAATTCCTCGACGCGCTGGTCGAAGGACTGCAGCACCTGGCCGACCAGGTAGCGGGTCAGCGGCATGTTGTCCCGCGCCACGGCGAGCATGGGGCCGATGTTGCCGGACTTGATCGACTTGGGCAGGTCGAGGAAGGAACCGCGCTTGAGGAACTTGGTGGTGAAGCCGGCGAAGGGGCCGAACAGCAGCGACTTCTTGCCATCCACCACGCGGGTGTCCAGGTGCGGCACCGACATCGGCGGCGAGTTGACGCCGGCCAGGCCGTAGACCTTGGCCTGGTGCCGTTCGACGATGTGTGGGTCGTCGCAGCGCAGCCACTGGCCGCTCACCGGGAAGCCGCCGTAGCCGGCGCCCTCGGGGATGCCGGACTTCTGCAGCAGCGGCAGGGCCGCGCCACCGGCACCGAGGAAGACGAACTTGGCGATCAGCGTGCGCGTAGCACCGGAGCGGCTGTCCTCGATGGTCAGGCGCCAGCGTTGATCCGCTTCGCGGGTCAGATTCACCACCTTCTGGTTGTAGCGCACCTGGGTGCCGGGACGGGTCTGCAGGTGACCCAGCAGGCTCATAGTCAGGGCGCCGAAGTTGACGTCGGTGCCACCTGCCACATGGGTCGCCGCCACGGCTTCGGTAGCTGGGCGGCCTTCCATCACCAGGGGCATCCACTCGCGCAGCTTGGCGTGGTCCTCGGAATACTCCATGCCGTCGAAGCAGGCGTGGTCCTTGAGGGCCTCATAGCGCTTGCGCAGGAAGGCGATGTCCTTGGCGCCATGCACGAAGGACATGTGCGGCACGGGGCTGATGAAGGCGCGCGGCGAACCGAAGTGGCCTTCCTCGACCAGGTAGGACCAGAACTGCCTGGAGGCCTCGAACATGCCGTTGATGCTGAGGGCCTTGGTGACGTCGATGCTGCCGTCCGCCTTTTCCGGCGTGTAGTTCAACTCGCAGAGGGCCGCATGGCCGGTTCCGGCGTTGTTCCAGGGGTTGGAACTCTCCGCCGCGCCTACGTCGAGCAGTTCGAGTACCTCGACGGTACTCGTGGGCTCCAGCTCCTTGAGCATGACCGCCAGGGTCGCACTCATGATTCCCGCGCCGACGAAAACGAAATCCGACTCTTCGTTACCACTGTGCATTCATCGTACTCCTGAGACAGTGTCTCGCTTTACACCTGAGGGAGAGCGGGCGTCGGAGCCCGACCTCGAGTTGGGCAACCCCGGACTGACCACGGACGGACAGGCAGGGGCAAGCAACCGGTAGGGCATGGCAGTCAGTTGCGACAGCGGCCGTCCGGCAATGTTCTGATTTATTAGGTTGGGGCCGACCGTTCTGGCGGATCGGCAGAGGCCGATGCCAGGCGGGGAGATCAGTATGCGAAAGGGAACCCGTCGAGCGTGCCGGAAGGGGGCGCTACGTGTTACGAGACGTGGCAGGAGACCCCTGGTCTCCCGGCGCAAACGATAGGTGATGATCGCGGCGATCCTGGTCGAGTACCCGTTTCGGTGCGAAATGATACCTAGGGTAACTGCTTAGGGCACCATCTATTTTGTTCGTGTAGTGGGTTGCGCGACCCACTACACGAACCCTGGGGTCAGCCGTTGATGCCCTGGCTGCGTAGGTAGTCGTCGTAGCTGCCGCTGAAATCCACCACGCCGGTCTCGCTCATGTCGAGGATGCGGGTGGCCAGCGAGGAGACGAATTCACGGTCGTGGCTGACGAAGATCAGGGTGCCCGGATAATTTTCCAGTGCCAGGTTCAGCGCCTCGATGGATTCCATGTCCAGGTGGTTGGTGGGTTCGTCCATCACCAGCACGTTGGGCTTCTTCAGGATCAGCTTGCCGAACAGCATGCGACCCTGCTCGCCACCGGAGATGACCTTGACCGACTTCTGGATGTCGTCGCTGGAGAACAGCATGCGACCCAGGGTGCCGCGGACCATCTGCTCGCCGCCTTGGGTCCATTGACCCATCCAGTCGAACAGGGTGACGTCGTCGGCGAAGTCCTCGGCGTGGTCCTGGGCGAAATAGCCGACATCGGCGCTGTCGGTCCACTTCACTTCACCGCTCTGGGGGGCCATCTCGCCCACCAGGGTGCGCAGCAGGGTGGTCTTGCCGATGCCGTTGGGGCCGATGATGGCGACCCGCTCGCCGGCTTCGATCTGCAGGCCCAGGCGCTTGAACAGCGGGGTGCCGTCGAAGCCCTGGGTGACGTTTTCCAGGGTCACCGCCTGGCGGTGCAGCTTCTTGTACTGCTCGAAGCGGATGAACGGACTGACGCGGCTGGACGGCTTGACCTCGTCCAGCTGGATCTTGTCGATCTGGCGCGCCCGGCTGGTGGCCTGCTTGGCCTTGGAGGCGTTGGCCGAGAAGCGGCTGACGAACTGCTGCAGTTCGGCGATCTGGGCCTTCTTCTTGGCGTTGTCCGACAGCAGGCGTTCGCGGGCCTGGGTGGCGGCGGTCATGTACTCGTCGTAGTTGCCGGGGAACAGGCGCAGCTCACCGTAATCCAGGTCGGCCATGTGGGTACAGACGCTGTTCAGGAAGTGCCGATCGTGGGAGATGATGATCATGGTGCTGTTGCGCGCGACCAGGATGCCTTCCAGCCAGCGGATGGTATTGATGTCCAGGTGGTTGGTCGGTTCGTCGAGCAGCAGCAGTTCCGGATCGGAGAACAACGCCTGGGCCAGCAGCACCCGCAGCTTCCAGCCAGGGGCGACGGCGCTCATGGGGCCGAAGTGCTGGTCCTGGGGGATGCCCAGGCCGAGCAGCAGCTCGCCCGCCCGCGCTTCCGCGGTGTAGCCATCGTATTCAGCGAACTGCACCTCCAGTTCGGCCACGGCCATGCCGTCGTCTTCGCTCATTTCCGGCAGGGCGTAGATGCGGTCGCGCTCGGCCTTGACCTTGGCCAGTTCGGCGTGGCCCATGATCACGGTATCGATGACCGTGCAGTCTTCGTAGGCGAATTGATCCTGGCGCAGCTTGCCCAGGCGCACGTTGGGCTCGAGCATCACCTGGCCGCCGGTGGGTTCGAGATCGCCCCCGAGAATCTTCATGAAGGTGGACTTGCCGCAGCCGTTGGCGCCGATCAGGCCGTAGCGATGGCCGTTGCCGAATTTGACGGACACGTTCTCGAACAGCGGCTTGGCGCCAAACTGCATGGTGATGTTAGCGGTGGAGATCAAGGGGGGTACCTGTAAGGGGTTTCAGACCGGAGCTCGGCCGCTGTCCGGGCCGGCAAGCGGCTTGGACAGGGCGTTCCGGTCGGATGGGCAGAGCTCCAGCGGGCAGGGTCGATGGGCAGCGACGGTGCGCGGCGGCCTGGCTGGGCTGCGGTAAAGGCGGGCGGCGCCCGACATGCCGCCTATTGTGGCATAGCTGCGAGGTGGTTTGTACGGGGCAGGCGGCGGCTGGCTGTCGCTGGACTAACTGGCGGCGGGGCCGGGGAAGTCTGGCCGGGGTACCACCTTCCAGACGGCTTCAGTCAGTTGATCCAGCGTCCACGGCTTGTGCAGGAAGGGCACCCCGGACGGGATGTCATTTCTCAAGCCGGCGTAGCCGGACATCAAGACGAAGGGCACCGCGGGCCAACGCTCGCTGACGATCTTGGCCAGTTGCACGCCATCGATCACGCCGGGCATCCGCACGTTCGACACCACGACGTTCACCTGCTGCCAGTGCAGCTCCAGAAATTGCAGGGCGGCGTCGGCGGTGCCAAAGGTTTCCACATGGAAGCCTTCCTGCTTGAGCACCTCGCGTACCAGGGCTTGCAGCAGCAGCTCATCTTCCGAAACGACCGCGAGCAGATTCGCGGGGCTGGCAGAGCGGGTCGGGGTATCCATAGGCAGGCAATCCGGCATGGGAGGATCCCTGGAGTCTAGTCAGGCGCAGGCCAGGCTGCTGGCCAATGGCCCGAAAAGACTGGCGATTACTCGGGGTGTGGACTTGCCAACCGGGACGGCGTCTCTGCCCGAAGGCTCTGGCAAGGCACTGACGCCACTGGCGAATGGGGCGACGTGCGGTAGGCACCAGGGTGAAACATCTGGCGTCGTCGACCAACTAAAGCTTGAGACCGAACGGCACAGGAGCCACGGCATGATCCTTTCTCTTTCTCCCGCGCCCGACACCACCGCTCCGCTGGCCCTCTGGCTGGGCGGCGATCAGGCACCCCTCAACGACTCCGACATGGCCGATGAAGAGATCGATACCGAGATCCCTGACGAGGTGGTCGAGAACCTCACCGAACCGGCCAAGCCGCCCGCACCGATTCCGGATCCCGGCCCATTGTAGAGATCACAGGGGGCAGCAGCCTGGGCGCTCCCGATCCAGGGCTTCGCCCTCGACCAATGCGGCCATTCAGGTCTTGATCGGGTCTTTGCTCTCGCGCAGCGCTCGATGATAGAGCAAAGCACTCAGACCCAGGCCCGCCAGGGCCATGAGACCGGCAAAGAGGAAGATGGCGCTGAAGCCGAAGCCGTTGGCGATGGCGCCGGCGAGAGGGCCGGTGATCCCCAGCGCCAGATCCAGGCATAGCGAGTAGGCGCCCAGCGCCGCGCTGCGATTGGTTGGCGGTACCTTGACGATGGCCTCCACGCCCAAGGCCGGATAGACCAGCGAGAGTCCGAAACCCGCCATGGCCGCGCCCACCAACGCCATCTGTGGGGTGACCGCCAGCCAAAGCAGCAGCAACCCTAGGGTCTCCACGCTGAAACAGGCCAGGGCGACGCGGAAGCCGCCCAGCGTGTTGATGGTGCCGGCGAACAGCAGCCGCGCGCAGATGAAGGCCGCACCGAAGGCGGTCAGGCAGAAGGCCGCGTTGGGCCAGCCGTTGCTCGCGTAGTAGAGCGTGACGAAGGTGGCGATAGCGCCGAAGCCGATGGAGCTGAGCAACAGGCAGAGGCCGAAGGGGCTGATGCGCCAGAATACCTTGTGAAAGGGCAGCCGCTCGCCTGGAATCACCGGCGCCGGCTCCTTGTTCCAGGCCAGGGCCAGACCCAGAGCACCGAGCAGGGCGATGGCCACGCCGAGGCTCCAGAGCCCTAGGCCCGCTACCATGGCCACGCCCAGGGGCGCGCCCAGAGCCAGGGCGCCATAGGCGGCGATGCCGTTCCAGGAGATCACCTTGCTCACGTGCTGCATGCCGACGCTGCCCATGCCCCAACTCAGGCAACCGGTACCGATCATGGCCTGGGACATGCCGAGGATGACCCGGCCGACGATCAGCAGGCCCAGGCTGAGACCCGGCACGCTCTGCAGCGAGGTGGCCAGCAGGGTCAACACGCCGCAGGCGACGCAGCCGAACAGGCCGTAGATCACTCCACGCTTGGCGCCGATGCTGTCGGCCAGCTTACCGGCGAGGGGGCGGGTGAAGAGGGTGGCGAGGTACTGGATACTGATCGCCAGTCCGGCGATGACCGATCCATAGCCGAGATCGTCGTGCACGTAGCCCGGCAGGATCGCCAGTGGCAGGCCGATCGCCAGGAACAGCAGAAAGCTGAAGACGACGATCGAAACGATGCGCAGCGTGATGGCGAGGGAGGCGGCAGGCGGGGCGGTCGTGGTCATGGCTGTTCTCGCGAGGACTCGTCGAAACGGCAGAGGAGGCGAACGCTGAGGGCCAAGCCTGCCAGCGCGGCCAGGGCCGCGCAGAGAAAGCTGGCGGCATAGCCGAAATGGGTGGCCACGGCGCCGATGAGAGGCCCTGTCACCGCCAGCGAAAGGTCGATGAACACCGAATAGCCGGCCAGGGCGGCACCGCGGTTCGAGGCCGGAACCCGCTGCACCGCTTCCACGGCCAGCGCCGGAAACACCAGCGAGAAGCCGATTCCGGTGAGGGCGGCGCCCACCAGGGCAGTGGTCATGCTGGGGGCCAGCCAGAGGATGGTCAGGCCCACGGCTTCCACCGCCAGGCTGACGATGGCGACGCGAAAGCCGCCGTGGCGATTGATGGCGTTGGCGCAGACCAGGCGTACACCGATGAAGAAACAGCCAAACACCGTCAGGCACAGGGCCGCGCCACTCCAGCCCTGACTGGCGTAATAGAGGGTGATGAAGGTCGCCAGGGTGCCGAAGCCGATGCCACCCAACGCCAGGCCCAGGCCGAAAGGCAATACCCGGCCCAGCACCGTGGTGAAGGGCAGGCGTTCGCCGCGCACCGGAACGATGGGCGGGCGGGGCTTGGCGATTCGATAGCCCAGCGCCGCCAGACCGATGATGCTGGCGCCCAAGCTCCACAGTCCCAGGCTGTCCACCAGCACCACGCCAAGGGGGGCGCCTATGGCCAGGGCACCGTAGCTGGCGACGCCGTTCCAGGAGATCACCTTGGCGGTGTTGGCCGGGCCGACCCGGCCGATCGCCCAGGAGATGGCGCCGGTACCCGAGAGGCTTTCGGCGCAGCCCAGCACCAGTCGGCCGAGCAACAGGGCACCAAGGCTGACCCAGGGCCAGGCTTGCAAGAGTACCGAGGCCAGCATCAGCACGCCGCTGAGACCGCAGCCGAGCATGCCATAGAGCACCGACTGCTTAGCGCCCACGGTGTCGATGATGCGTCCGGCATGGGAGCGCGAGAACAGGGTCGCCAGGTACTGACTGCTGATCACCAGGCCGGCGATGATCGAGTTGAAGCCCAGCTGGTCGTGCACGAAGCCCGGCAGCACGGCCAGGGGGATGCCGATGGTAAGGTAGGCGATAAAGGTAAAGAGCACCGTACCCAAGGTAATGCGGGTGGCCAGAGCGGGTGAGGGTGCAGGCGGTAGGCTGGCGGTCGACATCGGACTCGAGAGGTTGTCTGACAATGTGGGATAGATTGCTTTCGCCTGGCAAAGGTCACATGCGATGACATTTTTTATCCAGGTCCGAGACGGAGCGAAACGGGCGCTGGGCCCTGGTCGGCGCGGCCTGCTGCTGGCCGCACTGGCGGCTATGCCCATCTGGGCGGCAGAGCGCATCGAGCTGCGGATTGGCGACCAGCGCCTCGCTGTAGAAGTGGCAACGACTCCAGCCCAGCGGGCCCAGGGACTCATGGGGCGACCGCCATTGGCAGCCCACGAAGGCATGCTGTTCGTCTTTGCTGGGGATGACGAACGCTGCCTGTGGATGCGCGATACCCCCAGCGCGCTAGCCGCCGCCTTTATTGATGCCGGCGGCAAGGTCCTCAATACCGTCGAAATGCAGCCGCTGACCGATACCCGCCACTGCTCCCGGGCCCCGGCGCGCTATGCCTTGGAAACTCCTGCTGGTTGGTTTTCCACGCGGGGGATTCGCGCGGGCGAGCGTCTCCAAGGGTTGGAGAAGGTGGCACCTGCCTCCCGATAGTCCCGCTTTTCCTCACACCTGAAATAGCAGAAATTCGATAGCTAAATACTTTTAAAATCAAGAACTTGAATGTGATTTTTGATCTTGATTCTAGAGTTATGTTGAGAAAGTACTTTAAGTCTTGATCGGGATGCCTGTCGCTATCGATAGTGTCTCCTGGGGTGCCTGACACGAATCTAGGCAACAGGGTGGGATACATCCCCGTGTTGCCCCAGGTCTCTTTCTGGAAAGGCCCGACTGGTCCCTATTGAATCCAAGCCTCAACCCGCCGGTTCTTTACCCGGCCGTTGGCTGACAGCCCTGCGACAGGCAGTTGGTCGCCAAGGGAGAGCAGCTCACCAGCGAAGGCTTGCTGGTGGCGCAGCGCCGTGGCGACCGCGGTGGCGCGCAGACGGGCCAGCAGCGCTGCCCGTGCCGGATCCTCGGTGGCGTCGTTGAAGCCCACCAGGATCAGCTGCCGATGGGCGTTTTCCGGCCGGCGCATGAAGGCGGCCAGGCGCTCGACATCGCGCAGTGCCTTGTTATCCAGGCGCGCGCTGCCGGCGGTGAAGCGGAAATTCACCGTAAGGCGCTGGGCGCGGCGAGCCAGCTCCAGATAGGCGGGTGGCATGCCACGGGTATCGCTGATGGTCAGGGGTTCGATGCGCTGGGCGACGAAGCCGCTTTGTTGCACCACCGCCTGGCCGGCAGGGGTCTGGCTGAACTCCAGCAGACTGCGCGCCCAGTCCGAGCGCTGGGCGGGCGAGCCATAGAAGAAGAGTCGCCGGGCGAGTGGATAGTCCTCGGTGGCGATGCTGGCTTCGCTGGGGGCTATGGCGCGGCCTTCACCGTCGCGCAGGGCGAGCTTTGGCGCCTTGGCGGCAGCCGCCAGGCTAGTGAAGCCGATGCCCCCAGGATCGGCGGCCACCTGCTGCGCCAATTCTTCATTGGACTCGAAGCGCTTGGCAGCCGCACTCAGGCGTTTGCCGGCAGGATTCAGCACCAGTTCGCGAAAGGTGTCGTAGGTGCCCGATCGATCATCCCGCGCATAGATCCGGATCGGCCCGGACGGGCCGCCCAGTTGCTGCCAATCGGTGATATCGCCGGCGAAGACCTGCGCCAACTGCTGGAGATCGAGCTCTCGCAGGGGATTGCCGGGATGCACGATGATCGCCAGGCCATCCAGCCCGATCACGTACTCCGCGTCCTTGCTGCCCATGTCACCCAGATTGGCCAGGGCGCTGACTTCATTGTCCTTGATGGGCCGGGAGGCCGCGGCGAGATCCGTGGTGCCCGCGGCCAGGGCGGTGAAGCCGGTGCTGGAGCCATGGGCGGCGATCTGTATGGCCACGGCACTGCCATTCGGCGCCCGGGCCACCAGCTGCCATTCGTCCATCACGGTGGCAGGTATCACCTGTGGATCCCGATAGCCGCGCTCGGCGAGCAGGGCCGCGACCAGGCGCGGGCCCAGGTTCGCGTTGATCGTGTTGGAGCCTTGCAGGCGCAGAATGACAGTGGTGGGTTCGCCGGCCAGAAGGGGCGAAGGCAGCAAGGGCAGCAAGGTCGCGAGCACCGCTCGCCGCAGGAAGGCGCGGCGGAATACCGGGGCAGAGCCGTTCATGGAATAGGCCTCGAGCCTGAGACGAGGCCGCCACCTTAGGCAGGCCACATGACGCCGATGTGACAGGACCTCAGGTCAATTCTAGCCAGATCGGCGCGTGGTCGGAGGGCTTCTCCATGCCACGGATCTCATAGTCAATGCCTGCCGAGACGATCCGTTCGCGCAGCACCCGAGACGCGAGGATGGTATCGATGCGCAGGCCGCGCTTGGGTTCGTCCTCGAAGCCGCGGCTGCGATAGGGGAACCAGCTGAACCTGTCGTCGACGTCCGGATGCAGCTGGCGATAGCTGTCGATCAGGCCCCAGTCCAGCAGTCGCTGCATCCATTCGCGTTCTTCCGGCTGGAAACTGCAGGCGCCCGTGCGCAGCCAGCGCTTGGCGTTGGCCGCACCTATGCCGATGTCGTGGTCCTGGGCGGAGATATTGAAATCCCCCATGAGCAGCAAGGGCGTGTCCGGCGTGAAACGCTCTTCAAGTAGATTCTGAAGATCCGCGTAGAACTTCCTCTTGCCAGGGAATTTTGTTGGGTGAGCGATATTCTCCCCTTGGGGAAAATAGCCGTTCATGACCACCAGTGGCTGACCCTTTCGGTCGGCGAAGACGCCATAGATGAATCTCTTTTGCGACTCTTCACCATCGCCGGGAAAACCCCTGTGCAATTCCAGCGGCGCCAGGCGCGACAGCAGGGCCACTCCGTAGTGGCCCTTCTGGCCGTGATAGTGCACGTGGTAACCCAGGGCCTCGACTTCCTCGCGCGGGAACTGATCGTCCGAGACCTTGGTTTCCTGCAGGCCGATCACATCCGGATCATAGCGTTCGATGATGGCGGAAAGTTGATGAGGTCTTGCGCGTAAGCCGTTGATATTGAAGCAGACTATCTTCATGAAGCTGTCCTGGAAAATGGATGGCCCTAGCCTAGCAGAAAGCCTCCTGTCGCAGCGGCGACCTGGCGAACCCTGGCCACTCCTGTTTGTCTCACAGCGCAACGCCCGTTAGCATCCCCGTATGAATAAGAACGCTCTACGCCGCGCCCTGATTGGAGTTTGTTGTCTGCACGGCATGGCCTGGGCGGCACCGGCCGAGGTCAGCGTTCGCGTCCAACCGGCCAACAACCCCCTGCGAGACAACATCCAGGCCTATATCGGCTCGGTGGAAGGGCGCGATGTTGCCGGGCTGCAGCGCCTGCGTCCGGCGACGGAACGGCAGGCCGAGCAGGCGGCTCAGGCGCTCGGCTACTACCACGCGCAGATCGAGACTCGGGTAGAGAGTGGCGAGACACCGCGGCTGGTCGTCGAGGTGCGACCCGGTGAGCCGATCAAGCTGCGTAACGTGGATATTCGCATCGAGGGGCCAGCGCGGCGATTGCGGGCCTTTCAGCGGCCGATTCCGGCCGGCTTGAAGCCAGGCCAGCCGCTGAACCAGGGACTCTATGAAGATGCCAAGAGCCTGATCCAGAATCAGGCGCAGCGGTATGGCTTCTTTCGCGGCACCTTTACCCAGCACCAGCTGCGGATCGATCCCGCCACTGGCTTCGCCGACATCGCCCTGGTGTTCGACAGCGGGCCGCGCTTCGTCCTTGGCAAGGTGGCCTTCGCAGGGGATGCCCCTTTCGATCCCGATCTGCTGCAGCGTATGGTGCCCTTCGCCCAGGGCACGCCCTACGATTCCGAGCTGATCGCCGATTTCCAGAGCAACCTGCTGGCCAGCGGCTTCTTCGATGGCGCGCGGCTCGACACCTATCCCAAGCAGGAAGGTGCCGCCGAGGTGCCGGTGACGGTCACCCTGCGGACCCGCAAGCCGCGTACCTTCGGCTTTGGTCCCGGCTATTCGACAGATGTCGGCCCGCGGCTGAGATTCACCTGGGAGAACCACTGGCTCAATCCCCAGGGCCACAGCCTGGGTGCGGAGGCGGAGCTGTCGGCGCCACGCCAGAGCATTGCCACCTGGTACGACATTCCCGGGCAGGACCCGATCAATGACAAGTTCCGCTTCGCCGGCGGCTACCAGTACGAGCAGATCGCCGACGACGATTCCCTCAGCCAGTTGCTGACCGTGGGTCCCGAGTGGCATCGCAAGTTTCCCAATGGCTGGGAGCGGGTGCTCTCGCTCAAGTGGCGCAACGAAAGTTATCGCCTGGGCAATGACGAAGGCACCTCCAACCTGGTGATGCCGGGGGTCGATTTCTCACTGTTGCGCAGTGACAACCGCATCGACCCCAATCGCGGCTACCGCCTGCAATTCGGCGTCTCGGCGGCGAAGGAAGGGCTACTCTCCGACGCCAACATGATTCACGCCACGGCGCTGGCCCGCGGGTTGATCACCGTGGGCGACGGCCATCGCTTCCTCGGACGCCTGCAGTTGGGCGGCAACCTCACCAATGGCTACAACAAGATCCCGCCGTCGCTGCGCTTCTTCGCCGGTGGCGATCAGAGCGTTCGCGGCTACGACTACCAGACCCTGTCACCGGAAAACGACGAAGGTGACTACGTGGGCGGTCGCTACCTGGTCGCTGGAGGCGTCGAATACCAATATCCCCTGCGCGACAAGTGGCGGCTGGCGACCTTCATCGACCAGGGCAGCGCCTTCAACGACCTCAACAACTACGAGCTCAAGACCAGCGTCGGCGTGGGCGTGCGCTGGGTCTCGCCAGTCGGGCCGATCCGCGTCGACCTGGCGCACGGCCTCGACGAACCCGGCGGTATCCGCCTGCACTTTTCCATAGGACCTGAGCTGTGAAGTCGGTAGGCGGTGTCATCCTTGGCGTGCTGGCGACCCTGCTCGGTGGGTTGATCCTGTTGCTGGCCCTGGTCCTGGGCAACGCCGGCATCGGCCGCCTGGTGCTGGAGCGGGTGCCGGGTCTGACCCTGACCGAGTTTCAGGGGCGCCTGGGTGGCCATTGGCAGGCTCGGCAGCTGGTCTGGGAGGGGGGCGCCACCCGGGTAACGGTCGAGGCCCCCGAATTCGCCTGGCGACCCGGCTGCCTGCTCAGGCTGCAGCTGTGCATCGATACCCTGGTCGCCTCGCGCATCGCCATCGAGCAGGCGCCCAGTCCGGAGCCGGTGCCGGAAAAGAGCGGACCCATCCAGTTGCCCAGCCTCGGCTTGCCGTTGGGGGTGCAGCTGGGTGAGGTACGGATCGGTGAAGTTCTTTACAACCGCGCCGAGCAGGCCCGCGACCTGGAACTCCAGGCCCACTGGCAGGCTGATGGGATAACCATCGAGCGCCTGGCCGGCATGGCCCATGGCATCAGCCTGGATACCCATGGCCGGTTGCAGCCCAGCGGTGCCTGGCCGCTGCAGTTGCAGGGCACCCTCGGCCTGCCGGCGCCGGAGGCCACGCCCTGGTCGCTGGTGCTCAAGCTGGAGGGCGAGCTGCAGCAGACCCTGCGCCTGGAGGCCGACAGCAGCGGCTATCTGCCCGGACGCTTGACCGGCACGGTGCAGCCGCTGGTGGACAACGTCCCGGCCGATCTGCAATTGGTGGCCGATGGCTTCAAGGCGGCCGCCAGCCTGCCCGATACCCTGCGGCTGAACGACCTCAAGCTGACCGCGCGGGGCGATCTGGCCGCCGGCTACGCGCTGGTCGGTCAAGCGAAATTGCCGGGCGAGGGCGGCCCGGTTGACTTGAATCTGGACGGTCGCGTCGATGCCAAGGGCGCGCGGATCGCCGCCCTGCGCCTGCAGACCACGCCCGAGCAGCGCGTGGTGCTGGCCGGACAGCTCGACTGGCAGGAAGGGCTGGCGGCCGATGCCACCCTGGATTGGCGCGACTTCCCCTGGCGCCGGCTGTATCCCATGGCGGAGCCCCCGGTGAGCCTGCAGCGTCTGCAGGGCGAGGTGGCCTATAGAGACGGTGCCTATTTGGGCAATCTCAAGGCCGCGGCCACCGGTCCGGCCGGTGCCTTCACCCTGGCCACCCCCTTCAGTGGCGATACCACCCAGCTCAATCTGCCCTCGCTGGATCTCCAGGCCGGCCAGGGGCGGGCGCAGGGCAAGGTCAACCTGGGCTTCGCCGACGGCGTGAGCTGGCAGGTGGCCCTCGATCTGAGTCGCCTGGATCCGGCCTTCTGGGTCGCCCAGCTGCCCGGCAGCCTGGCCGGTCCGCTGCGCAGTTCCGGTGCCTTCAAGGACGGCCGCCTGCGGCTGGATGCCGATCTGGACCTCAAGGGCCGACTGCGCAACCAACCGGCGGTGCTGGCGGCCAAGGCTCAGGGCGCCGGTGAGCAGTGGCAGGTCTCCCAGCTGGATGTTCGCCTGGGCGACAACCGCATCCAGGGGCAGGGCGCCCTCGACCAGCGGCTGCAGGGCCAACTGCAACTGGATCTGCGCCGACTGGCCCAGCTCTGGCCCGATCTCTCGGGCAGCGCCCAGGGTCGCCTGGATCTGGCGGGCACGCTGAAGGCGCCAGCGGGCAAGCTGCGGCTCGATGGGCGCCAACTTGGCTATGCCGACAACCGCATCAGCAGCCTGACGCTGGCCGCCAATCTGGATGATCGCCAGCGCGGCATTCTCGACCTGACCGCCCAGGGCCTGCAGGCCGCCGGGCGGGATTTTGGCGTCCTGCGACTGCAGGGGCAGGGTGATCGTCGTCAGCAACAGGCGGAGCTGTCGCTCAGGGGACAACCCTTGAATCTGGGCCTCGCTGCGAATGGCGCCCTGGCCGACAACGGGGACTGGAAGGGGCAACTGGCGCGTGGCTCGCTCGCGGCCAGCGGCCAGAACTGGACCTTGCAGAATCCGGCCCGTATCGAACGCCTGGCCAACGGGCGCCTGGAACTGGGCCGGCATTGCTGGCGGTCCGGCGCCGCCAGCCTTTGCGGCGACGATCAGCAGCTACTGCCCGACACCCGTCTCGCCTGGCACCTGCGCGCCTTCCCGCTGGCCAGTCTGCAACCTTTGCTGCCGCCGGAACTGGCCTGGCAGGGCAGCCTCGATGGCGACGTCGACCTACGCCTGCCCAAGGCCGGACCCGATGGCGAGATCCGTCTCCAGGCCGGCCGTGGCAGCCTCAGGCTGCGCGACGCCGCGGGCCAGTGGCAGACCTTCAGCTACGACAGCCTGGACGTCACCAGCGCCCTGAAACCGCAGCAGGTGGACACCCAGGTGCGCCTGACCAGTGCCGACCTCGGCCGGCTCGATGTGCAGGCGCGGCTGGATCCCCGCGATCCGAACCAGGCGCTAGCCGGTCGTTTCCAGTTGCAGGGCCTGAATCTGGCCCTCGGCAAGGCCTTCGTCGAGGGCATCGAACATCTCGAAGGCAAGATCAACGGCGCCGGCGAGCTAGGTGGGACCCTGCTGCAACCGCGGGTCAACGGCCAGATCCAGCTCAGCGGCGGCGACATCGGCGGCGGCAGCGTGCCGACGCGCCTGCAGGACCTCGGCCTGACCGCCCGTATCCAGGGCGACACCGCCTTGCTCGACGGCGGCTGGCGCAGCGGCACTCAGGGGCGCGGCCAGATCCGGGGCAGCGTCGGCTGGGCCAATGGCCTGGACGTCGACGTAGCGGTCACCGGCGACAAGCTTCCCGTCAACGTCGAGCCCTATGCGCAGCTGGAAGTGGCGCCCAATCTCAAGATCCTCATGCAGAACGGCCGCCTGGCCCTGGCCGGCGAGGTGCGGGTGCCGCGCGGGCGCATCCAGGTGCAGCAGCTGCCGCCGTCCACGGTCAAGGTGTCGGACGATGCCGTCATCGTCGGCCAGGAGGCCCCGGCCAAGCAGCAGGCCATGCAGATCGCCATGGACGTCGATGTGCTGGTCGGTTCCGACAAGCTCACCTTCGACGCCTTTGGCCTGTCCGCGGAAATCGTCGGCAAGGTCCACATCGGCGACAACCTCGACACCCGCGGCGAGCTGAACCTGCGCAACGGCCGCTACAACGCCTATGGTCAGCGCCTGACCATGAGGCGCGCTCGGCTGTTCTTCCAGGGGCCTATCGCCCAGCCCTATATCGATGTGGAAGCCGTACGGGTGGTGCAGGAGCAGAATGTCACCGCGGGATTGCGGCTCTCGGGCTTCGCCCAGCAGCCGCGTATCGAAGTGTTCTCCGAGCCGAGCATGAGCCAGGAGCAGGCGCTGGCCTACCTGGTGCTGGGGCGGCCGCTGTCCAGCGGCAGCGAAGGCGACAACAACGTGCTCGGCCAGGCGGCGCTGGCATTGGGCCTGGCCGGCAGTTCCGGCACCGCCGGTGCCCTGGCGCAGCGCCTGGGCATCCAGAACTTCCAGCTGGATACCGCTGGATCGGGGGACAAGACCAGCGTGGTGGCCTCGGGTAACCTGACCGACAGGTTGTCGGTGCGCTACGGGGTAGGGGTGTTCGATTCGGCCAACACCGTGGCCCTGCGCTACCAGCTCACCCGCCGGCTCTATCTCGAGATCGCCAGCGGTCTGGCCAATTCCCTGGATTTCTTCTATCGCCGCGATTTTTGAAGCAGGGGCGCGTAACGCTTTGATCGGGTGCGGAAAACGTGTTTACTCCCTGTCCCGTCTCATGAGAAAGGAGCTGTTCATGGCAACCGTCAATCTGCGTGGCAACCCGGTCGAGGTGCAGGGCAACCTGCCGCAGCCTGGCCAACAGGCCCCGGCCTTCAGCCTGGTCAATGGCGATCTGCAGGACATCACCCTGGCCAGCCTCGCCGGCAAGCGCAAGGTGCTCAACATCTTCCCCAGCGTCGACACCCCGACCTGCGCCACCTCGGTGCGCAAGTTCAACAGCGAAGTCGACAAGCTGGATAACACCCTGGTGCTGTGCATCTCCGCCGACCTGCCGTTCGCCCAGAAGCGCTTCTGTGGCGCCGAAGGCCTGGAAAAGGTCATGAACCTCTCCACCCTGCGCGGTGCCGAATTCCTGCAGGCTTATGGCGTCGCCCTGGCCAGCGGTCCGCTGCAAGGCCTGGCCGCTCGTGCCGTGGTGGTACTGGACGAACAGGACAGGGTGCTGCACAGCGAACTGGTGCCCGAGATCGGTCAGGAGCCGGACTACGCGGCTGCGCTCGCCGTCCTCGGCTGATCGCCGGCAACCCACCGCGCCACGCGGTGGGCGCTTCGAAACGGGCAGGCGCCTTTTGTGTCTGCCCGTTTTGCTTTAGGTAAAATCGCAGTAAAGGGGCTGGTTAGCCGTCTCGCTACTGCTTATCTTCCGCCTTCCCCAGCGTGTACGTATTCTCCGATGTCCGACTCTTCGCCTAGCTCTTCCTCCCGTCGCCGACTGGTCTGGCTGCTCGTTCTCGTGGTGCTGGTGGCCGCGGGTGGCTGGTATTGGTATCACCAGCACGGCCAGAAGAGCGAGGCCGCGGCCGGCAAGGGGGCTCGTTCGCCCTTCGGCATGACCGGCCCGACCCCGGTGCGGGTGGTGGCGGTGGAGCAGCGCAGCTTTCCCATCGTGCGCCGGTCCATCGGTACGGTGACCGCGCTCAATACCGTGAACGTGCGCACCCGGGTCGCCGGCGAACTGGTGCGGGTGGCCTTCGAGGAAGGCCAGAAGGTCAAGGCCGGCGAGCTGCTGGCCACCATAGACCCACGCCCCTATGAGGTGGCGCTGCAGCAGGCCGAGGGCACCCTGCAGCAGAATCAGGCGCAGCTGCGCAACGCCGAGCTGGACCTCAAGCGCTACCAGGGGCTGTTCCGCGAGGACAGCATCGCCAGGCAGACGCTGGATACCCAGGAGGCCCTGGTCAACCAGTACCGCGGTACCCTCAAGAACAGCCAGGCGGCGGTGGCCGATGCCAAGCTGAATCTGGCCTTCACCCAGATCAAGGCACCCATCGCCGGCCGTGTCGGCCTGCGTCAGCTGGATGGGGGCAACCTGCTGTCCGCCAACGACAGCACCGTGGTCGCCGTCATCACCCAGACCCAGCCGATCTCGGTGGTCTTCACCCTGCCGGAAAGCCAGCTCGGCGAGTTGCTCAAGCGCGCCCGCGCCGGCCAGACTCTCCCGGTCGAAGCCTGGGATCGCGGCGGTTCGCGCAAGGTCGCCGACGGTACCCTGCAGAGCTTCGACAACCAGATCGATACGGCCACCGGCACCCTCAAGTTTCGCGCGCGCTTCGCCAATGGCGACGAGGCGCTGTTCCCCAATCAGTTCGTCACCGTGCGGGTGCGCGAACAGGTGCTGGATCAGGCCCTGGTGGTGCCTTCCGCGGCTATCCAGTTCGGCTCCAATGGCACCTTCGCCTACGTGGTGGGGCCCGACAACAAGATCCAGGTCCGCAGCCTCAAGCTGGGGCCGGATGACGGCAGTCTGACCGTGGTCACCGAAGGCCTGGCCGCCGGTGACCGGGTGGTGACCGAAGGCACCGATCGCCTGCGCGAGGGCAACGAGGTGGAGGTGGTCACCGGGGCTTCGGCGGCGCCCAGCGAACCGGCCAAGCCGGCGGTACGCAAGCCCGGCAAGACCCAGGGCTGATCGGCCGCGATGGATATCTCGCGCCCCTTCATCCTGCGCCCGGTCGCCACCACCCTGTTGATGGTGGCGCTGCTCATCGCCGGTCTGCTGGCCTATCGGTTGCTGCCGGTGGCGGCCTTGCCGCAGGTGGACTATCCCACCATCCGCGTGCTCACCCTCTATCCCGGTGCCAGCCCCGATGTCATGACCAGCGCTGTCACCGCGCCGCTGGAGCGTCAGTTCGGCCAGATGCCGGGCCTGTCGCAGATGGCCTCCACCAGCTCTGGTGGTGCCTCGGTCATCACCCTCAGATTCAACTTGGAACTGGACCTGTCGGTCGCCGAACAGGAAGTCCAGGCCGCGATCAATGCGGCCAACAACCTGCTGCCCAACGATCTGCCGGCACCACCGGTGTACAACAAGGTCAATCCGGCCGATACGCCCATCGTCACCCTGGCGATCAGCTCCAGGACGCTGCCGCTGCCCACGCTCTACGACCTGGTCGACACCCGCATGGCGCAGAAGCTGGCCCAGGTCAGCGGGGTAGGGATGGTCAGCCTGGCCGGCGGCCAGCGCCCGGCGGTGCGCATCCAGGTCGATCCCGACAAGCTCGCGGCCCACAACCTGACCCTGGCCGATGTGCGCAGCCTGGTCACCAGCGAAAACACCAACCAGCCCAAGGGCAGCTTCGACGGCCCCACCCGGGTGGCTACCCTGGACGCCAACGACCAGTTGCGCGATCCCAAGGCCTATGGCGATCTGATCCTCAACTACGCCGACAACGGCGCCCTGCGCCTGGGTGACGTCGCCACCATCGCCCAGGGCGCGGAAAACGACCGCCTGGCCGCCTGGGCCAATCGCAGCGGCGCCATCCTGGTCAACGTCCAGCGCCAGCCCGGGGCCAACGTCATCCAGACCGTCGACCGCATTCAGGCGCTGCTGCCGAGCCTCAAGGAAAGCCTGCCGGCCGGTCTCGACATCGCCGTGCTCAGCGACCGTACCGAGACCATCCGCGCCGCGGTCACCGACGTCCAGCACGAGATGCTGCTGGCGGTGGGGTTGGTGGTCATGGTCACCTTCGTCTTCCTGCGTCGCTTCAGCGCCACCCTGATCCCCTCGGTCACGGTGCCGCTGTCGTTGATCGGCACCTTTGGCGCCATGTACCTGGCCGGCTTCTCGCTCAACAACCTGTCGCTGATGGCCCTGACCATCGCCACCGGCTTCGTCGTCGACGATGCCATCGTCATGCTGGAAAACATCTCCCGACATCTGGAAGAGGGCGCCACACCCATGGAGGCGGCGCTCAAGGGCGCCCGTCAGATCGGCTTCACCCTGGTGTCCCTGACCGTTTCGCTGATCGCCGTGCTCATCCCGCTGCTGTTCATGCAGGACGTGGTCGGCCGGCTGTTCCGCGAATTCGCCATCACCCTAGCGGTGGCCATTCTTATCTCCCTGGTGATCTCCCTTACCCTCACGCCGATGATGTGCGCCCGCCTGCTCAAGCGCGAGGAAGCCGCCGAGCACCAGCTGGTCTGGCTGGAGCGGCTGATCGCCGGCTATGGCCGGGCACTGCGCTGGTCGCTGGCCAATCGGGCGCTGATGCTGCTGCTGGCGCTGGCGACCTTCGTGATCACCGCGGTGCTCTACCTGCTGGTGCCCAAGGGCTTCTTCCCAGCCCAGGACACCGGCTCCATCCAGGGCATCACCGAGGCGCCCCAGTCGATTTCCTTCCGTGGCATGAGCGAGCGCCAGCAGGCCCTGGCCGCGGTGGTGCTGCAAGACCCGGCGGTGGCGAGCCTGTCGTCCTATATCGGCGTCGATGGCGATAACGTCACCCTCAACAGCGGTCGCATGCAGATCAACCTCAAGCCGCAGAGCGAGCGCGATGTCACGGCCCAGGAGGTGATCGACCGGCTGCGGCCCGCGGTCGCCAAGGTGGTGGGCATCACCCTCTACATGCAGCCGGTGCAGGACCTCAGCGTGGAAGACCGGGTCAGCCGCACCCAGTATCAGCTCACCCTGGATTCACCCGACGCCAATCTGCTCGACACCTGGGTGCCGCGGCTGACCGAGGCGCTGCACCAGCGGCCCGAGCTCACCGATGTCACCAGCGACCTGCAGAACAAGGGGCTGCAGCTGTACCTGACCATCGACCGTGACGCGGCGGCGCGCCTGGGGGTGCAGGTCTCGGCCATCACCGACGCCCTCTACGACGCCCTCGGTCAGCGGCAGATCTCGACCATCTACACCCAGGCCAACCAGTACCGGGTGGTGCTGGCCAGCGCCGCTGCCGACAGCCTGGGGCCGGATGCCCTCAGCCAGGTTTGGGTAAAGGCGGGCAGTGGTACCTCCTCCAGCGGCAGCAGTGGCACCGGCACGGCCAGCACGACCGAAACCACCACGGACACCAGTCGCGCCCCGGTGCGGCTGTCCAGCCTGGTGAAGATGGAACAGCGGCCGACCCGTCTGGTGATCAACCACCTCAGCCAGTTCCCGGCGGTGACCCTGTCCTTCAACCTGGCGAACGGCGTTTCCCTCGGTGCCGCCGTGGCCGCCATCGACGCGGCCAAGCAGGAAATCGGCCTGCCGGTGGGCATCAACACCCACTACCAGGGCGCGGCGGCGGCCTTCCAGGCCTCGCTGTCCAGCACCCTGTTGCTGATCCTGGCGGCGGTGGTGGTGATGTACATCGTGCTGGGGGTGCTCTACGAGAGCTTCATCCATCCGTTGACCATCCTCTCGACGCTGCCCTCAGCGGCCATCGGCGCCTTGCTGGCGCTGCTGCTCACCGGCAACGACCTCGGGCTGATCGCGGTGATCGGCATCATCCTGCTGATCGGCATCGTCAAGAAGAACGCCATCATGATGATCGACTTCGCCCTCGACGCCGAACGCCACCAGGGGCTCACGCCGGAGGAGGCCATCTACCAGGCGGCGCTGCTGAGATTCCGGCCGATCCTCATGACCACCCTGGCCGCGCTGTTCGGCGCGGTGCCGCTGATGCTCGCCACCGGCGCCGGCGCCGAATTGCGCCAACCGCTGGGCCTGGTGATGGTGGGTGGCCTGCTGGTGAGCCAGGTGCTGACGCTGTTCACCACCCCGGTGATCTACCTGGCCTTCGACCGCCTGGGCGAACGCCTGGGTCGGCGCAGGACGGCCTGAGGTGAATCTCTCGGCGCCCTTTATCGCCCGGCCGGTGGCGACCCTGCTGCTGAGCCTGGCCTTGCTGCTGCTCGGCGCCATCGCCTTTAGGCTGTTGCCGGTGGCGCCCCTGCCGCAGATGGATTTCCCGACCATCACCGTCTCGGCGACCCTGTCCGGCGCCAGTCCCCAGGTGATGGCTTCCAGCGTGGCCACCCCCCTGGAGCGCTCCCTGGGCAGCATCGCCGGTATCAGCTCCATGACCAGCCGCAGCAGCCAGGGCTCGACCCAGATCATCATCCAGTTCGACCTGGACAAGGACGTCAATACCGCCGCCCGCGAGGTGCAGGCGGCCATCAACGCCTCGCGCAACCTGCTGCCCAGCGGCATGCGCCAGATGCCGCGCTATCGCAAGGTCAATCCGTCCCAGGCACCCATCATGGTGTTCTCCCTGACCTCCAAGACCCTGAGCAAGGGCGAACTGTACGACCTGGCGTCGACGGTGCTGGCCCAGAGCCTATCCCAGGTGAACGGGGTCGGCGAGGTGCAGATCGGCGGCAGCTCCCTCCCGGCAGTGCGCATCGAGCTTGAGCCGCGGCAGCTGGAGCACTATGGCCTGGCGCTGGACGATGTCCGCACCGCCATCAACAGCGCCAACCAGCGTCGGCCCAAGGGCGCGGTGGCCAATGACCAGCACAACTGGCAGATCCAGGCCAACGACCAGCTGTTCAAGGCCGCCGACTATGCGCCCCTGATTATCCGCTACCAGGATGGCGCGGCGCTGCGCCTGCGCGATGTCGCCAAGGTCAGCGACGCGGTGGAAGACCGCTACAACGCCGGCTTCTACAACGACCAGAGCGCCGTGCTGCTGGTGGTCAATCGCCAGGCCAATGCCAACATCATCGAGACCATCGCCGCGCTCAAAGCGCGCCTGCCGGCACTGGAAGCCATCGTGCCAGCCAGTGCCCGCCTGGAAGTGGCCATGGACCGCTCAGGCGTGATCAAGGCCACCCTGCACGAGGCCGAGCTGACCCTGATCATCGCCGTCTTCCTGGTGATCGGCGTGGTCTGGCTGTTCCTCGGTCGGCTGCGCAGCGCGGTGATTCCGGCCCTGGCGGTGCCCATCTCCCTGGTTGGTACCTTCGCCGTCATGTACCTGCTCGGCTTCTCGCTCAATACCCTGTCGCTGATGGCCCTGATCCTGGCGGCGGGGCTGGTGGTGGACGATGCCATCGTGGTGCTGGAGAACATCGCCCGCCACATCGATAACGGCATGGCGCCGCTCAAGGCGGCCTACCAGGGCACCCGCGAGGTGGGCTTCACGCTGTTGTCGATGAACGTTTCCCTGGTGGCCGTCTTCGTCGCCATCCTCTTTATCGGCGGCATCGTCGAGAAGCTGTTTCGCGAGTTCTCCCTGACCCTGGCGGCGGCCATCCTGGTCTCCCTGGTGGTATCCCTGACCCTGACGCCCATGCTCTGCGCGCGCTGGCTCAGGCCCCATGACCCGGCCACCCAAGGCCGCTTGCAGCGTTTCAGCGAGCGCGCCCATCGCCGGCTGGTGGCGGGTTACGACCGCAGCCTCGGCTGGGCCCTGCGCCATCGGCGCCTGACCCTGCTCAGCCTGATCGCCACCATAGCGCTCAACGTGGTGCTCTATGTGGTGGTGCCCAAGACCTTCATGCCGCAGCAGGACACCGGCCAACTGATCGGTTTCATCCGCGGCGACAATGCCCTGTCGTTCCAGGTCATGCAGCCCAAGATCGAGATCCTGCGCAAGTCGCTGCTGGCCGATCCGGCGGTGGACAGCGCCTCCGGCTTCGTCGGCAGCTCCGGTTCCGGCAGCGGGGTGAACAACGCGGTGATGCTGATCCGCCTCAAGCCCATCGCCGAGCGCAAGCTGGATGCGCAAAAGGTCATCGAGCGCATCCGCGCCAATGCGCCCAAGGTGCCGGGCGCCCAACTCTTCCTCATGGCCGACCAGGACCTCAGATTCGGCGGTCGCCAGCAGAGCACCTCGTCCTACGAGTACAACCTGCTCTCCGGCGATGTCCAGCTGCTGCAGGTCTGGCAACCCAAGGTGCTGGCCGCGCTCAAGGCACTGCCGGAGCTGACCGCGGTGGATGGACGCGAGGGCAGCACCCAGCAGATCACCCTGCAGATCGACCGGGAGAAGGCCAAGCGGCTGGGCGTGGACATGGAGACCGTCGCCGCGGTGCTCAACAACTCCTTTGCCCAGCGGCAGATCTCGACCATCTACGAGCCGCTCAACCAGTACAAGGTGGTGATGGAGATCAACCCGCGCTATGCCCAGGACCCGACCGTCCTGGACCAGATCCGCGTCATCACCAGTCGCGGCGCCCAGGTGCCGCTGTCGGCTTTCGCCCATTACACCAACAGCCTCGCCGAGGACCGCGTCACCCACGACGGCCAGTTCGCCTCAGAAAGCATCAACTTCGATCTGGCGCCGAACGTCAGCCTGGAGCAGGCGACCCGCGCGGTGCAGCGCGCGGTGGCCGCCATCGGATTGCCGACCGATGTCCAGGGTCGCCTGGGCGGATCCGCCAACATCTTCGCCAGTACCGTCTCCGGGCAGCCGCTGATGATCCTGGGCGCCCTGGTGCTGGTCTACATCGTGCTCGGCGTGCTCTACGAGAGCTACGTGCATCCGCTGACTATTCTTTCGACGCTGCCGTCGGCAGGGGTAGGGGCCTTGCTGGCCATCCAGGTCACGGGTGGCCAGTTCAGCCTGATTTCCATGCTTGGCCTGTTCCTGTTGATCGGGGTGGTGAAGAAGAACGCCATCATGATGGTGGACCTGGCGCTACAGTTGGAGCGCCAGCAGGGGCTGACGCCCGAGGAAGGCATCCGTCAGGCCTGCCTGCTGCGTCTGAGGCCGATCCTGATGACCACCATGGCTGCCATCCTGGGCGCCGTGCCGCTGCTGATCGGCAATACCGAAGGCGCCGAGATGCGCCAGCCACTGGGCCTGGTGATCGTCGGCGGGCTCGTGCTGAGCCAGATCCTCACCCTCTACACCACCCCGGTGGTCTATCTCTATTTCGAACGCCTGCGCCGCCGCGTCAATCGCTGGCGCGGCATCCGTACCGACGCTGCCCTGGATACGCCGCTATGACCCCATTCCTGCGCCTGCCGACGCTGACCCTGGCTCTGCTGCTGGCCGGCTGTACGCTGGGCCCGGATTACCAGCGACCGACCACCACGGTACCGGTCGCCTATCGCCACGCCGAAGGCTGGCAGGCCGCCGCGCCTAAGGACCTGGAGATGCGCAGCGACTGGTGGCGGCGCTATGACGACCCGACCCTGGATCGGCTGATGGTGCAGCTCAACCAGCGCAACCAGAGCCTGGCGCAGGCCGAGGCCACCTATCGGCAGTCGCTGGCCCTGGTCAGCCAGGCGCGGGCTTCGCTGTTCCCGACCCTGTCCAGCAGCCTGGGCGCCACCCGTTCCGGACGCGGCGGCGGTTCGGGCAGCAACACCGTCATCCGCAACTCCAGTGGCACCAGCAGCACCTTCAGCAGCAGCGGCACCAGTACCATCAGCAACGCCTATGACGCCAGTCTGGGGGTGAGCTGGGAGCTGGATCTCTGGGGCCGCGTCCGCCGCCAGGTGGAGTCGGATCGGGCCACCGCCCAGGCCAGCGCCGCTGAGCTGGCCGCCACCCGCCTGAGTCTGCAGACGCAACTGGCGACCAACTACCTGCAGCTGCGGGTGCTGGATGCCCAGCAGCGGCTGCTCGACGCCACCGTGGCCGCCTACGAGCGCTCCCTGCGGCTGACCCAGAACCAGTACCGCGCCGGTATCGTTACCCCGGCCGATGTGGCCCAGGCCACCACCCAGCTGAAGAGCACCCAGGCCGACGCCATCGATCTCAGGTATCAACGCGTCCAGCTGGAAAACGCCATCGCGGTGCTGGTCGGCGAAGTCCCGGCCAATTTCCAGCTGGCCGCGGTCAAGACGATTCCCGAGTTGCCGCCGCTGCCGAGCGCCGTGCCCTCGACGCTGTTGGAGCGGCGTCCGGACATCGCCCAGGCCGAGCGCCAGGTCATGGCCGCCAATGCCGCCATCGGGGTCGCCGAAGCGGCCTACTATCCCGACCTGACCCTGAGCGCCAGCGGCGGCTATAGCGCCAGCCAGTGGGGCAGCCTGGTCAGCACCCCGAATCGCTTCTGGTCGATCGGGCCATCCTTTGCCCTGTCGCTGTTCGATGGTGGCCTGCGCCGGGCCCAGGTGGAGTCGGCCGAAGCCAGCTACGACGCCAGCGTCGCCGGCTATCGCCAGACCGTGCTCGATGGCTTCCGCGAGGTGGAAGACTACCTGGTGCAGTTGCGCACCTACGATGACGAAGCCGGCGTACGCCAGGAGGCCCTGGACGCCGCACGCCGCGCCCTGCAACTGGCGGAGAATCAGTACCAGGCCGGGCTGATCGGCTATCTCGACGTGGTCACCCTGCAGACCACCGCCCTGAGCAACGAACGCACTAACCTGACCCTGCTGGGCAGTCGCCTCAGCACCAGTGTCCAGTTGATCGCGGCGCTCGGTGGCGGTTGGGACGGCAATGTCACGCCGCCCGCGCCGCCGCGGCGGCCCTGAGCCAGGCACAAAAAAGCCGGGCGATTGCCCGGCTTTTTCGCGACTGGCGCTTAGTTGGGGAAGAGTTCGCCCAGCTTCATGCTCAGCATCATGTTGCCTTCGACGCGCAGCTTGCCCGACATGAAGGCCTGCATGCCGTCGGTCTCGCCGCTGACGATACCAGCCAGGGTGGCCTGGTCCATGATCAGGGTGCAATCCGGATCGGCAGCGTCGCCCTGCTGGACGTCGCAGGTGCCGTCCTTGATGACCACGTAGTAGTTGTCACCGCCCTCGACGTCGAATTGATAGGTAAGATCCAGGCCGGCCGCGGCGGAGGGGTCGAACTTGCTCTTCAGGGTGGCGATGGCATCGGCTGCGCTCATGGCGAGGGTCCTTGTGGTCTTTTTCGATGAGGCCCACTCCAGCTGGAGGGGCAGGGTACTCGACCGAGGGTAGGGGGCTGCAGAAGGCCTGTCAACGGCTATTCATACGCTTGTTTGAAAGGCTGGGGCTTGCGCACGGCCTGATCGCAGCCGAGAAGTAGCCCATGCAGGAAGACCGACCAGGGATCGCCGAGTTTCTATCGCTCGGACGACTCGGTATGCTGGGCAGGGCACTGCTGCCGCCATCCTAGGAGAGTCCGTGGAGTTTCTTGCCGACTATGCCAGTTTCCTGGCCAAAACCGTCACCGTGGTGGTCGCCATCATCGCCGTGCTGTTGTTCACCGCCGCTGTCCGCGGCCGCAACCGGCGCAGCTCGGCAGGGCAGCTGCAGGTGCAGAAGCTCAATGACTTCTATCGCGATCTGCGGCTGAGATTGCAGCAAAGCGTGCTGGGCAAGGAGGCCTTCAAGGCCCTGCGCAAGCGCGAGACCAAGGCCGAGAAGAGCAAGCGCAAGAGCGAGTCCGGCAAGTCGCGGGTCTATGTTCTCGATTTCCACGGCGACCTCAAGGCCACGGCCAACGAACACCTGCGCAACGAGATCACCGCGGTGCTGACCCTGGCGACGCCCAAGGACGAGGTGGTGGTGCGGCTGGAAAGTGGCGGTGGCCTGGTCCACAGCTATGGCCTGGCCGCCTCGCAACTGGCGCGTATCCGCCAGGCCGGGATCCCTCTGACCATTTGCGTCGACAAGGTGGCCGCCAGCGGCGGCTACATGATGGCCTGCATCGGCGACCGCATTCTCTGTGCGCCCTTCGCCATCCTCGGTTCCATCGGCGTGGTCGCCCAGCTGCCCAATGTCCATCGCCTGCTGAAGAAGCATGACGTGGATTTCGAGGTCTTCACCGCGGGTGAGTACAAGCGTACCGTCACCGTGTTCGGCGAAAACGACGAGAAGGGCAAGGAGAAATTCCAGCACGATCTGGACACCACCCATGTCCTGTTCAAGAACTTCGTCGCCCACTACCGCCCGCAACTCAACATCGACGAGGTCGCCACCGGCGAGGTCTGGCTGGGCCAGGCCGCCCTGGGCAAGCAGCTGGTGGACGAGCTGCGCACCAGCGACGAATACCTGGCCGAACGGGCCCAGGTGGTCGAGGTCTTCTCGCTGCGCTTCGTCGAGAAGAAGTCGTTGCCCGAACGTCTGGGCATGGCGGCCAGTCTCGGTGTCGATCGCCTGGTGAGCACCTGGTGGGAACGCCTGGGCGAGTCGACCCGCTGGCGCTGAGGTCCATAGGACTGGCGGCCCCATAACAAGACTCCAACGGAGGTTCTGCGATGAGCAATTTTCAGGCGCTCTGGGTGACCGAAGGGGCCCATGGCGCTTTTCGGCAAGAGGTGGTGACGCGCAGCCTGGACGACCTGCCCGCAGGCGAGGTGCTGATCCGGGTGCGTTATTCCTCGCTCAACTACAAGGACGCCCTGTCGGCCATCGGCAACCGCGGCGTGACCCGACGCTATCCCCATACCCCAGGCATCGACGCGGCGGGCGTGGTGGAGCAATCCAGCGCCGGCGAATTCGCCGTGGGCGATGAGGTCCTGGTCACGGGCTATGACCTGGGCATGAGCACCCCCGGCGGCTTCGGTCAGTACATCCGGGTACCAGCCGCCTGGGTGATCCGCCGTCCGGACAACCTCGGCCTGCGCGAGGCCATGGTGCTGGGCACCGCGGGTCTCACCGCGGCGCTGTGCGTCGAGAAGCTGGAACAGATGGGCTTGACCCCGGAGGCCGGCACCGTACTGGTGACCGGCGCCAGCGGTGGCGTCGGCAGCCTGGCGGTCAAGCTCTTGGCGCGGCTCGGCTATCACGTGGCGGCCTCTACCGCCAAGCTGGAGCGCGCGGAGTGGCTGCATCGTCTGGGCGCTCGGCAGATCCTCGACCGTGCGACCCTGGCCGATGGCGTCGGCAAGCCGCTGCTGGACCAGCAGTGGTCCGGCGCAGTGGATACCGTCGGCGGCGATATCCTCTTCAATGTCATCAAGTCATTGGAGTACGGCGGCAGCGTAGCTTGCTGCGGCATGACGGCCGGCACCACCTTCGAGGCCGGGGTCTTTCCCTTCATCCTGCGCGGGGTGAATCTGCTGGGTGTGGACTCCGTCGAGTTGCCGCTGATGGCCAAGGCCGCGCTGTGGGACAAGCTCTCGGTGCAGTGGAAGCTGGATGACCTGGAAAGCCTGACCCGCGAGGTCGGCCTCGAAGAGTTGCCCGATACCATCAGCCAGATTCTTGCCGGCAAGATGGTGGGTCGTGTGGTCGTCGATCTCGGTTGAGCGAAGGCCAGGCAAAAAGAAACCCGCCGCGGCGGGTTTCTTTTTGCGTCCGAGGCGGTCAGGCCTGACGACGACGGAACAGCGGCTCCGGTTGATCCACCGCGCTCTGGTAGGTCACGCTGAAGTCGCGCAGACCGGCCAGGGCCGCTTCCGGATCGCGGTCGGCACGGACCACGTAGGCGTCGAAGCCACAGCGCTTGAGAAAGAACAGCTGGTCCTGCAGGACGTCGCCGATGGCGCGCAGCTCGCCGGTCCAGCCGAAGCGTTCGCGCAGCAGGCGCGCATAGGAATAGCCGCGCCCGTCGACGAAGGCCGGGAAGTTAATGGCGATCAGAGCGAAATGCTCGAGATCGGCGGCGATGCTCTCGGGCTCTTCGTCGCTGTCCAGCCAGATACCCAGGCGGCCGTCGCGGCAGGTGAGGGCATGGCCGTGTTCCAGCCACAGCGCAGCCGGAATGATCACGTCGTCGCTATTGGGGACGTCTGCGAAGGCGACGTCCTTGGGCAGCAGATGCCAGTTGTCGGTGACCAGCTGGTCGCCCTTAATGATTCTTTGCATAGACGCGCTCCTTGAAGGGGTCGATACCGATACGGCGGTAGGTGTCGATGAAGCGCTCGTCTTCGGTGCGTTGCTCGACGTAGACGTTGATCAGCTTGCCGATCACCTCGGGCATCTGGTCCTGGGCGAAGGAGGGGCCGAGGATCTTGGCCAGGGTGGCGTCACGACCGGCGTCGCCGCCGAGGGATACCTGGTAGAACTCCTCGCCCTTCTTGTCCACGCCCAGGATGCCGATGTGGCCGACGTGGTGGTGACCGCAGGCGTTCATGCAGCCGGAGATGTTGAGATCCAGCTCGCCGATGTCGAACAGGTAGTCCAGGTCGTCGAAACGGCGCTGGATGGCTTCTGCGATGGGGATCGACTTGGCGTTGGCCAGGGAGCAGAAATCACCGCCCGGGCAGCAGATGATGTCGGTCAGCAGGCCGATGTTGGGGGTGGCGAAGCCGTGCTCGCGCAACTCGTGCCATAGCTCCAGCAACTGATCCTGGCGGACGTCGGCGAAGATGACGTTCTGCTGGTGGGAGGTGCGCAGCTCGCCGAAGCTGTAGCGATCGGCGAGGTCGGCCATGGCGTCCAGCTGGCGATCGGTGACGTCGCCCGGGGCCACGCCGGTGGGCTTGAGCGACAGGGTCACGGCGACATAGCCCGGACGCTTGTGGCGGAAGGTGTTGCGCTGACGCCAGCGGGCGAAACCGGGCTGCTCGGCGTCCAGGCGGGCGAGGGCCTCGTCCTGGTCCTGCAGCTCGGCATAGGCCGGATCGACGAAGAAGGCGGAGACCCGCGCGACCTCGGCGTCGGTCAGGGTGATGGGGCCGTCCTTGAGGTGGGCCCACTCGGCCTCGACCTTTTCGGCGAAGGCGTCGGCACCCAGCGCCTTGACCAGGATCTTGATGCGCGCCTTGAACTTGTTGTCGCGGCGACCGTAGCGGTTGTAGACCCGCAGGGTGGCTTCCAGGTAGCTGAGCAGGTGCTGCCAGGGCAGGAATTCGCGGATGAATTCACCGGTGTGGGGGGTACGGCCCTGACCACCGCCGACCAGCACGCGGAAGCCCAGCTCGCCGGCCTCGTTGCGCACCGCTTCCAGGCCGATGTCGTGCACCTCAATGGCGGCACGATCCAGGGCGGCGCCGTTGACGGCGATCTTGAACTTGCGCGGCAGGAAGGCGAATTCCGGGTGGAAGGTCGACCACTGGCGGATGATCTCGCACCAGGGGCGCGGATCGATCAGTTCGTCATGGGCGACACCGGCGAACTGGTCGGTGGTGGTGTTGCGGATGCAGTTGCCGCTGGTCTGGATAGCATGCATCTGCACAGTGGCCAGCTCGGCGAGGATCTCGGGCACGTCTTCCAGCTCCGGCCAGTTGAACTGGAAGTTCTGCCGGGTACTGATGTGGGCGTAGCCCTTGTCGTAGTCACGGGCGATCTGCGCCAGCTTGCGCACCTGTTTGGTATTCAGCAGGCCATAGGGCACAGCGACCCGCAGCATGGGCGCATAGCGCTGGATGTAGAGACCGTTCTGCAGGCGCAGTGGGCGGTATTCTTCGCCACCCAGCTCTCCGGCCAGGAAGCGACGGGTCTGGTCGCGAAACTGGGCGACACGTTCTTCGACGATCCGCTGATCGTACTGATCGTAAACGTACATGGTCATCCTGCTGTCAGGCGGCGCGCACGGCTGCGCGTGATCGAAGTCTTGGGCACCCGAGGGGCGCGCTGGCGACTTTTCTAGGCCGTGCACGATAGCAGCAGGTCTATATGCTTAAAAGCGATGTTTCTTTATATATAAATCTATTCCGGCGATAAGCGGAAAGCGGGTGGGCGTCGCCGGATACCACTTATGAATACCGTGGTTGATAAAGCGTAGCGAGCGGCTGTCAGGCGGGTGCGCGCGGCGCGCAGGAACCGGACCGGGCTCGCGCACGAGTGTACGAGCGGTACATGAAGATTCCGAGCACTGCACGCGCCCGTCTGGCGGACGCGCAGTAGTTTTAGCAGCCGCGGTTAGTTCAGGCCCAGCGTGCCGCGCAGGGTGGAGAGGTCCTCGGCCAGGGTGTTTACCGGACCGACCAGGGCCTTGCGATCACGCTCGCTGACCTTGTCGTAGGCCTCGAAGCCGCCATCCTTGGTCTTGTACTTGGCCAGGATCTTGTCGACCGTGGCGAAGTTCTTGTCGACCTTGCCGACGAAAGCCTGGTCCTGCTTCTCGATCTGCGGGCGGAACAGGTCGACAATCTTCTTGGCGCCATCGACGTTGGCTTGGAAATCGTACAGATCGGTATGGCTGTAGCGTTCTTCCTCGCCCGACACCTTGGTCGCTGCCACTTCCTCCATAAGCGCCGCAGCGCCGCCGACCACCTTTTCCGGCGGGAAGGTCAGGCCGTCAACGCGGCTCTGCAGGTCCTTGACGTCCTCCAGCAGCTTGTCGGCGAGGGGCCCCTGGCCCTCGGTGGTGTTCTGGGCGAAGAGGGCGTATTCCAGGCGGTGGAAGCCGGTGAAGTCCTCGGATTTGACGCCTTGTTCATGGTCGTCTTCACGGGAATCGATGGCGGCGTCCAGGTCGCTGAAGAGTTCGGCGATGGGCTCGACCTGCTCGTAGGAGACCCGCGTCGGCGCATAGAGCTTGCGCGCGGTGGCCAGGTCGCCGCGCTTGACCGCTGCGGTAAAGGCCTGGGTCTGCTCGGTGAGCTTGGCCAGGTTGTCGGTGACATAGATCTTGTAGTCGGAGATGGGGCCGACCAGGTCCAGCGGCGAGTTGGCGGCAAAGGCCGGCATGGCCAGAGCCAGTCCGAGGGCAACGGCGAGTGACGAGCGTTTCATTCGACTTCTCCTGTCGAGGGTTTAAAGCGGTGCGGCTGCCAGCAGGCTGCGGCCGAGGTAGTCCTTTGGATCGGTGATGCCTGGCAGGACGAAGAAGTAGCCGCCGCCGATGGGCTTGATGTATTCCTCCAGGGGCTCGCCATCCAGCCGCTTCTGCACGGCGATGAAGCCCTGTTCCAGGTCGGCCTGGTAGGCGATGAACAGCAGGCCCATGTCGAGTTGGCCATTCTTGCGCACGCCGTTGGAGTAGTTGAAGGGGCGGCGCAGGATCAGGTTGCGCTGGCTCTCCGGGGTGCGGGGATTGGCCAGGCGGATATGGGCGTCCAGCGGGGTGACCTTGCCCTTGGGGTCGCTCGCGTAGTCCGGCACGTCGGTCTCGTGACCGCCGGCCATGGGCGCGCCACTGGCCTTGCGCCGACCGAAGATGGCTTCCTGCTCCTGCAGCGGGGTGCGATCCCAGCGCTCGACGAAATTGCGGATGATGCGCACCGCCTGGTAGCTGCCCTGGGCCGCCCAGGCCGGTTCGCCGCTGCCGGGCTGGACCCAGACGATCCGGTCCATCGCCTGCTGGTCGGTGGAATCCGGGTTGGCCGAGCCGTCGCGGAAGCCCAGGAAGTTGCGCGCGCTCTCGGCGGGCTGGCCGGGCGGCGGATCCTGCACCGGCACGCTGCCTTCCTGCTTCCAGCGGATCGCCAGGAGATCCGGCAGGTTCTTCAGGATGTCGCGCAGGGCGTGGATGTTGGTGTCCGGGGTGTTGGCGCAGAACTGCAGGCAGAGATCGCCATGGCAGCAGTCCGCTTCCAGGGCGTCGTTGGGAAAGCCGGTCATGCGCTGCAGCTGCCGCGGCTTGACCGCACTGAGGCCGAAACGATCATCGAACAGCGACTCGCCCACCGAGACGGTGACGGTGAGATTGTCCGGCGTCACCACCGGGCCGAGGATGCCCGAATCCAACGGCGGCAGCTTGGGATCCACCTCGGGGGCCCGGCCGCCCTGCATCAGGAAGCGAATGCGCTCGTCGAGGGTACGCAGCAGCCGTTCCAGGTCTTCACGGTCATTGGCCAGCACATCGAAGGCCACGATCATCCCAGCAGCCGGGCGCGGGGTGACGATGCCGCTCTGATGCCGGCCGAAGAAGTCCTGGTGCTGATGGGTATTGGCGCTGCCAGGGGCGCGGGTCACCTCGGCGGTGCTGGCCGCCCGGGCATGCATCGGGCAGAGGCCGGCGCCGGCCAGGGCCAGGCCGGTGGCGCCGAGGCCACCCAGCAGGCGGCGACGGTCGATGTTGGGCTGATCAGGGGCAGGCTTCTTCATGGCGTGGTCTTGGTCGCGGCAAGGCCCAGGGCCGGGGCGACCTGGTCGAGGGAGTCGGCCAGGGCCTGGGCCGCCGTAGCGATGCGGTGGCGGTCGTCGGTGGACAGGGCGGTGTAGGGGCGCTGGACATCGCCCAGGGCGTCGGCGAAGGCCTGGGCCTGGGTGTCGAGGCGCTGTTGCAGATCCGCATGACCCTTGCTCAGCAGCGGCCGCAACAGGTCGATCACCTTGCGCGTACCTTCCAGGTTGGCGGCGAAGCCTGGCAGGACGAGTTGGCTGTAGCGTTCTTCCTCACCCGAGATCCGGGTGCTGGCCAGGTTGTGCAGCAGGCGCGCGGCATTGCCGCTGAGCTGCTCGGGTGGCAGCGACTGGCCGAGGAGCGCATCGCGCAGTGCGGCGGCGTCCTGGTGCAAACGGTCGGCGACCGGCTCCAGGCCCTGGGTGCTGTTGCCAGCGAACAGGCCTTGTTCGAGGCGATGGAAGCCGCCAAAGGCCGGATCCTGTTCGCGTTTTTCGTAGTAGTCGGCGCGGGCATTGAGGCGATTGTCCAGCTCGGCGAAGCGCTGCGCGGTCGCCGCCAAGCGCTGGTAAGGCAGACGGGCAGCGGCATAGGCGGTGCGCGCTTGGTTCAGGTCACCCGCGGTCAGAGCCTGCTGCAGGGCGGCGATGCCCTGCAGCAACAGCCGGCTCTGCTGATTCAGGTAGACGCGGTACTCCGACAAGGGACCAACGAATTGGGTCAGGGTCGGGCCCGCCTTGCTGGCGGCTTCTGAAGCGGCCGTGGGCAGCACCTTCAGCGTCCCGCGCGGATTGCTCAGGAGGCCGCAGGTGATGGCGTAGTCCCCGGGCGCCAGGGTGGCATTGATGACCTGGCTGAGGCCGGGGGCGATGTTCTCGCGCTCCTCGACCACGAGGACGCCATCGAGGATCTCCCACTCCACCGCTCGATCCGAACGGTTGACGATGCGGAAGCGTGCTGGCCCGGCGGGTACTTCGAGCGCGTTGGGTTCGCAGCGGTTGGCCAGGATCTCGACCCTGACTTCGCCATCGCCCACCTCGGCATGGCGCTGGCCAGCCGAGCGCGAGGCATAGTAGAAGGCAGCGGCCGCCACGATCAGCAGGGTCGCGGAGCCGATCACGGCCAGGCGCATCGCCAGTGAGCTGCTCTTCGGCGGATGAGGGGTGGGGTTACTCACGACGGGCGCTCCAGCGAGGCGTTGGAAGTAGCGGCGACCGGGCGCTGGGGCGGCGCCGGGGTGCGGAAGAACAGCGGCAGGGTCACGGCCAGGAACAGCAGATAGGCGCCGAGGGTGCTGACGGTGGGGGTGTCCTGGTAGCCGAACATGCCGGACAGCACGGTGCCGATCGGGCCGTCCGCTGGCAGCAGGTGGCTCCAGTCGAAGACCACCTGCTGCAGCGCATTCCACAGCCCGGCCTCATGCAGGGCCTTGATCGAATTGGTAAACAGGCCGGCGGCGACGAAGAGAATGAACAGGCCGGTGAAGCGAAAGAACTTGCCCAGGTTCAGCCTTACACCGCCGGTATAGAGGCCATAGCCCACCGCGATGGCGATGATCAGCCCCAGCAGGGCGCCCAGGGGCGCACCGGGGCCAGCGCTCTGCTGGAAGATGGCGAGTAGGAAGAACACGGTTTCCAGGCCCTCGCGCGCGACTGCCAGGAACACCATGCCGATCAGGGCATAGACCTGGTTGCGTGAGGCGGACAGGGCATTTTCCAGGGAGTCGTGCAGCTCGGTCTTGATCGAGCGCGCCGCCTTGCGCATCCAGAACACCATGGAGGTGAGGATGGCGGTGGCGGCCAGGCCGACGATCGCCTCGAACAGCTCCTGCTGGCGTTGCGGAAATTCGGCACTGGCCAGCTGCAGGCCGGCGCCGACGAACAGCGACAGGGCAGCGGCCAGCATCACGCCGATCCAGACCGCAGGCATCCAGTGTCCGCGACCTGTACGTTGCAGGTAGCTGGCGATGATGCCAACGATAAGCGCCGCTTCGATGCCTTCGCGGAGCATGATCAAAAAGGGAACGAGCATGAAAGCTATCACCGACATAAGCGAAGGGGCGCGAAGGCGCCCGGATGTCGGTGATTTGTATCACAATGATTCGGATTGTTAAATGAGGATGATTCTCGTGCCGCCGGAATCCGCTCGGTTGCTTGCAGCGTATCACGGTGCTGGCAGGATTCAGGCCTGGAAGACCACCGCGGTATCCGGCGCCTTGCCAGTGGCGAAGCGGCGAATCTCGCGCCAGTTGCGCAGGTCGACCACTGCCAACTGGTTGTCTTCCAGCGCGGCGAACAGACGTTCGCCCCGGGCGTCGAGATTGAGCCCCGGCACGGCGCTACCCATGGGCAGATAGGCGACTTCGCCGAGGGTATCGGGCCGGAGCAGCGAAAGACTCTTGTCCGCCAGATTGGAGACCAGCAGGCGGCCATCTGGCAGCGCAACCACGCGCACGGCTTCGCCACGCAGCTTGACCTGGTGGATCGGGGTCAAGTCGCGGGCGTCCAGCGCATGGAGGATGCCGGCGAAGCGATCCAGCACATAGAAGACGCGCTCGTCGGGACTCAGGCAGCAGCCTTCCGGCGCCTGGCCGAGATATTTCTTCACCGGCAGCACGGCCGGATTATGCGCATCCACCAGGATCACCAGGCCGCTGAGGGTATCGGCGACATAGGCGCGACGCCCATCGCGGGTCAGCACGAAGTAGTGGCTGCGGGTACCGCCCACCGGGACGATCTGACTGGGTGATTCGGCGGTGGCGGGCTGGTCGAAGCGAATGAGCAGCGAATCGGTCTCGCTGAGCACATAGAGGCGACCCTGGTCATCCAGGCGCATGCCGTGCAGGCGGTGATAGGGCGACAGGTCGATGGACCGTACCAGTCGGCGCTCGGCCAGATCGATCACGCTGACCTGATGCCCCCCTTCGCCGGGTGCCTGCCAGCTCTTGACCCCATATTGGCCGACATAGGCATAGCGGCCTTGGCGATCGGCGACGATCTCATGGGGCTGCTCGGGTAGTTCAAGGCTGCCGATGCGCTTGCCATCGGCCAGGCGATAGAAGCCGACACCGGGGACTTCCTTCTCGACCAGGGCGAGGTATTCGTCATCGGCCGCAACGGCGTTGAGTGGATAGCCGCCCAGTAGGGGCAGGGCGGCACTGGCAGCCAGCAGGCCGAGGGTCCGGCGGCGATTCAGGTGGGGCATAGGAGGTCTCCCGAGGGGCAAGCCTCCCTGCCGGGGTCCAGCGAATCCGTGCTACTCGAATAGACCCTTGAACCAGGTCCAAACTCCGAAGGAGTAGTCGGGAAAGATATCGATGCCCAGCGCCGACTTGAGCAGATAGAGCAGCACCAGACCCACCAGGCCGCAGGCCAGCAGAATCGCCGCCAGCACCGTGGCCTTGCCCAGCAGGGACAATTCCTGCTCCAGGCGCGAGAGCTGACGATAGTTGCGACCGGCGAGGAAGACGAAGTAGTAACGGCGATGCCAGAACTTGACGGTGCCGCGCAGATCGACGCTGTGCTTGCCCCAGCTGCGGGTGCCGAAGGCCAGCTTGAGGGCTTCCAGCTGCTCCTCGGTAAAGGATTCGCGCAGCTCTTCGGGCAGACGTTCCTTCAAGCCGGCGATGAAGGGGTCGTGGCGTTTGATGCGATCCTGCATGGAAAAAGCTTCCCTCTGAATGGTGCGAGTGCACTCTGAGGGGGCGCCAGGCCTGGCGTTCCGCCGCATCTGATAGGCGGGGCCAGGCGCGGGACGATCGGTCAGGCGCTGACGCGTACGGGGCGCAGCACCTCTGCCCGGGCGCGCAACTGGCCACAGCCGCCATCGACATCCTGGCCGGCGGAATTGCGCACCTTGGTGAGGAGGCCGCGGCTGTGCAGGTAGCGCACGATCTGCACGATGCGCTCGCCATCGGGGCGCTGGTAGTCATCCACTTCCAGGCTGTTGTAGGGGATCAGATTGAGCACGCCGTATTTGCCCTTCATCAGGCGCAGCAGTTCGTCCATCTCTTCCTGACTGTCGTTGATGCCGGCGAGCAGCGTCCACTGGTATTGGATCGGATAGCCGATCAGCCGGGCATAGGCTTCACCCTGTTCGATCAGCTCGCCCGGTTCGTAGCGGGGCGCCTTGGGCAGCAGCCGGGCCCGCCGCTCGGCATTGGTACTGTGCAGCGACAGCGCCAGTGCCGGCCTGACCGCCTGCTGGGGCAGTCGCTCGAATACCCGTGGATCGCCGACAGTGGAAAACACCAGGTTGCGATGGCCGATACCGCCGGCGGTGCCCAGCAGGTCGATGGCTTCCAGCACGTTGTCCAGGTTGTGCGCAGGCTCGCCCATGCCCATGAAGACGACCTTCTTCACCGCCCTGATCCGTCGCGCCAGGGCGACCTGGGCGACGATCTCGGCGCTGCCCACCTGGCGCAGCAGGCCGCTCTTACCGGTCATGCAGAAGACGCAGCCCACCGCGCAGCCGACCTGGGACGATACGCAGAGTCCATCACGCGGCAGCAGCACGCTTTCCACCGCCTGGCCATCGCCCAGGGTCACCAGCATCCGCGCCGAACCGTCGGCACCCGGATGCTCCGAGGTCACCCGGGCCAGGCCCTCCAGGCGCTCGGTCAGTGCGGGGATGGCATGGCGCACCTCCAGCGGCAGGAAATTCTCCGCCTGCTGGCGGCGGGTGCCGGTGTCCAGAGGCAGGCCCTGGCACCAGGCGCGCAAGATACGGGCGCTGTGCTTGGGCTTGGCGCCGGCCTCGGCGAGCAACTGGACGACATCGGAAATACGCATGGGAAAAGGGCAGGTCGGGGGCGGGCGGCGATAATAGGACAGGGCAGGGATGCTATCCTAGTCCTTTGCAAGACGAGGACCCGTCATGAAGTTCATCCACCAGCGCGAGCATCTCAACGAGGGCGACCTGGTCGTCATCCAGAGTTCGGGGGTGTGCAACATCCGCCTGATGAACGATGCCAATTTCCGCAGCTTTAAGAACGGTGGCCGCCACACCTATCATGGCGGCGCCTTCGACACCTTTCCGGCGCGTATCACCGTACCCAGCACCGGCTTCTGGAACATCACCCTGGACACCGTGACCAAGCGGCCCATCAGCGTGACCCGCAAGCCCGAGATCAAGCACTCGATCAAGATCGTCCGCCGCTCGCCTTCCGAGCTGCGTTGAGACAGCGGTCACCCGTCCCTGGGTGACCCTGGCGGCTATTTCGGCTGCAGCTCCAGCAGCCGGGCGTTGGCACCGTCTTCCAAGACCCAGAGACTGCCGTTGGGACCTTCCTCGACGTCACGGATGCGTGTGCCCATGGCATACCGCTCGACTTCGCGCGCCTCTTCGCCCTTGAGTTCGATCCGTACCAGCGCCTTGGACGACAACCCGCCGATGAAGGCATTGCCCTTCCAGGCCGGGAAGCGGTCTCCTGCGTAGATCATCAAGCCGGCGGGGGAGATCACCGGCGTCCAGGTGATCTTGGGCGGGATGAATTCCGGGCGTGTGGAGTGATCGGGAATCGGCTTGCCGCCATAGTGGTCGCCATTGGAGACCTCGGGATAGCCGTAGTTGCCGCCACGCTGGATCAGGTTCAGCTCGTCACCGCCCTGGGGACCCATTTCCTGCTCCCATAGGCGGCCCTGGGTGTCGAAGGCGATGCCCAGCGGGTTGCGGTGACCCAGCGACCAGACCTGCGCCGCGACGCCGCCCTGCTGGGCGAAGGGGTTGTCCGCAGGGACGCTGCCATCGTCGTTGAGGCGGATGAGCTTGCCCAGGTTGCCGCTCATGTCCTGGGCCGGGGTGAATTTCTGCCGTTCACCCGAGGTGATCCACAGCTTGCCGTCCGGGCCGAATCTCATGCGATGGCCATAGTGACCGTTGCCAGTGACCTTGGGTGTCTGCCGCCAGATCACCTTGAGCTCGCCGAGCGAACCACTGCCGTCCTCCTTCAGGGTCAGCTTGGCCCGGGCGACCGCCGCGCCCTGGGTGCCGTCTTCGCCGGCCTCGGCATAGCTCAGGTAGATCAGCCCGTTGCTGGCGTATTGCGGATGCAGGATGACATCGCCCAGTCCGCCCTGGCCGGCGGCGATCACCTTGGGCACGCCGCTGATGTCCTGGGCCTTGCCGGTCTGCACGTTCAGGTGCTTGAGCACACCGCCTTTCTCGGTGACCAGGGTAGTGCCATCCGGCAGGAAGGCGATCGCCCAGGGCGCGTCCAAGGTGGCCCTGGGCGTGGCCGTGAAGGGCCACTGATCCTGGGAGAGAGCCTGGGGTGCGGCATTGGCGTTCAGGGTGGCGAGACTGAGCAGGAGACTGCCGGCAGCTAGGGTGAGACCTTTCATGGGCACGCTGTCCTCGTCGTTGGAAGTCCCTACACCCTAGTAGGGACGCCAGCGAAAAGGGCCGCGTTTTTGTTACCTGAGGCGTCTGCCAGCTTAGTTGTCGTACCCCAAATTCGGCGCCAACCACCGCTCCGTCACCGCCAGCTCCTGACCCTTGCGCTCGGTGTAGCTGCCGACCTGATCCTTGTCGATCTTGCCCACGGCGAAATACTGGGCTTCGGGATGGGCGAAGTACCAGCCGCTGACGGCGGCGGCCGGGTACATGGCGTAGTGCTCGGTGAGGAAGACGCCACTGCGACCGGCCTCGTTGAAGCTGGCCTCGGGGTCCAGCAGCTTGAACAGGGTGGCCTTCTCGGTGTGATCGGGGCAGGCCGGATAGCCGGGGGCAGGGCGGATGCCCTTGTACTGCTCGCGGATCAAGGCCTCGTTGTCCAGGGTCTCGTCCGCGGCATAGCCCCAGTGTTCCTTGCGCACCCGCTCGTGCAGCCATTCGGCACAGGCCTCGGCGAGGCGGTCGGCCAAGGCTTTCACCATGATCGAGTTGTAGTCGTCGCCCTTGCGCTCGTAGTCCTTGGCCAGTTCCTCGGCGCCGATGCCGGCGGTGACGATGAAGCCGCCCATGTAGTCGGTCACGCCCGTTTCCTTGGGCGCGACGAAGTCGGCCAGGGACAGGTTGGGCTTGCCCTCGGGCTTGATGGTCTGCTGGCGCAGGTGGTGCAGGATGGCCAGCGGCTGGCCGTCCTCGCCATAGACTTCCAGGTCATCGTCACGGACCTGGTTGGCCGGCCAGAAGCCGAACACGGCGCGGGCCTTGATCAGTTGCTCGTCGATCAGCTTGCTGAGCATGGCCTGGGCATCGTCGAACAACGCGGTGGCGGCTTCACCCACCACCTCGTCGGTGAGGATGCGCGGGTACTTGCCGGCCAGGTCCCAGGAGATGAAGAAGGGGGTCCAGTCGATGTACTCGGCCAGCACCGCCAGGTCGATGTCTTCCAGCACCCGGGTGCCGGTGAAGCTGGGCTTGGGCGCCTGGTAGCCGAGCCAGTTGAAGGCCGGCTTGTTGGCCACCGCCTTGGCGTAGGACAGGCGTTCGGTACGGGCGCTGCGATTGGCGGTGCGCTCGCGCACCTCGACGTAGTCGGCGCGGGTGCGCTCGACGAAGCCGGCCTTGAGTTCCTTGGAGAGCAACTGGGTGGCCACACCGACGGCGCGCGAGGCGTCGGTGACATAGACCACGGCATCGTTCCGGTACTGCGGCTCGATCTTGACCGCGGTATGGGCCTTGGAGGTGGTGGCGCCGCCGATCATCAGGGGCAGGGTGAAGCCCTGGCGCTGCATCTCCTTGGCGACGTGGACCATCTCGTCCAGCGAGGGGGTGATCAGGCCCGACAGACCGATGATGTCGCACTTCTCGGCGATGGCGGTCTGCAGGATCTTTTCCGCCGGGACCATGACGCCCAGGTCGACGATGTCGTAGCCGTTGCAACCCAGCACCACGCCGACGATGTTCTTGCCAATGTCGTGGACGTCGCCCTTGACCGTGGCCATGAGGATCTTGCCCTTGGCCTCGGGCTTGTCGCCTTTCTCCGCCTCGATGAAGGGAATCAGGTGGGCCACCGCCTGCTTCATCACCCGGGCGGACTTGACCACCTGCGGCAGGAACATCTTGCCCGAGCCGAACAGGTCGCCGACCACGTTCATGCCGCTCATCAGCGGACCTTCGATGACCTCGATGGGCCGCGCGCACTGCTGGCGGCATTCTTCGGTGTCCTCGACGATATAGGTGGTGATGCCCTTGACCAGCGCATGCTCCAGCCGCTTGCCCACCGGCAGGCCGCGCCATTCCTCGGTCTCGGCTTCCTTGACCGCGCCGCCGCCCTTGTAGTCGTCGGCGATGGCCAGCAGGGCATCGGTGCCGGCCGGGGTGCGGTTGAGCACCACGTCCTCGACCCGCTCGCGCAGGGCGGCCGGAATCTCGTCGTAGATCTCCAGCTGGCCGGCGTTGACGATGCCCATGGTCAGGCCGTTCTGGATGGCGTGGTAGAGAAAGACCGAGTGGATGGCTTCGCGTACCGGGTTGTTGCCGCGGAAGGAAAAGGAGACGTTGGACACACCGCCGGAAGTCAGGGCGTAGGGCAGGTTGTCGCGGATATAGGCGCAGGCGTTGATGAAGTCGACCGCGTAGTTGTTGTGCTCCTCGATCCCCGTCGCCACGGCGAAGATGTTGGGGTCGAAGATGATGTCTTCCGGCGGAAAGCCGACCTGGTTGACCAGGATGTCGTAGGAGCGGGCGCAGATCTCGTTCTTGCGCGCCTCGGTGTCGGCCTGCCCGTCTTCGTCGAAGGCCATGACCACCACCGCCGCGCCATAGCGCTTACACAGCTTGGCGTGATGGATGAAGGCTTCGACGCCTTCCTTCATGGAGATGGAGTTGACGATGCCCTTGCCCTGGATGCACTTGAGGCCGGCCTCGATCACCTCCCACTTGGAGGAGTCGATCATGATCGGCACCCGGGAGATGTCCGGCTCGGAGGCGATCAGGTTGAGGAAGGTGACCATGGCCGCCTGCGAGTCCAGCATGCCTTCGTCCATGTTGATGTCGATGACCTGGGCGCCGGCTTCTACCTGCTGCTGGGCCACTTCCAGGGCCTCGGCATAGTTCTCCTCACGAATCAGCCGGGCGAACTTGGCCGAGCCGGTGATGTTGGTGCGCTCGCCGACGTTGACGAACAGCGACTCGCGGCTGATGGTGAAGGGTTCCAGGCCCGAGAGGCGGCAGGCCTTGGGAATGTCCGGCAACTGGCGCGGCGCATGCCTGCCGACCGCCTCGGCGATGGCCTGGATATGCGCCGGGGTGGTGCCGCAGCAGCCGCCGACGATGTTGAGCAGGCCGCTGGCGGCGAACTCCTCCACCACCGCCGCCATCTGCTCGGGGCTTTCGTCGTATTCCCCAAAGGCGTTGGGTAGGCCGGCGTTGGGGTGGGCGGAGACGAAGGTATCGGCCTTGGTCGCCAATTCCTCGACGTAGGGCCGCAGTTCCTTGGCGCCCAGGGCGCAGTTGAGGCCGACGGAAATCGGCTGGGCGTGGCGTACCGAGTTCCAGAAGGCCTCGGTGGTCTGGCCGGAGAGGGTGCGGCCGGAAGCGTCGGTGATGGTGCCGGAGATCATGATCGGCAATTCGATGCCGACCTCTTCGAACACGCCTTGGACGGCGAAGATCGCCGCCTTGGCATTGAGGGTGTCGAAGATGGTCTCGATCAGGATAAGGTCGGCGCCGCCCTCGATCAGGCCGCGGGTGGCCTCGGTGTAGTTTTCCACCAGCTCGTCGAAGGTGACGTTGCGATAGCCGGGGTTGTTGACGTCCGGAGAGATGGAGCAGGTCCGGCTGGTCGGGCCGAGCACCCCGGCGACGAAGCGCGGGCGATCCGGGGTCTCCAGGGTCTTGGCGTCGGCCACTTCACGAGCGACCCGGGCACCGGCCAGGTTCAGCTCATAGGTGATCTCTTCCATGCCGTAGTCGGCCTGGGAGACCCGAGTGGCATTGAAGGTGTTGGTTTCCAGGATGTCGGCGCCGGCATCCAGGTAGGCCTTTTCGATCTCGGCGATGATCTTCGGCTGGGTCAGCAGCAAGAGGTCGTTGTTGCCCTTGACGTCGCTCGGCCAGTCGGCGAAACGCCTGCCGCGGTAGTCCGCTTCCTCCAGGCGATAGCTCTGGATCATGGTGCCCATGCCGCCGTCGAGGATGAGGATGCGCTGCGCGAGGGCGTGGCGAAGGGCGGCGAGGCGAGAGCTACGATCAGTCATGGGCATTCCACAGAGATGAAGAGACGCTGGACAAAGGGTGGCAGCATAGCAAAAGCTGGCGCCCGCCCCGGTAACGGCAGTGATCCATGATGAGCAGCGCTCATGAAGGGTCCGCGAGTCTTTCATGCCAGGGATGCTTAGCGATCTAGAGCGGGCGGCGGACAAGCGCCCGAAGTGCTGCTTTACTGACAGATGACCGACGTTTACTGTGCGTCAAAACAGTGTCATGGAAGGTGGCCGTGATTCCTCTGGTGATATGCGACGACTCGAACATGGCGCGCAAGCAGCTGGTTCGCTCCCTGCCCGAAGGTTGGGGGGTATCCATCACCCAGGCCACCAATGGCGAGGAAGCCCTCACGGCGCTGCGTCAGGGACTGGGCCAGGTGATGCTGCTGGACCTGACCATGCCGATCCTGGATGGCTACGGCACCCTGGCGGCGATTCGCAACGAGGGTCTGGCGGTCAAGGTGATCGTCGTCTCCGGTGATGTCCAGGAACAGGCGGTGGCACGGGTGCGCGAACTGGGCGCTCTGGACTTCATCCGCAAGCCGGCCGATCCCACCGAACTGGCCACGGTGCTCCAGCGCCACGGTATCTATAGCCCAAGCCCGACGACTCCGGCGGAACCCGTCGCGCGTCCGGAGCTGGAAGTCAGTTTCCGCGATGCCTTCCGCGAGGTGGTCAACGTCTCCATGGGTCGCGCCGGGGCCCTGCTGGCCAAGGCGCTGGATGTCTTCGTTCAGTTGCCCATTCCCAATGTCAACATCCTGGAAGTCAGCGAGCTGCACATGACGCTGGTGGATGCACAGCGCGAGGATCGTCTCAGCGCGGTGTGCCAGGGCTACATCGGCGAGGGCATCGCCGGCGAGGCGCTGCTGATCTTCCACGACTCCGAATTCGACGACATGGCGCGCCTGGTGCGCTGGCGCGAGGCGGGGGAGTCCGGCGACATCGAGATGCTGCTGGATCTGTCGAGCATCATCATCGGCGCCTGCCTGGCCGGGATCGCCGAGCAGTTCGACATCCGCTTTTCCCAGGGCCATCCGACCATCCTCGGCCACCACGCGTCCATCGACGAGCTCATCGTCGTCAACAAGACGCGCTGGAAGAAGACCCTGGCGGTCGAACTCAGCTACAGCCTGGAAGGCCATAACGTCCACTTCGATCTGCTGCTGCTGTTCACCGAGGATTCGGTGAAGCGCATCACCCGCAAGATCGGCTACCTGATGAGTTGAGCATGGCCGCACAGATCGATATCAACGAACTCCACTGGCTGCTGGACATCGTGCAGAACATCGATGTCGGCGTGGTGGTGCTGGACCTCGACTACCGTATCGAGGTCTGGAACAGCTTCATGGAAAACCATTCCGGGCGGATCCTCAGCGAGGTCAGCCAGCAGTCGCTGTTCGCGGTCTTCGCCGAAATCGACGAGGCCTGGTTCCGGGCCAAGGCCGAAAGCGTGGTCCTGCTGGGCACCCGGGCCTTTTCCATCTGGGAACAGCGACCCTATCTGGTCCACTTCAAGAGCTACCAGCCGATCACCGGCGTGGAAGCCTTCATGTACCAGAACGTGACCCTGCTGCCGTTGCGCGATTCCACCGGGGCCATCGCCCATATCTGCGTGGTGATTTACGACGTCACCGATGTCGCCATCAACAAGCGGCAACTGGAGCTGTCCAACGACAAGCTGCAGGAACTGTCGCGCACCGATCGCCTCACCGGGCTAGCCAACCGTGGCTACTGGGAGGAACGCCTCACCGAGGAATTCGCCCGGCACCAGCGCTATGGCGGCCGCCTGGCGCTGATGATGCTCGACATCGATCACTTCAAACGCATCAACGACACCCATGGCCACGCCGTTGGCGATCAGGCGATCAAGGCGCTGGCCGGGGTGATCAAGACCCATGTGCGCAACGCCGACATCGCCGGACGCTACGGTGGCGAGGAATTCGGCGTGGTGCTGCTCGACACGGGTGTAGAAGGCGCGCGACTACTCGCCGAGCGCCTGCGCGAAGCGGTGGAGGCGATGCGTCTCGATGTGCTGGGAACGCCCATCGCCTTCACCATCAGCATTGGCCTCACCGATCTGTCGGTGCCCCTGGGTAATCACGAGCAGATGATCCAGCAGGCGGACAAGGCCCTGTACGAATCCAAGCATGCCGGGCGCAATAGGGTCACCAGCTTCGTTCAGCGTCTGGATTGAGACGATTATCCGACTGTTTCACTAGGGCTTTCGTCGAGGGGTAGGGTGGCGTAAACTTGTCACACCTGTTGAGGAGTGACCATGAGCGCCATCATCATTACCGACGCGGCTCAGGATTACCTGGCCGACCTGTTGGAAAAGCAGAACACCCCCGGGATCGGTATCCGCATCTTCATTACCCAGCCCGGCACCCAGTACGCCGAGACCTGCATCGCCTATTGCAAGCCCGGCGAAGAGAAGCCCGATGACCAGCTCATCGGGCTGAAGAGCTTTACCGCTTACCTCGATGCCATCAGCCAGCCCTTCCTGGAAGACGCCCTGGTGGACTACGCCACCGACCGCATGGGCGGCCAGCTGACCATCAAGGCGCCCAACGCCAAGGTGCCCATGGTCAACGAGGACAGCCCGCTCAACGAGCGTGTCGACTACTACCTGCAGACCGAGATCAATCCGGGGCTCGCCAGCCACGGTGGCATGGTCAGCCTGGTGGATATCGTCGACGACAACGTGGCCGTGCTGCGCTTCGGTGGCGGTTGCCAGGGCTGTGGTCAGGTCGATCTGACCCTCAAGGATGGCGTCGAGCGCACCCTGCTGGAGCGGATCCCCGAGCTCACCGCCGTGCGCGACGTCACCGACCACACCAACCGCGAAAACGCCTACTACTAGGTAGCCTGGCGTCCTGGCGGTCGCGAAGGGCTATCGAACCGATCGATAGCCCTTCGACGTTTCAGTGACGCGCTGCGTCTTCCGGCAGGGCCATCAGGCGCTGCTCCTGCGCCCAGTCGAAGACTTCGCCGCGGGATTCCGCCTCATGACGACGCTCGTCCAGCCGCTGATAGAGCGCCAGCTCTTCGTCCGGCATGAAGTGCAGGCAGTCGCCGCCAAAGAACCACAGCAGGTCGCGCGGCACCCGATGGGCGATCTGCGGATAGCGGCTGAAGATCTGGCTGAGCAGGTCCTGGCCGAGATAGGCGTATTCCTCGGGCGCCTGCGGCAATCCGGCGACCAGCTCGTCGAAGCGGTCGAGGAACAGCGCGTGGTTCTCCGAGGGCACCTGCTCAGCCGCGCCGACGTCGGCCAAGACCGCACGCAGCTGGGCGAGGAGGGCGACGTGGTGGGCGAGATAGGAAGTGGCCATGAATGTCTCCTGAAAAAGCGGCTGCGCAGTATAGGGGCACTGTCCGACGTTGTCTGGTTCGACTAGGATCGAACCTTTGCCCGCCGCCGGGGTTATAGGAAGTAGCACTTTTCTTTGCGAATCAGTTCTTGCCGGGAGGCACATGAGTCTAGCTCTCTCCATTCGCGGTCTGACCAAGACCTACAACAACGGCTTCACCGCCCTCAAGGGGATCGACCTCGATGTGGTCGAAGGTGATTTCTTCGCGCTGCTCGGTCCGAACGGGGCGGGCAAGTCGACCACCATCGGCATTCTCTCGACCCTGGTCAACAAGTCCGGCGGCGAGGTATCCGTGTTCGGCAACGACCTGGACAAGGATCCCGCGGGCCTCAAGCGCTGCCTGGGCGTGGTGCCCCAGGAGTTCAACTTCAACCAGTTCGAGAAGGCCTTCGACATCGTCGTCACCCAGGCTGGCTACTACGGTATTCCCGCACGCATCGCCGGTGAGCGCGCCGAGGAGTACCTCACCCAGCTCGGGCTGTGGGACAAACGCGATACGCCTTCGCGCATGCTCTCTGGCGGCATGAAGCGTCGCCTGATGATCGCTCGCGCCCTGATCCACAAACCGCGCCTGCTGATCCTCGACGAACCCACCGCCGGGGTCGACATTGAGCTGCGGCGCTCCATGTGGAGCTTCCTCACCGAACTGAACAGGCAGGGAACCAGCATCATCCTCACCACCCACTACCTCGAAGAGGCCGAGCATCTCTGCCGCAACATCGCCATCATCGACCATGGCGAGCTGGTCGAGCACACCAGCATGCGCAAGCTCCTGCAGAAGCTCAACGTCGAGACCTTCATCGTCGATGTGGTCCAGCCGCTGACGGCGGCGCCGCAGCTGGACGGCTATCCGGCCAAGCTGCTGGGCGACCACTCCTTCGAGGTGCAGATCGACAAGGCCAGTGGGGTCAACGCCCTGTTCCGCCAGTTGGACGCCGCCGGCATCCAGGTCCAGAGCCTGAGAAACAAAGCCAATCGCCTGGAGGAGCTGTTCGTCTCCCTGGTGGAAAAGAATCTAGCCAAGGTCGCCCGATGAGTACCGAATTCCAAGCCAACATGGTGGCGCTGCGGACCATCGTCCATCGCGAAGTGCGCCGCTTCACCCGTATCTGGGCACAGACGCTGCTGCCCCCGGCGATCACCATGGTCCTGTACTTCGTGATCTTCGGGAACCTGATCGGCAATCGTATCGGTGGTATGGGTGGCTTCACCTACATGCAGTACATCGTGCCGGGCCTGATCATGATGTCGGTGATCACCAACGCCTACAGCAACGTGGTCTCCAGCTTCTTCAGCAGCAAGTTCCAGCGCTCCGTGGAAGAGCTGCTGGTCTCGCCCGTGTCGCCGCACGTGATCCTCATCGGCTATGCCATGGGCGGCATCCTGCGCGGCCTGGCCGTGGCGGCCATCGTCAGCCTGCTGTCGCTGTTCTTCACCAACATGCAGGTGCACCACCTGGGCATCATGCTGCTGGTGATCGTCCTTACCGCGGCGATCTTTGCCCTGGGCGGCTTCATCAACGCCGTCTACGCGCGCAACTTCGACGACATCTCCATCGTGCCGACCTTCGTGCTGACGCCCCTGACCTACCTGGGCGGGGTCTTCTATTCCATAGACCTGCTGCCGGCCTTCTGGCAGAAGGTGTCCCTGGTCAATCCGATCCTGCACATGGTCAACGCCTTCCGCTACGGCATCCTCGGGGTGTCCGACATCCGCATCGGGGTGGCGATCGCCTTCATGCTGTTCGCCGTGGTCGTGCTTTATCTGGTCAGCATCCGTCTGCTCGTGAGCGGGCGCGGCATGCGTCATTGAGTGTCTGAGCGTCATGCATAGCGTAGAACAATCGCCCCTGGGCAAAAGCACCGAGTACGTCAGCGAATATGCGCCGACACTGCTCTATCCGATCCCGCGCGCGCCCAAGTGGGCGGAGCTGGGCCTGGACGGGCAGGATCTGCCGTTTCGCGGGGTGGATGTCTGGACCTGCTACGAGCTGTCCTGGTTGCTGCCTTCCGGCAAGCCAGTGGTGGCCATCGCCGAATTCGCCATCCCGGCCGATTCGCCGAACATCATCGAGTCCAAGTCGTTCAAGCTGTACCTCAACTCCCTGAACCAGTCGGTGTTCGCCAGCATGGCCGAACTCGAAGCCGTACTGGTCAAGGACCTGAGCGCCGCAGCTGGTGGTCCCGTTGGCGTCAACCTGATGTCCTTGGATGATTGGGCGGCCCGTGGTGTCCAGCGCCCGAATGGCCAGTGCCTCGACGATCTGGATGTCAGTCTGGATCGCTATGCCCACCCACAGGCCGAACTGCTGAACGTGGGCGAAGCGCGGGATAGTCAGAGGTTTTACAGCCACCTGCTCAAGTCGAACTGCCCGGTCACCGGTCAGCCGGACTGGGGCACCGTGGTGGTCGAGTACGATGAGGGTCTGGCCCTGGAACCGGCCAGCCTGCTGCGCTACCTGGTCGCCTTCCGCCAACATGCGGATTTCCACGAGCAGTGCGTCGAGCGCATCTATCTGGATCTGTGGCGGCTGCTCAAGCCGGCGAAGCTGACGGTATTCGCCCGCTATGTGCGGCGTGGCGGACTGGATATCAATCCCTACCGAAGCAGTGACGCCATCCAGCCCGCCGCCGAGCGCTACGTACGACAGTGATCAGATGCCCATGCTGCTCAGGCTGTTCATGATCGAGCGGAGCGTGCCGGCCATGGTCGGGTGACTGACTTCGAAACGCTCCACGGCCAGATTGACGCCTTCGACCAGGCTGCCATCCCGGGTGGCATCTTCGTTGGCCAGCTGGAATTCGATGTCCCGGATCAGCAGTTCCAGTTCTTCCCGATCCTCGGGCGAGGCGGGCGGATCCTGGTCCAGCTGGTGGCGGAGGTGGTCGAGTTGTTCCTGCAGATGAGAGGTGGTCATGGGCGTTTCTCCTGTGTTCGGATTCTTTGACCGCAACGGCGGGTCAAAGATCGAGGGATAGCGCCTGGCCCTAAGCCAAAGTGGCAAAGCTATGACTATAATCGGCGCCTTTCAGGCGTCTGAGTGCAACGAGGAGAGAAGCGATGATGGTCGAGCGACGTGGTTCCAGGGTCTGGGGAGCGCTCCTTGCAACGGCCCTGACCTTTGCCGGTCAGGCCATGGCGGCCGAAGCCGAGAATCCCGATCCCTGGGAAGGCTTCAACCGCAAGATCTTCGTGTTCAACGATACCCTGGATACCTATGCCCTCAAGCCGGTCGCCCAGGGCTATCAGCGCTTCACGCCTGGCTTCGTGCAGACCGGCGTGAGCAACTTCTTCAACAACCTGGGTGACGTGCGCAACCTGGCCAACAACCTGTTGCAAGGCAAGATCGAGCACGCCGGGGTCGACACCGCGCGCCTGTTGATGAATACCACGATGGGCGGCCTCGGCCTGGTCGACGTGGCCACCAAGGCCGGCCTGCAGCGCAACGACGAAGATTTCGGCCAGACCCTGGGCAAGTGGGGCGCCACCAGCGGTCCCTACCTGGTCCTGCCGTTCTTCGGCCCCAGCAGCGTGCGTGACGGCCTCGGTCGCATCCCGGACAGCTACACCAGCGCCTATCCCTATGTGGACGACGTCGCCGTGCGCAACAGCGCCTTCGCCCTCAGCACCGTCGATACCCGGGCAGGTCTCCTGCAGGCCGAGCGCCTGATCACCGGGGACAAGTACGTGTTCATTCGCAACGCCTACTTGCAGACCCGCGAATTCAAGGTCAAGGATGGTCAGGTGGTCGACGACTTCTAGTCCCGGCCCCAATAAAAAAGGCAGCCCAGGGGCTGCCTTTTTTATTGGCCGCAGTAGTTAGCGCATTTCCAGCACGGACAGGCCCAGCAGTTGTTTGCCCGCGTCCGTAGCCTGGACGCGCAGGACCTCGGCGTCCGCTTCCAGGCCGGGGAGTTCGGCATGGCTGGAGGGGATGAGCACGGTCACCTTGTCGCCGACCTGCAGGCTGGTGGCGGCCTCGATCTGGAAACCGGTGCTGGACAGATCGACGCAGCGCGCCTCGAAGGAGGCATCGCCGACCTTCAGTATGGCCTTGGAGTCGACGTGCATGCGAATGAAGTCGCGCTTTTCACTGTAAGAACGGTCAATGGTACTCATGGCAATCCTACTGCTTGGGAGGATGGATGGCGGGTTGCTGGAGGTATAAACTCCATAATGGCACCCTGTAAAGAATTTCCATCCGGTTGGCAAGCTTGAACGCCCCGGTGGATGGGAGTAGTGTCTCCGCCGTGTCGTAATCACCGTGGCCCGTGTCGGATAGTGTCCGCCGGTTTGCCGTTCGGGTGCATGCCTGGATCCTCTATGTCTAATTCGCCTGCCACGCTCCTGATCATTGACGATGACGAGGTGGTTCGCCTCAGTCTCGCCGACTATCTCGAAGACAGTGGCTTCAATGTCCTGCAGGCCAGCAATGGCCAGCAGGGCCTGGAAATATTCGAGCGCGAACAGCCTGACCTCATCATCTGCGACTTGCGCATGCCGCAGGTCGACGGACTGACGCTGCTGCGCCGCATCAGCGAGCTGTCCATCGATACGCCCGTGCTGGTGCTGTCCGGCGCCGGCGTCATGAGCGACGTCGTGGAAGCCCTGCGCCTGGGCGCCGCCGATTACCTGATCAAGCCGCTCGAAGACCTGATGGTGCTGGAGCACTCGGTCAATCGCGCGCTGGATCGCGCCCGCCTGCGCCTGGAAAACGATCGCTACCGGGTCAAGCTGGAAAACACCAATCGCGAGCTGCAGGCCAGCCTGAGCCTCCTGCAGGAAGACCAGAACGCCGGGCGCCACGTGCAGATGAACATGTTGCCGGTGACGCCCTGGGAAACCGAGGGGCTGCATTTCGCCCACGAGATCATCCCCTCGCTGTACCTGTCCGGCGATTTCGTCGACTACTTTCGCATCGACGAGCACCGCGTCGCCTTCTACCTGGCCGACGTCTCCGGCCATGGCGCCTCTTCGGCCTTCGTGACCGTGCTGCTCAAGTTCATGACCACGCGGCTGCTCTATGAGTCCAAGCGCAACGGCACGCTGCCCGAATTCAAGCCCTCGGATGTGCTTGGTCACATCAACAGGGGTCTACTGGATTGCAAATTGGGCAAGCACGTGACCATGCTGGGTGGCGTCATCGACGAAACCACGGGTACCCTGGCGTACAGCATCGGTGGTCATCTGCCCTTGCCGGTCCTGCATACCCCGGAAGAAACCCGCTTCCTGGTCGGCAAGGGGCTGCCAGTCGGCCTGTTCCAGGAGGCGACCTACAATGACCACCAGATGGATCTGCCCGAGCGTTTCAGCCTGACCCTCTTTTCGGATGGCATCTTCGACCTGCTGCCGGGAGACAATTTGAAAGAGAAAGAACACAGCTTGCCCGATTACGTCCGCCGCGCCGGCGGTACACTGGCAGGCCTGAGCGAAGCCCTGGATCTGGCGTCCGTTACCGAGATGCCCGACGATATCGCTTTGCTGGTGTTGAGCAGGAACCTGGCATGAGCACCGGAAAAATCCAATTTGCCGAGCAGGATGGCACCTTCGTCCTGAAGTTTACCGGCGAGGTGCGTCTGACCCTCTGCTCGGCGCTGGACGCGACCATCGAACACATCTTCTCGTCGTTGAATTTCTCGTCCATCGTCATCGACCTGACGGAGACGCAGAGCATCGACAGCACCACCCTGGGCCTATTGGCCAAGCTGTCGATCCTGTCGCGGCAACGCATCGGGCTGCTGCCCATGCTGACCACCAACAACCCGGACATCCTGCGCCTGCTGGACTCCATGGGTTTCGATCAGGTGTTCAACATCGTCGAGACGGTCCTGCCTTGCCCGGATTGCCTGACCGACCTGCCACCGCAGGATCAGTCCGAAGCCGAGGTGCGCAGTCGCGTGCTTGAAGCCCATCGGGTGTTGATGGGCCTCAATGAATCCAATCGCAATGCCTTCCGCGATTTGGTCAGTGCCCTCGAAAGGCACTGACCACGCTCCGGCTTAGCGCTTGCCGGGCAGCAGCACTTCCAACTTTTCCTGATCCCGCGCGAACTGGCGAATGCCTTCTGCCAGCTTCTCGGTGGCCATGGCGTCTTCGTTGTGCGCCCAGCGGAAGGCAGCCTCGTTCAGCTGCTGCTTGGGTTCGCCACCGGTGCTGTCGGCGGTCAGTACGCGTGGCAGGTCGCCCTGGGCTTCCGACAGCTGCTGCAGCAATTCGGGGCTGATGGTTAGGCGGTCGCAGCCTGCCAGCTGCTCGATCTGGTTCAGGTTGCGGAAGCTGGCACCCATCACCACGGTCTCGTAGCCATTGGCCTTGTAGTACTGGTAGATACGGGTTACGGACTTCACGCCCGGGTCTTCGGCGCCTTCGTAGTCACGGCCTTCGGCCTTCTTGTACCAGTCGTAGATGCGACCGACGAAGGGCGAGATCAGGAACACACCGGCGTCGGCGCAGGCCGCGGCCTGGGCGAAGGAGAACAGCAGGGTCAGGTTGGTCTGGATGCCTTCCTTTTCCAGTTGCTCGGCCGCGCGGATGCCTTCCCAGGTAGAGGCGATCTTGATCAGTACGCGGTCCTTGCCAATGCCGGCCTTCTCGTACAGCTCGATCAGGCGATGGGCGCGATCTAGGGTGGCGCCGGTGTCGAAGGACAGGCGCGCGTCCACCTCGGTGGAGATGCGGCCGGGGATCAGCTTGAGGATCTCACCACCGACGGCGACGGCGAAGCGATCGCAGGCCAGGCCGATGTCACCGCCGGCGCCGCTGAAGGCGGCCTGCAGGTGTTCTTCGTAGCGGGGCAGGGCAGCGGCCTTGAGCAGCAGCGAGGGATTGGTGGTGGCGTCGTAGGGCTTGAGGCGGGCGATGGCGTCCAGATCGCCGGTATCGGCGACGACCGTGGTGTATTGCTTGAGTTGTTCCAGCTTGCTCATGGCAGGTCTTTCCTTCGGTTAACGAATGGACATCGTGGAGACGTGACTCAGTGGCCTCTGAGAAGTTCAGTGGCCTCGTCATACAGGCGCAGCGGTTCAGGGCTGCGATGCAGATCGGTGGACAGCAGTTGCCGGAAGCGCCGCGCGCCGGGAAAGCCCTGCGCCAGGCCCAGGATATGGCGGGTGACGTGGTGGATGAGACCACCCTGTTGCAGATGCGCCTCGACATAGGGCCGCAGCCGCAGCATGACCTCATGGCGAGTCAGTGGCGGACGGTCGCAACCGTAAAGCGCCGCGTCCACCTCGGCCAGCAGATAGGGATTCTGATAGGCCTCGCGACCCAGCATCACGCCATCGAAGACCGCCAGCTGCTCGCGGCAGGTGTCCAGGGTCTTGATGCCGCCATTAAGAATGAATTCGAGATCCGGGAAGTCCTGCACCAGCTGTGCGGCCACGTCGTAGCGCAGCGGTGGGATCTCGCGATTCTGCTTGGGTGACAGCCCTTCGAGGATTGCGATGCGCGCGTGCACGGTGAAGCTGCGGCAACCCGCGTCCGCGACTTGGCCGACGAAGTCCCGCAGCGCCTCGTAGCTGTCGCGCCCGGAGATGCCGATGCGGTGCTTGACCGTCACCGGGATGGCCACGGCATCGCGCATCGCCTTGACGCTGTCGGCCACCCGCTCGGGATAGGCCATCAGGCAGGCGCCGATCATGTTGTTCTGCACCCGGTCGCTGGGGCAACCGACGTTCAGGTTGATCTCGTCATAACCCGCCTGCTCACCCAGCCGCGCCGCTGCGGCCAGCTCGGCCGGCAAGCTGCCGCCCAGCTGCAGCGCCAGGGGATGCTCGGTCTCGTCATGCCGCAAGAACCGCTGGGCATCGCCATGCAGCAGGGCACCGGTGGTGACCATCTCGGTATAGAGCAGGGCATGCTGGGACAGCAGACGATGAAAGTAACGGCAGTGACGATCCGTCCAGTCCATCATGGGCGCCACGGAAAAGCGGCGGGACGGCTCAGGGCGCGTGGTTGCTGGGTTTGAGGCGGTTTCGGCAAGCATCTCGGTACGTCTGTTCTAGGCTCGTTTTGCTACATTTCAGCCGATTTTCGCAGCCGGGCTACTACAGCGTAGCAATCGCAAAAGGTCAGGTAACAAGTTGGAATGGAGATGATAACGTCAGGCCACCGATAGTACGGGGCACCGGCTATACAGCACATTCCACATAGTGAGGGATAACGATCGAGTCTATCAGGAAAGCTAGGCATCCGAACGGAAGCTGACCGCCAGATCAACGAGCCACCGCCAGCATGCTGTGCTTTGTGGCGTTGGACTTTCTGTATCGCCTGCTTAAGAATACCGCTGAAGAGCAGTGCCGAGATTAGAGCTGAAGAAAACGCAAAAACACCTGATAGAAGCACCAGGCGTTTTTATCGGCTCGGATTGCTATGGCGCCGCCCTGATTCGTTCAGGCTGGCGAACCCGGCCTGACCCTAGCCTTGCAGTTCCCGCCGAACGATGTCTGCGCCCGCGCTCAAGGCGTTCAGCTTTCCCCTTGCCACTCTTCGCGACAGCGGCGCCATGCCACAATTGGTGCACGGATAGAGTTTGTCTGCAGCAACGAATTGCAGCGCTTTCCGCAAGGTCTGCGCGACTTCATCGGGCGTTTCGATGGCGTTGCTCGCCACATCAATGGCGCCCACCATCACTTTCTTGCCGCGGATGAGTTCGATCAGCTCCAGGGGAACGCGCGAGTTATGGCATTCAAGGGAGACGATGTCGATCTTGGATTTCTGCAGCTTGGGAAAGGCTTCTTCGTATTGCCGCCACTCCGAGCCCAGGGTCTTCTTCCAGTCGGTATTGGCCTTGATACCGTAGCCGTAGCAGATGTGCACCGCCGTCTCGCACCTGAGCCCTTCGATCGCGCGCTCCAAGGCGGCGACTCCCCAGTCGTTGACTTCATCGAAGAAGACATTGAACGCGGGTTCATCGAACTGGATGATGTCGACGCCCGCCGCTTCCAGCTCCCTGGCCTCCTGGTTCAGGATGCCGGCGAATTCCCAGGCCAGTTTTTCCCGACTCTTGTAGTGATTGTCGTAGAGGGTATCGATCATGGTCATCGGGCCTGGTAGCGCCCACTTGATCGGCTGTGTCGTTTGCTGGCGGAGGTATTTGGCGTCTTCGATGAATACCGGCTTCCGGCGTTCGACGGCTCCCGCTACCGTAGGTACGCTGGCGTCATAGCGATTACGGATTCTGACGACTTCGCGCTTGGCGAAATCGACACCGCTCAGATTTTCAATAAAGGTGGTGACGAAGTGCTGGCGGGTTTGCTCGCCATCGCTGACGATGTCGATGCCAGCCTGCTGCTGTTCAAACAAAGACAGGCGTAGCGCGTCCTGTTTGCCTTCGAGTAATTCCTCGCCTTCCAACTTCCAGGGTGACCAGAGCGTTTCCGGTTGGGCGAGCCAAGAGGGCTTGGGCAGGCTTCCTGCGGTGGAAGTGGGTAACAGCTTCTTCATTGGTATTGGCCTTGTGCAAACATTTAAAAGGAAGAGGTGGCAGACCACTGCTCAAGCAGGGATCGATAGGGTCTGATGAAATGCTCTTCAGTGAATTTTCCCTGCTCTATCGCCAGTTGGCTGCGCTCTTCCCGGTCGTATAGGATTCGGGTCAGAGAGTAATCCTGATGCCTCAGGTTAGGGCGATACAGGTGGCCCGCGACCGAGTTCGCGTTGTAGATCTCAGGCCGATAGATCTTTTGAAAGGTATCCATAGTGCTAATTACGCTAATGAGTTCCAGGTGCGTATAGTCGTTCAGCAGGTCACCTGAAAAATAAAAGGCCAGAGGTGCAACGCTATTGGGGGGCATGAAGTAGCGCACCTTCAGTCCCATTTTTGCAAAATACTCATCGGTCAATGAGTATTCGTCTTGCCGATACTCGAGGCCGAGCACTGGGTGTTGATTTTCCGTGCGCTGATACAACCGGCTGGTGGAGACGCTGAGGCAGACGATTGGCGGTTTGCTGAAGTTGGCCTTGTAGGCGCTTGAGCCTACGAAGTCTTTGAATAATTTTCCATGTAGTTCGCCAAAATTTTCTGGGGTACTGAAGCCTTCTCTGTCCCTGTTGTGCTCGGAGAGCAGGATGCTGAAATCGTAATCACGCACATAGGACGAGAAGTTGTTTCCGGCTACGCCCTCTATGCGCTCTTCGGCGTGCCTGTCCAGGATGTTGGTCTTCAGGATTTCGATCAAGGGGATAGTGGCTTCGCCACCTGTGCGGTCGAGCCTCACTGCGACGGAGATGATGTCGAGCTCGATGCTGTATCTGTCCCCTTGCGGATTGTCCCAGTCAGCCAGGGAGTTGAAGCGATTATTCATCATCTTCAAGGTGTTTCTCAGGTTCTCCTGGCGATTGTCACCTCTCGCCAGGTTGGCGAAATTAGTGGTGATGCGGGTATTTTCCGAGGGGCGGTAGCGCTCGTCGAACGGTGTCTTTTTAATTAAATAATCGAAATTATGGCTCATCGCCAAATCGCTCCTTCTCAAACTTCAGGCAAAGAGCATCCGGTTGCCGGCATTGTCGTCATGATTCATTGCCGGAACTGGACTGACTAATATGAGCACTCAGTCTATTTCAGCGGTGACGCTATAGATAATGAATTGATTTCAAAAAAACTTTAGCGGGACTCATGATTAGGCCAGGGCCGGATCGCCTGTGAAGCGCTTCGGCAGACACCCTCACTAGGCCGACGTTTTCTCGGCCTGCTGCTGCCACTCCCGCTCCACCATCCGCTTCGCCTTGGCTCTATTCCGGTGTCATAGCCGCCGCGGCTCGCTCTGGTCGCCTGCGTTATGCGGTGACCGAGCCCTGGGCCAATTCAGGCGGCTACCAGGATCCGCTGCGCCTGGTTAAAGCCGAAGGGGAGGCCTTGGCGTAGGGAAAGGACCCGCCGCAGATGCGTTCCAACGCTGGGCGCCTTTGGTCATAGGCGCTCCGGCAAACCTCAGGTATCCATCCCTTGACCACCTTTACACAAGCCTACATGCCAATCCGTAGCTGCCCCGCCGGGCGAACGGCTAGCATGCGCACCCAGATCGTCCGACTGTTCAGGTAGCCCCGATGTCGCTGTCATCCGAATCCCCGCGCTGGACCTCGCGCATCCTGCTGGTGGATGACGATCCGTCGATCCGCGAGTTGATTTGCGGTTACCTGGCGCGCTTCAGCATCAGTGCCTGGGGCGTGGGTGACGGCCTAGAAATGCGTCGGGCACTGGCGGAGGAGGCCTTCGACCTGGTGGTGCTGGATCTGATGCTGCCGGGGGAGGATGGGCTTTCCCTCTGTCGTTCGCTGCGGCGTGACAGTGGCATTCCCATCCTGATGTTGACCGCCCAGTGCGAACCGGCGGATCGCATCATCGGCCTGGAGCTGGGCGCCGACGACTACATGGCCAAACCCTTCGAACCGCGGGAGCTGGTGGCACGGATCCAGTCGGTGCTGCGGCGGACCCAGGAGGGGCGGGTGACCCAACGCAAGGCGCCGCGGACCAGTGTCAGCTTCGATGGCTGGAAACTGGATGGTGTCCTGCACCAGTTGCATTCGCCCGCCGGGGTGATGGTGCCCCTGTCCAATGCCGAGGTGCGGCTGCTTTGGGTCTTCATCGAGCAGCCGCGCCAGGTGCTGAGCCGTGAGCAGTTGCTCGATGCCACCCGGGGACGGGCGATCGAGGCCTTCGATCGCAGCATCGATCTGCAGGTGTCGCGGCTGCGAAGCAAGCTGGGCGACGATCCCCGGGCGCCGCAGTTGATCAAGACCGTGCGCGGCGAGGGCTATCTGTTCGATGCCAGGCAGATAGGGCACTAGCCGTGCGCCGCCTGGATACCTTGTTCGCCCGGCTGTTCGGGGTCTTTCTGCTGGCCATCCTGCTGGGCCATCTGCTGGCCTTCTTCTGGTTTCGCCATGGGCTCGGCGAGCGCCCGCCGCCACCTCCACCGCCCATGGAAGGCGAGGCCGCCTTCGATCGGCCACCGCCGCCTGGGCCTTTCCCCCATCGGGAGCCCGGCGTCTGGCAGCGCATCGAGTGGTTCCTCGGCGGCCCCTTGATCTTCCAGCTGGGCTCGCTGGTGATCGCGGCCTGGCTCGGGGCGCGGCTGCTGACCCGGCCGCTGCGCCAGTTGACCGAGACCGCCGAGCACCTGAGCCATAACCTCGACGGTTCGCCCATTCCCGTCAGCGGCCCCTGGGAGACTCGCGAGGCCGCACGGGCGCTCAATCGCATGCACCAGCATCTGCTCGAACAACTCCAGCAGCGCGGGCGCATGCTCACGGCCATCTCCCATGATCTGCGCACGCCCCTGGCGCGGGTGAAGCTGCGCATCGAGGACATCGACGATCCGCGCCTGCATGCCCGGGTCAGCCAGGACGTGGACGACATGATCGAGTTGCTCGACGGCACCCTGAGGTATCTGCGCGAACAGCACCGCCAGGAGCGTCCCATCCTCTGCGACGTCCAGGCGTTGGTCGAGGCCATGGCCGAAGACGCGGCCGAGGAGGGCGCCCAGGTCGCGGTCCAGGGAGGTTGCCAGCCGCTGAAGGTGGCGCCCATGGCGTTGCGCTCCTGCCTCGGCAATCTGCTGCAGAACGCCCTGCGCTACGCCGGCCAGGCGGAGATCCAGTTGAGCGAACAGCCGGAGCGGCTGATCATCTCCATCCTCGATCGCGGCCCTGGGATACCGGCCCAGTATCGTGAGGCGGTGTTCGAACCCTTCTATCGCCTGGAGGGCTCGCGCAACAGATCCTCCGGGGGGACCGGGCTGGGGCTGGCCATTGCCCGGGAAGCGGCGGCGCACATGGGGGGCGAGCTGACGCTTGGCGAAACCCCCGGTGGCGGACTGACCTGCCAGGTGGTGCTGCCGCGCCCCTGATGTATCGCCGGGCATACAAAGTAGCCAAATGGCCGACATCCAGGCGGCGGATACTGGTAGGTGCGGAACACCGATTTCCGCATTTCCCAGGAGAGATATCCATGATCAGCGGAATAGGCAGTGGCTACTCCAGCTACTACAGCAGTGCCAGCGCGATCAAAGGCACAGCCACGACAGCGTCCGGCAACAGCGTCAGCGGGGGTGAAGACGGCAACCCATTGAAGAAGCTGTTCAGCAAGCTCGACAGCGATGGCGACGGCGCCATCAGCAAGAGCGAACTCACCACCGCCGCCAGTGCGGCGAGCGATACCCAGACGGCTACCGACGAAAGCGGCGATATCGACGTCGACAAGTTGCTCGGCATGCTGGACCAGGATGGCGATGGCAGCGTCGGCGAGAGCGAATTTGCCTCGGCCTTCGCACCGCCGCCGGGTGCACCTGGCGCTCCCCAGGGGCAGAGGGGCACGGAGGAATCCAGCGATTCCAGCGTCGCGGGGCTGGGCGGTTCAGCGCGCCCGCCCATGCCTCCACCGCCGCCCCAGGGTACGAGCGGGCAAGGGGACACCGAGGCCGAGGCTAGCACTGGGACGGCGTCGAGCCCCTATGCGCAACGGGTTCAGGCGGTATTGCGCCAGTACCAGAGCATTGGCAGCAACGGCACCAGTAGCGCCACGGGCAGTACCTTGAACGTCGCTGCCTGAACGTAGGTCGATAGCGCAGGGCAGGGCGGCCAGGGGCCGTCCAGTCTGCACCCACTCAGGCTTCACGCGACTCCTTTCTCCGCGCCGCTCCCCGTGAGGGGTGAACCCCTTACCCCTCGACACCAGGTCCCTGGGTGCCGTCAGCTGGCTGCATCCCGGGCTAATTTCTTAGCTGTTTCAAGATGTTGCCATCACGGCTTGGCTTTGGATTCTTACGGAAACGTTATGATATAACGTGCGCCTTCATTGGCTTGGCCGATACCTAGGTGTCAGCAGCGGGTATCGGCGTTTTCGCTTTGCTAAGGACTGTCATGCTTTCATCCCGCACCCTCCGCACGGCCCTGACCGCTTCGGCCTTGGCCACCCTGGTCGCGTTCGTGCCGACCCTTTCCAGCGCTCAGGAACGCGTCTTCGATGTGGTTGGCCCCTTCGAGATCGGTGGTCTGGACCCGTCGATTTCCGGCTTCGTCTTCCAGCGCATGCAGATCGCCGAGACCCTGCTCGAAGCCGATGGCCAGGGCAAGCCGATCGCTGGACTGGCAGAGCGCTGGACGGAATCGGCAGATGGCCTGACCTGGCGGCTCGCCATTCGCCAGGGGGTGAAATTCCATGACGGCAGCGACCTCACGGCGGAAGCCGCGGCCGCTGCGCTCAATGCGGCACGCGGCAAGCCCGGAGTACTCAAGCAGGCAGGCATGGAATCGGTCACTGCCGAGGGTAACGAGGTGGTGATCCGCCTGGCGAAACCCTTCAAGCCCTTGCTGGCCCTGTTGGCGCATTCCTCCACCAATATCCTGGCGCCCGCCGCCTATGATGCCGATGGCAAGGTGCAGAAGATCATCGGCACGGGACCGTACCAGCTGACCCTGCTGGAGCCGCCCCAGCGTCTGGCCGCCGAGCGCTTCGCCGGCTACTGGGGCACCCAGCCGGAGATCGCCAAGACCACCTACCTGGCCGCCGGCCGCGGCGAGACCCGCACCCTGATGGCTGAAAGCGGCGATGCCGAACTGGTGTTCCAGCTCGATCCGCCCAGCATCGCGCGACTCAAGCGCTCCAGCAATCTCAAGGTACTGATCGAGCCGGTTCCGCGGGTGGTGTTGCTGACCCCCAACTCCGGCGCTGGCGCCACCGCGCCGGTCGAGGTGCGGCAGGCGCTCAGTCTGGCGATCCAGCGTGAGGGCGTCGCCGGCGCCGTGTTGCGCGCCCCGGGTACCGGCGCAACGCAGCTGTTCGCCAAGAACGTGCCCGCCTGGCATGACCCCGAGCTGGCGCCACTCGCCTATGATCCGGCGGCGTCGCGCAAGCTGCTGGCCGGCCAGGGCTGGACCGCGGGAGCCGATGGCATCCTGCAGAAGGACGGCAAGCCGCTCAGGCTGAAGCTGCTGACCTATTCGGATCGTCCCGAGTTGCCGCTGATCGCTACCGCCCTGCAGGCGCAGTTGCGCGAAGTGGGCGTGGACGTGGAAGTCGCAGTGCAGAACTCCAGCGCTATCCCCGCCGCCCACAACGACGGCTCGCTGCAGCTGGCGCTCTACGGTCGCAACTTCGCACTGGTGCCCGATCCCCTGGTCACCCTGCTCAATGACTTCAGCCACGGTGGCGCCGAATGGGGCCCGCTGGGGTGGCAGAATCCGGCCTTCGATCAGGCCTTGGCCGCGCTGCTGGCCAGCGATGATCCGGCCGAGCAACAGCGTCAGCGCTACGCCGCCATGGCCCAGGTGCAAAAGGACCTGCCGGTGATCCCGGTGGCCTGGTATCGCCAGACCATGGCCGTGTCCAATGCCGTCCAAGGCGCCGCCATCGATCCCTTCGAGCGCACCTTTGGCCTGAGCAAGATGCGGTGGAGCCAATGACCCGCCTGCTCGCCTTTCGCCTGCTGCAGGCGGGCCTGGTCGCCCTGCTGGTCGGGGGGCTCACCTTCCTGTTCATGAACCTGCTGCCGGGCGACGCCGCCTACCGCATCGCCGCCGGACGTTACGGTTACGACCTGGTGGATACCGCGGCGGCCGAGGCCGTGCGGGCCGAGCTCAATCTGGATCAGCCGCTGCTGTGGCGCTTCTTCGCCTGGATCGGCGATCTGCTGACCCTGGATCTCGGCTATTCGCTGGTCTCCGGCAAGCCGGTGATGGATGTCGTCGCCCACGAACTGGGCAGCTCCATCCGCCTGGCCATTGGCGCCGTCTGCCTGTCGCTGCTGCTGGGGCCGCCGCTGGGCGTGGTGGCCGGTCTGCGTCCGGGCAGCCTGCTGGACCGCGGCCTGCTGCTGTTGACCACCGCGATCCGCGCGCTGCCGCAATTCGTCCTGGGCGTTATCTTCGTGCTGTTGTTCGCCATCTCCTGGCAGCTGTTCCCGGCGGCCGGGCACGGCACCTTCTGGCACAGCGTGCTACCCACGCTGACCTTGGCCCTGGGGCTGGCCGCCGTGTCGTCCCGGGTCGCTCGGGATGCCACCGTGGAGGTCGCGGCCTCCGCCTATTACAGCTTCGGCCGCCTCAAGGGCCTGAGAGGCGCCGGGGTCTTCCTGCGCCACGGCCTGCGCAATATCGGCGTGCCGGTGGTGACCTACCTGGGCGTGCAGCTGGTGTATCTCATCGAAGGCGTGGTGGTGGTGGAGACGCTGTTCGCCTGGCCGGGCATCGGTCACGGCCTGGTCCACGCCATCGTTCAGCGCGACGTGCCCATGGTGCAGGGCACCGCCCTGGCGATGGGACTGCTGTTCGTCATCCTCAATACCCTGGTCGATCTCGCCAATCATCTGATCGACCCGCGCGGGAGAAACGCATGAATCTCGACGCTACCGCTGCCCTGGCGGCGCCTCCAGTGAAGTCTTCCGCGCGCGTACTGGGCCTGGCTCTGCTGGCCGCCTTGATCGCCTTCGCCACGCTCACTCCGCTGCTCTGGCAGGGCGACATCGCCCGCCAGGACTATATGGCGATCCTCGCGGCACCCAGCAGCGCCTATCCCCTGGGCACCGATCACCTGGGTCGTGACATGCTGGCGCGGCTGTCGGTAGCCATCCGCTTCTCGCTGGGGCTGGCCTTCATCAGCGTCTGCACCGCCGCCATCCCGGGCGTGCTGATGGGTATCCTGGCCGCCTGGAAGGGCGGGCTGGTCGACAAGCTGCTGGGCGGACTGACCGAATTGTTCCTGGCCCTGCCAGGCCTGCTGCTGGTCCTGCTGATCGTCGCGGTGTTTCCCGGTTCCTTCGTCGCCCTCTATAGCGCCGTGGCCCTGGTGCTGTGGGTGGAGTACTTCCGCATGACCCGCGCGCTGTCGCGCACCGTACTGGCTTCGCCGGCGGTAGCCGCCAGCCAGCTGCTGGGCTTCGGGCCGGTCTACATCGTGCGCCGTCATCTCTGGCCGCAACTGGCACCGGTTCTCCTGACCATCGCTGCCTTTGGCGCCGCCTCGACCATCATGGCTATCGCCGCCCTGGGCTTCGTCAGCATCGGCGTACGGCCGCCCACCGCCGAGCTGGGGCTGATGATCACCGAATTGCTGCCTTATTACGCCGAAGCGCCACTGGTCATCGCCCTGCCGATCCTCGCGATCTTTTTGACCGTGCTGTCGCTGCTGCTCATCACCGGAGGACGCAAGCCATGACCGCCTTGCTCACTACCACGGCGCTGGAGATCCGTACCGCCGAGGCTCAGTTGGTGGAACCGCTGTCCATCCGCCTGGCGCCGGGTCAGGTGTTGTCCATCATCGGCGAGACAGGTTCGGGCAAGAGTCTGTTCGCCCAGGGAGTGGTCGGTAACCTGCCGGCAGGACTGCAGGCCCACGGGCAGATCGGCCTGGCGGACGGCTTCAGCGAAGAGGGCCGCCAGGCCGGTCGCCGCGAGCATTGGGGCAGGGGGCTGGCGGTGCTGCCCCAGGAACCCTGGCTGAGCCTGGACCCGACCATGAAGGCCCTGTCCCAGGTCACCGAGACCTATACCCAGGTGGTTGGCCTCGGCCGTGCCGAAGCCCGCGCCAAGGCCAGCGCGGATCTGGCGCGCCTGGGTCTGGCCGGCGCCGAGCGCAAGTATCCCTTCCAGCTTTCCGGGGGCATGGCCCAGCGCCTGGCCTTTGCCGCCACCCATGCCGGTGGCTCGCCGGTACTCATCGCCGACGAGCCCACCAAGGGCCTGGATCGCGATCGCATCGACGAGGTGATCGACCTGCTCAAGGCCATGCTGGCCGAGGGCGGGAGCCTGCTCATCATCACCCACGACCTGAAAGTCGCGCGCCGGCTGGGTGGCGAGGTGATGATCATGCTCAAGGGGCGGGTGATCGAATCGGGCACGGCTGAGCAGGTACTGGGCCAGCCGCAGCATGCCTATACCCGCCAGTTGCTGGCTGCCGATCCCGCGCAATGGTCGAAACGTGCCGCGCGACCGCTCGCCGATGACGCCGTGGTCGCGGTGGAAGGCCTGTCCGCCCAGCGCGGCGGCAAGCAGCTGTTCGAGGAGCTGTCCTTTACCGTCCGGCCCGGCGAGATCCTCGGCGTGACCGGGCCGTCTGGCTGCGGCAAGTCGACCCTGGGCGACATCCTGCTCGGCTTGGCCGCGCCCAGTAGCGGGGCGATCCGGCGCCAGCCTGGTCTGAGTCGCTGCGCTTTCCAGAAGCTGCACCAGGACCCGGTGGCCGCTTTCGCACCCTCGGTGACCCTGCGCCAATTGCTGGCGGATCTGGTGCGGTTGCATCGCCTGGAGGCGGCGCGGATTGGCCGGCTGATGCAGCGCCTGCGGCTCGATGAGCGGCTGCTGGATCGCTTGCCCGGCAACATCTCCGGCGGCGAATTGCAGCGTTTTTCCCTGCTGCGCGTGCTCTTGCTCGATCCAGCGCTGATCTTTGCCGACGAACCCAGCTCGCGGCTGGATCTCATCACCCAGCAGGAGATGATCGAGCTGCTGGTCGAGACGGCTGAGGAATCCGGGACCGCCATCCTCCTGGTCAGCCATGACGAGGACCTGGTGGAGGCCGTCGCCGATCGGCGCATCCATCTGGGCACCCACACCAGCCCCCTGCAGGACCAAGCGCCGGCACGGGAGCAGGGCAGCCGCCTGGCTGAATCTCTGACCTGAGATCAGGGCCCGCACGGGGGGCGGGCCTGCCAACAGACGTCGCCAAGGCCGTGGTGGGATGCCACTGCCTTCGTGCGCGCGTCTTTCCAACAACTAGATCACCCACACTCCGCAGAGGACTTCATGGAACGCTTGCGCTATCAGAAAGGATTACCCCGAGCCAGTCGCTGGTTGCACGGCAGGCACCTGGCCGCGCCGCTGGCACTGGGCGTATTGGGCGGCTGTCTGGGGCTGCTGACGGGCGAGGAGGCCAGGGCCGACGGTTTCGTGGACGACAGCAAGCTCACCCTGACCCTGCGCAACTATTATTTCGGCAGCGATCGCCGTAACGGTCGTGCCGATCAGAAGGATTGGACCCAGGGCTTTCTGCTCGACTACCAGTCCGGCTTCACCCAGGGCACGGTCGGGTTGGGCGTCGACGCGTTCGGCTACCTGGGCCTGAAGCTCGATGGCGGTCCCGGGCGCCGAGGAACCGGCAATCTACCCGTCCATGCCGGCAACCAACCGGCGGACGAGTATTCCCGCGCCGGCGCGGCGGCCAAGCTGCGTCTGGGACAGACGGTGGTGCGCTACGGTCAGCAACTGCCCACGGCACCGGTCTTCGCCATCAGCACCAGCCGCCTGCTGCCCCAGAGTGCCACCGGCTGGAGCATCCTTAGCACGGACATCTCCGGCCTGACGCTGGAAGCCGGACATTTCACCTCGGGTACCGATCAGGTCAGCACCAACCGGGACGGCGACCTCTGGGCCGGTTATGCCCGGCGCCGCGCGGATCACGTCGACTTCGCCGGGGGCAAGTACGCCCTGGCCAAGGGTGTCAGCCTGTCGCTCTACGCGGCCCAGCTCGACGACATCTGGAATCAGTACTACGGCAACTTCAACCTGGTGCAGCCATTGTCGGCGAGCCAGTCGCTGACCTTCGATGCCAACCTGTACCGGACCCTCGATACCGGTGCCGCCAACGCCGGTCCCATCGACAACACGGCCTACAGCTTCGCCGCAGCCTACAGCCTCGGTCCGCAGACCTTTACCCTGGGCTGGCAGCGGATCGATGGGGATACGCCCTTCGACTACATCGGCATGGGCGACAACGGGCGCACCGGCGGCGGGCTGTTCCTCGGCAATGCCTCGATGTTCTCCGACTTCAACGCACCCGGCGAGCGCTCCTGGCAAGCGCGCTACGACCTCAACTTCAAGACCCTGGGCGTGCCCGGTCTCAGCCTCATGACCCGCTACATCAAGGGCAGTGACATCGATGGCAGCAACCTGCCCGTCACCAGCGCCTATCGCGAGCTGTACGGCGCCGACGACCGGGAGCGGGAGCTGAATCTGGAAGGGCGCTATGTCGTGCAATCCGGCTCGGCCAAGGGTCTGTCCATCCGGGTGCGCCAGGCCTGGCATCGCGGCTCGCTGTCCACCGGCGGTTCGGTCGATCAGCTGCGGGTGATCGTCGACTATCCGCTGCGCCTGCTCTAGCGCCGGCAATCGTTACCGCGAAGGGCAGCGAACCGACCGCTGGCAGCCGGTTCGCTGCCGCCCGTCGCGCCCGGTTTAAGAGGACTCTGTTGCGCCGATAGCTCTAATAGTCACTTTATTAGGGATGCCCAACTCATGAGTCTGCGCAGTCTGAACGTCGCCCCCCGCGCCGTCCTGTTCTTTTCCGTGATCGTCCTGATTGTCTTCGGGCTCGGCGCCGTCGCCGTGGTACAGATGGGCAAGCTCTACGAGGCGGAACAGGACGTGGAGACCAGTTGGCTACCAGGTAACCAGTTGGCAGCGAAGATGGGCGGCGGGCTGCTGCGTTTGCGTCTGGAAAGTCTGAGGGGCACCACCACGCCGGATCCGCAGCTGCGCGCCCAGACCGTCGCGGCCTTTCCCGGCTATCGCGATGCCTTCTTCGCGGCGGTGAAAGAGTACGAGGCGACCCTGGCCAGCGACGAAGACCGCCAGTTGTACGCGGCCGTGGTCAAGGGGGCGGAAGGCTACCGGACCTTGCTGGAAGCCTTCGAGCAGAAACTGAGCACAGGTGACAACGAAGGTGCCATCGTCCTGATCAATACGTCGATACGCCCGCTCACCAATGCGCTGGAAAAGCACATCGCCGAGCTGAGTGCCTTCAACGAGCGCGGCGCCAAGGCCGCCGGAATCGCGGCAAAGGCCACCTTCACCACGGGCCTGTACTGGGTTTATGGCCTCATCGCCCTGACCGTTCTGGCCACCGTAGTGCTGGCCGCCCTGCTGATCCGCAGCATCACGCGACCGGTTGGCGAAGCCCTGCGCATCGCCCAACGGATCGCCCGCAAGGATCTGACCGAGCGGATCACCGTGGTCGGTCGTGACGAGGCGGCCGGCATGCTGCAGGCCCTGGCCCAGATGCAGGGCAATCTGCGCGACACCGTTTCCCATATCGCCGACAGCTCGACCCAGTTGGCCTCCGCGGCAGAGGAGATGACCGCCGTGATCGACGAAGCCAGCCGGGGTTATGTACGGCAGAACGACGAGGTCAACCAGGCGGCCAGCGCCGTAACCGAGATGAGTTCGGCGGTGGAGGAGGTCGCGCGGAATGCCGCCGATGCGGCCAGCACCTCGCTGCACACCCAGACCCTGACCAGCGAAGGCCTGGACAAGGTCACCCGCACGGTCCAGTCGATCGAGGCGCTGGCCCAGAACGTGGCCAGTACCAGTGAGCAGATCCAGGCGCTGTCGTCCCGCGCCCAGGACATCAATGCCGTGGTCGAAGTCATTCGCGCCATCGCCGAACAGACCAACCTGCTGGCACTGAATGCCGCCATCGAGGCGGCCCGGGCGGGCGAGCAGGGACGCGGCTTCGCCGTGGTCGCCGACGAGGTCCGGGCGCTGGCCCATCGTACCCAGCAGTCGACCCGCGAGATCGAACAGATGATCGGCGCCATCCAGAGCGATTCGTCGTTGGCCGTCAAGGCCATGGCCGAGAGTCAGCAACTGGCCGGGGAATCCACGTCGGTCGCCCAACTGGCCAATGTATCCCTGGAGCAGATCGCCGAGTCCATCTCCCAGATCAACGACCGCAATGCGGTCATCGCCACTGCCGCCGAAGAGCAGGCGCAGGTGGCCCGGGAAATTGATCGCAACATCACCAGCATCCGGGATCTGGCGACCCAAAGCGCGACCGGTGCCACCCAGACCGCCAGCGCCAGCGCCGAGGTATCCAAGCTCGCTACCGGCCTGAATCGCGTGGTTCGCGAATTCGCCGTCTAGGCAGGGTGCGGAGGCGGGAAGGGCTTGCAGCGTCCAGCTGCAGGTTCTTCGCTGTAATAGCTCGACTAATGAGGGCCGCAGCCTGTTCGCCGGTACCGGTGCACGAACTCCGGCAGCGTGGCTTGCCGCTGGAATGCCTGAGGCACAATCTTTAGTATTCGGTTACATCGCCTCTGTTATCAGGTAGAGAACGAATCGGCGCTTGGCCTGCCTAAACAGTGTCCAAACAACCCGGAGTCCTACCATGAACGCGAAGAAAATCTCTGCTTTGATGTTTGCTGGTCTGATCGCTGCCAGTGGCGCTGCATTCGCCACCGAAGGTGCAGGCAATCCGCCGAAAGCCAACAGTGCCGGCATGGGCACCCCGGCTGGCCAGAAGACCGGTGAAGGCGCAGGTGCTGCGACCGGTGCCGGCAAGACCACGCTCAATGAGCAAGGTCAGAAGAAGCAGCAGTAAGGGTCTAGGGCCGCTGGTGCGTCTGGCGGCCCCTAACCTCTGTCTAGAATGGAACTTTATAGGCCTCCTCTGTCCAACGGGGCCGAGCGCGTGGGTACAGGGGTTAGATGGTGAGTGCGGAACAGAGCAAGGTTGTCCTGGTCGTCGAGGATGAGCCGCAGATTTTGATGATTCTGGCGGATTATCTTGCCGAGCTGGGTTACACCGTCCTACAGGCTCCCTCGTCGCTCGAAGCCTTTCGTATCCTGGCCGGTCGGCCGCGTCTCGATCTGCTGATCACCGACTTTCGCCTGCCCGATGACGTCTCCGGCGTGATGATCGCCGAGCCCGCCCTCAAGTTGCGTCCCGACCTCAAGGTCCTGTTCATCAGTGGTTATCCCGCCGAAATCATCGATACCGGTTCGCCGTTGCTGGGCAAGGTCCCCTTGCTGACCAAGCCCTTCTCCCTCGAGCGTCTCCACCTGCAGGTGCAGAAGCTGCTCGGCGCCTGATCCGCTACTTTCCCATAGATCGTTTTTCCGCCAGGACAGTCTATTGATCAGGTGCGACCAGTTCGGTCGCCTCAGGTTGGGAGACAACGGCGTCCATGGCCATCAAGCATTTCACTCATCACGAAGCGATCTCGTCCGCCGTTCCGGCTGAACAGGGTTTTGAAGCGGTCATCGCCGTCAAGGCACGGCGCGAAGATGCCCATCCGACCTTTCACAAGGTCGCGACGGAGCGTCATTTCGATCTCGCCTCCGAAGCGGAGGCCGCCGCCGATGCCGCGCTCAATCGCGTGACGGAGATCGGCGACGACGATGAACTCCTCTGGGACGAGCAGGCCGTCTGATGAAGAGAGACCAGGAGCGGGACGAAGAACCGCGACAGAGCCAGGAGTCCACGCCGGATGACCCGGAGCTGAGTCGCGAAGAAGAAGAGGACGTCGACGAAAACCAGTTGCCACGCGCCGTGGTGCTCCACGAGATCATCCGCACCCAGGGTGATCACGAATTGGAACGGACCATCGCGGCGTTGTTCTGGTCGGCGCTGGCCGCCGGCCTGACCATGGGGCTCTCGCTGATGGCGATGGGGCTGCTCAACGCCAATCTGCCCGAGGGCGGCTACAGCAAGGTCATCGCCAGCTTTGGCTATTCGGCCGGCTTCCTGGCGGTAATCCTGGCTCGTCAGCAACTGTTCACCGAAAACACCCTGACGGCGGTGCTGCCGGTGATGAGCGAACCCACCCTGCATAACTTCTGTCGCCTGGGCCGGCTGTGGGGGGTTGTACTGGTGGGTAATCTCCTCGGGACCATCCTGGTCGCCTATGTGATCCTCCATCTGCCGCTGTTCGATGCCAAGGCCGACGCGAAATTCTTGGAGATAGGAACCAAGGTGATGGAAAACGATGCCTCGGCGATGTTCGCCAAGGGCATCATATCCGGCTGGATGATCGCCACCATGGTCTGGATGCTGCCGGCTGCGGAGCACGCCAGAATCTGGATCATCGTGCTCATCACCTACCTGATGGCTCTGGGCGACTTTACCCACATCGTGGTGGGTAGCCTGGAGGTGGCCTATCTGGTGTTCGCCGGGGAGGCGAGTTGGGGCGACTTCTGGCTGACCTTTGCTGGGCCCACCCTGGCGGGCAACATCGTCGGGGGCAGTCTGATCTTTGCGCTGATCAGCCATGCCCAGGTGCGCAGCGACACCTGAAAGCGAAAGGGCCGGCAAATTGCCGGCCCTTCGCGGTGATCAGGTAGCTGCTTCGATCACTCGTCGTCGTTGAGCTGACCCATGGCGGTGGTGTTGAAGCCACCGTCGACATAGAGGATCTCGCCGCTGATGCCCGACGCCAGGTCGGAGCAGAGGAAGGCGCCGGCGTTGCCGACTTCGTCGATGGTCACGTTGCGGCGCAGGGGCGTCTGACGCTCGTTGGCGGCCAGCATCTTGCGGAAGCTCTTGATGCCCGAGGCGGCCAGGGTGCGGATCGGACCGGCGGACACGGCGTTGACGCGGGTGCCTTCCGGGCCGAGGCTGCCGGCCAGGTAGCGGACACCGGCCTCCAGACTGGCCTTAGCCATGCCCATGACGTTGTAGTTGGGCATGGTGCGCTCGGCGCCCAGATAGGACAGGGTGAGCAGGCTGCCGTTGCGGCCACGCATCATCTCGCGACCGGCCTTGGCCAGGGCGACGAAGCTGTAGGCGCTGATGTCATGGGCGATCTTGAAGCCGTCACGGGTGGTCACCGCGGTGAAGTCGCCGTCCAGCTGGTCACCGGGGGCGAAGCCGACCGAGTGAACGATGCAGTCCAGACCGTCCCACTTCTTCGCCAGCTCGGTGAACACGGCTTCGATCTGGGCGTCATCGGCGACATCGCAGGGGAAGCACAGCTCGGGATTGGAACCCCAGCCCGCGGCGAATTCTTCGACGCGACCCTTGAGCTTCTCGTTCTGGTAGGTGAAGGCCAGCTCGGCGCCTTCGCGGTGCATGGCGGCGGCGATGCCGGAGGCGATGGACAGCTTGCTGGCGACGCCGACGATGAGAACGCGCTTACCGGCGAGAAATCCCATGGTTTTTTCCTCTTCTGTGTTGAATCCCGGGCAGCCGCCAAGGGCTGAGGTCCGGGTTGGGCATGGCTCTGCGCAGGTCAGAGCGAGATCTGGCCTGGCTCCGCTAGGGGTCAGGCACGGGTGGGGCGGTAAGGTAGCAGGTCGATACCCGGGACAAAAGCGCTGGTTGACCGCTGCGGTGAGCGGTCGCGCCTCAGTTGAGGAACAGCGTCAGGGTCTGGCCGGGGGTCAGGGCGGAGGCCACGCGTGGATTCCAGTCCTGCAGCGCCTGCACGCCGATGTTGTAGCGCTTGGCGATCTGGTAGAGCGAATCGCCCGCCTTGACCCGGTAGTAGGTGGGCGCGGCCTTGGCGTTCTTGGTCGTCTTGACAGCTGCCTGGGTGGCCTTGACGGTATAGGAGGCCGGCATCGCCACGGCCGTGGCGGTGCCGCTGCCGGTACCGTGCAGCTTCAGGGTCTCACCGACCTTGAGGCCGCGCTTGCCGAGATCGTTCCAGCGCTTGAGATCGCCCAGCTCCACCTCGTTGGCCCGGGCGATGGACCAGAGGCTGTCGCCGGTGCGCACCTTGTAGGTCCGTACCACGGGCTCTTCGGCCACGGCGATGGTTTCCAGGGGCGTGGTGGTCTTGCCGGTCTCGCGCCGTGGGATCAGCAATTCCCGGCCAGCGGCCAGGCGGCTGCTGCCACTGAGCTTGTTGAGGGCGACGAGTTGCTCGACGCTCACGCGGTTGCGCTTGGCGACGCTGCGCAGGGTATCGCCGCGGCGAACCCGGTATTCCTGCCACTGCACCACGGCCTCGGGGGCGATGTCGGGCAGGGTCGCGACCAGGCGCTGGGCCTTTTCCGCCGGCACCAGCAGGTGCTTGGGGCCGTCCATGGTCACGCGCTGCGTGTAGGCGGGATTCAGACGATAGAGTTCGTTGGCGTCCAGGTCCGCCAGTTCCGCGACCCGGGCCAGGTCCAGGTGCTGCTTGATGTCCACCACTTCGAAGTAGGGCTCGTTCGGGATGGACTCCAGGGCCAGGCCGTAGGCGTCCGGATTGCGCACGATCTGGGAAACGGCGAGCAGCTTGGGTACGTAGTCCTGGGTCTCCGGCGGCAGGGAGGACAGGTTCCAGTAGTCGGTCGGCAGACCCAGTGACTGGTTGCGTTCGATGGCACGACCGACCGTGCCTTCGCCGGCATTGTAGGCGGCCAGGGCCAGCAGCCAGTCGCCACCGAACATGTCATGCAGCTTGCTCAGGTAGTCCAGCGCGGCATTGGTCGAGGCGGTGATGTCGCGGCGACCGTCATAGAAGCGGGTCTGGCGCAGATTGAAATACTTGCCGGTGGTGGGAATGAACTGCCACAGACCGGAGGCCGCACTGCGCGAGAGGGCATTGGGATTGAAGGAGCTTTCCACCACCGGTAGCAGGGCCAGTTCCAGCGGCATGTTGCGCTCTTCGAGGCGCTCGACGATGTAGTGCAGGTAGGGCGCGCCGCGGCTGCAGGATTGGGCGAGGGCGGCTTCATGGCTCGCATACCAGAGGCGCTGGCGATCGATGCGCGGATTGGTACCGTTGTCGCCTGCGCCCTGGAGCTGATAGCCGTCGCGCACCCGGTCCCAGATGTCGCCGCTGGTAGCCGCCGCGGTCGGCGCCTTGCGCAGCCATTCCGGGGGACGCTGCATCTTGCTTTGCGTCATGTGCAGATCGGCCTGATAGGCGCGATTCTCCGGCTGCGAGTTGCTTTGACAGCCGGCGAGAACGACCGCGAGGCAAAGCGCCGAGACTTTGAAGGAGGTGGCCAGCACGTCTAGTTCGCGGGTTTTCGGCGTCGCTGGCGGCATTGGTCTGGGCTTTCCGGGAGCTGGAGGATGGGCGATTCTAGGAACCGCATCCCGGGGGGTCAAGGAACAACCCCTTGGCCTGTGACCTGTACGACGACCGAAAACCGCGCGTTCCGGCGTGGTGACGGGACCTGGGCAATAGGTGTCAGAACGTGTCCTTCCAGCCTCTCAGGGCGGCGAAATAGGTATCCTCCGACGCCTCCGCAGCCACTCCGCGCTCCTCCTGCAGGCGTTGGCGCACGCCGTTTTCGGCCGTGCGCAGAAAGGGATTGATGCGGCGCTCGCGCCCCAGGGTGGAGGGCAGGGTAGGCCGCTGGGCCTCCCGCAACCGCTGGGTCTCGGCCAGGGCCTGTTGGACCGTGGCATTCTCCGGTTCCACGGCCTGGGCGAAGCGCAGGTTGCTCAGGGTGTATTCGTGGCCGCAATAGATTTCGGTGGCGTCCGGCAGGCTGGCCAGGCGCTGCAGGGAGGCCAGCATCTGGCTGGGCGTGCCTTCGAAGAGCCGCCCACAGCCCGCCGAGAATAGGGTATCGCCGCTGAACAGCAGGGGCCGTTCGCCAGCCACATAAAAGGCGATGTGGCCGGCGGTATGGCCGGGCACGCGCAGCACCTCGAACGCGATCCCCAGGACTTCCAGCCGCTGGCCGTCGGCCAGGGGCAGGTCGACCGCGGCGATGCGCTCGTCGGCCGGCGCGCTCACCCGGGCGCCGCTACGCTGCTTGAGCGCGGCGATGCCGCCGGTATGGTCGTTATGATGATGGGTGATCAGGATATCGGTCAGGCGCCAGTCGGGATTCGCGTCGAGCCAGGCGAGTACGGGCGCGGCATCGCCGGGATCGACCACGACCGCCTGTCTTGTCGCCGCGTCCTTGATCAGCCAGATGTAGTTATCGTTGAAGGCGGGCAGCGGAAGTATGTCGAACATGGATGAGCTCTCGGGTCGGACTGCAGGCCGCTAGGGTAGCAGTGGGTGGTAGGGCATAGGCTTCAGTATGAGAGGACCAGACGATGCACGATGAATTCTCCGCCCAGGTCGATCCGCGCTGGCTGAAGTTGATGACTTCGGCGCGGGAATGGCTGGCAGGCCCCTTGGGCCAGTTACTGCTGGAGCAGGAGCGGGTGCTGATCGATGAAGAACTCAAGCGCCATTTCGGCAGCTACCTCGTTCATTACGGTCCGCACCCCACGGCACCGGCCAATTGCGGTCAGCTCAGGCACGCGGTGCGCATCGGGCCGCCGCTGGGCGATGTCGACATCGTCTGCGAGGAAGGCGCCTGGCCGCTGAGTGAGCATGCGGCCGACGTGGTCCTGCTGCAGCATGGCCTGGATTTCTCCCTGGCGCCCCACCGGCTGTTGCGCGAAGCGGCGTTGAGCGTCCGGCCCGGCGGCCATCTGGTCGTAGTGGGCATCAATCCCTGGAGCCTTTGGGGCGTGCGTCATTACCTGGCCCGGGATGCACTGCGCAAGGCCCGCTGTTTCGGCCCCAGTCGGGTCGGCGACTGGCTGTCGGTGCTGGGCTTCGCGCTGGAGAAACGGCGCTTCGGGTGTTATCGTCCGCCGCTTTCATCCCCCAAGTGGCAACAGCGGCTGGCCTGGATGGAGCAGGGCGAAGCCGAACCCAACTGCGAACAGGCAGCGGGTGCGGGTTTCTATTTGCTCTCGGCGCGCAAGCTGATGTTCGGCCTGCGTCCGGTGCCCCAGGCGCGCAAGGAACCGCGTGGCAAGCTGGTGCCCATGCCGGTGGCCAAGATCAGCCGCCGCGAATCGAGTGAATCCAATGAGTGACGACATCGTCGAGGTCTTTACCGACGGCGCCTGCAAGGGCAATCCCGGCCCCGGTGGCTGGGGTGCCCTGCTGAAATTCAAGGGTGCGGAGCGCGAGCTCTGGGGCGGCGAAGCCAACACCACCAACAATCGCATGGAGCTGATGGCGGCCATCCAGGCCCTGGCGGCGCTCAAGCGCCCCTGCCAGATCCGCCTGACCACCGACTCCGAGTACGTGATGAAGGGCATCACCCAATGGCTGGTGAACTGGAAGAAGCGCGGCTGGCAGACCGCCGCCAAGCAGCCAGTGAAGAATGCCGAGCTCTGGCAGGCCCTGGATGAGCAGGTGCAGCGCCATCAGGTGGAGTGGCGCTGGGTGCGTGGCCATACCGGCCATCCCGAGAACGAGCGGGCCGACCAGTTGGCCAACCGCGGTGTCGATGAAGTCCGGCAGGCCAAGCAGGCCGCCAAGGCATAACCAGCCAAGAGGTTAGCGATGAGATATGTAGTTCTGGATACCGAAACCACCGGCATGCCGGTGACCGATGGCCACCGGATCATCGAGATCGGTGGGGTCGAGGTCATCGGCCGGCGACTGACCGGGCGGCATTTCCATGTCTATCTCAATCCGGATCGGCAGATCGACGAAGGTGCCATCGCGGTCCACGGCATCACCGATGAATATGTCGCCGACAAGCCGCGCTTCGCCGAAATCGCCGACAGCTTCTTCGAGTTCATCGAAGGCGCCGAACTGGTCATCCACAACGCGCCCTTCGACGTGGGCTTCATCAACATGGAGTTCGCCCGGCTGGGTGTCCATCCCGAACGCGCCGACATCACCCAGCACTGCTCGGTGCTCGACACCCTGGTCATGGCGCGCGGTCGGCACCCCGGTCAGCGCAACAGTCTGGACGCCCTCTGCAAGCGCTACGGCGTAGACAACTCCAACCGCGAGTTGCACGGCGCCTTGCTGGACGCCGAGATCCTCGCGGACGTCTACCTGGCCATGACCGGTGGCCAGACCAGCCTGTCGCTGGCGGCCCACGGCCAGGAAGGCAACGGCGACGGCAATTACGTCATGCCGGTCAAGCGACTGCCGACCGATCGCCAGCGGACCCGGGTGATCAGCGCCACCCCCGCGGATCTCGATGCCCATGCGGCGCGCATGGCGGCCATCGAAAAGAGCTGTGGCCGGACCCCGCTCTGGCTGACCGGCACGGCCGCCGAATAGCCACCTCCGCCTCTCGCTACACGCCCGGTTTACCCATGACCGGGCGTCCGCGTTCGTCTGAATAAGCTGAAAGACCTCACAATTTTCAGCTATCGTTCAACTAAGATGCTGCAGGCTGGTCATTTGAGCCCGCATGAAGCCTCGAATTTCGAATTGCGCGGAACTTTATTTTTCCCGCGAACTCGTATGACGATTCGGAATTATCGCTTCGCTTTTGTGGATTTACAGGTCTAGCGTTCCAGAGCAAGGTTCCCTGGCGTGGCGAGAGGTCAGATCCCCGTCCGCCTGGAATGATGAGGGTGGCCCGGTCAGGAAGACGCAGGTACCTAGGCTCCAGTTGGAATAGCAAGCCTTTCTTCCCGTTTTAAAATGGCGTTGGCGAGGTTGTAATGGCGCAGGAGGCGTAAGGCACCATGGTGACCGGAGCAAGAGCTTTGAGCTTGGTCCGCGAACAGCTGTTCGCGACCATCGAGGAAGCTGAATCCCATCTTGAACGCTTCATCGTCGAGCGGCACTGCAGCAGCCTGTTGCAGCGTGCGGTCGAGAGTCTTGGCCAGATTCGCGGCGCCCTGACGCTGATCGAACTGGCAGGCGCCCAGTTGCTCGCCCACCAGACCCTGCAGATCGCCAACGACATCCCTGCGGGTGCCGGTCCCGAACACGACGAACACCTGATGGCGATCTGTCGTGGGTTGCATGTGTTGCGCCGCTATCTCGAACAGCTGCGCAGCGGCCAGGACGAGATGCCCGAACTGTTGCTGCCGGCGATCAATGCCCTGCGCCTGGCTGGCGGCGAGCCAGAACTTCCGGAAAGCTACTTCTTCAGCGTCCGTCTCGACCAACGCCCCCTGATCAGCGCGACCACGCGCCTGGGCCTGCGCGAGCGCCAGGCCCAGGCGCGCCGAATGCGTCAAACCTACCAGATCGGCCTGCTGGGCTTTCTGCGTGACGTCAACGGTGCGGCCAGCCTCAGACTGATGGCGAGAGCGCTGGAGCGCTCCGCCGCGTTGCTGCACGATCATGTCGGCGGCTACCTGCCGTGGGTTGCCGCGGCCACGGTCGAAGGCTTCGCCCAGGGTCGCCTGACCGCCACGCGTGAACGCAAGCAGCTGTTCGCCCGGGTCGATCGCGAATTGCGTCAGATGCTGGGTAACGACCTGCACGAGCCGGCGCGTAGCACCCTCAAGGAACTCCTCTATCTCCTGGCGTTGGCTGGTGTCGAGGGCGCCCATCCGCAGGAGGTCATGAACGCCTACGGCTTCGAGCGCCTCGGATTCACCGATGCTCAGCTCGAAGCCGGCAAGAAGCGTCTCGCCGGTCCGGGCCATGCCGTGATGCATTCGCTGTCGGCCGCCATCCGCGAAGAGGTGGAAACGGTCAAGGATCTGATCGACCTCATCGAGGCCGAGCTGCGCACGGGCGCCGAGCAGCATCGTCTGCCGCGCTCCGATAACTTCTCCCGGCTGTATGTCCAGGTTGGCCTATTGGGCAAGACCCTGGAAATGGTCGGGCAGGAGAATGCCGGTCAGGTGCTGCAGCAGTGCCTGCCGAACATCTCTCAATTACGCGACAAGCCACTCGTGCTCGAAGATCTCGCACCGCTGGCCGATGCCCTGTTGCTGGTGGAAAGCCTGCTGGGCCAGCCCGAAGGGCAAGGCTCGCTGATCGACGTGCCGCTGGAAGCCGAAGGCGTCCAGCTCAGTGTCGCCAACTACCAGTTGGGCGAGGCCCAGGCGCTACTGCACCGGGAAGCCTACAAGGGCCTGACCGATGCCAAGCGCGCCATTGGCGCCTTTCTCGATTCGCGGGGCGATACCCTGCATTTGGCCACCGTGCCGGCGCTGCTGGATACCGTCCGCGGTGCGCTGTTCTTCCTGGGCAATCCCCGTGCCGCTGAACTGGTCCGTGCCTGCACCGGCTATATCCAGCGCTGCCTGATCGAAGGTGGTCAGGCTTGCGAGCCGGCGACCCTCGAGGTGCTGGCGGACGCTCTCAGCAGCATCGAGTTCTTTGTCGAAAGCGGTGGCACCGAGGGTCAGGACGGCACCCCGGAAATCCTCGATATCGCGGCGCAAAGCATCCGCGCCCTGGGCTGGACCTCGGCTGCGGCATGAGTCTCTGGCAACCTGGCTGGTTCCAGACCGCCCAACCCGCCGGCGGTTGGCTGGTCTTGCATAGCGGTCAGGCGTTTCTGACCGCGGGGACGGAGGTGCTCTTCGCCCCGGACGATCCGCGCGTCCAGGGGGTCGCAGGTGAGCACCATGGTCTGGGTCAGTGGCAGGCGCAGCCGGTCACTCTGCTCGAAGTGGATACGCCGGCGGACGTCGAAGGCTGCGTCTGGCAGCCGCTGCGGCCGCTGATGCTGCAGTCGCCCCATGCGCTGTTCAAGTTGCTGGGCTACGCCAATCAGATCGGCACCTGGGCCCGGCAGCATCGCTTTTGTGGGCAGTGCGGTACCCGTACCTTCGCCCTCGATGGCCAGCGTGGCCTCAAGTGCCCGAATTGCCAGCTCACCCAGTATCCGCGGCTGTCGCCGAGCATGATCGCCCTGGTCACGCGCGGCGATGAGGTGCTGCTGGCGCGGTCGCCACGCTTCGCGCCCGGGGTCTTCAGCACCCTGGCCGGCTTCGTCGAGCCGGGCGAGTCGGCGGAGGCCTGCGTACACCGGGAGATCATGGAAGAGGTGGGCGTCTCGGTCACCAACCTGCGCTATCAGGGCAGCCAGAACTGGCCTTATCCGCATTCCCTGATGCTGGGTTATCACGTCGACTATCTGGGTGGCGACATCCGTTGCCAACCGGATGAGATCGAGGATGCACGCTGGTTCCATCTGCGCGAGTTGCCGACGCTGCCGCCGGCCTTTTCCATCTCGCGCTTTCTGATCGATCGCTATCGCGTCGAGCGGCTAGGCGGCGCTGAACCAGTGCTGCCAGATTAGCTTGACGGTCAGCGCCAGCACGACGCAGATGAACACCGGGCGGATGAACTTGGCACCGCCGGCGATGGCACTGCGCGCGCCCAGATAGGCGCCCAGGGTCAGCGACAGACCCATGGTCAGCCCCAGCACCCAGAGTACCTGCCCCAGGGCGATGAACATCACCAGGGCGACCCCGTTGCTGACGAAATTCATGGTGCGGGCCACGCCACTGGCCTTGAGCAGGTCCAGGGGGTAGAGCAGCAGGCTGCTGACCGTCCAGAAGGCGCCCGTGCCCGGTCCGAACAGGCCGTCGTAGGCGCCCAGCGTCAGCCCCTGCGGCCACTGGCGTCGCTGCGGTACGGGCGCGTCGCTGAGTACCGGCGCCTTGGGTGTGCCACCGAACAGCAAATAGAGGGCGCAACTGAACACCACCACCGGCAGCAGCTGGTTGAGGAAGTCCGCGGAGAGATGGTGGGCAACCAGGGCGCCGATCCCCGCGCCGATGGCGGTAGCCACCAGGGCATGCCGCCACTGACGGGGATGGAACAGCTTGCGGCGGTAGAAGGTATAGGCAGCGGTGGCGCTGCCAAAGGTGGAGCTGAGCTTGTTGGTGCCGATCGCCAGGTGGGGCGGCACGCCGGCCATCAGCAGGGCGGGCACCGTGAGCAGGCCACCGCCGCCGGCGATGGCGTCGATGTAGCCGGCCAGGAAGGCGACCCCCGCCAGCAGCGTCAGGGTCATGGGGTCCAGGGTGAATTCGAGCATGGGGTAGGGCGCCAGGTGGAACGGGGGCGCCATCATGCATCAGACGCGCAGCCGTCACCACCTGCGGGCGATCCCGATCAATCCAGTGCGGGGAAGGGCAATCCGACGTAGTTTTCCGCGAGGGTGGTGCGGCCGGCCCTGGAATCGAGCAGGGCCTGGAGTTCGGCATCCTGCACCCGCTGGGTGAAGGCATCGGTATCCGGAAAGCGGTGCAGGGCGGTGGTCATCCACCAGGAGAAGCGCACCGCCGCCCAGATGCGCTTCAGGCAGAGCGCCGAGTAGCGTTCGAGGCAGCTGGCATCGCCGCTGCGATAGGCCCGTTCCAGCAGCAGATGCAGGTTGCGCACGTCGCCCAGCGCCAAGTTGAGCCCCTTGGCGCCGGTGGGCGGGACGATATGGGCGGCATCGCCGACCAGGAACAGCCGGCCGTACTGCATGGGTTCGACCACATAGCTGCGCAGCGGGGCGATGCTCTTTTCCAGCGAGGGGCCGGTCACCAGCTGGGCTGCCGTCTCGGCCGGCAGGCGCGCCTTGAGCTCTTCCCAGAAGCGCTCGTCCGACCAGTTCTCCACCGCATCTCCGGCTTCCACCTGCAGGTAGTAGCGGCTGCGGGTCGCGGACCTCATGCTGCACAGGGCGAAGCCACGCGGGTGATTGACGTAGATGAGTTCGTCGGCGGCAGGCGGGGTATCGCTAAGCAAGCCCAGCCAGCCGAAGGGATAGACCCGCTCGTATTCGGTGAGCACGCCGTCCGGGATGCTGCGGCGCGAGACGCCATGGAAGCCGTCGCAGCCGGCGATGTAATCGCAGTCGATGCGCAGCGTCTCACCGGCGACCTGACAGGTGACATGGGGGCGCTCGCCCTTGAGTTCGTGGGGCTGGACCTCGCTGGCCTGGTAGAAGGTAGGGGCGCCGCTGGCCTGGCGGGCGGCCATCAGATCGCGGGTCACCTCGGTCTGGCCATAGACGGTGACGCAGCGCCCGCCCAGCAGATCGTTCAGGTCCAGCCGCTCGCGCTTGCCGTGAATGGCGAACTCCACGCCTTCATGCACCTGACCTTCCTGATCGAGACGCTCGCTGACGCCGGCCTCGCGTAGCAGATCGACCGTGCCCTGTTCGAGCACACCGGCGCGGATGCGGCTGAGGACATGATCGGCGCTCTGGCGCTCGACGATGACGTTGTCGATACCCGAGCGGGTGAGCAGCTGGCCCAGCAGCAGCCCGGAGGGGCCCGCGCCGATGATGACGACTTGGGTGCGCATGGAGTCTGTCCTCTTGTCTGGCGTGATCGCCGTTTTGTTATGGGGCTCCGGTATTTTTGGACGGTTTTCGTCGGTATCGACAGCGACCTTTCCGATACTTTCTGGTACTTTTCAATGATTCGTGCGGCTATCGCCCAGGGACTGTCGATGACCACTGCCTTGCCACCCATCTTCAAGCTGTATGGCGAGGCCCAGGCCTGGCCGGCGCCGGACCTGCTGCACTGCGAAACCATCGAGAGCCGCAGTCGGCTGCATGCCTGGCATATCGAAACCCATCGCCATGCGGATCTCGCGCAACTGCTCTATGTGCGCACCGGCGGGGTACGGCTGCAGCTGGAAGACTGGCGGGGCGAAAGGCGCGGGCCGCTGCTGGTGGTGCTGCCGGTACTGTGCGTGCATGCCTTCGAATTCGATCCAGCGGTCGAGGGCTTCGTCATCACCTTGCCGGTGCCCCAGCTGGAACGGCTGAAGCAGCGCTGCCAGAGAGCCGGGCAGGGACTGTTCCTCGGGGCCGAGTGCCTGGCCCTGACCGGGCCGGATGCCACCTGGATCGATCAGTTGGTCGGCCAGCTCGTTGCCGAGTACGAAGGGCACAAGCCGGGGCGCGAGGTGGTGCTCGAAGCCCTGCTCGACAGCCTGGCGATCTGGCTGCTGCGACAGCATCGCCAGGAACAGGGCGCGACCCTGCCACGGCGCGCCGAACAGCACCTGGGACGCTTCCTGGCGCTGGTGGAGCAGCATTATCGCGAGCACTGGAGCCTGGGCCGCTACGCGACGGCCCTCGGTATCTCAGGGGTGCACCTGAACGGTCTCTGCCGGCAGCTGGCCGGCGCCTCGGCGCTGGCCATCGTGCACCAGCGCCTGCTGCTGGAGGCGCGCCGCACCTTGACCTACACCCAGGCATCGGTAGGCGAGATCGCCGACGCCCTGGGCTTTGCCGATCCGGCCTACTTCGCCCGGTTCTTCCGCCGTGGCACCGGCCAGAGTCCACTCAACTATCGGCGTCTCGCGGGTCAGCCGCAGCGCTGACGGCCAGGCTATCGGCTGCCGCCAGGGTTTCGCCGACGCGTGCGGCCAGGGCGTCGAGATTGAAGGGCTTGGTGATCAGGGTCATGCCGGGGTCGAGATAGCCTTCCAGGTGCGCCCCCTCGGCGTAGCCGGTGGCGAACAGCACCTTGAGGCCAGGGCGGCGCTGCCGCGCGATCTCGGCCAACTGGCGGCCATTCATGCCTGGCAAGCCGACATCGGACAGTAGCAGGTCGATGGGCCGCCCGCTTTCCAGCAGCGGCAGGGCGCCGCGGGCGTCTTCGGCCTGCAGGGTCGCGTAGCCCAGCTCCCTGAGCAGGTCCACCACCATCTGCCGGACCACGGGCTCGTCTTCCACCACGAGTACCGTCTTGCCCGCGCCCTGGGCCGTGACCGTGGGAGCGGCCAGCCGGGGTGGCTCGACATCGGCGCCCAGGTAGCGGGGCAGATAGAGGCCTACGGTAGTGCCCTGGCCCGGCAGGGAGTCGAGGCGGACATGACCCTTGGACTGCTTGGCATAGCCATAGATCATCGACAGCCCGAGACCGGTACCCTGGCCGATGGGCTTGGTGGTGAAAAAGGGGTCGAAGGCCCGCGCCATGACCTCGGGCGGCATCCCGGTACCGTTGTCCGCCACCAGCAGCGCCACATAGTCGCCCGCGCTCACGGCATCCAGGCCGTTGCCGCTGTCGGTCAGATAGACATTGTGGGTTTCGATGCGGATGTTGCCGCCATGGGGCAGGGCATCGCGGGCATTGATGACCAAGTTGAGCAGGGCGTTTTCCAGCTGGTGCCCATCGGTCAATGCCTGCCAGAGGCCCCCATCCAGATCGAGCTCCAGCACGATGTCACCGCGCAGACTGCGCAGCAGCAGCTCCTCCATGGAACGCACGCAGTCGTTGACATGGATGGGCTGCAGATCGAGTGCCTGGCGCCGGGAAAAGGCCAGCAGGCGCTGGGTGAGGGCGGCCGCGCGCTGGGCCGAGGTCAGCGCCGAATGCAGATACTGGTCGAACTTGTCCTGGCGCCCGGCCTTCTGTTGCCGCTGCAGCATGTCGAGGCTGCCCATGATGCCGGTCAGCAGGTTGTTGAAGTCATGGGCGATACCCCCGGTCAGCTGACCCACAGCTTCCATCTTCTGCGCCTGGCGTAGCTGTTCCTGCAGCTCCTGCTGCTCGGTGACGTCACGCCCCACGGCGTAGATGAGATCGTCCTCGGCGCTTGCGGTCCAGTCGAGGATGCGATAGCTGCCATCGCGGGCACGCACCCGCGCCCTGAGATTCGCCGAGCCCTGCTGGCGGCCCAGGCAGCGCAGGGTATCGAAGACCTGGCGCTGATCGTCGGGATGGATCAGTTCGGTGAGCTGGACGCTGGCCAGATCGGTCTCCCGCCGTCCCAGCAGGCGGGCGGCGGCGCTGTTCACCGTCTTCACCTCGCCATCGGCCCGGCAGATCACCATGAGGTCATGGCTGATGCGCCACATCCGATCGCGTTCGCGGGTGCGCAGCTCGATCTGCTGTTCCAGCTCCTGGCGCGAACGGGTGAGGACCTCTCGCGCATCGACGATGCTCTGGATGTCGGTGCAGGTGCCGAACCACTGTTCGATGCGCCCCTTGGCGTCACGCACCGGCTGGGCGCGGCCGAGCACCCAGCGATAGCGCCCCGAGCGGTGCCGCAGGCGGTATTCGATATGGTAGGGCTCGCCGGTGCTGAGGCTGTGATGCCAGACCTTCCAGGTCCGTTCCTGGTCGTCGGGATGAAAGACGTTCGCCCAGCCTTCGCCCTCCGTGGAGCCTTCCGGCACCCCGGTGAACTCGTACCAGCGATCGTTGAAATAGAAGTGGTGGCCGTCGGGTCGCGTGGCCCAGACCATCTGGTCGATGGAGTTGATGATGGCGCGCAGCTGCGCCTCGTTGCGGGCTAGCTCCTGGGCCTGGCGGCGATGGCCGCTGATGTCGATGAACAGCACCGCGAAGCGATCGCCTGGCAGCTTGTGGGCGCGCACCTCGTACCAGTGTTCATGCTGCAGGTGCAGCAGGATGTCGAACTGGATGAACTCCGCATCGCCATTCATGAAGTCGATGTAGGCGGGCAGCAGATCGGCTTCCAGTTGCGGCAGGGAGGCACGCAGGGTCCGCCCCAGGACCTGATCCAAGGGAATGCCCGTCAGGGTGGCGAAGACCGGATTGACCTCCAGGAAGCGGAAATCCTCCATTCGGCCACTGGCATCGCGGATCGCCTGGGCCATGTAGAAGCCCTCGCGCATGCCGTGGTACAGCTCCTGCAGCCAGATATCACGCTCGGTGATGGCAGCTTCGTTGAGCTTGCGTTCGGTGATGTCATAGCACACGCCCAGGTAGCGATCACTGCCGTGGCTGGCCATCAACTGGCCGCGCCGACCGAGCCAGCGTTCTTCGCCGGTATCGGCGCGGCGGATGCGGTATTCGAGATAGTCCAGAGCGTCGTCGCCCGGCGTCGCGGTGAGGGTCCGCAGGCTGGCGACATCGTCGGGATGCAGTTGCCGGACCAGTTCGTCGAGGGAATAGCTACGTCGAACCGGGAGGCCCCAGAGCTGGCAAAAGCCCGAGGACACCAGCAGCCGGGCTTCCCCCGGCAACAGTTCGAAGGTGCCGACCCGGCCGACCTCCTGGGCCAGCCGCACCCGCTCTTCGGCCACCAGTTGTTCGGTGCGATCCTGCAGGACGTGCACGAAGCCGAGCGTGTCTTCGGCGTCCTTCAGCGCCGTGGTGGCGATTTCCACCCAGCGCGGCGTGCCGCCCTGAACCGTGATCCAACCCGCGCCCTGGCCATGCTCGTCAATTAGAGCCTGGTGCTGAGCGGTGGTCAGGAAGGCGGCATCGCGGCCCGCCGTCAGCAGCTCGATGAAGCGCTGACCCTGGGCTTCGCCGGCTGACCAGCCACACAGCAGCTCGGCCCCCCGATTCCAGCGCTCGATGCAGCCCTGGCGGTCGGTGATGACCAGGGCATGGGAGGTCAACTGCAGGAGCGCCTGCTGTTCGAGCAGAGAGATCGGCATGCGGGGATTCCATTCAGCGAGCGGGCGTGTGGCGAGCGTTTCCTGGGGCTTGCTGAAAAGTCGCCGAGCGCAGGCACTTTTCAGACAAAGCCTAGGCTTCGATACCCTCGCTCAACTGGATGTTCAAACTACGCAGGGCATTCCAGTACTCAGGATAGGTCTTGCCGACGCATTCGGGGTCCAGGATGCGGATACCGGCTATCTTCAGGCCTGCGAGGGCGAAGCACATGGCGATCCGGTGGTCGGCATGGGTCTCGATCACGGCATCGGTCCGGGTGCCGGCCAGGGCGGGATCCGCCGCCACCAGCAGGTCATCGCCCTCGACGCTGGCGAGCCCGGCACGAATGGCGTTTAGGCCATCGTGCAACGCTGCGACCCGGTCGCATTCCTTGACCCGCAGGTTGGCCAGGCCTACGAAGCGCACGGGCGTCTCGTTGAAGGCGGCCAGCACCGCCAGGGTAGGGATGGCGTCCTGCATCTGCGAACCGTCGATGACCGCCGGCAGCCGGGGGAAGGCGGCGATATGGTCATGGGCCTTGGCATCGGGCTGGGTAAAGGCGTCATCGGCCACGCCCAGGTCGATGGCGCCCCCGGTCAGGGCCTGGGCCGCCCAGAGATAGGTGGCGGCGGAGGCGTCCGGCTCGATGAAGTAATCGCGGGCGACATAGCCGGTCGGGGCCACCCGCCAGGTGGCGGCGTCCAGTTGCTCGACCTGGGCACCGAAGGCGCGCATCGCCTCGACGGTCAGGTCCACATAACCGCGGGCACCGATGTCGCTGCCGCGCAAGGCGACATCCACCGGTTCGCTGCCCAGCGCTGCCAGCATCAGCAGCGCCGAGACGTATTGGCTGGAAAGCCCGGCATCCACCTCGAAGCGGCGAGCGGTGAGACGTCCCTGACCCGTGACGGTCACGGGCGGGCAGCCGCTAGGGGCCTCGACCTGGATGCCGTTGGCGCTCAGGGTTTCCAGCAGGGGACCGATAGGCCGCTTCTGCATATAGGCATCGCCGGTGAGGGTGACGGCGCCATCGACGGTGGCGACCGCGGCGGTCAGAAAGCGCACCGCAGTGCCGGCATTGCCGAGAAACAGCGGCGCGGCCGGTTGCTGCAGGCGCCCGGAGCTGGTCACCACGAAGGTGGTGGCATCGGGCTCGTCCACGGTGACACCCATCTGCCGCAGGGCCTCGGACATGTGGCGAGTGTCATCGCTCTTGAGCGCGCCGGTCAGGCGACTGGTGCCCTTGGCCAGAGCCGCCAGCAGCAGGGCGCGGTTGGTGATGGACTTGGAGCCGGGTGGGGCGATCCGACCATGCAGCGCGACGTTGGGCGGGGTAACGGTGATGTAGGGTCTGGCGGACATGAGGGCTCCAAGCAACTTCGCGACGGCCGAAACGGCGGATCGTAACAAGGCCGCCATGATGCCATTTCAGGCCTCCCAGACCAAAGTGTCCATTTATTAATACCACCCCTATAGGGCTGATCAGGCTTGCCTGATACCTCCTATGTCACGAACAAGTCATCAAGGCGGGGTAGTGCTAACGGTTTTCCGCCAGAGGCCGCCACCATGTCCCTTATTCGTCCCGATCGTCGTCGTGTTCTGCAAGGCCTGGGAGCCATGCTGCTGTTACCGGCCCTGGGCCAGCGGACCTGGGCCGCACCGGCAGGGCGCCCGGGCATACCCGATGGTGTCCAGGCGGGTGATGTCACCAAGGGCCGGGCACTGATCTGGAGTCGTACGGATCGCCCGGCGCGGCTACTGGTGGAGTGGGATACCCAGGAAAGCTTTCGCACGCTACGCAAAGCGGCGGGGCCGATCACCACGGCCGCCCAGGACTACACCGCCCGTATCGATCTGGCAGGGCTGCCCGCCGATCAACATATCTTCTACCGGGTGCGCTTCGAGGACCTGGACAGCGGTGCGCTCAGCGAGCCCATCATCGGCCACCTGCGCTCGGCCCCCAGCCAGCGCGGCGACATCCGCTTCGTCTGGGGCGGCGACACCGTGGGGCAGGGCTTTGGCATCAATCCCGATATCGGCGGCATGCGCATCTACAACGCCATGCGCGAGCGGCGACCGGACTTCTTCCTGCACAGTGGCGACACCATCTATGCGGACGGGCCGGTGCCGGCGCAAATGACGGTGGAAGAAGGGCGCATCTGGCGCAATATCACCACCGAGGCCAAGAGCAAGGTGGCGGAAACCCTGGACGAATTCCGCGGCAACTATCGCTACAACCTGATGGACGACCATCTGAAGCGCTTCAACGCCGAAGTGCCCCAGGTATGGCAGTGGGACGACCACGAGACCACCAATAACTGGTCGCCGAGTAAGACGCTGGACGAGCGCTACCAGGTCAAGGACATCAATGTCCTGAGTGGTAGGGCACGCCAGGCCTTTCTGGAGTACGCACCCATGCGCGGCGTCTCGGCAGACGGGGCAGGGCGCATCTACCGCCGCATCGCCTACGGCCCCTTGCTGGATGTCTTCGTGCTGGACATGCGCAGCTATCGTGCCGGCAATGACAGGAACCTGGGTGACGAGGAGGGCGGTCAGGGTGCCTTCCTCGGTCAGGAGCAACTCGACTGGCTGAAGAAGGAGCTGAAGGCGTCCAGGGCGACCTGGAAAGTCATCGCGGCCGATATGCCCATCGGGCTGCAGGTCCCGGACGGCAAGGATGCGCAGGGCCAGGCGCGCTGGGAGGCCATCGCCAATGGCGATCCGGGTGCCCCCAAGGGGCGGGAGCTGGAGACGGCCGATCTGCTGAGCTTCATCGCGAGGCAGGGGATTCGCAATACCGTCTGGCTTACCGCGGACGTGCACTATTGCGCCGCGCATCACTATCACCCGGACCGGGCGGCGTTCAAGGATTTCGAGCCCTTCTGGGAGTTCGTGGCAGGGCCCCTCAATGCCGGCAGCTTCGGTCCCAACCCGCTGGATGCCACCTTCGGCCCCGAGGTGGTGTTCCACAAGGCGCCCCCCCAGGCCAATACGTCACCCCTTAGTGGCTTTCAGTTCTTCGGCGAGGTCGAGATCGACGGCACGACCGCGGAATTGCAGGTCACCCTCAGGGATCAGGATGGTCGTTCGCAATTTACCCAGAAACTGCAGCCTCTGAATAGCAATACCACCCCTCTAGCGTAGAAGAGTTTCATGATAACCCTCTGCACAGCTATCAAGAAGAGGCCCAAGTTCTTGTAAATGCTACAATCTGGTAGTTATCAGGTTGGAGTTGGCCATGCACGAAGACATCAAGAACGCGTTCGAAGACCTCAAGCGGAGCATCGCCATCTTCAATGAGCGCTGGCCCGGCAAGGTGATAGCCGCCCGGGTCTGGCGACTGCCTTTGTTGGCGCAGCAGCGAGTGCCGGATCACATCGCCGTGGAGGCTTTCGAGGGCAGCGCCGCGGTGGAGCTCACCCGCGACGCATTGCTGGCTTTCCACCTGCAGCCAGGGCAGGCACCAGGCACCGTCAGTCGCTTGCCAGGCTATATCGCGCTGGCCGAGCCGTTGATGGAGGAGATCCTGGCCATCAATAGCTGCAAGGCGGCCTTCAGTGCCGCCATCGAGCAGACGCGTCTGGAGCTGGAACTGGCGCCCGAGGCGCGACCGCGCATCATGCGCAAGGCGCTGGGAGGGGCCTTCAATACCAAGCAGCTGATCCGCAAGGTGCACGGCTTTCCCGATCCGGTCCGCCAGCTGACCTTCACCTGGGCCGGTCATACCGCCGGAGGAGAGCGGGTAAAGGTGTCCAAGGTACGGGAACAACTGAAAACCCTGGCCATGGCGCGCGCCGACCGCGAGCGAATCGCCCTAGATCGCACCCCGGAATGGCAGGAACACCAGGCGCTCAATCGCATGGCGGATGACGACATCCTGGTCCGGCACAAGAAGATCGCCCCGCATCCACGGGCGATGCTCTGGTTCGGTGAGGAAAGCCGTTATGACGCCATGATCCACGCGAACCTGCCGGTCTTCGTGGTACCGGCCGAGGACGGCATGCAGGTCGTCGATCTGCGCGATTTCGACCGCACCCAGCGCGGAGCGCTGCGACCCGACATCAAGCCGCGTCGCGAGGTCCTGGCCACGCGGCTGCTCTACCTGCCTACCGACAATCCGGAACGTCCCGCCGCCCAGCGCAACAACGAGGCGACCCTCAAGCGCTCGACCTACAGTCGTTGAGGGTCAGTGGCGTTACCGAGGAGATGAATGTCGTAACCAGATCCTTCGCCACCGAGTGAAAAGGTAACGAAATCCTCCGCAACAACTGTGTGAACGGCAAGCCCGAATCTATTAAACCCAGCAATTTCAATGGCTTATAAATGTTGGCACGGCGAGTGCTTTATTACTGGCACAAGAACAACAAGATGCGCCGCTAACCGCCCACAACAAGAACAAGACGGCCAAGGCTCGCGAACCGATCATTTTGGAACTCGCCAGAGCGACCAAAGTAATCTGTTCACTTCCCACCTCCTTGGTGGGGCGTACCAAAGATCGATGACGTTGACGTCCGACAACAAGAACAAGAGGACAGCAGACGTACTTGAACAGGGGAGCCTTAGGGCTCCCTTTTTTCATGCTTGCCAAAACGCTCCAATACCACTTGCAAGACGTCAAGCAGCCACATCTAGCCCCGCCTGCCTTAAGCCCATCCCCCCGTCCTGAGAAAGCGTTGCCCTTGGCCGGTGCTCCCGTCCTTGTTGGCCTATGCTCACAGGAAGGGCGTCGCCAGAGAGGCTGACGACACGGCTTGGCTGGAAAGGGGAGCGGGTACTGGTGAGTTTGAACGTGATGGTAGTGGGAGCGTATGGAAATTTCGGCTCCATCATCAGCCGCCGTCTGGCGCGAGTGGACGGGATCGAGCTTGTGCTCGCAGGGCGCGGAGCGCAGATAGCCCAGTTGGCGCAGGAACTAGGCACCCGATTTTGGCAGGGCGATGTGCTCGGCACTGACTTCGCCAAAGCGCTAAGCGCGTTCCAGGTCGGACTCGTCATTCACACTGCGGGGCCTTTTCAAGGGCAGGACTATGCGGTGGCCAGGGCCTGCATAGCCGCAGGCGCGCATTACTGTGATCTATCCGATGCACGGGAATTCGTGGCGGGTATCACCCAGCTCGACGAGTCCGCAAGGTCTCGCGGCGTGGCTGTGCTCAGTGGCTGCAGCTCCGTTCCTACGCTGTCCGCCGCCGTCATTGAGGCTTTTCTCGCGAAGGCAGGTGGCGATTTTCGCGCGCGCAGCCTGCGCTACGGCATCACGTCCTCTGCCAAGATGCCCGGGCTTTCCACCGTCCAGGGCGTACTCAGCTATGCCGGACGTCCCGTTCCCCAGCAACGCAATGGACGGCTGGAGCAGGTGCCTGGCTGGTATGGCCTGGAGTGGGTATCCATAACAGGCATGCGTGGTCGGCGTCTCGTGGCCAACGTGGATGTGCCTGACATGGCGGTATTTCCAGAGCGCTATGGTCTTCGTGACGTCTGCTTCAAGGCCGGTCCAGGTCTCGCCCTGGGCACCTTCGCCAATCATCTGTTGGCACGCGCCATACGGAGTGGACTCATCAGCCGACCTGATGGCATCGCCAGCAGGCTGCATCGCCTGGGCCGCCGGTTCGAGGCTTTTGGCAACGGTAAAAGCGCCTTCTATCTGGAGCTGGGCGGTGTCAAAGATGAGCAACCATCGCGCTACCGCTGGGAGCTTCTGGCTACGCACGACAAGGGCCCGCAGATACCCTGCTGTGCAGCCATTGCCTTGGCTTGCAAGATGGCAACAGGCTTCCAGCCCACGCCAGGCGCTCGCGTCTGTGTGGGCGAAATAGATCTGCAGGAGTATCTGGAGGCGATAGGGCCTTCGTTCATCACGGTCACGGAGTGGTCGCGATGACCTATCTGGTACTGAAGTACCTGCATATCCTGGCCGCGGTGTTCCTGTTCGGATTCGGCATGGGCTCCTACCTTTATCTGATCGCTGCCACACGCAGTCGTATACCTCAGGTCATTGCCCAGGTCGCACGCATGGTGGTGTTCTTCGATACCTGGATCACCACACCCGCCGGCTTTCTGCAGTTGGGCACAGGCATCGCATTGGTCACGCTGATGGGATTGTCGGCATCCTCCGGCTGGGTGTTCGGCTCACTCCTGGTATTTTTCGCCGTAGGAGCGCTCTGGTTGCCGGTGCTCTGGCTGCAGGGGCGAATGCTGAAGCTTGCACGGCGAGCCTCGGAGCGCGGCGAGGCGCTTGGCCCGGATTTTCAGCGAGCCTACAGACTCTGGTTCTGGATGGGTGTCGCCGGCTTCCTCGGGATGTTCGTCATCCTGCTGATGATGGTCACCAAGCTCTATCCCCATCAGCTGCTGGCGTTGTATCGCTAGGGATTCACGGTCCGAGTTTGGCGCATCCCGCGTCCTTGATCTATCGTGTGCGCAGCCCATCAGCCGCGGATACCTGTCCATGAGCCTTGCGAAGACCTTGCCTGCCCAGTGGCTGAACGAACCGACGAGCTGGTCCGATACGGATGGCCTGCTGCACATCAGTACCGATAGCGGAACCGACTTTTGGCAGAAGACCCAATACGGCTTCGAGCGTGACAGCGGGCATTTCCGCGGTTATGCGGCCGGTGCGGATTTCACCGTGCAGGTACGGATCACCGGGACCTTCACCGAGCTGTACGATCAGGCTGGCCTGATGGTACGGCAGGGTAGCGATCGCTGGTGCAAGACGGGGCTCGAGATCAACGATGGCATCGCCCATCTGGGCAGCGTGCTCACCCTAGGGCATTCCGATTGGGCCCTGGGGCCGATGCCCGATGCCGTCCGCGGTTTCTGGCTGCGCATGACGCTGCATGACGAGGTGCTGCGCATCCAGTACTCCCTGGATGGCCTGACCTGGCCGCTGTTGCGGCTGTGCCGATTCGCCAGCGAAGAGGGTGCGGACCTACGAGTTGGCCCCTATTGCTGCTCGCCGCAGCGCGAAGGCCTGGAGGTCAGCTTTGCCGACCTCCAGATCGGGCCGGCGATCGCCAAGGATTTGCACGACCTGAGCTGACCGTCTAGCGCTCAGCTCATCCAGTTGCCGCCGTCCACGTTGTAGGTCTGGGCGACCACGAAATCGCTGTCGCTGGACGCCAGGAACAGCGCCATGCCGACCAGGTCCTCGGCTGTTCCCATGCGACCGTAGGGTACGGCTTCACCGACCAGGCGCTTCTTCTCGCCCAGCGGCCGTTGCTCGTAATGGGCGAAAAGGGCGTCCACACCCTCCCAATGCTCACCGTCGACCACGCCGGGGGCGATGGCATTGACGTTGATGCGGTGCTTGATGAGGTCGAGGCCGGCCGACTGGGTCAGGCTGATGACCGCGGCCTTGGTCGCGCAATAGACGGCAACCAAGGCTTCGCCGCGGCGCCCGGCCTGGCTGGCCATATTGATGATCTTGCCCCCATGCCCCTGGGCGATCATCTGTCGCGCGGCGGCCTGCAGGGTGAACAGGGGGCCGGCCACGTTGATGGCGAACAGTCGGTCATAACTTTCCCGGGAGATCTCGACGATGGGTGCCAGGTCGAACAGGGCGGCATTGTTGACCAGGATGTCGAGCTTGCCGGCGGTGGCGATCACCTGGGTGATGGCCGTGTCGATGGACGCCTGGTCGGTGACGTCCATGGCCAGGGCATAGGCGCGCTCGCCCAGCTCCTCGGCGGTCTCGCGTGCTCGTTCGATATTGATGTCGGCGATGGCCACCGTCGCGCCTTCCTTGAGGTAGGCCTGGGCGAAAGCCCTGCCGATACCGCGGGCGGCGCCGGTGATCAGGGCGCTTTTTCCTTCCAGTCTGTTCATGGTCTTGGCTCCAATCGAGAGACTGACCGCGCGGTGCAGCGCGCGGTCAGGTCTTGGGTAAAGGATCGTTACTTGAGATAGCCCGCGCGTTTCATTTCGCGGGTCGTCGAGGTCTGAGCCGCATCGAGGGCCTGCTCGACGCTCATCTGGCCGGTGAGGGCGGCGGAGAACAGCTTGCCGACCGAGGTGCCGATGGCCTGGAACTCGGGAATGGTCACGTACTGAATGCCGACATAGGGCACCGGCTTGGCCGAGGGATGAGCCGGGTCGGCGTGCTGCATCATCTCCAGGGTGATCTTGGCGAAGGGCGCCGCGCTCAGGTAGGCCGGGCTGTAGGTGGACTGGCGCGTGCCCGGCGGTACGTTGGCGATGCCGTCCTGATCGGCCACCAGCTGGATGTATTCCTTGGAAGTCGCCCAGGTGATGAAGGTCTTGGCAGCCTCCTTGTGCTTGGCGCTCGCCGGGATCGCCAGTGACCAGGCATACAGCCAGGACGAGCCCTTGTCGGTGACCTCATGGGGCGAGGCGGCGAAGCCGACCGCATCGGCCACCTTGCTCTGGCTCTTGTCGGTGGTGAAGGAGCCGGCGACGCTGGCATCCACCCAGAGCGCGCACTTGCCGCTGTTGAACAGGGCCAGGTTCTCGTTGAAGCCGTTGCTGGAAGCCCCGGGCGGGCCGTACTTCTTCATGTTGTCGACGTAGAAATTGGCCGCTGCCGTCCACTCGGGACTGGTTAGTTCGGGCTGCCATTGTTCGTCGAACCAGCGCGCGCCGAAGGCGTTGCCCATCAGGCTGAGCAGCGCGACGTTTTCCCCCCAGCCGGCCTTGCCTCTCAGGCAGAGACCGTATTGCTCCTTGTCCGGCTGGTTGAGCTGGCTGGCGAAGGCGGCGAGTTGCGTCCAGGTCGGTTTGTCGGGCATCTGCAGGCCGGCGGCCTTGAACAGATCCTTGCGGTAGTAGGTGACGGTGCTTTCGCCGTAGAACGGCAGGGCATAGAGACGGTTGTTGACCGACAGCCCCTGGCGGACCGCCGGGAAGATGTCTTCGACGTCATAGCTGGCAGGCAGGTTGTCGAGCGGCTCCAGCCAGTTCTTGGCGCCCCACAGCGGGGTTTCGTAGGTGCCGATGGTCAGTACGTCGAATTGGCCACCACCGGTGGTGATGTCGGTGGTCAGCCGCTGCCGCAGCACGTTTTCTTCGAGTACCACCCAATTGAGCTTGATGTCGGGGTGCTGTTTTTCGAAGACCTGGGACAGGCGCTGCATGCGCACCATGTCGCTGTTGTTGACGGTGGCAACGGTGACCGATTCGACGGCCTGGGCAACACCGGTCAGTCCGAGACCGGCCAACAGCAGCAACGCGATAGGGCGCTTCATCTTCTTCTCTCCGTGACTGCCACGGCGGGCAGCTTGTTGTTATGAATGGCTGGCCGCCGATATAAATCTGATCTCGACAGGCCCGCTGGAGAGGATTACAACAGCAGGGCCAAGCCGCTGGCTAACCTGGCATTGACCAGTTGCCGATACATTTTTGACCTGGATCGCTCAGCGCGCCGAGGTCAAAAAAGCATCGATAGCCAGGCCGGCCGGTGTGGGCCTACAAGAACAAGTAGAGGTACATCATGAAGGCGACCGCCTTCCTCGAGGCGCGGCCGGCAGAGCTGGAAGTGATCCTTGCCGCGCCCGACCAGAGCTTTCGCTGGTACGAGCACGACTATCCCTATGCCTTGGCGCGTTGGAATCACCATCCCGAGTACGAGATCCATCTGATCCGCCAGGGTAGCGGACGGCTACTGGCCGGTGACTATGTCGGGCCGTTCGCGGCTGGCCACGTGGCCATGATCGGGCCGGACCTGCCGCACGACTGGATCGGCGATCTGCCACCCGGCGAGGTGCTCGCCGGGCGCGATGTGGTCATCCAGTTCAATGGCGAGCTGTTGCGCTCGCTGAGCACCGTGGCTCCCGAGCTGGGCGACTATCTACCTTTGCTGGAACAGGCCAGGCGCGGCCTGGAGTTCAGGGCCGACACGGCCCGGCAGGCGGCTGCATTGATCGAGGCGATGGGCCAGGCCCAGGGCGCCGAGCGCCTGCTCAAGCTATTCGCTTTGCTGGGCCTGCTGTCCCGGGCGCCGGAAAGCGAGCGGATCGTCCTGGCCAGTGCCTGTTATGCGCCGGCGCTGGACGCCCGTAGCGCCGCCCGGGTGCACCAGGCCTTCGACTATCTGCTGAGCGAGCTCACCGAAGATATCCGGCTGCCGGTGATCGCCAGGCGCGTCGGCATGAGCGAGGCGGGGTTTTCACGCTTCTTCAAGAAGGTTACCGGCCACGGCTTCATCGAACTGGCGCGCAAGCTGCGCATCCAGCGGGCCTGTCGTCTGCTGCGGCAGGCGGAGCTGTCCATTGCCACCATCTGCTTCGAGGTGGGCTATTCCAATCTGTCCAATTTCAACCGGCATTTTCGCAACGAGACCGGACAGACGCCCAGCCAGTATCGCCAGGAGCAGATCGGGACGCGGCGTCAGCAGCCGCCTGGGTGAGGGCGGTTATGCCCTGGGAGGATCCTATAAAGGTAGGCGTAGCTGACGCTGGAGCGCCAGCTACGCCAAACGGGGCTTTATTCCGCGCTGGACGGCTTGGCCCAGAGATTGATGTCGCCTTCGACCGCATGGGTATCGATCTCGGCCAGTTCCTCGGCGGTAAAGGTCAGGTTGTCCAGGGCTGCCACGTTTTCCACGATCTGCTCGGGTCGACTGGCGCCGATCAGGGCGCTGGTGATGCGCGGATCGCGCAGGGTCCAGGCCAGGGCCAGCTGCGCTAGGCTCTGGCCGCGGCGCTTGGCGATGGCATCCAGAGCGCGTACTCGGGCCAGGTTCTCGTCGGACAGATGGCCTTGCTGCAGCGACTGGCCACCGGGCTGATTGACCCGGGCCTCGGCCGGAACGCCATTGAGGTACTTGTCGGTCAGCAACCCCTGGGCCAGCGGCGTAAAGGCGATCACGCCACTGCCGATGTCCTCGGTCGCATCCAGCAGATCCTTTTCGATCCAACGATTGAGCAGGTTGTAGGCCGGCTGGTGGATCAGCAGCGGGATCTTCCAGTCGGCCAGCAACTTGGCCATTTCCCGGGTCTTGGTGCCCGAATAGGAGCTGATGCCGATATAGAGCGCCTTGCCTTGCTGGACCGCCGTGGCCAGGGCACTGGCGGTTTCTTCCAGCGGCGTGTGCTCGTCGAAACGGTGCGAATAGAAGATGTCGACGTAATCCAGACCAAGACGCTTGAGGCTCTGATCCAGGCTGGCCAGGACGTATTTGCGCGAGCCGCCACCTTGGCCATAGGGTCCGGGCCACATGTCCCAACCGGCCTTGCTGGAGATGATGAGTTCGTCGCGGTAGGCCGCGAAGTCTTCGCGCAGCAGCCGACCGAAATTGATCTCGGCGCTGCCATAGGGCGGCCCGTAGTTGTTGGCCAGGTCGAAGTGATTGATGCCCAGATCGAAGGCAGTGCGCAGCAAGGCGCGTTGACGATCCAGCGGCGTGGTGTCGCCGAAGTTGTGCCACAGGCCCAGCGACAGCGCCGGCAGCACGAGACCGCTGCGACCCACGCGGCGGTAAGGAATACGGTCATAGCGATCGGAAGCGGCTTGATAAGCCATTGAAAACTCCTCGGGATGGAATACTTGTTGGAAACCCAGGACATTCGCGCGTGGTGATACAGGCAGAGGCGCGACAATCGGAAAGAGCTCCGGGAAAGGACGCCATCCGATTAAAGCTGTCGACGGCGTCTTGTACAAACGGGCGCTGCGGAATTTGCGGTACGGGTGTGGCAAGCGGCGATCTAAATGCCCGAAGCCGTAATGCCAGGCAAAATGACCAGATCGCAGGAAATGGAAGAAAGCAGCCAACGTGAAAAGGCAGCCACTCGATGCAGCACTCCATAACCATAACTTCGCATAATGTATATTATGTTAAATTGGATATGGACAGGTGCTGGTCATTGCCCTTTGCCATCCAATTAGCCCACTGCCTTTCTCCCTTATTACTGCCAGACCAGGCTCGGCTTCGACTTCCCTACCCTGGCATCGTCGACCAGCTTATTTTTAACTGCAGCAATTGCTGCTTGTGACGAATCTTCGCTGTGCGAACAAAACCGTCTTTGGCTTGCACCGCTGGACCTGTACACGGCTGCAGAACAATTTCTCGCCGGCATCCAGTGTCACCCGCACGCATCGCTGCTCAGCGTTTCTGCTAAAGGTCGTTCAGCGACGATCCTGAAGACGCGCCTGTTACCGACCGCGCCTTCAGGATCTTTCAGCTCACCGTTGAACGTTCTGGCTGATTGTCGCCAGTCATCCAGCCAAGGCCTGCTGCAGGCGCTGCAAGCGTTCCTGGTAGATCCGGCGTGCCGCTAATGCATCTTCCAGCGTTACGGCGACGAACCGCGCCTTCTGGTTAGGCTGCAGTTGGCCGATCAGATCTAGGTCGCTGCTGATGACCGTGCCGATCATGGCGTAGCCACCGCCCGACACCGCGTCTCGGTGCAGGACGATGGGTTCGAGGCCCGCCGGTACCTGGATCGAGCCGATGGGATAACAGCTGTCGACAATATTGGATGGATCCGAGCCGGCACCAAAGGGTTGTTCGCGTGGCGTGAATGCCAGCGGTCGACCGCCCTTGAATCTATAGCCGATGCGATCGGCTTCGGAGCCCACCGTCCAGGTATCTGCGAAAAAGGCCTCGGCGGCTTCCGCGGTCAGGCGGTGATGATAAAGCCCGGGTACGACACGCAAGGTCACTTCGCCGCCGCAGGCCGGTACCAGATCGCTCGGTAATCGAGTTCCAGGCTTGGCAGCTGCCGCTGGCGTTCCGATCGGCAATTCGTCTCCCGCGGCAAGACGTCGACCCTGGAAGCCACCGAGGCCACCCAGCGTATAGGTCGAACGACTGCCCAGCACCTCGGGCACATCGAAGCCTCCGGCCACCGCCAGATAGCCGCGGGCACCGGCCTTGAGGTAATCGAACTTGAGCACCTGGCCGGCCCGCACCATGAAGGCCTCGTCCAGCGGCATTTCGGCGCCGTCCAGGCGTGGCGTCATACGCGCGCCGCTCAGGGCGACCAGGGCGTCTTCGGCGAACTGCAGCTCTGGCCCGAGCAAGGTGCATTCCAGCGCGGCGGCGCCGGGTGCATTGCCCACCAGCAGATTGGCCGCGCGCAAGGCATAGCTGTCCATGGCGCCGGACGGCGGAATGCCCAGGTGATAGTAGCCTTCGCGACCGAGGTCCTGGATCGCGGTAGCCAGGCCGGGGTTGAGTACCTTGATCATGCCGGCTCCTCCATCAGGGCGCGCGGATAGCCACGGGGATCGTCGAGAAAGGCGTCCAGGGAAAAGTCCACGGGGCGTATGTTCAGGGTGAAGCTACCCTCCTCTACCTCGGCCAGCATGCGGTCGTATTCGACCCGGTCGATGGCGCGGAAGCGGACGATGTCACCGGGCCGGAAGAACACCATGTGCTCCTGCAGATAGTCGAGGCGCTGCGCCGGATCGTAGATGGGCGCTGGCGTCACCCCGAACATCTGGTAGCCACCGGCGCCGCGGACCGAATAGATGCAGCCGAAGCAGCCGCCGTGACCCAGGGTCTGTTTGGGCGTGTCGGTGCGGGGCCGCAGGTACTTCGGCACCTGCAGCTGCCGCTCCGGCTCCACCATCTGGAACATGAACGGCAGTCCGGCCACGAAGCCCACCATGGAGACGAACCAGGGCGCGCCGCTGTGGGCCGCGATAAAGGCTTCGACATCGGCCAGGCCGTTGATGCGCGCGGCGTATTCCAGGTCAGTGGCGGTGGGATCCTGGTGGCGATCGCGAAAGCGCATCAGCGTCTCGTGGGTCCAGGGATCATTGTAGAGCACCGGGATTTCGATCAGCCGCGTGGCCAGTTGCCGCTCGGCCACTGCCTGGTCTTCCACGCCCTGGACGGCTGCCAGGAGCCGGTCGGGCAGCAGCACGTCGGGATCGAAGCGGATCTGGAAGGAGGCATTGGCCAGGCAGATGTCGTGGATGCCGGGCAATTGCAGCGCCTGCACCGCGCGGGTCATGGCCAGGCCGCGGAAAAAGGCCTCCAGGGACATGCTCTCGGACAGTTCGACGAACAGGTGCTCGTCGCCGCCGAAGCTATAGCGGATCGTGGTCGTCATGCGGAAATCTCCTCGGCCAGCCAGTGTTCCAGGGTACCGGTGTCGAAGCGGGCTTCGATCACCCAGGGTTCGTCCAGCAGCCGTCGATGCAGGGATGCGGTGGTGGCCATGCCGGTAACGCGCAACTCGTCTAGCGCCTGACGCGCACGGGCCAGCGCCTCGGTGCGGTCGGCGCCATGGGCGATGAGCTTGGCCAGCAGCGAGTCGTAGTAAGGCGGCACCCGATAGCCGGCATAGAGATGGCTGTCGACGCGGATGCCCGCGCCACGCGGCCAGGCGAGCTGCTCGACCGTTCCGGGACTGGGGAAGAAATTGCGCGCCGGGTCCTCGGCGTTGAGCCTCAGCTCGATGGCCGCGCCCAGCAGATGGATGTCTTCCTGGCGCAGCCGCAGGGGTTCGCCACCGGCGATGCACAGCATGGCCTGGACCAGGTCGATGCCGGTGACCATCTCGCTGACCGGATGCTCGACCTGAATGCGGGTATTCATCTCGATGAAGAAGAACTCGCCCCGGGCTTCGTCGAACAGGTATTCCAGGGTGCCCGCGCCGCGATAGCCGAGACTTTCGGCCAGCCGGACCGCGCTGGCGCAGAGGGTCTCGCGCTGGGCAGCGCTCAGCACCGGTGATGGTGCTTCTTCCAGAAGTTTCTGACGGCGACGCTGTAACGAGCATTCGCGTTCGAACAGATGCACCGCGCGCTGACCATCGCCCAGGATCTGTACCTCTATATGGCGAGCGTGCTCGATGAAGCGCTCCAGATAGAGGGCACCGTTACCAAAGGCGGCCTGGGCTTCACGTTGAGCGAGGGGAAATTCCCGCGCCAGTTCGGCGGCATCGCGGGCCAGGCGGATGCCCCGGCCTCCTCCTCCCGCCGACGCCTTGATCAGCAGCGGATAGCCCACCGTCTCGGCTGCCGCTATGGCCGCTTCTATATCGGCCGGTTCGCCGGCGGAGCCAAGCACCACCGGCACGCCAGCCGCCAGGGCGGTACGCCGCGCCTCGGCCTTGTCGCCCATGCGGCGAATGATGTCACCCGAGGGGCCAACAAAGATGGCACCGGCCTCCTTCACCGCATCGGCAAAGGCCGCGCTCTCGGCCAGGAAGCCATAGCCGGGATGGACCGCATCGGCGCCGCTGTCGTGCAGCGCCTTGAGCAGCGCGTCGATGTTGAGGTAGCTGCGATCCGCCCGCGCCGGGCCGATCACCACCACGGCATCGGCCTGCCGCGCCGCCAGGGAATCCTGGTCCGCCTCGCTGCAGGCCAGCACCGTCTCGATGTTCAAGGCCTTGGCGGCGCGCAGAATACGGACAGCGATCTCGCCACGATTGGCGACCAGCAGACGGCGGATGCCGCCCCCTGTCGTGCTCACGAGTCGGCTCCGCTCAGGGTGGCCAACAACTGACCCGGCTCGACTGGATCGCCGTCTTCGACCACGAAGGCCGTCAGGGTCCCGGCGACCTCGGCGTGGACCTCCGAGAATTGCTTCATCACCTCGACCAGGCCGATCACGGTACCGGCGGTGACGGTTTCCCCGACATCCACATAGGGCGCAGCATCAGGCGTGGGTTTGCGATAGAACGTCCCGGGCAGGGGCGAGAGCACCGAATGTTCGGCCATGACGATTCCTCTTCTAGGCGATGTTGTCGGAAAGGCAGGCGTAGCTAATAGATGAAGGATCCGGCGTCTCGGGCGCCAGTATCGAACGCGGAACTAGTCGGCGCGGGGTGCGCGCACGGCGATACCGGCGGCGTCCAGGCGCTGGCGAATGGCCTGCGCCAGGCCCAGCGCACCGGGGGTATCGCTGTGCAGGCAGATGGATTCGAAGGTCACCTCGACCTCGCCCCCCTCCACCGTGGCGACCCGCCCCTGTTGGCAGGCTCTCAGCACTCGCTCGGCCACCGCCTGGGGATCCAGGGCGCCCACGCGCCGGACCAGTACGATGGAGCCGCTGGCGTCGTAGTCCCGGTCGGCATAGAACTCGCGTACCAGGGGCTGTCCCAGCTCGCGACCGATACGCCAGGTGGCGGAGTTGGGCAGGCAATAGAGCAGCAGCTCGGGTTCGAGCCGCTGCAGGGTCTCCACCAGCAGGCGGGCCGCCGCCTCGTCCCGTGACAGGTGCATGAACAGCGCGCCATGGGGCTTGAGGTGTTGCAGGCACAAGCCATGCAAGCGGGCGAATTCACGCAAGGCACCGAGCTGGTAGACGATATCGGCCACCAGTTCTTCGGCGGTCATCTGCAGCGGGCGGCGACCGAAGCCCACCAGATCGCGATAGCCCGGATGGGCGCCGATGGCCACGTTGCGCGCCTTGGCCTGCAGCACGGTGCGCTGCATGAGGCTGGGATCGCCGGCATGGAAGCCAGTGGCGATATTGGCCGAGCTGACCAGGTCGAGCAGCTGGTCATCCACGCCGTCGCCCAGGGTCCAGGCGCCCAGGCCCTCGCCCATGTCGGAATTGAAGTCCACCTTGATCATTGCGGTATTCCCTGGCAGCGGTGCGTTGTCCTCGACCTTAGGACTGCCCTGCCCCCTTGGGAAGATTTATTATCAAAGGTTCAGCGTTCGGAAAAATCGATACCTCAGGACGATCCTATGGCCCTAACCCTGCGTCAACTGCGCTACTTTGCCGCGACCGCCGAACTGGGTCAGATCTCCCAGGCCGCCATCCACCTGAACATCTCCCAGTCGGCGGTGACCAGCGCCATCCAGGAGCTGGAGGGCCTGCTGGGTGCCAGCCTGTTCGTCCGTTCGGCCCAGGGGATGGCCTTGACCGACGCCGGTCGGCATTTCCTCAACCATGCCTACGGCATCCTGCGCGGGGTCGACGACGCCCTGAGCAGCGCCCTGCCCGACCACCGCGCCAGCGGCGAGCTGCGCATTGCCGCCAGCTACACGGTGATCGGCTACTTCCTCCCCCACCACCTGCAACGCCTGGCACAGCTCTATCCCGAGGTGACGGTGGCGGTGCACGAGCAGGAACGCCAGGCCATCGAGGAAGCGCTGCTGGACAAGCGTATCGACATGGCGGTGGTGCTGACCGCCAACCTGACCCACGAGGACATCGTCTCCGAGACGCTCTTCAATTCCGAACGCCGACTCTGGCTGCCCAGTGGCCATCCCCTGCGTGATAGGCCCAACGTCAGCCTGGCCGACGTCGCCCGCGAGCCCTATGTACTGCTCACCGTCGACGAAGCCGAACAGAGCGCCATGCGCTATTGGCGCCAGTCAGGCCTTGAACCCCAGGTGCGCTTGCGCACCAGCTCGGTGGAGGCCGTACGCAGCATGATGGCCAACGGCAGCGGCGTGGCCATCCTCTCCGACCTGGTCTATCGCCCCTGGTCCTTGGAGGGCAAGCGCCTGGAAACGCGCACCCTGGTGGAGCCCATCACCCCCATGAGCGTGGGGCTGGCCTGGCACAGGGAGCATCCACTGACGCCGGCCATGCAGGCCTTTCGCAGCTACTTCCACAGCGCCTTTCTGGCGCCCCAGCAGCTGGGCGCACGACGGTGACTGTAGATATAAATCCTCACGATCGAAAGGATTCGATCTGAATAATAGCTTGGATAGCTAAAATCCTCACGACCTTGAGGATTGCACGGGCCATCCCTTTAGCGTTAGCCTGATCCTCACGCTCGTGAGGATAAATCATGCAGGTGCTACTCAAGAATGCCGCCGACCTTGGCGCCCTCGTCCGCCAGGCCCGCAAGGCCCAGGCCTTGCGCCAGGACGATGCCGCCGGCAGTCTCGGCGTCAGTGAAAACTTTCTCGGCAAGGTCGAGCGCGGTGGCGAAACCGTCCAATGGGGCAAGCTGTTCCAGGTGTTGGAAGGCCTGGGCGTGCGCATGATCGTGGATCTGCCCCCCGAGGTGGAAGCCCAGCCGGATACCCGGACACCATGAGGCGTGAACTCCTGGCCTGGATCGACGACCAGCTGGTGGGTCGGCTGGCTGACGAGAACGGTATCTGGTCGTTCCAGTACGAGCCGGGTTGGCAGGCCTTCGGGCTCTGTCCGCAATTGCCCTTGCAGCGAGCGCCGCTGATCGATGGCAGTTCGCAGCGACCGGTGCAGTGGTACTTCGACAACCTGCTGCCCGAGGAAGGCCAGCGGCAACTGCTCGCCCAGGATGCGCGCCTGGATGCCGCCGATGCCTTCGCCCTGCTGAGCTGGTACGGCGCCGAATCCGCCGGCTCCCTTACCCTGCTCGCCGAAGGTCAGCGCCTGCCGCCGGGAGATCGCCGCCCCCTGAGCGATGCCGATCTCTCCCGGCGGATCCAGGCCATGCCGCAGCTGCCGCTGACCCACGAGGCGCACAAGCGCATGTCGCTGGCCGGCGCCCAGCACAAGCTGGCGGTGATCCTCGATGACCAGGGGCTGCAGGAACCCGTGGGCGCCCTGCCCTCTACCCATATCCTCAAGCCGGACCATCCCCACGAGGCCTTCGCCCATTCGGTGATCAACGAGTGGTTCACCATGCGCCTGGCGGGTCTGGCCGGGCTGATGGTTCCCGCCGTCGAGCGCCGCTACGTGCCCGAGCCGGTCTATCTGATCGAGCGCTTCGACCGCGTCCGTACCCCGGGCGGCTGGCAACGGCGCCACGGCATCGACGCCTGCCAGGTGCTGGGTCTGGATCGTCATTTCAAGTACCAGGCGGGTAGCGTGGAGCGCCTGGCCGAGCTGGCCCGGCTGTGCGAGGCGCCCGCCGTGACCCGGACGCGGCTGTTCACCTGGCTAGCCTTCAACGTGCTGGTGGGCAACACCGATGCTCATCTGAAGAATCTGGGCTTTCTGGTCTCACCGCGGGGGCTGGCCCTGGCGCCCTGCTATGACCTGCTCTGCACGGCGGTATACGAGAGCCGCGCCTTCGACCAGCAGCGCTGGCCGGACGTAACCACCCTCGCCTGGCCGATCCTCGGTGAAAACCGGCTGGCGGCCATCGACCGCGAGCGGCTGCTGGATGCAGCCGAAGCGCTGGGTATCAAGCGCTCGCCGGCTGCTGCCCAGTTGCAACGCCTACGGCAACGCCTGCCCTCCCAGGCTCAGCAGCTGCTGGAACAGACCGAGCGGGAGAATAAGATTCTGGCCGGCGCGCGGCCGGAGTTGCGGGCGGTCTTCGCCGGCGAGTTGCGCTGCCTGCGGGCGATCAGGGCGCTGATCGCCGAACAGGTCGAGCGGCTGGCCTGACGGCTACGCTCAAAGTGGCAACACCGCCAGCAGCCGCTCGCGTCTGAGCTGTTGCAGGCGAGCGATCAGCTCGCCCGTGGCCGTGCCGCTGGTGAACTGCTGCAGGCGCTGACCGGCGACCGATCCCAGCCATTCCAACTGATTAGAGCCCTCCGGCTCGACCGCCAGCAGCAGGCAGTCACCGCCCAGCCGGGACAACAACCCCACGATCCGGCTGTGTGGACCCTGCGCCAGCCACTCCTCGTGCAACCCGCCGGCGTCCTCCAGTTGCAGCACCGGCAGGTCGCTGCAACCGGGCAAGCCGCTGCGCAATTCAGCCGTCACCACGGGGTCGAGACCGCCATGCAGGATGACCAGCGCCACGGCCGGTCGGAGGTCGTCTACCGCTGTCCAGGGTTGGATCGTCATGCTGGACCTCCTCGTGACCGGTCGTGGCCTGGGCTCAGGCGAAGGCGTTGTGGTAGGCGTTGAGCGCCGGTGCGCCCCCGAGGTGAACATAGAGCACCCGGCTGCCCTTGGCGATCTCGCCACTGCGCGCCATGGCGATCAGCCCGGCCATGGACTTGCCCTCGTAGACCGGGTCGGTGAGCATCCCCTCCATCTGCGCGGTATAGCGGATGGCCTCGACGGTGGGGCCATCCGGCAAGCCGTAGTCGGGGCCGCAGAATCGCGGCTCGATGATGACGTCCTCGTCGCGGATCTCCTTGTCCAGGCCAATCATCTCGGCGGTGTTGCGCGCGATCTTGGTCACCGCGGCACGGGTCATCGCGGCGTCCGCCGCCGTGTCGATACCGATCAGGCGACGCTCGCGCTCCTGGGCGCGAAAGCCCACCACCATGCCGCCCTGGGTCGAACCGGTACAGGTGGCCGTGACCACGGTATCGAAGAAGAGGCCCTGGTCGCGCTCCTGGGCGGCCAATTCATCGGCGAAATGGGCATAGCCGAGGCCACCCAGGGGATGGTCCGAGGCGCCGGCGGGAATGGCGTAGGGCTTGCCGCCCTCACGACGTACTTCGTCCAGGGCGCGCTCCCAGGTGGCTTTCACCGCGGTGGAGTAGCCCTCGCCTTCCAGCAGCGTCTGGGCGCCCATCAGGCGCGACAGCAGGATGTTGCCGACCTTGTCGTAGACCGGGTCTTCCCACTTGGTCCATTCCTCCTGGACCAGTCGGCACTTCATGCCCAGCACCGCGGCGACGGCCGCGACCTGGCGCGTGTGGTTGGACTGGATGTTGCCGATGGACACCAGGGTATCGCAGCCCTGGGCCAGGGCATCGGCCGCCAGCCATTCCAGCTTGCGCACCTTATTGCCGCCGTAGGCGAGACCGGACGAGACGTCGTCACGCTTGGCCCAGAGTTCGATACCGAGGTCCTTCGACAGGCGCTCCAGCTTGTGCAGCGGGGACGGGAAATAACCGAGCTTGACGCGGGGAAAGCGCTTTTCGAGATCCAGGGACATGGTGGCGACTCCAGAGGTTGAAAGGACGCCATCCATGCTAGGCAAAGCCCTGGAGAAGGTGCTTTCTAATATGCGGTACGAAAACTGCCTTCCTTTCCGTAATGCTGGACGTAACACCCGGACATTCGGGAAATACCCGCTGCTGAAGGAGAATCTTTCGATGAGCGATACTGCGGAACTCACCCCCGTCGAACGCAAGATCCTGAGGGCGCTGCAACAGGACGGGCGCCTGCGCAATGCCGAGTTGGCGCGCCAGGTGTCCCTCAGTCCGAGTGCCTGCTGGAACCACACCCGCAAGCTGTTCGACAGCGGCGTCATCACCGGCGTCAGGGCCCAGGTCGACCCCAAAGCCGTGCAGCGGGAGACGGCGGTGCTGGTGGGCGTGGTGCTGGACAGGTCGACGCCGGAATCCTTCCAGGCCTTCGAAGCGGCCGCACGCGCCCTGCCACCAGTGATCGAGTGCTACCTTGTGGCCGGGGACGTGGACTACTTCATCAAGCTCAGGGTCAAGGACATCGCCGCCTTCAACCGCCTGCACAGCGAGCGGCTGATCGCCCTGCCCGGGGTACGCCAGGTGCGCACCTTTTTCGTGCTGAACGAGATCAAGACCGATGGGTTGTTACCCATTTGATTTGGCGGGAGGCGACCGTTCAGGAGAGGTGTCGGTTTCCGAAATGGTTGGGAAATTTTGGGAATACCTACGCCGGAATCAGCCGATGACAGCAATCGACCCACTGCGGCCGATTTTAGAGCCTGGCGGGCAAGTAAACGTTATCCACGCCACACAGCCTCCTAGGAAAATCCTACATGAAGGCTTGCCCTCACCAGGTGAGCGCTAGACCCTACGCGAGAATAGTCCCAGCATATGGGGTATGGGGCTTATATGCTACATTCCAGCCTTCACGCCTTGGAGGGCAGCTCTGAATGCCATCAGGAAAAAGCATCTCGTTCCGGTCTCATCTGGTTACTAACACGATGGACCTCATTCGAGAAATAGAGTTGGATTGCGCACGTACATCAAGGTTGATTGCTGGAATCGTCTCCCGGCTAGCCGCCTACACAGAAGAAGGGGTCCCCATGACCCCCACTGTGTTCATTTGCAATTCGATTTCCGAACTCCTTCAGCGAGCAGGTGTGGGTGAATATGTGCCGTTATCTGGCGATGAGCCTCTTGACTCAGCAGGACCCAAGCTCCTGAAGGCTGCCGCTCCACTCTGCCGGGACAACTGGCGGATTTACGTTGAGAGATCGCCAAATGGGGAAAAATGTCGCTATGGCGTTTTCTGCGGGAGTAGCGATCCATCTTCCTTGACTGTAGACGAGGTGGTCTTAGACGGCTTCTCCGCTGGATTCCCCATCGTCAGAATTGCCCAGAGCGCCACTAATAAAGTTGAGGTGAGGACAAATTCTGGGCATGGCATTGAATTTCGCTTCAACGATGATATTGATGTCGCCGAATTAGACAGCCAAGCGCAGGTAATGAGGCTTGCCGAGACCATATCCGAAAATGTCGGATCTCAGGCGCCTATGTTCGCAGGCTTTTTAGAGCGACTGCTCCTGTCGGCTATAAAGCATAGTCACGGCACGTTAATCGCCGTTGTTTCTTCGGATATGGATAAGCTACCAATCACGCTGCAAGATGCTGTACAGATTGGGCCACCAGTCGATCTTTACGAGCGATTCAAACTTCACTTAGATGAGGGCAGAACTGCAGTTTCAGTGAGCCGCCTGCAAGCCGCCGCAGAGCTGGTTTCAGGGTTCATCTGCAGCGATGGAATTACTGTTTTCAATAGCATGGGACGCGTCTTAGGATATCGCGCTTTCATACGCAGTGATATAGATGCTCCTCCGTCGTCAGGCGGAGCGCGGAGTCGAGCCTTCACTGCAATGTGTCAGTTAGTAGGCGGCGACTTAAAAGCCGCTTTTTTCAGATCTCAGGATGGTCGGACAGACTTCCGCCAAAAAGCCGAGGATGCCCCGAATGAATAACTCCGTTGTAGCTTGGAAAGAGCCCACAGGGGCAGTAGTCCCAAAGACTGCAGACAATGCGCCTGCTATAGCGAGCGTTGCTAAAACACTTAGTACTCGCGATCAAAAGCAAATAATTACAGCATTTCAGTCAGAAGCATACGAAATGATGGCGGGCTTTGTACTCAACAAAGCCCTATCTCAACTGAAACGCGCACTTGCATCGCTAGGCATGGCCTTTGTCGGTGAGATGCTAGGGCGAGCAGACCTAGATGAAGACTCAGTACCTACGGTCAGTATCTCAAACTACGAAGCCATTACGCTTGCCAAGGAGCTTGGCCTCATCAACTCAACTGACGCGACCCGACTGACTCAACATCTAGAGCTATTGGCACACTTCGACAGCCTTAATATGGACGACGCTGAGATCGAGGAGATGACGCGAGAAGAAGCATTGTCCTTCCTCCGGACTTGCGTCAATGCGGTGCTTGGCCGAGAGGGGAACATTGCCCCAGCAGAATTTGTTGCGTTCCGATCCGAACTCGAAGGCCGAACATTCAAGAGTACAGACCCAGAGATAACAACACTTCAGGTTGCACCTTATTTTTTCAAAAAGACCACTCTCAGCATTCTACTTTCCGGAATAAAAACCAAATCCGGCGCCCAATTTGAACACACCCTCGGAAACATAGTTGTACTCGTCCCCTCTCTTTGGGCAACATTGAGGGACGCTGAAAAATGGGCAATCGGCCAGTCTTATGCAGAAGCTGTTAACGCAGCACTGTCTCCAGCCGTACTCGCACTAAAGAAAGCTCTAACTTCCGTTCAAGGCTTTGACTTTGTCCCTGAGTCATTGCGCTCCCAGACATTTGCCGCAGCAGCTTCCAATGTGATTGCAGTTCATACAGAAATGAATAATTTCTATAACGAACCCGCAGCCATAGCAGCACTTGCAAAACTGGGAACAACTATACCCTGGCCAGCATTCCCCATTAGCATGTCTGCAATGCTAGCTGTGCGGTTAGGAAATAGCTATGGCGTTTCAAATGCAGCCCAAGCAGAGGCAAACGCTCTACTGGAACGACTTACAAGCAACCAGTGGGAGTACTACCTAAACGAGTGCCTACCTGGAGACGAACTCATCCTTCAGAAATTAGCATGGTATGACAAACCCCAGGTTCGTTGGGTTACCTTGGTTGAAAAATTCCAACTAGCCACGAAATCGATTAAATCCAAGCAGGTAGCCAAACTACTGAAAGCAAGCGAAAAATCAGATAAAGTAGCACTCTCGACCTCAGCCAGAACCTTGCTTAATGAAATGAATAAGTAAAACATTAGAAACCCGCCAATCAGAAAGCCCCGCGCTACTGGGGTGGGCTAGCTGGAGTCTTAGGAAGGGTCCAAACAAGCCAGCGCCAATTAGGCTATGCTGGTTTCTTGCACGTTAAAGTCGACCGTTGCCGGCTAATTCATTCAGAAATCCGGGTTTCTCCCGGATTTTTGCGCTTTATAGGCGTAATTCTCCTTTACCAGCCAGCAAATATCGGCGAGACATCCACAGATTCAATCGGGAAAACAGCATGACCAACTGTGTGGCGTTCTTGGCTAGGCCACGGAAGCGTACTTTGGGGTCGCCAAACTGACGCTTGATGACCTGAAACGGATTCTCGGCTTTGGCGTGCACCTGCGCCTTCACCTTCTCTATCTTGCGCTTGGCTTTGCACATGCTAGCTATCTGGCAGTGTACGGAGCATGTGATGGCTGCCATCCTGGGCGGCTATCACCTCCACATTTTTCACGGAAAATTCTGCAGCCAGTCGCAGCTATTACAACCAGACCCTAGGGCCGTCGCCTGAATCGCCACCAACAGGCGCAGCCATTTCGAAAAGCTAAAGCCACCAACTGAGGCGCTCCCCGACTAGGAGTCGCCCTTGTTTCGGAAAACGCCAAGAGGATCAGGCGCTAGCGGCCAGGGCCAGGATGGTGGCGACCAGCGCCTGGGTCCGCGGGACCAGGCTATCGAGCACAAGGAACTCGGCGTCGGTATGCACCTTGCCACCGACCGGGCCCAGGCCACAGAGGGTGGGCACACCCAGGCTGGCGGTAAAGCCGGAGTCGGCGCAACCGCCGGTGAACTCCCCCTCCACGCTGAAGCCGAGTGCCTGCGCCTCGCGCTGGTAGAGCGCCAGCAGGTCACGGCTCAGGTGCTCTTCCATGGGCAGGAACAGGCCGGTGGTGATGACGCTGGCCCGGGTTCCCGGCAGCTCTCCCTCGGCGACGATGGCCTCTATGCGCTTCTGCAGCTCGGGCCAGTCGGCCAGGGCGACGAAGCGCACGTCCAGGCGCGCGGTGGCGCTGGGCGCCACGGTATTGCTCGAGGTACCGCCCTCGATGAGACCGACATTGGTGGTGATGCCACGCTCGTAGTCGGTCAGGGCGTGCAGCTTGACCACCTTGAGCGCCAGGGCCTGGATGGCGCTGGCGCCCTCGGCGTGGCTGACGCCGGCATGGGCGGCACGACCGCTCACGCTGATGGCCAGGGTGGCGCCGCCCTTGCGCGCCTTGACCACGTTGCCACTGACCCGCCCGGGCTCGCAGTTGAGCACGGCCCGGGCGCCGCGGGCCGCCGCTTCCAGGTATGGGCGAGCCGTGCCGGAGCCGATCTCTTCATCGCCGGTGTAGAGCACCCGCACCGGAAACGGCAACTCGCCGGCGCGCTTCAGCGCGCGCAAGGCGAAGCAGCTCGCCACCAGGCCACCCTTCATGTCCGCGACACCGGGACCATAGGCCTGGCGGGCATCCTGGGTGAAGCCGCGGCTGGCCACGGTACCCGGCGGAAAGACGGTGTCGCGATGGCCCAGCAGCAGCACCGCGGCGCCCGTGGCGGGCCCCACCTGGGCGGCAAGGACGTCACCGAAATCGTCCACCGGCGTCCGGGTGACCTCAATGCCGTCTTCGTCCAGGGCGGCGGTGAGCACGGCGCCGACGGCATCCACGCCGGCCTTGTCGTAGCTGTTGGAATCGGTATCGACCAGGCGTTGCAGGAGACGGGTCATCGGCTCGCGCTGGGTGGCGAGCCACTCCAGGGCAGTAGTCTTGGCAAGGGACATCAGCTGCGGCTCCAGCGATCGCCCAGGTCCCAGAACAGCCCGGCCATGAGTTGCAGCCCCTGCCGCACGACCGGGGCCAGGAGATGCTCATTGGGCGCGTGCTGGGAGCAGGCGGGATAGGAATGAGGTACCCAGAGGGTGGGCAGTTCGAGAATGTCGGCAAAGATGTCATTGGGCAAGCCGCCGCCGAAATTGGGCAGCAAGGCGGGCTTTGCGCCCAGGGTGTGGGTCAGGGACGTCAGGGCCCAGTCCACCCAGGGATTCTCCGGGTCCAGGCGCGAGGCGTGGAGGATCTCGTCTTTGGCACGGGTGACCCGCACCGCGGCGAAACCCTGCTCGGCCAGGTGCGCCTCGATCAGCGGGATGAAGGTCGTGCAGTCGCAGCCGGCGACGAAGCGGATTTGGCAGTGGGCACGGGCACTACCAGGAATGGCATTGACCGGTGCCTCGGGATTGCCGGTGGTGAACGCCAGCAGTTCGAAGGTGTTCCAGCCATAGACGCGTTCGGCCGGGGTCAACCCAGGCTCGCCCCAGAGGGGATCGATGGCCGGATCACCCGGCGCGCCGCCCACCTCGATGTCGGCCAGCGCCCTGCGCACCGGTGCGGGCAGCTCGGTGGGCTTGAGCCCCGCGACCTGGATCTGGCCCCGGGCATCCACCAGGCTGGCCAGGGCGTGGGCGAGAATGATGCCGGGATTGGCCAGCAGTCCGCCCCAGTTGCCGGAGTGATGGCCGCCATCGCGCAGCTCCAGGTGCAGGTCGAAATTGAAGGTGCCCCGGGCACCCAGGAACAGCGTTGGCCGGGATGCCGAAACCCGCGGACCGTCGGACGCGATGAACAGATCGGCGGCCAGCGCCTGGCGCTGCTCCTGGCAAAAGGCGCGCAGCCCGACCGAGCCGATCTCCTCGCCCATCTCCAGCAGCAGCTTGACGTTGTAGCCCAGGCGTCCGCCGCGGGCGGCGATCACCTGTTCCAGCGCCGCCAGGTTGAGCAGGTGCTGGCCCTTGTTGTCGGCGGTGCCGCGGCCGTACCAGCGCTCGCCCTGCTCCACCAGGGTCCAGGGCGCGAGGCCTTCGCGCCAGCGGCTGGCATCACCGCGCACCACGTCACCGTGGCCATAGCTGAGCAGGGTCGGCAACGCCGGATCCTCGATCCGCTCGGCGATCAGCAAGGGCCCCTTGCCGGCGACCGGATTGTCCAGCTGCCGGCTGATGAAGCCAAGACTGGCCACATAGGGGGCGATGAACTCATCCAGGTAGCGCTGCAGCTCCGCCTGGCGCTCGGGCTCCTGGCTTTCGGTGGGATGGGCCACGGCGGTGGCGAGCCGGGCACGGAAGGCGCCGCTGTCGAAGTGCCCGGCGGCAAGCTCTAGGGCATGGGTACGGCTGGTCATGGCGGACTCCGGGGTCAGGCGGGTTCGGGCAGGTGGCAGCGCTTGCTGCCGCCGAGGATGGTTTCGCGTTCCGGATAGCGCTCGGCGCAGGGGCCGAAGCAGCGCGGGCAGCGGGGATGGAAGGCGCAGCCACTGGGCGGCGAGATGGGATTGGGAAAGCTGCCACCCAGGCCCAGCGCCGGGAGCCCCAGCGCCGGATCCGGGGTGAGCACCGCATCCAGCAGTGCCCGGGTATAGGGATGCGCCGGCTGGGCGAACAGCGCCGCCCGCTCGCGCTCCTCGACGATCTTGCCGAGGTACATCACCGCCACCCGGTCGGCCAGGTGCTCCACCACCGCCAGGTTGTGGCTGATGAGCAGATAGGTCAGGCCGAATTCACGCTTGAGTTCCAGCAGCAGGTTGAGGATCTGCGCCTGCACCGAAACGTCCAGCGCCGAGGTGGGTTCGTCGCAGATCAGCACGTCCGGGCGCATCACCAGGGCGCGGGCGATGGCCACCCGCTGGCGCTGGCCGCCACTGAGCTGGCCGGGATGGCTGTCGGCGGCGCGCCGTGGCAAGCCCACCACATCGAGCATCTCTGCGACCCGCCGTTGCTGTTCAGCAGCCGAGCCCAGGCCATGCACCTTGAGCGGCAGCGCCACGATCTCGCGCACCGTCTTGCGCGGATTGAGCGACGAGTAAGGGTCCTGGAAGATCGGCTGGATGTGCCGGGCCATGCGCTTGCGATCCACTCCACGCAGGTGCTCGCCGCCTACCAGGATGTCGCCGCTGGTGGGCGCCAGCAGCCCCAGCAGCAGCTTGGCCAGGGTGCTCTTGCCGCACCCCGATTCCCCCACCAGCCCCAGGGTCTCGCCGCGATAGAGCCGCAACGAAATGCCATCCACCGCCTTGAGGGTGGCCGGCGGGCGGAACAGGCCGCGACCCAGGGTGAATTCGCGGCGGATGTCGCACAGCTCCAGGGCGATCTCGCGGCTCATCGCACACCTCCGACCCGGCGCAGGGGCTCGCTGGGCAGGGCGAAATGACAACGCGCCAGGTGCGCGCCCTCTTCCAGCAAGGGCACGCTGTCGGCGCAGGCCGCCACCGCCTGCGGGCATCTATTGCGAAAGGCACAGCCGTGCTGCTCGCCGACCAGGCTGGGGACCAGGCCGGGAATGGCGCCCAGCGGCTGCCCGGGACGGGTCCGGCCCGGTACCGGGATGCTCGCCAGCAGCCCACGGGTATAGGGGTGCCGCGGCGCGGCGAACAGCTCGGCGGCCGGTGCCTGCTCGACGATCTGGCCGGCATACATCACTGCTACCCGATCGGCGATGCGCGCCACCAGCCCCAGGTCGTGGGTGATGAAGACGATGGCCGTGCCGAATTCCCGCTGCAGGTCGCGCAGCAGGTGCAGGATCTGCGCCTGGATGGTGACGTCCAGCGCCGTGGTGGGCTCGTCGGCGATGATGAGGTCCGGTTCGCACAGCAGCGCCATGGCGATGATCACCCGCTGCCGCAACCCGCCGCTGAGCTGGTGCGGATACTGGCGCAGGCGCTCCCCGGCGTTGCTGATGCCGACCTTTTCCAGCATGGCCTCCGCGCCTGCCAAGGCGGCCTTGCGATCCAGCCTGCGGTGGCGCCGCAACACCTCGGCGAGCTGGTCGCCGATGCTGTAGGCCGGATTGAGGGCAGTCATGGGCTCCTGGAAAATCATCGCAAGGCGATTGCCACGCAGGTCGCGCATGCCCCTTTCACCCAGGGTTAGCAGGTCGTGTTCGCCCAGACTCAGCCGCGCCGCCTGGCGCCGGGCCTGGCGCGGCAGCAGATCCATCAGCGCCAGGGAGGTGAGCGACTTGCCGCAGCCGGATTCACCCACCAGGCAGAGCATCTCGCCCTGCTCCACCTGCAGATCCAGGCCGCGCACGGCGTGCAGGGTGTCGTCCCCCAGGGGGATGTCGATGCGCAGGTCTCTTACGTCGAGCAGCGCCATGGTCAGTCCTCCGCTTAGTTGCGCCCGCTGGGCGCGGCCAGATCCCGGATGCCGTCGCCGACCAGGTTGATGGCCAGCACCAGCAGCATGAGGGCGATGCCGGGAATGGCGATCACCCAGGGCGAAAAGAACATGTAGGGCTTGCCTTCGGCGATCATCAGGCCCCAGGACGGCAACGGTGGCTGCACGCCAACGCCGAGAAAGGACAGGGTCGCCTCCAGCAGGATGGCGTGGGCCATCTCCAGGGTGATCACCACGATCAGCGCCCCCAGCACGTTGGGCAGGATCTCGCCGACGATGACCCGCCAGGGTGAACAGCCCAGCGCCTGGGCGGCGGCCACGTATTCGGCGTCACGGATCTGCTGCACGGCGGCACGCACCACCACGGCGAAGCGATCCCATAGCAGGCAGCCGAGCAGGATCACCACCACCTGCAGCGAGCCACCTACCAGGGAGGCGGCGGCCAGGGCCACCATCACCACCGGCAGGGCCAAGCGGGTGGTCACCAGGTAGCTCACCAGGGCGTCGATCTTGCCGCCGTAGTAGCCAGCCAACACCCCGAGCAAGGTGCCGATGGCGCCGGAGATGAGCGCCGCGGCAAGGCCGATGAATAGCGAGATGCGCGCGCCATAGAGCAGCCGGGAGAGATAGTCGCGACCGAGCTTGTCGGTGCCCAGCGGATGGGCCCAGGTGCCCTTGGCCATCCATACCGGTGGTTTCATCCGCTGCATCACGTCCTGGGCATAGGGATCGTGGGGCGCCAGCCAGGGCGCGGCCAGGGCGGCGAAGACGATGACGACGAGCAGCACGGCGCCGAGGGCGAAGCCGCGGTGGCCGAACCAGCGGCGCAGCTGGCGGCCCAGGGTCGGCCGCGGGGGCAGATAGTCGTCGAGCACGAAGGGATTGGCGACGGTCATGGGGCCTCCTAGCGCACGCGAATGCGCGGGTCGAGCAAGGCGTTGAGCAGATCGGCCACCAGTGTCAGCACGATGTAGATCAACGCGATCAAGAGGACGATGGCCTGCACCACCGGGAAGTCGTTGCGGGCGATGGCGTCCCAGGCCAGCTGGCCGATGCCCTGCAGGGAGAACACCGCCTCGATCACAACCGAGCCGCCCAGCATGAAGCCGAACTCCACGGCGGCCAGGGCCACCACCGGGATCAGCGCATTGCGCAGGGCGTGCTTGAACAGCACCCGCGCCGGACTCAGGCCCTTGGCCCGGGCGGTGCGGATGTAGTCGGCGCCCAGCACATCGAGCATCCCGGCACGGGTCAGGCGCATCAGCGAGGGGGTGGCGTAGTAGCCCAGGGCGACCGCCGGCAGGATGAAGTGCTGCCAGGTGGTGTTGCCAGATACCGGTAGCCACTTCAGGGTCACCGAAAAGATGACGATCAGCACCAGGGCGAACCAGAAGCTGGGCATGGCCTGGCCGAAGATCGCCAGGGTCAGCGCCAGGCGGTCGATCCAGGTGTCGCGCTTGACCGCGGCCAGCACCCCGAGCGGGATGGCGATGAGCAGCGCCACCAGCAGCGCGATGGCGCCCAGGGTCAGGGTGATGGGCAGGCGGCTGGCGATCAGATCCCGCACCGACTCCTGGAAGAAGAACGACTGCCCCAGGTCCAGCCGCAGCAACTGCCCGACCCACTCGACGTACTGGGTCGCCAGGGGTTTATCGAGGCCGTGCTGATGACGCACCACCTCGATCTGTTCGGCGGTGGCCTCGGGGCCGGCGATGGCGGTGGCCAGGTCGCCGGACAGGTGCAGCAGGAAGAAACTGATGAGGGAAACGGTAAAGGCCACGGCCAGGGCGATACCCAGGCGGCGCAGGAGGTATGCGGACATGCTCAGCTCCTCGGCTAGGGGCGCCCCCGTGGGGGGCGCCGGGACGGATCAGTTCCAGTGGGCCAGGGCGAAGCGCGGCAACTCGTCCGGATAGGGCTGGAAGGCCAGGTCCGAGGTGAAGGCGTAGTTGATGGAATAATTGAACACCGGTGCCCAGTAGGCCTGCTCGGCGATCCGCTGCAGCGCCTTGCGGTAGTTCTCCTTGCGCACGGCCGGGTCCATGGCGGTGTCGGCCACCTTGAGCCAGTCGATCACCTGGGGATCCTTAGCCACGTCGTCGGCATTGCCCTTGAAGTAGACGCCGGTGGCCGCCGAAGCATCGGCGATGGAGAAGGAACCCCAGGCCAGAAAGGCCATGGGCACCTTGCCGGCGCGCTGCTGGTCACGCAGGGCGGCGTATTTCAGATAGCGCAGCTTGGCGTCGATGCCCACCGCACGCAGGTCCCCGATCAGCGCCTCGACCACGTCGCGGTCGCGGTAGGCGAAGATCTCGGTGCTGAAGCCATTGGGATAGCCGGCGGCCTTGAGCAGGGCCTTGGCCTTCGCCGGGTCGTAGGGGTAGCCCGGTACCGCCTTGGCGTCGCAACCGAATTGCTCCGGATAGCACGCCACCTGCAGCGGCTGGCTGCCGCCCCCCATGAGCTGACTGGCGATGGCTTTACGGTTGATCGCGTAATTGATCGCCTGGCGCACCTCTGCCTTGGCAAAGGGTGAATCCGGGCTGGAGGCGCCCTGGGCATCCATGCTGAGGAAGCCGATCCTCATGCTGGCGCCGCTCTCCACGGTGAGATTGGGCGCGGCCTTGAGTTGCTCGGCCTGGTCCGGCGCCACGCGCCAGGCCCAGTCGATGCCGCCGGTCATGAGTTCGGCGAGTCGGGTCTCGGCGTCGGGAATCACCCGGAACTGGATATGGCCGATGCGTGGCTGCCCCTGGGGGCTGTCCTTGAAATAGTCGGGATTGCGCTCCAGCGTGACCCCCTGGCCGCTGGTGACCGCGACGATGCGATAGGGCCCGGTACCCACCGGCTTCTGCGCGAAGCCCGCCAAGCCCACCTTCTGGAAATACTTGCCGGGATAGATGGGCAAGGGATTGGCCAGGTATTCCAGCGCGGCTGGAAATGGCTGCTTGAGGTGCAGGCGGACCTTGTACTCGCCCAGCTTCTCGGCGCTCTTGATCCAGTTGACGTTCTGCTGGGTGACCACCTTGCCCTCGGGCGAGGCTACGTAATTGAAGGTGAAGACCACGTCATCGGCGGTGAAGGGATCGCCGTTGTGGAAGGTCACGCCCTGGCGCAGATCGAAGTTGAGGGTCAGCGGATCAACCTGCTGCCAATGGGTGGCCAGCATCGGCTTGTATTCGCCGGTCTGGGGGTCGCGGTAGATCAGGGTATCCCAGGCCAGGTGGGCGAGGATGACGCCTTCACGGGCATCGTTGTGATAGGGGCTGACGTTTTCGGGTTCGGTGTCGGAGGCGTAGACCAGGGTGTCGTTGGCCTTGCCGGCGAAGGCCTGGCCCTGGGCCAGGAAGAGGGAAAACGCGATGCCACAAGCGAAACCTTTGAGTCCCATGCCGTCTGTCTCCGGGGCGGTGGTTGGTCAAAGGCAGGTCCGCGAAACGCGGGAAAGGAGTTCTTGCTGAAGCCTGTTATTGGTCTATTGACCCGACTCTAGGTCTTGCCATCCCATGCCACAAGCAGAATATTTAGATGCGAGCCATGCCTTTTCGGCAAAGGAGGCCCTATGCAGCCCTACGGCATTCAGTCCACCGCCCTGCGCTATTTCCTCGAGGTGGTGCGGTGCGGCTCCATCAGCGAAGCTTCCCAGCGGCTCAATGTCGCGGCCAGTGCGGTGAGTCGCCAGATCGCCAAACTGGAGCGCGAACTGGAGACGCCGCTGCTCGAACGCCGCGCCCGTGGCGTCGTGCCCAGCGCCGCCGGCGAGCGTCTGGCCGTGCATGCGCGCAAGGCGCAGCTGGCCAGCGAGCAGGTCGCGGCCGAGTTGCGGGGCCTCGCCGACCTGCGCCGCGGCCAGGTACGCCTGGCCACCACCGAAGGCTTTTCGCTGGACTTCCTGCCCGAGGTCATCGTGGCCTTTCGCCAGGACTATGCCGGCATCCACTTTTCCCTGGAGGTCTGCGCGCCGGCGGCGGTCACGCGCCGGGTCCAGGAAGGTGACGCCGACCTGGGCCTCACCTTCAGCCTCAGGCCAGAGCCGGACATCAGCGTCGACGCCACCTTGAGTGGCGCCATCGAGGCGGTGGTGGCGCCCGAGCATCCCCTCGCCGGCCGTACCGGGCTGACCCTGGCCGACCTACAGCCCTTTCCGCTGGCGCTGCCGATGCCCGATACCACGGTGCGCCAGCTGTTCGACATCTGCTGTGGCGTCCAGGGACTCTCCTTCGAGCCCGTGCTGGTGAGCAACAACATGCAGGCGCTCTATCGTTTCGCCGCCTTGGGCGGTGGCGTGGCGCTCTCAAGCGAACTGAGCCTGCGTAGTCGACTGCGCGAAGGCCAACTGGTGGCCCTGCCCCTGCTGGACGAAGGCCTGGCCGCGCGGCGGATCGAATTGCAGAGCATGGCGGGCCGCGAATTGCCGCCGGCGGTGAATGTCTTTCGCCAGGCGCTGATCGCGGCGCTGGGGCGCTGAGTCAGCGCGGTGCACCATGACGCTGGGCGACCGCGTGGAAGGTGATGGAGCGTTGGCAAGGTGTCTACGGCGCCCGTGGACCCGGGCCCTACAGCATCCTGGAGGCAGATCCGCGGATCACCGCCATGTTGATCCATAGCGATCTCGGCATGAGCATCGGCCAGGCGCTGGGGGAGTGAACGATCGCCGCATTGTTCTGAGGAGCCTGGGGATATGAGGATCTTTCACGCCTTGCAGGAATGAGCTGCAGTACCCTTCGGGCGCCGGGCCTGCTATCTAGGCAGCATGAACCGTCTCGGCATGCTGCCGAAGACCCCCGCTCCTCTAGTCCAAGTTGAAAATGCCTTCCTTTCACACCGACCGCTACGACCTCCCCCTCTCTACCTCTTCCGCCCACGCCGCCGAGCGCTACCAGGCCGGTGTCGATCTGCTGCTATCGCTCTGGCCGGGGGCGGCCGAGGCGCTGGATGAGGCCATCGCCGCCGATCCTGATTTCGCCCTGGCGCTTGCAGCGCGGGCGCGGCTGCAGCTGATCGACAACCAGGCCGGCGCCGCCCGGAAGGCCATCGCGCAGGCGCAGCGGCTGGTCGAGCGGCGCGGCACGGAGCGCGAGCGCAGCCATGTGCAGGTCCTGCAGCGGCTGATCGCCGGTGAATCCGCCCAGGCGCTGCAAGATGCGCTGGCGCATGCCGACCGCTGGCCGCGGGACATCCTGATCCTGGGCTTGCCCCTGGGTGCTTTCGGCCTGCTGGCATTTTCCGGGCGGGCCGATCACGATCAGGCACGGGTCGATCTCTGCGAGCGCCATGCCCGCCATTTCGCTGCGGATGACTGGTGGTTCCTGACCTACCGCGGCTGGTCCCTGGGCGAGAACGGCGAGGTGGTGCGGGGCCGTACGCTCACCGAGCGGGCGCTGGAGCTACGCCGCCACAACGTCAATGCAGCCCATGCCCTGACCCATGTCCTGCACGAATCCGGCGACAGCCCGGCCGCGCAGGCCCTGATCGCAGGCTGGCTGCCCGAGTACCCCCATCACGGTATCCTGCATGGCCATATCGCCTGGCACGGCGCCCTGGTGGCCCTCGAACAGGGCGACAGCCAGGGCGCGCTGGACCTCTATCAGCGCTTCGTAGCGCCAGCCGCGTCCACAGCCGGTCCGCTCAACCGGGTCAGCGACAACGCCTCCTTTCTCTGGCGCCTGGGGCTTTATGGCCACGAGGTGCCAGCCGACCTCTGGCAGGCTACTGCGGCCAGTGCGTCCGGGCTGTTCCAGCAACCGGGGCTGGCTTTCGCCGACGTCCATATGGCCCTGATCGCGGCGGCGACCGGGGATCGGCAGGCGCTGGAAGAACGCGTGGCCGGACTCGAAGCCCGCCTGTGCGACGGCACTCTTTCCGCCGGACCGGTCGTCCCCCTGCTCTGCCGCGCCTTGCTGGCCTTCGCCGACGAGGACTATGACGGCTGCGCACGGCTGCTGGAGCCGCTGCGCACGGATGTCGCCCGCATCGGTGGCAGTGGCGCCCAGCGCGAGGTCATCGAAGACACCCTGCTGGTCGCCCTGCTGCGCGGGGGCGACCACACCAAGGCAGGCGTACTGCTGGACGAGCGCCTGCACCGGCGGCCTTCGACCCGCGACCGGCACTGGCGGGCCAGCCTTGCATCCTGATCCGGGATGTTCACGGACTACCCGGTGATCAGTTTTACCTTATCTCTTTATCTGTAGACGCAATTTCATTATATTTGCATCTACAGATTGGAGAATCCTATGTCCCAGGTCGTTGCCGTTGAACAGTTTTCGAAAAGCCAGAGCACGGCCGGCCTACGGGCAGCGCTCAACATTCTGGACAGATGGCAGGCCTCCAGTGAGCAGAGTTGCCGCATCTTGCGCATCTCGCGCAGCACCTACACCCGGGCCTTGCAGCGGGAAGGTAACTGGGCGGTGAGTCTGGATGCCGATCAGCTCCAGCGTGTCAGCCTGGTGCTGAACATGCATTCCGCGCTACGCCTGGTCTTCGACAACCCGGAAAACGTCTACGGCTTCGTCGCCATGGCCAATCACAATGAGTTCTTCAATGGCCGTTCGCCTCTGGAGATCATGGCCCAGGGCGACATGATCTCGCTCTATGAGACCTTCCGGCGTATCGACGTCCTGCGCGGTGCTGGATGGTGAAGCTGGAAGACCTGCCCCTGCTCGCGGATGAGCGGCTACAGGGGCATCGCCTGATCAATTCCAAGTTTCCGCCAATCGACCTGTTCGACGATGTCGCCAATGCCGAGGACTTCGCGGCGCTGCACCAGTTGCAGGCTCTGACCAACCCGCGACTGCAGAACGAGCTAGGGCGTCTGGAGCTGATCCCCCTGGCACAGATCCCCTTCGGTATCTCTGGCTGCTCCTATGCCGTGGCACCTTTCACCCATGTAAATCCCGCAGGGTCTCGCTTCAGCGATGGCAGCTTTGGCGTTCTCTACCTCGCCGACCATCCCGATACCGCCCTTGCCGAGGTTCGCTATCATCAGCAAGCGTACTGGTCGAAGGTGCCCGCGCTGAAATACGAGCGGTTCGTCTTCCGCAATCTTTCGGTGAGCTTCTCTGAAGAGGGCTTCCGCGATGCCCTGGTGCTGGAAGCGACCGATGCCCTCTACCACCCCGCAGACTACGGCGCGGCGCGTAGTCTTGGCGCCGCCGCCAAACGCGCCGGCTGCCCAGGCCTGCGCTATCGCTCGGTGCGGCGTCCCGGCAACCACTGCTGGGCATTGCTGACCCCAGGACGGATCAGTGCGGTGGTCCAGGCGGCGCCGGTTGAGATGATCTGGAACGGCGGCATCATCAGCGTCAATCGCCTCACCGCCGTGCCGGGCGAGCCGAACTGATCAGGTAGCGCCCCCTCAGGCGTGGGTCAGATACCAGCGCCAGTCCTGCTCCCCCACCTCGGCCATGAACTGCCGGTATTCCGCGCGCTTGATGGCGAGGTAGACCTCGATGAACCGCTCCCCCAGCGCCTCCTTGATCCACGCAGAGCGCTCCAGCGCCTGCAGCGCGGTCAGCCAGTCGGTGGGCAGCAGGTCGGTGGCCTGCTCGTAGCCATTGCCGACGATGGCGGGTCCCGGGTCACGCTCGTCACGGATGCCTTCGTGGATGGCGGCGAGGATGGCCGCGGCGGCCAGATAGGGATTGGCATCGGCGCCGCAGATGCGGTGCTCGATATGGCGACTGCTGGCCGGACCGCCGGGCACGCGCAGGGACACGCTGCGGTTGTTGACCCCCCAGCTCTTGGCCAGCGGCGCGTAACTGTTGGCCTGGAAACGGCGGTAGGAGTTGGCGTTGGGACAGAAGATCGCCAGGGCATCCAGCATCCGGTGCTGCATGCCGCCGATGGAATGGCGCAGCAGCGGCGTGCCCTGCGGGTCCTCGCTGGCATAGAGGTTGTTGCCCTCGGCATCGGCCAGGCTGACGTGCAGGTGCAGGCCGCTGCCCGCCTGGTCGCCGAACGGCTTGGCCATGAAGCAAGCCTGCAGGCCGTGGCGGTTGGCCACGCCCTTGACCAGGCGCTTGTAGCGAACGCCTTCATCGATGGCCTGCAGGGCGTCGAAACGGTGCAGCAGGGTCAGTTCGAGCTGGCCGGGGGCGTATTCGGAGATGGCCGTGCGCACCGGCAGGCCCTGCACCTCACAGGCAGCGTAGAGGTCATCGAGAAAGGGCTGCAGCTGCTCCAGTTCGTAGACCCCGTAGACCTGCGGCGAGCCGGGTCGCACGCCATTCATCTGCAGCGCCGGTTGCGGCCGGCCCTGGGCATCGCGGGTGCGGTCGAGCAGATAGAACTCCAGTTCCACCGCCATCACCGGCTGGAAGCCGTCGGCCTGCAGCCGTTCGATCACCCGTACCAGGGCGTGCCGGGGATCGGCGGGCGTGGCCGGCAGCCCCTGGGTCGGGTGCATGCTCACCTGCACCTGACCGGTCGGGGTGCTGCGCCAGGGTTGCAGGGTCAGACTGCCGGGCAGTGGATAGGTCCAGCAGTCGACATCGGCGACCTCCCAGACCAGACCGGTGGCTTCGACGTCTTCCCCCTGCAGGGTCAGCGCCAGGATGGAGCTGGGCAGCGGCCGGCCCTCCTCGTAGATGGCCAGCAATTCGTCCCGGTGCAGCAGCTTGCCGCGGGGCACGCCATTGGCATCGATCAGCATGAGTTCGATGCTGCGCACCTCGGGGTGGGCGGCGAGGAAGTCGCGGGCTTCCTGGGCGTCGGCGAAGTTCATGGCTGACACTCCCGGGCGCCTGGCAGCGCCAGGAGTTCGGCGAGGCCCTGGTCGAGGGTGGCGAGCAGTAGATCGACGTCCGCCGCAGCGAGATCCGGGCAGCACAGGGTCATGTTGTGGAAGGGGGTGATGAGGATGCCCCGGTTGATCAGATAGAGGTGCAACGCCTGCTGCAGGCTGTCATGGAAGGCGGCTTCCGCCTCGGCGCCGGTAGTGGGCGGCGTGGCGCAGAACTGGAATTCGCAGCGGGCGCCCAGCTCCGTCACCGACCAGGCCAGACCATGGCGGGCGATCACCGCGCGCAGACCGGCGGCCAGTCGCGCTGCCAGCGGCAGCATCCGTTCGTAGGCGGCCGGCGTCGCCACTTCCTCCAGGTTGACTCTAAGGCAGCGCATGGCCAGGGCATTGGCCGACAGCGTGGTGCCCATGCCGCTGTGCCCATGGCCGTGGCTGGTCTCGCTGGCGTGCTGCTGCGCCAGGCGCATGGCCTGGGCCATCTCGTGGCTGCAGCCATAGGCCGAACAGGGCACGCCACCGGCGATGGGTTTGCCGAAGGTGATGAAGTCCGGCTGCAGATTCCAGGCGCGGGTACAGCCGCCGGGGCCGGTGGACAGCGTGTGGGTCTCGTCGATGATCAGCAGGGTGCCGTATTGCCGGGTCAGGGCGCGGACCTGGTCCATGAAGCCCGGGGTGGGCAGCACCATGCCGATGTTGGTCATGGCCGGTTCGCAGATCAGCGCGGCAACGTCACCCTTCGCCAGCGCCTCCTCCAGCGCCGCCAGGTCGTTGAAGGGCACGGCCCGGCTGGTCTCGGCCAGGTTGTGCGCCTGGCCGATCAGGCCGCCGCGGTGCACGGTGCGCCCCTCCTGATGGCGCACCATGACGTCGTCGACGGTGCCGTGATAGCAGCCGTCGAACACCAGCAGCACCTTGCGATTGGTGATGGCGCGCGCCCAGCGGATGACATAGCGGTTGGCGTCGGTGGCGGTGGTCGCCACCTGCCAGAACGGCAGGCCGAAGCGCTCGGCGAGCAACTCCCCGGCGACCACGGCATCCTCGCCGGGCAGCATGGTGGTGAGCCCGCGCGCGCCCTGCTCGGCCAGGGCCCGGGCGATGGGCGCCGGCGAATGGCCGAACATGCTGCCGGTATCGCCCAGACAGAAGTCGATGTACTCGTGGCCGTCTACATCGTGGAAGCGCGAACCCTGGGCATGGCTGACGAACAGCGCACTGGGCATCGACCAGTCGTTCATCCAGTGCATGGGCACGCCGCCGAACAGCGAGTGCCGGGCCCGCTCGGCCAGGGCGAGGGATTTGGGATTGCGCGCCAGGAAGCGCTCGCGTTCGGCCGCGACGAAGGTCTGGACGGCGGCTTCGCTGATACCACTGGTGGTCATGTCGGACTCCTCTTGGGGTGGAGGGCGTCTCGGCCGGGCTCAGTGCCCGGCCGAGACGCCGCAATCGATGGCCAGGTCGGCGCCGGTGATGGAGCGGGCGGCGGGTTGGCACAGGAAAAAGGCCAGTTCGGCGACTTCCTCGGGTTGGATGAAGCGCGCCTGCTCGCCTTGCGGATACTTCTCCAGCAATTCCCGCAGATAGGCGGCGGGATCGCCATTGCCGTAGCGCTCTGCCTGAAAGCTCAGCATGGGCGTCGCCACATCGCCGGGGGAGATGCTGTTGCAGCGCACCCCGCTGGGCGCCAGGTCCAGTGCCAGGGCCTTGGTCATCAGGGTCACCGCGCCCTTGCTGGCACAGTAGACGGCGGCATTGCGATTGCCCTGGCGACCGGCATCGCTGCTCAGGTTGACGATGGCGCCGCGGGTGTCGCGCAGCGCGGGGATGGCCGCGGCGCAGAGAAAGAAGCTGGCCTTGAGATTGACGTCCAGCACCAGGTCGAAGTCTTCCTCGCTGAAGGTCTCGGCCGGGCCTTCGCGCCAGACGCCGGCGCAGTTGACCAGGGCGTCGAGGCGACCGAGGCGGTCCAGAACGCGAGAGACCACCTCCCGGCTCGCGCCCGCCTGGCGCAGGTCGGCGGCGTGCTGACCGGCAAGGCGGCCGTCGGCCTGTAGCGTCGCCAGGGCCGCGCCGTCGAGATCGGTGCCAAAGACCTGCCAGCCCGCCTGCAGGAAATGCTCGCGCACCGCCCCCCCGATGCCCCCCAGTACCCCACTGACCAGTACGACCGGCTGCATGTCAGGCCCCCTTGTTTTCGATGCGGCTGTTGCCGCCGTCCACCACCAGGTATTCCCCGGTGATGTAGCTCGCCTCGGGCGAGGCCAGGAAGGCCACCGCCGCGGCGACCTCGGCGGGGCGGCCGGCGCGACCCACGGGGACCCGGGTCGCGGCCTGCAATTCTTCCGGCAGGCTGGAGGCGGTCTCGATCCAGCCAGGGGCCACGGCGTTGACCGTGATGCCCTGCCCGGCCACCTCCAGCGCCAGACTCATGTTCATGCCGACCATGGCCGCCTTGGCCGCGCTGTAGGCCGCCGCCTGCGGAATGCCCGCCCGGGTGCCGGTGGCGGAACTGACATGGACGATGCGGCCATAGCCGCGCGCCTGCATGCCGGGCAATATGGCGCGGGTCAGCAGGAAGGCCGTGGTCAGGTTGCGCGCCAGGGTCAGATTCCAGTCGGCCAGGGTCATCCGCGCCACCTCCACCAGGGGCTCTGGACTGCCCTGCATGGTCATGCCGGCATTGTTGACCAGGATGTCGATGCGGCCCCAACGCGCTTCGGCCCACTGGCAGAAGTCGCCAACGGCGGCCTCCTCGGTAAGATCCAGCGCCCGCCCTTCAGCGGTGAAGCCGGCGGCGCGCAATTCCGCCACCCGCTCCGCGATCCGGGCACTGCTGGCGGTGACGATCAACCGCGCCCCTGCCGCACCCAGACGCCGGGCGATCGCCATGCCTATGCCGACTGCGCTGCCGGCACCGCTGATCAGGGCCACCTGGCCCGCCATCGACTCGCTCATGTCGCTGTCTCCATCGTTGTCTGACTGGACTCTAAGCCTGTCTGGCTGATACAAAAAGACGATCGTTATCAGCGAAATTGACAACCATGGCTTTCACCAGCGAAACGCTCCGGGTCTTCCTCGCCGTGATCGACGAAGGCTCTTTTTCCGCGGCGGCTCGCGTCCTGGGGCGGGTGCCGTCAGCGGTGAACATGGCGATCTCCCAACTGGAGGCCGAACTGGACCTGGTACTGTTCGATCGCGCCACCCGCAAGGCGCTACCGACGCCTGCGGCCCGTGCCCTCGAACCCCAGGCGCGGCAGGTAGCCAGCCAGCTCACGCTGCTCGACGCCCATGCCCTGCAGCTGCACGGGGGGCTGGAGCGGCGCTTCGTACTGGTGATGGCGCCGGAGTTGCAGACCGGTGCCTGGAGTCGGCCGCTGGTGACCCTGGCCGAGGAATTTCCGGCGCTGGAAATCGAGATCCGCTCGGCGGCGCGCGCCGAGGCGATCCGCCTGCTGCACGAGGGCAGCGTCGACCTGGCGCTGATCTTCGAACGACCGGGGATCAACGAGCAGGAAGGTTTCGCCGAGGCCGGCAGCCAGTTGCTCACGGCGGTGGCGGCGCCCGGCTACCCCTCGACCCGCACCGGTCGACCTCTGGGCGAAACGCTGATGGCCGACACCCGCCAGATCGTGGTGGCCGGCGGCGACCGCAACGCCTCGGACCCGCAGATCGTGCTGTCGCAGCGGGTCTGGCTGACCGACAGCTATCTGGCGACGCTGGACCTGGTGCAGGCCGGGCTGGGCTGGGCCTATCTGCCCCATCCGCTGGTGCGCCCACTGATCGCCGCCGGGCTGCTCGAACAGGTGCAATTCGACAACATGGCCAGCCAGATCCGTCGCTGGATCGACGTCATCTGGATCAAGAGCCGCCCCCAGGGTCTGGGCGCGCGGCGCTATCTGCAGCTCTTGCGCGAGCAGATCGGCACCAAGCCGGAATAGTAGCCTTAGCGCCCTTCGGTGAGCCGCTGCAGCAGTTGCGCACGCCGCGCCTGGTCCGCGGCTTCCTTGGCCTGGGCCAGTGGCAGCAAGGTTGCGGCCAGCGCGGGCGACAGGACGAACAATCCGTCGTCGTCTCCCAGGGCGAGATCACCGGGGCAGACGAGCGTCTCGCCGAGCTGGAGTTCGACGTTCAATTCGCCCAGCGCCTCGCCGCCCTGGGTGGTGACGGCGCTGATGCCGCGATGGAACACCGGCAGGCCGAGCTGGCGAATTGCCTGGATGTCGGTGATGGCGCCGCTCACCACCACGCCGGCCAGGCCCTTGATCAGGGCCGCCAAGGTGCGCAATTCGCCCCAGCAGGCGCAGTGGGGATCGCCGACGGCCTCGATCACCAGGACGTCGCCCGGGCGGCTGGCGATCAGCGCCTCGCGCAACAGGGCGCCGTGGGGCAAGGGGATGCGCACCGTGACCACCCGGCCCAGCAGGCGCGTGCCGGCTACCGCGGGCTTGAGCTCGGGCAGGTAACCCGTACGTCCGAGATGGCCCAGGGTCGAGGCGGATACCTCGGCGTAGCCGGCGATCAGCTCGGCGGGTAGCTCGCTCAGGTGGCCGGGCATGCGACCTCCCGCGGACGCATCAACGGACAGTTGGAACAGTATTCGGCGGGCGCCGTCGCCTGATAGTAGAAGCAACAGGTACGTCGGAAACGGACGGGACGTCCCACGGTACTGGCTGTTGCAGGCCGGCGGAACTGCGCCAGCGGATTGGTCTCCAGGCCCAGCTCCGCCGGCGTGGCCGCCAGCAGCCAGGCGAAGTCCTCGGCGCAGCGGGCACGAATGGCCGGATCGTCCAATTCCGCAAGGCGCCGGTCGTACAGCGAGTAGAGCCGCACCGCGGCATTCTCCCAGAGGATGCGGGGCGAGACGCGGCCGACCCGTGCCAGGGTCTCCCAGAGCGGTTGCAGCAGATCACCGAACAGGGTGCGCGCCAGCCAGGCGCGGGCAGCGGCATGATCCTCCAGGGCGGGCAGCGGCCGGGTGTCGCTCAACGGCAGGGCCGATCGCCAGCGCCCCTGGACGTGGCCATCCTCGATCCAGACATTGCCAGGCGAAAGGTCCAGACGCCGGCCGTAGGCCGACAGGGCCTGGAAGGCCACCCCGGTGGTGAGGAAGCCCAGCCGCTTGGTCAGCAGCGACGCCGCGACCCGCCGCGTGGGGGCTTCCATTCGCTCCGCCAGGTCGTCGAGCAACTCGGCGCAGCGCGCGGCGTCCAGCCAGACGGCGACCGGTTGGCTGTGCTGCCCGTCGCGCTCGCTGGCTTCGCGCAGGCCGAAGGTCTCGCGCAATACCTGCAGGTGTTCAGCCGCCAAGGCAGGCCTCAGGCACATGGCGGTACCTCGCGGCCAAAGGGAATGCACAGCGGCGTGCCGAAATAGGGATCGGCGATGATCCGACATTCCAGGGCGAACACCTCGCGTACCAGGGCTTGCGTCAACACCGCCGCGGGTGCGCCCTGGGCGAAGGCACGCCGCTGGTGGACGGCGACCAGGTGATCGGCGTAGCGGCAGGCGAGATTGAGGTCGTGCAGCACCATGACGATGGTCTTGCCCTCCTCCCGGTTCAGCTGCCGTAACAGGTCCAGCACCTCGATCTGGTGCGCCAGGTCCAGGTAGGTGGTGGGTTCGTCCAGCAGCAGGCAATCGGTATCTTGAGCCAGGGTCAGGGCGATCCAGGCGCGCTGGCGCTGACCGCCGGAGAGATCGTCCACCGGCCGCTCCGCCAGCCCCAGCAGGTCGGTGAGGCACAGCGCCTTGTCCACCGCCGCGGCATCGTCCGCCGACCATTGACGCATCCAGTTCTGGTACGGATAGCGGCCCAGGCTCACCAGCTGCCGCACACTGATGCCCTCGGGCGCCACCGGGGTCTGTGGCAGGACCGCCAATCGCCGGGCCAGGGCGGCGGTGGACTGCCGGTGGATGTCCTGGCCGTCGAGCAGCACCTGGCCCTGGCGCGGCTCCAGCAGCCGGGCGCAGGCCTTGAGCAGGGTGCTCTTGCCGGAGCCGTTGCTGCCAATGAGGACCGAGACCTGGCCCGGTGGTAGTTCGAGGTCGAGGGCCTCGATGATGGTCTGGGTGCCGTAGCCGAGGGTCAGGCCGCGGCTGGCCAGGGTTGCCATGAAGACTCCTTCAGGGACGTTGCCGGATCAGCAGGTAGAGGAAAAAGGGGGCCCCCAGGGCGGCGACGAAGATGCCGGCCGGCAGATCCAGGGGCAGGAACAGGGTACGACCCAGGAGATCGGCGAGCATCACCAGCAGGGCCCCCACCAGGGCCGCCATCAGCGCCTGACCGGCGAAACCGCCCGGTACCAGGCGACGGGCGATATGGGGCGCGATGAGCCCGACGAAGGCGATGGCGCCGCCCGCAGCGATGGCCACCCCGGCCAGGGCCACGGCCAGTGCCAGCAAGGCCGCGCGCTGCCGCTGCAGGCGCACGCCGAGGCCGCGAGCCAGGTCGTCGTCGAGTTGCGCCAGCACGGCGTGTCGAGCCAGAGCCGCCAGTGGCAGCAACAGGGCCAGCCACCAGAGGCCCAGGGCGCGCACCTCCGGCCAGCTGGCGCCATAGACGCTGCCGGTCAGCCAGACGTAGGCGGACAGCGTGGTGGTCAGCGGACTGAACACCAGCAGGAAGGTAGTGGCCGCGGCGAGCATGGCCGACACCCCTACCCCCACCAGCACCAGGCGCAACGGCGAGGCTCCGTGATTCCAGGCCAGGCCATAGACCAGTAGCGCCGCCAGGCCCGCGCCGAGCATGGCGGCCAGCGGCAGGCCATTGGGCCCCAGACCTTCCGCCAGAAACGCCAGATAGAAGACCGCCCCGGCACTGGCGCCACTGGTGATACCCAGCAGGTCCGGGGACGCCAGGGGATTGCGCACCTGCCCCTGGAGCAGCAGGCCGGATACCGCCAGGGCGCCACCCACCAGGGCCGCCAGCAGCGCTCGGGGCAGGCGCAGCTGGGTGACGATGAAGCCCAGCCCACCATTCGCGTCGTCGGCAAAGGCGGCCAGCACCTGGGTGGGTGTCAACCAGACCTTGCCCAAGCAGAGGCACAGCAGCAAGGCCGCCAGGGCCACCAGCGCAGCGACGGTCAGCCGCCTCAGGATGGCCGGCGCCACACGCCGGGAGAAACGGCCGAGCCGCCAGACGACTTCAGCGGCCATGGCGGCCTCCCTGGCGCGCGAGATGGATGAAGAAGGGCCCGCCGAACAGGGCGGTCATGATGCCCACGGGCACCTCCTGGGGCAGGATCACCACCCGCGCCAGGCTGTCGGCCAGCACCAGCAGCAGGGCCCCGCCCAGGGCGCAGCCCGGGATCAGCCAACGATGCTCATGGCGTGATCGCGCCAACAGCCCGCGGACCAGATGCGGCACCATCAGGCCGATGAAGCCGATGTTGCCGGCCAGGGCCACGGCGCTGCCGGCCAGACAAATCACCAGCACCCCGGCCAGCAGGCGGATCAACCCGATGGGCTGACCCAGGCCGCGGGCCAGGTCGTCGCCGGCGACCAGTACGTCGAGCTGCCCGGCCAAGACCACGGCGGCGGCCAGGGCCAGCAGGCTGAACACCAGCAAGGGGGCGGCAGTGTCCAGGTTGCGCTCGCCTACCGAGCCGGCCAACCAGAACAGCACGCTATCCAGGCCCTCCTGGTTGATCACCAGCAGTGCCTGGCTGAAGGCGGTGAACAGCGCCGCCAGGGCGGCGCCGGCCAGCACGATGCGCAGCGGCGTAAGGCGCGCCTGGCCCTGGTTGCCCAGTAACCACACCAGCGTGCCGGCCACCGCCGCGCCCAGCAACGCGCAAAGCACCCAGCTTTCCGTGCTGGAGAGCCCCAGCAGGGTGATGCCCAGCACCAGGGCGAAGGTAGCGCCGGCGTTGATGCCGAACAGTCCCGGCGAGGCCAGGGGGTTGCGCGTCATGGCCTGCATCAGGGCACCGGCCACCGCCAGGTTGGCGCCCACCACCAGGGCGACCAGTAGGCGCGTCAACCGGGTGGTGTTGACCAGGGTGGCGTCCAGCGCCAGCGAGGAGTCCTGCACCAGGGCAGCCACTACGCTACCAGGCGCGATCCAGCGGGCGCCGACCGAAAGGCTCAGCACGGCGGTCAGCGCCAAGGCCAGGGCGAGCAGCAGCAATCTGAACGGCGCAGTCATGCAGCCCCCTGGATGGCCAGGACGCGCTCGATGTCGTCCAGCAGCAGATTGGCCGCGAGAATGCCGCCGCCCAGGCTCCAGGCCACTCCATCGACCCGCCAGACCTGGCCGCGCCGGGGTGCGCTCAGGCGCTGCCAGAGCGGGTGCTCGATCAGGCTCGCGTAGTTGCGCTGCACTGCGGCCTGGTTGGCACGCAGGAAGACGAAGAAGACCTCGGCCTCCACCACCGGCAGGCTTTCCCGGGAGGTCAGCTTGATCGAGGGGCTGGCGTTGCCCTGGCTGGCTGCTGGCCAGGCGAAGCCCAGCTCGCTGAGTACTCGTCCGGCGAAGCTGTCGGGCAGGTAGCTGCGCAGGTGATCGGCGCGCACGTCCAGTACCGCCACCGTCGGCGGCCACTGGGCTCCGTAGTGCCGCTGCAGCGCGGCGCGCAGGTGATCGATGCGCGCCTGCCAGGCGTGCAGCAGCGCCGTGGCAGCTGCCTCACGCCCCGCGGCGGTGCCCAGGGCCAGCAGGGTCTGCTTGAATTCGAAGACCTCCTCCAGCATCACCACCGGGCACAGCTGCTGCAGCAAGGGCGCGATCCGACCATGGCGAAAGCGCGAGGCGACGATCAGCTCCGGCGCCAGCAGCGCCAGGTCCTCCAGGCTGGGTTGGGTTTCCAGGCCCAGCGAAGGCACCCCCGCCAGCGCCGGGCGTAGATAGCGATAGACCGGTTTCTCGCTCCAGGACTCGACCACGCCGCAGGGCCTGAGTCCCAGGGCCACGGCGCTGTCGGTGGCGCCCTGGAACAGGCTGGCCACCCGCCCGGGCTGCGCCTGGGCCACGCCCGGCTGCAGCGCCAGGCCGGTTGCAAGAACGCCGCCGAGCTCAAGGAGCCGGCGGCGGGTCATGGCTGAGGACGAACTAGGGGGCATGGCTCACCTGATGAAAGGGATTGACCACCCTGCCCTTGCCGAACGGCATGCTGCCGGGCCCTCCGGCCCGCTCGATCATCGGGCGCAGCAGCCACTTCTGCGGCCAGTCCGGCGCCTCGAACAGCGTTTCCCGGAGCAGTGCCCGGGCCTCAGCATCGAAGTCCAGGGTCGCGATGCGCTCTTCCAGCACCTCGCGCAGCAGCGTCCAGGCGGCGGTCAACGGGATATCGTAGCAGCTCGCTAGGGTCTCGAAGATGGCCCTGAGGTTGACCTGGATGCCCAGGGTCTGGAACCAGAACAGCAGGTCGCGCGGATGCTCGTGGTAGAGGGTCTGGGCATGGCCAGGCTTGATCCGGTACTGCGGATCGGCCAGGCCCTGGCGCTCCAGCCAGGGCACGTACAGGCGCAGGGAGTCGTGGTCGCGTAGCAGCAGGCCCTGGATGCGCCCGGCGCGCCAGACCAGCACGGCATTCTGCCCGTGCACCTCACCGAGCAGGCCGAGGCGGAACAGCCGTAGGTTGAGGTCGATGAAACTGTGGCAGAGCTCACCCAGCAACAGCAGGACATTGGCCGGCGTCGGTGCCAGCGCACGGGCCGCCAGCCAGTCATCGAAGAAATGTCGGCGACTGCCCGGCAGCGGCGTACCGAGCGCGGCCATGGGCAGCAGGCGGCAGTCCGGATCGGCCAGCAGCGCCGCGGGATAGCCGCGCACCATGGCTGACAGATGCCGCGGCGCCTCGTCGAAGAGGGTCGCCGCCGGCGGCATGAAGGCCCACCAGCGCGACTCGTCGCACAGGTGCAGGCTCTCCGCGAGCACCGGGTCCAGGGTGCGGGCCTGGCGCAATAGGGCCTCGCTGCGCGAGCCGTTGATCATCTTCACCGCCGGCAGGTAGCGCGAAGCGCCCAGGGAATGTATCGCCATGGGCAACTTGAGCTGGGCCACGCCCGCGCCCTCCTCCATGAGCATGGAGCGCAGCGACGAGGTCGCGTGGCAGCGTGCGCCGGCGAAATCCAGGTGCTGGCAAACGCCGCTGGCGAAGGCCTCGTCCAAGCGGCCCGGCAGTCCCTCGGCGAGTTGCCAGGGGTGTACCGGCAGCGCCAGGTGACTCTCGGCCACGCCGCGCTGCTGCAATTCGCCCTGCAACTCGGCCAGCGCGGCTGGGGTCAGCAGGTCGGCTGCCGGCCCCTGGCCCTCCGCCGCCACGCCCTCGCCGCACAGCAGCTGATCGCGGCGCACCGCGACCCAGGCCAGGCGCACGGGTTGGTCGAATTCGGCCTGATAGGCCTGGTAGTCGGCGTCGCTCAGCCCCAGCTTGGCCTTGGCCAGGGGGTGATAGGGTCGATCCCGCAGGGCGGCCCAGCGTTCAAGCTGTAGGAAAGCGGCCTGGCCGTCGCCCTGCAGCAGCGGACCCGGGACCAGGGGCCGTTCCAGCGACAACCGTGTCTGCCGCAGACTGGTGGCCAGGGTCTCGCGCAGCAGGGCGATGCCTCGCGCCTGCTCCGGGTCGGCGGCCGCCTGGGCGAACACCAGGGTGACGAAGGCATCGGGCGTGAGGATGCTCCAGGCGTCGCCCTGGCGCGCCAGGAGCGGCGTACCGGGCACCTTCACCCAGGCCTGGGTGATGCCCGGGCGCACCCGCGCGGCGATGAAGCGCTGTTCGCGGGGATCGCAGCAGTATTCCCAGAGGCGCTCCTCCGGGGCGGCCGGCTGCAGGATGGCGGGATGTTCCGGGGCCGCGGCCGCCAGGGTCACGGCAAGCGGGGCAAAGATGTCTTCGGCCAGCAGGCAGTCGAACAGGTCCTGCAGGATCAGGTCGGTGGCGAGGGTCTGGGCGTTCATGGGGATTCTCCGCAGGAATGGGCGGTCAGGCGGGCCTGCAGGGCCCGAAAGGCGATGCCGCGCTCGTCGCCGAGCACGAAGGTGGTGACGCCCCGGGCGCGCCAGAGGTCGAGGTCCTCCGGCTGCCGGGGGATGGCGCAATAGGGGGTGCCCTGGCGCTGGGCGGCGGCCCAGGTCTGGCGCAGGGCCTCCTGCACCTCTGGATCGGCGATGCGCCAGGGGCGGCCGAGGGATTGCGACAGGTCCGCCGCCCCTTCGAGCAGCAGGTCCACTCCCGGTACCGCGGCGATTTCCGCCGCCCGGGCGACGCCCGCGGCGCTCTCGATCATGGCGACCACCAGGATCTGCGCATTGGCGCGGGTCACGTAGTCGGCCAGGCTGGTTTTGCCGAAGGAGCCCGGACGCCCGGCATTGAGGCTGCGTTCGCCCTCCGGGTGGTATTTGCAGGCGCGCACCGCGGCGGCCAGCACCGCCGGGTCCTCTACGCAGGGCAGCACGATCCCCTGGGCGCCGGCATCGAGCAGGCGCAAGAGGCGCTTGGGCTCGGCGTCCGGCACCCGCACCAGCGGCGTGAGGTCGTAGCTCTCGGCGGTGCGGATCATGTTCTCCAGGGTTTCCGGATTGATCAGCACGTGCTCCATGTCGATGATCACGAAGTCATAGCCGGCTTCGGCGATCAGCTCGATGCTGGCGGGCGTAGGCAGCGAGGCGAACAGGCCGTGGCTGGGCATGCCGGCCGCCAGGGCGGCCTTGAGTCGATTGCGCCTCAGCATGCGGCGGGCCGATAGGGATGCAGGGGGTTGGCCACCGCCTTGAAGCGCCGCTCGCCATCGCCCAGCAGGCGCCGCTTGGTCAGCTCCTCCACCTCGAAGGTGGGGGCGAAGACGTCGAACAGCGCATAGCGCTCCCGGTGCTGGGGATGGGCGCGCTGGTAGTCGAGGATGACTGTGGCGGTCGCCTGCCAGAAGTCGGCCTCGGCCAGGGCGAAGTGCTGGCGCAGGAACACCGCCAGCTCGCCCAGGGCGATGAAGAAGAAGGCATCGCAGGTGAAGTCGCGGACCGCCGCCACGTCCTCGGTGAGGATGAAGGAGTTGCGGTTGATCCGCGCATGGCTCGCCGGCAAGGGCTCCAGGGTCGGGCGCAGTTCCGGGCGCGCCAGGTGGCGCTCGGCGTAGCGCACGCCGTCGTGGAAATCCTTGAGGGCGATGCGCAGCGGCCAGCCGTCGCGGTGGATCAGCACGATGTTCTGGCCATGGGACTCCATGCCGATGCCTTCGGCGTGGAGCATGTGCATGAGCGGCGTCACCGTGACCTTGAGCAGTTGCCGCAGCCAGGCGTCGAGGCCGTGGCGCTCGATCCAGGCGGCAACGAAGGGCTGCGGCGCGCCCTGGCCGTAGCGATTCTCCACCTGGGTCAGGCCGTTGAAGGGTACCGCCTGTTCATCCGCGCGCAGATAGGCATGGATGCTCTCGCGCCAGATGGCACCGAGGGTGCCATAGACCTGCCCCGCCCGGCTGACCGGCAGCGCGCGACTGTCGTAGGCGACGCCGGCGACCTCGCCGAGCACCACGAAGTCCAGGTCGCGGGCCGTAGCATCGGTTTCGATCAGGCGCTGCAGCCAGTCGGTGATGATTGGGCCGTTGAGCACCGTATGGCGCGCCAGGATGCGGGTGCTGGAGGTATTGGTCAGGCACATCGCCAACTTGACGTAGGGCCGCTGGGGCGCACTGCGATTGGCCAGGGTGCGGATGGACTGCTGGGCGGCGTACTGGTCGAGGGAGGTGCCCAAATAAAGCAGCTCGCCGCTGACCAGTTCGGGCTGGAACAGCGCGGCCAGGTGCTGCTCCCACTGCCAGGGATGCACGGGGATCAACTGGTAGTCGTCCAACGCCCGTCCCTGTTCGCGCCAGTCGGCGGCCAGGGCCGCCCAGCGCTCTTTGCCGAACTCCTCGGCGATGAAAGCCGGGAAGTCCAGTCGACGGGAATGCCCCACCGAGGCCCGGTCACGCGCCAGGGCCAGCCAGACCAGCTGGATCGGCTCGCCGAACTCCGGTCCGTAGCGGCGATTCTCGGCCAGGGAGAAGCCGATGCGCGACTTGTAGCAGGGGTGGTAGCCATGGGCATCCATGAAGTGCCGCTCCAGCGCGTCCACGTCCAGTTCGTGGGCCGGGCGGTCAGGACGATAATCCTGGCGGCGCGACTGCAGGTCCTTGAGCAACGTCTGCTCCAGCTCCTGGACGAAGCGCGGCCACAGCGGCGCGTCGCTCCGCTCGGCAAGCAGTTCGGCCAGGGTCTCGTGCAGCGTCGGCGCACGGCTCCCCTGGGCGTCCTGGCGCACCAGGCGCTGGGGGTCCAGGCGGATCAGGCCGAAGCTGGCAGCGGCGGGCGCATAGCCCAGGTACTGCACCGGTTGGCCATCGGCGGCGCGACCGGCCAGGCGATACTGCGCCAGGCCATCCGCCACTGGCTGTACCTGGGCGCTGAGCACCTCTTCGTAGATCAGCGTCTGCAGCAGCTGCGCCACCACGCGCTGCTCGACCTGGCGATAGAGGGCGGCGTCGGCGGGCGACGGCCAGGGCTGCGCAGGAAGTGAAAACTGAGCGGTCATGAGTACCTCCGAACGGAAAGGGATTGGCCGGCGGGAAAGCGCCAGGCCCAGGGCAGTGCCAGCAGGATGAACAGGCCGGTGGCGACGAAGGCGTCCTGGATGGCGACGCCGGTGGCCGCCTGGCGCGGGCCCCAGCCGGCCGCGCCGCCCAGGCGCAGTTCCAGCCACAGGGAGGCGGCCACCACGGCCACCGAGGACACCAGCCGCCGGGCGATGTTGTTCATGGCCGCGCCCTGGGTGACCTGGGTATCCGGCAGGGTGTTGAGGCCGGCGGTGGTGGCCGGCATGTAGGACAGCCCCAGGCCGACGCCGCGCAGCACCATCAGCGCGCAGATCCAGGCGAGCCCGGCATGGCTGCCGACCACCCCCAGGGCCAGGGTGGCGAGGCCGCTGAGGGTCAGGCCGGTGGCGATCACCCCGCGGGGTCCGCGACGGTCGAGCAGACGGCCGCCGACCTGACCGAACAGCGCCGCCGCCAGCGCCGTGCAGAGCAGTGCCAGACCGGTCCAGAGCGCGCTGTGGCCCAGTACCAGCTGGATGAGCAGCGGCAGCAGCACCAGGCATTCGAACATGCCCACCGCCTGGACCACGGCGATGATGACGCTGGCCCGGTAGCCGCGCAGGGCGAACAGTCGCAACGGCAGCAGCGGATGGCGGCGCCGCAGTTGCAGGCGGACGAAGGCCAGCAGGCACAGGAATCCGGCCGCCAGGGCCAGCAGATTGAGAGGTTCGCCCAGCGCCGTCAGCTCGCGCAGCCGGCCGAGGGTCACCAGCAGCAACCCCAGGCCAGTGGCGATCAGCAGATAGCCGGCCAGGTCGAAGGGCTTGTGTTCGCGGGGGGCATCTGCGGGCAGCACCACCTGCCCCATGGCCAGGGCCAGCAGGCCCACCGGGACGTTGAGCAGGAACAGGGCGCGCCAGTCGAACACCTCCAGCAGCAGGCTGCCGCACAGCGGACCCAGCGCCGGTGCCAGCATCACCGCCCCACCCCACCAGCCGGTCACCCGGCCGCGTTCCTCTTTGGGATAGACGGAAAAGATGATGCCCAGCGCCAGGGGGATCATCAGGCCGCTGGCCACCCCCTGGATCACCCGCGCCGCCAGCACCCCGGCGATGGAGTCGGCCAGGGCGCCCAGTGTCGAACCGGCGATGAAGGCCAGCAGCCCGAGGCGATAGAGCCGCCGCCGACCGATCCGCCCGGCCAGGAAACCGGTCAGCGGCATGGTGATGCCCATGGCGAGCATGAAGCTGGCGACGATCCAGCTGGCCAGCAGTGGACCTAGGTCGAAGGCGGCGATGAAGGCCGGCAGCGCTGGATTGAGCGCGGTATTGGCCAGGCTGACGGTGACCGTGCCCAGCAGCACGTTCACCGCCACCCAGACCCGCGGGATCGCCACGCTCACGCCGAGGCCCTTCCGTTCCCGTCGAGGAACAGTTGCCGTGGGCGCGGATGGCAGAGGAAGTCCGCGTGGGAGATGTTGTAGCCATAGGCGCCGGCCAGGGGCAGCACCAGCAGGTCGCCCACCCGTACCTCACCCAGCGGCTGGCCGCGGCTGAGGATGTCCTTGGGGGTACAGAGCTGGCCCACCACCGTCCAGGCCTTGCCCCCCGTCGTGGTCGCCCGCGCCTCGCGCGGCAGGTGCAGCACCGGGTGATCGTGCCCCTGGGCCACCGGCAGACGGAACTGGTGGGTCCCGCCGCGGCAAACCAGGAAGTGCTGGCCGTGGCTGGTCTTGGTATCCAGCACCTCCATGGCGTAGTAGCCGCAGAAGGCCGCGAGGAAACGACCCGGTTCGAAGCGGATCAGCGGCGGCTGCGCCTGGGCGGCCAGGCGGGCGCCCAGGTGGGCGCACAGCCGCGCCCAGTCGAATCGCCGGCCCTCGCGGTAATCCACGCCGATGCCGCCACCGACGTTGAGCCGCACCAGGCTCTCCGGGCGCCGGGCCAGGCCACGCCAGTGCGGCCAGCGCTCCAGGTAGAAGTCCAGCAGCTGCAGATGGCGCTCCACCGAATGATGGTGCGATAGGGCATGCACGTGGAAGCCCTGCAGCTGCAGGTGACTGGCCGCCTCCACCGCCGCCACCGCGGCGGACAGGTCGGCCTCGTCGAAGCCGAAGGGTGTCGCCGTGCCGGCCATGGCCAGGGTACTGGTCAGCCCGGCCGGCAATTGCGGATTGATGCGGATGTACACCGGCTGTCTCCGCCCCAGGGAACGGGCCAGGCGTTGCAGGCGCTGGATCTCGCCGAGGCTCTCCAGGTGGATGGCTTCGACCCCGGCGCTCAGGGCGGTGCGCAGGTCGGAATCCAGCTTGCCCGGCCCGGAGAAGACGAACGGCTTGCGCTGCGGGCAGGCGGCAAGGCGGTCGATCTCGCCACCGGAAGAGATCTCGAAGCCGTGCACCAGCGGCGCCAGGGCCGCCAGGATCGGCGCCTCGCTGTTGGCCTTGATGGCGTAGTACAGCTCCACGCCTGGCGGCAATTCGGCCATCAGCGCGGCGACGTGCCGCCGCAGGGCATCGAGATCGTAGACGAAGGCCACCAGCGGATCGCTGGACTGCGCCTGGGCCTCCACCAGGGCGGTGCGTACCGCGGCAGGAAGCTCACCCATAACGCACCTCCGCGCCCCAGGGGCAAGGCAACTGTACGTAACCGGCCTGGCGATCGGCCTGGGCCGCGAGGCGTACCTTGAGATTGGTCTTGCAGGGAATGGGTTGGCCGGCGATCAGCGCATCCAACTCGGGGGCGGCGCGTTGCAGGTCGCGGCGGATGGCGATCAGCTCGGCTTCCACCTGCCGCCACAGACGCGGCGCCAGGTGCGGTCGCTCCCAACTCAGCGCCAGCACCGCCTCGGCGAGGTTGTTGACGAACAGGCAGTAGGCGATGCGCCGCCAGCCCTGGTCGCGGCTATAGAGCAACGACTGGCGCACCCGGGGCTGGACGTGGGCGTCCAGCGCCTCGGCGCCCAGGCTGTCAGTCAGCTTGATGCCTTCGAAGTCGCGCAGCAGCAGGCGGATGGGCCGGCCGTTGTCATGCACCAGCACGCAGTTCTGCAGGTGTGGTTCCAGCACCACGCCGTGCTCGAAGAACAGTCGCAGCACCGGCCCCAGCAGCAGCCGCTGATAGTCCTGGAACCAGGCCAACCGCGCCTGATCGCTGGCTGGCTGGCCGCCGCAGCGGGTGAGGAAGTCCTGCAGCAGCGGCTGCAGGCGGGTGTCGCGGGCGAACAGGGTGCCGGCCAGCAGGCAGCAGTCGGCGCCATGCTCCAGGCAGAAGTTCTCGCGCAGGATGGCACCGGTCTGCTCGCGGAACCAGCGCTCGTCCTCGGCACTCGCCGCCGGCGGTGCCCAACTCAGGGCGCCGGGCTCGCGCACCATGTCCAGGCCCGCCACCCGCCCCTGCAAGCGCTGCATGAGGCGGTCGACGATCAGGGTGCTTTCCAGTTCGTACCAGGCGTTCTTGCGTACGCAATTGGTGATACGCACATTGAGCGAGCCCTTGACGAAGAAGGCATGGCCTTCGCGGTACCAGGTGCGCATGGAGGCCGTGGGGCTGGCCAGCGCGCCGCTGGCGCCGAGGTCGCGGAGCTCGCCCTGGGCGAGCAGGGTCTGGACCCGTGGATCGCCCAGGAACAGCTGCGCCTGGACCGGGTGCAGCACGATGCGCACGCGCCCCGGGGCGGTCTGCGCCTGGTCCACGAAGCCCTGCAGCACCTGGGCATCGCTGAGGCCGTTGCCCGCCACCCGCAGCCCGGCACGGGGCACCTCTAGCACGTGCATGGGGGTGCTGGTGTGCAGTTCCGGTGCATAGGCCTCGGCCGGCAAGGGCTCCGGCCAGCGCCGGGCCTTGGGTGCCGGGTGATTGGGGTGGCCGAACCACAGGCCCTGCTCGCTGGCCAGATAGTCGCTGAGCGGAGCGGGATGGCGCGAGACCTGCACGTGGTCGACGATGGCCGCGGTCAGGCGCTGGCTCTGCAGGACCTGTTGCAGCAATTCGTTATTGTGGGCGCCGGCGAGTTCTTCGCAGGCCTCCAGCAGAAAATCGATGAAGGCAGGAAAGTCCGGGCAATACCAGGCCTGGTCACCCCGTCTTACATAGATATCGGATAGATAACGCTGGCTGCCGAGTTCATCCTGTCGATCGACGACCAGAAAGAACTGGCGATCGCCGGGAAAGTTTATCAGCAGCGGGATACCACCGCCTTGCAACCAACTCAGATAATTGGCCGGCGCTATACCCCGGCGATCTTCCGGCCAGTTATAAGTCAGGCACTTTTCCGGCAGCGCGAATTCCTTGATGAGGCAATTCATCAAGGCGTGGGAAGACGCCAGCTCACTGACGATGCGGGAAAGCAGAGTGGATTCGAAAGAGGTCATGGCAGTGTCCAAAAGGTGGCGCGTCCCTGCGGGCGATCCGGTGCGGTGGCACTCTGGTGGTGCCCTGCGCTCAGCCACGCGGCTCGGCCAGCGCCGCCACGAGGGCCGCCTCCAGGCGTTCGAGCAGCACCAGGCAGTGGCTTTCCTGCAGGATCAGCGGCGGCAGCAGCCGCACCACGTTGCCGTCCCGTCCGCCGCGTTCGAGCAGCAACCCCTGGGCGAAACAGTGGCGTTGAATGGCCGCCGCCAGGGCGGGATCGGCCGGCAGGCTGCCGAGCGCATCCGGCTCGCCGCGCGGATCGACGATCTCCAGGCCGAGCATCAGGCCCAGGCCACGGACATTGCCGAGGGCGGGAAAGCGCTCGCGCAGCCGCTCCAGATGCCGCTTGAGCCAGCTGCCCAGTTGGGCGGCGTGGCTGACCAATCCCTCGCGCTCGATGACCTCCAGGGTGGCGAGTCCCGTGGCCATGGCCAACTGGTTGCCGCGGAAGGTGCCGGTATGGCCACCCGGTTCCCAGGCGTCGAACTCCCGCCGAATCGCCAGCAGCGCCAGCGGCAGGCCGCCGCCCACGGCCTTGGACAGCACCAGGATGTCGGGCTCGATGCCGGCATGCTGGCAGGCGAACAGCGCACCAGTGCGGCCGAAACCGGTCTGGACCTCGTCGACGATGAGCAGAACGCCGTGTTCCCGGGTGACCCGGCGCAGGGTCCGCAGCCAGGCCGCCGGTGCCGGATTGACGCCGCCCTCCCCCTGCACCGCCTCGACAATCACCGCCGCCGGGCGGCAGACGCCACTTTCCACGTCGCCGAAGAAGCGCTCCAGGTAGCGCGCCAGGGCCTCGGCGCCCCGCTCGCCACCCAGTCCCAGCGGGCAGCGGTATTCATGGGGATAGGGCAGGAACTGCACCCCGGGCATCAATCCCGCCACGCCCTGTTTGGGCGCCAGGTTGCCGGTCACGGCCAGGGCGCCGTGGGTCATGCCGTGGTAGCCCCCGGAAAAGGCGATCACGTTGCTGCGTCCGGTGACCTTCTTGGCCAACTTCAATGCCGCTTCCACCGCATCGGCGCCGGACGGCCCGCAGAATTGCAGGCAGTAGTCCTCGGACTGACCCGGCAGCAGACCCAGCAGTCGTTCGCTGAAGGCGTCCTTGAGCGGCGTGGTGAGGTCCAGGCTGTGCATCGGCAAGCCGCTGGCGAGAAAAGCGGAGATGGCCTCGGTGACCGCCGGATGGTTGTGCCCCAGCGCCAGGGTGCCCGCCCCGGCCAGGCAATCCAGGTAAACCTTGCCTTCGACATCGGTTACCCAGACGCCAGCGGCCTTGGCGATGGCCAGCGGTAGCTTGCGCGGATAGCTGCGGACCTCGGATTCGAAGCGCGCCTGGCGAGCGAGAAAGAAAGCGTTATCGGGTGTTGCGGTGTCACGACGGAGGGATGGTTGAAGCATGGCGTCAGACCTCGAGACGTTTATCTTCGGTAACGATAATCAGTTTCATTCTCATCCTTCAACCGCTATTCCCATCAATATTCGAGTCTTTGAACTCGCCCAACTTTCACCAATTAGCGGACGATAAGAAACGCGAACTCACTGTGGGTCCGTTATCGAAATAGCTCGGCAATTATCCTGATAGAAACTTTGCTTCAGTTATATCCGCATGACACTCCGATCAATGAGTAATAGGCCTTGACCGCGCAATGCGGCCCAGTTGTGCACCTAGTTGGTTATCCGCGTTATCCGCCGCCGCGCAGGACTGCAACGAGCCTTGCGCAACGGCGGGATTTTTGGCGTTCAGAACGCCAGGGTGGTGGAGAGGACGAAGGTCCGCGGCGTGGAGATCGTCAGGCCGGGTTCGCTGTCGTCGGAGGCACCGGCGGAGGCCCAGTAGCGCTCGTTCATCACGTTCTCCACCGAGGCGCGCAGGGTCACGCGGGTGGTGTCGACCTTGAAGGCGTAACGCGCGCCCACGTCGAAGCGATGCCAGGCATCGATTTCCTTGCTGTTGGCCTGGTCCAGGTACTGGGAGCTGGTATAGATCCCCCGTCCGGTCAGGGTCAGGCCGGGCACCGCCGGGATGTCCAGCTCGGCGCCGAGGTTGGCATTGAGCTTGGGCGTGGCCGGGGCGCGATTGCCGTCGAAGGTGCCACCCACGGTGTCCCTGAGTTCGCTGTCGATGTACATCAGGCCGCCGAGGACGCGGAAACCGGCCAGCGGCTCGCCGAACACGCTCAGCTCCGCCCCGTCGTTGACGCGCTTGCCGTTGGGGCCGAAGGTGCGACTGGTGGCGTTGGTCTCGTAGGCCGGTTGTTTGATGCGGAAGGCGCTGGCGGTGACGGCGACGGCGCCGAAGTCGTACTTGGCACCCACTTCCGCCTGGCGACTGATGAAAGGGGGGAAGATCTCGTCCTCGTTCAGCGCGGTGGACGGCGCGATCTTGCCCTGGCTCAGGCCTTCCATGTAGTTGGCATAGAGCGAGAGCCGCTCGGTGGCCTTGAACAGCACGCCCGCCGAGGGCGAGAGCTTTTCCTCGTCATAGGCGGTGGATTGCTTCACCCCATCGGACCAGTCGTCCACCTTGACCCGCTGCCAGCGGGCGCCGAGGGTGACCAGTAGGCGGTCGTCGAAGAAGCCCAGGGTGTCGGCCAAGGCCACGCCGCTGAACCGGTTCTCGGTGTAGCCCTTGGCATCGGCGCGGGTCTGTACGCCTGGCGCTGGCAGGTCGCGGGGGTTGTAGAGATTGCTCGTTCCGTTGGCGTAGCGCCCGCCGCCGTTCTCGAAGTCCATGTAGAAGTAGTCGGCGCTGACATTGAGCTCGTGGCTGACCGGTCCGGTTTGCAGCCACTTGCGGGCACCGACGTTGGCCGTGCGCACGTTCTCGTCGCGGGTGAAGTCCCGCGGCTGGACGGTGAAGTCGCCGGCGTCGTTGGTGATGGAAACGTTGTGGCGCAGGAACTCGTGATCGCTGCGGCGCGCGCCCACGGCGCCGTAGAGCATCAGCGAATCGTCGACGTCGAATTCGCCACGCAGGGCGCCAAAGGTGTCCTTGGTCTGGGCGCGGGTCCAGCGCTGGGCATAGTTGTGGCGCACGTCGTCGGCATCGGGTACCCGGGCGTTGGCGCCTACCAGCACCCGCTCCTGGGGCGCGTCGGTATCACGCTCGGTATGGCCCAGGTCCAGCCCCAGGCGCAGGCGCTCGACGCGGTAGTCCAGACCGAGCACGCCCATCTGCCGGTCGACGTGCTGGTGATCCCAGGTGGTGTCGCCGGATTGCTTGACGCCGTTGAAGCGCATGCCGAAGCGGTTGTCCTCGCCGAAGCGACGGCCGATATCCACGGCGCCGCCCACCTGGCTGTCGGACGCGTAGCTGCCGGTGATCTCGGTGATGGGCTGGTCGGTGGCCCGCTTGGGCACCACGTTGATGCCACCGCCGACGCTGCCGCGGGGCGAGATGCCATTGAGCAGCTGACTCGGCCCCTTGAGGATATCGACCCGTTCGGCCATCTCCATGTCGATGGAATAGGTCGGCAGCACCCCATAGAGGCCGTTATAGGCGACGTCGCTGTTGAACAGGCTGAAACCGCGGATGGTGAACTGTTCGAAACGACCCCCCGACGGATTGGTGGAGCGCACCGAGGGATCGCTGGCGATCAGGTCGGTAAGGGTGCGGGCCTGGAGATTCTGGACGGTCTGGGCAGTGTAGGAGGTCTGGCTGAAGGGCGTGTCCATGAAGTCGCGATTGCCCAGCAGCCCCTGGGAGCCTTGCCGCGCGACCTGGCCACCGGCATAGGGAGCGTCGTCCGCCTGCAGGCTGGTGGCGACGATGGATGTACTGGCCAGCTCCTGGACCCCACTCTCCTGCGGCGCCGGCACCAGGGTGAAGTCACGCTCGCCCAGCGGCTGGAGTCTCAGACCAGAACCGGCCAGCAGGCGGCTGAAGCCCTCTTCCACGCCGAAGTCGCCCTTGAGGCCAGCGCTGCTGCGCCTGCCCACCAACCCCGGATCCACCGCCAGGTTGACCCCGGACTCCGCCGCAAAGCGAGTCAATGCCTGGGCGAGACTGCCCGCGGGAATCTCGTAATGCCGACGAGCCGCCTCCTGGGCCCACGCCGAACCGGCCCACCAAGGGGTACCGCTCAATGCCACCAACAGGCCCGTGCGCAGCAACGGACGCAATACCAACGCCACCATCGAATCCCCCTCCTTTTGGTTGTCCTATGCCGTTAATGACCGACGAGTACCGAAAAGGGGACAGGCTTTTTTCAGACGCTGACCGTGCGCGGCTGCAGGGTCACCCAGAAGCGGGTGCGCCAGTGCACCTCCAGCGGCAGCGTAGCGGCCAGGAGAGTCAGCACCCGGTCGGTGTCGGCAAGTTGAAAACTGCCGGTGACCCTGAGGTTGGCAACCGCGGGATCCCAACGCAGCAGGCCGAGACGATAGCGGCTGAATTCCTCCAGGAATTCGCCCAACGGCTGGTCCTGGGCGATCAGCACCCCTTGGCGCCAGCTCAGCAGGGTCGCGGAAAAGGGCTCGATAGCCCCGATTCCCAAGGCACTCAAGCGCAATTGCTGGCCCTTGCCCAATTCCAGCCCGAGCCCCTTCAGTGGTCGCACGCCCACGCTGCCGCTGATCACCCGTACGTCGCACCCCTCGTCATGCTGATGCACGCAGACCTCGGCCTGGCGCACCGTCAGGACGCCGAAACGGGTATCGAGGGTCATTGCTTCGGCGCTAGGCACCTGCAGCGAGAGCTCGCCCTGCACGAGGGTCAGGCGTCGCCGGGCTGGATCCAGGTCCACGGCGGTCGCGGTATTGAGTTGCAGCAGGCTGCCGTCGGCCAGGGTAAGGGTACGGCGTTCGCCGGTGGCGGTGCTGAGGTCGGCGGTCCAGGCGTCCAGAGGCAACGTCTGGGTCAGCCACCAGCCGGTCGGTACCACCACCGCCAGCCCCAGCAACTGGCGCATGGCGGTCCGCCGGCCACGGTCGGCCGGTTGCAGACTGGCCATGGCCAATCGCGAAGGCACCGCGGCGAAGCGTTGTTGCAGCGCCAAGGCCGCCTGCCAGGCACGCTCGTGCTCGGCATGGGCCTGGCGCCACTCCTGCAGCTGTTGATGTTCGCGCTCGCCCGCCGCGCCGGATTCCAGCAGCGCCAGCCAGCCCGCGGCCTCGCGGATCGCCGTCCGCCGCCGGTCTTGGCCGCTGCTCAGCACAGCTCCGCCAGCAGGCAATGCTCATAGGCCTGCGCCATGTATCTCTTGATGGTGCGCTCGGAGACGTGCAGGCGCTCGGCGATCTCGCGATAGGTGAGGTCTTCGAGCTGACTGAGCAGGAAGGCCTGGCGGACCTGGGCGGGCAGACCATCGAGCAGCTCATCGAGGGCCTGCAGGGTTTCCAGCAGTATCCAGCGTTGCTCGGGCGATGGCGCGCAGGCTTCGGGCAGCTCGGCCAGCGCCTCCAAGTACGCCTGCTCCAGGCTGCGTCGGCGCTGGAAATTGATCAGCAGGCGCTTGCCGATGGTCACCAGATAGGCCCGCGGCTCCTGCAGTTCGCCGAGCACCTCGGGATTGCGCACCAGCCGCAGAAAGGCTTCCTGGCTGAGATCGGCCGCATCCCACTCGCTACCCAGCCGCCGCCGCAACCAAGCCTGTAGCCAGCCGCTGTGGTCGCGATAGAGGCTATGAAGATGGCGCGAGGATGCGAGAGCCATGTCATTCATGACGGATGCTACCTGCTCGACGATGCTTAGATGATATTGATTCTACTTTACCGCCTGAGGCGCCGACCAGTCCCAGGCGCTCTAGACTGCCGCCTGATAGACAGATCAGGCCTGATTGGCGACTGCCGAAGGGCCTCGCTGAGGTCCATGGTGGGAGCAGCCGCCCTCCCCCGCCCGTGGCTCGATCATTCCAGTTTGCGGAATGCTGAAGTGACCAGAAGGCCCATTCCCTCGCGAAGGTTCTGATTCCAAGCTGGTAGCACCTGTCGGGACCACCCTTGGCCCCGATGCCTGCCAGGAGTCGGCTCATGCAGCTCTATCGCACCCCGCTGTCCGGTCATGCCCATCGTGCTGTGCTCTTCGCCTCCTTGTTGGGATTAGAGGTCGAGCTGATCGACGTCGATATCCCGGGCGGCGCCAATCGCACGCCTGAATTTCTCGCCCTCAACCCCTTTGGTCAGGTACCGGTCCTGCGGGATGGCGAAACGGTGGTCGCCGATGCCAACGCCATCCTCGTCTACCTGGCGAAAAAGACGGGCCGCAGCGACTGGCTGCCCGAGGACCCCGCGGGCGCGGCGGCGGTGCAACGCTGGTTGTCGGTGGCGGCCGGCGAGCTGGCCTATGGCCCGGCGGCGGCGCGCTTGATCACGGTATTCGGCGCCCAGCTGGATGCCGACGAGGTCATCGCCCGCGCCCATGTCCTGCTCGAACGCCTGGAGGCCCACCTGGCCTCGCGAGACTGGCTGGCGGCCGCTTACCCGACCGTCGCCGATATCGCCCTCTATAGCTATTTGGCCGGGGCGCCGGAAGGCAATGTGGATCTGGCACCCTACGCGGCCGTGTGCGCGTTCCTGCAGCGGGTGGAAGCCTTGCCGGGCTTCGTGCCCTTCCCCCGCACCGCGGCAGGCCTCAGGACCTGATCGCGCGTCGCCTAGCTGGAGGTCACGGTCATGCACGAATCCCTACCCACCTGGCACGCCGGTGAAACCCTTATTCAGGAACGCCTGGGCGTCCGTGAGCGCCTGGCGGCCCTGGGTCCGCGGGTGATCCGCTCGTTCATGCCTGACCAGCATCGGCAGTTCTTCGCGCAGTTGCCCTTTGTGATACTGGGCAGCGTCGATGCCGAGGGGGCGGCCTGGGCGACGATCCTGGCAGGCCAGCCCGGCTTTCTCGCCTCGCCCACGCCCACCACCCTGGACATCGCCGCCCGTCTCTCAGCCGAGGATCCGGTAACCCCGAGCCTGAGCGACGGCGCCGCCGTGGGCCTGCTCGGCATCGAGTTGCATACGCGCCGCCGCAATCGCATGAACGGCACACTCAGCGTCACTGCCCAGGGTCTGCGCGTGACGGTGGACCAGAGCTTCGGCAATTGCCCGCGCTATATCCAGTTGCGCGATCTGAGCGTTGCCCAGGCGCCGGATGCCACCCCGGTCGCATCGGTGGAGCACCTCGCCTGCCTGGACGCCGATGCTCGCGCGTTGATTGCCGGCGCCGATACCTTTTTCGTCGCTTCCTATGCCGACCAGCAAGGCCAGCGGCGGGTCGATGTCTCCCATCGCGGCGGCAAGCCGGGCTTCGTCCGGGTCGGCGCCGAGGACCTGCTGACCATTCCCGACTTCAACGGCAATCTGTTCTTCAACACCTTGGGCAATGTCGTCGCCAACGGCCGGGCCGGGCTGCTGTTCGTGGACTACGAACACGGGGATCTGCTGCAGCTGAGCGGCACCGCCGAGGTGCTGTTCGACTCGCCGGAGATCGCGGCTTTCGACGGGGCCGAGCGGCTCTGGGCCTTTCGCCCACGGCGGATCGTTCGCCGCCGCGCCGCCCTGGCGCTGCGCTGGAGGGCCCAAGCCGGAGGAGCGTCGGACAGCAGCCAGCTGACCGGCAGCTGGCTGGAAGTCGAGCGGCGCCTGGAGGCTGGGGCCCAGGGCCGCCACTGGCGCCCGCTACGCATCGCCCGGATCGTCCAGGAGAGCACCACCATCCGCTCCTTCCATCTCGAACCCGTGGACGCCGCCGGCTTGCCTCCCTATCAGGCCGGTCAGTTCCTGCCGATTCGAGTGACACCTCGGCCGGGCCAGCCCTACCTGGTGCGGACCTATACCCTGACCTCCCTCCCCGCGGACGGTCGCTACCGCATCAGCGTCAAGCGCGACGGTCTGGTCTCTCAGCTGCTCCACGACCAGTGGCGCGAAGGCGATTTGATCGAAGCGCGAATGCCCGCCGGCGACTTCACCTTGGCACCCGCTGACACTCGTCCCCTGGTGTTGCTGGCCGCCGGAATCGGCATCACCCCACTGCTGGCCATGTTGCGGCAGCTGGTCCATGAAGGTCGGCGAACCGTCACGCTGTTCTATGGCGCCCGCACCAGGGCGGAACGGGCCTTCGACAGGGAGCTCGCCGAGCTGCTGGCCCAGGCGCCGGAGTCGATACGGATGATCAGGGTGCTGAGCGATCCCTCCGATGCGCTTCCCGGGGTGGACTATGACGCCGCCGGACGCATCGAGATGGCGTTGCTGGAGCGCCAGCTGCCCTTTGGCGACTACGACTTCTACCTCTGTGGTCCGGCTGCCTTCACCCAGGGGCTCTATGACGGCCTGCGGGGTCATGGCATCGAGGATGATCGTATCCATGCCGAAGCCTTCGGACCGGCTGGACTGATGCGCACCGTCACGGCGACGGCGGAAGTAACCCGCCCAGCGGTGTCCACCGAGACCATTCCGGTGCGCTTCACGGCGTCCGGCCGGGAGGCGCGGTGGACGCCTGCGGCCGGCAGCCTGCTGGAACTGGCCGAGGCCCAGGGGCTGGAGCCTGCGTTCAGCTGTCGCGAGGGGCACTGTGGCAGCTGCCGCACCCCCTTGCTCAAGGGCGCTGTTACCTATCTCAAGGAACCCGCCGCGGCGGTGGGCGCCAATCAGGCGCTGCTCTGTTGCGCGCGGCCCGCGGCCAGGTCCGCGCCGCTGGAATTCGACCTCTAGGCTGGTCAGCCTGGTCGGGTCGACTACCATGCACCTCTGGCCGGTCCGCTCCGGCGCCCTGAGGAAGACCCCGCAGATGGATCGTTGGCAGGCGATGCGCGTGTTCGTGAAGGTGGCCGAAACCGAGAGCTTCGCCCGCGCGGCCCGGGAACTGCACCTGAGCGCACCGGCAGTGACGCGCCTGGTGGCCGGCCTGGAGGCGCTGGTCGGCGCCCGCTTGCTGGTGCGCACCACCCGCTCGGTGAAGCCCACCGAGGCCGGCCCCCCTATCTGCAGGATTGCCGGCGCATCCTCAGCGAGATCGCCGAGGCGGAACTGGCCGCCGCCGGGCACCAGGTCGAGCCTTCGGGCACCCTGGCGATCACCGCACCGCTATTGTTCGGCCAGCTACACGTGCTGCCGCTGGTGCTGGACTTTCTCGCGCTCTATCCAGAGATGCGCGTCCGCACCTTTTTCGTCGACCGGCAAGTCAATCTGCTGGACGAGGGCATGGATGTCGCCCTGCGCATCGGTCAGTTGCCGGATTCGGGGCTTACCGCCATCCAGGTCGGCCAGATGCGGCGGGTGGTCTGCGCGGCCCCGAGCTATCTGGAGGCGCGCGGTACTCCCGCCACTCCAGCCGCACTCAAGGAGCACCGCATCCTTGTCTGCCAGGGCGCCTGGGCCTCGCCGGAATGGCGCTTCGCCCGCGGACAGCGGGTGGTGGTGGATCCGCTGTTGCTGTGCAACACCAACGAAGCCGCCATCGCCGCCGCCGAGGCGGGGCGCGGTCTGACCCGGGTACTGCATTACCAGATCGCCCCGGCGCTGGCCGAAGGCAGCCTGCGGATCGTGCTGGCGGACCACGAGGAGGCGCCCCTGCCGGTGCACCTGGTCTATTCCCAGGGCCGCCAGGCGGCGGCCAAGGTCAGGGCCTTCGTCGAACTGGCCGTGGCAGCGTTGCGCGGTGATCCGCTGTTTGGCGAAGCGTCCGACTGAGCGGGCCTATTGGCCACCGCACAAACTGCGGCCAGGACGCGCCGAACGCGTTCCGCCACCGCTCGTGCAGCGCCAATTCGGCATCCGCCGCCGCCACCGCTCCCTAGACTCAGGGGCTGACCTGCCACTGGGAGCGCCACCATGCCACTGCACCCCGATCTGCGAGACCCTCGCCTGTTCAAGGAATCCGCCTATGTCGACGGTCACTGGATAGCCGCCGACAACGGCGCCACCTTCGCCGTAGAAAATCCTGCCACCGGCGCCGTCATCGCCCAGGTGGCGGCGCTGGAGGCAGCGGAAACCGCCCGCGCCATCGCCGCCGCGGAAGCGGCCTGGCCGGCCTGGCGCGAGCGTCCGGCAGCCGAGCGCGCGGTCCTGCTGGAGCGCTGGTACGCCCTGATGCTGGAACACCAGAATGACCTCGCCCTGCTGATGACCCTGGAACAGGGCAAGCCCCTGGGCGAGGCCCGTGGCGAGATCGCCTATGGCGCCAGCTTCGTCAAATGGTTCGCCGAAGAAGCCCGGCGCGCCTATGGCGACATCCTGCCTGCCCCGACGCGCGATCGCCGCGTGCTGGTGCTCAGGCAACCGGTGGGCGTCGCCGCCGCCATCACCCCGTGGAATTTCCCCAACGCCATGATCACCCGCAAGGCCGCGCCGGCGCTGGTGGCCGGCTGCCCGGTGGTGATCAAGCCCTCGGACCTCACCCCGCTCTCGGCCCTGGCGCTCGCCGAGCTGGCCGACCGCGCCGGCTTTCCGCCCGGCGTATTCAATGTGCTCACCGGGATGCCCGCCGGCATCGGCGGCGAACTGACTGGCAATCCAGCGGTGCGCAAGCTGTCGTTCACCGGCTCCACCCGCATCGGCCAGCTGCTGTTGGCGCAGTGCGCGGCCACGGTGAAGCGCACCAGCATGGAGCTGGGCGGCAACGCCCCCTTCATCGTCTTCGACGACGCCGACCTGGATCTGGCCGTCGCTGGGGTGTTGCAGAGTAAATTCCGCAACGCCGGCCAGACTTGCGTCTGCGCCAACCGTATTCTGGTACAGGACGGCATCCACGATCGCTTCGCCGAGCGTCTGACCGCCGAGGCCGCCAAGTTCAAGGTGGGCAACGGCCTGGAGACCGGGGTGACGCTGGGTCCGCTGATCAATCGCCAGGCGGTGGACAAGGTGGCCCGCCACGTCGACGACGCCCTGACCCAGGGTGCCAGGGCCCTGTTCGGCGGCCTGCCCAGCGGCCATGACCAGTTCGTCATCCCCACGGTGCTGACCGGCGCCACGGCGGACATGCTGCTGGCCAGCGAGGAGACCTTTGGCCCGGTGGCGCCGTTGTTTCGCTTCCGCGACGAAGCCGAAGCCCTGGCCCTGGCTAATGCCACGCCCTACGGCCTGGCCGCCTACTACTACACCCAGGACCTGCGCCGCGCCTGGCGGGTGGGCGAACAGCTGGATTTCGGCATGGTGGCGCTCAACACCGGCACCCTGTCGATGGAAGTCGCACCCTTCGGCGGCGTGAAGCAATCCGGCCTGGGCCGCGAAGGTTCGCACCTGGGGCTGGACGAGTACCTGGAGGTGAAGGCCTGGCACCTCGGTGGGCTCGACTGAAACCCAAGGCGGCAGGCAACCGAAAATGCCGCCGCCCCCAAGCAAAACAGCCGATCGCGATGCCGGGGCCAGCAACTTCAGCGTTACCGACCCCAAGGCCTGCGTAGGCTGGAACTCTCGCCCCTGCCTGGAGTATCGCCGCATGAATTCCGCTGCCAAAGCCACCGAACGCCTGCTGGGTTATCGCGAACAAGGCGTGCCCCGCGGCATCATCACCGCCCACCCCGTCGTGGTGGCCCGCGCCCAGGGCAGCGAGGTCTGGGACGTGGATGGTCGCCGCTACCTCGATTTCGTCGGCGGCATCGGCGTGCTCAACGTCGGCCACAATCACCCACGGGTGGTGGCGGCCGTCCGCCGCCAGGTCGGGGAGATCTCCCACGCCAGTTTCCAGGTGATGGCCTACGAGCCCTACCTGGAACTGGCCAGCCGCCTCAACACCCTGATCGGCGATGGGGAGGCCTACAAGACGCTGCTGCTGACCTCCGGTGCCGAAGCGGTGGAGAACGCCATCAAGATCGCCCGTGCCCACACCAAAAGGCCCGGGGTGATCGCCTTTCGCGGCGGCTTCCACGGTCGCACCCTGCTCGGCGTGACCCTGACCGGCTTCGCCCAGCCCTACAAGCAGAACTTCGGCCCCTTCCCCGGCGACATCTATCACGCGCCCTACCCCGATCCCTTCCGCGGGGTGGACAGCCAGCAGGCCCTGGCCGGCCTGCGCGAAGTGCTCGCCACCCAGGTCTCCCCCGACCAGGTGGCCGCCATCCTGGTCGAACCGGTACAGGGCGACGGCGGCTTCCGTCCGGCACCGGTGGAATTCCTCCAGGGGCTGCGCGCGCTGTGCGACCAGCACGGTATCGTCCTCATCGCGGACGAGATCCAGACTGGCTTCGGCCGTACCGGCAGCCTCTTCGCCTTCCAGCAGACCGGCATCCAGCCCGACCTGGTGACGGTGGCCAAGAGCCTGGCCGGCGGACTGCCGCTTTCCGGGGTGGTCGGCCGCGCCGCCATCATGGACGCGCCCCTGCCCGGTGGCCTCGGCGGTACCTACGGCGGCAACGCCCTGGCCTGCGCCGCAGCGCTGGCAGTCCTGGACATCTTCGACGAGGAAGACCTGGTCGCCCGTGGGGTCACTCTGGGCGAGCAGCTGCGCAGCGGTCTGCTCGACCTGCAGCGCCGCCACCCGCGTATCGGCGAGGTCCGCGGCCGCGGCTTCATGCTGGCGGTGGAGATGGTGGGCGCGGACGGCAGGAGCCCGGACGCCGCCCTCGCTCAGCAGGTCATCGAGGGCGCTCGTCAGGCCGGATTGCTGGTGATCAAGTGCGGGGTGGAACGCAATGTCATCCGTTTCCTGGCGCCTCTGGTCACCACCGAGGCACAACTGGCCGAAGCCTTGCAGATGTTCAGCCAGGCTCTCGCCCAGGCTGGTGCCTGAGGTCAAACGTAACGCCGCCCGGCCCGGCTGTGGCAGCGCCAAGGGAATCCGACCATGAGAATCACGCGTTACCAGGCCCTAGGCTTTTCCTGCTACGGCACCCTCGTCGACCGTGAAGGGGGCATCCTCGAAGCCCTGCGCCCCCTTGTGGCGCAGGCGGGCCTGAGCACCCATCCCGACTGGCTGCTCGGCAGCTACCACCGCCTGGCCCGCGAACTGCGCCAGGCGGCTCCCACTGCCAGCCAGACCAGCCTGCACCTGCGCATTCACCAGCGACTGGCGCAGGAGTTGCAACAGGAAGCCGACCTGGATGCCAGCGTGGCTTTTGGAAACGCCACGACGTGCTGGCCGGTGTTCGAGGATGCTCCGGGCGCGCTGCAGTACCTGAGCAAGTTCTATCGATTGGTGTTGCTGGCCTCGCCCGATGACGGCGAGGCGGCAGCGGTCACGGCGCGCTTGCCTGAGGTGTTCGCCGCCGTGATCCCCAACCGCGGTGGCGATCTGCGCCAGGCGTTGGACAACACCCTGGAAGAACTGGGCTTGGCGCGTGGGGATTTGCTGCCCATCAGAGGCAGTGAACCGGACGATCCCTGGAGTGCCCTGGTGGATTTTCCCCTGTGTACCCTGCGCCGTGATCGCTCGCGGCCCTGGAACCTTTCGCGGCAGGCCCTGGATGGCACGCGGTGCGAGTACGCGAGTCTCGCCGACCTGGTGCATGCGCACCAGACCGCCCTGCGTGCCTAGCCTGCCGTTCACGATTGCGAGGAACGACGATGGACGCCGCAACAAAACTGGATCGCATCGACATCAACATCCTGGTGCAGCTGCAGAAGGATGGCCGGATGACCAATGTCAGTCTCGCCGAAGCCGTGGGCCTCTCCCCCAGCCCCTGCCTGCAGCGGGTCAAGCGCCTGGAGGCGGCCGGCTACATCAGTGGCTACGAGGCCCACGTCAACCTCGCCAAGATCGCCAACTCGGTGACGGTGTTCACCGAGGTCACACTCTCCGACCACAAGCGCGCCGACTTCGTGAAGTTCGAGTCCTTTATCCGCGGGGTCGACGAGATCCTCGAATGCCACCTCATCAGTGGGGGCTACGACTACCTGCTGCGCTTCATGTGCAGCAGCATCGGTCACTACCAGGAATTGATGGAATCCATCCTCGACCGCAACGTCGGCATCGAGAAGTACTTCAGCTACATCGTCATCAAGTCGCCGGTGGTCAAGAACGCCCTGCCGCTGCGCAGCCTGATCAAGGCGGGCTAGTACTTCGCACCTCGACGCTCCGCCAGCACCCCGCTGCCGGAGCGCGCCGTTCCTAGCGCAGGATGCAATAGAGCTTGCGTACCGTCTCCCGACTGTCCCAGGCCATGGGTGTCGCCGCCGGCACCAGCACCGCCTCGCCCGCCCTGACACTGCACGGTGCTTCACCCTCGACGGTCAGGGTCACCGCGCCGGCATAGAGCAGCATCAGTTCGCAATGGGGATTGGTCACTGCCTTGCGCACGTAACCGGTGCATTCCCACATCCCTACCCGCAAGGCGCCGCCACCGCTTTCGAACAGGTCGCAGCCGGTGGCCGTGGGCTCGGGACTGAGCAAGACGCTGGCCGCCGGTGGCGGCGAGGGTTCGCGCGGAGCCGAGGGATCCAGCAGCACGGGCGCCTGGGGCATGGCGCCTTCACTGGCGCGGCCGGGAAAGGCCATGAACAGGCGACGTAGCTCGCCACTATGACGCCAACGGCAACTCAGGCCCCGGGGCAGGACAAAGGCATCGCCTGCCTTGAGCTGCAGGGCGCCACCGGCCCACTCCAGCTGCAATTCGCCCGCTTCGAGAATGCTCACTTCCACCCAGGGAAAGTCATCCAGCTGGCAATCGGCGAAGTGGCTGGTGGCGCTGCCCATGACATAGCCCAGGCGGTCGTCGTGCAGGTGCAGTTCCCGGCCGGCGGCCAGGGGATCACTGTGCAGGGGCTGCAGCGCGCGCGGCAGCTGGCGGTCATTGGGCGGTTGGCAGTAGTGCAACAGGGGCATGGCGGATCCTCACGACAAGAGGCGCGACGGGCATGCCGCGGACAGGGTCAGTATCGACCGCCAAGACGGCCGGTATATGGCGTTTCCGTCGCGACGCAGCACAGAAGCTGCCGTTTTTCCCAGATGCGGCGCAGTTTCCACCGCACCACCGATCATGACGGCGCGGCACGGGATTTCAGGACAAACTACCGCCCCCTTGCGCCATCCTTGAGCTTTGCCGGAGACCTTCCCATGACGCTGCTCTACAAGGCCGATCCCGAACGCGGTCAGGCCTGGCGACGCCTGTTCCAGGAACGCGCGCCCGATATCGAATTTCGCCAGTGGCCGGAGGTGGGCAACGCCGACGAGGTGCGCTACCTGGCCTGCTGGCAACCACCGCAGGACCTCGCCCAGCGCTTTCCCAACCTGGAGGTGCTGTTCGCCACCTCGGCCGGGGTCGATCAGTTCGACCTGAGCCTGCTGCCTGCCGACCTGCCGGTGGTGCGCATGCTTGATCCCGGTATCGTCGCCGGCATGGTGGAGTACGCCACCCTCATGGTGCTGGCCCTGCATCGCCAGCTGCCGCTCTACCTCGACCAGCAAGGCGCCGGGCGCTGGCAGGAACATGCCTTGGTGACGGCGGAGAACCGACGCGTGGGGGTGCTGGGCCTTGGCCAGATCGGCCAGGCGGTGCTGGAGCGCCTGACGAGCTTTGGCTTCTCGCTGTCGGGCTGGTCACGATCGCCCCATGATCTGCCAGGGGTACGCTGTCATGCCGGCCCCGATCAGCTGCCGGCATTTCTCGCCGACTGCGAGATTCTCATCTGTTTGCTGCCGCTGACCCGGGAAACGCGTGGAATTCTCGATGCCGAACTGCTCGCCGCCCTGCCTCGTGGCGCCAGCCTGATCAACCTGGGCCGTGGCGCCCAGCTGGTGGAAGCCGATCTGCTGGCGGCGCTGGACAGCGGTCAGCTGAGCCAGGCGGTGCTGGACGTGGTGGAGCCGGAACCGCCCGCGGCCGACCATCCCTTCTGGCAGCATCCGCGCATCTGGCTGACGCCCCACGTGGGCGCCATGACGGTGCCGGAAACGGCCTTCACGGTCTTGCTGGACAACATCCGCCGCCATCAGCGCGGCGAGCCGATGCGTGGGCTGGTCGATCGGCAGCGGGGGTACTAGTCGAGAGGCGGGGTGGCCTTAGCCCAAGGCCACTCGCAACCGTCCGAGCAGGGCATCACAGGCTTCCAGCTGGCTGATCTCGACGTACTCATCGGGCTTGTGCGCCTGTTCGATGCTGCCGGGCCCGCAGACCACCACCGGGGTGTCCAGACGATTGGCGAAGAGGCCGCCCTCGGTGCCGAAGGCCACCTTGAGCTGTACCGTCCCCGGCTCGACCAGGGTCTGCATGAACCGCACGGCTTCCACACTGGGATGGGTATCCAGTCCGGGATAGGCGTTGACCGTCTCGATCTCGATGGCGGCCTTGGCTGACGTCTGCCGCGCCTCCCTGACCAGGCGGTCCGCCATGTCCTGCAGCGTGGCCACCAAGCTCGCGGGATCGTCCGCCGGCAGGTGGCGGATCTCGAAATCCAGGGTGCAGCGATTGGGCACGATGTTCAGCGCCTTGCCGCCGTCGATCCGGCCGACATGCAGGGTGGTGTAGGGAATGTCGTAGGCCGTATCCCTAGCGCCCTCTTCCGCCAGCCGACGCTGGCTGGCACGCAGGGCACCGACCAGATCGCTGGCCAGGTGGATGGCGTTGACGTGCAGCGGGGCGCGCGAAGAGTGCCCTTCCTGGCCTTGGCAGTGGGCGCGCAACGCCGCCTTGCCTTTGTGGCCAAGGGCGACCTGCATGTTCGTGGGTTCGCCGACGATGCAGAGGAAAGGCCGCACGGGAGCCAGTTCCAGCACATCCAGCAGTCGCCGTACACCGACGCAACCAATCTCCTCGTCGTGGGAGAGCGCCAACTGCAGGGGTCGTTTCAGTGGTTCACCGCGAGCGGCGTCCAGCAGGGCCACCACCGCACAGGCGACGAAGCCCTTCATGTCGCAGGCACCTCGCCCGTAGATCCGGCCGTCCTGCAGGGTGCCGACGAAGGATGGCAAGGTCCAGGCCTGGCCTTCCACCGGCACCACATCGGTATGCCCGGACAGCAGCACCCCCGGTACGTCGGCAGGCCCCACGCTGGCGTAGAGATTGGCCTTGCGCCCGCTCTCGTCGAGCACCAGGCGGCAGGCGATGCCGGCGGCCTCCAGCAGCCCCTGCACATGCCTGATCAGCGCCAGGTTGGAGTCGGCGGAAACGGTGGGGAAGCCGATCAGGGTGCGCAGCAGATCCTGGCTGTTCATCCGGCAAGGCTCTCCCGGCGCGGTTGCGCGAAACGGGCCACGTCGAAAGCCGCCAGGGGGGTGTCGGTATGGCCGGTGGCGATCAGCTCGGCCATGGTGTCCCCTACCCCCGGGCCGAGCTGGAAGCCGGCACCACAGAAACCGAAGGCGTAGTAGAGCCCCGGCAACTGGCTGCTGGGGCCCATGATCGGCAGGTCGTCGGCGATGTAGCCCTCGACCCCGCTCCAGGTGCGGATCACGTTGACCCTGGCCAGGGCCGGCGCCAGGCGCCGCAGCTGGGTGAGCTGATTGAGCAGGCCGTGGGGCTCGGCGCGGGCCAGACGGGTGTCCAGATCCGGGCGGGTGCGGAAGCAGCCGCCAAAGATCACGTTGCCGCGCGGGATCTGGCGGAAATAGATGGTCTCGCTCACCAGCGGCGAAGACACGCCCACCGCTTCCTTGAAAGCATAGGGCAAGGGCTCGGTGACGCCCATCTGGGGACCATGGGTCTCGATGGGCACCGGCTCGCCGAACTGGCTCGACAGCCGACTGCCCCAGGCCCCGGCGGTGATCAGTAGCCGCGGCGCCCGATAGCGGCGGCCATCGGCGGCCTGCACCAGGAAATCGCCATCCGGCTTGGTGACCTGGGTGATCTCCACCCCTTCCTGCAGATTGACGCCCTCGCGCACCGCGGCGCGGGCAAAGGCCGGCGCGGCCAGGCGCGGATTGGCGTGACCATCGTGGGGCGCATAGGAGCCGGCCACCACCTCGGGGCCCAGGTAGGGAAACTTCTCGTGCAGGGCCGCGCCTTCGAGCACCTGCAGCTCCAGGGCGGCAGTCTCCGGCGCCCGGGCGTACTCGTGCAGCATGGCGATGCGACCAGGATCGTAGACCACCCGCAGATGGCCACCGGGAATGAATTCCAGGTCATCGCCGATCAACTCGGGCAGGCGACCCCAGATACCGCGGGAACGGTTGGACAGCGCCACCTGGGTCAGGTAGCGACCCTGCCGGCGGACATTGCCGAAATTGGTGCCGCTGGCGAAGCGCCCGACCTGGTCACGCTCCAGCAGGAGCACCGATAGGCCCCGGCGCCGCAGGAAGAAGGCACTGGCGCTGCCCATGATGCCGGCGCCGACGACGATGACGTCCGCGCGGTTGGCGGTCTGGTTCATGACGAAAGCTCCTCTTCGCTGGTGACGATGCCCAGCGGCAATGGCCGGACCGGTGCCTGGCCGCGCAGGCGGCCAACGGCCTCCACCGGCACCCCGGATTCGGCGGCGATGATCTCGGCGCCGGCCTGGGCGCAATAGCGACCCTGGCAGCGACCCATGCCGACGCGGCTGAAGGCCTTGGCCCGATTGGCTTCCTGGGCGCCCTTCTCGCGCACCACGGCGCGCAATTCTCCGGCGGTGATGCCCTCGCAGCGGCAGACCACGGCGGTATCCGGCAGGCTGGCCATCTGTTTCGCGGGCCAGGGAAAGGCCTCGGCCAGGCCCAGGCGGAAGCGCTCCTGGACCGCTAGCGCCTCGCGGCAGCGCTCGGCGAGGCCATTGGGCGGGGTGCGACCGAGATCGCTCAGGACCGCGCAGGCGGCCAGTTGCCCGGCCAGCTCGGCCCCGTCGGCGCCCCGGACCCGGGCGCCATCGCCGGCGGCATAGACCCCCGGCGTGGAGGTGCGGCCGTCGGCATCCAGTTGCAGCACCCACTGGCGGGTGGCGCGCTCGAATTCGAAGGCGCAGCGGGCGAGATCGCCCAGCTGGGTTTCCGGGCGCAGGTGATAGCCCAGGCCCACGGCGTCGCCCGCCACCTCCTGACGCAGGCCACGCGCATCGGCGAAGGCCACGCCGCGCACGCCCTGTTCGGCATCGCCGAGGATCTCCAGCGGGGTAACGCCAAAGTGCAGCGGCACCCCGGCGCGCCTGAGCGAGGCCATGAGTTGCACGCCCTTCCAGGCCACGCCCGGGCGGGCCAGCAGCTTGGGCGTAGCCTGGGCACGCAGGCGCAGTGGCGCCGTGTCGAGGACCGCGGCCACCGTGGCGCCGGCCTGCTGGTATTGGGCGGCGACCAGGTAGAGCAAGGGGCCGCTGCCCAGAAAGATCACCCGCCGGCCAATGGACACCGCCTGGGCCTTGAGGGCGATCTGGGCGCCGCCGAGGGTATAGGTGCCGGCCAGGTTCCAGCCCGGCACCGGCAGCAGGCGGTCACCGGCCCCGGTGCAGAGCACCAGGGCATCGAAATCCAGGGTGCGCTGGCGATTGCCCTGCACCGTGTAGAGGGTGCGCTCGTGCAGGTGCCAGGCCAGGGTGTCGGGCCGGTAGTCGAGGCGTCCGCGCAAGCCGTCGAAGGTGCGGTGCAGGCTTTCGGCCTTGCCCGCCTCGCTGCCGTAGAGGGTGGCATAGGGACGCTGAAAGCCCTCGGGCTGGCGCCGATAGATCTGGCCGCCGTCGCGGCGATTCTCGTCGATCACCACCGGGGTGAGACCGGCGGCCAGCAGGGTTTCCGCGCAGCGCACGCCGGCCGGACCGGCCCCGACGATGACCACCTGCGGCGGGTTGCCGCCCGCCTTCGCTAGACCCGATTCCATACCGCCTCCGGTTGCGTGGTGAGGATCTGCAGGCCTTCGCGGACCTCGGTGCCGCAGGCGCGCAGGCGCTCGCCCGCGGCGGTCCAGACCCAGCAATCCTGGCAGGCGCCCATCAGGCAGAAGCCGGCGCGGCGCTCGTCGCCGAATTCGGACCGGCGCAGTGCCGGACCGTTGGCCAGCAAGGCGACCATCAGGGTGTCGCCGGCCAGCGCCGTGACCGGCAGGCCATCGACGCTGAGGCTGACCTGGGGCCGGCCGGTCTCGCCGAGTCGCTGGAAGCGGGAAGTCATGCGCGAACTCCTTGGGTGTGCAGCAGGGCGCCACCCTGCAGGCGCTGCAGGGTCTCGCCGTCATGATGACAGAGGATGCGGTTGCCCCCGGCGAGGGTCTGGGGCCGGGGCGGCACCCGGTCGCAACGGCCTTCGAGCCGTACCGGGCAGCGCTGCAGGAAGCTGCAGAGCCGACCGCTGGCGGGCGGCGACGAGACCAGGGGGACCGCCGTGCGGATGGGTTGCTCTTCCAGCCAGCCCTGGCGCAGCGTCGGTACCGAGGCGGTGAGCAATTCGGTGTAGGGGTGCAGCGGCGGATGCTGCAGGGTGGTCGGGGTGCCCAGTTCCACGGGCTGCCCGGCATAGAGCACCAGTACCTCGTCGCAAAGGCTGCGCACCGTGGAAATGTCGTGGCTGATGAACAGATAGGCCAGCCCCAGCTCACGGCGCAACTCGACGAGCAGGTCGAGAATGGCCGCGCCGACCACGGTATCCAGCGCCGAGGTGACCTCGTCACAGAGGATCAGCTCGGGTTCCGCGGCCAGGGCGCGTGCCAGGTTGACCCGCTGCTTCTGCCCGCCGGACAGCTCGCCCGGACGCCGGCTGGCGAGGCCGGCCGGCAGTTGTACCCGGTCGAGCAATTCGCGGACCTTGCGCTGGCGGGTGGCCTTGTCGAAGGCGTGATAGGTCTCCAGCGGGCGCGTGAGGATGCGCTCCACGCTGTGCGCCGGATTGAGCGCCGTGTCGGCATTCTGATAGACCAGCTGCACCCGGCGGAATTGCTCGCGGGTGCGGCCTTCCAGGCCCGGTGGCAGCAGTTCGCCGCCCAGGCGCACGCTGCCCTGGGCCGGTGGCAGCAAGCCGGCGATGACCCGCGCCAGGGTCGACTTGCCCGAGCCGGATTCGCCGATCACCCCCAGGGCCTGGCCAGCGGCAATGCGCAGATCGATACCCTCCAGCACCCGGTAACGTGGCAGGCCATCGGCGCCGCTGGGGCCATAGCCGGCCACCAGGTCCTTCACTTCCAGTACCGGCGCCGCAGTCTCGACCGTGGGCAGGCCACGCTCCGTCAGGGGCTCCGGCCGGGCCGCCGCCAGCAGGCTGCGGGTATAGGGATGGCGGGCGCTGGCCAGCAGCCGTTCGGTGCGGCGGTTCTCATAGACCTCGCCGCCGTTGAGCACCAGGATGCGATCGGCCATCTGCGCCACCACCGCCAGGTCGTGGGAGACGTAGATGGCGGTCACGCCCCGCTCGCGGACCACCTGCTTGAACACCCGCAGCACCTCGATCTGGGTGGTCACGTCCAGCGCCGTGGTGGGTTCGTCGAGGATCACCAGGGTCGGATCGGTGATCAGCGCCATGGCCGCCATCAGCCGCTGCAATTGACCGCCCGAGACCTGGTGCGGATAGCGCTGACCGATGTGCTCGGGATCCGGCAGCGCCAGCTCCCTGAACAGTTGCAGCGCCCGCGCTTCGGCTTCCTGGCGCGTCAGTACACCATGGATCAGGGCGCTCTCGATGATCTGTTCCATCAGGCGCCGCGACGGGTTGAAGGCCGCCGCGGCGCTCTGGGCGATATAGGCCACGGTGCGACCGCGCAGGCGGCGCAGGCCAGCGGCGTCCAGCTCCAGCACCTGGGTATCGCCGACGCGGATCGAGCCGCCGGCCAGTCGGCAACCCTCACGGGCATAACCGAGCAGCGACAGGGCGATGGTGGTCTTGCCCGAGCCGGACTCGCCGATCAGCGCCAGCACCTCGCCCTTGGCCAGGTTGAAGCCGACGTCCTTGACGATGGGGGTTTCGCTGCCGTCGTCGCCCTGGGCGACCACGCGCAGGTCCTTGACCTCTACCAGCAATTCCATCTCAGCGCCCTCCCCGGCGTCGCGCGCCGAACCGGTCGATGAGCAGGTTGACGCCCACGGTCAGGGTGCCGATGGCCAGCGCCGGCATCAGCACCGCCGGGGCGCCGTCGGCCAGACCACCGATGTTTTCCCGCACCAGGGAGCCCAGGTCGGCGTTGGGCGGCTGCACGCCGAGACCAAGAAAGCTCATGCCACTGAGCAGCAGCACGATATAGACGAATCTCAGGCCCAGGTCGGTGAGCAGCGGCAGGCGCATGTTGGGCAGCATCTCGCGCAGGGCGATATACAGCCGGCCCTCGCCACGGGTGCGGGCGACCTGGACGTATTCCAGCTCGATGAGATTCATCGCCAGGCTGCGGGCGATCCGATAGCAGCCGGGGGCATAACCCACCACCGCCATGACGATCAGCAAGGGCACCGAGGAGCCGAAGGCCGAGACCATCACCAGCGCCAGCATCTTGCTCGGCAGGGAGATCAGCGCATCGATCAATCGCGACAGCGGCTCGTCCACCCAGCGCCCGGACAGCGCCGCGAGCAGACCGAGACCGGTGCCGAGCACGCAGGCCAGCACGGCCGCGATCAAGGCCAGACCCACGGTGAAGCGGGCACCGTCGAGGATGCGGCTGAGCACATCACGGCCCAGGTAATCGGTGCCCAGCGGATGGGCGGCGCTGTAGCCGGCCAGCACCGCGCTGTCGCCCAGGGCGCCTGGGTCATAGGGCGCGAGCCAGGCGCCGAACGCGGCGAGGAATAGCCAGAAGGCCACCAGGATGCCACCGAGCAGTCCGGTCAGTGACCAACGCGCGCGGCGACGAGTGCGCGGCGGCGACAGCTGGGCATCGAGCGTCTTGCCGTCCACCGGCAGGACGGACGCGGCACGTACGGGAGTCACGGGTCGGGTCATAGCGTTCTCAGCCTCGGATTGGACAGGATGGCGCAGAGATCCGCCAGGGTCATGAGCACCAGGTAGGCGCAGCAGAACAGCATGGCGCAGGCCTGGATCAGCGGCAGGTCGCGACTGGCGACGCCGTCCACCATCAGCTGGGCGATGCCCGGGTAGTTGAAGATGGTCTCGACGATCACCACCCCGCCCATCAGGTAGGAAAGACTCAGGGCGATGGAGTTGGCGATGGGCCCCACGGCGTTGGGCAAGGCATGGCGCAGCACGGCGCGCACCGGACCGACGCCCTTGAGCCGGGCCATCTCCACATAGGGACTCTGCAGCTGCTCCACCAGGGCCGCCCGAGTCATGCGCGCCATCTGCGCCACGATCACGCAGCACAGGGTGCCCACCGGCAAGGCATAGGCACGCAGGAAGTCCAGGGGGCCGGCGATGTCGTGGGCGAAGGTCAGCGCCGAGGTCCATTGCAGGTGCACGGCGAACACCAGCACCGCCAGAGTCGCCACCAGGAATTCCGGTACCGCGACGATGCCCAGGGTGAAGACGTTGAGCGCCCGGTCCAGCCGCCCGCCGGCGTTCATCGCCGAGGCGATGCCCAGGCCGAGCGCCAGGGGCACCGACACCAGGGCGGTGACGCCGGCCAGCATCAGCGAGCCGCCCAGCCGGTCACCGATCATCGTGGCGATGGGCATCTGGCTGGCCAGGGACTGGCCGAGATCGCCGTGCAGCAGGCCGCTCAGCCAGTGGAAGTAGCGCAGCAGCGCAGGCTGGTCGAGGCCCATCTGGGCGCGCAGCGCCGCGACCTGCTCGGGCAGCGCGAACTGGCCCAGGGCCTGCTGCGCGGCATCGCCCGGCAACAGCGCCGAGACGAAGAACACCAGCAACGAGACGATGAGCAGGGTCAGCAACCCGCCCCCGAGGCGTCTGGCGATGAGGGAAAACACGGAAAGGTCCAAAGCCACCTCCTGCTTGAGCGTGGAGTGGCGAGTCCTGTCCTTGCGGACCGACTCGCCGTCAGGCACCGGGCGTCAGGCCTCCAGCCAGACGTGTTCGGCGAACATGTAGCCCATGAAGCCCCCGATGGGGATGATTCCGTAGCCGCCGAGCTTGGGCGAATGGGCATCGATGGAACTGGTGAAGATCGGCAAGCCGATGCCGGCGTGCTGGTGGATCAGCAACTGCATGTCGGCGTACATCTGCTTGCGCTTGGCCAGGTCGGTCTCGCCACGGGAAGCCACCAGCAACTGGTCGAATTGCTCGTTCTTCCAGCCCGATTCGTTCCAGGGTGCATCGGACTTGAAGAACTGCGATAGCAGGATGTTGGCGGTGGGTCGGGCGTTGATGTTGCCGAAACCCAGCGGATCCTTCATCCAGTGGTTGTCCCAGTAGCCGTCGGCACTGACCCGGTTGACCATCAGGTTGAGCCCGGCCTGGCGTGCCGATTGCTGCAGCACCAGGGCCATCTCGTTGGCGTTGTCGGCGGCGGTGGAGGTCACCAGCGGCATCCGCGCACCGGCGATCCCGGCTTTCTGGAAGAGGAACTTGGCCTTGTCCGGATCATAGGGCCGTTGCGGCAGGTCCGCGGCGTGATAGGGAGTGCCGGGCATGATCGGCTGGTCGTTGCCGATGGTGCCGTAGCCCAGAAACACCGACTTGAGGATCTGCTCGCGGTCGAACAGCAGCTTCATCCCCTCGACCACATTGGGATCGTTGAACGGCCGATTGGGGATGCGCATGATCAGATCGGTGTAGCCACCCGAGGTGTTGGCCACGATCTTGAGTTTGCCGCTCTGCTTGAGGCGGTCGGCGGAGCGCGGATCCACCGAGACGGTCAGCTGGACGTCACCGGCCAGCAGCGCATTGACCCGCGAGGGTTCGTCGCCGATGCCGATCAGCTCGATCTCGTCCAGATAGGGCTTGCCGGACTTCCAGTAGTTTTCGTTGCGCGTGCCCACGGTGCGCACCCCCGGCTTGAATTCCTTGACCTTGAAGGGGCCGGTGCCGTTGGCGGTGGAGAAGTCCTTGGTGCCATCGGCGATGATCAGGAACGGCGAGATGGCCAGTACCGCGGGCAGCTCGGAATTCGGTGACACCAGGCGGATACGCACCTCGTCGGGCGACACCGCGGTGATCTCGGCGAACTGGTCGGCCAGCGCCTTGACCTTGGAGCCCACCGCCGGGTCCTTGTGGCGCAGCAGCGAGTAGACGACGTCGGCGCTGTCGAAGGTCTTGCCGTTATGGAACTGCACACCCTGGCGCAGCTTGATCGTCCAGGTCAGGGCATCCTGGGTGTCGAAGCTGGTGGCCAGGGCCATCTGCGGCTCCAGATGGCTGTCGAACACGGTCAGGCCGTTGTAGAAAAAGTAGTGGCGCGCGTAGTCACCGGAAAAGGCGCCACGGGCCGGGTCGAGGGTATCGGCGGTGGACGAACCCGCCGCCGCGGCGCGCACCCGACCGCCGCGACGCGGGGTGCCGGTGACCGCATCTTCTGCAGCGAAGGCCTGACCATCACGGCCGAGCAGACTGCCCACGCCGGTCGCCAGCAGCCCGGCGGCGCCGAGCAGGCGGAGCGCATCGCGCCGCGAGACACCCCGCTGCAGGGCCTCGAAGGCACGCACGCTTTCAGCAGCACCTATCAGGGGACTTCCAGTCTTTTTCTCGGTCATGTCGGCTCGCTCGTTGGGGGCTCTGTCACCAGCGCCGCGATCCCCTCCCCGGGCCTGCGGCACTGTCCTCGTGGCCGCCGTGTCGCACGGCCTGGTTCATTACAGCACCGGCCCTTCGTCGAATACGGTCGAATTGAGCAGGCGACGAGACAGAAAAGACCGTTTTGGCCAAGCCGCTCAGCATTGTTTGCGGTGTGCGTCGCCACAGCGCAACGGGGCTGCCCATGCCCGGGTTTGGCGCGCTGCCAGCCGTCTCGCTGGCCAGCGGAGCGGCGTTTCCGACCAGGTACAAGATGCGAACGCCGACCCTCGCAGCAGCTTTCACCCCGGCCACCTGCCTGGCACAGGGGAAAATGCCAAACCGCCCGTTGGCCTGCAGAAACGACAAAACGCCCGCCTTGACGCTGCGGTTGGTTGGCAGGTCCGGGCGCGCGGTTCGTTGCTCAGGATCTAGGTTCTGTACGAAAAGTCGACGAGCGAAGGTCAGGCGAGGCGAAAAAGGCTGAGGAAGCGGAGTTTACGAGCGGTAAATGAGCATTCCGACCGGCTGGCGATCCAGGCCTTTTTCAACGAAGCATCACCGAGCGCAGGCACTTTTCGTACAGAACCTAGTGCAGGCGATCCTGGACCCGGTAATACAACCCCACCAGCGGCAGGAACCAGGGCTTGCCGAAGTGGCCGGGGATGGCCGGCCAGTCCAGCACCCGCCAGGGGTTGGACTGGCTGCGCCCTTCCAGCACCTCGGCCATCACCCGGCCCATGTGCACCGCCATCTGCACGCCGTGGCCGCTGTAGCCCATGGCATAGAACAGGCCGTCCTGCTCGCCGGCGCGGGGCAGGCGGTCGGCGGTCATGTCCACCAGCCCGCCCCAGCAATAGTCGATGGGCGTCTGGGCCAGGCTGGGAAACAGCTGCCCCAGGGCGGCGCGCAACACGGCGCCGCTCTTGGCGTCCTGGCGTGGATCGGACAGCGCGAAGCGCGCCCGACCGCCAAAGATCAACCGGTGGTCCGGGGTGGTGCGGAAATAGTTGCCGATGATGCGGCTGGTAACATAGGTGCGGCGGTTGGGCAGCAGCTCGTCCAGCTGCGCCTTGGGCAGCGGCGCGGTGGCGATGATGAAGCTGCCTACCGAGGCGATGCGCCGCCGAAACCACTGGAAGGGGCCGACCCGGGCATTGCCCGTCGCCACCAGCACCTGGCGGGCGCGCAGCTCGCCCTTGGCGCTGATCACGCGAAAGCTGCCATCGGGCAGCCGCTGCAGATCGCTGACCGCCGCGCCTTCGTAGACCTGGGCGCCACGCCGGACCACCGCCTCCGCCAGGCCCACGCCGAACCGCCCCATGTGCATCTGGGCGCCATTGCGCTGTAGCAGACCACCGTGGAAACCATCGGAGGCCACCTCGATCCGCACTTGGGCGGCGTTGAGCAGCTCCACGTCCGGGTCCACCTCCCGGCGGATCAGCTCGCAGGTACGTGCCAGGTTGTCATAGTGCTGCGGCTTGGCCGCCAACTTGAGTTTGCCGGCCTTGTGGAAATCGCAGTCGATACCCTCCTCGGCGATCACCGCCTCCACGCTGGCCACCGCATCGGCATAGGCCTGGTAGAAGGCCCGCGCGCGCTCGGCACCCAGGCTGGCGTGCAGCGCCGCGTAGTCCTGGGCGACGCCGGTGTTGCAGTGGCCACCGTTGCGCCCGGAGGCTTCGCCGATCACCCGTCCGGCCTCCAGCACGGCCACGCTGGCACCGCGCCGGCGCAGGGCCACCGCCGCGGAGAGCCCGGTGAAGCCGCCGCCGATGACGGCGACATCCACCTCGCCCGCCACCGGCCCCGGGGTGGCCCCGGTAAAGCCCGGCGCGGTCGCCAGCCAGTAGGAATCGGACGATGCTGGGCCAAGACTCATGGGCGGGCGCTCCGGCAGTTCAGGGTGTTATTCGAGACCGACCACAGCGGCCAGGCCGCCGATGTCCTTGATCTCGGTGTTGCGGTAGAACGGCGTGCTCGGCTCGTGGCCACGATTCACGAATACCTTGTTCTGGATGTTCATGTAGTCGGCCGGGATGAGGTCGTAGCGAAAGCTCGACGACACATGCAGCACGTCTTCCGGACCGCAGCCGAGGTTGTCCAGCATGTATTCGAAGGCCTGCAGGCGCGGCTTGTAGGCCTGGCCCTGCTCGGCGGTGAAGACCCGGTGGAAGGGCACGCCCAGCTTGTCGACGTTGGACATGATCTGCTCGTCGGCGGCGTTGGAATAGATCACCAGCGGGATCTTGTCAGCGATCTTGGCCAGGCCCGCGGTCACGTCCGGATGCGGCCCCCAGCTCGGCACCGCCTCGTAGTAGGCATTGGCCTCGGCGTCGGTGAAGGAGATGCCCCAGCGCTTGCAGGTGCGCTCCACTGCCGCGTACAGCACCTCCGAATATGGCTTCCAGGCGCCAAGCACCTCGTCGAAGCGATAGCCGTTGAAATCCTTACAGAACTGGTCCATCGCCTCAGCTGGAATGCGGTCGGCGAACATCTCGCGGGCCATGTCGGACATGCGGAAACGGGTCAGGGTACCGTAGCAGTCGAAGGTGATGTACTTGGGCCGAAAGGCGGTCATGGCAAGGGTCCTTTGACGAGGGTCGGGAGTGAAGGCCGGGACATTGTTGGCGTCCCTGGCACGCATTACAGCATCGGTGGGCCTGACAGTTGTCCGCTTTCAGGCGACGTGGGAGACAGAAAAAACCGTTTTAGCGGTAGGGCCCAGCATTGTTTGCGGCAGCCTCAGGAATGCTCCAGGTCGATCAGCACGCTCTTGCTGCGCAGGGTCGCCTCGTAGGCGGCGCGGCCCAGGTCCTTGCCGATGCCGGACCTCTTGTAGCCGCCGGTGGGAATGATCCAGTCGTGGCTGCGGCCATAGCGATTGACCCAGACGGTACCGGCTTCCAGCGCCCGCGTCAGGCGCAACGCTCGCCCCAGGTCGGCGGTGTGCACCCCGGCGGCCAGGCCGTAGGTGGGATGGTCGGCCAGGACCAGCGCCTCGGCTTCGTCGTCGAACACCTGCACGGTCAGCACCGGACCGAAGATCTCTTCGCCCACGGCGGGATTGTCCGCGCCGACCCCGGTGATCAACGTCGGCTGATAGTAGGCGCCGCCCAGCCCCTCCTCCAAGGCGCCGCCAACCAGGATCTCTGCGCCGGCCGCCTGGCTGCGGGTGACGATGTCCTGGATACGTTGGCCCTGGCGCTGGGAAATGATCGGCGACAGCGTCGCTGCTGCCGACCAGGTAGGCCCGGGACGCAAGTCGACGAAGGCCGCGCGGATGCCTTCCAGCATCGGCTCCAGGGCGGCGCGCTGCACCAGCAGCCGCGAACCCGACACGCAGACCTGGCCGGCATTGCCGGTGATGGCCGCTGCCACGCTGCGGGCGGTCCGTGCCAGATCCGGCGCATCAGCGAACACCAGCTGCGGACTCTTGCCGCCCAGCTCCAGGGTCACCGGCTTGGGGCCGCTCTCGGCGCAGGCGGTCATGATGGCGGTGCCGGTACCCGTGGAGCCGGTGAAAGTGACCTTGCCGATGCGCGGATGCCGGCACAGGGCATCGCCGGTCACCCGGCCATCGCCCTGAACCACGCTGAGGATGCCGGCGGGCAGCCCGGCCAGCGTGGCCAGCTCAGCCAGGCGCAGGATGGAAAAGGGCGTCAGCTCCGACGGCTTGATCACCACCGCATTGCCGGCCGCGAGCGCCGGCGCGATCTTCCAGCCGGCCATGCTCAGCGGAAAATTCCACGGGGCGATGGCGCCCACCACGCCATAGGGCTCGGTGATCTGTAGGCCCAGGTGACTGGTGGCGGTGGCCGCCACCTCGCCGCCGTGCTTGTCGGCGAATTCGGCGAAGAAGCGGATGCCCTCGGCCACATAGGGGATGTCCCAGGCCAGCACCTCGCGCAGCGGACGGGTCGAGCCCACGGCTTCCAGCGGACCGAGCACCGCGCCATCGGCCTCCACCAGATCGGCCCAGCGGCGCATCACCCGCGCCCGTTCCCGGGGCGGACGGCTGGCCCAGTCACTGGCCTTCCAGGCGCGCCAGGTGCCTTCCACCACCTCATCTACCAGATCCGCCGAGGCGCACGGCAGCCCGCTCTGGAAGCCGCCATCGGAGGGCCGGAACACCTCCAGCTCGGCACGGGCATCGCGGCTGCGGCCGCCGATGAAATGGGCACAACGAACCGCAACTTCTCTGGGGTCGAACGAGGCCATGGCGCGCTCCGCTAGGGCTGTGGGCTTGGCCCCATGCTAGGCCGGCGGACCGCCATCTTTTGCCGATCTGGCCCGGACCTTCGGCGCCTCACGCCGCTGCACCCGGCCATCGGCAACCGAATCTGCCGTCGCGTCTTGCTAGGCTGACGTCTGCATCAGCCAGACCCGAACCGGAGCCCTGCCGTGTCCCACGCCACCCTGAGACCCCTGCGCGAAACCGACCTCGCTACCGCCTACCGCCTGTCCCAGGCGCTGCACTGGCCTCATCGGCCGGAAGACTGGCAATGCCTGTTCCATACCGGCGAAGGCCTGGCGCTGGAGGACGACCAGGGGGTGTTCGGGACCGGCTTCTGCGTCCCCCAGGGCGATTACGCCACCATCGGCCTGGTGATCGTCGCCGACAGTCACCAGGGCCAGGGCCACGGCCGCCGCCTCATGGACGGCCTGATCGGCCTGGCGGGCACCCGCACGCCGTTGCTGGTCGCCACCCTGCGCGGCGCCCCGCTCTATCGCAGCCAGGGCTTCGTCTCCTACGAGCGTATCTATCAGCACCAGATCGCGACGCTGCCGGCCATGGACGACCAGCGCCACCCGCTGGAAAGCCAGGTTCAGGAGCTGACGCTGGCCGCAGCTCCCCAGCTGCAGGTCCTCGCCCAGGCCGCTACCGGCCTGGACCGCACCACCTTGCTTCAGGAACTGCTGCCACAGGCCGAGCGCATTGTCGGCCTGGAACGTGGCGGCCAGCTGCGCGGCTTCGCCTTGTTGCGTCCTTACGGTCGCGGGTTGTCGGTCGGTCCGGTGATCGCCGAATCCGCCGACCAGGCCAGGGCGCTGATCCTCGCCCTGCTGCGCCACGCCGAAGGGCGCTATGTGCGCTTCGACGTGACGGCTCGTAGCGGCCTCAATCCCTGGCTCAGCGAGCTGGGCATCCCCCAGGTCGACGAGGTCGAGCAGATGGCCAGGGGCGAGGCGCCGGTATCTCGCGATGGCCTGGATCAGTTCGCGCTGCTGACCCAGGCGCTGGGTTGATCCGCGCAAATCGAGCCGGGCTCAAGCACGCGCCGACAAGCCACGCCGCCAGCGCAGCAGCCGTGCTTCCAGCAGGGCCAGCACCGCATTGAGCGCCAGGCCCACCACCGCCAGCAGCAGGATGCCGGCGTACATGCTGGGGATCTGGAACACCTCCTGGGAGTTGAGGGTGAGAAAGCCCAGCCCCGAGTGGGCGCCGATCATCTCGGCGGCCACCAGCGCGGTGATGGAATAGGCGCCGGCCAGGCGGATGCCGGTGAAGATCGACGGCGCCGCCGCCGGCAGCACTACCTTGAGGAAGAGGAAGCGCCGGTTGGCCCCCATGGACAGCGCCGAATTCACCAGCAGCGCATCCACCTGCTTCACGCCGCTGATAGTGCTCAGCAGGATCGGCCAGAAGGACGCCCAGAAGATGATGGCGATCTTCGAGGCCTCGCCGATGCCCAGGAACAGGATGAACACCGGGAACAGCGCCAGGGCGCTGGTCTGGCGGAACAGCTGCAGCAGCGGATCGAGCAGCCGTTCAAGGCGGATGAACCAGCCCATCAGCAGGCCCAGGAGCACCCCTGCGCCTATGGCCAGCAGCAGTCCGGCCAGCGAGCGTAGCAGGCTGGCGCCGAGGTGCCGCGTCAGGCTGCCATCGCGCGCCAGGTCGAGGATGCTCTGCAGCACCACCGAGGGCGGACTCAGGTAGCCGGGGTTGACCAGGTCCAGCCGCGGCAAGGCCTCCCAGAGCGACAGGAACAGTAGGATGCCGAGGCTGCCGTCGAGCAGCCGACGGGAATGGCGTATCAGCTTCATGCGCCTACCTCCTGGCGTCGCGGTGCCGCTGACGGCACGGGTGCAGGCGCCCCGCGCAGGGCTTCCCAGGCCTGTTGGCGCAAGGCCGCGAAGGCCGGGGTGTTGCGCACCTCGGCCGCCCGCGGACGCGGCAGGTCGATGTCGAGCAAGCGGTGGACCCGCCCCGGGCGGGGCGTCATCACCGCGACCCGGTCGGCGAGGAAGATCGCCTCGTCGAGACTGTGGGTGATGAAGACGATGGTCTTGCGTTGCCCGTCCCAGATGCGCAGCAACTCGTCCTGCAGATGCTCGCGGGTCTGGGCGTCCAGCGCGGCGAAGGGCTCGTCCATCAACAGCACGTCCGGCGCATAGGCCAGGGCGCGGGCGATGGCCACCCGCTGGCGCATGCCGCCGGAGAGTTCGTGGGGATAGCGAGCGCCCTGCCCCTCCAGCCCTACCAGCGCCAGATACTCCCGCGCCGTCGCGAGCCGCTCGCGACGCCCCACCCCGCGAATCTCCAGACCGATGGCGATGTTGTCCAGCACCGAGCGCCACGGCAGCAGCGCATAGCCCTGGAATACCACGCCCTGATGCGGATTGATGCCTTGCAACGGTCGGCCGTCGATGGTCAGCTCACCCGCGCTCTTCTGCGCCAGACCGGCGAGAATGTTGAGGAAGGTGGACTTGCCGCAGCCGGAAGGCCCCAGCACCGCCAGGAATTCGCCCTGGCGCACCTCCAGGTCGAAGTCCTGCAACACCGGTACCCGCTCCTGGGCGCCGCTTTCGCTAAGGCCGTCATAGGCCAGCGCCAGGCCCCGGGCGACGATCTTGGCGCTCATCAGACGGTACCCCGGACAAAGGGATTGAAGGCATTGGTGTAGACGTCCTTGACCTGCACCGCGCCGGGCTTGAGCTTGCCTTCGTGTTCGAGGATATCGATGTAGTACTGGATCGGCGGCTCGGTGATGACCAGATCGTCGACGTAGGCGAAGCGCTCGACCAGTTCCAGCTTCATGCCCAGGCGCTCGGCGGTGATCTTGCGGGCGTCGTCGGGATGCCCGTTGACCCAGTTGGCCGCCTTGGCCAGCGCCTGGACCACGTCCCGCGCAGCCTCGGGATGGTCGCGCAGAAAGCGGCCATGGGCGCTGTAGGGCGCCATGCCGCCCAATCCCTCGTCCAGGTCGAAATCGCTCCACAGCTTGCGCAGGGCGGGATTGTGCTCGGCGCTGCCGGAGGTGGGCGGATGGATGATCGCCAGATCGATGTTGCCGGTGGCGAGCGTCTGTTCGGCCTGGACGTCCGGGACCACCACCCATTTGATGCGATCGACGTCCACGCCCTGCTGGCGCAGGTATTTCTTGGTGACGAACTCGGCGCAGGCGCCGAAGCTGTTGAAGCCCACCGTCTTGCCCTCGAGGTCCTTGGGCGTGCGAATACCCGAGTCGTCACGCACGAAGTACTTCATGTGCGGCGCTTCCTGCAACGTCTTGCCCCCGGCGGCCACCACCTTGAGGTCGAGGCCGCTGGCGATGGCGGAGATCACCAGCGGCACCATGCGCGTGCCCAGGTCCAGCTCGCCGGTGCCGACCAGCGGGATGATCTGCGGCGCGGCGACCTTGCCGACGTATTGGGGACGCGCCCGGGTACCCTCGAAGTAGCCCAGGGAGTCGGCGACGTAGACCAGATCGAAGGTGGGGTTGTCGGGGTAGCGGAACGGGACCACCTGATCCGAGCGCTGGCCGATCACTGCCGGTGCGCCGGCCTGGGTACCGGGTTTGTCGTCGCAGCCGAATAGGCTGGTACCCAGGGCACCCAAGGCGGTTACGGTGGTTAGCTGTCGAATGAAGCGGCGTCGGCTGAGTGGCTCGAGGTCCATTGGGGCTCCTGTCCTGGTTGGCAGCTCGTACGAACGGCTAGGCATGCTGCCCCAGGGTGGCGGACGACTCCAAAGACCCAGATTCTTTATGAATAGATCGAATGGTTAGACACCATAATCTTTCACTCTAACCATATTCTTTCCGCTATCGCCCGGGTAGGAAGCGTTGGTGCAATTGGCGCGCCAGTACGTCCAGGGTGAAGCCCAGCAGGCCGATCAGCAGCACCAGGGCCATCAGCTCGCCATAGGCCAGGCGGTCGCGGGTGTCGAGGATGTAGTAACCGAGGCCGGCGCTGACGCCGAGCATCTCGCAGGGCACCAGCACGATCCAGAGGATGCCGATGGCCAGGCGCACGCCGGTCAGCACCTGGCCCAGCACGCTGGGCAGGATTACCCGCCGCAGGATTTCCCGGCGGGTAGCGCTCAGGCTGTGGGACAATGACGCCGCAAACGGGACGGCTGCAAGTGACGGGCGCCCCTCAAGCGCAGCCCTCCTGCTAACGCCACTCGCACCCTGCCACGCGATTGCAGCTGGTGCGGGCGCGGTCGCCCTGGGAGGTGGAGAAGCGGCTGATGACGTTCCAGCCCAGCTGGCGGGTACGACCAAGCCAGAGGTTGCCATTGCTGGTCAGACCGCTGAAGAACTGCAGCCGCCCCAGGCGGGTGCTGGTCTGGGACCAGGAGAGGCCTGAGACCGGATCGTAGCCGCGCATCAGGGTATCGTTGCCCTGCACCGCCACCCCGTACCAGCCGCCCTGCCCGTCCTGGCAGCGCAGCACGAAGGCGCTGCGCACGCAGGTGTTGGCGGGTTTGAGACTGGGAATGTCCGCCTGGGCGGAGGACAACGGTAGCAACAGCGCCAGAGACAGCAGGCCGGTACGCAGGATCGCAGTCGGGGTCATCGCGGCAGTCGGTCGAGAGCGGGACGCCCAGCATGAGGCAAATCCCGCCACCCTGCCAGCCATGAACGAAGGCTCTGGCTTCAGCCTTTTGCCGTCCGCCAGAGCCGACCTATATCGCGCGCGGTGCGTTCCAGCAGCACCTCGGCCTGGGCCAAGGCTTCTTCCAGGCTGAGCGGTCCCGGCACCAGGCTGAAGGCGGCGGCGAGGCCCTGTTCATAGAGGGCGTCGTACCCTTCGCCCAGGGAGCCGGCCACCGCCACCACCGGCACGCCGTGACGCCTGGCCAGGCGCAGCACGCCCGCTGGGGTCTTGCCTCTCAAGGTCTGGCCGTCCAGCCGCCCTTCCCCGGTCAGCGCCAGGTCGGCGCCCATCAGCGCGTGCTCCAGACCCACCAACTCCGCCACCACCTCGATGCCGGGGCGGAAGGTCGCCTGGAGAAAGGCCAGCGCCGCGAAACCCACCCCTCCGGCAGCGCCGGCACCGGGTTGCTCGCGGACATCGCGGCCCAGGGTCGCGGCGGTGACCGTGGCGAAATGCGCCAGTGCGCCATCGAGCTGCAGCACCTGATCGGGCGAGGCGCCCTTTTGCGGTCCGAAGATGTGGCTGGCGCCCTGGGGACCGCAGAGGGGATTGTCGACGTCGGCGGCGATGACCACCTCCACCTCGGCCAGGCGTGGATGCAGCTGGCTCACGTCGAGGCGAGCCAGGTTGGCCAGGGCCGCACCGCCCGGCGCCAGCGCCTGGTCCCGCTGATCCAGCAGCCGTACCCCCAGAGCCTGGAGCAGGCCCGCGCCGCCGTCGTTGGTGGCGCTGCCGCCGATGGCCAGCACCAGGCGCTCGGCGCCGGCGTCCAGCGCGGCGTGCAGGAGTTCGCCCGTGCCCCGCGAAGTGGCCACCCGGACATCGCGACGTGCCTTGGGCACCAGTTCCAGACCGCTGGCGCTGGCCATCTCGACGAAGGCGGTGCGCTGCTCGGCCAGCCAACCCCAGCGGGCGGTCACGGGCTCGCCGAGGGGACCGGTCACCTGCGTCTGGCGCACCTCGCCACCGGTCGCGGCCAGCACGGCATCCAGGGTGCCCTCACCGCCATCGCCCAGCGGGCATTCGATGAGTTCGGCCTCCGGTAGCGCGTGGCGCAGGCCGCGGGCCAGGGCACGGGCGACCCCGGCGGCGGACAGGCTTTCCTTGAAGGAATCAGGGGCGATGACGATCTTCATGGGGCCGATTCTCCGTTGTTATGTGCCGAGTGTTTCGCGGATCGCTCAGCACAACAATAGGACAATTGCCCACCATCGACAGGTCAAGATCGTGAATTTGCCCAGTGCTGATCCAGCATCAGCAGGGCGCAATAGAGTTCGGCAGCCTCGGTGAAGCGCCGCGGATCCCGCCCGGTCAGCCTCTGGATCCGGTCGAGTCGATGGCGCAGGCCGTTGCGATGCAGCCCCAGCGCCTCGGCACAGGCCTGAGGGCTGGCGTCCTGGGCGAACCAGTTGCGCAGGGTCGCCAGCAACTGGCCATCCCGGTCGGCTTGGCGCAAGCGCTGCAGCGGCTCCAGCAGCCAGGTAGCGGGCAAGCACTCAGCCTGCCCCTGTAGCCAGGTGGGCAAGGCCAGGTCGTCCAGCGCTATCCGCACAAGGTCAGGTCGCAGTCGCCTGGCCACCGCCAGCAGATCCAGGGCCCGCTGGGTCGTCTCGGCCAGGCCGGTCCAGGGTCGCGGCGCAGGGATCCAGGCGCTGCGCCCCAGTGACCAGCCCTGCCCCGGCAGTTCCTCCAGCAGCGCCTCTGGCGCCTTCGCTCCGGGTCGATACCAGAGCCATTGCCCCTCCTCCCGTGGCAGGCACCAACTGTGGGTTACCCGCTGCTGCGCCCAGTCGCCAAAACCCGGTGCTGGCGCGGTGAACTCCAGCAGTAGCACGTCTCGTGGCAGCGCCGGCTGCAGGCCGAGCAGATTGGCGTGGCGACCCAGTTCGGCTGCCGCGCCCGGGGCGAGCAACTGACGCAACAAGGGTACGGTCATGCAGGTAGTCGCAGGCGGCTGCCCAGTGGCCTGTTCGATCAGCATTTCCGCGGTCAGGCGCAGGAGTTCGGCGGGCAGCCGCAGCTGCTCGGCGTCAGCCCCGGTTACGCCGAGAACGCCGACCAGCTCGCCCTGGCGATACAGCGGCAGGTTGATACCGGGCTGGGCACCCGCCAGCCGGGCGGCGGCAGTGGCATCCAGCGCCACCGCGCGGCCTTCGGCGATGACCTGGCGCGCCCCGGCATGGCGGGTGAACAGCCGCGCCGGATCACCCGAGCCGATGATCAGCCCGGACGCATCCATGACATTGACGTTGCCGGGCAGGATCCGCATGGCGCGTTCGACGATTTCCTGCGCCAGGGTCTGGCTCAGCTCCATGGCCACCTCTGAAGTTGGGGCGCGCCCTCGCGACGCGCCGTCACCTTAGAGGCGGCGCCTGCCGCCGGGCAAGCCGCCAGGCGACCGGGCGCCGTTACTCAGAGGTGCTCAGCACACCGCGGCGCACCTGGTCGCGCTCGATGGATTCGAACAGCGCCTTGAAGTTGCCCTCGCCGAAACCGGTGTCGCCCTTGCGCTGGATGAATTCGAAGAACACCGGACCCAGCAGGGTCTGGGAGAAGATCTGCAGCAACAGCCGGCGCTCGCCGCCCTCGGCACTGCCATCGAGCAGGATGCCGCGGGATTTCAGCGCGTCCACCGGCTCGCCATGATTCGGCAAGCGACCTTCGAGCATCTCGTAGTAGGTCTCCGGCGGCGCGGTCATGAAGCGGGTGCCATAGGCCTTGAGCCGATCCCAGGTGGCGATCAGGTCATCGGTGAGAAAGGCCACGTGCTGAATGCCCTCGCCGTTGAACTGCATGAGGAATTCCTCGATCTGCCCGGCGCCGCGGGAGGATTCCTCGTTGAGCGGGATACGCACCAGACCATCCGGCGCGGTCATGGCCTTGGAGGTGAGGCCGGTGTATTCGCCCTTGATGTCGAAGTAGCGCAACTCGCGGAAGTTGAACAGTCGCTCGTAGAAGTCGGCCCAGTAGGCCATGCGCCCGCGATAGACGTTATGGGTCAGGTGGTCGATCACCTTGAGCCCGGCGCCGAAGGGCTTGCGCTCCACCCCCTCCAGAAAGACGAAGTCGATGTCGTAGATGGAGCTGCCCTCCTCGAAGCGATCGATGAGGTACAGGGGCGCGCCGCCGATGCCCTTGATCGCCGGCAGGCGCAATTCCATCGGCCCGGTGGGCATGTCCACCGCCTGGGCGCCCAGCTCCAACGCCTTGGCATAGGCGTGGTGGGAGTCGCGGCAGCGAAAGGCCATGCCGCACACGGACGGGCCGTGCTCCACGGCGAAATAGGCCGCATGGCCGGTCTTCTCGCGATTGACGATGGCATTGATGTCGCCCTGGCGGAACAGCACCACGTCCTTGGATCGGTGGTTGGCGACGTGGCTGAAGCCGAGACTCTCCAGCACGGGCTCGATGACATTGGGAGTGGGCGAGGCGAATTCGATGAACTCGAAACCCATGAGGCCCATGGGATTTTCAAACAGATCGGCCATGATTGGCTCCTTGACGGTTGACGTGCGGACGTTGTCGATGACGCGGGTCAGCGTGTCGTCAAGGGTGGCGCGCAGGAGATTCCGCGTACGCTGCGGGCCAGGAAGTCACCGAGCAGGAGCTGGCAACCGAGGAACTTCACGAGGTCACCCGCTCCGGGCTATCCGCTTGCAGCACGGGGTGGGCTTGTTGAAAGGCGGGGTCAGCTGCGGCCAGGCTCTCCACGCGCAGCAGGCGCGGGTAGACCGACAGGTCCACCTGGAAACGCCGCGCGGCATAGAGCTGAGGCAGCAGATAGACGTCCGCCAGCCCCCGTTCGCCGAAACAGAATCCGCTATCACCGACCTGCGCCTCCACCGCGGCCAGACCTTCACCTATCCAGTGCGAAATCCAGTCGAGAACGGCCGGCTCGTCCAGGCCCAGACCGCGCAGGCGGTTGAGCACCGCGACATTGTGCAGCGGATGGATATCGCAGCCGATCAGCGCGGCGATGCCGCGATGACGAGCACGCAGCAGTGGCTCGGCTGGCAACAGCGGCACCGCCGGATAGCGTTCTTCCAGGTATTCGAGGATGGCGGGTGACTGGATCAGTACCTCACCGCTGTCGAGGCGTAGGCTGGGCACCCGGCCCTGTGGGTTGAGCGCCCGGTAGGCCGGCTGGCGCTGCTCGCCGTCCAGCAGATTGACCGGTACGGCGCGCCAGTCCAGTCCCTTCAGCGCCAGGGCAAGGCGCACCCGGTAGGACGAGGTCGAGCGGTAGTAGGTATAGAGGTCCATCAGGGCTGTCCTGTGGTCGCCGGTCGGCTTTTTATTATGCGTAAGTCAGTTACGTTGAAAGGAATCTGCGCGTGTCCGGCGGGCTTGTCAACGGCGCTCAGGTCAGGAGCCATCCCTGCTGAACGCGTCCAAGCCCGCCCTTCCCTAGCCTGCCGGCAGCACCCGTCCGCGGCACTCGCCGAAGCCGATGCCGGGCAATCCAGGCGTCTGGCAGCGGGCCCTGAAGATGACCTCGTCGCCGTCCTCCAGAAAGGTACGGGTCTCACCACCGGGCAGCTGTAGCGGCTGCTTGCCGCCCTGGGTGAGTTCCAGCAGGCTGCCGCAGCTGTCGGCATCCGGACCGGACAGAGTGCCCGACCCAAGGAAGTCGCCCGGCCTGAGGGCACAGCCGTTGACCGTGTGATGGGTCACCATCTGCGCCACTGTCCAGTACATGTTCAGGGTGTTGCTCAGGGCGATTCGCTGGGCGGGCAGCCCTTGCGCCTCCATGCGCGGCGTACGCAGCAGCACCTCCAACTCGATATCCAGGGCGCCCTGGGCCTGGTCGTGCTCGTCGAACAGATAGGGCAACGGCTGGGGATCGCCCTCGGGCCGCGCCGGTTGCGCCCGGCGATAGGGTGCCAGGGCTTCCACCGTGACCACCCAGGGCGACAGGGTGCTGGCGAAGCTCTTCGACAGAAAGGGCCCCAGCGGCTGGTATTCCCAGGCCTGGATATCCCGCGCCGACCAGTCGTTGAGCAGGCAGAAGCCAGCGATATGCGCTGCCGCGTCGCCAATGGCGATGGGCTCGCCCTGGGCATTGCCCGGCCCGATCCAGATGCCCAGCTCCAGTTCGTAGTCCAGCCGGCGGCAGGGTCCGAAGACCGGTACGTCCTGCCCGGGTGGCAGCGTCTGGCCCTTGGGCCGCTTGAAGGCCTCGCCGGAAACCCCGAGCGTCGAGGCGCGACCGTGATAGGCGATGGGCACGTGCTTGTAGTTGGGCAGCAGCGGATTGTCCGGGCGGAACAGCCGGCCGATCTGGGTGGCGTGGTGAATACCCACATAGAAATCGGTGTAGTCGCCGACCCGCGCGGGCAGGTACATCCGGCAGGCACCCTGGGGCACCAGCAAGTGTTCGCCCAATTCCTGCAGGTGCTCGCGTTGCGGATGATCGGCGCGCAGCAGCGCCTGCACGGCCTGGCGTAGGGCGACCCGCGCTTGCGTGCCGGCGGCGAAGAAGGCATTCAGTGTCGTCTGGCCGGCCAGCTCGGCGGCGCGCTGGGCCTCGCCCTGGAACAGGTCGGCTTCGAGGGCGAAACCGAGATCGAGGATGAAATCACCCACGGCCACGCCCCCACGGGGCGTCTCCTCGCCACGACTGAATACGCCCAGGGGCAGGTTGTGCAGGGAAAAATCCGCATGGCCGTTGGCCGAGGCCACCCAGCTGTGCAATTCGTGGGTCATGCCGGTTCTCCCGCGTTGGGCGCGACAAAGGTCTTGGCGAGGCCTGCCCAGCAGGCGTCGTAGTCAGGCTGCAGCAGCGGCGACGCCAGCGCGTGACGGGTCGGCCGCAGGACGCGAGCGGTCTCGAACATGAAGGCCATGGTGTTCTCGATCTTGTGCGGCTGCAGGTCGGCAGCGATGGCGTTCTGGGTGGAGACGTGGTCCGGCCCATGGGCGCTCATGCAGCCATGCAGGGAGGCGCCACCCGGCGCGAAGCCATCGGCCTTGGCGTCGTAGGCGCCCTGGATCAGCCCCATGAATTCGTTCATCAGGTTGCGGTGGAACCAGGGCGGGCGGAAGGTGTTTTCCGCCACCATCCAGCGTGGCGGAAAGATCACGAAATCGATGTTGGCCATGCCTTCGATGGCGCCGGGCGCGGTCAGCACGGTAAAGATGGACGGATCCGGATGATCGAAACTGACCGTGCCCAGGGTGTTGAAGCGGCGCAGGTCGTATTTGTAGGGCACGTGGTTGCCATGCCAGGCGACCACGTCCAAAGGCGAGTGATCCAACTCGGTTTCCCAGAGCTCGCCGAGAAATTTCTGCACCAACCGGGTCGGCGTCGTGACCTCCTCGAAGCGGGCCACGGGCGCCTGGAAGTCCCGCGGATTGGCCAGGCCGTTGCTGCCGATGGGGCCCAACTCCGGCAGGCGCAGGGAACGACCGTGGTTCTCGCAGACATAACCGCGGACCGCTTCGCCCTCCACCAGCTCCACCCGGAATTTCATTCCGCGCGGGATCACCGCGATCTCCAAGGGTTCGATACGCAGCAACCCCAGCTCGGTGAGCAGATCGAGACGGCCCCATTCGGGCACGATCAGCAATTCGCCATCGGCGTCGTAGAACACCCCGGTCATGCTGGCGTTGGCGGCATAGCGGTAGAGGCTGACGCCCTCGGCCTGGTCGCCCTCGGCAGTGGCGACGATCCGCTCCAGCCCGGCGAGGAAATCGGTGGGGGCTTCCGGGAGCGGCAAGGGATTCCAGCGCAGGCGATTGGGCGTTGCGCCACCCAGCTCGGCGCCGGTCAACTGGGCGACGCTGCGCTGAAAACGGCCGTGGGCGGCCGATGGCCTGAGTCGATACAGCCAGGAGCGCCGCGCCTCGTGGCGCGGCACGGTGAAGGCCGTCCCGGACAGTTGCTCGGCATAGAGCCCGAAGGGCGCCCTTTGCGGCGAATTCTGCCCGATCGGCAGCGCGCCCGGCAGCGCTTCGGTACTGAAGTGATTGCCGAAGCCGGACTGATAGGTCACGGGCGTTGCTGCTTGTTCTTGTCTGTTCACCTGAGCACCCATTATGCGTAATAGGTTTACGCAAAAAGTAAATTGAACCCAGGGGAGCGTCAAGCTATAACGCTGCCTTTCCCCATGCGATCGAGCAGATGACGAACATTCCAGAAGAAGTTGCCCCACGGCGGCAGAAGGTGCAGGCAGCCGAGGTCGGTACCGACATCCTCAAGGCCCTCGCCGAGCTGGCACCCGCTACCTCCTTGTCGCGCTTGGCCAGCCACCTGGACATGCCCGCCAGCAAGGTGCACCGCTATCTGCAGGCCCTGATCGCCAGCGGTTTCGCCGAACAGGATCCGCGCACCAACCATTACGGCCTTGGCCAGGCGGCGCTTTTCGTCGGTCTGGCGGCCTTGGGTCGCCTGGATGTGGTGAAGCTGGCGGCGCCGGTACTGGCCGAGCTGCGCGATGAGGTGGGCGAAACCTGCTTTCTGGCGGTCTGGGGTAACAAGGGGCCGACCGTGGTGCTGGTGGAGCAGGCGGTGCGCGCCGTCACCCTGGTGACCCAGGTCGGTTCGGTGCTGCCGTTGCTGGGCTCCTCCACCGGCCTGGTGTTCAACACCTTTCTGCCAGATGCCGAGACCGCGGCGTTGCGTGAAGAGGAGCTGTGCCAACCGGATGCGCCCGCTGCAGCGACGCTGGAAGAAACCGCACGCCAGTTGCGGGAAACCCTAATCCAACCGGTACACGGCCTGCTGATGGCCGGCGTCAACGCGCTCTCCGCGCCCTTGCTGGGTGCCGGTGGCCGACTGGCTGGGGTGCTGACCGTGGTCGGGGCCGCACCAGGCTTCAAGGCCGAGGCGGAAGGTCCTGCCACGCTCCGCCTCCACGCCGCTGCCCAGGCCATCAGCAGGCGTCTGGGCGGATAAGACAGACAATCTCAACCAACCGGACCCTGCCTTGAGCGCTGCCAGCGGGCGCAACGCTCCGCCTGATCCTTTCTATACTCCATTCGGCTAAAGGATGACCCAGAATGGCCGTTTGCCATTAAGCTTACTGTTAGCGCGTTTATTATTGGCGCACTGCTTTATGGTGACCCCTTCATGAGTGCTCTTTCCTACCGCGATCGCAACCAGGCTCTCAACGACTCCCTGGACAAATTCTGGCAAGTCGCCAAGCCCGTGGTCCAGGCGGCCATGGTGATTCATGTAGCGTTACTGGTCATTTTCGTCCTGCTCGACCAGATGCTGATGGCCTGGACCAACGTGATCAGCGTAGCGGCCTATGTGGGCTGCCTGATCGCCCTGCGCCAGCGTCGCTATCGCATCGCCAGCCTGACGATGAGCTGCGAGATCGTCGCCCACGCCTGGATCGCCACCTGGCAACTCGGCTGGGACAGCAATTTTCATTACTACGTGCTGTGCATCCTGCCCATCGTCATCTACAACTACCGCACCGCCCCTCTGCGGCATCTGCTGCTGGTCATCGGCATTCTGGTGACCCTGGCGGGTGGCTATCTGCTGCACACACCGGCGACCCTCGCCCCGCTGACGATGAAGCTGTTCGGCACCCTCAACATCATCAGTGCCCTGTTGTTGCTGCTCTACGGCACCGGTGCCTCCTTTCATCACAGCACCAAGATGCAATTGGACCTGCTGCATTCCGCCAGCCACGACAGCCTCACCAACCTCTACAACCGGCGGCGCATTCTCGACCAGGCCGAGAAGCGCAGCGGCGTGAGTGGCAGCCTCATCCTCTTCGACGTCGATCACTTCAAGCACATCAACGATCGCTTCGGCCACGACTGTGGCGACCTGGTGCTGCAACGCATCGCCGACGTCATCCGCCGTGAGGTTCGCCAGTCGGATCTGGCCGCGCGCTGGGGTGGCGAGGAATTCCTGGTACTGCTGCCCAAGGCCCAGAGCGAGGTAGCCTGGGGCGTGGCGGAGCGGATCCGCCAGCGACTGAGCGAGGTGACCCAGTCCCTGGAGCGCGGTCCCGCGCGCGTTACGGCGACCCTGGCCGTGTGCGAGATCCGCGACTGCGAAGCCTTCGCCAGCGCCCTGGAGCGCGCCGACCAGGCGCTCTACCGTGGCAAGCAGGAAGGCCGCGACCGGGTGATGCTGGCGGCCTGAATTCGGGCTCGCCCTAGGCTTAGTACGAGAAGTGCCTGCGCTCGGCGACGTTTCGTACAGAACCTAGACCACGAAGCGCTGCAAGGCAGTGTGCAGATCGGCAGCCAGGGCGGAAAGTTGCTGGCTGCTGGCGCTAGCCTGCTGAGCGCCGGCGGACGTCTGGGTCGCCGCGTCGCGGATCAGCGTCAGATTGCGATCGACCGCCGCGGTGGTGGCGGTCTGCTCTTCGGTGGCCGCGGCGATGGCGTCGTTGCGCTGGCCGATGGCGGTGATGGCCTGGGTGATGCCCTCCAGCACCTGCCAGGTCGCCTGCGCCTGCTCGCGGGTGTGGCTGGCCTGGATCCGGCTCTGGTCGAGGGCGACCACGGTCTTCTCGCTGACCTGCTGCACACCGTCGATCAGGCCCTCGATCTCCCGGGTGGACTCGCCGGTACGCCGCGCCAAGCCACGCACCTCATCGGCCACCACGGCGAAGCCCCGCCCGGCATCACCCGCACGGGCGGCCTCGATGGCGGCATTGAGCGCCAGCAGGTTGGTCTGCTCCGCCACGTTGCGGATGACGTCGAGCATCTTGCTGATGCCCTTGGACTGCTCGGCCAGGTGATCGGCCTGGGTAGCGGCTTCATCCACGTTACCCACCAATTGAGTGATGGCGACCAGGGTCTGCTGCACCTGTGCCTGCCCCTGCTTGGCCTGATCGACGCAGCGCCGCGATTCGGCGGAGGTGGATGTGGCGTGCTCGCACACCGACTGCACCGCCTGATTGAGCAGATTGACCGCATCCGCCGCGTGCTGGATATCGGTCGTCTGCTGCTCCAGGTTGCGGCTGCTCTCATCCATTACCGCGCTCATCTGGGTCGAGGCCGAGGCCAACTGCTCGGAGGCATTGCCGGTATGGGCCAGCACCTCGCGCAGATTGCCTTGCATGCGCTCCAGTGCCAGCAGCAGCATGGCCGCCTCGTCGCGTCCTTGGGGCTGGATGGTCTGCCGCAGGTCACCCGCGGCGATGCCGGCGGAGATGTCCAGTGCCTGCCGCAGCGGCTGCACCACGCTCCGGGTCAGCCACCAGGCCAGCAGCAGCAAGAGGAGAATGGCGCCGCCAATGACCGACCAGACGATGGCGCGGGCCTGGAGGAACTGGGCATTGGCCACCTCCTTGGCCTGGGCGGCGCCCTGCTTGTTCAATTCGCGCAGGAGCTGCACCTGCATGTCCATCAGGTCGCCCTTGAGGCCAACCACGGTATCCAGCTGCATCCGCGCGGCCGGAAGCTGCTGCTGCTCGATCAAACGCACCTCCTCGCGCAGTCCTTCCACGAAAGGCAGGTAGGCCTCGTGCAGGGCCTTGACCGAATCCCGCTCGGTCGCATCGGTGATGACCGGCTCATAGTCGCGGAACAGTTGGTCGGTCTCGTTGACCAGCTGCTCCAGGGTCACTCGGCTCATGGCCACGGCGCCCGGGTCTTCGGCGTTGAGCAGGACCACCGAGGCCTGGTTGCGCAACTTGCCGAGGTTGATCGCCAGGGAGTCGGCGATGGCGATGCTCGGCAACCAGTCCTGTTCCATGCTCAGGGCCTGACGACGCAACTGCTGCATTTCCCATAGCGAAAAGCTGCCCAGCCCGGCGAGCAGGACGGCGGCGAAGGTAAAGGAACACAGCATCCGCGGACCGGTCTTTAAGGCTCTCAGCCAGGAACGACGCGACAGACGACGAAATGGAGCGAGGATACGGCGCATGGAAGGTCACTGCAAAAAGACGTTCGAGTCAGCAGTCTAGGCAAGGGAGATGTCGGATTGATTGCAAAATACTGGCGCCAAAAAACAAATCAGACGATTGCGGTGAAGAAGGGTCGCCGCTAAGGTCCGCCTCCTCCTTTCCGGTCGGTGCAGTCCGCCATGTCCGTCGTTTCCGCCAAGGCCTCCACGTCCCACATCCTGCTGCTCGGCGTCGCTCAGATCCTCGTCTGGGGTGGTTCCTTCTTCATTCTGGCCGTGCTCGCCGATCCGGTGGTTCAGGAGACCGGCTGGTCTCGCCAATGGGTCTATGGGGGGCTCTCGCTCGGGGTCCTGGTGTCCGGGTTGCTGGCACCCGCTTGCGGACGCCTGATCGCCCGCCAGGGTGGCCGCACGCTGCTGTCGCTGAGCGGACTGGGCGTTGCCGCCGGCCTGACGCTGATGGCCTGCGCCCAACATCTGCCGGTGTTCCTGCTGGCCTGGGTGGTGATGGGCATCGGCATGGCCGCCGGTCTCTACGATGCACTGTTCGCCACCCTGGGTACCTGCTACGGCGCCCAGGCTCGCTCGGCGATCAGCGGCATCACCCTGGTATCCGGCTTCTGTACCGCCATCACCTGGCCCATCGCGGCCTTCATGGTCAGTCACCTCGGCTGGCGCGGTGCCTGCCTGGCCTATGCGGCCGTTCTCTTGCTGACGATCTGGCCGCTGTACCGGCGCGCCCTGCCCGCGCCAGCCCTCGCCGCCCAGGCACCACGGCCAAGTCAGGTGGCGCCGGAGGTAGCGGTAAACCGTCTGCTCTATACCGTGCTCACGGCGCTCTTCACCCTGGGCGCCGTGCTGATGACGGCCATTTCCATCCAGCTGATCACCCTGCTGCAGGGCCTTGGCTACAGCCTGGCGAGCGCGGTGGCCCTGAGCGCCTGCCTGGGGCCGAGCCAGGTGGCCTCGCGGATCATCGACCTGCTCAATCGCAATGGCCACCCCCTGTGGACGGCCCTGGCCTCGGTGATCTGCACGGCAGTCGGTCTGCTGCTGGTGACCCTGGGGCCGAGCCTCGTCTGGGTGACGGTAGTGGGTCTGGTGATCTTCGGCGCGGGCAATGGCCTCAGGGCGATCATTCGCGGCGCCTTGCCCCTGGCGCTGTGGAGTCCAGCCGAATACGCCACGGTCCTGGGGCGGATGGCGCGCCCGGCGCTCTTGGGCCAGGCGGCCACGCCCCTGCTTTGCGGTTATGTGCTGGAGCACCAAGGTCCGCAGGCAGTGCTGGGATTGCTCTGCCTGCTGGCGCTGATCAACGTGGCGCTGGTCGCCTGGTTGTTCAGGACGCTCCTTGGCCGTGGCGCCGCCTAGTCACAGGCGATTTCCAGAGGGACCAGGCGCAGTTTGATACCGGTACGACGCAGGGTGAGGATATCCCCCTCGCGTTGGCCGACCTCGTCGCCCAGGGTGCTGCGCAGCGTTTCGTCGAGCAGCTGCGCATAGGTCCGGGGATCCTCTTCCTGGCAACTCTTGGCGATGTGCAGCTCGCCCTGCAGCAACTTGCCCGCAGTGCGACCACTGGTGAGGTCCACGAGCAGGTAATCTTGATCGAGCTGGTAGGTGAAGGTCATGCGAATTCCCCGGCGGCTGTAGCCATGGGAACCGTGTGTCCCCGGTTGGTTCAGGAAGTCGGATTGCCTTCCTCGTCCAGTCGATTGCGCAGCATCACCAGCGTCTCGCGCAAGTCGTCCAATCCAGCGTCGCCCAGCGCGCACACTTCCCGAACCCGGCCGTTTACGCCATTGGCCTGCTCCCGCAGCGTGCGACCTGCCGGCGTCAGTTCGATCGACAGATTGCGCTCGTCTTCCGCACTGCGGCGGCGCGTGACCAGTCCGCCCGCTTCGAGACGCTTGACCACCGGGGTCAGGGCGCCGGAATCCTGTCGCAGACGGTTGGACAGCTCCTTGAGGGTGAGGCCGTCGTGCTCCCAGAGCACCAGCATGATCAGATATTGTGGAAAGGTCAGGCCCATGCTCTCCAGCAGGGGCTTGTAGAGCTGCGTCATCGCCAGCGAAGCCGAATACAGGGAGAAGCACAATTGCTGATCGAGGAGCAGTGGATCTTTGGCTGTCATGGGATTTGCCATTACAAAAGCGTGAAAGAGTGGAAGGTGCGATCGATCCCAATCCAGGTCAATAGCCCAGATGATAAGGGGTCGGTTGCCGGAAACATCCGGTAACTGGCACTGGATTCCGATGCCACAGGATGCCACAGTGAGCGGCTGGACATAAATAATAAGGGTAATACCTGCATGGCCGTTTCCCCTGCCACGCCAGCCACCGCTGGCGAAACTCCAACCGCCGTTGCCGCAGGCGCTTCGCCGCTGGTAGCAGGAATCTTGGCCTCCTGTGCCCTTGCCCATCTGATCAACGACCTGATCCAGTCCGTACTGCCATCGATCTATCCGATGCTCAAGGACAGCTATGGTCTGACATTTACCCAGATCGGTCTGATCACCCTGGCCTTCCAGATCACTGCCTCCCTGCTGCAACCCTGGATCGGTTTCCACACCGACCGCCATCCTAAACCCTATCTGCTGCCGGCTGGCATGGTCTGCACCCTGATTGGCGTACTGCTGCTCGCCTTTGTCGGCAGCTTTCCGGCAATCCTGGCTGCGTCGGCGCTGATCGGTGTCGGCTCCTCGACCTTCCATCCCGAAACTTCGCGGGTGGCGCGCCTGGCGTCGGGCGGTCGCTTCGGTCTGGCGCAATCCACCTTCCAGGTCGGCGGCAACGCCGGCACGGCCATCGGCCCGCTGCTGGCCGCAGCCATCGTCATCCCCTACGGCCAGACCCACGTCGCCTGGTTCGCGCTCTTCGCGCTGTTCGCCATCGGCGTGCAATACGGGCTATCGCGCTGGTATCGCAATCACCTGCGCAGCGCCAAGGGTCGCAAAGCGGCCGCGGTCAGCCACGGCCTGTCGCGCGGGCGAGTGACCTTCGCCTTGATCGTGCTGGCCTTGCTGGTGTTCTCCAAGTACATCTACATGGCCAGCATCACCAGCTACTTCACCTTCTACCTGATCGAAAGATTCGGTCTCTCGGTGGCCAGCTCCCAGCTGCACCTCTTTCTCTTCCTGGGTGCAGTCGCGGCGGGCACCTTCTTCGGTGGCCCCATCGGCGATCGCATCGGTCGCAAGGCCGTCATCTGGTTCTCGATCCTGGGTGCGGCGCCCTTCACCCTCGCGCTACCCTACGTCGATCTGTTCTGGACCAGCGTGCTCAGCGTCGTCATCGGCTTCATTCTGGCTTCGGCCTTTTCGGCCATCGTGGTCTACGCCCAGGAACTGGTCCCGGGCAACGTCGGCATGATCGCCGGAATATTCTTTGGCCTGATGTTCGGCTTCAGCGCCATCGCCGCCGCCGGCCTGGGCAATCTGGCAGACCATCGCGGCATCGAATACGTCTACCAGCTGTGCTCCTACATGCCGCTGCTGGGCATCCTCACCATCCTGCTGCCCTCCACCCGCCGCAAGGCGGTCTGAGGCCCGAGCCACGGGAGCGCAAGGCTCCCGTGGCGAAGCGCTGCGCCACCCGCTACGCTGGCCGCCCCCTGAGCTTTCGCCGAGTCGCGATGAAGAGTCCGCTGCACTACCTGGTCCGTTATCCCTCCGCCAACCTGCTGTTCATCCAGTTGCTCGGCCTGCTGCTCTATCCCTTCGTGGAACAGGAAGAGCACGGTCGCGCCATCATCGGTGCCTTTGGCATCATCGTCCTGGCCACCGCCCTGCGCATGGTCCGGCGCAGCCCGACCATTCAGTGGCTGGGCTTCATCCTCGCCGGCTGCATCCTGGTGCTCACGGTACTGGTGGAATGGCATGGGGATCGGCACCTGGTGGTGTCCCTGGCCATCCTCGATGCGATCTTCTATTTCTATGCCGCCGGCAGTCTCATCGCCTACATGATGGAGGATCAGCGGGCCACCACCGACGAACTCTTCGCGGTGGGCGCGACCTTCACCCTGCTGGCTTGGGCCTTCGCTCACGCCTATTCGGCCTGCCAGATCCTGCAGCCCAACAGTTTCACCGCCGCCAACGATCCCCTGGCCGCCCGCACCTGGACGGAGCTGCTCTACGTCAGCTTCGCCATCCTGTCGGGTGTCGGCCTGAGCGACATCTACCCGATCAAGCCGATGGCACGCTCGCTGGTCATGCTCGGTCAGTTCTCCGGGGTCATGTACATCGCCCTGGTAGTGACCCGACTGGTCACCCTGACGGTGCGCAACCGCTAGCCGAATCGAGCCAGACTGAAGCTGTCCAGATCGATGTCGCTGTGCCCGGTGGTCACGCGCTGGGCAAGCGCCTCGCCCAGCGCGGCCGAATGCTTGAAGCCATGTCCCGAACAGGCGCTGACCACGGTCACGCCCGGCAGCGCGGGATGCTCGTCGACGATGAAACCGAAATCGGGCGTGACCGTGTAGGCGCAGACGGCGCTGCGCACCGTGCGCGCCGAAAGACCACCGACCCACTTCTCCACTTGATCACTGAACAGCTGGTGCGATTCTTCCGGGTGTAGATTTCGATCAATGCCTATAGGGGTGGTATTATCCGTATACTGTTCGGTGGCGACCTTTACGGCGTTCTCGCCGGGCAGCGGTGGAAAGCCGTAGAAGAGATCGCTGTCGCCACTGCCGTGGGCCAGGATGAAGGTGGGCGAATCGCTCGGGAACAGCGCGGGGTCGGCTACCTCGAACCAACGCAGGCTCTGGCGGCAAACGCGCAGCAGCCGATCGAAAGGCGCTCCCAGCAGTTCAGCGCTCCACATGCCGGCGGCGACGATGACCCGCTTCGCGCGCCAACCGCCCTGGGCAGAATGCAGTCGCACGCCCTGCCCGTCCGCTTCCAGGCGTTCGATGACCGTATCGGTTTGGATCCGCGCACCCCGCTCCAGAGCCCCGTCCAGCTGCGCCTGGATACAGGCTTCCGGATACAGATAGCCGCCTCCCGGCTCGAAATAGCCGAGGGCATCGTCTGCCACGCGAAATTGCGGGAAACGCTGGCGAATGGCGGCGCCCTCCCAGGCTTCGTGGGGAATACCGTATTGGCGAGCCAGTTCCAGAGTCGCCCGGGTGAAATCCGGGCGACCGTGATGGGAGGTGGCCGTCGCCGTGGCGGTCATGATCAGCACGCCACATTGCTCGAAGAGGCTGACGCCCCGCTCCGCTTCCAGCTCGCGCCAGAGCTGCTGCGAGCGGAGCGCCAGGGGCACGTAGGCTGCGCCCTCGCCCACCGCCTGGCGGGTAATGCGCGTTGCGCCGTGACTGGAACCCAGGTCGTGGGGTGGCGAATGGCGATCGATGCCCGCGACCTTCACGCCACGCTTGGCCAAGTGGTAAAGCGTGGCCGAACCCATGGCGCCCAGCCCCAGCACGATCACGTCAAAGGTCGAGTCTTGCACGCCTATCTCCTGGGCATCCTGGCGGAGTGGGCACTCTAGCAGAGCTGCCAAGGTCGCAAGGGGCACTGCACCACCCTGTTTTCCATTTGGCACGGTACGAGACACGCAGGGATCTTTTACAAAGGGGTGGTATTACCAGGGAAGACTGGAAACGCAAGGGCGATCCTCGGTCCCTACCGGCCGCGCTGAAAGGGTCGCCGTAGGGTGTAACGGTGCATCCACGGCGCGCCAGCCGAAACGCCGACCCAGTTCGCGATAACCGGAGAACACGAAATCACCGCTGCGCACCCGGTAGGCACCGCGCCGGGCGCGGTAGACCCGCGGGATGAGATACCAGGGCAAGCCCGGAAGATCGTGGTGAACCAGGTGCAGGGTATTGTTGAGAAACAGCCAGCGCATGGCCCCGCCGCTTTCGTTGAGCACGCAGCGCTGGGCAGGATCCACGGCCGGGCGATGCTCGTAGAAGGATCTGACCAGTGCCAACGCCAGCGCCGGCCAGGCGACCCCCAGCACATAGACGGCGACGGGCATTCCAGACAGCCCGTGGATCGTCAGAAGCAGTCCTGCGCACAGCGCCAGATGCTCCAGCCAGACGCGCAGTACGCCCTGCTCGCCACGCCGCCAGCGACCCAGTTCGTGATCCAGCATGCCGTGCAGCGACAGGACTGGTCCCACCAGGATTCGCCCGATCAGGGTCTTGTCCAGCCAGAGCAAGGCACGCCCGGTCTGTCCTCGCCGCTCCCATAGCTCCCCATCGACATAGCGGCTCTCGGGATCCAGCGTGGGGTCGGTAAGGGTCTCGCGGCGATGGTGGGCCAGGTGGCTGTCGCGGTAGAGCGGAAAGGGAAACCAGAGGCCGAGCGGCGGATAGGCCAACAGCGCATTCACGCGGGACCAGCGCGTGGGGTGACCATGGATCAGCTCGTGTTGCAGGGACTGGTGCAACACCACGACCAGTATCAGCGGCGGCAGTGTCCAGTAGCCGAGCAATGGCCAGGCCCAGATGAGCGTCAGCCAGCTGGCGTAAACGCCAACCACCAGCCCCCAGGTAGGCCACTCGCTGCGGGCGGCAAAGGTACTCAGAAGTAATTTGACCAGGCGGCGATGCCGCGCATCCAGATAGACAGTCACCACGGGGTCCTGATAGCGGATAACAGTGGTGACCCTAGGGACAAACGGCCGAGAAGCCAAATATCGTTAAAGCATTACCTCATGAAGAAGTTGCTCTCGGGCATTCGGTCTAGACAACTCCAGCGCTATTCCAAACGGGTTCCGACACCAACTTTCCATCACTCACTGCTTTATACCCCTAGCTTTAAAAGCCTAAGCTTAGAAGTAAAAAACCCATTAACTGAGTTCAGGTGTTGCCGGAAAGACAGTTATCTGGCGAGACAACTAAGGGCATATCCTTAGCAGCTTTGAAGATTGGCAGCGCTCTCCGCGAGTCTTCTAGACTCGCTGGACTTTCGTTCTGCCAGAAGTGGCCATGCGCTTCTTTATCGATATTTTCCCTAGCACTAAGACCGCGCGCTTTTTCGCGGCAAAAGGCCCTGCGAGCCAGCGGGCCTTCCAACCGCGCCGGGTCAAGGTGCGGCGGGCAGCCGCTCACGGACAGGCCATATCCCCTGGCTGTCGCCCGGTAACAAGGCTACCGGCGCTGAACGACCTGGTTCATCGCCTGGTCGCGACGATCCTGCTGATCGGTCGCACCAACGCCGCCCACACCGAAATGGCCCGTCTTGGCCTCGCTTGCCCTGAATCCCGCCCGACACGACCACAAGGATCTCCTATCCCATGAGCACCCTCTCCGCAGGCTGGGGCGCCGGCCCTTCCGAACGCCATGCCGAACTCTCAGCGCGCTTCCAGCCGCTGTTCCAGCGCATTCGCGCACGTGCCATCGAGCGCGAGGTGCAGCGGCGGCTGCCGGTCGAAGAACTGGACTGGCTGAAGGCGGCCGGCTTCACCGCGTTGCGGGTACCGATCGAGCACGGTGGCGCCGGTGTCACGCTGCCAGAGTTGTTCGCCCTGCTCATCGAGCTCGGCGAGGCGGATTCCAATCTGGTCCAGGCGCTGCGCGGTCACATGGGCTTTGTCGAAGGGTTGCTCAACAGCGATGACCAGGCACGCCGCACACGCTGGTTCGCCCGTATTGCTGCCGGCGAAACCCTGGGTCCGGCGTCCAGCGAAGTCGGCGATGCCCGGCGGGCCGAATTCAGCACCCGCTTGCGCCGGGAGGGAGACGCCTTGCTGCTCTCCGGCACCAAGTTCTACACCACCGGTTCGCTCTATGCCGACTGGATCGACGTGGGTGCCACCGACGACGCTGGCGACCGCGTAATGGCCACTGTCCGCCGCGAGGCACCCGGCGTCGAGGTGGTGGACGACTGGAACGGTTTCGGCCAGACCCTGACCGCCAGTGGCACGGCGACCTTCACCAATGTGCGGGTGGAACCCACCGATGTGGTCACCGTGGGCGAGCGCTTCCGCTATTCGCCCGGCTTCTTCCAGGTCTTTCATCTCGCCAATCTGGCGGGCCTGGGCCGGGCCATGAGCAGCGAGGTGGCCGCCGCGGTCGCGGCCCGTACCCGCACCTTCACCATCGGCAACGCCGACCGTGTCAGCCAGGATCCGCAGGTGCTGGCCGTGGTGGGCCAGGTACGCAGCGCCGCCTATTGTGCCGGGGTGATCGCGCTGAAGAATGCCGAGGCATTGCAGCGCGTGCATGACCTCCGGCAGGCGGACGACCAGGCCGCCGAGGACAGCGCCGTGGCACTGGCCGAACTGGAGGTCTGCCAATCGCTCAATGTGGTCACGGACCTGATCATCGACGCCTCCGGCCGCCTGTTCGATGCCTTGGGCGCCTCGGCCACGCTGCGACCCTTGGGACTGGATCGCTTCTGGCGCAATGCCCGCACCCTCGCCTCCCACAATCCGCGCATCTACAAGGATCGTATCGTCGGTGACTTCGCGGTCAACGGCACTCCGCCACCGCCGCAATGGAAGATCGGCGTCGCCTAGGCTGCCGAAGCAGCCGGAAACGCCGACGAGAGCGGCCCTGCCCCGCTGTTCGCCGCCCCCGGCGATGCTTTAAGCTCGCCGGCTTTCTCCCAGGAGCGGTGTCATGGAAAGGTCGCGCAGCAATCGTCAGGCCATGTGGAAAGCTATCAAGGATCCGCGCTTCATCCCTGTCGTCGTGGCGGCGGTGTGCATCGTGCTGTTCTTCATCCTGGGGCTGGTCGACGTCCTGGGCAACTGATCCCGCCGCTCCCGGTCGCGGCACGCGCCATCACCGCGCCTCGCCAGGGCCACGCGGACGATCACCCAGAATGGTCGCCCGGTGCATCACGCGGCGCTGGGGACGATAGTCGTCGCAGGCATAGTGTTGGGTGATGCGATTGTCCCAGAAGGCCAGGTCGCCCGCCCGCCATTGCCAGCGCACCTGGAACTCCGGTCGGGCGGCGTGGGCGAACAGCAGCTGCAGCAGCGCATCGCTTTCGGCCTCTTCCAGCTCGTGGATCCGGGTGGTGAAGCCAGCGCTGACGAACAATCCCTTGACCCCGGTTTCCGGATGTACCCGTACCACCGGATGGCGTACCGGCGGATTGGCGGCGCGTGCCGCGTTGAAGCTCTGCAGGCCCTCCGCGGTATGGCCGAAGCGTTCCAGTGGAAAGGACTTGCTCAGGTCGTGCCAGGCGCTCAGGCCGTCGAGCAATTCGCGCAGCGGCGCGGACAAGGCCGCATAGGCTGCCGAACTGCTCGCCCAAAGGGTGTCGCCGCCGTACGCCGGCACCTGGCGTGCGCTCAGCAGCGATCCCAGGGGTGGCGTCTGGATGAAGGTGACGTCGGTATGCCAGAGCGCATTGTCCCGCAGATCGTTCAACTCGGTATCCAGCACCAGGATTTCCTGCTGCTCGGGATGCTTGGGATAGATCGGATGGATGTGCAGATCACCGAAATGGGCGGCTACGTCCCGTTGCTGGCGAGGCGTGAGCAACTGGTCACGGAGGAACAGCACCTGGTGCTCCAGCAATCCCCGATGCAGTGCGACATGGCTGGTGGGATCCAGGGCCTCGCGCAGATCCAGGCCATGGACGCGCGCACCCAAGGCAGAGCCGAGACGTTCGAAGGTGATGGCCATCGTGAGCTCCTCAGCGCCAACCGGCATAGCGTCGCTGCAGGGCGCGTAAGCCGAGCTCGATGGACAGCGCGATGCTGGCGATCAGCAGGATGCCCACCACCACCACATCGGTGGCCATGAATTGCGCCGCCGATTGCACCATGAAGCCCAGGCCGCGATTGGCGGCGATCAGCTCGGCCGCCACCAGGGTCGACCAGCCCACACCCAGGGCGATACGCAGACCGGTGAGAATGTCCGGCAAGGCGCTGGGAAGGATTACGTGACGCACCACCTGCCCTCGCGACGCGCCCAGGCAGCGCACTGCCTGGAGACGCGCTCGATCGACCCGCCGCACCCCGCCCACGGTGGCGATCAGCAACGGTGCGAACAGCGCCAGATAGATCAGCAGCACCTTGGACAACTCGCCGATACCGAACCAGATCACCATCAGCGGCAGATAGGCCAGCGGCGGGATCGGTCGATAGAACTCCACCAGCGGATCCAGTGCGGCATTCAGCGTGGGATTGAGGCCCATGGCGATACCCAGGGGCACCGCGGTCAACACGGCTGCCAGTAGCGCAGCCAGGACTCGCAGGAGGCTGGTGCCCAGGTGTTGCCAGAGGCTGGCATCCAGGTAGCCCTCGGCGAGCAGCCCCTGCAGGGCGACCAGCAGTTGCTCGGGCGACGGCAGGAACAGGGTGTCCACCCAGCCCAGATGGGTCGCGCTCCACCAGAGCGTCGCCACGCCGGCCAAGGTGCCCAGCGCCGCCACGCGACGGCGATCCAGGCGCAATCGACGGCGCTCTCGGGAGTCTTGCAGAGTGGAAACGAGGGTGTCAGAGGACATGATCGGGCGACTCCTGCAGAAAGAGGTCGAGCAACTCCTGGCGCAGCTCGGCGAAACGGGGATCGGCCTTGATCTGGCGAACGGGCTCCCCTGCCAGATAACGGCGGGCGAAAGGCACGTCCAGGCGCCGCAAGATGCGCGCCGGCGGCCCGTCCAGCACCAGCAGTTCGGTGGCCAGAAACAGCGCCTCATCGACGCTGTGGGTGATGAGGAACAGGCCCTTGCCGGTGCGCTTCCATACCTCCAGCAGCAGCACCTGCATCCGTTCCCGGGTCAGGGCGTCAAGGGCGCCGAAGGGTTCGTCCAGCAGCAGGAAATCCGGATCCACCGCCAGGGCGCGGGCGAGCCCCAGGCGCTGGCGCTGGCCCCCGGACAATTCGCCGATGCCATGGCCGGCATGGTGCGCCAGCCCGACCAGGTCGAGCATCTCGCGGGCCTTGTCCTCTCGTTCACGCCGGCTCAGCCCCCGCAGGCGCAAGCCGAGCGCGACATTGTCGAGGGCATTGAGCCAAGGCATCAGGGCATCGTCCTGGAACACCACGCCGCGCTCGCCGCCCGGTCCCGCCAAGGTACGACCATCGAGCTGCACACGCCCCGCGTCCAGCGATTGGAACCCGGCGAGGACGTTGAGCAGGCTGGATTTACCGCAGCCGGACGGCCCCAGTACCACCAGGGAAGCGCCCTTCTCCACCGCGAGGTCGAGCTGCTGCAAGATCGGTTGACGGCGACCACCGCGGACGAATCCGAGACTGGCCTGTTCCAGGGTGAGTCGACTCATGACCGGCTCCTGTCGGCAGGGAAAAAAAGCCCCTCCAAAGAGGGGCGAGTCGTGGCGTGAAGAAGGGTCGTTACTGGGCCGCGCGGACGTATGCGGCGCTGACATAGGGCGAGTAGTCGTCGAGCACCGTGGGAATGCGCTTCTGTTCCTTGAGGAATTCGGCGGTACGAGCGATGGCCTTGGCCGTGCCACCACCGAGCAGCTCAGGGCCCAGCTGGGCCTCGGCATCCGGATAACGGGACCCGGCGAGGAGCTCAGGCACATCAGCGGCGTCCGCGCCGGTCAGGCGAGCGATCTTCTTGGCCTGCTCGGACCCGGCGTTCCAGTCCTTGCCGTGGGCCTGATAGTCGGCGAAGGCCTGCAAGGTGACCTTGGCGTACTGGGCGAGGATTTCGGGATGCTTTTCAGCGAAGTCCTTGCGCGCCACCCAGACCTCGAAGGTCGGTGCCCCCCAGCTGCCTACCTGGGCCGCATCGGCGAGGACCTTGCCGTTCTTCTTGATCTCGCCCAACGCCGGTGACCAGACAAAGGCGCCATCGATGTCGCCCCGGCGCCAGGCCGCGGCGATCTCGGTGGGATTGAGATTGACGATCTTGACCTTGGTCGGGTCCACGCCCCAGTGCTTGAGCGCGCCGAGCAGGCTGTAGTGCGAGGTGGAGACGAAGGGGGTGGCGATGGTCTTGCCAACCAGTTGCTCGGGTTGGTCGATACCGTTGCCATTGCGCACCACCAGGGCTTCGGCGGAATCGATCTGTGCGGCCACGAGGAAGGTCACCAGCGGCAGCTTGCGCGAGGTGGCCGCTGCCAGGGGGCTGGAACCTAGATTGCCGATCTGCACATCCCCCGAAGCCAGCGCGGCGACGACCTCGGGACCACTGTTGAAACGGCGCCAGTCGATCTTGTGACCGACCGCCTTGTCGTAGAGGCCATCGGCCTGGGCGACCTTGGATGGATCGACACCGGTCTGATAGCCCACCACCAGATCGACCGCGGACGCCTGCCCCGCGAGCGCTGCCATGCCTACAGTCAGAACCAGGGATTTGATCAGCAAATTCACAAAGGCCTCCTTGTCGGCAGACGCGCCAAAGCGCGTCCTCGGCATCAACGCGATGCCTGTTGGAGGCCAAGCTAAACGATCTAAAGATCGCTTGATAAATAACTATATGGAATCAGCTTAGGCAGAGAGCCGGAAGGTCATCTACCGGCTGGCAAGGTAACCGTCCCGAACAGCGAGCCGCGGCCTGGAACCAGGCCGCAAGAGACAGGGATCAGCCTTTGCGCTGATTGAGAAAGCGGAAACAGCCAGCCAGCAGATCGTCGAAGCGCCAGGGCTTGGGCAGATAGTAGATATCGGGAGCGCGTTCGGGCTGGAGTTCTTCAAAATAACCCGAAGAGACGATGATGGGCAGACCCGGCAGCTGCTGCTTGACGCGGCGCGCCAGCTCCAGACCATCGATGGCACCTGGCATGCGGACATCGGTGATCAGCAGATCCGGCGTCGGACGTGCACTAGACAGGTACTCCCAGGCTTGATCCGCGGTACCGAAGGTGCGCACCTGAAAGCCTTCACCTTCGAGCACCTCTTCCATCAGCCCGAGCAACATGTTCTCGTCTTCGACGACCACTACCACTGGTTTCATAAATCCGCTCGATCTCCGCAGGTCCGCCATCTGACTGGACGTATCTCGTTGGGGCGCGAATTCTACTCCTATCCGGCGTCAGCTGCGCAGTCTCCCCTGAGCTTAGACGTGTGATGCGACATCCTGCCTCACTGATTACAAAAAAATTGTCCGGTTACCAAAGCTTTCAACTTTAGGGGTGGTATTACCAGAAAGCCTGGTTTCTCCAGGGAACCGTACCGGAGCTCCTCAGTCGGAAAACAGGTATCTCGAAAGGCTCCCTCGCGATTCCGGCGTGTCAGCTTTTCAGGATCACGGGGAGCCGTCTGCCGGAGGAAAATGCGCATGACGGCCATCGATTGGACGGGTTGGCTCAACGCCCCCTGGATCACCACGCTGATTGCGGCGGCGGTCGCCCTGCTGATCAGTACCATCGCCCTGACGCTGGCATTCGCCGCCATCCGCCGCCTGGCCAGTCCCTTTCTGCTCGCCCGCAACCTGGTCAAGTACGCAGAAAAACCCGCACGCCTCGCCGTACCCCTGGTGGTGCTCCAAGGTGTCTGGAATTCCGCACCCGATGCCCTGCCACTGTTGCGCGCCGTACAGCACGTCACCGGTCTACTGAGCATCGCTGCCTTTACCTGGCTGGGCCTCCGGGCGGTCAAGGCCGTCGGGGCCACAATCGCCCTGCGCAATCCGGTGGATGTGGTGGACAACCTGCGGGCCCGCCGGATTCAGACGCAGAACCGGGTGCTGGTACGCAGCCTCAGTTTTATCGTCCTGCTGGTGGGTATCGCCTTGATGCTGATGACCTTTCCGGCCGTGCGCCAAGTAGGTGCGAGCCTGCTCGCCTCCGCCGGTGTCGCCGGCCTGGTGGCGGGCATCGCCGCGCGCCCGGTCCTGGGCAATCTCATCGCCGGCCTGCAGATCGCCGTGACCCAACCGATCCGGCTGGATGACGTGGTCATCGTCGAGGGTGAATGGGGGCGCGTGGAAGAGATCACCGGTACCTATGTGGTGGTACGCATCTGGGACGACCGCCGCCTGGTAGTGCCCCTGCAATATTTCATCGAAACCCCCTTCCAGAACTGGACACGCTCGTCGTCCAGTCTCATTGGCTCGGTCTTCATATGGGTTGACTATTCCCTGCCGTTGGCGCCGATCCGCACCGAATTGGAACGCGCCTGTGCCGAGGTGCCCCATTTATGGGACGAGCGTGTCTGCGTGCTGCAGGTGACCGATGCGTCCCATGATTCCATCCAGATCCGGGTGCTGGTGAGCTCGGGCGATTCCTCGAAGAACTGGGACCTGCGCTGCTTTGTGCGGGAACGGCTGATCACCTACATCAATCGCGAATTCCCCCTCTGTCTGCCCAAGCTACGGACTGAACTGGGACGCCGCGATGCCCTTCCCACGCCGCGATCCGACGAAAGGCAGGAGCCAGTCGTACGCCAGCCAGAAGTCTGATTTGTCGGCCAATTGCGGCGATCAGGCGCCCATAAAGCGGTTCACCTGGCCCTTATTTCTTAGCGCACCAAGAATGAGCGTCACCTTTTGGGCATGTATTTGGCAACGCGAAGCAAGACCGCAACATTCGCGCGGGAAACTTGTGACGTCGTCCGTGAGTCAGTGCGAGAGCAATCTGGAAATCCGCGAAGCAGTTCTCGCCCAAATCCAGACATCTCAGAAGAGGTGACCGGCAAAAAGGCTGTAGCAGCTCGGCTGTAGGCGTTTTTGAACCAGGAGCATCGAGCTTCAGGAAGAAGCAATCAGGTAAACCTCAGTCTCGAACTTGCTGCATTGGGAGCGCACCATGGCAAATGCCGTCGTGGGGAAATTTGGGGCTCTGGAGCCCGTAGAAACTGCCACTCGCACCACCACATCCAGCTCTCCTCGCAAGCGTGTCGAAGAGCCTCAGCTGACGCTGAGCTCCGTTGTCGAAAGCCGCAAGCGCATTCTTTTCGTGACCCCGGAGATTTCCGACTTCGTCAAGGCTGGTGGCCTGGGCGAGGTTTCGGGCGCCCTGCCGCGCGCCCTCGCGGCCTCCCATGACGTCCGGGTGCTGATTCCCGGTTACCGTCAGGTGATGGCTGCGATCAAGGACCGTGTGCAGATGGTCGGCCGCATCGCTGCCCGTGCCGCCATGCCCGCCTGTGACATTGGTCGCGTCAATCTGGACGACGGGCTGGTCGTCTATGTATTGATCTGTCCCGAGCTGTACGAACGCTCGGGCAACCCTTACGGCGACCTGAACGGCGCCGACTGGGCTGACAACCACATCCGTTTCGGTCGTCTGGCCAGCGCTGCCGCTGACTTCGCTCTAGGCGATGCCTCGATTCGCTGGGTTCCGGATCTGCTGCACCTCAACGACTGGCAGACCGGCCTCGCCGCCGGCTACCTGCGCTGGAAGGGTGCCAGCACTCCCTGTCTGACCACCATCCATAACCTGGCCTATCAGGGCCTGTTCCCGGCCTCGGTCATGGCCGACCTGGACATTCCGGCCCACGCCTTCCAGATGGAAGGCCTCGAATTCTGGGGCAAGGTCTCCTTTCTCAAGGCCGGTCTGGTCTATGCCGACCATATCACCACGGTCAGCCACACCTACGCCCAGGAAATCACCACGCCGGAATTCGGCTGTGGCCTGGAAGGCCTGCTGCAGGTCAAGGCGCGGGACGGCAAGCTGACCGGCCTGCTCAACGGCATCGACGATGGCTGGAGCGCTTGCAGCGATCCGCACCTTTGCCAGCAGTTCCACGAATCCGACTGGGACGGCAAGGCGGTCAACGCCGCCCGCATCCGAGAGGAATTCGGCCTCGAGCCGTCCAATGGCCCACTGTTCGCCGTGGTCTCGCGGCTGGTCCAGCAGAAAGGCATCGATCTGACCATCCAGGCCGCCGATCACATCGTCGCCCGCGGTGGCCAGTTGATGATCATCGGTTGCGGCGAGCCCCATATCGAGCGCCAGGTGCGTGCCCTGGCCCTGCGCTATCCGGGTCGCGTCAGTGCCCACATCGGCTTCTGCGAAACCGAAGCCCGGCGGATGTACGCCGGCAGCGACTTCCTGTTGATGCCTTCGCGTTTCGAGCCTTGCGGCCTGAGCCAGATGTACGCCCAGCGCTTCGCTTCCCTACCGATCGCCACCCGCACTGGAGGCCTGGCCGACAGCATCGAGGACGGTACCACCGGCTTCCTGTTCGCCCCGCTGTCGCTGGAAAACTACCTTGGCGCCATCGACCGCGCCCTGGGTGTGTTCGAACGTCAGGGCCTGCTGCTGGCCATGCGTCACCGGGCAATGCAGGGACCATTTTTCTGGTCCGAATGCGCCAAGCCCTATGCCTCGCTGTACCTCGATCTGCTCCAGACCACCGCTCACCAGGAGCGTCACGTCGGCGCCTGAGGCTCGATGTGGCTACCAAGCGCTTTTCCTTCGGCAAAAGGCCGACGAAAAGCGCTTCCCCCGCCCAACTTTGAGCAGCTCTCACCGGTCATAACAGCAACTGCGGCCAACTGGGCCGCAGTGTCTTTTCTGCCGTCCGGTTTCGGGAGTTCTCTATCCATGACTGATATTTCGCGCGATGCAGCCGCGGTGACCGGGGGCTATGCCTGGCAGACCCGTGCCGGTGCCACCCTGGTGAGCAAGGACCGCACCCTCTTTCACTTCTGGGCGCCCAGCGCCGACGCCGTGTCGGTGGTCCTGGAAGGTGGCATGACCCTTCCCATGGAAGCCGAGCAAGACGGCTGGTTCGCGGTAGAAGCCCAATGCGGCGCCGGTACCCGCTATCGCTACCAGATCGAGGACCTGCTGGTCCCGGATCCGGCCTCCCGGGCCCAGGCTGGCGACGTGCACGAGCCGAGCATCGTCATCGACCCGACCACCTACCACTGGCGCAGCGTCGAGTGGCAAGGCCGTCCTTGGCACGAAAGCGTCATCTATGAATTGCACGTCGGCACCCTGGGTGGGTTCTTCGGCGTCGAGAAGCTGGTGCCACGTCTGGCCGCGCTGGGCGTCACCGCCATCGAGCTGATGCCGCTGTCGGAATTCCCCGGTGGCCGCAACTGGGGCTATGACGGCGTGCTGCCCTATGCGGTGGAGGCCTCCTACGGCACCCCGGACGATCTCAAGTCGCTGATCGATACCGCCCACACCCATGGCGTCATGGTCTACCTGGACGTGGTCTACAACCACTTCGGCCCTGACGGCAATTACCTGCACGCCTACGCCGAGCGCTTCTTCCGCGAAGACATCCATACCCCCTGGGGCGCCGCCATCGATTTCCGCCAGGACGCCGTGCGCCGCTACTTCATCGACAACGCCCTGCTGTGGCTGATGGAGTATCGCTTCGACGGCCTGCGCTTCGACGCGGTCCATGCCATCAACGACAAGGGTTTCCTCGAAGAGATGGCCGAGGAGATCCGCAGCACCGTCGAACCGGGTCGCCACATCCACCTGATGCTGGAAAACGAAGACAACACCGCGACCCTGCTCGGCGGCAAGCACTACAACGCGCAGTGGGCGGACGACTGGCACAACGTCATCCACCCCATGCTCACCGACGAGAACGAAGGCTACTACCAGGACTTCACCGAAGACGCCACGGCCAAGCTGGTGCGCTGCCTGGGTGAGGGTTTCATCTACCAGGGCGAGCAGACCCGCCATGGCAAGGCCCGCGGTGAACCCAGCAAGGACCTGCCGGCTTCGGCCTTCGTCATCTTCCTGCAGAACCATGACCAGGTCGGCAACCGTGCCTTCGGTGAACGCCTGACCCGATTGGCGCCGGAGCCCGCGCTGAAGGCCGCTACCGCCCTGCTGCTGCTCAGCCCGATGATTCCGCTGCTGTTCATCGGCGAGGAATGGGGCAGCCGCCAACCCTTCCTGTTCTTCACCAGCCACAACGACGAGCTGGCCGAACTGGTCCGCGACGGTCGCCGCAACGAATTCAAGGACTTCGATTTCTTCACCAGCGAAGAGCATCGCCAGCAGATCCCCGATCCGAACGCGCCCAAGACCTTCGAAGACTCCAAGCCGAACTTCGGCGAGGCCGATCAGCCCGATCATGCGGCCTGGGTCGGCCTGTATCGCGAACTGTTGGAGATCCGGCACCGGGAACTCTTCCCGCGTCTGGAAGGCGCCCGTGCCGAGGGCGCCGAAGCTCTGGCCGAGCGCGCCGTGCGGGCACGTTGGAGCCTGGCCGATGGCAGCCGCCTGATCATCGAACTCAACCTGAGCGAGAACGCCGTGCAGGTGGACGAGGCACCCCAGGGTGAATTGCTGCACAGCAGCGACGCGGCGGCGGCGCCAGCCCGGCAGGACGGTCAGCTGGCTGCCCACTGCGCACTGGTCTGGCTGGAGAAACAGGCATGAGTGGCGATCGTCTGGAACAATTGGCCAAGGCCGCCGGTATCGCCATCGAATGGACCGCCTACGACGGTAAGCGCCAACGGGTGAGTCCCGAGGCGCTGCGCAATCTGCTCAAGGCCATCGAGCTGCCCGCGGACAGTGATGCTGACATCGACGCCAGCCTGCGCAAGCTGGCCGAGGTCGGCGACAAGGATCATCTGCCACCCCTCCTCACGGCCGTGGTCGGTAAACCCGTCGGGACACCTGACCAGTTCAAGCGTGGCGTCCGCTATGAGGTGCAGTTGGAAGACGGCGAGCGCCTGGAAGGTCAGGTAGATGACCAGGGCCAGCTCGCGCCCATCAGCACCGCCGGTTATCACCAGGCGGAAATCGGTGGTGAAGCCTTGATCCTGGCCGTCGCGCCAGAGCGCTGCTTTACCATCGCCGACGCCACAGGCGACGAGCAGGCCAGGCTCTGGGGCCTGGCCGTGCAGCTCTATAGCCTCAGACGCGACGGTGGCAGCGGTGCGGGCGATTTGCAGGGTCTGGTGCAGCTCGCTAAGGCAGCTGCCGGCAAGGGCGCCGATGCCCTGGCCATCAGCCCGCTGCACGCCATGTTCAGCGCCGATGGCAGTCGCTACAGCCCCTATTCGCCGTCGAGTCGGGTGTTCTTCAATGTGCTCTATGCCGCGCCAGAGCTGGTGCTGGGCGCCGAGCCCGTGCGTCAGGCCATGCAGCGCGCCGGCCTGCAGGCGGAAGCCGAGCGCCTCGAACAGCTTGAGCTGATCGACTGGCCGGCCCTGGCCAAGCTGCGGCTGCGCCTGCTGCGCACCCTGCATCTGGAGTTTCGCACCGCCGCCGGCACACTGCGCGAGCGCTTCGAGGCCTTCCGCCGCGACGGTGGCGAAGCCCTGGAGAATCACTGCCGCTTCGAAGCCCTGCATGCCTCCTTCACCCAGGGCGATGCCTCGCCGAGCTGGCAGCATTGGCCGCAGCAGTATCGCGACCCCAAGAATCCTGCCGTGGCTGAGTTCGCCGAACGCCACGCCCAGGACGTGGAGTTCTATGCCTTCACCCAGTGGCTGGCCAGCGAAGGGCTGTCCGCCGCCCAGAAGCAGTGCCGCGAATCGGGTATGAAGATCGGTCTGATCGCCGACATCGCCGTGGGCGCGGATGGGGGTGGCAGCCAGGCCTGGAGCCGCCAGGAAGAGCTGCTGGCTTCGGTCACCGTGGGTTGTCCGCCGGACCTGCTCAACCAGAAGGGCCAGGGCTGGGGCATATCCGCCTTCTCGCCCACCGGCATGATCCAGCATGGCTTCCGCGCCTTCATCGAGATGCTCAAGGCGAACTTCGCGCACGCCGGCGGTGTGCGCATCGACCATGTGATGGGTCTGCAACGGCTCTGGCTGGTGCCCGAGGGTGCCTCCCCGGCCGACGGCGCCTATCTCTCCTACCCCATCGACGACCTGCTGCGCCTGGTCGCCCTGGAGTCCTGGCGGCATCGCTGCGTGGTCATGGGCGAAGACCTGGGTACGGTGCCCGAGGGCTTCCGTGAACGCCTGGCCGAACGCGCCATCATGGGCATGCAGGTGCTGCTGTTCGAGCGAGATGGCAAGGCCTTCAAGCCCGCTGAGCAATGGTCGGACACAGCCATGGGCATGCCCACCACCCATGACCTGCCGACCCTTACTGGTTGGTGGCAGGGCCGCGATGCCGACTGGCAGGAGGAGCTGGGGCTGCTGCCCGATGGCACAACGCGCCAGGACCGGCTCGACGAACGGGCCGAGGATCGTCAATACCTGGCCAAGGTGCTGGAACTGGACGACATTCGGGAAAGCAACGTCGAACAGGCGGTCGATGCCGCCATCGCCTTCATCGGCCGCACCCCGGCACCGCTGATCATCCTGCCGGTGGAAGACGCCCTGGGCCAGCTGGAGCAGGCCAACCTGCCCGGCACCACCAACGAACATCCCAATTGGCTGCGCCGCTGGGACGCTCCCGCGGAGCGCCTGTTGGACGCCGCCACACCTGAACGACGCCTAAGCGTGCTGAGCACTGCCCGTAACAATCCGGAGAACACTCGATGAGTCGCTTGCGCGCTACCGTACGCCTGCAGTTCCACAAGGATTTCACCTTCGACGATGCCCTGCCCCTGGTCGATTATTACGCCAAACTGGGCATCAGCCATATCTATGCGTCGCCCATCACCACCGCCCGCGCCGGGTCCGTGCACGGTTACGACGTGGTCGACCCCACCCGGGTCAACCCGGAGCTGGGCGGCGAAGAGGCGTTGCGTCGCCTGGTGGCCCGCCTGCGCGAACATGGCATGGGCCTGATCGCCGACTTCGTGCCCAACCACACCAACGTGGGCGGCTCGGAGAACGCCTGGTGGCTGGACATCCTCGAATGGGGCCGCCAGAGCCGCTATGCCGGCTTCTACGACATCAACTGGTACGGGCCGGACCCGGATCTACAGGGCCAGGTGCTGCTGCCCTTCCTGGGTGACGCCTACGGCAACGTGCTGCAGGCCGGTGAGCTCAAGCTGGTGTTCGACGCCGAGCAAGGCGCCTTCCGCGTGGAATACTACGCCCACCACTTCCCCATCAATCCAGGGACCTACGGCCAGATCCTGCGCGAGAGCGACCTGCCCCAGCTGAGCCTGTTCGCCGATGCCTTCTCGGCGCGTGCCAGGGACCTGGAAGAAGCGCGCGGCGCCCAGCGCCAGCTGGCGGACGCCGCCAAGGACCCGGCCGTGGCGGCCGCCATCGACAAGGCGGTCGCCGCCTTCGACGGTAGCCAGCCGGCCAATCAGGAACGCTTGCACGCCCTGCTGGAGAGCCAGCACTATCGCCTGGCCAGCTGGCGCACTGCCTCGGACGACATCAACTGGCGGCGCTTTTTCGATATCACTGAACTGGGCGGCCTGCGCATGGAACGCCACGAGGTGTTCGAGGAAACCCATTCGCTGATCTTCCGCCTGATTAGTGAAGGCCTGCTCGATGGCCTGCGCCTGGATCACATCGACGGCCTGGCCAATCCGCGCGCCTATTGCCGCAAGTTGCGCCGCCGGGTGGACGACCTCTGTGCCAACCGTGCCGGCGGTGCGCCGGAAGATGGCTTCCCCATCTACATCGAGAAGATCCTGGCCGAAGGCGAGCAGCTGCGCGAAGGCTGGGGCATCGACGGCACCACTGGCTACGAGTTCATGAACGAGGTCTCAGCGGTGCAGCATGCGGCCAGCGGTGAAGCGCCGCTGCGCCGGTTCTGGGCCGAGCAGACCGGTCGTACCGAGGACTTCCTCGAAGAGGTACGGGAAGCACGGCGCCTGGTGCTCACCGGCGCACTGTCCAGCGAATTCGAATCGGCCGTGCACACCCTGCACCTGCTGGCCCAACAGGACTGGCGTACCCGCGACACCAGCCAGGGCGCCATCCGCCGGGTGTTGCTGGAGCTGATCGTGCAGTTCAAGGTCTATCGCACCTATGCCGGCGCGGCGGGTTTCGTCGGCGCCGATGCCCAGTGGTTCGATACCGCGCTGGAGGCCGCCCGCCCCCATGTCAGCGAAGCGGAGCAGCCGCTGCTGGAGCAACTACGCGCCTGGCTAGGTGGCGATGCGCCGCGCCACAAGCCAGTGGGCAGCGTGGCCCGTCGCGAACAGCGCCGTGCCATCACCAAATTCCAGCAACTCACCTCGCCCATCGCCGCTAAGGCCGTGGAAGACACCGCCTGCTATCGCTCCGCTCCACTGCTATCGCGCAACGACGTGGGCTTCGATCCGCAGCATTTCGCCCAGCCGGTCAGCGCCTTCCACCAGGCCAGCGGCTGGCGTGCAGAGCATTTTCCGCGCAACATGCTGACCACCGCGACCCACGACCATAAGCGTGGCGAAGACACCCGCGCCCGCCTGGCGGTGGTCTCGGAACGCCCGGAAGCCTATATCGCCCAGGTCAGTGGCTGGATGGAACAGGCTGCTACTCTGCGCGGCCAGTGGAACGATGCACCCGCACCGACCCCAGGTGATGAGCTGATGCTCTACCAGACCCTGCTCGCCAGCTGGCCGCTACAGCTGCAGGCCGACGACCCGCAGGGCCTGCAGGCCTATCTGGAGCGCCTGCTGCAGTGGCAGGAAAAGGCCCTGCGCGAAGAGAAGCTGGAGTCCGACTGGTGGGCGCCGAATGGGGACTACGAAGCGGCCTGCAAGGCCTTCCTGGAAGGCCTCCTCACCGACGACAAGTATCTTGCCCTGCGCCGCGAGATCGTCGCAGCCGTCCGTGAACTGGCTCCAGCCGGTGCCCTGAATGGCCTGGTGCAGATGTTGCTGCGCAATACCGCGCCCGGCGTGCCCGACCTCTACCAAGGTGGTGAATTCTGGGATTTCAGCCTGGTGGAGCCCGACAATCGCCGCGCCGTGGACTACGCCCCGCGGCAGCAGGCCCTGGCCAAGCACACCACTGCCGACGCGGCTCTGGATACCTGGCAGAACGGCGAGATCAAACAACAGGTGCTGGCCAGCGTGCTGCAACTGCGCAAGCTGCAGCCACAGCTGTTCACCGAAGGTAGCTACCTCCCGCTGTCCGTTGCGGGCGCCCACGCCGATCAGGTACTGGCCTTCGCCCGTACCTGGGAGCAGCAGGCGGTGATCGTCATCGTGCCGGTGCATGCCTCCGACCTGCTGGAGAACAGCGAAACATTGCGCTTTTCTGCAGCGGCCTGGGGTGATACCCGGATAAAACTCCCGGAAACCTTGTCCATGTACCGTTTTGGGGAAACTTTCGCCCCTTCGTCTGTCCATGACCAGAAGAAAGAGCTTTCTGTCGGCGAGGTTCTGGCACGTTTTCCGCTTGGATTGCTCAGCACACAAGACATCACTCAAGGAGCCGTACCGCAATGACCCAAAAAGACGAACGCATCCAGCAGCTCGCCTATCAGATCTGGGAGTCCGAAGGACGGCCGGCCCACGAACACGATCGCCATTGGGAAATGGCGACCCGCCTGTACGAAGCCGAACAGGAAGGCGTGGCCAAGAAGACCGCGACCAAGAAGCCTCGTGCAATCAAGACCACTGCGGGCGCGGACACGCCCGTGGCGAGCAAGGCCCGCACCGCTGGCAAGACCAAGAGTGGCAGCGAAAAGGCGGCCACCGAGGCGGAAGCTACCGGTGAGTCCGTGACCGAGAAGGTCGAGTCGGCTGCCAAGAAGGTCGCCTCCAAGGTCAAGCAGGCGGTCAAGCCCAGTGCAAGCAAGACCACCGCCAGCAAGGCTAAAGCCGATGCCAATGTCGAGGCGACTGGCGTAGGTGTGGCACCTGCCACGCCGAAGAAGCCGCGTGCCTCCCGGGCCAAGGCGACGACGGCCAAGCCCGCCGCCAGCGAGTGATGTGATGTTCCGGCCTGGCCACTCGGCCAGGCCTTCTCTCTGCCGCCTCGCTGCGGCGTCTGCGTTATCCCTGGTTTTCTGATTTTTCCTGCAAAAACAACGCTTTGTCGGCTCGCCATGGGAGCTCGGAACTGCGCTGCGCCGGGCCTTTCATATGCAGGTAGCCGGATCTGTATCGATTCAGCCACCGGCAGGTATTGAGAGCCGAGTCAGAGCTACTTCCTTCCTAGCTATCCCGAGAGCGTCGAAATGACTTCAACTGAGTCCAACAAGCCGTTAACCGAAGCAACCACTTTCATCAGTAAGTCCAAGTCTCGTGTTCGTGAAGGCCTGCCCTATCCCCTGGGCGCTACCTGGGACGGCTCCGGCGTGAACTTCGCCATCTTTTCCGCCAACGCCACCAAGGTCGAACTCTGCCTCTTCGACGATGAAGGCAAGGAAGAAATCGAGCGCATCGAACTGCCGGAATTCACCAATGAGATCTGGCACGGCTATCTGCCCGATGCCCGTCCCGGCACCCTCTACGGCTACCGGGTACACGGCCCGTACGAGCCGCAGAACGGCCATCGCTTCAATCACAACAAGCTGCTGATCGATCCCTATGCCAAGCAGATCGTCGGCGAGCTGGAGTGGAACGACGCCCTGTTCGGCTACACCATCGGCCACGCCGATGGCGACCTGTCCTTCGACGAGCGTGACAGCGCGCCCTTCATGCCGCGCTGCCGGGTCATCGACCCCGCCTTCACCTGGGGCAACACCACCCATCCGCGGGTCCCGCGTGATCGTACCGTGTTCTACGAGACCCACGTCCGGGGTTACACCATGCAGCACCCGGCCGTCCCGGAAAGTGCCCGCGGTACCTTCTCCGGCCTGCAGGAAAGCGAGGTCATCGACTACATCAAGTCCCTCGGCATAACCTCCGTCGAGCTGATGCCGATCCACTACTTTCTGGACGACAACCATCTGCTGGAAAAGGGCCTGAAGAACTTCTGGGGCTACAACACCCTGGCTTTCTTCGCGCCGCATTCGCGCTACATGGCCAGCCAGTCCATCGGCGAATTCAAGGTGATGGTCGCGCGCATGCACAATGCCGGCCTCGAGGTCATTCTCGACGTGGTCTACAACCACACCGCGGAAGGCAACGAGATGGGCCCGACCCTCTCGCTCAAGGGCATCGACAACGCCAACTATTACCGCCTGATGCCCGATGATGCGCGCTACTACATCAACGACACCGGTACCGGCAACACCCTGAACATGAGCCATCCCTGCGTGCTGCAGATGGTGACCGACTCGCTGCGCTACTGGGCCACCGAGATGGGCGTGGACGGCTTCCGCTTCGACCTGGCCACCATCCTGGGCCGCGAGCCGGATGGCTTCGACGAAGGCGGCGGCTTCCTGCACGCCTGCCGTCAGGATCCGATCCTGGCCGAGACCAAGCTCATCGCCGAGCCCTGGGACTGCGGTCCCGGCGGCTACCAGGTCGGCAACTTCCCACCCGGCTGGATGGAGTGGAACGATACCTTCCGTGACACCGCGCGGGCCTTCTGGAAGGGTGACGAAGACAAGATCGGCGATTTCGCGAAGATCTTCCTGGGCTCCGGCGACAAGTTCAATCGTCGCGGTCGCAAGCCCTATTCATCGGTGAACTTCGTGACCGCCCACGACGGCTTCACCCTGGCCGACACCGTGTCGTATAACGACAAGCACAACGAGGCCAACGGCGAAGGCAACAACGACGGCCATTCCCACAATCTGTCGTGGAACTGTGGTGTCGAAGGCGAGACCGACGATCCGGAAATCATCGAACTGCGCTATCGCCAGATGCGCAACCTGCTGGCCACCCTCTTCCTGTCCCAGGGCACGCCGATGCTGCTGGCCGGTGACGAATTCGCCCGTACCCAAGGCGGCAACAACAACGGTTACTGCCAGGACAGCGAGATCGGCTGGGTCAACTGGGAGATCAGCGAAAAGAGCGCCGAGCTCCAGGAATACGTGCGCAACCTGATCGACCTGCGCCGTCGCTATCCGCTGCTGCGTCGCAGCCGCTTCTTTACCGGTGCCTACAACGAGGAACTGGGCGTCAAGGATGTCACCTGGCTGCAGCCCGGCGGCACCGAGATGGGCGACGAGCAGTGGCAGGACGGCAGCAACAAGTGCATGGGCATCCTGCTCGATGGCCGTGCCCAGCCGACCGGCATTCGTCGCAAGGGCGCGGATACCTCGCTGCTGATTCTGGTCAATGCTCATTATGACGTGGTGGATTTCACCCTGCCGGAAGTCCCCATGGGCGAGCATTGGTCCCTGCAGCTGGATACCAATCAGCCTGACCTGGATGCCGGCGACGTCTTCAATTTTGGAGACACCTATCAGGTCACCGGACGCTCGGTACTGCTGTTCGAGCTGACCCAGACCAAGCGGAGGAAGCGCCAGGCATGACGAACGCGCAACAGGGTTTTTCGTTCAAGGTCCTGACCATCAACACGCACAAGGGCTTCACGTCCTTCAACCGCAAGTTCATCTTGCCGGAATTGCGCGAGGCGGTGCGGACGGTGTCAGCGGACATTGTCTTCTTGCAGGAGGTGTTGGGTACCCACGAAAAGCACCCGTTGCGCTTCGAGAACTGGCCGGCGGCGCCGCAGTACGAGTTCCTGGCCGATTCGATGTGGACCGATTTCGCCTACGGGCGCAATGCGGTCTACCCGGACGGCCATCACGGTAATGCGGTGCTGTCGAAGTTTCCCATCGTCAGTTACGACAACTTCGACATTTCCATCGCCGGTCCGGAAAAACGCGGGATGCTGCATTGCGTCCTGCGCGTACCGGATCAAGGGGTGGATCTGCACGTCATCTGCGTCCATCTGGGGTTGCGGGAAAAGCATCGCCAGATGCAGATGAAGCTGATCTGCGAACACATCAATTCCCTGCCCAGCGACGCGCCCGTCGTGGTGGCAGGGGACTTCAACGACTGGCGCCAGAAGGCCAACGACATCCTTGGCCAAGGCGCGGGACTCGAAGAGGTGTTCATGAAGACCGCAGGGCGGCTGCCCAAGACCTTCCCGGCGAAGCGTCCACTGCTCTGCCTGGATCGCATCTATACCCGTAACGTCAGCGTCGGTCGCCCACAGGTGCTGGGCAATCAGCCGTGGTCGCACCTGTCCGATCACGCGCCCCTGGCTGCGGACTTCCACCTATGAACTTCGAGTGGCGGGACGGAAACCGCATCGCCTTGCTGGAAAACGGCGAGGACTTCTTTCCCCGGGTTTTCGAGGCGATCCGCGAGGCGGAGCGCGAAGTCATCATCGAGACCTTCATCCTGTTCTACGACAAGGTGGGTCAGGGCCTGCAGCAAGAATTGGTGGCGGCGGCCAGGCGTGGTGTCCAGGTGGACATCACCGTGGATGCCTATGGCTCGCCCGATCTGCCGCGTGATTTCATCGATGAGATGGTTCATGCCGGCGTGCGCTTCCGCTACTACGATCCGCGCCCGCTGGTCATGGGCATGAGGACCAACCTCTTCCGCCGCCTGCATCGCAAGATCGTGGTTGTGGATGGCCGCCTGGGCTTCATCGGTGGCATCAATTATTCCGCCGAGCACCTGGGTGACTTCGGGCCGGAAGCCAAGCAGGACTACGCCGTCGAGGTGGAAGGCCCCATCGTCGACGATATCCATCGCTTCGCTCGCGACGCCATCAACTCGCCTGAGGAAACCCACCGCTGGTGGGGCAAGCGTTCGCAGAAGCCGGCCAACAACCGCAACCCGGGCAATGCCCAGGCCCTGCTGGTGTACCGCGACAACGACGAACATCGCGCCGACATCGAAAAGCACTACCTGGAAATGCTGCGCAACGCCAAACGCGAGGTGGTGATCGCCAACGCCTACTTCTTCCCGGGCTATCGTCTGCTGCGGGAGATGCGTAACGCGGCGCAGCGCGGCGTCCGGGTGGTGCTGATCGTACAAGGCGAGCCGGACATGGCCATCGTCAAGGTCGGCGCCCAGATGCTCTACAACTACCTAGTCAAGGCCGGGGTGGAGATCTACGAATACTGCCTGCGCCCCTTGCACGGCAAGGTGGCGACCATGGACGAGCACTGGTCCACCGTGGGTTCGAGCAACCTGGACCCCTTGAGTCTTTCGCTCAATCTCGAATGCAACCTGATCTTCCATGACCACGCTTTCAACCGTGAATTGCGCGGTCGCCTGGAAACCCTGATCGAGCATCACTGCGAGCACGTCGACAGCAGCAAGGTGCCCAAGCGCACCTATTGGCACCTGGCCAAGACGATGCTGGTCTTCCACTTTTTGCGCCACTTCCCCGCCTGGGTCGGCTGGCTGCCCGGTCATACCCCCAAGATCGAACTGGTGAGTCCACCGGTGCAGCCCGAGCTGGAAACCCAGGACCGGGTCGATTCCCCGATTTCAAGGTATCCCCAACGATGAGCAGCCACAGCGACACCCTGGATCACGCCGACGACCAGGAAGACGGGCAGACTGCCGCCAAGCCGCAGAACGGCCGCTGGGTCCTGGCCAAGAAGATCCTGACCTGGGTGTTTCTGATCGCGGTCGTGGTGCTGCTGGTGATCTACGCCCGGAAGGTCGACTGGGGCGAGGTCTGGAAGGTCTTTACCGGCTACAAGTGGACGACGCTGGCCATGGCCGGTGGCCTGGTGGTGCTGTCCTACATCATGTACGGCTGCTACGACCTCATCGGTCGGGCCTATTGCGGGCACAAGCTGGTCAAGCGCCAGGTGTTCCTGGTGTCCTTCATCTGCTACGCCTTTACCCTCACCCTGAGCACCTGGGTCGGCGGCATCGGCATGAGGTATCGCCTCTACTCGCGATTGGGTCTTTCCAGTGGCACCATCACCCGCATCTTCTCCCTGAGCATCGCCACCAACTGGCTGGGGTACGTGCTGCTCGCCGGTGGCATCTTCGTCAGCGGTGTGGTGGACATGCCGCCTAACTGGTTCGTCGGCGACACCACGCTGCGGCTGATTGGCTTCGGCTTGCTAGCCTTCATCGTCTTCTACCTGGGCGTCTGCGCCTTCGCCAAACAGCGCGAATGGACGGTGCGCAAGCAGCGGCTCGCCCTGCCCTCACTGCGCATGGCCTGCCTGCAACTGCTGGTGTCTTCGATCAACTGGATGGCCATGGCCGCCATCGTCTATCTCTTCCTTGGCCGCCAGGTGGACTATCTGCATGTGCTCGGCGTACTGCTGCTCTCCAGCATCGCCATGGTCATCGTGCATATCCCGGCTGGCGTCGGCGTACTGGAGACGGTCTTCATCGCCCTGCTGGCCAATGACGGCCTCAGCCAGGGCAAGATCATCGCCGCCCTGCTTGGCTACCGGACCCTTTATTTCATCATCCCGCTGCTGATCGCCGCGGTGCTCTATTTCGCCTTGGAAGGTCGTGCCAAGAAGCTCAAGGTGAGCAATGATCGGCGCGAAGAGCGCAAGCAGCAGGAAAAGCACGCCACCTGAGACGGGCCTACCGATTATTGGGCTGGTGCATGGAAATCAGCCGGTAGAAGAGTACCCGTCCGCCCTCGGTGGCGGGTCCTTCCCCGTCACGTAAGCGGGCGCCCGCCTTGAAATACAGGTGATGGTTGCTCCAGGCGTTGTCCAGTTGCAGACCCAGATCCCCGTTTCGTGAACCGGCACCATGGGCACGTATGGTGAGCACGCCACTGCGCGTCAGCTTGATGTCGTAGCTGAAGCGACTGTTGAGCGGCAGGTGCTCCAGCAGGATGACGTCCTTGGGGCTGTCGCTGGGGCTCTCTCGCAACCGGGCGATCAGTTGACCCTGGGCGACCTGCCCATTGCCCGTGGCCGGACTCTCCACCCGATAGACCAGTTGCAACAGCGCCTGAGGCGCGGCCGGTATCGCGGTCTGGTCCTCGATCTGGCTGATGATGACCTCAGGGCGTGACGGCACCTGCTGCACCGCCGCCTCGGCCTGTAGCAGGGCGTCCGCCTCGCGGTACTTCCAGGCATAGGCACTGCCGTCCGGACGCGTCTCGCGGAGCTCGGTGGCGGGATAGCTGCTGAAGGGCTGCGGGGTGCCGGTCACCGGGACCCAGAACACCAGCGATCCCCCCTCGCCGCGCGTGAGGTAGAGGCTGCGAAAGGCGCTACTGTTGAGTTCGGCGGTCTGTACCTGGGCCACGGGCATGGGTACGGGAACCGTCAGATTCCATTCAGCGAGATCGATCATGGGGTTCTCGGTGGCCAGATGCCTGACAAGCATCGCCCAGAACGGGGATGCCTGTCAGCGGAACGCGCCCCGTATGGGGCGCTCCCGGATCAGCCCTGCGGCTTGAACACCAGCAGACCCAGCGGTGGCACTTGCAGATTCAGCGAGGCCGGCTGGCCGTGGGCGCCGATTTCCTCGGCCGTCACGCCGCCGCCATTGCCCAGATTGGAGCCACCGTAGCGCTCGGCATCGCTGTTGAAGATCTCCTGCCAGTGGCCCAGTGCAGGCACGCCCACTCGGTAGTCGTGACGCGGCACTGGGGTGAAGTTGGCGATGACCAGCAGCGGTCGCTGCTGGGCGTCCTTGCGCAGCCAGGCGAAGACGCTGTTGCCATTGTCGTCCCCTACCACCCAATCGAAGCCCTCAGGCAGATGATCACGCTCGTGCAGGGCCGGCTCATGACGATAGAGGTGGTTGAGATCGGCCAGCAGCTGCTGCACGCCCCGGTGGGTACCGTGCTCCAGCAGGAACCAGTCCAGCTCGCGATCATGACTCCACTCGCGCCACTGACCGAATTCGCAGCCCATGAACAGCAGCTTCTTGCCCGGGTGGGTCCACATAAAGCTCAGGTAGGTACGCAGGTTGGCGAACTTCTGCCAAACGTCGCCCGGCATCTTCTCGATCATCGAGCCCTTGCCGTGCACCACCTCATCATGGGAGATGGGCAGCATGAAGCGTTCGGACCAGGCGTACACCAGGCCAAAGGTCATCTGGTGATGATGGTACTGGCGATAGACCGGATCCTCTTCCACATAGTGGAGGGTGTCGTTCATCCAGCCCATGTTCCACTTGAAGTCGAAACCCAACCCCCCTTCGCTGACCGGTGCGCTGACGCCCGGCCAGGAGGTGGATTCCTCGGCGATCACCAGCGCGCCTGGCGCCTCTTCGTGGACCACCTCGTTGAGGTGACGCAGGAAGGCGATGGTCTCCAGGTTCTCGCGACCGCCGTGGATGTTGGGAATCCACTCACCGTGCTTGCGCGAATAGTCGCGGTAGAGCATGGAGGCCACGGCATCCACCCGCAGGCCGTCGATGTGGAAGTGCTTGAGCCAATGCATTGCGGAAGCCAGCATGAAGCCGTGCACCTCGTGGCGCCCCAGGTTGTAGATGTAGGTGTTCCAGTCCTGGTGGAAGCCTTCGAAGGGGTGCTCGTACTCGTACAGGGCGGTACCGTCGAAACGGGCCAGGCCGTGTTCGTCGGTGGGGAAATGCGCCGGGACCCAGTCGAGGATCACACCGATGTCCGCCTGGTGACAGGCATCGACGAAGGCAGCGAAGTCTGCCGGGGTGCCGAAGCGCGAGGTGGGCGCAAACTGGCCCAGCGGTTGGTAGCCCCAGGAACCGCTGAAGGGATGCTCCATGATCGGCAGCAGCTCGATATGGGTGAAGCCCATCTCGCGGACGTAGGGAATCAAGCGCTCCGCCAGCTCGCGCCAGTTGTACTGTCGCCCCTCGTCACCCCCTTCGCGGCGCCAGGAACCGGCGTGCAATTCGTAGACCGAGATAGGCGCTTCCACGCCTTGCAACTCGCGACGGCGAGCCATCCAGTCCTGATCGTGCCAGGTGAAAGGCTTGTTGTCGGCCACCACCGAGGCGGTGCGCGGCGGCAACTCCGCCGCCAGGGCAATGGGGTCGGCCTTGAGCGGCAACACGCCGTGCTGGCCGAGGATCTCGTACTTGTAGGCCGTGCCGACCGGCAGGCGCGGGACGAACAGCTCCCAGACGCCACTGTTGGCACGCAGACGCATGGGCAGGCGGCGGCCGTCCCAGCTGTTGAAGTCGCCCACCACCGAAACGCGCCGGGCATTGGGCGCCCAGACCGCGAAGCGCACGCCCTCGATGCCGTCGACCTGGCAGCGTTGGGCGCCAAAGGTCTCGCCGAGATTGCGGTGGCGGCCTTCGTTGAACAGGTAGAGATCGGTCTCCCCCAGCAACAGGCCGAAGGAATAGGGATCCTCGGTTTCCTGCACACCGCTGGGCCAGCGGATGATCAGCTTGTAGGGCGCGGCGTACTCCAGCCGTGCAACGAACAGGCCGGGCACCCGCCCGGGCTGCATCTGGGCCAGGGGCCGACCGCTGACGCGATCGACCAGTTCGACACCCAAGGCACTGGGCAGAAAGGCGCGGACGATCACGTCCTCGCCATCGGGATGGGGACCGAGCACGGCGAAGGGATTGCCGTGCTCGCCGCGGGCCAGCGACTCGGCTTCGGCAGCCGAGAGCCGGGCGTCGTCCAGGAGAGCGACGGGGGCGGTATTGTGATCGGTCATGCGCGGGCTCCGGACAAGAGGGTCTCGACGATGGCGGCGACGCCACGTAGCGGGATGTTGATCCAGGTGGGTCGATTGGCAGCCTCGTAGCCTATCTCATAGACCGCCTTCTCCAGGCTGTAGAGATCCAGCGCCGCCTGCTCGCCCCGCTCGCTCCACTGGTGGCCGATGTCGGCCGCCGCAGTGCGATAGCCTTCCAGGAAGGCTGCGTAGGACGCATTGCGGTAGGTCTCTGCCGCCTTGGCACGCAGTTGCAGATGCTCTTCCGAGGTATCGGCGCCGGCGTTGCTCGACTGGGTGACCATGGCCGCCGCGTAGTCGAAGGAGCGCAGCACCCCGGCAACGTCCTTGTGCGGACCGTACTTGCCGCGGCGGTCTTCCAGCGACCGCGCCGGCTCGCCTTCGAAGTCGATGAGGATGGCATCGTCCTGGGCCACCAGCACCTGACCCAGGTGCAGATCGCCGTGGACACGGATACGCAGACCACCCTCGACGTCGGCGGCCAGGGCCTCGATCCGCTTGGCCAGGGCTTCGCGCTTGCCGACCAGGCGCTGCAGCAGCTCCTTGCCGGTAGCATCGAGCTGGTCGCCCATGCCCTGCAGGGTATCCAGAGCGCCGTCGACCTGGACGCGTACGCGATGTGCCAGCTCCTTGGCCGCCTGGGCGTCCACGGTTTCGGGGGCGAAGGCTGCATCCTCGGTGGGCTGCGCCAGCACCCGATGCATCTCACCGAGACGCTTGCCCAGTACGCCAGCGAAGGCCGTCAGATCGCCCATGGCGGTGAATTCGTTCTCCACGTCGGAGATGCCGCCACTGAGCAGATCGCGGGTGACGCGATCCAGCCCGTCCAGGCTCCAGGTCCAGGCATCACCCTGGTTGTGGATGTGCTGCTGGACCAGCATCAGTACGTGCGGCGTGCCATCCGCGGCGACGCGTTGGGCCACGGCGTGGGTCGCGGCGATATTGGCGAATCCGGCCTGGGCCAGATAGCGGCCCATCTCCACTTCCGGATGGATGCCCGGCGCCACCTTGCGGATCAGCTTGAGCATCAGGTGATCGCCGACGATCAGCGAACTGTTGGATTGCTCCACGCCCAGGTGCTTGATCTCGATGTCCGGATCCAGCGCGAAGTCTTCGGCCTGATCGTAGACCTCGAAGCGCAGTTCACCCGCGGGCACGGCAAGCTTGGCGCCCTTGTGGAAAGCGTCGAACACGCCATGCACGAAGCTGGTCAGAGCGAAGGCGTCGGTCACCAGGCCCACGCGGCGCACATGACGGATGCGGGAAATGGCCAGTTGGGTCGCCAGCGGGCTGCAGTGCTGGTCTTCCTCGGCAAGGAAACCCAGGGGCAGCGCATAACGCTCCTCGCCCTTGGCGTTGGTCACCACCACTTCGCTGAACATCACCGGCAGCTTGGGGGTATTGATCTGGGCGGCGTAGTCCAGCCGCACGCCGGTGATGGCCTCGTCCTTGGAACCGAACCAGCGGCGCTTGGGCAGATAGACCGGCAGTACCTCTTCGAAGATGCGGCGCGGCTCGCCGTCGAGCAGCTCCTGCAGATTGCGCTTGATCACTACCGTCTGGTAGTCGGGCATCGGCGCCGGCGGCTCGGTGTGCCAGGCGGGCATTTGTTCGTTGCCGGCCAGGTAGAACCAGTAGAAGCCATAGGGCGGCAGGGTCAGCATGTAGGGCAGCTGGCCGATGGGCGGGAAGGCGCTGCCGCCGATCATTTCCACCGGCACCTGACCGGCGAAGTTGGACAGGTCCAGCTCCACCGCCTGGGCGGCACGGGAAACGTTGGCCACGCAGAGGATGGTCTCGTGCTCACCCTGGGCATTGGTGAAATCGCGCAGGTAGGCCAGGATGCGTCTGTTGGTGGGCGACAGCATCTTCAGGGTGCCGCGACCGAACGCCTTCTGCTGCTTGCGCACGGCCAGCATGCGCCGCGTCCAGTTGAGCAGCGAATGGGGATCGCGGGACTGAGCCTCGACGTTGATCGCCTGGTAGCCGTAGAGCGGATCCATGATCGACGGCAGCACCAGGCTGGCTGGATCGGCGCGGGAGAAGCCGCCGTTGCGGTCGACCGACCACTGCATCGGGGTCCGTACGCCATCGCGGTCGCCCAGGTGAATGTTGTCACCCATGCCGATTTCGTCGCCGTAGTACATCGTCGGGGTACCGGGCATCGACAGCAACAGGCTGTTGAGCAGCTCGATACGGCGACGGTCGCGCTCCAGCAGAGGCGCCAGACGACGACGGATGCCGAGGTTGATACGCGCGCGGCGATCCGAGGCGTAGTAGTTCCAGAGATAATCCCGCTCGCGGTCGGTCACCATCTCCAGGGTCAGTTCATCGTGGTTGCGCAGGAAGATCGACCACTGGCAATTGGCCGGGATCTCCGGGGTCTGGCGCAGGATATCGGTGATGGGGAAGCGGTCTTCCTGGGCGATGGCCATGTACATGCGCGGCATCAGCGGGAAGTGGAAGGCCATGTGGCATTCGTCGCCATCGCCGAAATACAGCTGGGTGTCTTCCGGCCACTGGTTGGCCTCGGCCAGCAGCATACGGTCCGGATAGTTGGCGTCGATCTCGGCGCGAATCTCCTTGAGCACCACGTGGGTCTCGGGAAGGTTCTCGTTATTGGTGCCGTCGCGCTCCACCAAGTAAGGAATAGCATCCAGACGCAGACCGTCGACACCTAGATCCAGCCAGTACCTCATGATCGAGATGACGGCCTTCATGACCTGGGGATTGTCGAAATTGAGGTCCGGCTGGTGGGAATAGAAGCGGTGCCAGAAGTACTGGCCGGCGACCGGGTCCCAGGTCCAGTTGGACTTCTCGGTGTCGAGGAAGATGATGCGGGTGCCATCGTACTTCTGGTCATCGTCGGACCAGACGTAGAAATTGCGCGCCGCCGAGCCCTTCTTGGCGCGGCGGGCGCGCTGGAACCAGGGGTGCTGGTCGGACGTGTGGTTGATGACCAGCTCGGTGATCACCCGCAGGCCACGGGCATGGGCTTCGGCGATGAATCGCTTGGCATCGGCCATGGTGCCGTAGTCAGGGTGGATGCCACGGTACTCGGCGATGTCGTAGCCGTCGTCGCGGCGCGGCGAGGGATAGAAAGGTAGCAGCCAGATGGTGTTGACGCCCAGGCTGGCGATGTAGTCCAACTTGTCGATCAGGCCGGGGAAGTCGCCGATGCCATCGTTGTTGGAGTCGAAGAACGACTTCACGTGCACCTGGTAAATGATCGCGTCCTTGTACCACAGCGGATCGTCGATGAAGGCGGCAGGTTTGCGGGAACGAGCTTTATTGGGTTTTGCCATGTCGTCAGGTCCTTAACAGGGCGTCTGAATCAGATACGTGCGCCGGTCGTCCATGCCGCCCGGCGATGGAGATGGATCGGACCAGGCACGCCGGGATGTCTCCCGCTGCCTGGTCGACCCGTCTGAGAGGTCGCTAGTGGCCCGCCTGGATGCGCCAGATGCCGAAGGGCATCGACGGCTCCAGCCGTGTCCATTGGGTCTTGCCGTGCCAGGCCCAGCGGTGCCCGGTCATCAGGTCTTCGCCATAGGTAGTGGCGTGATCGTCGAGGCCCAGCTCCCACAATGGCAGTTCGAAATGGCCTTCCTGGGCGTTGAAGGGATCCAGGTTGATCGCCACCAGGATGAAGTTGCCCAGGTCGTCGGTGCGTTTGCCGAAATAGAGGATCTGGTCGTTCCAGCAGGTGTAGACCTTGAGCCCCAGATGGGTTTGCAAGGCGGGGTTCTGCCGGCGGATCCGGTTGAGCTGGGCGATCTCGCCCATGATGTTGCCCGGCGCATAGAAGTCGCGCGGGCGCAGCTCGTACTTCTCCGAATCCAGGTATTCCTCCTTGCCGGGCGTGAGGGGCGCGCCCTCGCAGAGCTCGAAGCCGGCGTACATGCCCCACAGACCGGAACCCATGGTGGCCAGGGCCGCGCGGATCAGGAAGCCGGGACGGCCACTGGTCTGCAGGAAGCCCGGGTTGATGTCCGGCGTGTTGACGAAGAAATTCGGCCGGTAGCAATCGCGCAGCGGCGCTTCGTTGAGCTGGGTGAAATACTCGGTCAGCTCAGCCTTGGTGTTGCGCCAGGTGAAATAGGTGTAGCTCTGGCTATAACCCACCTTGCCCAGGCGCGCCATCATCGCTGGCTTGGTGAAGGCTTCGGCGAGGAACATGACATCGGCGTCGCGCCCACGGATGTCCGCGATCAGCCATTCCCAGAACGGCAGCGGCTTGGTGTGGGGGTTGTCGACGCGGAAGATCTTCACGCCCTGCTCCACCCAGTGCCAGACCACGTCACGCAGCGCCAGCCACAAATCCGGCACGGCATCCTTGGCATAGAAGTCGACGTTGACGATGTCCTGGTACTTCTTCGGCGGGTTCTCCGCATAGCGCATGGACCCATCCGGCCGCCAGGAGAACCAGCCCGGATGTTCCTTGAGCCATGGATGGTCGGGCGAACACTGGATGGCGAAGTCCAGGGCGATCTCCAGGCCGTGGTCGGCGGCCGCGGCCACCAGGGCGCGAAAGTCCTCCAGGGTACCCAGCTCGGGATGCACGGCATCGTGGCCGCCATCGGGGCTGCCGATGGCATAGGGACTGCCCGGCTGATCCGCGCCCGCCCCCAGGGTATTGTTCTTGCCCTTGCGGTGGGCCAGGCCAATCGGATGGATCGGCGGGAAGTACAGGACATCGAAACCCATGTCGCGAACACGCGGCAATTCGCCGATCACGTTACGGAAGGTGCCGTGGCGCTGGGGGTCATCGGTGATCGAGCGTGGGAAGAGTTCGTACCAGCTGGCGAATTCGGCGCGTAGGCGCTCGATGTCCAGCGGGTATTCGATGCTGTGGGTCAGATGCACATAGGCATCCACAGGTGCCATGGCCTGGCTGGCCTCACCCGCCAGCAGCACGGCGACCTTGTCGCCCTCACTGCCCGCCTGATCGAGGCGCTGCAGTAGCGCCTCCAGCGGACCGCGCTGCTCGCCTTCAGCGCGAGACAGCGCCTGTTCCACATGGATGCGGCCTTCCTGCAACTCCAGGTTCAGGCCGACACCCGCGGCGTACTTCTTCTCGATCTCGTAGCGATAGGTGCCCCAGACGTCCCACCAGGCCTGGACCACGAATTCGTAACGACCCACGGCCGGCGGTGTGAAGCGACCGCGCCAGAGATCGTTGGTTTCCAGGGTCAGCGGAGCGTGTTGCCAGTTCTCCTCGCCCTCCTGACGCCAGAGCACGCTGGCAGCCAGCTTGTCGTGGCCATCGGCGAAGATCTTGGCGGTCACCTCGACGACCCGACCGGCGATACCTTTGGCGGCAAACTGGCCATTGTCCACGGCCGGAGTGACCGATTCGATGGCGATGCGCGGAGTCTGGGCAGCCGTGACGGGATCGAGGGAAAGCGTGGAAAAAGAACCGGGGAGATCGGTGTTCGACATCGAGCCTGACTCCATCTAGAGACGCGTGAAAGGTCGCAGCGCTCAAGCGCTGCGACCTAGGTCATGAACCCACTACTGCTTGGCTTGCCGCCAAAGAGGCCTGGCTGGCCAACCCCTCGCAGAGGGATCGGTAACCCGTAGCGATGCCCAGGAGGACACCACTCCAGACAGCCGCGGCTCTACTGCAACCGGAAGCACTCACGCGGGTGTGTCTGAAAGAGTCTGAGCACCGAGGGCGCGCAAAAGTTCAGCGAAACGGCAATGACCGATCGCTTCTGAAAAATGGATAAAATCCATAAATATCATCTGCTTATGACAGGAATATAAAGTTATTTATAAATAAAGAAGCCTGTGTCCCGGTATTCGCTGGGATATACCGGGACGCAGGCTGAAAGGCGGGCAATATTCAGGAACGGACGTCAGAAAAAACCTTTATAAAACGTCCTAACCCTTTGAATCAATTAGAAAGGGGTATAGGGAAGATCACGCTTATGGGCATTGCGCCGGTAAGTGTTGAGGATGATCTCCAGGGTTGCCGGGCTCACCGGTTTGCCTTCGAGGAAGTCGTCGATTTCGGCGTAGGTGATGCCGAAGGCATCTTCGTCGGCCTTGCCCGGTGAGAGGGATTCCAGATCAGCGGTGGGCACCTTGTGTACCAGATCGTCCGGCGCACCCAGCCATTCGGCCACGGCCCGGACCCGCCGTTTGTTGAGGCCGTGCAAGGGCGTGAGATCGCAGGCGCCATCGCCGAATTTGGTATAGAAGCCCATCAGAGCCTCCGCCGCATGGTCGGTGCCTATCACCAGCCCTCGACGGGCGCCGGCCACGGCGTATTGGGCGATCATGCGCTGACGCGCCTTGATGTTGCCCAGCGTGAAGTCTTCGTGGAGCTCGTCATCGAAGGCCACCTGCGCCTCGCGCACCGAGGCGAGCATGGCGTCGCTGGCCGGCTTGATGTTGACGGTATGGGTCTCGTCCGGCTGGATGAATTTGAGCGCGCGCTGGGCATCTTCCTCATCACGCTGGACACCATAGGGCAGGCGCATGGCGATGAATCTCAGGCGTGCGTTGCCGCTCTCCTCGCGCGCGTGCTCCACGGCCAGCTGCGCCAGGCGGCCGGCGGTGGAGGAATCCACGCCGCCACTGATGCCCAGCACATAGCTCTCCTGGCGGCTGTTGAGCAGATAATCCTTGAGAAACTGGATGCGCCGCTCGGCCTCCTGGGCTGGATCGAATTGCTCGGGTACCTGCAGGGCCTGGATGATGTCGCGCTGAAGGGCTTCGGTCATCGGGCATTCTCCTCTGATTCGCGTTCGAGACGTTGATGATAGGGCACTACGGCGTTCAAGCTGTGCCGGGCCGCGGCCAGCTGCACGGCCTCGCGGTCACCGTCGAAATGCTGGGTTTCGGAATAGAGCACGATGTCGTCACCGACCCGATAGCCCCAGGCGAAGCAGACGGTTCCCTGGGGAATGCCATCCGCCCCGCCCGGCCCGGCCAGCCCGGTATTGGCGATGGCCACCTGGGCCGGACTGTCGCGCAGGGCGCCCGCGGCCATCTCTCGTGCCACGGCTTCGCTGGTGAGGTTATGCCGCTCGATCGTCTCCGGCTTGACGCCCAGCAGACGTTGTTTGGCTTCGGGCGAATAGACGACGTAACCGGACTCGATACAACTGCCGCTGCCGGGTATTTCCGACAGCAACCCTACTACCTTGCCCGCGGTGCAGGATTCCGCCGTGGTGAGCTGCAGCTCGTGATCCTTGAGATAGTCCAGCATGGACTCGATGGTATTCATGATCGTCTTGCCCCAAATAGCGTTCTCCTGCGTTGGAAGAACAGCGAAATGAGGAAGTTCGAGAGCCACCGAGGGTGTTTTTTCAAGGTCAGCGGGGGTATCGATGTCAAGGTGGATACCGGCGTCCGTCACCTTCCGCTCTAGCACCGACGCCTGGCGCAAGAGCCGTTTCGCTCCTTCGTCGCCCAGGAGGTCGCCCAGCGCAGCGGCAAAATTCCGACCAAAGAGCACGGGGTGACCGCGCTTTTCCTGAAAAACGGGTACGACGACGCGCGCCGGGTCATGCAGCGCCAGCAGCTGTCGCGCCGTGGCGGGCTGCACGAAGGGCATGTCGCCCAGGGCGACCAGCCAACCGGATGCGTCCGGCGTCGCTCGCACTGCGGCGGCCAGGCTGTCGCCCATGCCGGTGGTGGGCAGAGTCAGCACTTCCAGGCCCTCCTCTCGGGCCAGCTCGGCGCGCCAGGGGGCCCCGCTCGCGACCACTGCCAGGCAGGGCAGATCCAGGCTCTTCCAGAGGCGAAAGGTGGCTTGCAATACCGTCGATTCGGGGTGACCGGGCAATGGTGCCTGCAGCTTGTCGTCACCGCCCGCTGCGCGGAAACGGCTACCGGCTCCGGCTGCCAGGACGAGCACCTGTACCCCTGTCATCCCTAGGCGACCTGTTCCACCGCCACCAAGGCCCGCTTCTTCTGGGTCAGGGCGATGCCGTTCTTGACCGCTACCACCTCCGCCAGCAGCGACAGCGCGATCTCCGGCGGCGTATGGCTGCCGATATGCAGGCCGATGGGGCCATGCAGGCGGTTGATGGCCGCCACTGGCACCTCCAGCTGCAGCAGCCGCTCACGACGGCGGTCATTGTTGCGCAGCGAACCCAGGGCGCCGACATAGAAGGCATCGGACTGCAGCGCCGTCAGCAACGCCAGGTCATCCAGGCGCGGATCGTGGGTCAGGGCCACCACCGCGGTGCGTTCGTCCGGGCGGATCGACAGCACCGCATCGTCCGGCATGCCGGAAATAAAACGCGCCTGACGTGTCTCCCACCCCTGCCGGAATTCCTCACGGGGATCGCAGACCAGCACTTCGAAATCGAGCATGGCGGCCATGTCGGCGACATAGAGCGACAGCTGACCGGCACCGATCAGCAGCAGGCGCCAGCGTGGGCCATGCACCAGGCGCAGGCGTCGTTCGTCCAGGGTGACCGGCTCGTCGCGCGTGGCGCTGGAGATCCGCACCTCGCCGGTGGCCAGGTCCAGCTCGCGCAAGGCCAGTTCATGACCGTCGCAGCGCTGTAACAGCTGCTCCACCCAGCGCCAGTCACCGACCTGTTCCTGGACCAGACGCAGGGTACCGCCACAGGGCAGCCCGAAACGCGCCGCTTCGTCGCCGGAGACACCGTAGGTGATGATCTCCGGGCGTTCCCCGGCGAATTGGCCGGCGTGCAGTCGGGCGATCAGATCGTCCTCGATGCAGCCACCGGACACGGAGCCACAGACCTGGCCATCGTTGCGCAAGGCCAGCATGGCGCCCGGCGGCCGCGGCGAGCTGCCCCAGGTCTGGACCACGGTGAACAGGCTGACGCCATGGCCCTCCCGTCGCCAGGCCAGGGTCTTGCGCAAAACTTCCTGATCGACACTGTCCACGCCCTGCTCCTCTCTACCCTGCACCTGCAACGGCAAAATCGTCGTTCGGGGGTAGAACCCAACAACGAAGCGGGGTTCCCCGGGGGCGGAACCGGGTGGATCGCCGGCCTATCCATAGAGGGACACCCCTCAAGGAGAACGTCCATGCCCCGCTCGATCTGGAAAGGCGCCGTCAGCTTCGGCCTGGTGCACATCCCCGTCTCGGTGGTCTCGGCGACCCGGCAGTCGGGCATCGACTTCGATTGGCTGGACGATCGCAGCCTCGACCCGGTGGGCTACAAGCGCATCAACAAGACCACCGGCAAGGAGGTGCCCAGCGAACACATCGTCAAGGGCATCGAACATGGCAAGGGCAAGTACGTGGTGCTCAGCGAGGACGAGATCCACAATGCCCTGCCCGAGGCCACCCGCACCATCGACATCCTGACCTTCGTCGAGGCGCGCGAGATCTCCATCCTGCACTTCGAGAAGCCCTACTACCTGGCGCCGGACAAGAATGGCGAAAAGGTCTATGCCCTGCTCCGTGACACCCTGAGCGCCGCCGGCAAGGTCGGGGTGGCCAATCTGGTGATGCACTCCAAGCAGCACCTGGCGGTGATCATGCCGCTGGGCGATGCGCTGGTACTCAATACCCTGCGCTGGGCCGACGAGGTGCGGTCCGCGGAAGACGTCGGACTCGAAGGGTTGGACGCCAAGGTGAGCAAGAAGGAAGTGGACATGGCCCAGCGCCTGGTGGACGACATGACCGAGCAATGGGATCCGGACCAGTACCACGACACCTTCAAGGACAACGTCATGGCCTTGGTCGAGCGCAAGCTCAAGGATGGCAAGCTCGAAGCCGTCGCCGAGGAGCCCGAAACCGAAGACAGTGGCGCCGACGTCATCGACCTCACCGAATTGCTGCGCCGCAGCCTGGGTGGCAAGCAGGACAAGGCCAAGGATTCACCCAAGCCCAAGAGTGCTGGCCGCTCGGCCAGTCGGCGTAGCCCTGCCGCCCGTCGCAAGGCCAAGTGAGGATCGCTGCCATGGCTCCTTCGACCAGCGAATACAACCGCAAGCGCAACTTCGACATCACCGCCGAGCCGCGTGACGAGGACAACCCACGTCGACGCAAGGCCAAGGGCGCTCTGAGCTTCGTCATCCAGAAGCACGACGCGCGCCGTCTGCACTATGACTTCCGCCTGGAACTGGACGGCACCCTCAAGAGCTGGGCGGTGCCCAAGGGGCCCAGCCTGGACCCGGGTGAAAAGCGCCTGGCGGTGCAGGTCGAGGATCATCCCCTCGCCTATGGCAGTTTCGAGGGCAGCATTCCCGAAGGTCAGTACGGCGCGGGCGACGTCATCGTCTGGGATCGCGGCGAGTGGCAGGCCGATGGCGATGCGGCCGAAGGCTATGCCGCCGGCAAGCTCAAGTTCGAACTCAGGGGCGAAAAGCTGCGCGGCCACTGGACCCTGGTGCGCACCCGGTTGCAGGGTCATAGCGACAAGCCTCAGTGGTTGCTGATCAAGGAACGCGACGATCAGGCCCGTGACATCGCCGACTACGACGTGACCGCCGCCGAGCCCGACAGTGTGCTGAGCGACAAGACCCTACCGCGCCTGGGTCAGGGCAAACAGACCAAGGCCAGCACCCGCTCGACCAGTCCCAAGCCGCCGGCACGCAGGGCCAAGGCGCGTAAGGCCGAATTACCGGAGACCCTGGAGGCGCAACTCGCCACCCTGGTCGACAGTCCACCCGCCGGCGACTGGCTGTATGAGGTGAAATACGACGGCTACCGCCTGCTCGCCCACATCGAAGGCGGCGAGGTGCGCCTCTTCACCCGTAGCGGCAACGACTGGACCGAGCGCCTGCCGGAACAGGCCCGGGCGCTGGCCGCGCTGGGCCTCGACAACGCCTGGCTGGACGGCGAGATCGTGGTCAACGACGGCCAGGGCGTCTCCAGCTTCCAGGCGCTGCAGAATGCCTTCGAGACCGGCAAGGCCACCCGCATCGCCTATTACCTGTTCGACATGCCCTATCTGAACGGTGCAGACCTGCGCGAGGTCCCGGTCGAGCAGCGCCGCGAGCTGCTGGGCAAACTGCTGGAGGACAGCAACGACAGCGACCTGCTGCGCTTTTCCGCCGCCTTCGAGGTGCCCGCCGATCGCATCCTGGCGAGTGCCTGCGAACTCGGTCTCGAGGGGGTTATCGGCAAGCGCCTGGGCAGCCCCTATCGCTCTCGGCGCAACAAGGACTGGATCAAGCTCAAGTGTGCCCACCGCCAGGAATTCATCATCGTCGGCTACACCCCGCCCAAGGGCGGGCGGCAGCACCTGGGCGCGCTCCTGGTGGCGCTGCATGATGAGCAAGGGGAGTTGCACTATGCCGGCAAGGTCGGCACCGGTTTCACCGCAGCGATGCTCAAACAACTGCATGGCAGATTCCAGCCGCTGATCGTAGAGCGGCCACCCGTGGTGGATCCGCCCAAGGGCGCCGCCTACCGCGAGGTGACCTGGCTGAAGCCCGAACAGCTGTGCGAAATCGCCTACGCCGAGATGACCCAGGATCGCATCGTCCGCCAGGGCGTCTTCCATGGCCTGCGCGACGACAAGCCAGCCCGGGAGATCGGGCTGGAGGAGGCGACTCCGGCCCGGGAGGCCGAGGCGGCGCCCCCCTCTGCCTCACGCCGCCCGTCCGCAGGCAAGGAGAGGGATGCCACCGTGGCCGGGGTACGCATCAGCCATCCGGAGCGGGTCATCGACGACGCCAGCGGCGCCCGCAAGCTCGACGTGGCCGGCTACTACGCCGCCGTCGCCGACTGGATCCTGCCGCACCTGGCCGACCGGCCCGTCGCCCTGGTCCGCACGCCCGAGGGCATCGCTGGCGAGCAAATCTTCCAGAAGCACAAGCAGACCCTGGCGATCCCCCACATCCGCGAACTGGATCCGGTACTGGATCCCGGCCACGCTCCCCTGATGGTCATCGACAGCCGCGAGGCGCTCATCGGTGCGGCCCAGATGGGTACGGTGGAACTCCATACCTGGAATGCCACCGCTGACCGTATCGAGCGCCCCGACCGCTTCATCCTCGATCTCGACCCTGATCCCGCCCTGCCCTGGTCGCGCATGGTGGAGGCGACGGAGCTGGTACTGACCCTGCTCGACGAGCTGGAGCTGCAGGCCTTCGTCAAGACCAGCGGCGGTCGCGGCCTGCACCTGGTGGTGCCCCTGGATCGGCGCCAGGACTGGGAGATCGTCAAGGCCTTCGCTCAGGCGGCAGCGCAGCACCTGGCCAATACCCTGCCCAAGCTCTTCGCCGCCAAGATGGGCGCGCAGAATCGCCAGGGGCGGATCTTCGTCGACTATCTGCGCAATCGCCATGGCGCCACCACGGTCAGCGCCTTTTCCCTGCGCGCCCGTCCGCACCTTGGCGTTTCGGTGCCCATCGCTCGCGAGGAGCTGTCGTCCCTGGAGGCGAGCGATCAATGGCGCTTCGACTCCCTGCTGCCACGCCTCGAAGCGCTCAAGGATGATCCCTGGGCCGGGTATGCCAAGGTGCGCCAGGGCCTCACGGCGGCACGGCGCAAACGGCTGGGCGTCGAGTAGCGACGCGCCTGCCGTCGGCCAACGTACCGCCTAAGCGAAACCCCTCCGCGTTGCCCGTGGTCTGCACTAACGAGCGTTGTCGTGGACAGCGCCGTCGCCAGCCACGGGATGGAGCCGATGTCGATCGATCTGGATAACCTTCAGGACACCCTGGACGAGTGGGCCTATGACGAGGTCACTCCTGCACTGCTGCAACACCGACTCCAGATTCTCAACCAGCGCGGCCTCGATCGCCTGCCGCTGCCAGGCCAGGGGCAGACCCTGGAGCGCTGGCGCGCCCTGGCCAAGGTAGCCAATCACGACCTGGGCCTGGTCAAGCTGTACGAAGGCCACACCGACGCCCTCGCCATCCTCAGCGAACTGGATGGCTTCGTGCCGCCGCCCGCCAGCCTCTGGGGTGTCTGGGCAGCCGAGCCGCCGGATGCCCGGCTGCTGGTGCGCTATGGCGCCGACAGCATGGTCACCCTGCACGGCCGCAAGTCCTGGTGCTCCGGTGCCGCTCTGGTCAGTCACGCCCTGGTCACCGCTTGGATGGACGACCATCCGATGCTGGTGGCGGTGGAAATGAATCAACCCGGCGTCGAGGTCACTCAGGACGGCTGGCGGGCGATCGGCATGCAGCATACGGGCAGCGTCGACGTGCTGTTCGATGGTGCAGCCGGCGTACTGGTCGGTGCCCCTGGCCGTTATCTGCATCGCCCTGGCTTCTGGCACGGCGGCGGGGGAATCGCCGCCTGCTGGTATGGCTCGGCCACCGCCCTGGCCGACACCCTGCGCGCCTACTGCAAACGCCATCGCGAGCCCCATGCCCTGGCCCATCTGGGCCACGTGGATGCCGCGTTGCTCGGCGCCGCGACCGCGCTGCGTCAGGCGGCCCACTGGATAGATCAGGAGCCTGTAGCGGACGCCCGCTATCCCATCTGCCAGCTACGGGCCCTGGTCGAACAGTGCGCCGAAATCGTCGTCCGCCATACCGGCCGGGCCTTTGGCGCCGCGCCGCTATGCCGCGACGCCTACTGCGCCCGCCATATGGCGGACCTGCCGGTCTACCTGCGCCAGAGTCATGCCGAGCGTGATCTGGCGGTACTGGGTGACCTCAATCTGCTGGAGGGTGCCCCTTGGCAACTGTAGGCGATCGTCAGATTCAAGGAGCCGGCACCACGCCCGAGGCCTGGCTACAGTGGTCCGGCTTTGGCGAGATGCCGGCCATCGAGGCGTCGCAACTGGTCCCGCCCGGACATCGCGCGGTGGTCGTCGCGCCGCATCCGGACGACGAGATCCTAGGCTGCGGCGGCCTGCTCTGCCAGCTGGGTGAACTGGGTCGCCGCCTGGCGCTGGTAGCGGTCACCGATGGCGACGGCAGCCACCCGCGATCCACCCTCTGGCCCACCACCCGACTGCGCAATACCCGTCCGCTGGAGACCCGCGAAGCCCTGCGCCGCCTGCGCCTGGAGCGCGCCACCGTGACGCGCCTGGCGATTCCGGATGGCCAGGTGAGCGAGCAGGAAGCCGTGCTGCAACAGCGGCTGCTGGAGTTCATCACGCCCGAGGACGTGGTCTTCGCCACCTGGCGGCTGGATGGCCATCCCGATCACGAAGCCACCGGCCGCGCTGCGGTGGAAGCCTGCCGGCTGCGTGGCGCTCGCTGCATCGAAGTACCGGTCTGGACCTGGCACTGGGCCGCTCCGGGTGACCCACGGGTGCCCTGGGAAAGAGCGCGCCGCCTGGATCTGGAAGAAGACGTTTTGGCGCTGAAGAAGCGTGCAGTGAATGCCTTCGGCAGTCAGTTGACCGAGGATGCCAGCACGGGACAGGGGCCGATCCTGCCGCCTGCGGTGGTCGCCCGTCTCACCCGTGCCTGGGAGGTCTATCTGACGTGACCGTCTCCATGAGCTATTTCGACTCCCTGTACGCCAGCAGTGAAGACCCCTGGGACTATCGTCATCGCTGGTACGAGGCGCGCAAGCGGGACCTGACCCTGGCCATGCTGCCCCACCGCCGCTACACCCAGGGCTACGAGCCGGGCTGTTCCACTGGTGAGCTGTCCAGGCGGCTGGCCGAGCGTTGCGAACGCCTGCTGGTCAGCGACGGCAACGCCTCCGCGGTCGCCACGGCCCGCGAGCGCCTGGCCGATCAGGCCCATGTCGAGGTACGCCACCTGCTGTTGCCGGACGCCTGGCCGGCAGGCGCCTTCGATCTCATCGTCATCAGCGAGATCGGCTACTACCTCGGCGAGAACGGCCTGGCTGCCTTGCTGGATCGCGCTCACAGCGCCCTGCTACCCGGCGGTGTCCTGCTCGGTTGCCACTGGCGCCACCCCATCGAAGGCTGCGCCCTGACCGGCGACCAGGTCCACGAACGCATGGCCGCCCTGCCCGGCCTGCATCGCCTGAGCCACCTCGAAGAATCCGATTTTCTCCTCACCCTCTGGTCCTCCGACCCCACCTCCGTCGCCCGCCGGGAGCAGCTTCTATGATAGGTGCCGTGATACCCGCTCATAACGAAGAGCAACACGTCGAACGCTGCCTGCAATCGGTGCTGCGCGCCGCGCGACATCCGGCGCTGCTGGGTGAAGCCGTCGAGATCGTCATCGTGCTGGACAGCTGCACCGACGGCACCGCCGACATCGTTCGCCGCTTGCCGGTGACCGCCCTGGAGGTCTGGGCCTGCAACGTCGGCCTGACCCGGGCGACCGGTGCGGCGCACCTGATCCAGCGTGGCGCTCGCTGGCTGGCCTGCACCGATGCGGACTCCGAGGTGGCGCCGGACTGGTTCGCCGCCCAGCTCGCCTATGGCGCCGATGCCGTCTGTGGCGTGGTGGAGGTGGATGACTGGACGCCACATTCGCCTGGTCTGAGAGCCCGCTATGAGGCGGCCTATCACGACCGCGAAGGCCATCAGCACATCCATGGCGCCAACTTCGGCATTTCTACCGCAGCCTATCTACAGGCGGGCGGTTTCCCCTCCATGACCGTGGATGAAGACGTCAGCCTGGTCACGGCGCTCAAGACTCAGGGCGCACGCATCGCTTGGAGCAACAGCGTACGCGTCCGTACCAGCTCGCGGCTGGATTGCCGCGCGCGCGGCGGCTTCGGCGACTACCTGAATCTGCTTGGCGCTACCGCCTGACCCTTAGACCCCCAGGGCGAAGGCCCCGGGTGTCGCGCCGAACTGCCGGCGAAAGGCGGCGATAAAGGCCGACGGCGAGTTGTAGCCGCAATCCAGCGCCACCTCGGTCACCGCGGCGCCCTGCTCCAGGCGCTCCAGGGCACTGATCAGCCGCAACCGCTGCCGCCAGGTTCTGAAGGTCAGCTCGGTATCCCGCAGAAAAGCCCGACTCAGGGTCTTTTCCGAGGCGCCCAGCACCCCGGACCACTGCGCCAGGGTACGATCGTCCGACGGATTGGCCGCCAGGGCCTCGCACAGCAGGCGCAGCCGGCCATCCTGGGGCGCCGGCAGCGATAGCCCCACCTCGGGCGCCGCCTGCAACTGATCCAGCATCACCGACACCAGCCTTCCCTCGGTGCCGTCCTCGTCATACTCCCGGGCGAAGCCACTGAAGGTCTTGATCAGCTCACGGATCAAGGGACTCACCGCCACCACCCGACAGCGCTCACCGACATAGGGCGCCGCCTCGGCACCGACATAGAGACTGCGCATCTCCGCCCTGGGCGAGGAACGCACCTGATGCTCGACATCGGCGGCGATCCACACCGCCCGCTGCGGTGGCGCCACATAGCTGCCCTCGGCGGTGGTCACCGTGAGCACGCCCTTGATGGCATAGGACAGCTGCCCCCAGGGATGCCGGTGCCAGGGTGTCCAGGCCGGTTGCGCCAGGGATTCGACCCGGGCATAGAGGCGCCGTGGCAGGTTGGCGAGTTCGGGAACGGGACGTTCGACCGCAGACTGTCCGTTTGACGACATCATTGGGGCTTTTCGCGTTAGTCGGCTAGGTCAGGAGACGATAGCCTTGGGGCTATTCGCAGACAACCCGAGAGAGACCATGGCTCGTCCCCGCCTGATGCCCGATAACTTCACCCTAATGCTGGTCGCCACGGTGATTCTCGCCAGCGTGCTGCCCTGCCGGGGCCTCGCCGCCCAGATCGCCAACGTGGTGACCAACATCGCCATCGGCCTGCTGTTCTTCCTGCATGGCGCCAAGCTGTCGCGCCAGGCACTGGTGGCCGGCATCACCCATTGGCGGCTGCACCTGCTGGTGTTCGCCTTCACTTTCGTCAGCTTTCCGCTGCTGGGCTGGGCGCTGCAGCCGCTGCTGGCGCCGCTGGTGACGCCCGAGCTCTATCTGGGCGTGCTGTTCATGTGCGCCCTGCCCGCCACGGTGCAGTCCTCCATCGCCTTCGTTTCCATGGCCCGCGGCAATGTCTCGGCGGCGGTCTGCAGCGCGTCGTTGTCCAGCCTGCTCGGTATCTTCCTCACGCCGCTGCTGGTCCGGCTGCTGCTCGACGCCCATGGCGGCTCGGATGGCCAGAGCACCCTGGATGCCATCGTCAAGATCTGCGTCCAGCTGCTGCTGCCCTTCGTCGCCGGCCAGCTGCTGCGCCCGGTGATCGGCCACTGGGTGGACCGCCACAAGGGCAAGCTCAAGTTCGTCGACCAGGGCTCCATCCTGCTGGTGGTCTATACCGCCTTCAGTGCAGCGGTGATCGAAGGCCTCTGGCGGGAGACGCCGATCCTGTCGCTGGTGGGCCTGGTGTTCATCTGCGCCACCCTGCTGACCCTGGTGCTGCTCGCCACCCGCTACAGCGCGCGGCTGCTGGGCATGAGCAAGGAAGACGAAATCACCGTGGTCTTCTGCGGTTCCAAGAAGAGCCTGGCCACGGGGGTGCCCATGGCCAAGGTGCTGTTCGCCGGCAGCACCATGGGGCCGGTGCTGCTGCCGATCATGCTGTTCCACCAGATCCAGCTGATGGTCTGCGCGGTGCTGGCCCAGCGCTACGCCAAGCGTGAGGCGGTAGCGCCTGTCACGCCCGTGGTAGCGCCGCTACCCAAGTAATGCGCGCGGCGGCGAGGCGCCCGATCAGCGCGCCTCGTCCTCGCGAACCGGTTTGCGCATGGTGACCCACTCTTCCGCGGCGGTGGGGTGGATGCCCAGGGTGTCGTCGAAGCAGGCCTTGGTCGCTCCGGCCTTGAGGGCGATGGCCAGGCACTGGATCTGCTCGCCGGCGTCCGGCCCCACCATGTGGCAACCCAGCACCTGATCGCTGTCGGCATCCACCACCAGCTTCATCAGGGTGCGCTCCTGCACCTCGGTCAAGCTCAGCTTAGTCGGCCGGAAGCTGCTCTGGAAGATCTTCAGCCGGTGGCCACGCTCGCGCGCCTCTTCCTCGCTCAGGCCGATGCTGGCCAGGTTGGGCAGGCTGAAGACCGCGCTGGCGATCAGGTCGTAGTTCAGCGGGCGATAGCTGTCGGGGCTGAACAGGTGTCGCGCCAGGGTCATGCCCTCGGCCAGCGCCACCGGGGTCAGTTGCACCCGACCGATGACGTCGCCGATGGCGTAGATCGATGGCTCCGTGGTCTGGAAGGTCTCGCCGACCTCGATGAAGCCCCGCTCGTCCAGGGCGACCCCGGTGTTTTCCAGCCCCAGGTCATCCAGCATCGGCCGGCGGCCAGTGGCATAGAAGACGCAATCGGCTTCCAGGACGCGCCCGTCCTTGAGCGTCACCTGCAGGCTGCCATCGGCGACCTTGTCGATCCGCGCCACGTCGGCGTTGAACTGCAGATCATGGCCACGTTTGAGCATCTCGTCGCGCAGGTGCTCGCGCACGCCCTGGTCGAAGCCGCGCAGGAAAAGTTCGCGGCGATACAGCAGGGTGGTCTTGGCGCCCAGGCCCTGGAAGATCGAGGCGAATTCCACGGCGATGTAGCCACCGCCCACCACCACCACCCGCTTGGGCAGCTCCGGCAGGTAGAAGGCTTCGTTGGAGGTGATGGCATGCTCGCGACCAGGGAAATCCGGTACGTCCGGCCAGCCACCGGTGGCGATGAGGATGCGCTCGCAGCGATAACACCGGCCTTCCACCTCGACGGTGTGGGGATCGAGGATGCGGGCATGGGCCTCCAGCAGGGTCACTCCGCTGTTGACCAGCAGGGCGCGGTAGATGCCGTTCAACCGGCGGATCTCGTGATCCTTGCTGGCGACCAGGGTATTCCAGTCGAAGGCCGGGACCTCGGCGTCCCAGCCATAGCCCCGGGCCTGACGGAATTCATCGCGAAAGGAAGCGCCGTAGATGAAGTATTTCTTGGGCATGCAGCCCACGTTCACACAGGTTCCGCCGAGGTAACGGCTTTCCGCTACCGCCACCCGGGCCCCGAAGTCGGCGGCGAAACGCGCCGCGCGCACGCCGCCCGAACCGGCGCCGATCACGAAGAGGTCGAAATCATAGGTCGTCATGGAGCTCTCTCTCTGCTGCTGCTGGCGCCAGCATAACGCAAGGCCACCCCGGGCAGCGGCACGGCTGGCCGACCGCCAGAAACGACGAGGCCACCCGCAGGTGGCCTCGTCCATCGCACAGGGCGTCTTACAGCGCCTTGTACAGATTCTCGAAGCAGAAGTTGGTGGCTTCCACGAAGCCTTCCGCGCTACCGCAATCGAAACGCTGCCCCTTGAATTTGTAGGCCAGTACGCAACCATCCTGGGCCTGCTTCATCAGGGCGTCGGTGATCTGGATCTCGCCACCCTTGCCCGGCTCGGTCTGTTCGATCAGGTCGAAGATGTCCGGGGTCAGGATGTAGCGGCCGATGATCGCCAGGTTGGACGGCGCATCTTCCGGCTTGGGCTTCTCGACCATGTTGTTCACCCGGTAGATGTCGTCACGGATCATCTCGCCGGCGATCACACCGTACTTGTTGGTCTCGTTGGCCGGGACTTCCTGGATGGCCACGATGGAGCAGCGGAACTGGTTGTACAGCTTGACCATCTGCTTGAGGACGCTGTCGCCTTCCAGGTTCAGGCAGAGGTCGTCCGCCAGGACCACGGCGAAGGGCTCGTCACCGATCAGCGGGCGGCCGGTCAGGATGGCGTGACCCAGGCCCTTCATTTCCACCTGACGGGTGTAGGAGAAGGTGCAGTTGTCGATCAGCTTGCGAATGCCGACCAGGTACTTTTCCTTGTCGGTGTTCTTGATCTGGCTTTCCAGCTCGTAGCTGATGTCGAAATGGTCTTCCAGCGAGCGCTTGCCACGACCGGTGACGATCCCGATCTGATGCAGGCCCGCCTCCAGAGCTTCCTCCACGGCGTACTGCACCAGCGGCTTGTTCACAATGGGCAGCATTTCCTTGGGCATGGCTTTGGTCGCAGGGAGAAAACGAGTGCCATAGCCGGCTGCCGGAAACAGACATTTGGTGATCATGGGAGTCCTTTGATCTGTACGTGAAGGCAAAACGAACGGCGGTCTATCCAGCCGCTTGTCGCATACAATGCCCGAAGCGCGCGACGCTGGAAATAGCCAGGCATGGGCGCTCTGTGGACGTGCGGATACGACTCCAGGATTGCCTTCCGGTTCTGCGCAAAGCTGCAAAGAACTGCTATCGTCCAAAGTTTGGAACCAGCGTCACGACTCCGCGGATAGATCTCGACATGAAGAAATGGATGCTCCCGTTGCTGTGTGTTTCCCTCGCCGGCTGCTCCCTGGGCGGTCACCACGAGGTAGCGGAAACGCGGCCGCTCAGCGCGGAACAGACCACCCTGCTGCGCCAGAACGACCTGTTGCAGGCCAAGCTGCTGGTATTGGGTGGCAGCGAAGAACAGCTCAAGCTCGCGGATGCCCTGCTCTTGCGCAACGGCGGGACCAGTGCCGATGGCGAGGTGGAGTTCTATCGCGCGGTGATCGCCATCAAGCAGGGCCCGCAGACCGATGATGTCCTGGAATTGCTGAACGCCTCTGCCGATCATCGTTATCCGCTGGCCTATGCCCTGCTCTATCGCCTGTACACAGATCCCTTCCTGGTTCCTGAAGCGGATCCCATCCAGGCGCAGACCTACAAGAGCGCCTATGGCGAGCTGGCGGTGGCCAAGAGTGGCTATCCGTCCTTCGACAAGGCCGTGGAAGTCACCCGCCAGCTGGCGCCCTGAGCCGCCCCTCTAGCCGGCCGCTTTGCGGCCGTTCACAGTCTGGCACTGGCGAATGAGCAGCCGTTGACCTTTCCTTCATGTGAATGATGTCAATGGGCCGCACGACGGTAGCATCGAGCCTCTACCGTCCGCCGCCCAGAGCCATTCCCATGTCCTCGCTTGGCAAGCTGTCACCCGATATCGTTGCCGCCCGCACCGTGACGCAGCGGCTCGTCCTGCTGCTGATCGGGTTCTTCGCGCTGGCCATCCTGCTGACGCGGCTGCCGACCTTCATCAACGCCGCCAGTGGCGAAACCTGGCAGATCCGTGGCGGCCAGATTCCGCTGATGCAGTATCCCTCAATGCCGGAGCGCAGCGTGGTCGCCAATCGCCAACTGCTCGCCATGCTCGAACCAGGGGACCGCATCCTGGTCCTGGAAAGCGCGCCCTTCCGCCCCTGGAAGAAGGTCATGCTGATCGGCGAAGACAGTCGCATCGGCTGGATTCGCGTCACTCCGGCGCTGGGCGCGATCCGCCTGGAATGACGCCAGTCCCGAAGCGCGACGACAGCAGCCGCAGGACCCAGGTGTCATGCCAGCGATACCAGCGTTCATGGCCCAACCGTTGCGCCTGGCGATGCTCCGGATGGGCACCCCAGGCCGCAACCGCGGCCTGGTCGGTCCAATAGGACAGGGTGATACCCAGGCCATCGGCGCCGCGTACCGATTCCACCCAGAGAAAGCCCGGTTGCGCCTGCGCCAGCTCAAGCATGCGCGCCGCCATGCGCTCATAGGCCGGATCGTCGTCTGCCCGTTGCGAGACGAAGGCGATCACCACGCAATCGGGCGGCAGGTCCGGCCGGCTCATGGCTGCGGTCTCCGCGCTGCGACCACGGCCTCCAGCCAGGCGCGCACCGCGGCGGGCACCCGGCCGGTCAGCGCCTCACGCTCGGGCTGATAGAGGGTGCCGAAGTGGCAGGGCTGGGTACCCAGCTCGAAGGCCACGGGCACCTCTTCCTCATCCCAGGCCAGTACCCGCCAGCCGGCGGCGAGCAAGGCCGGCAGGTACTCGGGATTCACGCCGAAGCGACAGTGATAGCTGGCCTGCGCCCGCAGACCGCCCTCGCCCTCGCCCTCCGCCAGGCGCGAACCGGGCTCCAGGCGGAGCTCATTGTGATACTCGATGCGGGCACAGCTCAGGGGCGCCAGCAGCGCTCGCGACGTCAGCGGATCCTCCTCGGCGTGGGCCGCATCCGTCCAGCCCAACACGGCATGAGCGTACTCCAGCAGGGCGTACTGCAGCCCGCCACAGGTACCGAGAAAGGGAATCCGCCGTTCACGGGCGGTGCGAATGCTCGCCAGCACCCCGTCTCGATTACGGTAGGGACTACCCGGCACGCACCAGAGGCCATCGCACTCAGCCAGGGCGCCATCGGCCGCCACACTCGGCAGCCAGCGTGATCGCAACGTGATGCCCAATGTCCTGGCGGTCAGCGCCAGGGCCTGGGGGATGGCCTGATGAGCCACGATGGAAGCGTCCTGGTCACCCAGGAGCACGATTTCGTACGACGTCATGACGGACACCTGCAGGCGTGGAAGGTCCGACCGACTCTAGGGCGTCGGGGCCGCGATTTTAATAGGCGTCGCGGACAGCAGGCCTTGCGCCACTGCCCTGTTGGTCACCGTCCAGTCAGGCGAGCCAAAAAAAGCGCCCGGTACCGCTGCTGTACCGGGCGCCGGATACCGCGCGATCAGGGCGCCGGATTGGGCTGGTCGACGTGGATGGCTTCGATGGCGGCCAGGGTTTCCTGGTCCAGTACCAATTCGCTGCTCGCCAGGTTGCTTTCCAGCTGAGCGAGAGAGGTGGCGCCGATGATGTTGCTGGTCACGAAGGGCCGGCTGGTGACGAAGGCCAGGGCCATCTGCGCCGGATCCAGACCGCGTTCCCGTGCCAGCTCGACATAGGCCTGGGCAGCCCTTTGCGCCTGGGGATTACTGTAGCGCTGGAAGCGTTCGAACAGGGTCAGCCGCGCCCCTTCTGGGCGCGCGCCCTGCAGGTACTTGCCCGCCAGCACGCCGAAGGCCAGCGGCGAATAGGCCAGCAAGCCCACCTGCTCGCGGATGGCCTGCTCCGCCAGTCCCACCTCGAAGCTGCGATTGAGCAGGTTGTAGGGATTCTGGATGGAGACCACCCGCGGCCAACCCCGGGTCTCGCTCAGGTGCAGGAATTGCTGGACGCCCCAGGGCGTCTCGTTGGACAGCCCCACATGGCGGACCTTGCCCGCGCGCACCAGGCCGTCGAGGGCCTCCAGGGTCTCTTCGAGGGGCGTGAAGGCCGCCTCGCTGTGCTCGTAGCCCAGCTGACCGAAGTAGTTGGTGCGGCGATCCGGCCAGTGCAGCTGGTAGAGATCCAGATAGTCTGTGTTGAGCCGCTGGAGACTGGCCTCCAACGCCGCGGTGAGATTGGCCTTGGTAAAGGCCAGACCGCCCTCGCGGATATAGTCCATGTCGCGCCCCGGACCGGCCGCCTTGCTGGCCAGCACCCAGTCGGCACGATCGCCATGCCGACGGAAGTAGTTGCCGATGATGGTCTCGGTGCGGGTATAGGTCTCGGCACGTGGCGGCACCGGATACATCTCCGCCGTGTCGATGAAGTTGACCCCAGCGGCCTTGGCGGCACGCAGCTGTTCGAAGGCCTCGGCCTCGGTGTTCTGCTCACCCCAGGTCATGGTGCCCAGCGCGATGGCGCTAACCTTGAGATCGGTACGACCCAGCGATCGAAAGTGCATCAGGAAGCTCTCTGTCGGTGCGGAAGTCGTACAAGTTAGCAGGAGGCTGCCCGCTCTGCCCATCGCGTTGATGAGCCTTTCGATCGGGCGCCGACCACCGCACCCTCGCCAGGCGCGCCGCGAATCCGTAGAATGCCGCCCCGCCTCAGCGCCCTGGGTTCCCTCACCCCAGGTAACCAAAAAAGGACTGCCCATGTCTGCCTTGCTTGCCACCCCGAAGCGTGCCCTCGTGGCCGCGCTCGTCGCCTTCCATATCCTCATCATCATCGCCAGCAACTACCTAGTGCAGTTGCCATTGCAGCTGTTCGGCTGGCACACCACCTGGGGCGCCTTCAGCTTTCCCTTCATCTTTCTCGCCACCGACCTCACCGTCCGAGTGATGGGCAAGGCGCCGGCCCGCCAGGTCATCGCCCGGGTCATGCTCCCAGCGCTGGTGGTTTCCTACGCGGTCTCGGTGCTGTTCCAGGACGGCAGCTTCCAGGGCTGGGCGGCGCTGGCCGCGCTCAACGTTTTCGTCCTGCGCATCTCCCTGGCCAGCTTCTGCGCCTATGTGCTCGGCCAGCTGCTCGACATCCAGGTGTTCGACCGGTTGCGGCGTTCGCGCCACTGGTGGCTGGCGCCCACGGTCTCGACCCTGTTCGGCAACGCCCTCGATACCCTGGCCTTCTTTTCCATCGCCTTCTGGCACAGCGACAATCCCTTCATGGCCAGCCACTGGCCAGAGATCGCCCTGGTCGACTACGGCGTCAAGCTGACGGTCAGCCTGCTGCTCTTCGTACCCCTCTACGGCGTACTGCTGCGCTCGTTGGTGCCCCAGGCCTGGGCGCGTCGTCCGGACCTCGCCTGAGGCCAGGATTGCTGGCGGGCAGGGCTTGGCCCTAGAGTGATGCCCTCTTCACTGCCCAGGGTCCCGCCATGCTCGCCACTGCCCTCGCCCGCTTTCCGCGCCTGACGCTGCAACCCTCGGCGACCCCGCTGGAGGTCCTGCCGCGGCTCTCGGCGGAGCTGGGCCGACCGGTCTACTGCAAGCGCGACGACACCACCAGCCTGGCCCTGGGCGGCAACAAGGTGCGCAAGCTGGAATACCTGGTCGCCGAGGCGCTGGCCGTCGGCGCCGACACCCTAGTGACCGCCGGGGCCATCCAGTCCAATCATGTCCGTCAGACCGCCGCCGTCGCCGCGCAACAGGGCCTGGCCTGCGTCGCCCTGCTGGAAAATCCCATCGCCACCGCGGATCGCGGCTACCTGCACGGCGGCAATCGCCTGCTGCTGGAACTGTTCGGTGCCGAGATCAGGTCGGTCGCCGCACTCGACGACCCGATCCGCCAGCTGGAGGCCGAAGCCGAGCGCCTGCGTCAGCAAGGACGCAAGCCCTGGGTGATTCCCATTGGTGGCTCCAGCGCCCTGGGCGCCCTCGGCTATGTGCGTGCGGGTCTGGAACTGGACGCTCAGTTGGACGCCCTGGACCTGCAACCCGCGGCCATCATCCTGGCCTCCGGCAGTGCCGGCACCCAGGCCGGCCTGGATCTGGCCTTGCACCATTTGCGCCCCGACCTGCCGGTGATCGGCGTCACCGTCTCCCGTACCCAGGCCGACCAGTTGCCCAAGGTCACCCAGCTGCGCCAGCAATTGGCCGAGCTGCTGGGCGTCGCGCTGCCCCAGGATCCGCCGCAGCTACGCGACGGCTACTTCGGCCCCCGCTATGGCGAACCCAATGCCGGCACCCTGGCGGCCATTCGCCGGCTGGGCCGACTGGAAGGCCTGGTGCTCGACCCGGTCTACACTGGCAAGGCCATGGCCGGCCTGCTGGACCTGGTGGCGAGCGGCGCCCTGCCACCCGGCCCGCTGGTCTTCCTGCACACCGGCGGCGCGCCGGGCACCTTCGGCTATGGCGACTGGTTGGCGTGATCGGCTAGCAACGAACTGGACGATGGCATAACGTCAGCAGTTTTCGGACTTGGGATGTCAGATCAGACACCCCCATAGTGGCGCACCCTAACAACCTCAAGGATTTCCTTCATGCGCAAGCCTCTCCCCCAGCGTCTGCTCCGTAGCGCCACCCTGCTGTTGGCCCTGGGCCTGGCCCACCAGGCCACCGCCCAGGCGGAAGACCTCCTGCAGACCGTCAAGCAGCGCGGCGAACTCGTCGTCGGCCTGGAAGGCACCTACCCGCCCTTCAGCTTCCAGAACGAACAGGGCCAACTGACCGGGTTCGAAGTGGACTTCGCCAAGGCCCTGGCCAAGGAACTGGGCGTCGATGCCAAGATTCAGCCCGGCAAGTGGGATGGCCTGCTGGCCGCCCTGGAATCCCGTCGTCTGGACGTGGTGATCAACCAGGTCACCATCAGCGACGAGCGCAAGAAGAAATACGATTTCTCCACCCCCTACACCGTCTCCGGCATCCAGGCCCTGGTGCGCAAGGACGACGTCGACAGTATCAAGACCGCCGCCGATCTCGCCGGGAAGAAGGTCGGTGTCGGCCTGGGAACCAACTACGAGCAGTGGCTGCGCCAGAACGTACCCAAGGCGGACGTGCGCACCTACGAAGACGATCCCACCAAGTACCAGGACCTGCGCGTCGGCCGCATCGACGCCATCCTCGTCGACCGCCTGGCCGCCCTGGAATTGCTGTCCAAGACCAAGGATCGTCTGGCCCTGGCCGGCGAACCTTTCAGCCGCCAGGAGTCGGGCATCGCCGAACGCAAGGGTGATCCGGAATTCCATGCAGCGGTCGACCAGGCCATCGCCAAGTTGCGCGCCGACGGCACCCTGGCCAAGATCTCCGAGAAGTGGTTCAAGGCCGACGTCACCCAATGAGCGACACGCTACAGCTCCTGCTCGATTCGCTGCCCTTCCTCCTGAAGGGCGCGATCTGGACCGTGGTCCTCAGCCTCGGCGGCATGTTCTTCGGCCTGCTGCTGGGCTTCGGCCTGGCCCTGTTGCGTCGCTCCCAGAGCCTGCCGCTACGCAGCCTGGCGCGGCTGTACATCTCGTTCTTCCGGGGTACGCCGCTGCTGGTGCAGCTGTTCGTCATCTACTACGGCCTGCCCGAGCTGGGTCTGCAGCTCGATCCGCTGCCGGCGGCGCTGATCGGCTTCTCGCTGAACATGGCCGCCTACACCGCGGAAATCATCCGCTCGGCCATCGGCGCCATCGACCGCGGCCAGTGGGAAGCCGCCGCCAGCATCGGCATGACGCCATTGCAGACCCTGAGGCGGGCCATCCTGCCCCAGGCCCTGCGCATCGCCCTGCCGCCACTGGGCAACAGCTTCATCTCGCTGGTGAAGGACACCTCGCTGGCCGCCACCATCCAGGTGCCTGAGCTGTTCCGCCAGGCCCAGCTGATCACTGCCCGCACCTTCGAGATCTTCAGTCTCTACCTGGCCGCGGCGCTGCTCTACTGGGTGCTGGCCAGCTTGTTGTCCACCCTGCAGAATCGCCTGGAACGGCACTACGGGCGTCACATCAACGAGCGAGGCCCGTCATGATCGAGGTGCAGGGGCTGTCCAAGTCCTTTCAACAGCAGACCGTGCTCCAGGCCATCGACCTCCAGGTGGCTCAAGGCGAGGTGGTGGCCATCATCGGTCCCAGCGGCTCGGGGAAGACCACCCTGCTGCGTTGCCTGAATCTGCTGGAGACCCCGGAGGCCGGCAGCATCCGCCTGGGGGACCTGCGCATCGATGCCAACCGGCCGCTCAAGGCCCAGCAGGGCAGCATTCGCACGTTGCGCCAGCGCATGGGCTTCGTCTTCCAGAACTTCAATCTGTTTCCCCATCGCACCGCGCTGGAGAACGTGATCGAGGGTCCCCTCATCGTCCAGGGCGAGCCGCGCGATACCGCCCTCGTCCGCGGTCGCGAGCTGCTGGCCAAGGTCGGGTTGGCCGACAAGGTCGACAGCTATCCAGGGCAGCTATCGGGTGGCCAGCAGCAGCGGGTCGCCATCGCCCGGGCGCTGGCCATGCGCCCCCAGGCCATCCTCTTTGACGAACCCACCTCGGCGCTGGATCCCGAACGGGTCGGCGAGGTGCTGGAGACCATCCGCGGGCTGGCCCAGGAGGGTCGCACCCTTCTCATCGTCACCCACGAGATGGCCTTCGCCCGCGACGTCGCCCACCGGGTGCTGTTCATGGACGGTGGACGCATCGTCGAGCAGGGCCCGGCGGCCGAGTTGTTCAATCACCCACGCGAGGAACGAACCCGGCGCTTTCTCGCCAAGTTCGCTCGTGACAACGCCGCCGACTACTCCTGAGCCAGACCGGCGCAGCCCTGCAGGCTGGCCTGGCTGACGTTGCTGTTGGCCGGCACGCCATGGGTCAGCCAGACGTTGCCGCCGATGGTCGAGCCCTGGCCGATGGTGATGCGCCCGAGGATGGTCGCTCCGGCATAGATCACCACGTCGTCCTCGACGATGGGATGGCGCGGGTGCCCCTTCTTGAGGTTGCCCTCGGCATCGGCCGGGAAGCGCTTGGCGCCCAGGGTCACCGCCTGATAGATGCGTACCCGGTCACCGATGATGCAAGTCTCGCCAATCACCACGCCCGTGCCATGGTCGATGAAGAAGCCTTCGCCGATCTGGGCGCCCGGATGGATATCGATCCCGGTCGCCGAATGCGCCCGCTCACTGACCATGCGCGCCAGCAACGGCAGGCCGCTGCGATAGAAGTGATGGGCGATGCGGTGATGGATCATCGCATGGATGCCCGGATAGCAGAGCAGCACCTCGTCCACGCTGCGCGCCGCGGGATCACCCTGGTAGGCGGCGATCACGTCGGTATCCAGCAGACGGCGCAGGTCCGGCAACGCCAGGGCGAAGGCCTGCACCAGCCGGCGCGCCTCGTCGGCGCGATTGACGCCATTCTCGCCACGCTGCTTGGCGAAATAGTCCAGCTCCAGCTTCGCCTGGATCATCAACGCATTGAGCGCGCGCTCCAGCTCGAAGCCGACATAGAAGTCCTCGCTTTCCTGGCGCAACTGATCCGGACCGAGGCGCAGCGGAAAGAGCGCACCGCTCAGGGATTCGATCACGCTGGCCATGACGCTGCGCGACGGCAATTCGCGGCCGCTGAATTCGCGGAAGCGTCCATGGGTCTCGCGCCATTGGCTGCGTGCCTCATGCAGTTCACCGACGATCCGTCCTAGTTGCCAATCGTTGCCGCCCGTGGATTGCCCGTTAAGTTCGCTCATAAGTCATCTATCCAGTTGCCAGGCTGACGAGGATAAAGTATCCGCTGATCCCTGACAGCCCACGTCACGCCAGGCGCGCTAAGCTGTCGCCCTTTGTTCATCAAGGAACGCCGCCCATGATCGCCTCCCCGCTGGTCACCGCCACCTGGCTGCAGGAGCAACTCGGTCGCCCGGATCTGCTGATCCTCGATGCCAGTCTCTACCTGCCCAACGAACCCCAGATCGCCGACGAGACCTATCGACAGCAGCACATCCCGGGTGCCCTGCGCTTCGATATCGAACACTTCTCCGATCCGGACACCCCGCTGCCGCACATGGTCCCCACCGCGGGTCGTTTCGCCCGCCTCGCGGGCGAATTGGGCGTCACCCCCGAGACGACCCTGGTGGTCTACGACCAGAAGGGCCTTTTCTCCGCTGCCCGGGCCTGGTGGCTGTTCCGTCTGTTCGGCCACGACCAGGTGATGGTGCTCGATGGCGGCCTGCCACTCTGGCGGGAACAGGGCCTGCCGCTGGAGGCCGGTGAAAACCAGCCCAGCCCGCAGCCGCCCTACCCGGTCATCTTCAACAATCGCCTGCTGTGTGGCCTGGGCGATGTGCAGACCGCGCTCAGCCTGGGCCAGACCCAGGTCCTCGATGCCCGCGGCGCCAAGCGCTTCACTGGCGAAACTCCCGAACCACGCCCAGGCGTGGCCTCTGGTCATATGCCCGGCAGCCTGAATCTGCCCTACGACAGCCTGCTGACCGCGGCCGGTACCCTGCTGCCACCCCAGGAGCTGCGCCAGCGCTTCCAGGCACTGGGTATAGATGGCCTGCATCCGGTGATCACCAGCTGCGGCAGTGGCGTCACCGCCGCGGTACTGCTGCTCGCCCTCAGCGTCGCCGGCCTGCCGGATGGTCGACTCTACGACGGCTCCTGGAGCGAATGGGGTCAGCATCCGGCTACGACTAAGGCGCTGGGCCCGGCCTGAGGCAGGCTAAGTCACTGATTTGACTCAATACCTGTAGTATCCGATAGAGACGCCCAATCGTTGGCATCGCCTTTAACAATGAGGTGAATCGTCAAAATGCGATTAGTATGCGTCCTATCGATTTCAACCCTGACTTAAACCTATCAAGGAGTCATCAATGTCCCTGATCAACACCGAAGTGAAGCCTTTCACCGCGACCGCCTACCACAACGGCAAATTCGTCCAGGTGACCGAGGCCGATCTGAAGGGCAAGTGGTCCGCCATTGTCTTCTACCCGGCCGACTTCACCTTCGTGTGCCCCACCGAACTGGAAGACCTTGCTGACCTGTACCCCGAGTTCCAGAAGCTGGGCGTCGAGATCTACGGCGTGTCCTGCGACACCCATTTCGCGCACAAGGCCTGGCACGACACCTCGGAAGCCATCAAGAAGGTGAACTACCCGCTGGTAGGCGATCCCACCGCTCGCCTGGCACGCAACTTCGAAGTCCTGATCGAAGAGGAAGGCCTGGCCCTGCGTGGCACCTTCCTGATCAACCCGGAAGGCCAGATCAAGCTGTGCGAAATCCACGACAACGGCATCGGCCGTGACGCCAGCGAACTGCTGCGCAAGGTCCGCGCTGCCCAGTACGTCGCCAACCACCCGGGCGAAGTCTGCCCCGCCAAGTGGAAAGAAGGCGAAGCGACCCTGACCCCCTCGCTGGACCTGGTCGGCAAGATCTAACGCCCGCCTGATCTAGCCCGAGCGCCCGGGCGCCTTGCCCGCGCGCTCTTTTTTTGCCCATTTTTTACGGAAGCCACGTCGCCATGTTGGACGCCAATCTGAAAGCCCAGCTCAAGACCTACCTCGAACGCGTCACGCGCCCCATCGAGATCGTCGCGTCCCTCGACGATGGCGCGAAGTCCCGTGAAATGCACAGCCTGCTGCAGGACATCGCCAGCCTGTCCGATCAGGTCAGCCTCAGCACCGACGGCAGCGATGCGCGTCGTCCCTCCTTCGCCCTGCTGACCCCAGGTCAGAACATCGACCTGCGCTTCGCCGGTCTGCCCATGGGCCACGAATTCACTTCCCTGGTCCTGGCCCTGCTGCAGGTGGGCGGTCATCCCTCCAAGGCCAGCCAGGACATCATCGAGCAGGTCAAGGCCCTCGACGGCGACTACCAGTTCGAAACCTATTTCTCCCTCTCCTGCCAGAACTGCCCGGACGTGGTGCAAGCCCTGAACCTCATGGCCGTGCTCAACCCCCGGGTCAAGCACGTCGCCGTCGACGGCGCCCTGTTCCAGGACGAGGTCGAGCGTCGCCAGATCATGGCCGTGCCCAGCGTCTACCTGAACGGCGAACCCTTCGGCCAGGGCCGCATGGGCCTGGAAGAAATCGTCGCCAAGCTCGACACCGGCGCCGCTGCCCGCTCCGCCGACAAGCTCAACGCCAAGGACGCCTTCGATGTCCTGGTCATCGGAGGTGGCCCAGCCGGTGCCGCAGCCGCCGTCTATGCCGCACGCAAGGGCATTCGTACCGGCGTCGCCGCCGAGCGTTTCGGCGGTCAGGTATTGGACACTCTGGCTATCGAGAACTTCATCTCCATCAAGGAGACCGAAGGTCCGAAACTGGCCATGGCCCTGGAAGAGCACGTCAAGCAGTACGAAGTCGACATCATGAACCTGCAGCGCGCCGAGCAGCTGATCCCGGCACACGAAGCCGGCGGCCTGCACGAGGTTCGCTTCACCGATGGCGGCTCGCTCAAGGCCAAGACGCTGATCCTCGCCACCGGTGCCCGCTGGCGCGAAATGAACGTCCCGGGCGAGCAGGAATACCGCAACCGCGGCGTGGCCTACTGCCCGCACTGCGACGGCCCCCTGTTCAAGGGCAAGCGCGTCGCCGTGATCGGTGGCGGCAACTCGGGTGTCGAGGCCGCCATCGACCTCGCCGGCATCGTCGCCCAGGTGACTCTGATCGAGTACGACGGCCAGCTGCGTGCCGACGCCGTGTTGCAGCGCAAGCTGTTCAGCCTGCCCAACGTGACCGTCATCACCAGCGCCCTCACCAGTGAAGTCAAGGGTGACGGCCAGAAGGTCAACGGCCTGGTCTACAAGGATCGCAATTCCAGCGAATTCCATCACATCGACCTGGAAGGCGTTTTCGTACAGATCGGCCTGGTGCCCAATACCGATTGGCTCAAGGGCACCGTCGAGCTGTCGCCGCGCGGCGAGATCGAAGTCGACGCCCGTTGCCAGACCTCCCTGCCCGGCGTCTTCGCCGCAGGCGACGTCACCACCGTGCCCTACAAGCAGATCGTCATTGCTCTGGGCGAAGGCGCCAAGGCTTCTCTGGCCGCCTTCGATCACCTGATCCGCACCAGCGTCTGATTGGTCTCGTGCTCTTTTCTCAGCCCGGCAACCGCCGGGCTTTTTTTCGTCTGGCGCTTTTTCGCTGCGCCCTGGCATGTTTCTCGCTGCAACCTAACCAGGCGTCATAAAGATGGGCACGAACGGTCTAGGAGTTCTTCCCGGACTTTCGTTAGGATCTTAGTGCCGGGTTCCTAGACCTGGCAGCTCCAGCGGTTGAGGACCAGGCGACATATGCACAGACAGATTTCTTCCAGCACCCACGATTCCTATCCCCCCAAGCTGGCGCCCGCCACCCCGCTCACCCATCCTGAACTCGTAGCCTCTCTGGAGGCCACCCTGGCCCAACGCCAACCCGGCCCAGTGTGGCTGTTCGCCTACGGCTCGCTGATCTGGCGCCCCGAGTGCCCCGCCGTCGCCGTGCGCCGGGCTCGGGTACATGGCTACCACCGTGGCCTCTATCTCTGGTCCCAGCTACACCGCGGCACCCCCGAGCAGCCCGGCCTGGTACTGGGTCTGGATCGCGGCGGCTCCTGCTCGGGCTTCGCCTACCAGTTGCCCGATGATCAGCTGGACGATCATCTGCTGGCGCTCTGGAAACGGGAGATGCCAGATGGCTCCTATCGCCCCCGCTGGCTGCAATGTCACCTCGAAGACGGCAGCAAGGTCCAGGCGCTCGGCTTCGTGCTCAAACGCAATCTCCCCTGCTATGCCGGCAGCCTCTCCGATGACATCCTCAATCGCGTCCTGACCGAAGCCTGCGGCCATTTCGGCACCACCCTGGAGTACGTCGAGCGCACCATCACGGCGCTCAGGGCCCACGCCATGCCCGATCGCAACCTCGAAGCCTTGCTGCAACGTTATCGCAGCGCCCCGCTGCTGGAGGCCATGCAGGGATGAGGCAACGTCAGATCAACCCCAACAAGCTGCTGCTCAGCAAATGGACGGCCGTCCAGCCGCGGGAACGGCAAAAGCACTTCATCGTCACCCGCGTTCACACCCCGGACGTCGAGACCGACCCCATCTCGCAGATAGATATACAAGCCGTTCTCACTCGCCGCACCTGGACGCTGGACTGGCACGAGCTGCAGGATGCAGAATGCTGGCTGCAAGGCTGGCAATGAAAATCCGAAAGCAGCGCCGGGATTTTGCGACTAGCATCGCGATATGACGGCACTTTTCTGCAAAGGTGAAACCCTGTAGCAGCCAATGCTGTCACAGTGCCACCTTTGAACAGGAAGCTCTTCCGGATGACCCTCTATGTCGAACTCGCCAGTGCCTTCAACACCCTGAAAGGCGGATTCGAGCCGTTGCGCTGCGTGATCTCCACGCGCGATCAGCGTGCCTACGATGTCGAGGTCTTTTCCCGCAGCGGTCAGTCGGTACTCAACCGCCCCATCGCCCGCACCGAATTGCTCGACGCCGCCATGCTCGAGGCCTTCATTCTCGACAGCCGTTCCCGTATCGAACGCGACGCGGATGAAACACCCTACTGGACGATTCCCTCCTAAACGAAAAAAGGCCACTCATGCATGAGTGGCCTTTTTCTTTGGATGGTGCCCGAGGCCGGAATCGAACCGGCACGACCGTTAAGTCGAGGGATTTTAAGTCCCTTGTGTCTACCAGTTTCACCACTCGGGCATAGCCGGACTCAGCAATTTCCGAGTCCGCAGAACCTGATCCAGTATTCACACATCCCTGGATGATGAAAAGCCCCGTAGACCTGAGATCTACGGGGCTTTCAATAGTGGAGGCCGAGGTCGGAATCGAACCGGCGTACACGGATTTGCAATCCGCTGCATGACCACTCTGCCACCCGGCCTCAAACCTGAATGTCTTGCGACACTCATGTAAAACATGGAGCGGGAAACGAGACTCGAACTCGCGACCCCGACCTTGGCAAGGTCGTGCTCTACCAACTGAGCTATTCCCGCTTGGTGACGGGCGCCATTCTATCTGAGCTACCCTTTATGTCAAGCCATTGATTCAAAAAACTTATTTCTTTTTCTCGGCGCTCATCAGGTGCGGCCAGGCCGCCATCAGATAGGTGCACATGGACCACAGGGTCAAGGCCGCCGCGACGATGAGCAAGGCATAACCACTGATCACCCAGAAAGTCATCTGCGGCGGATTGGCCAGCAGAATGACAAGGGCCAGCATCTGCGCCGCCGTCTTCCACTTACCCAGATTGGATACCGCCACCTGGGCACGCGCACCCAGCTCGGCCATCCACTCACGCAGTGCGGACACCACGATCTCGCGACCAACGATGATGACGGCAGGCAACGTCAGCCAGGCGTTGGCATGCTCCTGCACCAGCAGCACGAGCGCCACGGCGACGATGAGCTTGTCCGCCACCGGATCCAGGAAGGCGCCAAAGGGCGTGCTCTGCCCCAGGCGACGGGCCAGGTAGCCATCCAGCCAATCGGTCGCACAGGCGATGGCGAAGACGGCACTGGCGGTCCAGTAACTCCAATGGACTGGCAGGTAGAACAGGATGACGAAGAGCGGAATGAGGAAGACGCGCAGTACGGTAAGCAGATTTGGAATATTCATTGGCGCGGCTATTGGTGAACGTGAGGCGATTCTACTCGCTGTGCAAGGCCGCATAAATCTGCTCGGCCAGCTTTTTGCTAATGCTTGGCGCTTTGGCGATCTCCTCGATACTGGCGCGCTGCAATTCACGCAGTCCGCCGAAGTGCTTCAAGAGCTCCTGGCGGCGCTTGGGTCCGATGCCGGCGACCTCCTCCAACGAGGACGTCCTGCGTGCCTTGCCGCGACGTGCGCGGTGTCCGGTGATGGCGAAACGGTGCGCCTCATCGCGAATCTGCTGAATGAGATGCAGCGCGGGGGAATGAGCCGGCAGGGTGAATTCGTTGGAAGGATCGTCCAGATACAGCACTTCGAGCCCCGGCTTGCGAGTAACGCCCTTGGCGACCCCCAGCAGGACCAGGTCCGGCACGGCGAGCTCCCTGAGCACCTCGCGGGCCATGGCCAACTGGCCCTTGCCGCCATCCACCAGCAGAATGTCGGGCAACTTGCCCTCGCCGGCCTTCAGCCGGCTGAAGCGCCGCGTCAGCGCCTGGTGCATGGCCGCATAGTCGTCACCGGCCGTCACACCTTCGATGTTGTAGCGACGATAGTCCGACTTGAGCGGCCCTTCTGGCCCGAAGACCACGCAAGACGCCACCGTCGCTTCGCCGCTGGAATGACTGATGTCGAAACACTCCAGCCGTTGCGGAGGTTCTGGCAGATCCAGCGCCTGCACCAGGGCATCGAAACGCACCCCCATGTGCTGACGATTGGCGAGACGCGTATTCAAGGCCTGCTCCGCATTGGTCACCGCCAACTGCTGCCAGCGTGCCCGGGTACCCCGGACGCGATGGGCAATGACCAGCTGGCGCTTGTGAACCTCGGCAAAGGCGTCGATCAGGGTGGCGAAGTCCTCATGGACGGAGTTTACGATGATCTCGTCCGGCAGGTCCCGCTCCAGGTAGGCGAGGTAGTACTGTTCCAGGAAGGCGGCCAGCACTTCGCTGGAGTCTTCCTCGATCCCCACCTCCGGAAAGAAATTCTTGCTACCCAGTACTCGCCCGCCGCGAACACTGACCAGATGCACACAGGCCCCACCCGGGTTGACCAGGGCGGCTATGACATCGACGTCCCCAGTCCCGCCCTCGATGCTCTGCTGATCCTGCACCCGCCTGACCAGGGCCACCTGATCACGCAACTCCGCTGCTCGCTCGAACTGCAGATTGATCGAGGCGGTTTCCATCTTGGCTTGCAGCTCTTCGGCCAGGGCATTGCTGCGGCCTTCGAGAAACATGGCCGAATGGCGAACGTCCTCGCCATACTCCTGCTCGCTGACCAGCGCGACACAGGGGCCCTTGCATCTCTTAATCTGATACTGCAGGCAGGGACGCGTCCGATTGCGGAAGTAGTTATCGTCGCACTGCCGTACCTGAAAGGCTTTCTGCAGCAGATTGAGGCTTTCGCGAATGGCACCGGCGCTGGGATAGGGTCCGAAATAACGCCCCTTCCCTCTCTTCTCGCCACGATGAATGGTCAGCCGAGGATACTGATCCTCGGTGGAGAGATAGACATAGGGGTAGGACTTATCATCCCTCAACAGGATGTTGTAGGGCGGGCGCCACTGCTTGATGAGGTTTTGTTCCAGCAGGAGCGCTTCGGTCTCGTTGCCGGTGATGGTGATCTCGATCTGGGCGATCTTGGACACCATGGACGCCGTTTTCGGCGCTAAACCAGTCTTTCTGAAGTAGCTCGAAAGACGGTTCTTGAGGTTCTTGGCCTTGCCTACATAGAGGAGCTTACCGCCCCCATCGAACATCCGGTAGACACCCGGACGTCCACTGCAACCGGATAGAAAGGCCGCAGCATCGAAAGATTGACTCATATCAACTCGCTGCATCTACCATGCCGTGGCGAACAGCCAACATGGCCAATTCGACATCGCTGGTAATCGATAATTTCTCGAAGATCCGATAGCGGTAGGTGTTGACGGTCTTGGGCGACAGGCAGAGCTTGTCAGAGATCACCTGGACTTTCTGGCAGCCGGCAATCATCAGGGCGATCTGGATCTCGCGCTCGGACAGCTGATCGAACGGCGAGGCCTCTGCCTTGGACTGAAAAGGCTTCAGGGCGAGCTGTTGAGCGATCTGCGCACTGATGTAACGCCGCCCGGCGAAAGCTTGCTTGATGGCGGTGATCATCTCTTCGATATCCGCCCCCTTGGTCAGATACCCTGCCGCGCCGGCCTGCAGCAGCCGGGTCGGGAAGGGATCTTCTTCACAGGCGGTCACGACCACCACCTTCAGATCGGAGCGACTGCGCAGCAGCTTGCGAGTGGCTTCCAGCCCGCCGATACCAGGCATCCGGACATCCATCAAGACGACATCCGGCTCCAGCTCGCGAGCCAGCTTTAGTGCATTTTCGCCACTGTCGGCCTGGCCGACGACCTGAATTCCTGCCACATCCGCCAACATCCTCACGATGCCAGTACGAACAAGATCATGATCGTCGACAACCAGCACCTTGATCAAAATCGAATCCCCTTCGCTTGCGCTTTCATCGCTTGCGTCACCTAAACAACAGTCCGCGGATCCCAACGTTCAAGGGATAGGATCCTAGGCTACGCTATAAATTTGATTGGTCAGGCAAAGAAAAAAGGGGTACGACGCTGCGCACCCCTTGCCTACCGGCCTTAGGCCACTGGGCATTGTATACCGAAAAAACGCATGAGATTGAAGCGGATCCAGAATCATTACAGATTAGAGTATCGACAGTCCTACCAGTGGTACGACGAAGCCTGCCTATCGCAGCACTCTTACGATGTCTTTCATACGGCGATGCGCTCTATCTGCTTCGGCAGCGCCCTGGCAGCAGCAACGTGATCGCGGCCATAGCTAGGTGGTCTGCGGCCTGTTGGGCTTCGCTGCGCTCAGCACCAACCTACGCCGGGTCTGTGCCGCGTTTCAAACACGACAGCCCGGCTACGCCGGGCTGTCGGTGCTCTTGCAGACCTCCAGCCGCACCTGATCCAGCAAGCACAGCTCAAGCCTCAGCCACTCCGCTCACGTCCCCTCTCCCCCCGGGAGAGGGCTAGGGTGAGGGCAACCTCAGCCGCATGACTGCCCGGCTTCCGCTGGCAGGGCTATCGGCCCAAGTGCCTTGGCGTCCAGCCAAACTTTTCCCGCCCCAAAGACAACACCCCCGCCAGAGTGATCTGAGCGGGGGTGCTGGGTGTTAGGCGCTTGACGATGACCTACTCTCACATGGGGAAACCCCACACTACCATCGGCGATGCATCGTTTCACTTCTGAGTTCGGGAAGGGATCAGGTGGTTCCAATGCTCTATGTTCGTCAAGCAATTCGGTTGGCTGGCCAGGCGTTGAAGCTTACCTGGCTGGCCCAATTGGGTCGGTGATCGAAGTAGACAACTCGTCTTGGGTCTTGCGAACCCACGCGCCGTTTTCGGCGTCGTCTTCCTCACGCTCTGACTGCGGTCAGATTGTTTGGGTGTTATATGGTCAAGCCTCACGGGCAATTAGTATCGGTTAGCTCAACGCCTCACAGCGCTTACACACCCGACCTATCAACGTCGTAGTCTTCGACGGCCCTTCAGGAAGCTCAAGGCTCCAGTGAGATCTCATCTTGAGGCAAGTTTCCCGCTTAGATGCTTTCAGCGGTTATCTCTTCCGAACATAGCTACCCGGCAATGCCACTGGCGTGACAACCGGAACACCAGAGGTTCGTCCACTCCGGTCCTCTCGTACTAGGAGCAGCCCCTCTCAAATCTCAAACGTCCACGGCAGATAGGGACCGAACTGTCTCACGACGTTCTAAACCCAGCTCGCGTACCACTTTAAATGGCGAACAGCCATACCCTTGGGACCGGCTTCAGCCCCAGGATGTGATGAGCCGACATCGAGGTGCCAAACACCGCCGTCGATATGAACTCTTGGGCGGTATCAGCCTGTTATCCCCGGAGTACCTTTTATCCGTTGAGCGATGGCCCTTCCATACAGAACCACCGGATCACTAAGACCTACTTTCGTACCTGCTCGACGTGTCTGTCTCGCAGTCAAGCGCGCTTTTGCCTTTATACTCTACGACCGATTTCCGACCGGTCTGAGCGCACCTTCGTACTCCTCCGTTACTCTTTAGGAGGAGACCGCCCCAGTCAAACTGCCCACCATACACTGTCCTCGATCCGGATGACGGACCAGAGTTAGAACCTCAAGGTTGCCAGGGTGGTATTTCAAGGATGGCTCCACGCAGACTGGCGTCCACGCTTCAAAGCCTCCCACCTATCCTACACAAGCAAGCTCAAAGTCCAGTGCAAAGCTACAGTAAAGGTTCACGGGGTCTTTCCGTCTAGCCGCGGATACACTGCATCTTCACAGCGATTTCAATTTCACTGAGTCTCGGGTGGAGACAGCGCCGCCATCGTTACGCCATTCGTGCAGGTCGGAACTTACCCGACAAGGAATTTCGCTACCTTAGGACCGTTATAGTTACGGCCGCCGTTTACCGGGGCTTCGATCAAGAGCTTCGCTTGCGCTAACCCCATCAATTAACCTTCCGGCACCGGGCAGGCGTCACACCCTATACGTCCACTTTCGTGTTTGCAGAGTGCTGTGTTTTTAATAAACAGTCGCAGCGGCCTGGTATCTTCGACCGGCATGAGCTTACGGGGTAAACCCTTCACCCTCACCGGCGCACCTTCTCCCGAAGTTACGGTGCCATTTTGCCTAGTTCCTTCACCCGAGTTCTCTCAAGCGCCTTGGTATTCTCTACCCGACCACCTGTGTCGGTTTGGGGTACGGTTCCTAGTTACCTGAAGCTTAGAGGCTTTTCCTGGAAGCATGGCATCAACCACTTCTCCTTCTAAAAGAAGGATCGTCATCAGCTCTCGGCCTTAACTGTCCGGATTTACCTAAACAGTCAGCCTACCACCTTAAACTTGGACAACCAACGCCAAGCTGGCCTAGCCTTCTCCGTCCCCCCATCGCAGTAACTAGAAGTACGGGAATATTAACCCGTTTCCCATCGACTACGCCTTTCAGCCTCGCCTTAGGGACCGACTCACCCTGCGTCGATTAACGTTGCGCAGGAACCCTTGGTCTTTCGGCGTGCGAGTTTTTCACTCGCATTGTCGTTACTCATGTCAGCATTCGCACTTCTGATACCTCCAGCAAGCTTCTCAACTCACCTTCACAGGCTTACAGAACGCTCCTCTACCGCATCACCAAAGGTGATACCCGTAGCTTCGGTGCCTGGTTTGAGCCCCGTTACATCTTCCGCGCAGGCCGACTCGACTAGTGAGCTATTACGCTTTCTTTAAAGGGTGGCTGCTTCTAAGCCAACCTCCTAGCTGTCTAAGCCTTCCCACATCGTTTACCACTTAACCAGGACTTTGGGACCTTAGCTGACGGTCTGGGTTGTTTCCCTTTTCACGACGGACGTTAGCACCCGCCGTGTGTCTCCCATGCTCGGCACTTCTGGGTATTCGGAGTTTGCATCGGTTTGGTAAGTCGGGATGACCCCCTAGCCGAAACAGTGCTCTACCCCCCAGAGTGATACATGAGGCGCTACCTAAATAGCTTTCGAGGAGAACCAGCTATCTCCGAGCTTGATTAGCCTTTCACTCCGATCCACAAGTCATCCCCTGCCTTTTCAACGGAAGTGGGTTCGGTCCTCCAGTCAGTGTTACCTAACCTTCAACCTGCTCATGGATAGATCGCCCGGTTTCGGGTCTATTCCCAGCGACTAAACGCCCTATTAAGACTCGCTTTCGCTACGCCTCCCCTATTCGGTTAAGCTCGCCACTGAAAATAAGTCGCTGACCCATTATACAAAAGGTACGCAGTCACCTAACAAAGTAGGCTCCCACTGCTTGTACGCATACGGTTTCAGGTTCTATTTCACTCCCCTCTCCGGGGTTCTTTTCGCCTTTCCCTCACGGTACTGGTTCACTATCGGTCAGTCAGGAGTATTTAGCCTTGGAGGATGGTCCCCCCATATTCAGACAGGGTTTCTCGTGCCCCGTCCTACTCGATTTCATTGATAAGAGCGTTTCGCGTACAGGGCTATCACCCACTATGGCCGCACTTTCCAGAGCGTTCCGCTACTCTCAAATCAACTTAAGGGCTGGTCCCCGTTCGCTCGCCACTACTAAGGGAATCTCGGTTGATTTCTTTTCCTCAGGGTACTTAGATGTTTCAGTTCCCCTGGTTCGCCTCTTAACCCTATGGATTCAGGTTAAGATACCTAGCTTATGCTAGGTGGGTTCCCCCATTCAGAGATCTCCGGGTCACAGGTCATTTGCCACCTCACCGAAGCTTATCGCAGGCTATCACGTCTTTCATCGCCTCTGACTGCCAAGGCATCCACCGTATGCGCTTCTTCACTTGACCATATAACCCCAAGCAATCTCGCTGACGTCCAAGGACGCTACCGATCTGCAGGGCGCTAGATGAGTGAAGACGACATTTCGCCGAAAACTTGCGCTTGAGTTCGCAAGATTTTACCTTGACGACACTAACTGCCAGTGAAAACAGTTAATGCAGTCTACTTCTATCACTTTCCCAATTTTTTAAAGAACAGTTCTGATCAAAGACCAGACATCAACGTTTCACTTCCCATTATGCAGGGTAGTAAACGCTCATGTCTGAGCTTTCAAGCAATCGCGTTAGCGGTAGGTGGAGATGGTGGAGCCAAGGAGGATCGAACTCCTGACCTCCTGCGTGCAAGGCAGGCGCTCTCCCAGCTGAGCTATGGCCCCATCGATTGGTGGGTCTGGGCAGATTCGAACTGCCGACCTCACCCTTATCAGGGGTGCGCTCTAACCAACTGAGCTACAGACCCAATCGTCTTACCTTGAGTCTAACTAACTCAATTGCTCTTCTATCAGTGAATCAAGCAATTCGTGTGGGTGCTTGCCAGCAAGCTGACATCTTCGATTAAGGAGGTGATCCAGCCGCAGGTTCCCCTACGGCTACCTTGTTACGACTTCACCCCAGTCATGAATCACTCCGTGGTAACCGTCCTCCCGAAGGTTAGACTAGCTACTTCTGGAGCAACCCACTCCCATGGTGTGACGGGCGGTGTGTACAAGGCCCGGGAACGTATTCACCGTGACGTTCTGATTCACGATTACTAGCGATTCCGACTTCACGCAGTCGAGTTGCAGACTGCGATCCGGACTACGATCGGTTTTATGGGATTAGCTCCACCTCGCGGCTTGGCAACCCTTTGTACCGACCATTGTAGCACGTGTGTAGCCCTGGCCGTAAGGGCCATGATGACTTGACGTCATCCCCACCTTCCTCCGGTTTGTCACCGGCAGTCTCCTTAGAGTGCCCACCATAACGTGCTGGTAACTAAGGACAAGGGTTGCGCTCGTTACGGGACTTAACCCAACATCTCACGACACGAGCTGACGACAGCCATGCAGCACCTGTGTCTGAGTTCCCGAAGGCACCAATCCATCTCTGGAAAGTTCTCAGCATGTCAAGGCCAGGTAAGGTTCTTCGCGTTGCTTCGAATTAAACCACATGCTCCACCGCTTGTGCGGGCCCCCGTCAATTCATTTGAGTTTTAACCTTGCGGCCGTACTCCCCAGGCGGTCAACTTAATGCGTTAGCTGCGCCACTAAGATCTCAAGGACCCCAACGGCTAGTTGACATCGTTTACGGCGTGGACTACCAGGGTATCTAATCCTGTTTGCTCCCCACGCTTTCGCACCTCAGTGTCAGTGTCAGTCCAGGTAGTCGCCTTCGCCACTGGTGTTCCTTCCAATATCTACGCATTTCACCGCTACACTGGAAATTCCACTACCCTCTACCGCACTCTAGCCAGACAGTTTTGGATGCAGTTCCCAGGTTGAGCCCGGGGATTTCACATCCAACTTATCAAGCCACCTACGCGCGCTTTACGCCCAGTAATTCCGATTAACGCTTGCACCCTTCGTATTACCGCGGCTGCTGGCACGAAGTTAGCCGGTGCTTATTCTGTCGGTAACGTCAAAACTCACAGGTATTCGCTGTAAGCCCTTCCTCCCAACTTAAAGTGCTTTACGACCCGAGGGCCTTCTTCACACACGCGGCATGGCTGGATCAGGCTTTCGCCCATTGTCCAATATTCCCCACTGCTGCCTCCCGTAGGAGTCTGGACCGTGTCTCAGTTCCAGTGTGACTGATCATCCTCTCAGACCAGTTACGGATCGTCGCCTTGGTAGGCCTTTACCCTACCAACTAGCTAATCCGACCTAGGCTCATCTAATAGCGTGAGGTCCGAAGATCCCCCACTTTCTCCCGTAGGACGTATGCGGTATTAGCGTTCCTTTCGAAACGTTGTCCCCCACTACTAGGCAGATTCCTAGGCATTACTCACCCGTCCGCCGCTGAATTGAGGAGCAAGCTCCTCTCATCCGCTCGACTTGCATGTGTTAGGCCTGCCGCCAGCGTTCAATCTGAGCCATGATCAAACTCTTCAGTTAAGTAGACTGATCGGGTTTTGAGAAAACCCTAAACTTGGCTCAGCAATCGCAAAAAACTCATGAATTCACGAGTTACTTGTGTTGCTGATAATCTTGCGACATCAGACTTATCTCACAAGCACCCACACGAATTGCTTGATTCAACTTGTTAAAGAGCAGCTGGTTGCGACCGTGTCGCTAACCGAGGCGCGCATTCTACGCTAGCCTCACATCCTGTCAAGCGTTGATTTGAACTTTTTCGTTTCAACTCAACCACTTGCGCTTGCCTGACCGGTCTAACCAATCTCGGCAGCGGGAGGCGAATCCTACAGCATCCTGAGACGCTGTCAACCCCCTCCGCTTCATTTCGTCATCACCCTGAGGCGAGAGCCAAATGGCGAAGAATCCGTGGACCCCTCGCCCGACCCAGACCTAAGTGCTTGATTTTCAAGCCGCTTCAGCGTCTGCGCCGGAAGTGGGGCGCATTATAGGGGAGTTTTGAGGCAGGTCAACAGGTTATTTCAAGAAACTTTCAGCAGAGACCAAAAAGCCTCCACGAGATCGAGCTGTCACCTGTGCAGGGTAAGATGCCGGCAGACGATGTTTCGAGGATTGCATGACTTCCATCCTGGCCCGCTACCGACAACAGCTGAAGAACTCCCTGGGCAATTGGTTTCCCCGCACCACGCTCTTCCTTAAAGGAGAGGCGCCTATAAAGGGAGAGCCCACGTCAGGCAGGCAGAACACAGGCGAGCCGGTCAAAGGCCGTAAGCGGCAGACCGCGTCCAAAGCCACCATCAAGGACGCGGGGAAGGAGCGATCCGTTACCCAATCCTCCGCGGCGATCCCCTCCCCTATCGCTATCTATGGCCCTTCGATCACGATAAAGCGCTCCCAGGAACAGCGGATGAAGGCGCGTGTCGAGCAAGCCGTGGCTCAGGGCATCATCCAGCCACCGTCACCGGAGCAGTGGAAGATGATCCTGGCGCGTACGCCGGCGACGCGAATCTTCGCGGGTGCCGGCTCCGGCAAGACCACGACCCTGGTACTGCGGGTGGTGTTCATGTTGTGTCACCTGCAGATCCCCCGCGAGCAACTGACCGTCATTTCCTTTACCAAGGCATCCTGCGAAGAGCTACGTGCCCAGCTCAAACGTGTTCTGGCCTTTTGGGAAGCGCCCCTGGATGACGAATCGGCTCGGGAGCTGGTACGGACCTTTCACTCGGCCCTGGCGCAACTGGCACGCACAGAACTGAGGGCGACACAGTGGTTCGAGCAGCTATCTGCCCACTCAACAGGTGAGGAAGAACCGGATAACGGCATGCTGGCAGGGGCGACCCTGAATGATGGTCAACGGCAACTCCTGCTCCAGGCCTACGGGAACTGTTATCGCGAGGAGGCCAGTTTTCGCCGCCGCGTCCATCTGTTGCTGGAACTCGCGGCGCCCAACGAAGAAGAGTTGCCAGGCGAGCCGCCTTTGCAGCCCTTCGTACTCAATGGTGAGCGTCAACCGCAACCGCTGCCCGACCTCTTCTATGGCCAGGCCTCGTTCGCCGAAACCCTTGGCCTGAGGGTCGGCGCCATAAAGAGCAGCCAGCTGGAATGCTCGACGCGGGATCGGATCTTCCTGGAGGCCATGCAGCAGTTCTGGCGACACTTCGGCAAGGTGCTGAAGGAACAGCGGCTGATCACCTTCAATACAGCCTTCGCCGTGCTGACGGATCGCCTGGAAAAGAAACCTAGCCGTGCGCTGATTGAAAGGCTGCGACCCTTTACCCATCTGCTGATCGATGAATTCCAGGACATCTCGCCGCAGATCGCTCTTTGGCTGCAGCAGGTGCAACTCAGGCTTGCCGAGGAGAAGCTCGCGCCCTCGCTGATGGCCATCGGTGACGACTGGCAATCCATCTATGGCTGGCGGGGCAGCTCGCCGGAGCTGTTCATTCATTTCGATCGCTGGTTTCCTGGCCAGACGCCCAGTCAGACGCTGATGCTGGGGACCAACTATCGCTCTTCACCCGCCATCGTAGCGGACGGCGAGCGCATCCTGACGCAGGTGCGGCACAAGCAACCCAAGAAAACCCAGGCCTTTCGTGCAGCAAATGAGCTTGGGCACGGGGTGAAGGTCGTGCCGCAATTCGATATAGGTCGCCAGTTGACCTCATTGCTAGGTGAAATCGAAGCTCAGCGAAGCTATGCAGCGGAGCGAGAACGGCCAGAGCGTTGCGCGGTCATGGTGATGAGTCGCCTGAATGCACCTTTGAAAGCCATCAACGAGCAGCTGGGCCGACAGCCGGGAGTGCGCACCTGCACCATTCACCGCGCCAAGGGACTGCAGGCCGAGGTGGCTATCGTGCTGGACGACGGTCAGCCCCAGCAGCCGCACCCGCTGCGCAATGCGCTCTATGCCGCCAGCGGACATTTCCAGCAGAGCTACGACGATGCCATGGCCGATGAAGCGTTGCGCCTGAGTTATGTGGCGGTGACCCGCGGGGTCAGCCGAGTACTGTGGTACACCCGGCAGCCACGGGGGGCAGCGGCGATCCTGGCGGGGTGAGCCGAACAACGCGCCGACTCGCGCCATTCAGCGTCGCGGCATTGAAATGGCCACCGCCCTCCCCGCGGGCGGCAGCCAATGGGCGCCCTATTCGATCACGTCGAAATCCTTGAGGTGCTCTTCGGACAACTCCAGACCCAGGCCGGGCTTGTCATCATCCAGCTGCAGGTAGCCACCGACCGGCTGGGGTTCGCCCTTGAAGACGTAATAGAAGAGTTCGTTGCCCACTTCCACGTCGAAGACGGGGAAGAACTCGGCCATGGGCGAGGCGGTGCTGGCCATGGTCAGGTGGTAGTTGTGCATCTGGCCGGCGTGAGGAATGACCGGTACCGACCAGGCTTCGGCCAGGGCGTTGATCTTGCGCGCGGCGGTGATGCCGCCGACGCGGTTGGTGTCGTACTGGATGACGTCCACCGCGCGGCGTTCGAGCAGGTCCTTGAAGCCGTAGGAGGTGAATTCGTGCTCGCCACCGGAGATGGGCATGATGCCCATCTTCTTGAGTTCGACGTAGCCTTCGATGTCGTCGGCGATGACTGGCTCCTCCAGCCAGCGCGGTTCGAATTCGGCCAGTTTGGGCAGCATGCGCCGGGCGTATTCCAGGGTCCAGCCCATGTAGCACTCCAGCATGATATCGACGTCCGGGCCGGCCAGTTCGCGCAGGGCGCGCACCTGCTCGAGGTTACGCCGCATGCCAGCGGGGCCGTCCTTGGGTCCGTAGCCGAATCTCATCTTGAGGGCGTCGAAGCCCTGGTTGAGATAGCCCTGGGCTTCTTCCAGGAACAGGTCCAGGTTGTCGTTGGCGTAGAGCTTGGAGGCGTAGCAGGGAATCTTTTCCTTGGTACGGCCGCCCAGCAGCTTGAATACCGGCTTGTTCACGGCCTTGCCCATCAGGTCCCAGAGCGCCAGGTCGACGGCGGAGATGGCGGCCATGCCGATGCCCTTGCGGCCCCAGGCGTGGGTGCGGCGGTACATCTTCTGCCAGAGGTATTCGTTGTCGAAAGGATCCTGGCCCATGACGATGGGGGTCAGGTACAGATCGATGATTTCCTTGGCCACTCGCGGCGCCAGGGCGCAGTTGCCGAGGCCGACCAGGCCGCTGTCCGTCTCGATCTCCACCACCAGCCAGCCATGGAAGCGGAAGGAGCCCATGGCGTCGCCGCGTTCGTAGAGGATGTCAGTGGCGTTGGTGCAGAAGTGCGCCTGGGGCGGGACGACCTTGCCTTTCCATTCGAAGACGCGGGTACGGACACTGGTGATTTTCATGGTGAGTTTCCTTTTTCGAGCATGAGTCAGGCCTGCCGGCTCCTTGAGCCGGTTCGGCGGATTCGGTAAGCGCCTAGGGCGCCTCGATAGCTATCAGTGGCGGGACATGCCCAGGCGACAGGCGATCTCGAAGGCCTGGCGGGTGGCGCCGACGTTGGCGCGGCCCTGGCCGGCGATATCAAAGGCAGTGCCATGGGCCGGGGTGGCGATGGGAATGGGCAGGCCGCCCTGCACCGTAACGCCACGAGAGAAGCCCATCAGCTTGATCGCGATCTGGCCCTGGTCGTGGTACATGGTGACCACGGCGTCGAAGGCGCGGGCGTCGCCCTGGACCTTCAGAAAGATGGTGTCGGCCGGATAGGGGCCGTCGACGGCGATGCCCAGCATCTTGGCCCGCTCCACAGCCGGACCGATGAGATCGAGCTCCTCGCGGCCGAAGCTGCCGTTGTCGCCATTGTGGGGATTGAGGCCGCAGACACCGATGCGCGGCCGGGCCAAACCGCTGCGCTTGAGTTCATTGTCGATCAGCTCGATGGCTTCGATCACCCGTTCCTGGCTGAGCAGACCGGGGACGTCCTTGAGCGCGACATGGGAGGTCACCCGCGAGGTCCAGAGATCGTCCAGCACGTTGAATTCGCAGAACGGTCCCGTGTACCCCAGGCGCTCGGCGAACCAGTGCAACTCGTCGTTGTGGCCCAGGCCGGCGAGGTGCAGCGAGGTCTTGTTCAGCGGACCGAAGAGGATGGCATCGGTATGGCCGGCCTGGGTCAGGTCCAGGGCGACGGCCAGGGTGTCCAGGCTGTAGCGACCACCGACGACGCTGGCTTCGCTACGGGGGAATGCACCCTCGGCGGCCCCGCGATAGGGATACAGCAGCGGCACGTCGTCCTGGAAGTCGAGGGCATCCAGGCTGTCGATGCGGCGATAGGGGTATTCGCAACCGGCAATGCGCATGCCGGTGCGGGCTTCGTCCTCGTCGGCGATCAGCACCATCCGGGCACGACCGCGCACCTCGGCATCGGTCAGCAGGCGGGCGATGAGTTCGGGGCCGATACCGGCCGGATCGCCCAGCACCAGGGCCAGGCGGGGAAGCGTGGAATTGCTCATGCGGAAGTCCTCAGGTAAGGGTCCAGGCGGATGACGTCGGCCACCGGTCGATAAATACGCTGGGCGGTGTCATGGAAGAGTTGGCGTTGGGCTGTGATGGGCAGGTCGGCCACCAGGCGCTTGAAGCCGCCAAGGATGGTGGCGTAGCTGCCGCACAGGTGATCGACGGGAAAGTTGCTGGCGAACATGGCCCGCTCGGGGCCGAAGATGGCGATGGCCTCGCGGACGATCCAGGCATTGTCCTCGGCGCGCCAGGGTTGGCCGGCGAGGCCCAGACCGGAGATCTTCAACGCCACATTGGGCCATTCGGCCAGGCGGGCCAGGGCGGCGCGCCAGGCGGCCAGGCCTTCGGGACGGCGATCGGACGGCAGGCCGGTGTGGTTGAGGATCAACTGGATGGCCGGGAAGTCCCGCGCCAGGCGGCAGGCCTCGTCGAGATTCCACCAGGGCGTCTGCAGGTCGAAGTGCAGGCCGTGGCGCTGCAGTTCGGCGTAGCCCTGCCGCCAGCGGTCATCGCTCATCAGGGTGCGCTGGCTGCCGACCTCCTCCGGACGACCAGGACCGCCCGGTTTGTGTCTTACGCTACGCACCCGCGCGAAGGCGGCCTGGGCGGCGAGCAGCTCTGCAGCGTCTTCGGCATCCAGCCAGGCCTGAGCGACCATCGCGTTGGGTACGCCATGGCGGCGCGCCAGTTCGTGGACGTAGCGGGTCTCGCCCAGGGGATCGCGGGGATCCCACTCGGTCTCGACGTAGACGGTCTGGACCACGTCATGACCGGCCGCATCGGTGAAGTAGTGCTCGGGGAGGTAGTCGCCCTTGATGGCGCTGTAGTCGCCATAACGGAAGGGAATGGTTTCCGCGCCGGACAGCCAGGGGTGGAAGTTGCGCCGGGGCTCCCAGAAGTGGTGGTGAGCGTCGATGATGGGGCCGCTATAGCGCTCAGTCATGCTGCACCTCCCGCTGGTCCAGGGCGATCAGCAGGGTGCCGATGATGAACAGGCCGGAGCAGAGGGCGAAGAAGCCCAGTACCGCCGGATAGCCACCCAGGTGCTGCAGCAGCAGGCCGACCAGGATGGGCACGGCGATACCACCCAGGCTACCGGCCAGGTTCATCACCCCGCCGATCAGACCCACCCGTGCCGGCGCCGCCAGCAGCGCCGGGAAGCTCCAATAGAGGCTGCCCCACATGAGGAAGAAGGCGGTGAGGGACAGCAGTGCCACGGCAGCGTAGGGATCGGTGAGGTGCGGCAGCAGCAGAAAGGCTACGAAGGCCACCAGGCCGGAGCAGGACAGTAGTCCCTTGGCGGCGAGGCCGCGGCGCACGCCCTTGCGCACCAGCAGGTCGCAGAGGAAGCCACCCACCAGCGAGCCCACGGCTCCGCAGAGGAAGATGACGAAGGTAGCGGCGCCGATGCCCTTGATGTCGAAGCCACGGGCCTGGGCCAGGTAGCTGGGCCCCCAGGTCAGCAGGCCGAAGAAGACCATGGCCCAACTGGCGCGACCGATGAGGATGCCGGCCAGGGAGCGACGGGCGATGCCCAGGCCCCGGGCGCCTGCCTTGGCCGCCTGGGCCACCGAGGTGGTGCGGCCTTCGTTGATGCGTGCGAGTTCAGCGGCATTGACCCCGGGGTGGGTCGCCGGGTCGTCCCGGAGATAGCGCCAGGCGAGCCAGGCCATGGCCAGGGTGGCGATACCGGCGATGAAGAAAGCAGTGCGCCAGGAGCCGAAGACGGCGATCAGGTAGGCGATGAGCAGACCGCCCAGGGCCACGCCCAGGGGACCGCCGCAATCCATCAGCACCGCGCCCCGGCCACGTTCACTGGAGGCCAGCCAGAGCGAATTGAGCTTGCCACCGGCGGGGAACAGCGGTGCTTCGGCAGCGCCCAGGGCGACCCGGGCGAAGATCAGCGATAGGCCGCCGGTAGCGAAGGCGGCCAGGGTCTGGAATACGCCCCAGAGGCCGGTGGACCAGCCGATGACCCGGCGCGGGCCGTAGCGATCGATCAGCCAGCCACCGGGAATCTGCAGGAGGGCGTACGCCCAGAAGAAGCTGCTGAGAATCAGCCCCTGGATGGCCGGCGTCAGCTGGAACTCATGGGCGATGGTAGGCATGGCGATGGACAGGGAGACGCGGTCCACCAGGTTGATGACGGTGAGGCCGAAGATGATGGCGAAGATGCGCCAACGCACGCGGGAGGCCTGCAGGGCCGTGGGTATGGCGGCGGCTTCGTCGAGGTGGTTGGCGCGGGACGTCGAGAGCATGGCGTGACCCCTGATTATTGTTATGGGCGTTCAGCAGCCGGCTGGCGAGGTCGACTATCGGCTGCCGGTTCGATAACCGTCTAATCAAATCTGCATATAGGTGTATAGCCTGAGGATATAGGTGCCTTTCAGTGTTTCGCTGGAGAGCCCTTGGCGCCAAGGTCTCCGCAAGCTCACCCGCTACGACATAACCTCAGGCTATCGGTGCATGCCTTTTTTTGAGTGGTCAGGATTGCCCGGGGCTGCGCACACTCGGTCCACCCAAAACAACGACAAGAAAGAGGTAGTCCCATGCGCAGCACCTCCCTGCTCGCCGCCCTCCCCCTGTGTCTGGCCGCTGCGGCGGCTCCCCTGGCCCAGGCCGCCTGGCAGCCCGACGGCAAGGTGGAGATCGTGGTCGCCGGTGGCCCCGGTGGCGGCACCGACCAACTCGGCCGGCTGATCCAGTCGATCATCACCCAGCACAAGCTGCTCGATGCCAGCACCGTGGTGATGAACAAGGGAGGCGGTAATGGCGCCGAGGCTTTTCTGGAGATGAAGCTGGCCAAGGGCGAGGCGGACAAGCTGGTCATCGCCACCAACAACGTCTATCTGCTGCCCCTGACCGCCAAGCTCGGCTACCAGTTGAGCGATCTCACCCCGGTGGCGGCCATCGCCGAGGATGACTTCATCCTCTGGAGCTACGCCGACGCGCCATGGAAGGATGCCCGCGGCTACATCGACGCCATCAAGCAGGACCCGGCTGGCAAACGCATGGGTGGCAGCCAGTCGAAGGACGTCGACCAGACCCTGACCCTGCTGCTCAATCGCACCGAGGGCACCAAGCTTACCTACATACCCTTCAAGAGCGGCAGCGAGGCGGCGACCCAGCTGGCTGGCAAGCACATCACCTCCAACGTCAACAATCCCAGCGAGAGCCTGAGCCAGTGGCGTGGTGGACAGGTAGTGCCGCTGTGCGTGTTCAGCCAGAGCCGCATGGCCTATACCGCCAAGGTCACCGAGACCCAGGCGTGGTCGGACGTACCCACCTGCAAGGAGCAGGGCCTGGGTATCGATCAATACCGCTTCCCGCGCACCGTGCTCTTGCCGGGCGGCGTCAGCGAGGAGCAGCGCGCCTTCTATGTGGAGCTCATGCGCAAGGTGAGTCAGACGCCCGAATTCAAGGCCTATATCGAGCGTAACGCCCTGGTGCCGACGTTCCTCGAAGGCCAGGCGCTGCAGGACTACATCGCCCAGGACACCGCCCGGGTCACCCCGGTGTTCGAGGCCGCGGGCTGGCTCAAGCGCTGATCGGCGCACCGACACAGGAGAGACGGCCATGGCCGGAGATTCCCTGATCACCACCCGCTGGGTGGAACTGGGCGTGGCGGCGTTCACCGCCGGCCTCGGTGGCATCGTGATGATGGGCAGTCTGGAGCAGGGTATCGGCTGGGGCGATGCCGGCCCCGAGCCGGGCTACTTCCCCTTCTACATCGGCCTGCTGCTTGCCTTGGCCAGCCTGGCTACGGCACTGCAGACCCTGTGGCGCTGGCAGGCGCTGCGCACGGGCTTCGTCGAGCGCGCCGCCTTCGGCCAGGTGCTGCGGGTATTCCTGCCGATGCTGGCCTTCGTCGTCGCCCTGCCCCTGCTGGGCCTCTATGTCACGGCCTTTTTGTTCATCGCCTGGTTCATGGCGCGCGATCGCCAGCGGCAAAGGCGCTACGGCGCCTGGCAGATCCTCGCCACCGCCGGCGGCGTGAGCCTCGCCAGCTATCTGATCTTCGCCCTCTGGTTCAAGGTGCCACTGGATGCCGGCCCCCTGGCCGACCTCGCCCGCCTGCTGAGGAGCCTGTCATGAGCGAATTCGATTCCCTGATGCACGGGATGGGCCTGATCCTGTCCTTCCATCACATCGCCCTGATGGTGATCGGCGTGCTGCTCGGCATCCTGGTCGGGGTGCTGCCCGGCCTGGGCGCGCCCAATGGCGTCGCCCTGCTGCTGCCACTGACCTTCACCATGAGCCCGACCTCGGCCATCATCCTGCTCTCCTGCATGTACTGGGGCGCGCTGTTCGGGGGTTCCATCACCTCCATCCTGTTCAATATCCCGGGCGAACCCTCGTCGGTGGCCACCACCTTCGACGGCTACCCCCTGGCGCGCCAGGGCCGCGCTGGCGAGGCCCTGACCGCAGCCTTCACCTCGGCGCTGCTGGGCGCCTTGGTCGGGGTGCTGCTGCTGACCTTCCTCTCCAGCCGCATCGCCGCCTTCGCCATGGAATTCAGCTCGCCGGAGTTCTTCGCCGTCTACCTGCTGGCCTTCTGCACCTTCATCGGCATGAGCAAGAATCCGCCGCTGAAGACGGTGGCGGCCATGATGATCGGCTTCGCCATGGCGGCGGTGGGCATGGATACCGTCTCCGGCAATCTGCGCCTGACCTTCGATCAACCGGCACTGCTCTCGGGCATCAGCTTCGAGGTGGCGGTGATCGGCCTGTTCGGCATCGGCGAGATCCTCTGCACGGTGGAGGAAGGCCTGGTCTTTCGCGGCGAGCAGGCGCGCATCACCCTGCGTACGGTGCTCGCCACCTGGAAGCAATTGCCGCGCTACTGGCTGACCTGGCTGCGCAGCGCCCTGGTCGGCTGCTGGATGGGCGTGACCCCGGGCGGCCCTACCGCCGCCTCCTTCATGAGCTATAGCCTGGCGCGGCGTTTCTCGAAGAATCGCGAGGGCTTCGGCAAGGGCGAGCTGGAGGGGGTGATAGCGCCGGAGACCGCCGACCACAGTGCCGGCACCAGCGCCCTGCTGCCCATGCTGACCCTGGGTATCCCCGGTTCGGCCACCGCCGCGGTGATGCTCGGCGGCCTGATGATCTGGGGCCTGCACCCGGGGCCGACCTTGTTCGCCGAACAGCACGACTTCGTCTGGAGCCTGATCGCCAGCATGTACCTGGGCAACGTGGTCAGCCTGATCGTGGTGCTGGCGACGGTGCCGCTGTTCGCCGCCATCCTGCGCATTCCCTTCTGCATCATCGCGCCCATCATCTTCACCGTCTGCGTGATCGGCGCCTATTCGGTGCACAACAGTCTGTTCGACGTCTGGCTGATGCTCGGCTTCGGCGTCCTTGGCTATGCCTTCAAGAAGCTCGGCTATCCCATCGCCCCCTTGGTGCTGGCGGCGGTGCTGGGCGACAAGGCCGAAGACGCCTTTCGCCAGTCGATGCTGTTCTCCGACGGCCAACTGGGCATCTTCTGGTCCAATCCCCTGGTGGGCAGCCTGACCACCGCGGCGCTGCTGATGCTCTGCTGGCCGCTGCTGGCGCGCGGACTGCAGGCGCTGCGCCAATACGCGCCGCGAGCCAAGGTACGGCCCTCGTGAACGCCCCGGCCTGGCGCGGACGCACCCCAGCTGCGCCGGGCGCGGGTTCATGCGCTACCCTAGCCGGCTCCCCTGCCCCAAGGTCCGCCAGCATGACGCGCATTCCCGATGCCCACACCATCCACAGCCGTCTGCGCTTGCGCCAGTTGCGGCTGGTGCTGGCACTGGCGGAATTCGGCTCCCTGCGCCGCGCCGCCGACGACATCGGCATGACCCAGCCGGCCGCCACCAAGATGCTCCACGAGATCGAGAGCCTGCTGGGCGTGGGGCTGTTCGAGCGGCTGCCACGGGGCATGCGCGCCACGGCCTTCGGCGAGACGGTGATCTACTACGCGCGCATGGTCTTCGCCGAGCTGTCGGGCATGCGCGAGGAGCTGGTCGCGCTGGAATCGGGCAATCTCGGCCGCGTGGCGGTGGGTGCCATTCCGGCGCTGGCCTCGGGGCTGCTGACCCGCACTATCGCCACCCTCAAGCAGAGTCATCCGCGGCTGTCCATGTCGATCCAGGTGGATACCAGCGACGTACTGGTCCAGGCGCTCTTGCAGGACCAGCTGGACGTGGTGCTGGGGCGCATTCCCACCGGCGCCCGCGCCGAGGAGCTGCTGTTCGACAGCCTGGGCGAAGAGGTGCTCTGCGTGATCGCCGGCGCGCAGAACCCCCTGGCCCAGGCCACGCACCTGACCTGGGGCGAGTTGCAGGAGCACACCTGGGTGCTGCAGCAGCACCCCAGTCCGATGAGGGCCATCATCAACCAGGCCTTCCACGACGCCCGGGTCGACATTCCCGGCAGCATCGTCGAGACCACCTCCATCATGACCCTGCTGGCACTGCTGCAGCAGACCGACATGCTCGGGGTGACCCCGCTGTCGGTGGTCAACGACTACCCTGGTCGCCACCTCCTGGCGGTGCTGCCCATCGCCTTCGAACCCCGGCTGCCGCCCTACGGGCTGATCCGGCGCCGGCATCGGGTGCAGTCGTCGGCCATGCAGACCTTCATGGCCACGGTGCGCACCGAGCATGGCCGGTTGCGCCAGGACGACGCCTGAGCACCTTGGCCGCGGATTGCTGCTGGCTCCCAGCTTGGGCATAGTGAACCGGCCTGCCAGACGCCGGAGCCAACCACCATGCTCGCCTTGTCGCTTCTCGCCTACACTGCTTCCCGCCGGGGCCGCCCATGACCCAGCGTACCATGCTGCTCACCGGCGCCAGCCGCGGGATCGGTCATGCCACCGTCAAGCTGTTCCGCAACCTGGGCTGGCGGCTGCTCACCGTTTCCCGCCAGCCGTTTTCCGCAGAGTGCGCCTGGCCGGAAGCTCGCGATGCGCACATCCAGGCCGATCTCGCCGACCTTTCCCAGATCGACCGCCTGGTCGCCACTGTCCGCGAGCGCCTGCCCAGTGGCAAGCTGCACGCCCTGGTGAACAACGCCGGCATCTCACCCAAGGGGCCCGATGGCAGCCGCCTCGGGGTATTGGCTTCCGATGCCGACACCTGGACCCAGGTGCTCAACGTCAACCTGGTGTCCACCGCCCTGCTCGCGCGCGCCCTGTTGCCGGAGCTGGAAGCGGCCCAGGGCAGCATCGTCAACGTCACCTCCATCGCGGGCTCCCGGGTGCATCCCTTCGCAGGCGTGGCCTATGCCGCCTCCAAGGCGGGCCTCGCCGCGTTGACCCGCGAACTGGCCCATGAATTCGGTCCCCGGGGCGTGCGCGCCAACGCCATAGCGCCCGGCGAAATCGCCACCTCCATCCTTTCGCCCGGTACCGACGGCTTGGTGGAAGCCGAAGTCCCACTCAAACGCCTGGGCACTCCCGACGAAGTCGCCGAGACCATCTACTTCCTCTGCAGCGAACGCTCCTGCTACATCAACGGCGCCGAAATCCATATCAATGGCGGTCAACACGTCTAGGCAGCGCCTGCCTCTGAAGCCTGCCCGCACAGACTGGGAACGGGCAGCCAGGCCACCACCATCAACGTTGCGGGTGGCGCTTCAGCGCCAGGCAGAGGCGCCTTCTTAACACACCATTAATGTTATGTTATAACGTTTATATACATCCCGATGCCCATATCACAGGGATGCATCCGTCCTACGACTTCTTCTACCCGTGATGACCATGACGACCCAAGCCAGCCTTTCCAGCCAGAAACTCCCCGTCACCGTACTGTCCGGCTTTCTCGGCGCCGGCAAGACCACGCTGCTCAACCATATTCTCAATAACCGCGAAGGCCGCCGGGTGGCGGTCATCGTCAACGACATGTCCGAGGTCAACATCGACGCCGCCCTGGTTCGCGACGGCGGCGCCGAGCTGTCGCGCACCGAGGAAAAGCTGGTCGAGATGAGCAACGGCTGCATCTGCTGCACCCTGCGCGAAGACCTGCTGCTCGAGGTGGAGCGGCTCGCCCGGGACGGCCGCTTCGATCAGCTGGTCATCGAATCCACCGGTATCTCCGAGCCGCTCCCGGTGGCCGAGACCTTCACCTTCGCCGGCGAAGACGGTCGCTGCCTGGGCGATGTCGCCCAGCTCGACACCCTGGTCACCGTGGTGGACGCCTTCAACTTCCTGCGCGACTACGCCTCCAGCGACTCCCTGGAGTCCCGCGGCGAGTCTCTCGGCGAGGAAGACGAACGTACCGTGGTCGACCTCCTGATCGAGCAGATCGAATTCTGCGACGTCCTGGTGGTGAACAAGCTGGATCTGGTCGAACCGGCCGAGCGCGATCGCTTGCTGGCCATCCTGCGCAGCCTCAATCCTCGCGCGAGGCTGGAGTTGGCCAGCTTCGGCGCCGTCCCCCTGGAGCGGGTGCTGCAGACCGGTCTCTTCGACTTCGACGAAGCCGCCAAGGCGCCGGGCTGGTTGCAGGAACTGCGTGGCGAGCACACGCCCGAGACCGAGGCGTACGGCATCACAAGCTTCGTCTACCAGGCGCGTCGCCCTTTTCATCCCGAGCGCTTCTTCGCCCTGGTCGAGCAGGAATGGCCAGGCGTGGTCCGTTCCAAAGGCTACTTCTGGCTGGCCAGCCATCCCGCCCATGCCGGCACCTGGTCCCAGGCCGGCGCCGTCGCCCGCCATGGCGTCGCCGGGCGCTGGTGGGCCGCGGTACCGCCCGAGCAATGGCCGGACGATGAAGAAACCGTCGCCATCATCAAGGAGAAATGGCACGAGGGTGTCGGCGATGCGCGCCAGGAGCTGGTCCTCATCGGCATGGACATGGACGAAGCCGCACTGCGTGCCCGCCTGGATGCCTGCCTGCTGACCGACACCGAGCTCGCCGCTGGCCCCTCGGCCTGGATGCGCCTGCACAACCCCTTCAGCGACTGGCCCCCAGCCGCCGATCCCCACTGAGCCAAGCCCTGCCCATGAACGCCATCCTCCCCGACGTCTCCCTCAGCGAGACCGCCACCCTGCCCGCCGCCCTCGATTGGGTCGGCATGCAGGGCATCGACCTGCCCATCCGTCTCGGCGAAGGCGATCTCGACAGCTTCGTGCCTGCCAGGGCCGACGTTCAGGTCGATCTGCCCGCGGCCACCGCCAAGGGCATCCACATGTCCCGGCTCTACCGGTTACTGGACCGCCTGGGCGAGCCGCTCACGCCCGAACGCCTGCGCTCGCTGCTGGCTGACATGGTCACCAGCCACCGCAGCTGCGACTCCCGCGCCGCCCGGCTGCGCCTCGACTTCGCCCTGCTGGTTCGTCGCCCAGCCCTGGTGACCGCCGAGCTGAGCGGTTGGAAGCGCTATCCAGTGCGCCTGGAAGCCAGTTGGGTTGCCGGCGTCTTCCAGTTCAGCGCCCGCGTCGAAATTCCTTATTCATCCACCTGCCCCTGCTCCGCCTCCCTGGCCCGCCAACTGGTCGAACGGGCCTTTCTCGAAGAGCACGGGACCGCCGAGCACGTGGATCCGGTCACCGTCGCCAGCTGGCTACGCCGCCACGCCTCCCTGGCCACCCCGCACAGTCAGCGCAGCCTGGCACAGGTGCAGGTCAGCATTCCGGCAGGCGCCGTCGACCTCAACCTGCTGCCCTTGATCGACCAGTGCGAAAGGGCCCTGGGCACCCCGGTGCAAACCGCCGTCAAGCGCGCCGATGAACAGGCCTTCGCCGCCCTCAACGGCAGCAATCTGATGTTCGTCGAGGACGCCGCCCGCCGCCTGCTGGTGGCCCTGCGTGATAGCCACCAGGAAGTGCGCATCCACGTGCGCCATCTGGAGAGTCTGCACCCGCACGACGCCTCCGCCTGGGCCTCTAGCTCGCCCGCTTGACCAAGGCGCTTCGGCAGCTCTCCTTTCCCAATGCCAGCTTTAGCGCTTTACTGCAAACGAAGCGGTCGCTTTGGGCGACCACTCCCGCTGTCTCGACTCAGGAGCGCCTCCGATGAAATCACGCCTTACCGCAGCAACCCTGACCGTTTTGCTAAGCGTCCTCAGCACGGGGGTCGCGCTGGCCGAAAGCCCGCTGGAAAAGAGCGTCCGCCAGGACGGCCGTGACGTGAGCGAAGACGCGCGCCACGATCGGAAGGAAGTCGACAAGGGTGCGGCCCATGCCGCTGACGAAGCCGACCGCACCGATACCCAGCTGGACAAGGAACGCCACCGCGAAGACAAGAAGGCGGACAAGGAATACAAGAAGACGCTGTAACGCTCGCGGGCAGAGCCCAAGGACGGTCTTGTCCTTCGACTCTGCCCCTTCCCTTCACGCCCCACAGGCTGCGTGAATTTCAACCACTGAACGCAGGCAACCCTCTGGCCTGCCACCCAACTGATGAGTGTGTCAGGGGCATCCGCCCGGCTGCAGAGCCCGGCAACCGACTCGCGCCCTCATAAATTTAGTGACCTGAATCACATTATTTTGGCATGACGAGTCTGATGGCTTAGACTGCGCGCCTCTCGAAAAAGGAGTTTCGCATGAAGCCATCTCATCTCTTGTTCATCGCCTTCGCCACGCTGCAACTCGCCGGTTGCGCCATCGGCCAGAAGATCGACTACCGCCAGACCGCCCCGCAACTCAGCGTCAAGGCCGACAAGCCGGTTGCCGTCGCGGTACTCGATGAGCGTCCCTATGTGGTCGCCCAAGACAAGGACGCCACCTACGTCGGCAACATCCGCGGCCTCTACTACAATCCCTGGAGCGTCCGCACCTACAGCGGCAGCCCCCTTTCCGCCGACCTGCAGGACGCCGTGCAAAAGGCCCTGGCCCGCGCCGCCATTACCGCCATGCCCAGCCAGGCCAGCGACCGCGCGCCCCAGGGTCAGAAGCTGCTGGTGCTGAAACTGCGGGAATGGAAATCCGACGCCTACATGCGCGTCCGCTTCGACTATGACGTCATCACCCAGGTCCTCGACGACCAGGGCAAGGTGCTCGCCAGCGACGAGATCAAAGGCAGCGGCCCGACCAACAATGTCATCCTCTCGGGCACCCAGGTCCTGGCCAACGCCATCGATGCACCGGCCATCGCTGCCGCCCTGGCCAAGGGCAACACGCCCTGACTGGGACGCCGCACCTCGGCATGAAAAAGCCCGCTTCGCGCGGGCTTTTTCATGCCCACAGGTGCTGGGGCAAGATACGCAGCAGAGCGAATCGCACGGCCATCGAGACGAGCGCCAAGGCGCACGAAAGGTTTCAGCCAGGCTGCAGCGATCAGCGGCTACAGCCTGTCGGAGCAGGAAGACCGGGGTACAAAGTAGTCAGACAGGATCAGGCTAAACCAGTATTCAACCGCCCCGAACGCAACGCTCAGGCTGTGGATTGCGACATCGCGCTGGGCGACGCCTTACTGCAGTTACGGGCCTTGGTTGATCGTGAGAAGCCAACGACCTCCGCACTTCTGCCGCCTGCAGTTGTCAGACCACCTCATTCGACGTGACCCTGCTAGGCAAGCAACATGAATGCACCTGTGAAAGAACAGAAGGTGATCAATGCGATTGCCATAGGAACCTGCGTAGCAGCAATGGTCTTGCTGTTGAGCTTCGCTGAAGCCACAATCGCGGCCAATAGCTGGGTACCGCAGCCCAATACCGAAACTGAAAAGGATACTTCAGTTGCGCTATCAATTGACAAGGACAGTGACGCTCTTCGAGTCGAGGCCCCACGGCCGGCTAAATAGCGTCCCGCTTAAATCTGCACTCATTCGTCCGAGATCGCTTACCAGCGATCAGGGCCTACTGGCGCTCACCCTGGGCGCCATGTGTATTGGGCTGGCAACCATCTTCGTGGTGGCCATGGTAGCCTGCTGACGATGGTGCTTGACAAGGGTCGGTAGCTTCGGTGGGTAACCGATAGTTTGGCGATGCTTTGCACGCCCTGACTCAAGCCGTCCTGCCTGCTCATCTCACAAGGCAGTTTCCAACGATCGCACTCAGCTCAGCCCTCGCTCTCGTGCGGGGCCTGGGTTGCCGCGATGCCCAACCTCATCGGGGCGGGTGCTATAGAAGGTCAGGCCTCGGCGCTGTTCCCAAAGAACTTTGGAACTCCTCCTTTTCACTCGCCCAACAGGTCTTGAAATTCGACCCTGCAGACAGCAAAAAGCCCCGTAGGAACGGGGCTTCGAAGATGGCGGAAGCGCAGAGATTCGAACTCTGGGACCCTTGCGAGTCGGCGGTTTTCAAGACCGCTGCCTTAAACCACTCGGCCACACTTCCGTAAGAGGGGCGCATAGTACCTGATGGCAACACACTGTCAAACACTCGCAAGCGATCCTTAAGCAACATTTGCTATCTTCGGGGTCGTACGGTACATCACACCGTTAAATTAGCTTTGGAGTACACCATGAACGAGCGTCAATACGCCTACAACCCTGCCATCGCGCAACCGCGGGACGTCAGCCGTGTATTGCGCAACACCTACGCCCTGCTGGCCATGACCCTGGCATTCAGTGGCTTGGTTGCCTTCGTCTCGCAGCAGATGCGGCTACCCTACCCCAACATCTTCGTGGTACTGATCGGCTTCTACGGCCTGTTCTTCCTGACCATGAAGACCCGTAACAGCGGCTGGGGGCTGGTCAGCACCTTCGCCTTGACTGGCTTCATGGGCTACACCCTGGGCCCGATCCTGAACATGTACCTGGGTCTGCCCAACGGCGGCAGCGTGATCGCTTCGGCTGCCGGCATGACCGCCCTGGCCTTCTTCGGTCTGTCGGCCTACGCGCTGATCAGTCGCAAGGACATGAGCTTTCTCGGTGGCTTCCTGATGGCGGGCTTCTGGATCCTGCTGGGCGCCGTGGTGCTGTCCTTCTTCGTCCAGATCAGTGGTCTGCAACTGGCCATCAGCGCGGGCTTCGTGCTGTTCGCCGCCGCGGCCATCCTGTTCCAGACCAGCGCCATCGTGCACGGTGGTGAAGACAACTACATCATGGCTACCATCACCCTGTACGTCTCGATCTACAATATGTTCATCAGCTTGCTGCAGATCTTTGGATTCGCCAGCAATAACGATTGATCATCGGCGGTAGCCCAAGAGGCCCGCTTCGGCGGGCCTTTTTACATCTATGAAATTTGCCATCGTTATCCTTTCCCCGCCCCAGGCGCCTTCGGCCCGTCGGGCCCTGCGCTTCTGTGAGGCACTGCTGGCCGGGGGTCATGAGCTGTCGCGACTTTTTCTCTATCGCGATGGCGTTCATAACGCCTCCTACGCCACCGTCAGTGGCCAGGACGAGTCGGATCTACCCGCGCGCTGGCGTGAGCTGATCGAACGTCACCAGATCGACGCCGTGGTCTGTATCGCCGCCGCCCTCAAACGTGGGCTGCTGGATGAAAACGAGGCACGGCGCTATGAACGTGAGGGCGCGGTGAACGTGCGGGCGCCCTGGCAGCTGTCCGGTCTGGGCCAACTGCATGAGGCGGTGCAGGACGCTGATCGCCTGCTCTGCTTTGGAGGCGACTAGCATGGCCAAGAACACCCTCGTCATCTCCCGCCAGCCCGCACTGAGCGGCCCCGGTCCGCGCGAGGCCCTGGATATCGTACTGGCCGGCGGTGCCTTCGAACTGCCCCTGGCGCTGCTGTTCGCCGGTCCTGGCGTGACCCAGTTGCTGACAGCCGACAGCGTTGCCTTGGAGCAGAAGGATCTGAGTGCCAATCTCTCCGCGCTGCCGTTGTTCGGTGTCGAGGCCATCTACGCCGAAGCCACCGCCCTGCAACGTCTGGGCATCACGCCCGAGCAGTTGCCCGCTTGGGTGACGCCACTGGAGCCCGAGGCCCTGGCAGGGCTGATCCACGACCATGACCAGGTGATTTCCATTTGACTACCCTGCACCTGTTTTCCCGCTCGCCGCTACTGGACGCCGGCGCGCTAGATGGGCTCGCCTGGGTGCGCGACGAGGACGCCGTCCTGCTGACGGGAGGCGCCGTCGAAGCGTTGCGCCCAGGCAGCGTCGCGGCAGCGCTGTTGATACAGCTTCCCGCCAAGACGACCCTCTATGCCTTGGCGGAAGACGTCCAGGCACGGTGCCTGCAACCCGAGCGCGCCGTGACCTTGATCGACTACCCCACTTTCGTCGACCTGAGCGTGAGCTGCGCCAAGGTCATCAGTTGGACCTGAGTATGGCCCCTCTCGACCTCGACCCCGAAGGCTACCTGCGTGATCTCTCCCAGTGGAATCCCGAGGTGGCCCAGTACCTGGCACTCAAGGAGGGCATCGAGCTGACCGATCGCCACTGGCAGGTGCTGCAGGCGCTACGCGACTTCTACGCCCAATTCCAGCTTTCGCCGGCCAACCGGCCACTGATCAAGTACATTGCCCAGACACTGGGCCCGGAACTGGGCACCAGCCTCCAGCTCAACCTGCTGTTCAAGGGCGCGCCAGCCAAGCTCGGCGCCAAACTGGCCGGCCTGCCGAAACCGGATAATTGCCTATGACCTTCACCACGCCCGAAGAGCATCCCTTCGCCGTCTATGTCCGGGCCCTGGGCAAGGGCAAGCGCGGCGCGCGCAGCCTGACCGAGGCCGAGGCGGAAGCGGCCATGGGCCTGATTCTCGACGGCCAGGTCACCGATGCGCAGCTCGGTGCCTTTCTCATGCTGCTGAGGCACAAGGAAGAAAGCGCCGAAGAGCTGGCCGGCTTTACCCGCGCCGTCAGGGCGCGGCTGCAGCCGCCAGGCTTCGCCGTCGACCTCGACTGGCCCTCCTACGCCGGCAAGAAGCGTCACCTGCCCTGGTACCTGCTGGCGGTGAAATGCCTGGCCGGCAGTGGCGTGCGGGTGGTCATGCATGGCGGCGGCACCCATACCGCGGGCCGACTCTATACCGAGCAATGCCTGACCGACCTGGGCATGCAGAGGGTCGATAGCTGGCAGGACGCCGGCACCCTGCTCGACCGAGGCCAGCCGGCCTTCCTACCCCTGGCGGCCTGGATGCCCGAACTGCAGCGGATGATCGATCTCAAGGCCGAGCTCGGCCTGCGCTCGCCGATCCACTCCCTGGTCCGGCTGCTCAATCCCAGCCAGGCGCGTTGCATCCTGCAGAGCATCTTCCACCCGGGTTACCAGGAGGTCCACCGCGAGGCCAGTCGCCTGCTGGGTGACGACAGCATCGTCATCAAGGGCGAAGGTGGCGAAGTCGAGCGCAATCCCGATGTCATCGCCCACCTCTATGGCACCCGTGGCGGTGAAGCCTGGGACGAAAGCTGGCCGGCGCTGACCGAGCGCCGCCAGGTCAAGCCGGAGCGCCTCGACCCGGCGTTGCTGGCCACCACTTGGCGCGGCGAGGCAGAAGACCCCTATGGCCGTCTGGCGGTCATCGCCACCCTGGCCGTGGCCCTCCGCGCCCTGGGTCAGGATCAAGTCAGCGCCCAAAGCGAAGCCGAACGCCGCTGGGAAGCGCGCGACCGCTCGCTCTGACGTCGCCTCAGGAACCCGGGGCGGCTCCCCGGGTTCCTAACCGCAACGCAGCGGAGGATGACGATATGGGCTTGTTGGTCGATGGACAGTGGCAGGACCGTTGGTACGACAATGGCAAGGATGGCCATTTCAAGCGAGAAGAGGCCCAGCGTCGTGACTGGATCGCTCGCATCGAGCAGGCCATTCCCGAAGGGGTCTCGCGCTACGCACCGGAGGCCGGTCGCTACCACCTCTATGTGTCCCTGGCCTGCCCCTGGGCTCACCGCACCCTGATCTACCGCAAGCTCAAGGGCCTCGAAGAGCTGATCGGCGTTTCAGTGGTCAGCTGGTTGATGCGCGAGGAAGGCTGGACCTTCGATACAGCCAAGGGCTCCAGTGGCGACGAGCTCTATCAGCTCGACCGCCTCTACCAGCTCTATCAACGCGACCAGGTCGATTACACCGGCCGGGTCACCGTACCGGTGCTCTGGGACCGCCAGGAAGAACGCATCGTCAGCAACGAATCCGCCGAGATCATCCGCATGTTCAATGGCGCCTTCGACGAGCTGACCGGCAATTGCCTGGATCTCTACCCCGAGGCCCTGCGCAGTCGCATCGACGCCCTCAACGACCGCATCTATCCGACGGTCAACAACGGCGTCTACCGAGCTGGCTTCGCCACCACCCAGGAGGCCTATGAAGAGGCCTTCGACGAGGTCTTCGCCACCCTGGACGACCTGGAAAAGCTGCTGCAGACCCAGCGCTATCTGACCGGCGAATGGCTGACCGAAGCCGATTGGCGCCTGTTCACCACCCTGATTCGCTTCGATGCCGTCTACCACGGTCACTTCAAGTGCAACCTGCGGCGCATTCGGGATTATCCGGCGCTACAGGGTTGGCTGCGCGAACTGTATCAGTGGCCGGGGATCGCCGAGACCGTCGACCTCCAGCACATCAAGCACCATTACTACAGCAGCCATACCCAGATCAATCCGACCGGCATCGTGCCCAAGGGACCGGCCCTGGAGCTGGATCTGCCCCCTGGCCGCGAGGCCCTGAGCAGTGCCGGCATCCAGGGCGCGGCTTGAGGATCAGACCGCCGTCTGGGCACCTTCGAACCAGGCCAGCTTCTCGCGCAGCGCCACAACCTCGCCGACGATCACCAGGGTCGGCGCATGCACCTCATGCTCTGCGACCAGCTGCGGCAGATCCTGCAAGGTACCGGTGAACACCCGCTGATTGAGCGTGGTGCCCTGCTGCACCAGCGCAGCCGGTGTGGCCGGGTCCTTGCCGTGGGCGATGAGTTGCTCGCAGATGGTCGGCAGCCCCACCAGTCCCATGTAGAACACCAGGGTCTGCCCCGGCGCCACCAGATCGGTCCAGGGCAGATCGGCCGAGCCGTCCTTGAGATGACCGGTGACGAAGCGTACCGACTGGGCATGGTCGCGGTGCGTCAGGGGAATGCCGGCATAGGCCGCACAGCCACTGGCCGCGGTGATGCCCGGCACCACTTGGAAAGGAATGCCTTCAGCCGCTAGCTCCTCGATCTCTTCGCCACCACGGCCGAAGATGAAGGGATCGCCGCCCTTGAGCCGCAGGACCCGCTTGCCTTCCTGGGCCAGCTTGACCAGCAGGCGATTGAGATCGTCCTGGGGCACCGCATGCTCGGCGCGGCGCTTGCCGACATAGATACGATCGGCGTCGCGCCGGCACATGTCGAGGATGGTCGGAGCTACCAGGCGGTCGTAGAGCACCACGTCGGCCTGCTGCATCAGCCGCAGGGCGCGGAAGGTCAGTAGATCCGGATCGCCGGGACCGGCGCCAACCAGATAGACCTCGCCGCGAAAGGTGGCCGTCTCGCTGGTCAGCTTGGCTTCCAGCAGTTGTTCGGCGGCCTGGGGCTGGCCGGAAAAGACCTTTTCCGCGACCTCGCCCTGGAACACTTCTTCCCAGAAGATGCGTCGCGCCTGCAGATCGGCGAAACGCGTCTTGACCCGGGCGCGGAAGCGCTGCGCCAGTTGCGCCAGCTGACCGTAGGTAGCGGGGATCCAGCTCTCCAGCTTGGCGCGCACCAGGCGGGCCAGCACCGGAGCATCGCCGCCACTGGAAATGGCGATCACCAGCGGCGAACGATCGACGATGGCCGGGAAGATCACGGTGCACAGTTTGGGCGCATCCACCACGTTGACCGGCAGGCCCAGGGCCTGGGCATCGTGGGACACCGCCTCGTTGACCGCGTCGTCATCGGTGGCCGCGATCACCAGGCAATGCCCGGCGAGCTGGTCCGCCGCATAGCGCTCGACCCGGCAACTACCGCCCCGCGCCTCGACGAAGGCACGTACCTCCGGCTCGATCTCCGGCGCCACCAGGGTGATGCGGGCACCGGCTTCGGCCAGCAGCACGCTCTTGCGCAGGGCGATGTCGCCCCCGCCGACCACCAGCACCGGACGGCCATCGAGCTTGTGGAAGAGCGGTAGGTAATCCATCAGCCGATGACCTCGAGGCCACCCATGTAGGGCTTGAGTACCTCGGGGACGCGGATGCTGCCGTCAGCCTGCTGATAGTTCTCCAGCACGGCGACCAGGGTACGACCCACGGCCAGGCCAGAGCCGTTGAGGGTGTGCACCAGCTCGGGCTTGCCCTCGGCGTTGCGGTAGCGGGCCTGCATGCGGCGCGCCTGGAAGTCACCGCAGTTGGAGCAGGACGAGATCTCGCGATACTTACCCTGGCTCGGCACCCAGACTTCCAGGTCGTAGGTCTTGGTGGCGCCGAAACCCATGTCGCCGGTGCACAGCGACAGCACCCGGTAGGGCAGCTCCAAGCGCTGCAGCACGGTCTCGGCGTGGCCGGTCAGTTCTTCCAGGGCCTGGAAGGAGGTACTCGGCTCGACGATATGGACCATCTCTACCTTGTCGAACTGGTGCTGGCGGATCATGCCGCGGGTGTCGCGACCCGAAGCCCCGGCTTCGCTGCGGAAGCAGGGGGTATGGGCGGTGAACTTCAGCGGCAGGCGCTTGGCGTCGAGGATCTGGCCAGCGACCAGGTTGGTCAGAGTGACCTCGGCGGTGGGGATCAGGTAGAGATCGCTCTCGCCTTCCCGGCCGATCTTGAACAGGTCTTCCTCGAACTTGGGCAGCTGACCGGTGCCCTGCAGGGTCTCGGCCTGCACCAGGTAGGGGGTATAGGTCTCTTCGTAGCCGTGCTCACCGGTGTGCAGGTTGAGCATGAATTGCGCCAGGGCACGGTGCAGACGGGCGATGGGACCGCGCATGACGGCGAAGCGAGCGCCGGAGAAGCGTGCGGCGGTCTCGAAGTCCAGCCAGCCGTGGGTCTCGCCCAGGGCGACGTGGTCCTTGATCTCGAAGTCGAAGTCGCGCGGGGTGCCCCAGCGCCGGACTTCGACGTTGTCGTCTTCATCCTTGCCGACCGGCACCGAGGCGTCGGGCAGGTTGGGCAGGCCCAACAGCAGGGCATCCAGCTCGCCCTGGACCAGATCCAGCTCACGCTTGGCTTCTTCCAGCTCACTGCCCATGCGATCGACTTCGGCCAGCAGCGGCGCGATGTCTTCACCGCGCGCCTTGGCCTGGCCGATGCCCTTGGAGCGGGCGTTGCGCTCGGCCTGCAGGGTCTCGGTGCGGGTCTGCACGGCCTTGCGACGAGCTTCCAACGACTCCACCAGGCTGACGTCGAGGACGTAGCCACGGGTCGCCAGGCGTGCGGCCACCTCCTCGGTTTGGGTGCGAACCAGTTTCGAATCAAGCATGTCCGTGTCTCTTGCTTAGGAATGGGGGCAGCCGCGCCGGCCAGGCGTCAGGAACGCGGCCGGCGCTGGCGCGGGCTGGACCGGTCGAGGTCCGCCAGGTGCTGCAGTTTATCGCGGATCTTCAGCTCCAGCCCACGGGGAACCGGCTCATAGTAACGGCGCGGCTCCAGCTCTTCGGGAAAGTAGTCCTCGCCCGCGGCATAGGCTTCCGGTTCATCGTGGGCATAGCGGTATTCGTCGCCGTAGCCGAGGTTCTTCATCAGCTTGGTCGGCGCATTGCGCAGGTGCAACGGCACCTCGCGCGAGCCGTTCTGGCGCACATCGGCCAAGGCGGCCTTGTAGCCCATATAGACGGCATTGCTCTTGGGCGCGCAGGCCAGATAGACGATCGCCTGGGCGATGGCAAGCTCGCCTTCCGGACTGCCCAGGCGCTCCTGGACATCCCAGGCGTCCAGGCAGAGGCTCAGGGCGCGGGGATCGGCATTGCCGATGTCTTCGCTGGCCATGCGCACCACCCGCCGGGCGATGTACAGCGCATCGCAGCCACCGTCGATCATCCGAGCGAACCAATAGAGAGCGCCATCAGGATTCGAGCCCCGCACCGACTTGTGCAGCGCGGATATCTGGTCATAGAAGGCCTCGCCGCCCTTGTCGAAACGCCGGCGCTGATCGCCGAGCAGACTCTGGAACAGCTCGGCATCCAGGACGCCACCGTCCTCGGCCAGGTCCGCGGCGTTCTCCAGCAGATTGAGCAGCCGCCGGCCATCGCCGTCGGCGGCCGCCAGCAGCAGCGCCAGGGCATCGTCGGGCAGGCTCAGGCGCCGATCGCCCAGGCCCTTGGCGCTGGTGAGGGCGCGCTGCGCAAGGCCGCCGAGCGCCTCGTCGTCCAGACTCTTGAGCACATAGACCCTGGCCCGCGACAGCAGCGCGTTGTTGAGCTCGAAGGAGGGATTCTCGGTGGTCGCCCCGATAAAGATCAGGGTGCCGTCTTCGACATAGGGCAGGAAGGCATCCTGCTGCGACTTGTTGAAGCGATGCACCTCGTCGACGAAGAGGATGGTGCGCCGGCGATACTGGGCAGCCTGCTGCTTGGCCACCTCCACCGCATGGCGGATCTCCTTAACCCCGGAAAGCACCGCCGAGAGCGTTTCGAAGTGGGCATCGGAAACCTGGGCCAGCAGCCGCGCCAGGGTGGTCTTGCCCACCCCGGGCGGCCCCCAGAAGATCATCGAATGCAGCGCACCCTGTTCCAGCGCCTCGCGCAGGGGCTTGCCCCGCGCCAGCAGGTGTTGCTGACCCGCGTATTCATCGAGGCTCGCGGGACGCATGCGGGCAGCCAAGGGCTGCCCGACGGGTGCGGTGCTGAAGAGATCCATGGGGTGCGATCACTCCTGGATGACGTCGGCTCCCTTGGGCACCTGGAAGGTGAACTGGGACGCGGCCACCGGCTCGTTGAGCTTGACGTTGAAGAAGAGGATGTTGGTTCTCTGACCGGCACCGTCGATCAACTGCATGTCGTTGATCACGCCATTGCGGAACGACAGCCGCAGGCTGTCGAACAGGGTGTCCTTGGTCTTGGGCTTGAGCACGAAGTCGACGACGTTGCCGGCGTCCTTGCTGGTGACGTCGAAGCTGCTTTCGATCTTGGAGATGTCACCCGACAGCAGCAGCGCCGGAGTCTGGGTCAGGCGCAGGTCCAGCTTGCGGATGGTGACCTGCTCCAGGTCCGGGTCGTACAGCCAGACCTGCTTGCCGTCGGACACCAACAGTTGCTCCTGGGGCGCATCGGAATGCCAGCGGAACAGCCCGGGACGCTTGAGGCTCATGTTGCCGGCGGTTTCCTGCAGCCGGGTACCCGAACCATCCAGGGTCAGCTGCGAGAAACGCGCGGTCAGGGTCTGGGCCTTGTCCAGCAGTTGCGACAGGCGACCCACCGACGCCTGGTCGGCATGGACGGAAAAGCTTACAGCGGCCAAGGCGGCCAAGGCGAAGCAACGCAGCTTGTGCATCGAAGTCCTCATGGATGTCAGTCTCTCACCGGAGCAGGCGCTGTGACCTCGCGCGAACCGTTGGTGTTCATGGGCGATACGACACCGGCCATTTCCATGGTTTCGATCATCCGTGCCGCCCGGTTGTAACCGATCTTGAGCTTGCGCTGAACCGCGGAGATGGACGCCCGCCGGCTCTCGGTGACGAAACGCACCGCTTCGTCATAGAGCGGATCGTCCTCGTCGCTCTCCCCGCCTTCGCCGCCACCACCGTCGAAGCCCGCACCACCGCCCTCGTCCGGGCCGCTGAGGATGTCTTCGATGTAGTCGGGTGCGCCCCGCTCCTTCCAGGCCTCGACCACGCGATGGACCTCGTCGTCGGACACGAAGGCGCCATGGACCCGGATCGGCAGACCGGTACCCGGCGGCAGATAGAGCATGTCGCCGTGACCGAGCAGCTGTTCGGCGCCGCCCTGGTCGAGAATGGTCCGGGAGTCGATCTTGCTCGACACCTGGAAGGCCATCCGCGTGGGGATGTTGGCCTTGATCAGACCGGTGATGACGTCCACCGAGGGGCGCTGGGTGGCCAGGATCAAGTGGATACCGGCCGCTCGCGCCTTCTGCGCGATCCGCGCGATCAGCTCTTCGACCTTCTTGCCGACGATCATCATCATGTCGGCGAATTCGTCCACCACCACGACGATGGTCGGCAGTGTCTTCAGCAGCGGCGCCTCGTCGTCCATGCTCTCGCGACGATAGAGCGGATCGGTCAGCGGCGTACCCGCTTCCTCGGCGTCTTTCACCTTACGGTTGAAGCCGGCCAGGTTACGCACGCCCATGGCCGCCATCAGCTTGTAGCGCCGCTCCATCTCCGCCACGCTCCAGCGCAGGGCGTTGGCGGCTTCCTTCATGTCGGTCACGACCGGGCAGAGCAGGTGTGGAATGCCCTCGTAGATCGAGAGTTCCAGCATCTTGGGGTCGATCATGATCAGGCGCGCGTCTTCCGGACTCGACTTGAACAGGATCGACAGCAGCATGGCGTTCACGCCCACCGACTTACCGGAGCCGGTGGTACCGGCCACCAGCAGGTGTGGCATCTTGGCCAGGTCGGTGATGACCGGCTTGCCACCGATGTCATGACCCAGGGCCAGGGTGACGGGCGACTTGGCCGCCGCGTACTCGGGCGACTCGAGCACTTCGGAGAAACGCACCATCTGGCGATCTTCGTTGGGAATCTCGATACCCACGGTGGTCTTGCCGGGAATGACCTCCACCACCCGCACACTGAACACGGCCAGCGAGCGCGCCAGGTCCTTGGCCAGGTTGGAAATACGACTGACCTTGACGCCGGCCGCCGGCTGAATCTCGAAACGGGTGATCACCGGACCGGGATGGACGCTCTCCACGATCACCTCGACGCCGAACTCCTTGAGCTTGACCTCGAGCAGGCGCGACATGTTCTCGAGGAATTCCGGCGAATAGCTCTGCTGTTTCTTCTCGGCGCGATCCAGGATCGACAGCGGCGGCAGCGTACCTTCCAGATCCGCGTCGACCCGGACCACGGCAGCCGCCGGCGAATAGGGCGCGGGGGCCGGTGCTGGCACCGTCTTGCGTGGCGGCGGCGTGGGCGCGGCGACATTGGCAGGCGCTGGGACAGGCGCGGCAGCCACAGGCGCGGACTCGGGTGCTTCGGCGACAAAGCGACTGGCCGCGGGCATCTCGATGCGCGGCGCGGCGCGCTCCACCCGTGGGGGCGGTGCGATGTCGAGCAGGTCATCCAGGTCTTCGTCGGCGACCGGAACCGGCACTTCGCGGGCCTTGCTCTTGCGCGCAACCGGCGGCGACACCGGCTCGTCGAAGGTGTCCAGCTCCGGGGCCTGACGGCGACCGCCGGCCAGGCGGCTGAAGCCACCCTGCACCAGATCCAAGAGATCCAGCACCACCTTGCCGGTGAAATCCATCACCTTGAACCAGGACAGATCGGTAAAGACCGTCAGTCCCAGCAGGAAGAGCGCGAGGAACAGCAGCGTACTGCCCTGGACATTCAGGGCGGCGACCGACAGCTGCCCGAGGCTCTCGCCCAGGGCACCGCCCGCCGATGCCGGCAGGGCGGACACGGCATGGAAATGAATGTAAGCGAGCACCGAACCCGAGATCACCAGCAGCACCAGGCCGGTCAGGCGCCAGGAAAATAGCCAGCCGCTCCACTCCCAGGGCAGATGCCGCTTACGGAAGATCTGCCAGGTCTTGACGGCGAGCAGGACGGGAAACACGAAGGCGAAATAGCCGAGTGCCATGAACAGCACATCGGCCAGCCAGGCGCCGGCGCGGCCAGCGGTGTTATGGACCTGGTCGATGCGACTGGTGTGGGTCCAGCCCGGATCGGAAGGGTCGTAGCTCAGCAGAGCCATGAGTAGATACAGGCACAAGGCGGCCAGTGCGATGAGCACCACCTCCTTGAGACGATAATGCAGATGCTCACGCCATTGGTTGACGTGGCTGACAGAACTGGATTGCTTCAAGCGCGCTTTTCCCGCACACGGAACGTGTGACCGTGAATCAAAAACAGTGCGCCATTCTAGATCGTCCGGGCCCTGGTTCTACAGTCCCGCAACGAAACATGGCACGATAGCGGACGGTCGTACCGGAACCGCCTTCAGGCACAACATTGGAGCATTCTTTCGTTGTCCTGACAAAGAGTTATGACGATTTCTTGAGCTTGTTACGCACAAGCTCATACCCTCAGCTTCCTGTATCAGAAGGCGCCCTCCCCTACCATGGTGAAATGGCTGACCCGCGAAAGCCCTGACTTCCCGCCCCTGCAGCAGGCGTTGCGCGAACCCAACGGCCTGCTGGCGATCGGCGGCGACCTGAGCGCGGCGCGTCTGGTCAATGCCTATCGTCACGGCTGCTTTCCCTGGTATCAAGCTGGCCAACCCTTACTCTGGTGGTCGCCGGATCCCCGTACGGTGCTCTTCCCGCCGGACCTGCATGTCTCCCGCAGTCTGGCGAAGACCCTGCGCAAGACCCCACTACGCGTCACCTACGACCAGGCCTTCGCTCAGGTGATCCTGGCCTGCGCCGGTCCGCGACGCGATGCCGACGGCACCTGGATCACCGCGGAAATGCGCCAGGCCTACCAGGAATTGCATGCCCAAGGCTGGGCCCATTCCGTGGAGGTTTGGGACGGCGATCAGCTCGTCGGCGGGCTCTATGGCATCGCCATGGGCAAGCTATTCTTTGGCGAGTCCATGTTCAGCCATGTCGACAACGCCTCCAAGATCGGCTTCGTGACCCTGGTACGGGATCTGGCGGCCTGGGGCTTCGTGATGATCGACTGCCAGATGCAAACCGCACATTTGCAGAGCCTGGGCGCGAGCAGCCTGTCACGGGAACGCTTTGCCGATTACCTGGCCAAATACCTGGATCAGGCCAGCATGGCCGCCTGGCCTACCTCCTGCGGGTGACTTACACTCAGGCCAGGCTTATGTAGAGATTCGACATGACCGAGCTGGCGAGACTCAAGTTTTACGCAACCCAGCCTCACGCTTGCAGTTACCTGCCCAACGAGCAGGCGACCACGCTGTTTCTCGACCCCTCGCAGCCCATGAACGGTCAGATCTACGCCGAGCTGTCCGAGCTGGGCTTTCGCCGCAGCGGCGATCATCTCTACCGCCCCCACTGCCAGCTCTGCAAAGCCTGCGTTCCCGCGCGCATTCCCGTCGCTCGTTTCCGCCCTAGCCGGAAGCAGAGTCGAGTGCTCAAGCGCAACCTCGACATCAAGGTCACCCGCTGCGACCCGGGCTTTACCGAGGAGCGTTACCAGCTGTACGCCCGCTACATCAGCGAACGCCACGCCGACGGTGACATGTTCCCGCCGAGTCGAGGCCAGTTCTCCACCTTCCTGGTCAGCCATCTGCCCTACGCCTTCTTCTACGAGATGCGCGTCGAGGACCGCCTGATCGGTCTTGCCGTCACCGACGTGCTGCCCAATGGCATGTCGGCGGTCTATACCTTCTACGACCCCAGCGAAGAAAAGCGCAGCCTGGGCGTGTTCGGCATCCTCTGGCAGATCGCCGAAACCCGCCGCCTGGGGCTGAATGCGGTTTATCTCGGCTATTGGATCAAAGGGTGTCGCAAGATGTCCTATAAGACCGAGTATCGCCCCATAGAGCTCTTCGTCAACCAACGCTGGGTCGCCCTGGCCTGATGAAATAGCGCTTTTTCTGAATTTCTGTCAGAATATGGGCCTTTTTCGCCCGGACTGCTCTGGGCCTATCTTGTCACCGAGGGCTTTTCTATATATGTCGAAAGAAGACAGCTTCGAAATGGAAGGTACTGTCGTCGACACCCTTCCCAACACCATGTTTCGCGTGGAGTTGGAAAATGGGCACGTCGTCACCGCGCACATCTCCGGAAAGATGCGTAAGAACTACATCCGCATCCTGACGGGCGACAAGGTTCGCGTGGAACTGACGCCTTACGATCTGAGCAAGGGCCGGATCACCTACCGCGCGCGCTAAGCGGATCCTTTCATGAAAAAGCCCGGCTATGCCGGGCTTTTTCATGAGCGATTGTAAATCGCGACCTGCCCTCAGGCAGGTTCGGCCGTGGTCTCGAACTCGAATTCCAGCTCGTCGTCCACCGCATCGATATGAACGATGCCGCCATGGTCAGCCAGTTCCCCGAACAGGATCTGCTCGGCCAGCGGCCGCTTGATCTTGTCCTGGATGAGCCGCGCCATGGGACGAGCGCCCATCTGCACGTCATAACCCCGTTCCGCCAGCCAGCCACGGGCAGCATCGCTGACTTCGAGCTGTACACGCTTGTCTTCGAGTTGCGCCTGGAGTTCGGTGAGGAACTTGTCGACGATGCTCTTTATGACTTCGGTGCTCAGGCGGCCAAATTGGATGATGGTATCCAGACGGTTGCGGAACTCCGGCGTGAAGCTCTTCTTGATGACTTCCATGGCATCGGTGGTGTGATCCTGCAGCGTGAAGCCAATGGACGCGCGTGAAGCGGTTTCGGCACCAGCGTTGGTGGTCAGGATCAGGATCACATTGCGGAAGTCGGCTTTACGGCCATTGTTGTCCGTCAGGGTGCCATGGTCCATGACCTGCAGCAGCAGGTTGAACACTTCCGGGTGAGCCTTCTCGATCTCGTCGAGCAGGAGCACGCAGTGCGGGGTCTTGGTGATGGCCTCGGTCAGCAGACCGCCCTGATCGAAACCGACATAACCGGGAGGCGCGCCGATGAGACGGGACACGGTATGCCGCTCCATGTACTCGGACATGTCGAAGCGTACCAGCTCCACACCCATGGCCTTGGCCAGCTGCCGCGCCACCTCGGTCTTGCCGACACCCGTAGGCCCGGCGAAGAGGAAGGAGCCGACCGGCTTGTCCGGCGATTTCAGACCGGCACGAGACAGCTTGATGGCGGTGGACAGGGATTCGATGGCCAGATCCTGACCGAAGACGGTCAGCTTGAGATCGCGCTCCAGGTTACGCAGCAGTTCCTTGTCGGAGCTGTTGACGGTCTTGGGGGGAATCCGTGCGATCTTGGCGACGATGTCCTCGACCTGCTGGACATCGATGCGCTCGGCACGCCGGTCTTCGGGCTGCAGGCGCTGGTAAGCACCGGCTTCGTCGATGACATCGATGGCCTTGTCGGGCATGTGCCTGTCGTTGATGTAGCGCGCGGCCAACTCGGCTGCTGCGCGCAGCGCCTCGTCGGTGTACTCGATGTGGTGGTGCTGTTCGAAGCGCCCCTTGAGGCCACGGAGGATGCCGTAGGTGTCATCCACCGACGGCTCGACGACATCGACCTTCTGGAAGCGCCGCGCCAGTGCCCGGTCCTTCTCGAAGATGCCGCGGAATTCCTGGAAGGTGGTCGAGCCGATGCAGCGGATCTCACCGGAGGACAGCAGCGGCTTGAGCAGGTTGGAGGCGTCCATCACCCCACCCGAGGCAGCCCCGGCACCGATGATGGTGTGGATCTCGTCGATGAAGAGCACCGCATGGGGGCGCTTCTTCAGTTCCGCCAGCAATGCCTTAAATCTCTTTTCGAAATCGCCGCGGTACTTGGTACCCGCCAGCAGGGCGCCAAGATCCAGGGAATAGACCACGCTGTCGGCCAGCAGGTCAGGCACCTGGCCATCGACGATGCGCTTGGCCAGGCCTTCGGCTATGGCGGTCTTGCCGACGCCTGCCTCACCCACCAGCAAGGGATTGTTCTTGCGACGACGGGCCAGGATCTGAGCGACGCGCTCGACTTCCTGCTCGCGACCGACCAGCGGATCGATACGACCCTGACGGGCCTGCTCGTTGAGATTGCTGGCATAGGCTTCGAGCGGATTGTTGGAGGAGCTGGGCTCAGCACCCTCCTCCTCGCCCGCATCCTGGTCCTGCTCGGCTTCGGGCGCAGCGCCGGGGACCTTAGAAATACCGTGGGCGATGAAGTTGACGACGTCGATCCGGGCCACGCTTTGCTGCTTGAGCAGAAACACCGCCTGGCTTTCCTGCTCACTGAAGATCGCCACCAGCACATTGGCGCCGGTCACTTCGCGCTTGCCCGAACTCTGCACATGGAAAACTGCGCGTTGCAGAACGCGTTGGAAGCCCAGCGTCGGCTGGGTCTCGCGCTCGTCATCCTGCTGTGGGATCAGGGGCGTGGTGGAATCTATGAATTCCAACAGATCGCGGCGCAGGCGATCGATGTTGGCGCCGCAGGCTCTCAACACGGTGGCGGCCGCTTCGTTATCCAACAGCGCCAGCAGGAGGTGCTCAACGGTCATGAATTCATGACGCTTCGTCCTCGCCTCCTTGAAGGCGAGATTCAGGGTGACTTCGAGCTCACGATTCAACATAGCTTCACCTCATAGCCCAAGCAGCACAGTAGCCCAAGCAGCACAGATCTAACTTTCGATTTCGATTTCACACAACAGCGGGTGGTTGCACTCCCTCGCATATTGATTGACTTGCATGGCCTTGGTTTCAGCGACATCGCGAGTAAATGTTCCGCAGACCGCCTTTCCCTGGGTATGTACGGTAAGCATCACTTGGGTAGCGGCCTCGCGGTTCATGCTGAAATAGCTCTCCAGCACCTCTACGACGAACTCCATGGGGGTGTAGTCATCGTTATACATCAGAACGCGATATCTGGCTGGCCGTTTTAGCGCAGGTTTTGCCTCCTGCACCGCCAGGCCACCGTTGTCGCCGTCCTGATGTTGGTTGTCGTCCGCCGCCAGTCGGATGGGGTCGATTACACGCATTCTGATCGATTCCGAATTACGGGATGAATAGCAGGAAAAAAAGAGCTTGATCCACGTCTCAGCCGCCTAGTGCCTCGCCTTGACTAAGGCTGAAAGGGTGTTACAAACATCCTGTACCGACGAGGTACCAAGGGTTCCGTTGTAGTGGCGTCTGTGTGGATTCACTGGAACTGTAGTCGAATGATACTCCAGGCTTGGAGTCCTTTGCAGAGGGAGCCGGTATGCTCAGTGGCAAGGTCAAATGGTTCAACAACGCCAAAGGATATGGCTTCATCGTTGCAGATAACAGTGATGAAGACCTATTCGCTCATTACTCGGCCATTCAGATGGACGGTTACCGCACACTGAAGGCGGGCCAGGCGGTCAACTTCAATATCGTTCAGGGCCCCAAGGGCCTGCACGCCGTCGAGATACGCGCGGCCGAAGTGAGCGCACCTGCCGCTGCGCCGGCCACCAACGCTCTCGATGTACGGGACACGGTCAGTACGGAAGCCTGATCTCACGCCCCTTCGGGGGCGCCATCTCCCCCGTCGCGCCGCTGTCCTTCGCCGTGACCCAGATCGCGTTCCGGAAACATCAGGTCCCTGACCCGGTTCTTCAGCGTTCTGGCGTCGGGAAAGCCGCCGTCTCTCTTGCGCTCCCAGAGCACCTCCCCGCCACAGGCGATCTCAAAGACGCCACCGGTTCCCGGTAGCAGCGTAACCCCACCCAGATCGGTACCGAAGGTGCTGAGCAGTTCCTGAGCCAGCCAGCCCGAGCGCAACAACCATTGGCACTGGGTACAGTAGTGGATGGTGATGAAGGGTTTGGCGTCCGCCACGATACACCTCGCAAGGCCTGGGCTCCCTATAATACGCAGCCCCCGATCCTGTCCGCCATGTGGTCCATCCTATGCGCCCGTTGCTGCTGGTTGCCTGCCTTCTGCTGTCCACTCTGGCCTGGAGCGCGCCGCCGACCAAGGTCGGACTGGTGCTATCCGGCGGTGCCGCGCGGGGACTGGCGCATATCGGCGTGCTCAAAGCCCTGGAAGAACAGGGCATTCAGGTGGATGCCATCGCTGGCACCAGCATGGGTGCGGTGATCGGCGGACTCTATGCCGCCGGCTACAGCGCCGAGGAGCTGGAACGCATCGCCCTGGAAATGGACTGGGGCCAGGTGCTCTCCGACCAGCCACCGCGCAAGGACGTGCCCTTTCGCCGCAAGCAGGACGACCGGGATTTCCTGATCAAGCAGAAGCTCAGCTTTCGTGACGACGGCACCCTGGGCCTGCCCATCGGCGTGATCCAGGGGCAGAACCTGGGGATGATGCTGGAAAAGCTGTTCGTGCATACCAGTGACACCCGGGATTTCAATCAGCTGGCTATCCCCTTTCGCGCCGTGGCCACGGATATCACCAGCGGCGAGAAGGTGGTCTTCGACCATGGCCACCTGCCCCGGGCCATTCGCGCCAGCATGTCGATTCCGGCGGTATTCGCTCCGGTGGAGATCGACGGCCGCCTGCTGGTGGATGGCGGCATGGTCGACAACATTCCCATCGATGTCGCCCGTGACATGGGTGCGCAACGAGTGGTCGTCGTGGACATCGGCACTCCCCTGCTCAAGCGCAAGGACCTGACCACGGTACTCGACGTGCTCAATCAATCCACCACCCTGATGACCCGCAACAATTCCCAGGCGCAGCTGGCGACGCTGGGCAAGCAGGACCTGCTGATCCAGCCGCCGCTGGCCAGCTATACCAGCGCCGACTTCAGCGAGGTCGAGGCACTGATCGATGCAGGCTATCGGGCGACCATGGCCATGGCGGGCGAACTGGCGGTGCTGCGCAAGGACGCGCACGGCGAACGCTCCACGGCGGTCGCGGCCGCGCGCACACCCAGCAGCCGCACCCCGGTCATCGACGCGATCCGCATCGAGAACGACTCCAAGGTCGAGGACGAGGTCATCCGGCACTATATCCGTCAGCGACTGGGCGAGCCGCTTAATGTCGAGCGCCTGCAGGACGACATGAGCACCCTCTACGGCCTGGACTATTTCGACCAGGTGGAATACCGCATCCGCCGAGACGGCCCCGGCGACAACGTGCTGGTGATCTATGCCCGCGGCAAGCGCAGCGGCACCGACTTCCTGCGACTGGGCCTGAATCTGTCGGACGACCTGCGGGGTGACAGCACCTTCAACTTCGGTGCCAGCTATCGCGTCAACGGCCTCAATCGCCTGGGCGGCGAATGGCTGACGCGGGTGCAGATCGGCGATCATCAGGAGCTCTACAGCGAGTTCTACCAGCCGCTGGACGTCGGTTCCCGCTACTTCATCGCGCCCTACGTCGGCGGCGAGGCCCGCAACATCGAACAGCTGGAACGCAACGACCCCGTCGCCGAATATCGGCGCGAACGCTATGGCTTCGGTCTGAACCTGGGTCGGCAGATCGGCAACAAGGCCGAGGTACGGCTGGGTATCGGCCACGACTGGGGCAGTACCAAGATGCATGTCGGACCGCGCGATACGCCGGAGGAATCCTTCACCGAAAGCTTCTACGAATTGCGCTATTCCCTGGACGATCTGGACGACGTGAACTTCCCGCGTGAGGGCCAGGACCTGGCACTGACACTCAAGCAATTCGATCCAAGCCTGGGCTCGGATTCGCGCTACCGCCAACTGGATCTGCACCTGAACAAGGCGCTCAGCTACGGCTACAACACCTTGGTGCTGGGTGGCGGTCTAGGGCGGACGCTGTCGACCGACAGCGACACCAATGTGGTGACCAGCAGCTTCCTGCTGGGTGGCGCCTGGCAACTTTCCGGCTATCGGCAGGACGCCCTGTCCGGCCAGAACTACGGTCTGGCGCGGCTGATCTACTACCACCAGCTCACCCAGAGATCGCTGTTTCCGCTGGACACCCCGGTCTATCTGGGCGGCAGCCTGGAAAGGGGACGGATCTGGAATCGGGATGACGACTACGACAGCGGCAACATCAGCGCGGCCAGCCTGTTCCTCGGACTGGACACGCCCCTGGGACCGCTCAAGTTCACCTATGGTCTGAGCGACCAGGGCCAGCACGCCTTCTACATCAACCTGGGCAACAGCTTCTGATCAGGCGATCCGGGAGAGCAGGATCTCGGCCCGTTCGCGCTGGCTGTCACTGCCTTCGCTGACGATTTCCTGCAACAGCGAGGTGGCGTGCTGGACGTCACCCTGGTCGAGACAGGCCTCGGCCTCGGCAAACCGCCGGGCGATGGTATCGGCCATGAAGTGCTCATCGAGACTCAGGTCCAGTTCCATGACCGCAGGCAGCTCACCGAGTCCCTCGGGGAAATCGTCCTCCAGGGTGACTTCCAGGGCGTCGGCCTGCTTCCAGCCGGAATCGGCGTCCAGCTCTTCGGTCAGGGCAATGGCTTCATCCAGACTCAGATCCGCCAGATCCAGATCATAGTGCTCCTCGGTCACCGGCGCGGGTACCGCCGGCTCGGCGAACTGCAATTCCGCCGACCATTCGCTGGCCGGCGCATCGAAGGCTGGCAGGTCGAGGTCCAGATCGTCCTCTAGCAGGGGCTCCACCGGATCGGCGGACATCCCGGGAAACTGGGCATGCAGGACCGCCAGACTCGCCGCCACGCCTCCCAGCGCCAGAAAACGCTGTTCGTGCTCCCTGAATGCCGGAGCCTCGCCCAGGGTGGCCAGCACCCGGAGCAGCAGCAGCCGCAGATCCTGGCGCCGATCATCTTCGGCCAGGCCGCTTTCCAGCACTTCCCGCGCCTGGCCGTAGCGGCCATAGGCGATGTAGATCTCCGCACGACCGGCATGATCGTCGACCGGCGCCGGGCTGGCAGCGACGGCTGTGGGCTTGGCCTTCGACTTGGCGATCACCGGCTGAGTAGCGGCCAGCACAGGCTCAGGCAAGGGCTCGACCATTTCGACACTTTCGACGTCACCCGCGTCGTCGAAGACGACGTCTTCCGCCTGCCGCCGGCGCCACCAGAGCACACCGGCGAGGGCCAGCAGGGCCGCGCCACCCGCTAACAACAGCGAGCGCAGTGACAACAGACCTTCGTCGGTGCTGCCCGCGGTAGGACTGGAGGCGACGGGCGCCGCCTGAGCGGCAGGGCTTTCCGGTGCCGGCGTCGCGGGTACGGGCGTCGGCGTGGCCAGGGCCACCGAACGCGCCTGCTTCAATTGCTGCTGCAGACCTTCACGGTCCTGCTGGAGCTGCTCGATCATCACCTCTTTCTGTGCCAGCAATGCGTCGTAACGCTCCTGCAGCTGGGTCAGCTGACCTTCCAGGTCGCCAACCTGACGCCCGAGGTCCTGCGTCACCAGCAGGGGCTTGGTGTCTTCGGCAGAGCTTCCGGCCGGCTGCGGCGCCGCTACTGGAGGCGCCACTGATTCCGGTGCCGGTGCCGGCGCAGCGACGGGTGCTGCGGCCGGTGCTGGCGCAGCAGGTGCAGGTGCCGGTGCCAGGGCGGGCGCCGTGGCGACTGGTGCGGCGGGTACCGGGCTGGGTGCGGGCGGCGTGGTCCTGGCGACTGCCGGCTGCCGCGGCGCAGGTTCGCTGACACCCACGGGCAGGCGCAGGCGCTGACCGGCCTTGAGTCGTCCGGGATCATTGTTGGCGAAGGACGCCGGATTGAGGGCGAACAGATCGGCCATGAGCTGCTCGGCCGATCGATTGGCCATTGGCCCCAGGCGCTTGGCGATGCTCCAGAGGGTATCCCTGGGACGCGTCTGGTAAACGCCCTCCCCAGCGGCTAGGTCTGGCGAGGGCGCCAGCCCCTGGCGCGGTGCAGATACGGTTTGGCGGACCATCGGATCGGCGGCCGGGGCAGCGGCGCGAGCGGACGCCGCCTGGACGCGCGCCGGGGCGGTACTGGCGACGCTGGTGGGCGTGCCACCACTGCGCGGTGGATCCACCAGCAGGGTGAATTCGCGCAGCTGCTTGCCACCCGGCTGCTCGAGCTGAACGATGAAGCCCAGATAGGGCTCGACCAGTGAGCGGCGGGAGGTCACTTCGACATAGCTGCCCGCCGCCGTGCGCAGGTGCGGAGTGAACTTCAGATCGTCGAGGAACTGAGTGCGATCCACACCGGCTTGGGCGAACGCCTCGTTCGCCGCCAGGTGGATGCGGAAGTCCCCGGCATCGGCATCGCCGAGGTTGACCAGCTCGATCCGTGCACGCAGGGGTTCGTTGAGAGCTGACTGCAGGGTGATGCCCCCCAGGCCGAGCGCGAGCGCCGCTTGAGGAAGAGTGGTCAGCGCAGCGGCCGACAGGATGACAAAGGCAAGGGGACGGCGTTTCGCGACCATGGATACCGCTGCGTCAGGTATTCGAAGAAACCGGTGTTTTAGCGCGGTGGCTCACAAAAATCGCCTCCGCCACGCTGGAACGTAGCATCGATACCGACAGACGGCAAACCGATGACCAGCAGCGCGAAAAGGACGGCTGCGGATGGGATGGAGCGCTAGCGGCGATGCCAGACGCTCCGGCCAGATCCAGTACCTGTGCTGGGTGGAGGTACCCGGACGGAGCGAGCCGCCAGACGGCGGTCAGCCGCGCTCGAGATTGGCGAGGACGCGCTGATGCACCTGCTGGCAGATGGCGATCTCTTCATCGTCGAGACCACTGAGCAGCTCCTTGCGCAGGGCCTCGGCGATGGTCTCGATCTTCTCGATCAGCGGACCGGCTTCCTGGGTCAGCATGATGCGCTTGGCACGACGGTCCTCGGTGACCGCCAGGCGCTTGACCAGCCCCTGCTTTTCCAGGCCATCCAGCAAGCGGGCCAGAGTCGGCCCCTCGATACTGATGCTCTGGGCCAGTTCACGCTGGGTGGGCTGGACCCCCTTCATCCGCGCCAGGTTCAGCAACACCTGCCAGCGCGCCTGAGACAACCCCAGGTGACTCAGGCGACGGTCGAGCTCGGCGCGCCAGGCACGGGAGACATGAAAGATCTGGCGGCCGAACAGGTGTGGATCGGTAGTCATTCAGGCTAAACCTTGTACTTGGATTTTCTCATTATTCTGGGTGTAGGCCCTGCGGAGCAACCGCCGTCCTCAGCTAGTCGGCCAACTCGGCCTGCAGGGCAGCCCGCACACAGTACAGCGCGCCACTGGTCACCCGCCCTTCGAAACGCGGGGCGATCTGGGCTACCGGCGGCAATTCGCCTTCGTCTTCGAGGAAGGCATCCTGGATTTCCGCCAGCAGCTCCTCCGGCAGGTCCAGGGCCTGCTCCAGAGCGATCTGCTGTTGGGCAATGGCTTCGGCCAATAGTGCATAGACATTCTTTTCAGAGCAATTCAGTTGGCGCGCGGCCTGCTCCGGGGTCATGCCGGCGCGTACCAGCGTCAGCACCTCGTGACGCACGTCGGCGACCGGAGCCGGCGCCGCGCCACCGTCATTGAGAGCGTCGAGAAAGGCCTGGCCATAGCGCTCCAGCTTGCGGGCACCCACACCGCTGACGCGACTCATCTCGTCCAGCGAGCGCGGCTGGCTGCGCAGCATCTCCAGCAGGGTGGCGTCGGGAAAGATCACATAGGGCGGTACCGAGTGCTCTTCGGCCAGCTTGCGTCTCAGGGTGCGCAACACTTCCCACTGCTCGCGTTCGTCGGCACGTACCAGCTGGCTGGCGGCGCTGGCCGAAGAGCCGCTGCTCGTGCCACGCCCGCGCTGAGGCTTGGGATCACGACGCAATTCGATGCGGACTTCGCCGCGCAGCAGGGGTCGGCAGCTTTCGGTCAGGCGCAGGCCGCCATAGCCGTCGACGTCCACCTCGGCCAGGCCACGGGCGACCAACTGGCGGAACAGGGTGCGCCACTCGTCTTCGCCGCGCGCCTTGCCCAGGCCGAAGACCGCCAGGCGTTGATGGCCGAGACTGACGATCTTCTCGGTCTCGCGACCGAGCAGGATGTCGACCAGGTGCCCTACCCCGTAGCGCTGACCGCTGCGGTAGATGGCCGACAGCGCCTGGCGCGCCGGCTCGGTGGCATCCCAGGTCTCGACGGTGTCGATGCAGTTGTCGCAATGGCCACAGGGCTGCGGCAGGTGCTCGTCGAAATAGGCCAGCAGCACTTGGCGCCGGCAGCGGGTTTCTTCGCACAGGGCCAGCATGGCTTCGAGCTTGTGCCGCTCGATGCGCTTGTGGCGCTCGTCACCTTCGGAGTTCTGCATCATCTGCCGCAACAGCAGTACGTCCTGCAGGCCGTAGGCCATCCAGGCGTCGGCGGGCAGGCCATCCCGCCCGGCGCGACCGGTTTCCTGGTAGTACGCCTCCAGGCTCTTGGGCAGATCGAGGTGGGCGACGAAGCGCACGTTGGGCTTGTCGATACCCATGCCGAAGGCGATGGTGGCCACCATGATCAACCCTTCCTCGTTGAGGAAACGCTTCTGGTTGGCGGCGCGGACGTCGTTGGGCAGGCCAGCGTGATAGGGCAAGGCGGGGAAGCCCTGATTGCTGAGCTGCTCGGCCACCTCCTCCACCTTCTTGCGCGACATGCAGTAGACGATGCCAGCATCACCGCGACGCTCGGCGAGAAAGGCCAGCAATTGCTTGCGCGGCGCTTCCTTGGGCACGATGCGGTAGAAGATGTTGGGGCGATCGAAGCTGGAGAGAAAGCGCTCGGCCTCTTCCAGGTGCAGGCGACTGGCCATCTCCTCACGGGTGCGGGAATCCGCGGTGGCGGTGAGCGCCAGGCGCGGCACGTCGGGGAAGTGTTCGGCCAGTTGGCCGAGCTGCATGTATTCCGGGCGGAAGTCATGCCCCCACTGGGACACGCAGTGGGCTTCGTCGATGGCGAACAGGGCGATGGGCAGGCGCTTGAGGAAATCCAGCATGCGCGGCTGCACAAGGCGCTCGGGCGCTAGATAGAGGAGCTTGATCTCACCGCGCTCCAGCTGCGCGGCGACGGATCTCTGCTGTTCGCCGGTCATGGTGGAGTTGAGCGCGGTCGCTGACACGCCCAGTTCCAGCAGGGTGGCGACCTGGTCGTCCATCAGCGCGATCAGCGGCGAGACCACCACGGCCACGCCGGGCCGCAGGAGGGCCGGCACCTGGTAGCACAGGGACTTGCCGCCGCCCGTGGGCATCAGCACCAGCGCATCGCCACCGCTGGCCACACGCTCGATGATCCGGGCCTGGTTGCCACGGAACGCGTCGTAGCCAAAGACGTCTTTAAGGATGCGCAGCGCAGGTTCTGACATGAAGCCTCCTCGAATGGAAAGGCCATTATACGGATGCCGAGGTCGCTGCGGCGGTGCTTTTCCGTCGGCCGGCCCAGGGTCGTCAGGTTCGACGTGACCCGGGCGCTCGTCTACAATTCCGGCCGTTCTGCCCTTTCGAATCCTTTCCGAGGTAAGTAGCCGATGTCCTTCGCCGAACAATTGACCCGTCTGCGCGATTTTCTCGATGCAGACGATCTGCACGAAGAAGCGCTCGACTACGTAGCCGCCCATGGCTACCTGACCGCCCTGTCCATTTGCCCGGAAGAGGTTCCCGAACGCGAGTGGATCGATGCCCTCTTCGCCGAACCGCCGCAGTATCGCGATGCCGCCCAGCAGGAAGAGATCGAGCGCGCCCTGGTGCAGCTCAAGGCGCACATCCTGCGCGTGCTGGGCAGTGACGAAGAGCTGGACCTGCCCTGCGACCTGGAACTCGGCCCCGAGCCGGACGACTCCGAGCTGCGCGGTTGGTGCATCGGCTTCATGGAAGGCGTGTTCCTGCGCGAAGCCGTGTGGTTCGAAGACGCCGAAGACGAGGTCAGCGAGCTGCTGCTGCCGATTATGGTCGGTTCGGGCCTGTTCGATGAACAGCCGGAATTCGCCGAGATCGCCCAGGACCGCCGCCTGGTGGCCGACATGATGGTGCAGATTCCGGAATTGCTGACCCAGCTGTTCCTGCTCTGCCATTCCCCCGAAGAAAAGCCGGCGCTGCTCAAGCCGCGTCACTGAGCGATGGACGAGGCCACTCCCAGACCCCGCCAGCGCAAGGGCTGGGTCCGCTACCTGCTGCTGGGCCTCGGCTGGCTCAGCGTGGCGCTGGGCATCATCGGCGCCTTTCTGCCGCTGCTGCCCACCACGCCCTTCCTGCTGCTGGCCGCGGCCTGCTTCATGCGCAGTTCGGAGCGCTTCTACCTGTGGCTGATCAACCACAGGTGGCTGGGACCCTGGGTCAAACCCTACCTGGAAGGCGACGGCATCCCCCTCAAGGGCAAGGTCTACGCCATCGTCGCCATGTGGATCAGCGTGGGTTTTTCCTGCTGGCTGGTGCCCTATGTCTGGGCACGGGTGGCGGCCTTCACCAGCTGTGCGGCGGTAACGGTCTACCTGCTCAAGCAGAAGACCCGGCGCTAGCCGATAGGCATAAAAAAGGGCGATCAGTGATGATCGCCCTTTTTCATGGGTGACGCCGTGGCGTTAGGCGGCGCTGGCCATGGGGGTTGGCGGCGCCTGATCGGGGACGGTGGGCTCGCCCGGCTCGCTGGGCTGGATGGGCGCCGGATCGGGCTGATCGGGTTCGCCGCCAGCACGGGGCATGGCAAGGCTGGCGAATTCATCATCGGGGCGGATCGGGAAGCGGGACATGGCGTGACTCCTCTGCTGACTCTCTAGGTAGAGTGGTCCGGCACCTGGGTAATTCCCCTAGTCACGCTGCTCCGGTCCGCCATGATTGCGTGCAAAGGTTTCCGGCCCCATGGCGGCGATCTGGCCGTCGATCAGCGCCTCGAAAGGCGCGAGCAGCGCATCGAAGCGGCGCGGCGCCTCCAGCGCATTCAGCGCCGTCACCACGGCCTCCACGGTCGATAGCGCATCCGGCGCCGGGGCCTTGCGCACCCGGTAGCGCGAAGGGGCGCCAGGCGGCAGGGTGAGCCTGGGCAGCGCGGCCAATAGCGGATTGGCGTGCAGCAGCAGCCGTGCCTTGCGCCAGGTGCCGTCGGGAATCACCAGCAGCCGTTTCGACTCGATCTTAGCCGGGGGTGGCACGAGGTTCACCGTGAGCGCTTCGGGGCCGGGAAACAACAGCCAGGCATCATGATCGGCGAGCCAGAGCGGCAGGTCGGCAAAGGTCTCGCCGATCTCCAGTTGCGCATTGCTGAGCCCGAGGGCGACCAGACGTGCGGTGTTGAGGGGATGGCGCCGCTCGCTGGGATGCTGCAGCAACAGCACCCGCGTGCGACTGGCCAGCGCAGGGATCAGCGCGCACAGGCAGAGCGACAGGGGACGCTGGCAGCGCGCGCAAGCGGGACGGGACATCAGGGCTTCCAGAGCGAATCGAGGCGGCGATCATACCGGATCGCCGCCGCCCTCCCCGCGACTCAGCGATTGAAGCGGGCGGTGAGATCGTGCAGGTAGTCGGCCATGCCTTCCAGCTCGCGACTCAGTTCCGAGCCGCGGCGGGCCTGGGCGGAACTGTGGTCCGAGAGATCGGCGATGCGGCTGATCTGCCGATTGATGTCTTCGGACACGTGGCTCTGCTCCTCCACCGCGGTGGCCATCTGCTGGCTCATGGCGGTGATGAGGCTGACCGATTCGCTGATGCCCTCCAGGGATTCGCGTACCGCTGCCGAATGGCGTTCGCTCTGGCGCGAGGTCTCCTCGCCGCGACTGGCGGTGGCCACGGCACGGTCGGCATTGGCCTGCAGATTGGCGATGATCTGGTGGATCTGCTCGGTGGACTCGCGGGTACGGGAGGCCAACGAGCGGACCTCGTCGGCCACCACCGCGAATCCGCGACCGGCTTCACCGGCGCGGGCGGCCTCGATGGCGGCGTTGAGCGCCAGCAGGTTGGTCTGTTCGGCGATGGCGGTGATGACATCGGCGACGCTGCCGATGCTCTGGGTGGAGCTGGCCAATTCGCCCACCGCCTGGCCGATGTCGCTGACCGCCGCGCCGAGTTCACGCATGGAGGTCAGGCTCTCTTCAGCCTTGTCGCGTCCGGAATGCACCATGTTCTCCGCGTTGGCGGCGGCCTGGGCGGTTTCCTGGACGTTTTGCGAGACCTCGTGGATGGTGGAGGTCATCTGGGTGATGGCGGCGGCGGATTGATCGGTCTCATGGCGCTGCTGTTCCAACAGCTCCGCCCCGGACTGGGACAGCTGCGAAGACTCGCGGGCCTTCTGGCGCACGCTGTCGCCAACGTCGGCCAGACGCGTCAAGGCGGTCTGCAGACGCGCGGCTTCGCTGTGCAACGCGAGGTCCAGACGCGCTGGGGCGCCGATCTGGTCGCTGTAGGTCGGCGCAACCACATCGCTGGAGAACATCTTGGGATGATCGGCGAGGATGCGCTCGATACTGGCGCGCTGGCGATACAGCTGGTGGGCACTGACACCCAGCAAGGCGGCGACGATAAGGGCTGCCTGAGCGGTGTCGTCCAAGATGAAGTGACCGCCCAGGATGACGCTGGCGGCCGCCACGGTCGACCAGCAGGCGGAGATGGCGCTGGTCAGGCGACGGATCCGAGGCACGGGAGCCTTGCCGGTATTGATCCGTGCATAGAGCTCGCCGGCGCGGCGCACCTCGTTGGCACTGGGCAGGGAACGCACGGATTCGTAGCCGATCACCCGCCCCTGTTCCAAGATCGGCGTGACGTAGGCACTGACCCAGTAGAAGTCGCCGTTCTTGCAGCGATTCTTGACGATGCCCATCCACGGCTTGCCCTCCTTGAGGGTCGCCCACATGTGGCTGAATACGGGCGGCGGCATGTCGGGATGACGCACCAGATTGTGCGGACTGCCGATCAGCTCCTCCCGCGTATAGCCACTGATGGCGATGAACGCTTCGTTGCAGTAGGTGATGTTCCCCTGCAGGTCGGTGGTGGAGATGAGTCGTTCTTCTTCCTTGAAGGTACGGCCCTGTTGGGTGACCGGCAAATTCGTGCGCATGCGGGTGCCTTATCTAGCGGGTTATCTACTCCGTGGGACATCAACCATTTAAATGGTGGCCAATTGCCCGCACAGGTGAAAACGGTAACCCCTTGGTTATCGTCCTAGTCACTATCGGCATGTTGCATCTGGGCTTTAAGGATGCGTTGAAAACTCTGGATAAGCGGCTCCCTTCCACGCCCTCGGCGGGTGATGAGGGAGAACGGCGCCTGATAGCCAAAGGTCGCCGGTTGCAGCGCCTTGAGGCGCCCCTGGTCGACCCAGGCATGGACGTAGTGCTCCGGCAGATAGCCGATATAGGCGCCAGAGAGGATGAGAATCAGCTGGGCCTCCATGCTTTCCACGGTGGCGGCGCTTTCCTTGAAGCCATGGCGTGCCAGCTCGGCCTGACTCCAGTAGCCGCGCCGCACCATGCGCTGGCGGGTGATCACCTCGGCAGGGATACGCCGCTCCTGGAACAGTGGATGCCGATCGCTGCAATAGAGCCAGTGCTGCTCGCGATAGAGCGGCTGGTAGACCACCCCGTTCATGCGCGCGGAAAAGGCGCCCACGGCGAGATCCAGCCGTCCCTCCAGCACGCCCAGCTGCAACTCGTAGGGACTGGTCACCGCCAGATGCAGGTGAACGCCGGGATAGTCGTGGGTATAGCTGCCGATCACCTGAGCCAGCGGCAGCGCCGGCTCGCTGGACAGTGAATCCAGTACGCCCAGGTTGAGGGTGCCGCTCAGTTCGCCCTTGAGGGTGGTGGCATAGCGTTCGAAGCCTTCGATCTCGCCGAGGATCCGCAGGGTTTCCTGGTGGAAGAGTTCGCCCTTGCTGGTCAGGGCGAAACCACCCCGGCCGCGATGACAGAGGGTGACCCCGAGCTGCCCTTCCAGTTGGCTCATGTAGGTGCTGATGGCCGAGGTGGACAGGTTCAGCTCCTGCTGCGCCGCGGCGAAGCCCTGGTGGCGTACCACGCAGGCGAACAGCTTGAGCAGGCGGATGTCGTGGAGGGCATTGGCCATGGCGGACTCCCGGTGGACGCGGCCCGGCAGTCTAGCCATCAGTTCAGAAATCTCTGAAGTGATTTTTTGCCTGCGCCGATTCTTCGGCTGTCAGGGACTTTGCACAATCGGGTCATCAGCACAACGAGGATGACCCGTGGAAAAGATCCTGCACCAGCCGCTGGGCGGCAACGAGATGCCCCGCTTCGGCGGCATCGCCAGCATGCTGCGACTGCCCCACCTCGCTTCCCCGGCCGGACTCGACGCCGCCTTCATCGGCATACCGCTGGACATCGGTACCTCGTTGCGCTCCGGCACCCGCTTCGGTCCGCGGCAGCTGCGCAGCGAATCGGTGATGATCCGTCCGTACAACATGGCCACCGGCGCGGCGCCCTTCGACTCCCTGAGCGTCGCCGATCTGGGCGACGTCGCCATCAACACCTTCAACCTGCTGGACACGGTGCGGCTGATCGAGGAGCACTACGACCGGGTGCTGGAGCACGATGTCATCCCCCTCACCCTGGGCGGCGATCACACCCTGACGCTGCCCATCCTGCGGGCCATGAAGAAGAAATACGGCAAGATCGGCCTGGTGCACGTGGATGCCCATGCCGACGTCAACGAGCACATGTTCGGCGAGAAGATCGCCCATGGCACCACCTTCCGCCGCGCCGTGGAAGAAGGCCTGCTGGACTGCGACCGGGTGGTGCAGATCGGCCTGCGGGCCCAGGGCTATGCCGCCGACGACTTCGACTGGTGCCGCGAACAGGGCTTTCGGGTGGTGCAGGCCGAGGAGTGCTGGCATCAGTCCCTGACCCCGCTGATGGCCGAGGTGCGCGAGCGGGTGGGCGGCGGGCCGGTGTATCTGTCCTACGACATCGACAGCATCGATCCGGCCTGGGCACCGGGGACCGGCACGCCGGAAATCGGCGGCCTGACCACCATCCAGGCATTGGAAATCATCCGCGGCTGCCGCGGCCTCGATCTGGTGGGCTGCGACCTGGTGGAGGTGTCGCCGCCCTATGACACCACCGGCAATACCGCCCTGCTTGGCGCCAATCTGCTCTACGAGATGCTCTGTGTGCTGCCGGGGGTCGCCTACCGCTGACCCTCCAAGGTGCGGTGACCCGCCATGACGGTCACCCACCCTCTGTCTTTTCGCTGCCGAACACCGGCGGACCCCCTGGTCCGCCGACAACAAGAACGCAGGTCCAGCCTGCGTATAACCGTGTCGAGGCGTCATCCATGGACCATCATGACGGCATCACCCGTATCGAAACCTTCGGGGTCGAGCAGATTCCCGACCACGAACGCCATGCTACCCCCTTCGATCTCTTCCGCCTGATCTTCGGCGGTGCCAACACCTTCGCCACCGCCGTCCTGGGTAGTTTTCCGATCCTATTCGGCTTGTCGTTCCAGGCCGGGGTGCTGGCCATCGCAAGCGGGGTCCTGTGTGGCGCGCTGATCCTGGCGCCCATGGGTCTGTTCGGCGCGCTCAACGGCACCAACAACGCCGTCTCCTCGGGCGCTCACTTCGGCGTGCATGGGCGTATCGTCGGCTCCTTTCTCTCCCTGCTCACCGCCATCGCCTTCTTCTCGCTGTCGGTGTGGAGTTCCGGCGACGCCCTGATAGGCGGGGCCCAGCGCCTGATCGGATTGCCGGAGAACGCCCTGACCCTGGGCCTGGCCTACGGACTGTTCGCCATGTTGGTGCTGACGGTCTGCCTCTATGGCTTTCGCTTCATGCTGTGGGTCAACAAGATCGCCGTGATCAGTGCCAGCCTGCTGTTCCTGCTCGGCATCCCGGCCTTCGCCGGCAGCTTCGACGCCGCTTACGAAGGCACCCTGCAACTGGGCCAACCGGGCTTCTGGGCCGCCTTCATCGGCGCGGCGCTGGTGGCCATGAGCAATCCGGTGTCCTTTGGCGCCTTTCTCGGCGATTGGTCGCGCTACATTCCCCGGCAGACGCCGCGCCGACGCATCCTGCTGGCGGTGATCGCGGCTCAGACCGCCACCCTGATTCCCTTCCTGTTCGGCCTGGCCACCGCCTCCCTGGTGGCGGTGCAGGCCCCCGCCTATATCGCGCAGAACAACTATGTGGGTGGCCTGCTGGCCATAAGCCCCACCTGGTACTTCCTGCCGGTGTGCCTGCTGGCGGTCATCGGTGGCCTGTCCACCGGCACCACGGCGCTCTATGGCACCGGCCTGGATCTCTCCAGCGTGCTGCCCCGGTTGTTGACCCGGGTGCGGGCGACCCTGCTGATCGGCCTGGCGGCCATCGCCTTCATCTTCATCGGGCGCTTCAGCTTCAACCTGGTGCAGAGCGTCTCAACCTTCGCGGTGCTGATCGTGACCTGCACCAGCCCCTGGATGGTGATCATGATCCTGGGCCTGCTGGTCCGCCGGGGCTTCTATTGCCCGGACGACCTCCAGGTGTTCACCCGTGGCCAGCGCGGTGGCCGCTACTGGTTCCACCACGGCTGGAACTGGCGCGGCATGGGCGCCTGGATTCCCAGCGCCCTGCTCGGGCTGGCCTTCGTCAACCTGCCCGGCCAGTTCGTGGGCCCCCTGGGCGCGCTGGCCGGCGGCATCGACCTGAGCCTGCCCCTGGCCCTGGGCAGCGCCGCCCTGCTCTACCTGATTTTGCTCCTGCTGTTCCCGGAACCGGTTGCCGTCTATGGCCCGGCCGGTGCACGGCGCCCCAGACGCCGACGTGCCCGCGCAACACCTCCAGGCATCCGCGCCGCCTGATCCCGAACCCTGTCATGGGGCCGGCGCGCCCGGCCTTGCTCAGCCCTACAAGAGATCCCGTCAATGATCCTGGATATTTCCGTCGTCCTGGCCTATGCCCTGGCCATGTTGTTGCTCGGCTGGTACGGCATGCGCCGTGCCCGCAATCAGGAGGAATTCCTCGTCGCCGGCCGCAACCTCGGTCCGGCCTGCTACCTGGGCACCATGGCCGCCACCGTGCTGGGGGGCGCCGCCACCGTGGGCACGGTGCGGCTGGGCTACGTCCATGGCCTGTCCGGCTTCTGGCTGTGCGCCATGCTGGGCGGCGGCATCCTGGTGCTCAACCTGTTTCTCGCCAAGCCACTGCTGAAGCTGCGCATCTATACCGTGACCCAGGTGCTGGAACGGCGCTACACGCCTCTGGCGCGCCAGGCCAGCGCCGCCATCATGTTCGTCTATGCGCTGATGCTCAGCGTGGTCTCGGTGCTGGCCATGGGCACGGTGATCCAGGTGCTGTTCGAGTTGCCGTTCTGGAGCGCCATTCTGCTCGGCGGCAGCGTGGTGGTGATCTATTCCAGCATCGGCGGCATGTGGTCGCTGACGCTGACCGATATCGTCCAGTTCGTCATCAAGACCGCGGGCCTGATGTTCGTGCTGCTGCCCATCTGCCTGACCCGGGTCGGTGGCTGGGACGCCCTGGTGGCCAAGCTGCCGGCCAGCGCCTTCGCCCTGACCAGCATTGGCTATGACACCATCCTCACCTACTTCCTGATCTACTTCTTCGGCATCCTGATCGGCCAGGACATCTGGCAGCGGGTCTTCACCGCGCGCAGTGAAGGCGTGGCGCGAGCGGCGGGCAGCCTGGCCGGCATCTATTGCGTACTCTATGGTCTGGTAGGCGCGCTGATCGGCATGTGCGCCCGGGTGCTGCTGCCGGACCTGGGCGATGCCAACAACGCCTTCGCCGCCATCGTCCGCAGTACCCTGCCGGACGGCATCCGCGGCCTGGTGATCGCCGCCGCCCTGGCGGCCATGATGTCCACCGCCAGTGCCGGACTGTTGGCGGCCTCCACTACCCTGACCGAGGACCTCCTGCCCCGGCTGCGTGGCGGCAAGGCCTCGACCCTGGGCATGGCACGTGGTTTCACCCTGCTGACCGGCCTGGCCGTGCTCGCCGTCGCCTTACTGGTGAATGACGTCATCGGCGCCCTGACCCTGGCCTACAACCTGCTGGTGGGCGGCATCCTGGTGCCGTTGCTCGGTGCCATCCTCTGGCCGCGCGCGACCACGGCCGGAGCGCTGGCGAGCATGCTGCTGGGCTCGATCGCGGCCATCGTCTTCATGCTCAAGGACGGCCTGGAGGCGAATACGCCGATCTATTTCAGCCTCGGCCTGAGTCTGGTCAGCTTCGTGCTGGTGAGTCTGCTCACGGCACGTACCCAGGTGGCGCCGCGGCCTGCCTGACCGGCCGCTGCTGCTGCGCGAGCGCCATGACGAGGCGCTCCGACCCCCGGAGCAAGCTAGGCCACCGAACTGCGGGTGCGCTGCACCGCCTGGACCTCGCTCAGGATCAGGCCGCTGGCGGGGCGCATCGGCATCCGCGCCAGATCGATGCGCAGATCCTGGGTTGGCACCTGGTAGGTCATGTCCTGCAGCAGCAGGCGCAGGGCGGAGGTCATGAGCGCCAGGGCGATGCCTTCGCCCGGACAGCGGTGCTGATGGGCCACATCGCCGCCGCCCTGGGGTACGAAGGCGGCGGCCGGGATCGCCTCGGCGACAAAGCGCGTGGGCTCGAACACCTCGGGACGCTCCCAGCTGCGCGGATCGCGATTGGTGCCATAGAGATCCAGCAGGACGCGGGTGCCGCGGCGGAAGGCGACGCCGTGCCATTCGAAGGTTTCCCGTACTCGCGCCACGGTGAAGGGAAAGAAGGCGTAGAAGCGTCGCACCTCCTGGGCGAAAGGCAACCGGGCGGCGGGATCGGCCCGCAACCGTTCGCGCCAGGCCGGTTGCTTGTAAAGCGCCAGGGCGGCAAAGGTGGAAAAGCGTGCTACGGCCACCGTTGGCCGCAGCACATTGAGCAGCTCCACCGCGGCCACCCGTGGCGACAACGGCTGACCATCCGGCTCCCGGTGCTGCGCGATCAGCGCCAGGGCGCTGCCAGTCGGTGCCGGCTGCTTGCGGGCCTGCTCGACCTGCCCGCCAAGCCAGCGCTCCAGCCGCCGACGTGCCCGGCGAGCGCCCAGGTTGGCCAGGCCTGGGCTGCCGGCGCCTTCGAGCAGCGCGACCAGGTCGGCACAGCGCTGCCCCTCCTCTTCCGGGGCCAGGGTGACGCCCGCCCAGTCGCAGACCGCGCGGGTATAGAGGCGATGCAATTCGTCCAGCAGGATGATCTCTCCGCGGCTCTGCCAGCTGGGCAGCCTGGCGCGCCACTCCCGTTCCACCCGGGTGATCAAGGCCTCCACCCGCGCCGGCCGGGTAATCTCAAGGAAGAGCGCCTTGCGCTGGCGGTGAGCCGCACCATCCAGGCCCTGGACGCCGCCTTCGCCGAACAGTGTCTGGCGCAGTGACCGGGGCGCGGCATCCACTCGGGTGAAACGTTCCTCACGATAGAAGAGCTCCACCGCCGCCTGGCCACGCAGACAGAGGATGGGCTGCAGGAACAGCCGGGTGGCGAAGACATCGCTATCCAGGCGATCGCAGCGATTGCTGATGAAGGCATAGCCTTCGCGCAACAGTGCCAGGCTCGAATCGAAAGCCGAGAGCGGTGGCAGGATGGACATCGAGAGCTCCAGGGGAGGGAAAGGTCCTGCCCGTGGGACCGCGGGCAAGCGGCGCCGGTGCCTCCGCTGCGCTTGCTGTTTTTGCAGCGACGCCGCGACGATATCGGGTCGCCGCATTCGAACGCTGGCGGTCGAGCGGAGGTCCACGCAGCAGGGGCCGTCGTCGCGACGCTCCGCATTCCGGACAAGGCTCTCGCGTTTGAACCCCACCCGCTGTTCCCGTCTGCAACTCCTTCTTCTGCTGACCCTGGCCGTCCTTACCCTGGCGCTCGGCTGGTCCCCCTTGGACCGTTTCACCTGGACGATCGAGCAGCTACTGGTGATCATCGCCGTGCTGGGCGTGGCCCTGGTCCAGCGACGGCTTCGGCTGTCGGCCAGCGCCAGCCTGCAACTCTTCGGCTTTCTGGTGCTGCACCAGATCGGCGCCCACTACACCTATTCCCGGGTGCCCTACGACGACGCCTGGCAGGCCCTGATCGGTTACCGGCTGACCGAGGTCCTGGATCTGCAGCGCAACCACTACGACCGGCTGGTCCACCTCGCCTATGGCCTGCTGTTGGCCCGGCCAATTCGGGAAGTGGTCCAGGGCCTGACCGGGCTGCGCGGCTGGCGGAGCGCCTATGTGGCCCTGGAATTCATCCTGGCCTCCTCAGCCGGTTACGAATTGATGGAATGGCTGGGCGCCGATCTGCTGGCGGGCGACGCCGCGGAAGCCTTCGTCGGCGCCCAGGGCGACCCCTGGGACGCGCAAAAGGACATGGCCCTGGCCTTCGTTGGCGCCCTGCTGTCGCTGGTCTGCCGCCATGGCTGGCCCGGTCGCCGCGGGACCGGCCATGGCGCTGACTCGCGCTAGCGGGCGATCACGGGTTCCAGGGCTTCCAGCCAGCAGACCACCGCCACGGCGCCGCCATCGGGAATGCCGCGGGCCCGTTCGCCCAGGTAACTGGCGCGACCCTGGGCCGGTAGCATCTCGGCGGTAGCCGCGGCGCCCTCGCGAGCGGCAGCGAGGGCCGTGGCAAAGGCCTGCGCCGGGCTGGCACCAGCCCGGGCACCGGCCAGCAGGGCATCCGCTGCCGGTCGCAAGGCATCGAGCATGGTGCGCTGGCCCGGTTGGGCGCCGCCGAGTTCGGCAAGGGCCTGGACGCCGCCATCGAACGCCTCGGCCCATTGGGCCAGCGTGGGTCGCTCCACCCCGTCCAGCACCTGGGCGGCGCGGACCAGGGCGCAGGCGTAGAAGGGTCCGGAGCTGCCGCCGATGGCGCGGCGCAGAGCCTGCCCCATGGCCGCCAGGGCACTGGCCGGGGCGTACCAGGCGCTGGCTGGCAAGGCACGCAGCGCCTCGGCGCCACGGGCCAGGCTGGTGCCCAGATCGCCATCCCCGGCGCGGCTGTCCAGGTCGGTGAGGCGAGCTTCGTTGGCCAGCAGGCTGGCGATGACCGCATCTGCCGCCGCCTGCAGACGCTCGGCCAGGGGACCAGGGGTGCATGGGGTTGTTTCGGCTACCGCCGCAGGTGCGGACAACAGCGTGGGTGCCGCCGGTACCTGGCCAGAGCCCGGCCAGGCGCGGGCCAGGGTCGGCGCATCGAACAGCGCCAGGCGCACCTCATCCACCGGTAGCAGCGACAGCGAACAGCCGGGCATGTCCAGGGCGCTGAGAAAGGTGCCGGTCCAGGCCCGCGCCACCACCAGGCCGCGCTGACGCAACTGGAGCAGTGTCGCCCGCGCCATCAGCGCGAGTTCCAGCGGCGGCGTCGCGCCCAGGCCATTGACCAGCAGCGCCAGGCGCGTCCCCCTGGCGTAGCCGCCGTCTTCGATGAGGGTATCCAGCAGCCGCGCCACGGTGGCATCGGCGCCCAGCCAGGGGCCGCGCTCGACGCCCTGCTCGCCATGGATGCCGAGGCCCCACTCCACCTCGTCCTCCGCCAGCTGGAAGCCTGGGTGCCCTACCGCCGGTACCGTGCAGGCGCCCAGGGCGACACCCATGCTGCGCAGTTCGGCACTCGCAGCGCGGGCCAGGCTGGCCACCTCCGCCAGCGACCGTCCGGCTGCGGCCGCCGCGCCGGCAAGCTTGTGGATCAGCACGGTGCCGGCGATGCCGCGGCGCCGCTCCGGAGCCACGGTATGGCGCAGGGCGGCGTCGTCGGCCACCAGTACCGTCTCGACCGGAATGCCCTCGCTGCGCGCCAGTTCCGCGGCCAGGCCGAAGTTGAGACGATCACCGGTGTAGTTCTTGACCACCAGCAGCGCCCCGGCGGGCCCGGCGACCGCCCGGATCGCGGCCAATACGGCATCCACGCTGGGCGAGGTAAAGACGTCACCAGCCACCGCGGCGGTCAGCATTCCGTCCCCGACGTAGCCGGCATGGGCCGGCTCGTGGCCGCTGCCACCGCCGGAAATCACCGCCACCGGGCGTTCGGCGGCGGCCAGGGGCTGGCGCAGGATGACCTGTTCCTCGGCCAGCAGGGCCAGGCCGGGATCCAGGCTGACGAGACCTTCGAGCAGTTCGCGAACCACCGCGGTGGGGCTATTGATCAGCTTCTTCATCGGGCACTCCTGAGGGCGAGAGGTCGCCGCAGTATGGCACGGGGTCCCGAAGGTGCCTGGCGACGGCCTGAACGTCCCGCCCGTCCGAGCGCAACGGCCTTCCGCCGGACCGGGACGGCGGGCTATCGTTGGCGTGGGAAGCTTTTCACGACCGGGATGTCTCACGCTGTTAGCCAGCCGCTCCCTGTCGAGCGCCCCCCATCGAGGTCCGTCATGCCGATCAAGATCGTTCCGCGCTCTGCCTGTCGTGGGTCGGAGATCACTCCCGAAGCCGTCTACCTGTCCCGGCGCCAGTTGCTCGGTGCCAGCGGCGCCCTGCTTGCCGGCGCCGCCCTGCCCGGCTGGGCCCTGGCCGCCGCCTCCAGCTACGGCGACGTCGAAGCCGCCAAGGGCCCGGACTGGTTCGAGCGCAAGCTGCCGGATACCCGCTGGCAGGCGGCCACGGTCAAGGGCGAAGACATCACGCCCTTCAAGGACGCCACCCACTACAACAACTTCTACGAATTCGGGCCGGACAAGAGCGATCCCGCGGCCCATGCCGGCCAGCTGCCGACCCAACCCTGGAGCGTGGTGGTCGACGGCGAGGTGGGCAAGCCAGGCACCTACGGCCTGGAAGACCTCTTCGGCCCCGACACCCTGGAAGAGCGCATCTATCGCATGAGATGCGTCGAGGCCTGGTCCATGGTCATTCCCTGGCTGGGCTTTCCGCTGGCCAGCCTGCTCAAGCGCGTCGAGCCCACCGGCAAGGCCCGCTACGTGAGGTTCGAGACGCTCAAGGATCCACAGCACATGCCCGGCATGAACTCCAGCTTCGCCCTGCTGGACTGGCCCTATGTCGAAGGCCTGCGCCTGGACGAGGCCATGCATCCGCTGACGCTGATGACGGTAGGCATGTACGGCCGGGTGCTGCCCAACCAGAACGGCGCGCCGCTACGCTTGATCGTGCCCTGGAAATACGGCTTCAAGGGCATCAAGTCGATCGTGCGGATCAGCCTGGTGGAAGAACAGCCGCGCACCACCTGGCAGGGCATGGCACCCAACGAGTACGGCTTCTATGCCAACGTCAATCCGGAAGTGGACCACCCGCGCTGGAGCCAGGCCCGCGAACGGCGCCTGCCCAGCGGTCTGTTCAGCCCCAACGTGCGGCCGACCCTGATGTTCAACGGCTATGGCGAGGAAGTGGCCTCGCTCTACAGCGGCATGGATCTGCGGAGAAACTACTGATGGGCTTGCTGCTCTGGCGGGTCGCGGTGTTCATCGCCGCGCTCTGCCCGCCGCTGTGGTGGCTGTACCAGGCCTGGATCTTCGCCCTCGGTCCGGATCCGGGCAAGGCACTGGTGGACAAGCTGGGCACCGGCGCCCTGGTGCTGCTGTTGCTGACCCTCAGCCTGACCCCGCTGTCGCGCCTCACCCGCTGGAAGCTCTGGCCGGTGATCCGCCGTCAGCTCGGCCTCTGGACCTTCACCTACGCCCTGTTGCACTTCCTGGGCTACCTGGCTTTCGTCCTGGGCTTCGACCTGTCGCAACTGGGGGTGGAATTGCAGCGCCGGCCCTACATCATCGTCGGCGCCGCGGCCCTGCTGATCCTGTTGACCCTGGCCGTCACTTCCAACCGCCCCGCCATGCGCCGCCTGGGCAAGCGCTGGAAGGAACTGCATCGGCTGGCCTACCTGGTGCTGGGCCTGGGGCTCTTGCACTATCTCTGGATCGTGCGCTCGGATCTCGAAGAGTGGTCGATCTACGCAGCCATCGGCGCCGCCTTGCTGGCCTTCCGCCTGGTGGACGGCTGGCGGCGCAAGAAACGCAGTCATTCGGCAGCCAACCCGGCTCGTTGATTACCACCGCTGAAGCAGAGAGGTGAATCCCCTCTGCTTCAGCGCTATAGGGGTGGTATTAAAAAAGGCTACCAGGGAATACCTTGGGCCGGCAAGATCCGGCACAGGGGTGGTATAAAAAAGGCCTGGCGCCATGGGAGCCAGGCCTTTTGCCTAGAGACGCCGGATCAGCGCTGCGCGGCCTGGCGCAGACCCTTCAGGGTGTTGAGCGGGGCATCCACCACGAAACTGTTGGCCAGCCAGGACGGCACGTTGCCACCGGGCTCGCTCTGGGCCTCGTAGGTCACTTCCGAGCCACCGTTCTTCGGCACCACGCGCCACTGGCCCTGGAAGCTCGCCACCCGCACATAGCCATCGGCGGCAGGACGATAGTCGGGCTGGCCTTCGAGGGTGCGGGTGAAGCCGCCGTCGGGGGTCTTCTGCTCGGTGATATGCAAGACCACGTCGCGCGCGGTCACCGGCCAGGGCATCTCGATGCGCATGTAGGTCCAGGCCTGGTTGTCCTGCCGCTTGAGCACCTGCAGCGACTGGCAACGGAAGATCCATTTGCAGGAGCCCACCGGATCGTCCTGCAGCTTGGCGATGGTGGCTGGATCGGCCTTGATCTGGACCACGCCGCGATAGGCCTTGTACTTGGAGCCAGCGACGGCGCGGGTATAGACCTGGATACCGTCTTCCTGCTTGGCGAGTTGCCAGTCTTCGGCCTGGGCCAGACCAGTGGCGACGAGCAGGGTCAGGGCGAGGATGGAGCGAAGCGGCTTGTGCATGGGACGTCCCTTGTTGTTGTGATTGTCGGAGAGCGCAGTTCAGAACCGGATCAGGCGGCGGTTTCACCCTCCAGGCGCAAGAGGATGGCCATGGCCTCGGCGCTGTTGCTGCCGCAGAAGGCCAGCTCGGCCCGGAAGCCGCCGCACACCACCGGGCGCAGCGGAGAGTCGAACAGATCGCAGCGATTGGTGCTGTCCAGGTGGGCGCAGCGCACGCCGGAAGGCTTGCCCTGGGGCATGCGTGGCAGCGGTGAGGAGATCGACGGCGCGATGCAACAGGCGCCACAGCCCGGACGGCATTCCATGGTGAAACTCGCTGGAGAAGAGGCTTGAAGCTTAAAAGCAAGGCTGGAGCCTCACAAGCGAATCGTGACCAGATGTCGCTATCGAGTCATGAATGTAACATTCATTCGCACGATGCTACGCAACCCAGAGATTTTTCGGCCGTCATATCTGCGATGAGCGGGGCGGCTGGCCCGAGGGCGTGACGATGAAGCATTGGCTGGTGCTGGACCTGGAGGCGACCACCGACGAGGGCGGCTGGCCGCTGGAGTTGATGGAAATCATCGAGATCGGCGCGGTGATGGTGAACGCCGAGGGGCAGGAGCTGGATCGCTACCAGAGCTTCGTCCAGCCCGAGCGCCTGCCGCTGCTGACGCCCTTTTGCCGCAACCTCACCCACATCAGCCAGGCGGATGTCGATGGCGCCGAGCCGCTGGCAGGCACCTGGCTGGGCTTCGAGCGCTGGCTGGGCGCCTATGAAACCACCCTGGCCGGCTGGTGCAGCTGGGGCGATTTCGACCGCCGCCTGCTGGAGCACGCCTGGCGCGAGCATGATCTGCACACCCATCTGGCGCGGGTACCGCACCGCAATCTCAAACAGGCCTTCGCCAAGGCCCGCGGTCTGGCGCGCCCGCTGAGTCTCACCGCCGCACTGGAGTCGGCGGGGCTGGCCTTTACCGGAGTACTGCACCGTGCCGAGACCGATGCGCGCAATACCGCCAAGCTGCTGCCGGCCAGCCTGCCCGCCTTCGCCCGCTAGTCGCGGTGTGGACCGGTGACAGCCGGGGACGGCCTTGGGCATACTCGCGGACGCTTCTAACCGCTCTCGCACAAGGAAATCCGATGTTCAAGGTCAACGAATACTTCGACGGCACCGTCAAATCCATCGCCTTCAGCCTCAAGTCCAAGCCGGCCACCCTCGGCGTAATGGCCCCTGGCGAATACGAATTCGGCACCAGCCAGCTGGAGATCATGCATGTGGTGGCCGGCGCCCTGACCGTCAAGCTGCCGGGCAGCGAGAGCTGGGAAACCTTCGCCGCGGGCAGCCAGTTCACCGTGCCGGCCAACGCCAAGTTCCAGCTCAAGGTCGCGGAAGACACCGCCTACCTCTGCGAATACCACTGATTTCGCGCGTCCCGTCTCTCGGCCATCCAGGCCGACTGGCGGGGGGCCGCTGTCCTGCGTGAACGCTTCCGCTCCGCCTCGGTCCTAAGCGACACCGCCGCTTTCGGAGTCGTCGCCATGTCGCCAGTCGCAGCCCAGGGCACTCGCCAGCCGAGCCACACCCGCCCCTTCGAGCAGCAGCCCCGGAATCTCCCGACGCATGGGATAGCCCTTGCGCAGGGCGTCGAACGCCTGGGCGCGCGCCAGGGCCGGCAGGCCGAGGGTCGCGCGTAGCGCCGCATCGTCGTCGCGCGGATCGTAGACCGCGCGACAGACACGCCTGAAGGCCGTCGCCTCGGGCGCATCTCCGCTGAACACCAGGCGCTTTAGCTGCTGCGGTGGCAACAGCTCGTCCAGACTCAACCGTGGCGTCTCTCCCGCCCAGGCACAGAACGCCGCATAGATCTGCGCGGTGCCGCGCCACTTGCCTTCCAGGCTGTGCCCGGCGATATGGGGCGTCACCAGCTGACAGAGACGGGCCAGTTCAGGATCGATACCTGGCTCGCCTTCCCAGACATCCAAGGCCACCTTCAGCTCGGCGCCACCGGCCAGATGCGCACGCAGCGCGGCGTTGTCGACTACCTCGCCCCGGCAGGCATTGAGCAGCCAGCTGCCCGGACGCAATCTTGCCAGGCGCGTCGCATCGAACAGATGCAGGGTGCGCTGTTCGCCATCACGGACCAGCGGGGTGTGCAGACAGAGCACGTCGCAGCGCTCGATCAACTCGTCCAGGCTGTGGAAGTCGCCCGGCTCGGTCGCCTGCCGTGGCGGATCGCAGACCAGCACCGTCCAGCCCAGCCCCCGCAACACCTCGGCCAGGCGGCCTCCGACCTGGCCGGCGCCGACGATGCCGTAGGTGCGCCTGGCCAGGTCGCCGCCAGCGCCGTCTGCCAGTGCCAACAAGGCGCCCAGCACCCAGTCCACCACGCCGCGGGCGTTGCAGCCGGGAGCATTGCGCCAACGGATACCCGCCTGGTCCAGATAGCCGAGGTCCAGGTGATCGGTACCTATGGTGCAGGTGCCGACGAAGCCGACCCGAGATCCGGCCAGCAGCGCCGCGTCGACGCGGGTGATGGAGCGCACCAGCAGGGCATCGGCGCGGCTCACGGCGGCGCGATCGAAGGCCCGTCCGGGGAGGCGTTCGAGGGTGGCGTGGGGGCCGAAGAAGGCGTCCAGCAACGGAATGTTTTCGTCGGCGAGAATGTGCATGCCTGGGCACTCGCAAGGGCGGGGACCGGCACTTTAGCAGGCATCCCGCACCAGGCAATGGTCGCCGCGAGGCTTGTCACGCCGGCCATGAGGACTAGACTATCGGCCCCGAAGCTGACCGAACGATCAAGTGACCTCCTCCCTGCCCCGTATCAGACGTGAATTCGGCGCCCTGCTCTCCCTGGCCGCGCCCATCGTCATCGCCCAGCTCTCCCATTCGGCCATGGGCTTCGTCGACGCCGTCATGGCCGGTCGCGTCGGCCCGCTGGACCTCGCCGCCGTCGCCCTGGGCAACTCCGTGTGGATTCCGGTGTTCCTGCTGATGACCGGCATCCTGCTGGCGACCACGCCCAAGGTGGCCGAGCGCCACGGCGGCGGCCGCAGCCAGGAGATCGGTCCGCTGGTGCGCCAGGCGCTGTGGCTGGCCCTGGGCTGTGGCCTCATTGCGAGCCTGCTGCTGCTCAACGCCCGCCCCCTGCTGGTGGCCATGCATGTCGACGCCCAGCTGATTGGCCCGACCCTGCTCTATCTCAAGGGCATCGCCATGGGCCTGCCGGCCACCGCCTTCTACTATGTGCTGCGCTGCTTCAGCGACGGCCTCGGGCGCACCCGGCCGGCGATGCTGGTGGGCATCGCCGGTCTGGCGCTGAACGTGCCGCTGAACTGGATCTTCATCCATGGGCACCTAGGGCTGCCGGCCCTGGGCGGTGCTGGGTGCGGCTTCGCCTCGGGCACGGTGATGTGGGCGATGCTGCTGGCCATGCTGGCGATCATCCGCACCGAACGCTATCGCGCCTGCGCCCTCTTCGCCCGCTTCGAGCGGCCGCACGGCCCAACGCTGCGCGCCCTGCTGGCCATCGGCGTACCCATCGGCATCGCGGTGTTCGCCGAATCCAGTATCTTTTCCGTGGTGGCCCTGCTGATCGGCGAGCTGGGGCCGACCGTGGTCGCCGGTCACCAGGTGGCACTCAACTTCTCCGGCCTGGTATTCATGGTGCCCCTGGCGCTGGGGATGGCGGTGACCGTCCGCGTCGGCCAGGCACTGGGTCGCGGTGAGCCGCGCGAGGCCCGCTTCGCCGCCGGCGTCGGCATGGCCGCGGGGCTGCTCTGCGCCTGCGTCTCCTGCACCCTGATGCTGACCGCGCGCACCTTCATCGCCGGCCTCTACTCCCAGGACCTGGCGGTGATCCAGCTGGCGGCCTCGCTGCTGGTGTTCGCCGGTATCTTCCAATTCTCCGACGCCATCCAGGTCACCGCCGCCGGCGCCCTGCGCGGCTATCAGGACACCCGGGCGACCATGGTCATCACCCTGCTGGCCTACTGGGGCGTGGGCTTGCCGGTGGGCTGGGCGCTGGGCCTGAGCGACTGGTTCGGGGCACCGCGCGGCCCAGCCGGGCTGTGGCAGGGGCTGGTGCTGGGCCTGACCTGCGCGGCCATCCTGCTGTCGGTGCGCCTAGCCCGCAGCGCCCGTCGACGCATCCACAGCGCCTAGCGCGCTGCCCTTGCTACACTGGCCACCTCGTCGCGGACGGCTGCTCTGCCGACCGGGACGAGGGTTTCCCTCTTTCGTGAGCGTGCGGCTACGATGATCTTTCGCCTGCTTCAACTCCTCTGTCTCTGCTTTCTGCTCATCGGCCCGGTCCAGGCCGCACTGCCCGGGCTGCCGGGTACCCAGAAGGACCAGGTCGATCCGCAATTCGGCCAGTCCCTGGACCAGGTCATCAAGACCCTGGAAAGCGAGCAGCAGCGCAATCGCCTGCTGGCGGATCTCAAGAAGCTGCAGGCGGCCCAGGCCAAGGCCGAACCCAGCGCCTCCCAGGGCGTGATCGGCCTGATCACCGACACCATGACGGTGGTCGAGCAACAGCTGCAGCGCGACAACCTGCGCCAACGCTGGCAGTACCAGCTGGAGCAGGCCGGTGCCGAACTGGCCGCACTGGCACCGGCGCCCGAGCAGCGCCTCAACCTGCTCTCCGGCTTCGTCATCACCCTGGCCTTCTGGGCCGGCTGCGCCCTGGGCTTGAAAAGCATCAGTCACCGCCTGCGGGTGAGATTCGGACTGGCGGAGGAGTTGCCGCTCCAGCCGCGGACCCTGGATCTGGTGCGTTTCGCCCTGCGCAAGCTGGCGCCCTGGCTGCTGGCCTTCATCCTGACCCTGGTGGTGTCCCTGTGGCTGCCGGATTCACTGGGCAAGACGGTGGCCGTCGCCCTGGCCTATGCCGCCGTCACCGGTCCGCTGTTCGCCGCCACGGTGGTGGTGATCTGCTCCCTGCCCAGCGGCGCCCATCGCAACCGCGCCCTGCTGATCCTGCGCCGACGCGCCTTCCGTCCCCTGTGGATCATCGGCAGCCTGGCCGCTCTCGGCGGCGCCGCCAGCGATCCGCACCTGGCCGAGACCCTGGGGCCCCACCTGGCCGCCGTCATCGCCATCGGGGCCAATATCTGCGCGGCGCTGCTCACCGCCCAGTTCGCCTTGAGATTCCGCCGCCCCATCGCCCACCTGATCCGCAACCAGCCGCTGGCCAAACGGCAGGCCCTGCGTGGCCTGCAGGGCGTGCGCCACCTGATCGCCCGGCTCTGGCACCTGCCGCTGCTGATCCTGGTGGCGGTGTCGGTGGTGGCCACCTTCGTCTCCGCCGGCGACACCAGCGATGCCCTGCGTCGCGCGCTGCTGTTCGCCGTGACCATGGGCGCCGCCCTGGGCCTGAATGCGTTGGTGCGGGCGCGGCTGCTGCGCCGCCGGCCCAGTGGACGCATCCAGGAGGCCTATGCCGAACGGCTGCGCGCCTTCTTCGTGCTGGTGCTGGGCATCGTCATCTGGCTGGTAGGCATCGAGCTGGCCCTGCGCGCCTGGAATCTCTCGCTACTGAGATTCAGCCAGGGCGACGGCCATGCGGTCGCCAGCAAGTTCTTTGGCCTGGGCGGCACCCTGCTGCTGGCCTGGCTGGTGTGGATCCTGGCCGACACCGCCATCCACCGCGGCCTCAATCTGCACCGCGTCAGCCCCAACAACGCCCGCGCCCAGACCATGTTGCCGCTGATCCGCAACGTGCTGTTCCTGACCATCTTCGTCATCGCCCTGATCGTCGCCCTGGCCAACATGGGCGTGAACGTCACTCCGCTGCTGGCCGGTGCCGGCGTCATCGGCCTGGCGGTGGGCTTCGGCGCTCAAAGCCTGGTGGCCGACCTCATTACCGGGCTGTTCATCATCATCGAGGACTCCCTGGCCATCGGCGACTATGTCGACGTCGGCAACCACCTGGGCACCGTGGAGGGCCTGACCATCCGCACCGTGCGGTTGAGGGATATCGACGGCATCGTCCACACCATCCCCTTCAGCGAGATCAAGAGCATTCAGAACTACTCGCGGCAGTTCGGCTACGCCATCTTCCGCTTGCCGATCCCCCAGGCACTGTCGGTGGACAAGGCCATCGAGATGGTCCAGGAAGTCGGCCGCTCGCTGCGCCAGGACCCGCTGATGGGCCGGGACATCTGGTCACCGCTGGAGCTGCAGGGGGTGGAGAGCTTCGATTCCGGCATGGCCATCCTGAGATTCCGTTTCAAGACTGCGCCGATTAAGCAGTGGGAGGTCTCGCGGGCCTTCAACCTCAAACTCAAGCGCTACCTGGACGACGCCGGCATCGAACTGGCCTCGCCACGCATGAACGTGCGCTACGAGGTAGGCGGCTCGCCACTGGACCAGGCGACGCGGGGCAGCGAAGCGCCGAGCGAAGGCTGAGGTCGCTGCAACGACCGTCGGTTCTCGCGGCGCCGCGGAAAAGCCTCTAGGGTGGACGTCACTCTGTCCTGGCGAGGTCCCCGACATGCCCCTGCGTACCCTGCTCTGCTATGGCGACTCCAACACCCACGGCACCCGGCCGCTGACCCAGCCCGGCGTACTCGAACGCTTCGACTGGGACGAACGCTGGACCGGCATCCTGGCGCGCGGCCTGGGCCGCGACTGGCGCGTGATCGAGGAAGGCCTGCCGGCACGGACCACGGTGCATGACGACCCCATCGACGGCCACCACAAGAACGGCCTCAGCTATCTCCGGCCCTGCCTGGAAAGCCAGCTGCCCGTGGATGTCCTGCTGCTGATGCTGGGTACCAACGACCTCAAGGCGCGGCTGTCGGTGACGCCCGCGGACATCGCCAGTGCCCTGCAGGTGCTGCTGGAAGAGATCAAACGCTGCAATGCCGGCCCGGACGGCGCTACGCCCAGGCTCATCGTCATGGCCCCGGCGCCCATCGAGGAAGTGGGCTTTCTCGGCGAGATCTTCGCTGGCGGCGCGGCCAAGTCTCGCCAACTGGCCGCACGCTATCGCCAGGTGGCCAAGGCCCAGGGCGCGGCCTTCGTCGATGCGGGCGAGATCATCCAGGTAAGTCCGGTGGACGGCGTGCATTTCGAGGAGGACCAGCATCGGCGGCTGGGAGAGCATCTGGTGGGCGTGGTCAAAGGCTTGGATGCTGCCTAAGCGTAGGCTGGACAACGGCATGCCCTCGTTCACGGGTTCGGGGCTCGACGGTGGAAAACGCTGCGCGGTTTTACACGTTACGGGGTGACGGGCATCGTCCTGTTGGGCTTCGACGATGGAGCCGTCTCAACCCAACCTACGAAAGCCAACCCCGTGCGGTGGGGCCTTGGCTACGCGTCGTAGGTTGGGCTGAGCGTAAGCGAAGCCCAACGTTACGGGCTCGACATTGAAGTCAGCGATCCAGACCAAAGCGCTGCCGAAGCGCACGGTACTGATTGCTGTAGTCCTGATAGCTGAGGTTTTTTGCCTGAAGCGCAGCCAATTCGTCTTCAAAGGTCAGCCCGGCAGCTGCGGAGGTAGGGACAGCACTCGGGGTCAGTCTGGTGACAGGTGCGGGAGGCATCTGACCCAAGAGCTCATCTACCACCGGATTGATCTTTGTTGCGGTCCCCTGCCACTTCATAAGGGAGAAACCACCCTTACCCCGCAGGTGATAGTCAGCCTGACCCACCAGGCGCCCACTGGCGTCACGCAGGGTCAGCTCGGCAGCTGATAAGTAAGGCACGCCGTCCCAGGTTTGCCGCGCGGTGTACGCAAGAATGTATGGGCACTCGCGTGGCACCTGCGTATAGCTCTCGGTAGGCACACTGTGCCGAGCAAAGCCGGCCCGGACCACGGGGAGAAAGTCCTTCACCCAAACCGCAGGATTCTCCTGGATACATACCAGATCCGGGCGTACGGCGACGGGCTGGACCTGTACCGACGTGCACCCCGCGAGAATGAGCGAGACAACACCCAGCATCCTGGCTTTCATAAAAAGGCTTCCTTGCTTGCTAGATCATTTATTGTGAGCTAATTCACAATATCAAAGCGAGCTTTCGCGCAACCCTCACTCCACCTTCTTGCGAATCCAGTACAGATAACGCCCGTCCCCTTCGCTCTTTTCCACCAGTTCATGACCGAGGAAGACGCAGAACTTGGGGATGTCGCGCTGCGTGGAGGGGTCGGTGGCGATGACCTTGAGCAGGGCGCCGGGGGCGATGTCGCGCACCTTGTTGTGCAGCATCATCACCGGCTCCGGGCAATTGAGCCCGCTGGCATCGAGGGTGGCATCGGCTTCGAGGGTCATCGGTACTCCAGAAAACGCTAAAAATAGATATCGAGTAGGCGCGAGAACCTGTGCAAAGTTTCGCGAGCTAAAGACAGGCAAGGCGCAACGACCAGCGAGAGTAACAGCCAACGGCTGGCCCGAAGGGTGAGCGCCAGCGAATAAAGCCGTCGAGGAAGCGCAGTTTACGAGTGTAAATGAGCATTTCGACGGGTCCACCTCAGGGCGGGCGGGCGATCCAGGCGGTTTTCAACGCACCCTGGCCAACGCATAGCAAACTTTGGATAGGTTCTCAGGGTTTCCGATCCAGCCGGCGCAGATGACAGGTCACTTCCTCGCGGTCGTGGTAGAGCTGCTTGCAGCCGATGACCACGCGCTGGCCGCGATCTTCGAAATGGTCGCGCAGGCGTTCGAGGATGCTGGCCACTTCGCGATAGCGCTGCTTCATCGGCAGCTTGAGATTGACCACCGCCTCGCGGCAATGACCTTCGCCGATCCAGCGCTCGATCAGCGCCGCGGTACGCGCGGGCTTCTCGACGATGTCGCAGACCATCCAGTCCACCGGGCGCTTGGGAACATAGGCATAGCCGTCGACCTGCAGGTGCTCCACCAGGCCGCTGTCCATCAGCGTCTCGTTCATCGGACCATTGTCCACCGCCGTCACCAGCATCTCGCGGGCCACCAGCTGCCAGGTCCAGCCACCAGGCGCTGCGCCCAGGTCCACGGCACGCATCTCCGGCGCCAGACGGGTCTCCCATTCGGCGCGGGGAATGAACTGGTGCCAGGCTTCTTCCAGTTTGAGCGTCGAGCGACTGGGGGCCTCGCGAGGAAACTTCAGCCGTGGGATGCCCATGGGCCAGAGCGCGGCGTTGTCCGCCTCGACCACGCCGACGAAAACCTCGCGACCACTGAGAAAGGTCAGCTGCAGGCGTGGCGCCCGGGCATCGTCCACCAGACGACCTGCCTTGCGCAGCGCCAGGGTCAGGGGGCGCTCGAATTTCTTGCAGAAGGTGGAGAGCGCCTTGCCGTCATTGGTATCGGGCATCTCCAGAGCCAGGCTGCCGCAGACGGGATAGCTGGCCAGCAGCTCCAGCAGCGGACCGATGCGGTCCTGCTCGGGCAGGCTGAGAAAGGCGCCACGAGACCACTGACGAGGGAAGATCAGCTCGCCGAAGGTGATGTTCTGCATCAACCGGGCGGCACCCTCGGCGTCGCCACAGACGAATTCCGCATAGGCCGCACCCGGCTTGCCCTTGGCGTAGCCACTCACGCCGAGCAGCGCCGCCCGCTCGCCGAGCTCGGCGCAGACCTCGCCTTCGAATCCGGTACGGCACAGCAGCAACAGGGTATTCACGACAGGGCTTCCTCAAGGGGTCACGCAGGGCGCGCACTATACCCCAGCGCGCCCGCTGGGGAACGCCAGCGGCGCCTATCGGTCCAGTACTACACCTAGAAAAATCAGTCCGCCCAGCGCTGGTACGGGTCTCCTTCACGTTTCGAGGCTCGTACGGCCAGCGGGCAACCGTCGAAGCGTCGATAAGGAGACCCCTGATGCCAGCCCTGGACAGCCTCAAAAGCCTCAAGACCCTGCAGGTCGGTGAGCGCACCTACCACTATTACAGCCTGCCCGACGCGGCCCAGACCCTGGGCAATCTCGACAAGCTGCCCAAGTCCCTCAAGGTGCTGCTGGAGAACCTGCTGCGCTGGGAAGACAACCAGACCGTTACCGGCGAGGACCTTCAGGCCCTGGCCGACTGGACCAAGACCCGCTCCGCCAATCGCGAGATCCAGTACCGGCCGGCGCGGGTGCTGATGCAGGACTTCACCGGCGTACCGGCAGTGGTCGACCTGGCCGCCATGCGCGAAGCCGTGGCCAAGGCCGGTGGCGATCCGCAACGCATCAATCCGCTTTCCCCCGTCGATCTGGTGATCGACCACTCCGTGATGGTCGATCGCTACGCCAGCGAAAACGCCTACCATGAGAACGTCGAGATCGAGATGGAGCGTAACGGCGAGCGCTATGCCTTCCTGCGCTGGGGCCAGAACGCCTTCGACAACTTCCGCGTGGTCCCGCCGGGCACCGGCATCTGCCATCAGGTCAACCTGGAGTACCTGGGCCGCACCGTCTGGACCAAGGACGAGGACGGCCGCACCTATGCCTTCCCCGACACCCTGGTCGGCACCGACTCCCACACCACCATGATCAATGGCCTGGGCGTGCTGGGCTGGGGCGTCGGCGGTATCGAGGCCGAGGCGGCCATGCTCGGCCAGCCGGTGTCCATGCTGATCCCCGAGGTGGTGGGCTTCAAGCTCACCGGCAAGCTGCGCGAGGGCATCACTGCCACCGACCTGGTGCTGACCGTGACCCAGATGCTGCGCAAGAAGGGCGTGGTGGGCAAGTTCGTCGAATTCTTCGGTGATGGCCTGGCCACCCTGCCCCTGGCCGACCGCGCCACCATTGGCAACATGGCGCCGGAGTACGGCGCCACCTGCGGTTTCTTCCCGGTGGACCAGATCACCCTGGATTACCTGCGCCTGTCCGGTCGCCCCGAGGAGACCGTGCAACTGGTGGAAGCCTACACCCAGGCTCAGGGCCTGTGGCGCAATCCCGGCGACGAGCCGGTATTCACCGACGTGCTGGAGCTGGACATGGGCGAAGTCCAATCCAGCCTGGCCGGCCCCAAGCGACCGCAGGATCGTGTGCTGCTCGGCGAAGTCGCCAAGACCTTTGGCGATTTCACTGCCCTAGCACCGAAAAAAGCCGAGGCCCCCAAGGCTGGCAGTGGCGTGGAAGTCCAGCTCGACGGCCAGACCTTCCAGCTGGAGGACGGTGCCGTGGTGATCGCCGCCATCACCTCCTGCACCAACACCTCCAACCCCAGCGTGATGATGGCCGCCGGTCTGCTGGCGAAGAAGGCCGCCGAGAAGGGCCTGATGCGCAAGCCCTGGGTGAAGTCGTCCCTCGCCCCCGGCTCCAAGGTGGTGACCGACTACTACAACGCCGCCGGACTCACCCCCTATCTCAACGACCTCGGTTTCGATCTGGTCGGCTATGGCTGCACCACTTGCATCGGCAACTCTGGTCCGCTGCTCGATCCCATCGAAAAGGCGATCCAGGACGCCGACCTCACCGTGGCCTCGGTGCTCTCCGGCAACCGTAACTTCGAAGGCCGGGTGCATCCGTTGGTCAAGACCAACTGGCTGGCCTCGCCGCCGCTGGTGGTGGCCTATGCCCTCGCCGGCAGCGTCAAGGTCGATCTGACCCAGGAGCCGCTGGGCACGGGCAACGATGGTCAGCCGGTCTATTTGAAAGACGTCTGGCCCAGCCAGCAGGAAGTGGCCGACGCCGTGCAGAAGCTCGACACCGCCATGTTCCACAAACAATACGGCGCCGTCTTCGACGGTGACGAGAAGTGGCAGGCGATCCAGGTGCCGGACGCCGAGACCTATGTCTGGGATGCCGACTCCACCTACATCCAGAATCCGCCCTTCTTCGAGACGATTGCCGGCGATCCGCCGCGTATCGCCGACATCCACGATGCTCGCATCCTGGCGTTGCTGGGCGATTCGGTCACCACCGACCACATCTCCCCTGCCGGCAACATCAAGAAGGACAGCCCCGCCGGTCGCTACCTCGCCGAGCACGGCGTGGACTATGCCGACTTCAACTCCTACGGCTCCCGTCGTGGCAACCACGAAGTCATGATGCGTGGCACCTTCGCCAACATCCGCATCAAGAACGAGATGTTGGGCGGCGAGGAAGGCGGCAACACCTTCCACGTCCCCACTGGCGAAAAGCTGTCGATCTACGACGCGGCCATGAAGTACGAGCTGGAGAACACGCCGCTGGTGATCATCGCCGGCAAGGAATACGGCACGGGTTCCTCCCGTGACTGGGCCGCCAAGGGCACCAACCTGCTGGGCGTCAAGGCGGTGGTCGCCGAGAGCTTCGAGCGCATCCACAGATCCAACCTGGTGGGCATGGGCGTGCTGCCGCTGCAGTTCAAGGACGGCGTCGATCGCAAGTCCCTGGGGCTGACCGGCAAGGAAAAGATCGCCGTGCTGGGCATCGACGGTGTCGAGTTGCGCCCGCGCATGCCGCTGACCCTGGAAGTCACCCGTGAGGATGGCAGCCTGGAAAGCGTCGAGGTGCTCTGCCGCATCGACACGCTCAATGAAGTGAGCTACTTCAAGGCCGGCGGCATCCTGCACTACGTGCTGCGGGAGTTCTTAGCGAAACCTGCGGCCTAAGCAGGCGTTAGCGGACGCCCGGTAGCCAGGCTGCCGGGCGTTCTGCTGTCAGGAGGCTGCCAACAGCTGACTCGCCGCCCGCCCGAAGCCCTCGACCACCTCCTGCAGCGGCCCGAGAAATCGTGGGTGGACCAGCCACAGCTGGATCTCCGGCTTGAAGTCCTTCAAGGGGATCATCGCCAGCCGTTCGCGATGGGCGCTCAAGGCCAGCAGCGGTGCCGGGACCAGGCCAAGGCCCTGGCCATCCGCGACCAGGCCGAGCTGGAGTTCGGTGCCATAGGTTTCCAGGTTGATGCGCAGCGCCTGGCCCTGCTCGGCCAGGGTGCGTTGCAGACTGGCGCGAAAGCCGCAGCCATCGGGATTGAGCACCCAGCCCTGCGTTTGGAGGTCGGCCAGGCGCTTGGGTTTGGCCGGCGCCTGCGCGCGGGCGCAGACCACCTGCAAGGGCATGGCGCCCAGGGCCTGGGCCTCGATACCGTCGGGAAAGACCTTGTTGGCCGGAAACAGCACCAGGGCGCCGTCCAGTTCGCCGTGCTCGATCCGGCTCACCAGTACGCTGCCCCAGCCGGTCGCCACCTGGGTGCGCAGCTCCGGGTAGCGGGTGCGGATGTCTTTCACGGCCTCTAGCAACAGCGCATCGCCCAGGGTCTGGGGTACGCCCAGGCGCAGCAGTCCAGACGGCGGGGTATCACCCGCCACCCGCTCGCGCAGGGCATCCATCTCGCGCAGAATGGCACGGCAATGACCGTAGACCTCCTGACCCAGGCGCGTTGGCTTGAGCGGCTTGGTGTGGCGGTCGAGCAACTCGACCCCGAGATCCTGCTCCAGGCTCTGCAGGCGCCGGGTGATGGCCGGCTGGGTGAGGCCCAGCGTTTGCGCGGCGGCGTTGAGGGAGCCGCTGCGGAGCACCGCGACGAAGGCTTCGATATCGTCCGTCTTCATGAGGAGGCGTCTGACTTCCTGCTGGTGGATATGCGCCTCAAGCATAACGCAACACCTCCCCCGCTGCCCGGTGCTCAGCGTTGCGCCGTCTGCGCGAGCGGGGCCAGGCTCGTGCCGAAGCCATCGTAGAACAGACGGCTGGCGTCATAGCCCTTGACCAGCCCTTCGCCCGCGAAGAAGTCGACGGTGCGCTGCGCCTGGGCAATGGCGGCAGGAGTGACTGGCCCGATGCTGGTGCGGGCACGGGCGAACCAGGCCTGGGCGATGGCCGCATCAGCGCGGGTGCGCTCGGCCCAGGCGCGGGCATAACGCGCCGTATGCGCCGGATCGGCATTGGCCCAGGTCCGTGCCCGTTGCAGCCGCTGCAGGAAGTCGCCGATGGCACGGTGCTTGGCGGCATCGTCCAGGGCGCGCTGGCTGGCCACCACGAAACTCTGTGCCGGGATCAGATCTTCGGCGGTGGTGAGCACCCGGGCGCCATGGCGCTGGGCCTGGGTGACATAGGGCTCCCAGGTGGCGATGGCGTCCACCGAGCCGCCCTCCAGCGCATGGGAGGCATCCAGGGCGTTGAGGTAGCGGAAGCTCACCCGATCGCGCGGTACGCCCGCGCGATCCAGGGCGGACAAGGCCAATTGCTGGCTCCAGGAGCCCTTCCAGATGGCCACCGTCTTGTCCTGCAGATCCGCCAGGCTACGGATGCTGGAATCGCCGCGCACCAGCACTGCCACCCCGTCAAGGCTCTGACGACTGATGCCGACCACCTTGATCGGCGCGCCGAGGGCGCCAAGGAACAGCGGCGGCGCATCGCCCAGCAGGCCCAGGTCGAGGCTGCCGACGTTGAGCGCCTCGGCCACCGGCGAACCGGCGGTGAATTGCTTCCAGTCCAGCTGGTACGGCAGGTCGTCGAGGACACCGGCGGCTTCCATCACGGTACGGGTGTTATAGCTCTGATCGCCCACCACCAGCGTGGTAGCCAACGTCTGGGTAGCGGCGAGCAGGCCGAGGGTGAGGCCAACAAGGGTCTTGCGTAGCATGGGAAGCCTCTCGTCAGGTATAGGCACGGATATCGGGGTACTGGCCATTGACCGCATAACGGCCGACCTCCAGCACCTTGTAGGCCAGGGGGTCGTGCAGGCTGTGGGTGCGCACGTCGCGCCAGAAGCGATCCAGACCGAGGCGGTTGTGGGTGGCGCGGGCACCCAGGGCGTCGAATACCCGGGTGGTGACGTCCAGGGCGGTACGGGCAGCCAGCACCTTGGCGCTGGCCACGGCGATGGCCGTCTCGCCGCGCAGGTCGGCGGTAAAGGTGGCATCGGCCTCGAGCAGGTCATCCACCCGCCGTGCCGCCACGTCGGCGAGGGCCACGGCGCCCTGCAGGGCGATCCAGAGTTCGCCCATCTGGCTCAACACCAGTTGATCCTCGCTGGCGCTGGCGGCCAGGGAATGCACCCAAGGCCGCGCCTCTTCGTGCAGATAGCGCCGCGCCTCGCGCAGCGCGCCCTGGGCGGCACCCAGGTAGTACTGGGTGAAGGCCGACTGGTTGACCGGGGTGCGGATCACCGCGGCAAAGTCACCGGCATCTTCCAGGTCGCAGACTTGGGCCTCCTCGGCACTGGCCCAGACGTCGGTCAGGGTAAAGCTGCCACTGTCGCTGCGCGCCACGCCGAAGTGGTCCCAGTCCTCGGCATAGGCCAGCCCCGCGCGATCCCCTGGCAGGGTGACCATCAGCCGCGCCCCGCTCTGCCGGTCGCGGGCACTGATGGTGAGGCGATCGGCGAAGGCGGCGCCGCTGCAGAAGCCCTTGCGCCCGGTCAGGCGATAGCCACCGCCGGCAACGGGCGTGGCGAGGATGTCGTCATCCCGGGGATTGACCACCCCGGCGAGCCACAGCCGGCCCTCGGCGATTTCCGCCAGCAGGCGGTCGCGCCGTGGCTGGGGCTCGCGGCGCAGGTTCACCGTATTGAGCAGGTGATAGCCAAAGAGCAGGCCGACCGAGCCGTCACCGGCAGCGATCTCGCGCAGCACACGCATGGCCAGCGACCAGGGCTGGCCGGCGCCACCAAGGCGCACGGGTATGACCAGGTTGGTCAGGCCGCTGTCCTTGAGTCTTTGCAGCTGGGCATCGGGACGAATGCGGTCGCGTTCGTCGGCCACCACCCGGGCAGCGAATTCCGCGCCGATCTCGCGGGCCAGCGTCAGCCAAGTCTCGGTATCCTTGATGGTGCTCATCTAGTCCTCCAGAGGGCCGAGGCCCAGGTGGTCTCTCAGGGTCGTGCCCTGGTACTGGCGTCGGAACAGGCCGCGGCGCTGCAGGTGCGGCACCACGCTTTCGCTGAACTCGACGAAGGACCCCGGCAGGTAGCCGGGGGAAATCACGAAGCCGTCGCAGCCGCCGGCTTCGAACAGCTCGGCCAGCTGTTCGGCGATCTGGGCGCCGGTGCCCACCAGTTGCGGCACCCGCACGCTGGCGGCATAGCTGCGACCCAATTCGGCCAGGGTGGTCCGCGACCCCAGCGCCAGGAGTTTTTCGGCAGCGGCCGGTGGCAGGCCGCCGACCTCGGCCACCTCACCCAGGGCGGTATCGAGGGTAAAGCGCGACAGGTCGATATTGAGCTGGGAGCAGAGGGTGATCAGCCCCACCTCGGGTTGCGCCAGGGCGTTGTGCCTTTCCTGCTTGGCCCGCGCCTCGGCTTCGCTGCCGCCGATGAAGGGCATGACCGAGGTGAGGATCTTGCAGCCGTCGGGGGAGCGCCCCTGCTCCAGCACCTGGCGGCGGACGTCGTCGCGAAAGGCGCGCATGGCGGCGAGGTCTGGCTGGATGGTGAAGATGGCCTCGGCCCAACGTGCGCCGAAGCGCCGGCCACGACCACTGGAGCCGGCCTGGATCAGTACCGGTCGCCCTTGCGGACTGCGCGGGATGTTGAGCGGCCCCTCCACGCGGAACCAGTCGCCCTGGTGATCGAGGGCACGCACCTGCGCGGGATCGGCCAGCACGCCGGCGTCTCGATCCAGGCGCAGCGCGCCAAGTCCCCAACTGCGCCAGAGCTTGACGGCCACCTCGACGAATTCGTCAGCACGGTCGTAGCGCAGGTCGTGCTCCAGGTGGCGCTCCTTGCCGAACAAGCGCCCCTCGCTGTCGTTCATCGAGGTGACGATGTTCCAGGCGGCGCGCCCGCGGGACAGGTGATCGAGGGTGGCGAAGGCCCGGGCGACGTGGGCCGGTTCGTAGTAGGTGGTGGAGCGGGTGCAACCCAGCCCAAGGTGGCGGGTGTGAGCCACCAGATAGGACAACAGCGGCAGCGGATCGAGTCGGGTGGCGTCCTGGGCCCCTAGGCGCAGGGCGGTCTCCCGCGAGCCGCCGAGCTGATCGCCCACGGCCAGGCGGTCGGCGAAGAACAGGAAGTCGAACAGCCCCTCCTCCAGCGCCTTGGCCGCGCGGACGTAATAGTCCGGGTCGAGGAAGTCGCCCTGGGTTTCGGGGTGGCGCCAGACGGCGTGGCTATGGACGACCGGACCAGCCAGCAGGAAGCCGGCGAGGTGCAATTGGCGACTCATCGGCTGGCCTCCCGGAGCGCTTGCAGGTAGCGGTTGAAGCTCTGGTCATAGAGCGGCTTGACGTCGTACGGCTGTTGCAGCACCCCGGCCTTGACCAGGAAATCGGCGGTCTTCTGGCCGTCGCTCAAGGTCTGGGCGCTGATCGGTTCGACCCAGGTGGCGTCGCGCCGGAACCAGCGTTCGGCGATGGCCGGATCGGAGTTGTTGCGCCTGGCCCAGGCCTGGGCATAGACGTCGACGTGGTCGCGCGCCCAGCTGCGAGCACGTTGCAAGCGGGCGATGAAATCGCCGATGGCGGCGCGGTTCTCGTCCAGGCGCTGGGTGTTGGCCACCACATAGACCGGCGCCGGCATCAGGTCCTTGGCGGTGATCAGCACCCGTCCGCCCTGGCGCTCTACCATGCTCACGTAGGGCTCCCAGGTGGCGGTGGCATCGAGGGTGCCCTGGCTCAAGGCGGCGACCGCCTCGGTGGGCATCAGGTAGCTGTAGCGCGGGGCATCGTTGGGCAGCCCGGCCTGTTCCAACGCCGAGTAGACCAGTTGCTGGCTCCAGGAGCCCTTCCAGATGGCAACCCGCTTGCCGGCCAAGTCCGCCACCGTCTTGATGGGTGAATCCTTGCCGACCACGATGGCAGTGCCGTCCGGTCTATTGCGGGTCACTGCCACCACCTTGATCGGCCCACCCCGGGCGGCCAGGGCGATCACCGGGGTGTCGCCGACGATGCCCAGGTCGATGGAGCCGACATTGAGCGCCTCCACCACCGGGCTACCGGCGTTGAACCTCTTCCACTGGATCTCGTACGGCAGGTCCTTGAGTTCACCTGCCTGCTCGAGCAGGGTGCTGCTGTAGTAGAACTGGTCACCGATGGTGAGGGTGACCGCCTGGGCCAGGTTGGCGGAGGTGCCAGCCAGCAGGCCGGCGGCGAACAACAATCCCTTGATCACGAAGGCGTCTCCTCGAAGGTATCGGGAGCGCTCCGTGGGTACGGTCGCGCAGGTGTCAGATGTCGGGATTCAGCCGGTGCGGCGGGCACCGGCCAGGCGCGCGGCGACCTTCTGCCGGGTCAGGGGAATCAGTTCGCGGCCGTACTCGACGGCGTCGTTGAGCGGATCGAAGCCGCGAATCAGGAAGCTGTCGACGCCCAGGTCGTAGTAGTCCAGCAGGGCATCGGCCACCTGCTCGGCGGTGCCCACCAGGGCGGTGGAGTTGTGCCCGCCGCCGACCAGGGCGGCGATGCCGGTCCAGAGCCGGCGATCCACACGGTCGCCCAGGGCCACGGTATCGCGCAGACGCTGTGCCCCGACCGCTTCGGGTTTGGCGGGATGCACGGCGCCGTCGGCGGCGAGGCGCGCCTTGGCCTGCTGGCGAATGGCCTCGGCCTTGGCCCAGGCATCATCCTCGGTGTCGCCAAGGATCACCCGGAAGGACACGTTGAACTTCGGGGTACGGCCATGGCGCGCCGCCTCGGCGCGGACCGCAGCGATGGTCTCGCGGGTCTGGGCCAGGGATTCACCCCACAGCGCGAAGACGTCGGCGTGCTTGCCGGCCACCCGCAATGCGGCTGGCGAGGAACCGCCGAAATAGACCGGCAGGCTCGGCTGCTGCAGCGGCTTGATGGCGGAGAAGCCCTTCGCCACCCGGTAGTGCTCACCCTCGTGATCGAAGGGCTGGGTGCTGGTCCACTCCTGGCGGACCACGTCGAGGAATTCCTCGGTGCGGGCATAGCGCTGGTCGTGGTCGAGCCAGTCGCCGTCCTTGCGCTGCTCCCCATCGCTGCCACCACTGATGATGTGCACCGCCAGGCGACCGTCGAGCAGATGATCGAGGGTCGCCAGCTTGCGCGCCGCCAGGGTCGGGGCGACGAAACCGGGACGGTGGGCCAGCAGGAACTTGAGCGTCCGGGTGGCCTGCCCCGCCAGGGCAGTGACCAGGAAGCCGTCGGGCTGATCGGACCAGTAGCCGACCAGGATGCGATCGAAGCCGGCCTGCTCGTGGGCCTGGGCGAAGCGGGTGATATAGCCCTTGTCGAAGATGGGACCGGAGGGGGCGATGATCTCCGAGGTGAGGCGGTGGCCGATCATGCCGAGGAATTGGACGCTCATGGTAGTGAATCCCGTGCCGAGGTAAGGGGACGCCTTCAGGAAGGCGTTGGCTGGGTTCCACCTTAGGCAACCAGGGCATAAGAAGGAAATTCCTTATGCGCATATCCTAATTATTGTTTTATTTGAAACATGCATTTAAAGATGGTTGCTTGCCTCATGAAGCGACGCTCTTCAAGGGTAGAAGCAGCAGTACTTCCTCGTTCCGTAGGAGCGGCCCATGGCCGCGATCGCCCAAACGATCCCAGGGCGCCTCGGCGTGGAAAAAGGCGTTAGCCTTTTCCACCAGGGCCTTCGGTGCGAGGGGCGCCCTCACCCCAGCCCTCTCCCCAAGGGAGAGGGGGTTATCCGAGTGAGGCTTGAAAGTCGTTGTTCCTGGACCAAATCCGTGGCCTGTTGGGCTTCGACGATAAAGCCGTCTCAACCCAACCTACGGGGCTATGTCGTAGGTTGGGTTGAGCGCAGCGAAGCCCAACGACCAAGCGCCGTAGCGTGGAAACGGCGTAGCTTTTTTCCACCAGGTAGTTCAGCCACAAGGACGCCCTCGCCTCCACATTCTCCTGAAGGGTTAAATCGAGCGAATACCGGTCTCAGTCGATCCGAGAAGACCTCTTCGACCGCAGCCACCTGCCCGTAGGAGCGGCCCATGGCCGCGATTGGCCAATCACTCATACTACGCTGACGGTCTTCAAAGCCAGGCCGTAGCCGCCAACCCCAGGGCGCCGAGGATGAAACCCACCAGAGCGCCCCGACCCGGTAACTCCTGGAATAGCAGCCAGATCAGCAACGGCTCGCAGACCAATAACACCAGTACGGAAACGACCGCGACCACCCAGATATCACCGGTAGCCCGATAGCCCAGGCCGTAGGCCAGCAACAGGCAGAAACCGGAAAAGCAAGCGAGCCCCGCCAATAGCAGCGCATCATGCCAATCGAAACCGACCGCAGCCGCCAACCGCGCCGCTGCCAATTCGGCGTAGATGATGCAGCCTTCGCCGATGATCATCAGGGCGATGGCGAAGATTCCAAGCACTTCTTTGGACATGAAAGACCTTCCTTTTGGACCGAGCGGACTGACGCTGTGTCGTGATGCACACCGCGCTCAGATGGGGTACTGAGGTCGATGCAGTCAGTGGCGTCAGGGGCTCGATACGGAAGGCATACATGAGCGAAACCTCTGTGAGGGAGTGGCTCTATAAAGGCTAGATCAGGGTACAGCGGTAGAACAGCGGCGGGTTATCGGTGTTAGAGGATGTTGGTCTTTGAACAGAAATTCTTCATAGGAGCGATAGCCCTGCGGACCGCCAAGACTGCAAGCCGCCATGTACTACTGGCGAACAGCAACCCGCGATCTGTTGGACTTCGACGATAAAGCCGTCTCAACCCAACCTACGGGGCTATGCCGTAGGTTGGGTTGAGCGCAGCGAAGCCCAACAGGCCGGTGAAGACCCTACCGCTGCATCCCCCACTTCTTCACCGTCAGCCGCTCCAAGGTGGCGAACACCAGGCCTTCCACCAGCAGGCCAATGATGATCACCGCGGCGAGGCCAGCGAAGACGCGGTCGGTGTAGAGCTCGTTGCGATTCTGGAAGATGTACCAGCCCAGGCCGCCCTTGCCGCTGGAGGCGCCGAACACCAGCTCGGCGGCGATCAGGGTGCGCCAGGCGAAGGCCCAGCCGATCTTGAGGCCCGAGACGATGGCCGGCAACGCCGCCGGGATGAGGATCAGCCCGACGTACCTCAGCCCCTTGAGGCCGTAGTTGCGCCCGGCCATGCGCAGGGTGTCGGAGACGCCGAGAAAGCCCGAGTAGGTGTTCAGTGCCATGGGCCAGAGCACCGAATGCACCAGCACGAACACCAGGCTGTTCTCGCCCAGGCCGAACCAGAGCAGCGCCAGCGGCAACAAGGCGATGGCCGGCAGCGGATTGAACATCGAGGTCAGGGTGCCGAGCAGGTCGCGACCGAACTGTGTGGAGACGGCCAGGGCGCTCAGCGCCAGGGCCAGCACCACGCCCAGCAGATAGCCCTTGAGCAGGGTGCCGAGGGAAATGGCGATCTTGGCCGGCAATTCACCGGTGACCAGCCCATCCCAGAAGGCCGCGGCGGTCTGCAGGAAGCTGGGCAGCAGCAGGTCGTTACCCTGCCAGCGGGCGGCCACTTCCCAGGCCAGCATGAGGATCGCCAGGATCACCAGCTTGCGCAGCCAGGCCTGGCTCCACAGGCGCGTGGCCAGAGGTAGTTCCACCGCCAGCGGCAAGTCGTTGAGGGGCGCGAGGTCCCGTTGGTATTCGGCCCGCACCGGGGGCTGTCGAGTCATGGGTCCACCTCGAAACTAGTAGGAAATGCGGCCCTGGACGATGGCCTGCTGCAGGCGCAGGCGCTCGTCGGCGACCTCCGGCGGCAGGGTCTGGACGTCGTCGGGAAACAGCAGGTTGTGGATGCGCAGTGCGGTGCTCTGGAATTCGGCGCCGCCAAAGTCCTCGAGGCCGAACTGGTGACAGTTGAGCTCCGCGCGGACCCGGCCCGGATGGGGCGACAGCAGCAGGATGCGATTGCCCACCACCAGCGCCTCCTCGATGGAGTGGGTGACGAACAGCAGGGTGAAGCGCACCTCGTCCCAGAGCGCCAGGAGTTCTTCCTGCATCTTGCGGCGAGTCAGGGCGTCCAGGGCGGCGAAGGGTTCGTCCATCAGCAGGATCTTGGGCTGCATGGCCAGGGCGCGAGCGATGGCCACCCGCTGCTTCATGCCGCCGGAAAGATGATGTGGATAGGCGTCGACGAAGCGCGCCAGGCCGACCTTGTCCAGGTAGTGCAGCGCCCGCTCGCGCGCCTCGCCACGACTGGCCTGGCGACTGGCGAGCAGCGGGAACATGGTGTTCTCCAGCACCGTCTTCCACGGCGGCAGCTGGTCGAATTCCTGGAACACCACGATGCGATCCGGCCCCGGTCCCTTGACCGGCTGGCCGTCCAGACGGATCTCGCCGTGCAGCGGCGGCAGAAAGCCCGCCACCGACTTGAGCAGACTGGACTTGCCGCAGCCGGACGGACCGAGCAGCACGAAGCGGTCAGCGCCATGCACCTCGAAGGACACTTGGTGGGTAGCCCGCACCCGGCGTTCGCGGGTGCGGTATTCGAGGTCGAGATCCTGCACCTGCAGCAGCGGCTGGGTCTGCGCCAGGGTCAGGTGCGGACGGGAAGCTAGAGGGGCATTCATGGTCGTCTCCTCCCTTAAAACGGCGCATCGCCCTGGATGGTGGTGCGATACAGCTTGCGCCGCAGATGATTGGGGCAGCCGGCCGCCAGGTGCAGCAGCGAGCGGTTGTCCCAGAACACCAGGTCGTGGGGCTGCCACTGGTGGCGATAGAGGTGCTCGGGCTTGATGCTGTGGGCATAGAGCTCGGCCAGCAGCTCGCGACTCTCGTCTTCCGGCAGGCCGACGATGTGGGTGGTGAAGCCCTCGCTGACGAACAGCGCCTTGCGGCCATTTTCCGGATGAGTACGTACCACCGGATGCACCACCGCCTTGACCTCGGCCAGCTGCGCGGCGGTCAGGGTCGGCCGCCAGTTGCCCTCGAACTTGGGTTTGGCGTAGGTGGCGGTATAGGAATGCTCTGCCTGGAGACCCTCGACCTGGCGCTTGAGCGCCGCTGGCAGGGTGTCGTAGGCCAGGTGCATGTTGGCGAAGAGGGTATCGCCGCCCTCCTCCGGCAATTCCTGGGCATGCAGCATGGAACCCAGGCTCGGCAGCTCCTTGTAGGAGAGATCCGAGTGCCAGAACTTGCCGGCATCGCCCAGGCCGATCGGCTGACCGCCTTCGACGATGTTGGAGACGATGAGGATCTCCGGGTGGCCGGCCAGGTGGAATTGCTTGAGCACATGGATCTGCAACTCGCCGAAGCGGCGACTGAAGGCGATTTGCTCTTCGGGGGTGATGCGCTGGTCGCGGAACACCACCACATGGTGGTCCAGGTGGGCGCGATGAACGCGGGCGAAGTCTTCGGCATTGAGCGGCTGGGCCAGATCGATGCCGAGGATCTCGGCGCCCAGGTTACCGAAGGGACGGATCTCGAAAGTCTGGCCGGCGGCCGGACGTGAGGAAGCGAGAGTCATTGGAGTGTTCTCCTTGGTGGTCCAGCTCAGCTGCCGGGACGCTCGTGGGCTTCGGGGAAGAAGTAGTCCTGCCAGGAAGCAGCCTGGTGTTTCAGCACGCCCAGCTCATGCAGCTTCTGGGCGTAGACGAAGGTCCGCTGGGGCTCGACGGTGAAGTCGATCTCCGGGTCCTCGACGATGCGCTGCACCAGGGCCAGCGGCAGCTTGGAATGCTCGACGCGGATATAGGCCTCGGCGGCCGCGGCCTTGTTGGCGCGGATGAAGGCGGCAGCCTCCACCAGGGCGCCGTAGAAGGCGCGGTAGGTCTTGGGGTTCTCGTCGTGGAATTTCTCGGTGGTGTAGAGGACGTTGAAGGTGCCTGGTCCGCCGAGGACGTCGTAGCTGCTGAGGATGCGATGGACCCGAGGATTCTCCAGCGCCTGGTACTGGAACGGTGGGCTGGAGAAATGGGTAGTGATCTCGGAGCCGCCCGCTATCAGGGCGGCACTGGCATCCGGGTGCGGCAGACTCACGCTGATGGCATCGAATTTCTTGAACTGGGCGTCACCGAACACCTTGGCGGTCTCGATCTGCAGGGTGCGCGACTGGAAGCCCACGCCCGCCGCCGGCACGGCGATGCGGTCCCGGTCGGTCAGATCGGTGATCGACCTGACCTCGGCGCGGTTGCTCAGCAGGTAGTTGGGCATGGAACCCAGGGCGGCGATGGCCTTGACGTTCTGTCGTCCGCGGGTGCGATCCCAGACCGTCAGCATCGGCGGTACCCCGGCGGAGACCACGTCGAGCGAGCCGGCCAGCAGCGCCTCGTTCATGGCAGTGGCGCCGGAGATGCTGTTCCAGTCCACCTGGATATCCAGGCCGGCGGCCTTGCCGTGCTTCTCGATCAACTGCTGATCGCGCACCACGTCGAGGATCAGATAGCCGATGCCGAATTGCTGGGCGATGCTGATCCTGCCCTCGGCGGCGGCACTGCCCGCGAAGCCCAGGGCACCTACCACGGCGGCGATCACCGCCAAGCCCTTCCCTACCCTGCTCATCCTTACGCTCCGTGCCGACTGGCCATCCGAAAGCGTTATAGGCTAATGAGCTGTTATAACTTTTGGTAAAGACGGAATTTGACTAACCATATGCACGGAGATGCGGGACCGGGTGAATTGGATCGCTGGAAAGGTCCTAGCCTTCAAGCAGCTGTCGCAGCCGCCGCACGGCGCTGGCCGGTGTGGTAAGCACCGAGCCGCCCCAGGCGGCTTCGCTGGCCGATTGCGCGGCGGTCATGGAAAACTGCGCGAAGCAGAGCACGTCATAGTCGCCGCGTAGCCGCTCTGCAGCCGCGGCGATAAGGGCGTCGTGGCGGGCCTGGTCACCCGCATGCAGGGCTTCCAGCGCGCCTTCGCAGAGGATCGGTGTGATGTCCGCTGCCTGACCACGGCCGCTTGCCTCGAGTTCGAAGTCGTTGACGATGGCCGCGCCCGCCGGACCGAAGGTGGTCAGGGCGGCGATGCGCCCGCCTTTGGCCAGGGCCTCCTGCACCATGGCCTCGTTGGGCTTGAGGACCGGTCGATGATAGCGGCGCTGGCAGGCTTCGATAGCGCTGGAAAAGGCCGAGCAGGTAAAGAGCACGGCATCGGCCTGGGCGCGAAAGGCATGCTCGGCCAGGTCTTGGATGCGCTGGTCCAGCGCTGTCGTACTGCCGCCAGCGGTGCTGGCGTCTTTCGACAGCGAGTCGTCCCAGAGATCGAAGCGCAGCGCCTCGGGCCAACCCTGGGCGAAGGCCGCGTTGATGGGCTCGATGGCGATGCGGGTGGCGTGGATCAGAAAGATCCGTTTGGCGGCGGTCATGGCGAAAGCACTCGTGAAGGGCCGCCAGAACGGCGGCTGGTAGCTGGCAGAAGCGCCTAGCGGACGTCGAGGATGATCACGCCGTCGGCATCGGCATAGAGTTGATCACCACTGCGGATCGTCTGCCCGGCGAAGGTCACCGCCTCGCCGATCTGGCCTTCGTTGCGCTTGACCGATTTGCGCGGCGAGACGCCCAGTGCCTTGACCGCCAGCGGTAGTCCCGCCAGCACCGCCTTGTCGCGGACCTGGCCATAGATGAGCGCACCGGCCCAGCCGTTCTTCATCAAGTCCTCGGCGATGATGTCGCCGAGCAGCGCGCAACGGTCGCTGCCACCACCATCGACCACCAGCACGCGTCCCTCGCCCGGCTGCTGGCTCAATTCCTTGATCCGCGAGTTGTCCTCGAAGCACCTGACCGTCAGCGCCGGTCCGGCGAAATCGGTGCGACCGCCCAGGTCCTGGAAGATCGGCTGCAGGACTCGCGCCTGGTCGCCATGCTCGTCGCACAGGTCGGTGGTCTTGAAGGTCATGGTGATGCTCCTTGGTGGTCGAAAGATCGGTCAGGCCGTAACCGTTCGCCGTGCCAGTAGCTGGCCGGTCACGAGCACGATGAGGACGCCGGCGACGCCGGCCGCATAGGGAACCCAGTGCAGGTCTCCGGTACCGAGCCAAGCCTGCAGGAGTTCGTCGCTGGCGATCAGCTTGCCGGCGATCCAGCCGAGCAGGGCCGCCCCGGCCATGACCAGCCAGCGGAAGCGTTCCATCAGGCGCAGGATGAGCTGGCTGCCGAAGATGATGATGGGGATGCTGATGAGCACCCCGGTGACGGCCAGGCCTAGATGGCCCTGGGCTGCGCCGGCCACGGCGATGACGTTGTCCAGACTCATCACCACATCGGCCACCATGATGATCCAGATGGCCTGGCCCAGGGTGGTACCGGCCTTGACGTCGGCCTCGTCATTCTCGGGCACCAGCAACTTGATGCCGATCCACAGCAGCAGCACGCCGCCCACCACCTTGAGCAGTGGCCAGCCCAGCACGTAGCTGGCGACGAACAGCAGCAGGATGCGCAGGATCACGGCACCCGCCACCCCGCCCAGGATGGCCTTGCGGCGTTGCGCTTCTGGCAGACGCCGACAGGCCAGGGCGATCACCACGGCGTTGTCGCCGCCGAGCAGGATATCGATGATGACGATCTGGAGCAGACTGGTCAGGAAGACCGGATCGGACAGGGCGGTAAGCAAGGTGGACCTCGTCTATTTAGGAGCTGACGTCCCTTGGGCAGCAACAGCCCGTAATGATTTCAGGTCACTATTATTGTCTTTTATATCAATACAGAACAATATTGGCCATACCTGAATTCCAGCGTTCGCCGACCGAGAACGCTGCGTTAGCCAGATACCAATTTCGAGTGACTGCCAGCTTTCCTAGCATGGCGCTCACACCGCCCACGATCACGACAACCAGACCGGACAGCCCATGAAGTTTGCCCTGGATTCCACTTACACCGGCCAGCTCACCCTCGGCGACCGGCATTACGCCTATGTCGACCTCAAGCGTCTGTTCGACGCCGACACCCTGGCGCGCCTGCCCTACTCCCTGCGTCTGCTGGTGGAAAACGTCGCCCGCTGCTTTCCCGAGGCGCTACCGCCGGTGCTGGCCCGTGCCCGTGGCGAAGGCCCGCCATGCGAGGCGCCCTTCCTGCCCAACCGCCTGATGTTCCACGACACCACCTGCCTGCCCGCCCTGGCCGACTTCGCCGGCATGCGCGACATGGTGGCCGAACTGGGCGGCGATCCGAGCCGGATGAATCCACGCATCCCGGCGGTGCTGACCATCGACCACTCGGTGATCGTCGAACGCTTCGCCGAGCCGGACGCGGTGGAAGCCAATCTGGACATCGACTACCGCCGCAATACCGAGCGCTACCAGTTCATCAAGTGGGCGCAGAAGAGCCTGGACAACTTCAAGGTGGTTCCACCGGGCACCGGCATCATCCACCAGGTCAACATGGAGTCCCTGGGCACCGTGGTCTGGGAAAGCGAGACCAGCGACGGCCAACCGCTGCTGCACCCGGACGACATGGTCGCCACCGACAGCCATACGCCGATGATCAACGCCATCGGCATCCTCGGTTGGGGCGTGGGCGGTCTGGAAGGCCAGGCGGCCATGCTGGGCGAGCCGGTACCGATCAGTTTTCCCGAGGTCATCGGTATCCGTGTGACCAATGCGCTACGTCCGGGGGTGACCGCCACTGACCTTTCCTTGAAAGTCACCCAGTTGCTGCGCCAGCGCGGCGTGGTGGGCAAGTTCGTCGAGTTCTGCGGACCGGGCCTGTCGGGCCTGAGTTGGGCCGCCCGCGGCACCCTCTCCAACATGGCACCGGAATACGGCGCGACCGTGGTGTTCTTCCCCTTCGATACGGTGACCATGGAGTACCTCGAGCTCACTGGCCGCACCCCGGAGCTGCGCGAGCGGGTCGCGGCCTACCTGAAAGCCCAGACCCTGTGGCGCCACGACAGCGATCCCGAGCCGGTCTTCACCGAGGTCATTCCGCTGGACCTCGCCAGCATCGAGCCCAGCGTGGCCGGTCCGCACCAGCCGCACCAATGGCAACCGCTGGCCAAAGCCCGCGACTCCTTTCGAGCCGAGGTGCCGACCAACCCGGACGCCGGTCTGATCGCGCGTTCCACCGCGGCTACGGCGGACTACTTCGAGCCGAGCTTCGGCCAGCCGCTGACCCATGGCGCTATTTCCATCGCCGCCATCACCAGCTGCACCAACACCGCCAACCCGAGCCAGATGATCCAGGCCGGTCTCCTGGCGCGAAGGGCGCGCGAACGTGGCCTTACCCGCAAGCCCTGGGTAAAGACCTCGCTCTCCCCTGGCTCTCGGGTGGTGGCGGACTACCTGCGCGAGGCCGATCTGCTGAGCGACTTCGCCGCCCTCGGTTTCGACCTGGCCGGCTTCGGCTGCATGACCTGCATCGGCAACTCGGGCACCTTCGAAGCCCACATGGAAGCCTTCGCCGACCAGGGCCTGAAGACAGTGGTGGTGCTCTCGGGCAATCGCAATTTCGAAGGCCGGGTCAATCCCAAGGCGCAGTTCGGTTACCTCGCCTCGCCGGCCCTGGTGGTCGCCTACGCCCTGGCGGGCAGCATCGACGTCGATCTCGAACAGGCCGTGCTAGGGCTGGACCAAGCCGGTCAGCCCGTCTACCTATGCGATCTGCTGCCGGGCGATGACGAGGTCCAGGCGCTGGTCCGCGAGACAGTGCGCCCGGAGTTGTTCCGCCAGCGCAACGCCACTCTCTGGGATGGGACCCACCACTGGCAGGCGTTGTCCGCCGAGGGCAGCGTGCGCTTTCCCTGGTCGCCCAGCTCGACCTATCTGCGCCGGCCGATCTATCTGCAGGGGATCACCCCAGAGCCGCCCACGTCGTTGGCCGTGCGCGACGCCCGCACGCTGATGGTGCTGGGCGACAACATCACTACCGACCACATCTCGCCCGCCAGTGCCATCCCCCTGGACAGCCCGGCGGGCCGCTGGCTGGTGGACCATGGCGAGGCGCCGGAAGACCTCAATCAATACTCGACCCGGCGCAGCAATCACGAGGTGATGATGCGCGGTGCCTTCGTCAACCGCGCGGTGAAGAATCGCCTGCTGCCGGCGCATCCGGGCCAGGGCGGCTGGGCGCGGGCGGCCGACGGCGAGGTGCTGCCGGTGTACGACGCCGCCCTCAGCTGGGTCCGCCAGGGCACGCCGCTGGTGGTGTTCGCCGGCCTCAACTACGGCGCCGGCTCCAGTCGCGACTGGGCGGCCAAGGCGCAGGCTACCCTGGGCGTCAGGCTGGTGGTGGCGCAGAGCTTCGAGCGCATCCACCGCAGCAACCTGATCGGCATGGGCATCTTCCCGGTGCGCTTCCCCGCCGGGCAGGGCGCCGAAAGCCTGCGCCTGAGCGGTGACGAGCGTTTGGACTTCGCCGGGCTGGATGAACTGCGGGTAGGCATCAACCTCATCAGGCTGCAGATCACCCGCCCGGATGGCCAGAGTGACAGCGTCACCCTAGAACTGCCGCTGGATTCCAACCAGGAGATCCTCTACCTGCGCCAGGGCGGCATCCTGCCCTACGTGATCCGCAAGACCCTGAGCGAAGGACGGATGTGAATCCAGGGCCTCGCTAGCTCGAGGCCGAAACGCCCAAACCCACCGAAAGCTACCGCCCATCCTCATAATTGTATCTTGTGTATTTACAAGACAATTCGATTCGTCTTACCGTGCCTTATACGGCTCACGCCCGACAAGAACGACAACAGGAGAGCTACACATGAGCAAGCGCATCGCCTTCGTCACCGCCGGTATGGGCGGATTGGGAACCGCCGTTTGCCAACGCCTGGCTCGGGACGGCTTCACCGTCATCGCCGGCTGCGGTCCGGACTCACCGCTCAAGGCCGACTGGCTGGAACAGCAACGCAAGCTGGGCTTCGACTTCATCGCGGCCGAAGGGAACGTCGCTGACTGGGAATCCACTCGTGCTGCCTTTGCCAAGATTCGCGACGAGGTCGGCCCCGTCGATGTCCTGGTCAACAACGCCGGTACCGCCTGCAACGTGGTGTTCCGCGACATGCAACCGGGTGACTGGCAGACGGTGATCGATACCAACCTCAACTCCCTGTTCAACGTCACCCGCCAGGTGATCGATGGCATGACCTCCCGCGGCTGGGGACGGATCATCAACATCTCCTCGGTCAACGCCCAGCTCGGTCAGGTCGGCCAGGTCAACTATTCCACCGCCAAGTCGGCGATCCGCGGCTTCACCCGCGCCCTGGCCCGTGAGCTGGCGGCCCGCGGGGTCACGGTCAACACCGTCTCGCCCGGCTACATTGCCACGCCACGGCTCAAGGCCCTGACCCGCACCGAACTCATGGATCGCATCGTCCACGAGATCCCCATGCGCCGCCTGGGTACGCCGGAAGAGATCGCCTCCATGTGCTCCTGGCTGGCGTCGGACGAATCGGCCTTCGCCACCGGCGCGGACTTCTCCCTCAATGGCGGCCTTCACATGAGCTGATCGCTACTCCGCCACCGAACACAACGACAACCACAACAAAAGTTGTATTTTGGAATCAGGAGATACAGATGCTCTCTCTGCTCGGCTATGGAATGATCGTGACCTTCATGGCGCTGATCATGACCAAGCGGCTGCCGCCCTTGGTGGCCTTGACCATCATCCCCATCATCTTCGCCATCATCGGCGGCTTCGCGCCGGAGATGGGGCCGATGATGATCGATGGCCTGCGCAAGGTCGCACCCACCGCCATCATGGTGATGTTCGCCATCCTCTATTTCGGCCTGATGTTCGATACCGGGCTGTTCGATCCCATCATCCGCACCTTCATCAAGCTGATCAAAGGCGATCCCGCGAAGGCCGTGCTCTTCGCTACCCTGCTGGCCGGCATGGTGTCCCTGGACGGCGACGGTTCCACCACCTACATGATCACTCTGACCGCCATGCTGCCGCTGTTCCGCCGCCTGCGGCTGAATCCGCTGATCCTACCCTGCGTGGTCATCCTCGCTGCCAGCGTCACCAACTTGCTGCCCTGGAGCGGACCCATGGCCCGGGTCGCCGCGGCACTGCAGGTGGAAACCAGCCAGCTGTTCATCCCGCTGATCCCGCCGATGATCGTCAGCTTCATCGGAGTCCTGGCGCTGGCCTTCTGGTTGGGGTTGCAGGAGCGGCGCCGTCTGGGCCTGCTGGTGGCACCGGGTGGCAATCCGCTGCGCGCGACGGGCATGGACGAAGACATGGGCGATCTGCTCACGCTGAGCGACGAGAACGCCGAACTGCGCCGGCCCAAGCTGTTCTGGTTCAATGCCCTGCTCACCTTGGCGCTGATGACCTGCCTGGTGATCGAACTGCTGCCACTGCCGATCCTATTCATGGTCGCCTTCTGCATTGCCCTGACCATCAACTACCGGCAGATGGACGACCAGCGTCGGCGCATCTCGGCCCATGCCCCCGCGGCCCTGACGCAGATCTCGATCTTCATCGCCGCTGGCATCTTCGCCGGCATCCTCTCCGGGACCGGCATGGTCAAGGCCATGTCCGGCTCGCTGCTCTGGGCCCTGCCGGAGAGCTGGGGCAACTACCTGGCGCCCATCACCGCGCTGCTGAGCATTCCCGGCACCTTCTTCATGTCCAACGACGCCTTCTACTATGGCGTACTGCCGGTGCTGGCCCATGCGGCCGAAGCCTATGGCATAGGCGCGGCAGAGATCGGCCGGGCTTCGCTGATCGGGCAGCCGGTGCACCTGCTCAGTCCGCTGGTGGCGTCCACCTATCTGCTGGTGGGCCTGGCCGGAGTCGAGTTCAGCGATCACCAGAGATACACCATGAAATGGGCGTTCGCCCTGAGCTTTCTGCTCATGGCGGTCTCCATGGCGCTGGGGCTGTTCCCGCTCTACTCGGCCCGCTGACGGTCTCGGCGACGGTGCATCCGGCGCCGTCGCCCGCTCCGGAGGGCCGTGGTTATGGTAACGTCAGGGCGCTCCGCCAGACCCGGCTGGCCAACCTCTTCCGTACCTGCGCTCCGGTACCCGTCGTCCAGAAGACTCCCGATGAAAAAAGACCTCGCCGAACAACTCGCCCCGCGCATCATCGACCTTGCCCGTGCCCGCTCGATGAAGGCCGGTGATCCGTTGCGCGAGGAGGCCTTCGCCAAGGAACTGGGCGTTTCCCGCTCGCCGGTACGACGGGGCTTCGCCTTGCTGGAACAATTGGGCCTGGCGCGCAAGGAGCCCAATCGCGGCTTCTTCCTCACCCGCAACGCCACCACCATCGAGCAGGCCGCCCTGCCCAGCGAGGACGATCCCTATGAGGAGCTCTACCTGCGGGTGGTGGACGACATGCTGCGCGGCGACATCCGCAGCAGCTTCTTCGAGGCCGAGTTGCTGCGGCGCTACCAGATCCCTCGCGGCCAGTTGCTCAAGGTGCTCAACCGCCTGGCCAGCGAGGCCATGATCGAACGCCGCCCTGGCCAGGGGTGGGAGATCAATACTTTCCTGCATGACAGCGAAGCCCATATCCAGAGCTATCGCTTCCGCATGGCCATCGAGCCCTTCGCCCTGCGCGAGCCGGGCTATCGCATCGACAAGCGCGCCTTCGCCCAGGCCCGCCAGCGGCAGCAACGATTGCTGGACGGGGAGCTGTTCACTCTGTCCCGCGCCCAGCTGTTCGAGATCGGCTCCAGCTTCCACGAACTGCTGGTGCGCTGCTCAGGCAATGTCTTTCTACTCGAAGCCATCCGCCGGCAGAATCAGCTGCGTCGCTTCATGGCGTACCGCTCCAACGTCGAACGCTCGCGGCAGATCGGCCAGAGTCAGGAACACCTGCATATCCTCGACCTGCTCGAAGGCGGCAGTCGCGAAGAAGCGGCGCTCTTCCTGCACCAGCATCTCGACGTGGTCAGCCGGCTCAAGGCCGCCCAAGACCGCCAGCTGGAAGCCGCCGAAGAAGACGCGGCAAAGCAGCCAGCCTGATTCGCCCGCGCGCCTGACCCTCAATGCCCCTGCACGCCCGTCACCCATACGGGCGCTGAGCCCACACGTTCGCCAGGCACGAATCGATGTCGCTTTTTTTGTCCTGCACCGTTGCGTGAATTGTTTTTAGATGACATAAAGTACAAATCGTCCTGCCCAAGTTGTGACCTCCTCAGGCTCAGCCATCAGGCCGACGTCCCCACAGAATCTACAAGGAGAAAACAATGCGTATTCTGGTCCTGCCCTGCGACGGTATCGGTCCCGAAATCATCCAGGCATCCATGTCCGTGCTGGATGTCGCCAACGAAAAGTTCGGCCTGGGATTGACCTTCGATTACGACGACGTCGGCTTCACCAGCCTGGAGAAGCACGGCATTACCCTGCGTGACGAGACCCTGGAAAAGGCCAAGACCTACGATGGCGTGATCCTTGGCACCCAATCCCACGCCGACTACCCGGCGCCCGAAAAAGGCGGTCGCAATGTCTCTGCCGGCTTTCGCATCGGCCTCGATCTCTATGCCAACGTGCGCCCGGCGCGCACCCGGCCGTTCCTCGCCTCCAACATGAGGGAAGGCAAGAGCATGGACCTGGTGATCATGCGCGAGGCCACCGAAGGCTTCTATCCGGATCGCAACATGAGCCGCGGCTGGGGCGAGGTGATGCCCTCCCCGGACATGGCGCTGTCCACCCGCAAGATCACCCGTCACTGCAGCGAGCGTATCGCGCGCCAGGCCTTCGAGCTGGCGATGAAGCGCCGGCGCAAGGTCACCGCCATTCACAAGGCCAACAGCTTCCACATGACCGACGGCCTGTTCCTGGAATGCGTGCGCAACGTGGCCAAGGAATTCCCCGAGGTGCAGCTCGACGATCTGCTGGTGGACGCCTCCACCGCGCACCTGGTGCGCAACCCCGAGCGCTTCGACGTGCTGGTGGCCACCAACTTCTATGGCGACATCATCAGCGACCTGGCCAGCGAACTCTCCGGCAGCCTGGGCCTCGCCGGCTCCATCATGGCGAGCAACATCCACTGCTGCGCCCAGGCCCAGCATGGCTCGGCGCCGGATATCGCCGGTCAGGACAAGGCCAACCCGGTGTCGATGATCCTGTCCATCGGCATGATGCTGCACTGGATGGGCGAGCACCGTGGCAATGCCAAGCTGCAGGAAGCGGCCGCGGCGATCGACCAGGCGGTGGACAAGGTGCTGGAGGATCCGGCCAAGCGCACCGCCGACCTGGGTGGCAGCCTGGGCTGCGCCGCCTTCGGCCAGGCAGTGGCCCAGGTCCTGCGCGGCTGAGGTCATACCCGCCTCTCCGGGGCGTGCGCGCCCCGGAGACCCCTGACAAGAACAAGGAGAATCTCCATGGCCACGCCGCTCCTGGGCTGCATCGCCGACGACTTCACCGGCGGTACCGACCTCGCCAGCACCCTGGTGGCCCAGGGCATGCGCACCGTTCAGGTACTGGGCGTGCCGGACGGACCCCTGCCCAGCGACGTCGACGCCGTGGTGGTCGCCCTCAAGACCCGTACCCTGCCTACCGCCGAAGCGGTCGCCGAGTCCCTGGCGGCCCTGGCCTATCTGCGCGCGCTGGGGTGCCGGCAATTCTTCTTCAAGTATTGCTCAACCTTCGATTCCACCGCGGCCGGCAACATCGGACCGGTCGCCGATGCCCTGGCCGGTGCCCTGGGCGCCACGTTGAGTATCGCCTGCCCCGCTTTTCCCGAAAACGGCCGGACGCTCTACCTCGGCCAGCTGTTCGTCGGCGACCAGCCCCTGGCCGAGTCGGGCATGCGCCACCACCCGCTGACCCCCATGACCGACAGCAACCTGGTGCGGGTACTACAGGCACAAACACCCCATCCCGTCGGCCTGGTACGCCTGCCCCAGGTGCGTCAGGGCAGCGCAGCCCTGGCCACGGCTCTGGCCGACCTCCAGGCGCAGGGCGTTCGCCATGCCATCGTCGACGCCATCGACAACGCCGACCTGCACGCCATAGGTGCAGCCGTGGCGGATCATCCACTGGTCACCGGGGGTTCCGGCGTGGCCCTGGGACTGCCGGCCAACTTCCGCCGCCGCGGCCTGCTGGCCGCCCATGCCGAAGCATCAGCCCTGCCCGCTGCGCCCGGTCTGGCTGCCGTGCTGTCGGGCAGCTGTTCCACCGCGACCCGCGGCCAGGTGGCCGTCTGGCTAGAGCACCGGCCTGGCTTCCGCCTCGATCCGCTGGCCCTGGCCACGGGCGACGATCAGGTCGGTGCCGCGCTCGCCTGGGCCGAAGCGCGCCTGGCTACCGAGCCGGTGCTCATCTATGGCAGTGCTGACCCCGAAGCGGTGCGCAAGGCCCAGGCACAGCTGGGCGTGGAGCGCGCCGGCCAATTGGTCGAAGATGCCCTGGCCCGTATCGCCCAGGGCCTACAAACGCGTGGCGTGACGCGGCTGGTGGTGGCTGGCGGCGAAACCTCGGGGGCGGTGGTCAAGGCCCTGGCGATCGTCAGTCTGCGCATCGGGGCGCCCATCGCCCCGGGCGTCCCCTGGACCCTGGGCAGCGGCGCCCGGGGGGACATCGCCCTGGCGCTCAAATCCGGCAACTTCGGCACGCCGGACTTCTTCGAACGGGCCCTGGCCGTCGCCCCCTGACCCCTTGCGAGGATCGCCCATGAGCGGCTCTGCGCCACGCTACGATCTGGTCAGCCTGAACGTCTTCCGGGTGGTGGCCCAGGAGCGCAACGTCACCCGCGCCGCGCGGCTCTGCCATCTGGCCGTCTCCGCCGTGAGCAAGAGAATCAGCGAACTGGAAGACCAGGTCGGGGTGCCACTGTTCATCCGGCACGCCCGTGGCATGGGACTCACCCCGGCCGGCGAGACCATGCTGCACTATGTGGAGCGGGTGCATGGTGATCTGCGCCTCATGCAATTGGAACTCAACGAGCACGGCAGCGGCGCCACCGGCCATATCCGCCTGCAAGCCATCACCTCGGCGCTGACCAATCACCTGACCCCCGATCTCGCCAGCTTCATGAGCCTCTATCCGCGGGTGGATTTCGACATCGAGGAGCGCGTGGGCAGCAGCATCGTCCAGGCGGTGGCCGAAGGCAGGGCGGATGTGGGCATCGTCGCGGCCGATACCGCCGCCCTGGACCTGGAGACATTCGCCTATCGCCGCGAGCGACTGGTGGTGATCGCCGCTGCGGATCACCCCCTGGCCGGGCGCGAACGGGTAAGCTTCGCCGAGACCCTGGATCATGAATTCATCGGCCCCCACGTGGAGAGCTCGATGAACGCCCTGCTCTCGCGCCAGGCGGCGCTGCTCCAGCGCAGCATCCGTCAGCGCGTGCGCATCAGCAGCTTCGAGGCCATGTGCCGACTGGCGGCGATTCGCCTGGGCCTGTGCGTGCTGCCCGAGTCCATCGTGCGGCCTTATCTCAAGCCGATGAAACTGGTAGCCCTAGAGCTGGACGAAGCCTGGGCCAGCCGCGCCATCGTCGTAGTGGTGCGGCGCTATAGTGCGCTGTCACCGGTGGCCAAGGCTTTTGTCGGTCATCTGCGTCCCTGAACCCTGCAACCGGATCCTGTACCACGCCATGTCGACCTCCCGCTTCGCCCCTCGCCCCTGGTGGCCCACCCCCTTCGTCGGCCTGCTCGGCGGCTGGCTCGCCAGCCTGGTGCACTGGCCGTTGCCCTGGATCACCGGCGCTCTGATTGCGGTGACCCTCTGTCGCTGCCTCGGCTGGCGCATCACCGCCATTCCCCACGGTCGCCCCGCCGGGCAATGGCTGATCGCCACGGCCATCGGCCTGCACTTCACCCCGGCGATACTGACCGAGGTCGTCAGGCACCTGCCGCTGATGGCCTTGGCGGCCATCGCCACCCTGGTGCTCGCGCTTGTCGGCATCACCGTCGTGCAACGCCTAGGCACGGAACCCAAGACCGCCTTCTTCGCCTTCATGCCAGCCAACTTCGCCGAGATGATCAATCTGGCCGAACGCCATGGCGCCGATGCACCCAAGGTCGCCGCCGCCCATACCCTGCGGCTGGTAATCATCGTGCTGGTGGTGCCGCCGGCCATGCTCTGGGGCGTCCCCGGTATCGCCCAGGCCGCCCATGTCCCACCGCCGCCGGACTGGCGCTGGCTGGCCCCGCTACTGGCGGCCGGCCTGGTGGCGGCCCTGGCCTGGAAGCGTCGCGGCTGGCCCAACCCCTGGATGTTCGGCCCCCTGGCGCTGTGCTGCCTGGTCACCGCCTCCAGCGGCCTGGTCACCAGCCTGCCGCCGACGCTGAGCCACCTGGCCCAGGTGCTTATCGGCGTCACCCTGGGGTGTCACTTCGACCGCGCCTTCTTTCGCCGCTCGCCGCGCTTTCTGCTGCTGGCAACCCTCTACACCCTGCTCTGCCTGGTCGCCACCTTCCTGATCGCCTGGTTGCTGGCCCAGGTGTTCGCCCTGCCCTTCACCACCCTGGGCCTGGGCATGACGCCGGGTAGCACCACCGAGATGTACCTGACGGCCGAGGCCCTGGGGCTGGGCGTAGGCACCGTCACCGCCATGCAGATCCTGCGGCTGGTGGTGGTGATGGCGGTGGCCGAACCGCTCTATCGGCGCTGGTGCGCACGCTCGGTCGAGCCGGTGACCAGGGAATCGCCCTAGCGCCGGCTGAGACGGTGCGGCGACCGCTGGACCTGGCTACGGGTACGTGCCCGCAGCCAGGTCCAGCCGATGTCAGGCGTTCAATGCGGGCCCGACCCGTGCCTCGGACTGACCGCTGGCGGCCAGTTCGCGGGCGACGAAGCCATTGCGGATCTGCTCGTCGAGAAAATCCCGGACGAAGGCCGCGCCGGCGCTGCGCCCCTTGGGCACGGCCATGGCCTGACGGATTTCGGTAAAGCTGTCGGCCAGCACCCGATAGCCGGCGTGAGCCCGGGCATAGGCCTCAAGCGGTTGGCGCACGCCGGCGGCGGCGTCCAGGCCCTGATCGACGAACCAGTCCACCGCCGCCGCCGAGGTCGGCGCCCGCACCAGTTCGGCCTGGGTCAGGGTGCGGCTCAGATAGAGGTCGTAGGCGGCGCCCTGCCCCACGGCGATGCGGCGGTCGGCCCGATCCAGCTCGGCCACGCCCTGGGCGGGATCGGCGTCCTGCAGCAGATAGGTGCCCTCGATGATGACGTAGGGATGGCTGAAGTCGATCTGCGCCGCCCGCACCGGTTCGATGGCCAAGAAGGCCAGGTCCCAGGCCTCGTCTTCGAGGGCGGCGAAGACCTTGCCGGCGGCGTCGTAGGTGCTGAACTGCACGGGCACGCCCAGGCGCTCGGCCAGGGCGTGGGCCAGGGCCGCGGAGACCCCGGCCGGCTGGCCATCGGCGCCGCGCTGCGCCAGCACCGGATTGCCGTAGTTGATCGCCGTCCGCAATGCGCCCTGGGGGGCGAGGTCCGCGAGTACCGCTGAGCTGGGGGTCATGGGAGAACTCCTTGGAGGTCAGGTGGTGACCGCGGCGGCGCGAGTGTCGTCGCCACGGTCGAGACGGATCAGCAGGGTCATGATGAAGGCGATCGCCAGCAACGCACTGAGAAACAGCAGGCCCGCCGAGGCGCTCTGGGTATTGCCCTTCACCATGCCGATCATGAAGGGTCCGACAAAGCCGCCCAGGTTGCCAATGGAATTGATCACGGCGATGGATACCGCGGCCGTGGAACGACTGAGAAACAGTGTCGGCAGCGCCCAGAACGGCGACTTGAAGCTGTACAGGCCGGCCAGCGCCAGGCTGATCAAGCCGATCGCCAGGTAAGGATCGTGCACCAGGCCGGCACCCACCAGCGCCACCGCCGCGACCGCCAGCGGAATGGCCGAATGCAGACGCCGTTCGCCATGGCGATCCGAACGCCGCGACCAGGCGATCATCACCAGGGTGGCGACGATGTAGGGGATGGTGGCGATCAAGCCGATCTGAGTGTGGCTCAGCGCGGAGGAGAAGCCCTTGATGATCTGCGGCATCCAATAACCCACGCCCAGGCTGCCGCACTGGTAGACGAAGTAGATGAAGGCCAGATAGAGCACCTTGGGATTGCTCATGGCCTTGAGCGCGCCGAAATGCTTGACGTCCTTGCGCGCCTGGCGATCACGCTCCAGCTCGGCCAGCAGCCAGGCCTTTTCCTCGGTCGTCAGCCAGCGCGCCTGCTCGGGCCGATCGGTGAGGTAGAAATAGCACAGCACGCCGAGGAACACCGCCGGGATACCTTCCAGGAACAGCATCCAGCGCCAGCCACTCCAGCCCAGCCAGTGCACGTTGTCCATGATCCAGGTCGAGAGCGGCGCACCGATGATGTAGGACACCGGGATCGCCGCGGTGAAGAGTGCCACCGTGGTGGCCAGTTCGCGGGAGCGAAACCAGTAGGTCAGGTAGACGATGATGCCGGGAAAGAAACCCGCCTCCGCGACACCTAGCAGGAAGCGCAGGACATAGAGGTGCATGGCGGTCTGGGCGAAGGCCGTGGCCGCGGCGATCACCCCCCAGGTGACCAGGATGCGCGCGATCCATACCCGCGCGCCAAAGCGTTCGAGCAAGAGGTTGCTCGGCACCTCGAACAGGAAGTAGCCGATGAAGAAGATACCCGAGACGAAGCCGAAGACTTCGCTGGACAGCGCCAGCTCGGCGTTCATCTGCAACGCCGCGTAGCCGATGTTGGCCCGATCCAGGTAGGAGACGATGTAGAGCAGGAAGACGAAGGGGATGATGCGCCAGGTCACCTTGCGGATGATGGCCTGCTCCCGGCTCACGGGGGTGGTGTTCATGATGGCCTCACAGGGCCGCGACGAGGCGGCCGATCTTGTTGTTGTAGGATGCGGCGGCGATCTTCAGCGGCTGAAGACCAGGCACACCGGGCTGCCGCAGCGCACCGCCGTGCCGGTGGGTTCGAGGATTCCCCGGGTCTCGTCGACCAGGAAGGTGACGATGCTGTCGCTGTCTTCGTTGAGGGCGAACAACTGGCGGCCATCCGGCGCCAGAGCGAAGGCGCGGGGCGTGCGGCCACCGCTCGCCAGGCTGCCGAGCGGCGTCGGCAGCCCGCTCTGGGGATCCAGCGCGAAGACCATCAGGCTGTCGTGGCCGCGATTGGAGGTGTAGAGCAGACGCCCGCTGCGATCCAGTTCGATGGCCGCCGCCCGGCTGTTGCCGGTGAAGCTGGCTGGCAGCGTCGAGTGGATGGCCAGGGGTTCGAGAACACCGGAGCGGGCATCGAAGGCATAGCTGGTGAGGGTCGAATCCAGCTCGTTGACCACATAGGCCCGCGGCAGGTGCGGATGGCAGACCAGGTGCCGTGGCCCCGCGCCCTCGCGGGTCGCCACCTCGGCCACCGGCACCAGGCGTCCGTCGTGAAAGGCAAAGCTGAAGATCCGGTCCAGTCCCTTGTCCGGCACCAGCACGAAGCGGCCACTGGGGTCGAAGGGATTGCAGTGGGGCTTGGCATGGGGTTGTTCCTGGCGATGCGGCCCGGGTTCGCCCTGCAGCTCCAGCAGCTGGACCAGTGGCTCCAGCCGCCCATCCGCCGCCACTGGCAGGACAGCGAGACTGCGACCGAGGTGATTGCTCACCACCAGGTGGCGATCGTCCGGCGCCAGCGCCAGGTGCACCGGGTTGCGACCGCCGCTGGATTGCTGGTTGAGCAGGGTCAGGCATCCGCTCGAGCGGTCGACGGCGAAGGCGCTGACCGCCTGCTCGTCGCCATGCACCGTATAGAGACGGTCACCCGCCCGATTGAGGATCAGGTAGGACGGATTGATCAGGTCACCGACCACCTGGACGAGCTCCAGCGCGCCTGCGGGCATGACCCGGTAAACGCTGATCCCCTCCCCGCGGGCCTGACGGGCACGGGTGGTTCGGCTGCCGACATAGGCGTACATAGGGCTCTCCTGGCACCGATTGGAAAGGTCCGACGTCCGCGCCATGGCGCCCGTCAGACCCGCTTGCGCCACCTTAGGCAACCCGCTGCCCAGCGAAAATTGACCTTTGGCCAACGCAGCGTTCGCTTCTGGCGAACGCTTGCCGGGTGTTCATAGTTGCGCGCGAAGGTCGGTGCCAAGCGCTAGTCTTGGCGAACGCATAAGGGCTGATGAGAGGGCAGACGACCAATTGCTACACGGTAGTCTCTTGGCGTTGCCTGGCCGGCAAGGTCTTTCCCCGGTATTTCAGCTACGAGCCGCGCGCAGTGTCCTTTCTCGGGCGTCAACGAATCGCATGCGCCAGCGGGAGACCGTTCGCGCCGTGACGCCTATTCGCGCCGCTATATCCACGCCTTTTTCGCCAGCTGAACAAGCAAGGATGATTTGTGCAGCCACCCTCCTCCGACCGGACAGGTGTTGGCTGTTGATGATCGCAACCAGCATCTTTCGCTCAAGCGTCGTCAGGTGGACTTCAGCCGGGGGACGACCTTGCCGTTGACCATTCTGCTTAGCAGACGTGATCCGCCTCCGGGCTTTACCCGGAGACGTTTCCTCTACATCAGCTTCACAATGTCGTATGACCATAGTGCTCCTCAGGATCAACTGTTCGTTGAATAGAGGGGGAATAGGCCGAGCATCATGGAGACCCCCATGAGCAAGAAGCTCAAAGCAAAGGCCCATTTCATGGTGTATCTCTGGTGATCGCTAAACTCCACGCCAGCCAGGCCCACCAGCAGATAGGTAGAGGCTACCAGCGGGCTGAGCAGGTGCACCGGCTGGCCAATGAGCGAAGCCCGACCGATTTCGGCCGCACTGATACCGTAGGCATCAGCAGCCTGCGCGAGCACCGGCAGCACGCCGTAGTAGAAGGCGTCGTTGGACATGAAAAAGGTACCGGGAATGCTCAGCAAGGCGGTGATCGGTGCCAGATAATTGCCCCAGTTGTCTGGCAACGCCCAGAGCAGAGATCCAGACATGGCCTTGACCATGCCTGTGCCAGACAAGATGCCGGCAAAGATGCCCGCCGCGATAAAGATAGCGATCTGGTTCAATGCAGCGGGAGCATGGGCTGCGATACGTCGACGCTGATCATCCATATGACGGTAGTTGATGGTCAGGGCGATGCTGAAGGCGACCATGAATAGGATGGGTAGCGGTAGCAACTCGATGACCAGGCAGGTCATCAGCGCCAGGGTCAGGATGGCGTTGAACCAGAACAGCTTGGGCCGCCGCAGTTCGGCGTTCTCCTCACTCAGGGTCAGCAGATCGGCCATGTCTTCATCCATGCCGGTGGCCCGCAGCGAATTGCTGCCGGGTGCGACCAGCAGACCCAGGCGCCGCCGTTCCTGCAGCCCGAGCCAAAAGGCCAGGGCGAGCACGCCGATGAAGCTAACGATCATCGGGGGAATCAGGGGAATGAACAGCTGGGTGGTCTCCACCTGCAGTGCCGCGGCGACCCGCGCCATGGGCCCGCTCCAGGGAAGCAGGTTAGTAACGCTGGCGGCGAGGATGACCACGCAGGGAAGGATCAGCGGATTCAGCCGCAGCCGGCGGAACAACGGCAGCATGGCGGTCACGGTGATCATGTAGGTGGTGGAGCCGTCGCCGTCCAGAGAGACCATGCCGGCTAGCAGGGTAGCGAAGAGCACTGCCTTGGCGGGATCGCCTTTGATCAGCTTGATGAAGGTGCGGATCACCGGATCGAACAAACCGGTATCAAACATCAGCCCAAAATAGAGGATGGCGAACATCACCATGATGGCAGTGGGTGCCACCTTGCGCAGGCCATCAATCATCATCGGGCCCATGACCGGCGCGAAGCCGCCGATCACTGCGAATAGAATTGGGATGATGGTCAGAGCCACTAGCGGTGGCAGCCGCTTGGTCATGATCAGCGCCATGAAGGTCACGATCATTCCATAGCCGAGCAGAGAGAGCATCGGTATCTCCTGGTGCCAAAGTACAACTGTTGTTGTGGTTGTTGTTGTGGTCCGGTGGCAGTGCGGTGATCAGCTCATGTGCAGACCACCGTTAAGAGAGAAGTCCGCGCCGGTGGCGAAGGCCGACTCTTCAGAGGCAAGCCAGGAGCACATGGAAGCGATCTCTTCCGGGGTACCGAGACGGCGCATGGGAATCTCGTGGACGATGCGATCCATGAGATCGGTTCGAGTCAGGGCCTTGAGACGCGGTGTGGCGATGTAACCAGGCGAGACCGTATTGACCGTGACCCCGCGCGACGCAAGTTCTCGTGCAAGGGCCCGAGTGAAGCCGCGGATGGCCGCCTTGGCGGTGGAATAATTGACCTGGCCGACCTGACCGAGCTGAGCGTTGACCGAAGAGATGTTGATGATCCGGCCCCAGCCGCGCGAAGTCATGCCATCGATCACCTGGCGGGTGACGTTGAACAGCGAGTTCAGGTTGGTATCGATCACCGTCTGCCAGTCACCCGGCTGCATGTCGCGGAACACCACGTTGCAGGCGGTACCGGCGTTGTTGACCAGCACATCGACAGGACCAACCTCGTCGCGAATTTTCGCGAAGGCGGCACGGGTGGATTCCCAATCCGCGACATTGCCCTCAGAGGCGATGAAATCGAAGCCCAACTTGCGCTGCTGCTCCAACCAGTCAGCCTTCATTGGCGAATCCGGGCCGCAGCCCGCGATTACCGTGTAGCCGTCCCGTGCCAGTCGCTGGCAAACGGCGGTACCCAGGCCGCCCATACCGGCGGTAACGAATGCGATACGCTTACTCATCTGGTGCTCCTTGTAGGTGCTTATTGTTCAAACATTTTTTCCAGACATGAGCTCTCCCCTCCTCTGCCAAGAGGACAAATCGCGTTAAGGGAGAGCAAGGCGCGCGCTACCTCTCTAGAGGATTGGCGCGCTTAGCTACACGTTGAAGTGAAACAGCTCGGAAGGCGTATCCCACAGAACTTGCCCTCGAACTGGCGGGTCGCTGAGCCAGCGATCTCTGTCGTCAATCTGCATCTGATAGGTCTGGCTGTCTTCACGTTGGGTAAATGGCCAGTCGCTTGCCCAAACAAGCCGGTGAGCACCGAAGGTCTCTAGGAGGAGAGGCACCGCTGCGTCAGCGAGAGACCTGCTCGTCCGATAAGCTCCCGACAGTTTCAGCCAGAGCAGTTGCGTGTCAGCCAACTTCAGTAATCGTTGAAAGGCTTCACCCGACAAGCCCTCGTCGGCATTGGGCATACCGAAGTGATCGACCACGACACGTGTTCCGCTTTCCAGGAGAGGCTCAACGGTCATTGGAAGACGATCACAACGGTCATTGACTTCGATATGCCAGCGATTTTGCCGACAGAAGTCGAGGATGTCGGGCCATTGACCAGACTTGAAATCCGGCACAGGCAGATTGCCTGTCAGGTTGAGGCGGATCCCGACAGCTCCCGAATCAGCGTATTCAGGTAAGCGATCAATATCCGTGGCTGGATTTATTGCAACGACTCCCCGAAGTCGTCCGTTGCTGCGCTTGAGCGATTCCAGCAGATAGCTGTTGTCAGCCCCGAGAATGCTGATGGCAATGAGAACCGCCTTGTCGACGCCGTGCCTGTCCAATGTCTCGATCAGTCGTTCGTAAAGGACGTCATAGTCAGGCGTAAAGCGGCGGCTATCGATGAACTTCAGACCACGATGAAACACGTGAACATGGGTATCGATAACAGCTTCGCGCGAACCGATCATAAGGATCTTCTCCTACGCGGTTACCGCCGACAGCAGCTCGCGAGAATCGCTGTCGGCTATAAGTAGGCGCCGTTGCCCTGATTTACTGGGAAACGGCAGCCTTTCTGCCTTAGGCGTTAAGCGCTTCGGCGACTGCTTTACCGAAGGCTTCACAACCCAGTCGCCCGCCCAGATCTGCAGTGCGGGTCGCAGGATCCTGAAGAACGCGGTCGACGGCCTGGTCGATGCAAGCAGCTGCTTCCTGGTATTTGGGGCTGCTGCGCTTCTCGCCGAGCCAATGCAGCAGCATTGCAACCGACAGGATCATGGAGGTCGGGTTGGCTTTGTCCTGACCGGCGATATCCGGCGCGGAGCCGTGCTGCGCCTGGGCGCAACAGTGAATGTCACTGGCATTGATGGATCCGGCCAGACCAAGGCTTCCCGACAGCTCGCTGGCCAGGTCGCTCAGGATGTCGCCGTAGAAGTTGGTCGCGACGAGGACATCAAAACGTTCCGGATTGCGCACCAGGTAGGCGGTCGAAGCGTCCACCAGCAGCGTGTCCAGTTGAACCTCTGGGAAGTCCTTGGCGACGTGCTGAACACATTCCAGGAAGAGCCCGTCGGTCATGTGGAAACTGTTGGCTTTATGGATGGCGGTGACCTTGCGGCGGCGTTTCATCGCCAGCTCAAAGGCCTGGCGCGCGATGCGCTCGCTGCAGTGCCGGGTGATCTTGCGGATGGACAGTGCCATGTCCGGCGAAGGCATGACCTCACCCCAACCGCGGCTCATGTTGCGGTCTGCATAGAATCCTTCGGTCGCCTCGCGCATGATCACCAGATCCATGGTGCGACCCTCTTTCATATTCGAAGCGAGGAAGGATCGGGTACGGGCAGGTCGGACGTTGGCATAAAGATCCATGCCAACCCGGAAGCCGGCCGAGACGTTACGTCCGCCTTTCTCGGGCGCCGGATAATCCGCGTGCGACTGGGTCCCAAGAATGATGCCGTCATAGCCACGAGCCTTTTCAAGGGTCTCGTCACGCAGCGTCGTGCCGTACTTTTCCAGGCTGGTGAAGCCCACATCGTCGTAGTCGAAGGCCAAGTCAAGGCCAAATTGGGCGTTGGCTGCATCCAGCACAGCGATGGACGCTTGAACGATTTCAGGGCCGATGCCATCGCCAGGCAGAACCAGAATGCGCATTGTTTTTCTCCGTAAGTAGGTCTGGGCACGATCGCCGTTCAGAGTTCACCTGGTCGAGGCGACAGATCTGGCAACAGCGTGTGGTGGTATTTTATTCCATCAAAAAACACTCAATGCAAGCGTTATCGAAATACACACGCACACTGAGGCGCCGCTCCGGTCAGGGAACGGGCTTGAAAGGCAGACTGGTTGGGTGCTGGAAGGCCTATATGCCTATCCAAAGAAATAGCTATGGTCGAGTAATCGCGGGGGAGTTACCGCTCGCCGAGCGCGAGCAGCAGGGATCACGCCTGCAGGAAATTCTGCTTTTCCCTGGCAGCGGTAGTCAGGTGAGTCGTCATGAAGGCCGCGGCCTCCTGAATCTCTCCAGCGAGCAGGAGATCGATGAGTAGCAGATGCTCTTTGCACCGCCTGAGCGTTTGCTCGCGATCTACCGCCTTCTGATACTCCATCAGTCTCCGAATACGATTCAATCGACGCAGGGAATCGAAGATGAAGGCATTCCCTGAGCAACTGGCGATCGTTTCATGAAGGCGTGTATTCGCATCGAATATCTCGGCTGGTGACGCCTCGAAAACGCGGCCGTTGGCCAAGAGCTCCTGCTCTTCTCGGCAGATCGACAGTCTGAACGCATCCACCTTGAACGTTGGCTCCAGAATACCCGCCGGCTCGATCAGCAGCCGAAAACGGTAACTCTGGGCGTAGGCCGCAGGCGAGGTCATGCCCTCGACGAACTCCCAACCATACCCTGGTAGCCGCTCCGCCCACCCCTCCTGGACACACCGACGCAGGATGTCTGCCAGCTGCGACCTTGTGACCTGATAGCGCCGCATGAGCTCATTCTCGGTCACTTTGAGTGGCAGCTGATCCTCCAACCGGTCCTTGGCGATTTCGAGATAGATACGCTCCGTATTCGAGACCTCCTCTTGGGCTTGAGGAGTGGCGGCCAGGGCTGCAGATGCAACGACGTACCCGCCTTCCGGGTGCGCGGCAAGCAGGTTCTGAGTGGCCATTGCCTTGAGTGCGCTCCGCACAGGAGACCTGGAAACGCGAAGCCGCTCCGCAAGCGCGCGTTCGGGTAATCGAGTGCCTACCTCAAGGTTATGGGAACTGATGTACGTCAGGATGTTGGGAATGAGCTGAGAGACCAGCGACGTGCTCATGGCGCAGACAATTTCGCAGTGAAAGTGCGGATGCTACCACGCACTCACCGAACTGACGGCGCGCCTTAGCCCGACGATCCGCCGACAGCGCACCTTGCACTCTCTAAAATCATCGTGGTATATCATTTACACGAAATACCCACGGCGATAATCTGCTGGGGTGAAGGCTCTCAAGCGCCGGTGTTGAAACCGGACCCATACCCTTCCCCTTTAGGTGTTCGTGCGGCGAAACGACGTTGAGCGTTCCCTCCCGCGCCATTCCGATCTGTTCAAAGACCGCCCCTTAGCGAGCTGGAGCTCCAAATGACAATAACCTCGATTAATCCCGCCACTAACCAGGCGTTGGCCACCTACGAGCTGCACACGGCTGAGCAAGTCGAACAAGCGCTGGCAGGCGCGGCTGAAGCGCAAAAATCGTGGGCCACCCGTCCCATCGAAGAGCGGTGTTCCCTACTGATCAAGCTTGCCGCTGTGTTGCGTGCGAATCGTGACGAATACGCGCTGCTGATCACCCGGGAAATGGGTAAGCCGATCGTCGAAGCCGAGGGGGAGATCGAGAAGTCCGCGGTGACCTGCGAATTCTACGCACGCCAGGCTCCGGTCTATTTGGCGGACAGCACCGTCGAAACCAACGCTGCAGATAGCCGAGTGGTTTTTGATCCGCTGGGCGTCGTCTTGGCCGTCATGCCCTGGAACTATCCGTTCTGGCAGTTTATCCGTTTCGCTGCGCCTGCGCTGGCTGCGGGTAACGGGGCGATCCTGAAGCACGCGAACAACGTACCGGGTTGCGCACTCGCACTGGAAAAGGCATTTGCTGAGGCCGGCCTGCCGGATGGTCTGGTGGCAACGCTGCTGATCGATGCATCCAAGGTGGCCGGCGTTCTGGCGGATGACCGGATTGCGGCAGTTACTCTCACCGGCTCCACTGCCGTAGGTAAGCTCGTCGCAGCCCAAGCCGGCAGCGTGATGAAGAAGCAGGTACTTGAACTCGGTGGCTCGGATCCCTTCATCGTTCTGAAAGACGCTGATATTGAGCTGGCTGCGAAAAACGCTGTGAAGGCGCGCTTCTCCAACACCGGACAAAGCTGCATTTCAGCCAAGCGCTTCATCGTCGAGGATGCTGTTGCAGACCAGTTCGTTGATGCCTTCGTAGCTGGGGTAAAGGCGTTGAAAGTGGGCGACCCGGAAGCTCGCGACACGCAAATTGGTCCGCTTGCGCGGGCCAATCTTCGGGACGACCTCCACTCGCAGGTACAGCGATCCCTGGAACAGGGTGCCAAGCTCCTCACCGGCGGTAACGCGGTTCACGGCGCTGGCTTCTATTACCAGCCCACCGTATTGGATTTCGTCCATCCCTCCATGGTCGCGGCTTGCGAAGAGACCTTTGGCCCTGCTGCGGCCGTGATTCGCGTTAAAGATGAGGACGAAGCCATTCAGGTCGCCAACGCCACCGAATTTGGCCTCGGCGCTGCCCTTTGGACCGGCGACGTGAACAAGGGTCAACGCTTGGCGCGCCGCATCGAAGCCGGCGCCGTATTCATAAACGCCTTGGTGGCTTCCGATCCCCGCGTACCCTTCGGTGGCATCAAGCAGTCCGGCTATGGCCGCGAACTGGGTGATTCCGGTATCCGCGAATTCACCAACATTAAAACGGTTTGGCAAGGCCCCAATCAATAAACCAGAACAAGAGACTGCCCCAATGATCAAGACTGAATCGGATGCCTGGCTGCTCAAGCCGGAAGTTATCCAAAAGCATGACAGAGGCGGTGGCGCTTCGACCACTCCCCTCGTAACGAAGGGACTTGGTGCCAGTCGCTTCATCAACGGCTTTACCGAGTTTGCCGGGGGAGCCAAGATTCCCTTCCATTTCCATAACTGCGAAGAGAGCGTGATGCTCATCGAAGGTCATGCGATTTTTGATATCGACGGCCAGGAATTCGATATTAAACCGCAGGACGTGACCTTCATCCCTGCCGGCGTCCCTCATCGCTTTCGCAATGCGTCGGAAACTGAACCCATGAAGATCCTCTGGATTTATGGATCTGCCGACGCCACGCGCACGCTCGTCGAAACAGGCGAAACCCGTTCCATCGCCGCGGAACACAAGACCTGAACCCAAAATAGAAACGTTCTCCACGACCGTGGAGAACGTCAGCAACTTATATCAGCGGATAAAGATCATGCCCGAGATCGTTGTTTATGCCGTTCAAGGCCGCACCCATGAGCAGAAAAAAATGCTGATGCAGAAAATCACCGAAGCCGTCGTGGAAAGTTTCAATGTGCCCACTGACAAGGTGGTGGTCCAAATCGTCGAATCAGACCCGAATAACAAGTCGCGCGGTGGCGTGTTGTATAGCGAACGCTAAATTTATTTCGCTGGAGTCGAGCAATGATTATTGAAGTGGCGGACATCGAGGTTGCTGCCGAGCGGCAAGAAGAGTTCGCGAAAGCCATCGTTCGGGGGGTTGAGACGGTGATTTCTAAAGCGGACGGTTACCAAGGCTATCAGGTCTTGCACGGCATCGAGTCGCCTGGCCGTTTCTTGCTACAGATCAAATGGAAAACGCTGGAAAACCATACCGTGGATTTCCGTCAGTCCGAAGCCTTTTCGGAATGGCGAAGCATCGTTGGTCCGTTCTTCCTGCGCCCACCGATTGTCGAACACTTTTCAGTTATTTCATAAAAGATCAAGCGCCGGTATCGGCGCTTGACGCCAGCGTCTATCAGGAGGGATCCCCTCGATGAGCGCGTTACAGAAAATTGCCTTGGTCACCGGCGCCGGCAGCGGGATCGGTAAGGCAGCAGCCTTGGCCCTGGCCAAGGACGGCTATACCGTTATTTTGGCGGGCCGACGTGAAGAACGACTAATAGCCGTGGCTGAAGAGATTAGGTCGAAAGACCGCAATCATCCTTCGGCAGTGACTGCGGTCGTTGATGTTGGCGATTCGGAAGCCGTGAAGGGCCTGTTCCTTGATATCCAAGAGCGCTTCGGCAGGCTGGATCTGCTTTTCAACAATGCCGGTCGCGGCAACCCTCCAGGCGCATTCATCGACTGGGACGCGAGCCAATGGCGCGAGGTCGTCGATACCAACCTCAATGGCATGTTTTTCTGCCTGCAACAAGCCTTTCGAATGATGCGGGACCAGCATCCTCAGGGTGGCCGGATCATCAATAACGGTTCTCTAGCTGCGTATTCTCCAAGGCCCAATTCGATCGCCTACACCGCGACCAAGCATGCTGTCACTGGCCTTACCAAGGCCGCGTCCCTTGACGGCAGAGCTTTCAGCATCGCAGTCGGTCAGATTGATGTTGGCAATGCCATGAGCGAGCTCGCATCGAGAATGGCTGCAGGCGTCCCTCAGGCAAACGGTGAGCTCAAAGCCGAACCGCTCATTGATGCGAGCCTAGTTGGTCAAGCCGTTGTATACATGGCTAGCTTGCCATTGGAAGCCAATACCCTCTTTCACACCATCATGGCTACCAATATGCCATTTGTGGGTCGAGGCTAAACTAGGGCTTCAATCGTCCAGCGCCCTAGCTAATTACGCGACCGTAGTGAAGCCTTTGCACGCGCTTTCCGGATAGCTACATCATCCGTTTTAACTGTTTAAAAGCATAACACGCTCAGCAGCCCAGCGGCAGCAGGAAGCCTGCTCGCGCACACTCGCGCGCAGGCAATTTTCAATAAAAACAACTGAGTTTCCGTCATGAGTGAACAACAATTATCGACCCGCAGTGCATCACCCGAATCCATTTCGTTGAAAAAGGGCCTCTGGCAACGTTGGATGGATACCGATGTGGGTATAATTCCACTACCCATCTACGTCCTACTCGTTGCGGTATTGATCGTCTTTAGCGTTCTGGGAAAATTCAAAAGCGACATCGCTACCGTGATAGGCATCATGACCGCGTTCGCCTTTGCACTGGGGGAAATCGGCAAGCGTATGCCGATCGTTAAGAATATCGGCGGCGCCGCAGTGATCGTGACCTTCGTACCCTCTTATCTCGCCTATAAGGGCCTGATACCAGCCCCCATGACCGCTGCTGTAGAAAGCTTTTTCAAGTCATCCGGCATTCTGTATGTATTCATTGCCGCCGTGATTGTCGGCTCCATCTTGAGCATGGAAAGAGAAACCTTGATCAAAGGTTTTCTCAAAATATTCGTTCCGCTATTTGTTGGATCCATAGTCGCAGCTTGTGTGGGAACGCTGACCGGCACCCTGCTCGGACTGGGGGCCTGGCATACATTTTTCTATATCGTGGTGCCCATCATGGCCGGCGGCGTAGGTGAGGGTGCTATTCCTCTTTCCATTGGATACCACGGAATCACCGGAATCGACCAAGGTGAGATTCTCGCACGAGTGATGCCCGCGATCCTGGTAGGTAACCTGACCGCGATTATCTGCGCAGGAAGTCTGGCATGGATTGGAAAGCGTAGGCCGCAACTCACCGGAAACGGTCAGCTTCAGCCAGGGGGAGACGAAGAGTTTCGTAGCGGTCATCAGGGGCCAATGGACGGCAACGTGCAGAACATAGCCGCTGCGGGAATGATCGCGGTGACGCTGTACCTGGCAGGCACCCTTTCCCAGCAGCTATTGTCCTGGCCCGCTCCGGTGGTGATGCTAGCGTTGGCAGTGGCACTGAAGCTGTGCCATGGCGTAACCCCTCGTCTGCAGTCGGGCTCCTACACCGTCTACAAGTTTTGCCTGACTGCAATCGCCTATCCGATGCTGTTCGCCTTCGGGATCGTGCTGACTCCGTGGCAGACGCTGATCCAGGGTTTTGCTCCGGCAAACCTCATCACCATCGTAGTCACAGTGGTGTCGATGACGGCATCGGGCTATGTGATAGGACGCTGCGTCAAGCTCTATCCGATAGAGTCAGCCATAGTGGCCAGCACTCACAGCGGCATGGGCGGCGCGGGTGACATTGCCATCCTCTCCGCTTCCAATCGCATGATGCTGATGCCCTTTGCCCAGATCGCAACACGTATTGGCGGTGGTATCACCGTTGCGTTGGCGTTGATTGCGATGGCGGCGCTTTGGTAGGCCCAGGCTGCGCCCTGCTACTGAGCACCAGGCTGGTGGGGGCATAGTAGGCGTAGTCCAGGCGGACTTCCTTGGGCGATGCGGCCTGCGCCAGCAGCGCGCTGCCGAGCAGGGCCAGGCCGGCAGCCCAGCGTAGCGTGGTCTTGTGCATCTCGAGTTCCTTGTCGACTAGCGGGAGGTCAGGGGGGCGCTGGGGGTCCAGAGGTCCACGGCGCTGGCATCCACGGCAGTGGGTAGCAGCTTGGCCGCGTGGAAGGCATCGGCGATGCGCTGCTGCTCGCCGAGGGCGGCGTGACTGACCGGCTGGACGTCATAGGTGCGGCGGCTGTTGGCCAGCTGCACGGTGGCCTCGTCCAGGCGGCCCCACTGCGGACCGAGGAGGCGTGCCGCCTCGGCGGGGTGTTGCTTCACCCACTGGCCGGTGCGCTGCAATTGGCCGAACACCAGGGCCAGCACCTCGGGATGGGCCTGGGCATAGGGGCTGGCGGCCAGGTAGTAGCGCTGGTAGCTGGCCAGGCCCTCGCCCGAGGCGAGGATGCGTACCTGCTGCTGACGCTGGGCGCTGGCGACGAAGGGCTCCCAGGCCACCCAGGCATCCACCTTGCCGTTCTCCAGGGCGGCGCGACCGTCGGCGGGGGTGAGATAGGCGGGCTGGATGTCGGCAAAGGTCAGACCGGCCTTCTGCAAGGCGGCGATCAGCAGGTAGTGGCTACCGGCGGCCTTGGTCACGGCGACGCGCTTGCCCTTGAGATCAGCCAGCGTCTCCAGCGGCGAATCCTGCGGAACCACGATGGCCTGGGCCTGGGGCGAGGGCGTCTCCCGAGCGAAATAGGTGAGCTTGGCACCCGCCGCCTGGGCGAACACCGGCACGGTGTCGGCGACGTCGGCGGAGAGATCCACATTGCCGACGTTGAGGGCCTCCAGCAGCGGCAGACCGCTGGAGAACTCATGCCAGCTGACGGTGATGCCCCTGGCCGCCAGATCCCGTTCCAGGGTGCCCTGCTCCTTGAGCAGTACCAGCAAGGTGGAGGATTTCTGGTAGCCGATGCGCAGACTGGTATCGGCCTGGGCGGCGTAGGCGAGGCTTAGCAGACCCAGGGCGAGCAGCCCCCGGCGGAAGCCTGAGCGGAACGAAAGGCGGATAGCGGCCATGAATTCCTCAGTGGACGGCGAATGGATGCCGGCCACGATAAGGAATAGGCAAAGGTCAGATTGATACCGATTTGGAATTTGGTTAGAGGGGAGCGACATACCCATGAACGCCTTAACTATATTCCAAAAGGCTATTTAAACCGTCGGATATCTAGCGGCTAACGTATAACCACCGGACCACCGGATCTCTCCTTTCGCCTTTACCTCGAGGATCCCATGGCTGTGCTCCGGACCTTTCTCCCCGCAGGGGCGCCCGCCCCATGACCGCCCCCGCCAAGCAGGTGCTGCTCAACGCCTTCAACATGAACACCGTGGGCCACATCAATCATGGCCTCTGGACCCATCCACGGGACACCTCCAGTCGCTACCACACCCTGGGCTACTGGACCGAGTTGGCCCAGCTGCTGGAGCGCGGGTTGTTCGACGGCCTGTTCATCGCCGACATCCTCGGTGTCTACGACGTCTATGGCGGCAACGTCGACCTTACCCTGCGCGAGTCCATCCAGTTGCCGGTCAATGACCCCCTCCTACTGGTCTCGGCCATGGCCGCCAGCACCCGGCACCTGAGCTTTGGCCTGACCGCCAACCTCACCTACGAGCCGCCCTACCCCTTCGCCCGCCGTCTTTCGACCCTGGATCACCTGAGCGAAGGCCGCGTCGGCTGGAACATCGTCACCGGCTACCTGGACAGCGCCGCCCGCGCCATGGGCCTGGACCGGCAGATCGCCCACGACCGCCGCTACGACCAGGCCGATGAATACCTGGAAGTGCTCTACAAGCTGCTCGAAGGCAGCTGGGCCGACGATGCGGTGGTCCGTGACCGTGCCCAGCGGATCTATGCGCGCCCAGAGCGGGTGCGCAAGGTCGAACACCATGGCGAATTCTTCGACGTCGAGGGCTATCACCTCTGCGAGCCCTCGCGGCAGCGCACCCCGGTGCTGTTCCAGGCCGGCTCCTCGGATCGCGGCCTGGCCTTTGCCGGGCGCCACGCCGAGTGCGTGTTCATCTCCGGGCAGGACCAGGCCGCCACCCGCGCCCAGGTCGAGCGCGTCCGTGGCGCGGCAGTGGCCGCCGGCCGGCGCGCGGATGACGTCAAGCTGTTCATGGGCCTCACGGTGATCGTCGCCCCCACCGCCGCCGAGGCCCGCGACAAGCACGCCGAATACCTGAGCTATGCCAGCGCCGAGGCCGGCGTGGCCCACCACTCAGCCTCGGTGGGCATCGACCTGGCCACCTATGGCCTCGACGAACCCATCCGCCCGCAACGGACCGAGGCCATCGAATCGGCGCTCAAGCGCCTGGTGGCCAAGGACGCCGGCTGGACCCGCCGCAAGCTCCTGGAGCAGCACGCCCTGGGTGGCCGCTACACCGCCCTGGTCGGCGATCCCAGGCAGGTGGCCGATGCCCTGCTCGGCTGGATCGACGAAACCGGGCTGGACGGCTTCAACCTCGCCCGCACCGTTACCCCGGAGTGCTACGGCGACTTCATCGATCTGGTGATCCCAGAGTTGCAGAGCCGGGGACGCTACAAGACCGCCTACGCCGAGGGCAGCTTCAGACACAAGCTGTTCGGCCGCGGTGACCACCTCGACAGCCGCCACTTCGGCAGTCGTTTCCGCCAGGACTGACCCTTCAAGGACGCCCCATGACCCGCCTCAAACCTCTGCTGTTCGCCCTCGGCCTCTTCAGCACCGCAGCCCTGGCTGCCCCCCTCAAGATCGGTACCACCGCCGCCTTCGCCCCGCCCCTGGAAGTGGCGGTGCAGGAGGCCAAGGCTGCCGGCGTGGACGTGGAGATCGTCGAATTCAGCGACTGGATCGCCCCCAACACCAGTCTCGCCAACCACGACATCGACGCCAACTACTACCAGCACATCCCCTTTCTGGAGAACGCCAAGCGCACCGCCGGCTATGACCTGGTGGCGGTGGCGCCGGGGATCATCAACAACGTCGGGCTCTATTCGAAGAAGTACCGGACCCTGGCCGAGGTGCCCAAGGGGGCGCGGGTGGCCATCGCCAACGATGCCATCAATGGCGGCCGTGGCCTGTTGCTGCTGGAGAAGGCCGGCTTCATCACCTTGAAGCCCGGCGTCGGCTACCACGCCACCCTGGCGGACATCACCGGCAATCCCCGCGATATCCAGATCGTCGAGCTGGAAGCCGTGCAGCTGGCCCGCTCCCTGGACGACGTCGACGTGGCCCAGGGCTATCCCCACTATCTGCGCCTGGCCAAGACCATCGATCCCAACCAGGCCCTGCTGTTCGATGGCCTCGACCACCCCGAGTACGTCATCCAGTTCGTCGCTCGCCCGGACAACAAGGACGATCCACGCCTGGCCAAGCTGATCAATGTCTACCAGCACTCGCCCAAGGTCCGCGCTGCCCTGGACCAGGCCCATGGCACCCTCTACCAGCCGGGCTGGAAGGACTGATCGAAGCCTCGTTCTCTTGGAGCGTCAGAGCTTTTCCACGACGAAGGCGCAGCGCCCCCGGTTCCGCCCCCCGTCGGGCAGGTCCATGAATTCGTCGATGAGGATGCGCACGCCCTGCGCCACGAGCAGGGCACGCAGCTCTTCCGGCGGATGCGAGTCATAGAAGAATGGCTGGTCGAACATGGTATCGACGAAGGCCTCGTTCGCCGAGCCGCCGGCCGTCAGCATCAGGCGGCCACCCCGTGGCAACCCGCCGATCACCCGTGCCAGGAGGGTCGCGTGCCAGCGGCGCTCCAGATGAAACAGCGAATCCCACAGCAGCGCGCCCTGGTAGGGCTCGGCGCAGGCGTAGGTTTCCAGCCGCGCCTCGATCCAGCGCTGCTTGGGAAATTCCCGCCGCGCATGGGCCAGCATGGCGGCCGCCTGGTCGACACCCAGCACGCGATGCCCCTGGGCGAGGATGGCGGCGGCCACCGGGGTGCCGGTGCCGCAGCCCAGATCGAGCAGGGTGGCGCCGGGTTCGAGCTTTTCCAGGAGCACGTCCAGGTAGCGACGCTCGTCGTCCCTGAGGCTGACGCGGGCCTGGCGAAAGGTATCGGCGATGGCGTTGTAGGAGGTCTTGTTCATGGCGTGGGCTCCCTGGTCGTCACGGGAGCTTAGCCCACCCCCAGGTAGGCCGCCTGCACCGCCTCGCGCGTCAGGCCCGTACCGGGCACGCCGGACTGCACCACCCGCCCGCTTTCCAGCACGAAGGCCTGATGGGCATAGTCCAGGGCGATGGCACTGTTCTGCTCGGCCATCAGCACACTCAGGCCCTCCTCCCGGTTGAGCCGGGCGACGCTGGCGAAGATCTCCTCCACCAGCAGCGGCGCCAGGCCCATGGAGGGTTCGTCCAGCAGCAGCAGGCGAGGCCGCGCCATGAGCGCGCGACCCAGGGCGATCATCTGCTGCTCGCCGCCCGAGGTCAGACCCGCCAGCTGCCGGCGCTTGCCGGCCAGGCGAGGAAACCAGGCATAGATGCGCTCCAGTTCCTCACGCTGCGCGGCGCGCCCTAGGCGGCGGACGAAACCGCCGCTGAGCAGATTTTCCTCCACGCTGAGTCGCCCGAAACAGTGGCGCCCCTCCAGCACCTGGACCAGTCCGGCGCGGACCCGGGCATCGGCCGACTGGCCCGCGAGGTCCTGCCCCGCATAGCGGATGGCACCGCGGACCAGGCTACCGCGGGCGGCGCCGAGCAGCCCCGAGATGGCCTTGAGCGTGGTGCTCTTGCCGGCGCCATTCGCGCCGAGCAAGGCCACGACCTGGCCCTGGCCGACCTGCAGACTGACGCCATCGACGGCCAGGATGGCGCCGTCGTAACGGACTTCGATGGCCTCGACCGCCAGCAAGGGGGTGGTCGTCATGTCTCAGCCCTCCTTGCTGCAGTCACGCGGCGTGATGCCCTTTTCCTTGGCGTACTGCCTGGCCGAGGCCTCGATGATCGGTCGCAGGAAGGCGCGATCGGCCTGCACCCAGTCGCTCACCAGCTGCCATTTCTCGCCATCCCACTGCTGGATGCGGATGGCGCCGCCGCCTTCGTGGTCGGCGCAGGAGAGCTTGAGCGGCTGCACCAAGCCCTTGGCGCCCAGGGCCTGCAGACGGGCATCGTCCAGGTTCAAGTGCTCGAAACCCCAGCGCACCTGCTCGCCGCTGAGGGGTTTGTCACCGTACTTGGCCTGGGCCAGGCGCAGCGCCTCGACGTTGAGGATGCCGTTGACCACGCCGAGGTTGTAGTAGACGGTGCCGAAGCGCTTGGGATCGGCGAGGTCACTCTGCCCCTTGGCCACCACGTCGCGCGCGATGCCCTGCAGCACCGGGAAGTCGGTGCCCGAGGGGTGGGTGGTGATGGTCAGGAAGCCCTTGGCCGCCGCCCCGGCCGGGCGGACGTCTTCCTCGGAATTGCTCCAGATGTTGCCGATGATGTGGTCGACCGGATAACCAACTTTCTGCGCGGTCTTGATCGCCACCGGATTCATCACCCCCCAGCCGCGCAGGATCACCCAATCGGGCTTGATGCGGCGGATGTTGAGCCACTGGGATTGCTGCTCGTTGCCCGGATGCGGTACCTCCAGCAGGGTCAGCGCGAAGCCGTAGCGATCCGCCAGCTGCTGCAGCACCTCGTTGGTTTCCTTGCCGTAGGGCGAGCCATGGTAGAGGGTGACGATCTTCTTGCCCTTGAGGCTATCGACCCCGCCGCCCTGCAGGGCGATCCAGTTGAGGATGGCCGAGACCTCCGAATAGGGATTGAGCTGCAGCGGGAAGACATAGGTAAAGACGCTGCCGTCAGTGGAATCGGTACGGCCATGGTTGATGGTGATCAGCGGCAGCCGGTCGGCGGTGGACCTTTCCAGGGTGGCGTAGGCGATGCCCACCGACAGCGGATTGGTGGCGGCCGCGGGCGCGCCGTTCCGCCCATTCTTCAGGCGCTCATAGCACTCCACGCCCTTCTCGACGATGTACTCGGTCTCGCATTCGCTCCACACCAGCTTGACGCCGTTCACGCCACCGTTGGCGTTGACGTACTTCAGGTAGTCGATGAAGCCACCGAAGAAGCCCGTGCCCCCTGCCGCATAGGGACCGACGCGATAGCTCTGCAGCGGGAAGTATTGCTCGCCGGCGGCCTGGACCGGACCGAGGGTGGTGAGGCCCAGGGCCAGGACGAGGCTGCCGAGCAGATGACGTTTGCACATGGGGACTTTCCTTGTTGGGGGTGTGGGCCTTGTGAAGGTGTGAGACCGGCGAGCCTTCTCGCCGGCAAACGGGATGTCAGCGGCGGCACAGGCGTTGCCAGCCGCGGGTGGCCAGGCGGGTCAGGCCCTCGGGTTCCTTGATCAGCACCAGGATGATCAGGGCGCCGAAGGCCATCTTCTGCAGGTTCTCCAGCTGGCCGGCGGCGATGAGGTCAGCGGGTAGCCAGCCGGCCAGGTTGGAGAGCAGCAGCGGAAACAGCACCATGAAGGCGGCCCCATAGAGGCTGCCGGCCAGGCTGCCGAGTCCACCGAGGATGACGATGAAGAGGATCTGGAAAGAGCGACTCAGGTCGAAGCCGTGGGGCTCGACGGTGCCCAGGTAGGTGAAGGCCCAGAGCGCACCGGCGATGCCCAGGTAGAAGCCACTCAGGGCGAAGGCCAGCAGCTTGGCCCGGACCACCGACAGACCCATCACCGCAGCGGCCGTCTCGCGGTCACGGACCGCCATCCAGGTCCGGCCGAGTTCGCCGTGCACCAGTCGCGCCGCGAAGGCGAACAGCGCCAGCACCACCACCAGGGTGGCCAGATAGCGCCCCAGCGGCCCGCTGAAGTCCTGGCCCAGCAACACCAGCGGCGGCGCGCTGATCACCCCCGAGGCACTACCATGGGAGAACCAGTCGAAGCGGGTCAGGGCCCAGACGATAGAAAACTGCGCGGCCAGGCTGGAGACGATCAGGTAGAAGCCGCGAATCCTCAGGCTGGGCAGGCCGAACAGCAGCGACACCAGGGCTGCCAGCAAGCCACCGGCGAACAGGCACAGCGGCAGGGGCCAGCCCAGGCGCACCTGCAGGTTGTAGGTGGCGAAGGCGCCCACCGCCATGAACGCGGCCGAGCCCAGCGACAGCTGGCCGGCATAGCCGGTGAGCAGATTAAGCCCCAGCCCGGCCAAGGCCAGCACCAGAAAGGGAATCAGCAGGGCATTGAACAGGTAGTCGGTGCCGACCCAGGGCACCACACCGCAGGCCAAGGCCAGGAGCGCGACCAGCGCTAGGCGGGCGGGTCGCAACGCAGGGGCACGAGGGGACAGCGGACGCGCCGTCAGGGCGTCGAGGGAGGTGGTCATGGGAAGTCCTCTAGACGCGCTCGACCGTAGGTTCGCCGAACAGGCCGACCGGTCGAATCAGCAGGAATACCAGGGCGAAGGCATAGGGAAACCAGTTCTCCAGGCCGCCGCCGATGAGGGGGCCGAGATAAACCTCGGCGAGTTTTTCGCTGGCACCGATCAGCAGGCCGCCGACGATGGCCCCGGTGACCGAGGAGAAGCCGCCGATGATCAGCACCGGCAGCGCCTTGAGTACGATCAGCGACAGCGAGAACTGCACTCCCAGCCGCGCGCCCCAGAGCAGGCCCGCCACCAGGCCGACGCAACCGGCCACCGCCCACACCAGCACCCAGATGCGCGGCAGACGAATGCCCACTGCCTGGGCCGCCAAGGGATCGTCGGCCACGGCGCGCAGGGAGATGCCCAAGCGGGTTCGCTCGAACAGCAGCGACAGTCCGATCACCAGCACCGCCGCCACCGCCGCGGCGAACAGGTCGAAGGTCGACAGCAAGAGATCGCCCACCTCCAGCGGGGTATCCTCGATACCCAGGTCCAGACCATGCACCTGGGCGCCCCACAACGCCTGGGCGGCGCCCTCGAGGAAATAGGCCAGGCCCAGGGTGGCCATGAACAGCACCAGCGGCGAGCGATTCACCAGCGGCCGCAGCACCGTGCGCTCCACCGCCACCGCCAGCAGCACCATGACGCCCAGGGTGCTGAGCAGCGCCAGCCAGCCGGGCAGCCCGCGCTCCACCAAGCTGACGTAGGTCAGGGCGGCGAACAGCAGCATGGCGCCCTGGGCGAAGTTGAACACGCCCGAGGCCCGGTAGATGAGCACGAAGCCCAGGGCCACCAGGGCATACATCACCCCGGCGAGCAGGCCGCCGAGCAAGACTTCCAAGAAAAACGCCATGATTTTCTCCCTGAGGCGTCCAGTGTCCTTAGAAGCTGTTTACGATCTCGCGAGCTAGAGCCAAACAAGGCGGAAAGGCCTGAGGAAGCGGAGTTTACGAGTGGTAAATGAGCATTCCGAAGGTCTTTCCAACGCCGGTTGGCCGACGCGCAGCAGATCGTCAACAACTTCTAGTGACGGGTCCCGAGATAGGCGGCGATCACCGCCGGATCCCGGCGCACCACGGCGGGTGCGCCGTCGGCGATGAGGCGACCGTAGTCCAGCACCACCACGTGATCCGCCAGCTGCATCACCACCTGGATGTCGTGCTCGATCAGCACCACGGTGACCCCGTGCTCGCGGTTGATGGCCTGGATGTAGCCGCTCAGCTCGCGCTTCTCCTTGGCGTTCATCCCGGCCATGGGTTCGTCCAGCAGCAACAGCCGCGGCTCGGCCGCCAGCGCCCGGGCCAGCTCCACGCGCTTCTGCAGGCCATAGGGCAGGCTGCACACGGCAGTGTCGCGCCAGGCCCCCAGTTGCAGGAAATCCAGTGCCCGCTCGGCCACTGCCCGTTGCGCCCGCTCTTCGGCCGGGGCGCGGCCCAGGCTTAGGGCCTGCTCCAGCCAGGAGGCCCGCCGATGGCGGCCGCGCCCAGTGAGCACGTTGTCGAGCACGCTCATGCCCTTGAACAGCGCCAGATTCTGGAAGGTGCGCGCCACTCCGGCGTGGGCCGCGGCCTGCGGGCGACGCAGCGCGCGGCTCGATCCGGCCAGCCGCACGCTACCCCGCTGCGGTCGGTAGAGGCCGTTGATCACGTTGAGCAACGAACTCTTGCCGGCGCCATTGGGCCCGATCAAGGCGCAGATCTCGCCTTCGCGAACCTGGAAGCCGACCTCGGCGAAGGCCGTGACCCCGCCGAAGGCCAGCGCCAGGTCGCTGACCTCCAGAAGGACCGGGCGCGTGGCCAGGCTCGCGCCCATGGTCTAGGCCGCCGCCTGGGCCGCGGCCCGGGCTTCGAGTTCGCGCACCAGCGGCAGCACCCGCCGGCCGAAGTACTCCACCTCTTCCTGGAAGTGCAGGAAGCCCGCCAGCACCAGATCCACACCCACCGCCTTGAGGGCGACGATGCGCTCGGCGATCTGCTCGGGGGTACCGATCAGGTTGGTCTTGAAGCCGTCGTTGTACTGCACCAGGTCTTCGAAGCTGGACTTGGCCCAGTTGCCCTCGCCTTCCGGACTGGCCGCGCCGGCATTGCGCGCCTCGTGACCGAAGGCCTGGACCGCCTCCGGGTTGGCCTTGGCGATGATCTCGTCGAGCACCGCGCGGGCCTCGGCCTCGGTGTCCCGGGCGATGACGAAGGCATTGACGCCGACCTTGATCGAATGACCGTTCGCCGCGGCCTTGGCGCGCAGGTCCTCGACCTGGGCGCGGATACCCTCGGGGGTGTTGCCGTTGGTGAAGTACCAGTCGGAGACCCGCGCCGCCATGTCCCGTGCGGCGCGGGAGCTGCCACCCTGGAAGATCTCCGGGTGCGGCTGCTGCAGCGGCTTGGGTTTGAGGGTGTAGTTGCGGAAGCGATAGAAGTCGCCGGCGAAGCTGAAGCTGTCCTGGGTCCAGATGCCCTTGAGGGCGCGGATGAATTCCTCGGAGCGCCGGTAGCGCTCGTCGTGGTCGAGCCAGGGCTCGCCGATGCCGTGGAATTCGCCTTTGAACCAGCCGGACACCAGGTTGATGGCGACCCGGCCATTGGTGAGCTGGTCGATGGTCGCCAGCTGCTTGGCCGCCAGCGCCGGATTCCAGGGGCCGGGCAGGATGGCGGCGATCACCTTGAGCCGCTCGGTGGCGGCCAGCAACGCATGGCTGAAGGCCACCGATTCATGCTGGTACTCGGCGCCATAACCGGCGGTGAAACGGATCTGCGTCAGGGCATAGTCGAAACCGGCCTGCTCGGCGAGCTGGGCCAGCTTGCGGTTGTAGTCGATGCCCCAGTGGGTGCGCTGCTCGATGGTGCTGACCACCAGGCCGCCGCTGACGTTGGGGACCCAATAGGCGAATTTGACGGGGACGTGGGACACGGTTGTTTCCTCCAGGTGACGCCGCCGTCGAGGGCGGTCGAGATGATGGCTACCCTGGACTAATCAAGAACCGGACCAACAGAGATAATCCTTACAAATCAATCATTTAAAAGAAAATCTTGGCATCGACAGGCTGTTTCGACCCAGGCACCTGTTGGGTCCCTGTCTCCTCCGCAACAGCAGGCAGAGGCTCTGGCCTGGGCTTTTGCCCGCTGACTGTCCAATATCGAAAACGACGACGCCCGGAGGACCAAGGGCCGCTCCGGGCGTCGCAAGGGAAAGAACGAGGAGTTAACGCGCCCGCAGGTGCCGCACGTAGCGATCGCCGATGAACTGGATGCCGCACACCAGCACCACCAGGATGGCGATCACCACGGCCATCACCTGGCTGTCGTAGCGCTGGTAACCGTAGCGGATCGCCAGGTCGCCGAGACCGCCCGCGCCTATGGCGCCGGCCATGGCCGAGGCGCCGATCATGGCCACCAGGGTCACGGTGAAGCCGCCGATGATGCCGGGCAGTGCCTCCGGCAGCAGCACGTTGAAGACGATGTGGCGCCGCTCGCAGCCCAGCGCCTGGGCTGCCTCGATCACCCCGCCGCCGACCTCGCGCAGGCTGACCTCGGCGATGCGAGCGAAGAACGGCGTGGCGCTGAGGGTGATGGGCACCACCGCCGCCCAGACGCCGATGGTGGTACCGGTGATCAGCCGCGTCAGCGGGATCAGGGCCACCAGCAGGATGATGAAGGGCGTGGCGCGAAAGGCGTTGATGACCGTACCCAGCACCCGGTTGAGGGTCGGCGCGGCGAAGATGGCGCCACGTCCGGTGGTGACCAGCACCACCGCCAGGGCGATGCCGGCGAACCAGACGATGGCCGCGGACACGCTGACCATGGTCAGGGTATCGAGAAAGGCCTTCCACAGCGCCTTGAGCATGAAGTCAGACATAGCCCAGCACCTCCGCCCGGGCAAACAACCCGGTCTGGGTCAGGAAGCTGGCCAGCCGTCGCTCCGGTGCTGCCGTCGCCACCAGCAGGCGGCCCAGGGCATGGCCCTGGATACGGTCGATACCGCCATGCAGCAGTTCGACCGGTGCCCCCAGGGCCTGGCCCAGCGCCTGGAAATCGGGCTCCGCACCCCGACCGTCGTAGCTGAGTTCCAGCACGGCCCGGGCGCCCGGTTGCCGGGTGGTACCGAGCCGCCTGGCCAGATCTGCCGGCAGCTGGGCCGCCAGGGGTGCCAACAGCGCCCGGGTGGCCTCCGCCTGGGGTGCGCCGAACAGCTGCCACACCGGTCCCTGTTCGACGATGCGCCCGTGCTCCAGCACCACCACCCGGTCGCAGATCTGGCGAATCACCGCCATCTCGTGGGTGATGAGCACGATGGTCAGCCCCAGGCGGCGATTGATGTCCTGCAACAGCGCTAGGATCGACTGGGTGGTCTCCGGGTCCAGCGCCGAGGTGGCCTCGTCGCAGAGCAGCAGCTCGGGCTTGAGCATCAGGGCACGGGCGATACCCACCCGCTGCTTCTGGCCGCCGGACAGACGGGAGGGATAGACCTGCTCCTTGCCCTGCAGGCCCACCAGTTCCAGCAATTCCCGGGCCCGGGCTTCGATCTCGTCGCGGCGAAAGCCAGCGGCCTTGAGCGGCAGCGCCAGGTTCTCCAGCACCGTCTGCGAGGCCAGCAGATTGAAGTGCTGGAAGATCATGCCGATGCGTCGCCGCAGCGCCACCAGCCGGTCGCCCTGCAGGGTGCCGATGTCGACGCCGTCGACCAGCACCTGGCCGGCACTGACGTCTTCCAGGCGATTGAGGGTGCGGATCAGGCTGGACTTGCCGGCGCCACTGCGGCCAATGATGCCGAAGATCTCGCCGCGGGCGATGCTGAGGTCGATGTCCGCCAGGGCGGTCACCGGTAGCGCACCGCCGGTATAGACCTTCTGCACCCCGCTTAGGCGCAGATGCTCGCGCGCGGAGGCTGCTTGGGGTTCGAGGGGCGGCTGCGCCGCCGCGGCGGGTTTACGCAGGGCAGTGTTCATCGGGCGACCTCCTGCCGATTCAGCCAGGCCAGGCTGTAGAGCTGCGGATTGCCATAGGCCTGGGCGATGGCCTCGCGCACCCGCGGATCGTTCTGGAACACCTGGATGAAGGTACGAATCGCCGGGTCATCCGCCTTTTCCGGCTTGGTCACGAATCTCAGGGCATAGAGGTGGCCGCTGGCCTCGTCATCGCTGAACAGCAGCGCGCTGTTGGGATCCGTCGTGCCGGCCGCGAGGATGTGCGAGGGATAGCTCTGCGCCAGGATCACGTCGTCCAGCACCCGCGCCAGTTGTGGCCCGGGCAGCTCGATGAATTTCAGTTGCTTGGGATTGGCGACGATGTCCTGCAGGCTGGCCTTGGGTCCGGCGTCGGGCCGGAGCTGGATCAGGCCGGCGCGGGCATAGAGGTGCAGCCCGCGCCCCTGGTTGACCGGATCGTCGGCCACCGCCACGGTGGCGCCGTCCGGCACCTCGGCAAAGCTTTTCACACGTTTGGAATAGAGGCCGACCTTGTTTTCCACCCCGTAGCCGATGGGCACCAGGCCGTAGCCGTTCTGGGCATTGGCATTTTCCAGGAAGGGTTGATGCTGGAAGTAGTTGACGTCGATGTCGCCATGGGCGAGCGCCAGATTCGGCGTGTTCCAGTCGCTGAAGGCGACGATCTCCACCGCCACGCCCCTGTCCCGCGCCACCTCGGCGGCGCGCTCCAGAGCGGCGTTCTGCGGACTGTCGTTGATGCCGAGGCGAATCTTCTGCAGCTCGGCCGCCTGGGCGGACAGCGCCAGGGTCGTGCTCGCCAGGAGCAGCCCAAGGCGCTGGAAAATCGGGGGAATAGCCATGGGAGACCTCGAGATGTCGAGGGCTCGTCCGGTGGTCCGGTGGAACCCGTAAGGGAAAAGGGATCAGCTGCCCTTCTGGTCGGGCGCGTCGACGAAGAAATAGTCCTGCCAGCTGCTGGGCTGGTTGCGGATGGCGCCGATGCGGTACATGAACTCCGCCAGCTTCAAGGTGTTCTGCGGCGCCGTGTCGAAGTTGACCTCGGGGCTTTCGATGATCTGCTGGATCAGTGCCGGATCGAGACGGGAATTCTCGACCTTCACGTAGGTACGGGCGGCGGCGGCCTTGTCCTTCTCGATGATCTGCCCGGCCTCGATCAGCGCCTCGCAGAAGGCCTTGTAGGTCTTGGGATTGTCCCGGCGGAATTTCTCGGTGACGAATACCAGGTTGGGCGAGACGGCCCCTCCGAGCACGTCATAGGAACTGAGCACCTTGTGCACCTTGCCGCTGGCCAGTTCCTGCTCCTGGAACGGTGGATTGGCGAAATGGCTGTTGATCTCAGTACCGCCGGAGATCACCGCGGCGGTGGCATCCGGATGGGGCACCGCCACGGTCAGGGGATCCAGGCGATTCCAGTTCTTCTCGCCGAAGGCCTGGGCGGCGGCGTACTGCAGGAAGCGCGATTGCACCGAGACGTTGACCGCCGGTACGGCGATGCGGTCCTTGGCGGTGAAGTCAGCCAGGGTCTTCACCTGCGGGTTGTTGGTGACCAGATAGTTGGGAAAGGCCCCCAGGCTGGCTACGGCCTTGACGTTCTGCCGACCATGGGTGCGGTCCCAGAGCGTGAACAGCGGTCCGAGCCCGGCGGAGCCTACGTCCACCGCCCCCGACAGCACCGCCTCGTTGACGGCCGCGCCGCCGGACAGCTTTATCCAGTCGACCTTGATGTCGACGCCCTCTTGCTTGCCGTGCTTCTCGATCAGCTGCTGGTCACGCAGCACATGGAGGATCACATAGGACACGCCGAATTGTTCGGAGATGCGCAGGGTACCCTCGGCCTGGGCCGCCTGGGGTGCGGCGATCAGCCCGGTGAGCAGGCTGACGGCGAGTCCCAAAGCCAGGGGACGACGGGTGAAGGGAAGACGTAAAGGCATCGTGGCACGCTCATCCATGGAATTGGCTTATATCCTAATAAAGTTGTTCAGCGTTTTTGAAATAAGGATGGATTATATGGATAGGTCGGGTGGCGGTGTGGCTTTTCCCTTACCCCAGCCCTCTCCCAAAGGGAGAGGGGGCGCTAGCGTACGTAGGTTGGCGCTGAGCTCCGATGGAACCACTCCCACTACCTGGCGCCTGGTCCTTAGGTTGGCGCTGAGCAAAGCGAAGCCCAACGGGCCAGGGACACCTGAACCACCGCCCTACTCCCGCGCCGCCTGCCGCGGCTGGTCCGGCTTGGCTACCTGAAACCCCTCGGCGAAGGTCGCCTGCGCATCCAACCGCTGCGGAATCAGGCCACTGCGGTGGTAGAAATCCGCCGCCGCCTGCTGATCGGCCACCACCTGGCGGTCGATGGGTTCCCAGTGCAGCTGGCGGCGCTCGAATTGCAGCCGGGCCACCGCCTCGGGAAAGCCGATGATCTGCGCCAGGGTCTTGGCATAGCTGTCGAGGTGGGCGTAGCCCCAGCGCTGGGCAGCGGCCAGACGATTGAGGTAGTCCTGCAATGCCGCGCGCCGAGCCGGATCGGCCAGAGCCGTGTCGGTGGCAGCCAGGAAGCTGTTGCCCGCCCAGAGCCCACGGCCGTTGACCAGCACCCGGGCGCCGTCGACCTGTTCGGCCTGGGCGGTATAGGGCTCCCAGGTCGCCCAGGCATCCACCGAGCCATTGGCCAGGGCCATCTTGGCGTCCACCGGGCCGAGGAAGCGAAAGCTCACGTCCTTGGCCGTCAGGCCCACCGAGTCCAGCGCCTTGAGGGCGATGTAGTGGCCGATGGAGCCACGCCCGGTGGCGATGCGCTTGCCCTTGAGATCGGCCGCGCTGCGCAGCGGCGAGTCGCGTGGCACGATCACCGCCGTGCCATAGGGATCGGACTTGTCCACGGCGATGGCCTTGACCGGCGCGCCGGCAGCCAGGGCGAACAGCAGCGGACCATCGCCGATGATGCCAGCATCCACTGCGCCGGCATTGAGCGCCTCGGCCAGGGGCGCGGCGGCGGGAAATTCCGCCCACTGGATGCGATAACCCGGCAGGTCGCGCAGGCCATCGGCGGCCTCCAGCTGGGCGCGCATGTTGCCCTTCTGGTCGGCGATGCGCAGGGTCAGAGGCTCGGCGGCCAGGGCCGCGCTGGCGGCGAGCAGCAGCGGTAGCGCCAGCAGGGTACGGCGGATGAGAGTCATGGTTTGGCTTCTTGGGTAAAGACACTGGCATCGGCCAGGGCGGCGACGTCGACCGGCTTGGGCAGCACCTGGAGTTCGCTGAAGAGATCGGCCACCTGCTGCACCGCGACAAGGTCCGCCGGCTGCACCGGGCGCAAGCCGTGGGAGGTGCGGGTGGAGATGGCCACCGCGGCGCCTTCCGGCAGGCGCGTCAATTCGGCGTAGACCCGGGCATAGTCCTGCGGATGAGCGACTGCCCAGGCCCGTGCCTGGGCCAGGCGCCCGGCGAAATCGGCGATGGCGGCGCGCTTGGCTGGATCCTCCAGCGACGCTGGCGTGGCAGTGAGAAAGCCCAGGGCAGTGGTCAGCCCCTGGCCGTCGCGCAGCAGCCGGGCGCCGTGCTGCTCGGCGATGCCTAGATAGGGATCGAAGGTCGCCCAGGCCTCGATCTGCCCGGCGTTGAAGGCGGCACTGGCATCGGTGGGTAGCACGAACTTGACCGTCACGTCCTCACGCTTGAGTCCGGCCTCCTCCAGGGCGGCATAGAGCAGGTGCTGGGAGATGCTGCCCTTGGCCGAGGACACCACCACGGTGCGCCCCTTGAGGTCCCTGACCGAACGGATCGGTGAATCAGCCTGCACCAGCAGCCCATTGGCCTGGGGATAGCCGACATTGGTGGCGATGAGCTTGAGCGGCACGCCGCCGGACGCGGCCATCAGCACCGGCAGGTCACCGGCGTAGGAGGTGTCCACCGCGCCAACGCGTTGGGCCTCGAACAGCGGCGCGGCGCCCTGGAAGTTGGCCCAGCGATAGCTATAGGGCGCGCCTTCGAGGGTCCCGGCGGCTTCCATCATGGCGCGCAGTCCCCGGGCCTGGTCGCCCAGTACCAGGGTCACCCCGGAAAGATCCGGAGCCGCCTGGGCCTGTCCCAGCAACAGCGTCAGGCCCAGCGTGGCGAGCAGTCGCTTCATTGCGCGTACTCCCGGCCCTCATGGCGCTCCAGCTGGCGCACCGCCGCGTCCCAGTGACGAATATGGGCGCCGCGCGCCAGATTGCCGGGGATGAGATCGCTGACCTTCTGGGCGACGGCGTCCGCGGCGATCACCAGTTCGGCGCCGCCGCTCTGGGCCGCCAGTTGCGCCGCGCATGAACGCTCCAGGTAATAGAGGTGCCAGAAGGCCTCTTCCAGACTTGCGCCCACGGTGAGCAGCCCATGGTTGCAGAGGATCATCGCCGGGTGCGCCCCGAGGTCGGCCACCAGTCGACTCTGCTCGTCCAGATCCAGGGCCACGCCCTCGTAGCCGTGATAGGCCAAGCGGCCAAAGAATCTCATGGCGTGCTGGGAAATCATCAACAATCCGCCGCGCTGGGCGGACACGCCGATACCTGCCGCGGTATGGGTGTGCAGCACCGCATGGAGGTCCGGCTGGGCGCGATGGATGGCGCTGTGGATCACGTAGCCGGCCGGGTTGATGCCGAGCCCGGTGGGGTCGAGGACGATCTTGCCGTCGATGTCCACCTTCACCAGCGAGGAGGCCGTGATCTCGTCGAAGGTCTGGCCGAAGGGATTGATGAGGAAGTGCGCGTCCGGCCCCGGCACCCGTAGCGAGAAATGGGTGTAGATATGGTCGGTCCAGCGTTCGCGGGCGGCCAGGCGATAGGCGGCGGCGAGTTTGACCCGCGCCTCCCATTCGGCGGCGGACACCTGGGCGCGGACGCTGACGAGGGCATTGTGGAAGGCGGTCATGCAGCGGCTCCAGAAGCAGAAGAGGCGCCAGGGCGACGGGCGTTGCCCTGGTCTGCTTAGAACCTAACGTTGGGAGTCGCCGAGACGGAAATATCGATTGCGCATAACCTAATATGCACACTATGGATAACCTAAACTAAAAAATATGCGAATTATGGTTTTCAGCACAGAACCAATCGATCTAAGGTGCTGGGCGCCAGCCTTGCTTTAATGGCCGTCATCGCCCACCCGTCTCATCCGTGGAGCCCTCCATGACCCTTAGGCTCGACCGCCTGCGCCTGTTCCTGCATGACCTCGCCACCCTGGTCGACGAACACCCTGCCGAACCGCAGCTGCTGCAGCGCGGCGCCGCCCTGCTCGGCGAACTGGTCCGCCATGACGACTGGCTGCCCGAGGACTGCGCCCTGCCCCGCCCCGGGCGCTACAGCCAGTACCTGCTGCATGCCGATGCCCGCCAGCGCTTCTCGGTGGTGAGTTTCGTCTGGGGGCCGGGCCAGGCCACCCCGGTGCATGACCACCGCACCTGGGGCCTGATCGGCATGCTGCGCGGCGCCGAGACCGCCCAGAGCTTCGCCCGCGACCCCGCCGGCCGCCTGCTGCCGGAAGGCCCGCCTGTGCGCCTGGAGCCGGGCCAGGTGGAAGCGGTCTCGCCGCAGGTGGGCGACATCCACCAGGTCAGCAACGCCCATGCCGACCGCACCTCCATCAGCATCCACGTCTATGGCGGCAACATCGGTGCCGTGCGCCGCGCCGTCTATGCCGCGGATGGCCAGGAAAAGCCCTTCATCTCCGGCTACACCAATCGCCAGCTGCCCAATCTGTGGGACCTGTCCCAGGAGACCGCCACGCCATGACCGCCATCCGTACCGCCGAAGACATCCGCCAGGCCCTGCTCGCCGGCGCCGAGGTCGCCCTGCTCGACGTCCGCGAGGAGGATCCCTTCGCCGCCGGCCATCCGCTGTGGGCAGCCAACCTGCCGCTGTCGCGCCTGGAGCTGGAGGCCTGGTCGCGACTGCCGCGCCGCGACGTGGCCATTACCCTCTACGACAATGGCGAGGGCCTGGCCGAACGCGCGGCCGAACGCCTGCACGCCCTGGGCTACACCGACGTGGCCCTGCTCGACGACGGCCTGGCGGGCTGGCGCGCCAGCGGCGGCGAACTCTTCATCGACGTCAACGTGCCGAGCAAGGCCTTTGGCGAGCTGGTGGAAGCCCGGCGCCATACCCCCTCGCTGCCCGCCGAAGAGGTCCAGGCGCTGCTGGAGCAGGACGCCGATCTGGTGATCCTCGACGCCCGCCGTTTCGAGGAATACCAGACCATGAGTATTCCTGGTGGGGTCAGCGTGCCGGGTGCCGAACTGGTGCTGCGGGTGGCCGAGCTGGCACCCGATCCGCGGACCCGGGTCATCGTCAATTGCGCCGGCCGTACCCGCAGCCTGATCGGCGCCCAGTCACTGATCAACGCTGGCATTCCCAATCCGGTGGCCGCCCTGCGCAATGGCACCATCGGCTGGACCCTGGCCGGCCAGACTCTGGAACACGACCAGCAACGCCGCTTCGGTGCGGTGAGTCCGGCGACCCGGGCGACCGCCGCCGCCCGCGCCCGCCAGGTCGCCGATCGCGCCGGCGTCGCCCGCCTGCCCTTCAGCGAACTGGAGACCTGGCGCAGCGATGCCCAGCGGACCAATTACCTGATCGATGTGCGCACTCCCGAGGAATACGCCGCCGGCCACCTGCCCGGCGCCCGCTCGACGCCGGGGGGCCAGTTGGTGCAGGAGACCGATCACAGCGCCCCGGTGCGTGGTGCTCGCCTGGCCCTGGTGGACGACGACGGCGTGCGCGCCAACATGAGCGCCTCCTGGCTGGCGCAGATGGGCTGGGCGGTTGCGGTGGTCGACGACATCCCGACCGGCGCCCTGAGCGCCACTGGCCCCTGGCAGGCACCGGCGCCCACGCCGGGGCCGGTGGAGCGCATCTCGGTGACGCGGTTGCAGGAATTGCTGGCCGAGCCGGGCACCCTGGTAGTGGACGTCACCGCCAGTGCCAATTATGTGCAAAGGCATATCCCGGGCGCCGCCTGGGTGCTGCGCGCCGATCTGCCCGCAGCGCTGCCACCCGCCGAGCGCTATGTCTTCACCTGTGGCAGTGGCCAACTGGCCGCCTTCGCCGCCGTCGATGCCCAGGCCACTACCGACCGGCCGGTCCTGCTGCTGGAGGGTGGCACCTCGGCCTGGCTGGCCGCCGGCCTGCCGGTGGAAGCCGGCGAGACACAGCTCTTGTCGACTCGGCGTGACCGTTACCGGCGCCCCTACGAGGGCACCGACGCCCCACGCGAGGCCATGCAGGCCTACTTGGACTGGGAGTTCGGCCTGGTCGAGCAGTTGCGGCGGGATGGCACCAGCGGCTTCCGGGTCATCTAGCCGCTGGTCCGCACGAAGGCCGCCACCCAGGCCGCCGTCTCCACCAGCGCCTGGGAATGGCTCAGGCCGCTGCTCTTGAGCGGCTTGAGATCGTGGTCGGCAGTGGCGATCCACTGCAGCTCGATGCTTGGCGCCAGGGCATAGCCCGCCACCTCCTCCCGCGTGCCCAGGGCATCGCGCTCGCCCTGGACGATCAGGGTCGGCGTGGCCAGGGTCGCCAGGTGCTCGGTGCGCAGCCGCTCGGGCTTGCCCGCCGGGTGGAAGGGATAGCCGAGACAGATGAGGCCCGCCGCACCCAGTTCGTCGGCCAGCAGACTGGCCATCCGCCCGCCCATGGACTTGCCCGCCAGCCACAGTGGTCCGCTTTCTGCCGCGCGCCAGGTGGCGACCGTCTCCCGCCAGTGCTCCAGCAGCACCAGCGCCGGATTGGGCGGACGCCGCTTGCCCTCGGCGCGGGCCCGCGCCATGTAGGGAAAGTCGAATCTCAGGGTCCGGATCTCGCGCCGGGCCAGTTCCTCGGCCAGTTGCTGCAGGAAGGGGCTGTCCATTCCCGCGCCGGCGCCATGGGCCAGCAACAGGGTCGCCAAGGGCTCACCCGTGGGTCGGCATTCGCGAAAGCTGTCGAGGTACAACTCGTCTGCCATGGGCTACTCCTCGTCAAAACGCCAGAGCTTAACCTGGCCTTTATTGATCTGGATCAATAAAGCCAGGAGCCTGCCCCTCACACTGGGCGCCTCGAAACCACTGGAGCCCGGCATGACAGCCGCCCTCGCCTGGGACGCCGACCTCATCGCCCGCTACGATCGCGCCGGCCCCCGCTACACCTCCTACCCCACCGCCGTGCAATTCCACGACGGCATCGGTCCCTTCGACCTGCTCGGCGCCCTGCGCCTGAGCCGCCAGGCCGGACGCCCGCTGTCGCTCTACCTGCACGTGCCCTTCTGCGCCAACATCTGCTACTACTGCGCCTGCAACAAGGTCATCACCAAGGACCGCAGCCGCAGCGCCGCCTACCTCGACGCCCTGCGCCAGGAGATGATCCTCACCAGCCGGCACCTGGATGGTGCCCAGCGGGTGGAGCAACTGCACCTCGGTGGGGGCACCCCGACCTTTCTCAATCCCATGCAGCTGCGCGAGCTGATGGCCGACCTGCGGCGCCACTTCACCCTGGCCGACAGCGACCGCGGCGACTACTCCATCGAGATCGATCCGCGCGAGGCCGATTGGAGCACCATGGGTCTGCTCCGCGAACTGGGCTTCAACCGCGTCAGCTTTGGCGTCCAGGACCTGGATCTGCAGGTGCAGTTGGCGATCAATCGCCTGCAGCCCTTCGACGACACCCGCACCCTGGTGGAGGCCGCCCGCGCCCTCGACTATCGCTCCATCAACCTGGACCTCATCTACGGTCTGCCCCGGCAGACCCCGGCCAGCTTCGCCCACACCGTGGAGCGGGTCCTGGAGCTGCAACCGCATCGCCTGTCGGTGTTCAACTACGCCCATCTGCCGCAGCGCTTTCCGCCGCAGCGGCGCATCGAGGCCAGCGAACTGCCAGACCCCGCGGTCAAGCTGGAGATGCTGCAGCGCACCGTGGAGCAACTGCTGGGTGCCGGCTATCGCTACATCGGCATGGACCACTTCGCCCTGCCCGACGACGACCTGGCCATCGCCCAGGAAGACGGTACCCTGCAGCGCAATTTTCAGGGCTACACCACCCACGGTCACTGCGACCTGCTGGGCCTGGGCGTCTCCGCCATCAGCCAGATCGGCGAGGTGCTCTGCCAGAATACCCCCGACCTCGCCCGCTACCAGGAGCGACTGGGCCAGAGCGAACTGGCGGTGGCCCGTGGCCTGCGTCGCTCGCGGGATGACCGCATCCGTGGCGCGGTGATTGCCCAGCTGATCTGCCATTTTCAGCTGGATTTCGCCGCCATCGAACGCAGCTGCGAGCTGGATTTTCGCCACTACTTCGCCGACGCTTGGCCGCAGCTCGAGGCCATGGCCGCCGATGGCCTGATCCGCCTCGATGCCCGCGGCCTGCAGGTGCTGGCGCCCGGCCGCCTGCTGATTCGCGCCCTGTGCATGCTGTTCGACCGCTATCTGTCGGGCGACGACAATCAGCGTTTTTCCCGGGTGATATGACCCATGCCTGCCACGACTGCTAAAGTTAGACTTTTGGAACCAGACGAGAAGCGATCTTCCCCCATGACCGAGCCCCTCAAGCTGCGCACCGCCCAGGCCCATTGCAAGGATTGCAGCCTCGCCTCGCTGTGCCTGCCGCTGTCGCTCGATCTGAAAGACCTGGACGCCCTCGACCAGATCGTCAAGCGCGGCCGGCCGCTGGCCAAGGGCGACCACCTGTTCCGCCAGGGCGATACCTTCGGCTCGGTCTATGCGGTGCGTTCCGGCGCCCTGCGCACCAGCAGCCTGAGCGATGCCGGCGAGGAGCAGATCACCGGTTTCCACCTGCCCAGCGAACTGGTCGGGCTGTCGGGCATGGACACCGAGCGCTATCCGGTCTCGGCCCGGGCGCTGGAGACCACCACCGTCTGCGAGATCCCTTTCGAGCGCCTGGACGAACTCTCCGAGCAGCTGCCGCAACTGCGCCGCCAACTGTTGCGGGTGATGAGCCGGGAGATCCGCGACGACCAGCAGATGATGGTGCTGCTGTCCAAGAAGAGCGCCGACGAGCGCATTGCCACCTTCCTGGTCAATCTCTCCGCGCGCTTCCATGCCCGCGGCTTTTCCGCCCAGCAATTCCGCCTGAGCATGTCGCGCAACGAGATCGGCAACTTCCTCGGCCTGGCGGTGGAAACCGTGTCGCGGGTGTTCACCCGCTTCCAGCAGAGCGGTGTGCTGGCGGCCGAAGGCAAGGAAGTACGCATTCTCGACTCCGCCCGCCTCTGCGCCCTCGCGGGCGGCCAACTGGAAGGTTGACGGCGTGCGCCTGCCGCTCAGCCACCGGCAGGCGCCCTGCCCCGCTAGAAGCTGTAGCTGACCGTCGCGGTCACGTTGCGCTCTTCGCCGAAGTAGCAGAAGTCCAGGCTGTAGCAGGACGCCACATAGTCCTTGCCCATCAGGTTGTTGGCATTGACCCGCGCCGTGAGCCCCGGCATCCCCAGCCGGGTGAAGTCATAGGCCAGCATGGCGTCCACCAGGGTGTAGGCCGGTACCTTGCGGGTGTTGGCCTTGTCCGCCCAACTGGTGCCCACGTAGCGCGCGCCGGCGCCGACGCTGAAGCCCGCCAGGAGCCCCGCCAGCTCGTATTGCCCCCACAGCGAGGCCTGGTGCCGCGGCGCCTGGTTCGGCGTATTGCCCTGGGTGCCGTCCAGCGCCTGGGTGTACTCGATGTCGGTGAAGGTGTAGCTGCCCAGCAGCTTGAGGCGCTCAGCCAGCTGCAGATGGCCTTCCAGCTCCAGGCCACGGGAGCGGATCTCGCCTACCGAGGAATAGAAGTCTTCCTGCGGCAGCTTGGTCGCCACGTTTTCCTGGGTGATATGGAACAGCGAGGCGGTGTAGAAGCTGGCGCTGCCCGGCGGCTGGTACTTCAGGCCCAGCTCCCACTGCTTGCCCTCGGTGGGCTCCAGCGGATTGCCCGCCGCATCGTTGTAGGCATTGGGATTGAAGGAGGTGGAATAGCTCAGGTAGGGCGCCAGGCCATTGTCGAACAGATAGAGTGCCCCGGCCCGCCCGCTGGCCTGGCCGCGGCGCGCGCTGCTGCGCGAACCCGCCAGACGATCCTCGATGCCGATCTCCACCCAGTCCTGGCGTAGACCCAGGGAAAAGCGCCAGCGATCCAGCTCGATGAGATCCTGCAGGTAGACGCCGGTCTGCGCCAGCTCGCGGCGGTATTCGCTGCCGGGGGAGAGGGTCACCTGACCGCCGTAGCTGGGCGCGAAGGCGTCCAGCGGATCCGCCGTGCCACTGGGCCAATCCACATGGGTCCAGCGACGCTGGTAGTCCAGCCCGGCGAGCAGGGTGTGCCGACTGCCGGCCCAGTCGAAGTCCGCCTGGACCAGATTGTCCAGGGTATAGGCGTGCAGGTTCTCGCGGCCGCCGGAGTAATAGCGATTGAGCAGGTTGCTGTCGCCAACATAGCCGTAGCCATAGACCTGCTCCAGTTCGACCCGCGACTTGGCGTAGCGGAAGTTCTGCCGCGCGCTCCAGACGTCGTTGAATCTGTGCTCGAACTGATAGCCGACCATCTGCTGGGTGCGTTCGAATTTATCGTGATCGGGCTCGCCGTCGAAGAAATGGTTGCTGATGTAGCGACCATTTCTTCGATAGAGACTGCCCTCGGCCGGTACCCCGCTGTGGTAGCCACCGTCCGGGTCCTTTTGCAGATAGGCCTGCAGGGTCAGGGTGGTGTCATCGCTAAGGTCGATGGCCAGGCTGGGCGCCAGGGCATAGCGCTCTTCTTCCACGTGGTTGAACTGGGTATCGCTGTGCTGAGCGAGGCCCACCAGGCGATAGGCGATACGCCCCTCCTCGTCCAGCGGCCCGCCGAAATCGAAACCGGCGCCGTGCTGGCCGAGGTTGCCCAGGGTGGCCTGGACCTGGTGATAGGGCTGGTACAGCGGCTTCTTGCTGGTGAGCGCCACCAGGCCGCCCGGCAGACTGCGGCCATAGAGCACCGAGGCCGGCCCTTTGACCACGTCGATGCGCTCGAGAAAGTAGGGATCGACCTGCAGCGAGCTGAAGGTGCCGCTGTCGCCCATGGTCTTGAGGCCGTCGAGAAAGACGTTGTCGACGCTGTTGTCGGCGAAGCCGCGCATCACCACATAGTCATAGCGATTGGACGCGCCGATCTGGCCGGTGAAGATGCCCGGGGTGTACCTCATGGCCTGCTGCACGGTCTTGGCGCCCTGGTCATCGATCTGCTCGCGGGTCACCACCGAAACCGACTGGGAGGTTTCCAGCAGACCCTTGCTGGTCTTGGTGGCCACGTCGCTATGGGTCGCCAGGTAGCCATCGGTCTCGCCCAGGGCATTGCCCAGGGCGAAGCCGGTCACCGTGGTCTCGCTGAGAGACGTCACCCCGGTCGCGGCCGCCGACTCCAGGCGATAGCTGCCATCGGCCTGACGCACCGCCTGCAGGCCACTGCCCTGGAGGATCTGCTGGAAGCCCTCGGCCGGTGTGTAGCGGCCCTGCAGCCCCGGACTGCGGCGACCCTCCAGCCCCTGGGCGGGGGCCGACAGCAGTACCCCGCCCTGGGCGGCGAAGGTGCTCACTACCGTGGCCAGGCTACCGGCCTCGATGCGGTATTCCTGGGCAATGGCGGCAGCCTGGGCCAGGCCATGGGGCACCGCCAGGCCAGTGACACCCAGCGGTACGGTCAGGGCGAAGGCGCGCAGGGCGCGGCGCAGGGGATGCAGCGTGAAACGGGTAGGGCGATGCATGGAGGGCCTCGAAACAGGGATCGTTTCCCCTAAGCCCCACGAGAACGTCAAAGGGGAACCGTCGGCGGCAGTTTTTTCAGGCGGGCACGATCTGCACCCACCAGGGCAGGCGCCGCTCCACCCGCACCGGCAGGCTGTCGGCCAGCGCGGCCAGGGCGCGATCGGTGTCAGCCAGGGGATAGCTGCCCACCACCCGCAGGTGCGCGACCGTGGCGGTACAGGTCAGCAGGCCCGGGCGATAGCGCCCCAGCTCCGCCACCAGGGCCGCCAGCGACCAGTCATCCACCACCAGCCGCCCCTGGCGCCAGAGCTGCCGCCCCGGATCGACGCGACCCAACGGCTGCACGGCGGTAGGCGTCAGCAGGGCCTGCCTACCTTCCGCCAGGGTCTCCGGCCTGGCCTGGCGTGGCAGCAGCTGCAGAGCACCGCTGTAGGCCGCGACCTCCAGACCGCGGTCACGCGCGCGGACCGCGCAGCAGCCCGCACCGAAGCGCACCCGACCCGGCGTCGCCTCCAGCACCGTGGGCGTGGTTCCGCCGCGGCTTTCGAACAGCGCCTCGCCGCGCAACAGCCGCCAATGGTTCGCAGTCTCCTGCGCCAGCTGGCTGTCGGTGTTGAGCCAGACGCGTACCCCGGCCGCCAGATCGAAGGCGCGCATCTCGCCGACCGCCGTGCGCAAAGTGGCGCCCTGCCCCAGGCGCCAGTCGTCCGGCCGCGCCCAGCCCAGCGCCAGACCACCCAGGGCCAATCCCAGCACCTTGAGCGCCCGCCGTCGTCCCAGGGATTCGCGCCGCGTCAGGGCCATCCGCCCGGACGGAGGCAGACCGCTGAAGCGGGCGCTGATCTCCTCCACCCGCGCCCAGGCCACGGCGTGGCGACTATCCGCCTGTAACCAGCGCTCCCAGGCCCGCTCGGTGGCTGGATCCACCTCGTCGGCGGCGAGTTCGGCGAACCAGTTCGCCGCCTCTTCCAGAGGTCCGCCCTGGCTGGGTGTGAGAAGACTCAAGAAACCAGTTCCAGGCAATGCAGCATGGCCTGGGCCATGTACTTCTTGACCATCCGCTCCGACACGCCTAGACGCCCTGCGATGACGGCATAGGTGAGTCCTTCCAGCTGTGCCAGCAGAAAGGCCTGGCGCACCCGGCCAGGCAGGCGGTCGAGCAGCGCATCGAGTTCGGTGAGGGTTTCCAGGATGAGCGTCTGGGCTTCCGGCGAAGGCTGTACGGCTTGCGGTCGCGCGGCGAGTGCTTCGAGATAGGCGCGCTCCAGGGCCTGGCGCCGCCAGTGGTTGGCCAGCAATCCCTGGGCGATGGTCGCGAGGAAGGCACGGGGTTCACGCAGCCGTTCCAGCTCTCCTTCCCGGGCCAACAGCCGGACGAAGGTGTCCTGGGCCAGGTCGGCCGCCTGCCCCAGGCAACCCAGCCGCCGCTGCAGCCGCTCGCGCAGCCAGCCGTGGTGGTCCAGGTAGAGGGTCCGGATATGTCCGTGCCGGTCGGACTCGAGCGTCTGCATCACCATCCTCGGAAGCAGCTGACTTCCGAGGATGATAATGCTTCTCGATCACAAGATACAGGCCTGTTGCCCTTTCAAGGCGACGGGATAGCGTCGCGCTAGAGCGAGATCGGCTTGCGCCCGGCAAAGGCGTGGGTCAGGGTGCCGCCGTCGACCAGATCCAGCTCGCCACCCAGGGGCACGCCATGGGCGATCCGCGAGATGGTCAGGCCCTTGGGCGCCAGCAACTGGGCGATATAGTAGGCGGTCGCCTCGCCTTCCACCGTGGGATTGGTGGCGATGATCATCTCCTGGAAGCCCCCTTCGCTGACACGCCGTTCGAGCTCGGGCACGCCGATGGCGTCCGGGCCCAGACCGTCGATGGGCGACAGGTGCCCCTTGAGCACGAAGTAGCGTCCGCGATAGCCGGTCTGCTCCACGGCGAAGACATCCATGGGGCCTTCCACCACGCAGAGCAGGCTGTCGTCGCGCCGAGTATCGGCGCAGAAGCCGCAGATCTCGTCTTCGCTCAGGGTGCGGCAGCGTTGGCAGTAGCCGACCCCTTCCATGGCGGCGTTGAGGGCACTGGCCAGGCGCAGGCCACCCTGGCGTTCGCGTTCGAGCAGTTGCAGGGCCATGCGCTGGGCGGACTTCTGGCCAACACCGGGCAGGACCCGGAGCGCATCGATCAATTGGCGAATCAGGGGACTGAAGCTCATGGACTACCGTACTGGAAGGCGGGAGAAACGGGTGTCCGACGGACACCCGCTATTGAAGCGTCTTAGAAAGGCATCTTGAAGCCGGGCGGCAGCTGCATCCCGGAGGTCATGCCGGACATCTTGTCCTGGCTGTTCTGCTCGATCTTGCGCACGGCGTCGTTTACCGCGGCGGCGATCAGGTCCTCGAGTATTTCCTTCTCTTCCTGCATCAGGCTGTCATCCAGGCTGACGCGCTTGACGTCGTGTCGGCCGGTCATGACGACGCTGACCAGGCCGGCGCCGGATTGCCCGGTCACTTCGGCGTTCGCCAGCTCTTCCTGCATCTTCTGCATCTTTTCCTGCATCTGCTGGGCCTGCTTCATCAGGCCGGCCATGCCACCTTTCATCATGTCTGCTACCTCGAACTATGAATGGAAAACCGGTCAGGCTTGGGTGTCGACCGGCTCGATGGTACCCGCGCGCACCGTGGCGGCGAACTGTTGCATCATCTGGCGGATGAGCGGGTCGTCCTGAATGGACTGCTCCGCCTGCCGCTGCCGCTCCGCCCGGCGCCGCGCAGCGGCCTGGGCGGGCGTCTCCTGCTCGGGGGTCTGGATGGTGACCTCGAGCGTGATGGGTCGTCCCTGCTGCTGATTCAGCGCATCGTTGAGCCGGCGCTGCTGGTTGGCGTTGAACAGGGCGCTCTGCGCCGGATCCAGGTGCAGGTGCCAACGATCGCCGTCCACCGCCACCAGGGTGCAGTTGGCCGCGATGCTGGCGGTCAACCCGCCCAGCTTGAGGTCGGGGAACAGCGCCTGCCAGTCGGCAGCGAGGCCCGTGGCCGGCTGCACCGCCGGCGTCGGCGCCGCAGCGATTTCGTCGTCAGCCGGATCGCCAAGGCTGTCGAGATAGTCGTCCAGCCCCACCTCGTAGTAATCCTCGGCCGGCGGCGGCTCTTCGTCACCGTCCAGATCGTCACCGGAGGTGTCCGCAGGCAATTCGGCGATCACCGTGGCTTCAGGGGTAGCCTTGACCTGGGGGGTCGGCAGCGCCTGGGATGCGACCGGTGCACCGACTGCCTCGACCGGAGCCGAAGCCGCCTTGGTCGCCACGGGCGCAGGATCCTCCCAGGGGAGATCCACCAGCTCTTCTATTGGGGTGGTATTACTCACCATCGGCGTTGCCTGGACAGGCGCAGGGGGCGTCTCTTGCACTGGAGGGCGCGCAGGCGCAGCCGCTGCCGGAACCGCCGCGGCCACCGGACGGGGGTTGGAGTCAGCCGTGGCCGGGCTGGCTCCCGTCGTCTTTAGTGCCGGTCGCTCGGCAATCGCCGCACCGGCAGGCCGGAAGGCCAGCATGCGCAGCAGGACCATCTCGAAGCCGTGGCGTGGGTCGGGCGCCAGCGGCAGATCGCGCCGGCCCACCAGGCCCAGCTGGTAGTAGTACTGGACATCTTCCGCCGGCAGCGTCTGCGCCAGGGTCAGCACCTGCTCGCGATCGCCCTGGCCATTGTCCACCGCATCGGGCAGCACCTGGGCGATGGCCACGCGGTGCAGCACATTGAGCAGCTCGGCCAGCACCCCGCCCCAGTCGGGGCCCTGCTCGGCCAGATGACGGACCGCATCCAGCACGGCACGACCATCCCCTTCCAGCAGGGCCTGGAGCACGTCGTAGACCTGGCCATGATCGAGGGTACCGAGCATGGCGCGCACGTCGGCGGCGAGTACCTTGCCCTCGCCAAAGGCGATCGCCTGATCGGTCAGGCTCATGGCGTCGCGCATGGAGCCATCGGCCGCACGACCCAGCAGCCAGAGGGCATCGTCCTCGAAGGGAATGCTCTCCGCGGCGAGTACGTGCTGAAGATGGGCAACGACCCGCTCCGGCGGCATGTTCTTCAGCGAGAACTGCAGGCAGCGCGAAAGGATGGTGACCGGCAGCTTCTGCGGATCGGTGGTGGCGAGCAGGAACTTGACGTGGGGCGGTGGCTCTTCCAGCGTCTTGAGCAGCGCATTGAAGCTGTGGGTAGAGAGCATGTGCACCTCGTCGATGAGGTACACCTTGTAGCGACCGCGGGACGGTGCGTACTGCACGTTCTCCAGCAGCTCACGGGTGTCTTCCACCTTGGTGCGACTGGCGGCGTCCACCTCGATGAGATCGACGAAACGGCCTTCGTCGATCTCGCGGCACACCGAGCAGGTGCCACAGGGCGTCGAGCTGATGCCGGTCTCGCAATTCAGGCACTTGGCCAGGATCCGCGCGATAGTGGTCTTGCCCACCCCGCGGGTGCCGGTGAACAGATAGGCGTGGTGCAGCCGCTCGTTGTCCAGCGCATTGATCAGCGCCTTGAGCACATGGGTCTGGCCGACCATTTCGCGGAACGACCGCGGGCGCCATTTGCGCGCAAGAACCTGGTAACTCATCGAGACCTGATCAGGAGAAGACGTGAGGGGAGCACATGCTAACGAAGAGGGGCCACGAATGCATCCCGCGGCGTGGCATCGGAGGGATGCCGTGCGGGCTGCGGCTACCTCCCTAGATGAAGGCGGCCAAGCGGCTTTTCAAGCGATCAGGAGGGAAAGCGCCAGCGAAAAAGCCGTTTCAGGCACGCAGGCAGTGGTCTTCGCCATCGGCCAGGACCACGCTGGAGACGTAGGCTGCCAGGGCATCCAGCTGGCCACGCAGTCGGGTCACGGTGGCGTTCATCTTGAAGGGATTGCTTGCCTCCTCGTTGGTCAGGTCGATCCTGATCAGCAGCAGGGGCTCATTGGGATGGTAGATGTGGGCGATCAACGTCGCCGCGGTATCGCGTCGGCAATCGATGCGATAGGGATGGAGACCATTGCTGAGGGCGCGTCCTGCGCTTTCGAGTCCGTTCTTCACGATGAATCCTTGGACATTTGTCCAGTAATGATGAGACGGCGCGCATGATGGCATAGAGCCATGAACCAAAACAGTGCATTTCGTCACGAAAGCCCTGTGGAGCGGTTAACCAGGCAGTGCGAGCAGAAGGAGGGAAGAAGGCAGGGAGAAAAAGCGGAGGGCAGAAATGGAGGTGGCCCCGCCAGCCACACCCCGGCACACGACATCACCGCTGCGGCTGCTCCCTTCCGGGCCTGACCGGGTTCACGGTTGATCGTTGCGGGGGGACCGACAGAGCCACCATAACGCCTCACCCTGAGGTGAGGTGCATCATTCTACGCGGTTGGGGCGAAGTTGCAAGCCATACAAGGACTTAGGTTCGCTAGGGTGCTGCCTGCAGGTCCCAGAGCGCGGCGAAACTGCCCTCCCCCTCGCGCAGCCGCTGCGGCGGGCCGTCCTCGACGATGACGCCCTGCTCCAGCACCAGGATGCGGTCGAAGCCGGTCAGGGTGGATAGCCGATGGGCCACCGCCACCACGGTGCGGCCCTCCATCAATTCCAACAGTGCCCGCTGGATGACCGTCTCGGAATGGCTGTCCAGCGCCGAGGTGGCTTCGTCGAGGATGAGGATGGGCGCATCCTTGAGAAAGGCCCGGGCGATACCCAGACGCTGGCGCTGACCACCGGAAAGCAGCACGCCGCGCTCGCCAACCGGGGTGTCGTAGCCCAAAGGCAACTCGCGGATGAAGTCGTCGCAATAGGCGTGGCGGGCCGCCGCCTCTACCTCGACGTCGCTGGCTTCCGGACGGCCATAGCGGATGTTCTCGCGAATGCTGCGATTGAACAGCGCGGTCTCCTGGGGCACCACGGCGATGCGCTGGCGCAGGCTGTCCTGACTGACCGTGCGGATGTCCTCGCCATCGATGCAGATCCGTCCCCGCTGGACATCGTCGAGGCGCTGCAACAGCCCGATCAGGGTCGACTTGCCGGCACCCGACGGCCCCACCAGCCCGATCTTCTGGCCGGCCGGCACCTCCAGATCGAAACCCTGGAACACCTGCCGCCCATAGGGATAGCGATAGTTCACGCCCGTAAAGCTCAGGGCGCCGCGCGCCTGGGTCAGGGGCCGCTCGACATCACTCTGGCCGTGGGGCTGGATAAGGATGCGCAGCGTTTCGCCGATGGCGCCCAGTTGCTGAGTGGTGTCCACCAGCGCCAGGGCCAGGTCACGGGAGCCGTGCAGGATGCGAAAGGTCAGGGCACTGACCATGACCACGTCGCCGGCGGTGATGCTGCCGCGGCTCCACAGTGCGATGGCCCAGGCCAGCATACCGCCGGCCATCAGCGACAGGCAGGTGTCATGGAGTACCCGGGCCTGTTCCAGATGCATCCAGCTGCTGCGCTGGGCACGCGCCTCGACGCCGATGGCCTGGGCCAGTCGCTGCACCTCGCGCTCCCGGGCGGAAAAGGCCTTGATGGTCCAGACGTTCTGCACCAGGTCCACCAGCTCGCCGCCGACATGGGCCGACTGGGCGGCGAAGCGCTGGTGCCGCGCCCGCCCGCGAATGCCGAAGGCGGTGATCACTAAGGCCACGATCAGCACGAAGGCCACCAGCGCTCCGGCCATGCGCAGGTCCACGGTGCAGAGCACCACCACCGCGCCGATGAAGTCGACACAGGGCGGCATGATCTTCCAGGCCAGGCCGCCGTAGATGGCCCCCGCGGCCGCTCCGGTGGCGGAGATGCGATTGCCCAGGGCCCCGGCGAAATGCTGGGAGAAGTAGTGCATCGGATGGCCCGTGAGATAGCGGAACAGATCGACGCGCAGATCGGCGCAGCTGGCCACCACCGTACGGCAACCCAGCCAGCCACCGCTGCGCCAGAACAGGTTCTCCAGCACGATCAGCGAGATGAACAGCCAGAAGGGTCCCCACACCGCCGCCCGGCGAGCCGGATCGGCCATGGCATCGACCAGCAGCTTCATGCCGTATTGCACCGCCACCGCGCAGGTCGCCGCGCCGACCACCAGCAACAGCAGGCCGCCGAAGTGCCAGGGTCGCAGGCGGACATAGCGCCAGAGAAAGCCGCCGACCCGCTCCGGCAGGGGCCATTCGGCGCGCCGCTGCTCGCGGCGCCTGGCTGCGCTCATCGCCCCTCTCCGCCTGCCAGTATCTGGCGTTGGCGCTGCAGGACCTCGGCCAGGGGCTCGTGCAGCGCCCGGCGCCCTGCCCCGTCGGCCATGCCGAACAGCCCGGTGGGACAGAGGCGATCATCGTCCCAGCCGGGATAGTCGAGCACCGGATACAGGCAGATGCCCTGCACCGGCACGCCCTGGCGCAGCGCCCGCCCGACCTGATCGGCGACGTGTTCCAGCCAGGCGGCCCGCGCCGGACCTTCGGCCCCCGTCTCGGCGATCAGCAATGGCCGGCCATAGCGCTGGTGGACTTCGGCCAGCATCCCCTGCAGGGGTCGATAGGCCGGATCGTCCGCCGCCAGGGTACCGCCGTCCAGATACCACTGGTTGTCGGAGTAGTAGTTCAGACCCAGGATGTCCAGGTAATCGGGGCGACCGCCCAGGCCGGGCCACTGACGCCCGCAGAGCAGGTCCCAGGCCTCGAACTGGGCCTGGCGATAGGCCTCCGCGGCCTGGCGCTGCTCGGGGCGGCGCGCGGCGACATGGATGAGCGGATCGATGGCAAGGAACCGCGCCTCGGGCAACTCGTCACGAATCGCCTCGATAGCGGCGATGCTGGCGCGCACCAGTTGATGCTTGAGCTCCTGACCGCGGCCTTGGGCGGTGGGATTGAACAGACCCTGATCGCCGCCGGCCCAGGCCCAGTAGGAGATCTCGTTGATCGGCGCCAGGCAGGGATGGGTCTCGCCCTCCTCGCGCAACAGCCGGGCGAAGGCGGCGGCATAGCGGGCGAAGGCATCGACGAAGGCCGGTCGCCAGATATCCAGGTGATCGGGCCAGCCATAGTGACAGAGGTCCCAGATGACCTGGACGTTAGCCGCCCGCGCGGCACGCACCTGCGGCAGGACACTCGACCAGTCATAGCGCTCGGCCAGGGCCTCCACGCGGTGCCAGCGAACGCCGTCGCGCACGGTGCGCAGGCGCTGGGCGGCCACCGCGCGATAGTCTTCCGCGGCCCAGCGATCATGGCCAGTGCTGGCGAGCAGATCCAGGCGTCGGCCATCGGCGCGTCTATGGCTGGAGCATTCGAAGCCGGCCATGAAGAAACTCTGGAAGGGCGAGCGCTCGGCCATCACGTCTTTCATGGTGCCTGCCGTGCCAGGCTTTCGTGATGTTCGGCGCTCTCCCCCGCCGCCGGCCCCAGTTCCGCTTCCTCGATGCGCTTGTAGGCGGCCAGCGCCTGACCCACGACTTGGTCCATGTTGTAGTAGCGATAGGTCCCCAGGCGGCCGATGAAGACGACATTGGGTGTCGCCTCGGCCAGGTGTTGGTAGCGCCGGAAGAGCTCGGCGTTTTCCGGGCGTGGAATCGGATAATAGGGCTCGCCTTCCGCACTGGGATATTCGTAGGTCAGGCTGGTGCGCTCGTGCGTCTGGCCGGTGAGGTGCTTGTACTCGGTGATGCGGGTGTAGGGCACCGCTTCGCTGGGATAGTTGACCACCGCCACCGGCTGGAAGCGCGGCGTATCGCGCGTCTCGTGCTTGAAGGTCAGGGAACGATACGGCAGGCGACCGAAGCGATAATCGAAGAATTCGTCGATCGGTCCGCTGTAGACCAGATGCTCATGAGGGATCAGTTCACGGATCTCACGGTAGTCGGTGTTCACCATCACCTTGATGTTGGGATGATCCAGCATCCGTTCGAACATGCGGGTGAAGCCGTGCAGGGGCATCTGCTGGAAGGTGTCGCCGAAGTAGCGATCGTCGGTGGTGGTTCGGGTCGGTACCCGCGCCGTCACCGAGCGGTCCAGTTGCGACGGATCCAGGCCCCACTGCTTGCGGGTATAGCCGCGAAAGAAGGTCTCGTAGAGTTCGCGCCCGACCTGGTTGATCACCACGTCCTCGGAGGTGCGGATGTCCTCGACCGGCTCGGCGCGGGCGGCGAGAAAGGCTTCGGCGCCCTGCTCGTCCAATTCCAGACCGTAGAGGCGATTGAGGGTGGTCAGGTTGATCGGGATGGGCACCTGTTGACCCGCGACGTCGGCCAGGACCCGGTGCTCATAGGGCCGCCACTCGGTGAAGCGTGACAGGTAGTCGACGATGCGCTGGGAATTGGTGTGGAAGATGTGCGGACCATAGCGGTGCACCAGCACCCCGGCATCGTCATAGTGATCGTAGGCATTGCCGCCGATGTGCGGGCGCCGATCCACCACCAGCACGCGCTTGCCCAGTCCTGCGGCCAGCCGCTCCGCCAGCACGCTGCCGGCGAAGCCAGCCCCCACGATCAGGTAATCGAAACGCTCCAGCGCCGTTACCGCCATTGGATCTTCTCCCGCATCAGGTTACAGGTGCTGTCCCAGGACATCCCGGTCAGCAGGGCATCGGCGCGCGCCAGAAAGGCTTCGCGCTGGTCTTGACTGGCCAGGGCCGCCTCGCAGGCGGCGACAAAGGCCTCGGCGCCTTCGGCGATCCAGACCACACCGCTGTCGCCGTAGGTGCGCACCACATCGGTGATGGGGGTCGACACCACCGGACAGCCTCCGGCCAGGTATTCGGGCGTCTTGGTCGGGCTGATGAAGCGCGTCGCCTCGTTCAGCGCGAAGGGCATCAGGGCCACGTCCCAGCCAGCCAGATAAGCCGGCAACTCGTCATAGGTCTTGCCGCCCAGGTAATGCAGATTGGGCAGCTGCGGCAGGCTGGTCGGATCGATCTTGACCACCGGGCCCAGGATCACCCACTGCCACTGGGGACGCAGCTGCGCTACCGCGGCCAGCAGGTCGAGATCCAGACGCTCGTCGATCACGCCATAGAAGCCCAGCCGCGGTCGCGCCAGACCGGCCTGGTCTGCAGGCTCCGACAGGGCCGCGCGAGCCTGACCGAAGTGCGCCACGTCCACGCTGCTGGGAAAGGGAAAGACCCGCGGATGGCGGTCACGCTTGGCCTCGTAGAGGCTGTAGCCCCCGGTAAACACCAGATCGGCGCGCTGCAGCAATTCCCGCTCCCGCTGCAGCAGGGTCGGGGGCGCGCCGCGAAAGGCCGAGAGTTCATCCATGCAGTCATAGACCAGGGTCTGCGCCGGGATCTCGCCGGCATAGTCCAGCGCCATGGGCGTGAAATACCAGGCCACTGCCACCGGTTGCCGCAACTCCTGCAGATAGGTTTGCAGCAGTTCCTGCTGGGCGCAGGCTCGGGCTTCCGCGGAGAGGCCGCGAGGCAGATGCGGCACCAATACCCGCACCCCGTTCTCTTCCACCCGCACCTCAAGGTGCGACCGGCCATCCGTGGCATCCAAGGGCTCTTCGCAATAGAGCACGTTGTAGTGCTCGGCGAAGCGCACCATCTCGTGCTGCGGACGCTGGTAGACGAAGCTCCAGCGCAGATGGGCCAGGCATAGCAGCAGGGGCCTGGCAGGATCCAGGGGGCGCTCCGCAACGCGCGCGGGCTGTTTGGTCTTGCCGATCGTTTCGGTATGGGGGCCGGCCCAACTCATGGTGTGCTCCTGTGAGATCGAACGCCTGGCCGAGCGCGGCAAAACAGCCGCGCCCCGGCCGGCACCTTGGCAACTTGCAAAACGTCCAGAGACCGTCCCGAAGGTATCGGCAGGCTGACTGCGCGATATCGAGCAACGTTATCGACTTATCCAACTGGCAAGGGTTCATAACTTTGTCGATGAACTCCCGCTTCGCTAGAACCAATATCTTCATTCACCTTCAGAACAACGTCTACTCGATGAATTGGCATAACTAACGCTTCGCTCGACAAGAATTAAAGCGAAGCGTTAGTTGCACTCGAGCCTGAACGAAACAGTTATTTCGAATTAATAGCTACAGGTTTGGCGAGGACGGTTGCATGTTGATGATCACGGGCGGCGCAGGCTACATAGGTTCTCATACGACGCTGGAGCTGCTCCGTGCGGGCCACGAGGTGGTGATTCTGGACAACCTGGTCAACAGCCGCGTAGAGGTCGTGCAACGCCTTACCACGCTCGCCGGGCGGGCGCCTCTCTTCGTGCGCGGGGACGTCCGGGATCGCGCCCTCCTGGATCGGCTGTTTCAGGAGCTGCCGATCACCGGGGCCCTGCATTTCGCCGGCCTCAAGGCGGTCGGCGAAAGCGTGCAACACCCCCTGCGCTATTTCGACAACAACGTCGGCGGTACCCTGGTGCTCTGCCAGGCCATGGCCGCCGCCGGAGTGCACCAGCTGGTCTTCAGCTCTTCCGCCACCGTCTACGGCCACTGCATTCCACCCATCAGCGAAAGCTGCCCAACCGCCGAGCCGACCAACCCCTATGGCCAGTCGAAACTCATGGCCGAGCAGGTGCTGCGCGGGCTGGCCGGCGCCGATCCGCGCTGGTCCATCGCCGTGCTGCGCTACTTCAACCCCATCGGCGCCCATCCTTCCGGACTGATCGGCGAAGACCCCCAGGGCACCCCCAACAACCTGGTGCCCTATCTGCTGCAGGTGGCCAATGGTCGCCGGCCCTGGCTGGACGTCTACGGCGACAACTACCCGACGCCCGATGGCACCGGCGTCCGGGACTACATCCATGTCCAGGACCTGGCCCGCGGTCATCTGGCGGCGCTGAACGCCCTGGCCCGACGCCCGGGCGTCTCGACCTGGAACCTGGGCACCGGACGCGGACATTCGGTCAAAGAGGTGGTGGCGGCCCTGGAACAGCAACTGGGCCGCGACATCCCCTGTCACTTCGCCCCGCGACGCGCGGGCGACGTGGCGCAGTGCTGGGCCGATCCGGAAAAAGCGTGGCAGGAACTGGGCTGGCGCGCCGAACGCAGCCTCGCCACCATGCTGGAAGATGCCTGGCGCTGGCAGTCGCTCAATCCCCATGGCTATCGCCAGACGACCAAGGCGGCCATCGCTGTGGAAGAAGTTTATGAGAAAGAACAACGTGCGAGCGAACCCGCCACGCGCTCCGCTTGAACCTAGCAATTATTCTGGCCGATAAATAAGGCTTCGCTTAAACCAAGCGAAGCCTTATTTTTTCAGTCATTGCCTTGGCACTGCCTTAAAGCAGTTTTTAAACGAAGCGAAAACCATGGGCACGTCTTTATTACCGCTTCGTTATAACCAACAACGCCTGCAATTATTGGCAGAAGGAGTGAAGATCAGACCCTTGCTGGTCTGATCCCTGGCACTAGCGGACGCCTTGCGCCTCGAGGATCTGCAGGAAGGCATCCTCGTCCAATACCTTGACCCCCAGCTCGTTCGCCTTGGTCAGCTTGGAACCCGCCCCCGGCCCGGCCACCACCACGGCGGTCTTGGCCGATACCGACCCCGACACCTTGGCGCCCAGGGCTTCCAGGCGCTCCTTGGCCGCATCGCGACTCATGGCCTCCAGGGTTCCGGTGAGCACCCAGGTCTGACCGGCGAAGGGTAATCCCTGTACAACCTGGCGCGTGCTTTCCCAATGCATGCCGAAGGCCTTGAGCTGGGCCTCGATGGCCAGGGTATTGGCCACCTTGTCCGCCTCGGCGAAGTATTCGCGCAGCCCCTGCTTGGCCCGCTCGTTGAGGCCGGACAGGGTCTTGAAGGTCAACCAGTCCTGGGAGCCTTCGATCAGCGCCGCGAGCGTGGGAAAGGCCGTGGCCAGGGTCTTGGCGCCGGTCTTGCCGAGATAGGGAATGTGCAACTGGTCGAGGAAATCGGCGAAGGCGGCGTAGCCGGAGAATTCGGCGTGCACCTCGCCCTCGTCGGCCAGCTCGATGCCGTTGGCCAGCAGCGCCTCCAGGACGTCACGGTTGTGCGCGGACTGGAAGAAGTTATGGATCTCGAAGGCCACCTCCGGCCCGATGTCCGGCAAGTAGACCAGCACCTCGGGCAGGGCCTCGCGGATACGCTGCAGGCTGCCCAGGGCGCGCGCCAGGCGCTTGGCGGTCTCCTCCCCCACTTCGGGGATGCCCAGGGCGAAGATGAAGCGCGCCAGCGCTGGCCGGCGGCTGGCCTCGATGGCGGCCAGCAGGTTGCGACTGGACACCTCGGCGAAGCCTTCCAGTTCGACCACCTGCTCATAGGTCAGGGTGTAGAGATCGGCCGGCGACTTCACCAGCTCGCGGTCCACCAGTTGCTCGACGATGCGATCGCCCAGGCCGTCGATGTCCATGGCCCGCCGCGAGGCGAAGTGGATGATCGCCTGCTTGAGCTGGGCCTGGCAGGCCAGGCGCCCCACGCAGCGATAGACCGCGCCCTCGCTCACCGACTCCTTGCCCTTGCCGCGCTTGATCAGCTGGGTGCGCTCCACCGCAGAACCGCATACCGGGCAATGGGTGGGGATCTCCACCGGCCGGGCATCCGCTGGCCGCCGCTCCGGTACCACCTGCATGATCTGCGGGATGACGTCCCCGGCGCGGCGCACGATCACGCTATCGCCGATCATCACCCCGAGGCGGGCGATCTCATCCATGTTGTGTAGGGTGGCGTTGGTCACGGTGACGCCCGCCACCTGTACCGGCTTGAGCCGGGCGACCGGGGTGATGGCCCCGGTGCGCCCTACCTGGAATTCGACATTGAGCAGCTCGGTCAGCTCTTCGCGAGCGGGAAACTTGTGCGCCAGCGCCCAGCGCGGCTCGCGCGCGCGAAAACCCAGCTCACCCTGCCAGTCGAGCCGGTTGACCTTGTAGACCACGCCGTCGATCTCGTAGGCCAGCGCATCGCGCCGCTGGCCGATGTCCTCGTAGTAGGCGCGGCAGCCTTCCGCGCCCTGCACCTTGCGCAACTCGCGGCTGATGGGGATTCCCCATTCACGCAGCCGCTGCAGGATGTCGTACTGGGTGTCCGGCAGCGCCCCGCCCTCGACCCGCCCGAAACCGTAGCAGCAGAACTCCAGCGGACGTTGGGCGGTGATGCGCGAATCCAGCTGGCGGAGGCTGCCAGCGGCAGCGTTGCGCGGATTGGCGAAGGTCTTGCCGCCGCTTTCCATGGCCCGGGCATTGAGCGCCTCGAAGCCGGCGCGGGACATGAACACCTCGCCGCGCACCTCCAGCACCGCCGGCCAGCCCTCGCCTTGCAGGCGTAGCGGAACGTTGCGGATGGTGCGCACATTGGCGGTGATGTCTTCCCCGGTGGTGCCGTCGCCGCGGGTGGCGCCGCGGGTCAGCACCCCTGCCTCGTACAGCAGGCTGACCGCCAGGCCATCGAGCTTGGGCTCGCAGGTGTACTCGACGCCCGAATCCGGCCCGGCGAAGTCGGTCTCGCCGAATTCCTCGCGCAGGCGCTTGCCAACGCTGCGGTCGAAGTCCTGCAGATTCTCATCGGCGAAGGCGTTGCCCAGGCTGAGCATGGGCACCTCGTGGCGGATGGTGCCGAAGGCGGCCAGGGCCGCGCCGCTGACCCTCTGGGTGGGCGAGTCGGGCGTCACCAGTTCGGGATGCTCGGCCTCCAGCGTCTTGAGTTCGCCGAACAGCCGGTCGTACTCGGCATCGGGCACGCTCGGCTCGTCCAGCACGTAATACCGGTAGTTGTGGGCGTCGATCTCGCTGCGCAGGGCGGCGATCCGGGTGACGGCATCTTGGGCGTCGGTCATGGCGGTCTCTCACTGTCGCCACCCAGGGGTGGCCCTGGCGCCACCAGCGGCGCCGCTACAAGGATTACAAACAAAAAGAGCAGCCGAGGCTGCTCTTGGTTCGCTCCGGCGCGATCAACGCTTGAGCATCAGGCTCTTGCGTTCGAAGTCGACGATGCGCTGACGATAGTGCTCGATGGTCTGGGCGGTCATGACGCTGCGCTGCTCGTCCTTCAACTCGCCATTGAGTTCCGACGAGAGCTTGCGCGCCGCAGCGACCATCAGGTCGAAGGCCTGCTTGGGATGGCGCGGACCGGGCAGGCCCAGGAAGAAGCTCACCGCGGGGGTGTGGAAGTCGTCGATGGCGTCCAGGTCGAAGGTACCCGGACGTACGGCATTGGCCATGGAGAACAGCACCTCGCCATTGCCGGACATGCTCTCGTGACGATGGAAGATGTCCATGTCGCCAAATCTCAGCCCGCTTTCGAGGATGTTCTGCAGCAGTGCCGGACCGGAGAAGCCCTTCTCGTCACGGGAGATGACATTGATCACCAGCACCTCGTCCACCGGCGCCATGGCCGCCTGACTGTTGCCACTGCTGCTGACGGGTTCGCTGACCGACTCACGCTCGGGCGCCTTGCTGCTCAGCGGCTTTTCCTTGCGCGGCTTGTCGCGACCACGAGTCACGACTTCATCGGAATCGGCGGCCAGGCCTGCCAGGCTTTCATCGCTGGACAGGTCGAAGCTGTCGGCACTGGGTTCTTCACGGCGTTCTTCACGACGCTTGCGCTGCGTGGAGCGCGGTGGCGTCGGCTCGCCCGGATCGTCCAGGGAAGGCTCCTTGGGTTCTACCACCCGCGTCGGACCGACGATTTCCGGATCCTCGTCCTCGTTTTCCGGCTGATTGTTCAACGACTGGTCAAGTTTGAACTTGAGCTTGCCCTTGCCGCTCATGCGACGCCAACCATCGAACAGAATACCGGCAATGACGATGACGCCGATGATGATCAGCCACTCGCGCAGACCCATATCCATGAAAAAGACATACCCCTGTGAAAATAATGGACCGACACCCGTCGGGAAACTTTGGAAAGTCGACGCTTGCGAGGTCTTTCCAAAACCTCCGAAACCTACGCCAAGTCAGTGTTCTTCTTAGCTTTTTCCACTTACCGCTAGCGCGGCCATAAGCTAGCACGACTGTTGCCAACTTTACACCGCCAAGCCGCGAGGCTGTGGGGCATTAGGCATCGACCATGGCCACGGCCTCTTCCACATCCACCGCCACCAGCCGCGAACAGCCCGGTTCATGCATGGTCACACCCAGCAACTGATCGGCCATCTCCATGGCGATCTTGTTGTGCGTGATGTAAATGAACTGCACCTTCTCCGACATGCTCTTGACCAAGCGGGCATAACGGCCGACGTTGGCGTCATCCAGGGGTGCGTCCACTTCATCGAGCATGCAGAACGGCGCCGGATTCAACTGGAAGATGGCAAATACCAGAGCCAGAGCCGTCAGCGCCTTTTCACCGCCCGACAACAAATGGATGGTGCTGTTCTTCTTGCCCGGCGGACGCGCCATGATCGCAACCCCGGTATCGAGTAGATCTTCCCCGGTAAGTTCCAGGTAGGCACTGCCGCCACCGAAAACTTTTGGGAACAAGGCCTGCAGGCCGTGATTGATCTGGTCGAAGGTATCCTTGAAGCGATTGCGGGTTTCCCGGTCGATCTTGCGGATGACGCTTTCCAGGGTCTCCAACGCTTCCACCAGATCGGCGTTCTGGGCGTCCAGATAGGTCTTGCGCTCGGCCTGCTGCTGATATTCGTCGATGGCCGCCAGGTTGATCGGTCCAAGCCGGCCGATCCGCGCCGCGACGGCTTCCAGCTGCCCCTCCCAGGCTGCCTCGCTGGCCTCCGCCGGCAGGGTCGCGATCACCGTCGGCAGGTCATAGCCATCGGCCGCCAACTGCTCGGCGAAGCCGCTGCGCCGGGTCGCCAAGCCCTGCCATTCCAGGCGATGCTGCTCCAACTGGCCGCGCAGCAGCGTCGCCTGCTGTTCCGCCTGCAACCGCCGCCGCTCGAAATCGCGCAACTCCCGATCGGCATCCTCCAGCGCCAGGCGCGCCGTCCGCATTTCTTCGTCGACCTGCAGGCGCCGCTCCAGCAACTCCTCCAGGCGCAGCCGCACCTCGTCGAGGGGCTCGCCGCCCTCTTCCAGGTTGAGCGAGAGCTGCTCGCAGCGCTCGCCGAGGCGCGCGGTCTGCAATTCCAGTCGTTCCAGGGCCTGGAGGGTCGACTGGCGCTGGGCTCTCAGGGTGGTCAGCCGCACCGTCAACTGATGCAGTTGTTCCTGGGCCTGGCGCTGACGCTGCCGCGCCGAATCCACCGCCTGGCGGTGCCGGTCGCGCTGCTCCTGCAGCTGCGCGCGCTGCTCGGTATCCACCGCCATGGCATCGAGGGCGTCTTGCAGCCGCAACCGGCATTCGCCCAACTCTTCCTGCTCACGCGCCAGTTGTTGCTCGACGTCCTGGAGATCGGCCTCCAGTTGCTGCCGACGGATGCTCAGCTGCTCGGCCCGTGCCTGCTGGGCAGAGAGCTGGGCACGGGATTCGGCCAGCCGCTGCTGCTCCTGCTGCTGGCGCCGCCGCGCCTCTTCACGCTCGCCTTCCAGCCGCTGCTGGGCCGCGCGACGATCCTCCAGTCGCTCCTCCTGAAGGGCGAGCGCTTCGCTCAGCTCCAGGCGTCGCGCCTGCAGCTCCTCCAGTTCGCGGCCGCGCGCCAGGACACTGCCCTCGGCGGCCTGGGCCCGCCGCACACGTAGGAAATGCCGGGAGAGCCAGTAGCCTTCCGGGGTGATGAGACTTTGCCCGGGGGCGAGGGCCGCCCTTCGTGCCAAGGCTTCGTCGTAGCTCTGGGCAATCAGCACCTGCCCCAGCCAGGGCGACAGGTCGCGCGGCGCCTGCACCTGCTCCAACAGACTGCCGGCGGCGACCGGCAGCGACCCGGGCAGCGCCAGATTCAAGGCACCGCTGGCGAAGGTAGCGAGACGCAGAGGCGCCAGGTCATCCAGGCAGACCGCCTGCAGGTCGCTGCCGAGGACGGTCTCCACCGCCAGCTCCCAACCGGGGGTGACCTGGACATCGTCCGCCAGCTGTGGCGCCTGAGTGAGACCCTCGGCCTCGAGCCACTGGGCCGCGCCGGTATCGGGTGCCAGGGCCGCCTGCTGCAGGGCCTCCAGCGAGGCGATGCGGCCTTCGAAGCGCTGCAATTCGCCCTGGCGCTGACTCTGCTCGCCTGCCAACCCCAACAGTTCTTCGCGTAGTCGCTGCAGGCCTTCGGCGACCTGCAATTCCTGTTCGGCCAAACCCTCCAGCAGCAACTCGTCCTCGGCGATCTGCTCTTCCAGCATGACCAGACGCTCGGAAGGCCCGTCCTCGCCCAGCAGAGTGCGTTCATCACGCAGCCGGCGCTGCCGGTCCATGCCGCGCTCCAGGCTCTGCTCCAGCGAGCGGATCCGCGCCTGCTGCACATCGGCCTCCCGTTGCGGCTCGACACTCGCCGCGCTGAGCGCTTCCCAGCGTTGCTGCCAGTCCGCCAGGGCCAGCTCCGCCTCTTCCAACGCGGCACCGCCCTCCTCGCCCAGCTCCCGGGCCGCCTCTTCCTCGGGTTCGAGCATCGCCAGCTCTTCCTCGAAGGTGGCGAGCAGCACCCGGTCGTGCTCCAAATGGGATTCGGCTTCGCTACGGGCCTGTTCGGCTTCGCGCAGATCGTCCTGCAACTGGCGCTGGCGCTGCTGACCGTGTTGGATGGTCTGCTCCAGGCGGGCGATGTCACCACCCAGGGAGTAGAAGCGGCCCTGCACCAAATTGAAGGCCTCGCTCAATTCATGATGGCCATCGCGCAGTCTTTCGATGCCGGCGTCCGCCTGGCGCTGTTCGGCGGTCAGGGCTTCGAGGGCCGTCTCCTGGTCGCGGATCACCTTTTCGCGCTGCTCGACGCGGCTATCCAACTCGCGCCAGCGCACCGCCTGCAACTGCGCCTTGAGTTGCCGCTCCTCCTGCTTGAAGGCCTGGAAGCGCTCGGCCGACTGCGCCTGGCGATGCAGTCGTTCCAGCTGCCGCTCCAGCTCCTCGCGCAGATCGGTGAGGCGGGCGAGATTCTCCTGGGTGCGGCGAATGCGATTCTCGGTCTCGCGCCGCCGCTCCTTGTACTTGGAGATGCCCGCGGCCTCCTCGATGTAGTGCCGCAGATCCTCCGGGCGCGCCTCGATCAACTTGGAGATCATCCCCTGCTCGATGATCGAATAGCTGCGCGGCCCCAGGCCGGTGCCGAGGAAGATATCGGTGATATCCCGCCGGCGGCACTTGGTGCCGTTGAGGAAATAGGTGTTCTGGCCCTCGCGGGTCACCCGGCGGCGGATGGATATCTCCGCGTAGCTCGCGTATTCGCCCACCAGGGTGTGGTCGGAGTTGTCGAAGATCAGCTCGATGGAGGCCTGGGATACCGGCTTGCGACTGTTGGAGCCATTGAAGATGACGTCCGTCATCGACTCGCCACGCAGATTCTTGGCCGAGCTCTCGCCCATCACCCAGCGTACGGCGTCGATGATGTTCGACTTGCCGCAACCGTTGGGACCGACCACCGCTGCCATGTTGCTCGGGAAATTCACCGTCGTCGGATCGACGAAGGATTTGAATCCCGCCAGCTTGATCGACCTCAACCGCATATCAGGAGCCCTTGTTCACCGCGCCGTGCCCAACCGCAGGCGAAAGGGCGAAAGTCTACCATTGGCGGCCACGACTGCCGTTGCTGAGCATGAGCTTATTTCCAGCCGTTCTGCACGCCGCCGGGGCGACAGGCTATAGTCCTGCACCCCCAATCGCAGGATGCCCCCATGAAGATCCTTCGCTTCACCCTGCTCGCCGCCGCCCTGGCGGCCAGCGCCCAGGCCCTCGCCGCGCCGCCGCTGCTCAACGTCTCCTACGACGTCATGCGTGACTTCTACAAGGACTACAACCCGGCCTTCCAGGCACACTGGAAAGCCGAGCACGGCGACACCCCGGTGATCCAGATGTCCCATGGCGGCTCCAGCAAGCAGGCGCGCGCGGTCATCGACGGCCTGCAGGCCGACGTCATCACCATGAACCAGGCCACCGACATCCAGGCCCTGGCCGATCGCGGCCTGGTGCCCAAGGACTGGGAAACCCGCCTGCCCGATCGCAGCGCGCCCTTCACCTCGGCCACGGTGCTCATCGTGCGCCAGGGCAATCCCAAGGGCATCCATGACTGGTCCGATCTGCTCAAGGACGGCGTCCAGGTGATAGTGCCCAATCCCAAGACCTCCGGAAACGGTCGCTACACCTACCTCTCCGCCTGGACCTACGCCCTGCGCCAACCGGGTGGTGACGAGCAGAAGGCCCGCGGCTTCGTCGCCGAGCTGTTCAAGCACGTGCCCATCCTGGATACCGGCGGTCGCGCCGCCACCACCACCTTCATGAAGAACCAGCAGGGCGATGTCCTGGTGACCTTCGAGAACGAAGCCGAGATGATCGCCCGGGAATTCGGCCGGGGCGGCTTCGAGGTGGTCTACCCGAGCATCTCGGTGCAGGCCGAGCCACCGGTGAGCGTGGTCGACAGCGTCGTCGACAAGAAGGGCACCCGCGCCGAGGCCGAGGAATACCTCAAGTACCTCTGGTCCGACGAAGGCCAGAAGATCGCTGCGGATAACTTCCTGCGTCCACGCAACGCCCAGGTCCTGGCGCAGTACGCCGATCGCTTTCCCAAGCTGGAACTGATCGATGTGCAGAAGGAATTCGGCCCCTGGAGCGGCATCCAGAAGACCCATTTCGCCGATGGCGGCGTCTTCGACCAGATCTATACGCCTCAATAGGACGCTCGCGCCCGGCCTGGTGCCGGGCCTCTGACCGGCATAAAAGCCGCGCACACAAAAACACCGCCCTGAGGCGGTGTCTTTGTTTATTTGGAGCGGGAAACGAGACTCGAACTCGCGACCCCGACCTTGGCAAGGTCGTGCTCTACCAACTGAGCTATTCCCGCAATGTGGCGTCCTCTAGGGGACTCGAACCCCTGTTACCGCCGTGAAAGGGCGGTGTCCTAGGCCACTAGACGAAGGGGACGAAACCTCTTTCTGCAAGGCCTTTCACCTTGCATCCCACTGTCATGAAACCGTGAGATTGTGTTTGGAGCGGGAAACGAGACTCGAACTCGCGACCCCGACCTTGGCAAGGTCGTGCTCTACCAACTGAGCTATTCCCGCAATGTGGCGTCCCCTAGGGGACTCGAACCCCTGTTACCGCCGTGAAAGGGCGGTGTCCTAGGCCACTAGACGAAGGGGACGAAACCTCTTTCCGCAAGGCCTTTCACCCTGCATCCGCCCGCCAAAGGCAACCGGACTGTATTTGGAGCGGGAAACGAGACTCGAACTCGCGACCCCGACCTTGGCAAGGTCGTGCTCTACCAACTGAGCTATTCCCGCAATTTTTGGCGTCCCCTAGGGGACTCGAACCCCTGTTACCGCCGTGAAAGGGCGGTGTCCTAGGCCACTAGACGAAGGGGACCAGGTAGAATCCCTGAGGACTCTGGCCTACCACTCGGCTGACGCTTGCCGCCGTTGGGAGTGCGCGCATTCTAGGGAGCCTTACCCTGGGCGTCAATAGCTGATTAAATACTTTTCAAATCAACGACTTCGCTCGCACGACAAACGGCGGGCAAGCACCATGGAGAAGGTCATGTCCTCAACGATGATTGCAGCGGTAGTGGGGCTTGGCATCCTCTTGTTGATCATGATCGCCTTCGTCAACCAGAAGCTCGAAGCGGGCCGCCTGGAAAAGCAGCGCCTGGTCGCCGACCTCACCGACCGCATCAAGCGCTGCGCTCAGCTGGCCGGCAGTCTGCCCGGCCAGCTGATGACCCCGGCGCTCAAGCAGCTGTTCCACCGTATCGAACTCGGCCTGATCGCCCGCCTTGCCGCCCTGCAAGCCCCTTCCGCCGGCCTTACCGCACGCAAGACCGAACTGGAAGAAGCCCTGGCCAAGGGCGATGACATCGAACTCACCAATGCCGCCAGGCCAGTGCATACCGAGGCGCGGGTCAAGGAAGTTCGTGGCTATATGGAGATGCTGCACGCACTCGTCGCCCATGCCAATCAGATCGGCATTTTGGACGGCCAGGAAGCCCAGCGCTGGGTGGGCGAGATGCGCTACCTGCTCACAGCCACCTATGTGGAGTTCTTTCGCTACCAGGCCGAACAGCAGATCAAGAGCGAACACTATATCCAGGCACGCCAGTCGTACGAACGGGCGATCATGCAGATCCGCAAGCAACAGCAACCCGAGCGCTATACCGAGTTGCTGGCCTATCTGGAAGAGCAGATTGCCCAGGTGAAACGCCAACAGAGCGAACTGGTCGAGCAGGCCAGCAGCAGCGCCAACGAGTTGTCGGATAGCGTGGACACGCTCAAGGACGACAGCTGGCGCAAGAAGAACGACTACGAGTGAGGGCTTCCCTGCCCTCCCCCGCCGATCAGCAATCGGTCGCGGCCAGAAAGGCCTCTACCATGGCTTCGATACCCGCCTGATCCGCCGCGCTGAAGCGCGCCGGATGCGGGCTGTCCAGATCCAGCACGCCGATCAGGCGACCGTCCTGCACCAGCGGCACCACCAGTTCGCTGCGCGAGGCCGCGTCACAGGCGATATGCCCGGGAAAGGCGTGGACATCCTCGACGCGTTGGGTGCGGCGCTCCCGGGCGGCCGCGCCGCACACGCCCTTGTTGAAGGGAATGCGCATGCAGGCCACCTTGCCCTGGAAGGGACCGAGCAGCAGCTGGTCTTCACCCTCGACGAAATAGAAGCCGGCCCAGTTCAGGTCCGGCACTTCCTGATAGATGAAGGCCGACAACTGGGCGGCATTGGCCACCAGGTTGCGCTCACCGACCAGCAGGGCTTCCACCTGGGCGGCCAGCATGGCGTAGCCCTCGAGTCCTGCCCCTACGCCCGTCAGTTCTACGGTCATGTGTTCTCCAACAGTTTGAGCCCGACCCATTGCCGGGCGAATTGATAGGCACAACGGCCATTGCGGTTGCCGCGACCGGACGCCCAGCGGATGGCTTCGCGATCCGCCTCTTCGGACCACTCCAGCTGCAGGCCGGACTTGCCGGCCAGGGTCGTGCACCAGTGGCGCACCACGGCTAGATAGTGATCCTGGGTAAAGGGGTAGAAGGACAGCCACAGCCCGAAACGATCCGACAGGGCGATCTTGTCCTCGGCCGCTTCGCTGGGGTGCAGCTCGCCGTCGACGTGCTCCCAGTTGGCGTTGTCGCTCTGCCGCTCCGCCACCAGATGACGGCGGTTGGAGGTGGCGTAGAGGACCACGTTGTCCGGCGCCTGCTCCAGGGAGCCATCCAGCACGCTCTTGAGCACCCGGTAATCGTCGCTGCCGGAATCGAAGGACAGGTCATCGCAGAACACCACGAAACGCTGTGGCTGGCCGGCGAGCTGTTCCACGGCGCGGGGCAGATCGGCCAGGTCGTCGCGCTCGATTTCGATCAGGCGCAGGCCCTGCCCGGCATACTCCGCCAACAGCGCCCGGATCAGCGACGACTTGCCGGTGCCACGCGCGCCCCACAGCAGACTGTGGTTGGCCGGCAGCCCGGCCACGAACTGGCGGGTGTTACGGGCGAGCTGGTCACGCTGCCGATCGATACCCAGCAGGTCGGCCAGGCGCAATTCCAGATTGACGTCGAGCGGTTGCAGATAGCCGCCATGGCCTTCCCGGCGCCAGCGCGCCGCATAGCAGTGCTGCCAGTCCAGCGGCTCGCGACGATGGGGCAACAGGGGTTCGAGGCGCTCCAGCACCTGCCGTGCGTGGAGCAGAAAGTCTTCTAGGGAGGCATTCACAGGGATGATCCTTGACGACGAAAAAAAGAACAGCGGACCAGCCGCCTTCCAAGCCGCGCATTATCGTATGACTTTTGCCCTCCAGACAAAGTCCGGAGGGCTACCACGCTAGGACGCCAGCGCCTGGCGGACATGCTTTTCCAGCTGGGACGGACGGGTGATGGGCGCGAAGCGCTGGACGCGCCCTTGGGCCGGCGTGACGAGGAACTTGGTGAAGTTCCAGCGGATGGCGCTTCCCAACAAGCCCGGCGCCGCCTGCTTGAGCGCCACGAACAGCGGATGGGCGCCGTCGCCATTGACGTCGAGCTTGGCCATCACCGGAAAGCTGACATTGAAGCGGGTCAGACAAAAGGTCTGGATCTCGGCATTGCTACCTGGCTCCTGACCACCGAACTGATTGCAGGGAAAGACGATCACCCGCAGTCCCTCGGCCAGATAACGCTGCTGCAGCGCTTCGAGGCCGTCGTACTGACGGGTGAAGCCGCAACGACTGGCGGTATTGACCACCAGGTAGGCCCGCGCCGGCCAATCGGCCAGACAGGCCCGCTGGCCATCGGCGGTCTCGAACGGCACGCTGAGAAGGTCCCTGATCACGCGGAGGCCCTGGGTTGCAACTGTAGCGCCACCGAATTGATGCAATAGCGCAGACCGGTCGGCGGTGGACCGTCGGGGAAGACATGCCCCAGGTGGGCGTCGCAGCGGGCGCAGAGCACCTCTACGCGCTGCATGCCGTGGCTGAAATCTTCCTTTTCCCGTACCGCCTCGGCATCGATGGGCGCGTAATAGCTGGGCCAGCCGCAGCCGGAGTCGAACTTGGTGCTGGAGTCGAACAGTGCCAGTTCGCAGCAGGCGCAGTGATAGACGCCGGGCGTCTTGGTGTTGCAGTAAGCACCGGTATAGGGTCTTTCGGTGGCGGCCAGGCGACAGACGCGAAACTGATCGTCGGTCAGGCGCTCACGCCAGTCTTCCGGGCTACGCTGTACTTTTTCCATGATGACCTCTCTGGATGCCGGCGCATCTTTTGTAACAGGCGATGCAGCCGTATGATTCCCGCTCAGTCTGGCATCCACCCGCGGATGCTGCCAAGCGCCGGTCGGCGTCCGTCCCCGCCGAGTCTTACTCGCCCCTTTTCCAGGATTCATTTCCCCATGCAGGTCTCCAAGTCGAACAAGCTCGCCAATGTCTGCTACGACATCCGCGGCCCGGTCCTCAAGCATGCCAAGCGCCTCGAAGAGGAAGGCCATCGCATCCTGAAGCTCAACATCGGCAATCCGGCGCCCTTCGGCTTCGAGGCGCCCGAGGAGATCCTGCAGGACGTCATCCGCAATCTGCCGACCGCCCAGGGCTACAGCGACTCCAAGGGCCTGTTCAGCGCGCGCAAGGCGGTGATGCAGTACTGCCAGCAGAAGCGCATCGAGGGTGTCGGCATCGAGGACATCTACCTGGGCAACGGTGTCTCCGAGCTGATCGTCATGGCCATGCAGGCCTTGCTCAACAACAACGACGAGGTGCTGATCCCGGCTCCCGACTATCCACTGTGGACCGCCGCGGTCAGCCTGGCCGGCGGCAAGCCGGTGCACTATCTGTGCGACGAGCAGGCCGGCTGGTTCCCCGACCTGGCCGACATGGAAGCCAAGATCACCAGCAATACCAAGGCGCTGGTGCTGATCAACCCGAACAATCCCACCGGCGCGGTCTATTCCAAGGAGGTACTGGAAGGCATCGTCGAACTGGCGCGGCGGCACAACCTGGTGCTGTTCTCCGACGAGATCTACGACAAGATCCTTTACGACGAAGCCCAGCACATCTCCACCGCCTCCCTGGCGCCGGACGTCCTGTGCCTGACCTTCAACGGCCTGTCCAAGTCCTATCGCGTCGCCGGTTTCCGTTCGGGCTGGCTGATCGTGTCGGGCCCCAAGCACCGCGCCCACAGCTATATCGAAGGCCTCGACATCCTGGCCAACATGCGCCTGTGCGCCAACGTGCCGGCCCAGCACGCGATCCAGACCGCTCTCGGCGGCTACCAGAGCATCAATGACCTGGTGCTGCCGCACGGACGCCTGCTGGAGCAGCGTAATCGCACCTGGGAACTGCTCAATGACATCCCCGGCGTCAGCTGCGTGAAGCCGATGGGCGCGCTCTATGCCTTCCCGCGGATCGATCCCAAGGTCTGCCCCATCCACAACGACGAGAAATTCGTTCTCGACCTGCTGCTCTCGGAAAAGCTGCTGGTGGTCCAGGGCACTGCCTTCAACTGGCCCTGGCCCGACCACTTCCGGGTCGTCACCCTGCCCCGCGTCGATGATCTGGAACAGGCCATCGGCCGCATCGGCAACTTCCTTGGTAGCTACGCCCAGTAGCGGCAAAGCATTTCCGGGTCTTTCATCGGTTGACGCGCCTCGCGGCGTCAACCGGCGCAGGCACTCGCGCGACAGCCGCCAGCAGTTTCGCCAGCCCCCAGACGACACAGTTTGCAATAGTGGAAACATTGAATGGATCGGGGCCGAACCTTATATAGCCGGCAGATAAACCTGTGAGGAGCTATACCCCACCATGATGCGCATTCTGTTGTTTCTGGCTACCAACCTGGCGGTGCTGATCGTTGCCAGCATCACCTTGAAGGTGCTTGGCGTGGATCGCTACACCGGTCAGAACTATGGCAGTCTGCTGGTGTTCTGTGCCGTGTTCGGCTTTGCCGGCTCGCTGATCTCGCTGTTCATCTCCAAGTGGATGGCGAAGATGAGCACCCGTACCGAGGTCATCAGCCAACCGCGTACCCGCCATGAGCAGTGGCTGCTGCAGACCGTCGAGGAATTGGCCCGCGAAGCCGGCATCAAGACCCCCGAGGTCGGTATCTTCCCGGCCTACGAAGCCAACGCCTTCGCCACCGGCTGGAACCGTAACGACGCCCTCGTCGCGGTGAGCCAGGGCCTGCTGGAGCGCTTCTCGCCCGACGAGGTGCGCGCGGTGCTGGCCCACGAGATCGGTCACGTCGCCAACGGCGACATGGTGACCCTGGCGCTGATCCAGGGCGTGGTGAACACCTTCGTGATGTTCTTCGCGCGGATCTTCGGCAACTTCGTCGACAAGGCCATCTTCAAGAATGAGGAAGGCCACGGCATCGCCTATTTCGTGACCACCATCATTGCCGAACTGGTCCTGGGTATCCTGGCCAGCATCATCGTCATGTGGTTCTCGCGCAAACGCGAATTCCGCGCCGACGAAGCCGGTGCCCGCCTGGCTGGCCCCAACGCCATGATCGGCGCCCTGCAGCGCCTGCGTGCCGAGCAAGGTATCCCGGTGCAGATGCCCGACACCCTGAACGCCTTCGGCATCAACGGCTCGCTGAAGAACGGTCTGGCCGGTCTGCTGATGAGCCACCCGCCGCTGGAAGACCGCATCGAGGCCCTGCGCCGCTACGGTCAGCGCTAAGCGCGAGCAATGAAAAAACCCGGCTTCGGCCGGGTTTTTTCATGGGCGGGTCAAGGATCGGATGGCATCGCCCAGCCCCTCGCCGGTCAAGGGAAACATCCGCTGGGCAATGAGTTCGCGCAGCAACTGGATCGAGGTGCTGCTGGCCCAGCCGTCCTGCGGATAGGGATTGAGCCAGACCGCCCGTGGGAAGTGCTGGCAGAGTCTCTGTATCCACAGGGCACCGGGCTCTTCGTTCCAGTGCTCGACGCTGCCACCTGGATGGGTGATCTCGTAGGGCCCCATACTGGCGTCGCCGACGATCACCAGGCGGTAGTCCGCTCCATAGCGGCGCAGCAGTTCGGCGGTCGCCAAGCCTTCCTCATACCGACGAGCATTATTGCGCCAGACCCGCTCGTAGACGCAGTTGTGGAAGTAGTAGTACTCCAGGTGGCGGAACTCCAGGCGACAGGCGCTGAACAACTCGCTGCACAGGCGCACATGCAGATCCATGGAGCCGCCGACATCCAGCAGCAGGAGCACCTTGGTGGCGTTATGGCGTTCAGGGCGATAGCGCACGTCCAGCAACCCACCCTCCTGCGCCGTGGCGGCAACGGTCTCATCCAGGTCGAACTCCGCCGCCGCACCCTGGCGAGCGAAGCGCCGCAGCCGGCGCAGAGCCAATTGCAGATTGCGCCGATCCAGGGGCGCGCGATCGTCCAGATTGCGGTAGTCACGCTGCTCCCAGACCTTGGCCGCCCGCCCCTGGCGGGTACCGGCCTCGCCGACGCGCACACCGAAGGGATTGTAGCCACCGCTGCCGAAGGGACTGGTGCCACCCGTGCCGACCCATTTGTTGCCACCGGCGTGCCGCTCGCGCTGCTCGGCGAGGCGCTGCCGCAGGGTTTCGAGCAGTTCGTCGAGGCCGCCCAGGGCCTGGAGTCGCTGGCGGTCCTCGTCCGACAGCAAGCGCTGGAACTCCAGCCGCAACCAGTTCGCGGGAATCGCCTTGGGCTCCGCCAGACGTTCGGACCTGGCCAGCTCGCCGGCATAGACCTGATCGAAGCGGTCGAAGAAGCGCTCGTCCTTGACCAGCACGGCCCGGGCCAGCAGATAGAAGGCGTCTGGATCGGCCACTACCAGGCCCGCAGCCAGGGCGGCGTGCAGATCCAGCAGTTCGCCCAGGGACACCGGAATGCCGGCGGCCCTGAGTCGGGTGAAGAAGTCGAGGAACATGCCCGCCCTCAGCTCCGCCGGCGGCGCATGAAGGCCTGGCGTTCGAGCAACTGCAGATCCTGCTCGTTCTTCACCAGGGCGCCCGCCAGCGGTGGCAGGCCACCCTCGCCGTGCAGGGCCCGCTGCGCCGCCTCATCGCCCAGCAACAGGGCCAGCCAGTCCACCAGTTCCGAGGTGGACGGCTTCTTCTTCAACCCCGGCACGCTGCGCAGGTCGAGAAAGAGATCCAGGGCCTCCTTGATCAGGCGCGCCTGAAGGTCGGGGTAATGCACCTGGACGATACGCTCAAGGGTCTCCCGCTCCGGGAAGCGGATGAAATGAAAGAAGCAACGACGCAGGAAGGCGTCCGGTAGCTCCTTTTCGTTGTTGGAGGTGATGATGATCACCGGTCGTCGCTGGGCGCGGATGGTCTCGCCCGTCTCGTAGACATGGAATTCCATGCGATCGAGTTCCAGCAACAGGTCATTGGGAAACTCGATGTCGGCCTTGTCGATCTCGTCGATCAAGAGCACCACCGGATCCTCGGCGGTGAAGGCGTCCCACAGCTTGCCGGGCTTGATGTAGTTCGCCACCTCCTGCACCCGGGGATCCCCGAGCTGGGAATCGCGCAGGCGACTCACGGCATCGTATTCATAGAGGCCTTGCTGGGCCTTGGTGGTGGACTTGACGTGCCAGGTGATAAGACGTGCGCCCTGGCTCTCGGCCACCTGCTCGGCCAGCAGCGTCTTGCCGGTGCCCGGCTCGCCCTTCACCAGCAGCGGACGTCCCAGCTGAATGGCGGCATTGACCGCCAGACTGAGCTCGGCCGTGGCCACATAACGCTCGGTACCCTGAAAGGCCATCATCTATCCTCTGGCAGCTGTTTCGCCTGACGATAACACGCCGTGCCTGGGCTGGACGCCATCGTACGCAAGGCCTAGGCTGCGAGTTTTCCGCGCCGTACAGGATCCGCCATGAGCCGCATCTTCGCTGACAACGCCCAGTCCATCGGCAACACGCCACTGGTCTACATCAACCGCCTCGGCCCCAAGGGCGTCACCCTGCTCGCCAAGATCGAGGGGCGCAATCCGGGCTATTCGGTCAAATGCCGCATCGGTGCCAACCTGATCTGGGACGCCGAAGCCAAGGGCCTGCTCAAGCCTGGCATGAGTCTGGTGGAGCCGACCTCGGGCAACACCGGTATCGGCCTGGCCTATGTCGCCGCCGCCCGTGGTTATCGCCTGGTGCTGACCATGCCGGCCTCCATGAGCCTGGAGCGGCGCAAAGTGCTCAAGGCGCTGGGGGCGGAGCTGGTGCTGACCGAGCCGGCCAAGGGCATGAAGGGCGCCATCGAGAAGGCCCGGGAAATCGCCGAGAGCGAGCCCGATCGCTACTTCATGCCACAGCAATTCGACAACCCGGCCAATCCGGCCATCCACGAGAAGACCACCGGCCCGGAAATCTGGAACGACACCGATGGCGCCATCGACGTGCTGGTGGCCGGCGTCGGTACCGGCGGCACCCTGACCGGCATCTCGCGCTTCATCAAGAACACCAAGGGCAAGCCGATCCTTTCGGTCGCGGTGGAGCCGGAGGCCTCGCCGGTCATCAGCCAGACCCTCGCCGGTGCCGAGGTGAAACCCAGTCCGCACAAGATCCAGGGCATCGGCGCCGGCTTCGTACCCGGCAACCTGGACCTCTCCATGGTCGATCGCGTCGAGCAGGTCAGCGATGAACAGGCCAAGCTGATGGCCCAGCGCCTGATGCGTGAGGAAGGCATTCTCTGTGGCATTTCCTGCGGCGCCGCCATGGCCGCCGCGGTCCGGTTGGCCGAGACCCCGGAGATGCAGGGCAAGACCCTCGTGGTCATCCTGCCGGACTCCGGCGAGCGCTATCTGTCGACGATGCTCTTCGATGGCCTGTTCGACGAGCAGGAGCTGGTCCAGTAAGACCTCGAGGCAACTGCCCTCCTCCCTACCGGAGGCGCTCGACAGGCACGGACACCTTTGTCGCCACCCAAGAAAAAGCCCGGTTTCCCGGGCTTTTTTCGTATCAGAGATGCTTGATCTCGGCCTTGGCATCCAGGGCTCGACGGTAGGCCGCGAAATCGACCTGCCCGGCTCGCGAGGCCAGGTAGCGACGATACAACGCCTTGTCCTCGGCGCTCAGGGCTTCCTTGGGTACGCCTACCCCCTGCAGACGGATCAGGACGAAGTCCCCGTTCTGCAGGCTGATGCCGGCATAGGACGGCTTGTCGGCTTCCGGCTTGGCCATGCGGAATGCGGCCTGCAGCACCTGGGGATCGACGCCCTCCTGATTGCGCGTGGCGGCCTCGACGGTACGCCAGTCACCCGCAGCGGCCTTGCCGCCGGCACGCAACGTCTTGAGCTGCTCTTCGCCGGCCTGCTTGGCCACGGCTGCGGCCTTTTCCTGGGTCAGGCGGGTCACGATCTCTTTCTTGACCGCATCCAGGGGTTGCAGCTGCGGCGTGCGGTGCTCCTTGTCACGGATCACCACCAGGGTCTCCGGGTCGAGCTGCAGGGCGGTGCTGTTGGCACCGTTACGCAGGACGTCTTCGCTGAAGGCCGCCTCGATCACCTGGCGGTTGGCGGTCAACCCCTCGCCACCTTCGCGACCGAAAGGTGCGCTGGTCTTGACCTGCAGACCCAGCTCCTGGGCCGGCTGGCTCAGGTCGGAGGATTCGTAGGCGGAGCTTTCCAGCTTGCGGCCCGCTTCCACGAACAGGCGGTCGGCGTCTTCCGCCTTGAGCTGCTGTTCCAGACGCGGCCGGACACTGGCCAGGGTGGGCACTTCCGGCGCCTGGACGCCCTGCAGCTTGATCAGGTGCCAGCCAAAGCTGGTACGCACCGGTGCCGAGACCTGTTGCGGTGCCAGGGCGTACAGTGCCTCTTCAAAGGCCGGATCATAGACGCCACGACCGGCGAAGCCGAGGTCACCGCCATTGGCCGCCGAACCCGGATCCTGGGAGAACTCCTTGGCCAGCTTGGCGAAATCTTCACCCTTGTTCAGGCGCTCCTGGATCTGCTGGATCTTGGCCTTGGCCTGCTCATCGTTCTGCTTGTCGTTGACCTCGATGAGGATGTGAGCGGCGTCGCGCTGCTCCGACAGATTGGCGATCTCGGACTTGTAGGCGGCCTGCAGGCGGCTTTCGTCGACCTTGGCCTTGGCCAGGAAAGCGGCCTTCTTCAGCTCGACGTACTCGATGACTACCTGCTCAGGCGTCATGAAGGCGTTCTTGTGGCTGTCGTAGTAGGCCTGGATCTCGTCCTGGGTCGGCGTGATGCCAGCCGGCGAGGCCTTGACGGTACGCATGGCGAAATCGCGGGTCTGACGCTCGAGCGCGGCGAAGGCCTCGATATCGGCATCGGTGACGAAATTGCTGCCGACGATACCGGCACGCAGCTGACCGATCAGCATTTCGTCACGCAGCAGATCGCGGAATTGCAGGCGGTTGTAGTTCATCTGGCGAACGGCCTGATCGAAGCGCTGGGGATCGAAACGCCCTTCGGTCTGGAATTCGGGGGTATTGAGGATCAACTGATCCAGTGCCTGCTCGGAGAAGGCGAAGCGATCGGCTTTGGCGCTCTGCAGCAGCAGTTGCTTGTCGATGAGTGCCTTGAGGGCGGATTCGCGCAGCAACCGGTCATCCAGGGTGGAAGGATCGAAGCCCTGCCCCAGTTGTTGCTGCAGCTGGCGACGCTGCATTTCCACGGCCTGGGCCAGCTCCGTCTGCTTGATCTCGTCGCCATTGACCAGGGCGACGGCACCCTGGTGACCCGTGGCGCGGATGATCGCTTCGAAGCCGGTCAGCGCCATCAGCAGGATGATGAATCCGATGATGACTTTGGCAATCCATCCCTGCGAACGGTCCCTGATGTTTTGTAGCATGTTCCCCCCACGAGCTGTGGCCAGACCGGCCATGGCGAAATCGTCGAATAGCAAATAGCGAAAAGGCGCATCTCGAGATGCGCCTTTTCGTCGATCAAGGACCTTGCATCCAGCAGGACGGCGGAACACCAGCAACCTTGGCTGGCGCCCCGCCCATCAAGCCCAAGGGCGCCGTCAGTGCGTACTGACGCGCTCCTTGCCTTCCTGATCCCGCTTCTCGTCCTTGCTGACGAGCTCCGGACCATCGTCCGGAAGCGGCTCCGGCGTATATTGCAGCGCAACCTCCAAGACCTCGTCAATCCATTTGACTGGCTTGATCTGCAAGTCGGCCTTGATGTTGTCCGGAATGTCCCGCAGATCCCGGACGTTTTCCTCGGGAATGATCACGGTACGGATGCCGCCGCGGTGGGCCGCAAGCAGCTTTTCCTTGAGCCCACCGATGGCCAGCACCTGACCACGCAGGGTGATCTCGCCGGTCATGGCCACGTCGGCACGCACCGGGATACGGGTGGCGGCCGAGACCAGCGCCGTGCACATGCCGATACCGGCGCTCGGGCCGTCCTTGGGCGTGGCGCCTTCGGGCACGTGGATATGGATGTCGTGCTTCTCGTGGAAGTCCTTGGGAATGCCCAGGCTGCGACCACGACTGCGGACCACGGTCAGGGCCGCGGTGATGGACTCGGCCATCACATCGCCCAAGGAACCGGTCTTGATCATCTGGCCCTTGCCGGGGACGACCGCGGACTCGATGGTCAGCAGTTCGCCGCCAACCTGGGTCCAGGCGAGGCCGGTGACCTGACCAACCTGATCCTGCTGCTCGGCCAGGCCATAGCGGAATTTGCGAACGCCCAGCCAGTGCTCCAGGGTATCCACGGTGACGCTGGCCGTGCGCTCCTTGCTCAGGGCATGCTGTTTGACCACCTTGCGGCAGACCTTGGCCACCTGACGCTCCAGACTCCGTACGCCCGCTTCGCGGGTGTAGTAGCGGATGATGTCGCGCAGGGCGTCTTCGTCGAATTCCACCTCGCCCTTCTTCAGGCCATTGGCCTTGACCTGCTTGGGAATCAGGTAGCGGGTGGCGATGTTGACCTTTTCCGCCTCGGTGTAGCCGGGCAGGCGAATGACTTCCATACGGTCCAGCAAGGGCGCCGGAATGTTCATGGAGTTGGCGGTGCAGACGAACATCACGTCGGAGAGATCGTAGTCCACCTCCAGGTAATGGTCGTTGAAGGTGTGGTTCTGCTCCGGATCCAGGACCTCGAGCAAGGCGGAGGCGGGATCGCCACGCATGTCGTTGCCCATCTTGTCGATTTCGTCGAGCAGGAACAGCGGATTGCGCACCCCGACCTTGGTCATCTTCTGGATCAGACGACCCGGCATGGAACCGATGTAGGTGCGGCGGTGACCACGGATCTCGGCTTCGTCACGCACGCCGCCCAGGGCCATGCGCACGAACTTGCGACCGGTGGAACGGGCGATGGACTCGGCCAGGGAGGTCTTGCCCACGCCGGGCGGACCGACCAGGCACAGCACCGGCCCGCGCACCTTTTTCACACGCTTCTGCACGGCGAGGTATTCAAGAATGCGTTCCTTGACCTCTTCCAGACCGTAGTGGTCCTTGTCCAGGACTTCCTCGGCACGGCCCAGGTCCAGGCGGACCTTGCTTTCCGCCTGCCACGGTACGTTCACCAACCAGTCGATGTAGGAGCGCACCACGGTGGCTTCGGCCGACATCGGCGACATCTGCTTGAGCTTGTTCAGCTCGGCCGTAGCCTTGGCCAGGGCATCCTTAGGCAGACCGGCGGCTTCGATGCGACGCTTGAGGTCGTCGACCTCGTTGTGGCCTTCGTCGATGTCACCAAGTTCTTTCTGGATGGCCTTCATCTGTTCGTTGAGGTAGTACTCGCGCTGGCTGCGCTCCATCTGCTTCTTGACGCGACCACGGATGCGCTTTTCCACCTGCAGGAGGTCGATTTCCGCATCCAGCAGGGCCAACACGTGCTCGACGCGTGCGCCCAGCTCGGTGATCTCGAGAATTTCCTGCTTCTGTTCGATCTTCAGCGCCATATGGGCGGCCATGGTGTCGACCAGACGGCTGGGATCCTCGATGCTGTTGAGCGAGGACAGGACTTCGGCAGGGACCTTCTTGCCGAGCTGTACATATTGCTCGAACTGACTCATCAGGCTGCGCGAGAACACCTCGGATTCACGATCCGGGGCTTCGCTGTCTTCGATCAGGGTGACCAGCGCACGGGCATAGGCCTGGTTTTCGACGAAGGATTCGATACGGCCGCGCTGCTCGCCTTCGACCAGGACCTTGACGGTGCCGTCGGGCAGCTTGAGCAGCTGGAGAACGGTCGCGACCGTACCCATGTGATACATGTCGTCCGCGGCGGGATCGTCATCGCCGGGATTCTTCTGTGCGACCAGCAGGATCTGCTTGTCGCCAGCCATGGCGGCCTCGAGGGCCTCGACGGACTTTTCCCTTCCGACGAACAATGGGATGACCATGTGGGGATAGACCACTACGTCACGTAGGGGCAGCAGGGGAAGTTCTATCGTCGTAGTCATGGGGTACGGGTCTCGGCAAATAATCGGCCGCAGATGCGGTTAAGGCCTCGGTTTCCCCTAACATGAGGTTGACCGCCGCAAAATACAACCGTCGCTGAAATGAAAAAGGGGCCGAAGCCCCTTCTGTCACGCGTCTGGCGCCGCCTTGGCGGGCTCGCTGTTCTCGTAGATGAGCAGCGGCTGGGAACTCCCCTCGATGACACTCTCGTCGATGACCACCTTGCTGACCTCCTTCTGCGAAGGAATCTCGTACATGGTCTCGAGCAGGATGCCTTCGAGGATGGATCTCAGACCCCGGGCACCGGTCTTGCGCTCCAGTGCCTTGCGGGCGACCGCCTTGAGGGCATCGGGACGAAATTCCAGATCCACGTCTTCCATCTCGAACAGCTTGGCGTACTGCTTGGTCAGGGCATTCTTCGGCTCGGTCAGGATCTGCATGAGTGCCGGCTCATCCAGCTCGTCCAAGGTCGCGATGACCGGCAGACGACCGACGAACTCGGGAATCAGGCCGAACTTGACCAGATCCTCGGGCTCGGCGTCACGTAGGGATTCGCCGATCTTCTTGCCCAGTTCCACGCTGCGTACCTCGGCGTTGAAGCCGATGCCGCCACCCTTGGTGGAACGATTCTGGATGACCTTTTCCAGGCCAGCGAAGGCACCGCCGCAGATGAATAGGATGTTGCGGGTATCTACCTGCAGGAATTCCTGCTGGGGATGCTTGCGGCCACCCTGAGGCGGAACCGACGCCACGGTACCCTCGATCAGCTTCAGCAGTGCCTGCTGCACGCCCTCGCCCGAGACGTCACGGGTGATGGAGGGGTTGTCGGACTTGCGCGAGATCTTGTCGATCTCGTCGATATAGACGATGCCCATCTGGGCCTTTTCCACATCGTAGTCGCACTTCTGCAAGAGCTTCTGAATGATGTTCTCGACGTCTTCACCCACATAACCGGCTTCGGTCAGAGTGGTGGCATCGGCGATGGTGAAAGGTACGTTGAGCAGGCGCGCCAGCGTTTCCGCCAGCAGGGTCTTGCCCGAACCGGTCGGACCGATGAGCAGGATATTGCTCTTGCCCAGCTCGACGTCGTCTTTCTTCTCGCGCTGATTCAGACGCTTGTAATGGTTGTAGACAGCAACGGCGAGGACCCGCTTGGCACGCTGCTGACCAATGACATACTGGTCGAGGATGGCGCTTATTTCCTTCGGCGCTGGCAGCTTGTGCGCATTGCTTTCGGCCTGAGCTTCCTGGACCTCCTCGCGGATGATGTCATTGCACAGGTCGACGCATTCGTCGCAGATGAAGACGGAGGGTCCAGCGATCAATTTACGTACTTCGTGCTGACTCTTGCCGCAGAAGGAGCAGTAAAGCAGCTTGCCGTTATCGTCGCTATTGCGCGTATCTGTCATTCGATCGATCCAATGGAATGTGCTTACATCAACAAGATGGAGCCTATTGCACGGTTTTTCAAGCCTACCCGCCCAAACGACCGGCGCTTGGGCAGGTGGTCGAGGCGGGGTCAGGCGGGGATGTTGCGCTTCTCGAGGACCTTGTCGATCAAGCCGTAGGCAACGGCTTCGGGGCCACTCATGAAGTTGTCACGGTCGGTATCGCGGGCGATCACGTCCATCGGCTGACCGGTGTGATGCGCCAGCACCTTGTTCAGACGCTCACGGATGGTCAAAATTTCACGGGCGTGAATTTCGATGTCCGATGCCTGACCCTGGAAGCCGCCCAGCGGCTGGTGAATCATCATCCGCGAGTGCGGCAGGCAGAAACGCTTCTCGGCGGCACCGCCTGCCAGCAACAGGGCGCCCATGCTGCAGGCCTGGCCGATGCAGATGGTGGAGACGTCGGGCTTGATGAACTGCATGGTGTCGTAGATCGACATGCCCGCGGTCACCGAGCCACCCGGGCTGTTGATATAGAGGTGGATGTCCTTGTCAGGATTCTCCGCTTCCAGGAACAGCAGCTGGGCGACGACCAGATTGGCCATGTAGTCCTCGACCTGGCCGACCAGGAAGATGACCCGCTCCTTGAGCAGCCGGGAGTAGATGTCATAGGCGCGCTCACCCCGGGCGGATTGCTCCACCACCATGGGTACCAGACCGCCAGCGGCTTGAATATCGGGCATGGATTGCATGTATGAATTGCGGGACATGTCCTGCACTAGCTCCCTATCTGGATGACCTGTCAAAAACACATAAGCCAGCACGAGGCTGGCTTAGGTGAACTAGCAACTGGAGGCAGATCAGGCTGCTTGGGGAGCCTCGGCCGGTTTGACCGCGTCCTCGTAGGAGACCTGCTTGTCGGTGACTTTTGCCTGCTTGAGGACAGTATCCACGACTTGTTCTTCCAGTACAACCGAACGCACTTCGTTCAGCTGCTGCTCGTTCTGGTAGTACCACTTCACTACCTGCTCGGGCTCCTGATAGGCCGCAGCCATCTCTTCGATCAGCTCGCGAACGCGGGCGTCATCGGGCTTGAGCTCGAACTGCTTGACCATCTCGGCGATGATCAGGCCCAGCAGCACGCGGCGCTTGGCCTGCTCGCTGAACAGCTCGGCCGGCAGTTGCTCGGGCTGGATGTTGCCGCCGAACTGCTGGACGGCCTGGACGCGCAGGCGATCCACTTCGTTGCTGATCAGGGCAGCCGGTACGTCGATCTGGTTGGCAGCCAGCAGACCGTCCATGACCTGGTTCTTGACCTTGGTCTTGAGCGCCTGGCGCAGCTCGCGGTCCATGTTCTTGCGCACTTCGGCGCGGAACCCTTCGACGGTGGTCTCTTCCACGCCGAACTGCTTGAAGAAGGCTTCGTTCAGCTCGGGCAGCTCGGGTGCGGCCACTTCCTTGACGGTGACCTTGAACTGGGCGGCCTTGCCGGCCAGATCCAGGTTCTGGTAGTCCTCGGGGAAGGTCAGGTCGAGCACACGCTCGTCACCGGCCTTGGCACCGACCAGACCGTCTTCGAAACCGGGGATCATGCGACCCGAACCCAGCACCAGCTTGGTGTTCTCGGCGGAGCCACCGGAGAAGGCTTCGCCATCCTGGGTACCGACGAAGTCGATGGTGACCTGGTCGTCGTTGGCGGCAGCGCGGTCAACGGCTTCGTAACGGGTACCCTGCTTGCGCAGCACGTCGAGCATCTTGTCGATGTCGGCGTCTTCGACGCTGGACTCCTGGCGCTCGATCTCGATGCCGTCCAGGCCCTTGACTTCGAACTCGGGGAAGACTTCGAAGGTGGCGACGTATTCCAGGTCCTTGCCCTTTTCGAACACCTTGGGTTCGACGGCGGGTGCGCCGGCCGGGTTGAGCTTCTGCTCGACGACGGCTTCGTAGAAGGTTTCCTGAATGAGATCACCCAAGGCTTCCTGACGAGCCGAGGCTTCGTAGCGCTGGCGGATGACGCTCATGGGTACCTTGCCCGGGCGGAAACCGGGAACCTTGGCACGCCGTGCAGTCTGCTGCAGACGCTTGTTCACTTCGGTTTCAATACGCTCGGCCGGCACGCCAATGGTCATGCGACGCTCGAGAGCAGAGGTGTTTTCAACGGAAACTTGCATGGATATTCCTCGTGGCACAAGAACAGGCCGGCTTTCCGACCCCCCAGAATCAAGGGCGACCATTCTAGAGACAGTCTCAAGCGAAGTCACCTGGCTTGATCCAGCGGTACGTACGGCAATCAACGAAGGGCGTCTGGCCTGACCCGACGAAAGCAACATTTTGTTGCCCACCTTTAGTTGTACGACGTCGTATGTAGTGCTAAACCCTGAAAGGGCAAGCTAACGAAAAGGCCACTTCCGGCCCCTTCACAACAACAACAATCGTTAGGAGAACCGCCCTAATGGAGCGATCCGGTTCCGTCGAAAAATCCGTACCTCTGGCCAAGGAGCAAGGCTCCGGCCTGCGCCGCCTGGCGAAGCTGCTGGGCCCCGGCATCATCGCGGTGCTGTCCTGGCTGGGCGCTGGCGACCTCATCACTTCCTCGGTGGCTGGCGCCAACTATGGCTACGCCATGATGTGGGTGCTGGCGGTGTCCCTGCTGCTGCGCTTTCTCATCGTCAACATCATCGCGCGCTTCCAGCTGTGCAATAACAAGGGCATGTCGATCCTAGAAGGCTATGCCCAGCTGCACCCGGTGTTCGCCTGGTTCATGCTCGGGTACGCGCTCGTCATGGGGCACCTGACCAACGCCTACATGCTCAAGGGCGCTGGCGAGGCCCTGGCCACCCTTCTCCATGTCGACTATCCGCTGCTTTGTTCGGTGGCGGTGGTGATCGCCGTCTGGCTGCTGGTGGGACGGAACTTCTATGCCCTGATCGAAGGCGTGATGAAGGTGCTGCTGGCGGTCATGACCCTGGCCTTCATCACGCTGGCGGTGATGTCGGGCCCGGACCTGGGCGGCATCCTGCGCGGCACCATCGGCTTCAGCATTCCGCCGGACGAAGGCGTGCATGGGGCTCTGCTGGTGGCCGTGTCGGTCATTGGCGCCGTGGCCGGTTCCATCGCCAACTTCGTGCATCCCTATGTGATGAAGGAAAAGGGCTGGACCGGCCCGGAGCACAAGCGCATCCAGCGCAACGATCTGCTGTTCGCCGTGGTGGTTGGCATCATCATCAACCTGGCCATCTGGGTCGTCGGCGTGGAAATCCTCAGACCCAACGGCCTGCAGGTGAACACCCTGAACGACTTGGGCTCGGCGCTGGAGCTGTTCTTCGGCTCGGGCGGCTGGTTGATTTTCTTCACCGGCGTCTTCGCCACCCTGTTCGCCAGCGTGGTGGGCAAGACCACCGCCTTCCCCATGCTGATCACCGATGCCCTGCAGCACATCCGTCCGGAACGGCGCGAGCGCTATGGCAAGACCTTTCATAAGGACCCGGCGCACAAGTGGTTCCTGCTCTTCATCCTGGTGACGCCGCTGGTGTGGTCGCTGCCGGGCATGCCCGACTTCGTGACCCTGACCATCGGCGTGAATGCCTTGAACATCGTCGGCCTGCCGGTGATCTCCCTGGGCCTGCTGATCATGTCCAACCAGAAGTCGCTGCTGGGCGACGAGTACCGCAACAACTGGTTCGAGAACCTGGCCCTGGGTTTCGCCACCCTGTTGGCGATCTGGGTCGCGATCCAGCTTGGCCTGCAATTGCTGGGCTGAGCCCACCGCTTCAAGGGGCGGTTCGCCGCCCCTTCTCTTTCAAGGAGTCTAGAAATGGCTGAACAGAACCAACGTCCGCTGTTGCTGCAGGTGGGTCCGCTGCTGCCTGCGCTGCAGGACGCGCTAGAGACCCGTTATGAGGTGCTACGACTTTGGGAAGCACCCGATCAGTCCGAACTGCTCGCGGCACGCGGCCAGGACGTGGTGGCCGTGGTGACCTCAGGCGTGCACGGTGCGACCCGCGAACTGATGAGCGCCCTGCCCGCCCTAGCGGCGGTGTTCAGTTTCGGCGTGGGCTACGACAGCATCGACATCGCCGCGGCGCGCGACAGAGGCGTGCTCGTGAGCAACACCCCGGGTGTCCTGGACGACTGCGTCGCCGACACCGCCTTCGCCCTGCTGATCGATGTAGCGCGGGGCATCAGTGCGGCGGATCGTTTCGTGCGCCGCGGCGACTGGCGCCAGGGCAAGTTTCCCCTGACCTCGCGCCTGGCGGGCAAGACCTGCGGCATTGTCGGTCTGGGTAACATCGGCAAAGGCATCGCCCGACGGGTGGAGGCTTTTGGCATGGAAGTGGCCTACCACGGTCGCCATCGGCAACCGGACGTACCCTATCGCTATCATGCCGATCTCGAATCCCTGGCGGAGGCAGCGGACTTCCTGGTGCTGTCGCTGCCCGGTGGTGCCGCCACCGATGGGCTGATCGACGCGCGGATCCTCGCGGCCCTGGGACCGCGTGGCTATCTCATCAACATCGCTCGCGGCAGTGTGGTCGATGAGCCGGCCCTGGTGGCGGCCCTGCAGAGCGGCGCCCTGGGCGGCGCCGGGCTGGATGTCTTCGCCGAGGAACCCGAGGTGCCCACGGCGTTGCTGACGCTGGACAACGTGGTCCTCACCCCGCATCTCGGCAGCGGCACCCACGAGACGCGCCAGGCCATGGCTGATCTGGTGCTGGCCAATGTGGAGCGCTATTTCACCGACGGGACCCTGGTCACTCCCGTCTGAAAAGCGGCGGCCCGCGCGGCCGCCCTTTCCTACTCGATGGCGGGCAGGGTCTTGCTGCGGATCCGTCGTGCCAGCGAATCGTAGATCTCGCGGCAGCCTTCGTCCCAGAATCGGTCGGGATCGTCCTGAGGTTCGAGGGCAACGGAGAATTCGCCGTCGCGCTCCTTCAGCACGAAGTGGTCGTTGGTATAGAAGAAGGACAGCCCGATGGCGAAGGTCTGGGGCGTGCCGGCCAGGTCATCGACGATCACCGTGAGGTCGTAGCGCGCATAGACTTCCAGTTCGCGGACGATGTTGCCATCGACGCGCTTTTCCAGGCCCAACCCGGCATCGACCTGATCCGCGGGAGTGAGCCCCAGGTAGCGGGTGAAGCACTCCGGCAATTCATGCAGGCGGCGCTCCAGCTCCTGCCAGTAGGCTTCTTCCCGCTCGGCTGACTTGCTCAGCGCCTGACTCAATGCCTGATATCGTTCCATTGCCGTTCCCATCTGTTCACTGGAGGCCGTCGAAGGACGACCGACAGCTCTGAGACCCCGGCCGGGTCCCGGGGTGCCGCAGCGATCGGCGCCGGGCCTCAGGTCGCCGGCCAGCCCAGCACTGGCGCGCGGGTTTCGCCGAGCAGGAAGTCGCGATTGGCGTCGGTGCAGGCGCGCAGGTAGTCGGTCACCAGGGTGATGCGGCGCAGGCGGCGCAAGTCTTCGCGGTAGTAGAGCCAGAATTGCCGGGTGATCTGGATCTGTTCCGGCAGGAGCGCCACCAGGCGCGGATCCGGCTCGGCGACAAAGCACGGCAGGATGGCCAGGGCGTGTCCGCACAGGGCGGCCTGATACTGGGCAATCACGCTGGTACTGCGCAGGCCGCTGCTGGCCTCCGGCAGGATGCGCTCCAGATAGAGCAGCTCGGGGCTGAAGGCGAGATCGTCGACGTAGGTGATGAACCTATGACGGTGCAGATCCGCGAGCTGCGCGATGGGCGGGTGGCGGGCCAGGTAGTCGGCGGTGGCATAGAGTCGCAGGCGATAGTCGCACAGCTTGCGGCAGACATAGGGTCCGCGCTCGGGGCGTTCCAGGGTGATGGCGATGTCGGCTTCGCGGCGCGACAGGTTGACGAAGTGCGGGACCGGTAGCACATCGAGGGTGATCCCCGGATAGCGATCCTGGAAGAAGCTCAGCTGAGGCGCGACGAAGTAGCTGCCGAAGCCTTCGGTAGCACCGATGCGCACCTGGCCGGAAGGCGCCAGACGGGTATCGGAGATCTGCTCGCAGGCGGTCTGCAGGGTGCTTTCCAGGGTTTCGGCGTGCACCAGCAGCCGCTGCCCTTCCATGGTGAGGCTGAAGCCGGTGCTGCGCGACTTCTCGAACAGCAGGGCACCAAGCGCCTTTTCCAGGGCCGAGATACGCCTCGAGACGGTGGTGTAATCGACCCCCAACCGCCGCGCCGCGGCGCTGGCCTTCTGGGTGCGGGCGACTTCGAGGAAGAATCTGAGATCGTCCCAGTCGAGACGCGCTGCCGGGTTATTGGATTTTTGCATGTCGGTCGGGCGTTTTTGTCGGAAGCCAAGAGACTTTTGCCGGAACTATACTGCTTACCAGGGCGCGTCACGAGTGGTGACGGCGCGACCCGCTGCTACCCAACAACAATAAAGAGCAGGCAACCATGACCCACCCTCAGGCCCCATCCCGGCGCCAGGCCGGACGCTGCCCTTCCTTCCCGCTCCTGCAGGCCGCGGGGTATCGCCCATGACGGCCGGCGACGCCTTCCGCGCAGCGCGCGACTTCCTGCTGCGCCATCGCACCGACTACGCCACTGCCGTCCGCGATTTTCGCTGGCCGCAACTGGAACACTTCAACTGGGCGCTGGATCATTTCGATCGCCTGGCCGAGGAGCATGCCGGTCCGGCACTGTGGCGACTCGACGCCGAAGGTCGCGAAGAGCGCTACAGCTTCGCCGAGCTGCGCCAGGCCTCGAATCGCACCGCCAACTTCCTGCGGGCCCAGGGCGTGCGGCGCGGCGAACGCATCCTGGTGATGCTGGGCAACGAGGTGGCGCTGTGGGAGACGCTGCTCGGTGCCTTCAAGCTGGGTGCCGTGGTGGTGCCCGCCACCACCTTGCTCAGTGATGCCGATCTGCAGGATCGGGTGCAGCGCGGGCGCATCGCCCATCTGGTGGTGGGCAGCGCCCATACGGAGCGTTGCGCCAGTCTGGATCCGGGCCTTACCCGGATCTGCGTCGGGTCGCCGGTGGCCGGTTGGCAGCCCTATGCACCGGGCGCCTGCGCCAGCGACTTCCTGCCGGACGGCCCTACCCTCGCCACGGATCCGCTGCTGCTCTATTTCACCTCGGGGACCACCTCGCGACCCAAGCTGGTCCTGCACAGCCACAGCAGCTATCCAGTCGGGCACCTGTCGACCCTCTACTGGATCGGCCTGCAGCCAGGCGACGTACACCTCAACATCTCCTCCCCAGGCTGGGCCAAGCATGCCTGGAGTTGCGTCTTCGCCCCCTGGAATGCCGGTGCCTGCGTGTTCATCCATGACGTGCCGCGCTTCAAGCCCCAGGCGCTGCTGGAGGTGCTGGCGCGCTATCCCGTCACCAGTCTCTGCGCGCCGCCCACGGTGTGGCGCATGCTGATCCAGGAGGACCTTGCCGCCTATCGCGAGCGGCTGCAGCTGCGGGAGCTGGTCGGCGCCGGCGAGCCGCTCAATCCGGAGATCATCGACAGCCTGCAGGCGGCCTGGGGGCTGACCCTGAGAGATGGTTTCGGCCAGTCGGAGACCACCGCCCTGGTAGGCAATACCCCGGGCCAGCCGCTCAAGCCGGGCTCCATGGGTCGTCCGCTGCCAGGGTGCCACGTCGAGTTGCTGGATGCCGATGGCCAGCCGGGCAACGACGGCGAGGTGGCCCTGTCGCTGCAGCCGCGCCCCGCCGGGTTGATGCTGGGCTACGAGGACAGTCCGGAGAAAACCGCCGAGGTGATGCGGGACGGCCACTACCGCACCGGCGATACCGCGGTGCGTGATGCCGAGGGCTACATCACCTTCGTCGGGCGCGCCGATGACGTCTTCAAGTCGGCGGACTACCGCATCAGCCCCTTCGAACTGGAAAGCGCCCTGATCGAGCACCCGGCCGTGATGGAAGTGGCCGTGGTGCCGAGCCCCGACCCCTTGCGCCTCAATGTACCCAAGGCCTTCGTCATCCTGGCCGCCGGCCACGCGCCTTCGCCTGAACTCGCGCAGGAGCTGCTCGGCTTCGCCCGTGGCTGCCTGTCCCCCTACAAGCGAGTACGCCGCCTGCAATTCGTCGGCGAACTGCCCAAGACGCTGTCCGGCAAGATCCGCCGCATCGAGCTGCGCCTGGGCGAGGCACAGCGCCGCGCGGCTGGCACAGCCGACCTCCACGACTATGCCGAAGAAGACTTCGCCAACCACCCTGCCCCGGCCTCCGTTGCCACCGCCCAGGAATCCCTGTCATGACCCAGACCGCCATCAAAGACGTGCCGCTGCTGATCGACGGCCAATTCGTCACCTCCACCAGCCGCGAAGGCCGCGAAGTGATCAACCCGGCCACCCAGGAGGTGCTGGCGCGGGTGCCCTTCGCCACCACTGAGGAGGTACAGCGCGCCGTGGCCAGTGCCAAGGCGGCCTTCGCCACCTGGCGCAAGACGCCCATCGGCGCCCGGGCACGCATCTTCCTGCGCTACCAGCAGCTGATCCGCGAACACATGAGCGAACTGGCCGCCCTGCTCACCGCCGAGCAGGGCAAGACCCTGGCCGACGCCGAGGGCGATGTCTTCCGCGGCCTGGAGGTAGTGGAGCACGCCGCGGCCATCGGCAATCTGCAACTGGGCGAACTGGCCAACAACGTCGCCAGCGGGGTGGACACCTATACGCTGCTGCAACCCCTGGGCGTCTGCGCCGGCATCACCCCCTTCAACTTCCCGGCGATGATTCCGCTGTGGATGTTTCCCATGGCCATCGCCTGCGGCAATACCTTCGTCCTCAAGCCCTCGGAGCAGGATCCGCTGGTGACCATGCGCCTGGCCGAGCTGGCGCTGGAAGCCGGGGTACCGCCCGGGGTGCTCAACGTGGTCCATGGCGGACCGGCGGTGGTGGACGCCCTCTGCGATCACCCGGATATCAAGGCGCTGTCCTTTGTCGGCTCGACCCGCGTCGGCACCCATGTCTATCGCCGCGCCAGCGAAGCCGGCAAGCGCGTGCAGTGCATGATGGGCGCCAAGAACCATGCGGTGGTGATGCCCGATGCGCCCCGCGAACAGACCCTGGCCAACCTGGTGGGCGCCGCCTTCGGCGCGGCGGGTCAGCGCTGCATGGCGGTCTCGGTGGTGGTGCTGGTGGGTGAAGCCAACAGCTGGGTGCCGGACCTGGTGGCCAAGGCGCGCAGCCTCAAGGTGGGTGCGGGTCACGAGCACGGCACCGATGTCGGCCCGCTGATCTCCTGCCAGGCCCTGGACCGGGTCAGCGGCCTGATCGAGCGCGGGCTGAGCGAAGGCGCGACCCTGGAGCTGGACGGCCGCAACATCCAGGTCGAGCGCTACGAGAAGGGCAATTTCGTCGGCCCGACGCTGTTCTCCGGGGTGACCACCGACATGACCCTGTATCGCGAAGAGCTGTTCGGGCCGGTGCTCTGCGTGATGCACGCGGCCACCCTCGACGAGGCCATCGCCCTGATCAACGCCAACCCCAATGGCAACGGCGTCGCCCTCTTCACCCGCTCCGGCGCCGCGGCCCGCCGCTTCCAGGAAGACATCGACGTCGGCCAGGTTGGCATCAACGTGCCCATCCCGGTGCCGGTGCCGCTGTTCTCCTTCAGCGGTTCGCGCGCCTCCAAGCTGGGCGACCTGGGGCCCTACGGCAAGCAGGCGGTGCTCTTCTATACCCAGACCAAGACCATCACCACGCGCTGGCCCGACGAGCAGGACGTCGGCGGCGCCGGGGTCGTCAACACCACCATCACCCTCAAGTAAGGGAGACGCCAGCATGCATCTGGGATTTCTGGGACTGGGCAACATGGGCGCGCCCATGGCCCGCAACCTGCTCAAGGCCGGCCACCAGCTGACCGTCTATGACCTTTCCACCGCTGCGCTGGACGCACTGCGCGCCGAAGGAGCCGAGGTCGCTGCCTCGCCCACCGCCGTGGCGGCGAGTGGCGCGGAGGTGATCATCACCATGCTGCCCGCGGCCGCCCAGGTGAAGACGGTCTACCTGGGCGAGGACGGACTGATCGCCCGTGCCCGGCCGGGCACCCTCTTGATCGATTCCTCCACCATCGACCCGCTCAGCGCCCGGGCGGTGGCCAGCGCCGCCGCCGAGCGCGGCCTGGAACTGCTGGACGCCCCGGTCTCCGGCGGCACCGGCGGCGCCGCGGCAGGGACTCTCACCTTCATGGTCGGCGGTAGCGAGGCCGGCTTCCAGCGTGCCCAGCCGCTACTGGCCGCCATGGGCCGCAACCTGGTGCACTGTGGCGCCAGCGGCAACGGCCAGGTGGCCAAGGTGGCCAACAACCTGTTGCTGGGCATCTCCATGGTCGGGGTAGCCGAAGCCATGGCCCTGGGTACCCGCCTGGGCATGGACGCCAAGACCTTGGCCGGGGTGATCAATACCAGCAGCGGGCGCTGCTGGAGTTCGGAGGTCAACAACCCCTATCCGGACGTGCTGCCCCAGGCACCGGCCTCGCGCGGCTACCAGGGCGGCTTCGCCGCCGAGCTCATGCTCAAGGACCTGGGCCTGGCCACCGAGGCGGCGCGCGCCGTGCGCCAGCCGGTGATCCTCGGCGCAGTGGCGCAACAGCTCTACCAGAGGTTCAGCCGCGCGGGTGGCGGCGGCCTGGATTTCTCGGCCATCATCCAGGACTACCTGGACGAGGACGGTGCATGAACGAGGCCAAGGTGCTGCTGGAAAGACGCGGCGGGGTCGGCTACCTGACCCTCGACCGCCCGGCCGGGCTCAATGCCCTGGATCTGGACATGGTGCGCGCCCTGCACGGTGCGCTGCGCGACTGGGAGCAGGACCCCGGCGTGCGGGTGATCGTGCTCCGTGGCAACGGGCCCAAGGCCTTCTGCGCCGGCGGCGATGTGCGGGCGCTGTATGACAGCTACCAGCGCGGCGACGACCTGCACCTGACCTTCTTCACCGAGGAATACGCCCTCGACCTGGCGCTGCACCGCTATCCCAAGCCGGTGCTGGCGCTGGCCCATGGGCTGGTGCTGGGCGGCGGCATGGGCCTGGTGCAGGCGGCGCGCCTGCGGATCGTCAGCGAGCGCACCCGCATGGCCATGCCGGAAACCGCCATCGGCTACTTCCCCGATGTCGGCGCCAGCCACTTCCTGCCACGCCTGCCGGATCAGCTGGGCCTCTATCTCGGCCTGACCGGCGTGCAGATCGGTCCGGCCGATGCCCTGGCCGCCGGCCTGGCCGATGTCTTCATTGCCGAAGCGACGACCGACGACCTCCTCCAACGGCTGGAGGCGGCCACTGCCCAGGGGCCGACCGATCTGGCCGCCCTGCTGCAGGAGTTCGCCACGGCGCCGGCCGAGTCGGCGCGTCTGACCGACCTGCGCCCCGCCATCGCCGAACACTTCGCCGCGGCGACCGTGGAAGAGTTGCGCGGCAGCCTGCAGGCGGAAAGCCGCTCCGCCTATCGCGACTGGGCCCAGGAGACCCTGTCCATCCTGGACGCCCGCTCGCCACTGGCGGTCGCCACCGCCCTGGAATTGCTGCGTCAAGGCGGCGGGCTGTCGCTGGAGCAGTGTTTCGCGCTGGAGCTGCACCTGGATCGCCGCTGGTTCGAAAAGGGCGAGATCATCGAGGGGGTGCGCGCCATGCTGGTGGACAAGGACCGCACGCCGCACTGGAATCCGGCTCGCTGGCAGGATTTGGATCCACGCCGCGTCGCGGCCTTTTTCACCGATTTTCGCCATTCCTGAGGAAGGCTTCCATGCACGACATCGAACTCACCGAAGAACAACGCATGATCCGCGACATGGCGCGTGACTTCGCCCGCCGCGAGGTCGCGCCCCACGCCCGGGCCTGGGAAAAGGCCGAGTGGATCGACGACGCCGTGGTTGCCCAACTGGGTGAACTGGGCCTACTGGGCATGGTGGTGCCCGAGCAATGGGGCGGCACCTATATGGACTACGTCGCCTATGCCCTGGCCGTGGAAGAGATCTCCGCCGGCGACGGCAGCCTCGGCGCCCTGATGAGCATCCACAGCTCGGTGGGTTGCGGCCCACTGCTGCGCTACGGCACCGCCGAACAGCAGGATCATTGGCTGCCCGACCTGGCCGCCGGCAAGGTCATCGGCTGCTTCTGCCTGACCGAACCCCAGGCCGGCTCCGAGGCCCATAACCTGCGCACCCGCGCGGTCCTCGACGGCGACAGCTGGGTGCTCAATGGCAGCAAGCAGTTCGTCAGCAACGGGCGCCGCGCCGGCCTGGCCATCGTCTTCGCGGTGACCGATCCGGAGCTGGGCAAGAAGGGCCTGTCGGCCTTTCTGGTACCCACCGACACTCCCGGCTTTCGCGTCGAGCGCACCGAACACAAGATGGGCCTGCGCGCCTCCGACACCTGCGCGGTCACCCTGGACAACTGCCGGATCCCGGCGGCCAACCTGCTGGGCGAGCGCGGCAAGGGCCTGGCCATCGCCCTGTCCAACCTGGAAGGCGGGCGCATCGGCATCGCCGCCCAGGCCCTGGGCATCGCTCGCGCGGCTTTCGAGGCGGCGCTGGGCTACGCCCGCGAACGCATCCAGTTCGACAAGGCCATCATCCAGCACCAGAGCATCGCCAACATGCTGGCCGACATGCACACCCGGCTCAATGCCGCGCGGCTGCTGATCCTGCATGCGGCGCGGTTGCGCACGGCGGGCCAGCCCTGCCTCAGTGAGGCCTCCCAGGCCAAGCTGTTCGCCACCGAGACGGGCGAATGGGTGTGCTCCAAGGCCATCCAGATCCATGGCGGCTATGGCTACCTGGAGGACTATCCGGTGGAACAGTACTACCGCGATATCCGCATCACCCAGATCTACGAAGGCTCCAGTGAAATTCAGCGTTTGCTGATCACCCGGGAACTCGATCGCTACGAAATGTGAGGGCGTCCGGGATGACGGCCGTGACCTGCCCAGCAAAAGCCGAAGATGACATCCAGGCGTCATCAGCAGGCGCTGGGCGGGTGCTACGCTCCTGACAGGGATCGTGTCTGGTCCCGGTCTCGTCAAGGAATACCGTTATGGCCTCCCTGCTCGCCTGCATCGATGGATCCCCCCACGCCGAAAGCGTCTGCGACCACACCGCCTGGTTGTCGCGGCGGCTGGATGCACCCGTCACCCTGCTGCACGTGCAGGAATCGGCCAGCAGCGGCAAGAAGGTCGCCAACGGCGCCCCGGTCTATCTGGACGATGATGTCGGTGCCGGGATGGCCAAGGCGCTGCTGCTCAATGCCCGTCAGCGCCTGCTGCAGCAGGGTCTGACCTCCGCCCCACAGATCCTGCGGCGGCCCGAGGGCCTGGTGGATACCCTCAAGACCCTGGAAGCCGACACCCGCCTGTTGGTGATCGGCAAGCGCGGCGAGCGCTCAGGGGACAGCGGCATCGGCAGCCAGCTGGAAGCCGTGGTGCGCGCCGTGCACCGGCCGATCCTGATCTGCTCGGGGCCATTCAAGCCGCCACGGCAATTCACCATCGCCTACGACGGCCGGGAAGCCACTCACCAGGGCATCCTGGCGCTGGCCCGCAGTCCGCTGCTGGCCGGCATGAGCGGCACCCTGCTGCGGGTCGGCGAAGACGATCCGATCCTGCGCAAGCGCCTGGAGGACCTGGCCCTACTGCTGCGCAGCGCCGGTTGCCGGGTGGACACCACCGTCGCCCATGGTGACGTGGAGCGCATCGTCCCCCGCCACCTCGACGAACGCCGGGCGGATCTGCTGATCATGGGTGCCTACAGCCACTCTTCGGTCTGGCGCTTCCTGCGCGGCAGTCGCACCACCCAGTTGCTGCACAAGACCGAAGTGCCGATGCTCCTGCTGCGCTGAGATCGCGATTGCGCCCAGGCGCAGCCCATCCGTCTGGGACGCGCTTCGTCGGCCAGCCGACGCCAGCGCTCAAGCCCGGCCGAAAGTCGCCGAAGCAGCTCCTATAGAGCCCGCCTTCCGCCGGGCTCCCCGGCGCGTCGGTAGGCCCCATGAGCACCCATGTCATCCATTTCACCGGTCCCATCAATTCCACCAGTTGCGGCCAGCTGATCGCCCAGTGCTCTCAGGCGGTCCAGCAGGACGCCTCGCGCATCCTGCTCAAGATCGCCACCATGGGCGGCGATTGCAGCTACGGCTTCACGATGTACAACTTCCTCCTGTCCCTGCCGGTACCGGTGCACACCCACAACCTGGGTACCGTCGAATCCATGGGCAACATCCTTTTTCTCGCCGGTGAACAGCGTACCGCCAGTCGCCACAGCAAGTTCCTCTATCATTCCTTCTACTGGAATCTGAACAACTCGGTGGACCACGCACGCATGGCCGAATACGCCATGTGCCTGGACTACGACCTGGATCTCTATGCCCGCATCGTCGCTGAGCGCACCGCCGGTGCCGCAGAGGCCCTGGACATCTACAGCTGCCTCAAGGCCAACGCCCGGCTGCTGAGTCCGGAAGCGGCCCTGACCACCGGGGTGATCCATGCCGTGGATGAATGCCGGGTGCAACCGGGAGAGGTCACCACCTTCATCCATCTTTAAGCAGGCAACAAAAAACCCGGTGGACAATGGCCACCGGGTTTTTTGTTGCCTGATCCCGAGGATCAGCGACTGAAGGAAATCAGGGTGTTGGGATAGCCGACGCTGGCATCCAGCCGGCTGGCATCGAAGAAAACGCCCAGGTTTTTCGCCCCATCCTGCACGTAGCTGATCTTGAGGATCTGGCCGTTGACGAGGCGTACCGAGCCACCCAGCTTGAAGGCCGAGCGATTGGCTGCGGTCGCCGGGATGGAGATGGCCGCGGCGCGACGGTAGACGCCGCGATTCCAGTCGGCGTTGGTGAAGTCGTTGATGGCACTGCTGACGCTGGCGGCGCTGGTCACCCCGGTGGGCGAGACCGTCACGGTCTTGGGATAGCCCACGGCGTTGCCGTTGAAGGGCGTCCCCTCGGTGAAGACGCCCAGGCTATTGCCGGCCTGTACCGAGGAGATCCGCCGTACCTGGCCATCCGCGGTGGTCAGGTAGGCACCGGCCTTGAAGGCGGCGCGATTCACCGCGGTTCCGGGTACCGAGATCGCAGCCTTTTTGAGGAACACCCCCTTGTGCCAGTCCGGGTTGGTGAAGTCGTTGACCACCGAGGTGACAGTGCCTGCGGTGGCACCGGTGCTCGGCGGAATCTGGACCCCGGCGTTGCTCCCCGTATTGCCTGTGTTGCCGGTGTTGCCAGCGCTGCCACCACCGGAATTGCCCACGGCGCCGGCATTGCCACCGATGGAGCCGCTGTTGCCAGTGCCGGTACCGCCGGCGGCCGGCGCGGTGCTGCCACTGGCGTTTGGACCGATGGCAGTGCAGCTGCTGTCGTCCAGGTATTTGCGCAGGGTCGGCCACTGCGGGCGCTCCTGGCCATTGATGGGCTCCACCGACATGAAGTAACTGCCCCAGCCGGGACCTGCGGCCCAGTAGGAGGCCGGAATGCAGTTCTGCTTCAGGTAGGCCAGCATGTTGTCCATCAGCAGGTTCCAGCGCGGATTGTTGTCCGGGACACCGAACTCGCCGATATAGCCACGCTTGCCGTTCTTCTTCAGCCAGTCGACGAAGGGCTTCACCCGCGTCACGCCATAGTTGGCATCGAGCTTGTTGACGTCGGTCTTGTCGTAGCTGCCGCCGGCGTTCTCGTCGAAGTAGGAGTGCGCCGAAAAGATGATGTTGTTGGCCGGATCCTTCAGCCCCAGCAGGACATCGTTGAATTCGGCCCAGCGGGTGGCGCTCGACCAGCCGTTACCTTCGACGATCACCGGCCGGGTGCTGTCCACCGCCCGGACGCCATTGATGCCGTACTGGGCCGCGGTCGGCCAGTAGGCCATGGCATCGTGGGGCTCGTTCATGATGTCGTAGGCGTACAGCGAGGACTGGCCGCTCCACTGCCGCGCGATGTGGGTCATGATCTCTTGATAGCGGGCGTAAGGTACGCCGCTGGTACCTATCACCTGACCGCGATAGCGGGCGTAGTTGTGCAGGTCGAGGATGATCTTGATGCCGTGCTTCTGCGCATAGCCGAAGGTTTGGCTCACCAGGGCCACGTAGGCGCTATCCAGAGGTCCGCCCAGGCGTGGCTGCAGGCGTTCCCAGATGATGGGGAAGCGAATCAGCTTCACGCCCCGCGCGCTCCACTGCTGGAAGTAGGCTTCCACCGGGAAGATGTAGTTGGTGCCATTGATGCCGGGCAACACCTGGGGCGCGAAGCCCGCACCAGACAGATTCAGACCTACCAGGCTGACAGGCTCGGCCTGGGCGAAGCCAGCGGACAGCGCGACGACAGCAGCGGCCGCGGCGAGCGGACGACGAAGGGCGGTAACAACGGAGCGAATAGGTGTCATGGACAGGTACTGCTTTGGGAGGCGTGGCGTCGATGTCCTTTGTGTACGAGCAAAGCCTGGGTTTAGGTAAGGCCACTGGGACGTGACAAAAAAAGCGCTCTGCGTCCTGCAGTTGTCTCACCTAATACAAGTCATATGCCAGCCAAGTGAAACCTTTCACCCAACGGGAAGTCTCTGCGTCCAAAGAAACGCTGAAAGCACCGGAACAGAGGCCTTGCGGCAAACGTAACCAAATGTGCGCGACACAGGGTCGCAGCTTGGAAAGCGGGCACCTGGTTGGTCTTTCGACCCCGCGAAGACAGAAATCTGACGCCAAAATTCTCCGAGCTCTCTCAGGGAATTTTCCTCCACCGTTACCCTCCAAGGCTCAGCAATGTCTTGTATATAAGGTCCAGTCATGCGCGCAGAACAGCCGGGAACCCCTGTCTTCCGACCCACTCTCCTGGTGGTGGACGACGAGCCACTGGTAGCGGATTTCGTCCGCGAAATCCTCGAGCCCGAAGGCTTCAACATCATCGCCGCTGACTCGGCCGACACCGCCCTGTCGTTGCTGGAGAAAGAAGACGCCAACATCGACATTCTATTGACGGACATTCGCATGCCCGGCTCGATGGATGGCGCGCAGCTGGCCAACATGGTGTGCCAGCGGTGGCCAGACATGCCGATTATTGTCATGTCCGGCTACGAAACGCCGTCCACGGCCAGCATCAAATGCAAGGTTCGGTTCCTGCCCAAGCCCTGGTCGATCGGTCAGCTGATCGACGCGGTGAATGGCGTGGCCTATTCGGTGACGCCCAGCGCCTGACTGGCGAGGAACCTCGGCAATGTGAACGCTGTCACATTGCCACCTCGACCGTCCGGACCGCCATAATGCTCGCCCTGACCCAGCAATTCGTTGCCCAGCTCCCCAACGTCACCTGCCTGTTCGGCCCGCTCACGCCGGATGGCGGTCTGCCCGCCCAGCTCTGCAACTCCTCCGGTCGACGTCGCCTGACGCTGATGCTGGATATCGCCCGGCTCCGCGATTCGAATTATTGTGCCGTTCAGGCGCAGCAGGTGCGCCGCTCACTGGGCACCTAACCGCTCGCTCGATCGTTCAGAGGGGTGGCGCCGGTCTGAGCAGAACCGCCTTGAGCGAAAAGGCCGAGGTCACGCTGGCTACCCCGGGAATGCAGGTCAGAGTATCGGCCAGAAAGTGCTGGTAGGCCGCCAGATCCTGCACCACCACCCGCAACACATAGTCGGCATCGCCGGTCATCTGGAAACAGCTCATCACCTGGGGCGCCTTGACGATCTCCCGTTCGAAGGCGCGCAAGTAATCGGTGGACTGCTTTTCCAGACGTACCGAGACGAAGACGCTGACACTGCCGGCCAGCCGGGTTTCGTCGAGCTGGGCGTGATACCCCTGGATATAGCGCTCCTCCTCCAGACGCTTGACCCGCCGTAGCGTCGGGGTCAGCGACAGCCCTATCTTCTGTGCCAGATCGCGCCAGCTCAGACGGCCATCGGCGGACAGGGCATTGAGAATGCGCAGGTCGATACGGTCCAGACCAGCCATGGTGCAAAACCTCTACTGTTGTTCTTGTAGAGAGTTCAATAGCACCAAACGACCCTGCTGCCCACCTCCAAATTGCGGCAAAACGGCTAGCAGAGCCGGCCTATACTCAGGTGACCAATAACAAGAATGCCGAGGCCTCCACCATGTGGCACCCTGCATCGCACCCGGACGGCCAACCCGTCCTGCGACCCGCCCGCCCCCTTACCTACCTGGGGGGTCGGCCATGAGCGACTACCCACCCCTGCGCCTGCACGTCCCCGAACCCAGTGGCCGACCGGGCCGTCCTACCGACTTCAACTATCTGCAGCTCTGCCCCGCTGGCCGTGCGGAAAAGCCACCCGTCGACGTGGCGCCGGTGGATACCCGCGAGCTGGCGACCCAGCTGATCCGCATCCTCGATGAAGACGGCTGCGCCGTCGGCCCTTGGGCCACGGAAGAGGCGCCCGACCTGTTGCTGCAAGGCCTGCGCGCCATGCTCAAGACGCGCCTGTTCGATGCCCGGATGCTCAAGGCCCAGCGGCAGAAGAAGCTCTCCTTCTATATGCAGTGCCTCGGTGAGGAAGCCATCGCCGTCGGCCAGACCCTGGCCCTGCGTCCGGACGACATGCATTTCCCCACCTACCGCCAGCAGGGCATCCTCATCGCCCGCGAGGCGCCGCTGGACGAGATGATCTGCCAGCTGCTGTCCAATGCCCGGGATCCGCTCAAGGGTCGCCAGTTGCCGGTGATGTACTCCTACCGCGACCTCGGTTTCTTTTCCATCTCCGGCAACCTGGGCACCCAGTACATCCAGGCAGTGGGCTGGGCCATGGCCTCGGCGATCAAGGGGGACACCCGCATCGCCGCCGGCTGGATCGGCGATGGCGCCACCGCCGAAGGCGATTTCCACGCCGCCCTCACCTTCGCCCATGTCTACCGGGCGCCGGTGATCCTCAACATCGTCAACAACCAGTGGGCCATCTCCACCTTCCAGGCCATCGCCGGCGGCGAGGGCATCACCCTGGCCACCCGCGGTATTGGCTACGGCATCGCTGCGCTACGGGTGGATGGCAACGACTTCCTCGCGGTACTGGCCGTCTCGCGCTGGGCCGCCGAACGCGCCCGGCGCAATCTGGGGCCGACCCTGATCGAATGGGTGACCTATCGCGCCGGTCCCCACTCCACCTCCGACGATCCGTCCAAGTACCGACCCGCCGATGACTGGGCGCACTTCCCCCTGGGCGATCCCATCGACCGGCTCAAGGCGCATCTGATCGGCCGTGGTCTCTGGTCGGACGCGCAGCACCAGGCGCTGGCCGCCGAGCTGGAAGCCGAGGTGGCCGCCGCGCAGAAGGCCGCGGAAGCCCACGGCACCTTCGCCAGCGATCTTGCCCCCAGCGCCGCCGACATGTTCGAGGAGGTCTACCAGGACCTGCCGCCGCACCTGCGCCGCCAACGCCAACAGCTCGGGAAGTGACGCCATGACCGTACAACAGGAAACCGACTTGCCGACCCAGGCCGGCAGCCGCAGCACCCTGACCATGATCCAGGCCATCCGCTCGGCGATGGACGTGATGCTCGAACGCGACGACAACGTGGTGGTCTTCGGCGAGGACGTCGGCTACTTCGGCGGCGTCTTTCGCTGCACCGAGGGCCTGCAGGCCAAATATGGCGCCTCGCGGGTATTCGATGCGCCCATCTCGGAGAACGGCATTGCCGGCGCCGCGGTGGGCATGGGCGCCTACGGCCTGCGCCCGGTGGCGGAGATCCAGTTCGCTGACTATGTCTACCCGGCCATCGACCAGATCGTCTCCGAGGCGGCGCGGCTGCGCTATCGCTCGGTCGGCCAGTTCACCTCGCCGCTGGTGTTCCGCATGCCCTGTGGTGGCGGCATCTATGGTGGCCAGACCCACAGCCAGAGCCCGGAGGCAATGTTCACCCAGGTCTGCGGCCTGCGTACCGTGATGCCCTCCAATCCCTACGACGCCAAGGGTCTGCTGATCGCCTCCATCGAGAGCGACGACCCGGTGATCTTTCTCGAACCCAAGCGCCTCTACAACGGCCCCTTCGACGGCCACCATGATCGTCCGGTAACGCCCTGGTCGGGCCACCCGGCCAGCGCCGTGCCGGACGGCTATTACCGCGTGGAGCTGGAACGGGCCGCCGTGGTCCGCCCTGGCAAGCAGGTCACGGTGCTGACCTATGGCACCACCGTCTGGGTCGCCCTGGCGGCCGCCGCCGAGACCGGCATCGATGCCGAGGTGATCGACATCCGCAGCCTCTGGCCGCTGGATCTGCAGACCCTCACCGATTCGGTGACCAAGACCGGCCGTTGCGTGGTGGTGCATGAAGCGACCCGTACCTGCGGCTACGGCGCCGAGCTGGTGTCCCTCATGCAGGAGCACTGCTTCCATCGCCTGGAGGCGCCCATCGAGCGGGTCACCGGCTGGGATACCCCCTATCCCCACGCCCAGGAATGGGACTACTTCCCGGGTCCGTCCCGGGTCGGCGCCGCGCTTAAGCGCGTCATGGAGGTCTGAGATGGGTACTCATGTCATCAAGATGCCCGACATCGGCGAAGGCATCGCCGAAGTGGAACTGGTCAAGTGGTACGTGGCGGTAGGGGATGAAGTCGGCGAAGACCAGACCCTGGCCGACGTCATGACCGACAAGGCCATGGTGGAGATCCCCTCCCCGGTGGTGGGCCGGGTGGTCGCCCTGGGCGGTGCTCCCGGCCAGGTCCTGGCCGTCGGTGCCGAGCTGATCCGCCTGGAAGTGGCCGGTGACGGCAACGTACGCGAAGCCAGCCGACCAGCGCCGGCAGAGCCAGCACCGGCACCGGCACCGGCACCCAAGGCGGAAGCGTCCAAGTCCGAGGCGGCACCTGCCCCGCGCCGTCCGGAACCGAAGGCCCCTCGCCAAGATGATCGACCGGCCTCCCGCCCAGCCCCGGGCAGCCCCCCGCTGGCGTCTCCTGCGGTCCGTCAGCACGCCTGGGACCTGGGCATCGAATTAAGATTCGTCACCGGCACCGGTCAGGGCGGACGTATCCTGCATGGCGATCTGGAAGCCTATGTGCAGCAACGCGACGCCGGACTGCCACCGGCCACCGGCGGCGGTGGCCTGGCGAAACGCAGTGGCGAGGAGCGCATCCCGCTGATCGGCCTGAGACGCAAGATCGCCGAGAAGATGCAGGCCGCCAAGCGGCATATCCCCCACTTCACCTATGTGGAAGAGGTGGATGTCACCGAACTGGAAGCCCTGCGTGCCACCCTCAACCAGCGCTGGCAGGGGCGTCGCGCCCACCTCACCCTGCTGCCCTTCCTGGCACGCGCGCTGGTCGTTGCGGTGCGGGACTTTCCGCAGATGAATGCGCGCTTCGACGAAGACAGCAGCACCGTGACGCGTTATGGCGCGGTACATCTCGGCATCGCCACCCAGGGTGAGCAGGGCCTGGCGGTACCGGTGGTGCGCCACGCCGAGGCGCTGGATCTCTGGGGCTGTGCCCAGGAGGTGGCGCGCCTCGCGACCGCAGTGCGCGGCGGCAAGGCCGGGCGCGACGAACTGTCCGGCTCGACCCTGACCATCAGCAGCCTCGGTCCGCTGGGAGGCATCGCCTCCACGCCCATCATCAACCATCCCGAGGTGGCCATCATCGGCGTCAATCGCATCGTCGAGCGCCCGGCCTTCCGCAACGGCCTGGTGGTGCCACGCAAGCTGATGAATCTCTCCGCCTCCTTCGACCACCGGCTGATCGATGGCCAGGACGCCGCCAGCTTCATCCAGGCCGTGCGCCAGCTGCTCGAACAACCCGCCACCCTCTTCCTGGAGTAGCCATGGACACCCGACTCCTCATCATCGGCGGCGGCCCCGGCGGTTATGTCGCAGCCCTGCGCGCCGCCCAGCTGGGCATCGTCACCACCCTGGTGGAGGGCGCTGCCCTCGGCGGCACCTGCCTCAACGTCGGCTGCATCCCCTCCAAGGCGATGATCCATGTCGCCGAGGAATACCAGCGGGCCTGCGGGCGCGCTGAGCATGGCAGCCTGGGCATCCGCCACGGCCGCCCGGAGCTGGATCTTGGCCAGGCCGTGGCCTGGAAGAACGGCATCGTCGATCGCCTCACCACCGGCGTCGCCGCCCTGCTCAAGAAGCAGGGCGTGACGGTAATCGAGGGCTGGGCCGAAATCCTCGACGGCAAGACCGTCGAGGTGCAGCGTGCCGGCGGTGAGCAACTGCGCATCCGCACCGAGCACCTGGTGCTGGCCATGGGCTCCACCTCGGTGGAGCTGCCCAACCTGCCCTTCGGTGGCCCGGTGATCTCGGCGACCGAGGCCTTGTCACCCACGGAAATTCCCGAGCATCTGGTGGTGGTGGGTGCCGGCTACATCGGCCTGGAACTGGGCATCGCCTATCGCAAGCTGGGCGCCCAGGTCGCCGTGGTGGAAGCCCAGTCGCGACTGCTGCCCGGCTATGACGCCGAGCTGACGACGCCGCTGCGCCAGCGGCTGGAACGCCTGGGCATCGAGCTGCACCTGGGCTGCACCGTCGCCGGTCTGGCCGCAGACGGCGCGGGCCTGCGGATGACCCGTGGCGACGGTCGGGAAGAGCTTCTGCCGGCCCAGCGCATCCTGGTCGCCGCCGGCCGCCGCCCCCGCACCGAAGGCCTGGATCGCCTGCCGCTGGACTACGACGGTCGCTACATCCGCGTCGACGACGGCTGCCGCACCAGCATGACCGACGTCTGGGCCATTGGTGATCTCACCGGCGAACCCCTGCTGGCCCATCGCGCCATGGCCCAGGGCGAAGTGGTGGCTGAGCTCATCGCCGGCAAGCGTCGGCGCTTCGCGCCGGTGGCCATTCCGGCGGTCTGCTACACCGATCCGGAGATCGTGGTGGTAGGCCTCACCCCCGAGCAGGCCAAGGCGCAAGGCCTGGAGACCAAGGTCGCCAGCTTCCCCTTCGCCGCCAATGGCCGCGCCCTCACCTTGGAGGCGCCGGAAGGCTTCGTGCGGGTAGTGGCCCGCGCGGATGACCACCGCATTCTCGGCTGGCAGGCCACCGGGCAGCAGGTGGCGGAACTGGCCACGGCCTTTTCCCACAGCCTGGAGATGGGCATGCAGCTGGAAGACGTGGCCGCCACCCTGCACCCCCACCCCACCCTGGGTGAGGCGGTGCAGGAGGCGGCGCTGCGTGCCCTGGGCCGGGCGCTGCACCTGTGACCGACCTGCCGCGCGACAGCCTGGCCCCAGGCATCCTCGACGAGGCCCTGGCCGGGCTTTGCCGGCAAAGCGGTCAGTTGCCGGACGCCCTGCTCGCCGCGGAAGGCGTCCGGCTATCCGACCTGCTACTTGACCGAGAACGTCTCTCGGCGCCGCTGTTCGGCCAGCTGTGGTATCGCCTGGCACGGCGCTTCGATGACGAATTCTTCGCCCTGGGTCCGCGTCCGCTGCCGGCGGGCAGCTTTGCCTTTCTCTGCCAGAGCACCCGCCTGCAACCGACCCTGGGCAATGCCCTGCGGCACAGCGCCGACTTCCTGCGCCTGACCTTGGGTGTAAACCTGCGGCTGCAACGCGACGGGGAGCGGGCGACCTTGCGATTGGCACCCGGTGGTCTGCCGGGCAGCTTCGCGGTCTTTACCCTCTGGCTGATCCTGCATGGCCTGGCCTGCTGGCTGGTGGGCCGCCGGCTGCCGCTAGAGGAGATCCGTCTGACCGCTCAGACGCCGGGAGCGGACCTGCTGGCCGACTATCAGCAACGCTTCGGGCCACGGCTAAGCTTCGCCAGCGATGACGACTGCCTGGTGCTGGACGCCGCCCTGCTGGTCCTGCCGATCCGGCGCAGTGCCACGGACGCGCGGCGTTTCATCGCCGGCGCGCCGGGCAATCTGCTGGTGCACTATCGCGACGACGCCAACCTGATCGCCCGCATCCGCACCCTGTTGCGCAGCCGTGCACCCGAAGACTGGCCGGACGCCGTCGGCCTGGCGGCAGACCTGGGGCTCTCGCCCGCCACCCTGAGACGCCAGCTGGCGGCAGGCGGCCAGTCCTACCAACGCCTCAAGGACGAACGCCGGTGCCGGCTAGCCTGTCGCCAGCTGGATCAAGGCGCCCTGCCCCTGGATGAACTGGCCCTGCGCCTGGGTTTCGCCGATCCCCGCTCCTTCCAGCGCGCCTTTCGCAAGTGGACGGGCCTCAGTCCCCTGGGCTATCGCCAGCGCCAGAGTCGAGCGGGTTAGCCGTCGGCCAGCTGGGCAGCGATGGCGGCGGTATCTATCACCGAGCGCACCTCGCGGATGCGTCCGTTCTCGAAGCGATAGAAGACATGTTCGCTGAAGCGTACGCGCCGTCCGTTCACCGCCAGCCCGAACAGCTCGCCACGCGGCGTACAGTCGAAATCCAGCTGCGCGACCAGCCAGGGTGCTTCCACCACCAGCAGATGCGCGGTGAAGTGCAGATCGGGAATGGCGGCATGATCGCCTTCAAGCATGGCCTGGTAGCCCGCCAATCCCAGGGGCCGGCCATTGTGTTCGACGGCCTCGTCGACATAACGGCCCAGCTCCGCCCAGGCCTGGCGGTTGAGGCAGTCGAGGTAGGCCTGGTAGTGGCTGCCGAATTCGGTTGCGGCGAGCGGCATCGCGAGCTCTCCATGGGCATTGACTGCTACAGGGGACCGCGCCAGTCCGGCAAGACTCCCGTTACCCGAGGCGATTCTTCACCAGACGGCCACCTTGCAGGATGACGTCGAGTCTTTCGCCCTGCCCCACCAGACAGGAGATATCAGCCAGCGGATCGCCATCCACGACCAGCAGATCGGCCAGGGCTCCGGTCGCGATACAACCCAGTTCGCCCTCGCGTTCAAGGATGCGTGCCGCGACACTGGTGGCGCTGCGCAAGGCCTCCAGATTGCCCAGCACCTCGGCGCGGATGCGCAGTTCCTGCGTCTGGTATTCGTGCATCTCGCCCAGCAGGTCGGAGCCGTAGCCCATGGGTACGCCCGCCTCGGCGAAGAATTCCAGGGCGCGACGGCCCGCCAGGCGGACGTCTTCGATCTTGGCCACGGAATCCGCTGGCAGCCCATAGCGGGCGCCGTGCTCGGCGAGCATCTCGTAGGTCACCTGGGTGGGCACGGCGAAGGCGCCCCGTTCGCGCATCAACTGCGCCGTCTCCCGGTCGACCAGATTGCCGTGCTCGATGGTGCGCACCCCGCACGCCACGGCACGGCGAATGGCCCGGGCGGTATAGGCATGGGCCATCACATAGGTGTTGGCCGCCTCAGCTTCCTCGACGATGGCACGAATCTCGGCTTCGCTGTACTGGGTATTGGCGATGGGATCGGTAGGCGAGGAAACACCGCCGGAGGCCATGATCTTGATCTGGCTGGCGCCCTGCTGCAGTTCTTCGCGCACCGCCTTGCGCACGTTGTCCACCCCGTCAACCACCCGGGCGATGGCGCCAGCACGGAAGCAGCAACTGCACGGTTCGTTCAGCAGCAGTTCCCCACGCGCCCGCATGTCCCCGTGGCCGCCGGTCTGCGACAGCGCCTTGCCGGAGGCGAAGATCCGCGGGCCTGGCACCAGCCCCAGAGCGATGGATCGTGCCAGTGCCCAGTCCGCGCCGCCGGCATCGCGGACGGTAGTGAAGCCGCGCTCGAGCATCGCGCCCAGAATGGGCAGGGCGCGGTACATGATGATGGCGTTGGGCTGCAGGGCGTTGAAACCCAGGTTGGCACTGGACGCCAGTACATGTACGTGGCAATCGATGAGGCCCGGCATCAGGGTGCGACCCCCGAGGTCGATGACCGTGGCAGCGGCCGGTGGAGTAGCGCCCTGGTCACGGACCGCGGTGATGCGCTCACCTTCCACCAGGACTTCCTTGCCGGTGATCAGGGTGCCGCTCGCCAGATCCAGCAGCTTGCCGTTGCGCAGCAGTAGAGAGGTGCTTTGAGTCATGCGGATTCTCCCGATGGTTGGCCGCTGGTGGCATCGCGGAACAGCGCGGCGCCCCCGGCACTGATGGCCGCCGCGAACATGATGTAGAAGGCCGGCGCCAGCGGGCTGCCGGTAGCGGCGATCAGCCAGGTCACGGTAAAGGTGGCGAAGCCGCCGAACAGGGTCACGGCGAAGTTGTAGGCCACCGACAGTCCGGTGGAGAGCACCCGCGTCGGCAACAATTCGCCGAAGGCTGCCAGCAGACCGCCCAGATAGCCGGAGATCAGCAGCCCCAGCACGGCCTGGAACACCAGCAGGGAAGGCAGGCCCGGCCAGCGATTGAGCATCCAGAACAGCGGCCAGGCGGCGCAGAAGATGGCCACGGCCGACCCCAGCAGCCAGGGTCGCTTGCCATGGCGATCTGCCAGGCGCCCTACCAGGGGCGTCGCCACCAGCAGCACCAGGCCACCGAGTACACCGGCGGTGAAGCCCAGGCCACTGGGCAGGCCCAGCACCCGAGTAGAGTAGGACGGCAGGTAGAACAGCACGGAGTAGGTGCAGACCGTCCAGAGCACGACCATGGAAAAGGTAATGGCGGTCTGGCGGGGATAGATGCGCACTACCTCCCGCAGCGGCGACTGGGCACGCTCGACGGAGGCATAGGCAGGGGTTTCGTCGATGCGGCTACGGATGTAGAAACCGACGGGGCCGATCAGGGAGCCGAACAGGAACGGCAGGCGCCAACCCCAGCTCTCAAGTTGCTCCGGGGTCAGCAACGCCGACAGCAGCGCGCCGGCGCCTGCACCCAGGGCGACCGCCACCCCGATGCTGGCCTGGATCCAGCTGGAGTAGTAGGCCTTTTGCCCAGCGGGCGCGTGTTCGGTAAGAAAGGCGGTCGCGCTGCCCATCTCGCCACCCGCGGAAAAGCCTTGCAGCAAGCGCGCGAAGACGATGAGCGCCGGGGCGAACAGCCCCCACTGGGCATAGCCCGGGGTCACGGCGATGATCAGGGTACCGGCGGCCATCAAGAGGATGGTCAGCGACAGCGCCGCCTTGCGACCGCGGCGATCGGAGTAGATGCCGAGCAGGATGCCCCCTACTGGCCGCATGAAGAAACCGACGCCAAAGGTGGCCAGGGCCAGCAGATAGGAGGTCAGCTCGTTGGCGCTCGGAAAGAACACCTTGGCGATGATCACGGAGAAGAAGCTGTAGACGGTGAAGTCGAACCACTCCAGACCGTTGCCGATCACGGTGGCGACCACCGCCTTGTTGGCCTGGCGGCGCTGGACGGCGGACGGCTGCGGGAAAGTCATAGCGCTCTGCATTGTTGGCTCCCTGAATGCGAGTCGCGCAGGAAACTCGGGAGTCCCTGCACCGGCGACGGCAGTTTCGATAAAGGAAACAGGACGAGGATCTTTGCCCTCTGCCGCCGAGCTTAAGGGGCTACCCGGGACGCAGGAAAACGCTGATTGCAGGGGTTTGCATGCGCCAGGCGCATGCAAGAGGGGTTAGAGCGACGCGCTCAAGCCGTCGTTCAGCCAGGCTTCGAAACGGCGCGCTGCCAGGCCCGGCTGACGATCACCCGGCCACAGCAGGTAGTACCCCCCCTGCCCCTGCACGCATTCGCTACAGGCTTCGACCAGCGAACCCGAGCGCAGGTGGGCATCGATCATGGGGCGCCAACCCAGGACGATACCGTGGCCGGCAATCGCCAAATCGACCAGGATGGGGTACTGACTCACGGTGAGCCGCTGGCGGATCCGCGGGGCGGGATAGCCCAGGCGCGCGAACCATTCCGCCCAGGACAGCCAGCGTCGCTGCCCGTCCTCGATCATCAGCAGGCGCCGGTCGAGCAACTCCAGGGGTGACAGTTGCTGCCCGCCCAGGTATTCCGGGGCGCAATAGGCGCCCACCCATTCGGGAAACAACTGGCGGCCGGCCAATCCCGGGGGCGGCGGCTCCCGCAGGAAATAGAGCGCCAGATCGAATTCAGGCTTGAGCAGGGTATCGAGGTTGTCGAGCACCCGCAGGCGCACGTCGATGCTGGGAAAGGCGCTGGCGAAACGGCCGATCAGTGGACCCAGCCACAGCGCAGCCACGCCCGAGGAGCAGGCCAGTACCAGCTGCTGCTCGCCGCTGAGATCCATGACGTCCGCCGTGGTTTCCGCGAGATCCGCGAGCAGCTGCTGAACCCGCTCGGCATAGCGCTGCCCGGAGACGGTCAGGTGCAGCCGCTTGTGCTCGCGCCGAAACAGCGCGCGACCGAGAAAGGCCTCCAGCTGCGCCACCTGACGACTGATGGCGCTCTGCGTGAGGTTGAGCTCCAGCGCCGCCCGGGTAAAGCTGCCAAGCCTGACCGTTGCCTCGAAGGCAATCAAATTGGTCAGGGGTGGCAAGGGATCGATACGCATCCGAGGGCTCTGCGACGCTGGGCGGAAACGGCCAGTCTAGCGCCTCCGAGAAGCGCCGGGTGCGCTCAACGATGCTCGAACTTCGCCGGACGCTTCTCGACGAAGGCGGCCATGCCTTCCTTCTGGTCGGCACTGGCAAACAATGAGTGGAAGACCCGGCGTTCGAAGCGGATGCCTTCGGCCAGGCTGGTTTCGAAGGCCCGATTGACGCTTTCCTTGAGCAGCAGGGTCGCTGGCAGGGAGCGACTGGCGATACCGCGGGCGGCTTCCAGGGTGCGCTCCAGCAGCTCATCGGCGGGAAAGACCTGGGCGACCAGGCCGGCGCGTTCGGCTTCGGCGGCCTCCAGCTGTCGACCGGTCAGACACAGTTCCATGGCCTTGGCCTTGCCCAGGGCACGGGTCAGGCGCTGGGTGCCGCCGATGCCGGGAATGACGCCCAAGGTGATCTCCGGCAGGCCGAAGCGGGCGGTGTCGGCGGCGTAGATGAAGTCGCACAGCAGCGCCAGTTCGCAGCCACCACCCAGGGCGTAGCCGGCCACGGCGGCGATCAAGGGCTTGCGGCGCTCGGCGATGCGGTCGGCGACGCGGAAATAGTCGTCCAGATAGATCTGCGGATAACCCTGCCCGGCCATTTCCTTGATGTCGGCGCCGGCGGCGAAGGCCTTGGCCGAGCCGGTGAGCACCACGCACCCCACCTCGGGATCGGCGTCCAGCCGCGCCAGCATGGAGTCCAACTCAGTGAGTAGCTGGGCATTGAGGGCGTTGAGCGCCTTGGGTCTGTTGAGGGTGATGAGGGCCACACGGTCCTCGATGTCCAGCAACAGGGTGGATTCGGTAGAGGCTTCGCTCATGATCTTGTCCTTGTCTAGTCGTTGAGTTCCAGAGCCAGGGCCGTAGCCTCGCCGCCGCCAATGCAGATGGCGGCTACGCCCCGCCGCAGGCCACGCTGGCGCAGTGCCTGGATCAGGGTCACCAGGATGCGCGCGCCGGAGGCACCGATGGGATGGCCCAGGGCACAGGCACCACCGTGCACGTTCAACCGCTCCGGGTCCAGCCCCAGGGCATCCTGGGCGGCCAGCGCCACCACGGCGAAGGCTTCGTTGATTTCGAAGAGATCGACATCCGCCAATTGCCAGTCGATGCGTTCGAGCAGCGTGCGAATGGCGCCGATGGGGGCGGTGGGAAAGTCGCCTGGCGCGCCGGCATGGGCGGCATGGCCACGGATGGTCGCCAGCGGGGTCAGGCCCTCCCGCGCGGCCGTGCTAGCGCGCATCAGCAGCAGCGCCGCGGCGCCATCGGAGATGGAGCTGGCATTGGCCGCGGTCACGGTGCCGCCTTCGCGGAAAGCCGGCTTGAGCGTAGGAATCCGCGCAGGGTCGGCGCGGCGGGGTTGCTCGTCGGTGTCGAGGCGCAGGGTCTCCTTGCGCGTCACCACCTCCACCGGGACGATCTCGGCGGCGAAGGCGCCGCTGGCCTGGGCCTGACGTGCCCGTGCGAGAGACTGCTGAGCATAGGCATCCTGGCGTTCGCGGCCGATGCCCAGACGTGCGGCGCAATCCTCGGCGAAGGTCCCCATCAGGCGCCCGGGTTCATAGGCATCTTCCAGGCCGTCGAGAAACATGCTGTCGATCAGGGCGCCATGGCCAAGGCGATAGCCGCTGCGGGCCTTTTCCAGCAGATAGGGCGCACGGCTCATGCTTTCCATGCCGCCCGCCACCACCACCTCGGCGCTGCCAGCGCGCAGCAGGTCGTGACCGAGGATGGCCGCCTGCATGCCCGAACCGCACATCTTGTTCAGGGTGGTGCAGCGCGTGCTCTGGGCCAGACCGGCGCCAAGCGTCGCCTGGCGTGCCGGTGCCTGGCCGAGGCCGGCGGGCAGCACGCAGCCCAGCAGCACCTCGTCGACCCGTTCCGGCGACCAGCCCGCCCGCTCCAGTACCGCGCGGACCACGGCACTGCCCAGTTGCGGCGCCGAGAGCGCCGCCAGTTCGCCACCCAGGGCGCCCATGGGCGTACGGGCGGCGGCGACGATGACAATGGGATCATTCATGGCGATTCTCCTAGCGCGGGGCCATGCGCAGGGCGCCGTCCAGACGGATCACCTCACCGTTGAGCATGGAGTTCTCGATGATGTGGCGGACCAGGGCGGCGAATTCCTCGCCGCGACCGAGCCGCGGCGGAAAGGGCACGTTGGCGGCCAGGGCCTCGCGGACCTCGGGGGTCATGCCGGCCATCATGGGTGTCTCGAAGACACCCGGCGCTATGGTCATGACCCGGATGCCCTGCCCGGCCAGTTCGCGCGCTGCCGGCAGGGTGAGAGAGGCGACACCGCCCTTGGAGGCCGCATAGGCCGCCTGGCCGATCTGGCCGTCGAAGGCGGCGATGGAGGCGGTGTTGATGATCACCCCGCGCTCGCCACCGGCATCGGCCTCGCCCTTGGCCATGGCGGCCGCGGCCAGGCGCAGAACGTTGAAGCTGCCCACCAGGTTGACCGTGACGATACGAGCGAAGGCGGCGAGATCATGGGGACCGTTGCGTCCGAGGATGCGGGCGCCACCGACGATACCGGCGCAATTGACCGCGCCCTGCAGACTGCCCCAGCGAGCCAGTACGGTATCGATGGCCGCGCTCAGGGCCTCGGCATCGGTCACGTCCACCGGCAGCGCCAGGGCCCGCTCACCCAGTCGTTCCGACTGGGCCTGCACAGCATCGGCCTGCAGATCCAACAGCGCCACCCGGGCGCCTGCCGCGGTCAGTACCTCGGCCGTAGCGGCGCCCAGGCCGGAGCCGGCGCCGGTTACCAGAAAGGTTCGCTCGTCGATGCGCATGATGACACTCCCCAGGGTGGTGTCTGCATCTTCGATCCTCGACAGAGGTCGGACAAGGGCCAGAACGCTCAGCCGTGCTGAGCGATCCGGTTCCTCGCTCACCAGGGCAGGGCTTGCCCCTGATAGTCGAGAAAGGCGCTGCCGCTTTGGCCGGCCCGGGCGTCGATAGTCGCGACCAGACCCGCGACGCTATCGGCCACCTCGACCGGCGCCTTGTCGCCACCCAGTTCGGTGCGGACCCAGCCCGGGTGCAGCGCCAGCACCGCGAAAGCCGGCTGCCGCCCAACTACCCAGCTCTGCAGCAGGCTGTTCAGCGCTGCCTTGCTGGCGCCATAGAGCGGCATCTCGGCGGCCCGCGCCAAGCTGACGCTGCCCATCTGCGAACTCAGGCAGGCCACAACCCCCTCGGCTGCCATCCGTGGCGCCAGGGCATCCAGCAACCGCAGGGGCGCCACGGCATTGGTGAGGAACAGCTCGCCCAGCTCCGCGACGCTGGCCCGCTGCCCGTTCTCTTCTGCCGGGCCCATGATGCCGGCATTGACGATCAGCCGCTCCAGCGCGCCGTCACCCAGCTCGTCCAGGAGTCGTGTGCCCAGGTCAGGATCACGCAGATCGCCGGTCACCACCCGCAACCGCCCCTTGGCGGCCGCGGCCAGGGCATCCAACGCCGCATTCGGCGTTCGCACCACCGCCAACACCCGAGCACCTTGCGCCAGATATCGCTCCACCAGCCCCAAGCCTATGCCCCGCGAGGCACCTATCACCCAGACATTCATAGCCTTCTCCTCAGTCCACCAACGTGATGCGCAAATGCCGTTTCTTGCCCAGACTCACCCGCCGGCCGGCGTCGCTCGCCGTCAGCAGGACATCGGGGTCCAGCACCGGTTGCTCGTCCAGCCGCAGGCCACCGCCCTCTGCCAGCCGGCGGACCGCACTGCGCGACGGTTGCAGTCCCGCTTCGACCAGCAACTCCACCAGGGTGACGCCTGCGTCCAGCTGCCGGCGGCTCAGGACGACCTCCGGCAATTGACCCGCGCCGTCGCGAGCGGCGAACACCTCGGCGGCCGCGGCCTCGGCCTCGCGCTGGGCCCGCTCGCCATGGGCCAGTCGGGTCGCCTCGTTGGCCAGCACGGTCTTGGCCAGGTTGATCTCCGCCCCACCCAGGGCGCCGAGCCGCCGGACCTCGTCCAGCGGCAACTCGGTGAACAGCGCCAGGAAACGCTCGACATCGGCATCGTCGCAGTTGCGCCAGAATTGCCAGAAGTCGAAGGCCGACAGTCGCTCCTCGTTGAGCCAGACCGCGCCCTGGGCCGACTTGCCCATCTTGCGGCCGTCACGGGTGGCCAGCAGCGGCATGGTCAGGCCATAGAGTTGGGGACCGCCCTGCCGGCGCGACAGCTCCACACCGTTGATGATGTTGGCCCACTGGTCCGCGCCGCCTAGTTGCAGGGTGCAGCCATAGCGCCGCGACAGCTCGACGAAGTCGTAGGCCTGCAGCAGGGTGTAGCCGAATTCCTCGAAGGACAGCGAGTGCTCGCGGTCGAGACGATTCTTGATGGCATCGAAGGTGAGCAGCCGGTTGATGGAAAAATGCCGGCCGACGGCGCCGAGAAAATCCAGGTAGCCCAGGCCGTCGAGCCACTCGGCGTTGTCCACCACCTGGGCACGACCGTGGCCATCGCCCACTTCGAGATAGCGGTGAAAGGCATTGGCGATGCCGGCCATGTTCAGGGCGATCTGGCCGTCGGTGAGTACCGGGCGACTGCTGTCGCGGAAACTGGGGTCGCCGATGCGGGTGGTGGCACCACCGATCAGCAAGAGGATGGGATGGCCGGCACGCTGCAGCCAGCGCATCAGCATCAGGCCCTGCAGATGGCCGACATGGAGGCTGTCGGCGGTGGCGTCGAAGCCGAGATAGCCGGTCACCGGCCCTGCGGCGAAGGCGCGCGCAAGGCCGTCCCGGTCGGTGGTCTGGTGAATGAAACCGCGGGCTTCGAGGGTGGTGAGCAGGTCTTGCGTGGTGCTGTCCATGGGGTCTCCTGTGGCTGGACGGTGCCAGGGAGACCGGGAGAAGTTGCCTTGACCGAGCCGCCCTAGGCGGTTCGGTCATGCAGCGCAGTACCTACCACCCGATGTTGGTCAGGTAGCAGTAATAGGCGCTGATGGGGCAAAGAAAGGTTCGCATGGGTCGCCACGCTACCGGCTCGCCTGCCGCTTGGCAACTGCGAACCGCTCGCACTGCCGCTTCGACCAGATGTCGCACCTCCTCTGGCAGCGGCTGAACGAACAGCGAGAGTGGCGTTCCGACTCCTGTCCTTTGCCAGCAGTATCGAGACGCAGAGATGAACGTACCCGCTCCACCCCGCGAGATCCCCAGCACCGGCATGGCAGTCCCAGGCGTACCTGGACATGGAAAAGCCTTTGCGTGAGAGGATCCCCCCAATGAAATGCATTACCCCAGCCAACCTGCTGTTGCTGCTGCTCTGCCTCACGGTGCTGGCCTACGCCACCGACCTGATCGGCTAGACGAGACCTGACCGTCCGGACGGTCAATCGGGTGGCATGGCAGGGCCACGGTTGCCCTCGGCCGTCTCTTGGCCTAGCGTTCAGGGCCTGTCCGTCAGAGAACTACAGCGTCATGCCCAGCCAACCCTCCAGTACCGTCGAAAGCATCGAGCTGATAGCGTCCCTGGATTCCGTCGCGGCGCTCCTGCGCGTCGTCTGTGATGTCAGCGGCCTTGGGGTCGCCACCGTCGCCGAGGTCACCGAGCAGCGCTGGATCGCCTGCGCGGTGGAGGATCGTATCGCCTTCGGCCTACGACCCGGCGCCGAACTGGATCTCGAGTCCACTCTGTGCAACCACGTGCGCTCCTCCCACGACGCCGTGATCATCAGCGACGTGACCCGGAACCCCACCTACTGCGATCATCCGGCGCCCAGCCTCTATGGCTGGAAGAGTTATCTATCGGTCCCGGTATTTCGTCCCAACGGGACCTTCTTCGGGACGCTATGCGCCTTCGATCCCCAGCCCAGGCCGCTGCTGGAGCAGCGCTCGGTGATCGATACCCTGGACGGTTTCGCCCGTCTGCTGGGTGAATTGCTCGCCCGCGAAGAACAGCGTCGCGAAGAAAGCCCCGGTGCGCGCGTCGACCGGGATCTGACGCCCTTGCACGACCAATTGCTGGTACTGCTGGAGGAGGATCTGCAGCGCCCGCTGCAGGCGCTGGCTGCGCAGGACCTGCACGCGGACGCATCCCAGATGCGGCACTGGCACACCGAGGCCCAGCGCCTGGCCGAACGCAGCGGCGTGGCCGCCGACTTCGTCCGCGCGCGCCTGGGCCATGGCCTGCCCCTGAAACCGGCGTTGGTTGACGGCTTCAATGAACAGCTCCTGGGCTTGTTCGCCACGCTGCAGACGCGCTTTCCCGGGCAGACCTTGAGCAGCAAATTGCCGGCCTTACCGGCTGCCTTGCGGCTGGATCTGCCGCGGGTGCTGCAGGCGCTGGACGCCGTGCTGGAGCAGGTCGCTTCCCGCAATCCTTCTGGGGGCAACCTGTTGCTGCGTGGCGCGATCAAGGATCGCTGCTACAGCCTTATCGTGGAAAGCAGCACCGCCGTGGTGGAACCTGGCACCCTGAGTCAACTGTTCCAGCCGGCGCTGACCAGGGCCGACCTTGCGCAGCCCGCCCGCCTGGACCTGGGCCTCTATCTCGCTCAGGAAATCGCCCGCGGCCATGGCGGCAGCCTGGTCGCGCGCCTGGAAGCCGGTCACTTGAGATTCCTCCTTACCCTGCCCACTGCTCTGGATTGATGCCCTTGCCCTTCCCTTCTCCCCTGCTGGTGATCCGTCACGGCGAAACCGACTGGAACGCCAGCGGTCGCCTCCAGGGTCGCCAGGACATACCGCTCAACACGCGCGGTCGTGCCCAGGCCGAAGCCGTGGGCCTGGCCCTGCGCGACCGCCTCGACATCTCTCGCTTCGCCTGCCTGAGCAGTCCGCTGCAACGCGCCAGCGTAACGCTCGATCTGATCCTGGCGCAGCTGCCAGGCACGCCAAGAAACCTGGGCCGCGATGCGCGCCTGGCGGAAAAGGCCTTTGGCGACTGGGAGGGCCTGGACATGCCCACCATCGCCCAGCGTTATCCCGAGCAGCACGCCCGCCGCGCCGCCGAGCCCTATACCTTTCGGGTATCCGGTGGCGAAAGCTATGCCGATGCCGCCGAGCGGGTGCGCCCGCTGCTGGAGGAACTCCAGGGCCCCACCCTGCTGGTGGCCCACGGTGCTCTGATCCGCAGCCTGCTGGTAGCGATCGGCCTGGCCAGTCCGGAGGTGGCGACCCGGATGGTCATCCACCAGGGCCGCTGGCTGGAGCTCACGGCCGCGGGCTATGAGTGGTACAGCGCCCCAGGCTGGGGCGACCAGCCTTAACTTAGCCGGCGGGCGAACTGGCTGACCGCGCCCACCACCTGGCGGGCGCCATCCTGGATCTCGGTGATGCGCACCCCGGCGTTGCTGGCCAGGTGCAGCCCCTGCTCCGCCTGCTGCCGGCTGGCGGCCATGTTGCTGACCGCCGTCTGCGCCAGTTGCTGGTTCTGCTGCACCACCCCGACGATCTCCTCAGTGGCCTTGCTGGTGCGCCCGGCCAACTGCCGGACTTCGTCCGCCACCACCGCGAAGCCACGCCCCTGCTCACCGGCCCGGGCGGCTTCGATGGCGGCGTTGAGCGCCAGCAGATTGGTCTGCTCGGCGATGCCGCTGATGGTCTTGACGATGGCGCTGATCACCAGCGACTGCTTGCCGAGGTCTTCGATGCCGTTGGCGGCGACCTGGATCTCGTCGGCGATGCGGGTCATCACCGCCACGGTGTCCTGCACCACGGCCGCGCCCTGACGCGCGCTTTCGTCGGTGGTCTGGGAGATGTCGAAGGCGACCCGTGCGGCCTCGGCCACGGCCAGTTCCTGCTCCACCTGCTCGGTGATGACGGTGGCGAACTTGATGACCTTGTACAGCTCGCCGCGGGTGTTGAGGACGGGATTGTAGGAGGCTTCCAGCCAGACCGTGCGGCCATGGCTGTCGATGCGCTTGAAGCGACTGGCGACGTAGTCGCCACGATTGAGCCGCTCCCAGAAGACGCGATAGTCAGCGGACTCCGACTCTTCGCGGCTGCAGAACATCCGATGATGCTTGCCGACGATCTGCGCCAGTGAATAACCCATGCCCTGCAGGAAGCGCTCGTTGGCGGTGAGCACCTCGCCGGACAGGTTGAATTCGATCACCGCGGTGGAACGCAGCAGCGCATTGATGATGCCCGAGTGCTCGGTGGAGGTTTCCACCTGCTCGGTACGGTCGTAGGCATAACAGCGGATCTGTTTGACCTGGCCCTGGGTGTCGCGCACGGGCGTCCAGATCGCATAGAGCCAGGCGACGCCACCCGTCCCGCGCAGCAGCCGATAGATGCCACTGGCCTGGCGACCTTCGTTGAAGCTGCGCTTCAGATCGCCATAGCAGACCAACTTCTTCACGTAGTCCGGAATGATGTCGTCCAGGTTCCGCCCGGTGAGGCTACCCGGTGCGTAACCCAGGCACTGGGCGAAATTGTCATTGAAGTCTTCGATCCGGCCCTGGGCGTCCAGCAGTAGGCAAAGGGCGTCATTGCAGAACGCCGCGCGCAGCTGACGGTGCTCGGCCAGCTCGGCTTCGAGATCAGCGATACGGCGTTTGAGTGCGGAGTTGAACATGGGATCACCCAGGAAAGTTGTGTCTTTCTCTGGTTCGACGCGCCGCGAGATTTCTTGACCAGGTGCTGATGAACGCTGGACGCGGACACGTCAGGAGAAGTGTCGACGATGCGCTTCGCGTGGTGCCGGCTGGAAAGCGCCACGGGCTCTAGCCTGCCGCTACCGCTTTGATAACGAACTCCACCGAGGTCGACGAAGGCGCGGGCGATCCGTTACCCGACCGCTCAGCGAAGTGACGAGCGGTCGAGTCAAATAGTCGCGGGCCCAGGCTCGGGCACGGCCTGGCGGGCCTGTCGTTCCAGGCGCTGCACCAGCGCGCCAAGATCGATCAAGGTGGCCTGGCGACTGTTGCCCCCGGTACTTACGCCCACCCAGCTCTGCGCCCGCTGTGCCGGCATCGCCCCGCCCTCCCCGGGCAATTGCCAGCTGCGCGCCAGGGCATCCGCCCGCAGGTCGGTAAAGGCCTCGATGGCCTCCACCCGCTGTACCACGAAGCCCAGGCGCTGGCGCTGTCCTTCCACCACGATCACCTGATCGCCCGGACCGGACTCGACCCTCTGCGCACCGGCCAGGGTCCGCAGGCACACCAGGGTGATCTGCTGGCCCCGGACCTCCATCACCCCCAGCAGCCGCGGATCCCGCTGCCCGAGGCGCAGGTAGCGCGACGGCAGGGGCAAGACCTCGGCCACCTGCTCCAGCGGGACGGCGAACAGCAATTCGGCGAGAAAGGTAAGACAGGGCTGGCGGCGGACCTGGCGCCGTTCCTCCTGCAACAGATCGCGGTCGGTGCGATAGATCCGCGCATAGGCGACCGCCGCCGCCTGGCAACCCAGGACCAGGTGATCGATCACGATCGCCGTCTCGCCATCCGCTGCGCTGAAAACCCCGCACAACAGCTCGGGCTGCTCCAGGCCAAAGCCGAGCAGCGGCGCGCACTGCGCCGGATCCCGTCGCCACATGCCGAGCAGCCGTTCGAAACCGAAGGCCACCCGATACTGACCCTGGTCGCCCGCCGCCAGCACCAGCAGTTGCTCACGGCGACTGTGCGCGGGCGTGGTCAGCCCCAACAGTGCGGACAGCTCCAGCACCGGCAACGTCTGGCCGCGTAACTGCACCTGGTGGCGACAGCTGTCGCTGGCGAATTCGCTGGGCGCCAGCTGCGGTCGATCCACCAGTTCCTGCACCACCTCCGCATCCAGGCAGAGGCGACGTCCGTCGCATTCGAACAGCAGATAGAGCCGCTCGCCATCCTTGCCGGCGCTGGCCCCCTGCCGATGGGCGTGGGGCACGTCGGCGCTGACCTCGAAGCCTGGCAAGGCGGCCAGGGCTTCCAGGTCCAGCAGATGGACCAGCCGGCCGCTTTCCGGGCGCAGGTGGACCTGCCCCAGGAGGCGCCCGGGTGCCCCCTGCAACTGCACGATGGCGTCCGCCGGCAGCCTGAGGATATCCACCACGTTATCGATGGCCAGGCCGAAGCGACCGCCGCCCTGGCGAATCACGGCGATCCGGCGCTCGCGCTCGACCGGCGGCACCCCCAGCAAGCCATGGCCGTCCACCAGCGGCAGTGGCTGACCGCCCAACTCGAAGAGACCGAGCAGCCAGGGCACCGGACTCGGATGGGCGGCCAGGCGGTCCGGCCAGGGCACCACGCGTTCCAGGGCCTGGGCGGGCAAGGCGACTTCCAGTTCGCCGATCCGCACGACACCCCGCATCACGAACGGGTGCCTCCGATGATGGGCGCCACCGTGGTGGCCGCGTCGAGCTCCTGGATCAACTGATTGACCCGCGCCGCATCGTCGAGCTGGGCGGCGGTGGAGCCGTTGATCGCCTCGATGGACTGTTGGGTCTTGCCCACCCCTTCGGCGATCAGCCCGAAGGCCTCGCCCACGCTGCGCGAGATTTCGCTGCCCTGGGCGATGCTCTTGACCGATTCCAGGATCAGCTTGTTGATCTCCTTGGTCGCCTGGGACGACTTCTCGGCCAGCTTGCGCACCTCGTCGGCCACCACCGAGAAGCCCAGGCCATGCTCACCGGCGCGGGCGGCTTCGATGGCCGCGTTGAAGGCCAGCATGTTGGTCTGGTTGGCGATATCGCTGATCACCTGGACGATGTCCTGGATGCCACCGGCGGTGGTGCCTATGGCCGCCATGGCGTCCAGCGAGCGCGTCAAGGTCAGGGAGCCGCGCTCCGCTTCCTCCAGCGTGCGGCGGGCCATGCGGTTGGCGTCATCGGTGGTCTCGGCGATTTGGTTGATGGAGCGGGTCAGGGCGTGCAGCGAGAGATTCATCTGCTCGATCTTCTGCCGCACATGCTGCTCCATCTCCACCTGCCGGGTGATGTCGGTGGCGAACTTCACCACCTTGTGCACCTGGCCTTCGGCATCGAAGATCGGGTTGTAGGTGGCCTGGATCCAGATGCGCTGACCGAACTTGCTCAGGCGCATGAAGCGGCCGCCGAACACCTCGCCCTGGGCCAGCCGCGCCCAGAATTCGCGGTACTCGCTGGAGGCGACGTGGTCGGCCTCGCAGAAGATGCGGTGGTGCTGACCGCGGATCTCCTCCAGGCGATAGCCCAGGGTCGCCAGGAAATTGCGGTTGGCCTCGAGGATCTTGCCGGTCAGGTCGAATTCGATCACCGCCTGGCCGCGGTCGACGGCCGCCACCTTGCCGGCATAGTCGCTGTTGCGAATCTGGCTTTCGGTGATGTCCACGGCGAACTTCACCACCTTGCACGGCTTGCCGTCGGCGTCGAAGATGGGGTTGTAGGTGGCCTGGATCCAGATCTCCTCACCCCGGCTGTTGCGCCTCTTGTACACCCCGGCGTCGAATTCGCCGCGCGCCAACTTATCCCAGAACAATCGGTACTCGGCCGAACGGGCGTAGTCGTCGGAGCAGAAGAGGCGGTGGTGTTTGCCCACCACCTCGTCGGACTGGTAACCCAGGGCCAGCAGGAAGTTGCGGTTGGCGGTGAGTACCGTGCCGTCGACGGTGAACTCGGCGATGGCCTGGGATCGGTCGATGGCCGCCACCTTGCCTTCGTAGTCGCTGTTGCGCAGCTGGCTCTCGGTCACGTCGCTGGCGAACTTGACCACCTTGTAGGGCTTGCCCTCGGCGTCGAGGATGGGATTGTAGGTGGCCTGGATCCATACCTGGCGGCCGTCGCTGGCGCGTCTCTTGTACAGGCCGGCATCGAAGTCGCCCCGACCGAGCTTTTCCCAGAACAGGCGATAGCCGGGCGAACGGGCATGCTCGGGTTCGCAGAAGATCCGGTGATGCTTGCCACGTACCTCGTCCAGGCTGTAACCCAGGGCGGACAGGAAGTTTTCGTTGGCGGAGAGGATGTTGCCGTGCAGATCGAATTCGATCACCGCCTGGGCGCGGTCGATGGCGGCCATCTTGCCTTCGAATTCGGCAGCCTGCAGTTGCGCATCGGTGACGTCAGTGGCGAACTTCACCACCTTGTAGGGACGACCGTCGCTGTCGAGGATGGGATTGTAGGTGGCCTGGATCCAGATCGGCCGGCCATCCCGGCGGATGCGCTTGTAGACCCCGGTATCGAAGAGACCCTGCCCCAGGCGATTCCACAGCAGCGCGTATTCTGGCGAACGGGCATAGTCGGCCGGGCACATCAGGCTGTGATGGCGGCCGCGCAACTCCTCCAGCGCATAGCCGGTCATGCCGAGGAAATTGTCGTTGGCCCAGAGCACATTGCCCTGCAGGTCGAATTCGATCACCGCCTGAGAGCGGTGAATGGCAGCGATCTTGCCCTCGTACTCCACCGCCTGCAGGCGACTCTCGGTAATGTCGGTGGCGAACTTGATGATACGCTGCGGTCGTCCCTCGGCATCCAGCAGCGGATTGTAGGTCGCGCGGATCCACCTCAAGCTGCCATTCTTATGCTGGCGCCGATAGACGCCGCTGTGGAACTCGCCGCGCCCCAGGGTCTGCCAGAACTGCTGATAATCCTCGCTCTCCACCACCCCTGGCGGGCAGAACAGACGATGATGCCGGCCGCTGACTTCCTCCAGGCGATAACCGAAGGCCTGCAGGAAGTTGTCATTGGCGTGCAGCACCCTGCCTTGCAGATCGAATTCGATCACTGCCAGGGAACGGTCCAGCGCCTGACGCAAAGCATGATAGGCGGAGGTATCGTCGACAGTGACAGATTCGGAAAACATGGGCAGCTCCAGGAAGGGGACTCGACAATCAGGCTATCGGCAATCGCGATAACAAATTGAACGCTGCCTATCCTAGAACTGTTTTCCGCTGGTGGAATCGCCAATGGTCGTCCGACGAACGACTCCCATGCTGGCCAGACGCCTTCAGACCACCAGCTTGGTGCCTATGACCAATAGCATGACCGCCAGACAGGGCCGCAGCACGCCATCGGGTACCCTCCCCGACAGGTGACTGCCCAGGAAGATGCCTGGCAGTGAGCCCAACAGCAGAAAACCCAGCACATGCCAGTCCAGGTTGCCCAGGCCGGCGTGGCCAAGCCCTGCCACCAGGGTCAGGGGCACCGCATGGGCGATCTCGGTGCCGACCAGGCGCCGAGTCGCCATCAGCGGATAGAGCAGGAACAGCGCCACCGTGCCCAGGGCGCCGGCGCCGATGGAGGTCAGGGTCACCATGAAGCCCAGCACCGCACCGGTCAGCACCGTGAGGGCATTGAGACGCCCCGTACTCAGGTGAAATCGGTCACCGGCATGCCGGCTGGCGAAGGCGAAAATCTGTTGCTTGAACAGGATGGCCAGGGCGGTCAGCAGCAGCACGATACCGAGGGCATGCTTGATGAGCGCATTGGTGGCGTGTTGGTCACCCGGGAGCAAAGCCAGCGCGAGGAGTGTGAGAGCCGCAGCGGGTACGCTGCCAGCGGCCAGCCAGCCGGTCACCGTCCAATCGATGTTGCGATTACGTTGATGGACGAAGACGCCGCCCGCCTTGGTGATGGCGGCATAGAGCAGATCGGTGCCCACGGCCGCGGCCGGGTTGATGCCGAACCAGAGCAGAATGGGCGTCATCAGCGACCCACCGCCTACCCCTGTCATACCCACGATGAAACCTACCACCAGCCCCGCGATCACGAAGCCCATTGCCCCAACTTCCATTACAGCCCCAATTGCCGTTGTCGGCTCATCTTGCGGCCGCACAGGATAACCACTCAGGTTATGCCGGGGTATATTGAAAGAGTCTTTGCTTATAACAGCTGGAACTATGAATCAGCCGTCATCGTGGGCGACGGGCGTCCAGATAGGCCAGGACTTCCTCATCGCCATAGCCCGCACGTCGCGCATGGGCCTCAATGGCCGCGCGGCAAGCGGGATCGGTGATGGTCGCCGGCATAGAGGCGCCGCAGGGCGCCAGTGCGGCCTGGGCCAGGAAGCTGTCCAGATCCTGCTTGTGTTCGTCAGCGACGGCGTGGGTGCCCGTGGTGGGCGCATGCGCTGCGACTGGCGGCGTGGTGGTCGCCACGACGGCGGGCTCGCTGGCTGTCGAATCGCCTTTGTGCGTGGTCGCCACCGCAGCCACCACCAGCAGGCCAAAGCCTGCCGTCAACACCAGCAACTTGCGTGTCGAACTTCCGCTCATGATCTCTTCTTCCCTCTAAAAAGCTTACCGTCCTGGACCTGAAAGCGACCTGGGCCGCCTAACGTCCGACTTTTGACCAATCGAGTTGGACAATATTTTTCCAGCTTGTGTTCAGCCCAAGGCGGGTCATGCCACACTCGGCGGCATCAGGAGACAGGAGCGGCTCATGCAGCAGAAGGATTTCGTCGGCCCCCGTTTGCGCCAGCTCAGCGCCGATCTCTCGCTCGCCGATCGACTGGCCGAGAGCGCTCAAATCGATCTCAACGCCGATCTCAAGCGCCGGGTCCGGGATGACCTCGAACGGGCGCTGCGGGAGATCGGGCAGCTCAGCGAAGAGCAGACCCTCTGGCTGAACTGGGCGAACACCTAACCCAGGCACGTCCAACGTCGTCGCGCTGTAACGCGCGGCTGCTATCTGTAGCGGCATCCACCCTCTGGAGCCGAGCATGAAAGCGGAATACGAAATCAGTGACGACATCGCCCAGTTCGTCGGCGGCGCCTTGATCAGCCTGGTATTGCTCAGTGGCGGAGCCATCGGCGGCGCCTGCTTCCTGCTGGCCGAGACGCTTGGTTGACCGCCCGCCGCCTACCCCCTAGCTAGCGTCAGGGCTGCGCAGCCATTCTTGAGCGAATGCCTGGCCGCCTACCCGGCTGACATCCATTGATTCATAGGCAACTTGCATTGCGCTGAGGGCGCATTACTCTTGAAAGCTGACAGTAACAATTAGCGCACACAGTTAAGAGGTCGGATCATGCGAACCCAACTGACCCGCTCGATCACCCTGTTCGACGCCCCTCGCCCCCAGGCGCAAGCCAAAGATGAGTCGGCGGTGCCCGCCGATAACGGTTTTACCGGTCGCACCAACCAGCGGTGGACGGCAACCTTTCTCTGCGGCACCGCCCTGGCGTTCGTCTTCTGCGCGCCACTGTTCCGGCATCTACACTAGCTCTGCTGGCCGATAGCAGCTATTCGGGAACGGTGCGCAACCATGGCGTTCCAGCTGCTAGCTGAATCGCGGGCACAAAAAAACCGGCGCTGGGCCGGTCTCTTGCTGTGCATCTTGAATGGTGCGGACGGAGAGACTCGAACTCTCACACCTTGCGGCGCCAGAACCTAAATCTGGTGTGTCTACCAATTCCACCACGTCCGCGAGACGCTTGAAAGACGAACGCCAGACACGAGGTCTGGCGTTCGCTGAATATGGGGTGGACGATGGGAATCGAACCCACGACACCAGGAGCCACAATCCTGTGCTCTACCAACTGAGCTACGCCCACCATATCTTACCTGCTTGCCGTCGCCGAACCGCCAATGGCGCGCCCGGCAGGACTCGAACCTGCGACCATCCGCTTAGAAGGCGGATGCTCTATCCAGCTGAGCTACGGGCGCCTGTTACGGCAGCTGCCCTAGCAGAGACTTCCTTGGTGAGAAGTCTCTTGCCTGGCCCTTGTCAGTGACTTGGGCTGTGCTCGGCAAGCGGGGCGAATGTTATAAAGCTCCCGCAGGTCCGTCAACTAATTTTTTAAAAATTTTTAAGCAGAAAGAATGAGTTAGCCGCCACAGAGGCTTCTCTGTTGCCAGCAGGCCCGTCCATGCGAAAATAGCCGACCCTTTTCCGTCACCACCAGAAATCGCCCATGACCGCCCAACTGATCGACGGCAAGTCCATTGCCGCCCGCCTGCGCCAGGATATTGCCCAGCGAGTCTCTCAACGTCGTAGCGCCGGCCTGCGCGCCCCTGGCCTCGCCGTCATCCTGGTCGGCACCGATCCCGCCTCGCGCGTCTATGTGGCGCACAAGCGCAAGGATTGCGAAGAGGTCGGTTTCGACTCCTATGCCCATGACCTGCCGGCCAGCACCACCCAGGCCGAGCTGGAAGCCCTGATCGACCGGCTCAACGACGACACCAGCGTCGACGGCATCCTGCTGCAGCTGCCCCTTCCCGCGCACCTGGATGCTACCCAGCTGCTGGAGCGCATCCGTACCGACAAGGACGTGGACGGCTTCCACCCCTACAACCTGGGTCGTCTGGCGCAGCGCAACCCCCAGCTGCGCCCCTGTACGCCCAAGGGCATCATGACCCTGCTGCACAGCACCGGCGTCGACCTCTATGGTCTGGATGCGGTGGTGGTCGGCGCCTCCAACATCGTCGGCCGTCCCATGGCGCTGGAATTGCTATTGGCCGGCTGCACCGCCACCGTGACCCACAGATTCACCCGCTCCCTCGAACACCATGTCAGCCAGGCCGATCTGGTGGTGGTGGCCGTGGGCAAGCCCGGACTGGTCAAGGGTGAATGGATCAAGCCCGGCGCCATCGTCATCGACGTCGGCATCAATCGCCAGGCCGATGGCCGCCTGGTCGGCGACGTGGAATACGAAAGCGCCTGCGAACGCGCCAGCTGGATCACCCCGGTTCCGGGCGGCGTGGGCCCCATGACGCGGGCCTGCCTGCTGGAAAATACCCTGTACGCAGCCGAGCAGCTGCACAGCTAGCAAAACGGGCCCCGCGGGGCCCGTTCTTCATTCGGCCAGGTTTCAGGGCAGCCAGGACTTCACGCGATCCGGATGGGCCGCGATCCAGGCCTTGGCGGCCTCTTCCGGCTTCTTGCCCTCTTCCACGGCCAGCATCACCTCGTTGACCTCACCGGGTTGCCAGGCGAACTTCTTCAGGAAATCCCAGACTGGTTTGGCCTTGGCTTCCAGGGCCGGGTTGGCCACGGTGTCCACGTGCTCGGAACCGCCGAACACACCCTTGGGATCTTCGAGGAACTTCAGCTTCCACTTGGCGAACATCCAGTGCGGTACCCAGCCCGTCACCACGACGGCCTTCTGGTCCTTCTCGGCGCGGGTCAGCTCGGCGATCATGCCGCTGCCCGAACTGGCCACCAGCTTGTAGTCCAGACCGTAGTCCTTGATCGCCTGGTCGGCCTTGAGCATGACCCCGGCACCGGCGTCGATACCGACGATCCGGCCGCCGAAGTCGGCCTTCTGCGCCTGCAGATCGGCGATACTGTTGGCCTTGACGTACTCCGGCACGATCAGACCGATCTTGGCGTCGGGTGTATTGACGTTCAGATTGACCACCTGGTCCTTCATCTTCTCGTAGTAGGCGCCATGGGTGACCGGCAGCCAGGCGGACAACATGGCATCGAGCTTGCCGCGCGCGACGCCCTGCCACATGATGCCGGCGGCGACCGGCATGAGCTTGACCTCGTAGCCCAGATTCTGGCGGATCACTTCAGCTGCGGTGTGGGTCGTGGCCACGCTATCGGCCCAGCCATCGACATAGCCGATGGTGATTTCGGGCTTGGCCGCCTGAGCCAGGCTCATGGCCGAGGTCAGCGCGACACCGAGTCCTATTCCCAACAGTTTCTTCACCATGCTCATGCAGCAGTCCTCTCGCTATGGAAGTCGGGCGGTTGCCCCACCCCCATCATTCGGGCAATGCAAGATGGCCACTACCGCCTGGACGACGCATAACGACCGGTTAGCGACAGGAGCTGCACTTTCCGCGACATCCGATGTCGCTTGACGCAGCCCGTCGACCGCTCTGTAATCGACGCCTCGCAGAAACCTGCGGCTGCCGATGCAACCTATTGGCGGACCGTTGTCTTACCTACGCTCTCAAGCCCTCTGAAAGGACTCTGTCCATGCGTCTTCCGTTGCGCGTCGCCGCCCTGCTGGGCGCGCTGTTTTCCGGCCTCTGGGGTACCGCGCACGCGGCCGCCGAAGTGGATGCCGCCACCTATGGCTATCCACTGGTCAATCCTTTCGAAGCCACCATCGTCACCACCCCGGAGAAATTCCGGCCCGAGCTGCCGCCCGAAAGCACCATCGACCAGGACGACTACAGCCTCAACCTGCGTCCCGAGCGGGAGTATCAGCTGCCCGGCAACTTCTGGCCGGTGAAGAAATTCCATTACCGGCTCGCACGGCAGGACCATCCGGCCCCGCTGATCTTCCTGATCGCCGGCACCGGGGCCAACTACTCCTCCAGCACCCAGGAATACCTGAAGCGGCTGTATTACGCGGCCGGTTACCACGTGGTGCAGCTGTCGTCGCCTACCAGCTGGGACTTCATGGTGTCGGTATCGCGCACCGCCACGCCGGGCTACACGCCGCACGATGCCGAGGATCTCTATCGCGCCATGCAGGCGGTGCGCGCCCAGCACCCCAAGCTGCCGGTCACCGACTATTACCTGACCGGCTACAGCCTGGGCGGCCTGGATGCCGCCTTCGTCTCCTATCTCGACGAGACCCAGCGCAGCTTCAACTTCAAGAAGGTGCTGATGGTGAATCCGCCGGTCAACCTGCTGACCTCGGTACGCAACCTGGATCGCCTGGTACAGACCGAAGTGAGGGGCGTCACCAACAACCGCACCTTCTATGAGCTGATCCTGTCCAAGCTGACCCGCTACTTCCAGGAGAAGGGCTACGTCGACTTCAACGACGCCGTGGTCCGCGACTTTCAGCGCTCGCCGGAGCGACTGAGCAACGAAGAGCTGGCCATGCTGATCGGCTCGTCCTTCCGTTTCTCGGCGGCGGACATCGCCTTCACCTCCGACCTGATCAACCGGCGCGGCCTGATCACCCCGCCGACCTACCCGATCAGCGAGGGCACCAGCCTGACGCGCTTCTTCGCCCGTTCGCTGCAGTGCGACTTCGACTGCTACATGACCGAGCAGGTCATGCCGTTCTGGCAAAAGAACTTCAAGGGGCAGAACCTCGACGATCTGGCGCGCAAATCCAGCCTCACGGCGCTGGAAGACTATCTGAAGAGCAGCTCCAAGATCGGCGTCATGCACAATGCCGACGACATTATCCTCGGCCCGGGGGACCTGGGTTTCCTGCGCAAGACCTTTGGCGATCGCTTGACCGTCTACCCCCACGGCGGCCATTGCGGCAATCTCAACTACCGCGTCAACGCGAACGCCATGCTGGAGTTCTTCGCCCGTGGTTAAGTCCCTGCTCGCTCTCCTCCTGATGGCCAGTGCTTCGGTATTCGCTGCCGAATCGAGCCCGCCGCCATCCTCCACCCTGACCATCGGCTCGGACACCATGCCGGCCGCTCCCGTGGGCGCCGACGGCTTCAGCAATCCGCTGTCGACCCTCAAGTACAACCCGGGGCTGGATCAGCGCGAATTCGAACGGGCCTCCCTGGTCGCCCTGGACGTCTACGATCCCTTCGAATCCTGGAATCGCCACGTCTACCACTTCAACTACCGGCTGGACGAGTGGGTCCTGCTACCGGTGGTCAACGGCTATCGCTGGATCACCCCGCGCTTCGTGCGTTCGGGCGTGAGCAACTTCTTCAGCAACCTGGGCGACGTCAACAACCTGCTCAACAGCGTGCTGCAGTTCAAGGGCCGCCGCGCCCTGGACACCACCGGCCGGCTGCTGCTCAACACCACCGTCGGGGTGTTCGGCCTGTGGGACCCGGCGACCCGCGTCGGGCTGATCAAGCAGCCGGAAGACTTCGGCCAGACCCTCGGCTTCTATGGCGTGGGCGATGGTCCCTTCCTGATGCTGCCGGTCCTCGGCCCGTCCAACCTGCGCGACACCGGCGGCTTGGCGGTGGATTTCGCCGCCGAGGCGCAGATCAACTTCCTCAACGTCAGCGACGAAAGCGGTCGCCACCCGGAGATCATGGTGCTGCGCGGCATCAACCTCAGGTACGTGACCGACATGAGATACGGCCAGCTCAATTCGCCCTTCGAGTACGAGAAGATCCGCTATTTCTACACCAAGGCGCGGGAACTGCAGATCGCCGAATAAGGCCTAGGCGTTGGCGAGAAAGGCCCGCAGCTCCGGCAGGCGGGCCTGCGCATCGGCCCGCCCCAGCGCCATCAGCTCCTGGCAGTAGGGGGCCTCGAACAGCAGATAGCTGAGCAGGGCGCTCCCCGAAGGCCGATTCACCCCAACCCCCCGCAACAACTGCCGCAACGCCGGCGGCAGGCGCTTGCGGTGCCGGGTGGCGATGTCGCCCAGTGGCTGGCTGGGTGAGATCACCAGCATCTCCACCGGTCGGCACAGGCGACCACTGACCGGATCCCCCGCCGGCAGCGCATTGCTCAGCAGGTTGAGGCGGCGCAGGGTTTCGGTATCGCTGTCCAGGGCATCGACAAAGGTGCTGTTGAGCAGGTGGCCGCCGATCTGCGCCACGGTCGGCGGCCGGCCCTGCACGCCATGCTCCTGGCCACCCGGCGCGCCCAGCCCTATCACCAGGATGCGATCCGCGCCCAGATGCAGCGCCGGACTGATGGGCGCCGTCTGCCGGACCGAGCCATCGCCCAGGAACTCACGCCCCACCTTCACCGGCGGAAAGAACAGCGGAATGGCCGTGCTGGCCAGCAGGTGGTCGACCGCCAGCCGCGCCGGCACCCCGACGCGCCGATGGCGGAACCAGGGATCGAGGACGCCCTGACTCTGGTAGAAGGTCATCGCCTGTCCCGAGGCATAGCCGAAGGCGGTCACCGCCACCGCTCGCAGCGCGCGCTGGCGCAAGGCCGCGGTGATGCCGGAGAAATCCAGCTCGCGACTGAGCAGCGCCCGCAGGGGCGCGTTGTCGAGCAGCGCCAGCGGTTCCTGCCGCCAGGCACCGAACAGGGTCTGCAAGCCGAAGCGCGCCGCCTGGCGGGTCACCCCGCCCCAATCGCTGCGATAGATCATCGCGGTTTCCAGGCCCGACCAGACCGCGGCCAGGCGCTCCACCGCGCGACCGAAATCCAGGGCGCCGCAGCCCAGCACCGCCGCGTTGAGGGCACCGGCCGAGGTGCCGACCAGAATGGGAAAGGGATTCTCGGAGCGCACCGCCAGGGTATCCGCCACCACCTGCAGCACCCCGACCTGATAGGCGGCCCGCGCGCCACCGCCGGCCAGAATCAGCCCCGTGCGCCGCTCGGCGGCCAGGCTCATCTAGCGCCTCTTCTTCGGATACAGCTTGGGCTCGCCAGGCGGGCGGGTCTTGAACCGCCGGTGGGCCCAGAGGTATTGCTCGGGCAGCTGGCTGACGCAGCGTTCCACCCACCGATTGATGCGCAGGCAGTCGGCCTCCTCGCTCTCGCCGGGGAAATCGGCCAGGGGCGGATGGATGACCAGGCGGTAACCCGATCCATCCGCCAGACGCTCCTGGGTGAAGGGCAGCACCCGGGCCCGGCCCAGGCGGGCGAACTTGGTGGTGGCGGTAACGGTAGCGGCCGGAATGCCGAACAGTGGCACGAACAGGCTCTGCTTGGCGCCGTAGTCCTGATCGGGCGCGTACCAGATGGCGCGACCGGCCCGCAGCACCTTGAGCATGGCGCGCACGTCCTCGCGCTCGATAGCGGTGGCGTCCAGGTTGTGGCGCTCGCGACCGCTACGCTGGATGAAGTCGAACAGCGGATTCTTGTGCTGGCGGTACATGCCATCGATGGTATGCCGCTGACCGAGCAGCGCAGCGCCGATTTCCAAGGTGGTGAAATGCAGCGCCATGAGGATCACGCCCTGCCCGTCGCGCTGAGCGGCCTGCAGATGTTCGAGGCCTTCGATATGGGCCAGCCGGGCCAGGCGCTGGCGCGGCCACCACCAGCTCATGGCCATTTCCAGCAGGGCCATGGCGCTGCTGGCGAAGTTGCGCCGCAACAACCGATCGCGCGCCCGCTCGTCGAGCTGGGGAAAACAGAGTTCCAGATTGCGGCGAGCGATGGCCCGGCGCTGGCGGGCGACGTGGTAGAAGATCCAGCCGAGGCCCTGGGCGAGACGCAGCAGCACGCCATAGGGCAGTTGCACCAGCAGCCAGAGCAGGCCAAGCCCCAGCCAGAGCGGCCAGTACCGTGGATTGAGAAAGGCGAGGCGGAAAGACGGCCGCTCCATCGGAACTCCTGCATGAAAAAGTCGCGCCATTCTACAGGCCTCACGCAGATTTCCCGTAGCCTTCACAGTCACGGCCCCCCACACCCGGTGAGGGTTGCGGCACGCGGGGCATCCCGCTATAAGTCCCGCCATCCAAGCACAAGTACCCACCATGACCGCAGCCGATCCTTCCGAAAGCGACTCCGTCTTCCAGCTCAAGGGCAACATGCTCGCCGTGACCGTGCTGGAGCTTCTCCGCAACGACCTGGGCCGCCTGGACCGGCAACTGGCCCAGAAGGTCGCCCAGGCGCCCAATTTCTTCCAGGAAACGCCGTTGGTGCTGGGCCTGGACAAACTCGCCGAGGACGCCGGCCCGCTCGACCTGGGCGCCCTCCTCGATCTCTGCCGTCGCCACGGCCTGCGTACCCTGGCGCTGCGCGCCAGTCGCAGCGGGGATCTGGCCGCCGCCAACGACTACGACCTGCCGATCCTGCCGCCCAGCTCCGGCGGTCGTGAGCGCCAGGTCGACCCACGTGACCGCGAACCGGTCAAGCCAGCCGACCCTGTCGTACCGCCCGCCCCGGCGATCAATCCGACCAAGATCATCACCGCGCCGGTGCGCGGTGGGGTGCAGCTCTATGCCCCGGCTGGAGACCTGGTGGTACTGGCGCCGGTCAGCCCGGGCGCCGAGTTGCTCGCCGACGGCAACATCCACGTCTACGGCCCCATGCGTGGCCGAGCATTGGCGGGCGTAAAAGGTGATACTAAAGCGCGGATTTTCTGCCAGCAGCTGACCGCGGAACTGCTCTCCATCGCCGGCCAGTACAAGGTCGCCGAAGACCTGCGACGCCATCCGCAATGGGGCAATCCGGTACAGGTCGCTTTGGTGGGAGATGTGTTGAACATCACCCGCCTTTAACGGATAATTTCGCGAATTTTTCGCAATTGGCGCCTAAACCGCCAAGGGCAATACGAAGCGCGACACTGCCTGCAATCTCGTCACCGAGGGCACCGAGTCGCTTCAGTTATTACTTTCGATCAAGGTGAATCAGTTTGGCCAAAGTACTCGTAGTCACCTCCGGCAAGGGCGGCGTCGGCAAGACCACCAGCAGCGCTGCCATCGGTACCGGTCTCGCTCTGCGCGGCCACAAGACCGTCATCGTCGACTTCGACGTCGGCCTGCGTAACCTCGACCTGATCATGGGTTGCGAGCGCCGGGTGGTGTATGACTTCGTCAACGTGATCAACAACGAAGCCACCCTGAGCCAAGCCCTGATCAAGGACAAGCGCCTCGAAAACCTGTTCGTGCTGGCTGCCAGCCAGACCCGTGACAAGGACGCCCTGACCCAGGACGGCGTCGAGCGCGTGATCAACGAACTCAAGCAGACCTTCGACTTCATCGTCTGCGACTCTCCCGCAGGGATCGAGAAGGGTGCCCACCTGGCGATGTACTTCGCCGACGAGGCCATCGTGGTCACCAACCCCGAGGTCTCCTCGGTGCGTGACTCCGACCGCATGCTCGGCCTGCTGGCCAGCAAATCGCGCCGCGCCGAAAAGGGCGAGGAAGCCATCAAGGAGCACCTGCTGCTGACCCGCTACAACCCCGAGCGTGTCACCAAGGGCGAGATGCTTGGCGTCGAGGACGTGGAAGAGATCCTGTCCATTCGCCTGCTCGGCGTGATCCCCGAATCCCAGGCGGTGCTCAAGGCCTCGAACCAGGGCATTCCGGTGATTCTCGACGAACAGAGCGACGCCGGTCAGGCTTACAGTGATACCGTGGAGCGACTGCTCGGCAAGGAAGTGGCCTATCGCTTCCTCGACGTGAAGAAGAAAGGCTTCCTGCAACGTCTGTTCGGGGGTGGTGCCGAATGAACATCTTCGACTTCTTTCGCGACCGGAAGAAGCAGAACAGCGCTTCGATAGCCAAGGAACGGCTACAGATCATCGTGGCCCACGAGCGTGGTCGCCACGAGCAGCCGGACTATCTGCCGCAGTTGCAGAAGGACCTGCTGGAAGTGATCCGCAAGTACGTGCCCATCGAGCAGGACCAGATCCAGGTAGAGCTGGAAAACCAGGGCAGCTGCTCCATCCTCGAACTCAACATCACCCTGCCCGACCGCTAATGCGAACCAGGCAGGACAGCGGCGGCCCCAGGGCCGCCGTTGGCGTTTAAGCCCTGTCGAATTTTCGGGCACCTGCCAAGCGGACGCCAGGATTCGAAACCATGGCCTCTAGGAATCCCATGCCTCTCTCCAACATCCGCATCATTCACCAGGACGACGCCCTGCTGGTGGTCGACAAGCCCACCCTGCTGCTGTCGGTCCCCGGTCGCGCCGAAGACAACCGCGATTGCCTGGTGACCCGCCTGCAGGACAACGGCTATCCAGAGGCCCGCATCGTCCATCGACTGGACTGGGAGACCTCCGGGGTCATCGTGCTGGCGCGGGATGCCGACAGTCATCGCGAGCTGTCGCGACAGTTCCATGATCGGGAAACGGAAAAAGCCTACACCGCCCTCTGCTGGGGCGAGCCGGAGGCCAACAGTGGCCGCATCGAATTGCCGCTGCGCTACGACCCGCCGACCAAGCCGCGCCATGTGGTGGATCACGAGCTGGGGCGCCATGCCCTGACCTTCTGGCAGGTACTGGAGCGCCACGGCCACTACAGCCGGGTGGAACTCACCCCCATCACCGGACGGTCGCATCAGCTGCGCGTCCATATGCTGAGCATCGGTCATCCGCTGCTGGGCGATCAGCTCTATGCCGAGGGCGAGGCCCTGGCGGCCCAGCCGCGGCTCTGCCTGCACGCGCGCCTGCTGACGCTGACCCATCCCCTCTCGGGCGAGCGTATGAGCTTTACCAGTCCCGCGCCTTTCTGACCGTCGGTGCTGGCATACTGAGGCGCTCAGCCAAAGGAGTGCCTCTTGTCCTCCTGGACCTCCTACTACGCCGCCACCGCCCAGGGTGCCCCGCGCGACACCCTGCTGCAGGCGCTCGCCTGCTGGTCGAGTCCGCCAGGATTGGCGCTGGATCTGGGCTGTGGCACCGGACGCGATACCCTCGTCTTGCTGGAACGCGGCTGGCAGGTGCTGGCGGTGGATGCCGAGGCCGAAGCCCTGAGCGGATTGCGCCAGCGCGTGCCGGTCCTGCTGCAGGCCCGTCTGGAGACCCGCCAAGAGCGCTTCGAGACGACCAAAATTCCCCGCTGCGACCTCGTCAATTCCAGCTTCGCCCTGCCCTTTTGCGAACCGGCGAGTTTTCCCGCGCTCTGGACCAGGATCACCGCGGCCGTCCGCCCGGGTGGTCTGTTCTGCGGCCAGCTCTTCGGCGAGCGGGACGGCTGGGCCAGCAGGGGCGTGACGGTCGTCGCCGCCGCTGCCCTGGAGCAGCTGCTCCAGGACTGGCAAGTCCTCCAGCATGTCGAGGAGGAAGAGGACGGCCACACCGCGGTCGGACGGTCGAAGCACTGGCACATCCACCACCTGGTGCTGCAGCGCCGTTGAGCCTGGGCGCTACGCTCGACTCCCCTTGGTCCAGAACCTAGACTGAACGCCTTGTCGTCCGGAGTCGTCCATGCGTACCGATCAGATCCAAGGCCTCATCGATTTCCTCTCCACTTCGCCCACGCCCTTCCACGCCACCGCGGCCCTTGCCCGCCGTCTCGAAGCCGCCGGCTACCAGCGCCTGGACGAACGCGAAAGCTGGTCCGTGCAGCCGGGTGGCCGCTACTACGTCACCCGCAACGATTCCTCGCTGATCGCCGTGCGCCTGGGCGCCCAGCCGCTGGAGCGCGGCCTGCGCCTGGTCGGCGCCCATACCGACAGCCCCTGCCTCAAGGTCAAGCCGCAGCCGGAGCTGCAGCGGCAGGGCTTCTGGCAACTGGGGGTCGAGGTCTACGGCGGCATGCTGATGGCGCCCTGGTTCGACCGCGACCTGTCCCTGGCGGGCCGGGTGACCTATCGCGCCGCGGGTCGGGTGCAGAGTCGGCTGATCGACTTCCGCAAGCCGCTGGCGATCATCCCCAACCTGGCCATCCACCTCAATCGCGAGGCCAACCAGGGCTGGGCCATCAACGCCCAGAACGAGCTGCCGCCGATCCTGGCCCAGGTGCCGGCCGGCGAGCGGCGCGACTTCCGCGCCCTGCTGGCCGCGCGCCTGCAGCAGGAACACGGCATAGACCAAGCCGAGGTGCTGGATTTCGAACTGAGCTTCTATGATGTCCAGCCCGCCGCCCTGATCGGGCTGGACGATGACTTCATCGCCGCCGCTCGCCTGGACAACCTGCTGTCCTGCCATGCGGGTCTGGAAGCCCTGCTGGCCGCCGAGGGCGACGAGAACGCCGTGCTGGTCTGCACCGATCACGAGGAAGTGGGCTCCACCTCCTGCTGCGGCGCCGATGGTCCCTTCCTCGAACAGGTGCTGCAACGCCTGCTGCCCGCCGGGGATGCCTTTACCCGCACCCTGCAACGTTCGCTGCTGATCTCGGCCGACAACGCCCATGGCGTGCACCCCAACTATGCCGACAAGCACGATGGCAACCACGGCCCGAAACTGAACGGCGGCCCGGTGATCAAGGTGAACGCCAACCAGCGCTATGCCACCAGCAGCGAAACCGCGGCCTTCTTCCGCGACCTCTGCCAACGCGAAGCGGTGCCGGTACAGAGCTTCGTGGTACGCAGCGACATGGGGTGCGGCTCCACCATCGGCCCCATCACCGCCGGTCAGCTGGGAGTGCGCACCGTGGACATCGGCCTGCCCACCTTCGCCATGCATTCCATCCGCGAATTGGCCGGCAGCCACGACCTCGGCCATCTGATCAAGGTGCTGACGGCCTTCTATGCGAGCAGCGAACTGCCGCTCTGAAGCCAGCCTAGTCCGGTACTTCGACCCTGACCTGGATGGCGTCGTGCCGCCAGAATTCCAGGTCGCAATCGATCAGTCGCCCCTGCTGGTCGTGGTTGATGCGGGTGATATGCAGCGCCGGACTGCCCTGCGCCACCCGCAGCGCCTGGGCCGCCTCCGGCAGCAGCGCCGTCGGCAGGATCTCGAAGCGCACCTCGCCGTAGCGGATGTCGTAGCGGTCGCGATACAGCTCGGTGAGGGAACGCTGCAGGTCGTGCTCCAGCAAGCCCGGGAAGTAGGCCGCATTGAGGTAGTGCTCGACATAGAGCACCAGCCGGCCGTCCACGCGGCGCACCCGGCGGATCTGATAGACGCTGGACAACGCCGGTAACTCCAGCAGGCGACATATCTCCGCGGACGCCAGCATCTGCCGCGCCGCCAACACCTCGGTGGCCGGTCGACGACCCTGGGCTTCCACCATGGCGTGGAAATGGGTGCGGGCCAGGGGGTTGTAGGCCAGGCGTGGCGGCGCAACGAACCAGCCGCGCCGCTCTTCGCGATAGATCAGGCCCAGGGCTTCCAGTTGCAACAGGGCCTCACGCAGGGTGATGCGGGTGGTGGCGAACAGCTCGCTCAGCTGGCGCTCGGACGGCAAGCGCTCCATCGCCAGCAGCAGGCCATGGGCGATCTGCTCCTGCAGCGCCTGGCGGATGGCGCTGGCGCCCGGCGCACCTCTTTGGACTAGACCAGCTTCGGATTGGTGCACCCGGAACGCCTCGACTAGGGTTTGCTGGGAGACTAGGGCGGCCAGATGACCGCTTGGTGACGACTGCAGCGCCGGTGCCAGCGGTGGAACGGGGCGAACTGCCATCAAATCGTCATACCTCGCTCCTAGATTGGCCGGTGTCTTGCTGACCTAGACCAAGCCCTAACACCTGGAGCGCCCGTATGACCCGTCTGCTTGCTTCCTTGTTGGCCACTGCTGTTGCGGTACAGGCCGGTACCGCCTTCGCCGATACCGTCGATCTCAAAGCCCTCGAAGCCGCCGCCCGCAAGGAAGGCCAGGTGAACAGCGTCGGCATGCCCGATACCTGGGCGAACTGGAAAGGCACCTGGCAGGACCTGGAGCAGAAGTACGGCCTCAAGCACCAGGACACCGACATGAGCTCCGCCCAGGAGATCGCCAAATTCGCCGCCGAAGGCGAAAACGCCTCCGCCGACATTGGTGACGTCGGTGCCTCCTTCGGCCCCATCGCCGTGCAGAAGGGCGTTACCCAGCCCTACAAGCCCAGTACCTGGGAGCAGATCCCCAGTTGGGCCAAGGACAGCGACGGCCACTGGGCGCTGGCCTACACTGGCACCATCGCCTTCATCGTCAACAAGCAGACCGTCAAGGACGTGCCCCACTCCTGGGCCGACCTGCTCAAGGGCACCTACAAGGTCACCATCGGTGACGTAAGTGCCGCCTCCCAGGCGGTGAGCGGCGTGCTGGCCGCGGCCTACGCCAACGGCGGCGACGAGAAGAACATCAAGCCGGCGCTGGATTTCTTCGCCAAGCTGGCCAAGCAGGGCCGCCTGTCCTTCACCAACCCGGTGGTGGCCAACCTCGAGAAAGGCGAGGTAGAGGTGGGCGTGGTCTGGGACTTCAATGCCCTGAACTACCGGGACCAGATCGACCGCTCGCGCTTCGAGGTGCTGATACCCTCCGACGGCTCGGTGACCTCCGGCTACACCACCATCATCAACAAGTACGCCAAGCACCCCAATGCCGCCAAGCTGGCCCGTGAGTACATCTTCTCCGACGCGGGCCAGATCAACCTGGCCGAGGGCTATGCCCGACCGATCCGCGCCGAGCACCTGACCCTGCCGGCGGACGTCCAGGCCAAGCTACTGCCCCAGGCGCAATACGCCAAGGCGCGCCCCATCACCGACGCCAAGGCCTGGGAAGAGACTTCCAAGCGCCTGCCACGGCTCTGGCAGGAACACGTCCTGATCAACATGCAGCAGTGACGTCATGAAGGTCATCCTGGTCGTGCTGGACGGACTCGCCCTGAGGGTCGCCGAACACGGACTCGGCTTCCTTCAGGCGCTGTGCCTGGCCGGCCGGGGTCGCCTCTACCGCCTGGAGTGCGAGTTGCCTTCGCTCTCCCGGCCGCTCTACGAATGCCTGCTCACCGGGGTGCCACCGGTGAGCAGCGGCATCGTCCACAACGGTGTCAATCGACTCTCGACCGAGACCAGCCTGTTCCATCTGGCGCGGGCCGCCGGTCTCACCACCGCGGCAGCCGCCTATCACTGGGTCAGCGAACTCTATAACCGCAGCCCCTTCGAGCCGGGCCGGGACAGGCACGTCAGCGACACCGGCCTGCCGATCCAGCACGGCCACTTCTACTACGCCGACCACTACCCGGATTCCCACCTGTTCGACGACGCCGAGCACCTGCGCCTCACCCATGCCCCGGACATCCTGCTGGTGCATCCGATGAACATCGACGACGCGGGCCACAAGCACGGTCTCTCCAGCCCCGAATACCGCAATGCCGCGCGCCGCGCCGATGGCCTGTTGTCACACTATCTGCCTACCTGGCTGGACGCCGGCTACCAGGTGCTGGTGACCGCCGATCACGGCATGAACGATGACCGTAGCCATGGCGGGACGCTAGCGGAAGAACGCGAGGTTCCGCTGTTCGTGTTCGGCGAAGGCTTCTCCCTGGGCGAGGCCACGCCGCGGCAGGTGGAGATATGCGGAACGGTGTGCAGCCTGCTGGGGCTGGCCCACGACAAACCCTGGTGCCGGGAGCTGCTGGCATGAAGCGGCCCTGGCTCGCCCTGCTGCTGATCCTGCCTTTCCTGCTGGTGTTCGGCGCCTTCCAGCTGGCGCCCCTGACCTGGATCGCCTTCAACAGTTTCGACTCCAGCGAAAGCGGCTGGGGCCTGGGCAATTACGCCGAGATCCTCGGCTCGCCCTTTTACCTGCAGGCCATCCGCTTCTCCCTGGAGATCTCGCTCTGGTCCAGCGTCTGCGGCCTGCTCATCGCCCTGGTCGGTGCCTATTCGCTGACGCGGGTGGACTCGCGACTGCGCGGCTTCGTGGTGGCCTTCACCAACATGACCAGCAACTTCGCCGGGGTACCGCTGGCCTTCGCCTTCATCATCCTGCTGGGCATCAATGGCTGCCTGACCCTGGCGCTCAAGCAGCTGGGACTGATCGAGAGCTTCAACCTCTACACCAAGGGCGGCCTGATCCTCATCTACACCTACTTCCAGATCCCCCTGGGCGTATTGCTGCTGTTTCCGGCCTTCGAGGCCCTGAAGCAGGACTGGCGCGATGCGGCAGCGCTGCTCGGCGCCGGCACCTGGCAATACTGGCGGCATATCGGCCTGCCGGTGCTCAGCCCGGCGCTGGTGGGCACCTTCATCATCCTGCTGGCCAACGCCCTGGGCGCCTACGCCACCGTCTACGCCCTCACCGTGGGCAACTTCAACGTGGTGCCGGTGCGCATCGCCGCCCTGGTCTCCGGCGACATCTATCTGGAGCCCAACCTGGCCGCCGCCCTGGCCATGCTGCTGGTGGCCTTCATGACCCTGATCACCCTCGTCCATCAGTGGCTGCTGCGGCGGAGTCGTCATGTCCAGAGCTGAGCGCCTCTATCATCGCCTGGTGGTCTGGCTGCTGTTTCTGATCCTGTTCGCACCCCTGGCCGCGACCCTGGTCTATTCCCTCGCCACCCAGTGGTCGGCGACCCTGCTGCCGGCCGGCTTCACGTTCAAGTGGTATCTGCAGCTGTGGAGCGATCCGCGCTTTCTCGCCGCCTTCGGTCGTTCCCTGGCGATCTGCTTTGGCGCCCTGGCGCTTTCCTGCGTGCTGATCCTGCCCGCCATGTTCGCCATCGCCTACCACTTCCCGCGGCTGGATGCGTTGATGAACGTGCTGATCCTTTTGCCCTTCGCGGTACCTCCGGTGGTCTCGGCGGTGGGTCTGCTGCAGCTCTATGCCGGGGGCCCACTGCCGCTGACCGGCACACCCTGGATCCTGGTGTTCTGTTATTTCACCATCGCCCTGCCCTTCATGTACCGCGCCATCAGCAACAACCTCCAGGCGCTGAATCTGCGTGACCTGATGGACGCCGCCCACCTGCTCGGCGCCAGTTCCTGGCGCGCCGCCCTGCTGGTGGTGCTGCCCAATCTGCGCACCGGGCTGATGGTGGCGCTGTTCCTGTCCTTTTCCTTTCTCATCGGCGAATTCGTCTTCGCCAACCTACTGGTGGGGACGCGCTACGAGACCCTGCAGATCTACCTCTACAACCTGCGCAACGGCAGCGGCCACCTCACCAGCGCCCTGGTCATTTCCTACTTCTTCGCGGTGCTGCTGATGACCTGGATCGCCAATCGCCTCAATCGGGAGCGGACATGAGCTATCTCGCGGTCAAGGGACTGCACAAGCGCTACGGCGCCAACACCCTGTTCACCGACATCGAATTCCACGCCGAACAAGGCGAACTCGTCACCCTCCTGGGGCCCTCCGGCTGCGGCAAGTCCACCCTGCTGCGCTGCCTGGCCGGCCTCACCGAGGTCGATCGCGGTGCCATCGTGCTGGCTGGCCAGGACATCACCAAGCTGCCACCACAACGCCGTGGTATCGCCATGGTGTTCCAGAGCTATGCCCTGTTCCCCAACATGACCGTGGCGCAGAACGTCGCCTTCGGCCTGCGCATGCAACGGCTGGCGCGGGACGAAATCGGGCAGCGGGTGGGCGAGGCCCTGACCCTGGTAGAACTGCAGGGCTTCGCCGAGCGCTATCCGCATCAGCTCTCCGGTGGCCAGTGCCAGCGCGTGGCCCTGGCGCGCTCGCTGATCGTGCGGCCGCGCCTGCTGCTGCTCGACGAACCCCTCTCAGCGCTGGATGCCCGCATCCGTCGCCACCTGCGTGAACAGATCCGCGCCATCCAGCAGGAGCTGGGCCTGACCACGGTGTTCGTCACCCATGATCAGGAAGAAGCCCTGACCCTGTCCGATCGCATCGTGCTGATGCGCGAAGGACGCATCGTCCAGAGCGGCGATGCCGAGACGCTCTACACCGCGCCGGTGGATGCCTTCGCCGCCGGCTTCATCGGCAACTACAACCTGCTCAGCGCCGACCAGGCCAGCCGGCTGTTCGGCCAGACCTTTCAGGGGCAGGTGGCGATTCGCCCCGAGGCCATCCGCCTCGGCGTGGCGGGTGGCTTCAACGGCCGCATCGTCGGCCACAGCCTGCTGGGTAACGTGATCCGCTACCGGATCGCCACCGAAGCCGGCGAACTCAATGTCGACGTTCTCAACCATGGCCCGACGGCCTTGCAGCCGAACGGCACAGCCGTCACCCTGGCCGTCGATTCCGACAGCCTGAGAGAAGTGGCATGACCCTGGCGATTTTCGATCTCGACGAAACCCTTATCGACGGTGACTGCTCCAGTCTCTGGAGCCAGCAGATGGGCGTCCTTGGCTGGGTCGACCGCGAGTCCTACGTGCGGCGCGACAGCGAGCTGATGGCGGCCTATGCCCAGGGCGAACTGGCCATGGAAGACTACATGGCCTTCCACCTCGAACCCCTGGTGGGCCGCACGCCCGAAGAGGTGGATTTCGAGGTCGGACCCTGGGTCGAGGACGTCATCGAACCGCTGATCTTCAGCGACGCCATGAAGTGCATCGCCGCCCACCGCGCCGCTGGCGACCGGGTGATCATCGTCTCGGCCTCCGGGGTGCATCTGGTGGAGCCCATCGCCGAACGTCTCGGCGTGGAAGAGGTGCTGGCCATCGACCTGCAGGTCAGCCACGGCGTCTACAGCGGCCAGGTGGAGGGGGTCATGACCTTTCGCGAAGGCAAGCTCACCCGGCTGCTGGAACTGCTCGGCGGCGACCGCAGCCTGCTGGATTCCGCCAGCTTCTACTCCGACTCACGCAACGACCTGCCGCTGCTGGAAGCAGTGGGCAAGCCACACGTGGTCAACCCCGATCCGGTACTGCGCGAACGCGCCACAGCGGCCGGCTGGCCGATCCTCAGCTGGCGGTAACTCGCATCGCGACAGCTCCTGCGGGGTGCCGGTGTTTTCGTAGGTTGGGTTGAGAGGGCTTTATCGTCGAAGCCCAACATGGCCGACTCCGAGCAGGACCCGTTGGGCTTCGCTGCGCTCAACCCAACCTACGGGCGCTCCCATGGAGTACCGATGTTCGTAGGTTGGGCTGAGACAGCCCCATCGTCGAAGCCCAACATGGCCGGCTCCGAGCAGGGCCCTGTTGGGCTTCGCTGCGCTCAACCCAACCTACGGACGCCGATGTTTTCGTAGGTTGGGCTGAGACGGCTCTATCGTCGAAGCCCAACATGGCCGGCTCCGAGCAAGACCCCGTTGGGCTTCGCTGCGCTCAACCCAACCTACGGCCAATCCCACTAGTTGCCGGTGTTTTCGTAGGTTGGGTTGAGACGGCTTTATCGTCGAAGCCCAACATGGCCGGCTCCGAGCAAGACCCGTTGGGCTTCGCTGCGCTCAACCCAACCTACGCCCAATCGTCGGCGGACCGCCCTGACCGCGATCAATAGGCGCCTGCCGGTACTATTCCAACCCTTCGTCCAGCACCAACACTACCTTGCCGTTCACCTCGTTGCTTTCCAGGGCGGCAAAGGCGGCTTCGGCGTTCTGGGCGGTGAAGCGGCGTTCCAGGTTGACGTTCAGCTTGCCTTCGGCGAACAGTGGCCAGACCTTGGCTTCCAGGGATCTCATGGTCTTGGCCTTGAACTCCACGGAGCGGTTGCGCAGGGTCGAGCCGATGATGCGGATGCGCTTGCCAAGCACCTTGCCCAGATCCATCTCGGCCTGGCGGCCGCCCATGAGACCGATCAGCACCCAGCGCCCGTCCTGGCCCAGCAGATCCAGGTTGAGCGACGCATAGTTCGCCCCGACCGGATCTAGGATGACGTGGAAGGGCGCGAAGTCGCGCAGGCCTTCCAGATCGGTCTTGCGCAGCACCCCACCCTCGGCGCCGAGGCGCTCGCAGTGGGCCAGGCGCTCCTGGGAGCCGACGCTGACCCAGCAGGGATTGCCGAAGGCCTTGCACAGCTGGATGGCGGCCGAGCCGACGCCGCTGGCACCAGCGTGCAGCAGTACCTTTTCCCCCGGCTGCAGCGCGGCCAGGTCGAACAGATTGCTCCAGGCGGTCGCCCAGACTTCGGGCAGCGCCGCCGCCTCGATCAGCGACAGGCCGTCCGGCACGGACGCCGCCTGGCGTCCATCCACCACCACCTCGCTGGCCATGCCACCGCCGGCCAGCAGCGCGCAGACGCGGTCACCGACCTGCCAGCGCGAATCCGCGGTGGTCTCGCTGACCACCCCGGCGCATTCGAGACCCAGGGTGGCCGGCGCACCGGGCGGCGGCGGATAGTTGCCGGCCAATTGCAGCAGATCGGCGCGGTTGAGACCGGCGGCCGCCACCTTGATGCGAATTTCCCCGGGCGCCAGAGCGCGAGCGCTCAGTGACTGCCATTCCAGTTGCCCTTCGATACCTTGCAATGCGTTCACGGTGCCTCCATAGTGGCTCAGGCTTTGACGAAAAGCGCCTGCGCCGGCGGGTTCTGCGGGAGTCGAGCGGACCGGAAGACGCGGGGCTGTCACAGCCGTCCCCTCCGATCGTCGCTATCCTTCAGACCGCCGTCAGACGACTTTCGTCAGCGCCCGTCATACTTCCCCAGGCCGCGGAACCGCCCGGGCCGGGAAGGGCCTATAGCCTATTCCTTTCCGTGCATTAGTCGAATACACATGAAGCAGCTCTTGTCCCGTACCGCCCTCGTTGTCCTGCTTGGCGTCAGCGCAACGCCCCTCTTCGCCAAGCCCAACGCGCCGGTAGGCGCCGAGAAACTGCAACCCGACCGCGACCAGGTCATCGCCAGCCTCAACATCGTCGAGCTGCTCAAGCGCCACCATTACAGCAAGCCGCCGCTCAACGATGCCCAGTCGATCAAGATCTACGACAGCTATCTGAAGATGCTTGATCCCGGCCGGCTGTATTTCAATGCCGCCGATATCCGCGAATTCGACGCCGCGCGCACCCGTTTCGACGACTACCTCAAGCAGGGCAATCTCGAACCGGGTTTCGCCATCTACCGCCGTTATGCCCAACGCATGACCGAGCGGCTGAACTACGGCCTGGGTCTGCTCAACGCCGGTATCGGCAAGCTCGACTTCACTGTCGACGAATCCTTCAACACCAATCGCGAGAAGGCGGCCTGGCCGGCGGACACCGCCGCATTGGACGATCTCTGGCATCGCAAGCTCAAGGACGAGGTCCTGCGCCTGCGGCTGTCCGGCAAGACCGACCCGCAGATCCAGCAGCAGTTGACCAAGAGATACAAGAACCAGCTGGCACGCCTCAACCAGACCCGCAGCGAAGACGTCTTCCAGGCCTATATCAACGCCTTCGCCGAGTCCTATGACCCGCACACCCAGTACCTCTCGCCGGAAAGCGCCGAGAATTTCGACATCAACATGAGCCTGTCGCTCGAAGGCATCGGCGCGGTACTGCAGAACGACAACGACTACGTGCAGATCCTGCGCCTGGTCCCGGCTGGCCCGGCCGACAAGTCCAAGCAGATCGCGCCGGCGGACAAGATCGTCGGTGTCGCCCAGGGCGATGGCGAGATGGTCGATGTCATCGGCTGGCGTCTGGACGAGGTGGTCAAGCTGATTCGCGGACCCAAGGGTTCCAAGGTGCGGCTGGAGATCATTCCGGCGAGCAACGCGCCGAACGACCAGAAGACCAAGGTGGTCGCCATCACCCGCGAAGCGGTCAAGCTCGAGGAACAGGCCGCCCAGAAGCACGTGATCGACGTTCCTCACGAGGGCAAGCACTACAAGCTCGGGGTGATCAACGTGCCGGCCTTCTACCTGGACTTCAAGGCCTACCGCGCGGGCGATCCGAACTACAAGAGCACCACGCGTGACGTGAAGAAGCTCATCGGCGAGCTGCAGAAGGAAAAGGTCGACGGCATCGTCCTGGACCTGCGCAACAACGGCGGTGGCTCGCTGCAGGAAGCCACCGAGCTGACCGGTCTGTTCATCGATCAGGGCCCCACCGTGCTGGTGCGCAATGGCGACGGCAAGGTCGAGGTGCTGGCCGACGACGAAGGCGGTGCCTTCTACAAGGGCCCCCTGACCGTGCTGGTCAATCGGCTGTCCGCCTCGGCGTCGGAGATCTTCGCCGGTGCCATGCAGGACTATCACCGCGCGCTGATCGTCGGTGGCCAGACCTTCGGCAAGGGCACCGTGCAGACCATCCAGCCGCTCAACCATGGCGAGCTGAAGCTGACCATCGCCAAGTTCTACCGCGTCTCCGGTCAGAGCACCCAGCACCAGGGCGTGCTGCCGGACATCGACTATCCAGCGGTGGTGGATACCAAGCAGATCGGCGAAAGCGCCCTGCCCGACTCCATGCCCTGGGACACCATCCCCCCGGCGGTGAACGGCCTGAGCAACCCCTTCGCCAACTATCTGCCGGAGCTGGTCAAGCGGCATGACGTGCGGGTGCAGAAGGATCCCGACTTCATCTTCGCTCGCGAGCGGCTGAAGCTCGCCCAGGAACTGGCGGCGGATACCACCGTCAGCCTCAACGAGCAGAAGCGGCGCGCTGCACAGACCGCCCTGGACAACCGCCAGTTGGCCATGGAAAACCAGCGTCGCCAGGAGAAGGGCGAAGCCCCGCTCAAGGAGTTGAAGAAGATCGACGAGGACAATCCCGCGATCGACGACGACAAGACCAAGCCGCAGGATGACGCCTACCTGATGGAGTCCGGTCATGTAATGCTGGACTATCTGGACCTGAGTCAGACACCGCCCAAGCGCTGACATCAAAGCGTCACATCTCTGTCGTGAAATGCCCGGGGGTCGCCAAGTGCGACCCCCGGGCATTTTCGTTTCTGGGTTCTTACAGGCTTACCATGACGCTTAACGACCAGGCTGGGGTGTTGGATCGCATTCTCGCCAACAGCGAGCTGCATTCGCTCTTTCAACCCATCGTTTCGTTGAGCGAGCGGCGCATCCTGGGCTATGAGGCCCTCATTCGCGGCGCCTCCAATACCCCGCTGCACTCGCCCTTGCCCCTCTATGCCACCGCCCGTCAGGCCGGGCGCCTGTCCGAATTGGAAATCGCCGCGCGCCAGCAGTCCTGCCTGACCTTCCGCGAGCTGGCCCTGGATGGTCTGCTGTTTCTCAACGTCTGCCCGGAAACCCTGCTGGAACCGGCGCACCAGTCGGGCCAGACCCTCAAGTTGCTGCAGCGCCTGGGGTTGTCTCCCGCGCAGGTGGTCATCGAACTGACCGAGCAGGCGCCCATCGATGACTTCGCGCTGCTGGCCACCGCCCTGCATCACTACCGGGCCATGGGCTTTTCCATCGCTCTGGACGATCTGGGTGCCGGCTATTCCAGCCTCAGACGCTGGTCGGAATTGCGCCCGGACTTCGTCAAGATCGATCGGCATTTCATCGAATCCATCCACCGCGATGCGGTGAAGCGCGAATTCGTCGGCTCCATCCTGAAGATGGCCGCAGCCTCCCGCGCGCAGGTCATCGCCGAAGGCATCGAGACCCACGAAGAGTTGTCGACCCTGGCCAGCATGGGTGTCGACCTGGTCCAGGGCTATCTGCTGGGCCGCCCCAGCGCCGCGCCACCGCGGGAGATCCAGACCCTGTTGCCGGTCATGGTCAGCCGCAGTTCGGAGCTCGCCGAGGAGTCCACCACGGTCGCCGGCCTCCGGGTGGAACAGGTCGCCGTAGGCCAGGACATGCTGATCCCGGCGGTGCTGGAGCGCTTTCGTCTGCAACCCAGCCTCAATACCCTGGCGGTGGTGGATGACGACGACCGCCCAGTAGGCATCGTCCATCACCACGAGCTGAGTTCGGCGCTGCTCAAGCCCTTCGCCCACGAGGTGTTCGCCCGCAAGCCCATCGCCCGGTTGATGAACCAGGACTTCCTGGCGACCGAATCCAACCAGTCGCTGCAACAGGTCAGCCGCCTGCTCACCGCGCGGGCACGCCAGCGCATCGAAGAGGATTTCATCATCACCGAGGGCGGTCGCTATGTCGGGGTCGGTCGGGTGATGGATGTCTTGCGGCTGATCACCGAGCAGCGCATCCAGCAGGCCAAGCACGCCAATCCCCTCACCCAGCTGCCCGGTAATGTGCCCATTCAGCAGTGCCTCACGCGTTTGCTGGATCAGCAGCGCGAAGCCGTGGTGTGCTACGTCGACATCGACGGCTTCAAGCCCTTCAATGATCTCTATGGCTACGCCAAGGGCGACGAGGTCCTGCTCTGCCTGGCGCAGACGCTTTCCGAGCGCCTGGATCCGCAGCAGGATTTCGTCGGCCACATCGGCGGCGACGACTTCCTGGTGGTGCTGGGTTCGGCGGACTGGCGGAAAAGACTGAACGGTCTGATGGCGGCCTTCCAGGAGCGCTGCCGGTATTTCTATCGCAGCGAGCACCTGGAGGCTGGCTGTTTTCTCGCCTACGACCGAGATGGTCGCCGTCGCGAGTATCCGCTGTTGTCGCTGTCACTGGGGGTCGTGGAGCTGGACAAGGAGGCCGGCAAGCGAGTGGATGCCAGCGGCCTGGCCGGCCTCGCCTCGGAAGCCAAGCGCAACGCGAAGCAGGTGCCCGGCTACAGCCTGCACCTGATGCGCGCCTGACGCCTACTCCTGGTGGTGATCGGGATAGCGGTGCTCGAACACCCGCGTCACCTCGGCCGCATGCCAGCTGACGGCATCGGTCACTTGGGGCGAGCCTTCCAGCGCACCCAGGCGCAGGGCGCAATCAAAGAAGCCCTCACGGGGGATACGGGTGCCGCTCTGGCTGACCACCAGCGCACTGCGCAGCGGTCGACCCTCGCGACGATCTAGAGCGGCCAGGTATTCCAGCGCCGTGGTCAGGGTCACCATCGCCGGCTGGGGCAATCCCAACCGTTCGATGACCGAGCGATAGGTCAGAAGGCTGCGGCTACGCCGCGCGCGCTCCAGTTCATCCAGCAGGGCCAGCCAGTGCTGGCGACTGATGCGTACGCTCAAGCCGTTCAATCCCGCAGCTGATCGAGGGCGACACCTGCCGCCGGCCGCTCGTGCTTGTCAGGCAGGGCCGCCAGGGCCGCCTGCTGACTCGCGGTACGGTTATCACGCCAGGCACGGAAGCCGTCCAGCTCATCGCTGCAGGCCTTGCCGATCCAGGCCAGGACGGCGAGGTCGTCGAGCAAACCGAACATGGGTACCCAATCGGGAATGAGGTCGATGGGCAGGAGGAAGTAGACCAGGCCGCCCGCCACGGTCAGCAGCGTCTTGCGGCTGATCCCGCGGTATTGGCCACGCCACCAGGCCAGCAGCAGTTGATGGAACAGGCTCAGGGTATCGCGCGCCTCGCCGAGCTTGAGCCCCCGCTTGCTGGTCTTGCGCGCGACCCCCAGCAACAGGGCTGGCAGCCGGCCGCGGATCAGCAGCCGCTGGGCGATACCAAGGTAGCGATCAAAGTTCTTCGGCGGCTTCATGGACACCTCGAGCGGGTAAGGACGATAGGTGCGGACCTGCAGGGCACAGGGCGTCGCACACCCGGGTTTGGATCGCACCGATGTCCCAGGGTTTCCCCGGCACCATGTAAAACGCCCTGCGAGCAGGGCGTTTGGCGGAGCGAGAACCCCTTACTTCTTGGCCGGGGCCTTTTCGGCAGCGGCCGGAGCATCGGCAGCCGGAGCAGCCGGGGCGTCTTCGGCGTCCGCGGCAGCGGCGTCCTTGATGCCGAGCAGTTCCAGGTCGAACACCAGCACGGAGTTGGCCGGGATCGCCGGGCTCGGGCTCTGGGCGCCGTAGGCCAGCTCGGAGGGGATGTACAGCTTGATCTTCTCGCCGACGTGCATCAGCTGCAGCGCCTCGACCCAGCCCGGGATCACGCCGTTGACCGGCAGGTCGATCGGGGTGCCACGCTTGATGGAGCTGTCGAACACAGTGCCGTCGACCAGCTTGCCCTCGTAGTGCACGGTGACCACATCGGTGGGCTTGGGCTGCGGACCGTCGGCCTTCTTGACCACTTCATACTGCAGGCCGGAGGCGGTGGTGATCACGCCAGGCTTCTTGCCGTTCTCTTCGAGAAACTTCTTGCCGGCCTTGGCGTTGTCTTCGCTGACCTTGGTCATCTTCTCTTCGGCACGCTTCTGCAGGGCGGCGAAGGCTTCGGTGAGCTGCTGATCGGTCAGCTTCTGATCCTTCTTGCCTACCGCATCCTCGATACCCAGGGCGACGGCCTTGGGATCCAGGTCGTCGATGCCTTCCTGGGCCAGGCTCTTGCCCATGTTCAGGCCGATGCCGTAGGACGCCTTCTGGGCCGGGCTTTCCAGCTCGACCTTGGGCTTGGAGTCGCAGCCGCTCAGAACCAGACCCACCAGGGCCACCGCTGCTGCCAACCGATACTGTTTCATGTTGATTCCTTATCCGTGCGCATTGTGCGCGTTCAAATAACTGATCGAGCTTACAAGGAGACCTGCTCGCTTGCCATCGCCAGGCCTCTAAATGGCTGCAAAGGATAAGATTTCAAGCTTATGTCTGCCTGAACATCGCGTGAACGAGCGGCGGGCAGCCCCTGCGACGTCTTGTCCGGGGCACCCGAGCAGTGGCGACCGCCAGGCGTCCAGGCGCTAAACTAGCGCCTTCTTCAGTGCCAGTCAGAGACCTCCATGTTCGAGCCCAACGATCTGAATCGCCCGCCCCTCGACCTCGCCCGCGAATCGCGCAAGGCCGGTGGCTACGGCCTGCTGTACTCGGTGCTGCTGGCGATCGGCATTCTGCTCTATCACCACTGGGTGCCCAGTGCCTTCCCCGGCAGCCTGCTGCAGATGTCCCTGGCGCTGCCCGTCATCCTGTTCGCCGGCAGCGCCGTGTACTACCTCACCATGGTGCGCAAGTGCGAGCGCCTGCAGCGCGAGGAAGACGAGAAGACCGGCAAGGGCAAGACCAGACGCCGCTAGCCGCGCTGAACGTCGCCGCCCCCGCCCGGTCGATTGCAGACCACGACCGGCGCTGGAGGCGCGATGCTGACCATCACCGATCTGCACAAGAGTTATCCTACGCCCCAGGGCCCACTGCCGGTCCTGCGCGGCGTGGACCTCAGCCTGGCACGGGGCGCGAGTCTGGCGCTCATGGGCGAATCCGGCAGTGGCAAGAGCACCCTGCTGCACCTGGTCGCCGGACTCGACCGGCCTGACCAGGGCCACATCCAGGCCGCTGGCCAGGAGCTCTCCACCCTCAACGAACGGGCCCTGGCTGCCTGGCGCCGCGAGGGCATCGGGCTGATCTTCCAGCAATTCAACCTCATCGCCAGCCTGACGGTGGCCGATAATCTCGCCTTCCAGGCGCGGCTGGCCGGCCGTCATGATCCGCGCTGGCAAACCGAACTCGCCGAACGCCTGGGGCTAGCCGCCCTGCTGGAGCGCTATCCGGAGCAGCTTTCCGGCGGCCAGCAGCAACGCGTGGCCCTGGGTCGCGCCCTCGCCTCCCGGCCGCCCCTGCTGCTGGCCGATGAACCCACCGGCAACCTCGACGAAGCCAGCGGCGACCAGGCCCTGGCGCTGCTGCTGGAGCTGGTGGCCGAGACCGGCAGCAGTCTGCTGATGGTGACCCACAGCGCGCGCATCGCCAGCCATCTCGATCGCACCCTGCAGCTGGAACGCGGACGCCTTGGCGGCGCAGCCGTGGCTCGGCCATGAGGCTGCTCTTCTGGAGTCTGCACAGCCTGGTCAGCCACTGGCGGCGGCATCCCCTGCAACTCGCCGGCCTGATCGCCGGCCTGTGGCTGGCGACGGCACTGCTGATCGGGGTGCTGGCGCTCAATGCCCAGGCCCGCCAGAGCTATGCCCAGGCCAGCGCGCTCTTCGGTGCCGACCAGTCGAGTCTGGAGGCCCGCGACGGCAAGCGCTTCACCCAGGCGCTGTTCGTCGAGTTGCGCCGGCAGGGCTGGCCGGTGTCGCCCGTCCTGCAGGGCCGCCTGACCCTGGCGGAGCGCGAGGGCACCCTGCCGTTGCTGGGCATCGAACCGGTCAGCCTGCCCAGTGACCAGGGGGTGGCGGCCGGTGCCTCGCCCGCGGCCCTGTACGACTTCCTCAGTCCGGCTGGGACCACCTGGATCGCGCCGGAGACGCTGCATGAATGGCAGCTCCAGGCGGGCCAGGTGCTACACCGCGCCGACGGCCTGCCGCTGCCACCGCTGCAACCCCGGCCCGGCCTGGCGCCCGGTACCCTGGTACTGGACATCGGCCAGGCCCAGCGCCTGCTGGACGCACCGGACCAGCTCTCCCGGCTGATCCTGCCAAAGACCTTTCAGCGCGCGCTGCCCAGCTTCGACGGCGTCGACCTGCACCGGGTGGAAAACGACCAAGGCGCCGAGCTGGATCGTCTGACCGACAGCTTCCACCTCAATCTGCTGGCGCTTGGCCTGCTGGCCTTTGCCGTCGGCCTGTTCATCGTCCATGCCGCGACAGGTCTGGCGCTGGAACAGCGCCGCGCCCTGCTGCGAACCCTGCGCGCCTGTGGCCTCTCGGCCGCGACCCTGGTGCTGGCGTTGACCCTGGAGCTGGCGCTGATCGCCCTGGTGGCCGGCGCCCTGGGGGTTGCCAGCGGCTATCTTCTGGCGGCGCTGTTGCTACCCGATGTGGCGGCCAGCCTGCGCGGTCTCTATGGCGCCGAAATCGCCGGCAGCCTGACCCTGAGTCCGGCCTGGTGGCTGGCCGGCCTCGGCCTCAGCCTGGGTGGGGCCCTGCTGGCCGGTGCCGATGGTCTGTGGCGTGCGGCGCGGCTACCGCTGCTGGCCCTGGCCCAGGGCGAAGCCTGGCGCGCCGCCCATGGTCGCTGGCTCAGGCGCCAGGCCCTGGGCGCCCTGCTGGGGGGCCTGGCAGCGTTGGCCCTATGGCTGGGCGGCAACAGCCTGGCCAGCGGCCTGGCCCTGCTCGGCTGCCTGTTGCTGGCTGCTGCCCTGGCGCTGCCGCCGCTGCTGAGCGCCCTGCTGGATCTCTTGCTGAAGCGAGCGAGGCGCCCCCTTTCACGCTGGTTCCTGGCCGATGCCCGGCAGCAACTGCCCGGTCTATCCCAGGCGCTGATGGCGCTGCTGCTGGCCCTGGCGGCCAATGTCGGCGCCGGCAGCATGACCGAGGGTTTTCGCCGCACCTTCGATGGCTGGCTCGACCAGCGCCTGGCCGCCGAACTCTACTTGCGCCCGCAGGATGCTACCCAGGCAGCGGCCCTGCTCGACTGGCTGCCCCGGCAACCCAGCGTCGGCGCGGTGCTGCCGGTGTACGAACTGGAGACGGGCATTCAAGGCCAGCCGTCCACCCTGAGCGGTATCCTGGACGCTGATCTCTATCGTCGACACTGGCCGCTGCTGGATGCCGGTGGCGAGGCCTGGACGCCCTTCTTCGCCGGCGACGGCCTGATGCTCAGCGAGCAACTGGCCCGCCGCCTGGGCGTGGTCAAGGGCCAGCGGGTAGAGCTGCAGGGGAGCCAGGGTCGCTGGTCCGCCCCGATATTGGCCACCTACGCCGACTATGGCAATCCGCGCGGTCATGTGCTGCTGTCCCAGGCACGGCTGCGGGCGCTGTGGCCGGAGGCCACCCTGGTGCGCATCGTCGTTCGCATGGCGCCCCCACAGGTAGAGGCCTTGCGTAGCGAGCTGCAGCAGCGCTTCGGGCTGGACACCAGCCATTCCATCGACCAGGGGCAGTTGCGTCGCTATGCCGATCAAGTCTTCGAGCGCACCTTCAGCGCCACCGCGGCGCTCAACGCTCTGACCCTGGCGGTAGCCGGCCTCGCCCTCTTCATCGCCCTGCTCGGCCAGGCGCAGCGGCGTCTGGGCCAGCTCGCGCCGCTCTGGGCGCTGGGCATCGAGCGTTCACGACTGATCCTGCTCAGCCTGGGGCAACTATTGGGGCTTGCCCTTCTTACCCTGGCCCTCGCCATGCCGCTGGGCATCCTGCTGGCCTGGTGCCTGGTGGCGGTAGTGAACGTCCAGGCCTTCGGCTGGCGACTGCCCCTGCAGGTCTTTCCAGGTCAACTGCTGGCGCTTTCTGCCATTGCCCTGCTGGCGACCCTCCTGGCGGCCGCCTGGCCGTTGTTGCGGCTGCAGCGCAGTCAACCACTGGATCTGCTGCGAGAACTCGGCAATGAACGCTAGGGCCCTGCTGGTCGCACTCCTGCTGCTCACCGGTTGCGACAAGCAGCCGGCATCCGAGGGCTTCGCCGGCCTCGGCCAGGGCAGCGAAGACTTCGCCCTGGTGGTACCGGGCAAGGTGTTCAGCTTTCCCGCCGATCACGGTCCCCATCCGGATTTTCGCATCGAGTGGTGGTACGTCACCGCCAACCTCAGCGATGCCGAGGGCCATCAGTACGGCGTGCAGTGGACGCTGTTCCGCAATGCCCTGCGCCCCGGCGCCGACCAGCCCGGCTGGGGCAACGGCAACCTCTGGCTAGGCCATGCCGGGCTCACCAGCGAAACCCGCCAGTTCTCCGCCCAGACCCAGGGTCGCGGCGGCATCGGCCAGGCCGGGGTGACGGCCGCCCCCTTTTCCGCCTGGATCGACGACTGGCGGCTGAGCGGCGACCTGACCGGGCGGGCCGAGGTCCAGGCCAAGGGTCCGGGCTTCGCCTACCGGCTGAATCTCGCCGCCACTGGCCCGCTGGTGCTCCAGGGCGAAGGCGGGGTGAGTCGCAAATCCGCCAGCGGCCAGGCGTCCTATTATTACAGCCAGCCCTTCTTCCAGGCCCAGGGCGAACTGCAGATCGAGGGCCGGCGCGTGCCGGTCAAGGGTCTCGCCTGGCTGGATCGCGAATGGAGCAGCCAGCACCTGGCTGCCGATCAACTAGGCTGGGACTGGTTTTCCTTGCACCTCGACGACGGTCGCCAGCTGATGCTCTATCGCCTGCGCCAGGCCGACGGCCAGCATTATCTGTTCGGTAACCTGATCGCCGCCGATGGCCACAACCAACCCCTGCATCCCGGCGATATCCGCCTGGCACCGGAGTCCACCTACAGGGTAGCCGGACGCGAGGTGCCGGTACGCTGGTCCATCACTCTGCCGGGGCAGCAGCTCGACCTGCGCATCGCGGCGATCAACCCCGATGCGTGGATGGCCCTGGGTACGCCCTACTGGGAGGGACCGGTCAGAGTGGAGGGCAGCGCCAAGGGGGTGGGCTATCTGGAGATGACGGGGTACTGACAAGGGCAGCGGGACGCACCCAGGAGACCGCCACCCCGGAACTCCCGGCCCCGCTCCCGCCTCGAATCCATACCTGTCCCTGCCGTCACGCAGGGCTCCTTAGCGTGATAACCGAGGTTTCTCGATGAATGTCAAAGAGCTGAATCAGCAGATCAAGGCCGGCGCGGTCAAGGAAGTCAATCTGGTGTCCATGGAAGGTGGCTCCTATGTCATCCATGCGCTGGTGGACGGCACCTCGGTACCGGTCGCCGACGACAAGGGCGCGACCCTGCACGTGGCCTCGGTGGAAGAAGCCCGGCGTATCCTCGACGACGTCAAGGATGTTCGCCTGTTCATCGCCCAGCCGGCGGTCTATGAAGAGATGGTGGGCCAACCGGTGAGCGACACGGATTCGCGCGAAGAGATCCCGCTGCGCTCGAAGATCGAAAATCGCTGATTCGCCGTCCCCTTCCGTCGCCGGCAGCCGACGGCGACCTTGCCTTGCCCTGACCTAGACGCCACGAACTGGCGTCATCCCCCAACGATGTGTCCGTACAGCTCACCTGCTCCAGGCAAGTTGTTATATTATAACAATTGCACTTTCGCCTGAGGATAACGCCATGTCCGTCGCGACGCCTGGCTACGCGCCTGTTCGCTCCAATGAAGAAATCGCCTGCCTTGCCGGGGCCAAGGCCGCCCTGCATACCTGGGCCGCGACCGTGGCCACCCGCGAGGTGGAAGCCATTCTCGCCCTCTATGCACCCGACGCCATCCTGGTGCCTACCCTCTCCAACGAAGTCCGGGACTGCGAGGACAGCCGACGCCAATACTTTCGCAACTTCCTCGCCAACGAAGGGCTGGTGTGCGATGTGCAGATCTTCAAGAAAAGGGTCAGCAGCACGCTCGGCACCGTGGTCGTCGGCGGGCTCTATGTCTTTCACTATCGGGAAGGTGAGCAGGTCATCAGTGTCCCCGCGCGCTTCCTCTTCACCTTCGAGCAGATCGAGGGTCGCTGGCTGATCACCGGCCACCATTCCTCCCGAGAGGCCTGACCTAAAGCGGTTGCATTTTGTAAAACTGCAACCCTTGCTGAATGTGCGCGAGTTCGAAATCCTGTATGGGTGACCCGGGCCCCTCTGACGGCGTGTGCCGCCATGTCGAGTCATAGTCTTGCAACTTGACTAAGGAGGGGCTCATGAACGCCCTGCATGCATTCTTCTTCGCCGACTTCCTCGGCACCGCCACCTGGATGTGGCTTACCTTCTTCACCGTCGTCATCGCCCTGCTGGCCTTCGACCTGGGTGTCCTCCACAAGGAGAACAAGCCCATCGAGGTCAAGGAGAGCCTGCTGCTGTCCGCCGGCTACATCACCGCGGGTCTGCTGTTCGCCCTCTTCGTCTGGCAGCTCAAGGGCGCCGATGCCAGCCTCGACTACGTCACCGGTTTCCTGATCGAGAAGTCGCTGTCCATGGACAACGTCTTCCTCATGGCGGTGATTTTCGGCTTCTTCGCCATTCCGCGTGAGTATCAGCACCGGGTGCTGTTCTGGGGCATTCTCGGGGTGATCGTGCTGCGGGCCATCATGATCGGCCTGGGCGCCGCCCTGATCCACAGGTTCGACTGGATCCTCTATGTCTTCGGCGCCTTCCTGGTGATCACCGGGGTCAAGATGCTGTTCGCCAAGGTGGACGAAGAGCCCAAGCTCGACGACAACGCCTTCATCAAGTTCCTGCGCAAGAAACTACGGGTGACCGATGAGCTGCATGGCCAGCACTTCTTCGTGCGCCAGCCCGATGCCAGCGGCAAGACGGTGCTCTGGGTGACGCCGATGTTCCTGGCGCTGATCGTGATCGAGTGCGCCGACCTGGTGTTCGCGGTGGACAGCGTGCCGGCGATCTTCGCCATCACCCAGGATCCCTTCATCGTCTACACCTCCAACGTCTTCGCCATCCTGGGCCTGCGCGCCCTGTACTTCGCCCTGGCGGCGATGATCCACCGCTTCGCCTATCTCAAGTACGCCCTGGCGCTGGTACTGGTGTTCATCGGCTGCAAGATCTTCCTGGTGGGCATCATCGGCAAGATCCCGCCGGTGATCTCCCTGAGCGTGACCCTGGGCCTGCTGGCCGGCGGCGTACTGGTCTCGCTGTATAAGACCCGCGGCGAAGCCAAGCACACCGCCGCCGGTCAGGAATCACGCGATTCGCTGAATCGGCCTTCGTGAACAGGAGCAGTCGACCATGAACACCAGAGTCATCCTCAGTCTTGCAGGCATCCTCCTGCTGCTCGGCCTCGGCGGTTGCGACAGCGCGGAGAAGGCGGCGGACAGCTTCGCCACCAAGGTGGAAGAAGCCGCCCGCGAACAGGCCCGGGAAACCCTGGGCGGGACCTTCGACGAGCTGAACAAGAAGGTCGACGAGGCCCAGAACCAAGGCCGCGCCTGGCTGGATCAGCACCGGCCAAAGCAGGAAAAGGAAGAGGCAACCCCACCCCGAGCTACCAAGTCAGTGGAGGGCGTCGAAGCCTAAGGCTTTGGTCGCAAGAGCGTGTAGGTCGGGCTGAGACAGCTTCATCGTCGAAGCCCAACAGGGCATACATTGAGCCTGGGCGCTGTTGGGCTTCGCTGCGCTCAACCCAACCTACGGTGTTCCTTTGGGAGCACGGATCGTAGGTTGGGCTGAGACGGTTCCATCGTCGAAGCCCAACAGAGCTTGTATCAAGCCTGGGCTCTGTTGGGCTTCGCTAACGCTCAACCCAACCTACGGTGTTCCTTTGGCAGCGCGGATCGTAGGTTGGGCTGAGACGGCTTCATCGTCGAAGCCCAACAGGGCATGCACCGAGGCTGGACTCTGTTGGGCTTCGCTGCGCTCAACCCAACCTACGGTGATCCCTGAGGGCAGCCTGAGGCTCAGTGCACCGCCACGATCTCCTGGCGGTGCACCTTGCCCTCCACCGTCACCGCCACCTCATCACCCTCCTCCCGACCGAGCAGAACCTGCCCCAAGGGGGCGCGGGGCGAGATCACCAGCACCTCCTGGCCGTCCAGCCTGACCTTGAGCCCCGCCGCATCCGGGCCAAGGAACAGCCAGCGGCTGGCCGTCGGGGTGGTCAGCTCGATCAGGGCACCGACGCGGATACCATCGGTCATGGCCACGGGCGTCAACGCCCGGTAGGCGGCCAGCGCCAGCTCGATCTCGTGCAGGCGGCGGCGTTGGCCGTCGGCCAGATAGGCCGCCTCCAGACCACGAGTGTCGTACTTGTTCTCGGCCTTGCTTTCGCTGTGGGTAGCCGCTTCGTGACTGGCCGTCAGCTGTTGGCTGATGACGTCGCGGTCGGCTTCCAGTGCCTGAAGAATGAGGGTGAGCAGTCGTGCCTTGTCCATGAACCGATCGCCGGGCAAAGGGTGCGAGCCTAAGGCCTAACGCCGCATCCTGCCAGCACCCTGATGCGCCTGTCCGCCCGCCAGAACCCGCGCGCGGCCCATTGGTCAGTACAAGGCAGAATGTAACAGGACATAACAGATGCGCACCCGTACCGGACTCACTCTTCTGGCCCGCGGCGGCTATGCCGCCCGTGGCCTCGTCTACCTCATCATCGGCGTGCTGGCGCTGCTGGCCGCACGGGGCTCTGGCCAGCCGGCGGACAGCCATGACAGCCTGGAAGCCCTGCTCGCCCAACCCTTCGGCCACTTCCTGGTCGGCCTGGTGGTGGTCGGCCTGGTGGCCTTCGCGGCCTGGCGCATCCTCCAGGCCATCCGCGATGTCGATGACCATGGCAGCAAGCCCAAGGGCCTGGTGATCCGCGCCGGCCTACTGGTAGGCGGCATCACCTACGGCGCCCTGGCCTTCTTCGCCCTGGGCCTGCTGGTCAGCGGCCTGCGCCAGGGCGGTGGCTCGGGTGGCGACACCAATGACTTTCTGCAGATGCTGCTCAGCTGGCGCTATTCCAACCTGCTGGTGTACATCGCCGCACTGATCCCCCTGGGAGTGGGCCTCGCGCATTTCGTGAAGGGCTGGAAGGCCAGCTTCGAGCGCTATCTCGAAGCCAGTCCGGAACAGCTGCGGCTGATCCGCCCCATCGGTCGCTTCGGCCTCATCGCCCGTGGGATAGCCTTCGTCGAGATCGCGGTGCTGCTGGTGGTCAGTGGCTCGCGCTATCAGGCGCTGCATCCGCCGGGCATGAAGGACGCCCTGAACGGCCTGCAGAATCTGCCCTTCGGCGGACTGATCCTGTCCGTGGTCGGCCTCGGCCTGATCGCCTTCGCCTGCTACAGCTTTGCGGAAGCCTGGTGGCGGCGCATCGAGATGGACCTGCCGGATGTGGGCGGGTCATTGCGCCAGGTATTGCCACGCTAGACCGGCGCCAGACATCAACGCCTGGCGCGCCAGTCCGAGCGGGATGGACGATAACCTGATGGCCGTCAGCGCAACGGCCTAGCCATTAATCGGCAATCGCCCCACCTCGGTATGGCGTACGCCGCGCACTCGAACCGGACACCCAACCGCGACGGGCTGGGGTCAGAACGCGATCGCGGGCGCCGTGGACGCGAAAACTGGCCTGGGTCCTGACTTCACTCAGACAACGGCCGACCCGGGCCAGCGGTGGCTCCGATGAATGACCGCGCTAGGCCTCCACCAGGCTCCACTGCTTGTTCAAGCGCTTGTCCGACACCGGCATCCGGGTCCCCAGTTGCTGGGCCCAGAGCGACACCCGGTACTCTTCCAGCATCCAGCGATAGAGCTCCAGGTTGGCGTCGCGCTTGCCCTCCTGACCATGCTTGGCGGCGCGGGCGCGATACTGCTCCCAGAGTCCGGCCAGCTCGCCGCTCCAGACGCGATCGCGCTGCACCTGGCCGCCGAGCTTGTCGAAACGCTGCTCGATGGCCTTGAGGTAGCGCGGGTATTCCTTGAGCCACTCCAGCGGCGTATCCCGGACGAAGCCGGGATAGACCAGGCTGGCCAATTGCGCCTTGATGTCGTTCAGGGCCACCGCCTGGGCCAGGTCGATGCGGCCCTTGAATTTCTTCTGCAGGCCATGCCAGAGCTTGAGGATCTCCAGGGTCAGGCGTGCGATCCGTTCGGCCTGTTCGGTCAAGCCCGCCTTGCGTCGCTCGGCCAATGAAGCCAGGCCGGCGCCATCGCGGGGCAGCTCGGCTTCGTCGGCGAGGATGGCGGCGTCCAGGCTGGCCAACAGGATATCTTCCACCAGGGCTTCCGGCCGACCCAATTCGCGGTGCAGCAGACTCAGCTCGGTGAGGCCGGGCAACTTGCCGCGCAGGAACTTGGCCTGCTCCGTCAGTTGCTGCAGCAGCAGTCGCTGCAACGCGCGACGGTGCTGGTAGCGGGCCTCGGCCTGGGTGGCGAAGCGGCCTTCGCGTACGGTGCCCTGCTCGTCCACCAGTGCCGGATAGACCGTCATCGACAGTCCTGCCACCTGCTGCTGGGTCTTGGCCGCCACCTCGGCGAAGGCCTTGGCCTCCACCGGGCGCTGCTCCTGACGCTTCTGTGTCGGTAGCGCCAGTGCCGCCTGGCTTTCCTGGGCGAAGCGCGCCGTCACCTCGGCCAGATCGCGACCTTCGCCCAGGGGCTTGCCCTGGGCATCGACGACTTCGAGATTCATGCGCAGATGAGGGTCCAGGCCGGCTTCGGCTTCCGGCCAGGCTTCGTCGGGAATGCGCGCGCCGGTCATGCGCTGCAGTTCGCGCCCAAGGGCTTCGTGGAGCGAGCCCTCGCCGAAGGGAATCTTGTCCAGGGCGGCGCGAACGAAATCCGGAACCGGGACGAAGTTCTTGCGCAAGGCCTTGGGCAGGTTGCGCACCAGGGCCACGCAGCGATCATAGAGCAACCCCGGCACCAGCCAGTCGAGGCGCTGGGGTGGCAACTGTGGCAACAGCGGCGCGGGCACCCGCAGGGTGACGCCATCGCGGGGATGGGTCGGGTCGAATTCGTAGGACAGCGGCAAGATCAGTTCGCCCAGGCGCAGGGTGTCCGGGTACTGGGTGGCGGTCACCTCGCTGGCTTCGCGGGCGAGGACGTCCTCTTCACGCATCAGCAAGAGGTCAGGCTGCTTGGCGCTCTCGCGGCGATACCAGCTGTCGAAGGTGGCGGTCTGGTAGACGTCCGCCGGCAGGCGCGCGGCATAGTAGTCGAACAGCGTCTCTTCGTCGGCGAGGATGTCACGGCGCCGCGCCTTGGCCTCCAGCTCGTCCAGGCGTTCCAGCAGGGCGCGGTTGGCCGCCAGGCACTTGGCGCGGCTGTTGATCTCGCCACGCACCAGGCCTTCGCGGATGAACAGCTCGCGGGCAGCAGGCGGATCGATGGGGCCGAAGTGCACCGGGCGGCGGCCGACCACGATCAGGCCATAGAGGGTGACCTGTTCATAGGCCACCACCTGGCCGCGCTTCTTCTCCCAGTGCGGTTCCAGATGGGTCTTCTTGACCAGGTGGCCCGCCACCGGCTCGATCCAGTCCGGTTCGATCTTGGCCACCATGCGGGCGAACAGCTTGGTGGTCTCCACCAGTTCCGCGGCCATGATCCAGGTGGGTTTCTTGCGGCCGATGACGCTGCTGGGATGGATCCAGAAGCGTCGCTGACGCGCGCCCAGGTAGTCGCCGTCCTCGCTCTTCTGGCCGATCTGGCTGAGCAGACCGGCGAGAATGGCCTTGTGCAGCGCCGCATAGCCGCGGGCACGCACCGCCGCCTCGCTGGCCTCGGCCTGTTGCTGGGCCTTGGCGTTGACGTGCTTGTCGGTGGTAGGCGCAGGTCTGTTGCCGACCTCCGCGGGTGCCGGCGCCGGACTTTCGGTCTTGCGCGCCTGGAGCCCCAGCTCCCGGCAGAGCAGGGTCAGCTGGCGATGGGCATCGCGCCATTCGCGCAGCCGCAGGTAGTTGAGGAAGTGCTTGCGGCACCAGCTGCGCAGGGCATTGGAGCCCAGCGCCTGGCGCTGCTCCTCGAAGCCGTGCCAGAGATTGACCAGGGCGGCGAAGTCCGAATCCGGGTCCTTCCACTGGGCATGGGCTTGGTCGGCCTGGGTCTGGCGATCGGCCGGGCGCTCGCGCGGGTCCTGCACCGACAGGGCGCTGGTGACGATCAGCACCTCGGCGAGACTGCCCTGCTCCGTTGCCTCCAGCAGCATGCGGCCCAGGCGCGGATCGACGGGCAGGCGCGCTAGTTGCCTACCCAGGGGCAGCAGGCGGCCTTCGACATCGACCGCCGAGAGTTCCTGCAACAGGGTGAAGCCGTCCTTGATGGCCTTGCCATCCGGCGGCTCGATGAAGGGGAAATCTTCGATGCGACCCAGGCGCAGATGCAGCATCTGCAGGATCACCGCCGCCAGGTTGGTGCGCAGGATCTCCGGATCGGTGAAGGTCGGCCGCCCCAGGAAGTCTTCTTCGCTGTAGAGGCGAATGCAGATGCCCGGCTCGACCCGCCCGCAGCGGCCTTTGCGCTGGTTGGCGCTGGCCTGGGAGACGGCTTCGATAGGCAACCGCTGGACCTTGGCTCTATAGCTGTAGCGGCTGATGCGCGCGGTGCCGCTGTCGATCACGTAGCGAATGCCCGGCACGGTCAGCGAGGTCTCGGCGACGTTGGTGGCCAGCACGATCTTGCGTCCGGGACGCGGCTGGAAGATCTTCTGCTGCTCGGCCGGGGTCAGCCGCGCATAGAGCGGCAAGACCTCGGTGAATTTTAGCTGGGCCTTGCGCAGCACCTCGGCGCAATCGCGGATCTCGCGCTCGCCGGGCAGAAACACCAGCACATCGCCCGGGCGCTGGCCAACGCTGCGCTCGTGGGCCTCGATCTCGTCCAGGGCCTGGAGGATGCCCTGGTCCACGGAGAGGTCGTCCACCAGCCGCTCGCCGTCTTCGTCCACCTCGGCGCTGAGGGGGCGGTACCAGGTATCCACCGGATAGGTCCGCCCGGACACCTCGACGATGGGCGCGCCGTCGAAATGCTGGGAGAAGCGCTCCAGGTCGATGGTGGCCGAGGTGATGATCAGCTTGAGATCGGGTCGGCGCGGCAGCAGGGTCTTGAGAAAGCCCAGCAGGAAATCGATGTTGAGACTGCGCTCGTGGGCCTCGTCGACGATAAGGGTGTCATAGCGTTCGAGAAAGCGGTCGTGCTGGGTCTCGGCCAGCAGGATGCCGTCGGTCATCAGCTTGATCAGGGTGGCGTCGGTGCTCTGGTCTTCGAAGCGCACCTGATAGCCCACCAGCTCGCCCAGCGGCGAACCCAGCTCCTCCGCTACCCGCGCACCCACGCTGCGTGCTGCCAGCCGGCGGGGCTGGGTGTGGCCGATCAGCCCTTGTACACCCCTGCCCAATTCCAGACAGATCTTGGGCAACTGGGTGGTCTTGCCCGAACCGGTCTCGCCGGCGATCACCACCACCTGATGGCCTTCGATGGCGCGCTTGATCTCCTCGCGCTTGGCCGCGATCGGCAGGGCATCGTCGTAACGGATGCGCGGCACGCTGGCACGCCGCGCCTCGACCTTGGCGCAGGAGGCCTGAAAGCGTTCCAGCCACTGGGCCTCGCGGGCTGGATCGGGCTGTTTCTGCAAGGCCTGGAGCTGGCGTCTCAGGCGATGGCGATCGGCGTTGAAGGCCTGATCCAGGTTGGCGGCAAGACGGGCAACGGCGGGGGTATCGGTCATGAAACTCTTTCGACGGCGGTCGTTTGGACCGGTAAGTGTAAAAGAGTTGGGGGGTCTGGCGGGGCTTTACAAGAACGGCGGGCGGAAAACCGCCGGGTTGCCTGCCTTTGCGCGACGCCTGGTCGCGCAAAGGCAACACGAGGTCAGAGGCTGTTCAAAGGCTAGCGAGCTAGAGACAAACAAGGCGAAAGTGGCTGAGGAAGCGGAGTCTACAATTAGTAGATGAGCATTCCGAAGCCACTTTCAACGCCGTTTGGCCGACGCGCAGCAGTCTTTGAACAGTCTCTCAGCGCTTGGCCTGGACACTGGCCATGTTCAATCCGGCCGGCGGCGTGCGCAGCGCCATGTCGAGGGATTGCAGCGCCTTCCAGGCATCCTGCTGCAGATCGGCCGGATCGGCATGATCGAACTTGATCTTCTCGCCGGCGGCCGGCAGCGGTGGACGGGTGCCGTAGATCAGCGCATAGAACACCGAAGCGGTCAGGTAGGTGCCAGTAAAGGACGGGTGGCTGCCGTCGGGCAGGAACAGCCCCGGCTGCGGCTGATCGGCCAGGGCCTTCTGCCAGGCCTGGCCCACCGGGGCCAGCAGCGCGCCGGTTTCCTTGGCCAGGGGGGTGTAGACGCTGTCCAGCTGCGCCTGCATGGTCGGGTTGTTCTGCCGTGCCCAGGTCAGGTAGAGGATCGGCTGGGCGCCGTCCTTGCGCGCCAGATCGGCGATCAGGCGGACGTACCGACGGGTGAGGTCCGGATTCTTCACCGGCATCATGCTGTGGTCCTGGATCACCACGTAGTCGTAGTTGGCCTTGGCCAGCTCGTCCTGCACGTCGTGGCGCTTCCAGTGTTCCTCAAGGCTGGCGCCGCTGAAGGTCACATGCTTGACGTCCAGCGGGCGGGGTTGGCCGGCCTCGACGGACATTTGACGGACCATCGCCGGTAGATCGTTGACGAAGGTATAGCTGTTGCCCACGAACAGGACGCGGATGGGTTCACCCGCCTGGACCTGGCCGAGCATGCTGGAGCCCAGCAGGAAGAGGCCCAGCAAGGCCTGGCGTACGCAAATTCGCATGGTGTGTCCTCAAGGAGAGAGGTCGAAGAGATGACGGCAAAATGCCGCCTGCGGTTTATACCCGAACCTCTTGCGAAAACCATGCTTGGAGACCGGCGGCACCGCTACCAGTCGACGAGAGGTAGCGGCGCGGGGGACATGGTGAAGCCCTGTTACGTCTTCTTGAGTTCGGCGTCACGCAGTTCGCGGCGCAGGATCTTGCCAACGTTGGTGGTCGGCAGGCTGTCGCGGAATTCCACCAACTTGGGTCGCTTGTAGCCGGTGACGTTGTCGTGCATGTGCTTGAGCACCTGTTCGGTGGTCAGGGATGCACCCGGCTTGGGCACCACGAACACCTTGATCTTCTCCCCTGCCACCTCGTCGGGAATGCCGATGGCCGCGCACTGCAGCACCCCGGGTAACTGGGAGAGCACCTCTTCCAGTTCGTTGGGATAGACGTTGAAACCGGACACCAGGATCATGTCCTTCTTGCGATCGACGATGCGCAGATAGCCATCGGGTTCGATGACGGCGATGTCGCCGGTACGCAGCCAGCCTTCGGCGTCCAGGACTTCGGCGGTGGCCTCGGGGCGCAGCCAGTAGCCCTTCATCACCTGAGGCCCCTTGACGCACAGTTCACCGGGGGTGTCGAAGCCCAGGGCCACGCCATCGGCATCCACCACCTTGCAGTCGGTACCTGGTACCGGTACGCCAATGGTGCCCAGCCGGCGACGCTCCAGCGGATTGAAGCTCACCACGGGACTGGTCTCGGTCATGCCGTAGCCTTCGCAGATGCCGCAGCCGGTCACCTCTTCCCAGCGCAGGGCCACGGACTGCTGCAGCGCCATGCCACCGGAGAAGGTCACCTTGAGCTGGGAGAAATCCAGCTGGCGGAACTCCTCGCTGTTGCACAGGGCGGCGAACAGGGTGTTGAGACCAACGAAGCCGTTGAAGCGCCACTGCCTGAGTTCCTTGACCAGCGCGGGCAGGTCGCGGGGATTGGTGATCAGGACGTTGTGGTTACCCTGGATCAGCATGGCCATGCAGTGAATGGTGAAGGCATAGATGTGGTAGAGCGGCAGCGGCGCGATCATGACCTGGGCACCGCCGCCCAGGTACTTGGTCATCAGCACCTGGCACTGCAGCATGTTGGCCACGAGATTGCGGTGGGTCAGCATGGCGCCCTTGGCGATGCCGGTGGTGCCGCCGGTGTACTGCAGCACGGCGACATCCTCCGCCGCCGGGTCGGCGTCGACGAAATCGACGTGCTCGCCCTTGGTCATGGCATCGACGAAGCGGATGGAATGGGGAATGCGATAGGCCGGCACCATCTTCTTGACGTGGCGGACCACGGCGTTCACCAGCAGGCGCTTGAAGGTCGGCAGCAGGTCGCCGACCTCGGTGATGATGACGTGCCGGATGTCGGTCTGCGGCAGCACCTGTTCGGCCAGGTGCGCCATGTTGGCCAGGCACACCAGCGCCCGGGCGCCGGAATCCTTGAACTGGTGCTGCATCTCACGGGCGGTGTACAGCGGGTTGGTGTTGACCACCACCAGGCCGGCGCGCATGGCGCCAAACACCACCACCGGGTACTGCAGCACATTGGGCATCTGCACGGCGATGCGATCGCCGGGTTGCAGGTCAGTGTGCTTCTGCAGGTAGGCAGCGAACTGACCGGACAGCTCATAGAGTTCGCGGTAGCTCAGCGTCCGCCCGAGATTGCTGAACGCCGGGCGCTCGGCGTAGGTCTGGCAGGCCTCGCGGAATACCGCCAGGACGTTGCGATAACGGTCCAGGTCTATGTCTGTCTGGATGCCCTCGGGATATTTGTCACTCCAGAAATTCGGCATCATGCAGCCCGCTCCCGCTCTATGGTTATTGTTCGTTGGCGTGCCGTGATCAGCGCTGAACCGGCCCTGCGAGCCTAGCAGCTTTGCCCTGCCCGCAACAGCATCAATATCCGCCCTGAACGTCACCTAATGACCATAAAGTCATTTATGGTCACCTTCTCTGTCGGCTTTTCCGGGCGTCGATTAGCCTCAGACGACCAGCCTGGGTAGAATGCCCGGCTTCGCGGCGTCTGCCGCCTTGTCACAGCTGCTGGAGCGCCTCATGAGCCTGACCGAAAACATCCCTTATGAAGCCCTCGAGATCGGCCAGAAGGTGACCGTGACCCGCACCATCGAGCAGCGCGACGTGCTGCTGTTCGCCGCCCTCTCCGGGGACTGCAACCCGTTGCACCTAGATGCCGACTTCGCCGCCAAGACGCTGTTTCGCGAGCCCATCGCCCACGGCATGCTCAGTGGCGCCCTGATCAGCGCCGCGGTGGCCTGCAACCTGCCGGGCCCAGGCACTCTTTATGTCGACCAGACCATGACCTTCGAAAAGCCGGTCAAGCTGGGCGATACCCTGACGGTGGAAATCGAGGTGCTGGAAAAGCTGCCGAAGTTTCGCGTGAACCTGGCCACCCGCGTGTTCAACCAACACGGTGACAAGGTCGTCGACGGTGTCGCCAAGGTGGTCGCGCCGCGCAAGGCGGTGCAGGTGCAGCAGGTCGAACTGCCCCCCGTTACCGTCGGCTGATGTTCAGCCACGATCTGCTGCGCGTCGGCCTAACTGCGTTAAAAACGCCTTCGGAATGCTCATTTACCATTTGTAAACTCCGCTTCCTCAGGCGTTTTTGCCTTGTTCGACTCTAGCTCGCTAGATCGTAAAACATAGCTTATCAACACTACCTCAACTCAGATCGGCCAGGCCTCGTTGCAGCGGGGCTTGCAGACTGAACTCGCTGAACGCCACTTCCATGCCGCCCCGCTCCGGGGTGCCACAGACCGGGCCGACCCGGTACTCCGCGGCGGCTGGCAAGCTGGCCAGGCGCAGCAGCGGCCAGCGCTGACCGTCCAGCGAGGCCTGCACCCGCAGGCTACCCTGGGTCAGGGTGACCCTCAGCCACACCTCTTCCCGCTCGCCCAGCGGTGCGCCCAGGGCAAGATCCGAACGGCCCTGGGTCAGGACGCTGAGCAGTTGCGGCGTGTCGTCGAAGTAGCCGATGCCAGCGCGCAGCCACTGCTGCTCGTCGATCCGCACCATCAGCCCGGCATGGTCACCCTGGTTCTTGCAGCGCGCCACGACCCGCACCTGCGCGGTGAAACCGCTGGTGACCCGGGCGCCGAAGAAGTGACCACTGTGGCGCTCGGCGCCGTCGCGGGTCTGACGCCAGAAGTCACTGTGGCGATCGGTGATGACCCGGAGCCGCTCGGGCTCGGCCAGCCAGGTCTCGGGTTCATTGATCCATTGGCAGATGTCGAACATGGGGCTCTCCTCGCGTGCTCGCGCTTGGAGTCCGGGCTGCCCCGCAAGTTCGTCTAGGCGCCGCCTTTGAGGATGGCGGCGGCGATCTGGTTGAGACCGATTTCCTGCTCCACGGCGCCGAGTTTCATGGCCTCCTTGGGCATGCCGTACACCACGCAGCTGTCTTCGTCCTGGCCGAGGGTACGGCCGCCGGCTTCGCGTAGTTCCTTGAGGCCACGGGCGCCGTCGTCGCCCATGCCGGTCATGATGATGCCGAGGGCGTTGCTGCCGGCCGCCCGCGCCACCGAGCGGAACAGTACGTCCACCGAAGGTCGGTGGCGGCTCACCGGCGGGCCATCGACCACGTCCACGTGGTACTGGGCACCACTGCGCTTGAGCAACATGTGCCGGCCACCCGGGGCGATGAGCACCCGTCCCGGGGTGACGCGATCACCGTGCCGCGCTTCGCGGACCTCAAGGTCGCAGAGGCGATCCAGGCGCTCGGCGAAGGCGGCGGTGAAACGCTCGGGCATATGCTGCACGACGACGATGCCGGGACAGACCCGCGGCAAGGAGGTGAGCACGGCTTCCAGCGCCTGGGTACCCCCGGTGGAGGTGCCCAGCGCCACCAGCCGCTCGGTGGTCCGGGCCATGGCCGTGCCACCGGCGGGTAGGATGACATCGGCGCTGAGCTTGGGCGCTGCCACCACGGGCGCCGCCCGCGGCGCCAGGCGCTTGAGATTGGCGCGGGCTGCCGCCTTGATGGCATGCACCAGGTCCTCGGTCGAGCCCTGGAGGAATTGCTTGAGATTGGCCTGGGGCTTGGTGACGATGCTAACCGCGCCAGCCGCCATGGCCTGCAGGGTGGTGGCAGCGCCCTTCTCGGTGAGGGTGGAGCAGATCACCACCGGGGTCGGCCGCTCGGACATCAGCTTCTTGAGAAAGGTGATGCCGTCCATGCGCGGCATCTCCACGTCCAGCACCAGGACGTCCGGCCATTGCTTGCGCATCTTGTCCATGGCGAATACCGGATCGGCCGCTACGCCGACCACCTCGATGCCCGGATCCAGGGCCAGGCTCTGTGCCAGCACCTGACGCACCACGGCTGAATCGTCGACGATGAGAACCTTGATCTTATTCATTAGGGGTAGTCCGGAGAGGAGGGATTTGCGCTCAGGGTCGCCTGCTGGAGAGAGACAGCGCCCGTGCGCAGATCGAGGATCAACTTGCGGTGCCCGATACCTTCGACATGGGTCTTGTCGCACCTTAGACCATAGGCGGCCAGCAAGGCGCGCGCGGCCTCCACGTTGCGCTGCCCGATGGACGCCACCGGCGTGCTCGGCACTCCGGGGAACATGGAGCCACCGCCATAGAGGTGAATGCGATACCCGCGTGGATCGCTGCCATGGCGCGCCATGGCCCTGAGGATCAGATAGAGGGCATCGTCGATGTAATGGCCGTCGCGCCGGGTGGTCTTGGCGCCACCCAGCCGACTGGGCAGCAGGGAGTGGGTCATGCCCCCCAACCGATCACCCGGGTGCCAGAAGACGAAGGACACGCAAGAGCCCAGTACCGTCCGCAGTTGCAGATCGCCACGACCGAAATACCAGTCGCCGGGGGTGAGGAAGCGTTCGCCCACCGCCACGGTGCTCAGATCGGCCGCTGATAGATGGAAGGCGACACCATGCGCAAGGCCTCGGTCACGCCATTGAGGGTTTCCGAATGGCTGATGAAGAAATAGCCACCCGGACGCAGATGGCGGACCAGCCGTTCGACGACCTGGCGCTTGGTGGGCAGATCGAAATAGATCATCACGTTACGCAGAAAGATGACGTCGAATTTGCCCACCTCCGGCAACCGGGTATTGAGGTTGATCTGCATGAAGGAGATGCGCGCCGCCAGTGCCGGATCGACCAGGAAGATGCCGGCGTTGTTACCCACGCCCTTGAAGCAGTACCGCCGCAGCAGGGCTGCGGGAATGCCTTCGGCCTCCTCCAGCGGGTACTGCCCGAGGCGCGCCTTTTCCAGCACCCGGGTGCTGAGATCGGAGGCGAGCATCTCCCAGGGCTTCTCGCCGAGGCCCTCGGCCAGGGTCATGGCCAGGGTGTAGGGCTCTTCGCCGGAGGAACAGGCGCCGCTCCACAGGCGAAACGGCTGGCTGCCCTTCCAATTCGGCAGCACCTGGGTGCGCAGGAAGTCGAAGTGCTTGGGCTCGCGGAAGAAATAGGTCTCGTTGGTGGTGAGCAGATCCACCGCCATCTGGAACTCCCCCCGATCCTGCTGGATCAGGCGGAAGTAGGCGCCGTAGCTGGGCAGCTGGCGCAGGCGGATGCGCTTGGCCAGCCGTCCGCCCACCAGCGGCTTCTTGGCATCGGACATGCTGATGCCCGCGACCTTGAAGATCAGGGAGCGGAATTGCTGGAACTCGGCATCGGTGAGCGCGAGGGCCTCGGACACGCTCATGCTCAGGCAGCCGGAATGGCAGCGAGCTGCTGGTAGTCGTCCTCACCGAGCACGCGCTCGATGTTGAGCAGGATGACGAAGCCGTCGCCCTGCTTGGCCATGCCGAGGATGAAATCGGTGCGCACCCGGGCGCCGAAATCCGGCGCCGGCTCGATGGCATCCGCGCCGATTTCCAGTACCTCGCTGACGGCATCCACCACCACCCCCAGCACCTGGGTGCGCTGCCCGCCCTGCACCTCCAGCACCACGATGCAGCTGCGCCGGGTCACCTCTGTGGGCCGGCCATGAAAACGCACGCCGAGGTCCATCACCGGTACCGCGGCGCCGCGCAGGTTGATCACCCCACGGATCGATGGCGGTAGCATGGGTACGCTGGTCACCGCGCCATACTCGATGATCTCGCGCACGCAGCCGGTACCCACCGCGTACATGTCACCGCCCAGCTGGAAGGTAAGAAACTGCCGGGGCAGATCTGTACTACTCATCAGACACTCTCCTCGAAATGGGCGAAGCCGACCGGGGCCTTGCCCCGGGTGGCAACGGTCACGGGCGCGGAGCGGAAGGCGGATGCCTTGCGCTTGGCCTTGCCCTGGCTCGAGCCGGTATTCGGGGACAGGCCCGCGTTGACGCCCGGCAGGGCATTGCCCAGGGTGAAGAATTCCATCAGTTGCTGCAGTTGCTCGGCCTGGCCGCTCATCTCCTCTGAGGTGGCCGCCAGCTCTTCCGACGCCGAGGCGTTCTGCTGGGTGAGCTGGCTCAGTTGCAGCATGGCGCTGTTGATCTGATCGACCCCGGCGCTCTGCTCTTCGGAAGCAGCGGTGATCTCCTGCACCAGATCCGAGGTCTTGTTGATCGAGGGGACCATCTCGCTGAGCAGGGTGCCGGCGCGCTCGGCCAGGGCCACGCTGTTCTTGGCGACCTCACCGATTTCCTGGGCCGCGACCTGGCTGCGTTCGGCCAGCTTGCGTACCTCGGCCGCCACCACCGCGAAGCCCTTGCCGTGCTCGCCGGCGCGGGCCGCTTCGATGGCGGCGTTGAGCGCCAGCAGGTTGGTCTGGTAGGCGATGGCGTCGACGATGCCGATCTTGTCGGCGATGGTCTTCATCGCCACCAGGGTATCGCGTACCGCCTCGCCACCCTCGCCCGCTTCCCGCGCGGCCTTGCCGGCCATGCCGTCGGTGACCCGGGCGTTCTCGGTGTTCTGGGCGATGGAGGCCGACATCTGCTCGATGCTGGCGCTGGTCTCCTCGACCGAGGCAGCCTGCTCGGTACTGGCCTGGCTCATGCTCTGGGCGGTGGCCGAGACCTCTTCCGAGGCACTGGCCAGGGAATCGGCGTTGCCGCGTACCTCGCCGATGATCTGCCCGAGGCGTTCGGTCATGCCGCGGATGGCCGCCAGCATGCTGGTGGTATCGCCCTCGCGGGTCTCCACCACGACGCTCAGATCGCCGCGGGCGACCCGACTGACCACATCGGCGGCATAGGCCGGCTCGCCGCCCAGCTGGCGGATGAGGCTGCGGGCGATCAGGTAGCCCATGGCGACCGACATCAGCAGCGCCACGGCACCCAGGACGATCATCAGGTTGCGGGCGTCCACATAGGCGCCGGTCGCGGCTTCGCCGGACTCGATCATGCGCTGGGCCTGGAGGTCATTGAGCTGATTGACCGCGGTGACCAGCTCGTTGTTGTTGGGGGCGAAGACGTTGAGCAGATAGTCACGCGCCTGCCCATGGTCGACGTCCAGCAGGCGGAAGAATTCGCTGTACTTGTCCTGCAGGCGCTGGCGGCTTTCCAGCACGGCCTTGAGCTTCTGCTTGCCTTCGTCGCTCTGGATCTTCTTGCCCAGGTCGGTGAGGATGTCGCCGTTCTCGCCCCGAATGCGCTTGATCTCGTCGAGGGTCTTGGCACGCTGGTCAGCGCCGTCCTGCAGCAGCAGGTTACGCATCTGGCGGCCGGAATCCAGGGTGTTGCGGGCCAGGGTGTTGGCCTGCACCGTCATGGGAAAGCGATACTGCGACATGGAGTCAGCGGCGTCCCTCATCGTCCCCATGTTCAGCAGCGCCACGCCGATGGTCAGCAGCAGCATGAGGATGGCGGCGCCGAAGCCCAGCATCAATTTGGTCGAAACACGCATCTTGTTCAGCATGGAATGACTTCCTAATGGTTACTGCCTAGTTCTTCGGCCTAGCCCTGGCCTTCTTTAACCGTTCTGCTATCTAGCACTTACCGCGTGTCCGCTCTGGAATGCGCCTCATCCGTTGCTCGACAGGGCCTTTGCAGCGCGACTCAGCAATACCAAGGCCTAGCCTGGCTGGCGTGTGTGCCACTTCCTTTCCACAAGGAAACGAAGCGTTACCCTTGGTCCGCAGCCGTCCATTCGGTTAGCACGGCGACCTAGCCAGCCGATCAATCGGTGGCATTACCGCCAAGGGGCGCATCAGCCGGCGCAGCGGCGCCAGCCGATGGCTGTTCAGCCAGGCCACGGCATGGCGCCTAGGCGCTATTCACCGAAGCGTGTGAAACCTTCTGGAAAGCGAGCGTTCGCCGTCTCGCCACGACCGGACGCTAGCGGATGATGGGACCTCGGCAACGACGGTCGGGCATGTTCCAGCGCGCGATCCAGATCGCGCATGGCGCGCCCCTTTCCGGTATGGAAGAAGTCCATGAGTCGTTGCAACTGTTCGGCCTGGCCGCTCATCTCTTCGGCCGTGGCCGCCAGCTCTTCCGATGCCGAGGCATTCTGCTGGGTGATCTGATTGAGTTGCAGCATGGCGGCGTTGATCTGCCCTGCCCCGCCGCTCTGCTCGTCGCTGGCCGCGGCGATCTCCTGTACCAGGCTCGAGGTCTTGGTGATGGAAGGGACGATCTGGTCCAGCAGGGTGCCGGCGCGTTCAGCCAGAGCCACGCTATTCTTGGCCACGGCACCGATTTCCTGGGCCGCCACCTGGCTGCGCTCGGCCAACTTGCGCACCTCGGCGGCCACCACCGCGAAGCCACGACCGTGCTCCCCGGCCCGCGCCGCCTCGATGGCCGCGTTGAGCGCCAGCAGATTGGTCTGGTAGGCGATGTCGTCGACAATACCGATCCGGTCGGCGATAGTCTTCATCGCCACGGTGGTATCACGGACCGCAGCACCACCCTCTTGCGCCTCCTGGGCCGCCTTACCGGCCATGCCGTCGGTAACCTTCGCATTTTCCGAATTCTGCGCGATGGACGCCGACATCTCTTCGATGCTGGCACTGGCTTCTTCCACGGATGCCGCCTGCTCGGTGCTGGCCTGGCTCATGCTCTGAGCGGTGGCGGAGATCTCCTCCGAGGCACTCGCCAGGGCATCGGCCGACAACCGCACCTCTCCGATGATCTGGTTGAGCTTGTCGACGGTGCCGTTGATGGAATTCTTCAGCTCCAGCAACTGGCCCTGGTAGTCGCCCTGAACGGTACGACTCAGATCCCCCTCCGCTAGCCTGGCCATCACGCCCATGGCCTCGTTCACTGGGGCGACAATGGCGTCCAAGGTACCGTTGATGCCAGCGACGATTCGACGGAAATCGCCCTGATGCAGGCTGACATCGGCGCGCGTATCGAGGTGACCGGCCATGGCCGCCTCGCTGAGGTGTTGGGCGTCATCGATCAGACGCTGGATATTGATCCGAACCTGTTCGACGTTGTCGTTGATGAAGGCCTTCTTGCCGGGGAAGCGCTCCAGCGGCGCCGAGAGATCGCCTTCGCCGAAGGCCTTGATGCAGGCCATGGCCTTCTTCTTCACCGCGATATGACCGGCGACCATGGCATTGATGCCAGCGGCGATTTCGCGATAGGAGCCCTGGAAGCGTTCGGCGTCGATACTGACGTCGATGTCGCCGGCATCATGCTCCCGGGACATCCGCTGCATCTCCGCCATCAATCCCTGCAGATTGCCCCGCAGCTGCTCGATGTGGGCGTTGATGAAGGCTTTCTTGCCCGGGAAGGCCTCCAGCGGCGCCGTCAGGTCGCCCTCGCCAAAGGCCTTGACGCAGGCCATGGCCTTCTTCTTGACCTGGATGTGACTGTCGACCAGCGCGTTGATACCGCTGGCCATCTCGGCAAAGGCGCCCTGCAGGCCCTGGGCTTCGATGCAGACCTCGATATCGCCGATGGCATGCTCGTGGGACATCCGCTGCAATTCGCCCTGCAGGGTCTGCAGACTGCCGCGCAGTTCCTCGACACTGGCGTTGATGAAGCCCTTCTGCCCGGGATAGGGATCGAGCTTCGCCGTGAAATCGCCAGCGGCGATCGCGCTGACGCAGGCCATGGCACGTCTTTGCTCGTCCTGCTGCAGTTGCAGCGTGCCAGCGTACTGCTCCAACCAGTCGCGATAGCAACCCGGAAACGCCCTGGCATTGGAGCGACCGTCGAGCTGACCTCGCGCCTGCTCCGTATTGATGCGTCCCCACTCGGCATCCACTTCGCGCAAGGTCGCCACCAGCCCGGCCAGTTGCGCCAACAGGCTCTGGGTATCCCCTTCGCGCAACGGCAACTGGCGTGGAAACTCACCACGCGCGAGCTGCGCCACCACCTGGGCGGCAACCCGCGGATCGGCGCCAAGCTGACGCTGCAAGGTGCGTATGATGAACCCGCCACCGAGGACCACTACGCCCAGGGCAGCCAGGCCCAGCACGCCCACCAGCCACTGGGCCGAACCGACACCTGGACCACCCAAAGCTTTCAGCTGATAACAGGCCGCCCCCACTACCAGAAGCAGGGCTACGGCCATGCTCAGTACCGACCACACCACTCGAGTCCGTAGCGAGAACATCAACTGCATGTTGCGCTTCCTTTTTCCTGTCTTTTCTGAGTCTTTGCATCAGGGATCCAGCGGCGCTCAGCTGGTACTACGCGCGGCCAGGCCGGCCAGTTCTTCGATATCCAGCACCCGCGGGACATCGAGGACGACGACGAAGCCGCTGCCCGACTTGACCATGCCGGCGATGAAGTCCGGGCGCAGGCGACTACCGAAGCTGGGCGCCGGGCGGATGTCGCCGGGGGCGATCTCCAGCACCTCGCTGACCGCATCGACGACCACGCCAAGCACCTGCAGGTCATCGCCCGTGGGCACCTCCAGGATGACGACACAGGTCCGTGGCCCGACCTGGGTCGGACTACCGCCGAAGCGTGCCTCCAGATCGATCACCGGCACCACCGCCCCGCGCAGGTTGATGACGCCGCGGATGCACGCCGGCATCCGCGGAACCTGGGTGAGCTGGCCGAATTCGAGAATCTCGCGCACGGCCAGGGTATCCACCGCATAGGTCTCTTCCTGCACGACAAAGGTCAGGTGCTGGTGACCCAGGGTGTCTTGCTCGAGATCGGAGATCGTCAGGGCGTTCATGGGTTACTCCGAGAAACGTACGTAGCCTTCCGGCAGGCGACCACCGGCGGCGGACTGGGAGCGGACGGCGACTTGCGGACTGCGCGGAGCGGCTGGCCGAGCCCGCTCCATGGCCCGTTCCAGGTCCTGTACCGCACGGCCTTCACCGGTGTGGAAGAAGCCCATCAGCTGCTGCAGTTGCTCGGCCTGGCCGCTCATTTCCTCGGCAGTGGCCGCCAACTCTTCCGAGGCCGAGGCGTTCTGCTGAGTCAGCTGATTCAACTGCAGCATAGCCCCGTTGATCTGACTTACCCCGCTGCTCTGCTCTTCGCTGGCCGCAGCGATCTCCTGCACCAGATCCGAGGTCTTGCCGATGGAGGGCACGATCTGGTCCAGCAGGGTGCCGGCACGCTCGGCCAGGGCCACGCTGTTCTTGGCCACGTCGCCGATCTCCTGGGCCGCGACCTGACTGCGTTCGGCCAGCTTGCGCACCTCGGCCGCCACCACCGCGAAGCCCTTGCCGTGCTCGCCGGCGCGGGCCGCTTCGATGGCCGCGTTGAGCGCCAGCAGATTGGTCTGGTAGGCGATGGCGTCGACGATGCCGATCTTGTCGGCGATGGTCTTCATCGCCACCGTGGTATCACGTACCGCTTCACCACCCTCGCCCGCCTCTCGCGCGGCCTTGCCGGCCATGCCGTCGGTGACCCGGGCATTCTCGGTGTTCTGGGCGATGGAGGCCGACATCTGCTCGACGCTGGCACTGGTCTCTTCGACCGAAGCGGCCTGTTCGGTACTGGCCTGGCTCATGCTCTGGGCGGTGGCGGAGATCTCTTCCGAGGCACTGGCCAGGGCATCGGCCGACAGCCGTACGTCGCCGATGATCTGGTTCAGCTTGCCGACGGTGCCGTTGATGGAATTCTTCAATTCCAGCAGCTGACCCTGGTAGGCGCCCTGGACGGTACGGCTCAGGTCACCCTGGGCCAGACCGGCCATCACGCCCATGGCCTCGTTGACCGGGGCGACGATGGCGTCCAGGGTGCCGTTGATGCCGGCGACGATACGGCGGAAGTCGCCCTGGTGGGCACTGGCGTCGGCACGGCTATCGAGGCGCCCGGCCATGGCCGCCTGGCTCAGCTGGGCGGCGTCTTCGACCAGGCGCTGGATGTTGCCGCGGACCTGCTCGAGGTTGTCGTTGATCACTGCCTTCTGCCCAGGGAAGCGTTCCAGCGGCACCGAAAGATCGCCTTCACCAAAGCTCTTCACACAGGCCATGGCCTTGCGCGAATCCTCCAGGTGCCCGGCGACCATGGCATTGACGCCTTCGGCCATGTTGCGGAAGGTACCCTGGAAACGCTCCACCGGAATGCGGGCGTCCGTCGCGCCGCGATCATGGGCCTCGGACAGCTGCACCATTTCCGCGACCAGGCGCTGGATGTTGCCGCGCACCTGTTCGAGGTTGTCGTTGATCACCGCCTTCTTGCCGGGGAAACGTTCCAGCTCGGCCGCCAGATCGCCTTCGCCAAAGCTCTTCACGCAGGCCATGGCCTTGTGGGAATCCTCCAGGTGACCGGCGACCATGGCATTGACGCCTTCGGCGACGTTGCGGAAGGCCCCCTGGAATCGCTCTTGCGGCAGGCGCGCGTCCGTCTCGCCGCGATCATGCTCGGCGGCCATGGTGGTCATCTCCTGCACCAGGCCGCGCAGGGTCAGCACCATGCGCTGCATGGCGGCCATCAGGCTGGAATCGTCGCCAGCGCGCAGCTGCAGATCGTCGGGCAGGTCGCCTGCGGCCGTGCGGTTGGCGACCTTGGCCACCTCGGCCGGCTCGCCACCCAGTTGGCGCAGCAGGTTGCGGGTAATGAAGAAGCCGAGCAGGCCGACGGCCAGCAGGGTCGCGAGTGCGATGCCGATGGAGACGACTGTGGCCTGGCTCATGGTACGGCCGGCGACCTGCGCCTGCTCGCTGCCGAGCTTCTGGTTGTAACTGCGGTGCGCATCGAGGGCATCGCCGACATGGTCGATCACCTTGCGCTGCTCGCCGAGGATGCGTTTGACGTCCTCGTCCTGGCTCGCTCGCGACAGAGGCAACACCGTTGCCACCAGATCGTTCAGGGCCACGATGGCCTGGCGATCGTCCTGCAGCATGCGCCGATCGGCTTCGTCGGAGATCAGCGGCTCATAGTCCTTGAGCGCCTTTTCGGTCAGTTGCTGGGCCTCGGTCAGTTCCTTCTCGGCCTCGCGCGTGGCGACGTCGCCGTCCGCGGCCAGGTGGCGGTAGATGCCGGTGATGATGTCGGCCGAATGGGCATCGATGGCATCGATGCCCAGGATCGACGGTACGGTGTTGTCGTTGCCGTAATTGGCGCGGTCGTACACCTGGCTCAACTGCTGGTAGGCGATACCCGCGAGCAGGATGATGCCCAGCAGCGCGGAGAGCACCAGCAGGGACATGCGTTTGGTAACGGTCATGTATTCTTATTCCTTGTCGCTCAGGCCGGTACGGCGGCGTGGGCGGAGACGGTGGTGGACGAAGCCTCGCCGATCAACCCGGGCACGCTGAGGATCAGCGCCACGGCGCCGCTGCCGAGGATGGTGAAGCCGCCCAGGCTGCGGTTGTGGTCGAACAACGGACCGAGAGGCTTGATCACGGTCTGGAATTCACCGAGCAGCTGATCGACCACCAGACCGGCGCGCTGGCCGGCGTAGCGCACCACCACCACGTTCTGGCGCCGCGGCGGCGCTTCCTCGATGGCGAACAGCTGGCGCAGGCGCAGCACCGGCAGCACCTCGCCGCGCAGGTCGAGATAGTCGTTGCCGCTGGCCTGGACGCTGGCCGCCTCGGTCAATTCGATGCACTCCTCCACCGCTTCCAGGGGCACCACGTAGGCGGCCTTGCCAACGCCGATGAGGAAGCCGTCGATGATCGCCAGGGTCAGCGGCAGGCGGATCGTTACCGTGGTGCCCCGGCCCTCCTCGCTGGTGAGGTCGACGCTGCCGCGCAGGGCGGTGATGTTCTTTTTCACCACGTCCATGCCGACGCCGCGACCCGACAGGTTGCTGATCTGCTCGGCGGTGGAGAAACCCGGCTCGAAGATCAGGTTGAACACCTCCTTGTCGCCCAGCACCTGGCCTTCGCTGATCAGGCCGCGCTCGGTCGCCTTGCGCAGGATGCGCTCGCGCGACAGACCGCCACCGTCATCGGTGACTTCGATGACGATGCTGCTCGACTCGTGATAGGCGTTGAGGCCCACGGTGCCCTGGGCCGGCTTGCCGCGGGCCAGGCGCAATTCGGCGGATTCGATGCCATGGTCCATGGCGTTGCGGATCAGGTGGGTCAGCGGATCGCCGATCTTTTCCACCACGGTCTTGTCCAGCTCGGTATCGCCGCCGCTGATGCGCAGGGCGATGTCCTTGCCGATTTCCTTGGAGACGTCGCGCACCACGCGCTGGAAGCGGTTAAAGGTGGTGCCGATCTGCACCATGCGCAGGGTCAGGGCGGTATCCCGCACCTCCTCGACCAGGCGCGACAGCACCCCGGTGGATTCCACCAGGGTGGTCAGGCCGCTCTGCTGAGCGATCAGCTGGGTGCCGGCACCGGCGATGATGAGTTCGCCAATGAGGTCGATGAGCTGGTCGAGCTTGGTGGCGTCGATACGGATCAGTTGGCCTTCGCTGGCTGGCGCCCGCTGTTCCTTGATCCTGCGCTGCTTGTTCAGGGCCGCGTCCACCACCGGCGGATTGACCAGTTGGGCCTCGACCAAGACCTCGCCGATGGGCTTGCGCGGCACCGCCGGATCGGCCTGGCGGCGCAGCACCTCGTCCAGCTCGGTGGCGGTCAGGGTGCCGCAGCGCACCAGGATTTCGCCCAGGCGCAGGTCTTCCTCGGGCAGATCGTCGATCAGCTGGCAATAGTCGCTGCTGCGGCTGTGCGGCGGCAGGATGCGGATCTGGCTGTCTTCGCGGACGAATTCGAAGGCCGCCTCGATGGTTTCCTTGTCGGCGTCGCTGTCGAAGGCGACCTCGAAGCCCAGGTAGCAGGTTTCCGGATCCATCTCGGCGGCGGTCGGAATGGCATCGAACAGGGTAACGATGTTGACGATGCGGCCGAAGGTATTGAGGTAGCGCACGAAGGCCAGCGGATCCATGCCATTGCGCAGCATGTCCGGGCCGAAGCGCAGCGACAGGTGCCAGTGGCCGGCGGCCACGCCATCCACCGGTGTCACCAGGGCGCGCGCCACGGCGGTCGGCTGGGCCGCCTGGGCGCTCGGCTGCAGATAATGCTCCAGGCGCTGCACCAGAGCGGCGCCCACGGCCTGGAAGTCGGCCTCCGGCTCGCTGCCGGACGACACCCGGGCAATCAGGCCATTGAGGTGATCGCAAACCTCCAGGAACAGTGCCGACAGCGTCTCGTCGAACGCCATTTCACCACTGCGGATGCGATCGAGCACGCTTTCGGCGACATGGGTGAAGGCCACCACATGGTCCAGGCCGAACAGCCCCGCCGAACCCTTGATGGTATGGGCGGCGCGAAAGATGGCGTTGATCAGCTCGGCGTCATCCGGCGCCTGCTCGATCTGCAGCAGGGCGGCCTCCATCTGCTGCAACAGCTCCTCGCTCTCGGCGATGAACGTCTTGAGGATCTCGTCCATGTTCATGCGGCCACCTCCTGCGCGGCAGCCGCGGTAAAGAAGTCGGCGAGACCTGCCAGCTCCAGCAATTCGGTGACGGCGGGGCTGGGATCGACCAGTTCGAGGCTGCCGCCCAGACGCTGCGCCTCCCGGTGGGCCAGCAGCAGCAACTGCAGACCGGCGGAGTCGAATTCATCGACTTCGGCCAGTTCCAGCGCCACGGTGATCCCGGCGGTGAGGGGTTCCATCAGCAAAGGCTTGCTGTCGGCCGCGGTGTAGATGGTCAGCGGCCCAGTAAGGGGCAGGCGGGTACGAACGACATCGTTCATGGGGGCAGCCTCCAGGGCTATCAGGGCATGATCAGCTTGGAAACCGCTGCCAGCATCTGTGCGGGCTGGAACGGCTTGACCATCCAGGCCTTGGCCCCAGCGGCCTGGCCGGCGGCCTTCTTGGCGGCGTCGGATTCGGTGGTGAGCATGATCACCGGAGTGAACTTGTAAGCGGGCAGCTTCTTGGCCGCGGTGACGAAGGTGATGCCGTCCATGTTGGGCATGTTCACGTCGCTGATGATCAGGTGCACCTTGCGACCGTCCAGCTTGGTCAGGGCATCGCGACCGTCACAGCCCTCGATGACGTCGTAGCCCGCGCTTTTCAGCGTCATGGACACCACCTGGCGGATGGAGATGGAGTCGTCGACGATCAGAATGGTCTTGTTGCTCATGGCAGCTTTCCTTAGAAGAAGGTGATATCGGATTCGGCAGCGGCGGCGGCCGGTCGCTTGCCGTGGTGCACGGCGACCTGCTCGGCCATGGTGTAGGTACGGGCCAGCTCGGCGAGCCAGCCCTTGGTGTCGAGGGGCGGCAGCGGCTGGCCGCTGGCGGCCAGGGCGCGACGCTCGATCACCAGGCGCTCGAGGCGGGCCTGGTCGTCGCGGATGTGGCCGAGCATCTGGCTGACGCGATCCTGGAACTGCAGGGCGACCAGCACCTCGGCGATGGCGCCGCCCACGGCCGCGGCGTTGTCGGCCAGGGCATCGCTGCGCTCGACCACGTCGCGGGTGGTGCCGCCAAAGCTACCGATGACCTGTTCGATGGTCTCGCCGGACTGGTTCAGGGTGCCGGTGTCGCGCTCGGCGTGGCGTTGCGACAGCTCCAGGGTGCGGGCGATGGCGCCATTCACCGTTTCCACGGTTTCGCCGATCTTCTGCCCGGTGTCGCCGGACAACGTGGACAGCTTGCGGACCTCGTCGGCGACCACGGCGAAACCGCGCCCGGCTTCACCGGCACGCGCGGCTTCGATGGCGGCGTTGAGGGCCAGCAGGTTGGTCTGGCGGGCCACGTCGCCGACGTCCTTGGCCATGCTCTTGAGTTGCTCGGTCAGGCCGGCCAAGCCGTTGACCTCGGTGAGCAACGCGCCCTTGCTCGACAGCGCCTCACGCAGCGATTGCAGGATGCCGTCCAACTGGTTCTGGCTGCTGGCCATCAGGCTGACCAGGCGATCGCCACTGCCGTGATCGTTGCCAGCGACACTGTGGATACGGTCCGCCAGCTCGGCGAAGCGACTGGTCAGACTGACGATTTCCTGCTCGGTATGGACGCGCGCGGCTTCGATCTGCTCGGACCACACTGGCAGCACGGCTACACAGAGGGCTTCGAGAGCTTCGTCCCGGCCGCTGACCGGGCTCTGCTGGATGGCCTGACCGGCAGACCGCTCGACCTGCCGTGCCTGAGCGCGACGCAGCTGCCAGAAGCCCAGGCCCATGGCCAGGACCACCTGGGTGGCACTCAGGGCCAGGGTGGTCGCAGTGACACCGCCCGCGTACAGGATCGCGCCGGTGCCACAGGCACCCAGCAATGCAGGGGTGAAGGTAAAGTCGACGAGCGAAGGCGAGGAAGGGGCGTGTTCCACAGGAAGATACCGGTCTAGACGCCAGCGAAGGCGGGAAGGTGTGACCGGGTTATCAGCTCTGGAACGCTAAACTTTAGCCACGGACGGATAACTTATTGTAATAGCTTAGTGCCACTACAAGTTTTTCCGCCAGCTTTTTTCAGAGTTCGTCGCGCCGTTTGGCCCGTGCTAGACGGCCTGCCATGGCTCCCGCCTCTTCCAGAACCTCTCGTACATAGCCCAGATGCAGGCTCGCTGCCTCGCGCGCGCGTTCGGCTTCACCCGCGACAATGGCTTGGTAGAGCGTCCGGTGCTGTTCCAGCAAGCGCTCGCGGGTTTCGCCACGCTGCGCCTGCATGCCGCCGATATTGGTCACCATGTGATGCCGCAGCAGTTCGAACAGGCTGCGAATGCTGTGCAGGTAGACGGCGTTGTGGCTGGCCTCGGCGATGGCCAGGTGAAAAGCCGCATCGGCCTCGCCCTCCTCTTCCCGAGCCAGGGTCTCCCGCCGCCGATAGCAATCTTCCAGTCGTTCCCAGGCCAGGGTCAGTCGCGCCAGATCAGGCTCGGTGGCCCGTTGCGCAGCGTAGTAGGCGCAGGCGCTTTCCAGGGTATGGCGAAATTCCAGCAGGTCGCGCCGGGTTTCCTCGCGGCTTTCCAACAGCGGCAGCAGCGGATCGGTGAAGGCACTGTTGAGCGCCTCGGTGACATAGGTACCGCCGCCCTGGCGGCTGAGCAGCAGTCCCCGCGCTACCAGTTTCTGGATGGCCTCACGCAGGGACGGTCGCGACACCCCGAAGCGCTCGGCCAGCACCCGCTCGGCTGGTAGGCGCTCGCCAGGTCGCAGGGAACCCTCGGCGATCAGCGCCTCGAGATTCTTGACGATGTCGTCCGACAGACGACGTTGCTTGACCGGTTCGAACCCCATGAAAAACCTCGAAAAATGCCGCAGACAGCAGCGGCCGTCCGCCGGGTGGAAGGGATGGGCCGACGAAAGTCGCACATCAAGGGGTTTGACAGAGGCAAAGACCCCGCTTAACGTGCGTGAAGTCGCACTTGTAAATTGGTCTTACCAATTTTTGCCACAGGTCGCGATCTTGTGCAACCCCGTCCTGCCGCCTCCCTACAAAAACAATCAAGGAGCACCCGATGGAAACCTGGCAACAGATCTATCTCCCCCTTGGCAGCCTGGGCCTTTCGGCCTTCGTCGCCGCCTTGCCCATTCTGTTCTTCTTCGTTGCCCTCGCCGGTCTGAGACTCAAGGGCCATGTGGCGGGCGCCATCACCCTGGCGATCGCCCTGCTCATCGCCCTGTTCGTCTATCGCATGCCGGTGGACAAGGCGCTGGCCTCGGCCGGCTACGGTTTCCTCTACGGCCTCTGGCCCATCGCCTGGATCATCGTCACGGCGGTGTTCCTCTACAAGCTGACGGTCAAGTGCGGCCAGTTCGACATCATCCGCAGCTCGGTGCTGTCGATCACCGACGATCAACGCCTGCAGGTGCTGCTGATCGGCTTCTGCTTTGGCGCCTTCCTGGAGGGTGCGGCCGGTTTCGGCGCGCCGGTGGCCATCACCGCTGCGCTGCTGGTGGGCCTGGGCCACAATCCGCTGAAGGCGGCCGGGCTCTGCCTGATCGCCAACACCGCGCCGGTAGCCTTCGGCGCCCTGGGCATCCCGACCATCGTCGCCGGCCAGGTGACCGGCATCGACGCCTTCAAGATCGGCGCCATGACCGGTCGCCAGCTGCCACTGTTGGCGTTGCTGATACCGCTGTGGCTGATGTTCATGATGGATGGCATGCGTGGCCTGCGGGAAACCTGGAAACCGGCGCTGATCTGCGGTGGCACCTTCGCGGTGGTCCAGTACCTGACCTCCAACTTCCTCGGCCCAGAACTGCCTGACATCACCTCGTCTCTGGCTGCCATGATCGCCCTCACCGGCTACCTCAAACTGAGCCAACCGCAGCAGGCCACTGCCGGTGCCAACACCGTGGTGAGCGGCGGCGGCGCAGCTGCGCTAGGCGGTGGTGCAGGCTTCGGCCAAGGCGGTCGCCTGCCACCGGAGCATTCGCTGGGCACCGTGATCAAGGCCTGGTCACCCTTCCTGATCCTGACCGTGATCGTCACCCTCTGGACCACCAAGGCCTTCAAGGCACTGTTCGCCACCGGCGGCGCCCTCTATGCTCTGGTGATCAACGTCCCAGTGCCCTATCTGGACAAGCTGGTGATCAAGACACTGCCGATCGTGGCCACCCCGACGCCCATGCCGGCGGTCTACAAGCTCGACCTGCTGTCGGCCTCGGGCACGGCCATCCTGATTTCCGCCTTGATCTCCATGGCCATCTTCCGCATCAAGCCCTCGACCGCCCTGGGTGTGTTCAAGGAAACCCTGGTGGAACTGCGCAAGCCGATCCTGTCCATCGGACTGGTGCTGGCCTTTGCCTTCGTCGTCAACTATTCGGGCATGTCCACCACCCTGGCCCTGTTGCTTGCCGGCACGGGCGCGCTGTTCCCCTTCTTCTCGCCGCTGTTGGGCTGGCTGGGGGTATTCCTGACCGGTTCGGATACCTCCTCCAACGCCCTGTTCGGCTCCCTGCAGGCGACCACCGCGCACCAGATCGGCGTTTCCGACACCCTGCTGGTGGCCGCCAACAGCTCCGGCGGCGTGACCGGCAAGATGATCTCGCCGCAGTCCATCGCCGTGGCTTGCGCTGCCACCGGGATGGTGGGCAAGGAGTCCGACCTGTTCCGCTTCACCGTGCGCCACAGTATCGGCTTCGCCATCCTGGTCGGCTTCATCACCCTGGCGCAGGCCTATGTGTTCACCGGGATGCTGGTGCACTGATAGCGCGTTTCCCGGCGGCGGCTCAGGCCATCGCCGGTCCTCTTATTACCGGGCTAACCCGGAGTGACGCCTGATGAACGATCTTTTCTACAACGCCGCCCCCAACGCCACCCGTACCGCGCCGCCCCTGGCGCCGCCACGGACCTATCCGCAGCAGAAACCGACCCAGGTCTATCTGTTCGGCACTTGCGTGGTCGACCTTTTCTATCCCGAAGCCGGCCTGGACAGCATCCGCCTGCTGGAGCGCGAGGGCATCCGCGTGCATTTTCCCCAAGCGCAGAGTTGCTGCGGCCAGCCGGCCTACACCTCGGGCTACACCGAGGAAGCCCGTGCCGTAGCCCGCGCCCAGCTGGCGCTCTTCGCCGAACCCTGGCCGGTGGTGGTGCCCTCCGGCTCCTGCGCCGGCATGCTGCGCCATCATTATGCCGAGCTGTTCGCCGACGAGCCGGAGACCTTGCGCCAGGCGCTCGACCTGGCCGAACGCACCTACGAACTGGCGGAATTTCTGCTCAATATCTGTCAGGTCGACTACCAGGACCGCGGCGCCCCGACCAAGGTGGCCCTGCACACCTCCTGCAGCGCTCGGCGCGAGATGCAGACCCACCTGCACGGCCGCGCCCTGCTCAGCCAGTTGGCGGCCGTGGAGCGCGTCGACCATGATCACGAGAGCGAATGCTGCGGTTTTGGCGGCACCTTCTCGGTACGCATGCCGGACATCTCCGGTGCCATGGTGGCGGACAAGACCCGCGCCCTGCAGGACAGCGGTGCCGCTCAGGTGCTCACCGCCGACTGCGGTTGCCTGATGAACATCAACGGCGCCTTGGAAAAGCAACGCGCCGCCTTGCGTGGCGAACACCTGGCGAGCTTTCTCTGGCGCCGTATCGGAGGTGCAGCGTGAACGAGATGCTGAAGATTCCCCTTACCGACATCAGCGAGGCGCCGCCCTTCAAGACGCGTGCGCGTCAGGCCCTGGGCGACGACCAGCTCAGGCGAAACTTCCGCACGGCCATGGATTCGCTGATGACCAAGCGGCTGGCCAGCATGAGCGACGCCGACGAGCGCGAGCGCCTGCGCGAGTTGGGCAATCGCATCCGGGCCCGGGCGCTGTCCAAGCTGCCGGATCTGCTGGAGCGGCTGGAAGCCAATCTCAGACGCAATGGCGTCCAGGTGCACTGGGCCGAGACCACCGCCGAGGCCAACGCCATCGTCCAGGGGATCGCCGAGCGCCATACGGCCAAACTGCTGATCAAGGGCAAGTCCATGGTCAGCGAAGAGATGGACATGAACCACGTCCTCGGCGCCCAGGGCATCGACTGCCTGGAGTCGGACATGGGCGAGTACATCATCCAGCTCGCCGGGGAGAAGCCCTCGCACATCATCATGCCGGCCATCCACCTCAACCGGCAGCAGGTAGGCACCCTCTTCCACGAGCACCTGGCCGAGCCCTACACCACCGACGTTGATGAACTCATCCAGACCGGCCGGCGGGTGTTGCGGCAGAAATTCTTCGAGGCCGACATCGGCATCTCCGGCGTGAACTTCGCCGTGGCCGAGACCGGCACCCTGCTGCTGGTGGAAAACGAGGGCAACGGGCGAATGTCGACCACGGTGCCGCCCGTACATATCGCCGTGACCGGCATCGAGAAGGTGGTGGAAAACCTCAGAGACGTGGTGCCCCTGCTGTCGCTGCTGACCCGCTCGGCGCTGGGTCAGCCCATCACCACCTACGTCAACATGATCTCCGGGCCGCGCAAGGCCGAGGAACTGGACGGGCCGCGCGAGGTGCACCTAGTGCTGTTGGACAACGGTCGCAGCCAGGCCTTCGCCGACAGCGAATTGCGCCAGACCCTCAACTGTATCCGCTGCGGCGCCTGCATGAACCACTGCCCGGTCTATACCCGTATCGGCGGCCACGCCTATGGCGAGGTCTATCCCGGCCCCATCGGCGCCATCATCACCCCGCATCTGGTCGGCCTGGAACGGGCGCCCGATCATCCCAGCGCCTCGTCGTTGTGCGGCGCCTGTGGCGAAGTCTGCCCGGTGAAGATCCCGATTCCCGCCCTGCTGCGCCGACTGCGCGAGGAAAACGTCAAGGCGCCCGAGGCAGAGCCGCAGCTCCTGCGCGGCCAGGGCAGCAAGTTTTCCGCCCGCGAGCGCTGGACCTGGCATGCCTGGCAGAGCCTCTTCACCTCGCCGCTGCTCTATCGCGGCTTCAGCTACCTGGCCACCCGCTTCGGCCGCTTCACCCCGGGCCAACTCGGGCCCTGGACCGAGCACCACAGCGCGCCCAAGCCAGCGAAGCGCTCGCTCCACGAACTGGCCCGCGAACACCTGGAGAACCGCCCATGAGCGCCCGCGACAACATCCTCGCCAAGCTGCGTGGCAGTCTGCAGGGTACCCAGCCCCTGGCCGACAACTTCGACGAAGCCCTGGTGACCGAGCCTTGGCGCTACCCACCCACGGAGCGCGTCGCCCGTCTGCGAACCCTGATGGAAATGGTGCATACCGAGACGCACCTGACCACCACGGCGGACTGGCCGGCGCAGGTGGAGCGCGTCCTCGCCGAACGAGGTCTGGATCAGCTGTTGATCGCCCCCGGCACGCCGCATGGCGCGCGCCTGGTGGAGCGCTGGCAGGACCAAGACCAGCCGCGCTGGAAGGCCTATGACCGCCCCGTGGAAGAGTGGAAGGCCGAACTGTTCAACGACACTCCGGCGAGCCTCACCGGCACCCTCGGCGCCCTGGCCTCCACCGGCAGCCTGGTGCTCTGGCCGGATCGCCAGGAACCGCGGCTGATGAGCCTGGTGCCGCCGTTGCACATCGCCCTGCTCAGGGCCAGCACCGTGGTCGACAACTTCTATGAGTTGCAGCAACAACACCGCTGGCAGGATGGCATGCCGACCAATGCCCTCCTGATCTCCGGACCATCCAAGACCGCCGACATCGAGCAGGTGCTGGCCTATGGCGCCCATGGGCCCAAGGACCTGGTGGTGCTGATCGTCGAGGACGAGTGAGGGTTTTGCCCCCTTACCCCAGCCCTCTCCCCAAGGGAGAGGGCGCGGTCCAGCTCACCGCGTAGGTTGGGTTGAGCGCAGCGAAGCCCGACAGAGCCCAGCCTCGATGCATACCCTGTTGGGCTTCGACGATGAAGCTGTCTCAGCCCAACCTACGGTCCTCGCTGCAAAAGGAACACCGTAGGTTGGGTTGAGCGTTAGCGAAGCCCAACAGAGCCTAGCTTCGTGCGGATCCTGTTGGGCTTCGACGATGGAGCCGTCTCAATCCAACCTACAAGCATTATGGCCAAAGAGTCATCGTAGGTTGGGTTGAGCGCAGCGAAGCCCAACGATCTCCCCCTCACTCCAGCTGACCAACCCGCTGCGGATCCGGCCAGAACAACGCCGCCTGCCCCAACCGCTGTCCGTCGACATCGAGCAGATTCCAGACCACGCCGGCATGGATCTGGAAGGCCTCACCGTCTCGATCGACCCGCCAGCCTTCATAGCCACTGGCATAACCCTGGCGCCCCACCGCCTCCATCAGGCGCTGACGCTCGTCCCGGTCCTTGGGCGAGGCGCTGAAGCGCGACGGCATGCCGAGAAACTCGGCGCGGGGATAGCCGAAGCAGCACAAGGCCTGGTGGTTGGCGTAGCAGAACAGCGGATCCTGTTCGATGCCGTGGGCCAGCAGGGCATAGGGCGCCCTTTCGTGCAGCCACGTCAGAACGTCGGCCTGAGACAGGCCGGCAGGCCGCGGCAGCGGTTGGCCGAGCCAGTGGTGGTAGGAGGCGTCCAGCAGTGGAAGCAAACTGAGATCGGTAGCGGACAAACCGGTAGCTCCTTGGCGAGGGATCACCATTCAAGAGCAACCCGGCGGGCTTGGGAAGCCCAGGGCCACCGCGGCAGGACGCCACGGCAGCCCGCAGGCGCGGTTTACTTCACCGCGGAAAGGTCGATGCGCACAACGCTTTCCGGCGCGGTGTTCATGTATTCCTTGTCGAAGGGCGTCTTCACCGTCGCATACAGCGTCTGGCCATCCGGACTCACCAGCAGGCTGTTGGGATTGGGCTTGAGGTCGTAGGCCTTCTTCTCGGCGTAGGTGGTGGCGTCCAAGATCAGCAGCCGACCGGTCTCGCGCTGAGTGATGTACAGCTCGTTACGCGTGGTATTGAGCTTGATGGCCAGGGCATCGCCCACCGGTAGACGCTTGATCACCTTGCCGCTGCGGATATCGAAGACCAGCACGGTCTTGGCTTCGGAATTGTCGGTGACGAACAACTGGTGGTTCGCGCGATCCTCGGCCAGATTCAGCAGCAGGTACTTGCCGCCATCGCCCGGGGTCCAGCGGTGCTCGATCTTGCGGGTACGCGGATTGATCACCAGCACTTCCCCGCTGCCATTGGCCGCATAGAGACGCCCGGTATCCTCGGAGTACAGCAGGCCGGTCACCCACTTGCCGGCATTGGGAATGCGCGCCTTGAGGGTCAGGGTCTTGGCGTCCACCACCCAGATCACGCCCGGATCGCCAACGCCGCCGACATACAGCATGCCGTCATGCAGGATGACCTGGCGCGGATTGACCGGATGGCCGTCGCGGCCCATCTCGTTGAATTTCAGGCGCTTCTCCACCTTGCCGGTGCGCAGGTCGATGCGGCTCAGACCACCATCCAGGGAGTTGGTGACGAATAGCGTCTCACCACTGGCGTCGGTGGTCAGGGCGAAATTCTTCAGATCGGTGTGGATCTGCCCGGTGATGGCCAGGGTCGCCGGGTCCAGCTGATAGATCACCCCGCCGGTGACGCCCTTGGTCAGTTGGGCGGTCGCAGCATAGACCGACTGCTTGGCCGGACTGTAGGCCAGTTCATAGACGCCGTAACCCAGCTCGATACGCTTGAGTTCGGCGGGTGCCTGGGGCGCGGCCGGTTGCGCGGCCACGGGAGCCGGCGCGGGTGGCGGCGGCGTCGGTGCCTCCGGGCGATTGGAACAGGCGGCCACTGCCAGGGACAGTAGCGCCATGGCGCCCAGCGTCGAGACCTTGTTGAAAGACACCGCCATTTGCTTCTCCTAGGGACGAGGTACGAGAGATCAGGACAATCCTGAAATGATAAACGTTCGCACTATGCCCAAGGAGAACAGGTCAGACAAGGCCGAAAAGTTTCAGCCTCTCACCTGGTACGGCTCGTCATCCTCTGCCCCTCCGCTCTGGCCCAGGGTTTTCAGTCGCCCCTGACGATCCAGGCGAAAGCGCGAGAAATCCTCCGCCAGGTGCAGCTCGCCGCTATAACAGGCCACCGCCTCTTGACGCAGCTCCTCGATGGAGGGCGAACGCCCCGCAGCGGCCTGGTAGCGCGGACTGAAATGGGTGAGCAGCAAGGCGGGTAGCCCCTGCGCCTCGGCAAAGCGAGCGACCCCGGCCGCACTGCTGTGGCCCCAGCTCTGCCCGGTCTTGTCGATCTGCGCCTGGGCGTAGGTGGCTTCATGGACCAGCACCTGAGCGCCCCGGCAGGCCTCCGCCAGCAGCGCAGGATCGTCATTGTCCCCCGCCACCACCAGCCGCCGCTCCCCATGGGCCGCCTGCAGGAAGTCGGCGCTGCGCAGCAACCGGCCCTCGTGCGGCACATCCTCGCCTCCATGCAATCTTCCCCAGAGTGGGCCGCGCGGTACTTGGGCAGCCGCCAGGGCTGCCGGATCCAGCCGTTGCGGTCGGCGGGTCTCGCGGAAGCGAAAGGCGTGGCTGGGCACCCGGTGGGAAAGCGCGAAGGCGTCGATATCCCAGGCGCCCACGGCAAGCCCGGTGAAACCTTCCAGGGCATGGAACCGCAACTCGAAGGGCAGGTGCAGCGCGGTCAGGGCCTGGGTAGCGGCCAGCCAGTCCTGTACCGCCTGGGGCGCGATCAGCACCAGTGGCTGGCTGCGTCCGGTCATGGCGGCGCTGGCCAGGAGTCCCGGCAGGCCATAGCAGTGGTCGCCGTGGACATGGGTGATGCAGATGGCGCGCAGGTCCGCCGCCGACAGCGGCGTGCGCAGCAGCTGGTGCTGGGTGGCCTCGCCACAATCGACGAGAAACCAGCCCTTGCCCTGGTCCTCGATCAGGGCAAGGGCCGAGACATTGCGCCGCCGGGTCGGCACCCCGGCCGAGGTGCCGAGAAACAAGAGGTCCATGGAGGCTCCAGGCAAAAGACCAGTCTAGCGTGGCTGCCCCGCTGTCGCCCGAGCAACAGCAGCCGGGCACTCCTGCTGCCGGCCAGGCAGCCCAGGCCCGGCAAACCCCGAGAACGCGGGCTTTTTCGCCCTGGCAACGCTCTTGCAAAGCCTCTGGCGTCGCCCCTACATCCGCCGAGGACCACCATGAATCTGCCCATTCGCCACCTGCCGCCTGCCCGCACGGAAAGCCCGGACTACGAACAACTGGCTGCCCGCTTCCGCCCGATCTTTACCCGCATCGCCGAGGGTGCCCTGGAGCGCGAACGCAACCGCAACCTGCCCTATGCCCCCATCGCCTGGCTCAAGGAGGCCGGCTTCGGTGCCGTGCGGGTGCCCGTGGCATTCGGTGGCGCCGGCGCCAGTCTGCCGCAACTGGTCCAACTGCTGATCGAGCTGGCGGCTGCCGACAGCAATTTGCCCCAGGCCCTGCGCGGCCACTTCGCCTTTGTCGAGGACCGCCTCAACGCCCACGCCAGTGCCTCCCAGCAGATCTGGTTCGAGCGCTTCGTCGCCGGTGACCTGGTGGGCAATGCCTGGACCGAGATCGGCACGGTCAAGCTTGGCGAGGTCATCACCCGGGTCAGCCGTAAGGACGGCGAGTGGCGTCTCAACGGCACCAAGTACTACAGCACCGGCAGCCTGTTCGCCGACTGGATCGACGTCTACGCCCAGCGTGACGACACCGGCGGGGACGTCATCGCCGCCATTCGCACCGACCAACCAGGCGTGCGTCAGTCCGACGACTGGGACGGCTTCGGCCAGCGCACCACGGCCAGCGGCACCTCGGTGTTCGAAGATGTCGTCGTGGAACCCGACAACCTCATCGACTTCGCTACCCGTTTCAAGTACCAGACCGCCTTCTACCAGTTGGTGCTGCTGGCGGTGATCACCGGCAGCGGCCAGGCGGCCGTGCGCGAATTCGCCGGTGAAGTGCGCGGTCGTACCCGGATATACAGCCACGGCAATGCCAGCGCGGCCAGTGCCGACCCTCAGGTGCAACAGGTGGTCGGCAAGGCCTCGGCCTTCGTCTATGCCGCCGAGGCGGCGACCCTGGCAGCCGCCGTTGCGGCCCAGGCCGCCTTCGAGGCCCGCTATGCCGGGGACCCTGCCGCCGAGCACGACGCCAACGTGGCGGCGGAACTGGAATCGGCCCAGGCGCAATCGGCGGTCGCCGAGCTGGTACTGCGCGCCACCAGCGATCTGTTCAATGCCCTGGGCGCCTCGGCCACCAGCACCCGCAAGGGACTCGATCGCCACTGGCGCAACGCCCGCACCGCCGCCTCGCACAATCCGCTGATCTACAAGGAGCGCATCGTCGGCGTCTGGCAGATCGAGGGCAGCGAACCGCCCTTCGTCTGGCAGATCGGCGGCGGCAGCAAGCAGGGCTGACGTCGAGTGACCACCTGAATGCACAACGGCAACCCCAAGGTTGCCGTTGTGCATTCAGCGCGCTGGATCAATTCGACAGCTGGCGGGCGAACCGTCCCACGGCCCCAACCACCCGCTGGGCGCCGTCCTGGATCTCCACGATCACCTGCCCGGCCTGCCCGGCCAGTTCCAGGCCCTGCTCGGCCTGGCGCCGGCCATTCTCGATCACCGTCACCGCTTCGCCGGCCAGTTGCTGGTTCTGTTGCACCACCCCGACGATCTCCTCGGTCGCCTTGCTGGTGCGCGAGGCCAGTTGCCGGACCTCGTCGGCCACCACGGCGAAGCCGCGGCCCTGCTCGCCGGCCCGGGCCGCTTCGATGGCCGCGTTGAGTGCCAGCAGGTTGGTCTGCTCGGCGATGCCGCTGATGGTCTTGATAATGGTGCCGATCACCTGGGACTGATTGTCCAGCGCCTCGATGCCCTTCACCGCCTCGTGCATCTGGGTAGCCAGGGCACGCATGACGTCCACCGTCTGCTGCGCCACTGCCGCGCCTTTGCGGGCGGTGTCATCGGTATGCCGGGAAGTCTCGAAGGCCACGCTGGCGGCTTCGGACACCGCTTGCTCCTGGTGAACCTGATCGGTGATCACGGTGGCGAACTTGACCACCTTGTACAGGCGATCATGGGCATCGATCACCGGGTTGTAGGAGGCTTCCAGCCAGACATCGCGACCGTGGGCATCCAGCCGTTTGAAGCGATCCACGACGAATTCGCCGCGACGCAGGCGCGCCCAGAACTGCCCATAGGCGTCGGAGTTGGCCTCGGCTGGCTCGCAGAACAGCCGGTGGTGCTTGCCCTTGATCTGCGCCAGGGAATAACCCATGGCCTGCAGGAATCGGTCATTGGCATCGAGCACCTCGCCGTCGAGGTTGAACTCGATGACCGCCGTGGAGCGACGCAGGGCCTTGAGCAGGCTTTCGTGCTCGCGGGAGGTTTCGATGGTTCGAGTCAGGTTATTGCAGAACAACCGAAAGCGCGTCACCTGGCCCTGGCTATCATGGAAGGGATGCAGGATGCCTCTTAACCAGGCTTCCTGGCCGTCGCCACGCAGGAGATGCAGGGCACCGCTGTAGGGCTCACCGCGACTCAGACTCTGCTGCAGGCGCCGGCTGTACTCCTGGTTCCGAACGTGTCCCGGAATCAGCTCGGCCAGGGGGCGACCCAGCAAATCCGCGGCCCGCAGCCCCATCTCCTTTTCGAAATTGGCGTTCACGGAGGTGATGCACCCCCTGGCGTCCAGCTCCAGGCCGATCATCTCCACATCGAGTTCGGCCTTCAGTCGCTTGAAGGAATCCACCTGCTCGCGGAGACGCTGCAATTCTTGTTTTAGTCCCTTGTTAAACATGACACGCCCCTGGTCGGGAGATTGAGTTAACTCGGTGTCGGCAGCCAATAGTCAGGTCTTAAACTCGATGGTCAAGGAAATGACCAGGCGGTCGGAATGCAAGATGGATGGCATGGAGCCATTAACTAATAACAAAAAAATATTTCAAACCAGGGCTTACTCAGCATTACGTTCTAACGCCTGCCAGATCAGTCTACGCTAAGAGCTCCCCATGTCCGACTCCCTGCTGGAACCACTCGCGCCCCTGCTGACCCTGTTCGCCGCCACGGCCGCGGAACGGGATCGTCAGGGTGGTACCCCCAAAACCGAGCGGGACGCCCTGCGCCAGAGTGGCCTGCTGGCCATGAGCATTCCCGTCGAACTGGGGGGCCTGGGCGCGCCCTGGGACCAGACGCTGGAGGCGGTGCGTCGACTGGCCCGGGTCGACAGCTCCCTGGCCCATGTCTTCGGCTTCCACCATCTGCTGCTGGCCACCGCCCAGCTGTTCGGCCAGCCCGCGCAATGGCGTCCCTGGCTGGAAAGCACCGCCCGCGACACCCTGTTCTGGGGTAACGCCCTTAATCCCCTGGATCGCCGTACCCTCGCACGCCGCAGCGGCGACGCCTGGCAGGTGGATGGCCAAAAGAGCTTTTGCAGTGGCGCCCTGGACTCCGATCTGCTGCTGCTTTCGGCCCTGGAAAACGACGACAACGGGCGCCTGCTGATCGCCGTGGTCCCCACCGGCCGTGCCGGTATCCAGCTGTTCGACGACTGGGACAACAACGGCCAGCGCCAGACCGACAGCGGCAGCGCCCGCTTCGACGCCGTGCGTGTCGAACAGCGGGAATGGCTGCTCGACCCCGGCCCCCTGAGCACGCCCTTCGCCTGCCTGCGGCCGCTGCTGGCCCAGCTGGTCTTCGCCAACATCTTTCTCGGCCTGGCCGAAGGTGCCTTCGCCGAGGCGCGCCGCTACACCACCACCCAGGCGCGCCCCTGGTTCAAGTCCCCGGCGGCAAGTGCCAACCAAGACCCCTACATCCTGCGTCACTACGGCGAGTTCTGGGTGGCCTTGGAAAGCAGCCGCCTGCTGGTGGAGCGGGCCAATGGCGCCTTCGCCCAGGCCTGGCAACAGGGACCGGCCCTTACCGCCGAAGTCCGCGGCGAACTGGCCGTCGCCATCGCCACCGCCAAGGTCGCCGCCAGTCGCCACGGTCTCGATCTCGCCAGTCGGCTGTTCGAAGTCGGCGGCGCCCGGGCCACCGCCGGCGCCCTGCGGCTGGATCGCTACTGGCGCAACCTGCGCACCCAGACCCTGCACGATCCGCTCGACTACAAGCTGCACGAACTGGGCGACTGGGCCCTCAACGACGTCCTGCCCACCCCCAGCTTCTACTCCTGAGGAACCCGCGATGACCCTGCTGACCCTGACCCGCACGCCCGAGGTGCCCCGCTACCGGGCGACCGCCCAGGTCTTCGCCGACCCGAAATCACGAGAGCTGCTCGCCCATCTGGAAAAGATCGCGCCGAGCGATGCCAGTGTGCTGGTGATCGGCGAGACCGGTACCGGCAAGGAGCTGATCGCCCGGCATATCCATGCCCTGAGCCACCGTCATGCCGGCCCCTTCGTCGCCGTCAACTGCGGCGCCTTCGCCGAGAGCCTGGTCGAGGCGGAGTTGTTCGGTCACGAAAAAGGCGCCTTCACCGGCGCCCTGACTGCCCGCGCCGGCTGGTTCGAGGAAGCCAACGGCGGCACCCTGTTTCTCGACGAGATCGGCGATCTGCCGCTGTCGGTGCAGGTCAAGCTGCTGCGCGTATTGCAGGAGCGCGAGGTGGTGCGACTGGGTTCTCGGCGCAGCGTGGCCCTGAACGTGCGCATCATCGCCGCGACCAACGTCCCGCTGGAGCGAGCGGTGGCCGAAGGAAGCTTTCGCGAGGACCTCTGGTATCGCCTCAATGTGGTCAGCCTGCCGCTGCTGCCCTTGCGCCAGCGCCAGGGCGACATCCTGCCGCTGGCCCGGCACTTCCTCCACGCCTATGCCCAGGCGCTGGTCTCCCTGACGCCGGCGGCGGAGCGACGCCTGCTGGAACACCCCTGGCCGGGCAATATCCGCGAGCTGGAAAACACCCTGCAGCACGCCCTGCTGCTCAAACCCCAGGGCCAGCTGGAAGCCACTGACCTGTCGTTCGTCCAGCGGCCCAGCCTCGTTCCGCCAGCACCTCGGCCGGTCGAAACGGCGCCGGTGGACAGCCTGCTGACCGAGGCCTTCGCCCAGTTGTTCGAAGAGCAACCGGAGGCCCTGCACGAGCGCGTCGAGGCTGCCCTGGTGCGCGCGGCCTATCGCTTCTGCCATCGCAACCAGGTCCATACCGCGCGCCTGCTGGGGCTGAGTCGCAACGTCACCCGTGCTCACCTGATCCGTATCGGCGAACTGGTGGTCAATCATCGCCGTCCACTCGTGGCCCGGCCTGAACGCGAGATGCGCTTCTCCATCTGAGCCGGTCCGCCCAGCTGGGGTACCCGCGTGCCGAGGCGCCCCTTACACTGGGGTTTTGCCCCGCGAGGCCCGCATGACCGCCCGAACCCTGCTGCACCGTCACCCCGCCCGGCGCGACGATATCGGCGATCTCCAGACCCGGCGCCCGCTGCCGGGTCCCGGCCTGCCCCACCTGGATCCCTTTCTCTTCCTCAATCACCATGGTCCCCAGGTGTATCCGCCGCACAACGCCGGCCTGCCCTTCGGGCCCCACCCCCATCGCGGATTCGAGACGGTGACCTTCATCCTGGCCGGTTCGCTCGCCCACCGCGACAGCGGCGGCCACGAGAGCGTGATCGAAGCCGGTGGCATCCAGTGGATGACCGCTGGCAGCGGCCTGGTCCATGCCGAGCTGTCGCCTGCCACCTTCAAGCGCGACGGTGGCGACCTGGAGATCCTGCAGCTGTGGATCAATCTCCCCGCTCGCCTCAAGTTCACGCCGCCGGCCTACCACGGCGTCCCGGCTGCGGACCTGCCGCTGATCGAGGCGGATGACGGCCGGGTACGCCTCCGCCTGGCATCAGGTAGCCATCAGGGCATCCGGGGCGCGGTGGCGACGCCAACCCCCATCACCCTGATGACCGTCGAGATCGCGCCAGGGGGCCGCGCCACCCTGCCCGCCCCGTCCGGCGCCACCGTGTTCTGCTACGGCGTCCGTGGCAGCCTGCAGATCGGTGGCCAGGAAGAAGCGCCGTGGCAGCTGTTCCAGTTCGCCGACGACGGCGACCAGGTCGAAGTCACCAGTCGCGACGGCGCGGTACTGCTCTATGGGCATGCGGCGCCCTTTGCCGAACCCATCGTCGCCCACGGCCCCTTCGTCATGAACAGCGCCGAGGAGATCCGCCAGGCAATCCGCGACTATCAGGCGGGCCTGTTCGGCGAGGTGCCGGAGTGAGTCAGCCATAAGAGCACGCTCAGGCTAGAATCCGGCTTTTGCCGGGAGCGCAGCGATGAGTGACGAAGTGCGGATCGAGGATCTGGTAGTGGGTGACGGCAAGGCGGTGGTCAAGGGCGCCTTGATCACCACCCACTACGAGGGCTGGCTGGACGACGGCACCCTGTTCGATTCGTCCCGTGCCAAAGGGCGGCCCTTCCAGTGCGTGATCGGCACCGGCCGGGTGATCAAGGGCTGGGACCAGGGGCTGATGGGCATGCGGGTGGGCGGCAAGCGGCGCCTGGAGGTACCGGCGGCGCTCGCCTATGGCGAACGTCAGGTCGGTGCTCTGATCAAGCCGCACTCCAACCTGAGGTTCGAAATCGAGTTGCTGGAAGTCTTGACGCGGGACGATTGATGCCTGACCGACTTCAGTTCGACGCCTTGGTATTCCGGCGTACCAGCTCGAGTTGGGCTTCGAGCACGCTTAGCCGGGCAAACTCTCGGGTGTAGATGACGAATTGCTCCTGAAAGCTCTGCCGGCTCCGGGCGAGATCCTGTCGATGACTGCGAATTTGCTCTTCGAGAGTCTGCAGCCGCTGCTGGGTGGTTTGCGTCATGGCACCTACTCCTTGTGCTTGTGGTGTCAAGCGGACTCTAACCGTGCCCTGACAAATCGAGCTAGAGCCGTTCGTCGTCCCTTAAACCACCGCTACAGAGCCGTTTCGTCTCGCTGATGCGCTTCCGTGCTGCGTGAAAGGCGCGTTTTTCCTTACCAATCGGTCAAGAAAAAAGGCGACGAACCTCAAGAGGTTCGTCGCCTTCAGGATAGGCTCAGCGAAAGCTAGCGCGGTCCTACCGCCGTGCAACTGTTGCTGGCATCGACGTACTTCTTCAGGGTCGGCCACTGCGGCCGCTCCACGCCATTGACCGGCTCCACCGCCAGCGCGGCAGTTCCCCAGCCCGGACCCGCCGCCCAGTACGTCAGCGGCATGCAGTTCTGCTGCAGGTAGGCCAGCAGATTGTCGGTAGCCGTCAGCCAGCGGCTGTCGCCAGCCGGTACGCCGAACTCGGCGATCATGCCGCGCTTGCCATTGCGCTTGAGCCATTCGACGAAGGGCTTGACGCGATTGACCCCCACCTGCGGATCGAAGTTGTTCATGTTCTGCGCGGCGTAGGTGCCACTGCCGTCCTCATCGAGGTAGACGTTCGCCGCGTAGATGATGTTGTTGGCCGGATCCTTGAGATTGAGCAAGGCATTGCTCGCGCTCGGCCAGTTGGCCGCGCTACCCCAGGCATTGCCCTGGACGATCACCGGGTGGGTGCGGTCCATGGTACGCACCCCGTCGATGCCGGACTGCGCCGTCACCGGCCAGCTGCTGTCGGCGCCATTGGGCTTGCCCATGATGTCATAGCCATAGAGCGCGGCATGGTTGCCCCACTGGTAGGCCAGACGGTACATCAGATCCCAGTAGTTGAAGTTGGTGACGGTACCGGTGCCGATCAGGGTGCCCTTGTAGCGGCCGCCGTTGTCCAGCGCCAGGATCACCTTCATGTTGTACTTCTTGGCCAGCTCCAGCACCTGGGTGACCTGCTGGATGTACGCCCCTTCCAGGCTCCCGAAGAAGCGCGTCTGCAGACGTTCCCAGATCACCGGGAAGCGGATCAGCCGTACGCCCTTGGCGCTCCACTGCTGGAAATGCGCCTCGCCCGGCATGATGTAGTTGACGTTGAGCACCCCTGGCAGGCTCTGGGGCGCGAAGGCGGCACCCGAGAAGTTCAGCCCCACCAGATTGAGCTTGGCGCTGTTGGCGGGTGTGCCGGTCGATCCCGTGGGTGTGGCCGTCGAACCGGTGGCGGGCGTGGTGGCACCCGAGGAGCCCGTGCTGCCGCTGCCGGTCGCAGGCTTCACCTCGGCCACTGGCGTCGTCACGGCCGGCGTCGCACTGCCCGAGTTGCTGCCCGAACTGGTGCTGCCGGTGCTGCCCGTAGAGCCCGTCGTGGTACCCGGCACCGTCGTCGACGTGCCGGAGGTGGTGGTCCCGGTCTTCAGGGTCTTGGGATAGCCGTAGGCGTTGCCATCGAGCTGCGGGCTCTCGATGAAGACGCTCATGTTGCTGCCGACGACCTGGGCATAGGTCACCTTGTAGCTCTTGCCATCGGCCGGCGTGATCTGCGCGCCTACCTTGAAGGCGCCCACGTTGGCGGCCGAGGCCGGAATGGAGAAGCCGGCGGCCTTACGATAGACGCCATGCAGCCAGTCTTCGTTAGTGAAATCATTGATCGCGGTGGTCACCCCGGTCGTGGTGGAGCCTCCGGTATTGCCGCCGCCCGTGGCGGGAGCCGCGCCCGAGCTGCCACCGCTGCTCGAACCGGTATTGCCGCTGCTGGAACCACCACTGCCGCCGGTGGCACCAGTGCCGCCACCCGTCGCCCCGGTGCCGCTGGCCGGGGTGCTGCCGGTACCGCTGGCGAAGGGACCGATGGCGGTGCAGCTGCTGTCATCGATGTACTTGCGCAGGGTCGGCCACTGCGGCCGGTCGACGCCATTGATCGGCTCCACCGACAGGAAATAGTTGCCCCAGCCCGGGCCGGCGGCCCAGTAGGTGGCGGGAATGCAGTTCTGCTTGAGATAGGCCAGCATCCGGTCCATCAATGGCAGCCAACGGGGATCGTTATCCGGCACGCCGAACTCACCGATCATGCCCTTCTTCCTGTTCTTCTTCAGCCACTCGACGAACGGCCGAACACGTTCCACGCCGTAATCCTGGCTCAGCTTGCCGACATCAATCCCGGTGTAGTTGCCGCCGGCGCTCTCGTCGAAATAGGAATGCGCCTGGAAGATCAGGTTATCGGACGGATCCTTGAGCGCCAGCAGGGAGTCGTTCCACAGCGGCCAGCGGGTCGCCTCCGACCAGCCATTGCCCTCGATCATGATGGGCTTGGTCTTGTCGACCGCGCGGACCCCGTTGATGCCGTACTGGGCGGCGATCGGCCACTGGGCCATGGAGTCGTGGGGCTCGTTCATGATGTCGTAGGCATACAGCGAGGATTGGCTGCTCCAGCGCTGCGCGATCCGGGTCATGATCTCCTGATAGCGGTCGTAGGGAACCGCCGCGCTGCCGATCACCGATCCGCGATAGAAGGTGTAGTTGTGCAGATCGAGGATGATGCGCATGCCGTACTTCTGCGCATTGGCGAAGGTCTGGTCCACCAGCGCCGCATAGGTCGGGTCCAACGGACCGCCCAGTACGGGTTGCAGGCGCTCCCAGATGATCGGGAAGCGAATCAGCTTGATGCCCTTGCCACTCCACTGCTTGAAGTAGGCTTCGACGGGAAAGATGTAGTGGGTACCGTTGACACCCGGTAGTACCTGTCCGGCGAAACCGGCACCGGACAGATTGAGGCCCACCAGATTGACCTGCTCGGCCTTGGCACCGGCAGCCAGGGTCAGGGCGGCAACGAAGGGCAGCACCCGGGCTGCCCTGCGGGAAAACTTCAGGAAGGATGGATTCATCATCACCAACTGCGCTAAATCGACAGCGCGCTCCCTGAACACTGGCCGATATGAAGTGGGAGAAGAGTCGCGCGCAGGAAATTTGGCACGACGTTGCCTCCAGGCAGGTTGACCTATACAAGCCACATGCCAACTTCATCAGCAATTATGATGGCCACTATTTAGGCATCACGGCAGAATAATAAAAGCCTTTGTTTTTATTGAATTTTTTAAAATTTCCGCTCATCGACTCAGACGAGTGAATCCATTCACCTCCGTTTTCCCAGCACCATACTCCCGCCTGCCGTCAAATTTACTTCCGCCATATTGGAACAACCGCCAAAAAGTTCCCTAAGGTGCCAAAAAAAGTAAGTCACAAATTAATGCGAAGTTGATCACATAATGGTGCAAGAGGAACTGGCTACATCAGCGCCGGGTCATGGCTATAATCGACTCAGGAGCGACCCATGACCGTCCTCACCCTTGCCACCTATAACGTCAATGGCATTCGCGCTCGGCTGCCCATCCTCCTGCAGTGGCTGGAGCGGGAGCAGCCCGACATCGTCTGCCTGCAGGAACTGAAGGCCAAGTCCGCCGACTTTCCCCAGGCGGAGCTGGAAGCGGCGGGCTACGGTGCGCTATGGGATGGCCAGCCGTCCTGGAATGGGGTCGCTATCCTGGCGCGGGGCGACCAGCCCCTGGAGATTCGGCGCGGCCTGCCAGGACTGTCCAACGATCCGCAACGTCGCTATCTGGAAGCGGCGGTCAAGGGCGTGGTCGTCGCCAGCCTCTATCTGCCCAACGGCAACCCCTGGCCTGGTCCTAAATTCGACTACAAACTGGCCTGGTTCGAGCGCTTCATCGACCACGCTCAGAGTCTGTTGGAGAGTGGTCATCCGGTAGTGCTGGCCGGGGACTACAACGTGGTGCCGACCGACCATGACATCTACGATCCGAAGTCCTGGCGCAAGGACGCCCTGCTGCAACCCGAGAGCCGTGCCTGTTTCGAACGCCTATTGCGTCAAGGCTGGCTGGATGCCCTCCGGGCCTGCCATCCGGACGAGGCGATCTACACCTACTGGGACTATTTTCGCCAACGCTGGCAGCGCAACGCCGGCCTGCGCATCGATCATCTGTTGCTGAGTCCGGCACTGCAGGATTCCTTGCAGGAAGCGGGCGTGCATCGCTGGGTACGCGGCCTGGAAAAGACCAGCGACCACGCCCCCACCTGGATTCGCTTCAAGGCCCCTGCCTGAGCGCGCTCAGGCGTCGCGCAGCAGATCGTTGGCATTGAGCAGCGCGAAGAGGACTTCCGGACGCTGGTTAAGACCACGGCGCACCGCCGCCGGTATCGACTGATGGAGCTTGCGGCACAGTCCCGGTCGCGGCTGCAATTCGATCAGCATGCCACGGGCGCTGCGTACCTCTCCGGGTCCCGGCCCGATCTCCAGGCGGATGCCTAGCTGTTCCTGCAGGCGCTGCTGCAGTCGCTCCAGCTCAGCTACGCTGGCGATGTTTTCCAGCCGCTCCAGTAGCCGCTGCTCTTCCTGGCGATTGAGCAACAGCGCTCGGGCATCACCGGCAGGGTCCGCCAGAATGGCGTCACGCTCGCAGGTGCAGACACCAGGTGGACAGGGAGCACGCAGGGAAGCCATCTGACTTCGATTCCTCTTCTTCAGGGGCAACAGGAATAGGCCCGCGGCTCCACCCTAGCGATAGTGGCAGCGGTCACGCAATGCAGCCTTGTTGGAAGAGGCAATTGCCGGTCTTCAGCAGACCTTCAGGTCACTACCCGGACTCCCAGGGCTGCGATCAATTCATACCCGATCCGTATAGATAACCAAACGAGCTAAAGGCATAGCTAAAGCTTATTTTTGGCATAACAACTACCACGTAGGATGATGCTTTGACTGCCTACGACCTCACCATGCCTACGCTCTCGTCCGATCTGCTGATCGTCCCTGCGGATCAGCAAAGTACCCTGACCATCCGCGCCAAGGCACTGGCCTTCGCCGATCCCCGCTCCCGACAGCTGCTCGAACAACTGGACGAGTGGGCACCCTTGCCAAGCCCTGTAGTACTGTCAGGCGAATGGGGAACCGGGCGCGAGCTACTGGCGCGTCGGCTGCACGAACGCAGCGGCCGAAGCGGCCTGTTCAGCAGCCTGAATTGCGCCTCGCTCAGTCGCCGACATGGCGCTGCCGAATTATTTGGCTATGTCCCCCGGGCCTATGCCGGCACCTCTGGCAGCCGCCTGGGCTGGTTCGGCACCGCTCACGAGGGCAGCCTCTATCTCGACGAAATCGCCGACCTGCCTGGCGCGTTGCAGGAAGAGCTGGTGGAGGTCCTGCTGGACGGCAGCATCCTGCGCCTGGGCAGTAGCTTACGCACAGCCGTGGATGTCCGCCTGATCGCCGGTTCCAGCGTCGACCTGGCACAGGCGGTTCAGGCGGGTAACTTCTCTACTCGCCTCTGGGCGCTGCTTGCGCCAGGTCTGGTGCCCGTCCCGCCGCTCCGTGAGCGCCCGGCCGACCTGCTACCGCTGGCCCGGTATTTCCTCCAGCAGCACGCGGACCGTCTCGACCGCAGGGCGCCAGAGCTGACGGCCCAGGACCAGGCTGCATTGATCGCCTATCCCTGGCCGGGAAACATCCGCGAACTTGAACAGGTTCTCCATACCGCCTTGCTAACCGCCTCGACGGCAGGGCTGCAGCTTGGCAAGCTGCTGCCATCGTCCTCCGGCACGCGCTGAACTCCGCCGACAGACGGCAGTCCTAGCCGCGTACGCTATTTCGCTCGAGTCCTACCATGACCTCCATGTCCATCCCGTCGATGCCCACTCCGCCATAGCCAGCGGCTGCCATCTTTCTTTGGAAAGATGACCGCAAGCCTTGATTTGTCGCCTCGCGCGGCAGGCCTTGGTGCGTTTGGGAAAAGCCCGAGGCTTTTCAGGAATCGACTTTTTGGACTACGCCTTCAGCTGAAGGCGTTCAGGCAAGGTTTCATGAATATTGTGATCACTGGCCGCTCCGGCCAAGTTTCGCGCGCCTTGCAGCGCGAGTTCGGCAGCACCCATCAATTGACCGTACTGGGTCAGACGGACCTCGACCTCGCCCAGACTGAGCAACTGCGTGCGGCCTTCGACCAGCTGGCACCCGACCTCATTCTCAACGCCGCCGCCTATACCGCGGTGGATCAGGCCGAAGAAGACGTCGAGCGTGCCGAGGCCATCAATGCCCGGGCGCCGCAGATTCTGGCCGAGCTGGCGCGCGAACGGGATATCCCTTTCGTGCACTACTCATCCGACTATGTCTTCGATGGCAGACGCCGCCAGCCTTACACCGAGAGCTGCATCCCAGCGCCTCTCAGTGTCTATGGCCGCTCCAAGCTGGCGGGCGAGCAAGGGGTGCTGGCGGCAGGGGGTCGCGCCCTGGTGTTGCGCACCTCCTGGGTCTACTCCCATGACGGCCAATGCTTCTTCAACACCATGCGCCAACTGCTGGCCGAACGCGACGAATTGCATGTGGTGGAGGATCAGCTCGGCGCCCCCACCTGGGCCCCTACCATCGCCACGGCCACTCGCCAACTGGTCGAACGCCTGCTGACGCACAACGACGTCGGCGGCCTCTATCACCTGACCAATGCGGGTCAGACATCGTGGTACGGCTTCGCCGCGGCCATTGCCGAACGCCTGGATCAACGCGGCGAGCTGCGCGCGCGTCTCTATCCCACCACGACCGAACATTACCCCACGCCGGCGACGCGACCGCTTTACTCCTGTCTCGACTGCAGCAAGGTCGAGGCGGTACTGCCGAGCGCCCTGCCGGACTGGCAGGCCGACTTCGACCGCTGCTGGGCGCGGTTAGAAAGCGATAGAACGCTGAATTGAGCGGGCCGGACCCCGGCGGCGCCTGTCCGCCGGGCCGCCTCGGTTTCAGCCGCAGGCGATGGCGCCCCCTCAACGGCTTTCCCGTTCCCCACCCTGGTAGGTGGCTTCCGCTACGTCCTCGTTGGGCGCAGGATGGCCCGGCAGATTCGGTAGCGCCTTGGCCCTTTCCAGGTCGATGCCGGCGCCCTGGGCCACCTGGGTGCCATAGTCCGGGTCGCAATGCCAGAAGTGCCAGACCATCCGCAGCTGGATGTCTTCGGGACAGGCCTGCATGTCGGCAACCAGGTTGGCGATGAGATCGTCCCGTTCCCAATCTTCGAAGCTGCGATAGCGCGCGCCGGTCTGCTGGTAATCGGCAGCCGTCTTGCGAGATTGATAGCGCCCCAGATGGCCCTCGATCCACTGACGATACTCGTGCTGCGGCCGCGGCGCCTCGCGCAGGCCACCCTGGGAGCTGGGCTCGTAATTGACGTGGGGATTGCTCCCGCTGCGATCCACCTGCAGCGCCATCTGACCATCGCGCTGATTGGTGGCGTAGGGGCATTTGGGGGCATTGATCGGCAATTGCAGATAGTTGGCGCCGACCCGATAGCGCTGGGTATCGGAATAGGACAGGGTCCGCCCTTGCAGCATCTTGTCGCCGGAAAAGTCGATGCCCTCCACCAGCACCCCCGTGCCGAAGGCGGCCTGCTCGGTTTCGGCGAAGACGTTCGAGGGATTGCGATCCAGCACGAGCCGGCCCACCGGCAGCAGGGGAAATTGGTCCTCCGGCCAGCGCTTGGTGTCGTCCAGGGGATCGAAGGGCAATTCGTCGTGTGCCTCGTCCGTCATGATCTGCACGCACATCTCCCACTCGGGATGATCGCCGCGCTCGATGGCATCGTAGAGATCCCGACTGGCGTGGCCCACGTCGTACTTCTGGATCTCGGCTGCCTGCTCGCTGGTGAGATTCCTGATGCCCTGTCTGGGTTCGAAGGAAAACTTGCACAGCACCGCCACGCCCTGGTCGTTGACCAGCTTGTAGGTGTTCACGCTGGACCCCTGCATGTGCCGATAGTCCGCCGGGATGCCCCAGGGACTCTTCACCCAGGTCACCATGTGCAGGGCTTCCGGATGATGCTGGACGAAATCGTAGAAGCGCCAGGGCTCCTGGCGATTAGTGATGGGGTCGGGCTTGAAAGCATGGATCATGTCGGGAAACTTGATGGCGTCGCGAATGAAGAACACCTTCAGATTGTTGCCCACCAGATCCCAGTTGCCGTCCTCGGTATAGAACTTGATCGCGAAGCCCCGCGGATCGCGCGCGGTCTCCGGTGACTCCTTGGCACCGATGACGGTGGAAAATCTCAGGAAGACCGGCGTCTTCACCCCGGTCCTGGTCAGCACCTTGGCGCAGGTGTAGCGGCTGGCCGGCTCATCGCCGATGGTGCCGTAGGCTTCGAACCAACCATGAGCAGCGGTCCCCCGGGCATGCACGACCCGCTCGGGCACCCGCTCCCGGTCGAAGTGAGTGATTTTCTCGATGAACTGATAGTTTTCCAGCGTGGCAGGGCCTCGCTCGCCCACGCTGCGCAGGCTCTGATTGTCCCGTACCGGATGACCCTGGCGGGTCGTGAGAGTGATCTTGTCGTCGCTCATGGTGGTCTCCAGGCTAGTCACGTCGAACACAGCAGTGACCGGACCCGTCCACAGCAGTTGTCCTCTGTCAGACGAGCTGTCCAGAGACGAAACGGCGCCACGGTCGCTTATGCTGACCACCCGAGGCTCTAGCCGATACCTCTCGTCCGTTCGGCGGAAATAATCGCTGATCGCGCTATCGATCCCATCCAGACTGTTCATCGTCAGTCGATAAGACTCATGGCGATACTGTCCAACAAGAACAGCAGCCGGAGCCTCCCATGGCAGAAGAATATGAAAGCGACCTGCAGCCCTTCTCGCAACCTGCGTGCGAATCCGACTTCAACGAGATGGCCGCAGCCGTTGCGACCGCCATTTGCATGTGGGCGCTGACAACCTTGATCGCGGTGGTCGGGGGCTACCATGGTGGTGTGGTCACCAACACCATCAACCTGCTGGTAGTGGCCGCAGGCGCGCTGGGCTACCTTGGGCGACGCTGGCAACTGAGGCGCCGATATCGCTCTGGGCGCCGTACCAGAGCTTTTCCGCAGCGCTAATACTCTGGCTACTGGTTCTCAGCCGGAGCGGGACTGGCTATCATCAGAGCCCTGAAATCATGGCAGGGATGCTCATGTCTTATCTGATCTTGACCCGTCGCACCGACGAAATCATCAATCTATCCCTGAAACCGGGAGCCGATGAAGAGCAGGTGCTGGATCTGCTGTTCAACGGCGGCATCAATATCCGCATTCTCAAGGTTCAGGGCGATCGCGTGCAGGTGGGTATTCAGGCCCCTGCCGACATCAGCATCATGCGCCAGGAGTTGCTGCCCTTCTGACTCGGCCGGTAGCTGGCGTAGCTACCGCAACCAGGGCGAATGGCGATTGCGCACGTACTCGAAGCGCCCGTCCAGCCCACGCCATTCCACCCCCTGCCAGAGCTCCGGTGCCAGCGTGCCTTCCGCCTGCAGATCCGCTCGGTAATGGGCGAAGAACGGTTGGCCATCGCGCAGCACGATGACGTTGTGGCGCTCTTCGATCTGGGCGATCAGATCCAGTACCGCTTCGGCCGAGCGCCCGCCGCTCAGGCAATAGCAACTCCCATACTGGTGAAGCATGCTTTCGAAGCGGTAACGATAGAGGGTGCAGCGATCGGTTTCGAGGTGAACGCTCTGCCCCTTGGCATCCTGCAGGGCATGATGAACGCAGTGATCGCAGTCTTCGAACTCCTGACGCGACTCCACCCACTCACCGAGAAACTGCTTCTTCCACCGCCACACCAGCAGCCCACGATCTTCAGGCCGGGAATACACGCTGACCTTGTAGAACATCGCTCGACTCCTCTTATTGTTATGCGCCGAAGCCACCGTCCAATGGCTGCCGCTTGCCGCTCGGCCATTGGAGGTCGCACGCTCTGAGGCGTACCTTTCCAGCATCGCTCCATTTGTCTGAGGCGTCCAGCCATTCCCCGACGCTGATCCCTACCGCTCGACGGTGCACCTCCTCCGCAAACGGCCCTGAATGCGTCATGAAGCGCCGCGGCTTCGTACAACTTCCATACAGGATGAAGTCGGGCCTGCCGGCCGATTTATCGCCTCGAGATCGTGCAAGACCGCGATTCCAGAGCAGGATACAACAAGGGTACAGGTTCTGGTGCCGCCTATCAGGTGGGTCGATATTGGCTGCTCGAGACGATCCCAGCGAACTAGTATTCGGGCAACGGTGATTGCCGGGCGATAAAAATCGCGGCTCTGACAAGGACTTGGATGGTCTCAGTGCCGAGGCAGCCGCGTCTGCCCGCGTTCGGATCCATGACCGTCTGAAGACCGTTTCGCGAACTGCCACCCGCAGTAGGGCCTGCAACTGTCGTGGCCAACCAGGCGGCACCTCGGTGAACCCCTTATCCACTCAAGGACCTTTTATGACTGGCCTGGATAGCGACTGCAAAGAGGCGCTCCGTTACGCCATCAGAAACTGTCCCGCGCGTACGACGGGTCAACTGGCGGCTATCGACTATGCCGAACGGGCCATCCGCCAGGGGCTAGACGCCCTCTGCCCCCTGGAGCAGAAGACGCTGGCCCTGGAGCTAGGTTTCTGGCTGACCCGTTACCAGCGGATCCAGGAGTTCGCTGCAATAAATGAGGCATCCGGAATTCAAACAAATAAATATTAGGCTTATAGCGAAGCAAAAAGCGTGCAATGCATATCACACCAAAAGCCTAAAATGCGTTTCAAATTATATATAAAACTAAACCAAAAATAAATAATAAATAATAAATCAAGTATTTTGAAATCTAAAGTTTGAAATAAAACAAAAATAGCGGCCAAGGTTTTTGACTGAAGGCAGCCTTATATACTACAAGTACCGACGATTTGGAAGTACGGAAATATCAGATTCTAAGCAAAAGGTTTTGTTTACAGAACTTATTAAAGAAAACATCTCATCTTCAACCTCGCACCATTGCTTGCGATGAAATCTCTCCATAGTTATTCCGATTTCATTTAACGCGCTAACCACCGATTTTTGGTGATCTATATAGCTAAATTTTTTATTAATCCCACCTAAAATTAATGAATTAGATGCCTCGATTATATTACTTAGATTTTTAATGCGCTGAGCATAATTCGGGGAGACGATTAGACTTCCTTTACGGGAAGACGGAAAAATTGAATTATACCAAGCTAATATATCAAATGATGAAATCGAGAGCTGATCGCAGCGGTTTATTTGAAGCGTAACGTAGGACTGAAAATTAGCGAACTGCGACAAGTGAATTGCAAGCGCATTAGTTTTACTCACCTCTAAATAATTATTTAGCGCTATAAATATCCCTCCTATTGTCGCAAATGCGACTAGAACCTGAACAGCCGCCCAAAACACAACAAATACTTGGTCAAAGTTTTTGATCGTGCCTTCTATACAAACATTGGTCAAACAAATCTTCTTTAAATAGAACTCCCCTACAACATATGTTGGAACCAAAATCACTATAGAAACAACCACACCCGTGATAAATATACCCCCACCAAATATGATCATTACCGCAAGTGGCGGAGGGATGTTGTATTTCCTAACCACCCAATCAATCATATGCTGGTCCTAAACCGCGAAGGCGCTCTCTCAGCTCTGAAGCCGAATCCGGAAAACTTCTTTTTAGTAGATTTAGTCTTTCATGAGCTCTATAAAATCGTTTTTTGTACCAATAGGAATCACGCTTTTCACAGTAGTCTCGCTCGATGCGCTCAACCGCAAGCCGAGCACGTGTAATATCTTTAAAGGACGGAAGTGGATAACACTTCAACATGCGTCCTTTTAAGTTTCCATGCTGTAAGTGCCCTATGCGCTTCAGCTTGTTAACCCGCCCCATCACTCGATTGAAGTCATGTCTATAAGCATGGGTAATTCTATACAAATGGTCGCCAGCCAAGATTTCGATATCTTTAACAGCAGCCCTAATCTTCCTCACCTCGCTTGAGGGTAAGCGCGGCTCAATGTGAGAAACTCTTAGGCCGTGAACCATTAGAGGAGCTGAGGAGTGATTATAAATAGCAGTCTTTTTTGTATTGACAGGAAGGTCTTTGGAAAAAAGCATATCTTCAATAATTTGCTTTGCAAATGAAAAGTCATAACCAGACCTTTTTGATGATACCGTAATATCATCGATCAAGCGGGTATACGTAAGCCCTTTATTCTTCAGCCTAAGAACGACAGCACTTTCGACATCAAAAAGACATAAGCATGCTAAATAGCTCGACGTTAGACCACCTTGTACAACAAAGTCTCCTCGACAGCATATATTTGCTAAAACTTTTGAAACTACATCAGAAAAATTCAAGAAAAATTTAAATACATCAAAAACCAAGTTTAAGTGGATATTATCAAAAAAATCTTTTACATCCATTTTTAATATGCTTCTAGCCATACAATGCTGGCGTGCGCAGTTCACATAATCTTTAGCTAAAACATCTCCATTAGGTAGTTTTTTATTGGGCACACTTCCAAAAATGTGATCCGGCCAGTCGATGTATCCCTCCTGACCTAAAATTCTTTTATTTATTCTCCGCTGAATTTTTCTGATAAGGTGATGGGGCTTGTAAGCGACCCTTGGCGTTCCATCACTCTTGAACAGCTCTTTTCTCGGAGCTGCATAGCGATCTTCAACCGGCATGGACAAAGCCTGTTGAAGTTCTTCCAAGGATATTGAGAGAGTAACGCATAAAGCATCTATCGTAGCGATAGAGCCTTTGGCGTTTTTTGTAGGTTGGAGTTGCCCCATAGCGATCCTTCGCAAAGATAAATGCGGGCTTACGTCAGCTCATACCATAGAGCTTTTATGGGGAACATGTTGCGTTCATCGATACTCGTAACAGACTGCCATGTTCCACATGACGTAGCCCACCGTCCTACTCTCTCTTCCGGGTACCGGGAGAGGAGGGAGGGTGTGGACCCTCGGACAAGCCCGGAGTTACCCGGACGCTCAATTAAGAGCAATGTTACGTACGAGCTTAAACTATCGACTGCAGCAAGTAAGCGGTTCGCTTACGCGCGATCAGTTTGCACGAAGTGACACTAGTTATCAATCGTTTTTCCTTACCGGCTGTCAGGAGTCAAGGCGATAAAATAGTTATCACGCTACGCTTTGAGAACGATCAAAAATCATCAAAAACGAATTGCCTATGAGCTATGGTGGGCAATTCTGAGTAGTGACAGCCTAGGAATGATAGATATGCTGAGCCTTTTGTACCAGATGCCCTAGGGTCGCCAGCAAACGCTGCCTGCCTTATTACAAGCAATATCTGCTTTCGGAGCATTTCTGACTTGTATTGCCAGCAAGCCTTCCTAGGATCCCCACTGCGACGCCTGCATGAACCAAATCCAGAGACATGCAATCTGTGGGAGCAATCAGAGGCGACTGTCTGCAGTCACCTCTCTCTAACCTGAATTACAGACAGTAGGCAAAAACGAAAAAGCCCCTGGAACATTCAACATTTCCAGGGGCTTCAACGATTTACGATATGGCGGAGAGATAGGGATTTGAACCCTAGGAGCCATTGCTGACTCAACGGATTTCGAATCCGTCCCGTTCGACCACTCCGGCATCTCTCCAACGCGGCGCATGATACCAGTCATGCGGAAAAAAGCGAACAAGCAATTGCAAAAAAAGCTCTGGTATCAGCGGCTTGCGTTTAGAGCGGGACGCCCAGGCGCTGGGCGACCTCTTCGTAGGCCTCGATCACGCCGCCCAGCCCCTGACGGAAGCGATCCTTGTCCATCTTCTTGCGGGTTTCCTTGTCCCAGAGACGGCTGCCGTCCGGGCTGAATTCGTCGCCCAGCACGACCTTGCCGTGGAACAGGCCGAATTCGAGCTTGAAGTCCACCAGCAGCAGGCCGGCGTCGTCGAACAGCTGCTTGAGGATGTCGTTGATGCGGAAGGTCAGCGCCTTCATCTCGGCCAGTTGGTCGAGGGTGGCCCAGCCGAAGGCCTGGACATGGCTTTCGTTGACCATGGGGTCGTGCAGCGCATCGTTCTTCAGGAAGAGTTCGAAGGTCGGCGGCGTCAGCTCCAGGCCCTCTTCCACGCCCAGACGGCGCACCAGGCTGCCAGCAGCGAAGTTGCGTACCACGCACTCCACCGGAATCATCTCTAGCTTCTTGACCAGGCACTCGTTGTCGCCCAGCAGTTGTTCGAACTGGGTGGGGATACCGGCGGCTTCGAGCTTCTGCATGACGAAGGCATTGAACTTGTTGTTCACCATGCCCTTGCGCTCGAGTTGCTCGATGCGCTCGCCATCGAAGGCAGAGGTGTCGTTGCGGAACAACAGGACCAGGCGATCGGGATCGTCGGTGGTGAATACCGACTTGGCCTTGCCACGGTAGAGTTCTGCGCGTTTTTCCATCTTGGACTCCGGTTCGAATGGCTTGCAGGCTGTGGACGAACGCAGGTGAGACGAGCGGTTCGGGACGAGTACAGCCGGGAAGCGCAGTTTACATAGGATCGTGGGTATTTTGGCCGTGCAGCAGCGCCCGGCCGCTAAAGAAAACCGGGTCGGCGCCTCAGGCGATGGCCTGCCACTCCAGTCCCTGCTGCTGATCGGCGATCTGCAGCCAGTCCGCGTCGCAGCCGAGCACGTTGGTAAAGCAGGCGCGGGCAAGCCAGGGGTTGTTGTTCTTTTCGCTCAGGTGGGCGAGCACCAGATGCTGCAGGCCCGGACAGGCCAGCTCCATCACCAGCTCGGCCGATTGCCGGTTGTTGAGATGCCCACGCACCCCACCAACCCGCGCCTTGAGGTGATAGGGATAGGGTCCCGCGGCGAGCATGTTGCTGTCGTGGTTGGCTTCGATCACCAGGGCATCCAGACCGCGGTAATGGGCCAGCACGCCGGGAGTGGCCTCGCCGAGATCGGTGAGCACGCCGAGGCGCTTGCGGCCGTCGTCGAAGACGAACTGGGTCGGCTCCAGGGCGTCGTGGGACACCTGCACCACCGTCACCTCCAGGGCATCCAGCACCAGCCGCTCGCCGTCCACCAGCAGGCCCTGGGCCGCTACTGGCTTGCGCAAGCCGCGACCGGTACCGGCACTGTAATACACCGGCACCCCGTGCTTGCGCGCCAGGAGCTCGACGCCCTGCACGTGATCGGAGTGTTCGTGGGTGACCAGGACGGCGTCCAGCTGGGCAGGTACCACGCCCAGCCGGGCCAGACGACGTTCGGCTTCCCGCAGGGAGAAGCCGCAGTCGATCAGCACATAGCTGTTATGGCTGTGCACCAGGGTCGAGTTGCCCCGACTGCCGCTGCCCAGGATTGCGAAGCGCATACTGCATGCTCGTCTGAAGCTTTTTCAGCACGCCTTCGGCGATGTCCTGGGGTGCTGCGGTGTTGATGGTCTTGTCCAGGGTGACCTGGACGGTGTTGCCCACCGAGGTGAGGCGCACCTGGAAGCGCCGTGCGCGGGCGTCTTCCTCTTCCTTGCTTTCGCCCTTGCCGAACAGGCGACCGAAGAAACCCGGCTTGCGCTCTTCGGGTTTCTGCGCGCCCTCGGCGAGGTTCACGTAGTACACGCCCAGACTGCGGTCCATGTCGTCGACGCGGATGTCGGCGCCTTCGATGGCGCGACCCACGCTGGACCAGGCGCGATTCAGGTCGCTTTCCAGCACCAGCATGGGCACGCCGCTGCCGTCGACCTCGTAGGTCACGCGCTCGGGGGTATCGTAGCCACCGGCGGCCAGCAGCGAGACCGAGCCACTGCCCTGCTCGCTACGGTCCAGGCCGGCTAGTACCTGATTCAGCAGGGCGTCATCGAGCGCCGAGCTGTTCTGGCTGCTGGACCAGGACGGCTCGCTGGAGCTGCCCTGGCTGCGGGTCTGGGTCTGGAGGAAGATCTCGCTGCTGCCCGATTGCACGCCCGGCTCGATGCGCAGGCGGGTGCGCAGTTCGGTGCCCGGCTGCAGGCGGCCATTGGTGCTCAGGCTGCGGGCCAGGGGCGTCGACAGCTCGGTCGGCGACTGCCAGGCAGTGATGATCTCACCGGTCTGCGGACGCTCTTCGGCGATGCGGAAGCCATTGTCGGTCAGGTACTGACGGGCCACCGGCCAGACGTTGGCCGGGACCTTCTGGGCGGCCAGCCAGCGGGCGTTGCCGCTGCGCTGCACGCTGAACTGCTCGTTGCCACTGCCCTGGACGGCCAGCGCCTGGGGTTTCGGCACTTCGAAGCCATAGGAGCGATTCTGGGTGTCGGCCACGTTGGCCGGGATCGGCAGCAGCGGATCCAGGGGTTTGGCCTGGACATCGGTCGGCACCTGCATGGGGCCGGTTTCGCGGGATTCGAGATAGTCATTGCCGCGATCGCGGAAATAACCGTGCTCGCCCCACACCCAGCTGCAGCCACTGGCGGTGGCCACGGCCAGCCCCAGGGTGGTCAAACCCAGAACACGTTTCATCGACTGTTTCCTGATCACGCCAGCACTCCCGCCTGACGCAGGGCCTGACGTACCACTTCGTGGCAGCGCGAGCTCAGCCAGGTCAGCGGCAGGCGGATACCGGCGTCGATCATGCCCATTTCGTGGAGGGCCCACTTCACCGGGATCGGATTCGATTCGATGAACAGATTCTTGTGCAGCGGCATCAGCTTTTCGTTGAGCGCGCGTGCGGTGTCGGCATCGCCCCGCATGGCCGCGGCGCAGAGTTCGCTCATCGCCCTGGGCGCCACGTTGGCAGTCACCGAGATGTTGCCCTTGCCGCCCAGCAGCATGAGCTCCGCAGCGGTGGCGTCATCGCCCGAGTAGATCAGGAAGTCCTTGCTGACACGGGAGAGAATGTCGCGTGCGCGGGCCAGGTCGCCGGTGGCTTCCTTGATACCGATGATGTTCGGCACCTTGGCCAGGCGCTCGACGGTCTCGGCCAGCATGTCGCAGGCGGTACGGCCCGGCACGTTGTAGAGGATCTGCGGGATGGCGACAGTTTCGGCGATCATGCGGAAGTGCTGATACAGCCCTTCCTGAGTCGGCTTGTTGTAGTAGGGCACGACCAGCAGACAGGCATCGGCGCCCGCGTCCTTGGCGGCGCGGGTCAGGTCGATGGCCTCACGGGTGGAATTGCCACCGGTGCCGGCGATGACCGGGATGCGGCCCTTGACCTGCTCGACCACATGACGGATCACGGCCACGTGCTCGTCGACGTCGACCGTGGCGGATTCACCCGAGGTGCCCACCGCGACGATGGCGTCGGTGCCTTCGGCGAGATGGAAGTCCACCAGCTTGGTCAGGTTGTCCCAGTCGATACGCCCCTGGGCGTCCATAGGGGTGACCAGCGCCACCATGCTCCCCGCAATCATGCAACCGCTCCTGCCGGAAAAAGAGAGCGGTAATGGTACTGACGCCTCTGCGCCAGCACAAGCAACGTGCCCCCAACGGGCATTCCCCCCGCGAGCGCTTTTCGCTACCCTTTCGCCTTTGCCAGTCTGTATCTCCCCCTGCCAGGAACCCTAATGTCCGCTACCCCCCCGATTCGCGAACAATTTCTCGTCATCAGTGCGCTGGGCGCCAATCCCATGGAACTGACCAACGTGCTCTACCGCAGCTGCATGGACAACCGATGCGCGGTGGTCAGCAGCCGGCTGAGCCGCCACGGGGAATACAGCGCGTTGATCCTGCAGGTCTCGGGCAACTGGGACGGTCTGGCGCGCCTCGAAGGGGGCCTCGCCGGCCTTGGCAAGCGTCACGGCTTCACCGTCGGCGTCACCCGCAGCGCCGCCCTGGAGAATCGCCCCCAGGCCCTGCCGTACGTTGTCTATGTCAGCGCCGCCTATCGTCCGGACATCCTCAACGAACTCTGCCAGTTCTTCGCTGACCACAAGATCGAGGTGGAGAACCTGGTCTGCGATTCCTACCAGGCGCCCCAGACCGGCGGCACCATGCTCAACGCCACCATCACCGTGACCCTGCCGGCTGGCACCCAGATCAGTTGGCTGCGCGACCAGTTCCTGGATTTCGCCGACGCCCTCAATCTCGATGCCCTGATCGAGCCCTGGCGCCCGCAGAGCAACTGACAGGACCCGCAAGGAGCTGCCCATGAGCGTGACCCTCGACCAACCGCTTCCGGATTTCCAGGCCCAGGCCACCAGCGGCCTCGAGGTCTCGCCCGCCAGCCTGCGCGGTCGCCAGGTGGTGCTGTACTTCTATCCCAAGGACAACACCCCCGGCTGCACCACCCAGGGCCAGGGCTTTCGCGATCTGCACGAGCAGTTCCAGGCGGCCGACACCCTGATCCTCGGAGTCAGCCGTGACAGCCTGCGCACCCACGAAAATTTCCGCACCAAGCAGGGCTTTCCCTTCGAGCTGATCAGCGACAAGGACGAGACCCTCTGCCAGCTGTTCGACGTGATGCGGCAGAAGAAGCTCTATGGCAAGGATTACATCGGCGTGGACCGCAGCACCTTCCTCATCGACCGGGAAGGCGTGGTGCGCCAGATCTGGCGCGGCGTGAAGGTCCCCGGGCACGTCGCCGAGGTGCTGGCCGCCGCCCAGGCGCTGAACGGGGCCTGATCAGGCCTTGCGCAGCCAGTAGCGGAAGGTCTCCCCTACCACCTCTTCGCCCACCAGGGCGTGTCCCGACAGCTTGGCGAAGGTGCGGAAGTCGCGTTGCGAGCCGGCATCGGTGGCCGTGACGGCGAGGACCTCGCCGGCTGCCAGACGGTTGAGTTCCAGCTTGGCCTTGAGCAACGGCATGGGACAGTTCAGGCCGGTGGCGTCCAGCTGGGCGGTCACCGCGCCGGTGTAGGGTTGGCTCAGGTCGGCCATGGGATTCTCCATTGTGGGGTACGCCAGTGTCAGGGTCGCTAGGCACCTAGACGGCGGGCCGCTAAAGTAGCCCTTTTGCGGCCACGAGTCATGCCATGAAAGTCCTGCGCCCTGCCCTGCTGTCCCTGGCGCTGCTCGCCGCGCCCTTCCTGGCGCAGGGGGCGAACGATCTGCCGTCGCTGGGCGATGCCAGCTCTTCGATCGTCTCGCCCGAGCAGGAGTTTCAGATGGGTCGCGCCTGGCTGAGCATGTTGCGCGGCCAGGTCCCGGCCATCAACGATCCGCAGCTCAAGCAATTCGTCGAACAGACCGTCTACAAGCTGGCCGAGACCAGCGACCTGCAGGACCACCGCCTGGTCTTCATCCTGATCAAGGATCCGGAGATCAACGCCTTCGCCGCGCCCGGCGGGGTGATCGGGGTCAATGGCGGGCTGTTCCTGAAGTCGGAGACCGAAGCCGAGTACGCGGCGGTCATGGCCCATGAGCTGGGTCACCTCATCCAGCGCCACTTCGCCCGCGGGGTGGAAAACCAGCAGCGCATGCAGTTGCCGCTGATGGCCGCGCTGCTCGCCGGTATCGTAGCTGCGGCCGCGGGCGGTGGCGATGCAGGAATCGCCGCCATTGCCTCGACCCAGGCGGCGGCCATCCAGAGCCAGTTGCGCTTTTCCCGGCTCAATGAGCAGGAGGCCGACCGGGTCGGCATCGTCAATCTGGAGCGCGCCGGCTACGATCCGCGCGCGATGCCGGAGATGTTCGGCCGTCTCGCCCGCCAGTATCGCTACGACCGCACCCCGCCGGAATTCCTGCTGACCCACCCGGTCACCGACAGCCGGATCGCCGATACCCAGGCGCGTGCCGAGCGTTTTCCCAAGGGCGGCGTCGAGGACAGCAAGCGCTTCCAACTCATGAAGGTGCGTGCTCAGATGTATTTCGAGGAAACCGCCGGCCTGCTGGTGAAGCGCTATAGAGCCCAGCTGCAGGAAAACCCGGACAACGACGCTGTACGCTACGGCCTGGCCATGGGACTGACCAAGCAGGGTCAGCTCAACGAGGCGCGCGACACCCTGGCGCCGCTGCTGCGCAAGGCGCCGGACGATATCAGCTACAACCTCGCCCAGGTCGATCTGGACATCACCGCCAATCGCCTGCCCGACGCCCAGAAACGGGTGCAGCGGCTGCTGGAGCTCTATCCGGACGATCTGGCCGTGAGTCTGGCGCAGGTGGACATGCTCGGCCGCACCAAGCAGGCCAAGGCCGCCAGTCAACTGCTCGACAAGCTGCTCAAGCAGCGGCCGATCGATCCGGATCTGTGGAACCAGGCGGCGGACGTCCGCGGCCAGGCCGGTGATCTGGTTGGGGTGCATCAGGCGCGAGCCGAGTATTTCGCCCTGACCGGCGACTACAACCAGGCCATCCAGCAACTGGGCTTCGCCAAGCAGCGCGCGGCCAGCAACTATCAGCTGGCCGCGCGGATCGACGCCCGTCAGCAGGAGATGATCGCCCAGCGTAAGCTGAGCGAAGAGATCCTGCGCTAGCGTCCAGGGCCGCGCCCTCAGGCGTTGCCCTTGACCCTTAGCTGCAGCGCCTGGGTGAAGTCGAGCATGCGCTTGAGCGGCTTGACCGCTCGGGGGATGAGGGCCGGATCGACCAGCACCTCGCCGGAGCCGTCGAGCAGGCAGTTGAGAGTGCGCTCCAGGGTATTCATCGCCATCCAGGGGCAGTGGGCGCAACTGCGGCAGGCGGCGCCGTTGCCCGCGGTGGGCGCCTCGATGAAGGTCTTGTCCGGACAGGCCTGCTGCATCTTGTAGAAGATGCCGCGATCGGTGGCGACGATGAACTGGCGATTGGGCAGCGTCTGGGCGGCCTTGATCATCTGGCTGGTGGAACCGACATGGTCGGCCAGTTCGATCACCGCCTCGGGCGATTCCGGATGCACCAGGATGGCGGCCTCCGGGTAGAGCCGCTTGAGGTCTTCCAGCTGGCTGGCCTTGAATTCCTCGTGGACGATGCAGGAGCCTTCCCACAACAGCATGTCGGCACCGGTCTCGCGCTGAATGTAGCGACCCAGGTGACGATCGGGCGCCCAGAGGATGGTCTCGTCGTTGTCCATCAGGTGCTCGACGATATCCAGCGCGCAGCCGGACGTCACTACCCAGTCCGCGCGCGCCTTCACCGCAGCGGAGGTGTTGGCATAGACGACCACGGTGCGCTCGGGGTGCTGGTCGCAGAAGGCGGAGAATTCCTCCACCGGGCAGCCCAGGTCCAGGGAGCAGGTGGCTTCCAGGGTCGGCATCAGCACCCGCTTTTCCGGGTTGAGGATCTTGGCCGTCTCGCCCATGAACTTGACCCCGGCCACCACCACGGTGGACGCCGGATGGCGATTGCCGAAGCGCGCCATCTCCAGGGAATCGGCGACGCAACCGCCGGTCTCCTCGGCCAGGGCCTGGATCAGCGGATCGGTGTAGTAGTGGGCCAGGAGCACCGCGTTCTGCGCCTTGAGCTCGCGGGCGATGGCGGTCTTGTAGGCCGCGATCTCGTCCGGACCGAGCGCCTTGGGCTGCTTGGCGGCCAGATGGGCCTGGACCAGGAGACGTTCGGAAATCTGCACCATGGCGGGTACCTGAAAACGGGGGTCGTCAAGGCCGCGCATCATAGCAGCATCCTCGCCGACTCCCTATGGTCGCCCGCGGCTCCTCCGTGATGAGTGGCCATGTGCCGCTAATGTCTGGCAACACTTGGCTTTTCACTTCTCCAGCGGCCGGGGGTCCGACACAGGAACGCCCGGCGAGCGTCTCGCCGGCCCCTGCTGCTGGAGACCTATCGTGCCGCCCCGTTCGACCTCGCGCTCCCGGACCCCCGATCACGCTCTCGCCACCCTCCTCGATGAGCTACGCGCCCTGCACGGCGCTCTGCAACAGGCCAGCGCGGACCCACGGCTGGATCGGCAGGCGCTCAATCCCGCCTACCGGGCCAGCGCGCAGAACCTGCTCGCCTATCTGGCGCTGCGCGATGGCGACCTGCATAGCCTGCAGCTGCAGCTCTCCGCCCTGGGGTTGTCCTCTCTGGGCCGCTCCGAAGCCGCGGTGCTGCCGGCGGTGACGACGCTCATCAACACCCTGGAACGATTGCTGGGTGGCAACCCAGCGGCACGGCCTACCACCAAGACCGCCAACCCCCTGGCCGACCACGCCCGGACGCTGTTCGGCACCCCGTCCTCCGCACGGGCGGTGCGCATCATGGTCACCCTGCCACGGGAGGCCGCGGACAACTATTCGCTGGTACGCGACCTGCTGGCGGCGCACATGGATTGCGCGCGCATCAACTGCGCCCATGACGAACCGGTCAGCTGGCGGCGCATGATCGAGCACGTGCGGCGGGCCAGCGCGGAGCTGGACCGGCCGTGCAGGGTGTTCATGGACCTGCCGGGACCCAAGTTGCGCACCGGCCCCATCGCCACGGGCGCGGCGGTGCAGAAGGTAAAGCCCGAGCGCGACGCCCAGGGTCGCGTACGCCATCCAGCGCGGATCTGGCTGACCGGTCGCCGCCGGTCGCGACCGGCGCCCTCCCCCGCGGCGGCCAGTATTCAGGTAGGCGAGCGCTGGCTGAGCGGCTTGCAGCCAGGTGACCGGATCCAGCTGACGGACACGCGTCGGGCGCAGCGCCGCTGGACGATCGTCGAGGTCACGGACCGCGGCTGCTGGGCGGAGGCGGCCAAGACCACCTATCTCGCACCTGGGCTGCGCCTGAGCGTCGAACGCGACGGACGCAAGCGGCACAGCCGCATCGGTGACTTCGCTCCGCAGCCAGGCGCTCTACGGTTGGCCGAGGATGACCTGCTGATCCTGACCGCCGACCAGACGCCCGGCCAGCCCGCCAGCCATGACAGCGGCGGTCGCCTGCTGACACCGGCCACCCTGGGCTGCACCCTGCCACAGGTGTTCGCCGACGTGCGCGGCGGCGAGCCGGTCTGGTTCGACGACGGCAAGATCGGCGGGGTGATCGAGCGCGCCGATCAAGACGCACTGCACGTCCGCATCACCCATGCGCCCGGCGGCGCCAAGCTCAAAGGCGACAAGGGCATCAACTTTCCCCAGAGCACCCTGCGGCTGGCAGCGCTGGGCGACCAGGACCTCGCCGCCCTTGCCTTTGCCGCCGAGCATGCCGACGGCATCGAGATGTCCTTCGTCAACAGCGCGGAAGACGTCCGCGCCTTGCTCGTGGAATTGGAACGCCTGCAGGCCGACCAGTTGGCCGTGGTATTGAAGATTGAGACCCGGCGTGGCTTCGACAACCTTCCCGCGCTGTTGCTGGCGGGAATGCAGCGCGGCGGATTCGGCGTCATGATCGCCCGTGGCGATCTGGCGGTGGAAGGCGGCTTCGAGCGTCTGGCGGCCCTGCAGGAAGACATCCTCTGCCTGTGCGAAGCGGCCCATGTGCCGGTGATCTGGGCGACCCAGGTCCTGGAGAACCTGGCCAAGAAGGGCTCGCCTTCCCGCGCCGAGATCACCGATGCCGCCACCGGGGTCCGCGCCGAATGTGTGATGCTGAACAAGGGCCCGCACATCCTCAAGGCGGTCGCCACCCTGGATGAGTTGCTGGTGCGGATGCAGGGCTACAACAGCAAGAAGCGCCAGATGCTGCGCAAGCTGGAACTGGCCTCGCCCTGGGCGGACTGATCCGCCCAGGGCCGGTCAGGCCTAGAGGACCTGCAGGCGACCCGCTTCCAGACGGACACGAGCCCCATAGGGCCAGGCCTGGTTTTCCGGGCCGTGGCCGCTGGGCAGGCCGCGGTAGAGGGCGATGCCGCGCGGGGCCAGCCATTCGGTGAAGATCTCTTCCAGCGACTGCTCGACGTTGCGCTGCGGGCAGTCGGTGAAGGTGCCCAGGCAGACGGCGCCGATGCGATGTTCGGTCAGGTTGCCCAGCAGCTGGCAGAGGCTGCGCTCCAGCCGGTAGTAGGGCTCGCCGACGTCTTCCAGCATGAGGATGGCGCCATCATGGGGACGCAGCGCTGCCGCCGTGCCGACCACGCTGGCCAGGGTGGTGAGGTTACCCCCGATCAGCTCGCCGGCAGGCACCTGGGCCGGACCGGCCAGGCGCTCCAGCTGCCAGCCCGGACGGGCACCGGCGCACAGCTCCAGCACCGACTCCAGCGAGCGGGTACGGGCGGCCTGGGCTTCAGGATCCTCGTCACGACGCCCCCAGTCCAGCGCGCCGGGACCGTGGATTGCGGTGAGGCCACGGCGGTGAAAGGCTTCCAGCAGTACGGTCAGATCGGAGTAGCCGATCAGGGGCCGCCCCTTGCTGCTGGACAGCCGCGACCAGTCCAGCCAGGGCAGCAGCTGGGCGGAGCCATAGCCGCCACGCAGGCACCAGACTGCATCCACGTCTGCCTGGCTGAACGCCCAATGCAGATCCGCTGCCCGCTCCTCGGCGGTTCCGGCGAGATAGCGATGGCGCTTGAGCGCCTGCTCCCCCAGCACCGCTTCGATACCGGTGGCCTGCAACTGCTCGACCGCTGCCGTGACCAGCTCTTCCTTGACCGCACCTGCCGGACTGACCAGCGCCACACGCCGCACGGGACTCATTCCAGCACCTCCACTGGCATGCCGGCCTCGATGACGCCACGGCCCAGGGGGATGACGTTCATGCCGAACAACATGCGGTTGTCATTGAAGCGGTATTCGCGCAGCGCAGTCAGCGGTTGCCGATCCGGGTCCTTCTCGCCGGTCACCGGATCCTGGGTGATGACGATGCAGCGCGCGCAGGGACAGGCCACAGCGAAGTCCACCGCACCGATGCGCAGTCGCTTCCAGCCGTCCTCGGCATAGGCCGGCGTCCCTTCCACCACCAGATTCGGCCGGAAGCGCAACATTTCCAGCGGCTTGCCCACGCGCGCCACCAGATCGGCCAGGGAGGCCTCGCTGGTCAGCAGCAGAGGAAAGCCATCGGCGAAGTGGACCTTCTGCCCCGGCTCGGCGAAGTCGGTGTTGATCTGGCGGGCATGGCTTTCGGCGACGTGCACCAGGCGGCAGCGACGACCGAGGAAGTCGCTCAGCCAGGCATCGGCCTCGGCGGCCACCGGTGCCTGCAGGGTATCGCGCCAGATGGTCACGCCGAGTTGCTCGTCTGCCGCGCCCGGCACCGCCACCTCGATCGGCGTCCGTCCCGGTGCGCTCAGGCGCAGGCGATCGGCGGCCAGCCAGCGCGCCTCGATGTGATTCATCTGCGCCAACTGGCGCAGGGTCAGGAAGCGGCCGGTGTCGGCATCCACTACCATCCAGCGGCGATCACCCACCAGGCCCAGGGCGTCCACCTCGGCCTGCGCCAAGGATTCCACGGCCGTCGACTTGACGGGATAACGATAGAGGGCACTGAGGTGCGACATGGGCGCGGCTTCCTGGCGGCGGACAAAGGCCGCCAGTGTAAGGGAGGCGCCGGAGCGGCGAAACCGCGGGGATTACTCCTCGGCCAGCGCCAGGCGCCGGCGCACTTCCTCGACCAGTTGATCGGGCTGGAACTTGGAGAGGAAGGCGTTGCAGCCCACCTTTTTCACCATGGCTTCGTTGAAGCTCCCCGACAGCGAGGTGTGCAGCACCACATAGAGATCGGCGAGACGCGGATCCTGGCGGATCTCGGTGGTCAGGCGGTAGCCGTCCATTTCCGGCATCTCGGCATCGGTCAGCACCATCAGCAGCTTCTCGGTCAGCACCACACCTTCATCGGCCCAGGCCTTGAGCTTGCGCAGGGCCTGCAGGCCGTCGGTGGCGACGTGGAATTTCAGATCCAGCTGCACCAGGGTGTCGCGCAACTGGCCGATGGCGGTGCTGGAGTCGTCGACCAGCAGCACCTCGCGGCCGCGGGCCTTGGCCAGCAGCGGATCGGCCAGGCGTTCCTGGGAGACCTTGACGTTGTAGGGGGCGATCTCCGCCAGCACCTTTTCCACGTCGATCACCTCCACCAGGCGGTCTTCGATACGGGTGATGGCGGTCAGGTAGTGCTGGCGTCCGGCGCCGCCGGGCGGGGCCTGGATGCTGTCCCAGTTGAGGTTGATGATGCGATCGACGCTACCGACCAGGAAGGCCTGCACCGAGCGGTTGTACTCGGTGACGATGATGGTGCTGTTCTCGTCGGGGGTGATGGGTCGCATGCCGATGGCGGCGGCCAGGTCGATCACCGGCAGGGTCTGACCCCGCAGGTGGACCACGCCGCAGATCATCGGATGGCGCTTGGGCATCTGGGTCAGGCGCGGCAGCTTGAGGACTTCCTGCACCTTGAACACGTTGATGGCGAACATCTGCCGGCTGGACAGCTGGAACATGAGAATTTCCAGACGGTTCTCGCCAACCAGCTGAGTGCGTTGATCGACGGTGTCGAGAATGCCGGCCATGGAAAGTCCACTCCAAAGATAAGTCAGGTCACAGGCTATCGGCGGCTGACGCCAGTTCTTGAATCCCGGAAACAGGAAAGCCGCCCGAGGGCGGCTTCCAGAACGGACGCGCGGATCAGGCGCGCGGCAGGGTCACGCCGCGCTGGCCCTGGTACTTGCCGCCGCGATCCTTGTAGGAGACCTCGCAGGCCTCGTCGGATTGCAGGAACAGCATCTGGGCCACGCCCTCGTTGGCGTAGATCTTGGCCGGCAGGGTGGTGGTATTGGAGAACTCCAGGGTCACGTGGCCTTCCCACTCGGGCTCCAGCGGCGTGACGTTGACGATGATGCCGCAGCGGGCATAGGTGCTCTTGCCCAGGCAGATGGTCAGGACGTCACGGGGGATACGGAAGTATTCCACGGTGCGGGCCAGGGCGAAGGAGTTCGGCGGAATGATGCAGACATCGCTGACCACATCGACGAAGCTCTTGTCATCGAAGTTCTTCGGGTCCACCACCGCGGAATGGATGTTGGTGAAGACCTTGAATTCATTGGCGCAGCGCACGTCGTAGCCGTAGCTGGACACCCCGTAGGAGATCACCCGGCTGTCGTCCGCGCCGCGCATCTGGCGCTCGACGAAGGGCTCGATCATGCCGTGCTCCTGGGCCATGCGGCGAATCCACTTATCCGATTTGATGCTCATGGCAGGTCTGGCTCCGGGGCGAAAAAATTGACCGCGCATTCTAGTGGATAGCCGCGCGGTCTCAAAGGCGAACGGACGAAATCAGTCGTCGCTGACGGTGATGGTGGGCATGCCGCCGCCGGCCTGACCGCCCTGGGCGATGCGAGCGCCGACCTTGCGCGCCAGCTCCTGGTAGATCAGCGCGATCTGGCTGTCGGGATCGGCGATGGCGGTGGGACGTCCGGCGTCAGCCTGCTCGCGGATAGCCATGGCGAGCGGCAAGGAAGCCAGGAGATCCACGCCGTACTGCTCGGCCAGCTTGCTGCCGCCGCCTTCGCCGAACAGGTGCTCGGCATGGCCGCAGTTGGAGCAGATGTGCACCGCCATGTTCTCCACCACTCCGAGCACCGGGATGTTGACCTTCTGGAACATCTCCACGCCCTTCCTGGCGTCCAGCAGGGCCAGATCCTGGGGCGTGGTGACGATCACCGCACCGGCCACCGGCACCTTCTGCGCCAGGGTCAGCTGGATGTCGCCGGTGCCCGGGGGCATGTCGATCACCAGGTAGTCGAGGTCATTCCAGGCGGTCTGGGTGATCAGCTGGATCAGGGCGCCAGAGACCATGGGACCGCGCCAGGCCACCGGGGTCTTGTCATTGGTCAGGAAGGCCATGGACATGACCTCGACACCATGGGCCTGCAGCGGGATGAACCACTTCTCGTCGCGCACCTCGGGGCGGGTGCCCTCGGCGAAGCCGAACATGATGCCCTGGCTGGGGCCATAGATGTCGGCGTCCAGCACGCCCACCCGGGCACCTTCGCGAGCCAGTGCCAGGGCCAGGTTGGCGGCGGTGGTGGACTTGCCCACCCCGCCCTTGCCCGAGGCCACGGCGATGATGTTCTTGACGTTGCCCATGGCCTCCAGCTGCGGCTGGGCGGCGTGGGGCGCGATGGTGCAATCGATCTGAATCTCGGCGGTCTCGACCCCGGGTACGTTCTCCAGCGCGGTCTTGAGCACCTGGGCCAGGCCACCCTTGAACAGCCCGGCAGCATAGCCCAGCTCGAAGCGGGCGCGCACCCGGCCACCGTCCAGTGCGAGGTCGCGCAGGGCGCCGGCGCTGAGCAGGTCCTGTTCGAGATAGGGATCGTGATACTGGCGCAGCGCGGCCTCGATGGCCTCGCGAGTCGGAGCGGTCATGCAGACTCCCGGAAACAGCGGATAGGAAAGAGAAGCTGCGGCCTATGCTACCCACTGTCCTTGCTAAAGCCTATCCACGCGGCGCTACACTCCCGGCTTTCCCCTCGCCCGTGGAGCCCTGCGTGAACGCCTCTTCCCTGCACATCAGTTCCACCTTCGACAGCGGCGCCGTCGAGGTGCTGTCCCTGGCCGATCACGCGGACATCCGCCTGCGCATCCGCCCGGACACCGCCTCGCCCTTCACCCAGTGGTTCCATTTCCGTCTCGAAGGCGCCCGCGGCCTGCCCTGCCAGCTGAGCTTCGACAACGCCGGCGCGTGCGCCTACCCAGAGGGTTGGCGCGACTATGGCGTGGTCGCCAGCTATTGCGGCCAGGAGTGGTTCCGCATTCCCAGCCGCTATGACGGCAAGACCCTGAGCTGGACCGTCACCCCGGAACACGACAGCCTGTTCTTCGCCTATTTCGAACCCTATCCGGAGAGCCGTCACCTGGCCTTCATGGGCGAGGCGCAACGCCACCCCGCCGTCCGTCTGGAAACCGTCGGCCGTTCGCTGCTGGGACGTTCGCTGGACCTGCTGCGCATCGGTACGCCAGGCGCCGGCAAGAAGAACATCTGGATCATCGCCCGCCAGCACCCCGGCGAGCCCATGGCCGAGTGGTTCGTCGAAGGCCTGCTGCGCCGCCTGCTTGGCCTGGGCGAATACCAGGGCGACCCGGTCGGTGCCAAGCTGCTGGAGCACGCGGTACTGCACGTGGTGCCCAACATGAATCCCGACGGTTCGGCCCTGGGCAATCTGAGAACCAACGCCGCCGGTGCCAACCTCAACCGGGAATGGCTGGAGCCGGACGAGGAGCGCAGCCCCGAGATCCTGGCGGTACGCCGCGCAATCGCCGCGAGCGGCTGCGACCTGTTTCTCGACATCCACGGCGACGAGGCCCTGCCCTATGTCTTCGTCGACGGCTGCAATGGCCTGCCCAACTTCGGTGAGCGCGAAGAGGCCGAGCAACAGGCCTTCCTGCAGCGCTTCCAACGTGCCAGCCCGGATTTCCAGACCCGGTACGGCTATCCACGCGGTCATTTCGGCAGCGAGACCCTCAAGCTCGCCACCAAGTACGTCGGCCATACCCATGGCTGCCTGGCCCTGACCCTGGAGCTGCCGTTCAAGGACAACGCCAACGATCCCCGCCCGGATGTGGGCTGGAACGGTGCCCGCAGCGCCGCCCTGGGCGCGGCCATGGTTAATGCCCTGTACTGGCAGCTGGCCGATCTCTGAATGCTCGAAGTCTGCTGCGCGTCGGCCAGACTGCGTTGGAAACTGCCTCAGAATGCTCATTTACCCGTTGTAAACTGCGCTTCTTCGGCAATTTCCGCCTTGCCTGGCGCTAGCTCGCAGGACTTCGCGCTTTTCAACGCCCATCCCCAAGGATGAAACCGACCGGCCATTTCGCTATGATGGTCGGTCAACTTATCAGCGCCGCGATCCAGCCAAGACCATGACCGAGCCCCGCAAGATTCTCGTCACCAGCGCCCTGCCCTACGCCAACGGCTCCATCCACCTCGGCCACATGGTCGAGTACATCCAGACCGACATCTGGGCCCGCTTCCAGCGGCTGCGCGGCAACCAGTGCATCTATGTCTGCGCCGACGACGCCCATGGTTCGGCCATCATGCTGCGCGCCGAGCGCGAGGGAATCACGCCCGAGCAGCTGATCGACAACGTCAAGCGCGAGCACAGCGCCGACTTCGCCGACTTCGGCGTGGCCTTCGACAACTTCCACTCCACCCATGCGGAAGAGAATCGCGAGCTGTCGCGCGCCATCTACCTGAAGCTGCGGGAGAACGGCCACATCGCCACCCGTCCGGTCACCCAGTACTTCGACCCGGACAAGCAGATGTTCCTGGCCGACCGCTTCATCAAGGGCACCTGCCCCAAATGCGGCAGCGCCGACCAGTACGGCGACAACTGCGAGAAGTGCGGCGCCACCTATGCGCCCACCGAGCTGAAGGACCCCAAGTCGGCCATCTCCGGCGCGACCCCGGTGCTGCGCGAATCCGAGCACTTCTTCTTCAAGCTTCCCGACTTCGCCGAGATGCTCAAGGGCTGGACCCGCAGCGGCGCCCTGCAGGAATCGGTGGCCAACAAGATCGCCGAATGGCTGGACGCCGGCCTGCAGGAATGGGACATCTCCCGTGACGCGCCCTACTTCGGCTTCGAGATCCCCGACGCCCCGGGCAAGTACTTCTATGTCTGGCTGGACGCGCCCATCGGCTACATGGCCAGCTTCAAGAATCTCTGCGACCGTCGCGACGACCTGGATTTCGACGCCTACTGGGCCAAGGACAGCACGGCCGAGCTGTACCACTTCATCGGCAAGGACATCGTCAACTTCCATGCGCTGTTCTGGCCGGCCATGCTCGAAGGCGCCGGCTACCGCAAGCCCACGGCGCTGAACGTCCACGGCTTCCTCACCGTCGACGGCCAGAAGATGTCCAAGTCCCGCGGCACCTTCATCAAGGCGCGCACCTACCTGGATCACCTCAATCCCGAATACCTGCGCTACTACTTCGCCGCCAAGCTCTCACGCCACGTCGAGGACATCGACCTGAACCTCGAGGACTTCGTGCAGAAGGTCAATTCCGACCTGGTGGGCAAGGTGGTCAACATCGCCAGCCGCTGCGCCGGCTTCATCCACAAGGGCAACGCCGGCCTGCTGGTGGATGCCCAGGCCGCACCCGAACTGGAAGCCGCCTTCCGCGCCGCCACGCCGAGCATCGCCGAGGCCTACGAGACCCGTGACTTCGGCCGTGCCATGCGCGAGATCATGGCCCTGGCCGACCGCGCCAACGCCTGGATCGCCGACAAGGCGCCCTGGAGCCTGGCCAAGCAGGACGGCAAGGCCGACGAAGTCCAGGCCATCTGCGCCCAGGGCATCGAGCTGTTCCGCCAGCTGGCGATCCTGCTCAAGCCGGTATTGCCCAACCTGACCGCCGCCGCCGAGGCCTTCCTCAACGTCGCGCCCCTGACCTGGGCCGACCTCGACACCCGCCTGGCCAATCATCAGCTCAACGCCTTCCAGCCCCTGCTCACCCGCATCGAACCCGCCAAGGTGCAGACCATGATCGACGCTTCCAAGGAAGACCTGGCCGCCCAGGCCGCGCCCGAGCCCGCCGGCAACGGCGAACTGACCAAGGCCCCGCTGGCCGAGACCATCGACTTCGATACCTTTTCCAAGGTCGACCTGCGCATCGCACTGATCGAAAAGGCCGAATTCGTCGAGGGCGCTGACAAGCTCCTGCGCCTGACCCTGGACATCGGCGACGCCAAGCGCAACGTCTTCTCCGGCATCAAGAGCGCCTACCCGGAGCCGAGCCAGCTCGAAGGTCGGCTGACCCTGTACGTCGCCAACCTGGCGCCGCGCAAGATGAAGTTCGGCGTCTCCGAAGGCATGGTCCTGGCCGCCGGCCCCGGCGGCACCGAGATCCACCTGCTCAGCCCCGACAGTGGCGCCAAGCCCGGCCAGCGGGTGATGTGACAGCGACGGCGCCGAGAGCCTGCTCAAAGGCGAGCGAGCTAGCGACAAACAAGGCGAACATGGCTGAGGAAGCGGAGTTTACAAAGCGTAAATGAGCATTCCGAAGCCATTTTCAACGCAGTTTGGCCGACGCGCAGCCGACTTTGAGCAGGCTCTCAGGACGCCGTTCTTCCTCCAGCCCCGACCCTGATCATGAACGCTCACGCCACCCTCATCAGCGCCATCGACGCCCTGCTGCCGCAGACCCAGTGCGGCAAATGCGGCCACCCCGGTTGCCAGCCCTATGCGGCGGGCATCGCCGCGGGCGAAGCGCACAACAAGTGTCCGCCCGGGGGCGCAGCCACCATCCTCGAGCTTTCAGCGCTGCTGCAGCGTCCGCCGCTGCCACTGGATTCGCCCTATCCGGTGACGCCCAGCCAGCGCGCGGTGATCCGCGAGGCCGAGTGCATCGGCTGCACCAAGTGCATCCAGGTCTGCCCCACTGACGCCATCCTTGGCGCGGCCAAGCTGATGCACACGGTGATCGAGAGCGAATGCAGCGGCTGCGAGCTGTGCCTGGCGCCCTGTCCGGTGGACTGCATCGATCTGGTGGCTGCACCCGCACCGGTCGATCGCGTCGAAGAGCGCCAGCGCGCGCAGTACTATCGGCGCCGCTTCGATGCCCGCCAGGCGCGCCTGCAGCGGGACCGCGAGCGACTGGACGCCGAGCGCCAACGCCGTCAGGTGCCACCTGCAACCGCCACGGTTGCAGAGCACCCCGCCACGGCGGAATCCTCGCTCAAGCCGCTGAAGATCGCTGCCGCCATGGCACGTGTCGCCCTGCAGAAGGCCGAACGGCAACTGGCCCAATACGGCACGCCCGCACTGGAAACCCAGGTGCAGCAGTTGCGTGAAGCCGCCCAGCAGGCCCAGGCGGCCCTCGACCAGGCGCAGCAAGCGCCCGCCACTGCCAGCGCACCTGCCCTGGCGACGCCAGCCGCCGATCCCGCCGCTCTCAAGCAGGCGCGGATCGCTGCCACCCTGGCGCGTGCCCAGCTGACCAAGGCCGAGCGGGCCTTTGGTACCGAGCCAACACCCGAGCAGAACGCGCAACTGGAAACCTTGCGCAGCGCCGCTCAGCAGGCGGCTCACCGCCTCGCGGCCCTGGAAGAGCGAATCGCCCCATGAACGCCGCCAAACGCCTGGAAATCTTTCGTCGCCTGCACGAAGACAATCCCGACCCCAAGACGGAGTTGGCCTATGCCTCGCCGTTCGAGCTGCTCATCGCGGTGATCCTCTCCGCCCAGGCCACCGACGTCAGCGTCAACAAGGCCACCGCCCGCCTCTATCCGGTGGCCAACACGCCCCAGACCATCCTGGATCTCGGGGTAGAGGGTTTGTCGGAGTACATCAAGACCATAGGGCTCTACAACAGCAAGGCCAAGAACGTCATCGAGACCTGCCGGCTGCTGCTGGAACGCCATGGCGGCGAGGTACCCCAGACCCGCGAAGAACTGGAGGCCCTGCCCGGCGTGGGCCGCAAGACCGCCAACGTGGTGCTCAACACTGCCTTCCGCCAGCTCGCCATGGCGGTGGACACCCATATCTTCCGGGTCAGCAACAGAACCAATCTGGCCCCCGGCAAGAACGTGGTGGAGGTCGAGCTCAAGCTGCTCAAGGTGGTGCCGAAGGCCTACCTGCTGGATGCCCACCACTGGCTGATCCTGCATGGCCGCTATGTCTGCCAGGCGCGCAAGCCCCGCTGCGGCAGCTGCCGCATCGAAGATCTCTGCGAATACAAGGCAAAAACCTCTGACGATTGAAAAAGGGCGTATCAAAGCCCTTCGGCGATTGAAAAAATCTTTTTTACCGGCCCCTGCTTTGTCGTTATAAGGTGCGCGAAAAGGTCCCGCCGCCCTGTCATGAGTGCGTGTGACCCTGTCCAGCCTTGCAGGAGTTACCAATGGCCGAAGACAAAAGCGATATCGATGTAGACGACGATTTCGAGACCGACAACGAGGCGCCCGAAACCGTCGATCCCGTCGAGCCCATCGTCAGCAAGACCAACCTGACCAAGCGGCGCCTGATCGACAACATGCTCGAAGAGCGCCGCCTGAAGCGGCAGATCTCCGAGTACGACTTCGATCTCTAGGCCATGAAAAACCCCAGCCTAGGCTGGGGTTTCGCGTTGCAGGGCCACCCTTACAGCAGGGTGCGACCCTTGCCGGCGGCGATGCGCATGCGCAGGGCGTTGAGCTTGATGAAGCCCGCCGCGTCCGCCTGGTTGTAGGCACCGCCGTCTTCTTCGAAGGTGGCGATGTTGGCGTCGAACAGCGACTCGTCGGACTGGCGACCGACGACGATGACGTTGCCCTTGTACAGCTTCAGCCGCACCACGCCGTTCACGTTGGCCTGGGAGGCGTCGATCATCTGCTGCAGCATCAACCGCTCGGGACTCCACCAGTAGCCGGTGTAGATCAGGCTGGCGTACTTGGGCATCAGCTCGTCCTTGAGGTGGGCCACCTCGCGGTCGAGGGTGATGGACTCGATGGCGCGGTGGGCCTTGAGCATGATGGTGCCGCCGGGGGTCTCGTAGCAGCCACGGGATTTCATGCCCACATAGCGGTTCTCGACGATGTCCAGGCGACCGATGCCGTTCTCGCCGCCGATGCGGTTCAGTTCGGCCAGCACCGTGGCCGGGCTCAGCTCCTTGCCATCGATGGCGACGATGTCACCGTTGCGGTAGGTCAACTCGATGTAGGTCGGGGTGTCAGGTGCGGCTTCCGGGGACTTGGTCCAGCGCCACATGTCTTCTTCGTGCTCGGTCCAGGTGTCTTCCAGCACGCCACCCTCGTAGGAGATGTGCAGCAGGTTGGCGTCCATGGAGTACGGCGACTTCTTCTTGCCGTGGCGCTCGATCGGGATCTGGTGCTTTTCGGCGTAGTCCATCAGCTTCTCGCGGGACAGCAGGTCCCACTCGCGCCAGGGGGCGATCACCTTGACGCCTGGCTTGAGCGCATAGGCACCCAGCTCGAAGCGCACCTGGTCGTTGCCCTTGCCGGTGGCGCCGTGGGAGATGGCGTCGGCACCGGTTTCGTTGGCGATCTCGATCAGGCGCTTGGCGATCAGCGGACGGGCGATGGAGGTACCCAGCAGGTACTCGCCTTCGTAGACGGTGTTGGCACGGAACATCGGGTAGACGAAGTCGCGGACGAACTCTTCGCGCAGGTCGTCGATGTAGATTTCCTTGACGCCCATGGCCTGGGCCTTGGCGCGTGCCGGTTCGACTTCCTCGCCCTGGCCGAGGTCAGCGGTGAAGGTCACCACTTCGCAGTTATAGGTATCCTGCAGCCACTTGAGGATCACCGAGGTGTCCAGGCCGCCGGAATACGCCAGGACTACCTTCTTCACATCCGCCATGCCGTTCGCTCCCGTGTGTTGCGTTGAGTCGGAAAGCGACAAGTCTACTGGTCGCCTCGCCGCTTTTACAGGGGCGCGACGCACTCTGATGTCTGGGCGACATCCGGTCGGGTGGATCAGCCCTTGGGTTTGGCGGGCGGTGCCGGGGTAGGCGCCGGCGGTTCGGCCGGATTGGCGGCGGTGCTGGTGGTTGGTGCGGCCGCTGGTTCGCTGCTTGCCGGCGCCCGTGAGAACACCAGGGTCACCCGGCGATTGAGCGCGCGATTGGCCTTGCTGGTGTTGGGTGCCACGGGATACTGCTCGCCAAAGAAGCGCAGCTCGATCTGCTCGGCGGCGAAACCCTTGCTCTTGAGGTACTCCATCACGGCGATGGCGCGCAGGCGGGATTCCTGGCGATTGTCCAACCGGGTGCCCTGGTTGTCGCTGTAGCCGGAGACGATGACGTGATTGACCGTCGGATCGGCCTTCAGGTACTCGTCGATGAGATCGAGCTTGGCCTTGGCGAGGTCGTCCAGGGTATCGCCGCCGCCCGGGAAGCCGACCTGGGAATGACGGATCTGCTCGAAATTGACCGCCAGCAGCTTCTGGGTACAGGCCTGGAATTGCTGGTAGGCCGGCTCGAAGCGCACCGGCAGCAGCCGGACCTCGATCCGGTCGTCCAGGGCACCTGCCCTGCTCACCTGGGGCATACGCCCTTCCATCAGCCCCGCCAGCAGGCGCTGCGCCTGCTGTGCGCTGGTGGCCAGCGCCTGTTCGCCCTCCACCACCTTGACCGAGCCGAGGCTGATGTCGCCGAGCCCCGGCTTCCAGGGCACTGCGGCCGCCTTGAGGTGGGCACTGCCCGCCGGCAGCCACTGGCCATTGGGCCGCAGCTCGAACACCGTGGCTTCGCCCGCGCGGCGCAGAAAGCCACCACTGCCGAAGCGCGGGATGGGCTGCAGCAGGCGACAGGCGAAGATGTCGCCTTCCACTTTCCATTCCACGCTCTCGAGCCGGCTCTGGAAGGTCATCCCCCAGGCCGGCACGGCGAGCAGCAGACAGGAAAGGAAGAGGTAACGCGGGCGCACGTCGGGCTCCGGAAAGAAAAAGTACTTGGGCTTCTTATCGGTCGAGGGCGCGGAAAACTTGAGCGCGGTCCCGCCGCACGGGTGCCGGCTACCCCCTTTTCCGGTAGCATTTCCCCACTTTCCCGCAGCCTGGAATCCCGCATGACCGACCGGATCACCCTTGCCCGTCCCGATGACTGGCACATTCACCTGCGCGACGGCGCCGCCCTGCCGCAGACCGTCGCCGACGCCGCCCGGGAATTCGGTCGCGCCATCGTCATGCCCAACTTGGTGCCACCGGTGCGCAACGCCGAACAGGCCGCCGCCTACCGCGAGCGCATCCTGGCCGCGCGCCCGGCCGGCAGTCGCTTCGAGCCACTGATGGTGCTCTACCTCACCGACCGCACCAGCCCGGACGACGTACGCAGCGCCAAGGCCAGCGGCTTCGTGCATGCCGCCAAGCTCTATCCGGCCGGTGCTACCACCAACTCCGATTCCGGGGTCACCTCGCTGGACAACCTCTTCCCCACCCTGGAAGCCATGGCCGAGATCGGCCTGCCGCTGCTGGTGCATGGCGAGGTCACCCATGCCGAGGTGGATGTCTTTGATCGCGAGAAGCGATTCATCGACGAGCACCTGGTGCGTATCGTCCAGCGCTTCCCGACACTGAAGGTGGTGTTCGAGCACATCACCACCGGCGACGCCGCCGCCTTCGTGCGCGAGGCCCCGGCCAACGTCGGTGCCACCATCACGGTCCACCACCTGCTGTACAACCGCAACCACATGCTGGTGGGCGGCATCCGGCCGCACTTCTATTGCCTGCCGATCCTCAAGCGCAACACCCACCAGGGCGCCCTGCTGGACGCCGCCACCAGCGGCAATCCCAAGTTCTTTCTCGGCACCGATTCGGCACCCCATGCCCGTCACGCCAAGGAAGCCGCCTGTGGCTGCGCCGGCTGCTACACCGCCTATGGCGCCCTGGAACTCTATGCCGAGGCCTTCGAAAGCCGCAATGCCCTCGACCGCCTGGAAGGCTTCGCCAGCCATTTCGGTGCCGACTTCTACGGCCTGCCGCGCAATACCGAGATCGTCACCCTGGTGCGCGAGGACTGGCAGGCGCCGGCCTCCCTGCCGTTCGGCGACCATGAGGTGATTCCGCTGCGCGCGGGCGAAACGTTGCGCTGGCGGCTGGAGGTGGGCGCATGAGCATGGACGAGACCTTCAGCGACGAACTGGATGCCAGCCAGCCGATGTCCGACTCGCGCATCCCCATGGCGCGCCGCTTTCGCGGCTATCTGCCGGTGGTGGTGGACGTCGAGACCGGTGGCTTCAACGCCGCCACCGATGCCCTGCTGGAAATCGCCGCCACTACCGTGGCCATGGACGAGGAAGGGGTGCTCTATCCGGATCACACCTACTTCTTCCGTGTCGAACCCTTTGTCGGCGCCAACATCGAACCGGCGGCGCTGGAATTCACCGGCATCAAGCTCGACCACCCGCTGCGCATGGCGGTGGGCGAAGAGCAGGCGCTGAGCGAGATCTTCAAGGGCGTGCGCAAGTCGCTCAAGGCCAGTGGCTGCAAGAGAGCCATCCTGGTCGGCCACAACAGCAGCTTCGACCTGGGCTTTCTCAATGCCGCGGTCTTGCGTTGTGGCCTGAAGCGCAATCCCTTCCACCCCTTCTCCAGCTTCGATACCGCTACCCTCGCCGGCCTGGCCTATGGTCAGACGGTATTGGCCAAGGCCTGTCAGGCGGCCGGTATCGAATTCGATAATCGCGAAGCCCACTCGGCCCGTTACGACACCGAGAAGACCGCCGAACTGTTCTGCGGCATCGTCAATCGCTGGCGGGAGATGGGCGGCTGGGTCGACCTGGACTGATCAGACAACCGCCTGTCGCCCAGGACGCCTTTGATGAGATTTTGCCGCCTACAACTTTGACAATCATTCTCATTGTCATTAGCTTTGGCGGCACCTCCACTCATACAGCAGGCGATCCATGTACGTGTGTCTTTGCCGTGGCGTGACCGACAAGCATATTCGCGAAGCCATCTATGAAGGCTGCTGCAGTTATCGGGAAGTCCGGGAAAGCACGGGTTGCGCCACCCAGTGCGGCAAGTGCGCTTGCCTCGCCAAGCAGGTGGTCAAGGAAACCCTCGGTGAGCTGCATGGTGCCCAGCAGCTCGCCTACGCCCTGGACGTCCCGCGCGCCTGAGCAACATCCCTGCAAAAAAAAGCCGGACCTTGCGTCCGGCTTTTTTATTGTCTAATCAAACGCTTACGGAAAGGATGGAAAAGCTTTCGATTACCGTTCGATTTTCGTCGATTTTTCAACAACTTAAGCTTTTGACAAAGGGCCCTTCCACGCTCAGACTGCCGGCAATCCCACCCGATTTGCAGGTCCGGCCATGAAAGGCGATATCACCGTCATCCAGCACTTGAACAAGATCCTTGGCAACGAACTGGTGGCCATCAACCAGTATTTCCTGCACTCGCGGATGTACAACGACTGGGGTATCCGCAAGCTGGGTCATCATGAGTACAAGGAATCCATCGACGAGATGAAGCACGCCGATCGCTTGATCGAGCGCATCCTGTTCCTGGAAGGCCTGCCCAATCTGCAGGACCTGGGCAAGCTGATGATCGGCGAGAACACCCAGGAAATGATCCAGTGCGACCTGCGCCTGGAAATCAGCGCCGTGGCTGACCTGCGTGAAGCCATCACCTATTGCGAAAGTGTGCGGGACTACGTGAGCCGCGACATGCTCAAGAGCATCCTCGAGTCCGAGGAAGAGCACATCGATTGGCTGGAAACCCAGCTGAGTCTGATCGCCAGCGTCGGGATCGAGAACTACATCCAGTCGCAGATGCACGACGACGATTGATCGGGCAAACGCCCATAAAAAAAGCCCGCACGCTGCGGGCTTTTTTTATGGGCCAAAGACTCAGGCGTCCTTGGTTTCCACGGCTTGCTTGATCAGGGTCTGCAGCTCGCCCTTCTCGTACAGCTCGGCCAGGATGTCGCTGCCGCCGACCAGCTCGCCGCCCACCCACAGCTGGGGAAAGGTCGGCCAGTTGGCGTACTTGGGCAGATTGGCGCGGATTTCCGGATTCTGCAGGATGTCGACATAGGCGAATTTTTCGCCACAGGCCATCAACACCTGAGCGGCACGGGAAGAGAAGCCGCACTGAGGCGCGTTCGGCGAACCCTTCATGTAGAGCAGCACGGGATTGTTGGCAATCTGGTCTTTGATGGTATCGATGATTTCCACGATGCACCTCGCTAATACGGTGGGACGATTGTAACGGAAAGGCCGGTGGAACGCCGGGATTTCCGCGACGTCCAGCCCGAAACAGGCGCGGCTCGACCTGGCAATCGACCACGTCTGTCGAGGCCCGTTCGCTCCGCCCGCAGCGATTTGGCAGACCAACTGGCAAACTTTGGCGGCGAGGCTGTGGTCAGGTTAAGGGTAGGCGCCACTCGGTGCGCCTGATCCAAGACCCAGGAGAACTCCATGAGCCTGTTCAGCAAGATCCTCTCGAAGCTTGGCATTGGCGAAGCCCACGCGGATACCCCCGCCGCAGCGCCCACCACCGGCGCGACCGATACCGCCGCACCCGCCGGCAACCCGGCCGCAACCGGCGGCGCCACTCCCATGAGCCAGGTGGATGTCGCCGCCAAGCTCGATGGCCTGGCAGCCCAGAAAGGCGAACAGCTCAACTGGAAGACCTCCATCGTCGACCTGCTCAAGCTGCTCGACCTGGACAGCAGCCTGACCGCGCGCCAGGAACTGGCCAAGGAGCTGAACTGCCCCGCCGACAAGCTGAACGACTCCGCCCAGATGAACATGTGGCTGCACAAGGCTGTTCTGCAGAAGCTGGCCGACAACGGCGGCAACGTTCCCACCGACCTGCTGTAAACCCCCACCCATCCGCTACCCTGTCCCAGGCTAGCCGCCCTGAATTGAGGGCCTAGCCTGCGATGGTGGTAAAATGCGACATGAACTTATACCATTTCGCCTTTGGTCTTTCCGCCGTTTGAAACGGCATGCTCTCAGGTTCGCCGCGTCCTCCAGGGACGGCCGTTACCGGGACGGGACGCTAGGGTAACGAAATGACGGTTCGCCACTTTCTCTCTTTCATGGATTGTTCCTCCGCGGAACTCCGGCAACTCATCGCACGGGGCATCGAGCTCAAGGCCCTGCGTAACCAGGGTGTGCTGCACGAACCCCTGCGCAATCGCGTCCTGGGCATGATCTTCGAGAAGGCCTCGACCCGCACCCGCCTCTCCTTCGAGGCCGGTATGATCCAGCTCGGCGGCCAGGCGATCTTCCTCTCCTCCCGGGATACCCAGCTCGGCCGCGGCGAACCCGTTCCGGACAGCGCCCGCGTCATGTCGAGCATGCTCGACGGCGTGATGATCCGCACCTACGCCCACGAGATGCTGACCACCTTCGCCGCCCATTCCCAGGTGCCGGTGATCAATGGTCTATCGGATGACCTGCACCCCTGCCAGCTGCTGGCCGACATGCAGACCTTCTTCGAACACCGGGGCGATATCCGTGGCAAGACCGTGGCCTGGATCGGCGACGGCAACAACATGTGCAACAGCTACATCGAGGCGGCCGAGCAGCTCGATTTCACCCTGCGCATTGCCTGTCCGGAAGGCTACGAGCCCAACCCGCGCTTTCTCGAACGGGCCGGCGACCGCGTGCGGCTGACCCGGGATCCGCGCGAGGCCGTGGCCCAGGCGCACCTGGTCAGCACCGATGTCTGGACCTCCATGGGCCAGGAAGAAGAAACCCGTCTGCGCCTGGCAGCCTTCAAGCCCTACCAGGTCACCGCCGAGCTGCTCGATGGCGCCGCCCCCGAGGTGCTGTTCATGCACTGCCTACCGGCTCACCGCGGTGAGGAAATCAGCCATACCCTGCTGGACGATCCGCGCGCCGTGGTCTGGGACGAAGCCGAAAATCGCCTCCACGCCCAGAAGGCGCTGCTCGAATTCCTCATCAAGCCGCCGCTGCACGCCTAATCCTGGCGCAGGCCTCGGTTGCGCCAGGCAGCCGAGGCCTTTGGCTCACAGCAACAGCTGCCCGCGCATGACCGTCACCGCCCGCCCGGCGATACTGACCCGATCGCCTTCCAACCGACACCTGAGTTGCCCACCGCGAGCGGAGAGTTGCTGGGAGGTGAGCATCCGCTTGGCCAGTCGCCGCGACCAGTAGGGAATCAGGCTGCAATGCGCCGAGCCGGTGACGGGATCCTCGTCCACACCCACTGCCGGGGCGAAGAAGCGCGAGACGAAGTCGACCTCCTGTCCCCGTGCGGTCACGATGACGCCCTGCCAGGGCAGCCGGGCGATGGCAGCCAGATCCGGCTTGCAGTCACGCACCGCCTGTTCCGACTCCAGCAGCACCAGCAGCTTGTCCGCCGCCAGGGCATCCACCGGCGAGACCTGCAGGGCTCGCTCCAATTCGGGCGTCACCCCCAGCTCCGTGGGCACCAACGCCGGAAAATCCAGCGCCAGCAGGCCATCGCCCTCGCGAAACACCCGCAGCACGCCCGACTGGCAGATGAACTCCAGTCGATCTCCAGGCTCTCCATAGGCTTCAAACAGCACATGGGCGGCTGCCAGGGTGGCATGACCGCATAATGGCACCTCGGTCCGCGGGGTGAACCAGCGAATCCGCCAGGTCTCGCCCTCGCGCACCACGAAGGCGGTTTCCGAAAGATTGTGCTCGGTGGCGATTCGCTGCAGCAGCTCGTCGGCCGGCCAGCTATCCAGGCGGTAGACGGCAGCAGGATTGCCGCGAAAGGCCTGATCGGTGAAGGCATCGACCTGATGAAATTCTAGGGACATGCACGCTACCTGAGCAGAAGAAGAGAAACAGCAAGCGTCAACGTCGCACGGGCACCCGGCCTCTGATGATCCCTGTAGCGACGGCTACAGCCTAAGACCGGCCGATGGACAGGTTGTCTTCACAAGTCCTATGACCAAAATAGCAGGCGGCGTCGCATCGGCAATGAATTGTCGAACGTCGTCACTGTTTTTGCGCTCAGGAGCTTTGACAGTTTTCATATTTGAAATTAGATTTTCGGTTGCGAACAAATGGCCCACCGGCCACCTATAAATACAACAACCACGAGGCTCCCCCATGAGTACTCTTCTCGCTCCAACACTACGCGGTCAATGCATCGCCGAATTCCTCGGCACAGCCCTGCTCATCTTCTTCGGTACCGGCTGCGTGGCGGCCGCGAAGGTCGGCGGCGCTACCCTCGGCCTGTGGGAGATCAGTATCATCTGGGGCGTCGGCGTGAGCATGGCGGTCTACCTGTCCGCCGGTGTCTCCGGCGCGCATCTCAGCCCGGCCGTCACCATCGCCCTCTGGCTGTTCGGTGGCTTCGAAAGACGCAAGGTTCCGGCCTACATCCTGGCCCAGGTCGCCGGTGCCTTCTGTGGCGCGGCGCTGGTCTACGGCCTCTACAGCAGCCTGTTTTTCGATTATGAACAGGCCCACAACATGGTCCGCGGCAGCCAGGCGAGCCTGGAACTGGCCGGCGTCTTCTCCACCTATCCCCATCCTTCCCTGTCGATCGGTCAGGCCTTCCTGGTCGAAGCCGTCATCACCGCCATCCTGCTAGCCATGATCATGGCCCTCACCGACGACGGCAACGGCCTGCCCCGTGGCCCGCTCGCCCCCCTGCTGATCGGCCTGCTGATCGCCGTGATCGGTGGTTCCATGGGTCCGCTGACCGGCTTCGCCATGAACCCGGCCCGGGATTTCGGACCCAAGCTGATGGCCTTCTTCGCCGGCTGGGGTGAAATCGCCTTTACCGGTGGCCGCGACATCCCCTACTTCCTGGTGCCGATCTTCGGCCCCATCGTCGGTGCCTGCCTGGGCGCCGCCGGTTACAAGGCGCTGATCTGCCGTCACCTGCCTGGCCTGGCTTCCGGTGCCTGCGACGTCCCGGCCAAGACCGATGACAGCGCCCGCACCGAAGTGAACTCCGCTTCCAAAGCGTCCTGATCGCCGCGAATCACAATAAGGAATACGACCATGACCGACCAGAACAAGCAGTACATCGTCGCGCTCGACCAGGGCACCACCAGCTCCCGCGCCATCGTGCTGGACCGCAATGCCAACGTGGTGACCATCGCCCAGCGCGAATTCGCGCAGATCTATCCCCAGGCCGGCTGGGTCGAGCACGACCCCATGGAGATCTGGGCCACCCAGAGCGCGGTGTTCGTCGAGGCTCTGGCCCAGGCCAGCATCAGCACCGAGCAGATCGCCGCCATCGGCATCACCAACCAGCGTGAAACCGCCATCGTCTGGGACAAGCTTACCGGTCGTCCCATCTACAACGCCATCGTCTGGCAGAGCCGCCAGAGCACCGCGATCTGCGACCAGCTCAAGCGCGACGGCATGGAAGACCATATCCGCAAGACCACCGGCCTGGTGATCGATCCCTATTTCTCCGGCACCAAGATCAAGTGGATCCTCGATCACGTCGAAGGCAGCCGTGAACGCGCCCGCCGCGGCGAGCTGCTGTTCGGCACCGTGGACACCTGGCTGATCTGGAAGATGACCCACGGTCAAGCCCACGTCACCGACTACACCAACGCCTCCCGCACCCTGCTGTTCGATATCCACAAGCGTGAGTGGGATGCCACCATGCTCGAGGTGCTCGACATCCCGCGCGAGATGCTGCCGGAAGTGAAATCCTCCTCCGAGGTCTATGGCCAGGCGCACCTGGGCAGCGGCCAGACCACCGGCATCCCCATCGCCGGTATCGCCGGCGACCAGCAGGCGGCGCTGTTCGGCCAGATGTGCGTGGAGCCCGGCCAGGCCAAGAACACCTATGGCACCGGTTGCTTCCTGCTGATGAACACCGGCGAGAAGGCGGTGCAGTCCCAGCACGGCCTGCTGACCACCATCGCCTGCGGTCCTCGCGGCGAGGTCAACTACGCCCTGGAAGGCGCCATCTTCAACGGCGGCTCCACCGTCCAGTGGCTGCGTGACGAGCTCAAGGTGATCAACGATTCCCTGGACTCCGAGTATTTCGCCACCAAGGTGACCGACAGCAACGGCGTCTACCTGGTCCCGGCCTTCACCGGTCTGGGCGCGCCCTACTGGGATCCCTATGCCCGCGGCGCGCTGTTCGGCCTGACCCGGGGCGTGAAAGTGGACCACATCATCCGCGCCACTCTGGAATCCATTGCCTTCCAGACCCGCGACGTGCTGGACGCCATGCAGCAGGATGCCGGCGAAGCCTTGAAGTCCCTGCGCGTGGACGGCGGCGCCACCGCCAACAACTTCCTCATGCAGTTCCAGTCGGATGTGCTCGGCACCCGGGTCGAGCGACCGGAAATGAAGGAGACCACGGCCCTGGGCGCGGCCTACCTCGCGGGTCTCGCCACCGGCTTCTGGAGCAGCCTGGACGAGTTGCGCAGCAAGAGCACCATCGAACGGGTCTTCGAACCGGCTTGCGATCCGAGCAAGAGAGACACCCTGTACAAGGGTTGGAAGAAGGCCGTCGAGCGTACCCGCGGCTGGGCGCTGGACTGAGTCGAATCCGACCGGGAAGCGGCCGGTACTTGCCGGGGCCGCTTCCCGCAAGGCTCCCCCACGAGGCCGGCGTCTTCCGACGCCGGTCTTGCTTTGCGCGACAAGCGCTTTCCACCTTGAAAGAGCTACGGCATCCTCTGTGAATTTACTCGATCACCTCAAGGAAGCCGTAATGAGCCTGGCGCCTCGCCAACAGCAGATTCTCGAACTGGTCCGTGAGCGCGGCTACGTCAGCATCGAAGAGCTGGCCCAGCATTTCTCCGTCACCCCCCAGACGATCCGCCGCGACATCAACCAGCTCGCCGAAGCCGGGCTGCTGCGGCGCTACCACGGGGGTGCCGCCCACGACTCCAGCGTGGAAAACACCGAATACAGCATGAGGGCCGGACAGATGCGCGAGGAAAAGCGCCTGATCGCCGAAGCCGTGGCCGCTGCCGTGCCCGACCATGCATCGCTGTTCATCAACATCGGCACCACCACCGAGGCCATCGCCCATGCCCTGCTCGGGCATCGCAGCCTCAAGGTCATCACCAACAATCTGCACGTGGCCAACATCCTCAGCGCCAAGGACGACTTCGACGTGCTGATCGCCAGCGGCAAGGTACGCAGCGACGGCGGCGTAGTGGGCCAGGCCACCGCCGACTTCATCAAGCAGTTCAAGGTCGACTACGCCCTGGTGGGCATCAGCGGTATCGACGAAGACGGCACCCTGCTGGATTTCGACTACCAGGAGGTCTGCGTCTCCCAGGCCATCATCCACAATGCCCGCCAGGTGTTTCTCGCCGCCGACTCCAGCAAGTTCGGCCGCAACGCCATGATCCGCCTGGGCAGCCTGGAGCAGATCGATCAGCTGTTCACCGAGCAGGAGCCCTCTCCGGCCTTCGCGCGCTGCCTGCGCGAATGGCAGGTCAAGGTCGAGGTAGCGCGCCCGCGCTGACCTCCAGGGGCGACGACCATTCGTCGCCTCCCCTCTCTCCATATTCGTTTTTTTTCGTTTTAGCGGTCTGAAGACACAGACCTGGCTAGAACCTGAGTTTTTGCTGGGCTATTATGTTCGAAACCGAATAATTATGTTCGTTTCACAGGAGGCACCATGGCCCAGGCACCCACTGCAACTCCCCGGACCTACGATCTCGCCGTCATCGGCGGTGGCATCAATGGCGTCGGCATCGCCGCCGACGCCGCCGGTCGTGGCCTGTCGGTGTTCCTCTGTGAACGTGACGACTTGGCGAGCCACACCTCCTCTGCCAGCAGCAAGCTGATCCACGGCGGCCTGCGCTACCTGGAACACCATGAGTTCCGGCTAGTGCGCGAAGCCCTGGCCGAGCGCGAGGTACTGCTGGCGAAGGCACCCCACATCGTCAAACCGATGCGCTTCGTCCTGCCCCATCGCCCGCACCTGCGTCCGGCCTGGATGATCCGTGCCGGTCTCTTCCTTTATGACCACCTCGGCAAGCGCGAAAAGCTGCCAGGTTCGCGCGGCCTGAAATTCGATGCCCAGGGGCCGCTCAAGGCCGAGATCAAGCGTGGCTTCGAGTATTCCGATTGCTGGGTGGACGATGCCCGTCTGGTGGTGCTCAACGCCATGCAGGCGCGGGACAAGGGTGCCGACATAGTGACCCGCACCCGTTGCGTCAGCGCCCGCCGCGTCGAGGGTCACTGGGAGGTTGAGGTCGAAGGTCCTCAGGGGCGCCAGCAGATCCGTGCCAAGGGCCTGGTCAATGCCGCCGGCCCCTGGGTCGCCAGCTTCATCCGTCAGGACCTGCAGCAGAAGTCGCCCTATGGCATCCGCCTGATCCAGGGCAGCCATGTCATCGTGCCCAAGCTGTACGAAGGCGAGCAGGCCTACATCATGCAGAACGAGGACCGTCGCATCGTCTTCGCCATTCCCTACCTGGGCCAATACACCATGGTCGGCACTACGGATCGCGAGTACCAGGGCGATCCGGCCAAGGTGGCCATCACTGACCAGGAAATCGACTATGTGCTGGGGGTGGCCAATGCCCACTTCCGCAAGCAGCTCAGTCGCGATGACGTCCTGCACACCTTCTCCGGTGTCCGCCCGCTGTGCGACGACGAGTCGGATAACCCCTCCGCCATCACCCGCGACTACACCCTGTCGCTGGCCGAAGAACAGGGCGCCCCGCTGCTGTCGGTGTTCGGTGGCAAGCTGACCACCTATCGCAAGCTGGCCGAGTCGGCTATGGCGCAGCTGCAGCCCTTCTTCCCCCGGCTGGGCAACAGCTGGACAGCCTCGGCACCGCTGCCCGGTGGCGAGAACATGACCACGCCCCAGGCCTTGACCCGCGAACTGCTGGACAAGGTCAGCGGCCTAACGCCGGCCCTGGCGCAGCGCTGGGCCACCACCTATGGCAGTCGGGTCTGGACCCTGCTGGGTGATTCGCGCTCGGTGGAGGAACTAGGTGCGGTAATCGGCGCTGACCTCCACGTGCGTGAAGTGGAATACCTGCAGCGCCACGAGTGGGTCACCCGTGCCGATGACGTGCTCTGGCGGCGGACCAAGCTGGGCCTGGTATTCACCGATACGGAGCGGGCCGCTCTGGAAAACCTCCTGGCGCATTCCGAACCCGCCCGGAGCGCCAAGGACAGCAACGCGGCCTGACGCCTGCTGTTCCTGAGCGGGCAATCCGCTCAGGAACAGTGGTGTTCACCCTTGCAATAGACACTGAAACAGCGCGCCAGGCACGTTGGAGTATAGGCAGCACCATGAAAAGTCTTCATGATGCACCTTTACCTCCAGCGCCGACGCCATGTTCGAACTTCGCCACCTGAAAACCCTGCATGCACTCCGCGAATCCTCCAGTCTGGTGGAGGCTGCAGAACGCTTGCATCTAACCCAGTCCGCCCTCTCCCATCAGTTCAAGGAACTGGAAGAACGGCTGGGGACCCCGCTATTCATTCGCAAGACCAAACCCATCCGCTTCACCAGCGCTGGTTTGCGCCTGCTGCAGACCGCGGACGCGGTGTTGCCGCATCTGCGCAGTGCCGAACGGGATCTGGCGCGACTGGTGGGCGGGACGGCGGGCCGGCTGCACATGGCCATCGAATGCCACAGCTGCTTCCAGTGGCTGATGCCCACCATCGATCAATTCCGTGATTCCTGGCCGGAAGTGGAGCTGGACCTGGCGTCCGGGTTCTCTTTCGCACCCTTGCCCGCGCTAGCACGGGGCGATCTGGACCTGGTGGTGACCGCCGATCCAGTGGACCTCTCGGGGGTCACCTATGTGCCGCTGTTCACCTACGAAGCCCTGCTGGCAGTGGCCAACCAGCATCCCCTGGCACAGCGGCCCTATATCGTGCCCGAGGACCTCGCCCAGGAAACCCAGATCACCTATCCGGTGGAGCGCGATCGACTGGATATCTTCACCCGTTTTCTCGATCCGGCCGATGTCGAACCGCTCTCGATTCGCACGGCGGAGATGACGGTGATGATGCTGCAACTGGTGGCGTCAGGCCGTGGCGTCTGCTGCCTGCCCAACTGGGCGATCCACGAGTACAGCTCGCGCGGCTACGTGACGGCGCGCCGGCTGGGGGAGAAAGGCCTCTATGCGACGCTCCATGCGGCGATTCGCGAAGACATGCTGGAAGCGCCCTTCATGCAGGATTTCCTGCTGACCGCCAAGGACACCTCCTTCGCCACCCTCGAAGGGGTCAGCAGCGCGCGCTGAGCCGGCGCGCTGCCCGTGGCGCTTACTTGCTGTTGCCACCCGGGAAGCCGGCGAACTTCTTGTTGAAGCTCGAGACGCGGCCTTCGACCTTCATCTGGCGCTGCTCGCCGGTGTAGATGGGGTGGGAAGCGCTGGATACGTCGAGGCTGATGTAGGGATAGGTCTCGCCTTCGTATTCCTGGGTGCGGTCGCTCTCAGCCGTGGAGCGAATCAGGAAGTAGGTGTCCGAGGTGGTGTCGTGGAACAGCACGGGACGGTAGTTGGGATGGATACCGGGTTTCATGAGACGTCTCCTGGTCTGGGGCGCCGAAGACGAGATGCCTTCCGCGCGCCGATTAAAGATACATTATAACATATAAAGATCACTTTTGCAGTCCCGCCTGTGACGGTGGCGGCAGCCATGACCCTTGCGATGGAACCATCCGCCGCGCCTGGGGCTCGTAACCTGAGGCCCTGACCGGCGGTACCCCACTCTCTTTGAGACCAGCTGTCGGTCGGTGCGTGCGTTCAAGCCCACGGCGCCAGACAGACGAGCTGTCAGCCCCTGCCCTTTGCGCCCGCACGGCGCCCTGCATTGGCTTCTCAAGGATCGCGAGAAGTCCACACGCATTGGATGCGCACGCCGGGTTCGGGACTGAACTCGTTGCGCCGCATCCCAAGGATTCAAGAGGCACAGCACCATGTGCGGCATCGCCGGAGAGCTTCGTTTCGATCAACAACCTGCAGCCATCAGCGCGGTGGAGCGCATCACCCACCGCCTCGAACAGCGCGGACCGGATGCCTGGGGCTTCCATAGCCAAGGGCCGGTCGCCCTGGGCCACCGGCGGTTGAAGATCATGGATCTGGCGGAAGCCTCGGGCCAACCCATGATCGAGCCGGAACTGGGGTTGTCGATGGTGTTCAACGGCGCCATCTACAACTACCCGGAATTGCGCAGCGAGCTGGAAGCCAAGGGTTACAGCTTTTATTCCGGGGGTGACACCGAGATCCTGCTCAAGGCCTATCACGCCTGGGGTAAGGACATGCTGCCCAAGCTCAATGGCATGTTCGCCTTCGCCATCTGGGAGCGTGACAGCGGCCGGCTGTTCATCGCCCGGGATCGTCTGGGGATCAAGCCGCTGTATCTGTCGTTCACCGACAAACGCCTGAGATTCGCCTCCAGCCTGCCCGCCCTGTTGGAAGGCGGTGACATCGACACCCGCATCGATCCGGTCGCGCTCAACCACTACCTGAACTTCCACGCTGTGGTGCCGGCACCGCGCACCATCCTGCAGGGCGTGCAGAAGCTGCCGCCAGCGACCTGGATGACTGTGGATGCGTCTGGCCAGCAGCATCAGGAGACCTGGTGGAATCTGGACTACGGTCCCCGTGAAGACGAGCGTCGCTACACTCTGGACGACTGGGCCGAGCGCGTCCTGCATGGCCTCAAGGACGCGGTGGCGATCCGCCAGCGCGCGGCGCGCGAGGTCGGTGTGCTGCTCTCCGGCGGGGTGGACTCCAGCCTGCTGGTGGGCCTGCTGCACGATTCGGGGGTCAAGGACCTGCTGACCTTCTCCATCGGCTTCGAGGATGCCGGCGGCGAGCGCGGCGACGAATTCCAGTATTCCGATCTGATCGCCAATCACTACGGCACCCGCCACCACCAGTTGCGCATCGCCGAGGACGAGATCATCCAGCAGCTGCCGCGCGCCTTCTCGGCCATGAGCGAGCCGATGGTGAGCCACGACTGCATCGCCTTCTATCTGCTGTCGCGCGAGGTCTCCAAGCACTGCAAGGTAGTACAGAGCGGCCAGGGCGCGGACGAACTCTTCGCCGGTTACCACTGGTATCCCCAGGTGCATGGCGCCGCCGATCCCTTCGCCGCCTATCGCGCCGCCTTCTTCGACCGCGACTATGCCCAGTATGCCGCCACCGTGCAGGCGGGCATGCGCCTGGAGGAAGACGCCGCCGAGGCCTTCGTCCGTCAGCACTTCGCCAAGCCGGGCGCCAGCGCCGGGGTCGACAAGGCCCTGCGCCTGGACAGCACCGTGATGCTGGTGGACGACCCGGTCAAGCGGGTCGACAACATGACCATGGCCTGGGGCCTGGAAGCCCGGGTGCCCTTCCTCGACTATCGCCTGGCCGAACTCTCGGCGCGCATTCCCGCCGAATTCAAGCTGGGCGACGGCGGCAAGCAGGTGCTCAAGGCCGCTGCGCGCAAGGTCATTCCCCAAGAGGTGATCGACCGGCCCAAGGGCTATTTCCCGGTGCCGGGCCTCAAGCACCTGGAAGGCAACACCCTCAGCTGGGTACGCGAGCTGCTGCTGGATCCCAGCCAGGATCGCGGCCTGTTCGACACCGCCGAGATCGATCGCCTGCTGACCAATCCGGCCGACCGCATCACGCCCCTGCGTGGCTCCAAGCTCTGGCAACTCGCCGCGCTCAACCTCTGGCTGAGCGAACACGGACTGTGAGGGTGCAAGACGCATGAAAGCGACCAGCTACAACCAGCGCCTCCAGCGTGCCCAGACGCCCTCCTACGAACGGCTGCAGGCGCGCCTGGCGGAAGGCGATCATCCGACCTCCCAGCCGCTCTGCCTGCATTGCGGCTGGGGACGGCTGCTCGTCGGCCATACCTATCCCGACCCCGCCAGCCTGGCCAAGGAGCTGCTCACCGAAACGCCCGGCGAGCGCGACATCGCGCTCTACGTGGCCGCGCCGCATCAGGTGCTGGCCCAGGCACCCCAGCAGCTGTTCCTCGACCCTAGCGATACCCTGCGGATCTGGTTCAGCGACTATCGTCCGGCCCGCCGGATCTATCGCGGCTTTCGGATCCGCCGCGCCTGCTCCGCGCAGGACTGGAGCGAGATTAACCGGCTCTATCAGCAGCGGCACATGCTGCCCGTCGATACCGAGCGGCTGACGCCCCGGCACAAGGGCGGCCCGGTCTACTGGCTGGCGGAAGACGACGACAGCGGCGCCATCATCGGCTCGGTGATGGGCCTCAATCACGTCAAGGCCTTCCAGGATCCCGATGGCGGCTCCTCGCTGTGGTGCCTGGCGGTATCGCCCGAGTGCAGCCGACCCGGCGTCGGCGAGGCGCTGGTGCGCCACCTGATCGAGCACTATGCCAGTCGCGGCCTGGCCTATCTGGACCTGTCGGTGCTGCATGACAACCTGCAGGCCAAGCGCCTCTACGACAAGCTGGGTTTCCGACCGCTGCAGACCTTCGCCATCAAGTGCAAGAACGGCATCAACCAGACCCTGTTCCTTGGTCCTGGGCCAGCGGCCGAGCTGAACCCCTATGCGCGGATCATCGTCGACGAAGCCCTGCGGCGTGGCATCGAGGTCCAGGTGGACGATGCCGAGGGCGGCCTTTTCACTCTGATCCAGGGCAACCGCCGCATCCGCTGCCGCGAATCTCTCACCGATCTCACCTCCGCCGTGACCATGACCCTCTGCGCCGACAAGGTGCTGACCAGCCGCACCCTGGCCCGGGCCGGGTTGAAGGTCCCTGAACAGCAACTGGCGGGCAGCGACGAAGACAACGCCGCCTTCCTGGAGAAGCATGGCGCTCTGGTGGTCAAGCCGGTCAATGGCGAACAGGGCAAGGGCGTGGCCGTGGATATCCGCGACGCCGAACACCTCGCCACCGCCATCCAGGCGGCGCAGCGTCATGACGATCGCGTGCTGCTGGAAAGCTTTCACCAGGGCCTCGACCTGCGGATAGTGGTCATTGGCCACGAGGTGGTGGCTGCGGCCATCCGCCGGCCGGCGGAAATCGTCGGCGACGGTCAGCACAGCGTCCGGGACCTGATCGAAGCCCAGAGTCGCCGTCGCCAGGCCGCCACCGGCGGCGAGTCGCGCATCCCGGTGGACGAGGAAACCGAACGCGCCATCCGCGGTGCCGGCTACGAGTGGGACAGCGTGCTTCCCACCGGCACCCACCTGGCCGTGCGCAAGACCGCCAACCTGCACACCGGCGGCATCCTGGAAGACGTCACCGACAGCCTCCATCCGGTGCTGGCCGACGCTGCCATCCAGGCGGCCCGGGCACTGGACATCCCCGTCACCGGCATGGACCTGCTGGTCCCGGCTGCCGATTCGCCCGACTACGTCATCATCGAAGCCAATGAGCGGCCGGGCCTGGCCAATCACGAGCCCCGCCCCACCGCCGAACGCTTCATCGACCTGCTGTTCCCGCTCTCCCGGGAGGTTCCGCTATGAATCGCTTGCCCGAGCCCGATCTGGATTACCTGCGCAAGGTCCTGCTGGACATGCTGGCCATCCCCAGCCCCACGGGCTTCACCGACACCATCGTCATGTACGTGGCCGAACGGCTCAACGAACTCGACATCCCCTTCGAACTGACCCGCCGCGGCACCATCCGCGCCACCATCAAGGGCCACAAGGAGAGTCCCGACCGGGCCGTCTCCGCGCACCTGGACACCATTGGCGCCATCGTCCGCGAGATCAAGGACAATGGCCGCCTGGGCCTGGCGGCGGTCGGCCACTGGTCGAGTCGCTTCGCCGAAGGCAGCCGGGTCAGCCTGTTCACCGATGACGGCACCCTGAGAGGCAGTGTGCTGCCGCTGCTGGCCTCGGGTCACGCCTTCAACACCGAGATCGACAAGATGCCGGTGACCTGGGACCACATCGAATTGCGCCTGGACGCCGTGACCAAGAGTCGCCACGAGACCGAGCAACTGGGCGTGCAGGTCGGCGACTTCGTCGCCTTCGATCCGCTGCCGGAATTCACCGACAGCGGCTACATCAGCTCGCGCCACCTGGACGACAAGGCGGGCGTGGCTGCCCTGCTCACCGCCTTGAAGATGCTCAAGGAAACCGGCCAGACGCCACCCATCGACTGCCATCCGCTGTTCACCATCACCGAGGAGGTGGGTTCGGGGGCTGCCGGTGCCCTGCCCTGGGACGTCAGCGAATTCGTCGGCATCGACATCGCCCCGGTCGCGCCCGGCCAGCGCTCCGACGAGCACCGCGTCAGCGTCGCCATGCAGGATTCCGCCGGCCCCTACGACTATCACCTGTCACGGCACCTGCTGCGCCTGGCGCAACGCAACGACATCCCAGTGCGCCGCGACCTGTTCCGCTACTACTACAGCGACGCCCACTCGGCGATCAGTTCCGGCCAGGACGTGCGGGTCGCCCTGCTGGCCTTCGGTTGCGACGCCACCCATGGCTACGAGCGCACCCATATCGTCAGCCTGGCGGCGCTCAGCCAGCTGCTGACCGGCTACATGCTCAGCCCGCCGGTGTTCGACAGCGATGCGCAACCGGCCGACAGCTCGCTGGACCGCTTCGGTCACCAGTTGCTGCCGGAAGACACCCAGATGGACAACCAGACGCACCTGCCGCCGCTGGAGGAGGTCGTTGGCGACGGCAGCAAATAGCGTTCGAACCAAGCGCCTGGGGTATCCTGGGCGCCTTTTTTCAGGCCCCTCTCCATGATCATCCCCCACGACCAGCTCGCTGCCGCCACCCTCGACAACCTGCTGGAAGACTTCGTCACCCGCGACGGCACCGACAACGGTGACGAGACGCCCCTGGCGACCCGTACCCAGCGCGCGCGCCGTGCCCTGGAAACCGGCGAAGCCGTCATCCTCTTCGATCCGGACAGTGCGCTGTGCCAACTGGTGCTGCGCCGCGACGTGCCGCCCGAGTTGCTCGACGACTAGCGCGTCTCGCGCCTGTCAGGCACTGCCGCGCGGCGCCAACAGGATCACCAGCGCCCCGGCCACGCACAGCAGACCGCCCGCCAGATCCGTCCAAGTCGGCCGGGTGCGCTCGACCAGCGCCAACCAGCCCAGCGACGCCACCACATAGATGCCGCCATAGGCGGCGTAGGCGCGCCCGGCGTAGGCCGCCTCGATACGGGTCAGCAACAGGGCGAAGAGCACCAGGCTGGCAAGCCCGGGCGCTATCCACCAGGGACTGCGATCCAGCCGGAGCCAGAGCCAAAAGGCATAGCAGCCGGCGATCTCGAACAGCGCCGCCAGTAGGAACCAGAGATAGTTCAGCATGGTGCCGCGCCGTCTTCCTGGCGATAGGGCAAGGCCTCGGCGGCCCGGCGCGCATAGGCCTGGACCCCCTCTCGCTCCTGGTCGAGAAACTCCGCCACAGCGGCTCTCAAACCCGGATGCACCAGGTAGTGCCAGGAATGGGTCAGGGTGGGCTCGAAGCCCCGAATCAGCTTGTGCTCACCCTGGGCGCCGGCATCGAAGCGCTGCAGCCCTTCGGCGATGGCGTACTCGATACCCTGGTAGAAACAGGTCTCGAAGTGCAGCTGGTCGAATTCCTGCAGGCAGCCCCAGTAACGGCCATAGAGGGTGTCATCGTCCTTGAGATAGAAGGCCATGGCCACCGGCCGGCTGCCCTGGCGCACCAGCACCACCCGAATCGCCTCGGGCAGCCGCTCGGCCAGCAGGCTGAAGAAGGCGCGGGTCAGGTAGGGATCCTGGCCGCGTACCTCGTAGGTATTGGCATAGCAGGCATAGACGAAGTCCCACTCCGCCTCGCTCAACTCATCGCCCTTACGCCACTCGAAACTCACCCCCAGGCCGGCGACCTGGTCGCGCTCCTTGCGCAGCTGCTTGCGCTTGCGCGAGGTCAGGGCGGCGAGGAAGTCGCCATAGTCGCGATAGCCGCGGTTATGCCAGTGGAACTGGCAACCGAGGCGGGCCAGAAAGCCATCGCGATCCTGCAGCACGGCATCGGCCTTGGGGTCGGTGAAGTTTACGTGCAGGCTGGAGAGCTCCAGACCGGCCAGGCTGCCCGTGGTGGCGTCGAGCAGGGTCGCGCAGGCGGCTGGCTCGCCCAGCAGACGCGCCCCCTGCACCGGCGAGAAGGGCACGGCGGCCAGCAGCTTGGGATAGTAGTCGATCCCGGCACGCCGGCAGGCATCGGCCCAGGCCCAGTCGAAGACGTATTCGCCATAGGAGTGCGCCTTGAGATAGGCCGGCATCGCGGCCCGCAGTCGACCCTGTTCATCCTTGAGGATCTGGTGCGCGGGCTGCCAGCCGGTCCCCTGCCCCAGGCTGCCGCTGTCTTCCAGGGTGGAGAGGAATTCATGCCGCAGAAAGGGCTGGTCGTCCACCAGCAAACCGTTCCACTGCTCGGCAGACACCTGGGCCAGGCTGTAGAGATACTCGACGATCATCCCACTCCCCTTGCTTGGACTCGGCGTACAGGTCTAACACAATTCAATGCCCTGACGGGCACCTGGGAAAGACCCTGGTGAATGGCTTTCGTGCGGACGAAAAAAAACCGCCGTGAGGCGGTTTCTTTCGAGTGTGGCGTCCCCTAGGGGACTCGAACCCCTGTTACCGCCGTGAAAGGGCGGTGTCCTAGGCCACTAGACGAAGGGGACGTTACCCTGGTGCGACCCTTGCGGATCACGAAATTGGTGGAGCTAGACGGGATCGAACCGTCGACCTCTTGCATGCCATGCAAGCGCTCTCCCAGCTGAGCTATAGCCCCAAGTACAGCATCTTGCCACGCCTGGGATGCGTGACCGATATGGCGTCCCCTAGGGGACTCGAACCCCTGTTACCGCCGTGAAAGGGCGGTGTCCTAGGCCACTAGACGAAGGGGACGTTACCCTGGTGCGATCCTTACGAATCACGAAATTGGTGGAGCTAGACGGGATCGAACCGTCGACCTCTTGCATGCCATGCAAGCGCTCTCCCAGCTGAGCTATAGCCCCGCGTACAACGTTCGCCACGTCTGGGATACGTGACTGATATGGCGTCCCCTAGGGGACTCGAACCCCTGTTACCGCCGTGAAAGGGCGGTGTCCTAGGCCACTAGACGAAGGGGACGAAACCTTCTACCGATTTCCCCCGAGGGCGAAACCGAAATTTGGTGGAGCTAGACGGGATCGAACCGTCGACCTCTTGCATGCCATGCAAGCGCTCTCCCAGCTGAGCTATAGCCCCGTCGGTCAGGACGGGGCGCATGTTAAGAGGCCCGGCCTCCCCTGTCAACACCAATCAGAAAAAAACCTGCTAGTAACAGACACTTAAGCCGGAAAAGGGTCAGATCGCCCGCGCCAGGGCCGCACGCTGGGCGCGGGCCGCCAGCAGGTAGGTGAACTTGCCATCGCTGGCGGAGAGCTTGCGCAGGACCTTCTTGTCCAGGGCGCGGTAGCCGCCCATCTCCAGCGCCGTACGCCCCGAGCTGCCGATCAGCATGCCGGGATTGGCCACCATCAGCCGGGCCGCCTGCTCCACGGCCTTGGCGTAGCTCTTGCGATCATTCAGGTCATAGCCTTGCAAGGGCAGCAGCATGCGCAGCCATTCGGCCCAGTAGAATTCAAGGAATTCCGAGGGCAGTACCCGGCCATCCGGCGTACGCGGCTTGTCGTAGCCGATCTGGCGAGTGAAATACACCAGGGCGCGGTAGGGATCGTCGGCCATGGCGGTGAGCCCTAGGGATTCAGGCAGCTGTTCGGGCAGGATCGGACGCCCCTGGGGGTCCTTGAGCCAAGCCTTGCGCTCGTCGAGCAGGCGAATCCAGAACTCGGCCATGCTCGCCGCGCCGCTGAAATCGTCGGTGACCCTGACCCACACCGAGGTCTCGGCGCCACCGCCGGGGTGTTCCCAGAAGGCGGAAAAGGTGTGGTGACCATCGGTGAGGTAGAGCTGCTGTCCGGGGCCGATGACCACGGTCTTCATTTCGTCTGGATAGGTGCCGGGTGGCTTGACGCCCAGGGCGTCGCCAGCCGAGCGCAGACTGGTGCTCGGCTGAAAACCGCCACTCAGGTGCTGGCCGTTGGCTTCGCAGTAGTCGTCGAACAGCTTGCGTCGGTCGCAGGCGTACTTGCCAAGCTTGTACAGCACCTGGTCGTGGCCGATCGCGGGCTGGGTGGGGCGCAGCTGGCGCAATTGCACCCGGAGCAGGCTTCCTGGCGACACGGGGTCTTCCTTTCTCGAGAGGTCTTCCCAGGTCCGACAACGGTCCTCCCGGGAAGACTCCTGCCGTCGATCAGACCTTGCGCAGGACCACGCTGCCGATGGAGTAACCGGCGCCGAAGGAGCTGAGCACCCCCAGACTGCCACTGGCCAGATCCTCGTGGTGCAGATGCAGGGCGATGACCGAGCCGGCCGAGCTGGTGTTGCCGTAGGTATCCAGGATGACCGGCGCCTCGCCAGGCTCGGGTTCGCGCCCCAGCAGGCGCTTGACGATGAGGTGGTTCATCGCCAGGTTGGCCTGGTGCAGCCAGAAGCGCGAGACCCGCTCGACGGGGATATCCAGCTCGGCGAGGTGATTGGCGATCAGCTCGGCCACCAGCGGGCAGACCTCCTTGAACACCTTGCGCCCTTCCTGGACGAACAGCTTGTCCGGGTGGGTCATGCCCTCCTCCGCCGCGCGGTTGAGGAAGCCGAAGTTGTTGCGGATGTTGTTGGAGAACTGGGTGAACAGCCGGGTGCCGAGGATTTCGTAGCGGTGCGCCGAGGTCGCCTGGTCGGCGCGTTCCACCACCAGGGCGGTGGCGGCATCGCCGAAGATGAAGTGGCTGTCGCGGTCGCGGAAGTTCAGGTGCCCGGTGCAGATCTCCGGATCTATCACCAGCAGTGCCCGCGCCTGGCCCAGTTGCACGGCGTTGGCCGCCGTCTGCAGACCGAAGGTGGCCGAGGAGCAGGCGACGTTCATGTCGAAGCCGTAGCCCTGGATGCCCAACGCGGCCTGGACCTCGATGGCCACCGCCGGATAAGGCCGCTGCAGGTTGGAGCAGGCGACGATGACACCGTCGATGTCGGCCGCGGTCCGCCCTGCCCGTTCCAGCGCCTCGCGCGCCGCGGCGACGCCCATCTCGCAGAGGATCGAGGGCTCGTCGTTGGAACGCTCGGGAATGCGCGGCACCATGCGCGCCGGATCGAGGATACCGGCCTTGTCGACCACATGGCGGCTGCGGATGCCGGAGGCCTTCTCGATGAAGGCGGCGCTGGATTCCGGCTGGGGCGCCAGACTGCCTTGGGCGATGGCGTCGGCATGCTCGGCATTCCACTGGCCAGCCCACTGGTTGAAGGACGCAACCAGCTCGTCGTTGGAAATGCTTTCGGGCGGCGTATAGAGCCCACTACCGCTGATGACCGCGTGCTGCACGGCTATTCCTCTTGTTGTCAGGATGAAGCCGTGCCAGTTTGCCGCAAATCCAGGGTGGACGCCCGTGCAATCTCAACGCCGATTGGCGGCCTCGGCGGCGCGCAGGACGTCGCTGCCCACTTCGCTTTCGTACCTCTTGAGCAACGGCGCCACGGCCGTGCGCCAGGCTTCCCGCTCGGCAGGCGTCGGCATCAGGATCCTGCTGGTATTGGCCGCGACCACCCGTTCGCGCGCCTTGGCGTTGATGGCTTCGGCATCGCGGTTCACCGACTGGGTCACTTCGTCGAGGATGGCCTCCAGCTCGCTGCGGATCTGGAACGGCAGGCCATTCCAGAAGGTGGTGTTGGTGATGAGCATATAGGTGAGGAAACTGTGGTTGTCCTCGACGATATAGGGCTGCACGCTGTTGATCTTCTGTCCCAGCAGGTTCGACCAGGGATTCTCCGCTCCCTGCACCTTACCGGTCCGGAGGGCGTCGTAGACCTGGGCGAACGGCAGCTTGACCGCCTCGGCACCCAGTTGCTGGTAGTAGGCGGCCAGCACCTCGGAGGATTCGACGCGGAAGGTCAGCCCCTTGAGATCGGCAGGAATGTGGATTTCCCGCGTGGCCGAGAGCTGGCGGCCGCCGTTGTTCCAGTAGCCCAATCCGGTGATGTTGTGGCTGATCAGGCTGCCTAGCAGTTCGCGACTCTTGTCGCGGCGCTGGAAGCGCTTGACCGCCTCGATGTTGTCGAACAGGAAAGGCAGATCGTAGACCCTGAGTGGTTTGGCCAGGGCGTTGAGCTTGGAAACCGAGGGTGCCAGCAGTTGGACCTTGTTGCTGCGCAGGGCGTCCAGTTCGTCGGCGTCGCCCACCAGGCTGGAATTGGGATAGACCTCCACCTTGACCTGGCCGGCCAGTCGCTCCTGCACCAGCTTCTGGAACTGCAGGGCACCACGGCCCTTGGGCGTATCGTCCGTCACCACATGGGCGAACTTGATGACGATCGGCTCGGCCACAGCGAAGGGCATGGCCAAGGCGATAAGCGAGCCGGCCAGGGTGGCGAAGAAGGTCTTGATCATGGAATTCCCTGCGTTGAACGATCCATCGGATCGCCTGCGCGATCCCGGTCACGCTGCGTGCGCGACGCGGTTACCTTAGCAGTCGCGAGGTGAATGGCTGGTCAGCGCAGGGAGATGGCACGACGAATGTGCAAGAAAGTAGGATCAGGGGTAGGACCAGCGCCGTCGAAACGGCGCCAGGAAATCATCAAGGCGAAATGGGATCGCTTGCAGGAAAGGTTTCCTCGACGGATTCGTCGAGCTGCTCTTCGCTTACCTCGTCTTCATCGTCGGCGACGGGCGGATCGTTCGGCTGCTGCTGGGCATGGACGGCGTTCATGGCAAATCTCCAGACGCGGAAAGAGAAGGACTACAGGGCCGAAAGGGTTCGGCCCTGTACGTTAGTCATGGCGATGCAGGCGGACGTTCAGCTCGTCGACGATCGGTGCCCAATCGGCATCTTCCATGATCTCGTCCTTGAGGAACGCCTTTTGCGACGGTGACCAGAAATCGGCTTCCGAGACCTTCACCTCGTCGGGCAGCGGGGAATGGCTGGCGATGAAAGCATCAATGGCAGCCGGATCGGAATCCAGGCCCAGTTGCTCGAAGAGGGTCGTCAGATCGTGAACGGGAAGTTCCATAGGGGTCTCCAGGCAGGTATCGGTCGGTAACGGCAACCATCTAGAAAGACGCCAGCCTTGAGGGGTTCCCCGGCCTTAATAAATCCTTCAGCGTCGGGCCTTAAGGTACGCCCACGTTTCGCCAACCAGGGCCTTCGCCATGTCGCTTCCCGTCTCTGCCATTCACTTCACCGCCGCACCGCGCCGCATTCTCGTCACCGGTGCCACCGGCTTTCTCGGCGGCGCCGTTACCCTGCGCCTGCTGGAGCTGGGACATGTCGAGGGGCTGCAGTTCCTGGTCCGGGCGGCCAACCCGGCGGAAGGTCTGGAGCGGCTGCTGCAGAATCTGCGCGTCCATGACGTCGACGAGCGCCTGGCCGCCCTGCTCAAACCCGAGCAGATCCTCTGCGGTGATCTGCTGGACACCCATTGGATCGAGGCCGCCAAACCACAACTGCTGGCGCTGGACGAGGTCATCAACTGTGCGGCGGTGGCCTCCTTCTCGCGCAATCCGAAGATCTGGCCGGTCAATGTCGAGGGCACCTTCGCCCTGGCCGAGGCCTGCGCGCAGTCCCGGCGGCTGAAACGCTTCCTGCACGTCAGCACTGCCATGGCATGCGGCCCGCAGCGCCAGTCACCGGTCGCCGAGACCTGGGACTTCCCCGAACCCGAACAGCAGCTGGTGGACTACACCGCCTCCAAGGCCGCCATCGAACTCAAGCTGCGTAACGAATTGCCGCTGCTGCCGCTGGTGGTGGCGCGTCCTTCCATCGTCGTGGGTCACCGTCGCTCGGGCTGCAAGGCCTCGGGCAGCATCTTCTGGGTGTTCCGCATGGGCTTCGCGCTGGAGCGCTTCACCTGCGGTCTGGATGAGCAGATCGATGTCATTCCGGTGGACTACTGCGCCGAAGCCCTGGTGGAGCTGGCGCTCAAGCCCAAGCTGAACTACAGCCTGTATCACATCTCGGCGGGCAATGCGGGCGCCTGCACCTTCGGCGAAATCGACGAGGCCTATGCCGGCGCCATGGGCGACGCCCCGGTGGGCGAGCGCTATCGCCAGGTGGACAGCGCCGATCTCAAGGAACTCGCCGCCGACTTCAACGAACGCATCGGCCCGGCCAATCCGCGCCTGGTGCTGCGGGCGTTGAAGCTGTACGGCGGCTTCGCCGATCTGAATTATCTGTTCGACAACCAGCGGCTGCTCGACGAAGGCATCGCCGCCCCACCGCGCTTCACCGATTATCTGGATGTCTGCGTGCATTCCTCGCGGGACATCAGCATACCCGCGCAGATGCAGTGGGACTTCAAGTAAGGCCTAACCCCGGTCCTGGCAATCGCCAGGGCCGGGTCTTGCTCAGACGGGGTCCTTTTCCGGCGAATTCAGCCGCGAATCCCGCACGATCTCGCTGACCGAAGCATAACCCCCGCGGGCATCGCGCAGCATGGTGCGCAGGTTGCCTTCGATGGTGTTGCAGATGGTACCCATGGTGATCTGGTGACGACTGCGCTGGAAGGGATTCTGCAGATCGGTGCCGACCTTTTCCATGGCCAGGAAGATGAAGCCCACCACGGTGGAGGCCAGCGGCGTGTACCACTCCAGGCTTTCCACCAGGCCGATGGGCATCAGCACGCAGAACAGGAAGATGAACAGCCGCGGAAAATTCACATAGGGATAGGGCAAGGGGGTATTGGCGATGCGCTCCATGCCGCCCTGCCAGTTGGACATGTCGACGAAGGTGGCTTCCAGGCGCTCCAGGCGGATGCTGTCCAGGCGACCGGCGCGGTATTCCAGGGCGATTAGGCTGGAGGAACCGCTGAGGATGGCGTTGGCGAAGTTGTTGGTCTCCTTGCGCATCGCCCACTCCTCCTTGCCCAGGTAGGTGCGCACCTCCTTGGGCAACGAATCACCGCTGAGCTGGCAGGCCAGGCAGCGGACATAGGCGAGGTGACGCTCGATAAGCACCGTCTTGATCGCGTTGAAATGTTCGTCGCCGTCGTCGATGAGCGTTAGCGCCTGCCGAGCGAAGCTACGCGAGCTATTGACCATGCCGCCCCAGAGGGTGCGCGCCTCCCACCAGCGTTGGTAGGCACTGGTATTGCGAAAGCTGGTCAGCACGATCAGCGCAGAGCCGATCAGGGTCAAGGGAATGTTGGGCAGCTGCGCCCGATTGTCGACGAAAATCATGTAGTCGACGGTAACGGCGATGTCCCACAGCAGCAGCCAGAACACCGACCAGCCGACGTAAGTGAAGGTTTGCCGAAGGAAGGTCATTTTGCTGGTGAAAAAACCCAAGGTGATAGTCCTTAGCGCGAGAAAGGAGGGATGCAGCCATAGGAACCTGGGGTCGAAAACAGGTTCAAGGCAAGCCTCTAGAGCGCGGATCGCCGCCCATTTCACGTAATAGGCCCGGGACAATTGCGTTTCCAGATATGAAGAGGCCCGTTGCGCAGGCCGTTACCTCGCCAAGGCAGCAGCGCCTGGCTGGTTGCCACGTCACGGAGGATATCGACCCGTTCAGCGAACATCCGCGCCCTGGTGCGGTCCGACGGACACCACGCCCTTCCGGAGCACTGCCATGACCGCCACCCCGCGCGTTCGTCTGGATGTCTGGAGCGACTACGTCTGCCCCTTCTGCTACCTGGAGCTGCCCCAGCTGGCGCGCCTGCAGGAGGAATTCGGCGATCAACTGGCCATCGAGTGGCATGCCTTCGAATTGCGCCCCGAACCCACGCCCACCCTGGATCCCGCCGGGGATTATCTGCGCCGGACCTGGGACCGGGCGGTCTATCCCATGGCGGCGGAATACGGCATGGTGCTGCGGCTACCACCGGTCCAGCCGCGCAGCCGTCTGGCCCTGGAAGCAGCGGAATTCGCCCGCGACCACGACCGCTTCGACGCCTTCCATACGGCGGTCTTCCAGGCCTTCTTCGAAGAGGGGCGCGATATCGGCGGGCGGGAGGTGCTGATCGATCTGGCGCGCCGCAGCGGTCTCGATGGCGAAGCCTTGCAGGCCAGCCTGGCGCGCGGTGACCACACCGACGTGGTGCTGCACGCCGAGGATCGCGCCGAAGCCCTGGGCATCACGGCCGTACCGACGCTGCTGCTGCGTTCCGCGCAGGCGCCCATCGAACAGGCGCGGGCTCTGGATGGAGCGGTACCCTTCGCCCAGTTGGCGGCAGCCGTCCGGGCGCAGCTGGACGCGATCCAAGCCTAGCGCTGGGCGGCCGGCGTCAACTCGGGGAACAGCACCTCGGTAAAGCCGAAGCGGGCAAAGTCCTGAATCCGCGAGGGATAGAGCCGACCGATCAGGTGATCGTACTCGTGCAGCACCACCCGCGCATGGAAGCCTTCGGCCTGCTGGTCCACCAGGTTGCCCGCGCCATCCACGCCTCGATAACGGATTCGCCGCGGCCGCGGTACCTCGCCGCGCAGCCCGGGGATCGACAGGCAGCCTTCCCAGCCCAGTTCTTCGCTGGCATCAAGGACCTCAATACGCGGATTGATCAGTACCTGCAGCGGTACCGGCGGCGCCTCGGGATAGCGGGCATTGCGCTCGAAGCCAAAGACCATCAGCTGCAGGTCCTCACCGATCTGCGGGGCGGCAAGACCCACGCCACCCGCGGCGGCCATGGTATCGAACATGTCCTGGATCAACGCCTGCAGCTCCGCCGAGCCGAGGCGCTCGGCGGCTATCGGCGGCGCCACCCGCAGCAGCCGGGGATCACCCATCTTCAAAATGTCGCGAATCATGCGAGGATTCCTTCTTTGCCAGTCACCGGCGTTTCGCCAGGAGCTTAAACCAGATGTCCTCCCTACTGCTCGCCAGCGCCCTCGGTCTCGGCCTGAGCGCTCCCCTCGTCCAGGCCGAGGAAGCCGCCCTCGCCGCGCGGCTGGATCCGATCCTGGAGCGCGCCATCGCCCAGCAGCGCATCGTCGGTACCGTGGTCATGGTCGCCCGTCAGGGCCGGGTGGTGTATCACCGCGCGGCGGGATTCGCCGATCGGGAAGCGCAGCGGCCGATGCAGGAAGACCAGCTGTTTCGCTTTGCCTCCCTGACCAAACCGCTGGTGGCGGTGACGGCGCTGCGCCTGGCGGATCAGGGGCGCCTGGATCTGCAGGCGCCGGTCAGTCGCTACCTGCCCTACTTCACCCCGCACCTGGCCGATGGCACTCCAGCCGTGCCCACGCTGGCCCAGCTCCTCAGCCACACCGCGGGCCTGCACTACGGCTTCGGCGAAGACCAGGACGGTCCCTATCACCGCGCCGGGGTATCCGACGGCCTGGATGGCGCCCCCCTGACCCTGGAAGAAAACCTGCGGCGCCTCGCCGGCGTACCGTTGGACTTCAAGCCAGGTACCCAGTGGCGCTACTCCCTCGGGCTGGATGTCCTGGGCGGCGTGCTGGAAGCCGCGACCGGCCTGCCCTTGCCTCAGGTCGTCCAGCAGCAGGTGGCGGCACCGCTCGACCTGCACGACCTGAGCTTTCACGTCAGCGACCCCAGCCACCTGGCCACGGCCTATCGCGACGGCTATCCACGCCCGGAGCCCATGAGCGAGCCCTATCTGCTGCCCCTGCCCAAGGGCGGCATCCTTTATTCCCCGGCGCGGGCACTCTCGGCCACGGCCTTTCCCTCGGGCGGCGGCGGCATGCAGGGCAGTGCGGGAGACTACCTGGCCTTCCTGGAGGCGCTGCGCCAGGGCCGGCTGCTCACCCCGACCAGCCAGCGTCTGTTCATGGAAGACCAGATCCCCGGGCTGCAACGCGACGACGCGCCAGGCTGGGGCTTCAGCCTGGGCGCGGCGGTGCTGCGCGATGCCCGGCTGGCGAAGACACCGCAGACGCCCGGTACCCTGCAATGGGGCGGGGTCTACGGCAACGCCTGGTTCATCGATCCGGCGCGCGAGCTGAGCGTGGTGATCCTCACCAACACGGCGATCGCTGGCATGAGTGGTCCCTTTCCCGACGCCATCCGCGATGCCCTCTACCGGGACTGATCGCTCAGCTGGATAGGACAGGAGCGGCCGAGCGTCCAGGCAACGGCCCGTCCTCGCCGCGAGAAAGCTGTGCCTGAATGACGGGAAAGGGCAATTCCAGCACGGCGCAACACAGCCTCAGCAGCTCCAGTTCGTGGATTCGTACGGCTTGATCCGCCTCCACCAAGCGGATCAAGCCTTCCAGTACCAGGGTCCGCGCCTCGACGCCCAACCGGCCTAGGCCCATCAGAGCCACTTCGAGCGCGGGTAGCCAGGCCAGTGGCGGCTGGTAGGCACAGTGCAGTCCGGGAAAGGTGGTTGCCACGGCCAGGAGGAAGGCGCGCCGCGCCGCCAGGACGCTCTCATGGGTCTGCTCGGCAGCGACCGCGTAGAGGGTGAGCACCGCCGTCCGCTCCTGGGCCAGGGTACGCCGCCCTGCAGGCTGTTGGCGTCCGGGCGCCAGGCTGCCGATCAGCTGGCGCTGGATGATCCGGGCGAGGCAATAGCGGGACAGATCCAGCTCCGCGGATCGCAGCTGCGTCTTGAGCGCGACCAGCAAGGCACGCAAGGCAGGCCGGGGCAACTGCCGGATGGCCGGAAAGGTCAGCTGGGCCAGCGGCAGGTGCAGCGCCGTGTCCAGGCTATCCACCCAGCGTCGCCCCTCCCCTGCAGCAGTCGGCGCGGAGGCACCGGCCAGGGCCAGCAGCACCTCGGCGGCCTGTTGCGGGTCTTGCAGGAAGAGGTACAGCGCTGGCGGGATGTCCGCCAGGCGCTCGTCGGCCAACGCGGGCGGGGCTGTTGGTTGACTCGCGGTCGGTTGTGCCGGCGCGGGTGGCGGACTGCCGGCGACATAGGCCACGCCCGTGGGCAGCAGCGCCTCCGCCCGCAGGCGCTCCAGCTGCCATTCGTCGAACCCCGGTTCGAGTTGCTGGATGCGTTCCAGGACCGGTGGATGGGTGGCGAACCAGGACGCGCCGGAGTCGCCCAGCACCATGTGGGCGACGCTGCGCGCCCGGCGATGATAGAGCCGCCCCTGCAGCGGATGGGCGGCGATCTTTTTCAAGGCATCGGCCAGCCCCTGGGGATGGCGGGTGAACTGCACGGCGGAGGCATCCGCCAGGCGCTCGCGCGAGCGCGTCGCCGCGGCCTGGATCAGATTGGCGAAGAACAGTCCGCAGCCGCCGATCGCCAGCAGCACGGTACCCAGCAACCAGCCCAGCAGATGGTTGCCGTCGACCCGGGTGGTGGTCGAGGTGCGATCGGAAAACAGCTCCTGTCCCAGATCGGCGATCAGGCTGATGCCATGCAGCCAGCCCAGCAGGCGCAGATTCAGGCGCATGTCGCCATTGAGCAGATGACTGAATTCATGGGCGACCACGCCCTGCAACTCGTCCCTGTTCAGCTGCTGCAGGGCGCCGCGGGTCAGGCACAGGCTCGCATCAGCCGGTCCATAGCCACTGATGAAGGCATTGATGGCCGGTTCGTCCGGCAGCAGATACAGCCACGGCACCGGTACGCCGGCGGCCAGCGCCATCTCCGCCACCACGTTGTGCAACTGGCGGGTCCGGGGATCGGCCTGATCGTCCAGCGGCACCGCGCCCATGCGCCTGACCACCGCCTCTCCACCCTGACGGGCGAGTTGCCGGACCTTCCAGAAGGACGCTCCGGTGATGACGCCGACAAAGACCAATCCGCTCTTGACCAGCGTTGGCCCGCGTCCGCCCAGGTAGTCGACGACCTCCCGCGGCAAGAACACCAGGGCCAGTCCGGCACTGGCCAGCGCCATGAGCAGCACCACCAGAGCCAGCAAGGCGAGACACAGCCGGGTGCGCCGACGCGCCGCGGCCTGGTCGTCGAGAAAGCGCACGAACTCAGCTCAGGCTGATTCGCGGCACCTGGCGCGCGGCCCCATCCGGCAGCGCCAAGGGCTGCGCCAGGCGAAAGCCGAAGCGGCTGGCGAGCAGCGATCCGGGAAAGGTCTCGCAGCGATTGTTGTAGTCCATCACCGCATCGTTATGGGCCTGACGCGCGTAGGCCAGCCGATTTTCCGTGGAGCTCAGCTCTTCCATCAACTGGATCACCGTCTCGTTGGCCTTGAGCTCCGGATAGGCTTCGCTCACGGCGAACAGCCGCCCGAGAGCGAAGCCGAGCCCCTGCTCGCCCTGCTCCAGGGCATGCAGCGCGGCGGGATCCTCCGGCCGGGTCTTGGCCTGATGCAGACCGGATTGCGCCTGCTGGCGCGCCACCATCACCGCCTGCAAGGTCTCGCGCTCGTGCTGAAGATAGCCCTTCACCGCCTCCACCAGATTGGGGATGAGGTCGTGTCGGCGAGTGAGCTGGACATCGATCTGGGCGAAGGCATTGCGATAGGCGTTACGCGCCGTGACCAGGGCGTTGTAGAGGCTGATCGCGAACAGACCGATGGCGACCAGGGCAGCCAGCAGGAGCAGCAATTTCATCGAATCGTCCTTGAAGGTGGTGAGAGTGCCAGTCTAGGAGCAAGCCGCGCCGATCGCTGTTCAGCGCGACGGATGCGGCGGTTGAGGGGATGGCTGGTGGAGCATGGGCCGACCATCGCTGCTCAGGGCGAGGATGGCGCGCCCGTGTCGGTCGGGTGCCGTGGCGCCGAATCCCCCTTGCGGCTGTGCTGCACCTCCACCAGCAGGGCGTCACGCTCCTGGCGCATCTGGGAGAGACTGGTCTGAGCTCGGGTCAGCTCTTCCTGCAGCCGCTGGGCCTGGGCCTCGGAGGCGCGCAATTCCCGATTCTGCGCGCGCAGCCCGGTCACCACCTTGTGCGCCCGGGTGAGCCGCATGACCATGTTGTCCACCTTGAGCTCCAGGGCTTCGCGGTGGGACAGCAGCTCCTCGACGTAGGGGTCGTCGCTTTTTTTCCATTCGGGGTAGTTTTCGTCGTACACCTCCTCCGGTCCCTCGTCGAAGAGGTCGACGTTGCGGTTCGCCGCCGGGCCGGGGCTGACGGGAAGAGGTGGCGGCTGGGTATCGGCAGGCGGATTGACGATCGCCTCGGGGAGGGCCGGCGCCTGCGCCTCGCCGGCCTCCTCGCCCTTGGCCGCGGCGTCGCCGGCGAAGTAGCGCTGCCACAGGAGAAACACCACCAGGGCGATCAGCAGGATGTTGCACAGGGTTATCAGGACGAATCCCCAATCCATCAGCTGTGCATGACTCATCTGCCGCTCCGCTCTCTTCCGGTGATAGGGCCTGGGTGCCAAGCGAGGCCGCACGCCTACCCTGTCGGCGGCGGCGCCTCTCTGCAGCTGATTTGAATACAGTTGTCAGCCTAAAGCATTTTCATCAGCCAGGCGGCGCCCGAGTGGGGACGAGTTGTCAGGCACGAGGATGTGCGAGATTTTTCAGCGGGCGGCAGAGGCGCTACAGGCTAGGGCCGCGCGGGAAAATCTGGGCAAAAAAAAAGCCCGACGCTGGGCGTCAGGCTTGGCGGCGGGCGATGTTGGGCTTCGCGGGGCTCAACCCAACCTACGGGACGAGGTAGGTTGGGTTGAGACGGCTTTATCGTCGAAGCCCAACAAGCAGCCCAGTCGGCTCCCCTACGCCAGGCTCTTGCTCACCACCTCGTAGACGTCGCTGGACAGCTCGCCGCTGGCCAGGATCCGCTCCAGCTCGGCGCGCATCAGCGCCTGGCGCGCGGGACCGTACTTCTTCCAGCGGGTCAGGGGCGTCAGCAGGCGCGAGGCGATCTGCGGATTGAGCCGATTGAGGGTGATGATCTGATCGGCCAGGAAGCGGTAGCCGCTGCCGTCCTCGGCATGGAAGTTGACCAGATTGCTGTTGGCGAAGGCGCCGATCAGCGCCCGCACCTTGTTGGGGTTTTTCAGGGTGAAGACCGGGTTTTCCATGAGTGCCTGGACGCGGGCCAGGCCGCTCGGCAAGGGGCTGGACGCCTGGACGCTGAGCCAGGTGTCCATCACTAGCGGATCGGCCTTGAACTCCTCGAAGAAACGCGCCAGTACCTCCGCCTTTTCCTGCTCAAAACCGGAGTTGACCAGGGCGCTCAGCGCAGCCAGGCGCTCGGTCATGTTGTCGGCGTGCTCGAATTGCTCCAGAGCGGCGTCGCGCGCCTCCGGCTCTTCCAGCAGCATGAGGTAGCCCAGCGCAGCATTCTGCAGGCTGCGACGCGCGATATGGTCGGCGCTGGCCTGGTAGGGCGTGGCGCGCGATTCCTCCCGAGCGCTGCGATAACGCTGCCAGAGCACGTCGCGCAGGGCCTCGGCGATGGTCCGGCGGGCCTGGCGACGGGCACCGTGGATGGCACCGGGATCAGCCTGCTCGGACAGCTCCACCAGATAGGCCTCGGACGGCAGCGACAGCATCTCGGCGACCATGGCCGGATCGAGGGACTCATCCGCCGCCACGGTGCGCAGGGCCTCCACCAGACGGGTGTCCAGCGGCTGGCCGGCGATCATCTCCTGCAGCACCTGCACCGCCAGTTGCTGGCCAGCATCCCAGCGATTGAAGCCGTCGCTGTCATGCTGCATGAGGAAGGTCAGCTGCTCGCGGCTGTAGGGGAAGCTGAGCTTGACCGGGGCGGAGAAGCCGCGCAGCAGCGAAGGCAGCGGGCGCTCGGGCACATCGACGAAGGTGAAGGTCTGCTCGGCCTGGGTGACCGACAGCACCCGGTCGGTACCCTGGGCAGCGGCTTCGCCTTCCAGGCGCAGGGGCAGCTCGCGACCCTGACCATCCAGCAGGCCCAGTTGGACCGGGATGACGAAGGGTTCCTTGGTCGGCTGGCCTGGGGTGGGCGGGCAGCTCTGGCGGAAGGTCAGGCGATAGGTCCTGGCCGCCGCATCGTACTGCTCGCTGACCGCCAGGCGCGGGGTGCCCGACTGGCTGTACCAGCGCTTGAACTGGCTGAAGTCGGCGCCGTTGGCGTCTTCCAGGGCCTTGATGAAGTCGTCGCAGGTCACCGCCTGGCCATCGTGGCGCTCGAAATAGAGATCGGTGCCCTTGCGGAAGCCCTCCGGCCCCAGCAGGGTGTGCAGCATCCGCACCACCTCGGCGCCCTTCTCGTACACCGTCAGGGTGTAGAAATTGGAGATCTCGATGAAGTGATCCGGACGCACCGGGTGGGCCATGGGGCCGGCGTCCTCGGCGAACTGGTTGGTGCGCAGGAAGGCCACGTCCTCGATGCGCTTGACCGTCGGCGAATTCATGTCGGAGCTGAAGCCGGCGTCGCGGAACACGGTGAAGCCTTCCTTGAGCGACAGCTGGAACCAGTCGCGACAGGTCACGCGGTTGCCCGACCAGTTGTGGAAGTATTCGTGGGCGACGATGGCCTCGACGCGCTGGTGGGCGGCGTCGGTGGCGGTGCGCGGGCTGGCCAGCACGGCGCTGGAGTTGAAGATGTTGAGCCCCTTGTTTTCCATGGCGCCCATGTTGAAGTCGTTCACCGCCACGATCATGAAGATGTCCAGATCGTATTCGCGGCCATAGGCCTCCTCGTCCCAGCGCATGGATTTCTTCAGGCTGTCCATGGCGTGCTGCAGCTTGCCGATGTTTTCCGGCTCGACGTAGATACGCAGGGCCACGTCGCGGCCGCTGCCGGTGCGGTAGCTGTCTTCCACGCACCAGAGGTCACCGGCTACGAGGGCGAACAGATAGGCTGGCTTGGGGAAGGGATCTTCCCAGGTGGCCCAGTGCCGACCACCCTCGGTGTCACCGCTGGCCACGGGGTTGCCATTGGAGAGCAGGATCGGGTACTTGGCCTTGTCGGCCTCCACCGTGGTGGTGAAGACGCTCATCACGTCCGGACGATCCAGGTAGTAGGTAATCTTGCGGAAGCCCTCGGCCTCGCACTGGGTGCAGAACATCTTGCCGGAGACGTACAGCCCTTCCAGGGCGGTGTTGCTTTCCGGGTGGATGCGCACCGAGGTCTTGAGCACGAAGGCCTCGCCCTGCGGCTGCAGGGTCAGGCTGCCCGCCTCGACCTGGTAGTCGCCAGCGGCTAGCGCCTGATCGTCCAGCGCCACCGCCAGCAGTTCCAACTCCTCGCCATGCAGCACCAGCGGCGGCAGGCCGGCGCCGCGCATCGGATTACGCTGCAGCCGCAGTTCGGCGTGCACCAGGGTCTGGTCGTCGTGCAGCTCGAATCTGAGGCGGGTTTCCTCGATGAGGTACTCGGGCGCCTGGTAGTCCTTGAGGTAGATGGTCTGGGGCTGGTCGGTGCGCATGGGTTTACATCCTTACTCGGAAACGGACACGGCCAGCTGATAGGCCGTGTACTTGCGAATGTTGATCACGCCGGTGTCGAACATCAGGTATTGACCCTTGATGCCCAGCAGCGTGCCTTCCACCACGGGGGTCTTTTCCAGGTCGTGGCTGACCACCTTGGTGGGATAGACCGTGACCGGATAATGGATCTCGATGGGCGCCATGTCGACCACCGGCTGGATCGCCTGCAGGCCGAAACGGCACTGGAGATCGTCCAGGCCCTGGGCGCAGGCATCGAAGATGCGCTCCCGTACCGCCACCAGGTCTTCCGGCGCGGCGACGCCCTTGAGCATGGCGCGCCAGTTGGTGCGGTCGCCCACCTGGCTACGCAACACGTCCTCCACCAGGCCGGACTGCTGGCGGGTAGCGACCCTCAGGATCGGCAGCGCCTGATAGGCGCCCTGGTCGATCCAGCGGGTGGGCAGCTGGGTGGCGCGGGTGATGCCGACCTTGAGGCCCGAGGAATTGGCCAGGTAGACCACGTGCGGCACCATGCAGTGGGCTTCGCCCCACTCCGGCTGGCGGCAGGTGCCGTGCTCGTAGTGACACTTTTCCGGACTGACGATGCAGCTGTCGCACTGGGCCAGGGCGGTGAAGCAGGGATAGCAGTAGCCCTGGCTGAAGCTCTTGCGGGTCTTGCGACCGCAATGGGTGCAATGGATGGCGCCCAGGTATTCGAGGCGCACGCGGCGGCCGATCAGCGGGTTGACCGGCACCTCGCGCTCATCGAGGCGGAAGGCATAGTTGACGGGGTCGGCCAGGGTCACGGCCATCTTGCGCAGGGCGCCACGGCCCAGTTCGGTCATCACGGTAGGAATTTCTCGATCTCTAAAAGACGCGAGGTGCCTCTTCGTCACCAAAGGGCACCTCGTCGGGTAGGGCGTAGTCGATCAGTGAATGGCGTCGGACTTGAACAGGATGTTCTCGATGGGCACCGACTTGGAGGCGCATTCCTGAGGGCCCATGTAACCGGTCCGCTGGTCTTCGGGCAGGTGCTTGGCCTCGTAGGCGATCACCGCCTGCAGACAGAGCTCGACCTGGTCACGACTGAGTTTGCGGCCGTCGGGCCACTTGCCGATCTCCACGGCCAGCTTCAGGCCGTCGTAGATATCGGGGGTGATGTTTTCCAGCATCTGGGCGAAGGATGTCGACATGGGTCGCTCCGGACTCTAGTGAACCGCCAGTTTACCGGGCTGCCCGCCGCGGTGCACCTGGCCTGGCTCAATGGCGGTCATAGGGTGTGTTTCGGCTCGGGGCCCGGAGTCGCGGTAGGTTGGGTTGAGACGGCTCCATCGTCGAAGCCCAACGGTGGCGATACCGGATTGGGCTGTTGGGCTTCGCTGCGCTCAACCCAACCTACGCGGGTGCGTATGCCGTCGCGTGGAAAACGGCGCAGCCTCTTTCTTCGAGTAGTTCGAGGCAAGGGTCGCCTTGGCGGACTGGCACAGCAACGAAAAAGTTTCTCGACCTCAGCGCTCGGCGAACGCCAAGATCACTTTGCCACGGTGTTTCGCTGCTACCAGCCCCCCTGTTCGAGGTCCAGAAGACCGCCGGCGTCCAGCGCCTTACGCGTCTGATCCCACGCCGTGTTGCCCAACGTGCAACGCCGCTGAACCCTGGCACCCCGCCGCCATCAGAGCAGGAGGCCTTTTCTGGAGACCCCATGCCTGCCTATCACCCTCTCATCCTTGCCGGTGTCGAACTCTGGCTGCTCGCGGAAAAGGCGATCTACTGGCCGGCGCGCCAGGCGCTGCTGGTGGCGGACATCCATTTCGGCAAGGCCGCGGCGTTTCGGGCACTGGGTCAGCCGGTACCCCACGGCACCACAGCGGGCAATATCGCGCGACTGGACAGCCTGCTGGCGCGCTACGACTGCCGCGAGATCATCTTTCTCGGTGACTTCCTGCACGCGCCGGAATCCCGCGCGCCCCTGACCATGGACACCCTGGAGCGCTGGCGGGAACATCAGGCCCACCTGCGGCTGCTGTTGATCCGCGGCAACCACGACCGCCGCGCGGGAGATCCACCGGCCGCCCTGGGTATCGACGTGGTAGCTGAGCCGCTGGAACTGGACGGCCTGTCGCTGCAGCACGAACCCGATCCCCATCCGCGACTGCCGGTGCTGGCCGGACACATCCATCCGGCGTTTCGCCTGCACGGCCGCGGTCGTCAGGCGCTACGCCTGCCCTGCTTCTGCCTGGAAAACGATGAAGTGCTGATCCTGCCGGCCTTCGGGGACTTCACCGGCGGGCACCTGCTGGCGCCCGATCCGGCGCGACGGATCTTCGTGGTAGGGGATGGCGGTATCTGGCCCCTGCGCTAGGTTCTGTACGAAAAGTGCCTACGCTCGGTGATACTTCGTTGAAAAAGGCCTGGATCGCCAGCCCGGTCGGAATGCTCATTTACCGCTCGTGAACTCGAGCGCGAGTCCGATCCGCTTCCTCAGCCTATTTCGCCTCGCCTGACCTTCGCTCGTCGACTTTTCGTACAGAACCTAGAACCAGATACCCTGGAGATCAGCCCTCTTCGGTGATCCCGGTGATGGTGATGCCGTGCCGCTCCAACAAGGCTACGGTAGGTTCGTCGTAATCCCGCGGGACCTCGCTGTCATCGTACTCTTCCAGGGCATCGTCGCGGACGATCTGGGCGACCCGCTCCATATCCGGCTTCTGCTCGGCTTCGGTGGTGACCACCGAGGTGTTGCCGTCAACGTTGCTGTAAGCAATTTTCCACTTCGACATCTCAGGACTCCTCACACGGGAACAAGGCTATCGAGAGATTAGAGGGCCAGACGCCCAGTAATTCGCCCTAACGCGGACGAAAGACGATATCCAGCAATCCGGCCAGGGCACCATCGGCGCAATCGGCCACGGCCAGCGCCTCGCGGGCCTGCTTGAGGTGACTCTGCAACTGGCGTTGAGCATGGTCGCGGCCGAGCAGGCTGACCAGGGTGGACTTGTCGCCATCCTTGCCGGCGTCCTTGCCCAGGCCCTTGCCGTCGTCGAGATCGTCGAGCAACTGGAAGGCCAGGCCCAGCTGGCAGGCGAAGACGTGGAAGGCTTCGCGCTGCGTTGCGCTGGTGACCAGGGTGGCACCCGCCATGCCCATGGCCGCGGAGAACAGCGCTCCGGTCTTGAGCTGGTTGGTGAGGGCGATGGCATCGGCCGGACGCGTCTGGCGACCGCCGTGCAGGTCATGGTACTGGCCGCAGACCAGCCCGGCCGTACCGACCGCATCGGCCAGCTGGCAGACCATCTGGGTCCGGGTTTCCGCCGGCACCCCGGCGAGGCCGGCGACCAGCCGCAGGGCATGACTGAGCAGGGCCACCGCCGCCAGCATGGCGACGTCTTCGCCGAACTCGACATGCAGGGTCGGACGGCCACGGCGCAGGCGCGCATCGTCCATGCAGGGCATGTCGTCGAGGAACAGGGAGGCCGCGTGCACCATTTCCACCGCGCAGCCCAGATCGAGCACGGCTTCGTCGGACTGACCCAGGTCCTCGGCGGCCAGGACCATCAGCAACGGACGCAGTCGCTTACCCGGGGCCATGACCCCACTGCGGATGGCGGCGGCGACCGGATCGGTCCCGGCTGGCAATAGCTCTGCCAGACGCTCGTCGATACGGGTACGCTGCCATTGCAGCGAAGCGGCAAAATTGTCTGTCGCGTTCGGCACTAATACGGTCGCCATGAGTCGAGATACTCCATATGTGGAACCGACGAACGGTCGCACCTCGGTGGATTAGGTCTTCGCAAAGCGAACCCGTCGTCCCCTACCAGACCACAACGACCGACGAAAGGTCATTCAGGGCGGACTCTAGAAGACATGGTGGATTGGGAACTGGCAAGCCGCAAGAACGATCATCTGGACATCGTGCTGGATCCCCACAAGGCCCGCAGCGCCGTCACCACGGGCTTCGACGCCTATCGCTTCACGCACTGCGCCCTGCCCGAACTGAATCTGGACGAGATCGACCTGGGTACTCGGCTGTTCGATCGCCCCCTGGCCGCGCCCCTGCTGATCAGCTCCATGACCGGCGGGCCAGAGCGGGCCGCGCTTATCAATCGCCATCTCGCCGAAGCGGCCCAGACCTTGGGTATCGCCCTGGCGGTCGGCTCCCAGCGGATCGCCCTGCAGCAGGGTGGCGACCAGGGCCTGACCGGCGAATTGCGGCGCCTGGCGCCGGACGTACCCCTGCTGGCCAACTTCGGTGCCGCCCAGCTGGTGGCCGGTTATGGCCTCGACGAGGCACGCCGCGCTGTGGAGATGATCGAGGCAGACGCCCTGATCGTGCATCTCAATCCCTTGCAGGAAGCCGTGCAGGCCGGTGGCGATCGGACCTGGCATGGCATCCTCGGCGCGCTGGAAAACCTGGTTACACATCTGGCCGTGCCGGTCGTCGTCAAGGAAGTCGGGGCCGGCCTTTCGGGCCGGGTCGCCCGGCAACTGCTGGAAGCTGGCGTAGCGGTGCTGGATGTCGCCGGGGCCGGCGGCACCAGTTGGGCCGCGGTGGAAGCCGAGCGCGCCCGTGACGAGCAGCAGCGTGCCATCGCCCGCGCCTTCGCCGACTGGGGCATTCCCACCGCCGAGAGCCTGCGCCAGGTGCGCGCGGCCTGCCCCGCGGCGACGGTGATCGCCTCGGGCGGCATCCGCGACGGCATCGACGCCGCCAAGGCCATCCGCCTCGGCGCGGATCTGGCGGGCCAGGCCGCCGCGGCCCTGCCCGGCGCCACGGAATCCACCGAGGCAGTGATCGCTCATTTCCAGGTGGTGATCGAACAGCTGCGCATCGCCTGCTTCTGCACCGGCTCGGCCGATCTGGCCAGCTTGCGCCAGGCCGAGTTGCTGGACGCCACGCCGCTGCGGTGCCCATAGTGGCCGACACCCGACCGGACGCCGCCATGCATGTCGCCCTGATCTCGCCGCCGCTGCCCAGCCATTTGTCCACCCATCTGGTGCTGGGCGAGGCGCTGGTCGCCCTCGGCCACCGGGTCACCCTGTTGCACCAGATGGAGGTGGGCGATCGGACGCTCCCATCGGATATCCAGTTTCAGGCGATAGGTGCGACCAGCCATCCGCGTGGCAGCCTGGGCCCCTTGCTCGCCCGTACCGCCAGCAGCAAGCCCTGGTCGGTGTTCGGGGTGATCGCCGACATGGCACGCAATACCGAATTGTTCTGCCGCGAAGGCCCGACCGTCCTGCGCGACCTGGGTGTCGACTGCCTCATCGCCGACCAGATGGAACCGGCCGGTGGCCTGCTCGGTGACCACCTGGGCCTGCCCTATGCCTCGCTGGCCTGCGCCGTGCCGATGAATCGCGAGCCCCATCTGCCGCTGCCCACCCTGCCCTTCGCCTATCCCGGCACCGAGCGGGAGCGGCAGATCGTCCAGGGCGCCATCCAGGTGTTCGACCTGATGATGCGTAGCCAGGGCAAGGTCATCCAGCGCCAGGCTCAGGCCTTCGGCCTTGGCGACCGGCGCACTTTCGACGACTGCTTCTCGCCATATCTGCAGTTGAGCCAATGCCTGCCGGGCTTCGACTTTCCGCGCCGCGCGCCGCCACCCCACTTCCACGAGGTCGGGCCGCTGCGCTCGCCGGCAGTGCGTGAGCAACGGCTGGAACTGGAGATCGATCCGCGCCGGCCCTTCGTCTTCGCCTCCTTCGGCACCTTGCAGGGTGGCCGGCTACCGCTGTTCCGCCGCATCGCCCAGGCCTGTCGCCAACTCGGCGTCCAGGTGCTGATCGCTCACTGCGGGCGGCTGGACCCCAGCGCCGAGCGGCGTCTGCTGGACGATGGCGCTACCTGGGTGACCGACTTCGCGCCCCAGGAAGCGGCCATCGCCCGCGCCGATGCGGTCATCACCCATGGCGGCTTCAATACCGTGCTGGACGCCCTGGCGGCCGGCAAACCCATGCTCGCCCTGCCCATGGTGTTCGACCAGCCCGGCATCGCCCGCCGCCTGGAGCGGGTCGGCGCCGGCATCTGCCTGGCACCGCGACTGGCTAGCAAGGCCCGCCTGACCCAGGCCCTGGGCGCGGTGCTGGCCGACCCGGCCTATCGCCGGGCGGCCGAACGCTTCGTGCCCATTACCCAGGCGGCCGGCGGTGTCTCGGCTGCCGCCCGCCTGGTGGATGGCCTGGCCCGAAGAGGGCTCGATCGTGCGTCCTGATCTGTTGATCGTCGGCGGCGGCCTGGCCGGTGGCCTGCTCGCCCTGCGCCTGGCAGAGACGCGGCCAGAACTGGACTGGCGCCTGGTGGAAGCCGGCCCACGCCTGGGCGGCAACCACACCTGGTCCTTCCACGAACCGGATCTCACGGCACCGCAGCATGCCTGGATCGAGCCCCTTGTCGCCCATCGCTGGCCGGGCTACGAGGTGCGCTTCCCCAAGCGGCAGCGACAGCTCGGCAGCGGCTACGCCAGCATCAGCGCCGAACGTTTCCATGAGGTGCTGAGCGCGCGCCTGCCGGCCGAGCGCCTGCTGCTGGGCCGTGAGGTGCTGCGCCTGCAGGACGATGGCGTGGTGTTCGCCGATGGCTACACCCTGGCCGCCGGCGCGGTGATCGACGCCCGCGGCCCGCGACCCGATCCGGCGCTCTGGCTCGGGTACCAGAAATTCCTCGGCCAGGAGGTGCGCCTGGTTCGCCCCCATGGCCTGGCCGAACCCATCGTGATGGACGCCACCGTCGATCAGTTGGACGGCTATCGCTTCGTCTACAGCCTGCCGCTGGCCCCGGATCGGCTGCTGATCGAAGACACCTACTACGCCGACGGCGAAAGCCTGCCGGTCGAACGTCTGCGCCAGCATTTGGCCGACTACGCCCGCCAACAGGACTGGGAAATCGCCGAGGTGCTACGCGAGGAACAGGGCGTGCTGCCCATCACCCTGGGCGGCGATCTCGACCGCTACTGGGACAACGTCGCCGCCGGGGCGCCCATCGGCCTGGCCGCGGGCCTGTTCCACCCCACCACCGGTTACTCGCTGCCGGAGGCGGTGCGTCTGGCGGAGCACCTGGCCGCCCAGCCCTTCACCTCCAGTGCCGTGCTGCGCGACACCCTGCGGCAGTATGCCCAGGGGCGCTGGCGGCAGCAGGGCTTCTTCCGCCTGCTCAATCGCATGCTCTTTCTCGCTGGCCGCCCCGAACACCGGGTACGCGTCATGCAAAGGTTCTACGGCCTCGGCGAACCACTGATCCAGCGGTTCTACGCCGGCCGCCTCACCGCCTTCGATCGCCTGCGCATTCTCTCCGGCAAACCGCCGGTACCGCTGAAACCGGCCCTGGATGCCGCGTTGGCGCGTCCCCCTCAGTTCAAGGAAGCACCATGACCCAAGGTAACGGGCCCAAACGGGCCATCGTCATCGGCGCCGGCTTTGGCGGTATCGCCCTGGCGATCCGCCTGCAGTCGGCCGGCATCGCCACCACCCTCATCGAGGGTCGCGACAAGCCCGGCGGTCGTGCCTATGTCTATGAAGACGCCGGCTTCACCTTCGATGCCGGCCCCACCGTCATCACCGATCCGTCGGCGCTGGAAGAGCTGTTCGCCCTGAGCGGCCGGCGGATGAGCGACTATGTGGAGCTCCTCCCGGTCAGCCCTTTCTACCAACTGTGTTGGGAAGACGGCACCCGCTTCGACTACGTCAACGACCAGGCCCGGCTGGACGAGCAGATCCGTGCCCTGGAACCGGACGACGTGGCTGGCTACCAGCGCTTTCTGGCCTATTCCCAAGCGGTGTTCGAAGAGGGCTACCTCCGTCTCGGCGCCAAGCCCTTCCTCAAGGTCGGCGACATGCTCGCCGCTGGCCCCAAGCTGGCCCAGCTCACCGCCTGGCGCAGCGTCTACACCCAGGTGTCGCGCTTCGTGAAGAGCGAGAAGCTGCGCCAGGCGCTGTCCTTTCACACCCTACTGGTGGGCGGCAATCCCTTCGCCACCTCCTCGATCTATGCGCTGATCCATGCACTGGAGCGCAAGTGGGGCGTCTGGTTCGCCAAGGGCGGTACCCATCAGTTGGTCCTGGGTCTGCTGAAACTCTTTAGCGACCTCGGTGGCGAGCTGCGGCTGAATGCGCCGGTGGAACGCATCCTCACCGAAGGCAATCGCGCTACCGGCGTCTGCCTGGCCGATGGCAGCCAGATCCCGGCCGACCTGGTGGCCTCCAACGCCGACGTGGTGCACACCTATCGCAAGCTGCTCGGTCACCACACCCATGGCGTGGTCGAGAGCAACCGCCTCAAGCGCAAGAGACACAGCATGTCGCTGTTCGTCATCCACTTCGGCCTGAGCCAGCCGCCGGTGGGTCTCGAACACCACATGGTCTGTTTCGGCCAGCGTTATCGCGGTCTGATCGACGAATTGTTCAAGGGCCCGGGCGTCCCGGACGATTTCTCGCTCTACCTGCATTCGCCCTGCGTCACCGACCCCTCGCTGGCGCCACCCGGCCAGAGCGCCCACTACGTGCTGGCGCCGGTGCCGCACCTGGGCAATGCCGACGTCGACTGGAGCGTGGAAGGCCCACGCCTACGCGACAAGATCCTCGCCTATCTGGAAGAGCGCTACATGCCGGGCCTGCGAGCCAATCTGGTCACTTCGCGCATCTTCACTCCAGCCGACTTCCGCCAGGAGCTCAATGCCCACGTCGGCTCGGCCTTCTCCCTGGAGCCCATCCTCACCCAGAGCGCCTGGTTCCGCCCGCACAATCGCGATAAGGTCATTCCCAACCTCTACCTGGTCGGCGCCGGGACCCATCCTGGCGCCGGCGTTCCGGGCGTGGTGGGCTCGGCCAAGGCCACCGCCAGCGTCATCCTCGAGGAGCACGGTTAGCCATGACTGCCACCCATGACGTCGTCGACCACGCCGAGCAGAGCATCGCCGTCGGCTCCAAGAGCTTTGCCGCGGCCGCCAAGCTGTTCGCACCCGAGACCCGCGAGAGCGCCGTGCTGCTCTATGCCTGGTGCCGCCATTGCGACGATGTCATCGACGGCCAGGAACTGGGTCATGGCCAGGTCGAGGGCGACCGCCGTGGCGGTCGGGATCGCCTGGTCGAGCTGGAACGGCTGACCCGCGCCGCCTATGGCGATGCGCCCCTGCAGGATCCGGCCTTCGCCGCCTTCCAGCGGGTGGTCAAGCGCCACGGCATCCCCCTGGCCCTGCCGCTGGACCACCTGGCCGGTTTTCGTATGGACGTCGAGGAGCGCGTCTATGTGGAACTGGAAGACACCCTGGAGTACTGCTACCACGTCGCCGGCGTGGTCGGGGTGATGATGGCGCGCATCATGGGCGCCGAAGACGAGGAGACCCTGGATCGCGCCTGTGACCTGGGCATGGCCTTCCAGCTCACCAACATCGCCCGCGACATCGTCGAGGACGCCCGCATCGGCCGCATCTACCTGCCACGGTTGTGGCTCGACGAGCTCGGCGTGCCGGCCGAAGAGCTGGCCGACCCCCGCCATCGCGCAGCGGTCGCCCAATTGGCCGAGCGGCTGGTACGTCTGGCCGAGCCCTACTACGATTCGGCGCGCCAGGGCCTCGCCGCCCTGCCCCTGCGCTCGGCCTGGGCCATCGCCACCGCCCGTGGCGTCTACCGCGAGATCGGCGTGCAGGTGCTGCACCTAGGCGCCCATGCCTGGGACCAACGCGTCAGCACCAGCACCGCCGACAAGCTGCGCCTGGTCTGCCGCGGCGCCGCGCGCGCCATGCTTTCCCGGCACCAGCGCGACGAGCCGCGCCCGGCCATGCTCTGGACCCGGCCGCGCCGCTGACGCCAGCGATTACGCTTCGGTCACATTTGCGTGCATCTCGGGGATGCCCAACAGCAAACTTTTATGCGATAAACGGGTCGGATTAAAGCGACCCATCGCGGGCCGCGGATGGATGGATGCCTGAGCCAGAGCGCTGCATCCGGTAGTCAGCCTACGAGTATGGGATTTGCACATGCACAAGACGGAAACGGCTGTTTCACACGATCGCTTCGCTGCCTCCTCGTCACTACTTGCCCTTGGCCTTTCCGCTAACGCGCAGTCCGGTTACAAGCCAGAATTCTTCAACGCCACCCAGTGGCGTACCCTGGTCGCCCTGTGCGCTCATCTGCAGGCCGACAGCCAGCAGGCCGATGCTCGCCTGCCCGAATTCATCGATCGCCACATGCTCACCCCCTACGCCCATGGCGACCGCTCCAACATCGTCGATCCCTTCGACGAACAGGCGCAGGTCCAGCAGGGCGCCAATCTGCGCGACCTGCTGCGTGACGGTCTGGCTGTGGTGGATAGCTATTGCACCGAGCGACTGGGTGCCGGTTTCGCCGACCTGGCGGCTGGCGAGCAGGCCCAGGTGGTCACCGCCGCCGAAGCGGGGACCCTGAATCCGCCGGCCAAGGAATTTATCGATCTGCTGCGCAACGAGAGCGAGCGCAGCCAGTACGCCCATTCGCTGTTCGCTGCCTACGACGACACCCCCGCCGTCGCCTGACCCCGGTTAGCGCCTCCCAGGAGGCGCTTCCGCTCCCGCCTAGTCCATGCCTTCCTGCACCTGATCCCGGGCCTTGCGCTCACGCGAGGAATCCAGGGCGCCGCCGTGTATCTCACGCAACTGCTGTTTGAGCTGCTGGGTGGTTGGCGCCAGCAGGAAGCCGAAGGACACGCAGCCGTCCTTGCCGTCCACCGCATGGTGCATGCGGTGCGCCTGATAGAGCCGTTTCAGATAGCCGGTGCGCGGCACGTAGCGGAACGGCCAGCGCTGATGGACCAGGCCATCGTGGGCGATGAAGTACAGCAGGCCGTAGAGGGTCATGCCGGCGCCGATCCATTGCAGGCGCCAGTAACCGGCATTGCCCAGGGCGATCAGCAGGATGGCGAGGCCGGCGAAGACGACCGCATAGAGGTCGTTCTTCTCGAACCAACCCGTGCGCGGGCGGTGGTGGGATTCATGCCAGCCCCACCCCCAGCCGTGCATGATGTACTTGTGCGACCACCAGGCGAAGGCTTCCATGCCAGCCACGGTGGCCAGCACGATTCCCGCATTGATCAGTAGCTCCAACGTTACCTCCGCACCCACCTGCTCAGGACGTCGCGACCGGCTCGGCCAGGGAGCCGGCGGTCTCGCCCAGCAGGGGCGAATCCACTGGTAGATAGACCTGCAGGATACCCGGACGCACCTCGAATCTCACCCGGTCGCGCTTGACCGGTTCGCCATCGAGATTCATGTCCAGACCTTCGGCGGCTTCCAACTCCACCCAGGGCAGGCGCGCGCGGATGAACATTTCTTCGGTGCTGAAGCCTTTGCTGAGGAATTCGCCAAGGGTACCGAGCACGTCCTGGGACGCCGGCAGGATGCCCACGTCGAGCAAGCCATCGTTGACCACGGCGGTGGGACAGAGCACATGGCCACCGCCCGCCTGACGACCATTACCGATGCCCAGGGCGAGGAATTCACCTTCCCACTCGAAACCCGGCCCGCGGAAATGGCCGTGGGCCGAATGCACCTCGGCGAAGCGGGTCAGGCCGGTGAGCAGATAGGCCGCCCCGCCCAGCAGGCGCTTGAGTTCACCCGGGGTATTAGCGGTGACCTGGGAGCCGAAGCCACCGGTGGCCATGTTGAGGAACAGTTGACCATCCGCCGCGACCAGGTCGATGGCGCTGGTCGGGCCGTCCAGCAGCGCCAGGGCCGCCGCGGGTTCTACCGGCACCCCTGCTGCGCGGGCGAAGTCGTTGGCGGTGCCCAGCGGCAGCAGACCGAGGCACGCCTGGCTGTGGTTCTGGGCCATGGCTTCGGCCACCGCGCGCAGGGTGCCGTCGCCACCGGCCGCGACCAGGGTGCCATAGCCTTCGCGGGTCGCCTGCTCGACGAAGCGCGCCGCATCGTCTTCTTCCCAGGTTACCCGCACATCGATGCGATGACCGGCGGCACGCCGCTCGAGAATGGCCTCTCGAACGTCCTCGTTACCGGTTTCCTTGCCATTGAGAATGACCAGGGCTGCGTCAGCCAGGGTGCCTGTCGTCGTCATGTCTGTCGTCCAAGGTTGGCGCTGCGCGGCGAGATGCCGCGTCAGGTACCGGGCAGAGCCCGGCGTGCGATTCTGGAGACTAGGACTGTGGCCCAACGGCCACGTTCAGTCCTGACGATCGGTTGGCTACGCCTTGAGCAATTCCGCGAGGGGAATGAAGCGCACCAAGTCACCGACGGCGAAGGTGCGGTCCTCGCGGATCTCCACCAGACCATGGGCCCAGGCCGCGGTTTGCAGCACATTGGAACCCTGGTTGCGATGGGGCACCGCCCGGCCATTCTCCAGGCGCGCGCGCTGGTATTCACGGCGCGCCCCGGCTCGCGACCAGTCGAAACCCGCCGGTACCTCGACGCTCAGCGGCGCCACGTCGATCTTGCCGGCCCGGCGCAGCAGATAGGGCCGCGCCAGCAGGCCAAAGGTCACCAGGGTCGAGGCGGGATTGCCCGGCAGGCCGATCAGCGGGATACCGCGGAAACGCCCACAGGTCAGCGGCTTGCCCGGCTTGAGCGCCAGCTTCCACAGGGTCAGCTCGCCCTCTTCGCGCAGTGCCTGGCCCAGATAGTCGGCCTCCCCCACCGAGACGCCGCCGGTGGACAGTATCAGATCGGCCTGCAGCGAGCCGAGCCGCTGGCGGGTCTCGGCGAGGTCGTCCGGCAGGATGCCCTGGTCCGAGACCTCGCATCCCAGCCGCCGCAGCCAGCTGATGAGCAGGGCACGATTGCTGTTGTAGATCTGCCCCGGTCCCAGGGGCTGCCCAGGCGCCACGAGTTCATCGCCGGTGGACAGGACCGCGACCTTGGGGCGGCGAAAGACGTCCAGCCGGGCACGCCCGAGGGACGCCGCGACGCCCAGTTCCACCGGGCCCAGGGCAGTACCGGCCGACAGGACCTCGTCCCCCACCTTGACCTCGTTGCCGCGGCGGCGGATGTTGCGCCCCGCTCGCAGTTGCTCGACGAAACGGACCCGGCCGTCGTCCAGCACCTCGGTGTTCTCCTGCATTTCCACGCAGTCGGCACCCGCTGGCACCGGCGCGCCGGTAAAGATGCGCGCACAGGTGCCTGGCTCCAGCGGCGCCGGTGCCTGGCCGGCGAAGATACGCTGGGAAACCCGCAGCGGCTCGCCCTGCCAGTCATCCAGGCGCAAGACATAGCCGTCCATGGCACTGTTGTCCCAGGGCGGCAGGTCCAGGTCGGCGATCAGCGGAGCGGCCAGGATGCGCCCGTCGGCGTCTTCCAGGGCGACGCGCTCCTGGGGCAAGGGACCGTCTTCGGCGGCCATGGCCAGCAACCGCGCCAGGGCCTCTTCCAGCGACAGCAGGCTCATCCGCGCGGCCCGCAGGGTTCGGCCTGCTTCAGATGCGGCACGAAGTTGCAGGGGCGATGACGGTTGTCCAGCTGCTCGGCGAGGATGCCGTCCCAGGCGGTGCGGCAGGCATTGGTCGAACCGGGCAGGCAGCAGACCAGGGTGCCGTTGGCCAGACCGGCCAGGGCACGGGACTGCACGGTGGAGGTGCCGATGTCGGCCACGGAGATCTGGCGGAACAGCTCGCCGAAGCCGTCCACCTGCTTGTCCAGCAGGCAGGCCACGGCTTCCGGGGTGCTGTCGCGACCGGTGAAGCCGGTGCCACCGGTGATGAGCACCACCTGCACCTGGTCTTCGGCGATCCAGTGGGCGACCTGGGCGCGGATCCGATAGAGGTCATCCTTGAGCAGCACGCGGTCGGCGAGGAAGTGGCCGGCGGCCTGCAGGCGGTCGACGAACAGCTGACCCGAGGTATCGGTCTCGAAGGTGCGGGTGTCGCTGACCGTGAGGACGGCAACGTTCAGCGGTACGAAAACCGCCTCGGCTTTATGGCTCATCTGCTTGGGTTTCCGAAGAGTGCGAAAGAAAGGGTGCAGCGGAAGACCGCTGGACGGGCAGCGGGTTTCCCGTGGGTGAGGTGACCAGGGGTGGCTAAGGCCAGGAGGCGAGCGCTCCGGCAGGGAGGCTCGCTGTCGGCCACCAGGGTCAGGGAAGACATCCGCGCGGGCTGCATAGTGACAGCCTAGAGGAAAAGCCGACGCCCCTTCAACCCGCAGGGGCGCGACCGGCCATGGCTAGCGCTGGCGTTGTTCGCCCTCGGCGTGGCTGTCCCACTTGATGGGGCGCGGATCGGCGATATCGTTGGCGTCCTGGCTGAAGCGACCATATTGCGGCGCGATGTCCGGATCCTCTTCCCAGGTCGCCTGCTGGGTGAAGGTGCCGGCCTTACGATCGAAGGTGAGGAAGTGCCGGGCCGTCTTGCCACCCCAGTCCGCAGACGGCAGCGAGATGAAATCCACCTGGTACTTATCGTCGGTCAGTTGGCCATGCACCACGTAGACGCCATAGTGCTCCTCGCCCGGCGAGATGATCTTGTAGACGCCATTGCTGTAGTAATAGAGGGTGGCGTCGGGATAGGGCTTCTTCTCGTAGAGCTTTTCGTAGAACAGCTTCTGCCGGATGGTCGGCTTGCCGAAGGTGACCTTGATCGAGGGCGGTTCGCCACCGCCCGCGCCAAAGGCGGGCAAGGCCGCCAGGGCCAGGGCGGAAAGCAGCATCGTCTTCATCGTTTCCAAACTCCTTCTGGGCAGGGACTCCCCTCCACCAGGCGGAGAGGATCAAAGGTGTCTAGTACGCCCCTTTGCAGGGCACGCCCGAGTCTAGCCCAGGGCTGCTGCCCGAACAAACCCCGCCAGAGCCGGCAGCCAGGGCTTAAACCGGGCTAGGATGGACGCCCGCTTCCCACGTCCTGACACTCGAGGTCTTTTGCATGTCCCTCCTGCCCGCTTCCATCCTGATCCTTGCCGGCGGGCGCGGCCAACGCATGGGCGGGCGCGACAAGGGCCTGGTGGAATGGCAGGGCCAGCCGCTGGTGGCCCAGGTGCAGGCGGCGGTGCGAACGCTGACCGATGACCTGGTGATCTCCTGCAACCGCAACGCGCCGCGCTATGCTCAATGGGCCGACCAACTAGTGGCCGATGACCAGCCGGACTTTCCCGGCCCCCTGGCCGGCATCCTCGCCGGCCTCGCCGTGGCGCGGCATGACTGGGTGCTGCTGCTGCCCTGCGATGCGCCCCGTATCGATGCCGCCCTCGCCCGGCAGCTGCTGACCGCGGCCCAGGCGAGCGACGGCCCGGTGATGGCGCGCCAGGGCGGCTACTGGCAACCGCTGTTCAGCGCCCTACCCCGGCGCCTGCTGCCGGCGCTACGTCAGGCCTGGGCAGGCGGCGAGCGCAGTCCGCGTGGGGCCCTGCTGCCGCTGGGCCTGACCGCGGTGGATTTCGCCGAAGACGATATCCGCCTGGCCAACTTCAACGATCCCACAGCCCTGGAAAGCGCGATCCGACCCTAGGTTCTGTACGAAAAGTCGACGAGCGAAGGTCAGGCGAGGCGAAAAAGGCTGAGGAAGCGGAGTTTACGAGCGGTAAATGAGCATTCCGAAGCCTTTTTCAACGAAGCATCACCGAGCGCAGGCACTTTTCGTACAGAACCTAGCGACCCATCGAGCCAGAGGGTGTGACTCACCGGTTCCCGGACGAACTTGACCCCGCGCCAGCGGTCCTAAGGCCGCTTGGTTGCCAAGAAAGGAGACCGTCACATGAACAAGCACCTGTTCCCCGCCGCCCTGTTGGTCGTCGCCAGCACCCTGCTCGCCGGCTGCTCCACGCCCAGCGTCATCACCCTCAACGATGGCCGCGAGATCCAGGCCACCGACACGCCGAAGTACGATGACGACTCGGGCTTCTATACCTTCAAGCAGCTCGACGGCAAGCCGACCCGCATCAACAAGGACCAGGTTCGCACCATCAAGGAGCTCTGATTCCTGCCCGGCGCGATTTTTTTACCTAACCCCTTGTGCTTGCATGAGTTTTAGGTAGAATGCGCGCCATCCATTACGGAGCGTAGCGCAGCTTGGTAGCGCGTCTCGTTCGGGACGAGAAGGTCGCTGGTTCGAATCCAGTCGCTCCGACCAATCTGATCCGCCAGGATCACCCCAAGGCCCGCCTAGTGCGGGCTTTGTTGTTTCTGGGGTTTGGTTGTCCGCTTGGATCGCCCAGCTCCGCTCTCCTGAATCGACGGTTTGCGACCGGGAACGCCTAGAACCTGTCCTGCCATACTGCTCGACGAAACGACGGCAGCCGCCGCGCCAGCCGACGTGGATCCGCCCGAGCAGACCTTGCTTGTGCTTGACCTCACGACCTACGAGCTGACCGGCCGGGCAACAAGCGTCCTCGCGCTGAACCTCCAGCGGGCCGGGGCCCAGGCGCTGCTCGAGCAGCAAGGCCAGCAGCGCAGCGCCTACTCTTCCTAGCCAGCGACAGGCCACCTACGGGCGGCCTTTGCGTGTCCGGCCGCCGAGGGTCACGTCGACGCGCTACGCGCCTTGCAGGGAGTCTGCCTAGATCAGAGGGGTCGGCCTGCTGAATGCATAGCGGCAGGAGCGTCACAGGCTGCGGAACCGACTGACTGCACCGATCACCGCACCCTGGCCAGCGAAAGGCCAAAGGCGGGCGGCATGGAGGTGTCCGGGCAACCGGTCCTACACCTTGGCCGCCAGGGGCCGCGCCGGAGGGCTCTGCACCCGGCGCGCGCCGTCGTCACCCCGCCACGCCTGCGGGCTAAACATGTCGCTTTTTCTGCACCCCTGCATCAAGCCTAGTGACGCGGTAGTACTGGTGCGCCAAAAGGTTTGAATGACTCCAGATTGCCTGCGAAACCTTGCAGCTAGCGCAAGCGGATCTCCATGCCAACACTAGCCATCAATCCAGCTGTCAAAGTCAGCATCGCTTGAATTAGGCCTCGGAATCGCTTCTGGCGATACGATCATGCTAGGCATTGAGACGCTACCGCCGAAGATCATCGCCGTGCGCCGGGGAAGCCCAGTAATACGCTTCAGTTCTCTTCGGTCAGACCACTCTGAAGCCGCCGAAACAGCCGCAATATCCTTTTCAGATGTCAACCTAAACACGACCCAATTGTTGCACTGAGAAAGAACAGTAGGCGATATTTCAGATGGGCGCTGAGTACTAAGCCATAGCGCCAACCCAAATTTCCGACCTTCCTTTGCAAGCCGCTCATAAGCTAGAGAAGCCCCCATATTGTCTTCTACGGATCCCGTAGGACGCATGTAGTGGTGCGCCTCCTCCAAAACCAACAAAGTAGGGATTTTCTCATCCTGACCTCGTTCAAACAGCTCATAAGCATAAAGCTCCAAAAGGGAACCTAATACAAAAGGCGAAAGATCTTGAGGTAATCTTCGAAAATCAATTACATGGATTCGCCAAGTGCTTTCGTGAGTACCAAAAAGCTCACCCACAAGCGCCTTTGATTCCTGCGACCAGTTAAGCGGTCGCCCATCCGCTTCACTACCATGAACGTCAACCACCTCACAGAACATCGGATCCTCAACCAGCCGGTTTATTCGAGTTATAAGGGGAGAAATGTTGGAGTAGGCAAATGCATTACGTTCCTGCCCCCCTCCCCTAACAGGCTGAATACCGTGGCTCTCGGCAACGAGCGAAGCCAAAGCGTTCATATGAGGCCAGCAAAGGGCGTCTCGCGCCGCACCTGATCTTATTGCATTGATCTTGGTATGCGCGATATCCGCGCCGATGGGCCTGCAATCACTAAAAAGAGTAGCGTTCTGATCTTCAACTAGGCCTGCCCCTGCTTGGGTAGGAAACCATCTAACCTTGTGCAAATTCTCTAATGCAAATGTCAAAGCCGGGCGCTGAGTTTTTTCGCTCGGAACTAGAAGGCGATGCAACCCATGTCGACCCAAGGCATAGTACGGAATTTTAAATGAACCTGGCTCGCCCCCACCCATGGCAGTCTTTTTCACAGCGCCAACAGGTAATCCCTCTAAATCAAAGGCATTTGTATACTCACCATTTAAATCGAAAATCACTATTCGCGATCGCGGCAATCTTACAAGCTGCTGCAAAATTGCTGCAGTAAAGCAGCTTTTTCCCTGACCAGAGCTTCCTAATACAGCCACATGCCTTGCAACCAGGTCGGTTATTCCGATACTCAAATCACCGCCACCACGCAAATCTCTTCCCAAGCAAACTTTCGGACCAGGCTGTTGATTTCCACACAACACCGATTGAAGCTCATCTAAAACAAGCGGGAATACTTCGACACCCAGAGCGGGAGTCGCAACGCATTCGTTAAAAAAACTTAACTCACCGGAAGCTCTCTCCAAGCGTCCAACAACTACGCATTTTATATTCCTCAACGGATCATTATGCTGTGCATTTGTACCGATACCATAACGATGCGCTTCCCTAGGTTCATCGAAGCTTAAAGACATGACCTTAAGGACTAGCGAATTACTTGCGTAGGGCACAAGCAGCAAGCTGCCAACCTCTGTAACTCCAGATATTCCGTACTGGTGGGATGTAAGATGACCTTTGTGAAGGTCCAGCAAATTTAGGGTTACTTCGACGCCATCAACGCGTACGACGTAGCCAATCGGCATACGACCGTTCACGGAGCAACCTCACGCAGTTGATCTTTCAACGCTTTTGTCAAACGCTGAAGGTTTTCATCATAAATTGCTGGATCAGGTAGTTGGCTGGCTAACGCATCTACATAGGCGCCATTGCCACCACCCACCACGGTAACTCTAGGATTACTTAGCGACAGAATCTTTCTAAGAGCTTTGGGTAGTGCTTGAGAGGTCGCATTGCCATCAAAGCCTGGGAAATAGATCATCACCTGAAGGGTAGGATTTAGTAGAGCAGACCTAATCAGCCTGTTTATATGCTCATCTCCGAAGCTATACCCACAAACTATCAAGGCAGCTTGTGGCTTAGCCATAAACTCTGCAAACCGCCTAAACATCTCACCCAGGACATAACCAACGGTGTCAAAATACTTGGCAGCACGGGGCATAACCATAAGCCCAAGATCTTGAATGTCATCATCTTCAAGAAAAGCCTGAATTTCATCGCGAGCCAAAACCGCAGGAATTTCAAAAATCTCACCACCTTGCGCACACCACGCCATAGATCCGTGAAGTTTTGCAAGATATATATTAAACACACCAAATCTAGCCTCTCCACGCGCCTGGACATTTCTAAACCCCATGTCAAAGCTGTGAGGAGAAAACCTTCTAGAATGAGTACCAAGAAAACCATTGATCACCTGGAGATCAATTGACTCTGCCGCCCATTCGATAGCCAGATCATAGTTAGTTGTAAACACCCACGGCGAAGGCTGAGCAGGCTGACGAGCTGAAACAAGTTTCTGCAAAATCGTACGATGATTAAGCAAGGCCACGTCATCGCTTTCAACGCCTGCTGGTGATTCCCACCAAGAATTTTCCAGCAAAGCAGCTTCAACCACTAGCCGGTATAGGCTTTTGCGAGCATCTTTTAAATCAGCTAGATTTTCGGCAGCTACAACTTCATCAATATCTATTGGATTAGGACCGTTAATTACACACTGCCTGTCCCATTCTATAACAGCAACTTCTAGACTATCGAGAAGCCTTTCCATATTAGGCATCTTTCTGTTGTCTGTTGAAGTTGCGTCATTGTCAACGAATCCAAATGCTTTCAGCCAATTTGCATGAACCTCGAATTCATCTACAAATCGATCCCAAACAGATGCCATAGTCATCCCACCACAAGGCACGGACGCCCCTGCTCCAAGCAGAAGACCTGCGTTTTCCAATCGCAGCATCGCTGCCAGATATGCTTTTAGCTCCAGCTCGTCAGTTATGATTACATTGCCGCGAATAGCTATAATAGGCATTCCTTCTCCACATACAACTTAGCAATTAATATCTAGGATTTCTGACATATTTTTGCAATCTTTTCACGCCAGGCTGCTGGATCTTCACCCTCAGCAAATGAATCTTTTTTAATCTGGATGAATTCGTCATCACTAACAGCGCCTTTGGAAATATCCCGAATCCAATTTTCAATAGACTTCCGGGATGCACCAGACAACGGCGACACGTACAGCATGGACTTCAATGCAAGCAAGTATTTGTATTGATCTTCTTCCGGAACCTTAGAACATTCGGAAGCAAGATAATCTGCAAAGCCTCTGTAGGACAATTCAGCACCGGAGAACCTGACCGCACGCGCCTCTGTTGAAAGACCGGAGGAATCGCATATAAATGCGCACAACTCGTTGTTCTCCAAACTAACCCCAGATGTTCCACCAAGGTGCCGGGAATTTCGATAGCGAATTAGGAAGCTCGACAGCAGAGCAGCAAAACCCATAGCATAAAAAACATAGTCGATCGAATCGTTTTTAAACAAAAGCGAGCTAGAGCTAGCCGCTGATAGATTTGTAGCCGTTACACCAGGAGCTCTAACAATGATCTGCGGCTCTCCTCTAACAGATCCCATTGATGCTAGAAAAGAAACCTTTACCCTCTCACCTGGATTAAGCAAGTCAGCGTAAAGCGCAGTAAACCCCTGCTCGCTTTCTTTTTTCAGCTTCACGCCTGGCGATGCCTCGACCTGGACCTCCGCAAAATCGGCTCCTGGCATACCGATCCGAACATAAGTTTGCGCTATTTCTTTTTTGCCAGAGTTTTGCACATCAATTAGGAAAATCCTTTTTGACGATGAAGCTCCTTCTAAAGAGGGCCCGCCAGATACTGTATAAGCCAACTCTGGCTCTTTCGTCGTTAGCCAATAAGTAGCAACACCAGCTGCAATTGTCGCGATACAGGTAATAATTGCTGTTATAACAGCGGGCTTGATACTGGACTCGCTCATAAGACCATCCTTGTCAGGAATTACTTTCCACTAGGTGAACCTCCTAAAGCTAGTGGCAAAAATGCTACAACGCAAACGGGATGGGAAATGCCGTGTATGCCAGCTTGTATGCGAGCGAATAGAGTTATCAAAAAACCCTTAAAACACGGGCATTACAGCGATATTTTTGGACGTAGTCGCTCGACCAATATGATCCGCAAGGGTTCCCCCAAGGCCCGCCTAGTGCGGGCCTCGTCGTTTCCGGGATTTTTCTTTAGCGCCCCAAAGCAGCGCCACCCTCCCCCTACCGCCGACTCAACGCCAGCTTCGCCGCGAACAGCAGAAAGACCACGCCCGTCACCCGATCCAACCAGCGGATCACCGCGGCGTTGCGCAGGGTCTCGCCCAGGGTGCGGGCGGCGCCGATCAGGGTCAGGGACCAGAGCAGGCTCAGCAGTACATGGATGGCGACCAGGCCGAAGGTCCAGGCGATCAGGGGTTGGCCCTGGGGGATGAACTGGGGCAGGAAGGACACATAGAAGATGCCGATCTTGGGATTGAGGACATTGCCGAGCAGGCCCTTGAGAAACCAGTTGGAGGCCGTACCGCCCTCGCCTGTCGTGGGTGCGAGGGCGGTACGGGGGCGCAGCAACAGGTTGAGGCCAAGCCAGCAGAGGTAGGCGGCGCCGCAGTACTTGAGCAGCGTATAGGCCAGTTCCGAGACCGCCAGCAACGCGCCCAGGCCAAAGGCCACGGCGGCGCCCCAGAGCAGGCAGCCGGCATTGATCCCCAGGGCCGCGCGCCAGGCCTGAGCGCGGCCTTCGACCGCGGCGGTGCGCAGGATCAGGGCGGTATCCAGGCCAGGGGTGATGGTGAGCAGGGAGGCGGCCAGGGTGAAGGCCAGCAGGTTGTCGGCGAGGAGCATGGCGGGACCTGTTGCGGCGTGTGGCTCGCAACGGTAGCACGCGCCAGGACAGCGATCAGCCTGCCCCTGTATCGCGAGGCCGCCCGCAGGCGGCCATGACGAGGCTCAGCCGGCGGCGCGGAAGGCCGGTTCCTGGTCGGCGATGTAGCGGGCGGCGGCGCGGCGGGCTTCCAGTTCGAAGGCCTGGGGGTGGCGATCGACGATGCGCTCCAGGGTGCCACGGGGAATGCCGTCGGCTTCGAAGTCGGTACGGCATTGCAGGGCGCCGGCGTGGCAGACGTTGCGCTCGACGGCTTCGATCAGGCCACCGGCGCGCAGGCTCTTGACGATGTTGTGGGGCAGACGACGACTGCGGCGCAGGGCGGCCGTGGCCGTGGCCAGAACGTCGAGAACCTCGTTTTCCACCGGGCTGAAGGGACCGTTGCCAAGCTTGCCCTTCTGCAGCAGATAACGACGGGAGAGCAGATTGCCTTGGCGTTCGAGGGCGTCTCTGGCCGCCAGGTCGAGGCGACCGCGGCTTTCCAGGCTGCGCTCTAGCGCGATGAGAAATTCCCAATCGGTGATCTGAGAAATCTGGGTGATGACTGCGTCCATGAAGCGCTCCTTGCCAGTCGGGAATAGATGGCACATTGATAGCGTTCGGCGTATTTGGTTCCCTGCCAAAGGGGCTTGCCGACGGACGTCATATCATTTGGCCAGTGCCGCCGTAGTCGTGCCGACGAACGTCTTCTTTCCAGGCACCAACGGTGGGATCACTGATGTGGGTCAAGGGCGATTGGGAAGTCGGCAGGCAGGGGGCGCTAGCGGCGCGGCAGCAGGTTTTCGACCAGCTGGCTGAGGTCGGCGACACTCCAGGGCTTGGGCAGGAAGGCCGCGCGACGCGGCAGGATGGCGAGGTCCTGGTCGATGTAGCCGGAGATGATGATGAAGGGCACCGTGGGCCAACTGACGGCGGCCAGCTGGGCGAAGGCCAGGCCGTCCAGCATGCCTGGCACGTTGACGTCGGCGATGACCAGCTTGGTATCGCTGCCGCGGGCGTCCATGTGCGCCAGGGCCTCGTCGCTGGAAGCCACCGCCACGACGTCCAGTCCCTGTTCGGTCAGGATTTCGGTCAGCAGCTCGCGCTGCCCCGGATCGTCTTCCAGAACAAGAATTTGTCTTTGTATATCAAGGCTTCTCGGCTTCATGGCAGCTCAGACATCGGATGCCGGAGAGGTTCTCCGCAAACTTACCTAACGGTCACCTGAGAGAGGTGAGCGGTACACTGGCAAATTGCCGCCAAAGCCGCGCCGCGCCTGGCTTTCAGCCCAGCAAAGGAGGATGCCAGACGGCCTCGGACGACGCGCCAGTGAAGTTTTTTCGCCGCTTGGCTGTCTGAGGACCATACCGCCCCATTTTGCCTGCGCAAGGATTCCGCCCCCCGTGAGCCGACAGCACCCACCCCGCAAGGCGCGGGTCGATAATTCAGCGACGAGCGATGTTTCGCACGAGGGCAAGAACATCTTCTTCGCCGCGGTGGAAACGACGCGGATGCCGATGCTGATCACCGATCCCAACCAGCCGGACAATCCGATCCTCTTCGCCAACAATGCCTTCACCGAGATGACCGGCTACCAGGTGGACGAGCTGCTGGGGCGCAATTGCCGGTTCCTGCAGGGGCCGGAGACGGATCGCTCGGTGGTCGCCCAGGTTCGCGAGGCGGTGGAGCAGGAGCGCGAGGTCTCGGTGGAGATCATCAATTACCGCAAGGATGGCTCGACCTTCTGGAATGCGCTGTTCGTCTCGCCGGTGTACAACGAAGCGGGCGAGCTGACCTACTACTTCGCGTCCCAGCTGGACGTCAGCCGCCGTCGCGACGCCGAGGATGCCCTGCGCCAGGCGCAGAAGATGGAGGCCCTCGGCCAGCTCACCGGCGGTATCGCCCACGACTTCAACAACCTGCTGCAGGTGATGATGGGCTATATCGACATCATCCAGCGCACCGCGGAAAAGCCCAGCTTCGACCAGGAGCGCATCGTTCGCAGCGCGACCCATGCCAAGTCCGCAGCCGAACGCGCCAGCACCCTCACCCAGCAATTGCTGGCCTTCTCGCGCAAGCAGAAGCTCGAAGGCCGGGTGCTGAATCTGAACAACCTGATTCGCTCCTCCCACGAACTGGCCGAGCGGACCCTGGGCGATGTGGAGATCCGCACCCAGCTGGATCCGAACCTGTGGAATTGCCGCATCGATCCGACCCAGGCCGAGGTGGCGCTGCTCAATATCTTGATCAATGCGCGAGACGCCCTGGCGGATCGAGCGCAACCCAGCCTGGGCATCGAGACGCGCAACGTCGAGGTGCGCGAACTGGCCAACATGTCCTACGACGGCCTCATGCCGGGCCGTTACGTCAGCCTGGCGATCACCGACAACGGCCACGGCATGCCAGCCAGCATCCGGGACCGGGTGATGGATCCCTTCTTCACCACCAAGGAGGAAGGCAAGGGCTCGGGGCTGGGTCTGTCGATGGTCTATGGCTTCGCCAAGCAATCCGGCGGCACGGTGCGCATCTATTCGGAAGAGGACGTCGGCACCACCCTGCGCCTGTACTTCCCGGTGGACGACAGCCACATCACCCATCAGCAGGGCGAGCAGCGCTCGGAGCGCCGTAATGGCACCGAACGCATCCTGGTGGTGGAAGACCGCCCGGACGTCGCCGAATTGGCCAAGCTGGTGCTGGAAGACTATGGCTATACGGCGCAGATCGCCTTCAACGCCAGCGAGGCCCTGCGCGTGCTGCGGGAGACCGAACAGCCCTTCGATCTGCTCTTCACCGATCTGATCATGCCGGGCGGCATGAACGGCGTGATGCTGGCGCGGGAGGTGAAACGCCTGCATCCGGAGATCAAGGTGCTACTCACCACCGGCTATGCCGAGAACTCCCTGGAGCGCACCGACATCGGCGGTTCGGAATTCGATGTGATCTCCAAGCCCTATATCCCCAACGATCTGGCGCGCAAGATCCGCCGGGTACTGGATGGCCCGAACGGGATCGCCTAAGCATCGCGCCGCGCCAGCCGGTACCGACGTATCGGTATGGCCGGGTGACCGCCTGTCACAGTGGCCTGGCGCCGGCGACAGCATTAGACTGACCATTAACAAGGTGCGGGTCTTGCCGTCACCCTCTCCCGCCGAGGTCTTTCGGCGTGCTGCCGTCACTGCCTGCACCTTGCCGCCGCCCTGTCGAGTCCGCTCGGGGCGCAGGCTGGGCCGCGTATATCCTGTGTTTTTCGCTTCCGCCACCACGAGGTCCGGTCATCCATGAGTTCTCCCAGCCAGTCAATTATCGCGACAGGCAATGCCGGTCTGGATCAGGTGTTACGCGGCGGTTTGCCCAAGGACCGGCTCTATTTGCTGGAAGGCACCCCGGGGTCGGGCAAGACCACCCTGGGCCTGCAATTTCTCTTCGAGGGGGTGCGTCGAGGCGAGTCGGTGCTGTACATCACCCTGTCGGAAACCAGCGAGGAGTTGCAGAGCGTCGCCGAATCCCACGGCTGGAGCCTGGAAGGCATGCACCTGTTCGAACTGTCGGCTGCCGATGCGGTGCTGGGCGGCGCGCAGGAGCAGACCATCCTGCACCCCTGGGAATCCGAATTGGGCGATACCATCGAGTTGATCCAGACCCGGGTGGATGAGCTCAAGCCAAGCCGACTGGTGTTCGACAGCCTGTCGGAGATGCGCCTGCTGGCCCAGGACCCGCTGCGCTATCGACGCCAGGTGCTGGCGCTCAAGCAATTCTTCGCCGGCCGCGGCCTCACCGTCCTGTTGGTAGATGACCTGACCACCAGCGGCGGCGAGCGGGACAATCATCTGCACAGCCTCTGCCACGGCGTGTTGACCCTGGAACGCCTGACCCTGGACTTCGGCGCCGCTCGTCGCCGCCTGCAGATCCAGAAGCTGCGCGGCCGGGACTTCGTCGCCGGCTATCACGACTTCACCATCCGCCATGGCGGCCTGGAGGTCTATCCGCGGATGATCGCCGCGGGGCGCTACCAGGATTTCGCCGGCGAGCCGGTACCCAGCAGCATCGCCGACATGGATGCCCTGTTGCACGGCGGGCCCTTGCGTGGCACCAGCACCCTGATCACCGGGCCGGCCGGCACCGGCAAGACGACCCTGGCCCTGCAGTACGTGATGGCCGCCTGCGCCCGCGGCGAGAGGTGCGCCCTCTATGAATTCGACGAGCGCATCGGCACCCTGCTCAAGCGTGCGGAAAGCATGGGGATGCCACTGCTGCGCTATATCGAGGAAGGCCTGCTGGTGGTTCACCAGATCGATCCCGCCGAGCTGTCTCCCGGTGAATTCGCCTGGCGCGTGCGGCGAGACGTCGAGGAGGACAACTGCCGGATGCTGGTGCTGGACAGCCTCAACGGCTACCTCGCCGCCATGCCCCAGGAACAGCAGTTGATCCTGCAGCTGCACGAATTGCTCTCCTATCTGAGCCAGTCCGGGGTCGTGACCTTTCTCATCAACCCCCAGCACGGCCTGGTCGGCTCGATGACCTCCAGCCTGGACATCTCCTATATCGCCGACACCGTGGTGCTGATTCGCTTCTTCGAGGCCCAGGGACGCCTGCGCAAGGCCATCTCCATCCTCAAGCATCGCGGGGGTGGCCATGAGGATGCGATTCGGGAATTGCGCATCGACACCCGGGGCATCCGCGTGGGCCAGCCCCTGGTGGACTTCCGCGGCGTGCTGACCGGGACCCCGGAATACTTCGGTGCCAAGCAACCCCTGATGGAAGAGCGCGATTGACCGAGACCACGACGCCGGCCTGTGAGCTGATCATCTGCGCCCCGTTGCGGGGTGACGCGGCCAGTCTGCAGCGCCTCTTCACCCAGGGCTACCACACGCGTTACCTGGCCAGCCTCGACGAGGTCGCCGCCGCGCTGGGCGACGAGACGGGCATCATCGTGTTCACCGAAGAGGCCCTGCGCCAGGACCTGCAGGCGCTGGCAGAGGCGCTGGAGCGGCAACCGACCTGGTCGGATATCCCGCTGGTGCTGCTGGCCTCCGACGCCAAGCGCTCGGGCCGCGGCAATGACCTCCTGCGTCGGCAGCTGCCGGCGGCGACCACCAACCTGGTCATCCTGGAGCGCCCGCTGAGCGGTGCCTCGCTGCTGAGCAGCGTGGCCGCGGCCTGGCGTTCGCGCCTGCGCCAGTTCGAGATGCGCGACCGCCTCGCCGAACTCGCCCAGGAACGCGAGCGCATGCAGACACTGCTGGAGAACCTGCCGGTCGGCGTGTGCTTCATGGACAGCGAAGGCCGCACCCTGGTCAGCAATCCCTTCTATGAGCAGCATGTGCCCGGTCAGCGCATCCCCTCCCAGCAACCCGAGGAAGCCACACGCTGGACCGCGCTCGACGACAGTGGACGCCTCTTGCCGCCCGAGCGCTTTCCGGGTGCCCGCGCCCTGGCTGGCGAACGGGTCAAGGGCCAGGATTTCTATCACACCACCGCGACCGGCGAGGAATCCTGGTTGCGGGTAAGCGCGGTGCCCCTGCACGACGCCACCCAGCGGATCATCGGGGCGACCACGGTGATCGCCGACATCAGCGACGAAAAGCGCGCCGAACTGGCCTTGCGCCGCTTCAACGAAGAACTGGAATTCCAGGTCGAGGAACGCACCCGGACCCTGGCCCACACCCTCAGCGAGCTGCAACGGGAGACCGTCGAGCGCAGTCGCGCCGAGGAGCAGTTGCGCCAGTCACTGAAGATGGAAGCGGTCGGCCAGCTCACCGGCGGCATCGCCCATGACTTCAACAACATGCTAACCGGGGTGCTGGGCGCGCTGGATCTGATGAAGATCAAGAACAAGGGCCAGCTGGCGGGGCTTGAGCGCTACATGGAAGCCGCTCAGCATTCGGCGCACCGGGCGGCGGCGCTGACCCAGCGGCTGCTGGCCTTTTCCCGGCGGCAATCGCTGGAATCCCGGCCAATGTCCGCCAATGACCTGATCCTGGCGCTGCAGGACCTGCTGCAACGCACGGTGAGCGAGCAGATCTCGGTGACCCTGGCGCTGGCCGATGACCTGCCCTGGATCCTGGCGGATGCCAACCAGCTGGAGAATGCCCTGCTCAACCTGGTGATCAATGCCCGCGATGCCATGCCGCACGGCGGTGTCATCACCCTGGAGACCTATCCGCTGACGGTCACCGAGCCGGGTAGCGGGGATGATGCGCTGGCCCTGGGCGACTACGTCTGCCTTGAGGTCCGGGACACCGGGACCGGCATCCCCGAGCGCCTGCTCGGCAAGGTGCTCGAACCCTTCTTCACCACCAAGCCCCAGGGCCAGGGCACGGGGCTGGGTCTGTCGATGGTCTATGGCTTCGCCCGGCAGAGCAACGGCCGCCTGACCATCGCCAGCGACACGACGGGGACGCGGGTTTGCGTCTGCCTGCCGGCGGCCGAGCAGCGCCGCGAACCCAAGCGGATCGAGCCGGCCGAATTCGTCCAGGGCGCTGGCGAGACCATCCTCCTGGTGGAGGACGACGATGCGGTGCGGCTGGTCAACCAGGAGGCGCTGGAAGCCCTGGGTTATCGCGTCTGGAGCGCGGCCGAAGGCAAGGCCGCGTTGCATCTGCTGGAGCAGATCCCGCGGCTGGATCTGCTGGTGACCGATGTGGGCCTGCCGGGCCTCAATGGTCGCCAGCTGGCGGAGGTGATCCAGCAGCTCAGACCGCGGCTGCCGGTGCTGTTCCTCACCGGCTACGCCGAGGGCGCGCTCAGTAGGACCAGCTTCCTGGGTGGTAACATGGAATTGATGACCAAGCCCTTCACCCTGGACCGGTTGGCCGCGCAGGTCGCCGCCATGCTGTCCGGGTCCGCCAATCGGGCCGTGGTGCCCTCCTGAGGTCGCCGCTGCCCCACGAACTGACCAAGGCACCCATGACCACCCAGATCCGCCCCGCCCGCCGCACCGACGCCGCCCGCATCCATGCATTGATCGTCGAGTTGGCCGACTACGAAAAGGCCATCCACGAGGTCCTGGCCAGCCCGGCCCAGATCGAGGCCACGCTATTCGCCGCCGACACCCCGACCCGCGCCCTGGTCGCCGAGCAGGAAGGTGTGGTGGTGGGCTATGCCGTGTATTTCTACAGCTATTCCACCTGGTTGGGCCGCAACGGCATCTACCTGGAAGACCTCTATGTGAGCCCCAGCGCCCGCGGCACCGGCCTGGGCAAGGGCCTGCTGCGCGAGCTGGCCCGCGAGGCGGTGGCCAACGATTGCGGTCGCCTGGAATGGAGCGTGCTGGACTGGAACGCCCCCGCCATCGACTTCTACGAAAGCCTGGGCGCCCAGGCCCAGAGCGAATGGGTACGCTATCGCCTGGATGGCGCCGCGCTGCGGGATTTCGCCGAAAGCGGGCGATAGGCTTTCGTAGGTTGGGCTGAGCGCAGTGAAGCCCAACAGCTCTTGTCCCGGCGCCGGATTTGTTGGGCTTCGACGGTAGAGCCGTCTCAACCCAACCTACGGTGATCGCGGCATGGTCACGATAGATGGACCGCCGTAGGTTGGGTTGAGCGCAGCGAAGCCCAATAGCTGTTGCCCTGGCGCCGGATTTGTTGGGCTTCGACGATAGAGCCGTCTCAGCCAAACCTACGCTGATCGCGGCCATGGTCACGATAGATGGACCGCCGTAGGTTGGGCTGAGCGCAGCGAAGCCCAACGAGCGATGCTTCGGGCGTGTGATGTTGGGCTTCGACGGTAGAGCCGTCTCAGCTCAACCTACGGTGATCGCGGCCATGACATGGTCACGATAGCTGGACCGCCATAGGTTGGGTTGAGCGTAGCAAAGCCCAACAGCTGTTGCCCCGGCGCCGGATTTGTTGGGCTTCGACGGTAGAGCCGTCTCAGCTCAACCTACCGTGATCGCGGCGTTGGCGGTCCGCTCCGACACCCTGGCTCCTCGTAGGAGCGGCCCATGGCCGCGATCCGTATCAGCCGGCGCGTGGAAACGGCGCAGCCTTTTCCGCTGGGGGCTTCGGCAGGGGGGCGCCCTCACCCCAGCCCTCTCCCAGAGGGAGAGGGGGTTGTCCGAGTGAGAATCAGATCTTTGCCATTCCTGAAAAATCGCAAGCGACCGGTACAAGCCGGACCGCCCTGATCAACACCTATTACAGATCCGCCAACTCCACCTGCGCCGGGCGGCGTTGCATCAGCACCTTGCCGTGGCGGATAGAATACAGCGGCAGGCCCTGGCTGCGGACCATCTCGTAGTCGCTCTCGGCGGACAGCACCAGCAGATTGGCGGGGCGCCCCTCCTCCAGGCCATAGCGGTCGCCCAGGCACAGTGCCTTGGCACTGTTCACCGTGACCAGATCCAGCGCCGACTGCAGGTTGCGATAGCCGAGCATGTGGCAGATGTGCAGCCCCGCCTCCAGCACCCGCAGGATGTTGCCGTTGCCCAGCGGATACCAGGGATCGACGATGGAATCCTGGGCGAAGCAGACGTTGAGGCCGGCCTCCAGCAGCTCGTTGACCCGGGTCACGCCGCGGCGCTTGGGAAAGCTGTCGAAGCGGCCCTGCAGGTGGATGCTCTCGGTCGGGCAGGAAATGAAGTTGATGCCGGCATGGGTCAGTAGGCGAAACAGCTTGGCGCAGTAGGCGTTGTCGTAGGAGCCCATGGCGGTGGTATGGCTGGCGGTGACCCGTGCGCCCATGCCGCGGCTGCGCGCCTCTTCGGCCAGCACCTCCAGAAAGCGCGAATGCGGATCGTCGGTCTCGTCGCAATGGACGTCCACCAGGCAACCAGTACGCTCGGCCAGGTCCATGAGGAATTTCACCGAGCTTACGCCCTGGTCGCGGGTGTACTCGAAGTGCGGAATGCCGCCGACCACATCGGCGCCCAGGCGAATCGACTCCTCCATCAGCTCGCGGCCGTTCTTGAAGGATTCGATGCCCTCCTGGGGAAAGGCGACGATCTGCAGATCGATCAGGTGGGCGGTTTCCTCGCGCACCTCCAGCATGGCCTTGAGCGCGGCCAGGGACGGATCGGTGACGTCGACATGGGTGCGCACGTGCTGGATGCCGTGGGCGGCCAGGGCGCGGATGGTGCGCGTGGCGCGGGTCTTGGTGTCTTCCCGGGTGATGGTGGCCTTGCGCTCGCCCCAGCATTCGATGCCTTCGAACAGGGTGCCGCTCATGTTCCAGCGCGGCTCGCCGGCGGTCAGGGTGGCATCGAGGTGGATGTGCGGCTCGACGAATGGCGGCACCACCAGGTTGCCAGCGGCGTCGATGTCGTCCGGCCCCACCGCGGGGGGCATCAACTGCTCGGCGATGGCGGCGATGCGCCCGCCTTCGAGGCGGATGTCGTACAGGCCTTCGCGGTCACGCAGGCGGGCGTTGAGGATGCGCATGGTGGATCTCCCTAGAGCGAGGCAGGAGCAGTAGTACGCCCCCGAGTCAGTCCATTGAACACGCCATAGGCCAGTGCCGCCACCCCGATACCCACCAGCGGTGCGACCCAGGGTGAGCCGAAGGCGGCGATGGTGCCCAGGCCATAGGCGGCCAGGCCCGGCCAGTTGTAGTGCGGCAGGCAGGCCTCGGCGAGCAAGGGATAGCGCCCGCGATGGCGCAGCCAGAAGTCGGCGACGATCACCCCGCCGATGGGCGGGATCACCGTGCCGAGCAGCACCAGATAGGGCACCAGCAGGTCGTACATGCCCAGCACGGCCAGGGCGGTGCCGATCAGGGCGCCGGCCAGGGTCACGGTCTTGCGGCGATCGGTACGCACCAGGTTGCAGCCGGCCACGGCGAAGTTGTAGATGGTGTTGTCCTGGGTGCTCCAGATGTTGAGCAGCAGCATGGCCAGGGCGGCGGTGGCGAAGCCCTGCAGCATCAGCACCTCCACCACGTCGGGCTGCTGGTAGACGATGGCGCCATAGGCGCCGATCAGCACCATCAGGCCGTTGCCGAGGAAGAAGCCGATCAGGCTGGCCAGCACCGCCACTCGCGTGGAGCGGGCGAAGCGCGTCCAGTTGGTGGCCTGGGTGGCACCGCTGACGAAGGTGCCGAATACCAGGGTGATGGCGGTGGACAGGTCCAGGCTGCTGCTGGGTTGGATCGCCAGCAGGCCGGCCAGGCCGCCGGCCTTGGCGGTGGTCACGCTCATGGACAGGATCAGCAGCAGCGCCATGGCCGGCACGGCGATCCAGGAAAGGATCTCCAGGCCGCGATAGCCGATGTAGGCAGTGGCGCAGAAGCCCAGGCCGAATACCGCCATCAGCGCCAGCACCGCGCCCTGCTCCAGGCCGAAGTACTTGCCCAGCACCACGGCGGCGGTGGCCGTACCCCAGGCGTACCAGCCGATCTGGGTGAAGCCGAGGATGAGGTCGCACAGCTTGCTGCCGCGCTCGCCGAAGGCGAAGCGCCCCATCAGCACCGAGTTGAGGCCGCTGCGACAGGCGATATGGCCGAGGGCGGCGGCATAGAGACCCAGCAGCAGGTTGCCGAGGGCGATCACCAGCAGCAGGTCGGCGAAACCGAAGGCCACTCCCAGCTTGCCGCCGGCGAACATGGTGGCGGTAAAGAAGGTGAAGCCCAGCAGCACCATGGCCAGGGAGGCCAAGCCCTTGCGGGCCTCGGGCGGGACTTCGCTCAGGGGGTAGTCGTTGCCAGCGTTGCTCATGGCGATCTCCTGGGGATGGGCGTGCTTGTCCTTAGCAGTGCCCGTGCCAGGCATCGTCGAGCGGCGTGGCAGAGCCGTGGCGGAGCCGCAGGTCCGCAGCTGGGGCCCACCTTTGGTGCAAGGGAGCGCCCCTGTGCCTTGGCCGGGGGCGGTCAAGTGTGAGACGGTTGCCGCGGCCGTCTCACAAGGAAAAGATCATGACCACGCCACGCCTCGCCGTCCTGGGTTCCGGTCTCATGGGCATCGGCATCGCCGTGCATCTCGCCCGCCACGGCCATGCCGTGCGCCTGCAGGATGTCGACCCCGCCCGTCTCGCCGAGGTGGCCGCCACCGCGCGTACCCTGCTCGCCGAGCTGGAAGAAGCCGACATCGCCGTGGACACCGAGGCGGTCGTCGCCCGCCTCACGACGACGACCGAGCTTGCCGATCTCGCCGACTGCGACCTGCTGTTCGAAGCCGTGCCCGAGCGCCTGGAGCTCAAGCACCAGCTCTATGCCCAGCTCGAAGCCGTGCTGCGCCCCGACGCCCTGATCGCCAGCAACACCAGCGGCCTGCCACCGGACGAACTGGCCGCGCACCTGCGCCATCCCGAACGCCTGCTGATCGCCCACTTCTGGAATCCGCCGCACTTCATTCCCCTGGTGGAGCTGGTGCCCGGCACGGCCACCCTGCCCGCTCACCTGGAGGCCGTGCGCCAACTGCTGGAAGCCGCCGACCTGGAGGCCGTGGTCCTGCAGCGCGCCATTCCCGGCTTCGTCGGCAATCGACTGCAATTCGCCCTGCTGCGCGAAGCCCTGCACATCGTACAGAGCGGCGCGGCGGACGCCGAGACGGTGGACCGGGTGATGCGTGCCTCCCTCGGTCGGCGCTATGCCATGGTCGGTCCGCTGGAAGCGGCGGACATGGGTGGCCTGGATACCTTTCGCGACATCGCCCGGCATCTCTGGCCGACCCTGGCGCGGGACGAGGCCCCGCTGCAGCTGCTGGAAGACCAGGTGGCCGCCGGCCGTACCGGCCTGCGCAGCGGCCACGGCTTCCATGAGTGGGACGCCGCGCGGCGCGAGCGCATCGTCCAGCGGCGCCTGCACCAGCTGCGCCATGCGCTGAAGCCATGAGCCGCACCCCGCCGGGTCTGCCCGGGCTGGAAGACTACGCCGACATCCGCCAGCGGGCGATCCGCTCGCTGTTCGAGATCATCGAGCAGACCAGCAACGGCACGGTAATCGTCGACCGCGAGGCGCGCATCGTCTGGATCAACCAGAGATACGCCCAGCACTTCGGCCTGCCGGATGCCGCCGCCGCCATCGGCCAGCCGGTGGAGCAGATCATTCCCCACAGCCTCTTGCGCGAGGTGGCGCGCAATGGCCAGCCGATCCTGCTGGACATGCTGGAGACCCGCAACGGACCGCTGGTGGTGATGCGCCTGCCGATCCATACCGACGAGGGCGAACTGATCGGCGCCATCGGCTTCGCCCTGTTCGACCAGTTGCAGCAACTGGCGCCGCTGGTGACCCGCTACCTGCGCATCCAGGAAGAGCTGGCCACCACTCGGCGCTCGCTGCAGCATGCGCGCACCGCCAAGTACGGCTTCGGCCACTTCGTCGGCAGCGGCCCGGCCAGCCTGGAGGTCAAGCGCCGCGCCCGGCGCGCTGCCGCCAGCGAGGCCGCAGTGCTGCTGCTGGGCGAGACCGGTACCGGCAAGGAGCTGCTGGCCCACGCCATCCACGGCGCCTCGCCACGCGCAGGGCGACCCTTCGTCAGCATCAATGCTGCCGCCATCCCGGAAGGCTTGCTGGAAGCGGAATTCTTCGGCACCGCGCCGGGTGCCTTTACCGGCGCCGAACGCCGGGCACGTCCAGGCAAGTTGCAGATCGCCCAGGGCGGCACCCTGTTTCTCGACGAGATCGGCGACATGCCCCTGGCCTTGCAGGCCAAGTTGCTAAGGGTGCTGCAGGAAAAGGAGTACGAGCCACTGGGCTCCAACGAGGTACTGGCCTGCGACGTGCGAATGATCGCTGCTACCTCGCGTGACCTGGAGGCGGCCGTGGCTGAAGGACGCTTTCGCGCCGATCTCTATTACCGCCTCAACGTGCTGCCGATCCGCATCCCGCCCCTGCGTGAGCGCCTGGACGACCTGGCGGTGCTGGCCGAGGCCATCCTCGACAGTCTGCCCCAGGTGGGCGGACAGCCCACCCCTGAACTCACCGCCGATGGCCTGGCGCTGCTGCAGCGCCAACCCTGGCCCGGCAACGTGCGCGAGTTGCGCAACGTGCTGGAGCGCGCGGTGCTCTTAGGTGACGACAGCCAGCTGGACGCCAGGGCACTGGCCGCGGCGCTGGATGGGGCCCCCGCACCTGCCACAGCAGGTCAATCCCTCCCTGGCCCGAGCGGCGAAACCTATGCCGAAGCCCGCCAGCGCTTCGACCGCGAGCTGTTGCAGGACACCCTGGCCGCCTGCGGCGGCAAGGTGGACGAGGCCGCCCGGCGTCTGGGTCTGGGGCGGTCTACGCTGTACAAGAAGCTGGTGGCGCTAGGGTTGATGTCTCGAATATGAGATATGTCCATATATAGAGACATAGCTTGTAGGCGCGGCCCGTGGCCGCGATGGATCGTCAATCGCGGCCATGGGCCGCTCCTACAGGTCACGACCGTAGGTTGGGTTGAGACGGCTCTATCGTCGAAGCCCAATATGAAAGGCCATGGGCTGATGTTGAGCTTCGCTTCGCTCAACCCAACCTACGGGGTCCAGCTTTTGAGACAATTTACCGCTAGCTGGCGAAGATCGAAATAAAAATTCATGCAAAACAATAGCTTATAAAGCTGGCACGGTTCTGGCTCCTGTATTCGGGCGATCCCTGTATCGCCCTATAACAACAAGAACCGCTTCGCCTCATGCGAAGCTCTAGGAGAAGCCATGAGTGTCCTGATCGCACTCGCTGCCCTGGCGCTGCTGATGTTCGCCGCCTACCGGGGTTTCAGTGTCATCCTCTTCGCCCCCCTCGCCGCCCTCGGCGCCGTGTTGCTCACCGATCCCTCCGCCGTGGCGCCCGCCTTCACCGGGGTATTCATGGACAAGATGGTGGGCTTTCTCAAACTCTACTTCCCGGTGTTCATGCTGGGCGCCCTGTTCGGCAAGTTGATCGAGCTGTCGGGCTTTTCCCGCGCCATCGTCGCTGCGGCCATCCGCCTGCTCGGTCGCGAACGGGCCATCCCGGTGATCGTCGCGGTCTGCGCCCTGCTGACCTATGGCGGCGTGTCGCTGTTCGTGGTGGTCTTCGCCGTCTATCCCTTCGCCGCCGAGATGTTTCGCCAGAGCGACATCCCCAAGCGACTGATCCCGGCCACCATCGCCCTGGGCGCCTTCTCCTTCACCATGGATGCCCTGCCCGGCACCCCGCAGATCCAGAACATCATCCCCACCAGCTTCTTCCAGACCACCGCCTGGGCCGCGCCCTGGCTGGGCCTGGCCGGGTCGCTGTTCGTCATCGCGGTGGGCCTTACCTACCTCGGCAGCGCCCGCCGCAAGGCCCGCAACAGTGGCGAAGGCTATGCCAGCGTGCCGCTGCGCAACGAACCCGAGACCGCCGCCGACCTGCCGCTGCCCAATCCCTGGCTGGCCCTGGCACCGCTGGTGCTGGTGGGCGTGCTCAACCTGCTGCTGACCCGCTGGATTCCCGATTGGTACGGCGCCACCCATAACCTGGCGCTGCCGGGCATGGCCAAGCCAGTGACCCAGGAGGTGGCCAAGCTGACCGGCATCTGGGCGGTGGAAGGCGCGCTGCTGGCGGGCATCCTGCTGGTGCTGGCCACGGGTTTCGGCGCCATCCGCGGGCGGTTGGCCGAGGGCAGCAAGACCGCCGTCTCCGGCGCCCTGCTAGCCGGGATGAACACGGCGTCCGAATACGGTTTCGGCGCGGTGATCGCCGCCCTGCCCGGCTTCGTGCTCTTCGCCCAGGGCCTCAAGGCCATCCCCGATCCGCTGATCAACGAGGCGGTGAGCGTGACCCTGCTGGCCGGCATCACCGGCTCGGCCTCCGGTGGCATGAGCATCGCCCTGGCCGCCATGAGCGACACCTTCATCGCCGCCGCCAATGCCGCGGGCATCCCGCTGGAGGTGCTGCACCGGGTGGCGGCCATGGCCAGTGGTGGCATGGACACCCTGCCGCACAACGGCGCGGTGATCACCCTGCTGGCGGTGACCGGCCTGACCCACCGCGAAGCCTATGGCGGCGTGTTCAAGATCACCCTGATCAAGACCGTGGCGGTGTTCTTCGTCATCGCCCTCTACTACCTGACCGGCCTCGTCTAAGGAGACAACCATGGACCTTACCGGCAAGACCGCCCTGGTCACCGGCTCCACCAGCGGCATCGGCCTGGGCATCGCCCAGCGCCTGGCCGCCGCTGGCGCCACCCTCATCCTCAACGGCTTCGGCGATCCCGCTGCGGCCCAGGCCAGCCTCCCCGGCCACTCAGGTTTCCACGGGGCCGACCTGTCCAGGCCGGAGGAGATCGAAGACCTCTTCGCCTACGCCAAACGCGACTTCGGCGGCGTGGACATCCTGGTCAACAACGCCGGCATCCAGCACGTTGCGCCGCTGGAAGACTTTCCGGTGGAGCGCTGGGACGCGGTGATCGCCCTCAATCTCTCGGCCGTCTTCCACACCACTCGCCTGGCGCTGCCGAGCATGCGCGAACGCGATTGGGGACGCATCGTCAACATCTCCTCGGTGCACGGCCTGGTGGCTTCCACTGGCAAGGCGGCCTACGTGGCCGCCAAGCATGGTGTGGTGGGCCTGACCAAGGTCACGGCCCTGGAGACCGCTCGCACCGGCATCACCTGCAACGCGCTCTGCCCGGGTTTCGTGCTCACCCCGCTGATCCAGCAGCAGCTGGACAGCCGTGGCAGCGATCCGGACCAGGCCCGTCGCGACCTGCTCAGCGAGAAGCAGCCCTCGCAGGAATTCGTCACCACCGACCAGCTGGGCGAGCTGGCGCTGTTCCTGTGCAGCGACGCCGCCGCCCAGGTGCGCGGCGCCGCCTGGACCATGGACGGCGGCTGGACCGCCCAATAACGACAAGAGGATCTCTGCCATGAACAAGCTCTACCCCAACGCCGCGGCCGCCCTCGACGGGCTGGTCAGCGACGGCATCACCCTGGCCGTAGGCGGCTTCGGCCTCTGCGGCATTCCCGAGGCGCTGATCGCCGCGCTGCGTGACACCGGCGCCCGCGAGCTGACCGCCATCAGCAACAACGCCGGAGTCGATGGCTTCGGCCTCGGCCAACTGCTGGAGACCCGGCAGATCCGCAAGATGATTTCCTCCTACGTGGGCGAGAACAAGGAATTCGAGCGCCAGTACCTGGCCGGCGAGCTGGAACTGGAATTCACGCCCCAGGGCACCCTGGCCGAGAAACTGCGCGCCGGTGGCGCCGGCATCCCGGCGTTCTATACCCGCACCGGCTACGGCACCCTGGTGGCCGACGGCAAGGAGGTGCGCGACTTCAATGGCCAGCCCCATGTCATGGAACTGGCGCTGACCGCCGACGTGGCCCTGGTCAAGGCGCTGCGCGCCGACAAGGCCGGCAACCTGGTCTTCAACAAGACCGCGCGCAACTTCAATCCGCTGTGCGCCATGGCCGGTCGCGTCTGCGTGGCCGAGGTGGAAGAGCTGGTGGAAGTCGGTGAGCTGGACCCCGACCAGATCCACCTGCCCGGCATCTTCGTGCAGCGCCTGGTGGTCAACGCAAGCCCTGAGAAACGCATCGAGAAACGCACCCTGAGCGAGGAGAAGTAAGATGGCCTGGACCCGTGAACAGATGGCGCAACGCGCCGCCCGGGAGCTGCAGGACGGCTTCTACGTCAACCTCGGCATCGGCTTGCCGACCCTCGTCGCCAACTACATCCCCGCCGGCATGGACGTCTGGCTGCAGTCGGAAAACGGCCTGCTGGGCATCGGCCCCTTCCCCACCGCCGAGACGGTCGATCCGGACCTGATCAACGCCGGCAAGCAGACCGTCACCGCCCTGCCCGGCAGCAGCTATTTCGACAGCGCCACCAGCTTCGGCATGATCCGCGGCGGCCATGTGAACCTGGCCATCCTCGGCGCCATGCAGGTGTCGGAAAAAGGCGATCTGGCCAACTGGATGATCCCCGGGAAGATGGTCAAGGGCATGGGCGGCGCCATGGACCTGGTGGCTGGCGTGCAGCGCGTGGTGGTGCTGATGGAGCACACCGCCAAGGGTGCCCACAAGATCCTGCCAGCCTGCGACCTGCCGCTGACCGGGGTTGGCGTGGTCGACCTGATCATCACCGACCTGGCCGTGCTGGAGGTGACCGAAGGCGGCCTGAAACTGGTGGAGCTGGCCGAAGGCGTGAGCCTCGATGAACTGCGCGCCGCCACCGGCGCCCCCATCCAGGCCTGAGGAGATCCCAGCCATGCAAGACGTCGTCATCGTCGCCGCCACCCGCACCGCGGTCGGCAGTTTCCAGGGCTCCCTGGCCAATGTGCCCGCGGTGGAGCTTGGCGCCACCGTCATCCGCGCCCTGCTGGAACAGACCGGCGTGGCCCCAGCCGCGGTGGATGAAGTCATCCTCGGCCAGGTGCTCACCGCCGGTGCGGGCCAGAATCCGGCGCGCCAGGCGGCGGTCAGGGCCGGCCTGCCCCACGAGGTGCCGGCCCTGACCCTGAACAAGGTCTGTGGCTCCGGCCTCAAGGCGGTGCAGCTGGCGGTCCAGGCGATCCGCTGCGGCGACGCCGAGATCGTCGTCGCCGGCGGCATGGAGAACATGAGCCTGGCGCCCTATGTGCTGCCCAAGGTACGCACCGGCTTGCGCCTGGGCCATGCTGAGCTGGTCGACACCATGATCAGCGATGGGCTGTGGGATGCCTTCAACGACTACCACATGGGCCAGACCGCGGAGAATCTGGTGCAGAAATACGGCATCAGCCGCGAGGCCCAGGATGCCTTCGCTGCACGCTCCCAGCAGCGCGCCGCGGCAGCGGTGGAGTCCGGGCGGTTCCGCGAGGAGATCACCCCGGTGACCATCCCCCAGCGTAAAGGCGAACCGCTACTGTTCGACACCGACGAAGGCATTCGCGCCGACACCACCGCCGAAGGTCTGGCGCGCCTGCGTCCAGCCTTCACCAAGGACGGCAGCGTCACCGCGGGCAACGCCTCCAGCCTCAACGATGGCGCCGCTGCCGTGCTGGTGATGAGCGCGGCCAAGGCCGCCGCCCTGGGGCTCACGCCGCTGGCCCATATCGCCGCCTATGCCAGCGCGGGAGTGGATCCGGCGATCATGGGTATCGGCCCGGTCTCGGCCACCCGCAAGACGCTGGAAAAAGCCGGCTGGCGGCTGGCCGATCTGGATCTGATCGAAGCCAACGAAGCCTTCGCCGCCCAGGCCCTGGCGGTGGGCCAGGAGCTGGGCTGGGATAACGAGAGGGTCAACGTCAACGGCGGCGCCATCGCCCTGGGCCACCCCATCGGCGCCTCCGGTTGCCGGGTGCTGGTGACCCTGCTCCACGAATTGCGCCGCCGTGACGGTCGACGGGGTTTGGCGACCCTGTGCATCGGTGGCGGCCAGGGCGTGGCCCTGGCGGTGGAGCGGCGTTAAAGCCTATCGCGGCCATGGGCCGCTCCTACAGGTCCGGACACCACCGTAGGAGCGGCCCATGGCCGCGATCAATGCATCACCGTCCCGCACTACATTCCCACAAAAAACAACAACAAAAGGACCTCCCATGAGCTCAACCCCTTCCCGCGATTCGCGCAGCGCGCGGTTCGCCCTGGCCTGTTCCAACTGGGCCGAACGCTGGTTTCCCGATTCCTGGGTCTTCGCGGTGCTCGCCGTGGCCGTGGTGGCCCTGGCCGCCCTGGGCATGGGTGCACCGGCGGCCACCACCGCCAAGGCCTTCGGCGATGGCTTCTGGAGTCTGATCCCCTTCACCATGCAGATGGCCTTCGTGGTCATCGGCGGCTATGTGGTCGCCAGTTCCGGCCCGGCCGGGCGCCTGATCGAACGCCTGGCGCGGGTGCCGCGCACCGGACGCGGCGCGGTGTGCTGGGTGGCCCTGGTGGCCATGCTCGCCTCCCTGCTCAACTGGGGTCTGAGCCTGGTGTTCGGCGGCCTGCTGGTGCGCGCCCTGGCCCGCCGCGAAGAACTCAAGATGGACTATCGCGCCGCCGGCGCCGCGGCCTACCTGGGCCTGGGCGCGGTCTGGGCGCTGGGGCTGTCGTCGTCGGCGGCGCAGCTGCAGGCCAATCCGGCCAGCCTGCCGCCCTCGATCCTCGCCATCACCGGGGTGATCCCCTTCAGCCAGACGCTTTTCCTCTGGCAATCAGGCGCCCTGCTGCTGGTGCTGCTGGTGGTCTCGGCGGTGATCGCCTATGTCACCGCACCGGGACCAGACAGCGCGCGCGATGCCCGCGCCTGTGGCGTCGACGTCACCCCGGCGCCCAAGCCGGCCGCGAAGCCGACCCGTCCGGGCGAATGGCTGGAATACAGCCCGATCCTGATCATCCTGCTGGTGCTGCTCGCCGCCGGTTGGTTGATCCAGGAATTCGCCAGCAAGCCGGCCATCGAGGCCATCTCCGGGCTGAACACCTACAATCTGCTGTTCATCTCCCTGGGCGCCCTGCTGCATTGGCGACCCCGGCACTTCCTCGACGCCGTGGCCCGCGCGGTACCGGCCACCACCGGGGTGTTGATCCAGTTTCCGCTGTACGGCTCCATCGCCGCCATCCTGACCAAGGTCAACGGCGCCGACGGCCAGACCCTGGCGCACCATATTGCAGCGTTCTTCACCCAGATCGCCACCCACGACACCTTCGCCCTGCTGATGGGCGTCTATTCGGCGCTGCTGGGGTTCTTCATCCCCTCGGGTGGGGGCAAGTGGATCATCGAGGCGCCCTATGTGATGCAGGTGGCCAACGACCTGCAGTATCACCTGGGCTGGGCCGTGCAGATCTACAACGCCGCCGAGGCCCTGCCGAATCTGATCAATCCCTTCTACATGCTGCCGCTGCTGGGCGTGCTGGGGCTGAAGGCGCGCGACCTGGTCGGCTTTTCCTTCGTGCAGCTGCTGGTCCATGCACCCCTGGTGCTGGTGCTGCTGTGGCTGTTGGGGGGAACGTTGGCGTATCTGCTGCCGGTACACCCGTAGCTCGGGTGGGGCGCGGACGATGAAGCGGGAGGGGTAAAGCGGAAGCCGGCTGAATCTCAGCCGGCGATGGCCAGGCGGGTGCTGTCGATGATGGCCTGCAGGCGGCTTGGGCTGCTGTATTCGTCACGATAGATCCGGCGGGTGTGCTTGGCCACGCCATGTTCGTTGACGACGATGAAGGAAAAACCCCGTTTGCTGGGGGCGTCGATGACGCAGCTCATCGGCGCGAAAGCGGCGCTGAGGGCATGCATGGCGTTCTGGGCTTGGGCTTGTATGTTCATGACTTCAGTTGTAAACCTCACGTGTGACGCTGCTATGACAAGGGTCCAGACCGATAGTGCCTAGTCCTTGAATTAATTGTTAGCAATAGACGTGCCGGAATGTAACAAGGCCTTCCGGCACGTCTTTTCCTTACTTGCCAGCCGTCTGCTGGCGACGCTTGGCCCGCCGCGACAGCATGTTCAGCCCCTCGATCAGCGCCGAGAAGGCCATGGCCGCATAGATGTAGCCCTTGGGCACATGGGCGCCGAAACCCTCAGCGATCAGGGTCATGCCGATCATGATCAGGAAGCCCAGCGCCAGCATCACGACGGTGGGGTTCCGGTCGATGAATTTGGCCAGGGGATCGGCCGCCAGCAACATGACGGTCACCGCCACCACCACCGCGATCACCATCACCGGCAGGTGCTCGGTCATGCCCACGGCGGTGATGATGCTGTCCACCGAGAACACCAGATCCAGCAAGAGGATCTGCACGATGGCCGAGCCGAACGCCAGGGTCGCCGTCTCAGCGCCCTTGGTCAGGGCGCTGTCGGGCTCGGGATCGACGTTGTGGTGAATCTCCTTGGTCGCCTTCCACAGGAGGAACAGGCCACCGGCGACGAGGATCAGGTCCTTCCAGGAAAAGCTCTTGCCGAACACCTCGATGATCGGCTCGGTGAGCTGGACGATCCAGGCCACGGTGCCGAGCAGGCCCAGGCGCAGGATCAACGCCAGGCTGATACCGATGCGGCGGCCCTTCTGCTGTTGATGGACAGGCAGCTTGTTGGTGAGGATGGAGATGAAGATCAGGTTGTCGATGCCCAGCACCACCTCCATCACGATCAGGGTAGCCAGGGCAGCCCAGACGGTCGGATCGGCAGCGAGTTGTAGCAGATAGTCCATTGCGGTGCGGTTCCAGTGGGAAGAGAAAGGCCTGACGCGGGGTCAGGCCGTAGGTCTCACCATCAAAGCCTTGGCGGTGTGAAATGCTCGTGAAGACCTCTGCTGCAATTGTTTCAAACTGTCGCAGCGGTACGTCGCTGGACGAAGCGCGCCACGTAGTCGTCGGCCGGCTGGCCGAGGATGTCCGCTGGGGTGCCCACCTGCACCAGCCGACCGTCACGCAGGATGGCGATGCGATTGCCCAGGCGTAGCGCTTCGTCGAGGTCATGGGTGATGAAGACGATGGTCTTGTGCAGGCGCTGTTGCAATTCCAGCAGCTGCTCCTGCATCTCGGCGCGGATCAGCGGATCGAGGGCGGAAAAGGCCTCGTCCATCAGGATGATCTCGGTGTCCGCCGCCAGGGCGCGGGCCAGGCCGACCCGCTGGCGCATGCCGCCGGACAACTGGTGCGGCCACTTGCGCTCGTAACCGGCCAGGCCGACCACCTCCAGCCAGTGCAGCGCCCGCTCCCGGCAGACCGCCTTGGGCTCGCCGCGCACCTTGAGGCCATAGGCAACGTTGTCCAGCACCCGCCGATGCGGCAAGAGACCGAAGCTCTGGAACACCATGCTGACGCGCTGGCGCCGCAACTCGCGCAACGCCGGCAGGGGCAGCTGGAGGATGTCCTGGCCATCGATGAGGATGCGCCCGCTGCTCGGATCGATCAGCCGGTTGAAGTGGCGCACCAGAGTCGACTTGCCGGAACCCGAGAGCCCCATGATGACGAAGATCTCGCCTTCGGCGATCTCCAGGGAGAGATCGTCCACCCCCACCACGCAACCGGTACGGGCGAGGATATCGGCCTTGTCGTGCCCTTCACGGAGCAAGGCCAGGGCTGCCTGCTCGCGCTTGCCGAAGATCTTGGAGACCCGCTCGACGACGATCTTCATCGCTCCACCTCGTGACGCTGGCGGCCATAGGCCTGGGTGATGCGATCGATGACCACGGCGAGGATGACGATGGCCAGGCCCGCCTGCAGGCCCTTGCCCACGTCCAGGGTCTGGATGCCCACCAGGACCTCTTCACCGAGGCCGCGTGCGCCGATCATGGAGGCGATCACCACCATGGACAGCGCCATCATGGTGGTCTGATTGATGCCGGCCATGATGCTTGGCAGCGCCAGCGGCAGCTGCACGCCGAACAGCTGTTGCCAGCGATTGGCGCCAAAGGCGTTGACCGCTTCCATGACCTCGCGATCGACCTGGCGGATACCCAGGTCGGTGAGGCGGATCAGGGGCGGCGCGGCATAGATCACCGTGGCGAAGATCGCCGGCACCTTGCCCAGGCCGAACAGCATCAGCACCGGGATCAGGTACACGAAGCTGGGCATGGTCTGCATGATGTCCAGCAGCGGCATCAGCACCAGGCGCAGGCGAGCGCTGCGGGCGCAGAGGATGCCCAGGGGTATGCCGATGATCACCGCGATGGCGGTGGCCACCAGCACCAGGGCCAGGGTCTGCATCAGCTTGTCCCACAGCCCCAGGGCGCCGACCAGGAACAGCAGTCCGGTGATCAGCAGGGTCGGCAACACCCGGCGGGTGGCATGGGCGGCCAGGGCCGCGACGATCAGCAGCAGCGCCCACCAGGGGGTGCCGCGCAGCAGGCCTTCGAGCCAGACGATGGCCTGCAGCAGGGTGTCGGAGATGGTCCGGAAGACGTCGCCGTAGCGGGTCACCAGCCAGTCGACACCGCGATTGACGGCGTCGGCGAAGGAAAAGGTCAGGCCTTCGGGAAACATCCTAGAGCGCCGCCTGGATCTTGCTGCGCGCCGCCGCGTCGGTCACCCAGGCCTGCCACAGTTCGGGATGGGCCTTGAGCAGCGCCTTGGCGGCGGTGGGGGCGTCCTGCTTGGCTTCGGCCTGTTCGGCCAGGGTGCGGTTGAGCAGCTCGATGGGCACATTGACGCGGCTCAACACGGCGACCAGTTCCGGTGCACCGTCGTGGAAAGGCTTGGAGAGACCGGCCTGCACCTGGATGCGCTTCTCTTCACCGGCGCGCGGCTTGAGTTGCACCATGTCCACGCGCCCCAGCAGCGGCGTCGGCGACCAGTAGTAGGTCAGGATCGGCTGCTTGCGCCGAGTGGCCGAGACGATGGCCGCATCCAGCGCCGGTCCGGTGCCGGGACGAAAGTTGGTGTACTTGTCGCTCAAGCCGTAACTCTGCAGCATCTGGGTGTTTTCCAACTCGCACGTCCAACCGGCCGGGCAGTTGTAGAAACGGCCCTTGCCTGGCTCTTCCGGATCGCGGAACAGCTCGGCATATTGTCCCAGGTCGGCGATGCTCTTCAAGTCGGGGGCCTTGGCGCCCTCGCCTTCCACCAGATAACGCGGCACATACCAGCCTTCGGTGGCGCCTTCGATGGGCGCGCCCACGCCGACCACCTTGCCGGCCGCGGCGGCCTTGTTCCAGGCCTCGCTACGGCCGATCCACTCCTCGGCGAAGACCTGGATGTCATTGTTGCCCAGCGCCTGCTCCAGGGTGATGGAGTTGCCGGGAATGCTGTCCACGGTGCAGTCATAGCCGTGCTGCAGAACGAAACCCATCAACTCGGTGAGCAGCATGCCACTCTCCCAGTTCACCCCGGCGAACTTCACCGGCTGGCTGGCGCACCAGCTGTCGGCCTGGGCGGTGCCGGCGGCGAGCAGGCCAAGGGAAAGGCCGGCGGCCAGGAGGGAACGGCGGGGAAAGGCTATGGGCATGGGTGGCTCCGTCTGCACTGGGAGGGCCAGGGCGGCAGAGCCGTTCCGCTGGCGATCCTACCTTGGTCAGCGGCGCGGGCCCAGGGTTCAGCCAAGGGCCCTGGCGCCGCCGCGGTGAGGCGCGCGGGTGCTGAATCCCGCCTCATGCTCCGGTCGATTGATTGCCGCCACTTCAGCACCAGCGACCGCTCCTGGCCCGTTGCGACACCCGCGCGGACGGCCGCTGCGCTCGAACTTTGCCCGCGCTCGGCTCTTCTACCGGGGACACCCACGCGGAGCCGATCATGCGTATCCATCACCTCAACTGCGGCTGCATGTGCCCCCTGGGCGGGGCGCTGTACGACGGTTTCAGCCATGGCCTTGCCGCCCACCTCGCCTGTCATTGCCTGCTGGTGGAAACCGACCGGGACGGTCTGGTGCTGGTGGATACCGGTTTTGGCGAAGCCGATCTGCGGGAGCGGGGCCGGCGGCTGAGTCCCTTCTTCCGGCTGATGAATCGCATCCAGTACGACCCCGAGCTCAGCGCCCTGGCGCAGATTCGCCGCCTGGGTTTTCGTCCGGGCGATGTTCGCCATATCGTGCTGACCCACCTGGACTTCGATCACGCCGGTGGCCTGGATGACTTTCCCCAGGCCCAGGTCCATGTGCTCCAGCGTGAATGGGACGCCCAGCGCCAGCGCCACGGCTTCATCGGCCGCCGTCGCTACAGCCCGGCGCAGTGGGAAGGGATCCGCCATTGGAATTTCCATGAACCCCGGGGTGAGCAGTGGAACGGCTTTGCCAGCGTGCGTGACCTGCCTGGGCTGCCGCCGGAGATCCTGATGATCCCGCTGCCCGGTCATACCCCGGGCCATGCCGGCATCGCCATCCAGCATGAGGGCGGCTGGCTGCTGCACGCTGGTGACGCCTACTTCTACCGCGACGAGATGCGACAGGCCGAACGCCACTGCACACCGGGCCTGAGGTTCTACCAGCGGCTGATGGAAGCCGACCGCACCAGTCGCCTGGACAACCAAGCGCGCCTGCGCGAACTTTCCCTGCGCCAGGATCTGGGGCTGACGCTGTTTTGCAGCCATGACCTGGTGGAGTTTCGGCAATTGCAGGAGGGTAAGCGAGCGTAGGTTGGGCTAAGCGCAGCGAAGCCCAATAGGACCTAGGCCGAACTCCTCAATGTTGGGCTTCGACGATGGGGCCGTCTCAACCCAACCTACGACGCGACCCGCCACTGCGGTCCCGTAGGTTGGGCTGAGCGCAGCGAAGCCCAACAGGACCTAGGCCGAACTCCTCAATGTTGGGCTTCGACGGTGGAGCCGTCTCAACCCAACCTACGACGCAACCCGCCACTGCAGTCCCGTAGGTTGGGCTGAGCACAGCGAAGCCCAACGGGATCAGTCCTCAATGTTGGGCTTCGACGATGGAGCCGTCTCAAGCCAATTTACGCAATCACCGGATAGCCCTGCTCCACCGCCTCGCGGCGCCAGTCCAGCAGGGGCAGATAGGTCACCTCGTCTACTGCGGTGAAGCCCTCGATGGCGAGGCACTCGGCCAGCGTAGGATCGGCGGCCAGGCTGTCGCTCAGCGCTCTACGCAAAGCCTCAACCTCTGCATCGGACCGGCTGGCGGCGGTGATGAAGGGCAGCGCTGGACTCGGGCGGGTGCGTTGCAGGAGGCGCAGACAGGCGACCCGCTCGGGTTGGGCGCGCTGCAGATAGCCATAGGTCACGGCATCCACCGCGGCCACATCGGCATGGCCTTGCTGCAACAGCGCCAGGCTGTTGGCGTGGCTCTCGCTGACGATCACCTCACCAAAGAAGCGGCCACGCTCGGCCAGGGGCGCCACGGCGAGGCGCAGGAGATTCATGCCGCTGTTGGAATCCAGGCCATTGAGCGCCACTCGCTTGCCGCGCAGATCGGCCAGGCTGGCCACATCCAGGGCGTCGGGCACCAGGATGAAGGCGCAGTGCTCGGCCTCATTGCAACCCTCGAAGCGATAGCGCGGCGCCGCCACCAGACGCACCTGACCGCGCAGGCGGGTCGCCCAGGGATAGCCACAGGTCTGGGCCAGCAGCAGCTCTGGATGATTCCAGAGCGCCGGCAGTTCCTCGGGTGCGGATTCGAGGGTCGCCTCCAGGCGCAGCGCCACGGCCTCGGCGAGCTGGCGATAGGAGTCGCGCACCTCGGCGGGCTCGACGTACATGATAAGGGCGGCGACGGTCATGGGCGGCTCCTGCACGGAAAACCGCCATTATCCCCTATCGCTGCGCCTAGAGCGCAGCCTTCACCCGCTCGGCATTTTCCGCTGGCAGCCAGGACGTCCAGACCTCGGGGTGCTCCTTGAGGAAACGCTTGGCCACGACCTGGGCATCTTCGCGTTTCTCGGCCATGCCGGCGAGGATGCCGTTGAACTGGTCGAGGGGGAATTCGACCTTCTCGAACAGGGCCACCAGGGCCGGCGCCTTGTCGTGCAGGTCGCGGGAGACGCCGATGGTGATCTTGGCCGGTAGCGAGCGCGACGGCAGCGGATCGGGGTTCTTCGGATCCGACAGGGTATCCCAGGCCTTCTGGCTGAACGGTGGTTCTTCCAGCTGGACCAGCTTGTAGCGGCCCATCAGCGGTGTCGGCGACCAATAGTAGAAGAGCACCGGTTCGCCGCGGCGCATGGCGGTGGCGATGGCGGCGTCCAGCGCGGGGCCGGTACCGGTGCGGAAGTTGGTGTAGCTGTCGGTGAGCTTGTAGGCCTTGAGCTTCTGGCTGTTGACGATCTCGCAGGTCCAGCCGGTCGGGCAGTTCAGGAAGCGGCCCTTGCCCGGCTCTTCGGGATCGCGGAACAACTCTTTATAACGTGGCAGATCGGCCACGCTCTTGAGATCCGGCGCCTTGGCCTGGATGCCGCGCTCAGGATCGCCCTTGACCAGGTATTCCGGCACCCACCAGCCCTCGGTGGCGCCCTTGACCGTCTCGCCGACGGCGAACACCTTGCCGGCCTGTTCCGCGGCGCGCCAGGCCGGACTGCGCCCGGCCCACTGCTCGCCGGTGACCTGGATGTCGTTTTGCGCCAGGGCGTTTTCCAGGGTCACGGTGTTGCCCGGTACGCTGTCGGTCTGGCAACCGTAGCCCTTCTCCACCAGCAGGCGCAGGACCTCGGTGGTGAACATGCCACTCTCCCAGTTGGGGCCGGCGAATTTCACCGTCTTTGGATAGGGACAGCCGCCATCGGCGGCAAAGGCCAGTGGCGCGATGGCGAAACTGGCGAGGGTCAGGGCGAAACGCAGGCGCATGGGCAATTTCTCCGACAAGGGACGTAGGCCTTTCGACCCAAGGTATGGCCATTCGTCGCCGCGGGCCAGAGCTATTTCACAGCGGACCGCCCTCGGCGGTCTTGCGCAGGCCGGCGATCACCGTTTCGCCGGTTTCCCGGGCCAGCTCGGCGTACCAGGCCTGGGTGGCCAGGGGCTCATGACCGTGGGTGATCTCGCAGCGATTGCGCGCCCGCGCGACGATCCCGGCGACCCGCTCCAGCCGGGCTGCTTCATAGGCCTGGAGCGCTGCCAGGGGATCCTGTTCGGCGTCCAGGCAGCGCGCCAGCACCCAGGCGTCCTCCATGGCCTGGCAACCGCCCTGCCCCAGATCCGGCGCCATGGCATGGGCGGAATCGCCCAGGAGCGCCACCCGGCCCTGTACCAGGGTCGGCAGCGGCCGGGTGTCATGAATTTCCACCCGCGCCACGCCCTGAGGATCCAGCCGTTCGATCAGCCGTTGCACCGGCGGTGCCCAGCCGGCGAAGTGCTCGGCCAGCTCCGCGCGGTAACGGCTACGGTCGTTGGGTGTGCCCTTGGGCAGGGGTACATCGAAGAAGAAGTAGAATTCATCGCCGCCCATGGGCATCAGGGAGACTCGCTGATGCGCCCCGACGAATTGCGCCCAGTCGTGGGCCTCGGCCAGATCAGGCGCGACCCTCACCCGCCCGTTCCAGTTCACGTAGCCGCAATACTCACGGGTGATGGCCCGGCCCACCACCCGGTCGCGCAGGCGCGAGTGGGTACCGTCGGCGGCGATCAGCAGATCGGCCCGCTCGCGACGCCCGTCGCCAAGGTTCACGGTCACCCCGTCCGCGTCCTGCTCGAAGCCCTCGCAGCCGACTCCCAGGGTCACCTGATCGGCGCCCACGGCGTCCAGCAGGAGGCGCTGCAGGTAGGCACGGGCGATGGGCCGTGCCGGTCGGCCCACGGCTGTGTAGAGCGGCAGCAGGCTGAAGTGGGTGAGCAACTGTCCCTGGTGGTCGCGGTAGCTCATGGTCTGCATGTCGCCACTGACCGCGGCGATGGCGGGCCCCAGTCCCAGGTGTTCGAGTACCTTGACGCCGTTGGGCCAGATGGAGATGGCCGCGCCGATGGGTGCGAGGTCCTGCGCCCGCTCGAACAGGCGGACCCGGTGTCCGGCCTGCTGCAGTGCCAGGGCGGCGGTGAGACCGCCCATGCCGGCACCGGCGATGATGATGTCGAGAGATGGCATGACGGACCTCGTTGGCCGGTAACGGATGCCTTGAGCAAGCAATTTCCTGACCAGGTGGTCAGGTATTGGAATCAGGCCGCTGGCGAAACGAGCGGGGTCGGAAAACGCACCAGCCTGGTGCCCTGCGACCACTCGTCGCTTCGTTTCTAGGCAAGTTGCCCTTCGTCGGCTCGCATGACGCATTCCAGAGCTCTTCTATACTCCTAAGGTAGTCGCCAGTTGCGTTGTACCCAGCGTTCGCCATCCACAGAGGCCCGCTTGCGGCGACCACAGCGGGTGAGGAGCAGGATCATGATCAATCATGTCTGGGGCCTGCTGGCCCATCCCGATCGCGAGTGGCAACAGATTCGTCGCGAAGGGGAAACGGTCGGGCACTTCTTTGCCCATCATGTCGCCTTGCTGGCGGCCATTCCCGTCGTCGCGTCCCTGGTGGGCACCACCACCTTCGGTTGGCGCTTCGGCGGCGGTGAAGCCCATGTGCTGGATCTACCCACGGCGGCGGTACTGGCGGTCATCAGCTATGCGCTGATCATGGCGGCGGTGGTGGCCATGGGGCATGTGATCCACTGGCTGGCGCGGCGCTATCCGGATCGGCCCAGTGCCAATCGTTGCATTCTGTTCGCCGGCTACGTGGCCACGCCCATGCTGTTGAGTGGCCTGGTGGGTTTCTATCCGCTGGTGTGGCTGTGCGCCATCGCCGGCATCGTCGGCCTGGCCTATTCGGCCTACCTGCTCTATACCGGCATCCCCTCCTTCCTCAATATCGATCAACGGGAAGGCTTCATCATGTCCGGCTCCACCCTGGCCATCGGGGTGCTGGTGCTGGAGGTGCTGATGGCTACCACGGTGCTGATGTGGGGTTACGGCCCGGAGCTGTTCGGCTGATCGAACGTCGCTCTGCCGTTGGCAAAAAGCCCGGATCGGTGACCGATCCGGGCTTTTTGTTGGCAAGCGGCTAGCGGCGGGAAAAGCCGTAGAGATCCATGGCCAGGATGCCATGGGCGATGCCGTCGTGATGGACGCTGAAGGTGCCTTCGGGGTCCGCCGCGCCCAAGGCGACGAACAAGGGCAGCAGGTGCTCGTCGGTAGGATGCGCCTGTCGGGCCTGGGGCGCCTGGCGACGGTAGTCGAGCAAGGCGTCCAGATCTCGCTCGCGCAATCGATGTTGAATCCACTGCTGGAAGTCCCGCACATAGCCTGGGGACTCAGCGCCCCCACGACGGAAGTGACCGAGGTTGTGGGTCAGGCTGCCTGAACCGATCAGCAGGGTATCCGCCGGCAGCACCCTGGCCAGCGCCTGGCCCAGGGCATAGTGGTAGTCCGGCCCGCGGGTGGCGCTCATCGACAGCGGCACCACGGGGATTTGCGCGTCGGGATAGAGATAGCGCAAAGGTACCCAGGCGCCGTGATCCAGTCCCTGCGCTTCCGTCTCGGCCTCCCAGCCCTGGTCACGTAGCCCTTGCGCCAGCTGCTCGGCCAGGGCCGGAGCGCCAGGCGCGGGATAGTCCAGTTGGTAGAGGGCCTCGGGAAAACCATAGAAGTCATGGACGGTAGCCGGCCGCTTGGCGCTGCCGAACAGCGGAACCCGGGTATCGAAGTGCGCCGAGACCACAACGATGGCGGCCGGGGTCGGCAGCGACCGTCCCAGGTCGCGCCAGGCCGTTCCCGCTGCGCCGGCGTCGAGCGCCTCCATGGGCGAACCGTGAGAAACGAACAGGGTGGGAAGCGACATGGTGGCGACCTCTGAGCAGGGTTCAGGAACGCTTGCGGGCATCCCAGGAGAGCTGGCCAGCGCCCAGCAGTGCCAGGGCGGCGGCGGTCACGGCGAGAAAGACCGGATATTCCCAGCCACCGTCGGGATTGGAAAAGGACCAGCCGTTGCCGAAATGGACCGTTGCCGCGGCGAACAGTTGGACGGCGGCCACTGCCGCGACCGGACGCACCCAGACGCCCAGGATCAGCAGCACGCCCGCGCCCAACTCGAAGAAGGTGACCGGATAGGCCAGCCAGCCGGGAAAGCCCACCGAAGCGAAGAAACCCGCGGTGCCTGGCAAGGTGAACACCAGCAGCTTGGTCAGGCCATGGGCCAGGAACATGGTGCCCAGAGCCAGGCGCAGCAATAGGGCGGCATAGGACGAAGTACGATCGGTCATGCTGATTCTCGAGCAGGGAAAGATGACCCATTGTCCTGTTTCCAACGCGCGAATAAAGGTGCACTCTGGGAATGAACTGTGCACGTTATGGAAACAATCCTTGGATACCCTGAGAGCCCTGCAGGCCTTCATCAAGATCGTCGAACTGGGTAGCCTGACCGCGGCGGCGGAACGGCTGGAGCTCTCGCGCTCGGCGCTCACCAAGCATCTGGCCGCCCTGGAGCGACACTACGGCACCCGGCTGCTGCAACGTACCACCCGCACCCTGAGCCTGACCGAGGCCGGACGCACCCTCCATGAAGGGCTGGTGCCCCTGCTGGGCGATCTGGAGGCCCTCGAACAGCGCCTGCAGGAAGGTCACGAGCGCCCGCAGGGACGCCTCAGGGTCAGTGCGCCCCTGACCTTTGGCGTGCGCCACCTGGCACCGCTGGTGAGCAGTTTCCTGCACGAATACCCCGAGGTCGCCATCGATCTGGAGCTGAGCGATCGTCAGGTGCGCCTGGTCGAAGAAGGCTTCGATCTGGCCGTGCGCATCGGCGATCTCAGCGATTCCAGCCTGGTGGCTCAACCCCTGGGGGCGGTGGAATTGTTCATTTGCGCCGCGCCCGCCTATCTGCAGCGCCACGGTCGTCCCGAGCACCCGGCCGAACTACGCGAGCACCGCTGCCTGCTCTACAGCTACGCCAGCGATGGCGATCTCTGGGAATTCCAGCGTGACGGTGAGCGCCTGCAGGTCAAGGTCAGTGGGCCCTTGCGCGCCAACAATGGCAGTGTCCTGCACCAGGCGGCGCTGGACGGCCATGGGATCATTCGCCAACCGGACTTCCTGGTGGGCGATGACCTGGCGACGGGTCGCCTGCAACGACTGTTCGCCCCTTGGTACACCCAAGCCATCGCCATCCATGCGCTCTATCCCCATCGGCGCCTGGTGCCGGCCAAGGTGCGGCTGTTCATCGCCTGGCTGCAGCGACATCTGGTCACAGCCGAGCACCTGAAAAGACTGCCGTAGGTCGCCGCCGAACGGTCATTGCCGGGGGCTTCGCAGCCTGACGGGGCTTGCCTAGAATCCCTGCCTGTCCCGCCGGCACTGCCGGTTCCTGCGATGGCTGTCGTTCATGTCGACCGAGAATCCTTGCCTCAGCTGTGGCGCCTGCTGCGCCCACTTTCGCGTGTCTTTCTATTGGGGCGAATGCCAGTCGGCAGGCGGCCCGGTGCCCGATTACCTTACCGTCGCGGTCAGCCCCCATCTGGCGGCCATGCAGGGCACCGAGCAGAAGCCGGTACGCTGCGTGGCCCTGCTGGGCGAAGTGGGCTGCGGCACGCGCTGCACCGTCTACGAGAACCGTTCCAGCACCTGCCGCGAGTTCACCGCCGCCTGGGAGAACGGCGAAGCCAATCCCCACTGCGATGCCGCTCGCGCGGCCTATGGCCTGCCGCCGCTGACGCCGCCGTTGCAACCCCATATCTCGCCCGACCGCGTAGCTTAGGCGCTGTACGAAAACTGCCTGCGCTCAGTGATGCTTCGTTGAAAGAACCTTTCGGAATGCTCATTTACCATTTGTAAACTCCGCTTCCTCAAGGTTTTTCGCCTCGCCTCACCATCGCTCGGCGACTTTTCGTTCAGCGCCTAGAGGAAACCAAACGGCCATCGCCGCTGCCCAAAAAGGCGACGGCTGGGCTGTGAAGCGTGGAAAATGCAGTGCGGATCAGGTTTTCACGTCCCTGCTAGATCGAATACCCTATCGTTCTTTCGCCCGCTATGCGTATCCTGTAGCGCCGAACAACAAGGCTGCTTCAACCGGCCACGTAGAGGCTTACAAAGGCTCTACGCAAGGCAAAGCTGCCGCTATACTGCCTGGCCAATACTCACACATGGAGTTTTTACATGAATAAAGCTGAGCTGATCGACGCCATTGCCGCGTCTGCCGACCTGCCCAAGGCCACCGCTGCCAAAGCCCTGGACGCCTTCACCACTGCGGTGACCGACGCCCTGAAGCAAGGCGACAGCGTCAGCCTGGTCGGTTTCGGAACTTTCGCAGTAAAAGAGCGCGCTGCTCGCGAAGGCCGCAACCCGCAGACCGGTGCCACCATCAAGATCGCCGCTGCCAAGCTGCCCGGCTTCAAGCCCGGCAAAGGCCTGAAAGACGCCGTCAGCTAAGACTGCGTTGGTCGATTCTTGTCTTCCGGGCGCTGCAGAGCGCTTCGGAAGACAGTCCTCCGCCCCACCCGCTCGTTCCCCCTCCCTGCTTTTCGCCTCCGCGCCCTAGTGAAAATCCCGACTCGACACCAAGAGTTCGTCGAGCAGCGGACTCAGATCGGTCAAGCGACCGGCGATCAGGTGCTGCACCCCCGCCTCCCGTTCCAGATGCCCCTCGACCTGTAGCAGCCGTGCCTGCAACAACGGTCGTCGCTGCTGTTCGCCCACTGCGCGCCAGACCACCACATTGAGCATGCCGTGCTCGTCTTCCAGGGTGACGAAGATCACCCCGCTGGCCGTGCCTGGACGCTGTCGTCCGCGCACCAGTCCGGCCACTCGCACCAGGGCGCCGGGCCTGATTTCGTCCAGCTGACGGAAGTCCCGGCAGCGCCGCGCCTGGAGTTCGCCACGCAGCAGGCTCAGCGGATGCGGCCCCAGGGTGGTGCCCAGCATGCGGTAGTCGGCATGGACTTCTTCGGCAACGCTGGGCGTGGGCAAGGCCAGGCGCTCCTCTTGAACGCTATCCGCCGCCGCGAACAGCGGCAGCTGGCGCTCCACCCCGGCCATGGCCCAGCGCGCCTGATGGCGATCCCCGGCGAGCTCCGCCAGGGCGCCGGCCTCGGCCAGTTGCCCGCGGGCCCGGGCATCCAGTTCGGCCCGGCGGCAGAGGTCCTCGATGTCCCGAAAGGGCTGCGTACCCCGCGCCACCACCAGACGGCGGCCGACCGCTTCCGCCAACCCCTGCACCAGGCGCAGGCCCAGGCGGATCGCCGGCTGATGGCCAGCGCTCGCCTCCAGCCGGCAGTCCCAGTCGCTGGCCTGCACGGTCACGGCGCGCACCTCGACGCCATGGCGTCGAGCGTCCTGCAGCACCTGGTCGGGACTGTAGAAGCCCATGGGCCAGCTGTTGACCATGGCACAGGCGAAGGCGGCCGGTTCATGGCATTTGAGCCAGGAGCTGGCATAGGTCAGCAGGGCGAAGCTGGCGGCATGGGATTCGGGAAAGCCGTAGCTGCCGAAGCCCTTGATCTGCTCGAAGAGGCGCGCGGCGAATTCCGGGCGATAGCCGCGCTCGACCATGCGACTGTGCAACCGCTGGCGATGAGGTTCGAGGCCGCCATGACGCTTCCAGGCGGCCATGGAGCGGCGCAGCTGATCGGCTTCGCCCGGGGTGTACTGGGCAGCGGTCATGGCGATCTGCATCACCTGCTCCTGGAACAGCGGCACTCCCAGGGTGCGCTCCAGGGCTGGCCGCAATTCGTCATGGGGATAGTCCGCCACCTCCTCGCCACTCCGGCGGCGCAGATAGGGATGCACCATGTCGCCCTGGATCGGCCCGGGCCGGACGATGGCCACCTCGATCACCAGGTCGTAGAGGGTTTGCGGCCGGAGGCGCGGCAGCATGGCCATCTGGGCACGGGATTCGATCTGGAACACCCCCACCGTGTCGGCGCGGGAGATCATGGCGTAGGTGGGCGCATCCTCCTGGGGCAGGCTGGCCAGGGTCCAGCGCTGGCCACGCCAGTCGGCGACCAGGTCGAAGCAGCGGCGCAGGGCGCTGAGCATGCCCAGGGCGAGGATGTCGACCTTGAGCAGGCCCACGGCATCGAGGTCGTCCTTGTCCCACTGGATCAGGGTGCGCTCGGGCATGGCGGCGTTTTCCACCGGCACCAGCGTGGCCAGGGGCGCCTCGGAAATGACGAAGCCGCCGGGGTGCTGGGAGAGATGTCGGGGAAAACCGATCAGTTGACCGGCGAGGATGAGCACCCGCTGCAGCAGCGGGCTGTCCGGGTCGAAACCCGCCTCGCGCAAGCGCTGCGGGCCGGGGATCTCGTCGGTCCAGCGCCCGGCGCACCCGGACAGGGCGTCGAGCTGATCGCCCGGCAGGCCCAGGGCCTTGCCGACATCGCGCAGGGCGCCGGCGGCGTGATAGGTGCTGACCACCGCGGTGAGCGCGGCCCGTTCGCGGCCATAGCGGCGGAAGACGTACTGGATCACCTCTTCGCGGCGTTCGTGCTCGAAGTCGACATCGATGTCGGGCGGTTCGTCGCGCTCGCGGGAGATGAAGCGCTCGAACAGCAGGTTGCCGGTGAGCGGATTCAGCTCGGTGATGCCCAGCACGTAGCAGACCACCGAGTTGGCTGCCGAGCCGCGGCCCTGGCAGAGGATGTGCTGGCGGCGGGCATGGTCGACGATGTCATGCACGGTGAGAAAGTAGTTCTCGTAGCCCTTCTCGGCGATCAGCGCCAGCTCCCTGGCCACCTGGTCGGTGACCTTTTGCGGCGGTCCCTCCGGCCAGCGCCAGGCCAGGCCGCGGCGGGTCAACTCGGCCAACCAGGAGCCGGCGGTCTGGCCGGCAGGTATCACCTCCTGGGGATAGCGATAACGCAACTCGCCCAGATCGAAGTGACAGCGGGCGGCGATCTTCAGAGTTTCGGCGCGCAAGGCATCGGGATAGAGCCCTTCGAGCACCGTCAGCGGGCGCAGATGCCGCTCCCCGTTGGGATGCAGGCGATAGCCGGCCTCGGCCACTGGCAGGTGGTGGCGGATGCTGGTGAGCACATCCTGCAGGGCACGACGACCGCGGGTATGCATGTGCACGTCGCCGCAGGCCACCGGCGGCAGCCCCAGTTGCTCCCCCAGTGCCTGCAACTGCATGAGCTGGGCGGCGTCATCGGCGCCGCGCAGCAATTCCACGCCGAGCCAGAGGCGTTCGGCGAAGACCTGCTTGAGCCAGGCGCCCTCCTCGGCCAGGGGTTCGCTGCCCGGCAACCAGATGGCCAGCAGCCCGGGCAAGGGGTGCTGCAGATCCGCACGACCCAACTGGTAGCGGCCCTTGGGCGCACGGCGGCGCGCCCGGGTGATCAGGGCGCAAAGAGACTCGTAGCCAGGCAGATCCTCCACCAGCAGCACCAGGCGCAGGCCGTCGTCCAGGGTCAGCTCGCTGCCAACGATGAGCGGCAGTCCGACCTGGCGCGCCGCCTGCCAGGCGCGGACGATGCCGCTCAGGGTGCCTTCGTCGGTGATGGCCAGGGCGGCGTAGCCCAGCGCCTTGGCTCGCTCGAACAATTCCAGGGCGCTGGAGGCACCGCGCTGGAAACTGAAATTCGACAGACAGTGCAACTCGACATAGCCGCTCATGCGAACCAGCCCTGGATCCACCAGGGCGCCTCCTCGCCATAGCGGCGGAAGGCCCAGGCTTGGCGTCCGTCGGCCACCTCGATGCGGTAGTAGTCGCGGCGTTGGTCGCCGCAGTCCCACCAGCCGCTTTCGATGCGTTCAGGACCGGCCAGGATCCGGCGTGGCTGACCGTCGAGGGGGCGCGGTTCGCGCAGCAGCCAGCCCGGACGCAGGCCGGGCAGCACAGTCTCCAGGCGTCGCTCGTGGCGCCAGACCAGGGCGCGCTCGGGCCGATGATCCGCCTGGATGCCAAGGCCGAGCACGGCCTCCTCACCCAGCCGGGCACGCAGACGCTCGCGCAGCACCTCCCAGCCCACGGCCTGGGCCGGGCGTTCGTCGAACAGGCCATGGCGTTCCGGCACGAAGAGCGGCAATTCCTCGCTTTCCAGGCGCAGCGCCAGGACCGGCGCCACCACCTGCAACTGTTCGAGGCGGCCACGGGCGAATTCGAACAGCAGGGCGGCATCGCGCTCGGGGGCCAGCAGGCCGATGGTAAGGGTGGTGGCCGGCCCCTGGCGATGTTCCAGCCAGAGCAGGAAGCGCTGCACGCCACGGTCGCGACTGGCCAGCCAGGCGGCCAGGTCGGCGGTGAGGCGGCGCAGTGGGAACAGCAGGGCCTGGTGGGAGTCCACCTCGAAATTGAGTTCCACCCGCGCCACGAAGCGATCGGGCGGCCGATAGAACTCCAGCGCCAGACTGCGACTGCCGCTCAGCAGATCCAGCTGCTGCAGAAGCTCCGGCGCGAAGCGCCGGGCCAGGGCGGCCCTGGGCAGGGCCTTGAGCTGCTCCAACCGGCGGATACCCATGCGCGTCAGCGCCTGGGCTTGCTGGGGGGCGAAACCGGCGCGCTCCACGGGCAGCCGATCGAGTAGGCGCGGCAGGTCGTCCGGAGAGGCGATGAGACCATCGGCGACATTGGTCAGCATGCGCGCCGCCACCGGATTGGGTGCCAGGGCCAGCCGATGACGAAAGCCCAGGCCCTGGAGCTCCTGACGCAGGCGCCGCTCCAGCCGCGGCCAGGGACCCAGCAGCGGCAGGCTGGACTGGATCTCCAGCAGCAGCGCCCGCGGATAGTGGCGACTGACCTGGGAGCTGAAGCCATAGCCCCAGGCCGCCAACAGCGCCTCGGCCGTCTCGATGAGCGCCGGATCATGTTCCTGCTGCTCGAAGTCGCGGGTCAGCGCCTGGGCGGCGGCCAGGGTCAGGCCAGGGCGCAACCCCAGGGCTCGCGCGGCCGGATTGACCGCCCGCAGCAGGCGACGCTGGGGCGGACCGGAAAGCAGCACCAGCGGCTGCTCCGGCTGCGGATGACGGCGCAGCACGGCATCCAGCGCCAGCTGCGGAAAGAGGATGCAGGCCCAGCGCATGACCAGCTCAAGCGCCGCCGGCCAGATCGAGCACGCCGGGCTGACCGCCGCGGCATTTGCGGATGTGCAGCCGTTCCAGCGGCGCCCTGAGTTCGAGGCGCAAGGCCGCCGGCGAGGGATTGTCCAGGGCAGCGGCCGGGCGCAGGGCGAAGGCCAGGGTACGACCGCTCTCGGCGGCGACCTGCAGCCGACGCAGTTGGCGATCATCGGCCCGCTCGGGCCAGCAGAGCACCGCGCCGAAGCATCCCGAACGCAGGCACTGCTCGGCGGCCCAGAGCACCTCGGCGCCCTGGGCGCGGATCACCACCAGGGAATCCAACGTCACGCCGGCCGCCTGCCAGGCCAGGGGATAGGGCAACAGCGGCGGGCCGATCAGGGCGATGCGCTCGGCGGCCTGGCTCAGGCGCGCCAGGGTTGGCCAGAGCAGCCGCAACTCGCCATGGCCGGGGCCGGCGAGCAGCAATTCGGTCAGCGCCGCCTCGGGCCAGCCGGCGCCGGGCAGATGGGCATCCAGGGCGGCGACCCCGGTGGGCTGCCGGCTACGCCGGGCCTCGGGACTGGTCTGCCCCTTCCAGAGCCGCCGCTCCTCGAACAGCCGGGCCAGGCTGGCGCCGCCGCCGCTCATGCCGCCAGACCTGCAGGGGTGTTATCCATGGCCATCGCCTCAATCTGTATATGCATACAGTATTAGAGGCGATCCGCATCGGGGTCAAGTCGAACCGCTGCCTCGGCTGACGAAGGTGACCGTCAGATCCAGATCACCACGCTGATCAAGGCAGCCAGCAACAGCCACTGTTCGAGGTAGTAGCGGAAGCGGTTGCGCTTCTTCAGCGCCTTGCCGCGTTGACGGATGCGATAGAGGTGCCGGAAGGCGCGGTTGAGGCCTCCGGTGCGGTCGCTGGCGTCATTGGGCGAGGCCGCCGAGGCCAGCAGGGTACCGCTGACCCAGCGGTTGAAGGCACCGGCCCAGCGATAGCGCAGCGGTCGCTCGATGTCGCAGAACAGGATGATGCGATCCTGCTCGGTGGTGTTCTCGGCGTAGTGGATGAAGGTTTCATCGAACACCACTGCCTGGCCATCGCGCCAGTGATAGCGCTGGCCGTCCACCTCGATGAAGCAGCGTGGGTCGTTGGGCGTGGCCAGGCCCAGGTGATAGCGCAGGGAACCGCCATAGGGATCGCGATGGCGCACCAACCGCGACCCGGGCGGCAACTCGGCGAACATGGCCGCCTTGACCGTGCCGATGCCCCGCAGCAATCCGGTGGTCTGCGGGCACAGCTGCATGGCGGAAGGATGGCTGTCGCCGTACCACTTCAGATAGAAGCGCTTCCAGCCGCTCTTGAAGAAGGAGTTGAAGCCGGCATCGTTGTGCTCGGCGGCTTTCTTGATCTGGCCGGCACGCAGCAGGTCCAGGGCTTCGTCACGAATGAGCTGCCAGTTGTCCTGCAGCACCTGGAGCTCGGGAAAGCGTTCCACCGGGTGATAGGGCTGGTTGGGTACCCGCGACGTCAGGAACATGAAGGTGTTCAGCGGTGCCAGCACCGTCGAATGATCACCTAGCTGACGCAGGAAGCGATGACGCACCCGACCGCGAAAATGCACGTACAACACACAGAGAAAGAAACCGCCGATCACGAACCACTTCACGCGTCACTGTCCTGAAAAGAATGTTTCAAGATGTTATACGCTCCACCGGCATCAGACCTAACTCTAAGGTCTGATGATTAGCCGCAGGCTTGCACGGGGACGTGCACCGCCGCTGGGAGCCATGACGGGCATCTTGTATCCTGCAGGTGACACTTCGAGTGCCCGGAGGGCCTCATCATGCGTTCGCTACTCTATGGCCTGCTGCTCGCCAGTGGCGTCGTGGCCGCTCAGGATGTCTACAAATGCGTGGACGACCAGGGCCAGACGACCTATACCCAGGGCGCTTGTCCGACGAATAGTCAGATCACTACCATTCCGCTGCAGCGTTTGCCCGACAGCAACGGCTTCACTCCCCCGCCAAAACCCGCCACGCCACCGCCAGTCACTGCGCCGCGCGAGATCACCGTAGTCCCCGCGCCGGCCAGCAGCCGTCAGCGCCCGGTCGATGACGTCACCGTGGTCGGCAGCTCTTCCTCCTCTTCCAGCTTTCGCCAGGAAACCCAGGTGCGCAGCGGCGGCATCCTCTATCAGCCGGTGCCGATCTACATCGACCGCCGGCCGCGTGACGAGACCTGGCACATGGTGCCCCACCCCCAGGCGCAGCCGCCGGCTCCGCCTACTCAGCAGATTTACGGTATCCCTTTCAAACGCTGAAAGGCGGTAACCACTGCCTAAAGACGATGCAGGAAGTTGACGACGAACTTGCGTCCCTCGGTGCGGTTCTCGGCGTCCTGCTCGAAGTAGCTGTTGACGGTGACCAGGTTCTGTCTGGAAAAGGCGTAGGTGAAACCCGGACCCAGGCCCAGACCTTTTCCCGGCGTCCGCTGACGTCATGGCCATCCACCTGGGTATCGGTGATCTGCCGGAGCCAATAGCCGCTCAGGCCGATGCTGAGTCGGTCGTTCAGCGCGTACTGGGTGGCGAAGTTGGCATGCAGTGCCTGGCCGGCCTGGGTGTCCGAGACAGCGCCGAAGCTACGCAGCGGCTGGTCGTTCTTGCCATTCCACAGGTACCAGAAGCGCCCGGTCACCGACCATTGGGGCGTCAGCCAGTAGGTGGTGGCGTAATAGGGATTGAAGGACCAGAAGTTGCTGCCCGGATTGATCGCTCGGTCGCGGTCGTAGCGGCCGGTGGGGGCGACGATCTCGGCCTCGATGCGCTGTGCCCAGCGCGGTCCGCCGTCGGGGCGGGTGGTGGTGGGTAACTGCAGGAAGGCGCCCAGGGTCAGGTCCCCTACCCCTTCGCGGGCGCTCAGCGCCTGGCCGCCGAGGCCATCGTCGACATCGGCATGGGCTAGCAAGGGCAGGATGGCGGTGAAGCCGGGCATGGCACCGTTGGCCAGCGGCTGCCCCAGGTAGATCAGCTGGGTGACCGGGGCGAAGGTGGTCAGGTCCTGCTTGGGCAGGGGCAGCTTGCGGCCATTCTGATCGTTGAAGCGACTGGTCTTGCCATAGATCAGGTATTCCGCCAGGTACCAGCCAGGGCCGTCCGGTGCCGGGGCACCATCATAGAAGCTGGTGGAACCGAGGTTGAGACCGGGCAGGTCGTAGGCCTGGGCCAGCGTGGTGGCGAGACTGGCCGCGGCCAGCAGACCGAATCGGGAAAGTGTGCGCATGACGTCGTCCTGAAGTTGTTCTTGTTGTGGGAACACGCGATCACCGCACCCGGGCAGGCGCGGCGATCCGGGTCAGACGTAACTGGCCGCCAGGCCACCATCCACTGGCAGGTTGGCGCCGTTGATCCAGCGCGAGGCATCGCTGCAGAGGAAGGCGATCACCGCGGCCACCTCGTCGGCCAGTGCCGGACGCAGGATGCGCTGGCTGTCGCGGGCGACCCGCTCTTCACCCAGCATGCTGACGAAGTCGCCGAGGATGGGCGTGAACACCGGGCCCGGCGCCACGCAATTCAGCCGCACGCCGAATTCGCGGAACCAGGTCTGGGACTGCATGAAGCTCCAGACGATGAGCGCCTCCTTGAAGTACTGGTAGCAGGTGGCCTGCTCCACCGGATGGGCCTCCAGCCAGGCCTGGGCCTGGGCGAAGTCGGCGATTTGCGCCAGTTCGCGGTGCCGCTCCAGGCGCTGCGGCCATTCGGCGCCGAGGATGGAGGTGACGTTGACGATGGCTCCGCCCTGCCCCAACCGCGCGACCAGTTGCTGGCTGAGCAACCGCAGGCCGAGGTAATTGACCCGGGCCACTGCCTCCCGGGGTGCCGTGCCCGGTACCCCGGCGATGTTGCACAGGCCGTGCAGGTGCGCCGGCAGGCGACCGACCAGGGCGGCGATGCTGTCGGGATCACCCAGGTCGGCCTGGTGGAAGTCGTCCAGGCTGAACTGGGGCTGATTGCGGTCGACGCCGATCACAGTGGCGCCTTGGAAGCGTGCCAGGCGCGCCAACTCGGCGCCAATGCCGGAGGCCACGCCGGTGATCACTAGAGTCTTGCCATTCAGGGTCATGGGATTTTCCTCTTGTTGTTATTGGGGGTGAAACAAGGGTTTGGGGCCTGCTCAAAGGCTTGCGAGCTAGAGCCAAACAAGGCGAACACGGCTGAGGAAGCGGATCGGACCCGCGCTCGGGTTTACGAGTGGTAAATGAGCATTCCGATCGGGCTGGCGACCCAGGTCGTGTTCAACGCGGTTTGGCCGACGCGCAGCAGCCTTTGAGCAGGCTCTCAGAAGGGATAGCGTGGCGGCTCGTTATGCTCGGTCACCCATTGCCACTGGCTGTAGTCGTCCCAGTTGCACAGGCCACCGACGCTGCCGCCATTGCCGGACTGGCCACGGCCGCCGAAGGGATTGACCACCTCGTCGTTCACCGTCTGGTCGTTGAGGTGCAGCATTCCGCACTCCAGCCGTTCGCCCAGGGCCCGGGCCCGCGCCAGGGAGCCGGACAGCACACCGGCCGCCAGGCCATAGGGGGTGCGGTTGGCCAGGTCGATGGCCTCGGACTCGTCGGCGAAGGTCACCACGCTGGCCACCGGGCCGAAGACTTCCTCATCGAAGGCCCGCATGCCGGGGCGGACGTCGGCGAGCACCGTGGGGGCATAGAAGAGGCCTTCGTGATGACCGCCCTGCAGCAGCCGGGCACCGGCGGCGAGGCTATCGGCGACGATGCCCTGCACCCGTCGCAACTGCCGGTCGTTGATCAGCGGACCGAGTTGGGTGCTGGGCTCCAGGGGATCACCCAGGCGCAGGGCGGCGGCGCGGGCGACCAGGCGTTCGCTGAAGGCGGCGGCGATGCGCTGGTGCACCAGGATCAGGCCGGTGGCCATGCAGATCTGGCCCTGGTGCAGGAAGCTGCCCCAGGCGGCGCAGCTGGCGGCGCGGTCGAGATCGGCGTCATCGAGCACGATCAGCGGATTCTTGCCGCCCAGCTCCAGCGCCACCTTCTTCAGATGGCGCCCGGCGCTTTCCGCCACCTGGCGCCCGGCCTGGGTCGAGCCGGTGAAGGCGATCATCCGCACCTGGGGATGGGCGCAGAGCGCCGCCCCGGCCTCGGCGCGACCGGGCAGCACCTGCAGCACGCCTTTGGGCAGGCCGATGGCCTCGAACAGTCGGGCGATCAGCACGCCGCCGCTCACCGGCGTCTGGTGATCCGGCTTGAGTACCACGGCATTGCCGCAGGCCAGCGCCGGGGCCACGGCGCGCAGGGAAAGGATCAGCGGGAAGTTGAAGGGCGAGATCACCCCCACCACGCCATGGGGCAGGCGGCGGGCATAGGACAGGGCACCACGCTCGCTGGGCAGAACCACGCCATGGGGCTGCAGCAACTGGCCGGCGACCTGCTGCAGGATGACTCCGGCTTCGCGCAGCTCCAGCTCGGCCTTGGACAGGATGCCGCCGGTCTCCCGGGCGATCAGGGGTGCCAGTTCGGCGCGATTCAATTCGAGCTGCGCGGCGGCCGCCAGGAACAGCGCGGCCTTTTGCCGGGCCGTCCAGGCGGCCCAGGCCGGTTGCGCCTGGGCCGCCTTGGCGCAGGCCTGGTCGATGTCGGCGACGCTGGCGAGGCCCGTGCGATGCAGGGGCTGGCCGGTGGCGGGTTCGATGACCTCCAGGGTGCCGCCCTTAGCGGCGATCCAGTCGCCATCGAAAATCCGCTCGCGCCAGGGTGCGCCGTCCAGGAACGGCGTGGATGGTCTGCTCATAGCCTTCTCCTTGTTGTTATCGGGCCGCGGTGGGCACAGATAAGGGAGCAAGGGCTGTGCCCAGCCCGGGCTGGCAGGAGAAAGAGTCGTTCAATCAGGGACTTGCTGATTTAGGTGGGCAAAGACACCCAGCCCACCCGGCAAACGCCTTGCTCAAAAGATAAAGTTATGAGGTATAACCTTTTCCTCGATTGCGCATTTGCGCAAGTCACCTGGGAGGTGGTGCCATGGCCCGGTCCGAACGCCTGTCCCTCAACGCCTTGCAGCAGGTCACCCCTGGCCTGTACCGGGGCGACAGCGCCGCCTGGGACGGCAGCGCCAGCCCGACCCAGGCGGAACTGGCCGAGTGCCTGTTCTTCTCGCCCGGCGATGGTCGCATCTGGCTCAACGACCAGCGCATGCTGCTGGTGCATGCCTCCGCCTTTGGCGCCCTGCGGCGCGAGCTGATCGGCGCCCTGGGTCAGGAACGCGCCCGCGGGCTGCTGACCCGGGTCGGCTATCTGTCCGGAGTGCGCGATGCCGAGCTGGTGCGCAAGCGCTGGCCCCAGGCCGACGCCGCCGCCATCTTCGCGGCCGGCACCCGCCTGCACGGCCTGGAGGGGCTGGTGCGGGTCGAGCCGCTGCATTTCGAATTCGATGTCGATCAGGGCCGCTATGGCGGCGAATTCCTCTGGCACCACTCGGCCGAATGCGACGAGCACCAGATCGCCCATGGCCAGGGCAGCGATCCGGCCTGCTGGATGGAGATCGGCTATGCCATCGGCTACGTCAGCAGCCTGTTCGGCCGCCTGGTGATCTTTCGCGAGGTGGAATGCCGGGCCATGGGCCACCATGTCTGCCGGGTCGAAGGCCGCAATGCCGAACGCTGGCCCGACGTGGCGGAGGACCTGCGCTATCTCAATGCCGCCGGCGACGGCGCTCCCGAGACAGCCGCCACCGAACGCCTGCCCGCGCCCCTGCCCCACGCCGTCGACGGCCAGCCGCTGGTAGGCGCCTCGGCGGCCTTCAACAGCGCCTTCCAGGCGCTACAACGGGTCGCCCCGACCCCGGCCACGGTGCTGCTCACTGGCGAATCCGGAGTGGGTAAGGAGCTGTTCGCCAGCCACCTTCACCGCCTCAGCCGCCGCGCCGACGGCCCCTTCGTCGCGCTCAACTGCGCGGCCATTCCCGAGAATCTCATCGAAGCCGAATTGTTCGGCGTGGAGCGCGGTGCCTATACCGGCGCCAACCAGTCCCGCGCCGGGCGCTTCGAACGGGCCCAGGGCGGTACGCTGTTCCTCGACGAGATCGCCTGCCTGAGCCTGCCCGGTCAGGGCAAGCTGCTGCGCGCGCTGCAGGAGCGGGAGATCGAACGGGTCGGCGGCAGCCGCACCCTCAGGGTGGACGTACGGGTAGTCGCCGCCACCAACCTGGACCTGCGCGACGCGGTGCGCCGTGGCGACTTCCGCGAAGACCTCTTCTATCGTCTCAACGTCTATCCCATCGGCATCCCACCCCTGCGGGACCGCCGCGACGACGTACCGCTGCTGGTGGATCTGTTCCTGCGCCGCTTCTGCGCCGCCTACGAACGCCCGCCGGTGGGGCTGACCATGCGCGCCCTCAAGGCGCTGCTGCGCTACGATTTTCCCGGCAACGTACGGGAATTGCAGAATCTGGTGGAGCGCGGGGTGATCGCCAGCGATCCGGGCGAACTCATCGACCTGCCCCACCTGTTTCGCGGCGAGCCGCTGCCGGCCGACCTCCTGGAACCGGCGCCGCAGACAGCCGGTTGGCTGGAGCGCCTCGGCGTGGCTGGCGAACGCCCGCTGCACCTGGGCCAGCTGGAAGCCGAGCTGCTCGACGAAGCCCTGGCGCACAGCCACGGCAACGTGGCCGCCGCGGCACGACTGCTCGGCCTGAGTCGTGCCCAGTTCGCCTATCGCCATCGACGCGCGAGACGGGATCTGGACTAGAATGACCCCTCGATACCCTCCTCTCGCCATCTCCGACGGAAGCCCTTCCCGCCGATGAGTTCCCCCGACGACGCCACGCCCCTGGACCCTGCCGCCACTCCCTGGCTGGACACCGCCGTAGGCTATGCCCTGCGCCGCGCCCAGATGAAGATGTTCCAGCACCTGGTGGACAGCCTGGCCGAATACGACCTGCGCCCTGCCCAGTTCACCGCCCTGGTGATCCTCGAACAGGAACCGGGCCTGATGCAGGCCGACCTGGCCCGGCGCCTGGCCATCGAGCCGCCGCAACTGGTCCTGCTGCTGAACAAGCTGGAACGCCAGGGCCTGGCCGAGCGGGTGCGCGGCACCCAGGATCGCCGCGCCTACGCCCTGCACCTCACCGAGCAGGGCCGCGCCCTGGTGGGCGAACTCAAAGAACGCGCCGCTGCCAGCGACCGTGCCGCCAGCGCCCCGCTGGACGACGCCGAACGAACCGAGCTGTTGCGCCTGCTGCGCAAGCTCAATGGAGAGCTGGGCTGAAGGTTGATCGCCGGGTGTTGTGTTGGGCTTCGCTGCGCTCAGCCGCAACCTACGAAAAGCCAGCTTGCACCGATCGCCCCCTCTCCCTCGGGGAGAGGGTTGGGGTGAGGGATACTGGCAGCGTCTGGGGCAGTACCCTGTTGGGCTTCGCTGCGCTCAGCCGCAACCTACGAAAAGCTAGCTTGCACCGATCGCCCCCTCTCCATCAGAGAGAGGGTTGGGGTGAGGGAGATTGGCAGCGTCTGGGGCAGCGCCCTGTTAGGCTTCGCTGTGCTCAGCCGCAACCTACGGAAAGCTAGCTTGCACCGATCGCCCCCTCTTCCTCGGGGAGAGGGCCGGGGTGAGGGAGATCGACAGCGCCTGAGGCAGCGCCCTGTTGGGCTTCGCTGTGCTCAGCCGCAACCTACGGAAAGCCAACCTGCACCGAACGCCCCCTCTCCCTCGGGGAGAGGGCTGGGGTGAGGGGGACCCCGGTACCTATCGTCACGCCCTGATCAACAGCGGCGCCGTTCCGCGATAGCAGGCTTCCAGGCGTTCCGCGCGATGGGTCAGGACGCTGCGCTGGTTGAGCGAGCCCTTGTCGGTGATCTCACCACGGTCGGCGGATGGCGGTTCCTCCTGCAGGGCGATCCATTCCAGGCGGCTGGCGTTGCCCGAGGCCTCGCGATTGAGGCGCTTGAGCCAGGCGGCGAACCAGTCCTGCACCGGCGCGCTGGCCAGTACCGTGGCGGCATCGACGCCGTCGTCCAGCCCGGCCAGTTGCCGGCAATCCGCCAGGCGCGGGAAGACCAGCAGTCCCAGACACTCGCGATCCGGCGCCGCCACCACCACGTCCTGCACCAGCGGCGTGCCCTCCAGCACCGCGCGATTGCGTAGGGGACCGACGCTGACGAACACCCCGGACGACAGCTTGAAGTCCTCGGCGATGCGGCCATCGAACATCAGGCCCAGTTGCGGGTTGGCCGGATCGACCAGCTTGAGGGCATCGCCCGAGCAGTAGAACCCCTCTTCGTCGAAGCAGGCGGCGGTCTGGCCGGCATCGCGCCAGTAGCCAGGCATGATGTGCGGCCCGCGGAAGCGCCCTTCCAGCTTGCCGTCCACCGGCACCAGCTTGAGTTCGCACCCCGGCGCCGGTACCCCGACGTAGCCGGCCACCGACAGGGGTCCGGTGGTGAAGGTGCAACTGGGCGAGGCCTCGGTCATACCCAGGCCGGCCATCATGCGGATGCGTTCGCCGCAGTGGGCCTCGGCGATGCGATCCAGACGATCCCAGACGCTTTGCGACAGCCCCGCCGCGGCAAAGAAGAACAGCCGCATGCGGGCGAAGAAGCGCTCGCGCAACTCGGCGTCGCGCTCCAGGGCATTGGCCAACTCTTCCCAGCCGCGCGGCACCGTCAGGTAGGCGGTGGGTGATACCTCGCGCAGGTTGCGCAGGGTCTCGCCGAAGCCCTGGGGCGTCGGCTTGCCTTCGTCCAGATAGAAGGTGCCGCCGTTGTAGAGCACGATGCCCAGGTTGTGGCTGCCGCCGAAGGTGTGGTTCCAGGGCAGCCAGTCCACCAGCACCGGCGGCTCTTCGCCAAACACCGGAAAGGTCTGCAGCAGCATCTGCTGGTTGGCGCAGAGCATGCGCTGGGTGGTGGTCACCGCCTTGGGCAACTTGGTGGAACCCGAGGTGAAGAGAAACTTGGCGATGCTGTCCGGGCCGGTCGCGGCGAAGGCACGCTCGGCCGCGGCCAATTCACCGCGAGCGAGCAGCGACTCGAAGGCCAGGCTGATGCGCCCCTGTACCTGACCCCGGGTCGCGATCACCGGCACGTTGGCCGGCAGCACGGCGTCCAGCGCCTTCTGGAAGGCCGGACCATCGCTGACGAACACCAGTCCCGGCTGCAGCAGACCGCAGACATGGCGCAGCTTGGCGTGATCCTGGGACAGCAGTGCATAGCCGGGCGACACCGGGCAGAAGGGAATGCCGGCGTAGAGGGCCGCCATGGCCAATTGCAGATGTTCGGGATCGTTGCCGGAGAGGATCGCCAGCGGGCGTTCGGCGGAGAGGCCGAACTCCAACAGCGCGGCGGCCAGCTGGCGCACCCGCTGCAGCATCTCGCCATAGGAGAAGTCGCGCCAGGCGCCGCCGGTGTCCCGGGCAGCGAAGAAGGTGCGGTTCGGTGCCACCCCGGCCCAGTGCAGCAGCCGATCCAACAGTCGCGGCGGCGGCGGGGTCAGGGCTTCCTGGGAGGCCATGTAGAGCAGTCCACCCCGCTCTTCCACGGTGACGCCGGGGTGGCCCAGGGTCACCGGGCGATAGCGCAGCGGCTGATCAGCGGGCGCGCGGGTGTGCGTGACGTGACTCACCTTGAATTCTCCTCTGGGCTGGCGCCCGAGGGCGCCTCTTATTGTTGTCGCGACAGGAGCGAGGGACGGCGGACGCTGATCAGATCGGGTAGTGGCGCGGCCCCGTCTGCAGCGTCACCCAACGCAACTGGGTGAAGTGCTCGATGGAAGCGCGCGAGCCGAAGCTGCCGTAGCCGCTCGACTTGACGCCGCCGAAGGGCATCTGCGCCTCGTCGTGCACCGTGGGGCCGTTGATGTGGCAGATGCCACTCTCCACTCGCTGGGCCAGCGCCAGGGCACGGGCGGTGTCGCGACTGAAGATGGCCGACGAGAGGCCGAATTCGGAATCGTTGGCCAGGCGCAGCAGGGCTTCGTCGCCCTCGGCGCGGATCACCACCGCCACCGGGCCGAAGGATTCCTCGGCATAGAGCTGCATCTCGGCGGTGACGCCATCCAGCAGCGTCGGCTGCAGGATGCTGCCCTCCAGCTCGCCACCGCAGACCAGCCGCGCGCCCTTGCCCACGGCGTCGTCGATCATGGCCTTGATGCGGGTGCCGGCGCTGGCGTCGATCAGGGAGCCCAGCACCGAATCGGCTGCACTGGGATCACCGGCCTTGAGGGTGCGCACTTTGGCCGCCAGGCGCTCGATGAAGGCGTCGGCGATACGGCTGTCCACCAGCAGGCGCTCGGTGGACATGCAGATCTGTCCCTGGTTGAAGTAGGCGCCAAAGGCCGCCGCAGCGACCGCGGCATCCAGGTCGGCGTCCTCCAGCACCAGCAGCGGTGCCTTGCCGCCCAGCTCCAGCACGGCCGGCTTGAGATGGCGCGCCGACAGTTCACCGACGATACGACCGACCCGGGTGGAACCGGTGAAGTTGACGCGCCGGACCGCCGGGTTGGCGATCAGTCGCTCGACAATGGCCGGGGCATCCTCCGGGGCGTTGGTGACGACGTTGACCACGCCGTCGCCCAGGCCGGCATCCTGCAGCACCTGGCCGATCAGCCGGTGCACGCCCGGGCTCTGCTCCGAGGCCTTGAGCACCACGGTGTTGCCGCAGGCCAGCGGCATGGCCAGGGCGCGGGTACCGAGGATCACCGGGGCGTTCCAGGGGGCGATGCCCAGCACCACGCCGCACGGCTGGCGCAGCGCCATGGCGAAGCTGCCGGGCACGTCGGACGGTATGACCTCGCCCTGGATCTGGGTGGTCATGGCCGCTGCCTCGCGCAGCATGTTGGCCGCCAGGTGGACATTGAAGCCGTACCAGTTGGCCATGGCCCCGGTCTCTCCGGCGAGGGCGACGAATTCGCTACTGCGCGCGGCCAGACCATCGGCGGCAGCCAGCAGACGGCGACGGCGCTCGCCCGGCGGTAGCGCGGCCCAGGCGGGAAGGGCGGCCTGGGCCGCGGCCACCGCGGAGTCGGCGTCGTCCAGGGTGGCGGCGGCCACGGTGGAGACCACCGCGCCGGTCACCGGATGGCAACGCTGATAGCTGCGACCGTCGCCGGCCGGGCGGCTGGCGCCGCCGATGAGCAGGGATACCTCGACCATGACGCTACCTCTTGTTGTTGTGCGTGGGGCGGTGGCGATCTAGCGCTTGTAGGTCTGCAGACCCGGTTTGATGCTCTTGTCGTCGAGGAACTGCTTCATGCCCTGCTCGCGACCGCCCTCCGGATCCTGCAGCCGCGACTGGTCGAGCTTGGCATAGAGGTAGTCCTCGTTCTGCTCCCAGGTCAGTTCGCGGCAGCGCTTGAAGCCGACCTTGGCGGCACGCAGCACCACCGGATTCTTGTCCAGCAGCTCACGCGCCAGGGCGGTGGTCACCTCACGCAACTGGTCGCGCGGCACGCTCTGGTTGACCAGGCCCATGGCGGCAGCCTCGGGACCGCTGAAGGTCTTGCCGGTCATCACATAGTAGAGGGCGGTGCGATGGCCCACGGTGTCGGCCAGGGCCTTGCTCACCAGGTTGCCCGGGGGAATGCCCCAGTTGATCTCGGACAGGCCGAAGGTGGCCTCGTCGGCGGTGATGGCCAGGTCGCAGGCCACCAGCGGGCTGAAGCCGCCGCCAAAGCACCAGCCGTTGACCATGGCGATGGTCGGCTTGGCGTACATGCGCAGGAGCTTCCACTGCCACTGGGAGGCTTCGCGGCGAATCTTTTCCTGCAGGATCTCGGGGCCGGCATCGGTCTCGCGGAAGTATTCCTTAAGGTCCATGCCCGCGGTCCAGGCATCGCCCGCACCGGTCAGCACCAGCACGCCGGCGCTGGCGTCCTGCTCAAGGGTCTCCAGCACCTCGACCATCTCGCGGTTGAGGGTGGGACTCATGGCATTGCGTTTTTCCGGACGATTGAGCGTCACCCAGGCGATACCGTCCTCGATGTCCACTTTGACCGTCTGCCAACGTCCGTCGTAACTGCCCATGGCGTGTGCCTCTTGTTGTTGGGTGGGTATGGAGCCGAAGCTACGCCAGGGAATTAGTTAAGTCAATTAACTATTTTTGGCAAAACGATGACCTTGCCAAAAGCGGCTAGCCCAGCGCCTCGCCCTGCCGCCGACTCAGCTCCGTGGCGGTATGTCGTTGCTCGGGCCGGGTCAGCAGGAGCAGCAGCCCCGCCGCGACGAACACCCCGGCAAAGACCAGATACAGCCGCAGCGGTGGCCAACCCTGGTCGAGCAGCAACCCGGCCACCACCGGCGAGAGGATGGCGCCCAGGCGACCGATGCCGATGCCCCAGCCCACCCCGGTGGCCCGCACCTCGGCGGCATAGGCCAGCGCCGGTAGCGCATAGAGGCCGGCGACGCAGCCATTGGCGAACAGTCCGATCAGCAGCCCCATGGCCAGGGCACCCAGGTAGGAACTGCCCAGGTGGGCGAAGACCACCAGCAGCAGCGCGGTGGTCAGCATGAAGCCGCCCAGCGCCCGGGACAGTGGCAGGCGGGCGAACAGTAGACCCACCAGGGCGGCGCCAAAGATGCCGCCCACGCTCAGCAGGACGCCACCGGCCACCCCCTGCTGCTCGGACAGCCCCAGGGTGGTGAGCAGCTTGGGCGTCCAGCTCATGATGAAGTAGAAGCCGAACATGGCCAGGAAGAACAGCGTCCACACCAGCAGGGTCGTGCGCCGCAAGGCAGGCGCCAGCAGCCGGCCGACAGTACCGCCCGCTGTGGAGTTTTCCAGCCGCGGCGGCAGCACGGCGAGCTCGGGCTGGCCGAGTCTCCTGGCCAGGCGATTGACCCGCACCAGGGCGCCGGCTGGCTGGCGCGTGAGCAGGAAATCCAGGGACTCGGGCAGACCGACGAGCACCAGCGGGATGGCCCCCAGGGTGAGTAGACCGCCGGCACAGAAGACCGCGCGCCAGCCCCAGTGCGACAGCAGCCAGACCGCCAGCAGTCCACCCAGGGTCGCCCCCAGCGCATAGCCCATGCCCTGCAGGCTGACTGCCAGACCTCGCCAGCGGCGCGCCGAGTATTCGCTGGCGATCACGTTGCTGCTGGCCAGCACCCCGCCCACGCCCAATCCGGTCAGGCCACGCAGCAGCGCCAGTTGCAGAGGTGATCCGGCCAACGCCGAGAGCAGCATGCCGAGCCCCGAGAGCAGCAGGCAGACCAGGATCAGCCAGCGGCGGCCCCAGCGATCGGCCAGTGGCGCCAGCAGCAGCGAACCGGCCGCCATGCCCACCAGACCGGCGCTGAGCAGCAGCCCCACCTGAGCGCCGGAGAGCCCCCACTCGCGGGATACCGAGGCCGCGGTGAAGGCCATCACCAGCACATCGAAGCCGTCGATCATGTTGAGCAGGATGCAGACCAGCACCGCCAGGTACTGGAAACCACGCATGGATCCCTGGTCGATGATCTCGCGCAGGTCGGTCATAGCCCACCTCGCGCACTGAGCAGGTGACGGCGGCGACAGGTGCCGCGCCCGGGCGTGGACGGAAAGACGGCGACGAGTACTGACATGGCGAGCATCCTTGGGTTCTTGTTGTTGGAATCTCAGCCTGCTTAAGCTGGCAAATATGGATCCAATTCACAAGATGCCTCGGCCTATCCGAGTCCCACCCGTGGCGGTGTCACCAGCCGCTTCAACACTTGGAAACCCATTCAATCAAGGCCATTCGGGACCGGATTGGCTCTAAGCGACAGGTATTTACTGGGCGATTATCGAGCAGCAATCGCTCTTGGCTACCGACTAGCCGCATTGACACCCTGGATGACCTCAATCGATTATTGGATCCAATAGACAACAACAAGAGGTCCCGATCATGTACCCGAAGAATGCCTGGTACGTCGCCTGCACCCCCGACGAAGTCCAAGACAAACCCCTGGGGCGCCAGATCTGCGGCGAACCCCTGGTCTTCTATCGCGATGCCAACGGCCAGGTGGTGGCCCTGGAAGACTTCTGCCCGCACCGTGGCGCGCCGCTGTCCTTGGGCTTCGTCCGCGACGGCACCCTGGTCTGCGGCTATCACGGCCTGGAGATGGGCTGCGGCGGCAAGACCCTGGGCATGCCAGGCCAGCGGGTCGGCGTCTTTCCCGCGGTACGCCCCTATGCCGCCGTGGAGCGGCACGGCTTCATCTGGGTCTGGCCAGGTGACCAGGCCAAGGCCGATCCGGCCCTGATTCCCTATCTGGAATGGGCCGAAAGCCCCGATTGGGCCTATGGCGGCGGTCTCTACCATATCCAGTGCGACTACCGGCTGATGATCGACAACCTCATGGATCTCACCCACGAGACCTACGTCCATGCCTCCAGCATCGGCCAGAAGGAGATCGACGAGGCGCCGCCGGTCACCCGCGTCGAAGGCGACGAGGTCATCACCAGCCGGCACATGGAAAACATCTCCGCCCCACCCTTCTGGCGCATGGCGCTACGTGGCAATGGCCTGGCCGATGACGTCCCGGTGGATCGCTGGCAGATCTGCCGCTTCACTCCGCCCAGCCACGTGATGATCGAGGTGGGCGTGGCCCATGCCGGCCATGGTGGCTACGACGCCCCGGCGGCGGTCAAGGCCGCCAGCGTGGTGGTGGACTTCATCACCCCCGAGACCGAGACCTCGATCTGGTACTTCTGGGGCATGGCACGCAACTTCAAGGCGGAGGACGCCGAGCTCACCGCCAGCATCCGCGAGGGCCAGGGCAAGATCTTCGGCGAAGACCTGGAGATGCTCGAACGCCAGCAGCAGAACCTCTTGCGCTATCCCGAGCGCGGGCTGCTCAAGCTCAACATCGATGCCGGCGGGGTGCAGTCGCGGCAGATCATCGACCGCCTGCTGGCCGCCGAACAGGCCGCCACCGGCATCCCGGTCCGGCAGATCGCCTAGGAGACAGTCATGCTCGATTTGATCGTCACCGCCGTGCAACGCGAGGCCCCCACCATCCTGGCGTTCGACCTGGCCCGGGCCGACGGCGGCCCGCTGCCCGGCTTCAGCGCCGGCGCTCACCTGGAGATCACCCTGGGCGACGGCCTGGTCCGCCACTATTCGCTCTGCACCGCACCCGAGCCCGCCCCGACTCGCTATCGCATTGCGGTGCTCCTCGTCGCCGACTCCCGCGGCGGCTCCCAGGCCATGCATGAATTGGAGGTAGGTGATCGCCTGCAGGTGAGCGAGCCGCGCAACCTCTTCGCACTGGTCCCCACTGCGCGCCGCACCCAGCTGCTGGCCGGTGGTATCGGCATCACCCCGATCCTGGCCATGGCCGAGCAGCTCCATCAGCAGGGCGCGCGCTTCAGCCTGCGCTACCTGGTGCGGGATCGCGAGCACGCCGCCTTCATCCCCTGGCTCAAGGCGCGGCCCTATGCCGACCAGGTCAGGATCCACTTCGACCAGCACGATCCGGCGCTGAGACCCAACTTCCAGCACCTGCTCGGCCCGGCGGCGCCGGACGACCATCTCTATGTCTGCGGCCCGGCCGGCTTCATGGCCGCCGTGGTGGACGCCGCCCAGGCCCAGGGTTGGCAACCCGGCCAGATCCATCGCGAATACTTCGCCGCCGATCCCGCGGCCCAGGGCGAGCAACGCCCTTTCGAGGTGGAACTGGCGCGCAGCGGTCGCCGCGTGCAGGTACCGGCCGAGCGCAGCGTGGTCGAGGTCTTGGCGGACCTGGGTGTCGTCCTGCCGGTATCCTGTGGCCAGGGCCTCTGCGGCACCTGCCTGACCCCGGTGCTGGCCGGTGAACCCGAACACCGCGACCTCTTTCTCTCCGCGGCCGAGCACGCCGCCAACGACCGCTTCACCCCCTGCTGCTCCCGCGCCAAGGGCGAGCGCCTGGTGCTGGATCTCTGACAAACCGAGCCCGCCCTACCCCTACCTTCCCCTCTCCCCTTGGGAGAGGGCCGGGGTGAGGACCCGCCCTACACCAGCACCTTCATCGCCCCCGCCTCGCCCTCTTCCCCACCGAACCACCGCGCATAGCCCAGGGTCGCCTGGGCATGCTCGCGCATGATCCCCTCGGCGCGGGCGCCCTGGCCGCGCACCAGGGCGTCGAACACCGCATGGTGCTGCAGGTGGGCGAAATTGAAGCGGCGATACTCGCGCTCGAGATCCTCGGCATCCACCGCCAGGGCGCTCACCGAGGCGAAGGGCAGGTGCTCGTGGCGTCCCAGGGCCACGGCAATGGCCGGATTGCCGCTGGCCGCGACGATGGCCTGGTGGAACGCCCGATTGAGATCGTGATACTCCTCCAGGTCCTCCAGCCGCACATGCCCCTTGGCGAACAATCGATCGCCACGGCGCAGGCAGTCTTCCAGCGTGGCGCGCGTGGCCGCATCCAGGCCGCGCTCGGCCGCCTGGCGCGCGGCCAGGCCCTCCAGCACACCGCGCACTTCCACCGCGCCTTCCAGATCCGCGCCCGTCAGTGCCCTCACCTGATAGCCCCGGGCGCCGCTGCGCTCCAGCAAGCCCTCCTGGGCCAGGGTGCGCAGGGCCAGGCGCACCGGCATGCGCGACACGGCGAAGCGTTCGGCGGTGGGGATCTCCGCCAGCCGCTCACCCGCCGTGAGCTCGCCGGACAGAATCATCTGCCGCAGCGCGGCCAGTACCCGCTGTCCCGGCTTGCTCATGGCTGTCCCTCTCCTTCGTTGATCTCGGCCAGCAGCCACTGGCGAAAGGCCTGCAGCGACGGCAGCCCTTCGTTGCGCGGCGGATAGACCAGGTAATAGCTGCGCCGGCTGACCAGCGCCGGCCCGCAGGCCAGCAGCTCGCCTTGGGCCAGTTCGTCCTCCACCAGCACCCGCGGCACCAGGCCGATGCCGATGCCGGCGCGCACCGCCTGGATCAGGTGCGAGGTCAGCTCGAAACTCGGCCCCGGGCGCATGGCCCGATGCGGCAGCTCATGGTGGCGGAACCATTCACCCCAGGCCTGGGGATTGTTGGCCACGCCCAGGAGCAACTGGCTAGCCAGGGTCGCCGGCGTCGCCTCCGGTAACGCGGCCAGCGTCGTCGGGCTGGCAATCACCACAAGCTGCTCGGCCTGCAGCGGATGGGCACAAAGCCCTGGCCAGTCACCGCTGCCGACGCTGATGGCGGCATCGATCTCGCTGGCGGCGAAGTCCACCGCCTGGATCCGCGAGTGCAGGTGCACCAGCATGCCGGGGTGGGCGGCATAGAAATCGCCCAGGCGCGGCAACAGCCACTTGGAACCAAAGGTCGGCAGCACCGCGAGGCGCAGGGTGCCCTGCCCGGAGGCGAAGGCCATGGCCTGCAGGGTGGCGCTGCGGATCTGTCCCAAGGCCAGGCCCAGTTCACGGCTATAGGCCCGGCCCACATCGGTCAGGACGATCTGGCGGCCCTCGCGGCGGAACAGCGTCAGCCCCAGCAACTGCTCCAGCGCCTGCACCTGGCGGCCCACGGCGCTCTGGGTCAGCGACAGCTCTTCGGCCGCCCGGGTGTAGCTCTCATGGCGCGCCGCCGCCTCGAAGGCCAGCAGCAGCGACATGGAGGGCGTCAGGCGACGGTGATTCATTCAGGATCTTCCGGCATAGGCGGCGGAATCTTCGGTTGTGGCCCCGGCGCGCTGTGGTGAGAATGCCTACTATAGCCAGAAAAGGTCGATGCCATTCCTTCGTTCGCTGAAGGAGACGGCCATCCGCCGCCAGAGAGCTCGCCTGATGAACATGATCGCCCGCCTGCCGGCCCCGGCGCCCCTCGCCGCCGCCTACACCGACTTCCTCAGCGCCCTCGCCGCCAGCGGCTTCCAGGGTGAGATCGCACCGGACCATGCCAGCCGTACGGTCATGGCCACCGACAACTCCATCTACCAGCGCCTGCCGCAGGCCGCGGTCTTTCCCAAGGACAGCGCCGACGTCCAGCGACTGGCCCAACTGATGGGCGAGGCGCGCTTCCAGGGCGTGGTCCTGACCCCGCGCGGCGGCGGCACCGGCACCAATGGCCAGTCGCTCACCGACGGTATCGTGGTCGACCTTTCCCGCCACCTGAACCGGATCCTGGAGATCAACGCCGCAGAGGGCTGGGTACGGGTGCAGGCCGGGGTGGTCAAGGACCAGCTCAACGCCGCGCTCAGGCCCCACGGGCTGTTCTTCGCCCCGGAGTTGTCCACCTCCAACCGCGCCACCATCGGCGGCATGATCAACACCGACGCCAGTGGCCAGGGCAGCGTGACCTACGGCAAGACCCGCAACCACGTACTGGAACTGGACGCCTACCTGATCGGCGGCGAACGTGTGGAAAGTCGCCCGGTGGACAGCGCCGAGCTGGACGCCCTCTGCGCCCGCCAGGACCGTACTGGCGCGGTCTACCGCTGCGCGCGGGACATCGCCGAGAACCAGGCCGCGCTGATCGAGGCGCGCTTTCCCAAGCTCAACCGCTGCCTGACCGGTTATGACCTGGCGCACCTGGTCGAGCCGGACGGCCGCTTCAACCTCAACAGCGTGCTGTGCGGCGCCGAGGGCTCTCTGGCCTTCATCGCCGAGGCCAAGCTCAACGTCCTGCCGATTCCCAAGTACTCGGTGCTGGTCAACGTCCGCTACGCCAGTTTCATGGACGCCCTGCGCGATGCCCGCGCCTTGATCGAATTGAAGCCGCTGTCCATCGAGACGGTGGATTCCAAGGTGCTCTTGCTGGCCATGCAGGACATCGTCTGGCACAGCGTGGCGGAATACTTTCCCGAGGACGTGGAGCGCCCTACCCTGGGCATCAACCTGGTGGAATTTAGCGGCGACGATCCCGAGGCAGTGGACGCCCGCGTCCAGGGCTTTCTGGAGCACCTACGCCAGGACGTCACTGTCGAGCGCCTGGGCCACACCCTGGCCATCGGCCGCAATGCCGTGACCCGCGTCTACACCATGCGCAAGCGCGCCGTGGGGCTCCTGGGCAATGTCCAGGGCGAGATCCGTCCGCAGCCCTTCGTCGAAGACACCGCGGTGCCGCCGGAGCGCCTGGCCGACTTCATCGCCGAATTCCGCGCCCTGCTCGACGGCCACAACCTGCAATACGGCATGTTCGGCCACGTCGACGCCGGGGTGCTGCACGTGCGTCCGGCGCTGGATCTCAAAGACCCGCGCCAGGCGGCGCTGGTGCGGCCGATCTCCGACCAGGTGGCCGTACTGACGCAGAAATACGGCGGACTGCTCTGGGGCGAACACGGCAAGGGCGTGCGCTCGGAATATGCGCCAGCGTTCTTTGGCGATCTCTATCCCGCGCTGCAGGCGCTCAAGGGTGCCTTCGATCCGCACAACCAGCTCAATCCGGGCAAGATCGCCACCCCGCTCGCCAGCGGCGCCGAGCTGCTCAAGGTCGATGGCGTGACCCTCAGGGGCGAACTGGACCGCACCCTCGACGAGCGCGTCTGGCAGAGCTACGGCACCGCCATGCACTGCAACGGCAACGGCGCCTGCTACAACTACGATCCCGATGACGCCATGTGCCCGTCCTGGAAGGCTACCCGCCAGCGCATTCACTCGCCGAAAGGCCGTGCCTCCCTGATCCGCGAATGGCTGCGCCTGCAAGGCCAGGCCGGCATTGATGTCCTGGCTCCGGCCCCGCGTGGCGCCCTGAACTGGCTAAAGGCTCTGCCCCAGCGCTGGCGCAACGGCCGCCAGGCCGAGGCGGATTTCTCCCACGAAGTCTATGACGCCATGGCCGGCTGCCTGGCCTGCAAGTCCTGCGCAGGCCAGTGCCCGATCAAGGTCAACGTCCCGGAATTCCGCTCGCGCTTTCTCGAGCTCTATCACCGTCGCTACCTGCGCCCCCTGCGCGACTACCTGATCGGCTCCCTGGAATTCAGCCTGCCGCTGTTCGCCCGCGCGCCCGGTCTCTACAACGCCGTCATGGGCGCCACACCCATCCAGCGGCTGTTCGCCGAGCGCATCGGCATGGTCGACAGCCCCCTGCTCAGCCGTTTCGACCTGGTGCCGGTCATGCAGCAGTGGCAGGTACAGATCGCCACCCCCGAGCGGCTGCTGGCCCTGAGCGATGAAGAACGCGCCAAGACCATCGTGCTGGTGCAGGACGCCTTCACCCGCTACTTCGAGACGCCGCTCACCGCGGCCTTTCTCGAACTGGCCGCGCGGCTCGGCCAGCGAGTGTTCCTCGCGCCCTATCGCGCCAACGGCAAGCCGCTGCAGGTGCAGGGCTTCCTCGGCGCCTTCGAGCGCACGGCGCGACGCAACGCGGCAGGACTCGCCAGCCTGGCCGGCTTCGGCGTCAGGCTGGTGGGCCTGGATCCAGCCATGACCCTGGTCTATCGCCAGGAATACCCCAAGGTCCCCGGCATCGCCCGGATGCCCGAGGTGCTGCTGCCCCAGGAATGGCTGCTGCAGGTGCTGCCGGAAGAGAAGCAGGTGGTCGGCGACAAGGTCTATCGCCTGCTCGGCCACTGCACCGAAAAAACCAACGCCCCGGCCAGCGTCAGCCAGTGGCAGCAGGTGTTCGAACGCCTGGGTCTGGGCCTCAAGCCGGAAAGCACCGGCTGCTGCGGCATGTCCGGCACCTACGGCCACGAGGCGCGGAATCTCGCGACCTCCAAGGTGATCTACGACCAGTCCTGGGCCCGCGCCCTGGCGGTACCGGCGGAACAGGGCGAAGCCCTGGCCACCGGCTACTCTTGCCGCAGCCAGGTCAAGCGCCTCGACGACCGCCGCCTGCGTCATCCGTTGGAAGCGGTGTTGGAAGCGGTAAGGGGCTGACCGCCTTGTTGGGCTTCGCTGCGCTCAGCCCAACCTACAAGGACGCCCCCTGTCGTAGGTTGGGTTGAGACAGCTCCATCGTCGAAGCCCAACAACCGAAGCTCGGCCCGGGGCAGTGTTGGGCTTCGCTGCGCTCAGCCCAACCTACAAGGACGCTCCCTTTCGTAGGTTGGGCTGAGACAGCTCCATCGTCGAAGCCCAACAGCCGAAGCTTGGCCCTGGGCAATGTTGGGCTTCGCTACGCTCAACCCAACCTACAAGGACGCTCCCTGTCGTAGGTTGGGTTGAGACAGCTCCATCGTCGAAGCCCAACAACCGAAGCTCGGCTCGGGGCAGTGCTGGGCTTCGCTGCGCTCAGCCCAACCTACAAGGACGCTCCCTTTCGTAGGTTGGGCTGAGACAGCTCCATCGTCGAAGCCCAACAGCCGGAGTTCAGCCCTGGGCAGTGTTGGGCTTCGCTGCGCTCAGCCCAACCTACAAGGACGCACTCCTGCCATAGGTTGGGCTGAGACAGCTCCATCGTCGAAGCCCAACAACCGAAGCTTGGCCCGGGGCAATGTTGGGCTTCGCTACGCTCAACCCAACCTACAAGGACGCTCCCTTTCGTAGGTTGGGCTGAGACAGCTTCATCGTCGAAGCCCAACAGCCGGCGCCCGACCCGGGGCAGTGTTGGGCTTCGCTGTGCTCAACCCAACCTACAAGGACGCACTCCTGCCGTAGGTTGGGCTGAGACAGCTCCATCGTCGAAGCCCAACAGCCGCAGGGTGGAAAACCGCGCAGCGTTTTACACGCATCTACACACACGCTCGACCCGCCTGCTGGCAGATCGCTTGACCGGAGCGCTAGGAAAGGAAGGAAGACACCAGAGGACACGACCAGAAAAAATCGCGCCCAAACGAAAAAGCGGCCACTAGGGCCGCTATTCGATGGCTGCTGGCGTTCAGGACCAGACAACCTTTAAATGGCGCAGCGGACGGGACTCGAACCCGCGACCCCCGGCGTGACAGGCCGGTATTCTAACCGACTGAACTACCGCTGCGCATTACCTCGAGTGGTGGGTGATGACGGGATCGAACCGCCGACCCTCTGCTTGTAAGGCAGATGCTCTCCCAGCTGAGCTAATCACCCGTTTGCTCTCGAAGTGGGGCGCATTCTACGGAGGGGCTTACGACCTGGCAACCCCTTTTTGAAAAAAAATTTTCCAGCACTTCCAAAGGCTTAGCGCTGCCCTTCCAGGCAACTGGAGAAAGCGCGCATTCCCGACGACCACCGCGATCCGGGGTTGGCCTCCGGGGCGAGCGACGCGGATAATGCGCGCTTCGTTTTTGGGAGTGACACCATGTGGTTCCGTAATCTGCTCGTCTACCGTCTCACCCAGGAAGTCGCCTTCGAGACCGAAGCCCTCGAAGCCGCCCTCGCCGCCAAGCCCGCCCGCCCCTGCGCCAGCCAGGAATTGTCCACCTATGGCTTCGTCGCCCCCTTCGGCAAGGGCCCGGACCTGCCGCTGGTGCACGAAAGCCAGGGCTTCTTCCTGATCGCCGCGCGCAAGGAAGAACGCATCCTGCCCAGCAGCGTGGTCAAGGAAGCCGTGCAGGAAAAGGTCGACGAGATCGAAAACCAGCAGATGCGCAAGGTCTACAAGAAGGAGAAGGAGCAGATCAAGGACGAGATCGTCCAGGCCTTCCTGCCCCGCGCCTTCATCCGTCGCCAGACCACCTATGCCGCCATCGATCCCAAGCAGGGCTGGATCCTGGTGGACGCCTCCAGCGCCAAGCGCGCCGAGGACCTGCTCTCCACCCTGCGCGATGCCCTGGGCTCGCTGCCGGTCCGGCCGCTGGGCGTCAAGCAGGCGCCGATGGCCACCTTTACCGACTGGGTCAAGGCTGGTGACGCCACCCATGGCCTCTACATCCTCGACGAGTGCGAGTTGCGCGATGCGGGCGAAGATGGCGGCGTGGTGCGCTGCAAGGGTCAGGACCTGACCAGCGAAGAGATCCAGAGCCACCTGGGCGCCGGCAAGCTGGTCACCAAGCTGGCCCTGGCCTGGCAGGACAAGCTGGCCCTGCTGCTGGACGACAAGGTCACCATCAAGCGCCTGAAGTTCGAGGACCTCCTGCAGGACCAGGCCGAACAGGACGGTGGCGAAGACGCCCTCGGCCAGCAGGACGCCAGCTTCGTGCTGATGATGATGACCCTGGCGGAATTCCTGCCACAGCTGATCGAAGCCCTGGGTGGCGAAGAGCTGCCCCAGGGACTGTAATGACGACCTGCGCGTGATCGCTTGAGTCACAAGGCTTATCCGATCACGTGGACAGCCCCTAAGGCCGGCAGAGACCGGCCTTTTTTCTGCCTTTTCGACAGGAGTTCAACCCATGCGCGCGCTCGCCGCCTTCAGCCGCTTCGTCGGCAATACCTTCGCCTTCTGGGTACTGCTCGCCGCCCTGCTGGCGTTCTTCGCCCCTGAGGTGTTCAAGCCACTGGGCGTGGCAATCGTGCCGCTGCTGGGGGTGATCATGTTCGGCATGGGCCTGACCCTCAAGGTCGAGGACTTCGCCGCCGTCGGTCGCCACCCTTGGCGGGTGCTGCTGGGTGTGGTGGCCCACTTCGTCATCATGCCGGGCGTGGCCTGGGCGCTCTGCCAGCTGTTCCACCTGCCGCCGGAGATCGCCGTGGGCGTCATCCTGGTTGGCTGCTGCCCCAGCGGCACGGCGTCCAACGTGATGACCTGGCTGGCCAAGGGCGACCTGGCGCTGTCGGTGGCCATCGCTGCCGTGACCACCCTGCTCGCCCCCCTGCTGACCCCGGCGCTGATCTGGCTGCTGGCCTCCACCTGGCTGCCGATCTCCTTTGGCGGCCTGTTCTGGTCGATCCTGCAGGTGGTGCTGCTGCCCATCGCCCTGGGCCTGGTCGCCCAGCGCCTGCTCGGTCATCGTGTCGGCGCCCTGGTCGAGGTGCTGCCGCTGGCCTCGGTGGTCAGCATCGTGGTGATCGTCGCCGCCGTGGTGGCCGCCAGTCAGGCGCGCATCGCCGAATCCGGCCTCCTGATCATGGCGGTGGTGATCCTGCACAACGGCTTCGGCTTCCTGCTCGGCTATCTCACCGGCAAGTGCTGCAAGCTGCCAGTGGCCCAGCGCAAATCGCTGGCGCTGGAAGTGGGCATGCAGAATTCCGGCCTCGGCGCCGCCCTGGCCACCGCGCATTTCTCACCGCTGGCAGCGGTGCCCAGCGCCCTGTTCAGCGTCTGGCACAACATCTCCGGGGCGCTCCTGGCCACCCTTTTCCGCCGCTTCAAGGACGACGACGCCCGCCCCTGAGGACTCGTGCCACACCTGCCGGAGCAGCGCCTGGCAGGTGTCCTCGGTGAAGGGCTGCGGCCGGGCGATGCCATAGCCCTGGGCATAGTCGACGCCCAGGGCGCCGAGGGCCGCGATCACCGCGGCGTTCTCGGCGAACTCGGCGATGGTCTTCTTGCCGGTGAGATGCCCCAGCCGATTGATCGCCTCGACCATGGCGCTGTCCACCGCATCCTCCAGCAGATGGCGAACGAAGCTGCCATCGATCTTCAGGTAGTCCACCGGCAGATGCTTGAGATAGGTGAAGGACGACATCCCGGCGCCGAAGTCGTCCAGGGAGAATCGCACCCCCAGGCCGCGTAACTCGTCCATGAACTGGCGTGCCGCATCCAGGTTGGCCACGGCGCTGGTCTCGGTGATCTCGAAGCAGATCCGCGTCGGCGCGATCTGCCAGCGGTGCAGCTGCTCCCTGACGAAATCCGCCAGCCCCGCCTCGCCCAGGGAATGCCCGGACAGGTTGATGGCCAGGGTATCGAGCAGTCCGCTGGGCAACTCGGCGAAACGGGCCAGCGCCGCGGCGATCACCCAGCGATCCAGGTCCGGCATCAGCCCATAGCGCTCCGCCGCCGGGATGAAGGCACCGGGTGCGATCAAGCGGTCGCCCTCCTCCAGCCGCAGCAGCACCTCCACATGGCGATCCGTGGCCGTCTCGCCACCCAGCCCGAGGATCGGCTGGACGTACAGGCGGAATCTGTCCTCGGCCAGCGCCCGGTGCAATCGCTGCACCCAGGCCATCTCGCCATGGCGCTGGTCCAGCTCCACATCACCCGGCGCAAATACCTGGATGCGATTGCGGCCCTTGTCCTTGGCCGCGTAACAGGCCAGGTCCGCCAGGCGAAGGGCTTCCTCCGGTGCGAGAGCCTGACCACCCAGATGCACCACGCCGATGCTCAGGCCAACGCGAAAGCCCTGCCCGGCCGCCTCGAACTGCAGCGCGCCCACGCAGCAGCGCAGACGCTCCGCCACGGCCTCGGCTTCAGCCGGCGCACGGTTCTCCAGCAAGACGCCGAATTCATCACCGCCCAGGCGCGCCAGGCAGTCTTCCTCCCTCAGCTGCTGCCCGAGCAATTCGCACAGCTGGCGCAGCAGGCGATCGCCATGGAAATGCCCGGAGGTGTCGTTGACGATCTTGAACTGATCCAGATCGATGAACATCAAGGAGGCTCGCGCCAGGTCCTGCCGGGCCAGCAGGCGTTCCAGCCGGATCTCGAATTCACGGCGATTGACCAATCCCGTGAGGGCATCGTGACTGGCCTGCCAGGCCAGGTCATGCAGAAAGGCCCGCTCGCGGGTCTGGTCATGCATCACCAGCACCACACCGGCACCCGATTCGCCCCGTGGCAGCGCGGTCACCGTGAGGGCCACCGGCACCCGGGTGCCATCGACGCGCACCAGCTGATGCGCCAGGGGTTCGTTGCCCGCCAACCAGTCCAGGCTGCGCAGCCGCTCGGCCAAGGGCAGGTTCGAGGGCGGCTGGTCTTCGGTCTGGATATCGAACAGGTGGGTGACGGGCGTGCCTGCGACCAGCTCCCGCCGCGCCAGCAGGCGTTCGGCTGCCGGATTGTGATAGAGCAGCCGCCCCTGGGCATTGAGGGCCAGCACCGCATCGCCAAGGGAGGCCAGGATGACCTGGATGTGTTCCTTTTCGGCCTGCAGCGCCTGCTCGGAGCGCCAGCGCTGCTGCACCAGGCTGTGCATGCGCCAGAGCGCCAGCAGCACCAGCAGGGCGCCGACCAGGACATTGGCGATGAACAGCGCCGCGACCAGCTGGCGTGACGCCACCCCCAGACGCTCCGAGAAGGCCACCGTTTCCGGCATCATCCGGTCGTGCAGATCCAGCAGCTGGCGTTTCAGCGGAATCAGCGCCGGCCCCGGTCCATGCAGCTTGATCAACTCGAAGCCGGTGCGTGCCAGGGCCTGGAATTCGTCCATGTAGGGATCGGTGACCTGCCAACGGGCGATCACCCCTTCGAAGGGCTCCACATGGCGAGCCATCTGAAAGAGTGCGATGAGGCCGTCGATATCGTCAGGGTGATTGCCGGCCAGGCGCAGCAACCGCGCCGCCTCGGCAGGCGGGCCACCGCTGTCGAGCGCCTCGCGCGCCGCACGGTCGAGGTCATTGACGCTGATGGAGGCCAGGTAGTCGTGGTAGGCCTCGGCCTGCCCTTCGTCCAGGTAGGCACCCAGCGCCAGCATGGCGTTGCCGAGGCTCTTGCTCCACAGGCTTTCCGCCGAAACATAGGCACGCACCGTCGACAGCAGTTGCAGGCTGACGATGGCGACCAGTGCCTGGCAGGACAGGATGATGACGAAGGGCCAGACGACCCGCAGGGTGCGCAGCGCAGAGGAAGGCGACAGTGAAGACATACAGCGATCCGCAAAGGAGACGGGCGAATTCTTGCCATTGAGCAGGCATGTCGGCCGTTTCGCGGAAAACTGTTGGTCTGGAAGGACTTCGCGCTGGATTACTGACGCCAAACAAGCGACATAGACCCCTCGCGGTCCTGGCACTGCCGACGAGCGGTAGCCCAGGCCCTGTGCCTAATTGAAGGAAGCCTCCAGCCGCGCCTTCACCTCGGGCCATTCGCGGTCGGTGATGCTGTACATAACGGTGTCGTCCAGACGACCGTCGGCCAGCCGCCGATGATGACGCAGCAGGCCTTCACGGACCGCGCCCAGCTTCTCGATGGCGGCCTGGGACCTGAGGTTGGTCGCCGCGGTCTTGAGCTGCACCCGCACCAGCTGCCAGTGCTCGAAGGCATGGCGTAGCATCAGGTACTTGATGTTGCCGTTGAGACCACTGCCATGCTGCTCGCTGTCGAGCCAGGTCCAGCCGATCTCGGCGGCGGGCAGCGCCGGCAGGAAGTCGGCGAAGCGGGTAGTGCCCACCAGCCGGTCGGCGATCCGCACGGCGAAGGGCAAGGCGCGCCCCTCGCGCCCCTCGGCCAGCGCCTGACGATACCAATCCGGCCGCAGGGGGCCGCTCAGGTAGTGCAGCGCCTCGCGATTGCGCTCGGCCAGGCTGACCAGCTCCAGCACGTCGCCCTCCGCCAGGGGGTCCAGGCGCAGCGCACCACGTTGCAGGGAAATGGGCTGCGCTTGGAACATGACGGTCTCTCTCGCTTGAATCAGCCCGCCAACCTAACAGGGCCGGCCGTCTGGCTCAACCCACCGTCATCCCATCGCGCGCCAGAACTGACGTCTGGCACCCCAAGGTGCGACACTTTGTCCGGGCGCGATGGGCGCCTGGAATGTCTGGAGTCGCCATGTCCCTGCCCAGCGGGCTGATCATCACCGTTACCCTCGGCTACCTGGCCCTGCTGTTCGCCATCGCCTTCTATGGCGATCGCCGCCCACCGCTCAGGCCGCGCCTGCGGGCCTGGGTCTACAGCCTGTCGCTGGCCGTCTACTGCACCAGCTGGACCTTCTTCGGCGCGGTCGGCCAGGCCGCTGACCAGCTCTGGTCGTTCCTGCCCATCTACCTGGGCCCCATTCTCTTCCTGCTGCTGGCACCGCAACTGGTCAAGAAGATGGTGCTGATCAGCAAGAAGGAAAACATCACTTCCATCGCCGACTTCATCGCCTCCCGCTATGGCAAGTCCCAGACCCTGGCCATCGTCGTCGCGCTCATTTGCCTGGTCGGCGTCCTGCCCTATCTGGCGCTGCAGCTCAAGGGCATCGTGATCGGCGTCAACCTGCTGACCGGCATCAATGCCGAATCCCTGAGCACTCGTGCCCAGGACACGGCGCTGTTCGTTTCCCTGGTGCTGGCGGTGTTCGCCATTCTCTTCGGCACCCGCAACCTGGATGTCACCGAGCACCATCGCGGCATGATGCTGGCGATCGCCTTCGAATCCCTGGTCAAGCTCGCCGCCTTTCTCGCCGTCGGCCTCTGGGTCACCTACGACCTGCACGATGGCTTCAGCGATCTGCTCGCCCGCTCCCAGCAGGCGCCGCAGCTGCAGGAATACTGGCGCGAGACGCTGGACTGGCCGGGCCTGCTGATCCAGACCGGCGTGGCCTTCATCGCCGTGATGTGCCTGCCGCGCCAGTTCCATGTCACGGTGGTGGAAAACACCGATACCCGGGACGTCAACCTGGCGCGCTGGGTGTTTCCGCTCTACCTGGCGCTGGCCGCCCTGTTCGTCATCCCCATCGCCCTGGCCGGCCAGCTGCATCTGCCCGGCGGCGTGTTGCCCGACTCCTTCGTCATCAGCCTGCCGCTGGCCCAGGAGCGTCCCTGGCTGGCCTTGCTGGCCTTTCTGGGCGGCGCCTCGGCGGCCACCGGCATGGTGATCGTCGCCTGCGTCGCGCTCTCCACCATGATCTCCAACGATATCGTCCTGCCCTGGCTGCTCAAGCGCCGGGGCCAGGTGGAGAGTCCCCATGCGGTGTTCAGCCACTGGATGCTCACGGTGCGCCGCGCCAGCATCGTGGTCATCCTGGTCCTGGCCTACTGCAGCTATCGCCTGCTGGGCTCCAATGCCAGCCTGGCCACCATCGGCCAGATCGCCTTCGCCGCCATCGCCCAGCTCGGACCGGCCATGGTCGGAGCGCTGTTCTGGAAGGCCGCCAATCGCCGCGGCGTCTTTGCCGGGCTCACCGCCGGAGCGCTGCTCTGGGGTTATCTGATGGTGCTGCCGGTGGTGGCCACCAGCCTGCAATGGCCGCTGGGGGCCTTTCCCGGTCTGGCCTGGTTCGAGCAGCCCACGGGTGAGCGGACGTTGCAGCCGACCACCGTCGGCGCCCTGGTGTCCCTGGCCGGCAACTTCCTGCTGTTCGCCCTGGTGTCGCTGCTCTCGCGCACCCGGGTCTCGGAATACTGGCAGGCCGGGCGCTTCATCGCCCAGTACGCCCTGCCCCGGCCGCGCAATCGCGCCCTGCTGGCGGTCAAGCTGGAGGACCTGCGCCTGCTCGCGGCCCGGTTCGTCGGCGACGAGCGCGCCCGCCTGAGCTTCAGCCGCTTCGCCGAGCAGAGCGGCCTGACCTATCACCCCGGAATGAACGCCAACAGCGAATGGATCGCCCAGACCGAGCGACTGCTGGCCGGGGTGATCGGCGCCTCCTCCGCGCGCGCGGTGGTCAAGGCCGCCATCGAAGGCCGCGACATGCAGGTCGACGACGTGGTGCGCATCGCCGACGAAGCCTCGGAGGTGCTGGAATTCAACCGGGCGCTGCTGCAGGGCGCCATCGAGAACATCTCCCAGGGCATCAGCGTGGTCGACCAGTCGCTACGCCTGGTGGCCTGGAATCAGCGCTACCTGGAACTGTTCGACTATCCCGACGGCATGATCCAGGTCGGCCGGCCCATCGCCGAGATCATCCGCTACAACGCCCTGCGCGGCCTCTGCGGACCGGGCGATGCCGACGAGCACGTGGCCCGCCGGGTGGAACGGATGCGCCAGGGCATCCCCCACACCTCGGAACGCACCTTTCCCAATGGCCGGGTGATCGAGCTGATCGGCAGCCCCATGCCCGGGCGCGGCTTCGTGATGAGCTTTACCGACATCACCGCCTTCCGCGAGGCCGAGCGCGCCCTGCGCGAAGCCAACGAAGGCCTGGAGCAGCGCGTCGAAGAACGCACCCGCGAACTCTCCCAGCTCAACCAGGCACTGGAGGAAGCCAAGGCCCACGCGGAAGCGGCCAACCAGTCCAAGAGTCGCTTCCTCACCGCGGTCAGCCACGACCTCATGCAGCCGCTGAGCGCCGCCCGCCTGTTCACCGCCGCCCTCGCCCACCAGGACGGCCTGGCCCAGGAGGCCCAGGAGCTGGTACGCAACATGGACAGTGCCCTAAGATCCAGCGAAGACCTGATCGCCGATCTGCTGGACATCTCTCGCCTGGAGAACGGGCGCATCCTGGCCACGCCGGCACCCTTCCCCCTGGCCACTCTGTTCGACGCCCTGGGCGTCGAATTCAAGGCCCTGGCGCAGGATCAGGGCACCAGCCTGCGCATCCGCGGCAGTCAGCTGGTGGTCAACAGCGACAGCAAGCTGCTGCGTCGGGTACTGCAGAATTTCCTCACCAACGCCCTGAGATACGCCCATGGCCGGGTATTGCTCGGGGTGCGTCGTCAGGGCCAGAGCGTGAGCCTGGAGGTCTGGGACAGCGGTCCTGGCATTCCGGCGGACAAGCTCGAATTGATCTTCGAGGAATTCAAGCGACTGGACAGCCACCAGACCCGAGCGGAAAAGGGCCTGGGCCTTGGTCTGGCGATCGCCGACCGCCTCTGCCGGGTGCTCGGCCACGAACTCTCGGTACGCTCCTGGCCGGGCCACGGCAGCGTCTTCAGCGTCAAGGTGCCCCTGGCGCCCGCCCTCGCCATCCAGGCGGCCACTGCCAGCGAAGCCGCCCAACCCTTGGCGGGCGATCCGGTGCTGTGCATCGACAACGAAGACAGCATCCTGCTGGGCCTGCGCAGCCTGCTGGGTCGCTGGGGCTGCCAGGTCTGGACCGCGCGCAGTCGCGAAGAATGCGCCGCCCTGCTGGAACAGGGCCTGGTGCCGCGCCTGCTCATCGTCGACTACCACCTGAGCGACGCCGATACCGGTCCGGATGTCGCCGTATGGATCCGCCAGAGGCTGGGGCAGGATATCCCGGGCATCGTCATCAGCGCCGATGGCCGCCCGGAATGCCTGGCCAAGGTCCGCCAGGCGCGGCTGGATTTCCTGCCCAAACCGGTCAAGCCGGCCTCGCTGCGTGCCCTGTTGAGTCGTCAGCTGGCCTTGTCCGGTTGACCTGGACAGCACTGCCTGAACGCTGCCTTCGATAGGTCTTTCGTTCAGCGTCGATTAAGGTTCTGCGGCCCTCATCCCACGGAACAATCCACAGCTTCTGTTGATAACTTTGTTGAAAACATGGTGGAAAAGAACCCGGAGCCTTGCTCTGCGGGCGCCCCGAACAAGTTGATCATTTTTTAATCACTTTGATAAGTTCAACGTAATCAATAACTTAATTCAAAAGCAGGATTTTTGGTTGGGAAAACCCTGGCATCGAGTGGGCTTGACAAGCGCTAGCACAGGTTGTGCACAACTCACCGAAAAAATGACCAACGGAAACCTGTCAGTGGTCGCACAATTGTCAAGTATTCGTGAAACATATTTTTTCAGGCTCCTCCGTACCCGAGGCCCAGGGACAGCCCGCAGGCTAGAGCCAACGCTCAGAGCGGCAGGCAGGCCAAAGGCTAGCCTTGTCCTCTGCCGGTCATCGGGTAGACTGCCCCTTTTCGCTCAGGGCTGTCACGGCGACGCCCAACCGGTCAAACAGGCATGGACGCGTCAGCCTTCTGGAATAGCTCAGTCTCATGAACGTCTTCATCGCGGGTCAACACGGACAACTTTCCCAGGCACTGCAAGTGCTGCTGGCCGCCAAGGCCCAGGTCACCGTGGTTGGCCGGGCCCAGGTGGATTTCACCCAGCTGGACGCGCTTCATGACCGCGTCCTGGCCGCAAAGCCCGACGTCATCATCAATGCCGCCGCCTATACCGCCGTGGACGCCGCCGAGAACGATGCCCAGACCGCTACCCTGATCAACGCGCGGGTACCCCAAGTCTTCGCCCGGGCGGCCCAACAGCTCGGCATTCCGATGGTCCACTACTCCACCGACTATGTCTTCGATGGCAGCCAGGACGGCCGCTATCGGGAAGAGGATCCGACCTGCCCGCTCAATGTCTATGGGCGGACCAAGCTGGCCGGCGAGAATGCCGTGCGCGAACACGCCGAGCGTCACCTCATCCTGCGCACCAGCTGGGTCTATTCCTGGCAGGGCAACAACTTCCTGCGCACCATGGTACGGCTGCTCAGCGAGCGCGACGAATTGAACATCGTCGACGACCAGATCGGCGCGCCCACCTGGACGCGTACCATCGCCGATGCCACTGACCGCCTGCTGGCCCACAGCGACAAGGGCGATCTCTGGGGCACCTATCACCTGACCGCCAACGGCACCACTTCCTGGTTCGGTTTCGCCGAGCAGATCGCTCGGCGCCTGGGCGAGACCGGTCAGTTGAAGGCACGCCTGAATCCCATCCCCAGCAGCTCCTATCCCACCCCGGCCCATCGCCCCATCAATTCCCGCCTGTCCACCGAAAAGCTGGCCGCGGTGCTGGGCCAGCCGCTACCCGACTGGCAAGCGGCTTTCGAGCAGTGCTGGAACGAGCGCGAGCTTCAGGTGGGCGGCTGAAACGGGCCGCCGGTCATACTTCTGGGATCTCTCCCAGAACTACCCCTGTCCCTTGAAGTCAATGGCACTGACCCCGCTCACGCCAGTCAGGTACGTCATGGACAACCCCTTCCAACTCATCGCCGCAGCCTTCGAGCATGACTTCCGGGTCAATTTCCGCATCGAGCGCCTCGACGGCAGCGTCAGTCTGACGCTGTCGGACGACAGTGGCGTCAAGGTCAAGCGGTTGATCAGCAAACAGCAGCTGCACGACCACAATCGCCTCGCGCGGCTGATCGACAGCATCCGGCTGGGTATCGCCATCGACGAAGGTCACGGCGTTACGGCCTTGCTGGCAGGCGGCAGCGGTACCCTTAACCGTCTGACCGTCGCGAACTGAGCAAGGATCTATGCAAACCATGGAAGGCCTGATCAGCAGTCCGGTACAGACGGCGAATCCCACGACGTTACTGGATGGCGTGGAGACGGTACCGACGCTGCAATCCGCCCAGGCTTCGCTGTACCAGCTGACCTGTGCGCGGCTCGACGAGCAGTTGGCACCGCTCAAGGTCTGGCCGACCCTGCCGGACCGTACCGGTCGATTTTCCTTCACCCTGTTGGACAGATGCGGACGCATCCTCTATCGCTCGCCGGCCTTGCGCCAGGCGCTGTATCGAGAAGAGGATCTGCTCAATGGTGTGATCGCCAGTGCGCGGCTGGCCGCCGTGCAGGCTGGACAGGGCTTTCCGTCCTGGGGTGTAGTGGACGTCGCCTGCCCTATGTATGAGCTACCTGCCACTCAACTTCCCTGTGCGGGATGCCGCCTGTTGAAGTGCAAGAGCTAAGAGAAAAGTCGCGGGAAAAACGCTCAGGGCTTTTTTGCCCTCTTTGACTCCTCAACGTTCGAGACCAACGAATACCAAGGCATTCGTACTGCAAGTCTCGCGCTGAAGCCTTCTGATGCAGAATCTTTACTCGGAATATCTCAGCATATTGGCGCCGGTGGCACGCAGCACCGCCATGGACTGTGGCGCCAGGGCGCCGGCCCGCAGCGAAACATCCTTGCGAACCTCGTCAATCACCGTCTTCAGCAGCTGGCTCTCGCCCAGTTGCCGGGCACTGACCACCCGGTTCACACGAGCGTCGTCACACTGCTGATCCTGCACCGTCAGCACGATACTGCCATCGGGGCGAGGTGCCGTAACCGAGCATTTATAAGTACTGAAAGCGGCGGTCAGTCTATCAATGGCGTTTTCCATTCTTCCCCCTGTTATTTGTCTAGAAGTGCATGGATGATCAAATACGACGCAACTGACAGTGATAGAAACAGCAAAGTTCTAGCGCTCTACTTGAATAAGACGACCAATGGCGCTAGTACGCCGTTTTGTGAGCCAGCTCTTCTAATTGACGATCAGCGGGGAACTTTTAAAGGGGCGAAATGGGTAAGGTATGACCATTCGTCCGCTGTGTGCTTGGACCTGTAGCCGCCTAGCGCGCCCTTGACGACGGCTCTGGCCCGCGGAACCTTTGGTCGGAGCCCTCACTCGAAAGGGCTGAAACGGATACCCATCGCCTATCAGGAGCGCGCCATGAACGACAAAACCCCTCCCGTGATCAAAGACGAGCTTGCTGCTGACATCCATGAGCAGGCACACAAGCAGAACACTGACCGGGTCCGTCGTCATCTGGGCGAGGCCGAGCAGGCGTTGACCGATGAATTCCACACCCTGCTGGCAGACGCCGAGCAATTGCTCAAGCACACCGCCAGCATGGCCGGTGAGCAGGCGGACGAACTGCGCGCCAAGTTGAGCTCCAGCCTGGAGCGCTCCCGCGACGTGCTCAAGACCAAGCAGGATGACCTCTACCGCCAGGGCGTCGCCGCCAAGGAGACCACCGAGGAATACGTGGTCGACAATCCCTTCAAGGCCCTTGGCATCGCCGCCGGCGTTGGCTTCCTGATCGGCCTGCTGGCCTCGCGCCGCTAAGCCTGGGGGATCACCATGGACACCTCCTCTCCTCCACGGGAGCTGCCTGACGAGGCGCCCAAGCCATCGGTCAAGCGTCTCGCCGGCGCGGTGGTAGGGCTGCTGCAGAGCCACCTGGAATTGCTGGGAATCGAGGTCCAGGAAGAGAAGGTCCGTACCTTCCAGCTGTTCCTCTTTACCGGCCTGAGTCTGATCTTCGGTCTGCTGGTGCTGGTGGGCGTTTCGGCGGCCATCATCATCGCCTTCTGGGATACCTACCGCATGACCGCGACCCTGGGTCTGTGCGCCTTCTATGCCGTGGCGCTGGTGATCTGCATCCTGCGGGCACTGAGCCTGGTCAAGGGTGCCGCCCCTTTCCACGCCACCCTGGAAGAACTCAATCGCAACCGGGAGCGCCTACTGCCATGAACCAGCCGCTCAGCTCCGCCACCAGCCAGGCCAAGCGCAAGGAACTGGTCAGGCTGCGCATGGAGATGTATCGCCAGCAGCTGATCTACAACGCTCAGCCCCTACACAATCCCATCAGCCTTATCGGCGATCTGGTACGACCCAACCGGGACAAGGTGACCAGTTCAGCGAAGAAGCCCCTGATGTTGGGTGCCACGGTGTTCCTGTCGCTGTTTGGCAAGCGCCTCGGCGCCGTGGGTCGCCTGGCCCGTATCGGTCTGGCGCTCTATCCCATCGTCAATCGCCTGCAGAATCGGCACCGCGAACAGGCGGACCAGCCGCTGCCACCGCCTCGTTAGAACGAACGGCTCCCCAGGGAGCCGTTTTCACGGGTGGCATCCTTATCGCATGCTGGCTATCCCGCCACGCATTCCACTGCGGTCAGACGATAAGGAATCACCGTGCTACCAGGTCAACCCACTGCCTTCTTCCAACCCTTCATCGATACGGCGACTGGACGCATTGCCGGCGTCGAGGCACTTGGCCGACTGCGGCAGGCCGACGGCACCTACACCTCTGTCGGTCCGTTGTTTGCCGATCCCCATACCCCGACCCCGGATCTGCTGCAGCTGGACCGCACCTTGCGGGAAGACGCTCTGCAGCGCTTCGCCAGCGCCCCGGATGACTGGTTTCTCAGCCTCAACCTCTCGCCGCGCTGGATCAGCCAGCTGGACGATGGCGTCGAGTTACCCAGTCTGGCGCAGCTGCAGCGCTCCGGCATCGCGCCGACGCGCATCGTCTACGAGATCACCGAGGCAGCCGGCGATCTGCCGAGCCTGACCCAGGCCGTCGCCCGCTATCGCGAACGCGGCATCCGCATCGCCATCGACGATTTCGGCTCCGGCTATTCGCAACTGGATCGGGTGCTGGATCTGCAACCGGATATCCTCAAGCTGGACATGCGGTTGTTCCAGGCCGCCGCGCGGGGTGGCCCCCGGGGCGAGGCGGTCAAGGCGCTGGCGCAGATGGCCGAGAAAACCGGTTGCTGGCTGATCGCCGAGGGCGTGGAGACCGAGACCGAACTCGACTTCGCCCTGGAGTGCGGCGCCCGCTACGTCCAGGGCTTCCTCTTCGCCGAGGCCACCGCCGAGCTGGGTGCAAGCGACAGCCATCAGCAGCGCTTCGCCGCCCTGCGCAGTCGCTTCGTCGACGGCAAGCTGGCCCAGCAGACCCGGCTGCTTGAATTGCGCCAGCAGTTAGCCGAATTCGTCACCCAGCTCAGACCCTGGGCGGAACACGGCGGTCCCCTGAGCGCCCTGCCCGATCCCCAGGCGTTTCCCGGGCTGCTGCGCATCTACCAGTGCGACCGCACCGGCACCCAGATCACCCCGAATCTGGAGTGGAACGGCATGTTCTGGCGCGAGAATCGCCGCTACCTCAATCACAACTGGTCCTGGCGCCCCTACTTCTATGCCCTGCTGGCCGAAGGCTGGAACGAGCGCCGCCTGGCGCTTTCGACGGTCTATCGCGATGCCACCACCAACCAGTACTGCCTGACCGCCAGCCAGTTCCTGGAAAGCGGCCAGCGCCTGCTGCTGATCGACCTGGATGCCAGTCAATTGCCGGGCTTTGCCAAGTAAGCGGTGATGATCGTATGTTGCCGAGGTCAGAACGCAGAAGCGCCGAACGGCAATCGTCGGCGCTCCCCCTATCGGTGATAGCTCGAGGACGGCCTTGGACTGGCAGACACTTCTTATCCGCGAACGGCTGGGCAAACCCCTGCACAGCCCGGATGAACTGGGGCGCAGCCCCTTTCACAAGGACCACGATCGCATCATCTTTTCCGGCGCATTCCGCCGCTTGGGACGCAAGACCCAGGTGCATCCCGTCACCAGCAACGATCACATTCATACCCGCCTGACCCACAGCCTGGAGGTGAGCTGCGTCGGCCGCTCCCTGGGCATGCGCGTGGGCGAGAGTCTAAGAGGCGCCCTGCCCGAGTGGTGCGATCCGAGCGACCTCGGCATGGTGGTGCAATCCGCCTGCCTGGCCCATGACATCGGCAATCCGCCCTTCGGCCATTCCGGCGAAGACGCCATCCGCTACTGGTTCACCCAGGCCGCCGGCCGCGGCTGGCTGGACGACATGAGCGAGGCGGAGCGCCAGGACTTCCTGCACTTCGAGGGCAACGCCCAGGGCTTCCGGGTGCTGACCCAGCTCGAATACCACCAGTTCGACGGCGGCACCCGCCTGACCTACGCGACCCTCGGTACCTATCTCAAGTACCCTTGGACGTCACGCTATGCCGCGGCGCCTGGCTACAAGAAGCACAAGTTCGGCTGCTACCAAAGCGAGCTGCCGCTGCTGGAGCAGATCGCCGAGAAACTCGAACTGCCGCTGCTGGGTCCGGAACGCTGGGCACGGCATCCGCTGGTCTACCTGATGGAGGCCGCCGACGACATCTGCTATGGGCTGATCGATCTGGAAGACGGCCTGGAGATGGAGCTGCTGGACTATGCCGAGGTCGAGGCGCTGCTGCTGGGCCTGGTCGGCGACGACCTACCGGAAACCTATCGGCAACTCGGCCCCAAGGATTCGCGGCGGCGCAAGCTGGCCATCCTGCGTGGCAAGGCCATCGAACACCTGACCAACGCCACCGCCCGTGCCTTCGTCGACCAGCAGGACGCCCTGCTCGCCGGCACCCTGGGCGATGACCTGGTCGAACACATGGCCGGCCCGGCCAAGCTCTGCGTGCAGCGCGCCAAGGCGCTGGCCCGGGAAAAGATCTTCCACGACAAGCGCAAGACGCTGCATGAGATCGGCGCTTACACCACCCTGGAAATCCTGCTCAACGCCTTCTGCGGCGCGGCCCTGGAACAACATCGCGGGCGCGAGCCCTCCTTCAAGAGTCGGCGCATCCTCGACCTGCTGGGCAACAGCGCGCCCGATCCTTCCTGGACGCTGCACCAGGCCTTCATGCGGGTGATCGACTTCATCGCTGGCATGACCGACAGCTATGCCACCGCCATGGCGGCCGAGATGACCGGGCGTTCGAACCCGGTTTAAGGAGCGCCACGATGACCACCGCACCCCGCACGCGCAAGGGCCCCGGCAGTCGCTGGCTGGCCGCCCAGGGCTGGAAGGCCTTTCCCTTCCAGCGCGAGGTGGCCAAGGCCATCGCCGCCGGGGAGTCCGGCCTGCTGCACGCCACCACCGGCTCGGGCAAGACCTACGCCGTCTGGCTGGCCGCCCTGGATGCCTTCGTCGCGCCCAGGCCGATCACGGCCAAGGGCCTGCCCAGCAAGCGCAAGCAGGCGCCACCGCCGCTCACCGTGCTCTGGTTGACGCCCATGCGCGCCCTGGCGGCGGATACCCTGCGCGCCCTGGAGCGCCCGGTGCTCGACGAGGAGCTGGAATGGACCCTGGGCCTGCGTACCGGGGACACCGGCAGCAGCGAGCGCGCCCGGCAGAATCGCCGGCTGCCGACGGCCCTGGTGACCACGCCCGAAAGTCTGTCGCTGCTGCTGTCGCGGGAGGACGCCCAGGAAGCCCTGGGTCATGTCCGCCTGGTGGTCATCGATGAATGGCACGAACTGCTCGGCAACAAGCGCGGTACCCAGACCCAACTCGCCCTGGCCCGTCTGCGGCGCTGGAATCCCGGGCTGCAGACCTGGGGCCTGTCGGCCACCCTCGGCAACCAGTCCCATGCGCTGGACGTGTTGCTGGCCGGCGCTCCGGGGCATTTGGTGCAGGGTCGCCAGGACAAGCGCCTGCAGGTGGACACCCTGTTGCCCGAGGGCGGCGTCGAGCGCTTCGCCTGGGCCGGGCACCTGGGCATGCGCCTGCTGCAGCAGGTGATCCGCGAACTGGAGGACAGCCCCACCACCCTGGTCTTCACCAACACCCGCGCCCAGACCGAACTCTGGTACCAGGCGCTGCTGCAGGCGCGTCCGGACTGGGCCGGCCTGATCGCCCTGCACCATGGCTCCATCGAGAAACAGGCCCGCGAGTGGGTGGAGAGCGGCCTTAAGAATGGCCAGCTCAAGGCGGTGATCTGCACCTCCAGCCTTGACCTCGGCGTGGACTTCCTGCCCGTGGAGCGGGTACTGCAGATCGGCTCACCCAAGAGCATCGCCCGACTGCTGCAACGCGCCGGCCGCAGCGGCCATGCCCCGGGCCGCGCCTCTCGCGCGACCCTGGTCCCCACCTACAGCCTCGACCTGCTGGATGCGGCGGCCACCCGCCGTGCCATCACGGCGGGCGAGATCGAGGCGCGCACCGCACCCGCCAAGCCCCTGGATGTCCTGGTGCAGCACCTGGTGACTGTGGCCCTGGGGGGCGGCTTCGAGCCGGACGATCTGCTGCCGGAGATCCGCAGTGCCTGGGCCTATCGCCACCTCAGCGACGGCGAGTGGATCTGGGCACTGGCCTTCGTTCGCAACGGGGGCGCTTCCCTGTCGGCCTACCCGGATTACCGCCGCGCCGAACCAGACGCCGAGGGCATCTGGCGCGTCCCCGACAAGCAACTGGCCAAGCGGCATCGGCTGGGCATCGGCACCATCGTCAGCGAGACCAGCCTCAATGTGCAGTTCTGGTCCAAGGGCGGCGGTGGCAATCGCCTGGGCAACATCGAGGAAGGCTTCATCGCCCGGCTGCGACCCGGCGATCACTTTCTCTTCGCCGGTCGTACCCTGGAACTGGTGCGGGTGGAGAACATGACGGTGTACGTGCGCCGCGCCAGCGGGCGCAAGGCCGCCATCCCGCGCTGGAGCGGCAGTCGCATGCCGCTTTCGGACACCCTCGCCAAGCACGTCCTGGCGCTGTTGGAAGACGCCGAGGCACAGCGCTACGAGAGCCCGGAAATGCGCCTGCTGCAACCGCTGCTGGATGTACAGCGGCAGTGGTCGGCCCTGCCCAGCGCTCATTACCTGCTCGCCGAGACCCTGGAATCCCGCGAAGGCTCGCACCTGTTCCTCTATCCCTTCGCCGGGCGCCATGCCCACCTGGGGCTGGCCAGCCTGCTGGCCTGGCGCCTGGCGCAGCGGCGCCCCTGCACCTTTTCCATCGCCGTCAATGACTACGGCCTGGAACTGGTCTCGCCGGTCAGCCTGGACTGGCAGGAGCTGCTCGATGCCAGTCTCTTCACCACCGACAACCTGGTCAGCGATACCCTGGCCAGCCTCAACGCCGCCGAACTCGCCCAGCGCCGCTTTCGCGAGATCGCCCGCATCTCCGGGCTGATCTTTTCCGGCTACCCAGGGGCGCACAAGAGCAATCGCCAGTTGCAGGCCAGCAGCAGCCTCTTCTATCAGGTGTTTCGCCAATACGATCCCGATAACCTGCTGCTCGGCCAGGCCCAGACCGAGGTCCTGCGCCAGGAACTCGATGCCGACCGCTTGCAGCAGACCCTGACTCGGACCGGCGCCCTACCCCTGCGCCTGGTCACCCTGGACCATCCCTCGCCCTTCGCCCTGCCACTCATGGTCGAGCGACTGCGCGAGAGCCTGAGTTCGGAAAAGCTGGCCGACCGCATCACCCGCCTGGTCGGCGATCTGGAACGCGAAGCCGGGCCGGACGAGCGAGCCCGCACCTTCGATCCCGAATCCCTGGTGCAACCCAGCCACGACAGCGATCTGACGCCGCGTCGCGGCGCTAGTCCGCGGCGTCCTCGCGTACAGAAATCCGGTCGTCCTCGATAACGATCCGGCCCTGGCGATAGAGATGGCCGATGGCCTTCTTGAAGTTGCCCTTGCTGACGCCGAACAGCTGATGGATCAGGGCCGGCGGACTGCTGTCGCTGAGTTCCAGCACCCCTCCCCGCGCCTTGGCCAAGCTGATGATCTGCTCGGCGAGATCGGTACCGGCGGCGGCCCCCTGGGGCTGCAGGGTCAGGCTGATCTTGCCGTCCGCCCGTATCTCGCGAATGAAGCCGCGCTCGCGCTGGCCCAGGCGCAGCGGCTTGAAGGCCTCGTTGCGATGCACCAGCCCCCAGTGCTTGTTGTCGACGATCACCTTATAGCCGAGGTCGGTCTGCTCGACGACCAGCAGCGGTACCGGTTGGCCGACCTTGTAGCGCGCCGGCTCGCGATCCAGATAGCGATCCAGCCGCGCGGTGGCGACGATCCGCCGGGTGCGAGTGTCCAGGTGCACGTGCACCACGCAGTGATCGCCCACCTGCAGCGGCCGCTTCTCTTCGGAGTGCGGCAACAGCAGGTCCTTGGGCAGACCCCAGTCGAGGAAGATCCCTACCCGACCCACCTCTACCACCCGTAGGCTGGCGAAGCCGCCGACCTGTACCTTCGGCTTCTCGGTGGTGGCGATCAGGCGGTCTTCGCTGTCCAGATAGAGGAAGACGTTGAGCCAGTCGCCTTCGGCGCAGGGTTCGTCCCTCGGCGCATAGCGACGCGGCAGCAGCACCTCGCCGTCGTTGCCGGCATCCAGGAACAGGCCGATGGGGGTATTGCGCAAAATCTGCAAGCTGTTGAAGCGACCCAACAAGGCCATGAGTGGAGACTCCTGTAGAAAGCGGTGCATTTTACCGCGATCAGCAAAGCCACTGCTTGCTCGCTACCCTGGCCCCTTGAAAGGATCGCTCAGTATCGTGCGAAGTCTTGATGGCCGCCGGGTGTCGCCCGGGTAGCGAACCTCGACCCGATGCGACGCTATCTCGGCACGGTTTGGCGCCATGCCCTGCTGGAGACCTACCTGCCGTTCACAGCGGATGGAGCCTGCTGACGTCCGGGCAGCGCTGCTTGCATGAAAGTGATCGGCGCTTGCTCGATAGACGCCTTCTCACCGACTCAACCCGCATCCAGTGACAGCCAGATTCAGGCGGTCAGGCAATCATCGGCGAGTGGAATTTCGATGAAGAGACCAACGGTGTCAGCCTCGACCCGCATGGCTGCCACCACCGCATTCAGCAAGAACGGATTGGTAGCCTGCTCGTTGGTCACTATTCGCTGGGTCAGCTTGATCGACTGCTGGGCATGGTAGACAGCTACCAGTATTTCATTGAGGTTCAGGCGACGAAGCTCGACCCGGTATCCGGCGAGTCCGTGGCCCAATGCGCGTCCTGCGCATTCGAGACCGTTTTTCACGGTAAATCCTTGAACCCTTGCGGTTCGGGGTAATGAATCGAACGAAATAATAGCATCTAGCCACTACCCACATTGAGCAGGCCGTCACCGTTTCGACACCACTGGCCTATGGCGACAGCGAAAACGAGGAGCCTTTGCCCGCAACCACTGAGCGTCCGCTTCGACCGGCTGAAAACTTTCCCGTAGCCGGGACCCGCTCCTAGGTACCAACCGCGCTTGAGTACCATCCCGGTCACGAAAAGACTCTGGATAAACCTCAGCTGGCCGAATCGCGCCGCCTGGAACCCCGAACGATGGCCTTGGCAGAATGCGGGTGGGCAACACGATAGGATGGAAGAGACAGATCCTCACAGGCTCCTGAAAACCTGAATAATCAGCCCTCACGCACTACTGATTGCCGGGCACGATGCACTGCCCAGCGACTCGGCCAACGACACCCTGCGTCAGGGAAACGATTCAGCACGGATCCTTTTCGGCAGCCGACAGGCCCATGCCCAGGATTGCGATACGCCTCCCCTGCGCCAACAGCCGTTTGCCCGCTCTAGCCACCACTTCGACCATGGTCGCTAAAGTCAACATCGAGCAGCTCAAAGGTCTTGTTTTGCGCAAGCCAGTCTGAGACCATCCATCGCTGTCAGGTGAGGCTGTCTCTACAAAGCGGCTCACCTGTCGAGAACCTGGAGTACATCAGGGCCAGCTTTCGCGGCATGGGTTTCTCCTCGTTTCAAAACTGTCGTCCTTCGGACAACAACGTCATCTTATTCAAGGAGAAATCCATGTCTACTCGCCAAACTGGCACCGTCAAGTGGTTCAACGACGAGAAAGGCTTCGGCTTCATCACCCCCCAGAGCGGCCCGGACGTGTTCGTTCACTACCGTTCCATTCAGGGTAACGGCTTCAAGAGCCTGCAAGAAGGCCAGGCCGTTTCCTTCCTGGTCGTGCAAGGCCAGAAAGGCCTGCAGGCCGATGAGGTGCAGGTGATCTAATCACCCGCCTTCTCGAAAAAGCCCAACCCCCGGTTGGGCTTTTTTTTGCGCGGACGTCGGCCAACCAACGTTCGCAATAGCGACCTAGGGATGAGGTGCGTCTTGTGAAAACCTTCGCTGCCCTGCTCTGCCTGCTCCTGCTCGCCGGTTGCGCCGCCTTTCCCGGTGACGAACTCCCTTCCCAGCCGTTCCGCGCTCCCGCGAGCGAGCGACAGCAGCGTCCCAAGGTCCTGGTGGAGTTCAATTTCTATCGAGGCGAGGTCGAAGACGCCAAGGAGGCGACCTCCATCGCCGTGGCCCGCGAAGGCCTGAAGCCCAGGCTGCGCCAAGTCCTGGAGCACTCCCAGCTGTTCGACCGTATCATCCTGGTGCCGGAGCCCGGCAGGCCGGACGACGCCTTGCTGCGCCTCAAGCTCTACAACAGCACCTCCTATGCCGCGGCCATTGCCAGCGGCCTGATCACTGGTGCCACCTTCTTTCTCGTCCCGGGTACCGCCAGGGACGACTATGTACTGACCGCCGAGTGGCTAGCGCCGGGGGGCAGCACGCCCACCCGCGTGCGCAATGCCAGCTCGGTGCGCACCTGGATGGGGGTCTGGTTCCTGCCCCTGGCCGCCAGCCATCAGGCCGGCACCGCCATCGAGGACACCTTCGCGCGGCAGGTCAACGAGGCCCTGCGGCAATTGCAGGCCGCCGGCGTGTTCACCGACCACTCCTCGCCCCAGGGGAACGGCGAAACGCCTGCACCGGTCACACCTTGACCGGCAATCAAGCAGACGAGGATCCCATGGCCGAAGAAAAGCGCAAAGCCGACGAACGCGAACTGCCCAAGGACGAAAAGCCCCTGCGCACCGAGCACGCCAAGACCGATGACGGACGCGATCCGCCTTCGCCCAACAGTCCGGACCGCACCAAGGACGCCACGGGCTACAACTGATCCCGCCCTTTCCAGACACGACCGCCAAGGCGGTCGTTTCTTTGTCTGCGTGCTGCCCCTTGGGATTGGCTCGTCCCGCCCTCCTTACTGCATAATGCCCGCACTCCGACGTCTATCGGCCCCTTTTCTCTTCAACTAGGCCGGTACCCTGCCAAGGTGTGTGTCCCGATGCGAAAGACTTTCCGATCTCTGGGCCTGCTGCTGAGCTGCTGCGCCCTGGGCTTTTCCCTGCCCGTCAGTGCCGATACCTCCTACCTGCCGCCGCGAATCGAAAAGGCGATGCAGACCAACAAGATTCCCGGTAGCGATCTGTCGCTGGTGATGCTGCCCCTCGACGGCCCGGGCGAAAACGACTACTACAACGCCGACGTCTCGGTGAATCCGGCGTCGACCATGAAGCTGATCACCACCTATGCCGCCCTGGAACTGCTGGGCCCCACCTACCAGTGGAGGACCGAGTTCTATACCGACGGCACCCTCAAGGACGGCATCCTCAACGGCAACCTCTATCTCAAGGGTGGCGGCGATCCCAAGCTGAACATGGAGCGCCTCTGGCTGCTCATGCGCGACCTGCGCGCCAATGGCGTGCTGGAGGTCACCGGCGACCTGGTGCTGGATCGTGGCCGCTTCGTGAAACCCAATCTGCCGGCCTTCAACGATGACGGCGAAGACGAGAACAAGACCTTCCTGGTGGGGCCGGATTCGCTGCTGGTGAACCTGAAATCGGTACGCATGGTGGTGCGCTCGGCCGATGGCCGCGTCAGCGTCTCCATGGATCCACCGCTGACCAACGTCAACATCGACAACCAGATGCGCGCCACCGGCAAGAGCGGCTGTCCCGCCTGGCCGGACGTGCGTTTCAATCCGGTGCCCCAAGCCGATGGCAGCACCAGCCTCATCGTCAGCGGCCAGTTGCCGGACGGCTGCAACGCCCAGAGCTATCTGTCGCTGCTCGATCACCCGGCCTACACCGCCGGCGCAGTACGGGCCATCTGGCAGGAGCTGGGCGGCAGCATCAAGGGCCGCACCCGCGAGGGCAGCGTGCCGCGCAACGCCGAGGTACTGGCGCGGGCCTTCTCGCCCGATGTGGTGGAGATCATTCGTGACATCAACAAGTACAGCAACAACACCATGGCCCAGCAGCTGTTCCTGTCCATCGGCGCGCAATTCCGCACCTCGGCGGATGCCGACGACGGCAAGGCGGCGCTGCGGGTCATCCGCTCGTGGCTGGCGCGCAAGGGCATCAATGCCAGCCACCTGATCATGGAGAACGGCTCGGGCCTGTCCCGCGCCGAGCGGGTCAGCGCGCGGGAGATGGCGGAGATCCTCAGATCGGCCTGGCAGAGCCCCTATGGGCCGGAGTTCATCTCCTCGCTGCCGCTGGCCGGCATGGACGGCACCCTGCGCAAACGCATGAAGAATTCGCCGCTGACCGGCCAGGCGCACATGAAGACCGGCACCCTGAACAACGTGCGCGCCCTGGCAGGCTTCGTCCGGGACGCCAATGCCCGCAACTGGGTGGTGGTCGCCATCCTCAACAGCAGCCGTCCCTGGGGTGCCTCCTCCATCCTGGACGAGGTCGTGCTGGATCTCTATCTGCGCAGCCGCCAGGACGGCGCGGTCGCCAACTGACGCGCAAAACAAAACCGGCGTCTGCTCACGCAGACGCCGGTTTTGTTTACAGCACTCGGCAAGGCAGGCCGGAAAGCCGACGTTACCGCGCTGCACCGCATTGGGCAAGACCTTTGTCCAATGCATCCTTGTGGGGCATTTTCAGGCCGCGGCTACGGCCTAGATCATGCCGAGCAAGAGCAGCACCAGCAGGACCACCAGGATGGCGCCCACGATGCCGGACGGGCCATAGCCCCAGCTGCGCGAATGGGGGAACACTGGAAGTCCGCCGATGAGCAGGACCAGCAGCACCAGAACCAGGATGGTCGAGAGAGTCATCTGCCATTCTCCATGAAGGCCAGGGGTCGACCGCCGTCGTAACAGGTTGCTACGAAGCGACGGGCCTGTTCCATGGACCCGCGCCAGCGGCGGAAAATTCCGAAGTCGTCAGGCGACCTCTGCCATCCCTCGATCCACCGGTGTTCCCGGCAAAAAAAAGCCCGGATCAGGGATCCGGGCTCGGTCTTGGTGCAGGTATCTATCAGTGCGAGACGGCGCCGCTGGCCCCCAGACCGGTCTGGGATCTGACGAACTGCGGGTAGAAGCGCGCGCGCTCTTCTTCGGCAGCCGCCGACTTGTCGGTGATGGAGAAGAACCAGATGCCGATGAAGGCCACGGCGATGGAGAACAGCGCCGGGTATTCATAGGGGTAGATCGGCTTGGCATGACCGAGGATGGTCACCCAGATGGTCGGGCCGAGCACCATCAGGGCCACCGCGGTGATCAGGCCGAGCCAGCCACCGATCATGGCGCCCCGCGTGGTCAAGCGCTTCCAGTACATCGAGAGCAGCAGGATGGGGAAGTTGCAGCTGGCGGCGATGGAGAAGGCCAGGCCCACCATGAAGGCGATGTTCTGCTTCTCGAAGAGGATGCCCAGGGCAATGGCGACTACGCCCAGCGCCACGGTGGTCATCTTGGAGACGCGAATCTCGTCCTTCTCGTTGGCCTTGCCCTTCTTGATCACGCTGGCGTAGAGGTCATGGGAGACCGCCGAAGCACCGGCCAGGGTCAGACCGGCCACCACCGCCAGGATGGTGGCGAAGGCCACCGCCGAGATGAAGCCCAGGAAGATGCTGCCGCCCACGGCGTTGGCCAGGTGCACCGCCGCCATGTTGTTGCCGCCCAGCAGGGCGCCGGCGGCGTCCTTGAAGGCCGGGTTGGTGCTGACCAGCAGGATGGCGCCAAAGCCGATGATGAAGGTCAGGATGTAGAAGTAGCCGATGAAGCCGGTGGCGTAGAACACGCTCTTGCGGGCTTCCTTGGCGTCGCTCACGGTGAAGAAGCGCATCAGGATGTGCGGCAGGCCGGCGGTGCCGAACATCAGCGCCAGCCCCAGGGAGAAGGCCGAGATCGGATCCTTCACCAGGCCGCCGGGGCTCATGATGGCCTCGCCTTTCGGATGCACGGCGATGGCTTCGGCGAACAGTCGGTTGAAGTCGAAGCCGACGTGCTTCATCACCATGAAGGCCATGAAGCTGGCGCCGGACAGCAGCAGCACCGCCTTGATGATCTGCACCCAGGTGGTGGCCAGCATGCCGCCGAAGAGGACGTAGAGCACCATGAGGATGCCCACCAGCACCACGGCCAGGGTGTAGTCCAGGCCGAACAGCAGCTGGATCAGCTTGCCGGCACCGACCATCTGGGCGATCAGGTAGAGGGCGACCACCACCAGCGAACCGCAGGCGGACAGGGTACGGATGTCCTTTTGCTTGAGGCGATAGGACGCCACGTCGGCGAAGGTGTACTTGCCCAGGTTGCGCAGGCGCTCGGCGATCAGGAACAGGATGATAGGCCAGCCCACCAGGAAGCCGATGGAGTAGATCAGGCCGTCGTAGCCGGAGGTGAACACCAGGGCGGAAATGCCCAGGAAAGAGGCGGCCGACATGTAGTCACCGGCGATGGCCAGACCATTCTGGAAACCGGTGATGCGCCCGCCAGCGGCGTAGTAGTCCGCCGCCGAGCGGTTGCGCTTGGAGGCCCAGTAGGTGATACCCAGGGTGGCGCCGACGAAGGCCACGAACATCAGGATGGCGGAGACGTTCAGGGGTTGGCGCTGGACCGCGCCGCTGATGGCGTCGGCCGCCCACAGCGAAGGCGAGAGGGCCAGCAGTGCAGCGGCCAGGGAAAGACGTCTCATGGCTGCACCTCCCGGAGGATTTCCGCGTTGAGCCGATCGAATTCGCCATTGGCCCGGCGTACATAGATACCGGTCAGGACGAAGGCCGACAGGATCAGACCGACGCCCAGGGGGATACCCCAGGTCATGGCGGTCTCCGCATGGATACGGGTACCGAGGACCCTGGGGGCGAAGGCAATCAGGAGAATGAAGGCGGAATAGAGTCCGAGCATGATGGCGGAGAGCGTCCAGGCAAAGCGCCCGCGCTTGGTCACCAGTTCTTGGAAACGCGGACTGGCTTCAATCCGCCGGTAGGTGCTGTCATTCATTATTGTTGTTCCTTACAGCATGACGGGAGCGTCGAGCTCTACTCTAGGCCCGCCCGGTAAGGCTTCCAGACGACTTTAGTCGTACCTTCTCCGACCTCAGTAATCCCAGAGCCGACGCCAGCCCTGCAGCGGGTGGTGACCCTCGCCATCGAGCACCGAGACGCTCGCCGTCATCCCCGCGCTGAGGTGGATATCCGCCGGTACGTCCAGCAGTTCGATGCGCACCGGAATGCGTTGCGCCAGGCGCACCCAGTTGAAGGTCGGCTCGACGTTGGCCAGCAACTGGGCATCGTTGGCCGCATTGCGATCGGTGATGCCGCTGCTGATGCTCGCCACCCGCCCCTGCAGCGGCGCCGCCTGATTCATCAGGCGCACCCGTACCCCATCACCGGGGTGGATATGGGGGATCTTGGTTTCCTCGAAATAGGCCATGACGTAGAAGGAACGGGTATCCACCAGCGCCATCACCGCCTGGCCGGTCTGCACATAGTTGCCCTCGGCGAATCTGAGGTTGGTGATCCGCCCCTCCCGCGGCGCCAGCACCCGGCTGCGATCCAGGTTGATCTGGGCCAGGTTCACGTCGCTCAGGGCTTCCTGGTACTGGCTGCGGGCGACGGCGACATTGACCTGGGCGGTCTCGCGGTCCTCCGCGCTGATGGCACTGGTACCCAGACGTTGGCGCCGGGCCGCCTCGCTTTCGCGCAGACGCAGTTGCTGCTGGCGCGTATCGGCCACCGCCTTGGCATGGTCGAGATTGGCCTGATAGCGCTGCTGGTCGATCTGCAGGAGCAGATCGCCGCGCTTTACCAGCTGGTTGTCCACCACTGCCAGGCGCGTCACCCAGCCGGACACGTCGGGCGCCACCACCACCACGTCCGCCCGTACCCGCGCATCGCGGGTCCAGGGGGTGTAGAGATAGAAATGCCACAGCCAGGTGCCGGCCAGGATGGCGAGCAGTACCACGCTCAGGGTTATCGCCACACGCAGGGTCTTGTGCATCGCCTTGGGGATCCTCTTGTCAGGGGGCTCAGGTGGCCAGGACGGCGACGAGGCCGGCCAGCCAGAGCACGAACAGCGCACAGCCGAACAGGGCGCTGTGCCACAGATGGCGGCCGAGGCCGCTGCGCTGCAGCAGCCACAGCGACAGCGCCGTCAGCAGCAGCGCCAGGACGCCATAGACGAACAGCGGCCCCAGATAGACCCCGCCGATGGCCCATTCATGCAGATTCATCCGCGCCCTCCTCCGCTACCGCTTTCAGACAACAGCCACGCCAGGTCTGCTGGAGCTGGCCGATGGCGCCGCGCGCCAGGCGATGCGGCTCATCGTCGGGGGCCTGGCCCAGCGCCACGCGCAGGCGCTGGGCCGCCGTGTCCAGCGCGTCCGGCTGCAGGTCATCGAAGCCGACCGCCAGTTGCTCGGCGAAGCGCCCGAGAAAGGCATCCCGCGCCCGTGCCACTTCGCCCCGGGCACCTGCCAGGCAGGCGCGCAGGTGCAGCAGCTCGTTGCCCAGATCGAGCGCCAGCAGGCCCCGCTCCCAGCGGCCGCGTTCGCTGGCCGACAACTGCTCGATATGCCGCGCCAGCAGCAGCAGGCGATCCGCCATCCGCCCGCCGAACCAGGTCTCGGCATTGGCCAGGGGGACCGTGGTCAGCCGCTGCAGGTCGTGGGTGGTGGCCTCGAGGATCCGGCGACTGGTGCGCCGCGGCGTGCGCAGACTGATCAGCCGGAACATGAGCACGGCCGAACCGACGCCGATCAGCAGACTCTGCAGCTGGTTGAGCAAGGCACCCATCTCCACCTGGCCGTGGTTGTTGGGCGAGACCAGCACCAGCAGATGGATGGCGAAGGCCGTCGCTGTCCCAACCACGCTGGGAGGCCCGGCCATCCCCAGGGCGGCAAAAAACAGCGGCACCCCCAGCACCAGGCACAGCAGCGGATAGCCGCTGATCTGCGGCAGCAGCACCTGGCTGATCAGGATGGCGACCGGCGCCGCATAAAGAATGCCCCGCAGGAAACCGAGGCCGATGGCGGCGGCGTTGTCGCGATTGGCGAACAGGCTGCAGATGACGCCGGCCATCAGCATGGCGCCTGGCGCGGACGGCCAGGCACTGGCCAGCCAGAACACCCCCACGGCCAGCAACGCACAGGCGCTGCGCAGGCCATAGAGCAGCGCCGTCTGGACATCGCGATGGCGGGCTAGCGCCGAGGGCGCCACGGCGCTGAGCCGGGCCGTATGGACGCTGTCCAGAGCGCGACCGGCGAGCAGGATCTTGTCCAGCAGGATGGCGAAACGGGCCAGCAGGTAGCGCTGGTCGTTGTCGAGTTGCGGCGAGGTGCCGGCAGCCTCTCGCAGACGCTGTAGGAGGGCTTCCAGGGCCGGAGCCTGGGGGTCGGCCAGGGTCGTGAGCAGTTCGTCGCGCCAGGGCTGCAGGACGGCCCTCCGCGGCTCGTCCAGGCCACGCCACTGGCGCATGGCGCCGCGAGCGGTCCGCAACAGGCTGAGCAGGTCCCGCGACAGCAGCCGCAACGCCCTGGCGCGCTGCCGGCCGCGCTGGCCTTCGAACCAGGCGTGATCGCGCTGGGCATCCACCGCCACCACCTGACCGAGCATGGCCAGCAGGCCCTGGGTTGCATCCTGGGCCTCGGCCAGCTCCGCCCGGGCGGCAGCCACGCCCTGTTCCCAGGTGCGGCGTGCCTGGACAGCCAGATTCTGCTCCACCCGTTGCGGCCAGAACAGCGCACTCACCGCCGAGGCCACGACGATACCCAGGCAGATCTCGGTACAGCGGGCCACCGCCTGATCGAACACCGTCAGCGGATGGGCGATGGCGGGCAGGCCGATGATGGCGACCGTATAGCCGGCCAGCACGAAGCCATAGGCGACGTGATTGCGCAGCAGGGTCGAGGCCGCCGTGCACAGCGCCATCCAGCCGGCCAGCGCGAGCAGGAACAGCCAGGGCGTCTGGGCGAAGAAGCCCATCAGCACCACCGCCATGCAGGTGCCGACGAGGGTGCCGAGCAGGCGGAACAATCCCTTGGCCAGCACCATGCCGGACAGCGGCTGGGAGACGATCATCACTGTCATGCAGGCCCAGACCGGTTGTTCGACACTGAAGCGAAAGGCCAGCCAGAGCGCCAGTCCGGCGGCGAACAGGGTCTTGCCGGCAAAGAGGAGCGCCGTCGGCGTGGGAGCGAGAAAGACCGTCCAGGGTAGACGCACGTCGGCTCTTGGATTGCGGGGGATCCAGCATAGGCCGCGCGGCCCAGGCGAAGTTCCAGCGGTTATGCCGGACGAAAAAAAGGCGACCCGGGGTCGCCTGAAGTGCCTTGCGTGCTCGAGCGACGACGCTCCGTCGTCACCACTCCCTGCAGACTAGCCGAGTTGCAGCCGCCGCTCTTGATCGAGATCAAGGTTTGCCGGGTTTTGTCCGGTCATGCCAAGCAGGCGGTCGATCAGGGCGCAATCGGATTCGCGCCGCACCTGGGCGAACAGGGCCGCAGCCTCGGGATAGCTGCGCGTCAGCATGCCAAGCCACTGCTTGAGGCGTCCCGGGGCATAGCGCGGTGCCAGCTTGCGTTGCGCCATGCTCCAGAAGCGCTGCACCCGCGGCAGGATCTCGGCCCAGCTCTGCGGGACGGCTTCTTCTCCGCGTACGGCAGCGGCGATCTGCAGCGCCAGGTCCGGTCGCGAGACCAGACCGCGCCCCAGCATCACCGAGGCCTGGCCGCTGACGCTGCGACAGCGCCAGTAGTCGTCCAGGGTCCAGATCTCGCCATTGGCCAGCACCGGCACGGACACCCGGTCAGCCACCCGCGCCACCCACTCCCAGTGCGCCGGCGGACGATAACCCTCGACCTTGGTCCGCGCATGGACCACCAGTTGCGCCGCGCCCCCCTCCGCCAGCGCCTCGGCGCAGGCCAGGGCGCCGTTCGGGCTGTCATAGCCCAGGCGCATCTTGGCGGTGACCGGAATGTGCGCCGGAACGGCCTGACGCACGTTCTCGACGATCCGGTTGAGCAGTTCCGGCTCCTTGAGCAGCACCGCGCCGCCGCGGGACTTGTTGACGGTCTTGGCCGGGCAGCCGAAGTTGAGGTCGATCACCGGTGCGCCCAGGGTGCAGGCGAAGGCCGCATTGTCGGCCAGGCAGGCCGGATCCGAGCCCAGCAGTTGCACGCGCATGGGGGTGCCCGATGGCGTACGCGCCCCCTGCCCCAGCTCCGGCGCCAGCTTGGCGAAGGCCGCCGCTGGCAGCAGGCGATCGCAGACACGGATGAATTCGCTCACGCACCAGTCGAGTCCACCGACTTCGGTCAGCAACTCGCGCAGGATGTCGTCGACGAGTCCCTCCATGGGCGCCAGGGCGATCTCCATGTCAGACGTCCTCGCCGGGCAGCGCCTGACCGTAACCGGCCAGGAACTCAGGTGGCATACGCTTGGGCTTGCCGGAAGACAGCTCGATGCAGACGAAGGTCGTCCGAGCGCGCAGCAGGGTCACGCCATCGACGGGACGCTGCAGCTGGAATTGCCGGGTCATGCGCAGACGGCGATCCCAGTCCACCAGCCAGGTGCCGAGCACCAGCTCATCGTCCTGGTAACCGCTGCTGAGGTAGTCGATCTCGTGGCGCACCACGGCCATGGCGCGATCCAGGCGCTGGAAGGTGGCCAGGTCCAGGCCCAGGGCCGCCGAATGCTGCCAGGCGCACTGTTCGAGCCAGCTGACGTAGACGGCATTGTTGGCATGGCCCAGGCCGTCGATGTGCTCGGCACCGATGCGCAGCGGCAGGAGATGGGGCGTCGGTCTGTCCCACTGCATGATGAGACCCTCTCGCGGGCAAGGTCGAAAGACGGAAGGCCAGGCCGAACGGGATCCTGGCCAGGTCATCGGTCGCGGATACTGGCATGAATCCGCGGACAATAAAAAAGGGCCTGCATCGCTGCAGGCCCTTCTTCATGTTTGGCGCACTCGGGAGGATTCGAACCTCCGACCGCTCGGTTCGTAGCCGAGTACTCTATCCAGCTGAGCTACGAGTGCGTTTCGGTGAGTTTAGCCAGAACACCGCTGGTACTGCTGAAGCCAGAGGCTTCGTCGATTTGGCGCACTCGGGAGGATTCGAACCTCCGACCGCTCGGTTCGTAGCCGAGTACTCTATCCAGCTGAGCTACGAGTGCGTTGAAGCTGCGTATTCTAGCTTCCGTTTCTGACGTGTCAAGCAAATTTGCTTGTTTATCAGGTACTTACCATTTGGTCAGTACAGCGGAGCCAGTTTGAAGCAAATGGCGGTGAGGGAGGGATTCGAACCCTCGACACCCTTTTGAGGTGTACTCCCTTAGCAGGGGAGCGCCTTCGGCCACTCGGCCACCTCACCGCAACGGGGCGAAACTATATCGAAGGTTTGCCCGTTTGCAAAGAGAAAAATTCAAAAAAAATCAGTGGTTTGGTTCTTGGTCCTTTTCCTTCTGGATGCGCTGGTAGATTTCCTCGCGATGAACCGCGACTTCCTTGGGTGCATTGACGCCAATGCGGACCTGGTTGCCCTTGACTCCCAGTACCGTCACGGTGACTTCGTCACCCACCATCAGGGTCTCACCAACCCGACGAGTCAAAATAAGCATTCCATTCTCCTTAAGCTTTAACTCAGTCTGCACGTATGAACCGAAACGATCCCTGAATGGACCCTCTAGTCGCTATTGACCTCTGTCCATGCAAGTAAAGTTCCGCAAGAGCCGCGATAGATGAGGCCCCTGTGGCAGGGACCTCGCTTGGCGGGTCACTCGGCGCCGCGTGCGGGGGCGTCGAGCTCGAAAGCGGTGTGCAGCGCGCGAACGGCCAGCTCGAGGTATTTCTCCTCGATGACCACCGACACCTTGATCTCGGAGGTGGAGATCATCTGGATGTTGATGCTCTCCTTGGCCAGGGCTTCGAACATCTGGCTGGCCACGCCGGCGTGGGATCTCATGCCGACGCCGACGATGGAGACCTTGGCGATCTTGATGTCGCCCACAGACTCCCGGGCCCCGATCTCGACGCCGGTGCGCTTGAGGATCTCCAGCGCCGCCTGGTAGTCGTTGCGGTGCACGGTGAAGGTGAAGTCGGTGGTGTTATCGTGCGCGACGTTCTGCACGATCATGTCGACTTCGATGTTGGCCGCGCTGATCGGGCCGAGGATCTTGAAGGCCACGCCGGGGGTATCCGGCACACCGCGAATGGTCAGCTTGGCTTCGTCACGGTTGAAGGCGATGCCGGAGATGATCGGCTGTTCCATGGATTCCTCTTCATCAAGGGTAATGAGGGTGCCCGGACCCTCCTGAAAGCTGTGCAGCACGCGCAGCGGCACGTTGTACTTGCCGGCGAATTCCACCGAGCGGATCTGCAGCACCTTGGAGCCGAGGCTGGCCATTTCCAGCATTTCCTCGAAGGTGATCTTGTCCAGCCGCTGGGCCTGGGGCACCACGCGCGGATCGGTGGTGTAGACGCCGTCGACGTCGGTGTAGATCTGGCATTCGTCGGCCTTCAGCGCGGCCGCCAGGGCCACGCCCGTGGTGTCGGAGCCACCACGGCCCAGGGTGGTGATGTTGCCCTGCTCGTCGACGCCCTGGAAGCCGGCTACGACCACGACCTTGCGCGCCTTGAGGTCGGCGCGGATGCGGGCATCGTCGATCTGCTGGATGCGCGCCTTGGTGTGGGCGCTGTCGGTGAGGATGCGCACCTGGCTGCCCGTGTAGGAGACCGCCTGGACGCCGCGCTTGAGCAGCGCCATGGTCAGCAGACCGATGGTGACCTGCTCGCCGGTGGAGACCATGACATCCAGCTCGCGCGGATCGGGTTGCTCCATGATCTGCTTGGCGAGGCCGATCAGGCGGTTAGTCTCGCCACTCATGGCCGACACCACCACGACGATCTGGTCGCCCGCTTCATGGAAGCGTTTCACCTTGTCGGCGACCTGCTCGATACGCTCCACCGTACCCACCGAGGTACCGCCGAATTTCTGTACGATCAATGCCATTGCTTGCTGCCCGTCCGCAGAAAAATCTGATTCATGTTGTTGAGGGAGGAAGCGGGCCGCCCTCCCCGGCGACCCGCAGCGCTCTTAGAGGCTTTCCTCGGCGTACTGGCCGGCACAGGCCAGGGCCGCTGCGAGCTGGCTGGCATCGGTGCCGCCGCCCTGGGCCATGTCAGGACGACCACCGCCCTTGCCCCCGACCACGGCCGCGGCGCGCTTCATCAGCTCGCCGGCCTTGAGCTTGGCGGTCAGGTCGGCGGTGACGCCGGCCACCAGCACCACCTTGCCGTCGGCTTCGCCACCGAGCAGGATCATGCCGCTGCCCAGCTTGTTCTTGAGCTGGTCGACCAGCGCCAGCAGCGCCTTGCCGTCGAGGCCGTCGAGACGCGCGGTGAGCACCTTGGCGCCCTTCACATCCTGCGCCTGGTCCACCAGGTCACCGGCCGAGGCACTGGCGGCCTTGGCCTTGAGCTGCTCGATTTCCTTTTCCAGCTGGCGATTGCGCTCGACCAGCGCGGCCAGCTTGTCCAGCACGTTGTCGCGGCTGCCCTTGAGCAGGCTGGCGGCTTCGCGCAGCTGTTCCTCGGCGCCGTTGAGATAGGCCAGGGCCGCGGTGCCGGTGATGGCTTCCACGCGGCGCACGCCGGAGGCCACGCCGCCTTCGCTGACCAGCTTGAGCAGGCCGATGTCGCCGGTCTGGGCGACGTGGGTACCGCCGCACAGCTCGACGGAGAATTCACCGCCCATGCCGACCACGCGCACCACATCGCCGTATTTCTCGCCGAACAGCGCCATGGCGCCACGGGCCTTTGCCTCGTCGATGGCCATGACCTCGGTGGTCACCGCGCTGTTCTTGCGGATCTCTTCGTTGACGATGGTCTCGATGCGCTTGAGCTCCTCGGGCTTGATGGCCTCGAAGTGGCTGAAGTCGAATCTCAGGCGCTGGTCGTTGACCAGGGAGCCCTTCTGGTGGACATGGTCGCCCAGCACCTGGCGCAGCGCGGCGTGCAGCAGGTGGGTACCGGAGTGGTTCAGGGCGATGCCCTGGCGGCGACCGGCATCCACCTGGGCCATGAGCGCGGTGCCGACGTTGAGGCTGCCCTTGGTCACTACGCCATGGTGCAGGAAGGCGCCCTGGGTCTTGGTGGTGTCGCGCACGGCAAAGCCAACGCCGGCGCTTTCCAGGAAACCGGTATCGCCGACCTGGCCACCGGATTCACCGTAGAACGGCGTCTGGTCGAGGATGACCACGCCCTCTTCGCCTTCGGCCAGGCTGTCCACTGGCTGACCGGCACGGTACAGGGCGACGATGGTGCCCGAGGCGCTGGTGGTGTCGTAGCCGAGAAAACGGGTTTCGCCCTCGACCTTGACCAGGCTGTTGTAGTCCACGCCAAAGGCGCTCGCGGAGCGGGCCCGCTCGCGCTGGGCCTCCATCTCGCGTTCGAAGCCGGCCTCGTCGAGATTCAGGTTGCGCTCGCGGGCGATGTCGTTGGTCAGGTCGACCGGGAAGCCGTAGGTGTCATAGAGCTTGAACACCACGTCGCCGGGGATGGTGTCGCCCTGCAGTTGCGCCAGATCCTGTTCGAGGATCTTCAGGCCCTGCTCCAGGGTCTTGGCGAACTGCTCTTCCTCGGTACGCAGCACACGCTCGATGTGGGCCTGCTGCTGGACCAGCTCGGGATAGGCCTGACCCATCTCGGCCACCAGGGCGGCGACGATCTTGTGGAAGAAGGTGCCCTTGGCGCCCAGCTTGTTGCCGTGACGGCAGGCACGCCGAATGATGCGGCGCAGCACATAGCCACGGCCTTCGTTGGACGGCAGCACGCCATCGGCGATCAGGAAGCTGCAGGAGCGGATGTGGTCGGCCACCACCTTGAGCGACGGGGCGTCGTCGTTGGCGCAACCGATGGCCTCGGCGGAGGCTGCCAGCAGCTGCTGGAACAGGTCGATCTCGTAGTTCGAATGCACGTGCTGCAGCACGGCGCTCACCCGCTCCAGACCCATGCCGGTGTCGACGCTGGGCGCCGGCAGCGGATGCAGGACGCCATCGGCGGTGCGATTGAACTGCATGAAGACGTTGTTCCAGATCTCGATGTAGCGATCGCCGTCTTCTTCCGGCGAACCGGGCGGGCCGCCCCAGATCTCGGGGCCATGGTCGAAGAAGATCTCGGTGCAGGGACCGCAGGGACCGGTGTCACCCATGGTCCAGAAGTTGTCCGACGCATAGGGCGCGCCCTTGTTGTCGCCGATGCGCACCATCTGCGCCGCGGGCACCCCGACTTCCTTGGTCCAGATGTCGTAGGCCTCGTCATCGGTGGCGTAGACGGTGACCCAGAGCTTTTCCCGGGGCAGACCCAGCCACTGTGGCGAGGTGAGGAATTCCCAGGCGAAGGTGATGGCGTCGCGCTTGAAGTAGTCGCCGAAGCTGAAGTTGCCCAGCATCTCGAAGAAGGTGTGGTGACGCGCCGTGTAACCGACGTTCTCCAGGTCGTTGTGCTTGCCGCCCGCGCGCACGCACTTCTGGCTGGTGGCAGCGCGGGTGTAGCTGCGCTTTTCCATGCCGAGGAAGCAGTCCTTGAACTGGTTCATCCCGGCGTTGGTGAACAGCAGGGTCGGATCGTTCGCAGGGATCAGCGAACTGGAGGCGACCCGGGTGTGCCCCTTCTCTTCGAAGAAGCGGAGGAAGGCTTCACGGATTTCGGCGCTTTTCATATTCATTCCAGACAATGGGCTTTTCGACGCGCGTGACGGGCATCCGACTGGATCGCAGACGAGACGAACGGAGCGGGCGCCGCAGACGCGGCACGTGCGGAAAACGGACACGCATGCCTGGGAGTATATCGACGCCTGCGCCCCGGTGTCGCCCCGGTTGCGCAGGAAAAACGTCGTCGGAAGACTTAGCGGTGGCGGTAGACGGCGAAAGCGGCGATGACCGCCTCGATATCGGCAGCGTTAACGTCCAGATGGGTGACCAGGCGCAGGCGTGGGGCCGGACTGATGCGGATGCCGCGTGCGGCGAGGAAGGCCTGCAGGGCGAGTGCTTCGTTACCCATGGCGAGGTAGACCATATTGGTCTGCACCGGCTCCACCTGGTAGCCGAGTTCGGCCAGGGCGGTGCCGAGCTGGGCGGCATGGGTGTGGTCTTCGGCCAGGCGCTCGACCTGGTGGTCGAGCGCATGCAACCCCGCCGCTGCCAGCATGCCGGCCTGGCGCATACCGCCGCCGACCACCTTGCGCCAGCGACGCGCCTTGGCGATCAGCTCGGCATCGCCGCAGAGTACCGAACCCACCGGTGCACCGAGACCCTTTGACAGGCAGATCGACACCGAATCGAAATGCTGGCTGATCTCGCGCACCGGCACGCCCAGCTTGACCGCGGCGTTGTACAGCCGCGCGCCGTCCAGGTGCAGGGCCAGGCCGTGCTCCCGGGTGAAGGCGCGTGCCGCCGTCAGATAGGCCAGCGGCAGGACCTTGCCGTGCATGGTGTTTTCCAGCGCCAGCAGCCGGGTACGGGCGAAGTGGAAGTCGTCGGCCTTGATGTAGCTGCGCACGAGGTCGAGATCGAGACTGCCGTCGGCGGCCATCTCGATGGGCTGCGGCTGGATGGAGCCGAGCACCGCGGCGCCGCCACCTTCGTACTTGTAGGTGTGGGCCTGCTGGCCGACCAGGTACTCGTCGCCCCGCTCACAGTGCGCCAGCAGGCCGAGCAGATTGCTCATGGTGCCGCTGGGCACGAAGAGTCCGGCCTCCAGGCCGAGATCGCCCGCCAGACGCTGCTCCAGTCGGGTAACGGTCGGGTCTTCGCCATAGACGTCATCGCCGAGTTCGGCGTCCAGCATCGCCTGGCGCATGGCCGGCGTGGGCTGGGTGACGGTATCGCTGCGCAGATCGATCATACAGGCCGCTCCTTATGCCGGGACCACGATGAGTCCGGCCCGTAGGCCAACGGCGACTTTGGGATTGGGAAAGATGATGCGCGCCTCGGCTTCGTCGACGATCCAGCGCTCGCTGCCGTCTTCGGCCAGCAACGAACCCTGGCGCAGCGGCGAGAAGTTGGCCACGTCGTCGGCCAGGTGCAACTGGAAGCGCGGACTGGACTTGTACACCTGGCGCGCCACACGGAATCTCAGCAGCGAGGAATCCGGCGGCGGCAGTTCGGCTTCACGACCTTCGATCAGGGCTTCGAGCAGCAGCTGCAGGCGACTCAGGTCAAGCTCGCTGTTCTCGCCGAAGGGCCGCGCCTGGCCCAGCTCCAAGGTCAGGGCCTCGGCCTGGCATTCGGCGTAGGTGTAGGCGCTGAAGGTAATGCCCGGCTTGTCGTAGAGCAGCACGGCTTCGATGCCGGCGGCTTCCAGGCGCTGCAACTCGGCTTCCGAATGCTCACGCCCGGCGCTCCAGGGATAGAGGGCGAAGCGCGGCAGCGCCGAGGCGCGCAGCGCGGTGTGCAGGTCGTAGTGCAGGCGCGCCCGGTCGGGCTTGCTGAAGAATTGCGCGGACAGACGTTCGAGGTCGTTGGCGCGTTGCGCCTCGGAGCCTTCGGCCTGGGCATGGCGACCGTTGAACAGGCGATTCAGATCCTGCTCGACGTAGCGGGTGCCGCGACGCATGGCGTCGGGATTGCCGTACATGAACAGCAGACGGCAGGCGGGACGCAGGGCGCCGCTGGCGATGCCGCCGAGCAAGGCGTCGAGCAGTTCCATGGGCGCGGTCTCGTTGCCATGGATGCCCGCCGAGAGCAGCAGGTCCATGCGATTGTCGCGCGCCACCGGCGGGGTGACTTCCAGCACGCCTTCGGTCAGCCAATGGAGACGAGTGCCGTCAGCAGTCAGTTGAATCTTCTCGGTCGGCTCGCGGCCGGCCAGGGTCAGGTCCAGCAGGCGGCCAAGCGCCAACCGATAACGTTCAGATGCAGCCATGCTCTACTCCGCTGAGCGACGTGTCGGAGCTAGATACTCAATGATCGTGGCCGCAACCGCAATCGGCGTCATGCACATGATTCTCATCGCCTTCGTCGGCGAAGGTTTCCAGGGCGATGGACAGGCCCAGGGCATTGAGGGCCTGGGGCCGCAGCACCAGGACCGGGGTCTGCTCTTCGTCGTCCTGGGAGTCGGCGAAGATGTTGAGACCGCCGCTGCCGTCGGCTTCCAGCCAGAGGTCGCGGCCGGCCAGGCGGATGGCCAGGCGCTGGACTTGCAGCGTCTGCTGCTCGTCGGCGGTAGGTTCGAGGATCAGGTCGAGACGGTCGCTCATGGGAACTCCGGACGTCAGGTCAATTGAAAGGGATAGACCGAGCCGAGGCCCAGCAACTGGGTCAGCTCGTCGAGGGCAGTGCGGACCTCGCCTAGCAACTGGGGATCGGCGAGATCCGCGGGTGCCAGGCGGTCGCGGTAGTGGCGATCCACCCAGTCGAGCAGTTGGGTGTGCAGCGTCGGCGTGAAGCGCACCCCTGGATTCACTGCCGCCAGTTCGTCGAGCTTGAGGGCCACCCTGAGCCGCAGGCAGGCAGGTCCGCCACCGTTCTGCATGCTCTGCTTGAGATCGAAGACCTTGACCTCGTCCAGCGGGCCAGCGCCGCCGACCTGGGCCTGCAGGTAGTCCCAGACCGCCGGATTCTGCCGGCACTCGTCGGGCACCACCAGCAACGCGCCCTGCCCCGGCCGATCCAGCAACTGACTGTTGAACAGGTAGGAACGCACGGCGTCGCCGACGCTGATCTCGCTGCGGCGCACGCAGAGGCGCTGCAGCTGGCCGCCGCGCCGGGCGAGCTTGCCTTGCAATTCGTCCAGCACGCGGTCGCTGTCGAGGAAGGCGTCTTCATGGTGGAACAGCACCTGGGCGTTGCCCACCGAGATGACGTCGTTGTGGAAGACGCCCTGGTCCACCACCGCCGGATTCTGCTGGGCGAACACCACGCCCTCCTCGCTCAGCCCATGCAGACGGGCGATGGCCTGGGAGGCTTCCAGGGTCTGGCGCGCCGGATAGCGATGGGGCTCGGGATAGCGTGGATCGAAGGCGCTACGGCCAAAGACGAAGAACTCCACGCCCGGGGCGCCGTGATCGTGGCTGAAGCGGGTGTGGTTGGCCGCGCCCTCGTCGCCGAACTGGGCCACCGAGGGCAGCGGTGCATGGTGCTGGAAATGCGCAGGATCGCGAAACATCGCCTGGAGAATACGCGCGGTAGTGGCGGGTTCGAGGCTACGATGGAATTTGCAGGCCAGGTTGGCCGGGGTGAAATGCACCCGGCCATCATGGGTGTCGGCGCTGGGGCTGACGGTAGCGGCGTTGGCGGTCCACATGGCCGAGGCGGAGCTGGCGGACAGCAGCAGCGGCAAGGCTTCACGCGCCGCACTTTCCAGCACCTGGGCATCGCTGCCGGCAAACCCCAGGCGCCGTAGCGAGGCGATGTCGGGCCTTTCGTGGGGGGCCAGCACGCCCTGCTCGAAGCCCAGCTCCATCAATGCCTGCATCTTGGCCAGGCCCTGGCGCGCCGCCTCACGGGGATTCGAGCACTGCTGCTTGCTCGCCTGGGAGGCCACGTTGCCATAAGACAGGCCGGCATAGTTGTGAGTCGGACCGACCAGGCCGTCGAAATTGACCTCCCGAGCAGCGAGAGCGAGGTGACTCATAGGTGTAATCCTGGGGGCAATTGGGCAGGCAGGCTCAGGGCGTCACTCTCCAGCGAGGCGACCGGGAAGGCACAATAGTCCGTGGCGTAGTAGGCGCTGGGACGGTGATTGCCCGAGGCGCCGACGCCGCCGAAGGGCGCCGCGCTGGCCGCCCCGGTCAGGGGACGATTCCAGTTGACGATGCCGGCACGCACCCCCTGCCAGAAGTGTTCATAGGTGGCCGGATCGTCGGCCAGCAACCCGGCCGCCAGACCGAAGCGGGTGGCATTGGCCAGCGCCACGGCCTGATCGAAGTCCGCATAGCGCTGGACCTGCAGCAGCGGCCCGAAGACTTCCTCATCGGGCAACTCGGAGATCCCCGAGACATCGAGGATGCCCGGGGTGAGCAGCGCACGCGTCGCATCCGGCTGACGCATCTCCAGCAGCGCGCGGCCACCCTGCGCCAGGCGCTGGGCCTGAGTCCGCAGCAGGGCCTGGGCAGCGGCGAGGGAGATGACAGTACCCATGAAAGGCGCCGGATCGGCGTCGAAGCGACCGGTACTGAGACCCGAGCTGACGCTTGCCAGACGCGCCAGCAGCGCATCGCCCCAGTCACCCTGGGGCACGAGCAGGCGACGAGCACAGGTGCAGCGCTGCCCGGCGGAGAGAAAGGCCGACTGGACGATGGTCACCACGGCCGCGTCCAGATCGGCCACCGGCGCCACCACCAGGGGATTGTTGCCGCCCATCTCCAGGGCCAGCAGCCGCTGCGGACGGTCCGCGTTGAGGCGGTGCAGGGCCGCGCCCGTGGCGCTGGAACCGGTGAAGAGGATGCCGTCCAGGCCCGGATGCGCGGCCAGGGCCTCGCCGGTGGTCCGACCGCCCTGCACGAGATTGAGCACCCCGGCCGGCAGCCCGGCGGCGATCCAGCATTCCAGGGTCAGGGCGGCGAAACGCGGCGTCAGCTCGCTGGGCTTGAACACCACTGTGTTGCCAGCCAGCAGCGCCGGGACGATATGGCCGTTGGGCAGATGGCCGGGAAAGTTGTAGGGGCCGAACACCGCCAGCACCCCATGGGGGCGATGACGGGTCACGCTGCGGGCGTCGGCTACCGTCGCCAAGCGCTCGCCGCTACGGGCCGCTTCGGCCTGGGCGGAGATGGCCACCTTGGCGATCATGCTGCCGAGCTCGGTATCGGCCTCCCACAGCGGCTTGCCGGTTTCCTCGGCCAAGGCCCGGGCCAGCTCGGGGCGGCGTTGCTGCAGCACCTGGGCGAAGGCCTGCAGGATCTCCAGGCGCGCGGCCTGGCCGCGTCTTTCCCAGGCGGGAAAGGCCTGGCGCGCCGCGACGATCGCCTGGTCGACATCGCCGGCATCCGCAGCGGCGCCCTGCCAGAGCGAGATACCGGCGTAGGGGTCGAGCGAGGTGAAGGTCTCGCCGCGCCCGGGGCGCCACTGACCAGCGATATAGAGGCTATCCATGAGCGCTCCTCAGGGCATCAGGCGCACGGCGCGCACCTGGGCGCCGGCCATCAGGCGCAACTCGCGGGCGGTGGCCAAGTCGACCACCAGGGTGCCGGCAGCCACGCGCGCGCGGGCGCTGGTGATGCGGCAGTCCTGGCACTTGCGGTTGTGGATCAGATAGACCTCGGCATCATCGCCAGGCGTGCCCACCGCCAGCACCAGGCGCTGGCTGTCGCGGATCGCCCGCACCTTGGCGGTTTCCGCCTCCAGGGTCGGGCCGGCATCGAAGATGTCGACATAGCCCTGGTAGTTGAACCCCTCGGCCTCCAGCAGGCGGCGGGCGGCTTCGGTGTCCGGATGTACCTTGCCAATCACCTGGCGCGCCTCGGGTGAGAGAAAGCAGGTGTAGAGCGGAAAGCGCGGCATCAGCTCGGCGATGAAGCCGCGATTGCCGATGCCGGTGAGATAGTCGGCCTGGGAGAATTCCATCTTGAAGAAGTGCCGCCCGAGGCCCTCCCAGAACGGCGATTGGCCCTGGTCGTCGGACATGCCGCGCAACTCGGCGATGAGGCGCTCGGCGAACAACTCGCGGAATTCGGCGATGAACAGGAAGCGTGATTTGGATAGCAGGCGCCCAGCCGCGCCACCCCGCCGATCCGCGCGCAAGAACAGCGAGCAGAGTTCGGAGCTGCCGGTCATGTCGTTGGCCAGGAACAGCGTGGGGATCTGCCGGTGGATGTCCAGTTCGCGCGAGGCGCTCACCGTCAGGCCGACCCGGTAGTTGTACCAGGGCTCACGCAGGCCCAAGGCGGCGGCGATCCCGGCGATGCCGATGACTTCGCCGTCCTCTTCGAGGGCGAAGAGATAGTCCGCATCGGCGGCTTCAACCTGCTGCAGAAAACTGCGCTCGGCATTTTCCACCCGCTGCGCCAGGCGTTCTTCGCTGGCCGGCAGGGTGGTGAGGCCGGCGCCGGCCGCCTGCGCCAGTTGCAGCAGCGCGGGCACATCGGCACGGGTGACGGGACGGACGATCATCGGACCTCCAAAGACGCTAGGGTCGGCTACAGCGCTACCAGACGAACCCGGTCGCCTTCGGCGATCTCCAGGGTGGCGATCTGCTCGGGGGAAAGGACGACGGCTTCGCCAGGCTTCCAGCGCAGCGGCGTGGCCAGCGCCCGGAAATTTTCCAGGCCGTCATTGGCGACCAGGAACCAGGGTGCCTCATCGCCGGCCGGGGTACCTTCTCTCACCGGCGCCAGGCGGCTCTCGGCGATGGAGCGGATGGCCGTAGTGCGGGCGTGCAGGGTCGGACCGCCATCGAAGATGTCGATGTAGTTGTCGGTCTCGAAGCCTTCACGGCTGAGGATGTCGAAGGTGATCTGGGCTCGGGGATGCACCTGACCCATGGCCTCCTGGGCGCTGTCGGGCAGCAGGGGCACATAGAGCGGATAGGTCGGCATCAGCTCGGCCAGGAAGGTGCGGCTCTTCTGCCCGGACAGGCGTTCGGCGGCGGCGTAGTCCATGTCGAAGAAGTTGCGCCCTACCCCGTTCCAGAACGGCGACTCGCCGTCTTCGTCCGCCAGCCCGACGATTTCCACCACCACCGTCTCGGCGAAGCGCGCCGGGTGGGCGGCCATGAACAGCAGGCGGGCGCGGGAATTGAGTTCGGCGTGGGGGGTGTCGAGTAACGGACGCTGGACGTAGAAGCTGCTCAGCACGCTGTTGCCGGTCAGGTCGTGACAGAGCGACAGCACATGCACCTTGTTGTGGATCTTCAGCTCGCGCGAGGCGTGGATGAAGGTCTCGTTGCGAAAACTGTAGAAGGGCTCGGAGAAGCCCGCCGAGGCAACGATGGCCGAACAGCCCAGCAGTTCGCCGCTGATGGTGTCTTCGAGCACGAAGAAATAGCTCTCCTCGCCATGGAAGCCCACCTCGGCCGCAAGCGACGACTCCGAGGTGCGAATCTTGTCGCGCAACCGCTCGGGGTTGTCGGGCAGCGAGGTGACGCCAACCGGGCTATCCGCGGCGAGCCGCTGGACCAGGGGCAGATCCGCCGCGCGCGCAGGGCGCATTACCAGCATGAGAACTCCTTGTGTACGGATCCATCCCTGGATGCCAGCGGTACGCGTCCCGCGTCCGGAGATTAGCCTTGGGTGAGGCGCGCCAAGGCGCGATCCAGGCGGGCCAGGCCTTCGTCGATATCGGTTTCGGCGATGATCAGGCTTGGCGCCATGCGCAGCACGTCCGGGCCGGCCTGCAGGATCATCAGGCCTTCCTCGTTGGCGGCGGTGACGATGTCCTTGGCGCGCCCCTTCCAGCTGTCGTTGAGCACCGCGCCGATCAGCAGGCCCAGGCCGCGGATCTGCTGGAACAGGTGGTAGCGGGCGTTGAGCTGCTCCAGACCGGCGACGAAGCGCTGATGGCGCGCGGCGACCCCGTCCAGGGTTTCCGGGGTGGCGACGATGTCCAGCAGCGCGGCGCCCACGGCGCAGCCCAGCGGATTGCCGCCGTAGGTGCTGCCATGCACGCCCGCGCTGAAATGCTGGGCGACCTTGTCGGTGGTCAGCATGGCCGCCAGCGGGAAGCCACCGCCGATGCTCTTGGCGGTGGTGAGGATGTCTGGCACCACGCCATAGTGCTGGTAGGCGTAGAGATGACCGCTACGACCAACGCCGCTCTGCACCTCGTCGAAGATCAGCAGCGCGCCCTGGGCGTCGCACAGGCGGCGGGCGCCTTCGAGGTAGGCCTGGTCGGCCGGCAGCACGCCGCCCTCGCCCTGGATGGGTTCGAGGATGACGGCGCAGGTCTTGTCCGACACCACGGCTTCGAGGGCGGCCAAGTCGTTGAAGGGCACATGGCGGATGCCTTCGATCTTGGGACCGAAACCATCGGAATACTTGGGCTGCCCCCCGACGCTGACGGTGAACAGGGTCCGGCCGTGGAAGCTGTTGGTGGCGGCGACGATCTCGTAACGGCTGCCGCCGCTGATGTCATGGCCATAGCGCCGGGCCAGCTTGCAGGCCGCCTCGTTGGCTTCGGCGCCGGAGTTGGCGAAGAACACCCGGTCGGCGAAGGTGTGGTCCACCAGCTTGCGCGCCAGACGCAGGGCGGGTTCGTTGGTGTAGATGTTGGACACGTGCCAGAGCTTGCCAGCCTGCTCGGTCAGGGCGTCGATCAGCGCCGGATGGCCATGGCCCAGGGCGCTGACCGCGATGCCGCCGGCGAAATCGACGTATTCGCGATCGGCCTGGTCCCAGACGCGGGAGCCCTCTCCTCGCACCGGAATGAACGCGGCAGGGGCGTAGGTCGGGACCATCACCTCATCGAAGGCGGCGCGTTGCACGTTGGGTTGAGAAGCGGACATCGGGATTTCTCCTGCCGATCACGGCGGTGACTGAGGGGGATTGTAGGACGACCTCCAGACGCGGCATTGCGCCCAGGCGACAACTATTTACGGGCGAAAACGCAAACGGGCGTCCGACTCGCAGTCTAGCGATTCGGACACCCGCTCTGGAAGGGCAAGGACGTACCTTCCGGTACGCCCGAGAAATCAGTTGGGCGCGACGCGGCTGGTGCCGTTGACGGTCAGGATGCGCACCCGCTCGCCGACGCGGAAGATCTCACCTTTGTTGACCGCCTGCACATAGGCACGCGAGCCGCCGTCATCTTCCTTCACGGTGATCTCGACGCCGTTGGCCTTGGTGAAGCCCTCTTCGGTGGCCGAGCCCAGCAGGCCGCCCGCCACCGCACCGATGATGGCGGTCACGAAACTGCCACGGCCACCGCCGATGGCACTCCCGCCAATACCGCCAACCACGGCACCAGCCCCGGCCCCGATGGGCGACTTGGTGCCCTCGATGGTGACCGGACGCAGGGCGGTGATGGTACCGGTACGGACCGTCTGCACCTGCCGGGCCTCGTCACGCGAATAGACGTCGCCGGACTGATCCGAGGCGCAGCCGGCCAGCAGGGCGACGGCGGTCAGGGAGGCGGCGAGCTGAAGGACTCTGTTCATGGGGCAACTCCAAGGGCAGTTGAAAGACACTGGCCGCACCCGCAGGGATGCAGGCGCAGATCGCTATTATCCTTGACCCAGGGCATCCAGGGAGGTTTCCGGTGACTGTAACCCGGGTACCTTGCGAACGCCTTAAGGCGCCAGGCGCTGGCGCTGCCACTCACCGTCGAGGTGCTGGTAGTCCAGCCGATCATGGAGGCGACTGGAGCGGCCCTGCCAGAATTCGATGCGCTGGGGCCTCAGGCGATAGCCACCCCAGAACGGCGGTCGGCTCGGCTCGCCGTCGGCGAAGCGCTGTTGCACCGTGGCCAGACGCTGCTCCAGTTCGTGACGGTCGGCGATGACCTGGCTCTGCGGCGAGGCCCAGGCCCCCAGGCGACTGCCCAGTGGGCGGACCCGGTAGTAGGCGTCGGATTCCTCGGTCGACACCTGCTCCACCCGGCCTTCGATGCGCACCTGGCGTTCTAGCGCCGGCCAGAAGAAGGTCATGGCCGCGCGCGGCTGCCTGGCCATTTGTTGGCCCTTGGCGCTGTCGTAATTGGTGTAGAAGACGAAGCCCTGGGGATCGACGCCCTTGAGCAACAGCACGCGGCAATGGGGCTGCCCCTCGTCATCGACGGTAGCCAGCCAGCAGGCGTTGGCTTCGACGGGCGGCTGCTCGGTGCGTACCGCCTCTTCGAACCACTGCCCGAACAGGGCATAGGGATCCGCGGGTGCCTGGGCTTCGGTCAGGCCGTCGCGGGTGTAGTCGCGACGCATATCGGCGAGGGACGGTGACATGGAAGTCTCCTGCTAGGTCGGTATCGACCTAGCTTAACCAAGTCCCGCCTGGCTCGCCTGCTTCAGGACAAGCTTTGTAGCTAGCGCGCCGCCAAGGACTGCAGACTGGCCAGCACGGTCGCGCGCGGCTGGATCAGCACCTCGACCCGGCGATTGACGGCACGGCCGGCGGCGGTGGTGTTGTCGGCACGCGGATGAGCGGCGGCCAGACCACGCACGATCAGGCGATTGCCGCTGTAGCCGCTGAGACGGAAGATGGCCGCCACGGCCTGGGCGCGCTGCAGGCTGATCTTGTCGTTGAGCGCCGCGGCACCGGTGCTGTCGCTGAAACCGAGCACGATGACGGCGCTGTCTTCATCCACGCTCACCGACTTGGCCGAGCGCGACAGCGGGCCGAGCATCACCGGCAGCAGCATCTCGGCGCGATCCGGGTTGAAGGAGCTATCGACCGGCGCCACCAGCACCAGCGCATCATCGCGACGTTCGACCTTGACGTTGCTGCCGGCCACGGCCACGCGCAGCTTCTGCTCGTGCTCGTCCAGCCAGGCCTTGCTGACCTTGACCGGTACCGGCTTGAGCGCTTCCGCCTTGGCAACGGGCTTGACGTCTTCGCTGCCGAAGGGCCACCACCAGTGACCGCCCTTCTCACCCGCCGCAGCGGCCTGCTCCGGCTTGGCCGCCGGCGCCTTCGCCACGACCTTGGTGTCGGCCTTGGGCTCGGCGGCCTTTGCTACCGGTTTGACCGGTTCGGCAGCCTTGTCGCTACCGCCGAACGGCCACCACCAATGCCCACCGTTGGCGGCGGTGCTGGCTTGAGCAGTGCCCGGCTTGGCAGGCGTGGTGGCCTGGTCGCCAGTGCCCTGGAAGGAACTGCAGGCAGATACGCCCATGCAGAGAATGAGGGTGGTGGATTTGATCAGCTTCATGCAAAGTTTCCCATCGGCGAGCCGGAGGACAGAGTGAATCAATGCCCCGGCCAGAGCCGGCGACATGAGTGAACTTAAAGTAGTTTCGAGATTGTGGCCGCAAACCTACGCCGGGCAAAGCGGTGGAGTCACGAAATTTGCGTGTATGCCGACCAGTGGCGTGTCCTTGCTCAAGACAAGGGGAAAATCCGTTCGGTCCTGCGTACCCCACTCGATGGTTCTCCGAGGGCCCGAAGCGACAAAAGGGGTCAGCCGTGAGCCCGCATCCGTTTCCAGCAAAGGCACCAGGCACCAGGCACCAGGAGGCTTGATCATGGAAGGCTTCGTCGATGTCGCGACGCTCAAGGACCTGGCCGCCAGGTCCGACGCCATCACGCAGGCGTGCCGCTGCCAGCAGCGGGATCTTTCGGGATGGACCGCCTGGCCGGTGGGCTACCGGGAAACGGACTTTGCGCAGATCGGCACCCTGGGGCGCCACGCGCCTGAGGAGGCGATCCTCGAGGAGTATCATCCGGCAGGCACCCACTACTGGTCGAATGCCGCCCCCATCGCTCCGCGCTTCCATCCCTACAACCAGAGCACGCTATGGCGGTGCCTGGGCTGCCAGCGTCTCTACCTGAGGCATAACGACGACGGGGCCTACCATGTGGCACCACGAATCCGGCTGCTGCAGCCGGCGCTGATCGTCGATGCAGCCCACGCCAACGATGGGCGGGAAGCCACTGTGACGTGACCTCACCTATGCCAGTTGTCACCCGCGATGGCTAGGCGATCATGCGGGCGCTGGCGACCTGGCACGACGCAAACGGCGATCCAACGGCCGCTCCCCCGTCCGCTCCCCCGTCCGCAGCCGCTCTAGCTCGCGGTATCGGAAGATGCCGCTCGTTAGCTGCAGCGAAAACCGGGAATTAAGCCCACAATAGACGCCGCGCATCCCGCGTGCGGGTGTGCGCCCATCAACGGTAAAAGACCTGGTCCCAGCAATACGATGGCAACTACAACTCGAACGGGCGTCGCCTGGTTTGTCGACGGGGCCTACGCCCTGAGCGCCTGGAACGGCTCGGTATACGGCGCCAAATTCGACTATCTCAAACTACGGCTCTTCATCGAAGAGGATGCGGGCGAACCCATAGGCGACGCCTACTACTTCAACTGCGATAGCGACCCGCCCACCGTCGCCCAGACCAACTTCAACAAGTTTCTCAGCTCGGCGCCGCCCAAGGGTGCAGGCCTGAGGGTCAAGCTCTACTGGCTGCAGAGCAAGGCCCACGAATGGCCTACCTCGGCAGGCGGAGGCCCGATCCTGCATCCGGTGACGGGCGAGCAGTACACCACCAAGAGCCAGAAGGGCGTCGATGTCGGCCTGGCCTTCAACCTGATGCGCTCCCATGCCAAGCGCGGCTGGAAGAAGCTCTACCTGGTGGCGGGCGACGGCGATTTCCACGAGGTGGTGCAATACCTGGTGGAAAACGAAGGCGTGGAGGTCACGGTGATTGGCGCGCACTTCTCCATCAGCGGCGAGATCGCGCCCTATGTCCGGGTGATCGAATTCAAGGACATCGAGACGGCCATCGCCCGCTAGCCGAGGGCCTCAAAGACACTCCCCTACCGCGCGTGCCAGGGCCTGGGCGCGCGGATCCATCAATACATAGGGTCCCAGGGTGTTGGTGACGAAGCCGAAGGCCACCTCGCGCTCCGGATCGGCGAAGCCGGTCGAGCCGCCCGCCCCCGGATGGCCGAAGGCCTGAGGCCCGAGGCCATAGGTGGCGTTGGCCTGGTCCGGTTGATCGAGCATGAAGCCTAGGCCGAAGCGGGTCGGCGTCAAGAGCGTACGGTCTTCGCCCTGACTGTGCTCCACCAAAGCCTCGCTCAAGGTCTCCCATTCCAGCAGATCGCCAGCCAGCAGGCCGGCATAGAAGCCGGCCAGGCTGCGTGCATGGCCGTGGCCGTTGGCGGCCGGCTGCTGGAAGCGGCGCCACTCCGCCTTGTTGGTGCTGGTGAGCACGCCGGATGGATTGCCAAAGGCCAGGGTCGGCAAGGCGCCCGGATCGCTCATGGTGGTCTTGAGCAGGCGCTGCGCGGCGGCATCACCCAGCACCCCCTTGCCGCGTACGATATGGGCGACGCGCGCGTCTTCGCTCGCCGGCAGACCGATGTGGAAATCCAGATCCAGGCGCCTGGCGGTCCGGGCCACGATGGCCTCGCCCGGGCCACGGCCGTCGGCGCGACGGATCAGTTCACCCAGCAGCCAGCCAAAGGTGATAGGGGCATAGCCATGGGCGGTGCCGGGTGTCCACCAGGGTGCCTCGGCGGCGACCGCGGCGGTCATGGTGTCCCAGTCGTACAGGGCGTCACCCGCCAGGCGTTCGCGCAAGGCGGAGACGCCGGAGCGATGACTAAGCAACTGGCGCAGAGTGATGTCGGCCTTGCCAGCCGCAGCGAATGCTGGCCAGCGTTCGGCGACCGGGGCATCGAGTGCCAGCTTGCCCTCCTCCACCAACTGCAACGCCGCCACCGTGGTGAAGGCCTTGGTGCAGGAGAACAGATTGAGCAGGGTATCGGTGTGCCACGGCGTCTGGCCGTCCTTGTCCGCCATCCCGCCCCAGAGATCCAGCACCGTTTCACCACCGACCTGGACACACAACGCCGCCCCGCGGGTCTGGCCGGCGGCCAGCAACTCGGCGAAGGCCTCGCGGACGGATTCGAATCTCAGGTCGTGATAGCCGTGGACGGTCATGGGTTTTCCTGGGTAGATGAGGTATTGCCGGGCACGGGGCCACGATCAGGCAGTTGATCATACCGCCAAGCGGGACGCCCTCACCCCAACCCTCTCCCCGAGGGAGTGGGAGCTGCCTGCGTAGGCGTTCAGCGGTAGGTTGGGTTGAGCGTAGCGAAGCCCAACGGCTATTGCCTCGGCGTCAGGCCTGTTGGGCTTCGACGATAGAGCCGTCTCAGCCCAACCTACGGCTTATCGTAGCCAGGGCCACCCCTTACTGGATCTCCCGCCGGAACGGCGGCAGCGCATTGAGGATGGCCTTGCCGTAGCGCTGGGTCACCAGGCGGCGATCCAGCAGCGAGATGGTGCCGCTGTCCTGCTCGGTACGCAGCAACCGACCGCAGGCCTGGATCAGCCGCAGAGAGGCGTCGGGCACGGCGATCTCCATGAACGGATTGCCGCCGCGCGCCTCGATCCACTCGGCCAGGGCGGCTTCCACCGGATCGTCCGGCACGGCGAACGGAATCTTGGCGATGACCACGTGCTCGCAGTAGGCACCGGGCAGGTCGACCCCTTCCGCAAAGCTGGCAAGACCGAACAGCACACTTGCTTCGCCGTCGTCGACGCGCTTCCTGTGCTTGTTGAGGGTCTCCTGCTTGGACAGGTTGCCCTGGATCAGCACCCGCTTGCGCCAGTCCCGCTCCAGGCCGTCGAAGACGTCCTGCATCTGCCGCCGCGAGGAAAACAGCACCAGGGCGCCACGCGCGCCCTCCAGCATGGCCGGCAATTCGCGGACGATGGCCGCGGTGTGCTCGGCCGCATTGCGCGGATCGGCCTTGAGATCCGGCACCCGCAGCACCCCGGCCTCGGCGTGGCGGAACGGGCTGGGGACCACGGCGGTGGCCGCCGAGCGCGGCAGGCCTGATCTCATGCGGAAGCGGTCGAAGGTGCCCAGGGCGGTCAGGGTCGCCGAGGTCACCAGGGCGCCGTAGGCGACATTCCACAGGTGGCGGCGCAGCATCTCGGCGGCGAGGATGGGGCTGGCGTTGACCTCGATGTCGTAGAGCGATCCCGTTTCGGCCAGGGTCATCCAGCGCGCCATGGGCGGGCTGTCTTCCGGGTCTTCGCAGGTGAAGGCCGTCCACAACTCCCAGTTGCCCTGGGCGCGGGCCAGCAGGCTGCCAAACAGCGGATACCACTCCTCGGCCTGGTAGCTGGCGAGGCCAATGCTGGATTCGCCATCCATGGCCTGCTTGAGCATCTCAGTCAGGCGGGTGAACAGATCGGTGAGCTTGGCGAAGCCCTTCTTCAGCTCGATGCCCATTTCCCGCAGGTCTTCGGGAATGACCCCGCCGACGAAGCGGTGGCGCGGCCGTTCCCGGCCTTCCATGTCCTCGCCGGCGCGGAAATCGGCCAGGGCCTCGCAGGCGGTGAACATGAATTGCTGCTGGGTGCGGATTTCCCGCGCCAACTCCGGCACCTGCTCCACCAGCCGGCCGAGATCGCCCGGCAGGGGGTGCTGGGCAAGGAGCTTGGTGAGGTTCTTGGCGATCTGCTCCAGCCACTCGGCGGTGGATCTCAGCCGGGTGAAATGGGCGAAGTGGCCGATGGCCTTGTCCGGCAGGTGGTGGCCTTCGTCGAACACATAGAGGGTGTCGCGCGGATCCGGCAGGATGGCACCGCCACCCAGGGCTAGGTCGGCCAGCACCAGGTCATGGTTGGTGACGATGACATCGACCTTGGTCATGCCTTCGCGCGCCCGGTAGAAGGCGCACTGCTGGAAATTCGGGCAATGGCGATTGGTGCATTGGCTGTGGTCGGTGGTGATGCGCGACCACTGGACGTCCTCGATGGCTTCCGGCCAGCTGTCACGATCACCGTCCCAGCGATTGCCGGCCAGGCGCTCGATCATCTTGCCGAACAATTCGTTGGACGCCTCGTCCACATCGATCTTGAAGCCGTCCTCGGCGAACAGCTGGGCGGTGGCGTTCTGGGCCTGGCCTTCCTGCAGCAGCATGTCCAGCTTGGACAGGCAGAGATAGCGCCCGCGCCCCTTGGCCAGGGCGAAGCTGAAGGACAGCCCGCTGTTGCGCAGGATGTCCGGCAGGTCCTTGTGCACGATCTGCTCCTGCAGTGCGACCGTCGCCGTGGCGATGACCAGGCGCTTACCAGCCGCCTTGGCCGCGGGGATGGCGGCCAGGGCATAGGCCACGGTCTTGCCGGTACCCGTGCCCGCCTCCACCGCCACCACGGCCGGCTCACCTTCGCGATGGCCCTCCTCGTCCTGGGCGATGGCGCCCAGGCCCTTGGCGGTTTCCGCGATCATCAATCGCTGGCCGTAGCGCGGCTTGAGCGACTTGGCTTCGAGGAAACGCGTGTAGGCGCCCTGGATCTGGGTCTTGAGTTCGGTGCTGAGCATGCCTGGTTCCGGGCGATGGCAAAGCAGCGCCACGTCCGGCGGACGAGCGCTGTATGCATCTACAGTAATGGATCTTGGGCGCTATGATAACGCGCCTGTCGTCAGGATGCGCCCAACGTTGTGGTCGCAGGCCGATCAGGCGCTCGGCAGCTGAGGGGGCAGGCGATGAAAGGCGCCAAAGATCAACAGGCTCAGGCGGTCGAGCCAGGGGTGGCGACGCAGACGCAAGGCACGACGGCTGGCGAAGACTTCGCCTAGATGGAGCAGCAGCAGGGCCAGGGCGACCAGCGCGAGCAATTCGGGGAAAGGACGAGCGAGAGGCAGAGCGAGGGCGGCGGCTGCGGCGAGCCAGAACAGCAGGAGTAGAACTTTACCGGTAAGGGACAGGGTTTTCATGGATTCCAGCAGGAGGACGAGATGGATCGGACCATAACGCCTATCGCCGGAAAAAGTAAAGGCGGCGGACCAGGGTCCGCCGCCGGTGCATCACTCGCGGTCGATCTGGATTTCGACGCGGCGGTTGGTGGCACGGCCTTCAGCGGTCTCGTTGGTGGCGATCGGCTGACGCTCGCCCATGCCCTTCACGGACACGACGCTGGCCGCCGGCACGCCGGCCTGGATCAGGTAGTTGCTGACCGACTTGGCCCGACGCTCGGACAGACGCTGGTTGTAGGCATCGGTACCCTTGCTGTCGGTGTGACCGGTGATCGACAGGCGGGTGCTGGCGGCTTCGCCACGCAGACGGCCGGCGATACCATCGAGCTGAGCACGATCCTGCGGGCTGACCTCGGCGGAGTCGAAGGCGAAGTGCAGGTCACGGGCGGTGATCACTTCCTGCTTGGGCAGCGGTGCCGGTGCGGGAGCCGGTGCGGGCGCCGGAGCCGGGGCCGGGGCGGGTTCCATGCGAGCGACTTGCTCATTGCCCTTGCCATGCACCCAGCAATAGGCGCCAGCGGTGGTGCCGATACCCAGGGCCGCCATGCCGGCGACGTTACCGCTCTGAGTAGCACCTGCCGCGCCGCCGACCAGGGCGCCGACCGCTGCGCACACCGGCCAATCGGATTTCTGTACGCCGCCCGCACAACCAGCCAGCACGGTGCTTGCCAGGATGAGGGGTAAAGCTGTCCTTGCGATGCTCTTGCTCATGAAGGGTCTCCTATAGACCGGGTGCCGCGAGTTAGGCTCGTCTTTCGTTTTATGGCGCTGTCAGACTAATGGTGGCGTACACATCTTGACAACGCTGGTTGCTTAGTCAATCGCGATTTGATTAGGGTTCCCTTAATGGCAAACATATTCTCCTCCCGCACCCCGCAACAGGCTCTGGCAAGCCTGCTCGATCACCACCAGCCCAAGCGCCTGCTCTGTGTGGCGCGCGAGCCGCTGCCAGCGCTTGAGGCCTATGCCGAGGCCCATCCGCACTGCCAGGTGGTGCAGGCAGCGGTGCCCCTGGATGACCCGGCGCTGCTGGCCGAACGCTACGAACTGGTGATCGTCGCCGACTGCCTGGAACATCTGCCGCTGCGCCAGGGACGTGAATTGCTCGGCGGCCTGCGCAACCTCAACACCTCGCGCCTGGCGGTGCTGGTGGACCTGGCCGCCAGCGACTGGCAGGTGACAGACTTCTACGCCCTCGCCCTGCAGGCCAGCGAGCGCTTCGCCCGCGAGGGCCAGGTGGTCACCCTGTTCAGCTATGATCTGCACGACTACAAGCAGGTCCCGGACTGGCTCAATGCCAAGTTCTGGGCCAACCCGGAAATGTTTGGAAAGTACTGGTGGTAACCCGATGAATATCAAGGGCTTACCGAGCAATGACCACCAGCAAATCCGTGCCCGAGCAGGGCCAAGTGTCACCAGCCAGTCACCAGCGCTGTCACCAGAAACGGCCCCAGCGCCTGTCTGTATGGCACTATCGCCGAAACGGCATTTACTACCTTAGGGTTCGCCCTCGTGGCTGCTCGAACCGCAGCGCCACCATTTCTCTCCGCACCACCGATAGGCCCACCGCAATGACACTTTCCCAGGACATCCTTCAGGCCCTGGCGCTTTTTCATCTTAATCAACCCGAGGCAGGCTGGGATGACCTCAAAGTACGCTTGCTGGAAGTCGCCCACTCGATCCTTGGTCAAGCCTGCAACGATGACGATCTTTCCGCATACGACATGATCTACGGGGACCTATCGCTATCACTGGCAGAAGCCGCCGCTAAGGCGCCGCTAAGCATCGATCAGCACAAGGCCTTAGGTATTGGGCGGGAAATTGTGAAAGCCGCTCAGGCGCGTCTGAAGGGCAATACCGCTCCCCTCATCGGGATCGTTGAGCGCCTTGAGAAGGCAGATGCCGTTACTGGCCTGGCCGCCACAGCAAGCACCTCTCTATCTGTAGCATCGCCCGCTGAAACACTTACCTTCGAGGCACTCGCTGCACTCTTCATCAATGAGCGTCGCGGAAACGTCGAGAACTCGACCCTTGGGGCTATTCAGTCGAACTGCCGAACCCTTTCCAGCCTGCTGGGGGACCTCAACATTAAAGCCCATACACGAGCTGACATGATCTCGTTGAAGGAAAAGATCGCTCAGGGTCGCAAGCCGCTGACCATTAACAAGCTGTTGACTCAGCTCTCGACGGTGATGGATTGGGCAAAGAACAACGGCCATATTGAACGGGCTTTCGATAAGGGTCTGAAGATTGCGCGAGGCGTGGAAAGTGACCGCAAGCCCTTTTCAAGGGATCAGGTGGCGACCATCATGGCCCACGCAAATGGCCTGCCAGCAGACGACTGGAAACGCTGGGCGCTATCACTCGGCGTCCTCACAGGCGCCCGAATTGGGGAGCTGTACCAACTTACTCAGACTGATGTTAAGCAGGTTGGCGGAATCACCGTCATCGACATCAATAAAGATGAGCAAGGCAAGACACTGAAAAATGATTTCTCGGTGCGACAGGTCCCCCTTATTGATGGTGTGCATGGGTTCTCGCTGAGGGCATTCCTTGACTGGGTCGCCGGGGAACCGGGAAAGCTATTCAAAGCTAAGCCGCACTATTTCAATAAGCCGCTCAATGACGCGCTACGCGAACCACTTGGTCTCGCCGCGGGAAGCGACCGGTCGTTCCACTCTCTCAGGCACTCGCTATCAGGCCGGCTGAAGGCCGCTGCGATACCTGAGGTGATCGCGCAAGGCATCACGGGTCATAGCTCGGGCAACATCACTTACGACCTCTACGCGGGCTCACAGCGGGTCCCTGTAGATACCTTGCACGCCGCCCTGGTGAAAGCATTCGAAGTCAAATAATGACGTGCGTAGACCAGAATGCGCCTAATTGAACCACGTCGGCTCACCGCTACCCAGGCACGTCGCGAGGCAATCGGCGCTCATTCCGCCGGGTAGCGCTACGCCTCCGCAGCCCTTCCGAAATCTACTGCGGCTGGGCTGTAGGTAACGCCGGCGCCTCCAATACCGCGCTCCAGTGGTCTCCCAGCAAAAACCCACACTATAAGGAGACCACCACCAGAGCGAACCTATGTCCAGCACCGCTGCTACTGCCCCACCCACCTCACGTTGCCAGAACGGATCTACCAAGACCTGCCCTACCCCATCCTCAGGTAGCCCTTTTCACAGCGCTTCGGCCAAGGGAAATCGAGGACGTCCCAGGAAGACCATCGACAATCCATTTTTCGGCCATCTCGGCCCAACAACCCTATGGGAACGCTATCCGAAATTTGCGGAGGACGTTTTGGAGGGCATTGCTCGTTTGGACTGGCATGACCGACCTATTGGAAATGGCGGCTCTTCCAAGCCGCTATCAGTACGACATTTAGCAGATGTCCTCGCCAACCTTCACATCATTACAACCGTAAGCATTATGGGCGCTCTTAGAATAGGTAAACGACACGCCCAGCGCTATGTCAAAGCTATTGAATTAGCAATACCATTTTTATTGGCAAGTCGCCCTGAGAACCTCATACAAGAAATGCTGAATGGAACCGCGACTATCTACCCCTGGATTCAGTGGGAAGATAATGAGCTCCCACCACCTTCCCCAGATATGCTTGGAAAGCTGCAACATGACTTGAGAGACCTCCGAATCACGGCTGGCAACGAATAAACGCCGCATACTAAAAACCTCAGAGACCCAACGGATTCACGAAGTAAATTCAAGTATGTTCCTAACGTTAACCCTGGACCTTCTTACCATCCCCGAAGCTATCTCATAGAAAAACCAGCACACAATTTACTCGACAAATAACCGACCAATAACCTCACCTTTAGGAGAACATATTATGGCCGCAAAATTTTATGTCGTTTGGCATGGCCGGCAGAACGGTGTCTATAACGACTGGGCATCCTGCAAACGTCAAATTCACGAGTTTGCTGGAGCAAGATTTAAAGCCTTTCCTACCCAGGCAGAAGCTGAACGAGCCTTCAAGAGTTATCGACCAACGTCTGCCATCGCAAGTGTCAAACACTTACCAGAAAAGGCTATTACCTCCACTGACCATCCCAAAACAGACGTAACTATCTATTCTGATGGAGCTTGTCGGGGAAACCCAGGCGAAGCGGGATCGGGAGTTGCTATCTACCGAAAAGATACGTTAAGTCAACTATGGTTTGGTCTTTACGACAACCACGCCACGAACAACACTGCTGAATTGAAGGGATTGCACCAAGCCTTGGTTTTTGCCAAACAAGAAATAGCAAACGGCAATACTGTCTCTATTTACTGCGACTCGGAGTATGCCATCGGCTCTGCTACCAAATGGGCAACAAAATGGGAGCGAGCTAAGTGGATGGATGGAACCAAACTACGCAAGAACGCCGAGATCATCAAGCCTATTCACTCGCTATTCCAAGAACTGAAAGATGAGATAGCCATCCATCACGTAAGAGGACACCATGGCATTGAAGGAAACGAATTAGCTGATCGAATGGCTATGTTCGCGATCGAAAACCAAGAGAGTGAATTCAGGTTCTACTCTGAGCCATTGGACATCGAAAACATACTCGCCTTCACTCCTGGCTAAACAGTGCGATCGAATACTGATGCATTAGAATCAGCATGAATACCAGTTGAATTTTAGCGTCTTGCATCGAACATATCATAGATAGCTAACTACTACGCACCGCTTAGAAAATACAATATTCACCAGCACTTGGGTAGTTTTCCATACCGAAGCATAAAAGACAAAAAAGTGAAATAAATTTTCTTTCGGCCATATCCATTAATTAGGCACAGGCGTCCCCCCCGTGTGGCAGTCGTGCCTCCTGCCCCTACATCAGACCATGCCCTGCCGATTGATGACTCAATAAGAAGCGGGCTGCCAGTTGCGGTATTTGTGATCACTCCATCAAACAGGGTTGCAACGCTGTATTCGCAGGGTACACCCTTGAGACCACAGCGCTATGAACACACACACAGCCAAGCACAACCCCATTCTTTAATGGTTGACCCAGACTATGAATACACACCTCCTCTCTCCATTTAAACCTATTGAGTAAAAACGAAGAGGCTACCAATGGCGCAGGTCGGTTACAAGCAAGCAAGCTCCACAGACCAGAACACTTTTTGCCAGCTGGATGGCGTGGCCCTAAATGAAGTCTATGAAGATCAGGTGAACGGAGCGACTACGGAACGTCCAGCACTTCAGGAGATGCTCCGATACGTCCGGAAGGGAGACACTATCCACGTTCACCGCATTGACCGCCTCGCCCGAAGCCTTCAGGACCTTATGGAACTTGTGGAGGACCTGAAGGTTCGCGGGATCCAGCTTCACTTTCCCAAGGAGAGACTGGTCTTCACCAGTAAGAAGAATCACACCCAGGATCTGATACTCAGCATGATAGGCGCAGTAGCTCAATTCGAGCGCAGCATGATTCGTGAGAGGCAGACTGAGTTGATTGAAGGCCAAGGTGTCTGGGGTCTACAAGGACCGTAAGAAGGTCGTGGATGACGAAGCGATACGGGCGGCTATCGCGGGTGGTCTAAGTTTTCCGGAAGGCCGCTGAAGAGCTTGGAGCGAGCCTCAGCAGCGTTCAGAGGGCAATAAGAGCGTGATGCAGCCTGCACAGTCGCAGCCATGTCCTTGTTACCCTGATTCACGTCAACCCCGACCAAGAGCCTGCTCCTAAAATTCGGCGCTGCGTGACTTGGTCAGCTTCTTTGAGGAGCCGTTTGGTGTCCCGATCAAACCGCTCTAATTTCTGAGAAATATACACATCAACGCTACGGTTATTAACGCAGCAATTGAGTAGCGCTCACAACCTGCGGGAGGCCTTGACGACTGAACGCCGATCTTGGCCACGACCCGCGCAGCCAGCTCCGAAGAGATCGCTACCGTCTTTTATGCTCGGTTCAGTGCCGTGAGGCGACCGCGCCCGCGAGCAGACGAAGCCCTCCCCATGACAACAAACAAAACGGTAAAGTCTAAGAATCTACCGCATATCTCGTTGCGTTTACCGCCTATCTAATCCATGACTATACCGCGCTGTGGTTGGCCACGGACATATTTGTAAAAACAATGAGGCAATAAAAGCCTATGATTTTAGCCTTATGGCAGTTCTGAAGGCCCCACTGGAAATATCAGCCGCTATTTACCGATATCAGAAACAAGTTAACCTTCGATCATTTAAAAATAGACAGATGAGCACGGAGAGCATTATGAACAAAGATGTCATTATCAAAAAGAATTTCGTCGTCGCCTCTAAATGAGAACCGCATCCGCTCGCGACGAGCATCAATATTCCCAATTACACCAACTCTGAACAAATCCTTGAGAATCTCTCTCAATGGTGTACGAACTAAAAGCTGTTTAGTTTCAGCATGATCTTGCGCGACAGCGTCAGCGCGAGCCACAAGATCTGCGAGACTTGAAATCTGTCTAAATCCATAAAATATGTATTTTATACCATCAATTTCGCCCGGTTTATATTTAGCCTTGAGCTCTTCCGTCACTTCAACCCATGATGCAGTAGAATATATCTTTCGTACAGCCTCTATACCCTGCAGAATAAAGCTCTCTTCTTCCGGATATTGATCCTGAATCGAAATCAGCAATCGAACGACGTCGCGAGGCCGATACCATGAACTATGCAGAATATATACTTGCGGCTTTAAATTATTAATTCTCTCAGGGAAATATTTATCCCAAAGAGCCGCTGAAGCCAAGACCGACAATCCAGCTTCAGCTCGCGCGATATTGATCCGCTGCTCGATAATACTAAGAAGCGGCTGTTGCGCGGCATCAAGCCCTGGCCTATTCCATAGGATAGTTGAGCCAAAGTCAGCAATTGGCTTATTAATTTCTTTACCTAAAGCATCTACTGCGCCCAACACCTCCGACCGCACTGCAGCATAAAGACAGAGCTGGAAGCCTTTCTTTTTCGACACCGCATTAAGACGCTCAATAGACACAATAAGATCCCTTACAAGGCGGGAGTCTCTCTGATACTGTTTGCTGCTTCCATAATTGAGTTCAAGCTCATCAAAAAAAACGTTTAAGCGTGTTTCGTCCGGCTCGAGGGATTCGAACGCCTGATCGGCTCTACGAACAAGGTCGTTAAAATTTACTTTGGCTCGGCCGTTATCGTCCCAGTCCAATTCCAAGCCGAGCTTTGGGCTTTGACTAATCTCAATGGTTCCTTTACGAATATTTGGGACGAGCCGCATCAGACCGGCTCGTTCCGGCTTAGTCATTGCCTCGGAACTAACAAGCTCAAGAAACGAGGAAAGATCACCATTTTCCTGGAAAGGGTGCGCTTGCTTATCTTGAATTACGGAAGCAATCTTTCTATATATGAACCATCTCCAAACCGTCTCGAAATCGTCCCCATCGTAAGTGTCTGCATTTTCGCTCACGACTTGCACACGCGCGGCTCTGGAGAAATCCTTTCTCAAGTCTTCGTCCACGTCAGTTTTGAAAAGCACAAAACTCGAAATTGATTTTTCATCCTCCTCAAGCTTAAGAGATATGTAACGAAGCAAAGCCGTTTTACCCGTCCCTTTAAGACCAACTACATAATATTTATGCCTTGAGAAAAACTTGTCAACGGCCAAGGCGGGTGGCGAAACAAAAGAAGAAACAAAGCGCCTCACCTCTTCAGGCGTATTGCTCAAAACTTCATTCTTTGCATCCGTACTTCCTAACGAGATATCCTTAAGCTTCAGCATCTAATCACCTAAATATATTGATTCATACTTAACAGCTCATCAGACAGTCAAAAAACGACTAATCGCCTTCAGATTATTAATTTTTCTCATAGCAGAGTCAAGCCGACCACAGCGTGTCAACGCGCTGCCTGATTTTTGCCTGCATCCAAAGACCCAAAACCGTCAACTGCACGTAAAACAGTGCCGGAGAGCTTCCACATAAAATCATTCTCAAACAGCCAAACTTAACAACCACGAAAAAACAATATCGCGAACATTAAATCATCATAAGGATGAACTAACCTCAACACCCCATAGCCCAAAAACTTACCTCACCCAGACTTTCTCCATCCTATCTCACGCAACCAATTACAATCATCATCATTAACACCTGAACCAAACACAACACAGCAAGCTTAATAAATAATAGCAACCTACTTTCCAACGACAGCTCGAGCTCTCCAGAGATTTCATTGAAAATTACTAAAAATCTGAAGAACCGCCATTGCAGAACGATCTTATAGATCTGAGCATGGATGATCGCGGCATGTCAGCGCACCACGCATTCGCACTTGAGGTTTTACCGTCTGTCACCGACTCTGTCACCATCATGTCACCAGTGCAGCTTGAGGTCCCCTATGAAGCCCACTAAGCTTGGCCTGCCGCCAGCCCCCCCCAGTTCTGGGCCAATCCGCAGAATTTCGGCAAGTACTGGTGGTGAGATGCAACCCATGGCCCCCTGCCCCTGTGGCTCGGACCGCTCGCTCGGCGACTGTTGCGGAGCCTTTCATGCCGGTACTCCGGCGCCCGATGCCGAACGGCTGATGCGTTCGCGCTACAGCGCCTATGTGCTAGGGCTGATCGACTACCTGGTAACCACCACGGCGCCTGCCCAGCAGGAGCAGTTGGACCGGGAGGCCCTGGCTGCCTGGAGTCTGGGCAGTCGCTGGCAAGGGTTGCAGGTGCTGGAGCATCGCCCCGAGCCGGAGGATCCCGCCCATGCCCGGGTCAGCTTCGTGGCGCGCTGGGAGGATGGGCGCGGCGCCCATCGTCATGAGGAGCACTCGGGCTTCGTCCAGCACGAGGGACGCTGGTACTTCCTCGATCCGACCGTACGCCCCCTGCCGGGTCGCAACGACGCCTGCCTGTGTGGCAGCGGCGCCAAGTTCAAGAAGTGCTGCGCCGGCTTCCTGTAACGCCGGCCGCGCTCATTCCTTGACCAGCGTCAGGTGATCGGTATCCGGGACCGCTACGGGTAGCGGCTCGGACGCCGGCCCCAGGTCGCTGCCCACCGGCGCCAGACTCAGGTGTGAGAGATCGACTCGCGGCGACGCCACCGGTGCGGCCTCATCCTGGAGATCGGCGCCCACCGGTGCCAGGCCGAAATCCGGCGCCTGGATATCAACGAAGGCCGCCATCACGGCATCCCGGGGAGCGACCGACAGAGATCCACGCTCGGCGGAAGGTCGCGAGGCGGTCGCCGCGGGGGCTGGGGTAGGCCCCCGCGACTCGGCAGGTGCGGCAGCCGGCTCGATCGTCTCGGCCATGGGCACGACCTCCACCAGCGCCCCCGCCTGGGCCAGGGTGGCGCGATAGCGCTCGGCCGTGGCGGCATCGAGGCGGTTCTTGATGATCATGCGGCGACCGGAAAAGAGTACGGCGATGCGCTGTTCATCCGCCTGAAACAGACGCATCAGATTCTGTCGGGTCTGCTGCGCATCGGCGCCAGCGACCAGTTCGCCTTGGAAGGCGATTTCATAGAGCACGGCGGACATGACGACCTCCTCGGTCACGGCAAGAGGTGCAGGATGCAACGTCGCGCCGGGGCGGTCCAGTCCGCACGGTCGCCAGGCCCAGGCGTTTTTTTGTTAGCCTGTGCCGAAGCGGCCCCGACTTGTGCAGCAATCGGTGCTTGTTAAACTGCGCAGAAAACGGGAGTGCCGCATGCTTCGCCAGGCCTTGTTCATCACCCTGCTCGGCGTCTTGCTCAGCAGTCTTGGCGGTTGTACCTATATCGGGCGCAACTATGACGAGCCTCAGGTCGAACTGACCGGCGTGGAGCTGATCCGTGCGCGGCTGTGGAGCCAGGATTTCGTGCTGCACTTCCGCGTCCAGAATCCCAACGACAGCGCCCTGCCCGTACGTAGCCTGGCTTACACCGTCTACCTGAACGATCTGCTGCTGTCCCAGGGCGTCGCCAACCTGCATGCGTCAGTTCCCGCCAACGGTCGACGCAGCTTCTCCGTACCGGTGCAGACCAATCTGTGGCGTTACGTGAAGGACGTGGGCCGCATGCTCGAAGACCCTGAGCAGCCGATCAATTACCGCCTGCGTGGCCGGGTGAAGACCGGTTGGCTGTTCGGCCGCAGTGTCCATTTTTCTCGCCAGGGACAGTTCGTGCCTGGCGCCTACATCCCGGAGTTATGAGATGAACCAACACGTCCACGGTCCCGATTGCAATCACGACCACGATCACGACCATGGCCATGCGCACCACGTCCACGGCCCGCACTGCAACCATGGTCATGCCCAGGAGCCGGTGCGCAATCCGCTGAAGGAAGTGGGTCGCAACGATCCCTGCCCGTGCGGCAGCGAGAAGAAATTCAAGAAGTGCCACGGCGCCTGAGCCCGTTTCCGTAGGTTGGGCTGAGGCGGTTCTACCGTCGAAGCCCAACATAGCGGAGTCAGCCTGGACTGTTGGGCTTCGCTACGCTCAACCCAACCTACCCTTCCGCGACCCTGGCGCGTTACCAGGGCTGTCCGCCGCGTTGCGATTCCAGCCGCCGGATGAATTCCTCCAGCACCAGGGCGTAGAGATCGTCCTTGAGCACCAGATCCTCGACCCCGCAATCGATGTTGGGGTTGTCGTTGACCTCGATCACCGCCAGCTTGTCGCCCGCCTGTTTCAGATCCACGCCATAGAGACCATCGCCGATCAGATTGGCGGTGCGTACCGCCAGTTCGACCACCGCATGGGGCGCGTCCTGCACCGCCAGAGTGCGGAAATCGCCGCTGACCTCGGTGGCGCTGGCGCTGTGGTCGTAGATCTGCCAGTGGCCCTTGGACATGAAGTACTGGCAGGCGAAGATCGGCTCCTGGTTCAGCACACCGATGCGCCAGTCGTATTCGGTGTAGAAGAACTCCTGGGCCAGCAGCAGTACCGAGCGCTCGAACAGCTCGGCGCTGGCCTTGCGCAGCTGCGCCGCGTCCTCGACCTTGATGACGCCCCGGGAAAAGGAGCCATCGGGAATCTTCAACACCAGCGGAAAGCCCAGCCGCTCGCCGAGGCCTTCGAGTTGACCGGGATTGTCCTTGTAGAGGATCTCGGTCGCCGGCATGTCCAGCTTGTGGGCGCGCAAGAGGTCGGCCAGATAGACCTTGTTGGTGCATCTGAGGATCGAGCGTGGATCGTCCATCACCACCAGACCCTCGCTTTCGGCCTTCTTGGCGAAGCGATAGGTGTGGTGGTCGATGGCGGTGGTCTCGCGGATGAACAGGGCGTCGAATTCACCCAGCCGCGCGTAATCCTTCTTTTCGATCAGCTCCACGTCCAGCCCCAGGTGCTTGCCGACGCGCACGAAATTCTTCAGCGCCTTGGCATCTGACGGCGGAAAGGCTTCCTTGGGGTCATGCAGGATGGCCAGGTCAAAGCGGTATTTCTCGCGGCGGCCGGGCTTGAGCCAGACGCGGCGACTGAAACCGTCGAGGGCGTTGGCGAATTGATCTTCCTGCTGTTCGTGCAGCTTGTGGATGCTGCCCAGCTTGAGGCCGCCGATGTGCCAGCCAGCGCGATCGCGGCGGAATTCCACCAGCAGCAGCGGACAGGGAAAGGCCTCGAATACCTGGCGCGCCAGATCCTGCAGAGACGCGATGTCGGTGTTGCCGAAATAGAGCGTGAGGGTGAAGCCGTCGGCGCTACCGTAGGGATGACCGGCCAGCGCCTTGGTCAGCAGCTTGTCCAGGTCCTCCAGCGCCAGGCCATAGAGCGACTTGCGCGCCAGTTCGCTGATGGTACGCACCGAGGGGATGACCTTGTGCCCCCGGGCTTCGGCAAGCAGCGAGCAGTAGTAGCCGTGGCCGAGGTACTTCTGGCTGCGGCAGAGGTTGATCACCTGCACGCGTTTGCCATTGTCCTGTTCGTTGGATTGTTCCAGGTATTCCTGGGCGGTGATGACGTCTTCGCTGGGATAGTAGGACGACCAGTCTTCCTTGCGTTCCACGACGATATACAGCTTGCTCACTGGACCTCCTGGTTGCGGGGCGTGGTCCCGGTGGAAACCCGGATGCCGCCGGACCACTCCAACTGTTGTAACGCGGGTGCTATTAACCGTTGCTTAACCATGCCAGGCTGCCCGCTCTGCTCCAGGAGAATCCTTCGCGATGAGTTTCATGCTCAGGCCCGCCGGGCTGGACGATCTGGCGGCACTGGTCGATCTGGAAGCCCGCTGCTTCAGCTATGACCGCCTTTCCCGGCGCAATTTCCACTACATGCTCACCCGTGCGAACGCGGTCCTGATCCTGGCGGAAAACGACCGCCAGGTGGCCGGTTACGCCCTGGTGCTGTTCCACCAGAACACTTCTCTCGCCCGGCTCTATTCCATCGCCGTCGATCCGGACGCGCGCGGTCATCGCCTGGGCCAGCGCCTGTTGGAGGCTGCCGAAGCCGAGGCGGTGGAGCGCGACTGCGCCTACCTGCGCCTGGAGGTCCGACCGGACAACGCCGCCGCCATCGCCCTCTACGAGCGCAACGGCTATCTGCCCTTCGCCACGGTGGAGGACTATTACGAAGACCACAGCCAGGCGCTGCGCTTCGAGAAGCGCATCCGCCAGCCGCGCGAGGGCCAGGCCCGCCCGGTGCCCTTCTATCGTCAGACCACCGACTTCACCTGCGGCCCGGCCAGCCTGCTGATGGCCATGGGCGCGCTGCAGCTGGGCCGCCCGCTGGAGCGGCGCGAGGAGCTGCGACTGTGGCGCGAAGCCACCACCATCTACATGACCGCCGGTCATGGCGGCTGCGGACCTCATGGCCTGGCGCTGGCGGCGCTGCGCCGTGGCTTCAAGGTGACCCTGCAGGTCAATACGCGCGGCCCGCTGTTCCTCGACGGCGTGCGCAGCGAGGAGAAGAAGGAGGTCATGCGTCTGGTGCACGAGGACTTCAGCGCCGAGGTCAAGCAATCGCCCATCGAGCGGCTCTACCGTACCCGCCTGGACGTGGCCGCCTGGGTCGCCGAGGGCGCTTTTCCACTGGTGTTGATCAGCTCCTTCCGGCTGACCAAGGCCAAGGGACCTCATTGGGTGCTGGTCACCGACTGCGACGAGGACTTCGTCTACCTGCACGATCCCGATGTCGACCACAGCCAGCACCGTCGCGAACTGGACTGCCAGCACATTCCCGTGTCCCACGCCGAATTCGACAAGATGAGTCGCTTTGGTCGCGGCAAGCTGCGTGCGGCGGTAGTCCTGCGGGCAGGGTGAGGCGGGGTTGCACGGTGGCGCGAACAGGGCCAGGATCAGGACCAAGAACAATGACGGGGCGGTCCATGAGTCAGGCCTTGCGCAAGAACAACCCTTCCTACGAGTTGATGGAGGACCTGAGCGGTCACTCGGTCATCTACCGGGAGCATGGCTTTCCCTGCCCGCTGGTGCGCTGGCATTTCCACAAGGAATACGAGCTGCACCTGATCGTGGCCAGTTCGGGGACCGCCTTCATTGGCGACTATATCGGCAACTTCTATCCGGGCAGCCTGTTCCTGACCGGTCCGCATCTGCCACACAACTGGATCAGCCGCGTCGCCGAGGGCGAGGTGGTGGCCAAGCGCGACATGCTGGTCAACTTCACCAACGAGACGGTGGATAACGCCACGGCGGTGTTTCCCGAACTTAGCGGCCTGGCACCGCTGCTGGAACGTGCCCGCTATGGCATCGAATTCCAGGATCCGCAATTGATCGCCCGCGCCGAGGTGTTGCTGCAGCAGATCTCCGAGAGCGGCGGTGCCACCCGCCTCGGCCATTTTCTGGTGTTGATGGAGGCGCTGGCCACGTCGGAGCGCTATCAGCTGCTGTCCGGCAGCGTCGAACCGGCCACGGCCAGCGAACAGGCGGTGGATCGCACCAACCGGGCGCTGAATTTCATCTTCGATCACTACCAGCGTGACTTCACCCAAGAAGAAGTGGCCGAGCACCTGGGCATGACGCCCACCTATTTTTCCCGCTTCTTCCGTCAGGCTACCGGTCGCACCTTCGTCGAATTCGTCAACAGCCTGCGCATCAGCAAGGCCTGCGAGATGCTCTCCCACAGCAGCATGCCGGTTACCGATATCTGCTTCGAGGCCGGCTTCAACAACATCTCCAACTTCAATCGACGCTTCCACCAGCTCAAAGGCATGACCCCGCGGCAATACCGTAGCCTGACGGTGCAGCGCCTGACTGAACAGAATGCCTGATCCCGGGCTGCGCGGCGTCTGGACGGAGCGCTGATCTACCGATCACGCCTGCGCCGCAGGATCCGGTTTGTCGCCAGCTTGAGAGCCACTGAACAGACCCAATGTATAGTTCGGTTATGATCGAACTACCCATCCGTGTCGACCGAGGACAGAGCCACCATGAGCGAACCCTACACGCCCCCACGCGTCTGGACCCCCACTACCTCCGGCGGCAACTTCGCCAGCATCAACCGCCCCATCGCCGGCGCGACCCATGACCAGGAGCTGCCAGTCGGCGAGCACCCCTTCCAGCTCTACTCCCTGGGTACGCCCAATGGTATGAAGGTGACCATCCTGCTGGAGGAACTGCTGGCGCTCGGGCACACCGACGCCGAATACGACGCCTGGCTGATCCGTATCGGGGAAGGTGATCAGTTTTCCAGCGGTTTCGTCGAGATCAACCCGAACTCCAAGATCCCAGCCCTGGTGGATCGTCGCGGCGCCGAACCGCTGCGTGTCTTCGAGTCCGGCGCCATCCTGCTCTATCTCGCCGACAGCTTTGGAGCCTTCATCCCGAAGGATCACGCCGGTCGCACCGAGACGCTGAACTGGCTGTTCTGGCAGATGGGCTCGGCGCCCTTCCTGGGCGGCGGCTTCGGGCATTTCTATGCCTATGCGCCGGAAAAGCTCGAATACCCCATCAACCGCTACGCCATGGAAGCCAAGCGCCAGCTCGATGTCCTCGACCGTCTGCTGGCCGAGCGCCGCTATGTGGCCGGCGAGGACTACAGCATCGCCGACATCGCCATCTGGAGCTGGTACGGCAACCTGGTGCTGGGTCAGTTGTACAACGCCGCGGAATTCCTTTCCGTGCAGGACTACCAGCACGTGCAGCGCTGGGCCCAGGCCATCGCCGCGCGGCCGGCGGTGCAGCGTGGCCGTAGGGTCAATCGCACCTGGGGTGAGCCGGGCGAGCAACTGGCCGAGCGGCATTCGGCCAGCGACCTGGACTGACCCAACGAGCGGTGGCAGAAGGGGTCTGCTGCCGCTAGCGCCCCCAGTCCACCGTGGCGGAGCCGAGTCGCGTCGCGGGGCGACGCCACTGCAGCTCGACCTCACCCATTCGGAGCGGCGCCCGCAAGCGCAACGCAGGCCCCCAGGCGGTGGGTTCCTGAGCGTCACCGTAGTCCTCCTCCGCTGGTCCTCGATACGCTGATCCGTCGCTCGCGCCTGGCCGCTCGGTCAGCAGCAAGGCGGTACGGGCCAGGGACAGCCGCGCCGTCAATGCCTGCCCTTCCCGTTGACGCCGTGCCAGCCCGCGCAGGGCAGCGGCTGCCAGGAGATAGCCAGTGGCATGGTCGAGCGCCTGCACCGGCAAGGGTACCGGCGTCTCCACCCCTTGCCAGACACTGCCAGCCGCTGCGATGCCGCAGGACATCTGCACCAGGCTGTCGTAGCCCCGTCGTAGTGCCCAGGGACCACTCCAGCCGTAGGCACAGAGGGACACATCGATCAGGCTGGGATTGAGCGCGCGTCGCTGTACGTCTCCATAACCCAGCTGCTCCAGCGCATCAGCGCGATAACCGTGAACCAGGATGTCCGCCTCGGCCAGCAGCGCCGCGAACCTCCCGCGGTCGGCGGGCCGCCTGAGATCGAGCCGCGCGCAGCGCTTGCCCAGGGTGACCTCGGGCGCCTGGGCCGGTTCGTCCCACGCAGGCGGATCAATCCGCAGCACCTCGGCACCCAGGCCGGCCAGCAGGCGGGTGGCGATGGGCCCGGCGAGGATGCGGGTCAGGTCGAGGACGCGGATGTCCTGCAAGGGACGTTGTGGATCAGGTCGCCAGTCGCGCGCGGTGGCAATGGCGGTCCATTCCTGGGCGATCAGGGGTTCGGCGCGGACGGCCTGCCCCTGGGGATGTGCCTGCCACTCCACCTGGCTGCGCAGCCTCGCCGCGCAACCTCCGGCGTCGACGATGGCCGTCTCCAAGGCTTCGCCCGACCAGCCGGCCATGGCCTGTACCACGGCGTCATGGCGGTTGGCACAGCCCAGGACGGCAAGGGCACGCTCGCGGTGGTGGGGCGCATTGGCATGCAACCGTAGCCAGCCGTCACGGGTGCGGTAATCACCCGTGATGGGATCCCAGACGGCGGGCAACTCCCAGCCCAGGGGACGCAGGGATGTCTTGAACCAGGCCGCGGCGAGATGTCGGTCCACCTGTACCGGCAATCCGGGCGCCCCTTCGGCCAGCAGATCGGCGGTGGCCAGGCCGGCAACCCCGATCACCGCCGTGGCGAGATCGCTGACCGGGAAGCAGGAGGCCAGGCTGTCATCGCCCAGGACCTGCAGGTTTGTCGCCTGGGCGGCAGGCATACCAAGGGCGACCACGAGTTCGCTGAGCAAGGCGTGAAAGGCGGCAGGCGTACGGGACGGGTTGGCCAAGGCGAGGTCCTCCGCGGCAGCAGGCAGTGCTGCCACAGTACCCCTGCCTGTACGAGCAGGACACCAGCGTTCGTCCGCCTACCGTCCAGCCCGACGCGGGGACAAATCGCCCGGCACAAGGGTCTCCCCTTCATCGCCTCACCACACCCTATCGGAGACCCCATGACCGAACGACAGCTGCTCATCGCCGGTGCCAGCGGCATCATCGGCCAGGCCGTGCTGGAGGCCTTTGCCAAGGCCGGCTGGTCCATTACCACCGTTGGCCGCTCGAGACAGGGCCCAAGCCGCTTTCCTCATCTGACCGCCGACCTGCTGGACCAGGACAGCCTGGCAGCGGCCAAGGCCGATCTGGCCGGCGTGACCCATCTCTTCTACAGCGCCCTCAAGCCGAACCCCGATCCAGGCGTGGAGGCGGACGAAAACGCCGCCATGCTGGAGAACCTGGTGGGCGCGGTGCGTAGCGCCGGAGCACCCCTGGCCCGCATCACCTTCGTCCAGGGCGGCAAGATCTACGGCGCTCACCTGGGGGTCTACAAGACGCCAGCCCGCGAGGACGACAGTCGTCACTTCCCGCCCAATCTCTACTTCCGCCACGAAGACTTCGTCCGCAGTCTCGAAGGTGATGGCATTCGCTGGACGGCGCTGAGGCCCGACATCGTCATCGGCCATTCCCTGGGATCAGCCATGAATCTGGGCAACCTCATCGGCCTCTATGGCGCGCTCTGTCGCGAGACCGGCACGGCCATGCAGTTTCCCGGAACGGAGCAGGCCTATCGCGGTGCCCTGGTCAACGTCACCGCCGCGCCGCTATTGGGCGAGGCCGCGGTCTGGGCAGCGGAAGAAGAACGCGATGGCGCCTACAACCTCACCAATGGCGACGTCTTCCGCTGGAGTCACGTCTGGCCGCAGCTGGCCGACTGGTTCGGGCTGGAGGTGGGCGAGCCGCAACCCATCTCCCTGGCCCAGCGCCTGACCGCACTGAAACCGGTCTGGCAGGCGCTGGCAGAGCGCGAAGGACTGGCCGAGGCCGATCCCGAACGGATCGCACCCGGCGCTTTCGGCGACTTCATCTTCCATGTCGAGAAAGACGCCATCTTTGACGTGACCAAGGCGCGGCAGGCCGGCTTCGGGCGGATGATCCTAAGGTCCGACGAGGTCTTGCTCGCGCATCTGGAGGACATGCGTAGGCGACGGCTGATTCCCTGAGGCGTCCCACGCCGCCCTGAATCTTGGTAAACGCCAGGGACGGCGTGCGGTCTCACCTGATCGCTTCGCTCACTTCCGTTGGAGTTACACGATGTACGCCGACACCCTCATCTGGGGCCATGGCCCCCGCACCTTCGAAGTCTTTCTCGAGCCCACCTGCCCCTTTTCGGTCAGGGCCTTCAACAAGCTCGACGACCTGCTGACCCAGGCCGGCCCTGAGCGGATCACCCTGAAGATCCGCCTGCAATCCCAGCCCTGGCACCTGTTCTCCGGCGTGGTGGTGCGGTGCGTCCTGGCCGCCGCCACCCTCGACGGCGGCAAGGAAAGCGCCAAGGCGGTGCTGGCCGCGGTGGCGGCCCATCGCGAGGAATTCGAGTTCAAGGATCACGCCACCGGGCCCAATCGCGACGCCACGCCCAACGACATCATCGCGCGCCTGGAAGGCTACAGCGGCCTGGCCCTGGCCGACGCCTTCGCCAATCCGGACCTGCAGCACGCCATCAAGTGGCACTGCAAGTACGCCCGGCAGAACGGTATCCATGTCTCGCCGACCTTCATGATCGATGGCCTGGTGCAGCCGGATATGAGCAGTGGCGACTCGGTCGCGGACTGGCTCGCCCGGCTGGAGTGAGCACCGGGACTCAGGGTCGCGAGAAGGCGTAGCCCCGTCACTCGCGCTATGCTCGGCAGCTTCCTCTCGCCCCGAGACAGACTCTTCATGACGTTCCCTGCCGGAGCTTCATCCTGGAAGCCCTGAGCGTCTACCTGGGCCTGGCCGCCCTCGCCTTTGGCGCGGCCACCCTGCTACCCCTACAGTCGGAAGCGGCCCTCGCCGGGCTGCTGCTTACCGAGCGCTATGCCACGGCGCTCCTGCTGCTGGCCGCGACGCTGGGCAATGTCGCCGGCTCGATGCTGAACTGGTGGCTCGGCACCCATCTCGAACGCTTTCGCCAACGCCGCTGGTTTCCGGTATCGCCGAAACGGCTTGTCCGCATTCAAGCGGCCTATCAGCGCTATGGCTGGTGGTCGCTGCTGCTCAGCTGGACGCCCGTGATCGGTGATCCGCTGACCCTGGTCGCCGGCGTGATGCGCGAACCCCTGTGGCGCTTTTTACTGGTGGTGACCCTGGCCAAGACCACGCGCTATGTAGTGGTCTGGGGGCTTACCTAGGGTTGGCGCTGATCGAGCGCGCGAGGAAGGTCTTTCCGTCCTTACGTCCAGACTTCTCGGTACGCCACAGGAATACTGAACGCGCACTCTCAGCCGGCTTGACGGGTCCGCTGACCCAGCCAGGTCGCCTCGACGGAGGCCAGATCGGCGCGTGGGATGAGTTGCGCAGGAATGCAGCTGCAGCGCGACAGGTTGAAGACCTGACGGCCCTCGGCGGTCATGACGTCCTGCATGACCTTGAGCCCGGGCAGGATACGGCTGTACAGGTGCTCGTCCAGACCACAGGGCGATCTCGCGCCTGTACTGCCTTCGTAGAAGCGTGGAGCCCGGGCATTGAGGTCGACACCGGCCAGATAGATCTTGCTAAAGCCCAGATGATAGGCCAGTTGCAGGGCGATGAAGGCAACGGTCCGGACATCGAAGATGCCGTAGTCCATGTCTCGGCTGAAGCCGATGTCGCGCGCTCGGCGACTGAGCAAGGTGAGCGTGCGTTCTGCCTGGTCACGCTCCAGCCCGAGGTAGTGTTCCAACCGGGTACTGGGCGCTCGTCGCAACGCGTGAGCCTTGGCCTGCCGGCTTTCCGGGAGCCGTTCGATTGCCGCAGGCCACAATGCCAGCCGTTGCGCCTGCTCGATCCCGCGCGCATAGAGCTCAGGTTGCTGCTCGGCAAAGCTCAGGTCGCTGCAGACGTAGAAGAGCGGACGGATGCCGCTCCCGCTCAGCTTGGCGATGGCACCGTTCATGGTGATGATCGGCACATCCTGCCAGGCGTCCAGGTTGAGTTCGGCAGCCGAAGGTCCGGAAGCCAGTAGGAGCACCGGGCCACGTTGACTGTTGCGCAAGGGCGCGAAGTCCTGGCTCACAGCGGCGAGCCACCTGGACGCGCGGCATCAAGGACCTTGGACAGGCAGTTTGAAAGCTGCTCGAGTGGCATACCACCAGCTCCCTGTACGGCAATGACGAAGGTTATTAGTCATACATATTCAACGGTACCGATAAAAAAGTAACCGGGCACTCTGGTGGATGACACCACCAACGCTACGTTTTGCCGCTTAGGACTCACTTAAGGTGCCTGTACCGAATGTGGTGCCCATAGCAATTAAGAGACTTGTCTGTGAGCCAGCAGAAGCCGAGGCGGCCCAGGGCCTGGAACGATCCGGAGATCCGCCCTGCCCCCACCGACATCGCGCCACTCGTGGGAGCTCGCGAACGACCGATTGCCCCTTAATGGAGACACCGCTCCGACGATCAGGAATACCGCGCGGAGAGGCGCCATTCGCACAGGGCCTCGACCGCTCGCGAATGGCCCTCACCAGGCATGGCAGGGTCACAGGGTTGGAGGTTGCCGCCAGCCGCACTGTGCCTGTACGAGCGCGGTGGACAGGCGCGAGGACTTACGCCGCGCCGGCGCCCTAGGAACCACGGTAGGTGCTGAAGCCGTAGGGGCTGAGCAACAAGGGGATATGGTAGTGCTGCTCCGGCTGGGTGACGTCGAACACCACGGGGATTTCCGGGAAGAAGGCGCTGCGACCCTGCTGGCGATAGTAGTCGCCGGTCTTGAAGACCACCCGATATTCACCCTTCTCGAAGGTCTTTTCCTTGGGAAACAGCGCCGGCACCCGGCCCTGCTCGTTGGTGACCTCTTCCGCCAGCGGCTGCCAGCCCTGCCCTACCTGACGTTCCAGGGTCACGTGCACCCCCGCCGACGGCTTGCCGTCCTCCAGGTTGAGCACATGGACACTCAGGGGATTGGGCGCGGCGACCGCGAAGCCGGACAGGGCCAGGCCAGACAACAGTACGAACGTCTTCATAAAGAACTCCTTCAAGGATGAGAGGTGAGGTTGAGGTGTTCAGCGGCCGCCAGCGCACAGCGCTCGTCCGCCCCGCCACCGCCGGCGCCGGCGATGCCCAGGGCGCCGACCAGTTGGTCGCCTTCGTAGAGGGGGATGCCACCGCCGAGCAGCAGCAATTCGGGCAGGGTGACGAGATTGGCCGCATCCGGGTTCTGCCGGGCGCGCTCGGCCAGCGCCTGCGACGGGGTGCGGGTGGACAGGGCGGTAAAGGCCTTGCGCCGCGCCGCCTCGGCGTTGTGCGGTCCGACGCGGGTATCGCGTTGCAGGAGGATCAGTTGACCGCTGCGGTCGAGCACCGCGAGCGCGGCGCTGCAGGGCGCGGCCTGCGCCAGTCGCTGCGCGGCCGCAAGGTCGAGATCGGGGTGCTGCGGCAGCGCCGCCTGCGCCTGACCGAGGGCGGCAGCGCCCAGCAGCGTGAGGGTGAGAGAGGAAAGAAAGCGCGACATGATTCGAGGTCCAGGAGATGACCCCGCCAACCTATCCTGATCGTTCGGTCAGGAACGGGTACTGCAGAATGACAATTTTGTCAGGAGGATCAGCGGGATGGCTGTCCCGACCCGATAGTGTCACCCCTCGCCCGCAGCGTTGACATTCCTGCCTCGCGGCGCGTGGGTAACGCGCCGAGGTTCCCGTTGCCTTGATCCCTCTCTATTGCCAGCGACCCGAGTCGACAGTGGTCTCACGAAGGGCCGTTGCTTTCCGGAAGTGCACAGGCTCATCGACCACGCAAAACCATCGGGCCGCTATTGATCGATTAGATCAAAACATGCTTTATTGTGATCAGAACAATCACAAGGTAGGCATGACCATGAAATTCCGCGGCATCGTTCCCGCCCTCGTTACCCCCTTTGACGCCCAACAACGTGTCGATGAAAACGCTTTGCGCGGTTTGATCGAAAACCTGATTGGCGCCGGCGTCCACGGCCTGTTCGTACTGGGCACCAACGGCGAGTTCTTCGCCCTCTCCGAAGCCGAAAAGCTGCGTATCGCCGAGCTCACGGTGGACGCCGCGGGCGGCCGGGTTCCGGTCATAGCCGGTACCGGTGCCTTCGCCACGCACGAAGTGATTGAACTGAACAAAAAGATGGCGGATCGCGGCGTCGATGCCCTGTCGGTGATCACGCCCTACTTCAATGCCGTCAGCCAGAAAGAGCTGATCACCCATTACGAAGCCATTGGCGACGCCTCCCCACTGCCGCTCATGCTCTACAACATTCCGGCCAAGACCGGCATGTCGATCGGCATCGGCGCCGTGGCCACCCTGAGCCAGCATCCGCAGATCAAGGGGATCAAGGACAGCGCGGGCAACTTCGACGCCCTGGTGCAGATGATGAAGTACCGCAGCGATGACTTCGCCGTCTTCGCCGGTACCGACTCCCTCATCTACTGGAACCTGCTGGCAGGCGGCGATGGCGCGGTGGCCGCCACGGCCAACGCGGTACCCCAGGTCGTCATGGCCATCTGGAACGCCTTCCAGGCCGGCGACCACGCCACCGCCCGCGCCGCCCAGGAAAAGCTGCGCCCGCTGCGCGATGCCTTTGCCCTGGGCACCATGCCGTCGGTACTGAAGAAGGCCGCCGACCTGCTCAACGTCCCGGTCGGCCCCTGCCGGGCCCCGGTCGCGCCGCTGGACGAAGCCACGGTGCACAAGCTCGAAGGCCTGCTGGCCATCTATCGCGACTGACCCGGAGCGCCCATGTCCCTCTATCATTTCCAGACCGTTAAACACCTGGTCCACGGCGCCGGCGCCCTGGATCAGCTCGGCGACAAGCTCGCCCTCCTCGATGTCCCGCTGCGCCGCGTGGTGCTGGTCACCCAGAACGCCATGCATGGCCTGGGCGTGACCGAGCGCGTCAAGGCGCAACTGGCCGCCCGCGACATCGACGTGGCCGTGATCGACAACGTCGAGATCGAGCCGACCCTTGAGAACATCGAGCAGGTCTTTCGCGAACAGGTCTCGCCGCACCAACCGGATGCCCTGCTCGCCATCGGCGGCGGCTCGGTGCTGGATGCCGCCAAGCTGTTCGCGGTCATGCTCACCAACGAGCAGTCGCTCAAATCCATGCTCGGCATCGACCAGGTGGCATTCGCCGGGCTGCCTACAGTGCTGGTCCCGACCACCGCCGGCACCGGCTCGGAAGTGACGCCCAATGCCATCGTCACCCTGCCCGACGAAGAGTTGAAAGTGGGCGTGGTCAGCCGCCACCTGCTGCCCGCCCTGGTGCTGCTCGATCCGCTGCTGACGCTGAGCCTGCCCAAGGCCATCACTGCCGCCACTGGCATGGATGCCTTCACCCATTCGCTGGAATCCTTCATCTCCAACAAGGCCAACCCGGTCAGCGATACCTTTGCCCTGGAGTCCATGCGCCTGATCGCCGGCAGTATCGTCGAGGCCTACCAGCAGCCGGACTCGGTGCGCGCCCGCAGCGACATGCTGCTCGGCTCCACCTACGGCGGCGTGGCCCTGACCGCCGCCGGTACGGCCGCGGTCCATGCGCTGGCCTATCCCCTCGGTGGCAAGTTCCACGTCACCCATGGCGTGGCCAACGCCATGCTGCTGCCCCATGTCATGGCCTTCAACCTGGACAGTTGCGCGCCGCGCCTGAAGCGCGCCGCCATGGTCTGCGGCCTGGCCCGCGCGGAAGACAGCGACGAAGCCGCCGCGCACCAGCTGATCGAGCAGATCGCCGCCTGGACCGCCACCCTGGAGATTCCGCAGGACCTGGCCGCCTTTGGCGTGCGCGAGGAGCACCTGCCAGAGATGGCCGTGGCGGCGTCCAAGGTCACCCGGCTGATGGTCAACAATCCCAAGCCGCTGAGCCTGGACGACATCCAGGCACTCTACCGGCGCCTGCTGCCGTGACTCGCCTGCTGATCCTGGCCGACGACCTCAGCGGCGCCGCCGACTGCGCCCTGGGCTTTGCCAAGGCCCAGGCGACCCGGGTACTGCTGGACGCCGAGGCCCTGGATGCCCAGGCACCGGTGACGGCGCTGGATCTGGACAGCCGTCGACTGGACGCGCCTGCGGCGGCCGCACGCCACGCCGCACTGCTCGGGCACCCGGCGTTGGCGGGCGCGGCCCTATACAAGAAGATCGACTCCACCCTGCGTGGCAATGTCGCCGCCGAGGTGGCGGCCCTCGTCCCGCGTGGCCTGGCCCTGGTCGCACCCGCCTACCCGGCACTGGGCCGCACGACCCAGGGTGGCCTCCAGTACCTGGACGGCGTACCGGTGGACCAGACCGATGTCTGGCGCAACGAGGGCCTGACCGGCAGCGCCGATCTGGTCGCTCAACTGACCGATCACGGTATCAGCTGTGCGCGGCTCGACCTCGCCACCCTGCGTCAGCCGGTGGCCCTGGCCGCCGCCCTGCGCCGCGCGCTGGACAGTGGTCTGCCCGCGCTGGTCTGCGATGCCGAGCGCCAAACGGACCTGGAGGCGCTGGCCCGGGCTTCCGCTCCGATTGCGCAGCAGCTGTTCTGGGTCGGCTCCGCGGGTCTCGCCGAGGCGCTGCCCACTGCCCTGGGCCTGACCGGCCACGTCGCACTGCGCCCCCAGGGCGACGGCCCGATCCTCACGGTGGTGGGCAGCATGTCGCGGCACTCTCAGGCCCAGGCAGAGCGTCTGGTGGCGGGGAGCGCCCAACACTGGCAGCGGCTGGCCCCTGCCTGGCTGCTGGAGTCGCAGCACGCCGCCGAGCGTACCGCGCTGGCCACGGCCCTCGCTCGGCAACTCGCCCGCGGCGAAGACGTCCTGGTGAGCCTTGACCAGCAAGCCCGCGACCCGCGCCAGGCCGTGGCCCTGAGCCAGGCCCTGGCCGAATTGCTGCAGCCCGCCCTGCAGGAGGCCGCCGCCCTCATGGCCACCGGCGGCGAAACCGCTCGCGCCCTGCTCGCCCAGGCCGGCATCACGGCGCTGGACCTGCACGGCGCCCTCGCGCCGGGCGTGGCCCTGGCCAGCACCCGTTGGCGTGGTCGTGCCCTGCGGGTAGTGACCAAGGCCGGCGGCTTCGGCCAACCCGACACCCTCCTCGACGCCTGGCGCCACCTGCGCGCCAGCCTACCCGCACAGGCCGCCACGGCCTCCCTGCAGAAGGAAGCCCACCATGTCTGAACGTCCCGTCATCGGCATCACCATGGGTGACGCCACCGGCGTCGGTCCCGAAATCATCATGAAGTCCCTGGCCCACGCCTCGGTCTACGACAGTTGCCGGCCGCTGGTCATTGGCGACGCGGGTCGCCTGGAGGATGCCAATCGCATCGTCGGCGGTCGCCTGCAGATCAACGCCATCGAGCGCCCCGATCAGGCGCGCTTCCAACCCGGCGTGGTGGATTGCATCGACCTCGGGCTGATTCCCGCCGACCTGCCCTACGGCAAGCTGTCCGCGCTGGCCGGCGACGCCGCCTATCGCTACATCGAACGCACCGTGCAGCTCACCTCGGCCGGTGAACTCGATGCCATCTGCACCGCCCCGCTGAACAAGGAAGCCCTGCACGCAGGCGGTCATATCTTTCCGGGCCATACCGAGCTGCTGGCGCACCTCACCGGCACCGAGGAGGTGTCGATGATGTTGATGACGCCCATCCTCAAGGTCATCCACGTCACCACCCATATCGGCATCATCGATGCCATCGCGCGCATCGAGCCGGGCCTGGTCAAGCGCACCATCGAGCGCGCCCACGCCACCTTGCAACGGGCCGGCATCCAGGACCCGTTGATCGCGGTCTGCGGCATCAATCCCCACGCCGGCGAGAACGGCCTGTTTGGCTACGGGGAAGAAGAAACCAAGATCCAGCCGGCCATCGACGAGCTGCGCGCCCGTGGTTGGCGTGTGGAAGGCCCACTGCCTGCGGACACCCTGTTCTTCCGCGCCGGGCGCGGCGATTTCGACTGCGTGGTGGCCATGTATCACGACCAGGGCCACGGGCCGGTCAAGGTCATGGGCCTGGAAGCGGGCGTCAATGTCACCGTCGGCCTGCCGGTGATCCGCACCTCGGTGGACCACGGCACCGCCTTCGACATCGCCGGCAAGGGCATCGCCGACGAGCGCAGCCTCATCGAGGCGCTGCGCCAGGCCACCGAACTCGCCAGCCGGTACCGCGCCAGCCAGGCCGCCTGAGGAGCCTGACCATGAAAGTCGTCTGCACCTCGCCGTCCTTCGCCAAGTACTCCCGGGAACCGCTCGAGCTGCTGGCCCGCCACGGCATCGACCTGGTGACCCTGCCCGCCGACATCGATGCCGAGGGTTTCATCGCCGCGGCCGCCGAGTGCCAGGCGGCCATCACCGCCTTCAACGTCTTCGACACCGCCACCTTCGCGGCCCTGCCGCAGCTGCGCCTGGTGTGCAAGCACGGCGTCGGCGTCGACAACATCGACCTGGACGCGGCCCGCGCCCATGGCGTGACCGTCTGCAACGTGCCCAACTCCAACCGCCACGCGGTGGCCGACTACACCTTCGCTCTGCTGCTGGCGTCGGCCCGCCAGGTGGCCCGCGCCGACCGCGAAACCCGCGCCGGCGACTGGCCACGGCTGTTCGGTGCGGATGTCCACGGCAAGACCCTGGGCATCGTCGGCCTGGGCGGCATCGGCAAGGAAGTCGCGCGGCGCGCCAGTGGCTTCGCCATGCGCGTCATCGCCCATGACCCCTATCCCGATCAGGCCTTCGCCGACCGCGAACGCATCGAATTCCGCGCCCTCGACGAACTCCTCGCCGAAGCCGATTTCGTCACCCTGCACATCGGCCTGTCCGACGCCACGCGCCACCTGCTGGATGCACGGCGACTGGGCCTGATGAAGCCGGGCGCCCACCTGATCAACGCCGCGCGCGGCGGCATCGTCGATGAAGAGGCGCTCTACCAGGCGTTGCACAGCGGCCACCTGGGCGGCGCGGCCCTGGATGTGTTCGAGGACGAGCCGGCCAACCAGCACCCGCTGTACGGGCTGCCCACCGTGGTGGTGTCACCGCACATCGCCGGCTACACCCCGGGCGCGCTGGACATCCTCAGCCTCACCTGCGCCCGCAACGTGGTCGCCGCCCTTACCGGCAGCACCACCCTGGAGTCCGTCGTCGTCGCCCCCTGACCCCCTACCCCTTTCGGAACCTGATCATGGATAACAACAACAAGGCCACCAGGATTCGCTGGATCATCGCCGGACTGATGTGGACAGCGATCGCCATCAACTACATCGACCGGGTGGTGCTCTCCGCTGCCGCCCCCTTCATCAGCAAGGAATTCGCCCTCAACGCGACCGAGATGGGGCTGATCATGTCGGCCTTCTTCTGGTCGTACGCCCTGCTGCAGTTGCCCGGGGGCTGGCTGGCCGACCGCTTCGGTCAGAAGGCCACCCTAGGCGGCGCGGTGCTCTGGTGGTCGCTGGCGACTGCCCTGACCGGCCTTGCCACGGGCTTCAAGTCGCTGTTCGCCTTGCGCATCGGCCTGGGCATCGGCGAGGCGGCGGCCTACCCGAGCAACGCCGGCATCACTTCGCGCTGGTTTCCCGACAAGGAGCGCGCCACCGTCTCGGGCATCTTCGACAGCGGTTCCAAGTTCGGCGGCGCGGTGGCCATGCCGCTGATCGTCGGCCTGATCGCACTGTTCGGCTGGAAGCTGACCTTCGTCATCAGCGGCGCCCTCGGCATCCTCTGGGCCCTGGCCTGGTTCGCCTTCTACCGCAACGATCCGGAAGACCACCCGCGCATCAACCAGGCCGAGCTGCGCTACATCCGCGAAGGCCAGCGGCGCCGCGAAGGCAATGGCGAGAAACCAGCCATGCGCTGGTACGAGCTGCTGCGCTACCGCAACGTCTGGGCCATGTGCCTGGGCTTCTTCTTCATCAACTACAACTCCTACTTCTTCATCACCTGGCTGCCCACCTACCTGGTCAAGGAAAAGGGCATGGACCTCATCTCCATGGGCTTCATGGCGGCGCTGCCGCTGCTGATCGCCATGGTGGTGGAAGTCTTCGCCGGCTGGCTGTCGGACCGCATCTACCGCAGAGGCCGCTATTCGCTGACCACGATCCGCAAGACCTTCCTCATCGTCGGCCTGCTGATGGCCTCCTGCATCGGCCTGGCCGCCTTCGCCGAGTCGGCCTGGATCGCCATCGTGCTGCTGTGCATCGCCAAGTCCGGCACCACCGTGGCGGCCACTCAGGTGTGGGCCATGCCCGGGGATATCGCCCCGCGCGGCATGACCTCGATGCTGGCCGGCCTGCAGAACTCGGTTTCCAACATGGGCGGCGTGGTCGGCCCCATCGTCACTGGCTTCATCGTCGCCACCACCGGCTCCTTCAACATCGCCCTGCTGTTCTCGGCGGCGCTGATCGTGGCAGCCATCCTCAACTACCTGTTCCTGCTCGGCCGGGTGGAACCCATCGTCACCGACGACGACCCGGAGGCGGACCTGCTGGGTGCCGGTCAACCCAGCCACTGACGTTCCTCGTTCAGGGCGCCGGCGGCCTGTCGGCGCCCTGTGAAAAAGCTCGTACAACAACAACACGGAGCGATTTCCATGCAGACGTTCGACGTGCAAAGCACCGCCATCATCATCGGGATGGTGGTAGTCTACATTCTCTTCACCACCTGGCTCAGCATCCGCCTGCGCAGCCGCACCAGCGGCGAATTCATGGTGGCCGCGCGCAGCATGCCGGCCTTCGTGGTGGGCATCCTGATGATGTCGGAATTCATCGGCGCCAAGTCCACGGTGGGCACCGCCCAGGCCGCCTTCGAGAGTGGTTTCGCCGCCTCCTGGTCGGTGATCGCCGCGGCCATCGGCTTTCCACTGTTCGGCCTGCTGATGGCGCGCAAGCTCTACGCCTCCGGCGAATTCACCATCTCCGGTTTCATCGCCCAGAAGTACGGCCTGTCCACCAAGCTGATGGTGTCGATCATCATGATCTACGCCCTCCTGCTGGTGAACGTGGGCAACTACGTCAGCGGCGCCGCGGCCATCGCCACGGTACTCAAGATCAACCTGCCCACCGCGGCCTTCATCACCGCCATCGTCAGTACCCTGTACTACGCGTTCGGCGGGCTGAAGAGCGTGGCGTACGTCAGCATCCTGCACACCGCGGTCAAGTACGTGGGCGTGCTCATCGTCACGGGCGTGGCCCTGCACATGACCGGTGGCTTCACCCCGGTCATGCAGAACATGCCGGAGCACTACTTCACTTGGGACGGCGCCATTGGCGGCAGCAAGATCTTCGCCTGGATCATCGGTACCGTCGGAGCGATCTTCTCCACCCAGTTCATCATCCAGGCGATCTCCTCGACCAAGGATGCGCGCGCCGCGCAACGCTCCACCTTCCATGCCTCGCTGCTGTGCATCCCCATCTCCCTGGCGCTGGGCTTCATCGGGGTCGCGTCCAAGTACCTGCACCCGGAGATGAGCAGTCTCTACGCCCTGCCGGTCTTCCTGCAGTCGATGCACCCGGTACTGGCTGGGGTGGTGACCATTTCCCTGGTCGCCTCCATCTTTGTCAGCGTCAGCACCGTGGCCCTGGCCATCGCCTCGCTGGTGGTAAGGGACTTCTATGTGCCACTGCGCAAGCCGACGCCAGAACGTGAATTCAAGGCCACCCGGGTGATCTCCCTGATCATCGGCTTCGTGCCGCTGTTCTTCGTGTTCTTCGTCCCCGAGATCCTGAACCTGTCGTTCTTCACCCGCGCACTGCGCCTGTCCATCGCGGTGATCGCCATGATCGCGATCTACCTGCCGCTGTTCGCCACCAACCGCGGCGCGACCCTGGGCCTGCTGGCCTCGACCATCACCACCAGCGTCTGGTATCTGCTGGGCAATCCCTATGGCATCGACAACATGTACGTTGCCCTGGCGACGCCCGCCATCGTCGTGGTCATCGAACGGCTCTTCCCCCAGTCCGCCGCCAAAGCCGCCCCTGCCGAGGTCCCCCATGCCAACCACTGAAATCGCCATCGCCGGTCGCCAGGACAGCTTCCTGCCAACGCCCTATCCGCAGAACCACGCCGCCAACCTGCTGGCTCAGCCTGACGGCACCCTGCTGTGCACCTGGTTCGCCGGCACCCAGGAAGGCAAGGCCGACATCTCGGTGCTGCTGAGCCGCCGCGACCCGGAGACCGGTACCTGGAGCGAGCCCGTGCAACTGTCGGACGACCCGACTCGCTCCGAGCAGAATCCCATCCTGTTCCAGGCGCCAAATGGCCCGCTGTGGCTGCTGTGGACCGCCCAGGTGGCCGGCAACCAGGACACCGCTATCGTCAGGCGTCGGCTGTCCACCGATGACGGCCACAGCTGGGGCGCCATCGAGACCCTGATCGACACCCCAGGGACCTTCGTTCGCCAGCCGCCGGTGGTGCTCTCAAACGGCGACTGGCTGCTGCCGATCTTCCACTGCATCGCCCGCCCCGGCGAGAAATGGGTGGGCAGCCATGACACCAGCGCCGTGCTGATTTCCAGCGACCAGGGCCGCAGCTGGACCGAGCATGCGGTACCGGAGAGCACCGGCTGCGTGCACATGAATATCCAGCTGCTGGGGGATGGCAGCCTGCTGGCACTGTTCCGCAGTCGCTGGGCCGACTTCATCCACGCCAGCCGCTCCCAGGACGGCGGTCGCAGCTGGAGCGCCCCCACCCCGACGGCCCTGCCCAACAACAACTCCTCCATCCAGTTCGTGCGCCTCGCCAGCGGCGAACTGGTGGTGGCCTACAACCCCACCAGCGCCGCCGAGTACAGCGAACGCCGCGCCTCGCTCTACGACGAGATCGACGATGGCGACAGCCGTGTCGATCCGGTAGCAAAGGACGGCGAGCGCAGCGCCATCTGGGGCGTACCACGCGGCCCCATGAGCCTGGCCGTGTCTACGGACGAGGGTCAAAGCTGGCGGCGCCTGGATGTCGAGGCCGGCGATGGCTATTGCCTGACCAACAACTCCACCGAGAAGCTCAATCGCGAGTATTCCTACCCGAGCCTGGTGCAGGCGGCCGATGGGGATGTGCACCTGGCCTTCACCTACTTCCGCCAACGCATCAAGCACGTCCGCCTGCCGCTGGCCGCGCTGCGTTAGAGGAGACGGCGATGACAACTCAGTCTCATGCCCTGGTGACCGGCGTCAGCTCCGGCATCGGCGCCGCCATCACCCAGCGGCTGCTCGCCGAGGGCTGGCGGGTGATGGGCCTCAGCCGTCGCCCGCCGGAACAGCCCCATCCGGCGCTGACCTGGATCGGCGTCGACCTGGCCGATGCCCAGGCGCTGGATGCCGTGCTGGCCAACATCGGCCCGCTGGACGCCCTCGTCCACGCCGCCGGCTTCATGCGCACCGCGCCGCTGGGCGCCCTGGACCCGGCCGATGGCGCTGCCATGTGGCACCTCCACGTCGCCGTGGCCAGCCGCCTGGTGGATCGCCTGATCGAGCGCCTCGCCGCAGGCGGCCGTATCGTGTTGATCGGCAGCCGCACCATGCAGGGCGCGGCCGGACGCAGCCAGTACGCCGCCACCAAGGCAGCCCTGGTCGGCCTGGTGCGCTCCTGGGCGCTGGAGTTGGCCGCGCGTGGCATCACCGTGAACCTGGTGGCGCCCGGGGCGACCGAGACGCCCATGCTGCGTGATCCGGGTCGTGCCGGCACACCGCCGCGGCTGCCGCCGCTGGGACGCTACGTGCAGCCCGAAGAGGTCGCGGGCCTGACCGCCTTCCTGCTCGGCCCGGATGCCGGCGCCCTCACCGGCCAGACGCTGACGGTCTGCGGCGGCGCCTCGCTGTGATGTGGGGGAAGCACGACTGCGCTAGAGTAGCGCGGTCTTTCCCGATGGATTCCCCATGAAGGTCGCCAAACGTCGCCAGGCCATCCTCGAACTGGTTCTGGCCGGTCACACCAATGTCGAAACCCTGTGCCGGCATCTGGAGGTGTCGGAAGCCACGGTCCGCCGCGACCTGACTGCCCTCGCGGAAGAGGGCCAGATCCTGCGCACCTACGGTGGGGCGACCCATATCGGCACCCGTGAGCCCGAGCCGTCGCTGGAGCAACGCAGCAACCAGTCCGGTCCGGAAAAGGCCCTGCTTGCCCGCGCCGCCCTCGCCCATATCAACGACCACGACACCCTGGTGCTGGACGGCGGCACCACCACCGCCGCCCTGGCCAAACTGCTCAACGAAAGACGCGGCCTGCACGTCATCACCAACAACCTGCTGGCGGTGCCGATGCTGCGCGATCTGCCGGAAGGCCACGTCACCCTGCTCGGCGGCGACCTCCGCCCCGGCAGCATGTCCACCTTCGGCCCGGCGGCCTTCACCATGCTCGAGCGGTTGTCGGCCGACAAGGTCTTCCTCAGCGCCGACGGCGTCGTCGCCGGCCGCGGCCTCTGTGAGGCCAGCACCGAGCAGGCCTATCTCAAGGAGCTGATGATCCAGCAAGCCGCGGAAGTCTTCGTCCTCGCCGACTCGACCAAGCTCGGCCGTGATCGTCAGCAACACTGGACGCCGCTCAAAACGGACTGGACGCTAATTACCGATGCTACGGCGACCGACGTCCTGAACCCCTTCAGGCAGCAGGCACTGGTTCGGGTAGAGACCATTTCCTGACAGAGAGGGCAATGTCTATTCACATGGCAGACATCACCACAGAACGATTAGCCTACGCATCGAAAAATTCGCGTGCCACTAGCTTCCCTCCCTAGATCAAGACCTGATAGGGCCTCGGCTACAGCGAAGTCATGTCCGGTGACTTGCACAACGACAATGCCTCAAAGTTGCCGAATATCACTCCCATAGGCACTGATTATCTAGCTAGTAGTCATAACCCTTGCACACATACGAGGAGACCACATGGCTATCAATGCAGAACTCAAAGCTGAAATCTTGCGCCGCCTGTATCACTCGCATCCATCGGGCCTGGGTAGTGAAATTCTCGATAACCATCACGGCGAAGATGCCGTTATGGACGTTCTTCAGGACCTGCAAGAGCATGGACTGATTCATAAGGGCAACGTCCACGTCGACGCTCAAGGCGATCGCTCTTTGGTGCTACCGATAAAGCTCACCTCTGCTGGAGCAGATGCCGCTAAGAACGCTGAATGACATTAGGAGGCCCAGTACTAACGCTGGGCCTTCCTATTTTTATTAGCTAGTCCAAAGCAGCGGCTGGCCCGGAAGCAGGTTGGATTATGCTTTAGGCTGTGGTCGAGGCGCGTATCCCGAAAAGGGCACTCAAAATCGAATAAGCTGCCACAGGCGATAGTGAGAACATCTGCGCAGGTAATGCCGAGCTCAACTGAGCTGGATGTCTCTATACGTCATTACCAATGAGCAGGCGGGGTGGAAGACTCAGTAAGGTAGGTATGCTTGTAACCAGCAATACCCTTGCAGCAACACGGTCAAAAGCTACCAGGAACCCTACCCAGCGAATCGCCAGCTGATTTTGATTCTATTTTGGCTTGGTTCCAGAAACGAAAAAGGCCCAAGCCACTAAGTGCTTGAGCCTTCTCGTTAATTTGGTCGGGACGGAGTGATTCGAACACTCGACCCCTTGCACCCCATGCAAGTGCGCTACCAGGCTGCGCTACGCCCCGACTGTGTTCCTCTAGGGAACGGCGTGCATCTTACTGCAACACTTTGATTAATGGAAGCTTTTTTTCACTTTTTCAGTACGACGAGGACTTCTTCGAGTTCGCTGATCATCTGGCGGATGAGCTGGTGGTACTGCGAACCCTCGTCGCGGGTCTCGTCGCCCTGGGTGAGACGCTGGCGCGCCCCGCCGATGGTGAAGCCTTCGTTGTACAGCAGCGAACGGATCTGGCGGATCATGAGCACGTCGTGGCGCTGGTAGTAGCGCCGGTTACCGCGGCGCTTCACCGGGTTCAGCTGGGGAAATTCCTGCTCCCAGTAGCGCAGCACGTGCGGTTTGACCAAGCAAAGGTCGCTCACCTCACCGATGGTGAAGTAGCGCTTGCCCGGTATGACCGGCAGTTCGTCGTTATGACTTGGTTCCAGCATAGGCCTCGACCCTGGCTTTGAGTTTCTGCCCGGGGCGGAAGGTCACCACACGGCGCGCCGTAATGGGTATCTCCTCCCCTGTCTTGGGATTGCGTCCGGGGCGCTGGCGCTTATCGCGCAGGTCAAAGTTGCCGAAACCAGACAACTTGACCTGCTCGTTGCTTTCGAGCGCATGACGAATTTCTTCGAAGAACAGTTCGACCAATTCCTTGGCTTCACGTTTGTTCAGACCGAGCTCTTCAAACAGACGTTCGGCCATCTCAGCTTTCGTCAGGGCCCCCATGCGCTATTTCCTTAACGTGGCGTTGAACCTTCTTTCCAGAGAAACGAGGATTTTCTGCGTCGTTTCGTTGACTTCTTCATCGGTTAATGTGCGCGATGGATGTTGCAAGGTCAAGCCGATGGCGACGCTTTTTCTATGTGGATCAATACCTTTGCCTTGGTAGACGTCGAACAGACGCAGTTCCTTGAGGCCTTCTCCGGCGTTTCCGCGGATGTCGGCCAAGAGGTCGCCTGCGGCGACGGCTTCGTCCACCACCAGTGCCAGGTCACGCCGCACTTCCGGGAAGCGCGACAGCTCGCCAAAGCGCGGCAGGCTGCCGGTGGTCAGGGCATCCAGCGCAAGTTCGAAGAGGAACACCGGACGATCCACGTCCAGCTCGCGCGCCACCTCCGGATGCAGGGCGCCCAGGTAGCCGACCGGCTGCCCTGCCCTTTCGATCAGTGCGGTCTGCCCCGGGTGCAACGCCGGATGCTCGCCCGCCACGAAGCGGAAGTCGCTGCCTGCGCCGGACTGAGCCAGCAGCGCCTCGACATCGGCCTTGACGTCGAAGAAGTCCACCGCCTCACGCCCGGACGACCAGCTCTCCGGCAGACGCGAACCGCAGACGGCGCCAGCCAGGACGCTTTCCTGCACCAAGCCTTCCAGCTGACCGACGAATCTCAGCCCCGACTCGAACAGCCGGACGCGGTCCTGCTGACGGTTGAGGTTGTACTGCACGGCCTTGACCAGACCCGGCCACAGCGACGAGCGCATGGCCGCCATGTCGGTGGAGATGGGATTGGCCAGCATCACCGGCTGGGCCGCAGGGGCGAACAGCCGGAAGGTCTTTTCGTCGATGAAGCTGTAGGTGATGGCTTCCTGGTAACCGCGGGCCACCAGCAGGCGACGCAATTGGCTCAGCTCGCCCTTGCTTTCAGACAGGGGTTGCGGCGCCAGACGGGCCTGGGGGAAACGGATCGGCAGCTGGTTGTAGCCGTACAGGCGCGCCAGTTCTTCGATCAGGTCCACTTCGATGCTGATGTCGAAACGGTGGCTGGGCACGCCTACCTGCCAGCGACCGGCTTCCAGGCGGGCTACGGCGAGACCCAGACCGCTGAGCAGACGCTCGACCTGTTCGTCATCAAGGGTAAGACCCAAGACGCGCTCGATGCGCTCGGCGCGCAGCAGGATCGGCTCGACCTGCGGCAGGTGCTCGGCACTGACCGCTTCGATCACCGGACCCGGTTCGCCGCCGACGATATCTAGCAGCAGACGAGTCGCCCGCTCCATGGCCTTGCGCGCCAGTTCGAAGTCCACGCCCCGCTCGAAGCGGTGGGAGGAATCGGTGTGCAGGCCATAGGAACGGGCCTTACCGGCAACGGCGATGGTGTCGAAGAAGGCGCTTTCCAGGAACAGATCACGGGTACCGGCGGCGACACCGCTATGCTCGCCCCCCATGACGCCAGCGATGGCCAGGCCGCGTTCGTGGTCGGCGATCACCAGGGTGTCGTTGCGCAGTTCGATGTCCTGGCCATCCAGCAGCACCAGGCGCTCGCCGGCATCGGCCAGGCGCACGCGGATGCCGCCCTTGATCTGGTCCAGATCGAAGGCGTGCATGGGCTGACCCAGTTCGAGCATCACATAGTTGGTGACGTCGACGGCGGCGTCGATGCTGCGCACGCCGCTGCGACGCAGGCGCTCGACCATCCAGTCCGGCGTCGGACGGGACAGGTCGACGTTCTTGACCACGCGACCCAGGTAGCGCGGGCAGGCCTGGGGCGTCAGCACCTCGACCGGACGGGTCTCCTCGTGCGTAGCCGCTACGGCCTCGACCTGCAGCGGCTCGACTTGGGCGTTGTACAGGGCACCCACTTCCCGCGCCAGACCGGCGATGGACAGGCAGTCACCACGGTTGGGCGTCAGGTCGACGTCGATGATGGCGTCATCCAGCTGCAGGTAGCTGCGGATACTCTGGCCCACCGGCGCGCCGGCCGGCAGCTCCAGCAGGCCGCTGTTGTCGTCGCTAATCTGCAGTTCGCTGGCCGAGCAGAGCATGCCGTGAGATTCCACGCCGCGCAGCTTGGCCTTCTTGATGGTGAAGTCACCGGGCAGCGTGGCGCCGACGGTGGCGAAAGGCGCCTTGAGGCCCGCGCGCACATTGGGTGCGCCGCAGACCACCTGGAAGGATTCCTGACCGTTGCTGACCTGGCAGACGTTGAGCTTGTCGGCATCGGGATGGCGCTCGACGGAGACGACCTCGCCGACGATGACGCCCTGGAAGCTGCCGGCCGCCGCTTCGACGCCGTCCACTTCCAGGCCGGCCATGGACAGCCGGGCAACCAGATCCTCGTGCGTAGCCGCAGGGTTCACCCAGCTACGCAGCCATTGTTCACTGAATTTCATAGGACTCCCGTCTGGCAGCTAGCGGAATTGCGCCAGGAAGCGCAGATCGTTGTCGAAGAAGAGGCGCAGGTCGTTGACCCCGTAGCGCAGCATGGCCAGGCGCTCGGCGCCCATGCCGAAGGCGAAGCCCTGGTACTTCTCCGGATCGATACCGGCCATGCGCAGGACATTGGGGTGGACCATGCCGCAGCCCAGCACCTCGAGCCAGCGCGAAGCCGGTTCGCCGTCGCGGCTCGGACGGCGGATGTCCACCTCGGCCGATGGCTCGGTGAAGGGGAAGTAGGAGGGACGGAAGCGGACTTCCAGCTCTTCCTCGAAGAATTCGCGCAGGAAAGTCACCAGGGTGCTCTTGAGATCGGCGAAGCTGACTTCCTCGTCGATCACCAGGCCTTCGACCTGATGGAACATCGGCGAGTGGGTCTGATCGCTGTCGCAGCGGTACACGCGACCCGGGCAGATGATGCGGATCGGCGGCTGCTGGCTCTCCATGGTGCGGATCTGCACCGGCGAGGTGTGGGTGCGCAGCAGCATGTTGGCGTTGAAGTAGAAGGTGTCGTGCATCGCCCGTGCCGGGTGGTGGCCGGGGATGTTGAGCGCTTCGAAGTTGTGGTAGTCGTCTTCGATTTCGGGACCGGTGGCGACGCCATAGCCGATGTTGGCGAACAGGCGCTCGATACGCTCCAGGGTGCGGGTGACGGGATGCAGGCCACCGGAGGCCTGACCACGCCCGGGCAGGGTCACGTCGATGCGTTCCGCGGCGAGGCGAGCGGCCAGGGCGGCCTGCTCCAGCGTCGCCTTGCGGCTGTTGATTGCGTCCTGGACACGTTCCTTGGCGGCGTTGATCAGCGCGCCAGCCTGGGGACGCTCCTCCGCCGTGAGGTGGCCCAGGGTCTTCATGATCTGGGTCAGTTCACCCTTCTTGCCCAGGTAATTGACCCGGAGCTGTTCCAGGGCATTGGTGTCTTCGGTGTGCCGCACGGCCTCCAGTGCTTGGGAGACCAGCGCATCCAGGTTTTCCATCTAGGGACTCCAGATACAAAATAGGGGAAGAGCTATGAGGCTCTTCCCCTATTGATAACGTTGCTTCGCGCCAGGGGCGCGAGATTGCCGGGGGGCTTAAGCCAGCGAAGCTTTAGCTTTCTCGACAATCGCAGCAAACGCCGCTTTTTCGTTCACGGCCAGATCGGCCAGTACCTTACGGTCGATCTCGATGGCCGCTTTCTTCAGGCCGGCGATCAGACGGCTGTAGGACAGACCGTTGATACGAGCACCAGCGTTGATACGAGCGATCCACAGAGCGCGGAACTGACGCTTCTTCTGACGGCGGTCACGGTAGGCGTATTGGCCTGCCTTGATTACCGCTTGCTTAGCGACGCGGAAGACGCGCGAACGGGCACCGTAGTAGCCTTTGGCGAGCTTCAGGATTTTCTTGTGACGGCGACGAGCGATGACGCCACGCTTAACACGAGCCATGGGTAACTTCCTTTAAATTCTTGACCAGGATTAACGAAGGCGCAGCATGCGCTCGACCTTTTGGACGTCGGATGCATGCATCAGCGACGTACCGCGCAGCTGACGCTTACGCTTGGTGGTCATCTTGGTCAGAATGTGGCTCTTGAAAGCGTGCTTGTGCTTGATGCCACCAGCAGTTTTCACGAAGCGCTTCGCAGCGCCGCTTTTGGTTTTCATCTTTGGCATGTTCGGATACTCCGCATTGAGTGATTACGCATAACAGCAAGGCCTGCCAGTGCCCTGGTAGTTACTTTTTCTTCTTGGGGGCGATGACCATGATGAGTTGGCGTCCTTCCATCTTAGGATGCTGCTCAACGGCGCCGTGTTCGACGAGGTCAGCTTCGACCCGCTTCAACAGCTCCATGCCCAGCTCCTGGTGGGCCATCTCCCGGCCGCGGAATCTCAACGAGACCTTGGCCTTGTCCCCCTCGGTTAGGAAGCGTACCAGGTTGCGTAGTTTTACCTGGTAATCCCCTTCTTCCGTCCCTGGACGAAACTTGATTTCTTTGACCTGAGCCTGCTTCTGGTTCTTCTTCGCCGCCGCGACTTGCTTCTTCTTCTCGAAGACGTGCTTGCCGTAGTCCATGATCCGGCAGACCGGGGGTACGGCGTCGGCGGTGATTTCCACCAGATCCAGCTTGGCGTCTTCAGCAGCCTGCAGGGCCTCCTGGATGGAGACGATGCCTACTTGCTGACCATCGGCGCCAATAAGGCGAACTTCCCGGGCGGTGATATTTTCGTTGATCGGTGCCCGGGGTGCGGCTCGCTTGTCTTGTCTCATGTCACGCTGCTTGATAGTGATTACTCCGAATCTTGCCGGCCACGCCGGGAAACCGCTTGCGTGAGCAGCTCGCGGAAACGCTCGACGGGCATGGAGCCCAGATCTACGCCTTCACGGGTACGCACGGCAACGGATCGTGTCTCAACCTCCCGGTCTCCAATAACCAGGAGATAGGGAACCTTGAGCAAAGTATGCTCGCGGATTTTAAAGCCGATCTTCTCGTTTCTCAAGTCGGCTTTGGCCCGGAAGCCCTCAGCGTTCAATTCGCCGACGACCTGCTGGGCGAAATCGGCCTGTTTGTCGGTGATATTGAGTACCACCGCCTGGGTCGGAGCGAGCCAGGCCGGGAACAGACCGGCATAGTGCTCGATGAGCATGCCGATGAAGCGCTCGAAGGAACCGAGGATGGCACGGTGCAGCATCACCGGGCGCTGACGACTGTTGTCCTCGGAGATGTAGCTGGCGTCGAGGCGCTCCGGCAGGTTGGGATCGTACTGCAGGGTACCACACTGCCAGTTACGCCCCAGGCAGTCCTTGAGGGTGAATTCGATCTTGGGCCCGTAGAAGGCGCCCTCGCCCGGCTGGTATTCCCACTCCAGACCCGAGGCGTCCAGGGCATCGGCCAGCGCCTTCTCGGCGCGATCCCACAGCTCTTCGGAACCGACGCGCTTGGCCGGTCGGGTGGAGAGCTTCATGATCACGTCGGTGAAGCCGAAGTCGGCATAGACCTGCAGAGTCAGCTTGATGAAGTCGGCCGCTTCCTTCTCTACCTGCTCTTCGGTACAGAAGATGTGGGCGTCGTCCTGGGTGAAGCCGCGTACGCGCATGATGCCGTGCAGGGCGCCGGACGGCTCGTTGCGGTGGCAGGCACCGAACTCGGCCAGGCGCAGCGGCAGGTCGCGGTAGGACTTCAGACCCTGGTTGAACACCTGCACGTGGCAGGGGCAGTTCATTGGCTTGACCGCGAAGTCACGGTTTTCCGACGCCGTGGTGAACATGTTCTCGGCGTAGTTGGACCAGTGACCCGAGCGCTCCCAGAGGATGCGATCGACCACCTGGGGCGTCTTGATCTCCTGGTAGCCGTGGTCGCGCTGGACCTTACGCATGTACTGCTCGAGCACCTGGTAGACGGTCCAGCCATTGGCGTGCCAGAACACCATGCCGGGCGCTTCTTCCTGCAGGTGGAAGAGATCGAGCTGCTTGCCGATGCGGCGATGGTCGCGCTTCTCGGCTTCCTCGATGCGCTGGATGTAGGCCGCCAGCTGCTTCTTGTCCGCCCAGGCGGTGCCATAGATACGCTGCAGCTGCTCGTTCTTGGCGTCGCCACGCCAGTAGGCGCCGGACAGCTTGGTCAGCTTGAACGCCTTGAGGAAGCGGGTGTTGGGCACGTGCGGGCCCCGGCACATGTCGACGTATTCCTCGTGGTAGTACAGGCCCATGGCCTGCTCCTCGGGCATGTCGTCGATCAGGCGCAACTTGTACTCCTCACCCCGGGCCTTGAACACCTCGATGACTTCGGCGCGCGGCGTCATCTTCTTGATGACGTCGTAGTCCTTGTCGATCAGCTCGCGCATCCGCGTCTCGATGGCCGAGAGGTCATCCAGGGTAAAGGGACGCTCGAAGGAGATGTCGTAGTAGAAGCCTTCGTCGATCACCGGGCCAATGACCATCTTGGCGGTCGGGAACAGCTGCTTGACCGCATGACCCACCAGGTGAGCGCAGGAGTGGCGGATGATCTCCAGACCGTCCCCGTCCTTGGCGGTGATGATCTGCAGGTTGGCATCCTGCTCGATGAGATCGCTGGCATCGCGCAGCTGGCCGTCGACGCGACCGGCAATGGTCGCCTTAGCAAGACCGGCACCAATGGACTGGGCGACTTCGGCTACGGTGACGGGCTTGTCGAATGGACGTTGGCTACCGTCGGGGAGAGTAATGACAGGCATGGCGCCTCCTCAACTCAGTGGTGACCCATACCAAGGGCCACATGGTGGGATTGGCCAGTAAGCAGCCGCACCGCTGGAAATCCCGCCGCACAGTGGCAGGGCCGCAAGGCATTCCGGGCGACGCGAAAGGATCACTGGAAAGTTTGGGACGGAAATCCTTTCAGAAACTGAGACCTAGCGCAACCTCGCAAGGGACTGTCATCTACCTAGCGCGCCGCATCGGGGTACTTCTTGAGGAACTGTTTCTGCATTTCCTGGCAGTTTTCCATCAGCGCCTGGCGATCGGCCGGCGAGGCGTCCGCGGCGTTGGCCCGCGCCAGGCACTGGTCGATGGCCTGCTGCTCGTTGGCGCGGCTGACCGGCGTCGCATTGTGGCGATAGACGTAGATGATGGAGCCGAAGACCACGACCGCGAACAGGATCGACAGCAGGATCAACCCCAGGCAACCACCCTTGCCGATCTGCCGGCCTTCACCACCCTGCGTCATCATTCACTCCTCGTTGTAGCGGGCCCATACTCGCGCCTGGCGAGGCAGTGGAGCCCCAGGAAAAATCGTCCGCCAGTCTACGTGAAAACCTGGATCGCCACGACCGAGGCAAGCGGTCACACCCCTACCCGCCTGAGGGATCCGTATAAACCTCAGACGTCCAAAAGTTCTTCCAGGCGAAACATATTCACACGAGATTCAACCAAAGGCGTCCTTGGTTAACGCCCGACAAGATTACCCGCATTTAACAGTGCAAGACCGTTCAGCGACTATTCAAGAAAAGCTCGGCTCCTATTAATCCAGTGTTAAGGGATCCGGCGGAGCATCGATTCCAGGCACTACAGAACAAGGTTCTGTTACCTGAGCGATAACCCAACTTCAATTGCATATCCGCTGGAGGCAGCACATGAACGTCAAGAATAAACTGGCAAAGAGCCTGCTGGTCGTCGCCGTCGTAGCCGCCTGCTCGTCTGCGGCCTTCGCCGCCACCCAAGCCCCCTCGCCCAGCGAACTGGGCAATTTCCAGGCGCTGTCCACTCAAGGCCAAAGAGCCTTCACCGATATATCCACCGCACGCCTGGAACTCTTTCAAGGGCAAACGAAGAAAGCGGTAAGCCATGTCAAGGATGCGCAACAGGCACTCAAACTTGCACAGTCGGATAATACGGCACTGGAAAAAGCCGCGAGTGAGTTGCAGGTCAAGGATAATCAGGGCAAGGCCGACACCAGCACGACCGTAACCTCCTGGCTACCGATTTGGGGTGACACTGTGGTGCAGGACAGTTATATGGCCAGCCCGCAAAAAGTGAAAGCAGTGGCGGACGCCAACAACAAGCTCAAACACGGCGACGCCAAGGGCGCCGCGGAAACCCTGCGTCTGGCCAACGTCGATATCGACACCGCCATCGCCCTGGCACCACTCAAGCAGACCATGACGGACGTCGATCAGGCGGTTAAGCAACTGGCCAGCGACAAGTTCTATGAAGCCAACCTGACGCTCAAGCAGGCTCAGGATGGCGTGCGCTACGCCTCGACGGCCCTGGACTTCACGGCGAACAAACACGGGCTGCAGCCGGCGGGCTCCTTCACCGAGACCGTTACCCCGAGCAGCTGATGGCTTGGGGCGGACAACAGGGCGATCGCGAGATCGCCCTGTTCGAACCCAGCACGCCTGGCTGACCAAAGGCTACCGAGCAGGTAAACGAAAACTGGATCGCCCTTCTTACCCACCAGCCGTGCGGGTTTTGTCAGGCAAGATAGGATTCAAGCCAATACCCCTTCTGCAAGAAGCGTCGGCAAGACAGATCCACCGCATTCAGCGCTCCCACCCTAAACGTACCCATTCAGCGGACGCAAGCTGTCGCTTAGAAGAGCCAGTAGGCCTGTGGCGGGCACCTAAGCCTGTCACCGGGTAAAGGCTTCGCTTTCTCAGCCTCGCATACGCCTTTCCCCCTTTCCTTCCCAATGGCAGCACTGCCAGGCCCTGCTGACACGCCCCAGCTGCCAAGTCGCCCGGTTCAGGCCTAGCCATTTCCTTCCGCGAACATCAGCCAGGAAATGCACGATTATACGCGGTCTTGCTTAATCATGCCCGTTCGGCTAACACTGATATGAGGTGTGATAACCCTTTACCGTCGCCTTATTTCGGAGCACTCCCATGCAACACGTGCAACTCGCCACCCAACAACGCTCGGGAGCGATCGAGCAATGGGCGACCCGCGCCGGCTTTCTGATTGCAGGTTCGGCTATGGCCGCCTGGGCACCACTGGTGCCCGTCGCCAAGGCGAGGATCGGCGCCGATGATTCGACGCTTGGCCTTCTTCTGCTTTGCCTGGGCCTGGGATCCATTGTCGCGATGCCCATCGTCGGCATCCTCGCCAGCCGCTTCGGATGCCGTGCAGTGATCGCGACCAGCTCGGTGGCACTGGCGCTGGTGCTGCCGCTGCTTGCCGTCGCCGATTCGATTTTCGGCATGGCCATAGCCCTGGCCCTGTTCGGGGCCAGCGTTGGCGCCCTGGACGTCGCGATCAACATCCAGGCCGTGATGGTCGAGAAGGACAGCGGTCGCAACATGATGTCCGGCTTCCACGGCCTGTTCAGTGTCGGCGGGATCGTCGGCGCCGGCGGCATGAGCGTTCTGCTGGGGGCTGGAATCCAACCGCTGGTTGCGACCCTGGTGTTCAGCGCGTTGTTGATCCTTCTACTCGCGGCCTCAATCAAGGGTCTGCTGCCCTACGGCAATCATGACGCCGGGCAAACTCCGCTGTTCACGTTGCCGCGCGGGATCGTCGCCTTCATCGGCTTGCTGTGTTTTCTGATTTTTCTCAGTGAAGGCGCGATCCTGGACTGGAGCGCCTTGTTCCTGATCGATGCCCATGACGTCGCCCCGGCACAGGCCGGCTTCGGTTACACGGTATTCGCGTTGGCGATGACCCTTGGCCGCCTGACCGGCGACTGGATCGTGAAGACGCTGGGCGGCCTGAAAGTGGTCGTAGCCGGCGGCCTACTCGCCGCGGCAGGCTTTCTGATGGCGGTGCTGGCACCCAGCCAGCCCTTTGCCTTCGCCGGCTTTCTGCTCGTTGGCCTCGGGGCCTCCAACATCGTCCCGGTGCTCTTCAGTGCCGCAGGACGGCAGACCCGGATGCCTCCAAGCCACGCCATTGCCGCGATTACCACCATCGGCTACGCCGGCATTCTCATCGGTCCGGCAGCGATCGGTTTCGTGGCCCAGCATTGGAGTTTGAGTGCAGCGCTGGTGCTGGTGGGGGGCGGGATGGCGTTTGTTGCGCTCACCTGGCCGATGACAGCAAGACAACAAAACGCCTAGCGCTTCACCTTCGCCAGAGCCTGGCAGCCGCGATCGAGCCCTTGGCAACGGCGGAATGGCATAGTCGCCGGTCACTGCTCCTTCTTCCATGCGAATCGAGCACCAGGCTCTCGGCTCAGGCCCCTTCCCAGAGGAACACACCAGACGCCAGGGGGGGGCATGTCGATCCGACAGGGTTTCGCTATCACCAAGAAGGCCAAGGCGAACAGGTCGTTGAGTATCAGGACGCCGGGACGGATCAGCAGCCCTGACAGCTGAACGCCTTCCCATCGCATCCCCAAACGAAAAAAGGGCGACCCTTTCGGATCGCCCTTCTTCTTACCCGCCAGCAGTGCGGGTTTTGTTTGGTAGGCACGATTGGATTCGAACCAACGACCCCCACCATGTCAAGGTGGTGCTCTAACCAACTGAGCTACGTGCCTGCTGTGGGTGCGCATTCTACAGCGCGAGACTTTAGCGTCAAGCCCTTTTTTCAGCTAAACGCCTGAAAACGTGAATTTTTTTGCGGACTAGGAAAGACGCCGGGCTGGACGCCGTGGATAGAGCAGGATGGAAAGCCAGAGCGCGAGAGTTTCCACTGTCACCGCCAGCGCCAATCCCAGCCCTATTCCCCAGCCGATGGCTTCGGGGGTAAGGACCACCTGATAGCGATATTGCCGCAGGGTCTCGTCACGCAGCTCGCCGTTGGGCCGTACTAGGATGTGCCAGGCCCGCTGGTACCAGGGGCCTTGCAAGGCCTGCCATTCTTCGTTGAACAGCGCGTTACGGCGCATCAGTACGCCAAGGCTGTCGGCGTCGCTGCGAAAGACCGGATCCTCGCTGGCCCGGTAATGCGCCAACAGGCCGTCGAGGCTGCCCTCGAAATATTGCTGCGCGGTCCGCCTGAAGCCGCTCAGGGCCTGATCGGACTCCAGGCGATGGGCATCCACGCGCTGCTCGTAGTCGAGCATGAAACCGGGGATCTGCACCCCTACCAGCAAGGCCAGGGTAAACAACAGCAGACGAATATAGCTGCGCAGCATCGTGAGGTAGGTTCCTGTCTAGACGCGACCCTGGGTGACGATCTCGCCATCCCACCAGAGATGCCATTCCCCCGGCTGATGCAGGGTCCAGACCTCGTCGCAGGTCAGCGGCTCGGTGGCGATGATGGTGACGACATCATTGGGCGTGGTCTCGGCCTTGAAGTCGATGCGTACTTCCGCATCACGCAACTGGGCCGGACCGAAGGGGGCACGGCGGGTGATATGGGCCAGCTTGGTGGTGCAGAAGCTGAACAGCCAGTCGCCATCGCTGAGCAGGCAGTTGAAGACGCCCTTCTTGCGAAAACCATCGCAGGCGTTCACCAGCTGCGGCAGCAGCATCTCCACCGGGACGGGTTCGGGAAAGCGCTCGCGAACCTGATCCAGCAGACTGCAAAAGGCCGTCTCGCTGTCGGTAGTGCCTACCGGTCGGTAGAAACGCGGCTCGGGATGAAAATCCTGCAGCTGGCCATTGTGGGCAAAACTCCAATAGCGCCCGCCCAGCTCGCGCACGAAGGGATGGGTATTGGCCAGATTGACCGCCCCGACATTGGCATGGCGGATATGGCCGATCACCGTGTGGCTCTTGATCGGATAGCCCTGGACCAGCTTGGCCACCTCGGAATCGGCGCCCGGCAAGGCATCCTTGAACAGGTGCAGGCCCCTACCCTCGTAGAAGGCCACGCCCCAGCCGTCTCGATGCGGACCGGTGCGACCGCCGCGCTGCATGAGGCCCTGGAGACTGAAGACCAGATCCGTGGGCACGTTGGCACTCATGCCCAGCAATTCGCACATGTCCGTCCCTCCGGGGTGGCTGCCTGGTTCAACGGCGGCTGCAGCCGCTGCCCTTCGCGGTCATGCTGAAGGGGTCACGGCCCAGGCGCAAGCCTGGATTACAGACGGGGTTCGACGCGCTCGCTACGGCCACGGGGCTCACGGCGCTCCGCAGGTGCTGCCGGGCTGCGCAGTGCCGTCGGCGATTCCGGCTGTGGATCATCCGCAGGGCTTTCCGCGGCGACCGGCGCAGGACGCGGATGGGAGCGGCGGTACAGCCAGCGACAAAGGACGAAGATCAGGTAGAGCACCACGCCGATGGTGCCAGCCGCCGCCAGATTGGCCACGGCCGACCAGGCACTGTTGCCGACCTTGAACACCAGGTCCAGCACCGTCACGGCGATCGCCGGCGCATAGAGGCCATGCTCGGCATCCACCAGAGCCGGGGTCACCAGCAGCACGGCCACCACCAGGCGGATAGGTTCGCGCAACCAGCGCCAGAGCCAACCGGTGGCCTTGAAAGACACCACCAACAGCAGCAGCGCGGCGACGGCGTAGACGGCCCAGGCGATCAGGTACTCTTGCTCGGTCATTGCGATCCATGGCGATAGCGGAAAGGAGAAGCCTATGATAGCGGTTTTGCCCCGCCCGCGTGTCTTTGCGCGGCGCCCAAGGAGCCCGCATGACCCAAGCCCCCACCACCCGCCGCGCCCCTGGCGACGATCCCTACGTCTGGCTGGAAAGCCGTGACGCTCCCGAGGTACTGGCGCACCTGGAAGCCGAGAATGCCTACCTGGAAGCCCAGCTGGCACCCGAGGCTGCCCTGCGCGAGCAGCTGTTCGAGGAAATCCGTGCACGCATCCGCGAGACGGACCTGTCGCTGCCCGTCCCCCGCGGCGACTACCTCTACTATCAGCGTACCCAGGCTGGTGACGAATACGGCCGCAACTATCGCTGCCGCCGACCAGCCGACGGCGATCTCACGCCCGATCCGGCGACCGACGAATTGCTGTTCGACGGCAACGCCATCGCCGACGGCGGCTTTCTCTCCGTCGGCCGCTTCACCATCAGCCCGGACCAGACCCGGCTCGCCTACAGCCTCGACCAGGTCGGTGACGAGACCTACCGGCTCTATGTGAAGGAACTGGCCACCGGCATAGTGACCGAACTGCCCTTCGAGGAGTGCGACGGCAGCCTGACCTGGGCCAATGACAGCCGCACCCTGTTCTTTGGCGAGCGCGACGAATCCCATCGTCCGCACAAGCTCTATCGCTACCACCTGGGTGATGCCGAGCCGCAACTGGTCTTCCACGAGACCGATGGGCGCTTCTTTCTCGGCTGCTATCGTTCGAGCTCCGAACGCAAGCTGCTGCTGCTGTCCCACAGCAAGACCACCAGCGAAGCCTGGGCGCTGGACGCGGATCGGCCGGACGAGGCCTTCGTCTGCCTGGCGCCCCGCGAAGAAGGTCATGAGTATTTCCCCGATCATGGCGTCGATGGCTGGTACATCCGCAGCAACCAGGACGGCATCAACTTCGCGCTCTACCAGGCCGCCGAGGAAAGTCCCACGCGCTCGCACTGGCAGCTGCTGGTACCTCACGATCCCGCGGTGATGCTGGAGGACGCCAGCCTCGGCGCCCAGGCGCTGGTCTTGAGCCTGCGCACCGCCGGGTTGCCGATCTTGGAGGTTCGCCCCTATGGTCAGGCCTCCTACCGGGTCGACCTGCCGGACGAGGTCTACAGCCTCGATGCCATGGACGTACTGGAATTCGACAGTCCCGTCATGCGCCTGCGCTACGAGGCGCTCAATCGCCCCGCCGAGATCCGCGAACTGGACCTGGTAAGCGGTACCCAGCGAGTGCTCAAGCAGGTGCCGGTGGAAGGCCCCTTCGACGCCGACGCCTACGAGAGCCGCCGCCTGTGGGCCACCGCCGCGGACGGCACGCGCATTCCCATCAGCCTGGTCGGTCGGCGCGATCTGCCGCAGAGCGCCCCACTCTACCTCTATGGCTATGGTGCCTACGGCCACAGCCTGGACCCCTGGTTCTCCCATGCGCGCCTGAGCCTGCTGAATCGTGGCGTGCGCTTCGCCATCGCCCATGTGCGCGGCGGCGGCGAACTAGGGGAAGCCTGGTATCGCAGCGGCAAGCTGGAACACAAGCAGAACACCTTCGATGACTTCATCGCCTGCACCGAGCATCTGCTGGAACAGGGCCTGACGACGCCGCAACAGGTGGTCATCAGCGGCGGCAGTGCCGGCGGTCTGCTGATCGGCGCCGTGCTCAACCAGCGGCCCGAGCTCTATGCCGCGGCCATTGCCGAGGTGCCCTTCGTCGACGTGCTCAACACCATGCTCAAACCGGACCTGCCTTTGACCGTGACCGAGTACGACGAGTGGGGCGATCCGAACGAGCCCGAGGTGAGGGCGCGCATCGCCAGCTACGCGCCCTACGAAAACGTCAAGGCCCAGGCCTATCCGGCCATCCTGGCGGTGGCGGGCTATCACGACACCCGGGTGCAGTATTGGGAAGCCGCCAAGTGGGTGGCGCGGCTGCGCGAGCGGCGGACCGATCAGGCGCCCCTGCTCCTGCTCAAAACCGAATTCGGCGCCGGACACGGCGGCATGAGCGGGCGTTACCAGGCGTTGCGCGACGTGGCCCTGGAATACGCCTTCGTCTTCCGGGTACTGGGCCTGACCGGCTAGGGAACGGCGGGGGCTCTGGGCAGGTCTTTTCCACAGCTAAAGGAGAATCTGCCATGCACCTAGATGCCCCCACTCCCCCTCTCGCTCCCCCGCCTCGCAACGCCGCTGCCATCCAGGGCGTGGAACGCCTGGCCTCCGTGGCCGGCGGTGGCTTGCTGCTCAGCCGCGGCCTGGCGCGTGGCGGTCTGCTCGGCCTGCTGACCGGCGCCACCGGCGCCTGGCTGCTGAATCGCGGCCTGCGCGGCCATTGCTCGATCAAGCGCACCCTGACCAAGGTGCGTTTCGAGCGCGACGTCCGCCGTTCGCTGGCCTGGCATTCGGCAGCCTCCCAGACCCGCCGGATCGTCATCGCCCGTCCCCGCGATGAGCTCTATCGCTTCTGGCGCGACTTCTCCAACCTGCCGATCTTCATGCGCCACATCGAACGCGTGGACGTGCTCAACGACCGCTATTCCCACTGGGTGGTCAAGGCGCCCATGGGCCGTTTCGAATGGGATGCCGAAGTCACCGACGACGTGCCGGGCCGCCTGATTGGCTGGCGCTCCTGTGGCTATGCCGGTCTGAACAACCTGGGCTGGGTCAGCTTCGAAGATGTGCCCGGTGGCACCGAGGTGACGGCCGTCATGGCCTACGAACCGCCGGCCGGCCGCCTCGGCCACCTGTTCGCCCGCCTGCTGCGCCGCGACCCTGGCACCCGCATCGCCCAGGACCTGGCCGAGCTGAAGGTGCTGCTGGAACGCGCCCATGCGGTCGGTGATCGCTATGGCGCCGTCGAGCGCACCTCGCACATGGAGTCGCCGCTGGGCTGATCTTCGGCTGTACCGCGGCGTCTCGCTCGGGACGCCGCCACTCTCCTCCCAAGCCATTCAGCCTGTACCGGCTTATCTCGTAACGACCCCAAACCCCGCTTTGCGACACCGCGGTGACAACCGGCGTGCAGCCGCTTGCGACGCCTGGAAAATCAATGTTAGCTTTCGAACAATGGAGCAGTTAATGACAGCTCGATAACATCGCAGGCCATCCGGTGTGACCAAGCCACTCTTCTTCCAAGCCCTTGAAGGCGCCTTCGCCGACCTTACGCCCACCGGCAAACGCGTTGCAGGCTACCTGTTGGCCAATCCGGAGAAGCTGCCCTTCGAGACCGCCGACAGCATCGCCCAACGCACCAACACCACCGGCATTTCCGTGGGTCGGCTGCTGCGCTCACTGGGCTATCGCAACCTCGACGACGTCAAGCAGAGCCTGAGAGACGAAGGCCTGGAAGGCTGGCGCATCACCGACCGCTTCAGTGCCTTTCGCCAGCAGAGCGGACGCAGCGACGCCCTGGACCGCTCTCTGGCCGCCGAGCTCGCCGCCATCGAGGACGTCTACCAGCTGGCCCGCGGTCCGGTGTTCGAGCAGGTGGTCCGGCAGCTGACCGGTGCGGACGCCGTGTTCATCGCCGGTATCCAGACCACCCGCGGCGTCCTGGGTAGCTTTCACAGCCTGCTGGAATACATCCGCCCCAAGGCCTTCTACGTCGACGGTCTGTCGGGCACCTACGCCGACATCTTCAACAGCGGCTTCGCCCAGCCCTACCTGGTGGTGGCCGACTTTCGCGCCTATTCCAGCGTGACCCGCAAGCTCTGCGAGAGCGCTCGCGATGCCAGGCTGCCCATGGCGCTGATCACCGACTACCACTGCCCCTGGGCGCGGGACTATCCCGCCGACCTGCTGCAACTGCGCCTGGAAGTCGACCAGTTCTGGGACTCCCTGGCGCCGCTGGCCTGCCTGCTGAACCTGCTGGTGTCAGCGGTGGCGGATCGCTCGGGCGATGCCCTGGAACAGCGCCTGGCCAGCAACCGCGCCCTGCAGCAGCGCTTCGGGCAATTCGAATGAGCCCTGGTCCTCTTCTTCACCCCAAGGAAGCACCCCGTACCGTGAATCATCCAGAACTCGTCGAGATCGACGCCCACCACTACGGCGTGGACATTCACCTGGTCTATGCGACCGCCGACAACCTGGCTGGCAAGGTGCTCTACCAAGACGCCCACTGCCTGCTGCACCGGGATGCCGCCGCCCGCCTGCACCGCGCCAGCGCGCTGGCGCAACAGGCCGGTCTGCGTCTGCAGGTGCTGGATGCCTACCGCCCGCCCTATGCCCAGCAACTGCTGTGGCGGGTGCTGCCCGATGCCCAGTACGTGAGCGATCCGGCGCAGGGTTCGCACCACAGCCGCGGCGTGGCCGTGGACGTGACCCTGCTCGACGAGGCCGGCGAGCCGCTGGACATGGGGACCGGCTTCGACGACATGCGCGAGCTGTCGCACCTGTTCAATCCGGCGCTGCCCGCCGCCGCCCAGCGTAACCGCCTGCTGCTGCTGGGCATCATGCAGAGCGCCGGCTTCACCTTCATCCCCAGCGAGTGGTGGCACTTCGAATTGCCCGATGCCCGCCGCTATGCGCTGATCGACTACCACCATCTCAGCCAGGAGGAGCTCGCCGCCCTGCTGAACTGATCCTGCCGGCGACCGGGTCATTCGAATCCGGCGCCGCGAGCCCTTCGCTCGACCGCCTTGCCCACTGCCGAAACACCCATAAACCCAAACAATCCGAGGTACCGGCATGTTCTCGTCTTCGCGCACCCACGTTTCATCGGCGTCCCGCGTGCTCGCCCTGGTTTCCCTGCTGGGCCTCGGCGCCTGGCAACCGGCCAGCGCCGCCACCGCGACCGACACCCTGGTCATCGGTAAGCCTGCAGATCTGCAGACCGTCGATCCGGGCGTGACCTTCGACAACAACGACTGGACCGTGACCTATCCGGCCTACCAGCGCCTGATGCGCTACAAGGTGGAAGACGGCAAGGGCAGCACCGACGTCGAGGGCGACCTGGCCAGCGGCTGGACCGTCTCCCCCGACAACCTGGTGTGGACCTTCACCCTGAAGCCCGGCAACAAATTCGACGATGGCAGCGAGGTCACCGCCGAGGCGGTCAAGTTCTCGGTCGAGCGCCTGATGAAGCTCAAGCAGGGCCCGTCCAGCATCTTCCCGGCGGACATGGCGGTGACCGTGGTGGATCCGCAGACGATCAGATTCACCCTGCAGAAGCCCTTCGCGCCCTTCCTCTTCGCCCTGGCCCACGACGGCGCCAGCGTGATCAACCCCAAGGTGGCCAGCACCCACGGCAAGGACGTGGACGCCTGGCTGGCCGGCCATACCGCCGGCTCCGGCGCCTATCGCCTGGCCGCCTGGCAGAAGGGCCAGTCGCTGACCCTGGAGCCCAACCCGCACTACGCCGGCAAGGCGCCCACGCTCAAACAGGTGGTGATCCGCATCATCGCCGAGCCTTCGGTACGGCGCCTGCAACTGGAACAGGGCGATCTGGACATCATCGAGGACCTGCCCGAAGACCAGGTCAAGGCGCTGGCGCAGAAGTCCGGCTTCGTCACCACCGCCTACCCCTCGCTGCGGGTGACCTACCTCTACCTCAACAACAGGCGCGCACCCCTGAACGACGTCAACGCGCGCAAGGCCGTGGTCGACTCCCTCGACTACCAGGGCATCGTCGAAGGCATCGCCATGGGCAAGGCCAAGCTCATGAACGGCCCGATCCCGGACGGCATGTGGGGTCATGATCCAAGCCTGCCAATGCCCAGGCAGGACCTGGAAGCCGCCCAGGCCGCCCTGGGCAAGGCGCCCAAGGTGCGGGAGCTGCAATTCCTCTACTCGGACAAGGATCCGGCCTGGGAGCCCATCGGCCTTACCCTGCAGGCGGGCCTGGGCACCCTTGGCGTCAACCTGAAGATGGAGAAGCTGGCCAACGCCACCTTCCGCGAACGCCTGGGCAAGGGCGACTTCGACGTCGCCATCGGCAACTGGAGTCCGGACTTCGCCGACCCCTACATGTTCATGAACTTCTGGTTCGACAGCACCAATGCGGGACTGGCGGGCAACCGCGCCTTCTACAGCAATCCCAAGGTGGATCAGCTGCTGCGCGACGCCGCCAGCGTCAGTGACGTGGCTCAGCGCAAGGCGCTGTACCAGGAGGCCCAGAAGATCGTGGTGGGCGACGCCGCCTACGCCTACCTCTACCAGAAGGCCTACACGGTGCCGATGCGCGCCGCGGTCAAGGGGTACGTGTTCAACCCCATGCTCGAGCAGGTCTTCAATTTCGCTGCGATGTCCAAGTAAGGGCGACGGGTGCCGGCGCGCTCCGGCACCCGCCTCGCGAGGTATGCCATGGCCTTCTTCCATCTGCTGCGCAAGCAGCTGACCGATATCCTCATCGTGGTGATCGGGGTATCCCTGATCACCTTCGTCATCTCCCACCTGATCCCGGGCGATCCGGCGCGGCTGATCGCCGGCGAGCGTGCCAGCGATGAAATCGTCGCCGGCATCCGTCAGCAGCTGGGTCTGGACCTGCCGCTCTACCAGCAATACTTCCGCTACATGGGGGACCTGCTGCAGGGCGATCTGGGCCAGTCGATCCGCACCCATCGCCCGGTGTTGGAAGACCTCCAGCTGTTCTTTCCGGCCACCCTGGAGCTGGCCCTGGCGGCGCTGCTGCTGTCGATCCTCATTGGCGTACCCCTGGGCGTGCTCTCGGCGGTCTACAACAACCGCTGGATCGATCATATCAGCCGTACCCTGGCGGTGGCCGGCATCTCCACCCCGGCCTTCTGGCTGGGCCTGGGGCTGATCGTGCTGTTCTACGGGCATCTCGGCTGGCTGCCGGGCGGCGGGCGGCTGGACCAGGGGCTGACGCCACCGCCGACGGTGACCGGCTTCTATCTGATCGATACCCTGCTGGCGGGCGATCTCACCGGCTTCGCCAGTGCGGTCAGACACCTGTTGCTGCCGGCGGTGACCCTAGCCTTCGTCAATCTCGGCGTCATCACCCGGCAGATCCGCGGCGCCATGCTCGAACAGCTGGGCGAGGACTATATCCGCACCGCCCGCGCCTATGGCCTGTCGCAGACCACCGTGGTGCTGCGCCACGCGCTGCCCAACGCGCTGATTCCCTCCATCACGGTAATCGGCCTGGCCCTGGGCGACCTGCTCTATGGGGCGGTGCTCACCGAGACCGTGTTCGCCTGGCCGGGCATGGGCGCCTATGTGGTCAAGTCGATCCAGGCGCTGGATTTCCCGGCGGTCATGGGCTTCGCCATCGTGGTGTCCTTCATCTACGTCCTGCTCAACCGCTTCATCGACCTGCTCTACCGGCTGGTCGATCCCCGCATCGGCAAGGTGAACTAGCATGACGACCCTGACCGCTGCGCGCCCCCGCTGGCGCGAGCAGACCGCCTGGCTGGCCTGGCGGATCTGCCGCAATCCGCTAATGCTCACGGGGCTGGTGATCACCCTGCTGGTGCTGCTGTGCATGGTCGCCGCGCCCTGGCTGGCCCCCTATCAGCCCAACGCGCTGAAACTCACCGCCCGCCTGCAGGCACCCAGCGCCCTGCACTGGTTCGGCACCGACGAGGTGGGTCGCGACCTGCTCAGCCGGGTGATCTACGGCAGCCGCCAATCGGTGGGCGTCGGCCTGTTCGTGGCCTTTGCCGCCTGCGCCAGCGGCGGCCTGCTCGGCTGCCTGTCGGGCATCGTCGGCGGCGCCTTCGACCGGCTGATGATGCGCCTGATGGACATCATCCTCTCGGTGCCTTCGCTGGTGCTGATCATGGCCCTGGCCGCCGCCCTCGGGCCGAGTCTGTTCAACGCCATGCTGGCCATCACCCTGGTGCGCATCCCCTTCTATGTGCGCCTGGCCCGCGGCCAAACCCTGAGCATCCGCCAACTGGCCTACGTCCAGGCAGCACGCACCTTCGGCGCCGGCAAATGGCACCTGGTGCACTGGCACGTGGCGCGCAACGCCATGCCGCCGCTGCTGGTGCAATTCAGCCTGGACATCGGCAACGCCATTCTCATGGCCTCGGCGCTGGGCTTCATTGGCCTGGGCGCCCAGCCGCCCACCGCGGAATGGGGCGTGATGGTCGCCAGCGGCCGCAATTTCATCCTCGACCAGTGGTGGTATTCGACCTTCCCGGGCCTGGCGATCCTGGTCACCGCCATCGGTTTCAACCTGCTGGGCGATGGCATCCGCGATCTGCTCGATCCTCGCCAAAAGGGCAAATGACATGGGCCAGTCCGTTCTGCACATCGACCAGCTGAATCTGGAATTCCCCGGCTTTCGCAGCAGCGCCAAGGCGCTCAACGGCGTCAGCCTGAGTGTGGCCCCCGGCGAGATCGTCGGCGTGGTGGGCGAATCAGGCTCGGGCAAATCGGTCACCGCCATGCTCACCCTCGGCCTGTTGCCCCCCGGCAGCTACCGGGTCACCGGCGGCAGCGTCAACCTGGTAGGCCACGACATGCTCGCCTTGAGCGAGCGCCAGCTGATGGAGGTCCGCGGCCGCGAGGCGGCGATGATCTTCCAGGAGCCGATGACCGCGCTCAATCCGACGCGGCGCATCGGCCGCCAGTTGCTGGACGTGATTCGCCGCCATACCGCGCTGGATGCCGCTCAGGCCCGCGCCAAGGCGATCGAGTTGCTCAAGGACATGCACATCGCCGATCCCGAGCAGATCCTCGAACGCTATCCCTTCGAGCTGTCCGGCGGCATGCGCCAGCGCATCATGATCGCCCTGGCCTTCTCCTGCGATCCGCAGCTATTGATCGCCGATGAGCCGACCACCGCGCTGGACGTCACGGTGCAGCGCCAGGTGCTGCTCCTGCTGCGCGAAAAGGCACGGGCCCGGGGCACCGCCATCCTGCTGATCACCCATGACATGGCCCTGGTCGCGCAATTCTGCGATCGCGTCTATGTGATGTACGCCGGCGGCATTGTCGAACAGGGAGCTACCGCGGCGGTCATGCAGGCACCCCGGCATCCCTATACCCAGGGCCTGCTGGCCTGCCTGCCGGAAAAGGCGGTGCCCGGCAGCGACCTGGCCAGCATCCCCGGACAGGTGCCCAACCTGGCCCAGCTACCTGGCGGCTGCAGCTTCAAGGACCGTTGCAGTCGGCGCCATGAGCGCTGCGAGACGCGCCCCGCACTGCTGCCGACGGACACCCCCGATCACCTGAGCGCCTGCTGGCTGCAGGCGGAGGACGCCCCGGCATGAACAACTTTTCCCCGCCCGCCGTACCACTGCTGGAGCTCAGCGGCATCGAGGTACGTTATCCGGTGGGCCGCGACTGGCTCGGCCGCACCAAGGGCCAGGCCCATGCCCTCAACGGCATCGACCTGCGACTATTTTCCGGCGAGACCCTGGGCGTGCTCGGCGAATCCGGCTGCGGCAAGAGCACCCTGGCCCAGGTCCTGATGGGGCTGGTGGAGCCGGTGAGCGGCTCCCTTCAAGGCTCGGCCCGTGGCGAGCGCAACATCCAGATCGTCTTCCAGGACCCGCAGTCCTCGCTGGATCCGCGCCTGCCGGTGTGGAAGCTGATCACCGAGCCGCTGGTGGTGCGGGGTCGCAGCTCCTCTGTCGAATTGCGCGCCCTGGCCGAGCGCCTGGCGGCGCAGGTCGGTATCCGTCCCGAATACCTGGATCGCTACCCGCACCAGTTCTCCGGCGGCCAGCGCCAGCGCATTGCCATCGCCCGGGCGCTGTCGTCGGATCCGGACGTCATCATTCTCGACGAGCCCACCTCGGCCCTGGACATCTCGGTGCAGGCGCAGATCCTCAACCTGCTGGCCCAGCTGCAACGCGATCGCGGCCTGACCTTCGTACTGATCTCCCACAACGTCTCGGTGGTGCGCCACCTGGCCGACCGGGTGGCGGTGATGTACCTGGGGCAGATCGTCGAGCTGGGGGCGGCGGCAGAGGTGCTGGAGCAGCCCAGCCACCCCTATACCCGACTATTGCTGGAGGCGGTGCCGCGGCTGGATCAGCCGCTCACAGGCAATGCCGCGGCACAGCGCACCGAGCTACCGGGCAACCGGGTGCTGCCGGCTGGCTGTTTCTTTCGGGATCGCTGTCCGCAGGCGGGCACCGGTTGCGAGCGACCTCAGGCACTGCTGCCAGGTGAGTTGGCGGAGGTACGCTGCCATCGCGCAACAGGCCTGACGGCGCAGCTGCGGACCAGCCCCGCGGCGGTCTGAAGCCGGGATCAGCCCGCGCGAAAGATCAGATAGTCTTCCCAGTCGTCTTCGGCGACCTGGGTTTCGCTGAGCATGCGGCCGGACTGGGAAATGCCGGCCTTGTGCACCGCCTCGCGGTCGTCACAGATCAGCGGGTGCCACTCCGGCAGATCCTTGCCCTCGGCCACCAGGCGATAGCCGCAAGTAGGCGGCAGCCAGGCGAACTGGTCGGCCTGGGCCGGGGTGAGCTGGATGCAGTCGGGGACGAAGCGGGTGCGCTCGGCGTAGCGACTGCACTGACAGGTCTTGAGATCCAGCAGCTTGCAGGCGATGCGCGTGTAATAGACGGCGCCGTCGTCCTCGTCTTCGAGCTTCTGCAGGCAGCACAGGCCACAGCCGTCGCACAGTGACTCCCATTCCTGGGCATCGAGCTGATCGAGGGTCTTGCGCTTCCAGAACGGCTGGGTGATGGCGGCCATGGCAGAGATCGTGGCAAGGAAAGGGGGCGCGCAGTCTAGTGCCGCACGCCGCGAGCGCCAAGCACCGTTCGCGCCCTTGTCGACGCCGCCCGACCGGATTACCGTGCCGGACTCCCCTTTCCTCCCGTGGTGAAGCCATGACCAGCAGCAGCCGTACGCCCCAGTATCCCGTCGATCCCCAGTTCGTCCAGCGCTGGTCGCCCCGCGCCTTCGACCCGGTCGCCATCGAGGAAGAGACCCTGCTCGGTTTCATCGAGGCCGCGCGCTGGGCGCCGTCAGCCTTCAATGCCCAGCCCTGGCGCTTCCTCTATGCACGTCGCGACGACGCCCATTGGGAGCTGTTCCTGTCGCTGATCAGTGAATTCAACCGCGGCTGGGCGCAGCACGCCTCGGCGCTGGTGATCATCCTGTCGAAGACCACCCTGCTGCGCGCCAGCAGTGGCGAGGAAGTCCCCTTCCCCAGCCACAGCTTCGATGCCGGTGCGGCCTGGGCCTACCTGGCACTGCAGGCGACCAATGCGGGCTGGCACGCCCACGGCATGGCCGGGATCGACCGCGAAGGCATCCAGCGCGAACTCAAGGTGCCGGCGGCGTTCAAGGTCGAGCTGGCGGTCGCCATCGGCAAGCTGGGCGACAAGGCCAGCCTGCCGGAGTCCCTGCAGGGGCGCGAGTTGCCCAGTCCGCGCCTGACCGTCGAAGAGCTGGCGGTGGCCGGCCCCTATACCTTCGACTGAGCGGCCAACTCGACGGCGCCACGCAGGGGCTGCCCCTGTTGCAGGCGCTGGAGATTGTCGAGAAACAACCGGACCGCCGCCGCCGGCGGCGTGGGCCCGGCGACATGGGCGGTGAGGTGCAGGTTGGGCGTCCGCCAGAAAGGGTGCTCGGCCGGCAACGGCTCCTGACGGAACACGTCGAGCACCGCCCCGGCCAGCTGCCCGCTCTCCAACGCGGCGATCAGCTCGGCGTCCACCACGCTGGTGCCGCGTCCGGCATTGATGAACAAGGCACCTGCAGGCAAGGCGGCGAAGAAATCCGCATCGTAGAGATCCCGGGTGCTGCCGCTGTCCGGCAACAGATTGACCACGAAGCCCGCATCCCGCGCCACCTGGTGCAGTTCCGCGAGCGGCACCACCCGGGCAAAGCCAGGCAAGGTTCGTGCACTGCGGGCGACGCCGGTGAGGATCATGCCGAACGGCGCGAGCAACCGGGCGATGTCCTGACCGATGTCCCCTGCCCCGACCAGCAGCAGACGCCGCCCGGCCAGGGTGCCCGGCGCCCGGGTGTCCCAGTGCCCCTCGCGTTGGCTGAGCTGACGCGCGGCCACCTGGCGCTCATGCTGCAACAGATAGGTCAGGACGTATTCGCCGATGCTCTGGCCGAACAGCCCTACTGCTCTGCTGAAGCGATAATCGTCTGGCAGGTCCGCCGCCAGCAACGGCGCATAGCCGGCCCAGGTGGATTGCAGCCAGAGCGGCTTGACGCCCTCGCGCAGCAGGGCTGCGGCACGATCCGGCTGGCCGAGCCAGTAGCATGGCCGCTGGGCAAGACGCACGGCCTCGACCGGGTCCGTCGGCACCTGCAGTTCCAGCGCCGGCGCCAATTGGCGCCAGGCCTCGACATAGCCGGCCGCCGCGTCTTCCAGCAGCAGGACGGCGGTCATAGCGGATCGTTGAGACGCAGCAGTTCTTCGGGCAGGTGCTCGATGTAGTCGTCGCGCTCCAGCTCCGGGGGTGGCATCTGCAGGTGATAGCCCTGCTTGGCGATGTTCTCGAGGACCTTGGCGACGTCTTCCCGGGCCAGCGTGCGCTGCGGGGTGAGCACGAACTCGAAGGCCAGTGCCGGAGGCCCGAAAGCCGCAAGCAAGCCTTCAGGGACCAGAGTCAGGCCCTTGAGCTTGTCGACATAGAGGTACATTTCCGGCTTGCGCGGGCTTCGGTAGATGGAGCAGAGCAGTTTCATGGGGTGTCTTCCAGGGGCGCCGGCGGAGTGCGCTGCGCCTGCAGGTGATCGAGAAGGGCCTGGCCGAAGCGTTCGCGGCGCCAACCGCGCAGGTTCGCCGGCAGTTGGTAGTCGCCATCGGGCCAACCGGTGAGTAGTAGGGCTTCGAGCACCTTCTTGCGCAACATCAGTTCCGGCGCCATGCCCAGGGCCTCGGCATCGCGTTCGCCAATAGCACGCAAGGTCTTGAGCAGCGACGACGCCTCGTGAGGCAAGGGCTCGGCCTGCAGCTCTGGCCATTGGTCAGCCGGGGTGGCCGCACCTTCGGCGATCAGCGCCAGCAGGGTATCGCCGTCCTGGCGCACGGTGCGCGGGTGCATGTCGTCGATGCGCGCCAGGGCCTGCTTGTCGGTCGGCTGGAAACGCGCCAGCGGCCACAGCGAGCGTTCGCGCAGGACATGGTTGCGCGGCTGATCGCGCTCGCGGGCACTGACCTCGCGCCAGTGGCAGAGCACCCGCAGCACCGCCAACTGCTGGCGCGACAGGCGCCAGGCCAGCTTGACGTCGCGGTAGGCTTCCCAGGGATCGCTGATGCGCCGCAGATTGGCGACCAGTTCAGCGCCATCTTCCAGTAGCCAGGTGCGCCGCTGATCATCCAGACGCGCGTTCAGGTAGTGGTAGACGTCGACCAGATAGGTCACGTCGGCTGCCGCGTAGCGCTCCTGCAACGGCGTCAGCGGCCGTTGCAGCCAGTCGGAGCGGGTCTCGTCCTTGGGGATGTCGATCTTGAGCACTTCGGCGACCAGCCGCGAATAACCCATGGAATGGGCCAGCCCCAGATAGGCCGCCGCCAGCTGGGTGTCGTACAGCGGCTGCGGCAGGCTGCCGGTCAGGCGCAACAACACTTCCAGGTCTTCGCTGCAGGCGTGCAGCACCTTGACCACCGCCGGGTCCTCCAGCAGCGCGGCGAAAGGCGTCCAGTCACCGATGCACAGGGGATCGACCAGGTAGGCCTTTTCGCCGTCGCCGATCTGGATCAGACCGGCCTTGGGATAGAAGGTGTCGACCCGCATGAATTCGGTGTCGAGGGCGATGAAGGGCAGGGTCTGGCAGCGCTCGCAGAGGGCAGCCAGTGCCGCATCGTCGCGGATCCAGTGAGGGGCAGAAGTCAAGGGCGCACTCCGAACAGATGAGCCGACAGTATAAGCCACCCGGGCCGGTTCTTCGGTGCCGCTTGACGCCCCTGTCACACACCGGGAAACGTGGCATTCAGCGGCTTTCCAGGCGGGTTCGTCGGATGAACGCCTGATGACCGCCCCGAACCAAACGTGACCGAATAGTTTTTTTTGTATTCGCAAGCAGGGCCTGCTAAAAGCTGAGTGTGCGCAGGTACTCACTCGGACTTGGGAATCCGCGGAGGTAAGCGCTTCTCGCCTTTCAATGGAGCTGCAAGAGCATGAAAACAATAAAACTGACCCTACTTGCATTGGCCGTTTCGAGCGCTTCCGGCTATGCCCTGGCGAACGGTCTGGCTATCAACGAACAGAGTGTCAGCGGGATGGGTACCTCCTTCGCCGGACGCTCTTCCTCCGCGCAGGACGCTTCCACCATCTATGGCAACCCGGCTGGCATGTCCCGCCTGGGCCGTGAGGTGTCCCTGGGTGGCGCCTATATCCACGCCAAGATCGACATCAAGGACGCCAGTGGTCGCTACGCCAACGGCCAGGCCGTGCAGGGCAGCAACGACGGCGACATGGTGCCCAACTCGGTGGTGCCCTTCGGCTATTTCGTGACGCCGGTGGATGACCGCCTGCACTTCGGCCTGGGTGTCTACGTCCCCTATGCGCTGATCAGCAACTACGAGCACGCCTTCCAGGGTCGCTACCAGGGTCAGGCGAGCAAGGTGGAAGTCATCACCATCCAGCCGACCGTCAGCTACAAGATCACCGACAAGGTGTCCGTCGGCTTTGGCCCGACCATCAACCGCATCGAAGGCAAGCTCAACAGCAACGTCAACTTCGGCAGCACCCAGGATGGCCAGGTCAAGATCGATGGCGACGACACCGCCTATGGCTTCAACGTCGGCCTGCTGGCGGACCTGACCGATGACCTGACCTTCGGCCTGACCTACCACTCCAAGGTCACCTACAAGCTCAAGGGCAACACCGAGGTGACTGGCGCCAACAGCCAGGCCAGCCCCATCACCAACGCCCTGGTCAGCCGCCTCAATGGCAAGTATGACGCCAGCCTCAACATCACCCTGCCAGAGAGCAGCGATGCCTCCTTCACCTATCGGCTGAACAACGACTGGACGATGTACGCCGGCGCCACCTGGACCCGCTGGAGTCGCCTGAAGTCGATCGACGTGGAGAACGAGGGCACCCCCACCCTGCCGGTGCTGGGCTCGCCCTTGGCAACCGTGACGGAAGAGCTCAACTGGAAGGACACCTGGTCCTACGCCATCGGCGCGGCCTATCAGCTGAATCCCCAGTGGGTGCTGCGTGCCGGCATGGCCATCGACCCCTCCCCGGCGGACAACGGCAACCGCAACGTGCGCATCCCGGTGGGCGATCGCAAGACCTTCTCGGTGGGCGCAGGCTGGTCGCCGACCAAGGACATGACCATCGATGTGGCCTATGCCTATCTCTGGGAAGACGATGTGTCGATCAATCGCCCCGCTACCTCGACCAAGGCAGGCTACAGCGCCAAATACGACAACAGCGCCCACGGCCTGGGTGCCCAGCTGACCTACCGCTTCTAAGAGCGCCAGGGTCCGTCTGCCGAAGCCGCCGCCAGGCGGCTTCGTGCTTTTCCGGATATAGAGCGAGCATCAGCTACCGGGTGCGATCACCAGCCTGACCTCTTGCCTAGGCCCGGAGCGCCCAGTAACCCTGCTCCTGCCCGGCATACCAGCGCTGGAAGTCGTCCAGCGACAGGGCACCTGCCACCAGTTGACCCTGGATCTGGTCGCAGCCGAGCTCGGTAAGGACCTGCAGCGCCTGGTGGGTCTCCACGCCTTCGGCCACCACCCGCAGGCCACGCAACTGGCCCAGCTGGACCAGCAGCCTGATCACCTCCTGATCACCGGGTAGCTGGCAATGCTCGATGAACTGCCGATCGATCTTCAGCTCGTCGATGGGAAAGCTGCTCAGGCAGGCCAGCGAGGAATGCCCGGCGCCGAAGTCGTCCAGCGACAATTCGAAGCCCATGGCCTTGAGCTGGCGCAGGCAGTCGAGCACCTGTACCGGATTGCTCATGGCCCGGGACTCGGTGATCTCCAGGCAGAAGCCGGCGGCCACGGCACCCGTCTCGTCCAGCAGCCGGCCGATGCGGGCGATGAAGGCTGGGTGCTCAAGGTCCAGCAGCGACAGATTGACGTTAAGTTTGAGGGCACCTAGCTGCCGCTCGCGCTGCAGGTGCATGCAACGTTCCAGTACCCAGAGCGTGATGTCGCAGATCTTGCGGCTCTGTTCGGCGATACCGACGAAGGCGTCCGGCTTGAGCAGGCCCAGTTCCGGATGCTGCCAGCGGATCAGGACTTCGGCGCCCTCGACCCGGCCATCCGGCAGCGCGATCTTGGGTTGCAGATAGAGCCGCAACTGGTCGTGATCCACGGCGAGGTCCAGGGCATCGAGCATGGCAATGCCGAGCTGCCGCTGGCGCTCCTGGTCCGGATCATGGAAGGCGAAGGGCAGCTGCCGCCGGCGCGCATCCTGCAGGGCGGTCTCGGCGTTGGCCAGCAGGGCTTCGGCGCTGGTGCCGTGTTCGGGGTAGCAGGCGATGCCGAAGGTGATGCGCAGGGATACCCGCTGATTGCCACTGACGAAGGGTTTCTCCACTAGGTTGCGCAGCGACAGCAGCGCCGCCTCCGCCGAGGCGACGTCGAACCAGGGCAGCAGCAGGACGAAGGTGTCGGCGCCGATCCGCGCCACGCCGTTCTCTTCCGGCGCCGCGACCCTTAGCCGGCGGGCCAGATGACGCAGGATCTTGTCGCCGCCCTCCTGGCCAAGCAGTTCGTTGATGTTACGGAAGTTCGCCACGTCCAGCAGCAAGACGGCGAAACGCCCGGCTGCGGCGCGCTCGATGCGCTGGCGGATATCCAGGACCAGCCGCACCTGGTTGGGCAGGCGGGTGAGCATGTCACGAAAGGCCAGCTGGCTGATGCGCCGCTCGCGCGCGGCGAGGGCGGCGCCCATCTGGTTCATGGCGCGACCCAGCCGACCGACCGGGTCCCGCCCTTCCTTGAGGCCCAGTTGATAGTCGCCATCGGCGATGCGTTCGGTGGCCTGCCCGAGGCGGGCCAGATAGCGGTTGAGGGCGCCTGCCAGTATTCGACTGACCAACGCCCCCAAGGCAAAGATGATCGCGCCTATCAGCAGCGAATCCAGCAGAGCCGACTGCTCTGCCGCTGCTATTCCTTCCATGAACATGTCCGCCCCTATGACGACTGCTTGCCCGTCCTGCCCGGGAATGGCCAGGAACAGGGAACGGAAACTGCCAAAGTTATCCTGGTATTCCGCGAAACGAGGTTGATGATCGGCAAACACGGCGCCGAGTTCCGGCGGGGCCTGATCGTAGAGCTGGCGATAGTCGCCGAAGTAGCCAACGCGGATTTCTTCCTCGTTGGCCGAATCCATGATGAAGCGAAAGCTCGAACCGTCCTTGACGAAGGCATAGAGCGACGCCAGCCCGGCCTTGCGGGCATAGCGATCCAGGGTGATCAGGGTTCGCTGGTAGCGTTCGGGATCGGCCTGGGCCGGATCCTGCAATTGGGCGAGATAGTCCTCGCCGAGAATTTCCGGCAGCGCCAAGGCCGCGCTCATCAAGCGATAGTCGATGCTCTGGCTGCTGGCATCGCGGGCCTGGCGATAGCTGTGCAGGGTAAACAACAGGGTGCCCAGGGCATCCACCAGGATGAACGCCAGAAAGAAGGTGGCGAACAGGCTGCGCGGTTTGAGGCTGAGCCGCGACGCGGGGGCGACTTCCCGGGGCGAGGCGGCGCTTTGGGGCGCATCGGGCATTGGGGCTCCTTGTCCAGTTGACGACGACTCCCTCTGGACCCGCACGTGCCGAGGTGGCTTCGCTGGGCGCGCAACCAGGCGCCTTCTTAACGGTTTAACCAGGGTCGTTCAAGGACGGAGATCGCAAAATCCCGGGTATCTCACGCTTGGGTCGATTTTTCAGCCCAGCGACAGGGCCAGCGCGACCAGCACCCCGCTCTCGGCGAGCTCCAGCAGCGCTCCGGCGGTATCGCCGGTGGTGCCGCCGAGACGCTGGCGCAGGGCACGACGCACCAGCAGCGCGACCATGGCGGTCACCAGCAGCGCGGTCACGCCCTGGGGTAGCAGGACCATACCAATGGCCCCCAGCAGCAGCACTCCCTTGAGCGCAGTCCGCGGCAGGTGGCGACTGAGCAGATCGCCGAGGCCACCGGGGCGCACATAGGGCGTGGTCAGCAACAGCCAGGGCAGCGCCAGGCGACCGGCCAGCGGCGCCAGCCACAGGCCAGCCGGCGCATGCGGTAGCAGGACGACCAGGGCGCTCCACTTGAGCAGCAGGGTCAACAGCAGCGCCAGCACGCCCATGGGGCCGCAGGCCGGATCCTTCATGATGGCCAGGGTCCGCTCGCGATCGCCAAAGCCGCCGATCCAGGCATCTACCGTGTCGGCCAGGCCATCCAGGTGCAGGCCGCCGGTGAGGATCACCCAGCCGGCCAGCACCAGCGCCGCCTGCAGGAAGACGCCGCCCGCCGCGCTCAACCAGGCGATCAGGCTCAGGAGCGCGCCCAGCAGCAAGCCCACTGCGGGATACCAGAGCACCGAGCGGCCGACGGCCTCGGCGGGCGGCAGGCCGGGCAGCCGGATCGGCAGTCGCGTGAGAAACTGCACGGCGATCAGCAGCGGCAGTGGCATCAGCTCTCCTCCAGCGCCAGTGGCTGCAGGGTCGCATAGGGCGCCTCGACCTGCAGCAGGTCCTTGGCCGCCAGACCGCGCTGGCGAGCCAGCAACAGGCGGATGACGCCGCCGTGGGTGACGAGCAGGCTGCGCCGCCCGTGCAGGCGTGGACGCCAGCGCGCCACCGCTCCCAGCACTCGTTCGGCGAAGGCGGCCACGGGTTCACCGCCAGGGGGGGTATAGGCATAGGGATCGGCCCAGAATAGCCCCAGGGCCTCGGCCTGGTCCTGCATGAGCTCCGCGGCGCTGTGGCCTTCCCAGGCGCCGAAATCCAGTTCGCGCAGATCCGCCTCCACCATCAGTTCGGCGCCCTGCTCCGCCGCCAGCCACTCGGCGAAGCGCGCGCAGCGTTGCTGCGGCGACGTCAGGATGAGTTCGAACGGTGGCTGCGCGGCAACGGCGGCGCGCATTTGCTTCCACCCCCGTTCCGACAGGGGCGGATCGAGGCGTCCACGAAAGCCTTCGGGGCCCTCGGTGACGCCATGGCGCAGCAGCGAGCAATCAGTCATGGGCGCGGCTGGAGACACTGGCTTCGGCGAAGGTCGCCATCTCGCTGTGCAGGCGGCAGGACAGTTGCAGCAGCGGTACGGCCAGAGCCGCACCGCTGCCTTCGCCGAGGCGCAGGCCGAGATCCAGCAGGGGTTCGCCGCCCAGGGCCAGCAACACCGCCGCATGACCGGGCTCGGCGCCGCAATGGGCGAACAGTAGCCAGTCGCGGGTGTCGGGTTGCAGGTGCTGGGCACAGAGCGCGGCCACCGAGCAGATGAAGCCGTCCACCAGGGTCGGCAGGCCCTGCTGGGCGCAGGCCAGGTAAGCGCCGGTCAGGGCGGCCAGCTCGAAACCGCCCAGGCGGCGCAAGAGTTCATAGGGATCCTGCAGGGTATCGCCATGGCGCAACAGGGCGCGCTGGATGACCGCCACCTTGCGCGCCACGCCATCGGCGTCCAGCCCGGTCCCGGGTCCGGCCAGGGCCAGCGGCGAGGTATCGAGTAGCACGCTGGCCAGGGCGCTGGCGGCGGTGGTGTTGCCGATGCCCATCTCGCCACCGATGAAGAGGTCGGCGCCCCCGGCGCAGGCACGCAGGACGGCGTCGCGACCGGCCTGCAGCGCGGCCTGGCACTGGTCATGGGTCATGGCCGGGGTCAGGGTGAAGTTGGCTGTACCGCGTCCGAGCGGCAGGTCGATGACGCCGGGCAAGGCTTCCAGGGGCGTGACGGTGCCCAGGTTGATGACTTCCAGGGCCGCGTCCAACTGCCGGGCGAGCACGCTGATGGCCGCGCCGCCGCGCACGAAGTTGCGCACCATCTCGGCGGTCACGGACTGCGGATAGGCCGAGACGCCCTCCTCCACCACCCCGTGATCACCGGCGAAGACGGCGATGGCGGTGCGCTGCAGCAGCGGCCGGGGCGTACCCTGCAGGGCGGCCAGCTGGATGGCCAGCACCTCCAGATCGCCGAGCGAACCGCTCGGCTTGGTCAATACCGTCTGCCGCTGGCGTGCGGCTTCGGCCGCAGCGGTATCGGGTTGGCGGCAGGGTCCTTGCCACCAGGGCATGCTCATAGCGGGGTTCCTTTGAGGGTCAGGGGGAGACCGGCGACGGTCAGCACCACGCGCTCGCAGCGCGCGGCCAGGGCCTGGTGCAATTCGCCGGCGGCATCGACATAGCGCCGGGTCAGCTCGCCCAGGGGGACGACGCCCAGCCCGGTCTCGTTGCTGACGAAGATCAGGCGACCAGGCAACTGTGGCAAGGCGTCGAGCAGCTGGGTGCAGGCTTGCTCAAGGCGTCGAGGATCGTCGAGCAAGAGCAGATTGGTCAGCCAGAGGGTCAGGCAATCCACCAGCAGGCAGGCATCCGGCGCCGCCAGAGCCTGCAGGCGTTCGGCCAGCGCCAGAGGTTCTTCCACCAGCGCCCAGTGCGCCGGCCGGCGGGCGGCATGACGTTCGATGCGCCGCGCCAGTTCGGCGTCGCTGCCCCCAGCGGTGGCGATATAGGTGACGGCAAGGCCGGACTCGGCGGCCAGGCGCTCGGCCAGGGCGCTCTTGCCGGAGCGAGCGCCACCGAGGATGAATTCGCGCATCTAGAGCTCGCAGAGGGCGCGCAGGCGCCCGGTGTCCAAATGATGCTCGACCAGATCGGCCAGGCGCTCCAGATCCCGTTCGCGCAGAGCGTGGTAGTCCAGTTGCTGGGGTTCGGCGAGACCCGCCCAGCGCAGCAGGGCAACGCTGGCGGCGGGCGACTCGAACAGGCCGTGCAGGTAGGTGCCCAGCACCTGGCCGTCGTCGCTGAGGCTGCCATCGACGCGACCATCGGCGAAGCGCAGCACAGGACGCGCCAGCGCCGCGCCCTGGCTGACACCGGCATGAATCTCATAGCCCGCGACCTCGGCCGCGCCGTCGCACAGCCAGCCGTGCACGTTGCGCAGCTGCTTTTCCGCCGCCAGTTCGGTGGTCATGGCCAAGAGGCCCAGACCGGCGCTGTCGCCGGGCGTGCCCTCCAGGCCGAGGGGATCGGCGATCCGCTCGCCGAGCATCTGGAAGCCGCCGCAGATGCCCAGCACCCGCCCGCCGTATCTCAGGTGACGGGCGATGGCCTTGTCCCAGCCCTGGGCGCGGAGGAAGGCGAGATCGCTACGCACGCTCTTGGAGCCGCCCAGGATGATCAGATCCGCTGCGGGCAGTTCCTCGCCCTGGCGGACGAAGAGCAGCTCCACCTGGGGATGCAGGCGCAAGGGATCGAAGTCGGTGTGATTACTCAGCCGCGGCATCACCGGTACCGCCACCCGCAGCCGCGGACCCTGCTTGGCGACCTGGCCGGTGGCCAGGCGATCCTCGGCTTCCAGGTGCAGGTCGTGCAGATAGGGCAACACGCCGAGCACCGGCTTGCCGGTGCGGGCTTCGAGCCAGTCCAAGCCCGGCTGCAGCAGGGCCAGGTCGCCGCGAAAGCGATTGATGATGAAGCCGGCGACGCGCGCCTGCTCGCTGGGCTCGAGCAGGTCCAGGGTGCCGACCAGATGGGCGAAGACGCCGCCACGGTCGATGTCGGCCACCAGCAGCACCGGGCAGTCCACCGCCTCGGCGAAGCCCATGTTGGCGATGTCGCCCTGGCGCAGGTTGATCTCGGCCGGCGAACCGGCGCCCTCCACTAGTACCACCTGATAGCCCTCGGCCAGTCGGGCATGGGACGCCAGCACCGCCTCCTGGGCTATCGGCTTGTAGGCGTGATAGGCCTTGGCGTCCATGCTGGTGACGGCACGGCCATGGATGATCACCTGGGCACCGACGTCGGTGTTGGGCTTGAGCAGTACTGGATTCATGTCGGTATGGGGCGCCAGGCCACAGGCCTGGGCCTGGACCGCCTGGGCGCGGCCGATCTCGCCGCCATCGGCGGTCACGGCGCTGTTGAGCGCCATGTTCTGCGGCTTGAAGGGCACCACGGCCACGCCCTGGCGATAGAGCCAACGGCACAGGGCGGCCACCAGGGTGCTCTTGCCGGCGTCGGAAGTGGTGCCCTGCACCATCAGCGTACTCATAGGGGGCTCCGGTAACCGGCCAGACCGGCGTCCAGCCGCTGCCAACCCGACTCGTCGCCGGGCAGGCCGACTCTCAGGGCGCCAAGCGCGGGGAACAGGCGGGTCAGGATGGCCTGGCGGGCCAGGTGTTCATGCAGGGCTGCGGCATCGGGACGCCGCAGCAATTGAAACAGGGCACAGCCGCCGCTGGGTGCCAGGGCGTGTCGGCCGAGCAACGCGGCCAGGCGCTCGCCCGCCTGCAGCAGCGCCTCACGCTGACGCTGCTGGCCCTGCTGATCGGCCAGCAATTGCCGGGCGAGATAGCGGCTGGGGCCGTTCACCGTCCAGGGCCCGAGGTGCTCGTCGAGGCGCGCCAAGAGTGCTGGCGCCGCCAGCACGAAGCCCAGGCGCATCCCGGCCAGCCCAAAGAACTTGCCAAAGGAGCGCAGGACGATCAGCCCGGGCAGATCGCTGAAAGGCGCCAGACTCGCCGCCGGAGTGGGATCCATGAAGGCCTCGTCCACCACCAGCCAGGCGCCGCGGCGTTCGAGCCGGGCGTGCCAGTCCAGCAGGCGGGCTGGCGACAGGCGCTGCCCGGTGGGATTATTGGGATTGACCACCACCACCACGTCCAGCTGGTCGAGGTGGGTCGCGATCTGATCTTCGCTCCACTCCAGCACCTCGTGCCCGGCGCGTTGCCAGGCCAGGGCGTGCTCGGCATAGCAGGGTGCCAGCACCGCGACCCGCGCGGGCGGGCGCAGGGTCGGCAGCGCCTGGATGGCCGCCTGGGAGCCGGCCACTGGCAACAGCGCGGCGGCCCGGTAACAGGCACAGGCAGCTTCCACCAGACCATCGTCGGGCTCCGGCAGCCGGGCCCAGGCGCTGGCGGGAATCTCTGGCAGCGGCCAGGCCCAGGGGGCCAGACCGGTGGACAGATCCAGCCAGTCGGTCAGGGGAATGTCGTAGGTGCGCGCCGCGCGCCTCAGGCGACCGCCGTGCTCAAGCAAGCAGCAGCCCTCCCAGGGCGATCAGCAGGGTCCACAGCCAGGCACCGCGCCGCACCAGCTTGAGGGCGCGGGTGATGGCCAGGAAGGTCGGCGCCGGACCGCGACCCAGCACCGGGCGCTCGTGCCATTCGCCATGGTAGCGGGCCGCGCCGCCGAGGCTCACGCCCAGGGCGCCGGCACCGGCCGCCATCACCGGGCCGGCGTTGGGGCTGTCCCACAGCGGCGCCTGGGTGCGCCAGCTTTCGATGGCGCTCCAGAAGCGGCCAAGGCCGGCATAGGTCAGAGCCACCAGGCGCGCGGGAACATAGTTGAGGACGTCGTCCAGGCGCGCCGCGGCCCAGCCGAAACGCTCCAGACGCGGCGTGCGATAGCCCCACATGGCGTCCAGGGTATTGGCCAGGCGATAGAGCACCACGCCTGGCGCACCCAGCAGGGCGAACCAGAACAAGGCGGCGAAGACGGCGTCGCTGCCATTCTCCAGCACCGATTCGGTGGCGGCGCGAGCCACGGCGGTCTCGTCCAGCTCGCCCGTTTCGCGACTGACCAGGTAACCGACGCGGCGACGCGCCTCGGGCAGATTGTTGCGTTGCAGGGCACGCGCTACCGGTTCGGCATGCTCGCCCAGACTGCGCAGTCCCACCGCCAGATATAGCGCAATGGGCTGGATGATCCAGGCCAGCCAGCCGATCTGGCAGAGCAAGGCGGTGAGCAGCACCCAGGGCAGCACGGCCAGGCTCCAGGCCATCACGCCGTGACTGCGCCAACCGCGGCCACCGGGATTGAAACGGGCTTCCAGGCTGTCGGCCAGGCGCCCGAACAGCACCAGGGGGTGGGCGCGGCGGGGTTCGCCGAACAGCAGGTCGAGCAGCATGCCGCTGACGACCGCGAAGGCCAGCATCATGGCTTCTGGCCCCAGCGATTCTCGAAGACCAGCTCCTCCAGCGGCCGCCCCTGGCGCCAGCCCTCCTCTTCCAGCATCGGGCGCGGATAGAAGGCTTCCACCGGTCCCAGGCAGAGGATGGCCGCCGGCTGCGCGCCTTCCGGCATCTCCAGCAGCCTGCGCACGGCTTCCGGTTCGAACAGCGACACCCAGCCCATACCGAGGCCTTCGCAGCGCGCCGCCAGCCAGAGATTCTGGATGGCGCAGGACAGCGAGGCGAGGTCCATTTCCGGCAAGGTGCGGCGACCGAAGACATGGGCGTCGCGGCCGTCCATGAGGGCCGCCACCAGCACCTCGGCGCAATCGAGAATGCCCTGTACCTTGAGCTTCATGAAGTCGTCGCTGCGCTCGCCGAGCGCTTCGGCGGTGGCGCAACGCTCTTCCTCCACCAGCTCGTGCAGGCGCTGGCGCAGGGCTGGATCGCTGATGCGCAGGAAGCGCCAGGGCTGCATCAACCCGACACTGGGGGCCTGGTGCGCAGCACCCAGCAGGCGGGCCAGTTGCTCGGGGGGCACCTCGCCACCGCAGAAGTGGCGCATGTCGCGGCGCTCGGCGATGGCTCGGTAGACGGCGGCTTGTTCGGCGGGGGTATAGGGGGTCGTGGTCACGGCTTGAGCATCGCGGCGGCCGCGGCGGGTGCCGACGGCATATAGAAGTGAATATAGCTGGCGGTGAGGCGACCGTCTCGGTAGACCGCCTCGGCGACCACCTTGCCATTGGGGCACAGCCCGCGCGCCCAGGGCGCCTCGGGCGACTCCAGGGCGGAGTGGTGATAGGTGTGGCCGCGCAAGGTGCCCTGCTCGAATTCCACCGATTGCAGCGCCAGCGCCGTCAGGCGCGCCTGCATCCGCGCGCTGCCGGGCAGCAGCCCGAGCAGGCTGGCGGATTCGCCGGCCTTGTCGGTGAGTTCGTCGAGCAGATAGAGCATGCCGCCGCACTCGGCGAGGATCGGCTTGCCGGCGGCGTGATGGGCGCGGATGGCCGCGCGCATGCCCAGATTGTTGGACAACGTCTGCAGGTGCAGCTCGGGATAGCCGCCGGGCAGATAGAGGCTGTCCACCTCCGGCAGCGTCGGATCAGCGAGCACGGAAAAGAACTGCAGCTCGGCGCCCAGGGCGCGCAGCAAGTCCAGATTGGCCTGGTAGAGAAACGCCAGGGCCGCATCGCGGGCCACGCCAATGCGCACCCCCGCCAGCAGCGGCTCGACCACGGCCGGTTCCGGCGCGGCGAACGCCACCGGCGGCGGCAATTCGATGTCGGAACTGGCGCCCAGGGCATCGGCCGCCATGTCCAGACGGCGATCCAAGTCGGTGACCTCGTCAGCCTGGATCAGCCCCAGGTGACGACTGGGCAACTCGATGCCGGCATCGCGTGGCAGGCTACCGAAGAAGGTCATGCCCGCCGGCAGGCTGCCGCGGATCAACTGGGTCTGCCGCGGACTGCCACTGCGATTGGCCAGCACCCCGGCGAAGGGCAGGCTCGGCCGATAGTGGGCCAGGCCATAGGCCAGGGCACCAAAGGTCTGCGCCAGGCCCGCGGCGTCGATCACTCCCAGCACCGGTACGCCGAAGCGCTCGGCCAGGTCGGCGGCCGAGGGCTGGCCATCGAACAGGCCCATGACGCCCTCGATTAGGATGAGGTCCGCCTCCGCCGCCGCTTCCCACAGCAGGCGCCGGCTCTCGGCCTCGCCGATCATCCACAGATCGAGCTGGTAGACCGGTGCGCCGCTGGCGCGGGCCAGGATCATCGGATCGAGAAAGTCCGGACCGCACTTGAACACCCGCACGCGTCGCCCCTGGCGGGCATGCAGCCGGGCCAGGGCGGCGGTGACGCTGGTCTTGCCCTGCCCGGAGGCCGGAGCGGCGATCAGCAGCGCCGGGCAGTGCCGCGTATCCCCTACCATTCGATGCCCTGCTGAGCGCGCACGCCGGACTGGAAGGCATGCTTGACCAGACTCATGTCGGTCACGGTGTCGGCGGCCTCGATCAGCGCCGGCGGGGCGCCGCGGCCGGTCACCACCACGTGCTGGTGCGCCGGACGTCCAGCCAGATCGGCCAGCACCTGATCGACGTCCAGATAGCCGTGCTTGAAGGCGATGTTGAGTTCATCCAGCAGTACCAGGCCGATGGCTGGATCGCGCAGGAGCTCCACCGCCACCGCCCAGGCGGCGGCAGCCGACTGCAGGTCGCGGGCGCGGTCCTGGGTGTCCCAGGTGAAGCCCTCGCCCATGACGTGGTAACGCACCTCGTCGGGGAAGCGCTTGAAGAAGAGTTGCTCGCCGGTGTCGCGACGGCCCTTGATGAACTGCACCACGCCCACCTGCATGCCATGGCCGAGGGCGCGCGCCGCCATACCGAAGGCGGAGCTGCTCTTGCCCTTGCCGATGCCGGTATGCACCAGCAGCAGGCCACGCTCGTCCTGGGCGTCGGCGATCCGGGCGTCGATCACCGCCTTCTTGCGCACCATGCGCGCGCGGTGGCGTTCGTCGCGCTCGGGGCTGGTCGAATCGGGGGTGTCGGTCATGGGGCGGTTCTCCAGGTGCGGGCGCGGCGGAGAAACGGGCAGAGACGCCACCCGCGCAAGGCAGATGGCGACGCCGCGCGAAGCCCTCCGCATCGCCGAGATGAGCGCAAGCGTGGCCGGTCTCCGGGCTGGTGAGCCGATGCCTGGTGGCATCCGCCGCGCCCCTTCCCGGCCAGGGCCAGTGGGCATCGCGCAGCTACTGCTCAACTACCGTTGCGGGGGCAGCGCCGGCTCGACCGGCTTCCCTGTTTCACCCCGCTCCAGGCGGGGCACCACGTGCAAGGGCGCAGGGTACGGACTAGCCGGGAGAGCGTCAATCAATGGCGCCGCCCGAACTCGGCGTCGAGTGGACGGGTCCACCCTAAGCACCCACCGCCAGGAGCTACCGGATGAACGATGCCACCCTCGCCGCCTGCATCAAGGCCTGCCTCGACTGCGCCGCCGCCTGCGAAACCTGCGCCAGCGCCTGCCTGGGCGAAGCCAATCTGGACATGATGCGCGACTGCGTCCGCCTGGATCGCGATTGCGCCGACGCCTGTCGCCTGGCCGCCACCTTCATGCAGCGCGGCAGCGATCGCGTCGCCGAAGCCTGCGCCCTGTGCCTGGCCACCTGCCGCGCCTGCGCCGCCGAATGCGGCAAGCACAAGGCCGATCACTGCCAGGCCTGCGCCCGGGCCTGTGAAGCCTGCGCCGATGCCTGCGCGGCCATGGCGGCCTGAGCCCCTTACCGCGTTGATACCCGCCCGATCCGGTCCGGCCGCTGACGCAGCGCCGGATGCAGGGCGGTGCCCAGGCCCGGTGCGGTTGGCGGTAGCAGCCAGCCCTGCTCCAGTACCGGTAGCTCGGTGACCAGCTCACGATAGAAGCCCGCCAGATAGGCTCGCACCACTTCCTGAAAGATGGCATTGGCTGAGGCCAACCCCAGATGCAGCGAGGCCATCAGCACCACCGGCCCGGTGCAGTCGTGCGGGGCGATGGGCTTCTGATAGGCCTCGGCCAAGGTGGCGATCTTGCGCGCCTCGCTCAGCCCTCCGCACCAGGACAGGTCCACCATCACATAGTCCAGCGCATCGGCTGCCAGCAGATCGCGGAAGGCGCCGCGCATCGCCAGGGTCTCGCTGCCGCAGACCGGAATGCCGGCCAGCCGCCGGAAATCCGCCAACCCCTGAACGTGATCCATCTTGATCGGATCTTCCGCCCAGAAGATGTTGTAGTCCTTGAGTGCTCGGGCGATCTGCAGGGCGCAGGTTGGATTCCACAAGGAATGGAATTCGCACATCACCTCGATGCCATCGCCGACTGCCTCCCGGATGCGCGCAAAGGGCTCCAGCCCCTGGCGCAGGTCGGTGCTGGACAGATACTGGCCGCCACTGGCCAGGGCAAAGGCATCGAAGGGCCAGATCTTCATGGCGGCAAACCTTTCGTCCACCAGACTCTGGGCCAGTTCACCGGGGTTTTCCACCGCCGCCACCTGATCGTCGTAGCGCCCGGCCACGCGGGCCTCGCCCTTGGCGATCAGCCGGCGCTGCTCGCCACCGGTATTGAAGTTGGGACTGGCGCAGGTGTTATAGGCGCGCATCCGCTCGTGGACCTGGCCACCCAGCAGCTGATGGATGGGCACGCCCATAGCCTGGCCGAACAGGTCCCAGAGGGCGATGTCCAGCGCCGAAGCCGCTCGGGTTTCCACGCCGCTGCCGTTGAAGCCCAGATAGCCACGCAGCAGCGCCCGGCTGTGGGCTTCGATCTGTAGGGGATCGCGACCCAGCAGCAGCGGCGCGCAAAGCGAGTGGATCTGCGCCTCCACCGCTTCGGCGCCGCGAAAGGTCTCACCCAGACCGACCAGGCCGCTGTCGGTGTGGATCTCCACCCAGAGCAGATTGGGCAATTGCGTGAGCCTGGTGGTTTCGATACGAGTGATGCGCATGGCGCCTCCTCTAGCGAGGTCCGCGGACCTGGTTGAGCAGCGTTTCGCCTCGCCGCAGGCGTTCGATGTTGGCGGCGATGAAGGCATAGCGGCGCGCGAACAGCCCATGGGTCCAACCCGAGACATGCGGCGTGCAGACGGCATTGGGCAGTTCTTCGAAGCGATGCCGTGCGGGTGCCACGAGATCGCCTTCGCCATTGGGGTAGCGGTACCAGACGTCCAGGTACGCCTTGGCGATGCGCCGGTCGGCGAGCGCCTGATAGAGGGCGTCTTCTTCCACCACCGCCGCTCGTGCCAGGTTCAGCAGCACGGCCTCCGGCCGCATGGCGGCGAATTGGGCAGCGCCGAAGCAGCCCCGGGTGGTCTCGTCCAGCGGACAGGCCAGCACCACGTAATCGGCCAGGCCCAGGGCCTCGTTCAGCGCCTCGGGCGCAAAGGCGGCATCGGCCCCAGAAGGCACCTGGCCGTCGCGAGCACTACGGGTGATGGCCAGGATGCGCATGCCGAAGGCCCGCGCCCGCTGCGCCACTGCCTGGCCGATCCTGCCAAAGCCCAGGATCGCCAGGGTCCTGCCCTGCAACTCACCGCGCGGCTGGCGCCCCAGATAGGCACTGGTCCAACGCTCGCTGGCGAAGGCCGCCCGGGCATCCCTCAGGCGCACCTCGTGATCCAGCAGGCAGGCCAGGGCGTATTCAGCCATGGGAATCTCGTGCTCGAAGACGTTGCAGACGCGGCAGTCGGCTGCCAGCACCCCGAAATCGATGCCATCGAGACCAGCGCCAGGTACCTGCAGCAGCCGTACCCTGGGTGCCTGCGTTGAACGCTGCAGACGCATGGCGACCAGGACATCGGCGCCCTCGATTCGCTCGTCCCAGGCGACTGATGCGTGGGCTTCCCGCGGCAAGGTAATAAAGGTGGCCGGGCCGGTCAGGTCCCTGGCGAGCGTCTCCTGGTGCGTGGCGGCTTCGCCAATCATCACGATCTTCATCCGGCTCCTCCCCTGCTGAGCGAAAATGGTACCGCTACCATTTTTGTTACCCTAGCGCCCAGGAAGTCGTCTGACAACCGCCGCCTGTCCTTAGGCGCTAGCGCGCTCGACCCACTCGACACCCAGGTCGCGCTGCTGCGGCTCTCCATCACTACCCGCCAGACGGGCCAGTAACAGTTCCGCTGCCGTGTGCCCCAAGGCCGTGGCATCCACCCGTATCGTGGTCAAGGCAGGCAGGGTATGGGCCGCGAAAGCCATATCGCCGAAACCGATCACCGCCACGTCGCCGGGCACCGCCAGCCCCTGCGCCAGGGCCTCGGTCAGCACGCCATGGGCCAGGGTGTCGGAGGTGCAGACCACCAGCAGCGGCCGCACCTTGGTTTGGGCGAGCAGCTGGCACAGGGCCTGGCGCCCCTGCTCCAGGCTGGGCAGTCCGGTGAATAGCGCCGGCGCCGTCTCGGCGATGCCGAGGGTGGCCAGAGCCTGACTCAATGACAGACGTCGCCGGGTACCGCGGGGATCGTCCACCGCCACCTGGGCGACCTGGGCATAACCGCCAGCGTTCGCCCGCTTGGCCAGCAGGGCACCCACTGCCTCGTGGTGAAACCCTACCGCCTGATCGATGGGCTCAGCGCTGAGATCCCAGGTTTCCACCACCGGCACGCCCGCCGCCTGGAGCCGGGCACGGCTGGCCGGCGTGTGATCAACGCCGGTCAGGATCAGGCCATCCGGCCGCCGACTGAGAATGGTCGCCAGCAGCGCCTCTTCATGCCTGGGATCGTGGCCAGTGACGCCCAGCAACACCTGATACCCGGCCTGGGCCAGTCGCTCGGCCACCGCCTGGTAGCTGTCGGCGAACAGCGGATTGGTCAGCATGGGCACCAGCACCGCCACCAGCCGACTGCGATTGGAGGCCAAGGCCCCAGCCACCAGGTTGGGCATGTAGCCGCTTGCTGCTATGGCGGTCAGTACCCGCTCACGGGTGGCCGCCTTGACGCTTGCGGGCGCGTTCACTACCCGCGAGACCGTGATCGGCGCGACGCCGGCCAGGCTGGCCACGTCGCGGATGGTCACGCTACCGGAGCGGCTTCTCGTCTTGCCCGTCATCCTTCCACCCCTGCGCGCTCTGGTCGCAGCCAAAACCACCATGCTAACCGGCCCTCCTGGCGGCCACCATTGGCATTACCCGTCGACGCCAGGGATAATGCCCGCCCTTTCATCGATATCCAGGCCTTCGCCATGACCGATACCAACCAAGATCCCCGTTTGAGCCGCATGAAGCGTCGCCTGCGCAAGAAGCAGTACCTGGGTGAATTCCAGGAACTGGCCTTCGAAATCAAGGTGAGCTTCAAGAACGAACTCAGCGAAGACGACCTGGACACCTTCCTCGGCGACTTCATCGACTACGTCGAAGAGCGCAAGCTGGACTACATCGGTGGCTTCGACAACGCCTGGGTCGAAGGCACCATCATGGCCAACAAGCGCTACACCTCGCCCACCGCGGAAGACCGTACCGCTCTGCTGGACTGGCTCAAGGCCCGCGCCGAAGTTGGCGAAGCCAATGCCTCCGAGCTGCATGACGCCTGGCACCACGACGGCGAAGTCTAAGAGACTGTTCGAAGGCGGCTGCGTGTCGGCCAAACGGCGTTGAAAATGGCTTCGGGATGCTCGTTTACCACTCGTAAACGCTGCTTCCTCAGCCATTTTTGCCTTGTTTGGCTCTAGCTCACGAGCCTTGGAACAGCCTCTGGGCAACCCTCGTCGGATAGCTTGGCGCCCGTTGCGGTCGTAAAGGGGAATCCGTTGGAAACCAGGTCCTCATGACGACCCTTCTGCAAATCTCCGATACCCACTTCGGCACCGAGCAACCTGCTGTGGTCGCGGCCCTGGAAGCCCATGTCCGCGAACACGGCGCCGATGTCCTCATCCTTTCCGGGGACATCACCCAGCGCGCCCGGCGCGAGCAATTCGCTGCCGCAAAGACCTTCGTCGAACGCCTGGAAAGCTACGGTATCCCGCGTACCCTGGTGATCCCAGGCAATCACGACCTGCCGTTGTACAACCTCCTCACCCGTTTCCTGATGCCCTATGGCAACTACCGCCGCCATTTCGGTCAGGATTTGGAACCCAGTTTCGAGAACGACGAGCTGCTGCTGGTCGGGCTCAACACCACGGCCCCGCAACGCCACAAGGATGGCGCGGTGAGTGCCGAGCAGATCGAGCGGGTGGCCGAACGCCTGCGCCGCGCCGGTCCCGGCAAGCTGCGCATCGTCATCGCCCACCAGCCCTTCGGCGCCCTCGAACTCAGTGACCTGAGCAATCTGCAGCACAACGCCGATCACGCCCTGGCCACCTGGGCCGATGCCGGCCTGGATCTGGTGATGGGGGGGCATATCCACCTGCCCTATGTGCTGCCCTTGAGTCGCCAGTACCCCACCCTGCCCCGCGAGGTCTGGATCGTTCAGGCCGGCACCGCGCTTTCTTCGCGCGTGCGGGGCACCTCGCCCAACTCCTTCAACCGCCTGTTGATCGGTGAAGGCGCGGAAAAGACCGTGGACGTGGAGCGCTGGGATTTCCAGGGCGATCGTTTCGTGGTCGGCGAGCGTCACGAACTGCGCTGGCATGCCGCCCAGGATGCCCTGGCGGAGACCTGAGGCGTCCACGCGGAGCGCCGATGCGCGCTCCTGCGCACTTCCAGCCAAGGAAATTGATTCAAGCTGTTGAAACGGCGGACAGACTGCGGGTGCCGCGTAGTCTTAGGACTTTTCGGCAAGAGTAGCCTCCCATGGAATCCCTGACGCAATCGCTGCTTGGCTTTATCGAAACCCACCAGGCCTGGGCGCCGCTGATCGTCGGCCTGCTCGCCTTCGGCGAATCCCTGGTGCTGCTGGGCGTCTTCATTCCGGCCACGGCGCTGATGCTGGTAGTCGGTGGCCTTGCCGGCTCCGGAGTCCTCGCGCCCGTGCCGCTGGTGCTGGCTGCCATCGTTGGCGCCATCCTCGGCGACATCTGCTCCTACATCATCGGCCGCTGGCTCGGTCCCAGCATCGTTCACCGCCCGCCCTTTCGCCGCTATCGCAAGCAGGTGGCCAAGACCCGGCTGTTCTTCCGCCGCTATGGCTTCTTCGCCGTGTTCGGCGGGCGTTTCCTGACCATGATCCGCAACACCGTCCCCCTGGTGGCCGGGATGATGGCGATGAACCAACTGCGCTTCCAGTCGGCCAACGTGTTGTCGGCCATCGTCTGGGCGCCGCTGATGATGGGCCCGGGCTACCTCGCGGCCAAGGGCGCCAACCATTTCAGTTTTGCCGGCAACGAACCCCTCTGGATCGGTGCGGGGGTCGTCGCCTTGCTGGGCGCCGGCGCCGTGCTGTTCTTCAAGCAGCGGCTGAAACGCGCCTAACGCCGGGCGGCCAGCGCCTCGCGCAGGCGCTCACGATTCAGCGGCACCTCGCGCAGCCGCAGACCGGTCGCCGCCGCCACGGCGTTGGCGATGGCCGCGGGGATGGCGGCAGTGGAGGCCTCCCCGGCACCCACCGCCGGCTCCTCGGGCCGATCGATCAGCTCCAGTTCCAGCTCGGGCAATTCATTGAAGGTCAGCGGCGGATAGGCGCCCCACTCCAGACTGGTCACCCCCTGGTGATCGAAGCGCACCGCCTGCTTGAGGGTCCGGGCGATGCCCTGCACCACGCAGCCCTCCAGCTGATTGCGCAAGCCGTCCGGATTGACGATCAGACCGCAGTCGTGGGCCACCACCACCCGCGTGACCCGGATACCCGTGGCCTCGCTCACCGCCACCTCCACCACCGCAGCCACATAGGCGTTCTCGTTTTCGTAGCGCAGGAAGGCCAAACCCTGCCCCTTCACCAACGCGCCGTCCCAGGCCTTTTCGTGCGCGGCGGGCGGTTGCCACCCGGCCTTGGCGGTGGCGGCCTGTAGCACCGCCCGCGCGCGTGGGTCCTGCAGATAGCGCAGGCGGAATTCCAGTGGATCGACACCTGCCGCCAGGGCCAGCTCGTCCATGAAGGATTCATTGGCGAAGGTGTTGCCGACTGCCCCCAGGGCACGCAAGGCCGACGGCCGCAACGGTGAATCCCCGGCTTCCAGCCAATGAGTGGCCACCTGGACATTGAGCAGATCGTAGTCCAGCGGCGCATTGCGATTGCCGCCGCCCCTACCGCCCTTGAGCGGCAGGTTGTAGGCCAGCTGCCCGGCGAGCAGCGCCGCCTTGCCGGTCTGGCCATTGGGTCGGGTCAGATGGGTGGGCGTCCAGTTGGCGAAGCGCCAGGCCAGCAGATCGCCAGTCATACTCAGGCCGCCGGCCAGACGCATCAGCATCGCCGGCCCCTTGGGATTCCAGCCGTGCTCGTCGGCCCGACTCCATTGCACCCGCACCGGACGGCCGCACAACTTGGAGAGCAGTGCCGCATCGGCCGCCGCATCATCGGCGCCGTTGTGGCCATAGCAACCGGACGCCTGCTGATAGATGACATGGATACCGTCTTCCGGCAGCCCCAGCAGGTCCGCCAGTGCCGCCCTGAGCTGATAGACGCCCTGGGTACCGCTCCAGACGGTAGCGCTCTCGGCCCCCACGTCCGCGACTGCGCAGGAGGGACCGATGGAATCGTGATTCTGATAGGGCCAGCGATACTCGGCCTCCAGGCGCTGCGCAGCGCTCGCCAGTTCGCCCGCGACATCGCCGGTCTCCTGCTGGATGTCGGCCGGTCCGGCCTTGGCTTCCAGTCGGGCATAGAGCTCGCCCGGCAGCGGCAGGTCCGGTACCAGGCTCCAGTCCACCCGTAGCGCCGCCGCGCCCTGTCGCGCCAGCCACGCCTGCTCGGCCACCACCGCGACGAAGGCGCCCTCGTAGACCAGTTGAGCGCCAGCCGGCAGTGCGCTGGCATCGATACCGCGAAGGCTCACCCCGGCCAACCGCGCCGAGCCGATGCAGGGCGGCCGCACAACGCAACCGTGCAGCATGCCGGGTAGGCGCAGGTCGTGGACATAGTCGAAATGGCCGAACAGCTTGGCGGGAATGTCCTCGCGTGGCACCGAGGTGCCGACCAGACGGTAATCCTTGACGGCCCGGGTGCGCACGGCCTGGTTGACCAGCCGCCCCAGGGGCCGTCCGCCCACCAGTTCGCCATAGCTGACATAGCGTCCGGTGGGATCGCCGCGATAGACCACGCGGCCGTCCACCGTGTCCACCACGGCCAGATCCAGCCCCAGGCGCCGCGATCCCTCCAGAAACAGGAATTGCCGCGCGCTGGCGGCGGCCTTGCGCAACTGGGCACCGCCTACCTGCAAGCTCTTGCTGCCAGCGGTAATGCCCTGGTCCGGCGTCAGCCGGGTATCGCCCTGGATCAACCGGGTGGCGGCGAAAGACACGCACAGCTCCTCGGCCACGATCTGCCGCAGCGCCGTGCTGACCCCGGTGCCCAGCTCCACCTTGCCGCTGTAGACGGTGACCTGGCCCTGGGCATCCACTGCCAGCCAGGCGTCCAGTTGGCGCTGATCGAGGGTCTTGGCCAAGCTCGCATGGTCAGTCGGGGCTGCTAGCACCTGGGCGGCGAGCGGCCGCTGCAGGCTGAAACCCAGCAGCAGCACTGCGCTGCCGCCGAGAAAGGCACGTCGCGACAGCGTCATGCCGGAGCCTGCCCGTCGCGCAGGAGCACCGCCGCCCGCTTGACCGCCCGCAGGATGCGATAGTGGGTACCGCAGCCACAGAAGTTCGCCGCCAGCGCCTGGCGGATCTGCGCATCGCTGGGATCAGGCACGCGTTCGAGTAGCGCCCGGGCGGTCATCACCATGCCGGGGATGCAATAGCCGCACTGCGCCGCCTGTTCCTCGATGAAGGCCTGCTGCAACGCGTGCGGCACCTCAGGCGTACCCAGACCTTCCAGGGTCAGCACCTCGCGACCGACGAAGGAGGCTGCTGGCAACAGGCAGGCGCGCACCGGCTTGCCATCCGCCAGCACCGTGCAGGCGCCGCACTCACCCAGGCCGCAACCGAATTTCGGTCCCTTGAGGCCCAGTTCATCGCGCAAGGCCTCCAGCAGGGGCATGCGCGGGTCGACGTCGAGCTGTCGCGGCTCGCCGTTGACCTTCAATTCAATGACCGCCACCGCTATTTCTCCGCGTTACGCGCCGCTGCCACATCCTCGGGGCGGATGTCGGCGGCATGACCGCCAAAGCGGCGGCCAATGTAGGTGGCCAGATCGGCGAGCTGCTGATCGCTGAGCAATTCCCGATAGGCTGGCATGAAGGCGTGCTCGCTACGCCCCTGGCGGTCGAGACCGTCGAGCAGGACGCGCACCAGGTTGGCCCCTGTGGGATCGCGCACCGCCGAGTAGTTGCTGAAGGACCGCGGATAGGGACCCGCCGGCCCCTGGTCATCCGGTGCGTGACAGCTGGCGCAAGCGGATTGCAGCAAAGCCGCGCTTTCCGCCTCCGCGGCCGTGAGAGGTCCGGCTTCTCCGGGCGGCTGCACCTCGGCGCGCGCCGGGACCGCTCCGGGGCGCGCCGGCAGGGTTCGCAGATAGGCGATCAGGGCACTGAGATCGGCGTCGTCCAGATGGCGGGTGCCACCACTTACCACCTCCGCCATGGGCCCGGCCGCCACGGCTTCGCCGCGTTGATGGCCTTCGCGCAGATAGCTGGCCAGCTTGGCATCGCTCCAGCCGCCGAGGCCACGCGGATCCGCGGTGAGATTCCAGGCGGTCCAGCCCTGCTGGGTCGCGCCGGCATAGGCCCGGCCGCTGTCGAGCCCCTGACTCCAGGTCCGCGGGGTATGGCATTCCTGGCAGTGCCCCACGGCCTCCGCCAGGTAGGCACCCCGCGCCACCTGCGCATCGGCCGTCGCCGGTAACGGACCTGGCGTGAAGTTGAGCCACTTCCAGCCACGGATCAGCGCGCGCTGGTCGAAGGGAAAGCGCAGCGCATTGGCCGGCAGCGCATAGGGCAGCGGTCGCTGGATCTGCAGGAAGGCGAAGATGGCGGCGACGTCCTCGTCGCTCAACCGGGTAAAGGCGGTATAGGGAAAGGCGGGATAGAGCTGCTCGCCTTCCCGCCCCAGCCCGTCATGCAAGGCGCGGCGAAACTCGTCCACCGTCCAGTCACCCAGCCCGTGCTGGCGATCCGGGGTGATGTTGCTCGAATAGAGACGACCGAAAGGCGTGTCGAAGGCGACCCCGCCAGCGAAGGGCGCGCCATCCGGGCGGGTATGGCAACCCTGGCAGTTGCCCAGGCGCGTCAGATACTCGCCCCGCGCCAGGGTCGCCTCATCGGCGCCGGCCGATGCGACGCTAGACAGGAGCAGCATCCCCGCCAGCAGGGGCAGGGCAAAGGATCTCATCGGCCCTCCTCGTGAGATCGAACCGGACTGGCGGATGTCGCCGCGGCTTCGCCGTCATCCTAATCGTAGCGGCCAACCGCGGTGGCGTTCACCCCTGGAGGTGAGATGCAGACGACAGTTTCGGCCAGCGCGTCAGCGGCGGCCTTTACATTACCGTGCCGGTCCGGCTGCGTTCTGGCGCGGAATTACCGGATCGCTGACAGCCTCCTTTCCTGATTGCCTACCCTCAGGACAGGAAGGACAAAGACAGCAGATCTAAGCAATTATAGGGGTGGTATTATTTATCGCTTGGGCACGAAGCCATCGGGCTTGGCCGCCAGCCAGTCGACGAACTGGCGAATGCGCGCATCGCTGAGCAGCAATTCGCGGCTGTTGTATTCCAGCGCCAGGGTCTTTTCGTCGAAGGTCTGGTGGATATGGTTGTGGCAGGGGCGGCAGACCCAGAGGGTGGCGGTGATCCGGCTAACGCGGTCGAATCTCTTGCGCACGTAGGCCTTGTCGTGCAGCGAGCGAGGGATCAAGTGATGGCGGGTGAGCGGCGCCGCCCGACCGCACAGCTCGCAACGAGCCGGCTGGGGCGGCAGACGTATCGCCTGAGGCATGATGGGCTCCGCACGGGCTGGATGCTCATTCGAGCGGCCCGGGCGGAACGGGGTTCAATAGCCGCCGGCGAGACTCGGCATGACCAGCACCCGCTTGGCCTGCAGGTAGCTGTTCTGCCAGTAGGGCTTGGCCAGGCTGTCCAGGCGTACCGTGCCACCGGTGCGCGGCGCATGGACGAAGCGCCCCTCCCCTACATAGATGCCGGCATGGCTGACCTGACGGCCACCGGCAGTGGCGAAGAAGATCAGATCACCGGGCTGCAGGGCATTGCGCGCCACATTGGGCGAGCCCAGGGTGATCATCTCGCGGGTCGAACGCGGCAGGGTCACCCCAGCCGCATCGCGATAGACGTAGCCGATCAGGCCGCTGCAGTCGAAACCGCCGGCCGGGGTGTTGCCGCCATAGCGATAGGGGGTACCGACCAACCCGATGGCGCGAAACAGCACATCATTGGCGGCTTGGGCTTGGCTTTCCAGCAGGGGACGGGAAACGACCGGGGCGACCGGTGCGGGGGCCTGGGGCGGCCTGCCGGCACAGGCGGCCAGCAGTACAAAGGCGCAATACAATCCGAGGCGAGCCGCATGCGGCATTGGAGACATCCTTAGTTATCCATCGATCACCGTCGGCCTGCCACGCAGCCTCGACGGGTCCTCGAAGCGCACCGGCGAAGATCGCGGCGATACGCTTCAGCGCAATACGCGCTTGCCTTCCAGGAAACTCACCTTCCAGTACTGGTCGTTCAGGCTGTCCACCCGCACCCCGCCGCTCCGGCGACTGGAGGAATGGATGAACTTGCCCTCGCCCATGTAGATACCGGTGTGACTGACCCGGCCACGGCCGTTGCTATTGAACAGCAACAGGTCGCCAGGTTCCAGGTCGTTCTTGCTGACTACCGGTACTTCGAGATCGATGATCTCGCGGGTGGAGCGCGGCAGGGTCATGCCGGCCCGCTCGCGGAACACGTAATTGACGAAACCGCTGCAATCGAAACCGGCCAGGCTACTGCCGCCACGGCGATAAGGCGTGCCCACTAGCTGGGTCGCACGGTCGAGGATCTGGTCCGCCAGATTCGGCAGCGCCTGGCGCGGGCCGACCTCGCGCTCCCAGTCGAGCTGATGCGGCGACTGGGTATGAGGGAAGACCGGACGTTGCTGAGCACCCTCGGCCTCCACAGGCGCGGAGCCGTTGCCAGCGCCACCCAGGCCATGCAGCGAAGCGGTCTGGAACGTCCGGGAGGTAGCGGGCGAATCCTGGGTAATGGTGGTGTCGGGACTTTGCGGCGCACTCGCACAGGCGGCGAGCAGACAGACAAAAGACAGGGGCACGAGGGGTGCGAGGCGGTTCCTTGGCATGGGCACGACCGTGTCGTTTTTTCAAAGTTTCGACACCTTGCCGACCTGGATCACAGATGGCAAGTTTTTTTAGCCCTCGATGTGACTTAAAAGCCGAGGAAGGACGTCTACGGCCCTTTTTTTGAGTTGAACGGTCGCCAAGCCACTCAGCGACGAACGGTCCGGATTGATCTCGATGAGGTCACCACCCTGCACCAGGGTCTGCCCGATCGGCGCCTGGATATAGCCGAAGGCCGCCGTGGTGCCGACGGCGATCACCAGATCGAAGCCCTCCTCCGCTGCATCCTGCAGACGCTGCAGTTCGGTGATCGGCAGGGCTTCCTCGAACAGGACCACGGGTGGCCGCAGGATCCCGCCGCAAGAGTGACAGCGCGGTGGCAACGGACCTGCCAGACAGGCCTGGGCATCCGCTACCGCCTGGCCACACCTCATGCAGGCCAGCGGTTCGAGTTGCCCATGGATCTCGATCAAACGCTCCGCTGGAAATCCCGACTGTCGATGAAAGCCGTCGATGTTCTGGGTCAGCACCCAGCTGCCAGGGTGACGCACGCCGAAAGCGGCAATCGCCCGGTGCGCCGCATTGGGCACCGCCGCGGCGCAGGCCTTTCCGAGTTGAGCCAGGTAGCGCCAGCAGACGTCGGGACGCTGCCGCAACATGCTGCCCGACAGCGCCGCCTCGATGGGAACGCCCTCTTCGGTAAGGCCGTTGTACAGCCCACCCAGGCCACGATAGGTCGGCAAGCCCGAGTCGGCGGACAGCCCTGCCCCGGTGATGAACAGCACCCGACCGGCCCGCGCGAGCAGACCCCGGGCGCGTGCCAGGGCGTCAGTCAATGATTCACCGTCAGAGCCAGCATCACCGACAGCTGGCAGAGCGGACGCCCGCTCTGTTCCTGCCAGAGGTTGAAGGCCTCCTGCATCTTCTGCCGATCGCGCTTGGCGGTGGGCGCCTTGTCGAGGATGTTCTGCGCCTTGAGGGCCGTTACCACGTCGTCGGTCGCCAGGAAGGTGTCCTTGCCGGCCATGCGCAGGAAGCGCTGCGCCGACAGGCCACCCAACTGATTGCCACGCTTGGTCAGCAGCTCCCACAGGCCGACGATGTCCTGCCCCGGCCAATCGGCCAGCAACTGGCCGAAGCTGCCGTGGCTGCGCTGGAAATCGAGCACCATCTGGGCGTTGATGGGCACGCTACGCAGCTTGCCCAGGTGGCGGATCAGCCGCGCATCCTGCATCAACCGCTCCAGGCGTTCGCCGCCCATGAGCACCACCTTCTCCGGATCGAAGCCGAAGAAGACCTCCTCGAAGGCCGGCCACTTGGCATCCACCAGGCTGTGCTTGAGCCCGGCGCGAAAGATGCGGCGAGTCAGCAGCGACAGATAGCGGTCATCGCCCACGGACCTCAGGGTCGCGGCGTCCACCGGTTGCGGCAGCCGCGCCTCCAGGGCCGCGCGGGAGCCGCAGCGGTTGAGAGCGTATTCGAGCAGCCAGGCGTAATCCCGCATCAGAGATTCATCACCTGGACGAAGCGCGGCGTCGCGCTGTCATCGATCTTGAGACTGGCGAAGTCGAACAGCTCGCGATCCGCCAATTGCGACGGCACCACGTTCTGCAGGGCGCGGAACATGATCTCGGTACGCCCCGGCGTCTTGCGCTCCCACTCCAGCAGCATCTCCTTGACCACCTTGCGCTGCAGGTTTTCCTGGGAGCCGCAGAGGTTGCAGGGAATGATGGGGAATTCGCGCAAGACCGCGTAGGCCTCGATGTCCTTTTCGTTGCAATAGGCCAGCGGGCGGATCACCACGTTGCGGCCGTCATCGGCCCGCAGCTTGGGGGGCATGGCCTTGAGCGTGCCGCCATGGAACAAATTGAGGAAGAAGGTTTCTACCATGTCGTCGCGATGATGGCCCAGCGCCATCTTGGTCGCACCGATCTCGTCGGCGAAGGTGTAGAGGATGCCCCGCCGCAGGCGCGAGCACAGCGAACAGGTGGTCTTGCCCTCGGGGATCTTTTCCTTCACCACGGAATAGGTATCACGTTCCAGAATGTGGTACTCGACTCCCAGTTCCTTCAGGTACTGAGGTAAAACGTGCTCAGGAAAGCCCGGCTGCTTCTGGTCGAGGTTGACCGCCACGATCTCGAAGCGAATCGGCGCGACCTTCTGCAGATAGAGCAGCATGTCGAGCAGGGTGTAGCTGTCCTTGCCACCGGACAGGCAGACCATGACCTTGTCGCCGTCCTCGATCATGTTGTAGTCGGCGATGGCTTCGCCGGTAAGACGGCGCAGGCGTTTCTGCAGCTTGTTCTGGTTGACCGAAAGGGTGCCCATGGATGAATCCGCGAAAGGAAAAAACGAAAGGCCGGCATTTTACGCGCAAAGCGTCCGCCGCCCTACCCCGAACGTCAGTCCGCAGCGACCGGCAGCCATGAGCGAGACCCAGGCGCTCATGACGGCGCTCCATCAGGAACTGCTCCGGGCCCAGGCCGGCCTGTCGGAGTACGAGTTGCTGCAGGCCTTGCGCCGGGCGGGGTCGCCCCTGGTGCCCCCGCGCCCCGTGACCGACAACTACGAACTCTTTCGCCTGCACTTTCGCGTCTTCAACGCGCTCTACCGCCTGCGTGACCAACTGCGCGCCGAACAGCGCGCCGAACTCATCATCAGCGCCCTGCGCATCGAACTGCGGCCCTACCTGCGCGCCCGTGCCGGGCTGGTGGTGGCCGATCCGTTGCGCGCCTACTACCTGGATCTCACCCAGCTCGAAACCACCACCCCGGAAGATGTGGCCGATCTGCTCAATCACTTCTGGGCGCTGGTCAATGGCGAGTCGGAACTGCTGGAAGCCCTGCGTCTGCTAGGCCTGGATCGCTCGGCCGACTACGGCCAGATCCGTCGCCGCTATCGCCAGCTCGCCAGCCGTCATCATCCCGATCACGGCGGCAGCACCGGCCGGCTACAAGCCATCAACGCGGCCATGGATACGCTGCGGCGGCACTACGGTCACCAGCCGACCGCGGACGCTAGGGCGCAGGCACGAGCTTCGGCATAATTGCCCGGTTCCCCAGAGGTTGCCCATGCCTGAACCACTCAAAGACCGGGTCGAAGACTGCTATCGCCAGGCCGAGGCCTTCTTCAAACGCCGCTTTCCTCGTCCCGACGTCAGCCTGGCCTTGCGTGGCCAGCGCGCAGGCGTTGCCCATCTCACCGAGAATCGGCTGAGATTCAACAAGCAGCTCTATCAGGAAAATACCGTCCACTTTCTCGAACAGACCGTCGCTCACGAGGTGGCGCATCTGGTGGCGCATCAGTTGTTCGGTGGCCGTATCAGGCCCCATGGCGAGGAGTGGCAGCTGATCATGCGGGGCGTCTATGGCTTGCCGCCGGATCGCTGCCATACCTATGAGCTGCCACAGCGCGCCCGAACGCTCTATCTATATCGCTGCAATTGCCTGGATGGTCGCTTCGAGTTCACCGCCCAGCGGCACGCCCTGGTACGCAAGGGACGGCGCTATCTGTGCCGACGCTGCCATGGACCGCTGGCCTTCACCGACGAAGTGATCAGCGGCTGAGCCTGCCGGACCCGTTCCGGGTACCGGCGGGCAGGGAAAGCACTCAGCCCTGGGCGAAGACTTCGTCGAACAGGTTGTGCATCGCCAGGAAGGCGCGCTTGGCCACAACCGGGTGGTACTGCTGCTTGCCCGGATTGTTGGCTTCGGGATCGGTGAAGGAATGCACCGCGCCGCCATAGCTCAGCAACTGCCAATCCACCTGGGCGGCATCCATTTCCTGGCGGAAGCCAGCGAGCTGCTCGTCCGGCACCATTGGATCGGCGGCACCGTGCAGCACCAGCACCGGACCGGTGATACGCGCCGCATCGGCCGGGTTGGGCGTATCCAGATTGGCGTGGAAGGTCACCACGGCGCTCAGCGGGGCCCCGTCGCGCGCCAGTTCCAGAGCCGCGCAGCCGCCAAAACAGAAGCCGATAGCAGCGATCTGGTGGACGTCGACCGCCGCCGTCTCGGCCTGGGCGACCAGGGCCGCATAGGCTGCCTGCATGCGCTGGCGCAGCAGGGCGCGATCGCCGCGGATCGGCGTCATGGCCGCCAGGGCCTCGTCGGCGTTCTGCGGACGCACATTGCGACCGTAGAAATCCACTACCAGGTAAGCCAGGCCGTCGGCCTCGGCCAGCGCCTTGGCCTGCTCGACGGCGCCATGGGACACCCCCATCCAGTTGGGTGCAAACAATACGCCCGGACGGGTCGGATTACCGCTGGTGGCGTACACCAGCTGGCTCTCGAACGGCTCACCATCAATTTCGTAGGCAACGGGTTTTACAGTGACATCGACCATGGGGTCCTCCAAAGGGTGGATAGAAAGAAGCCCGCCGAGGCGGGCTTCTCTATCTTTAAGCGGACAATTCCACCAGCAGTTTGTTTAACCGGCGGACATAGGCGGCGGGATCCTTGAGGCTATCGCCCGCGGCCAGTGCAGCCTGATCGAACAGGATGTGCGACAGGTCGGCGAAGCGGTCCTCATCGGGTTCGCCATCGAGTTTCTCGATCAGCGGGTGCTGCGGATTGATCTCGAAGATCGGCTTGGAGTCCGGCGCCTTCTGGCCGCTGGCTTCCAGGATCCGGCGCATCTGCAGACCCAGGTCCTGCTCACCGATGGCCAGGATCGCCGGTGAATCGGTCAGACGATGGGAAACGCGGACTTCGCTGACCTGGGCGTCCAGGGCCTGCTTGAGACGCTCGACCAGGCCTTCCTTGGTTTTGGCGACCTCTTCCTGGGCCTGCTTGTCTTCTTCGCTGTCCAGCTTGCCGAGGTCGAGATCGCCACGAGCGACGTCGACGAAGTACTTGCCGTCGAATTCGGTGAGGTAGCTCATCAGCCACTCGTCGATGCGATCGGTCAGCAGCAGCACCTCGACACCCTTCTTGCGGAAGACTTCCAGGTGCGGGCTGTTCTTGATCTGGGCGTGGCTCTCGCCAGTCAGGTAGTAGATCTTGTCCTGACCTTCCTTCATGCGGCCGATGTAGTCGGCCAGGGACACATTCTGAGCGTCATCGCCGTTGTGGGTCGAGGCGAAGCGCAGCAGACCGGCGATCTTCTCGCGGTTGGCGAAGTCTTCCGCCGGACCTTCCTTGAGCACCTGACCGAAGTGGCCCCAGAACGACTGGTACTTTTCCGGTTCGCTCTTGGCCAGCTTCTCCAGCATGTCCAGCACACGCTTGGTCAGCGCCGACTTCATGGAGTCGATCACCGGATCCTTCTGCAGGATCTCGCGGGAGACGTTCAGCGACAGGTCGTTGGAATCCACCACACCCTTGATGAATCTCAGGTACAGCGGCAGGAACTGGTCGGCCTGGTCCATGATGAAGACGCGCTGCACATAGAGCTTGAGGCCCTTGGGCGCTTCGCGCTGATACAGATCGAAGGGCGCACGGGCCGGCACGTATAGCAGCGAGGTGTATTCGAGCTTGCCCTCGACCTTGTTGTGGCTCCAGGTCAGGGGGTTCTCGAAGTCATGACCGACGTGCTTGTAGAACTCCTGGTAGTCCTCGTCCTTGAGTTCGGTACGCGGACGGGTCCAGAGCGCGCTGGCGCGGTTGACGGTTTCCCACTCGGCGGCGGTCGGCTGCTCGTCTTCGCCACCCTGCTGCTCCTTGGGCAGCTCGATGGGCAGGCCGATGTGGTCGGAGTATTTCTTGACCACGTTGCGCAGGCGCCAGCCATCGGCGAATTCGGTTTCCTCGGGCTTGAGGTGCAGCACGATGCGGGTACCGCGCTCGGGCTTGTCGAAGTTCGCGACCTCGAACTCCCCTTCCCCCTTGGACGACCAGTGCACGCCCTCGGCGGCGGGCTGGCCGGCGCGACGGGTGTAGACATCCACCTGGTCGGCGACGATGAAGGCCGAATAGAAGCCCACGCCGAATTGACCGATGAGGTTGGAATCCTTCTTCTGGTCGCCGCTGAGGTTCTTCAGGAAGTCGGCGGTGCCGGACTTGGCGATGGTGCCAAGGTGGGCGATCACCTCTTCGCGGCTCATGCCGATGCCGTTGTCTTCGAGGGTGACCGTGCCGGCCTCCTTGTCGAAGCTCAGGCGAATCTTCAGCGTATCCCCGCCTTCGAGCAGTTCGGGCTTGGACAAGGCCTCGAATCTGAGCTTGTCGGCCGCGTCGGAGGCGTTGGAAATCAATTCGCGCAGGAAGATTTCCTTGTTGGAATACAGCGAGTGAATCATCAGGTGAAGCAGCTGCTTCACTTCGGTCTGGAAGCCTAGGGTTTCCTTTTGAGTCTCCACACTCATGCTACGAACTCCGCTATCGATAGGTACGCACCAGATGCCTGGCGATGTCGCCGAGATGGGGGCGCCCGGAGACATTTCAACCTTGGCGCGCTCGGTTCGCGATGCAGGTAGGAATTTGCACGATGCCTGAGCTAGACGCGGAACTTAACTTTTAACGGTGCGCTCGAACGGCTGTCGTGTAGTTCATAAGGAGAAAACACATGAAAAAGCCCTTCGCCATCGCCCTGCTCTTCACTGCCGCCTTCGGCCTCGCCGCCTGTGACAAGCCTTCCGAAAACAAGGCTCAGGATGCTGCCAAGACCGAACAGAAAGCTCAGGAAAACCTGAACAAAGCCGCCGAGCAGAGCAACAAGGCTGCCGAGCAGCGTAACGAAGCCGCCAACGAGGCCGCCAAGGAGCAATCCAAAGGCGAAGCCACCTCGGTCAGCCCGGCTACCGGCACCGCCAACGGCAACGCGCCGGCTACCCAGCCCAAGCCGTAAGCTGATCGGATAAGAAAAAAGCCCGCTGCTGCGGGCTTTTTTGTGGGCGCTGATTCAGGAGCGCGAAGGATCCGGCTCGGCCTCGTCCGCTTGGGCATGCCCGCCACGCCTCAGGCTTTCCAGCACCAGCGCGACCAGGCCCACCACCACGGCCGGCAACAGCCAGCCCAGACCCGAGTCGGCCAGCGGCAACCACTGCACGGCCTCGCTCAAATAGGGCACGCTCAGGTGCGCAGCCTGCAGGCCGTCGAGGATGCCGAAGGCCAGGGCGACCAGCAGCACCGGACCGAGAATGCGCCCGGGCGCCGCCCAGCGGGCGGTGAAGAAGCTCAGCACCACCAGCGCGATGCAGGGCGGATAGATGGCGGTCAGGATGGGCACCGAAATCTGGATCAGCTGGGTCAGCCCCAGGTTGGACACCAGCAGCGAGAAGGCCGCCAGCAGAACCACCAGGCTGCGATAGCTGAATGGCAGGAATTCACTGAAGAATTCCGCGCACGCGCAGGTCAGCCCCACCGCCGTGACCAGACAGGCCAGGGTAATCAGCACCGCGAGAAAGTCGCTGCCGACACTGCCGAAGGTGTGCTGCACATAGGCATGCAGGACCTCGGCGCCATTGCTGGCGTGGGGCACCAGTGACCCGCTGCCGGCGCCGAGCTGGAACAGGCTCAGGTAGACCAGCACCAGCCCTGCCCCGGCGATCAGGCCGGCGATGATGGTATAGCGCGTCAGCAATTGCGGCGCCGTCACGCCCCGGGCGCGAATGGCGTTGACGATGACGATACCGAACACCAGGGCGCCCAGGGTATCCATGGTCAGGTAGCCGTTGACGAAGCCCTGGGACAGCGCCCGCGAAGCATAGTCCGGCGCTGCCGTGGCAGGACCGCCGGCTGGCCAGAACAGCGCCGCACCACCCAGCACTGCCAGCGCCAGGATCTTCAGCGGACCAAGAAAGCGTCCCACGGTGTCGAGCAGGCGTCCCGGATAGAGCGAGACCACCAGCACCACTAGGAAGTAGGCCAGGCTGTAGAGAAACAGCGGTATGGGTCCGTTGCCCAGCAGCGGCGCGACGCCGACCTCGAAGGACACCGTGGCGGTGCGCGGCGTAGCGAACAGCGGCCCCACCGACAGGTAGCAGACGATGGCCAGGGTGCGGGCGGCCGTCTGGCCGAGCGGCTTGCTCAGGGCATCCATGCCACCGCCGACCCGTGCCAGGGCGATCAGCGTCAGCACCGGCAGGCCGACGGCGGTCAGCAGGAAGCCCAGGGCGGCGCTCCAGACGTGCTCGCCCGCCTGCAGACCGACGATCGGGGGAAAGATGATGTTGCCCGCGCCGACGAACAACGCGAACGTCATGAATCCAAGGGCCAGGACATCCCGGCTTTGCAAAGCTTTCATGGAAGGCAGTACCAGCAATGAGGAAAACGAGGCAGCCCGCCCTCATGGGAGCAGGTCTTGGCGGGGCCACGGCGTGGCCGTTGGAGCGGAAGGTTGCCATCCTAACGAATTACCGGCGAAAAGGCAGCCGGCAGCTGATGAGGCGTCATGAGCGCGCCCATGAAAAAGGCCGCCCGAAGGCGGCCTTTTCTACAGTCAGTCAGACTCAGGCCTGCTTTACTTCCCAACCGGTCAGCTCGGCCAGGGCCTTGCCGATGTCGGCCAGGGACCGCACGGTCTTCACACCGGCGTCCTGCAGGGCGGCGAACTTCTCGTCCGCCGTGCCCTTGCCACCGGAGATGATGGCGCCAGCGTGGCCCATGCGCTTGCCGGGCGGAGCGGTGACGCCGGCGATGTAGGACACCACCGGCTTGGTCACGTTGGCCTTGATGTAGGCCGCGGCTTCTTCTTCAGCGCTGCCGCCGATCTCGCCGATCATCACGATGGCTTCGGTCTGCGGATCTTCCTGGAACAGCTTCAGGATATCGATGAAGTTCGAACCCGGGATGGGATCGCCGCCGATGCCCACGCAGGTGGACTGGCCGAAGCCGGCGTCGGTGGTCTGCTTCACGGCTTCATAGGTCAGGGTGCCGGAACGCGACACGATACCGACCTTGCCCGGCAGGTGAATGTGACCGGGCATGATGCCGATCTTGCACTCGCCGGGGGTGATGACGCCGGGGCAGTTCGGGCCGATCAGGCGCACGCCCAGTTCGTCGCACTTCACCTTGGCATCCAGCATGTCCAGGGTGGGGATACCCTCGGTGATGCAGACGATCAGCTTGATGCCGCCGAAGGCCGCTTCCAGGATGGAGTCCTTGCAGAAGGGAGCCGGCACGTAGATCACCGAAGCATCGGCGCCAGTGGCTTCCACCGCCTCGCGCACGGTGTTGAACACCGGCAGACCGAGGTGGGTGGAACCGCCCTTGCCGGGGGTCACGCCGCCAACCATCTGGGTGCCGTAGGCGATGGCCTGTTCGGAGTGGAAGGTACCCTGGCTACCGGTGAAGCCCTGGCAGATGACCTTGGTGTCTTTGTTGATCAGGACGCTCATTACTTACCCTCCGCGGCCTTGACGACCTGCTGGGCAGCGTCGGTCAGGCTGGTTGCCGCGATGATGTTCAGGCCGCTTTCGGCCAGGACCTTGGCACCGAGTTCGGCGTTGTTGCCTTCCAGGCGAACCACGACCGGCACCTTCACGCCAACTTCTTTAACGGCACCGATGATGCCTTCGGCGATCATGTCGCAGCGCACGATGCCGCCGAAGATGTTGACCAGAACGGCCTTCACGTTGCTGTCGGACAGGATGATCTTGAAGGCTTCGGTCACGCGCTCTTTGGTCGCGCCGCCGCCCACGTCCAGGAAGTTAGCCGGCTTGCCGCCGTGCAGGTTGACGATGTCCATGGTACCCATCGCCAGACCGGCACCGTTGACCATGCAGCCGATGCTGCCTTCCAGGGCCACGTAGTTCAGTTCCCACTTCTGCGCATGGGCTTCACGGGCGTCGTCCTGCGACGGGTCGTGGAAGGCACGCAGCTTGGGCTGACGGTAGATGGCGTTGCTGTCGATGTTGATCTTGGCATCCAGGCAGTGCAGGTTGCCGTCCTTCTTGATCACCAGCGGGTTCACTTCCAGCAGCGCCAGGTCGTAGTCCTGGAACAGCTTGGCCAGACCAACGAAGATCTGGGTGAACTGCTTGATCTGGTCACCTTTCAGGCCCAGCTGGAACGCCAGGTCGCGACCCTGGTAGGGCTGAGCGCCCACCAGCGGATCGATGGTGGCCTTGAGAATCTTTTCCGGAGTGTCGTGAGCGACCTTCTCAATGTCCACGCCACCTTCGGTGGACGCCATGAACACGATACGGCGGCTGGAACGATCGACCACGGCGCCCAGATAGAGCTCCTGATCGATGTCGGTGCAGGATTCGACCAGAATCTTGGTGACCGGCTGACCATTGGCGTCGGTCTGGTAGGTCACCAGACGCTGGCCCAGCCACTTGGCGGCGAATTCCTTGGCTTCTTCCTTGCTCTTGACCAGCTTCACACCACCAGCCTTACCACGGCCACCGGCGTGTACCTGGGCCTTGACGACCCACTCGTCGCCGCCGATACGGCCGCAAGCCTCGTAGGCCTCTTGGGGGGTGTCGACAGCGTAGCCTTTGGAAACGGGCAGGCCGTATTCAGCGAACAGCTGCTTACCCTGATACTCGTGGAGATTCATGCTTGTCTACCGTCTTCGTTGGGTATTGCGCATTCGACGCTGTGCGTTCTCCGAGCCGTCCTCCGGACGGTCGCGGGCACCGCGCCACCTGTGACTCCTGCCCTAGTAGGGTGTCTCACACCCCACTCACAAGAGTCCGAGGCGCCTTCCTGCGGTGGAGCCCTGAGGCTCCACGGCGGTCGGCGACCCCGTGGTTCCGTAAATCTCTTACCGCTTCTTGCGATTCACTGCGTGGATCGCATGACCGTTCACCGCCAGGGCCGCTTCGTGCAGCGCCTCGGACAACGTCGGGTGCGAGAACACCATCATGCCCAGGTCTTCGGCGCTGGTGCCGAATTCCATGGCGATGGCGCCTTGCTGTACCAGCTCCGCCGCGCTCGGGCCGACCACATGGACGCCCAGGACGCGATCGGTCTTGGCATCGGCCACGACCTTGACGAAACCGGCGGTGTCATTGGCCGCCAGGGCACGACCGCTGACCGCGAAGGGGAAGGTGCCAACATTGACTTCGACGCCTTCGGCCTTCAGGGCCTGCTCGGTCTTGCCGACCCACGCGATTTCCGGGTGGGTGTAGATCACCGAGGGGACCAGATCATAGTTCATCTGGGCCTTGTGACCAGCGATGCGCTCGGCGACCATCACGCCCTCTTCCGAGGCCTTGTGGGCCAGCATCAGACCGCGCACGCAGTCGCCGATGGCGAACACGCCCGGCACGCTGGTGGCGCAGTGGTCGTCGACGTAGATGTAGCCACGCTCGTCGCTTTCCACGCCGCTGTCGGACGCCAGCAGGTCGGTGGTCACCGGACGACGGCCCACGGCAACGATCAGGCGATCGAAGGTGATCTGCTTTTCTTCACCGGCTTCGGTGTAGTTGACGGTGACTTCTTCGCCATTGACCTGCGAGCCGGTCACACGAGCACCCATGCGGATGTTCAGACCCTGCTTGGAGAGGATCTTGTAGGCTTCCTTGGACACCTGCTCATCGGCGGCGACCAGGAACTTGTCCAGGGCCTCCAGCACGGTGACTTCGGCACCCAGGCGGGCCCAGACCGAACCCAGCTCCAGGCCGATGACGCCGGCACCGATCACGCCCAGACGCTTGGGCACGCTCTGGAATTCCAGGGCGCCGGTGGAATCGACGATGACCTTCTGGTCCACCGGAGCCGGCGGGATGTCGATGGGACGCGAGCCGGACGCCAGGATGACGTTTTCGGCCTCGACGACCTGGACGTTGCCGTCCAGACCGGTGACTTCGACCTTTTTGCCCGACAGCAGCTTGCCGTTGCCTTCCAGCAGGGTCACGCCGTTGGCCTTGAACAGGGTGGCCACGCCGCCGGTGAGGTTCTTCACGATCTGGTCCTTGCGGCCGATCATGGTGGGCACGTCGATGGTGACGTTCGGCGCGTCGATGCCGTGAACCTTAAAACCCTCGTGGGCCTCGTGGTACTTGTAGGAGCTGTCCAGCAGCGCCTTGGAGGGAATGCAGCCCACGTTCAGGCAGGTGCCGCCCAGGGCGACCTTGCCTTCCTTGCCCTTGTAGCGCTCGACACAGGCCGTCTTCAGGCCAAGCTGCGCGGCGCGGATGGCGGCCACGTAGCCACCAGGGCCGGCGCCGATCACCACTACGTCGAATTTGTCGCTCATACACTAATCCCCTTGGAGCAGCTTCAGGCAGGAAAACTTGAAGCGGTGCGTGGCCCCTGCCCCGCACCGCGAGAGCCGGATCAGATGTCCAGCAGCAGACGAGCCGGGTCTTCCAGCAGGTCCTTCATGGTGACCAGGAAGGTCACGGCTTCCTTGCCATCGATCAGGCGATGGTCGTAGGACAGCGCAAGATACATCATCGGCAGGATCACCACCTGGCCGTTCACCGCCATCGGGCGTTCCTGGATCTTGTGCATGCCCAGGATCGCGGTCTGCGGCGGGTTGACGATGGGAGTGGACAGCAGCGAACCGAAGACACCACCGTTGGAGATGGTGAAGGTACCACCCTGCATGTCTTCCATGGTCAGCTTGCCGGCCTTGGCCTTCTTGCCGAAGTCGGCGATGGTGCCTTCCACTTCCGCCAAGCTCATGAACTCGGCGTTGCGCAGCACCGGCACCACCAGGCCACGGTCGCTGGACACGGCCACGCCGATGTCCTGGTAGCCGTGGTAGACGATGTCGTTGCCGTCGATGGAGGCGTTGACGCCCGGCTGGCGCTTGAGCGCCTCGGTGGCCGCCTTGACGAAGAAGGACATGAAGCCCAGGCGTACGCCATTGTGCTTCTTCTCGAACATGTCCTTGTACTTGGAGCGCAGGTCCATGATCGGCTTCATGTTGACCTCGTTGAAGGTCGTCAGCATGGCCATGCTGGACTGGGCTTCAACCAGGCGCTCGGCGACCTTGGCGCGCAGGCGGGTCATGGGCACGCGCTTCTCGGTGCGGTCGCCAGCGGCGGTCACCACCGGAGCGGCGGCGGCAGCGGGCTTGGCAGCCGGAGTGGCAGCGCCGGACTTCTTGGCCTCGACAGCGGCGACGGCGTCTTCCTTGGTGATGCGACCACCCTTGCCGGTGCCGACCAGGGTAGCCGGGTCGATGCCGTTCTCTTCGGCGATCTTGCGCGCGGCGGGCGCCAGGATCGGATCCTCTTCACCACCGACGGCCGGTGCGGCGGCCGGAGCACTGGCGGCAGCCGGCTGGGCAGCCGGAGCGGCGGCGGCAGTGGCGCCCTCCTCCACGCGAGCGATGACTTCTTCGCTCAGCACGGTATCGCCTTCGTTCTTCAGGATTTCGGCCAGGACGCCATCGGCCGGTGCCACGACTTCCAGCACGACCTTGTCGGTTTCGATGTCGACCAGCAGTTCGTCACGCTTGACCGCTTCGCCGGGCTTCTTGTGCCAGGTGGCGACGGTGCCGTCAGCGACCGATTCCGGGAAGGTAGGGGCTTTGATCTCGATAGCCATTCTATGAATTTCCTTAGTGATCTCTAGTAGTCGCGTGGCGAATCAAACGGAGAAAGCATCGTGCAGCAGTTTTTCCTGCTGCTCGGCGTGCATGGAGGCATAGCCGCAGGCCGGCGCGGCGGACGCATCGCGACCGGCGTATTCCAGACCCAGGCCCTGCTTGTAACCGGACACGGCGCGGCGCATGTGATGCTGGCTGCAGTACCAGGCGCCCTGGTTCATCGGCTCTTCCTGGCACCAGACCACGCGCTCGAGGTTCGGATAGCCGGCCAGTACGTCGGCCAGATCGTCTTCCGGGAACGGGTAGAGCTGCTCCAGACGCACGATGGCGATGTCCTGGCGATTCTCGCTGCGGCGCTTTTCCAGCAGGTCGTAGTAGACCTTGCCGCTGCACAGCACCAGGCGCTTCACCTGCTGGGCATCGATCTGATCCAGTTCGTTGATCACGGTCTGGAAGGAGCCATGGGCCAGGTCTTCCAGGGTCGAGATGGCCAGCTTGTGGCGCAGCAGCGACTTGGGCGTGAGTACCACCAGCGGCTTGCGCAGCGGGCGGATCACCTGGCGACGCAACAGATGGTAGATCTGCGCCGGCGTGGTGGGTACACAGACCTGGATGTTCTGCTCGGCGCACAGTTGCAGATAACGCTCCAGGCGTGCCGAGGAGTGCTCCGGGCCCTGGCCTTCGTAGCCATGGGGCAGCAGCATGGTCAGGCCGCAGAGACGACCCCACTTGATCTCGCCGCTGGTGATGAACTGGTCGATGACGACCTGGGCACCGTTGGCGAAGTCACCGAACTGGGCTTCCCAGACCACCAGCGCATTGGGCGTGGTGGTGGCGTAGCCGTATTCGAAGCCCAGTACCGCTTCCTCGGACAGGAAGGAGTCGTAGATCTCGAACGACGGCTGATTCTCGGCCAGGTGCTGCAGGGGCACGTAGGGTACAGCGTCCTTCTGGTTGTGCAGCACCGCGTGACGGTGCGAGAAGGTGCCACGGCCGACATCCTGACCGGTGATGCGGATCGGATGGCCTTCGTGCAACAGGGTGGCGTAGGCCATGGTCTCGGCGAAGCCCCAGTTCAAAGGCAGACCGCCAGCGGTCATCTTCTGGCGATCTTCGAGGATCTTGCCGACCTGACGCTGGACCACGACGCCTTCCGGAACCTGCAGCAGCTTGTTGGCCAAATCCTGCAGGGTCTTGAGGTCGAAGCCGGTGTCGTGCCGGGCGGTCCAGGCATGGCCGAGGTAGGGTTTCCAGTCGACGAACAGGTCGCGATTGGGCTCCTTGACCAAGCTGGCCACGACGTGACGGCCCTCGTCAAGGGCACCGCGATAGGCTTCGAACTGTGCCTGGACCTGCTCGGCAGTGACCACGCCGGCCTGGGTCAGGGCATCCGCATAGAGATCGCGGGTGGTGCGCTGCTTGGCGATCTGCTGATACATCAACGGCTGGGTGCCGCTCGGCTCGTCGGCCTCGTTGTGGCCGCGACGGCGGTAGCACACCAGGTCGATGACGATGTCACGCTTGAACTGCATGCGGTAGTCGACCGCCAGCTGGGTGACGAACAGCACCGCCTCGGGATCGTCGCCGTTCACATGGAAGATCGGCGCCTGGATCATCTTGGCGACATCGGTGGCGTACTCGGTGGAGCGCGCGTCTTCCTGGCGGTTGGTGGTGAAGCCCACCTGGTTGTTGATCACGAGGTGCAGGGTGCCGCCGGTCTTGTAGGCCCGGGTCTGCGACATCTGGAAGGTTTCCATGACCACGCCCTGGCCGGCGAAGGCGGCGTCGCCGTGGATGGCCACGGGCACGACCTTGTCGCCGGAGCGATCGCCGCGGCGATCCTGGCGCGCGCGTACCGAACCTTCCACCACCGGAGAGACGATCTCCAGGTGCGAGGGATTGAACGCCAGCGCCAGGTGGACTTCGCCGCCCTGGGTCATGACGTTGGAGGAGAAGCCCTGGTGATACTTGACGTCACCGGAGCCCAGCTCGACCAGCTTCTTGCCTTCGAACTCGTCGAACAGGTCGCGCGGGTTCTTGCCCAGGGTGTTGACCAGCACGTTCAGGCGGCCACGGTGGGCCATGCCGATCACCAGTTCCTTGACCCCATAGGAGCCGGAACGCTGGATGATCTCGTCGATCAGCGGAATCAGGCTCTCGCCACCTTCCAGGCCGAATCTCTTGGTGCCCGGGTACTTGGTGCCCAGGTACTTTTCCAGACCCTCGGCGGCGGTCAGACGCTCCAGCAGATGGGTACGGACTTCCGGCGAATACTGCGGACGGCCACGGACGCTTTCCAGGCGCTGCAGGAACCAGCGGCGCTCCTCAGAATCGACGATGTGCATGAACTCCGCACCAACCGTGCGGCAATATGTCTCTTGCAGCGCATCCCTGATTTCGCGGAGAGTTGCTTCCTCTTTGCCGATGAACAATTCACCGGTACGGAAGGTGGTATCCAGATCGGCGTCGGTCAACCCATAGTGGTTGAGCAGCAGATCGGCAGGCGGCTGACGCTGCCACAGACCCAAGGGGTCGAGTTGGGCAGCCTGATGACCCTGCAGACGGTACGCCTGGATCAGACGCAGGACTTCGACCTGCTTCTTCTCGTGTTCGGAACTGACGGTACCGGCCGAGACCGGCTGAGCTCGCCGCTGATTCTTGCCCAGCAGCACGAAATGGTCGCGGATCGCGGAATGCGCGACGTCCGGCGAATTGCCAGTGACCGCGGGAAGCTTCTGGAAGTAGGTGCGCCATTCTTCCGGCACAGCGTTGGCATCGTGCAGAAACAGCTCATAGAGCTCTTCCACATAGGCAGCATTACTGCCGGACAGGTGAGCGCTGTCCCACAGTTGCTGCATCTGACTTTCGTGCATCTAGTTCACCCCTTCGGCAGAGATAGCATCAGCCGATGACCAGCCTCGACGCGAGACCTGGCCTCACTACGACTGCGCCAATGCCCGGATGCGGTTCCGGGTATCCCTGAATGGACATTGGTTGAATCAAGCTATCAAGGTCGCTAACGAACCCGCCCGGCACAACTGGCCGGGCGGGACGTGGATCAGGTACCGCTCTGCAGCAGCATCGCCCGCACATGGCCAATGGCCTTGGTCGGGTTCAGCCCCTTGGGACATACCGCCACGCAGTTCATGATCGAACGGCAGCGGAACACGCTGAACGGATCGTCCATGGCGGCCAGACGCTCCTGGGTCTTGGTGTCGCGACTGTCGGCCAGGAAACGATAGGCCTGCAGCAGCGCAGCGGGGCCGAGGAACTTGTCGGGATTCCACCAGAAGGACGGGCAGGACGTCGAGCAGCAGGCGCACAGAATGCACTCGTACAGACCATCGATCTTCTCGCGGTCTTCCGGGCTCTGCAGGCGCTCGATGGCCGGTGCTGGGGTCTCGTTCTGCAGGAACGGCTTCACCTTCTCGTACTGCTTGTAGAAGATGCTCATGTCGACGACCAGGTCACGAATGACCGGCAGGCCAGGCAGCGGACGCACGACCAGCTTGCCGTTCTTGACCACCGCCGACAACGGCGTGATGCATGCCAGGCCGTTCTTGCCGTTGATGTTCATACCGTCGGAGCCGCACACGCCTTCGCGGCAGGAACGACGGTAGGAGAAGCCTTCATCCTGCTCTTTGATCAGAGCCAGGACGTCCAGCACCATGAGGTCCTTCCCACCGGTATCGACCTGGAACTCCTGCATGGACGGCAGGCCGTCCTGATCCGGGTTGTAACGATAAACGCTGACTTTCAACATGGTGGTCACCTTTAATAAGTCCGAACCTTGGGTTCGAACATCGGTACGGTCTTGGGCGCGAAGTTGACGTCACGCTTACTGACCCGCTTTTCACCGGGGAAATAGAGGGTGTGGCACAGCCAGTTCTCGTCGTCGCGCTCTTCGAAGTCTTCACGGGCGTGAGCACCACGGGACTCTTTGCGGTTCTCGGCGGCGATGGCGGTCGCTTCGGCCACTTCGAGCAGGTTCTGCAACTCGAGCGCTTCGATACGGGCGGTGTTGAAGCCCTGACTCTTGTCGTTGATCTTGACCTTGGCGATGCGCTCGCGCAGGTCGGCCAGCTCGGCGATGCCCTTCTGCATGTACTCGCCGGTGCGGAACACCCCGAAGTAGTTCTGCATGCAGGTCTGCAGTTGCTTGCGCAGGGTGGCGACGTCGTCACCGGTGGTGCGCTCGTTGACGCCGGACAGGCGCTGCAGCGAGGCTTCCAGATCGCTTTCCGAGGCACCGCGGTGCTCGATACCTTCCTTGAGCGCCTTCTCCAGGTGCAGACCAGCGGCACGCCCGAAGACCACCAGGTCCAGCAGCGAGTTGCCACCCAGACGGTTGGCCCCGTGCACGGACACGCAGGCCACCTCGCCTACGGCAAACAGGCCTTCGATGATCTTGTCGTTGCCGTTGGCGTCCTGGGTGATGGCCTGGCCATGAATGTTGGTGGCGATGCCGCCCATCATATAGTGGCAGGTGGGGATCACGGGCACCGGTGCGACGACCGGATCGACATGGGCGAAGGTCTTGGACAGTTCGCAGATACCGGGCAGACGGCTGTGCAGCACGTCTTCACCCAGGTGATCCAGCTTCAGCAGCACGTGATCGCCATCCGGACCGCAACCGTTGCCGGCCAGCACTTCCTTGACCATGGAACGGGCGACCACGTCGCGACCGGCCAGGTCCTTGGCGTTGGGCGCATAGCGCTCCATGAAGCGCTCGCCATGCTTGTTGATCAAGTAGCCACCCTCACCGCGGCAACCCTCGGTGACCAGTACCCCGGCGCCGGCGATGCCGGTGGGGTGGAACTGCCACATCTCGATGTCCTGCACCGGCACGCCGGCGCGCAGCGCCATGCCGACGCCGTCACCGGTGTTGATCAGGGCGTTGGTGGTGGAGGCATAGATACGACCCGCACCGCCGGTGGCCAGCACGGTGGCCTTGGCCTTGACGTAGACGGTCTCGCCGGTTTCGATGGCGATGGCGATGACGCCGACCACGACACCATCCTGGTTCTTGACCAGATCCACGGCGTACCACTCGTTGAGGAACACCGTGTTGTTCTTCAGGTTGCCCTGATAGAGGGTGTGCAGCAGAGCGTGACCGGTACGGTCGGCCGCGGCGCAGGTACGTGCGGCCTGGCCACCCTTGCCGTAGTCCTTGGACTGACCGCCGAAGGGACGCTGATAGATGCGGCCCTGCTCGGTACGGGAAAACGGCAGCCCCATGTGCTCGAGTTCGAAGACCGCTTCTGGGCCCACGGAACACATGTACTCGATGGCGTCCTGGTCACCGATGTAGTCCGACCCCTTGACGGTGTCGTACATGTGCCAGCGCCAGTCGTCGTTCGGGTCGGCCGAAGCGATGGCACAGGTAATGCCGCCCTGAGCGGACACGGTATGGGAGCGGGTCGGGAAAACCTTGGTGATCACCGCGGTCTTGTGGCCGGACTGGGCCAGTTGCAGGGCGGCGCGCATACCGGCGCCGCCGCCACCTACGATGATGGCATCAAACGAAATATGACGAATTGTGGACATAGATCAAACACCCCAGAAGATCTGCACGCCCCAGACGAAGAACGCGAACATCGCGAACCCGCATACCGCCTGGAAGAGAAAACGCACGGCGGTAGCACCCTTGCCGATTGCCATGGTGGTCAGGTAGTCGGTGGAGATGGTCCACATACCAACCCAGGCATGAACGCAGATGGACACCAGCGCCAACAGGCTGAAGATGCGCATCAGGGTGTGGGAGAACAGGCCGTGCCATTGCTCGAAGGTGAGCCCTGGATGAAGGATCAGGAAGCCGATGAGAAAGAGGAAGTAGACCGCAAGGACGACTGCCGAGACCCGTTGAGCCATCCAGTCGTAGAGACCGGAACGCGAAAGATTGGTGACGTTGGTTACCATACCCAAACCCCTGCCAGAATGATCAGAACTGCGGAAATGACCAGCACGAGCTGCGCACCCAGCTTGCCGCCCTGCAGGGTTTCGCCGGCGCCACCATCCATGATCAGGTGCCGAATGCCGGCGACCAGGTGGTAGAGCAATGCGGACAGCAGACCCCAGATCACGAGCTTGACCAGCGGATAGGCCAGAAAAGCTTTCACTTGGCCGAAGCCTTCCGGGCTACCCAGCGACAGATGCAGGCCATAGAGCATGACTGCGATGCCGAGGAAGAGGATGACGCCGGAGATACGGTGAAGAATCGAGGTATAAGCTGTGATAGGTAGTTTGATGGTCCTGAGATCTAGGTTTACAGGTCGTTTGCTATTCACGGCTTCTTTCACACTGAGGGCCCAATTACGGTCGGGCTAGTTATAGGAGATTCCACATCTGCTACACGCTTCCTGTTGAAAGCGTCTCGACCGCTCGGCATCAGCTCGCCGACCCGGCACGGTCGGGCGAGAATTATAGACAGTTAGCCTACTCATGACAAACGCGGATACCCGATCCCGACGTCGCCAGCTGATATTCAGAAGCCTGCGTGTTAATGTCTTTTCGCCGCACAATCTGCCCAGAAAGCGCCTCTAGGGTGATATTTTCGTAAATTGACTTTCAAATTTATCCCTCTATAGTGGGCGAGGCCCTGAGTGGAGGGTTTATTGATGATTTCAAAGCAAAATAAGGAGGCCTAATGGCTGACAAGAAAGCGCAGTTGATCATCTCGGGAGCGGATCCGGTTGACCTGCCCGTTATGTCCGGCACCCTCGGCCCGGACGTGATCGATGTTCGCAACCTCACCTCCACTGGTGTGTTCACCTTCGACCCGGGCTTCATGTCCACTGCCTCGTGTGAGTCCAAGATCACTTACATCGACGGTGACAAGGGCATCCTGCTGCATCGTGGCTACCCGATCGAGCAATTGGCGGAGAAATCCGACTACCTCGAGACCTGTTACCTGCTGCTCAAGGGTGAGTTGCCGAACGCGCAAGAAAAAGTGCAGTTCGTTGACACCATCAAGAACCACACTATGGTTCACGAGCAACTGAAGAACTTCTTCAACGGCTTCCGTCGCGATGCGCATCCCATGGCCATCATGTGCGGCGTGGTCGGTGCCTTGTCGGCCTTTTATCACGACTCCCTGGACATCACCGATCCGCAGCACCGCGAGATTTCGGCGATGCGCCTGATCGCCAAGATGCCGACCCTAGCCGCCATGGTGCACAAGTACTCCATGGGTCAGCCGATGATGTATCCCCGCAACAACCTGGGCTATGCGGAAAACTTCCTGCACATGATGTTCAACACCCCGTGCGAGGAAAAACCCATCAGCCCAGTGCTGGCCCGTGCCATGGATCGCATCTTCATCCTGCATGCCGACCATGAGCAGAATGCTTCCACCTCCACCGTTCGCCTGGCCGGCTCTTCGGGCGCCAACCCCTTCGCCTGCATCGCTGCCGGCATTGCCGCCCTCTGGGGTCCGGCGCATGGTGGTGCCAACGAAGCCGTGCTGAAGATGCTGGACGAGATCGGCGATGTCGCCAACATCGACAAGTTCGTGGCCAAGGCCAAGGACAAGAACGATCCGTTCAAGCTGATGGGCTTCGGCCACCGGGTCTACAAGAACTTCGATCCCCGCGCCACGGTGATGAAGCAGACCTGCGACGAAGTCCTGGCCGAGCTCGGCATCAACGATCCGCAGCTGGAGCTGGCCATGCGCCTGGAAGAACTGGCCCGCAAGGACCCCTACTTCGTCGAGCGCAACCTCTATCCGAACGTGGACTTCTACTCTGGCATCATCCTCAAGGCGATCGGTATTCCGACCAGCATGTTCACCGTGATCTTCGCCATGGCGCGGACCGTTGGCTGGATCTCGCATTGGCAGGAAATGCTGTCCGGCCCCTACAAGATCGGCCGGCCGCGCCAGCTGTACACCGGCGTTGTCCAACGTGATATCTCGGACGATCGCGGCTGATCGATCCGTAAAGAAGAACCCCGCTTCGGCGGGGTTTTTTATGCCTGCAGTGCCTGGATCTACGTCTGACGCCAAGAACGTCAGGCATGAAAAAGCCCGCACTAGGCGGGCTTTTTCACGTCTGGATCAGGCAGATTACTTGGCCTGAGCTTCGACTTCGGCTTCTACGCGACGGTTAACAGCGCGACCGGCTTCGGTAGCGTTGTCAGCAACCGGGCGGGACTCACCGTAACCAACAGCGTTCACACGGCCACCCTGCACGCCGTACTGGTTGACCAGCACGTTACGCACGGCGTTGGCACGACGCTCGGACAGCTTCTGGTTGTAGGCGTCAGTGCCGACGGAGTCGGTGTGGCCTTCAACGGTGGTCGAGGTCTGCGGGTACTGCTGCATGAAGTCAGCCAGGTTCTTGATGTCGGCGTAGCTGTTGGGCTTGACCACGGCCTTGTCGAAATCGAACTTCACGTCCAGCTCGACGCGAACGGTTTCAGCGGCAGCCGGGCAGCCGGTAGCGTCAACGGTGACGTTGGCCGGGGTGTTCGGGCACTTGTCGACGTTGTCGCAAACGCCATCGTTGTCGGAATCGGTGCAGACGTCAGCAACGGGAGCCGGAGCCGGAGCCGGAGCGACTTCTTTCTTGGTGGAACCACCGAAGTTCAGACCAACACCAACAGCAGCGCTCCACTCGGTGTCGCCGTAGTCGATGTTGTAGTTGGCTTGCACGCCGGTACGGGCATACAGGTTCTCGGTGAAGTAGTACTTCAGGCCGGCACCCAGGTTGGCGTAGGTGGAGTGATCACGACCACCTTCGTTGATGTCGCGGTTGCTGATGGACTGGTGAGCGAAACCACCGGACACGTACGGACGCAGGCCGACGCCGGGCTGACCGAAGTGGTAGTAGGCATCCAGAGCGGCCAGGCTGCCCTTGATGTTCTTGTGGCCCAGGTCGCGGTCGCCACGAGCGTTATGGTACTCACCGTAGGACAACGCCAGCTCAACGTCGTCGGTCAGGAAGTAGCCAACGGAACCGCCGTACAGGTCAGCGTTGGTCATGTTGCGCTGGCTGTCGGTGAACAGACGGCTGCCGAACAGCTCAGTCTCGACGGCGCCTTGACCTTGTGCCAGGGCGCTCAGCGAGGCGCTTGCCAGCAGGGAGCCGATCACGACGCCCAAGGTGCTCTTCAGTTTCATCCTTTGTATCCCCATTTTAGTGGTACTAATTCCGGCAATCTCCGGAGGCTTCGACAACAAGTTTTCGTGAAGTTCAAAAACTTACAGCTGACACATCCGGTCAGCCCTCAACTTCAGCTGCGAACTTGTCACGCAGTTTGTCGAGTGCCCGCTTGTATCGCATCTTGGTGGCGCTGAGCCCCATGTGCATGATGTCGGCTATCTCCTGGAACTCCAGCTCCGCGACGAAACGCAGCACCAGGATCTCCCGATCGACCTGCCCCACATGGACCAGCCAGCGATCCATCCCTCCCTTTTCTTCCAGCTTCGGCGCCCGTTCCTCGGAGGCTTCCTCCATCGGATCCAGACTTAATGCCTCCACCAGCCGCCGCTTGCGGCGTTCCTTGCGGTACTGAGTGATGCACTCGTTGTAGGTGATGCTGTACAGCCAGGTCTTGAATTTCGATTTCCCCTCGAAATTCTTCAAACCGTAAAGCACCTTCAGCATGATCTCCTGGCAGACATCGTCGGCATCCCGGTCGTTCCCCAGGTAACGGGCGCAGACGTTGAACAGGGTGCGCTGATAGCGGCGCATCAGTTCTTCGTAGGCTCGCGTCACGTGGAAGAGTTCACCATGCGCGCGCTGGACCAGCTCTTCATCGCTGAGCGTGGTCGGATCGTAGGCATGAGGGGCAGGCTTGTTCAAGACGGAATTGGCTACCAAAAAGTGGCGGGCATGATAGCCATCTCCGCGGCGCCTGTCAGCGGCTGCGGACCTGAGCCTCCAGCAATAGACGGTTCGGAACCGAAACGATGTCGCCCTCCTCGGTCATGATGAGGGTCTTGGCGGTACCGATCTCCTCGATCTCGCCTTCGACGTCCGCCAAGGTCACCCACTGGCCGACTTCGTAGAGTTCGCGCACGTAGATACCGGCCAGAATCTGCGACACCAGTCCCCGGCTACCCAGCCCCAGGGCCAGGGCTGCAGCCAGGGCGAAGGCGGTGAGCACGATGGCGATGACCAGGTTCAGCAGTTCGGTCTTGATCTCCAGCTGACCGACCGCGACCGAGATCGCAATGATGATGACCAGGCCCTGGGCCAGACGCCCCAGCCCTGCGGCGTAATCCAGGCCGACGCCCTCGGCGGCGCCGTGGACCAGGCCGCTGACCAGTTGCGCCAGCAGCACCCCGACGATGAGCACCAGGGCGGCGCCAAAGATCTTGGGCACATAGAGCGCCATGACGTCCAGGGTGGAGGAAACGCGCTGCAAACCCAGGGACTCGGCCGCCGACACCAGGAACACCAGCAGGACGAACCAGTAGACGATCCGGCCGATCAAAGTGGTGACCGGCATGCGCATGCCGATCTTGGCCAGTTGCTTGGTCACGCCGGCACCGGCGAGCACGCGGTCCAGGCCGAGCTTGGCGAGCACCTTCGACAGCACGGTGTCGAGAATCTTGGCAACCGCGAAGCCCGCCAGGATCACCACCAGGGCGCCGAAGACGTTGGGAATGAAGCCGGCCACCTTGCTCCACAGGGTGGTCATGGCGGACAGCAGACTCTGGGTCCAGATATCGAATTCCATCTACTTCAGGATCTCCGGGGAAGATTCGCTACGTGCGGTACGGCGCGAGCGCGGCTTCAGATGAGGGGCGCCGTTGCCCAGTGCCAGCAGCAGCGCCGATGCCCAGTGCCGCCCGATCAGATCGAACAGCGCACCCGCGCCCACCTGACGATTGGCGGTCTTGAGCACACGGTGCAATCGTGCCTGATCATCGCCCTCCTCGTCCTGGGCATTGGCCGGGGTATTGAGGAGCGCTTTGAGGGACGCTTCGAAGGGATCGTGCATAGGCACCTCGCTGGTCGTTTCCTCTTGACGCAGCGAGGTGGAGACGGGTCACAGCCAGCGCAGTCGGCGAAACAGCCAGACCTGGAAGACCGCCACCGCGCCGATCAGCAGGCAGGCAGCCACGAAACCGAAGGCGGATGACGAACCCGGCATGCCCCCCATGTTCATCCCGAGCAGACCGGTGATAAAGCTGATGGGCAGGAAGAAGCCAGTGATGATGGCCAGCAGATAGAGGGTGCGGTTGGTCTTTTCCGTGGTCGCCCGTTGCTCGGCGTCCTGCAGCAGCGCGACCCGCTCGCGCATGACCTCGAGCTCTTCCAGGTTGCGCACCAGACTGTTGTGCAATTCGCTCCAGTAACCCTGACTGGCCGCCTCGACGAACCAGGCCGGCTTGCCACGAGCCAGATCGCCATAGATGTCACGCTGCGGGGCCAGATAACGGCGCAGCCCGGTGGCGCGGCGCCTGAGGGTCAGCACCTGGGCATGGTCGGGCAGGCTGCCCTCGTCCTGGTCGACCTGCTCCTCGAGACTATCGAGTTGATCGGACAGGCCACGCACCAGGTCATCGACCCGACTGGTCATGTAGCTGGCGAGGTAGAGCACCAGCTCCTCGGCATTCTGGGCGCCGATGCCCGCCTCCAGGTCCTCTTGGACTTCGGCGGCAGCCTTCATGGGCCTCATGCGCAGCGAGATCACCCGGCGTTTATCGACGAATACCCGCAGCGACACCATGTCTTCGGGCACGGCGCCAGGATTGAGGTTCACCCCGCGCAGGAACAGCAGGAGGCTGTCGTCGGGCTGATTGACCAGGCGTGGGCGGGTCGCTTCTTCCAGCAGCAGATCGCAGGCGAATTCGCTCAGACCACTGGATTGCCGGAGCCAGGCCTGGGCCTCGGGCACACTGCGATCCCAGTGCAGCCACAGCACCTCGCCGGGACCCGGCTCGACCTCGGCCAGTTCACGGCGACTCAGGCGCCGTCCACCACCGCGGCCTTCGAGGAGATAGCCATAGACGAGGCCCTGTTCCACATCACTGTCGTACTGCTGCATCTGGTGTCTCGTGCAAGGATCCTGCCCCCGTGTGGTGAGGCGATCCGGCGAACGTGACTCCAGCTGGGCAGGGCCACGCTCGTGGGGAATGGGGGATTAATCCTGGAAAGAGTCACCCTGCCTCAGGCAGGCAGGGTGACCCCTGGGATCAGGCGTTGCCTTCAGCCAGGAAGAACCAGGTGTCGAGCACGGAGTCGGGGTTGAGCGAGACGCTCTCGATGCCCTGCTCCATCAGCCACTTGGCCAGGTCCGGGTGGTCCGAGGGACCCTGACCGCAGATGCCGATGTACTTACCGGCCCGGTTACAGGCCGCGATGGCATTGGCCAGCAGCTTCTTGACCGCCGGATTACGCTCGTCGAACAGGTGGGCAATGATGCCGGAGTCCCGATCCAGGCCCAGGGTGAGCTGGGTCAGATCGTTGGAGCCGATGGAGAAGCCGTCGAAGTGCTCGAGGAACTCGTCCGCCAACAGGGCGTTGGAGGGCAGCTCGCACATCATGATGACGCGCAGGTCGTTCTCACCGCGCTTGAGGCCGTTCTCGCCGAGCAGCTCGACCACCCGCGCCGCCTCGTCCAGGGTGCGCACGAAGGGCACCATGAGCTCGACGTTGGTCAGGCCCATCTCTTCGCGCACCTTCTTCATGGCGCGGCATTCCAGCTCGAAGCAATCGCGGAAGTTCTCGCTGATGTAGCGAGAGGCACCGCGGAAGCCCAGCATGGGGTTCTCTTCCTCAGGTTCGTAGAGTTTGCCGCCGATCAGATTGGCGTACTCGTTGGACTTGAAGTCCGATAGGCGCACGATGACCTTTTTCGGCCAGAAGGCGGCGGCCAGGGTGGACACCCCTTCCACCAGCTTTTCGACATAGAAGCCGACCGGATCCGAGTAACCGGCGATGCGCTTGTCGACGCTTTCCTTCACCTCGAAGGGCAGGCTGTCGTAGTTGAGCAGCGCCTTGGGGTGCACGCCGATCATGCGGTTGATGATGAATTCCAGGCGGGCCAGGCCCACGCCAGCATTGGGCAGCTGGGCGAAGTCGAAGGCGCGGTCGGGGTTACCGACGTTCATCATGATCTTGAATGGCAGCTCGGGCATGGCATCCACCGAGCTCTGGCGGATGTCGAAGTCCAGTTCGCCTTCGTAGATCAGGCCGGTGTCACCTTCGGCACAGGAGACGGTGACGGTCTGGCCGTCCTTGAGCAGGCTGGTGGCGTTGCCGCAACCGACCACGGCCGGGATCCCCAGCTCGCGGGCGATGATGGCGGCGTGGCAGGTACGGCCGCCGCGGTTGGTGACGATGGCGCTGGCGCGCTTCATCACCGGCTCCCAGTCGGGATCGGTCATGTCGGAGACCAGGACGTCACCGGGCTGGACACGATCCATCTCGCTCACGTCGCGGATGATCTTGACCTTGCCGGCGCCGATGCGCTGGCCGATGGCGCGGCCTTCCACCAGCACCAGGCCCTTGTCCTTGAGCAGGTAGCGCTCCATGACGGTGGCGCTGGCCCGGCTCTTCACCGTTTCCGGGCGCGCCTGGACGATGTAGAGCTTGCCGTCGTCGCCGTCCTTGGCCCATTCGATGTCCATCGGCCGACCATAGTGACGCTCGATGATCAGCGCCTGCTTGGACAGTTCGGTGACCTCGGCATCGGTGATGGAGAAACGCGCGCGATCCGCGGGCTCGACATCGACGGTGCGCACGGAGCGACCGGCCTTGGCTTCTTCGCCATAGACCATCTTGATGGCCTTGCTGCCCAGGTTGCGTCTGAGGATGGCCGGGCGACCGGCTTCCAGGGTGGGCTTGTGGACATAGAATTCGTCCGGGTTCACCGCGCCCTGCACCACGGTCTCGCCCAGGCCATAGGCAGCGGTGACGAAGACCGCATCGCGGAAACCGGATTCGGTATCCAGGGTGAAGAGCACGCCAGCGGCGCCGGTTTCCGAACGCACCATGCGCTGCACGCCGGCGGACAGGGCGACCAGCTTGTGATCGAAGCCCTGGTGCACGCGGTAGGCGATGGCGCGGTCATTGAAGAGGGAGGCGAAGACTTCCTTGGCCGCGCGGATGACGTTGTCGACGCCGCGGATATTGAGGAAGGTTTCCTGCTGACCGGCGAAGGAGGCATCCGGCAGGTCTTCGGCGGTCGCCGAGGAGCGTACGGCGACAGCGAGATTGGGGTTGCCTGCCGAGATCTCGGCGAAGGCCCGGCGGATTTCGGCGTCCAGGCGCTCGGGGAAAGGCGCGTCCATTACCCACTGGCGGATCTGGGCGCCGGTCTTGGCCAGGGCGACGACGTCGTCGACATCCAGGGCATCGAGGGCCGCGTGGATACGCTCGTTCAGCCCACTCTGCTCAAGGAAATCGCGATAGGCCTGGGCCGTGGTGGCGAACCCGCCCGGCACGGAGACGCCCGCGTTGGCCAGGTTGGCGATCATCTCGCCGAGGGATGCGTTCTTGCCGCCCACGCGCTCGACGTCGTGCACGCCAAGCTGCTCCAGTGAAATTACATACTCGTCCAAGGTCTTCTCTCCATCTTGTGTCTTTGTGGGAAAGCAGTACGCCTCGGCGCTCGCCCCATGGACAGTGGACGGCGGTAGGTTACAGTGCAGCGATCCCTGCCCCGTACGCCACCAGGACGTCCCTCCATGCAACGAACCGCCTTTTTCATTTCCGACGGTACCGGCATCACGGCCGAAACCCTCGGTCAGAGCCTCCTGGCCCAGTTCGGGGACATCACCTTCAGGAAGGTCACCCGCCCCTACGTGGATACGCTGGACAAGGCCAGGGCGATGGTACAGCAGATCAATGCCGCCGCCGTCCAGGACGGTGCGCGACCCATCATCTTCGATACCATCGTCAACCGCGACATCCGGGCCATTCTGGACCAGTCGAACGGGTTCATGATCGACATCTTCTCCACGTTTTTATCCCCGCTCGAACGGGAACTTTCCGCCGAATCTTCGTATTCGGTAGGGAAGTCACATTCGATCATGCACAATAGTCACTACATGGAGCGGATCGAGGCCGTCAATTTCGCACTCGAAAACGACGACGGCGCCCGCACGACCCACTATGCCCAGGCCGATCTGATCCTGGTGGGGGTCTCGCGCTGCGGCAAGACGCCGACCTGCCTCTACATGGCACTGCAATACGGCATCCGCGCGGCGAACTATCCGTTGACCGAGGAGGACATGGAGCGCCTGCAACTCCCCGCCTCGCTCAAGACCTATCGCGACAAGCTGTTCGGGCTGACCATCGACGCCGAGCGGCTGGCGGCGATTCGCCACGAGCGCCGGCCGAACAGCCGCTATGCGAGCTTCGCCCAGTGCGAATTCGAACTACGCGAGGTGGAGAGTCTGTTCCGCCGCGAGAACATCTCCTTCATCAACACCACGCATTTTTCCGTAGAGGAGATCTCGGCGAAGATTCTGGTGGAGAAAGGCGTGGAAAGACGGTTTAAATAGCCGACCACCCTTCCTCTTCGGCGCCCTCGCGGCGCACCAGGCGACCGCCATGAATCTCGTCGATGCCCTGCTGTTCTTTCCGGTCGCCCTGCTCATCGCCCTGACACCCGGCCCCAACAACTTCTGCTCGCTCGGCAATGGCATCCGTCACGGCGCGGTGACGGCGGGACTGGCGGCCCTGGGTCGCAATGTGGCCTTCGTGATCTTCCTGGTGATTTCGGCGGTGGGCCTGGGCGCCATGCTGCTGGCCTCGGAAACGGCCTTTACCGTCATCAAGTGGATCGGTGCGTTCTATCTGCTCTACCTGGGCGTGAAGAGCTGGCGCAGCCGGGCCTTCGACGGCCTGGACCTGAGCGAGAACGGCGCAGCGCAACCACGCGCGCTGCATCGGTTGATGCTGCAGGAATTTCTCATCGGCATCAGCAACCCCAAGGCGATCCTGCTGTTCGCCGCGGTCTTTCCGCAATTCATCGACCCCACCCAGCCGACCACCCAACAATTCGTCTACCTGGGTGGTACCCACTTGTTCGCGGAAATGGTCGCGGCCTTCATCTATGGCCTGTTCGGCCGGCAAATCCGCCGCTTCATCCGCGGGCCCCGCGGAGTGCGCCGCCTCAACCAGGCCACCGGCGCCTTCTTTGCAGGCGCAGGCGGCCTGCTGCTGACCGCTCACCGCTAGCTCAGGACGTTACCAGGTGGGACTGGGCAGCGCCCAGCTTCGCCAGGGCCGCCTCTATCGCCGACCAAGGCCTTTCCGGGCGCACTGCTGGCCTGCCTATGGCGGCCTGGCGAGCGGCCCGCACCAGGCAAGCGAATTCGGCCGCCACCGCATCGGCCTGCGTCACGTCGGCGTCCCTGGAAAGGACCGCGGGTGACAGCCAGAGGCGCTCCTGCAGGCGTTCGCCGGCCTGGCGAACGAAGTGCAGCCGCCGTTGCTGGCCTACGGGTCCGGCTTCAGTCTCTTCGATCAAGCCCAGCGACAGCGTCTTGTAGGCCGGCAGTCGATCGAGCAGCCCCTGCTGGGCCTGGACCGACCGTGGCCAATCGACATGCAGCCCCTCCAGCGGCAGACCGGCAGCCAACCCCAGGTTCTCGATCAACTCACCATGACGCACACCCAGCAGCTTCTTCAGCGGCTCGCGTTGCAGCAGGTTGTAGGCTCTTTCGAAGGCGGTACGCCAGGCCAGCGGCAGTTCCAGCGTCAGCAGCGGCTCGTCGATCTGGATCCATTCCACGCCCTGGGCGGCCAACCGCGCGAAGATCTCGCCGTAGACCGGCAGCAACGCTTCCAGCAGTTCGAGGCGATCGAAGGCCGGATCGAGCGAGCGACCGAGCCATAGATAGCTCAGGGGTCCGAGGATCACCGGCTTGACCAGCAGACCGAGCGCCTGGGCCTCGGCGACCTCGTTGAACAGCTGCTCCCAGCCGATGGCAAAGGACTGGTCCGCGGTGAATACCGGGACCTGACAGGGGCCGGCGAATCCCAGATCGTCTGCCGCCTCGGTGCGAGTGGCGGCGCCGACCAGATACGAATGCGCCAGAACCCGATCGCCCCAGCCGAAGTCGCCTACTGCGAGCCACTCACAACCCGCGGCCTGCTGGGCGCGCCACGCCTGCTGACGCTGCTGACGTCCCTGGGCGATCAGGGCGGCCCGGTCGCAATCGTCGAGAGACGCCATCGTCGCCAGGGACGCGTCACCCTGTTGCTCGCGCCGCGCGGAACTCTGGGAATGAATCTTGACCATTGCACACCTCCACCAGACAAGGTGAAGATTGTCGTCGCGCATGACCCATGAAAAAAACTCAGGTTTCTTGTGGTGAACTCAAGTTTCTCTCATACACCGCGATCAGGGTTTGAAGCGCGCCATGCTGTAGGCGTCGACGAACACCCCATCGCGCAGGGCATAGCGCCGCAGCAGCCCTTCTTCTTCGAAACCCAGCTTGCGATAGAGCGCCAGGGCCGGCTCGTTGTCGCTGAAGACGGTCAGTTCGACCCGTTGCAGATTCATCCAGTTGTCGGCGAGGTCGAGCAGGGCCGTCAGCAGCTGGGTACCTATGCCCTGCCCCTGGCAATCCCGGGCCACGCCCATGCCGAGGGCGCCACAGTGCTGGCGGCGAATGCGCTGCTGCTGTTCGAGACTGGCGCTACCCACCACCTGCCCCTGCCGCAGGGCGACCAATCCTATCCGCCCTTCGCGCTCGCCGCTCAGACGCTGCCGCCATTGTTCGGCGCTCTGATAGGGTAGCTGCAGCACCTGCCGCGCCACGGCCGGATCGCCATAGAGGGCAGCGAGACCCTCGGCATGGCGATCAGCATAGCGTTCCAGATGGACGATCGGGCTGGACATGGGCGGCACTCCTTCGCAGAAGTCCGCAGCTTCGCCCAAGTCCGGTGGGTCGGACAAGGGCGAAGCGTGAGCCCGCTAACGGAGTCGCGGGATCAGAGGGTCCACTTCAGGCTGAGCATGACGTTGCGGGGATCGCCGTAGACGCCGGTACCAGTGCCCGTTGGAATGCCCTGCCAGTATTTCTCGTCGAAAATGTTGTTGAAGTTGACGCGACCATCCCAGTGCTCGTTGAAACGATAGCCCGCCATCACGCCCACCAGCGCATAGCTATCCTGTTTGGCTTCGCCATTACCGACACGCTCGAAGGTCCCGCTCTGAGCCAGCAGATCGGCGCCAATGCGCCACTTGCTCAGCTCGCCGGTGAGCTGATAGCTGGTGGCGGCCTTGAACAGGTGCTTGGGCTGCTCCGGCGCGAAGCGGCGGTCTTCGTAAACAGCGTCTTTCGTGAACTCGCTCAGCACCAGGGTATAGGCCGCCGACGCCTGCCAGTTGGGTGCGAATTGACCGGAGATTTCCGCATCTATGCCGCGACTGCGAACCTCGCCAGCGGCGGTGTAGCAGCTTTGCACCGGATAGCCCGGGCAGAAGGTCGCCTGGTTGCTCGGCAGGTAGGCGCGATTTTCCTGGACGGTGTCGAAGAGCGCGACGGAAGCGTTCAAGGCGCCATCGAAATAGGCGCCCTTCAGCCCGATCTCGTAGCTTTTGCCGGTCCGGGGTTCAAGTACCGAACCTCCGGTGTTCTGCTCGCTTTGCGGCTTGAAGATCTCGGTATAGCTGGCATACACCGAGTAGGTGTCGTTCAGGTCATAGATGATGCCGGCATAGGGCGTGAATTCGCGTGTGGCCTTGTAGTCGTTGTCACTGTAGAGATTGTCGAAGTCGTACCAGCTGACGCGTCCCCCAACGATGACGTGCAGGGGATCGATCGGATTGAGACGCGCAGCAGCGTAAATCGCTTCCTCGGTGGTGGTGTTCTTGCTGGCGTAAGGCGTCAAGCTGTCCTTGGCCGGCTTGGGAATGCTGCTGGGACGGAAGTTGTAGATGTCGACCGGGGTTGCGCCGGAAAAGCCCCCGCGCTGGTAGAACTTTTCCTGACGCCGACTGATGCCCACCATCAACTCATGCTCTCGACCCAGCAACTGGAAGGGGCCGCTCACCGAGGCATCGAGGTTGAGCTGGTCGGAATCCGTCCGATAGGCACCGGAGGCGGTGGCCAGATCGCTGACGGAGGAATAGCTGAAGTCCGGCGCTACAGAGGTCAGGTAATTGGAATAGGTATCCGAATTCGCCCAGACCTGCTGCGCTGCCAGCTTGGCCTTCCAGCCGTTGTCGAAGGTGTGGGTGATGTCCGAGAACAGGGTGTAGGTGTCCTGATCCCAGTACGCCCAGTCGCCGCTCAGGAAGGTGGAGCGTGACAGGTGCAGGTCTTCGCCATTGGGACCGCTGGGCAGGCTGCCCCAGTCGGAGGTCTTGTCCTCGCGCTGCTTGGAGGCGCCGATGGTCCAGGTGGTAGCGTCGCTGAGATCCGCTTCGAGCACGCCATAGAAGGTCTGGCGTTTGCGCTCGCGGACGTCCTGGAAGCTGTTGCTGTCTTCATAGGCAGCCACGGCGCGGCCGCGCAGGGTGCCAGCTTCATTCAGCTTGTTGGAGGCGTCGACCTCGGTACGATAGCGATCCCAGCTGCCGGCGCTGGTGGTGACGCTGACCTGCGGAAAGGCGGTCGGGCGTTTGCGCACCAGATTCAGGGTGGCCGAGGGATCACCAGCGCCGGTCATAAGGCCGGTGGCGCCGCGTACCACTTCGACGCGGTCGTAGATGGACAGGTCGGCCGAAGACAGGGTGTCGAGGGTAAAGGTCCCCGCCGTGGTGGGCAGACCGTCGTACATGATGTTGTCGATGCGGAAACCGCGCGACAGGAATTCCTGACGATCGCCACCGAACTTGTTCAATGTCACGCCCGGGGCATACTTCACGACGTCATTGAGGTCGGTCATGCCCTGGTCTTCCATGCGTTGCCGGGTGATGACACTGACCGACTGGGGCGTCTCGCGGATGGACAACGGCAGGCCGGTAGAGGTGCTCATCGCCCCGGTCGTGTAGGAGCGAGTGCCCTCGGTGCTCGCTCGTCCCACGAGCGAGCCATCGTCGGCGGTGATGGTGGTGGCATCCAGCGCCACGCTACCGGTCCCGGCCTGGGTGGCTGCCGGGGCGACGGTGGCGACGTTGCCGGACAGCGAGGCGGCCAAGCCACTGCCGGCCAGCAGCCGCTGCAAGGCAACGTCCGGCTCCATCCGCCCCGACAGCGCCGGCGCACCTTTGCCGGCCAGGGCCGCGGGATCGTAGTTCACCTTCAGGCCGCTGGCGCGCGCAAAGCTCTGCAGGGCATCGGCCAGCGGCTGCGCCGGTTGCGACAGGGCGATGGGTGCTGCCTGGGCCAAGGCTGTCACGCCCAGGGAAACGGAGAGCGCCAGGGCGCGAAGAGTGAAGTGCTGCATCTAGGTTCGTCCTCAGAATGGAAGCGGTCCGTCCATACCCCACGTAAGGACTCGACAGACCCGGCTCCCGGGTCCATGGACCTGCATCCAACGCCGCCAGCGGCGGGCTGAAAGACTATGAGATGATGTCCTATCTGTAAATGCAAATTAGTATCATGAATATACGCGAACGTTACCCATTGGCGTCCGTGCGCTCTAGGCTGCGGTTCCGTGAAGTTGCAGGAGCTGGGTGCACTTCAGGCAAAAGCTGCCTGATCCATTGCATCCAATACACTGGCGGAACATGGGTACCAGGGCTGGAGCAAAGACAAGAGAGCGGGCAAGCTACTCCCAGACGAAAAACGTGACGCAATTTGCAAAAAGCCCTCCATTGCCGCAGAGTTGCTCTCGCTTGAAACAAGGAACGTTTTGATGTGCCAAGGAATGCCACCAAGGTCCATGACCCGTCTGCGTCGTGGGCTGCTGCTAGGCGTACTAGGGCTGCTGATCCTGGCCTGTGATCCCTTGGGCTTGTCCAGCGCCACGGACAAGGCCAGCGAACAATTCTTCAATCGACTGCTGTCGGCCTTCTACTCCGATCGCGGCCAGCAACAGATCGTTTTGCTGTTGCTGGACGATGCCTTTCTGCTTCGGCACGATCTGCATTGGCCTCTGCCTTATCAGGAACAGGCCAAGGTGTTGGCGCGGCTGCTGCATTATCGGCCCCAGGCGGTATTCGTCGACCTGCTGTATAGCCATGATCACTCCCGGGCGAACGAGACGCCGCAGGTACTAGCCAACGTCTTCGCCCGCTATGCCCAGCAGGACATTCCAGTGTTACTCGCCAGCACCGGGCAGACGCTCCCGCAGACGAATCAGGCGGATACCCTGTCTGAGCTGGCGAAGGTGACGAAGCCGGCCATCATCCAATGGGATGACCAGGGGGACCGCTATCCCCTCACCGTAACCGGCAGCGACGGTCAGCCGCTGCCTACACCTGCCCAAGCGCTCTATCAGGAATACTGTCAACGCCAGACTTGCGAGCTGCGTGAGATGGCAGCGGATGCGCCTCCCATCGCCGTGCAATGGGGACTGCATACGGCTAGCCAGCAGCCTTTGCTCAGCAACAGCCAGCATTGCCAACTGCGCTCCAGTGCCCTGGCGGAGACCTTCCAGATGGTGCTGACGGCGTTGTTCTGGCGCTTCTCCACTCCCGCGACCCTGCCCTGCCCCTATACCCTCACCCTGAATGCAGCGGAACTGGAAACGACCCTGCCCGAGGAGCGGGCGCTGCTGCGCAGCGTATTACAAGGGCGCCTGGTTCTGGTGGGTGCCGACATCACGGGGGCGGCGGATCGCATCCATTCACCGGTTCACGGACAGATCCCGGCGGTCTATCAGCACGCCATGGCCTTGGATAATCTCATTACCTTACAGGCCGACTACTACCGAGACCCGCCAAGCCTGGGCGATACCTCACTGGATGTCATCAGTATCGTCGGCCTGGTGTTTGCAGCCGCCATCCTCGCCATCGTCCTGGTTCGCGAGCAAGGTTGGTTCACTAGGCTCTACCTGAGAACGGTGCTGGCAATCCTCCTGTTGGCCGCCATGGCCGTCTGCTACCTGCTGAGCCTGACGCCGCTCAACGTGGTCGGTCTGGGACTGCTCAGCCTCACCCTTTTTCGCAATCACCTAGAAGCTCGGGCGGAGACCCGAGATCACATCCGGCAAGGAGAACAATCATGATCAAAGCCTGGCTCACCAGCGCAATTCTCGTGGTATCGCTTGAGCTTCAGGCCGCTCCCCTCACGGTCGTGGCGATCGAGAGCGACCCCTTGAGCCTGCTCGACCCACTCGGCAAACCCTTGGGTAGCCTGTCTCGGGATCGCCTGCCCCAGCTGCCGCTGCCGGTCTTGTCCACCAACGAACTGGATCTAGTGGAGGTACAACTGGATGGCCGGCGAGTCTGGCTGGACCGGATGGACGTGCGCCTGAACCAGGGCGCAGAGGTAAAGATGCCGTGCGCCAAGCTGGCCAGTGGCACGGCCGACCGCAGCAGTGGGGCCACCTTGGGCTACGGCGCCGGCTGCGCTAAGGAGTAGCGATGAACACCGCCCGCGCTGTCCTACCGCTGCTCTTTGGCTGCCTCGTGCTGAGCGGATGTGGGACGCTCACCGGGGCGCCCGATGCCCTGGCCAATCTGTCAGGAAAGCATACGTATGCCACCTTCGACGGCCACTATCTGGATCAACCGGATGTGCGAGCCCACCGCACGCTCGATGCCCGGCACGTCGAAAACCTGCGCCTCAGCTACGATGGCCGCAGTCTTCCAGCCAATGAGGTGCGCCAGCAGAACCTCGTCGCCATTGCTCCGCTACAGGAGTATCTGGATGGCATCGTGCAAAAACTCGGGCGGGGCTGGCCGGGTGAGATGCCATCCCTCAAGATCGGCCTGGTCGACAGTTACGCCTTCGGCCCTTCGGCCGATCCCTACGGCAACATCTTCGTGCCCCTGGGGATGTTGGAAAACGTCGCCAGCGAAGATGAAATCGCCGCCATGCTGGCTCATGAAATGAGCCACGTTCTGCTGCGGCACCATGATCGCCGTAAGGCGTTCATCCAGCAGAAAGAGAACGTCACTCGCATGGCGACCTTGGCGATCTTGGGTGCGACAGTGGCCGACACGCGCATGGATCGCGCTGGCGATCAGGTCCGCTTCAACCAGAAGAATCCCGCTGAAACCGGCAAGATCATCAACCGTACCCTCCTCTACAGCGCCTTGATCAACAGCTTTTCCGACAATGTCTGGAACACGGCCTGGGGCCGCGTCCAGGAGGATCAGGCAGATCTGCTCGGCGTCGACCTACTGATCCGTGCTGGCTATGCACCGCGGGCCGCCAGCCACAGCCTGCAACGCCTGGACGACTACCAGGGCAAGCAGACCCCGCTGATGGCCACCTTTCTTCAGGAACGCCAGTTGGGCCTCACGGCGGCGGTTACCAAGCTGGATGTCAATGGGGTGCTCAAGGAAGCTCAGACATTCCTCAATCAAGGCATGCTGGTAAGCATTACCACGGCCAGTGACTACCTGCAGCGCTCGCACATGTCGCCCATGCAACGTGATAAGGACCTGCGCCAGTACCTGCAGCGGGAGTATCAGGGCGAGCGGCGCGCCCAGGTGGAGCGCTCGCGCTGGTCGCACCTGCGTGAGGATCTTCGGGTACGGGCCGCACTCAGTGCCTACCGCGATGCCTATGGCGCCAATGTGGCCCTGGAACGCAAGGATCTGCGAGGTGCTCAAGCCCTGGTCGAACGTGCCCTGTCATCACCGGTAGCCAACCAACCCGGCATCCGCCGTGCAGCCTTCAATCTTCACCTGGCCCAGGGTAATCGGCAGCAGGCGGCGGCAACCCTGCAGGCCATCGAGAACTGGCGCCTGGCGAGTCCGGAGCTTTACGAGCTGGCAATTTCCGCACGCCTGAACAACGGCGATCCCCAGGGTGCGCTCGCCTTGATCGATCAAGGCGAGCAGAACTTCGGCTCCGAAGAAATGTTCATCGTGCAGAAGATCCATGCTGCGCGACAACTCAAGGACCAGCCCGCCCAGCAGCGGCTGGGTAAGAAATGCCTGACCTATCCCAGCGTCAAAGCCAATTGCGTGAAGTTGGTGCCAGGGCTGAAGGCTTGATCCGTTACGCGAGGGACGCTTCCTGACCATGGGGCATCTCCGATTCGGCATCCGAACACCCTGTACAGGACCGCCCGTCCGGCTTGGCGATGTCACAGATAGTCGGTGCCGCACCCGTTCAGACCAGGCGCCGACTTCCCCCCGCCCCTTCATCGCGAAAATGCTGGGCGATGGTCAGGATCTGCGGCTCGATGGCCAGGAAGGCATCGAGCACCTGGGGATCGAAGGTGCTGCCACGCATCTCGCGCATCATCTGCAGCGAGTCTTCGTGGCTGAAAGGCTCCTTGTAGCAGCGACGACTGATCAGCGCATCGTAGATGTCGGCCACCGCCATGATTCGCCCGGCCAAGGGAATGTCTGTACCGGACAGCCTGTTGGGATAGCCGCTGCCGTCCCATTTCTCATGGTGGGTACTGGCGATCTCGGCGGCCAGGGCGAGGAAGTTGTCATCCTCCAGATGGCTGGCGGTGCTGAGGATGATCTGGCGACCGAATTCGGCGTGCCGTTGCATCACCTGCATTTCCTCGGGCGTCAGCCGCCCGGGCTTGAGCAGGATGGCATCCGGCACCCCGACCTTGCCGATGTCATGCAGCGGCGCGGACAGGAACAGCAGCTGGATATAGTCCGGCGTCAGCAGGTCCGCCGCCTGACCGGTGCGTCTCATCTGCTCGGCGATGGCACGGACATAGTGTTGGGTGCGCTTGATATGGGCACCGGTCTCGGGATCCCGGGTCTCGGCCACCGCGGCCATCGACTCGATGGTGACCTGGCGTGACCGTTCCAGTTGCCGGCGCCAACGCTCTTCGTACTGGCGCGCCAGGATGATCCGGGTGACCAACGCCAGGCCCGACAACATCGCCACCAGCAGCAGGAGCGCGGCCAGGGGCAGGAAGACGTCGTAGCGCACGAACAGCCAGATGCCCAGCAGCTGTGGCAGGATGATCAACGCTGCCGCCAACAGGGCGAAGCGGCGCTGATTGCGGTTGTAGAAAAACCCGGCGGACAACAATAGGCCGCCGATCAGGCACAACGCCAGTTGCAGTACCCCGGCGAACTGGGGGATCCGCACCAAGGCGTCGTCCAGCAGGTCCTGGGTCAGGGCGGCCTGCAGCCTGACACCGGAAAAGGTCTGGCCCAGGGCCGTCGTGTGCAGATCATTGAAGCCCGCGGCAGATACGCCGACGAAGACCACCTTGCCCTTGAGCCTGGCGGGCGCCGCCGCGCCGCTGAGCACCGCCAGCGCCGAGACCTCAGGATAATGCTCGGCAGTGCTGTGCAGGTGCAGCAGCGCCTGGCCTCGGCTGTCGAGCGGCAGACGGTGATCGCCAAGCCGCAGCACCGGTCCGGTGACGCTGGTCTCCACTACGCCCTCGGTCAGCCCCAGGGCGCGCATGGTGGCGGCCAGGGCCAGACTGGGATGGATGATGCCCTGATGACTGAGCAGCAGGGGGGCGCGCCTGAGGATGCCATCGCTGTCACGCTGGCTGTTGATGAAGCCGCTGAAGCGCGTTTGACTGGCGATAGGGGCTACGTTGTCCAGCGCGCCAGTGGCCTCGGGCAGCGCCAGGGCGTCGAGGGCACCGCTGAAGCCAACCCCGGGCCGTAGGCCGCTGGAAGCGGGCTGGTGCAGATCGAGGAAGAAGAAGCGGGCGGCGATGGCCCCCGTCTGTCCCATAACGTAGCCAAGATAGCCATCGTTGTCCTGCAACTCCGCAGGCACACCGGAAAAGCTCAGGTCCATGCCGAAGTCGTCTTTGAAGCTCTGCTGCAACGCCTTGAGCGAGGTGCGGTCCGGCTCGCTGAACAAGACGTCGATGGCGATCGCGGCGGGCTCGGCTTCGGCGATGCGGGAGAGCAGCTCGGCTACCCGATAGCGGGGCCAGGGCCACTGGCCCAGTGCCGCCAGGCTGGCTTCGTCGATGCTGACCACCTGTACCCCGGTCGCCTCCTCGTCGCTGGCCGAAAAGCGGCTCAGCTGATCGTAGGCGAGGCGGTCGAGATGCTGCAGGGGCGTCCATTGCAGCAAGGCGGCGAAGCCAAAGGCCAGTGACAGCCCCAGACTGACCAGGAACATCCAGGGCGCGCGACGACGCAACGGGTGGGTGACGGATTTCATGCACCAGACCCTAGAGAATCAGGACTTCGGCACGGCGATTGCGCGGCTCCGACTTTCCCGGACGAGACGGCACCAGTGGCACCGTGTCGCCGAAGAACTCGACGTTGATACGCAGTTTGGGATCGAGCCGCTGCAGCAGACCGGCCACCTTGCGGGCGCGCTGCCCCGAGAGGTCGAGATTGTAGGAAGGCGTACCCGACGCATCCGCGTGGCCGAATACCGAAATCTCGGTAGGCATGCGCTGGCGCGCAGCGTCCAGCACCTCTGGTAGCAGCGCTTTGGATTGCGGTGTCAGCTCCATACTGTCGGACCGGAAGTTGAGCACGAAGGTCTTTGGCGGCGAGGGCTGGGCCGCCAGCACCTGGCGGTGCTGCTGCTCGAAGAGCGGCTGGGCCACTGACTGCGCGGCAGTCGGCGCCTGATTCGGTCCGGCTACCGTAACCTCGGCAAAGCCCTGGTCGATTGCCTGGCGCCCGGCGGAGCTGGTGACGGAGACGGCACCGACGTGCCCATCCTCGTCGGGCATCAGGGTGACCCTGGTCTGGGGCAGCGGCGGGCTGGCACAGCCGCCCAGCACCAGCGCCGACAGCAGGACACCTAGCAGCAGGCGACCCTGGGACGAGGCAGCGATCACGGCGCTCATTGGGCCTGGACCAGGAAGCGGGTGCCACGCACGCCGATGGTGGCGGAAGGCGTCTCGATCTTCACCGAGTCGGGCGAGACCTTGCCGATCTTGCCGGACGAGTAGATGGCCGCGCCTTTGGTGAGGTAGACCGAGAAGCCATAACGGCTGCTCTTGGGTTCAAACAGGTAATCGCGCAGCTGCACATCGGCGTCGTTGCCCAGGGTGAGCAGGGTACCGTCGAGAAAGACGATGGCCGCGGTGGATTCCGGGCCCGCCTGCAAGCGATCGGCCACCTGCAGGGTGGTGCCGGCCTGGGCCTGGAAGGTCGTCGTCTGACGCAGCACCTTGACGCTGCCCGACACGCTCTTGATCAGCGCGACGTGGGACTCTTCCGCGGCAGTCACCAGTGGTGATCCCAGCACCTGCACACCGAGCAGCGCCAACGCGCACAGTATTCTTTTCATGCTTTCCTGTCCTTGGATGGACGACGTGCTTGGACGGTCTCTGACTAGGCAACGCGGGTTGCAGCAGGCGCCCAGGCAACTTCCCGAAGCAGCCTGCTACCCAGCGAGCCGGGCACTAGGCTCGTGAACCCAATCACCTTCTACCAGATAAACAAGCCAGGCGGCATAGCCAGCAGCACAAGTGGCGATTTGATATCACCATTACGGGGCGGGACAGCGCGAGACGAACGCTGATAACTGCGGTCTAGTGACCATCTTTCCCAGGTCGCCTTCCATGCACATCATTTTGGTCCGTCACGGCAAACCCGATCTTTCCAGTAAGGCTCGCTGCACCCCGCGGGAGATGAAGGACTGGGTCGCGCGCTACCAGGAGGCGCCGGTGCCGGCAGGCCAGGAGCCTGCGGAAACACGGCGGCTGGCGCAGGAGGCGGGCTATGTGGTGAGCAGCCCCCTGGGACGTTGCGTACGCTCGCTGGAATACCTGATGGGGCGCACGGACAGCCCGGTCGATGAGGTCTATGCCGAAGCGCACCTGCCTTATCTGGAACTCGATGCGCCGCGGCTGCCGGTCAAGGCCTGGCGCCTGCTGTTCAGATCCGCCTGGTTCCTGGGCTTCGCCGCCCATACCGAATCCATCGGCAGCTCTTCGGTGCGCGCTGGCCAGGCGGCCGATCGACTCATCGAACTGGCCGAACGCCACGGCTCGGTGCTGTTGCTAGGGCACGGCATCATGAACGTGCTGATCGCCTGGCAGTTGCGCAAGCGCGGCTGGCGCGGTCCACTGCATCTGCTGCTGAAGGACTACTGGAAGCCGAGCCTCTATCGCAAAGAGCAGCGCTAGGACGCGGCGCCTGGCTTCGGTCACACCGGCCACGTCCGACGGCGGCAAGGTGACCGGTAATAGCCAGGCAACCTGCCCTCTTGCCTCTTCGTTCCGCCGGAACTGTCCGCTCACTTGTCCAGCGAAGGCCCTACCAGCGCGGCGAGCTGATCGTAGACGCCGGGCGCTGCCACCAGCAGGGGATTGCCATTGACCAGGCCCTCGTTACGCAGGAAGGCGTTGTGGCGGCCGCCCGCCTCCTGGATCAGGACCAGGCCCGCCAGGCAGTCCCAGCCATGGATCAGGGTCTCGTAGTAGCCGATCAGCCGGCCGGCGGCGACGTAGGCGGTCATCAGGGCGCCCGAGCCATTGCGAAAGAACTGCCCGCCTTCGGCCAGCAGACCGGTCACGAAGGGCAGGAAGTTTTCCTTGCCACGTCTGTGGGTGGTACCCAGGCCGGTCAAGCCCTGGCGGATCTCGGTGGCGGGATGGACACGCAGTGGCTGATCGTTGACGAAGGCGCCATGCCCCCGCAGGCCATGGAAGAGTTCGTCGTGATTCGGATCCATGATCGCGCCGAGCAAGGGCTCCCCCTCGTGCATCAGGCCGATGGACACGCACCAATTGTGCAGTCCATTGAGAAAGGGCGCGGTGCCGTCGATGGGATCTATGACCCAGAGATAGGGGGCAGCCAGATCGGTTGCACCGCCCTCCTCGCCCAGCAGGCCATCCTCCGGAAAGCGCTCGCTCAGGCGTTGGCGGATGAGCTCCTCCAGCGTCTTGTCGGCGATGCTCACCACGTCCTGCAGGTCGCTGCCCTTGTGGTCCACCTGCAGCGCGCCGCGCCGGTGATAGAAGTCGAGGCCGAGTTGCGCCGCTTCCCGGGCGATCTCCTGGACGGCGCGGTAGCGTTCGGCGATGGCGGGGGCAATGTTGACCATGAAGACTCCTGGAGCAGTTGAAAAGCGCCAGGGTGCCAGCTCGGAACCAAGATGCAAATCCTCCATACGGGACGGCACCAGGTCATCGTCCTCAAGCAGAATTACGGCGTCCGGCAACCAACCCGTGTCTCCAGTCATAGTGGTACAGAATACAAATCCGCTCTCACTGTAATGCAATCTCAATTGGTCGCCTTCGCGGACATTCAATTCCAAGGCTGCGAAATCGCGCTTGAGTTGCCAGCCATCGGCGCAAGGCTGGCACCAGGCGTTGGGCACCCAACCAGAACGACCATCCACAGCTTTGCACCATGTCCAGCCCAGCATATCCGTGATCTCTTGCGAGCCATCGATTACCGGCTGAACGATATCGCCGCCTGCAACTGCCAGCGGATTTGGATAAGGTCGTTGATAGGCGAGACTGGCGCTACCTAAGGTGCCAGGAGGAAAGCGATAGAACATATGACTAATCCTTATTGACGCCGTCCTTACTCTTTAAGCTCTACCAGTACCAGGCGGTCACCACCATGTCATCTGCAAGCTGCAGGCTGTCGGGTATTGGCAGTCGATACGGCGAAATGTGGAAGCGGACCGCACCAAATCCGCCAGCAGCCGGTCAGAACATTCAAGCGCTCGATGTACCGGGAGGACGCCATGACCGCACAAACTTCGCTATTCCACGGCAATGGTCAGTTGCAGCAGTTGCGCCGACTGATTCCCAGAAAGCACTTCGAGTGTCTGGAGCGCCATCTGGAGCTGTTGTCGAGCGAATTCCCACTCTTCGATCATCCGCCACTGATGATCGACTGTCCCATCGCCGAAACCCTGGAAAACCTCGGCATCCGTGCCTTCCAGTGGCAAGGCAGCTGCGACCTGCCGCAGCGGATGGCCCTGGGTAGCGCGCTCATGGGTGAGGGGTTCATGGCCCAGTCCAGTACGCCCGAATACACCCTCTACCTCAATGCGCGTGGTGAAAAAGTCCTGTTGCGACAAGAGCCCGCTGCCAGCCAGACCTTGGTCAGCCTGGTCTCGGATTGCCCGCCGCTCTTCGCCTATCTGGCAGCCAAGCACCGCGAGCTGCTATCGGTTGACTGAACGGTTCGGCATCCGGTTGTCGGTGGTGTGACCGACCGGTACTCAGGATGACGAACGGGATCACAGTTACGCAGTAACGTCAGACTAAGAAGGAACCAAATAGGCAGGGTAATGGTAGATTCGCGCTTCGGATCTACCAGGAGACCCAAGGAATGGGAATTCGTATTCTGGCCAGTGTCATTGCGACCTTTGCAGCCCTTCACGCCCAGGCTGCCACCCTTCCCGCCGTACCGCCGCTCAAGCTGGCGGATCTTACGCTCAAGGCTCCCGCCGCAAGTACCGAGGTTCTCCCTAGCAGAGCCGACGCCCAGCCCCGTGACACTCGACAGCCAATCAATAGCGCCCGCTGGCTGAACGAACGTCAGACCTTTGTTCAAGAACAGCGTTGGGTATTCTAGTCCGTTCGATTGATGTCGACGGATGGCTTCCAATTCGTATGCTTTTTAATCCCGCCCAGGGAATGAATCGCCGTTTTCCAGGTCCGTCTGGTTCTATGGGCAGCTCACCCCGTCTGCCCTTTCGACCTGCATGCGGAGCCGTCATGAAACGCCTGTCCCTTCTCCTGTTCGCCGCGCTGTCGGCATGCAGTTCGGCGCCGACCTCTCCTCCGGCCGACCCCTCGCAATTCGGCGGCCGTACCCAGGAGCAACTCCGGCAGAGTTTCGGCTCGCCGCAGCGAGTCGCGCAGCTCGATCGCCTAGTGGTCTACGAATATCGCAACCTGCGCGCCCCGGGTAGCGCGACGCCGGTCTATTCCTTCCTCATCGAAAACGAACGGGTGATCGAATCTACCCCCGGAACCTTGCAGCTTTATCGCGAGGACGGCATCACCAAGGTCAAGGCGGAAAGCCTCTAGGCAGAGCGGACGCCCTTGCCGGAGGTTAACGCACGGCCTGGAAGGGATGTGCAAAAAAATACCGATTTTGGTGTCTTCCAGCATTTGTTTCCCAGGCGGCTACGGGCTGTAATCAGTCCGAGGCTTCCGCTGCCAAGGCCGCAATAGCCGGTCGCGTAGTGGGTTACAACAACAAGAAAAGCGTCTGCTGCATTGGCACGGGACGCGGAGTGCAAGATGAAAACCACACCAAAAGCGCTTTTATTGTCCGCTGTCACCCTCTCTGCAGGCCTGACCTTTTCACTGGCCCTTCAGGCCGCTGAAACGGTCACCATCGCCACCGTCAACAACAGTGACATGATCCGCATGCAGCGGCTGTCCAAGACCTTCGAAGAACAGCATCCCGACATCAAGCTCAACTGGGTGGTGCTCGAAGAAAACGTGCTGCGCCAGCGCCTGACCACCGACATCGCCACCCAGGGCGGTCAGTTCGACGTCCTGACCATCGGCATGTACGAGACCGGCCTCTGGGGCGCCCAGAACTGGCTGGAGCCCATGAAGGACCTGCCCGCCAACTATGACCTGGACGACCTCTTCCCGTCGGTTCGCGAAGGCCTGTCGGTCAAGGGCACCCTCTATGCGCTGCCCTTCTATGCCGAAAGCTCCATCACCTACTACCGCAAGGACCTGTTCCAGCAGGCCGGCCTGACCATGCCCGCCCAGCCCACCTGGACCCAGATCGCCGAGTTCGCCGGCAAGCTGCACCAGCCGGACAAGGACCAATACGGTCTCTGCCTGAGAGGCAAGGCCGGCTGGGGCGAGAACATGGCCCTGGTCACCACCATGGCCAACGCCTTCGGCGCGCGCTGGTTTGACGAGAAGTGGCAGCCGGAATTCACCGGTCCGGAATGGACCGCGGCGGCCAACTACTACGTCACCAACATGAAGAAGTACGGCCCGCCCGGCGCCTCCAGCAATGGCTTCAATGAGAACCTGGCGCTGTTCAACAGCGGCAAGTGCGCCATCTGGGTCGATGCCAGCGTCGCCGGCTCCTTCACCATGGACAAGAGCCAGAGCAAGGTCGCCGACAGCGTCGGCTTCGCCGGCTCGCCGCGCGAGGTCACCGACAAGGGCTCCTCCTGGCTGTACGCCTGGTCCTTGGGTATCCCGACCTCCTCCAAGCACAAGGATGCCGCCAAGACCTTCGTGACCTGGGCCACCTCCAAGGACTACGCCAAGCTGGTCGCGGACAAGGACGGCATCGCCAACGTGCCGCCGGGTACCCGCAAGTCCACTTACAGCCAGGCCTACATGGACGCGGCGCCCTTCGCCAAGGTCTCCCTGGACATGCTGCAGCACGCCGACCCGGCCCACCCTTCGGCCAAGCCGGTGCCCTATGTGGGCATCCAGTACGTGACCATTCCCGAGTTCCAGGCCATCGGCACTTCGGTGGGCAAGCTGTTCGCCGCGGCCCTTACCGGGCAGATGTCGGTCGAGCAGGCCCTGCAGGCGGCCCAGCAGTCCACCGCCCGGGAAATGAAGCGCGCCGGCTATCCCAAGTAGCGCTGGATACCGGGATCCGCCGCGCGCGGATCCCGGCCTAGCGGCTTTCCCTGCCTGATCCGCCACTGGCCTCGCGAGACGCCAGTGCCTCGTCACGGCCCACTGCCTTGCGGAGCATCGCCATGCAGACCTCCACCCTCAAGACGCCTGCCGTCGAAACTCCTGCCGCACCCGCCCGGCGTCAACGCCGTCGTGCCGGTCCCGGCTGGTTCCTGATCAGTCCTTCGGTGGCCTTGCTGCTGGTGTGGATGCTGGTGCCCCTGGGCATGACCATCTGGTTCTCGCTGATCCGCTACAACCTGCTGTATCCCGGCGAGCATGGCTTCGTCGGCCTGGAGAACTTCGAATACTTCGTCACCGATGCCGGCTTCTGGCCCGGCATGAGCAATACCTTGCTGCTGGTGGGCAGCGTGCTGCTGATCAGCGTGGTCTTCGGCGTACTGATCTCGGCGCTGCTGGAAGCCAGCGAGTTCCTTGGCCGCGGCATCGTCCGCGTCCTGCTGATCTCGCCCTTCTTCATCATGCCCACGGTCAGTGCCCTGATCTGGAAGAACCTGATCTTCCATCCGGTCTCCGGCATTCTCGCCGCGGTCTGGAAGCTGTTCGGCGCCACCCCGGTGGACTGGCTGGCCACCCATCCGCTGCTGTCGATCATCCTGATCGTCTCCTGGCAGTGGCTGCCCTTCGCCATTCTCATCCTGATGACCGCCATGCAGTCGCTGGACCAGGAGCAGAAGGAAGCGGCTCGCCTGGACGGTGCCGGTCCGCTCGCCATCTTCTGGCACCTGACCCTGCCGCACCTGGCGCGCCCCATCGCCGTGGTGGTGATGATCGAGACGATCTTCCTGCTGTCGGTGTTCGCCGAGATCTACACCACCACCAGCGGCGGCCCGGGCTTCGCCTCCACCAACCTGGCCTACCTGATCTACAACCAGGCCCTGCTGCAGTTCGACGTCGGCCTGGCCTCCGCCGGCGGCCTGATCGCCGTGCTCATCGCCAACATCGCCGCCATCATCCTGGTGCGGATGCTTGGCAAGAACCTGACCCAACAGTGAGGACCCTGACATGCTGACGCTCAAGCAATCCCGGCGCCTGCAGAGCCTGCTGCTGGGCCTGCTCGCCTGGCTGGTGGCCCTGGTGCTGTTCTTCCCGATCTTCTGGATGGTGCTGACCAGCTTCAAGACCGAGATCGACGCCTTCGCCACGCCGCCGCAGTTCTTCTTCACGCCCACGCTGGAGAACTACCTGACCATCCAGGCGCGTAGCGACTACTTCCACTTCGCGCTGAACTCGGTGGTGATCTCCTTTGGTGCCACCCTGCTCAGCCTGCTGTTGGCGCTACCGGCGGCCTACTCGATGGCCTTCCACGAGACCAAGCACACCCAGCGCCTGCTCTTGTGGATGCTCTCCACCAAGATGCTGCCGGCGGTCGGAGTGCTGGTACCCATCTACCTGCTGGCCAAGCAATTCGAACTGCTCGATAGCCGGCTGCTGCTGATCGCCGTCTACACCCTGATCAACCTGCCGATCGTGGTCTGGATGGTCTACACCTACTTCAAGGACATTCCCAAGGACATCCTCGAGGCCGCGCGCCTGGATGGCGCCACCACCTACCAGGAAATCGTCCGGGTGCTGCTGCCGATCGCCAAGGGCGGCATCGCCTCGACCATGCTGCTGTCGCTGATCCTGTGCTGGAACGAGGCCTTCTGGTCGCTCAACCTGACGTCGTCCAATGCCGCCCCCCTGACCGCGCTGATCGCCTCCTACTCCAGTCCCCAGGGACTGTTCTGGGCCAAGCTGTCGGCCGTCTCGACGCTGGCCTGCGCGCCCATCCTGATCTTTGGCTGGATCAGCCAGAAACAACTCGTCCGCGGCCTGTCGTTCGGCGCGGTGAAATAAGAACAAGAGGACTCCTGTCATGGCCAATCTGAAAATCCGCAGCCTGCGCAAGGGCTTCGACTCGCTGGAAATCATCAAGGGCGTCGACCTCGACATCAACGACCGTGAGTTCGTGGTCTTCGTCGGTCCCTCGGGTTGCGGCAAGTCCACCCTGCTGCGCCTCATCGCCGGTCTGGAAGAGGTCAGCAGCGGCACCCTGGAACTGGACGGGCGCGACATCACCGAGGTCTCGCCAGCCAAACGTGACCTGGCCATGGTGTTCCAGACCTACGCCCTCTATCCGCACATGAGCGTGCGCAAGAATCTGTCCTTCGCCCTCGATCTGGCCAAGATCGACAAGCAGGAAGTGGAGCGCAAGGTCGCCGATGCCGCCCGCATCCTCGAGCTGACGCCGCTGCTGGAGCGCAAGCCGCGTCAGCTCTCCGGTGGCCAGCGCCAGCGGGTGGCCATCGGCCGCGCCATCGTGCGCCAGCCGAAGATCTTTCTGTTCGACGAACCCCTCTCCAACCTGGACGCCGCCCTGCGCGTGCAGATGCGCCTGGAACTGGCGCGCCTGCACCAGGAATTGCAGGCCACCATGATCTACGTGACCCACGACCAGGTGGAAGCCATGACCCTGGCGACCAAGGTGGTGGTGCTCAATGGCGGCCGCGTCGAACAGGTCGGTTCGCCCCTGGAGCTCTATCACCATCCGGCCAACCTCTTCGTCGCCGGCTTCCTGGGCACGCCGAAGATGGCGTTCTTCAAGGGCAAGGTGGTGGCCACCGACGCCCAGGGCGTGGAGGTGGAGCTGGCAGCCGGTCCGCGCCTGCACCTGCCACGCCGTGGTGACGACCTCGCGATCGGCAGCCCGGTGACCCTGGGCATTCGCCCGGAACACCTGCGCCTGGCCGCCGACGGCCAGCTGCCGGTGATCAGCGACGTGGCCGAACGCCTGGGCAGCGACACCTATTGCCACATGGTCACCGAGGCCGAGGAGCCGCTGACCGTGCGCGTGCCGGGTGACTGCGCCGTGGCCTACGGCGAACGCCAGCGCCTGGCCCTGGACGTGGACTTCTGTCACCTGTTCGACGAACAGGGCCGCGCCGTGGCGCCGCTGCTGCGCCAGGCCGCCTGATCTCCCCTTCTCTCCTGGTCATGGCCGACCATGACCAGGAGCGCCTTCTGCCAGGATCCCTCTCATGAAACTCAATCGCCAGAATCTCGACCAGCTTCCCGCATACATCGCCAAGCCCTCCTACGCCGCCTGCCAGCTGCGTCAGGGTATCGTCCACATCGGCGTCGGTGGCTTCCACCGCGCCCACCAGGCCATCTACACCGAAGCCCTGCTCAACCAGGGCCGCGACCTGGACTGGAGCATCTGCGGCGTCGGCCTGCGCGCCGAGGACCGCGCCATGCGTGACGCCCTGGCCGGACAGGACTACCTCTATACCCAGGTGGTGCTGGCCGACGAGCCGGACACCGAGGTCCGCGTCGTCGGCGCCATCAGCGGCATGCTGCTGGCAGAGGAAGGCACCCAAAGGCTGATCGACAAGCTGGCCCATCCCAGCACCCGCATCGTCTCCCTCACCATCACCGAGGGCGGCTACTGCATGGATGACAGCACTGGCGAATTCAACTTCAAACTGCCGCTGATCCAGCACGACCTGCAGCATCCCGGCGATCCGCGCAGCGTCTTCGGCTTTCTGCTGGCGGCCCTGGCCAAGCGCCGCGCCGAGGGCACCGGCCCCTTCACCGTGATGTCCTGCGACAACCTTCCGCACAATGGCCAGGTGACCCGCAAGGCCCTGCTGGCCTACGCCGGCCTGGTAGACGAAGAGCTGCACGGCTGGATCGCCGAGCACGTCAGCTTCCCTAACGCCATGGTCGATCGCATCACCCCCATGACCAGCACCGCCCATCGCGAGGCCCTGCTGGCCGAACACGGCGTCGAGGATGCCTGGCCGGTGGTCTGCGAGCCCTTCCTGCAGTGGGTGCTGGAAGACAGGTTCGTTGCCGGTCGTCCGGCCTGGGAAGACGTCGGCGTCCAGTTCACCGATGACGTCACCCCCTACGAGGAGATGAAGATCAAGCTGCTCAACGGCAGCCACCTAGCGCTGACCTACCTCGGCTTCCTCAAGGGCTATCGCTTCGTCCACGAGACCATGGCCGATCCGTTGTTTGTACGCTACATCCGCACCTACATGGACGAGGACGTGACCCCGCAGCTGGCGCCGGTTCCGGGCATCGACCTCGACCAGTACAAGGACACCCTGATCGAGCGCTTCTCCAATCGCGCGATCGCCGACCAGCTGGAGCGGGTCTGCTCCGACGGTTCCTCGAAGTTTCCCAAGTTCACCGTGCCGACCATCAACCGCCTGATCGAGGACGGCAAGGACCTGGATCGCGCCGCCCTGGTGGTGGCCGCCTGGGCGGTCTATCTGCGGGGCGTGGACGAGACCGGGGCGACCTATCGCATCCCCGATCCGCGCGCCAACTACTGCGAGGAACTGGTGCAGGATCAGAAGAACCTTACCGAGCGCCTGCTGGGCGCCGAAGAAATCTTCGGCAAGCACATCCCGAAATCCGCGGCCTTCGTTGCCGCCTTCGAGCGGCAGCTGTACAACTTGCGTACCCATGGGGTCAGCGCCACCTTGCAGACCCTGCTCGGCGACTAGCCCTGGCAGAAAACTGCCGGGGCAGTGTCGATAGTCCATACAAGCCCTAACAACAACAAGGAGCGGTCAGGCATGAAGTTTCTCGGGATCGACTGCGGTACCCAGGGCACCAAGGCGGTGATCCTGGATGTCGAGCGCGGCGTGGTACTGGGCGAAGGCAGTGCGCCGCACCCCTTGACCGAGGCCGCCAACGGCCGTCGCGAGCAGAATCCGGCGGACTGGATCAGGGCACTGGTAGCGGCTACCCGCGCCGCCCTGGCCCAGGCCGGCAGCGATGGCCAGGACATCCTCGGTGTTGGCGTCTCGGGCCAGCAGCATGGTCTGGTGCTGCTCGACGACAGCGGCAAGGTGCTGCGTCCGGCCAAGCTCTGGTGCGACACCGAGTCCACCCCGGAAAACCAGCGTCTGCTGGAGCATCTCGGTGGCGCGGCAGGCTCCATCGAGCGCCTGGGTCTGGCCATCGCGCCGGGCTACACCGTCTCCAAGCTGCTCTGGACCAAGGAACAGCACCCGGAGGTGTTCGACCGGATCGCCCAGGTGCTGCTGCCCCACGATTACCTGAACTTCTGGCTGACCGGCCGCGCCGTGGCCGAATACGGCGACGCCTCGGGCACCGGCTATTTCAATGTGCGCACGCGCCAGTACGACCTGGAGCTGCTGCGCCATATCGACCCCAGTGGTCGCCTGGAGCGCGCCCTGCCGGAGTTGATCGAAGCCGACCAGCCGGTCGGGCGGCTGCGGCCGGAGGTCGCCAGCCAACTGGGCATCAATCCCCAGGCGCTGGTCTCCAGCGGTGGCGGTGACAACATGATGGGCGCCCTTGGCACCGGCAACAGCCGCGCCGGCCAGATCACCCTGAGCCTGGGCACCTCGGGTACTCTCTATGGCTACTCCGACGAACCCCGCATCAGCGAGCACCCCGCCGTCGCGGGCTTCTGCTCGTCCAATGGCGGCTGGCTGCCGCTGATCTGCACCATGAACCTGACCAACGCCAGCGGCCAGATCCGCGAGTTGCTCGGCCTGGACCTGGCCGAATTCACCCGTCTGGTGGCGGAGTCGCCCATCGGCGCGGAAGGGGTGCTGATGTTGCCCTTCCTCAATGGCGAACGGGTCCCGGCGCTACCGACCGCCACCGCCAGCCTGCATGGCCTCACCGCCACCAACCTGACCCAAGCCAACCTGTGCCGGGCGGTGGTCGAGGGAGTGAGCTTCGCCCTGAGATACGGCTTCGACCTGCTGCGCGACCTGGGCATGCCCGGCGACACCCTGAGACTCATCGGCGGCGGCGCCAGGAGCCCGGTGTGGCGCCAGCTGATCGCCGATCTGATGAACACCCCGGTGGTCTGCCCGATCCACGGCGAAGCCGCGGCCCTGGGTGGCGCCTTGCAGGCGGCCTGGTGCTGGAGTCGCGAACAGGGTCATCCGGAGTCGCTCGACAGCCTCACCGAACGCTGCGTGCACCTGGACCCGGCCAGCCGCGCCGAACCGGATCCCGCACGGGTCACCGAATACGAGGCGGCCTACCAGCGCTACCGGCAGCAGCTGCGTGAGAGCTACGGAATAGCCTAGCGGGCGGAGGGGGTGGAAAACGCCAGGCGGTTTTCACCCCATGGAGACTCAGCCGTAGGTTGGGCTGAGCACCGCGAAGCCCAACAAAACACAGCCGTACCTTTACATCGTTGGGCTTCGCTGCGCTCAGCACCAACCTACGTCTCAGGCCTTGCCGATCGGCACGAAGGGCGCATCCAGCAGCCGGGCGAGGTCCGTCGGTGCCAGGGCCACTTCCAGTCCGCGGCGCCCCGCACTGACATGGATGCTCGGCAGCTCCGCGGCGGACTCGTCGATGAAGGTGCGCAGCCGCTTCTTCTGCCCCAGCGGACTGATGCCACCCACTAGGTAACCAGTGCTGCGCTGGGCCTGGTCGGGCTTGGCCATCTCCAGCTTCTTCACCCCGGCCGCCTGGGCCAGGGCCTTGAGATCCAGGGAGCCGGCGACCGGCACGATGGCCACCAGCAATTCCTGCTTCTCGCTCGCCGCCAGTAGGGTCTTGAACACCGTCGCCGGCGCCAGACCGAGTTTCTCGGCGGCTTCCAGGCCATAGGAGGCGGCCTTGGGATCATGGTGGTAGCTCAGCACCTCGTGAGGCACCTGGGCTTTCTTGAGCAGTTCTATCGCCGGGGTCATGCCAGCACTCCTTGGGGATCGGCCACCTCAGCCCGCCCGCGGCCCTGCGCCTTGGCCCGGTAGAGGGCGAAGTCGGCAGCCTGCAGCCAGTGGGCAACGTCATCGTAGGCCCGGTCGAATCCGGCGACGCCGCAGCTCATGCCGACCCGCACGTTCTGGCGCTCGCCGGGGCTGCCCGCCTGCATCTCGTGGAGGCGCTCCTGCAGGCGGCGAATCAGATCCAGGGCCCGTTCGGGTGAGGTGTCGGGCAAGAGGATACCGAATTCATCGCCACCAAAACGACCGGCCAGGTCGCTGGTGCGGATGGTCCGGGCCAGCAGGCCGGAAAACTGGCGCAGCATCTCGTCACCGGCCTGGTGGCCGAAGCGATCGTTGACCAGCTTGAAGTTGTCCAGGTCGATCATCACCAGGCTGGCCTCTGCGCCACTGCGCTTGCAGCGGGCGAACTCACGCTGCAGCAGCTGATCCCAGTGCGTTCTGTTGTGCAGACCGGTCATGCCATCCTGCTTGCTGATCAGCTCCAGCTCCTGCTTGCGCCGCGACAGCTGCTGCGCCAGGCGAAAGCTCACCAGGCCCAGGGCCCAGGGGTAGGCGATGATCATCGGCAGGCAGGCATAGATCTGCGCGGTGGAGGTCTGGATGGCGACCGGATGGCGCAGCACCACGAGACCGACGAGGACGCCCGCCAGCTGTGCGAGCAGCCCCCGGCGCCAGAACGCCAGGCCACCGGCGCCGAGCATGTTCATACCGGTCATGGCGAGCAGGGTCACGCTGGGCAGGAGATTGAAGCCCATGCTCGCTGCCCAGAAGCCGGCCGAGCCGCAGTCCAGCAGCAGATTGCCCAGTTCGGTGCGATAGGGGTCGCGAGCGCGCACCGCTCGCCAGTAGGCCAGCGGTGACCAGAGCAGCGCATTGGCCAGCAGCAGGATCCATAGCCCGATGGACACCGGCTGGGTGATCTGCACCGAGACGATGCAACTCAGGCTGAGCAGCAGACCGACCGCACGGGGTAGCCAGAGCCGCCGAGCGAAACCGCGGCCACGCGTGAGCACATCTGGCATTGGCGATCCCCACTGCGACGGACGATGGAAGGTCGCGCATTATCAGTGGATAAGGGCAAAACGCCAGCGACCCGCGACTTCAACGTCGCTTTCCGATCGTTGCGACGCGCCTAGACAGTGCCAGAAGGAAACATCGGGTGACACGCACACCGGACGAACAGCCTTGAACCTCGGCCTGACCGGCCTCATCCAATGGTCAGGCCCGTCAAAAAGAGGAAGCCGCATGCAAGTCCAAGTGAACAGTGACCACAACATCGAAAGCAGTGCCGGTTTGCAGAATTGGGTGGCGTCCGTGGTGGAAGACCGCCTGGATCGCTTCGACGAACTCCTGACCCGTGTCGAGGTGCACCTCAACGACGAGAACGCCGGCAAGTCGGGCGCCCAGGACAAGCGCTGCCAGATGGAAGCGCGCATCAAGGGCCATCAACCCCTCTCGGTCACCCACAAGGCCGAGTCTCTCGATCTGGCCGTGGATGGCGCGGCGGACAAGCTGTTGCGAGCCATCACCAACCTGTCCGGTAAGCTTGAGAAAAAGCGCCTTTCCGGTGGCGAACTCAATGACCCCCTGGCCCTGGAGGATTCCGCAGAGTTCCAGGACTCCTTGCGGCAGGACGAATTCCTTGAACGGGAGCAACTGGCTCACGATCATGAGTTGAAGTAAGGCAACCTCGCGCTTCAGCCTACAACCGGGGCCGCTCATCGAGCGGCCCCGGTCTTTTCCACCCCGGTAAAAAGGATGCTCCATGCCCTCCCCCTTTCGCGTCGCCCTGATCGGCTATGGCTTCGTCGGTCAGACCTTCCACGGCCCGCTGCTGCGTTCCATCCCCGGCCTCACCCTGGAACTGGTGGCCTCGCGGGACGCCGAGCGGGTGCACGCCGATCTGCCCGAGATACGGGTGACTGCGGATTACCTGGCGGCCGTGCAGGATCCGGCCATCGACCTGGTGGTGATCGCCTCGCCCAACCAGACCCATGCGCCCCTCGCCAGCGCCGCCCTGGCCGCCGGCAAGCACGTGGTGGTCGATAAACCCTTTACCGTCACCCTCGCCGAAGCCCGACAACTGGCCGCCGAAGCCGAACAGGCCGGGCGGTTGCTGTCAGTGTTCCAGAATCGCCGTTGGGACAGTGATTTTCTCGGACTGCAGGAGGTGCTGGCCAGCGGCGCCCTGGGCGAACTGACCAGCCTGGAATCGCGCATTGAACGCTTTCGCCCCGAGGTGCGCACGCGTTGGCGCGAAGCGGCGCTGCCCGGCAGCGGTCTCTGGTTCGATCTTGGCCCCCATCTGCTGGATCAGGCGCTCTGCCTGTTCGGTCTGCCCGAGCGCCTGCAGGCGCAGCTGGTGCGGCAGCGTGCCGAGGCCCTCACCGACGACTGGTTCCAGGTGCAACTGGACTACGGCGCCCGCCAGGTGACCCTGAGAGCCGGGATGCTGGCTGCTGGCGGTGTGCCGCGCTTTCTCGCCCAGGGTACCGCGGGCAGCTGGATCAAGCAGGGAGCGGATCGCCAGGAAGACGCGCTCAAGGCCGGCGTGCGCCCCGGTGGTCCGGACTGGGGCCAGGACCCTGATTCTGGCTGGCTCACCACGGGCGATGGCGAACGCCAGGCGTTGCCGACGCCAGCGGGCGATCACCGCCGCTACTACCTTGCCCTGGTCGAGGCTCTTGCCGGGCGCGCCGCCAATCCCGTCCCTCCCGCCCAGGCCTGCGCCCTCATGGCCCTGCTGGAAGCGGCACAGCGTTCCTCGGCGGAAGGTCGGGCGCTAGTGCCCGAGCTCACGGCTGCCGAACGCGCGTCCTACTGACCCGCCACCCACTGCGGACGCCGTCCCGCCAGGCGTTCGCCCAGCTGGCGCAGGGTGCGCGAGAGACGCCGCTCGATCCACTCGTAGCTGCCCCAGGCCAGCAGCAGGATCACCGGCAGGCAGACCGCCAGGGTCTGGTAGGGGCTCAGCCCCCACTGCTGGTGCAGCCAGTAGTCGCCCAGCCAGAGCACGATGACGTGCACCAGGTAGACCGAATAGGACCAGTCCCCCAGTGCCTTGCACAGGCGTGAGCCGGCGAACCAGGGTTCGAGGATCACGCAGGCGCCCACCAGGACCGCGCTGGGCACGCCCCAAGTCAGCAGCCGCCAGGGATGGTCCGCCGGAAAGGCCACCAGACAGACCAGTGCCGCCAGAGCAGCCGTCAGGGCCAGCGGCTTGGAGCCGCGCAGGGCGCCGCGCCGATAGAGCGCCGCCAGGCTCACGCCTAGCAGGAACTCGAAGATGATCGGATTGCGATAGAAACTGCTGACGAAGGACTCGCGGGCCAGCACCAGGCTGACGAGGATCACCAGCAGGCTGACCACCCCGATGCGCCAGCGCTCGGCCACGCCAAAGGACAGGGCGAACAGCAGGTAGAACAGCATCTCGAAGTTGAGCGTCCAGCCCACCGGCAGGATCGGGTAGTGGCCGAAGCCCGCCGGATTCTCGCTGGGAATGAAGAACAGCGAGAGCAGCAGTTCCCGTGCAGCGATCCCGTAGACCGGCATCACGTCGCTGGCCAGATAGAGGATCAGCGCCGTCACCGCGGTGTACAGCCAATAGGCCGGGACGATGCGGGCGATACGGTGCCAGAGGAAGGTGCTGCGCCTGAGCGATCGGCCGGCGGTGGACAGGTAGATCACGAAGCCGCTGAGCACGAAGAAGATATCGACCCCGACCTGCCCCCGGGTGGAGAGCAGATGGCCGCCGAAGCTGTCGGCGTGGAAGTCGAAGAACACCTGCATGAAGTGATGAAAGACCACCAGCCAGGCGGCCAGGGCCCTGAGAGCTTGCAGTGAAACCAGCATTGTAGAACCTGTCCCTCCTCGTCCCGCCAGGCACGACCCAGCGCCGCGCCGTCATTGTGGACGGCATGGGCAGGTCGGGTGTTCCTGGGAAAAGGCGGGATTGCGCCGGATCACAGGCTGAACGGATCGATGCTCGACCCGTTCAGCGGCAGTTCAGGCGGCTGGTCTCATTGCAGGCTGAGACGCCAGGCGCGGTGGATCTTGGGATTGCGCGCGAAATCCGGGTCCAGGGTGCTGGCGCTGATCTCTTCGACGCGATAACGCTCGGCGAGGCCGGCATCCAACTCGAACTTGCGGAAGTTGTTGGAGAAGTACAGCACGCCATTGCGACTCAGGTGGGCCATGGCGGAGTCGATCAGGGCGACGTGATCGCGCTGGACGTCGAACACGCCTTCCAGACGCTTGGAATTGGAGAAGGTCGGCGGATCGACGAAGATCAGATCGTATTCGCCGCGATCGTTCTCCAGCCAGTGCAAGACATCGCCCTGCTCCAGGCGGTGTCGCTCGGAAAAGCCGTTGAGCGCCAGGTTGCGCCGGGCCCAGTCCAGGTAGGTCCGCGAGAGATCGACGCTGGTGGTGCTGCGCGCTCCGCCCACTGCGGCCTGCACCGTGGCGGCGCCGGTGTAGCAGAACAGGTTGAGGAAGCGCTTGCCCTGGGCTTCCTGACGCAGGCGCAGGCGCAGCGGGCGATGATCCAGGAACAGGCCGGTGTCCAGGTAATCGGTGAGATTCACCAGCAGTTTGGCGCCCGCCTCCTCCACCTGCAGGAATTCACCCTGGGCGGCCTGGCGTTCGTACTGCTTGGTGCCACTCTGCCGCTCGCGCCGCTTGACCACCACCAGCGCCGGATCGATGTTCAGGGCCTGGGGAATGGCAGCCAGGGCATCGAGCAGGCGCGCCTGGGCCTTGTCCGGATCGATGGAACGGGGCGGTGCATATTCCTGCACGTGCACCCGGTCACCATAGAGATCCACGGCCACCGCGTACTCGGGCATGTCGGCGTCATAGAGGCGATAGCACTGCACGCCCTGGTTGCGCGCCCACTTGCCGAGCTGCTTGAGATTCTTCTGCAGGCGATTGGCGAACATCTGCCCGCCTTCGCTGAGCTTGGCCGGTTCCGCCGCCTGATCGATGGCCGAGCGCTCGCCGCTGCGGCTGCCGGTGACGAACTGGCGGGTCTCCACCTCGAACATCAGCAGCTTGCAGGGCAAGGCGCCGTTCCAGAAGGCGTATTGCTTGTGACTGCGGATCCCCATGCGCTTGCCCAGTTCGGGCGCACCGGTAAAGACCCCCGCGCGCCAGCCCAGGCAGGCTTGGCGCAACCGCTCGCCGAGATTCTGGTAGAGATACAGCAGACTGGCTTCATCGCCCAGGCGCTCGCCATAGGGCGGGTTACAGATCACCAGGCCGGTCTGGCCCTTGTCGGGCCGCGGCTCGAAGCTGGCCACCTCGCCCTGGTAGACCTTGATCCACTCGGACAGACCGGCGCGCTCGATGTTGTTGCGCGCCGGCTGGATCAGTCGGGGATCGGCTTCGTAGCCGCGGATCCAAGCCGGTGTCCTGGCCAGGCCAGCCGCCGCCCGCGCTTCGGCTTCCTGATGCAGCTGCTGCCAGAGCGCGGGCACATGGCCCAGCCAGGCGGAAAAGCCCCAGCGCTCGCGGCGCAGGTTGGGCGCGATGTCCGCCGCCATCAGCCCGGCCTCGACCAGGAAGGTACCCACCCCGCACATGGGGTCGGCCAAGGCCCCGCCCGCCGCGGCCAGAGCCGGCCAGCCGGCGCGGATCAGCACCGCGGCCGCCAGGTTTTCCTTGAGCGGCGCCGCCCCCTGCTGCAGGCGATAGCCGCGTTGGTGCAGGCTCTGGCCGGAGAGATCCAGCGACAGGATGGCCTGACCCCGCTCCAGGTGCAGATGGACGCGCAGGTCCGGGGCGACCTTGTCGACCGTGGGGCGCTGCCCGGTGCGTTCACGCAGGCGGTCGACTATGGCGTCCTTGACCTTGAGGGCGCCGAAATGGGTGTTGTCGATGCCCGCGCCCTGGCCGCTGAAGCCCACCGCCAGGGTGCCGTTGGGCGCCAGGTGCTCTTCCCACTCCACGCCATGCACACCCAGGTACAGCCCCTGGGGGTCTTCCACCGGGAAGCGGGCCAGCACCAGCAGCACCCGGTTGGCCAGGCGCGACCAGAGGCAGAGGCGGTAGGCGTCCGCGAGACTCGCCTCGCCGCGCACCGCCGCGGTCTGGCTACGGGCTTCCTGCAAGCCGAGGCCCTGGGCCTCTTCCAGCAGCAGGGTCTCGAGCCCCTTGGGACAGGTGAGGATGAGTTGTTGCATCGCGGACATCGTTGAATCCATAGGTTAGCGAAAGGCGCTTCTCTGCCTTTGGTCGGATTGACCGGTAAGGACAGCGCCTCCCGTGAAAGTTTGACTGCGTCTCAACAAGCCGCAGTGACGGCATTCCAGCGGCGGTTTATCGCCATTTCATTTCGATTTGATTACGTCTTATAGCTAAAAGGTCGTTCCCAGCCAGGGTCTCATTGGTTAGTAATTGACCACCCGCAGCGCGAAGGTGCGGGGCGGATGTCAGAACGCCGGCTCTGGCATCCAGGCCTGCAACGGGCCATGGACAATCTGCAAGTCAACCTACGAGGGCACTACCCTATGAGAAGACTCAAGCGTGATCCAATGGAACGAGCTTTCCAGCGTGGTTATCAGCACGGCATTGTGGGCAAATCGCGGGACCTCTGCCCCTTCACCCAGGACGCCGTCCGGCAGGCCTGGCTCAATGGCTGGCGTGAGGGCCGTAGCGATCAATGGGATGGCTACGTAGGCACCGCCGGTCTTCAACGCGTGAATCAACTTCAAGCCGTAGGCTAATTCGATTTCACTAGCGGAAGCCCGAGGGCTTCCACCAGCGTTCTGGTTTCGTTCCAGTCAGATCCCTTCCCAGGATCAGGGACCCGGTCCCACGGGGGCTCCCAGCGAGCCCCCTATCCCTCAGCGGCGTGCTGCCGCGATCGCATCCACGGCTTCGCGGATCAACGCCGGTCCGCGATAGATGAAGCCGCTGTAGAGCTGCACCAGACTGGCCCCTGCGGCGATCTTTTCCGCCGCATCTTCCCCCGACAGGATCCCGCCCGCCGCGATGATTGGCAGCCGGCCACCCAGTTCGCCCGCCAAGACCCGTACCACATGGGTGCTCTTTTCCCGCACCGGAGCGCCCGACAGGCCACCAGCCTCGGCGGCATAGGGCAGATTCTCCACCCCTTCGCGCCCCAGGGTGGTGTTGGTGGCGATGATGGCGTCCATCCCGGCATCGCGGATCGCCTGGGCGGTCAGCACGATTTCCTCATCGGTCATGTCCGGGGCGATCTTGATGGCGATGGGCACCCGCCGGCCATGCTGGACCGCCAGGTCTTCCTGGCGCTGGCGCAGGGCTTCCAGCAGGCTCTTGAGCGCATCACCGAATTGCAGACTGCGCAGGCCGGGCGTGTTGGGCGAGCTCACGTTCACCGTGATGTAGCTGGCATGGGCGTAGACCCGGTCCAGGCCGATCAGGTAGTCGTCCACCGCCCGCTCCACCGGGGTACTGGCATTCTTGCCGATGTTGATCCCCAACACACCCTGGAAGCGTGCCGCCTTGACCCGGTCGATCAGGGCATCGACACCCGCATTATTGAAACCCATACGGTTGATGATGGCGTCGGCCTGTTCGAGACGGAACAATCGCGGCTTGGGATTGCCCGGCTGCGGCCGTGGCGTCACGGTGCCGATCTCGACGAAGCCGAAACCCAGGCCGGCGAAGCCGTCGATGGCGGCGCCGTTCTTGTCGAGTCCGGCGGCCAGGCCCACCGGATTGGGAAACTCCAGACCCATGACCTGGACCGGCAGCCGACCCGGCCGCCGTCCGAGACCGGTCAGGCCCAGACGACCGGCGGCACCGATCAGGTCCAGCGCCAGATCGTGCGATCCTTCGGGAGACATTTTGAAAAGCAGAGGACGGAGCGCGTCGTACATGGCGGACTCACAGGCAATTCGGAAAACGCGCATTATACAGGCTTGCCAGCGGCCATACGTCGCTCGCGCCGGACTCGAACGGTCACTCGCACAAAAGATCCTACCTTTCGGGAATCATTTGACGATAGCGCGGTCTTTGCCACGCTAGAATCGGCCGTGCAGTTCCTATCCGCCCCGGAGATCCCATGAGCAACAATGCCAACCTCCTGGGCAGCCCCTGGTCTTCATTGGCCTTGCATCTGCATCCTTCCCTGGCCAGCCGCCGCATCCAGCGCTGCCTGGAGCGGCTGGCCGACGCCTTCGTCCCCTTGCCCGCGCCAACCGACAGCCTTTGGTGGGATGAAGGCCATCCGCTGCATCTGCTCCTCGGCCTGCCACGCGCCGCTCTGTCCGGACCGACCCAGGAGATCAAGGGCCGAGCCCATGCCCTGCTGAGTCAACTGGTGGTGGCTGAAACCGTTCAGGTCGCCGCTCTCGACCTGCGCGCCATCGATGGACTCTGCCAGCGTCTAGGCGACAGCACACCCGCGACAGTGGTGCAGCTGGAGGAGCTGGCCGCCCTGCCCGCGGCACGCGAGCAGGTGCGGATCATCGGCTATCGGGATTTTCAGGCGGCGCTCTATCGCACCCTGCCGAATCTGTCCGCGGAACAGACTCTGCGTCTGCGCCAGGCCAGCTGGCGGGGTACTCGGCTATTCCTGGAAAACGACCCAGCCACCACGCTCGCCTTTGCCAGCATCATCGCCTATGCCCGGATTCGCGGCATCGCTGTGGAGGTGCCGGCGCAGATCCAGCGTCTGCGCCTGGACCCGGCGGCCATCGACCGCCTGCAAGAGGCCTTTGCCCTCTACGCCCTGCCCAACGCGGTCTGGAATCACCCGGACTTCATCCAGGTGCTGCTGGGGCTGAAGCTCGACTATGCGCGCCTGCCACTGCCCGCACCGGGCCAGGATCTGGAATGGCTGCTACTGCCCAACGAGGTGGCGAGCACCCGGGTCCTCGCCGAGATTCTCGAACGCCTGGGCGCGGCCGAGGTGATCGGCTACCTGCAGGCGCTCTAGCGATCGCTCAGCAGGCGATGACCGCAGGCGCGTGACGCTGCCCCGCCGCCAGGAAGACCTCGAAGGCCAGCCGCTGGCCGGCCAGCATCGCCGGGTGCAAACGCGCATCGCGGCCGGCCTCGTCCAGGCGCTGCAGAAATCCCGGCCAGGCGCCCTGGGGGGGTACGTGGCCCAGATAGGCCCGGGCATCGCGTACCGCCTCATCGGGACTCTCGCCGGCATGGCGATCCAGCAACCGCGATCCCAGCCGAGATCCCTCCAGCACATAGGCCACTCCCCAGCACTCACCCTCATCGAGCAGACGCTCGAGGGCGACGGGTTCGGGCGGGGCGGCGGCCAGTTGCTGCAGATCTTCCCACAGCACTTCGGTACGGCGACGCTCGGCCCAATCGGGCAGCAGACGCTGGATGCCGGAGCGCTCCAGGAGCGCTTCGAGGCCGATCAGCGCCTGGGCATGGGCCTGCAGAAAGGCGGTGTAATGGGGCCGGGTCTGCAGTGCATAGCGGCCGAAGGTCGCATCGACCTGCTCGTGCAGGGCACCGCCCTCGGCGCGCAACATTTCACGGATGGTGGACACGCAAATACCTCATGGTGACGGCGGCCTTCAGAGGGGCGAAGGCTGGGGCTTCTCGCCGCGCAGGGCTGCCTGCAGCCGTGCTGCCAGGTCCGCTTCGCGAAAGGGCTTGGGTACGATGAATGATTGTTCCGGATCGAGCTCGCCCAGTTCGGCGTAGCCGGTGATGAAGACCACCGGCAACTGTGGCAGCCGCTTGCGCACCTGACGGGCCAGTTCGGCACCGTTCATGCCGGGCATGGCGAAGTCCGCCAGCAACAGATCGATCTGCGGATCACGCTCCAGCGCGCTCAACGCCGCGAAGCCGTTGCTGGCTTCCACCACCTGATAGCCGAGATCAGCCAACAGGGCGGCGGTCACGTTGCGTACCGCGTGATCGTCGTCGACCAGCAGAATGCGGCGTTCGGCGGCCTGTTCGTCACGATCCATGGCGGGCAGCCCGATCGGATCCAGGGCATCCTCCGCCTCGGTACGGGGCAGATAGACCAGCACCGTGGTACCGCTGCCCATCTGCGTCTCGATGCGCACACCGCCACCGGACTGCTTGGCGAAGCCGAACACCTGGGCCAGGCCCAGACCGGAGCCCTTGCCCACCTCCTTGGTGGTGAAGAAGGGTTCGAAGGCCTTGGCCAGCACCTCTTCGCTCATGCCGGTGCCGGAATCCTGCACCGCCAGCAGTACGTACTCACCGGGTTCGGGTTCTTCGGGACGTTGAGGCGGCTCGCTGATGGTCTGGTTGGAGGTGCTCAGGCGCAGGGTACCGCCGACCGCCATGGCATCCCGGGCATTGATCGCCAGGTTGAGGATGATGAGCTCGATCTGGGTCGGATCAACCAGCGCATGCCAGCAATCGGCGCGCAGATGGGTCTCGATCCAGACACTGCCACCCATAGTGCTGCGCAGCAGTTCGAGCATGCCCTCGACGGTTTCGTTGAGCTTGACCGGTTTGGGCGCCAGGCGCTGGCGGCGGGAGAAGGCCAGCAGCTGGGCGGTGAGCTTGGCGCCCCGCTCGCCCGCTTCGCGGATGTTCTGCACCCGCCCCTGGGTCTTGTCGCTGGCCGCCAGGCGCGTCAGGTCGCGCTCGAGGAAGCTGGCGCTGCTGAGCACCACGGTGAGCAGATTGTTGAAGTCGTGGGCCACGCCCGCGGTGAGCTGGCCCACGGCCTCCAGCCGCTGCATCTGCTGCAGGGTCGCCTCCACCCGCTCGCGCTCGTCGATCTGCTCGCGCAATTGGCGATTCGCCGCGGCCAGCTCTTCCATCGCCAGGACTTCCGAGGAGATGTCGCGACCCGAGCAATAGGTCATGCCCGCATCCGGCACCGCCGTCCAGGAAATCCAGCGATAGCTGCCGTCGCGGTGACGGATACGGTTGACGAAGCGCTGGCTGGTCGCGCCATTGGCCAGCTGCTTGAGTTCGTTGTCGGTGATGAAGCGTTCGTCGGGATGCACCAGCGTCAGCAGCGAGGAATCGAGCAGCTCCACGCGGGACCAGCCGAGATTCTCTTCCCAGGCCGGGTTGAGCGCCACCAGGGTGCCATCCGGCTTGCACACCAGCAGCAGATCGCGGGTGAGATCCCAGGTCCGATCACGCTCGCGGGTACGTTCTTCGACGCGTTCGCCGAGACTAACGTTAAGCCGCTCGAGCTTTTCCGCGGCATCGCGCTGCTGGGTGATGTCGAGCATCACCCCCAGGAAGCGGGTGCAGACGCCGCTTTCGAAAAAGGGCTGGCCACGGGTCTCGACCCAGCGCTGGGCGCCGTTGTCCAGACGGATGCGGTACTCGCTGCGGTAGTCGTCGTCGCGCTCGTCGGCACCCGCCTGGCGGACCGTGTCGAGAAAGCGTTCGAGGCCGTCGCTGCCGCACAGCCGTGCGAACACCTCGAGATCGACCACCGCATCGGCTGGCAGGCCGAACATGGCCTTGCAGCGTTCGTCCCAGACCAGGGTACGGCTGGCGGGCAGGTATTCCCACATGCCCAGTCGCGAGGCGTCCATGGCCAGGCGCGATCTGACCTCGAGACTGTGCAGGGCTTCTTCGGCCCGACGCCGCTCGCGGCGCTCGTGCACCACCAGCAGCGCTCGCTCGACGGCCTTGGCCAAGAGCTCCATGCTCTGCTTGAGCACATAGTCGTTGGCCCCTAGGCGCATCATTTCCACGGCGTGCACTTCACCGAAGATGCCCGAGACGAAGATGAAGGGCGTTTCCGGAGCCAGCGCTCGCGCCACCCGCAAGGCCTCGGCACCCGAGAAGCCTGGCAGGATGATGTCGGAGAGGATGATGTCGTAGGTCTGCTGGCTCAAGGCCAGGGTGAGACCGGTACGCTCATAGACGATCTTGGATTGCAGCTCGAATCCATGTCTTTCCAGCTCGATCAGAATCAGCTCGGCATCGAGCTTGCTGTCTTCTACCAGCAGGATCTTGATCTGTTTCGAGAGAGGCATAAACGGGCGTCGGCCTTGAATCTGTTCGCTCAGGGGAACCGGTTCGCGCATGTCTGCCTGTCGCGGATAACTGGATACGGATGAACTGAGCTTGCTCACTCGCTAGCGGCCAGTCCGCCTGGTGACACGTCGCGATCCTGGGGGCGGCTCATTGAGCACAGCCCAGAATACGCCGAGATCACTGATCGCGGCGACGAAATCACGAAACTCGACCGGTTTGACCACGTAAGCGTTCACGCCCAGTTCGTACGCCTTCTCGAGATCAGGTTCTTCGCGTGACGACGTCAGCATGACCACGGGGATGCTGCACAATTCGGGGGTACCGCGCACCAGTTCGAGCACCTCGAGGCCATCGACCTTGGGCAGCTTGAGATCCAGTAGCATCACCGCCGGATTACCAGGCTCCCGGTCAGCATGAGGCTCTCGCCGCAGCAGATAGTTCACCGCCTCGGCGCCGTCGCGGAGCACCACGACATCGTTGGCCAGCTGGCTGCGCTCCAGAGCTACCAGAGTGAGCTCCAGATCGTGCGGATTGTCTTCGACCAGCACAATGGGTTTGAGCATGAACAGAACTACCTTTTGTGTACCGGCGACGGTCGTTGTTTGGGAAGGGCGAAATAGAAGGTAGCGCCCTCGCCGATGGCGCCCTCTGCCCAGACACGACCGTCATGGCGTTCGATGATGCGTCTGACGCTGGCCAGGCCGATGCCGACCCCTTCGAATTCGTCGGCGTGGTGCAGGCGCTGGAAGACGCCGAACAGCTTGCCCACGTAATCCATGTTGAAGCCGACGCCGTTGTCCCGGACAAAGACGATGTCCTCGGAATCGCTCGGCAAGGTGCCGATCTCGATCACCGCGGGGTCTTCGTAGCGACTGTATTTGATGGCATTGGCCAGCAGATTGCGCAAGGCGAGATGGACAAAGGCGGCGTCGGCGATGACCACCGGCAGGGGGCCGATGTGCCACTCCACCTGACGCTCTTCATAGTCCGGCGCCATTTCTTCACGGATGGCTTCCACCAAGGCCGTGAGGTTGACGTCGGAATAGCGAATAGCGGCCCGGCCCATCTGCGAAAAACTCAGCAGATTGTCGACCAGGCTGCCGGCGAAGCGCGCCGAGGAGCCAATGTTCTCCAGGAAGCGCCGACCGCGATCCGACAACTTGCCGCCTTCGATGTCGCCCAGCAGCTCGGCATAGCCGGCGATATGGCGCAACGGCGCACGCAGATCGTGGGAGACGCTGTAGGAGAAGGCCGCCAGCTCCTTGTTGCTGCGTTGCAGCTCTTCGGCCAGCTCGGCCATTTCTTCGGCCTTGCGCAAGACGATCCCGCGCACCGCGTTGCGCAGTTCGATGGCGCTTTCCAACTCCAGGGGGGACCAGGGCAGCGACAGACCACGTACCGTCTCCTGCCACAGCGCAAAGCTCTGTCGCGGCGACAGGCGCCCATCGCTGCCTTCCTGCTTGGTCGGGCGCCCCGCCCAGTTGACCACCTGGACCAGCTCGCTGCGGAACCAGATCAGGTAGTGGGAATGCAGTTCGGAAATGGGTACGGCGAGGACTCCGGCGGCATACCCGGCGAGCTCGGGCAGCTCGGCGATGTCCTTGGCCACGTTATCGGTGACGTAATGATCCTTGACGTTGACCGACAGCCATTCGACCAGGCTGTCCACCACCTCGCGCGGCGGCACCTGACCGATCAGCTCGGTACCGTCGGAGGAGATGATGGCGGCACCCTGGGCCCGGGCGAAATCCAGATAGACCTGCGGCAGTTCCAGCAGCCCCTGGCAGACACTGTCGCGGTCGGCCATGGCCGACAGCATCTGCACCATGGATTGGCGCAGGGCCAGACGGCGGTCGGATTCCGCGTGGGTCTCGGCCGCATCGATCTGCAGCGACAGCACCCGGCCAAACAGCTCGCAGGCGGTACGCGTCTGGAACGACACCCGCTGGGGCTGACGATCATGGCAGAGCACCAGCCCCCAGAGGCGGTCGCCGACCACGATGGAGATGGACATGGATGCCAGGGTGCCCATGTTTCTCATGTACTGCAGATGCACCGGTGACACGCTGCGCAGCTGCGCGAAGCTGAGATCCAGCGGTTGCCCGGTCGATGGATTGATCGGCGGCTGCAGCGGCGAGGGCTGATAGCAGGCATTGCCGATCACCCGAATACGGTTGGCCAGGTACAGGCGCCGGGCCTGGGCCGGAATGTCCGAGGCGGGGAATCTCAGCCCCAGGTAGGTGGGTACCCCTGGCGCGCACTCCTCGGCCAGGACCTGACCATGACCGTCGTCGTCGAAGCGATAGATCATGGTGTGATCGAAACCGGAGATACGCTTGGCTTCGCGCACGGCGAGCGTGGCGATGGCGTCGACGGTTTCCGCCTGATGCAGTTGCTCGATGAACACCCGCACCATGGGATAGAGGGTATTGAGGCCGAGTCGGCTGTCCACCGGCGCCTCGAACTCGACGATCAGCACCCCGCCGAAGCGATGCATGAACAGGGCGAAGGTCTGCTGTCGCGGTCCCAGGGTCACGTCGCCCTGATAGATGGGATTCTGCTCTTCCTGGGCCAGGGCGCCGAGCATCGCGGGCAGATCCCGATCCGGCAACAATTCGCCCAGGGTGCGTCCCAGCACCTCCTCCACGGCGATCCCGAGGTACTCGAGCACATTGGCGCTGGCCTGCACGATGCGCAGATCCGGCTCTTCCACGGCGAACAGGAAGCCATGTTCCTGGATACTGCCGGGAATGTGGATCGGCTCATTGGCACAATCGGCCAGAGCATCGGGCTGCGTCTTGGAGGGTGACTCGAGCGCCAAACCGGGAACCTCGTGTGATCGGGGAGAAACGCAGGAAAGAGGTGCGCAAAAAGGGAATCAAGAATCGTCCAGACTACCAGACCCTGGGCGGGAGGCGAAGCGAAACGGCACCCACCCTGACCACCTGCTCAAAAGGCGATAGCCCGTCCGGGGCAAGCCGGAATCTTCACCCCTGGCGTCTGGTCGGACCTGGTTTAGCCCCAGGAATCCATCCATGTCCCTGCGCCTCGCCCTCCCCCTGGCCACCCTGTTGCTGAGCCCACTCACTCAGGCGCAGTCCGTCTATGGCGAACGTCTCGAAGGCTTCGACTACGACTTTCCGGTCAAGACCTTCAGCTTCGACTCTCAGCGCCAAGCGTTGGAGATGGCCTATCTCGATGTCGCACCGAGCGGAAAACCGAACGGCCGGACCCTGGTCCTGCTGCACGGCAAGAACTTCTGTGCCGGTACCTGGGCACAGAGCATCCAGGTGCTGAGCGCTGCCGGCTATCGGATCGTGGCCCCGGATCAGATCGGTTTCTGCAAATCCAGCAAGCCGGCGCACTATCAGTACAGCTTCCAGCAACTCGCCGCCAATACCCGCGCCCTGCTCGACCACCTGGGCATCGCCCGGGCGACGCTGATCGGTCACTCGACCGGCGGCATGCTGGCGACCCGCTATGCGCTGCTCTATCCCGAGGCCACCGAACAGCTGGTACTGGTCAACCCCATCGGCCTGGAGGACTGGAAGGCCCTGGGCGTGCCCTATCGCAGCGTCGACCAGTGGTACGCCCGGGAACTCAAGACCTCCGCCGATGGCATCCGGGACTACGAGCGCAGCACCTATTACGCCGGCCAGTGGTCGCCGGACTACGACCGCTGGGTCGACATGCTCGCGGGTCTCAACAACGGGCCGGGCAAGGAGCGGGTGGCGTGGAACTCGGCACTGATCTACGACATGATCTACAGCCAGCCGGTGGTCTATGAATTCGCGCGATTGCGCATGCCCACCCTGCTGCTGATCGGCCAGCGCGACACCACGGCCATCGGCAAGGATGCCGCGCCAGCCGAGCTCAAGGCGCAGCTGGGCCGCTATCCCGAATTGGGCAAGGCGGCGGCGCGGCGTATCCCCCAGGCGACCCTGGTGGAATTCGAGGATCTGGGCCATGCGCCCCAGATGCAGGCGCCGGAACGCTTTCACCAGGCACTGCTGCAAGGGCTGAGTACCCTCAAGGCTCCCTCGGCGCCGTCCAAACCCTGACCCGCTTCCGCCGGTAAAAAAGGCGGCGCACCCGAGGGTACGCCGCCTTTTCATGGCGCTGTCGGATCAGGGCGCCCGCGAGATCCAGTCGCGGGTACCCTTCGCCTCAGACGCTGCTGCTGGCCAGATCCGCCAGTTCACGACTGGCGACGCTGTACATCGCATAGTCCTGCCCGCTGGCATTGCGCAGATCCACCAGCAGGCCCCGCCAGCGCTCCACCGCCGCCCTATGGCGTTCCAGCCACAGTGACAACCGGGCTTCCGGATCGCTCGGCGCCTCGCTCAGATTGAGCATGGCGACGGTGATGGTACGCTGCTGCACATCCACCTCGTCGCGGAACGCCTCGCGGGCCAGGGCCTGCCAGGCATTGGCCACCGGCAGCTGGTTGAGTTGCTGCTGATACCAGGCTAGATCCAGCACATCGCCCGCCGCGAACCAGGTGGCCGCCACCGCCAGCGGATCCTGGGCGGTGACCTCCGCCGCCTGGATCACCGGCAGCAGCGTATAGATGTGGTTGGTCCCGGCGACCACGCGCGCCAGCAGCTCGGGTACGCCCGCTTCGGTATAGGCGCGGAAGCGCTCTTCCCAGTCCTGACGCGGTTCGCCCTGCAGCAGTTCATCCAGGCGTACGCCCAGAGCGGCGATGCGTGGCCCGAAGAAGGCCGCCACGGCGCCGGCATCCAGACCACTGCGATGGCTGCGCAGGAACCAGCGGGAGGCCCGGCGCCCCAGGCGCATCAGTTCGCTCATCAGACGCAGCTGCAGGTCAGCCGGCACCTGATGATCCAGGGCTTCCACCTGACGCCACCAGTGCGGCAGGTGCAGCACGTCGCGCATCACCACATAGGCGCGGGCGACATCGGCCGCGCTCATGCCGGTGGATTCGCACAGGCGCTGCACGAAGGTGATGCCCATGTGGTTGATCAGGTCGTTGGCGATCTGGTTGGCGACGATCTCGCGCTTGAGGCGGTGGCGCGCCATGGCCTCGGGGAACTGCTCGGTCAGGCGTTGCGGGAAGGCGCCTTGCATGTCGCGGGCGAGGTAGTCATCATCCGGCACCGAAGAGGCTAGCAACTGTTCCTTGAGGTCGATCTTGCTGTAGGAAATCAGCACCGACAGCTCGGCCCGGGTCAGCCCCTGTTCCTTGGCCGCGCGTTCGGCGAGCACCTCATCGCTGGGCAGGAATTCGAGGGTACGATCCAGCTTGCCGCGCCCTTCGAGATCCACGATCAGCCGTTGGTACTCGGCCAGGTGGGTCCGCGCGCGATACTCCGCCAGGGACAGGGCCCCGGTCTGCATGTAGTTGTTGGCGACCACCAGCTCGCCGACCTCGTCGGTCATCTCGCCCATCAGCGTATTGCGCTGCTTGACGGTCATGTCGCCGGCGGAGACCACATCGCCCAGCAGGATCTTGATGTTGACCTCGTGGTCGGAGCAGTCCACGCCCCCGGCATTGTCGATGAAGTCGGTGTTGCAGGCGCCGCCGTGCAGGCCGAATTCCACCCGCGCCAGCTGGCTCATGCCCAGGTTGCCACCCTCGCCGATCACCTTGGCACGCAGGTCGCAACCGTCCACGCGCAGACCGTCGTTGGCCTTGTCGCCGATATCGGCGTGGGTTTCGAAGCTGGCCTTGACGTAGGTGCCGATGCCGCCATTCCAGATCAGGTCCACCGGCGCCTTGAGCAGGGCGTTGATCAGCTCGTTGGGCGTCAGGTGATCGGCCTGCAGATCGAAGCGCGCCTTCATCTCGGGGCTGATGGCGATGCGCTTGGCACTGCGCGGGAAGATGCCACCGCCCTGGGAGATCAGACTGGCGTCATAGTCGGTCCAGCTCGACCGCGGCAGATTGAACAGCCGCTCGCGCTCGACATAGCTGCGCTCGGCGTCCGGGTTGGGATCGATGAAGATGTGCAGGTGGTTGAAGGCCGCCACCAGCTCCAGGCTACGCGAACGCAGCAGGCCGTTGCCGAAGACGTCGCCGGCCATGTCGCCGATGCCCACCACGGTGACCGGATCGGTCTGGACATCGATGCCGCGCTCACGGAAGTGACGCTGCACGCTGACCCAGGCACCCCGCGAGGTGATGCCCATCTTCTTGTGGTCATAGCCCGCCGAACCACCGGAGGCGAAGGCGTCGTCGAGCCAGAAACCGTAGTCCTGGGCGATGCCGTTGGCGATGTCGGAGAAGGTCGCGGTGCCCTTGTCGGCCGCCACCACCAGATAGGGATCGTCGCCGTCGTAGCGCACCACCGCGGCCGGCGGCACCACCTCGCCATCCTTGAGATTGTCGGTGATGTCCAGCAGACCGCTGATGAAGATGCGGTAGCAGGCGATGGCCTCGGCCTGGATCTCGTCACGGGAGCCACCGGTGGGTAGCCGGCGCGGCACGAAGCCACCCTTGGCGCCCACAGGCACGATCACCGAATTCTTGACCTGCTGCGCCTTGACCAGGCCCAGCACCTCGGTGCGGTAGTCTTCCTCGCGATCCGACCAGCGCAGGCCGCCACGGGCGACGTTGCCGAATCTGAGGTGCACCCCTTCCACACGCGGGCTGTAGACGAAGATCTCGTAGCGCGGCACCGGGCGCGGCAGCTCGGGAATGGCCTTGGGATCGAGCTTGAAGCTGAAGTAGGCCTTGGGTTTGCCGGCGGCATCGGTCTGGAAGACGTTGGTTCTCAGGGTCGCCTTGATCAGGTCCAGATAGCGCCGCAGGATGCGGTCTTCGTTGAGCACCGCGACGTCGTCGAGGGCGCTGAGGATGGCCTGCTCCAGCCGCTGTTGCTTGTCGTCCAGGTCTTCGCTGGTCATGCGCCGCGCCAGATAGAACTTCATGCGGAACAGCCGCACCAGTTCCCGGGCGATATCGACATGGGCGTTGAGGGTGGCGGCGATGTAGCCGATGTCGAAGCCGATGCGAATCTGCTTGAGATAGCGCGCATAGGCGCGCAGCACCGCGACGTCGCGCCAGGGCAGCCCGGCGGTCAGCACCAGGCGATTGAAGCTGTCGTTTTCCGCCTGGCCTTCCACCACCTGGACGAAGGCGTCCTGGAAGGTGTCGTTGAGTTGCTGCAGATCCAGCTCGAGGCCGGCCACGGTGGTGAAGGCGAAGTCATGGATCCAGTAGCGGCGGCCATTGCGATGACGCAGCTCGTAGGGGAATTCGCCGAGCACGCGCAGGCCGAGATTTTCCAGGATCGGCAAGACGTCCGACAGCGCCAGGGGCGTGTCGGCGTGGTAGAGCTTGCAGTGCAGAATGTTGTCGCCGGTCTGGGTCAGCGGCTGGTAGAAGCCCATGGCCAGACGGCGATCGTCCTTCAGGGCCAGCAGGTGCCGCATGTCCACCACGGCCAGGTGCGGCGCGAAGCGCTCGCGGTAGCCGGCCGGAAAGCCCAGCGGGTAATCGGCCAGGATGGAGGTGCCCTGGGCTTCGCCGAAGCTGTCCACCATCAGGCTGGCGAAATCGTCCTTCCAGCTGCGGCAGGCCTGCACCATCTCCTGCTCCAGGCGCGCCGGATCGACATCCTGGGGCTGCAGGGGATCGACGCGCAGGATGAACTGCACCCGCGCCAGCACGGATTCGGAGAAGAAGGTCCAGAATTCGCAGTCGGTGCCGTGCAGGCGATCCATGAGGATCTGCTGCATGCGCTGGCGGACTTCGGTGGAGTAGATGTCGCGCGGCACATAGGCCAGGCAATAGAAGAACTGGCCATAGGGATCGCGGCGCAGGAAGACGCGCACCTTGCTGCGTTCCTGGATCTGCACGATGGCCATGGCGGTGCTGAAGAGATCGTCCACCGGGGTCTGGAACAGATCGTCCCGCGGCAGGCCTTCGAGCACCTGCGCCAGTTCCTTGCCCAGGTGGGCGCTGCTGTCGAAATCGGCGCGGCGGCGCACCTCGTCGACCTTGCGGCGGATGTAGGGGATCTCGCGCACGCTGTCGTTGTAGACGCTGGAGGTATAGAGCCCCATGAAGCGATGCTCGCGCACCACCCGGCCATTGGCGTCCACCTCGCGCAGGGAAACGAAATCGGGATAGGCCGGACGATGCACCCGGCTCGGGTCGGCCGCCTTGGCAAAGGACAGTAGCACCGGCTCGCGCAGGTAACGCAGCGGATCACCGGACAGGCTGATCTCGGCCGTCTCGGGACGGCCGCGCAGCCGCCGCGACAGCCCCAGCAGGGAGTCGGGCACATAGCGTTGCACCGCGGTCTCGCCATCGCCTTCGACGGTGAATTCCTCGTAGCCGAGGAAGGTGAATCTGTCGTTGCGCAGCCAGTCGAGGAAGGCCTTGACCTCGGCCAGCTCCCCCTCCTCCACGCCCGCCGGACGCCGATCCAGCCAGGTCAGCAGGTCGCCGACCTTGGCCTTCATGGCGGCGAAGTCACCCACGGTCAGGCGGACCTCGCCGAGGATCTCCTGCAGCGCTGCCTCCAAGGCGCGCAACTCGCTGGTTGCCGCGCAGCGGTCGATCTCAAGGAACATCAGGGCTTCGCGGGTCACTCCTTCGCCCTGCTGGCCCTTAGGCAGCAGCTCGAGCAGACGACCCTGGGCATCTCGACGGACGCTGAGAACGCTGTTCTGCAGGGTATGGACACTGTAGCCCTGGCGATTGAGTTCCATGCGCACCGAGTCCACCAGGAACGGCGAATCGGCGTGCAGTACCTCGACCACAGTGTGGCTCGATTGCCAGCCGTGTCGCTCGTAATCCGGATTGAAGACCTGCACCCGCGGCTCGGCCGGATCGAAGACGTCCAGCAGGCGCCAGGCCGACAGCACGCAGCCGACCAGATCGGACAGCCGACGTTGGGTGAGTTCTTCCAGCGGGACGATGCCGAAGAACTGGGCGGTGAAGCGATCCAGTTGTTCGAGGGCATCCCCTTCGACATGGGCCGCGAGGGCATTCTTAAGTTGTTGTTGGAAATCCGCTTGGCTGGCAGCGGTGAAAAACGCCATAACCGTACTCCGTCCTGAAGGTGCTGTGGGCTTCGCTCCGCAGAGGACAGGCCTCTCCCGGAGCGAGTTCCACAGGGGACGAGGCCGGACTGCACCAAAAAAGTGCAAGGATGCAGTGCCGCTAGAGTAGCCGGCAAAGCCGCCTGCGCACGTACGTCAGGGCGACAACAAGATTCAGCTGCGGAACGGATCTCAATAGTGTGGCGGCGGGGCTTCGTCCGGCATGCCGCCACCCCCTGCGCTCTGCAACTCCGCCTGGCGTTCGGCCAGCAGGCGGATCTGCGCCGCGCAACGATCCAGGGTCCGCTGCTGCTCGACGATGATGTCGTTGAGGGTCTGGATGGTGTCGTCCTGGAACGCCTGGCGCATTTCCAGGTCGGCGATACGTTCTTCGAGGGTCATACCTGTGCCTCCTGTTCGAGCAGCCCCTGCCAGCGCTGCGCGGCCGCGCGGCCGGCGGCTTCGCCATAGGGCTCACGTGGCGAGTGCCCCCATACCGGGCCGGGCCAGGCCGGGTCACCTTCCTGCCGCAGCAAAACATGCAGGTGCAATTGCCTGACGATGTTGCCCAGGGCACCGATGTTCAATTTTAGAGCTGGCTGAGCGCCACGCAACACCTGGGCAACAAGTGTCACCTCTCGCCACAGTTGCACCTGATCCTGGGGTGACAGATCGAGGACCTCGGTAACACCTTCGCGCCGGGGTACCAGCACCAGCCAGTCATAGCGGCGATCGTTCAGCAGCAACACCTGGCACAGCGTCAAGGACGCCACTTCCAGGGAATCGCTCGCCAGTCGTGGATCGATTTGGAACATCTCATCTCCTGCCAACACAGGTCAGCACTAAAAGTGTGCATGACTTTGGGTGAATGAAACCTTTGGTGTCACAAAGGTGCAATCAGTCCTTCCGAAACTGCCCATTGCCTGGAGAACAACCGAGCGATAGACAGGCGGGCACAGGAATTGCCGTTTTGTGCACGCTTTTTGCTATCACGATCCGGGTACGACGATCGGAAGGGAACTCTTAAAGAATTTTCTTAAGAGTCTTGGTTAATACGCTCATCACACGCAAAATTTTGATGAAGCCTATCGCCCCTCCAAGAGAGGTGCTATATGTGCCGCCATTAGAACAAACAGCCACGGCTGACACGATGGCTGACTTTCAACCCAAAGGAGCATTTCTGATGCAAGCGATGAAGTGGAGCATTCTCGCCCTGGCCGTAGCCGCAGGGACCACTCAACTGGCTTTCGCCGACCAGCAGTCCGAATCCAAGGGCTTTGTCGAAGACAGCAAGCTGACCCTGTTGAACCGTAACTACTACTTCAACCGGGATCTCAAGAACGGCGCCAACGATCGTAAAGATTGGAGTCATGGCTTCCTGATGAACTACGCATCGGGCTTCACCCAAGGCACCGTGGGTGTCGGCGTGGACGCCTTCGGCTACCTGGGTCTGAAACTGGACGGCGGCCGCGGCCACGTCGGCTCCGGCAACCTGCAGATCGACAGCGACGGCCGCAACAAGGACGAGTACTCCACCGCGGGCGCCGCAGTGAAACTGCGCGTGTCCAACACCGTCCTGAAGTACGGCAACGTGCAGCCCACTTCCCCGGTCTTCGCCGTGGGTGGCAGCCGCCTGTTCCCGCAGACCGCTACCGGCTTCATGCTGACCAGCGAAGAGATCGAGAACCTGTTCCTGGAAGCCGGCCACATCACCGCTGCCCGTGACCGCACCAACACCTACCACGACGGCAACCTGGGCTCGACCTACGCTTCCGGCATTACTTCCAGTTCCGGCGACTACGTGGGTGGCAAGTACAAGATCAACGATCAGCTGAATGCATCGCTGTACTACGGCCGTCTGGAAGATCTGTGGAACCAGTACTACGCCAACGTCAATTTCGTGCAGCCGCTGAGTGCCAACCAGGCCCTGACCTTCGACTTCAACTACTACCACACCAAGGACACCGGCAGCGCCAAGCTGGGCGACTTCAGCAACAACGCCTACTCCCTGGCCGCTGCCTACAGCATCGATGCCCACACCTTCACCCTGGCCTACCAGGGCGTGAGCAGCGATGCGCCGTTCGACTACGTTGGCGTGGGTGGCAAGGGTACTAACACCGGCAACGGTGGCGACAGTATCTTCCTGGCCAACTCCATCCAGTACTCCGACTTCAACGCCTCCGGCGAGAAGTCCTGGCAGGCGCGCTACGACCTGAACATGGCGACCCTGGGCGTACCCGGCCTGAGCTTCATGGCCCGTTACATCTACGGCCATGACATCGACGCACCTAAGGCCAGCACTCAATACGCCAACATTGGCTACCAGGATGGCGACAAAGAGCGCGAGACCAACGTCGAAGCCAAATACGTCCTGCAGAGCGGCCCGGCCAAGGACCTGTCCTTCCGTATCCGTCAAGCCTGGCACCGTGGCGACGCCAGCACCGGCGGCACCGTCAACGAGTTCCGTCTGATCACCGAGTACCCGCTGAACATCCTCTAATAGAGGTCAGCCCTACTCGCACGATCCAGCAGCCCGGCATTCGCCGGGCTGTTCTTTTCCGGCCCTCAGTCGACGCCGCCCGCGTCCCTGTACGCCCTGCCCCACCCCACCGTACAATGCCGGTCCCGTCTCGATGCCGACAGACCGCCTAGCCATGCGTACCAGTCAGTTCCTGCTGTCCACCCTCAAAGAAACCCCTTCCGATGCCGTGGTGATCAGCCACCAGCTGCTGCTGCGTGCCGGCATGATCCGTAAGCTGGCCTCCGGTCTCTACACCTGGTTGCCACTGGGCCTGCGTGTGCTGCGCAAGGTGGAAGCCGTGGTGCGTGAGGAAATGAACGCCACTGGCGCCCTGGAGGTGCTGATGCCGGCGATCCAGCCCGCCGAGCTGTGGCAGGAATCCGGTCGCTGGGAGCAGTACGGCCCCGAGCTGCTGCGTTTGAAGGACCGTCATCAGCGCGATTTCTGCGTGGGCCCGACCCATGAGGAAGTCATCACCGATCTGATGCGCAACGAGCTGAACAGCTACAAGCAGCTGCCGATCAACCTGTACCAGATCCAGACCAAGTTCCGCGACGAGATCCGCCCGCGTTTCGGCCTGATGCGCGGCCGCGAGTTCGTAATGAAGGACGCCTACTCCTTCCACCTGAACCAGGCGTCGCTGCAGCAAACCTACGACGCCATGTACCAGGCGTACTGCAATGTCTTCACTCGTCTGGGTCTGAATTTCCGTCCGGTGCAGGCCGACAACGGCTCCATCGGCGGCAGCGGCTCCCATGAATTCCACGTGCTGGCCGGCTCCGGTGAAGACGACATCGCCTTCAGCGACAGCTCCGACTACGCCGCCAACATCGAGAAGGCCGAGGCCCTACCGCGGGAAACCGCGCGTGGCGCCGCCACCGAAGAATTGCGCCTGGTCGATACCCCCGACACCAAGACCATCGCCGATCTGGTGGAGAAATTCGGTCTGGCCATCGAGAAGACCGTGAAGACCCTGGTGGTTCGCGGCGCCGAGGAAGGCAAGCTGGTCGCCCTGGTGGTGCGTGGCGATCACGAACTCAATGAGATCAAGGCAGCCAACCTGCCGGAGGTCGCCAGCCCCCTGGTGTTCGCCACCGAGCCCGAGATCCGTGCCGCCATTGGCGCCAGCCCCGGCTCCCTGGGCCCGATGAATCTGTCGATTCCCTGCGTCGTCGATCGCTCGGTCGCCCTGATGAGCGACTTCGGCATCGGCGCCAACCAGGAAGACAAGCACTACTTCGGCGTCAACTGGGAGCGCGATCTGCCGCTGCCCCAGGTCGCCGACCTGCGCAACGTGGTGGCCGGCGATCCGAGTCCGGATGGCCAAGGTACCCTGGTGATCAAGCGCGGCATCGAAGTGGGTCATATCTTCCAGCTGGGCACCAAGTACAGTGAGGCCATGAAGCTGTCGGTCCTGGGCGAGGAAGGCAAGCCTACCCTGCTGACCATGGGCTGCTACGGCATCGGGGTATCCCGCGTGGTCGCCGCCGCCATCGAGCAGAACCACGACGAGCGCGGCATCCGCTGGCCGGCTGCCCTGGCGCCCTTCCAGATCGCCCTGGTGCCGATGAAGTACGAGAACGCCGCGGTCAAGGAAGCCACCGATCGCCTCTATGCCGACCTCAAGGCGGCCGGCTTCGACGTGCTGCTGGACGACCGCGACAAGAAAACCAGCCCTGGCGTGAAGTTCGCCGACATGGAGCTGATCGGCATCCCCCATCGTCTGGTGGTGGGTGAGCGCGGCCTCAATGAAGGCCTGGTCGAGTACAAGGGCCGTACCGACAGCGACAGCCAGAACGTCGCCCTGGCCGAGATCGTCGGCTTCCTCAAGGCCCGCTGAGGGCTACCGTTCCAGGTCAGGCGTCCGTGCGCCTGACCTGGAAGTCGGTGAAGCCTGCGCAGGCCACCTCCTCCAGCTCCACCCCGGTCACCCGCGACGCTGCCGGTCCCTGCCAGAGCCACGCTTCCAGTCTGGCGAGCGCCTCGGCCGGGCCTTCCAGATGGCACTCCACCCGGCCATCGGCCAGATTCCGCACCCAGCCCGTGACGCCCAGCCGCTGCGCCTCCTGCCGCGTGCTCTCGCGATAGTAGACACCCTGAACGTGGCCACTGACCAGGCCGTGACGCGCCGCTCTGTCCATCATCGCGAGGCTCCCCGCTCTTCCAGCACTGGCGCGACCTTGAGCCAGTGAGCCACGCTCCCAGCCAGCAGTTCATGACGCTGCGCCTGCAGTCGGGTGAAGGCCTCCTGCAGCTGCGGATACCAGTCACCGGGAAAGCGTTCGGCGGGCGGCCAGCAATCCGGCGCGGGCGGCGCCCAGGGCGCGCGATCCAGCAGGTCAAGCAGCGCATAGCCATGCAGATCGCGGCAGAGCACCCAGTGACCGCTGTCGTTCTGGCAGACCAGGCGCTCCTGCTGCAGGAAGGCCAGCACCGCATGCCATTCGTGCTCCGGTAGCTTCCAGCCCGCCTGGTGCAAGCGCCCCAGGTGCAGACTGGAACCGCTTTGCTGACGCTCCAGAAAGGCGCGCAGCACGGCGAGCAGGATGAAAAAGGCCGGCAGCGGCGCGCGGCGCCAGTGGTGGGTGGTGGACAGGCTGCAGACCACCTCCGCCCCCAGCAGCACGATCAGCCAGCAGACATAGATCCACACCAGGAACAGCGGCACCGTGGCGAAGGCGCCATAGATCAGCTGGTAACCGGGGAAATAGAAGACATAGAGACCGAACAGACTCTTGGCCGCCTCGAACAGCACCCCGGTCAGGGCACCGCCGATCAGCGCATGGCGTAGGGGTACCCGGGTGTTGGGCACGGCGGCATACATCAGGGTGAAGGCGGCAATGCTGAACAGCAGCGGCGTGACCTTGAGCAGCATCTGGGCGCCGGACATCCCGTAGGAGCCAAAGACCAGGGCCACCGAGGCCAGATAGGTGCTCATGGCGAAGCCGGCGCCCAGCAGCAGGGGGCCCAGGCTGAGCACCGCCCAGTAGAGCAGGAAGCTGGAGACCCCACGCCGCGGAATGCGTACCCGCCAGATGTCGTTGAAGGTCTTTTCCACCGTCACCAGCATGAAGAAGGACGTCACCGCCAGCAGGGCCACGCCTAGCCAGGTCAGGTGCCGCGCCTGCTCGATGAAGTTGCGCAGGTATTCTTCCAGGGTCGCCCCGGTGGAGGGCACGAAATTGCGGAAGATAAAGGCCTGGATCTGCACTTCCGTGCCCTGGAAGGCGGGTATCGCCGAGAGCATGGCGAAGGTCACGGTCATTACCGGGACCACGGCGAACAGGGTGGTATAGGTCAGGGCCGCGGCATTGTTGGGCGCGCGGTCTTCGATGAAGCGGTCGGCGAGGTAGCGAACGAAGGACAGCAGTTCACGCAAGCGGGCCGGCATTGGCGGTTCCTCGAAAGGCACGGTCAAGGGCTGGCGCGGCAGTCCTCGCCAACCCGCTACAATGGCCATCTTACCTTCTATGGATCAGCCCATGAGTGAAATCGTCCTCTATCACAATCCGCGCTGCTCGAAATCGCGGGCGGCGCTTGAGCTGCTGCAAAGCCGCGAGCTAGCCGTGTCGGTGGTGCCCTACCTGGACACGCCGCCGGACGCCGCGACCCTGCGCGCACTGCTCGCCAAGCTGGGCCTGGAGGCGCGCCAGTTGCTGCGTACCGGCGAGGAGATCTATCGCGAATTGAACCTCGCCGATCCGACGCTGGACGAAGACACCCTGATCGCGGCCATGGCTGCCCACCCCAAGCTGATCGAGAGACCCATCGCCGTGCGCGGCTCACGCGCCGTCGTCGGTCGTCCCCCCGAGCGTGTCCTGGAGATCCTGCAATGACCCCCGAAGCCTATGTCCTGGTGCTCTACTACAGCCGCCATGGCGCCACCGCCGAGATGGCTCGCCAGGTCGCCCGCGGGGTGGAGATGGGCGGCATGGCCGCGCGCCTGCGCACCGTGCCGGCGGTCTCCGCCGAGTGTGCCGCGGTCGCCCCGGCCGTGCCCGAGCAGGGCGCGGTCTACGCCACCCTAGACGACCTGCGCGACTGCGCCGCGCTCGCCCTGGGCAGTCCGACGCGCTACGGCAACATGGCCGCCGCCATGAAGTATTTCCTGGATGGCACCAACAGCCTCTGGCTGACCGGCGCCCTGGTGGACAAGCCTGCCGGCGTCTTCACCTCCACCGCCAGCCTGCACGGCGGCCAGGAGAGCACCCTGCTGTCCATGGCCCTGCCACTCCTGCACCACGGCATGCTCATCACCGGCCTGCCCTACAGCGAGAGCGCCCTGCTGGAAACCAAGGGTGGCGGTACGCCCTATGGGCCGAGTCATTTCGCCGGGGCGGATGGCAAGCGCGCACTGGACGAGCAGGAAACGGCGCTGTGCCGGGCCCTGGGCAAGCGCCTGGCGACCCTGGCGGGGCGCCTGCAAAAGTAGCGGTAGCCGGCACGGCTACCAGCCCATGATTTCCTTGACGAAGGGAATGGTGAGCTTGCGTCGCGCCTGCAGCGAGGCCTGATCCAGGCGTTCGAGCATGTCGAACAGGGCGTCCATGCTGCGGGTGTTGCGCGAAAGGATGAAGCGGCCGACCTCGTCGGTCAGGTGCAGGCCGCGCCGAGAGGCGCGCAGCTGCAGGGCACGCAGCTTGTCTTCGTCGGACAGGGGTCGCAGCTGGAAGACCAGCGCCAGGGTCAGGCGCGATTTCAGATCGGCAAGTTGCACCGGCAACTGCCGTGGCGCCGCGGTGCTGGAGATCAGTAGCCGCTTGCCGGCATCGCGCAGGCGATTGAACAGATGGAAGAGCGCCTCTTCCCAGCGTCGTTGCCCGGCCAGGGCGTCGAGATCGTCGAGGCAGACCAGCTCGCACTGTTCGAGGTTGTCGAACAACTCCACGCCATAGTCGGCCAGTTCACCCATGGGCAGGTAGATGGCCCGCTCGCCCAGTTCCTCCAGGCGGTGGCAGGCCGCCTGCATCAGATGACTGCGACCGGCGCCGGCGCCACCCCAGAGATAGATCAGACTTTCCGTCCAGCCGGCATCCGCATCGCAGAGACGCTCGACATAGCCGAGCGCCGCGGCATTGGCGCCAGGATAGTAATTGACGAAGGTGGCGTCGTCACGCAGACGAATGCCCAGGGGCAGCTGTAAAGGCATCATGCCAGCTCGAACGGCTCTTGGCAGTTTCGCGAGGGCGCCAAGTCTAACCAAATCCCAGGTCCCTCGCAGCAGCCGCTTCAGTCTTGGGTGTCGGCCCTCATGGCCACCGGAAATACAGGGTGGTACGCGCCGGCTGGGCGGACGGCGCCGGCTGGGCCACAGGCGCGCTCGGCGCGGCCGTGGCGTCGACGGCTGCACCCTGGGTCGCCGGTGCCGGAGTGGCAGGGGCGACCGACGCGGAAGCGGGCTGCAGGCCGGCGAGACCGAGCTGTGCCTGCAACTGGTCGGGATTGGCGGTGAGGTCGTAGGTCAGCTGGGTCCCCTCGACCTTGACCAGGCGGCTCGACAAGGGCTCCAGGACTTTCTGCAGCTGGGCATAGCGCTCGAAGTTGGAGTTGTCGGCCACCAGCGTCAGCGGCTGGGTGGTGCCCGGACGGGAAACGAATTTCTTCGACAGGCGCGCGGCCACGTCCTGCAGGACGGCGGCGGCCAGGGCGTCCTGATCGGCCGCCTGGCTGCTGCCTTGCTCCGCGGCGCCGTTATTCCACAGGCGCCACTGGGCCTGCCAGCCACTGCCCTGGGGCTTGGCGTGCACCGCCAGCAGGGCATTGGCGCCATAGCGCTCGGAGGCCTGGCGCAGGGCGGTCGGATCGCTGGCGTCGATGTTGGCGGCGGTACCGGCCAGTTGCTCGTTGAGATCGGCCAGCGGCAGGCGGATCGGCAGGCCGGCGCGTTGGGCGCCACGCTGGACGCCGGTGCTGGCAGGCTGGCCATCACCTACCAGGGTCGCCCCGCTGTCGGCGTCGTTGAGCCACCAGATCATCACCACCGGACGATTGGCGCCCCATACCGAGAGCCCCGCCTGACCCAGGGCCCGCTCGGTGGCGGCCGGGTCGAAGTTGGCCACCAGCACCTCCGGCGGGCCGGCGTCATAGCTGTACTGGCTGATCAGGGATTCGGGTGCCGCCAGGGCACTGGCGAGACCCGGGGTCTGGCCGGCCTGGGGGTTGCCGGTCAGGCGTCCGGCTAGCACCTGCAGGGCGCGCTTGAGGGCGGCATTGCGCTCGTCCGGTTGTTGCGAGGTCACCGGCTCGCGGACCTGGTAGAGGTTGTCCACCACCTCGGCATGGGCGAGCGGACTCAGGACCAGCAGCGAAGCGAGCAACGGAAGGACGAGACGGCGCATGGCGATTCCATAGAAAGGGCAAGGGGCATACCTTAAAAGCCGCCCGACCCGCGAGCAAGGGCACTGGGTCGCGGGTGGCGCAGAAGGTAGTAGCGAACATTGCCCACCCGGCGAACGGATGGGCGATCAGGCTCAGACCCCAGGGCGCTGGCCGGGTGCCATCGCCACCCGGACCGGAGGCCGCGGCGGGCCGCGTGCTTTGGCACGGCTTCTGGTAAAATCGCCCGCCTCATTGCCGGCTGGCGCCAGCCGGCTCGTTTCGCCATTAGCCAAAGGCCAGGATTCATGAGCAAACAACCCCAGCTGAGCTACAAGGACGCCGGTGTAGACATCGACGCCGGTGAGGCTCTGGTAGAACGCATCAAGGGCGTCGCCAAGCGCACCGCCCGCCCGGAAGTCATGGGCGGCCTGGGGGGCTTTGGTGCCCTGTGCGAGATCCCGGCAGGCTATCGCCAGCCCGTGCTGGTCTCCGGTACCGACGGCGTCGGCACCAAGCTGCGCCTGGCCATGAACTTGGCCAAGCACGACAGCATCGGCATCGACCTGGTCGCCATGTGCGTTAACGACCTGGTGGTCTGCGGCGCCGAGCCGCTGTTCTTCCTCGACTACTACGCCACCGGCAAGCTCAACGTCGACGTCGCCGCCCAGGTGGTGACCGGCATCGGCACCGGTTGCGAACAGGCTGGCTGCTCCCTGGTGGGTGGCGAGACCGCCGAGATGCCCGGCATGTACGAAGGCGAAGACTACGACCTGGCCGGCTTCTGCGTCGGCGTGGTGGAAAAGTCCGAGATCATCGACGGTTCCAAGGTGACCACCGGCGACGCCCTGATCGCCCTGCCCTCCTCCGGCCCGCACTCCAACGGCTATTCGCTGATCCGCAAGATCATCGAGGTGGCCGGCGCCGACATCGAGAACATCCAGCTCGACGGCCAGCCGCTGACCGAACTGCTGATGGCGCCCACCCGCATCTACGTCAAGCCGCTGCTCAAGCTGATCAAGGACACCGGCGCGGTCAAGGCCATGGCCCACATCACCGGCGGCGGCCTGCTGGACAATATCCCACGGGTACTGCCCGAGGGTGCCCAGGCGGTGCTCGACGTCGCCAGCTGGCAGCGTCCGGCGGTATTCGACTGGCTGCAACAGCAGGGCAACGTCGACGAGACCGAGATGCACCGTGTGCTGAACTGTGGCGTGGGCATGGTCATCTGCGTGGCCCAGGATCAGGTCGAAGGCGCCCTGCAGGTGCTGCGCGCCGAGGGCGAGCAACCCTGGGTCATCGGCCGTATCGAACAGGCCGCCGAGGGCGCCGACCAGGTCGTGCTGAACAATCTGAAACAGCACGGATGAGCCCTGCCGACTGCGCCGTGGTGGTGCTCATCTCCGGCCACGGCAGCAACCTGCAAGCTCTGATCGACGCCGCGACCCCGCCCGTGCGGATCGCGGCGGTGATCGCCAACCGCGCCGAGGCCTATGGCCTGGAGCGGGCCCAGCAGGCCGGGATCGCCACCCAGGTGATCGACCACCGCGAGCATGCCGATCGCGAAAGCTTCGATGCGGCCCTGGCGGCTGCCATCGACGCCCAGGGCGCCGATCTGGTGGTGCTGGCCGGCTTCATGCGCATTCTCACGCCGACCTTCGTGCGGCGCTACCAGGGTCGTCTGCTCAATATCCATCCCTCGCTGCTGCCACTCTACAAGGGCTTGCACACTCACCAGCGTGCCCTGGATGCCGGCGATGCCTGGCACGGCTGCAGCGTGCACTTCGTCACCGAAGAACTGGATGGCGGTCCGGTCGTCCTGCAGTCGCGGGTGCCGGTACAGGCCGAAGATACGGCGGAGAGCCTCGCGACACGGGTACACGCCGCCGAGCACCTCCTTTATCCTGTGGCCGTGCGGTTGTTCGCCGAAGGTCGTCTGCGGCTGGGTACCCTGGGTGCCGAGCTCGATGGCGAGGCACTGCCGCCTACCGGGGCCACGTTGCCGTCGCTGACGGCCGCGGCCTCCCTTTCCTGATCCAAGGAGAAACTGATGCGACGTCTGTTGTTCCTATTGGCCACCCTCTGCAGTGCCTCGGCCTTCGCCTTCGACCTGCAGCCGTTCACGGCCAGCTACACCGCCGACTGGAAGCAGATGCCGGTCAGCGGCTCGGCCGAGCGCTCGCTGCAGAAGGAAGCCGATGGCCGCTGGGAGCTGAAGTTCGAAGCCTCCATGCTGGTCGCCGGCCTCAACGAGTCCAGCACCTTCCGCCGTGAGGGCGAAGCCTTCCTGCCGGACACCTACCAATACAAGCGCAGCGGGCTGGGCAAGAGCCGCGAGAGCGAACTGACCTTCGACTGGGCCGGCAAGAAGGTCACCGGCAAGGACAAGGATGATCCGGTCAATCTGACCCTGGATCGCGGTCTGCTGGACAAGTCGACCTACCAGCTCAAGCTGCAGCAGGACGTAGCGGACGGCAAGAAGAGCATGAGCTACCAGATCGTCGACGGCGACAGCATCGACACCTACGACTTCCGCGTCATTGGCCCGGAGCGCATCCGCACCCCGCTGGGTTTGTTCGATGCCATCAAGGTGGAGCGCGTGCGCGATCCCACCAAGAGCAGCCGCAAGACCGAACTGTGGTTCGCCAAGGATTGGGACTACCTGCTGGTGCGGCTCTACCAGCAGGAGAGCGACGGCAAGGAATACCAGACCAGCCTCAAGGAAGGCTCGGTCAACGGGCGCACGGTGAAAGGCGCCAACTGATCCCGGTAGTTGCAAAGACGCCCTCTTCGGAGGGCGTTTTCTTTTCAGTTGGGACCCGTCCGCTCAGGGATTCCACCAGCCCGGTCGCTGGTCGGCGAAAGAATGAAAGAGCGGCACAACGTCATCGTCGAGTCGATCCAGGCTACCCACCGCCAGGGCGAGAGTCGGACCGTCATCCACGGCGCCCAGCGTGGAACCGCAGTGCGGGCAGAAGGCTCGGCATGTCGTAGCCGAGGAGCGCCAGAGGGCCGGCTCGCCACCCGGACCGGTCCAGCGCAGCTGGGCCTTGTCCAACTCGATCCAGACCTGCGTCGGCGCCCCGGAATGCCGGCGGCACTGCTCGCAGGAACAGCTGTGGGGATCCCGTGGCGAGCCTGTCACGAGATAACGAATCTGGCCGCAGAGGCAGCCACCGGTGCGCGTGCTATCCATCAGGAGATGCCTCCTTGATCCTGTCCGGACGTGCGGGATTTCTCGTAGCGGACATCCGTCCCTTCGAGGGAAGCGACTCTATGCCAGCCGTGAGACCGGTAAAAGGCATTCGCCCGTATCACTGGGCGCCCATCGGTGACCAGCCAGATCAGGGCATGATGGCGGAACAGCGCGGTCTCGGCGGCGGCCAGCAGACGGGCGCCGAAACCCTGGCCTTGCCAGTCGGGTCTGACGAACAGAGCGAAGACCTCGCCATTCGCCAGATCGACCAGGCTGAAGCCCACCACCTCGCCTCCCACCTCCACTACCCAGGCACAGGGCTCGGCGGCGAGCAGCTCGGCGATCGATTCAGGGGTGATGCCCAATTCAGCGAGTTGCTCCCGGGTAAGGGCGTTGTCCGTGACCGCGGTACGGATGGCGAACAGCGCCTCTATGTCGGCCAGGGTGGCAAGCCTCAACTGAGCGGAGGCAGCGCAAGCGGTCACAGGGATTCTCCTGATGTCGGCATAGAGCGATGCCGATGATGACCATGAGCAGCGCGACAGATTGTCGCAGAAGTTGTAACGACTTGTTGCCGAGATACGCCTTGGTCCTGAAGCGAAACGCTCTAGTATGGGTTTTCAAGCCCTGCCGTAGCGCGGGCTCGACCAAGGAGATACAGCATGACCATTACCGTAACCGAACGTGACGAAGACCATATGTCCCGCGAAGCCCGTGGCCTGGGCATGCATCTGTGGGACGTGAAGCAGGAAGGGGAATTGGTCGGCGTCTACCAGAGCGAAGCCGATGCCCTGGAATACAAGGAGCAGATCGAACACGAAGGCGCGTCGCACGCCGAGTGAGTCGAAAGCCCTTTTTACCGACTGCCTGAAAAAGGCCCGCCTCTTGGAGGCGGGCCTTTTTCGTTACAGAGGTTCGCGGATGTTGGGCTTCGCTGCGCTCAGCGCCAACCTACGGCAGCCTCACCGTAGGTTGGGTTGAGATGGCTCCAGCGTCGAAGCCAAATAGAACGCTGCTGACCCTAGTGCAGCAGCTCGTCGGCGAAGACCTTGTCCAGGGTGATGGGCAGATCCCGGACCCGCTTGCCGGTGGCGTGGAAGATGGCGTTGGCGATGGCTGCCGCCACCCCGACGATACCGATCTCGCCAATGCCCTTGGCGCCCAGCGGATTGACGATCTCGTCGTGCTCCTCGACGAAGATCACCTCCAGCTGCTGGATATCGGCCTGCACCGGGAAGTGGTATTCGGCGAGGCTGTGGTTCATCCAGCGACCTTCGTGGGTGTCCATCATCCCCTCTTCCTGCAGGCCCATACCGATGCCCCAGACGATCCCACCGGCTACCTGGTTCTCGCCGGTCTTGAGATTCAGGATGCGGCCGGCGGCCACCGCGGTGACCACGCGACTGACCTGGACGCTGCCAAAGTCTTCGTCGACCTTGACCTCGACGAACACCGCCGAGTGGGTACCGGTGGCGTAGTTGTCGCGCTCTTCCGCCGGCTCGGCGCTGGCCAGGGTTTCCATGGACGGCGAACCCGAAGCCTTGAGGATGGCGGTGAAGTCGACGCGCTGGGCCGGATCGGTCTTGAGGCTGATGCCGCCATCGGCGAACACCACCTGCTCCAGTTCGGCCTTGGCCAGCGGGGAGTCGTCCATCTCCTTTGCCGCATCCAGCAGTTGCTGGCGCAGCTGGTCGCAGGCCAGTTTCACGGCGGTGCCTACCGAAGACACGGTAAAGGAACCGCCTTCGAGGGGTGCCTTGGGCAGGGTCGAATCACCGAGTTTGAAGGTCACCTTGTCCAGCGGCAGACCGAGGTTCTCGGCGGCGATCTGGGTCATCACCGTATAGGTGCCGGTGCCGATATCGGCCGTGGCACTGGCTACTACCAGGCTGCCGTCGATGTTCATCACCGCCTTGGCGGTGGCCGGTTGCTGCATGGCCTCCCAGACCCCGGTCGCCATGCCCCAGCCAACCAGTTGATTGCCATCGCGCATGGAACGTGGCGCCATGCTGCGCCGTTCCCAGCCGAAACGCTCGGCCGCCTGGCGATAGCATTCCAGCAGTTCCTTGCTGGAATAGGGCTTGCCCTTGGCCGGATCCGTGTCGGTGAAGTTGCGGATGCGCAATTCCAGCGGATCGATGTCGGCGGCATAGGCCAGTTCGTCCATGGCGCTTTCCAGCGCATAGACACCCAGCACCGCGCCGGGGGCGCGCATGTCCAGCGGGGTGTAGACGTCCAGCGCGGCCAGCTGGTAGGCCAGCTTGACGTTGGGACAGGCATAGAGCGATGCCGACCAGACCAGCACCATCTCGGTGAAGTCTTCGAACCGCGAGGTGATGCCCAGGGCGCTGTGATCGATGGCCTGCAGCTTGCCGTCGCTGTCGCAGGCCAGCTTGACCTGCTGATAGGTCTCGGGGCGATAGCCGAAGGTGAACATCTGCTGGCGGGTCAGGGTGACCCGTACCGAGCGCTTGAGCTGCAGCGCGGCCATGGTCGCCAGCACCAGCTGGTACTGCGGACGCAGACCGGACCCGAAGGCGCCGCCGACGAAGGGCGAGATGACCTTCACGTCGCCTTCGCCCAGACCGAAGATGCTGCTGACGAACTGGGCGCTGTTCTGTACGCCCTGGGTCTTGTCATGCACCGTCAGCTTGCCGTCCTTGTGGTAGATGACCGTCGAGGCGTGCATCTCCATGGGATTGTGGAATTCCGCCGCGGAGTGGTATTCGGCTTCGATGCGGGTAGGCGCCGCGGCCCAGGCTGCCGGGGCGTTACCCCGATTCTCCGGCAACTCCATGGGCGCTTCGTGGGCCTGGTCGCGAGCCTGGGCCAAGTCGGTGGCGTGCTCCTCTTCGCTGTATTGGGCGCGAATCAGCGCGGCGGCGTGACGTGCGGCCTCGAAGGTCTCGGCCACTACCAGGGCGATGGGCTGGCCACTGTAGAGGATGCGATCGTTGTACAACGGCCGAAAGGGCTTGCCGTCAGCCGCATCCATGTCGGTATAGCTCTCGTCATAGCTGGCCATCTTGGGTCGATTGAGGTGGCTGAGCACCTCGATCACGCCCGGCTGGGCCAGGGCTTCGCTAACGTCCAGGCCGAGCAGGCGACCCTTGGTGATGGTGGCGTTGACCACGAAACCAAAGGCCAGATCCGGCACGCTGAATTCGCCGGCATACAGCGCCTGGCCGGTGACCTTGAGCGGACCATCGACGCGGGGAATGGCTTTTTGCAGATGGACGACGGTCATTGCAGGGTACCTCCGGCGGCTTCGGTAAGGGCACGGACGATGGCGCGCCGGGCCAGTTCGATCTTGAAGCTGTTATGGGCGAAGCCCTGGGCGCCTTGTAGCAGGCGATCGGCCAATTGACCGAAGGCCGCCTTGTCCGCGACCTGGCCAACCAGCGCCTGCTCGGCCTCCGGCAGCCGCCAGGGCTTGTGGGCCACGCCACCCAGGGCGACGCGGACCTGCTTGATGCGCTCGCCATCCAGTTCTAGGGCTGCCGCCACCGAGACCAGGGCGAAGGCATAGGAGGCGCGGTCGCGGATCTTCAGGTAGGCGCTGTGGGCCGCCAGGCTTTCCACCGGCAGGGTCACGGCGGTGATGAGTTCGTCGGCCTCAAGGTTGGTGTCGCGCTCCGGGGTGTCGCCGGGCAGGCGGTGGAAATCGGCGAAGTCGATGACGCGATCACCCTGGGGCCCGCTTACCTCGACCTTGGCCTGTAGGGCGGCCAGGGCCACGCACATGTCCGAAGGGTGGGTGGCGATGCACTGCTCGCTGTGGCCGAGGATGGCGTGGATGCGATTCTGCCCTTCACGAGCGCCGCAGCCGGAGCCGGGTTCGCGCTTGTTGCAGGGGGTGCCCACGTCATAGAAGTAATAGCAGCGGGTGCGCTGCAAGAGGTTGCCGCCGGTGGAGGCCATGTTGCGCAATTGCGGGGAAGCGCCGGCGAGGATGGCCTTGGCCAGCAGCGGATAGCGGCGTTGCACCTCGGGGTGGTAGGCCACCTCGGCATTCTTGACCAGGGCGCCGATGCGCAGACCGCCTTCGGGGGTGGTCTCGACCTCGCGCAGGGGCAGGCCGTTGACGTCGATCAGTTGCTCGGGACGCTCGACGTTTTCCTTCATCAGGTCCAGCAGGTTGGTACCCCCGGCGATGAAGTGGGTCTGGGGACCATGCTGGCGGATGGCATCGGGCACGGCGTTGGGCTTGGCATAACCGAAGCGGTTCATTCGCGGCCCTCCCCTTGCTGGCAGGCCGGGCGCGCTCGTTCGATGGCGGCGCGGATGTTGCGATAGGCGCCGCAACGGCAGAGGTTACCGCTCATCTGCTCGGCTACCTCGGCCTCGCTGTGGGCGTGGCCCTCCTTGAGCATGCCGATCGCCGAACAGATCTGCCCAGGGGTGCAATAGCCGCACTGGAAGGCGTCTTCGGCGACGAAGGCGGCCTGCATGGGATGCAGCTGGTCGCCTTGGGCCAGGCCTTCGATGGTGGTGACCTCGGCGCCATCCTGCATGACCGCCAGGGCCAGGCAGCTGTTGATGCGGGTGCCGTTGACCAGCACGGTGCAGGCACCGCACTGACCGTGATCGCAGCCCTTCTTGGTACCAGTGAGATCGAGGTGGTCGCGCAAGAGATCGAGCAGCGTGGTCCAGGGCTCCACGGCGAGCTGCAGCTGCTTGCCGTTGAGGGTCAGGGCGATGGTATGGGACTCGGGTTCGGCCAGGGGCTGGAACTGGCGCGCGGGGGTGGCGTTCATGGCGGACCTCACGGTTAAAGCCGCGGGGTGCAGATTGCCCCCGTGGTCGGAATCAGGCGGTGACAGCGAAAGGCCACCTCAGGTAAGGGACTGCGCCCGACCGGAAGCGGTTCAGCACCCCTGCCCAGCGGTATTCAACGTCACGTTGAAGGCTGTTCAGCGAAGCGTTGGAAGGCCCGCTCCAGAGGGTTTCCGCCCGATCAGGACACATCTGGTATGGCGCTCCGCTGCGCCAGCGGCCCAGTGGCCTGAACCCCATAGGTTCGGGGGTAGTCATCAGAACTCCCGTGATGTGCCCCCAACGATGAGAATCCGACCATGGCTTCCGACTCCGATGCACGCTGGCGCCTGTCCCGGCGTCAGTTCCTCGGCACCTCCGCGGTGCTGGTGGCGACCAGCGCCATTCCCGGCTACACCTTTGCCCAGGCCAGCGGTGGCGCGCCCTTGACCCCCCAGGCCATCGCTGCCCGCCTGCCGCAGCTGCTGCCGCTGACCCTGCAGATCAATGGCGAGGCGCGCCGGCTCCGGGTCGACAGCCGCACCACCCTGCTCGATGCCCTGCGCGAAAACCTGCACCTCACCGGCACCAAGAAGGGCTGCGACCATGGGCAGTGTGGCGCCTGTACCGTGCTGGTGAATGGCCAGCGCATCAACAGCTGCCTGAGCCTGGCGGCCATGCATGAAGGCGACACCATCACCACCATCGAGGGCCTGGGCAACGCCGAGCGGCTGCATCCCATGCAGGCCGCCTTCCTGGCCAAGGACGGTTTCCAGTGCGGCTATTGCACGCCCGGGCAGATCTGCTCGGCGGTGGCCCTGCTGGACGAGGTCAAGGCCGGCATCCCCAGTCACGTATCAGCGCGGCTCGACGGGCCGATGCGCCTGAGCGAAGAAGAGATCCGCGAGCGCATGAGCGGCAATCTCTGTCGCTGTAGCGCCTATCCCAACATCGTCGCGGCCATCCAGATGGCGGGGGGCCAGGCATGAGGGTCTTCGACTATCAGCGCGTGCAGACCGAAGCCGAGGCCAGCCGCCAAGGGGCCCAGGCCGGTAGCCGCTTCATCGCCGGCGGCACCAACCTGCTGGACCTGATGAAGCTGGAGATCGAGACCCCCAGCCAGGTGCTGGACATCAATCGCCTGCAGCTAGATCAGATCAGCGCCACCGCGGACGGCGGCCTGCGCATTGGCACCCTGGTGCGCAACTCCACCCTGGCCGCCGACGCCCGGGTGCGTGAACGCTATCCGGTACTGTCCCGTGCCCTCTTGGCCGGCGCCTCGGCGCAGTTGCGCAACAAGGCCACCACCGGCGGCAATCTCCTGCAGCGCACCCGCTGCTCCTACTTCTACAACACCGCCATGCCCTGCAACAAACGCCAGCCCGGCAGTGGCTGTGCGGCCCTGGGCGGCTTCAATCGAATGAACGCGGTGCTTGGCGCCAGCGACCAGTGCATCGCCGTGCACCCCTCCGACATGGCGGTGGCCATGCGGGTGCTGGACGCCACGGTGGAAACCCGCGAAGCCACTGGCCGCACCCGGCGCATTCCTATCGCCGACTTTCATCGCCTGCCCGGGGACACCCCGCAGATCGAGACGGTGCTGCAACCCGGCGAACTCATCACCACAGTGACCCTGCCCCCGCCACCGCCCGGCATCCAGGTCTATCGCAAGGTACGCGACCGTGCCTCCTATGCCTTTGCCCTGGTGTCCATGGCGGCCATCGTCGAGCTGGACGGCACGCGTATCCGCAGCGGTCGCGCGGCGTTCGGCGGTCTGGCGCACAAGCCCTGGCGGGTAGCGGCGGCTGATCAAGCCTTTGCCGGCCAGGCGGCGGACGGTGATCTCGCCGCCGTTGGCGATGTCCTGCTCGCCGGCGCCCGTGGCTATGGCCACAACGACTTCAAGCTCGAGCTGACCCGCCGCGTCCTGCGCGCCGGGGTGGCCGACGCTCGCCACCAGGCCTGAGGACAGCAGCATGGAAATGAATGAACCCGCTGGCCGCAACCTGATCGATGAGAATCGCGGCGGCCTGATCGGCAAGCCCATCGATCGCGTCGACGGCCTGCTCAAGGTCACCGGCCAGGCGCCCTACAGCTTCGAATTCCGCAATGACCGCGTGGCCTACGGCTTCATCGTCGGTGCCACCATCGCCAAGGGCCGCATCAGCCGGCTGGACACCTCGGCCGCGGAGAGCGCGCCGGGCGTGCTCAGCGTGCTGACCTATCGCAACGCGCCGCGCCAGGCCGCCCGCGAGCCGGACAACAGCGGTCGCTTCACCCGGCCCAAGCCCTACCTCGACAGCGACCAGGTGCGCTATTTCGGCGAGCCGGTGGCCTTCGTGGTGGCCGAGACCTTCGAGGAGGCGCGCCTGGCGGCGGCCCTGGTGGAGATCGACTACGCGGCCGAACCGGGCGCCTTCGACCTCGCCGCCAACCTCGGCCAGGCGGTCAAGCCGCCGGATGCCGACCAACCCACCGACACCGCCTCGGGCGACGTCGACGCCGCCTTCGCCCGGGCGCCGGTCAAGCTCGACGAACGCTACACCACGCCCTACCACATCCATGCGCAGATGGAGCCCCACGCCAGCCTCGCCCAGTGGGACGGCGACCGGGTGACCCTCTATTGCTCCACCCAGTTCGTCGAGCAGGCGCAGAGTTGCGTGGCCAATACCCTGCAGCTGCCCAAGGAGAACGTGCGCATCGTGGCGCGCTATATCGGTGGCGGCTTCGGCGGCAAGTTGCCGATCTATGCCGACGCCCTGATCGGCGCCATGGCCGCTCGCGCCATCGGCCGGCCGGTCAAGGTCACCCTCACCCGCCAGCAGATGTTCCAGATCACCGACCACCGCTCGGCCACCATCCAGCGCATCCGCCTGGGCGCCGACCGCGAGGGCCGTATCCAGGCGATGGCCCATGAAGGCTGGTCCCATTCCGCCCGTGGCCTGACCTACTACGAACCCACCGGCCTGTCCTCGCGCACCCTCTATGCCGGCGATGACCGCCTGGTGGCGCACCGCATGGTCGAGCTGGACCTGCCGGAATCCGGCTCCTGCCGGGCGCCCGGCGAAGCCGTGGGCATGCTTGCCAGCGAAAGCGCCATGGACGAGCTGGCGGTCATGCTCGGTCTCGATCCCATCGAGCTGCGCATCCGCAACGAGCCCAGCCAGGATCCGGAAAAGCACATCCCCTTCTCTTCCCGCAAGCTGGTGGAGTGCATGCAGGACGGCGCCCGCCGCTTTGGCTGGAGCAGGCGCCAGGCCACGCCCGGTCAGGTGCGCGATGGCGACTGGCTGATCGGCATGGGCATGGCGGCGGCCAGTCGCGCCAACATGCTCAGGCCGTCCCAGGCCGGGGTACGTCTGGAGGCGGACGGCTCGGCCACGGTCAAGACCTCCATGACCGACATCGGCACCGGGACCTACACCATCCTGGCGCAGATCGCCGGCGAGTCGCTTGGCCTGCCGGTGGAGCGGGTCAAGGTGCTGCTGGGCGACAGCGACGACCCGGCCGGGGCCGGCTCCGGTGGTTCCTTTGGCGCCGCCAGTTCCGGTTCCTCGGTCTATGTCGCCTGCGAGAATCTGCGCCTGAAGGCGGCAGAGGCGGCAGGTCTGGATCCGGCCAGTGCCCGTTTCGTCGGTGGTCGGCTGATCGCCGACAACGGCAGTCGCGACCTCGCCGAACTGGCGCGCCAGCACGATCTCCAGGCCATCGGCGAGATCAAGCCGGGCCAGACCCTCAAGGACTATTCCCAGCAGGGCTATGGCGCCTTCTTCGCCGAGGTGGGGGTGCATGCCCTCACCGGCGAGATCCGCCTGAGGCGCATGCTCGGGGTGTTCGCCGCCGGGCGTATCCTCAACGAGAAGACCGCTCATTCGCAGATGCTGGGCGGGATGATCTGGGGGGTGGGCAGCGCCCTGCACGAAGACGGGGTGATCGACGTTCGCCACGGACACTTCGTCAACCACGACCTGGCCGACTACCACTACCCGTGCCACCTGGACATCCCCGCCATCGAAGCCCATTTCCTGCCGGAAGTGGACGACAAGGCCAATCCGCTGAAGATCAAGGGGGTTGGCGAACTGGGGATCTGTGGCGCCGGGGCGGCCCTCACCAATGCCGTCTACAACGCCTGCGGGGTGCGCATCCGCGACTATCCGCTGACGGTGGACAAGGTGCTGGCGGGCCTGAAGACGGCCTAGCGGCGGGCGGCGCGGTTCAGCGCGCCGCCTTGCCCCCTGCCCGGGTCGCCAGCAGCACCCCACCGATGGCGATCACCATGGCCACCCAGGCCAGCGGCGGCAGGGTCTCACCCAGCAGCAGCCAGGCGCTCAGGGCGGCGCCCGGCGGTACGCAAAAGAACAGCGCACTGACCCGCGCCGCCTCGCCGGCGCGGATCATCCACACCAGCAGGCTGATGGCCAGCAGCGAGTTGGCCAGCACCAGATAGGCCAGGGCACCGATAAAGGCCGGTGCCCAGTGCACCGGGCTGTGCTCGAACAGTAGCGCCAGAGGTGCGCAACACACCAGGCCGACGCTGTACTGCACCAGATTGTTGGTGACCGGATGCTGGGCCACGCCCAGGCGCTTTTCGTAGAGCACGGCGCTGGTCATGCCCAGCAGCGCGCCGACTGCCAGCAAGATGCCCGGGACGGACTCCACGGCCACGCTGGCCCGGGCCAGGATCACCCCGATGGCGCCGAGCAGGCCCAAGGCCAGCCCCAGCCACTGCAGCGGCGCTACCCGCTCGCCCACCAGCAGGGGTGCGCCCAGGGCCACCAGGATCGGCTGCAACGAGGCGACCATGGCCACCACGTTGGCCGAGGCGCCCAGCACCAGGGCGCCATAGCTCATGCCGAAATAGACGCCCTGGATGAGGAAGCCCACCACGGCCAGATTCGCCCACTCCCGCCGCGTACGCGGCAGTGGCGGGCGCAGGATGAGGAAGGCGACCAGCAGCACGCTGAAGGCCAGGGCATAGCGCATCGCCAGCAGGGTGAAGGGCGGTGCATAGGCCAGGCCCACCTTGGACACGGCGAATCCGGCGGACCACAGGGCCAGGAACACCAGGGGGATGAGGCGCAGCAACCAGGGATGCAGCGAGGTGGACGGCATCGGATTCTCAAGGCCAGGCGAGTCAGCGGGACGCCGTTCGCGAGCGGGAAGGATAGCTGACGATCAGCAGACCGCTGAGCACCAGGGCGGCACCGGCGAGAAAACCAGGGCCTGGGGTCTCGTCCAGCAGCCAGACGCCCATCAGTACTCCGAACAGCGGCGTCAGCAGGGTCAGCACCCCTAGGGGCGCGGCGCGATAGCGACTGAGCAGCACGAACCACCCCAGCAGACTGATGCCGGCGACGATGAACACCTGGAACGCCAGACTCGACCAGGCCAGGGAGTCGAGTGCTGCCAGATCCAGGCTCTTGCCAAGCGGGAGGGCCAGCGCCAGGAGCACCACCCCAGTCACCCCGAGTTGATAGAACAGGGTGCGCAGCGGCGGCGCCTCGGCCAGGGCGCTGCGGCGGATCAACACCGTGGTGGCGCCCCAGGCGGCGCCACCGACCAGGCCGATCAGATCGCCCTGCCAGCTGGTGCCGCCGCTCGGCTTGCCAATCAGGAAGGCACAGACCACGCCACTGGCCGCCAGCACCATGCCCAACCACTGACGCCCCGACAGCCGCTCGCCGGGCACCAGCCAGTGCAGGCCACAGGCGGCGAACAGCGGCGCCGTGTAGATGAACACCACCATGTGCGCGGCGCTGGTGTATTTCAGGCCCACCGCCATGCAGAGGAACTCCAGGGCGAACAGCGAACCGGCGAGCAGTCCGGGAATCAGCGTCTGGTCGCGCCCGAGGCAGCGGATGCCGCGCCAGCGTGCCAGGCCGTAGAGCAACCCGGCTGCCAGCAGCGAACGCCAGCCGATCTGCAGCAGCGGGTCGACCTGTTCGGCGATGGCCTTGATCGCCGTCTGCTGCAGGCCCCAGACCAGGCAGAGCGCCAGCATGACCAGCACGGCCGTGGCATCCAGCTCCTTGCGCATGAGCGTCGCTCCACGAATAAGTGAGCCTGAATGGTGACGGGGGCTGAACAGGTCGGACAAACGATGTTTAATGGGTGTCAGGCTCAGGAAAACTAAGGCTCAGCGTGACCACTCCCCTTCCCCTCAACGCCCTGCGCGCCTTTGCCGCCGCCGCGCGGCACCAACAGTTCGCCAGGGCCGCGGACGAGCTGCACGTCACCGCCGGCGCCATCAGTCGACAAATCCGCCTGCTCGAAGCCGAGCTGGGGCAACCGCTGTTCGAGCGTCTGCCCCAGGGGGTGCGGCTTACTGCCCAGGGTCGCGCCCTCGCGGCCGAGATAGCGCCGCACCTCGACGGCCTGGCCCGCGCTGTGGCCCGGGCACGGGTCAAGAGCAGTGTCCTGACCGTCAGCGCGCCGCCCACCTTCGGTCAGGAGTGGCTATTGCCGCGCTTGGAAGACTTCCAGCGACAGCATCCGGACATCGAGGTCTTTCTCGACGCCTCGTCCGCCATCGTGCCCCTGGGCACCGAGGGCGGTGCCCAGGCGGCGATCCGCTATGGCCGCGGCGATTGGCAGGACGGTGAGACCCGCCTGCTGCTGCACGAATGGATCTTTCCGGTGTGCAGCCCGGCGCTGATCCCGGCGCCGCTGGCAGAACCCGCCGCCTTGCTGGACTATCCGCTGCTGCATGCCGAATGGCCCGGCGGCTGGCGCTCGGGGCGTCCCAGCAGCCGCTTCAACGCCTGGCAGGATTGGTTCGCCAGCCAGCAGGTGCCTTTGGGCGATAGCCTGCGCGGCCCACGCTATTCCCTGAGCGGCATGGCCCTGCAACAGGCGGCGGCCGGCAAGGGCGTGGCCCTCGGCGGCTGCGTGCTGGCCCAACGGATGCTCGCCAGTGGTGCCCTGGTGCGGCCCCTGCCGGATCGGTTCAACCAGCTCTCGACCCAGGCCTACTTCCTGGTGTTGCCCAAAGGTCCGGTGGACGCCCCGGTGCAGCGCTGGATCGACTGGCTGCTGGTGCAGATCCGCCACTTCCGCGACACCCAGGGCGAGACCCAGGAGACCGGCGGCGCTTGGTGAGCGCCCTCCACTTGCGGCAGTCTGAAGGGATTGCCGTCCAGATAGCTGCCTCCATGTCCGCCTTCCGCCTGTCCTCGCTGCTGCTCGTCCTGACCGTTCCGCCCCTGGCGCTCGCCGCCGAACAGCCGCCTGCCGACTGCGATCGCCAGGGCAGCGAGGCCCAGTTGGCGGCCTGCGCCGCCGGGGATCTGGCCGCGGCCGAAGCCCGTCTGGCGGACGTCTACAGCCGACGGCTGGCTGCCACCGCCCCCACGCAACGCCCCGCCTTCGAGCGGCTGCAACAGCTCTGGCAAGACGACCGGGCGCCCCGCTGCGCCACCGCCACCCGCGGTTTCCAGGGCGCCATGCAGCAGCTGCAGTACCTGAGCTGTCTGAAGTCGGTGACCCTGCTGCGCCTGGACGATCTGCAACGGCAACTACCGCGGCGCGACTGACGTTTCGTCGCCGCCGCTGCTGTCCGGCGCCGGAACTCACTATCATGGCGCCCCGCTGTTGGAGTTCGCGATGTACGAGCGTTACCTGCCCCTGCTGGTCCTGGCCGGACTGCTGTTCCTGGGGGCACTGTGGTGGTGGCAACGCCGTCGCCAGGCCGCCTTTCCCTATCGCCAGGTCGAAGCCCTCTTCACCCCCGCCGAACAGGCCTTTCTCGCCGTGCTCGACGAAGCCGTGGGCGACGACTACCGGGTGTTCGGCAAGGTGCGCATCGCCGATGTGGTCCAGACCTTGCCGCTGCGCGATCGCCGCCGCTACCTGGTCGCGCAGAATCGTATCAACTGCAAGCACTTCGACTTCGCCATCTGCCGCCGCGACGACCTCGCCGTACACGCGGTGGTCGAACTCAACGACAGGTCGCACCTGCAGCGTCATCGGCAGCAACGCGACCGCTTCGTCCGCGCGGTGTGCGAGGCCGCCCAGTTGCGTCTGGTAGAGATCCCGGCGGCGGCGCGCTATTCCGCCAGTGCCATACACGACGCCGTGTTCGGCGGGCGCCGGCCGCGCAACCGTAAGGTAGCGCCCAACCAGGCGCTGGCGCCGGAGTGCCCCGAGTGCCAGGCGCCCATGGTCCGCCGCCGTGCGCGCAGCGGTCGCCACCAGGGGCGGGAATTCTGGGCCTGCTCGAACTACCCGGACTGCCGCGCCCTGCTCGACATCGAAGACTGACCAAGGGGCCCTGCCATGCGCTATCCCACCACTCCGGACGGTCGTTATTTCGTGGTCAGGGGCCGGCTCTGGCGCTGTACCGACCCCAGCCTGCCCGCCGACCGCCGCGACGCCCTGACCCATGAGCTGATGGACGCCCGCCGCCAGGTGGGTGTGGCCAAGCGCCAGGGTGATGACGCGGCCCTGCGCACCGCCCGCGCCGCGGTGGACGCCGCCAAGCATGCCCTGGGTGAACGCGGACCGGTCTGGTGGACCGATGGCGCACCCGATTACAACCGTCGGATGGCCAAGAACACGCCCTATGCCGACTGGTACCAGCAGCTGGCGGCGGAGGCTTCCTGACCTGCGCCGTGCGGCGTAAGGTGGAGGGTCGACTCCTCTTGCGAGCACCGCTCTTGCGTATCCGTCCCGCCTTCGTCACCGACCTCGCCGCCATCTGCCGCCTGGCCGAACAACTCGCCGAGCAGCATCACCGACAGGCCCCGGCGACCTTTGCCGCGCCCTCCGGCGGCTGGCGCGACCAGGACTACTGGGCCGCCCAGCTGGAGCCGGACGATGGGGTGATGTTCGTCGGCGAGGCCAGGGGCGAACTGGTGGGCTTCGTCACCGCACGACTGTCCGATACCCGCTCGATTTCCTTTCTGCAGCCCTTGGTCCTCTGCCGGATCGGCACCCTGGTGGTGGCCGCCAACCACCGACGGCTGGGCGTGGGCGCACGGTTGCTGGAAGCCGTGGAAGCCTGGGCCCGGGACAACGACGTCGACGAATTGCGCCTGGAGGTCATGGAATTCAACGAAGATGCCCAGGCGTTCTATGCACGCCAGGATTTCCAGGGCCAGTCACGGATCCTGGCCAAGGCATTGCGGTAGATGGGCGCTAGCGAATCGCGGCCATGGGCCGCTCCTACGGTCAGCACGAAGCGGTAGGAGCGTGAGTGGCTCGGCCTCGTAGGTTGGCGCTGAGCCCAGCGAAGCCCAACATGGCCAGATCGAGACTCTGCCGTTGGGCTTCGACGATGGAGCCGTCTCAACCCAACCTACGCGGGCACCGTAGGTTGGTGCTGAGCGTAGCGAAGCCCAACATCGTCGGACCCCTGTTGGGCTTCGACGATGGAGCTGTCTCAACCCAACCTACGTCGCGTGGCGGGCACGGGCACCGTAGGTTGGCGCTGAGCGTAGCGAAGCCCAACGTTGCCGGATCGAAGCCCCGCTAGGAGCCTTCGACGCTGACCCTACACACTCTCCCGGCTCACCAACTCGAACCCCAGGTCCACGCAGGTCGGTTGGCTGCGACCGTCGAGCAGGCCCAGCAGGAGGGTCGCCGCCTGGCGCCCCACCGCGGCGCGCGGGGTCTGGATGGAGGTCAGCCGGGGCACCGTGTGCGCCGAGCCGGGCAGGTCGTTGAAGCCCAGCACCGAGACCCGCTCCGGGATGGCGATTCCCAGCCGCTGGGCCTCGAACAGCGCGCCCTGGGCCAGGTCATCGTTGCAGAAGAACAGGCCGTCGACATCCGGCCGGCGGGCCAGCAGCTCGCGAAACTGCTGGGCGCCCAGGCCCACGGACGACGGCTGCGAATCCAGCACATCCAGACTCGGATCGTAGCAACCCGCCTCGCGCAGCACCTGGCGAAATCCTTCGCCCCGGGCCAGCGCCCGTGGGTCGAGCTGGGCGGCGACATAACCCAGCCGCTTGCGCCCCGCCGCCAGCAGATGGCGCGCCGCGGCAGCGCCGGCGGCATGCTGGGAAAAGCCCACGCTGGGCACCCCGCCAGCCGGATCCAGCTCCATCATATGCACCCGCGGTACCCCGCTAGCAGCCAGCAGCTGGCGTGCGGCGTCGGTACGGTCGAAGCCGGTCAGCAGCAGGCCCCGGGGCTGATAGGCCAGGTAGTTGCGGATCAGCTTCTCCTCCTCCTCGGGATCGTAGTGGTAGTTGCCGATCAGCACCTCCAGGCCACGGGGGCGCAGGATCTCGTGGATGGCCTCCAACGGCTCGATGAACAGATGGTTGGACAGCGAGGGGACCAGCACCACCACCGAGTGCCCCTGAGCCGAGGCCAGGGCGCGGGCGGCCGGATTGGTGACATAGCCAAGACGCGCGGCGGCTTCCTGCACGCGGGTGACCAGCTCGGGCGCCACGCTGGCGACACCACGCAAGGCCCGCGAGGCCGTGATGGGGGAAACACCGGCCTGCAGCGCCACCTCGGTAAGGGTGGGCCGACCGGAACTACGAGAACCCGTTCGATTCATTGTTATGGTTTCAGGCTTGTCAAGGACGGAGAACGCGCCTAAGGTAGCGCTGTCTCACCAGACACTACAAGCCTGGCGTGTCCTTCAGGAACACGTCGGCATTCGGCCTAACAAGATCGACAAGAACTGGAAGCCGCTCCCTTTTTCATTTTTCGGGGTAGCGCTGTCTCCAGACCGGAGGTGACGATGAACACTCCCATTCCCGCGCTCGTGGTCATGGGCGTCGCAGGCTGTGGCAAGAGCAGCGTCGGCGCGGCCATCGCCGAGCAGGACGGTGGCCGCCTGATCGAAGGTGACGCCTTCCACCCCGCCGCCAACATCACCAAGATGAGCGCCGGCATTCCCCTCGACGATGAAGATCGTGCTGGCTGGCTGACCCGCCTCGGTGAGGAACTGGCTGCTGCCGTGGCCGCGGGCGAACGTCCCGTACTCACCTGTTCCGCGCTCAAGCGCCGCTATCGCGACCAGCTGCGCCAGGCCGTGCCCGGTCTCGGTTTCGTCTTTCTCGAACTGACCCGCGAGACCGCGGCCCAGCGCGTCGCCAATCGTCCAGGGCACTTCATGCCCGCCAGCCTGATCGACAGCCAGTTCGCCGCCCTGGAAGCACCCCACGGTGAACCGGCTACGCTGGTAGTGGACGCCCGCGATCCGCTGGCCGCCATCGGCACCCAGGTGTCGGCCTGGTGGACCACCTCGGCGCGCCTGGCCCAACCGGCCTGACGAGACAGCGCTATCCATTCCAACCCTTAGAGTCTGTTCAAAGTCTCGCGAGCTAGAGACAAACAAGGCGAAAAGGGCTGAGGAAGCGGAGTTTACGAAGGGTAAATGAGCATTCCGAAGCCCTTTTCAACGCAGTTTGGCCGACGCGCAGCAGACTTTGAATAGGCTCTTACAACGCCCACAACAACAATAGGAGAGGCACCATGTTCGGCATGGACCACAACAGCTTCCTTCTGCTCGACGCCCTGGTCACCATCATCGGCCTGGTGCTCTTGATCACCAAGTTCAAGGTCCATCCCTTCATCGCCCTGACCATCGCCTCGGGCTTTCTCGGCCTGACCTCCGGCATGCCGGTGGAAAAGGTCATGAAATCCTTCCAGGACGGCTTCGGCGGCGTGCTCGGCTTCGTCGGCATCCTGCTCGGCTTGGGCACCATGCTCGGCAAGCTGATGGCCGACTCCGGAGGTGCCGACCAGATCGCCCAGACGCTGATCCGCGCCTTCGGCATCAAGCGCGTGCACTGGGCGATGATGTTCGCCGCCTTCCTGGTGGGCATTCCGCTGTTCTTCGAGATCGGCTTCGTGCTGCTGGCGCCCCTGGTGTTCATCGTCGCCCGCCGTACCGGGTTGTCGCTGGTCAAGCTGGGCATCCCACTGCTGGCCGGCCTGTCCGCCGTGCACGGCCTGGTGCCGCCGCACCCGGGTCCGCTGCTGGCGGTCGGGGTGTTCGGTGCCGACATCGGCAAGACCATCTTCTATGGCCTGCTGGTCGGCCTGCCCACCGCCATGATCGCCGGTCCCATCTTCGGTGCCTGGATCTCCAAGCGCATACCCGGTTCGGCCAACGCCGAGCTGGTCGCCCAGATCGCCCAGGAGACCGACAACCGCAATCTGCCGGGCTTCGGCATCACCGTGTTCACCGTGTTGCTGCCGGTGATCCTGATGCTGCTCAAGGCCTTCGCCGACATCTTCTTCGCCGCCGACAACCACTTCCGCATCTGGATGGACTTCATCGGCCACCCCATCACCGCCCTCCTCGCCGCCCTGCTGCTGAGCTTCTACAGCTTCGGCACCGCCTGCGGCTTCTCCCGCGAGAAGATCGTCAAGCTGCTCGACCAGAGTCTGGCCCCGGTGGCGGCCATTGTGCTGATCGTTGGCGCCGGCGGTGGCTTCAAGCAGATGCTGGTGGCCAGCGGCGTGGGTGAGGTGATCGGCAACCTGGCGGTGCAGACCCAGATCTCGCCGATCCTGCTGACCTGGCTGGTGGCGGCGGTGATCCGCGTGGCCACCGGTTCCGCCACCGTGGCGACCATCACCGGTGCCGGCATCGTCGCCCCCGTGGTGGCGCTGGTGCCCGGCGTGAACAAGGAACTGCTGGTGCTGGCCGCCGGCGCCGGTTCGGTGATCCTCTCCCACGTAAACGACGCTGGCTTCTGGTTGGTAAAGCAATACTTCAACATGACCGTGGCCGAGACCTTCAAGACCTGGTCGATGATGGAAACCATCCTCTCGGTGGTGGCCCTGGCCTTCATCATGCTGCTGTCGCTGTTCGTCTGAGCCCGCAGAGCCTGTTCCAAGGCTCGCGAGCTAGAGCCAAACAAGGCGAAAATGGCTGAGGAAGCGGAGTTTACGTAGGGTAAATGAGCATTCCGAAGCCATTTTCAACGCAGATTGGCCGACGCGCAGCAGCTTTGGAGCAGGCTCTCAAACAGGGACGGCCCCCGGCCGTCCCGCCTCCACCACGAAGCTCGCCCGGGTGCCGCGCCTGGCATCCGGGCGGGTTCGGTCACTGATGGTGCGCAGGTCCACCTGCAACCTCTCCCGCGTCAGCTCCAGGGCCAGATAGCCGCGCTGCCGACTGTCGAAGAAGCGCACCTGGGGATTCTCCGGCAACAACGCCTGGAAACGTTGGTAGTCCGGGCCGTCCGAGGTGATGGACGTGCCGACGAATTCGCTCGCCACCACCGGACTCCGCTCGTCTTCCGGATCGCGGTGCAGATCCGTGACCCAGAACGAATGGATATCGCCGCCCAGGGTTACCGGATTGGCCAGGCGACTGTCGGCCATGGCCGCGAGCAGCCGCTCGCGGGTAGCCGGATAGCCATCCCAGCCATCGGTCCAGCGCGCCGGATCGCCATGGGGCAGACGTTGGCGCAAGGGGGCCAGCAAGAGATCCTGGGCGACCAGATTCCAATGGGTGGCATTGTGCCGAAAGCCATCCAGCAGCCAGCCCTCCTGCGCCTGCCCGAGCATGCTGCGCGCGGTATCGCGCAGGCCCGGGCAGTCCGGGGCGACCAGATGACCACCGCGGGTCCTGGCCATGGCGCAGGCCGGCTCGCTGCGGTACTGGCGGCCATCGAGCAGGTGGATCTCGGCCAGGTCGCCAAAGCGCCACCGGTCATAGAGGCGCAACGCTGTGCCCTGGGTGCGCCAGCTGCGCAGGGGTACGTGCTCGCGAAAGGCCTGGTAGGCCGCCTGCCGTCGCGCGGCGAAGGCGGCCAGGCTGACCTGAGGATCCGCCGACCAGGGACCGGAATAGTCGTTCTGCACCTCGTGGTCGTCCCAGGTGATGACACTGGTGACCTTGGCGTGCAGGTACTGCAGATCGGGATCGGTGCGGTACAGGGCATGGCGCCGCCGGTAGCTGGCGAGGTCCCGGGCCTCCGGCAGGCCGTGTCGGCGTACCGTCGGCAGGTGCAGGGGTACGTTGCCCTCATAGAGGTAGTCGCCCAGGAAGAGCGCCAGATCTGGCTGTTCGTCGGCCATATGCCGGTAGGCACTGAAGAAGCCTTTTTCATAGTGGGAACAGGAGGCAGCCACCAGCTTGAGACGCTGCGGCGCGCTGGCCGAAGGCGGCAAGGTGGTGGCCTGGCCGATCCGACTCCGATGTCCCAGGGCGGTGAAGCGGTACCAGTAGGGGCGCCCCGGGAGCAGATCCACCAGGGTGATCGCCAGGCTGAAAGCCGCCTGAGGCCGCGCCTGGGCCATGCCGCGCTGCACTACCTGGCGCAGCCCCGGATCCAAGGCGACCTCCCACTGCACCTCGACCGGGCTGCGCAGACCGCCCAGGCCATCTGCGGCCAAGGGATCAGGTGCCAGCCGTGTCCAGATGACGAAGCCATCAACGGCAGGATCGCCACTGGCAACGCCCAGGGTGAAAGGATCGGCTTGCGGTTCGCGAGCGCTGCAACCGGCGAACCAGGGCGCGCTCAGACCCAGGCCGAGCAGGCCCAGCGCTTGACGTCTCGAGGTGCTCATCCAGGCCTCCGCGAAAAGAGGCCAGGGTGGCTCAGGCAGGTGACAACAGGATGTCGCCGACCTCAGGCCAGCGGCAATTCTTCCAGGATCATGATCTGCGGCGCCTCGCTGAGCAGGCCCTCGAGATCGCTCAGCAGTTGTTTGAAGTGCGCGGTTTCTTCGTGCTCGGCGAGGGCTTCGCGACTGGCCCAACGCTCGATGAAGACATAGCGCCCCTCATGGCTCGGATCGCGATGCGGGGTATAGAAGTGGCAGGCGGGTTCGGCGCGGGAAGGCGCGACGATGGCGCGCATCGCGTTTTCGACGGCTGCAGCCTGGCCAGGCTTGGCCTGCAGAATGGCGACGATGCGGATTTCACTGGTCATGCGGGAGACTCCGAAAAGGGTGTTTCAGCATGCCGCCTGGACACCCCAAACACTACGGGGCCGATCACCCGGCCCCGGCCACGATGGCTTACTGCTTGGCTTTGACGATCTTGTCGATCACCGCGTTGCTGCGCTTGATCAGCACGTAGTCGGAACCAATCTTCACCCATTGGCTGTCTTCGCCCGGCTGTTCCAGTCCGTGCTTCTTCCAGTCCTTGATCACGTACTCATCGCGGATGTACTTGCGTGGCGCCCGGCCACCCTCTTCGAGTTCAAAGGTAGGATGATCAGGGTCGTGGGTGACAGCCTCGTCGCTCTGATTGGCATCCTTCTTGTTGACCTTGTTCTGGTACTGCGCGTTGGTGGGCTCCGAAGCCGCCTTGTCGGCGGCCGGCTTGGTCGGCGTCATGGACTCGGGCGCGGCCTGGACCTGCAGGGCACCTGCCAGGACGACGGTACCCAGAGCCAGGGAGAGCAGCGATTGCTTGATCATGGGGGTGTTTCTCCTCTGCGTTCGAGGTTTTGACCCCGCGCTCAGCGGAAAAGCTCCACGACTACCTGCGGACGCACCGTTGGCCTTACCAGCGTTCGTCCCGATCGGTCCTGCAGGATCAGCCCCCACCCTTGGCTATCGTTCACATCCTTCATGCAACGAATCCCTGGTGGCGACGACAGCTGGCGAAACCGTCTCATCTCGACGCTGGCAGTCTGGCTGGCAGGTGCCAGCGATTCCTCGACCTTTATCGGTAAGCCAGGGCTGGCGAGCCTTGCAGCACCTCAGGCAGAGTAGCCCACCTCTTTTCCGGACGCGCGCACTCATGGAACGCTGGAAGATTCTCGCCGGCCTGGTGAGCTTCACCTTCTTCATGGAAAACCTGGACGCCACCGTGATCGCCACGGCCCTGCCGCAGATGGCCCTGTCCTTCGGCCGTGATCCGGTGGACCTCAACCTGGGCATCAGCGCCTATCTGCTGGCCATCGCCGTGGGTATCCCGGTGAGCGGCTGGATCGCCGAGCGCTTCGGTCCGCGACCGGTCTTTACCCTGGCCATCGGCGTCTTCACCCTGGCCTCGCTGCTGTGCGGGATAGCCCAGTCCCTGGAGCAATTCATCGCCGCGCGCATCCTTCAGGGGCTCGGCGGCGCCCTCATGGTCCCCGTGGGCCGCCTGGTGGTGCTGCAGGTGACGGAGAAGCACGAACTGGTGCGGGCCATCGCCCTCATTACCTGGCCCGGCCTGGTGGCGCCCGTGCTCGGTCCGCCCCTGGGTGGCCTGATCACTACCTATGCCGACTGGCGCTGGATCTTCTACCTCAACCTGCCATTGGGCTTGATCGCCCTGGTGCTGGCCTGGCGCCTGGTGCCGGCCGACATCCCCACTCAGCGGCATCCGCTGGACTGGCGCGGTTTCCTGCTGCTGGGCGGGGCCTGTGTGGCCTTCATGTGGGGCGTGGAGCGCCTCGGCCAGAATCAGGGCAGCCTGGGTAGCAACCTGGCCTGGATGGGGATAGGACTGATCCTCGGCACCAAGGCGGTGCGCCACATGAGCGGAATCGAACGCCCACTGATCGATTTTGGCACACTGCGGATTCCCACCTACCGCGCCGCCATCCTCGGTGGCGGCCTGTTCCGCGTCACCATCGCTACGGCGCCCTTCCTGCTGCCCCTGATGTTCCAGCTGGCCTTTGGCCTGGATGCCTTCCAGGCCGGCCTGCTGCTCCTCGCGCTGTTCGCCGGCAACCTGGCGGCCAAGCCCTTCACCACCGCCGCCATGCGCCGCTTCGGCCTGCGCACCATCCTGACCCTGAACGGCCTGCTCAGCGCGATCAGCCTGCTGGCATGCGGGCTGCTCACCCCCGGCTGGCCGCTACCGCTGATCTTGCTCTTGCTGTTCTGCAGCGGGGTGTTCCGCTCACTGCAATTCACCGCCAGCAATGCCCTGGCCTTCGCCGACATCCCCAAGGACCGCCTGGGGCATGCCTCCACCCTCTTCAGCACCAATTTCCAGCTGGCCATGGGCCTGGGCGTGGCCATCGCCGCCCTGTTGCTACGCGCCTCGATGGAGTGGCACGGCCATTTCGACCCGCAATTGGCAGACTTTCGGCTAGCCTTTTGCATCGTGGCCGTGCTCGGCATCCTGAGCACCCTGGATGCCTTCCGCCTGGCCCGCAATGCCGGCGATTCGGTCAGCGGCCATACCTCTGGAAGTTGACCAACCGGACAGTGCTCGACGCCATGCCGATTGGGGGGTAGGTCCTAGCGTCTTACCCGTGTTTACCGACCTGTTATGATGCGCGCCTTTTTCCGATCAGACCGGCGCGCACGAGGCATCCCATGCTGGAAAGACTCTTCCAACTCAAGGCCCACAACACCTCTGTCCGCACCGAACTGCTGGCTGGGGTCACCACCTTTCTGGCCATGGCCTACATCCTGTTCGTCAACCCGAGCATCCTCGGCGCCACCGGCATGGACAAGGGCGCGATCTTCGTCGCCACCTGCCTGGCCGCCGCCATCGGCTCGGCACTCATGGGACTGATCGCCAACTACCCCATCGCCCTCGCCCCGGGCATGGGCCTCAATGCCTTCTTCACCTACACCGTGGTCCTGCATCTGGGCCATACCTGGCAGGTGGCGCTGGGCGCGGTGTTCCTCTCGGCGCTGATGTTCTTCCTGCTGTCGATCTTCCGCATCCGCGAATGGATCATCAACAGCATCCCGCTCCCGCTGCGCTCGGGCATCGCCGCCGGCATCGGCCTGTTCCTGGCGCTGATCGCCCTGCAGACCGCCGGCATCGTGGTGGGTAATCCGGCGACCCTGGTGGGCCTGGGCGACCTGTCCAAACCCGGTCCGCTGCTGGCCATCCTCGGCTTCTTCCTGATCGTCGTACTCGAGGCGCGCAAGGTCACCGGCGCGGTGCTGATCGGCATCCTGGTAGTCACCGTGATCGCCATCGCCCTGGGCGTCAGCGCCTTCGGCGGCCTGGTCTCCATGCCGCCGTCGCTGGCACCGACCTTCCTGCAGCTGGACATCCGGGGGGCCCTGGACGTCGGCCTGATCAGCGTCATCTTCGCCTTCCTGTTCGTCGACCTGTTCGACAACTCCGGCACCCTGATCGGCGTGGCCAAGCGCGCCGGCCTGATGGGCAAGGACGGCCATCTGCCGAAGATGGGCCGCGCCCTGATCGCCGACAGCTCCGCCGCCATGTTCGGCTCGCTGCTGGGCACCTCCACCACCACCAGCTACATCGAATCGGCCGCGGGCGTTTCCGCCGGGGGTCGTACCGGCCTCACCGCCGTGGTGGTCGCGGTGCTGTTCCTGCTGGCGCTGTTCTTCGCTCCCCTAGCCGGTAGCGTACCGGCCTTCGCCACCGCCCCGGCGCTGTTCTTTATCGCCGTGCTGATGACCTCGGGCCTGGCCGAGATCGAGTGGGACGACCTGACCACCGCCGCCCCGGTGCTGGTCACCGCCCTGGCCATGCCGCTGACCTATTCCATCGCCAACGGCATCGCCTTCGGCTTCATCACCTGGACGGTCATCAAGCTGCTGTCCGGCCGTACCCGCGAGCTGAATTCGGCGCTGATCGTGCTGTCGATCCTGTTCGTCATCAAGCTGGGCTGGTTCAACGCCTGACCCGCCACCCTCGGGGCCCTGGCCCCGAGGGTTTCCCCGCCTTATCGTCTCTCCGGATCTACCATGTCCCAGCCTTCCTTCGCCCCCGCCGACTACCAGACCCAACTCGATGCCAAGGCCGGTCGCCTGCGCGACCTGCTGGCGCCCTTCCAGGCGCCCGAGCCGGAGGTCTTCGCCTCGCCGCTGCAGCACTACCGACTGCGCGCCGAATTCCGCCTGTGGCGGGAGAACGAAGAGCGCCACTACGCCATGTTCGCCCCGGGCGACAAGCACACGCCGATCCTCATCGAGGACTTCCCCATCGCCAGCCAGCGCATCAACGACCTGATGCCCCGACTCAAGGCCGGCTGGCAGGCGGACGTGGCGCTGTCGTTCAAGCTGTTCCAGGTGGAATTCCTCACCACCCTGAGCGGCGATGCGCTGATCACCCTGGCCTACCACCGCCCACTGGACGCCGCCTGGCAGGCCGCCGCCGAGCGTCTGGCCGCCGAGCTGGGCGTCAGCCTGATCGGTCGCTCCCGTGGCCAGCGCCTGGTGATCGGGCGTGACCATGTGATCGAGGAGCTGGAGGTGGCCGGCAAGACCTATAGCTATCTGCAACCCGAGGGCGGCTTCACCCAGCCCAATGGCACCGTCAACGGGAAGATGCTGACCTGGGCCCATACCGCCCTGGGCGAGCGCGACGACGATCTGCTGGAACTCTATTGCGGCAACGGCAACTTCACCCTGCCGCTGGCCAGCCGGGTCCGCAAGGTACTGGCCACCGAGGTGAGCAAGACCTCGGTCAATGCCGCCCTGCACAACCTGGCCAGCAATGGCGTGGACAACGTCAGCCTGGTGCGCCTCTCCGCCGAGGAACTGACCCAGGCGCTGAACGAGGTCCGCCCCTTCCGGCGCCTGGCCGGCGTGGAGCTCAAGAGCTACGACTTCGGCACCGTCTTCGTCGACCCGCCGCGCGCCGGCATGGACCCGGACACCTGCGAACTGACCCGCCGCTTCGAACGCATCCTCTATATCTCCTGCAATCCCGAAACCCTGGCCGAGAACATCGCCCAGCTGCAGGACACCCACCGCATCACCCGCTGCGCCCTGTTCGACCAGTTCCCCTGGACGCACCATATGGAAAGTGGGGTGCTGCTAGAGCGACGTTGATACGCCCGCGTGGAAAAGGTTGCGCCGTTTTCCACCCTACGCCGGGGCTGAGCGCCCCTCTCCCTCGGGAAGAGGGCTGGGGTGAGGGAGGCTACTGAGCCGTAGGTTGGGCTGAGACGGCTCCACCGTCGAAGCCCAACAGCCAGGCACCCTTGTTGGGCTTCGCTGCGCTCAACCCAACCTACAAAAGCCCACCATGACGCCCCCTCTCCCCGCGGGAGAGGGCTGGGGTGAGGGAGACCGAGCCGTAGGTTGGGCTGAGACAGCTCCACTGTCGAAGCCCAACAGCCAAGCCCCCCTGTTGGGCTTCGCTTTGCTCAGCCCAACCTACAAGAGCCCACCATGACGCCCCTTCTCCCTTGGGATAGGAGACCGAGCCGTAGGTTGGGCTGAGACGGCTCCATCGTCGAAGCCCAACAGCCAAGCCACCTGTTGGGCTTCGCTTTGCTCAGCCCAACCTACCAGGGCCCACCATGACGCCCCCTCTCCCTCGGGGAGAGGCCGGGGTGAGGGAGGCCCTACTCGTGAAACTCCGCCACCGTCTCGCGCCGGCCATAGAGAAAGGCGTCGGCCACGTGGCGCAGCGGGGCCACGTCCACGTCGGAGCGGTTCTGGGCGACCAGCTCGGCGAAGCGGGCATAGAGGCCGGCGTATTCCCGGTCGGGGCCCTGGTGGGTCAGCTGGCCGTCCAGGTACAGCTCGCTGCCGCCCTTGCTCAGGGTCAGGCGACCGGCATCGGTGTCGACGTGGATGTCCCAGGTCTGGGGCCCGGTCTGCAGGAAGTCGAAGTCGGCGGCGATGGGCACGCCGGCGCTGTCGACGAAGGCCAGTTGCGCGGCCACCGGGGTCTGGCAGTTGCCGGGGACTTGCAGCGTCGCCTCCTTGAGAAAGAACGGCCGCGGCAGGAGGGCGGTGACGATGGACAGAGCATTGATGCCCGGATCGAAGACGCCCATGCCGCCCGGTTCCCAGATCCAGGCCTGACCGGGATGCCAGACGCGCACGTCTTCCTTCCACTCGACGCGCACCGCCTGGATGCGTTTGCCTTCCAGCCATTCGCGGGCCGGCTGCACGCCCTGGGCATAGCGCGAATGCCAGGTGGCGAACAGCGACAGCCCCGCCGCCTCGGCCTGGCGGGCCAGGGCGTCCACTTCGCTCAGGGTCGCGCCCGGCGGCTTCTCCAGCATCACGTGCTTGCCGGCGGCCAGGGCCTCGCGGGCCTGTTCGTAACGCACCGCTGCTGGCGCGCAGAGCGATACGGCGTCGATGGCCGGGCCGTCTTCGAGCAGGGCGCTCAGGCTGGGATAGTGGGCGACGCCGTCGAGCTGGGCGTTGCGGCTGGCCACGGCGACCAGCTCGTAGTCCGGATTAGCGGCGAGTGCCGGCAGGTGCTGGTCACGGGCGATCTTGCCCAAACCGACGATGGCTATTCTTATCATGATCGTCCTCGGTAGACGGTAGGAGTCCGCCGCCTAGGATCGGGTAATCATCACACCAAAGCAACAGCTTCGCGGTCGGTCTGCAGGCTCTCGCGCAACTCCAGCCAGCTGCGCAGATTGGCGCCCTCGCGGCCCTTGCGCCACATCAGCCAGGTGGTGGCCTGGGCGAAGCGCGCCTGGATCGGGTGACGCTGCACCCGCTCGCGGCCGGGCAGGCTGTCGAGCATGGATTCCGGCATCAGCGCCACCCCGCCGGTGATCACGCAGGCCAGCATGCTGTGGTAGGACTCGATCTCCATAACTGGGCCGCTGGGCACCCCCGCCGCGGCGTACCAGGTGTCCAGGTAGCGTCTATAAGAGCAACCGGCGCGAAAGCCGAACACCGGACGCCCGGCCACGTCGGCCGGTGAGCGCACCGGGCCGAGTTCCAGCCCGGTGATCAGTACCAGGCGTTCCTCGAACCAGGGCTGGCCCTCCAGCGCCACATCGGGCGCCGGGCCGTCCACCAGGGCGGCGTCCAGGCGACCGGCCAGCAGGCCTTCCACCAGTTCGCCGCTGGGGCCGCTGTGCACCTGCAGATTCACCTTGGGATAGCGCTGGTGATAGCGCGCCAGCAGCCCTGGCAGATGGATGGCCGCGGTGCTGAACATGGACCCCAGGACGAAGGTACCGGCCGGCTCGCCGCCCTGCACCGCGCTGCGTGCCTCGTCGGCCAGGGCGAACAGGCGATGGGCGTAGTCCAGCAGCCGGTGGCCGGCGGCGGTCAGGTGCAGCCGCTGGCGTTCGCGTAGGAACAGCTCCACCCCCAGCTTGTCTTCCAGCTGGCGCAGGCGCGTGGAGAGATTGGAGGGCACCCGGTTGAGCCGCTCGGCGGCCCGTACCAGCGAGCCCTCCTCAGCCACCGCCTGGAAGATGCGTAATTCGGCGAATTCCATACCTTTCTCTTTAGCTGAACATCTATTTCTCTATTATTCGTTTTTATTGATTAACTTCAAGGCCTAGGCTGTCAGCATCCACCTGTTACCGGAGCCTTTTCGATGACCGCCACTACCCGCCTGCTGGCCTGCCTGCTGGCCCTGGCCACCGCCATGGGCATCGGCCGCTTCGCCCTGACCCCCGCCCTGCCCCACCTGATCGCCGAGGGTCAGATCGACCTCACCGGCGCCAGTCTGCTGGCCGCGGCCAACTACCTGGGCTATCTGCTCGGGGCCCTGGACGCCCTCTTCGCCCGTCGCACCCATGCGCGCCTGGTCGGAGGCCTCTGGCTCTGCGCCGGCCTGACCCTGGCCTCCCTGCTGGCCGATGGCCTGGCCGCCCAGGCGCTGCTGCGCTTCGGCACCGGCCTGGCCAGTGCCTGGGTGCTGGTGATGGTGACCGGTCTGAGCCAGCCCCTGGCCGCCGAGGCCGGACGGCCACGCCTGGGCGCTCTGGTCTTTACCGGTCCCGGGGTCGGCATCCTCATCAGCGGCCTGATGGCCCTGGTCAGCAATCGCTTAGGTGGCGATTCCAACCAGCTGTGGCTGAGCTACGGCCTGCTCGCCAGCGTGGCCACCCTGGCACTGCTGCCGCTGCTGCCACGGCGCGGCCCCGCCACCCCGCTGCCTACCACCGCCGCGGCGCCGACCAAGCGCTCGCCGGCCTTCAACCGCCTGATCCTGGCCTATGGCCTGGTGGGCGTCGGCTACATCCTGCCGGCGACATTCCTCTCGCAGATGGCCGCCAGCCGCTTCCACGGCCAGTGGCAGGCCGACTTCTTCTGGCCCGGCTATGGCCTGGCGGCAGCCCTGGGCGTGGTACTGGTGAGCCTGCGTCGCCCGGGCACCGATACCCGCCGCTGGCTGATCGCCACCCTCTGGCTGCAGGCCGCGGGTGTGCTGCTCTGCCTCCTGCCGGGCAGCCTGGCGCTGTTCCTCGGGGTGCTGCTCTGTGGCGGCCCCTTCCTCGCCTGCATGCAGCTGGCGATGCAGTACGGCCGCGAGCTGGCACCGGCCACGCCGCAACGCAACGCCGGGGTACTGACCGCCAGCTTCGCCAGCGGCCAGTTGCTCGGTCCCTTGCTCGGCGCGGTGAGCAGTCACTTTGCCGGCGACCTGCAACCGGCCTTGGTGATCGCCGCCCTGGGCCTGCTGTTCGCCGGGCTGCACCTGCGCCGCGCCAGGGCGTCGCTACAACGCTGCCTCGCCTGAATCGTTTCCGCTGCGGCCATTCGTCACAGAAGTAAAACTGGGTGGTTCCTTGTTTTGAAATGTTTCGCCGTTCCTGAGTACAGTGACCGCCGCGCCTCATAGAGGAGGCGCTTCAGGCGCTCGCCATCCACCCTACAAGGAATACAACACTCATGATGAAGGCCTCCGATCTGGTCGTTCGCTGCTTGGAAAACGAGGGTGTGGAATACATCTTCGGCATTCCCGGCGAAGAGAACCTGGACCTGCTGGAATCCCTGCGTCGCTCCTCGCAGATCAAGCTGATCCTGACTCGCCACGAGCAGTCCGCCGGCTTCATGGCCGCCACCTACGGCCGCTTCACCGGCAAGACCGGTGTCTGCCTCTCCACCCTCGGTCCAGGCGCCACCAACCTGGTCACCGCCGGCGCCTATGCCTACCTGGGCGGCATGCCGATGCTGATGCTGACCGGCCAGAAGCCGATCAAGAAATCCAAGCAGGGTCGTTTCCAGATTCTCGACGTGTGCCGCATGATGGCGCCGCTCACCAAGTACACCCACCAGTTCGCCTCCGCCGACAACATCCCGTCGCGCATCCGCGAGGCCTTCCGCCTCGCCGAGGAAGAAAAGCCCGGCTCCGTGCACCTGGAACTGCCGGAAGACATCGCCGACGAGCACACCGAAAGCCTGCCGGTACCGCCGAGCCTGAGCCGTCGTCCGGTCGCCGAGGCCAAGGCCATCGCCGCCGCCGTCTCCAAGCTGGAAAACGCCCGCAGCCCGGTGCTGGTATTGGGCGCCGGCGCCAACCGCAAGATGACCGCGCGGGTGCTGCGTCAGCTGATCGAGAAGACCGGCATCCCCTTCGTCACCACCCAGCTGGGCAAGGGCGTGGTCGACGAGCGCCACCCGCGCTTCCTGGGCAACGCCGCCCTCTCCGCCGGTGACTTCGTGCACCGCGCCCTGGAGTCCGCCGACCTCATCGTCAACATTGGCCACGATGTGATCGAGAAGCCGCCGTTCTTCATGACCCGCGGCGGCACCGAGGTCATCCACATCAACTTCCGCTCCGCCGAAGTCGATCCGGTGTACTTCCCCCAGGTCGAGGTGGTCGGCGACATCGCCAACGCCATCTGGGAGATCAAGGAGCGCATCGAGGTCCAGCCCACCTGGGACTTCGACCGCCTGCTGACCATCCGCGAAGCCAACGAGGCCCATGTCGCCGAAGGCGCCACCGATGACCGCTTCCCGGTCTACCCCCAGCGCCTGGTGGCCGATCTGCGCAACGTGCTGCCGTCCGACGGCATCGTCGCCCTGGACAACGGCATCTACAAGATCTGGTTCGCCCGCAACTACAAGGCCTACATGCCCAACACGGTGCTGCTGGACAACGCCCTGGCCACCATGGGCGCCGGCCTGCCGTCGGCCATGGCCGCACGCCTGGTCCATCCCAACACCCCCATCGTGGCGGTGTGCGGCGACGGCGGCTTCATGATGAACAGCCAGGAACTGGAAACCGCGGTACGTCTGAAGATGAACCTGGTGGTCATCATCCTGCGCGACGACGGCTACGGCATGATCCGCTGGAAGCAAGCGCAGATGGGCTTCGAGGACTTCGGCCTGGACTACGGCAACCCGGACTTCGTCCGCTACGCCGAAAGCTACGGCGCTCAGGGCCATCGCGTGGACAGCGCGGCGGCCTTCGCCCCGCTGGTGCAGCACTGCCTGGACACCCCTGGCGTCCACGTCATCGACTGCCCGGTGGACTACTCCGAGAACGACCGCATCTTGCACCAGGACATCAAGGAGCGCAGCGCGGCGGTCTGATTGAGTAGGTCAGTCAGGTAAGGGAACGCCCCGGCCATGAGGTCGGGGCGTTTTTGCTTGGGCCCACGACGGCGTCCCGAACGCCTCGCCGCGCCAGCCCACCCAGGTCGTCGCCACGGGCAAGCGTCTTGGTAATTGCCATGAAGGGAGGCGTCTTATCAGGCTTTCAGCACGCCTTACCTGTGAAAAAGGACGACTTTTCCTTGTATTTAGTCAAACTATTCAGCAAGTTTTATCAATAAAATCAAAAAGATACGATGTGAGATCTCTACCAGAACAGGCCGCATATCCCGGTAATTGTGCAGCCTATCGCTTGGCTTTAAACCTTCCAGCAATCGCACCTCTATTAAGGAGACCTTAAGCACCGTCGTGGCTGTACCCCCTCATCCGCTGCTTTCCTCGGCGCGGGACCGCAATCGTCTGATTGCCCGTCCGCGCCTGCAGGCGGCAGGGCGAGGTCAGGTCTTGCCCAAGGCGCCTAGGGGAATACCCGTGGTTACTCGCACAAGATGCCAAGCGCCCTTCGCGCCCACCGGCCCTGCCGGTAGCTGACGAAACAGAGGCTGCCGTAACCCTCAAGAAGACGCTGGCCCCGCGGCCGGCGTCATCCAGAGCTCCGCTATCCAGGTAGTCCAAATGCAGCAAAATGGCTGGAATGTATTAAGCAATCTCACCGTCAGGGCCAAGCTGGCCCTCGGCTTCGCTCTGCTCATCGGCATGATCCTGCTGGTGGCCTACACCGGCTGGTCGGCCACCGATACCTTGCGCGATCGCAGCGAACGCATGAACGACATCGCCGGTTACAGCACCGTGGCCCGTGACATGCGCATCGAGCGACTGGTGTACTTCACCAAGGCCGATGATGCCCAGGCGGCCAAGTGGCTCGCCGCCCTGGAAAAGACCGAAGCCCAGTTGCACGGCATCGCTCCACATTTCAAATCTCCGATTAATCAGACCCTGCTCGACGAGGCGGACAACACCCTCAAGCGTTATCGCGACTTCTACGATCAGACGATCACCGCCACCCGCGAGCGGGAAGCCATCCGCAAGGTCGCCAGCGCCGCGGCCGAGGCCGCCAACACCCATCTGCTCACCCTGGCTGAAGCGGCGAACGGCGAGACCGGTCGCCCCGCCGATCGCCAGCAGCTGGCGGCGCTCTTCATTGGCGTGCAGCGGATGCGAGTGGATTTCCGTGGCTATGCCACTGCACCCGGCAAGGACAGCGAACAGAAAGCACGCGACTCCGTCAACGCCGCGCTCTCCCAGGCCAAGGCGCTCGGCGCCACGGCTCTGCCGGCCGAGACCGTGCAGAAGTTGCTCGGTGAAATCTCCGGCTACGGGCAGCGCCTCGAACAACTGGTGGCGGCGCAGGCGCAGGTGGACCAGGCTCAGGGCGGCATCACCACCACCATCACCACCCTGCTCTCCATCGCCGACAAGCTCACCGCCATCCAGCAGGAATTCCGCGCGGCCGACGTGGCCAATGCCCGCCAGTTGCTGTTGATCTGGCTGGCAATCGCCATCGCCATGGGCCTGGCCTGTGCCTGGCTGATCACCCGTTCCATCGTCAAACCCTTGCAGGACACCGTGGCGCTGGCCGAAATGGTCGCCAGCGGCGACTTCACCCATCAGCAGCAGGTCACCCGCAAGGATGAACTGGGCGCCCTGCAGACCAGCATGCAGCGCATGACCGGCAACCTGCGGCGTCTCATTGGCGAGGTGCGTGACGGTGTCGTCCAGGTAGCCAGCGCTGCCGAGCAGTTGTCGGCGGTCACCGAGCAGACCAGCGCTGGCGTGCAGTCGCAAAAGGTCGAGACCGACCAGATCGCCACCGCCATGCAGGAAATGACCGCCACCACCCACGAGGTGGCGCGCAACGCTGGCGAAGCGGCCAAGTCCGCGCTGGACGCCAGTCGCCAGGCCCAGCAAGGCGATCAATCGGTCAGCAAGGCAATCGACCAGATCGAGCTGCTGGCCCGGGAAATGGCGTCGACCAAGGCGGCCATGGCCACCCTCCGTGGCCACGCCGACAGCATTGGCGGCGTACTCGACGTGATCAAGGCGGTGGCCGAGCAGACCAACCTGCTGGCGCTCAATGCCGCCATCGAAGCCGCCCGCGCAGGCGAGGCGGGACGTGGCTTCGCCGTGGTCGCCGACGAGGTCCGCGGCCTGGCCCAGCGTACCCGCTCCTCGACGGACGAGATCGCCCAGCTCATCACCGGTCTGCACCAGAGCACCGACCGCATGGCGACGGTGCTCGACCATAACGTGCAGTTGACCGACAGCAGCGTCGGCCTGTCCCGCGAGGCGGGCGAGATGCTCAAGCGCATCACCCAGTCGGTGAAAGACATCGAGTCGATGAACGAACAGATCGCCTGCGCGGCCGAGCAGCAGAGTTCGGCCGGCGAAGAGATCAGCCGCAACGTCACCAACGTCCGCGACATCTCCGACCAGACCGCCGCCGCCAGCGAGGAGACGGCCTCGTCGAGCATGGAGCTCGCCCGTATCGGTGTGCGCCTGCAGGAGATGACGACACGCTTCAAGGTGTGATCCTGGCGGGCGCTCCTTCCCCTCACCCGGTCCTCTCCCCAAGGGAGAGGGAGCGCCTGGGATGGACTTCCAGCAGGAAGGAAAACGCGGCACAAAAGGTAGGTTGGGCTGAGCTCAGCGAAGCCCAACGCCAGTTAGCTGAACACTGGGCCGCTGGGCTTCGACGGTGGAGCCGTCGCAACCCAACCTACGACCGGATCTCCCTCACCCCATCCTCGCCTCTTCCAGCAGCCAGCGTTCGAAACTTGCGAGCGCGGAATCGATTTCCGTCGTGGGACGGGTGACCAGCACATAGCGTTCACGCAGCTCCGGCAGGACCGGCCAGGGCGCCTGGAGTCGGCCGGCGGCCAGATCCTCCTCGATGTAGTGCTCAGGTACCAGGGCCATGCCGAAGCCGGCCTTGGCGGCCTCGATCAGCAGCGAGTAGCGATCATAGGTAGGACCAACCGCCTGGGCGCCCAGGGGTAACCCGGTGAGCGTGGCATAACGGGCCCAGCTGTGCGGACTCTCCAGCTTGTGCAGGAGCGGCAGGCTGGCCGGAGGATTGCCCGCCAGACGTGGATGACAGACCGCGACCAGCTGCGTCTCGAACAACGGCTGCACCCGCAGACCGTGCCAGACCGGATGGTCATAGTTGATCGCGGCGTGCAGTCCGCTGTCTTCCAGGGCGAAGGGCTGCGTCCGCTCGCGCAGATTGACCTCGATGTCCGGATGGCGCGCCTGGAAGCGCGCCAGCATCGGGATCAGCCAGCGACCCGCCAGGGTCGGAATGACGCCGATCTCCAGCGCGGTGGTGCCGCGGGCCTGGGCGACCAGTTGCCGCGTGTGGCGTTCGATGTCGGCAAGGGCCGTGCGCATGTGCGCGGCATAGCGGGCTCCGGCAGCGGAAAGCTCGACGCGATTGCCGATCCGCAGAAACAGTCTGACGCCCAGTGCAGCCTCCAGCTTGGCGATCTGCCGGCTAATGGCGCCCTCGCTGAGCGACAACTCCTGCGCCGCCTTGGCGAAGCTGAGATGGCGGGCGGCCGCTTCCAGGGCCACCAGCGCCGTAGTACTGGGCAGGCGTCTAGTCATCAGCGGTCATCCTTGGCAGCGGGGCGCCCCAGGATGACGCCTGGGCAAGCTGCCTTGCAAAAAAATCCGTAACGCTCGCCCGCCAGCACCTCCTAGCATGACCAGACGATACCAGGGAGGCAGCAGCAGTGATGATGACGAGGACGTTCGCCTGGAACCGCATGGATCGGCTGCTGCTGGGCACGGGTCTGTTGATTCCGTTCTGGTTGACTATCGGCGTAGGGCTGACCGCCCTGGCGTATCCCGGTTACAGCCATGTCGATCATGCCCTGAGTCGGCTGGGGGCTGTCGATGCGCCCACTCAGGGATTTTCCGCCTGGCTCAACAACGTTCCTCTGGGGGTGCTGTTCGTGCTAGTCGCCCTGGGACTGGCCAGACGTTTTCGCACGTCGCGCCTGGCCGGGTTGAGCGCGGCCCTGATCCTGCTCCACGGCCTGGCGAGCTTCGCCACCGGGCTGTTCCCCTGCGACCAGGGCTGCGCCCCGCTGCAGCCCTCCGTTTCCCAGCAACTGCATAACCTGGCCGGCCTGGTGATGTTCCTGTCGCTGACCCTGGCGAGCGCGCTCTGGGCGTGGCTCGGCAAGCGGTTGCTGGCCTCGCCCGGCCTGGCTGCCTTCTCGGCGATCTGTACCCTGCTGGCCCTGGTCACCGCGGGCATGATGGCGAGCGCGGTCGCCGATGGCCAAGGCTTCGGGCTCTACCAGCGCCTCAACTATGCCGTGGGCGTCGCCTGGCTCGCCGTCCTGAGCGGAATGGCCAGGCGCAGCCCAGGTGGCCGGCCGTGACCGACAAGCCGCCTGAAACCGCTCAGGCATGGACGGTCAGGGCGACGAGTCGGGCGACCAGAGGCCGTACCAGCAACACGCAGACGAAGGCGGACGGCATGGCCACCTGATAGGCATTCATCACATTCCTGAAGTAGTCGGCGTCGAAGCCGAACTCCGCCAGGGTGATCACCAGGCACATCAGCAGGGCCATGATGGTCGACATATAGAGAGCGAAGACATAGGGCGTCGCTCGCTTGGGAAAGCGTGGCTTTATGGAAGTAGCGGGACTGATCGGCTTCATCGGGTTGCCTCGGGTCAAGGAATCGAGGCCAAGCTTACAAGGGCGAGTCTCTGCCGGTAGCCTTCCCTGCCTTGGTTCACTATAAACAAAGATCAACGAATCCTTCGGCAGGGATCCCATGGACATCCTGGGCTTGATCAGTACCTACATCAGGGTCGTGGAAGCCGGCAGCATCGCCGGCGCCGCTCGCGCGCAGGGCCTGAGCGCGGCCGCAGTGAGCCAGAGCATCGCTCGTCTGGAGGCACATCTGGGCGTACGGCTGCTGTCGCGGACCACGCGCCGTCTCGCCATGACCGAAAGCGGCGCCCGCTATTTCGAGAAAGTCCGGCACATCCCCCAGGACGTCGAGATCGCCGCCCACCTGGCTACCCTGGCCAGCGAGCCGCAGGGATCGCTGCGGATAGCCACCACCGCCGCCTTTGGCCGCCACCTGCTCGCGCCGCTGCTGCCGGCGTTCAAACAGACCTATCCGGGCATCGACATCGAATTGATCGGCAGCGACCGGCGCCTGGATCATCGCCTGGAACAGATCGATGTCAGCCTGAGGATCAAGGCGCAGCTGAGCGACAGCCTGGTCGCTCGCCGGATCGCTTCTCGTGCCTTTGTGTTCTGCGCCGCGCCCGCCTATCTCGAACAGGCCGGCACACCCCGCACCCCGGAAGAGCTGCAGCAGCACGCCTGCCTGCTGTTTCGCTATCCCACCGATGGACGCTATTTGCCCTGGCGCTTCGTGCGCGCGGGTCAGATCTTCGAGGCGGCTACCCGCCCTGGCTTCGTCTGCGACGACATCGACATGATCGCCCAGCTCGCCGTAAACGGGGGCGGCATCGCGCGCCTGGCGGACTTCGTCGCCCTGCCGCTGATCGAGCGGGGCCAGCTGGTGTCGCTGTTCGACGCCCAGAGCCAAGACGCCACCGCCGCGCAGTCGGAGCCGATGGACATCTATGCCTGCGTTTCCGAGCGTTCCGCGCTGAGCGGCAAGGTTCGCGCCTTCATCGACTTTCTCGAACAGGCCCTGCAATCTGATTCCTGACAGGCGAAGGCCCTGGCCGCCGTAGCGACCAGGGCCTCTCTCTCAGAGGCGCAGTACCAGGGTGGTGATGTCAGTGTGGTGCAGCAGGTGGGACGTCTGACTGCCCAGCAGCAAGCGCCGGGCGGCGGAATGGCGGTAGGCGCCCATCACCAGCAGGTCGGCCCGAGAGGCCTGGACCCGCTCGGGAATCACCTCGGCCGGATGCCCTGCCACGAGGTGGATCGTCACCTCGCTGCCGCCGGTACGCAGGAGCTCCGCAGCGGCCTCCAGTTCGGCCACGCGCGCCGGCGTGGACTCACCGACCTGCAGGACCACGCCCTGCAGCCCTGCCAGCAACCCGCTCCTGGCGACCTCCAGCAGTCCCTGATGGGTAGCCTCGCTACCGTCATGGGCGAGCAGAAAGCGCTGGGGTTCGCGGAAGTCGGCGGCGCACACCAGGATAGGCTTGTGCAGTGTTCGCACCACGGTTTCCAGCTGGCTACCGATACCGCGGCGACCGGCGTGCTCGCCGCGCTTGCCGATCACCAGCAGGCTCATGTCCGCCTCCAGTTCACGCAGGGTATCCACCAGGTAGTCGTGCCGCTGGAGCGTGGCAGGCGCCGTGACCAGCCCGCTGTCCTGCAACCGTTCCACGGCCCCGGCCAACCGCGCCGCGCCATCGGCACGCGCCAGACGCGCGCGCTGCTCGTCCAGCCGCGCCAGTTCCTCGAGCAGGTGCTCGCGCGAACCGAGGCCTATGGTGCCGCTGGCATCGGGGGCGGTGGGATAGAGGCTGCGCTCCAGGACATGCAGCAAGGTGAGGGGCAGCTCCAGCCGTTGTGCCAGCCAGGCGCCATGGTCGCAGACGCTGGCTGTCAGCGGCGAACCGTCGAGGCAAGCGATGATGTCTTTCATGGGTCTGTTCTCCCTCTCAGTGGCCCAACAGCTGACTATCGGCCCCGGGTTTGTCGTGGATGCTAAAGCGGTCGACCAGGGTCGCGCTGGCCTGATCGAGGTCCAGGACCTGCACGGTCACGCCTTCCCGGCGATACCTGAGCACGACCTTGTCCAGGGCGGCGACGGCGGTGATGTCCCAGAACTGAGCCGCCCTGAGATCGATGCGTACCTCGTCCAGCACCTCCTTGAAATCGAAGGCCTCGATGAAGGCCGCGGTGGACGAGAAGAACACCTGGCCACGCACCTCGTAGACGCGAATGCCGGGCGCTTCCAGACGAGACGTCAGCGTCAGTTGGTGCCCCACCTTGTTGGCGAAGAACAGCGAAGCCAGCAGCACCCCGACCAGCACGCCGAGCGCCAGGTTGTGGGTGGCGACCACGACCACCACGGTGGCCACCATCACCAGGTTGGTGGAAAGCGGATGCCGCCGCAGATTGCGGATCGAATCCCAGCTGAAGGTGCCGATGGAGACCATGATCATCACCGCGACCAGGGCCGCCATGGGGATCCGGGCGAGCCAGTCACCGAGAAACACCACCATCAGCAGCAGGAAGACGCCGGCGCAGAGTGTTGACAGCCGGGTGCGTCCGCCGGATTTCATGTTGATCACCGACTGGCCGATCATGGCGCAGCCCGCCATGCCGCCCAGCAGGCCGGCGGCGATGTTGGCGATCCCCTGCCCTTTGCACTCGCGATTCTTGTCGCTGGGCGTATCGGTGATGTCGTCGACGATGGTGGCCGTCATCAGGGACTCCAGCAGCCCCACCACGGCCAGTGCCAGGGAGTAAGGCAAGATGATCAGCAGGGTGTCGAGCGTCAGCGGCACCTGGGGCCAGAGCAGCACTGGCAGGGTATCGGGCAGCTGTCCCATGTCACCCACCGTGCGGATGTCCAGCCCCAGGACGAGGGAGACGGCCGTCAGCACCAGGATGCACACCAGCGGCGAGGGCAGCAGTCTGCCCACCACCGGCAGCAGCGGGAACAGATAGATGATGCCCAGTCCGGCGGCGGTCATGGCGTAGACCTCCCAGCCGACATGGGTCAGCTCGGGCAACTGGGCCAGAAAGATCAGGATCGCCAGGGCATTGACGAAGCCCGTCACCACGGAACGGGACACGAAGCGCATCAGCGCACCCAGGCGCAGATAGCCAGCAGCGATCTGCAGCACCCCGGTCAACAGGGTCGCGGCCAGCAGATATTGCAGGCCGTGCTCCTTGACCAGGGTCACCATCAGCAGCGCCATGGCGCCGGTAGCCGCCGAGATCATGCCGGGGCGACCGCCGACGAAGGCGATCACCACGGCGATGCAGAAGGAGGCGTAGAGCCCCACCTTGGGATCGAGTCCGGCGATGATGGAAAAGGCGATGGCTTCGGGGATCAGCGCCAGGGCGACGACCAATCCGGACAGCACATCGTTCTTCACATTGGAAAACCAATGCGTCTTGAGGGTATTCAACATGGACAACTCGCACCTGTGCCTGACCCGTCGAGCGAGTGGCAGACGCCGGATCAGGCGTGAATTCCAGGGTTGGCAGCCGCCACGCCGCGGGCGCGACAGGACGGCAGACGTCCTTGCGTCAGCGAGCAAGGACGGGAGAGGTGCGAGCTATGGGGGACTGGGTTGCCAGTCGCGGGAGGGGCAATGCATACCCCAAAGGTATCACGAAAGAACGAGCGTTTGTAGACCGCACCTGCCGGTCTGGCCGGGCGTCAACCTGCCCTCACCGGCTTCCGCCGTCGCTGACGAGGTAGGTAGCCCGGTCGGTCCCACGCGGCAGCCGGTCCGGCGCCCGGGTGATCAAACCGATGTCCTTGGCCGCATCGTAGCCCAATCGTCGCCTGTTGCTTTCGGAGGACAGCAAGGTGGTGAGCTCCTCCGGGGTCAGCTTGAGGCAGCCCTTGTAGATCTCACGGAACTTGAGGTTCTCGCGCTCGACGTCCTCGAACGCCTGCTTGGCCTGATCCGGCTTCATGTAGCCGTTGACGGCGATGGCCGCCGCGGCCGGATGCAGGAGAAAGCTGGCGAGCGGCGCCGCGTAACGATCTTCGGCCGCGCAATAGATCATGGTGGCGGATGAATCCGTCGCGGCGGCGTCGATGGTATTGATGTGCAGCGGATAGTGGCGGATGAATTCGTAGGCGACATAGCCCGCCTCCATGCTGCCGCCAGGGCTGTTGAGATAGAGGTTGACGTTCTTGGTGGCGGGGTACTTGAGGGCGATGTCGCTCAGGGCGGCCAGCAGGGAACTGACCGAGCGATCGTTGATACCGCTGTTGAAGTACACCGACGCGGTGTCGGCGCTGGCCGCCGTGCCCTCGCCGCGGATGACGGCCATCTCGGCGGAGGCCTCCGGCAGACAGCCTGCGGCCAGCACGGCCAAGGCCCCGGCGGCCAACCGTTTAGCAACGCTCGAACGTCTCATCCCCTCTCGCTCCCAGGTCGGCAATCGGCCAAAGACCTGAAACGCTAGAGGGCGAGACTTAAGATCGGCTTAAGGCAGGACGGACTGCCTGGATCGCTGTGCGCTCAGTCCTTTTTCAGCAGTCCCGCCAGCCCCGCGAAGGGGTTGTGGGTCGCCTGGGCCACCTTGGGCGTGCTCAGGGAGCTGTCGCTGAAATACTGCTGATCGGTGTAGCGACTGTGCTCGTTGTCGTGGCAGTACAGGCAGAGCAATTCCCAGTTGGAGCCGTCCTGGGGATTGTTGTCGTGGTTGTGGTCCCGATGATGCACGGTCAGCTCGCTCAGGCGCTTGCCGGCGAATTCCCGGGCGCAGCGACCACAGACGTGGGGATACATCTTCAGCGCTTTTTCGCGATAGCCGCGTTCGCGCTCGCGCTGGGTCTCGGCGAGGATTCGATCCAGCTTCGAGGTATCGGTAGCCATGCTGCACCTGGGTGGTCGGGAGAGAGGCCCAGTATAGCCTGGGCCTGGCGCTCCCGGTGAGCGCTCGCCATAGGATCCGGCGGCCGATCGCCCGACCTCTTAATCTCAGGCTTAACCTTCCCGCCAGTGCCGCCATCGGTTTGCCGAAGCGCTGGCGAATGCCCTGCGCACGGATCGAACTGCCGCCCAGGCCGACGGCTTGGCAGCCCAGGCGCTGTCGCGCTGCATCTGCAAGCGCCCCACGTCCAGAGCCTGCTGGTGGGTTCATCGACACCGCCAGCCCAGCGGAGGCCGATGAATTGGCCAGGCACTTGGCGCAGCTGGAGCGCTGACAGCTTTTTATTCGCCCTCACCTTCACGGGCAGCAACCCTTCCTACGAATCGCGCCTGACCGCAAAAATGTTTATTGCGTCACATAAAACTTTTTCATGGACTACCGCTCCAACGCCAGGCTCAGACGCTCTGGCCTGCGGTTCTTGAACGAAAAAGCCATTTCCGGCGCTCGCTCCGCCACAGGGATGATCGAGCCGCGTCACCTGCGATACCTGTACCACCAGGAGTCACGCTTCCCCGCCGTCAACGCAAGACACGGATCAGTCGCGTTCCCCTCCGCTAGCTCGCCATAACCCCTAACCTTGCCCCCTGGGCGTGAGTCGACTACCTAGCGCTTGAGGTTTTCCCATGCTGCAACAGCTGACCATCTCGAACAAACTCAGACTCGGCTTCGGCGCGATCCTGGTCATCATCCTGGCGCTGATCCTGGCGGCCAGTCATGGCTTCACCCAAGTCAACCTGGCCGTCCGGCAGAACATCCACTCCTACCATGTGCTGCAGGATTCCGATGCCGCCCTGCTGGCCTTAGTCAACATGGAAACCGGCATGCGTGGCTTCGCCCTGACCGGCAAGGACGAGTTTCTCGAACCCCTGAACAAAGGCGAACAACAGTTCGCCGATCAGTTGCAGGACCTGACCCAGCTCACCCGCGACAATCCCGAGCAGCAGGCCGGTCTGGCCCAGCTGGGTCAGGCCAAGCAGCAATGGAACAACGAGTCCGTGCAGCAGATTCTGGCGCTACGCCGGCAGGTCAACGCCGGTACCCAGCCGCTGGATACCCTCACCGCCCGCATCGCCACCGCCCAGGACAAGGGCAAGATGGACGCGATGCGCGAATTGCTGGGGCAGATCAAGACCCGGGAGAATCGGCTGCTGGACAGCCGTACCCAGTCGATGGACGACGCCAAGCAGCAGGCCATGCTGATCCTGATCAGCGGTGGCATCCTCGCCGCGCTGCTGGCGCTGGGCATCGCCTGGTCGCTGTCGCGCACCATCGTGGGTCGACTGGCCCAGACCGTCGCCATCGCCCGGGCCATCGCCGCCGGCCGACTCGATTCGCCGATCCCTGCCGGCGGACGTGACGAGCTGGGTCAGCTGCTGACCGCCTTCGGCCAGATGCAGGACAGGCTGCGCGACATGATCCAGGGGATCAAGCAGGGCACCGACCAACTGGTCGCCGCCTCCCACAGCATCTCCGCCAACTCCCAGCAGCTGTCCACCGCCGCCCAGGAGCAATCCAGTGCCGCCTCCAGCATGGCGGCCACCGTGGAGCAGCTGACCGTGAGCATCAACCACGTGTCCGACAACGCTGGGGAAGCCCACGACCTCTCCAGCCAGTCGGGTCGCCTGGCCCAGGACGGCGGCCAGACCATCCAGGCCTCGGTGGACAGCATGAAATCCATCGCCGGCACGGTTCAGTCCTCGGCCACCCGCATCGGCGAACTGGGCGAGCACTCGGAACGGGTGTCGTCCATCGTCAGCGTGATCAAGGGCATCGCCGACCAGACCAACCTGCTGGCGCTCAACGCCGCCATCGAGGCGGCGCGGGCTGGCGAACAGGGGCGCGGCTTCGCCGTGGTGGCCGACGAGGTCCGCCAGCTGGCGCAACGCACCACCAACTCCACCCAGGAGATCGCCGCCATGATCGAGAAGATCCAGGCGGCGACCCAGGCGGCCATGAGCGACATGGAGGTGGGAGTGCGCCAGGTCAACGGCGGGGTCGATCTGGCCAATCAGGCCGGCGAGGCGGTGGTCAGCATCAACAATTCCTCGGACAAGGTGGTACGGGTGGTCAACCAGATCTCCCTGTCCCTGCGCGAACAGACCGCCGCCAGCCATGACGTCGCCCGCACCGTGGAGCGCCTGGCGCAGATGGCCCAGCAAAACAGCGAGGCCATCGACGAGACGGTCAAGACCGCCGTCTCCCTGGATGCCCTGGCCAATGACCTGAATCGGCAGATCGGCCAGTTTCGCTGCTAGCGCCAGGCCTCCCCCGCAGCCTGTCCCCTCGATCCCGGCACCTGGCCGGGATCGACTTGCCGAAACACTTCGCAACATTCATTCAGCGCAACGGTCACAAAGGCGTCTCCCTCAAGGCCTGCGCCCTGCATGAAAACCCCGCGTCCCGTCGATCGTCTCCCCCGCCTCAACCAGCTGCGCAATCTGAAAATGGCCCGTTCCGCCCACGCCTATGTGCGCGGCAGCACGGTGCAGTTCTACGAGTGGCTGCACAGCCAGCCCGGCCGCAACCTGCCCAATGGGCCGGCGGTATGGATCTGCGGCGACTGCCATGCCGGCAACCTCGGCCCCACCGGCGACCTGCACGGTTCCACCGACGTCAACATCCGCGACCTCGACCAGACCGTGGTCGGCAATCCGGCCCACGACCTGGTGCGCCTGGCCTTGTCGCTGGCCACCGCGGCGCGCGGTTCCGACCTGCCGGGGGTGACCACGGCGCGGATGCTCGAAGAGATGATGCGCGGCTACGAGATAGCCTTCGAGGACGATCTCGAGCGTGAAGTGCCGCGGCCGGCCCAGGTCAAGGCCGGGATGCGCAGCGCGGTGCAGCGCACCTGGAAGCACCTGGCCAAGGAGCGCATGGAAAACACTCGACCCAAGCTGCCGCTGGGCAAGCACTTCTGGCAGCTGAGCAAGGCCGAGCGCCAGGCTATCGCCGAGTTGTGCGAGACGCCGGGCCTCCATGCCCTGGTGACCTCGCTCAAGGGCCGCAGCCACGACAGCCGCGTCGAACTGCTCGACAGTGCCTACTGGGTCAAGGGCTGCAGCTCCCTGGGCCTGCGCCGCTACGCCGTGCTGCTGGGCGTGGACGACGGCGATGACCAGGACTACTGCCTGATCGACGTCAAGCAGGCGGTGGCCGCCGCCGCTCCGCGCGTGGCCCATGCCACCATGCCCCGCGACAACGGCAAGCGCGTGGTGGAAGGCGCTCGCCAGCTCTCCCCGGCCCTGGGCAATCGCATGCTGGCGGTGCGCCTGCTGGATCACTCCTTCTTCATCCGCGAATTGCTGCCCCAGGATCTCAAGCTGGAACTGGACGAACTCAGCGCTCGCGAAGCCATGAGCGCCGCGGCCTACCTGGCCCGGGTGGTCGGTCGCGCCCACGCCCGGCAGATGGACCTGGCCACCCGCGTCGAGTGGATGAGCGACCTGCAACGCAATCGCACCCGCACCCTGGATGCGCCCTCCTGGCTGTGGAGTAGCGTGGTGCAGCTGGTGGGCGCCCACGAGATGGGCTACCTGGCCCACTGCCGCGCCTATGCCCTGGAGCATGCGCAGGACTGAGGCCACCGTGAAACTGGCCCGGGGCTAACCGCCTCGGGCCGCGCTGCTTGCTCCCGCCCACCATCCCGAACGCCGCCCCCAAGCACCGCCCAGCCCGACTCGGTGGCTAGAGGCCGTGCCCAACCGACCCTCAGCCACTCACCCGCTGAGTCGATCCGCTCGATCGCGCATTGTGCGACCCCTCGCCTTTAACTAAAATGAGACGCTTTATCATTTAAAGACCGGCGCTCGCGCCAAGGATCTTCTATGCGCCCTGCCCTGTCTTCCGGCTCGCCCACCATCGCGTTGGATCAGCTCTATCGCGATCATCATGGCTGGCTCAGCGGCTGGCTGCGCGGGCGGCTGGGCAACGCGCCGGATGCGGCGGACATCGCCCAGGACACCTACCTGCGCATTCTCGGTTCCGGGCGCCTGCCGGTGCGTGAAGACTCTCGGCGCTATCTGGTGCAGGTGGCCAAGGGGTTGGTGATCGACCTCTGGCGACGCCAGGAGGTGGAACGTGCCTATCGCGACGCCATCGCCCACCTGCCGGAGGCCCAGGTGCCGTCGCCGGAGACGCACTGGCTGATCGTCGACGCCCTGCTGCGCATCGATGCCATGCTCGATGGCCTGCCCGCCCCGGTCCGGGAGGCCTTTCTGCTGGCGCAATTCCAGCGACTGACCCTAGCCGAGATCGCAGTACGGCTGGATCTGGCGGTGATCACCGTGCGCCGGCATATCCAGCGCGCCCTGCTGGCCTGCCTGGTGGCGTGCGAGGCATGAGCCTTCCCGCGCCGCAATTGCTCGAAGAGGCGGCCGAGTGGCTGCTCACCCTCAACTTCGACGGCGCCGACGAGGCGCAGCGCCAGGCCTTCGAACGCTGGCGCGCGCGGAGCGAGGCCCATGGCGCGGCCTGGGCAAGAGCCGAGCGGGTCATGGGGACCTTCGCCAGCGTTCCCGTGGACATCGGCCAGCAGACGGTACGCCGCGTCGGTGACCGTACGCTCAGTCGGCGGCGCACCCTGCGCCTGCTCACCGCCCTGCTGGTGGGGCTTCCCAGCGGCTGGCTGGCCCTGCGCACCCTGCCACTGGACGCGTTGGGCGCCGAGCTGACAACTGCCATCGGCGAGCGGCGCTCCCTGCTGCTCGCCGATGGCAGTCAGCTGGTGCTGAACAGCGACTCCGCCCTGGACGTGCGCTTCGACGCAGGCATCCGCCGCCTCCATCTGCGACGGGGCGAGGTGCTGGTGACCACCCATGCCGATCCCGTCGTGCCACGCCGGCCCTTCGTGGTCAGCCTGGCGCAGGGCGAGGTCGAGGCCCTGGGCACCCGCTTCAGCGTACGGGCGGAAGAGACGCTCTGCCGGGTGGCGGTCTTCGCCCATGGCGTGGAGGTGCGTCCGCAGCAGGGTGCGGCCATACGCCTGGCCGCGGGGCAGCAAGCCTGGTTCGACGCCCGTGGCGTACAGCGCCGCGCCCCGGTGGACGAGGACGCCAGCCTCTGGACGCACGGCATGCTGCTGGCCCACGACCGCCCGCTGGCCGAGGTGCTGGCGGAACTGGGTCGCTATCGCCCCGGCCTGCTGCGCTGCGACCCAGCCGTCGCCGGGCTGCGGGTGTCCGGCGCCCTGTCGCTGGACGACACCGACCAGGCCCTGCTGGCGCTGGAACGCACCCTGCCGATCCGCATCACGCGCCGCACCCGCTACTGGGTGGCGGTGGGGGCGCCCTGAACGCCGGCGATCCACCCGAAAAAAAGTTCGCACTGCCCTGAGCACTTTGCCGCGCTCGTCCGGGATAGCTGCAGACACCCTCATGGGGAGCGGTGGCAGCCCGCGCCTGGTGCGCTCAAGAGGACGGCAACACGACATGGCAAAGATCCACCGGCAGCAACCCGCCACCCGAGCCTTCACCCCACTGATCCTGGCCGTCGCCCTGCAGGGCGTGCCCCTGGCCGCTACCGGGCTGGCCCTGCTGCCGCTGCCGGCCCTGGCCGCCGCGGAGGTGCGTGACTACCGGATTCCCGCCGGTCCGCTGAATGCGGTGCTGGCCCGTTTCGCCGCCACCGCCGGGGTCCAGCTGGTGTTCGATCCGGCGCCGCTGGCCGGGCGCAGCAGTCCGGGACTGCAGGGCCGCTATACCCTCGACCAGGGTTTCGAGCACCTGCTGCGTGGCAGCGGCTATCGCTGGAGCGAACGCGGTGCCGGCATCTATGCCCTGGAAGGCGGCAGCGTCGAGGCCGCCCTGGCCATGCCCGTGACCACCATCCAGGCCAGCGCCACGGGCGGGGGCGCGGACGTCGGCTACCGGCGCCCGGTCAGCACCAGCACCACGCGCCTGGGCCTGAGCGAGCGCCAGACGCCCCAGGCGATCACCACCCTGACCCGCGATCAGGTCGAGGACTTCCGCCTGCAGAGCATCAAGGAAGCCCTGCGTGCCGCCCCGTCGGTGACCGTCGAGCAGACCGAGACCGATCGCACCCAGTTCACCTCCCGTGGCTTCGACATCAACAGCTTCCAGTACGACGGCATGGGCATGCCCTTCGTCAGCACCACCCTGGTGGGCGACCAGGACCTGGCCGAATACGAGCAGGTGGACGTCCTGCACGGCGCCAATGGCCTGATGAGCGGCACCGGCAATCCCTCCGCCGCCGTCAACTTCGTGCGCAGGCGGCCCACCGCCGAGTTCCAGGCCAGGCTCGGCGCCAGCGTCGGCGCCTGGGACAACCGCCGGGTGGATGCCGATGTCTCCGGGCCTTTGACCGAAACCGGCAACGTGCGCGGGCGTTTCATCTATGCCCACGACAAGGGCAATTCCTGGCTGGATCGCTACGGCCATGAAAAGAACATCGCGGCTGGCCTGGTGGCCTTCGATCTCAGCGAGGCCGATACCCTGACCCTGGGTTTCTCCCAGCACAACAGCGACGCCAACGGCAGCTCCTGGGGCAACCTGCCGCTGGCCGACGTGGACGGCAACCCGTTGCACTACGGCCGGCGCAGTTCCAGCATCGGCCAGGACTGGACCTACTGGAATCTGGACACCCAGCGCGTCTTCGGCGAATTCACCCACGACTTCGGCAACGGCTGGCGGGGTGCCCTCACGGCGACCGGCGTCACCGAGCGGCAGAACGCCGACATGTACTACATCTTCGGCGTCAGCGGTGACGCCGCCATCGCCTTTGGCGACCATTCCGCCAGCAAGGCGCACCAGCTGATCGGCGAGGCCAGGCTGTCCGGCCCCTTCCAGCTGTTCGGCCGCGACCACGAACTCACCCTGGGCGCCAGCTACGGCCGGACCCACCAGAAGCTGCGGGAAAAGATCCTCGCCGAGGACGGCTACTACCCCACCACCCTCTCCGGCTCCCTGGCCGGGGTCCCCGAGCCGTCGCTGCAATACACCGACGATATCGGCCACACCCAGGACTTCACCGACCGCCAGAAAAGCCTGTTCGCCGGCGCCCGCTTCGAGCTGGTCGACGATCTGCACTGGATCGTCGGTGCGCGGATGCTCAGCGCCGATGCCAGCGGCCTGAGCTATGGCGCCGACTACTACACCCGTGCCCATGGCGAGGTCACCCCCTACACCGGCCTGGTCTACGACCTGAGTCCGCAATGGAGCCTCTATGCCAGCTGGACCAAGATCTTCAGCCCGCAATACAGCTTCGGCCTGGATGGCCGGCTGCTCGATCCGCTGGAAGGCAAGAGCCTGGAAGCCGGGATCAAGGGTGGCCTGTTCGACGACCGCCTGAGCCTGACCGCCGCGGTGTTCAAGACCGAGCAGCGCAACGTGGCCTCGACCTCGGTGTTCGCCGGTTCGCGCTATCTCTACGACACCACTGACTACCAGAGCCATGGCCTGGAGCTGCAGGTCTCCGGCGAGGCGCTGCCCGGCCTGGACCTGCTAGCCGGCTACACCTATGTGCGCATCGACGACGCGGACGGCGAGCGGGCGCGCAAATTCGTGCCCAGCCACAGCTTGCGTGGCCTGGCGACCTATCGCCTGCCGGGCCTGCCCCAGGCCAAGGTCGGCGCGCGGCTGAGATGGCAGAGCGGTATCGAGAACGACAACAACAGCCGCATCCACCAGAACGCCTATGCCCTGGTGGATGTGCTGGGCAGCTACGATTTCGACGAACACTGGAGCACCCAGCTCAATCTCAACAACCTCACCGACCGCAAATACCTGCTGTCGCTCTACAACAACGCCACCAGCGGCAACTACGGCGCGCCGCGCAACGCGACGCTGTCGGTCAGCTACACCTTCTGAGCCCAGGCAGGCGGACGACGAGACCGCTGTCCCGTCGTCCGCCACCGCCCAGCGATCCTTTGCTCCCTGACGTGGTCCGAGTCTGCACGCTCCCAGTCAAGGTTTCCGCCCGTCATGCCCTCCTCCCCCCGTCCCGGTTTCGTCTCCGTCCGCGGTGCCCGCGAGCACAACCTGAAGAACGTCGACGTGGATATCCCCCGCGATGCCCTGGTGGTCTTTACCGGGGTGTCCGGCTCGGGCAAGTCATCGCTGGCCTTCGGCACCCTCTATGCCGAGGCCCAGCGGCGCTATTTCGAATCCGTGGCGCCCTATGCGCGGCGGCTGATCGACCAGGTCGGGGTGCCCCAGGTGGAGGCCATCGAAGGCCTGCCACCGGCGGTGGCCCTGCAGCAGCAGCGTGGCCAGCCCAGCAGTCGCTCGTCCATGGGCAGCGTGACCGGGCTCTCCAGCCTGGTGCGCATGCTCTACTCCCGCGCCGGGCGCTACCCCGCCGACCAACCGATGCTCTATGCCGAGGACTTCTCGCCCAACACGCCCCAGGGTGCCTGCCCGGAGTGCCACGGCCTGGGCCGGGTCTACGAGGTGACCGAGGCCTCCATGGTGCCGGACCCCTCGCTGACCATCCGCCAGCGCGCCATCGCCGCCTGGCCCACCGCCTGGGGCGGGCAGAATCTGAGGGACATCCTGGTCACCCTGGGCTATGACGTCGACACGCCCTGGCGCGACCTGCCGCAACAGCAGCGCGACTGGATCCTTTTCACCGAGGAGCAGCCCACGGTGCCGGTCTATGCCGGCCTCACCCCCGAGCAGACCCGTGCCGCGCTCAAGCGCAAGGCCGAGCCCAGCTACCAGGGCACCTACACCGGAGCGCGGCGCCATGTGCTGCACACCTTCGCCAATTCCCAGAGCGCCAAGATGAAGCAACGCGCGGCGCGCTTCATGATCGGCCAGACCTGCCCGCTGTGCCACGGCAAGCGGCTGACCCGGGCGGCGCTCTCGGTGACCTTCGCCGGCCTGGACATCGGCGAATTGTCGCGGCTGCCGCTGGACGACCTCACCGTGCTGCTGCGCCGGGTCGCTGCCGGCGATTTCGACGAGGCGAAGGATGCCCGCGTGCTGGACGCCAAGGCCGGCAAGCAGGATCGCGCCCGGCGCAAGGCCGCCGGCGGCAGCGATCACGCCAGTGCCCCGGACGTGCGCCGTACCCCCGATCTTTCCCCGGAAAAGCGCCTGGCCGCCCAACGCATGGCCACCGAATTGCTGGAACGGCTGCAGACCCTCACCCGCCTGGGCCTTGGTTATCTGGCTTTGGAGCGCAGCACCACCACCCTCTCCTCCGGCGAATTGCAGCGCCTGCGCCTGGCGACGCAGCTGGTGTCCCAGCTGTTCGGGGTGGTCTATGTGCTGGACGAACCCTCCGCCGGTCTGCATCCGGCCGATGGCGAGTCGCTGCTGGAAGCCCTCGACGGCCTCAAGGCCCAGGGCAATTCGCTGTTCGTGGTGGAGCACGACCTGGCCACCATGAAGCGTGCCGACTGGCTGGTGGATGTCGGTCCCGCGGCCGGCGAAGGCGGTGGCCGGGTACTCTACAGCGGCCCGCCCGCCGGTCTGGCCGAGGTCGAGGAGTCGGTGACGGCGCGCTATCTGTTCGCCGCGCCGCAACGCGAGACCCGGCCGCCCCGTGAACCCCAGGGCTGGCTGCGGCTGACCGGGGTCACCCGCAACAACCTGCAGGGCCTGGACGCCGCCTTTCCGCTGGGCTGCCTGACGGCGGTGACCGGGGTCTCCGGTTCGGGCAAGTCCAGCCTGGTCAGCCAGGCGCTGCTGGAACTGGTGGGCGCCGAACTGGGCCAGCGCGCCGCCGAGGACGGCGACGAAGCCCCGGAACTGGACGGCGATGCCCTGCCCGCCACCACCGGCCAGGTGGTTGGCGGCCTCAGTGGTATCCGCCGGCTGGTGCCGGTGGACCAGAAGCCCATCGGCCGCACGCCACGCTCCAACCTCGCTACCTACACCGGGTTGTTCGACGGGGTGCGCAAGCTGTTCGCCGCCACCCCCGAAGCCCAGGAACGCGGCTTCGATGCCGGGCGCTTCTCCTTCAACGTCGCCAAGGGCCGCTGCCCGACCTGCGAGGGCGAGGGCTTCGTCAGCGTCGAGCTCCTGTTCATGCCCAGCGTCTACGCCGCCTGCCCCACCTGCCAGGGCGCGCGCTACAACCCCGAGACCCTGGAGGTGCGCTGGCAGGGCAAGACCATCGCCGAGGTCCTGGGCCTGACGGTGGACGAGGCCCTAGCCTTCTTCGCCGAGGAAGCCCCGGTGGCGCGAGCGTTGCGGGTGCTGGCCGACATCGGCCTGGGCTATCTGCGCCTGGGCCAGCCGGCCACCGAACTCTCCGGCGGCGAGGCTCAGCGCATCAAGCTGGCCACCGAACTGCAGCGCACCAGTCGCGGTACCACCCTCTATGTGCTGGACGAGCCCACTACCGGCCTGCACCCGGCCGACGTGGAGCGCCTGATGCGCCAGCTGCACGGCCTGGTCGACGAAGGCAATACCGTGGTGCTGGTGGAGCACAACCTGCAGGTGGTGGCCGGCAGCGATTGGCTGATCGACATCGGCCCCGGCGCCGGCACGGCCGGTGGGCGCATCGTCGCCTGCGGCACGCCCCGCGCGGTAGCGGACGATCCCGCCAGCCCCACGGCACCCTATCTGCGGCCCCTGTTCGACTAACCCGTAATCGGCGCCACGCTACGGCGGCAGGCGGCCAGCACCAGCAAGGTCAGTGCCGCCGCCAGGGCACCGAACTGGAAGGTGGCGGCGGAGCCGACGAAGTGCCAGAGCGCGCCGGCGATGGTGCTGGACAGCAATAAGGCGATGCCACTGACCAGGTTGAACAGGCCAAAGGCGGTGCCGCGCAATTCGGCCGGGGCGGTCTTGGCAACCATAGCGGCGAGCAGGCCCTGGGTCATGCCCATGTGCAGGCCCCAGAGCAGGATGCCCAGGGCCAGCCCGATCCAGCCGCTGCTGAAGGCCAGCGCCAGGTCGGCCAGGATCAGCAGCACCAGCCCCCAAGCCAGCAGCGCGCAATGGCTGACCCGGTCGGACAGCGCCCCCAGCGGATAGGCCGACAGCGCGAACACCAGGTGCATGCCCACCATCACCAGCGGCACCAGCGCCAGGGGTACGCCCACCTGCTCAGCCTTGAGCACCAGGAAGGCCTCGCTGAAGCGCGCCAGGGTGAAGACGCCGCCGAGCAGCGCCACCTGCCAAAAGGCTGCCGGCAAATTGCGCAGCTGGCTGCGGGTGAGCGGATTGGTGCGTGCCTGGACGATGGCCGCCTTGGGTTCCTCCAGGCCGAAATACAGCAAGGCGACGGCGATGAAGGCGGGGATCACCGCCACCCAGAACACCGCGCGGAAATCGTTGGTCCAGAGCAGCATCAGCCCCACCGCCAGCAGCGGGCCGAGAAAGGCGCCGAGGGTATCCAGCGACTGGCGCAGGCCATAGGCGGCACCGCGGATCTCCGGCGGCGTGACGTCGGCCACCAGGGCGTCGCGCGGTGCGCCGCGAATGCCCTTGCCGATGCGATCCATGAAGCGCGCGCCGAACACCAGGCCGGCACCGCTGGCCAGGGCGAACAGCGGCTTGCTCAGGGCGCCCAGGCCATAGCCCAGCACCGCCAGGCCCTTGCGCTTGCCCAGGTAGTCGCTGAGTACGCCGGAAAAGATCTTGGTGATGAGCGCGGTCGCCTCGGCCATCCCTTCGAGGATGCCGATATAGAGCACGCTCAGGCCCAGGCCGGTGGCCAGGAACAGCGGCAGCAGGCTGTGGATCATCTCCGAGGAGATATCCATGAACAGGCTCACGCCACCCAGAATCCAGACGCCACTGGGTATGCGTCGCCAGGTCGCCGTCATCGTCATCCCTATCCCCTCCGTCCCTGCCTGTGAGCGGGCAAACCGGTCGAAACTAGCATGACGCTCACGGACGGCTCTACCGAAAAGACATCCCTGGTTACACTGGGCGCTGCTCCTTCCATTGAGGCCACCCCATGAAAACCCTGCTGGTCATCGGCATCGGCGCTGGCGATCCCGACTACCTCACCCTCCAGGCCATCGCCGCCCTCAATCGCGCCAGTACCTTCTTCCTGTTCGACAAGGGCACGGAAAAGGACAGCCTGATCCACCTGCGCGAGACCATCTGCGCCCGCCACATCCGCCAGGCGGACTATCGGTTCGTCACCGCGCCCATCCCCGAGCGCCGCCGCGAAGGCGACTATCGTCAGGCGGTGGACGACCTCAATGCCGCCAAGCAGGCGCTGATGGTGGAGATGATCGAGCACGAGCTGGCGGACGACGAATGCGGCGCCTTCCTGGTCTGGGGCGATCCGGCGCTGTACGACAGCACCCTGCGCATCCTGGCGGCGATCCGGCGCGACGGCCGGCTGGACTTCGACTACGAGGTGATCCCCGGCATCTCCAGCGTCCAGGCCCTGGCCGCGCGCCACCGGGTGCCGCTCAATCGCATCGGCCAGGCCCTGGAGATCACCCCCGGCCGGCGCCTGGAGCGCTTCCCCGCGCACCTGGACAGCCTGGTGGTGATGCTCGATTCCCACGAGGCCTATCGCCGCCTGGATGAGCCCGGCCTGCACATCTACTGGGGCGCCTATGTCGGCACGGCGGACGAGATCCTCATCGCCGGACCACTGCAGGAGGTGGCTGAAGAGATCCACCAGGTGCGCAGTGCCGCGCGCGAAGAGCACGGCTGGATCATGGATACCTATCTGCTCTGTCGCGGGCCGGCGGACGCCTGAGGGCTGTCCAGCCGTCGATCCAGATGGATGGTCTGCCAGGGCAGGGTCGTCTCCCGTTCGACGACCCGGAAGCCCTGGCCGAGCCAGAAAGCCTCGGCCCCGGGCAGGAAGGGGTGGGTGTGCAGATAGAGGCGGTCGACCGCCTCCTGCCGCGCCTGGGCCAGCAGCGCCCCGAACAGCCGTCGCGCCAGACCTTGGCGACGCTGCTGCGGCGCCACATACAGCCGCACCACCTCCACCACCCGCTCGCCGGGATAGGCCAGCTGCGGAAAGCGCCGGTCGTAGGGCCGGTAGGCGATGCTGCCGAGGGGCTCCCCGGCGGCACCCCGGGCGATCAGCAGGCAGCCGCGACCTGCCCCATAGTGGTCGGCGAAGCCCTGTAGATCCTGGGGCAGGGTCGTCGCCTCGATCCGGCTACCGAACAGCTCGCGATAGCTCGCCTGCAGGAAGCCCAGCGTCTCGTCATCCGCGGCGGTGATCCGTTCCAGGCTGATGGAAGGCGCTTGGCTCATGGCGGTGTTTGGTCTCTTCGGCAGCGGGCGGGGCGCGACATTTCGGCGCAGGGTCGCGCCGGCCGGGCTGTGCGCCGCTCGCGACGATGATACAGTCCCAGCCATGAAAACCGTCCGTTTCCCGCGCGCTTCGCTCGCCTGGATGCTGCTCGCCTGCATCCTGTTGAACGGACTCGTCTGCGCCCTGGGCCATGGTCAGATGCTGGCACGCCTCACCCTGCCGGTCCTGCCATCCCTCAGCCAGGTGCACGAGCACCATCACGGTCTGCACGCTCAGGCCATCCAGGGTGATGACATGGCCGGCATGCACGCGGGCCTCCCGGGCGGCAGCGTGACGACCCTCTCGCCCACGGGTGATTGCGTGTTCGCCGCCACCCTGTTCCTCGCCACCCTGCTGGCCGTCGCCCTGCAATGGCTGCTGCGTCCTGGCGATCCCCATTGCCGACGCTACCAGAGCGCGCTGCCGCCCCCACCCCGCGCGCGACGCTCCACGCTCCATCCCCAGGCGCCCTGACACCTCGGCGACGAAAGACGGCTGTCCTCTCTTTTCGTAATCCCGCGCGTGGCCCCTCGCTGGTCGCGCGTCGCTCCGTGGTGAACGCTATGACTTCACACCCCTCCGCTCCGGCCGCCAAGGCGTCGGGGCCGCTGCTGCAGCTGCTGGCGCGGCTGCATTTCCTCATCGGCCTGTTCGTCGGTCCCTTCCTGCTGGTGGCCGCCGCCAGCGGGCTGCTCTATGCCCTCACGCCGCAACTGGAAGCGCGCCTCTATGCCGAGGCCCTGCACACCCCCAGCCGTGGCGAAGCCCTGCCACTGGCCGAGCAGGTCCGCGCCGCCCAGGCCGTCGCCGGTCCGGCCCTGACCCTGGGCGCGATACGTCCCGCCCCTGCGGCGGGCGACACCACCCGGGTGATGTTCAACGATCCGTCCCTGGGCGAATCGGCCCATCGCGCCCTCTTCGTCGATCCGGTCACCGGCGCCATCCGTGGCGACCTGACCGTCTATGGCACCAGCGGCATCCTGCCGCTGCGCACCGCCATCGATCAGTTCCACCGCAGCCTGCTGCTGGGCGAACCCGGTCGCCTCTACAGCGAGCTGGCCGCCTCCTGGCTGTGGGTCGCGGCCCTCGGCGGTCTCACGCTGTGGCTGGTGCGGCGCCGCCAACGCCGCCCGGCCCGAGGGCTGCGCGGTCTGCATGCCAGCACCGGCGTCTGGCTGCTGGGCGGACTGCTGTTCCTCTCCGCTACCGGCCTGACCTGGTCGCGCTTCGCCGGCGACAACATCGGCGTGCTGCGCGCCCACTATGGCTGGTCCACGCCCAGCGTGAAGACCGCCCTGGGCAGCGCGCCGGCACCGGCCATGGCCCACGACGAGCACGCTGAGCACCACGGCCATGGCGCCATGCACATGACCATGGCACCGCCGCTGGATCCAGCCACCTTCGACCGGGTACTGGCCAGCGCCCGCGCCGCCGGCATCGACGCGGGCAAGCTGGAGATCCGTCCGGCCCGTAGCGCCGACAAGGCCTGGACGGTCAGCGAGATCGACCGCCGCTGGCCGACCCAGGTGGACGCCGTCGCCGTCGATCCGACCAGCCTCCAGGTGGTGGACCAGGTGCGCTTCGCCCAGTACTCGCTGCCGGCCAAGCTGACCCGCTGGGGGATCGATGCCCATATGGGCGTGCTGTTCGGTCTGGCCAACCAGCTGGTGCTGGTGGCCATCGCCCTCGGCCTGCTGGTCATGACCGTCTGGGGCTATCTGCTCTGGTGGCGCCGTCGTCCTACTCGCGATCCGGCGCAACCGGGCCTGGTCGCCCTCTGGCGGCAGCTGTCGCCCCTGCCGCGCCTGCTGGTCCCGGCGACGGCCGTGCTGCTCGGCCTGTGCCTGCCGGTGCTCGGCGGCAGCCTGCTGCTGTTCCTGCTGCTGGACACCCTGCTCGGCCTGCGCGGCTCGGCCCTGCGCACGGAAGCCGGTTCGGCCTGAGGTGGGGATGGGACAGTTGTCGGGCTTCGCCCAACCTACGAGTGAAGGATGGGCGCGTAGGTTGGGTTGAGCGCCAGCGAAGCCCAACGGGGCTGGCACGACGTTGGTTGTCGGGCTTCGACGGTGGAGCTGTCCCAGCGCAACCTACGTAGTCGCCCCGTCGCTCCCGCCCTGACCGAGGCTGCGTCCTTGTCCACCCTATGGCGCACGCGGCCTCCCACTCGCACCCAACCATCCCCTCTCCCCTGGGAGAGGGCTGGGGTGAGGGCCCGCCCAACACCGATCGTCACGCCGAGAATCGCTTTCGAGACCATCCATCGGCCCGCCTCGCTTCAGACTGGCGCACCCCATCGACGGGATTATAGTTATCGCAATCCCCATCCTTCGAGGATCTGCCCATGCCCCGCCTGTTGCACGTGATAGGTTCGCCCCGCCAGGATCGCTCCGCCTCGCTGGACGTCGCCAACGCTTTCATCCAGGCCTGGCAGGACAGGCATCCCGACGCCGAGGTGGATACCCTCGATGCCTGGCATTGCGACCTGCCGGAATTCGACGGCCCCATCCTCGACGCCAAATACGCCGGCATCCAGGGCGAGTCCCTCAGCACCGAGCAGGCGCACGCCTGGACGGTCGCCAAGGCGCTGGCGCAGCGCTTCAAGGCGGCCGATGTGCTGGTGTTCGGCGTGCCCTGCTGGAATTTCGGCATCCCCTACAAGCTCAAGCAACTGTTCGACGTGGTCAGCCAGAAGGACCTGCTGTTCACCTTCGACGAGCGCGGCCTCAACGGCCTGCTCGGCGGCCGCCAGGCCCTGGTGATCGCCGCCCGCGGTGCGGCCCTGGATCGCCAGGAGCACCAGGAATCCTATCTGCGCACCTGGTGCGAGATGGTCGGCATCGACCGGATGCACACCGTGGTGGTGGAAAAGACCCTGTTCGGTGCCGAGGTCGACCAGGCTTCGCGCGGCCAAGCCAAACAGGACGCCGTGGCGCTGGTGGCCAAGCTCTGATTTATCCAGCCGGCGCCTCGGTGTCGGCTATCTGCAGACTGACCAGGACGACCCGACAGACCCAGGCGGACAGAATCAGCTGCGGAGGTACCACCCGAACGCCAAGGCATTCTCCTAGTAAAGCTCTGACCTCTCAAATGTCTATACAAATAGCCAGAGTTGTTCTTACTATCTCGCTTTTGCAGGATCACGCTCGTTTCGCGAGCGATGCCCTTGCACCCCTTGCCGTCGAGGAGGCTGGTCAGATGCTTGAAGGATGTGCGGGCTTGTGGACCAAGACCTTGTGTCAGGGCCAGGCGATCCAGCAAGCCAGGCAGGTCAGCCCATGAATCTCGTCGAGCATCTGCCCGCCGCTGCGCATCGCCGCATGGCCTGGCGTAACGGCCTGGGCACCACCCTGGAGATAGCCCGCGACACGGATGGCACAAAGGCGGACTTCGGCTGGCGGGTCTCCATGGCGGACGTCTCCCAGTCAGGCGACTTCTCTCCCTTCCCCGGCATGACGCGAATCATCAGTGTGCTCGAAGGCGCCGGCATGCGGCTGAATGTCGACGGCCTATGCACCCCAGCGCTCGGCTGTTGGGAGACGTTCATCTTTTCCGGTGACGCCCAGGTCAGCTGCAAATTGCTCGATGGACCCATCCGCGATTTCAATCTGATCTATCGCCCGGATCGCTACCAGGGCGAGCTGAGCTGGCTAAGGCTCGACGGTACTCGGCAGCTAGGCGTGGTGGCGTCCACCTTGCTGTTCTGCGACCAAGGGTCTTTGTGCATCCTGGGCGGCCATTCGCCAATCAGGCTGGAGCGGCATGATGCGGCGCGTGTTGCCCTTGCTTCCTCTGGTCAAACCCTGACCCTGCAGGGCCAGGCGCACCTCGGCCTGATCCAGCTGCGACCGCTGGCAACACCCAAGACCGCAACCCGCGGCTGCGAAACCTGCCCGCCATAGCATCCGGCCGCCTGACTCGCAGCGGTAGAGTCCCTGCTTGGGGTCCCTGTTCAGCGATGCCGCGTCGTCGAGCTCAGCTTGTACCTGTCGCCCGGATGCAGCAGCCGCACGTAACTAATCAGGTGCTCGTTCGACCAGGTCCGGCGGATCATCGACAGGCAGGCCGCCCCCTCGGCGATCTCCAGCCAGTGCGCGGTCTGAGCGTTGGCCAGCACCGCCTCGACGATGTGCTCCACATCGCTGATCGGACAGCTGGCCACCAGCACCTCGTTGGGCGTCTGGCAGCTGAAGTCGCTGTCCAGGTAGTGCGGCACCCAGCGCGGATTGACATAGCGATCTTCGAGCTGGATGGGCACGCCATCCTCACGGTGCACCAGGATGCTGTGGAACACCTGGCTACCGATCCGCAGGCCAAGACGCAGAGCCACCTCGTCATCGGCGGCGATAGCTTCGCTGCGCAAGACATCGTTGGCGTACCTATGCCCCCTTGCGCGCACCTCGGCGGCAATGTTCATCACCTCGTGTAGCGAGGATTCGGCACGGGAATCGGTGACAAAGGTTCCCAGCCCGGCCTGGCGCACCAGATAGCCTTGCTGCACCAGGTTGTTGATCGCCTTGTTGGCCGTCATCCGACTGACCGAGAAGTCCCGCGCCAGCTGCTCTTCGGGAGGAATCTGGTGATTGACTGGATAGTCCCCGTTGCGGATCCGCGTCAGCAGGAAATCTTCGATCATCTTGTAGCGCGGGGGCGTCTGGCTGGTCACCGGATCTCCATGGCGTTGGCAACGCAAAGAGTCGAATGATACGCCCCGCTCCGTCCCTTGCCATCCGTTGGCAGGGGACGGAAACCTCTCGACGTTACTCGACCGTCAACGCCGGCTGGCGATCAACGGAAGGCCGGACCCAGATGTAGTAGGCGAGGATCAGTAAGCCAAGCCACACCACGCCTACCCCCATGGCCGGACGACTGTCCGGGAACCAGCCCAGCACGCCGAACACGAACAGCATGAAGCCAATCGCTGCAGCAGGCGCCACGGGCCACAGAGGAACCGGAAACTTCAGCGCGGCCGTCTCGGCAGGCGTCATGCCGCGCCGCATGGCGACCTGGGACAGCAGGATCATCAACCAGACCCAGACCGTCGCGAAGGTCGCCAGGGAGGCGATAAGCAAGAAGACGTCTTCGGGGATCAGGTAGTTGAGGATCACGCCCAGCAGCAGGGCAAGCGCCATGACCACCGCGGTCAGCCAGGGCACGCCATTGCGCGACACCTTGGCGAACCCCGCCGGCGCCTGACCTTGCTTGGCCATGCCATAGAGCATGCGCCCCGCGCCGAAGACATTGCTGTTGATCGCCGAAATCGCCGCGGAGATCACCACGATGTTGAGCAGCACGGCGGCAAAGCCGATGCCGAGGTGATCGAATATCTGTACGAAGGGACTGCCCTTGGTACCGATCTCCGGCCAGGGAAAGATGGCCATCAGCACGAACAGCGTCAGCACATAGAACAGCAGGATCCGCACGGGCACGGCCCTGATCGCCTGGGGGATGACCCGCTGCGGATCCTTGGCCTCTCCCGCGGTGACGCCAATGATCTCGATGCCACCGAAGGCGAAGACCACCACCGCGAAACAGGCAATGAAGCCGCCGATGCCATTGGGCATGAAGCCCCCGTGCGCCCAGAGATTCTGGATGCCGGTGCCGCCTTCGCTCAGACCCATTCCATAGAGCATGATGCCCAGGCCACCCAGGATCATCGCCACGATGGCACCGACCTTGAGAGCGGACAGCCAGAATTCCAGCTCGCCAAAGACCTTGACCGAGCAGAGATTCAGAGCGCCGATGAAGAAGATGATCGACAACACCCAGATCCAGCGCGGTACATCGGGAAACCAGAAGCCCATGTAGATGCCGAAGGCGGTCACGTCGGCCAGGCAGACGATGACCATCTCGAAGTAGTAGGTCCAGCCGGTGAGAAAGCCCGCCAGCGGGCCCAGGTAGCTGGAGGCATACGCCCCGAAGGAACCGGAAACCGGATTGCGTACCGCCATCTCGCCCAGAGCGCGCATGACCATGTACACCGCCGCTCCGGCGATCAGATAGGCCAAGAGTACCGACGGGCCGGCCAGCTGGATCGCCGAGGCCGAACCGTAGAACAGGCCCGTGCCAATGGCCGAGCCAAGGGCGATGAAACGTATGTGCCGAGCATTCAAACCCCGCGTGAGGCCAACCAGGTTGGTCATGCTAGAGATCTCCGATTGTTGTTGTAGTACAGAGATGGCCGCCCGCAGAGAAGGCGGCCTTGCAGGCGGGCGATAGCCCTTAGAGACTGGGTAGCAGGCGCGCTGTGATCAACTCGTTCAGGCAGCCGCTGGCCAGCAGCGCGCTGGCGGCCTCGATGTCGGGGGCGAAGAAGCGGTCTTCCTGGTAGTAGGGCACCTGTTCGCGCAACAGGCTGCGCGCCCTTTCCAGGCGTTCCGAACTCTTCAGGCCGTGACGGAAGTCCAGGCCCTGGCAGGCGCCCAGCCACTCGATGGCGAGGATGCCGCGCACGTTCTCGGCCATGGCCCACAGTCGCTTGCCGGCATTGGGCGCCATGGACACGTGGTCTTCCTGATTGGCCGAGGTGGGCAGGCTGTCGACGCTGGCCGGATGGGCCAGGGCCTTGTTGTCGCTGGCCAGGGCCGCGGCGGTGACCTGGGCGATCATGAAGCCGGAATTGACCCCGCCGTTCTCCACCAGGAAGGGCGGCAGCTGGGACATGTGCCGGTCCATCATCAGCGAGGTGCGCCGCTCCGACAGGGCACCGATCTCGGCCAGGGCCAGGGCCAGGTTGTCGGCGGCCATGGCCACCGGCTCGGCGTGGAAGTTGCCGCCAGAGATGACGTCGCCCTCTTCCGCGAACACCAGCGGATTGTCGGACACGGCGTTGGCCTCCACCTCCAGCACCTCGGCGGCCTGGCGCAACTGAGTCAGGCAGGCGCCCATCACCTGAGGCTGGCAGCGCAGCGAATAGGGATCCTGGACCTTGTCGCAATTGGCGTGGGAGCGGGACACCTCGCTGCTGTCGGTGAGCAGCTCGCGATAGGCCGCGGCCACGTCGATCTGGCCACGCTGGCCCCGCGCGGTATGGATGCGCGCATCGAAGGGCGCCCGGGAACCGAGCATGGCCTCGACGCTCAAGCCGCCGCAGACCGTGGCCGCAGCGAACAGGTCTTCGCCTTCGAACAGCCCGCGCAGCGCATAGGCGGTGGACACCTGGGTGCCATTGAGCAGCGCCAGGCCCTCCTTGGCCGCCAGGGTCATGGGTTCGAGACCCGCGACCGCCAGCGCCTCGCGGGCCGGCAGCCACTGGCCCTGGTAGCGCGCCTTGCTCTCGCCGATCAGCACCAGCGACATGTGCGCCAGCGGCGCCAGGTCACCCGAGGCGCCCACCGAGCCCTTGAGCGGGATATGTGGATAGACCTCGGCATTGATCAAGGCGATCAGCGCCTCGATGACCTGGCGGCGAATGGCGGAGAAACCGCGGGCCAGACTGTTGACCTTGAGCAGCATGATCAGCCGCACCAGGTCGTCGTCCAGCGCCTCGCCCACACCGGCGGCATGGGACAGCACCAGGGAGCGCTGCAGCTTTTCCAGATCCGCCGGCGCGATCCGCGTCGAGGCCAGCAGGCCGAAGCCGGTGTTGATGCCATAGGCGGTCCGGCCTTCGGCGAGGATGCTTTCCACGCAGGCCACGCTGGCATCGATGGCGGCATGGGCCGCCGGATCCAGCTCGACGCGCAGCGGCTGCTGATAGGCCTGGCGCAGCTGGGCCAGATTGAGGGTGCCGGGTTTCAGGATAAGGGTGTTCATCGATCAGACTCCTTTGCCGATCATGGGCAGGTTCAGGCCCTGCGCGCGGGCGCAGTCAATGGCGATGTCATAGCCGGCGTCGGCGTGGCGCATCACCCCGGTGGCCGGGTCGTTGTGCAGGACCCGGGCGATGCGCGCCGCGGCGGCGTCGGTGCCATCGCAGACGATGACCATGCCGGAGTGCTGGGAAAAGCCCATCCCTACCCCGCCGCCATGGTGCAGCGAGACCCAGGTGGCGCCGCTGGCGGTATTGAGCAGGGCATTGAGCAGCGGCCAGTCGGAGACGGCATCGGAGCCGTCCTGCATGGCTTCGGTCTCGCGGTTGGGGCTGGCCACCGAGCCAGAGTCCAGGTGGTCGCGACCGATGACGACGGGCGCCTTGAGTTCACCGCTGCGCACCATTTCGTTGAACGCCAGGCCCAGCTTGGCGCGTTGGCCCAGGCCGACCCAGCAGATGCGTGCTGGCAAGCCCTGGAAGGCGATGCGTTCACGGGCCATGTCCAGCCAGCGGTGCAGGTGGGCATCGTCGGGGATCAGCTCCTTGACCTTGGCGTCGGTGCGGTAGATGTCCTCGGGATCACCCGACAGCGCCGCCCAGCGGAAGGGACCGATGCCGCGGCAGAACAGCGGGCGGATATAGGCCGGGACGAAACCCGGGAAGGCGAAGGCATCGGCGACGCCGGCTTCCTGGGCCATCTGGCGGATGTTGTTGCCATAGTCGAAGGTCGGGACGCCCATCTTCTGGAAGTCGAGCATGGCCTGCACGTGGGCAGCCATGGACTGCTTGGCGGCCTTGACCACGCCCGCCGGATCGGTGGCTGCACGATCCTTGTATTCGGCCCAGGTCCAGCCGATCGGTAGATAACCATTGAGCGGGTCGTGGGCGCTGGTCTGGTCGGTGACCATATCCGGGCGCACACCACGGCGGACCAGTTCCGGCAGGATTTCGGCGGCATTGCCCAGCAGGGCTACGGAGATGGCCTTGCCTTCACGAGTATACTGAGCGATACGCGCCAGGGCGTCATCGAGGTCAGTGGCCTGCTCGTCGACATAGCGGCTGCGCAGGCGAAAGTCGATGCTGGTCTGCTGGCACTCGATGTTCAGCGAACAGGCGCCGGCCAGGGTCGCGGCCAAGGGCTGGGCACCGCCCATGCCGCCCAGGCCGGCGGTCAGCACCCAGCGGCCGCGTAGGTCACCTTGGTAATGCTGGCGCCCGGCCTCGACAAAGGTCTCGTAGGTGCCCTGGACGATGCCCTGGCTACCGATGTAGATCCAGCTGCCGGCGGTCATCTGGCCGTACATGGCCAGGCCCTTGGCATCCAGTTCGTTGAAGTGCTCCCAGCTGGCCCAGTGCGGTACCAGGTTGGAGTTGGCGATCAGCACCCGCGGGGCATCGGCGTGGGTCTTGAACACCCCGACCGGCTTGCCCGATTGCACCAGCAGGGTTTCGTCGTCACCCAGCGCCTTGAGGCTCTCGACGATCTTATCGTAGCACTCCCAGTTGCGCGCCGCCCGGCCGATGCCGCCGTAGACCACCAGCTCCTGGGGGTTTTCCGCGACCTCGGGATCGAGATTGTTCATCAGCATGCGCAGCGGCGCCTCGGTCAGCCAGCTCTTGGCATTGAGCTGGGTGCCGCGGGGGGCGCGAATCTCACCTTCACGAAAACGGGTCATGGGGTCTTCCTCTCTTGTTGTTCGCGGCAGGCCTTAAAGGTCCAGTGCCAGGGTATGGATCAGCCGCGCCGCGACCCGGGCCGTGCGGCCGTCCTGGTCGAGTGCGGGATTGAGTTCGGCCACGTCGGCCAGGCGCAACTTGCCGCTGGTCTTGAGCCGGCGGATCAGGGGTTCCAGCAAGGCGAGGCTCACGCCATGAGCGGCAGGTGCGCTGACCCCGGGCGCCTCGCCCGCCGGCAGCACATCCAGGTCGAAGGTCAGATAGAGGGCATCGCAGCCGGCGGCGAAGACGTCCAGCTCGGTGCCGATGCGCTCCAGGCTGCCCTCGCGAATCTCGTGGTCTTCGCGGATCAGCACGTCCAGCTCGGCCGCACGCCTGAGCAGCGTGCGGGTATTGGCCGCCAGGCTCAGACCCAGGCAGGCATAGCGGAAGGGCCAGTCGTGATGGGCGCAGTGAGCGGCGATCTGGGCGAAGGGCGTACCGGAGGTGGGGCCCCGCGTCGGATCGCGCAGGTCCAGGTGGGCATCGAAATTGACGATGCCGATGCGTGGCTTGGGCAGCGTCTTGGCCAGGTGCAGCGCCAGGCCCGACCAACTGGCCCAGGCGACCTCGTGGCCGCCGCCCAGCACCACCGGCAGATGACCGCTGTCCAGCAGACCGCACACGGCCCCGGCCAGACGTGTCTGAGCGCCTTCCAGATCACCATCGGCGCAGCGGACATCACCGGCGTCATAGGCTGGGCCCTGACGCTGCCAGGCCACGTTGGCCAGGGCCCGCCGCAGGGCGATGGGACCCTCGGCAGCGCCGGTGCGACCCTGATTGCGCCTTACCCCCTCGTCGCAGGCGAAACCCAGCAGCGCCATACCCGGCGTGCTGTCCGCCGCCAGCGGCTGGATGCGCTGGTGCCAGCGCAAGGCGTCGGCTTCCGGATCGGTACGGCCAGTCCAGAGCTCCAGGGTCTGGCGATCAGCGAACATGCTGCACCTCCCCACCAAAGACGCGCTGCCGCAGGCGGCCCGGGCGCACCTCATAGGCCAGCTCCGCCGGCTGACCGACGTCCCACAGGCAGAGATCCGCCGGGGCGCCCACCTGGATACGGCCAAGCTCTGGACGCCCCAGGGCCTGGGCCGCATGGGCGGTGATGCCGGTCAGGGCTTCGCGGGGGGTCAGGCGAAACAGGGTGCAGCCCAGGTGCGCGATCAGGGTCGGCAGATAGAGCGGCGAGGTGCCGGGATTGGCGTCACTGGCCAGGGCCATGGGCACCCCGTACCGACGGAGCAATTCCACCGGTGGATGCTGGGTTTCGCCCAGCATCAGGAAGGCACCGGGCAAGAGCACGGCGACGGTACCGGCGGCGGCCATGGCACGCACGCCGGCTCCGTCGAGGTATTCCACGTGATCCGTGGACAGGGCGCCCAACCGCGCGGCCAAAACGCTGCCGCCCAGGTTGGACAGCTGCTCGGCATGAGCCTTGATCGGCAGACCGTGCGCCCGTGCCGCCTGGAAGACCCGCTCGCACTGGGCCGGCGAAAAGGCGATCCCTTCGCAGAAGACGTCCACTGCATCGGCCAGCCCCTCGGCCACCGCCGCCGGGATCATCGCCTGGCAGACCAGCTCGACGTAGCCCTCGGCATCGCCCTGGAATTCCGGCGGCACGGCATGGGCGCCCAGCAGCGTGGTGATCACCCGGACCGGCAGCGCCTCCCCCAATTGCCGCGCGACCCGCAACAACTTGAGTTCGTCGGCCACTGTCAGGCCATAGCCGGACTTGATCTCCACGGTGGTGACGCCCTCGTCGGCCAGGGCCTGCAGGCGCGGCAGGCTCAGGGCGAAGAGGTCCGCCTCGCTGGCTGCCCGGGTGGCCCTTACGGTGCCGAGGATGCCGCCACCGGCGCGGGCGATTTCCGCGTAGCTGGCGCCCTCCAACCGCTGCTCGAATTCTCCGGCACGCTGACCGGCATAGACCAGATGGGTATGGCAATCCACCAGGCCCGGCGTCATCACTCCACCCACTTCCGTCCGCTCGACCCCTGGGGCCAGCTCGGTACGAAACTCGGACTCCGGCCAGACACCGGCAATCTGGTCGTTCTTGACCCAGACCGCCATGGGCTTGGGCAGGGTCTGCAGGCCATCGAACAGGGTGACGTGGCGCCACAGGCGGGAAGTGAAGGCGGAGGACATAGGGATCCCTCTTGTTAATGTATATACATTTAACCAGGAGGGAGACGACTGTCAAGCGCTTAAAATGGCCGTGATCCTATTCCAGACGCATTGTAAAGGCCTGAAACAGGTGTTATCGGTAATGATCCAAATCAAGTCATCCCTGATGTATATACAATAAGTGTGCAGCGCTCTAAAAAAGTCTTTCCAGATCAAGACGCTAGGCAGCTGGGCCCATGAGACCCGACAGCATCAAGGTTTGTCTGGAGTAGGCGACGCCGCTTCACGCCTTCCGTCATGGCCGGGGATAGCCCGGCGACTTCGCGATCGGCCTGGCGTCTGCCACACAGACCTACAGCGGCGTCACCGTCACCTCGACCACCGGATCGTGGTCGCCGCCGCCAAGGATCACTCCGCGCAGCGGCGAGACGTCGGTGAAGTCGCGGCCCCAGGCCAGGGTGATGTGCTCCAGGTCCGGCAGGACGTCGTTGGTGGGATCGAAGTCGACCCAGCCCTGCAGTGGGCAATGCACGCTGATCCAGGCATGGGAGGCGTCGGCGCCGATCAGCCGCGGCTTGCCGGGTGGCGGACGGGTCAGCAGATAGCCGCTGACATAGCGCGCCACCAGCCCCAGGGCGCGCAGGCAGGCCAGCATCAGGTGGGCGAAGTCCTGGCAGACGCCATGGCGGTGCTCCAGCACCTCGCGCAGGGGCGTCGCCACCTGGGTGGCGGTGGCGTCGAAGCGGAATTCGCGATGGATCTTTTCCATCAGCGCCCGACAGCCCAGCAGCAGCGGCCGACCCGGTGGAAAGCAGTCCTCGGCGAAGCGGGCGAAGATGCCGTCCAGGGGCACCGCCGGCGATTCGAAGCGGAAGTGGTGGACGTCCAACGAGACCCGGGCGGCGGGATAGCGCAGACCGTCGCGCACCTCTTCCCAGGGGGGCGAATCCGCCAGCCTGAGTCCGGCGCGGGAGTCCACCTCCACCTCCAGCTCGGTGCCGACATAGAGTTCGTCGTGGGGGCGCTCGAAGGATAGCCGCGTCAGCGGATTGCCGAAGGCGTCCCAGGCGTCCTGGCGCTGGGTCGGTTGCGGCAGGATAGCCAATTGCCGGGACAGGCAACGCTGCCAGGCGCAGTCGCGCGGCAGCAGGTGCAGCAACTGCTGGGAAAGCGACACCGGCGCCTCGTAGCGATAGTGGGTGTCGTGCTGGATGCGATAGCGGACCTGGTTCATCACATGGACACCGTGCGCTGACTGACGGCATCGACATGGGCGAAGCAGCGATAGATGACCCGCTCGGACAGCTGGCTGCTGGCCTCGGCGATCTGTCGCAGCAGGCGCGCCAGGCCCTGCTGCACCTCGATCCGGCCGGCGTCGCCGAACAGGGTGTTCTCCAGGGTCGCGAGGTCGAAGCGGCGCAGCCGGTCGTAGGCATCGTGCAGCGCCGGATCGCGGGGCAGGCCGTAGTAACGTTCCAGGTGCTCCACGGCGTTGATCAGCGCATGCAGCTGGAAGCGGATCGAATAGGGGTTGTGCTCGTGCAGCATCAGCAGGTCCAGCATCGGGATCAGCTGGGGCGCCGCCTGGTAGCGGGAGCGATAGGTGATGATGCTGTTGCCCAGCTCCAGCAGCCATTCCAGACCCGCCGCGTCCCAGGTGGCGCCCCCTTCGAGAAAGTGCGCCAGGCTGCCGGCGAGGAATTGCACCCGTTCGATGCGCCGGCAGATCATCAGAAAGCGCCAGCTCTCGTCGTGGGTCATGTCGTCGAAGGTGAAGCCGGCCACCGCCGCCAGCGCCATCACCAGGCGGTTGAGACTCTGCAGCGCTTCGCCCGGCTCGCTGCCCACCTGGCCCAGGCCATGGGCCTCGCGCTCCACCTCGCGGATGGCGCGCCAGTTCTCCGGCGACAGCCGTCCGCGGACCTGGGCCGCGGCCCAATGCAGGCGCTGCAGGTTGGCGCCCAGGCCGCTGGGAAAGTCACCCGGCCCCAGGGCCGCGCGCAGTTGCTCCGCCAGCCGGTCACCCGCTGGCAGCAACTCCAGGGCCGTGGCCAGATCGATGGCCGACTGCACCGCCGGCCTGCCGTCGTCGGCATCCAGGTAGCGACTCAGAACGATCCGTAGAAGGCGCGCGGCATCCTCGCAACGTTCGCTGTAGCGACCGTACCAGAACAGGTTTTCGGCGGTGCGCGAGGGCAGGAAGGGATCCTTGCGTACCAGATCGCGCACCCCCAGCACCCGCGCGCCGGGCACCTCGGCGGCGGCACGGCTGCCACCCAGCACCCAGGTGTCCTTGCTCGACCCGCCGCGCTGCATGGACACCACCGCGGCGCCCTCGTGGGCGACCCGGGTCAGGCCGCCGGGCATCACCCAGTAGCCGTCTTCGCTGGCCACCGCATAGACGCGCATGCCGATGGCCCGCGACTGCAGGCTACCGCCCTGCCAGACCGGCGCCTGGGACAGCTGGATACGCTCCTGGGCGACATAGGCATGGGGCGTGGCCAGGATGCGCGCGCGCAATTCGGCCAGTCCCTCGGTATCCAGCGCCTTGCCGAACACCGGCTCAAAGCCCTGGGCCGGATAGGCCGGCTTAATCACCAGCTCCGCCAGGCGTGCCAGGGCCACTTCCCGTACCGGCGTCTCGCCGCACCACCAGGTGGCCACGGAGGGCAGTGCCAGGGTCTCGCCGAGCAGAGCCTGGCAGACGCCAGGCAGAAAGCCCAGCAGACCGGGCGACTCCAGCAGCCCGCTACCCAGGGCATTGGCCATGATGACATTGCCCTGACGTACCGCTTCCAGCAGACCGGGCACGCCCAGCGCCGAATCGGTGCGCAGCTCCAGCGGATCGCAGAAGTCGTCGTCCAGCCGGCGGAACACCGCGTGGACGCGCCTCAGCCCGCTCAGGGTCTTCAGATAGAGGCAGGCGTCGCGCACCGTGAGGTCCTGGCCTTCCACCAGCGGAAAGCCCAGTTGCCGGGCCTGGTAGAGGTGCTCGAAGTAGGTCTCGTTGTAACGCCCCGGCGTCAGCAGCACTGCCAGCGGCGCCTCCTCGCCGATGTCCAGCCCGGTGCTCAGGGTGCGCTGCAGGGCCTGGAAATAGCCGTTGAGCGGCTGGACCTGCAGGTCGCGGTGCAGGTCGGGAAAGGCCCGCGCCACGATATGCCGGTTCTCCAGCGCATAGCCGGCGCCGGAGGGCGCCTGGGTGCGATCGGCCAGCACCCACCAGCGGCCATCGGGCGCGCGGGCCAGATCCACCGCATAGACGTGCAGCCAGGTATCGCCCGGCGGGCGCAACCCCTGGCAGGCCCAGAGAAAGTTGTTGTGACCGAACACCAGCTCCGGCGGCAGCAGCCGCTCGTGCAACAGGCGCTGCTCGCCATAGAGATCGCCCAGGACCCGGTTCAGCAGGCGCGCCCGCTGCGCCACGCCGGCGGCCAGGGGCGCCCACTCCTCCGCCGAGATCAGCTGCGGCAGCAGGTCCAGCGCCCAGGGCCGGTCGCTGCCCTTGGGATCGGCGTAGACGTTGTAGGTGACGCCGTTTTCCTGGATCTGCCGGGCGATCAATGCCTGGCGCTGGTCGAGCTGCGCCGGTCGCAGCCCGGCCAGATGGCCGTAGAAGCGGCGCCAGGGCGGCCGCACGCCACCCCGCGGACTCCAGAGTTCGTGGTAGCTGCCGGTCATGTCGCTGGCATTGCGGGAAGCGTTCGGGGGCATGGTCGGAGGACGGCTGACAGGCTACGAAAGCGGGTTCGAAAAGGTCGAGTCGGCAGGCACGGCCAGGCAGGCGTGCCGGTCTCGCCGGTAACCTAGGGTAGTGGTGTCGCTCGGGATGCGCCACCGCAAACACGGGCCGCCGCGGCCAGCGGGGCGCAATCAGATCCGGGGACCTATCCTAGAGCCCTCGCCGGCGGTGCCAGGCGACGAACAACCCGGAACTCCAGGGTCGAGCCGCTCTACTAATCCGCTAGCAAGACGCCAGCGCCCCGCCGGCGTCCGACGCGGCCGCTCTCGCCAGGTATTAGCCCCATGCGCAATTTTCTCGGAAGCTACAGTTCGAATCGTCAGCAACGCAATGCCCTGCGCGCCCTGCCCGTCCAGCGCAAGGTCGCCAACTGCACCTGCGGCCAGGCCATCTTCTTTCCCAACAGCGAATGCCTGGCCTGCGGCAATGCCCTCGGCTACGCCCCGGACCAGGGCACGCCAACGGCGCTGCAGCCCGCCGAAGGCGGCCTCTGGCAGCTGCCCGAGGCCAGCAGCGGCCTCTATCGTCGCTGCGCCAACCTGGATACCCCGGCCGCCTGCAACTGGCTGGTGCCGGCCGAATCGGGCGAAAACTTCTGCGTGGCCTGCCAGCTCAATCACACCATTCCGGATCTGTCCTTCGAGGGCAACGGCGAGCGCTGGCGCAAGCTGGAGCTGGCCAAGCGGCAACTGGTCGCCCAGTTGCTGGGCCTGGGCCTGCAGGTAATCCCCCAGAGCCAGGATACCGAGCACGGACTCGCCTTCGACTTTCTCGCCCCCGATGCCACTGGCACCCCCACCACCGGGCACGCCAATGGCCTCATCACCCTGAACATCCTCGAAGCGGACGATGCCCACCGGGAAAAGGTCCGCGCCGACATGCACGAACCCTATCGCACCCTGCTCGGCCATTTCCGCCATGAAGTGGGTCACTACTACTTCGATCGTCTGGTCGCCGGCACCGCCTGGGAGGAGCCCTTCCGCGCCCTGTTCGGCGACGAGCGCGCCGACTATGGCGAGGCCCTCCAGCGCCACTACGAGCAGGGCGCGCCGGCTGGCTGGGAAAGCCAGTACGTCAGCGCCTATGCCACCATGCACCCCTGGGAAGACTGGGCGGAGACCTGGGCGCACTACCTGCACATGATGGACACCCTGGCCACCGCTGCCAGCCTGGGCATGAACGCCGGCAGCCTGCAGCTGGATTTCCAGCCCTTCACCCGCGAGGCGCTGTACGAGGCCGAGGACCGCAGCGATGATGAATTCCTTGGCTTCGCCAATGCCTGGATCGAACTGGCGGCCATGCTCAACGAACTGTCCCGCAGCATGGGCCAACCGGACTTCTATCCCTTCGCCCTGCCCGCGCCGGTGATCGCCAAGCTGCACTTCATCCACAAGGTCATCCACTCGGCCCAGCCCAGCGTGCTGGAACAGGGTCTGGCCGCGGACGACACCACGGCGGGTGCCACCCTGGCCGCTACCCTCTGATCGGGGTCCTGCTCAACCGAGCAGGACGATGCCCCAGACCGCGGCGATGATGAACATGGCCACGAACTGCGCAGCGCTGCCCAGATCCTTGGCGTTCTTCGACAGTTCGTGCCAGTCCAGGGAAATCCGATCCACCACTGCCTCGATGGCGGCGTTGAACAGCTCGACCACCAGCGACAGCAGGCAGACCGCCACCAGCAATGCCCGTTCGCCGCGACTCACCTCCAGCCAGAAGGCCAGCGGTACCAGCACCACATTGAGCATCACCAGTGAGCGAAAGGCCGCTTCCTGGCGAAAGGCCGTGCGCAGGCCGGCCAGGGAATAGCCGGTGGCATTGATGACCCGGCGCAGACCGGTCTTGCCTTTGTAGGGAGAGATCACCGAAAAGCTCCATCCAGCAGGGGCGAACCGCCGATCCGGGTGGACGGCAGCTGCAAGAAAGTGAAAGTCGACGGTCGCGCCCAGTTCAGGCGCCGAGAGCGCCTGGGTCAGCTGGAGGTGCTCTCCAGCTGTTGCAGCAGCAGGGCCGCCTGGGTGCGGGTGCGGACACCGAGCTTGCGGAAGATGGCCGTGGCATGGGCCTTGACCGTAGCCTCGGAGACATTGAGCTCGAAGGCGATCTGCTTGTTGAGCAGCCCTTCGCAGAGCATGGTCAGCACCCGGAACTGCTGTGGGGTGAGACTGGCGAGCCCGGCGCTGGCGGCCTTGGCTTCCTCGCTCAGGGCGGCGGCACCTTCCACCTGCGGCGGCCACCAGGTATCACCGTCCAGTACCTGGCTGACCGCCTGCTGCAGGGTACTCAGATCGCTGGACTTGGGAATGAAGCCACTGGCGCCGAATTCCCGGGCGCGTTGCACCACCGCCGGTTCTTCCTGGGCCGAGATCATTACCACCGGCACCTGGGGATACTGGCCACGCAAGAGGACCAATCCGGAAAAGCCATAGGCCCCGGGCATGTTGAGGTCGAGCAGGACCAGATCCCAGTCGGTGCGCTCGGCCAGGCAAGCCTGGAGCTCGGCGATGTCGGCCACCTCGGTGAGCCGTGCCTGGGCGCCCAAGCCGAGGGTCAGGGCCTGCTGCAGGGCGCTGCGAAACAGCGGATGATCGTCGGCGATCAGTATCTGGTAGGCAGCCGCCATGGTGTAGCTTTCCTTGTTGTCGTGAGAGCCTGCGTCGACCAGTACCTGGCGCCCGGGCTGCGTGCAAGCATGCCCAACGGCGCGGATGGGAGCAAGGCCGGGCGGACCGCGGACGGTAGGCAAGACCCAGCGGTTTGCGGCACAGTTGCCGTTTTGCCCAAGAGACGCCCATGCCCAGCGCCGCCCTGCGTGCCGATCTGCTCATGCTGCTCACCGCCCTCATCTGGGGCAGCGCCTTCATCGCCCAGACCGGCGGCATGGAGCACATCGGCCCCTTTCTCTATACCGGCCTGAGATTCGCCCTGGGCGCCCTCACCCTGCTGCCATTGCTGCTGTACCTGCGCCGCCGTGGCCGCCAGCGGCGCCTGAACCGCGACACCTTCAAGGGCGGCCTGCTGATGGGCCTGGTGCTGACCCTGGGCATCAATCTGCAGCAGGTCGGGCTGCTGTTCACCAGCGTGACCAACTCCGGCTTCATCACCGGTCTCTATGTCATCGTGGTGCCGCTGCTGGGACTGCTGCTCGGCCAGCGCAGCCATCTGGGCACCTGGATCGGCGCCAGTCTGGCGGTGGTGGGCATGGGGTTGCTGAGCATCGGCGACAACTTCCAGGTGGCGTCCGGCGATCTGCTGCAACTGGCCGGCGCCCTGGCCTGGGGCGTCCATGTCCTGCTGGTGGGACACTATTCCAGTCGTCACGACGCCACGGTGCTATCGATCCTGCAGTTCGTCGTCTGCGCCATCATCAGCCTGGTGCTGGCGCTGGTCTTCGAGCCGATCCACTCGGCTCAGATCGTCCTGGCGCTGCCCGAGCTGCTCTATGGCGGGGTGATCGCCGCCGGCATCGGCTACACCCTGCAGGTCTTCGCCCAGCGCGGCGCCATCGCCTCCCATGCGGCGGTGATCTTTTCCCTGGAGGCGGTATTCGCCGCCTTCTTCGGTGCCTGGTTGCTGGGCGAGGCCCTCAGCGGTCGTGGCTACCTGGGCTGCGTGCTGATGTTCGCCGGCATGCTGGCCGCCCAGCTCTGGCCGCGCCAGGCGCCGGTGGAGATCAAACCGGTCAACTAGCGCGCAGGGCCTTCAGTTGCCTACTGGCTGGGCTGTCCGCCGCCAGCGGCAGATGATGCTTGGCATCCAGGTAGCGCTCGCTGAACACGTCCAGGTAGGCCTCCAGCAGCCGCCCGGCCGGCGCCTCGCCAGCCAGTTCCAGGCACAGGGCGGCGACCTCGGCGGTGCAGAGGTGCTCGCCGCGGGTGGAGCGCCGCAGGCGGTAGCGCGACAGGGCAGTGGGCTGGAAACTCAACACCGGCAGGCGGTCCAGGTAGGGACTCTTGCGAAACATCTTGCGCGCTTCGGTCCAGGTGGCATCCAGCAAGACGAACAGCGGTCGCTGGCCGGGTGCCAGCGGCAGGGTCTCGACCACCCGCTCGGGGGCCGCGTATTCGCCAGGAAACACCAGCAGCGGTTGCCATTCTGGCTGCGCCAGCAGCTCCGGCAGCCCCGGGTCCACCGTCGTGCGACTCCAGCCGAAGGCGTGGGTATCGACCACCACGTCGGCGATCAGCCAACCGGTGTTGCTCGGTTTGAGCGGCTCGACATCGTGCATCAGCAGGCACATGCCGGCGTGGGTCTGGCGCAGGGGGCGCAGGTCGCAGAGGCAATGACTGGGGGCCAGGCGGCAATTCGGGCAGCGCGCCATGCGCGAGCCCCGGGCGATGAAGGGCTTGATGCTGCGCGCCAGGCGCTCCTGGCGCAGACGGGCCACGGCATGCAGAGGGGTATCGCTGATCGGGGTCATGCCGGGCTCGCGGGTAAAAGCGCAGTTTACCAGAGCGATCGGGATGCCCGCGGCGGCCAGGCAGGTTACCCTGCGTAGACGCCTTGCGAACCCCCGCCCGCGACCACGGTCGAAACGGGCTCCTCTACGCTGGAGAACACGATGCCTCGTTTTGCTTTGCTCGCCCTGACCCTCGCCCTGCCCTTCACCGTCCAGGCGGCCGAGTCGCTCAAGGACCACGAGCTCAACCAGATGCTGCGCAAGGTCGCCACCGAGAGCAGCCAGGGCACGCCACGCGCCATCAACGAGGACATCCTCGACCGCGGCTACACCGTGCAGGGCAAGCAGCTGGTCAACAACCTCAGCGTGCGCCCGGCGCATGCCGCGCGCATGCGCGAGAATCCGGCCACGGTGCGGGTGCAGCTCGCCGAGAGCGTCTGCCAGAACAACGGCTATCGCCAGTTGCTGGCCCGTGGCGCCACCCTGGTCTATGACTTCACCGAATACCAGACCAACAAGCCGGTCATGGTCGAGCGCTTCCAGGCTGCCGACTGCGGCCTGGGCAAGTAAGCGGAGGGTCGCGGCATGACCGAGGACAACGACGACAGCTACCTGGCCCGCCACGTGGAGCCCAGCGCCGCCGATCTCGGTCAGCGCATCGACGAATTGCTGGAGCACGCCCTGCCGGGCGGCAGCCCCAATCTGGGCCTCTATCGCGAGATGCTGGTGACGGTGGTGCGCATGGCGCAGACCAATCCGGCGCGCTGGGACGCCAAGATCATGCTGCAGACCCTCAAGGAGCTGGAGCAGGCCTTCCGTACCCTGGAGCGCTTTCGCCGGCGGCGCAAGGTCACGGTGTTCGGCTCAGCGCGGACCCGGATCGATCACGGCCTTTACGCCCTTGCCCGCGACTTGGGCAGCGCTCTGGCCCGCCGCGACATGATGGTCATCACCGGCGGCGGCGCCGGCATCATGGGCGCCGCCCACGAGGGCGCCGGGCCCGAGGCCAGCCTGGGCTTCAACATCACCCTGCCCTTCGAACAGCGCGCCAATCCCACCATCGAAGGCACGGATCACCTGCTGTCCTTCCACTTCTTCTACGTGCGCAAGCTGTTCTTTCTCAAGGAGGCGGACGCCCTGGTGCTCTGCCCCGGCGGCTTCGGCACCCTGGACGAGACCTTCGAGGTGCTCACCCTGATCCAGACCGGCAAGAGCCCGCTGGTACCGCTGGTGTTGCTGGATACCCCCGACGGCCACTTCTGGGACGATACCCTGGCCTATCTGGAGCGTAATCTGCTGGACGAAGGCTACATCCTGCCCGCCGATCTCAAGCTGGTCCGGCTGGTACGCTCACCGGAGGCCGCCGCGGCCGAGATCGAGCGCTTCTATGGCAACTACCACTCCACCCGCCGGCGTGACGGCCTGCTCCATATCCGTCTCAAGCACGCCGTGACCCCGGCTTGCCTGGAGCAATTGGCCAGGGATTTCGGCGACCTTTGCCGCACCCCGGGCTTCACCCAGCTGGCCCCGGGCGAAGGCCAGGCCGACGAAGCGGAATTCGCCCACCTGACGCGCCTCACCTTCGACTTCCACGGCCGCCACTACGGCCGCCTGCGCGAACTGGTAGACGAACTCAATCGCCCGGAGCATTGGGTATCCTCGTAGGTTGGCGCTGAGCACAGCGAAGCCCAACGCATCCAGACCCTGGAATCCCTGTTGGGCTTCGACGATGGAGCCGTCTCAACCCAACCTACCCAACTGCCCCGTAGGTTGGCGCTGAGCGCAGCGAAGCCCAACGCATCCAGACCTCGGAGTCTCTGTTGGGCTTCGACGATGGAGCCGTCTCAACCCAACCTACGTCAGTTGTCCCATAGGTTGGCGCTGAGCACAGCGAAGCCCAACGCATCCAGACCCTGGAGTCCCTGTTGGGCTTCGACGATAGAGCCGTCTCAACCCAACCTACCCCAGTTGCCCGTAGGTTGGCGCTGAGCACAGCGAAGCCCAACAGACCCTGGAGCCCGTGTTGGGCTTCGACGATGGAGCCGTCTCAACCCAACCTACGTCAGTTGTCCCGTAGGTTGGCGCTGAGCACAGCGAAGGCCAACAGAACAGGCTGCCTACCGCCGACTCAGCACCCGGTTGATCCCATCCATGGCATAGCCCCGATAGGCCAGGAAGCGACCCTGCTTGGCGCGTTCCTTGGCATCAGCTGGGGGCGTACCGAATTTCCTGCGCCAGACATCTTCGAGGTGCGCCTGCCAGTCCACGTCCGCTTCACGCAGTGCGGCTTCCACCTGATCCCGCTGCAAGCCGCGCTGACCCAGTTCTTCGCGAATGCGCATGGGCCCGTAACCGGAACGGGCACGGCTGGCGATGTAGCTTTCCAGATAGCGACTCTCGTCGAGCAGGCCATCCTCGGCCAGGCGATCCAGCACCGGGCCGAGCAGGCTTTCCTCGGCCCCGCGCCGCCGCAGTTTTCGCGATAGCTCCTCGCGACCATGTTCGCGACGGGCCAGCAGATCCATGGCGGCGAAACGAATGGCAGCGGTGGTATCCAGTGGATTGCCCAAGGGTGATCCTCCTTATGCAAAAACCCCCGCACGAGGCGGGGGTTGTGTCAAACGTGGCACCCGATCACAGATCGATGTCAGCGTCTTCTTCGGCGGCCACTTCGGCCTTCTGATTGGTCGGCTGACTCAGCAGCTTCTCGCGAATCGCCTTGTCCACGGCACCCTTGATCTCGGGATTGTCTTCCAGGAACTTGGCGGCATTGCCCTTGCCCTGGCCGATCTTGCTGCCCTGGTAGCTGTACCAGGCACCCGACTTCTCGATCAGACCCAGCTGCACGCCCAGATCGATGATCTCGCCGTTCAGGTAGATGCCCTTGCCGTAAAGAATCTGGAACTCGGCCTGGCGGAACGGCGGTGCCACCTTGTTCTTGACCACCTTAACGCGGGTTTCGCTGCCGATCACCTCGTCGCCTTCCTTCACCGCGCCGATGCGACGGATGTCGAGACGGACCGAGGAGTAGAACTTCAGGGCGTTACCGCCGGTGGTGGTCTCGGGGTTGCCGAACATCACGCCGATCTTCATGCGGATCTGGTTGATGAAGATGACCAGGCAGTTGGCGTTCTTGATGTTGCCGGTGATCTTGCGCAGCGCCTGGGACATCAGACGCGCCTGCAGACCCACGTGCATATCACCCATCTCGCCTTCGATCTCGGCCTTGGGCACCAGGGCCGCTACCGAGTCGACGATGATGACGTCGACCGCGTTGGAGCGCACCAGCATGTCGGTGATTTCCAGGGCCTGTTCGCCGGTATCCGGCTGGGACACCAGCAGGTCGTCGACGTTGACGCCCAGCTTGCCGGCGTAGTCCGGATCGAGCGCGTGCTCGGCGTCGACGAAGGCGCAGGTGGCGCCCTGCTTCTGCGCCTGAGCAATGACCGACAGGGTCAGGGTGGTCTTACCCGAGGATTCAGGACCGTAGATTTCGACGATCCGGCCCTTGGGCAGACCACCGATGCCGAGGGCGATGTCCAGACCCAGGGAGCCGGTGGAAATCGCTGGAATGGCCTGGCGCTCGTGATCGCCCATGCGCATCACGGTGCCCTTGCCGAATTGCTTTTCGATCTGTCCCAAGGCCGCGGCCAGGGCACGCTTTTTGTTGTCGTCCATTAGATTCCTCTCGGAGAAAGAAGGGCCAGACGGCCGTGGATACCTGTATAAGTGAACAGTATTAAACCATAGTCGCCCTCTGGTTGCTACACCCGAGGGCCTTTTTCCTCGGCCAGCAAGGCCAATAAAACCTGCAGGGCACGGACCTGGGTCTGCTGGCGGACCGCGGCGCGATCGCCGGCAAAGACCTGCCGTTCGGTGCGCAAATTTTCTCCATCGCGCCAGGCTAGCCAGACCGTGCCGACCGGCTTGCCCGGCACCGCGCCACCCGGCCCGGCGATACCGCTCACCGCGACCGCAAAGCGAGCACCGGCGCGCTGTTGCGCACCCAGCGCCATGGCCGTTACCACCTCTTCGCTGACCGCGCCGACCTGCTCGAACAGCGCCTCGGGTACGTCCAGCTGCAGGGTCTTCTGCCGGTTGGAATAGGTGACGAAGCCGGCCTCGAACCAGGCCGAGCTGCCGGCGACGCGGGTGATCGCCTCGGCGATGCCGCCGCCGGTGCAGGATTCGGCGGTGGTCACCTGGGCACCCGCCGCCTGCAGGGCGTCGCCCAACCGCTGGGCGAGACTATCGAGGGAATCCATCGAGACCTTCCTGTGCGAAAGAGAACATAAGAGGTGACCGCGGCAAGCGAGCGCCTGCAGCGACCACTGGTCGGCCTGCACCTTAGACCGGCTTGCCGGCCCGCGTGAGAAAAGATTTACTGAAACCGGTTTCAGGCATCTACAAAATCCTAACAGCGGTACGCCATGAACGATGTCTTCATCCCCGGTCCGCGCGCCACCCGTGCGACCATCGCCGAAGTGGCCGCCGTCGCCGGCGTGTCCAAGGCCAGCGTGTCCCGCTATATCAGCGGCGATCGTCGCCTGCTGTCAGACGCCCTCGCCACGCGCATCGAGCAGGCCGTGGTCGCCCTCGATTTCCAGCCCAACCAGATGGCCCGTGGCCTCAAGCGTGGACGCAGTCGCCTGATCGGCATGCTGGTGGCCGACCTGCTCAATCCCTACTCCACCGCGGTGATGCACGGCGTGGAAACCGCCTGCCGCCAGCAGGGCTATTCGCTGCTGATCTGCAACACCGATCAGGACGCCCGCCAGGAGCGCCAGCAACTGGCCGCGCTGCAGTCCTACAGCATCGAAGGCCTTATCGTGAACACCTTCGGCCAGCATGCCGCCGACCTGCAGCACCTGGGCAGCCGTCTGCCACTGGTGCTGCTGGACCGCGAGTTGCCGGGCGTCGAGGCCGATCTGGTCGGCCTCGACAACCACCAAGCTATCGAGCTGGGGGTAGCGCACCTGCGCGAGCAGGGCTATCGCGACCTGCTGCTGGTGAGCGAGCCCCTGGACGGGACCAGCTCGCGCCTCCAGCGCCTGGGCGCCTTCGACGCGGCCCTGGCCGAGCACCCTGACTGTCGTGGCGGACACTGTGGCGAGGCCGACAACGCCCTGGCGCTGCAAGCCGCCCTGGCCGCCTTCCTCGCCAGCCCCGGCCCCGGCTCCAAGGCGCTGCTCACCGCAAACGGTGTGGCGACCCTGGCCACGACCCTGGCGCTGCAGGCCCTGGGCGAGCCCCTGTTCGAGCGCCTCGGCCTGCTGGCCCTGGACGATCTGGACTGGTTTCCGCTGGTGGGTGGCGGCATCAGCGCCCTCGCCCAGCCGACCCATGCCTTGGGCGTGGCCGCCTTCGAACGCTTGCAGCGGCGCATCGACGGGGATCGCAGCGCCCCGGTGCAGCAGACCTTCGGCGCGGAACTGCGCGTCCGCCAGTCGACTCGCGCCAGGGCCTGAGGGCACCTTTCGCATTTTTATCCGTCATTTATTGAAACCGGTTTCAGGAGAATAACAATGCCACCGGAGATCGCCATCACCACCTCGGCCTTTGGCGCCGACGGGGTCCGTACTCAGGGCCAGGCCGCCTGGCTCGACCTGATCGCCGCTGCGGGCGCCACCCAGGTGGAAATCCGCGCCGAACTCTTCACCGATACGCCCGATTTCGCTGCCCTAGGCGCCGCCATCCAGGCGGCTGGTCTGGGTTGTGTCTATTCGGTCCCCCTCGAACTCTGGCCCGACGCCGGCGCGGCCTTCTCGCCGCGCCTGCCCGAAGCCATCGCCGAAGCCCGCCTGCTGGGCGCCGATACCCTCAAGGTGTCGCTCGGACACTATCGCGCGGCGGCCGATCTTTCGGCGCTTGGCAGCTTGCTACGGGACGGTGGTCCGCAGCTGCTGGTGGAAAACGACCAGACCGCCCAGGGTGGCCGGGTCGAACCGTTGCGCGCCTTCATCCAAGCGGTCCGGGCAGCAGGCCTGCCAATAGGGCTGACCTTCGATGTCGGCAACTGGCGCTGGCAGGACGAAGATCCGCTGCAGGCCGCTCGCCTGCTCGGCCCGGACGTCCGTTACCTGCATTGCAAGGCGGTCCGTCGCCGCGCGGGTGGCCTGCACGCCGTGCCGCCGGAAGCCGCCGATCTGCTGGCCTGGCAAGGCCTGATGACCTATTTCCCCCACGGCTTGCGGCGCGCCATCGAATTTCCCCTGATGGGTGCGGATCTACTGGCCGAGACCCGCCGCCAGGTGGCGGCGCTGCGCACCTTGGATGGCCATGCCCAGGAGGAACGCCGGCATGGCTGACATCGACATCCTCGCCTTTGGCGAAACCATGGCCATGTTCGTTGCCGAGACGCCGGGCGACCTGGCCACGGTCGGCCAGTTCGGCAAGCGCATCGCCGGCGCCGACAACAATGTGGCCATCGGCCTGAGCCGCCTGGGCTTCAGGGTCGCCTGGCTGTCGCGCGTCGGTGACGACTCCTTTGGCCGCTTCGTGCGCGCCAGCCTAGAGGCCGAGGGGCTGGACTGCAGCCGCCTCACCGTCGATCCGCATCACCCCACCGGCTTCCAGCTCAAGTCCCGCGCCGCCGATGGCAGCGATCCGGTGGTGGAGTACTTCCGCCGCGGCTCGGCGGCCAGCCACCTCAACATCGAGGAGGATTTCGACCCGAGTCTGCTGCAGGCGCGTCACCTGCATGCCACCGGTATCCCGCCGGCACTGTCGCCCAGCGCCCGCGCCTTCAGCCGCCACCTGCTGCAGGCCATGCGCGACGCCGGTCGCAGCATCTCCTTCGACCCCAATCTGCGGCCTTCGCTGTGGGACAGCGAAGAGCAGATGCGCCGCGAGCTCAACGACCTCGCCGCCCTCGCCGACTGGGTGCTGCCCGGCCTGGCCGAGGGCCGGCTGCTGACCGGCTACCACACCCCGGCGGACATCGCTGCCTTCTACCTCGACCGCGGCGCCAAGGCCGTGGCCATCAAGCTCGGTCCCGAAGGTGGCTACTGGCGCACCCCTAAGGCCGAGGGTGAGGTCCCCGGCGTGCCCGTGGCCGAGGTGGTGGACACCGTCGGCGCCGGTGATGGCTTCGCCACCGGCTTCGTCAGCACCCTGCTCGATGGCCTCGATGTCGCCGCCGCCGTCGCCCGCGGCAACTGGATCGGCGCCCGCGCCGTGCAGGTGGTCGGCGACATGGAAGGACTGCCCTACCGACACGAACTGCCCTGATCTACACCTTTACAAGAACAATCAAGCAGGTGACCCCATGAACGCCTCTTCTCTCGCTCCACGCCGCTGGTGGTATCTGATGCCAGTGGTCTTCATCACCTACAGCCTGGCCTACCTCGACCGGGCCAACTATGGCTTCGCCGCCGCCTCGGGCATGGCCGACGACCTGGGCATCACCCCGGCGATGTCCTCGCTGCTCGGTGCGCTGTTCTTTCTCGGCTACTTCTTCTTCCAAGTACCCGGCGCCATCTATGCCGAGAAGCGCAGCGTCAAGCGGCTGATCTTCTGGAGCCTGATCGCCTGGGGCGGCCTGGCCACCCTGACCGGCATGGTGCCCAACGTCACCCTGCTCATCGCCATCCGCTTCCTGCTCGGCGTCGTCGAAGCGGCGGTGATGCCGGCGATGCTGGTCTATCTCTGCCACTGGTTCACCAAGCGCGAGCGCTCGCGGGCCAATACCTTCCTGATCCTCGGCAACCCGGTGACCATTCTCTGGATGTCGGTGGTCTCGGGCTATCTGATCCATGCCCTGGACTGGCGCTGGATGTTCATCATCGAAGGCCTGCCAGCGGTGATCTGGGCCTTCATCTGGTGGCGCCTGGCCGCCGAGCGGCCCAAGGATGCCACCTGGCTCGCCGCCGAGGAAAAGACCCGCCTGGAGGAGGCGCTGAAGGCCGAACAACAGGGCATGAAGCCGGTCAAGAACTACGCCGAAGCCTTCCGTTCGCCCAAGGTCATCCTGCTGTCGCTGCAATATTTCTGCTGGAGCATCGGCGTCTATGGCTTCGTCCTTTGGTTGCCGTCGATCCTGCGCCAGGGCGCCCAACTGGACATCGTCCAGGCCGGCTGGCTGTCCTCCCTGCCCTACCTGGCCGCCGTGCTGGCCATGCTCGGCGTGTCCTGGGCCTCGGACCGCATGCAGAATCGCAAACTGTTCGTCTGGCCGCCGCTGCTGATCGCCGCGCTGGCCTTCCTCGGCTCCTTCGCCCTCGGCCCTCACCACTTCTGGTGGTCCTACGCGCTGCTGGTGGTGGCGGGGGCCTGCATGTACGCCCCCTATGGCCCCTTCTTCGCCATCGTCCCGGAGATCCTGCCCGTCAACGTCGCCGGTGGCGCCATGGCGCTGATCAACAGCATGGGCGCCCTGGGCTCCTTTGCCGGCTCCTACCTGGTGGGCTATCTCAACGGCGTGACCGGCGGTCCCGGCGCGTCCTTCGGCTTCATGGGCGGCGCCCTGCTGGTGTCCGTGGTCCTCACCCTGCTTCTGCGCCAGGAACCGGTCGCTCGCGCCGCGGCGCTCAAGCCCGCCACCAGTCACTAGAGGAAGACTCGTCCATGAAAAAGAAGGTGATCCACTACAAGGCCCTGTCGCCGGTGCTGACCGCGCGACTGCGCGAGGCCTTCGACCTGGAGTACATCGACGTCAAGGCCCCGGGCGGCGAAGCCCGGTTGCGCGAACGCCTGCCCGAGGCCCAGGGCCTGCTCGGCTCCAGCTTCAAGCTGACGCCCGAACTACTGGATTTGGCGCCCCGGCTGGAAGCCATCGCCAGCGTCTCGGTGGGCTTCGACAGCTACGACCTGCCCTATCTGCAGCGGCGCGGCATCCTGCTCTGCAACACCCCGGATGTGCTCACCGAAAGCGTCGCCGATGCCGCCTTCGCCCTGCTGCTCGCCACCGCGCGGCGCATCGTCGAGCTGGCCGACTGGGTCCGCGCCGGCCAGTGGCAGGCCAGTCTGGGCGAGGACCATTTCGGCTGCGACGTCCATGGCAAGACCCTGGGCCTGGTGGGCATGGGCCGCATTGGCCAGGCCATCGCCCGCCGCGCCCACCTGGGCTTCGGCATGCAGGTCAACTACACCGCCCACGCCGCCAAGCCGGAGGTGGACGAACGCTTTGGCGCACGCTTCCTGACGCTGCCGGAGTTGCTGGCGAGCTGCGACTTCCTCTGCGTCACCGTGCCCCTGAGCGACGAGACCCACCACCTGTTGGGCGCTGCCGAACTGGCGCGGTTGCCGGCTCATGCGATCCTGATCAATGTCTCGCGTGGCCCGGTGATCGATGAAACCGCGCTGATCACCGCCCTGCAGCAAGGCCGCCTGCGTGGCGCCGGGCTGGACGTCTTCGATCGCGAACCCGTGGCGCCGGACTCGCCCCTGCTGCGCCTGCCCAACGTGGTGCCGACGCCACACCTGGGCTCGGCGACCCAGGAGACGCGCGAGGCCATGGCCCGCTGCGCGGTGGACAACCTGCTGGCCGCTCTGGACGGTCGCCGACCGGCGAATCTGGTCAACCCGGAGGTCTGGCAGCACCGCGAGTGAGCCTTGGCGCTCATTTGTGGTCAGACCATTATCAGCCCAACGGAGAACGCCCCATGACCGCCTTCGACGATCCCCAAGCTTTCGTCAACCGCGTACGCGAGCAGGCCGCCGATGCCGAGCGCAGCGGCGACATCCCCCGCCTGCTGCAACTGGTCAACGAACTGGCCACCGCCTTCGAGCGCCAGGCCCGCAGCACGGCGGCGGACAACGCCGAGGTGGCGCGCGCCGTCGAGGAGTTCGAGCGGCACGAAGGCACCTGAACCGTCGGTCCGCCCGCCTTTCTGTCGTGCGCCCTTTCGGTACCGTGACGGACCAGCGTCCCGAGGTCTAGCTCTAGTGCCCATCGCCACCCACACCCTGCTCGGCCGGCTACTCAAGCTGGTCCCGCGGGACGCTCCCGCCCCCTGGCGCTATCTGGGCGCGGCCCTGCTGATCGGCATCGCGGCCGGGATCCGGTTGAGTCTGGGCATCGACAGCCTGCCCTATCTGCTGTTCATCCCCTTCATCATGGCCGCGGCCTTCTGGTTCGGCCTGGGTCCCGGCCTCTGTGCCATCCTGCTGTCGGTGCTGCTGGCCGAGACCCTGTTCGTCAAGGCGCCGGCCTATTTCGCGCTGTTCTCCGAACGCTGGGTGTCCCATGCCCTGTTCGTGCTGGTCAATATCATCATGGCGACGGTCTGCGCGGCCCAGCGCCGCAGCCTGGAGTCCCTCTATCGCTTCGCCGGCAATCTCGGCGAACAGGTCACCCTGCGCACCCGTCAGCGCGACCTGATCTGGCAGGCCAGCCCCGACCTGCTCTGTACGGCGACCCTGGAAGGCCAGCTGCTGGACCTCAATCCAGCCTGGACCCATACCCTGGGCTGGAGCGAAGAGCAGTTGCGCCACGAGCCCTTCATGGCCTTCGTGCACGTCGAGGATCGCGCCCGCACCGAGGCGGCCCTGAAGCGCCTGGCGCTTGGCGAACCGGTGTTCGGCTTCGAGAATCGCTATCGGCATCGCGAAGGCGGCTATCGCTGGCTGTCGTGGAATTCGGTGCTGCAGGAGGGCCTCATCTATTCCGCGGTGCGCGAGGTCACCGCCATCCGCGAACAACAGGAAGCCCTGCGTCAGACCGAAGAGCAACTGCGCCAGAGCCAGAAGATGGAAGCCGTTGGCCAGCTCACCGGCGGGATCGCTCACGATTTCAACAATCTGCTGACCGGGGTGATCGGCAGCCTCGACATGCTCAGTCTGCGCCTGGCGCAGGGTCGTTTCACCGACCTCGAACGCTATGCCACGGGTGCCAAGGGCGCCGCCGAACGCGCCGCGGCCCTCACCCACCGCCTGCTGGCCTTTTCCCGTCGCCAGGCGCTGGATCCCTCGGCCACTCAGACCAACGCCCTGGTGCAGGGCATGGAAGAGCTCATCCGCCGCTCGGTAGGCCCCCAGGTCGAGATCCATATCGAACTGGCCGAGGCGCTCGACCTCACCCTGTGCGATCCCCACCAGCTGGAAAACGCCCTGCTCAATCTGTGCATCAACGCCCGGGATGCCATGCCCGAGGGTGGCACGCTGCGCATCGTCACCGCCAATCGCCGCCTCAACGACGCCCAGGCCACCGCGCTGGAATTGCCGGCTGGCGACTACGTGACCCTGGCGGTACTCGACACCGGTTCCGGAATGCCGCCCGAGGTCCTGGCGCGCGCTTTCGATCCCTTCTTCACCACCAAGCCGGTGGGCATGGGCACTGGCCTGGGCCTGTCGATGATCTATGGCTTCGCCAGGCAGTCCGGTGGCGTTGCCCATATCGCCTCGGCTCCGGGCCGAGGCACTACCGTGACGCTCTATCTGCCACGCCTGGTGGAAATCCCACCGCCGTCGGTCGAGACGATGCGTACCTCGCCGTTACGCTATCCCGCTGGCATGACGGTGCTGGTGGTGGACGACGAACCCCTGGTGCGGACGCTGGTGGACGAGGCCCTGCGCGAACACCGCATCCGCACCCTGGAGGCGACCGATGCCGCCACCGCATTGCAGGTGCTGGAATCGGATACGCCGCTGGATCTGCTGATCGCCGACGTCGGCCTGCCGGGCGGGTTGAGCGGCTGCCAGCTCGCCGCCCTGGCCCGGGAGCGTCGCCCGGGTCTGATGACCCTGCTGATCACCGGCTACGCCGAGGCGGAGCTACCCGGCGAACCCCTGCCCGCCCCTGGCGTCGAGGTGCTGGCCAAGCCCTTCACCCTGGAAAGGCTCATGACCCAGATCGATCTGCTGCTGGCCGCCCGCGAGCAAAAGCCGCAGGCCTGATGCCGCTCCCTTGAGCCGAGTGGGGCCGACAAACGCCACGAGTTGGTGGACAATACGCGGCTATCCCAAGGCAACCGGATCGAAACACCCGCATGAGCGATCTCTCCGCGCACACGCCCATGATGCAGCAGTACCTGAAGATCAAGCATCAGCACCCCGAACAGCTGCTGTTCTATCGCATGGGCGATTTCTACGAGCTGTTCTATGATGACGCCCGGCGTGCCGCCAAGTTGCTCGACATCACCCTGACCGCCCGCGGCGCCTCGGCCGGCAAGTCCATCCCCATGGCCGGCATCCCCTTCCATTCCGCCGAGGGCTACCTGGCCAAGCTGGTCAAGCTCGGCGAATCCGTGGTGATCTGCGAGCAGATCGGCGACCCGGCCACCAGCAAGGGCCCGGTGGAACGCCAGGTGGTACGCATCATCACCCCCGGCACCGTCAGCGACGAGGCGCTGCTCGACGAGCGCCGCGACAACCTGCTGACCGCGGTGCTGGGCGACGAGCGCCTGTTCGGCCTGGCCGTGCTGGACATCGCCAGCGGCCGCTTCACCGTGCAGGAACTGGCCGGCTGGGAAACCCTGCTAGCGGAGCTGGATCGCCTCAATCCCGCGGAACTGCTGATCCCAGACGACTGGCCCGTCGGCCTGCCCGCCGAGAAGCGGCGTGGCGTGCGCCGCCGGGCGCCCTGGGATTTCGATTGCGACTCGGCGCTCAAGAGCCTCTGCCAGCAATTCGGCACCGGCGACCTCAAGGGCTTCGGCTGCGACAAGCTGGGCCTGGCCCTCGGCGCCGCCGGCTGCCTGCTGGCCTATGCCAAGGAAACCCAACGCACCGCCCTGCCCCATCTGCGCAGCCTCAGGCACGAGCGTCTGGACGACACCGTCATCCTTGACGGCGCCAGTCGCCGCAACCTGGAATTGGACGTCAACCTGGCCGGTGGTCGCGACAACACCCTGCAATCGGTGGTGGACCGCTGCCAGACCGCCATGGGCAGTCGCCTGCTGACCCGCTGGCTGAATCGCCCGCTGCGCAATCGCGCGGTGATCGAGGCGCGTCAGGACGCCATCACCTGCCTGCTGGAAAACTATCGCTTCGAGACGCTGCAGCCGCAGCTCAAGGACATCGGCGACCTGGAGCGTATCCTCGCCCGTATCGGCCTGCGCAACGCCCGCCCGCGCGACCTCGCCCGTCTGAGAGACGCCCTGGCCGCGCTGCCGGCGCTGCAGGACGGGCTGACGCAGATGATCGCCCCACACCTGCTCGATCTGGCCAAGAGCATCCAGACCTATCCGGAACTGGCCGCGACCCTGGCTCGCGCCATCATCGACAATCCGCCGGCGGTGATCCGCGACGGCGGCGTCATCAAGCGCGGCTACGACAGCGAGCTGGACGAGCTGCAGACCCTGAGCGAAAACGCCGGCCAGTTCCTTATGGACCTGGAGGCCCGGGAAAAGGCCCGTACCGGCCTGCAGGGGCTCAAGGTCGGCTACAACCGCGTCCACGGCTACTTCATCGAGATCCCCAGCCGCCAGGCCGAATCGGCACCGGCCGACTACATCCGCCGCCAGACCCTCAAGGGCGCCGAGCGCTTCATCACCCCGGAACTCAAGGCCTTCGAAGACAAGGCCCTGTCGGCCCAGAGTCGCGCCCTGGCGCGGGAAAAGGCCCTCTACGAGGCGCTACTGGACGAACTCATCGGCCACCTGGCGCCGCTGCAGGACAGCGCCGCGGCCCTGGCCGAGTTGGACGTCCTGGCCAACTTCGCCGAGCGCGCCCTCAACCTGGACCTCAACAAGCCGCGCTTTGTCGCGGAGCCCTGCCTGAAGATTGGCCAGGGTCGCCACCCGGTGGTCGAGCAGGTGCTGGAAACCCCCTTCGTCGCCAACGACGTCACCCTCGACAACGACACCCGCATGCTGGTGATCACCGGTCCGAACATGGGCGGCAAGTCCACCTACATGCGCCAGACCGCGCTGATCGTGCTGCTGGCCCATGTCGGCAGCTTCGTCCCGGCGGCCAGTTGCGAACTGTCCCTGGTGGACCGCATCTTCACCCGCATCGGCTCCAGCGACGACCTGGCCGGCGGCCGCTCCACCTTCATGGTGGAGATGAGCGAGACCGCCAACATCCTGCACAACGCCAGCGAACACAGCCTGGTGCTGATGGACGAGGTGGGTCGCGGTACCAGCACCTTCGACGGCCTGTCCCTGGCCTGGGCCGCCGCCGAGCAACTGGCGCGGCTGCGCGCCTGGACGCTGTTCGCCACCCACTACTTCGAGCTGACCGTGTTGCCGGAAGGCCAGCCGAGCGTGGCCAACGTCCACCTCAACGCCACCGAGCACAACGACCGCATCGTCTTCCTGCACCATGTGTTGCCGGGCCCCGCCAGCCAGAGCTATGGCCTGGCCGTGGCGCAACTGGCCGGGGTACCGGAAGACGTCATCCTGCGCGCGCGGGAGCATCTCGCCCGCTTGGAAGCGGCCAGTTTCAACGGTGAGGTGGGTGCCCCCCTGCCGGTAAGCGCGCCGGCCAAGGGTCGTCCGTTGCAGGCCGATCTGTTCGCCAGCGCCACCCATCCTCTCATCGAGGAACTGGAACGCCTGCAGCCGGACGACATCACACCCAGACGGGCCCTGGAGCTTATCTACGAATGGAAAAAGCGTATCTGAGTTAACGGATACGAGGGTTCCGGCAATGCTGCTAGAATCCGCCGCCTTAGCCTGAGGAGAACGAGCAGATGACCTTCGTCGTCACTGACAACTGCATCAAATGCAAATATACCGACTGCGTGGAAGTCTGCCCGGTGGACTGCTTCTACGAAGGCCCCAACTTCCTGGTGATCCACCCGGACGAGTGCATCGACTGCGCCCTGTGCGAACCCGAATGCCCGGCCCAGGCGATCTTCTCGGAAGACGAGGTACCGGCCGGCCAGGAAGCCTTCATCGAACTCAACAGTGAGCTGGCCAACATCTGGCCGAACATCACCGAGAAGAAGGAAGCCCTGCCTGACGCCGCCGAGTGGGATGGCAAGCCCAACAAGCTCCCCCAGCTCGAACGCTAGGCCTTGCCTGGAATCTCCAGGCAATAAAAAAGGGGGCGGATCGCTCCGCCCCCTTCGTCCCTGCCCCTGTAATCCTGCCACCGTCCTGGTGAACCTCGTCCTGAGGTGATCCCGATCCGCTTCCTGCCGATCCGTGTCGTCCCAGACACAGAGCCGATAGTACTCTCCTCCCGAGCAATGGCAATCTGCCACAAGCCGCCCTCTCAGGCCGCTTCGCTGCTCCGCCCGAAACAAAAAATCGTTATGCGGCAATCACTTGAAGATTAGCCATGCTGATCAAGCGATGCTTTCCGGCAGTCTCAAGCGATCCATGCTTACGCGGCCTGTAAGCCGAGGCTTACAAGAACACGCAGAAAAAAGCCCGGATGAATCCGGGCTTCGTTTGGTTGATATTCAGCTAGGGCTGGTCAGAACAGCGAATCACTGGACAGGCCGTTGCGCTCGAAGATCTCGCGCAATCGCTTGAGTGCCTCGACCTGGATCTGCCGCACCCGCTCGCGGGTCAGTCCGATCTCCTGCCCGACCTCTTCCAGGGTGCAGGCTTCATGACCCCGTAGGCCGAAGCGGCGTACCACCACTTCGCGCTGCTTTTCCGGCAGCTCTAGCAGCCACTGGTCGATGCTCTGGTTGAGATCCGAATCCTGCAGCAATTCGCAGGGGTCGGTGGGGCGATCGTCGGTCAGGGTATCGAGCAGGGTCTTGTCGGAATCGGGACCGAGCACCATGTCCACTGAGCTGATCCGCTCGTTAAGGCCCATCACCCGCTTGACGTCCGCCACCGGTTTTTCCAGCAGCGCGGCGATCTCCTCGGGCGAAGGCTCGTGGTCGAGCTTCTGGGTGAGTTCGCGTGCCGCGCGCAGATGCAGGTTGAGTTCCTTGACCACGTGGATCGGCAGGCGAATGGTGCGAGTCTGGTTCATGATCGCCCGTTCGATGGTCTGCCGGATCCACCAGGTGGCATAGGTGGAGAAGCGGAAGCCCCGTTCGGGGTCGAATTTCTCCACGGCGCGAATCAGGCCCAGATTGCCTTCCTCGATCAGATCGAGCAGCGACAGGCCGCGATTGATGTAGCGGCGGGCGATCTTGACCACCAGGCGCAGGTTGCTTTCGATCATGCGCTTGCGACCGGCGGGATCACCGCGCTGCGCGAGACGCGCGAAATGCACCTCTTCCGCCGGTGACAGCAGTGGCGAGAAGCCAATTTCGTTGAGATAGAGCTGAGTGGCGTCGAGTGCTCGGCCATAATCGGCCAGCTTGGCGCCGCGCAAGACCTGGTTACCGCGCCCGGAGAGCGCCTTGGTCATGGCGGATTCGGTGGATTCCTCACCGAAGGGATTGGAATCGAGAAGCAGGACATCGTCGCCGAGATCGTACTCGGTTTCTTGTTTGTTCTGGATCATCTTGAGTAACCCTTGCTCGTCTGTGCTTCGAGCCAGGGCGTATCGATACGTTGCCGATGCGCCATGACTCGCCCCCAAAGAGCTGCGGGATCGAGTCGGCGCCTAGCGAATCAGCGATTGGGCAAAAACTGCAAAGGATCCACCGGCTTGCCCTGACGGCGAATCTCGAAATGAAGCTTGACGCGGTCGGTCCCGGTCGAACCCATCTCGGCAATCGTCTGCCCTATCTTGACACGCTCACCTTCCCGAACCAGCAACCTACGATTGTGACCGTAGGCACTGACGTAGGTTTCGCTGTGTTTGACGATAACCAGTTCACCATAACCCCGCAGACCGTTTCCGGCATAGACCACGGTGCCGTCGGCAGCCGCCATCACGGGCTGGCCTTCCTGGCCGGCGATGTCTATTCCCTTGTTTAGACTGCTGCTGGCGGAGAAGCGGCTGATCAGGGTGCCTTTCGTCGGCCAGGCCCAACCGGAGGCCGATTGGGGGACGTCACGGGTCGGCGTCTGGGCTGGCGTCACCGGGGTCGGCGGTGGCGCCGTGGGCAGATTCGGGGTCACTACCGGGGTGGCGGCGGTGGGACTGGAGGTGACGGGCGGCGGGATGGGTACCGGGGTGGCCACCGGACTGCCCGGTGCCGGAGCGGAAGCTACCGTGGCCGGTCGACGGATGATGCGACTGGAACCACTGGCGCTGGAACCGTTGCCGAAACGGATGACCTGGCCGACATGGATGACATAGGGCGCACTGAGACCATTCTGGGCCGCCAGGGCACGCCATTCCCAGCCGTTGCGGGAAGCGATGGAAAACAGGGTGTCACCGCGCTTGACGCGATATTGCCCGGAAGTGACCTGGGGCACGCTGCCGCGACCATCGCCGCGGTCGACCACCGGCGCTCGCGAACCGTTGCTCGAACAACCCGTCAGCAGCAGGGCCACGAGCACTGTCGCTAGCCAGCCTGATCGCCCTCGTCCTGGAAATCCTTGCGCTCGGGCCTTCACCCGTTCCTCCCGCAGAGTCTGATCATCTACCGTCCGGCCATCCCGCCGGCCTCAAGCGGCCAAAGCCGCCAGGCAGCCTTGGAGCATGGCACCGAGGTAACGTTCCCTATCGCTCACTGGGCCAGAGGTCCGTTGAGCAGGGGCACGAAACGAACGGCGTTGAGTTCGTGGCGGACGAAGCCGTCGTCTTCGCGCACGATCAGCAGGAGCTTCTGCTCCTCGTCGACGCCCACCGGGATCACCAGGCGCCCGCCAGGCGCCAGCTGGTCGAGCAGCGCCTGGGGGACTTCCCGCGCGGCCGCGGTGACGATGATGCCATTGTAGGGCGCCAGCGCCGGCCAGCCCTCCCAGCCATCGCCCCAGCGGAACACCACGTTGCGCAGGTTGAGTTCGAGCAGCCGCTCCTTGGCCCGGTCCTGCAGCGACTGGATCCGCTCCACGGAAAACACCCGCTCCACCGTCTGCGCCAGGATGGCGGTCTGGTAGCCGGAGCCGGTACCGATCTCCATGACCTTGTCCAGCGGCCCGCCGGCGAGCAGGAGCTCGGTCATACGCGCCACCATGAAGGGCTGGGAGATGGTCTGGTTGTGGCCGATGGGCAACGCCGTGTCTTCGTAGGCGCGATGGGCCAGGGCCTCGTCGACGAACAGATGACGCGGCGTACGGCGGATCACCTCCAGCACCTGGGCGTTGGACAGCCCCTCTTCGTAGAGGCGCTGGATGAGGCGCTCCCGGGTGCGCTGGGAGGTCATGCCGATGCCGTGTCTTTGCATATGCTCTTGCCCCTGGGTCATGTCAGCAGCTCCGTCAGGGCCGACAGGCCGGCGAAACCCTCGCGGAAGGTGCGATCGAACTGCAGCGGCGTCACCGACACATAGCCTTCCAGCACGGCATGGAAATCGGTACCTGGCCCGCCATCCACGGCATCGCCGGAGACCGAGATCCAGTAGCCGGCCTTGCCGCGCGGATTGATCTCGCGCACCGGCGGCTTGGCCTGGGCACGGTGCCCCAGACGGGTCAGCTGCAGGCCCTTGATCTGCTCGAGCGGCAGATCCGGGATGTTGACGTTGAGCACGGTGCGCGGCGGCAGGTCGAAGCGCTCGTGCAGGGCGACGATGCGGGTCGCGATCTCGGCCGCCACCGCCATGTTGTCGGGGCTGCGCGAGACCAGCGAAAAGGCCAGGGCCGGACGATTGAGGAAACGCCCTTCCATGGCCGCGGCCACGGTACCGGAATAGAGGACGTCGTCGCCCAGGTTGGCGCCCAGGTTGATGCCGGCCACCACCATGTCCGGCGTCTCGTCCAGCAGGCCGTTGAGGCCGAGGTGAACGCAATCGGTAGGCGTGCCGTTGACGCCCAGGAAGCCATTGGGCAGGCGCTGCGGATGCAGGGGGCGGTCCAGTGTCAGGGCACTGCTCACGCCGCTCATGTCATAGAGCGGCGCGACTACCTGGCACTCGTAGTCCGCACGAGCGGAGAGCGCGGCATGCAGCGCGGCGATACCGGGGGCCAGCACCCCATCGTCGTTGGCGATCAGAAGTCGCATGGATGTTCCGTCTGCCCTGCCTCGCCAAGCGTTACCAGCTCGCGAACCACTGCGGTGGCGAAACAGCCGGCCGGCAGGACGAATTCGAGTTGCAGAATGTCAGGAGCGGGATAATGCCACGTCAGGCCGCCGATGGGGAGGCGCAGGATGCGCCGTTCATGCGAGAGGCCGGCACCGGCCAGCCAGGCGGGCAGCTCTCCCGCGGCCTTCGCCACCGCCTGTTCCAGGGCGGCGGCCGGCCCCTGCACCGGCGACTCGCCGGCGCCCCACAGGGGGCCGGTGGGGTGCAGATCGAGCGCCGCCAGGCGCGGATCCTCTAGATCGGCGGTGGTCGCTGGAAAGTGGCTGCGGCTGTCGGTGAAGGCCAGCAGGTCGCCCTCCTGCGCCCGCTGCCACGAGCCATCGGCGACACGACCGGCCAGCACCTGATTGAACAGCCAGCTGCGCGCGGCGGACAGGGTCCGCGAACGCCGGTTGCGCTGCTCGGGCAGGCGCTGGTCGCGGGCGCACGCTTGAGCATCGGCCAGATTGCCGCCCTCATGGCCGAAACGCTGCGGACCGAAATAGTTGGGTACGCCCTTGGCGGCGATGGCCTGCAACCGCGCCTCCAGCGCCACGGCATCGGCCTTGAGCCCGGTCAGGCGCAGGCGGAAGCCATTGGCGGCATGGGCGCCGCGTTGTAGCTTGCGCCGGTGCCGCCCCTGCTGGAGGATCACCAGCGTCTCGTCGCAGGCGGCCGCGAGGTCCGGATCGGCCTTGCCGGGCAGGTGCAGGCTGAACCACTGACGGGTCAAGGCCTGGCGATCCTTGAGGCCGGCGTAGCTGATCGCCCGCTGGGGCACGCCAGCGGCACGGGCGAGGCGGCGCACGGCCTCCTCGGTGTTGAGGCCGCGCTTCTCGACCCACAGCCAGAGGTGCTCGCCATCACCGCTCAGCGGGATGTCCAGTACCTCATCCACCTGGAAGTCCTCGGCGCTGGCCTTGAGGATCGCCTGGCCACAGGGCTCGCCATGGGCGCGCGGCCCGAGCAGCTGGTCTTCGGTCATAGCGGCAGCAACAGGGCCACGGCGTGCACGGCGATGCCTTCTTCGCGCCCGACGAAACCCAGACGCTCGGTGGTGGTGGCCTTGACGTTGACCTGGCCCAGTTCGACCTGCAGGTCCTCGGCGATAGCCTGGCGCATGGCCTCGATGTGCGGCGCCATCTTCGGCGCCTGGGCCGCGATGGTGCCGTCGACGTTGCCGACCTGCCAGCCCTGCTCGCGCACCAGACCGACCACATGACGCAGAAGCACCCGGCTGTCGGCGCCCTTGAAGCGCGGATCGGTATCGGGGAAATGCTTGCCGATGTCGCCCAGGGCGGCCGCGCCCAGCAGGGCGTCGGCCAGGGCGTGCAACAGCACGTCGCCGTCGGAGTGGGCGACCAGGCCGTGGTGGTGGGGAATGCGAATGCCACCGAGGGTGATGAAATCGCCCTCGCCGAAGGCGTGAACGTCGAAACCGTGACCTATGCGCATGAAGAGAGACGCCCTGGAAAATGACAGGGCGTCGATTCTACCGGCTGGCAACAGCTTCCGTCGCCCTTAGGCTCTGTACCAAAAGTGCCTGCGCTCGGTAATGCTTCGTTGAAAAACGCTTCGGAATGCTCATTTACCGTTAATAAACTCCGCTTCCTCAGCGCTTTTCGCCTCGCCTGACCTTCGCTCGGCAACTTTTCGTACAGAACCTATGGGGTCGACAGGGCCGCCGCGTGATGCCGCAGATGGTCGTCGATGAAGCTGGCGACGAAGAAATAGCTGTGGTCATAGCCGGGTTGCAGCCGCAGTTCCAGCGGATGACCCGCGGCTTCCGCCGCCCGCTGCAGCGCCTGGGGCTTGAGCTGTTCGGCGAGGAAGCTGTCCTGCTCGCCCTGGTCGACCAGCAGCGGCAGCCGCTCCTCGGCCTTGGCCAGCAGCGCACAGGCATCCCATTCCGCCCAGGTACTGCGGTCTTCGCCCAGATAGTTCGAAAAAGCCTTGTGCCCCCAGGGGCAATCCAGCGGATTGACGATGGGCGAGAAGGCCGACACCGAACGATAGCGACCCGGATGGCGCAGGGCGCAGATCAGGGCCCCGTGGCCACCCATGGAATGACCGCTGACGCCGCGGCGATCGGAGACCGGGAAGTTGGCCTCGATCAGCGCCGGCAGCTCCTCCACCACATAGTCGTGCATGCGGTAATGCTTGGCCCAGGGCTGCTGGGTGGCATTGATGTAGAAGCCGGCGCCCAGGCCGAAGTCCCAGGCCTTTTCGGGGTCGTCCGGTACGCCTTCGCCGCGCGGACTGGTGTCCGGCGCCACCAGCACCAGGCCCAGCTCGGCCGCCAGGCGCTGGGCGCCAGCTTTCTGCATGAAGTTCTCGTCGGTGCAGGTCAACCCCGACAGCCAGTAGAGCACCGGCAGGTCGCTACTGGCTTCCGCCTGGGGCGGCAGATAGACGGCGAAGGTCATGTCGCAGTCGAGACTGCGCGCGCGATGGCGATAGCGCTTGTGCCAGCCGCCGAAACTCTTGTTGCTGGAGAGCAGTTCGAGACTCATGGTCATCTCCCGAACAGGGGGCGCCCCTGGGCGCCCGCCTGGTGATCAGTAATGGACGACGGTGCGGATGCTCTTGCCTTCGTGCATCAGCTCGAAGGCCTCGTTGATCTGCTCCAGGCCCATGGTGTGGGTGATGAAGGTGTCCAGCGGGATCTCGCCGCTCTGCGCCTTGCGCACATAACCGGGCAGCTCGCTACGGCCCTTGACGCCACCGAAGGCGCTGCCGCGCCAGACGCGACCGGTCACCAGCTGGAACGGCCGGGTGCTGATCTCCTGGCCGGCACCGGCCACGCCGATGATCACCGACTCGCCCCAGCCCTTGTGGCAACACTCCAGCGCCGCCCGCATCAGGTTGACGTTGCCGACGCACTCGAAACTGTAGTCGACGCCGCCATCGGTCAGCTCGACGATGACCTCCTGGATCGGCTTCTGGTGATCCTTGGGATTGACGAAGTCGGTGGCGCCCAGCTCGCGGGCGATGTCGAACTTGGACGGATTGATGTCGATGGCGATGATGCGGCTGGCCTTGGCCATCTTGGCGCCGATGATGGCCGCCAGACCGATGCCACCCAGGCCGAAGACGGCCACGGTCGCGCCCTCTTCCACCTTGGCGGTGTTGAGCACGGCGCCGATGCCGGTGGTGACGCCACAGCCCAGCAGGCAGACCTTTTCCAGCGGCGCCTCGGCGGGGATCTTGGCTACCGACACCTCTGGCAGCACGGTGTACTCGGAGAAGGTCGAGCAGCCCATGTAGTGATAGATCGGCTCGCCATTGTAGGAGAAGCGGGTGGTGCCATCGGGCATCAGGCCCTTGCCCTGGGTCGCGCGTACCGAGCTGCACAGGTTGGTCTTGCCGGATTTGCAGAATTTGCACTGGCCGCATTCGGCGGTATACAGCGGGATGACGTGATCGCCCACGGCGACCGAGGTCACGCCCTCGCCCACCGCTTCGACGATGCCACCGCCCTCGTGACCGAGGATGCAGGGAAAGACGCCCTCGGAATCCTGGCCGGACAGGGTGTAGGCATCGGTGTGGCAGACGCCGGTGGCGACGATGCGGATCAGCACCTCACCGGCCTTGGGCGGCTCGACGTCCACTTCGACGATCTTCAGAGGCTCATTGGGCGCAAAGGCTACGGCGGCGCGGGATTTGATCATGGTCGACTCCAGAGGGACGAAAAAACGAGGTGACCAGTTTAGACGCCAGAAATCCTGGAACAATCGGGCATACTGGAATTCATTTTTGCCATAGGGAAACAATCATGGGCTGGGAAGGCATCGACGAATTCGTCGCCGTGGCGAGCACCCTGCACTTCGGCCAGGCGGCTGATCGTCTCGGCACCTCGACTTCCCACGTCAGCCGTCAGGTCGCCCGCCTGGAAGAACGCCTGCAGGCGCGGCTGCTCTATCGCAGCACCCGCAGCGTCGCCCTCACCGAAGCCGGCCACACCTTTCTGCAGCACTGCCGCCGTCTGCAGGAGGCGCGCGACGAAGCCCTGCGCGAGGTCAGCGATCTCTCCAGCCAGCCCAAGGGACTGATCCGCATGACCTGCGCCGTGACCTATGGCGAGCGTTTCGTCGTGCCCCTGGTCAACGACTTCCTCGCCCGCCATCCCGAGGTGAGTCTGGAGCTGGACCTGACCAATCGCACCGTCGACCTCTTGCACGAAGGCTACGACCTGGCCATCCGCCTGGGCCGTCTGGCCGATTCCCGCCTGGTGGCGACCCGGCTGGCGCCGCGGGAGCTCTATCTGTGCGCCGCACCCAGCTATCTGGAACGCTTCGGCGCGCCTCACACCCTGTCGGAACTCGCTCGCCATCGCTGCCTGGTCGGCACCAGCGACATCTGGAGCTTTCGCGAAAACGAGCGTGAGGTGCTGCACCGGGTCCAAGGCTCCTGGCGCTGCAACAGCGGCCAGGCGGTATTGGACGCCGCGCTGCGCGGCTTCGGCTTGTGCCAGCTGCCGGACTACTATGTGCTGCCGCATCTGGCCCGGGGTGAACTGCGTGCCCTGCTGGACAACCGCCAGCCGCCCAACAGCGCGGTCTGGGCTCTCTATCCGCAGCGGCGCTTTCTCTCACCGAAGATTCGCCTGCTGGTGGAGCACCTCAAGCAAGGCCTGGGCACCCCGCGCCCAGGCGCTCGCCACCCAGCGGGTTGAGCGCAGCGAGCGAGTCTTTTAAGCGATGGGCCACTGCGGGCCTGGATCCTAGGCCTCGGCGAAGACCACTTGCAGCCGCTGCAGGTCTTCGGGGGTAGTGACCTTGATGTTGTCCACCCGGCCTTCCACCAGGCGCGGCGCATGGCCCGCCCACTCCATGGCCGAGGCCTCGTCGGTGATGGCGGCGCCCGCTGCCAGACCGGCGCTCAGGGCGTCACGCAGGGCACCGAGGCGAAACATCTGCGGCGTATAGGCCAGCCACACCTGGCTGCGATCCACGGTTTCGCTCACCCGGCCGTCGCGCCCGACGCGCTTGAGGGTATCCCGCGCCGGCACGCCAAGCAGGCCACCCACCGGGTCCTGGGCCAGTTCGGCCAGCAGCCGATCCAGGTCATCACGTCGCAGATTGGGTCGCGCGGCATCGTGCACCAGCACCCAGTCGCCGTCGGTGGCACCCTGTTCGGCTAGCAGCAGCAGGCCGCCCAGTACCGAGTCGGCGCGCTCGCGGCCGCCCGGTGCGCGCAGGATGCGGGCATCGCGAGCGCACGCCAGGGTCGGCCACCAGGGATCTTCCGGGGCCAGGCTCACCGCCAGGCCACGCAGGCGCGGGTGGTCGAGGAAACAGTCGAGGGTGCGCTCCAGCAGGCTGCGGCCACCGAGGTCGAGGTATTGCTTGGGGCGGTCGGCACGCATCCGCGCGCCCACACCCGCGGCGGGAATGACCGCCCAGAAGGAAGGCAGAAGGGACATTATTTGGATTGCAGAAAAAGGGTTTCGCCTTGTTTGACCATGCCGAGTTCGTGGCGGGCACGCTCCTCGACGGTCTCCATGCCTTTCTTGAGCTCGACGACCTCGGCTTCGAGGATCTCGTTGCGCTCCAGCAGGCGCTTGTTCTCGCCATTCTGGTCGGCGATCTGCTGCTTGAGTTCGCGCACCTGGGCGAAGCTGCCATCACCGACCCACAGGCGATACTGGAGACCGCCGAGCAGCAGGAGCAGGAAGGGGAACAGCCAGTAGGGACTTCGCATGGGAGGTAACGGATTCGCGGACGGCGGATGCCGCAAGGACGGCGGCAGAGACGAAAACAGGATAGAAGCCCAGCTCTACGCTTGTAAACTGGGCATCTATCCTGTGGTCCGTCGGACGTGGTGGGAGAAGACGACCTAGATCATCGCCTCCCGGTCACACAGCGCTTAGCTGCGGAGTTCGGCACGACCGCGGTAAGGCGCCTTGGCACCCAGCTGCTCTTCGATGCGCAGCAGCTGGTTGTACTTGGAGACGCGATCGGAACGGCACAGCGAACCGGTCTTGATCTGACCGGCGGCGGTGCCCACGGCCAGGTCAGCGATGGTGGAATCTTCGGTCTCGCCACTGCGGTGGGAGATCACCGCGGTGTAGCCGGCGGCCTTGGCCATCTGGATGGCTTCCAGGGTCTCGGTCAGGGAGCCGATCTGGTTGAACTTGATCAGGATCGAGTTACCGATGCCTTTCTCAATGCCTTCCTTGAGGATCTTGGTGTTGGTAACGAACAGGTCGTCGCCCACCAGCTGCACCTTGCTGCCGATCTTGTCGGTCAGGGCCTTCCAGCCGGCCCAGTCGGACTCGTCCATGCCGTCTTCGATGGAGATGATCGGGAACTGCTCGGTCAGCCCGGCTAGGTAGTCGGCGAAACCGTTGGCGTCGAAGGCCTTGCCCTCGCCGGACAGGTCGTACTGACCGTCCTTGTAGAACTCGCTGGAGGCGCAGTCCAGGGCCAGGGTCACGTCCGTGCCCAGCTCGTAGCCGGCGTTCTTCACCGCTTCGGCGATGGCGGCCAGGGCGTCGGCGTTGGAGGCCAGGTTGGGCGCGAAGCCGCCTTCGTCACCCACGGAGGTGCTCAGGCCACGGGCCTTGAGCACGGCCTTGAGGTGATGGAAGATCTCGGCGCCCACGCGCAGGGCGTCGGCGAAGCTCTTGGCGCCGACCGGCTGGACCATGAATTCCTGGATGTCGACGTTGTTGTCGGCATGCTCGCCGCCGTTGATGATGTTCATCATCGGTACCGGCATGGAGTACTGACCGGGGGTGCCGTTCAGATTGGCGATGTGGGCGTAGAGCGGCAGGTCCTGATCTTCGGCGGCAGCCTTGGCAGCGGCCAGGGACACGGCCAGGATGGCGTTGGCGCCCAGCTTGGCCTTGTTGTCGGTGCCGTCCAACTCGATCATGGCACGGTCCAGCGCCTTCTGGTCGCTCGGATCCTTGCCCAGCAGCAGGTCACGAATCGGGCCGTTGATGTTGCCCACGGCCTTCAGCACGCCCTTGCCCAGGTAGCGGCTCTTGTCGCCGTCGCGCAGCTCCAGTGCCTCGCGCGAACCGGTGGACGCGCCGGACGGCGCGGTGGCGCGACCGACGATACCGTTGTCCAGGATCACGTCCGCTTCAACGGTGGGGTTGCCGCGGGAATCCAGGACTTCACGTCCCTTGATGTCGACGATGTTAGCCATTTTTGTATCGATCTCCATGTTACCGGTCATTGACGGATCAGCCTTCGGCTACCCGCGAGCCTTTTGGTTCAGCCGCCGCTCAGGCAGTTTCGATCGGCGTGAACGACTTCACCAGCTCGTCCAGCGCCTTGAGCTGGGCCAGGAAGGGCTCCAGCTTGTCCAGGCGCAAGGCACAGGGGCCGTCGCACTTGGCATGTTCGGGATCCGGATGGGCTTCCAGGAACAGACCGGCCAGGCCTTGGCTCATGCCGGCCTTGGCCAGGTCGGTGACCTGGGCGCGGCGGCCACCGGCGGAATCGGCGCGCCCACCCGGCATCTGCAGGGCGTGGGTCACGTCGAAGAACACCGGGTAGCCAAAGCTCTTCATGATGCCGAAGCCGAGCATGTCGACCACCAGGTTGTTGTAGCCGAAGGAGGAACCACGCTCGCAGAGGATCAGCTGGTCGTTACCGGCTTCCTCGCACTTGGCGAGGATGTGCTTCATCTCCTGGGGCGCAAGGAACTGCGCTTTCTTGATGTTGATCACGGCGTCGGTCTTGGCCATGGCCACCACCAGGTCGGTCTGCCGCGAGAGGAAGGCCGGCAGCTGGATGATGTCGCACACCGCCGCCACCGGAGCCGCCTGGTAGGGCTCGTGGACGTCGGTGATCACCGGCATGCCGAAGGTGGCCTTGAGCTCTTCGAAGATGCGCAGGCCGGCTTCCATGCCCGGGCCGCGATAGCTGGTAACCGAGGAACGGTTGGCCTTGTCGAAACTGGCCTTGAAGACATAGGGGATGCCCAGCTTCTCGGTCACCTTGACGTATTGCTCGCAGACCTGCATGGCCAGGTCACGGGATTCCAGCACGTTCATGCCGCCGAACAGCACGAAGGGCTTGTCGTTGGCGATCTCGATGTTGCCGACGCGGACGATCTTCTGAGCGATCATGATCAATCCTTCTTGGCGTAGCGCAGGGCGGCGTTGACGAAGCCGCTGAACAGCGGATGGCCATCACGCGGGGTGGAGGTGAACTCCGGGTGGAACTGGCAGGCAACGAACCAGGGATGATCCGGGGCCTCCACCACTTCCACCAGGGCACCATCGCCCGAACGACCGGAGATCTTCAGGCCGGCGGCCTGGATCTGCGGCAGCAGGTTGTTGTTGACCTCGTAGCGATGACGATGGCGCTCGACGATGACGTCCTGGCCATAGCAGTCATGCACCTGGGTGCCGCTGATCAGCTGGCACTCCTGGGCGCCCAGGCGCATGGTGCCGCCCAGGTCGGAGCCTTCGGTACGGATCTCGGTGGCGCCGGTGGAATCCTGCCATTCAGTGATCAGGCCGACCACCGGGTGGCCGCTGGCCTTGTCGAATTCGGTGGAGTTGGCGTCTTTCCAGCCCAGCACGTTACGGGCGAATTCGATGACCGCCACCTGCATGCCCAGGCAGATGCCCAGGTAGGGGATCTTGTTCTCGCGGGCGTACTGCACGGTGGCGATCTTGCCTTCCACGCCACGCAGGCCGAAGCCGCCGGGCACCAGAATGGCGTCCACGCCCTTGAGCAGATGGGTGCCCTGCTGCTCGATGTGCTCGGAGTCGATGTAGCGCAGGTTGACCTTGGTGCGGCTCTGGATGCCGGCGTGGGTCATGGCCTCGATCAGCGACTTGTAGGCGTCGAGCAGTTCCATGTACTTGCCGACCATGGCGATGGTGACTTCCTGCTCGGGATTGAGCTTGGCGTCCACCACGCGATCCCACTCGGACAGATCGGCCGGCTTGCACTCCAGGCCGAAGCGCTCGACAACGAACTCGTCCAGGCCCTGGGCGTGCAGCACCGAAGGAATGCGGTAGATGGTGTCGACGTCTTCCAGGGAGATGACCGCACGCTCTTCGACGTTGGTGAAGAGGGCGATCTTGCGGCGGGAGGAGCTGTCGACGGTGTGGTCGGAACGGCAGATCAGCACATCGGGCTGCAGGCCGATGGAGCGCAGTTCCTTGACCGAGTGCTGGGTCGGCTTGGTCTTGGTCTCGCCGGCGGTGGCGATGTAGGGCACCAGGGTCAGGTGCATCAGCATGGCGCGGCGCGCCCCGATCTCCACCCGCAGCTGGCGGATGGCCTCGAGGAAGGGCTGCGACTCGATGTCGCCGACGGTACCACCGATCTCCACCAGGGCCACGTCGGCATCGCCGGCGCCCTTGATGATGCGCCGCTTGATCTCGTCGGTGATGTGCGGAATCACCTGCACGGTGGCGCCCAGGTAGTCGCCGCGGCGCTCCTTGCGCAGCACGTCCATATAGATGCGCCCGGTGGTGAAGTTGTTGTTCTGGGTCACCGTGGTGCGGATGAATCGCTCGTAGTGACCCAGATCCAGGTCGGTCTCGGCGCCGTCATGGGTGACGAACACCTCGCCGTGCTGGAAGGGGCTCATGGTGCCTGGATCCACGTTGATGTAGGGATCCAGCTTGAGCATGGTGACCTTCAGCCCTCTCGCTTCCAGAATGGCGCCCAGGGAAGCCGAGGCGATGCCTTTCCCCAAAGAAGAAACAACACCGCCCGTGACGAAAATAAAGCGCGTCATGAAAATTCCTAGAATCTGCGTTGAGGCGGAGAGCCGCCGATGAAAGCGAGAGCGGTCGGCCTGGCGCCGGACCAATGCACACCGTCCACTCGGGGCGAGCGGAAAATGCGATATAAGACGGGAGCGTAGTCTAGCCTAAAGGTCATCCCAGCTCAAACCCGCCCATGCCGTCTGCGGGCTGCCACTCAAGCCGCCCTCCCCCCGGCAGGCCATCCAGGCCGGGCAGGTTGGCCACCGCCAGCAGTTCGTCGCCGCGCCAGAGCAGCGGCAATCGGCCGCGCAGGAACGGCGGCACCCCCTGCTCGTTGAACAGGCGCTTGAGCTCGCGCGAGCCGCGACCTGGTACGACCAGCCGCTCGCCTCCCTGGCGATAGCCGATCCGCCAGCCGGATTCGGCGGCCTGTTCGAGGAAGTTCAAGCGGCCATTGCCGGCCAGCTCCAGGCTGGCTTCCTGTCCGGTGATGGCCAGGGATTGCGGCGCGACCTGCCAGGCGTCGGGCACCCACCAGATCCGCCCTGCCCCCCGGCGCACCTGGCCACCTTCGAGACGCCAGAGGGGATCGCTCGCCGCGCCCGCCTCGCACATTGCCTGCCAACCAGCCCAGTGGGCGCTGTCGGGCTGGCGCGTCAGCGGATCCAACCAGGTGCGCAAGGCATTGCGCTGGCGCGCCTCGCTCAAGGCTTGCAAAGGCGCCAGGGCCAGATTGGGCAAGGGAATCCAGGCGAACCCGTGATCGACACACCGGGCCCGCTGCAAATCCAGATCGGCCAGCTCGCCGAGCAATTCGTCGGCTTCGGCCAGATGCCGGGCACCGCGCGCCATGACCTGATCGACGCCCGGCCAGCGGTCGCGTAGCCGTGGCAGCACCTCGTGCCGCAGATAGTTGCGATCCAGTCGGGTATCGGCGTTGCTGGGGTCTTCGATCCATTCCAGCCCTTCGGCTTCGGCATAGGCCAGCAGCGCACTACGCGGCTCGTCCAGCAGCGGCCGCCAGAGGCGACCGGCAGCCAGCGAACGGGTTTCGGGCATGCCGGCCAGCCCCTTCACACCCGCGCCCCGTACCAGCCGCTGCAGCAGGGTTTCCAGCTGATCGTCGCGATGCTGCCCCAGCACCAGGCAGCCATCCTGGGGCAGCACCTGGGCAAAGGCCGCATAGCGCGCCTCGCGCGCAGCCCGTTCGAGACTGGCCGCGCCATCGGCATGGACGTGCAGGGTAGCGAGGGGGACAGCCAACTTCTGGCAGACCTGGGCGCAGTGCTCGACCCAGGCATCCGCCGCGGCTTGCAGGCCATGATGCACATGCACCGCCTGCAGATCGCCCGGCAGGCCATGTTCGCGCAGCCGCGCGAAGAGGTACAGGAGAACGGTGGAGTCGAGTCCGCCGGAGAAGCCCACCCGCCAGTGACGGGTGAGCGGCTGCCGCTCCAGGCGGGCGTGCAGCCGATCCAGCAGACTCATGAGGGCGAAATCAGGCGATGCCGTAGCTCATCAGGCGCTCGTAGCGACGCTCCAGCAGCGCCGGCATATCGTAGCCCTTTAGCTCGTCCAGCTGCTCCAGCAACGCAGTGCGCAGGCTGTTGGCCATGGCCTGGGGATCGCGGTGCGCGCCACCCAGGGGTTCATCGATCACCTGATCGACGATGTTCAGGCTCTTCAGCCGCTCGGCGGTGATGCCCATGGCCTCGGCGGCATCGGGGGCCTTCTCGGCGGTCTTCCACAGGATGGAGGCGCAACCTTCCGGCGAGATCACCGAATAGGTGGAGTGCTGCAGCATGTTGAGCTGGTCGCAGACGCCGATGGCCAGGGCGCCACCGGAACCACCCTCGCCGATCACGGTGGCGATGATGGGGGTCTTCAGCCGCGCCATGACGCGCAGGTTCCAGGCGATGGCCTCGCTCTGGCCACGCTCTTCGGCGTCGATGCCCGGGTAGGCACCGGGAGTGTCGATGAAGGTCAGGATCGGCATCTTGAAGCGCTCGGCCATTTCCATCAGGCGACAGGCCTTGCGATAGCCCTCCGGACGCGGCATGCCGAAGTTGCGGCGGACCTTCTCGCGGACTTCACGACCCTTCTGGTGGCCGATGATCATCACCGGACGACCTTCCAGGCGGGCGATGCCCCCGACGATGGCCGGATCGTCGGCGAAGTGACGATCGCCGTGCAGCTCTTCGAAATCGCTGAACAGGTAGTTGATGTAATCGAGGGTATAGGGACGCAGCGGATGCCGGGCCAGACGGGCCACCTGCCAGCTGGACAGGTCGCTGAAGATGCTCTTGGTGAGCGCCTGACTCTTCTCCTGCAACCGGGCGATCTCGTCACTGATGTTCAGCGCATTGTCGTTACCGACCAGTCGAAGTTCTTCGATCTTGGCCTGGAGATCGGCGATGGGCTGTTCGAAATCGAGATAGTTCGGGTTCATGGGCATCCGTTATTACAATCTAGAGCCAGGGGCCGGGGCGCCTACCTTAAGGGATCGGACGAGGCAGGTCGAGACTCCTGCCACGTCACCGGCACCCGCCGCTGGCGAGGGTTGGGACGGAGCGCACGAGGCGCTCGGACTTAACGATAGTTGAGAAAGACGTTCTCCCTGCCGAACTGGTCACGCAGGGTTTGAATCAGGCCATCGGCCGGGTCGATCCGGTAGTTCTCGCCAAACTGCAGCAGCGCCCGCGCGGTGGGCCCCTGGTAGTCGATGGTGACCGGACAGGCGCCGCGATGGCGACCGCACAATTCGCCCAACCAGCGCAGCCGATCGCCGGCCAGCGCCTCGCTGCGCACGGCGATCCTGAGGCTCTCCGCCAGGGCGGTACGGGCCTCTTCCAAGCCCAGCACCCGCTTGGCGCGCAGGCGCAGACCACCGGAAAAATCATCCTGGCTGACCTCGCCCTCGACGATCACCAGAGCATCGGTCTGCAGCAATGCCTGGGCGGCGTTGAAGGCTTCGGCGAACAGCGAGGCCTCGATGCGCCCGGACCTGTCGTCCAGGGTGACGAAGCCCATCTTGTCGCCGCGCTTGTTCTTCATCACCCGCAGGTTGACGATCAACCCGGCCACGGTCTGGGTTTCCCGCGACGGCTTGAGGTCGACGATGCGCTGGCGCGCCAGCCGGCGCACCTCGCCTTCGTATTCCTCGATGGGGTGACCGGTCAGGTACAGCCCCAGGGTCTCCTTTTCCCCGCGCAGGCGCTCCTTGAGATTGAGCTCCCGGGCGCGACGGTGGTTGGCATAGACGTCGGCCTCGGGTTCGGCGAAGACGCCACCGAAGAGATCCACGTGACCACTGTTGTGACTGCGCGCGGTCTGCTCGGCCGAGGCGATGGCCTCTTCCATGGCCGCCAGCAGCACGGCGCGATTCTGGTCGATGGTCGCCTGATAGGCCTTGAGTTCGTCGTGGTAATGCGGCCCCAGGCGGTCCAGGGCACCGGAGCGGATCAGGGCTTCCAGGGTGCGTTTGTTGATGCGCTTGAGATCCACCCGCGCGCAGAAATCGAAGAGATCCTTGAAGGGGCCTTCGGCACGGGCCTCGACGATGGCCTCCACCGGCCCCTCGCCCACGCCCTTGATGGCACCCAGGCCGTAGACGATGCGCCCCCCTTCGTTCACGGTGAACTTAAACTCGGAGATGTTCACGTCCGGCGTGTCGATGCGCAGCTTCATGTGGCGGCATTCCTCGATGAGGATCACCACCTTGTCGGTGTTGTGCATGTCCGCCGACAGCACCGCGGCCATGAAGGGCGCCGGATAGTGGGTCTTCAGCCAGGCGGTCTGGTAGGAGACCAGGCCGTAGGCGGCCGAGTGCGACTTGTTGAAGCCGTAACCGGCGAATTTCTCCACCAGGTCGAAGATGTTGCCCGCCAGCTCGCCATCGATGCCGTTGTTGGCGCAACCCTCGATGAAGCCGCCGCGCTGCTTGGCCATCTCCTCGGGCTTCTTCTTGCCCATGGCACGGCGCAGCATGTCCGCCTGGCCCAGGGTGTAGCCACCCATGACCTGGGCGATCTGCATCACCTGTTCCTGGTAGAGGATGATGCCGTAGGTGGGCGCCAGCACCGGCTGCAGACCGTCGTACTGGTAGTCCGGATGCGGATAGGCCAGTTCGGCGCGGCCGTGCTTGCGGTTGATGAAATCGTCCACCATGCCCGACTGCAGCGGGCCGGGGCGGAACAGCGCCACCAGGGCGATGAGGTCTTCCAGGCAGTCCGGCTTGAGCTTCTTGATCAGCTCCTTCATGCCGCGGGATTCCAGCTGGAAGACGGCGGTGGTCTCGGCCTTCTGCAGCAGGGCATAGGTCGGCTTGTCGTCCAGCGGGATGAAGTCGATGTTGAGCGGCTCGCGCCCCTCCTCCACTTCCGTGCGGTTGATGGTCTCCAGCGCCCACTTGATGATGGTCAGGGTACGCAGACCGAGGAAGTCGAACTTGACCAGGCCGGCCTGCTCGACGTCGTCCTTGTCGAACTGGGTCACCAGGCCGTTGCCGTCTTCGTCGCAGGCGATGGGCGAGAAGTCGGTCAGCTTGGTCGGCGCGATCACCACGCCGCCGGCGTGCTTGCCGGTGCCGCGGGTGATGCCTTCCAGCTTCAGGGCCATGTCCCAGATTTCCTTGGCGTCCTCGTCGGTCGCCAGGAAGTCGCGCAGCACCTCTTCCTGTTCGAAGGCCTTCTGCAGGGTCATGCCCACTTCGAAGGGGATCATCTTCGACAGACGATCGGCCAGGCCATAGGACTTGCCCTGCACCCGCGCCACGTCGCGCACCACCGCCTTGGCCGCCATGGTGCCGAAGGTGATGATCTGGCTCACCGCCTCGCGACCGTAGAGGTCGGCCACGTACTCGATCACCCGGTCACGACCGTCCATGCAGAAGTCGACGTCGAAGTCGGGCATGGAGATCCGTTCGGGGTTGAGGAAGCGCTCGAACAGCAGGTCGTAGGCCAGCGGATCGAGGTCGGTGATCTTGAGCACATAGGCCACCAGGGAGCCGGCACCCGAGCCCCGGCCGGGGCCGACCGGTACGCCGTTGTTCTTCGCCCACTTGATGAAGTCCATCACGATGAGGAAGTAACCGGGGAAGCCCATCTGGATGATGATGTCGAGCTCGAAGTTGAGTCGGTCGACGTACTCCTGGCGCTTCTCTTCGTAGTTCGGCGTGGTCTCGCGCGGCCAGAGCACGGCCAGGCGCTCTTCCAAGCCCTCGAAGGACACGTGGCGCAGGTAGTCGTTGATGGTCATCCCGTTGGGAATCGGGAAGTTGGGCAGGAAGTACTTGCCCAGCTGGATTTCGATGTTGCAGCGCTTGGCGATCTCGACGGTGTTTTCCAGCGCCTCGGGCAGGTCGCTGAACAGCTCGGCCATCTCGGCCGCCGACTTCAGGTACTGCTGGTCGCTGTACTTGCGCTCGCGACGAGGATCGTCCAGCGGACGGCCCTCGCCGATGCAGACGCGGGTCTCGTGGGCCTCGAAGTCCTCGGCCTTGAGAAAGCGCACGTCGTTGGTCGCCACCAGCGCGCCACCGCAGCGATCGGCCAAGGCCACGGCGGCATGCAGATGTTCTTCGTCACCGGCTCTTTCGGTGCGCTGCACCTCCAGATAGAAGCGCTCCTGGAAGACCTGCTGCCATTCCTCGAACAACTGATCGGCCAGGGCCAGATCGCCTTCGAGCAGCGCCAGGCCGATCTCGCCCTCCTTGGAACCGGACAGGGCGATCAGACCTTCATTGGCTTCCTTCACCCAGTCGCGCTGGATGACGATCTGGCCGTCCTGCTGACCTTCCTGGAAACCCCGGGACAGCAGCTCGGTCAGGTTGCGATAGCCCTTGGCGTTCATGACCAGCAGGGTCATGCGGGTCAGGGGCGCGTCGCCTTCGCGACCGGCCAACCAGATATCGGCGCCGGCGATGGGCTTGATCCCGGCGCCCATGGCGGCCTTGTAGAACTTGACCAGCGAACAGAGGTTGCCTTGGTCGGTCACCGCCACGGCCGGCATTCCGGCGGCTTCGGCAGCCTTGACCAGCCCCTTCACCCGCACGATCCCGTCGACCAGGGAGTATTCCGTGTGGAGACGCAGGTGGACGAAGGATGCGGACATGGCAGAGACCCCTTGATGCATGAGGCGCGAGATTGTACTGGATTGTCGACCCGGGGTCAGAACGCCGCGACGGCCGTCAGTAGGTCGCGACGATCTGGGTGGAGGCCTGGGTCTCGAGGGTGTGCCAGGCATCGCGCACCGGCGCGAAGGAGCGCCGGTGGATGGGCGTGGGCCCGAGGCGCCGGAGCGCGTCCAGATGCTCGGCGGTGGGATAGCCCTTGTGCCCGGCCAGGCCATAGCCCGGATAGAGGGCATCCAGCACCTGCATCTCGCGATCGCGACTCACCTTGGCCAGGATGGACGCCGCGGCGATCGCCGGGACCTGGCTGTCGCCCTTCACCACCGGCGCACTGGGCACCGCCAGCTTGGGACAGCGATTGCCATCGATCAGGGCCAGCCGCGGCTGCACGTGGAGCCCCTCGACCGCGCGCTGCATGGCCAGCATGGTGGCGTGCAGGATGTTCAGCCGGTCGATCTCGGCGACCTCGGCGCGGGCCACGCACCAGGCCAGGGCCTTTTCCTGGATCTCGTCGAACAGGGCTTCGCGGCGCGCCAGCGACAGCTTCTTCGAATCGTTCAGGCCGAGGATGGGCTTGCCCGGATCGAGGATCACCGCAGCCGTGACCACGGCGCCGCACAGCGGACCGCGACCGACTTCGTCGACGCCGGCGACCAGCGCCTCGACCAAGTTGAAATCCAGGCCCAGCTGCATCAGCCACGCTGCCGCAGGAGATCCAGCACGGCAGTGGCCGCCTGGACCGAGGCATCGCGCCTCAGGCTGTGATGGATGGCCGCGAAGCTGTCGGTCTGCTGCTGCGGCTGCTCCAGCAGCGGCAGGAGTTCGGCCACCAGCCGCTCCGGGGTCGCCTCGTGCTGGATCAGCTCCGGCACCAGCTTGCGCCCGGCCAGGAGGTTGGGCAGCGAGATGTAGGGGCTCTTCACCAGCTGCTTGAGGATCAGATAGGTCAGGGGGGCCACCCGATAGGCCACCACCATGGGTCGCTTGAACAGCAGCGTCTCCAGGGTCGCAGTGCCCGAGGCGATCAGCACGCCATCACAGGCGGCCAGCACCTCATGGGAACGCCCATCGGTCAGCAGCAGCGGCAGCGGCGGCCGGCCTTCCAGCAGTTGCTCCACCTGCGCCCGCCGCGCGGCATTGGCACAGGGCAGCACGAAGCGCACATCAGGACGCACGGCCAGCAACTGGGCGGCAGCGTCGAGGAACAGCGCACCGAGGCGCCCTACTTCGCCACCGCGACTGCCCGGCAACAGGGCGATGACCGTACCCTCTTCCGGCAGGCCCAAGGCCTGTCTGGCCGCCAGGCGGTCGCTGTCCAGGGGAATGGTATCGGCCAGCGGATGGCCGACGAAGCGCACGGGCACCTGCTGCTCTTCGTAGAAACGGGCTTCGAAGGGAAACAGGGTCAGCATCAGGTCGCAGCCGTCGCGGATCTTGAGCACCCGCTTCTGGCGCCAGGCCCAGACCGAGGGACTGACGTAGTGCACCGCCGGTATGCCCGCGCGATGCAGCTGGGCTTCGATTTCGAGGACGAAATCCGGAGCATCGATACCGATGAAGACGTCGGGACGGGCGTCGAGCAACTGAGCGATCAGCGCCTTGCGCCGACCCAGCAGTTCACGCAGGCGGCCGAGTACCTCGACCAGCCCCATGACCGCCAGGCGTTCCATGGGAAATTCGGACACCAGCCCTTCGGCTTCCATCCGCGGACCGCCCACGCCCATGAAGGAGATATTCGGGTGCTGTTCACGCAGCGCCTGCATCAGGCCGGCGCCGAGCAGATCACCCGACGCCTCCCCTGCCACCAGCGCCACGCGCAGCGGGCGTTGGGCGAACTCAGCGGGTGATGCCACGCGTCGCACTCAGGATGGAATCACGGAACACCGCCACCTCGGGAAACTGCTGAGCCACTGGCTCCAGCTCACGCAGGGCGTCATCGACGGTCAGCCCCTGGCGATAGACCACCTTGTAGGCGCGGCGCAATTCCTTGATGGCTTCGGCCGAGAAGCCCCGGCGACGCATGCCTTCGAAGTTCATACTGCGGGCTTCGGCCGGATTGCCGAACACCGTGACATAGGCCGGTACGTCCTTGCCGATGGCCGTGCCCATGCCGGAAAAGCTGTGGGCACCGATGCGGCAGAACTGATGCACCAGGGTATAGCCGGACAGGATCGCCCAGTCGTCGACATGCACGTGCCCGGCGAGGGCCGTGTTGTTGACCAGGATGCAGTGATTGCCGATCACGCTGTCATGGCCGATGTGCACATAGGCCATCAGCAGGTTGTGATCGCCAAGGGTCGTCTCTTCCCGATCCTGCACGGTACCGCGATGGATGGTGACCCCTTCGCGAATGGTGTTGTGATCGCCGATCCGCAGCCGGGTCGGTTCGCCCTGGTACTTGAGATCGGGCGTATCCTCGCCGATGGACGAGAACTGGAAGATACGATTGTGACGTCCGATCACGGTCGGACCCTTGAGGATGACGTGAGGCCCGATGACGGTCCCTTCGCCAATCTCGACATCCGGTCCGATGATCGACCAGGGGCCGACCTGGACATCGGCGGCGAGCCGTGCCTTGGGGTCGACGATAGCCCTGGGGTCAATCAACGTCATAGCTTGCGTTCCGCACAGATGATTTCAGCCGAGCAGACCGGCTTGTCGTCCACACTGGCGTGGCATTCGAATTTCCAGATGCCGCGCTTGGTACTGATGAAGCGGGCGTCGAGCATCAGCTGATCGCCCGGCGTCACCGGCTGGCGAAAACGCAGCTTATCCGATCCGACGAAGTAGTACAGGGTGCCATCGGCCGGCGAGGAATTCATCATCTTGAAACCGAGCACGCCAGCGGCCTGCGCCATGGCTTCGACGATCAGCACGCCCGGCATGATCGGGTGCTGGGGGAAGTGGCCGGTAAAGAACGGTTCGTTGATGCTGACGTTCTTGTAGGCACGAATGCGCTTGGCTTCGATATCCAGCTCCAGCACGCGATCCACTAACAGAAAGGGATAGCGATGCGGGAGATATTCGCGGATCTCGTTGATGTCCATCATGGTCGGGGAAGGCCTGTTCAGAAAGGGGAAACATCCGATGCAGAATCAAGCATCAGAAGCAGCGTCATCCCGCGAGGTCACGGTAGCAACGATTTTTTCCAGATGTTGCAGACGGCGGGCCATGTCGTCGAGGTGACGAATCCGCGCGGCGCTCTTCTTCCATTCACCGGCCGGCTGCATCGCCGTACCGGAGGAATAGGCGCCGGGCTCGGTAATCGAGCGGGTCACCATGGTCATACCGGTGACGAACACGTGGTCGCACACCTCGATATGACCGACCATGCCCACGCCACCGGCGATGGTGCAGTGCTTGCCGATCTTGGTACTGCCAGAGATGCCCACGCAGGCGGCCATGGCGGTGTGCTCACCGACCTGGACGTTGTGCGCGATCATGATCTGGTTGTCGAGCTTGACGCCATTGCTGATGACCGTGTTCGCCAGGGCGCCGCGGTCGATGGTGGTGTTGGCACCAATCTCGACGTCGTCGCCGATCAGCACCCCACCCAGCTGGGCGATCTTCTGCCACTGACCACCCTCGTTGGCGAAGCCGAAGCCCTCGGCACCGATCACGGCACCCGATTGCACCACGGCACGCTCGCCGATGGTCACGTCGTGGTAGAGCGTGACCCGGGGCGCCAGCCAGCTGTCGGCCCCAATGACGCTCCGCGCACCCACCACGCAGTGGGCGCCCAGACTGACGCCCGCGCCGATGCGCGCCTGCGCCTCGATCACCACATAGGGACCGATGGCCGCCGTCGGATCGACCTCGGCATCCGCCGCGACCAGCGCCGTGGGATGGATACCGGCCGCGCTGCGCGGCTTGCGATCGAACAGATGGGAAAGCCGCGCGTAGGCCAGATAGGGGTTCGCCAGGATCAGGGCGTCACCGGCATAGCCGTCGGCGTCCTTTTCCGTCAGCAGCACGGCCCCGGCCTGGGTATCGGCCAGGAAGCGGCGGTACTGCGGATTGGCTAGAAAACTCAACTGCTCAGGACCGGCCTCGGGCAGGGTAGCCAGACCGGTTACCAGGCGCTCGGACGAACCGCGTAACTCCACGGTCAACTGGCGGCTTTCCAGCCACTGCGCCAGTTCGCCCAGCGTAAAGGTGGTATGGCTCATCAACGACCCGCGTTCATGCGCTCGATCACCTGACGGGTGATGTCGTATTGCGGCTTCACGTCCACCACGGCACCGCGCTCGAGCACCAGATCGTAATCGCCCTTCTTCAGCACCTCTTCCACGGCCTTGTCCAGGCGCGGCTTGAGCAGCTTGAGCATGTCACGATCCGACGCCGCCTTGGCATCGTTGAGTTCCTTGGACTGGAACTGGAAGTCCCGGGCCTTCTGGCGGAAGTCGTTCTCCAGGCGGGTACGCTCGGCCTGGGCCAGCTTGTCACCGCCCTTGTTGAGCTTGTCCTGGATGTCCTTGGCGGAGCTTTCCAGGCCCTTGAGCTTGTTCAGCTGGGGACCGAACTTCTTCTCGGAATCCACCGCGTACTTCTTGGCGGCATCGGATTCCAGCAGGGCCATCTGGTAGTTCAGCACGGCGATCTTGGTATCGGCGAACACCGGAGCGGCGACGAGAACGGCAGCGAACAGAGCGTAACGGGTGTACTTGTGCACAGTTGACTCCTGCGTAAAGCGCAAAGGTGTAGCCTGGGGTCAGAACGTCTGACCCAGCGAGAACTGGAAGACCTGCGGATCGGAGTTGGTCGGCTTCTTGACCGGAACGCCCAGGCTGAAGCTCAGCGGACCCAGGGCGGTAACCCAGGTCACACCGACACCAACGGAGCTGGCCATGTTGGAGAAGCTGACATCGCCGCAGTTCTTCGTCGAGCCCAGGTAGCACTTGGTGCTGAACACATTACCTACGTCCCAGAACAAGACGGTCCGCAGGGACTTCTGATCCTTCACGAAAGGCAAGGGGAACAGGTATTCCACACCACCGGTGATCAGGACGTTGCCACCAAAGGCCTCGTCGTTTTCCCGATCGCGATAGCCCTGACCTTGGGACCCGTACTTGGTACCAAGAGCAGGATCATCATTGATGTACCGCGGAGGGGTTGTACGCGGACCCAGGCTGCTGTCCTCGAAACCCCGTACCGAGTTGAAGCCACCGGCGTAGTAGTTCTCGTAGAACGGCAGGCCATCGGTGCTGCCATAGCCGTCGCCGTAACCCAGCTCGGTATGGAAGCGCAGCGCGGTAGTGTCGGTCAGCGGGGTGAACAGCTGGCCGCGGTAGTCGAGCTTGTAGAAGCTCAGGTCGCTGCCCGGGATGGTAATCTGGCCGGTCAGGCTCTGGGAGGCACCACGGGTCGGCAGCACGCCGCGGTTCAGCGTCGAGCTCGACCAGCCGATGCTGGCCTTGAAGTTGGTGAAGTTGTCCCCTTCACGCTGGACGAAATCGTAGATCTCGTCGGCGCTGTAGGTACCGGGATTGATCTCGTCCTTCTGCACGCTCAGACCATAGGTCAGGCGCGAGGTCTCGCTGATCGGATAGCCCAGGGTGACACCGGTACCCAGGCTGTTGATCGAGTAGTAGGAGACGTCACTGTCGTACAGTTTGCTGTAGTCGGTGCTGCGATAGAAGATGTTGTAGCCCAGACTCACGCCATCCGGCGTGAAGTAGGGATCGGTGAAACTGAAGTTGTAGCGACTCTGGTACTGGGAACGGGTCAGACCGATGCTGACCTGGTTGCCGGTACCGAGGAAGTTGTTCTGGCTGATGGAACCACCGAGGATCAGACCGGCGCTCTGGGCGAAGCCGATGCTGGCGGTGATGGAGCCGGACGGCTGCTCTTCGACGTTGTAGTTGACGTCGACCATGTCGTCGGTGCCCGGTACCTGGGGCGTCTCGACCTTGACTTCCTTGAAGTAGCCCAGGCGTTCGAGACGGGTCTTGGACTGGTCGATGAGGTAGGTGGACGCCCATCCGCCTTCCATCTGGCGCATCTCGCGACGCAGCACCTCGTCCTCGGTCTTGGTGTTGCCGCGGAAGTTGATGCGATTGACGTAGGCACGCTTGCCCGGATCGACCACATAGGTCAGGGACACGCTGTGGTCGTCGTCATGGGGCTCGGGCAGACCGTTGACGTTGGCGAAGGTGTAGCCTTCGTTGCCCAGGCGGCGGGTGATCAGATCCGAGGTACTGGTCATGACCTTGCGCGAGAAGACCTGGCCCGGCTGGACCAGCATCAGTTTGCGCAGCTCTTCCTCCGGCACCTTGAGGTCGCCGGACAGCTTGACTTCACGAACGGTGTACTTCTGCCCTTCGTTGACGTTGACCGTGATGTAGACGTGCTTCTTGTCGGGCGTGATGGACACCTGGGTCGAGGTGATGTCCATGTTGATGTAGCCGCGGTCCAGGTAATAGGAACGCAGGCGCTCCAGGTCACCCGCCAACTTTTCCCGGGAGTACTTGTCATCGTTACGGAAGAACGACAACCAGTTGCTCGGCTTGAGTTCAAACAGCGAGGTGAGGTCATCCTCGGCGAAGACCGTGTTGCCCACCACATTGACGTGGGAGATGGTCGCGACCTCGCCCTCGTTGACGGTGATCTTCAGCTGCACCCGGTTACGGGGCTGCGGCACCACTTCGGCGTCGATGCTGGCGGAATAACGGCCCTGGGCGACGTACTGGCGCAGCAGTTCGTTGCGCACGCCTTCCAGCGTCGCACGCTGGAAGATCTCGCCCTCGGCGAGACCGGCCTGCTTGAGGCCCTTCATCAGGTCGTCGCTGGAGATCGCCTTGTTGCCTTCCAGGGTGATGCTGGAAATGGAGGGACGCTCGACCAGATTCACGACCAGGACGTTGCCGTCACGGCCCAGCTGGATGTCCTGGAAGAATCCGGTACGGAAGAGTGAGCGGGAGGCTTCGGCCAACTTGTTGTCGTCGACGGACTCGCCGACATTGAGCGGCAGGGCACCGAAGACGCTGCCGGACGATACTCGTTGCAGTCCGTTGACGCGGATATCGGAGATGGTGAAGGACTCGGCGTGTACCTCGCCGATCATCAGCGCGGCTATTACCGCAGGTAGCAGCAGGCGTTTCATGAGTCCCTTTTATTCCAACTGGCAAATAAAGAATCTGCCGCACTGGGCGGCAGATTCGGCAATCAGCAGAGTGTCAGAGGCGACCGAGGTCATTGACCAAGGCCAGCAGCATCACACCCACGACGAGGCTAATACCGATCTGCATGCCCCATGTCTGTACACGCTCGGACAAGGGCCGCCCGCGAATCCACTCGACGAAGTAGAAGACCAGATGACCACCGTCGAGCACAGGGATAGGCAACAGATTCAGAACCCCCAGGCTTATGCTCAGGTACGCCAGAAAATTGAGGAAATCCCCCAGGCCTGACTGAGCGGAAGCGCCCGCCACTTTAGCAATGGTTATCGGCCCGCTCAAGTTTTTTACCGACAGCTCTCCCAAGAGCATCTTCTTCAGGGAAACCAGCGTCAGCACGCTCATCTGCCAGGTCCGACCGATACCCTCCCCTACGGCGGCGACGGGTCCATAGCTGATTTCGCGAACCATTTCCGCCGGCCACTTGACCGGTGCCACACCGGCGCCGAGGTAGCCGGCGTCGGTGGAATCGACCCGCCGCGCGTCCAAACGTAGGGACAGATCCCGCCGCTGACCCTCGCGTTCATAGGTGACCTTGACCTGCTGATCGGGGTGCGCCCGCACCCACTCCACCGCCTGCTGCCAATCGCTGATCGCCGTATCGTTCAGGGCGATCAGGCGATCCCCCGTCTGCAGGCCGGCCGCTTTCGCCGGACCGGCCGGATCCAGCTCGGCGAAGACTGCCGGAATCTGTGGCCGCCAGGGTTTCAGGCCCAGGGCCTGGATCGGATCGGGATCTTCCGCACCGCGCAGCCAGGCGTCGAGCTGGATGACCGTGCGCTGCTCGGCGGTGGTGCCCGGCACCCGGTAACTCAGGCGCAGCGGACCACTTTCACCCAGACGATCGACCAGGCGCAGATTGACTGCCGACCAGCTGTCCACAGCGGCGTCATCCACCGCGGTCAGCTCAGCGCCGACGGGGATGCCTGCGGTGGCAGCCAGCGTATCGGGCGTGATGCCGCCCACGACCGGCCGCGGCTGCTGGGAACCCAGCATGGCCAACATCCAGAAGAACAGGATGGCGAGCAGGAAGTTGGCGATCGGACCGGCGGCGACGATGGCGATGCGCTGGCGTACCGTCTTGCGGTTGAAGGCGGCATGCTGATCTTCAGGGGCCACCGGCGCTTCGCGCTCGTCCAGCATCTTCACGTAGCCGCCCAGTGGGATCGCGGCCACCACGAATTCGGTGCCGTGGCGATCGTGCCAGCGCAGCAGCGGCTTGCCAAAACCGACGGAAAAGCGCAGGACCTTGACGCCGCACCGGCGCGCCGTCCAGAAATGGCCATACTCGTGAATGGTCACCAGGACGCCCAGGGCGATCAGGGTTCCCAGTATCGTATAAAGGATGGACATTGGCTGCCTCCGCTACCTCAGTGTGCCGATTCTGCGGACTCGCAGGTCAGGTGTCGAGGCGCGGGATCAGCGTCTCGCCAACCACTCCCGAGCCAGCTGCCGAGCGGTATTGTCGGCTGCGAAAACCGCGTCCAGATCGGCGGCCGGACCGGGCTCGACACCCTTGAGCACCGACTCGATCAGTTGCGGGATCTCGGTAAAACCCAATTGACCCGCGAGAAAGGCCTCGACGGCGACTTCGTTGGCGGCATTGAGCGTCGCCGGCATGCAACCACCCGCCTGAGCGGCTTCCCGGGCCAGACGCAAGCAAGGAAAGCGCGCTTCGTCAGGGCGCTCGAACTCGAGCCGGCCGATTTCGAACAGATCCAGCGCCGTGACTCCGGAGTCGATTCGCTCGGGCCAGGCCAGGGCATGGGCAATGGGGGTGCGCATATCGGGATTGCCCAACTGGGCCAGCACCGAACCGTCCACATAGTCGACCAGCGAATGAATCACGCTCTGGGGATGGATGACCACCTCGACCTGTTCAGGTGTCGCCTCGAACAGCCAGCACGCCTCGATCAACTCCAAGCCCTTGTTCATCAGGGTCGCGGAGTCCACCGAAATCTTGCGACCCATGGACCACTTGGGATGGGCACAGGCCTGGTCCGGCGTCACCTCGACCAGCTGCTCGGCCGGTGTCTCGCGGAACGGACCACCCGAGGCGGTGAGCAGGATGCGTCGTACGCCCTTGCGCGCCAGGCCGGGTGTCGCCGGATCGGCCAGGCACTGGAAGATGGCGTTGTGCTCGCTGTCGATGGGCAGCAGGGTCGCGCCACTGGCCTGCACCGCCTCAATGAAGAGCGCGCCGCTCATGACCAGGGCTTCCTTGTTGGCCAGCAGCACGCGCTTGCCAGCCTTGACCGCCGCCAGTGTCGGCTTCAGCCCGGCCGCGCCAACGATGGCCGCCATGACGGTATCGACCTGAGGATGAGCGGCGATAGCCTCCAGGCCACCCTCGCCCACCAGGATCTCGGGGAGCATTTCAGCCCCTCGCAGCAGGCCGGCCAAGCAGTCGGCGGACGCCTGATCCGGCACGGCCGCATAGACCGGCTGGAAACGTCGGCAGAGATCAGCCAGCTCATTCAGGCGACGATGCCCGCTCAAGGCAAAGATCCGATAACGCTCAGGGTGCCGCGCTACTACATCCAGGGTGCTGGCACCGATGGAGCCGGTCGCACCCAGCACGCAAAGCCGTTGGAGACTCACTGGACACCCCAGCCGGCCCACCAGAGCAGCAGCGCGAACAGCGGTACGGCGGCCGTGAGGCTGTCGATGCGATCCAGTACGCCACCGTGCCCCGGCAGCAGTTGACTGCTGTCCTTGAGCCCGGCCTGACGCTTGAACATGCTTTCGGTGAGATCACCCACCACGGAAATCAGCACCACGCAGGCCGCGCCGATGAGCGCCTGCATGAGGTCACCCAGACCCCAGCCACGGACCAGACCGAGCACCAGGGTCGCCACCAGCGCCGCGGCCAGGCCACCATAGAGGCCTTCCCAGCTCTTGCCCGGACTCACCGCCGGTGCCAGCTTGCGCTTGCCAAAGGCCCGTCCGGAGAAATAGGCGAAGATGTCGGCCAGCCACACCAGCATCATCACTTCGAGAATCAGTAGATTGCCACCCGGTGCCGCCTTGAGCAGCATCAGCCCCTGCCAAGCTGGAACCAGCACCACCAGCCCGATCAGCAGGCGTCGCCAGGAGGCCTGCCAGGCACGAGCGCTATCGGGATAGGTGAGCACCAGCACGGTCGCATAGAGCCACCAGGCCAGGCTGATGAACAGCAGTCCGTGAGCCCCCGCCGGCAACCACCAGCAGAGCAGCAGCGCCAGCGCCACGACGGCGGCATAGGCACAACGCAGCGGCTGGGTTTCCAGACCCGCCAAACGTGCCCACTCCCAGGCACCCAGGACCACGACCGCACCAATGAACAAGGCGAAGGCCGCCCCTTCCAGCCAGAAAAATCCGGCCAGGGCGATGGGCAGGAGCACCATCGCCGTGATAACTCGCTGCTTCAGCATTAGGCGCGTAGCTCCGCTTCCACCTGTTCGCAGGTCCGGCCGAACCGCCGTTGGCGGGTGGCGAAGTCGGCCAGCGCGGCATGCATGGCCTCGTGCTTGAAGTCCGGCCAGAACAGGTCGGAAAAATACAGCTCGGCATAGGCGATCTGCCAGAGCAGGAAGTTGCTGACCCGCCGCTCGCCACCCGTGCGGATGCACAGGTCGGGCAACGGCAGGTCAGCGGTCGCCAGGCAGCCCTGCAGCAGCTCAGGCGTGATGTCACCCGGCTGCAGCGACCCCTGCTGGACCTGCGTCGCCAGCTGCTGGGCGGCCTGGGTGATATCCCATTGCCCCCCGTAGTTGGCGGCGATCTGCAGCACGAACCGGGTGTGATGGGCAGTGAGTGCCTCGACTTCCGCCATGGCCGCCTGCAGTTCCGGGTGGAACAGCGAGCGATCACCGATGATGCGCAGCCGGATGCCATTCTGATGCAGCTTCTTGGCCTCTCGCCGCAAGGCGGACAGGAAGAGCTCCATCAGGGCGCCGACCTCGTCGGCCGGACGCCGCCAGTTCTCGCTGGAAAAGGCGAACAGCGTCAGCACCTCGACGCCCGCATCGCCGCACACCTCGATGACCGCGCGCACGGCGTCCACTCCGGCCTTGTGACCGGCGACGCCCGGCAGCAACCGACGGCGCGCCCAGCGATTGTTCCCATCCATGATGATCGCCACGTGACGTGGCACCACCTTGCCTGGCTTGCTCATGCCCATGTTACGTCCCAACCGTTGTCAAACAGCCATCAAGTCGGCTTCCTTGGCCTCCAGAGCCTTGTCCACCTCGGCGACGAATTTATCAGTCAGCTTCTGGACTTCATCCTGAGCGCGACGATCCTCGTCTTCACTGATTTCCTTTTCCTTGAGCAGATCCTTGAGCTGAGCCAGGGCATCGCGGCGGATGTTACGCACGGAAACCCGCGCCTGCTCGGCCTCGGCACGCGCCTGCTTGGTGAAGCCCTTGCGGGTCTCTTCGGTCAGGGCCGGCATCGGCACGCGAATGGTGGTGCCGGCGGTGGCCGGATTGAGGCCCAGGTCGGAGGTCATGATGGCCTTCTCGACCGCCTGGATCATGCTCTTGTCGAACACGCTCAAGGCCAGGGTCCGCGAATCCTCGACGGTGACGTTGGCCACTTGGCGCAGCGGGGTGTCGCTACCGTAGTAGGACACCATGACGCTATCCAGGATGCTTGGATGAGCGCGTCCGGTACGGATCTTGGCAAAGGCGTGGCCCAGAGCTTCCAGGGTCTTGGTCATGCGCGTCTGCGCATCCTTCTTGATCTCGTTGATCATGCTGCTCCCTCCTCGATCAGGGTGCCCTCACCACCGCCCACCACGATGTTGAGCAGGGCGCCGGGCTTGTTCATGTTGAAAACCCGCAGGGGCATGTTGTGGTCACGGCAGAGACAGATGGCCGTGAGGTCCATGACACCCAGCTTGCGGTCGAGCACTTCGTCGTAGGTCAGGCGCTCGAATTTTTCGGCATTGGGATCCTTGAAAGGATCTGCCGTGTATACACCATCCACCTTGGTGGCCTTGAGCACCAGATCGGCTTCGACCTCGATGGCGCGCAGGCAGGCGGCGGAATCGGTGGTAAAGAACGGATTGCCGGTCCCGGCGGAGAAGATGACGACTTCGCCATCCTTCAACTGACGCAGGGCCTTGCGGCGATCGTACTGGTCGGTCACGCCGACCATGGAGATGGCGGACATCACCGTGGCGGGAATATTGGAGCGTTCCAGGGCGTCACGCATGGCCAGGGCGTTCATCACGGTAGCCAGCATGCCCATGTGGTCGCCGGTCACCCGGTCCATACCCACGGCGGACAGCGCCGCACCGCGGAACAGGTTGCCACCGCCGATCACCAGACCGACCTGGACACCGATGCCCACCAGTTGGCCGATCTCCAGCGACATGCGATCCAGCACCTTCGGATCGATCCCGAAGTCTTCACTTCCCATCAGGGCTTCGCCACTGAGCTTCAGCAGAATACGCTTGTAACGGGGTTGGCGACCACTCATCTGCTGTGCCATTCACTCTCTCCTGTGGCGATGAACATGTGCGGGGGATTTTGATCCAGCGATAGGAAAGCGCAACTGCAGTTGCGTTCACTCCCATCGGCAAAAAACTCCTTGGAAGACGAGAAATCAGACCTGCCTTCCAATTTGACAAAGAGGCCGCGCGCTCGAAGCGGGCGGCCTCCTGGTCAACGGCGGATGCCGGGCTTACTGCTTGCTGGCAGCCAGCTGGGCAGCGACTTCGGCAGCGAAGTCGACTTCAGCCTTCTCGATGCCTTCGCCTACTTCGTAACGTACGAAGGAAACGATTTCGGCACCGGCTTTCTTGGCCAGTTCACCGACCTTGACTTCCGGATCCTTGATGAAGGGCTGCTCAACCAGGCTGGCTTCGGCCAGGAACTTGTTGATACGACCCTTGACCATGTTCTCCACGATGTTTTCCGGCTTGCCGGCGATCTTGTCGGCATTCAGCGCCAGGAAGATTTCCTTTTCCTTGGCGACAGCTTCTTCGGAAACCTGGGACGGATTCAGGAACTGGGGATTGCTCGCCGCGACGTGCATGGCGATTTCCTTGGCCAACTCGGCGCTGCCACCCTGCAGGGTAACGACCACACCGATGCGGTGACCGTGGAGGTAGGCGCCAACGACATCGCCTTCGACGCGGGTCAGGCGACGGATGTTGACGTTCTCGCCGCACTTGGCGACCAGGGCCTCACGGGCGCTTTCCTGAGCGGCGATCAGCGGAGCGGCATCGCTCATCTTCTCGGCGAAGGCCTTGTCCAGGCTGGCGGCGACGAAGCCCTTGAAGTCGTCCTGCAGAGCCAGGAAATCGGTCTGGGAGTTGACTTCGATGATGACGGCAGCCTTGTGGTCGTCAGCGACCTTGACCGCGATGGAGCCTTCGGCAGCCACGTTACCGGCTTTCTTGGCGGCCTTGATGGCGCCAGCGGCACGCATGTCGTCGATGGCCTTCTCGATGTCGCCACCGGCAGCGGCCAGGGCCTTCTTGCAATCCATCATGCCTTGGCCGGTGCGCTCGCGCAGTTCTTTGACCAGGGCTGCAGTGATTTCTGCCATGTTTGAAATCCTCTTGAATCGGTTTCGAGGTCACTCCGCACGGAGACGGAGCCAATGAAACGCCAGTAGGCAAAAAGGGGGCTAGGCCCCCTTCTCGCACGTCGAACCGCTCGACCCTAGGGTCGACCTGCTCAGCCCTCGACGGCTTCGGCAGCGGTTTCTTCGACGAATTGCTCGTTGGCACCGCCGTTGCTGCCGCCACGGATCACGGCATCGGCAACGCTGCTCAGGTACAGAGTAACGGCGCGGAAGGCGTCATCGTTGCCGGGGATGATGTAGTCAACACCTTCCGGGCTGCTGTTGGTATCGACGACGCCGATTACCGGGATGCCCAGCTTGTTGGCTTCGGTGATGGCGATGCGCTCGTGATCAACGTCGATCACGAACAGGGCATCCGGCAGACCGCCCATGTCCTTGATACCACCCAGGCTGCGCTCGAGCTTTTCGAGGTCGCGAGTACGCATCAGGGCTTCTTTCTTGGTCAGCTTGTCGAAAGTACCGTCCTGGGACTGGACTTCCAGATCGCGCAGACGCTTGATCGAGGCACGGATGGTCTTGTAGTTGGTCAGCATGCCGCCCAACCAGCGATGATCAACGAAGGGCTGACCGCAACGCGCGGCTTCTTCGCGAACGATCTTGCCGGCAGCGCGCTTGGTGCCGACGAACAGGATCTTGTTCTTGCCGGACGCCAGGCGCTCAACGAAGGTCAGGGCCTCGTTGAACATCGGCAGGGTCTTTTCGAGGTTGATGATGTGGATCTTGTTACGCGCGCCGAAGATGTACTTGCCCATCTTCGGGTTCCAGTAACGGGTTTGGTGGCCGAAATGCACGCCGGCTTTCAGCATGTCACGCATGGAGACTTGAGACATTTAGATGTTCCTCGTAGTCGGGTTGGGCCTCCACGCATCCCAATGACCAACTTCCCATCGGGAAGCACCCAGGTCATCGTGTCGATGCGTGTGTGGGGTTAGGAGCGCTAGAGGGCATAGCCCCGAAAAAGCGCGCGACTTTATATCACGCCTTGCCGGATACCACCAGCGGCGATTGCCGCCTAGCGGAGATCCAGGGGTACCGCCGGTAGCCACAGCGCGGGCGACGGCTCTGATAGAATAGCGGATCGAAAGCTAACGCCCGGCGTGATACCTAGAGATTTCCGATGACCGTCATCCTCAAGACCCCTGAAGACATCGCCAAGATGCGCATCGCCGGCCAACTGGCCGCCGAGGTGCTCGAAATGCTGGACGAGCACGTGCGTCCCGGCATCACCACCGAAGAACTGGATCGGCTGGCCCACGACTACATCGTCAACGTGCAGCAGGCCATCCCCGCCCCGCTGAACTACAAGGGCTATCCCAAATCCATCTGCACCTCGCTCAACCATGTGGTCTGCCACGGCATTCCCAATGACAAGCCGCTAAAGAGCGGCGACATCATGAACGTGGACATCACCGTGATCAAAGACGGCTACCACGGCGACACCAGCAAGATGTATCTGGTGGGCGACGTGCCCGAGTGGGCGGACCGCCTCTGTCAGATCACCCAGGAATGCCTCTACAAGGGTATCGAGCTGGTCCGCCCGGGCGCGCGCCTGGGCGATATCGGCGAAGTCATCCAGAAGCATGCGGAGAAGAACGGCTTCTCGGTGGTGCGCGAATACTGCGGCCACGGCATCGGCAAGGGCTTCCACGAAGAGCCGCAGGTGGTGCATTACGGCCGTGCCGGTACCGGCCTCGAGCTGCAGGCCGGGATGATCTTTACCATCGAGCCGATGATCAACCAGGGCCGCTACGAGACCCGCCTGCTGGGCGACGGCTGGACCGCCATCACCAAGGACCGCAAGCTGTCCGCGCAGTGGGAACACACGGTGCTGGTCACCGAACAGGGTTACGAGATCCTGACCCTGAGAAAGGACGAAACCTTTCCCCGCGTTTCTGCGTGAGTGAGCGCCCATGCCCCAGGTCGATTCGGAGTTGTTCGACGCCGGCCAGTTCCAGGCTGAGCTTTCGCTGAAAGCCAGCCCCCTCGCGGCCTTCAAGAAATTCATCAGGGCCGCGAACGCCACCCTCGATGCCCGCTTTCTGGCCGGACGCAGCGTGCGCCGGCTGGTCGAGGATCGCGCCTGGTTCATCGACCAGATGCTCATCGCGGCCTGGAATCGCTTCAATTGGCCGGAAGATGGCATCGCCCTGCTCGCGGTCGGCGGCTATGGTCGCGGCGAACTGCACCCGCATTCGGACATCGACTTGCTGATCCTGCTCGCCGAAGAGGAGCAAGAGCGTTTCCGCGACTCCATCGAAGGCTTCCTGACCCTGCTGTGGGACGTGGGCCTGGCGGTGGGGCAAAGCGTCAGATCGCTGCGCGAGTGCACCACCGAAGCCCTCGCCGACCTGACGGTCATCACCAACCTGATGGAAAGCCGCACCCTTGCCGGCCCCGAGCACCTGCGCCAAGCGATGCTCGCGGCCACCAGTGTCGAGCACCTCTGGCCAGGGCGCGCCTTCTACCTGGCCAAGCGCGCCGAGCAGAGTGCCCGGCACGCCAAGTACAACGACACCGAGTACAACCTCGAACCCAACGTGAAGGGTTCGCCCGGCGGCCTGCGCGACATCCAGACGCTGCTGTGGATCGCCCGGCGGCAATTCGGCACCCTCAACCTGCAGGCCCTGGTGGGCCAGGGCTTTCTCACCGAAAGCGAGTGCAGCCTGCTGATCTCGGCGCAGGAGTACCTGTGGAAGGTTCGCTATGCCCTGCACATGCTGGCCGGTCGCCCGGAGGATCGCCTGCTGTTCGACCACCAGCGACGCATCGCCAACCTGCTCGGCTACGAGGACAACGACGCCAAGCTAGCGGTCGAGCGCTTCATGCAGAAGTACTACCGGGTGGTGATGGACGTCTCCCAGCTCAGCGACGTGGTCATGCAGCACTTCGAGGAAGTGAATCTGCGCGACGAGCAGATACCTGCCGCGGTGACGCCGATCAACAACAGATTCCAGATCCGCAACGGTTATCTGGAGGTGGTGCATCCGCAGGTGTTCCTGCGCACGCCCTTCGCCCTGATGGAACTGTTCGTCCTGCTGGCGCAGAACCCGGCGGTCAAGGGCCCCAGTGCCGGTACCATCCGCCTGCTGCGCGACAGCCGTCACCTGATCGACGACGCCTTCCGCCAGGACATTCGCAACACCAGCCTGTTCATCGAACTGCTCAAGAGCGAATCCGGGATCCATCGCAATCTGCGGCGGATGAATCGCTACGGACTGCTGGGGCTCTACCTGCCCGAGTTCGGCCAGATCGTCGGCCAGATGCAGCACGACCTCTTCCACATCTATACGGTGGACGCCCACACCCTCAATCTCATCAAGCATCTGCGCAAGATGAGTTACGACGTCCTGGCGGAGAAGTATCCGCTGGCGACGCGGGTGATCCACAAGCTGCCCAAGCCGGAGCTGATCTATATCGCCGGTCTCTACCACGACATCGCCAAGGGCCGCGGCGGCGATCACTCGGAGCTGGGCGCGGAAGACGTGGAAGCCTTCGGTCGCCGCCACCAGCTGCCGGAATGGGATACCCGCCTGGTCAGCTGGCTGGTGCGCAACCACCTGGTGATGTCCACCACCGCCCAGCGCAAGGATCTCTCCGATCCCCAGGTGATCCACGACTTCGCCCTGACGGTGGGTGACCACACCCACCTGGACTATCTGTACGTCCTCACCGTGGCCGATATCACCGCGACCAATCCGTCGCTGTGGAATTCCTGGCGCGCCACCCTGCTGCGCCAGCTCTACACCGAGACCAAGCGCGCCCTGCGCCGCGGCCTGGAGAATCCGGTCAATCGCGAGGAGCAGATTCGCAGCACCCAGCAATCGGCCCTCGATACCCTGATGCGCCGCGGCATCGATGCCGATGACGCCGAGCAGCTGTGGTCGCAGCTGGGCGACACCTATTTCCTGCGGCATACCGCGCTGGACGTGGCCTGGCACACCGAGGCCATCCTCGGCCATGGCGATACCGCGGAGCCCCTGGTGCTGATCCGCGAGACCACCCAGCGGGATTCCGAAGGCGGCACCCAGATCTTCATCTATGCCGCGGACCAGCACGACTTCTTCGCGGTGACCGTGGCGGTGATGGACCAGCTCAACCTGAACATTCAGGACGCGCGCATCATCACCTCCAGCAGCCAGTTCACCCTGGACACCTACATCGTGCTGGATACCGATGGTGGCTCGATCGGCAACAATCCCGCGCGGATTGCCCAGATCCGCGGTGGCCTGATCGAGGCGCTCAAGCATCCCGAGGAATACCCGAGCATCATCAACCGCCGCGTGACCCGCCAGCTCAAGCATTTCGCCTTCTCGCCCCAGGTGAACATCTACACCGACACCACGCGCTCGGCGAGCCTGATCGAACTGACGGCACCGGATCGACCCGGACTGCTGGCGCGGGTGGGGCGGATCTTCCTCGACTTCGACCTGTCCGTGCTCAACGCCAAGATCGCCACCCTCGGCGAGCGCGTGGAAGACGTCTTCTATGTCACCGACGCCGACGGTCGCCCCTTGGCGGATCCCGCTCTGTGCAGCGCCCTGCAGCAAGCCCTGATCAAGCAACTGGGCGAGTCAGACAGCCAGGCGCCACTCAGCCGCATCAGCATCTAGCGCCTTGATCTAACGCCTCGAACGAAGGACCACCCGACGATGAATCCCACCCTCGACCTGCTGCAGCCCTATCCGTTCGAGAAGCTGCGCGCCCTGCTCGCCGGCGTGACCCCGCCAGCGGCGATCAAGCCGATCCCGCTGTCGATCGGCGAGCCCAAGCATCCGTCACCGGCCTTCGTCGCCGAGGCCCTGACCGCGAACCTGGATCAGTTGGCGGTCTACCCGACCACCCTGGGCATCGCCGAGCTGCGCGAGGCCATCGCCAGCTGGGCCGGCCAGCGCTTCGGCGTACCCGAGGGCTGGCTGGATCCGGCGCGCCACGTGCTGCCGGTGACCGGCACCCGGGAAGCCTTGTTCTCCTTTACCCAGGCGGTGGTGGATCGCAGCAAGCGCGGCCTGGTGCTGAGTCCCAATCCCTTCTATCAGATCTATGAAGGCGCGACCCTGCTGGCCGGCGCCGAGCCGCATTACCTGCCCTGCCTGGCGGACAAGGGTTTCAACCCCGACTTCGACAGCGTGCCGGACGAGATCTGGCAACGCTGCCAGCTGCTGTTCCTGTGCTCGCCCGGCAACCCGACCGGTGCTCTGCTGCCTGTAGCAACGCTGAAAAAGCTCATCGCCCTGGCCGATCGCCACGACTTCGTGATCGCCGCCGACGAGTGCTACAGCGAACTCTATTTCGACGAAGCCAGCCCGCCACCCGGCCTGCTGACCGCATGCGCCGAACTGGGTCGCAGCGACTTCGCCCGCTGCGTGGTCTTCCACAGTCTGTCCAAGCGTTCCAACCTGCCGGGCATGAGATCGGGTTTCGTCGCGGGCGATGCCGCCATCCTCAAGCGCTTCCTGCTCTATCGCACCTACCATGGCTGCGCCATGCCGGTGCAGGTGCAGAAGGCCAGTGCGGTGGCCTGGCAGGACGAGGCCCATGTCCGCGAGAACCGCGAACTCTATCGGCAGAAGTTCGCCGCCGTGCTGGATATCCTGCAGGGCAGCCTGGAGGTGTCACTGCCGGACGGTGGCTTCTATCTCTGGGCCAAGACCCCGGGCGATGACGAAGCCTTCGCCCGCGATCTGTTCGCCCGTGAGCACGTGACCGTTGTGCCGGGCTCCTATCTATCGCGAGAGGTCGCGGGCGTCAACCCGGGCGCCGGACGGATCCGCATGGCGCTGGTCGCCCCGCTGGCCGAGTGCGTGGAAGCAGCGGAGCGCATCCGCCGCTTCTGCCAGGGCTAGCGATTGCCCTGATCGCGCATCAGCGCGGTCTCCTGGATGTCCAGTTCGCGCAGGAACTCGCTGACCACCAGGTCATCGATCACCCCGGCGATCCGCAGTCGATAGAGTTCGCGACGCTGGGCGCGGATGGCGAGCAGGCGCAGCTCGCCGTCCAGGCTATCCCGCAGGCGCGCCAGGGAACGGGCGTCCTCGCTGTCATCGGCGGAACTCAGCTCGTCGCGGAATTCGGCGATGATGCCAGCCTTGATCTCCGCCTGCAGCGCCGCCCGCGCCGGCTCGTCGGTGTCGCTCGACTCCACGTCTTCCAGGGCCACGATGGCGGCCCGGGCGGCATTGATCCGCACCTCGCAGCGCTCCCGCTCCAGCAGGTCGTTGGATTGTTCCGGCAGCCGCGCCAGCAGCAGCGGTATGCCGATGCTCGCCACCACCAGTGACAGCAGGATCACCCCGGCGGCGATGAACACTAGGACGTCACGCAGGGGAAAGGGCGTGCCATCCGAGAGCAGCAGCGGCAGCGACAGCACACCGGCCAGGGTCACGGCGCCGCGCACACCGCTGAGGGAGGCGATGGCGGCGATCAGCCGAGGATCTCCGGCGATGGTGATAGGGCCGCTGCCGGGCTGGGTCAGGTGCCAATAGCCGAGGATGACCCCGAAGCGAATGGCCATGATCACCGCATAGGCACCCAGCACATAGAGCGTCAGCCAGCCCGCGGCCGGCCAAAGCGCCTGGGACGCCGGCAGCGCCGCCGCCAGGATGTCGGGCAGCTGCAGGCCCAGGATCAGAAACACCAGGCCGTTGAAGGCGAACTCCACCAGCCCCCAGACACTGTGATTGAGCAGGCGGGTGGCGGTCTGCCGGGGCAGCATGTCGACCCGGCTTTGCATCATCCCGGCGGCCACGGCGGACAGGATGCCCGAGACCCCCAGTCGCTCCGCCAGCACATAGGCGGCGAAGGGCAGCAACAGCATGAAGACGACATGGGGCGCAGCATCGCTCCAACCGCGCTTCACCACCATCCAGGCGCGCGCGCGACCCACCAGCCAGCTAAGCACCCCGCCGACCAGTACGCCGCCCACCGCGACGATGACGAATTCCAGGCTGGCCTGGCTCAACGAGAAGGCACCGGTCAGGGCCGCCGCCACGGCGAACTTGAAGGTCACCAGACCCGAGGCGTCGTTGAGCAGGGCCTCACCCTGGATCACGTGCAGCAAGGCGCTGGGCAGCCGGCCGCGGACGATGCTGGACACCGCCACGGCATCGGTGGGCGACAGCACCGCCGCCAGGGCGAAGGCCACCGCCCAGGGCAGGTGCAGCATCCAGTGCAGGAACCAGCCGGCGCCCAGCACCGTGAGGAATACCAGGCCGAAAGCCAGCACGAAGATCGGCCGGCGCAGCCGCCAGAATTCCCGCTTGGGCATGCGCCAGCCATCGGAGAACAGCAACGCCGGGATGAACAGCAGCAGAAAGAGTTCGGGGTCCAGGGCGACATGCAGCCCCAGCGTGGGCCAGGCGAGCAAGGCACCGACCACCACCTGGATCAGGGGTAGCGGGATAGGGATGAGATGGGCGCTGAGTCGGGTGGCACCCACCATCAGCAAGAGGATCAGAGCGGTATAGAGAATCTGCACGGTGGTCTCGTGGTCAGGGCACCGGTCGCGGTACCAGATACAGGAGATGCGTCCCGCGGGAGTGGGGACACGTCGACCTCGCGTTGTTGGGACTGATGTCCCCGGATTTGGTTTTACCGAAACTTTACCCGAGTCCATCTAGGCGACTCGCCGCCGTTGCGGTCTGATAGACATACCCGGTTTCATTTCCCCGGGTCGCAGGAGAATGATCATGCTACGTCGCATCACTCAAGTCGTGGTGCTTGCCGGCTGCCTCGCCATCGCCGGTCAGGCGTCCGCCCACGGTCGTGGGCCCGGTCCGGCCTTTCTCGGTGCCGTGGTAGGCGCCGTGGTCGGCGGAGCCATCGTCTCCCATTCCTATGCCCGCGAACCGGTCTATGTCGAAGGGCCACCGCCGCCCCCGCCGCCGCGCGTGGTCTACTACGAACCGGCACCGGTCTACGAATATCGCGTGGTGGAACCGCGCCCCGTGTACTACGGCCCACCGCCCGGCGCCTATTACTACGGTCCGCCGCCGCGCTGGTAAAGGTCCATGAAAAAACCCGCCGAAAGGCGGGTTTTTTCATGGCTGCAGGCCTTAGATCACCTGGCGTCGACGGAGCACGTCGAGGATCTGCTGGACCCCCTCCTCCACCGACAGCTGCTCGGTATCGATCACCAGATCGGCGTCTTCCGGCGCATCGTAGGCAAAGGAGATGCCTGGGATGTTGTCGCCACCGGCCGTGTAGAGTCCCTGGGGATCGCGCTCGGCACAGGCCTTGGGCGATGCCTTGACATGCACGGTCAGCAGACGCTCGGCGCCAATCAGCGCCTGGGCCTGGGCGCGGCCCTCGGCATCGGGCGCGACAAAGGCCGCGAGGGCGATCAGGCCCGCCTCGTTGAACTGCCGGGCCACCTGGGCCGCCCGCAGCCAGTTCTCGCGACGACCCGCGCGATCCTGCGGCAGGCCCTTATTCAGGTCATGGCGCAGATTCTGGCCATCCAGCACGAAGACCGCGCGACCGGCATCGAACAGCCGGCGCTCCAGGGCATAGGCCAGGGTGGTCTTGCCGGCACCGGAAAGGCCGGTGAAGAGCACCGTGGTGGGCTGCTGACCGAAACGTGCTGCCCGCTCCCCGGTGGCGACGTGCAACTGGTGCGCGCCCTGGCCATGACCGGCATTGCCCACCGGCTCGGCGATGATCATGCCGGCGCCCACGGTGCCATTGGTCAGGCGATCGATGACGATGAAGGCGCCGGTGGTGCGGTTGACGCCATAGCCGTCCAGGGCGATGGCGGAATCCAGAGCCACCTTGACCCGGGCGATCTCGTTGAGCTTGAGCTCGCTGGCGGCGCCGCGTTCCAGGGTGTTGACGTCCACCGTGTGCACGATGCTCGGCAGCGAACCCGGCACATAGCTGGTGGCGCGCTTGATGTCGTACTTCTTACCCGGGCGCATGGGCTCTTCGGCCATCCACACCAGCATGGCCTCGAAGCTGTCGGTCACCTGGGGACGGTTGTCGGCATGCACCAGGACGTCGCCCCGGGAGATGTCGATCTCGTCTTCCATGGTCAGGGTCACCGCCTGGCCGGGACCGGCCTGCTCCAGCTCGCCTTCGTAGGTGACGATGGACTTGACCCGGCTGCCCTTGCCCGACGGCAGGACCACCACGGCATCGCCCTTGGTGACCACGCCCGAGGCAAGGGTCCCGGCGAAACCGCGGAAGTTGAGGTTGGGGCGATTGACGTACTGCACCGGGAAGCGCAGGTCATCGAGGTTACGATCCGCGGCGATCTCCACGGTCTCGAGGATTTCCATCAGCGGCTTGCCGCTGTACCAGGGCGTCTGCTCGCTGCGGTTCACCACGTTGTCGCCCTTGAGCGCCGACATGGGAACGAAGTGGATATCCTTGGCACCCAGCTCGATGCGCTGGGCAAACGCCAGGTAGTCGTCCTTGATGCGCTCGAACACCGCCTGGTCGAAGCCCAGCAGGTCCATCTTGTTGATGGCGACCACGATGTGCTTGATGCCCAGCAGCGAAGCGATGTAGCTGTGCCGACGGGTCTGGGTCTGGATACCGTAGCGGGCATCCACCAGGATGATCGCCAGGTCGCAGGTGGAGGCTCCGGTGGCCATGTTGCGGGTGTACTGCTCATGGCCGGGGGTATCGGCGATGATGAACTTGCGCTTGGCCGTGGAGAAGTAGCGATAGGCCACGTCGATGGTGATGCCCTGCTCGCGCTCGGCCTGCAGGCCGTCCACCAAGAGCGCCAGATCGACCTCTTCGCCGGTGGTCCCCACCTTCTTGGAATCGCGGGTGATGGCTTCCAGGTGATCCTCGTAGATCATCTTGGAGTCGTGCAGCAGGCGCCCGATCAGGGTGCTCTTGCCGTCGTCGACGTTGCCGCAGGTGAGGAAGCGCAGCAGCTCCTTGCGTTCGTGCTGCGCGAGGTAGGCCAGGATGTCCTGGCCGATCAGATCGGATTGGTGCGACATCTTAGAAATACCCCTGACGTTTCTTCTCTTCCATGGATCCGGCGCCATCGTGGTCGATGACCCGGCCCTGGCGTTCGGAGGTGCGGGTGAGCAGCATCTCCTGGATGATGTCCGTCAGCGTCGTCGCCTGGGACTCTACCGCGCCGGTCAGGGGGTAGCAGCCAAGGGTACGGAAGCGCACCTGGCGCTTGTGGATGCGCGCCTTTTCCTCGGGCGAGAGGTGTTCGAGGATTCGGTCGTCGTCGATCATGAGCAGGGTGCCGTTCTTCTCGATCACCTCGCGCTCGGCGGCGAAGTACAGCGGCACGATCGGGATGCCTTCGAGATAGATGTACTGCCAGATGTCCAGCTCGGTCCAGTTGGACAGCGGGAAGACCCGGATCGACTCGCCCTTGTTGGTCTTGCCGTTGTAGATGTTCCACAGCTCGGGGCGCTGGTTCTTGGGATCCCAGCGGTGCTTGCTGTCGCGGAAGGAGTAGACGCGCTCCTTGGCGCGAGACTTCTCCTCGTCACGGCGAGCGCCGCCGAAGGCCGCGTCGAAGCCGTAGTTGTCCAGCGCCTGCTTGAGGCCCTGGGTCTTCATGATGTCGGTGTGCTTGGCGCTGCCATGGGTGAAGGGATTGATGCCCTGAGCGACCCCTTCCGGATTCTTGTGCACCAGCAGATCGAGTCCCATGTCGGCGACCATGCGATCGCGGAATTCGTACATGGCCTGGAATTTCCAGCCGGTGTCCACGTGGAGTACCGGGAACGGCAGCTTGCCGGGAAAGAAGGCCTTGCGGGCCAGGTGCAGCATCACGGCCGAATCCTTGCCGATGGAATACAGCATGACCGGATTGTCGAATTCGGCGGCCACTTCACGGATGATGTGGATGCTTTCCGCCTCAAGCTGTTTGAGGTGCGTCTGTTTGTCGAGCATGGCTACTCACGATTGCAGAAAGGTGGCCTAGAAGAGGTCCGTTGCGGCGTCCAGTCGACTGGACACCCCGGACAGAGCGGGCCGTGGACGAACCTCAACCTTACCATAGGCAACGGTTATGGCCCGCCAGGCCATCTAGATCCAGAAGTTATATGCTTATGACGCTCAGGCGGGATTGTCGCAGTCGATGAAGAGGTGCTGGATACCCAGCTGCGCGGCCAGATAATCGCCCAGCGCCTGCACGCCATAGCGCTCGGTGGCATGGTGGCCGGCGGCGAAGAAACTCACCCCGTTCTCGCGAGCGCTGTGCACCGTCTGCTCGGATACCTCGCCGGTCAGGTAGGCATCCACTCCGGCGGCGATGGCCTGGTCGATGTAGCCTTGGGCGCCCCCGGTGCACCAGGCCAGGCGCCGGATCGAGCGCCCGCCGTCGACCACCAGCGGCTCGCGCTGCAGCACGTCCGCCACCTGCCGACCGAAGTCCGCGGCGGATTGCGCCTGCGGCAACTCGCCCTGCCAGATGAGCCCCTTGGCATCCCCTGGCAGCGGCCGGATATCCTGCAGCCCCAGGCGGCGTCCCAGCTGGACGTTGTTGCCCACCTCGGGATGGACATCCAGGGGCAGGTGGTAGGCCAGCAGGCTGATGTCATGGCTCAGCAGCGTCTTGATCCGCCGGTGCTTCATGCCGATGAGGCGGGCGTCCTCGTTTTTCCAGAAATAGCCATGGTGCACCAGGATGGCATCGGCACCGGCGGCGACGGCGGCGTCCAGCAGCTGCTGGGAAGCCGTAACGCCACTGACCAGCAGGCGCACCTGCTCGCGGCCCTGGACCTGCAGGCCGTTGGGGCAATAATCCTGGATCCGGGCCGATTCCAGGTAGCGGTCGGCGGTCTCTACCAGTTGCTCAAGGGACAGGGTCACGTGCGGCTTACCTCCTCGTTGGCGGCGCCAGCGTGTCTTCGGCTGGCGCCGCTCCTTATAATGGCCGCCAGCTTATCCGGCGCACCCCGGGTGGACAAATTCAAGGATGTGATCGATGTACAAGGCTTTGCGTTATCTCGGCTGGCCCGTGCTGTGCGGTCTGCTCGTTGCAGCCCTGATCATGCAGCGCTATCCCCAGTGGCTCGGCCTGCCCGCCCAGCCGCCGCTGTTCGAGGCCGCCCAGGCGCCCGCCAGTTCGCGCCAGGAGGGACCGGTTTCCTACGCCGACGCGGCCAGTCGCGCCGCGCCCGCGGTGGTGTCGTTGCGCTCGACCAAGGCGGCCAAGCCGGGCAAGGCCGGAGATACGGCCAGCGATCGCAAAGGCGCGACCAAGCCGGTGGAAGAACTCAGCCTGGGTTCCGCCGTGCTGATGAGCCATGACGGCTATCTGCTGACCAACAACCACGTGACCCTGGACGCCGAGTCCATCGTGGTGGCGCTGGCCGACGGCCGCCAGACCCTGGCCAAGCTGATCGGCAGCGATCCCGCCACGGACCTCGCCGTACTGAAGATCGACCTGCCCAATCTGCCGGCCATCTCGGTGGGCGATTCGAGCGCCATCCGCATCGGTGACGTGGTGCTGGCCATCGGCAACCCCTTTGGCGTCGGCCAGACGGTGACCATGGGCATCATCAGCGCCACCGGTCGCAACCAGCTGGGTCTCAATACCTACGAGGACTTCATCCAGACCGATGCGGCGATCAACCTGGGCAATTCCGGCGGGGCGCTGGTGGACGCCAGCGGCAATCTGATCGGCATCAACACCGCCATCCTTTCCGGCGGCTCCCAGGGCATCGGCTTCGCCATCCCGATCAAGCTGGCCATGGAGGTCATGCGCTCGATCATCCAGCACGGCCAGGTCATCCGTGGCTGGCTGGGCGTGGCGGTGGAGGTGATCACCCCGGAGCTGGTCAAGACCTATGGCCTCAAGGTCGACCAGGGCATCGTGGTGACCGACATCGATCCCGATGGACCGGCGCACAAGGGCGGTCTGCGCGCAGGCGACGTGCTGGTCAAGCTGGCTGGCCAACCGATCAGGGACGGCCGGCTGGCGATGAACCAGATCGCCCGCAAGCAGCCCGGCGACAGCATCCCCATCGAGGTGCTGCGCCAGGACAAGACCGTGCAGGTCAAGGTGACCGTCGGGATGCGCCCTCTGATGGAGAAGGCGCGCTAGCCGCGAACGAGACTCAGAGGATGTCGAGGGCCGTGATCAGCGCCTGATTCTGCGCCGGCGTGCCGATGGTGATGCGCAGGAAGTCGGCGATGCGTTCGGGGCGGCTGAAGTGGCGCACGATGACGCCGTGCTCGCGCAAGCTCGCGGCCAGCGCCGCCCCACCCTTCTGCACATGCCGGGCGAAGATGAAGTTGGCGGCCGAGGGCAGGACCTCGAAGCCGCGCTCCAGCAACTCGCCCATCAGCGCTTCGCGACTCTCGATCACCTGCCGGCAGGTCTCGTCGAAATAGGCGCGATCCTCGAAGGCCGCGGTCGCGCCGGCCAGGGCCAGGCGATCCAGCGGATAGGAGTTGAAGCTGTTCTTGATCCGCTCCAGGGCTTCCATCAGCGGCGCCTGTCCCAGGGCCAGCCCTACCCGCAGACCGGCCAGCGAACGGGACTTGGACAGCGTCTGGGTCACCACCAGGTTGGGATGGCGCTCGATCAGGGCGACCGCGGACTCGGCCCCGAAGTCGACATAGGCCTCGTCCACCACCACCACCGAGGTCGGGTTGCCGGCGACGATGCGCTCGATGGCGTCCAGCGCCAGGGCGCTGCCGGTCGGCGCATTGGGGTTGGGGAAGATGATCCCGCCATTGGGGCGCAGATAGTCCTCGGGGACGATCTGGAAATCCTCGTCCAGCGCCGGCGTCTCGAAGGCGATGTCGTAGAGGCCGCAATAGACCGGATAGAAGCTGTAGCTGATGTCCGGAAACAGGATCGGGCGGCCATGGCCGAACAGACCCAGGAAGATGTGCGCCAGCACCTCGTCCGAGCCGTTGCCGACAAACACCTGGTCGCTCTGGAGGCCGTAGTAGCGGGCGACGGCATCCTTCAGCGCCTGACCGTTGGGGTCGGGATAGAGGCGCAGGTCGTCGGTGGCCGCGGCGCGAATGGCGTCCAGCGCCCGCGGTGACGGACCGTAGGGATTCTCGTTGGTGTTGAGCTTGACCAGGTTGGTCAGCTTGGGTTGCTCACCCGGCACATAGGGCACCAGGTTCTTGACGAAGGGACTCCAGAGCTCGCTCATGCCTGCTCCTCCTGAATACGGTATTCGGCGCTGCGGGCGTGGGCGGTCAGGGACTCGCCACGCGCCAGCACCGAGGCGACCCGGCCCAGCGCGGAAGCGCCCGTGGCCGAGCAGTGGATGATCGAGGAACGCTTCTGGAAGTCGTACACGCCCAGCGGCGAGGAGAACCGTGCGGTGCCCGAGGTCGGCAGCACATGGTTGGGACCGGCGCAGTAGTCGCCCAGGGCCTCGGCGGTGTAGCGACCCATGAAGATGGCACCGGCGTGGCGGATGCTGGGTAGCCACTGCTCGGGTTCGGCGACCGACAGCTCGAGGTGTTCGGGGGCGATGCGGTTGGCCACCTCGATGGCCTGGGCCATGTCGGCGACCTGGATCAGGGCGCCACGGCCTTCCAGGGAGGCGCGGATGATCTCGGCGCGCTCCATCTCCGGCAGCAGGCGGGCGATGCTTTCCGCCACGGCGTCGAGGAAGGCGCCGTCCGGACTGACCAGGATGGCCTGGGCGTCCTCGTCGTGCTCGGCCTGGGAGAACAGGTCCATGGCGATCCAGTCGGGATCGGTCTGGCCGTCGCAGACCACCAGGATCTCCGACGGGCCGGCGATCATGTCGATGCCGACCTTGCCGAACACGTGGCGCTTGGCGGTGGCGACATAGATGTTGCCGGGGCCGACGATCTTGTCCACCGGGGGTACGCTTTCGGTGCCATAGGCCAGGGCGGCCACGGCCTGGGCGCCGCCGATGGTGAAGACGCGATCGACACCGGCCAGGGCGGCGGCGGCCAGCACCAGTTCGTTGACCTCGCCGCGGGGCGTGGGCACCACCATGACCACTTCCTTTACGCCGGCGACCTTGGCGGGGATGGCGTTCATCAGCACCGAGGAGGGATAGGAGGCCTTGCCCCCCGGCACATAGAGCCCGGCACGATCCAGCGGGGTGACCTGCTGGCCGAGCACGGTGCCGTCGGCCTCCTGGTACTGCCAGGAATCCTGGCGCTGCTTTTCGTGATAACGACGAACGCGCTCGGCGGCGGCTTCCAGCGCGGTGCGCTGCTCCGGCGTGATGCGGGTCAGGGCTTCTTCCAGACGCGCGCGCGGCAGGATGAGATCGCTCATGGCGGTCGCCTCGACGGCATCGAAGCGCCGGGTGTATTCGAGCAGCGCGGCGTCGCCCTGGTGGCGCACGTCGGCGATGATCGCCAGGACCCGCTGGTTGATGTCGGCGTCGGACACCCCTTCCCAGCTCAGCAGATGATCCAGATGCTCGGCGAAATCCGGAGCGGCGGCGGCAAGTCGGCGGATGGCGAGCGGAGCGGTCATGGCGGATCCTCTTCAGGAGAGCGAAAGGGGCGCCCGAGAGTAACAGCCGGTTCCGTGTGGGCGCCCGACAATTTGGCTATGGCACGGATAGGCGAAGCTGGAGGGATGGAAGCAGCCTTGACCGGCATTCGGCATGCCGGCCAGGACGTAGAGCCTGTTCAAAGTCTCGCGAGCTAGAGACAAACAAGGCCTAGGCGGCCCCGCGAAAATAGCTGAGGAAGCGGACCGGGCTCGCGAACGAGTTTACGAGTGGTAAATGAGCATTCCGAAGCCATTTTTAACGCAGTTTGGCCGACGCGCAGCAGGCTTTGAACAGGTTCTCAGGCACCGCGCGCCTCGACGGCGTGTCTCAGGGTCTCGATGAGGGCCTGGATACGGCCATGCTGCATCTTCATCGAGGCCTTGTTGACGATCAAGCGCGAGCTGATATGGGCGATCAGCTCCTGGGGTTCGAGTCCGTTGGCCTTGAGGGTATTGCCGGTGTCGACCACGTCGATGATCTTGTCGGCCAGCCCCACGAGCGGTGCAAGCTCCATGGAGCCGTACAGCTTGATGATGTCGACCTGACGACCCTGCTCGGCATAGTAGCGCTTGGCGACATTGACGAACTTGGTCGCCACCCGCAGCCGGCCACGCGGCGCCGGAGCGCCCACGGCGCCCGCGGTCATCAGTTTGCAGCGGGCGATGCGCAGGTCCAGCGGCTCATAGAGACCATCGCCGCCGTATTCCATCAGCACGTCCTTGCCGGCCACGCCCAGGTCCGCGGCGCCATGTTCCACATAGGTGGGCACATCGGTGGCGCGGACGATGAGCAGCCGTACATCGTCCTGGGTGGTCGGGATGATGAGCTTGCGGCTCTTGTCCGGATTCTCGGTCGGGGCGATCCCCGCCGCCGCTAGCAGCGGCAGGGTGTCGTCGAGGATACGGCCCTTGGACAGGGCGATGGTCAGCATCGGAGGTCCTTACTTGGGCGTGCGACGGATCTTGGCGCCGAGCAGCTGGAATTTCTCCTCGATGCATTCGTAGCCGCGGTCGATGTGGTAGATGCGATCGATCAGGGTATCGCCTTCGGCCACCAGGGCGGCGATGACCAGGCTCGCCGAGGCGCGCAGGTCGGTCGCCATGACCGGGGCGGCCTTGAGGCTGGGCACGCCGGTGACGATGGCGGCATTGCCTTCGATGGCGATGTTGGCGCCCATGCGCACCATCTCGTGAACGTGCATGAAGCGGTTCTCGAAGATGGTCTCGACCACGGTACCGGTGCCTTCGGCGACGGCGTTCATGGAGATGAACTGGGCCTGCATGTCGGTGGGGAACGCCGGGTAGGGCGCCGTGCGGATGTTGACCGCGCGGGGGCGATTGCCCTTCATGTCCAGCTCGATCCAGTTGCTGCCGGTGGCGATGTGGGCACCGGCTTCTTCCAGCTTGGCCAGCACGGCCTCGAGGATGGTCGGATCGGTGTCCTTGAGCTTGACGCGACCGCGGGTGGCGGCGGCGGCGACCAGGTAGCTGCCGGTCTCGATGCGGTCCGGCAGCACCGAATAGGTGGCGCCACCCAGGCGCTCGACGCCTTCCACGGTGATGGTGTCGGTACCGGCGCCCTGGATGTTGGCACCCATGGCGATCAGGCAGTTGGCCAGATCGACGACTTCGGGTTCGCGGGCGGCGTTCTGGATGACGCTGCGGCCCTTGGCCAGGGTAGCGGCCATCAGCACGTTCTCGGTACCGGTCACGCTGACGGTATCGAAATAGTAGTGGGCACCGCGCAGGCCGCCGGCCGGCGCCTTCGCCTTGATGTAGCCGCCTTCGACGGTGATCTTGGCGCCCATGGCCTCCAGGCCACGCAGGTGCAGATCGACCGGACGCGAGCCGATGGCGCAACCGCCGGGCAGGGCGACTTCCGCCTCGCCGAAGCGGGCGACCATCGGGCCCAGCACCAGGATCGACGCGCGCATGGTCTTGACCAGCTCATAGGGCGCGACCAGGGTCTTGATGCTGGAGGCATCCACCTCGACGTTGAGCTTTTCACCGATCACCGGCTGGACGCCCATACGACCGAACAGCTCGATCATGGTGGTGATGTCGTGCAGGTGCGGCAGGTTGGCGATGGTCACCGGAGTGTCGGCGAGCAGGGTCGCGGCCAGGATCGGCAGGGCCGAATTCTTGGCCCCGGAAATGCGAATTTCACCGTTCAGGCAGTTGCCGCCGGTAATGATCAGTTTGTCCATAGCGAGTTCTCGGCGCTGCGAATCAGGCGCGTTCGGCCCAGGCAGCACGGGTGAAGAATTTCATGGTGACAGCATGGATGCTGCCATCGGCGATCTGCGGCTGGAGGTGGGAGTAGACCTGCTGCTGACGCTTGACCGGGCTGAGTGCCTGGAGCTCGTCGCTGATCAGGTAGAGCTGGAAGTTGCAGCCCTCGCCTTCCACTTCGACCTGGGTATCGGCCAGTTTTGCCTCCAGGAGGCTTTTGACTTCTTGGGCCTGCATGGCGGCACCTCGGCAATCTAGTACAGCCGGCGATCATACAAAAAAACCGGCTGTACGGCGACTGCGATGACCGTTAGCCGTGAGCGTCGTCCGCCAGGGGCAGCAACTCCAGGGCATCCGAGACCTCGGCGATCTGCCGCAACTCGGAGGGCAGACCGGCGATGGTCAGCGGGCGCCCCGCGGCCTGGGCATCGCGCAGCCAGGCCAGCAACAGCGCCAATCCGGCACTGTTGGAGCGCTCTATGCCAGCGCAGTCGAGCACCAGCGGCCCACTGCCCTGACCGATCAGTGCCCGGCCCTGCTCACGCAGGGCCGGTACATTGGCGTGATCGAGCACGCCCGACAGCTGCAGTCGGGCGCCCTCGCCGGTGACGGCGGCGCGACTCACGAACCGACCTTGGCCTTCTGGGCCTCGGGAGAGTCCTTGGCCTTGGCCACGGTGCCCGCCCAGTTGTTGATGGTCTTGTCCAGGTCGTTGCCGTTCTCCTGCATCGCCTGGGCGAACTGGTCACGGAACAACTTGCCGAGGTTCAGGCCGTTGATGATGACGTTACGGACCTTCCACTCGTCGCCCTGCTTGACCATGCTGTACTGCACGGGATACACGGCGCCATTGTTGCCCTTGACCTCCATGCCCACGCTGGTGCGGTCGGGACCGTCGGACGGACCTTCAGGCAGCACGCGGATGCCCTGGTTGTTGTACTCCAGCAGCGCATTGCCATAGAACTGCATCAGGCTGCGCTTGAAATTTTCCTGGAAGCGCGCCATCTGCTCGGGCGAGGCGCTGCGGCTGTAGCGCACAGTCATGATGCTGCGCGAGATGCCTTCGGCATCCACCACCGGACCGAGGATATTGTTGAGCGACTCGTAGAAGGCTTCCGGGCTGCTGCGATACCGGTCGCGATTGGTCTCAAGGTCGCTGAGCAGCGTGCTGGTGGTCTGCTGGATGACGTCATGGGCCGAGGGCGCCGCCTGGGACACCAGCGGCAGCAGGGCCAGGATCGCGATCACTCCGTGACGAAGTAGCTTGAGCATGGAGAAGCCTCTCATCATTTATTGGCGGAAGAGTCTTTATTGACCGAGTTGAGCAGGAATTTGCCAATCAGGTCTTCGAGAACCAGCGAGGATTGTGTATCTCGAATGGTCGAACCCTCCTTGAGCACCTGCTCGTCACCGCCCACGCTGATGCCGATGTACTTCTCGCCGAGCAGGCCGGCGGTCAGGATCGAGGCGATGGAGTCGGTCGGCAGGTTGTCCACCTGCTTGTCGATCTGCATGGTGACCCGACCGCGGTAGCTGTTGCGGTCGAGATCGATGGCGGTGACCTTGCCGATGGTCACGCCCGACATGGTCACCCGCGATCTCACGGTGAGACCGGCGATGTTGTCGAAGTAGGCGTAGACCTTGTAGGTATCGTGGTGGTCGCTCATCGTCAGACCGCTTACCCGCAGTGCCAGCAGCAGCAGTGCGAGCACGCCGGCCAGCAGGAAGAGTCCGACACCGATTTCCTGGGTGCGGGTTTGCATCAGAGATCTCCAAACATCAGGGCGGTAAGAATGAAGTCGAGGCCGAGCACGGCAAGCGACGCATAGACGACGGTACGGGTGGTGGCGCGACCGATGCCTTCGGAGGTCGGCTCGCAGTCATACCCCTGGAAGACGGCGACCCAGGTCACCACGAAGGCGAACACCAGGCTCTTGACCACGCCATTGAGCACGTCGCTGAGCATCACGCTGTTCTGCATGGTGGCCCAGAAGGAGCCGTCGTAGACGCCGAGCCAATCGATGGCGACCATGGCCGCGCCCCAGATGCCCACCACGTTGAACATGGCGGCCAGCAACGGCATGGAAATGAAACCGGCCCAGAAACGCGGCGCGACGATGTACTTGAGCGGATCCACGCCGATCATTTCCAGGCTGGACAGCTGCTCGGTGGATTTCATGTTGCCGATCTCGGCGGTCAAGGCGGAACCCGCCCGGCCGGCGAACAGCAGCGCGGTCACCACCGGGCCAAGTTCGCGCAGCAGGGTCAGGGCCACCATCTGCCCCACGGCCTGCTCGGAACCGTACTTGACCAGGATGTTGTAGCCCTGCAGGGCGATCACCATACCGATGAAGAAGCCCGACACCACAATGATCGGCAGCGACATCACGCCCACCGAATAGAGTTGCTTGCCCAGCAGCTGCAGGCCGTTGCCCACGCCACCGCGACCGAACACCGCCAGCAGCAGGACGATCACCGAGCGGCCGATGGCCGCCACGACGTCCAGCCCGGCTCGGCCCAGCCGACGAATCCGCTCCACGGCGGAGACCTTACGCATCAGTGTTTCCCCAGCAAGGCATCGCGCAGATCCGGCGCGGCATAGTGGAAGGGTACCGGGCCATCGGGGATGCCCTGCATGAACTGGCGAACCCGCGGATCCGGCGATTCGCGCAATTCCTTCGGCGTGCCCTGCCCCAGCACCTTGGTGTCGCCCACCACATAGAGGTAGTCGGCGATGCTGGCGGTCTCGGCCAGGTCGTGAGAGACCACGATGCTGGTCAATCCAAGGGCCTGGTTGAGCAGGCGGATCAAGCGCACCAACACACCCATGGCGATGGGGTCCTGGCCGACGAAGGGCTCGTCGTACATGAGAATCTGCGGATCCAGGGCAATGGCCCGCGCCAGGGCGACCCGGCGCTTCATGCCACCCGACAGCTCGTCCGGCATCAGTTCGACGGCGCCACGCAACCCCACCGCCTGCAACTTGAGCAGGACGATATCGCGGATCATCTCCTCGGGCAGCTTGGTGTGCACGCGCAGCGGAAAGGCCACGTTCTCGAACACATTGAGGTCGGTGAACAACGCGCCACTCTGGAACAGCACGCCCATCTGCCGGCGCATCTCGAACAGTTCGCCCCGGGACAGCTGCGGCAGATTGGCGCCATTGACCCAGATCTCGCCGCTGCTCGGCCGCAACTGGGCGGCGATGAGACGCAACAGAGTGGTCTTGCCACTGCCGGACGGTCCCATGATCCCGGTGACCTTGCCCCGCGGGATGCGGATATCGACGCGGTCGTAGATGAGACGCGTGCCGCGCTTGAAGGAAACACCCTTCAACTCCACGGCGTACGGGCTATCGACGGTCATCAAGACTCCTAACGTTCAACTCTGTGCAGGGAGACGCCGCTCCGCCGCTTCAGGGCACGCGATGCTCGTGTGTGGCGGCCCCGGCAAAAGGGCGGCACTATAGCATTCGTTGCCGATGAGACTTCCAAGCTGCAGGCGGCGTTGCTGAGTGTCGCGGCTTTGCGCATATAATTTCCGATTGTCCCGTCACCTGCCTTCTGACCCATGCCCGACTCAATAGATTTCATCGCTTCCGCCAAGCGCACCATAGATGTAGAGCGAGTGGCCGTGGCCGCCCTGGGCGAACGCATCGACGCAAGCTTTGCCGCCGCCTGTCGCCACCTGCTCGCCTGCCGTGGGCGTATCGTGGTCCTGGGCATGGGCAAATCCGGGCATGTCGGCAACAAGATCGCCGCGACCCTGGCCAGCACCGGCAGCCCGGCCTTCTTCGTGCATCCGGCCGAAGCCAGCCATGGCGACATGGGCATGATCACCCGCGATGACGTCATCATCGCCATCTCCCAGTCGGGCACCTCCAGTGAGATCCTGACCCTGCTGCCGCTGATCAAGCGCCTGGGCGTCCCTTTGATCAGCTTTGCCGGCAATCCCGCCTCGCCGCTGGCCAAGGCCGCGGACGTCAACCTGGACACCAGCGTCGCCACCGAGGCCTGCCCGCTCAATCTGGCACCCACCTCCTCCACCACCGTCGCCCTGGTGCTGGGCGATGCCTTGGCCATCGCCCTGCTCGAGGCCCGCGGCTTCACCGCCGAGGACTTCGCCTTTTCCCACCCGGGCGGCGCCCTGGGCCGGCGCCTGCTGCTCAAGGTGGAAAACGTCATGCATGCCGGCGCCGACCTGCCGCAGGTCGGCGAAGACACCCTGGTGTCCGATGCCTTGCTGGAGATGTCGCGCAAGGGGCTGGGCATGACCAGCGTGCTCGCCGCCGATGGCCGTCTCGCCGGCATCTTCACCGACGGCGATCTGCGTCGTGCCCTGGATCGCGGCATCGATGTGCGCACCACGCCCATCGCAACCGTGATGACCCGCGGTGGTCGAACCGCCAGGGCGCCGATGCTCGCGGCCGAGGCGTTGAAGATCATGGAGGAGCACAAGATCAACGCGCTGGTGGTGATCGATGACGAGCGGCGCCCGATCGGTGCCCTCAACATGGGTGACCTGCTACGCGCCGGGGTGCTGTAGGCCGGGTTATACTGCCCGACTAATACGCTGCACTCTCGTGTTCAACCCGCCGCCCTGGTGCGGCCCACCACAGGTACCCTCATGTTTCGCAGCTTGCGCCGCCCCGTGCTGTTGGTCCTGATCGCCGCCGCGCTCATCGCGATCGGCTACTGGAACATCCTGCCGCAGCGCTTCGTCGATGCTCCGGCATCGTCGACCCCGCAAGACAGCGCCATCGACGGCTACGCCCTCAATACCCGGACGATCCAGTATCGTCTGGACGGCAAGATCCAGTACGAACTCAAGGCCGAGCGCAGCGAACACGTCAAGGCGACCGACGTCACCCTGGTGACCCGTCCCGACATGCTGGCCTTTCGCGGCACCGACTATCCCTGGCACATTCGCAGTGCCCGCGCCGAGGTCGCCCCCGGTGGCAGTCAGGCGGAGCTGATCGATGACGTGCGCGTCGAGCGTACCGATGAGAAAGGCCGCCCGGTGGTGTTGACCACCACCCGCATGACCGTCTTTCCTGACAAACAATATGCGCAAACCGAGCAAGCCGTTAGAATCGAGGCCGCCAATGGGGTGACCACGGCCAATGGCATGAAAGCGTATCTAGAAGACGGCAGAATGCTCCTGCTGTCCAACGTAAGAGGCCAGCATGAGGTTCGTTAAAACCCTCCCCTTCCTGTTCACCCTCGGCGCCACCCTTGGCAGTGCCGCGGCTTGGGCCCTGCCGACCGATCGCACCCAGCCGATCCGCGTGCAGGCCGACAGCGCCGAGCTCGACGACAAGCAGGGCGTGGCCGTGTACCGCGGAGACGTGGTCATCACCCAGGGCAGCATGAAGATCACCGGCAATACGGTGACCCTGACCCAGGACAACCAGGGCAACATCAAGGTCGCCACCGCAGTGGGCAAGCCAGCCTACTACGAGCAGAAGCCTTCGGCGGACAAGGACATCGTCAAGGCCTATGGTCTGACCATCCAGTATTTCGCCCAGGAAAATCGCATCATTCTGATCGACCAGGCCAAGGTGGTCCAACAGGGCAACACCTTCGAAGGCGAGAAGATCGTCTACGACACCCAGCGCCAGATCGTCAATGCCGGTCGCGCCAATGGCAGCAAGGTCACTACGCCGCGGCCGCGGATCGACATGGTCATCCAGCCCAAGGATCAGCAGCAGTCGGGGCAGGGACAATGACGGTTACGCTCAAAGCCCAGCATCTGGCCAAGAGCTACAAGGGTCGTCAGGTCGTTCGCGACGTCAGCGTCAGCATCGACAGCGGTCAGATCGTCGGCTTGCTCGGTCCGAACGGCGCCGGCAAGACCACCTGTTTCTACATGATCGTCGGCCTGGTCAAGGCCGATCAGGGCCGCGTGCTGATCGACGATCAGGATGTTACCGCGCTGCCCATGCACGGTCGTGCCCGCGCCGGGATCGGTTACCTGCCGCAGGAAGCCTCGATCTTTCGCAAGCTGACCGTGGCCGACAACATCCTCGGCATCCTGGAAACCCGCAAGGACCTGGACAAGGCCGGCCGTCTGCGCGAGCTGGAAAGCCTGTTGCAGGAATTCCATATTACCCATATCCGCGACAACCGCGGCATGAGCCTGTCGGGTGGCGAGCGTCGCCGCGTCGAGATCGCCCGCGCCCTGGCCACCGCGCCCAAGTTCATCCTGCTGGACGAACCCTTCGCCGGTGTGGACCCCATCTCGGTGGGTGACATCAAGCAGATTATCCGCCACCTCAAGGCCAAGGGTATCGGTGTGCTCATCACCGACCACAACGTGCGGGAAACCCTGACCATCTGCGAAACGGCCTACATCGTCAACGATGGCCAGCTCATCGCCGAGGGTACCGCCGAAGAAGTCCTCGCCAATGACCTGGTGAAGGAAGTCTATCTGGGCCACGAATTCCGCCTCTAGGCAAACCCGGGGAAACAAGGCATATAATTTGCTAACGCTCGCAGGGTTCGCGAGGTTCGGTGGCGCTGTTCGCGTCGGTAGACAAGGTGTATTTCCGCAGCCATGAAACCATCGCTAGTCCTCAAGATGGGCCAGCAGCTGACGATGACGCCGCAGCTGCAACAAGCCATACGTCTGCTCCAGCTCTCGACGCTCGACTTGCAGCAGGAGATCCAGGAAGCCCTGGAATCCAATCCGATGCTGGAACGCCAGGAAGAAGGCGAAGACTTCGACCAGAGCGAAGCCGCGGGCGAAGGCGATGAGAGCTCAGGCTCCGGCACCATGGAAACCACCTTCAAGGAAACCTCGGTCGCCACCAACGAGATGGCCGACGAATCCGAGTGGAGCGAGCGCATCCCCAGCGACAGCGAGCTGCCGGTCGATACCGCCTGGGAAGACATCTACCAGACCAGCGCCAGCAGCCTGCCCAGCAACGACGACGACGAGTGGGACTTCACCACCCGTACCTCCGCCGGCGAGAGCCTGCAGACCCACCTGCTCTGGCAGCTGAACCTGGCGCCCATGTCGGATCTCGACCGCCTGATCGCCCTGGCGATCATCGACGGCATCGACACCGACGGCTATCTGCAGGAAAGCCTGGAAGACATCCATGCTTCCCTCGATCCCGAGCTGGAAGTCGATCTCGACGAGGTCGAGGTGGTGCTCAGACGCGTCCAGCAATTCGAGCCCGCCGGCGTCGCCGCGCGCAACCTGCGCGAATGCCTGCTGATCCAGCTGGCCCAGCTGCCCGCCACCCTGCCCCTGCTCGGCGAAGCCAAGCGCCTGGTTGGCGACTACCTGGATCTGCTCGGCAGCCGTGACTATGCGCAGTTGATGCGGCGCATGAAGATCAAGGAAGACGAGCTCAAGCCGATAATCGAGCTGATCCAGACCTTGCACCCGCGTCCCGGCTCGCAGATCGAATCCGGCGAAGCCGAATACGTGGTGCCGGACGTCATCGTGCGCAAGCACAACGAGCGTTGGCTGGTGGAGCTCAATCAGGAAGCCGTACCGCGCCTGCGGGTCAATCCCCAGTACGCCGGTTTCGTCAAACGCGCCGACAGCAGCGCCGACAACACCTACATGCGCAACCAGCTCCAGGAAGCGCGCTGGTTCATCAAGAGCCTGCAGAGCCGCAACGAGACCCTGATGAAGGTGGCGACCCAGATCGTCGAGCACCAGCGGGGTTTTCTCGAATATGGCGAAGAGGCCATGAAGCCGTTGGTCCTGCACGACATCGCCGAGGCGGTGGGCATGCACGAGTCGACCATCTCCCGGGTGACCACCCAGAAATTCATGCACACCCCGCGTGGCATCTACGAACTCAAGTACTTCTTCTCCAGCCACGTCAGCACCGCCGAGGGCGGCGAATGCTCCTCCACCGCGATCCGCGCGATCATCAAGAAATTGGTGGCGGCGGAAAACGCGAAAAAGCCGTTGAGTGACAGCAAGATCGCTGGTTTACTGGAATCGCAAGGTATACAAGTCGCTCGTCGCACGGTGGCTAAGTATCGGGAATCCCTGGGTATCGCTCCGTCCAGCGAACGCAAGCGTCTCCTCTGACGCGTCCTGATGTGTGACCGTGCCTCGATCGACCCGTGTCATGTCGGCGAGCAGCTTCGCCGATCGCAGCCCGGCAATAAGGAGAAGCGGTATGCAAGTCAACATCAGTGGCCATCAGCTTGAAGTGACAGAAGCCCTGCGTGACTACATCGGCGAGAAACTCGCCCGCCTCGAACGGCACTTCGATCGCATTACCAACGTCCAGGTCATCCTGGAAGTGGACAAGCTCAAGCAAAAGGCCGAAGCCACCCTGCACGTCTCCGGCGCTGCGGTGGTCGCCAACGCCGAGCACGACGACATGTATGCCGCCATCGATCTCCTGGCCGACAAGCTCGACCGCCAACTGATTAAACACAAGGAAAAATCGATCGAACGCCAGCAGGGCATTGGCGTCCGCTGAGGTTCGATCGCCGCTTTATGATCAAACTCGAAAACATCCTGACCCCCGGCCGTACCCAGACGGGTGCGCCGGGTGGCAGCAAAGCCGCCGTACTGGAACGCATCGCCGAGCTGGCCGCGCAGGAACTGCCCGGCCATGATGCGGCGCACATCCATGAATGCCTGATGGCGCGCGAACGCCTGGGCTCCACTGGTTTCGGCAATGGCATCGCCATTCCCCACTGCCGCCTGGCGGGTCTGCAGCAACCGCTGTGCGTGCTCTTCCACCTGCAGCAGCCGGTGGACTTCGATTCCCTGGACGGCGCCCCGGTAGACCTGGTATTTGTCCTGCTGGTCCCGGAAGCGGCCACCGAACAACACCTCACCCTGCTACGCCAGATCGCCGGCATCCTGGATCGCGCCGACATCCGCGACCGACTGCGCAAGGCCAAGGACAGCCAGGCGCTCTATCAGATCGTCGTCGAGGCCCAGAGCGGACACTGACATGCACCTCATCATCGTGAGCGGACGTTCCGGGTCGGGCAAGAGTACGGCGCTCAACGTGCTTGAGGACAATGGCTTCTATTGCATCGACAACCTGCCGGCCAGTCTGCTACCCGAGCTGGCCCAGCACGCCCTGACCGACATGGAGCGGCCCCAGCCCAAGGTCGCCCTGTCAATCGATGCACGCAACCTGCCCAGCCAGTTGCAGCGCTTTCCCGAATTGCTCGAACAGGTACGCAGCCGCAACATCCGCTGTGACATCCTCTATCTGGATGCCGATGACCAGACGCTGCTCAAGCGCTTTTCCGAGACGCGCCGCCGGCATCCGCTGTCCAACCAGGAAAGATCCCTGGCCGAGGCCATTCACGACGAACAGGTGCTGCTGTCGCCCATCGCCGATCTGTCCGACCTGAAGATCGACACCACTCACCTGAATCTCTATCAGCTGCGCGACATCCTCAAATTGCGCCTGCTGAACGCGCCGGAGCCGGGTACCGCCTACTTGGTCGAGTCCTTTGGCTTCAAGCGCGGCCTGCCGGTGGATGCCGACATGGTCTTCGACGTGCGCTTCCTGCCCAATCCCTATTGGAAACCGGACCTGCGCGATTTTTCCGGACTGGACGCCCCGGTGCGGGAGTATCTCGAGCAACAGCCCGAGGTAGAGACCCTGTACAATGACATCCGCGATTACCTGGTGAAGTGGCTGCCGCGTTTCGCCGCCAACAACAGGTCCTATGTGACCGTGGCCATCGGCTGTACCGGTGGTCATCACCGTTCGGTCTATCTGGCCGATCGCCTGGGTCGCGAACTCAAAGACCTGCTCAAGAACGTCCAGATTCGTCACCGCGATCTCTGACGCCCGTTTCGTTTCGACAAGGACAGACTCAATGCCTGCCCAACAGATCACCATCATCAACAAGCTGGGTCTGCACGCCCGTGCCGCCGCCAAGTTCGTCGGCGTGGCTGGCCGCTATCCCGCCAGCGTTCGCGTCGGCCGTAGTGGCGAGTCGCCGGTCGATGGCAAGAGCATCATGGCGGTCATGATGCTGGCCGCCGGCAAGGGCACGGTGCTGCAACTGGAAACCGAAGGTGAACAGAGCGACGAGGCCATGCGCGCCCTGATCGAGCTGATCAACAATTACTTCGACGAGGGTGAGTGATAAGCACCCTGCTCCAGCCGCATCCCATAAAAAAAGCCGCCCGAGGGCGGCTTTTTCATGGGGCGTCAACTCAGGCGTTCAGCGCCGCTTCGTAGCGACGGGACACTTCCGGCCAGTTGATGACGTTGAAGAAGGCGCCGATGTAGTCGGGACGACGGTTCTGGTAGCGCAGGTAGTAGGCGTGCTCCCAGACGTCCAGGCCGAGGATCGGGGTATTGCCAGTCATCAGCGGGCTGTCCTGGTTGCCGGTGCTCTCGACCACCAGCTTCTTCTCGGGGGTGACGCTCAGCCAGGCCCAGCCGCTGCCGAAGCGAGTCAGGGCCGCCTTGGTGAAGGCTTCCTTGAAGGCATCGAAGCCGCCCAGCTGGGACTCGATGGCCTCGGCCAGGGCGCCTTCGGGCTTGCCGCCGGCGTTGGGGGCCATCACGGTCCAAAACAGGCTGTGGTTGGCATGGCCGCCACCGTTGTTCTGCACGGCGCCGCGCTTGTCCTGGGGCAGCTTGTCCAGTTGACGAACCACGTCTTCGGCCGACAGGTTGGCGAACTCGGTGCCTTCCAGCGCCGCGTTCAGGTTGTTGATGTAGGTCTGGTGGTGCTTGGTGTGGTGGATTTCCATGGTCTGGGCATCGACGTGCGGTTCCAGCGCGTCGTAGGCGTAGGGCAGCTGAGGCAGAGTATGCGGCATGCGGATTGTCTCCATGGTGGCTTTGGTATGGACCCAACGCCCGAGGGCGCCGGGGAGTACGGCAGATGCGCGAGGACGCATCCTGTGAAGCCTGGGCCGTCCGGTCAACGGATTCGACCGCACGGCTATGTCCTAGTGCATTGCTAGGATACTAACGAGTAACGGGGTGGGCTGTCTCCCGTTCGACGGGATTTTCCTCATCGCGACAACTCCAACCGCTTTTCTAGCTGCCAGCCAGGGTCATGCCGTCGATCAGCACCGAGCCGGTACGTAGACTGCCGCGGCGCTCCACGTCGCTGCCCACGGCCAGGATCTGGCGGAACATGTCGCCGAGGCGACCGGCGATGGTGACCTCCTGGACCGGAAACTGGATCTCGCCATTCTTGATCCAGAAGCCACCGGCACCCCGGGAGTAGTCGCCGGTGACCAGGTTGGTGCCCTGCCCCATCATTTCCGTGACCAGGAAGCCCGTGCCCATCTGCCGGATCAGCTCGGCCTGGTCGGCCGTGCCATGACTGACGTGGAGGTTGTGCACGCCACCGGCGTTGGCAGTGCTCTGCATGCCCAGCTTGCGCGCGGAATAGCTGCCGAGCACATAGGACACCAGCTGGCCGTTCTCGACGAAGGGCTTGGCGTAGGTGGCCAGGCCTTCGCCATCGAAGGCGGCACTGCCCAGGGCGCGCGGCAGGTGCGGCCGCTCGTCAAGGGTCAGCCAGTCGGGAAACACCTGCTGACCCAGGGCGCCTTCGAGGAAGGACGACTTGCGATAGAGGTTGCCACCGGAAATGGCGGCGAGAAAGGTGCCGAACAGGCCGGCGGCCATTTCCGGGGAAAACAGCACCGGGACCTTGGCGGTGGGCACCGGCCTGGCACCCAGGCGACTCACGGCGCGTTCAGTGGCGCGGCGACCGATCTCCTCGGCGCTCATCAGCTCGCTGCCGATGCGGTTGACGTCGTAGTAGTAGTCGCGCTGCATGGCCTCGCCGCTGCCGGCGATCATCACGCAGCTCAGGCTGTGCCGGGTGCTGGCGTAGCCGCCGACGAAACCGTGGCTGTTGCCGTAGACCCGGCAGCCCTGGTGGGTATTGAGGGTGGTACCGTCGGCATTGCCGATGCGACTGTCGGCGGCATAGGCCGCCGCCTCACAGGCCAGGGCCTGCTCGATGGCCTGCTCGGGGGTGATGTCCCAGGGATGATAGAGATCGAGATCGGGCAACTCGCCGCGCGCCATCAGCTCGGCGTCGGCCAGGCCCGCACAGGGATCCTCGGAGGTGTGCTTGGCGATGGCCAGGGCCGCGGCCACGGTTTCGCGGATCGCCTCGGGACCGGTGGCGGAGGTACTGGCCGAGCCCTTGCGCTGACCGGCATAGAGGGTGATGCCGAAGCCCTGGTCACGATTGAATTCGACGGTTTCCACCTCGCCCTTGCGGACCGAGGTGGACAGGCCCTGGTCGACCGAGACGGCCACTTCACCGGCACTGGCGCCCTGGCGCCGGGCCTCGGCCAGGATGGCCTCGACCTGTTCGCGCAATTCGGGGAGCGCGGCGGGACCCACGGCGGCGTTGCGATTCATGACGTTCTCCTTACGGACGGCGCCGGCCAGGCCGGACAACCGTGCGGCAACTCGTTATGATGGCGCCCATTCTTAGCTGGACCCCATAGTTCATGGTTGATTCTTACGACGACGACGCGCCGCTGGGCGAAAAGAGCAAGACGCAGGTCAAGCGCGAGCTGCACGCGCTGCAGGAGCTGGGCGAGCGCCTGGCCGGGCTGCCGGCCGAGCAGCTGGACCGCCTGCCGCTGACCGATCCGCTGCGCAAGGCCCTGGCCGAGGCGCCCAAGCACAAGACCCACATTGCGCGCAAACGACATGTCCAGTACCTGGGCAAGCTGATGCGCGACCAGGACCTGGAAGCGATCCTGGCGCTGGCCGACCAGATGGACACTTCGACGCGGCAGTACAACGAGCGCTTCCACGCCCTGGAGCGCTGGCGTGACCGCTTGATCGCCGAGGGCGACCAGGCGCTGGAGGCCTTCGTGGCGCTGTATCCGGAAACCGATCGCCAGCATCTGCGCGGCCTGGTGCGCCATGCCCAGCACGAGGCGGCGCACAACAAGCCGCCCGCGGCGGCGCGCAAGGTCTTCAAGTACATCCGCACCCTCGACGAAACCCAGCGCGGTCTGCGCTAGGTTTCTGTCCGCTACGGCCACGGCCGGTGCCCGCATCAGGCGCCGGTGCCGCCCACAGTGATGGCGTCGATCTTCAGCGTCGGCTGACCCACGCCCACCGGCAGTGACTGGCCGTCCTTGCCACAGGTCCCTACCCCCGCATCCAGCGCCAGGTCGTTGCCGACCATGGATACCCGGTTCATGACCTCAGGTCCGTTGCCGATCAGGGTGGCGCCCTTCACCGGACGACCGAGCTTGCCGTTCTCGATCAGGTAGGCCTCGTTGGTGGTGAAGACGAACTTGCCACTGGTAATGTCCACCTGACCGCCACCCAGGCTGGCGCAATAGATGCCCTTCTCCACCGAGGCGATGATCTCGGCCGGATCGCTCTGGCCGGCGAGCATGTAGGTGTTGGTCATGCGCGGCATGGGCAGGTGGGCATAGGACTCGCGGCGACCATTGCCGGTGGGCGCCACGCCCATCAGCCGGGCGTTGAGCTTGTCCTGCATGTAGCCCTTGAGGATGCCGTTCTCGATCAGCACGTTGTAGCCGCTGGGCGTGCCCTCGTCGTCGATGGACAGGGAGCCACGGCGATCCGGCAGGGTGCCGTCGTCGACGATGGTGCACAGCGACGAGGCTACCTGGCGCCCGAGCTGGCCGCTGTAGTTGGAGCTGCCCTTGCGGTTGAAATCGCCCTCCAGGCCATGGCCGACCGCTTCGTGCAGCAGCACGCCGGACCAGCCGGCGCCCAGCACCACCGGCAGGGTACCGGCCGGGGCCGCCGTGGCCTCCAGATTGACCAGCGCCTGGCGGACCGCTTCGCGGGCATAGCCCAGGGCGCGGTCGTCACGCTGGAAGTAACGATAGTCGCAGCGACCACCACCACCGCTGTTGCCGCGCTCGCGGCGGCCGTTCTGCTCGACGATGACGCTGACGCCCAGGCGCACCAACGGGCGCACATCGGCAGCGAGGGTGCCGTCGACCGCGGCCACCAGAGTGCGCTCCCAGACCCCGGCCAGGCTGATGGTGACCTGCTGGATGCGCGGATCCAGGGCGCGGGTGGCCTCGTCCAGCTGCTTCAGGAAGGTGACCTTGGTGGCTCGATCCAGCACATCGAGGGGATTGTCCTGGCCATAGAGGCGCTGCGCGGGTTCTACCGCACGAAATGCCTGGACCTGGCCCTCGACGCCACTGCGGGAGATGGAACGCGCGGCTTGGGCGGCCAGATCCAGGGCCTCGCAGGTAATGGCGTTGCTGTAGGCGAAACCGGTCTTCTCGCCGGACAGTGCCCGTACCCCGACGCCCTGGTCGAGGTGGAAGCCGCCTTCCTTGACGATGCCATCCTCCAGCAGCCAGGACTCGGAGACGATACTCTGGAAATACAGGTCGGCGGCGTCGATGCCGGGCCCGGCCAGCCGCTGCAGCACGGGTTGCAGATCGTCCACCGCGAGTCCGCCGGGGCCCAGCAGGGCCGAGCCGACGCTATTCAGGTAATCACTCATGGAAACTCCAGACGACGCCAACAGGGGCGTCGGAACGATGAAGGGGTCGCGAGCTGGCCTCTAGCCTACTCGCGGAAGTCTCGGGTCCCTGATGCAAAAGACCAATGGCCGTCATTGCCGTTCGGCCAGGCGCGCCGGTGCGAAGCGGCGGTGCTGGGTAACGGGCATCCGCCGCCGCAACTCGGCCTGGCGCTCGGCATCGCGCTCGATGAGCAGCACCGCCTCGCCGCTGGCCTGGACGGCCAGGATCTCGCCCCAGGGATCCACTGCCATGGCGTGGCCCCAAGTCGTGCGGCCATTGGCGTGGACACCGCCCTGGGCAGCGCCCAGCAGGTAGCTCTGGGTCTCCACCGCCCGGGCGCGCAGCAGCAGCTCCCAATGGGCCTGGCCGGTGGGCACGGTAAAGGCCGAAGGGACGCTGATAAGCTCCGCCCCGGCGGCACGCAGGGCGCCGTAGAGTTCGGGAAAGCGCAGGTCGTAGCAGACGCTCAGGCCCAGGCGACCGACCGGGGTGTCCACCACCGTGAGGGCTTCGCCGGCGACATAGTGATCGGATTCGCGATAGCTGCCCTGGCTGTCGCTGACGTCGGCATCGAAGAGGTGCAACTTGTCGTAGCGGGCGATGCGCTGCCCTCGGTCGTCATACAGCAGCGAGCAGGCACAGGGCTTGCCCTCAGTGGCACCGTCGGGCAACAGCGGCAGGGTGCCGGCGAGCAGCCAGAGGCCTCGTTCACGCGCCTGGCTGGACAGCCAGGGCAGGATCTCGCCCTCGCCGAGCGCCTCCGCTCGGGCCAGTTCGGCGGGAGCCGAATGGCCGATGGCGACGAAGTTTTCCGGCAGCACCGCCAGTTGCGCACCGGCGTTGGCGGCGCGTTCGAGCAGTCGCTCGGCAGCGCGCAGATTGGCCGCCACCGCGGGGCCGCTGACCATCTGCAGGATGGCTATGGACATGCAGGCACTCCAGAAGGGAGCGTCCATCCTAAGCAGCGGGGCCACCGCAGGGCAATGCTCAATCGCGCTTGCCCGTGGTCATGGTCGGATTCTGCCAGGGGCCTTCGATGTGATAGTTGATGCTGGCCATGCGCGTGATGCGATCGCCGATCAGTCGATCGACGATGAACAGCGCGCCACCGATGGCGGGTGCCCCGGCGATCAGCGCGGCCAGCGGCAGGGAGTTGCTGACCGGCAGCCCGACCTTGAGGTTGGCGTCGACCCGGTTGCTGGCCATGTCCAGCAGGCCCTGCAGACTCATCTCGGCACCCGGCCCGCTGAGGCTGATGGGCTTGCGGGTGCGGAAGGCGCCCTGCTGGGCGTCGAGCACGCCGGTGATGCTGTCGTAGCTCAGGCCCTTGCCGAACAGATCGGAGAAGTCCAGGCGCAGGCGGCGGCGGATGGACTCGAAGTTGAGCAGGCCGAAGATGCGTAGCGCCGAAGCCGTGCCTTCCACCTGGCGCAGCTGGCCATCGTTGAAGCGGGCATCGAGACTGCCATTGAGTCGGGCCAGGGCGACATGGGCCGGCGAGCCAGGCCAGTCGACCCGGGCATCCAGGCGGAAATCGCGACTGGTGACGCTGGAGGCGAAATTCCAGCCCAGCAGGATGTCGGCGATGTTGCCGCCAGACAGACGTCCCTGGTAGTAGCTGTGGGTCGCACCCGGTGCGCCTTCCCAACGCAGGGCGCCCATGACCTTGAGGCCCCGCAGGTCGAGATCCAGGGCATTGAAATTGGCGCCTGACGGCGAAGGCCTGAGCTGCAGGCGCTGGGCGCCGACCAGACGACCACCCAGTTCCAGACGGTCGATGGCCAGATTCAGCGCTGGCAGGGCGCGCGGATCGACGTCTGCCAGGGGATCGGGACGTGGCGCCTCGCTTGCCACCGAGGGATCCGCCGGCGTCTGGGGAATGCGCAGGTGTTGCAGATTGATGTCGATCGGCTGCCCGGTCTGGCGGGGAATGCGCACCTGGCCCGCGATGGTCTGGCTGGCCAGGCCGAGTTGCCAGGCAGTACCCAGGGGTTCGTAGGTGAGGCGCAGGTTGTCGATCTGCTGACCGAAGGCCAGGAAGCGCCCGAAGCTGAGATCACCCCGCCCGAGGCTGGAGATGTCCAGGGTATTGCCACCGCCCTGCCCTGCGCTACCACCGCCACCGGCACTGGCCTTGCCATAGCGCTGGTAGACGTCCTGCCAGGCGGCCAGATCGAATTCCGCCAGTTGCCCGCGCAGGTTGTAGCCGGGGGCAGTGGGCAAATTGGCGGTGCCGCCCCCCAGCACGATCTCGCCGCGGCCCTTGGCGATGGCCTTGGGATCGAGCATCAGCACGGCATCGGCGAGGCCCTTGTAGGTCGCCTCCACCCGCCGCTCGCCATCGTTGAGCGCCAGGCTGAAGAAGCCTTCGCGCGTCTCCTCGGCGCTCTTGCCGAAGGGTGCCGGCAGATCGATGGTCACCCCGCGCAGATCCGAGGTGACGGCCAGTTCGCTGTGCTCGGCGAGGGTCAGGCCGAGGCGATAACCGAGCAGGCCACGCGCCGGAAGGGGTCGCCCTTCGCTACCCAGCCAACGCGCCAACTGGTCGACGTCAACGCGGCCGTCCACCACCAGCCGGGTGCGGGGATCGTCGGGCTTGCCCTCGGCCAGCGCCTGACCGCGGATGGGCTGGTCGAAGACCCGCGCCTGGATGTCGGGGGCGCTGAGGCCGCTGCGGGTGTCGTAGCGAAAGCTGCCACGCAGGTCGGTGAGGGTCAGTTGGGGATCGTCCAGTTCCAGGCGCGCCTTGTCCGGCGTCAGCTCGACCACCACCACCGGTGGCTGCCCCTTGGCCAGGGGAATGTCCAGATTCAGGCTGCTGTTGTTCAGCGCACCCTCGCCCTTCCAGCCGGCAAAGACCTTGGCGGTCGGCAGCGGCGTATCCTGGAGGATCTTCAGGCCATCGCGCACGCTGCTGTCGAGTCGGGCGGAGAGACGCAGGTGCGGCGCGCTGCCATCGTGCAGCAGCGGGATGCGCGCCTCGACGTCTCTGACCCGGGTGTCGAGAATGCGTCCCTCGGGGACCTGGACCTTGACCCCGTCGCTTTCGATGAAGACATCGCCACGCGCCTCGCGCAGGGCGGGCCAGCCGGGCTGATAGGCCAGCTGGGCGTCGTGCACGCGGAAGAACAGACTCATGGTGCGCGAGTGCGCGGGCGAGCCGTGGCGCAGGGAGCCCTGGTACTGGTAGATGGCCTCGTCAATGCGGCCGCCGACGATGGCGGTGGTCAGCCACTGGGCCAGCTCCGGGCTGAAATCCGTGGCCGGCAGCTTGGTGGGCAGGTACTTGCGGGTGTAGCTGGCGTCGCCATCCTTGAGGCCGACGCGCAGGTCCATGTAGCTGTCCACCTCCGGATACAGGCCAAGCTGGATGTGCATGTCGCCACTGGCCGCGCCCTCCGGCCCGGTGACCTGCATCAGGGCACTGCCCAGGGTGAAACGCTGGTCGTCGAGACTCCAGGTCAGCCGCGCCTTGGCGGTGCGATAGCGCCACGGCTCAGGGAAGAGATCGCTCAGGTGCAGCATGAAGTCGGAGCTGTCCAGGCGCAATTCGCCACCGCCCAGGCTGCCGCTCAGGCTGCCGGTGACGCCCTCGGCGGCCGGGGCGCCACGATAGGCGGCAAAGCCCACCCGCTCCAGGTTGGCCGCATAGGAAAGCCGCTCGCGCAGTGGCTTCTGCAGATACAAGTCGGCGTTGAGATTGCGCAGCTGGCCATGGGGCGCCAGCGCCTGGAGCGCCTGGACCACCGGCGCCGGCAAGGGCGCCAGATCCCGCGCCAGCCTCGCCGCCTGCCGAAGGTCCAGCTGGTCGCCACGGAGCTGCAGGTGCTGGTGGGCGCTGTCATAGCCCAGACCATAGCGTGCCTCCAGCGGTTTGCCGTCGAGCTGGGTCTTGAGCGCCAGAGCCCCGTTGTACCGGTTGGCATCGCCGGCCTGCTGGTCGGCGTCCAGGGTCAGGGCCTGCAGGCGCACCGGGGTATGGTCGGCATAGGCGAGGGTCAGTTCATCCGCCTTCAGGCGCAGGTGGGAACGTTGCAACCGCCCTTCGGCCCAGGCGAACCAGAGCTCGCCTTCCGCCTGGGCACGGCGCAATTGCCATTGTCGGGTCAGGGTGCCCGGGACCCAGCGAGACCAGTCGCTGGCGGGCAAACTGACATAGCCTTCCAGCCCACTGGCGCGCCAGTCCTCAGGACGTGGCATGGCGCTGAAGTGCGCCGCGACCGTGCCGCCATCGGGCAGGCGGAAACGCGTCGCCAATTCCAGGGCGCCGCTGAGCTGCCGGGACAGGCTGGCCTCGGCATACCTCAGGGTCACCGGGGAACCCTGCTGGGGGATCAGGCTGAGCTGACTGTCCAGCAGACTGGCATGGCCCAGCCGCGCCAGGCCATCGAGCACGGGACCCGGATCGAAGGGCTTGGCATCCGGCGCGCGCGGCGGCAGGCCGCGCAGTTGCCAGTGCCCCTGGGCATCCTCCTCCAGCACCAGATGGACCCCGTCGATCTGCACGGACTTGAGCCGCAGCTGGCGATGCCAGAGGCTGCCAAGGACATCCGGCACCACCTTGAGATGATCCAGCTGCACCGTACCTTCGCCGCGTCCGAGACTCAGGTCGCGCAGGATCAGCACCGGATTCCAGCGGGCCCAGCGCCCCTCGAGTCGCCCCAGGCGCACCGGTTCGCCCAGGGCAGCGGCGGCGCGCGTCTCGACTTCGTTGCGGTATTCGCCGACCCAGGGCATGAGCAGCCGCCCCAGGCCCATATAGAGGGTCACCAGGGCGAGCAGCAGCAGCGCCAGACCCAGCGCGCCACGCTTGAACAGGGCCATCAAGGCGCGGACCTAGAGCAGCACGACATCGTACTGCTCCTGGGAATACATGGTCTCCACCTGGAATTTGACGGTACGGCCGATGAAGGCTTCGAGATCGGCGACGTTGCCCGACTCCTCGTCCAGCAGCCGATCCACCACCTTCTGGTTGGCCAGCACCAGATAGGAATTGGCCTGGTAGGCCCGCGCCTCGCGCAGGATTTCACGAAAGATCTCGTAGCAGATGGTCTCGGCGGTACGCAGAATGCCGCGCCCCTGGCAGTTGGCGCAGGGCTCGCAGAGCACCTGGGAAAGGCTCTCGCGGGTGCGCTTGCGGGTCATCTGCAGGAGACCCAGCTCGGTGATGCCGATGATGTTGGTCTTGGCATGGTCGCGTTCGAGCTGCTTTTCCAGGGTGCGAATCACCTGGCGCTGGTGCTCTTCGTCTTCCATATCGATGAAATCGATGATGATGATGCCACCGAGATTACGCAGCCGCAGTTGGCGAGCGATGGCGGTAGCCGCCTCCAGATTGGTCTTGAAGATGGTCTCTTCCAGATTGCGATGACCGACGAAGGCGCCGGTATTGACGTCGATGGTGGTCATCGCCTCGGTGGGGTCGATCACCAGATAGCCACCGGACTTGAGCAGCACCTTGCGCTCCAGGGCCTTCTGGATCTCGTCTTCCACGCCATAGAGGTCGAAGATCGGCCGTTCGCCCGGATAGTGCTCCAGCCGCGTCGCCACCTCGGGCATCAGCTCTTCGACGAACTGGCCGATGCGCTGGAAATTCTCGCGGCTGTCGACGCGGATCTTTTCCGTGCGCGGCCCGACCAGATCGCGCAGGGCGCGCAGGGCCAGGGTCAGGTCTTCGTAGATGGGCACCGGCGTCGGCCCCTGGAGGTTGCCGGAGATCTGCTGCCAGAGCCGACGCAGATAGCGGATATCGGCCAGGATGTCTTCTTCGCGCGCCGCCTCGGCGGCGGTGCGCAGGATGAAGCCGCCTTCGTGCTCGATGCCCTCGCTCTCCACGCAGCGCGCCATGATCGCCTTGAGCCGCTCGCGCTCGGCTTCGTCCTCGATCTTCAGCGAGATACCGACGTGGGAGGTGCGCGGCATATAGACGAGGTAGCGCGAGGGGATGGACAGATGGGTGGTGAGGCGCGCGCCCTTGGTACCGATGGGATCCTTGGTGACCTGGACCACCAGGGTCTGGCCCTCGCGCACCAGGGCATTGATGCTCTCCACCGCCGCGCCTTCGCGCTGGGAGATCTCGGCGGCATGGATGAAGGCCGCGCGGGCCAGGCCGATGTCGACGAAGGCCGCTTGCATGCCCGGCAGCACCCGCACCACCCGGCCGCGATAGATATTGCCGACGATGCCGCGTCTCAGGGTGCGCTCGACGTGCACCTCCTGCAGCACACCGTTTTCCACGACGGCGACACGGGACTCCATGGGAGTGATGTTGATGAGGATCTCTTCGCTCATGGAGGACTCTTGGACGACGTGGAAGGGCAGAAAGGGGACCAAGGCGCCAGGCGCCTCAGGACTAGATGGTCGGCCGTCCGACAGACCGCCAACAAGGGATGGCGAAAGCGCTCAGCAGTTCCGCGGTTTCGCACAGCGGCAGCCCTACGACGGCACTGTAGCTACCCTGCAGGCCGCGCACGAACACCGCGCCGGCGCCCTGAATGGCGTAGCTGCCAGCCTTGTCGGCCGGCTCGCCGGTGTCCCAGTAGCGTTCGGCCTCCCCGGGCGCCAGGGGGCGGAATTCCACCGCGGCGGATACCACGCGACTCAGGCAGCGCTCGCCATCGGCGACGGCAACGCCGGTCACCACCTGGTGTCGGCGCCCGCTGAGGGCGGCGAGCATGGCCAGGGCGTCGGCGCGATCGCGGGGCTTGCCGAGCAGCTGGTCATCGAGCACCACGCAGGTGTCGGCGCCCAGCACGCAGCCGGCGGAGGCACCGGCCAGCACCTGCCAGCCCATCGCCGCCTTGGCCCGCGCCAGGCGCTCGACATAGGCGTCCGCCGCCTCGCCGGGATGGGGGGTTTCGTCCACCGCCGCAGCGACCTTCTGAAAGGCGACGCCGATCTGTTCGAGCAGTTCGGCGCGACGAGGCGAAGCGGAGGCAAGGTAGAGCTGGGGCATCGACGACGACCAGACGACAGGAAGATGACGGGAGCATGCCAGTCCAGGACCCGCGAAGCCAATTCAGTTGACGCCGAATCTGAGGCGCAGCCCGCGGAGCAACAGATAGATCCACGGCCAGAGCAGCGCGCTGACCAGCGAGGGAGTGAGAAACACCAGGGTCGGAGGTCGGCTGCCGGCCAGGGCGTTGAGCCACAGTGCCAGCAGCTGGGCGATGCCGTAGATCACCAGCAGCACGAAGCTCTGTTGCCAGATGGGAAAGGCGCGCAATCGCTGCGCCAGGGAACGGACGAGGAACACCACCAGACTCAACACCAGGGCGGTCTGGCCCAGCAGGTTGCCATAGAGCACGTCTTCGGCGATGCCCATCACCCAGGCGGTGAACAGACCGACGCGATGCGGCAGGGTCAGGGTCCAGAAGGTCAGCAGCATGGCCAGCCACAGCGGGCGGCCGATCTCCATGAATTCCGGCATGGGCGCGACGGACAGCAGCAAGCCGACCAGCAGGGTGAGCCAGATTACCCACCCCTTGTGGCCGATGCGCAGCGCCATCAACGATCACCCTCGTCCGGCAGTTCCGGTGCGGGTTGCTGAGTGCGGCCTGGCGCCTGACTGCTGGCCGTCGGCTGCCCAGGGGTACCGGTCACCCCGTGGACGGGCGGCTTGGTGGCCGGATGAGCGGTGCTGCCGTTGGCGTTCGCCGGAGGCTTGGTCGGCGTGGCGGGATGAGTCGCGCTACTGCCCTGGGCCGCTGCCGGCGGCTTGGTGGGGGTCGCGGTGCGACTGCCCGTGGTGGCCGCGGGCGCCGGCGTGGCGCTGGCTGCCGCCGGTTGCGCGGCAGAGGCCCCGGCCGGGGGCGGATTCGCCGGGGCGGCCGGACGCTGGGCCGCGTGGCGATCCGCGGCTTCCTGCGCCTCGGCAGCGTCATTGGCGCGCTGCTCGGGAGTTCGGGTATCGCTGAACACCAGCAGCATGTAGCGACTGCGATTGAGCTTGGCGGTGGGAATGGCGCGCACCACGGCGAAGGGTTGCCCCGAATCGTGGATCACCTTGGATACCGTGGCCACCGGATAGCCGGCCGGGAAGCGCTGCCCCAGGCCGGAGCTCACCAGCAGATCGCCTTCCTTGATGTCGGCGGTGTCGGCCACATAGCGCAGTTCCAGGCGCTCGGGGTTGCCGGTGCCGACGGCAATGGCGCGCAGGCCGTTGCGATTGACCTGCACCGGAATGCTGTGGGTCACGTCGGTAAGCAGCAGGACGCGCGCCGAATAGGGCATCACTTCCACCACCTGGCCCATCAGGCCGCTGGCGTCGAGCACCGGCTGGCCGACGAAGACGCCGTCCTTCGCGCCCTTGTCGATGATGATGCGATGGGTATAGGGATTGGGGTCGACACCGATCAGTTCACCGACCAGCACCTTGTCGTCCACCAGGGCGGCCGAATTGAGCAGTTCGCGCAGGCGCACGTTCTGTTCGGTGAGGGCGGCGAGTTTCTGCAGGCGGCGTTGCAGCAGCAGCTGTTCGGCCTTGAGACGCTCGTTTTCCGCCATCAGCTCGGTGCGGCTGGAAAACTGATCGCTGACGCCTTCCCAGGCGCGCAGGGGAAAGCCCGCCACCTCATAGAGGGGCGAGAGGACCAGCGCCAGTTCGCTGCGTACCGGTTTCAGGTAGTCGAAGCGCGCGTCGGTGACCATGACACCCACCGAAAGGGCGGCCAGGATCAGCAGACGAATGCCCAGCGCCGGGCTTTTGCTGAAAATCGGCTTGATGGTGAGTTCCTCGCAGAACGCGCCCAGCGCTCCGGCCGCCAGGGGCAGCCGGAGCGGGGCCTGTAGCCTGGAACTGCCTTATTCGGTGGACAGCAGGTCCATGGCGTGGCGATCCATCATGTCCAGCGCCTTGCCGCCGCCACGAGCCACGCAGGTCAGCGGGTCTTCGGCGACGATCACCGGCAGCCCGGTTTCCAGCGACAGCAGCTTGTCCAGATCGCGCAGCAGGGCGCCACCACCGGTCAGCACCAGGCCGCGCTCGGCGATGTCGGAGGCCAGTTCCGGCGGCGACTGCTCTAGGCAGCTCTTGACCGCCTGGACGATGGTCGCCAGGGATTCCTGCATGGCTTCGAGCACCTCGTTGGAATTGAGGGTGAAGCTGCGCGGTACGCCTTCGGCCAGGTTGCGGCCACGGACGTCGATCTCGCGGACCTCGCCGCCCGGATAGGCGGTGCCGATTTCCTGCTTGATGCGCTCGGCGGTGGATTCGCCGATCAGGCTGCCGTAGTTGCGACGCACGTAGGTGACGATGGCTTCGTCGAAGCGATCACCGCCGACGCGGACGGATTCGGCATAGACCACGCCGTTCAACGAGATCAGCGCGATCTCGGTGGTGCCGCCACCGATGTCGACGACCATGGAACCATGCGCTTCCTCGACCGGCAGACCGGCGCCGATGGCTGCGGCCATGGGCTCCTCGATCAGGAACACCTCGCGGGCACCGGCGCCCAGCGCGGATTCGCGAATGGCGCGACGCTCGACCTGGGTCGACTTGCAGGGCACACAGATCAGCACCCGCGGACTGGGCTGCAGGAAGCTGTTCTCGTGCACCTTGTTGATGAAGTATTGCAACATCTTTTCGCAGACGCTGAAGTCGGCGATGACACCGTCCTTCATCGGGCGAATGGCGGAAATGTTGCCCGGCGTCCGACCGAGCATGCGCTTGGCGTCGGTACCGACGGCGACGACGCTCTTCTGGTTGCCATGGGTACGAATGGCGACGACGGACGGCTCGTTGAGCACGATGCCACGCTCGCGGACATAAATCAGGGTGTTGGCGGTTCCCAGGTCGATCGACAGATCGCTGGAGAACATGCCACGCAATTTCTTGAACATGAGGTGACCCTAGGCGGTGACAAGCAGGCACGCGACAGGACAAACGTGCGGGTAAAAAAGTGCGGCAGACTCTAACAATCGCAGGGATTTAGGGCAAGGCGCCGATATGCTAGATTGAGAGCTTTTCCGGGCCGTTAAGCCCCTGTTCAACGCGGCGCCCGACCCGCCCAGCCCGTCTCCAGCATACGCGGCCGCCAACCGGGTCACGCCGCCTTCCTGCTTGGAGAAGCCGATGGCGCTCGAACGCACCGACGTCGAAAAGATCGCTCACCTGGCCCGTCTGGGTCTCGATGAAGCGGATCTCGCCGCTACCACCGCTACCCTCAACGACATCCTCGGCCTCGTCGACCAGATGCAGGCCGTGGACACCACGGGTATCGATCCCCTCGCCCACCCGCTGGAAGCCACCCAGCGGCTGCGCCCCGACCAGGCCACCGAAGGCGACCGGCGCGCGGCCTACCAGGCCATCGCCCCGGCGGTGGAAGCCGGCCTGTACCTGGTCCCCAAGGTGATCGAGTGAGACACGACATGCATCAGCTGACCCTGACCGAGATCGCCGCCGCCCTGGCCGCGAAGGATTTTTCCGCCGAGGAATTGACCCGCGGCCTGCTGCAGCGGATCGAGCAGCTCGATCCCCAGCTCAACAGCTTCATCACCGTGACCGCCGATGCGGCCCTGGCCCAGGCCCGCGCCGCCGACGCCCGCCGCGCCGCGGGCGAGACCGGCGCCCTGCTCGGTGCGCCCCTCGCCCACAAGGATCTATTCTGCACTCAGGGGGTGCTCACCAGCTGCGGCTCGAAGATCCTCACCGGCTTCAAGGCGCCCTATGACGCCACCGTGGTGGAGCGGCTGGCCGCGGCCGGTACCGTTTCCCTCGGAAAGCTGAATATGGACGAATTCGCCATGGGTTCGGCCAACGAATCCAGCCACTACGGCCCGGTGAAGAATCCCTGGGACCTCACCCGCGTCCCGGGTGGCTCCTCCGGCGGTTCCGCCGCGGCCGTGGCCGCGCGCCTGCTGCCGGCTGCCACCGGCACCGACACCGGCGGCTCGATCCGCCAGCCGGCGGCCCTGACCAACCTCACCGGCATCAAGCCCACCTATGGCCGCGTCTCGCGCTGGGGCATGATCGCCTACGCCTCCAGTCTCGACCAGGGCGGCCCCCTGGCCCGCACCGCCGAGGATTGCGCCCTGCTGCTGCAGGCCATGGCCGGTTTCGATCCCAAGGACTCCACCAGCGTCGACCAGCCGGTGGACGACTACCGCGCCGCCCTGCAGCAGCCGCTGACCGGCCTGCGCATCGGCCTGCCGCGGGAGTACTTCGGCGCCGGGCTGGATGCCCGCATCGGTGACAAGGTGCTGGCCGTGGTCGAGGCGCTGAAAAAGCTCGGCGCCACCGTCAAGGACATCTCCCTGCCCACGCTGCAGCACGCGATTCCGGCTTACTACGTCATCGCCCCGGCCGAGGCCAGCTCCAACCTGTCGCGCTTCGACGGTGTGCGCTTCGGCTATCGCTGCGAGAACCCGGTCAACCTGGAGGATCTCTACAAGAGGTCCCGTGGTGAAGGCTTCGGCGCCGAGGTGAAGCGGCGCATCATGGTCGGCACCTATGCCCTGTCGGCCGGCTACTACGACGCCTACTACCTCAAGGCCCAGCGCATCCGCCGGCTGATCAAGAACGACTTCGTCGCGGCTTTCGCCGAGGTCGACGTCATCCTCGGCCCGACCACGCCGAACCTGGCCTGGAAACTCGGCGAGAAGAGCAACGATCCGGTCTCCGCCTACCTCGAAGACCTCTACACCATCGCCGCCAACCTCGCCGGCATTCCCGGCCTGTCGATGCCGGCCGGCTTCGTCGACGGCCTGCCGGTGGGCGTGCAACTGCTCGGCAACTATTTCCAGGAAGGCCGTCTGCTCAACGTCGCCCACCAGTACCAGCAGGTCAGCGACTGGCATCGCCAGGCGCCGAGCGGCTTCTGAGGAAGGATAGAGACATGCAATGGGAAACCGTGATCGGGCTTGAGATCCACGCTCAGCTCAGCACTCAATCGAAGATTTTCTCCGGCAGCGCCACCAGCTTCGGCGCCGAGCCCAACGCCCACGCCAGCCTGGTCGACCTCGGCATGCCTGGCACCCTGCCGGTGCTCAACGCCGAGGCCGTGCGCATGGCCTGCAAGTTCGGCCTGGCCATCGATGCCGAGATCGCCGAGCGCAACGTCTTCGCGCGCAAGAACTACTTCTACCCGGACCTGCCCAAGGGCTACCAGACCAGCCAGATGGATCATCCCATCGTTGGCAAGGGCCACCTGGACATCACCCTGGAAGATGGCACCGTCAAGCGCATCGGCATCACCCGAGCGCATCTGGAAGAAGACGCCGGCAAGAGCCTGCACGAAGACTTCCACGGCATGAGCGGCATCGACCTGAACCGCGCCGGTACGCCGCTCTTGGAGATCGTTTCCGAGCCGGACATCCGCAGCGCCAAGGAAGCCGTGGCCTATGTGAAAGCCATCCATGCCCTGGTGCGCTACCTGGGCATCTGCGACGGCAACATGGCCGAAGGCTCGCTGCGTTGCGACTGCAACGTCTCGGTGCGCCCCAAGGGTCAGGAAGCCTTCGGCACCCGTGCCGAGATCAAGAACGTCAACTCCTTCCGCTTCATCGAAAAGGCCATCAACCACGAGGTGCAGCGCCAGATCGAACTGATCGAGGACGGTGGCAAGGTGGTGCAGGAAACCCGCCTGTACGACCCCAACAAGGACGAGACCCGCTCCATGCGGAGCAAGGAAGAAGCCAACGACTACCGTTACTTCCCCTGTCCCGATCTCTTGCCGGTGGTGATCGAGCCGGCCTTCCTGGCCGAGGTGCGCAGCCAGCTGCCCGAGCTGCCGACCGAGAAGCGTGATCGCTTCCAGAACGAATACGGCCTGTCGGTCTATGACGCTAGCGTGCTGTCCGCCAGCCGTGAGTTGGCCGACTACTTCGAGGAGGTCCAGCGGGTGAGCGGCGATGCCAAGCTGGCCGCCAACTGGGTGATGGGCGACCTGTCCAGCCTGCTCAACAAGCAGGACCTGGAGATCGGCCAGGCACCGGTGAGCGCGGCCCAGCTGGGCGGCCTGATCCTGCGCATCAAGGACGACACCATCTCCGGCAAGATCGCCAAGATGGTGTTCGAAGCCCTGGCCGCCGGCGAAGGCGCCAGCGCCGATGCCATCATCGAAGCCAAGGGCCTCAAGCAGGTCACCGACAGCGGCGCCATCGAGGCCATGCTGGACGAGGTCCTGGCGGCCAACGCCGCCCAGGTCGAGCAATACCGCGCCAGCGACGAAGCCAAGCGCGGCAAGATGTTCGGCTTCTTCGTCGGCCAGGCGATGAAGGCTTCCAAGGGCAAGGCCAACCCCGGCCAGGTCAACCAGTTGCTCAAGCAGAAACTGGAAGGCTGACGGCAGTCGCACGGGGTTACGGACCTGGGCTGACAGTCTCGGTCCGACCCCTTAAGCTGCTGCCGGTCGTTTTGCCAGGAGGCATCGAGATGCATCGGATCCACCGTGCCGGACTGCTGTCGCTGGTCCTGCTGTTCGCTGGTTGCGCCAGTCATGAGAGCTTCCCGCCACCGCTATCCTCCAGCGCGGCCCATGACTATCAGGACACCGGCATGGCGTCCTTCTACTCCAAGTGGCACGCCGGTCGCCGCACCGCCAGCGGCGAGAAGTACGATCCCAACGCCTTGACCGCGGCCCACCGCACCCTGCCCTTCGGCACCCGGGTCCAGGTCACCAATCTGGCCAACGGTCGCAGCGTAGTGGTCCGCATCAATGATCGCGGCCCGACGGTGCGTCGCCGGGTGATCGACCTGTCACGCAGTGCGGCCGATCGCCTCGACATGGTGGCCGATGGCACCTCCAAGGTCAGCATCCGCAGCCTGGACTGACCATTGCGCTAGGCTCGACAGGCCGGGTAGCCCGGCCACCGCATGCTGCACGTCGAAGCGCCTCTTGGCATGGCGGAATCCTCACGGCTGCGCCGACCTGATTGCCTGGGCCAGGGCGGCACGCACAGGCGGCGTGGCAAGTGCCAGACACAACAGGGCCGCGCCCATGGCGGGATTCTCTGGCTGCACCTTGCACGGATGGGCAGGTGCCGCCCTACCCTTTCCAGGATCGGGGCGTGGTGGGTAATCCAGCGTGGCACCCACACCCTAACGCCCCTTAAACCCCGCCGCATTCAGGTAAAGCGGACAAAAAAGCCCGCGACCAAGCGACTGGACGCGGGTTGTGCAACAGGAAGAGAGGCCGTGAGGCCGCTCTTGGATAACCGTGGTTACTGCGGACCGAGCTTGTCCATCAGTGCCGCCAGTTGCTCGTATTCGTCCTGCTTGAGATCGGTCAGCGGGGTACGCACGGGACCGGCGTCGTAGCCAGCGATCTTGGCGCCCGCCTTGACGATGCTGACGGCATAGCCGGCGCAACGGTTGCGGATTTCCAGGTACGGCAGGAAGAAGTCGTCGATCAGCTTGCCGACCGCCTCATGATCGTCACGGGCGATGGCTTCGTAGAATTGCACGGCGGTCTTGGGGACGAAGTTGAACACGGCCGAGGAATAGACCGGCACGCCCAGCGCCTTGTAGGCGGCGGCATAGACTTCCGCGGTGGGCAGGCCACCCAGGTAGCTGAAGCGATCACCGAGGCGGCGGCGGATGGCGACCATCAGCTCGATGTCGCCCAGGCCGTCCTTGTAGCCGATCAGGTTCGGGCAGCGCTCGGCCAGCTGCTCCAGATGGTGCGGCTGCAGGCGGCAGACGTTGCGGTTGTAGACCACCACACCGATCTTGACCGACTTGCAGACGGCTTCGACATGGGCGGCCACACCGTCCTGGCTGGCTTCGGTCAGGTAGTGCGGCAGCAGCAGCAGACCCTTGGCGCCCAGACGTTCGGCTTCCTGGGCGTAGGCGATGGCCTGGCGGGTGGAGCCACCGACACCGGCGAGGATCGGTACGCTGCCCTGGCACGTATCCACGGCGGTCTTGATGATGCCGCTGTATTCACTGGCTTCCAGGGAAAAGAATTCACCGGTGCCGCCGGCGGCGAACAGCGCGGTCGCGCCATAGGGGGCCAGCCACTCCAGGCGCTTGGCATAGGTGTCGGGACGGAAGTCGCCGTTGGCATCGAAGTCGGTCAGCGGGAAGGACAGCAGACCGGAAGAGAGGACGTGTTTGAGTTCTTGTGGAGTCATCTTGAGTGCCTCGGCATAGGTTGGACTAAGGTGCGGCAGGTCCGCTACCTGTTGTAAGTCATCGTACAACCTCTTTTATGGAAGGGGCAAGCCCCAACCAGAAAAATGCCCCTTAAGACGCTCCAGCCCTGTTTCAGACCTCTTCCGCCTGACGCTCCATTTCTTCGTGAGCGCGTCTCAGACGCTCGCGACTGTTGCTCAGGTGCAGTCGCATGGCGGCGCGAGCCGCTTCCAAGTTGCCGTCTTCGATGGCCTGGACGATGGCTTCGTGCTCCGCATCCAGACGACGCTGGTAGAGCTGCTGGTCATCGTGGGCGAGATAGGCGGAATTGAGGCGGGTCCGGGGAATCAGCACCGTGCCCAGGTAGCTCATGATGTCGCTGAAATAGCGATTGCCGGTCGAGCTGGCGATCAGCAGGTGCAGCTCCAGGTCGGCGCTCACCGCGCGATCAGGCTCTTCGACGCCGGTGCGCATGGCTTCCAGCAATGCCCACATGGCCTGCAGTTGCTCGGCCGAGCGGCGCTGGGCGGCCAGACCGGCGGCTTCGACTTCCAGGCTGATGCGCAATTCGAGCATCGCCAGCACGTCCTTGAGGGTGGTGATGGTGGCTGGATCGATCGGCAGCGGCGACTCGGGGCGCCGCTCCAGCACGAAGGTGCCGATGCCGTGGCGAGTCTCCACATAGCCACCGGCCTGCAGTCGGGAAATGGCCTCGCGCACCACGGTGCGGCTCACGCCCTGGGCCTGCATGATGGCCGACTCAGTGGGAAGCTTGTCGCCGGGCTGGAACTGGCCATCGCCGATCTGCTGAATCAGCACCCCGACGACCTCTTCTGCCAGGCTACGGGGTCTTTTTCGGGGGCGGGATACGGTGGGTGCTGACATGGATTTTCGTACCAATTGAAGTAACTCCGGAATCATAGCACCCACCTTCCCCAAAACGCCCGATTTAGACCGCTTAGTCCATATCAAGGCACTTCGCCAACCGCTCTAGGACGCAGTTCTTGTCCCTCCAGCAGCAGGTGGCGGCGGTGGTAGGCGCGCAGACTCGGACGATGGCCGACGCTGACCAGGGTAAGGCCGGGATTCTCGCTCAGCAGGCGTTCGTAAAGGGCGCGTTCGTCCGCTTCGCTCAATGCCGAGCTGGCTTCATCGAGGAACAGCCAGTCAGGGGCATAGAGCAGCGCCCGCGCCAGGGCCACGCGCTGCTGCTCGCCCGGCGACAGGGTGCGCTCCCAATGACGGGCTTCGTCCAGGTGCTCGCGCAGGTGATCGAGGCGGCATTGATGCAGCACCTCGGCCAGGCGCTCGTCGGAATAGGCATCCGCCGGCTGCGGATAGGCCAGGGCTTCACGCAGGGTGCCGATGGGCAGATAGGGTTGCTGCGGCAGGAACAGCTGACGCCCCGGCGGTACGGCGATACCGCCCTGCCCTTGCCGCCAGAGTCCGGCCAGGGCGCGCAGCAGGGTGCTCTTGCCGCTGCCCGAGGCGCCTTCGATCAGCAGGTGCTCACCACGGGCGATGCGCAGATCGGTGGGGTGCAGCAGCAACCGGCCGGCGGCCCCCAGGGAAAGCCCTTCCAAAACCAGGTCGCTGTCACTGGCATGGGGCACCAGGATATCGGTCTCCTGGCTGAATTCGGCCATGGCCTCGCGGAACGTCAGCAGACGGTCGGAGACGGCGCGCCAGCCGGCCAGGCTGACATAGGCGTCGACGAACCAGCTGAGGCTTTCCTGGACATTGCCGAAGGCCGAGTTGATCTGCATCAGATCGCCCAGCTGGATCTTGCCGGAGAAGTAACGCGGCGCCGCCAGGACGAAGCCGGCGATGATGGCGATCTGGCTGTAGCCGGCGGTGAAGAAGGTCAGTCGCTTGGTGTAGTTCATCACCAGGTGGTAGTTGCCCCAGACATAGCCGAAGCGCTCCAGCAGGCGCTGGTGCTCGTTGGCTTCACCGCGAAACAACGCCACGCTCTCGGCCTTTTCGCGGACGCGGATCAGGCCGAAGCGCAGGTCGGCCTCATAGCGCTGCTGCTGGTTATAGAGGCCGATCAGCCGACGGCCGATGAGGTGGGTCAGCCAGGTGCCGATGGTGGCGTAGATCAGCGCGGCCCAGAACATATAGGCCGGGATGGTAATGCCGAACAGGGTGATGTCGCCGGAGATGCCGAACAGGATGATGCTGAAGGACACCAAGCTGACCACGGTACGGATGAAGCCCAGGCCCAGACTCAGGGTGGTGTCGGCGAAGTCGCGGATGTCTTCGGTGAGGCGCTGGTCAGGGTTGTCGGCACCACCCTCGCGTTCCAGCTGATAGTAGTTGCGATCGGACAGCCAGAGGCCGAAGTGCTTTTCGGTCAGCCAGCGCCGCCAGTTGATGGTCAGCGCCTGGGTCAGGTACAGCCGGTACACCGCCAGCAGGATGGCGGTGGTAGCCAGGCCGCAGAAGTACAGCATCAGCCGGATGAAGGCGGCCAGATCGCGATTCTGCAGGGCATCGTAGAAGTAGCGATACCAGGTGTTCAGGGCCACCGACAGGCCGACCCCGGCCAGGGACAGGGCGATGACCACGGACAGTAGGAGCCAGGCCTTGCCCTTCTCTTCACTGCGCCAGTAGGGGGTGATCAGGGCCCAGACGCGGGCCAGGAAATGCCCACGGGAAGCCCCGTAGACGGAGGGCACGGGTACGGCGGATTCGGACATGCTCGGACTCTCAAGGACTGCTCAACGAGACGCCTGCACAGCCTATGCCGGAAAGCCTGAACGAATTCTGACTGAAACAATGTAACACTCATCGTCCATGGCCGGTGGACGATGAGGCTCGCTCAGCGGCGTACGGGGCGCTTCTGCAGCTTGCGCTGCAGGGTCCGGCGGTGCATGCCCAAGGCGCGGGCGGTCGCCGAGATGTTGCCTTCGTGCTCGGACAGTACCCGCTGGATGTGCTCCCACTGCAGGCGATCCACCGACATGGGATTGTCTGGTACCAGGGTGTCGAGATCGGCGTGCTGGGCGAGCAGGGCAGCCAGGACGTCGTCGGCATCAGCCGGCTTGCACAGGTAGTTGGTGGCGCCGCGCTTGATGGCTTCCACGGCGGTGGCGATGCTGGAATAGCCGGTCAGCAAGACCACGCGCATGTCCGGATGCAATTCCAGCAGCTTGGGCAGCAGTACCAGGCCCGAGTCGCCTTCCATCTTCAGGTCGACCACGGCGTAGTCCGGCAGGTCGTCCTTGGCCAGCTGCAGGCCTTCTTCGGCGCTGTCGGCGATGGACACGCGCAGGCCGCGACGGTCCATGGCGCGGGCCATTACCCGGGTAAAGGTAGGGTCGTCGTCGACCAGCAGGATATGGGGCTGGTCGTCGAAACCGCTGTTGAGGTCGTCAGTCATAGAATTCTCCAGGCATTCACGCCAGGGCGTAGTGCCGCGGCAGGCGCAATTCGGTCAGGGTGCCGCCTTCTTCGTGATTGTAGAGCTTCACCGTGCCACCGGCGCGGGTGACGCTGGCCTGGCTGAGGAACAGGCCCAGGCCGAAGCCCTTGCCCTTGGTGGTGAAGAAGGGCTTGCCCAGCTGCTCGGCGATGGCCAGAGGCACGCCGGCGCCATGGTCGCGGATCGACAGGCATAGCTCGCGGGCATCCCAGTGCAGACGGATGGCCAGGTTTTCCGGGCAGGCGTCGGCGGCATTGTTGAGTAGATTCAGCAGCGCCTGGGTAAGTTCGACCGGCGGCGTCAGCCGCGGCGGCGTGCCCAGACTGACCACCTCGAAACTGTAGCTGGCTTCCGGGCGCATCAGGTGCCAGCGATCCATGGTCGCCTCCAGCCACTCCACGGCGGTCTGTTCCTGCACCGTCTGCCGGCGGTCGGCCTCGGCGGCGCGCACCAGTTGCTGCAGGGTCTGCTTGCACTGGCCGACCTGCGCCTGCAACAGCTTGAGGTCCTCGCTCAGGGTCGGCTGATTGGCATGCTCCTGCTGCAATTCCTTGAGCAGCACGCTCATGGTGGACAGCGGCGTGCTCAGTTCGTGGGCAGCGCCCGCGGCCTGGGTGGCCACCGCCAGCAGTTGCTGGTCGCGCATGGCTTGCTCGCGGCGCTGGGCCTGCAGATTCTCCTGCTCGCGCAGGGCAGTGGCCATCCTCGCGACGAACAGGGTGATGACGGCGGCGGACAGGGCGAAGCTCAGCCACATGCCGTAGCTGAGCACCGCACCGTCGTTGGCCACCAGCAGATGCAGCGGCTCGTAGGAGAGCAGCATCAGCGAGAAGACCACCAGGGTCAGGGCCGCCAGCACCAGGGTGTAGAGCCAGGGCAGCGTGGCCGCGGCGATGGTCAGGGGCACCAGGTAATAGGAGGCGAAGGGGTTGGTCGGACCTCCGGCGAAATACAACAGGGCGCTGTGGATGGCCAGGTCGCAGCCCAGGTGCGCGGCATATTCCTGCTCGGTGACCGGCCAGGGGCGGGTCAGCCGCAGGGCGGCGAACAGGCAGAGCACCGCGGAGACGCCCAGGGTGATGGCCAGGGCCGTCCAGGGCAGCTGGACGATGCCCGACAGCCGGGCGATGCCGACCGAGCCGGCCTGGGCGGCCAGCACCAGCACGCGGATAAGCACCAGGCGCCCGAGATTCTGGCGATTGGCGGACAACCATTGAACGGGCAAGGAGAACATGCGAGGTTCCAGGCGCAAGAAACGATCGAGACGGCAGCCCCTGGCGGGCCTGCCCGTCAGAGCAGACTCGCCATTATAGCGAGAGCCGTTCGCCCTCAGCCGCCGACGCGGCAAAGCGACGCACCAACCGGCGGGTCTGAGGTCACACCGCTGTCGTACCGCCAATCAGGAGAACACCATGACCCCTTCCCTACGCCCGCTCGCGCTGGGCGCCGCCCTGTTCAGTGCCCTGCTCGCCACCGGCGCCCAGGCCGACGAACCGCGCTACAACCAGATCAGCCTGAGGGCCGAGGTCAGTCGTGAAGTGCCGCGCGACCGCATGCAGGTCATGCTCTATACCGAAAGCCAGGGCCAGGATCCCGCGGCCCTGGCCAGCGACACCACCAAGACCCTCAACGCGGCTCTGGAACAGGCACGCAAGGTCAAAGGCGTGGATGTCTCTCTGGGCAATCGCAACACCTATCCGGTCTACGAAGATCAGGGCCGGGCGATCAACGCCTGGCGCGAGCGCGGTGAACTGCGCCTGGAAAGCGCCGACTTCGCCGCCCTGTCCAAGTTGACCGGCGAACTGTTGGGCAGCCTGAAGATGGGCAATCTGCAATTCACCATCGCCGACGGCACCCGCAAGCAGCAGGAGGACGCCCTGTTCAAGGACGCCGTGGCCGCCTTCAAGGCACGCGCCCAGTTGGCCACCGAGGCCCTGGGTGGCTCGGGCTATCGCATCGTCAATCTGGACCTGGGCACCAGCGGTGTTCCCCAGCCGCTGCCGATGCTGCGCATGTCGGCGATGAAGGCCGCCAGTGATGCCGTGACCCCTGACGTCGCCCCGGGCACGACCACTGTCGAAGTGACGGCAGGCGGTACCATCGAAGTACAGATGCCCTGATCTAGTGCAGAAAAGTAACAATGCTGTCTCGGTGCGCACTTTTGGTGCGCACTGATTCCTAGTTGCGACACCTCGTCTTACATCTTTGCGACATCTGTTTTGTGTTTGGGTCACCTTGGGTCAATAGCTCGCCTGAGCTATGGACATGGGCATAAGCTGTGCATGTGGGCTCATTTGTCCACAAGACACCGGCATTCTGTTTCGCAACGCCACATCGTGTTGCGCCGTCCCCGACATGAGGTCTCCATGCACAAGAACGTACTCGCTGCCCTCTTCGCTTCCGGTCTGCTGGCCGGCGCACCCCTGGCCCAGGCGACCAACCTGGTGTTCTGCTCCGAAGGCAGCCCGGCCGGCTTCGATCCGGCGCAATACACCACCGGCACGGACTTCGATGCGTCGGCGGAAACCATCTTCAACAAGCTGACCCAGTTCGAGCGCGGCGGCACCCAGGTCAAGCCGGGTCTGGCGGAAAGCTGGGACATCAGCGAAGACGGCAAGGTCTACACCTTCCATCTGCGCAAGGGCGTGAAATTCCACACCACGGACTACTTCAAGCCGACCCGCGAGTTCAATGCCGATGACGTGCTGTTCACCTTCCAGCGCATGCTGGACAAGAACAATACGTTCCGTAAGGCTTACCCCACCGAATTCCCCTACTTCACCGACATGGGCCTCGACCAGAACATCGCCAAGGTGGAAAAGGTCGACGACCACACGGTGCGCATGACCCTCAACGAAGTGGATGCCGCCTTCCTGCAGAATCTGGCAATGCCCTTCCCGTCGATCCAGTCGGCCGAGTACGCCGACAAGCTGCTCAAGGCCGGCAAGGCGGCCGAGATCAACCAGAAGCCTATCGGCACCGGCCCCTTCGTCTTCAGCCGCTACCAGAAGGATGCGGTGATCCGCTACAAGGCCAATCCGGACTACTGGGACAAGGTCGATGGTCCCAAAGTGGACAACCTGATCTTCTCCATCAACACCGATCCTTCGGTGCGGATGCAGAAACTCAAGGCCGGTGAATGCCAGATCACTGTCTACCCGCGTCCGGCGGACCTGGATGGCCTGAAGAAGGATCCGAACCTTAAGCTGCCGTCGCAGCCAGGCTTCAACCTGGGCTATATCTCCTACAACGTCGAGCATGGCGAACTGATCAAGCTCAAGGTGCGCCAGGCCATGGACATGGCCGTCAACAAGGAGGCCATCATCAATGCCGTCTACCAGGGCGCTGGCCAGGTAGCCGTCAACAGCATGCCGCCGACCCAGTGGTCCTATGACAAGTCCATCAAGGACGCGCCCTACGATCCGGAAAAGGCCAAGGCCCTGCTCAAGGAAGCCGGCTTCAAGGAAGGCACCGAGCTCACCCTCTGGGCCATGCCGGTGCAGCGTCCCTACAACCCCAATGCGCGCCTGATGGCGGAAATGCTGCAGCAGGACTGGGCCAAGATCGGCGTCAAGACCAAGATCGTCAGCTACGAATGGGGCGAGTACATCAAGCGCTCCAAGAGCGGCGAGCAGGACATCATGCTGATCGGCTGGAGCGGCGACAACGGCGACCCGGACAACTGGCTGGCGACCCTCTTCGGCTGCAAGGCCATCGGTGGCAACAACTTCTCCCGCTGGTGCTACCAGCCGTTCGAGGACCTGGTGGTCAAGGCCAAGCGCGTGACCGACCAGGGCGAGCGCACCAAGCTCTACGAGCAGGCCCAGCAGGTGCTCAAGCAGCAGGTACCCATGACGCCCATCGCGCATTCCACGGTCTACATGCCGATGCGCAAGGAAGTCCAGGACTACAAGATCAGCCCCTTCGGGTTGAACGAGTTCTACGGCGTCAGCGTCAGCAAGTGAAGCCGCTTGGCCAGGGTCGGGAGCTAGACTCCCGGCCCTGGCCGTTCATTTGACTGATGGAGTGAGACCCATGCGCCTTCCCTACGCCTACTCGTTGCTGGCGGCGAGCCTGCTCGCCTGTGCTCCGCTCGCCCAGGCGGCGAGCAACCTCGTCTATTGCTCGGAGGCCAGCCCGGCCGGTTTCGATCCGGCGCAATACACCTCGGGCACCGAGTTCGATGCCTCGGCGGAAACGGTCTTCAACCGCCTGGTGCAGTTCCAGCGCGGCGGCACCACCCTGGAGCCGGGCCTGGCGACCCAATGGGACGTGAGCGCGGATGGCAAGACCTATACTTTCCACCTGCGCCAGGGCGTGAAATTCCATACCACCGACTACTTCAAGCCCACCCGCGACTTCACTGCCGACGACGTGGTCTTCACCTTCCAGCGCATGCTCGACAAGGAGCAGCCGTTCCGTAAGGCCTATCCCACGGAATTCCCCTACTTCACCGACATGGGTCTGGACCAGAACATCGCCAAGGTGGCCAAGGTCGATGACCACACCGTGGTCTTCACCCTGAACAAGGTGGACGCCGCCTTCGCCGCCGACCTGGCCATGAGCTTCGCCTCCATTCAATCGGCCGAGTACGCCGCGCAACTGCTCAAGGAAGGTAAGCCCGAGCTGCTCAACCAGCAGCCCATCGGCACCGGGCCCTTCGTCTTCAGCCGCTACCAGAAGGATGCGGTGATCCGCTTCAAGGGCAATCCAGACTACTGGAAGCCTGAGGACGTCAAGCTCGACAACCTGATCTTCGCCATCACCCCCGACGCCGCCACCCGCCTGCAGAAGCTCAAGGCCAACGAGTGCCAGGTCAGCGGCTATGCGCGCCCGGCGGATCTGGTGGAGATGAAGCAGGATCCTCATCTCAAGGTGCTGCAGCAGCCAGGTTTCAACGTCGGCTTCCTCGCCTACAACGTCCAGCACCCGCCGCTGGACAAGCCCGAGGTGCGGCGCGCGCTGGACATGGCCATCAACAAGCAGGCCATCGTCGATACCGTGTTCCAGGGGGCCGGCCAAGTCGCGCAGAACGTGATCCCGCCCAACCAGTGGTCCTACGACAAGCAGATCAAGGGCGCGCCCTATGATCCGACCAAGGCCCGCGCGCTGCTCAAGCAAGCCGGGATCAAGGACGGCACCGAGATCGCCCTCTGGGCCATGACCGTGCAGCGCTCTTCCAACCCCAACGCCCGCCAGTCGGCGCAGATGATCCAGCAGGACTGGGCCAAGGTAGGCATCAAGGCCAGGATCGTCAGCTACGAATGGGGCGAGTACATCAAGAGAGCCAAGGCCGGCGAACACGACGTCCTGACCTATGGCTGGACCGGCGACAACGGTGATCCAGACAACTGGCTGGGCGTGCTCTATGGCTGCAGCGCCATCGGCGGCAGCAACTATGCGCGCTGGTGCGACAAGGACTACGACGCCCTGATCCAGCAGGCCAAGACCAGCAATGATCGCGCCGAGCGCACCCGTCTCTACGAGCAGGCGCAACAGCTCATTCGCCAGCAGATGCCGGTGAGCCCCATGGCCCATTCGGTGGTGTCCCAGCCCATGCGCAAAGAGGTGCAGGGCTTCAAGATCAACCCCTTCGGCGTCACCGGTTTCTATGGCGTAAGCCTCGACCGCTGATCCTGTCCGGCCCGCGGGCCTTCACGAGGAGCCTTCCGTGTCCAAACCGCTATTCTCGCTGTCTCTCGCCGCCCTCCTCTGCCTGACGGCCAACGCCGCCCTGGCGCGGCCCCTGGTGGTCTGCACCGAGGCCAATCCGGAAGGCTTCGATCCAGGCCGCTACACCTCGGGCTACACCTTCAACGCCTCGGCCACGCCGCTGTACAACCGCCTGGTGGAATTCAAGCAGGGCACCGCCGAGCTGGAGCCGGGCCTGGCCGAAAGCTGGGAGGTCTCCGCTGATGGCCTGCAATACACCTTCGCCCTGCGCCAGGGGGTGAAATTCCACACCACCGATTACTTCAAGCCCAGCCGCGACTTCAACGCCGACGACGTGGTGTTCAGCTTCGAGCGCATGCTCGACAAGAACAATCCCTGGTACAACCTCTCCCCCAGCGGCTATCCCTATGCCGCGGCCATGGAGATGGGCACCCTGATCAAGTCCATCGACAAGGTGGACGACAGCCATGTGCGCTTCACCCTCAACCAGCCCGAGGCGCCCTTCCTCGCCGACCTGGCCATGGCCTTCGGCTCGATCCTGTCCAAGGAATACGCCGACAGCCTGCTGGCCAGCAAGAAGACCGACGACATCAACCAGAAGCCCATCGGCACCGGTCCCTTCGTCTTCCAGCGCTATGCCAAGGATTCCAATACCCGCTACAAGGTCAATCCGGACTACTTCGGCAAGAAGCCGCAGATGGATGGCCTGGTGCTGGCGGTGACCCTGGATCCCAATGTGCGCATCCAGCGGGTGCGCAACAACGAGTGCCAGATCGGCCTGACGGTCAAACCGCAGGACGTACCGATGCTCAAGCAGGACAAGAGCCTCAAGCTGGCCCAGGTGGAAAGCCAGACCACCTCCTTCCTGGCGATGAACACCAAGCACAAGGCGCTGAGCGACGTACGGGTCCGCCAGGCCATCGCCATGGCCTTCGATCAGCAGAACTACCTGAAGACGGTGTTCGGCGAAGGCGGTGCCAAGGCGGCGATCAACCCCTATCCCTCTTCGCTGCTGGGCTACGCCAAGGACATCAAGCCCTGGCCCCATGATGTGGAAAAAGCCAAGGCGCTGCTCAAGGAAGCCGGCTACGCCGACGGCCTCACCCTCAAGTACTACATCAGCACCGGCAGCGGCCCTGGCGGCAGTCCGGCCCTGGTGGCCCAGCTGATCCAGGGTGACCTGGCCAAGATCGGCATCAAGGCCGAAATCACCCAGTTCGAGTGGGGCGAATTCGTCAAGCGCACCAAGGCCGGCGAGCACGACCTGATGATGATGAGCTGGACCGGCGACAACGGCGATCCGGACAACTTCCTCACCACCAACCTGAGCTGCGCTGCGACTGAAAGTGGCGAGAACCGCGCTTTCTGGTGCGACAAGGCCTTCAACGATGCCATCGAAAAGGCCAAGCGCATCAACGACCCGGCCCAGCGTACCGCCCTTTACGAGCAGGCCCAGCAGATCTTCCACCAGCAGATGCCCTGGATTCCGCTGGCGCATCCGCTGTTCACCGATGTCCTGCAACCCAAGGTACAGGGCTATGTGCAGAGTCCGCTGGGGGTCTACGACTTCTCCACGGTGACCCTCGATTGATCGGCAGCTGATGCCGTAAGCGATCGGGCCCGGGCGGCCCGCCCCTCGACCTTTCCCGCCTCGCGCCGTGTTTCGGCGCGACGGGTTCGGTCGTACCGGAAAACGCCCAGATAACAGAAAAAACGACCGCTTTGGAGCACCTTCTATGACCAACGTCCACCGTGGAGGCCTCGCCCTCTCGCTACTCACCCTGGCCCTGACCGCCCACGCCCAGTCCCCGGCGCCGGAAGATCCCAGCTACGCCAACGAGGTCCAGACCCTGCCCAACGTGCAGAAGCCGGTGAAGGGCCAGGCAGGCGCCAAGGGCTTTTTCGCCGATGACAGCCTGACCCTGACCACGCGCAACTTCTTTGCCCGCGAGACCAGCTCCGATCCGGTCTTCAGCTACAGCAAGAACGGCACCCGGGTGCGCACCCACTCGCGCAATACCTGGGTCCAGGCCACGGCGCTCAAGTACAGCTCCGGCTACACCCAGGGTCCGGTGGGCTTCGGCATCGACGTGGCCGGCTACCAGGCCACCAACCTGGAGCGCGGCAAGGGCCAGATCGGTGGCGGCGGCAACCGCACCCTGGCCAACGCCGAGGGTGAGGGCCATGCCGAGTGGTCCAAGCTGGGCATCGCCGATGCACGCTTCCGCGTCTCCAACACCGAACTCAAGATCGGTCGTTTCATGCTCGACACCCCGGTGATCAGCTACAACGACAACCGGCCCTTCCCCTCCGGTTTCGACGGTTTCGCCCTGACCAGCGATGAATGGGACAACCTCTCGCTGCAGGGCGGCAGCTTCACCCGCGTCAGCCCGCGGACCGGCGCTGGCGATGAGAAGTGGACCACCGAGTACGGTACCCGCGAGGTCACCGCCGACCGCCTGAGCTTTCTGGGCGGCAACTACAAGCTGCCCCAGGGCTGGGAGGTCAGCGTCTATGGCGCCAACTTCGAAGACGTCTGGAACCAGTACTTCCTGAGCGTCACCCAGGCCGGCGGCAACCTCGACACCTTCGCCTGGAAGGCGGTGGCCAACGCCTATCGCACCGTCGACGCCGGCAGCGCCAAGGCCGGCGACATCGACAATACCGCCTGGAGCCTGGCGTTCACCGGCAGCCACCAGGCCCACAGCCTGACCCTGGCCTACCAGCAGATCGACGGCAACGAGTACTTCGACTACGCCCACGAGACCGCGGCCATCTACCTGGCCAACTCCCTGGTCTCGGACTACAACGGCCCCAACGAGAAGTCGCTGCAGATCCGCTACGAGACCGACTGGAGCTACTTCGGTGTGCCCGGTCTGAGCACCGGCGTCTGGTACGCCAAGGGCTGGGACATCGACGGTACCCACTACGACGCCGGCGCCGGCAAGTACGCCAACTATGCGGAGGTCCTGCAACAGGATGGCGAGAAGCACCGCGAGATCGGCCTGGTCACCACCTACAAGGTGCAACAGGGCACGCTCAAGGACAGTCGCTTCCGCCTGCTGCTGACCGATCACCGCGCCAGCCAGAATCAGGTCGACGGCAACGTCAAGGAGCTGCGCCTGGTCTCCACCTTGCCGTTCAACCTGCTGTGACGGCCATGCCCGGCAGATTTCTCGCGGCGCCCGGCATCTGGCGGGGATCGCGTCGCGAACACCGGCGAAGCCCCGGCCATGTCGAGGATATCGACGCCCGTGGCAACGTGGTAGTCTGCCGGGTTTGGAGCGCTGGCCCAGAGCGCTCTTCGAACCTACTCGTAGGATCGAACGAGCCTGCTGCCCGCAGGTGGCGTTCGGTACGGACCAGGATGGTCCCTTCAGGGATGAATCCAGACCCACAAGGTCTGAGAGTCAGAGCAAAAGCTCTTTAGCTTTTGCGCGGGCTCTCACTTAAAAACGCGGCCGGGCATGTACTCGCGCCGTCTTGATCAGCCTCAAGAGGAGATACCCCCTCCGATGCTCGCCTTCATCGCCCGTCGCTTCGGGCTGCTGATACCGACGTTCTTTGGCGTCACCCTGCTGACCTTCGCCCTGATCCGCCTCATCCCCGGCGATCCGGTGGAAGTCATGATGGGCGAACGCCGCGTCGATCCGCAGATGCACGCCGAAGCCATGCACCGCCTGGGCCTCGACAAGCCCCTGTACCAGCAGTATTTCGACTACATCGGCAATCTCGCCCAGGGCAACCTCGGCGAATCCCTGCGCAGTCGCGTCGGGGTCTGGGACGAATTCCTGACCCTATTCCCGGCCACCCTGGAACTCTCGGTGGCGGCCATGCTGTTCGCCACGGTCTTCGGCGTGCTGGCCGGCATCATCGCCGCGCTGAGGCGCGGCTCCACGGTGGACCACGGGGTGATGGGCGTGGCCCTGACCGGCTACTCCATGCCGATCTTCTGGTGGGGCCTGCTGCTGATCATGCTGTTCTCCGTGCAGCTCGGCTGGACCCCGGTTTCCGGTCGCCTGGACCTGCTCTACGACATCCCGCCGCGCACCGGCTTCATGCTCATCGACACCCTGCTCTCCGACGAGCCCGGCGCCTTCGTCGATGCCCTCAAGCACCTGATCCTGCCGGCCATCGTGGTGGGCACCATTCCCCTGGCGGTAATCGCCCGCATGACCCGCTCGGCCATGCTCGAGGTCCTGCGTGAGGACTATGTGCGCACCGCCCGCGCCAAGGGTCTGTCGCCAGGCCGAGTGGTCTTCGTCCACGCCCTACGCAACGCCCTGATCCCGGTACTGACGGTGCTCGGCCTGCAGGTCGGCAGCCTGCTCTCGGGCGCGGTGCTCACCGAGACCATCTTTTCCTGGCCCGGCATCGGCAAGTGGCTGATCGAGGCCATCGGCGCCCGGGACTACCCGGTGGTGCAGAACGGCATCCTGCTGATCGCCACCCTGGTCATCCTGGTCAATTTCGTCGTGGACATCCTCTACGGCCTGGTCAATCCGCGCATCCGCCACCAGCGTTGATGCGCCCATACGGACAGAGCCTATGACAACGGTAAACACCCCGGCCGCTCAAGACCCGAGCGCCCTCTATCCCTCTCCCTTCAAGGAGTTCTGGCACGCCTTCGCCCGCAACAAGGGCGCCCTCGGCGGGCTGATCTTCATGGTCATCGTGGTGTTCTGCGCGCTCTTCGCGCCCTGGGTCGCACCCCATGCGCCCAGCGAGCAGTTCCGCGACTTCATGCTCACCCCGCCGCTGTGGCTGGACGGTGGCAACAGCCAGTTCCCCCTGGGCACCGACGAGCTGGGGCGTGACCTGCTCAGCCGGCTGATCCACGGCGCCCGGCTGTCGCTGCTGATCGGCCTGGCCTCGGTGGTCTTCTCGCTGATCCCCGGCATCCTGCTTGGGCTGGTCGCCGGCTTCTCGCCCAACCGCGCCGGTCCGGTGATCATGCGCCTGATGGACATCATGCTGGCGCTGCCCTCGCTGCTGCTGGCCGTGGCCATCGTCGCCATCCTCGGCCCAGGCCTGATCAACACCGTGGTGGCCATCGCCATCGTCTCGCTGCCCTCCTATGTCCGCCTGACCCGCGCCGCGGTGATGGGCGAACTGCATCGCGACTACGTCACCGCCTCGCGGCTGGCCGGCGCCGGTACCCTGCGGCTGATGTTCGTCAGCGTGCTGCCCAACTGCATGGCGCCGCTGATCGTCCAGGCCACCCTGAGCTTTTCCTCGGCGATCCTCGATGCCGCCGCCCTGGGCTTCCTCGGCCTCGGCGTGCAGCCGCCCACCCCCGAGTGGGGCACCATGCTGGCCTCGGCCCGCGACTACATCGAGCGCGCCTGGTGGGTGGTGACCCTGCCGGGTCTCGCCATCCTCTTCACCGTGCTGGCCATCAACCTGATGGGCGACGGCCTGCGCGATGCCCTCGATCCGCGTCTGAAGGTGCAGTCATGAGCCTCCTCGAAATCCAGAACCTCTCGGTGCGCTTCGGCGGCACCGACGCCCCGCCGGTGGTGGAAGGCCTCGATCTCACGGTGGATCAGGGCGAGATCGTCGCTATCGTCGGTGAATCCGGCTCCGGCAAGTCGGTGACCATGATGGCCGTGATGGGCCTGATCGATCACCCCGGTCGCATCACCGCCGACCGCCTGGCCTTCGACGGTCAGGACCTGCTCAGCCTCAAGGGCCGCCGCCGGCGGCACCTGATCGGCAAGGAGCTGTCGATGGTCTTCCAGGACCCGATGACGGCGCTCAACCCCAGCTACACCGTGGGCTTCCAGCTGGAAGAGGTGATCCGCCAGCACCTGGGCCTCAAGGGTCGCGCCGCTCGCCAGCGCGCCCTGGAATTGCTGGAAAAGGTCGAGATCCCGGCCGCGGCCAGTCGCCTCGGCGCCTATCCGCACCAGCTGTCCGGCGGCATGAGCCAGCGCGTTGCCATCGCCATGGCCATCGCTGCCGAGCCGCGCCTGCTGATCGCTGACGAACCCACCACCGCCCTGGACGTGACCATCCAGGCGCAGATCATGGAACTGCTGGTCAACCTGCAGCGTGACGAGGGCATGGGGCTGATCCTCATCACCCACGACCTCGCCGTGGTGGCCGAGACCGCCCAGCGCGTGGTGGTGATGTATGCCGGCCAGGCGGTGGAGAAAGGCGTGGTGCCGACGCTGTTCGACGCCCCCGCCCATCCCTACACCGAAGCCCTGCTAGCGGCCATTCCCGAACACAGCCAGACCGACCGCCTGCACACCCTGCCCGGCATCGTCCCCGGTCGCTACGACCGGCCGGCCGGCTGCCTGCTCAGCCCGCGCTGCCCCTATGTGCAGCCGCGCTGCCAGGAGCGCCCGGCGCTGGAGCCCTACGATCGCGGGGCGGTGCGCTGCTTCTTCCCGCGCAACGTAGCGCCCGGCGAGGTGCCCGAGGTGCTGCCCGAACATCAACGTCCCAGCCAGTTGCCGGAGGATCGCCATGGCGCCGTCTGAAGCCACCGTCCTCGCCCGCTCCACCCCTGCGGAGCAGGCGCCCGAGCACCTCGTGCTCGAAGCCAAGGGCCTGACCCAGCACTATCAAATCTCCCGCGGCCTGTTCAAGGACAACGCCACGGTCAAGGCGCTCAACGGCGTCTCCTTCGACCTCCAGGCCGGGCGCACCCTGGCCGTGGTGGGTGAGTCCGGTTGCGGCAAGTCGACCCTGGCCCGTGCTCTGACCCTGATCGAGCAGCCCACTACCGGCAGCCTGGTCATTGGTGGTCAGGACGTCGCCAAGGCCGATGCCGCCCGCCGCAAGGAGCTGCGCCGCGAGGTGCAGATGGTGTTCCAGAATCCCTATGCCTCGCTCAATCCGCGGCGCAAGATCGGCGATCAGCTGGCCGAACCGCTGCAGATCAACACCAGCCTCTCGCGCGCTGAAAGACGCGAGAAGGTCCAGGCGATGATGCAGCAGGTGGGCTTGCGGCCGGAGCACTACCAGCGCTATCCGCACATGTTCTCCGGCGGCCAGCGCCAGCGCATCGCCGTGGCTCGCGCCATGATGCTGCAGCCTAAGGTGCTGGTGGCGGACGAGCCGACCTCGGCGCTGGACGTCTCCATCCAGGCGCAGGTGCTCAATCTGTTCATGGATCTGCAGCAGCAGTACCGGACCGCCTATGTGTTCATCTCCCACAACCTCTCGGTGGTGCGCCATATCGCCGACGAGGTGATGGTGATGTACCTGGGCTGCATCGTCGAAAAGACCAGTCGCGACCTGCTGTTCGAGCGGCCCCTGCATCCCTATACCCAGATGCTGCTGTCGGCCACCCCGAGCCTGCACCCGGATCCGAGCAAGCCGCGCATCCGCATCCAGGGCGAACTGCCCAACCCGCTGGATCCGCCACCCGGTTGCGTCTTCCACCGTCGCTGCCCCTATGCGACGGAGAAGTGCAAGACCGAGGTGCCGGCGCTGCGCAACGTGGAAGCCCGCCAAGTGGCCTGCCACTATGCGGAGAACTTTCTCTAGCTGGAAAAGCTGATCGCGGCCATGGGCCGCTCCTACAGGGTGTACCGTAACCTGTAGGAGCAACCCATGGCCGCGATGGAGATTCCGCCCCATGCACATCCGCCCCTTCCAGCCCGCCGACACCGAGGCCGTGGTCAACCTCTGGCAGTCCTGCGGTCTGACCCGCCCCTGGAACGATCCCTACCGCGACATCCAGCGCAAGCTTGCCGAGCAACCCGAGTTGTTCCTGGTGGGCGAGGTGGACGGCATCCTCATGGCCAGCGTCATGGTCGGCACCGACGGCCATCGTGGCTGGCTCTATTACCTGGCGGTGGCACCGGAGCATCAGCGGCGTGGCCACGCCCGGCGGCTGGTGGCGACTGCCGAACAGCTGCTGAGCGAACGCGGCTGCCCCAAGCTGCAGCTGATGGTGCGGCGGGACAATGCGGCGATCATCGGCTTCTATGCGGCCTTAGGTTATGTAGAAGCCGAGGTCATCACCCTGGGCAAGCGGCTGATCGCCGACGATTAGGGTGGAAGGTGGCGAAGCCCTGTTCGCTGGCGATACTCGACGCCCAGTGGAAAACGCCCAGCGGTTATCCACGCTATCGACTGACAGCGTCCGTAGGGTGGGTAACGGCGCAGCCTTACCCCCGCGGAGTCGAACCTGCTGTGGAAATCCCTGGACGGTTTTCACCGCGTGTAGCCGGTGTAGAGTGGATGGACAGGGAAGACCCTGTGAGGAGACGGGCTTCCGTCTTCCCTGTCAGCGAGGCCGTCAGGTCCCTGTCACCTCGCTGTCAGGCTGCTGTCGGGTTGTCGTCGTGTCGGACAGAAGGCCTTGCGGCTAGGCTTTTGCTCGTCCACCACCGCTGGAGAAACCGAGATGCAACTGCCCAACAAAATCAAGGAACACCGCCTGGCCCGAGCGTGGTCGCAAGAGCAGCTGGCTGAACTCGCGGGCATCAGCACCCGTACGGTGCAACGCATCGAAAATGGCGAGCAGGCCAGTCTGGAGACCCTGAGCGCCCTGGCTGCCGTTCTGGAAATCAGCGTTGCCGACCTGACAGGTCAAGCCACTCAAGCAGTGGGATCCGCTGCAGACGAGCGAATCGCGAATGCCCGTGAACAGGTCGCCGCCGAGATCGGCTTCTATTGGCAGGTGCTGCGCGGCCTGGTCATCTGGGTCTTTCTCTATGTGCTCAATCGCGCGACCTCGCCTGAGAGCCACTGGTCCCTGTGGGTCGCCGCCATCTGGGGAACTCTGTTGCTGGGTCGTGGCATCCAGACCTTCTTCCTGCGCGACAGGATCGCCCTCTGGCAGCACGCCCGGCTGCAAAAGCTCTTGCGGAAGTAGGAAAGGCCACCGATCGGCACCAGCGTTAGGCGCAGCTGAACCGCCTAGCTGGTCATGGCGCTGCTACTGCGCAGCCAGACCTTCGAGGCAGGCGGCGCTGTTGGGCTTCGCTGCGCTCAGCGCCAACCTACGGGTGTGTCATCAAACCGCCGTAGGTTGGGCCGAGACGGTTCCTGCGTCGAAGCCCGACATGTCCGCGCCGGGTAGAGGAGCGTTAGGCTTCGCTGCGCTCAGCGCCAACCTACGTCAGCGGGGCAGGAGGTCCGCCAATGGCCCTGGATGCTGGCGCACCTCGGCGTAGGGCACCAGGGTGCCACCGGGTTCGTCGCAGCTGCGGGCGGCGCGGAAGAAGGTCGGGCCCAGGTAGAGGCCCTTGGGCGTCAGATACCAGGGCGCGAATTGCCAGACGTCGGCGCTGCGATAGTCGCAGCCATCACCGTCGGCCGGCGCCTGCATCAGCTCCGGATACAGCCGGGTGAACAACCGCACCACCCAGGGCGCCAGGGTTTTTTCCCGATAGTCCGCCAGGGCCTGGGAATAGCGATCCTCCGGCGCCGGACGAAGCGGCTGGCCATGGCCCAGCCAGAGGAAGTCTTCCAGCGCCAGCTCCTGGCCGGTCTGCAGATCCAGGGTCAGGGGCGCGCTGCCGAAATCCGGATGGGCCGCGCCGCTGCAGCTGTATTGGCTGAACAGATTGACGCTGAGCACCCGCTCGCTGAGCAGTTGCGGAGTCACCTGCAGGCTGTGCTCGCCGTCAGGGCCGATACAGCTCAGATGGGCGTCCACCTCCGCCCAGAGTCGGTCGCGCAGCACGGCATTGGCCGCCTCGCTGGCGCCCGCCACGGTGAACAGCCGCATGCCCGACACCGGCTCGCGCCACCAATGCAGCTCACGACCCATGAAGGTCTGGCGCTCACCTTGCTCCAGGGTCAGCCCCTGCAGGCGGCGGAATTCGTAGGGATCGTCCTGGCGCAGTGTCTGGCGATAGCGATCCGCCGCCGCGGACTGTTCCAGCTGCAGCGGCGCCAGGGCGAGCGGCAAGGTCTTGCCGGCACCGCTCCAGGTACCGCTCCAGCGACCGTCCTTGCCGCGCGTCAGCGACCAGCTGGCCTTGGGGCCGTCCTGCCAGGGCGCACCCTCCTCCAACCTGAGCTGGTCGCCCGATTGCGCCGGACCGCTCAGGCGCAGATCGCGGCGATAGCGGTCATAGAAGTAGCGGCCAGAGGCTTCGTCATTGGCGGTGGGATCCACCTCCACCACCACCCGGGACTGGCCGAGAGTGCCTTCCAGCAGCAGCTTTTCGGCATGGGCGGCGCTGGTGATCATCAGCAGGGTCAGCAACGGTCCGGACAGGCGAAATTTCATCAGGGCTCCAGCGGCCAGCGTGTCGGTGATGGGCCCAGAGTAGAGCAGTAGCGCCGGACTGTCGCGCAGAGACCAGCGGACAAGACACTGACGCGCCCTGGTCCCGCCATGGGACAATGACGTTTTGCCAATCCCTGGACGCCCATGGACCTTCCTGCCCTGCTCACCCGCCTGCACGCCATCCGCGATGCCAACGCCTGGCGGCGCTATCACAACCCCAAGAATCTGGCGATGGCGGCCAGCGTCGAGATGGCCGAGCTGGTGGAGATCTTCCAGTGGAAAAGCGATGCCGAGGCCCGCGAGCTGAGCGCCGCCGAGCGCGAACACGCCGGCCAGGAAATCGCCGACGTGCTGCTCTATCTCCTGCAACTGGGCAGCGAACTGGAGCTGGACGTGGAGCAGGCGGTGCTGGCCAAGCTGGCCGACAACGAGAGGCGCTTCCTGCCGTGAGCGATACCTTCTTCGACGACCGCGCCACCCGTTTCGCCGCCAACATCTATGGCGGCACCAAGGGCGCCATCCGCCTGGCGGTGCTGCAGGCGGATCTCGCCGAGGTACTGCCCGGGCGTCCCCTGCGGGTGCTGGACATCGGTGCCGGCCTGGGCCACATGAGTCTCTGGCTGGCCCAGCAGGGCCATGCCGTGACCCTGGCCGAGCCGTCGGCGCCCATGCTGGCCGGCGCCCAGGAGGCCTTTGCCGCGGCCGGGGTCAGCGCCGCCTGGCTGGCGCTGCCCTGGCAGGAATTGCCCGCCTTCGCCGAGCCCTTCGACCTGGTGCTCTGCCACGCGGTGCTGGAATGGCTGGAGACGCCCACGGCGATCCTGCCGACGCTAGAGCGCTGCCTGGCCGCGGACGGCTGGCTGTCCCTGGCCTTCTACAACCGCGACGCCCTGATCTATCGCAACCTGCTCAAGGGGCATTTCCGCAAACTCAGGCAGGGCGATTACGCGGGCGCCGGCCAACGGGGCCTCACCCCGCAACGGCCCCTCGATCCGCGCGAAGTCGAGGCCTGGCTGGCGCCGGACTGGCGGATCCAGGCGCGCAGCGGCGTACGGGTCTTTCACGACTACATGCCGCCGGAGTTCCAGGCTCGCGCCAACGGCGAGGAGCTGGTGGCCATGGAGTTGGCCCACCGGCGGCACCCGGCTTTCGCGGGCCTGGGGCGCTATCTGCATTGGCTCTGCCAAGCTAAGGCAGGATAACGCCGGGCGCAGTATGCTCTGGCCAGCATTCCTTCGAGGAACGGTCATGCGTCGCCCCCTGCTCTGCCTGTCGCTCGCGCTGCTCGCCCTGGCCGGTTGCCAGACGCCCAATCCCTATGTCGCCGGCAGCCTCCCGGAGGCCGCGGTGCCGGTACTGCCGCAGCAGGATCCGGCGGCCTATCCGCCAGCGCCCCGCGACTGGAGTCGCTATCGCACCTGGAGTTGGGCACCGGGTGCCGCGGTGGTCAGCGGTGGCCTGGATGGCCAGACCGTGCAGCAGGCGGTGGCCGATGGCCTCGACCAGCGCGGCTTGCGACCGGCCATCGGCGGTGCCCGCGCCGATCTCCAGGTGCGTGCCCGCCTCACCCAGCAGCAGCGCAGCGAGCAGTACACCGACTACTACGACACCAGCTACGGCTACGGCGGCTACGGGCCCTATGGCTATGGCCCCGGCTATGGCGCCACGGTCGGCCAGGCGCGGACCCGCACCCGGACCTTTGTGGTCGATGTGCTGGAGGTGGAATTGCTCGATCCCGCCACGGGGCGCGTGCTCTGGCATTCGGCCGCCGAGCAGGCCACCGGCGGCAACAGCGGCGAACGCGCACGCACCCTGAGAGACACCACCCGCCGCCTGCTGGCCAACTATCCGCCGAGCTGAGGGGATAAGTGGCCCTCAAGCCAGTCCAAGCAGACTACTACCCTCACCGCCGAGGATCGCCCATGAAACGTTGCCTCCTGCTGCTTGCGGTCCTCCTGCTGACGGCCTGCGCCGAACGCGGCCCGCGCAATCTGGACTATGACGCCAGCCGCGACTTCGCCGCCTATCGCAGCTGGAGCTGGGCCGATCCAGCCATCGAGTACCGACCCAACGATCCCCGGGTGCGCAGCGATCTTACCGAGCAGCGCCTGCGCGACTCGGTCAGCGGCGGCCTCGACCAGCGTGGGCTGCGCCCCGCCGCGACAGGCACGCGGCCAGACCTCAGGATCAAGCTCTATGTGATCCTCGATCAGCGCCAGCAGAGCTACAGCTATGCCGACCCCTACTGGGGTCCGGGCTGGGGTGGCCCCTGGGGCTCCGCCTGGGGCCCGGGCCCCTGGGGACCGAGCTATGTGCGCACCCAGACCGTCACCTACCCAGTGATGACGGTGCAGCTCGACATGCTCGACGGCCGCGATGGCAAGCTGGTCTGGCGTGCCAGCGAAGAACGGCTGCTGGACGACCAGAACGCCACGCCCGCCCAACGCAGTGCCGGCTTTGGCCGCCTGATCAACGAACTGCTGATCGGCTATCCGCCGCGTCCTTGAGCGGTCGACCGTCCGGGCAGCTCAGCGCTGCCCCTGGTCCGATGATGAGCAGACGTCTGTTAGCCAGTCACCGATAATGGCACCTGGCCAGATATTCCTCGCGCCGTCTTTGGCCACCGCGCAGGAAACCTGACCGTCGTCCAGCGCCGCCCAGGTCCCTCATGTCGTCAACCCCCATCGCCACCCGTCGCAGCCACGCCCTGTTGCTGCGCCTGTTTCCGGTCATTTGCGCCCTGCCGATCCTGCTCGGCATCGGCTGCTACCTGCTGATCAAGACCGCCTCCAGCCAGGACGCCGATGTCCAGCAGCGGGCGCGGACCTATATCACCCGCACCCTGGAGCAGGTGGAAAACGAGATCGGCCATAACATCATCAACTATGCCAAGTGGGGCGAGGCCTACAAGCACCTGCACCTGAAGGTCGATCGCTTCTGGGCCAACGAGGAGCGTAACGTTGGCGACATTCCCTATGAGCTCTATGGCTACAACGGCGTCTTCGTGCTGGATCCCCAGGACCGTACCGTCTATGCCGTGATCGACGGCCAGCCAACGGAGCGCACGGCCGCGCAATGGCTGGAAGGGGATCTCACTGCCCTGCTGGCGGCGACTCGCAAGCGACCTGGAGAAACCGAAAGCCTGGTGCGGATCCTGAGTGTCGGCGGTGTCCCTGCGCTGGTCGCCGCCGCCACCATCACGCCGGGCGCGAGCTATGGCGTCACGCCGGGCGCCGGCGAGCCCTCGGTGATGCTGTTCGTCAATGTGCTCGACTCCGCGACCCTGGCTCATCTCAGCGACACCTACGGGCTGCCGACGCTGCAGGCCTCCCGGCTGCCTCTGCCCGATCATGAATCCCTGCGCCCGCTGGATTCACCGCTGTTGCTCAACTGGCAACCCCCACGGCCCGGCGCCCAGTTGCTGCGCCGGACGCTACCGGTGTTCCTGGCCGGGGTGCTGTTGCTCGGCCTGGTGCTGGCGCTGCTGATCCGCCATGCGCTGAATTCGGCCCGGCAGCTCGACCAGCAGTTCGATGCCCTGGTCGCCAGCCAGACGGAGCTGAGTCGCAGCGAACGCCGCTTTCGCGAGCTCGCCGAGGCGGCCTCCGACTGGCTCTGGGAAAGCGATGCCGAAGGCCGCATCGCCTATCTGTCCGAACGCTTCGCCCGCATCACCGGGCATGCGCCTGGCAGCTGGCTCGGTCGGCCGCTCGCGGAGCTGTTCAGCAGCGAGACGACCCGCCTGGCTGACTGGCTCCTGGACAAGGCTCGCCAGCTCGACGAGCGCCAGGTGCTGCGCTGCCATTATCGTGACCGTCTCGGCCATTCCCGGGTCTGCGAGATCACCGCGCGGCCCCTGCCCAAGGACGCCGGCTTCCGCGGGACCGCCAGCGACATCACCGCCGCGGTCAACGCCCAGGCCGAGATCGAGCACCTGTCGCAACACGACAGCCTGACCGGCCTGGCCAACCGGTTGCAGTTGCAGCACTACCTGGCCGCTCAACTGGCGCAACCCAGCACGCCGCTCACCCTGCTCAGTCTGGACCTGGATCGCTTCAAACCGATCAACGACAGCCTCGGCCACGCCGCCGGTGATCGGGTGCTGCAGGAAATCGCCCGGCGTCTGCAAGCCAGCCTGAGGCCCGGCGGCCTAGTGGCGCGCCTAGGGGGCGACGAATTCATCGTGGTGCTGCTCGGCCACCTGGATGTGGCGACGGTCGACCAGATCTGTGCGCGCCTGGTAAGCGCCATCGGCCGGCCGATTCCCCTGGAGGAGCAGACCGTCAGCGTCGGCACCAGCATTGGCATCGCCCAGGCACCGGAGCAGGCCAGCCAGGTCGAGGACTTGCTGCGCCTGGCCGACATCGCGCTCTACCAGGCCAAGGCCGCGGGCCGCAACGGCTGGTGCTTTCATGCACCGGCCATGGACGCCCAGCTCAGCCAGCGTCGTGACCTGGAACAGGAACTGCGCCAGGCCTTGGCGCGCGACCAGGTGCGCCTGGCCTACCTCCCCCGCCGGCGCACGGCAGACGGCACCCTGAGTGGCGTCGAAGCCCAGCTGCACTGGGCCCATCCGATACGCGGAACGTTACCGCCAGAGGCCTTCTTGCCCCTGGCCGAAGAGACCGGACTCAGCGCTCCCCTGGGGCTCTGGCTGTTGGACAGCGCCTGTCGCGCCGCAGCGGCCTGGCCCGCGCCGCTGCGGCTGGTCATTAGCGTGTCGCCTCGCCAGTTCGACGATGCCAAGGCCCTGGTGGAGGTAGTCGCCCAGGCCTTGCAGACCAGTGGCCTGGCAGCGGAACGCCTGGAGCTGCAGCTGCCCGAGGCGCTGCTGCGGGTAGACGGTGATCCGCCGCTCCCTCAACTCCAGGCGCTCAACGCCCTGGGCGTGCGCCTGAGCCTGGCCGATTTCGGCAAAGGCCTCGGCGCCTTCGATGCACTGCGCCAGCCCCTGCTGGAGGGCATCAGCCTCGATAGCCAGCTCATCGCTCACCTGGACCAGCGGCAGGCCGATGCCGCCATCGCCCAGGCGCTGATCGGTCTGGGACGCACCCTGGGGCTCCGGGTGGCAGCGACGGGCGTCGAGACATCAGGCCAGTTGGCGTGGCTAAAGGCGCAGCACTGCGCCGAAGTCCAGGGCCCGCTGTTCGGCCACGCCCTGTCCGACCGCGAACTGGCGGCGCTGCTGGATACTGACCTACGGGCTGGGTGAGGACCTAGAGTCGCTCCAGCCACCCCAGGTCGCCGCCACGGGCCGGTACCGGATAGCAGCCATAGGGCGCATAGCCGTGGCTACAGACCGGATCGGCGCGCAAGGCGGGTTCGCCCACCGGTTGCGCGCGCCAGCCTTCCAGCAGGGCGATGGCGGCCAGGGCCAGCAGCAGGGCGATGAACAGCGCGGAGCGAAGGGTTCTTGTCAGGCGCATGATGACCTCCCGCAGGGCGACTGCCAGGATCGGCAGACAGCGTCCCCGCTCCTTGAGTATCGCCCCGACCAAGAGTTTTCGCCTGCCTGGACCAGCACCCATCGCGCAACGCTGCACTACGGTGGGTGCAACAGTCAGCCGCATAGGCGCGGTGATCACCCGGGCAAGGCGGCGCCGTTGTCCAACTACGTGAATAGCTCCGCGCCACACCGTACCGCCCCCTCTCCCTCCGGGAGAAGAATGGGGTGAGAGAAGGCCAGACGCGAAAGCCTCAGGCGATCTCCACCCGCTCCCCGTTCAGCCGTACCGCCCAAGTGGGCAGCGCCTGCTCGGGGTATTCCAGGCAGCCACCGTCCGCCAGGCGGAAATGCTGCTTGTACAGCGGTGAGGCGATCACCAGGTCCTGGCCCAGTTGGCCGACGATGCCGCGACCGATGACATTGGCACCGGACTTGGGATCGCGATTGCCCACGGCGAAGACCTTCTGCTCGGTCTCGGGTAGATAGAACAGCGCCACCTGCTCGCCCTCGTACAGGGCCACCACACCGGACTGGGGCACCAGATCGGTCAGGTGGCACAGGGGTTGCCAGCGGGGCTCCAGGGCGCGAGCGGTATTGGTCTGGGTCATGGTCAAGCCTCCTCGGTGACGGCGATGAGCTGAAGTTCGTGGTGACGCGCCGGCCGGCGCTGGCCGCGCTCCTTGACGAAGTGGATGTCCGGGTCGTTGCCGCGCTGGTTGACGAAGGTCCGGAAGCGCTTGAGCTTGTCGGGATCGTTCAGGGCATTGGCCCATTCGCATTCGTAGCGATCCACCACCAGCTGCATCTGGGCTTCCAGCTCGGCACTCAGGCCCAGGCTGTCTTCGATGATCACCTGCTTGAGGTAGTCGAGGCCGCCCTCCAGCGACTCGCGCCACACCGAGGTGCGCTGCAGGCGGTCGGCAGTGCGGATGTAGAACATCAACAGGCGGTCGATGTAGCAGATCAGGGTCTCGTCATCCAGGTCGGTGGCGAACAGCTCGGCATGGCGTGGCCGCATGCCGCCGTTGCCGCAGACATAGAGATTCCAGCCGTTCTCGGTGGCGATCACGCCGATGTCCTTGCTCTGGGCCTCGGCGCACTCGCGGGTGCAGCCGCTGACAGCGAACTTGAGCTTGTGCGGCGCGCGCAGGCCCTTGTAGCGGTGCTCGATGTCCAGCGCCATCTTGACGCTGTCCTGCACCCCGTAGCGGCACCAGGTGCTGCCGACGCAGCTTTTCACCGTGCGGGTCGACTTGCCGTAGGCATGGCCGGTCTCGAAGCCGGCGGCGATCAGCTCGCCCCAGATGTCCGGCAATTCGTGCAGCTGGGCGCCGAAGAGATCGATGCGCTGGCCGCCGGTGATCTTGGTGTAGAGGTCGTACTTCTTCGCCACCTGGCCGATGGCGATCAGGCCTTCCGGGCTGATCTCGCCACCCGGAATGCGTGGCACCACCGAATAGGTGCCGTTCTTCTGCATGTTGGCCATGAAGGTGTCGTTGGTGTCCTGCAGCGGCACCAGGTGCGGATCGGTGATAGGCGCGTTCCAGCAGGAGGCCAGGACGTTGGCCACCGCCGGCTTGCAGATGTCGCAGCCATGGTGGCCGCGACCGTGACGCGCCAGTAGCTCGTCGAAGCTCTGGATGCCTTCCACCCGTACTAGGTGATAGAGCTCCTGGCGCGTGTGGGCGAAGTGCTCGCAAAGGCTCTTGTCGACCTCGACGCCCCGGGCGATCAGCTCGTGCTCGAAGACCTGCTTGACCAGCGCCGCGCAGCCGCCGCAACCGGTGGCGGCCTTGGTGCAGCTCTTGATGCCGGCGAGATCGGTGCAGCCGGCGTCGATGGCGGCGCAGACCGCGCCCTTGGTGACGTTGTGGCAGGAGCAGAGGGTGGCGGTGGCCGGCAGGGCATCGGCGCCCAGGGTCGGGGCGCCCTCGCCCACCGGCATGATCAGGCTGGCAGGATCCTGGGGCAGCGGGATGCCGTTCTGGGCGTATTGCAGCAGGGTGTCGTAGTAGCTGTTGTCGCCCACCAGCACGGCGCCGAGCACGTGCTTGCCGTCGGCGGAGACCACCAGGCGGCGATAGCTGGCGCTGGCTTCGTCGATGTAGCGATAGCTACGCGCGCCGGGGGTGGCGCCATGGGCGTCGCCGATAGAGCCCACGTCCACGCCCAGCAGCTTGAGCTTGGTGGACATGTCGGCGCCGGTGAAGGGCGTGCCCTGGCCGTGGCAGAGGGTGGCGGACACCAGGCGCGCCATCTGGTAGCCCGGCGCGACCAGGCCGAAGACGCTGCCATTCCAGGCGGCGCACTCGCCGATGGCGTGGATGAAGGGATCGCTGGTCAGGCAGCCATTGTCCACCGCCACCCCGCCGCGAGGGCCGAGCTCCAGGCCGCAGCTGCGGGCCAGGGCGTCCTGGGGACGGATGCCAGCGGAAAACAGGATCAGGTCGGTCTCGAGGAAATCCTCGCCGGCGAAGTTCATGCGGTAGCGGTACTCGCTGCCGGCGGTGATGTTCTGGGTGGCCTTGGACAGGTGCACGCCCACGCCCAGGTCTTCAATGCGCTGGCGCAGGGCGGCACCGCCCAGGTCGTCCAGCTGCACCGGCATCAAGCGCGGGGCGAATTCCACCACATGGGCTTCCAGACCCAGGGATTTCAACGCATTGGCCGCTTCCAGGCCGAGCAGGCCGCCCCCCACCACTACGCCGCGGCGCGCCTTGGCGGCGGCCAGGCGGATGGTATCCAGGTCGTCCAGGGTGCGATAGACCAGGCGTGAGTCGCCTTCGGCGCCCTCGATGGGCGGCACGAAGGGATAGGAGCCGGTGGCCAGCACCAGGCGGTCGTAGCCGAAGGCGCCGGCGGCCGTCAGCACCTCGCGCTGTTCGCGGTCGATGGCGGTCACCGCGCAGCCCAGGTGCAGCACCAGGCCGGGCACGGCATAGAGGTCGGCTGCGCTCATCGCCAGGGATTCGGCGTCACGGCCGGCGAAGTATTCCGAGAGATGCACCCGGTCGTAGGCGCGCTGACGCTCTTCGCCGAAGACGTGGATCTCGTAGTGGTCCAGGGCGCCGGCCGCCAGCAGCTGCTCGACGAGGTGATGGCCGACCATGCCGTTGCCGACGACGATCAGGCGTTCTTTGCGGGTCACGATGCTGTTCATGGAGGCTATCCCCCGGCCGAGGCCAATCAGGTTGAGTCGCGGCAAATAAAAAGGCGCCTGAAACCTTGCGGTCTCAGGCGCCTTTGCCTGTTCTATGTAGGGAGGAGCCCTGGGCTCTGCTCCGTGCCCGTCGCCTGCAGTGGCTGTCGATCGCCGTTGATCGACCGGGCGACCCGAAAATGCGGGTCTATCAGGGCTTTTGCATCGGCTGTGCCAGTTCTGCCTGATCGCCTGGAGATCCGCCACTGGCGCGGCCTGCAGCCAGCAGAGGGCATCGCCGACTCGCCACTAGCTACCCGCCAGCCGGAACCACAACGGTGCAAGGCAAGGCCTGCCTGCCCCGTCACGGCGCACATCACCCGTGGTTGCCATGACGTCGAGCAGGACTGCCGCCCCTCCGCCGGACCAGTAGTCATGCGCTCCCTGAGCCCGTCGGACCAAGCTGGCGCGGGCCTTGCTAAATACCCAGCATGGAGCGGTCAACGCCGATCGCTCCCTTTCACGACAAAGGCGCCGTGTTCGTCTCCCTCCGGGGAGCACGACCGGCGCCTTTTCGCTTTCTGGTTCTCGAAGGATCCTTGCCATGGCCACTACCCACATCAAGAGCGTCTGCCCCTACTGCGGCGTCGGCTGCGGGATCGTCATGCAGGTGGAAGACGGCCGGGTCACCAAGGTCAGCGGTGACCGCGACCACCCCGCCAATCGCGGCCGCCTCTGCACCAAGGGCAGCACCAGCCACCAGGCGCTGGTGGACAGCGGGCGCATGGCGCAAGCCTACGTCCGCCACGACCGCTCCCACGAACCGGTGCAGACCGCGCTGGACCAGGCCGTCGCTGCCACCGCCGAGCGGTTGCGTGCCATCCTCGACCGCCACGGGCCGGACGCCATCGCCTTCTATGTGTCCGGCCAGCTGTCGCTGGAGGCCCAGTACCTGGTAAGCAAGCTGGCGCGGGGCTTCATCGGCACCAACCAGCTCGAATCCAATTCCCGGCTGTGCATGGCCAGCGCCGGCACCGGCTACAAGCTGTCCCTTGGCGCCGACGGCCCGCCCGGCTCCTACGACGACCTCGACCACGCCGATCTCTTCCTGGTCAGCGGCGCCAATATGGCCGACTGTCACCCCATCCTCTTCCTGCGCCTGCTGGATCGGGTCAAGCGCGGCGCCCGGCTGATCGTCATCGATCCGCGGCGCACCGCCACCGCCGAGAAGGCCGATCTCTTCCTGCAACTGCGCCCGGGCACCGATCTGCTGCTACTCAATGGCCTGCTGCACCTGTTGCACGCCGAGGGCCATCTGGACGAAGCCTTCATCGCCGCCCATACCGAAGGTTGGGCGGCCATGCCCGATTTTCTCGCCGACTACAGTCCCGCGCGCGTGGCCGCCGGGACGGGGCTGGCCGAGGCGGACATCCGCACCGCCGCGCGCTGGATCGGCGAAGCCGGCGAATGGACCAGCCTCTGGACCATGGGCCTGAATCAGAGCACCCATGGCACCTGGAGCACCAACGCCCTGTGCAACCTGCACCTGGCCACCGGCAAGATCTGCCGCCCCGGCAGCGGCCCCTTCTCCCTCACCGGCCAGCCCAACGCCATGGGCGGGCGCGAGATGGGCTACATGGGCGCCGGCCTGCCCGGCCAACGCAGCCTGCTGTCGGCCGCCGACCGCACCTTCGTCGAGCGGGCCTGGGACATTCCCGAGGGCACCCTGCACACCCGTCTTGGCCAGGGCACCGTCGCCCTGTTCGAGGAGCTGGCCGCCGGCACCGTGAAGGCCTGCTGGATCATCTGCACCAACCCGGTGGCCAGCGTGGCCAATCGCGAGACGGTCATCCGCGGCCTGCAGGCCGCCGAACTGGTGATCACCCAGGACGCCTTTCTCGACACCGAGACCAATCCGTACGCCGACATCCTCCTGCCCGGCGCGCTCTGGGCCGAGGCCGACGGGGTGATGATCAACTCCGAGCGCAACCTGACCCTGGCGCCCCAGGCCGTCAATCCGCCCGGCGAGGCCCGCGCCGACTGGCGGATCATCGCCGACGTCGCCTGTGCGATGGGTTATGGCGAGCACTTCAGCTACGCCTCGGCCGCTGAGGTGTTCGACGAGATCCGGCAATTCCACAACCCCCAGACCGGCTACGACCTCCGCGGTGCCAGCCATGCCCGGCTGCGCCAGACGCCGCTGCAATGGCCCTGCCCCAGCCAAGAGAGTGATCCGCGCCAACCGATCCGCTATCGCAACGACGGTCGTAGCCAGACCCTGCGCCTGGGTGAGACCGGCGAACCGACCGCCCTCAACTTCGCCACCGCCAGCGGCAAGGCGCAATTCTTCGCCCGTCCCCACCTGGATCCGGCGGAATTACCCGATGCCGACTACCCCTTCGTGCTCAACACCGGCCGCCTGCAGCACCAGTGGCACACCCTGACCAAGACCGGCAAGATCGCCGCCCTCAATCGCCTCAATCCGGCGCCCTTCGTCGAAGTGCATCCCCAGGATGCCAAGGCCCTGGGCCTGGCGGCGGGCGACCGGCTGGAGATCACCTCGCGCCGCGGCCGTGCCGTGTTGCCGGTGACCCTCAGCGACCGGGTCCAGCCCGGCAACTGCTTCGCGCCCTTTCACTGGGCCGACGTCCAGGGCAACGACCTGGCCATCAATGCCGTCACCAGCGACGCCGTCGATCCGCTCTCGCTGCAACCGGAACTCAAGGTCTGCGCCGTGCGCCTGACCCGCGTCGCCACCATTCCCCACCGCCAATTGCCGGCCGACGAGCCCGTCGCAGAGAGCGCTCAGTTGCCCGCCCTGGCGCGCCTGGCCGAGCTCACCGGGGTCGCGACCGCGGTACGGCCACAGCTCAGCGCGGCCGAACGCACCTACCTGGCCGGCTTCATGGACGGCCTGCGCGATGGCGGGGCCCAGGGCGTGCCCTGCCTGCCGGCCCAGGCGCCGCTGGCCGCCGACACCCGCCTCTGGCTCGACGGCCTGCTCGCCGGGTTGTTCAGCCGCCTGCCGGAAAGCCAGGCCGCCAGCCTGGCCATGGCCGCTACCGCCCCCGCCGATCTGGTGGTGCTCTGGGCGTCCCAGACCGGCAACGCCGAAGCCCTGGCCGAGCGCTGCGTCGCCCGCCTGTGCCAGACCGGTCTCAGCGTGGAATTGCACGACATGGCCGCCTATGCCGTGGAACGCCTGACCGGTGCCCGCCGCGTCCTGCTGGTCAGCAGCACCTTTGGCGATGGCGAAGCCCCGGACAATGGCCAGGCCTTCTGGCAGGGCCTCGATCGGCTCGACGCCTCCCTGGCCGAACTGGACTACGCCGTGCTGGCCCTGGGCGATTCCACCTACGACCAATTCTGCGGCCACGGCCAGCGCCTCGACGCCCGCCTGGCCGAACTCGGCGCCCGCCGCCTCTGCCCGCGCCTGGACTGCGACGTTGATGGCCTCGATGGCGCCGATGCTTGGCTGGCCGCCCTGCAAGGGCAGCTGGCCCCCCAGGCCACCAGCGTGCCCCTGGCGACTGCGGCCACCACCCATCGCCCGAGCACGGTGCCGGCGCGGCTGGTTATCAACCAGAGACTCAACAGCGCCGGATCCAACAAGGAGGTGCGGCTGTTCGGCCTCGCGTCCGAGCAACCCCTGGCCTACCAGGCCGGCGACGCCCTGAGCGTGAAGGCGCGCAACTGTCCGGAGCTGGTCGAGGAAGTCCTCGCCCTCGCCGGACTGAACGGCGAACAACCGGTCGCCGTCCCCAAGGTCGGCGAGCTGTCGCTGCGCCAGGCGCTGGGCGAACACTACGAGATCGCCCGCCCCAACCCCGAGACCCTGGCGCTGATCGCCGAGCGCAGTGGCAATGCCGATTGCCACGCCCTGCTGGGCGACCGCGACGAACTCAAGCGCTGGCTCTGGGGCCGGCAACTGGCCGATGTGCTGGCCCGCTTTCCCGCCCGCCATGACGCCAGTGAGTTGCTCAGCAGCCTCAAGCGCCTGCAGCCGCGGCTCTATTCCATCGCTTCCAGCCCCCTGGCCCATGCCGGCCAGGTGCACCTCACCGTCTCGGCGGTGCGCTACGGTAAGCGCAAGGGCGTGGCCTCCACCTTTCTTGCCGACCGCCTGCAGGACGCCACCACCGAGGTGCATATCCAGTCCTCGCGCCATTTCCGCCTGCCAGACCAGGGCGACGTCCCGCTGATCATGATCGGCCCCGGCACCGGTATCGCGCCCTTCCGCGGCTTTCTCCACGAACGCCGCGCCCGGGGCGACCAGGGCCGCAACTGGCTGTTCTTTGGCGAGCAGCACGCCGCCCATGACTTCTACTACCGTGACGAACTGGAAGCCTTCCAGCGCGATGGCCTGCTGAGCGAACTGAGCCTGGCCTTCTCCCGCGACCAGGCCGAGAAGGTCTATGTGCAGGATCGGCTGCGCGAACGCGGCGCCGAGGTCTGGCGCTGGCTGCAGGACGGCGCCCGCGTCTATGTCTGCGGCGACGCCAGCCGCATGGCCCGGGATGTCGACCAGGCCCTACGCCAGGTGGTGGCGACCCACGGCCACCTCAGCGACGAGGCCGCCAGCGAGTACCTGCGTGGGATGAGCGAGCAGAAGCGCTATCTGAAGGACGTCTACTAGCGCCGCCGGCTACAGCACCGCGCGCGCCAGGCGGGTGAAGGCCTCGATGGCCTCGCGCTCGCCCAGCGCCCCGCGCACCACGGCCGCGGCCAGGGCCTCGCCGGCGCCGACCAGACCAATGCAGCACACCTGCAACTCCGCGGCGGGTCTTTTGCTGTGCGGCGTGAGCACCGCCGCCACCATCTGGGTGCCATGTTCCAGCAACTCCTGGTACACCGCCGTCTTTTCCTCACTCCCCGCCAGCGCCGCCGCCACTACGCCGACTTCACCCTGCATGTCGGTCACGCAGCGGATGTAGCCCTCGGCCAGCGCCGCGCTGGCCTCTTCGGCGCTCTGCTGTCGGGCGGTCATGGCCTGGCGAAAGGCATCCATCTGCGCCAGATCGAGCCAGCGATAGAGCTCGATGAGCAGCCCCGAGCGAGTACCGAAATGCTCGTAGACGACCGGTTTGGAGACGCCCGCCTGCACGGCCAGATAGCCCAGGGTCAGGCGATCCGCGCCTTCTTCCCGAACGATGACCCGTGCCGTTTCCAGCAATTGCTGACGCCGGGCTGCCTTTGAGAGACGCCGTCCGGTCCCTTCGGAGACCGGTTTTTCAGGGATGGATTGCTCTGCCATTGGTCAAGTCTTCTTGCAAACCTACTAAAGGTAGGTTAATTCTGAACTGGAACCTACTCCTGGTAGGTTAATGCGGAGTACAGCCCCTTGCAATCGGCTGTGCGGTCTCCGGAACCTCAGCACTGCAACGAAGAGGACAGCATCATGCCACTGCAACCCATACTCTTTGCCGGCGGTTCGGGCACGGTAGGCCGCCAGGCCATCCACTGGTTTCGCCAGCGCCAGCCTGACTGGCCGCTGCTGGTCGGCGGCCGCAACCTCGCCACGGCCGAGGATGTCGCCCAGGCCGCCGGCCAGGCCTGGGCGGTGCGCCTGGATCTCGACCAGCCGGGGCTGGGATTGGATCCCGCTCTCACCCCGGCAGCCATGATCATGCTGGCACCGGATCAGGCCCTGCACGGCTTGCGCCTCGCCCAGCACCTGGGCATCCCCTATCTCAATGCCAACACCGGCGTCACCGAACTGGGGCCGGAGGTCGCCCAGTTCATGCACCGCCCCAACGCGCATGCCCTGGTGCTGTCCAGCCACTGGGCTTCGGGTGCCGCCCTGGCGCTGGCACTCGATCTCGCCCGCCGCTTCACCCGGGTCGCGGCCATCGGTATAGAGGTTTTGCTGGATGAGGCGGACCCGGCCGGTCCCCTGGCCTGGGAGGACATGGAGCGGGTGCACAGCACGGCGCCCGCTGCCCTGGCATTCCATCATGGACGCCGCGCCTGGCTGAGCGGTGCCGACCTGCAGGGCAGCGTCACCGCGCTGGACGGTCGCACGCTGACCGCCACGGCCTTCGGCTCAATCGATCTGCTCAGTCTCTGGACCACCACCGCCGCCCCGGAGCTCCGCTTCGACATCGCCATGGGCGAGTCCTCCAGCCGGCGGCGGGGCGCGGAAACGGCGGCCGAGATCGCGGTCAGGGTGACCGGTGAAAGGGACGGCCAGACCACCCGTGCACGCGCCGTGCTGGAATTCAACCAGGGGCAGGCCTCGCTGACCGCCCTAGGGCTGGTGCTGTCGCTGGAGCGAGTGCTGGGCCTGGCGGGCGGTGAACGCCTGCCGGCGGGTCTCTATATGCCCGAACACCTCTGGGAGGCCGAGTGGTTTCTGCAGGAGTTGCAACGGGAGGGCGCGGTGATCCATCACCAGACGGATGGGCACTGACGGCGAAAAATGGCGGAAGGCAGTGGGAGTCGAACCCACCCGGGAACGGCTGCCGTCCCCAACCGGGTTTGAAGCCCGGCCACGCCACCGGGCGTGATTGCCTTCCTCTGTTGCGCTAGGCCTCGGCGGCGCGGGCCCAGGCACTGTCCGGGCGGACCCGGCGCTCGTCACCGAAGCGACGGGTGAAACCGATGCGATCCAGGCATTCGAGGATCTGGATGCTGCGCTTGCGACCAATGCCGAGAGCATCGCGGAAGGCCGCGGCGCGAATGATCCCTGCTTCGCGCTCCAGGCGCAATGCCTCGCCGGCCGCGGCTTCCAGGCTGGCCTGGGGATAGAAGAGATCTCTGACCACCTGGGTCAGTTCCCCCAGTCGGGCCAGTTTGCGCAGCAACAGGCGCACCTCGGCCTCGGGCTGACCCAGGCTCTTGGCGAGATCGCGGGTCCAGGGCGGATCGAAGCGCTGGGCCGTGAGCAGCGGCCAGAGCCTGGCCTTGAGCCCCTCCTCTGCCGCGGTGAGGCGTACCCGGTGATCGGGCAGGTGCAACCAGGGACCGCTGCTCTGCAGTCGTCCCTCGGCCAGGGCCGTCTCCAGCAGGGCCAGATAGACAGCCCGCTCCAGTTCCGGCGCGGCGATGCGGCGGAGGCGATCCCGATCCGGCCCCAGCTCGTCGGGTTGTTCCTGGTGAAAGGTGGCGAGCGCTTCGCTCAGGCGCTCGAGCGCTGCCTGCCACAAAGAGGCTGCAAACAACCGCGGGCCGACCCGCGTCTCCACCCTCAGGGTGTCGGCGGGCAGTTGCCAGTCGCCTTCGGGTCGGTTGAACTGGCGCGCCAGCAGCCGTGGATCGAGACCGCCGTCGGCCTGGGCCAGGAGTTCAGGCAGCGCCTCCTCCAGACCGCCCCGACGCAGTGCCTGGAGTTGTGCCAGTCGCTGCGGCGTGCGGCGATGGCGCGCCGGGGCGAAGGGATCGAGCAGCCGGGCCCCGCCCAGGGTGCGCTGGGCGGACTGATCACGTAGCACCAGGCGATCGCCATGCACCCCGTGCAGCGGCGCATTGAGTACCAGCTGTGCCAGGGCCATGGCGCCGGGGGCCAGGCTGTCGCCTTCCAGCAGGGCGACGCGCCCGGTGAGATCCTGGGCGCCCAGGTGCACGTGCACTGGCGTCCAGTGCGCCAGGTTGCGCGCCTCGCCAGGCAGCAGCCGTAGCTCCACATCGATCCGGGTGGTGGGCGCATGCAGCGCCTCGGCCACCAGCCAGTCACCGCGGGCGATACTGTCGGTGCTCAGCCGCTCGCCGGCGAGATTGAGCGACACCCGCTGACCGGCCTGAGCGCTTTCCGCCGCGCGATTCTGGGCGTGCAATCCTCGCACCCGCAGGCGCTGGCCACGCGGGGTGAGGATGAGTTCGTCGCCGACGGCCACTTGACCGGCGAAGGCGGTGCCGGTGACCACCACGCCGGCCCCGGCCACACTGAATACCCGGTCCACGGCCAGGCGAAAGCCGCCGCGGGTATTGCGCTGGCGCACCTGGTCCAGCGCGGCGAGCAAGGCGGCGCGCAACGCGGGGATGCCCGCGCCGCTAGGGCTGGCCACCGGATACAGCGGCGTCCCGGCGAAGGGGCCGCCGGCCAGCAGCGCACTGACGTCCTGACGCACCTGGGCCAGTCGCTCGGCATCCACCCGATCGGCCTTGGTCAGGGCCACCAGCAGCCGGGGAATGCCGAGCAATTCGAGGATCGCCAGGTGCTCGCGGGTCTGCGGCATGACGCCGTCGTCGGCCGCCACCACCAGCAGGGCCAGATCCAGGCCGCTGGCGCCCGCCAGCATGTTGTGCACGAAGCGCTCGTGACCGGGGACGTCGATGAAACCGGTGAGACCGCCGTCGCCCAGATCAGCATAGACATAACCCAGGTCGATGGTGATGCCCCGCGCCTGCTCTTCGCGGCGGCGGTCACCGGCGACCCCGGTGAGGGCCTGGATCAGGGCGGTTTTGCCATGGTCGATGTGGCCGGCGGTGCCGATGATCATGGGGACGGTACCAGGCGGGAAAACAGGGACGTCATGGCGGCTCCAAGCGGCGGACTGGACCTCAGGGTAGCGGCGCCCCGCGTGATCGCCTAGCCGTGACGCTCGCGCAAGAAGGCCACGAAGGCCCGCAGCGGGGCCGGTAGTTGGCGGCGATCCGCATAGTAGAGCCGCGGCCCCGGAAAGGCCGTGGACCAGTCCGCCAGCACTTCCACCAGGCGACCGTCGGCCAGTGGCTCGGCCAGATAGTCGGCGAAGGAATAGATCAGGCCGACGCCGTCGAGGGCGGCCTGCAGTTCCAGGTCGAGCGCCGAGGCCAGCAGGCGACTGCCCGGCGCGACATTGAGGACCTCGCTGCCACGCTCGAAGCTCCACTGCGCCACCAGGCCGCTGGCGAAGCGATGGCCGATGCAGGAATGCCGGACCAGGTCGGCGGGGTGTGCCGGTACGCCGTGTCGTTCCAGGTAGGCAGGGGTTCCAGCCACGGCGAATCTTTGGGTGACCGGGCCCAGCCGTACGCTGATCATGTCGGCCTCCAGGTGCTCGTCGTAGCGCACCCCGGCATCGAAACCCGCGGCGAGCACGTCGATCAGCCGGTCTTCGGCCACCACTTCCAGGCGTATGCCGGGATGCCTGGCCAGAAAGGGCCCGATCAGCGGCGGCAACAGTACCCGAGCGACGATGGTGGGCACATTGAGTCTCAGGCTGCCGACCGGGCTCTCGCCCTCGGCATTGATGGCGTCCAGCGCGCCGCGCACCTCGCGCAGCGCGGGAGTGAGGCGCTCCAGCAGACGCTGGCCGGCCGCGGTGGGGGTCACGCTACGGGTGGTGCGGTGCAGCAGCCGGACATCCAGTTCCCGTTCCAGCCGGCGCACGGCATCGCTCAGGGAAGACGCCGCCACGCCGCGCACATAGGCGGCGCCGCGAAAGCTGCGGGCCTCGGCCACGGCGGCGAAGGCCGCCAGGTCATCCAGATTCAAGGCGCCTCCATTGTACGGCTGAGCGAACAGGTCGTTGTGTCGAGAGCGGATTATCGCACAGCGTCATCCTGGCTAGAGTGAAGCCTCATCCATCTGACGAGGAATCCCTCATGCAACAGCGTCGCTTGGGCCAGCAGGGCCCCTTGGTATCGAGCCTTGGTCTGGGCTGCATGGGCATGTCCGATCTTTATGGCGCCGCCGACCGTGGCGAGGCCATCGCCACCGTCCAGGCCGCCCTTGAACGTGGCGTCATCCTGTTCGACACCGGTGACTTCTATGGCATGGGCCACAACGAACTGCTGCTGGGCGAAGCCCTGCGCGGTCAGCGCGATCAGGCGCTGATCAGCGTCAAGTTCGGCGCCCTGCGCGGTCCGGGCGGCGAGTGGCTGGGCTACGACACCCGGCCAGCGGCGATCAAGAATTTCGTCGCCTACAGCCTCAAGCGTCTGGGTGTGGACCACATCGACATCTATCGTCCGGCGCGGCTGGATCGCCAGGTGCCCATCGAGGACACCATGGGCGCCCTCGCCGAATTGGTGCAGGCCGGCTACATCCGCCATATCGGCCTTTCGGAGGTGGGTGCGGAGACCCTGCGGCGAGCAGCGGCCGTGCATCCGGTCTGCGACCTGCAGATCGAGTATTCGCTGGTCTCGCGCGGTATCGAGGCGGAGATCCTGCCGACCTGCCGTGACCTGGGCATCGGCATCACCGCCTATGGCGTGCTCTCCCGGGGTCTGCTCAGCGGCCACTGGCGCCAGCCCGCCGGCAGCGGTGACTTCCGGGCCCACAGTCCGCGCTTTCAGCCGGGCAACGTGGAGCGCAACCTGGCGTTGGTGGAAGGTCTGCAACAATTCGCCGAACGCCGGGGCACCACCCCTGCCCGGCTGGCGGTCGCCTGGGTCGCCGCCCAGGGCGACGACATCGTGCCCCTGGTCGGTGCCCGCCGCCGCGATCAGCTGGACGAATCCCTCGGTGCGCTGGCGGTGACCCTGAGCGCCGCGGACCGTGCCGAGCTGGAACGGCTGCTGCCGCCAGGCGCGGTGGCCGGCGATCGCTACGGCGAACACCAGCTCCGCGATCTCGACAGCGAACGCTGAGTCACGCCCGCCAGCCAACGGCCCGCCTTGCGCGGGCCTTTGCGTTTCAGCGCTCGGCCGGACGCTCCTGCATCAGCACCCAGGGCGCGACCACCACCGCCCACAGGGCCACCGCCGGCGCTTCCAGTCGGCGGCGCGCCCGGTCTTCGTCGACCTTGGCCAGCTGGCCCTGCTGCAGCCACAGCCCCACCTGGGCGGCATCGTCCTGGGTCACGGCGATGGCCGCCTCGATGAGGTCCAGCTCCGGTGCCACTTCCAGCAGCACGCCCCGCGCAAAATGCGGTTGCAATTCTTCCCAGCCGATGGCGGCAGTCTGCCCGAGCAGGGTGGCGTAGCGCGTTGCGTGATCGGTCATGGTGCGGGCCTCGTGAAAAGGGCGGATTCTACCGGCGCCCTCTTCGCTTGCCGAGCGCCCGGACGCGCGGTCGACAAGTCCGACAAGTTGTCGTCGCCAGCTTTCCAAGACGAACAGACGGTGATTAAACTGCGCAGCGCGTCATATAGAACAAAATCGGCACACTTTCGCTTCCAACTGCCTCATTAATAAAAGCATTCCGAGTGGAGCACTCATGAAAAAGGCAACTCTGCGTTTCTCCCGTCTGATCGCGGCCCTGGCCCTGGCCGGCATGGCCAGCCACACCCTGGCAGCCGACACCCTGAAGATCGGTCTGGCCGGCCCCAAGACCGGTCCGGTCGCCCAGTACGGTGACATGGAGTTCATTGGTGCTCAGATGGCCATCGAGCAGATCAACAAGGCCGGCGGCGTCAAGGGCAAGCAGCTCGAAGGCGTGATCTACGACGACGCCTGCGATCCCAAGCAAGCCGTGGCCGTAGCCAACAAGATCGTCAACGATGGCGTCAAGTTCGTCGTCGGTCACCTCTGCTCCAGCTCGACCCAGCCCGCCTCCGACATCTATGAAGACGAAGGCATCCTGATGGTGACTCCGGCGGCCACCAGCCCCGACATCACCAACCGTGGCTACAAGCTGATCTTCCGCACCATCGGCCTGGACAACATGCAGGGCCCGACCGCCGGCAAGTTCATCGTCGAGCACGTCAAGCCCAAGGTCGTCGCCGTCATCCACGACAAGCAGCAGTACGGCGAAGGCATCGCCACCGCGGTCAAGCAGACCCTGGACAAGGCGGGCATCAAGGTCGCCATGTTCGAAGGCATCAACTCCGGCGACAAGGACTTCTCCTCGCTGATCGCCAAGCTCAAGCAGGCCAACGTCGACTTCGTCTACTACGGCGGCTACCACCCTGAGCTGGGTCTGATCCTGCGCCAGGCGGCCGAGAAGGGCCTGACCGCCAAGTTCATGGGTCCGGAAGGCGTGGGCAACAGCTCCATCTCCGCCATCGCCGGCAAGGCCTCCGAAGGTCTGCTGGTCACCCTGCCGCGCTCCTTCGACCAGGATCCCAAGAACCAGGCTCTGGTACAGGCGTTCAAGGACAAGAAGCAGGATGCGAGCGGTCCCTTCGTGTTCCCCTCCTACGCCGCCGTGCAGGTCATCGCCCAGGGCATCGAGAAGGCGGGCGACGAGAAGCCCGAGGACGTGGCCAAGGCACTGCGCAGCAACACCTTCAACACCCCCACCGGTGAGTTGGCGTTCGACGAGAAAGGCGACCTGAAGAACTTCGAGTTCGTGGTCTACGAATGGCACGCCGACGGCTCCAAGACCGAAGCCAAGTAAGCCCTGCCTGTAACACCGAAGCCCACCGCCAACGGCGGTGGGCTTCGTTTATCCGCCTCCATCCGAGGCCTGGGACCCGCACCAGAAGTGCACTTGGGTCCCCTGGAGACACCCATGCCCGAGTTCTACCATTACCTGCAACAGCTGGTGAACGGCCTCACGGTCGGCAGCACCTATGCCCTGATCGCCATCGGCTACACCATGGTCTACGGCATCATCGGCATGATCAACTTCGCCCATGGCGAGGTGTACATGATCGGCTCCTACGTGGCCTTCATCGCCATTGCGGGCCTCGCCATGCTGGGCATCCACAGCCTGCCCATCGTCATGCTCGCCGCCTTCGCCGCCAGCATCGTCATCGCCAGTGCCTATGGCTACAGCATCGAACGCATCGCCTATCGCCCCCTGCGTGGCGGTAACCGGCTGATCCCGCTGATCTCGGCGATCGGCATGTCGATCTTCCTGCAGAACTGGGTGCTGCTGGCCCAGGATTCCAAGGACAAGTCGATCCCCAACCTGCTGCCGGGCAACTTCATCATCGGCACCGACGCCATGAATGGCGTGGTGATCTCCTATGTACAGGTGCTGATCTTCATCGTCACCCTGCTCACCATGTTCGGCTTGACCTGGTTCATCTCCCGCTCCCGCCTGGGCCGCGCCTGCCGCGCCTGCGCCGAGGACATCAAGATGGCCAACCTGCTGGGCATCAACACCAATGGCATCATCGCCCTGACCTTCGTCATCGGCGCCACGCTGGCCGCCGTGGCTGCGGTGCTACTGGGCATCCAGTACGGCGTGATCAACCCGAGCCTCGGCTTCCTGGCCGGCATCAAGGCCTTTACCGCCGCCGTGCTCGGCGGCATCGGCAGCATCCCCGGCGCCATGCTCGGCGGCCTGGTGCTGGGCGTGGCCGAAGCCTTCGGTGCCGACGTCTTCGGTGACCAGTACAAGGACGTGGTGGCCTTCAGCCTGCTGGTGCTGGTGCTGCTGTTCCGCCCCACCGGCATCCTCGGTCGCCCGGAGGTGGAAAAGGTATGAGTGCCCGTCTGCGAACCGCCTTCTTCAGCGCCCTGCTGGTGCTGGCCGTCGCCTATCCCATCCTCGGCCTCAAGCTGGAAACGGTCGGCGTCAACCTCGAAGTGCACGGCGCCACGCCGCGTACCCTCTGGATCGTGGCCCTGGCCGCGGTGCTGATGTTCGTCTGGCAACTGGTGCGTGATCCGCTCACCGCCGGCTGGCGTAACCGCGGCGGCCTGCAGCTGCCGGTTACCGGCCTGGGCACCAAGCTCACCGAACCCAAGACCCAGCGTTGGGTGATCCTGGCCCTGGTGCTGGTCGCCCTGGCGTGGCCCTTCTACGGCTCGCGCGGCGCGGTGGACATCGCCACCCTGATCCTCATCTACGTGATGCTTGGCCTCGGCCTGAACATCGTGGTGGGCCTGGCCGGTCTGCTCGACCTGGGCTACGTCGGCTTCTATGCCGTCGGCGCCTACACCTACGCCATGCTCTCCCACTACTACGGCCTCGGCTTCTGGGTCTGCCTGCCGCTGGCGGGGCTGATGGCGGCGCTGTTCGGCTTCCTGCTCGGCTTCCCGGTGCTGCGCCTGCGCGGCGACTACCTGGCCATCGTCACCCTGGGCTTCGGCGAGATCATCCGCATCCTCCTGCGCAATCTCACCGAATGGACCGGCGGCCCCAACGGCATCAGCGGCATCGACAAGCCGACCCTGTTCGGCCTTACCTTCGAGCGCCGGGCACCCGAGGGCATGACGCCCTTCCACGAGTATTTCGGCATCCCCTACAACTCCGAGTACAAGGTGATCTTCCTTTATTTGATCGCCCTGCTGCTGGTGCTGCTGACCCTGTTCGTGATCAACCGGCTCTTGCGCATGCCCATCGGCCGCGCCTGGGAAGCCCTGCGCGAAGACGAGATCGCCTGCCGCGCCCTGGGTCTGAATCCCACGCTGATCAAGCTCTCGGCCTTTACCCTGGGCGCCTGCTTCGCCGGATTCGCCGGCAGCTTCTTCGCCGCCCGCCAGGGCCTGGTGTCGCCGGAGTCCTTCACCTTCATCGAATCGGCCATCATCCTGGCCATCGTGGTGCTGGGCGGCATGGGTTCCCAGCTCGGCGTGATCCTCGCGGCCATCGTGATGATCCTGCTGCCGGAGCTGATGCGCGAATTCAGCGAATACCGCATGTTGATGTTCGGCCTGCTGATGGTCGTGATGATGATCTGGCGTCCGCAAGGCCTGCTCCCGATGCAACGCCCGCACCTGGAGTTGCGCAAATGAGCCAAGCCCTTCTCGATGTTTCCGGCCTGTCCATGAGGTTTGGCGGCCTGCTGGCCGTCAACGGCGTCAACATTCGCGTGGAGCAGGGCCAGGTGGTCTCGCTGATCGGCCCCAACGGCGCCGGCAAGACCACCGTGTTCAACTGCCTGACCGGCTTCTACCGTCCCAGCGGCGGGGAGATCCTGCTCAACGGCGAGGCCATCCAGGGCCTGCCTGGGCACAGGATCGCCCGCAAGGGCGTGGTGCGCACCTTCCAGAACGTCCGCCTGTTCAAGGAAATGACCGCGGTGGAGAACCTGCTGGTCGCTCAGCATCGCCACCTCAACACCGGCTTCCTGGCCGGCCTGTTCAAGACCCCGGCCTTTCGCAAGAGCGAGGCCGAGGCCATGGACTACGCGCGCTTCTGGCTGAAGCAGGTCAACCTCACCGAATTCGCCAACCGCAACGCCGGCAACCTCGCCTACGGCCAGCAGCGCCGCCTGGAAATCGCCCGCTGCATGATGACCCGCCCGCAAATCCTCATGCTCGACGAGCCGGCCGCCGGTCTCAACCCGCGCGAGACCGAGGACCTCAAGGCGCTCATCGCCCTGCTGCGCGCCGAGCACGGCGTGACCGTGCTCTTGATCGAGCACGACATGCACCTGGTGATGAGCATTTCCGACCACATCGTGGTGATCAACCAGGGCACGCCCCTGGCCGACGGGACGCCGGAGCAGATCCGCAACAATCCCGACGTGATCAAGGCCTACCTGGGCGAATCCTGATGGAGACCTCCATGCTGCAGTTCGACAACGTCTCCACCTTCTACGGCAAGATCCAGGCGCTGCATGGCGTCAGCGTGCAGGTCAACCGGGGCGAGATCGTTACCCTGATCGGCGCCAACGGGGCCGGCAAGTCCACCCTGCTGATGACCCTCTGCGGCACGCCGCGCGCCCATGGCGGCAGCATCCGCTACGAAGGCGAGGAACTGGTCGGCCAGGAAACCGCGCAGATCATGCGCAAGGGCATCGCCGTGGTGCCGGAAGGCCGCCGAGTGTTCGCCCGCCTGACCGTGGAAGAGAATCTGGCCATGGGCGGCTTCTTCACCGACAAGCACGCCTACGACCGCCAGCTGGAGAAGGTCCTTGGCCTCTTCCCACGGCTCAAGGAGCGCTATGCCCAGCGCGCCGGCACCATGTCCGGTGGCGAACAGCAGATGCTCGCCATCGGCCGGGCGATGATGAGCGAGCCGCGCCTGCTGCTGCTGGACGAACCCTCGCTGGGCCTGGCGCCCATCATCATCCAGCAGATCTTCGAGATCATCGAACAGCTGCGCCAGGATGGGGTGACGGTGTTCCTGGTCGAGCAGAACGCCAACCAGGCGCTCAAGCTGGCCGACCGCGGCTACGTGCTGGAGAACGGCCGCATCGTCATGCAGGACAGCGGCGCCGAGCTGCTGGCCAACCCGGACGTGCGCAAGGCCTATCTGGGCGGTTGAGTCCTTCTCCAATCGCGGCCATGGCGGTCCGCTGATGCGACCGCTCTTGCTGTGGATCTCATCGCGGCCATGGGCCGCTCCTACGGTTGCCTGTAGGAGCGGCCCATGGCCGCGATAGCACGTAGGTTGGGTTGAGACGGCTCCCTCGTCGAAGCCCAACGATGCCTGCTCGAATTCCGGCTCTGTTGGGCTTCGTTGCGCTCAAGCCAACCTACGACACGTCGACCGTAGGTTGAGTTGAGACGGCTCCACCGTCGAAGCCCAACGGTGCCAGCTCGAAGCCATTGTTTGTTGGGCTTCGCTGCGCTCAACCCAACCTACGAGGGTAAGCCGGCGCTGGCGTGACAACCCCCTACCCCAACGCCTCCAACCGCTGCCGACTGCGCTCGAACCAGTCGCTCAGAGCTTCTGCCACTACCCGCGTTCGCTTGGGCAGGCCGCCCTGGTAGGGGTGCACCAGAAACAGCGGCTGGCTGGGCGTGCGCCAGTCCCTGAGCAGCCAGACCAGGGCGCCACTGGCCAGCTCTTCGTGCACCATGAACGAGGGCAGCCGGGCGATACCCTGCCCGGCCAGGGCCGCCTGCTTGAGCAGGCTGTAGTGATTGCAGGCCAGGCTGGGCGCCACCTGGACACGACCGAGGCGGTGATCGCGGTGATAGAGCCAGACCTCGCCCTCGGCATAGTGATTGTTCACCAGGCAACGGTGATCGAGCAGCTCCTCGGGCACCTGCGGCAACTCATGCGCGGCCAGGTAGGCGGGCGCGGCGCAGGTCACCTCCTGCATGGCGAACAGTGGGCGGGCGACCAGGCGCTCGTCCGGCTCCACACGCGCACGGATCGCCAGGTCGAAGCCCTCGGCCACCAGGTCGCGGTAGCCATTGTCCAGCACCAGGTCCAACTGGATGGCGGGATGGGCGGCGCGGCAGGCCAGCAGCACCTCGAAAAAGGTGTAGCCCAGGGACACCGGCACGGTCAGGCGTACCGGACCGACGGCCTCCTCCTGCAGCCGGGCCACGCTCTGCAGGGCCCGCTCACGCTGGCGCACCAGGGCCTGGGCCTCGGGCAGCAGGGTGCGCCCGGCGGCGGTGGGATCGAGGCGGCGGGTGGTGCGGTGCAGCAGGCGGGTCTCCAGCCGTACCTCCAGCGCGCGGATGCGCTTCGACAGCTGCCCCTTGCTGCAGCCCAGGCGCTCGGCGGCACGGGTGAAGCTGCCGCTTTCACAGAGGATGGCGAAGGCGGCGAGATCGGCGAAGTCGTCCTGCATCGTTTCCTCCAGGAAACACTGGATTGCCATTCCGGTGATTTATCAAGGCAATGCGCCATTCTAGGCTGAGGACTCCTTTCCCTTCACGGAGTCGTCCCATGAAAATCATCCTCGTCGGTGCCAGCGGTACCCTGGGCAACGCCATCGCCGAACGCCTCGGTAGGCGCCACGATTTGGTGCGGGTCGGTCGCCACTCGGGCGATCTCCAGGCGGACATCACCCAGCCGGACTCCATCCGTGCCCTGTTCGCCAAGGTCGGCCGCTTCGATGCCCTGGTCAGTGCTACCGGCGCCCTCGCCTTCGCACCTGTGACCGAATTGACCCAGGCCGACTTCCAAGTCGGCCTGAGCAGTAAACTCATGGGCCAGGTCAACCTGGTGTTGCTGGGCCAGGCCCAGGCGTCCGACGGTGCCTCCTTTACCCTCACCAGCGGCATCGTGAGCGAACATCCCATCCACCAGGGCAGCGCGGCGGCCATGGTCAACGCGGGGCTGGAAGGTTTCGCCCGAGGTGCCGCCATCGAGCTACCACGCGGCCAGCGCCTGAATGTGGTCAGCCCCACCGTGGTAGAAGAGTCCCTGGCGCACTATGGCGACTTCTTCCTCGGCTTCAAGGCCATTCCCGTCGCCGAAGCCGCCCGCGCCTACGAACGCAGCGTAGAAGGACGAGAAACCGGCAAGACTTATCGCGTCTGGTAAGTCCTTGAGCTCCCGACGTTGTCTGAGTAACGTGTGCCCACCTCAGTCGGGAGTCCCGCGATGCCAGCGCCGCGTTCCATCTTTCCCCTTGCCCTGCTCGGCCTCCTCGGCGGTTGCAGTCTGTTCCAGAGCGACGACACCCCGCGTGCACCGGGCGGCGAACGCCTGCAGGGCGATCTGCGCTGGAGCGGTGACCAGCTGCTGTTCCGCCCCTGCCAGGAACAGCGCTTCTTCGACGTCACCGACGCCAACAACACCGCCATCCTGCGTGATGCCCACGAACTGGCCGCCGACAGTGGTGCCGCGTCGCTGTTCGCCGATCTGCGCGGCAAGCTCAAGTCCGGCGGTCGCGATGGCGCCCAGGGTGTGTTCGCCGTCACCGACGTCTATCGCGTGCAGTACAGCGGTCCGGGTTGCAGCGATCCCAACTTCAAGCGCACCGCCATGAACGCCGGTGGCCATGGACCGGACTGGAGCGTCCAGGTCAGCAATCAGGGCATGCTGGTCAGCACCGCCGGCCAGCAGCGCCGCGCCCTGCCCTTCGTGCAGGAAGAATTGCCCGGCGGCATGCGCGCCCTGTCCACCGAGGCCAATGGCGAGAAGGTCGAGCTGTGGATCAATCCCCGGCGCTGCGTGGATGGCCGGACCGGCACCGTGCAATCGCTGCAGGCCGAATTGCGCATCAATGGCCAGACCTGGCAGGGCTGCGCCTTCTACGGCGGTGCCGGCAACCCCACCTAGCCCGGGTGTTCGCGCGTTGCTTAGCGCGATCCCCTTGGCATCTCGCGCTTTACGTTTAGCGTCGCGCGCCCTCAGGGGCTAGTCTAGCGACGGCAAGGATTCACCCGCTTCGCTTGGCCGCCCCCGGGTCCGATCAGGCGAAGGCACAGGAACGCTCATCTAGCCAGGGTCCAGGCATGCCTACCTCTCCAGCGTCCCGTAGCGCCTCTCCGCGCCGACGGGGCCATACCGTCCTCCTGCGGCTGTTCCCAGCGCTTTGCGTACTGCTCCTGGGCCTTATCGGCCTGGGCTGCTACCTGCTGGTCGACAATGCCGTGCGCCAGGATGCCACCGTCGCCCAGCACACCGAGCGTGCCGTCGGCCGCACCTTCACCCGGCTCGACGAAGAGGTGGCCCGCAACCTGATCGACTACAGCAAATGGGACGAGGCCTATCGCCGCCTTCACCTGGAGCTGGACCACGACTGGGCCTACGACCAGGGCAATCTCGGCGAATCGCTGTATCGGGTCTATGGCTACGAAGGGGTGCTGGTGTTCGACAGCCAGGATCGGCCCCGCTATCGCCTGCTCGAAGGGCAACTGGCCGATCCCGCTACGCCCTGGCTGCAGGGCGACATCGCTGGTCTGCTGGCGGCGGCGCGCAGCGTCGATGCCCGCGCCGGCAGCGTGTCTGGCGTCCTCAACGTGGCCGGCACGCCAGCGCTGGTGGCCGCCGCGGCCATCACCCCAGGCGACCAGCCCGGCATCCGTTCCCTGGATGCGCCGGCTTCGGTACTGGTCTTCGTCAATGTGTTGAGTCCCGCCCGGCTGGCGACCCTGAGCGAAGCCAACAACCTGCCACCGCTCGGCATCACCACCGATCCGGTCGGGAGTCGCGCCAGCTGGCAACTGCCCGGCTCCAGCTATCAGTTGACCTGGCGTCCGCCGCGTCCAGGGCTGTGGCTGATGCAGCAGACCCTGCCGCTGTTCGGCGGCGGGGTGTTGATCCTGCTGCTGGGACTGATCTGGCTGTTTCGCCAGGCGCTGCTGTCGATGCGCCAGCTGGATACCCAGTACGATGACCTGCTGGCCAGTCGCAGCGAACTGGCCATTGGCGAGCGACGCTTCCGCGACATCGCCGAGGCCACCTCGGACTGGCTGTGGGAGGTCGATGCCGGTCTGCGCCTGGTCTATGTCTCGGAGCGCTTCGCCGAGGTCACCGGGGAAGCCGCCGACCGCTGGCTGGGACGGCCGCTCAACGAACTCCTGACGCCCCACGCCGATACCCTGGCGCACTGGCTGGCCGGCCATGCCCACGACCGCAAGGCGAGACCGCCGCTGGTCTGCCACTACCTGGACGGTAGCGGCCGCGAGCGCACCTGCCGGGTGGCCGCCCGGGCCATTCCCGAGGGTGGCTATCGTGGCACCGTCACCGACCTCACCGACGAGATCGAGGCCCTGGCCCAGGTCCAGCACCTGTCCTGGCACGATCCCCTCACCGGCCTGCCCAATCGCCACCGCCTGCACCAGTTTCTCGCCACCCACCTGGAGGGCCCGGAGCCCCGCCCCCTGGCCCTGCTCAGTCTCGACCTGGATAGGTTCAAGACGGTCAACGACGCCCTCGGCCATGCCGCCGGCGATCAGGTCCTGCAGGAGGCGGCGCAACGTCTGCGGCAGAACGTGACCGCCACCGACCTGGTGGCCCGTCTGGGCGGCGATGAATTCTGCGTGGTGCTCAGTGGCGAACGCGAGCCGGGCGCCATCGCCGACCTCTGTCGGCGCCTGGTGGAGCAGTTGCGCCAGCCCTTCCGCCTCGGCGAGCAGCGCATCTTCATCGGCAGCAGCCTGGGCGTGGCCCTGGCACCGCGGGATACCGGCATCCCGGCCGAGTTGTTGCGCCTGGCCGACATCGCCCTCTACCAGGCCAAGGCCGCTGGCCGTGGCACCTGGCGCTTCCACGAACCGGCCATGAACGAACAGGTGCTGTTGCGCCGGCAACTGGAACAGGACCTGCGCCAGGCCCTGCGCGACGACCGTCTCAGTCTCTACTACCAGCCGCGGCGCAGCCTCGCCGACGGCAGCCTGCGCGGCTTCGAGGCGCTGGTGCGCTGGGAACATCCGACCCAGGGCTTGTTGGAGCCGCTGGACTTTTTGGCCTTGGCCGAAGACGCCGGACTCGCCCAGCGCCTCGGCCGCTGGGTGCTGGAGACCGCCTGCCACGACGCCCAGGGCTGGCCGGAACGGCTCTCGGTGTCGGTCAACCTGTCGCCGCAGCAATTCCACGCCAACGAGGATCCGGTGCAGACCGTGGCCGAGGCGCTCTACCAGAGTGGCCTGGCCGCCCCGCGCCTGGAGCTGGAACTCACCGAACGCACCCTGCTGGACCCCGCGGCCGATGTGGCCAATACCCTGAGCGCGCTCAAGGGCCTGGGCGTACGGCTATGCCTGGACGACTTCGGTTCCGGCCTCTGCTCCCTGGCCTATCTGCGCCGCTATCCGCTGGACGGCATCCGCCTGGATCGCAGCCTGATCGCCCGGCGCAACCACGCGCCGGAAGACAGTGCCCTGGTCCGCGCCATGATCGATCTCGGCCGCTCGCTGGGGCTGACGGTGACCCTCAAGGGCGTGGAAGACGCCGAGCACCTGCGCCAGCTGCAGCACCTGCCGGCGGACGAGATCCAGGGCTTCCATTGCGGCGCGCCCTTGCCGGCCGATCGGCTGGGCGCCTGGCTGGACGAAGGGGTGGCCGAGCCGCTGTGAGCTGAAGGGGGTGCGCCGGGCGCCTAGCGCTCGGCCACCATGCTGCCCTCGCCCGCCGCGCCACGGCGCTGGTTGCGGTCGTCGCGGGGGGTGACGCCAAAGAAGTTGCGATAGGCGCTGGAGAAATGCGGTCCCGACGAGAAGCCGCAGGACAGGCCGATCTGGATGATGGACTTGCTGGTCTGGGTGAGCATCTTGCGCGCCCGGTTCAGGCGCAATTCCAGGTAGTACTGGCTGGGCACCCGCGCCAGGTATTGCTTGAAGATCCGCTCCAGTTGCCGACGGGACACGCAGACGTGCTGGGCGATCTCGTCGGTGGTGAGGGGCTCTTCGATGTTGGCCTCCATCAGCATCACCGCCTGGGTCAGCTTGGGATGACTCGACCCCAGCCGGTTCTTCAGCGGAATGCGCTGCCGCTCGCTGCCTTCGCGCAGGCGCTCGACGATCAGCTCCTCGGCGATGGTGCCAGCCTGCTCCGCGTCGCGATCGCGGCCGATCATCGCCAGCAGCAGATCGAGAATGGCCAGGCCGCCACAGGCGGTCAGGCGATCGCGGTCCCACTCATAGAGGTGGTGAGTGGCGATGACCTTGGGGAACTGCTCGCTGAATTCCTCCAGCCAGCGCCAGTGCACGGCGGCGCGATGACCGTCGAGCAGGCCGAGCTGGGCGAGGATGTGCACCCCGGCGGAAAAGCCTCCCAGCACCACTCCGGCCCGGGCGGTCTGACGCAGAGCCGCGGCCAGGGGTGGCGGCAGCGTCGGCGAAGGTTCGTCGGCCAGCACGAAAAGGCGATCCAGGCGCTCCAGCTGCCCTTCCCAATGGCCACCCGGCAGCCGCGGCTGCAACTCGCTGCCGGCCTGCAGAAAGCGCACCTCGTAGGGTGTATCGCTCGAATGGCGAGAGGCGAGTTCCAGCGCTTCCTCGACCAGGCCCACGGTCAGCGGACGAACGTCGGGCCACAGCAGAAAGGCGATGCGGATGGTCATCTAACGTCTGGCTTCCTGTCGAGAGCGGCGGGGGCGGACCGATCCGGGACCGCGCGCCATGAAACCCTTGTGGGGTGGCACGCATGGTACGCCGGAGTACTGCCCCTGTCCCAGCCTTTGCCCGGGTAGCGGACCGATGCGCCCTCCGGTCCGCCGGCTGGCGCGATTCTAGCCCCGCCTGGCTGACCAGGGCTTCTGCCCTGGCGACAAGTCTTTACAGGGATGCCAAAAACGAACCGCCCGCGACCGGAGGCGGACGCGGGCGGCTGCTGGTGGAAGATGATCAGGCGACGGCCTGGCTCATCTGCTGGTGGGTCCCGACCAGATGCTGCACCACCCCCGGATCGGCCAGGGTGGAGATGTCGCCGAGGGAGTCGTATTCACCCACGGCGATCTTGCGCAGGATGCGTCTCATGATCTTGCCGGAACGGGTCTTGGGCAGCCCCGGCGCCCACTGGATGACGTCGGGGGTGGCGATGGGGCCGATCTCCTTGCGCACCCACTGCTTGAGCTCCTGGCGCAGGGCCTCGTTGCCCTCCTCGCCCTGATTGAGGGTGACGTAGACATAGATGCCCTGGCCCTTGAGGTCATGGGGCATGCCCACCACCGCGGCTTCAGCGACCTTGGGATGGGCCACCAGGGCGCTCTCGATCTCGGCGGTGCCCATACGATGGCCGGAGACGTTGAGCACGTCATCGACGCGGCCGGTAATCCAGTAGTAGCCGTCTTCGTCGCGGCGGGCGCCGTCACCGGTGAAGTACATGCCCTTGAAGGTCTTGAAGTAGGTGTCGACGAAGCGGTCGTGGTCGCCATAGATGGAACGCGACTGGCCCGGCCAGGAATCGAGGATCACCAGGTTGCCTTCCACGGCGCCGTCGAGCAGGTTGCCTTCGTTGTCCACCAGCGCCGGCTGGATGCCAAAGAAGGGACGGGTCGCCGAGCCGGGCTTCTGGCCGATGGCGCCGGGCAGCGGGCTGATGAGGATGCCGCCGGTCTCGGTCTGCCACCAGGTGTCGACGATGGGGCAGCGTTCCTGGCCCACGGTCTTGTAGTACCAGTGCCAGGCCTCGGGATTGATGGGCTCGCCCACCGAACCGAGCAGGCGCAGGCTGCTGCCGTCGACGCCCTGCATGGCGGCATCGCCCTGGGCCATCATGGCGCGGATGGCGGTGGGCGCGGTGTAGAGGACGTTGACCTGGTGCTTGTCCACCACCTGGCCCATGCGGGTGACGTCCGGGTAGTTGGGCACGCCCTCGAACAGCAGGGTGGTGGCGCCATTGGCCAGGGGGCCGTAGACGATATAGCTGTGACCGGTGATCCAGCCGACGTCGGCCGTGCACCAGTAGACCTCGCCGGGGCGATAGTCGAAGACCCGCTCGTGGGTCAGGGCGGCATAGGTCAGGTAGCCACCGGTGGTGTGCAGGATGCCCTTGGGCTTGCCGGTGGAGCCGGAGGTATAGAGGATGAACAGCGGCGCCTCGGCGGACATCTCCTTGGGCTCGCAGTGTTCCGGGGCCACCGAGGTGATCTCTTCGTACCAGACGTCGCGGTGGCGGTGCCAGGCGATGTCGGCACCGGTGCGCTTGCAGACGATCACCTTGTGCACCGAATGGGTGGCCGGATTGGTCAGGGCTTCGTCGACATTGGCCTTGAGCGGGATCTTGCGACCGCCGCGCACGCCTTCGTCGGCGGTGATCACCAGCTTGGACTGGCAGTCGCTGATGCGGCCGGCCAGGGATTCGGGGGAGAAGCCGCCGAACACCACCGAGTGCACCGCGCCGATGCGCGCGCAGGCCAGCATGGCGACCACGGCCTCGGGGATCATCGGCATGTAGATGGTCACCACGTCGCCGCGGTGGATGTCCTGGCCGCGCAGGGCGTTGGCCAGCTGGCAGACCTCGCGATGCAGTTCGCGGTAGGTGATGTGACGGCTGTCGGCCGGATCGTCGCCTTCCCAGATGATGGCGGTCTGGTCGCCACGGGTTTCCAGGTGGCGATCCAGGCAGTTGTAGGAGGCGTTCAGGGTGCCGTCGGCAAACCACTGGATGTCGACGCGATGATCGTCGAAGGAGGTCTGCTTGACCCGGCTGAAGGGCTTGATCCAGTCCAGGCGTTGGGCCTGTTCGCGCCAGAAGCCATCGGGGTTGAGGATGGACTGCTGGTACAGGCGACGATAGGTGACTTCATCGGTCAGGGTCCGGGAAGCGACTTCCGCGCGGACCGGGTAGAAGGCGGCACTCATGGGACGATCTCCTCGGCGGGAAACTGTTGTTCTTGTTGCCTTCCGTTGTACGGCGCGCACCGATTTCGGACCATTCGACCATGGTCGGACGGGGCGCCGGGAGCTGACCGACGGGTCTGTTACCCTTGCCCCTTCATGACTTTCTTCCCCCAAGGAGCGCCCCATGGCCGATCTTGCCCACTCCCATTGCGTCCCCTGCCGCTCCAGCGAGCCGGCCCTGAGCGCGGCCGCCAGCAGTGAATTGCTCAAGGCCGTGCCGGGGTGGACGCTGGTGGAACGCGAGGGGATTGCGCGCCTGGAACGCCGCTATGCCTTCGGCAACTTTCTCGAAGCTCTGGACTTCACCAACCGAGTCGGTCGGGAAGCCCAGGACGAAGACCATCACCCGGCCCTGCTCACCGAGTGGGGCGGCGTGACGGTGAGCTGGTGGACCCACAACATCGGCGGCCTGCACCGCAACGACTTCATCATGGCGGCGCGCACCGATGCCGTCGCCCTGGCGGCCAACGTCTGAGCGAGGGACTGCCGGATCGCCGGATCGCACGCTAGTCGCAGGCGGCGGCGAGCCCCCCGGCATGCACGAAACACAGCTTGTTGCCTTCCGGATCCCGGCAATAGGCGGCATAGAAGTCCGCACCGTAGCCAGGGCGCACCCCGGGTGCGCCTTCGTCGCTACCGCCCGATTGCAATGCCCGGTGCCAGGCGGCCTCCACGGCCTGGCGCGACGGCGCGGCGAAGCTCACCTGCACGCCATTGCCCCAGGACGCGGGCAGGCCGTTGAAGGGAATCTGCACATAGAATTGCGGCCAGGGGCGACCCTGCCGCTGCCAGCCGCAGCCAGGAGGACCGCCATCGTCCTCGACGGGCATCCGCACGAAACCGAATTCACGCAGAACGGCATCGTAAAAATCGACCAAGCGTTCCAGGTCGCGTGCACCCAGCTGGATGTGACTGAACATGAGCGGTACCCGTTGACTTCCCATCCGCCAACACCATACCGCTCTTGCGAGTCCGTCAAGCTACGGCGATCAAGCGCTCACCTTGAACCTGTTGGCGAGCCGCTCCAGTGTGCACACTGCCCCACCGGTCAACTGCGCACTCTGATGCGCCGCGGTACTGGACTGATGAACACTGGCCGCCAGGCTGCCCATGACCCTGAATCGCTGCCCGTTCTCCAGAGTTCCAGCGGTGAGCTTGTCGATGGTGATGAACAGTTGTTGCAACACCTGTTGAACCTCCTGCCTGTCTTCTGCAGCGGCCAAGGCCAATTGCAGGCCCGATTTCAGCTGTTCAATGCTGCTGTCCATGATGGCCACGGCGTCCTCGGTTCGACGCTGCATGTTGCTGATCATGTCGGCGATCTCTCCCGTGGAACGTGAGGTGCGATCGGCCAATTGCCGGACTTCATCGGCAACCACGGCGAAGCCCCGGCCACTTTCGCCCGCACGCGCCGCCTCGATGGCGGCGTTGAGGGCAAGCAGGTTGGTCTGATTGGCGATGGCGTTGATTACCGTCACGACCCGGCCGACTTCACTGGCGCTGTCTTTCACCTGCTTGATGGTGACGGTGGCCTCCTGTACCGAACGCTGGATATCGCTGCTGCTGCTCTGGACCTCCTGAAACTGCTTACGCGCCTCCTGTGCAGCGGTTCGTACCTGGGCGCGCATGACCTCCACCTCCGTCCCCGCCTCTTCCAATTCCTTCACCTGACTGCCGAGCGTCTGCATGCCCAACTCAAGTAACGAGCGCAGCCGCTGAGACTCATTCAATGAACGCTGGCTGGTTCCCTGCAGCTGGCTGTTGGCCTGTTCGATGTCACTACTGGTCATGACCACCTGCCCCACCATTTGGCCAAGGCTGTCGATCAGGCTGTTGATCCACTGGGCCACCAACGAGATTTCGTCGGGCCGCTCGTTTTGGGCCGGCAACCGCTCGGTGAGATCGCCGCCGCCTTCGGCGATGGTTCGCAGCATTTGGCTGGTCTTCCTGAGTCTGCTTATCAGCGGTCTGCTGACGCGCGCACTGAACAGGACCGTACCCGCCATCGCGCTCGTGACTACGGCTGCACACTGCGCGACCAGCCCCAGGTTCAGTTTGGAACAAGCCAGCAGCGGTAGCAGACTGCAGCAGAGCGAGGTCACCAAGAAGTGCAGGTTGAGGCGGTATCTCAGGCTGTGATAGCGAAAGACTTCCTCCAGATCCGCTTCGCACATCATGCCCCAACGATCAGGCGATCCTGGCAGTGAAAAGGTGATGCCTCGTCCGACCACGGGCACATGACGGTAATCGGCATACCCCGGATAGTCGACGAAGAGGTTTTCACCGTGGCGGATGGTCTCGCGAATGCCGGGATGGAGCTGACCCGTGGCGGGATCGTTGAAGACGATCTCGAATTCGGTATGGTTGCGGATCCGGACGTCACCGAAGGCAGTGCGGACCCCACTCTTCAGATTTTCCCCCTTGGAAAAGGTCGAATCCTCGAACCGCGAACGCGACAAGGCGATACCCGGCTTCAGGTTAGGATCGAACCGCGATTCGACCATGAAGAGATAGTTGTCGCCTGAATCCTGATAGATATGCCCCGCTTCGCGCTGGATCAGATCACCGAGCACATCATTGGGAATACGCACGATCAATGCACCCTGCTGATCTCCACAGCGGGCCGGCTCGTAGAACATTAGGGTGACCGCATCGTGAAACTTCGAGGACGTCCGCCCTAACGCCTCCGTCACCGGATCCACATAAGGGCCATGGAGGAACCGCTGGGTCAGTCCGTTGCGCACCGCATCCTTGTGCAGATCGCAACTACCAATGCGGCTGGTCTTGGTGGAAATTATCACCTCGCCTTGGGCATCGATGAACGCTATCTCGCTCGCGTCCCGGATAACCTGTTGCTTGGCCGCCAGCAGGGCGGGTACCTCTTCCACAGACAGGTCTGTGATGGCCGCCTTCAAGGTCCGTAAATGTTCCCAGATGCTTTCCGCCCAGGTCTGCAGTAGATCGCGACGAGTGTTGGCGAAGCTGACGAATGTGGCCTCCAATTCAGATTGGCGATCCCGGTTCAAGCAAGCGGCCCACCTGCGCACAAGCTTGCTATTGGTACCCAGCCAGGGCAACCAGGCGCGCTCCTCGGGTGTCAGCGCCATGGGTTTGGAATATTGCGTGGAGCTATGCATACAGACACCTCCTCGAGTGGGACATCATCGCGAGATGCAGTGCAATCAAAAGGCCATCAATCGAAACCGCCTGTCTCCTGTTTGAATCCGCTCAGCCTGGATGTGTAGGATCCGCAAGGCGTCTTGGGTGCCAAAGTGGTGCGAATCGAGATTTCCACGGTGAAATGAGACCTACATCGATGCACAAAAAACCTCTTAAACCCTTGATATAGAGCCTTTCTAAGCCTGAACGGCCACTACTGGAGTCCTCCTCTCCGTGATGGATAAAAAGCTAAGTCGCCTGACCAAGATAGGTCTGGTCTTCTTCATCCTCGGCCTGCTGGGCGTGGCCTTCGCCCTTTACGGTCTCTACCAGGGGCCCCGCCCTGCCGACCCCGGCGCGATCCGCAGCCTGCTGTTCGCAGCGGGGCTGCAGTTGACCGGCTACGTGCTGCTCAATCGCAATCGCTTCCGCTTCATGTTCGGCCGGCGCAAGGACTGAGCATGGCCATCCAGTGGATCTGCCGCGCCGCCCCGGCGCTGACTACCGCCGAGCTCTACGCCGCCCTGGTCCTGCGCGCCCGGGTCTTCGTGGTGGAGCAGCAGTGCGTCTATCCCGATCCCGACGGCCTGGATCTGTCGGACGACGTCTGGCACCTGTTCGGTTGGCGCGACGAGCAGTTGCACGCCTACCTGCGCCTGCTGGGCTCCGTACGCGATGAAGTGGTGATCGGCCGGGTGATCGTCGCCCCCGAGGGCCGCGGCAGCGGTCTGGGCCATCTATTGCTGGCGGAAGCCTTGCGCGTCTGCGCCGAGCGCTGGCCCGGACGTTCGTTGTTCCTCTCCGCCCAGGCTCATCTGCAGGCCTACTATGGCCGCTATGGCTTCACGCCCTGTTCAGGGGTGTACGACGAGGACGGCATCCCCCATGTCGACATGCATCGCGCGGCGGACTAACGGCGACGGCGCAGCGGATCGAGCAGCGGCTTGAGGCCGTTGTGGTCGATCTCCTGCATCAGCGCCAGCAGCCGGCCCAGTTCACCGGGCGGAAAGCCGCTGCGGGCGAACCAGTTGAGGTAGTGGCCCGGCAGGTCGACCAGCAGGCGGCCGGCGTACTTGCCATAGGGCATGGTCCAGGTCACCAGGGCTTCCAGGTCAGCGGGTTGCATCGCTTGTCTCCTCCAGACGGCCTGGCGATTATGCCATGCCGTCAGGGGTCAACCGTCGGCCGCGGGGAGCACCAGCTCTCCGCGACGATCCCAGCTACACCAGGTCTGCAGAGGATTTCCGCATGAGCAATGTTACCCGGCCCCTGGCCGCCGTCACCGGTGCCTCCAGTGGCATCGGCTTCGAACTGGCCAAGCAGCTGGCCCGCCATGGCCACGATCTGCTGCTGGTCTCCCGCGGTGATGGGCTGGACGCCGCCGAGCGCGAATTGCGTGCCCTGGGGGTCAAGGTCTGGAGCCATGCGGCCGATCTGCGCACCGCCGTAGGCGTGGAAGAGACCTATAGATTCCTGCGCCGCCAGGGCCGTCCGCTGGACGTCGTGGTGCTCAACGCCGGCGTCGGCCTGGGTGGCGCCTTCGTTGGCCAGACGCGGCTGGAAGACGAGATGGCGCTGATTCAGCTCAATGTGATGTCCACCGTGCACCTGGCCAAGCTGGTGTTGCCGGACATGGTCGCCGCCGGTCGCGGCCGGGTGCTCTTCACCTCGTCCATCTCGGCCACCGCGCCGATTCCCTTCGAGGCCGTCTACGGCGCTTCCAAGGCCTTCATCAATTCCTTCGCCTTCGCCCTGCGCAACGAACTCAAGGACAGCGGCGTGACCCTCACGGTGCTCATGCCCGGCCAGACCGATACCAACTTCTTCCACCGCGCCGGCGAGGACGACACCAGTGTGGGTGCCGGGCCCAAGAACGATCCGGTCCAGGTGGCCGCCCAGGGCTACGCCGCCCTGATGCAGGGCCTCGACCATGTCTATGGCGGCGGCCCAGAGGTGCAGCACGAGGGCGAGGTGCTCAATCGGGTGGAAAGCGAAGCCCAGAAGGCCGAGCGTCATCGCGCCTGGTCGGAGCCGGGCTCGGCGGAAAAGGACTAGCGGCCCTCATGCCAGGCGCTGGCAGACGCCGCTGGTGACGTCAGGCGAGGCGTCACGGCCAAGGCCCCGCCTGACATCCAGATAGCCGCCTCTAGTTGACCGGCGTGGCCCCAGGTGTGCCGCACTTGGCGAACCTGCCCTGGCTGTCCTTGCATTGCGCCGCCTTGGTCTTGGCTGTGTCGCATTTGACGAACTTGCCGTGAGCGTCGCGGCAGGGCGCCGCCTGGACGCTGGCGGCGGCGAAGAGGGTCAGGGCTACCGCGGTGAGCAACGCTTTGAGCATGACGATCACCTTCAGGGCCGGGAGTGGCCCCTTGAAGCGTAGCGGAAGCCAGTGCAGTCGCCACCTGCCCGGCCAAAGCCGCGGCCAGGACCACTGTATGCCTAGATCCGGTCGCGACTGCGTCTCTTCAGAGGCCCTGCCTGCCAGGCAAGATAAGCCCTCGCGAATAACGGGAGACACGCCATGCGCACCCTTGGCCTGCTGGGCGGCATGAGCTGGGAAAGCTCGGCTCACTACTATCGCATCCTCAATGAAGAAGTCCGGCGCCGGCTGGGCGGCAGTCATTCGGCAGCCTGCCTGCTGCTGTCGGTGGATTTCGCCGAGATCGCCGCGCTGCAGCATGCCGGCGACTGGACGGCGCTTGGTCAGCGTCTACAAGGCCATGCGCGGCAACTGGCTGCCGGCGGCGCCGAGGCGCTGGTGCTCTGTACCAACACCATGCACTGCCTGGCAACGGAGATCGAGGCAGCCACGGCGCTGCCGTTGCTGCACATTGCCGACCCCACGGGTGCGGCGATCCGCGCCCGGGGCCTGCGGACTGTCGGCCTGCTGGGCACCGCCTTCACCATGGAACAGGCCTTCTATCGCGAGCGGCTGACGGCACACTTCGGTCTGGAGGTCCTGGTGCCCGAAGCGACCGCGCGCCAGACCGTGCATCACGTCATCTATGACGAGCTGGTACGTGGCGAGGTGCGCCCCGAGTCGCGGACAGCCTATCGCGCGATCATCGCCGAGCTGGTCGCCCAGGGGGCCGAAGGCATCGTGCTCGGTTGCACCGAGATCATGCTGCTGGTGGATCAGCGCGACAGCGCGGTGCCGCTGTTCGACACCACGCGGCTGCATGCGCAGGCCGCCGTGGACTGGGCGCTGGACTAGCCCTGCAGCCGCTGCGCCACCTCGGCCAGCAGGGGGCGCGCATCAAGATCGGGTTGCTGGCACTCCGCGGCCAGGGCCGCCAACGCCGGATCGACCGGCTCGCTGCACCGCGTCAACCACTCTTCCAGCAGGATGCCGAAGGCACGACTCTCGAAGCGCTGCAGGCGCGCGGCCTGCGCAGCGTCCTCAGGGAGCAGCGAGGCGCCCCCGAAGTCGCCCAGCAGGCAGCGCGCGCCACCGTCCCAGAGGATGTTGTGGGCATAGAAGTCACCGTGGACCAGGCCATGTCCGTGCAGGTGCGCCAGGGCGCTGGCCATGCCGCCGGCCATCTCACGTACGGCGGCGGCGGTAAAGCGGGTGTCTTCCGGATAGACGTCACGGCTGCACGTAGTGAAGCTGGGCGGCCCGGCCAGGTTGCCGAAGGCCGGCTCCACCAGCTCCAGCACCAGGCCACTGCGCTGCTCGGGATGCTCGGCCAGATCGCCGAGGGCGCCGATCAGCCAGGGATGGGTGCCGGCGCTGAGGCTGGCGGCGCTTTCGCTTTCTGGGGTGCCATCGCTGGTCATGCTGCCCTTGAACAGCTTGACGGCGACCTCGCGCGGCCCCGTGGGCGACTGCCAGCGCGCCTGGTGGATGATGCCGGAGGCGCCCTCCCCCAGCCGCTCGCCCAGCGTCAGGTCGCTCCAGGCGATGCGTTGTTGCCGCGCCGCCTGGGTGCGCACCGCGCGCTCGCGCTCGGCCCCCAGGGGATTGTCGCCATAGGCCAGCCAGGTCAGCCGGGGCAGCGCGAGAATGGCCGGGGGCAGCGCCGCGAAGCGATTCGCCGACAGCCGCAGCAGCTCCAGCTGGTGCAGGTCGGCCATGCTCGCCGGCAAAGCCTCCAGCCGGTTGCCGGCCAACATCAGTTTTTGCAGCGCGGGTCGTTCACCCAGGGCGGCGGGTAACTCGGCGATGCGGTTGTCGGTCAGGATCAGCCAGCGCAGGCGCGGTGGCAGGGCCGCAGCACTCACTCGCTCCAGCTGGCAGGCCTTGAAGCCGATCATCTCTAGGTTGGGTAGCGTACCCAGCACCTCGGGCAACTCGGTGAAGGGATTGCCCGAGCAGAAGAGAATGCGCAGCTGGTGCAGCCGGCCCAGGTCGGCGGGCAGGCGGGTCAGCCGATTGCCCGACAGGTCGAGGATTTCCAGGCTGTCGGCCAGGCTATAGAGCTCTTCGGGGAATTCGGTCAGGTCGGCGCGCAGGGTCAGGCGCGTGGCCCCGGCCAGTTCGCCGGCACGCAGCCGGGCTAGGGTATCCGTCATGGCAAAGCGACTCTCACGGTCTGGAAAAACCGGCATCCGGCCGGTGATGGCGCGGACGTTAGCACGCCGGGCCGCTAGCTGCGGTCCTCGTGCACCAGAATGCGCGCCACTGCCTCTTGCAGCGTGCCGGCGGTCACCAGGGGCGGCGCCAGAGGATTGGCCACCTGGTCGGAACGCCGCTGCAGCAGGGCACCCCTGAACCCGGCAGCCTGGGCGCCGGCGATGTCCCAGGCATGGACGGCGATCAGCCACAGGCGCTCGACCGGCTCGCCCAGGTTGGCGGCGGCCTGGCGATAGGTGGCCGTGGCGGGCTTGCTGGCACTGGCGTCCTCGGCCGAGAGGATGTCGGCGAAAGCATCGCTCAGGCCGGCGTATTCCAGCTGCGCCTGGGTGGCGGCGCGGGCGTTGTTGGAGAAGGCGATGCAGCGCACGCCCTGCGCCCGAGCAAAATCGAGGCCCGCGCGGACATCGGCATGGGCGGGCAGCCGTTTGAGCGCATCGGCGACACGTTGCTTGTCCGCTGCGGCCAGCGTACGCCCGAGCCGCGCCGCGATCATGTCCAGCGCCGCCTGGCCCTGGACCTCGAAGGGCGCGTGCCGGCCGCAGAGCTCGGCGGTCATGGCGTTCTGCAGGGTCTGGGCGAACCACAGCGTACGGCTCTGGGGGTCGCCGAACAGCTCGGTGAACAGGCCGTCCAGCGCGGACAGGTCCAGCACGGTCTCGTTGATGTCGAACAGGCAGGTCAGGGTCATGGTCGCTACTCGGCGGAGGTTGTGCGTTCGACCAGGACTCGCGATCGACGTGCAGCCGCGCTAAGGTTTGCAGGACGTGCAGACGCGAGAAACAGCTAAAGTCTTATGATTTGCAGCCGATACCCTCAGTCAGCCCGCCTCTTGTCAGCCGCTCGTCCGGCTCTACTGGCGCTCCGGTCTTCCAAGCTGTGCCTGGGTCTCCTGCCAGGCCTGTCGATTCTCTTGAGCTAGTCCGATGGCCGATCCCTTGAAGTACGAAGATGACCGCCTCAACGCCTTGCATGCCCTGGAGCTGCTCGACTCGGCGCCGGCGGAGGAATTCGACCGCCTCTGCGAACTGGTCGCCAGCAGCTTCAATGTGCCGACCGCGCTGATCAGCCTGGTGGATCGCGATCGCCAGTGGTTCAAGGCCCGCGTCGGCTTCGACCTGGTGCAGATGCCCATCGAGGACGCCTTCTGCGCCCACACCATCCAGGCCGCGGATGGCCGGATGGAGATCAACGATGCCCGCTGCGATACCCGCTTCAGCCACAATCCCCTAGTGGTCAAGGCGCCGCTGGTGCGCTTCTATGCCGGCTCGGCCCTGGTCACCGAGGGCGGCTATGCCATCGGCAGCCTCTGCATCCTCGACAACCAACCACGCGAGCTGACGGCGACGGAACGCAAGCGCCTGGACGATTTCGCCGCCCAGGTGATGAGACTCATCGTCCTGCGTCAGCACCTGCGCCGGCGCGATCCGGTCAGCGGTCTGCCCAATCGGCAGCAGTTCCAAGCCGATGTGGCCCAGTTGACCGAACTCCATCCCGGCGAGGCGCGCCTGCTGGTGCTGGTGGATCCGCTGGAAACCCACTGGAAGGAGCAGCTGGTGCTGGCCCAGGGCATGTGGCCCTTCGAGACCTTTCTGCGCAGCCTGGCCCTGCGCCTGTGCGACGCCCTGAGCGAGCGGGCCAAGGTCTATCACGTGGACACCAAGAGATTCGCCTTTCTGTTGCCCGCGAACTACGACTACCCGCCGCTGCTGGAAGCCCTGATCGCCCAGTTGCGGACCCCGGTCCAGGCCGACCGGATTCCCATCGATCCGCCGGTAAAGGCCGGCGTGGTGCCCTTCGAGCTCAAACCGGGCGAGGTGCGCGATCTGCTGCGCAAGGCCATGGTAGCCGTCAACCAGGCCGCCCTGAGCCCCCGCCACTGGGGACTCTACGAACGCCCCCTGGACGAAGCCTTCCAGCGGATCTTCCAGCTGGTCCGGCAGCTTCCCGAGGCCCTGGAGCGCGGTGACTTCAGCCTGGCCTTCCAGCCGCGCCTGGCCCTGCCTGGGCGCCGGCTGTGCAGCGCCGAAGCCCTGCTGCGCTGGACGCACCCACAACTCGGGCCCATCGCGCCGGGCGACTTCATTCCGGCGATCGAAAAGACCGCGCTGATCCACAGCGTCACCCGGTGGGTGATCCGCACCGCCATCGGCCAACTGGCGCGCTGGGACAGCCGCTACCAGGGACGGCTGTCGCTCAACCTGTCACCGCGGGATTTCGACGAAGGCGATCTGGTCGAGTTGTTGCGCGAGACCTGCCAGCGCCAGGGCGTCGATCCACGACGGCTGGAGGTGGAGATCACCGAAGGCGAATGGCTGAGACGTAATCCGGAGGCCATCGCCCAGCTGCATGCCCTGCGCGAGCTGGGCCTGGAAATCGCCATCGACGACTTCGGCAGTGGCTACAGCAACTTCGCCTACCTCTACGAATTGCCGGTCACCAGCGTCAAGCTCGATCGCTCGCTGATCCACGACCTGCCCGAAGATCCACGCAAGCAGGAGGTGGTCCGGGCGCTGCTGGCACTGATCGGCAAGCTGGGCTATCGCAGCGTCGCCGAAGGGATAGAGACCCCCGAGGTGCTGGCCTTCCTGCAGGAAGCCGGCTGCGATGAGGTCCAGGGCTATCTGCTGGCCCGCCCCATGGCCCTGCCCGCCTTCGAGGCCTGGTACGCCGAACAGGCTTAAGCCATACAGATGAGGTCATTTGACTGACAAATTCATTCCAGGCTCTACACTGGTTCAGGTCGTAGTTTCCCGGGAGTGAGGACATGAGGGAATCAGGTACCGAGTTGTTGGATGTCGTTGGCCTGGATACCGGCACCCTGAGCAGCCAGGGCTGCATCGACAAGGTGCTGCACGCGCTGCGCACCCATCTGGATATGGACGTGGCCTTTCTGGCCGAATTTCGTCAGCAGGATCGGGTCTTTCGCAACGTCGATGCCGCGCCTGATGCACCGATCAAGGCGGGCGACGCCCTGCCGCTCAGCCAGGGCTATTGCCAGCAGGTGGTGACCGGCCATCTGCCTGAACTCATCCCCGACACCCGCGCCGTCGGCGCCACCCGCTTGATTCCGGAAACCCGCGCCGTGCCCATCGGCGCGCACCTGAGCGTGCCCGTCCGGCTCAACGATGGCGAGCTCTATGGCACCTTCTGCTGCTTCAAGTACCAGCCTGATCCAACCTTGAGTCCCCGTGACCTGGAACTGGTGCGGACCTTCGCCGAACTGGTGGCCGATCGCCTCAGCCTGGACGTCTCCAGTCGCCGCGGCCAGGTCGAGATGCGTCAGCGCATCCAGGGCGCGGTAGCTGCGCACCAACCCAGCATCGTCTACCAGCCGATCTATCATCTCGCCGATCTGCGCATCGCTGGCTGGGAGTCGCTGTCGCGTTTCCACTGCCCGCCGCAGCGCAGCCCGGACCTGTGGTTTTCCGAAGCCAGCGCCATCGGTCTGGGCGACGAGCTCGAAGAATGCGCCATGCGCTTTGCCCTGCAGGGGCTGCAGAGTCTGCCCGACGACAGCTACCTGACCATGAATTGTTCACCGCAGACCATCCTGGCCGGCCGCCTGCCCGTGCTGCTGGCGGGCAATCCGCCGGGCCGGCTGGTACTGGAGATCACCGAGCACGCCGAAGTCGACGACTACGACGCCCTCCACGCCCAGCTGCGACCGCTGCGGGCCCAGGGCGTGCGCCTGGCCATCGACGACGCCGGCGCCGGCTATTCGAGCCTGAGGCACATCCTTAGGCTGCGTCCGGACATGATCAAGCTGGACATGAGCCTGGTCCGTGACATCGACAGCGACGCCGAGCGCCGGGCGCTGGCCTCGGCGATCATCGCCTTTGCCCGCGAGACACGTAAGGAAGTGATCGCCGAGGGCGTGGAGACCCTTGCCGAACTGCAGACGCTCAAGGCCCTGCAGGTGGACAAGGTGCAGGGCAACCTGTTGAGCCGCCCGTTGCCGCGCGACGACGCCCTGCGCCTGCCCCGACATCGTCAGCTGGAAGGCCGGCAGGACAGCTGATCCAGAAAGGATCGGCGACCATTCAAGTCGTCGATCCTTTGGCCGATACGCAGAGGCGAATGATCGCTTCATCTGACGCCAGACAAGTTCTCGGCTGATCTTTGTCCTGCAGGAGTTACCGGTGCGCTCCATCCTGGTCATCGAAGACAGCCCCATGGTCCTCAAGATTCTGGCGCACCTCTTTCGTCAGCAGCGCGACTTCGAGCCGGTGTTCTGCGCCACCCTGGCCGAAGCCGAGCTGATGCTGGACACCTCGGCCAATCTGTTCTTTGCCGCCCTGGTGGATCTCAACCTGCCCGATGCGCCCAATGGCGAAAGCGTCGACCTGGTGCTGCGCTATCGCCTGCCCTGCATCGTCCTCAGCGGCTCCTACGACGAACGCCGGCGCGATGACCTGCTGACCAAGGGCGTGGTCGACTACGTGCTCAAGGAAAGTCAGTACTCCTACGAATTCGCCTTCCGCCTGCTGCGCCGGCTGGACAGCAATACCGCGGTGAAGATTCTGATCGCCGAGGACTCCGACGCCACCCGCAACTACATCCGCCACGTGCTGACGCCCCACCGCTACCAGTTGCTGGATGCCTGCGACGGCAACGAAGCCCTGCGCCTGCTGGAGGAGCAGCCGGACATCGACCTGCTGGTGGTGGACCACAGCATGCCCGGCCTGAGCGGTTTCGAACTGGTGCAGCTGCTGCGGCAGAAGCTGCGCCGCCACGACCTCAGCATCATCGGCCTGTCGGCCGACGAAAAGGGCTCGCTCAGCGCCAAGTTCATCAAGCAGGGCGCCGACGACTTCCTGCGCAAGCCCTTCTGCCCCGAGGAGCTCAACTGCCGGGTGGTCTCGACCCTGGAGCGGCGGGATCTCATGCGCGCCCTCACCCATGCCGCCCAGTACGACTCCCTCACCGGGCTGCGCAATCGGCGTGCCTTCCAGGATCAGGCCCAGGAGTGGTTTCGCCAAGCCGAGCGCGAGGGTCACACCCTGAGCGTGGCCATGCTCGACCTGGATCACTTCAAGCGCATCAACGACGAACACGGCCATGCCAGTGGCGACAGCGCCCTGGTGGTCTTCGCCCAGGCGCTGGCCCGCACCCTGCCCCAGGACCTGACCGGGCGCCTGGGCGGCGAGGAATTCGCCCTGGTCAGCCGCATGCCGCCAGAGCAGTTGCTGCAGGCGCTGGACCTGTTGCGACGTTATTGCCAGTCCCAGGCCTATGCCCCGGGCGCGCCGCCGCTGTCGTTCAGCGCGGGGGTCTTCAGCGGCCTCGCCAACGATCTCGAAGGGTTCCTGCACGAAGCCGATCGCCGCCTCTATCAGGCCAAGCGTCAGGGCCGTGGCCGTACCTGCCTGGTGCTGGACGCCGAGTAGCGCGGATCCCGGGTTGGCGCCCTGCGCCACAAGACATATGATGTCAGACGATTGATCTGCTGCCGCAGGTCGATCCGCATAGCCTCGTCTGAACAATAACAATCAAGGACCTGCACCATGCATGACTCTTCCCCGGGGCTCGCCCGGCCGCTGTCGCGTCGTCGTCTGCTTCAGGGCGGCCTGGTCTGCAGCGCGGCCCTCGCGCTACCCACCCTCGCCCGCGCCGCCGAATTCCTGAGCCAACGCTATCCCGATCCGCTCATCGAGATCCTCGACGACCGCTTCCTGGAATTGCGCCTGTTCAACGCCAGCGTCGAGCGCCTGGCCACCGGTCTGCGCTGGGCCGAAGGGCCGGTGTGGATCGGCGACGGCAACTACCTGCTGATGAGCGACATCCCCAATAACCGCATCGTGCGCTGGGATGAAGTCAGCGGCCGGCTGGACACCTATCGCGCCCAGTCGAATTTCTCCAACGGCCTGACCCGCGACCGCCAGGGTCGACTGATCGCCTGCGAAGGCTCCACCACCCACGGTCTCGGTCGGCGGGTCACCCGCACCGAGCACGACGGGCGCCTCACGGTGCTGGCCGATAACTTCGAAGGCAAGCCGTTCAATTCGCCCAATGACGTGGTGGTCAAGCGCGACGGCTCCATCTGGTTCAGCGATCCGCCGTTCCAGGCCAACAGCGACTATGAGGGCCACAGGGTCAAGACCGAGCAGCCCGATGCGGTCTATCGCATCGACGGCGAAAGCCTGGCGGTGACGCGGGTCATTGGCGATCTTAACGGCCCCAATGGCCTGGCCTTCTCACCGGACGAGAAACTGCTCTATGTGGTCGAGGGCCGCGCCAAGCCCAATCGCCTGGTGTGGGCCTATACCGTCAAGGACGACGGTAGCCTGGGCGAACGCCGCAAGCATATCGAGGCGCTGGAGTATGGCGCCCTGGATGGCATCAAGTGCGACGTGGCGGGCAATCTCTGGTGTGGCTGGGGCAGCAGTGGCGCCCCAGCGGCCAAGCCCGAGGTGCTCGATGGCGTGCGGGTGTTCGATCCCAGCGGCAAGGCGCTGGGGCATATCCACCTGCCGGAGCGCTGCCCCAACCTGTGCTTTGGCGGACCTGAGGGTAATCGGCTGTTCATGGCCGGCTCCCACTCGCTGTATAGCCTCTACGTCAATATCCGCGGTGCCGGGCTCTAGCCGCTAGCGGGACTCGGGCGGCGACTGCTCGACCAGGGTGGTCAGGGAGTCGAGCACGCTGTCCAGGGCATAGGCCGCTTCGAAGCGCGCCAGATTCTGGGTGAGGTCGGCCAGGCTGGTAGTGATCCCCAGCCAGTTGCCCAGGCCGATCTGGCGCGCCGCTTCCGGCAGCGAGCAGCCGCCGTCGCGGCGTTCCAGCCAGGCCAGCACCAGTTCGGGCGGGGTATCGGCCTCGAGGCCCAGGGTGCGCAGCAGGCGCAGGGCCTTGGCCTGTTCGCGGGGTGGCAGCCGATGGCGGGCCGAGGGGGTGGGCTGGTCGACGACGAGCGTCAACCGGGAGCCGGGGATATCGGTCATCTGGACCTCTAGGGACTACACCAGAACCGTACGGCACGAGGCCGCTTCATCTCCTCATGGTAGGGCAATAGTCTGGCCAATTGCCATAGGTCGCCCCGGCCCTCATCGTCCGGAAAGCGCCGTTCGGCCCCTGCCCCGCTCAGCGGGCGGCGCGGCCCCGGCAGCGCTGCCAGCGCTCTTCCACTCGCTGGGCGAACCAGGCGGTGGTCAGGGTGCGGGTGATCTTGGGGCTTTCCAGGGTGATGCCCGGCAGCATGGCGCGCGGCAGGCTGCGTCCGGCCTTGCGCTCGGCCAGCGCATAGACCTTGGCATAGAGATCGGTCTTGGCGAAGTCTTCGGACTCCCCCGCCTCCAGGTCATGGCGGATGGCGATGTCGCTCATGCCCAGGGCCGGCGCCAGGCGATTCACCGCCCGCTCGGTCTCGCCTTGGGTGCGCGAGCCGGGCACCACCAGATCGCCGTCCAGCGCCAGCTTCATCCCGGTAGCTCGACTCACCGCACTCTGGAAGGCCGCGTTGCGACTGGCGTACCAGCCAGCGTTGAAATCGGCGAAGCGATACAGCGGCGTGGAATAGTCCGCTGGATAGCCCAGCAGATGCGCGGTGCCGAAATAGAGACCGCCCCGGCGGCTGAACACCTCGTGGCGGATGGACCCGTCGCGGTCATAGGGATAGCCGCGGGCATGGGCTTCGGCGAAGTCGATGCTGACCTGCATGGGGCCGCCGGTGCGTACCGGATTGAAGCGACCGAACAGCTGGCCGCCCAGGGGCACCATGGCGATGAAGTCTTCGAAGATCAGACTCAGCTCGCGCTCGGTACGGGCACTGTCCAGGCGCTGAGCGTAGGTCTTGCCGGTCGGTGAGTCGAGATTGAGCGCGGTACGCACCAGCAGCTGGGGCACATAGGCCCGCGCCGCACGTCTGTCGATCTCCTCCCGAGCGATGCGTCCCAGCCCCGGCACCGGCGGATCGACCTGGTAGGTGGATTCCTGCTCCGCCACCGCCAGCACAGCGCAGAGGTTGTCCGTCGAGGGCTCGAGGCCCTGGGCGCTGAAGGCGATCTGGATGTCACTGGCCCAGCCCTGACGGTCTACCACCTTGGCGGGCAGCAGGCGCAGGAGCTCGGCACGCACCTCGGCTGGCGAGCGGGTGGGTCCCTGGGAGGTGGGCGTCAGGCTGCAACCGGCCAGGACCAGCGCAGCGGCGAGGACGGTCCAGCCGCGTAGTCGCGACAGCCTGGGCAAAACGGGAACGGACAGGGCGACAGCAGCGGACACGGCGACTCCAGAGGATTCCTTTGGCCGCTTTGACCACATCCCAGGGCAAACGGCTGCCCTGAACCATCAATAACTTCTAGCTATATCGATGTAACCTTTTCATTCAACCAGAGCAGGGTAGTCGCTGGGATTCCCCGACAAGTCCTACTAAAATTGTCGGACTTTAGTTCGAATATACCGGAACCCTAATGCAGCAGACTTCCACGCTCTCCTCTCCTCAGCTGCCCTGGGCGGCGCTCTGGGCCACCGGCCTGCTCGCCGTGGGCATGGTCTTTCTTAACCAGGCCGTGGGCGGTCGTCAGGCCCTGCTGCTGCTGCTCGGCGGCGCCCTGGGCCTGACCCTCTATCACGCCGCCTTTGGCTTCACCTCGGCCTGGCGAGTGTTCATCCTCGACCGTCGCGGCGCCGGTCTGCGGGCGCAGATGGTGATGCTGGCCCTGGCGGTGCTGCTGTTCTTTCCCGTCCTCGGTGCCGGCAGCCTGTTCGGTGAGGCGGTCCGTGGCAACGTCTCGCCGCTGTCCACCTCGGTGGTGATCGGCGCCTTCCTGTTCGGCATCGGCATGCAACTGGGCGGTGGCTGCGCCTCCGGCACCCTGTTCACCGCCGGCGGCGGCAATGCGCGGATGCTGGTGACCCTGCTGTTCTTCGTCATCGGTTCGCTGATCGCCACCCAGCACCTGGGCTGGTGGTTCGCCCTGCCCAGCCTGCCACCCACCTCCCTGGTGACCCGCCTGGGCGTGCTGCCCGGCATCCTGGTCAGCCTGGCGCTGTTCGCCCTGATCGCCGCGGCCACGGTGGTGCTGGAGCGCCGTCGCCATGGCAGCCTGGAAGTCACGGTACCCGGTGAACACCAGGGCGCAGCGCGCCTACTACGCGGCAACTGGCCGCTGGTCTGGGGCGCCATCGCCCTGGCCGTGCTCAACTTCGTCACCCTGGCCCTGGCCGGTCGCCCCTGGGGCGTCACCTCGGCCTTCGCCCTCTGGGGTGCCAAGGGTGCCGGCCTGCTCGGGCTGGACGTCTCCGGCTGGGCCTTCTGGCAGCAACCGGCCAATGCCCGAGCCCTGGCCGAGCCCTTCTGGTTCGACGTCACCAGCGTGATGAACCTCGGCATCATGCTGGGCGCCCTGGCCGCGGCGGGCCTCGCCGGGCGCTTCGCCCCGAGCCTGCGCATCCCCACGCGGTCGCTGGTGGCGGCGGTGCTGGGTGGCCTGCTGCTGGGCTATGGCGCGCGGCTGGCCTATGGCTGCAACATCGGCGCCTACTTCAGCGGCATCGCCTCGGGCAGCCTGCATGGCTGGCTATGGCTGGTAGCCGCCTTTTTCGGCAACAGCCTGGGCGTGCGCCTGCGGCCCTTCTTCTTTCCCGGCGAGCGTCGGGTGGAACGCCTGACCGGCTGCTAGACCGGCAAGACCTGGCGACCGGGCGGCAGCGCCCCCGGTCGCTCCGACAGACTCACCACCCCGTACTGGGGCGCGCCGTGGTAGGTCTTCAGCGCCTGCATGACGAAGAGCAGGGCCGCGGTGCCCTGGTATTCGAACAGGCCCTGCAGCGGCCAGATGGTCATGAAGGCGAGAAACACCGCCAGGGTGAATTCCAGGTCACGGCTCAGTTTGCGCGCCACCAGGTAGTGGATCGCCAGGCCGATGGGAATGACCAGGATGGACAGGAAGCCGAAGCGGAACACGGTGCCGAAGATGCCCACGTCGGAGAGGAAGAAGTAGTCGCCGAAGATCGGCTTGAAGCCGTCGTTCCACATCAGGCTCAGGCTGCCGCTGGGCAGGCCGTTGTACAGCTGCAGGTGGTTGATGATCTGGGAAATGGTGTTTTCCCGGACGTTGTCGGTGGGGCCTTCCTGCACCGAGCGTGCATAGAAATCCAGGTTGAAGCCGAGGGTCTCCAGCAGGTGCGGATAGAGGATCAGCGGCGCGATGATGATGGCGCCGAACAGTGCCGGTCCCACCAGGCGCGCGCGCAGGGCGAGGATGGTGAACACCAGGCAGACCACGATCAGCTGGCGGGTCTGCAGCACCACCACGATGGTCGCCAGAAAGAACAGCGCCAGCAGGCCGTGACGCAGCTTGGGCCGCAACTGGCCGTCGATGAAGGAACGCCCGCGACCGGCGAAGTAGATGCAGATGAAGTAGCCGAAGAAGATGGCGCCCGCGCCCGTGGACGCCCGTCCGGGGCGGCTGAGATCCTTCACCTCCTCGCGTAGATCGGGCAGCATCTTGAAGTAGGACAGCCAGCACAGCAGCGCCGAGAGCAGCCCCACCAGGATGATCAGATTCTCGAACTGGGTGGCGTTCAGCCGCTTGGCCAGGTAGAGCACCAGAAAGGCGCTGAAGCAGTAGAGCACGCGCCGCTCCTCGATGAGGCCATAGACCAGCGGCTGCCCCCAGAACAGCTGGGCGAACACCGCCGGGAGGCCGACGAACACCGCCGTGGAAAACAGGCAGAAGCCCATCAGCAGGCGATAGTCGCGCTGGGGCCGGTGCCAGGTGCTCAGGGTGAAGAGCGCGAAGAAGCCCAGGCAGATCGCCAGGTACATTTCGCCCACGTAGCGGATGCCCACCGGATTGGTCGGGCTCTGTTCGAAGACGCCGAACTGCAGGACCATCAGGCCACCCAGGGCCAGAAAACTCAGTCGATTGATCAGCGTACCCGGCATGCCCGGTTTCCTCGCAGCGTGTTCATGGATAAGGCATTCATTGCAGGCGCCAGTCACCCTCGACCTTGGCGTAGGTCAATTGGCGGCCGTCCGCCAGACTCAGGCGGGCGCGGGTGTATTCGGGCAGGTCGACGCGAAAATCCCGGCCTTCCAGATAGAGTCCGCCACAGGCCCCCGGCTCGCCGTGGTAGTCCAACGGCTGGCGCTGCAATTCGTGGATGCTGCGGTGGAACAGCAGGTTGGCGTAGCCGCGCACCGACATGTCGGTGGAGATGAGGGTGCAATCCAATGCGACTTGGCCCTGCACCAGACCGACCAGCGCCTGGTTCTGCCGGTCGATGGCGCTCCAACCGGCATAGCCGGCGAGATCCTGGCGATAGGTCTGGCCATTCTGCAGAGCGGCCGCCACCAGCAGCACCGCAAGCAGGGCGCGCCCCGGAGTCTTGAGGGCAACAAAGGCCAGCCCCAGCAGCAGCGCGGCCGGAAAGATGAACTTTAGGCGGTCGAAGGAAAACTGGGTGGCGTGCTGCAGCAGCAGCAGATTTTCCAGCAGCGGCACGCTGGCGGCCGCCAGCAGCAGGCCGGTGCTGCGTGGCCAGCTCAGGCTCCGGCGCTTCCAGACCAACACCCCCAGGGCAATGGCCACGGCCGCCAGGAACAGGCCGAAGGACAGGCCATAGCCGGCAAGGAAGTCAGTCATATGAGCATTGTTCGGACTGCGGGCGAGAAAACGTCGGGCAAAGGCCTTGAGCGTCGGCAACAGGCCCGCCGCCAGGCTGTAGTGCAGCAGCACCAGCAGCCCGGCCAGCGCCGTGGCGAAGGCCAGGCGCCAGGCCAGGCGCTGGCCTTCCGGCAGCTGCCGGCGCTGCAGCCAGAACAGCGCGACCAGCCCGCCGCCGAAGACATAGCCGGTCCATTCGGTCAGGGCGCCAAAGCACACCAGCCCGGTCAGCAGCCAGCCCAGCCGGCTGCGCTGGCGCGCTGGCGCCTGCAGGTAGTGGAAGAGCGTCAGCAGGCTGGCCAGCAGCAGCACCTGGTAGAAACTCTGCACCCAGTAGAGCAGGCCCTGGGACAACAGCGCCTCGCGGCTGAATATCGCGATCAGGCAGCTCAACACCGCGCCGGTGGCGGCCAGGGCGCGGGTGGCGCCGTGGCTGCGCAGCACCAGATAGAGCAGGCGAAACAACAGCAGCGCCGTCAGGGCGCCGAGGGCGGCGTTGAACAGCGCGAGACTGTGCAGCGAAGGCGCGAGGCCCGCGGCCTTGAGGCCGACATAGGCCGCCAGGAAGCCGTAGCTGCTGAAGCTGGTGTAGACATAGTCGCCGCTATGGGTAGGGATGGTCGCGCCCCAGGACACCTGCCGGTCGTGACTGCCGCCGAGGGTCACCGTGGGCAACCACCAGTGCCGGGCCACGCCGGATTCGTCCAGGGCATTGAGGCTGAGCAGGACGTGGTAGCTGGCTTCGAGATTCTGCGCCCCGGTGCCGTCACGGAAATCCGGCAGGCGCCACAGCAGGGCCAGCAGCAACAGCAGGCCGACCGCTAGACCGCCCAGCCAGAACGGCCACCGTCCCACCCCGACTCCGGGATGGGTAACGTCAGATACCACGCTCATTGTCCTGTCTCCTGACAGCCATGCAGTCGAGAACGCCGTCCAGGGCAGTGAAGAACCAGGCGCCCTCTTCCGCAGGCCTGGTACAACCGGTGCAAGACCGCCCACGCAGACCAAGGAGGCCGCGCGGGCGGGTAACCGGGCTTCAACCGCTGACTACATTCAAGAAGCCGTCAGGAACACGGCGTCGCAAGGGGCGACGCCGCTCAACACGAAGACTGGCTCGACGACCCCGCGTGGGGACGACGAACAGGACCTGCCAGGGTGCGTCGTCGGCAGGCATGACAGGTCGCAAAGAAGACTGCCTTAGCACCTTGACGCTGCCAAGCCGGCATCCGTCGCGTTCTGCACGGGGTGTCACATTTTTGGCTTTTGCTTTCGCTTAGAGTCGACGCAGCACTCCAGCCGACAAGGTGCGGATCCCCGATCCAGCGTCTGGCGTTTCCAGCTGTGCCCAGCCTGGTGTGAAGATCCTGACTCCGGTTCGCCGATCGCTGTCTTTCTGGACAGGCATCGGCCGCGACGGCTGTCCTCTTCCGTACCTGCCCAAGGCCCGCTCCTGCATGGACCAGTCGCATCAGTCTCCACCCGCCGCCGCCCAGGCCGCGGACATCGGTTTCGCCCGCTATTGCGCCGCCCTTTGGCGCCATCGCCGCAGCCTGCTGGCTTGCGTGGCCCTCTGCACCCTGCTCGGTGTGGCCTATACCCAACTCGCCGCGCCGCGTTACCAGGCGGTGGCGACCGTGCAGATCGAATACCAGCGCGGCATCGTGCGCCTGGACGAGTCCGACAATGGCCGCCCCCTGCCGCCGCCGGAAGCCATCACCGAGATGCAGCTGCTCACCTCGCGGCGGGTGGTCGGCGAGGTGGTGGACGCCGAGGGCCTGGACCTGAGCGTCACCCCGCGGCGCCTGCCGCTGCTGGGCGACTGGCTGGCTCGCCGCCACGAAAGGACCAGCGACGCGGTGGCCCCGCCGCGCTTCGGTCTCGCCCGGTTCGGCTGGGGCGGTGAGCAGTTGGCCATCGCCAGCCTGAACGTACCCGCTGCCCTCTATGGCCAGCCGCTGATCCTCACCGCCGAAGCCCCGGATCGCTTCCTGCTGAGCGATGCCCAGGGCAAACGCCTGCTGGAGGGCCGCCTGGGCCAGCCGGCCAGCGCCGGCGAGCTACAGCTGGACATCGCCCAGCTGCACGCCTATCCGGGCACCGAATTCATCCTGGTCAAGCAGCGCCGTGGGGTCGCCATTCAGGCGCTGCAGGAGCGCCTCATGGTCAGCGAACGCGGCAAGCGCTCGGGGATCCTCTCGATCAAGCTGCAGGGTACTGATGCGCAGCAGGCGCAACGTATCCTGCGCGGCATCACCGAGGCCTATGTGCGCCAGGACGTGACCCGTAATGCCGACGAGTCGACCCAGCAACTGGCCTTCCTGCGCCAGGAGCTGCCACGGGTGAACCAGCGCCTGAGTGCCGGTCGCCAGGCCCTGGACGGCTACCAGCGGCAACGGGGCTCCATCGCCATCGGCGCGGAGGGACGCAGCCTGCTGCGTCAGGCGGTGGAGCTCGACGGTCAGCTGTCGGCCCTGGAGATGGAGCGCCTCGGATTGGCGCTGCGCTTCACCACTACTCATCCGCTGTACCAGACCCTGCTGGCGCGCCGCCAGGTGTTGAATCGCGAGCGCCAGGTCCTGCAGCGGCGCCTGGGCCAGCTGCCGCAGACCCAGCAGGAGGTGCTGCGCCTGCAGCGCGAAGTGGAGGCGGCGGACAAGGTCTATGCACTGATCAGCAAGCGCATCCAAGAGTTGTCGGTGGTGCGGGCGGGCACGGTGAGCGACGTGCGCATCATCGACAGCGCCTACACCCAGATTGCGCCGGTCTACCCGAAGAAGCCCCTGCTGATCCTTAGCGCCCTGCTGTTCGGCTGCCTGGCAGGCGCCGCCTGGGTATACCTGCGCGCCAGCCTGGAGCGCGGTATCGAGGACGCCGAGGGCCTGGAGAATCTGGGCCTGCCGGTGCTGGCGCAACTGCCCCTGGCGCCAGGCCGCCAGCTCGGCGGACCGTTGCAGACGCCGCTCGACAGCGGCTACCAGGAAGCCCTGCGGATCCTGCGCACCAGCCTGGCCTTCGCTCGCACCGAGGCGCGCAACGACCTGCTGCTGATCACCAGTGCCAGTCCCGCCGCCGGCAAATCGTCGGTGGCCGTGCAACTGGCCCGGGTGCTGGCCGAAGGTGGAACGCGAGTGCTGCTGGTGGATGCCGACCTGCGCCGTGGGCGCCTGCACCGCCGTCTGCAGCTGGCTCGCCGCCCCGGCCTCGCCGAGGTGCTGGCCGGCTTGGCGACCCCCGAGCAGGCGATTCAGCCCACGGCGATACCTGGCCTGGATTGCCTGGCGGGCGGCATCCGCCCGCCGAACCCGGCCGAGTTGCTGATGAGCGCACGCTGCACCGAGCTGTTGCGCGGCCTGCAGCAGGACTACGAGCTGATCATCCTCGACACCCCGCCGGTGCTGGCGGTGACCGACGCCGTGCTGCTGGCCGCCCAGGCCGGCACCTGCCTGCTGGTGTCACGCCACGGCTGCAACACTGCCAAGGAGATCGAGGCGACCCAGCGCCAGTTCGCCCACAGCGGTCTGGCGTTGCAGGGCGCGGTGCTCAATGCCGTCCCGCCACCGCCGTTCACGCGCGCAGCTCTGGGCGTGCTGACCGGCTGACCCACCCCCTGGCCAGGCCCAGCGCGATGCTGGCGCCTGGCCACCTCCTGTCATCAAAGCTCAACACGGAGCCCCTAGGCTGCATCGACCTCCCGAGAACGGATTCGTATCGATGTCGTCCGCTCCCCTGCCCTCCGCGCGCTCCGCCACCCGCCCCGGCCAACGCTGCGCCCTCGACCTCTGCACCCAATGGCCCGCGGTCGAGGCCGAGCACACCAACGCCATGGTCATGGACCTGTTCAACGAACGCCGCGAGATCACCAGTCTCGCGGTGGTCGAGCACGACCGGCCGATCGGGCTCATCAATCGCGACATCTTCCTTTCGCAGATGAGCAAGCCGTATCACCGCGAAGTCTATGATCGCAAGAGCTGCATCGCCTTCATGGACAAGGAGCCGCTGGTGGTGGACGCCGGCCTGTCCATCGAAGAGCTGACCCGCCGGACCGTCGAGGTGGGCGAAAAGGTGCTGGCCGACGGCTTCATCGTCACCCGCGAGGGCCGTTTCGTCGGCCTCGGCCTGGGCGTGCAGCTGATGCGCATCGTCTCGGACCTGCAGGCCGAGAAGAATCGCCAGATCATGCACAGCATCGAGTACGCCAGCGTCATCCAGCGGGCCATGCTGCGCAGCTCGCGCGAGGCCCTGGCGGTGATGGAGCAGGACGCCACCCTGGTCTGGGAACCGCGCGACGTGGTCGGCGGCGACTTCTATCACTTCGCCCAGCATGAGGACGGCTGGTTCGGCGCCATCGCCGACTGCACCGGCCACGGCGTGCCGGGCGCCTTCATGACCCTGATCGCCTCGGCGTCCCTGACCCAGGCCCTGCAACAGCTGGGGCCGCGCGATCCCTCGGCGCTGCTGGCGGCGATCAACGGCAGCGTCAAGGCGATGCTGGGGCAGTCCGGCGGCATCTCCGAGTCCAACGATGGCCTGGATCTGGCCTGCTTCTGGGTGGATAGCCGCAGCCATAGCCTGACCTACGCCGGCGCCCGCATGCCGCTCTACCTGCTGGCGCCCGACGCCGCCGAGGTACTGACCCTGGCGCCGCTGCGCCTGGGCATCGGCTACGCCGACAGCCCACTGGAGCAGTGCTGGCCCGCCACCACCCTGCCATTGCAGCCGGGCAGCCTGCTGTTCGCCACCACCGATGGCCTGATCGACCAGATCGGCGGCCCGCGGCGCACCTCCTTTGGCAAGCGCCGCGCCCTGGCCCGGTTGACCGAATCGCGCACGGCGCCCACCGCCGTCTTCTGCGAGCAACTCAGCGCGGACCTCGCCCGCTGGCAAGGCGACGAACTCCGCCGCGACGACCTCACCTTCCTTTGCATTCGCGTGGCCTGACCGACATGACCGCCTCCTTTACCGCGAACGGCGCCTTTCTCGAAATCGCCCAACAGCAGCACGTGATCTTCTATCACCACGGCTATTTCTCCCATGGCATCGTCGCCGCCATGGCCGAGGTGGTGAAGCTGCAACTGGAATTCGAAGGGATCAGCGGCGCCACCCGGCGCAAGCTGTTTTCCTCTTTCATCGAACTGTCACAGAACGTCCTGCACTATTCCGCCGATGCCCTGCCCCCGGACGCCCTGGCGGACGCCAAGCTGGGTCAGGGTTCGGTCTGTATCACCCGCCAGGACGGCAACTACCAGATGCTCTGTGCCAATCCCATCGCCAGCGACAAAGTCGACGCCCTGCGCGCACGGCTCGAGCCGCTGTGCAGCATGTCGCTGGAACAGATCAAGCAGGCCTATCGCGAATCCCTGCGCGCCGAGACCCCGGTCGACAGCAAGGGTGCCGGCCTCGGCTTCCTGACCATGGCGCGCGATGCCAGCGCGCCCCTGGAGTTCGCCTTCCATCCCTCCACGCAGACGCCGGGCACCACCCTGTTCTGCCTGAAAGCCATCATCTGATCAGGGGCTCCAACTTCGTATGGACACCATGTTCATCGCTCCCACGCCCACCTCTCCAGAGGTGGATTTCCGTTTTACCGAGGACGAACTCTGGCTCAAGGGCGAATCCTTTCCGGAAAACGCCGCGGCCTTCTACCTGCCGGTGATCGAATCCCTGCGGGCCTATCTCGACCAGCGCCAGGGCGTCAGCATCCGAGTGCATGTCGCCCTCGCCTACTTCAACAGCTCCAGCACCAAGATGCTGTTCACCCTGTTCGACGCCCTGGACCAGGCGGCCCAGGCCGGCAATCGGGTGGAGCTGCACTGGTACTACGACGCCGAGGACGAGACCATCCAGGAATTCGGCGAAGAGCTGCGACTGGATTTCCAGGCGCTGACCTTCGTCGAGCATCCCGAGCTGCCGGCATGACCGCCAGCGTCAGGCGCTACAGCCCGGCCGACCCCGGACCCGACCTGTTCGAGCAGGAGGCCGGGGTGCTGCAGGCCGCGCGCGCCCTCTATGTGGCCGACGATGCCGACGCCGAGCGCTACCGGGCGGCGCTGGGCGACCTGACGCTGCATTTCGAACGCCTGATGCGCGAGACGCGCCGGCTGATCGCCCGCAGCGACCGCGCCGAACGCGAGATGAACGCCCTCAACCAGCAGTTGCAGACCCTCACCCAGCAACTGGAATACCGGGCCACCCATGACGCCCTCACCGGAGTGCTCAATCGCGGCGCGGTCATCGACCAGGCCGGTCAGGCCCTGCGGCGGAACGGCGGCGCCATGATCGTGCTGGACATCGACCACTTCAAACGCATCAACGACGAATTCGGCCATCCCGCGGGCGATCGGGTGATCCAGGCCATCGCCCGCTGCCTGCAGGAGCTCGTCCAGGCGCCGGCCATCGTCGGCCGGGTGGGTGGCGAGGAATTCACCGTGCTGCTGCCGACCCTGGCACGGGACGAGGCCCTGACCATGACCGAGCGGCTGCGCCAGCGCATCGCCCAGGAGGCGACCGGCCCGGCGCCGGTGACGGCCAGCTTCGGCCTCAGTCTCAATCCACCGGGTACCGAATTCGAGCTCGCCTATGGGCTGGCCGACGCGGCGCTCTACCGGGCCAAGCGCGGCGGCCGTAATCAGGTGGTGCTGGCCGACTGACGAGCTCCGCCGTCTCGCCAGCCGTCCGGCTCCCGGACACAAAAAAGCCGCTGCGCCGAAAGGGCGCAGCGGCTTTTTCATAGCGGTCGCTTAGGACTGCTTCCAGTCCGGATAACGGCGCTGGTCGGCGGCCGGCGGGAAGTACTGGTACAACCAGGTCTCGCTCAGAGCGCGATCCTGGGTGCGGATGAAGGCGCGCATCTGCACCGGATCGGCCTTGTCGCTGGTGGGGTACCAATCGAAGATCACCCGGTAGCCGCCGATCTCGTCGATCTTGAGCACGTGGAAATCCTGCACCTTGCCGTCGGTGACGGTCACCACCGGCTCGATGCCGGTGCCTTCGGGCAGGAACGACAGGCCGCCGCCATTGAAATCGATGGCGAAGCGCCGTGCCCAGACCTTGGGCCAATGCTCACCGGGCGCCCAGCCCTCGGGGAAGCCGCCGATCCCGGAACGGGTGGCGTTGACCCGCGCCAGCGGCGTGCTCACCGGCGGCAGCGCGCTCCAGTGCAGCTTGTAGCCATAGTGCAGCGACTTGCCGGCGGTGATGGTCTCGGCCGGGGCCCAGAAGGCCACGATGTTGTCCAGGGTCTCGCCGGTGGTGGGAATCTCCAGCAGCTGGATGGCGCCCTCGCCCCAGGCGGAGGTGGGCTCGACCCACAGGCTCGGCCGGCGGTCGTAGCGGACCATGACGTCCTGGTAGCTTTCGAATTCGTGGTCGGTCTGTACCAGGCCGAAGCCCTTGGGACTGTCGTCCTTGAAGGCGTTGAACTGCAGCTTGGGCGGATTGTTCAGCGGGCGACAGATCCACTCGCCGTTGCCCTTCCACATGGCCAGGCGGTCGGAGTCGTGGATCTGCGGGTGGTAGGTGTTGCAGGTCTGGCGCTCGTGGGTGCCGCAACCGAACATGCTGGTCATGGGCGCGATGCCCAGTTGCTTGATGTCGCGGCGGGCATTGACGTTGGCGTCCACGTCCATCACCACCCGGTCGTTCAGGCAGTCAATGTCGAAGCGATAGGCGCCGGTGGCGCTGGGCGAATCCAGCAGCGCATAGACCACGAAGCGGGTGCTGTTCTTGTTCGGGGTGACGAACCAGAACTTGGTGAAGTCGGGGAATTCCTCGGGCCGCTCGGCATAGGTGTCGATGGCCAGGCCGCGAGCCGAAAGGCCGTACTGGCGGGTCTTGTCCACGGCGCGGAAATAGCTGGCGCCGAGGAAGGAGACGATGTCGTACTGGGCCAGGTGCGGCGCCTTGAACAGCTTGAAGCCGGCAAAGCCCAGGTCACCCTTGAGCTGGCTCTTGTCGACGCCGCTGTCGTTGTAGTTGAACAACTCGGGGCGGAAGTGGACTTCCTTGGCCTCGTTGGTCTTGGGGTCCACCGAATACATGTGCACCGAGGTCTTGAAGCCCATGCCGACGTGGAAGAACTGCACGTCCAGCTGACCCTTGAGGTCATGCCAGAGCGAATGCTGGGCATCGTAGCCGATGGCATTGAACTGCTGGGGCGTCATCTTCGCCAGGGTGTCGGGCAGTTGCTGGGCGGTGGGCTGATAGGCCTTACCGGCCAGTTCCTTGGCGTGCTGCTTGAGCCAGTCGAAATCGAAGGCCTGGCCGTCGCCATTGGCCGGATTGGCAAAGGCCTGGAGGGCGAACAGCCCGGTGGAGGGAATGCCGGTGTAGGCCGCCAGGGCCAGGGACGCTTTGAGCAGGTGTCGACGCTGCATGGATCAACCTTGGTCACTAAGGATGAAAAGATTCGGCCCAGCCGAACCGCCAGAGAGAAAAAGAATGCACGATACCCGGATAGGTTCGCCATCGCACCGGTGAACTGCAGCCTAGCGCACGCTCTGGCCTGCCAGAGGGGTTACCAAAGCTTTCCGGATCACAGTTCGGGTTGCCGGGCAGCGCCAAAGGTGTACCCCGGCGCTCAGCCCCACCGCGCTTTCTACGCCTGTCGAGTACCGCCATGTCCATCGATACCGTCGCCTTCGGGCAACCCAGCCCCATCCTGCGCAGCTTCGATGACGAAAAGGCGCGTGAATTCTACTGCCACTTCCTGGGCTTCCGCCTGGTCTGGGAGCATCGCTTCGAGCCGGGATTGCCGCTCTATGCCGAAGTCGAGCGCGCCGGCCTACGCCTGCACCTATCCGGCCACCATGGCGACGCCTGTCCGGGCTCGACGGTCTTCGTCCGCATGACCGGCATCCGCGCCTTCCAGGCCGAGTTGCTGGCCAAGGACTACGGATTCGCCCGGCCAGACATCCAGGAATTGCCCTGGGGCCTGGTGATGGAGATCGCCGATCCCTTTGGTAATCGATTGAGGTTTTGCGAGGAGACGCCGGAGGCCTAAGCAACGGCTGTACGGTGATCGCGGCCATGGGCCGCTCCTACAGGCTCGATGATGGAGATGACCGCCTGCGCGGATGGCTCCCTCTCCCCTCGGGAGAGGGTTGGGGTGAGGGCGCCCTCGCCACGAAGTCCCCAGTGGAAAAGGCTGCGCCGTTTTCCACGCTACGGCTCTACAACTGGTGCACCCCAATAACGGCTAAGGCAGTTGCTCCTACAGGCTCGATGTAATCGTAGGAGCGGCCCATGGCCGCGATCAACAAAACACCGGAGTGCCATAGGATCAGTTGCATCGGCGGGCGGCCATGACCTCGGTAGCCTTCAAGCGGGCGCAGGTTCGCCCGTGGGCACCACCCCCTCCTCTACCTGCCACCAGGTCGGCAGCAGTGCCCTGACCTCGGGTTGGGTGAATCTATCGTCGATGAGGTAGAGGCAGCCGCGGTCCTGCACGGTGCGGATCACTCGGCCGGCGGCCTGGATGACCTTTTGCAGGCCCGGATAGAGATAGGCGTAGCGATAGCCATCGCCGAAGCGCCGTTGCAGGCGCTGGCGCAGCTGTTCGTTGACCGGATTGAGCTGGGGCAGGCCCAGGGTGGCGACGAAGGCGCCGATCAGGCGGTCGCCGGGCAGGTCAATGCCCTCGCCAAAGCTGCCACCGAGCACGGCGAAACCGATACCACGGCCATCGGCCTGGAAGCGGTCGAGAAAGGCTTGGCGCGCGGCTTCGTCCATGCCGCGTGACTGGCGCCACTGGGGCACGTCGGGCGCCAGTTCGGCGAGGGCCTCGGCGACCTGGTCGAGGTAGTCGAAGCTGCTGAAGAAGGCCAGGTAGTTGCCCGGTCGCTGGCGATAACGGCTGGCGATCAGGGCGGCGATGGGCGCGCGGGAGGCGGCGCGATCGGCGTAGCGGGTGGAAAGCCGTACCAGGCGCACCTCCAGCTGCTCGGCGGCGAAGGGCGAGGCCACGTCCACCCAGGCGCTGCCGACCGGCACCCCGAGCAGGTCGCGGTGGAAGTGCTGGGGGATCAGGGTGGCCGAGAACAGGGTGCAGCTGTGGGCCGCCGCCAGCCGCGGACCGACGAAGGGTGCCGGCACCAGGTTGCGCAGGTTGAGTTGCGACTGGGCCTTGCCGCGGCCCTTGAGCAGGGTGACATCGAACAGCGAATGATCGCCAAAGGTCTCGCCCAGGCGCATGAACTGCAGCAGGTCGAAGAACAGCGTCTGCAGCTCCGGTGCCGGTGGCTGGCCGGGTTCGCCGAAATGCTCGGTGAGCAGACCCACCACCCGTTGCAGGGCGGTCAGGAAGGCGGCGGGCAATTCCGGCTGCACCTGATAGTCGACCTGCTGCTCCTTGTGCAGGCGGTTCCATTCGCGATTGAGCGCCTGCAGGCCCTTGGCGATGGCCGGCGGCGCCACGCTCTTGCCGGCGGCCAGGCGGCGCTGGTCGAGGCTGGCGCTGTACATGCCGCGGGCGCGGTCGAGCAGATTGTGGGCCTCGTCCACCAGCACCCCGACCCGCCACTCCTGGGTCTGGGCCAGGGCATGGAGCATGGCGCTGCCGTCGAAATAGTAGTTGTAGTCGCCCACCACCACGTCGCTCCAGCGCGCCAGTTCCTGGGCCAGGTAGTAGGGGCAGACCTCATGGGCCAGGGCCGTCTCCCGTACCCGCGTCCGGGTCAGCTGCGTGGGTTCGGCCAGGGCCGCGGCGCGGGCGGCCGGCAGCCGGTCATAGAAGCCGCGGGCCAGCGGACAGGACTCGCCATGGCAGGCCAGCTCCGGATGCTCGCAGGCCTTGTCGCGTGCCACCAGTTCCAGCACCCGCACCGGCGCGGCCAGGGATTCCAGGCCATGCAGGGCCAGGGCGCGACCAGGGGTCTTGGCGGCGAGAAAGAACAGCCGGTCCAGGTGCTGCCGCGGCATGGCCTTGAGCAGCGGGAACAGGGTGCCCACCGTCTTGCCGATGCCAGTGGGCGCCTGGGCCAGCAGGCAACAGCCGACGCTGGCGGCCTTGTAGACGGCTTCCGCCAGGGGCCGTTGGCCGTGGCGAAAGTCGGGATGGGGAAAGGCCAGGGTCGCCAACGCCTCATCCCGCGCGGCGCGATGAGCCAGCTCCTGGCGCGCCCAGGCGAGAAAGCGCGAGCACTGCAAGGCGAAGTGCTCGGCCAGATCGGCCGCCGTCCAGGCTTCGGTGAAGACGGTCTCGGCGCCCGTGCCGATATCGAAATAGACCAGCGCCAGGGTCAACTCCGCCAGCGCGCGGCTCTGGCACAGCAGATGCCCATAGACCTTGGCCTGGGCCCAGTGCAGGTGACGGTGGTTGCCCGGCTGGCGCTCCAGGCTGCCCCTGTGGGTCTTGATCTCTTCCAGGCGATTGGCGGCGGCGTCGAAGCCATCGGCGCGACCACGCACCTGCAGGTCCTCGAAGTCGCCCTGCAGGCTGACCTCGCGCTCATAGCCGGGACCGCGCCGCGCCGCCACCCGCTGGTGGCCTTCGATACCTTCCAGGGCGGTGGGCGACGGGGTGAACCTGAGGTCCAGGTCGCCGGCCTTGGCGGTGAATTCGCAGAGGGCGCGAACGGCGATGCGATAGCTCATGCGGAGGTCGCGGCCACCTGCCACTGCACGTGGCAGACGCTGACCGGGATGTCATGGGCGGCGAAGAAGTCCAGCCAGCGGCGCTGGTTGTCCTGCAGGCGGTCGCCCGGGCCCTTGACCTCGATCATCCGGTAGCGGCCTTCCGCCGGCCAGAACTGGATCAGGTCGGGCAAGCCGGTACGGTTGTTGTCCGGATCTTCCAGCAGTCGCTCGAAGCACAGCCGCAGGTGCCGCGCTGGCAGGCAGGCCAGGGCCTGGTCGAGCAAGTCGCTGCAGAGGATGCCCCAGGCGACGAAGGGCGAGGCCAGACCGCGCTTGGCGGCGAAACGCTCGCGGATCACCGCCGCGTAGGAGCCGTCGTCCAGCCGCGCCAGGCAGGCGGCGAAGGCCTCGGCCCGGCGTTCGCGAAAGCCCGGCAGGCGCAGGTCGGCCGGTTCGCGCTGATAGGGGTGGAAGAAGGCGCCGGGGATGGCCAGGAAGATGGCGTCCCAGCACAGCAGGCCGAAGAGGCTGGTAAGCAGGGTGTTTTCCACATAGTGCACCGGCGCCTCGTCGCGGCCCAGGTGCTCGCGCACCAGCCACTCGACCCGGCGCAGGCCGTCGTTGACCAGCTCGAAATCGAGGCGCTCCACCGGGCTGGCGGGGCGGCGTTTGTTGGGCGGGCCACCCTGCTTGCGCACCAGCCGCGGCAGGATGCGCGCCACCTGCTGGCGTTCGGCGTCATGGGCCGGCGCGGCGACGATGGCTTCCGCCAGCGCCTGGGCGGCGGGCCAGTCCTCCAGGCGTTCGAGCATGCGCAGGGCGCGGATACGCGACTCGGGATGCGCCGAGGCGGCATAGAGCGCCTGCGCCTGGGCCAGTTCACCGAGGCGTTCGTGGTGCTGCGCCAGTTCGTGGAGCAGCTTGCCCCGACGCAATTCCAGCCAGGTGTTGGCAAAGCGCTCGGCGGGCAGCAGTGGCAGCAGCTCGGCGGCCGGTAGCCCATCGCGCAGCGCCTGGCGACAACGCTGGATGTGGAGGTAGGCGTCCACCTCATGGCGCTGGCCAAAGGCGCGGGATTCGGCGCTGAAGGCCACCGTCTCGTACTGGAAGATGCCCAGGTCGGCCAGCACGAAGTCGGTCCAGTCCTGGTGCAGGTTGCCAAAGAACAGCAGGCGCAGGCGGTCGCAGAGGTCCATCAGCGTCAGGCGCCAGACGCCCTCCTCCACCAGCTCCGGCACCGTGCCGGCCCAGCCGCTGAAGGCCAGTGGCGTGGCCTGTTCGGCTTCCAGGCGGGCCAACCAGTCTTCCTTGCGGCCGGCCTTGGGCAGGCGGCTGCCGAAACAGCCGAGCAGTTCTTCCTTGCGCAGGAGGGCGAAGAGTTCGATCAGGTGCAATTCGGGATCGGAAAGCAGCCAGCCAAGCTCCACCAGCGGCAAGGCGGCGGCACGCGGGCAGCCGATCTCGCCGTAGACCAGCTTGCTGGCGCGGAACACCTCGCCCTTGCGCATCACCAGGCGTACCAGCAATGCCCGCGAAGGCTGTGGCAAGTCGGCGAAGGCCGCGATGAAACCCTGCTCGTGATCGTCGAGCAGATCGGGATAGCGCAGGGCGACCCAGTCCAGTACCCGCTGGAAGTTGTGCAGATAGTAGAGGGGATCTTCGAGCGGAGCGTTCATGACGACACGGGCAATAGGCAAGCGGCTGGCTATTTATCCAGCCCCAACCGGAGCGGGCAACCCTCAAGCGATGCGCGGTCGTTCGCCCGGGCGTTCGTGCGATTTCCAGGTTGAAGAACCCGACCAGTAGTCATACGATGACTGACAAAGACCGCCTTCATAATTACAAGTCCAGGAGTCTGAGCGTGAAGATCAAACGCATCAAAGTCACCCCCATCGCCTTTCGCGATGCCCCGCTGCTCAACGCCAGCGGCATCCACGAACCCTATGCGCTGAGATCCATCATCGAGGTGGAGGGCGACAATGGCCACATCGGCCTCGGCGAAAGCTATGGCGACGCCCCGGTGCTGGCAGTGCTCAAGGCCATGGAAGGCAGCCTGGTCGGCCTTTCCGCCTGGGACCTCAATGGCCTGCGCGCGCGGGTGGTGGAAACCGTCGCCAGTCTCGCCGGCGGCGTGGTGGCCGGCGCCGAACTGGCGCCCGGCTCCCATCCGAGCAAGCAGGTGGCCAATGCCTATTCCGCCTTCGAAGTGGCTTTCCTCGATCTGCAGGCGCGCTCCCTGGGCATTCCGCTGGTGGAGCTGCTCGGCGGCGCGGTGCGCCGCGAAGTCCCCTTCAGCGCCTACCTGTTCCTCAAGTACGCCGAGCACATCGACGCGACCTACAAGCCCGATCGCTGGGGCGAGGCCATCAGCCCCGAGCAGGTGGTGGCCCAGGCCGCGCGGATGATCGAGGAGAACGGCTTCCAGAGCATCAAGCTCAAGGCCGGCACCCTGCTTGGCCCGGATCACGAAGCGGCCTGCATCAAGGCGCTGCGCCAGGCCTTTCCCGAGGCACCGCTGCGCATCGACCCCAACGGCAACTGGTCGCTGGAAACCTCCCTGCGCATCGCCGAGGTCCTGGCGGGCGACCTCCAGTACTACGAGGACCCGACCCCGGGTCTGGACGGCATGGCCGAACTGCATCGGCGCACCGGCATTCCCCTGGCCACCAACATGGTGGTCACCGACTTCGACGAATTCCGCCGCAGCGTGGCCCAGAACAGCGTGCAGATCGTGCTCGCCGACCACCACTACTGGGGCGGCCTGCGGGATACCCAGATCCTCGCGCGGATGTGCGACACCTTCGGTCTGGGCGTCTCCATGCACTCCAACTCGCACCTGGGCATCAGCCTCATGGCCATGACCCATGTGGCCGCCGCCGTGCCCAATCTCGCCTATGCCTGCGACACCCACTACCCCTGGCAGGAAGAGGACGAAGAGGTCATCCAGGGCGGCAAGCTGCCGATCCGCAACGGCTGCGTGGCGATCACCGACGCCCCCGGCCTGGGCGTGGAGCTGGATCAGGACCAGTTGGCCAAGCTGCACGAGCAGTTTCTCGCCATCGACATCCGCAGCCGCGACGACGTGCGCCAGATGCGCAAGTACCAGCCGGACTGGGAGACCCGCAAACCGCGTTTCTAGGCCTCGTCCGCCCTCCCCTACGCCCCTGACGACCGGCTCTCCCGCCGGCCGTCAACGGCTCCGCATCCCGGCTTCCCGGCTGTACAATCCCCTCGGCACAAGGGTGCTCAAGAACAACGAGAAAGTACGCACAGGGAATCCGGGGAAGATGTCGAACGCACCACGCCTCACCGCACTCATGCTCGGCCTGGGCCTGGCCATCGGCGCCACCCTCGCCCCGGCGCAAGACGCCGATCCGGCACGCGCCTACGTCGACGCCCTGCTGGCGAAGATGACCCTGGAGGAAAAGATCGGTCAGCTCAATCTGGTGAGCGTCGGGCCGGACTATCCCAAGGAAGCCATCATGGCGGACATCCGCGCCGGTAAGGTGGGCGCCATGTTCAACACCGTGACCCGTCCCGACATCCGCCAGATGCAGGACCAGGTCGTGCACAGCCGGTTGAAGATCCCGCTGTTCTACGCCTATGACGTCATCCATGGCATGCGCACCATCTTCCCCATCAACCTGGGCCTGGCCAGCACTTGGAATCTCGACGCCATCGCCACCAGCGGACGCATCTCCGCCATCGAGGCGGCCGCCGACGGCCTCGACCTGACCTTTTCCCCCACCGTCGACATCACCCGCGAACCGCGCTGGGGCCGTGCCTCCGAGACCTTCGGCGAAGACACCTGGCTGACCTCGCGCATCGGCGCCACCCTGGTGCACGCCTACCAGGGCAACGACCTGCGCGCCCCCGACAGCCTCATGGCCAGCATCAAGCACTTCGGCGGATATGGCGCCGTGGAAGCCGGGCGCGACTACAGCAACGTCGACATGAGTCCGCAACGGCTGATGCAGGACTACCTGCCGCCCTATCGCGCCGCCGCCGAGGCCGGAGCCGGCGCGGTGATGGTGGCCCTGAACAGCATCAACGGCGTTCCGGCCACGGCCAATCGCTGGCTGCTGCAGGACCTGCTGCGCAAGGACTGGAACTACCAGGGCCTGTTGATCAGCGACCACGGCGCCATCAACGAACTGGTCTTGCACGGCGTGGCCAAGGACACCCGCGACGCCGCCGAGCAGGCGCTCAAGGCCGGTGTCGAGCTGAACATGCACGACGACGTCTATGGCAAGCAGCTGCCCGCCCTGCTGGCGGCCGGCAAGGTGACCCAGGCCGAGATCGACCAGGCCGTGCGTGACATGCTGCTGACCAAGTACCGCCTGGGCCTGTTCGACGATCCCTATCGTCGCCTGCAGGGCCAGGACCCGGTCGACACCAACGCCGAATCGCGCCTGCACCGCGCCGAGGCACGCCAGGTGGCGCGCGAGAGCCTGGTGCTGCTGAAGAACGAAAAGGCCGTGCTGCCGCTGCGCAAGGGCGCCACCCTGGCCGTGGTCGGTCCGCTGGCCGACAGCCCGCGCGACGTCATGGGCAACTGGTCCGCCGCTGGCGTGGCCGCCCAGGCAGTCTCCATCCGCCGTGGGCTGGAAAACGCCGTGGCCGGCCAGGGCAAGGTGCTCTATGCCAAGGGCGCCAACCTGCTGGACGACCGCGATGTGCTGGCCTACCTCAACTCCTATGAACCCGCGGTCGCGGTGGATCCGCGCAGCGCCGGCGAGCTGATCGCCGAAGCCGTGGCCGCGGCACGCCAGGCCGAGGTGGTGGTGGCCGTGGTCGGTGAGTCGCAGGGCATGGCCCACGAGGCCTCCAGCCGCGCCCGCATCAGCGTGCCCGACACCCAGCGCGAGCTGATCAAGGCGCTCAAGGCCACCGGCAAGCCGCTGGTGCTGGTGCTGATGAACGGCCGCCCGCTGGCCCTGGAATGGGAACAGGAGCAGGCCAACGCGCTGCTGGAAGCCTGGTTCCCCGGCACCGAGGGCGGCAACGCCGTGGCCGATGTGCTGTTCGGCGACCACAACCCGTCCGGCAAGCTGACCATGACCTTTCCCCGCGAAGTGGGCCAGGTGCCGCTGTACTACAACCACCTGAGCAGCGGCCGGCCCTTCGACGCGGCCAAGCCGAACAAGTACACCTCGCGCTACTTCGACATCGTCAACGGTCCGCTCTACCCCTTCGGTTACGGCCTGAGCTACACCACCTTCGACGTCTCGGCGCCGCAGCTGTCCAGTGCCACCCTGAAGAAGGGCGACACCCTGACTGCTCGGGTCACGGTCAAGAACACTGGCAATCGTGCTGGCGCCACCGTGGTGCAGCTCTATCTGCACGACGTGACCGCCTCCCTGGCGCGACCGGTCAAGGAGCTCAAGGGCTTTCAGAAGGTGATGCTGCAACCGGGCGAAAGCCGCAAGCTGGACTTCCCCCTCACCGAGGCGGACCTGCGCTTCTACAACAATGACCTCAAGCTGGTCTCGGAACCGGGCGAATTCAAGGTGATGGTCGGCCTGGATTCGGAGCGGGTGCGTGAAGGGAGTTTCACACTGCTGTAAGGACCGCTTTCCTCCCTCTCCCCCTGGAGAGGGTTGGGGTGAGGGCGAGCGCCTTGAATCTAGCCTGTTGGGCTTGGCTACGCTCAACCCCAGCTACGAAGCGCTATCTACACCGACTGGTCATCGAGCACCGCGCCGAGCTCAACCGTGTAGCCGGCCCCGAAGCGGATCTCCGCTATAGCGTTGATTAGCGACATGAATAATGATTTCCACACGCCTTCGGAGTCCCGGTGAATGCGCTCAGCCTAACCCTCGCCGCTGCCCAATCCGCGTCAGTCGCCGGCGATCTCGCCGCCAATCTGCGAACCCATCTGGCGTTCGTCGCCGCGGCCGCAGCGGCTGGGGCGGATCTCCTGCTGTTTCCCGAGTTATCTCTGACCGGCTATGAACCGGCGCTGGCAACGGGTTTGGCGCTGGAACCCGACGATACGCAGCTGCTGCCGCTGCGCGAAGCCTGCAGCAAGGCCGGGCTTACGGCCGTGGTCGGGGCGCCGGTCCAGAGTGCGGCAGGATTGCAGATAGGCGCCTTGATCCTGGGCACGGACGGTGGCTGTCGCGTCCATACCAAGCAATACCTGCATCCGGGCGAGGCACCGCCCTTCGTGCCCGGCAACGGCGGGGAGTTGCTGGCGGTGCAGGGCCTGCAAGCCGCCCTGGCCATCTGCGCCGACAGCAACCATCCGGCCCATGCCGATGCCGCCCGCGCCCGGGGCGCCGATCTCTATCTGGCCTCGGCGGTGATCGGCCCGACCGGCTATCCCAGCGACAGCGCCCTGCTGGCCGGCCACGCCCGGCGGCTGGGCATGCCGGTGCTCATGGCCAATCATGGCGCACCCACCGGTGGCTATGCCTGCGTGGGCCGCAGTGCCTTCTGGCAGGCCGACGGCCAGTGCCTGATCGCAGCGCCGGGAGACGGCGCCTGCCTGGTGATCGTGCGGCGGGTAGCGGACGACTGGCAGGGTGAAGTCTGCGCCTTGCCGGCCTGATGCGTGCAGGAAGATCCGCTGACTGCAACGCGGCTGGCGGGTCACGTTGTGACCCTGGTAGCGATTTGATATCTCACCCCTTCCTGCGACTAAAGGTCACACATCAGACGCCGATAAGGCTCTGACATCCTTTTTCAGAACGGCGCCAAGGATGCCTTTCGCAGCGTGAACGACGCTGTAACCGCAGGAGCGACATCATGGCCTTGAACACCATCCGGACCCGCTACACCCTGATCTTCCTGGGCTTCATCGGCGCGACCCTCGCGGCCACCATCATCGGCATCCGCCTCTGGGTGACCCCGGACCTGGTCGCCGCCGGCGAGTCCGCCGTGCTCACCCGGGTCAACGAGGTGGGTATCCGCATCTATCGCGAACTCAATCAGATCCAGGCGCAGCAGCGCTCCATCACCCAGACGATACCGCTGCTGGACAGCACCGCCATCGACCGGGTACTGCCTGGCCTGGTGGACCAGTATGGCGATGCCAAGGTGTTCGGCGGCGGCATCTGGCCGCTGCCCAACCAGCGCGAACAGGGCCGCGACAAGTTCAGCACCTTCTATCACCGCGATGCCAGCGGCAAGCTGATCGTCAACACCCACTGGAATTCGCCCGAGTCGCTCAACTACTGGGAGCAGCCCTGGTTCCAGGCCGGCCTCAAGGGCCCCGCCGGCCAGTGCGTCTGGGCCGCCGCCTACAAGGACGCCGCCAGCGCCGAGCCGCGCACCAACTGCGCCATGGCCATCCAGCGCGACGGCAAGGCCTTTGGCGTCTCGACCGTCGACCTGACCCTGGGCTTCTTCAACCCGCTAGTGGAGCAGCTGCGCAAGGAACTCGACGACACCGACATGATGATCGTCGAGGCCGATGGCAAGATCCTCAGCAACCTCAGCGAACTCGGCGATTCGCAGATCCTGAACAACGTCTCGGCCTATGCCGCCCGTTCGCCCTTCGTCGCGGCGATCCAGCAGAATCTCGGCAAGCTCAAGGGCGAAGCCGTGGTGCGCGACACCTATGTCGACGAACACGGCACGCCCCACACCTTCTTCCTGCGCCCGCTGGCCGGCACGCCCTGGCTGCTGGCCACGGCGCTGCCCACCTCGCTCATCGCGGCGACCAACACCGGTATCCTCAAGACCCTGGCGGCGATCCAGTTGCCGCTGGTCCTGCTGCTGGTGGGCATCATGGTGCTGGCGCTCGGCAAGCTGATGGGGCGCCTGGGCCTGCTGCAACGCAACATCGAATCCCTGTCCGCCGGTGATGCCGACCTGACCCGACGCATTCCGGTGCACGGCCACGATGAAGTGGATGCGGTGGCGGGCGCGGTCAACGGCTTCATCGGTTATCTGCAGCGGCTGATCGGCGAGGTGGGCGACGCCACCGACCGCATCGACACCGGCCTCAAGCAACTTCATGGCCAGGCCCAGCAGAACGGCGCCATCCTGGCACGGCATGCCAGCGAGACCGACCAGGCGGTGACCGCCATCACCGAGATGAGCGCCACCTCCGATTCCGTGGCACGCAGCGCCAGCGACACCGCCACCCTCACCCAGGCCGCCAATGGCCAGGCCGAGCGTTCCCGCGCGGTGGTCCAGCAGGCCTCGGCCAGCGTCCTGGCCCTGGTGGATCAGGTGGAAGACGCCACCCTCAAGGTGCAGGCCATGCAGAGCGATGCCCAGCGCATCAACGATGTGCTCGGGGTGATCGGCGAGATCGCCGGCCAGACCAACCTGCTGGCACTCAACGCCGCCATCGAGGCAGCCCGGGCCGGTGAGCAGGGTCGGGGCTTCGCGGTGGTGGCCGACGAGGTGCGCGCCTTGGCTGGCCGTACCCAGCAGAGTACCGCCGAGATCAACGAGATGCTCGGGCGGCTGCAGCAGGGCGTGAGCTCCGCCGTGGCGGCCATGGAAGTGACCAAGAGCAGCTGCCAGAGCACCGCCGAAAAGACCCGCGAGGTCACCGCTGGCCTGGACGAGATGAACGGCTCGGTGGTGCGCATCAGCGACCTGTCGACCCAGATCGCCGCGGCGGCCGAAGAGCAGAGCGTGGTGGCCGGCGAGATCAACCAGAACATGGTCGCCGTGCGCCACATGGTCGACGACCTGGTCACCAGCGGTCAGCGCACCGCCGAGAGCACCGCGGCGGTGCAGTCGTCCAACGAGCAGTTGATCGCCGTGGTCCGGCGTTTCCGGGTGAAATAGAAAAAGACCGCTGCCAGGTCGGCAGCGGTCTTCGGGTATCGGCGGACCGGGCGCAAGGCCCGGTTCGCGTTTCAGCCCACCAGATGCAGGAAGTGCATGTGGCGTTCGTACTGGTCGAGGATGTCGCCGATGACGTCCTCGCGCGACCAGCCCATGACGTCATGGTCCTGACCGCCTTCGCGCAGATAGACCTGGGCGCGGAAGTACTTGCGCTCCTCCCCCGGCTCGCTGCCCATGACGAAACTGGGCATGGCATAGGCATGGGGTCTTACCTGATAGACGAACTCGGGCTGCTCGACCGGACCGATGTACAGCCGCACCCCACCATCGTCGCGGTCTTCCACACCGCAGACGTAGCCCTGCTTGCGCCATTCCTCGGCCACCGCCAGGCAGGCCGGCTTGGCGACCTCGCCAATGAAGCGCACCACGTGGCTGCGCCGGGGAAACATCGCCAGGCCGCGCAGGCGCCGCTGCCAGCCACCCGGCGTGCGGGTGGTGGGCGGAGTGAGACTCAGCGACTGATGGCGCAGGCCACGCTTGGTGGCGTCCAGCTTGAGGGCCTTGAGCAGGCCGTGCATGCTGAACAGCAGGGCGATGGTGAACGGCAGCGCACTGGCGATGGTGGCGGTCTGCAAGGCTTTCAAGCCATCGGCCAGCAGCAGCGCGATGGCCACCAGGCCCATGCTGGCACCCCAGAACACCCGCTGCCAGACCGGCGTCTGGTCCTGGCCACCGGAAGCCAGCATGTCCACCACCATGGCGCCGGAATCGGCCGAGGTGACGAAGAACACCACCACCATGACGATGGCCACCATGGAAATCACGCTGGCGAAGGGGAAGTGTTCGAGAAAGGCGAACAGCGCCAGGGAGCTGTCCTGGGATACCGCGGTGGCCAGATCGGTGATGCCCTCGGTGAGGATCATGTGGATCGCCGTGTTGCCGAACACCGTCATCCACAGCAGGGTGAAACCGGCCGGTACCAGCAGCACGCCGGAGACGAATTCGCGGATGGTCCGCCCGCGCGAGATGCGGGCGATGAACAGCCCGACGAAGGGCGACCAGGCCAGCCACCAGCCCCAGTAGAACAGCGTCCAGCCACCGATCCAGTCGGTGGGTCGATAGGCGTTGAGATTGAGGGTGCGGCTGACGATCTCGCTGAGGTAGCCGCCGGTGTTCTCGACGAAGGTCTGCAGGATCAGCACCGTGGGGCCGAGGATGATCACGGTGAGCATCAACAGCACCGCCAGGCCCAGGTTGAGTTCCGACAGGCGCCGTACGCCCTTGTCCAGGCCGGAGACCACCGACAGGGTGGCCAGCGCCGTGGTGATCACGATCAGACCGATCTGCACCGGGGTGGACACCGGTACGCCGAACAGCACGTTCAGGCCGGTGTTGATCTGCGACACGCCAAAGCCCAGGGAGGTGGCGACGCCCAGCACGGTGCCGATGATAGCGAAGATGTCCACGGCGTGGCCGATAGGTCCGTAGATGCGCTCGCCGATCAAGGGATAGAGCGCCGATCTCAGGGTCAGCGGCAGGCCGTGACGGTAGCTGAAGTAGGCCAGGATCAGGGCGACGATGGCGTAGATCGACCAGGCGTGCAGGCCCCAGTGAAAGAAGGTGATGCGCATGGCCTGGCGGGCGGCGTCCACCGTCTGGCCATCGGCATAGGGCGGATTGAGAAAGTGCATCACCGGCTCGGCGACACCGAAGAACATCAGGCCGATACCCATGCCGGCGGAAAACAGCATGGCGAACCAGGTGGTGTTGGCGTAGTCCGGTTCGCTGTGGTCCGGGCCGAGCTTGATGTCGCCATAGCGACTCATGCCGAGAAACACCACGGTGCCGAGGATGATGGCCACGGCGAGGATGTAGAACCAGCTGAGGTTGGTGATGATCCAGCCCTGGATGGCGGCGAACAGCCATTGGGCATTGGCCTGGAACAGACTGGCATAGAGCACCAGCACCAGTAGCAGCAGCGTCGAGGTCCAGAAGACCGGAGGACTGAAGGTGGGACGAGCGGCAGATTCTCCCTGGCCGGTCATAGAGGGCTCCTGTTTATGAAGTGCGCACAGGTTGACTGTCCTCGGCCCTGATCGTTTCGCTGGCGGCGCCCATTGAACAGTGCATGCCGCTGAACGAGACCGTCGTGATCGTTGCGGCGCTAATGGCCGGGTGCACTATCCGTAGCAGACGCGACGGGCGGTCTGGCCAGTTCACGAAACCAGCGGGCTGGAGCCATTCCGAAGGCCTGACGGAAATGTTTCGTCATGTGACTCTGGTCGTAGAAACCTGCCGCCACGGCGGCCTCGGCCAGCCCTCGACCCAGACGTACCTGCAGCCGTACCCGATCGAGGCGCCGCAGGGTCAGGTAGCGATGGGGACTGGTGCCGAAGTAGGCGCGGAAATCCCGCGTCAGACTCCAGCGATCTCGGCCAGCGCAGCGGGCCAGATCATCCAGGGAGACGGCCTGGTCGAAATGGTCCTCCAGGTATTCACGCGCCCGCAGCGCGGCGGCGAAATCCACCCGCCCGCGACTGGGCCAGGTCTGGCAGACCTCGGCGAGAGTGGCGACCAGGCCATAGAGGGCATCGTCGCGCCCCAGGGCATCGGCATGCTCGTCAAGGGTGGCGAACACCGCATCGGTGGCCCGCGCCAGCCGTGGATCCAGGGAAACGCCCTCGCGGTGGAAGGGCAAGGGCCGTCCGCCGAGGACGTCCTGCACCAGGGCCGGCGGTACATAGAGCATCCGATAGCGAAAGCCGCAGGCGGCACCGGCGCGGCCGTCATGGACCTCGTCCGGGTGAAAGACCATGGTCTCGCCCGGCAGGCTGCTGGCCTTGGCACCGCGATAGGAAAAGCTCTGCACCCCGGCCAGGGTACGCCCGATGGCATAGGTCGCATGGCGATGGGGATCGAAGGCATGACCGCTGAAAAAGGCCTCGATGGATTCCAGGCGGTCATCCAGCGGGGCATGCCGGACCCAGTCGCGGGGCGAAGGCAGGGCGGATGTCGAAGTCATGGCCAACCTCCCGGGCGGCGATCAGCTGAGCAGGTCGCGGTAGGCATCGTGGAACAGCAGCAGGGCACAGCCTACCAGGCTCAACCCCAGCAGCCGATTCACCCAGCGCAGGCCCCGTCCGCGCAGCAGGGTGCGACCCAGCAGGCTGCCCAGCAGCGCATAGCAGGCCGGCGCCCCGCCAGCGGCGATGGCCAGCGGCAGCGAGCAGAGGGCGATCTTGACGCCGGTCACCTGGGCCGCCGGAAACATCACCGTGGCGATGGGCAGCACAGCCAGCCAACCCTTGGGATTGAGTCCCTGCATCAGCAGTCCGCCCAGAAAGCTCAGCCGCGCATCCTGTGTCCCCTCGGCGTCGGTCGCGACCGTCGGCGTCGCCCTGGCGAGACGATAGCCCAGGTACAGGCTGTAGGCGCCGCCGGCCAGCGCCAGCCACGGCAGCACCCGGGCAGACACCAAGGCAGCACCGCCATAACCCAGGCCGAGAAACAGCAGCAGCATGGCGCAGCCAACGCCGAGATGGAAACCCAGGGCGCGCCGGGCCTGGCCCCGCAGACCGGCACTGAGGCCCAGGGCGTTGACCGGGCCGGGGCTGTACATGACGCTCAGGGCATAGAGGACGATTTCCAAGGGGCACCTGCCGGAGTTTTAGGGAGAGGCCCAGGCTAGCCAGCGCGCCCTGCCCTGGCTTGTACGTTTGTGGCTCGTCCGCCTTGAGGGTCATCGTACGACTTGGCAGAATCCCGCTTTCCCTCGCCTGTCGTGGAGATCTCCCTTGTCCAGCGATCGCAACACCCTGCCCTGGAGGGGCCGTCCCGATGGCAAGCCGCCGACCCTCAAGGACGTGGCCCGCCTGGCCGGGGTCTCGCCGATCACCGTTTCGCGTACCCTCAACCAGCCGGAGATCGTCCGTCCGGCACTGCGCGAAAAGGTCTTTCGCGCGGTACGCGAGAGCGGCTACCAGCCGGCCATGCTCACCGCCGGCAGCGCGCCCCAGGAGAGCCGGCTGATCGCCATCCTGGTACCCACCATCGTCAACTCCATCTTCGCCGACACCGTGCAGGCGCTCATGCAGACCCTGACCAGGGCCGGCCACCAGACCCTGCTGGGCCTGACCGACTATTCCGCCGAACGCGAAGAGCAGCTAGTGGCCGCCCTGCTGCGCCGCCGTCCCGACGCCATGGTGCTCACCGGCACCCTGCACACCGCTGCCAGCCGGCTGCGCCTGTCCCAGGCCGGCATTCCGCTGGTGGAGTGCTGGGACCAGGGCGAGCGACCGCTGGACATGCTGGTGGGCTTTTCCCACGAGGCGGTGGGCCAGGCCATCGCCCGACAGCTACTGACGCGTGGCTATCGCCACTTCGCCAGCCTGACCCTGGACGATCCCCGGGGACGGCTGCGCCGCGATGCCTTTCGTGCCGAACTGGCCCGCCAGGGACTGGCCGCGCCAGCTGACGTGAGTCTCCCGCCACCGGCCACCCCGGCGTTGGGGCGCCAGGGTCTGACCCGCCTGCTCGAGATCGGCGCCCGTCCCGAAGTGGTGGTCTGCAGCTCCGACACCCTCGCCCACGGAGTACTCGCCGAAGCCCATGCCCGCGGCCTGCGCGTACCGGCGGAGCTGGCCGTGATGGGCTTTGGCAACCTGGCCAGCGCCGCCCATCTGCTCCCAGCGCTGAGCACCGTCGATGTCCGCGGTGCCGAAATGGGCACCCATGCCGCCGCGGCCCTGCTCGCCCGCCTGGCGGGTGCGGAGGCCCCGCGAAAACGGGATACCGGCTTCGAACTGGTCATGCGCGAGAGCACTCGCTGACGCTTGAATGATTGCGTAATCAGCTTAGCGTCCTCCTGCAGGTGCCGGCCTCGCCGCCGGCTTTGCCCGCTGAAAAGGACAATAACAATGCGCACTTCCCCTGAGCCGTCGCGGCGTACTCGCGTCCGCTATCTCGTCCTGGCGATGATCTTTCTGGTGACGGTATTCAACTACGTCGACCGCGCCACCCTCTCCATCGCCGCACCGGCCATGCGTCACGACCTCGGTTTCGACGCCGTGGCTATGGGGCTCGCCTTCTCGGCCTTCGGCTGGGCCTACACCGCCATGCAGATTCCCGGCGGCATCGTGCTCGATCGCTTCGGCTCCCGGCTGGTGCTGGGCGCCAGCCTGATCCTCTGGTCGGCGCTGACCTTCCTGCAGGGCTACGTCGGCCTCTTCTCCTCGGCCCTGCTGGCGCTGTTCGTGCTGCGCTTTCTCATGGGCGTGGCCGAGTCGCCGGCCTTTCCGGCCAACAACCGCCTCACGGTGATGTGGTTCCCGCGCCAGGAGCGCGGCCTGGCCACCGCCATCTTCCAGTCGGCGCAGTATTTCGCCCTGGCGGTGTTCACGCCACTGATGGTGATCCTGCTCAACCAGTTCGGCTGGGAGCACGTGTTCTTCTGGACCGGCGGCGCCGGCATCCTCATCGGCCTGCTGTGGTTCGCCACCGTGCAGGAGCCCCGGCATGACAGACGCGTCAGCCAGAGCGAGCTGGACCATATCGAGGCTGGCGGCGGCCTGCCCGACCTGGGCGACACCCGGGCGCCCTTCAGCTGGCGCACCTTCAAGGCCATCAGCGGCAATCGCATGATGCTGGGCATCTACCTGGGGCAATTCTGCCTGACCACCATCACCTGGTTCTTTCTCACCTGGTTTCCCACCTACCTGGTCGAGGCCAAGGGGCTGACCATGCTCAAGGTCGGCCTGATCGCCGCCATCCCGCCGGTGGCCGGCTGCCTGGGCGGCGTTCTCGGCGGACTCTGGTCGGACGGCATGCTGCGCCGCGGCTACAGCCTCACCGCCGCGCGCAAGACGCCGATCATCGTCGGCCTGTTGCTCTCCAGCAGCATCGTGGTGGCCAACTACACCCAGTCCATCGCCCTGGTCACCCTGGTGATGTCCATCGCCTTCTTCGCCAAGGGCGTCGGCAACCTCGGCTGGTGCATCGTCGGCGATGTCTCGCCCAAGCGCGCCATGGGCGTGAGCGGCGCGCTCTTCAACTTCTGCGGCAACATCGCCAGCATCGTCACCCCACTGGCGATTGGCCTGATGATCAACCAGCTCGGCTCCTTCGACGTGGCCCTCATCTACGTCGCCGCCATGGGCCTGCTCGGCGCCTTCTCCTACCTGGTCATCGTCGGCCCGCTCAAGCGCCTGGACCTCGGCGAACTCAACGACGAGCCAGCCGCCACCGCCGACGCCCTGCCTGCCACCCGTCCCTGATCCCTCACCCCGGAGACTTCCCCATGACCGATATCGCCTACAGCGCCGACCAGGACCGCATCGCCTGGGTCCGCCTGGCTTCCGTGTTCCTGCCACTGGCAACCCCCATCAGCGACGCCAAGGTGCTCACCGGCCGGCAGAAGCCGATGACCGAGATCGCCATCCTCTTCGTCGAGATCGAAACCCGCGACGGCCAGCGCGGCCTGGGCTTCAGCTATTCCAAGCGCGCCGGCGGCCCCGGCCAGTTCGCCCACGCCCATGAAATTGCCCCGGTGCTGCTCGACGAGAACCCCAGCGACATCCAGAAACTCTGGACCAAGCTCTGCTGGGCCGGCGCCTCGGTGGGTCGCAGTGGTCTCGCCACCCAGGCCATCGGCGCCTTCGACGTGGCCCTCTGGGACCTCAAGGCCCGTCGCGCCAACCTCTCCCTGGCACGCCTACTAGGTGCCCAGCGCGATTCGGTGCGCTGCTACAACACCTCCGGTGGCTTCCTGCATACGCCGCTGGAGCAGTTGTTGGTGAATACCGATCGCTCCCGCGAGAAAGGTATTGGCGGCATCAAGCTCAAGGTCGGCCAGCCTGATTGTGCCCTGGACCTTGAGCGCGTCGCCTGCGTGCGCCGCCACCTGGGCGACAGCTTCCCGCTGATGGTCGACGCCAACCAGCAATGGGACCGACCCACCGCCCAGCGCATGTGCCGGCGCTTCGAGGAATTCAACCTGATCTGGATCGAGGAGCCGCTGGACTGCTACGACGCCGAAGGTCACGCCGCCCTGGCCGCGGCCTTCGACACCCCCATCGCCACCGGCGAGATGCTGACCAGCATCGCCGAGCACCAGGAATTCATCCGCCTGCGCGGTGCCGACTTCCTGATGCCCGACGCGCCACGGGTCGGTGGCATCACGCCCTTCCTCAAGGTGGCCGCCCTGGCCGAGCAGGCCGGCGTGATGCTGGCACCGCACTTCGCCATGGAATTGCACGTGCACCTTGCCGCCACCTATCCCACCGAGCCCTGGGTGGAACACTTCGAATGGCTGGAGCCGCTGTTCAACGAACGCCTGGAAACCCGTGACGGGCGGATGCAGGTACCGACCCGTCCGGGGCTCGGGCTGTCCCTGAGCGAGCGGGTACCCGGCTGGACGGCGCAGGAAGCGGAATTCGGCCGGCGCGCCTGACACCCGCTCTGGCACTCGAACTCCGCCGGGGTGTGGCACTCTATCCAGGCCAAGGCCTGGATAGAGAAATCCCATGTTCGGATCGCTGCGCAGTCGTCTGATTGCCCTGCTGCTGATGCTCGGCGGCATGGCCGTCGGGGTCGGCTGGCTGATGATCCTGCTCCTGCGCCAGTCGGAAAGCGCCCAGCTCGGCCAGGCCACCGTGGAAGCAGAGCAGGCCTGCCAGGCCATCGCCAGCAGCTACCGGTTCTACAGCAATGGCTGGTCCGGACCTACCGCTGGCCTCGTCGATCCGGCGCTGCAGCGCAGTCTCGCCGGCGTGGCCAGTGTCGCCCTGCTGCGCTATCGCGGCATGGCCGGTGGCCTCTGGCAGGAACAGGCCGGGCTCCTGGCCGATGCCAGTCCCTTCACCCTGACCGCCGCCGAACGCCAGCACCTGGCCGATCTCTCCGCCGCGACCCTGGCCGAGGCGCGCAGCCTGAGCGACAGCTTCAGCGCGGACGGCGCCACGGTGCTGGTCGCCGCCTGCCCGCTGTCCGGCCCCATCCCCGATCTCGCCGCCTGGACCCTGACCCGCCTGACCTTCGCCGAGGGCAGCGGTCAGCGCCAGCTGAAACTGGGCCTGGGCCTGCTGCTGCTGGCCATGCTCGCCGCCACCCTGCTGCTCGGTCGACTCACCTGGCAGTGGTCGCGGCATGTGGCGCGAGTCGAGCGCGATCTGGGAACCAGTGCCAGCCACGACCTGCCCACCCTCGCCCTCACCGGCGAACGCGAGCTGGATCGGGTGCTGGCGGCGCTCAACCAGGCCGGCCAGCGCCTGGCCCAGGCCCGCAGCGAAGCCCAGCGGCTGACCACCCAGGTGCATGCCAGTGAGCGGCTGGCGGCCCTCGGTCGGGTGGCCGCCGGGGTCGCCCACGAGATCCGCAATCCGCTGGCCGCCATGCGCCTCAAGGCCGAGAATGCCCTGGCCGGCGACAGCGGCCGTCAGCAGCGCGCGCTGGACGCCATCCTGCTGCAGGTCACCCGCCTCGACAGCCTGCTGCGCCGCCTGCTCGACCTCACCCAGCCGCTGCACCTGCAACCGACCGCCATCGAACTGCCGGTCTTCTGCCGCGAGGTGCTGGCCGGTCACGAAGACCAGGCCGCCCAGCGCGGCATCCGCCTGACCGCCAGGGTGGCCGTCGAGCAGGGCTATTTCGATCGCGACGCCCTGGCGCGTGCCCTGGACAACCTGCTGCTCAACGCCCTGCAGGCCGCCCCGGCCGCCAGCGAGATCCGCCTCGACGCCAGCCGGCGCGGCGACTGGCTGGTGCTGGCGGTGGAAGACGCAGGCCAGGGCCCGCCTGCCGAGTTGCGCGCCCAGCTCTTCGAGCCCTTCGTTACCGGTCGCCCCGAAGGCACCGGCCTGGGCCTGGCCCTGGTCCGCGAGACCGCCCGCGCCCACGGCGGCGAGGCGCGCCTGATCGAACCTTCCGTCCCCACTCGCTTCGAGATCCTCCTCCCATGCCAACCCTGCTGATCATCGACGACGACGCCGGTCTGCGCGACGCCCTGGCGGAAACCGCCGCGGACCAGGGCTACCGGGTGCTGCAGGCCGACGGGGGCGAAGCGGGCCTGCAGCGCCTGGCGCAGGAACCGGTGGACGCCGTGCTGCTCGACCTGCGCATGCCGGGGCTGGATGGCCTGGAGGTGCTGGCGCGCATTCGCGCTCTGCCCGAGCCGCCGGCGGTCACGGTGCTGACCGCCTTCGCCAGCGCCGGCAACACCATCGAGGCCATGCGCCTGGGCGCCTTCGACCACCTCACCAAGCCCATCGGTCGCGATGACCTGATCCGGGTGCTGGCTGGCATGACCGCCCAGCGCGGTCCCGCTGCGGCGCCGCCGGCCACGGTCGAAGGCCACACCCTGGTGGGCGGCAGCGATGCCCTGCGCCAGGTGCAGAAGACCATCGGCCGTCTGGTGGACAGCGAGGCCACGGTGCTGGTCACCGGCGAGACCGGCACCGGCAAGGAACTGGTGGCCCGCGCCATCCACGAGCACGGCAAGCGACGCGGGGCGCCCTTCGTGGCAGTCAACTGCGCGGCCATCCCGCCGGACCTGCTGGAAAGCGAACTCTTCGGCCATGTGCGCGGCGCCTTCAGCGGGGCCACCGCCAATCGCCTGGGCGCCTTTCGCGAAGCCCAGGGCGGCACCCTCTTTCTCGACGAGATCGGCGACATGCCGCTGGCGATGCAGGCCAAGATCCTCCGCGCCCTGCAGGAACGCGAGGTGACCCCGGTGGGCGGCGCACCGGTACGCCTGGACGTGCGCTTGGTGGCGGCCACCCACCGCGACCTGGCCCAGCGCGTCGCCAGCGGCGACTTCCGCGAGGACCTCTTCTATCGCCTGCACGTGGTACCCATCCACCTGCCGGCCCTGCGCGAGCGGCGTGCCGACATCCTGCCGCTGGCCGAGCACTTCCTCGCGCCCAGCGGTCGCGTCCTGGCGGACGATGCCGCCGCCCTGCTGCTGCGCCACCCCTGGCCGGGCAACGTGCGGGAATTGCGCAACGCCATCCAGCGCGCCGCGACCCTGGCCCAGGGCGAGCGCATCGTCGCCGCCGACCTGGCCTTCCTGCAGGGCGAGACGCCGGATGAGTTAGCCATCGACGCCAGCTGGCCGGAGGAGACCCTGGCCGAAGCCACCGCGCGCCTGGAACGCCTGCTGATCGAGCGGGCCCTGCAACGCAGCGGCGGCAATCGCGCCGAGGCGGCGCGGCGCCTGGGCATTCATCGCCAGCTGCTCTACACCAAGCTGAGCCGGCTGGGCCTGGGTGTCGGCGAAGAAGACAGCTCCGCCTAGGCTGTCCGCTTTACCGACAGGGCTGTCCGCAAGCCGGACGCAATGCCTGGCCCGGATAGCCGCTAAAAGTACCAAGCCATTGATTGATAACGAAAATAAAAGTTGGCACAGGCCCTGCAATAGCCTGATCGTCAACCACCGCAGGAGTCATCCATGCCTACCAAGACCCAAACCCTCGTGATCGGGACCTTCGCCCTGCTGTCCGTCAGTGGCCTCGTCCTGGCACAGACCGCACCCGCCGGCAGCGCGGCCACCACCACCGCTGCCAGTGCCCAGATTCCCACCCAGCAGGGCCAGCTCAAGCAGTTCCTGCTCAATCCCCGGGGCGATATCGACGGCCTGATCCTGACCGACGGCACCGAGGTCAACACCCCGCCGCACCTGTCCGAGCAACTGGCCGCCATCTTCAAGCCAGGTGACAGCATCAACGTCGCCGGCCTGCGCGCCGCCAGCCTGCCGCTGGTCCAGGCGGTCTCGCTGACCAATGTCCAGACCGGCAAGACAGTCACCGACGAAGGCCCCGAGCGCAGCGGCAAACCGCGTCCGCCGCCGCCCCGTCCGGGCGCCGAACGCGATAACGACAGCCTCCAGGGCCAGATCGTCCAGCTGCTGCACGGTCCCCGTGGCGACGTGAACGGCGCCCTGCTGCAGGACGGCACCGCCCTGCGTCTACCGCCCCACGAAGCGCTGCGCCTGCAAGCCCTGCTCAAGCCCGGTCAGAGCATCGCCGCTCGCGGTGAGCTGGTGGCCAATGCCCAGGGCCGTGCCTTCCGGGTCAGCGCCCTCGGCGCCGATGCCAACTCGCTGCAGCCCCTGGACACCCCGCCGGCGCCCCGTGGCCCCGGTCGTCTGCCGCCACCCCCGCCCCCTGGCGTCCAGCCGGTCGCCCCGGGTGCCCAACCGCCGGCGCCGCCCGCTCCGCCGGCCGGCTGATCAGGCCAGCAGCCGCCGGGTCGCCTCGGCGATCCGGCGGCAGGCTTCCTCCAGCACCTCCCGCGAGGTGGCGTAGGAAACCCGGAAGTAAGGCGCCAGGCCAAAGGCCGAGCCTGGCACCACCGCCACCCCGCCCTCGTCCATGAGGTAGCGGGCAAAGGCCGTATCGCTGTCGATCACCTCCCCGTTCGGCGTCCGCCGACCCAAGACCCCCGCGCAACTGGCGTAGACATAGAAGGCCCCCTCGGGCCGCCGCGCCGACAGACCCGGCACCGCATTCAAGGCATCCACCACCAGATCCCGCCGCTCGCGAAACAGCTCGCAGCGCTCGCGCACGATGTCCTGCGGCCCATCCAGGGCGGCGATGGCCGCGGCCTGGCTGACCGAGCAGGGGCAGGAGGTCACCTGGCTCTGCACACTGGCCATGGCCTGGATCAGCGCCTTCGGTCCACCGGCGTAGCCCAGGCGCCAACCGGTCATGGCATAGGCCTTGGAGACGCCGTTGATGGTCAGGGTACGCTCTCGCAGCCGCGGCTCCAGCGCCGCCGGGGTGACGAAGCGAAAGCCGTCGTAGAGGATGTGTTCGTACATGTCGTCCACCATCAGCCAGACCTGCGGGTGGCGCAGCAGCACCTCCAGCAGCGGCCGATAGTGTTCCTCGCCATAGGCCGCCCCCGAAGGGTTGGACGGCGAGTTGAGCATCACCCAGCGGGTACGCGGGGTGATGGCCGCCTCCAGGGCCGCGGCGGTCAGGCGGAAGCCATCCTCCTCACGGCACGGCAGCACCACCGGCGTGCCGCCGAGGATGGTGACGATGTCGGCATAGGTCACCCAGAAGGGCGCGGGGATGATCACCTCGTCGCCCGCGTCCAGGGTCGCCATCATGGCATTGAAGATCACCTGCTTGGCGCCGGCCGAGGCGGTCACCTCGTCCTGGGCGAATACCAGGTCGTTCTCACGCGCGAACTTGCGGCGGATGGCCTCCTTGAGCGCCGGGCTGCCGTCGAGCACCGTGTACTTGGTCTGGCCGGCGCGGATGGCCTGGATCGCCGCTTCCTTGATGTGCTCCGGGGTATCGAAATCCGGCTCGCCCGCACCCAGCACCAGCAGATCGGCGCCCTGGCGGCGCAGGGCGTTGGCCCGCTCGGTGATCTTGAGGATCTCGGAGACGCCCACGGAGGCGAGGCAGTGGGCGAGGTGCAGGGTCGAATCGGCGGCCATGACAGGGCTCCAGGCAGAGATGAAAGCGGGTGCCGGCGGCGTCCGGCAGGGTCGTCTCGCACTATCGAACCGCCGTGGCCGGCCTTCAAACGCTATAAAGGACTCACGTCATTCCGCCGGGGCATGGTCTGCTACCGGCCCGGGCGCTAGAGTGGCGGCCATGTCCAATACCCGCTCTCCCCTCGCCGCCTACCGCCAGGCCCTGGCCCAGGGCGACCGCCTGCCCGATACCGCCCAGGAGGCCGCCGCCCAGCAGCTGGAAGCCTGCCATGCGGCGCTGCTGGCGGGCCGCCCGGCACGCGGTCTCTATCTCTGGGGTCCGGTCGGCCGCGGCAAGACCTGGCTGCTGGACCTGTTCCACGCCAACCTGCCGGTGCCCGCCCGCCGCCAGCACTTCCATCACTTCATGCGCTGGGTGCACCAGCGCCAGTTCCAGCTCAGCGGCACCCGTGATCCCCTGCAGGCGCTGGCCCGGGAACTGGCCGCCGAAGTGCGGGTGCTGTGCTTCGACGAACTCTTCGTCAGCGACATCGGCGACGCCATCCTGGTAGGCGGCCTGCTGCGCGCCCTGCTGGACCAGGGCCTGGTGCTGGTGGTCACCTCCAACCAGCCGCCGGAGCAGCTCTATGCCGACGGCTTCAATCGCGAGCGCCTGTTGCCGGCCATCGCCGCGCTCCAGGCGCAGCTGGACGTGCTGGAGGTGGACGGCGGCCAGGACCACCGTCTGCATGAAGGCCAGGCCGAACCGCGCTATTGGGTGGACGATCCCACCGCCCTGGCCGCGACCTTCGCCCAGCTCACCGTCGGCCAAGCCGCGACCGATGAGCCCCTCACCCTCGGCGAGCGCCTGTTGCCGGTTATCCAGCGTGCACCCGGCGCGATCTGGCTGGACTTCGCCACCCTCTGCCAGGGCGCCTGGGCGACCACCGACTACATCGATCTCTGCACCCGCTTCCCTGCCCTGCTGCTGGGCGGCGTGCCCTGCCTGTCCGGCGATCCCCGCGCGGGCCGGATCGCCCGCGGCACCGAAGACGGCGCGACGCGCGTCCTCGCCGGCGATCGCGAACTGCCCCGCCTGGCGCCCCAGGACGACGCCGTGCGCCGCTTCATCGCCCTGGTCGACGAAGCCTACGACCGCCGCCGCCCGCTCTACCTGAACGCCGCCGTGCCCCTGGAGCGGCTGTACACCCGCGGCTTTCTGGAATTCCCTTTCCGCCGCACCCTGAGCCGGCTACGGGAGATGCAGCAGGCGCGGTACTAGGCGGAGCCGAACGATCGCCCTGCGGCGACGAGGCACGCCACGGGGCAGCAGGGCTCCGTGTTAAGGTGGGACGCCCTTTCTCTTCACGAGGCCCGGTCATGACTCCGCGCATCGAACCCTTCTTCGACGCCACCACGTCCACCTTCACCTATGTGATCTACGAGGCGCCCGGCAGTCGCTGCGCCATTGTCGATTCGGTGCTGGACTACGATCCGCATTCGGGCCGCACCGCCACCTTGTCGGCGGATCGCGTCGCCCGCTTCGTGCGCGATCAGGGACTGACCGTGGAGTGGCTGCTGGAGACCCACGCCCATGCCGACCACCTCTCCGCCGCGCCCTATCTGCGCCGGCAACTGGGCGGTCGCATCGCCATCGGCGAGGGCATCCGCCACGTCCAGGGCGCCTTCAAGGAGGTCTTCAACCTGGAGCCCGAGTTCCGCCTCGACGGCTCCCAGTTCGATCACCTGTTCCGGCCCGACGAGGTCTTCCATATCGGTGCCCTGACCGCCCGCGCCCTGCACGTGCCCGGCCACACCCCGGCCGACATGGCCTATCAGGTGGAAGAAGAACACGTCTTCGTCGGCGATACCCTGTTCATGCCCGATGTCGGCTCGGCCCGTTGCGACTTCCCCGGTGGCAGCGCCCGCGACCTCTATCGCTCGATCCGCCGCCTGCTGACCCTGCCGGAGGCCACCCGTCTCTATCTGTGCCACGACTATCCGCCGGCGGGCCGCGAGGCGCGCCACGAGACCACCGTGGGTGAAGAGCGCGCCCTCAACGTCCACGTCCGCGATGGGGTGGACGAAGACGCCTTCGTCGCCCTGCGCACCCGCCGCGACGCCACCCTGTCCATGCCGACCCTGATCCTGCCGGCGATCCAGGTGAACATCCGCGCCGGTACCCTGCCGCCGGCCGAGGCCAATGGCCGGCGCTACCTGAAGATTCCCATCGACGGTTTCTAGCGCAGGCGCCATCCGTCGTACAAGCCAATAGCCACAGGAGTTGGACGCAGCGACACCGCTGCGTCCAGGCTTTTCCGGGCGGGGCAAACCTGGCGCACCTTGCAACCCAGCGGCCAGGTTGGACAGGCCTTCGGCCAAAGCTAGATACGGTCCAGACAGTGGCTCCTGGCCAGCGACCGCCCATCCTCCGACCGGGAAACCTTGCCGCGTTCGCCCCTCCATACCAAGGCAGGCAATGCGTTCTGCACTACATTCCCACGAGAGGTAGAGCGACCATGACCACCAAGCAATCGAATTCCAATCCAGGCAACTTCGCCAATGATCGCGAGAAAGCCGCCGAAGCCGGCAGCAAGGGCGGTCAGAACAGCGGCGGCAGTTTCGCCAATGACCGCGAGAAAGCGTCCGAGGCCGGTCGCAAGGGCGGTCAGAACAGTGGTGGCGGCCAGCGGTAACCCGGCGTCATTCAGACCATGACCAAGGGCAGGATCATCCTGCCCTTCCTGCCTTTCACCTCTCGTTACTTCGCTCCGGGCTCGGGTATCACCGAGATCTGCCCGTTCTTCTCCAGCACCGCGAAGCGGATCTGCTCCAGCCGCTCCAGCCCCTGACTCTGCCGCGCCGCTTCGAGGATGTCCTCTTCGGTCAGGCGGGCCTTGCGCAGCCGCGCGGTCAACGGCTTGCCGTACTCCACCACGATCAGCGGCACGCCATCGAGAAAGCGCCCCACCTTGGGTGAGCGCTCCTTGAACAACGAAAGCAGGATGTCGATCAGCACCAGGGTGGCGATCACCACGAAGGCGTTGATCACCGAAAAATCATCCCCCAACAGCGCCTGCTGGGTCGCCTCGCCGATCACCAGCAGCAGGACGAAATCGAAAGTGGTGATCTCCGACAGCGCCCGGCGCCCGGTGATGCGAAAGAGCACCAGCAAGAAGACGTAGATCGCGGCGGCGCGCAGGACGGATTCCATGGCAGTTCCTAGGGATAGACGAAGGCAGAGAGTTCCAGGGGTGGCTGGCCGGGTCGCAGGATGCGCCAGTCGACCGTGCCCAAAGCATCCGGACGCAGCGCCAGGTGCACGCGATTCGACCCCGTACCGCCGGCCAGTTCCAACCAGAGCACCCCGTCGCTGCTGGTCATGCGCAGGGGCTGCGGATAGAGAGCTTCCACCGTCCAGTCGGCCACCAGGCGTTCGTCGAGGCCGACGCGGTTGACGCCGGGCGCAAGTTCCAGGGTCAGGGTCGCCGCTGCCCCGCGGCGCTGGAAACGCTCGTAGTCGACCCTGAGCTGGCCATCGTCGCTGATCCGCGTCGCCTTGGCCCAGGGCCCGCCACTGGCGAACAGCCCGGCCAGGGCCAGCGCCACGAACAGGGCCAGCAGTACCCAGCCCAGCCGCTCGCAGCGCCAGATCCAGCGTTGCAGGCCCGGCTCCTCGCGGATCGGCAAGCGCTTCTCCAAGGGTGACGCCATGACGGTTGCTCCGGAATGCGATAGCCCTTGGAGCCTGACCGAAGGTCGCCGGTTCGACCGCTTCGCCCCACCCTGGGGCATACTGCGCGCCCCCTTTCGCCTGGAGTCCTGTCGATGCCCGTCTGGTGGCTGCTCGTCCTGCCCTTCATCGCCGGTGCCTGCCTGCCGCTGCAGGCCGGCATCAACGGTCAACTGGCCCGCCAGCTGTCCAGTGTCTTCGCCGCGGCGTCCATTTCCTTCCTGGTCGGGCTACTGGCCCTGCTGGGCCTGACGCTCTGGCAGCGCGGTGTCCCCACCCTGGGGGCCTTGCGCGAGCTGCACTGGTGGCACTGGTGCGGCGGTCTGCTGGGCATGTTCTTTATCGCCATGGCCGCCTTTGCCGGTCCGCGCATCGGCGCCACCCTGTTCATGGCGCTGGTGATCGCCGGCCAGCTGGCCATGTCCCTGAGTCTGGATCACTTCGGCTGGGCCGGCTTTCGCCAGGACCCGGTCACCCTGGGCAAGCTGGCCGGCGTGGTGCTGATCGGCGCCGGCGTCTGGTGCATCGCCCGGGCTTAGTAGAGATCGCGGCGGTAGCGATCATCCTCCAACAGCCGCTGGACCTCGGCCTCGCCGAGCAGCCCCTGCAGGGTGGCGTGCACGCCACGCCCCAGCCCTTGCAGACTGCCGCAGACCATGATCACGGCATCCGCCGCCAGCCAGTCCAGCAGCAGGTCCGCCTGCGCGCTCAGGCGCTCCTGCACGTAACCGGCGCCGTCCCGCGAGAACACCTGGTCCAGCCGGGCCAGTTCGCCTTGCGCCTGCCAGGCATCCAGCTCCGCTCCATAGAAATCGTCGTGCGCCGCCGTGCGTTCGCCAAACAGCAGCCAATTGCGCCGGTGTCCGGCGGCGATGCGGGCGACCAGCAGCGGGCGCACCCCGGCCAGGCCGGTACCGGCAGCGATCAGGATCAGTGGGCGCTCGTCCAGCGGCGGTCGGAAGCCGGGATGGGCGCGTAGCCGCGCCTGCACCTGGTCACCGGGTCGTAGCGCCGTGGTCAGCCAACCGGAGGCGATGCCCAGGCGGCCATCCGCCTTGCGCTCCTGGCGTACCAATAACCGCAAGGTGCCTTCGCCGGGCAGCGAGGCGATGGAGTACTGACGTACGGCGAGCGGTTTCAGGGCGTCGACCAGGGCCTGGGCGTCCAAGCCCGGCAGCGCGGTCTGGTCTTCCGGCAGCAGACGGGTTTCCAGAGCCGTCGCCAAGGTGAGCGTCACACCCCCGATCTCGACCCTGCTGTCAGCGGCCAGGCCCAGGGGCTGCAGCCAGGCCGCCACGCGCTCGGCGCGCTGGCGCGGCGCGATCTCCAGCAGGTCACCCGGTGCCCAGTGGCTTCCAGGCGGTGGCCGCAGCTGCAGCTCGAAGGCAGCTCCGCCGGGGCTGCCGGCGTTGAGCCGCTGCACCGCCGCCAGCTGCCAGGACTGCAGCGGACGCTCGGGCGGTGGCTCGGCACACGCAGCGCCCAGGGCCTGCAACTGCCCCTGCCAGACGGCGAGCGCCAGGGGATCGCCATTGTCCACCTCCACCGGGGCGAACAGTGATCGGGCGCCCTGCCCAGCCAGCCAGGCGTCCAGCCGGCGGGCGAAGGCGCAGTAGGCCGGATAGCGCTGGTCGCCCAGGGCCAGCACCCCATAGCTCAGACTTGGCAGCGTCGCCGCCTGGGTCAGCATGCGCCGCTCGAAGCCGCGCGCGGCATCCGGGGCTTCGCCGTCGCCGTGGGTGGCGACGACGAACAGCGCCCGGGTGGCCTGCTGCAGTCGCTCCACCGAGAGACGCCCCAGCGCGACCACCTCGGCGCTCAGCCCCGCCGACTGCAACTGGCCGGCGGCCTGCCAGGCCAGCGCCTCGCCCTGGCCACTCTGGCTGGCATAGCCGATCAGCCAGTCGGCGCTCCCTGCCGCGGCCGGAGTGAACCCGATCTGCGCCTGGCGCGCCTGGCGGCCTTTGCGCCGGCGATCCAGATAGAGCCAGAGCCCGGTCACCATGAACAGCGGCATGGCCAGGCTGGCGAGCAGCAGAGCTATCCGGCCCCCCAGGCCGAAGTACTCCCCCGAATGCAGGGCATAGACGCTGAGCAACAGCCGGGCACCCAGCGGCTGCTCGCGGTAGCGGCGATGGTCGAGCACCCGCCCCTGCTCATCGAAGACGATGCGATTGAGGGCGCGGAGGTGCTCGGCATCCTCGGGCAGGTACCAGAGGGTGGGATGGCTGACCTTGCGCGCCGGATTGGGCAGCAGCAGGCCGTAGCCCTCGATGCGTCCACCGGTCTCTGCGCGGAAGCTCTGCCAGAGCGCGTCCAGATCCACGTCCTGGCGCGCCACCACCCCCGCAGTCTGGGGCTCCGGGGCGGCGCCGAGCAGGCGCTCGCTGGCCTCGCGGTACCAGTCATAGGACCAATAGAGACCGGTCAGCGCCGCCAGCAGATAGAGCAGCAGGCACCAGGTGCCCGCCACGGCGTGCAGGTCCCAATGGAAGCTGCGCCCCCGGCGGCCCCAGTCCAGGGTCAGCCAGGTGCGCCAGCGCCGGACCTGGCGCGGCCAGCGCAGGTAGAGGCCGGACAGACAGAGCACCAGCAGGATCAGGGTGGCCGCGCCGGTCAGGGCCTTGCCCACCGGTCCCAGGGCCAGGGAGCGGTGCAGGTCAAGGATCAGGCGAAAGAACGCCTGGCCACGGGGCGACGTCAGCACCTCGCCGGTGTAGCGATCGAACAGCTGCACCTCGCCACGGCCCTGACCCTTCGCCGGTGCCAGACCGAGCAGGCCGTAGCCCTCCCCCGCCATGCTGGAAACGAAGCTCAACTCCCGGCCCGGAGGAACGAGGCGCTGCCGCACCTCCGGCAGCGTCAGCGGACGCCGGTCCGCAGTCGCGGCGCTTGGCGGCGGATTGAGCAGCTCCAGCAATTCCAGCTGAAAGCTATAGAGCGCACCCGTCACCCCTAGCACCACCAGTACCAGGCCAGCCGCCAGCCCAAGCAGGCTGTGCAGCTGGAAGAGGCCCCTGCGGATCAGGGCTGAGCCCATTGTCGCAGGAGGTTGTGATAGACGCCGGTCAGTTGCAGGCAGGCCTCATGGCCCTGCCCCAGCTCGGCGGCCACCCGCTGGATGCCCTGGTCGAGTTCGAACAGCTGACTGCGCTGACCGGCATCGCGCACCAGGCTCTGGATCCAGAAGAAGGAACACAGCCGCGCGCCTCGGGTGACCGGCAGCACCCGGTGCAGGCTGCTGGCCGGATAGAGGATCAGGTCGCCGGCCGCCAGTTTGACGCTGTGGGCGCCATAGGTGTCTTCCACCACCAGCTCGCCGCCGTCGTACGTGTCCGGCTCGCACAGGAACAGCGTGGCCGACAGGTCGGTACGCAGATAGCCGCTGCCATCCGGCAGGGCCCGTAGCGCATTGTCCACGTGCAGCCCGAAGGACTGGCCGCCCTGATAAAGATTGAACAGCGGCGGAAACACCCGCGCTGGTAGCGCCGCGGCGACGAACAGCGGATGCCGCGCCAACGCCTGCTGGATCAGTTCACCCACCGCCCGCGCCGCCGGCTCATCCGCCGGCAGCTGCAGATTGTCCTTGGCCATGGCCGACTGGAAGCCGGCCGTGTGCCGGCCATCGGCCCAGGCCGCCGCTTCCAGTCGCTGGCGGCACTCCCCTACCTGCTCGGGCGTGAGCACACCCGGAACGCTGATCATCATTGGCGCTGTTCTCCTCAAAGCCGAAAGCCCCGCGGGTGCAGGGCTCGGCGTCTGGCGGACGACCTTAGAAGCTGTAGGTCGCGGTCAGGATGGCGGAACGGGCATCGCCGTATTCGATGGCCGACGACCTCGTGCTCACGCCCAGTTGCGAGCGGACCCGCTCCACATAGTCCTTGTCGAAGACGTTGTTGACGTTGAGTTGCAGGTCGACGTTGCGATTGACGCGATAGCCGACCATGGCGTTGTGCAGCCAGTAGTCGTCGAGTTTGGCGCCGTCGTTGCTGGAGGTGACGTTGCGCTCGCTGACGTAGCGGGCACCATAGCCCACCCGCCAACCGGCCGGCAGCTCATAGGTGGTCCAGAGATTGAGCGAACGCGGCGGGGTGTTGGCCAGCGCCTGGCCTTCGCGATTGCGTCCATCCAGGGTATCGGCGGCCTTGAGCGTCTCGCTGTCGAGGAAGGTGAAGTTGGCGTAGACGTTCCACTGCGGGGTGATCCGCCCGGTGGCGCCCAGCTCGATGCCCTGCACGCGCTGCTCGCCGGCCAGGGCGGTGCTGCCGTCGGCCAGGGTTTCCCGGGCATTGCTCTTCTCGACGCGGAACAGGGCGCCGTCCAGCTCCAGGCGCCTGTCGAGGAACTCCCACTTGGTACCCAGCTCCCAGGTCTTGTTCTTTTCCGGACCCAGATCCTGGTTGGCCGCGCTCAGGCCGGCGCCGGTGGAGGTCAGGCTTTCCGCCGAGGGGTTGAAGGAGGTGCCATAGGCCACATAGACCCGGCCGTTCGGCGCCGGCTTGAATACCAGGCCAGCGCGCCCGCTCAACTTGGCGTCATCGGAACTCAGCTGAGTCTTGGCGCCACGTACGCCGTTGGCGACCGGGGTGGTGTCGCTGTCACCGTCGAACCAGTCGTAGCGCAGCCCCAGGTTCAGATCCCAGTACTGATTGAGCGCGATGGTATCGAAGGCATAGATGGCCTTGTCGGTCAGCACGTTGTTGGCGATGGCCGAGGTCTGCTTGTCGGTCGCGCCGTCGTAGCGCTCCGGCGGTGCAGCCAGGGAGTAGCCGGCGGCCGGGAAGGTCAGGCCATAGCTGTAGGTGTCGCGGTCGTAGTCCTCGCGGGAGAATTCGGCGCCCAGGACGAAGGAATGCCCCAGGCCGAAGGTATCGACAGTGCCGGTCAGGTTGGTCTGGTTGATCCACATCTCCGAGGTCACGTCGCGGCCATAGCCCTGGGGACCGGCCGGACGATAGCGGCCCGCGGCCACGCCACTCAGGTTGACGTGGGAAGCGGAGATCACCGCGTCGCGTTCGATGCGGCTGTAGCGGGTCAGGTTCTGCAGACTCAGGTTGTCGTTGAAGCGATGCTCCAGCTCCACGGTGAAGACATTGTTATTGATGTCTTCCTTGTCGATGTTCTTGAAGCCGAAATAGGCATCGCGATCCACCCCGCCCAGGCGCTTGCCGTTGAACGCCGGCACCCCGTAGTCGGGCTGGTTGTCGTCGGTCTGGTGGAAGTAGCTCAGGGTCAGGCGGGTATCATCCGACAGGCCCAGGGCCAGCGACGGCGCGATGCCCCAGCGCTCGCGGTCGATCTGGTCGCGGCCGGGCACGTCGTTCTCGTGGGCCATCAGGTTGAGGCGAAAGGCGCTGTCGGTACCCACGCCCTGCAGCGGCTGGTTGGTGTCCAGGGTCAGGCGGCGATAGCTGTCGGTGCCCAAGCCTCCGCCAATGCGGGTGAACTGGCGCTCCTGGGGCTTCTTGCTGATCAGGTTGATGGAGCCACCCGTGGTGCCGGCGCCGCCGAACACCGAGTTGGGGCCCTTGATGACCTCGACCGATTCCAGGTTGAAGGTGTCGGTACGGTTGGTCTGGGTGCTGTCGCGCAGGCCATCGATCTGGATATTCGAGTTGGCGCTGAAGCCACGGATGTTGATGCTGTCGCCGGAGCCGCCACCGCCCTCACCGGCGTTGAAGGTGATACCGGAGACGTTGGACAGCACCGATCTCAGACTCAGCGCCTGCTGATCCTGGATCACCTGCGCCGGCACCACGGTGACGGTCTGCGGGGTATCCAGCAAGGGAGCGGTGTACTTGCGCGAGGCGGATTGCTCGGCCTTGAAGCCTTCCTGCTGCGCCTGACCCTCGATGGTCAGACTTTCCAGCCGGGTCACCGGCTCCTTGGCGTCCTGGGCCTGTACCCCCAGGGATAGCGAAGCGACGGCGACACTGAAGGTAGAAACCAGCAAACGGCGCTGGGACAGCGAGGAAAGTTCCTTGGACATGATGGCGAGCCGCCTCCTTTTGTGAATGCGGCGCGATTCTATTTGCAAACGATTATCAAATCCATAGCGAATGTAAACTATTCTTAACAAATTCTGACGTTGCCTGACAGGCGCCCTGGCGACAGGCATGAAAAAGCCCGCGTCCCTTGTGGGACGCGGGCTCGATCGACACCCAGAGGCCTTAGAGGTAGAAGGCCTTCAGCGGCGGGAAGCCGTTGAATTCCACCGCGCTGTAGCTGGTGGTGTAGGCACCGGTGGACAGCCAGTACAGGCGGTCACCGCTGGCCAGGTTCAGCGGCAGGCCGTACTTGTAGTGCTCGTACATGATGTCGGCGCTGTCGCAGGTCGGCCCGGCGATGACGACTTCTTCCATCTCGCCCTTCTTCTCGGTCCAGATCGGAAACTTGATGGATTCGTCCATGGTTTCGATCAGGCCGGAGAACTTGCCCACGTCGGTATAGACCCAGCGCTCGACGGCGGTACGCGACTTGCGCGCCACCAGCACCACTTCGCTGACCAGGATGCCGGCGTTGGAGATCAGCGAACGGCCCGGCTCCAGGATGATTTCCGGCAGTTCGTCGCCGAAGTCTTCCTTGAGGAAGCGGATGATCTCCTCGGCATAGGTCTCCAGGCTGTTGGTGCGCTGGATGTAGTTGGCCGGGAAGCCACCGCCCATGTTGATCATCTTCAGGGTGATGCCGTCTTCTTCCTTGAGGCGCTCGAAGATCACCTTGACCTTGGCGATGGCGGCGTCCCAGACGTCGATGTCGCGCTGCTGGCTGCCGACATGGAAGGAGATGCCATAGGGCTCCAGGCCCAGCTGGCGGGCCAGGATCAGCAGATCCAGGGCCATGTCGGGCTGGCAGCCGAACTTGCGCGACAGCGGCCAGTCGGCCGAGTTGGAGCCCTCGGTGAGGATCCGCACATAGATGCGCGAGCCCGGAGCGGCCTTGGCGATGTTGCGCAGGTCGGCCTCGGAGTCGGTGGCGAACATGCGTACGCCCTTCTCGTAGAAGTAGCGGATGTCCTTGGATTTCTTGATGGTGTTGCCGTAGCTGATGCGCTCCGGACCGACACCGGTGGACAGCACCTTGTCCAGCTCGTAGATGGAGGCGATGTCGAAGTTGGAGCCCTTGTCACGCAGCAGCTCGGTGATCTCGATGGCCGGGTTGGCCTTGACCGCGTAGTAGATCTTGGCGAACGGGAAGTTGCCAACGAGATCGTCATAGGCCCGCGCGATGGTGGCGGTGTCGATGACGACGAAGGGGGTTTCATGCTGGTCGGCGAAGGCCTTCATCTTCTGGAAGGTTTCGCGAGAATAGTAATCTTCGACCTTGATGGACATGCGTCGGACTCCCGATGGGCAGAACAAATTGAAGGAGGGGGTGTTCTGAACGCCTAATCCGTTTCCCCACTTTGGTTCGCCTACTTCCCAAGGCACATCGCCGAAAGCAAAAAGGTCAACGCGTACTGGCGTTGACCTCGCTGTCTCGTCGTCGGTACTTGAGCCGGATGGATCGTTTCCAGCATGGACGTTCGGGCGCGAACTTTAGGGCCAGACGCCCTGAAGATCAATGTTAAATCCGTGATCTTTACCGAACGGTGACGCGCGCGGACTCACCCCCACTCCTGCAACCGACCGGAGCGGGCGACGAGATGTTCCGGAGGGGCGATGACAGGGGGTTTCCCGAGCGGTCTACGCGCGGCCTCGCCCCTCTTCATTACCCTGGCCGGAAACGGCCGGTCTCGCGTCCGCTGCCTCCCCATACTCACTCGCAGGCATTCAGCGACCGAGGGGAAGGGAAATGGGCAAAGGAGATGGACTGCGGCTGGCACTACTGGCGGCGATCTGGGGCGCGAGTTTTCTTTTCATGCGGATCGCGGTACCGGCCTTCGGTGCCTTGAACACCGCCTTCCTGCGCGTGCTGCTCGGCGCCCTGGGGCTGGCCGCTCTGTCACTGCTATTGAAATCCGCCTGGCGCTTCGACGGCAAATTCCGGCGGGTGGCCCTGCTCGGCATCGTCAATTCGGGCCTGCCGTTCCTGCTGTACTGCCTGGCGGCGCGCCACCTCCCGGCTGGCTATTCGGCCCTGCTCAACGCCACCACGCCACTGATGGGCGCCCTGATCGGCTTCGCCTGCTTTGGCGAGGCCCTGAGCCGACGCCAATGGTTGGGCGTAACCATCGGGTTCCTGGGCGTGGCGCTGATCCTGCCCCGAGGCGAGCTGGATACGAGCGCGGCCATGCTGGTCGGCATCGGCGCCTGCCTGCTGGCAACGGCCTGCTACGGCATGGCTGGCTACCTGGCGCGCCGCTGGATCAGCGAGCGTGGGGGGCTCGATGCCACCCTGGTCGCCCTTGGCAGCCAGCTGGGCGCGACCCTGTTCCTCTTGCCGTTCAGTATGGCGGTCTTGGTCATGAATCCCCTTCCCGACATGCCTCCCATGAGCGCCTGGCTCAGCGTCCTGGCGGTGGGCCTGCTGTGTACGGCGTTGGCCTACATCCTGTATTTCCGGCTGTTAGCCGACCTGGGGCCGTTACGCACCCTCAGTGTGACCTTTCTGGTTCCTCCGTTCGGCGTGCTCTGGGGCTATCTGGTGCTGGGGGAAACCCTGGCACCCAACGCCTTGCTGGGCGCCGTTGTGATAGGTCTGGCGGTCTGGCTGGTGTTACGTGGCGAGGTGAAGACGCGGGCCTAGGTCTGCTGACCATCGCGACCGCTCCGATAGAAATGCGATGTTTTGCTGATCGCGGCCATGGGCCGCGCCTACAGGCACGGAAGCAACCGTAGGAGCGGCCGCATCGGCGGACCGCCATGATCGCGATCAGCCCCCTGGCACCGTAGCGTGCCCTCACCCCAACCCTCTCCCAGGGGGAGAGGGAGTCATCCGAGTGCTGCTAGACCACCTTCGATTCAGGCGCCTCGCCGTAGGTTGGGTTGAGCGCAGCGAAGCCCAACACGCCCAACCCCAGCGCCTTACCGGAACGGCGGCTCGTCGAAGCTGCGCAGCTTGCGCGAGTGCAGGGAGTCGAGCTGGGTACGCAGCTGGTCGAGGGCGGCGATGCCGATGGCCAGGTGCTGGCTCACCGCGCGGGCATAGAAGGCGTTGGCCGAGCCGGGCAGCTTGATCTCGCTGTGCAAGGGCTTGTCGGACACGCACAGCAGGGTGCCGTAGGGCACCCGCAGGCGATAGCCCTGGGCGGCGATGGTGCCGCTCTCCATGTCCACCGCCACGGCGCGCGCCAGGTTGATCAGCGGGCGTTCCTGAGCCCAGCGCAACTCCCAGTTGCGGTCGTCGTAGGTCAGCACGGTACCGGTACGCAGGCGCCGCTTGAGCGCTTCCCCACGTTCGCCGGTGACGCTGGCGGCGGCTTCCTGCAGGGCCACCTGCACCTCGGCCAGCGCCGGGATGGGAATGTGCGGCGGCACCACGCGGTCGAGGATGCCGTCGCGTCTCATGTAGGCGTGGGCCAGCACGTAGTCGCCGATGGTCTGCGACTGCCGCAGGCCGCCACAGTGGCCGATCATCAGCCAGCAGTGCGGACGCAGCACCGCCAGGTGGTCGGTGATGTTCTTGGCGTTGGACGGGCCGACGCCGATGTTGACCAGGGTAACGCCATGGCCGTCGCTCGCTATCAGGTGGTAGGCCGGCATCTGGAAGCGGTGCCAGGCGATGGCGGCGATGACCGCCTGGGCCTCGGTGGGGTCCATGTCACGTTCGATGATGACGTTGCCCGGCAGCACCAGGCGCTCGAAGCGCGGATCGCTGCGCAGTTGCTCCAGGCCATGCTGGATGAACTGGTCGACGTAGCGATGGTAGTTGGTCAGCAGGATCCAGGGCTGCACGTGGCGCCAGTCGCTGCCGGTGTAGTGAACGATGCGTCTCAGCGAGAAGTCGGTACGGGCGGCATCGAACAAGGCCAGCGGCAGCGGATCGATGCGCTCCCAGTCGTAGTGGCCGTCGGCGATGTCGTCGTGGGCGGCGGAGAGATCGGTGCTGGGAAAGACCCGCGCCAGCTCGGCGGCGGTCACGCCGCTACCGGCCAGTTCGTCGCCCTGCTCTACCACATAGGGGTAGGGGATGTCCTGGCGACTGCGACCGACCTCGACCTGGACGTCATAGTCGCGCATCAGGGGTTCGAGCTGCTCCAGCAGATAGCCGCGAAAGGCCGCCGGATGGGTCACGGTGGCCACATAGGTGCCGGGCAGCTGGATCTTGGCGTAGGCGCGGGTGGTGGCCGGCGGCACGCCGGGCGCGCGATAGCGGATGCGGATCTCGGGATAGCGGAACAGCTGGCGCTCGGCGGCGCTGGGTTCGACGCGATCCTTGAGATAGCGCTTGAGCGCCGCATCCAGGGCCTGGGTGGCCTCCTGGTGCAGCGCCGCGAGCCGGTCGACCGCCTCGCTGGCGGTGGCGACGACGGTGAAATCCTCGGATACGGAGGTCATGCAGGTTTCCTTGTTGGGGCGCTGGCTATAGCTGACACCCTAACACCCCTGGGTGACAACGGCTGTGACGGCTCATAGGGGTTTGTCACCCTGGGCATGCTGCTCCCACAGCCGGCGATAGTGGCCGTCGGGCCGCTGCAGCAGCGATTCGTGACTACCCTCCTCCACCTTGCGGCCGTCGCGCAGCACCAGGATGCGATCGGCATGGCGGATGGTGGACAGCCGGTGCGCCACCACGATCAGGGTGACCTGGCCACGCAATTCGTCCAGCGCCCCCTGGAGCCGCGCCTCGGTGGCGCTGTCGATGCTGGCGGTGGCCTCGTCCAGCAGCAGCACCTTGGGTTCGCGCAAGAGCGCCCGGGCCAGCGCCAGCAGCTGCCGCTCGCCGGTGGACAGGGTGAAGCCACGCTCGCCCAGCAGGGTATCCAGGCCTTCCGGCAACCGTGCCACCAGGTCATCCAGGTGGGCGGCGGCCAGGGCCTCGCGCAGGCGCGCATCCGGCACCTGGCTACCCAGCAGCAGGTTGTCCCTGAGACTGCTGGAACGGATGAAGGGCTCCTGGGGCACGCTGGCCAAGGCGGCGCCCAGCACTTCCGGAGTCAGCGTGCCCAGTTCGCGACCGTCCAGGCAGAGGTGGCCGCCGGTGACCGGTTGCAGTCCGGCGAGCAGGTCGAGCAGGGTCGACTTGCCGCTGCCGGTGGGGCCGACGATACCGAGAAAGGTGCCCGGAGCGATGTCCAGGTCGATGCCGTGCAGAGTGTCGTGCCCGGCGCCGGCATGGCGGAAGCGCACGGCGTCGAGATGGAAGTGCGCGGTCGCGATGGGGCGGTCATCTTCGCCGCTCAGCGCCGGCTTCTCTTCCAGCAGGTGCAGCAGCCGGGTGCCGGCCACCGTGGCCTGCTGGAACAGGTTGAATCTCTGGGTGATGTCCATCAGCGGCTCGGTCACCCGGCCCAGGTAGGTGACGAAGGCATAGAGCACGCCGATCTCGGCGCCGCCCTGCAGATGCCCCATACCGTAGACCAGCAGCAGCACCGCCAGCACCGCCACGCTGACCAGATCCAGCGCCGAGCGCAGCAGCAGGCCGGAGACACGGATGGTGCGCATGCGCGCGCCGTACTGGGCCTGGTTGAGCCGCTGGAAATCCTGGCGGAAGCGCTCGGTCTGGTTGAAGGCCTGCAACAGACCCATGCCGCCGATGGCCTCGCCCAGCCGGGCGCTCTGCTCGGCGCGCAGCATCCGCACCTCCATGGCCGCCGCGCCGCTGTATCGCTGGTAGGCCCAGACGATCAGCACCGCGGCCGGGATCAGCAGCACGGCGATGGCCATCAGGCGTACGTCGAGCAGCGCCATGGCCACCAGGATGCCGATCAGCAGCACGATGTTGCCGACCATGTTGCCGAGGAAGGCCACATAGAGTTCGCGCAGGGCATCGGTGTCGTTGGTGACCCGCGCCACCAGTTCGCCGGTGGCGGTACGATCGTGGAAGCTCTGCGGCAGGCTCAGCACATGGCGGAACAGCCGGCGCCGCTGCAGGAGCACCACGTCCATGGCGATCTCGGCGAATCTCAGGGATTGCAGATAGCGGCCATAGGCGGCCAGGCCTTGGGAGACCACATAGGCGGCGACTAGGCCCACCAGCGGCCAGAGGCGCAGGTCGTGGGGCACCAGGTAGTTGTCCAGGTAGTGCTTGGTCAGCCAGGGCCCCAACACATCGAACAGGGTCGCCACGACCAGGATCGCCAGGGTGCCGGCCAGCTTGCGCGGATTGGCCAGCACCGGCTTGAGCAGCAGGGAAAGCACGCGGGTCTTGGTCATTGGCCGGCCTCCTCCGCCTGCTGCAGATTCCAGAGTCGGGCATAGAGACCACCGGCGGCGAGCAGCTCGCCATGGCGGCCCCGCTCCACCAGGCTGCCCTGGTCGAGCACGATGATCTCGTCGGCGTGCTGCACGGCCGAGAGGCGGTGGCTGACGATCAGGGTGGTACGCCCCTGCAGCCTGGCCAGCGTCTTGAGCAGGCGGGCTTCGGTGGCGGTATCCACCGCCGAGAGGGTGTCGTCCAGCAGCAGGATGGGCGCCGGAGAGAGCAGCGCCCGCGCCAGGGCCACCCGCTGGCGCTGGCCGCCGGAGAGGGTCAGGCCGCGCTCGCCCACCGGGGTATCCAGGCCTTGCGGCAGGGCCGCCAGGTCGGTGCCGAAGGCAGCAGCGTCGAGGGCTTCGCGGATCTCTCCGGCGGTGGCGTCGGGGCGACTGAGGGCGACGTTTTCGCCCAGGGTACGGGCGAACAGGAAGGGATCCTGGGGCACATAGGCGAACTGGGCGCGCAAGTCGCCCAGCCGGTAGTCCTCCAGCGGCACCCCACCCAGGCGAATGCAGCCCTGCTCCAGCGGAAACTGGCGCAGCAGCAGGCGCAGTAGGGTGCTCTTGCCGCTGCCGGTGGCACCGACGATGCCCAGTGTATCGCCCGCGGGCAGGTCGATGACCACGTCCTGCAAGGCCGGCTGGCGTGCCTGGGGATAGGTGAAGGCCGGGATATAGACCGACAGATCCGCCTGGTCCGGCGGCGTCTGGGTGCCTTCGTCACGGATGCGCTCGGTGACGGCGAACACCTCCTCCAGCCGACGGGCACCCGCTTCGCCGCGCTGCAGCAGGTTGAAGCACCAGCCGATGGCGAACATCGGCCAGATCAGCTGCACGAGATAGAGGCTGAAGCTGGTCAGCTGGCCCAGGGTGATGTGGCCGTCGAGATAGCGCCAGCTGCCCATGACCAGGGTCAGCAGGGTGGCGAGACTCAGGGCGACGAAGATGATCGGCTCGTAGCGCGCCTCGGTGCGCTGCACCTGGTAGTCGGCCTTGGCCACGCTACGGGCGCGGGCGTCGAAGTCATCCAGCTCGGCTTCGATCAGGGCATGCTGGCGCAGCATGCGCAGGCCGCTGAGGGCTTCCTGGGTACGGTCGTTGAGGGCGGAAAAGCCGGCCAGCGCCAGGCCGAAGCGCTGCTGCACCCGCCGCGCCACGCGATAGAAACCCCAGGCCATGAAGGGAAAGGGCAACAATGCCAGGGCGGCCAGGGGTGCGTCGATGCCGATGAACATGGCCAGCAGCACCAGCAGCAGGGTCAGCATGCCATCGAAACTGGCCAGCACCCCTTCGCCGGCGGCGGTCTCCACGGCGTCGATGTCCTGGGTGGCTCGGGCCAGCAGGTCACCGGTACGACTGGACTGGAAGAAGCCGGGATCCAGCCGCGCCAGCTTGGCGAAGAAGGCATCGCGCAGCTCCACGCCGACCTGGTAGGAGGTGCCGAACAGGCGCACCCGCCACTGATAGCGGAGCACATAGAGGCCACAGCCGACCGCCACGATCAGGGCGACGCGCCAGAGCAGGCCGGTCTGATCCAGCTCGCCGGCACGCAGGGCGTCGATGGCCTTGCCGATCCACCAGGGCAGGGTCAGGTTGAGCAGACCGACGCCCAGCAGGCAGAGGATGGCGGTCCCGTAGGCACGCCGTTGGCGCAGGAAGAAATCACGCAACAACCGCCACAACGCCATAGAACCGCCTTACCCGAGCAAAGGTGCAGTATATCGGCTACCCAACCGGCAGCGGAGTTCCTTCGTCCCGATCCGGGTCCCATGTCAACGGGTGGCGCGGGGCGCGAGGTCGTTGTAGGGTGCCACTCCCTGCGGCGCCCGGCCGCTGCGCCCCTTTTCCCTTTGCTAGGCTGACGTCCATGACCCTCGAACCCCAACGTCCCGTCGTCCTTTGCCTGTCCGGCCACGATCCGAGTGGCGGTGCCGGCCTGCAGGCCGACATCGAAGCCCTGCTCGCCCAGGGCTGCCATGCCGCCCCGGCGGTCACCGCGCTGACCGTGCAGGACACCGTCGACGTGCTGAACTTCCGGGTGCTGGATCGCGAGTGGGTGCTAGCCCAGGCCCGGGCGATCATCGCCGACCTGCCAGTGGCGGCGGTCAAGCTGGGCATGCTCGGTTCGGTGGAGATGGTCGAGACGGTGCTGGAGATCATGGAAGCGCTCCCTGGCGTACCCCTGGTCTGCGATCCGGTGCTGCGCGCCGGTGGTGGCGGCGCGCTGGGCAAGGACGAGGTCGGCTACGCCATTCGCGAACGCCTCTTGCCGCGCGCCACCATCGCCACCCCCAACCTGCCCGAGGCGCGCATCCTCGCCGAGTTGCCCGAGGGCACCCCGGAGCAGTGCGCCGAGCGCCTGCTGCCCTTCTGCGCCCACCTCCTGATCACCGGCGGCCATGGCGAAGAACACGAGGTGCACAACCGCCTCTATGACCGTGCCGGTGGCTGCGAGACCCATGTCTGCCAGCGCCTGCCCGGCAGCTACCACGGCTCCGGCTGCACCCTGGCCAGTACCCTGGCTGGGCGCCTGGCCCTGGGCGAAGCCCTGCCCAGCGCGGTACGCAGCGCCCTGGACTACACCTGGCGCACCCTGAGGGACGCCGAGCGCCCCGGTCGCGGCCAGTACGTGCCGCGGCGCCTGCCACTGGACTTCTGCTCATGAGCCCCCTACGCGGCCTCTACGCCATCACCGACAGCGCTCTGCTCGCCGAGGGTCGCCTGCTGCCCTATGTCGAAGCTGCCCTGCAGGGCGGTGCCCGCCTGGTGCAGTACCGCGACAAGTCAGGGGATGCCAACCGTCGTCATGACGAAGCCGCGGCTCTTGCCGACCTCTGCCGCCAGCATGGCGCCCTGTTGATCATCAATGACGACCTCGCCCTGGCCCGCCAGCTGGGCGTCGGCCTGCACCTGGGTCAGGAAGACGGTTCCCTGGCCGCGGCCCGCGCCGAACTGGGTGCGGAAGCCATCCTCGGCGGCACCTGCCACGCCAGTCTGGAGTTGGCCGAGGCCGCGGTCCAGGCCGGCGTCAGCTACCTGGCCTTCGGTCGCTTCTTCGCCTCCAGCACCAAGCCGGATGCCCCGCCAGCGCCCCTGGAATTGCTCGACCAAGCCCGCAGTCGTTTCGCTCTGCCGGTCTGCGCCATCGGCGGTGTCACCCTGGACAATGCCCCACATCTGCTCGCCCACGGCGTCGACCTGATCGCCGTCGTCCACAGCTTGTTTTCCGCCGCCAGCGCGGGCGAGGTGGAGCGCCGCGCGCGCGCCTTCGTCCGGCTATTCACGGCCTGATCCCCTTCAAGGAGACCCCTATGTCCCGCTCCGCGCAACTCTTCGACCAGGCCCAGCGCCACATCCCCGGTGGCGTCAACTCGCCGGTCCGCGCCTTCAAGAGCGTCGGCGGCACGCCGCTGTTCTTCAAGCACGCCCAGGGCGCCTATATCGTCGACGAGGATGACAAGCGCTATGTCGACTACGTCGGTTCCTGGGGACCGATGATCCTCGGCCACAGCCATCCCGACGTGCTCGACGCCGTGCGTCGTCAGCTGGAACACGGCCTCTCCTACGGCGCCCCGACCGCCCTGGAAACCACCATGGCCGATCTCATCTGCGAGATCGTGCCGTCCATGGAAATGGTGCGCATGGTCAGCTCGGGCACCGAGGCCACCATGAGCGCCATCCGCCTGGCGCGCGGCTACACCGGGCGCGACACCATCATCAAGTTCGAGGGCTGCTACCACGGCCACTCCGACAGCCTGCTGGTCAAGGCCGGTTCCGGCGCCCTGACCCTGGGCGTGCCCAGCTCTCCCGGCGTGCCGGCGGCCTTCGCCCAGCACACCCTGACCCTGGCCTACAATGACCTGGGCGAAGTGGAAGAAACCCTGGCCAAGGTGGGCGACCAGATCGCCTGCATCATCGTCGAGCCGGTGGCCGGCAACATGAACTGCGTACCGCCGGCGCCGGGTTTCCTGGAGGGGCTGCGCAGCCTCTGCGATCGCTACGGCGTGGTGCTGATCTTCGACGAGGTCATGACCGGCTTCCGCGTCGCCCTGGGTGGTGCCCAGGCGCACTACGGCATCCGCCCGGACCTCACCACCTTCGGCAAGATCGTCGGCGGCGGCATGCCGGTCGGCTGCTTTGGCGGCAAGCGCGAGATCATGGAGAAGATCGCCCCGCTCGGCCCGGTCTACCAGGCCGGCACCCTGTCGGGCAATCCGCTGGCCATGGCCGCCGGCCTTACCACCCTGCAACTGATCCGCCGTCCCGGCTTCCACGCCGAGCTGACCGACTACACCACGCGAATGCTGCAAGGCTTGCAGGACCGCGCCGATGCCGCCGGTGTGCCCTTCGTCACCACCCAGGCAGGCGGCATGTTCGGTCTCTACTTCAGCGGCGCCGAAGACATCGTTACCTTCAGCGATGTCATGGCCAGCGATAGCGAGAGGTTCAAGCGCTTCTTCCACCTGATGCTGGACGGTGGCGTCTACCTGGCGCCCAGCGCCTTCGAAGCCGGCTTCACCTCCATTGCCCACGGCGACGAGGAATTGCGCATCACCCTGGACGCCGCCGAGCGCGCCTTCGCCACCTTCAAGGACTAGGACCCGTCTGACAGGTGTCATTCGTCTCGCCTGTGGAACCTCTCTGCCCCGCCGGCCTCACACACTAGTTGAGTGGCCGGCGTCACGGGTAAAAAAGTTCCGCCGTTGCGCGTAAAGGTTTTGAAAGCGTGCGTCGGCTTGACCCATAATGAGATGTCGGCGCGTTTCGCCGACCGGGTTCTCCGAACCTGCCTCGCTCGTGGAGGCGCTTCATGCACCGCGCTGGTCGTACCCTGTGCGCAGCCCTGATCCTGATGCCCCTGGCCGCCCTGGCCGGAGGCAATTCGCTGCTCGTCCCCAGCACCAGCCGTTGCAACCTGAATCTGGCCAACGAAGCCCTGGCGCAGGCGATCGCCCGCTGCCAGCAGATCGCCCACGAAGGCGATTCCCAGGCGCAGTACGAACTCGGTGACTTCTACTACGAAGGCAAGCAGACGCCCAAGGACCTGAACCAGGCGCGTCAGTGGTTCGAGCAGGCCTCGCTCAAGGGTAATGCCGATGCGCAGAATCGCCTCGGCAACATGTTCTTTCGTGGCGAGGGCGTACCGCCCAACAACATCCAGGCCTATATCGTGCTGAAGATGGCCGCCATCAATGGCAACGACGAAGCCATGGACACCGCCGACCTGGTCAGCGCCCAGATGCGCCGTGACGAACTGGAGATGGCTACCCAGGTGCTGGGGCAGATCTTCCGCGACTATCTGCAAGACATGCAGACCGCAGGCAATCTCAATCCCTTCCAGCCGCCGCAGAACTGACGGCGAGCCCGGCAGAGCCTGTTCAAAGTCTCGCGAGCTAGAGACAAACAAGGCGAAAATGGCTTAGGAAGCGGAGTTTACAAGTCGTAAATGAGCATTCCGAAGCCATTTTCAACGCCGTTTGGCCGACGCGCAGCAGACTTTGGCCAGGTTCTCAGGGCTTGTCGGGCATTGGCATCGGAAACGGCATGACATTGGTGCCACCCTTGGCTTCGCTGATCTTGGGCTGCCCCAGGCGCTCCACCTCGTCGATGCGGATGATCGAGTGCATGGGCACGAAGCTGCGCACTACGCCTTCGAATTGCGCCTTGAGCTTTTCCTCGCTCGGATCCACCACTACCTGGGTGCGCTCGCCGAACACCAGTTCCTCGATTTCCAGGAAGCCCCAGAGATCGCTCTGGAAGATCTGCTTGGCATAGATCTCGAAGACCTGACCCTGGTTGACGAAGATGACCTTGTAGATGGCCGGCTTGCTGGGGGATGAGCTCATGGTGGACGCGGGTTTCGCCGAGGAAAAAGGGGGTAGCGAGCATAGCACGCCGGCCCCGGCAGCCGTCAGCGTTCGCCAGGGGTTTCCAACCAGGCCCGCTCGGCCACCACGGCTGTCACCCAGTCGATGAAGACCCGCAACTTGGCGCTGACATGACGATTGGGTGCGAAGGCCAGATACAGCGGCAGGGGTGCCACCTGCCAGTCCGCGAACAGCCTGACCAGTTCGCCACGATCGACCGCTTCCGCTGCCAGGTAGTGCGGCAGGCAGACCACCCCCAGTCCGGCCTGCCCCGCCGCCAGACAGGCATTGCCGTCGTCCACCTCCAGACTGTGGCGGCCCTGCAGCTCCAGGCGCTCGGCGCCGCGCTGCAGGGCATAGGGAAAGCCCTTGCCCCTACCCCAGAGAAACCGCACCACCCGGTGCGGCGTCTCGGCCAGCTCGGCGGGATGAACCGGCACACCCTGGGCGGCGAGATAGGCCGGTGCGGCATAGCAGCCCAGTTGCAGCGCCCCTAGCGGCCGGGCCACCAGGTACTGCTCGCGGATGCGCCCGCCGCGGATCACGCAATCGACGTTGTCACCGATCAGATCCACCTGGCGATCGCTGACGCCCAGCTCGAGCTGGATATCCGGATAGCGCTCGAAGAAGTCCGGCAGAGCCGGGATCAGGATCAACCGCGCCAGCGGGCTGGGCACGTCCACTCGCAGGCGGCCACGGGGCGTGCGGGTGGCGACCGAAAGCCCCGTTTCGGCATCGTCCACCGCTGCCAGCACGCCCAGGCAGCGGTCGTAATAGGCCGCGCCGTCGGCGGTGACCTGCACCTGCCGGGTGGTGCGATTGAGCAGGCGCACCTGCTGGGTGACGCGGGTGCGGCTGCTGCCGAGGGTCTCGGCCGCGCGGGTGAAGCTGCCGGCTTCCACCACCCGCACGAAGGTCTGCATCGCGGCGAACAGATCCATGCCGATTCCTGAACAGGGGATTGTTTGGATTGTACAAACAATGCTGACCGCCTGGCCGGGTTTATCCCCTGGCGAGCGGCGCCTAAGGTGGCTCCAGCGATCCCTACCGGAGCCCCAGCATGACCCGCGACGTCGTCTTTCCCGCCCAGCGCCACGCTCTCTACGAACAGCACCGCTATTCGCCAGCCATCCGTTCCAACGGCTTTCTCTTCGTCTCGGGCCAGGTCGGCAGCCGCGCCGATGGCTCACCCGAGCCGGAGCTGGAGGATCAGGTCCGCCTGGCCTTCGCCAATCTCGACGCCGTCCTCGCCGCGGCCGGCGCCACCTTTGCCGACGTGGTGGACGTCACCCTGTTCATGGTCGATGCCGAAGCCAGCTTCGAGCGGATCTGGCCGGTGCTGCTGGAGCACTGGGGCACGGCGCCCTACCCCACGGTGACCGCGGTCGGCGCCACTTGGCTGGCCGGCTTTCGCTTCGAGATCAAGGTCATCGCCCGGCTGCCGGAGGACGCTGCCCAGGCCTAGACCGACCGCCTTCCGGGCGGCTCTTCCCCGTGCGGAAGGCCATCATTATAATGCGCGGTCCACTCGCCACCGACTCCCTGCCGCGCATGTCCAAGAAGCTCTATATCGAAACCCATGGCTGCCAGATGAACGAATACGATTCGTCGCGCATGGTCGACCTGCTCGGCGAACGGGAGCCGCTGGAAGTCACCCAGAATCCGGCCGAGGCCGATGTCATCCTGCTCAACACCTGCTCGATCCGCGAGAAGGCGCAGGAGAAGGTGTTCTCCCAGCTCGGTCGCTGGCGCGAACTCAAGCTGGAGAATCCCGATCTGGTGATCGGTGTCGGTGGCTGCGTGGCCAGTCAGGAAGGCGCTGCCATTCGCGACCGCGCGCCCTATGTCGACGTGGTCTTCGGACCCCAGACCCTGCACCGCCTGCCGGAGATGATCGACGCCGCGCGCACCACCCGGGCGCCCCAGGTGGACATCTCCTTCCCCGAGATCGAGAAGTTCGACCGCCTGCCCGAGCCGCGCATCGACGGCCCCAGCGCCTTCGTCTCCATCATGGAAGGCTGCAGCAAGTACTGCACCTTCTGCGTGGTGCCCTATACCCGTGGTGAAGAGGTCAGCCGGCCGCTGGACGACGTCCTCGCCGAGATCATCCACCTCGCCGAGCACGGGGTACGAGAAGTGACCCTGCTGGGCCAGAACGTCAACGGCTATCGCGGCGCCACCGGCGACGGCCGCATCGCCGACTTCGCCGAACTGCTCTATGTGGTGGCGGCGGTCGACGGCATCGACCGCATCCGCTACACCACCTCGCACCCGCTGGAGTTCTCCGACGCCCTGATCCAGGCCCACGCCGAGATCCCGGAACTGGTGAAATTCGTCCACCTGCCGGTGCAGGCCGGTTCGGATCGCATCCTGGCCGCCATGAAGCGCAACCACACGGCGCTGGAATACAAGTCGCGCATCCGCAAGCTCAAGGCGGCGGTGCCCGACATCTGCATCAGCTCGGACTTCATCGTCGGCTTCCCCGGCGAGACCGAGAAGGACTTTGAACAGACCATGAAGCTGATCGAGGACGTCGGTTTCGACTTCTCCTTCTCCTTCATCTACAGCGCCCGTCCCGGCACCCCGGCGGCGGACCTGGTCGACGACACCCCGGACGAGGTCAAGAAGCAACGCCTGCAGATCCTGCAGACGCGCATCCACCAGCAGGGCTTCGAGATCAGCCGGCGCATGGCCGGCAGCGTCCAGACCATCCTGGTCAGCGATTTCTCCAAGCGCGATCCCGGCATGCTGCAGGGCCGCACCGAAAACAACCGCATCGTCAACTTCCGTTGCAGCGAAGCCAGCCTGATCGGCCAGTTCGTCCAGGTGCACATCGACGAAGCCCTGCCGCACTCCCTGCGCGGCACCCTACTGGCCCCCGTCGCCAGCGGTGCGCGCCCGCCCGTCGCCGTCGCGCTGGCCTGATGGATGGTCGCACGCGCCCTTTGCCAAGGGCGCGACCCAGGTTACTCTCACGCTACGTCAAGTTTTCGTAAAGCCAATCCAAAGGGTTTCCCAGCACACCTTGAATACCCCCCAGACGCTCCAGCACTTCACCCTCGAACCCTTCGATGCCGACCGTTTCGCCAACCTGTGCGGCCAGCTCGATGAAAATCTGCGCCAGATCGAACGCCGTCTCGGCATCGAGATCCGCAATCGCGGCAACCAGTTCGAACTGGTCGGCGAGCCCGAGCGCACCCGCGCAGCGCAGAATCTCCTGCAGCGCCTCTATCGCGAAACCGCCAGCGGCACCGCGGTGGCTCCGGAACTGGTGCACCTCTATCTGCAGGAATCCGGTCTGGAAGCCCTGCAGGAAGAGCACCGCAGCGGTGGCGACACCAGCGTCGCCCTGCGCACCAAGAAAGGCATGATCCGCCCGCGCGGCGCCAACCAGCAGCGCTACGTCAAGTCGATCCTCGATCACGACATCAACTTCGGCATAGGTCCGGCCGGTACCGGCAAGACCTACCTGGCCGTGGCCTGCGCCGTGGACGCCCTGGAGCGAGAGCAGATACGCCGCATCCTGCTGGTGCGTCCGGCGGTGGAAGCCGGCGAGAAGCTGGGCTTCCTGCCCGGCGACCTGGCACAGAAGATCGACCCCTATCTGCGACCGCTGTACGACGCCCTCTACGAGATGCTCGGCTTCGAGCAGGTGGCCAAGCTCATCGAGCGCCAGGTCATCGAGGTCGCGCCGCTGGCCTACATGCGTGGCCGCACCCTCAACAATAGCTTCATCATTCTCGACGAGAGTCAGAACACCACCCTCGAGCAGATGAAGATGTTCCTGACCCGCATCGGTTTCGGCTCCACCGCGGTGATCACCGGTGACGTCACCCAGGTCGACCTGCCGCGCGGCACCAAGTCGGGCCTCAAGCACGTCATCGAGGTCCTGCGCGACGTGCCCGGCATTGGTTTCACCCACTTCGAGTCCAAGGACGTGGTGCGCCATCCGCTGGTGCAGCGCATCGTCGAGGCCTACGACCGCTTCGAGGCGCTGCAGGACCAGCCGCGCGCGTCTGGAGAGGATCGCCATGGCGATTGAACTGGACGTCCAGGTCGCCAGCGAGGCGGCCGACCTCCCCGAGGAGCCGGACTTACGCCGCTGGTGTGAACTGGCCCTGCGCGCCCGCCAGGGCGACTCGGAACTCACCATCCGCCTGGTGGACGAAGACGAAGGCCGCGAGCTGAATCGCACCTGGCGACACAAGGACTACGCCACCAACGTGCTGTCCTTTCCGGCCGACGTGCCGGACGAATTCCTCGATATCCCCCTGCTCGGCGACCTGGTGATCTGCGCCCCCGTGGTGGCCCGCGAGGCCGCCGAGCAAGGCAAGCCCGCCAAGGCGCACTGGGCGCACCTGGTCATCCACGGCTGCCTGCACCTGCTCGGCTACGATCATCTGGAAGATGACGAAGCCGAGGAGATGGAAGACCTGGAACGCCAATTGCTCGCTGAACTGGGCTACCCCGATCCCTACGGTGAATGACACACACATGAACGAAGATCGATCAGGCACTGGGCATCGTTCCTGGCTGGAACGCATCGTCCAGGCCTTTGCCCATGAACCCAAGAGCCGCCAGGAACTGCTGGAACTGCTGCGCGAAGCGCACGAGAACAAGGTGCTCGACAGCGAGGTGCTGTCCATCGTCGAAGGCGCCATCTCGGTGGCCGACCTGCAGGTGCGCGACATCATGGTGCCGCGCTCGCAGATCATCAGCATTCGCGCCCAGCAGACGCCCGCCGAATTCCTGCCGGCGGTGATCGAGGCGGCCCACTCGCGCTATCCGGTGATCGGCGATGGCCCCGACGACGTGCTCGGCCTGCTGCTGGCCAAGGACCTGCTGCCGCTGCTGCTGGACCCTGCACGGGTCTTCGACTTCAAGACGGCGCTGCGCCCGGCCACCTTCGTACCCGAGTCCAAGCGGCTCAACGTACTCCTGCGCGAATTCCGTTCCACCCACAGCCACATGGCCATCGTGGTGGACGAATACGGCGGCGTCGCCGGCCTGGTGACCATCGAGGACGTGCTAGAGCAGATCGTCGGCGAGATCGAGGACGAGCACGACGTGGAGGAAGAGAGCTTCATCAAGTCGCTGCCCAATGGCGACTTCGTGGTCAAGGCGCTCACCCCCATCGAGACGCTCAACGAGATTCTGGAAACCCGCTTCGCCGACACCGAGGCCGACACGGCCGGCGGCCTGGTGATGAATCGCCTGGGCCACCTGCCCAAGCGCAACGAGGAAACGGTGATCGATGACTTCCGCTTCCGCGTGCTCAACGCCGACGGCCGCCGCATCCACCTGCTGCGCGTGACCCCGGTCAACCGCTAGCACGGCCCAGGCAATGCCCATCGCACGCCCTCCTACGGACCGCCGTAGGTTGGGTTGAGCGCAGCGAAGCCCAACAGGCCTTGCCTCGACTGCACGACTGTTGGGCTTCGACGATAGAGTCGTCCTAGCCCAACCGACGGATCGCCATGGCCGCGATAGCCTTCCATCCCCTCCCCAACTGCGACCTGGCTCGCTCTCCCTCAAGCGCCTTTGGCACTGACTCGCGCTGGCGAGTAAGCTTGCGCAGCCTCGATCGGACCAAGGATTTTCGATGCGCTGGATCTCTCAACCCGGCTGGAAGGGCAACCTTCTGGCGCTCTTCGCCGGTGCCCTCACGCCCCTGGCGCTGGCCCCCTTCAATATCTGGCCGCTGGCGCTGCTGTCCGCCGGTCTCTTCTACCTGGGCCTCAAGGGGCTCGGTGCCTGGCGCGCCCTGCTGCGCGGCTGGTGCTACGGCTTCGGCGCCTTTCTCGCCGGCACCAGCTGGATCTACGTCAGCATCCACACCTACGGGGCCGCGCCGGTGCCCCTGGCGCTCTTTCTCACCGTGGGTTTCTGTGCCGGCATCGCGCTGTTCTTCGCCCTGCCCGCCGGCCTGTGGGCGCTGTGCCTGAGACGCAACCAGGCACCCCTGGGCGACGCCCTCACCTTCGCCGGCCTGTGGTTCGCCCTGGAGCTGTTTCGCAGCTGGGCGCTGACCGGCTTTCCCTGGCTGCTGCTGGGCTACAGCCAGCTCAGCGGTCCCCTGCAGGGTCTGGCGCCCCTGGGCGGCGTCTGGCTGATCTCGGCCGTGCTGGCCTTTACCGCGGCGCTGCTGGTCAACGCCCCGCGGCTGATCCTGCGACCGGTGGCCTTGATCGCGGCCCTGGTGCTGGTGGCCCTGCCCTGGGTGGCCGGCGATGTCTTCCAGGGCCAGGTATGGACGCAACCGGCCGGCGCGCCGCTCAAAGTCGCCGGGGTCCAGGGCAACATCGCCCAGGAACTCAAGTGGAATCCCGACCACGCCCGCGCCACCCTGGCGCTCTATCGCGACCGTACCGCCGAGCAGACCGACGCCGACCTGGTGGTCTGGCCGGAAAACGCCATTCCCGTGCTGCGCGAATACGTCAGTGACTTCCTCGCCGCCGAAGGCGCCCAGGTGGCGGCCCATGGCGGCGCCCTGGTGACCGGCCTGCCCGCCCGGGAACGCGACGCCGACGGCGATTCGCGCTACTTCAACAGCATCACCGCGGTCGGCAACGGCTCGGGTACCTACTACAAGCAGAAGCTGGTGCCCTTCGGCGAATACGTGCCGCTGCAGGAATACCTGCGCGGCCTGATAGGCTTCTTCGACCTGCCCATGTCCGACTTCGTCCGCGGCCCCGAGCAGCAGGAGCCACTACTGGTGAAGGGCTATCGCGTGGCGCCCTACATCTGCTACGAGGTGGTCTATCCGGAATTCGTCGCCAGCATGGCGGCCCAGAGTCAGTTGCTGCTCACCATCAGCAACGACACCTGGTTCGGCAAGTCCATCGGTCCGCAGCAGCACCTGCAGATGGCGCAGATGCGCGCCCTGGAAAGCGGTCGCTGGCTGGTGCGGGTCACCAACGACGGTATCACCGCCCTGGTCGACCCCTTCGGTCGCATCAGCCGGCAGATCCCGGCCTTCGAGGTCGGCGTGCTGCAGGGCACCGTGGTGCCCATGGATGGCCTGACCCCCTATCTGCACTACCGCCTCTGGCCGCTGGGGATCTTTTCCGCCCTGGTGCTGCTCTGGGGCCTGCTGCTGCGTCGGCAGGATCGTCCCGAAGAGGCACCGCTGGTGGTGACTCAGCGATAGGCGAGCGGATAGAGCAGCAGCCCGGCGGCCTCGTTGAGCAACTGGGCGGTCTGCTCGACCGCCTTGGCTTCCGGCAGCCAGCCACCGAAGGGCCGTGCGTTGGGAATACCGATGAAGCCCATGGGCGCGGCCACCACCTGGAAGCCCTGGCGCTCGAAGCACCAGCGCGAACGGGCCATGTGATAGGCCTGGGTCACCAGTACCACCCGCTTCACCCCGGCCTCACGCAGCAGCGGCGCACTGAGGGTGGCGTTCTCCCAGGTGGTGCGGCTGGCACCTTCCTGCCAGCGCACCGGCACCCCCAGGTCACGCTCCATCACCTCGGTCATCAGTGCCGCCTCGCTCAGCGGGCGGTCATTGGGCGAGCCTCCGGTGATCAGCACCGGCAGGCCGCTGGCCTTGGCCAGCCGCGCCGCATAGCGCAATCGCTCCACCGCCAGGTGACTGGCGGCATCGCCGGCCCAGCCCGGATCGTCCACCTCGCGCCCGGCGCCCAGCACCACGATGGCATCGGCCTGCTGCGCAAGCGTCGCCCAGCGCGCTTCGGGCAGGGCGGCGTCGCGCTCCAGCAGGCGACCGCCGGTTTCCACCACCACCGGCAGGGTACTGGCCCAGAGCCCCAGCAGACCGCCCAGGAAGCAGGCCAGGCCCAAACGGGGATAGCGACGACGCAACCACCACCCCAGCAACAGGAGCAACAGCAGGCCGCCCGGTGGCAGCAGCAGTTGCTTGAAAAAATAACGCAGGCCCATGGTCCCTCCGGTCGGTGGCGACCTCCAGGTCGCGGCGACACTCAGTGTAGGGGAGCGCGGACCCGGGCAGAAGGACTCTCGACCAGGACCTGCCGCCCCTGGCAATGACTGCAAAAGGATCCCGCCGGCTGTACCCGCCCGCAGCCCAGGCAGCAGGCCATGGCCGCCTCCGTCGCCTGGTGACGTTCCAGCCAGCGCCTGATCAGAGCGTACTCGGCCGGACTCAGGCCCTGCACCTCGACCTCCCCATCGGTGCTGTCATAGAGACGCTCCTGGGTAGCCGCCTCATCCAGCGCCAGCGCCAGGCGCCGTTGCAGGCGCACGTCGACGGGCAGCTTGTCGGACTCGCGTCGAAACTTTCCCATGATGGCGATCATCCTCCCGGGTAATTGAACGGACGTTTGATCAGCCTAGTACGGCCCTTCCAACCCTGCCTCCCCCGGAGTGCGAAACAAGCGACAGCCCGGGACATTTCCCCGCGCTCGGGGGGTCATGTATGCTTGGCGGCTCGATCAAACGCCTCTGCAGCCCTCGACACGCCCATGCACGAACACTATCAGCCCCGCGAAATAGAAGCCGCCGCCCAGTCCTTCTGGGACCAGAATCTGTCCTTCAAGGCCACCATGCGTCCGGGCCAGGAGAAGTTCTACTGCCTGTCGATGTTCCCCTACCCCAGCGGCAAGCTGCACATGGGGCACGTGCGCAACTACACCATCGGCGACGTCATCGCCCGCTACCAGCGGATGCTGGGCAAGAACGTCCTGCAGCCCATGGGCTGGGACGCCTTCGGCATGCCCGCCGAAAACGCTGCCATGAAGAACGGCGTGGCCCCGGCCAAGTGGACCTACGAGAACATCGCCTACATGAAGTCCCAGCTGCAGAGCCTGGGTCTGGCGATCGACTGGTCCCGTGAGGTCACCACCTGCAAGCCCGACTACTATCGCTGGGAGCAGTGGCTGTTCACCCAGCTGTTCGAGAAGGGCATCATCTACCGCAAGAACGGCACGGTGAACTGGGACCCGGTGGACCAGACCGTACTGGCCAACGAGCAGGTCATCGACGGCCGCGGCTGGCGCAGCGGTGCGCTGATCGAGAAGCGCGAGATCCCCATGTACTACTTCCGCATCACCGACTATGCGGAAGAGCTGCTGACCTCCCTCGACGGCCTGCCCGGCTGGCCCGAGCAGGTCAAGACCATGCAGCGCAACTGGATCGGCAAGTCCCGCGGCATGGAGGTGCAGTTCCCCTATGACCAGGAGAGCATCGGCGCCGAAGGCACCCTGAAGGTCTTCACCACCCGTCCCGACACCCTGCTCGGCGCCACCTATGTCGCCGTGGCCGCCGAACACCCGCTGGCCACCCAGGCCGCCCAGGGCAATGCCCAGCTGCAGGACTTCATCGACGAGTGCAAGCGCGGCGGCGTCGCCGAAGCCGACATCGCCACCCAGGAGAAGAAGGGCCTGGACACCGGCCTGTTCGTCCGCCATCCGCTGACCGACGCCCGCCTGCCGGTGTGGGTCGCCAACTATGTGCTGATGCACTATGGCGACGGCGCGGTCATGGCCGTGCCCGGTCACGACGAGCGTGACTTCGAATTCGCCAACAAGTACCAGTTGCCCATCGTCCAGGTGGTGGATACCGCCGAGGCCACCCGCGTGCTGGCCAATCCGGACGACTACAGCCCCGCGGAATACGAGCGCTACCAGTTCGACCCGGTGCAGTGGAAGGACTGGTACGGCAGCAAGGAAGGCTTCCTGATCAATTCCGGCGCCTACGACAACCTGAGCTACGACGCCGCCTTCGACGCCATCGGCGCCGATCTGCAGGCCAAGGGCCTGGGTCAGCCGCGCACCCAGTTCCGCCTGCGCGACTGGGGCATCAGCCGCCAGCGCTACTGGGGCTGCCCGATCCCGATCATCCACGGCGAAGATGGCATCGACATCCCGGTGCCGGCCGACCTGCTGCCGGTGGTGCTGCCCGAAGACGTGGTGCCGGACGGCGCCGGCTCGCCCCTGGCGCGCATGCCCGAGTTCTATGAGACCGCCGATCCGCGCAACGGCCAGCCGGCCCGGCGTGAAACCGACACCATGGATACCTTCGTCGAAAGCTCCTGGTATTTCGCCCGCTATGCCTCGCCGAACTTCACCGGCGGCATGCTGGACAAGGAAGAAGCCAACTACTGGCTGCCCGTCGACCAGTACATCGGCGGCATCGAGCACGCCATCCTGCACCTGCTTTATTCGCGCTTCTTCCACAAGCTGATGCGCGACCAGGGCCTGATCGATTCCGACGAGCCCTTCGAGAATCTGCTGACCCAGGGCATGGTGGTGGCCGAGACCTACTACCGCACCCTGCCCAACGGCAGCAAGGACTGGTTCAACCCGGCCGATGTCGAGGTGGAGCGCGATGCCAAGGCCAAGGTGATCGGCGCGCGCCTGAAGAGCGACGGCCAGCCGGTGGAAATCGGCGGCGTCGAGAAGATGTCCAAGTCGAAGAACAACGGCGTCGATCCCCAGGCGATGATCGACCAGTACGGTGCCGATACCTGCCGGCTGTTCATGATGTTCGCCTCGCCGCCGGACATGAGTCTGGAATGGTCCGATTCCGGCGTCGAGGGCGCCAGCCGCTTCCTGCGCCGCGTCTGGCGTCTAGCCCAGGCCCACGTCACCCAGGGCCTGCCGAGCGCCGACGCCCTTGGCGAGCTGTCGCCGGCCCAGAAGGAGGTGCGCCGCGCCATCCACCTGGCCATCCGCCAGGCCAGCCAGGATATCGGTCAGCATCACAAGTTCAACACCGCCATCGCCGCGGTCATGACCCTGATGAATGTGCTGGAAAAGGCTGCCCAGGACAGCGACACCGATCGCCGTCTGCTGCAGGAAGGCCTGGAGGCCGTCACCCTGCTGCTGGCCCCCATCACCCCGCACATCGCCCACGGTCTCTGGCAGCAGCTGGGCCACAGCGATGCGGTCATCGACGCCCGCTGGCCGCAGGTGGACGAAAGCGCCCTGGTGCAGGACAGTCTGCAGATCGTCATCCAGGTGAACGGCAAGCTGCGCGGCCAGATCGAAGTACCGGCCGATGCCAGCCGCGAGGCCATCGAGGCCGCCGCCCGCGCCAACGAGAACGTGGCACGCTTCACCGAGGGCCTGACCATCCGCAAGGTCGTCGTGGTCCCGGGTAAACTGGTCAACATCGTCGCCAACTAAGACACGCGAACGGAGCAGACAACAGATGAAGAAACGGATTCTCCCCGGCCTTGCGGTAGTCGGCCTGGCGACCCTGCTGACCGCCTGCGGCTTCCAGCTGCGTGGCACCGGCGAAACCCGCCTGACCGTGAACGAGCTGAACCTGACGGCGCGCGACGCCTATGGCCAGACCGTCAAGGACGTACGCGACATGCTCGAGGACGCCCATGTGCGGATCACCTCGGGCGCGCCCTACACCCTGGATCTGGGTGGCGAAGCCCAGAGCGAGCGCACCGCCAGCTACACCAGCGGCGCCCGCAGTGCCGAGGTCGAGCTGACCACCCGTCAGCCCTACACCATCATCGGCAAGAACCAGGCGGTGCTGGTCAGCGACTATCTGGAAACCCAGCGCTACTACGTGACCGACCAGAACAACATCGTCGGTTCCGAACAGCAGAAGGACCAGCTGCGTCGCGAAATGCGTCGCGAACTGGTGCAGCAGCTGGCCGCCCGCCTGCAGGCCCTGACGCCGGAGCGCCTGGACAAGCTGCAGCGCGACGCCGATGCCCGCGCCGCCGCCAAGGCCGAAGCCGACCGCCGCGCCCGCGAGTCCGCCCCGCCGCAGCAGTCGCCGATCGACATCCCCACCCCCGCGCGCTAAGCGCCGCAGCCGGAGCCGCAAGGCTCCGGTTTGCCCTTCCGGTTCAGCATGAAACTCAACGCCAATCAGCTGGGCAAGCAGCTCCAGGGCTCGCTGGCCGCCGTCTATGCCGTCAGTGGCGATGAGCCCCTGCTCTGCCAGGAAGCCAGCGATGCCATCCGCGGCGCGGCCCGTGCTCAGGGCTTCGACGAGCGCGAGGTCTTCGACGTCGATGCCGGCTTCGACTGGGGTCGTCTCTACGAGGCCGGCGCCAGCCTCTCGCTGTTCGCCCAGAAGCGCATCCTCGAATTGCGCCTGCCCACCGGCAAGCCTGGCGACAAGGGCTCCGCTGCCTTGCTCGACTACCTCGCCCGCCCGGCCGAGGACACCCTGTTGCTGATCAGCCTGCCGCGCCTCGACGCTGCCGCCCAGAAGACCAAGTGGGCCAAGGCCCTGCTGGAGCACCCGCAGGCGCAATTCGTGCAGATCTGGCCGGTGGAACTGGCGCAGTTGCCGCAGTGGATCAACCAGCGCCTGTCGCGCCTGGGGTTGGCCGCCACGCCCGAAGCGGTCGAACTGATCGCCGAACGGGTGGAAGGCAACCTGCTGGCCGCCGCCCAGGAGATCGAAAAGCTCCGCCTGCTCATCGAAGGCTCACAGGTGGGCGCCGAGACCGTACGTGCCTCGGTGGCTGACAGTGCCCGCTACGACGTCTTCGGCCTGCTGGATGCCGCCCTGGCCGGCGATGCGGAGCACGCCCTGCGCATCCTCGAAGGCCTGCGTGGCGAAGGCGTGGAGGCGGCCGTGGTGCTCTGGGCCCTGGCCCGGGAATTGCGACTGCTGGCCAACCTGGCCCATCTTCAAGAAAGCGGTACGCCCCTGGATCGCGCCTTCACCCAGGTCAAGCCGCCGGTGTGGGACAAGCGACGCCCCCTGGTCAGTCGGGCCCTGCAGCGCCAGGGCGCCCGCCGCCTGGAAGCCCTGCTGCGCGAGGCCCAGGTCGCCGACGAACAGATCAAGGGCCAGGCGCCCGGCGAGGTCTGGCTGACGCTGGCCAGCCTCGCCCTGACGCTCGCCGGCAAGCGACTGGCCCTGCCCAGGTCCTAGCGCTGGCCGGCGCTTGTAATGGCCGGCCCTTGCAATAGACTGGCGTGCCCCCATCAAGGGGGAGTCCCCACCCCTCGGAGCACGCACTCATGGCCAAGAAATACAGCCGCGGCCCCAACAAGGCCAAGGTCCTCGTCAGCGATCCCCGTTATCGCGCCCGCCAGGAAAAGCCCGCCAAGGGCAAAGGCAGCTACCGCCGCGAAGCCTTCTCGTTGCAAGACGAGAAGGCTTCGGTCTTTCTGGCCGCCTGAAAGCCGCGCTCAGACGCCTGACAGACGTCAGGACCCGGGCCGTGCTAAGGTGAGCCTTCCTGCCTAGACGTCCGGTGGAGACAGATGCAATTCGGGAAAACCCGCGGATTCAAGACCGGCGGCCTCCTCGCCGGAACCCTGGTCACCCTGCTGACCGCCGCCCTGGCCGCCTGCGCCCAGACCCAGACGACGCCCACCGCGGCGCCCTCTTCACCCGCCTCGTCCAAACCCGCACCCGTGGCCAATGCCCCCGCCTCGGCGGCCGAGGCCCTGCCGCAACCGGATGAGAGCTTCGAGCAATGGCGCAGTCGCTTTCGTACCCTGGCCCTGGGCCGGGGCATCTCGGCCGCTACCTTCGACCAGGCCTTTGCCGGCGTGCAACCCGATCCGGCGGTGATCGCCGCCGATCGCAGCCAGCCGGAATTCACCAAGCCGGTCTGGGAGTACCTGGAATCCGCCGTCTCGCCCCTGCGGGTGCGCAACGGCAAGAGCCTGCTGATCCAGCAGGCCGGGCTGCTGGCCTCCCTGGAAGCCCGCTACGGCATCGAGCCCGCGCGCCTGGTGGCCTTCTGGGGCATGGAAAGCAACTACGGCAACAACATGGGCAACAAGGGCGTCATCCGCTCTCTGGCTACCCTCGCCTATGAAGGTCGCCGCCCGGACTTCGCCCAGGACCAGCTCATCGCCGCCCTCGGCATCCTGCAGCACGGCGACGTCACCGCCGACCGCATGATCGGCTCCTGGGCCGGCGCCATGGGCCAGACCCAGTTCATTCCCACCACCTACGACCAGTACGCGGTGGACTTCGACGGCGACGGTCGCCGCGACATCTGGGGCTCCACCGCCGACGCCCTGGCCTCCACCGCCAACTACCTCAAGGCCTCCGGCTGGCAGGACGGCAAGCCCTGGGGCTACGAGGTCCGGGTCCCGGCCAACTTCGACTACAGCCTGGCCGACATGGGCGTGCGCAAGAGCCTGGCCGAGTGGAACGCCCTAGGCATCCAGGGCCTCGGCCTGCCGCAACCGGCCGCCCAGCCCAGCGACAGCGCCTCGCTGCTGCTGCCCGCCGGCCATCGCGGTCCGGCCTTCCTGGTGTTCAACAACTTCCGCACCATCCTCAGGTACAACAACTCCAGCTCCTATGCCCTGGGTGTGGCGCTGCTCTCGGAGCGCTATCGCGACGCCGGCCAGATCGCCGGCAGCTGGCCCACCGATGACCTGTCGTTGAGCCGCAGCGAGCGGGTCGAACTGCAGCAGCGCCTGGCCGCCCTGGGGCTGGACCCGGGCAGTGCCGACGGCATCATCGGCGCCAACACCCGCAAGGCCATCCGCGCCTACCAGCAATCCCAGGGCTGGCCCGCCGACGGCTATCCCAATCACCAGCTGCTGGAAAAACTGCGCGGCTGAGGCCTTCGACGACCCGTACCTCAGGCAGGGGCGGGTCGTCGAGCGTCAGGCGTAGCGCGCCTCTCCCACCAGCACCGCCAGCAGGGCCGTTGCCGCTGGCGACAGTTCGGCGAAATCCCGACAGCCCACCACCAGCTCCCGACGCGCCCAGGCATCGCTCAGCGGATGGCTGGCCAATACCCATCGTTTTTCCGCCTGGACCAGACTCGCCGCGGGCAGGATGGCCACGCCCAGGCCCCGGGCGACCAGGGCACAGGCCTGGGCCGGACTCGGCACCCGGATACGGATCGCCAGCTCCCGCCCCCACTGCGCCGCCTGGGTTTCCACATGCAGCTGCAAGGCATTGCCACGCGACAGACCGACGAAGGGCTGTTCGAGCAACCGCGCGAACTCGATCGCCTCACCCGCGGCCAGCGGTACGCGTCCCGGTGCTGCGACCAGCACCAGGGGATCCGCCCGGAAGGGCCGGACGTGCAGCCCTTCCACCTCCGGCGCCGCGACGAAGATGCCCAGGTCGGCACGGCCTTCGCGGAGCGCCGGTACGATGCGCGAACTCGGCAATTCCTCGACCTCCACATCCACCCTGGGCTGCGCCTGGAGGAAAACCGCCAGGGGCTCATCGAGGTGCTCCATCAGCGCGGCGCCATTCGCCAACAGTCGCACCCGCGTGCGGCTGTTGGCCACCGCGCCGGCAAGATCCTGGGCCATCTCGTCCAACCGCAGCAGGATCGCCCGGGCATGGCGCTCCAGGGTCAGGCCGGCCGGTGTGGGACGCACGCCACGCGCATGACGAACCAGGAGCGGCGTGCCCAGGCTGTCTTCCAGGGCCTTGATGCGGGCACTGGCCGAGGGCAACGCCAGGTGGCTCCGCTCGGCGCCCAGGGTGATGCTGCGCGCTTCCACGACATGGAGGAACAGCCGCAGATCGAGCAGGTCGTAGCGCATCGCCTCAAAGCCTCTGTATGGACCTTAGGCAGCCTTCGCCAATCCCGGCTTCTCACCCAGGGTCCTGGAGCCCATGGTAACGCCTCCACCCGAGGAGACGACCATGACCCTGCTGCTCTGTACCCTGATCTTCGTGCTGGCGGGACTGACCAAGGGTGTGCTCGGCCTGGGCCTGCCCACCGTCGCCATGAGTCTGCTGGCGCTGCTGATGACCCCGGCCGAAGCCGCTGCCCTGCTGTTGATCCCGTCCCTGCTCACCAATATATGGCAATTCTGCGCCGGCCCCGCGCCCTGGCAGAGCGTCAAACGCCTGTTGCCGCTGCAACTGGCACTGGTGCCGGGCACCCTGCTCAGCATCCCGCTGCTGACCGGGAGCGATAGCGCCGGACTCGCCGCCGCGCTCGGTGCGGTGCTGGTCGCCTATGGCCTGATCGGCTGGACCGGCTGGCGGCTGCCCGTGCCGGGCCGCCACGAGGGCAAGATCGCGCCCCTGGTGGGCTTCGTCACCGGTCTGATCACCGGCATGACCGGGGTCTTCGTGCTGCCGGCGGTGCCCTACCTGCAAAGCCTGGCCCTGGACAAGGAACGGCTGATCGAGGCCTTGGGCCTGACCTTCACCGTGGCCTCCCTGGCGCTGCTGATCGGCCTCTGGTGGCAGGACGCGCTGGCCATAGAACGCCTGGGCGCCTCCAGCCTGCTGCTGCTGCCGGCCCTCCTGGGCATGTGGGTGGGCCAGCGCGTGCGTCAGGGACTCGACGAGCAGTTGTTCCGCCGGCTGTTCTTTGGGGGGTTGCTGCTGTTGGGTGCCTACGCCGTCCTGCATTATCTGCTGCGCCTGGGCTATCTTGGCTGAGCCCGTCATCACAGTGCAGCCTGGCCCAGCCGGTGTAGGCTGCACCTTCGGCGGGCGTCACGGTCTATGGGCGTAGCTGAACGGTCGCCGCACAGCGGTTAGCCTTCAGACCCGGCCCCGTGCCCGACCGTTGCCCTTTTCCGACGTATACAGGACGCTTTCATGACGCTCGCTCCCAATGCAGGACGCCTCCCAGACGAGAACACCCTGACCCATCTGCCGCGCCTGGTGGCACGCTACTACAGCGATCGCCCCGACCCCAGCGATCCGGGTCAGCAGGTGGCCTTCGGCACCTCCGGGCACCGTGGTTCCTCGCTCAAGGGCAGCTTCAACGAGTGGCACATCCTCGCCATCACCCAAGCCATTTGCGAATACCGCCAGGCTCAGGGCGTCGACGGTCCGCTGTTCATGGGCATGGACACCCATGCGCTGTCCGAGCCGGCCTTCATCTCCGCCCTGGAAGTCCTGGCCGCCAACGGCGTGGACGTCCGTATCGACGCCGGCTGCGCCGAGACCAACGGCGAACCGGGTTACACCCCCACCCCGGCGCTATCCAACGCCATCCTCGAATACAACGCCGGCCGCAGCTCGGGCCTGGCCGATGGCATCGTCATCACCCCGTCGCACAACCCGCCGGCCGATGGCGGTTTCAAGTACAACCCCACCAATGGCGGCCCGGCCGATACCAACGTCACCAAATGGATTCAGGACCGTGCCAATGCCCTGCTGGCGAACGGTCTGGAAGGTGTCCAGCGCATGGATTACCGCCAGGCGCTCAAGGCTGCCACTACCCAGAGATTCGACTTCCTCGACCGCTATGTCAGCGGGCTGGGCCAGGTCATCGACCTGGACGCCATCCGTGGCTCCGGCCTGACCTTTGGCGTCGACCCCCTCGGCGGCGCCGGGGTGCACTACTGGCCGCGCATCGCCGAGCGCTATGGCCTGCCGCTGGAAGTGCTGTCGACCCGTGTCGATCAGACCTTCCGCTTCATGCGCCTGGACTGGGACGGCAAGATCCGCATGGACTGCAGCTCGCCCCACGCCATGGCCGGCCTGATCGAGAACAAGGACAGATTCGACGTCTCCTTCGCCTGCGACACCGATCACGACCGCCACGGCATCGTCGCCCGCTCGGTGGGCCTGCTCAATCCCAACCACTACCTGGCGGTGGCCATCGAATACCTCTTCACCCATCGTCCGCAGTGGAGCCAGCAGGCCGGCATCGGCAAGACCCTGGTGTCTTCCTCGATGATCGACCGCGTGGCTCAGGGCATTGGCCGCCAGGTGGTGGAAGTGCCGGTGGGCTTCAAGTGGTTCGTCGATGGCCTGCTGGACGGCAGCCTGGGCTTCGGTGGCGAGGAGTCCGCCGGCGCGTCCTTCCTGCGCAAGGCCGGCGGCGCCTGGTCCACCGACAAGGACGGCCTCATCCTCGGCCTGCTGGCCGCGGAGATCACCGCCGTGACCGGCAAGGACCCGGGCGAGCGCTACCAGGCGCTGACCGAACGCTTCGGCGCCCCGGTCTACCAGCGCATCGACGCCGCCGCCGACCGCGAGCAGAAGGCTCGTCTCGGCAAGCTGTCCGCCGCCCAGGTCACCGCCAAGGAGCTGGCCGGCCAGCCGATCACCGCCATCCTTACCGAGGCGCCCGGCAACGGCGCCGCCATCGGTGGCCTCAAGGTAGTCACCGAGAACGGCTGGTTCGCCGCCCGTCCTTCGGGTACCGAGGACGTCTACAAGATCTACGCGGAAAGCTTCGAGGGCGAAGCCCACCTGGGCCGTATCCAGGAAGAAGCTAAGGCACTGGTGGATGGTGTGCTGCGCGGCTGATAACGCGCGCCCTCACCCCGACCCTCTCCCAAAGGGAGAGGGGGCTAGAAGCGGTGAGGTGTTCATCTCCGCAATAGAAAAAGGGCAGCCACTGGGCTGCCCTTTTCCATGACGACGCCAGGATCAGTTGATCTTGGTGCCGTGGGCCTGCTGGTCGGCGTGGTAGGACGAGCGCACCAGCGGACCGGACGCGACATTCTTGAAGCCCATCTTGGCGCCCTCCTCGGCATACCAGGCGAAGGTATCCGGGTGGACGAAGCGCTGCACCGGCAGGTGGTTGCGCGAGGGCTGCAGGTACTGGCCGAGGGTCAGCATGTCGATCTCGTGCTCGCGCATGCGCTGCATGACCTCGATGACTTCCTCGTCGGTCTCGCCCAGCCCCAGCATCAGGCCGGACTTGGTCGGCACGTGGGGCACGCGCTTCTTGAAGTTCTGCAGCAGGTCCAGCGACCACTCGAAGTCCGAACCCGGACGCGCGGCCTTGTACAGGCGCGGCACGGTCTCCAGGTTGTGGTTGAAGACATCCGGCGGCTCCTGCTCGGTGATCGCCAGGGCAACGTCCATGCGGCCGCGGTAGTCGGGCACCAGGGTCTCCAGCTGAATGCCGGGGGTCAGCTTGCGGATCTCGCGCAGGCAGTCGACGAAGTGCTGGGCACCGCCGTCGCGCAGGTCGTCGCGGTCCACCGAGGTGATCACCACGTACTTGAGGCCCAGGTCAGCGATGGCCACAGCCAGGTTCTTCGGCTCGTCCACGTCCAGCGGCTTCGGCCGGCCGTGGCCGACGTCGCAGAAGGGGCAGCGCCGGGTGCAGATGTCACCCATGATCATGAAGGTGGCGGTGCCGCCGGAGAAGCACTCGCCCAGGTTGGGGCAGGAGGCCTCTTCGCAGACGCTGTGCAGCTTGTGCTTGCGCAGCAGCTGCTTGATGCGCTCGACCTCGGGGGTGACCGGGATGCGTACGCGGATCCAGTCCGGCTTGCGCGGCAGCTCCTCGGTGGGAATGATCTTTACCGGGATGCGTGCGACCTTTTCGGCACCGCGCAGCTTGACGCCGGCTTCCACCTTGTTGGGGCGGGCGGGCGGGGTAAGGGTCTGGACGCTGTCTTGTACTGTAGTGGTCATGTCAATCCGATTCCAGGGTGATCGGTTCGGGGTAGCCCAGGCGCAGACTCAGGTGACGCACCAGAGACTCGCGGACCTCGTCGAAAGCTAGTGGCCCGGTCACCAGATCGCGGAGCTGGGTCATGGCCAGGCCGGCATAACCGCAGGGGTTGATCCGGCGGAAGGGCGCCAGATCCATGTCAACGTTGAGCGCCAGTCCATGGAAGGAACGCCCATTGCGGATGCGCAGCCCCAGGGAGGCGATCTTGGCGCCATCCACATAGACACCCGGCGCATCGGCCCGGGCCGCGGCCTGCACACCCCAATCGGCGAGCAGCGCGATCAGGCTGTCTTCCATGGCGCTGACCAATTCTCGCACGCCCAGGCGCTTGCGGCGAACATCCAGCAGCACATAGGCGATGAGCTGACCGGGTCCATGGTACGTGACCTGGCCGCCGCGATCGACCTGCACCACCGGAATGTCGCCCACGGCGAGCAGGTGCTCGGGCTTGCCGGCCTGCCCCTGGGTGAAGACCGCAGGGTGCTGCAGCAGCCAGAGTTCGTCGGGGGTGGCCGGGCCGCGCTCGTCGGTGAAGCGACGCATGGCGTCCAGGGTCGCCGCGTAGGGCCGCAGGCCCCAGCGGCGCACGCCCAGGCTGGCCGGGGCGGGAGCGTTCATCAGATCACCATGTGCACGCGGCCGGTGGCGCGCAGATCCTGGTGGATGGCCTGCAACTGGTCCACGCCGGTGGCGGTGATGAGCACCTGCACCGAGAGGAAGCGGCCGTTGCGGCTGTCACGGCTCACCAGGGTGCCGCGATCCAGATCCGGCGCATGGCGCTGGACGATGTCGAGCACCAGCTCGGCGAAATCGGCACCGGCATCGCCGATCACCTTGATGGGATAGCGCGGGCAGGGAAATTCGATCTTGGGGGGTTGAACGTCTTCGGTCATGCGGACTTCCAGGCCGACCACTGTCGGCAGGGGGTGAAAGGCCCGCGAGCGCGGGCCTTTCCAGGACAACGGATCAGTTGAACAATCCGTAGAAGAACAGGCGAATGCTATCCCACAGGCGACGGAAGAGGCCACCCTCCTCGACCGGCTGCAAGGCGACCAGGTCGGCGGTGTGCACCACCTTGTCATCCAGCTTCACCTCGACCTTGCCGATCACCTGGCCCTGGGCGATGGGAGCGGTCAGCTGCGGATTAAGCACCATCTCGGCATGCAGCTTCTTGGCCTGGCCACGCGGCAGGGTCATGGTCAGGTCGTTGGCCAGACCGGCCTGGACCTCACGAGCGTCGCCTTTCCAGACCGGCGCCTTGGCCAGCTCGGTGCCCTTCTTGTAGAAGGACTGGGTCTCGAAGAAGCGGAAGCCGTAGGTCAGCAGCTTCTGGGTCTCGGCGGCACGGGCCTGTTCGCTGTTGGTGCCGAACACCACGGCGACCAGGCGCATGCCATCGCGAACGGCCGAGGCCACCAGGCAGTAGCCGGCTTCGTCGGTGTGGCCGGTCTTCAGGCCGTCGACGGTCTTGTCGCGCCACAGCAGCAGGTTGCGGTTGGGCTGCTTGATGTTGTTCCAGAAGAATTCCTTCTGGGAGTAGATGGCGTAGTGCTGGGCATCGGCGTTGATGATGGCGCGCGCCAGGATGGCCATGTCATGGGCCGAGGAATAGTGGTTCGGATCCGGCAGGCCGGTGGCGTCCATGAAGTGGGTGTTCTGCATGCCCAGCTTCTGCGCGGTGGTGTTCATCATGTCGGCGAAGGCGTCTTCGCTGCCGGCGATGTGCTCGGCCAGGGCGACGCTGGCGTCGTTGCCGGACTGGATGATGATGCCGTGCAGCAGGTCACCGACCGACACCTGGGTGCCAACCTTGATGAACATCCGTGAACCGCCGGTACGCCAGGCGTGCTCGCTGACGGTGACCATGTCCGATTCCTTGATGCGACCCCGGTTAATTTCCAGGGTGGCGATGTAGGCGGTCATCAGCTTGGTCAGGCTGGCCGGCGGCAGGCGCTGGTCGGAGTTGGATTCGGTGAGCACGGCGCCGCTGTTGGCGTCCATGAGAATCCAGGCCTTGGCGGCCAGCTGGGGCGCCGCTGGGACCATGGTCTCGGCCGCCCAGACGGCCGGGACACAGGCGATCGTTACTAGGAGGAGCAGGCGTCGAGCGAGTTTTGCGATTGTCATCCGAATCTCTGAAAGGTTGGGGTATGGCAGGAGCAGCGGACCCAGACCGCACGGTCCACGTCGATCCCCGCGAGGGGGATCACGACGGCCGGGGCCGGCGACTGGGCGTCATGAAGCATCCCTGCTTCAATCCGGTTGCACGAGAGACGCCTGACCCAAGCGGGCCACGCGTACGCTGTTCTGGAGCTGGGGGACCTCAGCCGGCTGGACCGGTCCGAGGCGGACCCGATGCAAGGTCTGCTGGTTGCGCACCGTCGAACTGATGAACACCGGGGCACCGGTCAGGTCGCTGAGCTTGTCCTTGAGCAATTCCGCAGCGTCCGGATTGGCGAAGGCCGCCACCTGCAGATAGAGCCCAGCGGCTGGGGCAGAAACGTTTTTTTTTGCGTCGACGGCCGCGGGCGTCACCGGCTCGGCGTGCTGGTTGACCGGTGGCGTATAGGTCTCGATGGCGCCGAAGGTCTGGGTCTCGGTGGTCTTCTGGGCCACCGGCGCCTGGCGCGGCTGGGCCAGCACCATGGGCACCGCCTGACCGCGCTGGGCCCAGTACTGCTGCGGATCGATGCCTTCGACGCTGACCCGGGCGGTGCCGATCTCGGCATAGCCGAGCTTCTTGGCGGCGGCGAAGGACAGGTCGATGACCCGATCGGAATAGAAAGGTCCGCGGTCGTTGACGCGCAGGATGACGCTGCGGCCGTTGTCCAGATTGGTGACCCGCACGTAGCTGGGCAGCGGCAGGGTCTTGTGCGCCGCGGTCATGCCGTAGAGGTCGTAGGTCTCGCCGTTGGCGGTGGCCTGGCCGTGGAACTTGGTGCCGTACCAGGAGGCGGTGCCGGTCACGCGGTAGTTGCGCGAGTCGGTCAGCGGGAAATAGGTCTTGCCCAGCACGGTGTAGGGATTGTTCTTCAGCGGCCCGTTGTAGGGCATGGGCACGGCGTCGGGAATGCGGCTGACGTCCACGTCCCACCAGGGCGCACCGTCACGGTGCGGACGCAGGTAGCCACCCGGCCCGGCCACACCCTTGCTGGTCGGCTTGGGCGCCTGGCTGGAACAGCTCACCAGCAACAGGCCGAGACCCAGGCAGCCGGCCAGGCGCGCCAGGGCAGTCAGACGCATCACGGCTTGACGCCCTCGGCGGCATGGCGCTCGGCGATGGCGTTCGCCAGATCGGTCACCGCCATGGCGTACATGACGCTGCGGTTGTATCGGGTAATGGCGTAGAAATTGGGCAGGCCCATCCAGTACTCCGGTCCCTTGTCTCCGTCGAGGCGGAACGAGGTTACACGCAAATCGTCACGCAGGGCAGGGTCTTGAGCGTTCCAGCCCAGGGCACGCAGCTCGGCGACGCTCTTGACCGGCTCGATCCCGGCCACCACGCCCTCCTCCACCCGCTCGCCGCTGACCTGGGCGCGAATGGCGGTCGGCCCGCGGCCGGACCAGCCGTGGCGCTTGAAGTAGTTGGCCACGCTGCCGATGGCGTCGGTGGGATCGGACCAGATGTTGATGTGGCCGTCGCCATCGAAGTCCACCGCATAGGCGCGGAAGCTGCCCGGCATGAATTGCGGCAGGCCCATGGCCCCGGCATAGGAACCGGTCAGGCTGAGCGGATCGACCTGCTGCTCGCGGGCGAGCAGCAGGAATTCACGCAGCTGGCTGCGGAAGAAGGGCGCGCGCGGCGGATAGTCGAAGGCCAGGGTCGAGAGCGCATCCAGCACCCGGTAGTTGCCGGTATTGCGACCGTAGAAGGTTTCCACGCCGATGATGGCGACGATGAACTGGGCCGGCACGTCGTATTCGCGCTCGGCGCGGGCCAGCGCCTCTTCGTGGGTCTTCCAGAAGTCGACACCCTGGGCGATGCGCCGATCGGTGATGAAGATGGGGCGGTATTCGCTCCAGGGCTTGACCCGCTCGGCCGGTCGCGAGATGGCGTCGAGGATGGCCTGCTTGCGCTCGACTTCGCCGAACAGCGCCTGCAACTGTTCCGGGGCGAAGCCATAGCTCTGACTCATCTCGGCGATGAAGTCGCGCGTCAGCGGTGCCGTGTCGTAGTCACCCGCGACGACACCGGTCGTCACGCCCATCGCCGTGGCGAGCCCGAGGCTCTGCAAGCAGCGACGCATCCATCCCATTGTCGGCATCTAACCCTTCTTTGTTGCGTGTTAAACCTGGGCGATCCACTTGCGGTGCGTGTGGATCGACATCAAAACTCCGAACCCGGTGAGCAAGGTGACCACCGAGGTGCCGCCATAACTGATGAATGGCAGCGGGACACCCACCACGGGCAGGAGGCCGCTGACCATGCCGATGTTGACGAAGACATAGACGAAGAAGGTCATGGTCACGCCGCCGGCGAGCAATTTGCCGAACAACGTCTGGGCCTGCACGGTGATGGTCAGGCCGCGACCGATGAGCAGCAGATAGAGCACCAGCAGCAGGCAGACACCGACCATGCCGAACTCTTCGCCGAGTACGGCAATGATAAAGTCCGTGTGACTTTCCGGCAAAAAATCCAGATGAGACTGGGTACCCAGCAGCCAGCCCTTGCCGAACACCCCGCCCGAGCCGATGGCGGCCTTGGACTGGATGATGTTCCAGCCGGCGCCCAGCGGATCCATTTCCGGATCGAGGAAGGTCAGCACGCGGCGTTTCTGGTAGTCGTGCAGCACGAAGAACCACATGGCCACCGCCAAGGGCACCGCGGCGCTCACCGCGCCGATCAGCCAGCGCCACTGCAGGCCGCCGACGAACAGCACGAAGCCACCCGAGGCCAGCACCAGCATGGCGGTACCGAGGTCGGGCTGATCGAGGATCAGCACGAAGGGCACCACCACCAGCGACAGGCTGATCAGGCTGTGCTTGAAGTTCGGCGGCAGACTGCGCTTGGACAGGTACCAGGCCATCATCATGGGCATCAAGAGCTTCATGAATTCCGACGGCTGGAAGCGGATGACCCCGGGAATGTTGATCCAGCGGGTCGCGCCCATGGCGTTGTGGCCCATGACGTCCACCACCACCAGCAAGGCCACGCCGACCACATAGCCCAGGGGTACCCAGCGCGCCATGAAGCGCGGTTCGAGCTGGGCGACGACGGCCATGGCCACCAGGCCGAGGCCAAAGGAGCTGGCCTGCTTGAACAGCAGGTCGAGATTGCGCCCGCCCGCGGAATAGAGGACGAACAGCCCGGTCGCCCCCAGCATCAGCAGCAGGATCAGCAGCGGCCCGTCGATGTGCAGGCGCTGCAGCAGGGTGGCGCGCCGCTTCATCACGTCCCCTTCGGGAATGGTGCGATCGAAGTTGGGAGCGAGACTCATGGCTGCACCTTGGTCGCGGCGGCGGTGGCTCCGGCGGTGGTCGGCTTGGCGTACTCGGCCTTGAGATGGCCCTGGTCATCGAGCAGCCAGGCGTCGAGCACCTGACGCACCACCGGGGCGGCCACGCCGCTGCCCGACTCGCCGTTCTCGACCATCACCGCCACGGCGATCTGCGGATTGTCGGCCGGGGCGAAGGCGACGAACAGGGCGTGGTCGCGATGCCGCTCCTTGAGCGCCGCCGAGTTGTACTTTTCGTTCTGGCGAATGGCGACCACCTGGGCGGTACCGCTCTTGCCGGCGATGCGGTACTGGGCACCGACGTTGATCTTGTGCGCGGTACCGCGGGCATTCTGCACCACCATTTCCATGCCGTGGATGGCGCGATCCCAATAGCTGGGATCCTTGAGCTCGATGTCGGGCATGGGATTGCTGTCCACCGGCGGCTGGCCGTCGAGGCTCTTGGCCAGGTGTGGGCGGATCCACTTGCCATGGTTGGCGATCAGGGTGGTGACCTGGGCCAGCTGCAGCGGCGTGGTCTGCATGTAGCCCTGACCGATACCGAGGATCAGCGTTTCGCCGGGGAACCAGGCCTGACGGCGGGTGGCACGCTTCCACTGGCGCGAGGGCATCAGGCCCGGTGCCTCTTCGAACATGTCCAGGGCGACCTTTTGCCCGAGGCCGAACTTGCCCATGTACTCGGAAAGCCGATCGATGCCGATCTTGTGCGCAAGATCGTAGAAATAGGTGTCGTTGGATCTCATCAGCGCCATGTCCAGATCCACGTAGCCGTCGCCGCCGTGGTTCCAGTTACGGTACTTGTGATCGTAGTTGGGCAACTCGTAGTAGCCCGGATCGAAGACCCGCGCCTGGGGCGTGGTGGCGCCGCTGTCGAGACCGGCGATGGCCACCGCCGGCTTGATGGTCGAGCCCGGCGGATAGAGCCCGCGCAGCACCCGGTTGTAGAGCGGGCGATCAATGGAGTCGCGTAGCTCGGAATATTCCTTGAAGCTGATCCCGGTGACGAAGGGATTGGGGTCGTAGCTCGGTTGGCTGACCATGGCCAATACCTCGCCGGTCCTGGGCTGGATGGCGACGATGGCGCCACGGCGCCCACCCAGGGCGGCTTCGGCGGCGGCCTGCAGGCGCGAATCGATGGTCAGGACGATGTCCTTGCCCGGCTTGGGGTCGGTGCGATTGAGCACCCGCAGCACCCGGCCGCGGGCGTTGGTCTCCACCTCTTCGTAGCCCACTTCGCCGTGTAGCTCGGGCTCGTAGAAGCGCTCCACGCCGGTCTTGCCGATGTGGTGGGTGCCGCTGTAGTTGACCGGATCCAGGCGCTTGAGCTCCTGTTCGTTGATCCGCCCGACATAACCCACCGAATGGGCGAAATGCTCGCCCATGGGATAGTGACGCACCAGTTGCGCCGTCACCTCGACCCCGGGCAGGCGGAACTGGTTGACGGCGATCTTGGCGATCTGCTCCTCGGTCAGCTCGAACAGTACCGGCACCGGCTCGAAGGGACGGCGGCCCTGTTTCATGCGCTTCTCGAACAGCTCGCGGTCTTCCTCGGTCAGGCCCAGGACCTGCACCAGAGTATCGAGGGTCTGTCGCCAGTTGTCGGCCCGCTCGCGGGTGATGGTCAGGCTGAAGCTGGGACGGTTGTCGGCGACGATGATGCCGTTGCGGTCGTAGATCAGGCCCCGGGTGGGCGGGATCGGCTGGACATGGACCCGGTTGTTTTCCGACAGGGTCGAATGGTAGTCGTGCTGGATGACCTGCAGGTAGTACATGCGCGCCACCAGTACGCAGGCGAGCGCGAGAAAGATGACCGCCCCGATCGTCACGCGGGCGCGGACGAGCTGGGCGTCTTTCTCGTGGTCCTTGAGGCGTATGGGTTGCGACATCGCAGGTACGGACTACTTGTGATACGGATGGCCGGCCAATACGGTCCAGGCGCGATAGAGCTGCTCACCGACGAGGATGCGCACCAGCGGATGCGGCAGGGTCAGCGGCGAGAGCGACCAGCGCTGTTCACTGCGGGCCTGCACCTCGGGCGCGAGGCCCTCGGGGCCGCCGACCATGAGGTTGACGGTCCGGGCCTCCAGGCGCCACTGCTGGAGTGTTTCAGCCAGTTGCTCGGTGCTCCAGGGCTTGCCGGTGACCTCCAGGGTCACCACGCGCTCGCCCGGCTGCACCTTGGCCAGCATGGCCTCACCCTCCTGGCGGATCAGCCGGGCGACGTCGGCGTTCTTGCCGCGGGTCTGCAGTGGGATCTCGACGAGTTCCAGCGGCAGTTCCGGCGGTAGACGCTTGACGTACTCGTGCCAGCCCTCCTCGACCCAGCGCGGCATGCGCGAGCCGACGGCGATGAGACGCAGGCGCACCGGACTTATTCGCCTTGGGCGGCGCGGCTCTGCTCGGCACCGCGCCAGAGGCGCTCGAGGTCATAGAACTCGCGGGTGGTCGGCAGCATCACGTGGACGACCACGTCGCCCAGGTCCAGCAGCGCCCATTCGCCGCCTTCCAGGCCTTCGCTGCCCAGCGGACGCACGCCCTGCTGCTTGACCTTTTCCAGCACGTTGTCGGCCAGCGACTTGACGTGGCGGCTGGAGGTGCCGCTGGCGATGACCATGATGTCGGTCACGCTGGTCTTTTCCCGCACGTCCAGGGAGATGATGTCCTGGGCCTTCATGTCTTCCAGGGCGGCGATGGCCACCTGGACGAGTTGTTCGCTTTGCATGGTGTAGCTCTTACCTCGGTTCGGAGGACGCCGGATAGAGGCCGTGCGTCCGGATATAGTCAAGCACGGCATCGGGCACCAGGAAGCGGATGGACTTCCCGGTAGCCAAGAGGCCGCGGATCTGGGTGGCGGACACCGCGAGCGGGTTCTGCCAGATAAAGGTGATCTGCCCGCCCGGCCCCTTCAGGGCCTGGGGATCGGGCTGACTGCGCGCCGCCAGGAAATCACGCAATTCCTGGCAGGGCTCGCTGTCGGCGTCGGGTCGTTGCAGGACCAGGATGTGGCACAGCTCCAGCAACTCGCGCCAGCGGTGCCAGCCAGGCAGGCCGCAAAAGGCATCCCAGCCCAGCATGAGCAACAGCTGCACCTCATCGCCGAGTTCGGCGCGCAGGCTTTCCAGGGTCTCTATGGTATAGGAGTGGCGCGTCCGGCGCAGTTCCCGGTCATCGACCACCAGGGTCGCGACGTCGGCCACCGCCAGGCGCACCATCGCCAGGCGATCCTCGGCGGAGACGCTGGGCGCCTCGCGATGGGGCGGCCGGGCGCTGGGAATCAGCCGTAGCTCGTCCAGCGCCAGGGCTTCGGCCACCTCCAGCGCCGCGCGCAGGTGGCCGATGTGCACGGGATCGAAGGTACCGCCGAACAAGCCGATGCGGGTGGGCAGGCTGCTCATCAGCTGCGGACGTGACCGTCGCCGAAGACCACGTATTTCTCGCTGGTCAGCCCTTCCAGGCCCACCGGTCCGCGGGCGTGCAGCTTGTCGGTGGAGATGCCGATCTCGGCGCCCAGGCCGTATTCGAAGCCGTCGGCGAAACGCGTGGAGGCATTGACCATCACCGACGCCGAATCGACCTCGGTAAGGAAGCGCCGGGCATCGCTGAAGTTCTCGGTGACGATGGCATCGGTGTGCTGCGAGCCATAGGCATTGATGTGCTCGATGGCTGCGTCGAGGCCATCCACCACGCGGATGGACAGGATCGGGGCGTTGTACTCGGTGCGCCAGTCCTCTTCGCTGGCCAGCAGGACGTCGGTGCCGAGCAGCGCTCGGGTCCGCTCGCAGCCGCGCAGCTCCACCTGCTTGTCGCGATAGAGGGCGGCCAGGGGCGGCAACACCCGCTCGGCGATGGCCGCATGAACCAGCAGCGTCTCCATGGTATTGCAGGGTGCATAGCGCTGGGTCTTGGCGTTGTCGGCGATGCGGATCGCCTTGTCCAGATCGGCGGCGCGGTCGATATAGACGTGGCAGATGCCGTCCAGGTGCTTGATCACCGGTACCCGGGCATCGCGGCTGATGCGTTCAATCAGGCTCTTGCCACCACGCGGCACGATGACGTCCACGTATTCGGGCATGGTGATCAGCGCACCCACGGCGGCGCGGTCGGTGGTCTCCACCACCTGCACCAGTTCGGCCGGCAACTCGGCTTCAGCCAGGCCCGCCTGGATGCAGGCGGCGATGGCCTGGTTGGAATGAATGGCCTCGGAGCCGCCACGCAGGATGGTGGCGTTGCCGGACTTGAGGCAGAGGCTGGCGGCATCGATGGTCACATTGGGGCGCGACTCGTAGATGATGCCGATGACGCCCAGCGGCACGCGCATCTTGCCCAGTTGGATTCCCGAGGGCACGTATCTCATGTCGCGGATTTCGCCGATGGGATCGGGCAGGGTCGCCACCTGACGCAGACCTTCGATCATATCGTCGATGCGCTGGGGCGTCAGCGCCAGGCGATCCAGCATGGCCGGTTCCAGACCATTGTCGCGCGCGGCGGCCAGGTCCTGCTCATTGGCAGCAGTCAGCTCGGCACGGCGAGCGTCCAGCGCGGCGGCTGCCGCGAGCAAGGCGCGGTTCTTCTGGGCGGTGCTCGCCCGGGCGGCGACCCGCGACGCGGCACGGGCAGCCTGGCCAAGACGGGTCATGTAGGCGGAGACGGACTCGGTCATGGTCGGCGGCCTGCGAAAGACGGTGGGAAAGCCGCAGAGTATAGCGTCGCCGGGCCCTGCGCGGCCAGCGCCGAGGGGCTTGGCCATGGCATTCGCCTGCGCGATTTGGTTGACTCGCCACGGCCTGTCGGGAATCATCCGCGGCTGTATTTGCCGTTCAGCTTGCGTTCAGCTATTCCCTAATAGCCGAAATCGTTCCAGCTCTGCGCCAGGTGCTGCAGCGACGCCTACCAGCCTTCATGGAAAGAACCATGCCCAAGCACCTCACCTTGTCCCTTGGTCTGCTCGCCCTGCTGATCCATGCCGACGCGACCTGGGCCGCCACTGCCGACGCCGCGCCGACCGCGGCCGCCGTCCAGGCGCTGGAAGCCCAGCTGAAGAAGACGCCCCAGGATCCGGATGCCCTGGGCAAGCTGGGCAGTGCCCGGCTGGCGCAGCAGCGCTGGACCGATGCCGAGCAGTTGCTGACCCAGGCCGTGCAGAAAGGCGGTAAGACCTGGCAGCCGGCGCTGGACGAGGCGCGCTACCACCACCTGCTGGAACGCGCCCATGCGGCCGAGAACAAGCGCGAGCTGGACCAGGCGCGGGATCTCAGCGTCGAAGCCATCCGGCTGAAGCCCGAAGCGGTCGAGGCGCAGCTGTTCCTCGCCGGCATCCAGAGCCAGAAGCGCCAATGGGAACTGGCCGAGGCCACCTACCGCCAGGTGCTGATGCGCGAGCCGGCCAACGTCGACGCCTACTATGGGCGCATCGCCGCGCTCAACGAGCTGGGCCGCACCGAAGAAGCCCTGCAACTCACCAAGAATCTGCAGCCCAGCGCCAAGAATCAGGTCAAGGGCCTGGATCGCCTGCGCGCCGGCCAGGCCATGCAGGAGGCCGAAGCCGCCGAGGCGCGGGGCGATCTGCAGGGCGCCTCGCGCCTGCTGGAACAGGCCCGCAAGGAAGCCCCGGAAGATCCCTGGCTGCGCCTGGCCCAGGCCCGCCTGGAGGTCCGTCAGGGCCGGCCGCGCGCCGCCCGCGATCTGGTGGACAGCCTGGTCAAGGATGGCGCCCAGCGCCCCGAGGTGCTCTATGCCAGCGCCCTGCTGTCCAACGAGCTGGGTGAATACCCGCGCGCCATGCAGACCCTGATGCGCATTCCCCAGGCGCAGCGTTCGCCGGATATGAACGCCCTGGCCGCGCGCATCACCTTCAACGAACAACTGGCCGAGACCGTGGCCCTGGCCAAGCAGGGTCGCCGCGAGGAAGCGCGCAGCCTGATGCAGCGCCTGGAAGCCCGCGCCGGGCGCAATCCGGATCTGATCGGCGATCTGGCCGAGGCCTTCGCCACCGCTGGCGATCCCGAACACGGTCTGGCCCTGCTCAAGCCGATGATCTCCGGCGATACCCGCCCGGCGCCCGCCATGCAGCTGCACTACGCCAGCATTCAGCTACAGCTGAACCAGGACCAGACCGTGGGCAACGTCCTGCGCGACCTGCAGGGCGTGGTACTCGACAGTGGCGAGAAGCAACAGTACGACGACCTCCTCGCCCGCTATCGCATCCGCCAGGCCGATCGCCTCACCGATCAGGGCAAGCTGGCCGCCGCCTACGACACCCTGGCCCCGGCGCTCAAGGCCCGTCCCGACGACAAGGCCGCCCAGGCCGCCCTGGCGCGCATGTACCTGGCCAGTGGCGACACCCAGAAGGCCCGCCAGCTCTATCGCGACGTGCTCAGCGACCAGCCCAAGGACGCCGAACTCTACCTGGGCGCCGCCGAGATCGCCGCCAAGTCCCAGGACAGCGTCACCGCCCGCCAGTATCTGGATCAGGCGGTCAAGCTCGGCCAGAGCGATCCCCAGGTGCTGCGCCGCGCCGCCCTGCTCTATCGCGACATCGGCATGGCCGGTACCGCGACCGGCCTGCTGGAGCAGGTGGTGCAGGTGGAGCGCAAGGATCGCGAATCCGCGGCCCGCGCCGCCGGTGCCAGCGACAATCCCTTCGCCACCCTGCCCGGGCAGACCCGCAGCGATGACGCCCTGGCCGCCGTTCCGGCCGCCGCGGGTGGCAACGCCGGCGGCGCCGACTACGCCTGGAGCGATCCGCTGCAGGCGCAGAAGGCTGCCAACAACCCCTTCAACGACCTGTCCGTGGTGCCCACCAGCAGCCTGTCGAGCAGCCTGGCCACCGAGCAGATACTCGGCCAGTTGCAGCGCGAGCGCAGCATCCGCATCACCCAGGGTCTGAGCGTACGCAGCTACGATCCCAGCGGCAGTTCGCGTCAGACCACCGTCAGCGCGCCGCTGGAGATCTCCTTCCCCGCCGGCGACCAGCGCCTGGCCGTGCGTGTCACCCCGACGCGAATCAACGACAGCAGCAGCGAGGGCAGCCAGAAGGAAAACGGCGTGGCGGCATCCATCGCCGTGGAAGACGCCGGGCGCGGCCTCAAGGGCGATATCGGCGTCTCGCCGGTGGGCCTGAGATACAGCACCGTGGTCGGCGGCGCGACCCTGGAACGCCCGCTGAGCAGCCTCAGCGAGAACCTGCTCTATGCCCTGAGCGTGTCGCGGCGTTCGGTGACCGACTCCCTGACCTCCTACGGCGGCATCCGCGATCCGCGCACCGGCCAGGAGTGGGGCGGCGTCACCGCCAATGGCGGCTTGGCGCGACTGAGATACGACGACGGGCGCTACGGTTCCTACATCTACGGCGCGGCCCATCGCCTGACCGGCCATGACGTCAAGAACAACGACCGCTTCGAGATCGGCACCGGCGTCTACTACTATCTGCGCAATGGCCCGGACAGCCTGTTCACCGTGGGCCTTTCGGCCACCGCGATCGGCTACGACAACAACCAGAATCACCTGACCTACGGCCATGGCGGCTACTTCAGTCCACAGCGCTACTTCGCCATCGGCGTACCCCTGGTGTGGGCGCAGCGCGGCGATCTCTGGGCCTATCAGGTGCAGGGCATGCTGGGCGTGCAGACCATTCGCCAGGACGCTGCGGATCGCTATCCCGACGACGCCGCCCTGCAGGCGGCCGCGGAAGCCGCCGGTGAAGGCCAATACGGCAGCAAGAGCAAGACCGGCGTGGCCTACAGCCTCTCGGCCAACGGCGAATACCGCCTCAGCGGACAATTCGCCCTGGGCGGTCGTCTGGGCATGGACAATGCCCAGGACGAGCGCGACGTCAACGGCAACCTCTATCTGCGCTACTTCTTCGAGGAGCAGGAAGGTCGACCGCAACTCTCGCGGCCGCAGCCCTACCGTTCGCGCAACGAGGAATAAGCACAAAGGCCCGCACCCGCGGGCCTTTTTCTTACCCTGCGGCATCCTCCCTTCGCCGCCGAAACGACCGCTCATCCCCACATTCGTCGTCGCTTCGACCGCCCCATCCCCAGGCCGCGCCTTTCGTCCGAACCGCACCAGACATGGCGTTGACCAGGCGTCGAGGTCATCCAACCATTGCCGCAAGACAGGGGCGAATAGCGCAACTATCCGTTCGCTCCGCTGCAATGCCCGCATACGCATTTTCAATTGGTGCGTCACGAATCCCGCGTGACAGTATTCGCAAAAATGACGCCTGGTGGCTTTTAGCCATTAATCTGACGTCAAGCATCTGCCCAGCCCCTCAACCTCCCGGAATCAGCCATGGTCCGTTCGCTGGATATTGCCAATCTGTTCCGCTCCTTCGGCGGTGATCCCCAGCGCTACCAGGAATTCGAGGCGCCCGAAGCGGAGTTGCATGAGGCGGTCTCAACGGCTGCGCCGCTGCCGTCCCCACGCGCATCGGTCGAAGCGGTCAGCGCGCTTGCCGAGCCTGCCGTTCAGGTCGAGCCAGGCGAGTTGCCGCCGCTGTCGCGGGAGCTGGCGCAGCTGCACAGCAGCCGCCAGGCCAGCCAGGCGGTCGCTGCGCTGGATGAGGCGCTGAGTCGCTCGCGACCGGCACTGGCCGGTCCGGTGCTGGCACTGACCTCGGCCCGGGGCGGGACCGGCAAGACGGTCATCGCCGCAGGCCTGGCCCAGGCACTGAGCCGCAGCAGCCAGGCGGTGCTGCTGGTGGAGCTGGACAGTCAGAACGTGCTGTCTTCGCTGTTGCTGCAGGAAGCCTCGTCCACCACCGGCTCGATCAGGGCCCCGCTCTCCGCCTGCCTGGCGGTGGACGATCGCCTGCGCCTGGTGCCCTTCGGCGCCCCCGACGACCTGGATCTGCAGGCTTTGGAACGGGCGCTGGCCACCGACACCCAGTGGCTGACGCGGCGCCTGCAGGCACTCGACGTCCCGGCCGACACCCTGGTGATCCTCGATTGCCCCACGGGCTCGACGCCCTTGACTCGCCAGGCGCTGGCCCTGGCCACCCGGGTCCTCGGGGTGACGACCGCGGATGCGACCGGCTATGCCAGTCTGCCGCGCCTCGAACGCCAGTGGCAGCACTGCACTGGCCAGGTCCATCCGCTGCACCTGCTCAATCGGGTCGATCCCGCACGTCCCCTGAGCCAGGACATCGCTGCCATCGTGGCGCACTCCTGGGGCGACCGCCTCCTCGGCGTACTGCCGGAAAGTCCTGACCTGGAGCAGGCACTGGCCTTGGGCCAGGGGTTGGCCAGCGTCCAGGACGCCTGGGCGCACGGCCTCGCCGAGCTGGGCCGGGAATTGCTCGGCGAGCTGCGACCAGCCTTGCGTTACGCGGCGCCTTCCTAGCCATGAGCGTTCTCGACCGCCTGGACCAGATTCGCCAGCGCCGCGCAGCGCGCAGTGCCGACGTCCCACCCGCAGCGCCGGTAGCGCCGGCCTGGCTGCAGCTGCTCGCCTGGACGGCCGCCGCGCTGCTGGGCGCCCTGCTGGTGAGCGTACCCCTGGCGCTGGAAGAGCAGGCGCTGTTCGCCGTCGGCTGCTTCGTCGCGGCCCTGCTGCTGCGCCGGCTGCCCGGGCGGCTGCCGGTGATCGCGCTGATCCTCTTGTCGCTGCTGGCGTCGCTGCGCTACCTCTACTGGCGCCTGACCAGCACCCTGGGCTTCGAGACGCCGCTGGAAATGGTGCTCGGCTACGGGCTGGTGGCCGCCGAGCTCTATGCCCTGGCGGTGCTGGTGTTCGGCTATCTGCAGACCATCTGGCCGCTGCGCCGCACACCGGTGCCGCTGCCGGCCGATCCGGCCGCCTGGCCCACCGTGGACGTCTTCATCCCCACCTACAACGAAGCCCTGAGCATCGTGAAGCTATCGATCCTGGCGGCCCAGGCCATCGACTGGCCGCGCGACAAGCTGCGGGTGCACGTGCTCGACGATGGCCGCCGCGAGGACTTCCGCCACTTCTGCGCGACCGCTGGCGTCTCCTATTTGGTGCGCGAGAACAACGAGCATGCCAAGGCCGGCAATCTCAACGCGGCGCTCAAGGTGACCGATGGCGAGTACATCGCCATCTTCGATGCCGACCACGTGCCGACGCGCTCCTTCCTGCAGGTCTGCCTGGGCTGGTTCCTCAAGGATCCGCAGCTGGCCATGCTGCAGACGCCGCACTTCTTCTTTTCCCCGGATCCCTTCGAGAAGAACCTCAAGACCTTTCGCACCGTGCCCAACGAGGGCGAGCTGTTCTATGGGCTGGTGCAGGACGGCAACGACCTGTGGAACGCCACCTTCTTCTGCGGCTCCTGCGCGGTAATCCGGCGCACCATGCTGGAAGAGGTCGGCGGCGTGGCCACCGAGACGGTGACCGAAGACGCCCACACCGCGCTCAAGCTCAATCGGCTCGGTTACAACACCGCTTACCTGGGCATTCCCCAGGCCGCCGGTCTGGCCACCGAAAGCCTGTCGCGCCATATCGCCCAGCGCATCCGCTGGGCACGCGGCATGGCGCAGATCTTTCGCATGGACAATCCGCTGCTGGGCAAGGGCCTCGCCCTCGGCCAGCGGCTCTGCTACCTCAACGCCATGCTGCACTTCTTCTATGGTCTGCCGCGCCTGGTGTTCCTCACCGCGCCACTGGCCTATCTGCTGTTCAGCGCGCAGATCTTTCACGCCTCGGCACTGCTGATCACCTGCTATGTGCTGCCCCACGTGCTGCATTCCAACCTGACCAACTCGCGCATCCAGGGCGAATTCCGCCACTCCTTCTGGAACGAGGTCTACGAGACGGTGCTGGCCTGGTACATCCTCAGGCCCACGCTGCTGGCGCTGATCAACCCGCGGCTGGGCAAGTTCAACGTCACCGACAAGGGCGGCATCATCGCCCGCGACTACTTCGACTGGGAGCTGGCACGGCCCTACATCGTGCTGCTGGCGCTCAATCTGCTCGGTTTGGGGGTGGGCATCGGCCGGCTGTTCCTCGGCGATCCCGAAGCGGTGACCACGGTGGCCATCAATCTGGTCTGGACCCTCTACAACCTGGTGATCGCCAGTGCCGCGGTGGCCGTGGCGAGCGAGACGCGCCAGGTACGCGCCGAACCGCGGGTGGCCGCCGCCCTGCCGGCCGGACTCGTCCTCGCCGATGGCAGCCGCCTGGCGTGCACTACCCTGGACTTCTCCCAGAGCGGCGTTGGCCTGCAGCTACCCGAGGGTGTGCAGGTGCCCGAGGGCAGCGCGGTCGAGGTGGAACTCAGCCGCGACGGTCGCAGCCGCCGCTTCCCGGCCACCGTGGCCTTCAGCCGCGCCGGCGCGGTGGGCACCCGCTTCGCCGAGCTCAGCGTCACCGAACAGCGTGAGCTGGTGCGCATGACCTTTTCCCGCGCCGATCTCTGGGCCGAGGCCTGGGGCAATCATCGCCCGGATTCCCTGCTGGGCTCGCTGCGCGAGGTCAGTCTGATCGGCCTGCGCGGCATCGCCGATCTCAATCGCAACGTCTGGCGCCTGAGCCGACCTTCCCGGCGCACGGCGCCCTCCTCTTCCGCCTCCCTGGACCGCCCATGACCGTGTCGCTTCGTCTCGCCCCGCTCCTGCTCGCCACCCTGGGTGCCGCACCCGCCATCACCCTGGCCCAGAGCGCACCCCCGGTGGCCGTGGCCATGGCCGGCAGCGGCTACGACAACAGCTTCAAGCAGCTCGGCGCGGTCTATCCCTTCAATCTGCGCGGCATCGACAGTCGCGACGGGGTCAGCTTCGATATCCGTGCCGACGAGATCGTCAGCGCCGCCAAGGTGACGTTGAACTACACCTATTCCCCGGCGCTGCTGCCGGAATTGTCCCAGCTCAATGTACTGGTCAACGACGAGGTCGCCGCCAGCATTCCGCTGCCCAAGGAGACCGCCGGCACGCCCCAGACCCGGGTGGTGGATATCCCGCCGCGGCTGATCACCGAGTTCAACCGGCTGAGCATCCAGCTGATCGGCCACTACACCATGCAGTGCGAAGACCCGCTGCACTCCAGTCTTTGGGCCAAGGTGAGCAACGGCAGCCGCCTGGACATCCAGGTCAACCGCCTGGACCTGGCGCCGGATCTGGCGCGCCTGCCGCAGCCGTTCTTTGATCGCCGCGATGCCCGCCCGCTGGAGCTGCCCTTCGTCATCGCCGGAGCGGCGGACAACGGCACCCTGGAGGCCGCCGGCACCCTGTCGTCCTGGTTCAGCGCTCTGGCCAGCTATCGCGGCGCCCGCTTTCCCAGCAGCCAGAGCGCCTTGCCGGCCAAGGGCAATGCGGTGGTGCTGGTCACCAGCGAAGAGCGCGCCAAGACCCTGGGCCTGAGTCTGCCGGCACCGACGGCGGCGCGGGTCGACATCCTGGTCAACCCCTTCGATCCCCAGGGCCAGCTACTGGTGATCTCCGGGCGCGATGCCAACGAACTCAAGCGCGCCGCGAGCGCCGTGGCCCTGGGTCACCAGACCCTGTCCGGCCAGGGCATGACCATCGAGACCCTGCAGGCGCTGCAACCGCGCAAGCCCTACGATGCGCCCAACTGGCTGCCCAGCGACCGACCGGTGCGTCTGGGCGAGCTGGCGACGCCCAAGGAGCTCGCCGTCTCCGGCTACGCGCCGGGAACGGTGACCGTGCCGCTGCGACTGCCGCCGGACCTGTTCCTCTGGCGCAACCAGGGGTTGCCGCTGCACCTCAGATACCGCTACACCCCGCAGCCGGTGGCGACCAATTCCTCGCTGCTGGTGAGCTTCAACGACCGCTTCGTGCAGTCCATCCCCCTGCCGTCCCAGGAGCACCTGGACCAGGGCTTGCTGGGTCTGATCAAGGACGAGGAATTGCCCCGCGAGGCCGAGGTGCGGCTGCCGCTGGATGGGGAGGCACTGCAGGCCCGCCTGCAATTCCGCTTCATGTACGACTACCTCAAGCAGGGTGAATGCCGCGACGTCATCATCGACAACATGCGCGGCACCCTGGAACCGGACTCGACCCTGGATCTGTCCGGCTATCGGCACTTCATCGCCCTGCCCAACCTGGGCGTGTTCAAGGACAGCGGCTTTCCCTTCACCCGCCTGGCGGATCTGAGCGAAACCGCGGTGATCCTGCCCGATGCGCCCAGCGCGGCGGAGATCGACAGCTACCTGAACGTGCTCGGCCGCTTCGGCAGTTCCACCGGCTATCCCGCCACCGCGGTCACCGTGGCCCGCGCGGGCGAGGTCGAGGGTCTGGCCGACAAGGACCTGCTGCTGATCGCCAGCGGCGCCGACCAGCCGCTGCTGCAACGCTGGGCCGCCCAGTTGCCGGCCGGCTTCGCCGGCAACAGCCAGCGCTTCGAGGTTTCCGACCTGGCGTTCAAGGTGCGCCAGTGGTTCAGCAGTGACAACGCGGCCAGCCTGGCGCGCAGCCGCGCGGCCCTGAGTGCCAGTGGCGGTGCCGGCACGGCCTTCGTCGCCGGCTTCGAATCGCCGCTCAGGAGCGGTCGCAGCGTGGTGGCCCTGGTCGCCGCCCGCCCCGAAGGTCTGGCCGACATCAGCCGCGCCCTCACCACCCGGGAAGACTATGCCCAGGGGCTGCAGGGCAGCCTGGCCATGGTGCGTGGCCAGCAGGTGCAGAGCCTGGTGGCCGACGAGACCTATCACGTCGGTAGCCTGGGGCCGCTGCTCTATGTCCGCTGGCAACTGGCTCGCCACCCGCTGTTGATGCTGGGCTTGAGCGCCCTGGGCGTGGCCTTGCTGGCCGGCCTGCTCTATGCGGCGCTGCGTGCCCGTGCCCGTCAACGGCTGGAGCGCTAGACCATGATCCGCACGCCACTGTTGGCTACCCTGCTGACCGGTCTCCTGCTGCCGCCGCTGGCCCTGGCGGCCGGCACGCCCGAAGCGCTGCTCATCGAGCAGGGGCATTTCTGGCAGGCACGCAAGAACGCGCCCCGCGCCCAGGAGACCTGGAACAAGCTGCTCGAACTGGATGCGCAGCAGCCCGAGGCGCTCTACGGCCTGGGCCTGATCGAGGTACAGGCTGACCGGCTGTCGGCGGCCCAGGCCTATCTGCGCCGCCTGCAGGCGCTCAAGCCCCTGCCCCAGCAGGCCTTGCAACTGGAACAGGACATCGCCCTGGCCAGTGGCGACAATCCGCAGCGCCTGGTGGATGCCCGCCAGTTGGTCAGCGAAGAAAAGCCCGTGCCGGCCCTGGCGCTCTATCGCCAGCTGTTTGGTGGTCGACTGCCCCAGGGCGATCTGGCGCGGGAGTACTACGACATCCTCGCCTATACCCCCAATGGCTGGCAGGAAGCGGGTCCAGGCATCGAGCGCCTGCGCAAGCTGCAACCTGCCGACCCGGCGCTGATGCTGATCCAGGCCAAGCACCTGGCGCGTTTTCCGGCCAGTCGCAGCCGTGGCATCCAGGCCCTGGCCGATCTCAGCACGCGTAAGGACATCGGCGGCGAGGCCGCTGAGTACTGGCGCCAGGCCCTGGTCTGGAGCGGTCCGCCCGGTCCGGCCGAGGTGCCGCTGTTCGAGGCCTATCTACGCCAGCATCCCGACGACGCCGAGTTGCGCGCCCAGCTGGAAAAGGGCCGTGCCCTGAATCGCAGCGGCGGTCTGGATCCGCAACTGGCCCGCGGCATCGAGGCCTTGCGCCGCAATGAGCTGGGCGCTGCCGAAGAGGCCTTCCAGGCACGGCTCAAGACGGCACCTAACGACGCCAACGCCCTGGGCGGACTGGGCATCGTCCGCCAGCGCCAGGAGCGCTTCAGCGACGCCGAGGACCTCTTGAGCCGCGCCAGCCGCCAACCGGGCGGGGCGCGCTGGCAGGCACCCCTCGCCGAGGTGCGCTACTGGGCGCTGCTCGCCCAGGCCCGTCAGGCCCAGCAGAGCAACGACTTCACTACCGCCCGTGCCCGCGTGGAGCAGGCGCTGCGGCTGGACGCCAAGCGTCCGGAAGCGCCGCTAGCCCTGGCTGGGCTGCAGGCCCAGACCGGGCAGCTGGACGCCGCCGAGGCCGGTTATCGGCGGATCCTGCAGCAGGATCCGCGCAATCTCGAAGCCCGCCGCGGCCTGATTGACCTGCTGGCCGAGAGCGACCGTCCGGCCGAGGCCCTGCGCCTGATCGACACCCTGACCCCGGCCGAGCGCGCCAAGCTCGGCAATCTGGATCGGCTCAAGGCCACCCAGGCCCTGCAGGAAGCCAAGCTGGCCGAAGGTCGTGGCGATCTTCAGGGCGCCCGGCGCGCCCTGGAAGACGCTCGCCGCGCCGATCCGGACGACGTCTGGACGCTGCTCGCCCTGGCGCGCCTGCAACTGCGCCAGGGCCAGGCCCAGGCGGCCCGCCAGACCCTGGACAGTGGCCTGGCCAAGGATCCCCAACGCCCCGAGGCGCTCTATGTCCGCGCCCTGTTCGCCCTGGAGCAGCAGGATCCCGCGGCGGCGCGCGAGCTGCTCGGGCGCATCCCGTCGGCCCAGCGCACTCCGGCCATGAACGGCCTGGCCGCCGATCTCGACTTCGATGCCAGGGTAAGCGCCGCTCGCGACCTGGCCCGCCGCGGCCAGCAGCAGGCCGCACGCCGCCAGCTGGCGGCCCTGGAGCCGCAGGCCGGCGAGCGCGCCGCGGCCCTGGGTGGTCTGGCAGCGGCCTATGCCGAGGCTGGCGATCCCGAACGCGGTCTGCGCCTGCTGCGCGATGTCCTGGCCCGCGAACGCACGCCCGATCCCGCCCTGCGCCTGCAATATGGCGAGGTGCTGCTGCGCAGTGGCGCCGACGACGAGGTCAACGCCCTGCTGCACGACCTCCAGGGGCAGCGCCTGAGCGCCGCGCACCGTCAGGGCTATGAAGACCTGCTCTATCGCTATCGGGTGCGCCAGGCCGACCAGCTGCGCGAGCGCGGCGATCTGGTCACCGCCTACGACACCCTCGCGCCGGCCCTGGCCCAGCGCCCGGACGATGACCTGGCCAATGCCGCCCTGGCGCGGCTGTACCTGGCCAATGGCGAGGCCGACAAGGCGCTGCGCCTCTATGAGCCCCTGTTGCACCGCGCGCCCGACAATCCCCGGCTGCAACTGGGCGCGGCCGATGCCGCCGTGCGCGCCCGGGACAGCGCCTATGCCGAACGCGCCCTCGAACGTGCCGTCACCCTGGGCGCCGATGACGTGGCGGTGCTGACCGAGGCCGCGCGTCTCTATCGCGCCCTGGGCCGCGATGGCCGGGCCACCGAACTGCTGCGCCAGGTGGTCGCGGTGGAGCGCCGCGACGCCGAGACCGCGCGGCCCCTGGCCAGCGCGCCGGCCAATCCCTTCGGCACGCGGCGCGGCAGCGCCACCCTGGCCAGCCAGGCCATTCCGCCCACCGCCGAGCAGTTGCTGGCGGCGGCCAAGGCTGCGCCCCTGGCGGACGCGCCCGCCGCCCCGCAGGACAGCGCCGCCGAACGCGCCCTCGACGACCTGCTGCAGACGCGCAGCGCGCGGATCACCCAGGGCCTGACCGTGCGCAGCAACGATAACGAGCGCGGCCTGGGCAAGCTCACCGACGTGGAAGCGCCACTGGAGATCGACTTCCCGCTGGGCGACGTGCGCCTGGCCGTGCGGGTGACCCCGGTCAGCCTGAACGCTGGCAGCGTCGGCCGCGATGCCCGCAGTCGCTTCGGGGGCGGTCCGGCCGCCACCCAGGCCGCGCCGGAGGGTTCACCGGGCAGCCAGAGCGACAGCGGCGTGGGCCTTGCGGTGGCCTACAGCGATCCGCAGCTCGGCCTCAAGGCCGACGCCGGCACCACGCCACTGGGCTTTCGCTATTCGACGCCAGTGGGTGGGGTGAGCCTGGACCGGCCGCTGACCGATAACAGCCGCTATACCCTCTCGGCCTCGCGCCGCGCGGTGATCGACAGCCTGACCTCCTTCGCCGGCAGCGAGGACGCCCGTACCGGCCAGCAATGGGGCGGCGTGACCGCCAATGGCGTACGCGGCCAGCTCGGCTACGACGACCGCCAGTTCGGTGCCTATGCCTATGCCTCCTGGTACCGGCTGCTGGGCAATCATGTCGTCGACAACAGCCGCACCGAATTGGGCACCGGGCTGTACCGCTATCTGATCAACAGCGAAGACAGCCGCCTGACGCTGGGCCTGTCCCTCACCGGCATCGCCTACGACAACAACCAGGCCTTCTTCACCTATGGCCATGGCGGCTACTTCAGTCCGCAGCGCTTCTATGCCCTGGGCGTGCCCCTGACCTGGTCGCAGCGTACCGATCGCTGGACCTGGCAGCTGCGCGGCGCGGTAGGCGTGCAGCGCATCGTGCAGGACGGCGCCGATTTCTATCCGGCCGACGCCCGGCTGCAGGCCGCGGCGAGCCAGGCGCTCGGCGCCCCGGCGGTCTATGGCGGCCAGAGCAAGACCAGTATCGGCTACAGCCTCCTTGGCGCCACCGAGTACCAGCTCGGGCGCCAGCTGTTCGTTGGCGGCAACCTCGGCGTCGACAACGGCCGCGATTTCCAACAGCTCAATGGCGGCCTCTATCTGCGCTATACGCTGGATCCCCAGGACCGCGCACTCACCTTGCCGGTCAGTCCCTATCGTTCCCCCTACGACAACTGATTCACGGAGTTCCCATGGCAGCCAGCCTTCTCACCGGCCTTACCATTCTCATGATCGGCGACAGCCACCTGGCCACCCCCGACTACCTGATCGGCGCCCTGCAGGACAGCCTGGTGCAGCAAGGCGCCAAGGTGCACACCCTGGGTATCTGCGGCACCAACGCCGGCGACTGGCTCAAGGTCACCCCCGGCACCTGCGGCGGCGCCGAGCGGCGCAACGGCGACAAGGCCGTGGTGCTCGGCGGCAAGGCCGCCACCCAGCCGATCAACGAACTCATCGCCGCCGACAAGCCCGACCTGGTGCTGATCGTCATGGGCGACACCATGGCCAGCTACACCAACCCCAGCTTTCCCAAGACCTGGGTCTGGCAGCAGACCACCAGCCTGACCAAGGCCATCGCCGCCACCAAGACCCACTGCGCCTGGGTCGGCCCGACCTGGGGCACCGAGGGCGGCAAATACGGCAAGACCTTCGACCGGGTCAAGCTGATGTCCGGCTTCCTCGCCAGCAACGTCGCACCCTGCAGCTACATCGACTCTCTGAGCTTCGCCAAGCCCGGTCAGTGGGCCACCATCGACGGCCAGCACCTCACCGGCCCGGGCTACAAGTCCTGGAGTTCGGCCATCGTCGACGCCCTGAACAAGCTGCCCGCCGACAAACTTAAGGGAGCCGCCCAGTGAAGGCCCTGCTGCTGCTCGGCCTGCTAGTGAGCGGGATGGCCCAGGCCGAGGTGTCCCTCTATCCCACCGGCCCCAGCGAAGACTCGGCTTTCCTCAGATTCGTCAACGCCGGCAGCGAGCCGCTGGCGCTACAGGCCTCCGGCTCCGCCGCACGGCTGCAACTGGAAGCCGCCAAGCCGGTCTCCGACTACCTGACGGTGCCGGCGACCAAGGCCATCCAGGGCGAACTGGTCCAGGGCGCGGCCAAGGCCCCGCTGGAGCTGACCGTGGCCGCCGGTGAATTCGCCACCCTGGTGGTCCTGCCCGGCAGCCCGCTGGTGCAGCGCCTGGTGCGCGAGCAACCCGACGACTTCAACGCCCTCAAAGCCTCGCTGGCTTTCTACAGCCTGGATCCGCAGTGCGCGAACCCGGGGCTGCAGGCGGCCGGCCGCAATGCCGAGATCTTCAAGAACGTCGCTGACGGCACCCTCCAGCGCCGCAGCCTCAACGCCGTGGCGCTCAAGGTGCAGCTGACCTGCGCCGGCCAGGCCACCGGTGACGCCCTGGACCTGGGCGAACTCAAGGCCGGCGAGCGCTACAGCGTGCTGCTGCTGCCCGGCGCCGCGGGTCCGCGGTTGCTCGCCACCCAGGACGCTATCGCCCACTAAGGACAGCCGCTCGATGGTCTTCGCCTCGCTGGAATTCCTCACCCTCTTCCTGCCGCTGTTCCTGCTGGTCTACGCCCTGGCGCGGCCCGGCGGGCGCAACGGGGTGCTGCTGGTGGGCAGCTGGCTGTTCTATGGCTGGCTGAGTCCGCTGTTCCTGCTGCTGCACATGGCCCTGGCCTTGCTGGCCTGGGTCGGCGGGCTACTGGTGGATCGCGCGCGCGAAGGCTCAAGGACCCGGCTACGGCTGCTCGCCGGGCTGATCGTGCTCAACCTGGCGGTGCTCTGCTGGTACAAGTACGCCAACATCGTCGCTGCCACCTGGAGTCAGGTGCTGGTGAGCGCCGGCGCCCTGCCGCTGGACTGGCAGAAGGTGGCCTTGCCGGCCGGGCTGTCCTTTATCGTGCTGCAGGCCATCTCCTACCTGGTGGATGTCCACCGCCACGTGGTGCCGGTGGAGCGCAGCTTCGTCAACTACGCCACCTACATCTCCATGTTCGGCCACTCCATCGCCGGGCCGATCATCCGCTACGACTGGGTGCGGCGCGAACTCAACCAGCGCTGGTTCACTCGTGAGAATTTCGCCCTCGGCGCGCGCCGTTTCATGATCGGCCTGTGCATGAAGGTGCTGGTGGCCGACACCTTGTCGCCGCTGGTGGATGTGGCCTTCCACCTCGATCAGCCGTCCTTCGTCGACGCCTGGATCGGCTGCCTGGCCTATTCGCTGCAGCTGTTCTTCGACTTCGCCGGCTACAGCGCCATGGCCATCGGCCTGGGCCTGATGCTGGGTTTCCACTTCCCGGAAAACTTCAACCGACCCTATCTCGCCCGCAGCATCCAGGACTTCTGGCGGCGCTGGCACCTGTCGCTGTCCAGCTGGCTGCGCGACTATCTCTACATCTCCCTGGGCGGCAATCGCGGCGGTCGCTGGCGCACCTATCGCAATCTCTTCCTGACCATGGCCATCGCCGGCCTCTGGCACGGCGGCGACAGCTGGAACTACCTGCTCTGGGGCATGCTGCACGGCCTGGCGCTGTGCCTGGATCGCCTCTGGGACGAACTCGGTGGCCGCCCGCTGCCGCGTCCCCTGGCCCACGGCCTGACCCTGCTGTTCGTGGCCCTGGCCTGGACACTGTTCCGCGCGCCGGACTTCGCCACGGCGCTGTCGATGTACGCCGGTCAGTTCGGCCTGCACGGCTTCGCCCTGGGCGATGCCCTGGCCGTGACCCTGAGACCCGTGCACGGCCTGGCTGCCGCCCTGGGTGTGGCCTGCGTCCTCGCCCCGCTGTGGCAGGCGCGCATCGAGGCGCGTCTGCCTGGCAGCGCCCTGCTGCGCGGTGTCGGTGCCTTTTGGCCGATAGCCGGCTTCCTGCTCTGCTTCGCGCTGATCGCCAGCCGCGAAGCCGTGCCCTTCCTCTACTTCCAGTTCTGAGGCCGCCGTCATGAGCGCTCCCGCCCTGCCGCCCTCGCCCGCCCCGCAGCCGCCCAGTGTCACCAGCACACGCCTGGCGCCCCTGGCGGGAATCGTCTTCGCGCTGTTCCTGGCACTTGGCCTGGCGTCCTGCGCCTGGGCGCTGCTGAGCGAGCGCCTGTCGCTCTGGCCGGAGCGGGTGGATCGCCACGCCCTGCTCGAAGGCGAGCTCACCCACCATATCGCCAAGGAGCTGGCCAAGGCGCCGCTGCCGGAAGCGGCTGCCCGCCTGGAACGGGGCGCCAGCTGGCTGCTGCTGGGCGATACCGGTCCGCGGGTACGTCAGGGCTGCCCTGGCTGGCTGTTTCTCGCCGAAGAACTCGACGTCCCGCGCCAGGCGGCCGCCAATGCCCGGGCCCGCGCCCAGACGGTGATCGAGCTGCGTCAGCAACTAGCTGCCCGGCACATCCAGCTGCTGGTCACCGTGGTGCCGGACAAGAGCCGCATCGCCGCCGACCAGCTGTGCAGCCTGCACCGACCGGCCGCCTTCGCCAGCCGCGTCGCCGACTGGACGCGGCTGCTCAGCGCCGCCCAGGTGCCGGTGCTCGACCTCACCGCGGCACTCGCGCCCCTGGGCAGCGCCGCCTTCCTGCGCACCGACACCCACTGGAACGAGACCGGTGCCGAGACCGCGGCCCGCGCCCTGGCCACCCATATCCAGGCGCTGCCCTTCCACGCCACTCCGGCGCGGGCCTTCAGTCGTACGCACCTGGCGCCAGCGCCGCGGCCCGGTGACCTGGTGCGCCTGGCCGGCCTGGACTGGCTACCGCCGCGCCTGCAACCCGCACCCGAGGTCCTGCGGCTGACCCAGGTCGACAGCCGCGCCGCGGCCGGCGCCAGCGATGATCTGTTCGGCGACGGCGACCTGCCCAATGTCGCGGTGATCGGCACCTCCTTCTCGCGCAATTCCAATTTTCTGCCCTTCCTGGAACAGGCCCTGGGGGCCAGCGTCGGGCGCTTCGCCAAGGACGGCGGGCATTTCGCCGGCGCGGCGCGGGACTACTTCGACAGCCCTGCCTTCCGACAAACCCCGCCACAGTTATTGGTCTGGGAAATTCCCGAGCGCGATTTACAATCTCCCCGCCCCGAGGCGTTGCGTCTCGATCCGCGTCCTTGAGGCAACCAAGGCTTTCCCCATGGGTCTGAGGACGCAGCCCTTAGCCCCAGGAAGCCTTTCGATGACGGAACTGTTCGCCGGCCTGACCCAGTGGATCACCCATCACAATGAGTGGCTCGGCGTTGCCATCTTCGTCGTAGCCTTTCTCGAATGCCTGGCCTTGGCCGGTCTGGTGGTGCCCGGCACGGTGGTGCTGTTCGCCATTTCCATCGCCGCCGGCAACGGCGCCATGAGTCTCTTCGACACCCTGCTGCTGGGCTTCCTGGGTGGCATCCTCGGCGATGCCGTATCGTATTTTCTCGGCCGCCATTTCCACGAACGCATTCGCCGCCTGCCGGTCCTGCGTACCCATCCCGAATGGATCAGCCGCGCGGAAGACTTCATCCACAAGTACGGCGTTGCCAGCCTGCTGGTCGGCCGCTTCATCGGCCCCTTGCGGCCCCTGTTGCCGCTGATCGCCGGCATGCTCGACATGCCCGTGGTGAAGTTCGCCGCCGTCAGTCTGGTGGCCGCGACTGGCTGGTCGATCGCGGCTCTGGGCCCAGGCTGGGTGGCCGGGGCGGCCTTGCGCCTGCCGCTGCCCGAGGGCTTCTGGTATCAGGCGGGCCTCGTGACGGGCGGCACTGTGCTGCTGGCGACCGTCATCGCCCACGGCGCCTGGCGCGAGCGGGCCGGCACCACCCTGCTCAGCGGTGCGCTCTGCCTGGTCGGTCTGCTGGCCCTGCTGTTCGGCTGGCATCACCTGCGCGCCTTCGACGAGGGCCTGATGGCGCTGGTCCAGGAGCATCGCGAAGGCTGGCTCAACCTGGTCGCCGTGGTCATTACCCGCATGGGCGATTTCCGCACCCAGCTGATCCTCGCCGCGGTGCTGATTCTGGTGCTGGCCGCCTTCCGCCAGTGGCGGCCGCTGCTGTTCGCCCTGGGCACCACCCTGGGCACCGCCCTGGCCAATGGCCAACTGAAGAACCTGCTGGCCCGTGCCCGACCCGACGTGCTGGCCGAGCCGCTCACCACCTACAGTCTGCCCAGCGGCCACAGTTCGGCCTCCTTTGCCTTCTTCTTGACCCTGGGCATCCTGGTCGGCCGCCGCTACGGGCCACGCGGGCGCCTCGCCTGGCTGGTGATCGCGGCCCTGCCGGCCGCGCTCATCGCCCTCAGTCGCGTTTATCTGGGCGTGCACTGGCCGACCGACATCCTGGCCGGCGCTCTGCTCGCCGGGGGCTTCTGCGGCCTTAGCCTGGCGCTGTTGCAAAAGACCGGCGGCAATCGCCTGGAACCCGTTCCGACCCGGACCTGGTGGGTACTGTTGCCGCTGATCCTGCTGATCCTGGCTTTCGCCGCGGGCTGGGCCTTGCCGGAGGCCATCGAACGTTACGCGCCCCGCCTGTAGCGCCACCCCGAACTAAAAAAACCTGTCGCGGTCATGCAGTTCTGGTGCAATTGTGGTCTGAACGCCTGGAACGGCAGCAGTGGCTGGGGAGAGGTGATCGATGGCAGCGCAGATTGCCGACTGGAACGAATTGGACTTTCTCGCCGGCGGCGGCGAAATGGGTGCCCGGTTGCGTACCCACGACTGGTCGGAATCCCCTCTGGGCACGCCGTCGCAGTGGCCGCAATCACTGCGCTCCGCACTCAGCATCTGCCTGAATTCCAGCTTTCCCACCGCCATCTACTGGGGGCCGGACCTGCTGCTGCTCTACAACGACGCCTGGGCGCCGATCCCCGCCGAGCGGCATCCCTGGGCCCTGGGCCGTCCGGCGCAGGAGGTCTGGCAGGACATCTGGCCGGTGGTGGGGCCGCAATTCGAGCAGGTCCTGAGCACCGGCCAGGGCTTTTCCGTCTTCGACCAGTTGCTGCCGATGGTGCGTCAGGGCGTGGTCACCGAGACCTACTGGAACTACAGCTTCACGCCGATCCGCGGTGAAGGCGGCGAGGTCGCCGGATTGTTCAACCAGGGGCACGAGACCACCCAACGCATCCTCGACGAACGCCGGCGCGCCGCCGATGCCGCGCGCCAGCGGCGGATGTTCGAACAGGCGCCGGGCTTCGTCGCCATCGTCCGCGGCCCGGACCACGTCTTCGACTTCGTCAACGTCGCCTTCAGCCGACTGTTCGATGGTCGGCCCCGCGAAGGTCTCACGGTACGCGAAGTCTTTCCCGAGCTGCAGAATCAGGGTTACTTCGAGTGGCTCGAACAGGTCTATCGCAGCGGTCGCCGCTTCGTCGCCGAACACCAGCCGATGCGACTGGAAACGGCGGGTGAACCGATCCGGACCCTGTACCTGGATTTCATCTATGAACCCCTGACCGACGAAACCGGCCAGGTAATCGGCATCTTCTGCCAGGGGCAGGACGTCACCGAAGCCCATCTGGCACGGGCCGCCCTGGAGGCCAGCGAGCGCCGCTTTCGCACCGCCCTGGAAATCGAGACGGTGGGGGCGCTGTGCTTCGACGCCGAGGGCCGGTTGATCGATGCCAACGACGCCTTCCTGCGCATGAGCGGGCATGACCACGAGGATCTGGTGGCCGGTCGCATCGCCTGGCCCGCGCCGACGTTGCGATGCGCCGACGACCAGCTGCCGCCCGACGAGCGCAGCTATCGGCGACGCGACGGCTCGACTGGCTGGGCCCTGGTGGCGGCCAAGCGCCTGCCCGACGGCAGTGCCTTCGAATTCCTCGTCGACATCAGCGACCGCAAGCAGGCCGAGGCCGAGTTGCGCGAGGAAACCCGTACCCTGGAAGCCCTCAAGCGCATCGACACGGAGGTGGCCAGCCAGCTGGATCTGGCGCACCTGGTGCAGACCGTGACCGATGCCGGCGTGGAGCTGACCGGAGCGGACTTCGGCGCCTATTTCAATCCACAGCCCGAAGCGCGTGGCGGGCGCCTACAGCGCTTCACCCTGTCCGGCGTCGAGCGGGGTGTTTTCGAGCAGTTCGGCGAGTCCGGCGCCACCGCGCTGTTCGCCACCACCCTGGACAGCGCGGGCGTGGTCCGGAGCGACGACCTGGCGAGCGATCCCCGGCTTGGCCAGGCCCTGGCGACTCCCGGCAGAACGGCGGGCCGCTTGCCCCTGCGCAGCTATCTGGCCGTCTCGGTGGTAGCCCGCAGCGGGGCGGTGCTGGGCGGACTGGGCTTCGGCCATCCCGAGCCGAGGCGCTTCAACGCCCGCCACGAACGGCTGATGGTCGCCCTGGCCGCCCGTGCGGCCATTGCCATCGAACAGGCCCAGTTGTTCCAGGCGGTGCGGACCGCCAACGAGACCCTCGAACAGCGGGTGATCGAGCGCACCGCCGAGTTGACCCAGGCCCAGCAGGCCCTACACCAGGCGCAGAAGATGGAAGCCATAGGCCAATTGACTGGCGGCATCGCCCATGACTTCAACAACCTGCTGGCCGGCATCATCGGCAGCCTGGAGCTGATCGAGCGCCGCCTGCAGCAGAATCGTACCGACCAGCTCGACCGGCTGCTCGGTGGCGCCCAGGCCTATGCCGCGCGCGCGGCCTCCCTGACCCAGCGGTTGCTGGCCTTTTCCCGGCGGCAGACGCTGGAACCCAAGCCCACCGACGTCAACGAGCTGATGCTGGCCATGGAGGAGCTGATCCGTCGCAGCGTCGGTCCGGCGATCGAGGTCCAGGCCGAGCCGGCGGAGCCGCTCTGGCCGACGGTGATCGATGCGGTCCAGCTGGAAAGCGCCCTGCTCAATCTGGCAATCAACGCCCGCGATGCCATGCCCCAGGGAGGCCAGTTGCGGTTGTCCACGGCCAATCTGCCCGAGGATGCGCCGGAGCGACCGCACGACCTGCCCGCCGGCGACTATGTGAGGGTCAAGGTGAGCGATACCGGGACCGGCATCGCGTCGGAGATAGTGGAGCGGATCTTCGATCCCTTCTTCACCACCAAGCCGCCAGGCCAGGGCACCGGCCTGGGACTGTCGATGGTGCACGGCTTCGTGCACCAGTCGGGCGGTCAGATCCAGGTGGACACCACACCTGGCGCGGGCACCTGCATCTCGCTCTATCTGCCACGGGCGCCGGAGGGCGACGCCCGCACGTCCTGAGCGACGCTTGGCAGCGCCGCTCCGCCGAGTTTAGAGGCCGGCGCCGTGGGGCGTGGTGCCGCCCTTCATCTGGGATTGCAGGTAGTTCTGCAAGCCGATCTTGTCGATCAGGCCCAGCTGCTGCTCCAGCCAGTAGGCGTGGTCTTCCTCGGTGTCTTCCAGCTGCACGACCAGAATCTCGCGGGTGACGAAATCCTTGTGCTGGTTGCACAGAGCCACGCCCTGGGCCAGGGCTTCGCGCACCTCGTACTCCAGCGCGAGGTCCGCACGCAGCATCTCCGGCACGGTCTGGCCCACGGTGATGGCGTTGGGCCGCATGTCCGGCGTGCCTTCGAGGAACAGGATGCGGCGCAGCAGGGCATCGGCGTGCTGGGTTTCCTCTTCCATCTCGTGGCCAATCCGCTCGTACAGGCGCATCAGGCCCCAGTCCTCGTACATCCGCGAATGGATGAAGTACTGGTCGCGCGCCGCCAGCTCGCCACGCAGCAGCTGGTTGAGGTAGTTGATGACGTCCGGATGGCCTTGCATGAAAAGAGTCCTGTGCTGTTCAGTGCCCAGTTTAGCGCGCCGGCGCCAGGGAAGCGCCGTTCATCGCCCGACCACTGGGGCCGTTCGTCTCATCGCAGCGCTAATCGTTCTGCTTCACGCTCAGCTTAACCACGGTGGTGGCGGCTCCTCGCGCACGCTGGGTTCATCCTGTTCACGGCGCGCCGCCTGGCGGCGTTCCTCGTCACGCCGCGCCGCCTCGATCTCGCGCATCACCGCATGGACGTCGGCCTGGTCTTCACGCTCGGCGAACTCGCCGGTCAGCCGGGTATTGGCGAACAACTCGCCCTTCTCGAACAGGGCCCACATCTCCGGCGCATAGCGGGTGGTGCGCAATTCCGGGGCGAAGCGACCGAAGTACAGCGCCATGTTCTCCACGTCCCGCGCCAGCAGGCGGAAGGCGTGGTTGTTGCCAGCCGCGTCCACCGCCTGGGGCAGATCGATGATCACCGGGCCGTCCTCGGCCAGCAGCACGTTGAATTCGGAAAGGTCGCCGTGGACCAGGCCGGCGCAGAGCATGCGCACGATCTGGCCGATCATCAGCTCGTGATAGCGCAGCGCTTCCTCGGCGGTGAGGGTCACGTCGTTGAGCCGCGGCGCGGCCTCGCCATTGCCGTCGGTGACCAGGTCCATCAGCAGCACGCCATCGAGGAAGTCATGGGGCTTGGGTACCCGCACCCCGGCGTCGGCCAGGCGATAGAGCGCCGTCACCTCGGCGTTCTGCCAGTTGTCCTCGCGCTCGCGACGACCGAACTTGGAGCCCTTGGCCATGGCGCGATTTTCCCGGCTGCCACGCACCTTGCGCCCCTCCTGGTATTCGGCAGCCTGGCGGAAGCTGCGCTTGTCGGCCTCCTTGTAGACCTTGGCGCAGCGTACCTGGCTGCCGCAGCGCACTACGTAGACCGCCGCCTCCTTGCCACTCATCAGGGGCCGTATCACCTCATCGACCAAGCCGTCCTCGATCAGCGGCTCGATGCGTTTGGGAGTTTTCATCGCCGGTTCCAGCTCCTTCTTGTCGGTCGTCACAGGGGACGTGTGAGGCAAGTTTCAAGCCAGACGCCGAGAAAGGGAAGTCGGCATCGCCCCTGAGCGTGCGACTCATCGAAGCGGACAAGATTCCTCGGCCGTGACCGGCTGCGCCTTCAACTGGAGAAAAACGCGAGAAAACGGCGCCATTCGTCCTGGGCGACGGCCAGTTCCACCGGGGCGAAACGCACCTCGTGGTGGGCTGGGCACTGGGCCAGGCGCGCCAGGTCCAGGGGATGGATGAAGCCCAGCAGCGGATAGCCGCCCATGGTCTGGCGATCGGCCATGAGCACGATGGGCTGGCCATCGGGCGGCACCTGGATGGCACCGGTCACCACCCCCAGCGACCACTGGCGGCGTGGTGGCACCAGGGGCACGTCCCCGGCCAGGCGGATGCCCATGCGGTCGGATTGCGGGCTGATGCGCCAGGGCTGGTCGCAGAGCGCCTGCTGCGCCGTCGGACCGAAGGCCTCGGCGTCGCCGCCAAAGATCACCCTCAGGGTTGGCACCTCGCGATAGTCCGGGACGAAACGCGCCGCCGGTCCGCACCTGTGGGCATGCAACACGGTCACCGTCGCGCAGCCCAGCCGCTGTCCGGCCGTCAGGGCAGCGCCCTGGCCCTCCAGCCCGCCCAGACCTTCGCGCCGGTTGCTGGCCACGCTGCCCAGGGTCCCCGGCGCCTGGAAGCCACCGCCGGCCGCAGCCAGGTAGGCACGCTGCCCGGCCTGGGCGAATCCCAGGCGTAGGCGCATGCCGGCTTTTACCGGAAAGCACGACCAGGGCGGCAGGGACTCGCCATCCAGCCGGGCGTCCAGCGGCGCGCCGGTCAGGGCCAGCCAGGTGTCGGTCTTGATCTCGAATTCGGCGCCGCCCAGGGCGATCTCCAGCAGCGGCGCCGTCATCGGGTTAGCCACCAGGCGATTGGCCCAGCGTGCGGCATGGCCGTCCATGGGGCCCGAGGGCGCCACGCCCAGGTGCTGCCAGCCCTGGCGGCCGAGATCCTGCAGCAGGGTCAGGGGACCGGGCTTGCTGACCAGCAGACCGCTCATGGCTGACCTCCCTGGGCACGAAAGGCGGCTTCGTCGACCGGCACGAAGCGCACTCGATCGCCAGGCGCCAGCAGGCACGGCGGCTCGGCCCGGGCATCGAAGACCGTCCACAGGCAGCGGCCGATGAGATTCCAGCCCCCTGGCGAGGCCTGGGGATAGACCGCGGTCTGGCGTTCGGCGATGGCCAGACTGCCGGCGGGGACGCTAGTGCGCGGCGTGCTGCGCCGCGGCAGCGCCAGGCACTCGTCCAGCTCGCCGAGAAAGGCGAAACCGGGCATGAAGCCGATGGCGCCTACCTGATAGTCACGACCACAGTGCCGGGCGATGACCTCGGCCTCGCTCAGGCCACAGCGCTCGGCCACCTCGGCCAGATCGGGTCCGGCATAGAGCGTCGGCACCTCGTGCAGACGCCCGCCCTCGCCCGCCTGCGCGGCACCTGGCCAATCGGCCAGCAGGGGTTCGAGGCCGGCCTGCAGCTCGGCCAGGGTCAGTTGCCGAGGATCGTAGTGCACTAGCAGGCTGGTCCAGCCCGCCACCAGATCGGTCACCGCCGCGCCGAAGCGCTGGCGAATCCGCTCGCCCAGGCGGGCGATGCGCGAAGGCAGTTCGGCATCGGGGTGCTCGGCCAGTTCGAGCAGCAGCGCCGCGACGCCAAAGGGCTTGCAGGCGATCATAGGGCGTCCAGCGCCGCGCGCAGCCGGCGCAGCACTGCCAGGGATTCGGCATTGTCGCCATGCACGCAGAGGCTGTCGGCCTGCAGGCGCATGGGCTGGCCATCGAAGCCGGGAAAGTCTTCGCCCCGGGCGATGGCGACGGCCTGGGCCAGGATGCGCTCGGGGTCATGGTGAACGGCGCCAACCTGGCCACGCGGGGCCAGGGAGCCGTCGGCCAGATAGGCGCGATCGGCGAAGGCTTCCAGCAGCAACGGCACCCCGGCGGCTTCGGCCAGCCGGCGCTCGCGGTCATTGTCGGCCTTGGCCAGCACCATCAGCGGCAGTCCCTGGCGATAGCGGGCGCAGGCGGAGAGCGCGGCGGTCAGCAGGGCATCGTCCTTGACCAGGGCGTTGTAGAGGGCGCCATGGGGCTTCACGTATTCGACGCGCACGCCTGCGGCGCGGCAGAAGGCGTCCAGGGCGCCGATCTGGTAAAGGATCATGGCCTCCACTTCGGCCGGGGTGCAGGCCATGGGCCGCCGACCGAAACCCACCAGGTCGGGATAGGCCGGATGGGCGCCGATCTGCACGTCATTGGCCACCGCCAGGGTCACGGCGCGCTGCATGGTCAGGGGATCGGCGGCGTGGAAGCCGCAGGCCAGATTGGCCTGGTCGACCAGGGGAATGGCATGGGTATCGTCGCCCATGGACCAGGCACCGTAGCTTTCACCGGAATCGCAATTGAGCAGCAGGCGAGCGGGCATGACAGGATCCTCTGAGGAAGTAGCTCGAGTGTCGGAAAGCCGGGGCGCCGCTGTCCAACAAAAGATTCCGGGCGCTGGCGATAAGATACCGTTGAAACACCCGGGCTAGACCAGCACCGGCAGGGCACGCTCCGGGCCCAGGCGCGTACACCAGTCGGCCACCACCGTCTGGCTCAGGGCCACCACCGCCTCGCTCAGCGCCAGGCCGGCACCGCCGTGCCAGCTGGCCTGGACATCGAAGGGCGGCGGTCCGGCCAGCGGCAAGGGCATCAGGCTGCCGCGGGCCAATTCTTCGATCACCAGGGCCGGCGGCAAGGCACCGATGCCGAAGCCCTCGCCCATCAGCTTGATGATGGCCGCCACCGAGTTGATGCAGCAGACCCGCGGTTCGGCGATGCCCTCGCGCTGCAAGAGGCCGAGGATGTCCTGGTGCGGCCGCGAATGGCGGGAAAAGGTGATCAGCCGCTCGCCGGCCAACTCGGCCAGGTTGGCGTAAGGCCGCGCCAGGTGGCTGTCGCTCGCCACTAGCCAGCGCACCGGATAGCTGGCCAGGTGCAGGTTGCGAATGCCTTCGGCGCGCAGCAGATCGGTCTGGAAGATCAGGTCGAGCTGTCCCCGCGCCAGTTGCTCGGCCAGATTCAGCGCGGTGTCGGCGGTCAGCTCCAGCTCGATGGCCGGATAGCTCTGGGTGACCGCGGCGATCAACTGATCCAGCCAACTGTGGATCACGGTATCCATCACGCCGATGCGCAGGCGGCCCTCCAGGGTCTGACCATGACCCAGGGCCTCGTGCAGTTCACGCTGGGTGGCCAGCATCCGCTCGGCGTAGCCCAGCACCCGATGCCCCTCAGCGGTCAGACTCACGCCGCGGGAGTCGCGCAGGAACAGTTGCACACCCAGCTCGCTTTCCAGCACGGCGATGCGGCTGGAGATGGCGGCCTGGGTGGTGGAGAGCTTTTCCGCCGTCAGGCGGAAACTGCCCAGGCGGGCGACCCAGACGAAGGTATCGAGAAAGCGCAGATTCATGGGGACCTCGACAAGTCTATCCCGTCACTTTACCCCCACCAGCAGGCTTGTCTGCCCCGCTTTTCCCTATCGGCGGCGAACAGTTTTATTTGCTGGACGCCAGCTCCACCGACGGCAAAAGATGCCAGCCGGCGCCATACCAAATGACGTCCGACAACAATAACGAGCCGTGCCACGGGCACGGCCTGGATCAGCCGAAGCCGCCTGCGGCTTCCTACCGTCCGCCGCACCGTCTGCCCGGAGCGCGGTGGACCCGCTGGAGACATCCACCCATGCAAACCACCGTCAACCTCTGGCCGCTGCTGGGCGTGCTGGTCATCGTGGTCGGCTTCGTGCTGAGATTCAATCCGCTGCTGGTGGTCGCCCTGGCCGCCGTGGCCACTGGGATCGCCGCCCAGTTCAGCCCCGAGGCGCTACTCGCCGCCATCGGCACCGGCTTCATCAAGGCGCGCGCCCTGCCGCTGATCATCCTGCTGCCGCTGGCGGTGATCGGCCTGCTCGAACGCCACGGCCTGCGCCTGCATGCGCAGAACTGGATCGCCCGCTTTCGCAACGCCACCGTCGGCCGCCTGCTGATCTTCTACTTGTTCGTCCGCGAGACCACCGCGGCCTTGGGGCTGACCAGCCTCGGCGGCCATCCGCAGATGGTCCGGCCGCTGCTGGCGCCCATGGCCGAAGGCACCGCGGAGAAACTCCATGGCCGCCTGCCCGAGGCCCTGCGCCAGCGGTTGCTGGCCTTCTGCGCCGCCACCGATAACGTCGGGCTGTTCTTTGGCGAGGACATCTTCGTCGCCTTTGGCGCCATCGCCCTGATGCACACCTTCCTGCTGGGCGCCGGCCTCGATGTCGAACCCCTGCACATCGCTCTCTGGGGCATTCCCACGGCCCTCTGCGCCTTTTTCATCCATGCCCTGCGCCTGCACCGCTTCGACCGCCAGCTCTATCGCGAGCTGACCGCGCGCAAGGAGGTGCAACCATGATCCTGTCGATCCAGTATCTGTTCTGGCTGGCTGGCGCCATCCTGGCGCTGACCGCGGTCATGACCCTGGCCGATCGTCACCACCCCAAGCGCTGGACCAGCGGCCTATTCTGGGGCCTGTTCAGCCTGGTCTTCCTGACCGGCGATCGCCTGCCGCCGGCCTGGGTCGGCGCCGGAGTGCTGCTGATGGCCGTGCTGGCCGGTTGCGGCGCAGTGGGCAGTGGTCACCACGTGACTCGCCCTGAACGCGAGACCCGCGCCAGCGCCGGCCGCCTGGGCAATCGCCTGTTCATTCCGGCACTGGCGATTCCCGTGGTGACGGTGATCGGCAGCGTGCTGCTCAAGGATGTGCAGATCGCCGGCCTGCCGCTGCTCGATCCCAAGAACGTCACCTTCGTCTCCCTGGGCCTGGGCGCCCTGGTGGCCCTGGCGCTGGCCTGCTGGCTGACCCGGGACACCCCGATCCAGGCCATGCGCGAATCACGCCGCCTGACCGATGCCCTGGGCTGGTCGCTGGTGTTGCCCCAGGCCCTGGCCATGCTCGGCCTGGTCTTCACCGATGCCGGCGTCGGCAAGGCGGTGGCGCACCTGGCCACCGCCTACGTGGCCCTCGACCTGCGCCTGGTGGCGGTGGTGGTCTATGTGGTGGGCATGGCCGCCTTCACCGTCATCATGGGCAACGGCTTCGCCGCCTTCCCGGTAATGACCGGCGGCATCGGCGTGCCGGTGCTGGTGGGTGTCTATCATGCCGATCCGGCGGTGATGGCTGCCATCGGCATGTTCTCCGGCTACTGTGGCACCCTGATGACGCCCATGGCGGCCAACTTCAACATCGTCCCGGCGGCCCTGCTGGAACTGGACGACAAGAACGCCGTGATCAAGGCCCAGGTCCCCACCGCCCTGGCGGTGCTGGCTTGCAACGTGGTGCTGCTCTATCTGCTGATGTGAGGTATCCCATGACCCTGCTGCTCACCGGCTTCGCGCCCTTTGGTGGCGAAGAGCTCAACCCTTCCTGGGAGGCCGTGCGCCGACTCGACGGCGAACGCCTCGGCGATCTACCCGTGGTCACGGCGCAGTTGCCGACCGAATTCGGCGCCGCCCTTCGGGTGCTGGACGAGTTGCTCGACCGCCATCGCCCCACCCTGGTGGTAGCGGTCGGCCAGGCCGGCGGGCGGACCGAGCTGTCGCTGGAACGCATCGCCATCAACGTCGACGATGCCCGCATCCCCGACAATGGCGGACGTCAGCCCATCGACGAGCCGGTGGTGCCCGGCGGCCCCGCGGCCTACTTCAGCACCCTGCCGATCAAGGCCATGGTCCATGCCCTGCGCGCCGCCGGCTTTCCAGCGGCGGTGTCCCAGACCGCCGGTACCTTCGTCTGCAACCACGTCTTCTACGGCCTGCAGCATCGCCTGCAGGGCACCGGGGTACGCGGCGGCTTCATCCATATTCCTTATCTGCCGGCCCAGGCCGCCAACCAGCCCGGGGCGCCGTCCATGGCCCTGGAGACCCTGGTCGCCGGCCTGCGCCTGGCGCTGACCTGCGCGGCGACCACCCAGGCGGACCTGCGCGAAGGCGGCGGCCAACTGGACTGACACCCGCAGGCGCGGCGGCGGAGGACCATCCGGGCTGGCTGGCCTACAATGCCCCCTCCGCCGCCGCTGCGATTAGCCCATGTCCACCCTGCTTGCCGACTGGCGTCATCCCCTGCTGCACCGCCGCGTCTGGGCGCTGGCCGCGCCCATGATCCTGTCCAATCTCAGCGTGCCGCTGGTGACCCTGGTCGATAGCGCCATCGCCGGTCACCTGCCGCAAGCCCGCCAGCTCGCCGCGGTGGCCATGGGCGGCGCCTTCTACACCGCCCTGCTTGGCATCCTCGCCTTCCTGCGCATGGGCACCACCGGCTTCGCCGCCCAGGCAAGTGGGCGCCGTGATGGTGCCGCCCTGCGCCAGATCCTCTTGCAAGCCGGTCTGCTGGGCCTCGGGTTGTCGCTGGTCCTGCTGCTGATGGCCAGCCTGGCGCTGGAGCCGCTGCTCGCCTGGCTCGGCCTGGATCCCGCCTTCGCCGAGCTGGCCGCGCGCTTCCTGCACCTGCGCCTGCTCGGCCTGCCTGCGGCGCTGCTCAGCTACGCGCTGATCGGCTGGCTGCTCGGCACCCAGGATGCACGCACGCCGCTGGTGCTGCTGCTCACCACCAATGCCCTGAACCTGCTGCTGGTGACCGCTTTCGTGCTCGGCCTGGGCGCCGGGGTGCAGGGCATCGCCCTGGCCTCGGTCCTGGCGGAATGGAGCGGCATGCTGCTCGGCCTCGGGCTGGTGTTGCGCCGTCTGCGGTTGTGGCCGGGACGGATCGATCGCCAGGCGCTGCGCCAGCTCGCCAGCTGGCGCCCGCTGCTGGCGGTCAATCGCGACATCTTCATCCGCTCCCTGGCGCTGCAGGCGGTGTTCCTGCTGTTCGCCGCCCAGGGCGCCCAGCTGGGCGAGACCACGGTGGCGGTCAACGCCCTGCTGCTCAATGGCCTGCTGGTCACCGCCTTCGCCCTCGACGGCCTCGCCCATGCGGTGGAGGCCCTGGCCGGTCATGCCCTCGGCGCTCGCGAGGGCGCCACCCTGCGCCGGGTGCTGGTAATCGCCGGCGGCTGGTCGTTGCTGGCCAGCCTGGTGTTCGCCGTCGCCTTCGCCCTGGGCGGCGATCTGTTCGTCGCCCTGCAGAGCGACATCGCCGCGGTGCGCCAGGAGGCCCATGCCTACCTGCCCTATCTTGCGCTGCTGCCCTTGATCGCCATGGTCAGCTACCTGCTGGACGGCCTCTTCATCGGCGCCACCCGCGCCCGCGAGATGCGCAACTCGATGCTCCTCGCCCTGCTGCTGGCACTGCCCCTCGGCGGGTTGCTGCGCGGCCTCGGCAATCACGGCCTGTGGCTGGCCTTTCTGACCTTCATGGCGTTGCGCGGCCTGATCTCCGCCCTGCTCGCCTGGCGCCTGGCCCGGCGCGAAGGCTGGCTCGACGACCACGCCAGCGCCTGATCCTGCGGAACCGCCGGGTCGGCGCTCCCCTCAAAGTCGAACATCCCCTGCCGAGAGCGCTGCCATGAGCGAAGACACCCGCGATCAGGAACCCCTGGACACCCCCGCCGACGGCGACGACGTCCCCGAGCACCAGAAGCCGGAAAACCTGGAGAAGCTCAAGGATTACGGCAAGGATCAGATTCCGCCCGGCATCGCCTGACGCCAACCCTGAACCCCTCGACAAAAGCCGTCGACAGCGGTGGCAAAGCCCCGGCGGAGCTTCTAGCATCCGTCGGGTTGAGTGGGCCCCAGGGCCTTCGTGAAGGGAATCCAGATCACCATGACCGTCAGGTCCTACCTGTCGCCTTTCCTTGCGCCCTTATTGGCGCTGCTGGTGCTGTTCCCGGCGCCGGCCCAAGCCGTGGATGGCTATGCGGGCATCGCCTTCGGCACTGACCAGAAAACCTTTCTGGCGAAAAAGCTCTGCACCTTCCAGCCGCGCAAGATCGACGTGGTCGGCGTCGAGTATTTCGAATGCAACGACCTCGCCTTCGCCGGTGAAAAAGTCGAGGCCGGTGCCTTCTTCATCGATGGTCGCTTCCTGCGGCTGTCCATCGTCACGCCCCTGGCCCAGTCCTTTCTGATCGCCGAAGGCCTCACCCAGAAGTATGGCAAGCCCTCCTCCCAGTCATCGGCCGCCGCCTTCGAACGCCTGAACCAGGATGACGACGCCCAGGCCTATCTGGCCTTCGATCACGACACCGTGGTCTACAAGTTCAGCGCCCAGGCGGCACGTCGGAAACAGGTCCTGCTGATCTACACCTCGCCACGTTACGAACCCCTGCTCAAGGAGCGGCAGTTGCAGTTCGTCAAAGACTCGCTTTAAACATCCGGTTACAGCTCGTCGGACAGTTGTCCCTCAGGCGGCCAAAGTGTCGCCCCGTTCACGCCTGGCCGGAAACAAGCCATGAACAATGGCAGATAGCCATGGTCAGAACGCGGGCAAGGAGCCCCTTCCTGTAACCGGCTACTTACGGACGTCGTTCCTTCGGGAGTCCTACCATGACCGAACCTGTCGCGATGCGCGCTCTGGCGCCGCAGCGTTCCTGCTTTCGTTTGCCCCCAGCGCTTGGCTTCAGCGGCACAGGTTCTCCTTTGAAAAGGATCATTCAATGAACACTCGCAATCTCTGGGTCGACTATGCGAAAGCCATTGGCATCGTGCTGGTCGTCTATGGCCATGTCGTCCGCGGCCTGCTCAACGCCGGCATCCTGCAGGACGCCGAATTCCACGGCCTGGTGGACAGCGTCATCTACAGCTTCCACATGCCGCTGTTCTTCTTTCTTTCCGGCCTGTTCTTCTACAGCTCCTTCGTCAAGCGCGGCACCGGCGGCCTGTTGGTGAACAAGATCGACACCATCGTCTATCCCTTCCTGGTCTGGTCACTGTTGCAGGGCTCGGTGGAGGCGCTGATGTCGCGCTACACCAATGGCGGCGTCAGCTTCAGCGAAGTCCTGACGGTCTGGGAGCCACGCCAGCAGTTCTGGTTCCTCTATGCCCTGTTCCTGGTGTTCTGCCTGGCCATGCTCGCCTATCGCTGGGCCAAGCCGCTGGCCTTCTTTGCCGTGTTCGCCTTTGGCGCCCTGGTCTATCTGTTCCAGAACGCCGGCCCGGAAGACTTCTTCTTCACCTTCACCGCGCAGAACTTCGTGTTCTTCGCCTTCGGCGTCTGGTTCAACAACTTCAAGCAGGCCATCGAGGAACAGGCCGGCCGGGTGATGCTGGGCTCGGGTCTGCTGTTCGTGGTGCTGGAATACTGGTTCCACGGCCTGCTGGGCCTGGTCTATACCGATCGTGGCCTGGCCACCCTGGTCCTGGCGCTGAACGGCATCGTCTTCGTCAGCGCCACCTGCATGGTGCTGGCGCAACGGCCGCTGCAGTGGGTGCTGACCCTGGGGGCGCTGTCCATGCCCATTTATGTGATGCACGTGCTGAGTGGCAGCGGTGCGCGCATCGTCCTGAGCAAGGGCCTGCACATCAACGACGGCCTGCTGCACATCGTCGCCGGTTGCGCCTTCGGCATCCTGGTGCCCGTGGCCATCGCCAAGCTGATGGAAGCCCGTGGCATCAACGGTCTGTTCGAGGCGCCGGCGTGGATCTCCGCCCGGCGGTGGCTTCGGCCCAAAGCTGAAACCCCCCGCCCCGCCGTCTGAGTGACGGCTCCGGCCAGGGCGCCCTGCGCCTCTGGCCAGCGTGGAAGAGCGTTTCGATCAGCACGAAACCCCCATGAAAAACCCGCTACCAGTCACCTGGTAGCGGGTTTTTTCATCGGCTGAAGCCCTGGGGCTTCAGCGGTCAAGGCGGATCATTGGCTGGCCAGCACCTGGCCGTTCTTCACTTCCAGTTGCTTGCCCGGCTCGTGGTCCATGCGGACCTGGCCGATCTTGCCATCCAGCAGATACTTGACGTCATAGCCGACCACCTGGTCCTTGCTGTCGGTAACCGTGTTGCAGCGGGTCTGGGTGGTGGTGTAGGTGTCGCGGTTCTGCATGTATTCCTGACCCTTGTTGCCGGCGTAACCACCGCCCACGGCACCGGCGATGGTCGCCAGGGTCTTGCCGCTGCCGTTGCCGACCTGGTTGCCCAGCAGACCGCCGACGACCGCGCCTACGGCGGTCCCGGCGATCTGGTGTTGGTCCTGAACAGGTCGCCGATGAGTCACCGCGACCTCCTTGCAGACCTCGCGCGGGGTCTTGACCGTTTCCTTGACCGGCTGGACGGCGACGACCTCGGCGTACTGAGGCCCGCGGTCGACGAAACTGTACGCCACGGCGCCACCTGCGGTGGCGACGATGGCTCCCAGAACCGTACCTACGAGCATCGACTTGTTCACTACAACCTCCTGACTACTCTGTCATAGCGGGCACCTGGCCCTTTGCCATGCCTGGGACATCAGGGACGCTCGTCGAGTTCCTTGGCCTGCGGCGGAATCAGGTCCTCGCTCTTCAGATCCAGCCAGATCAGCACAACGTTGGCGATATAGATCGACGAGTAGGTACCGGCCATCACGCCGATGAACAGCGCCAGCGAGAAGCCGAACAGGTTGTCGCCACCAAAGATCAGCAGGGCTCCCACGGCGAGCAGGGTCGAGATCGAGGTCGCCAGGGTCCGTAGCAGGGTCTGGGTGGTCGAGACGTTGATGTTCTCGATCAGGTCGGCCTTGCGCAGCACCCGGAAGTTCTCCCGCACCCGGTCGAACACCACGATGGTGTCGTTGAGCGAGTAACCGATGATCGCCAGGACCGCCGCCAGCACCGTCAGGTCGAAGGTGATCTGGAAGAACGACAGCAGCCCCAGGGTCACCACCACGTCGTGCACCAGCGACAGGATGGCGCCCACGGCGAACTTCCACTGGAAGCGGAAGGCCACGTAGACCAGCACGCTGCCCAGGGCCAGCAACATGCCCAGGCCGCCCTGGTCACGCAGCTCCTCGCCCACCTGCGGGCCGACGAACTCGGTACGGGTCAGGGAGAAGTTCTCGGTGCTCGCCTGCTGCAGCGCGCCGGTCACCTTCTGGCCCAGTTGGGGATCGTCACCGGGCATCCGTACCAGCACGTCGGTGGTGGCGCCGAAGCTCTGCACCACGGCGTCTTCGAAGCCGGCGCCCTGCAATTCCTGACGGATCTTGCCGAGGTCGGCCGGCTGCTCGTAGCGCAGCTCGATCAGGGTGCCGCCGGTGAAGTCCAGGCCGAAGTTCAGCCCCTTATAGAACCAGCTGAACAGCGCCAGTACGGTCAGGAGCGCGGTGATGGCGAACGCGATATTGCGTACGCCCATGAAGTTGATGGTCTTTTTCATGGCCGCGTCCTCAAATCCACAGCTTCTTGACGTTCCGGCCGCCATAAATCAGGTTGACCATGGCACGGGTCACGAAGATGGCGGTGAACAGGGAGGTGAAGATACCCAGCGACATGGTCACGGCGAAGCCCTTGACCGGCCCGGTGCCCATGGCGAACAGGATGGCGCCCACCAGCAGGGTCGTCAGGTTGGAGTCCAGGATCGCCGTGAAGGCCCGATTGAAACCTTCGTGAATGGCGCGCTGGATCGGCATGCCGTTGGCGATCTCTTCACGGATCCGCGAGAAGATCAACACGTTGGCGTCCACCGCCTGACCCATGGTCAGCACGATACCGGCGATACCCGGCAGCGTCAGGGTGGCATGCAGGATGGACATCAGCGCCATCAGCAGCACCATGTTGAACGCCAGGGCGATGGTCGCCAGCACCCCGAAGAAGCGGTAGATGGCGATCAGGAACAGCGAGACGAAGACCATGCCCCACAGCGAGGCATCGATGCCCTTCTCGATGTTGTCGGCGCCCAGGCTCGGGCCGAGGGTGCGTTCTTCGGCGAAGTACATGGGTGCGGCCAGGCCACCGGCACGCAGCAGCAGCGCCAGTTCCGAGGCCTCGCCCGAGCCATTCAGGCCGGTGATGCGGAAGCTGTTGCCCAGGGCCGACTGGATGGTCGCCAGGCTGATGATGCGCCGCTCTTCCTCGAAGCCGGGCACCGCCACTTCCTTCTGCACGCCGTCCACGGTCTGGGTGGTGTAGCGGGTGACCGGGCGCTGCTCGATGAACACCACGGCCATGCTGCGGCCGACGTTGGTGCGGGTGGCACGGTTGATCAGATCGCCACCGTGGCCATCCAGGCGGATGTTGACCTGGGGCCGGCCGTTCTCGTCGAAGCTGGCCGAGGCGTCGGTGACCTGGTCACCGGTGATGATGACGTTACGCTCCAGCGGTACCGCCGGACGCCCGGGCTCGCGGAATTCGAAGCTCTCGGTGGAGGCCCGCGGGGTGTCCGCGGTGGCGGCCAGGCGGAATTCCAGGTTGGCGGTCTTGCCGAGGATGCGCTTGGCTTCGGCGGTGTCCTGCACACCCGGTAGCTCGACCACGATGCGGTCGGCGCCCTGGCGCTGCACCAGCGGCTCGGCCACACCCAGTTCGTTGACCCGGTTGCGTACCGTGGTCAGGTTCTGGGTGACGGCATAGTTGCGGATCTCCCGCAGCTTGGCCTCGGTCAGCTGCAGACGCAGCACCTGCAGGTCGCCACGGGTATCGGTGGTCAGCTCGAAATCGGTGTAGTTCTTGCGGATCAGGCTCTGGGCCTGCTGCAGGTCGGCGGCATCGGTGAAGCCAAGCTGCAGGGCGCCGTTCTGGTCGGGCATGCTGCGATAGCGCACCTTCTCGCGGCGCAGCAGGGTCTTGACCTCGTTGTCATAGACCTTCAGGCGCGCATCCACGGCCTTGTCCATGTCCACCGCCAGCAGGAAGTGCACACCGCCGGAGAGATCCAGACCCAGCTTCATGGGGCTGGCGCCCAGCTTGCGCAGCCACTGCGGGGTGGTGGGCGCCAGGTTCAGGGCCACCACGAAGTCGTCGCCCAGGGTACGGCGGACCACTTCCTGGGCCGGCAGTTGATCATCGGCGCGCATCAGGCGGATCAGCACCCGGCTGCCGTTCTCATTGAGATCGCTGGACTTCACCGCCAGATGAGCCTCGGCCAGGGCCGCGTTGACACGCTGCACCTCGGCGGGGGTCACCGTGCGTTCGGTGCTGGAAGCGCTGATCTGCAGGGCCGGATCGTCGGGGTACAGATTAGGAACCGAATAGATGGCGCCCACGACCAGTACGGCCAGGATCAGCAGGTACTTCCAGAGGGGATATTTGTTGAGCATGACACCGCCCGAGATAAAGGCGGGGCGCCTTGCGCGCCCCGGTGTTAGCTAGATTAAGGAAGGCTCAGAGGGCCTTCAGGGTGCCCTTCGGCAGAGTCGCGGCGATGGCGCCCTTCTGGAACTTGAGTTCGACGTTGTCGGACACTTCCAGCACCACGAACTCGTCGGTGACCTTGTTGATGCGACCGGCGATGCCACCGGTAGTCACCACTTCGTCACCCTTCTGCAGGCCGCCGATCAGGTTCTTGTGGTCCTTGGTGCGCTTGGCCTGGGGACGCCAGATCAGGAAATAGAAGATCACCACGAAGCCGATCAGGAAGATGAACTGAATGTATTCACCTCCCGGTGCGGCGTTGGCGGCCGGCGCGGCAGCTTCCTGGGCCTGGGCCGTGGAAATCAGAAAACTCATTGCACTACTCCTTGCAGAGTTGGATGACGGAAAAAGAAGAGATGCCGGGGGTCGCTCGCCACCGGTTCGACCGCTGCAGAACCCCGGTCACGCACCCGGCGAAGGACGCGCGAGCGCCGTTTCGCCTGGACGATCGGACAGGGGCTTTCAGCGGTCGAGCGGCGGCGTAGGCAGGCCGCGCCGAGCATAGAAGGCGTCCACAAAGTCGGCCAATTTACCCTCTTGGATAGCCTGGCGCAAACCGGCCATCACCCGCTGGTAATACCGCAGGTTGTGGATCGTATTCAGCATACTCCCCAGCATTTCCCCGCATTTATCCAGATGGTGCAGATAGGCCCGGGAGAAATGTTTGCAGGTGTAACAGTCGCAGGTTGGATCCAGCGGCGTCTCGTCGTGACGATGCACGGCGTTGCGCAACTTGAGCACGCCGGTGTCGATGAACAGATGGCCGTTGCGCGCGTTGCGGGTGGGCATCACGCAGTCGAACATGTCGACGCCACGGCGCACGCCTTCCACCAGGTCTTCCGGCTTGCCCACGCCCATCAGGTAGCGCGGCTTGTCCGCCGGCAGGTGCGGCGGCAGGAAATCCAGCACGCGAATCATCTCTTCCTTGGGCTCGCCTACCGACAGGCCGCCGATGGCGTAGCCGTCGAAGCCGATGCCTTCCAGGCCCTCCAGGGACCTCAGGCGCAACTCCTCGTGCATGCCGCCCTGGACGATGCCGAACAGCGCCGAGGGGTTGTCGCCATGGGCTTCCCGGGAGCGCTTGGCCCAGCGCAGCGACAGCTCCATGGAGCGGCGCGCGGTGTCGAAGTCCGCCGGATAGGGGGTGCACTCGTCGAAGATCATCACGATGTCCGAGCCCAGGGCGCGTTGCACCGCCATGGATTCCTCGGGGCCCATGAACACCTTGGCGCCGTCCACCGGCGAGGCGAAGTAGACGCCCTCTTCCTTGATCTTGCGCAGCGCGCCCAGGCTGAACACCTGGAAGCCGCCGGAATCGGTGAGGATCGGCCCCTGCCACTGCATGAAGTCGTGCAGGTCGCCGTGGCGCTGGATCACCTCGGTCCCGGGCCGCAGCCAGAGGTGGAAGGTGTTGCCCAGGATGATCTGGGCGCCGATGTCGGCGACGCTGTCGGGCAGCATGCCCTTGACCGTGCCGTAGGTACCGACCGGCATGAAGGCCGGGGTCTCGACCACGCCGCGGGGAAAGGTCAGGCGGCCGCGACGGGCCTTGCCCTCGGTGGCCAGCAATTCGAAATTCATGAAACTCATATCAGCTCTCCGGGCCTTGGGCCCCGGGATTGCGGGTGATGAACATGGCGTCGCCATAACTGAAGAAGCGATAGCCCTCGGCCACGGCCGTCGCATAGGCGGCCATGGTCTCGCGGTAACCGGCAAAGGCCGACACCAGCATCAGCAGGGTCGATTCGGGCAGGTGGAAGTTGGTCACCAGCGCATCGACGACATGGAAGGGGCGACCGGGATAGAGAAAGATATCCGTCTCGCCGGCGAAGGCCTTGAGCTGGCCATCACGGGCGGCGCTTTCCAGCGAACGCACGCTGGTGGTACCGACGGCGATCACCCGACCGCCACGGGCGCGGCAGGCGGCCACGGCATCCACGACGGCCTGGTCGACCTGCAGCCACTCGCGGTGCATGTGGTGGTCTTCGATGCGCTCGACCCGCACCGGCTGGAAGGTGCCGGCGCCGACGTGCAGGGTGACGAAGGCGGTCGCCACGCCCTTGGCGCGGATGGCCTCCAGCAGCGGCTCGTCGAAGTGCAGTCCGGCGGTGGGCGCGGCCACAGCGCCGGCATTGCGCGCATAGACGGTCTGGTAGCGCTCGCGATCCTCGGCCTCGTCGGGCCGGTCGATATAGGGCGGCAACGGCATATGACCGACCCGCTCCAGCAGCGGCAGCACGGGCTCGGCGAATTTCAGTTCGAACAGCGCCTCGTGGCGCGCCACCATCTCGGCCTCGGCACCGCCGTCAATGAGGATGCGGCTGCCTGGTTTGGGCGATTTGCTGGACCGCACATGGGCCAGCACCCGCTCCTCGTCCAGCACCCGCTCCACCAGGATCTCCAGCTTGCCGCCACTGGCCTTCTGGCCGAACAGCCGCGCGGGTATCACCCGGGTGTCGTTGAACACCATCAGGTCGCCCGGCTGCAGATAGCCCAGCAGATCGGCGAAGTGGCGATGGCTCAGCTCACCGCTGGGGCCGTCGAGCACCAGCAATCGACTGCCGCGGCGCTCGGCCAGCGGATGACGGGCGATGAGGGGTTCGGGAAGGTCGAAATGGAAGTCGGCGACGTGCATGGCAGGTAGATCTCGAAAGGCCGCACAGCTTACCGGAAGCGGCCTTTTTCACCAACGCACTTTGGATTGACCGGACCTGCCTGCATCCCTATACTCCGCCGCCATTGCCCCGGTGGCGGAACCGGTAGACGCGGCGGATTCAAAATCCGTTTCCGAAAGGAGTGGGAGTTCGAGTCTCCCCCGGGGCACCAAGTTGGTACCTTCCAGGCCTCCCCCGTGTTGCCTGGAAGCCGAAGAAACCGCCCCTCGAGGCGGTTTTTTTGTGCCTGGTGCGCCCTGGTCGCGGCGTCGATACGAGCCTCAATCCACGACGAATAACCTAGCCCCAGTCGCGGTCGAGGATCTGTGAGCCTCTGCATTGTCGGCCACCTGGTAACTCATGCCGGCGGTCAAGGTGAAGACGCGACCATCGGCCAGCTCGGTATCCAGCCGACCATCCAGGCAAAGTAGAATATGTCCCTTGCTGCACCAGTGATCGGCAAGATAACCCTCACTGTACTCGACCATGCGGACCCGTATTGCACCAAACTGGCAGGTACGCCAAAGCGCTGAGCCGCTCGCTCCCGCATGGACTACAGGTTCGATTTTCGACCAGTCAGTGGTACCGAATGGAATGTCGCTCAGTTGCATGACGGCCTCTACCTAGGTCAGGAAGGGTATGTTAGCCCGGCAGCAAGACGGTCAAGGGATACAGATTGGATGAATTTTCAAGGTATGCAGCCTTGCGCTAATTGCGGTTTTTGTACCTTTGCGAATACGGCGACCCCCATCCATCAGGCACGTTCTTGATCACCACACTCCCGCTTTCATCGTAGGAAAGGATGCCTTTTGAAATGGATATTGCTTGGCCTCGCGTTACTGCTGACCGGCTGCAACCACTACAGCTCGGCCGACTCCGTCTGCGAACCCAGCCCACTGAGCGGTGAGGACTGCAAGAAGTCGCAACCGGTCGGTAACTACCTGATGGACAAGTATCGGGAATGGCAGCGTTACCAATAGGCTGGTGCCCGCACAAGGCTTGCCGAGACCGGAAGATGCGCCTGAGCCCTTCCCTGCTACTCGTCCTGCTGCTGACCCTGGGTGGCTGCGCCGTGCAGCGACCCACCCAGCCAGCGAGTGCGGGTGTCGACCTGAATCACTCGCCCAGCTGGACGTTGCAGGCCCGGTTGCACAGCGCCCTCTATGGCTGCGAGTTGCTGGTGCTGCATGGCAACAACGCCCGCTTGGCGGGCGAACAAGGGCGGCTGGCGGACTTTCGTCAGCGGCTGAGCAGTTGCCAGACCCAGGCCGCTGCCGAAGAGAAGTCTGCTACGGACCAATTACCCGCCGGCCAGGATTGGCGGCTGCGCAATGCGCAGAAAGCCTACTTGGCCATCTGGCAGGGCTATCTGGCGGGGCTAACCATCGATCATCCAGCCGACTTGCAGCAGAAGCAGTCTTATCTTAAGGCGCGATCAGCGCTGCTCGACGTGGCGACAGGAGCACCCGGACATCCGCGCTGAGCCCCGGAAACGATCGGATAGCCAGCTGACCACCGGCAGCTGAAACGCAAGGGCAAAGCGTGCAATAGTAAGACATCGATACGGACGCGAGATCTTGCACATGGAAACGCTCTCCCCCCTCTCTCAGGTGGCGGTCAAGGACCTGGAAACGGCCCAGACCCCCGCCCGCTTCTCCACCGCTTTCATCGAGCGCCTGCTCTCGCGTTGCGAGACGCGCATGGACGAGATGGACGCCTGCCCCGACATGAGCGCTGATCTACGCCTGATCCACATGCAGAACGTCGATCTGCTGGTGCGTACCGTGGTGGGCGAATGCCGCCATCGGGATCAGATCCGCCGCGTGCAGCGCATCCTGAGCTTCTGCGAAGCCCACGCCGGCTGGCTGCAGCCGCAACCGGTCGTGAGCAAGGGCGCCGCCTAGCGGACGGCGCCGCCGGGCCCTAGCCGGCCCGGCGCAGCAACAGGATCCCAGCCACGGCGCAGAGCAGCGCCGGTGCCAGCACGGCCAGCAGCGGCGAGAAGCCGAACACCAGGCTGGACGGTCCCAGCAGGTCCTGGAAGATGCGCAGGGCGAAGCCGATGATCACCCCGGTGAAGATCCGCTGGCCCAGGGTCACCGAGCGCAGCGGGCCGAAGATGAAGGAGATCGCCATCAGCACCAGAGCGGCGGTCACCAGCGGCTGGAAGATCTTCGACCAGAACGCCAGCCAGTAGCTCTTGTTGCTCAGGCCCTGATCGGCCAGGTAGTGGATGTACCACCACAGCCCGGAGATCGACAGCGCATCCGGCTCCATGATCACGGTATCGAGCACCTGCGGGGTCAGCTCGACGTTCCAGATCACCTTGGGCTCCTGACGCACACTGGTCTGGCGATTGCCGAAGTCGGTGATGCTGACGTTTTCCAGCTCCCAGTGATCTCCACGATAGATACCGCGTTGGGCGAAGCTGGATTGCAGCAGATGGCGATTGTCGTCGAATTCGTAGCGCGTCACGCCCAGCAGCAGGCCATTGGGCTGCACGGCGTTGACGTGGGTGTACTCGTGGCCCTGGCGATGCCAGAGGCCATGACGCGAACTCTGCGCCTTGCCGGCGCTCTGCGCCAGGGCACGACCGCTCTGCGCCAGGTTCTCCGACCAGGGCGCCACGTACTCGCCGACCAGGATGCCGGCGATGAGCAGCACGAACATCGGCTTCATCACCGCCCAGACGATGCGCCCCAAGGAGACCCCAGCGGCACGCATCACGATCAGCTCGCTGCTGCTGGCCAGGGTGCCCAGGCCGATCAGGCAGCCAATCAGCGCCGCCATGGGCAGCATCTCGTAGGCTCGCCGCGGCGAGGTGAGCAGGACGAACTTGAGCGCCTCGGCGACGCCGTAGTTGTCGTCGAAGTCGCCGAGCTGGTCGATGAAGGCGAACAGCAGGGCTAGACCAACGATCACACCCAGCACCGCGAGGATGCTGACGAAGACGGTGCGCCCTATGTACCAATCGAGCTTGTTCATGCCGCTACCTCCGGCTTGCGACCGCGCAGACGCGCCTTGAGCGGTTCCCAGAAGGCCAGCAGCAGCCCCAGCACCAGGAACAGCAGGTGCACGCCCCACAGACCGATGGCCGGCGGCAGGCGGCCTTTATCCAGGGCGCCGCGGGCGGCGATCAGCAGCGACAGGTAGGCCATGTACAGCAGGATCGCCGGCAGCAGCTTGAGGAAGCGGCCCTGACGCGGATTGACCTTGGCCAAGGGCACGGCGATGAGAGTCACGACGAACACCAGGATCGGCAGCGACAGCCGCCATTGCAGCTCGCCGCGATACTGCAGCTCGTTGCTGCGCATGAGTTCACCAGTGGTGACGGCGTCACGCTCGCTGATGTCCTCGCTGACGGCGGGCTTGGGCAGCAAGACGCCATAGGTGTCGTACTGCACGGCGCGATAGTCGGCCTGGCCCGGCACGCCGTCGTAGCGGAAGCCGTTCTGCAGGATCAGGTAGCGACTGCCGTCCGGGTGGATTTCCTGCCGGCCGGTGTCGGCCACCAGCACGCCCACGCCGCGGTCCTTGCCGCCGGCGGTGGAGGTGTTGCGCTCGGAAATGAAGACGCCGCCCAGCTGGCTGCGATCCGCCGACAGGCGCTCGGTGTAGGTGACCCGCGAATTGTCCCGCAGCGACTGGAAGCGGCCCGGTTCGAGGGTGTCGAACTCGGTCATGGCATCCTGCTGATTGAGGATGGTGGTGACCTTCTGCACGCCCAGGGGTGCCAGCGACAGGCTCAGCCAGGCGACCACCAGGGCCACCACCGCGGCCGGCGCCATGCTGTAGGCCAGCAGGCGGCGCGGACTCATGCCGGTGGCGGTGAGCACGGTCATCTCGCTGTCCAGGTACAGCCGACCATAGGCCAGCAGGAAGCCGAGAAAGAGGCCCAGCGGCAGGATCAGCTGCAGGAAGCCGGGGATGCGGTAGGCCATGATGAGCAGGAGCACGCCCGGATCCAGCAGGCCCTGGGCCGCCTGGGCCAGGTACTTGATGAAGCGGCCGCTCATGATGATCACCAGCAGCACGGCACTGACCGCACCGAGGGTGGTGAGAACTTCTCGAGACAGATAGCGGAAGACGATCAAACAGGATTCTCCAGGGTTGTCAGGCTCTGGCGCGAACGCTCACACTAGCTCGGCTGCATGGCTTGCGTTGCAAGGCCCACCCGTTGAAGGCCGATCGCCGGGAAAGGCCCTGGCGAAAGCCCCGCATTATATCCTGCGAACTCATGTGTTTGTCTTGGGGAGCTTCTCCTAATGGAATTCGTCGTCAAAAACGCTCGTCCGGAAACCCTGAAAACCGCCACGCTGGTCGTGGCCGTCGGTGAAGGCGGTGCGCTCGACGCAGCGGCCAGCGCCGTGGACGCTGCCACCTCCGGCGCCCTGAGCGCAGCGGTCAAGCGCGGCGACATCGCCGGCAAGGCCGGCCAGACCCTGCTGCTCACCAATCTGCCCGGCCTCAAGGCCGAACGCGTGCTGCTCGTCGGTAGCGGCGCCAGCGAAGGGCTTTCCGACCGTCAGTACCGCAAGCTGGCCAGCGGCGCCCTGGGCGTGCTCAAGAGCCTGGGTGGCAGCGACGCCGCCATCGCCCTCGGCGATGTGCCGGTCAAGAATCGCGATGGTTATGCCCGCCTGCGCCTGCTGGCCGAGACCCTGGCCGATGGCGACTACGTCTTCGATCGCTTCAAGAGCAAGAAGGCCGAGCCGCGGCCGCTGAAGAAGCTGACCCTGGTCACCACCAAGGCCTCCCAGCCGGAAGCCGAACGCGCCCTGGCCCATGCCCTGGCGATCACCCACGGCACCGCCTATGCCAAGGACTTCGGCAACCTGCCGCCAAACGTCTGCAACCCGGTCTATGTAGCCGATCAGGCCAAGGCCCTGGGCAAGCAGTTCAAGGACGCCGGGCTCTCCGTCGAGGTGCTCGACGAGAAGAAGATGCGCGAACTGGGCATGGGCTCCTTCCTCGCCGTGGCCCAGGGCAGCGCTCAGCCGCCGCGCCTGGTGGTGCTGCAGTACCGGGGCGGCGCCAAGAACGTCCAGCCCTACACCCTGGTCGGCAAGGGCATCACCTTCGACACCGGCGGCATCAGCATCAAGCCGAGCGCCGGCATGGACGAGATGAAGTACGACATGTGCGGCGCCGCCAGCGTTCTGGGCACCTTCCGCGCCCTCATGGAGCTCAAGCCGGCGATCAACGTGGTGGGCCTCCTGGCCCTGGCCGAGAACATGCCGAGCGGCACCGCCACCCGTCCGGGTGACATCGTCACCAGCATGAGCGGCCAGACCATCGAGATCCTCAACACCGACGCCGAAGGCCGCTTGGTGCTGTGCGACACCCTCACCTACGCCGAGCGTTTCCAGCCCAAGGCGGTGATCGACATCGCCACCCTCACCGGCGCCTGCATCACCGCCCTGGGTTCGCTGGTCTCGGGCCTGATGGGCAACGACGATGCCCTGATCGACCAGGTCAAGCAGGCCGGCGATCGCGCCGACGACCGCGTCTGGCAACTGCCGCTGCACGACGAGTACCAGGAGCAGCTGGACAGCCCCTTCGCCGACATGGCCAACATCGGCGGTCCCAAGGCCGGCACCATCACCGCGGGCTGCTTCCTGGCGCGCTATGCCAAGGCCTATCCCTGGGCCCACCTGGACGTGGCCGGTACCGCCTGGATCAGTGGCGGCAAGGACAAGGCCGCCACCGGTCGCCCGGTACCGCTGCTGGTGCAGTATCTGCTCGACCGCACCGCCGAGGCTTAAGCCTCTACCCAAGGCCGCGGCGCTCCTACGTCGCGGCCTTGCCGTTTTCCTCTTCTCCGCGTGATCCTCCATGACCCGTGTCGATTTCTATGTCCTGCCCTCCACCGATCCCGCGGCGCGGCTGGCCTTTGCCTGCAGGCTGGTGGACAAGGCCTGGAAGCAGGGCATGCCGGTCTATGTGCATTGCGCCGACACCGAGCAGCGTCAGCGCCTGGACGAACAGCTATGGGCCTTCCGTCCCGACAGCTTCATTCCCCACGACTTGGCGGAAACCGCCAGTGACAGTCCGGTGGTGCTCGGCCTGACCACGCCCGCCGAGCAGACGGGCGAACTGCTGATCAACCTGACCCTGGCCCCACCGCCCTGCCATGCGGGTTTCGCCCGGATCGCCGAGGTGGTCGTCGAGGCCCCCGACGTGCGCCAGGCGATGCGCGAAGGTTTTCGCTTCTACCGCAAGCTTGGCTATGCTCTACAGGACCATCAGTTGTCGCGTGTCTGATATCCATGACCAGCACCAAGCCTCCCGCGCACGTCCTGCAAGACCTCGAAGCCATCCGCCAGGTGCTCGACAAGAGCCGTAACACGGTCCAGCCGAGCAGCGCCGACGGTATCCCCATCCTGTCCGATGTCATCGCCCCCAGCGCCGAGCGGCTCAAGGCCATTCCGCCGCTGCTCGACCAGATCGTGCCGGAGTCCATCGAAGACGTGACGCCCAGCGCGCCGCGCGAAGACCTGGCCCACGTCCGCCTGCGCCAGGAGGCACCGGCCATCCTGCAGGAACTGCTCGACGAGCAGCTGCCGCGCCTGGAAGCCGAACTGCAGCGCCGCCTGGCACAACGCCTGGAAGAACTCCTGCAACGCTCCTGAGCCGACGGGCAAGGCGCCCTGCCGTCGGCGGGCTGGAGTCGCTATACTCGGAGGCTTTCCTCTTCCAGCGACAAAAGCCCCCTCCATGGACAAGACCTACCAGCCGCACGCCATCGAAACCTCCTGGTACCAGACCTGGGAACGCCAGGGCTACTTCGCGCCCCAGGGGTCGGGCGAGCCCTACACCATCATGATCCCGCCGCCGAACGTGACCGGCAGCCTGCACATGGGCCATGGCTTCAACAACGCCATCATGGATGCCCTGATCCGCTTCCGCCGCATGCAGGGTCGCAACACCCTCTGGCAGCCGGGCACCGACCACGCCGGCATCGCCACCCAGATGCTGGTGGAGCGCCGCATCGGTGCCGAGGGCCTGTCGCGCCATGACCTGGGCCGGGAAAAATTCCTGGAAAAGGTCTGGGAATGGAAGAACGAATCGGGTGGCAACATCAGCCGGCAGATCCGCCGCCTGGGCTCCTCGGTGGACTGGTCGCGCGAGCGCTTCACCATGGACGACGGCCTCTCCGAGGCGGTCAAGGAAGCCTTCGTACGCCTGCACGAGGACGGTCTGATCTATCGCGGCAAGCGCCTGGTCAACTGGGACACCAAGCTGCACACCGCCATTTCCGACCTGGAAGTGGAAAGCCATGACGAGAAGGGCCACCTCTGGCACCTGCGCTATCCCCTGGCGGACGGCGCCCGCACCACCGAGGGCATGGATCACCTGGTGGTCGCTACCACCCGCCCCGAGACCCTGCTGGGCGATGCTGCCGTGGCCGTGCATCCGGAAGATCCGCGCTACAAGGATCTGATCGGCCAGTACGTCGAACTGCCCCTGGTGGGCCGCCGCATCCCCATCGTCGGCGACGACTACTGCGACCCCGAATTCGGCACCGGCTGCGTCAAGATCACCCCGGCCCACGATTTCAACGATTATGAAGTCGGCAAGCGCCACAACCTGCCGCTGATCAACGTCTTCGACGCCGACGCGGCCATCCTGCCCGGCGCTCAGGTTTTCAACTTGGACGGCAGCGTCAACGGCATGTTCGACGCCACCCTGCCCGAGGCCTACGCCGGCCTGGACCGTTTCGAGGCGCGCAAGCGCATCGTCGCCGACCTGGACGCCGCCGGCCGCCTGGAGAAGATCGAGGACCACGCCCTCAAGGTGCCCAAGGGCGACCGTTCCGGCACCGTGATCGAGCCCTGGCTGACCGACCAGTGGTACGTCTCCACCAAGCCCCTGGCCGAGAAAGCCATCGGCGTGGTCGAGAGCGGCGAGGTGCAGTTCGTGCCCAAGCAATACGAGAACATGTACTTCAGCTGGATGCGCGACATCCAGGACTGGTGCATCAGCCGCCAGCTCTGGTGGGGCCACCGCATTCCCGCCTGGTACGACCAGGCCGGCAACGTCTATGTCGGCCGTGACGAAGCCGAGGTACGCGCCAAGCACAACCTCGGTGACATCGCCCTGCGCCAGGACGATGACGTCCTAGATACCTGGTTCAGCTCCGGTCTCTGGACCTTCTCCACCCTGGGCTGGCCCGAGCAGACCGATGCGCTGAAGACCTTCCATCCCACCGACGTGCTGGTCACCGGCTTCGACATCATCTTCTTCTGGGTCGCCCGGATGATCATGCTGTCCACCCACCTGACCGGGCAGATCCCCTTCAAGACCGTCTACGTCCACGGCCTGGTCCGCGATGGCCAGGGCCAGAAGATGTCCAAGTCCAAGGGCAACGTGCTCGATCCGCTGGACATCGTCGACGGCATCGACCTGGAGACCCTGCTGCAGAAGCGCACCAGTGGCCTGATGCAGCCCAAGCTGGCCGAGAAGATCGCCAAGCAGACCCGCGCCGAATTCCCGGATGGCATCGCCAGCTACGGCACCGACGCCCTGAGATTCACCTTCTGCTCCCTGGCCACCACCGGCCGCGACGTCAAGTTCGACATGGGTCGCGTCGAGGGCTATCGCAACTTCTGCAACAAACTGTGGAACGCGGCGAACTTCGTCATGGAGAACGTCGAAGGCCAGGACACCGGCGTCAATGACGAACCCGTGGAGCTCTCCTCGGTGGATCGCTGGATCATCTCCCAGCTGCAGCGCACCGAGGCCGAGGTGACCCGTCAGCTCGACGCCTTCCGCTTCGACCTGGCTACCCAGGCCCTCTACGAATTCGTCTGGGACGAGTACTGCGCCTGGTACCTGGAACTGGTCAAGCCTGTGCTGTGGGACGAGAACGCCTCCATCGAGCGTCAGCGCGGCACCCGCCGCACCTTGGCGCGGGTGCTGGAAGTGGTACTGCGCCTGGCGCATCCCTTCATGCCCTTCATCACCGAGGAAATCTGGCAGCGCCTCAAGGCGCCGGCCGGTGTCCAGGGCGAGACCCTGATGCTGCAACCCTGGCCGGTGGCCAACGAGGCACGCATCGATGCTGCCGCCGAAAGCGACATCGAGTGGGTCAAGGCGCTGATGCTGGGCGTGCGGCAGATCCGCGGCGAGATGAAGATCTCCATGGCCAAGCGCATCGACATCATCGTCGCCAACGCCAGTGCCGAGGACCAGCGCCGCCTGGCCGACTTCGAGCCGCTGCTGAACAAGCTGGCCAAGTTGGAATCGGTCCGCGTGCTGGCCGCCGGCGAGGAAGCGCCGATGTCCGCCACCACCCTGGTGGGCGAGATGGAAGTGCTGGTGCCCATGGCCGGGCTGATCGACAAGGACGCGGAACTGGCGCGCCTGGACAAGGAGATCGGCCGCCTGGAAGGCGAGGTCAAGCGCGTCGGCGGCAAGCTGGGCAACGAAGGCTTCGTCGCCAAGGCGCCTGCCGAAGTGCTGGAGAAGGAGCGTGCCAAACTGGCAGAAGCCGAACAGGCCCTGGCCAAGATGGTGGACCAGCGGCAGCGCATCGCTACCCTCTGATGCCCCTGAAGCCCACCCTCGCGGTGGGCTTTTTATTGCCTAGGACGATTCTCATGGATGTGAGCAAGACCAAGACCAGTTTCTATCGCCGGCTCTATGTGGCCTGGCTGGTGGCCAGCGGCACCGCCACCAGCGTGCCCGCGCTGATGGCCGCCACCGGCATGCCGCGGCGTACGGCCCAGGACACCCTGCTGGCGCTGGCCGATCTGGATATCGACTGTCAGTTCGTGCAGGGCGACGGCGCGCGCAACAACGCGGGCGGCTACGAGGTCCGCGATTGGGGCGCGGTGGATCCGCGCTGGGTCGAGCGTGAGCTTGCACGGATCAAGACCGTTCTCGGCTATCCCTGACGGCTAGAAATCCAGCACCTGCACCACGTCGTAGGCCGGCGTTTCATAGGGATGCGCCTCCTTGAGCGCCGCCACGGCCTGGCGGGCGACCTGCTCATCGGCCAGTACCAGCTCCACTCGCCATTCCGTTAGCTGTTCGAGACTGCCCTGCTCGCCCAGGTGCGGCTGGCTGCCCGCCAGTGGACGGAATTGACCGAGGCCCTGGACCTGCCAGCAGCAACTGTCATAGAGCCCGATGCGGCCACCGCCCACAGCAAAGATCGCCTGCTTGACGGCATCGAGGTGCGAGTCGGGGACGTAGAAACACAGCTTGAACATCGAGGACTCCGGAGACGCTGGACGGTCCCTTTAGCTTAAACCCTTCCCAGAAAGACGAAACCCGCGCCGAGGCGCGGGTTTCGTCAGACGCGAGCCGAGGACTCAGTCCACCCAGACCCGCGCATTGCGGAACAGGCGCATCCAGCCGCCGTCCTCGCCCTGCCAGTCGGCCGGGATCCAGGAGTTCTGTACGGCGCGGAAGCAGCGCTCGGGGTGCGGCATCATCAGCAGCACGCGACCGTCCTGGCTGGACAGACCGGTGATGCCCAGCGGCGAGCCGTTGGGGTTGGCCGGATAGGTCTCGGTGACCTTGCTGTGACCGTCGACATAGCGCAGCGCCACGGTGCCGGAGACGTCAGCGGCGACCAGCGCCTGCTGGTTCGGGTATTCGGCGAAGCCTTCGCCATGGGCGATGGCGATGGGCAGCCGCGACCCGGCCATGCTAGCGAGGAACAGCGAGGGCGAATCCTGCACCTGGACCATGGCCACCCGCGCCTCGAACTGCTCGGAGCGGTTGCGCACGAAGCGCGGCCAGAATTCGCTGCCGGGCACCAGCTCGCGCAGGTTGGCGACCATCTGGCAGCCGTTGCACACGCCGAGGGTAAAGGTATCGGTGCGCTCGAAGAACTGCTGGAAGCCGTCGCGGGCCCGGGCGTTGAACAGGATGGACTTGGCCCAACCACCGCCGGCGCCGAGGACGTCACCATAGGAGAAGCCGCCACAGGCCACCACGCCCTTGAAGTCCGCCAGGTCGATGCGACCGGAGAGGATGTCGCTCATGTGCACGTCGATGGCGGCGAAGCCGGCGCGATCGAAGGCCGCGCCCATCTCCACCTGACCGTTGACGCCCTGCTCGCGCAGGATGGCGACCTGGGGCCGCACGCCCTTCTTGATGTAGGGGGCGCAGATGTCCTCGTTGGGATCATAAGCCAGCTTGGCCGACAGACCCGGATGATCCTCTTCCAGCAGGGCATCGAATTCCTGCTGGGCGCAGTCGGCATTGTCGCGCAGGCGCTGGATCTGGAAGCTGGTCTCGCTCCAGACGCGCTGCAGCATGCGCCGCTCGGCCCGGTAGAGATGCTCGTCGTGGTAGTGGATGTTGATCTCGTAGCCGTTGACCGGGTTGCCGATCACCGCCACGCAGTCTTCCAGACCGGCCGCGCTGAACTGGGCCAGCACCTCGTGGGTGAAGTCCTGGGGCACCTGGATGACGGCGCCCAGCTCTTCGGCGAACAGCGCGCGGGTCAGTTCGTCACGGTCGGCGGCCAGGGCGTCCAGGCGCAAGGCCAGGCCGCAGTGACCGGCGAAGGCCATTTCCACCAGGGTGGTGATGAGGCCGCCGTCGGAACGGTCGTGGTAGGCCAGCAGCAGGCCGTCCTGGTTGAGGCCCTGGATCACCGCGAAGAAGGCCTTGAGGTCTTCGGCTTCGTCGACGTCGGGAGCCTGCTGGCCGAGCTTGCCGTGGGTCTGGGCAAGGATGGAGCCGCCCAGGCGATTCTGGCCGCGGCCGAGATCGATCAGGATCAGGTCGGTCTGGCCCTTGTCCAGGCGCAGCTGGGGGGTCAGGGTGCGGCGGATGTCCTGCACCGGGGCGAAACCGGTGATCACCAGGGACAGCGGCGCGGTGACGCTCTTGTCTTCGCCACCGTCCTGCCAGCGGGTCTTCATGGACATGGAGTCCTTGCCGACCGGGATGGTGATGCCCAGCTGCGGGCACAGCTCCATGCCCACCGCCTTGACGGTTTCATAGAGGCGCGCATCTTCGCCCGGGTGGCCGGCGGCGGCCATCCAGTTGGCGGAGAGCTTGATGTCGCCGAGCTTGTCGATGCGCGCTGCGGCCAGGTTGGTGATGGTCTCGCCGATGGCCATGCGGCCGGAAGCGGGCGCGTCGAGCAGCGCCAGCGGGGTGCGCTCGCCCATGGCCATGGCTTCGCCGGTGTGGACGTCGAAGCTGGTGGCGGTCACGGCGCAGTCGGCCACCGGGACCTGCCAGGGACCGACCATCTGGTCACGGGCGACCAGGCCGGTGATGGTGCGGTCGCCGATGGTGATCAGGAAGCTCTTGCTGGCCACGGCCGGGTGGCGCAGGACGCGCTCCACCGACTCGGTCAGGTCCAGGCCGGCGCCGTCGAAGGCGTCGCCCAGTTCGGCTTCCCGGGTGGCGCTGCGGTGCATGCGCGGCGGCTTGCCGAGCAGGACGTCCAGCGGCATGTCCACGGCGTTGTTGCCGAAGTGGCTGTCGGCCACGGTCAGCTGGCGCTCCTCGGTGGCTTCGCCGACCACGGCGAAGGGGCAGCGCTCGCGTTCGCAGATGGCCTTGAAGGTCTCGAAGTTCTCGGCGTCCACGGAGAGCACGTAGCGCTCCTGGGACTCGTTGCACCAGATCTCCAGCGGACTCATGCCCGGCTCGTCGTTCGGCACGTTGCGCAGTTCGAAGCGGCCGCCGCGACCGGCATCGTTGACCAGTTCGGGGAAGGCGTTGGACAGGCCGCCCGCGCCTACGTCATGGATGAAGGTGATGGGGTTGTTTTCGCCCAGCTGCCAGCAGCGGTCGATGACCTCCTGACAGCGGCGCTCCATTTCCGGGTTCTCGCGCTGCACCGAGGCGAAATCCAGGTCGGCGGAGCTGGCACCGGTGGACATGGACGAGGCGGCGCCGCCGCCCAGACCGATCAGCATGGCCGGACCACCGAGCACGATGAGCTTGCCGCCCACCGAGATGTCGCCCTTCTGCACGTGGTCGGCGCGGATGTTGCCCAGGCCGCCGGCGAGCATGATCGGCTTGTGGTAGCCGCGCACCTCGGGACCACGGGGGGTCTCGACCTGCTGCTCGAAGGTGCGGAAGTAGCCGGCCAGGGCCGGGCGACCGAATTCGTTGTTGAAGGCGGCGCCACCCAGCGGGCCCTCGATCATGATGTCCAGCGGGGTGACGATGCGCTCGGGCTTGCCGTAGGGCTGCTCCCAGGGCTGCGCGAAACCGGGGATGTTCAGGTTGGAGACGGTGAAGCCGGTCAGGCCGGCCTTGGGCTTGGAGCCGCGGCCGGTGGCGCCTTCGTCGCGGATCTCGCCGCCGGAGCCGGTGGAGGCGCCGGGGAAGGGGGCGATGGCCGTCGGGTGGTTGTGGGTCTCCACCTTCATCAGGATGTGCACGGGCTGGCTGTGCGCGCCGTACTCACGGGACTCGGCGTCGGGATAGAAGCGGCCGGCGGTGAAGCCTTCCATGACCGCGGCGTTGTCCTTGTAGGCGGACAGCACGCCAGCGCGGTTCATCTCGTAGGTGTTCTTGATCATGCCGAACAGCGACTTCTCCTGGCTTTCGCCGTCGATGTCCCAGCTGGCATTGAAGATCTTGTGCCGGCAGTGCTCGGAGTTGGCCTGGGCGAACATCATGAGTTCGATGTCATGGGGATTGCGCCCCAGGGCGGTGAAGCTCTTGACCAGGTAGTCGATCTCGTCCTCGGCCAGGGCCAGGCCCAGCTCGAGGTTGGCCTGCTCCAGCGCGGCGTGACCACCGCCGAGCACGTCCACCGCGGTGAGCGGCTTGGGCGCGGCATGGCTGAAGATGTCGGCGGCGGCGTCCAGGGTCGGCAGCACGCGCTGGGTCATGCGGTCATGCAGGGCCGCGGCCAGCTGCGCGTGGGCAACGCCGTCCAGCTCGCCGGCGACGTAGTAGGCCACGCCGCGCTCCAGACGCTCGATCTGCGCCAGGCCACAGTTGTGGGCGATGTCGGTGGCCTTGCTCGACCAGGGCGAGATGGTGCCCAGGCGCGGGACGATGAGGAACAGCGCGCCTTGGGGTTCTTGCTGGGGGACGCTGGGGCCGTATTGCAGCAGTCGGCCGAGGATGCCCTCTTCCTCCGCGCTCAGGGTGCCGGCGACTTCGGCGAAATGAACGAACTCGGCATAGAGCCCGGAGACACCGGGAACCAGGCGAGTCAGCTGGTCGAGAAGTTTGCCGTGACGGAACGAAGAAAGAGCGGGAGCGCCGCGCAGGATCAGCATCGGGGACAGCCTCGGGGCCAAGTCACTTTGGGGCCGTGCATTCTAGCCTAAAGGCGCGCCGGGGACACCTTCCGGCGACGAGGGTTCATGCAGCCTTACAACCATCATTGTATGTATAAAATGGGCGCTGGGCCACTTCTCGCGTATACTGCCCGCCGTTACGGCCTGCCGCGCCCCATGGACGCGGCTCCCCATTGGGCTCAGGATAGAGCCTTTGGCCGGACCGGTGGCGCGGAGCGTCCCGACCATAACGAGTGCCCGGAGGGGCCGACCGATGAGGCGCGTCAGCAAGGCGCCAGTGCCGTTTTGATGCCGTATGGCCGAGCTAGCCCATTTGAATAGAGCCTTCAAGCGATTCGCCTGGCTTACCCTGCCCTTCCTCGCCTTGCTCATGAGCTGCGGGGAGGCCGACGTGCCTGCGCCGCCCAAGCCTACCGCGCTGGAGCAGGTGCAGCAGGCGGGAGTCCTGCGCGTGGTGACGCGCAACAGTCCGGCGACCTATTTCCAGGACCGCAACGGCGAGACCGGCTTCGAATACGAATTGGTCAAGGGCTTCGCCGAATCGCTCAAGGTACGCCTGGAAATCAGCACCGCCGACAACCTCGACGACCTCTTCAATCGCCTGACCGCGCCGGACGGGCCGGTGATCGCCGCGGCCGGCCTCACGCCTTCGATCAATCGCCAGAATCTGAAGTTTTCCCGCAGCTATCTGGACGTGGTGCCCCAGGTCATCTATCGCAACGGCACCGTCCGCCCCAGCACGCCCAAGGACATGGTCGGCAAGCGCATCCTGGTGCTCAAGGGCAGCAGCCAGGCCCAGCAACTAAAGGCGCTGCAGGCCCAGGTGTCGGGGCTGGCCTTCGACGAATCCGATCAGGTGGAGGTCAGCGACCTGCTGCGCATGGTCGACGAGGGCCAGATCGACCTGACCCTGGTGGATTCCAACGAACTGGCCATGAACCAGGTCTATTTCCCCAATGTGCGGGTTGCCTTCGACCTGGGCGATAACCAGGGCCAGGCCTGGGCGCTGCAGCCCGGTGAGGACAACAGCCTGCTCGACGCGGTCAACGCCTACCTGGACAAGGTCCGCCGCGACGGCACCCTGCAGCAGCTCAAGGAGCGCTACTACGGCCACGTCGACGTGCTTGGTTACGTCGGTGCCTACACCTTCGCCCAGCACCTGCAGGAACGCCTGCCCAAGTACGAGAAGCACTTCCGCAAGGTGGCGCAGAAACACCAGTTGGACTGGCGCCTGCTGGCCGCCATGGGCTACCAGGAATCGCTGTGGACGCCGGACGCCACCTCCAAGACCGGTGTACGCGGACTGATGATGCTGACCAACAACACCGCCCAGGCCATGGGGGTATCCAATCGCCTGGATCCCGAGCAGAGCATCACCGGCGGCGCCAAGTACTTCGACCAGATCCGTGACGAGCTGCCCGACAGCATCAACGAACCGGATCGCACCTGGTTCGCCCTGGCCACCTACAACATCGGCATCGCCCACATCCTCGACGCCCGCCGTCTGGCCGAATCCCAGGGCCTGGACCCGGATCGCTGGCTGGACGTGAAGAAGATGTTGCCGCGCCTGGCGCAGAAGCAGTGGTACAGCAAGACCCGCTACGGTTACGCCCGTGGTGGTGAGACGGTGCAGTTCGTGCAGAACGTGCGCCGTTATTACGACATCCTCACCTGGACCACCCAGCCGCAGATGGAAGGCCAGCAACTGGCCAAGACCGGCCTGCACGTCCCCGCCATCGCCGACGACCGTCCCGTCCGGGAAACGCCCCAGGATATGTGAGGCACGGCACCTCAGGACGTAGGTTGGGCTGAGACGGCTCCATCGCCGAAGCCCAACATTGCGGGCTCGACCTGGGCACCGTTGGGCTTCGCTGCGCTCAACCCAGCCTACCGAAGCGTCCCATCATCAGGACGTAGGTTGGGCTGAGACGGCTCCATCGTCGAAGCCCAACATTGCGGACTCGACCTGGGCACCGTTGGGCTTCGCTGCGCTCAACCCAACCTACCAAAGCGCCCCATCACCAGGACGTAGGTTGGGCTGAGACGGCTCCATCGTCGAAGCCCAACATTGCGGGCTCGACCTGGGCAGCGTTGGGCTTCGCTGCGCTCAACTCAACCTACGAGAGTGTTAGCCCTTGGGCTTCTGGATCAACTTGTCCACCGCCCGGGCGGCGGCGACCATGCCGAAGGTGGCGGTGACCATCATCACCGCGCCGAAGCCGCCAGCGCAGTCCAGGCGCACGCCTTCGCCGACGAAACTCTTCTGCTGGCAAACGCTGCCGTCCGGCTTGGGATAGCGCAGCTGCTCGGTGGAAAAGACGCAGGGCACGCTGTAGTGGCGGCTGGGATTGCGCGAGAAGCCGTAGTCGCGGCGCAGCAGCGAACGCACCCGCGAGGCCAGGGGGTCGTTGTAGGTGCGATTGAGGTCCACCACCTGGATCTGGGTGGGGTCGATCTGGCCGCCCGCACCGCCAGTGGTGACGATGGCGATCTTGCGTCTCTTGCACCAGGCGATCAACGCCGCCTTGGAGGCCACGCTGTCGATGCAGTCCAGCACCAGATCGAGCTCCTCGGTGATGTAGTCGGCCATGGTCTCGCGGGTAACGAAGTCCGCCACCGCCTTGACCGTGCAGGCCGGGTTGACGGCCTGGATGCGCTCGGCCATCACCGTGACCTTGGGTCGCCCCACCTGGCCGTCCAGGGCGTGCACCTGGCGATTGGTGTTGCTGACGCAAACGTCGTCCAGATCGAACAGGCTGATGCGACCGACGCCGCTACGGGCCAGGGCCTCGGCGGCCCAGGAACCCACTCCGCCGATGCCGACCACGGCGACGTGACTGGCGGCCAGGCGCTCGACGGCCTCCTGCCCATAGAGCCGGGCGATCCCGCCGAAGCGTTGTTCATCGAACGTCATGAAGGCTTTCCAGTCGGGTAGCCCTGGATCATTATCTGATCCAGAGCCCCCTAAGAACCGTGCGGGCGACTTTCACCGCACACGGCTCAAGCTTACGAAAAACCAGCCAATAGCTGGCCGGCAACTGTGACTACGATCTTAACACTTAAGACCGCTGTATCGCAGGGTTACCTTATGCCGCCGGCTATGAACCAGCGAGTGGCAGCTTGGGTGAAGAAGTGTACGGTTGTTCAAAGTGTCTGGACCGCCGTCCACCCGTCTGATGACATGGTGATCGTCCCATCCAGTCTCTTTAGTGATTGCGTGACCACACAGCGCGCATTTTCCTTGCTGTCGTCGGAAAAGATAAAGTATTTGTCTTCGATAACGCAGCTTGTGCTGCATCCGTTTGACCCTTAACTTCTCCCACTCCTGCTCGCGCTCCACATCATAGGGTTGGTACTCAACCGCTAGGTGCATGTGCCGCACAATCTCCGTATCCGCCAATCTGTAAAGCTGACGGAGCTTCTGCTCTCCTTTACTACTCTTATGAAGGGATGCAAACACCCAGTTCCGCGTGCCGATTGCATGAAAGTATTTGTTTTCACACCATGCGGCCAGTTTTCTTGGATGTCTGCGTTTCGCCCACCGCTTCAATAGCCAGTGAATGTCGCTATCTAGCTTATTGAAGGTCTTCTTTGCCACCACTGGAGAGTGATAGTTAGCCCACCCTTTCAGTACCGGATTTAGGCGTCCGATTAACTCTCCCTGAGTTAGTGCACCACTGCTCCTCACTATCTCTTTCACCTTACGATAGAATGCAGAAACATTCTTTCTTGCCGGTTTTATAAATAGCTTGGCACGCTTATATGGCGACCTCGGCACATACTTCCTAAAGTTCCACCCTAAAAAGTCAAAGCCTTTGTAGATGTGAGTGATATGAGTTTTCTCAGAGGACAGCTTGACCCCTCGTGCTGACAGGAATAGCTCGACCCATGGTTGGACTTCGTCACGCAACAGCTCGTTACTATCCGCTGTGATGACGAAATCATCCGCATACCTAACCACATGCACCTTTAGCTTCTCCGCCCTTTTCTTCCCAAACTTGGAAATCAAGTACGTTCGAAGCTGAGACTCCAACCCATTTAGTGTGGCGTTGGCCAAGCAGGGCGAGATGATCCCACCTTGTGGCGTTCCGGCCTCCGTAGCCTTGAAGTGTCGCCGGTCGATTACCCCGGCCTTCAACCACAGCCGCAGCACCTTCTTGTCCATAGGGACGTTCTGGCACAGCCACTCGTGATTGATGTTGTCGAAGAACCCCTTGATATCTCCTTCCAATATCCACTGGGCACAGGTCCGCTGTGAGAGTAGGTTGAAGAGTTCGGCCATTGCATCAGTCGTTGATCGGTCAGGCCTAAAGCCATAACTTTTCGGATCGCTGCTGCTTTCGATAACCGGCTCAAGGGCGGCTAAGTAGAGCGCTTGCATGGCCCGATCAAACATCGTCGGTATGCCTAGTGGACGCTTTTCCTTCTTTCCTGGCTTCGGTATCCACACCCGCCGAAGCGGTTTGGGCCGATAGCCTCGTTTCTCCGATAGACGCTTCGCGGCGTAGAGCTTGGCTGGGGGCGTCCCCCAGGTTTCTCCATCGACGCCCGGAGTCTTGCGACCCCGGTTTTCAGTCACCCGTCTTACAGCCAAACAGCGACCATAAAACGAATGGGTCAGTAACCGTTGTAGACGTTTAACCCTACGCCAGTCACTAGCCTTTGTTGCCTGCGCAATCTTCAACTGCGTTTTCCGAACGGAGATTTGGATCTTGGCCCAATCGAGATCGTGCCAGCCCTTCACACCGTCAGGAGACGCAGACGAAACCGGTGTTGCTGGTTGCGTATTCATACAGTCCTCCTCAGGTCAGTAACCTTCGGGACGGACTTCTCCCCCTAGGGGTTGAAGTCACCCCTAGGGTCGTTTCGCTGGAAATCAGCACTAGATCATGCGCCCGTAAACCAGGTGCACGTCAGCCAGGGTTGCCCCTGTCGATAATGTTTCAATCGATATGCCGCCCATTACAGACAGCCATTCGCTTTTTGCACCCTCCCATTCCCCACACCCAACAGCTTTCCTTGCGGATTGCCTGCCTTCCGATGTTGCTGGTTAGGCGGGTGGTCGGGATTGCCACGTTCCCCGATGTGCATCGATTCCCCGGTTAGGTTCCGTCTTTCCCCCGGCAGTCATAGTGGTACCGCGTCGCCTCTTTTGACGGCGAGCGCCGAACTGCGGTGCCGTTTTTGGCTAAGGCCTATTAATTGCCGTAGGCCCGTTACTGTTTACGGAGGGTCAAACGACGATTCACTTTCGTTAACCGTACGGGTTAGGTCACTAGCCCCTTGCCCCCGTGCAATTCGGGAGCTGCACGTGGCTGTTACCAGCCATCGCACCCCCATTTGGGGTAGGACGTTGTCGATCGGGCTTCACACCCCAGGGTTGGCCCCCGACGCATGCCGATGTAGTGAACTGGCAGGTACATGCCAGGCTCGGTGCCCCCTATGCCAGCGAGGTTGAGCAATGCACAACGGAGCGGTTGCTCAGTGCTTGGACGAGATACCCTAGCGTCTCACGACGTTGGCATAGGCCAAATGAGACCAAGGCATCCCAGTGATGGATTGACCCCTTGCGGGATCGATCACCCACAGGGAGTCTTGTTACATTTAGATACAATTCCACTAATGGAAATTGCTCTCTGTTACGTCCGATTGATCAATTTATAGCCGGAAACGGCCAAAATTGAGACGTACTAACCCTGACGAGCAGGGATCGTAATGTCCCCACAGGTGGGTCAAAGCAGACGCGGCAGGACCGGCTCTCGTGCTTCTTCAGGCTTTAAACCCTTGTAAAACAAGGGGTTAGGTGCCAAGGCAAGCTACCAACCAAGCACAACACGAGCATTCGTGTCGCACCAAAAGCCACAGTATAGGTTTTCCTTTACCATACCGCTCCCCCTGAACCCTAGCCGCCTCCCGGGACCCGCCATGACCACCGCTCTTACCCCCACTCTGGAACTCGCCTGCGACCTCATCGGCCGGGCCTCGGTCACGCCGTTGGACGAAGGCTGCCAGGCGCTGATGATGCAGCGCCTGGAGCGCCTGGGCTTCGCCCTGGAACCGCTGCGCTTCGAGGAGGTGGACAACTTCTGGGCGCGCCGTGGCGGCGAAGGTCCGGTGCTGTGCTTCGCCGGCCACACCGACGTGGTGCCCACCGGCCCGCTGGAGGCCTGGCAGCAGGCGCCCTTCAATGCCCACGTGGATGCCGATGGCATGCTGCGTGGCCGCGGCGCCGCCGACATGAAGGGCAGTCTGGCGAGCATGATCATCGCCGTGGAGCGCTTCGTCGCCGACCACCCGGACCATCGCGGCGCCATCGCCTTCCTCATCACCAGCGACGAGGAAGGCCCCGCCCTGCATGGCACCCGTGCCGTGGTCGAGCGCCTGCGCGAGCGCGGCGAGCGGCTGGACTGGTGCATCGTCGGTGAACCCTCCAGCACCCGGCTGTTGGGCGATGTGGTCAAGAACGGTCGCCGCGGCTCGCTCAATGGCCGCCTGACCGTGCGCGGCAAGCAGGGCCACGTGGCCTATCCGCACCTGGCGCGCAATCCCATCCACCTGGCGGCCCAGGCCCTGGCGGATCTCGCCGCCGAGCAATGGGACGACGGCAACGCCTTCTTCCCGCCCACCAGCTTCCAGATTTCCAACCTCAATTCCGGCACCGGTGCCGGCAACGTGGTGCCGGGCGAGCTGCAGGCACTGTTCAACTTCCGCTTCTCCACCGAATCCACCGTGGAAGGCCTGCAGGCCCGGGTCGAGGCCATCCTCGATCGCCACGGCCTGGACTGGCACATCGACTGGTCGCTGTCCGGCCTACCCTTCCTCACCGAGCCGGGCGACCTGCTCGACGCCGTCGCGGCCAGCGTGGAGGCGGTCACCGGCTATCGCCCCGAAGCCTCCACCAGCGGCGGTACCTCGGACGGCCGCTTCATCGCCACCCTGGGCGCCCAGGTGGTGGAACTGGGTCCGGTCAACGCCACCATCCACCAGGTGGACGAGCACGTCCTGGCCAGCGACCTGGATCTGCTGACCGAGGTCTACTACGGCACCCTGGTGCGGTTGCTGGCATGAAGCTGATCTGTCCGCTCTGCCAGGCCCCGCTGGCCGAACTCGAGGGTGGCGTCGGTTGCGCCACCGGCCATAGATTCGACCGCGCCCGCCAGGGCTACCTGAACCTCCTGCCGGTGCAGCACAAGAAGAGCCTGGATCCGGGTGACAACGCCGCGATGGTCGAGGCCCGCCGGCGCTTTCTCGATGCCGGTCACTATGCGCCCCTGGCCGAGCGCCTGGCGCAGCTAGCCGCCGAACGCGCACCTCAGCGCTGGATCGACGTGGGCTGTGGCGAAGGCTTCTATACCGCGCGCCTGGCCCAGGCCCTGCCCGCAGCCGACGGCTATGCGCTGGACATCTCCCGTGAGGCGGTGCGCCGCGCCTGCCGACGTACCCCGGCGCTGACCTGGCTGGTGGCGAGCATGGCGCGTCTGCCGCTGCCGGACGCCAGTTGCCAGCTGCTGGCCAGTGTCTTCAGCCCCATCGACTGGGCCGAAGCCCTGCGCGTGCTGGCACCGGGCGGCGGAATCCTGCGCCTGGGTCCGGCCAGCGCCCACCTGCTGGAGTTGCGCCAGCGGCTCTATGACGAGGTGCGCGACTATGCCGAAGACAAGCACTTGCAGGATCTGCCGCCAGGTCTGGAACTGGCCCACAGCGAAGGGCTCGAATTCGTGCTGCCGCTGACCGAGCGCCAGACCCGCGAAGACCTGCTGGCCATGACGCCCCACGGTTGGCGGGTCAACGCCGAGCGTCGCGAGCGGGTTCTCGCCGAGCCCTTCGAGGTGCGGGTGGCAGTACGTTACGATTGGATCGTCAAATCCGGAGCCTAAGCCCCATGCGCCAGCCCGATATCGAAATCTACCTAAAGGACGTCGACCAGGACGCCGTCTCGGCCTGGCTCGAACAGGTGTTCGCCATGCCTTGCGCCTGGCAGGTGCGTGGGCAGACCTTCAAGTGCACCCTGCGCTATGGTGGCGAGCCCATTCCAGTCACCTGGCTGCCGAAGGCGGTGGGCAAGTGGCACAGCCTGCTGCTGGAAAGCGATGTCTCGCCCTGGGTGGACGACCTGGCCTGTGCCCGCGACGCCCAGGCGGCCCTGCAGGTGCAGGTACGCTGCGCCCCGAGTGGCTGGAGCGAGGAAGAAGAGGAAGAAACCGCCGATCGCTGGCTGAAGGTGACGGACGAGGGCGTCGAGGAAATCGTCTGGCGCACCGAGTGAACCGAAGGCGCGAGGAGCTTTGCGCTCCTCGCGAAGCGGGCTCAGAGCCTGTTCAAAGGCTCGCGAGCTAGAGACAAACAAGGCGAAAATGGCTGAGGAAGCAGAGTTTACGAGTGGTAAATGAGCATTCCGAAGCCATTTTCAACGCCGTTTGGCCGACGCGCAGCAGACTTTGAATAGGCTCTTACAGCCGGGCGACGTCTTCGGCCTGCAGACCCTTCTGGCCTTCTATCACCGAGAACTCCACCTGCTGGCCTTCGACTAGGGAGCGGTGGCCTTCACCGCGAATGGCGCGGTAGTGAACGAACACGTCTGCGCCGCCCTCGCGTTGAATGAATCCATATCCCTTGGCGTCATTGAACCACTTGACGGTCCCGGTTTCGCGTTGCTCACCCATCACATTTCTCCGAAGCTTTTCTGGATTTCCTATCCCCGCTCGCCACAGCCTGTGGCGACCGGGTCGCTTTGTTGTATCGGTACAGATCGCGCATCAGACCGGTCGCCAGGCTGGCCCGTATCCGACCATCGGCAACACGTTGCCGAAATCTTATGAAGCAGGGCTTTTCCGGCAAAAGCAACGTTCTTTACGCACAGTGCCATCACGGCTGGAAGCCACGCCAGCGCCGGATTGTCGACGATTTGAATGGCATTTTTTCGACACGCGGGACAAGGCGCCGACTGCCGGGTCGAAGTCAGAACAACACGGGTGGTTTTACGCCCGCCAGGCCATCCGGCACACTGCCGCCCCGTCCACCCGGTAGCCCTCCATGACCCGTTCGCCGCTGCGCCTGCTGGCCTTCTCGCTGCTCAAGCGCCTGCTCTATCTCTGGGTTCGCTCCGAGACCACCCAGGCGGCCAGCCTGCTCAGCCGCATCGATCCCGCCAAACCAGTGCTCTATGTACTGCCCGAGGCCTCGCTGAGCGATCTGGCGGTGCTCGACCGGGAATGCCGCAAGGCCGGCCTGCCACGACCGCTACGCCCGCTGGTGCTGGGGAGCAAGACCGAACCACTGGCCTACTTCAACGCCACCGGCAAGGCGAACTGGCGCGGGCGCCCCGCCCGGCGCTCGGTACCTCCTACTCTGCGCCGGGTGGTGACCGCAGTGACCGAGCAGCAGCTGGAAGACGTCCAGCTGGTACCGGTCAGCGTCTTCTGGGGCCAGTCGCCGGATCGCGAGACCAGTCCCTGGAAGCTGCTCTGGGCGGACAACTGGGTGGTGACCGGACGGCTGCGCAAGCTGGCGCGCATCCTGGTGCTGGGCCGGCTGACCCGGGTGCAGTTCTCCAAGCCGCTGTCGCTGGGCGAACTGGCCAGCCAGCGCCCCGATCCACAGCGCCTGGAACGTCTGGTGATGCGGCGGTTGCGCATCCACTTCCGCAACGTGCGCCAGGCGGTGATCGGCCCGGACCTGTCGCACCGACGCACCCTGCTGCGCGGCCTGCTGCGGGCGCCCCAGGTACGGGCGACCATCGCCCACGAAATCGCCCAGCGCAAGGCCACCCCCGGACGCATCGAAGACGAGGCGGCGCACTATGCGCGGGAGATCGCCTCGGACTTCTCCTATCCGGTGGTGCGCTGCCTGGACGTGGGTCTGCGCTGGTTCTGGAACAGCATCTACGATGGCGTCACGGTCAGCCACATCGAGCGGATCCAGGAGATGGCGCCCGGTCACACCGTGGTCTACGTGCCCTGCCATCGCAGCCACATCGACTACCTGCTGCTGTCCTACCTGCTGTTCCAGAACGGCCTGACGCCGCCGCACATCGCCGCCGGCATCAACCTGGACATGCCGGTGGTGGGCAATATCCTGCGCCGTGGCGGGGCCTTCTTCATGAGGCGCAGCTTCAAGGGCAACGCCCTCTATGCCGCGGTGTTCAACGAATACCTGCACAGTCTGTTCAGCCGCGGCTTCTCCACCGAATACTTCGTCGAGGGCGGCCGTTCGCGTACCGGACGCACCCTGCAGCCGCGCACCGGCATGCTGGCCATGACCCTGCGTAGCTTCCTGCGCGACTCCCGGCGGCCCATCGTCTTCGTGCCGGTGTACATCGGCTACGAGAAGGTCTTCGAGGGCCGCACCTACCTGGGTGAATTGCGCGGCGCGGCGAAAAAGAAGGAATCCATCTTCGACCTGGTCAAGGTGTTTGGCGCCCTGCGCCAGCGCTTCGGCCGGGTCTGGGTCAACTTCGGCGAACCCATTCCGCTGCAGGGCTTTCTCGATGCCCGCCGTCCGGGCTGGCGCGACGAACCCCTCGACGAAGACCTGAAGCCTGCCTGGTTCAATTCGGTCACCCACGAACTGGGCGAGCGGGTGGTACGCCGCATCAATGCCGCGGCGGCCGTCACCCCGGTCAACCTGGTGGCCCTGGCGCTGCTCTCGACCCATCGCCAGGCCCTCGACGAAGGCGCTCTGGTACGCGCCATCGACCTCTATCTGGATCTGCTGAAGCGGGTGCCCTACTCCACCAGCGTCACCCTGCCCGAGGGCGACGGCCAGGCGATCATCGAGGAGGTGCGCGCCCTGGGTTTCCTCTCCGAGCAGCAGGACGCCCTGGGGCGCATCCTCTACCTGGACGAGCAGAACGCGGTGCTGATGACCTACTACCGCAACAACGTCCTGCACCTCTTCGCCATCCCGGCGCTGATCGCCAGCTTCTTCCAGAACACCGGGCGCATGACCCGTGAGCTGATCCATAGATTCGCCCTGGCGCTCTATCCCTATCTGCAGGCCGAGCTGTTCATCCACTGGGAGCGCGAGGAGCTGCCCCTGGTGCTGGACGGCTGGCTAGAGGCCATGGTGGAGCGCGGCCTGCTGCGTATCGAGGACGACGTCTTCGTGCGCGCCGCGCCCAGCTCGCGGCAATTCGTCCGCCTCACCCTGCTGGCGCGGGCCATCCTGCAGACCCTGCAGCGCTACTACATGACCACCGCGCTGATCCTCAACCACGGCCAGAACAGCCTGACCGCGCCGCAGCTGGAAGAACTCTGCACGGTGATGGCCCAGCGGCTGTCGGTGCTGCACGGCCTCAATGCGCCGGAATTCTTCGACAAGTCGCTGTTCCGCCATTTCATCCAGACGCTGCTGGCCGAGGGGGTGCTGCGCAAGGCCGACGACGGCACCCTGGGCCACCATGAATTGCTCGGCGAGTTGGCCGAGGGTGCCGGCAAGCGGGTGTTGCCGGCGGAGATTCGCCTGTCGATCCGCCAGGTGGCCCTGGACCGCCCCGATGCCCCGGACCTGCCGGATCCGGAAACACCCGTTGTCGCCGGCAACTAAGCCGGCGTCCGTGGGTCACAGCAGTCGATTTCAGTCCAGGATCTAGCCATGAAAAGAATCGCCGCCCTGCTCGCCACCTCGCTGCTGCTCAGCGCCTGTAGCGGGCTGCGCCCCGGCCCCGCGACACCACCGCCGCCGAGCGGCCAGCCGTTGCCGCCCACCGAGCAGCCGCAGACCACCACCCCTGGCGTACCCACCCAGCCAAGCATGACCAGTCTCAGCGGTCAGGCCACCTTTACCGCCAACGAGCCAGTGCCGCCTACCGCCAAGCTCACCGTCAGCCTCTACAGCGCCAGCGCCGGCGACACCCCTGCCGGTCGGCTGGCCCAGCGCACCCTGTTCGTCAAGCAGCAGGGCCAGGTGCCCTTCCGCCTCGACTACGCCCCAGCCAAGGTCAAGAACGGCGAGCGCTACCTGCTCAGCGGCCGCATCCTGCTGGGCGGTCGCCCACTGTACCTGACCCAGGAGCCGGTAGTGGTGGACCTGAACAGCGGTGGCGAGGTGGAGTTGCCGTTGCAGCCGGTGCGTTGAGGTCCAGCCACTCTTGATGTCCATTTCGTAACAGCAGCTGTCCGCTGACTGGTTAAGCGATAGCGATAAGGCAAGGTCCGGGTTCCATGATCGCTCAGGAACCCGCTCTTGGACTTTGCCCAACTAACGCTCACGACACCCCGACTTTCGATCAGGCCTTTCCAACCGTCTGACCTTGAGACCTATGCGTCCTACCACAGCAAGCCGGGTGTCTACCGGTATCTTTATAGCGAACCCCCTACCCCAGCGGCGCTCGTCGAGCGTTTCCGCGATCTGCAGCAGCCCCGCTTCGAGACGACGGGCGACGAGTTAAGGTTGGCCGTCGTGAGGAAGGCTGATGGCAGGGTCTTGGGCGAGGTGTTGCTCAAGCTGGCAAGCGTGGACGCACGGCAAGCTGAGGTCGGCTACATCTTCGATCCTGAACAGGCAGGCCAGGGCTACGCCACCGAGGCCGTTGCGCGATTACTCACCTTCGGTTTCGCGGAGCTAGGCCTGCACCGCATTTTCGCTCGCCTGGACGTGCTCAATCAGGGCTCGATAGGCGTGGTGGAACGCCTGGGCTTGCGCCGGGAAGCCCACTTCGTCGAGAACGACCGCTTCGCCGGAATGTGGGGGGACGAGTACGTCTACGCGGTGCTGGCGCAAGAATGGCCGGTAGCGCAGACCTAATAACCCTTGGCTGACGCGCGGCAGCCTTCGAACACGCGCTTGCCGTAACGCCGACTAGGCTTCTCTGGCAGCCAAGTGCTCGACCTCGGCTGCTACCGGACAACTCGAGCCACAGGCAGACTCATCGCAGAAGCGGCAGAGATGATCGGCCTGCTGCGCGCCGGTCGTCAGCGCGGCCAGTATGGCTGCCAAGGCCTGCTGCAAGGCGTCCCGCTGGGTCTGGGGTACGGCATCCAGTGCCCGCGTCAATACCGCCGTTCGCGCCGCGATCAGCCGCTCACGTTGTACCTCGCCCGCCGAAGTCAGGCTGGCCTGGACTTCACGGCGATCCTGCCCAGGTTGGCGACTGACCAGGCCCGCACCGACCAGGGCATCGAGCGTCCGCACCATGACCGAATGGCTGAGACCGGCAATGGCCGCCAGCTCACGGATCGTCAGGCCGGGATACTGAGCCAGGGCATTGAGCACGGTACAGCCGGCGCTGCTGACGCCACTCGCCTGCTGTAAAGCCTGGGTCTGGGCATCGGCCACGGCCAGAGCGCAGGCCCCCAAGAGATTTTCCAGTTGCGCTTCGTTCATGGCTTTAATATATGTGTTCTGCATACATTTAAAACACGTCACTATTCATTAGCTTCATCCCCATGACTTCTCAGAATGCGAGCCTAGCTTAAATGACAGCCACCCAAGCGATCCCCTTCAAACGCGACCGCAGTCTGGCGACGCTAGCCATGATAGGTTCGGCAGCCTGCTGGGGCCTGGCCACCGTCGCCAGCCGCGACCTGCTGGAACAGGTGCCCGCCGCGACCCTGCTGCCGATCCAATTGCTAGCCAGTCTGCTCTTTCTGGCTATTCTCGCATCGCGCGAGAGCCGCCGGCCGGCATCGTGGCCGCTCTTGCTGCGTACCGCCTGGCCAGGCGTGCTCGAACCAGGGCTGGCTTATGGGATAGGGCTCGCCGGTCTCTCCCTGACCAGCGCCGGCCATGCCGCGGTGATAGGTTCGGCCGAACCCATGTTCATCGTCCTGCTGGGCTGGCTACTACTGGGGCAACGTCCTCGGCGACGCCTGCTCGCTTGTCTGCTGAGCACCGTGATCGGTTTGTCGCTGATCGGCCTCTGCGGTAGCGAGACCGGGAATTCGGCAACCTCGCTCCGGGGCGATCTGCTGATCGTGCTGGGGACGCTGTTCGCCGCCGGCTACGTCATCGCTTCGTCGCGCTTGGCAAATCTCTATCCACCCGCCAGCCTGGCCTTGGTGCAACAAGGCGCTGGACTGTTGTTCATCCTGACGCTGCAAGGGGTCATCGTCGCCGCGGGGTTCGCCACCCCCCGCTGGGATGCCCTGGACAAGGCAGTGATCGCCGAGGCGGCGCTGTCCGGGGTTCTACAATACGCCCTGCCCTTTTGGCTCTACCTCCTGGGCTTGCGCCACCTGAGCGCCGCCAGCGCCGGTCTCTATCTCGCCCTCATTCCGGTATTCGGCCTGGTCGCCGCCTTTCTCTGGCTGGACGAACGACCGACGATGGGCATGCTTCTCGGCGCCGCCCTCATCCTGGCGTCCATCGCGGTCGCGAGGCGATATACCTGACTCCCCTGCTACGCCTCGTTCTGGGTTCCGTGCGAAGATCCTGGCTCTTACCCTTCTCCCAAGGTGACTCGTGACGCCACGCCTCGCCATCAAGAGCTATGAGGGCGAACATCGGCCCCATGCCCATGCCTTCGCCCAGTTGGTGCTGCCCATTCAGGGCGGGATGCAGCTGGAGCTGGAAGGTCGAGGCGAGACGCGACTGCATACCGGTCTCGCGGCCCTGGTGGCGCCTGACTGCGGTCATGCGCAGCTGTCCGCGCCGGACAGCCGCTTCCTGGTGATCGACTGCGCCACCGACTGGCTACCGGCCCGGACGCTGGATCAGGCGCTGCGCCAACCCGGCCTGCCGATTCCACCGGCGGCACGGCAGCTGATCACCTTTGCCGAACTGACTCCAGCGGCAGCCCTCACCCAGCACGCCAGCGAACTCACGCGCCTGCTCCTGCACTCCCTTACCGTCACAGTCCCGGCCTCGGCCTTCGAGCTCTTGCTGGCACGGGTAGAGGCCCAGCCTGCGGGTGACTGGACCAATGCGGCCATGGCCAATCTGGCCGGGGTCGGCCTGAGTCGCCTGCACCTGCTTTTCCACGAGCGCTTCGGCCAGACACCCCAGGCCTGGCTGACCGATCTGCGGCTGCGTCAGGCCCAGCGCTGGCTGGAAGACAGCCGCCTGCCCATCGTCGAGATCGCCCTGCGCGTCGGCTTTTCCGATCAGGCCGCCCTCACCAGGGCCATGACCCGTCGCCAGGGCATCAGCCCCGCCGCCTGGCGGCGCAGCCAGCGCACGCCTGGGTAAAAAACGCCGGAGCCTCGCGCAAGACCCACCCCTCAGGCTATCGCCAGACTGCTGCCGAAACAGCGAAGGCGAGTGACATGAGCGAACGACGGGTATCGGCAACGGGAATTGGCTATGGGGTCGCGGCAGGCCTGTGCTGGGGCGTGATCTTTCTCGCCCCGGCGCTGGTGCCCGATCTCGGCGGCGCCCAGTTCGCCGTGCTGCGCTTTCTCTGTTACGGCGGGGTCTCGCTGGTGTTGCTCCTGCCACGCTGGCACAGGCTGCGCGCACAACTCACCCGTAGCGATGGGAGACGGCTGTTCTGGCTGAGCCTGATCGGCAACCTGGGCTACTACGCCCTGGTAGGCGCCGGGGTGCAGCAGGCCGGCATCGCCGCGACCACCCTGATCGTCGGCCTGATTCCGCTGCTGGTAGCCCTGGCCGGGCACGCAGACACCGGGGCCGTGGGTGTCGATCGCCTATGGCCATCAATGGCCTGCGCCCTGCTCGGGGTGGGGCTGATCAGCTACGAGGCGCTGACCGTCACGGCCCTGGGCGCCCAACCGGCCCTGGGTTTGCTCTGCGCCTGCGGCGCCCTGCTGGCCTGGAGTTGGTTCGCGGTAGCCAATACCCGTCACCTGACCGTGACTGCCATCGGCAGCCACGACTGGGCCCTGCTGCTGGGCGGAGTGACCGGCCTCCAGGCGCTGCTGGCCGCGCCCTTCCTGCTGGGGCCGGAACTGCTGGTACGGGCACCCCAGGACTGGGTGCAGCCGCTGGTGGTAGCCGCCGGCGTGGCGCTGCTCGCCTCGGTGGTCGGTGGCTTCTGCTGGAACCAGGCCAGTCGCCGCCTGCCGCTGACCCTGAGCGGCCAGGCCATCGTCATCGAAACGCTGTCTTCGCTGCTCTACGGCTTTCTCTGGCAGTGGCGGTTGCCGACGCTGCTGGAAGCCCTGGCCATCGGCCTGCTGATCGTGGGGGTGGTCTGGTGCCTGAGGTGCCACCAGCAGCCTGTCCCGACCAGCGCGCCAGCCGGGTCGGCCTGCTAGCGGCGCAGCCCTAGAACAATCGGGCTATCTCGTTCAGGCTGAGCACGATGAACAGCGCCGCGGCCAGCCCCAGCAGGCCGTTGGACAGCCAGCCCGAACGCCATTCCTTGGGCACCCGCTTGGAGTTGAGCAGCCAGATCAGCGTCAGGGCCAGGAACGGCATGAAGAAGGCGCCAAAGGCCCCGTAGGCGATGATCAGGCCAAAGGGGCGGCCGAGCAGCAGCAACACCATCGGCGGGAAGGTCAGCCAGAGCACATAGAAACGGAAGGCCGGGGTCTTCTCCAGATCACCCCGGTCGCCGGTGCCACCGGTGGCCTGGCGGACGAAGTCGGCGAACAGCAGGGACACGCCGTGCCACACCCCCAGGATCGAGGAGAAGGTGGTCGCCGCGAAGCCGATCAGGAAGACGGTGGAGACCACCGGGCCGAAGCGCTGCTCCAGCACCTCGTCCAGGTCGAGCAGGCCGCGATCGCCGCTGGAAAGGGTGATCTGCGCGGTATAGAGCAACTCGGCGCCGACGATGAGCATGGCGATGACGAAGATGCCGGTGGCGATGTAGGCCACCTGGTTGTCCAGGCGCATCACGCCCATCCAGGCCGGAGTCCGCCAACCCTTGGCGTTCACCCAGTAGCCATAGGCGGCCATGGTGATGGTGCCACCGACGCCGCCGATGAGGCCCAGGGTGTAGATCGCCGAGCCTTCGGGGATGGTCGGCACCAGGCCGGTGACGGCATGGCCGAGGTTGGGCATGACCAGGATGGCCAGCCCCACCACCACCACGAACATCACGCCGATGAAGAACTTCATCGCCGCCTCGAACACCGCATAGCGATTGAGCAGCACGAAGACCGCGCCGGCGATGCCCGACAGGGCGCCCCAGGCCCAGAACGGCAGCACGTCCGGGAACAGCGCGGCCAGCGGCAAGGCCGTGGCGCTCATGGCGGTGCCGCCATAGACGAAGCCCCAGAGCACGATGTAGATGCCGAAGTACCAGTAGGTCCAGATGCCCAGGGAGCGCCAGCCTTCGAGCATGGTCGAGCCGGTGGCCAGGTGGTAGCGCGCGGAGCCTTCGGCCAGGGCGATCTTGACGATGCAGCCCACCACCGCGGCCCAGAGCAGGGCATAGCCGAAGCGCGAGCCGGCGATGAGGGTGGCGACCAGATCGCCGGCGCCGACCCCGGTCACCGCGACCACGATGCCCGGGCCCACCAGTTTCCAGCGCGCCAGGGTACCGCGGGGCGGTTGCGACAGATCGGCCGCCGAGGGGGTGGGCGCGACCTTGTTGTTGTTTTCGGTCATGGGCTCTCTCCGGTGTGGGACGTGCCTCGACTGTCCCGGATGACCGGTCAGTCAACAAGCGCCGGAGGATTACAAGGTGTAAACGCCTGAACCGCTCTAGGACAGTGGCGGCAGCGCCCAGTCGATGGGGGTGAGGCCGGCGTTGCGCAGGAATTCGTTGGTGCGGCCGAAATGGCCGTTGCCGATGAAGCCGCGGTGGGCCGACAGCGGCGAGGGATGCGCCGACTTGAGGATCAGGTGCTTCTGGGGGTCGATAAGCGTCTGTTTGCTCTGGGCATGGCTGCCCCAGAGCAGGAACACCAGATTCTCGCGCTCGGCGCTGACCACCTCGATGATACGGTCGGTGAAGCGCTGCCAGCCGGCCTTGGCGTGGGAACCGGCGTTGGCCTGCTCCACCGTCAGCGAGGTGTTGAGCAGCAGGACGCCCTGCTCGGCCCAGTGCTGCAGATAGCCGTGGTTGGGAATGGGCAGGTTCAGGTCGCGCTTGAGTTCCTTGAAGATGTTCTGCAACGACGGTGGTGCCGGCACGCCAGGCTGCACCGAAAAGCTCAGGCCGTGGGCCTGGCCCGGCCCGTGATAGGGATCCTGCCCGAGGATGACCACCCGGACCCGATCCAAAGGGGTGGTATTGAGAGCATTGAAGATCAGCGGACCGGGCGGATAGATGACCTTGCCCGCTGCCTTCTCGCGTCGGAGGAATTCGCTCAGCTGGCGCATGTAGGGCTGCTCGAATTCGTCGCGTAGCGCGGCTTTCCATTGGGGGTCGAGCTTGATGCGATCGTCGTCCACGATTCGAGGCTTCCTGGTAAAGACAAGGGCAGCACCCTAGGAAAGCTGGCTGCCCCTGTCAAACCCGCTACCAGCGCGGACCATAGCGCGGGCCCCAGCCGGGCGGACCATAACCCGGACGCGGCCCCCAGCCTGGCGGTCCCCAACCGGGACCCGGCCCCCAGTGAGGCGATGGCGGCGGGGCCGGTCGATAGTAGTAGCCGTAGCCATAGGGCCGCACGATGACCGCGGGCGGCGGATAGGCCGGCGTGCCGTAGAAGACCGCCGCAGGGGGTGCCGGACGGCTGTAATAGCGCGGGGACGTGTCGTAGACGGTGCAGCCGGTGAGGGTCAGGGCACAGAGCGACGCCAAGAGAAGATGGCGCATGAGAGATCTCCAGGACGGCCCGGATGAGCCTGGAGAAAGTCTAAGCTGCGCCTGCTGCTCACGCTTGCTTATCGTGCGTTCATTCAGCCGGGATTAAGAGACGTCGGTCAGCGCTCGTCCTGTTCGCTCAAGTAGTCCCGCAGTCGCTCCTGCAGATGGGGTATACCCTGGGGATGGGCGAGGAAGTCGGCGAGACTCATCAGTTGCCAGTGCTGCCCTTCGTCGCCAAAGCGAATGGCAGCGATCTCGGCCGGGTGCAGTTCTCCGGCGAACAGCCAGCTGGGCAGGTAGCCGGGCTGGCGCGGTGGATAACAGCGACCCCAGGTCAGACGAGCTTCATCCAAGACCAGGCCGAATTCCTCGTCCAGCTCGCGCAAGGCGCAACGCTCCGGGGTCTCGCCGTCTTCGCGACCACCTCCGGGCAGGTCCCAGAGGGCCGGCCAGGGGATGTCGGGCTTGTCGTCGCGCTGATAGACCAGGATCTGGTCAGCGCAGAGCAGCGCCAGCTTGGCGCCGTTGAAGGCATGGCGGGACATGCTGAACTTCCAGTGATGACGGGGAGACCGCCAGGCCTCCCCGCCGGGCCTCAATAACCCAACTGCTTGAGCAGGGCGCCAGGTGCCTGCTTGGCCGGCCGCTCATAGAACTTCAGCAGTTCGACGCTGCGGTTGGTGAAGAAGCCATCCACACCACGCGGCGCCAGGCGAGCGAAGTCCACCGCCGAATCCACGGTATAGGCGTGCACCAGCAGGCCGCGCTCGTGGGCCACGTCGTTCATCCAGGGCTTCACCAGGTCCGCGTAGCTCTGGTCGCCACCCTCCTCCAGTGCCGCCGACGGACCGATGCCGACGGCGCCATGGGCCTTGGCCCATTCGACCCAGGCGGTGAAGTCACCCTCGGAACGTACCTGCTGCTTGGCGTAGTAGGCCGCCTTGCTGGCCTCGCCCGACTCGGCATAGGTCGGCCCGGGCTTGGCCGGGATGTAGTCGTCGCCCAGCCACAGCAGCAGGATCTTCGGCGTATTGGGCATCTCCTTTTGCAGCAGCTCCAGGCTGCCTTTCTCGAAGGTCTGCAGGATCACCCGCCCGGGCATGGCGGCGACACCGGTGGCACCGGCCTTGGGCTGACCGAGCCAGCCGCGCTGGGTCAGCTTGGCCTTGAGATCGCGCTCGATGCCGGGAAACAGTTTGGGCTGCTTGGTCTCGATGTAGAGGCCCGGCTTGTTGCGCCCGCCCTCGGCGATATCGATGACCTCGTCGAGGGTGAGGATCTTGAGTCCGGCGAACTTGGCTCGGGCGCGGTCGGGATGGGCCTGGTTGAACCAGCTGCCGGCATCCAGCGACTTGAGCTCGGCCAGGGTGAACTGGCTGACCGGCGCCTTGGCGCGCTCGGGAAAGCGCTTGGCGACATCGGTGGTGCGTTCCAGGGTGTCGTCGTGCAGGGCGATGAGCTGGCCGTCCTTGGTGCGCTGCAGATCGAGCTCCAGGTAGTCGGCACCCAGCTCTCGTGCCACCAGATAGGCCGGGGCGGTGGATTCCGGCGCATCGAAGGAGGCGCCGCGATGGGCGATCACCGCCGGCCAGGGAATGCCGGCCTGGCGGGCCAGGGTCTGGCCGACGTCGGCTTCGGTGGCCAGGGCCAGCTGGCTGACCAGCAGGGTTCCGGGTATGAGGGTACGGATCAGGGTGCGCAAGGCGTTTATTGTCATGGGGTCCTCGGGTGGTCCGACGGGTAGCGCTGAGACTGCTGGAGATCGCACGCCCCTTGCAGGTTCGGCTGCGGCTCCACGGAAACAGCTGCAGAAGCCTAGCTCAAGGTGAGCGGATAGGTCGGTCGATCAAGGACGACAGCCTGTCGTCGATCCCCTACACCGCCCCCTGAACAGCCTTCAGGTGGCAGACTGCACCCCGGATGTGACATTGGGCAGACACCCGGGGCAGCAGACGTTATCCAGGTCGCAATTTCCGGTACTCTGCCGCCCGCTTCGCCTGACGAGATCACCATGGCTGCATCACCCATCCCCTGCGATCCCACCCGCTGCCCGCTGTGCGGCAAGGCCAATAGCTGCGCCCTCGCCGCCGGTGGCGAGATCCACGATTGCTGGTGCCTGCAGACGCCGGTCGATCCAGCGGCCTTGACGCGCCTGCCCGAGGACGAGCGCAACCAGCGCTGCCTGTGCCCGGCCTGCGCGGCGGGTATTGCGCGCGAATCCCACTGATGCGCCTGGACCGTTGGCTGGGCAACAGACCCGAACTGGGTCGCCAACTGGCCCGCCGTCTGCTCGCCGAAGGCCGGGTGCGGGTCAATGGCGCCACCACCCAGCAGGCCGAGCAGGAGGTGTTCACCTTCGATCGCATCGAGGCCGACGAACGCCTGCTGCAGGACGGTCCCGGCGGTCGCTACCTGATGCTGCACAAGCCACGCGGCTGCGTGAGCGCCACCGTCGACGCCCGCCATGCCACGGTGCTGGACTGCCTGGCAGCGGACCAGCGCGCCGACCTGCACCTGGCCGGCCGGCTGGACTTCAACACCACCGGCCTGCTGCTGCTCACCAACGACGGCCAGTGGTCGCGCGGCCTCAGTCATCCCCGCCACAAGCAGACCAAGCGCTACCGGGTCACCGCCGCCGAGGTCATCCCACTGCAGCTGGTGACCGCCTTCGCCGAAGGACTCTATTTCGCCTACGAAGACCTCACCACCCAGCCCGCCCAGCTGGAGCTGCTGGATGAGCACAGCGCCTACCTGACCCTGGTCGAGGGCCGCTATCACCAAGTCAAGCGCATGTTCGGTCGCTTCGGCATTGAGGTCATCGCCCTGCACCGCGATCGCATCGGCACGCTGCCCCTGGATCCGGCGCTGGCGGAGGGCGCCTATCGCTCGCTCACCGCTGCCGAGGTGGCCGTGCTACGTCCGGCGGATTAGGGGAACAGGACCTCGGGAGTACCGGTCGGGATGCAGACACGCACCCTCCCGGAGACCTTTCATGCGTATCGACATCCCCTCCCTCGGTTTCGGCGGCGCCCCTCTGGGCAACATGTTCCGCGAGGTAGGCGACGCCGACGCCCGGGCGACCCTCGAAGCCGCCTGGGATGCTGGCATCCGCCTCTATGACACCTCGCCGCACTATGGCGCCGGCCTGTCCGAGCGCCGCTTCGCCGAGGTGCTGGCCGACAAACCGCGCGATGACTTCGTCCTCTGCAGCAAGGTCGGTCGCCTGCTGGAACCGGCTGACCAGCCGGAAAACGCCCCGCCGTTCGTCAACGAACTGCCCTTCAAGCGGGTGCTCGACTATTCCGCCGAGGGTGCCCGCCGCTCCATCGAAGCCAGCCTGGAACGCCTCAAGACCGACCGCCTCGACCTGGTCTGGATTCACGATCTCTCGGAAGACCAGCACGGTCCGGCCTGGCGCGACTACTTCGCCCAGGCCATGCAGGGGGCGGCCAAGGCCCTCACCGAGATGCGCGAGGAAGGCCTGATCCTGGGCTGGGGCCTGGGCGTCAACCTGGTGGAACCCTGCCGGCTGGCGCTGGAGCAAAGCGATCCCGACGCCTTCCTGCTGGCCGGTCGCTATTCGCTGCTGGACCACCGCGAAGCCCTGGACACCCTCTTCCCCGAATGCGAACGCCGCGGCGTGGGCATCGTGGTGGGCGGGCCCTTCAACTCCGGCTTGCTGGCCGGCGGCAAGCACTACAACTATGCCGAAGCCGAGCCCGCGTTGCGCCGCAAGGTCGAATTGATCGAAGGCGTCTGCCAGGATCACGGGGTGGATATCCGCGCCGCGGCCCTGCAGTTCTGCCTGGCCCATCCCAACGTGGCCGCCACCATCCCCGGCAGCAGCACCCCGGCGCGGGCCCGGCAGAACGCTGAACTGCTGCGGGCGCCTATCCCCGCTGCCTTCTGGCGCAACCTGCGTGAGATCGGGGTATTGCCGGAAGATGCACCGACGCCAGCGTGAGGCCCTTTGCGTGAGTCAAGGGGGCGGCTGTGCTAGGCTCGCCGCCCCCTTTCGATCCTGTCCACCGCCATGACTTCGCCCCGCCGCCCCCTGCCTGGCCGCCCCGCGCCTCTGCATCCGCGCAATCGCCACCAGGGCAGCTATGACTTTCCGGCCCTGATGCGGACGAGCCCAGCGCTCAGGCCCTTCGTAGCACCGACGCCGCGGGGCAATCTGTCCATCGATTTCACCGATCCCCAGGCGGTTCGGGCGCTCAATCGGGCCTTGCTGGCGCTGTACCATGGCGTGCGGGACTGGGACATCCCCGCCGATTTCCTCTGCCCACCGATTCCCGGTCGGGCGGATTACCTGCATCATCTGGCCGATCTGCTGGCCGAGGGCACGGGTGGCCGGATTCCCCGTGGCGCGACGACGCGGCTGCTGGACGTAGGCACCGGCGCCAATGGCGTCTACCCGCTGATCGGTTTCAAGGAGTATGGCTGGCACTTCGTGGGCAGCGACATCGCCCCAGCGGCCCTGGACGCTTTCGGCCGCACCCTGGCCGCCAATCCGGATTGCGCCGCCGCCATCGAATTGCGCCACCAGCCGGATCCCCAGGCGATCTTCGCCGGCATCCTGCAACCCGGGGAGCGCTACGCCGCCACCCTGTGCAATCCGCCCTTCCACGCCAGCCCCGACGATGCCGTGCGCGGCAGCACGCGCAAATGGAAGAATCTGGGCAAGACCACTGGTAAGCAGGTTCCCCTGCTCAACTTCGGCGGCCAGGCGGCCGAACTCTGGTGCCCCGGCGGCGAGGCAGCCTTTATCGAACGGATGATTCGCGAGAGCCGCGCCTTCGCCAAGCAGGTCGGCTGGTTCACCTGTCTGGTGTCAAAGGTCAGCAACCTGCCGCTGCTACAGGCGGCGCTGCGCCGCGAGCAAGCCAGCGAGATCCGTGTCGTGGCCATGGCCCAGGGCCAGAAGCAGAGTCGCTTTCTCGCCTGGCGTTTCGGCTAGGTGCTGTACGAAAAATGCCCGCGCGGCGATGTTTCGTTGAAAAAGGCGTGGATCGCCAGCCCTACCTAGCCCTCGTCTGACCTTAGCTCGTCGACCTTTCGTACAGCACCTGGTCGATCTTTCCACCCCTTGCTTACCGCTACGGACGACGACCCTTCGGCGGCTTTCTGGCCGGTTTCGTCGGTACCGCCGGCTATTCGCGGAGTGGCCCCGGCACCGCTGCGGTTCGCCCGCCGAGGCATCTGGCGGGACTTTGACCCAGGTCGCAAGAGATTAGACCAAAGGATAATAGGCAAAGCCTATGAATTACGGGCTAGGCATCCCCGACCCTTCTCATTAAAATGTCCAGCAACAAAAACGCATGCGCACGTAGCCGCGCCCGAGACCTCTGTCTCCGGTCAGCCGCTGCCAAGGCCGCGCATTGCGTTTTTGCTCCGACTCCTCCGGTGACGCACAAGAGAGGGGCGGTGGAGGGACAAGAACCTGCCCTTGCGTGTTTCCGGCTGCATTCTGCCTTGCCCACTGCACATCTACCCATGTGCCATGGTGCCGCACCGCACCGAAACTCGATAAGCAGACCCCGCTTCTATCGATTGAGAGACCATATGCTGAAGAAAATGACTGGCGCGCTGCTCGGCGTAGCTATCGCCTCCGCCCTGGGCACCGCACAGGCCGAAGACATCAAGAAGGTCGACGTCCTGCTGATCGGCGGCGGCATCATGAGCTCCACCCTGGGCATCTGGCTGAACGAGCTGGAACCGAACTGGACCATGGAAATGGTCGAGCGCCTGGACAAGGTCGCCGACGAGAGCTCCAACGGCTGGAACAACGCTGGTACCGGCCACTCCGCCCTGGCCGAGCTGAACTACACCCCGGAAGACAAGGACGGCAAGGTCACCATCGCCAAGGCCATCGAGATCAACGAAGCCTTCCAGATCTCCCGTCAATTCTGGTCCTGGCAGGTCAAGAACGGCGTCCTCAAGGATCCGAAGAGCTTCATCAACAGCACCCCGCACATGAGCTTCGTCTGGGGTGACGAGAACATCGCCTTCCTGAAGAAGCGCTACGAAGCGCTCAAGGCCAGCCCGCTGTTCTCCGGTATGCAGTACTCGGAAGATCCCGCGCAGATCAAGCAGTGGGTTCCGCTGATGATGGAAGGCCGCGATCCCAAGCAGAAGATCGCCGCTACCTGGAGTCCGCTGGGCACCGACGTCAACTTCGGCGAGATCACCCGCCAGTTCGCCGCCAACCTGCAGTCCAAGCCGAACTTCAAGCTGAACCTGTCCAGCGAAGTCGAGAACATCACCCGCAATGCCGATGGCAGCTGGCGCGTGGAGTACAAGAACCTCAAGGACGGCAAGAAGACCGAGACCGACGCCAAGTTCGTCTTCATCGGCGCCGGCGGCGGTGCCCTGCACCTGCTGCAGAAGTCGGGCATCCCCGAGGCCAACGACTACGCCGGCTTCCCGGTGGGTGGCTCCTTCCTGGTCACCGACAATCCCGAGATCGCCCAGCAGCACCTGGCCAAGGCCTATGGCAAGGCCTCGGTGGGCGCACCGCCGATGTCGGTTCCGCACCTGGACACCCGCATGCTCGATGGCAAGCGCGTGATCCTGTTCGGGCCCTTCGCCACCTTCTCCACCAAGTTCCTCAAGCAGGGCTCCTACCTGGACCTGCTGACCAGCACCAACACCCACAACGCCTGGCCGATGGTGCGTGTGGGCGTGGCCGAGTACCCGCTGGTGGAATACCTCGCCGGTCAGCTGATGCTGTCGGATGACGACCGCATGGCCGCCCTGCGCGAGTACTTCCCCAACGCCAAGAAGGAAGACTGGCGCCTGTGGCAAGCCGGTCAGCGCGTGCAGATCATCAAGCGCGACGCCGACAAGGGTGGCGTGCTGAAGCTGGGCACCGAGATCGTCGCGGCCAAGGACGGCAGCCTCGCCGGCCTGCTGGGCGCCTCCCCAGGTGCCTCGACCGCCGCGCCCATCATGCTGAGCGTGCTGGAGAAGGTGTTCAAGGACAAGGTCGCGACCCCGGAGTGGCAAGCCAAGCTGCACCAGATCGTGCCCAGCTACGGCACCAAGCTCAACGGCGATCCCGAGCGCGTGCAGCAGGAGTGGAACTACACCGCCGAAGTGCTGCAACTGGCCACCCCGCCGGTCGCCACCGGCAGCCAGAACGCCAAGGCCACCGTCAGCGCTCCGCGCGCCGACAAGGCCGCCAACGACATGGCGCTGTAAATCGCCGTCAGGCCCGCTGTGCAAGCAGCGGGCTCACCGCGATAAGCAAAGGCCCCACCCCGATCCGGCGTGGGGCTTTTTTTCGCCCCTGCATTGACCGTGATAGAGCCCTTGCGCCCAGCCAGGCCCTGTGACAAAAACCGCAATGGCGTGAATTTTTTCCCGCCAGACAGGCACTAAAACAGCAGCGATACGCCGAGGCAGCTCATTGCACGCCACAATGCTGATCTATCCTCGAGCCTTAACCGTTACCTGAATCTGGAGACACGATGACGGCACATCCCGCCCCGGGCATCCTGCATACCCGAGAAGGCCAGCGCCTGGCTGATACCGATGCCGCCGCCTGGCGGCAGTGGGGGCCCTACCTGAGCGAGCGCCAGTGGGCCACGGTCCGTGAAGACTACAGCGCCGATGGCGACGCCTGGCGCTACTTTCCCCATGACCATGCGCGCAGCCGCGCCTATCGCTGGGGCGAAGACGGCCTCGCCGGTTTCTGCGACAAGGCTCAGCAATGGTGCCTGGGCATCGCCCTGTGGAACGAGCGCGATCCCTTCCTCAAGGAACGCCTGTTCGGCCTGACCAACGCCGAGGGCAACCATGGTGAAGACGTCAAGGAGCTGTACTTCTACCTGGACGGGGTGCCGAGTCACGCCTACCAGAAGATGCTCTACAAGTATCCCCACGCCGCCTTTCCCTATGCCCAGCTCACCGAGGAAAACGCCCGGCGTGGCCTGAACGATCGTGAGTACGAGATCCTCGATACTGGCGTCTTCGCCGAAGATCGCTATTTCGACGTCACCGTCGAATACGCCAAGCACACCCCCGACGACATCCTCATGCGGGTCACCGTGGAAAACCGCGGGGCCGAGCGCGCCAGCCTGCGGGTGCTGCCGCAGATCTGGTCGCGCAACACCTGGGCCTGGACCGGCACCCCGCCGCGCTCCATGCTTAGCCTGGAAGGCGACCAGGTCCGCGCCAGCTATTTCGACCGGCCCGACCTGGTGGTGAGCGCCTGGGGCCCCCGCGAAGTCGAGTGGCTGTTCTGCAACAACGAAACCAATCTGCCCCGCCTCACCGGTGAGCCGGCCGAAGGCCCCTTCAAGGACGGCATCAACGACTACGTGGTGCGCGGTGCCCGCGAGGCGATCCGCCGCGACTTCGGCAGCAAGGCGGCCGCCCATTTCGCCGTGGAGCTGGAGGGTGGCGCCAAGACCGTGGTCTATCTGCGCCTGGCGCCCACCAACGCTCTGTCGGTGGATGCCGACGCCGTCTTTGCCGAGCGCATCGCCGAAGCCGATGCCTTCTATGCCGCTCTGCAGGAAAAGATCGCCGAGCCCGATGCGCGCCTGGTGCAGCGCCAGGCCCTGGCCGGCCTGCTCTGGTCCAAGCAACTCTACTACTTCGAGGTCAATCGCTGGCTCGATGGCGACCCGGCCCAGCCGACGCCACCCGCCCAGCGCCAGCGCATCCGCAACGGTCACTGGCGCCACCTGCTCAATTTCGACATCGTCTCCATGCCGGATAAATGGGAGTACCCCTGGTACGCCTCCTGGGACCTGGCCTTCCAAGCGGTCGCCTATGCGCTGATCGATCCCGGTTTCGCCAAGCAGCAGCTGCTGCTCCTGGTGAAAGACAGATTCATGCACCCCAACGGCCAGTTGCCGGCCTACGAGTGGAATTTCGAGGACGCCAATCCGCCGGTGCACGCCTGGGCCACCTGGCACGTCTACCTGCAGGACAAGTCCCTGACCGGCGTGGGCGATCGGGTCTTTCTCGAACGGGTCTTCCACAAGCTGCTGCTGAACTTCTCCTGGTGGATCAACCGCAAGGACACCGAGGGTCGCAACATCTTCCAGGGCGGCTTCCTCGGCCTGGACAACATCGCCCTCTTCGACCGCTCGGCACCCCTGCCGGAGGGCTATCACCTGGATCAGGCCGACGGTACCGCCTGGATGGCCGCCTATGCCCTGGACTTGATGCGCATCGCCCTGGAGCTGGCCAAGGAAAATCCGGTGTACGTGGATCTGGGGGTCAAGTTCTTCGAGCACTTCCTGCACATCGCCGGCGCCATCAACCACAGCGATGATCGCGAAGACGGCCTCTGGGACGAACAGGACGAATTCTTCTACGACGTCCTGCACAAGGCCGATGGCAGCGCCGAGCCGCTGCGCCTGAGGTCCATCGTCGGCCTCATCCCGCTGTTCGCGGTGCAGGTGCTGGAACAGCGCGAGCATGAAGGCCTGCCCGGCCTGGGCGGACGGCTACGCGGCTTCCTGCGCCAGCGTCCGGACCTCGCGCGACTGGTCTCGCGCTGGACCGAACCCGGCCAGGGCAATAGATTCCTGCTCTCGCTGCTGCGTGGCCATCGCACCAAGCTGTTGCTCAAGCGCATGCTGGATGACCAGGAATTCCTCTCCGAATACGGCATCCGCTCGCTGTCCAAGGCCCACGAGCAGCAGCCCTTCGAGATGCGCCAGGCCGACGGCAACCTGCTCAGTGCGCGCTACCAGCCGGCGGAATCGGATTCGCGCCTCTATGGCGGCAACTCCAACTGGCGCGGGCCGCTGTGGATGCCGATCAACTACATGCTCATCGAGTCGCTGCACGAATTCCACCGCTACTACGCCGACAGCTTCTCGGTGGAATACCCCAGCGGTTCCGGTTACCTGGCCAATCTGGAAGAGGTCGCCGACGGCCTCAGCCAGCGCCTGACCCGGCTGTTCCTCAAGGACGCCGACGGCAAGCGCCCGAGCATGGTCGACTATCCGCAATTGCAGAACGATCCGCGCAGTCGCGACCTGGTGCTGTTCCACGAGTACTTCCATGGCGAAAATGGCCGTGGACTCGGGGCCTCGCACCAGACCGGTTGGAGTGCCCTGGTGGCACTGCTGCTGCAACCCCGGCGCTAGCCCGAGCACGCCACGGTGCCGGCCCCGGCCGGCACCGTGGCAGACTGCAACAAGGCGGCAGTTTTCCTCGGCCGCCCTGGATACTATGCTCTAGTGCGGTGTTTAAGAAGTTCGCGCAAGAAAGGGCGAGTGATTTTTGTTCTTGGGCAAGGCGCCGCGACGAGTCATGGCAGGGCTATGGCGAGGCGTGGTAACGCCGTCCAAGGAGCAAAAGCACCGCCAACATTGTGCAGTTAACTTCTGAAACACCACACTAGCCAGAGACCCGCCTTCGCGAGCCCGCATGACTCTCCCCGATGACGTCCAGCGTCTCCACGCCTTGAGCGAATTGCAGATTCTCGATAGCGGAGCCGAAGCCGCCTATGAGGACATCGTCGCGCTGGCCTGCCAGCTGACCCGGGCGCCCGTGGCCTTCATTACCCTGGCCGATCGGCACCGACTCTGGTTCAAGGCCTGCCAGGGCGTGACGATGAGCGAGATGCCGGTCGACGCCTCTCTCTGCCACCTGGCGATCCGCACCCCTCGTCAGCCCTTTCTGGTGGAAGACCTGCAAGAAGATCCACGGGTCGCGCACCTCAGATCGGCCCCCGGCCTGGAACGGATGCGTGCCTACCTGGGCATTCCCCTGCTCGATGGGCGCGGGATCGCCCTCGGCACTCTCTGCGTGATGGACGATCGCGTCCGCCGCTTCGAGGCCGTCCAGGTGGAAAATCTGCAACGCCTGGCCCGGCAGGTCACGAGGCTGCTGCAGCAGCGCGACACCCTGCGCCAGCTGGAAGAGCTGGACATCAACTTTTCCGCCTTCATGAACAACGGGCCCTTCATCGCCTATATCAAGGACCGCGACTGGCGCTATGCCTATGTCAACGAACCCTTCCTGCAGCAACTGGAGCTGACCCGCGACGAGGTCCTCGGCCAGGACGACTTCAGCATCTGGCCAGAGGCGGCGCCACGCTTTCGCCAGGTCGACGAGCAGGTGATGAACGAACTCAAGCCGAGCCGACTCGTCGAGCGCATGACTGTCCACGACGGTAGGCGCATCTTCTGGCAGTCCTACAAGTTTCCCCTGGTCACCCGGCAGGGCATCGCCCTGGCCGGATTGTCGGTGGATGTCACCGAGCACATAGAGCAGCAACACATGCTGGAGGCCTCTCAGCGCCAGCTGCTGGACATGATGCAGGCCGCCGAACAGCGCAGCGTCACCGACGCCCTGACCGGCCTGTACAACAGACGCGCCTTCGACCTGCGGTTGGCGGAGCATCTGCGACGTGCCGAAGACCAGGGCACGCCGCTGTCCATGCTGCTGATCGACGTCGATCACTTCAAGGCCTATAACGACGCCTTTGGCCACCAGGCTGGCGACACCGCCTTGCAGACCGTTGGCCAGTTGCTGCTGCAGAGCTGTCGCGACAATGACGCCTGCTTTCGCTACGGCGGCGAGGAATTCGCCATCCTGCTGTCAGGTGCCGATCTCACCGCGGCCCACCTGGTGGCCGAACGCTGTCGCGCTGCGGTCGCCAACCATGCCTGGTCGCGGCGCCCCATCACCCTGAGCGTAGGTCTGGCTACCCACAGGGCCGGGATGGATGCCTACACCCTCACCGAAGGCGCTGATCGAGCGCTCTATGCGGCCAAGGGCGCTGGCCGCAACCGCATCGCCGCCGAGTCCGGCCCCGTCTCGCCGCCCAGCCAGGAATGACGCCCAACAAAAAACCCGCCGAAGCGGGTTTTTTGTTGCGACCATCCCAACGTCCTGTCAGGCGCCATCCTGGCCTGGTCTTCATCCGTGAACTCAGGGCTGCGCATCCTGCGCGGCTGATGGGTGTAGATTACGCAGCCCCCGCGGATGGCAACATGGCCAGGTGACACCAGGGCGTGTAAGCCTTTTGCCATAGCCCGCCAGGTCCGCCCGCCAACCAGAAATCGCGCCCAACAAAAAACCCGCCGAAGCGGGTTCTTTGTTGCGACCATCCCAACGTCCTGTCAGGCGCCATCCTGGCCTGGTCTTCATCCGTGACCTCAGGGCTGCGCATCCTGCGCGGCTGATGGGTGTAGATTACGCGGCCCACGGCAGTGGCGACATGGCCAGGTGACACCAGGGCGTGTAAGCCTTTTGCCATAGCCCGCCAGGTCCGCCTGCCAACCAGAAATCGCGCCCAACAAAAAACCCGCCGAAGCGGGTTCTTTGTTGCGACCATCCCAACGTCCTGTCAGGCGCCATCCTGGCCTGGTCTTCGTCCGTGACCTCAGGGCTGCGCATCCTGCGCGGCTGATGGGTGTAGATTACGCATCCCACGGTGGTGGCGACATGGCCAGGTGACACCAGGACGTGTAAGCCTTTTGCCATAGCCTGGGGAACACGACGACCGCTGCCCCACCTAATGCTGACCCCTGCCGAAGACCCACCATGGCCCTCTCCACCTCCTTCGCTATCGTGCAACAGCAGATGCGCCGTGCTGCCGGCCTGGTCTGGAGCACCTCTCCCGCACTGATGATCGGCCTGTTCCTGGCGACCCTGGTCGCCGGCCTGCTGCCGGCCCTGGCCGCCTGGCTGGGACAGCGTATCGTCGATGCCGTGGTAGCGGCCATGCGGCTGCATGCCGAGCAGGGCCAGGCACCACTGTGGCCGGTACTGAAATTCGTGCTGGCCGAAGCCGGGGTGCTGGCCGCCCTGGCGGGCGCCCAGCGCCTGCTGTCGGTGCAGCAATCGCTGCTGCGGGTGCGCTTGGGGCAGACCGTGAATCTGCTGATCCTGGAAAAGGCCCAGACCCTGTCGCTGGCGCAATTCGAGGACGCGGATTTCTACGACAAACTGGTGCGGGCCCGGCGCGAGGCCTCCATCCGGCCCCTGGCGCTGGTGACCAAGTCCCTGACCCTGTTGCAGAACCTCATCTCCCTGGTCAGCTTCGCCGTGCTGCTGGTGCATTTCTCGCCTTGGGCCCTGCTGCTCCTGGTGGTGGGCGCCCTGCCGGTGTTTCTGGCCGAGGCGCGCTTTTCCGGCGATGCCTTTCGCCTGTTCAGCCGGCGTGCGCCCGAGACCCGCCGCCAGACCTATCTGGAAACCCTGCTCTCCCACGAGGCCTACATCAAGGAGGTCAAGCTGTTCGGCCTGGCGCCGCTGCTGCTGGAGCGCTATCGCACCACCTTCACCAAGCTCTATGCCGAGGACCGCCGCCTGACCCTGAGGCGTGACGGCTGGGGGTTCGTCTTTGGCCTGCTGGGCACCCTCGCCTTCTATGCCGCCTATGCCTGGGTGGTGCTCGATACCGTGCGCGGTCGCCTGAGCCTGGGCCAGATGACCCTCTATCTCACCCTGTTCCGCCAGGGTCAGGCGGCGGTCAGCGCCAGCCTGACGGCCCTGGGCGGGCTCTACGAAGACAGCCTCTACCTGAGCAATCTCTACGACTATCTGGGCCAGCCGACCAGTGCCGAGGGCGGCAGTCTCACCCTGGGCAGCCAGCCTGGCGATGGCCTGAGATTCGAAGGGGTCGGCTTCACCTATTCGGGTGCGACCGCGCCGACGCTCAAGGACATCAGCTTTCACCTGGCGCCGGGCCAGAGCCTGGCCCTGGTGGGCGCCAACGGCTCGGGCAAGACCACCCTGATCAAGCTGCTGACCCGCCTGCACAGCCCGACGCGTGGCCGTATCCTGCTCGATGGCAGCGATCTGCAGGAGTGGCAGCCGGCGGCGCTGCACAGACGCATCGGCGTCATCTTCCAGGACTTCATCCGCTACCAGCTCACCGCCGGCGAGAACCTGGGGGTCGGCGATACCGCGGCCTTCCACGACGAGACGCGCTGGCGCAAGGCGGCCGAGCAGGGCCTGGCCGACGAGGTCATCGCCGGCTTGCGCGAAGGTTACGCGACCCAGTTGGGGCGGTGGTTCCTGGGCGGTCAGGAGCTGTCCGGTGGGCAGTGGCAAAAGATCGCCCTGTCGCGCGCCTACATGCGCGAAGACGCCGACATCCTGGTGCTGGACGAACCCACCGCCGCCCTGGACGCCGCGGCCGAGGCGGTGATCTTCGAGCGCTTTCGGGCCCAGGCGCAGCAACGCATGACCCTGCTGATCTCGCACCGTTTCTCCAGCGTGCGCAACGCCGATCAGATCCTGGTGCTGGAAGACGGAGAGATCCGCGAGCGTGGCGATCACGAGGAGTTGCTGGCCAGCGGCGGCCGCTATGCCCAGCTGTTCGATCTGCAGGCCCGGGGTTATCGCTGATCGCCGGTGGCGAACTTCGCGCAGGGCGCTCTGCCCAACCTTAACAACCACTCGCGGAGGCCGCATGAACGATCAGATCAAGGAAAACCCCGACGACCTGGACATCGATCCGGACATCGCGCCCGATCCCGAAGAGCCCGTGGGCGAGAATCCGGATGACAAGCCGGTCGAGGAACGCCTGCCGCAGAAGAATCCGCGCGATCCGGAGTACAGCTGATGAACGCCATCCTGCCGCTGCCCGAGGATGAAGACCCGGAAGGGCTGCATCCGGCGGAGCTGCCGGCCGACGAAGACGATGCGCCGCCGGTGGATCCGCTGTGACGGGGCAGGCGTAGGGTTTGCCCTCACCCCAGCCCTCTCCCGGAGGGAAAGGGGGAATGGTGGCCCGTAGGTTGGGTTGAGCGCAGCGAAGCCCAACGCTTTCCGGGCCGGCACAGGTTTGTTGGGCTTCGACGATGGAGCCGTCTCAGCCCAACCTACGGATATTCCGCATCATGAAAAAGGTCCGCCATGGCGGACCTTTTCTTTGGCCTTATTTCGGGCCGGGTTGCGGTTGGTAGAGTTCGAGCAACTTGAGCGTGACGCCGTTGGTCCAGCCGAAGCCGTCCTGCAGCTCGTACTCGCCGCCGCCACCGCCCTGGCCACCAGTGAGGTCGTATTTTTCCACCAGCTTCTGCTCCCGGGCGTAGAGATTCTGCACCTGGGTCAGGAAGCGGGTGCCGATGTCCGCCGCCAGCTTGTCCTGCTGATAGCGGCGCAGGCCATCCACGGCCACCCACTGCAGCGGTGCCCAGCCATTGGGCTCATCCCATTGCTGGCCGGTCTTGACCGTGGTGGTGGCGATGCCGCCCGGACGCAGCAGCTGGTTGGCCACGGTCGCGGCGGTCTGGTCGGCGCTGCTCTGGCTGGCCGCACCCACGAATAGCGGGAACAGCGTCGCCGCGGTGACCTTGTCGGTGCGGCGCTTGGCCTGCCAGTCGAAGTCGGTGTAGTAGCCGGCGGGATTCCACAGGTAGCGATCGATGGCCTGCTGGCGGGTCTTGGCCTTCTGGCTGTAGGCCTGGACGCAACTGGCCTCGCCGGTCTTTTCGCAGGCCTTGGCGATGGTCTGTTCCAGGTGATAGAGCAGGCTGTTCAGATCCACCGGGGCGATGGCGGTGGTGCGGATGGTCGCCAGGGTCTTGCCATCGCCGAGCCAGCGCGAGGAAAAGTCCCAGCCACTTTCGGCGCCCGCGCGCAGGTCTCGATAGACCTCGCCGGCCGGTCGACCCTTGGCCTGGGCGGCGGTGGCCAGATCTTCCATATAGGACTCCTGGCGCGGGGTATCGCGGGCGTCCCAGTAGCGATTGAGCAGGGTGCCGTCGGCCAGCTTGACCACATGGGCGTTGGCCTGGCCTGCCTGCAGCCCTTCGGCGCCGGCCATCCAGTAGGCGTATTCCTTCTGCAGCTGCGGGAGATAGCGACGATAGGCGGAATCGCCTTCCAGGTTGGCCTGCAGGTCGACCATGTAGGCGAAGAACGGCGGCTGCGAGCGACTCAGGTAGTAGCTGCGATTGCCGTTGGGGATGTGGCCGTAGACGTCGATCTCATGGGCGAAGTTGTCCACCATGTCGCGGACCAGGTCGGTGCGCCCATCCTTGGCCAGGCCCAGCATGGTGAAGTAGGAATCCCAGTAGTACACCTCACGGAAGCGACCGCCCGGTACCACATAGGGCTTGGGCAGCGGCAACAGGCTGCTGTAGGCCGGGACCTGTTCGTAATGGCGGGTCAGTACCGGCCAGAGATCCTTGACGTGGGTGGGCAGGTCGGCGCCCGCCTTGGGTGGCTCGGCCTTGATCGGAGCGGATTCTTCGAAGTTGGCGCTGACGAAGGCCTTGAGATCGAAGCCCGGCTTGTCGCGCTGAGCCAGGTAGTCCTGGCGGATGTCGGCCGGATTGCGCTTGGGCAGGGCATCGACGAAATGCTTCTGGTCGGTGAACAGCTTGCCCTGCTGCACCGCGGCGAACAGCTCGGGATAGGCCTGGTCCGGCGGCACGGCGCGGGCGTTGCTGGCGTCACGCCAACTCCAGGTCGGGGTTTCCGGCTTGCTGCCCTCATGGGCGCAGGCGGCGAGAAAGGCGATGGACAGGGACAGGACGAGCATCCGCGCGGGTGGCGCAGGTGGCAGGCGTTTCATGAAGCGCTCCTTTTCTTGTCGACACGACAGCAGCCGCAACAGACGTTGCGACACGAAAGGATCGACCCTGAAGCGCCGCGACAGTTCGCCGCGACGGGCTCAGCTACCCGGGCGCAGACGCCTCACGCTGCGCGCTAGTTCCTCCAGGCCGAAGGGCTTGCCGATGAGTTCGACGCCCTCCTCGGCCAGCTCCGGCAAGGACGCGGGATCGGCCTGGCCGGACAGATAGAGCACCGGCAGTCCGGGGCTGGTGGCCCTGGCCTGCTCGGCCAGTTGCCGGCCATCCAGCCCGGAGAGGCCGAGACTGGTCACCAGCAGATCGATGCGCAGGGTGCCCGAGGCGATGAGGGCAACCGCGGTGGCGCTGTCGGCCACCGCCAGCGGGGTGTAGCCCAGTTCCGCCAGCACCTCGCCGATGATGACGCGGACCTCGCGCTCTTCCTCGACGATCAGCGCGCAGTCACCGGAGACTTCCGGCAGCACCGGGCCTTCGGCTTCGCTGGGGGTAGGCTGCACCTCGGGCTGGGCCAGCAACCGCGGCAGATAGAGACTGATGCAGGTGCCCTCGCCCACCACCGAGTGGATTTCCACCTGGCCACCGGATTGGCGGACGAAACCATAGATCATCGACAGGCCGAGACCGGTGCCGCGACCGCTGGGCTTGGTGGTGAAGAAGGGCTCGCAGGCACGCTTGAGGGTATCGGCGTCCATGCCGGTGCCGGTATCGCAAACCTGGATACGGACGAAATCACCGGCCACCGTCTCGATCGGCAAGCCGATGCTGAGGGGGCCGCTGACGTTTTCTACCCGGATGCTCAGGTTGCCGCCTTCGGGCATAGCATCGCGGGCGTTGATGGCCAGGTTGAGGATGGCGTTTTCCAACTGGTGCGGATCGCAATGCAGCAGCCACAGGTCGGCGTCCAGCTGGACGTCCTTGCGGATCTTCTTACCCAGGCTGTGGCGCAGCAACTCGTGCATGCCCTGCACCAGCTGACCGGCATCCACCGGGCGCGGTTCGAGCACCTGACGGCGGGCGAAGGCCAGCAGGCGCTGGGTCAGGGCAGCGGCGTTCTCGGCCGAGCGGGTAGCGGTGTCCAGATAGCGCTCCAGCTCCTGGATGCGTCCCTGCTGCACCCGCCGACGCATCAGGTCGAGCGAGCCGACGATGCCGGTCAGCAGGTTGTTGAAGTCGTGGGCGATGCCGCCGGTGAGTTGGCCGATGGCTTCCATCTTCTGCGCCTGGCGCAGTTCCTCTTCCAGGGCCACCAGCTCCTGGCTGCGCACCTCGATGCGTTCTTCAAGGTTGCGGTTGAGTTCGTCCAGGGCCTCGCGGGCCCGCACGGTTTCGCTGACGTCGCGAGAGATGGAGAGGAATTTCAGGGGGGTGCCGTCATCGCCCAGGATCGGCGTGACCACCACGTCCCACCAGCGCCGGGTGCCCTTGGCGGTGGGTGCGAGCCCGGTGAAGCGCCCAATGCCGCCGTGGCGCGCTGCCTCGATCGCGGCCAGCACCTCGTGACGCTGCCCCTCGGGCCAGAGTTCGGCCCAGAGGCGCCCCTGGAAGGGAATGAAGTCATCGATCTCCATGACCATCAGGCCGCCCGGATTCATGTATTCCAGGCGCCCTTCCAGATCAATCAGCTTGATGCAGTCGACGCTGCAGACCATGACGCTGCGCTTGAAGGCCTCGCCCTGCCAGAGTTCCGCCTCATGGCGGCGCTGCGCGGTGACGTCCAGCAATACGCCGCCGGCCTCGCGCCGCTGGAACTGCAGGCAGCGCAACTGGCCATCGGCACCCTGGTGCCAGGCCTCCCAGACCTGCCCTGGCGCGGGCAGCAGTCCCTCGGGCGGCGTACTGCGACTCTGCAGGCCGCTCAGCACCTCGGCGGGTGGAAGGCCCCGGGCCAGCGCCTCGGCATCCCGTTCCAGCATGGCCGCACAGGCGGCATCCGCACGCCATTCGGCGCGGCTGGGATCGTATTCGAACAGGCCGACGGCAAGGAACTGGGACATGGTAGGTAGTGGCCGATGAAGGAAAGAGATGTCATTGCGCTAGCAGACACGGAAAACCTGTCTAAGTTAACAGTTTCGGCGTTTCGCTTCGCGCTGGCCTTCGACCACTGCTCCAGAAAAATTACTCACTCGGTCGCGTTTTTCTCCACGGCATAGCGCCGCTCCAGGCCGCTGTGACCCAGACCGACGCCCTTGCGCACCTTGAGCTGCACCGGAATGCGTTCCTTGAGCGCCTCCACGTGGCTGATGATGCCGATGGTCTTGCCGCTGGCATTGAGCTGGTCGAGGGCATCCAGGGCGACCTCCAGGGTTTCGCCATCGAGGGTGCCAAAGCCCTCGTCGAGAAACAGCGAATCGATGCCGGTGCGCTGACTGACCAGATCCGACAGGGCCAGCGCTAGAGCCAGACTCACCAGGAAGCTCTCGCCACCGGACAGGGTACGGATGTCGCGCAGGGCATCGGCCTGCCAGGTGTCGAGGATCTGCAGTTCCAGTTCCGCCGCCTGGCGCCGGATCAGCCGATAGCGGCCGTGCAGACGCATGAGCTGACCATTGGCCAGGTGCACCAGGTGATCCAGGGTCAGGCCCTGGGCGAACTTGCGGAATTTGGCGCCGTCGGCCGAGCCGATCAGGCCGTTGAGGTGCTGCCAGAGATCGTGATCGCGCTCCTGGGCGGCGATCTCGCCGAGCAGGGCCTGCAGGCCGTCCCGGCGCCGTTCGTCTTCGCGCAGGGCGGCGTTGACCTCGCCCTGGCGCTGGCCCAGCGCACGCAATTCGGCACTGGCGGCGGCCAGTTCGGCATCCAGCTCGGCGGCGCTGCGCTCGGTCTGCGGCGCGGCGTTCAAGGTTGCCAGGCGTTCCTGCGCCGCACCGGACAGGGCGCGAGCCTCGGTCAGGGCGGTCTCCAGGCGGCTGCGCTCCGCGGTCAGGGCGCTGTGCTCGCCATCGTCCAGTTGCGCAGCGCGCCAGGCGTCGGCATCGGCGAAGGCACTGGCGGCCAGGGCAACCTGCCAGCGCTCGTCGGCCTCGCGGGCCTGGCGTGTCTCACCCGCCAGCCGCTCGTGCAGCGCCTGGCGGGTCCCCTGCAGCGCCGCCCCCTGCTCGCGGCAGTCTTCCCAGGTCGCGGTGGCCTCAACGAGGACGGCGGCGGCGTCTTGCGGCGCTACCGTGGCAGGCGCGACCTCGCCAGCGCGCTGGCGCCAGGTCGCCACCAGCGGGGCAAGCGTGGCCAGGCGCTGGGCGCTGTCCTTCAAGCGCTGCTGCAACGCCTGCGCTCGTTGGCAATCGGCCTGCCAGACTCGCCATTCCTGGTCGCGCTGGGCCAGCCATTCCGCCGCGCGCCGGGGTACCTCATGGCCCCAGCCGGCCAGCTCCTCGCCCAGTCGACGCTCGGCACTGGTCTGTTGCGCCTGGGCTTCGCGCTGCTCGTCGGCCCCCTCGGCCAGCGCCTGGCGTGCCCGCTCCCAGGCCGCCTCGGCCAGGGCCAGGCGCTGTTCGGCATCGGCCTGCTGGCGCGCCAGGCGCAGGGCCTCCTGGCGACTTTCCTCGCCCTGCTGGCGCAGACCATCCAGGGTGGCGAGCACCTGCTGGATACGCGCCAGTTCCTGATCCTGACGACGGCGCAATTCAGCCACCGCGCCGGGCGCCTCGGGATCGGCGCCCAGGGCCGTGCAACGCTGGCGCCAGAGTTCGCCCAACTGTTCCAGTTGTTGACTGGCCTCGGTCTGCTGCTCGTTGGCCTGATCGAGTTGCGCCTTGAGCGCGGCCAGGGCCTCGCTGAGTTCCTTGCCCTCCTGGGTCAGGCGCTCCAGCTCGGCCTTGGCGTCCTGCAAGGCGGCCTGGGTGGCGGAGACGTCCAGAGCGGCATAGTCGGCCACCGCAGGATGCTCGCGAGAGCCGCACAGCGGACAGGGTTCGTCGGGCTGCAATGCAGCGCGCTGGGCTTCCAGGCTGCGGATGACCCGCTCCTGTTCGAGCAGCTTCTCGCGCTCGCGCACCTGCTGGGCCACTTCGCGGTAGCGTCCGCGCAGGGCATCCAGGCGCACCTGATGATCGCCATGCTGGCGCTGGCGCTCGCCCTGGCTGCGGGCCAGGCGCTCCAGCTGCGTCTGCAGCTGGCGCCGACGCTCGACCAACTGATCCAGCTGGTCCACCTCGTTGACCCGGCCCAGCGCAGCCTGCCAGAGGGCGCGCCAGGCCTTTTCGTCGCGCCCGTCCAGCGCCGCCTGCCAGCGTTCGGTCTGGGCCTGCTCCGCCGCCTGGGCCTGGGCGGCTTGCTCGCGGGCGCGGGTCAGCGCCCCCTGCTGGGCCTCGCGCTCCTCGGCCAGCAACTGCAGCTGGCGGGTCTGCTCCTGCTGGCGGCGGGTCAGGCGGGTCAGGGCCTCGGCTCTTTCGTCGCGTAGCGCCAGTTGGCTGCGCCAATCGCCCAGGCGTTCGCCGAGTTCGGCATGGCGGCTACGTTCGGCCAGGCTCTCGGTCAGGTGTTGCTGCTCCTCAAGCGTACGTGCCTGCTCCGCTTCGGCTTGGCGCAGCTGTTCGCCACTGGCGCCCAGGGCCTGGGCCAGGGCAGCGTCGCGGCGATTGACCAGGGTCTGGATGCGTTGATCGAGCTGTTCCAGCTCTTCCCGGCTGCGCTGTTCGCGGGTCTGGGCCTCGCGCCAGGACTGTTCGATGGGCAGCAATCGCGCCGCCGGTTCGGCCGCCGCCAATCGCTGGCGCTGCGGCTCGGCGGCCTCCCAGGCCCGCTGCGCCGCGGCCAGGCGCGCCTCGGCCTGCTGCCTGCCCGCCAGCGCCTGCTCCAGGGCGGTCAGCCACTGGCGTTGGGCCTGCCAGGTCTTGAGGTCGGCGCCCAGCCGTTCTTCGCGCTGCGTCAGACCGAGACCCTCGGCGGCCAGCGCCTGACGGCGTTCGTCGTCCAGCACCTCGACTCCCGCGACACGCTGGCGCAGGCCGTCCAGCACGCCCTTGGCCTCCCGTGCCCGCTCGTATACCCGCTGGGAGATCTGGCCGTACACGGCGGTCCCGGTCAGCTCTTCCAGCAGTTCGGCGCGCTGGCTGGCACTGGCCTCCAGGAAGGCGGCGAAGCCGCCCTGGGCCAGCAGCATGGAGCGGGTGAAGCGCTCGAAGTCGAGGCCGGTGAGTTCTTCGGTGAGCCTGAGCTTGTCACCGGTCTTTTCGGCGAGGATGGTCCCATCGAGACGGGCCAGCTCCACCTTGGGTGGCTGCAGGGCGCCATCGGCCCGATCCCGCGCGCGCCTCTGACTCCAGAAGGCCCGGTAGCGCTCGCCACGCACGGCGAATTCCACCTCGGCGAGGCAGTCGCCGGTATGGCGGGTCATGAGTTCGTTGCTCTCCCCGCCCACCTTGCTCATGCGTGGGGTGCGGTGATAGAGCGCCAGGCAGATGGCGTCCAGCAGGGTGGTCTTGCCCGCCCCGGTCGGTCCGGTGATGGCGAACAGGCCACTGCTGGCGAAGGGTTCGGCGGTGAAGTCGATCTTCCACTCACCCTTGAGGGAATTGAGGTTCTTCAGACGCAGGGTGAGGATCTTCATCAGGCTTTTCCAGGACGACTCGGCGAACCGCCGATTCTGGCATTGTTGGACGCGCGCGCCCATGCCAACCGACCATTCGACCTATGGTCATGCCCGCTGCTGAACTTGCCTCCCGCTCCGTTCTCAACAGAAAGGTACCGCCTTGCAACAACGTTTCCCGGGAGGATCCGTCGTGCGCTCACCTCTGTCTCCCTTCGATTTTCTTGGCATGCCGCTGCTGATCGGCCTGGGCATCCTGGCACTGGTCAGTTGCGGTGGTGATAACAAGACCGCTGCGCTCTGGCAGCCGCTGACAACCTGGCTGGTCTAGCGGATAAAAAGCCCGACGATCCTGGGATCGCCGGGCGGCCCCTCAAGGCATGAACACCGCCCTCATGCAGTTCTTGTCCTTGGACTTGAACAGCTCGTAGCCATAGGGCGACTCTTCCAGGCTCATCGGATGGGTGAGCAGGTAAGACGGATCCAGCTCGCCCTTCTGGATGTGCTCGAACAGCCGCTCCACATAGCGCTGCCCCGGCTGCTGACCCGATCTCAGGGTCAAGGCCTTGTTGACGATGGCACCCATGGGAAACTTGTCGATCAAGCCGCCATAGACCCCGATCACCGACACCGTACCGCCCTTGCGACAGGCGCGGATGGCCTGGCGCAACGCCGACCCGCGCTCGGTGTGCAGGCGCAGCATCTGCTTGGTCTTGTCGTAGGCGTAATCCAACTGGGTGCCATGGGCCTCCATGCCGACACAATCGATGCAACGATCGGGGCCGCGCCCGCCAGTCAGTTCCAGCAAGGCTTCATGGATGTTGGTGGTCTCGTAGTCGAGGACGATGGCACCGGCCTTCTCGGCCGCCAGCTGCAGGCGATCGCTGAAGCGATCGATGGCGATGACCCGCTCGGCGCCCAGCAGATAAGCGCTGCGAATGGCCATCTGGCCAACGCCACCACAACCCCAGACCGCCACGGTATCACCGGGCTGGATGTCGGCGATGTCGGCGGCGTAGTAGCCGGTGGGCACGGCATCGGACACGAACACCGCCTGGGCATCGCTGACGCCGTCGGGCACCTTGAACAGGTTGACGTCGGCATAGGGCACCCGCACGTAGGTCGCGTGACTGCCGGCATAGCCGCCGAAAGCGTGGCTGTAGCCAAAGATGCCGGAACAGGGCTGCCCGTAGGCCAGTTCGGTCATTTCAGGCTTGGGATTACTGTTGTCGCAGCAGTTGTAATCCTCGCGCTGGCAGTGCTCGCAGTCCCCACAGCCGATGATGGAGACGGTCACCACCCGATCCCCCACGGCCAGGCCCTGGTTGCGCAGGCTGCTGCCCAGCTCGACGATCTCGCCGAGGAATTCGTGGCCGATGATGTCGCCGGGTTTCATCGCCGGGACATAGCCACCCAGCAGGTGCAGGTCCGAGCCACACACCGAGGACATGATGATGCGCACGATGGCATCGCGCGGATTGAGGATCTCCGGATCCGGGACGGTTTCCACCTGTAGACGGTTGGGGGCTTGCCAGGTCAGGGCACGCATCAGTTCGCCCTCCCCGGAGTGCCGAGGCCCGCGTCGATGTCAGCCGAGGGTTCATCGGCCGGGCGAGTCACCGGCGGATGGGGCGGCGCCAGCGGGCGACCGCTACGCGAGACCTCGGGGGTGGCGATCTCGCCGGTCTCCAGTTGCTGCTTGAGGCGGCGCAGGCCGAGGTTGACCGCCTTGCCGGTGAAGCGGCTGATGCCTTCGGTGACGGCATGACCGAGCAGGCCGGCCGGGGCTTCGCAGGCCAGCACGACCTGCACCAGGGTGCCACGGCCCTGGGGGGCGTCACTGAAGGTCAGGCTGGCCTTGTGCGCCATGAAGGTGCCGGGCACGGTGCTCCACAGCAGGAACTCGTTCTCGCGGCGCTCGCTCTGCTCCAGGGTCCAGCTCAGGGTGCGTCCCAGGGGACCGGAGGCATGCCAGTGGCTGTCGCCATCAGCGCCCAGCTCGATGCGATCGACGAACGGCAGCAGTTCGCGCAGGTGCTGCAGATCGGCGCAGTAGGCGAACACCTCTTCACGCGGCTTGGCGATGGTGACGCTGCGCTGGATGGCGGTGGGATTGCGCCAGCCCCAGCGTTCGCCCAAGGCCTGCTCGAAGGGCGACGGCTGCAGTGCGGCCTTGAGCTCGCAGCGCTGGCGTACCCCGCGGCTGAGGGCCATGGCGCCCAGCGCCATCTTCACGCAGCCGGCCAGACCACCGCGGCGCAGGCCGCCAAGGATCAGCAGACCGCCGCCGAGCAGGGAAACCACCCGTTCGGTACCCTGGACGTTGGGGACCTGGTTGTCGGAACGCTCATGGCGCGTGGCGGCGAGGGGTTGGGAAAGGTCGTGCATGGGGTCTCCTCCGGTATGGGCTACATAGAGAGGGTGACCCCAGCGCGTGGGACGTTGTTCCGAAGGCGAAAAGCGGTCCGATGGACGCGTTTCGTTGCGATCAGGCGGGCAACTCGCCGAGAACCTCGCGGTAAAGCCCTTCCAGGCGGGTGCGCAGCTCGTCGTCCAGGGTCTCTTCGGCCAGGCGCTGGCTGAAGACGTCCAGGGGACTGAGTTCTTCCAGCGTTTCGCGCTGGGTGCCCTGCAGGGTGGGCGCCATCGCGCTGCGTGCGCGCCTGACGCGCAGTACCTCCAGCGGCAACTCGGCGACCAGGGCGGAGATGCGTGGCTGCAGATCGGCCAGGTAGTCGTCTCCGGTCACCACCACCTCGGCCCACACCGGGCACTCGGGACGGCCATCGGCAGCGGCCTCGATCAGCGCCGCACCCAGGGTATCGAGGCTGCCCTGCACCACGGCCAGGGGCTGGAAACAGGGCACCGCCACGGGCGTCACCCGCTCCAGGACGGTACCGAACTCCACCAGCAGAACCTGCTTAGCGCGCTCTTCGTCGAAACTCAGGCACAGTGGCGAGCCGCTGTAGCGCACCTGCTCCAGGCCGCCGACGCGCTGGGGTCGATGGATATGGCCGAGGGCGATATAGTCCGCCGGCGGAAAGGCGCTGGTGGGAAAGGCGTCGAGGCTGCCGACGTAGATCTCCCGCACCGACTCGCTAGTGCTGGCGCCCACGGTGGTCAGGTGGCCGGTGGCGATGATCGGCAGGGTCATGCCCAGCTCGGCGCGGCGCGCCTCCGCCAGACCATGCAATTCGGCATAGTGCCCCTGGATGGCCTGTTGCAGCGCCTGGCGCTTTTCAGCGGCGCTTTGCCCGGCCTGGCTCTGCACCACGTCCCGCGGGCGGACGAAGGGAATGCCACAGAGCAGCGCGCCGATCTCGCCATCGCGGCGGCGCAACTCCAGCAACTGATCGGCCGGCGTCTCGCTGACGCAGGGGATCACCCGGGTGTCCAGGCAGGCCAGCAACTCGCGGGACTCGGCCAGCACCGCGGCGGAATCATGGTTGCCGCCCAGCACCACCAGGCTGGCACCGGTACCACGCAGGGCGACGATGAAACCGTTGTACAGCTCGCGGGCATAGCTCGGCGGCGTGGCGGTATCGAAGATATCTCCCGCCACCAGCACCACGTCCACCCCCTGCTCCTCCACCTGGGTGACCAGCCAGGCGAGAAAGGCGCGATGCTCGGCCTCGCGGGTGCGCCCGAGAAAGTGCTGCCCCAGGTGCCAGTCGGAGGTGTGCAGCAGGCGCAGGCCGCCTTGAGCGGTGGCCTTGCGGGCGCGCCTGGGCTTGGATTTTTCCTCGAGGACAGCGGCGGGCAGATCGAACAGCGGGAGGTTTTCCATGGGTATCGGCGGTCAGAGCGGCAAAGAGGCGCAGTATCCTCCTCCTGCTGCACCGAGGGAAATCCGTGCCGGTACGCACGGCCGAGCGGTCACTCCGCGCAGGGCCGTGCCGCGATTGCCGCATCCCTTTGCAAGCCCAGGGGAAGCAGACTCAGCAGCCCCAGCAGCGCCATCCCCAGGCCGACCCACAGCGGCGCGCGCAGGCCCTGACCGGCATCGATGGCCGCGCCACCGGCCCAGGCGCCTACCGCCAGGCCCGCGGTGATCACCGAGGTGTGCAGGGTATTGACCAGGGGGCCTGGCGTGGCCGCGGCCATGACCCGAGCGACCATGGCCGGGTTGAGCGCCACCCCGGTCAGGCCGATCAGGGTCAGGGCCAGGAGGCTGGGCGCGGCGCTGTCAGCGCAGCCGACGAACAGGGCGAAGCCCAGCGCCAGCACCGCCAGGCCGACGCCCTGTACCCTCAGGGTATGGCGATCGGCCAGCCGGCCCACCAGCAGATTGCCCAGCACATTGGCGAGGCCATAGCCCATCAGCAACCAGGGAATGGTGGTGGGCGCGAAACCCGTCACCTGGATGAGGATGGGCGAGAAGTAGCTGAAGCCGGCGAAGGTCGCACCGATGATCAGGCCGCTGGTGAGGTAGGCCGCCCAGAGCCGGGCACTGACCAGGGTATCCAGTTCTCCGCGCAACTGTCCGGCCGCGCGCGCCGGTGAGCGGGGCACGCACAGACCGACCAGCAGGGTGCAGCAGGCCGCCAGCAGGGCGACCGCCCAGAAGCTGGCGCGCCAGCCGGCCTGTTGCTCGATCAATACCGTACCCGGCACGCCAAACACCGGAGCCAGCATGAGGCCGGACAGGATCAGCGAGGCGGCCCGACCGCGACGATCCGGCGTGACCAGGTTGGCGCCCAGGGTCAGGCACAGCCCTATGCTGGCGGAGCTGGCGACGCCCATGAGCACCCTGCCTGCTGCCATCACCAGATAACTGGCCGCCAGCGCGGCCACCACGGCGCCCACCAGATAGAGCGACAGCAGCCATAGCAGCGCCGACTTTTCCGCCAGGCGCAGGGCCAGCAACAGCAGGGTCAGGGGTGGGCCGCCCAAGGCCATGCCCAGGGCATACCAGGAGATCAGATAGCCGATCTGGCCAATGGAGACGCCGAGATCAGCGGCCAATGTCGGCATCATGCCGGCGACCATGAATTCGGCGGTGGTCAGCGCGAAGATGGTGAGGGCCAGCAGATAGATGAGACGGGGGATGGCGGGTGGGGCATTCATGACAGGCGGAGGATTCCAGAAAAGCGGACAGGAGCGGCTGTAGCGGGCCGGACGGGCGGACTGATCCCGCGTGTCTCGGGGGTGGGGCTGGGTGCGATCGGTGCCAGGGTTGGCGCACCAAGGGCGGCACCTTAGTGGCTGCGCCGCCGTCCGGTCAAACATGGGGCCGCCGGGCTAGATCCGGAAATCCTCGGCGATCAGCCCGGCCAGAGAGGCGCAGGCGGGGCTGCGTTCGCCCGGTGGCGAGGCCAACCGCAGTTCGTGCACCGGCAGTTGTACAAAGCCCTCCTCCGGCGCCAATTCGCGCATCGGCGGGGTCATGCGCGCCCGGTCGGTGATGGCCACGGCCTGGCCCAGTTCGACCGCCGCCTCCAGCGCCGACGAGGCGGCGCTGGTCACCACCGCGTGCCAGCGCCGGCCCTGGCGGATCAGCAGATCAATGCCCAACTCGCGATAGCTGCAGCCTTCGCCGTGCAGGGCCAGAGGCACGCTGGCGTCCGGGCTCAGTTGCAGACCGGGACCGGCGACCCACACCGGCTGGGTATGGCCGAACAGCTGGCCATCCGCCCGGTCGGTGCGCGGCGGCCCCACCAGCAGCGCCAGGTCTAGCAGCCCTTGGCCAAGCCAGCGGCGGAGCTGGCCGCTATTGCCGGTAAGCACTTCGAGAACGATGCCAGGATGCTCGCCCTGCAGGCGCGGGAAGACAGCCTTGAGCAGGCGCGCGGCATAGTCCTCGGCCACACCTAGGCGCACCTCGCCCACCACCGGCTGCCCCGTGAGACCGGCGAGGATGCGGTCGTGGGCCTGCAGCAGCTCGGCGGTCTCCAGCAGTACGCGACGTCCGAGCGGGGTCAGGGTCACGGCCTGGTTGTCGCGTTCGAACAACCGGCCGCCGGTCTGCTCTTCCAGCCGGCGGATCTGGCTGCTCACCGCCGAGGGGCTGCGGTTGAGCTGCAGCGAGGCGGCGCGAAACTGCCCCAGCCGGACGATGGTATGGAAGGTGCGCAGGACGTCGATATCGAGGGAAGCAGGCATGATGCACCTTTATCGAAGAATAGCTGCATGTAATGTCGTTTGATTGTATTACCACCCCGGTCCAGGCTCAAGGCATCCCGTCACCTGGAGTCCGGTCATGTCCCTTAAGCTGTCTTCTGCGTTGTTGCGTCAATTCGCCCTGGTGCTGTGCTGGAGCGCCGGTTTCGTCGGTTATCGCTATGCAGCGGACCAGGCCCCTACCCTGCTGGTGACCTTCTGGCGCCTGCTGCTGGCCGCCCTGCTGTTGCTGCCGTTCGCCTGGACCGAGGTGCGGCGATTACCCCTGAAGATCATTGGCCAGCAGGCGAGTATTGGCGTCCTGGCCTTCGCCGGAGTGGTAGGGCCGGCGGCCAAGGCCATCGAATTGGGTGTCTCACCTGGGTTGGCGGCGCTGCTCTCGGATCTGTCGCCGCTGCTGGTGGCCCTGGGCTGCTGCCTGCTGCCGGGCCAGCGTACCAACGGACGTCAGTGGCTCGGCCTGGGACTGGGCCTGACCGGGGTCCTGCTCGCGACCGGCGCCGGACTGGGGCTGGGCGTGGCGCCTGCCTGGGCCTATGCCCTGCCCCTGGGCAGCGCCCTGGCCCTGGCGCTGGCGACCCTGGTGCAGAGTCGCCTGCCGCCCAGTCGCCTGGCCCTGCGGACCCAGCTGTTCATCCAGCTCGCAGCCAGTAGCCTGGTGATGCTGGGAGTGGCCGGAGTGGAAGGCCCGCTGACTCCACCGCTGACCCTTGGCTTCGCCCTGGCGGTTCTGTGGCTGCTGATCCCGACCCTGCTCGGCTTCGGCCTCTACTGGCTGTGCCTGCGCCAGGGCAGCCCCCAGGCGGTGAGTGGCGCCCTCTATCTCAGCCCGCCGGTGGCGCTGCTGTGGGCCTGGGCCTGCTTCGACGAACCTCTGGCCCCGGGCATGCTGCTCGGCCTGCTGTTCGCCCTGGCGGGGCTGCTGTGCCTGAATGCGGCGGAGCGGAGCGGCCGCCTGGAGCCGGCGCTGGGCAGATGAGGGTCTCCAGAACGCGATGCTGACGGCTGTCAGCATCGTCATGCGCCTCGTTCGATACGAGGCGCGCCCATGCTCACTCCTTTTCGTCAGCCTGCTCGTCGTGATCCTTGAGCGCAGGCTTCTTACCTGGTTGCGGCGCGTGCTCGGCATCGGGGGCGATGTCCTCACCATGATGCTTTTTTTCTTGCTGCACTTTCTTGTCGTGAGCGACGTTGCGTGGATCGGTCATGGGATTTCCTTGGCTTGGTAGGTCGTTCGGATCCCCATCGACGCATCATGCGGGCAGTGTTGCACCGGGGGTGATGTTTCGAGCGGGACGGCGCGCAGCCGTTCCAGCGCACCGACGAAACACTCTGAAGTAGGCCATGCAGGCGTTTTCTCGACGGTTGTCATTGCCTGGCGGCGTACCGGCAGGCTAGTACTTCAACCGCCGCTCCTTGGACGGCGGATAGCCGAAGTAGGCCGAGTATCTCTTGCTGAAGTGGGTGACCGAGGTGAAGCCGCAGGCCACCGCCACCTCCAGCACCGACAGGGTGGAATGCTGCAGCAGGCGCCGCCCTTCGGTGATGCGCAACTCCAGGTAGTAGCGCATGGGCGCGGTGTCGAGCTGCTCGCGGAACAGCCGCTCGACCTGGCGCCGCGAGCGGCCGGCGTAGTCGCACAGTTGCTCGATGGTCAGGGGCTCCTCGATGTTGGCCTCCATCAGGGTCACCACCTCGCGCAGCGGCGGGGTCATCTGCACCTTGAGCGTCGGATTGACCTGGCGGAAGCGCGATTCCTCGAAGGCCAGGATATTGACCAGGCCATCGGCCAGAGCGCTGCCGCACTGGGCGCCGATCCATTCGAGAAAGAGGTGGAAGGCGCCGCTGGGGCTGGCGGCGGTAAGGCGGTCACGATCCAGCACATGGCTTTCCGCCGAGGTCTTGCAACCACGCACCCGCTCGCTGAAGGCGCCGCGGTGCTCGGGATGGATGGCGCAGCGATAGCCGTCCAGTACCCCGGCCTGACCCAGTTGCCAGGCGCCATTCCACAGGCCGCACAGGGTGACCTGCTGCTTGGCGGCGCGCAGCAGCAGCGCCTTGAGCCGCGGATCCAGCTCCAGCGGTGTCCGCAGCCCGCCGCAGACCACCAGCAGGTCGAAGCGGGCCTGCTCCACGGCGCGGTAGTCGCCATCCGGACGGATGACGATGCCGAGGTCGCTGAGCACCTCGGCGCCGGTCGGGCTGTAGGTCTGGGTGGCGAAGGTCCCGGCGGCCAGCAGGTTGGCGGTCACCAGGGTATCCAGCGCCTGGGTGAAGGACGGCAGGGAGAAGTGATCGAGCAGGATGAAGCCGACCAGCCGGGAAAACTCCGGTCGCGGCCGCGTCGACTGCAACTGCAGGTAGTTCTTGCCCTGGATACCGCTACCAAAGGTTCTTGAATCGATCACGCTTTGCTGCCTTCTCCGACCTTGGGCTCATGCTAGCCGAAAGCTGCGTTCTCGCCTGGCGAGAGAACCGCCACCAACCTTGTCGCAAGCGACCTGCTCCGTGCGCCCATCGCGTTGTGGACGGGCACCCGACTGGCGCAATCAGCCTACCGATTTCAGCGGGATCGGCCCCCGCAACCGTTCCAGCATGGTCGCGCAGTACCAGTCGTCGAACTGGCAGACGCCGTTCTCGGCGACTTCCGAGTAAGGGCCGGGCTCGTAGGACGGCGAATTCACCCCGGCCTGGGTGCCTTCCACCAGCCGGCGATCCTGGTCGTTGGTGGCGATCCAGACCTTGGTCAGGCGCTCCAGGTCATAGTCCACCCCTTCCACGGCGGACTCGGGCACCAGCCACTTGGTGGTCACCAGGGTTTCGTTGGGGCCGAGTGGCAACACGCGGAAACTCAGGGCGTGGTCGCCGAGGAAGTGGTTCCAGGTGGAGGGGTAGTTGAAGTACAGCAATGCGCCGATGTCCGGCTCGCCACTCTGGTCCAGGCGCCCGGCCACGGCTGGCTTGCCGTCCAGGGTGTAGCTCACCGCACCGGCCGACAGTGGGATGCGGGTCATGCGGAAGCGGCCATGAATGTCCATCACCAGCTTGCTCGGCATCCCGGCGCGCTCGCAGCGGGCCCAATGGGCGGCCAGCTCGGGATCGTCCTCGCTACCGACGCCGGCCACCGAGAGGTTCTCGACGAAGGAGTTCATCAACTCAGGATGAGTGCCGTCGCAGTGGTAGCACTCGCGGTTGTTCTCGAATACCAGCTTCCAGTTGCCGCGCTCGATCAGGTCGGACGTGAAGGCGACCTTGCAGTGGTCGAGGAAGTGCGGCGCGATGAAGGGTTTGACCGCCGCGCGGAAGGATTCGAAGTCCGGCGCCTTGGCCGCGACGCAGACATAAATGAAGCTTTCCACCACCTCGACATGTACCGGCTTGAGGCCGTATTGGGTCTTGTCGAAATCGGCACCCATGTTGCCGGCGAACAGCAGGTTGCCGTCCAGCTCGTAGGTCCACTTGTGATAGGGGCAGACCAGTTTGGCCGCTTTGCCCCGCTCGTGCTCGCAGACCTTGGCGCCGCGATGGCGACAGGCGTTGTGGAAGGCGCGCACCTGGCCGTCCTTGCTGCGCACCACCGCCACTGGATAGTCGCCGATCTGCAGGGTGAAGTACTGGCCGGGCTTGGCAATCTCGAAGGTGTGACCGGCGAAGACCCAATCGCGGTGCCAGAGCTGTTCGAGATCCTGGCGATAGACATCGGGATCGCTGTACAGCTCGCGGGGCAGCGAGTGCCGGGGTTGGCGTTGCGCGATCAGGTCGATGACGGCTTGCGTGGGGGTCATGGTCAGGTGTCCTCAAAAGTCAGGTCGAGAGCGGAGTCGGTTGGGCTGTTGTTGTTCTTGGACGGCGCAGCGACGCTCGAAACGCAAGGGCGGTCGTCGCGGACTGGCAGGCGACGAGGCAGGCCTGAGGTGGCTTCGGGGATACGCTGATGGTCGCAGCCTAGGCCGCGGCCCGCCCCCGTCACAAACGACATTTCGGGCGGGCAAAGCATGCGCTGGGGTTATCGATCCCAGGGGATGAACAGCGGCGCCAAGGCCTCGATGGCCAGGGGCGAATGCTCCAGTTCCAGCACGGCACGCTTCAGCTCGGCACGGGCGCCGGCAGCGAGGTTCTGCCCGGCGAACAGCTCGAACTTGGCCTCGATATCGGCCAGGGTCAGCGGTTGCTGCGGATCGCCCAGGGCCGCGGTGATGGGTGAGGTGAAGACTTCGCCATTGCTCAGGCGCACGGTCACCCGCGAGAGGATCTCCTCCGGGAAGCGCGCCGACAGGTCCGCCGCTTCGACGATCTCGATCCGTGCGCTCACCGCGAGGATGTCCGGCGCGTCGATCGCCGCCCCGGTGACCTCTTGCGGTCCGACCCGACCTCGGGCGATCAGCGCCGCCAGCGGGAAGGCCAGGGCGTACTGGGCCTCGTCAGCGTTAGCCGGGCGCTGCCCCTGCAGGCAACTGGACTCCTGGAAGGTCTCCACCCGCACGCTGGCCACCGACTCAGCGCAGAGCTGCGGATGCTCGGCGCGCAGCCGGGTCATGGCGGTGAGCGCCGGCTGCGCCCAGCGACACACGGGCCAGGGCTTGAAGTACTGGGCATCGATCTCCCAGCGGTGGCCCAGGTCGCGCCAGAAAGGACTGGCGGACTCGGCTTCGAGGGTTTCCGCCGGCGCCCCGGTGACGCCCTCGCGGGCCAGCAGCAGGGCATTGAGGCCGTTATAGGCGCCGGCGCCATGGGCATCGCGCAGCATGGTGGGATGCTCGATCAGCCGCATCATCGGGCAACGAGCCGCGAAGTATTCGGCGATCCCCAGGGCATGGCGAAAGGTGGTCTCGTCCAGCCCCAGCAGGCGGGCTCCGCCACAGACCACGCCAAGGCCGGAGAAGCCACCGGAGGCATGGTAGGTCGGCGAGGTGGCCATCAGGGCGACGCCCGCGCGCAGACCGGTCTCGTAGCCGAGGCACAGGGCTTCGAGCAGCTCGCGGCCACTGATCGTCCGCCCCTGGGCGTGCAGGGCGTCGGCCAGGGCCAGCAGCGCTGGGACCACGGTGGCGCCGGCATGGCCCTTGGAGGTGAAGTGGCCTTCGTGGGCGTCCAGGCTGTCGGCGGTGAAACCGCCCGCCCAGCCCGCGCCCAGCAGATTCACCGGGGTGCCATCGAAGGGCAACCGGGCAAGGAACTCGCCGCCGGGATAGTGCTTGCGCGCATAGCCATAGAGGGTCTGGCTGGTAGCGTTGGAGACCGCCCCGGCCATGGTGCCGAGGATGTCCAGCAGGCTCTTCTGCAGGATCGCCCGGGTAGGGGCGGGTACCTGGTCGAGGGAGAAGGCTTGGCAAAAGGCGTATAGCGACATTCGCGGGCTCCTTGTTGTTGTCTGCCGAAGTCGGCCGTCAACAGACAATGAGTCAGGGTCACGCCGCAGCTCCAACGACCTTTTCGCCGGGAAAAGGATAACCGCAGGTCAGGCAGGCGCTCGCCCGAGGCGACCGAGCAGCCACTGCTGGAAGCGCCGCACCGCCTCGCTGTCTTCCGCGTCCTCACGGATCGACAGGTAGTGGCGGCTGTTGCGCAGCACCACCTGCTCCTGGATCGGTCGCACCAGCTGGCCCTGCTCCAGCAGCGCCGCCACCAGGTGATTCCAGCCCAGGCTGATGCCCTGGTGGGTCAGCACCATGCCGATGATCAGGTTGTAGTCGTTGGCATTGAACAGCGGCGGACTGTCCGCCGGACGCTCGTCCAGATCGACCCCCTGGAAGGCCAGCCACACCCCCCAGTCGACGTGCTCGGCCACCTGGGAGCGACCATAGGGACTGAGGTTGAGCAGGGCCGCGTCACGAACCCCTTCGAGGGTACTGATCTGCGGATGGCGTTCGAGATACAGCTGCGAGCACACGGGATAGATGATGTCGTGGAACAGCGCCGTACTGCGATAGCCATCACGCACCTTGGGCATCTTGGTGATGAAGACGTCCGGCTGCACCCCGGGCTCCATGGCCAGGAAGTTCTGGGTGGTGACCAGATTCAGTTCGATCTCGGGATGGCTGGCGAAGAAGTCCGGCAGATGCTGGGACAGCCACAGCGCCGAGAAGGCCGGCGAGCAGCACAGGGTCAGCATGTGCCTGGCGGTCTGGTTGCTGCGGATGCGCTCGGCGGCTTGGGCGATGTTGACGAAGGATAACTGGGCCGCATCGAAGAACAGCTCGCCCGCCGGAGTCAAGGCCACCGCCCGCCCGACCCGGCTGAACAGCTGGGCACCGAGATAGCCCTCCAGCTCGCGGATCTGCCGGCTGATCGCCGCCTGGGACACGCACAGCGCCTCGGCGGCCCGGGTGAAGCTTGCGTACTTGGCCGCCGCGACAAAAGCCTTCACCGCGCGCAACGACGGCATCTTCAGCAGCAGCGTATCGGGATCGACGGGTTTGGACATCGTGACTCTCGATGAGCGGAAAAAGAGCTGGCAGCCATTATTGGCCGCGACCACCCGACCTTAGAGCCCCTGGAGACAGCCGGCATATCTCACGGCGACACCCCTGACGCGCTCAGCGAAATCATAACGTGACGTTATCAAATCGCGGCTGGAAATGTTGTTGGATTTGCCCGGGGTCAGCTTATAGATTTGCTGAAAAGCCCCGTTCCGAGGGCCACAAGAACAACAAGAAGGGACCGCCGTCGTGAAGACAGACACCCATTACCTCTGCCCAGCATCTCTCATCAATCAGAACTGCACAGCGGTGGTGACTGCCTGTGCTGGGCGCGAAGGAGGCATGGCATGACCCGCTCCGACGAAATCATCTCGGTCCGCAACATCTACAAGGTGTTCGGCTCCCAGGCGGATACCGCCATGGCACTGGTCAGGGCGGGGGCTTCCAAGGCGGAGGTGTTCGAGCAGACCGGTCAGGTCATCGGCGTCTTCGATGCCAGCTTCTCGGTCATGCGCGGCGAGATCTTCGTGATCATGGGCCTCTCCGGCTCGGGCAAGTCCACCATGGTGCGACTGTTCAATCGCCTCATCGAGCCCACCGCCGGCGCCATCTTTCTCAACGGTCGGGAAATCACCGGGCTAAACGACAAGGACCTGCTGCAGGTACGACGCAAGGACATGGGCATGGTGTTCCAGTCCTTCGCCCTGATGCCGCATATGACGGTGCTGGAGAACGTCGGCTTCGGTCTGCAGATCAGCGGCGTCGCCGAGAAGGAGCGCAACAGCCGCTCCATCACCGCGCTGCGCCAGGTGGGCTTGGCCGGCCAGGAATACTGCTATCCGCACCAGCTCTCCGGCGGCATGCAGCAACGCGTGGGCCTGGCCCGGGCGCTGGCCAACGATCCGGCCATCCTGCTGATGGACGAAGCCTTCTCGGCCCTCGATCCGCTGATCCGCCACGAGATGCAGGGCGAGCTGATCAAGCTGCAGCAGCAGCAGGACCGCACTATCATTTTCATCTCCCACGACATCGAGGAAGCGGTCCGTATCGGCCACCGCATCGCCATCATGGAAGGCGGCCGCGTCGTGCAAATCGGCACCCCGCGCGAGTTGCTGTGCAATCCGGCCAACGACTACGTGCGCACCTTCTTCAATGGCTTCGATTCCAGCCGCATCCTCAAGGCGGGCGACATCGCCCAGCGCGATGCGCAGATCGTCTATATGCCCGGTCGCGAAACCCCGATCACGGCGGACACGCCGATCAAGGACATCTTCGGCACCGTGGCCCGGGCCAGCGCGCCGGTACCGGTCGTGGACGCCGCCGGCGCCTATCAGGGCTGCATCTCCCAGGGTCGCCTGCTGAGCTATCTCGGCGGCCACTGATCGCTGTTTTCCTTTGTTGAGGGCGCGCAGGCGCGCCGGAGGCCCCGCTCATGTCCGATTTCAGCATTCTCGATCCCTTCAAGACGATCACCGTTCCGGTGGGCTCCTGGGTGGAAGCCGCGTTGCGCTATCTGGTGCACAACTTCCGCGAGGTGTTCCGCTCCATCCGCTGGCCGGTGGACCAGGTCCTGGACGGCATTCAGGCCGCGCTGATGTCGGTGCCACCGACCGTGTTCATCCTGCTGGCCGCCCTGCTCGGCTGGCAGATCGGTGGTCGCCGCATCGGCATCCTGACCCTGGCCATGCTCACCGCCCTGGGGCTGATCGGCGTGTGGAACGATGCCATGGTCACCCTCGCCCTGGTGCTCACCTCCCTAGTGTTCTGCGCGGTGATCGGCATCCCGCTGGGCATCCTCAGCGCCCGCAGCAATCGCCTGGAAATGTGCATCCGCCCACTGCTGGACGCCATGCAGACGCTGCCGGCCTTCGTCTACCTGGTGCCGGTGGTGATGCTGTTCGGCATCGGCAACGTGCCGGGGGTCATCGTCACCATCATCTTCTCGCTGGCACCGCTGGTGCGCCTGACCAATCTGGGCATCCGCCAGGTGCCGGAAGACAAGATCGAGGCCGCCCGTGCCTTCGGCTGCACGCCCTGGCAGATGCTGGTCAAGGTTCAGCTGCCGCTGGCGGCGCCGACCATCATGGCCGGGGTCAACCAGACCCTGATGCTGGCGCTGTCGATGGTGGTGGTGGCCTCGATGATCTCGGTCGGCGGCCTCGGTCTCATGGTTCTCAGCGGCATCGGTCGCCTGGACATGGGGCTGGCCAGCGTCGGCGGTATCGGCCTGGTGCTGCTGGCGATCTTCCTCGACCGCTTCACCCAGGCCATGGGCGAGCGCAGCGCCCACCAGGCCACCGGCCAACGCTGGTACCACAGCGGCCCGGTCGGTCTGCTGGTGCGCCTGGTCGGCAAGAAGAAAGCGCTGCCGCAGCCGGTTACCCCTTGAACGTGCCTTTCACCTAAAAAAACCAACACTCACAGCGACAGGTGATTCATGAATCTATCCGCATGCAAGAAAGCGCTCCTGACCGGCGTTGCCGCCTCCTTCCTGGGTCTGGCCCTGAGCGGCGCAGTCCATGCCGCTAGCGCCGACCAACCCGGCGCCGGGGTGAAAGTCACGCCGATCTTCCCCACCATCGCCGAAGAACGCTTTCGCGGCGAGATCGCCATCGCCGGCCTCAAGGCGCTGGGCTATGACGTCAAGGCCCCCAAGGAGACCGACTACCCGGCGCTGTTCCTGGCGCTGTCCTACGGCGACGCCGACTTCACCGTGCACATGTGGGAACACATGCACCAGGCCTTCTATGACAAGGCCGGCGGCGACGACACCATGGTCAAGGCCGGTAACGTGATGCCAGGCGTGCTGCAGGGCTTCATGATCGATAAGAAGACGGCCGACCAGTACCACATCAAGGACATCTCGGACTTCAAGAAGCCGGAAATCGCCAAGCTGTTCGACAGCAATGGCGACGGCAAGGCCGACCTTACCGGCTGCAACCCCGGCTGGGGCTGCGAGGTGATCGTCGAGCACCAGCTCAAGGCCTATGGCCTGAACGACACCGTCACCGACAACCGCGGCTCCTATTTCGCGTTGATGGCCGACACCATCCAGCGCTACAAGGACGGCAAGCCGATCTTCTACTACACCTGGGTGCCGCAGTGGATCTCCAGCGTGCTGGTGGAAGGCCGGGACGTTGTCTGGCTACCAGTGCCCTTCACCTCGCTGCCCGACGGCAAGAACGACGTGAACACCACCTTCGAGGGCAAGAACCTGGGCGCTCCCATCGACAACGTCGTGGCGGTGATCAACAAGGACTTCGCCAGGAAGAACCCCGCCGCGGTCAAGTTCCTCTCGGAGCTGAAGATCGCCACCGCCGACGAAAGCGCCCAGAACCTCAAGATGCAGAACGGCGAGAAATCGCTGGACGACATCAAGCGTCAGGCCGCCGAGTGGATCAAGGCGCACCAAGCCGAGTGGGACGGCTGGCTGGCGGACGCCCGCGCCGCTGGGCAGAAGTGATCGCCTAGACGGCGCCAGCGCGCTGTGACCGGGCAGTAGTCGGGCACAGCGCCACCACGACGTACCGGACCGCCGGGCCTGAACGGCCTGAGCCCGCGGCCCGGTTCTGAACGACCTCAAGCGACATCCTGCCTCCTCGGGAGGCGGGCAAGCCCTGTGCGCCTCGCGTTCAGGCCAGACGCTTCACCAGAGACGGTTGCGCACCATGAAAGTCCAAGCCCTGCCCGCCGACGACAACACCTGTGGCTGGTACCACACCAGTGCCCCGCGCACGCCCCGCCCCAGCCATCGCGGTCACAGCGAAGCGCCCTGGGTGGTGGTCGGTGCCGGCTTCACCGGTCTCGCCGCCGCACGGCAACTGGCGTTGAATTTCCCGGATGACGAGGTGATCCTGGTGGAGGCGCAGGAGGTCGGCCTGGGGCCGGCCGGGCGCAATGCCGGCTTCGCCATCGACCTGCCCCATGACATCGGCGCCGAGGACTACATCGGCGACATCGGCATCGCCCGCACCGTGCTCAAGCTGAACCTGAGCGGCCAGGCCTATCTGCGCCAGCAGGTGGAGCGCTACGGCATCGATTGCCAACTCAAGGCCTGCGGCAAGTATCAGGCCGCTGTCGAGGAACGCGGCCTAGCAGTGCTCGACGCCTACCGGCGCGGCCTGGACAAGCTCGACCAGCCCTACCAGATGATCGAACGCGAGACCCTGCCCGAGCACCTGGGCACGGACTTCTATCAGCGGGCGCTCTATACCCCTGGCGCGGTGCTGATCCAGCCCAGCGCCCTGGTCAAGGGTTTGGCCGAGAATCTACCGGCCAACGTCACGCTCGTCGAGCGCACGCCGATCCTGGACGTGGACTACGGTCCGCGCCCCGAGCTGCGGCATGCCGCTGGCCGTATCACCGCCGGCAAACTGGTGCTGGCCAACAATTCCTTCGGCCAGCACTTCGGCTTCCTGCAGGGGCGCATGCTGCCGATCTTCACCTACGGCAGTCTCACGCGGCCGTTGACGCCCGACGAGCAGGCGCTGCTGGGCGGCAGGCCCTACTGGGGCGCCATCCCTGCTGACCCTTTCGGCACCACGGTGCGCCGTACCCCCGATCAGCGCCTGCTGATCCGCAACAGCTTCAGCTTCAACCCCGACGGGCGCAGCAATCCCAAGCATCTGCAGCGAGTGCTGCAGCGGCACCAGGCCTCCTTCGCCCGCCGCTTCCCGATGCTGCCGCAGGTGACCTTCGACTACACCTGGGGCGGCGCCCTGGCCATGACCCGCAACCACAACGGCTTCTTCGGCCAGCTGGCGCCCAACGTCTATGGCGCCCTGGGCTGCAATGGCCTGGGCGTCACCCGCGGCACCGCCACCGGCAAGCTGCTGGCCGACTGGCTGGCCGGCGAACGCGACGAACTCATCGATTTCCTGCTCGCCGCGCCCGGCCCCAACGCCAACCCGCCGCAGCCGTTCCTCTCGGCCGGCGTCAATTTCAACCTCTTGTGGGGACAGTACCGCGCCGGCTGCGAAAGCTGACGGCCACTCCCTCCCCGCTGACATCCGTGCAACCTCTGGAGGCTCCACCATGAACTTCGACGGCATCTACACCCCGGCCATCACCCCGCTCAAGGCGGACGGCGCCATCGACCAGGCCGGCTTCGCCCAGGTCCTGGAATACCTGATCGAAGCCAAGGTGCACGGCATCGTGGTCGGCGGCTCCACCGGCGAGTACTACGCCCACAGCGGCGAAGAGCGCCTGGCGTTGATCGCCCAGGCCTGCGACGTGATCGGCGGGCGCCTGCCGCTGGTGATCGGTACCGGCGCCATCCGTACCGAGGATTCGGTGGTGTTCGCCCAAGCCGCGCGTGAGCACGGCGCCGACGCCATCCTGGTCGGCACCCCGCCCTATGCCCTGCCGACCCAGCAGGAGATCGCCGAACACGTGCTGACGGTGGATCGCGCCGCCGACCTGCCGATCATGCTCTACAACTATCCGGGGCGGATGAACGTGGCCATGGGCGAGGACTTCTTCACCGCCATCGCCGGCTGCCGCAACGTCCAGTCGATCAAGGAAAGCAGCGGCGACATGGCCGCCCTGCACCGCCATGCGGTCAAGCGTCCGGACCTGAAGCTCTCCTGCGGCTGGGACGACCAGGCCCTGGAATTCTTCGCCTGGGGCGCGCGCAGCTGGGTCTGCGCCGGCTCCAACTTCGTGCCGCGCGAGCACGTGGCGCTCTACGAGGCCTGCGTGCTGGAGCAGGACTTCGCCAAGGGGCGCCGGATCATGGCGGCCATGCTGCCGCTGATGGATTACCTCGAAGGCGGCAAGTTCGTGCAGTCGATCAAGTACGGCTGCGAACTGGCCGGCCTGCCCAACGGCGGCGTCCGCGCGCCGCTCAAGGGCATGAGCGAAGCCGAACAGGCCGAACTGGCGCAGGTGATCGCCGCGCTGAAGAACAACGTCGCCCGTATCGTCCAAGGAGCCTGACCATGACCGATCTCTTGAGCAAAGCCGCCTACGCCGACCTCGCCGCCACCGTCGAGCTACGCACCCAGGCCTTCATCGATGGCGCCTTCGTCGCCGCCCAGAGCGGTCAGACCTTCGTCACCAGCAACCCCGCCACCGGGGTCGAGCTGGCGCGGGTGGCGGCCTGTGGCGCCGCCGACGTCGATCTTGCCGTGGCTGCCGCCAAGACCGCCTTCGAGGACGGTCGCTGGAGCGGTCTGCCCCCCTCCGCGCGCAAGGTCGTGCTGCAGAAATTCGCCGCCCTGCTGGAAGAACACGCTCATGAACTGGCGGTGGTGGAGAGTCTCGACAGCGGCAAGCCGGTGCGCGAGTGCCAGACCATCGATGTGCCCGAGACCATCAACACCCTGCGCTGGCACGCCGAGCTGATCGACAAGATCTACGACGCCACCGCCCCCACCGGCGCCGGTGCCCTGGCCATGGTGGTCCGCGAGCCCATCGGCGTGGTGGGTCTGGTACTGCCGTGGAACTTCCCGCTGCTGATGCTGGCCTGGAAGATCGGCCCGTCGCTGGCCGCCGGCTGCTCCATCGTGGTCAAGCCGGCCAAGGAGACCACCCTGAGTGCCCTGCGGGTGGCCGAGCTGGCCCATCAGGCCGGGGTGCCGGCCGGGGTCTTCAACGTGGTGCCCGGCGGTGGCAAGGAAGCCGGCGAGCCCATCGGTCGGCATCCGGACATCGCCGCGGTCAGCTTTACCGGCTCCACCGACACCGGTCGGCTGTTCCTCAAGTACGCCGCCGAATCCAATCTCAAGCGCATCGTCCTGGAACTGGGCGGCAAGAATCCCGCCGTGGTGATGAACGACGTCGAGGATCTCGACCAGGTCGCCCAGCACGTGGTCAACGGCGCCTTCTGGAACATGGGCGAGAACTGCTCGGCCACCTCCCGCCTGATCGTCCATCGCGAGGTCAAGGACGCCCTGCTGGAGCGGATACAGGTGCACCTGCAGGACTGGCAACTCGGCGATCCACTGGATCCGGAGAATCGCCTGGGCTCCCTGGTCAGCAAGGCGCACTTCGACAAGGTGCGTTCCTACCTGGAACACGCCCGCGAGCAGCAGCTCAAGCTGGTGACCGGCGGCGCGACCCGCGACGGCGTCTACGTCGAGCCGACCATCGTCGATGACGTGGACCGTGACAGCCGCCTGTTCCGCGAGGAGATCTTCGGCCCGGTACTGAGCGTGACCCCCTTCGACGACATCGACGAAGCCCTGGAGCTGGCCAACGACACCGCCTACGGGCTGGCCGCCTCGGCCTACACCGGCAACCTGCGCCACGCCATCAAGCTGGCCCGTGGCATCCGTGCCGGCATCGTCACCGTCAACTGCTTCGGCGAGGGCGATGCCTCCACCCCCTTCGGCGGCTACAAGGAGTCGGGCTTCGGCGGGCGCGACAAGTCGCTGTGGGCCCACGACCAGTACACCGAGATCAAGACCATCTGGATCGACGCGTCTTGATCTCGAGCTAAAGACGCTACCCGGTCCGCTGCCGCAGCGTAGCGGACCGTCCTCCCCTGGCTGACCAGGTGGCGGCGGTCCGCCGCTCGCTGCGGCGCTGATCTCGCTGGCTAGCGCTTGCCCTGTGCCGCCTACCCGTAGCCAGACGGACGTGCTGGCTTCCTCGCCCGGCCGCGCACCGACGACCGCCATCCCACCTGGCGCCCTTAGCCTGCTAAGCTTCGCCGCTTTTTTGCCGCCTGCCCGCGCAGGTGGCGGCAGGCGATGCGTGCACCGCCCTGCGATCCATGACCGAGAATGGCCGCCAGAGCCAACGTCCGGCCCCTTCAACTGCCAGCTGGAAATTCCATGTCCACCGCCTCTCCGAGTCTGCAGCGCCGGCTCAAGCCCCGCCACCTCAACATGATCGCCATCGGCGGCTCCATCGGCACCGGCCTGTTCGTCGCCTCCGGCGCCACCGTGGCCACCGCTGGCCCGGGCGGCGCCCTGGCGGCCTATGCGCTGATCGGCCTGATGGTCTACTTCCTCATGACCAGCCTCGGCGAAATGGCCGCCTACCAGCCGGTGTCGGGCTCCTTTTCCATCTACGGCAGTCGCTTCGTCGAGGACGGCTTCGGCTTCGCCCTGGGCTGGAACTACTGGTACAACTGGGCGGTGACCATCGCCGCCGAACTGGTGGCGGCGCAGCTGGTAATGGGCTTCTGGTTTCCCGAGGTACCGGGGCTGATCTGGAGCGCGCTGTTTCTCGCGCTGATGTTCCTGCTCAATGCGGTGTCGGTGCGCGGCTTCGGCGAGAGCGAATTCTGGTTCGCGCTGATCAAGGTGGCCACCGTGGTGGTCTTCATCGGCCTGGGCCTGGCCGCCATTCTCGGCATCTTCAGCGGCATCGAGCCGCCGGGCCTGTCCGTGTTCACCCAGGGCGAGGCGCCCTTCGTCGGCGGCCTGCAGGCCATGGTCGGGGTGGCCATGATCGCCGGCTTTTCCTTCCAGGGCACCGAGCTGATCGGCATCGCCGCCGGTGAATCGGAGAATCCGCGCAAGAATGTACCCATCGCCATCCGCCAGGTGTTCTGGCGCATCCTGATGTTCTATGTGCTGGCGATCTTCGTTATCGGCATGCTGATTCCCTACACCGATCCGCGCCTCTTGCAGAACGATGCCACCGACGTTTCCGTCTCGCCGTTCACCCTGCTGTTCGAGCGCGCCGGCCTGGCCTTCGCCGCCAGCCTGATGAACGCGGTGATCCTCTCGGCGGTGCTCTCCGCCGGCACCTCGGGCATGTACGCCTCGACCCGGATGCTGCACAGCCTGGCCGAACAGGGCAAGGCGCCGCGCCTGTTCGCCCGCGTTTCGCGCAATGGCGTGCCGCGCAATGCCCTGCTGGCCACCACCGCGGTGGGCGCCCTGTGCTTCTTTACCTCGCTGGTGGGCGACAAGGCCCTCTATGGCTGGCTGCTCAACACCTCGGGCATGTGCGGCTTCATCGCCTGGCTGGGCATCGCCGTCTCCCACTATCGCTTCCGCCAGGGCTACCTGGCCCAGGGTCGCCGCCTGGAAGACCTGCCTTACCGCGCCAAGCTGTTCCCCTTCGGGCCGCTGCTGGCCTTCGCCCTCTGCCTGGTGATCACCCTGGGGCAGAACTATGCCGCCCTGTTCGGGCCGCACGGCGTCGACTGGCTGGGCCTGGCCGCCACCTACATCAGCCTGCCGCTGTTTCTCGCCGTCTGGCTGGGCTACCGCTTCAAGCATCGGAGCCGCCTGGTGAAGCTCAAGGACATGGACGTCAGTCCGAGCGGGGACTGAGCGACCGCCAGCGGGACCTGCCGGCTGCGCCCGGTGGGTCCCGTGCTAGCATCCCGGATCTTTCCGATCGACTCGCCAGCGCTGCCATGGGCACCACCCTCGCCTCCCAACTGATTCCCGACATCCTCACCTACATCGCCTCGCACCAGCTGGCGGTCGGCACCCGGCTGCCCGAGCGCGCCCTGGCCGAGCGGCTGCGGGTGTCGCGCTCGCCGGTGCGCAGCGCCCTGCAGCAGATGGCCGACCAGTCCCTGCTGGCGCGCCATCCCGAAGGCGGCTTCGCCGTGGCCGCCGCGGCCCTGGACGCCACGCCCCAGGCGCGCGAAGAGGTGTCCGCCAGCGAACGCCTGTACCTGACCATCGCCCGCGACCGGATCGAGGGCGAATTGCCGCTGAAGGTCACGGAAAACGAGCTGATCCGCCGCTACCAGGTCACCCGTGGGCAACTGGCCGATATCCTCAGGCGCATCGTCCAGGAAGGCTGGGCCGAGCGCCTGCCGGGCTATGGCTGGAGTTTCGTCGAAGGTCTCACCTCGCCCGATGCCTATGCCCAGAGCTATGCCTTCCGCCTGCTGATCGAACCGGCCGGCATCCGCGACGCCGACTTCACCCTGGATGCCGGAGAATTGCGCCGCTGCCGCGACGAGCAGGCGCTGCTGGCCGCAGGCCGGGTGTTCGAGGCCTCGCCCGCGGAAATCTTCGACGCCAACACCCGCCTGCACGAGACCATCGCCCGCTGCTCGGGCAATGCCTTCATCCTTGATGCGCTGCGCCGGCTCAATCGCCTGCGCCGCTTGATCGAGTACCAGAAGTCGGTGGATCGCCAGCAGGCCCAGCGCCGCTGCCAGGAACATCTGCAGCTGATCGATCTGCTGCTGGAGGGCCGCCGCGAAGAGGCCGCGACCTTCATGACCCGCCACCTGGGCAACGCGCTGCAGGAAAAGCAGGCCACGGCGGCGCGCTGAGCCTGCGGCGCCCAGGGCCTGCCCGCCAGGGCGCGGGGGCGTTAGACTGGCGGACTTTTCTCCGTTACCCGAGGCCGTCATGCCGATCCGTCACGCCATCGTCCATCTGATCGACAAGAAGCCCGACGGCCAGCCCGCGACCCTGCACGCGCGGGACGCCGAACTGGCCGACTCCCAGGCCATCGAGAATCTGCTGGCCGATCTCAACGACAGCTACAACGCCAAGCCCAACAAGGCCTGGGGCCTGTTCCACGAGGAATCCGGCGCCTATCCCTTGAGCGGCTGGCTCCATGCCTACCTGGAAGGCGAGCAGGACTTCGTCGCCTTCAGTCGCCAGGCGGTGGAGCATCTCAAGGGCCTGATGGAGAGCAGCAACCTCTCCACCGGCGGCCATGTGCTGTTCGCCCAGTACCAGCAGGGCATGACCGACTACCTGAGCATCGCCCTGCTGCACCACAGCGAGGGGGTGACCGTCACCGAGAGCCTGGAGGTGGCCCCCGCCAAGCACCTGGACCTGGGCCAGCTGCACCTGGCGGCGCGCATCAACCTCTCGGAATGGCGCAACAACAAGCAGTCGCGCCAGTACATCTCCTTCATTCGCGGCAAGGGTGGCAAGAAGGTCTCGGACTACTTCCGCGACTTCATCGGCTGCCAGGAAGGCGTCGACGCCAAAGGCGAGACCCGCACCCTGCTCAAGGCCTTCAGCGACTACGTGGAAAGCGAGGACCTGCCCGAAGAAGCCGCCAAGGAAAAGACCGATACCCTGGTGGACTACGCCAGCAGCCAGGCCAAGCGCGGCGAACCCATGGCCCTGGACGCCCTTTCCGAGCTGATGGACGACCAGGCCCCGCGCGCCTTCTACGACTACATCCGCAACAAGGATTACGGCCTGGCGCCGGAGATCCCGGCGGACAAGCGCACCCTCAATCAATTCCGCCGCTTCACCGGTCGCGCCGAAGGCCTGTCGATCAGCTTCGAAGCGCACCTGCTGGGTTCGCGCATCGAATACGACGAAGGCCAGGATCTGCTGATCATTCGCGAGGTGCCGACCCAGCTCAAGGACCAGCTCAAGCGGCGTAATGACTAGCCTGAGCGCAGCGAGCACGGTCATCCGCGAATGACCGTCGAGCCTCCTGGACACCTGGGGTTGCAAACGCGATCACCGATCGGGCGCCCCCGGCTGGACAGTGGCCGGCCAAAGGGGGCACAAGATGTCCCTTCTTTTCCTTATCTGCCGAAAAAGTCGAAACCATGAGCCAGTACCCCTTCGAACGCCGCATCGTCATCACCCTGCAATCGAACAATGAACTGACGCTCGACGCCGCCCTCGACCAGGCCGTGTCGCGCATCAAGCAGGGTGAGACCCACGGTGGCGACGAAGGCCTGGCCACCGCCTACAGCTTCCATGTGGACACCGTGGCCGAAGGCCCCTCCGGCCCGGTGGACCTCGGCGAATACCTGGGCCGCCCGGCGACCAAGGCCGAGCAGAGCGTGGTGGACGCCGGCGTGGTCCCGCGCTTCCGCCTGGGCCAGACGGTGGCCGTGCAGGTCGGCAATGGCGAACCCAAGCCCAGCAGCATCCAGGAAGTGCGCCTCTTTCCCCAGGTGGAAGGCCCCTGCTGGTTGTACCTGGTGGAAGAGCGCGTCCATCGCGACTACCTGCCGGCGAAGAAACTGCGGGCGATCTGAGGCCAGCTTGGCGTTGGGCTTCGCTGCGCTCAGCGCCAACCTACCGCGCCGTAGGTTGGGTTGAGACGGCTCCATCGTCGAAGTCCAATGGGCAACCCGGATGCCACGATGTTGGGCTTCGCTGCGCTCAGCGCCAACCTACCGACTCGCAGGTTGGGTTGAGACGGTTTCATCGTCGAAGCCCAATGGGCAGACCTGAGCGCCACGATGTTGGGCTTCGCTGCGCTCAGCGCCAACCTACTGCGCCGTAGGTTGGGCTGAGACGGCTTCATCGTCGAAGCCCAACAAGCAGGCCCTAGCCCAACAGCCCCACTCAACCGAACGCGGCGATCTGCCGATAGAGCGACAGCGCCGGAGCAACTGTCGTGCCGGTCATCTGGGTGAGGATACTGCCATCCAGCGCGGTGTTTGCCCCTGCGCCCTGTTCGTCCGCCGGCAGCACCGTCCACTGGGGTGCACCATCGGCACCGGTGCTGACGTTGAAGGTCGGCGCCGACAACTGGGCGGTTTCCTGAGCGGCAGCGGTCGCCACGCCGCCGGGACTCAGGCCGTCGATGAGCTGGCTGCTCAACTGATTGGGTTGCCAATCCGGCATACCGGGATTCAGCGTACCGAGGATACCGGCGTCTTCCGTGGCGGCGGGAGCCCAGTTCCAGGACGCGGCACCCTGCTCCTGCGGGGAGAGCCCGGAGAAGGCCACGTTGGCCGCATCGGTGCCACGCTGCGCGCCTTCGAAATAGGCGAGCTGACGCTCAGCCGAAGTGAAGGTGCCCGAATCGTCGCTGGCGATACGCGTCAGGCTGTCGCTGTCCAGGTTGGCGAAAGGATCCTGGGTGGAGGCGTCGGCATAGCGACTGTCGTCATGGTAATAGCTCACCAACAGGTGATTGACCGCCTGCTTCGCCAACTGGATACGGTCGGGACTGGCCCCCTCGGGCATCTCGCCGAGCACGGCGGCGTCGGTGCCCTGGCTGCGGATCTGCTGCTGGAGGATCTGCATGAAACCGTCGAGATCGCTGTTACCGTTCGACTGGCCCGGCAACAGCCTGGCAATGAGCTGGGCGGCGGGCGACAGGTCCACCGCGACATCGGTGCCGGCTGGGGTTCCCCCCGCGCTGGCGGAGTCGGCGGCGGGTGCACTCTGATTGCCGGTAGCGCTCGGATTGGCAGGCTGAGTCCCTGCCATTGCCGTCGAAGTCTGGCTGTCGATCGCCCTCATGGTCGTGCCCTCCGGCCGCCCAGGCGGCCTGCCTCAGCGTCTTTATGCCACACCCGTCTTAGGTTTTACTTAAGGTCGGAACAATGACCAGAGCTAGGCGGGAAGGCTGCAGGCGACCGCCCCTAGGCCCGGCGCTCCCAGACCTCGCAGGCATAGGCTGGACGATCGTCCTCGGCCGCATGCTCCTGCCGCGAGACAAGCTGCCAGTCGCTCTCCTGCCATGGGGGAAAGAAGACATCGCCTTGCGGCGCCAGGGCAACTCGGGTCAGGTAGAGGCGCTGCGCCTGGGGCAGGGCGTCGGCGAACAGCTGGGCGCCGCCGATCAGCATGATCTCGCCTGCCTGGTGCTCAAGGGCCCAGGCCTCGGCGCGCTCGACCGCAGCGGCCAGCGAAGTCCGCACCTCGGCACCTTCGGCCACCAGATCAGTCTGACGGGAGACCACCAGATTCAGCCGACCCGGCAACGGGCGGCCCAGGGAATCCCAGGTCTTGCGACCCATGACCAGCGGCTTGCCGAGGGTCACGGCCTTGAAATATTTGAGCTCCGCCGGCAGGTGCCAGGGGAGACGATTGTCGATGCCGATGACGCCGTTGTCGGCCACGGCGACGATCAGGCTCAGGGGAAGAGAGGTTTTCATGGTGACAGAGCATAACAGAGGCGTTAACAGCCGGGGCGCCAGGGACTATCCTCGGCGTTTTTGCCGCAAGGGCACCGACGCGTGACCGCAACCCCCTCCCCCGCCTTCGAAGACCTCTGGCTGACCGAAGCCCTGCGCCTGACCGAGGAAGACAGCGGCCCGCTGGAAGACGCCGAAGCCAATCGCCAGGCGCGGGCGGCCGGCGGCGCCTTCGAGACACGCCTGGTGACCCGTGCCCGGCTGCTCGGCCAGCGCGATGGCCTGCTGGCCGCGCGGCGTCGCTGGTGCCAGGGTGCGGTGCTGGCCGCCTGGCTGCTGGGCATCGTGGCGCTGTTCTGCGGCGCTGGCCTCGCCGCTGGCGCCCTGGGTGACGGCAGTCGTCCGGTCAATGTGTTCTGGGCGCTGGGCAGCCTGCTCGGCCTCAATCTGCTCAGCCTGCTGGTCTGGGCCCTTGGTCTGCTGGGCGGTGGACGGCAACTGGCCTCACCGCTGGCGCGACTCTGGTTGTGGCTCTCCGGCCGTCTGGCGCGGGATGCCCGAGCCCTGCACCTGGGGCCGGCACTGGTCGGGCTGCTCGGTCGCGCGCGGCTGCTGCCCTGGGCCCTGGGCGGCCTGGTGCACGGTCTCTGGCTGCTGATCCTCGGCAGTGCCCTGGCGACCCTGCTGGCACTACTCTCCGGGCGCAGCTATCTGTTCGTCTGGGAGACCACCCTGCTTGGCAGCGACACCTTCGTGCTGCTGACCCAGGTGCTGGGCGCCCTGCCCCAGCTGCTGGGTTTTCCCCTGCCCGATCCGGCCAGCATCGCCGCCAGCGGCGATGCGGCCAGCCCCCTGGCCGCCGCACGCCAAGCCTGGGCTGGCTGGCTGCTCGGGGTGGTGCTGGTCTATGGCCTGCTGCCACGCCTGCTGCTGACCCTGCTCTGCCTGTGGCGCTGGCAGCGCGGCCGCCAGCGGCTGCGCCTGGACGTGGAACGCCCTGGCTACCTGCACCTGCGTGAACGCCTGCTGCCCACCAGCGAACGCCTGGGCGTGAACGACGCCGCCCCCGCGCACCTGCCCCAGCAGGACGCCAGTGGCCTCGCCCGCACCGGCGACGAGGCGCTGCTGGTGGGTCTCGAACTCACCGACCACACCTGGCCGCCACCGCTGCCCGAGGGCGTGCGTGACGCCGGCGTCCTCGACGACGGCCAGGGCCGCCGTCATCTGCTCGAACAGCTGACCCGCTATCCGGCGCGCCGCCTGCTGATCGCCTGCGATCCCCGCCGCTCGCCGGATCGCGGTACCCTGACGCTGTTGGCGGAATTGTCGCGCTGCGCCACCGCGACCCGCGTCTGGCTATTGCCCGCGCCCCTGGGTGGCAAGCTCGATCCGGTTCGCCTGGACGACTGGCGCCAGGCACTGGACGCCCTGCGTCTGGCACACTGCGAGGGCGATCTCGAAGAACTGGCCTGGCTGGAGACGAATCCATGAGCGGCCCCCTGCGCCTGGCGCTGGTCGGCCATACCAATGTCGGCAAGACCTCGCTACTGCGCACCTTGACCCGCGACGTCGACTTCGGCGAGGTCTCCCATCGCCCCAGCACCACGCGCCACGTCGAGGGTGCACGCCTGTCGGTGGATGGCGAGGCGCTGCTGGAGCTCTACGACACGCCCGGCCTGGAAGACGCCATCGCCCTGCGCGACTACCTGGAGCAGCTGGAAAGACCCGGCGAACGCCTGGACGCCGCCACCCTGCTCGACCGTTTTCTCGACAGCGTCGAAGCCCGCCAACGCTTCGAGCAGGAAGCCAAGGTGATCCGCCAGCTGCGCGCCTCCGACGCCGGTCTCTATGTCATCGACGCCCGCGAGCCGGTGCTGGCCAAGTACCGCGACGAACTGGCGGTGCTGGCCGGCTGCGGGCGCCCGCTGGTGCCGGTGCTCAACTTCGTCGCCGCCGACGGCCACCGCGCCGACGACTGGCGCGCCACCCTGGCCCGCCTCGGCCTGCACGCCCTGGTGCGCTTCGACAGCGTCGCGCCACCGGCGGATGGCGAGGCGCGTCTCTACGAAAGCCTGGCGACCCTGCTGGAAAGTGGCCGCCCGGCCTTGCAACGGCTGATCGCCGACCATGCCGAACAGGCCCGCCGTCGCCATCAGCAGGGCGTGCGGCTGATCGCCGAATTGCTGGTGGATGCCGCCGCTGCCCGGCGCAGCGTGGCGCCCGGCGAAGCCGAGGTGAGCAACGCGACCGCCGACTTGCGCGACGCCCTGCGTAGCCGCGAACAACGCTGCGTGGAAGAACTCCTGCGGCTGTTCGGCTTTCGCCCGGGCGATGCCCATGCCAGCGACCTGCCGCTGCTGGACGGCCGCTGGGGCGACGATCTGTTCAATCCGGAAACCCTGCGCCTGCTGGGCATCCGCCTGGGCGGCGGGGTGGCGGCCGGGGCGGCGGCCGGGGTCGGCCTCGACCTGCTCGCCGGCGGCCTGACCCTGGGCGCTGCCACGGTACTGGGCGCTCTGGCTGGCGGCCTGGCACAGACCGGCGGCCACTATGGCCGACGGCTGTTCGGCAAGCTGCGTGGCGGGCGGGAGCTGTCCATCGACGATGCCGTGCTGCGGCTGCTGGCGCTACGGCAGCGTCAGCTATTGGCGGCGCTGGAAACCCGCGGCCACGCCGCCCAGGGCGCCATCGAGGTGGCCGCGCCTGACGAGCAGCGCTGGCGCGAGGGCAAGCTGCCCGCCGCCGTGCAGGTAGCCCGGGCCCACCCGGAATGGTCGGCGCTCAATCCGCGTCCGCGCCTGCAGGCCGACGACCGCCAGACCCGCATCGACGAGATCGCCGCGGCCCTCGACGCCGAGGCCTAGCGGCCTTCCACTTCGGCGAGAAAGATCGCCACGGTGGCCATGCAGGCTTCGCGTTCTTCCACGTGGGGCATGTGGCTGGAATTCTCGAAGATGCGCCAGCGCACGTCCGGGATGAGTCGATCGAAGGGCTCCACGCAGGCCGGCGTCGCTTCGTCATGGCGCCCAGAAATCAGCAGCGTCGGCACCTGGATCCGCGCCAGCCGCTCGATCACGCTCCAATCCCGCAGCCTGCCGATCACATGGAACTCGGTGGGGCCGTTCATGGCGTGATAGACGGTGGGATCGGCGTCGATGGCGGCGAAGGTCCGCGCCACCTCGGCCGGCAGCGGCTGCACCCGGCAGACATGGCGGGCATAGAAGACCTGGCTGGCGGCGCGGTACTCCGGCGAGTCGGTCGTGCCGGCGGCCTCGTGTCGCGCCAGGGTGGCCTGCACCTCGAGCGGCAATTCGGCCCGCAGCCCTGTTGCAGCCGCGCGCCAGAGTGCCATCGACGCAGGTGAATTGGCGATGATCAGCCCCCGCAGTCCTTCAGGCTGACGCACCCCGTGCTCGGCAGCCAGCATTCCGCCCCAGGATTGGCCGAGCAGCGCGTACTGGCCGATACCCAGGTGGCGCAGGAGGTTGTTCAGCTCGTCGAGAAACAGCTCCACCGTCCAGAATCCCGGATCGATGCCGCGCAGGTGGGTGGAACGGCCATTGCCCAGCTGGTCGTAATGCACCACCGGCCAGCCGTGCTCGGCCAGGTCCTTGAAGCTGTCGACATAGTCATGGGTGCAACCGGGACCGCCGTGGGCCACCACCAGCGGCAACCGTCCACTGGCCAAGTCGCCGGTGACCCGGTACCAGGTCTGATGGCCTTGGAAATCGGCGTAGCCTTCTTGAACCTGCATGGATGCCTTCCTCGTCTGGATGGGAACGGGGTCAGGCTAGCGGGTAGGTGGGCGGGGGATAACTGGGAAAAGTTGTAGGTTTGGGGAGTTTGGCTGATTCGCGGAACCAGTGGATTCCCTGTGCTGATGGTCCCTGTACGCCGGATGCCTCCTCCACGCTAGAACGCCCCCTCTCCCGCTTGCGGGGGAGGGCTGGGGTGGGGGGCTCTCGCCAAGCTGATTCTCGGTGTATTAGGAAGCTTCTTATTCCGCCCCCGCCGGGCGGGTCACTTTTGCCAGACGCGGCAAAAGTAACCAAAAACGCTTGCCCTGGTCATCCGGCCCGGCGCTACGTGCCGCGTTCCCTCGCTCCGCCGTCCTTCCGGCGGGCCGGGGCCGAGGGCCAGGACGGCCCTTCGGCCCCGGCCCGCTGGAGCGGCGCTGACGTGAGGGCATCCTGCGCAAGGCGCAGGACCGGCCAATCGGGGCAAGCGTTTTTGGTTACTTTTTTGGCGACTGCAAAAAGTAACCCGCCCGGCGAGGGCGGAACAAAAGCCTACCGAGCACACCGCAAATCAGCTTGGCGACCAAGCTAACCGCCCCCACCCCAACCCTCCCCTGCAAGCAGGAGAGGGGGTAATCCGGTGTGCGGGATAGGTTTCCTACGCAAGTACAGGCTCCTGCGTAGGGTGGATGACGGCGCAGCCTCATCCACCAACACACGGAAGGGTCAGTGCGACTTGAGCCCCGCCGCCGTCAGCACTAGGCGCAGCACCCAGGCCACAACGCCCAGCGCCACCAGGCTGCAGGCCCAGATGCCGGCCATCCAGGCCAGCCGCTGCCAGAGCGGCTTGTTGTCCGCCGGATTGGGTTCGCGCGAGCGGCCGACCATCAGTGGTAGCCCTCCCCCGCGCGTACCTTGCCGCGGAACACGTAGTAGCCCCAGAAGGTGTACATCAGGGTGATAGGGATGATGAACAGGGTGCCGATGAGCAGGAACAGCTGGCTCTGCGGCGGCGACGAGGCCTCCCAGATGGAAACGCCCGGCGGGATGATGTTCGGCCAGAGGCTGATGCCCAGGCCGCTGTAGCCGAGGAAGATCAGCGCCAGGGTCAGCAGGAAGGGCGCATGGTGCGAATCCTCGCGCAGGATGGCGCGCAGCAGGGCCAGGGTCACCACGCCCACCAGGATCGGTACCGGCAGGAACCAGACCAGATTGGGCATGCTGAACCAGCGGGCGGAGATGGCCGCCTGGCTCAGCGGGGTCCAGATGCTCACCACCGCGGTGAAGGCCAGCAGCAGGAACAGCAGCGGCTTGGTCAGGCGGCGCATGGTGGCCTGCAGCGGCCCCTCGGTCTTCATGATCAGCCAGGTGCTGCCCAGCAGCGCATAGGCGGCGATGACGCCCAGGCCGCAGAACATCGAGAAGGGCGTCAGCCAGTCCAGCGGACCGCCGACATACTGGCGATTCTCCACCGGGAAGCCTTCGATGAAGGCGCCCAGGGCCACGCCCTGGCAGAAGCTGGCCAGCAGCGAGCCGAAGATGAAGGACTTGTCCCACAGGGCTTCCTTGCCTTCCTGGACCTTGAAGCGGAATTCGAAGGCCACGCCGCGGAAGATCAGGCCGATCAGCATGAAGATCAGCGGCAGGTACAGCGCCGGCAGGATCACCGAGTAGGCCAGCGGGAAGGCGCCATAGAGCCCCGCCCCGCCGAGCACCAGCCAGGTCTCGTTGCCGTCCCAGATGGGCGCCACGGTGTTCATCATGACGTCGCGATCTTCCTTGCCCTTGACGAAGGGGAAGAGGATGCCGATGCCCAGGTCGAAGCCGTCCATGACCACGTACATCATGAGACCGAAGATGATGATGATCGCCCAGATCAGCGGGAGGTCGATGCCAGGGATGCCGTTCATGTGCGGTCTCCGGTCAGCTGGTCATTGGGATTGTCTTCTTCCAGGCCGCCATCGGCGCCGGACAGCGGACGCTTGGGATGACGATCGGTGCCCGGGCCGCCGGAGGTGGGCAGGTCGCCTTCACCGGTGTGCGGACCCTTGCCGATCATGCGCAGGGCATAGAGGGTGCCGATGCCGAACACGGCGAAGTAGACCACCACGAAGGCCACCAGGGTGATGCTCAACTGGGTGACGCTGTGGTTGGATACCCCGTCCTTGGTGCGCAACAGGCCGTAGACGATCCACGGCTGGCGGCCCACCTCGGTGGTGAACCAGCCGGCCAGCAGGGCGATGAGGCCGACCGGGCCCATGCAGGTGACCAGGCGCAGGAAGCCGCGGGTCTCGTACAGCTTGCCGCGCCAGCGCAGCCAGGCGCTCCACAGACCGGCAGCGATCATCAGCATGCCCAGGGCGACCATGATGCGGAACGACCAGAACACCACATAGGCCGGCGGCCGGTCTTCCTTGGGGAAGTCCTTGAGCGCCGGGATCGGCTCGGTGAGGCTGTGCTTGAGGATCAGGCTGCCGAGCACCGGGATCTCCAGCTTGAAGCGGGTTTCCTCGCGCTCCATGTCCGGCCAGCCGAACAGGATCAGCGGAGTCGCTTCGCCCGGAGGATTCTCCCAGTGGCCCTCCATCGCGGCGATCTTGGCCGGCTGGTGCTCCAGGGTGTTGAGGCCATGGGCGTCGCCAACGAACGCCTGGATGGGCGCTACCAGCAGCGCCATCCACATGGCCATGGAGAACATCTTGCGCACCGCCGGGTTGTCGTTGCCGCGCAGCAGGTGCCAAGCCGCCGAGGCGCCGACCAGGAAGGCCACCGACAGGTAGGCGGCGATGGTCATGTGCGCCCAGCGGAAGGGGAACGACGGGTTGAAGATCACCGCCAGCCAGTCCACCGGGACGATGCGACCATCGACGATCTCGTAGCCACTCGGGGTGTGCATCCAGCTGTTGGACGACAGGATCCAGAAGGTTGACATCAGGGTGCCGATGGCGACCATGACCGTCGAGAAGAAGTGCAGGCCGCGGCCCACGCGATTCCAGCCGAACAGCATGACGCCGAGGAAGCCGGCTTCGATGAAGAAGGCGGTGAGCACCTCGTAGGTCAGCAGCGGACCGGTCACGGCGCCGGCATAGTCGGCGAAACCGCTCCAGTTGGTGCCGAACTCATAGGCCATCACCAGACCGGACACCACGCCCATGCCGAAGAAGATCGCGAAGATCTTTAGCCAGAAGTGATACAGATCCTTGTAGACGTGGTTGTCGGTCTTCAGCCAGAGCCCTTCGAGCACGGCGAGAAAGCTCGCGGTACCGATGGACAGCGCCGGGAAGACGATGTGGAAGGACACGGTGAAGGCGAACTGGATCCGGGCGAGATCCAGGGCTTCGAGGCCGAACATAGCTATTCCTCTCAGGCACGCCGGCTGTCGAGGGCAGCCGGTCGAGATGACGCTGACCGAGGTTCGAACCTCCGGCGTCGCCTGGGGTTCTAGCGGGACGCTAAAAAGGCGGCGCCGCTGCTAGCCCAAAGGACCAGGTCGGAAGCTGACGTGGATCAACGTCAGGCTTTAGAATAGTCCTCCTGGATACATTTGCTTACGTGGTTCGATGTCGCATCGGGCAGGCTGTCGCACCCCAAGGACGGTGTTTCGGCAGTCACCTACTCCATTGGACGGCGCTTTTTGCTTCTGGACGTCGTGGCCACGCCTCGCCATACCTCTGCCATGCCGCGTCGTCGCGCCTGGCCCCATGGACGCGCCGAACCGCAAGAATCACTCGCCACCCCTCAAGTGAACTGCTGAACCACCACGGCAAGTTGTCTGACGATTAGCCTTGAGGTGGCCTAAGATGCCGCCTCTGTCCCCGCGAGTCCCTGCCATGTCCGGCGATACCCTGCAGTTGCGTCACCATCGTCCCTTCGTCGCCTTCTGGTTCGCCCGCATCTGCACCGCCGGCAGCTTCCAGATGCTTACCGTGGCCATCGGCTGGCACCTCTATTCCCTGACCGGCAACGTGCTCGACCTCGGCCTGGTGGGGCTGGTGGAGTTCCTGCCGCGGGTGCTGTTCATGCTGCACACCGGCCATGTCGCCGATCGCTACGACCGCCGCCGGGTGGCGGCCCTCTGCCAGACCGGCCAGGGGCTGATCGCCCTGGTGCTGCTGGTGGGCAGCCTGAATCAGGCGGTCACCCGCGAGCTGATCTTCATCCTGGCCTTCTGCCTGGGCACCGCGCGCGCCTTCGAGCAGCCCACCACCCAGGCGCTGCTGCCCAACATCGTGCCGCCTTCGATCTTTCCGCGCGCCATCGCCGCCGCGGCCTCGGCCATGCAGGGCGCCACCATCATCGCCCCGGCGCTGGGCGGCCTGCTCTATGCCCTGGGCGCCGCCTGGGTCTACGGCCCGGCCGTGGTGCTCTATGGCATCGCCATCCTGCTGGTCACGAGTCTGCCGGCGCGGCAGACGCCCAGCCAGAAGGAAAAGCCGACCCTGGAAAACCTGCTGGCCGGCATCCGCTTCATCAGGAGTCGCCCGGACGTGCTCGGCGCCATTTCCCTGGATCTGTTCGCCGTGCTCCTGGGCGGCGCCACCGCTCTGCTGCCGGTGTTCGCCGCCGACATCCTGCTCACCGGACCCTGGGGCCTGGGCCTGCTGCGCTCGGCACCGGCCGTGGGCGCCCTGGGCATGTCCTTTCTGCTCGCCTATGTCAGTCTCAATCGCCACGTGGGTCGCATCATGTTCGGCTCGGTGGCGCTGTTCGGCGTCGCCACCATCGCCTTCGGCCTGTCCACCTCGCTATGGTTCTCGCTGGGTACCCTGGTGGTTCTCGGCGCCGCCGACATGGTCAGCGTGGTGATCCGCAGCTCCTTCGTGCAGCTGGAAACCCCGGATGCCATGCGCGGCCGGGTCAGTGCGGTCAACGGCCTGTTCATCGGTGCCTCCAACCAGCTCGGCGAATTCGAATCGGGGGTCACCGCGCACTTCTTCGGCACGGTGCCGGCGGTGGTGCTGGGTGGCGTCGGCACTCTGGTGATCACCGGGGTCTGGATGAAGCTGTTCCCGGGCCTGGCCAGGCGCGACCGGCTGATGGAGCCGCGCCAGGACGGTTGAATCCAGTCCTGTCACCCGAATTGCCACTCATACCCAGGGGATGACCGCTCGCTCCGGAATAACCTTATCGCGCAAACCTTTGTCGCAAAATGTGATCCATGTCACATCCTTTCAAGCGTTGAGGTCTGCATGCGTACCCCTCTTTCCATGGCCGCCCGCCTGGGCCTGGGCTTCGGCCTGATCCTGGTGCTGATGCTGCTGATCACCCTGGTGGGCGTTCAGCGCGTCGGCGTCATCGACGACACCCTGACCGCTGTCAGCCAGGGCGCCAGCGTCAAGCAGCGCTATGCCATCAACTTCCGCGGCAGCGTGCACGACCGCGCCATCGCCATTCGCGATACGGTGCTGATCCACGACGCCGCGCCCCTGGCCAATCGCCTGGCCGACATCGACCGACTCAAGGCCTTCTATCGCCAGTCCGCCGAGCCCATGGATCAGCTGTTCGTCAGCCAGGGCGCCACCGCCGAGGAACAGCGCCTGCTGGCGGCCATCAAGGACATCGAAGGCACCGCCCTGCCCCTGACCGACCGCCTGCTGCAACTGCGCCAGACCGGTGATCTGGAAGGCGCCCGGGTGTTCCTGCTGGAGCGCGTCTCGCCGGCCTATGTCGAGTGGCTCAAGCGCATCAATGCGCTCATCGATCACGAGGAGGCCATCGCCAGCGGTCATCTGACCGAGGTGCGCGGCATCGCCGGCGGCTTCCGCTGGCTGATGCTGGTGACCTGTGCCCTCGCCTTGCTGCTGAGCGTGGCCGTTTCCGTCCTGATCATCCGTCAGATGGGGGCGACCCTGGGCGGCGAACCCCACGCCGTGGCCGCCGCCATCCGCCGGCTGGCCGAGGGCCGGCTGGACGAGCGCCCTGCCACCCGTCACCCGGACAGCGTCATGGGCACCCTGGGCAGCGCCACCGCACACCTGGGCGAGACCATCGTCCAGGTGCGCCATACCGCCAGCTCGGTCGCCACGGCGGCGGCCCAGCTGCAAGGCACCGCCCAGACCAACCAGCGCCACACCGATGTGCAGTCCAACCAGGCCCAGCACATGGCCGCGGCGGTCACCGAGCTGGCCGCCACCATTGGCGAGGTCGCCGGCTACGCAGCCCAGGCCGCCCAGGCCACCGGCAATGCCAGCGCCCAGGTGGACACCGGCAATCAGTTGGTGACCCGTTCCGGCCAGGCCATCGGCCAGCTGGTGCAGGCGCTGGAGCAGGCCAGCGTCACCGTGCAACAGGTATCCAGCGACAGCGCCAGCATCGAGAACATCGTCGCCGTCATCAACGGCATCGCCGAGCAGACCAATCTGCTGGCGCTGAATGCCGCCATCGAGGCCGCTCGCGCCGGTGAGCAGGGCCGTGGCTTCGCCGTGGTCGCCGACGAGGTGCGCAACCTGGCCACCCGCACCCAGGAATCGACCCGCGAGATCCGCGCCATGATCGCCACCCTGCAGGAAGGCGCCGGGCGGGCTTCGGCGCAGATGGAAGAGAGCCGCAGCCAGGCCCACGAGACCGCCGCGCTGACCCAGCGCGCCGTCGCTGCCCTGGCGGCCATCCAGGCGGACGTCGGCTCGGTGAACGCCATGAATGCGCAGATCGCCACCGCCGCGGCCCAGCAGACCGCCGTGGCCGAAGAGGTCAACGAGAACATCAACCGCATCCATGCCGCCACCCTGGAAACCGCCAGCGGTTCGCAGCAGATCGCCGGCGCCAGTCGCCAGCTGGCGGAACTGGCCGAGGATCTGGAGCGGCGCATGAGCCTGTTCCGCACGGCCTCGGCCTGAACATCCGGCAACGTCTGCGGGCTGAACCTAGACGCGAGCGTGGCGGTCAGCAGTCAGACACCTTTTCCCGCGCAGGAGTCTGGACATGCAGCTTTCCCTCAACGGCCAGGTCGCCCTGGTCACCGGCGGCAGTTCCGGGATCGGTGCCGCCGTCGCCGAAGCCCTGGCCAAGGCCGGTGCCGCCGTCGCCATCAACTACCACTCCAGCGCCGAACCGGCCGAGGAATTGGCCAAGCGCATCCAGGACGCCGGTGGTCGTGCCATCGCCGTGGGCGGTGACGTCGGCGACGAGGCCGCGGTCCAGGCGCTGTTCGACCGCACCCTGGAAGCCTTCGGCCGCCTGGACATCCTGGTCGCCAACTCCGGCCTGCAGAAGGATGCGGCCGTGGCCGACATGTCGCTCAAGGACTGGAACACGGTGATCAACACCAATCTCACCGGGCAGTTCCTTTGCGCCCGGGCGGCGATCCGCCAGTTCCGCCAGCAGGGCCGCGACGAAAGCATCTCCCGCGCCCTGGGCAAGATCATCCACATGAGCTCGGTCCACGAGGTCATCCCCTGGGCCGGCCACGTCAACTACGCCGCCTCCAAGGGCGGGGTCAACCTGCTGATGCGCAGCCTGGCTCAGGAAGTGGCCGCCGAAGGCATCCGCGTCAACAGCATCGCCCCGGGCGCCATCGCCACCGCCATCAACGAAGAGGTGACCGGTGACGAGGCCAAGGCACGCGAACTGCTCAAGCTGATCCCCTACAAGCGCGTCGGCCATGTCGACGATGTGGGCAACGTGGCGGTCTTTCTCGCCAGCGACCTGGCCGACTACATCGTCGGCACCACCCTGTTCGTCGACGGCGGCATGTGCCTCTATCCGGGATTCGAAGACAATGGCTGATTCCTCCTCCGTGCACGCCCGCCGCAGTATCGGCGCCCACGGTGTCATCGGCGACCTGCGCACCTGTGCCCTGGTCGCCACCGACGGCACCATCGACCACTTCTGCTGGCCGAATCTGGACAGCCCCTCGGTATTCGCCGCCCTGCTCGATTCGGAAAAGGCCGGCTACTTCAGCCTGGCCCCGGTCTGGGAAGACGCCCGCGAGCAGCAGCTCTACCTACCCGATACCAACATCCTGCAGACCCGCTGGCTGTCGGCGGACGGCGTCGCCGAGGTCACCGACCTGATGCCGGTGTGCAGCAGCGAGGACACCAAGCCGCGCATCGTCCGCCGCGTGCAGGTGGTGGCCGGACGCTGCCGCTTCCGCCTGGTCTGCGCCCCGGCCCACGACTATGCTCGCGCCGAGACCCGCGCGCGCCTGGTGGAGGGCGGCGCGCTGTTCGAGGCCCAAGGCCAGCCAACCCTGCGCCTGGCCTCGAGCGTCACCCTGCAGGTGGACGGCAACGCCGCCCTGGCCGAATTCGAACTGGAGCAGGGGCAGCAGCTGGATTTCGTCTTTGGCTGCAAGGAAGACGACAAGGTCGTCGCCGGCCAGAGCGATCTCTGCTTCGAGGACACCCTCTCCTACTGGACCTCCTGGGCGGCCAAGAGTCACTACCAGGGCCGCTGGCGCGAGATGGTCACCCGCTCGGCCCTCGCGCTGAAGCTACTGACCTCCTGCAAGCACGGTTCCATCGCCGCGGCCGCCACCTTCAGCCTGCCCGAAGCCCTGGGCGGTGAGCGCAACTGGGACTATCGCGCCTCCTGGATCCGCGACGCCTCCTTTACCGTCTACGCCTTCATGCGCCTGGGCTACACCCAGGAAGCCAAGGATTTCACCCACTGGGTTGGCCAGTGCGTGGAAAACAGCCACAACGCCCCGGAAAAGCTGCAGATCATGTATCGCCTGGACGGCGGCCTGGACCTGCCCGAGGAAACCCTCGACCACCTGGCGGGCTATGCCAATTCGAGTCCGGTGCGCATCGGCAACGAGGCCTACCAGCAGATTCAGCTGGACATCTATGGCGAGCTGATGGACGCCATCTACCTGTCCAACAAGTATGGCGAAGCCATCTCCCACCATGGCTGGAAGGACGTGGTGCGGATGATCGACCACGTCTGCGAGAACTGGAACCAACCCGATGCCGGTATCTGGGAGATGCGCGGCGATCCCGAGCACTTCCTGCATTCACGGCTGATGTGCTGGGTGGCCATCGACCGCGCCATGCGGCTGTCGGTCAAGCGTTCGCTGCCGATGCCCTATGAACGCTGGTACGCCGCGCGCGCCGCCATCCAGGAAGACATCTGGGACAACTTCTGGAACGCCGAACTGGGGCACTTCACCTCGACCCGCCACGGCAGGAGCCTGGACGCCGCCCTGCTGCTGATGCCCCTGGTGCGCTTCGTCAGCGCCACCGATCCCATGTGGCTGTCCACCCTGGACGCCATCAAGACCAACCTGGCCTATGACGGCATGATCCGTCGCTACAACCCGGCCGATACGCCGGCGGACAACCTCAAGGGCGAAGAAGGTGCCTTCGTCGCCTGCTCCTTCTGGTACGTCGAATGCCTGGCCCGCGCCGGTCGTGTCGACGAAGCCCACCTGGAGTTCGAAAAACTGCTGGGCTATGCCAACCCCCTGGGCCTCTACGCCGAGGAACTGGACAAGCGCGGCTACCCGCTGGGCAACCTGCCCCAGGCCCTGTCACACCTGGCCCTGATCAGCACCGCCTTCTTCCTGGATCGCAAGCTGAGCGGCAAGGATCCGCAATGGCAGCCGTAGGGTGAGTCGATGCGGCCGCCCCTGCGGGTGCAGCCCGATAGCTGATCGCGATCCTGCTGGAGCGGATAAAGCCAGAAACCCACTCGGGCAGCCCCCTCTTCCCCTGGGAGAGGGTTGGGGTAAGGGCACAGCGCGGTACGTAGCTACTGTGGAAAAGGCTGCGCCGTTTTCCACGCTACGGTGCCAAACGAAGGTAGCCAAACGCCTGCCCGGGCAGCCCCCTCTCCCCCTGGGAGAGGGTTGGGGTGAGGGGCCGCAGCCGCAAGGTTACCCTTGAGTAATTCAGGGTTTAGACCGAGCCGCCTGCATAGCTGCAATCGCGGCCATGGGCCGCTCCTACCGGTCAACTTCGAGCAGTGATGGTGATGCCGCTGGGAAGCCAGCCTCCTCACGCCACCCGACTCTGCCCCAGCGCCTCGTTGACGCAATTGGCCATGTCATCGATATGCCAGGGTTTGGGCATGAAGCGGGTACGACCGGCGCCGCGGGGTACGGTCAGACGGTCGCCGGAGGTGAGGATCACCGGGATATGCGGCCAACGCTGGGAGACCAACTGGGCCAAGGCCTCGCCGTCCAGCCGTCCCGGCATGCGCACATCGGTAAAGAGGATATCGATGCGGGCACCGGTCTGTTCCAGATAGCTCAAGGCCGCATCGGCGGTCGATACGGCCACCACCTGCAGATCTACCAGGGACTCCAGCGCCTCGGTGGCCAACTCCCGCAGCAACGGCTCGTCCTCTACCAGCAACAGTAGTGGGCGAGAGGAGCCGAGTGGAGAAGATGCTTGAGTCATAACTTACAGACTTTGCCAAGGGGTCACGGTTCTGACCATTCGGCCTGCGCTCGACCAAAGTCGACCACCGGCATAAGCAAGGCTTCTAGACGGCAACTTTCAGCGCTTCGCTGACTCGAAGCGTTCACCTCAGGGGTCTCCTGTGGTATTCTTTTTTAATCGAACGATCAATAAAAAAAGAATTCTTTCCCTTTGGCAGTTCGCAAGGAGTCCCCATGAGTGCGACGCCCTCATCCGGCACCGTAAAGCTGAATCCCCCCGCCTTCTATTGCGCGGCTGCAGTGATCCTGCTGTTTTCCCTGGCCGTCATCGGCCGTCCCGAGCAGGCCGGCGCCTGGCTGTTGCAGGCCCAGACCTGGGCCGCCAACACGGTTGGCTGGTACTACCTGCTGGCCATGTCGCTCTATCTGGTGTTCGTGGTGGTCACCGCCCTGTCCGGCTACGGCAAGATCAAGCTCGGTGCCGACCACGACCAACCCGAGTTCAGCTACCTGTCCTGGGCCGGCATGCTGTTCGCCGCGGGCATCAGCATCACCCTGTTCTTCTTCTGCGTCTCCGAACCCCTGACCCACTTCGCCCAGCCCCCCGCCGGCGAAGGGGGTAATCCGGCGGCGGCACGCCAGGCCATGCAGATCCTCTTCCTGCACTGGGGCCTGCATGGCTGGGGGGTCTTCGCCCTGGTGGCCATGGCGCTGGCCTACTTCGCCTATCGCCACAACCTGCCGCTGGCCCTGCGTTCGGCGCTCTATCCGCTGATCGGCAAGCGCATCAACGGTCCCATCGGCCATGCCGTGGACGCCTTCGGCATCATCGCCACCATCTTCGGCCTCGGCGCCGACCTGGGTTTCGGCGTGCTGCACCTCAATGCCGGACTGGACTACCTGTTCGGCATCAGCCACAGCCACTGGGTGCAACTGATCCTCATCGTGCTGATGATGGGCGCGGCCATCGCCGTGGCTGTGTCCGGCGTCGACAAGGGCGTGCGCATCATGTCCGACATCAACATGGTGCTGGCCGTCGCCCTGTTGCTGTTCGTGCTGTTCGCCGGTCCGACCCAGCACCTGCTCAACACCTTGATCCAGAACATCGGTGACTACCTCTCGGCCTTGCCAGGCAAGAGCTTCGACCTCTACGCCTATGACGAGCCCTCCGACTGGCTCGGTGGCTGGACGGTGTTCTACTGGGCCTGGTGGATCGCCTGGGCGCCCTTCGTCGGGCTGTTCATCGCCCGTATCTCCCGCGGTCGCACCATTCGCGAATTCGTCTTTGGCGTCTTGTTCATCCCCCTGGGCTTCACCCTGGCCTGGCTGTCGATCTTCGGCAACAGCGCCCTGGAACTGGTGCTTGGCCAGGGCATGACCGGTCTGGCACAGACCGCCCTCACCGATCCGGCCATGGCCTTCTACCAGGTGCTGGAAACCTATCCGGCCAGCCGCGCGGTGATCAGCGTCGCCGTGCTGGTGAGTTTCGTCTTCTTCGTCACCTCGGCCGACTCGGGCACCGTGGTGCTGTCCACCCTGTCGTCCAAGGGCGGTGAAGCCAACGAAGACGGTCCCAAGTGGTTGCGGGTGTTCTGGGGCGCGGCCGTGGCCCTGGTCACCGGCGGGCTGCTGTTCGCTGGCAGCATGGATGCGCTGAAATCGGCGGTGGTGCTGACCTCGCTGCCCTTCTCGGTGGTGGTACTGCTGATGATGTGGGGCCTGCACAAGGCGCTGCACCTGGAATCCCAGCGCCAGCGCGCGCGGCTGCACTCCCTGGCGCCGGTGGCGACCAACGGCAAGGCACGGCACGGCGGCTGGCGCCAGCGGCTGTCCCAGGCGGTGTACTTCCCCTCGCGGGACGAGGTCTATCGCTTCATGGACAGCACCGTGCGTCCGGCCATGGAAGAGATGGTCGAGGTCTCGCGGGAGAAAGGTCTGGTGGTGGAGACCCAGTTCGACGCCACCAACGCCAACCTGCAACTCATCATCGGCCACGGCGAAGAGCATCCCTTCATCTACCAGGTGATCATGCAGGGCTATTTCACCCCCTCCTTCGCCCGCGCCGGCATCGGTGGCCTGCACCTGAAGAATCGTCGCTACTACCGCGCCGAGGTGCATCTCACCGAGGGCAGCCAGGACTACGACCTGGTGGGCTACAACCGCGAGCAGATCCTCAACGACATGCTCGACCAGTACGAACGCCACCTGCAGTTCCTGCACCTGGTGCGTTAACCAGTGGTTTTTTCAATGACTGAAAGGCCATTGAAAGCCATAAAGGTCGTATAATCGCCCGAGGGTCGGCCCCGTGCCGGCCCCGGGGTCGGTACGCCTCGCCGGTCCCCCGCCGTTCGGAGACCGCTTTGCCCACCCCACCTGCACCCTCGCCCTATCCTCCCCTGCTGCAATGGCTGGCCCTGATCCTCTGCTCCGCCCTGGTCGGGGGCGGACTCAGCTGGCTGCAGGTGCCCGCGGCCCTCTTTCTCGGCCCCATGCTGGTGGCCATCGCCTTCGGCGTCTGCGGCGCCACCATCCGTCTGCCCCGTCGGCTGTTCCAGACTGGCCAGGGCGTGGTGGGCTGCCTGATCGCCCACGCCATGACCGCGGCGGTCCTGCTCACCGTTGCCGAGCACTGGCCGGTGATGCTGCTGGCCACCGCCCTGACCGTGCTGCTCAGCCTGCTCACTGGCGCCCTGCTGGTGCGCTTCGGCGGCCTGCCTGGCAGCACCGCCGCCTGGGGCACCACGCCCGGCGCGGCCGCCGCCATGGTGGCCATGGCCGAGGAGTACGGCGCCGATCCACGGATCGTCGCCACCATGCAATACGTGCGGGTGGTCTGCGTGGTGCTGATCAGTGCCCTGGTCGGCCGGCTGCTGGGGGCCGAGGGCAGCGGCACTGGTCATCAGGCCGCGGTGGTCAGCCTGGACGGCCATTTCGCCTTCAATCTCATGCTGACCCTGGCAGTGGCCCTGGCCGGCAGCTGGCTGGGCGGCCGCTTGTTTCCCGCCGGCGCCCTGCTGCTGCCCATCGCCCTGGGTACGCTCCTGCAACTCAATGGCTGGCTGGACATCACCCTGCCCCATCTGCTGCTCGCGGTGGCCTATGGCGCCATGGGTTGCTATGTCGGCCTGAGATTCGATCGGGCCACGGTCGCCTATGTCTGGCGCGCCCTGCCCAAGATGATCTTTGCCTCGCTGCTGCTGATCGCCCTCTGCGCCCTGTCGGCGCTGCTGATGGCGAAGCTGATGCACGTGGACTTTCTTACCGCCTACCTGGCGACCAGCCCGGGCGGACTGGATTCCATGGCCATCATCGCCGTGGATGCCCATGCCGATGTCGGCCTGGTACTGGCCATGCAGGCGTTGCGCCTGATCGGAGTGGTGCTGACCGGACCGCTACTGGCCCGGCAACTGGTCAAGCTGGCCCGCACCTGACGGAGGATGCGGGCGGCGCGCTCAGGCCGAGCGGCGGCGCTCGACCTGGGCGGTGATGTTGTAGCCCTCGGCGGCATGGCCGCGGACCACTACCCGTGCATCCGGATAGAAGCCCTTGAGGCGTTGTTCGAAGAGAAAGTAGATCTCCGCACCAACCCGGATCTCCGCGGGATCGGTCAGGGTCAGGGAGAAATTGCGTACGGGATCGGCAGCATGCTGCGACTCGTTCTCCTCGATGCGCTGCATGGCGTCTTCGACGATCTGTTCGGCGATCTGCGACATCTGTGACCTCCTGGTCGGGCATTGACAGGGCGCCGTCCCAGCGACGGCCGTATCGCTAATGACCACGGGCGCGCCACGACGATTCGTTCTCTCTGCAAGATTCCGACGAAACTGTAGACTTGTCTGACTTTTATCCCCGTGTAGTGGCGTGAATCGGCCGGCTAGCGGTCTCCTGCACACCGAGGACGAGGAAGCAGCCCCGCCATGGTCGACGCTGACGATACCCCCCTCCCGCCGCGTAATCCGGCCACCCAGCGCCGGGCGCTGTGGCTGCTCGTCTGCGCGGTCGCGGTGATCCTGGCGCTGGAATCCTGGCAGGTGTGGCGCAATTACCAGAACGCCTTCGCCAGTGCGCGCAGCGATGTCGGCAACATTGCCCTGGCGGCGGCCCAACATGCCGATGACGCCATCAAGGAAGCGGATTCGCTGCTGGTCAGTATCCGTGACCGTCTGGAGGATCAACCCCTCGATCAACTGGACCGTCCCCGGGTGCATCGCCTGCTGGCGCGCCAGGCCGCCCTGTTGCCGCAACTGCACGGGCTGTTCATCTATGATCGCGACGGCGGCTGGCGGGTGACCGACAAGAGCAGCGATCCGCCCCGGGCCAGCAACGCCGATCGCGAGTACTTCCAGTTTCACCGCCAGCACGCCGCCGATGTGCTGCACGTCGGCACGGTGATCGAGAGTCGCAGCACCCAGGAGCTGATCATTCCGGTATCACGCCGCCTGGAGGACCGCGACGGTCGCTTTGCTGGCGTGCTGCTCGCCACCATCCGCCTGCAGTACTTCGTCGACTACTACGAGCGGTTCAAGCTGGATGCCCGGGGTGCCATCACCCTGGCGCAGGATGACGGTACCCTGATGGTCCGCCGTCCCTATGTACCCGCGCACGTCGGTACCCCGCTCGCCAGCAGCGAGCTGTTTCGCCAGTACGTGACCCAGGCGCCCAACGGTACCGCCCTGGTGCGGGCCATGATCGACGGCCGTGAACGCCTCTATGCCTTCCAGCATCTGGAAGGCTATCCCCTGGTGGCCCTGGCCGGTATCTCCAGGAGCGATATCCTCGCCAGCTGGCGCCAGGACATGCTGAGATCGGTGACGGTGGTCGGCCTCATCATCGTCGGCATGCTGATCTTCGGCTTCAGCCTGCTGCGCGAGATCCGCGCCGGCGAACGCAGCGCGGCGGCCCTGCGTCTGGCCCACGACGAGCTGCACCTGCTGACCCTCAAGGACAGCCTGACCGGGCTGGGCAATCGTCGCCAGTTCGACAACCTGCTGCCGGTGGAGCTGGCCCGGGCGCAGCGCAACGCTCAGTCGCTCAGCCTGCTGATGATCGACATCGATCACTTCAAGGCCTACAACGACCACTATGGCCATCCAGCGGGCGATCGCTGCCTGCAGGCCGTGGCCGGCGTGGTGGCCTCGGCGGCGCGACGCCCGGGCGATCTGGCGGCACGCTACGGCGGCGAGGAGATGGTCCTGCTGCTGCCCAATTGCGACGAGATCGGCGCCCAGCGGGTAGCCGCCACGGTCCAGGAACGCCTGCAGGTGCTGGAGGTGGCCCATGCCACCAGTCCTTTCGGCCGCATCACCGTCAGCCTTGGCATCGCCGTCCAGCCGCCTGGTCAATCGCCACCGCCGCAGCCCGCCGACCTGCTGGCCAGCGCCGATGCCGCCCTCTATCGCGCCAAGCACCTGGGCCGCAATCGCACCCATCCACCGCCGGAGACGGACGCCCTCCAGGACCGGTCAGGCCTGCCTTAGCCGCAGATCATGCCGCCGCGATAGTGCACCCGGTCCTTGCCCGCGCGCTTGGCCTGGTAGAGCTCGCTGTCGGCCTGCTTGAGCAGGTCCGAGGGCTGGTAACCCGGCGCGAATCGCGCCACGCCCGCACTGAAGGAAAAGCAGGTGCCGGTGCGGGTGTTGCTGCGGATGTCGTCCAGCAGCGCCTGCAGCCGCTGCGCCAGGTGGCGCTCGTCGTCGGGCTTGAGCAGTACCCCGAATTCCTCGCCGCCCAGGCGTCCGAAATGGCCGTCGGGGAAATGCCGGCCAAGGATCAGCGCGGTTTCCTTGAGCACCTGGTCGCCCACGTCGTGGCCGAATCTGTCGTTGATCCGCTTGAAGTCATCGATGTCGAGCATGACGAAATACCAGGACGGGGAGCCCTCACGGCAGACCTGCTCCGCGTCCAGCATCAGCGCACGGCGGTTGCTGATCCCGGTGAGGGCATCGGTTTCCGCCTGCAGGCGATAGCGCTCCTTGAGCTCTAGGGTGGTGGCGACGATACGCACGAAGGTGGCGTTGAGCAGCAGCCCCAGCGCCAGGCTGGCGCCCAGCATCACCGCGAACAGCGGCAGGGCCGCCGCCGTGACGGTGTCCAGCTCGCCATAGAAGAGCAGCAGCCAGACCGCACCGGCGGCGATGCCGTAATCGAGCACATGGGAAAAGAGAATGGTCGAGCCGAGGATGATGACGATGGCCGTGGGGATCATCCAGGCATGGCCAGCCTCGCCCATGCCGAGGATCTGAAAGCGGAAGGCCAGGGCCTCGAACAGCACGAACACCAGGGCGAACAGGCGCCAGATGGCAAAGCGGCGCGCAGTGGTCATCGCCAGGCAAGAGCCGATCATGCCGGCAAAGGCCAGCCAGCCCCACACCGGCACCCCGGCGGTCAGAAAGGGGTTGATCAGCACGCTGATCAACCAGCCCAGGATGCCGGTGCTCTGCGCCAGCACATTGGGCAACTGCAGCATCTGGCGGATATGAGTCTGATAAGTCATTGCACAACTCGAACGCCAAATTTAGTGGCCAACCGATATCACCGGATGCTATCCCATTCGTGGCCCGTCGTCGGCGGGAAGCGGACTCAAGCAAGACAATAGACGTCTGAACAGCGCACTGCTGGTGACAAGACCGCATAGGACCACGCCTGCGAGCAGACTGACCAAACGGACGGCGGCGAAATGACGCCATCGGTCAGCTCACTCTGCGGACCGGCGCGCCCGTCCCGCTAAGCTCTTCGCTTCGGGAGTTTCGACTAGGCTTGGCAGTGCCCAGGCCGTCGTTCATGCTTCCAAGGCTTTATCAGCTTCCACTACCGGTATAGAACAAACCAGGCGCCATCATGGAAATCGATGCTCTGTTCGATCACCTGCATACCCTTCCCAGCATTCCCAAGGTGGCTCAGGAGCTGATCCAGCAATTCGACGATCCGGACAGCAGTATCGAGGACGTGGCCCGCAATCTGGCCCTGGATCCGGTGCTGTCGGCCAAGGTCCTGCGCCTGGCCAATTCGGTGCGCTTTCGTGGCGTCCGTCCCTCCACCAGCATCGAAGGCGCGGCCATCCGTCTGGGTTTCGACGCTCTGCGCACCCTGGTGCTGGCCTCGGCAGTGACCGCGGCCTTCCGCCACAATCCCAGCTTCGATCCGCGGGATTTCTGGCAGCACAGTTTCGATGTGGCCAGCATCTGCCGCGTTCTCGCCCGCCAGGCCGGCGCCGATCCCGAGACCGCCTTTACCTGCGGCATGCTGCACAGCATCGGCGAGTTGCTGATCAAGACGGCGGCGCCCGACATCGCCGCGCGCATCGACGCCGAGCAACGCGCGCCGGTGCCGGCCGACCAGGCCATCGGCTTCGGCTACCCCGAGGTGGGCGCGGAGCTGGCCCGCCGCTGGCAACTGCCGGTGGTGATCCAGCATGCCATCGCCTACCAGCTGCATCCCCAGGATGCACCCGAGGATTCCACCCAGGCGCGGATGGTCGCTCAGGCCCGGCTGGTGTCCTTTGTCCTGCGCCGCCATGGCGGTATCAATGACCAGGCCAAGGCCGCCCTGGCCAATCCCCTGCTGGAAGGCGTGGATCTGGATCACCTGCTGGGCGAGTTGCCCGAGGTCATAGAGGCGGACAAGGCCTTTGGTACCCTGATCAACTGACCGGCTGTCCCGTGCGCAGGCAAGGCCACCGCCTGCATCACAAATCTGCCAGTCGGTCATGGCGAAAATCGAACGGGCACCGCAAGAATCGGTCGAAGCGTTATAGCTGACAGGAGTGATTGCGATGGCCGAGCCGCTGAAGTTCACGGATGCGAACACCATTATCAAGGGCGCTTTTCAACCGATGCTGTGCGCCATGACCGCTCAGGATCCCGCGACCTTCAACGTCGAGGTCTATGCACCCAACGGCACGGCCCTCTTGCAACGACGCATCGCCCGGGTCGATCTGCTCGACAACTCCCTGCTGGAAGCCTTCATCTGCGACAGCCGCGCCCGTATCGAGCGGGCGACCCATGAGCGACTCGACTGGCAGGTGCGTTACACCCGCGCCTCCTGAGGTCGCATCGAGCGGTCGAACAAAGGCGCCCCGCGAGGCGCCTTTCGTTTGTCCATCAATCGTTGAGCACGCGCTTCTGCTGACTGCCCTGGGCCTTGGTGGCAGGCGTCTTGTCGGCCTTCTTCTGAGTGGAAGGCTTGGCGCTGGACGTGTCGTCGGCGCTGTCTCTGTTGCTGGTGTTGGAGCTGCCTGGCGCGCCGATGCCGTTGCCGGTCACTCCGGCGTCGTTGCTGCTGCTGGCGGCCAGACTGGGACCGGCCACCAGGGCCAGGGTAGCGCTCAGGGCGAGGATCAGCGGGGTCTTGCGCATCTTGGTGTCCTCCGGCCGCGAAAGGAAGGGTGTCGCGGGCTGCACCCTGCCTGATTAGGCCAAAGGCCAGGCCAAGCGTTCCCACCTTCCTATAGACTAACGGCCATCCCGCCGCGCCTCGAAAGGTCCGGCCGTCGTATTCAGGAGTTGCCGTGAAGCACCGTTACCTCATCGTCGATTGCACCGCGCTCGATAGCCCTGCGCTGTTCGACTATCTGGCCGAGGCGCCGCAGCACCGCGTCATCGTCTCCGGCGGCACGGCCGAGCAACTGTTCGCGGCGGAGCTCTGGCCGCGCCTGCGCGAGCGCCTGGCGCCCCATGCCGAACGCTTCTTCTTCGCCGACTCCAGCGGCCCGCTGCTGCAGGCCGAACTGGAGGGCCGCAAGCCCGGTCTGCTGGATCGCGAGTTGACCCTGGCCTTCAAGCAGGCGGTGACCGCCGATGCCGAGGATGATCGCGTCCTGACCCGTATCCGCCGCGAACTGCTCGATACCGATGACGACTACCAGGCCAATCGCCGCATCTTCCTCAACAGCCTGCTGGGCCAGATGCGCCGCGCCCTGCCGGCAGGGGCGGTGACCGCCGGCAACTGGCAGGACGCCGTCCGCCAGGCCATCGCCGCGGCCCAGCAGGGGCTGGCCAAGGGCTTCGCGCCGGGTCTGGCCGATGCGCCCTTCAAGGTCTTCCTCAAGGCCTATCCGCTGGCCGCACGCTATGTCGCCCAGCTCGCCGTGCTGCTGATCACCGCCGGGCGCCAGGACAACGACGTCCTCATCGATCGCTTCGTCGCCCAGGATCCGGCCCTGGTCGCCACTCTGTTCGATGGCCTGCTCACCGAAGACGACGACCAGCGCCAGGCCTACACCGCGCTCAAACGCACCCTGGATGCCCTGGGGACCGGCGGTCAGGCGTTGCACTAGGTCTCTAGAGACGCTCCAACAGCGCCGGCAGGATCACCCCGGCGGCGCCCAGCAGTTGCCAGTCGCCACTGAAATCCGCTGCCGGCTGCGGATCGATGCGCACCACCGTGGCGCCCTGCTGGCGCGCCACTTCCGGCAGACTGGCCGCCGGCTGCACCAGTCCCGAAGTGCCGACCACCAGGCAGAGGTCGCAACGCTCGGCCAGCGCCCAGGCGTTGGCCAGGGCCGCCTCGGGCAGGGACTCGCCAAACCAGACCACCCCAGGCCGGGCCAGACCGCCACAGTAGGCACAACGTGGTGGCGCCACGAGCTGATCCTCGGCTTCCGGTAACGCCGGCGCTGCCAAGGGCCGCGCGCATTCGAAGCAGCGCGGCGCATGCAGGCTGCCGTGCAGATGAATCACGTCGCCACTGCCGGCGCGCTCGTGCAGGTCGTCGACATTCTGGGTGACCAGGCCCAGCCGCCCGTGCCGGCTACCCCAGTCCGCCAGGGCGCGATGCGCGGGATTGGGCTGAGCCCCCAGCACTTGGGCACGGCGCCACTCGTACCAGCTCCAGACCCGGACCGGGTCCTCGACGAAGGCTGCGGCCGTCGCCAGTTGCGCCGGATCGAAGCGCGCCCACAAGCCGGTCAGGGCTTCGCGAAAGGTGGCGATACCGCTTTCCGCCGACACGCCGGCACCGGTCAGCACCAGCACCTCGTCGGCCTGGCGCAGGCGATCGAGCAGTACCGGCGGTAAGGCGGCGAGGCCGTCTCGGCAATCGATGGGATCGGGCATGAAGGCGTTGGCTCCTGACATCTGCGGCAAAACAACAGGGTCTTGCGGACCGCGGAAAAGGGCGAAAGTGTGACGATACTCGACGGATGGTGAGTCCACTCATCGTTTTCCAGGGAACTGAGGTTCAACCCTGGCGCTACAGGCCGATAATCCGGGAGTCCGCGTCCGATGTCGCTCCTACCCCAACGGTATGTGAATGAAGAAGTCCGTCGTTTCCAAGTATCCGCGCCTGCTGATCGCCGGCGTTCTCGCCCTCGTCACCCTGGTCAGCCTGGCCTGCTGGTGGTGGCTCAAGCCTTCCACTCCGGCTCCGACCGCCACGGCCATGCTCGCCAGTGTGCAGCAGGCCCCCGAACACTGGACCCAGGAGCCCCGCGATTTCTCCGTGCTGCTGGCCGATCTGCGCGCCGGCGTCATCAGTGGCGCCGTGATCGGTGACCGTACCCTCTACGTCGACACCACCCGCGGCGAGCACTACGCGGTGACCGATAATGGCGGTCGCCTGACCGACCGGTTGCTGGCCGATTACGCCACCCAGGCCGAGCCGCTGTTTCCGATCGCCACCTGGAGCGAGTCCGGCCAGCGCCACCCCTGGCTGGATGCCCTGCTGTTCAACCTGCCGGGCTATCTGCTCCTGCTGTTGCTGGCCGTGCCCCTGGCGCTGCGCTTCGCCAGCCCCTTCAAGCTGCACCGCAAGGGCACCGGCATCTCCTTCAAGGATGTGGTCGGCGCCGCCGAAGCCAAGCGCGCCCTGGAAGACGTCACCACCTGTCTGCGCAATCCCAAGGCCTTCGCCGCCCTGGGTGCCCGTCCGCCCAAGGGCGTGCTGCTGACCGGCGAACCCGGCACCGGCAAGACCCAGCTGGCCAAGGCCCTGGCCACCGAGTGCAACGCCCACTTCATTCAGGTGACCGGCAGTGATTTCTCCTCGATGTTCTTCGGCGTAGGCATCCAGAAGGTCAAGTCGCTGTTCCGCACCGCGCGCAAGAAGGCGCCCTGCATCATCTTCATCGACGAGATCGACGGCATCGGCCGCCGCGCCGAGCAGTCGCGCTCCAGCGATGCCGAAGCCAACCGCATCATCAACCAGTTCCTTACCGAGCTGGACGGCTTCGATGGCACCAGCGGCGTACTGGTCCTGGGCGCCACCAACTTCGCCGACTCCCTGGATCCGGCGCTGCGCCGCGAAGGCCGCTTCGACCGCACCATCGCCGTGCCGTTGCCGAGCCTGGAAGACCGTCGCGCGCTGTTCGAACTCTATGCCGGCAAGCTGCCCTGCCAGGGCGAACTGGATCTGGCCGCCCTCTCCCGCGGCACCGTGGGCCTGACCCCGGCGGCCATCGCCTACATCAGCAACCACGCCGCCCTGTTGGCCGCCCGCGAGAACGCCAGCGCCGTGACCATGGCCCACTTCGTCGAGGCCATCGAGACCTGCCGCATCGGCGAGCAACCGGTCGGTGTCACCCCGCTGGGTTCGGCCGAGCGTACCCGCATCGCCGTGCACGAAGCCGGTCATGCCTTGGTCGCCGCCGTGCTCAATGTCGGTCGGGTGGAAAAGGTCACCCTGCTGCCCCGTGGCCAGGCCCTGGGCGTGACCTTGATCACCCCCACCGAAGACAAGCGCCTGCACCTGAAATCGGAACTCGAAGGTCGCATTCAGATGCTGCTGGCCGGTCGCTGCGCCGAGCAGCTGTACTTCAACGAGGTCTCCTCGGGTGCCGCCCAGGATCTGCAGGAAGCCTCCAAGCTGGCGCTGTCCATGGTCGCCTCCCTGGGCATGGGCCCGAGCGGCTCGCTGCTCAGCCTGCAGGCCCTGCGCGACGCTGGCATCGACTTCGACGCCGCGCCCAGCATCGCCGCTGCCGACCAGTTGCTGCACAGCCTGGATCATCGCTGCCTGGCGCTGATCACCGAACTCAAGCCGGCGCTGGACGACATCACCGACCAGTTGCTGCGCGACGAGACCATTCCCGGCAGCGCCGTGGCCGAAGCCATCGCCCGCGCCAGCGGCCTGGAAGCCTGCGGCGCCCTCAACCGTGCCCTGGCCTTCGTGCCGGAACGTTCGACTGACCCGCGCGCGGGTGACGGCGAACGCAGCATCGCGGCGGCCTTCAAGGGCGAGTGATACCCGCGACGCCTTGAAACGCAAAAGCCCCGGTCCGCCGGGGCTTTTTCATGTCAGCGCCTGAACAGGCTCCTAGAGGATATTGGCGTAATCCGCCTCGATCCGATCCAGGCTCAGGTGGTTGAGGAAGTTGGAGAAACACATCCAGGCCGCCAGGGCGTTGAGGTCCTGAAATTGCGCCGGCAGGTACTTGGGTGGTACCACCACGCCCTCGTCCACCAGCTGGCGCAGGATGCGCATGTCCTCCAGGGTGGTCTTGCCGCAGAACAGCAGCGGGATCTGTTCCAGCTTGCCCTTGCGCACCGCCAGCTGGATGTAGTTGTAGATCAGGATGAAGCCCTTGAGATAGGACAGGTCCTTGGTGAAGGGCAGCCCGGTCGGCGTCGAGCCGCGAAACACCCGGCTGGCGTTCTGGTAGCCCGACTCCAGGTCGTAGCCCTGCTCCTGGAAGAAGCGGAAGACCTCGAGGAAATCGGCGCCGTCCTCGGCCAGGTGGATGGCGCGGGTGCGATTGGTCAGCTTGCGCAGGCGGGTCGGATAGGAGGCGAAGGCGATCACCTCCATGAGGATCGCCAGGCCTTCCTGGGTCACGGTGGACGACGGCGGGCCCTTGGCCAGGAAGGTGCAGATCGGCTGGTTCTGGCCATTGAGGGTGGTGCCGACGTGCACCAGGCCCTCGTGGACCTCCAGGGCGCGCACGTCACGCTCGTTGAACAGGGCGTCGGCGCGCACCTTGATGTAGTCGGCGCCCGCCGCGGCGTCGGCGACGATACCGTCGGACTCGAACACCCGGATGGTGCCTTCCGTCTCGCCAAAGACCCGATTCAGCCGTTCCTGCAGGATGGGCACGGCGTCCTTGGCGGTCAGGGTCTTGGGCTCGTCTTCCAGGGCGCCGCGATGGGCGATGTTGTCCAGGTAGCTGGACATCATCATGCCCAGGTCGGCCAGGGTCGGATCGCCGGCATGAAAGGCGTCCGAGGCGGCGCCATAGAGCTCCTGGGAAATCAGCCCGAAGTCCGGGGTGCCGCGCGCCTGCAGCATGCGGATCACCATGCGGTACTCGCGGCACATGCGCCTCATGATCTGGCCGACCGGATTGAACTGGCCGAGCTGGCGGGTGACCTCCCGCTCGATGCTCTGGAATTCGCCCTTGAGCGCATCGGCGTCGAAGCCCAACGGGCGCCCTTCGTAGAAGGCGCGATCCACCGCCGGCAGGCGCTTGCCCTTGCCGTCCAGGAAGCCCTGGCGCACCCCGTCGTCCCACTTCACCGCATCGAGGATGCGGATCGGCGCCTGGGCCGCGACGATGCGATCGGACAGCTGGCGGATGGTCTGGTGATAGGGATCGAGAAAGGGCTGGCGGGCATTCATGACGGCGACCGGGCGACGGGCAAGACCTCAAGGATGGCCGTTGCCGTGTCTTTTGCCTAGGTTTCGTGACGGCAGACCGGCCGAGCCGCGCTATTTGGCGAACAGCTGGCTCATGTCCTTGAAGGCCTTGAACTCCAGGGCGTTGCCGCAGGGGTCGAAGAGAAACATGGTGGCCTGCTCGCCGACCTGGCCCTGGAAGCGGATATAGGGCTCGATGACGAATTGGGTCTCGCGGGCGCGCAGACGGTCGGCCAGGGCTTCCCACTCGTCCCAGCCGAGCACGATACCGAAGTGCGGCACCGGCACGTTGTGGCCGTCCACGGCGTTGGTGTGAGCCTCGTCCTGGGACGCGGTCTTGGGGTGCTCGTGGATCACCAGCTGGTGGCCATAGAAGTCGAAGTCGACCCAGTGGTCGCTGGAGCGGCCTTCGGCGAGGCCGAAGACATCCCCGTAGAAGTGCCGGGCGGCGGCCAGGTCGTAGACGGGGATGGCGAGATGGAAGGGCGACAAGGCCATGCTGGGAAATCCTGCTGAGGGGGAATGCAGCCATTCTCACCCCAGGTTTTCCTGTGCATAAAGCGTATTTTACTGCCCCCGAGCGACAAAAATTTTGTGGCTCGCTACAGTGGCCTCTCCTGACTTCAGGCCACCAGCATGCTTCGCGAACTCAAGACCCTGCTCGCCGTAGCCCGCCATGGCAGTTTCGCCGCGGCCGGTCTGCACGTGGGCCTCACGCCCTCGGCGGTGAGCGCCCAGATCCGCACCCTGGAACAGAATCTGGGCGTGGACCTGTTCGACCGCAATGGCCGCAGCGCCCTGCTCAATGCCGCGGGACGCCGCGCCCTGCCGCTGGCCGAAGAGATCCTCGCCACCTATGCGCGCATGGCGGGCGCGGGGGACGAGATCCAGGGCGAGTTGCGCATCGGCGCCATCGCCAGCGTCCAGACCGGCCTGCTGCCCGGCACCCTGGTACAGCTGCGCCAGCAGGCGCCACGCCTGGAACCGCGGCTGGTGCCGGGCGTATCCCTGGCGCTGCTCAGCCAGGTGGACGCCGGCGAGCTGGACCTGGCCATCCTCATCCGCCCGCCCTTCGAGCTGCCCAAGGAGTTGCACGCCACCACCTTGTTGCAGGAACCCTTCGTGCTGATCGTCCCACCAGGGCTGACAGGTGACTATCCCCGGCTGTTGCTGGAGACCCAGCCCTTCATTCGCTACGACCGCCACTCCTTCGGCGGGCGCCGGGTCAGCGCCTTTCTACGCGAGCAGCGCCTGACGGTGCGCCAGGTGCTCGAGCTCGACGAACTCGACGCCATCGTCAAGATGGTGGAGCACGGCCTGGGGGTGGCCCTGGTGCCCTGCGCCGGCCTCTGGCTGGAGCATGCGCGGGTGCGCCGGCTATCGCTCGGCGCCCTCACCTTCCATCGCGAACTGCAGGTCATCACTCGCCACGCCGGACGGGATCTGCCGGCGGTGGCGCTGTTTCGCCAGTGCCTGACCGAGGCCGTGTCAGAACAGCTGCACCAGCAACCAGTAGAGTGAAGCGGACAGCGCCATGGCCACCGGCAGAGTGAGCACCCAGGCCAGCGCCAGGTTGCGCACCGTGGCCCACTGCAATCCGGAACCGTTGGCGGCCATGGTCCCGGCCACGCCCGAAGAGAGCACATGGGTGGTGGAGACCGGCAGGCCGAAGGCGTCCGCCGCGCCGATGGTGCCCATGGCCACCAGCTCGGCCGAGGCGCCCTGGGCATAGGTCAGGTGGGTCTTGCCGATGCGCTCGCCGACGGTGATGACGATGCGCCGCCAGCCGACCAGGGTCCCCAGGCCCAGGGCGATGGCCACCGCCACCTTGACCCACAGCGGGATGAAACGGGTGGCCTGGTCGATCTGCCGCTTGAATTCCTTGAGATCCTCCTGCGCCTTGGGCGCCAGCCCCGGCAGGTGCTCCTTTTCCAGCAGGCGGATGGATTCCGACGCCAGGTACATGGCGTTGCGCACGTTGGGCATGCTCTGCGCCGGCACGTTGTTGAGGGCGCCGTACTGGCGCACCTCGCGGGCGATGTCGTCGGTGATGGCCGCCAGCGCCGGCAGCACCTCCGGATTGCTCTGCCGCTTGCGCACGAATTCCAGCAGCACCCCATGGGGATCGGCCGGTGCGGCCTGGGGCGCCGCCTGGCGCAGGCCGCTGGCGGTGACCTCGGCGACGGCGGCGAAGGCTGGCGTGGCCGTGGCCGGCACGGCTCGGTTGAGCGCATAGGCGGTCGGCAGGGCGCCGACCAGGATCAGCATGATCAGGCCCATGCCCTTCTGGCCATCGTTGGAACCATGGGCGAAGGATACCCCGGTGCAGGTCAGTATCAGCAGGCCGCGGATCCACGGCGGCGGCGGCTCGGCGCTCTTCGGCTCCTGGTAGAGCGTCTGGTCGCGCACGATCCGCTTGAGCAGCACCAGCAGCAGCGCGGCGCAGGCGAAGCCGATCAGCGGCGAGAACAGCAGCGCATAGCCGACCTTGGCCACCTGGCCCCAGTCCACCCCACTGCTGCCATCCATCCCGCCCAGCCAGGCATGCATCAGACCGACCCCGATGATGGAGCCGATCAGGGTATGGGAGGACGACGCCGGCAAGCCCAGCCACCAGGTACCGAGATTCCAGATGATGGCGGCGATCAGCAGGGCGAAGATCATGGCGAAGCCCTTGCCCGCGCCCATTTCCACCACCAGGTCCACCGGCAGCAGGGCGATGACGCTGAAGGCCACCGCACCGCTGGAGAACAGCACCCCGAGGAAGTTGCAGAAGCCGGACCAGAGCACCGCCGCATTGGGCGGCAGCGAATGGGTGTAGATCACCGTGGCCACGGCATTGGCGGTGTCGTGGAAACCATTGACGAATTCGAAACCGAGGGCGATCACCAGCGCCAGCGTCAGCCCGGCGAAGGGCAGCCAGGTGGTGGGCGACGACTGGGCATCGCTGACATCGTTATGGATACCGCCGAGGGTCACGGCCAGACCGGTCAGCAGCAGCACGATGAACAGCACGATCCGCAGCGGACCGGGCTTGCGCGAACTGTGCAGGGGATGGGACAGCGGCGACAGGGAGGCGGCTGGACTGGACGAAGGCATGGGGCGAACTCCGACACGGGATCTGGCTACCCTGCGCCGGCCACATGACGCTTTTACGTCAGCCAAGTAGCCAGACGACGGATGACCGTCACCTGCTTTTTTCCACCTCGACCTCGGCCTGCTAGGCTGGGCCTTTGCCCAAGGATCGCGTCTATGCCTCCCCGCCTGCTGCTCTGCCCTCTCCTGCTGTTGTCCCTGGCCACCGGTGCCCTGGCCGCCACGGAGCGGGCGCCACGCAGCTGCGCCCAGGACATCGGGCAAAAGCCGGCCCAGGCCCTGGCCACCAGCTGCCGGGCGCTCTCCCCCGCCACGCGACCGCCCTGCAACGCCGCCAACAGCTGTGCCCTGATAGAGGACGAGATCGCCCGCAGCTGCGCCCTGTTCGGCGATGGCGAGGCGGCCAAGGAACCCGGCTGCGGTCCACTGCCCAGCAGCGCCGAGGCCGCGGCGGCCGTGGTCCAGCGTTACTACCGGGCGCTGGATGCGCGGGACTACGGCACCGCCTGGCAGCTATGGGGAGATGACGGCCAACCCGGCAACAGTTACGAGAAATTCCGCCAGGGCTATGCCCGGACCCGCAGCGTGCAGGTGACCCTAGGTCAGCCCGGTCCGGTCGAGGGCGCGGCCGGCTCGAGCTATGTCAGTATCCCGGTGACGGTAAAGGCACGTCTCACCGACGGCACCCGCCAGACCTTCAGCGGCAGCTATCAGCTGCGCCGGCTCAACGACGTCGACGGCGCCTCGGCCGAGCAGCGCCGTTGGCATCTGGCCAGTGCGAAGCTACGGCAACAGCACTAACCGGGGCCGATCTGCCGCAGCTGTGACAGCCGACTACGCGTCCGCGACATGTCGGCGATCTCGCTGTCGGCCAGGGTCGCGTCGAGCGGCGCGGCGCTGACCAGGAACAGCGCCAGGCGACGGTCATAGAGCACATCCACCAGGTTGATGAAGCGCTGTCGCGCGGCGGGGCTGGCGTCGCGCAGCGGCGGCACCGCATCGAGTAGCCAGCGCTGCCAGCTTTCGCTCAGGGTCAGGTAGTCGAGGACTGCCGTGGGGCCTTCGCAGAGGTCGGCGAAGCTGAAGTGCAGCAGCCCCCCCGCGGCGCTGATGGCGGGCAGGCTGCGATGGCCTACCGGCACCTCGATCCTGGTCTGCGCCAATGGCGGCAGCGTCAGCCGACTACGCTGCTCCGGGCTACCCGGCCAGAGATAGGCGCCAACGCCGAAGGGATCGGGCTCGGCAGGGCTGGCGCCGCGATAGTCCTGGGGACCGGCCACCGAGAGGATGTCCATGCGCGTCTCGATCAACCGGATCGCCGGCAGGAAGCGCTCGTGGTAGAGCGGATTGGGCAGCAACCCCTCCGGCGGATAGTTGGAGGTGGTAATCAGCACCACACCGCGGCTGAACAAGGCCTTGAACAGCCGGGTGATGAGCATGGCATCGCCGATGTCATGCACATGGAATTCATCGAAACAGAGCAGCCGGCAGCCAGCGAGCAAGTCGTCCAGGCTGGCGGCCAGGGCATCGCCCCCCGGCGGTTGGCGAAACATCCGCTCGTGCAGCTCGCGAAAGAAGGCATGGAAGTGCACCCGTCGCTTCTCGGCGAATGGCAGGGCGGCGAAGAAGCCGTCCAGTAGGAAGCTCTTGCCACGCCCCACCGGCCCCCAGAGATAGAGGCTGCGCGGCGTCTGGCGGCGAAACAGGCGCGGGCGCAGGAGTTCGTCGGCCAAGACAGCGAAGCGCTCGATGGCGGCCTGTTGAGCGCTATCGAGAGTGTACCCACGGGCTTGGGCCAGATCGGCGAAATGCTCCAGCACCTGCTGGGCGGGCGAAGCGGAAGTCATGGCGGCTGGCCAGGAAAGATAGGCCGCTAATGAAGCCGGAGCCGACGCCGCCGGTCAAGACCGATGACGTCGGCTCACCGCAGGTTCAGGCTGCGGCGATGAACAGGCACAGGCAGCAGAAGAAACCACCGGCCCAGGCCAGGGAACGGCGGGTGGCGTGGTCGCGGATATACAGCCAGGTGTAGGCGATGCGGCTGAGCAGGAAGAGGAAGGCCCAGAAGTTGATGGTGCCCTGGTCGGCGCCACCGGTGACGTGGGCGACGATCACTGCCGCGGCGAACAGCGGATTGATCTCGAAGGCGTTCTGCTGAGCGGCATTGGCCCGGGCCCGGGCGCCTTCCAGCTTGCCGAGGAAGCTGCGCGGATCCCGATTGTCCTCGGGCGTGAAGCCGCTGCCCTTGAACTTGGCGTAATAGGCCGCGCCATAGGGCACGAGGTAGACGAGGAAGATGCACCAGTAGGCGAAGGTCATGTCGGCGTCCCTGGAAGTGTGAGGGTTCGCCTATCTGACCTGCCTGGCCGGGAAAAATCCACTCCGCTTCAGGTGGGTGCGGATCTATGGGTCCAACGGGCCATCAGCGCGGTCGCCACCGCACAGAGCGCCAGCACCGCGCACATGGGCACCACGGTGCCGTTGTGCAGCGCGCCCACGCTGCTGGAGGCCAGCGCCGCCAGGACGAACTGCAGACTGCCCATCAGCGCCGAGGCACTGCCGGCATTGGCGCCCTGCCCTGCCAGGGCGCAGGCCGAGGCGTTGGGCACGATGCCACCGAGCAGGGCGATGGCGCAGAACAACGGGATCATCAGCACCGGCAGCGCCTTGGGCTGGAAGGCACCCACCAGCAGCAGGACCAGCCCCGCCGCGGCATAGGCCACCACCGCGCGACGCAACCAGAAGGCCGGTCCCTGGCGGACCACCAGGCGAGCATTGAGCTGCCCCAGCAGGATGAAGCCGGCGGCGTTGAGGCCGAAGACCCAGCCATAGTGCTCAGGCGCGACGCCATAGAGTTCGATCAGCACGAAGGGCGAGCCGGAGATGTAGGCGAACATGCCGGCCATGGCGATACCGCCGGTGAGGGTGTGGCCGATGAAGGTGCGATCACGCAGCAGCCGCAGGTAGTTGCGCAAGGCCCCCCGCAGCGGCGGCCGCGGATGGTGCGCCGGCAAGGACTCGGGCAACCAGAGCGCCACGGCGGTGCCGCAGGCGGCGGCGAACAGCGCCAGGCTGACGAAGATCGCCTGCCAGCCAAAGGTGCTGAGCAGGAGGCTGCCGGCGAAGGGCGCGATGATGGGGGCGATCCCGGTCACCAGCATGATCTGCGAGAAGGCCCGCGCCGCGGCCATGGGCTCGCAGAGATCCCGCACCACGGCTCGCGCGATCACCATGCCGGCGCAACCGCCCAGGGCCTGGACGAAGCGCGCGGCGATCAGCCAGGGCAGACTCGGCGCCAGGGCGCAGCCCAGCGACGCCAGGCAGAACAGGCCGATGCCGATCAGCAGCGGCAGGCGGCGACCGAAGCGGTCCGCCAGGGGGCCATAGAACAGCTGACCGCTGGCCAGACCGGCGAAATACACCGCCAGACTCAGCTGCACGTGTTCGATGTCGGTGGCGAACGACCTGGCCAGCGACGGGAAGCTGGGCAGGTACATGTCGATGGCGAAGGGAGCGAAGGCCGAGAGGGCCCCGAGAATCAACAATAAGCGAAAAGTCATGAAGCCTGATCCGATGGAAGCGGAAGTGTCGCGCAGTTACATACAATCATGTTTGTAAAAGCGCCGAGGCGCGCTAGACTGCGTGGCAGACCCACTGCCAGTCAGATCGCCCATGCGTCGTACGAAAGAAGAAGCCGAACAGACCCGCCAAGCCATTCTCGATGCGGCGGAAGCCCTGTTCCTGACCAATGGCGTGGCGCGTACCAGCTTGGAAATGATCGCCCGCGAATGCGGCGTCACCCGGGGTGCAGTGTACTGGCATTTCCAGAACAAGGCCCACCTGTTCCACGAAATGCTTAGCCAGATAAGGATCCCCGCCGACGAACTGAGCGAGCGCCTGCGCGTCGACGGCGAGGAAGATAGCCTGCAACGGCTGTTCAAACTATGCATCGAAGGCATGGCGAAGTTCACCCAGCCTGGCCGCGAGCAGCGGGTGATGACGATCATGCTGCACCGCTGCGAATTCACCGAAGAGCTGCGCGAGGCCGAAGAACGCGATCTGCAGTTCCTGCGGCAGTTCATTCGCATTACCGACGCCCTCTTCACCGCCCAGGCGCACCGCCTGCAGCCGGGCGTGACGCCGCAACTGGCCAGTCGGATGCTGCACAGCCTGTTTCTCGGCACCCTCTCCGATCTGCTGCGCGACGAACAGACCTTCGCCCCGCTGCTGGCCGCCGATCAGGTGTTCACCACCTTCTTCCGCGCCATCGTGCGCGACTGGACTCAGTCGACGACGGTATAGCCCGCCTGCTCGATGGCCGCGCGGAAGGGCGCAGCCACTGCGGCGCTGTCGATGCGCACCTCGCCCGCCTGCAGATCCACCTCGACCCGCGCCCGGGCATCGACCTTGAGGACCGCCGCCTCGACCGCGCTCACGCAGTGGGCGCAACTCATTCCGACTACCTTGATGACATGCATGGTCTGCTCCTGTCTGTCTTGACCTCTTTCTCCTGACGCCAGCGCCAGGACCGGGTTCCAGTGTTGACCTTGACCCGAGGTCAAGGTCAACACTGAGCTCAGGAGGTGCCCATGCACGAATTCGAACTCTCCATCAGTGGCATGACCTGCGCGGCCTGCGCCGGGCGGGTCGAGCGTGCCCTGCAGAAGGTCCCAGCCGTCAGTGCGGCCGGCGTCAACCTGGCCAGCGAAAAGGCTCGCGTCAGCGCGCCAATCGACGCGGCACCGGCGCTGGCCGAGGCGGTCAGCGCGGCTGGCTACCAGGTGGCCGAGGCCGAGCATGACCTGGCGCTGTCCGGCATGAGCTGCGCCAACTGCGCCGGGCGGATCGAAAAGGTCTTGCGTACGGTGCCCGGGGTGCTGACCGCCGAGGTCAATCTGGCCAGCGAAAGAGCCCGGGTGAAGACCCTGGCCGCGGTCGAGACGCAGGCCCTGATCGTCGCGGTAGAAGCGGCGGGTTACGGCGCCGAGGATCGCCTGGCCGAAGACGACCGCCCTGCCCCGGTACGTCAGGGCCTGCGCTGGGAACGCCTGGAGCTGGCCTTGGCGCTGCTCTTGGCCGCGCCGCTGATCTTGCCCATGCTGCTGACGCCCTTCGGCTGGCACCTGATGCCGCCCGCCTGGCTGCAATTTCTGCTGGCGACACCGGTGCAATTCCTCATCGGCGCGCGCTTCTATCGTGGCGCCTGGCATGCCCTGCGCGCCCGCAGTGGCAACATGGACGTGCTGGTCGCCCTGGGCACCAGTGCCGCCTACTGCTTAAGTCTCTATCTCTGGCTGGTCAAGGGCAGCCCCCATCTCTACTTCGAGACGGCGGCCATGGTCATCGCCCTGGTGCGCTTGGGCAAATATCTGGAGACCCGTGCCAAGCGCCGTACTGGCGCGGCCTTGCGCGCTCTGGAAGCTCTGCGCCCCGAAAGCACCCGCCGCCTGGATGCCGACGGCAACGAAGAGGAGGTCGCCCTCAACCGGCTGCGCCTGGGCGATCGCCTGCAGCTTCGTCCGGGTGAACGCATCCCCGCCGATGGCCGCATCCTGCAAGGCGAAAGCCAGGTGGATGAAGCCCTGCTCACCGGCGAGAGCCGCCCGGTCGCCAAGGGCCCCGGCGACGAGGTGGTGGGTGGCGCCATCAATGGCGAGGGCAATCTGCAGGTCGAGGTCACCGCCCTGGGTGGCGAGACGGTGCTGGCCGGCATCATCCGCCTGGTGGAAGACGCCCAGGCCACCAAGGCGCCCATCCAGCAACTGGTGGATCGCATCAGCCGGGTGTTCGTCCCCGTGGTGGTGACCCTGGCGCTGGTCACCCTGCTCGGCTGGCTGCTGGCCGGTCACGCTCTGGAGCCCAGCCTGCTCGCCGCCGTCGCCGTGTTGGTCATCGCCTGCCCCTGCGCCCTGGGTCTAGCGACGCCAGCCGCGCTGATGGCCGGCACCGGAGTGGCGGCGCGTCACGGCATCCTGATCAAGGACGCCGAAACCCTGGAGCGCGCTCAGGGCATCACCACCGTGGTCTTCGACAAGACCGGCACCCTGACCGCCGGCCAGTTGCGCCTACGCCACCTGGCCACGGCGCCTGGCATCGAGGAAGCCGAGTTGCTGAGTCTGGCCGGCAGCCTGCAACGCGGCAGCGAACACCCCCTGGCCGCAGCGGTGCTTTTAGCCTGTCGTGACCGTGACCTGGACACCCCGCCCGCCCAGGACGTCCGCGCCCTCCCCGGCCGCGGCCTCCAGGGCAGTTGGCAAGGACGGCCGCTGTTGCTGGGCAATGCCCGCCTGCTGGCCGAACGGCAGCTGGACGCCGGCCCCCTGGCCGACGCCGCTCGCGCCTGGGAAGACCAGGGACTGACCCTGTCCTGGCTGCTGGAAACCGGCGCCCAACCGCGGGTGCTGGGCCTGCTGGCCTTTGGCGATGAGATCCGTCCGGGTGCCGCCGCGGCCATCGCCCAGCTGCGCCATGACGGTATCGACAGCTGGCTGCTGACCGGTGACAACCGCGGCAGCGCCCGCCAGGTGGCCGCGGCGCTGGGCATCGCGCAGTGGGAGGCTGAGGTACTGCCCGCCGACAAGGCCACGGTGGTCGCCCGTCTGCAAGCGACCCAGGGCGGCGTCGCCATGGTCGGCGACGGCCTCAATGACGCCCCCGCTCTGGCCGCCGCTGAACTGGGCATCGCCATGGGCTCGGGCACCGCCGCCGCGCGCCATGCCGCCGGCATCACCCTCCTGCAGGAGGATCCACGCCAGGTGGTGGCGGCCTTGGACATCGCCCGGCGTACCCAGCGCAAGATCCGCCAGAATCTGTTCTGGGCCTTCGTCTACAATGTCATCGGCCTGCCGCTCGCGGCCTTTGGCCTGCTCGACCCGGTCTATGCCGGCGCCGCCATGGCCTTTTCCAGCGTCAGTGTCCTGGCCAATGCCCTACTGCTCGGCCGCTGGCGCCCGTCTGGAGATCTCTTGTCATGAACATCGGCCAGGCCGCCAAGGCCAGCGGGCTCACCGCCAAGATGCTGCGCTACTACGAGCGCATCGGTCTCCTGGCGCCTGCCGGGCGTACCGACAGCGGCTATCGCCAGTACGGCGCCGAAGATCTGCGGGTGCTGGCTTTCGTCCGCCGCTCGCGGGAACTGGGCTTCAGCCTGGAGGAGATCCGCCAGTTGCTCAGTCTCTGGCAGGATCGCCAGCGTGCCAGTGCCGACGTCAAGGCGCTGGCCAAGCGGCACATCGCCGAGCTGGACCTCAAGATAGCCGAACTGACCCGCCTGCGCAGCACCCTGGGCGAACTGGTCTCCTGCTGCCATGGCGACGCCAGCCCTGACTGCCCGATCCTCGATACCCTCGGCGGCTGAGGACCTGTTCACGATCTCGCGAGCTAGAACCAAACAAGGCCTAGGCGGCCCCACGAAAATGCCTGAGGAAGCGGATCGGACCCGCGCTCGGGTTTACAAGTGGTAAATGAGCATTCTGACGGGGCTGGCCTTCTAGGGCGTTTTCAACGCCGTTTGGCCGACGCGCAGCAGATCGTGACCAGGTTCTGACGCAACCGCGGCCGCCTGGCGGAGTCCATCGCTTATCCCCTGCTGCCGAGGTACCCCCATGCAGACCCTGCACCGTTACCAGATCCGCTATCGCCTCAATGGCGAGCCCCTCACCCACGAGCTGGAGAGTTTCGAGCCGGTCACCGAGGAGGAAGCCGTGCTGCAGTTGCTGATCAAGCATGTCGAAGAACCCCAGGTGGTGGTCGATGCGCCTTGGGAACGCCATGCCCAGCCGAGCATCGCCCGTCGTGCCCAGGAGGCCGGACTGAGCGATATCGAGGTCAGCCAGCGGGACTGACGGCCGGCCCAGGCAGGTGGCTTTGCGCTATAATTCCGCGCTTTTGCCCCCTTCGTTGGAGTGATTCATGACCCTGCCTCGCCTGCGCCTCAAAGCCAATGCCGACCGCCGTCTGCGCGCCGGGCACCTCTGGGTGTACAGCAACGAGGTGGACGTGGTCGCCACCCCGCTCACTGCCTTCGAACCGGGCGACCAGGCCATCCTGGAAACCACCAGCGGCAAGCCGCTGGGCCTGGTGGCGCTGTCGCCCAACAACCTGATCTGCGCCCGCCTGTTCTCCCGCGATACCGGCTACCCGCTGGACAAGTCGCTGCTGGTGCATCGCTTCAAGGTCGCCCTGAGCCTGCGCGAGCGGTTGTTCGGCAGCCACTGCTATCGCCTGGTCTATGGCGATGCGGATTTCCTGCCCGGCCTGGTGGTGGATCGCTTCAACGATATCCTGGTGGTGCAGATCGCCTCGGCGACCATGGAGCGCCAGCGCGAGGCCATCCTCGCCGCCCTGCTGCAGGTGTTCAAGCCCCAGGGCGTGCTGTGGAAGAACGATGGCAGCGCCCGCACGGCCGAGGGTCTTTCCAGCTACGTGGAAGTGGCCTACGGCGAGGTACCGGACTGGGTAGCGCTGGAAGAGAACGGCGTGCGCTTCGAAGCGCCGGTCCGCGAAGGCCAGAAGACCGGCTGGTTCTATGACCACCGCCTGAACCGTGCGCGCCTGGCGCCCTATGTCGAAGGCAAGCGGGTGCTCGACCTGTTCAGCTACATCGGCGGCTGGGGCGTGCAGGCCGCGGCCTTCGGTGCCAGCGAAGTCATGTGCGTGGACGCCTCGGGCTTTGCCCTCGACGGCGTGGAACGCAACGCCACCCTCAACGGCCTGGCGGAAAAGCTGGTGTGCGTCGAGGGCGATGTCTTCGAAGCGCTCAAGGAACTCAAGGCCGGTGAAGAGAAATTCGACGTCATCGTCGCCGACCCGCCAGCCTTCATCAAGAAGCGCAAGGACCTGAAGAACGGCGAGGCCGCCTACCGTCGCCTCAACGAACAGGCCATGCGCCTGTTGAACAAGGACGGCATCCTGGTCAGCGCCTCCTGCTCCATGCACCTGCCCGAAGACGACCTGCAGAACATCCTGCTCGGCAGCGCCCGCCATCTGGATCGCAACCTGCAGATCCTCGAACGCGGTGCCCAGGGCCCGGATCACCCGGTGCACCCGGCCATCCCGGAAACCCGCTATATCAAGAGCCTCACCTGCCGTCTGCTACCCAGCTAAACGCCAGGCAAAGAAGCAGCCGATCACGGCCGTTCCTACAGTCAGAGCATCGTAGGAGCAACGTCTTATCGCGGCCATGGGCCGCTCCTACGGTGGCGCCCGTGTGACGCTCGTGTTTGTAGGAGCGGCCCATGGCCGCGATAGCAGGTCTAAAGCCAGATCCAAGTGTCACCCGTTACTGCCCTATCCATCACCAAGCGCTTTTCTATCGCGCCGAGCGCCGGGTTCTCATGCCCGCCAGCTAAGAAAAAACGCCTCGTCTCCTTGAAGAGAACGTGGCGTTGTTTGGCTTCCAGCGTGGTATGGCTCTTTTGTGCGCGTCGGAATATCAGCTCAAGGCACGAATCAACTCGTCCTTCTTCATTCGCGACCGACCGCGAATGTTCTGCTCGGCCGCCTTCTTCACCAGTTCATCGCGAGTCAGGTCACTGAGCGAGGTACTGCCAGTGCGCGAACGCCGCGCCGAGGCGCGACCGCTGTTGGGCGACTGGCCTTGCTTGGTCGCCACCGCCCGCCGGGCGGAATCCTTGCGGTCCGCGCTTTTGGCAGTGCCGCTCTTAGCCTTGCCGGAACCCGCCTTCTCGCCACCGCCGGACTGCTTGTTCACCGTCGCCCAGGCCCGCGCTTCGGCTTCATCCTTGGAAACGCCCTTTTTCTCGTAGCTCTCCTCGATGTGCTCGGCCTTACGTTCCTGTTTGTCGCTGTACTTGGATTTGTCGCCGCGGGGCATGGCAGTCTCCTGGGAAGGACCTGTTTGAAAAGTCGCCGAGCGAAGGTCAGGCAAGGCAAAAATCAGCGAGGAAGCGGAGTTTACGAGTGGTAAATGAGCATTCCGAGCTGATTTTTAACACCGCATGACCAAGCGCAGGTACTTTTCAGACAGGGCCTAGTCTTCCGCCTTGATGGTGGCTACATCGGCTGCCTTCACCCGCACGTGACGACCCGCCACATCGGTGAATTCATAGAAACCGTCGGCCGTCTTGGTGTTGGGACGATCTTCGGTGATGTACTGGGTACCGTCCTGCAGGGTCACTACCGTCTCGGTGGAACAGGCCGCCAGCCCCGTCAGGGTCAGGGCCAGCAACCCACCGCTCAGCAGACGCTTCATGGGGCTTCCGGTGCGACGCGATGGATGGACACATCGTGCAGCGCCACCAGCGCCTGACCGGACTCGATGTCGGCCAGGTGGAAGCGCTCGTCGTTGATCGCATCCAGGTGCCGGCAGGCCAGGTCACGGACCACGTCGGTGATGGGCACGTCCAGATTGCTGATACGGTCGGTATAGCTTTCGCCCAGTAGTTTGTAGTGGATTTCGTAGTGGCTATCGGTGTCGTCACGCATGAGGGATCTCCGCGAAAAGGCTGCCCGACTCGGGGTATTTCTATAGAGCCTGGGCAACCAGAGCGGTTCTTTTCCACCCGTCAGACGCCGCCGAACGGTCGTCTGTCAAGTCGCACGAACCAGCTCTAGCGCAGGAGTTCAACGCCCTGTGCGCATCTGTTGCAACAACGCACTGCACTGGGCGCCCTGCTCGTTGCTGGGCGCCACCAGCGCCAGCAGACCGGCCGCCGGCGCCGCGAAGGTGGCGAGCAGCGCCGCTGCCGCACCACGGGCCGCCAGGGGCAGTGCCTTCACCCCCGGCGCGGGATTCTTCAGGGTGCCGCGCACATAGAGCGGTGAGCGCAGCGAGAAGATGCGCAAGCCCTTGCTGTGGGGATCGACGGTCAGATCCAGTCGTTCGCTCGCCAGGTTGATGGTGCCGGTGATGTTGATCAGGGCGTTCTCGGTATCGAGCACGAAGACCTGGGGCTGCACCAGGCCCTTCTTGAAGTCGAGATCGGCGACCGCGCAATTGATCTCCACCTCGTCATCGCCGAACAACCGGTCGACCAGGTAGTTGCCGACATTGAGTCCGGCCAGTTCCATCAGGCTGCGGCTGATGCGGCCATCGTTCATCAATAGCTTGAGTTCGCCGTTGCTGGTGCCGAGCAGCGCCGCCACCGAATTGCCAGTGCCGCTCAGGGTGGCATCGCCATTGAGCTCGCCCATGCTGCGCTTCATGGTCTCCACGGTAGGGAATAGCTGGTTCAGCTTGACCCGGCGCACGTGCAGATCGACCCGCCCTTGCAGCGGCGTCTTGTCGCCTTCCAGGCGCACTGTGGTGTTCAGATCGCCACCGGCCACGCCGAAGCGCAGGGGGTCGAGCAGGAGTACCCCATCGGTCAGGCGGACATGGGTATTCAGATCGGTGATCGGCAGCTGCGCGTTCTGCACGATGCGCTTGCCGGTGAAGCGCACGTCGGCATCCATGGCGCGCCAGCGCTCGGTGCGGAATTCGGAGACCGGCAGTGCCTTGTCCGCCGGCTGCTGGTTGGTCTCGCCCTTGGCCGCCTGTTGCTCCTTGGTATCGGCGCCGATCAGCGGCGCCAGGTCCTCGAACAGCAACTGATCGGAGCGCAGGGTGCCACTGAGCTTGGGACGCGGCTTGCCGCCGGTGAACAGCACCTCGCCGTGCAGATCGCTCTTGCCGACCCGGCCGTTGAAGTCTTCATAGCTGAAGCGCGCGCCCGCCGGATCGTTGAGCTTGACCGTGAGATGACCATCGGTGGCGTAGGGCGCCGTCTCCGGCAGGGTGACCCCGGTCAGCGGATAGAGCTGCGCCAGACTCTTGCCTTCCAGTACCAGGTGCAGATCCAGGGCGCCCAGGCGTCGCGGATCGGTCAGGGTGCCAAAGACCTGGATGCGGGTCTCGCCAGCCCGCGCATCGAGCTGGATGGGGAAAGGTACATCGGCGTCCTGTAGGGCCAGCAGTCCGCCGATCTGGCCCCGGCCACTGACCGGGACCTGCTTGTAGCTGCCGTCCACCGCCAGGGCGAACTGGAAGGGCTGGGTCTGCTTGACGTGGGAGCGCTGGCGCGAAGTGCCCTGCTTGCCGACCAGATCGGCGTAGGCGATGGGGGCATCCAGGGAGGTGATCCGCGCCCTTAGCCGGGTGGCGGTCTGGGCATCGTCGAAGCCGACCTGGCCGGCGTCGAAGCCGATGGTGCCGATATCCACGGTCCAGGCCGAGGGTTCGGCCTTGGGATCCTTCTCGGCGGTCTCGAAGGTCCAGCTGTTGCGGCCATCGGCCAGCCGCTGGGCATTGACCACCGGCCCGCTGAGGTCGATGCGCGGGATATAGATCTGCTTGGCCAGCAGTGCCAGCGGGGAGATCCGCAGTTGCACCCGGTCGAGGTGGACGAAGGTCTTTTCCTTGGCCCAGTCCGGGTTGCCCAGGGTCAGGTCCTCGGCGGCGATGTGCGGCCAGGGAATCCAGGCGCGCCAGCCGCCCTGATCCGGCTCGCGATGCCAGACCACGCCCAGGTTGCCCTCGATGGCGAAGGGCCGATGCAAGGCGCTCGACACCTGCTCGTTGATGGTCGGCTTGAGCCGATTCCAGTCGAAGGTGGCAAGGATCACCACCACCAGCACGAACAGCAGCAGGATGATTCCCAGCAGCCAGGCGAGGATCTTGCGTGGGCGCGTCATGGCCGCCTCCTTGGATTTCCGTTCCCTCTTGGGTCTGCTCAGCGCAGCGGGGTTCCCTGAATAGACGTCATGCCTTGCGCTGGCGTAGCGCCAGCAGCGCCACCGCCACCCCGATCAGGGTCAACAACAGCAGACTGCCACGCAGTCCCACCTGCCCCGCCACGGCACCGATCAGCGGCGGACCGAGCAGGAACCCGAGATAACCGGCGGTGGCGGTCATGGCGATGCCCGCAGCCGGCGTCTCGGCCACCTGGCCGGCGGCGCTGAAGGCCGCGGGCACCACATTGGACAGGCCCAGGCCGACCAGCGCGAAGCCGAGGATCGCCGTCCAGGGCGCCGGCAGGATTACCGCCAGGGCCAGCCCCAGGGTCGCCAGCAGGGCCCCGCCAACGATCACCTGGGGGCCGCCGAAGCGAGCGCGGATGCCGTCGCCGAACAGCCGCCCCACCAGCATGGTCAGCGAAAAGGCCGCATAGCCCAGGGTCGCCACCACCGGACTCGCGCCGCCCACCTGGCCCAGGTAGACGGCGCTCCAGTCGGTCATGGCCCCTTCCAGCATCAGACAGCCCATGGCGATCAACCCCAGCGCCAGTACGCGTCGATTCGGCAGCCGCAGGGCATGGCTCACCGGGCTGCGATCGCCTTCGTCCAGGGCCAGGGCGGCGGGCAAGGCCAGCACCAGCGCCACCAGGGCAGCGGCTAGCAACACCACCAGCGCCGAGGCGCCCAGGTGCAGCACCAGTGCCCCCAGGCCGGCACCGAGAAATCCGCCCAGGCTGAAGGCGGCATGGAAGGACGACATCAGCGGGCCGTTCCAGCGGCTTTCGACATCGCTGGCATGGGCATTCATGGCCACGTCGATCAGGCCATTGCTGGCACCGAGCAGCAGCGCGCAAGGCAGCAGCCAGCCCAGCGACGGCGCCACCCCAGGCCAGATCAGCACCAGCACGAAGGCCAGGATGCTCAGCCGGGTGAGGCGTCCGGTACCGCCCAGGCGCGGCACCAGCACCCCGGCGAAGGGCATGGTCAGCAGGGCGCCCAGGGCGACCGCCAGCAGCACCAGACTCAGCTGGCCGTCGCCCAGCGCCAGATCGCGCTTGAGTTCGGGAATGGCGGCCGCCCAGCCACCGATCCCGCAACCATTGGCGAGAAAGACGGTAAAGGTGGCGCGGCGTTGGCGACGCAGTACGGCAGAGGTCATGGGAATCCTTGGGCGAGAGATCAGCGGTCGCTAGCGAGCGAATGCAGGTGCAGGCCGGCATCGCGATAGGGCTGCAGGCGCTCCTCGCTCAACCCCGGCTCCAACACCAGATGGTTCAGCTGATCGAGCCGGAGCACGTGATAGAAGGCCACGCTGTCGAGCTTTTCGGCGGTCACCGCGACGGCGACCTGGGCGCTCTGTTCGGCCACGGCCGCCTTGAACTCGGCCTCCTCCAGGTCGAAGCCGGTCACCCCGGTTTCCACCGCCAGGGCGCAGGTCCCGAGAAAGGCCAGGTCGGCGCGCACGCCACGCAGGTCACGCAGGGCCCGGGCGCCCAGGCAGGCGCCGGACTGCGGCGCAGCCAGGCCGCCGATCATCAGCACCCGGATGCCCGGGCGCTGCAGCAGCGCCGTGGCGATCACCGGCGCATTGGTGGCCACGGTCAGGTCAAGATCCGTGGGCAGCGCCTGGGCGATGGCCAGGTTGGTCGAGCCGGCATCCAGCAGCAGCAATTGCCCCCGCTGTACCAGCCTGGCCGCGGCGTGGCCCAGCGCCTGCTTGGCCGTCTCGTCCTGGCTGATCCGCGCCGGCAGTGCCTGCGGCGGTGTCAGCAGCGAGAGCGCCCCACCGTACACCCGGCGGCACAGGCCCTGGCGGGCCAGTTCACGCAGGTCGCGACGTACGCTGTCTTCGGAAATGCCCCAGGTGGCGGCCAGTTCGGCCGACAGGACCCGGCCCTGCTCACGCAACAGGGCCAGGATCGCGGCCTGGCGTTCTTCGGGGAGGTGGATGGATGCAGTCATGCTGATACTCCAGGAGGATCAGCAGATCATGCACAATCATTTATAAACGTGCAACATCATGCAGAGGCTGAGGCCTTGTCCCGCGTATCCAGCCAGCGACCGCCAAAGACATTGATCAACAGGCCGAACATGACAGCCAGGCCACCTACCGCTTGTTGGATGGTCATCTGCTCCCCCAGCAGCACCGCGGCGGAAGTCAGCCCCACCACCGGCACCAACAGCGAAAAGGGCGCCACCTGGCCCGCCGGATAGCGCGACAGCAGCCGGCTCCAGATGCCGTAGCCGACCAGGGTAGCGATAAAGGCCAGGTAGACGATGGCAAAGACCGAGCCGCCCGACAGCGACGTCAGCGCCGTGGCGATCTGTTCCGGGCCTTCCAGCAGCAACGACAGGATGAAGAAGGGGATGGGCGGAATCAGGCTGCCCCAGACCACCAGGCCGAGCATGTCCACCTTGCCGATCTTCTTGGTGACGATATTGCCCAGGCCCCACATGGCCGCCGCCGCCAGGGTCAGCAGAAAACCGGCCAGGGTCATGGTGACGCCATGCTCGGTACCGATCAGCAACAGCCCCAAGGCCGCCACCAGCAGCCCGACCAGACTCGCCCGCCGTACCTTCTCACCCAGGAAGGTCGCGGCGAAGGCCAGGGTAAAGAAGGCCTGGGCCTGCAATACCAGCGAGGCCAACCCCGCTGGCATCCCCACGTACATGGCCGAGAACAGGAAGGCGAACTGACCGAGCGAGATGGTCAGGCCGTACGCCAGTAGCAGCTGCCAGGACACCTGGGGCCGCCGTACGAAGAGAATGGCGGGAAAGGCCGCCAGACAGAATCTCAGGGTGCCCAGCAGCATGGGTGGCACGCCATGCAGGCCGAGCTTGATGACGACGAAATTCACCCCCCAGGCCAGGATGACGACCAATGCCAGCAACAGATCCCGGGGTGCCATTCACAACTCCTTGAAGGATTTCAGATAGATAGGCGGCTACCCTACTCCTTTGCGTCCGCGCTGCGGCGTCACAGTTGCCCACAAATTCGGCCAGTCACTCCCTAGCAACGAAAAACCGCAGCCTGGGCTGCGGTTCGTCGGGATCAGGCACTGCGCTTGTCGCGCAAGGGATCATGGCCCCAGTTCATCAGCGACTTGCGCCAGCGCGAGTCTTCGATATCGCCCTCCGGTCGCTGCTTGAGATGGCGATGCACATAGCCGATGACCTTGCGCATGGCCTGGTAGTCATCGTCTTCCAGCTCGGCCTGGCGCTTGCCCTTGAGCTCCAGGATGCGCTCACCCATGGCATGGCCGACCGCCTTGCCATCGTTGGCGGCCGTGACCTTCTTGCCGCCCTTGGTCATGCCCACACCCTTGCTGGTATCACCGCTGAGCCATTTGCGCAGCTGGCTGGGGGTCATGTTGACCACCTGCTTGAATTCGCTGCGAACCTCTTTCCTGTCGTCTTTCTTGTCGTCGTTGGAAGCCTTCTTGGTGCTCATTTTTCACCTGCCTTTTGCAACGCCTTCACCAGTTCGTCTTTCTTCATGCGCGACCGGCCCCGCACCTCGCGACGCGCGGCACGCTTCATCAATTCGTCCTTGGTCAGACCGGCCAGGCCCGACTCACGCGCGGTCGCCGTCTTGCGCGCCACATCCGCCGGCTGTTTGGAATGCTGCTTGCCGCGGCGGGTGTCGCGACGCTTCTTGGCGGTGGTGCGCTGGTACTCTTCCTTGCTCAGGGAATCCCGGGCCTTTTCCGGCAGATAGCGTTCGCCGGTCTCTTCGGATTTCTTGCCGGAGCGGGTGTCCCACTTCTCGTCGGTCCACTGTTGCAGATGATTGTCCTTGCCCTTGCCGCCCTGGTATTCACCACCGCGCTTCTGGTACTCCTGGGACGCCAGTTGCGCCTTGCGCGCCGACCATTGGCCGGGCTTGCCGCCCTTGTCGCCCTCGGTAATCTCTTTCTTCACCTTTTCCCAGAGTTCGGGATCGCTCTTCTTGGCCGTAGCACTCATGGCTCACCTCAGGTGTGGGGTCACTGCAGTCGCTGTCTCTAGGATGACTGTCCAACCGAAACGGGGGTTCGCGCCAGGCGACGAACGCCCCTACCCTGCGTCTTCCGGTATCCAGAGAAACCCATGCCCCTTGCCACCCTGCTCCGCCGTCGCCTGATCCCGCTGCTCTTCGTCACCCTGCTGGTGGGTGTCGGGGTCCCCTATGGCTGCTCGGAACTGGCCTACCGCGAACGTCAATGGGTGTTCAGCATCGAGCCCGGCAATGCCAGCTGGTTCACCGGGGTGCCGGAAGGCGTCCGCCAGTTCAATCTGCCGGTCCCGGACGGTCTGACCGGCACCGACTACCTGCATGCCTGGTGGTGGCCCGCCCGGCGCCCGGACGCCCCCACCCTGCTCTATCTGCACGGCACCCGCTGGAATCTCACCGCCCAGGTCCGGCGCATCGCCACCCTGCGACAACTGGGTTACTCGGTGCTGGCCATCGACTATCGCGGCTTTGGCGAAAGTCCTGGCGACGTTCCCTCCGAACGCAGCGTCTACCAGGACGCCCGGGTCGCCTGGAAGCACCTGCAGAGCCTGCAGCCCGATCCGCGCAAGAGATACCTCTATGGCCATTCCCTGGGTGGCGCCGTGGCGGTGGATCTGGCCTGGCGCATCGCCCGCGACGGGGATCCCACGGGCGACTATCCCGCCGCGGCCGGTCTGATCATCGAATCCACCTTCACCACCCTGGCCGATGCCGCCTCGGCGGTGGTCGACACCCGCTTTCCCCTGCGCTGGCTGATGACGGAGAAATTCGATTCCCTGGACAAGATCCCGGAGATCCATATCCCGGTGCTCATCGTTCACGGCAGCGACGACCGCTATGTGCCGCCCCGCTTCAGCGAGGCCCTCTATGCCGCCGCGCAACCCCCCAAGCGGCTGCTGTTGATCCCGGGCGGCACCCATTCCAACAGCATGGTGATAGGCACACGTGCCTATGCCGCCGCTCTGCGCGAGCTGTTCGGTGGCACGCACCTGAGCGAAGCGGAAAAGCAGGAATCATCGACGGGAGGCTAGAGGTTTTTTGAAAGGCATCGACGGCGCTGATAGTCACTATCTCGCCAGTCTATTTTTTTCGAGCGGTCCTGCTCGGGATACTGAACTCACTCCAGCACAGTTTCCCCAGAGGACACCATCATGAACCTGCGTATCGCCTTCGGTTTCGCCCTGACCGCCCTGGCCCTGAACACCTTCGCCCAGGACTTCTCCTTCACCCCCACCAGCCCTGCCACCCAGATCGCCGAGGAATCCAGCCAGCGTCCGCTAGGCCATCTGATCAAGCAACAGCAGCAACGTCTGCAGGAACGCACCCTGGCCGAAGAATCCAGCCTGCGTCCGCTGGGTGAAGTCATCAAGCAGCAGCAACGCCAACTGCAGGACCGCCGGATCGCCGAAGAGTCCAGTCTGCGTCCCCTGGGCCAGGTGATCGAAGACCAACAACAGCGTCTCGGTGGCGACGAAGTGGCCGAAGAAAGCGGTCAGCGTCCCGTGAGTCGACTGATCGAGCATCAGCAGCATCGTCTGCAGGAGGGCGCCCTGGCCGAAAACGGCTCGGCCCAGACCCTGGACCGCCTGATCAAGCCCGGCCAGACCCGTCAGGCCTAAGCGCTACCCGCTCCTTCCTGCCTGGCCTCGCGCCGGGCTCGCCTATCAGGTCTTCTCGCTACCCGGTCCGATGCTGGCGGGGGCCTCCACCACCATTTCCTGCGGCACCTCGTCGATACGCGGATCCAGCGCCGCTGCCATCGGACTGACGGAATCCGGCATGGCCACATGATGCAGCGGTGCCGCGTCCAGCCGGTGCTCGCCACTGACGAACCGGGGCTGCACGAAGACGATCAGGATCAGCGCATAGGCCGAGGTCAGCACATAGAAGGTGCCCGGGCCGAAATGCTCCATGGCCGCGCCGGCCAGCAGCGGCCCGATGCAGGCACCGACGCCATAGGTGGTCAGCAGCATCGCCGACAGTTCCACCCGCCGCTCGGGCTCGACGTGGTCGTTGGCAAAGGCGGTCGCCAGCGGATAGAGGGTGAACAGCAGCATGCCCGAGACGAAGCCCGCAGCCAGCAACCAGGGATAGGGCAAGGTGATCAGTCCCCACAGCGGTACCGCCGCCAGGCACAGCAGCACCGCATTGGCGCGGATCAGCTTGCAGCGGTCGAGTCGATCCGACAGCCAGCCCAGCGGCCACTGGGCGCAGAAGCCCGCCACGATGCACAGCCCGACATAGAAGCTCGATTGCGCCGTATCCAGGCCACTGCGACTGGCGAACACCGGTGCCAGGCCATAGAAGCCCCCCACCAGCAGGCCTGCGGTAAAGATGGTCACCAATGACTGGGGCACCCGCTGCCAGAAGAAGCGGATCTCCAGCGGCGCCGCCACCAGCTTGGCCGGGTGCACCCGCCGCGTCATCGCCAGAGGAATCAGGCAAGAGGCGAAGCAGATGGCCACCAGCAACAGCGGCTTGTAGTCGAGTTGTGGATGCCAGGCCAGCAGCGCCTGGCCGATCACCAGCCCCAGGTCCACCGCCACCATGTAGCCGGCGAACACCTTGCCGCGCTGGTGATTCTCCGCCTGCTCGTTGAGCCAGCTCTCGATCACCATGTACTGATTCATCATCACCACGCCCATGATGAATCTCAGCGCGATCCAGACGTTCAGGTCGTCGATCAGGGCGTGAATGAGCACGGTAACGGTGGCCGCACCGGCGCAGGCCACATAGGAACGGATATGGCCGACGCTAGCGATCAGCCGATGGCCGAACTTGCCGCCGCACACCAGCCCGAAATAGTAGGCCGCCATCAGGGCGCCGGTCCAGAAATCCCCTGCCCCCTGCTCAGTCAGTCGCAGACCGATATAGGTGGTGAACAGACCGGAGCCGGCCAACATCAGGAGGGTGGCGAAATAGAGCGCAGGAAAGGTAACGAGAGGGCTGAACATCAGGGATCACATGAAAAGAAGCAGAAAGCCAGAACGGATCAGCCGGAACTGATCGTCAGACTACGGAAGGAAAAAAATATCAGGAGATAGTGCCGGGGATCACTCCGGCTCCTGGCGCCTGTTGGTCTCGGTACGCTGGCGCTGTCGCCATTGATCCAGATAGACCACCTGGCCGTGCTCGGGCTTGGCCTGATAGGCAGGGGCCGAAGCCACCACCGAATCCGCCGCCGGGCGTTCGACCTCGGGCACCACGAAAGGCGCGAACTCGACCTTGGCCAGCGTCTTGCCGAACAGGGCCAGAGAGGCGTCGAGTCGCTCCTCTCCCGTCACGGTGAATTCGAAGGAGAACAACCGCGCCAGGCGCTTGCGGCCCTTGGCATCGGCCAGCCAGCGAAAACGGGAAAAGGCCACGGCGCCATCGAGCAGCGTGACCTTGCGGCGACGACACTCCTGCTCGGCTAGCACCAGTGCCTGCTCGCGAATGCCGTGGGCGTGCCAGAACCACAGACCAATGCCGACTGCGCCCAGCAACAGGCAGAGATTACCTAGCGTCAGCATCTTCGCTCCTCATCGAAGGGTACCGCCGTCACTGACGCCGTGCAGCGTCACCAGATGCCGTCTCGTTCAACAGACGAATGTTTTCACGCTCGCCTTTGTACAGCGTCAGAGGGGCGATTTCCTTACCTAGCAAAGGCACCTGCTGTTGATGCCATATGTAGTAGAAAACGTTCAGTACCACCAATAGCAGAAACAACCAACGCATCATTCGTTCTCGAGCGGACACGCCAAAGCCAATCCAGCAAACACCATATCGGGCACGATCCGCGCGCCCGGAACGACATGTTTGACCAGTTCCGCGTCACCCCCGGTCAGAAACACCTCGCAGCCTTCGGCGAACATCTCCTGAGCCAGTTCGTACTGGGTGCGGACAAAGCCCTTGAGCATGTACAGACACCCACGCTCCACGGCCTCGATGGTCGTACGTCCCGGCGCCTCGTAGCGTTCACCACTGGCCCAATGTGGATCGTAGCGGATCCGACGGGTATGGGTCTGCAGTTCCCGACGCATCAACGGAATCCCCGGACAGATGAACCCGCCCTGATGCTCACCCTGGGCGTCGACCAGATCGGCCGTCACCGCAGTGCCCAGATCCAGGACCACGCAGGCCTTGCCCTCGGCCAGTTGCACCGCGGCCAGGATCACCAACCAGCGATCCATGCCCAGACGCTGGTGATCCCGATAGCCATTGCGCACACCATTCCACACCTCTACCGGCACGGCCTGGTGACAGGGGATGGCGAAGGTCGCCGTCAACCGCTCCTTGAGCTGCTGGGTCTCTTCGTCGCTGCGCACGCTGACCAGCCGACAGGCCGCCAGGGTGGGAGTATCCGGCTGGGACAGGGCCGCGATCAGGGCGTCGTCGCTGTCGACGATGCCGGTGTCGACCACTTCGGCTCCCGCGGCGAGCAGTCGCCACTTGATCAGGCTGTTACCGCAATCGAGTTCAAGAATCATGATCTAGGCTCAGGCTCAATTCGCCACCGCTGAATGCCTGTGTCTGCCCGTCTACGCGCATGAGGATAGCCCCATCTTCGGCAACTCCTGCCACTGTGCCCTGAATACAGCGAACCCCCGAAGACAGGGTTACCGCTCGACCTTGCCAGCCATGATAACGCTCCCACTCGCCGCGCAGGGCGGCAAATCCGGATTGGCGGTGAATCTGCCACAGGCTGTCGATCTCCCGCAGCAGCAGACTGGCGACCTGGTTGCGATCCTGCAGACCGCCCAGGACCTCGGCCATGGAAATCCATGGCTGATCGATGTCGTTGGCCATGCGCATGTTGACGTTGATACCGATGCCGATGATGGCCTGGCAGACGTCCTGCGGATCACCCGACAATTCGATGAGGATACCGGCCAGCTTGCGACCACGAACCAGGACGTCGTTGGGCCACTTCAGCCAGGCATCCTCCACTCCCAGCTGTTGCAGGGTACGGATCACCGCCAGGCCCATGGTCAGGCTCAAGGCCTGCAGCTTCTGGATCCCGCCCTGGCTGGAGACCACGGCGGTGAGATAGAGATTCTTGCCATAGGGACTGACCCAGGCGCGGCCACGCCGGCCACGTCCGGCCTGCTGATGCTCGGCCAGCAAGGCGAACGGCGTTTGCTGCTGTTGTTGCAGACGGCGTTGTGCCTCGGCATTGGTGGAGTCGATGGAAGCCAGGACCGCTACCGGCCAACCACCCTCCCCCGCGATCCGTTCGGCATCGAGCAGCGACAGGGGCTCTTCCAGGCGGTAACCCCGCCCCGGAACCTTGAACACCTCGACGCCCAGGTCATCTTCCAGCGTCTTCAGCCGCTTCCAGATGGCACTCCTGGAGACGCCCAGGGCCTCACCAAGCTCGACGCCGGAATGAAATTTTCCATCACTCAGCAATTTCAGCAACGGCATCCTCGAACTCCGTTCGACTTTCTTCCGCCCCAAAGACAACACCCCCGCCAGAGTGAACTGAGCGGGGGTGCTGGGTGTTAGGCGCTTGACGATGACCTACTCTCACATGGGGAAACCCCACACTACCATCGGCGATGCATCGTTTCACTTCTGAGTTCGGGAAGGGATCAGGTGGTTCCAATGCTCTATGTTCGTCAAGCAATTCGGTTGGCTGGCCAGGCGGTGGAGCTTACCTGGCTGGCCCAATTGGGTCGGTGATCGAAGTAGACAACTCGTCTTGGGTCTTGCGAACCCACGCGCCGTTTTCGGCGTCGTCTTCCTCACGCTCTGACTGCGGTCAGATTGTTTGGGTGTTATATGGTCAAGCCTCACGGGCAATTAGTATCGGTTAGCTCAACGCCTCACAGCGCTTACACACCCGACCTATCAACGTCGTAGTCTTCGACGGCCCTTCAGGAAGCTCAAGGCTCCAGTGAGATCTCATCTTGAGGCAAGTTTCCCGCTTAGATGCTTTCAGCGGTTATCTCTTCCGAACATAGCTACCCGGCAATGCCACTGGCGTGACAACCGGAACACCAGAGGTTCGTCCACTCCGGTCCTCTCGTACTAGGAGCAGCCCCTCTCAAATCTCAAACGTCCACGGCAGATAGGGACCGAACTGTCTCACGACGTTCTAAACCCAGCTCGCGTACCACTTTAAATGGCGAACAGCCATACCCTTGGGACCGGCTTCAGCCCCAGGATGTGATGAGCCGACATCGAGGTGCCAAACACCGCCGTCGATATGAACTCTTGGGCGGTATCAGCCTGTTATCCCCGGAGTACCTTTTATCCGTTGAGCGATGGCCCTTCCATACAGAACCACCGGATCACTAAGACCTACTTTCGTACCTGCTCGACGTGTCTGTCTCGCAGTCAAGCGCGCTTTTGCCTTTATACTCTACGACCGATTTCCGACCGGTCTGAGCGCACCTTCGTACTCCTCCGTTACTCTTTAGGAGGAGACCGCCCCAGTCAAACTGCCCACCATACACTGTCCTCGATCCGGATAACGGACCAGAGTTAGAACCTCAAGGTTGCCAGGGTGGTATTTCAAGGATGGCTCCACGCAGACTGGCGTCCACGCTTCAAAGCCTCCCACCTATCCTACACAAGCAAGCTCAAAGTCCAGTGCAAAGCTACAGTAAAGGTTCACGGGGTCTTTCCGTCTAGCCGCGGATACACTGCATCTTCACAGCGATTTCAATTTCACTGAGTCTCGGGTGGAGACAGCGCCGCCATCGTTACGCCATTCGTGCAGGTCGGAACTTACCCGACAAGGAATTTCGCTACCTTAGGACCGTTATAGTTACGGCCGCCGTTTACCGGGGCTTCGATCAAGAGCTTCGCTTGCGCTAACCCCATCAATTAACCTTCCGGCACCGGGCAGGCGTCACACCCTATACGTCCACTTTCGTGTTTGCAGAGTGCTGTGTTTTTAATAAACAGTCGCAGCGGCCTGGTATCTTCGACCGGCATGAGCTTACGGGGTAAACCCTTCACCCTCACCGGCGCACCTTCTCCCGAAGTTACGGTGCCATTTTGCCTAGTTCCTTCACCCGAGTTCTCTCAAGCGCCTTGGTATTCTCTACCCGACCACCTGTGTCGGTTTGGGGTACGGTTCCTAGTTACCTGAAGCTTAGAGGCTTTTCCTGGAAGCATGGCATCAACCACTTCTCCTTCTAAAAGAAGGATCGTCATCAGCTCTCGGCCTTAACTGTCCGGATTTACCTAAACAGTCAGCCTACCACCTTAAACTTGGACAACCAACGCCAAGCTGGCCTAGCCTTCTCCGTCCCCCCATCGCAGTAACTAGAAGTACGGGAATATTAACCCGTTTCCCATCGACTACGCCTTTCAGCCTCGCCTTAGGGACCGACTCACCCTGCGTCGATTAACGTTGCGCAGGAACCCTTGGTCTTTCGGCGTGCGAGTTTTTCACTCGCATTGTCGTTACTCATGTCAGCATTCGCACTTCTGATACCTCCAGCAAGCTTCTCAACTCACCTTCACAGGCTTACAGAACGCTCCTCTACCGCATCACCAAAGGTGATACCCGTAGCTTCGGTGCCTGGTTTGAGCCCCGTTACATCTTCCGCGCAGGCCGACTCGACTAGTGAGCTATTACGCTTTCTTTAAAGGGTGGCTGCTTCTAAGCCAACCTCCTAGCTGTCTAAGCCTTCCCACATCGTTTACCACTTAACCAGGACTTTGGGACCTTAGCTGACGGTCTGGGTTGTTTCCCTTTTCACGACGGACGTTAGCACCCGCCGTGTGTCTCCCATGCTCGGCACTTCTGGGTATTCGGAGTTTGCATCGGTTTGGTAAGTCGGGATGACCCCCTAGCCGAAACAGTGCTCTACCCCCCAGAGTGATACATGAGGCGCTACCTAAATAGCTTTCGAGGAGAACCAGCTATCTCCGAGCTTGATTAGCCTTTCACTCCGATCCACAAGTCATCCCCTGCCTTTTCAACGGAAGTGGGTTCGGTCCTCCAGTCAGTGTTACCTAACCTTCAACCTGCTCATGGATAGATCGCCCGGTTTCGGGTCTATTCCCAGCGACTAAACGCCCTATTAAGACTCGCTTTCGCTACGCCTCCCCTATTCGGTTAAGCTCGCCACTGAAAATAAGTCGCTGACCCATTATACAAAAGGTACGCAGTCACCTAACAAAGTAGGCTCCCACTGCTTGTACGCATACGGTTTCAGGTTCTATTTCACTCCCCTCTCCGGGGTTCTTTTCGCCTTTCCCTCACGGTACTGGTTCACTATCGGTCAGTCAGGAGTATTTAGCCTTGGAGGATGGTCCCCCCATATTCAGACAGGGTTTCTCGTGCCCCGTCCTACTCGATTTCATTGATAAGAGCGTTTCGCGTACAGGGCTATCACCCACTATGGCCGCACTTTCCAGAGCGTTCCGCTACTCTCAAATCAACTTAAGGGCTGGTCCCCGTTCGCTCGCCACTACTAAGGGAATCTCGGTTGATTTCTTTTCCTCAGGGTACTTAGATGTTTCAGTTCCCCTGGTTCGCCTCTTAACCCTATGGATTCAGGTTAAGATACCTAGCTTATGCTAGGTGGGTTCCCCCATTCAGAGATCTCCGGGTCACAGGTCATTTGCCACCTCACCGAAGCTTATCGCAGGCTATCACGTCTTTCATCGCCTCTGACTGCCAAGGCATCCACCGTATGCGCTTCTTCACTTGACCATATAACCCCAAGCAATCTCGCTGACGTCCAAGGACGCTACCGATCTGCAGGGCGCTAGATGAGTGAAGACGACATTTCGCCGAAAACTTGCGCTTGAGTTCGCAAGATTTTACCTTGACGACACTAACTGCCAGTGAAAACAGTTAATGCAGTCTACTTCTATCACTTTCCCAATTTTTTAAAGAACAGTTCTGATCAAAGACCAGACATCAACGTTTCACTTCCCATTATGCAGGGTAGTAAACGCTCATGTCTGAGCTTTCAAGCAATCGCGTTAGCGGTAGGTGGAGATGGTGGAGCCAAGGAGGATCGAACTCCTGACCTCCTGCGTGCAAGGCAGGCGCTCTCCCAGCTGAGCTATGGCCCCATCGATTGGTGGGTCTGGGCAGATTCGAACTGCCGACCTCACCCTTATCAGGGGTGCGCTCTAACCAACTGAGCTACAGACCCAATCGTCTTACCTTGAGTCTAACTAACTCAATTGCTCTTCTATCAGTGAATCAAGCAATTCGTGTGGGTGCTTGCCAGCAAGCTGACATCTTCGATTAAGGAGGTGATCCAGCCGCAGGTTCCCCTACGGCTACCTTGTTACGACTTCACCCCAGTCATGAATCACTCCGTGGTAACCGTCCTCCCGAAGGTTAGACTAGCTACTTCTGGAGCAACCCACTCCCATGGTGTGACGGGCGGTGTGTACAAGGCCCGGGAACGTATTCACCGTGACGTTCTGATTCACGATTACTAGCGATTCCGACTTCACGCAGTCGAGTTGCAGACTGCGATCCGGACTACGATCGGTTTTATGGGATTAGCTCCACCTCGCGGCTTGGCAACCCTTTGTACCGACCATTGTAGCACGTGTGTAGCCCTGGCCGTAAGGGCCATGATGACTTGACGTCATCCCCACCTTCCTCCGGTTTGTCACCGGCAGTCTCCTTAGAGTGCCCACCATAACGTGCTGGTAACTAAGGACAAGGGTTGCGCTCGTTACGGGACTTAACCCAACATCTCACGACACGAGCTGACGACAGCCATGCAGCACCTGTGTCTGAGTTCCCGAAGGCACCAATCCATCTCTGGAAAGTTCTCAGCATGTCAAGGCCAGGTAAGGTTCTTCGCGTTGCTTCGAATTAAACCACATGCTCCACCGCTTGTGCGGGCCCCCGTCAATTCATTTGAGTTTTAACCTTGCGGCCGTACTCCCCAGGCGGTCAACTTAATGCGTTAGCTGCGCCACTAAGATCTCAAGGATCCCAACGGCTAGTTGACATCGTTTACGGCGTGGACTACCAGGGTATCTAATCCTGTTTGCTCCCCACGCTTTCGCACCTCAGTGTCAGTGTCAGTCCAGGTAGTCGCCTTCGCCACTGGTGTTCCTTCCAATATCTACGCATTTCACCGCTACACTGGAAATTCCACTACCCTCTACCGCACTCTAGCCAGACAGTTTTGGATGCAGTTCCCAGGTTGAGCCCGGGGATTTCACATCCAACTTATCAAGCCACCTACGCGCGCTTTACGCCCAGTAATTCCGATTAACGCTTGCACCCTTCGTATTACCGCGGCTGCTGGCACGAAGTTAGCCGGTGCTTATTCTGTCGGTAACGTCAAAACTCACAGGTATTCGCTGTAAGCCCTTCCTCCCAACTTAAAGTGCTTTACGACCCGAGGGCCTTCTTCACACACGCGGCATGGCTGGATCAGGCTTTCGCCCATTGTCCAATATTCCCCACTGCTGCCTCCCGTAGGAGTCTGGACCGTGTCTCAGTTCCAGTGTGACTGATCATCCTCTCAGACCAGTTACGGATCGTCGCCTTGGTAGGCCTTTACCCTACCAACTAGCTAATCCGACCTAGGCTCATCTAATAGCGTGAGGTCCGAAGATCCCCCACTTTCTCCCGTAGGACGTATGCGGTATTAGCGTTCCTTTCGAAACGTTGTCCCCCACTACTAGGCAGATTCCTAGGCATTACTCACCCGTCCGCCGCTGAATCGAAGAGCAAGCTCCTCTCATCCGCTCGACTTGCATGTGTTAGGCCTGCCGCCAGCGTTCAATCTGAGCCATGATCAAACTCTTCAGTTAAGTAGACTGATCGGGTTTTGAGAAAACCCTAAACTTGGCTCAGCAATCGCAAAAAACTCATGAATTCACGAGTTACTTGTGTTGCTGATAATCTTGCGACATCAGACTTATCTCACAAGCACCCACACGAATTGCTTGATTCAACTTGTTAAAGAGCAGTTGGTTGCGACCGTGTCGCTAACCGAGGCGCGCATTCTACGCTAGCCTCACATCCTGTCAAGCGTTGATTTGAACTTTTTCGTTTCAACTCAACCACTTGCGCTTGCCTGACCGGTCTAACCAATCTCGGCAGCGGGAGGCGAATTCTACAGCATCCCAAGACGCCGTCAACCCCCTCCACTTCATTTCGTCATCACCCGGAGGTGAGAGTCAAACGGCGAAGAATCCGTGGACCCCTCGCCCGACTCAGACCTAAGTGCTTGATTTTCAAGCCGCTTCAGCGTCTGCGCCGGAAGTGGGGCGCATTATAGGGGAGTTTCAGAGCAGGTCAACGGTTATTTTACGACTGAGTTGCAGCGGATCAATTCGGCCATGTCCCTGACCGCCTGCTTGAAGCCGACGAAGACCGCCTGGGCGACGATGGCATGGCCAATGTTCAGCTCGTTGATACCTGGCAGCGCCGCGATGGGCTGGACATTGTGATAGTGCAGGCCATGACCGGCATTGACCACCAGCCCGAGGCCGGTGGCAAATTCCACCGCCCTGGTTAGGCGCTGCAGCTCATGGGCCTGCGCTTCCTGGGTCTCGGCTTCGGCATAGCGACCGGTGTGCAACTCGATCACCGGAGCACCGCTGTCCTTGGCCGCCTGGATCTGCTGCAGATCGGGATCTATAAAGAGGGACACTTCCGAAGCGGGCAGTGCGGCGATGGCGTCACGGATGCGCTGGACCTGCCCCACTACATCCAGGCCACCTTCGGTGGTCAGTTCTTCCCGGCGTTCAGGCACCAGGCAGACGTGCTCGGGACGGATCTCGCGAGCGAATGCCAGCATTTCAGCCGTCAGGGCCACTTCGAGATTCATGCGGGTCTGCAGGAGGTCACGCAGCAGGCGGACATCCCGCTCCTGGATATGGCGACGGTCCTCGCGCAGGTGCAGGGTGATGCCATCCGCCCCTGCCTCCTCGGCGTCCAGCGCCGCCTTAACCGGATCGGGATAGCGGGTACCCCGGGCCTGGCGCAGGGTGGCGACATGATCGATGTTGACGCCCAACAGAACACGACTGAACTCTTTCATGGCTTATTCACTTGGCTTGGCGAACAATTCGCGACTCATCAGGGGTTTGCTGCCCAGGTGCGGCGCCAGGGCCTGGCGCATCAGGCGCTTGGCAGCGCGGACTACAGTGGGATCGTCCCACTCGCCACGCTCCAGTGCCAGGATTTCCGCGCCAGCCAGACAGCCCGGGCGAACCTCGTCGACGGCTTCGAAGCCCTGGTCGGGAATGAAGCGATAGAGGCGCTGGGCGTCGATGGCCTGGCCATCCAGTGCCAGCGACAGCGAGAAGCCGTAGCCCAGCAGGTCGAGCAGGCGCCATTCGAAGGTACGCAGCAGGGGCTCGACCGGCCGCCCCTGGGCAAGAGCGGCCAGGGTCAGGCCATAGAGGTCGAAGAGCGCGGGATAGGGATCTTCGGCGGGCAGTAGCCGGACCAGCAGCTCATTCAGATAGAAGCCGCTGAACAGTGCCTGCCCCTGGAGCAGATAAGGCGGCGCCAGGGCCGCCACCTTTTGCAGATTCTTCAACTCCCCTCGCCCACTGAGCTGAGCCTCGAGGGGAATGAAGGGCCTGGCCAGACTTCCGGAGCGGGAGCGGGCCGCGCGCAACACCGTGCGGACCCGGCCGAAGGCGCCGAACACATCCACCAGCGCACTACTTTCCCGATAGGGGCGCGCATGCAGGACGAACAGCGGCTCGGACGCCTGCATCGCTAGAGGTCGGAGTAACCCAGAGAGCGCAGGGCGCGCTCGTCATCGGACCAGCCGCCTTTGACCTTGACCCAGAGATTGAGCATGACCTTGGCGTCGAACAGGGTTTCCATGTCCTGGCGGGCTTCCTGGCCGATGCGCTTGATGCGCTCGCCAGCCTGACCGATGAGGATCTTCTTCTGGCCATCGCGCTCGACCAAGATCAGGCCATGGATGTGCAACACTCCGTTCTCGTACTTGAATTCCTCGATCTCGACGGCGACCTGATAGGGCAATTCCGCCCCCAACTGACGCATGATCTTTTCGCGAATCAACTCGGCCGCCAGGAAGCGACTGGATCTGTCGGTGATCTGGTCTTCGGGGAAGAAGTGGTCGCCTTCCGGCAGGCGCTCGGCCACCAGCTCTTCAAGGGCATCGAGATTGTGGCCGTGCTGGGCGGAAACCGGAATGAGCGTCGCTTCCGGCAGTTGCTCCTGCAGCCATTGCAGGTGCGGCAGCATGTCAGCCTTGTCTTCCAAGCGATCCATCTTGTTGACGGCGAGCAGCACCGGGCACTTCACGAAGCGGACCCGCTCCAGCACCATCTGGTCTTCGTCGGTCCAGCGGGTACGGTCGACCACGAACACCACAACATCCACATCGCGCAGGGCGGTGACGGCCGTCTTGTTCATGAAGCGGTTGAGCGCCTTCTGATTTTCCTTGTGCAGACCAGGGGTATCCACATAGATGGTCTGCACCTCACCCTCGGTCTTGATGCCGAGCATGTTGTGCCGGGTCGTCTGCGGCTTGCGCGAGGTGATGGCCAGCTTCTGCCCGAGGATATGGTTGAGCAGCGTGGACTTGCCGACGTTGGGGCGACCCACGATGGCTACGTAGCCGCAGCGCGATGCCTTCAGCTCATCATTCATGACCATTCTCCACGCCCAGGGCGATCAAGGCCGCCGAGGCAGCTATCTGTTCGGCGATGCGGCGACTGACGCCCTGCCCCGTCGTTTTCTCATTGAGCATGGCGATCTCGCATTCGACGAAGAAGACCCGGCAATGGGGCTCTCCTTCGATGGCGACCACCTCGTAGCGTGGCAGGTCGCAGGCGCGTGCCTGGAGGAACTCCTGCAGCCGGGTCTTGGGATCCTTGTTGGTATCCACCGGCGTCAACTCGCGTAGTTGCGGCCCGAGCCAGGCCATGACCCGATCCTTGGCGGCGTCCATGCCGGCATCCAGATAGATGCCGCCAATCAGAGCTTCCATGGCATCGGCGAGGATGGATTCGCGGCGAAAGCCACCGCTCTTGAGTTCACCGGAGCCCAGGCGTAGGTAATCACCCAGTTCGAAACTGCGAGCCAGCAGCGCCAGGGTCTCGCCCTTCACCAGCTTGGCCCGCAGGCGGGACAGCTGACCTTCGCGGGCCTGGGGGAAGTGATCGTAGAGGGCTTCGCCGATGATGAAGTTGAGGATGGCGTCGCCGAGAAATTCCAGGCGTTCGTTGTTGCGACCGGCAAAGCTGCGGTGCGTGAGGGCGAGCAGCATCAGGTCCGGGTCCTTGAAGGTATAACCCAGCCGACGCTCGAGGCGATCTAGAGATAAAGTCACGGGAGATTTATACGGAAATCACGATTGAAACGAACGACCAGATCGATGTTGCGGATCAGGTGTTCACGTTTTTCATAGTCGAGGTGGATCTGCAGGTGATTGCCTTCGGCTTCGACGCGCATGGCCTTTTGCAGATCGAGATCACGGATGTCGTTTACCTGCATCCCCTTCCCCACATAGCTGTAGACGTCGGACACGCTGCGAATCTGGTTATCGGGATTGTCGCCGATGGATTCGATGACCTTGGTCAGAGCATTGTAGTCCAGGTAATGGGGCGCGAGTTTCATGGCCGTACTGGCCAGGAAAGCGATGATGCAGAGTGCGAGCAGACCACCGAGAAACGACAGCCCCTGCTGACGCGACGGACGACCAGGCACTCTGCGTTCATTCATCTGATGATACCTACGCGAGACAGGGTGGGCATGCTCTGCAGCTTGGGCTCCGGCCAGCTCAGCCAGACGGCGAAGGCCTTGCCGACGATGTTGCGGTCGGGAACCATGCCGAGCAGGTCACGGGGAATGCTGGGATCGTCCCAGTAGCGACTGTCGTTGGAGTTGTCGCGGTTGTCACCCATCATGAAGTAGTGACCGGCAGGCACCTTCCACTCGTGGTCGGGTTCCATGCGGTAGCGGGTCATCTCTTCGCGAATCAGGTGCTCGGCCTTGCCCAGTTGCTCCTTGAACAGCTTGACGCTGCCCAGCGAACCCGGCTCGTCGCCTACCAGCTTCTCGCTGACGCGCTGGCCGTTAACGTACAGCTGCTTGTCGCTGGTGTAGCGGATGGTATCCCCCGGCACCCCGATGACGCGCTTGATGTAGTTGACGCTGGGATCGCTGGGATAGCGGAACACCATGACGTCACCACGCTGGGGATCGCCGATCGGGATGACCTTGAGATCGATCACCGGCAGGCGAATGCCATAGGCGAATTTGTTCACCAGGATGAAATCGCCCACTTCCAGGGTCGGCTTCATGGAGCCCGACGGAATCTGGAAGGGCTCAACCAGGAACGACCTCAGGATCAGCACGATGGCGAGGACGGGAAAGAAGGACTTTCCGTACTCGACCAGCGCCGGCTCCTTGTTCAACTGCTCCAGTACCGCCGGATCGGGCTCGCTGACCTGCTGCCCGTAGGTCTGGATCGCCTTGCGACGACGCGGTGCGAGCACCAGCAGGTCGATGAGGGCCAGGGCGCCGCAGACGGCGACCGCGAGAACCAGCAACAGAGGGAAGTTCAAAGACATGGGCTTCAGCTATCCACCTTGAGCACGGCCAGGAAGGCCTCCTGAGGAATCTCCACGCTACCGACCTGCTTCATGCGCTTCTTGCCCGCCTTCTGCTTTTCCAGCAGCTTGCGCTTACGGGAGACGTCACCGCCGTAGCACTTGGCCAGAACGTTCTTGCGCAGCGCCTTGACGGTGGTACGGGCGACGATCTGACCGCCAATCGCCGCCTGGATCGCCACGTCGAACATCTGCCTGGGAATCAATTCCTTCATCTTCTCGGTCAGGGCGCGACCCTTGTAGTGCGCCTTGTCACGATGGACGATCAGGGCCAGGGCGTCGACCTTCTCGCCGTTGATGAGGACATCGAGCTTGACCAGGCTGGCGGCTTCGAAGCGATCGAAGCTGTAGTCCAGCGAGGCATAGCCACGGCTCACCGACTTGAGGCGGTCGAAGAAGTCCAGCACCACCTCGTTCATCGGCAGGTCGTAGCTGACCTGCACCTGGCTGCTGAGGAACTGCATGTCGCGCTGGACGCCACGCTTCTCGATGCACAGGGTGATGACGTTGCCCAGGTGCTCCTGGGGCACCAGGATATTGGCGCGGACGATGGGCTCGCGCATCTCGGCGACGGAGGCCAGGTCCGGCAGCTTCGACGGGTTGTCGACATAGATGGTGCTGCCATCCTTGAGCACCACCTCGAAGACCACGGTCGGCGCGGTGGTGATGAGGTCGAGATCGTATTCGCGTTCCAGGCGCTCCTGGATGATCTCCATGTGCAGCATGCCGAGGAAGCCGATGCGGAAGCCGAAGCCGAGGGCCTCGGAGCTTTCCGGCTCGTATTGCAGGGCCGCGTCGTTGAGGGTGAGCTTCTGCAGCGCTTCGCGGAAGTCCTCGAAGTCATCGGAGCTGACCGGGAACAGACCGGCGTAGACCTGCGGCTTGACCCGCTGGAAGCCCGGCAGCATGGCCACGTCGGGGGTGGCACTGAGGGTCAGGGTATCGCCGACCGGGGCACCGAGAATTTCCTTGATGCCGGCGATGATGAAGCCCACTTCACCGGCCTTCAGATCGGGCATTTCGGTGTGCTTGGGCGAGAAGACGCCGACGCTGTCGACCTGGTGCACCTTGCCGGTGGACTTGACCAGGATCTTGTCGCCCTTCTTGACCCGCCCGTGCTTGACGCGCACCAGCGAGACGACGCCCAGGTAGTTGTCGAACCAGGAATCGATGATCAGCGCCTGCAGGGGCGCGTCGATTTCCCCTTCGGGCGGCGGGATGACCTTGACCAGTTGCTCCAGCACCTCGGGTACGCCCATGCCGCTCTTGGCGCTGCAGGGCACGGCGTCGGTGGCGTCGATGCCGATGATGTGCTCGATCTCGGCCTTGACCTTGTCCGGCTCGGCCTGGGGCAGGTCCATCTTGTTCAGCACCGGCATGACCTCGAGGCCCTGCTCAATGGCGGTGTAGCAGTTGGCGACCGACTGGGCTTCCACGCCCTGGCCCGCATCCACCACCAGCAGCGCGCCTTCGCAGGCGGCCAGCGAACGGCTGACTTCGTAGGTGAAGTCGACGTGGCCGGGGGTATCGATGAAGTTGAGCTGGTAGGTCTTGCCGTCCTGAGCCTTGTAGTACAGCGTGACGCTGTGGGCCTTGATGGTGATGCCGCGCTCGCGCTCGAGATCCATGGAATCCAGGACCTGGGCCTCCATTTCTCGGTCGCTCAAACCACCACAGATCTGGATGAACCGATCCGCAAGCGTCGACTTGCCGTGATCGATGTGGGCGATGATGGAGAAATTGCGGATATGGCTCAGATCACTCACGAATCAGCACTCGAATAGCCAGCAGCGGAACATCCGCCGGGAAAATAGCGGGGGAGTTTACCTGAATGCGGCAAACAAGGGGACTCGCGCCGTTCGAGCGGACAAAAAGAAGGGGCAGTCACCTGCCCCCACTCCCCTACCCGGTCCTTACTTGCCTGGCAGCTTGAAGGTGATGAAGCTGGCGCGGCCCTCGCGCACCACGCGCATCGAGATGGAGCGACCCGCCGGCAGTGCCGAGGTGATCTTCTCGAAGGCCGTGGCGGATTCGATGGGCTGGTTGTTCAGATGGGTGATGACATCGCCCGGACGCAGACCGATGGCCGCGGCGGGACCGTCGCCACTGAGCTTGTTAATGACCACACCGCTCTGGATATCCATGGTCTTCTTCTGCTCGGCGGTCAGGTTGGCCACGGCGATCCCCAGGCGATTGCTGGCCCGATCGGAACCGCGTTCGCCACCGGACGTGGCCTGGTCGTCCTTGGGCATGTCGCCCACGGTGACGCTGAGGTTCTGCCGCTTGCCTTCGCGGATGACCTCCATGTCGGCCTTGGCGCCCGGCTTGAGGTTGCCGATCAGGTGCGGCAGGTCGGCGGATTCCTCGATCTTCTGGCCGTTGACCGAGAGGATGACGTCGCCGACCTTGATGCCGCTCTTGGCTGCCGGGCCGTCGTCCAGAATCTGGGCGACCAGGGCACCGGCCGGACGATCCAGGCCGAAGGACTCGGCGAGATCCTTGTCCACTTCCTGGATGACCACACCGAGCCAGCCACGGCTGACCTTGCCTTCGGTCTTCAGCTGATTGGCCACGTTCATGGCCACGTCGATCGGGATGGCGAAGGACAGCCCCATGAAGCCACCGGAGCGGGTGAAGATCTGCGAGTTGATCCCGACCACCTCACCCTTGAGGTTGAACAGCGGGCCACCGGAGTTGCCCGGATTGATGGCAACGTCGGTCTGGATGAAGGGCACGTAGCTTTCGTTGGGTAGGCTACGGCCCTTGGCGCTGACGATACCGGCGGTGACCGAATGATCGAAGCCGAAGGGCGAGCCGATGGCCAATACCCATTCGCCGACCTTCAATTGATCGGAGCTGCCCAGCTTGAGGGTGGGCAGATCTTTGGCATCGATCTTCAGCAAGGCCACGTCGGTACGGGGATCCGCGCCGATCAGCTTGGCCGTGTGATCGCTGCGATCGGAGAGACGCACCAGGATCTCGTCGGCATCGGCGACCACGTGGTTATTGGTCAGGATGTAGCCATCGGCAGAGATGATGAAGCCGGAACCCAGCGACTGGGCCTGCTCCTGCTTGCCACGGGGACTGCGCGGCATTTGCGGAATGCTGCGCTCGAAGAATTCACGGATGCCCGGCGGCAGACCTTCCAGGTCCGGCATGGTCATGGCGCCAGCGCCGCGACCTTCGGGAATTTTCTGTCGGGTGCTGATATTGACGACCGCGGGAGACGCTGCCTCGACCAGGCCGGTGAAATCCGGCAGATCGGCCCGAGCCATGGCCGTCAGTCCCATCAGCCAGAGCCCCATCAGGGCCGCCGTGTAATGCTTTAGATTGCGCATGCGCATGCAGCTCCACTCTATCCAATGACTTGAACACATCGCTGGCGACCAGCCCTTCCCGGATGGGAGGCATAGTCAGTGACGACTGGCAGCAGAAATAGCACGCCCTTGCTGAACGATAGCTTTCGAAGCTTTTTTGCGACCTGGTCGAAAATCCTTCAGGCAAAAAAAGGGCACCTGAAGCTTAACTCCAGGCGCCCTTTCTGCGGTGAGACCAGCGAATCAACGCTGGGCAGGAACATCCTGCTTTTCACCAACCGCCGGCTGATCAGCCTTGGCTTCGGCGTTGGCCTTAGTGCTTTCTTCGCTGAAGCTGGCCAGTACGGCCGGGCTACGCGCAGGTTGCGGCACGGTCAGCTGGCTCGGCGCCTGCTGGGCCAGACCCTGGGTAGAGACGTCAGACTGATTGTACATCCGCACACCCGCCAGTACGGCGAAGGTCACGGACGCGGCAACCGCGACACGACCCAGGCTCGACCAGCGACCCTTGCTGACCTGAGCAGCGACGGGCGCTGCCGGGGCTGCGGCGACCTCATCACGCTCCAGCGTGGTGGTAACGCCCTTGGCGATGTCCAGATTCGGCATCATGGGCTCGCCGCGAATCACGGCGCTGACCATGGCATAGCGCGACCAGGTGGCGCGCAATTCCGGGTCCTTGCTGACCTCGGCGATGACACGCCGGGTTTCGAATTCGTCCGCTTCGTTATCCATAACAGCGGACAGGGATTCCAGCAGGGCTTCACGACTCATACGTATTACCTCTCTAAAAGCTGTCGCCGCTGTCTATGCATCACGCAGTAGGGGCTGCAATGCTTTGTCTATCGCTTCCCGAGCTCGGAAAATCCGAGACCGGACCGTTCCAACCGGACACTGCATGACATTCGCAATGTCTTCGTAGCTGAGGCCTTCGAACTCACGAAGGGTCAGCGCGGTACGCAGATCTTCCGGGAGTTGCTGGATGGTACGGTGCACGGTGGCCTCGATCTCATCCCGCAAGAGGGACCGCTCTGGGGACTCGATATCCTTTAGAGCATGGTCGCCTTCATAAAATTCCGCATCTTCGGCACTAACGTCGCTGTCCGGTGGACGACGACCCCGGGCAACCAGATGGTTTTTCGCCGTGTTGATGGCGATGCGATAAAGCCAGGTGTAGAAAGCGCTATCACCGCGGAAGTTCCCGAGCGCGCGATAGGCCTTGATAAAAGCCTCCTGAGCGACGTCCTGGGCTTCCTGGGTATCGTGGACGAAACGCACGATCAGACCGAGGATCTTGTGCTGATACTTGAGCACCAGCAGGTCGAAGGCACGCTTGTCACCACGCTGGACGCGCTCGACAAGTTGTTGATCCTGCTCCTGGGTGGGCAGGGCTTGCTTGCTGTCCTTGGCTTGCAGCTCTTTATCGTCCTTGCTTTCACTATCGACGCGCGCTGCTAGACTGGGCTGTTGCACGAAAGTTCTCCCCTCCACAGCAGTTGATGAGCGAGCACTGAGATGGCTGCTGATCGCTCCTGGGTGTCACTGATTTAGCTTTGGCAGATGGCTCATTCTCGTCTGGGCATTCCCGCCGCACGGATGAGCAATTATCTGTACATAGACCCTACTCCACACCCGCGAGTTCCCTGCTCGATGCCGCGCGATGGCTATGCCGTCAGCCGCCTTGTTCCTATACTCGCCGTCTCGGTGAGAAGGAAACGTTATGGCGCGTCATCTGGAATTCGATGTCCTGGTAATCGGCAGCGGCGCCGCGGGCCTGACGCTCGCGCTCAATCTGCCGGCGACGCTGTCGATCGCGGTCTTGAGCAAAGGCGAATTGGCGCAGGGCTCGACCTATTGGGCCCAGGGTGGCGTCGCCGCCGTGCTGGACGAGGGCGATACCGTCGAGGCGCACGTGCAGGATACCCTAATCGCGGGCGCCGGACTGTGTGACGAAGGGGCCGTGCGCTTCACCGTCGAGCACAGTCGCGAGGCCATGCAGTGGCTGATCGACCAGGGCGTGCCCTTCACTCGCGAACAGGACACCGGCAAGGGCGGCCTGGGCTTTCACCTGACCCGTGAAGGCGGCCACAGCCACCGACGCATCATTCACGCCGCCGATGCTACCGGCATGGCCATCTTCGACACCCTGCTGCGCATCGCCGAAGGCCGCCCCAACATCCAGCTGCTCAGCCAGCGCGTGGCGGTGGATCTGATCACCACGGAAAAGCTCGGCCGGCCGGGCGCCCGTTGTCTGGGCGCCTATGTGCTCGACCGGACCAGCGATCAGGTGGACACCCTGCACGCACGCTTCACGGTGCTGGCCACCGGCGGGGCCAGCAAGGCCTACCTCTATAGCACCAACCAGGACAGCGCCAGCGGCGACGGTATCGCCATGGCCTGGCGCGCCGGCTGCTCGGTGGCCAACCTGGAATTCAACCAGTTCCATCCCACCTGCCTCTATCACCCCCATGCGCGGAGCTTTCTGATCACCGAAGCCCTGCGTGGCGAGGGCGCGGTATTGCGCCTGCCCGATGGCGAACGCTTCATGCCGCGCTTCGATCCCCGCGCCGATCTGGCACCGCGGGACGTGGTGGCCCGCGCCATCGACCACGAGATGAAGCGCCTGGGCGTCGACTGCGTCTTCCTCGATATCAGCCACAAGCCGGCGGACTTCGTGCAGGAGCACTTTCCCACGGTCCATCGGCGCTGCCTGGAGCTGGGCATCGACATTACCCGCGATCCGATCCCGGTGGTACCGGCGGCGCACTACACCTGTGGCGGCGTGCGGGTCGATGCGCATGGGCGCACGGATCTCGCCGGCCTCTACGCCATCGGCGAGACCAGTTGCACCGGTCTGCATGGGGCCAATCGCATGGCCAGCAATTCGTTGCTGGAGTGCTTCGTCTATGCCCGCTCGGCGGCGCTGGACATCCAGGCGCAGGAGGCCGAGATCGTCATGCCGCGCGACCTGCCCGACTGGGATGCCAGCCAGGTGACGGACTCGGACGAGGACGTGGTCATCGCCCACAACTGGGACGAACTGCGGCGCTTCATGTGGGACTACGTCGGCATCGTGCGCACCACCAAGCGCCTGGTGCGCGCCCGCCATCGCATCCGGCTGCTGATGGACGAGATCGACGAGTTCTATAGCAACTATAGAGTCAGTCGCGACCTGATTGAATTGCGCAACCTGGCGCAGGTGGCGGAGCTGATCATCGAGAGCGCCCTTGCCCGCCAGGAAAGTCGCGGCCTGCATTTCACCCTGGACTATCCGCAGCTCGCCAGCGACGCCGCCCGGGACACTATTCTGGTGCCGCGAACCGGCGCGGGGCGAAGCGAAGCCTGACCCGCAGGCGGCGATGGGCGTCCGCGGTCAGGCTGTCACGAGCGATGCAGAGACTGCGAGTGAGTCTTTCGCCAGACAGGCGATAGCGCAGGACCACCAGCAGCGGCAATGCCAGGCTGTCCGGGCATAATTGCACCGCCTGCCAGCCACTGGCCGGCGACCAGAGCTGCCACCCCTCGGCGCCATGCCGTAGCCGCCGCGGAACCTCGGGATAGCGCTGCTGGAGCTGCCGCTGGCGCACACGCTGCCAGGACCAGAGCACCAGCAGCGTCAGGAGAGCCTTGAGCGTCCAGGGAATGGCCGTCAGCCAGGGGCTGATCCCTGCAGCGAACGCCGCTACGGCATGCAGCCGCAGGAGGCCCGCCGAGGCGCTCCAGCGGCATTCGAAGGGCTCAAGCCGGCTGGACACGGTCCAGGATCATGCGCACGATGATCTGCAGGTCGGCGTCTTCCGGTTCGCCGCGCTGCATGAACCAGTGGAACATGTCCTGATCCTCGCACTCGAGCAGCTTGCGATAGCGCGCCTGGTCTTCGCCAGTCAGGGAGGAATAGACCTCCTTGACGAAGGGCACCAACAACACATCCAGCTCCAGCATGCCGCGGCGGCTGTGCCAGTACAATCTATTGAGTTCGGTAGCTTCGGTACTCATGGGGACTCCTGCGACAATCGGCGCAGTATAAGCCTGAAGCGCCCCATCGCGCAGTGCGCCTGACATTCACCCTGGGCGCGCCTATGATGAGCGGCTTCACTCGACACGGAGCTGCAGCCGCAATGGCCAACTCGCCGTATTTCTGCCGCTTGACCCACGAAGGCGTCCTGGCCATCCGCGGGGTCGATGCGACCAAGTTTCTCCAGGGGCAGCTGACCTGCAACCTCAATTATCTCGCTGACGACCAGGCCGGTCTGGGCGGTCGCTGCACGCCCAAGGGCCGTCTGGTCTCCAGCTTCCGCATCGTCAAGCAGGCCGACGGCTATCTGTTGGCGATGGCCGCGGAACTGGTCGAGCCACTGCTGACCGATCTGAAGAAATATGCGGTCTTCTCCAAGTCGACGCTCGCGGATGAAAGCGCCCAATGGCAACGCCTCGGGCTCTCGGCTGCGGGCTTCGCCAGTGCCTATCCCGACATCGCGCTGGGTGACCAGGCCAATGCCGTGGTTACTCTCGAGGGCGGCTTCGCCGTGCGCCTGGAGGACGGCCGCGTCGAAGTCTGGCGGGCGGCGGACGCAGGCGTGCCCGCGCTGCCGGAAGTCGGGCTGGAGGCCTGGCTGCTGGCGCAGGTGCGGGCCGGCGTGGGCCAGCTGTTCGGCGCGACCCGCGAGCTGTTCGTCCCGCAGATGATCAATCTGCAGGCCCTGGATGGCGTGAGCTTTCGCAAGGGCTGCTATACCGGCCAGGAGATCGTCGCGCGCATGCAGTACCTGGGCAAGCTCAAGCGGCGTCTCTATCGCCTGGCCGGCAGCGACCAGCCCCCTGCCGTGGGCACCGAGCTGTTCTCGCCAGTCCATGGCAGCAGCGTGGGCGAGGTGGTACTGGCCGCGCCAAGCGCCGAGGGTTGCGAGTTCCTGGCCGTGCTGCAGGGCGATGCCGTGGCGGATGGGCGCATCGCCCTGGGCAGCTCGGACGGGCCAAACTGCCGTTTACTCGATTTGCCCTACTCTCTCGACAGCGATCGTGAAATAAAGCGCTGAAGGTTGGGATCGCCTTTTCCGCTCCTCACACAGGTATGTCATGACTCCTCTTGCTGAAAAAGTTGTTCAGGATCTTCTCCATGCGATAGACACGGACCGCGTGGTGCTGCCCACCCTTCCCGAGGTGGCCCTGAAGGTCAGAGAAGCGGCCGAAGACCCCAACGTGGGCGTCGCCGAGCTGAGTCGGGTGATCGCCATGGACGCGGCCCTGACGGCGCGCCTGATCAAGGTGGTCAACAGCCCGCTGCTGCGCACCAGCAAGGAGATCACCGACCTGCAGATGGCGGTCGGACGCCTGGGCATCAACTACACGGCGAATCTGGCCACGGGTCTGGCCATGCAGCAGATGTTCCAGGCCACCAGCGACGCCGTGGATCGCAAGATGCGCGAGGTCTGGAGTCAGGGCACCGAGATCGCCGCCATCAGCCATGCGCTGTGCAAGAGGTACACCCGCCTGATGGCCGACCGCGCCCTGCTCGCCGGCCTGGTGCACCAGATCGGCGTGCTGCCGATCCTGACCTATGCCGAAGAGCAGGAAGAACTGCTGGCCAACGCCATCACCCTCGATCAGGTGACCGCGCGCATCCATCCGCAGATCGGCGAACGCATCCTCAAGGTCTGGGATTTCCCGGCCGACATCGCCTGCGTGCCCCGCGAATACCTGGCGCTGGAGCGTCAGCCCGCCGCGGCCGACTATGCCGATATCGTGCAGGTCGCCTCGCAGCTGCACGCGCAGCGTCAGGGTCAGCAGGAGAGCTCGGTCCAGACGCTGCCCGCCGGCATCCGCCTGGGGCTGAACAATCAGCCGGACCCCGCTCAGGATCCGGCCTTCTGGGACGCGGTGGAACAGTCGCGCACCCTGCTCGGCTGAGCCTAGGCCTGTCTGAAAAGTCGCCGAGCGAAGGTCAGGCAAGGCAAAAATCCGTGAGGAAGCGGACCGGGCTCGCGAACGAGTTTACGAGTGGTAAATGAGCATTCCGGCCGGGCTGGCGATCCAGCGAATTTTTAACGCAGCATGGCTAAGCACAGGCACTTTTAGACAAGGCCTAGGCTTCCTCGGCGGGAAATTCGACCCTTACCCGTAGCCCGCCGAGCGCGCCGTCCAGCAACTGGATACGGGCGCGGTGGGCGGCGCAGATCTCACCGACGATGGCCAGCCCCAGGCCGGCACCACCGGACTGGGGATCCAGGCGCTGAAAGCGCTCGAAGACCTTGGCCCGCGCGCTGGCGGGAATGCCGGGACCGTCATCCTCGACCTCCAGCACCGCCGGGGCCAACACCCGCACCACGATGTTGCCACCTGACTGGCTGTGGGCCAGGGCGTTTTCCACCAGATTGCAGAGCAGCTCGTTGAGCAGCGTCGGCTCGCCGATCACCGGCGCCTTGGCGAACGGCTCGAAGGCCAGGGCGACGCCCTTGGCATGGGCCAGCGGGGCCAGCGCCATGGCCAGCTCCCTGGCCAGCTCGCTGAGCTCCAGGCGCTCGGCGCCCCCTTCGGCGATGGCTTGGGCACCACTCTCGATCCGTGCCAGCGACAGCAGCTGATTGGCCAGGCGCGCCAGGCGATCGGTGCTGGTGCGGGTTTCTTCCAGGGTGGCGTACCAGGCCTGGGGTTCGCGTTCGCGCAAGCCCAGTTCGACCCGCGCCTTGATCGCTGCCAGCGGGGTGCGCAACTCATGGGCGGCGTTGGCGATGAAGTCGGCCTGGCGCTCGAACAGTCGGCGCAGACGCAGGGTGAAGCCTTCCAGGGCATGCACCAGCGGCAGCAGTTCCTGGGGCGCGCGCACCTCGGGCAAGGGCCGCAGATCGTCCACCCCGCGTTCTTCCACGGCCTGGCGCAGGCGCTCCAGGGGACGCAGAGCGGCGCCGACCGCCATCCATACCAGCAGGATGGCACCCAGCCCCATCAGCCCCAGGCGGATCAGGGTGTCGGTGAGCAGGCTGCGGGCCACCTCTTCGCGGGCTTCGGCGGTCTCGGCGACACGAATCTCGGCCATGCCGGTGAGATCCGGCTGGCTGACCGGCTGGGCCAGGCTGACCACCCGCACGTCCTTGCCGCGATAGGTGCTGTTGTAGAAGCGCGCCAGGGCCGGATAGTCGCGGGTCAGGGCTGCGTCCGGTGGAGGTGGCGGGATCTCCTCGTAGCCGGAAATCAGTCGGCCACGGGTGTCCAGCACCTGGTAGAAGATGCGTCCGACGTTGTCGTAGGCGAAGTTGTCCAGGGCGATGTAGGGCACATCGGCACGCAGGGTGCCGTTGCTGGCGGACAGGCCCGCGGCGATGGTACGGGCCGAGGCCAGCAGCGTCCGATCATAGGCCACGTCGGCCAGGCGCCGGCCATTGAGATAGGCGGCCAGGCTGCTGACCGCCAGGATCACCGCGAGCAGGATGACCATGCGCAGCAACAGGCGGCCACGCAGGCTGCCAGCGGCCTTCGCCACGTCAGCCATGCTGCTCTTCCAGCAGATAGCCCAGGCCGCGGAAGGTGACGATGCGTACCGCGCCGGCCTCCAGCTTCTTGCGCAGGCGATGCACATAGATCTCGATGGCTTCGGGACTGGCTTCCTCGTCCAGGCCGAAGACTTGCGAGGCGAGCTGCTCCTTGCTCATGACCCGGCCGGGGCGGGCGATGAGTGCAGCCAGTACGGCGTGCTCGCGGGAGGTGAGCGACAGTGCTTCCTCCGCCAAGGTGAAGCGCGAGGTATTGAGGTCGTAGATCAGTGGACCGCAGCGTTGCTGGCGATCCCCGCCCAGCACGCTGCGGCGCAGCAGGGCCTTGACCCGGGCTTCCAATTCGGTGAGCTCGAAGGGCTTGGCCAGGTAGTCGTCGGCACCGAGATTGAGGCCCTGCACCCGATCCTTGACCTCGCCGCGGGCGGTCAGCATCAGCACCGGCAGGCGATCACCGCGCTCGCGCAGGCGCGCCAGGACCTCGAAGCCGTCCATGCGCGGCAGGCCGACATCGAGGATAGCCAGGGCATAGCTCTCACTCTGCAGGGCCAGATCCGCGGCTACGCCATCGTTGAGCAGATCGACGTTGAGCCCGGCATTCTTGAGCGCCTGGGCGACGCTTTCGGCCAGTGGCGGATGATCTTCGACCAATAGGATGCGCACGCTGACAGCTCCCGCTCAAAAGATTCGAGTTTACCGGATACCGGCCAGCTGGCCTGTAGCCGGAACCGCACTATTGCTGCCTTTCACGATTGAAAGGCTGTTGAAAGCTTGGCGGTCTAGAGTGAAAAGTAGCGGTCCCAGAACCGCATGATGCTTGCCCAAGCGCCACCCCTGGTTGGCCAACAACAATAACAAGCGGAACGACATCCATGCTCGCCCTCGCGCAGCTCCACGTGCTCACCCTTCTCTTCTGTGAACGATCGCCGCCCTGGCGAGCCTGAGCCGTGTCCGCCTGTCAGCTTCTGAAATAACAACAAAAGGAAGACGTCGATGAGCACCACCTTGCGCAACCTCACCCTGACCCTGGCCGCCTCCGTGCTGCTGTCCGCCCAGGCCGTGGCCGAACCCAAGCGTCCCGAATGCATCGCCCCGGCCTCCCCGGGTGGTGGCTTCGACCTGACCTGCAAGCTGGCCCAGAGTGGCCTGGTGGAAGCCAAGTTGCTGGACAAGCCCATGCGCGTGACCTACATGCCCGGCGGGGTAGGCGCGGTGGCCTACAACACCGTGGTGGCTCAGCGTCCGGCCGATGGCGACACCATCGTCGCCTTCTCCAGCGGTTCGCTGCTGAACCTGGCCCAGGGCAAGTTCGGTCGTTTCGACGAGAAGGCCGTACGCTGGCTGGCGGCGGTGGGGGCCAGCTATGGCGCCATCGCGGTCAAGGCCGATTCGCCCTACAAGACCCTGGGTGATCTGGTCGAGGCGCTGAAGAAGGACCCGAGCAAGGTGGTGATCGGCTCCGGCGGTACCGTGGGCAGCCAGGACTGGATGCAGACGGCCCTGATCGCCAAGGCCGCCGGTATCAATCCCAAGGAACTGCGCTACGTGGCCCTGGAAGGCGGCGGCGAGATCGCCACCGCGCTGCTGGGCGGCCACATCCAGGTCGGCAGCACCGACATCTCCGACTCCATGCCCCATGTCGAGGCCGGCAACATGCGCCTCCTGGCGGTCTTCGCCGAGCAGCGTTTCGACGAGCCGGCGATGAAGGACATCCCCACCGCGCGTGAGCAGGGCTACGACATCGTCTGGCCCGTGGTCCGCGGCTTCTATGTCGGCCCGAAGGTCACCGACGACCAGTACAACTGGTGGAAAGCCAGCTTCGACAAGCTGCTGGCGTCCGACGACTTCGCCAAGCTGCGTGATCAGCGCGAACTCTTCCCCTTCGCCATGACCGGTGCCGAACTGGATGCCTATGTGCAGAAGGAAGTCGCGCGCTACCGCGGCATGGCCAAGGAATTCGGCCTGATCCAGTAACAGAGCCCCCGCCCCTGGCGCCCCTCCGGGCGCCTTCGAGGATGTCGACATGATCTTCCAACGCGCCTTCATGGCGGTCTGGCTGGTGGCCGGACTCGTCATGCTGTTCATCGCCCGGGATTACCAGGCGCCCTTCTCCTACGAGCCGGTCGGTCCGCGGGCCTATCCGATGCTGATGTTCGGGCTGATGAGCCTGGGCCTGGCCTATCTGATCATTCGTCCCACACCGATCGGCGACGGCGAGGACCAGAAGCCGCTGGATGCTTCCTCGCTGCGCAAGGTGGTGGCCTGCTGCGTCATCCTGCTGGGCTATGCCCTGACCTTCCAGCCGCTGGGCTTCCCCTTGAGCGCCTTCCTGACCGCCACCCTGTGCGGCCTGCTCTATGGTGGCCGCCTGATGCCCTGCGCCCTGGTCAGCCTGCTGCTCTCGGTAAGTCTCTATGTGCTGTTCGACCGGGTGATGGAAGTCCCCCTACCCCTTGGCGTGCTGGAATTCCTGGAAGGCTGACATGGAAACCTTGAATTTTCTGATGCAGGGCTTCGGCGTCGCCATGACGCCGACCAACCTGATCGTGGCGCTGATCGGCACCCTGATCGGCACCGTGGTGGGTCTGTTGCCGGGTCTCGGGCCGATCAACGGCATCGCCCTCCTGATCCCGGTGGCCTTCGCCCTGGGCCTGCCGCCGGAAACCTCGCTGATCCTGCTGGCGGCGGTCTATCTGGGCTGCGAATACGGCGGCCGGATCTCTTCGATCCTGCTGAACATCCCCGGCGAAGCCGCGACCATGATGACCTGTCTGGACGGCTATCCGCTGGCACGCCAGGGCATGGCGGGCGTGGCCCTGTCGCTGTCGGCCTGGAGCTCCTTCATCGGCGCCTTCATCGCCACCTGCGGCATGGTGCTGTTCTCGCCGCTGCTGGCCAAGTGGGCGATCGCCTTCGGTCCCGCGGAATACTTCGCGCTGATGGCCCTGGCCATTCTCAGCCTCTCCGGCATGGCCGCCGAAAAGCCGGTCAAGACCCTGGTCGCCGCGCTGTTCGGCCTGGCCATCGCCTCCGTGGGCATCGACGCCAACAGCGGCGTCTATCGCTTCACCTTCGACAACGTGCACCTGGCCGACGGCATCGACTTCGTGATCCTGGTACTGGGCCTGTTCTCGGTGAGCGAGCTGCTCCTGCTGCTGGAACAGACCCACCACGGGCAGGTGGCAGTCAAGGCTACCGGACGCATGCTGTTCAACGTGCGCGAAGCGCGCAGCGTGCTCATGGTCAACCTGCGCAGCTCGGTGAGCGGCTTCATCATCGGCGTGTTGCCAGGCGCCGGCGCGACCCTGGCCAGTGCCCTGGCCTACACCACCGAGAAGCGCATGGCCGGTGCCGATGGCAAGTTCGGCAAGGGTGACCTGCGTGGCCTGGCCGCACCGGAAACCGCCATCGGCGCGGCGGTGTGCGGCAACATGATTCCCATGCTGACCCTGGGCATCCCCGGCTCGGGTACCACCGCGGTAATGATCGGCGCCCTGACCCTGTACAACATCACCCCCGGCCCGTTGCTGTTCCAGAACGAGCCGAATCTGGTGTGGGGCCTGATCGCCTCGCTGTTCATCGCCAACGTGATGCTGCTGATCCTCAACGTGCCCATGGTGAAAATGTTCACCAAGATCCTCGATGTACCGAACTGGTCGCTGGCCCCGGCCATCGCCATCATCACCGGCATCGGCGTCTACGCGGTGCACGCCACCACCTTCGACCTGGTGTTGATGGTCTGCGTGGGCATCTTCGGCTACATCATGCGCAAGCTGGACTTCCCGCTCTCACCGCTGCTGCTGGGCTTCATCCTCGGCGAGCTGATGGAGACGAGTCTGAGACGCGCACTGTCGATCTCCAACGGCGAAGTGGGCATCCTCTGGCAGAGCGGCATCAGCCAGGCCATCTGGATCGTCTGCATCCTGATGGTGGCCCTGCCCTTCTACCGTGCCTGGCGCAAGCGTCGCGCGCCCAAGGCCGCGACCGTCTGAGGTCGGCGACACCCGCGCCCGCGGCCGGAGTCCTTCCGCCCGCGGGCTTTTTCATTCAGGAAGATTTGAAGCTCTTCTTCGGATAGATGTCATAGCGGCTGGACTTGCCCTCCAGCACATAGCCCGGTTTCACCCCTTCGATGACCGGTGCCTTGCGCGGGCGCTTGACCACCACCCGGTGACTGGCGCGGGCCAGGGCGGCGGCGAGCAAGGCCGGGGCATCCAGGTCGTCGCCCACCAGCGGGCGGAACAGGCGCATTTCCTTCTTCACCAAGGCGCTCTTGTCGCGATGGGGGAACATGGGATCCAGATAGATCACCTCGGGCGCCTCGCCCTCCCCGCCCTGCAGGTAGGTGGTGGAATCGGCCTGTACCAGGGTCATCAGGGCAACGATGCCGGCCGCCTCGGGGTCCCGCGCCGCGCGGGCCAGGCCGTCTTCGAGCAGGGCGGCGATCAGCGGCTGGCGCTCCAGCAGCGTCACCGGGCAACCCAGGGTGGCCAGCACGAAGGCGTCGCGGCCCAGACCCGCGGTGGCATCGAGGATACGCGGGCGCACACCCGGCCCGACCCCGACCGCCTTGGCGATCATCTGGCCGGCGCCGCCGCCGAACTTGCGTCTATGGGCCGCTGCGCCCTCGACGAAATCCACCCGCACCGGACCCGGCGCCTCCGGGCCGCGCTGGACCAGTTGCAGGCCTTGAGCGCCGAACTGCAGGGCGAACTCTTCGGTGGTGGCGGTACCCAGGGGCAGGCCCAGGCGCTCGGCCCAGGCAGCGGCAGCCTCCGTGTAAGCGGGTTCCAGGGCTTCGACGATAAGCGCGGGGCGGGCGGTGGACATGGGCGACTCGCTGGCGAAAAGACCGTGCATTCTACCGGCAGACGCGAAAGCCACCCATGTCGACATGGAAATGATCGCGGTGCGCCGCGTTGTAGTCCGGTCCCAGGGTGGTATTGAAGGAGCGGCAGGCCCCGTCGCGTACCAGCCGCAGAAAGCGCTGGGCCTGGGGATCGCCCTTCCAGTCCCGCGCCACGCTGATGCGCCGACCGTCGGCCAGGCGCAGCCCGGCGATGTCCAGCGCATTGGCGGTGGCGTGCTGACTGCGCCGGCCGCTGGCGCGACCGTAGATGTTGCGGCAGGCGAAGCTGCCATAGTGCTCCACCTCGGCGACCCGCTGGCCATAGACGGCTTCGGCGGCCGGTTGCAGGGCCTGGCGTTCGAACAGCGCGAAACTCACCGCCAGCGGACAGCTGGCGACGAAGCTGCCGTTGAGGCGCACCCCTTCCCCCCGCTGGATGCGTACCGCCCGCTCCAGCGGGCAGTCGGCCGAACCGGGATTGCCGCGCAATTCGCGAAAGCTGAGCGCCGAGGTGGCCAGGGACGCCGCGCAATAGTCGGCATCGGCCTGCAGACGCCAGAGCTTGAGCCGGGTGACGGCATTGGCGGGTGCCTGGATATCCAGTGGCGCCCAGGGGTTATAGGCCGGCGGGATGCGCAGCCAGCCCTGGTCGAAGGCGGTGTGCAGACCGCTGTAGAGCAGGATGACGAGACCGAGCAGGTGTCTGGCTTTCATGCGGCGCGCCGAAGAGGATTCGCAAGGCGAAGTCTTCATCAGACCGGAGCGGCCAGCGGGAATGCCGGCGAAAACGTCGCCAAACGTATCGCGGCGGACGCCAGGGGCTAGAGCAGGCCGAGTTGCTCGGTGTCGGCGGTGCTCAACTCGGGCAACGCCGGCAGGCCGGGCAGGCGTTCGCGCAGCTGGGCATGGAATCTCAGGGCCAGTTCGGGCGCCTGGCGATTGTCCGGGGTGTGCAGGAAGACATAGGGCACCTTGCCCCCTTCGATCCAATCGGCCACCCGGGTCACCCACTTGGCCAGGTAGTAGTCGTTCGCCGCCAGCTCCAGGCGACCGATGAAGCGCACCTGGGGATGCTCGCTGAAAGCCAGGGCACGGGCCGGTACCCGCGGCTTCTTGGCCTGGGCCAGGCGCACGGCCGGCTCACTCGGATCGGCGCTGAACAGGGCCGCGGAATCCAGGCCGACGCGTTCCACACCCAGCTCCATGAGCAGGCGATTGAGCGCGCGCTCGGTTTCGCCCTTGTCGAAAAAGGCCAGGTGCCTGACCTCCACGGCCAGGGCACAACGCGGCGCCATGGCCGAAAGAAAGACCTTCAGCTCATTGAGCCGATCCGGACCGAAGCCCGCAGGCAGTTGCAGCCACAGCGGACTGGCCCGTTCGCCCAGGGGCGCCAGCAATTCCAGAAAGGTGCGGGCGCTGGAGAGTTGCACCCGCAGATCCTCGGCATGACTGATGTCCCGGGGAAACTTGGCGCAGAAGCGAAAGCCGGCCGGCATCAATTCGGCCCAACGGCGAATGGTGTCCGCCGAGGGCCAGGCATAGAAGGTGGTGTTGCCCTCCACGGCGTTGAACACCTGGGCATAACGCGACAGGAAGTCACCCGGGCGCAGGCCGTGGTAGAGGCTTTCGCGCCAGGCGTTGTCGTTCCAGGAGGGACAGCCGAGAAAGTACGGCAGCATCAGGCGTAGAGATCGAGGCCCACGACGCTGGAGGAGCCATCCGGCTCGGCGCCGAGGGCGGCGGTGCTGCCGTAGCTGGCCAGCGCCTGTTGCGCACGCGCGGTGAGCTGACTGGCGAAGCGCCCTTCGCGTTCGCTGAGCACCAGACCATTGCCACCGCCGTTGCCGGTATCGGTCGCCGCGGCCGCCTCGACGCGGCGCACCGGCTCGAGCTTGGGCTGAGCGTTGTTGGCCGCCTCGCGGGCGATGGCGTTTTGACGGGCGGCCTCGTCCTGCGCCACCTCGCGTACGGGCGTGACCGCGCGCGAGGAACGATTCAGGGGGTAAGCAGAGGAGGAATAGCCGCTGTCAATGCGCATGGCAGGTCCCGAACGGATGGCACTACTCTAAGTAGGGTCGAAAGCTATGACAATCAAGGGCCGGACGCCCGTCGCGACCGGCGGACGAGCGGCATATGCAGCTTGGACGTCAGACTATTACGCCGGGTTTCCTGACGTCAGACCGACTGCTTGGGAGTGGCGACCCGATCACGCAGATAGACGGGTTGCGCCGCTTCGGATTCGGCCGACACGGCTTCGCCGCGCTGCCAGGCCGAGGCCGCCAGCACCGCCAGATCCTGCGCATGGGGCAACAGGCTGGCATCGCTCTCGACCAGCGGCACGGCCATGCGGCCGGCATAGCCCCAGCCGGTGCCGGCCCCGAACCAGTCACCGGTGGCAGCCTCCGGCAGGGCGATGGCCTCGGGTGCCAGCACGGCTTCCGCCCCCGCCAGCACCATGGCTGCCCCGTCCAGGCGATAGCAGCCCCAGTAGACCTCATCCATGCGCGCATCGATGGCAGCGGCCACCTGGGTCACACCCCGCTCGCGCCAGGCGCGCTGGGCGATGATGGCCAGATTCGATACCGGCAGCACCGGCCGGTCCAGCCCGAAGGCCAGGCCCTGCACCACGCCGATGGCGATGCGCACGCCGGTAAAGGCGCCAGGGCCACGACCGAAGGCGATGGCGTCCACCTGCGCCAGACTCAGATCGGTCTCGGCCAGCAGCTCCTGCACCATGGGCAGCACCCGCTGGGCATGCAGGCGCGGCGCGATCTCGTAGCGATGGATGATCTCGTCGCCCAGATGCAAGGCGACCGAGCAGGCTTCGGTGGCGGTGTCGAGGGCGAGCAGGATGGACATGGGGTAGATCCGCAACTAGGGAAAAGGGCTGCGCATTCTAGAGGAAGACGGGTCGCGAGGGGACCCGCCCATCGATCGTGACGCCAGGACGGCGCCGCGACCGGACCGCCTGCAGGCACAGGCGGTCGTTACCGGCTTTTAGCTCAGGGCCTGCAGCACCTTGGCGGTGATGGCGTCCACCGAACCCACGCCCTCGATGCGGCTGCACTTCGGCGTGCCCTGGGCGGCGCCCAGCTTCTGGTAGAAGTCCACCAGCGGCTTGGTCTGGGAATGATAGAGGTCCAGACGCTTGCGAATGGTGGCTTCGCGGTCGTCTTCGCGCTGTACCAGCGGCTCGCCGGTCAGGTCGTCGGTGTCGGCGACCTTCGGCGGATTGTGCTCGATGTGATAGACGCGCCCCGAACCCGGGTGCACGCGACGACCGGACAGGCGCTGGACGATTTCTTCGTCATCGACGGCGATTTCCAGCACGTGGTCGATCTTGACGCCGGCGGCTTCGAGGGCTTCGGCCTGGGGAATGGTGCGCGGGAAGCCGTCGAACAAGAAACCCTTGGCGCAGTCGGCGTCGAGGATACGCTCGCTGATCAGGGCGATGATGATCTCGTCGGAGACCAGGCCACCGTTGTCCATGATGTCCTTGACCTGCAGGCCCAGGGGCGTGCCAGCCTTGACCGCGGCCCGCAGCATGTCGCCGGTGGAAACCTGCGGAATGCCGAATTTCTCAGTGATGAACCGGGCCTGAGTACCTTTGCCGGCACCGGGCGCTCCCAGCAGGATTACGCGCATCTGTTGCTCCTTAGAATGGTCTCGGACTGGCAGCCCGCGCAGGGCGCTGTCGCGATGATTGTTGTCGACGACACGAGACGGCCAAAGGGACCAACCATACACAGCGCCCCCTGGCCGCACAAGTTACCAAGCGTCGCAGGTGCCGGGCCTGTCCAGACGACCCCGGGCACCGGCAAAAGCGACAGCCTGCTCAACCGGTATTGCGCAGTCCTGCGGCGATACCGGCCACGCTCACCAGCAGGGCCTGATCGAGCGCCGCCGGCTGGCTTTCGCCCGCCGCCCGCGCCCGGGCCAGCAACTCGATCTGCAAGAGGTGCAGCGGATCGAGATAGGTGTTGCGCACGGCGATGAATACCAGGGTTTCCGGATGGTGTTCGAGCAATTCCCCCTGCCCGGTCAGCCGCAATACCGCCACGCCGGCCTGGCGCAGCCGCTCGCGCAGCTGGCTGCCCAGCACCTGCAGATCGGCCTCCACCAGGCGCTGGTCATAGAGCCGCGCCAGTTCGGCTTCGGCCTTGGCCAGCACCATCTCCAGCATGTCGATGCGGGTCTGGAAGAACGGCCAGCCTTCGCGCATCTCGCGCAGCAACGGCGATTCGCCACGGCGTTCGGCCTCGTCCAGCGCCTTCTCCCAGCCGAGCCAGGCGGGCAGCATCAGCCGGGTCTGGGTCCAGGCGAAGATCCAGGGGATGGCCCTGAGGCTTTCCACGCCGCCTTCGCGGCGCTTGGCCGGGCGACTGCCCAAGGGCAGCCGGCCCAGCTCCTGCTCCGGAGTGGCCTGGCGGAAATAGCTGACGAAATGCGGATCCTCGCGCACCACGCCGCGATAGGCCTGCAGGCTGTCGCGGGCCAGGCGATCCATCTGCTCGCGCCAGGCCGGTTCCGGCGCCGGCGGCGGCAACAGGGTGGCCTCCAGCACGGCGCCCAGGTACAGCGTCAGATTCTGCTCGGCGATGGCCGGCTGGCCGAACTTGAAGCGGATCATCTCGCCCTGTTCGGTGGTACGGAAGCGCCCGGCCACCGAGCCCGGCGGTTGCGAGAGGATGGCCGCATGGGCCGGACCGCCGCCACGCCCCACGGTGCCACCGCGGCCATGGAACAGCAGCAACTCCACGCCACGGCTGGCGCAGATGTCCACCAGGGCTTCCTGGGCGCGGTACTGGGCCCAGGCCGCCGTCAGGGTGCCGGCATCCTTGGCCGAATCGGAATAGCCGATCATGACCTCCTGGGGACCGGCCAGACGCGCCCGGTAGTCGGGCAGATCGAGCAGACTGGCGATGGCGCTACCAGCCTGATCCAGGTCGTCGAGGGTCTCGAACAGCGGCACCACGCGCATCGGCTGGCGCACCCCGCATTCGCGCAGCAGCAGCTGCACGGCGAGGACGTCGGATGCGGCACCGGCCATGGAGATGACATAGGAGCCCAGGGCATCGGCCGGCGAGGCGGCGATGACGCGGCAGGTGGCGAGCACCTCCTGGGTGTCGGCCTCCAGCTCGGCGTCCAGCGGCAGCAAGGGACGCCGGCTGCCGAGTTCGCCACGCAGAAATTCCAGACGCTGCGCCTCGCTCCAGGCGGCATAGTCGCCCAGGTCCAGGTAGCGGCAGATGTCGGCCAGGGCCGCGGCATGGCGGGCGGCGTCCTGGCGGATGTCCAGACGGACCAGATAGAGGCCGAAGGTACGGGCCCGGCGCAGGGTGTCGAGCAGGGAGCCGTCGGCGATGACGCCCAGACCGCAGTGCTGCAGGGAGTCGTAACACAGCTGCAGCGGGGCGATCAGCTCGGCGTTGTCGCTGAGAATATGCCGGGCGCCGGCGTGGGGATCGGTGATGGCATGGGCCGCCCAGCTGCGGGTGATCTGCAGCCGCTCGCGCAGCACCTTGAGCACCTTGCGATAGGGTTCGGGATGATCGCCGGCCTGCTCGCGCAGGGCCGGACTCGCCGCCTGCATGGACAGCTCCGCTGCCAGCCGGTCGACGTCGCGCAGGTAGAGATCGGCGGCCATCCAGCGGGCCAGCAGCAGCACCTCGCGGCTGATGGCGGCGGTGACATTGGGGTTGCCGTCGCGGTCGCCGCCCATCCAGGACGAGAAGCGTACCGGCGCCGCCGTCAGCGGCAAGCGCTGGCCGGTACGCTCCTGCAGGCAGTCGTCCAGCTTGCGCAGCAGGCTGGGGATCGCCTGCCAGAGCGAATTCTCGATCACCGCGAAGCCCCACTTGGCTTCGTCCACCGGCGTCGGGCGCTGGCGGCGGATCTCCTCGGTATGCCAGGCCTCGGCGATCAGCCGGCGCAGCCGGGCCTCGATGGCAGCCACCTCGGCGGAAGTCAGGTCGCGATGATCGAGGGCCGCCAATTGAGCGCTGATCTCGTCGTATTTCTGGATCAGGGTGCGCCGCGAAACCTCGGTGGGGTGGGCGGTCAGCACCAGATCGATGTCCAGCGCCGCGACCCGCTCGGCCAGCTCCTGGCCGGAGTGACCGGCCGCGGCCAGGCGCTCCAGCAACTCCGGCAGCACCTGCTGCTCGAAGGGTGGCGGCTCGTCTTCGGTGCGCCGTCTGACCCGGTGATACTCCTCGGCGATATTGGCCAGGTTGAGGAAATGGCTGAAGGCTCGCGCCACCGGCAGCAGTTCGTCTTCGGCCAGGGTATCCAGGGTGTCGCCCAGCTGGCGGGCACCCTCCGCGGAGCCGCCACGGGCGGCCTTGGCGCCCTTGCGGATCCGCTCGATCTTGTCGAGAAAGGCCGCGCCATGCTGGTCGGCAATGGTCTGCCCCAGGAGCTCACCCAGCAACCGCACCTGCTCGCGCAGGCGAATATCGATTTCCACCATCTCGTGCTCCTCGAAAGTACCGGTTCGGACCTCACGGCAACCGCTGCGGTCTAGCGCAGAGGACAGCACCCTAGTGACGCGGTTGCAAGCTCCGGTCGTTGCAGGGTGCCCAGCCGCGTCCGACCTGAATATCCGACCTTTGCCTAAGCCACGGGAGATACCCATGAAGATTCGCGAACTCGCTCACCAATGGGAGCAGCAGGCCACCACCTCCGGCACCACCCGCAGCTACCGCCTCGACTTGGAAGTCGAGACCGCGGCCCGTCTCGAGGCCCTCTGCGAACTCTATCCCCAGCGCACGCCCGAAGCTTTGCTCAGCGAGTTGCTGGCGGCCGCCTTCGAAGAGCTGGAAGCCAGCTTTCCCTATGTGCAGGGCGAGGAAGTGGTGGCCACCGATGAACTCGGCGACCCCCTCTACGCCGATGCCGGCACGACGCCACGCTTTCTGGAACTGGCGCGCAAGCACCTGCATCGACTGCAGTCCGACACGGCGGATTAACCGCCGACCTGCAGCTTTACCTACGCCGCTACCGCTCTGCCAAGCACCTCCACGCCACGGCAAAATTCGATAGCCAGTGAACATTTTTGTCGGATGAGCGGTCACAGAGTCAGACCGCAGCGCTGGACGAGGGCTGGTTGTCAGCACCCGCCACGGACCTCTCGGGGTCGCGCCGGGCTTGTTTCCACATGCGGCTTTCCATGACCAGGCGCCCGCCCTGCCCGTGCCGGCGGCGCGCTTTTCGGATCAACAACGGAGCTTGAATCCATGAAGAGTGCCACTGCCCAAAAGTCCCTTTCCAAAGCCTGCACCCTGAAACTGGCAGCCCTTGCCCTGGGCAGCTCACTGTTGCTGGCCGGTTGTGCCGGCAATCCGCCGACCGCGCAGATGGCCGTGACCCAGTCCGCCGTCAACGAGGCCGTGAGCTCCGGTGGCAACCAGTTCGCGCCCATCGAGACCAAGTCGGCCCAGGACAAGTGGACCCAGGCCCAGACCGCCCTCTCCAACGAGAAGTACGAAGAAGCCAAGCAACTGGCCGAGCAGGCCGAGTGGGATGCCCGCCTGGCCACCCGCAAGACCCAGGCCGCCAAGGCCGACGCCGCGCTCAAGGATGCCCAGAACAGCATCCAGCAGATCCGTGAGGAAGGTCAGATCAACCTGCAGCTCCAGCAGAACCTGCAGAAGAAGGTCCAGCAGTAAGCGACCGCCCCTTTCCTCCCTTCACGAACTCAAAGGACGACCATCATGCGTAAACACATTCTGATCCCTGCCGTGTCGCTGCTCAGCCTGGCCCTGGCCGCCTGCTCCACGCCGCCCAACCCCAACCTGGAACAGGCCAAATCCGACTATTCCGCACTGGAGTCCCAGCCCCAGGCTGCCCAGCTGGCCGCCCTGGAGACCAAGGATGCCGGTGCCTGGCTGCAGAAGGCCGAAAAGGCCTACAAGGACGGTGAAAACGAGAAGACCGTCGACCAGCTGGCCTACCTGACCAACCAGCGCATCCAGACGGCCATGCAGACCATCAAGCTGCGCATGACCGAAGCCCAGATGCAGAACGTCGACGCCGAGCGCACCCAGGCCCGCCTGGACGCCCGTACCGCCCAGCTCAAGCAACTGCAGGACGCCCTGCAGGCCAAGCAGACCGAGCGTGGCACCGTGGTGACCTTTGGCAACGTGCTGTTCGACTTCAACAAGGCCGAACTCAAGCCCCAGGGCTACGCCAATGCCCAGAAGCTGGCCGATTACCTGAAGCAGAATCCCGAGCGCAAGGTGATCGTCGAGGGTTACACCGACAGCGTCGGCAGCGACTCCTACAACCAGCAGCTGTCCGAGCGTCGCGCCCAGGCCATCCAGACCGCCCTGGTCAGTGCCGGTGTCGAGCCGAGCCGCATCCAGACCCGTGGCTATGGCAAGGCCTTCCCGGTGGCCAGCAACAGCAATGCCTCCGATCGCGCCCTGAACCGTCGCGTGGAAGTGACCATCTCCAACGACGCCAATCCCGTCGCCCCGCGCATGTAATGGCGGCGTGAAAGCAAAAGACCCCGCCAGGCGGGGTCTTTTTTTGCCTGCTAATCGGCTAGCGGCGCTTGCCGCCCAGCAAGGAGCCGAGCAGCCCACGCACCAACTGCCGCCCAAGCTGATTGGCCGCCTGGCGCGCCGCGCTCCTGAGCGCATTTCCCGCGAGTTCGCCCACCAGATCGCTAAGGGCACCGCCCTGCTCGGCCTTGGTCTGTGCCGCTGCCGGCGCCTCCGCCGGTACCCGCTCGGCCTGACGCTCCCGCAGGATCTCGTAGGCCGATTCGCGATCCACGGCCCTGTCATAGCGACCCGCCTGGGGCGACTGGCGGATCAGCGTCTGACGCTCGGCTTCGCTCAAGGGACCGACCCGGGATTGCGGCGGGGCGATGGCCACGCGCTGGACCATCGCCGGCGTCCCCTTGTCTTCCAGGCTGCCTACCAGGGCCTCGCCGATGCCCAGTTCGGTCAGCACCTCCAGGCTGTCGAACGCCGGATTGGGTCGGAAGCCGTCGGCCACCGCGCGCAAGGCCTTCTGCTCCCGCGCCGTGAAGGCGCGTAGGCCATGCTGGATGCGCAAGCCCAGCTGGGCGAGAACGGCATCCGGCAGGTCGCTGGGCGACTGGGTGACGAAATAGACGCCGACGCCCTTGGAACGGATCAGCCGTACCACCTGTTCCAGACGCTCGCGCAGGGCCTTGGGGGTGTCGCCAAACAGCAGATGGGCCTCGTCGAAGAACAGCGCCAGCACCGGCTTATCGGCATCGCCGCGCTCGGGCAGTTGCTCGAACAACTCGGCCAGCAGCCAGATCAGAAAGGTGGCATAGACCTTGGGCGCCTCGTGCACCAGGCGGCTGGCGTCGAGCAGGTGGATGCGGCCACGGCCATCGGGCTCGGGGCGCAGCACCTCTTCCAGCTGCAACGCCGGCTCGCCGAAGAAGGCCTCGGCGCCCTGCTGCTCTAGGGTCGCCAGCCGGCGCAGCAGCGCCTGGGCCGAGGCGCCGGTGAACAGGGCACGGTCTTCGCCAAGGATCTCGGGCTGTTCGCGCAGGTGATTGAGAACCGCCTTGAGGTCCTTGAGGTCGAGCAGCAGCAGGCCTTCGCGATCGGCCACGGTGAAGGCAGCGTGCAAGGCGGCCTGCTGGCTGTCGGTCAGCTCCAGCAGACTGCCCAGCAGCAGCGGCCCCATCTCGCTCAGGGTGGTGCGCAGCGGATGACCGCGCTGGCCGTCGACGTCCCAGAGGGTGACCGGATAGGCGCGGGACAGATGCGGCAGGCCCTGGGTGGCGATACGCTCGGCCAGCTTGCCCTGGGGCGCGCCGGCCGCGCCAAGGCCGCAGAGATCGCCCTTGATGTCGGTGGCGAAGACGGCGACGCCAGCGTCGCTGAAGGCCTCGGCGAGACGCTGCAGGGTCACGGTCTTGCCGGTGCCCGTGGCGCCGGCGATCAGGCCGTGGCGGTTGGCCAGCTTGAGGGGGTGGCCAAGGGGGTGGCCAGCGTTCTGGTCAGCTGAAACGGCGGTACCCAGGATCAGCAGGGGCGTCGAGGACATGGCGCAGCTCCGTAGCGGTTCTACGCCAGCTTAACCCGAGCGTCCGCGCTCAGGTACGGTTGCGAATGCGCTCGACGATGGCGGTGGTGGAGCTATTTTCCACCAGGCCGAGGATGCGTACCTCGCCACCATAGGCCTGCACGATCTGGGCGCCGACCACCTCTTCCACGCTCTTGTAGTCGCCGCCCTTGACCAGCACATCCGGGCGCACCTGTTCCAGCAGGCGCTCCGGGGTGTTCTCGCTGAAGGGAATGACCCAGTCCACCGCGCCGAGTCCGGCCAGCACCGCCATGCGCCGGTCGACGCTGTTGATCGGTCGCCCCGGGCCCTTGAGGCGGGTCACCGAGGCATCGTCGTTGACCGCCACGATCAGCCGATCGCCCTGGGCCCGCGCCTGCTCCAGATAGGTCACATGGCCAGCGTGGAGGATGTCGAAGCAGCCGTTGGTGAAGACGATCTTCTCGCCATGGGCGCGGGCGTCCTCGATGGCCAGTTGCAGCTGTTCCAGGGTCAGGACGCCGCGCTCCGAGCCTTCCGAGCGCTGCACCGCGCGCCGCAGCTCGGGGGCACTGATGGCGGCGGTGCCCAGCTTGCCGACCACGATGCCGGCGGCCAGATTGGCCAGGCCCACGGCCTGGGGCAGGTCCTCGCCAGCGGCCAGGGCGGCGGCCAGGGTGGAGATCACGGTGTCGCCCGCGCCAGTGACATCGAACACCTCGCGGGCCCTAGCCGGCAGGTGCAGGGCCGCCTGGCCGGGACGCAGCAGGGTCATGCCGTGCTCGCCGCGGGTCACCAGCAGGGCGCCCAGGTCCAGGCGCGCCATCAACTCGCTGCCCTTGGCCACCAGTTCGGCATCGTCGGCGCAGACGCCGACGATGGCTTCGAATTCGGAGAGATTCGGCGTGATCAGGCTGGCGCCGCGATAGATGGAGAAGTCCTTGCCCTTGGGATCGGCCAGCACCGGGATGTTGCGCGCCTTGGCCAACTGGATGAGGGCCTGGTGGTTCTTCAGCGCGCCCTTGCCGTAGTCGGACAGCACCAGCACCTTGACCCCGGCCAGCATGGCGGCGGTGTCCGAGGCCAGCGCCTGGGCATCGGTGTCGAAGGGCTCTTCGAAGTCGACGCGGATCAGCTGCTGATGGCGACTCATGATGCGCAGCTTGACGATGGTCGGCTGCTGGGCGATGCGCTGAAAGCGCACCTGCACATGGGCGGCTCTCAGGCTGTCGGTGAGGGCATCGGCGGCTTCGTCCTGGCCGGTGACGCCGACCAGATAGGCCGGTGCGCCCAGGGCGGCGATATTGAGGGCGACGTTGGCCGCGCCACCGGGACGATCCTCGTGCTGGTCGACGCGCACCACGGGCACCGGCGCCTCGGGGGAAATCCGCGAGGTGGTGCCGTGCCAGTAGCGGTCGAGCATCACGTCGCCGACCACCAGGACCGGCGCGAGATCGAAGCGAGGCATGGTCAGCTTCATAGGGACAGGCTCCAAAGCGCGAAAATGGCGGCGATCATAGCATAGGGGCCAAGGCGCCCCGGAAGCGCCTGCCGGCGGGAGACGCCGGGGTCAGGGCTCGTCGCGGCGGCTTATCCAGAACAGCTCGTGACGGCGCACGGCCTTGCGGAAGAACTCGTCTTCGCCGGTGCGCGGCCAGCGGCGTCCGGCCAGCAGCCACTGGATGGCGCGGCGCAGGCGTTTCTTCGCCGGCAGCGGCACCAGCAGGTCGTGCTGCATACCCAGGGCCATGGCCTTGTCCAGCCGCCGCTCGGGCGTCAGCAACGGACTCCAGGGTACCAGGGGCGTGGGCGTTTCGATGGCCGGCGGCAGGGCGATGCCGCCCTCGGCCGGGCCCATGGGCCAGCGGTCGTTGTCGTGCAGGTGGTTGGCGTAGAGCAACTCGAGCTCGGGCTGCCACTGACTGAGGGTCAGGGCCTCGCGCAGGGCCTGGGCGCTGGCCACGTGATCGGCATGGGGATCGATCTGCGGATGCGGCAACAACACCACCTCGGGGCGAAAGTGCTCCAGCAGCGCCACCAGGTCGGCGACCAGATTACGCCAGGTGGGGGCGCCGTCGACATCGCCGGGCAGCTGCAAGAGATTGTGGCGGCGGGCACTGCGCACATCGCTGTCGCCGGACTCGCGTGAGCCGAAGGCCTCCGCCGGCGCCTGGCGCATGGCCGGCAGCTGCAGGCAGTAGTAGCCCAGCTGCACGCAACGCGCCGGCGGTACCCCGCCCCACAGCGGCGTGACCAGACTGTCCCAGGTACGCAGTCGGCCCTTGAGCCGGGCCGCGGCCTGGCGGTCGAGGCCCAGGCGCTGGTAGTGCTCGGCCTCGATCTCGCCCTGAGTCAGGGTGACGATGCTGGCTTCCCGTGCCTGGCTGTAGAGCCCGAAGGCGGCCAGCTCGGCATCGTCGGCATGGGGCGCGATGACCATGACCCTTTTTTCCCGGAAATCCGGCTGGGCGAAGACGTGCAGGCGCAACTCGCCCTGCAGCCGACAGAAGCGTGTCCAGAGGTGCAGCTCGCCACGGCGCAGGGCCTCGGCATAGCCGCTGAGATTGACATAGCGCCGCCCGGCGACGCCGCGCTCGAAGTCCTGGCGATCGCTATCGTCGCCCGCCCGCAGCCGCACCTGGGGATCCAACAGTCGGCCGAGCCAGCCGGCACGCAGGCGGCATTCCAGGAACAGCGTCAGCTCGCCCGGCGGTAATTCCACCGCGGCCAGGCGACCGTGCTGCAGATGCAGGCCCAGCACCAGGGTGTCGGTGGGGAACTGGTAGCTGTAGTTGTCACGCGGCGAATAGAAGAGATGGTCGGCGAACCAGGCCTCGTGGCCGAGCCAGACCAGCAGCGCCAGCAGCGGCGCGCTCCACCAGGGCCCCAGCGCCAGGCAGCCGAGCAGCACGACGGCGATGACCGCCAGGGCCAACCGCTTGTGCCGGCGGTGACGTTTGAGCAGGGCTTGTTTGCGGGCGGTCATCTCAGCTCTCGAAGACGGTGACGCGATGGCACCAGCGGTCCTTGTAGTCGCGATCGGCGCGGCCGAAGGAATAGCGCAAGGCCTTGCCGAGGGCGCGGGCATCCTGCCAGGCGGCCTGGGTGTTCAGATAGGTGAGGACGCTGCCGGGACTCAGGTCGCTGGCAGCGGGATCGACACCGCCATTGACGTATTCGACGCTGATCCATTCGGGCGCCTCCACCCGATAGAGCACCTGGATGGCCACCGGGCGCTCGCCGAGCATCAGTAGCGAACCGGTCATGAACTCCCGCAGCAAGGCGAACACCTCGGCCAGGCGCTCCTTACCCGGGACCTCGAAGCCCCAGCGCGCCTCGAACAGCTCGGCATAGATCCGTGCCTGCTCGGTGCTGTCCAGCTCGGCCATGGGTACAGCACGACCGCCAGCATCTTCGAAGAGCCGCTGCTCGCGACGCTGGTTGTAGCGGAACTTCTTCGACCAGGCTTCCGGCTCGCGGAGCATGGCCAGTTCCTCGCTCTGCCGGCGCAGACCGGCGAAACGCTCGTCGCACAGGGGCGACAGATAGCGGGCGCGCTGGCGCAGGGGTGCGGCGGTACCGGCCGCGGCCGGCAGGATGATCTCGGCATTGCCCAGGTCGAACAGGGCGCGCTGGCGGCGCTTCTTCAGCACGCTGCGCGAGAGCGCCAGTTCACGCCCCCAGCAGGGTACCGCGGCCTGCAGACCGTCCGCGCCGGGCCAGCCCAGGTAGCGCACCGGAATGCCGGCCAGTTCGGCCAGACGCGCGACGATCTCGGGGTGAGTCGCGACGCTGCCGCCATGGCGCTGCCAGGTGGCGGCATAGTCGGCCGCGGAGATCGTCGTCCAGCCGCGTTCGCGCCAGAAACGGAAGCTATTCAGCATGGGACGTGGGCGCCACGGGAGCGACTTCCTCGAATTGCTTGGCGTGCAGGCGCGCATAGTAGCCGTTCAGCGCCAGCAGCTCGCCATGGCTGCCACGCTCGACGATGCGGCCATGGTCCATCACCAGGATCAGGTCGGCCTTCTCGATGGTGGAGAGGCGATGGGCAATCACCAGGGTGGTGCGCCCCTGCATGACCCGGTCCAGTGCCGCCTGGATATGGCGCTCGGATTCGGTGTCCAGCGCCGAGGTGGCTTCGTCGAGGATCAGCAGCGGCGCGTTCTTAAGCAGCGCCCGGGCGATGGCCAGGCGCTGGCGTTGACCGCCGGAGAGCAGCACGCCGTTCTCGCCGACCTGGGTGTCGTACTGCTGCGGCAGGCGCTGGATGAATTCGTCGGCATAGGCCGCTTCGGCCGCCGCCTTGACCTGCTCCATGGGCGCCCCGGCCAGATCGCCATAGGCGATGTTGTTGGTGACGCTGTCGTTGAACAGGGTGACGTGTTGGGTCACCAGGGCGATGTGCCGGCGCAGGTTGTGCAAGCGATAGTCCTGGATCTCCAAGCCGTCGAGGAGGATCTCGCCCTCTTCGTGCTGGTAGAAGCGCGGAATGAGATTGGCCAGGGTCGACTTGCCGCTGCCCGAGCGACCCACCAGGGCCACCATCTGGCCGGGCTCGGCGACGAAGTCGATGCCTTCCAGTACGGGCTTGTCGGTGCCCGGGTAACGGAAGGTCAGGTTGCGTACCTCCAGCCGACCCTGGACGCGCTCGCGTTCTTCACGGCCGTCGTCGCGCTCGGCGGGCTCGTCGAGTTGTTCGAAGATGCTTTCCGCACCGGCCACGCCGCGCTGGATGGTGGAGCTGACTTCGGAAAGCTGGCGGATCGGCTTGGGCAAGAGGCCGGCCATGGTGATGTAGGCCACCAGGTCGCCGGCGGAGGCTTCGCCGCGCAGCCAGAGCACCAGGAACATCAGCACCGCCATGGCCGAATAGATGACCAGCTGCAGCATGGGCGTATAGACCGCGCCGGTCTTGGTCATGGTCAGCTGCTTGTCGGTGTTGGCGGTGCTGGAATCGAGGAAGCGCTGCTGCTCGTAGGTTTCGCCGCCAAAGCTGCGCACCACCCGATAGCCCTGGATGGCCTCGGAGGTGATGTGGGTGACGTCGCCCATGGCCGACTGGATCTTGCTGCTCTGCTTGCGGAACTTGCGACTGGCGCTGGTCACCATCAGGGCGATCAGCGGCAGGATGGCCACCATCACCAGGGTCAGCTTCCAGTTCATCCACAGCAGCGAGGCGAACAGGAAGATCACGGTCATGCCCTCGCGGATCACCACCTTGATCGCCTCGGTGGCGGCGCCGGTCACCATGGTGACGTTGAAGGTGATACGCGAGATCAGGTGGCCCGAATTGTTGGCGTCGAAATAGCGATTGGGCAGGCGCAGCATGTGGTTGAACAGCGCCACGCGCAGGTCGTGCACCAGGCCGAGGGAGACCCGCGCCAGGAAGTAGTTGCCGAGAAAGGAACCGACGCCCTGCCAGGCGGCGATGAGGATGATCATCAGCGGCACCGCCTGCACCAGGTGCAGACCACCGACGATGGGCCAGCCCGGGAACATGGAGGCGTTGGGGTTGTTCAGGCCATCGACGAAGTACTTGAGGATGCCCGCCAGCATCGGCTGGGTGGAGGCGAAGATCAGAAAGCCGACGATACTCAGGGCGAACATGCCGATGTAGGGCCGCACGTAGCCGAGCAGGCGGAAATAGATCTTCAGACTGGAGGTCTGCGCAGGGGAGTCTTGGCTCATGGTCTCGTCGTGACGCAAAAGCGCCATGTTAACACGCACCCGCCGCTGACCCAGCCAGGGGATTTTCCGCTAGGCTGGCCCTCCCCCGCCACGGAACACCTAGCATGCCGCCGCTGATCGCCACCTTCGCCGAACTCAAGGATTACTGGCGCCTGGAGGTGCTGGACGCACCCGGCAAGCCCTTGCGACTCAAGCGTCTGCTCCGGCGCGTCACTGCGGGAGAGAGTCCGAGCTTTCTGTTCTGGTATCGCCTGGCGCAATTCCTCTACTGCCGCCCGCGTGGCCTGCTCAACTATCGCAAGCTGGCCGAGCGGATCAATCGCCGGCTGATCCGCCGGCACAACATCGAGATCCTGCTGGGCGCCCGTATCGGGCCCGGGCTGCGCCTGCCTCATCGCATGGGCATCTGCGTGTCGAATCTGGCGGTGATCGGGCGTAACGTGATGATCCGTCAGCACACCACCATCGGCATCAAGAGCGACGATCCGGCGCAACTCGTCGGTATCTTCATCGGCGACAACGTCAGCCTCGGCGCCCACGTCTGCATCGTCGGCGACCACCTGACCATCGGCGACAACGTGGTGGTCGGGGCCGGCGCCCTGGTGATGCGCGACATCCCCGCCGACAGCCTCTACTACAGCCGCCACGAGGCGGTGATCTGGCCGCTGCCGGGCGCTACGCCCGGGGATGCCGCCCGCTGAGGATGGTCCGCAGCATCCGCGGCAGCACGCCATACAGATAGAGACGATTGCCTAGCAGCTGCCGCCCCAGGTAGCGCAGCACCTTGCCGCGGGAAGCGCCCTTGTAGTGCAGACGCAGCAGCAGGGCGACATAGAATTTCTCGATGTCGCGAAAGCGCCGCTGGGCCGGGGTTTCCGCTTCCAGTTCGGACAGCGAATGGTCGAGGATGCCCGCGCAGAGCAGCTCGACTGACTCTTCCCGGGCCAGCGCCTGGACGCGCAGGAAAAAGGAGACATCGACGCCATAGAGGGCGAAGCGCTCGTCGAAGACATCGCCGTGGCGGGCCGCGATACGCGCGGCCAGGCCCTGCGTCAGGCACAGGCCCGAACTGATGGTCACGGTGGCCTGGGGATCCAGAGGTCCTTCGGTGGTCACCACCGCCTTGTACTGGTGGGGATAGCGGATGGCGCCGGCCCCCAGCACCAGGGGGACCAGCAACTCGGCCTCCTGGCCGAGCGCCTGCAGATAGCGCCCGTCCACCACGGTGTCCTGGTCGAAGATCACCAGGCGCTCCGCGCCCTGCCGCAACGCCAGATTGTAGACCCGACTCAGGGGTGGATTGCCGACGTCCTCCCGGATGAGCACCTCCGCCCAGCCCGGCGCGGCCAGCAGGCGCTGCCGCTCGGCGTCTTCCAAAGGCCGAGGACCGTTGTTCCAGACCAGCAGGGCACTGTCGGCCGGCAGGCTGGCCGGGGGCTGGGCCAGCAGACTGTCGAGGGTGGCCGACTCCCCGGGGCGCAAGCCATAGAGGACGACGAGAAAGAGCGTTCGCATGGGGTTTCCTGAAGAGGGCGGCCTAGCCGCGCACTCGCTTGCGCAGGTAGTCGAGGGCCGCGCTGGCTTCGTCGGCCAGGTGCGGACGCGGTAGGTCGTTAGGCCAGATGCCTTCGGCGAAGGCCTGGCGGTCGCCGCCGCCCAGACGTTCGCTCAGGGCCCGCTCCCACCAGACGTGGCGACAGGCGCGGGCGTAGCTGTCCTGGGTCGCCAGGCAGCCATAGAGCAGCTTGCGTCCCAGGCTCGCGCGCTGTTTGTCCAGTCCGGCCAATTGCCACTTCACCCGCAGCCGCGTCCAGACATCGGGCAGCGGCTTGGTCAAGGGCACCTCTTGCCAGCTGCTCTGCAGCGTTGGGGAATAGTCTTCGCCATAGCGTTCGAAGAAGTGCGCCAGCATGAAGTGCAGAAAGCGCTTTTCCGCATAGTAGTGGCGAATGGATCCCCGGGCCTCGCTGATGGCCAAATCCGCCAGGCTGAACGACAGGGCGATCTGCTCCAGGGTGTGGACCTCCTCGTCGTGGCCATGCCAGTCATCGATCAGGGCAATGGCCCGCTCGACTCGCGGCAGATGCGTCCGGGCCAGACCGCAGACCCCGCTGTTGTAGAGTCGGGTGTCCTCCGCTGGCTCTTGTCCGCGCGCGGCCAGGGCAGCGGCGAAACGGGCGAACTCCGGGCGGCTGCGGGCCTTGCGCCACGGCCACTCCTCGACATCCATGACTCCGCGCTGGTCATTGATTCCGTCGAACAGGGGAGCCAGGGGCGCCTGGACCACGGTGTCGCTGTCCAGAAACAGGGTCTTGCCGGCCCGCGGCAGCGCCCAGGCGATGGCGCAGGCCTTGCTGCGGTGCAGATAGCCGTGCTGCCCCTGCCAGGCCTTGAGTGTCGCCCCCTCGATGGCCAGCACTTCCACCGGCCAGCCGCGATAGTCCTGTGGCCGGTCGGTCAGGATACGGATGGCGATGTCCTGCTGCTGCCGCCAATGCAGCACGCTCAGCAGGCTGAACTTCAGCTCCTGCCGATAGGCCTGAGCACCGCCATAGACGAAGTACAGGAGTTGACGTGTTGGGCGCATGTAAGAGTGCCGGCAAAAAGTCGATTCTAACAACAAGCGGCAGGATAGGGCGTAAGGGTCACTTCACAGCCTGCCACCTTCGGGTAACATGCTCGCCCTGACGTTGACGGGTCCTGCATGAAGCCTCTCGAACATTCGCGCTATCTCGAACTGCGCGACGCCGCCCAGGTAGTGGAAGCCGACCACCACGGCGACAAGGTCCTGCGCCTCACCGATGGCAGCTACCTCAAGCTGTTCCGCCGCAAACGGCTGCTGACCTCGGCCGCTCTGTTTCCCTATGCCCAGCGCTTCGCCGACAACGCCCGCCAACTGGCCGAGCGCGGCATTCCCTGTCCGCGGGTGCTGGAGGTCTATCGCGCCGCCTCGCTGCAGCGCGATCTGGTGCACTACAGCCCGCTGCCGGGCGCCACCCTGCGCCAGCTACGGACCTCGAGCGAGGCCGCGGCGCTGCGCCCCGCCCTGGGTCGCTTCATCGCCGAATTGCACGACAGTGGCGTCTACTTCCGCTCGCTGCACCTGGGCAACGTGGTGCTGACGCCAGAAGGCGAACTGGGCCTGATCGACATCGCCGATCTGCGCTGTCATGCGCGGCGTCTGCCGCTGCGCCTGCGGGTGCGCAACTTCCATCACCTGCTGCGCTACGGCGAAGACCGCGACTGGCTGTTCGAACCCGGTCGCGAACCCTTCCTCAGGGCCTATGCCGAAGCCTGCCGCCAGCCCCTGGACTGGCGCGAACTCGACCGGCAGCTGCAGGACTAGATCAGGACTGGACCGGCACCGCCTGTCCCAGCGCCAGCTTGCGCCGGCGCTGCACCTCGGCGCCGACGATCATCGCCGCGGGCAACAGCACCAGCGGCCACAACTCGTCCGGATTGCCGATCAGCTTGGCGCCGTCGAAATTGAGCATCAGCAGCGCCACGGCCAGATAGAGACCCCAGGGATCTCGCTGGCGCAGAGCCGCGCCCAGGCTGGCCAGCATCAGCACGCCGAAGATCAGCAGCGACACCAGGCCGGTATAGATGCCGAAGGACACGAAGATGTTGTGCGGGTGCTGGATGGCCTCGGTGCCGTGCAGCAGGTCATGGCTCTGATAGCCCAGGCCGCAGCCCAGCCACCAGCCGCAGGACTCCCAGTCCTTGATCATGAAGTGGAACAGCTCGATGCGTCCGGAATCCGCCCGGCCCCAGAAGGCGACGAACCAGGCTTCGGTATGCACCACCTGCACCACTCCGGCGATCAGGGCACTGACCAGGACCACCAGCGCCAGGGTGCGCAGCGGAAAGCGCGGAAAGGCGAAGAGCACGCCGAGGGCGGCCAGGAAGCCGATGCCCACCAGGCCGGTACGGGTCTGCAGGGCGAAGGAGATGCCGACGATGCTGACCACCACCGCCGCCAGCAACTCGATCCAGCGCCGCTCGCGGATCCAGGTGGGCGCGGCCAGGCCGCCCAGGCAGACCATCCAGATGCTCACATAGATGGGATTGGAGATGCGTCCCGGCAAATGGATGACCCGCTGGCCGACCGCATAGTGGCCGGTGAGCCAGAACACCAGGCTGGAGCCCACGGCATAGGCGCAGACGACCCAGAACGCCAGGCGCACGAAGCCGGGGCGGCGGAAGAAATCGCCATCCACCAGGCAGGCCACGGTCAGCACGAACAGCAGCACATAGAGAATATGCTTGAAGAACTGTCCCTCTTCGGCCCGCACTCCCGGCACGATGAACCAGGCGAGAAACACCAGCCAGAGCAGCAGCAGCGGCGAGCGCCAGTCGATCAAGCGCGGCCGCAGGACGAAGAGGATCAGCGCCGGCAGGGCGATCGCCGCATAGTAGTAGCTGTTGATCAGCTTGGCCGTGGGGATGCACAGGTAGGCGGCCATGAACACCAACACCGCCAGGGTGAAATAGCGGCTCTGCTGCAGGCGATCGAGCAAGGGTGTCACCACAACAGGGCTCCCAGGAGTGCACCGACCAGGAAGGCCAGTGCCAGTTTGATGCGTTCCATCCGCCGACGCTTCTGCTTGTCGTTGCGGTCCTTGCCGCTGATCACGTGCTGGCCGAAGCCGGTGTGCAGCACGGCATCGTTTTCCAGGATCAGCGCATGGCGCTGGGCGTCGGCATAGCGTCGGGACAGCTCCTTCTCGCCGCTCAAGTCGCCATAGGGGGCGTGCAGCAGGTAGTCGGCGCGCCGGCGCAGACCGGGATTGAAGGAAAAGCCCTGCCATTCGGGCTTGTGCGAGCCGACTTCATGGAAGGCGATGCCGGCATGCACCTGCCGCGGCTTGAGATAGACGTAGGGGCTGTGGATCGCCAGGTCATGGGCATGGCTGCGCAGCCAGACCTGCAGCGCCTGGGGATCGGCCTCCAGCAGCGCCTGGGAATCCTCGATGAAGCCGGGGCGATAGAAGGCCCAGTCATCCTCGCAGTGGAAGATCCAGCTGGTCTCGACCCGGGCATAGGCGGCGTCGACACTGCGCATCTGGCCAAGCTTGGGATTGTTGACGATGAACTCGGTGTGTTCGCGCCAATGGGCGGGGATGCAGTCCCGTACCGCCTCGTCACCGGAGTCCTCGGTGATGAAGACGCGGCGGATGGGCGCGGTGTTGAATTCGTCGAAGGTCGCCAGCGTCTGCCGCAGCAGGTCGAAGCGCCCGCAACTGGTGACGACCACGGAGATGTCGCTGTCGGCGGAAAACTGCACGTTCTACCCTTTCTGCCAGTTGAGTCGAAAGCCGGACCTCGGGCAGCGCATCAGCGTCCCAGCCTGCCGAGCAGGCGGTGCAGGAACCCCGGAGCGACTGCCGGTCGCAGCGCTGGGGTTATAGCCGAAACGATGCGCTCACCCAAGTGGCCGAAAGCGAAAGAGTGACGCGCCAGGGCCTCTCCAGCCCTGGCGATGGCCGCGGCGTGCGCCGGGTCCCCGCGCAGCCGGGCGAGTTTCTCGCGCAACTCGTCCAGCGAGCGATAGAGCACCACGTTGACGCCATCCGCAAAACCCAGGGCGCGGTTCTCCTCTTCACCCTGATCGAAGGTGAAGAGCACGCAGCCGCAGGCCATGGCCTCGAAGTTCTTGATCATGTATTCGCCCATGCCGACATCGGCGCCGACGAAGTAGCGGATGCGGTTGAGGGTATGCAGGTATTCGTCGCCCGAGCGGGTCTTGGTGATCAGCAGCGGCTCGACCTTGGCCAGGTCTTCCAGCAATTGCTTGCGCCCGCTGTAGGCCACGCTGCCGAGGCTGCCGACGAAGCCCAGTTCGATGTCGCGCTCGACACCCAGGTCGCGCAGGCGGCTGTCGTCATAGCCCTTGGGCACGAAGTGGGCGTCCACCCCCTCCTCCTGCAGCCGCCGCGCCACGCCGGCGCCGGAGACCAGCACCCGGACGTGGGGCATGGCCTGGTAGTAGCGACTGAACTTGCCGGTGTACTTGCAGGGGATGAAATTCTGGTAGGCGTCGTGTTCCAGCTCCACCAGATTGGGCAGGCTGCGGATGAACGAGACCTGCCTGAGCTGCTTCTTGAATCTCAGGAACAGCAGGATGCGGTCGTATTGCTCGGGCTGGGGCACGGCGCGGCGGAAATAGGCGCGCAGATCGGCCTGTTCCTCGTCGCTCAGCCAGCGCAGGTCGCAATCGCAGTGGGCGGCGATGCTGGCATAGAAGTGGTCCAGCAGGATGCGTTGCTCCTTCTGGACCAGGAACAGGACTTTCACGGCGCCGGGGCCTTGAAGGCGGCGACCATCGGCAGGCGCCAGAAGTCACGGCGCACGGCCGCGTCGGAGAAGCGTTCGGCCAGGCGCTCGCGCATGTGCTGCACGCAGGCGCGTCGCTGGCTCGGTGCCAGCCGACCCAGGTGCTGCAGCCCCTGGCCGAGGGCTTCGGCATCGCCCAGGGGAAAGAGGAAGCCGACGCCTTCGACGATCTCCCGGGCGCCGCCGCAGGAGGTGGCGATCAGCGGCACGCCGGCGGCCATGGCTTCCAGCAGGACCATGCCGAAGGGCTCGTGATCGGAACTCAGGGCAAAGACGTCGAAGGCCTTGAAGTAGCGCCGGGCGCCTTCCACCTGGCCGAGGAACAGTACCCGGTCGGCGATGGCCAGTTCGCGGGCCAGGTCCTTGAGGTCGTCTTCCAGGCGGCCCTTGCCGAGAATCGCCAGCAGGGCATTGGCCGGTAGATTCGGCAAGGCGGCGGCGAAGCCGCGCAACAGAGTGGCCTGGTCCTTGTCCGGATGCAGGCGGCCGACGTTGCCGACGATCCAGGCCTCCTGGGGCAGCTTGAGCTCGGCGCGGGCCTGATCGGCCGGCAGCAGCTCGCGCTCCACCGCCTCGACATCCAGGCGGTTGTAGAGGGTCTCGATACGCTCGGCCGGCCAGTCCTTGAGGCGCTGGCGGATCTCGTCGCGCACCGCATCGGAGACTGCCAGGAGCGTCAGGCGCCTGCTCATCAGCTTGGCGAACAGCCGCCGACCGACTCGGTCGTAGTCGCCGAAGGCGTGGTGCACGCCGATCACCGGCAGATTGGTGGCCAGGCAGGCGATCCAGATCGGCTTGAATCTATGGGCGATGACGAAGCGGATGCCCCGCGAGCGGACGATCTCGCGCAGCGCCTGGATGGCGCCGAGCTTGAGGCCGCGCACGTCGCGCGAGGAATACTCCAGGAACAGCACCTCGTCGCTGCCGCAGCCGGCCGCTACCTCGGCATCGGCGGTGCCGGTGAGAAAGACCGTGGTGACGCGATAGCCGCTGCCCGCGAAGAGGCTGGCGGTCTGGCGGGCGCAGTCGAGGAAGGGACCGTCGTAGCCGTGACAGAACTGCAGCACCCGCGGTTCGGCGGAACGCGTCATAGGCCTGCCCCCTCCTTGACCACCAGGATGTCTTCCATGATCAGGTACTGCAGATCCGAGCCGAAGAACATGTTCAGGGCATCGGTGGGCGAGCAGACCATGGGTTCGCCGCGGCGGTTGAGCGAGGTGTTGAGGGAGACGCCGTTGCCGGTGAGCTTTTCCAGCTCGACCATGAGGTCGTACCAGCGCGGATTGTGCCGACGCTCCAGCACCTGGGCGCGGGAGGTACCGTCCTCGTGGACCACCTCGGGCACCCGGTTCTTCCACTCCTCGTTGACCTCGAAGGTAAAGGTCATGAAGGGCGAAGGATGATCGACCTTGAGCATCTGCGGCGCCACGGTATCGAGCATGGACGGGCAGAACGGCCGCCAGCGCTCGCGGAACTTGATCTGGGCGTTGATGCGGTCGGCCACGCCCGGCACGCTGGGGCAGCCGATGATGGAGCGACCGCCCAGGGCGCGCGGACCGAATTCCAGGCGACCCTGGAACCAGGCCACCGGATTGCCGGCCACCATGATCTCGGCGATGCGCTGGGGCATGTTGTCGATTCGCTCCCACTTGGGCGCGTTGGGATGGCGGGCGCAGGCGGCGATGACGTCTTCGTTGCTGTAGCCGGGGCCGAGATAGACGTGTTCCATCTTCTCCACCGGCACGCCACGGGCGTGGGAGACATAGGCGGCGGCGCCAACGGCGGTACCGGCATCGCCCGAGGCGGGCTGGACGAACAGTTCCTTGACCTCGGGTCGAGCGATGATCTTCTGGTTGAGCTTGACGTTGAGCGCGCAGCCGCCGGCAAAGGCGAGCTTGCCGGTCTGGCGGATAATGTCGCCCAGGTAGTAGTCCATCATCTCCAGCGCCAGGCGTTCGAACAGTGCCTGCATGCTGGCGGCGTAGTGGATGTAGGGATCGTCGGCGATGTCGCCTTCCCGCTTGGGTCCCAGCCACTCGATCAGCTTGGGCGAGAAGTAGTAGCCCTTGCCCTTTTCCTTGTAGCGACGGAAGCCGATGACGTTGGCGTAGTCGGTGTTGATGATCAGCTCGCCGTTCTCGAATTTCGCCAGGCGCGAGAAATCGTACTTGCTGGCATCGCCATAGGGCGCCATGCCCATGACCTTGAATTCGCCATCGAGCATCTCGAAGCCGAGGAATTCGGTGAGGGCGCCATAGAGGCCACCCAGGGAATCCGGGTCGTAGAACTCCTTGATCTTGTGGATCTTGCCGTTCTCGCCGTAGCCGAAGAAGGTGGTGGCGTACTCGCCCTTGCCATCGATGCCGAGGATCGCGGTCTTCTCGCTGAAACCCGAGCAGTGATAGGCACTGGAGGCGTGGGCCAGGTGGTGCTCGACGGCTTCGAGCTTGACCCTCTTCAGATCGAAGCCGAGCTGTACCAGGCACCACTCGATGCGCTTCTGGTAGCGGTGGTAGCGGCGATTGCCGAACAGGATGGCGTCCAGGGCGCGATCCGGGGCGTAGGCGTAGCGCTTGGCGTAGTGCCAGCGGGCTTCGCCGAAGAGACTGATGGGCGCATAGGGGATGGCCACCACGTCGACATCGGCGGGGGTGATCCCGGCCTGCTCCAGGCAGAACTTGGCCGACTCGTAGGGCATGCGATTCTTGGCATGCTTGTCGCGCACGAAGCGTTCTTCTTCCACCGCGGCGATCAGCTTGCCGTCGATATAGAGCGCGGCGGAGGGATCGTGGCTGAGGGCGCCGGACAGGCCAAGGACGGTCAGGGACACAGGTAAAGCCTCTGTACAGGGCGAAGCCAGGGGAGTTCGCCGGGGTTTCGCGAGGCCGCTGCAGGCCCGCCTCGCCTCAAAAACGGCGAATTATAGCCGTTCAGGCAGGCCACGGGTAATGGCCGCACGCCGGAGCGGGGCCTAGCGCACGGCGATTCAGCCCCGGTACAGATGGCGGGTCGGCGATCAGGCCGGCGGCAGGCGCTCGTCGAGCAGGCGATGCAGGGCGCTGTCGGCCGGCCAGTTGCGCAATAGCCGGGCGCGGTCGCGGGCATAGGCGCTGGCATAGGCGCGGTCGCTGGCATGGGCCTGGAAGGCGTCGAGGTCGATCACCAGCCAGCGACCTTCATGCCAGATCAGGTTGGTGCCCTTGAAGTCGCCATGGCCGAGGCGCTCGCGACGCAGGGCTTCCACCAGCGCCAGCAGGGCCTCCAGCTCGGCCGCCGGCGGCGCGGCATCCACATAGGGCGCGAAGCGCTCCAGCAGATTGGGCCCGTCGACGAAGGGCGTCACCAGATAGGCCCGCCCGCGCAGGCCGAGAAAGCGGCGCTCACGCACGGCCAGGGGCTCGGGGGTGGGAATACCAAGGAAGCGCAGCCGGTGCCCTTCGCGCCAGCTGTGCCAGGCCCGGCTCGGCCGCCAGAAACGCGTCAGCCAGTGGCCGAAGCCCTTGATGTTGTATCGCTTGAGCACCAGGTCCTGACCCTGCCACTGCAGCCGGGCCACGGTGGCGGCGCCGCCGTCCTTGAAGGTCGGCAGACCGGCCAGGGCCGCATCGGGATCGGCCAGCAGGCCTTCCAGGCGATTCAGCCAGGTGCGCCGCACGGCGATCAGGCCAAAGGCGCTGCGGGTGACGGCGAACAGGGTGCACTCTCGGCCGCTCTTCTTGAGGTAGTCGGCCAGGCGCCAGCGACGAATCTCGGCGGTGCGCGCCAGCAGGGCCTCCAGGCGCAGGGCGTGTTCGGCATTGACCAGCAGGTAGTGGATCAGCAGCTCTTCCAGCTGGGCATCCAGGGTGGCGGGCAGCTGGGCGAAGAACACCGCCAGATTCTCCTGCACCCGGGCCTGGGACAGCGGCTGGCCGACGGTCTCGGCCTGGATGTCCGCCGCGTCTATGACCAGGGCGGCGCCGTCCTTGACCAGCAGGTTGTCCAGGTGCAGATCGGCCTGCCAGAGGCCCTGGGCGTGCAACCGCGCCAGGGTGGCGAGGGCCGCGCCGAGCAGGTCGTTCTGCGCGGGAGACAGGGGCGGCTCGCCAGCGATCCGCTGCCAGAGGTGCTCGACGCTGGGCGCCGCCTCGATGAAGTCGAACAGCAACCAGGCGCCCTGCCCGCTCGCCTCGCCGCTGTCCAGCAGCGCGGGGGTCGCCGCCGCGGCTGCCGCCAGCAGGCGACAGCCCTCACGCTCGCGGGCGAATTGCCGACTCGCGCGCTCGCCGACTAGTAGCTTGGCCAGCACTCGCCGGCCCTGCCAGCGGGCCTCGCCGACATAGCGCTGACCGGGCAGCACCCTGAGCAGCGACAGCAGTTCCAACTCGCCACTGGGCAGTTCGATACGCAACGGCAGGGTCAGCGCACGACCGGCCTTGGTCAGTTGCTCCAGGGTCATGCCTTGCGCTCCTTGTGGCGGCGACGCCCGGCCAGACGCTGGCTCCAGTCACGCACGGCGGCGCTGTCCAGCGGCTGGTCCAGATAGCTCGCCAGCAGGCGGGCGATGTCCTGCTCGCGCCATTGCGGCGCGCGGCGCAGCAGGGGTTCGAGATCGCGCAGGCGATCACGCCGGCCGAACAGCAGCGGCCGGGTCTTTTCCAGATCGATCAGCCGCGCGATCAGGCCTTCGCCCTGACGCTGCAGGAACAGATGCTTGGGATAGAAGCAGCCGTGCACCTGGCCGGCACCGTGCAGCTGGCGCGCCAGTTCGCCGACGGCGACCAGCACCGCCTGGCGCTCCTCGGGGGCCAGGTGCGTCCAGACACGCAGCCAGCTGTCGAGGTCGCGCCAGTCATCCAGCGCCCGGGTCAGCAGGATGGCACGCCAGCCCTGGTCATCGCGGCGCTCGCCGTAATAGGCCAGCTCCAGCGCCGGGATGCCGCGCTCGGCGTAGCAGCGGATATTGCGACTCTCGCGGGCGAAGGTCGGCTCGCCCAGCGGGCGGGCCAGGGTGCGGGTCAGGTAGTCGCGCTGGCGCTTGAGGTAGTAGCCATGACCGTTAACGTCAAGGCGAAACACCTGGCTGAAGCCGCCACGCCCCTGGTTGGGTTCGTCCACCGCGGTCAGCTCCAGCGCCCACAGCGCCGCGAAGCTGTCCAGGCCCTGGCCGGCCAGCACGGCCCGATCCTCGGCCGCCCATACCTCGTTCATTCACGCCCCTTGAAATAGTCCAGCACCTCGCGGATGCGCCCCTTGTCGTTGTCGCTGAGGCGCGCGCGACCGCGGTATTGCAGATAGAACCGGAGGCGTTGGGTGCGTGACAGCTGGTACTTGGCCACCTTGTCCAGGCAGGCCAGATCCTTGACGATGCGCCAGCGCAACCAGTGGCCGACCCAGAAGGCGCCAGCCGGGCAGTCGATGAGATAGAGCACGCCCTGGCCATCCACCAGCAGGTTGCGCCACTTGAGATCGTTGTGGACGAAATGGTGATCGTGCAGGGTACGGGTCGCCGCGGCCAGCTGACGACTGACCTTGTCCACCCACACCCGGTCGCGCAGCCGCGGATCCTCGCGCCTGGCCAGTTCGGCGAGATCCAGGGTATCGGGAATCTCGCGGGTGATCATGGCGCCGCGGGTGAACCCTCGGGGCGAGCGCTCCATCCCCCAGGCCACCACCGGCGCGGTGGCAATGCCCCACTTGGCGAAACGCTTGAGATTCTGCCATTCGGCCTTGACCCGCGGCCGCCCGACATAGCGCCGCAGTCCCTTGCCGGCGCCGTGGTAGCGCTTGACGTAGTAGCGGATGCCGTCGCGCTCGATGCGTACCACTTCCGACAGCGGATCGCTGGTCAGGCGTTCGCCGGTCAGGGCGAACACCGCGTCCAGCGTCGCGAATTCGGGCAGGTGGGCGACGCTGGAATCGATGCGCCAGTCAGCCATCAGAGCCGGTCCCCGTAGCGTTCCTTGCGCTCCAGCAAGGCGGCGGCCTTGCGTTCCAGCCGCGCCAGCAGCGGCGCCTCGTCGCGCAGGATCTCGCGCAGCGGCCGCTGGAAGTAGCCCTGTAGGAAGCGCAGGAAGTCACGTCGCGTCAGGCCGATGCCCAGGGCGGAGAAATACAGCCCGGCCAGGTCCTTGTCGCGCCAGCGCCGGGGCACCTGGGCGCGGCACTGGGCGCGGTGCAGGTCGATCAGCCAGAGCTGCAGATTGGCCACGGTGACCGGCTGGGCGGTGTCGAGCAGGAAATGGCAGATGTAGCAGTCGCGATGGTTGACACCGGCCCGGTGCATGGCCCCGGTCATGCGCGCCACCTCGGCGATCAGCGCCCGCTTGAGCAGGGGCTCGGGGGGCTGGCGGATCCACTCGAGACTGAAGTCTTCGAGGCTGACGGTGGGGGCCAGCTCCTCGGTAATGATGAAGGAATGCTGGGTCGCCGGATTGGCGCCGCGCTCGCCAAAGGCCACCGCGGTCATGGTCGGCACGCCGACCTGGTGCAGGCGCTCGATGGCCTGCCATTCCTGGCGCGCACCTAGCACCGGCTGCTTGGCCTGCAGCAGATTCTTGGCGATCTCGCCCCAGCCGATGCCGCGGTGGATCTTGACGAAATAACCCCGCCCGGCCACCTCGGTGCGCAGGGTACGGCGCCCGTCCAGTTCGCGATAGACCTGGCCCTGCAGGGCCTCCACGGCGACGAAGGGATCCTGGCCGGCCCAGAGGCTGGCGAAGGGCTCACGCAATTCCAGGGTCATGCCACCCCCAGGATGACATCGGCGGCGCGCTCGGGCAGCGAATAGAGATCGGCGCTGTCGGCGAAGGCCAGGCCGTTGCGGCCCTGCACCGCGCGGCGCTCGGGATCGGCCAGCAGCTCGGCCAGCATCCGGTCCAGGGTCTCCTGGACGAAGGGCGACGGCACCACCGCGCCGGCGCGGGCCTCGTCGATGTAGTGGGCATAGCCGCAGACGTCGGTGACCAGCACCGGCAGCCCGGCGACCAGCGCCTCCAGCAGCACGGTACCGGTGTTCTCGTTATAGGCCGGATGGATCAAGAGATCGGCGCCGAGCAGGAAGCGCGGGATGTCGCTGCGGCCCTTGAGGATCTGGACGCGATCGCTCACGCCCAGGGCCTTGGCCTGCAGCAGGAAGGGCTTGGGATCGTCCTGGCCGATGGCGAAGAGTCGAGTGCGGCGGCGCAGTTCCTTGGGCAAGGACGCCAAGGCCCGCAGGCTGCGATCCAGGCCCTTGGTCTTGAAGCCGGAGCCGATCTGCACCAGCAGCAGCTCGCCCTCCTCCAGCCCGAATTCGCGACGGAAGTCGGCGCGGATCTCGGCGGCATTGGCCGGCGCACGGCGATCGGCGGCGATGCCCGGCGGCAAGAGGTGGAAGCGCGGTGCAGGCGTCCCATAGTGCTTGACGAACAACGGCTGCTGCACCTCGGAGATCATCAGGATCTCGGTCGACGACTCGGGGGCGAACACCGCGCGTTCGTATTCGGCGAAATGGCGATAGCGGCCCCACTGGCGATAGAGCGGATTGCGCAGGGTCTGGGCCTTGTCCTCGAAGCAGGGATCGGCGGCGTAATAGACGTCCAGCCCCGGCATCTTGTTGAAGCCGATCACCCGGTCCACCGGATCGCGGGCGAGATCGGCCTGCAGCCAGGCGTGGAATTTCTCGTTGCGGCGGTGATTGAACAGGGCGCTGATCCTGGCCACCCGCACGTCGAAGCCCTCCGGCACCGGGCCTTCCCAGATCAGGGTGTAGACGCGAATGGCATGGCCGCGGCTCTGGCACTCCTGGGTGATGCGCAGGAAGTCCCGCTGCAGGCCGCCAAAGGGAAAGTACTTGTAGAGCACGAAAGCCAGGGTCATGCGGGGAGGTCTTCCAACAGCAGGGTTTCCAGTTCCAGTTCGACCCGCTCCGGGGTCAGGGCGGCCAGACTGGCCGCGGGCTGATCGCGCGGCTCGTCGGTGCCATCCAGGCCCACGGCACTCAGGTGCACCTGGGCGCGGCCATAGGCACCGACCTTCTTCGGACTGGTCGGGCCATAGAGCGAGACGGTGGGCACGTCCAGGGCGGCCGCCAGATGACCCAGCCCGGTATCCACCGCCACGCAGGCGCGGGCGCCGGCCAGCACCTTGGCCACCCCGGCGAGATTCAGGCGCGGCAGCACCTGGACGCCGTCGAGGCCGTCGGCGATGCGCTCGGCACGGGCATGTTCCGCCTCGTTGCCCCACAGCAGTCGCACCGGCCAGTCCAGTTGGCTCATGCGCTCGGCCAATTCGCGCCAGTGCGCTTCGGGCCAGTGCTTGCTGACCCAGGTGGTGCCGTGCAGGAACACCACATAGGGCGTCTCGTTGGGGCCGGCCAGACGTTGCCGATCCAGGCCGTAATCACCCACGCCCGCCGGCAGCGGATAGTCCAGGGCCTGGGCGAACAGCTGGCGGATCCGCTCCAGGGCGTGCTGCCCCTTGGCGACGTGATAGCGCTCTTCATAGAAGCGGCTGGCCAGGGGCTCGCGCGCGGAATTGCGGTCGAGACCGGCGACCGGCGCCTCGGCGTAACGGGTCAGCCAGGCGCTCTTGAGCAGGCCCTGGGCATCGATCACCCGGTCATAGCGCTGCTCGCGCACGCGACTCTTGAATTCGCCCCACTCGCCACTGGCCCAGGCGGAAAAGGGCTGTTTGCGCCAGCGGCGCAGGGCCACCGGAATCACCTGACTCACGGCCGGGTGCCAGGCGGGAATCTCGGCGAAGCCCTCCTCCACCACCCAGTCGAAGCAGATGCCGGGGATGGCCCGGGCCGCATCGGTCAGCGCCGGCAGGGTATGGATGACATCGCCGAGGGAGGAGGTCTTGATCAGCAGCACGCGCATCTAGCCCACCTCGATCGGATCGGCGACCAGGCGGCCGAGCGCCTCCTGCACCAGGCTCGGCTGCAAGAGGCGCAGGCAATCGTAATGGCCGAAGCGGCAGGTTCGGTCGAAGCAGGGACTGCACTCCAGCCCCAGGCGCACCACCTCGACCTGGCTGGCCAGCGGCGGCGTGAAGCCCGGCGAGGTGGAGCCATAGACCGCCACCAGCGGGCGATCCAGGGCAGCGGCCACATGCATCAGGCCGGAATCGTTGCTGATCACTGCACTGGCGCAGGAGAGCAGGTCGATGGCCTCGGCCAGGGAGGTACGCCCGGCGAGGTTGTAGACATCCTCTTCGAAGCCGGGGGTGACCCATTCGCGGATTTCCTCGCCACCCGGAGCATCCTTCTGCGAACCGAACAGCCAGACCTGCCAGCCCTGGCGCAGCCGGGCATCGGCCACGGCGGCATAGTGCTCGGCCGGCCAGCGCTTGGCCTCGCCGAACTCGGCGCCCGGGCAGAGCGCCAGCACCGGCCGGTCCAGACTCAGCCCGAAGCGCTCCAGGGCCGTGTCGCGGCTGGCCGGATCGATGACCAGGCGCGGTTCGGGATAGGGCTTGGGCAACTCGGCGCCTGGTGGGTAAGCCAGCGCCATGAAGCGCTCGATCATCAGCGGATAGCGGGCCTTGTCCAGGGTGCGGATGTCGTTGAGCAGGCCGAATCTCATCTCGCCGCGCCAGCCGGTACGCTTGGGGATGCCGGCGAAATAGGGCACCAGCGCCGACTTCAGCGAGTTGGGCAAGAGGATCGCCTGGTCATAGCGACCGCGCAGCTGCTGGCCGATGCGCCGGCGGGTGGCCAGTTCGAAGGCGCCGTGGCCGAGGGGAAAGCTCAGGGCTTCGCGCACCTCGGGCATGCGCTCGAGCAGCGGGCGACTCCACTCGGGGGCGAGGACGTCGATCTGGCAGTCGGGGTGCTGGCGCTTGAGACAGACGAAGAGGGTCTGCGCCATCACCATGTCGCCGACCCAACTGGGTCCGATGATCAGAATATTCATGCTGGAAGGCGATCGGCACCTAGCGGGTGGCCGACTCCCACTCCCTCAGGCCCGGCCTGATCGAAAGCTCGCGCACGGACATCGACATCTTGCCTCTCCTTACTGATGGCGGCCTAAAAGGTGGCCGGATTGCCGGACGGCGTGTCCAGCCCCAGGCCGTGCCAGATACGGCGCACTTCGTCGCGCTCGGCGAGAAAGCCGTCGGCCGGTACCTTGCCCGGCTGCTTCTGCAGGACCAGGCGGTGCAGCGCGGCGCGGTAGGCCTTATAGGCTTCGCGCAGGGCAATGGCGTCCGTGGCCGGTACCAGACCAGCCGCTTCGAGGGATTCCAGGATGCGGATGTTGTCGGGAAAACGCAGCAATTCGGGATGCTGCCACGACCAGGCCAGAACGGCATATTGGACCATAAATTCGATATCGACGATACCGCCGGCATCCTGCTTGAGGTCGAACAGCTGCTCCGGCCGGCGCGCGTTCGGCCCCAGTCCGCCGGCGGTCACCGCGGTGCCGAGGTTGTCGAGCATCTTGTCGCGCATGCCGGCCACGTCGGCCTGCAGGGTCGCCAGCTCCCGCTGCCGACCGAGGATGCGCGCCCGCACCTCGTCGAAGCGTTCTCCTAGACGTGGACAACCCGCCACCACCCGCGCCCGCACCAGCGCCTGGTGCTCCCAGGTCCAGGCCTCGCTCTGCTGGTAGCGCTCGAAGGCCTCCAGCGAACTCACCAGCAGCCCCGCCGCGCCGGACGGCCGCAGGCGCATGTCCACCTCGTAGAGGGTGCCCACCGGGGTGGTGGTGGTGAGCAGATGGATGATGCGCTGGCCGAGGCGATTGAAGAACTGGGCGCCATCCATGGGCTTGGCGCCATCGGTCTCGGCCAGGGGATCGGCGTCGTGGATGAACACCAGGTCGAGGTCCGAGCCGTGGCCCAGCTCGATGCCGCCGACCTTGCCGTAGCCGACAACGATGAAGTCCGGCTGGCAGGGCGAGCCGTCGCGCCGCTGCGGCGTGCCATGGCGCTGCACCAGCTGGCGCCAGGCCAGGCCGAAGACCTCTTCGAGGATCACCTCGGCCAGCCAGGTCAGGTAGTCGCTGACCTTCATCAGCGGCAGGCTGCCGGCGATCTCCGCCGCCGCCACCCGCAGGCTGTGGGCGCGCTTGAAGTGGCGCAGCACGTCCATCTGCTGCTCCAGGTCCTCTTCGGGCAGGCGCATCAGACGTTCGCGCAATTCGGCAGCCAACTCAGGCTTCTGCGGCGGATGGTAGAGCCGACCCTCGTTGAGCAATTCGTCGAGCAACGCTGGATAGCGGGCGATCTGCTCGGCCACCCAGGCACTGGCCCCGCAGAGTTCCAGCAGCCGCGCCAGGGCCGGCGGATTCTCGCTGAGCAGGACCAGGTAGGCGGAACGTCGCGCCACCGCCTCCACCAGTGGCAGCACCCGCTCCAGGGCGCGATCGGGTTGCTCGTCGGCACTGACCGCATCCAGCAGCCGCGGCATGAAGGCATCCAGGCGTTCGCGACCGGCGCGCTGCATGGCGCGCACCTGGCCACTGGCACGCAGGTTGGCCAGCAGTTCCAGCGCCTGCTCCGGCGCCTGGAAGCCCGCCTCGCGCAGTCGCGCCAGGGACTCCTCGGGGTCGAGCAGGTCTTCCCACAGCGGCAGCCAGCTGTCTTCCAGCTCGGCGCTCTGGGTCTCCTCTTCGGGATCGGCGATGGTCTGCTGGAAATGCCAGTCGATGCGGCTGCGCCAGCCGTCGAGCGCCGCGCTGAATTCATCCCAGTCGGCATAGCCCATGAGGAAGGCCACCCGCGCCCGCCCCTGGGGATCCACCGGCAGGGTCTGGGTCTGCTGGTCGGCGATGGCCTGCAGCCCATGCTCGACATAGCGCAGGAAGCAGTAGCCCTCGCGGAGTTCCGCTTCGGCCGCGGCCGGCAGATAGTCGCGCTCGCGCAGACTGGTCAGCACCTTGAGCAGCGGTCGCTGTTGCAGCGCCGGATCACGCCCGCCGTGGATCAGCTGGTAGGCCTGAGCGATGAACTCCACCTCGCGGATGCCGCCCGCGCCCAGCTTGACGTTGTCGGTCATGCCACGTCGGCGCACCTCCTGGCGGATCAGCTGCTTCATGCTGCGCAGGGCTTCGATGGCGGAGAAATCCAGATAGCGCCGATAGACGAAGGGTCGCAGCAGGGTCAGCAGCTCGGCGCCGCTGGCCTGGTCGCCGCCGACCACCCGTGCCTTGATCATGGCGTAGCGTTCCCAGTCGCGGCCCTGGTCCTGGTAATAGAGCTCCATGGCGGCAAAGCTCAGCACCAGGGCACCGGCGCTGCCATAGGGCCGCAGGCGCATGTCGACGCGAAAGACGAAGCCCTCCACCGTGGTGGCGTCCAGCGCCTTGATCAGGCGTTGTCCGAGGCGGGTGAAGAATTCCTGGTTGTCCTGCTCGCGCCGCGCGCCGCGGGTCTCCCCGGCCTCGCCATAGGCGAAGATCAGGTCGATGTCGGAGGACAGATTGAGCTCCCCCGCGCCCAGCTTGCCCATGCCCAGCACCACCAGCTGCTGCGGCTGACCGCTGTGACGACCGGTCGGCACGCCGAACTGGCTGCACTGCTGGGCGTACAACCAGGCGCAGGCCTGGTCGATGCAGGCATCGGCCAGCTCACTGAGGTCGCGGCAGGTCTCCACCAGATCGGCGCGGCGGGTCAGGTCGCGCCAGACGATGCGCACCTGCTGCAACATGCGGAACCGCCGCAACCGGCGCCCCAGCTCGGCCTCGTCCGGGCAATCGACGAGCGCCTCGCGCAACCGCTGCGCCATCTCGCTCGGTGCCAGTGACAGCTCCAGATCGCCACTGTCGACCAATGCCAGGCAGGGCTCGGGCAGGCGGCAGAACTGCTCGACGACGAAGTCACTGAGAGCGGCCACCCGCCGCCAGTCGGCACGCTGCGCCGCGGACCAGTCTGCCTGGCGGGCGGCGGCCGCGGGCAGCGTGGCCAGGGCGTCGGCAAGGCGCCGGTCGGCGAGCTCGGCACATGCGACAAGAGTCGGAGGCAGATCGGGACGAAGGAGGGGTATCATGGGCAGTCCTGCGCAGGGACGGTCGAACCCCACCACCCTGCCGCGAACCCCATGCCAGGGACATTCCGACGGACCACCTGGTCCGAGCGGGAACCGTTTTCACGTCCGCGGTTCGGAGTTCGCGAGCCCATGAGCAGCGCGTTCGACAAACGTCGAATTGTTTTTTATCGCATTACAGCTCGGAGCTGAAACGGATTTGAATTTGTAGTAAAACTACACGCCGATCGGAACCGTCCGGTCATAAATCCAAGAATTTTCGCTGCCCCCAAGAGGCCGGCGGCGACCCTGAGGCGACCGATTTTGGAAGCCTTTCCGCCCTGGAGCAAGCCATGCAAGATCTCGATCCCGTCGAAACCCAGGAATGGCTGGACGCCCTGGAGTCCGTCCTCGACCACGAAGGCGAGGAGCGCGTTCATTATCTGATGACCCGCATGGGCGAACTGGCTACCCGCAGTGGTACCCAGCTGCCCTACTCCATCAATACCCCCTATCGCAACACCATTCCAGTGACCAAGGAAGCCCATATGCCGGGCGACCTGTTCATGGAGCGGCGTATCCGCTCGCTGGTCCGCTGGAACGCCCTGGCGATGGTCATGCGCGCCAACCTCAAGGATCCGGATCTGGGTGGCCACATCTCCACCTTTGCCTCCAGTGCCACCCTCTATGACATCGGCTTCAACTATTTCTGGAAGGCGCCCAACGAAGAGCACGGCGGCGACCTGATCTACTATCAGGGCCATGCCTCGCCCGGCGTCTACGCCCGTGCCTTCCTGGAAGGCCGCCTCTCCGAAGACCAGATGAACAACTTCCGTCAGGAAGTGGACGGCAAGGGGCTGTCGAGCTACCCGCACCCGCACCTGATGCCCGACTTCTGGCAGTTCCCGACCGTTTCCATGGGTCTGGGTCCGATCACTGCGATCTACCAGGCCCGCTTCATGAAGTACCTGGAGAACCGCGGCTACATCCCCGCCGGCAAGCAGAAGGTCTGGTGCTTCATCGGCGACGGCGAGTGCGACGAGCCGGAAACCCTGGGTGCCATCTCCCTGGCCGGCCGCGAGAACCTCGACAACCTGATCTTCGTCATCAACTGCAACCTGCAGCGCCTCGACGGCCCGGTACGGGGCAACGGCAAGATCGTTCAGGAACTGGAAGGCATCTTCCGCGGCGCCGACTGGAACGTCACCAAGGTCCTCTGGGGCCGCATGTGGGATCCGCTGTTCGCCCGCGACACCGAAGGTCGCATGCAGCAACGCATGGACGCCGTGGTCGATGGTGAATACCAGAACTACAAGGCCAAGGACGGTGCCTATGTGCGCAAGCACTTCTTCGGCGCCAATCCCGAGCTGCTCAAGATGGTCGAGGACCTGTCCGACGACGAGATCTGGAAGCTCAACCGTGGCGGTCACGACCCCTACAAGGTCTATGCGGCCTACCACCAGGCGGTCAACCACAAGGGCCAGCCCACCGTCATCCTGGCCAAGACCATCAAGGGCTACGGCACCGGTGCGGGCGAAGCCAAGAACACCGCGCACAACACCAAGAAGGTCGATGTGGAGTCGCTGAAGAAATTCCGCGATCGCTTCGACATCCCGCTGAACGATTCCCAGCTCAGCGAGCTGCCCTTCTATCGTCCGGCCGACGACAGCGCCGAGATGAAGTACCTGATGGGCCGCCGCGAGTCCCTGGGTGGTCACCTGCCCCAGCGTCGCGCCCGCAGCATCAGCATCCCCACCCCGCCCCTGGAAACCCTGAAGGCGGTGCTGGACGGCTCCGGTGATCGCGAGATCTCCACCACCATGGCCTTCGGCCGCATCCTGTCGCAACTGGTCAAGGACAAGGACCTGGGCAAGCGCATCGTGCCCATCCTCGCCGACGAGGCCCGTACCTTCGGCATGGAAGGCATGTTCCGCCAGTTGGGCATCTACTCGCCCCATGGCCAGCTCTATGAGCCGGTCGATCGCGACCAGGTGATGTACTACCGCGAAGAGAAGGACGGCCAGATCCTCCAGGAAGGCCTCAACGAAGCGGGCGCCATGTCCTCCTTCATCGCCGCCGGCACCGCCTACAGCAACTACAACCAGCCCATGCTGCCGGTCTACATCTTCTATTCGATGTTCGGCTTCCAGCGCATCGGCGACCTGGCCTGGGCGGCGGGCGATGCCCAGACCCGCGGCTTCCTGCTGGGCGGCACCTCCGGCCGTACCACCCTCAACGGCGAAGGCCTGCAGCACGAGGACGGTCACAGCCACATCCTGGCCGGCACCATCCCCAACTGCCGCAGCTACGATCCCACCTATGCCTACGAGCTGGCAGTGATCATGCGCGAAGGCATCCATCAGATGATGGAACTGCAGCAGAGCGTCTTCTACTACATCACCGTGATGAACGAGAACTACCAGCAGCCGGCCATGCCCGCAGGTGTCGAAGACGGCATCATCAAGGGCATGTACCTGCTGGAAGAAGAGCAGGGCGACTTCAAGCACCGCGTCCAGCTGCTGGGCTCGGGCACCATCCTCAACGAGGTCCGCGCTGCCGCTGGCCTGCTGCGCGAGATGGGCGTCGGCGCCGACATCTGGAGCGTCACCAGCTTCAACGAATTGCGCCGTGAAGGCCTGGCCGTGGATCGCTGGAACCGCCTGCACCCGCTGGAAGAGCGCCGCCTGACCTATGTCGAGCAGTGCCTGGGCGAGCGCCAGGGTCCGGTCATCGCCTCCACCGACTACATGAAGCTGTTCGCCGACCAGATCCGCCAGTGGGTCCCCACCGAATTCCAGGTGCTGGGTACCGACGGCTTCGGTCGCAGCGACAGCCGCAAGAAGCTGCGTGATCACTTCGAGGTCGACCGTCGCTGGGTCGCCGTCGCCGCTCTGCAGGCGCTGGCCAACCAAGGCAAGCTGGAACGCAAGGTCGTGGCCGATGCCATCACCAAGTTCGGCATCGACACCGAGAAGCGCAATCCCCTGGATTGCTGATGCGGCACACGGATAAGAGGAAACAACTGTGAGCGAGACCATCCGCGTACCCGACATCGGCAGTGGCGACGGCGAAGTCATCGAGCTGCTGGTGAAGGTCGGCGATACCGTCGAGGCCGAACAGAGCCTGGTGGTGCTGGAGTCCGACAAGGCCAGCATGGAGATTCCGGCCCCCAAGGCCGGCAAGATCGCCGCCCTGCACATCAAGGTCGGCGACACCCTCAAGACCGGTGATCTGCTGATCGACCTGGAAGGCGAGGACGCCGCCACCGGCAGCGAACCCGCCGCCGAACCCAAGGCCGAGTCCAAGCAGACCCAGGTCGAGGAAAGCGAAACCCCGACGCCAGCCGGCGACGAGGACGCTTCGGCGTCCGCCGGCGAAGGCGAGTCCCAGGAAATTCACGTTCCGGACATCGGCTCCAGCGGCAAGGCCAGCATCATCGAGGTGGCGGTCAAGCCCGGCGACACCATCGCCGCCGAGCAGACGCTGATCACCCTGGAATCCGACAAGGCCAGCATGGAAATCCCCTCCCCCGCCGCGGGCGTGGTGGAGAGCGTTTCCGTCAAGGTCGGCGACGAAGTGGGCACCGGCGATCTGATCCTGGTGCTCAAGGGCGCCGCCAATGCCAAGCCGAGCAAGAGCGTCGAATCCAAGGCCGGCGACAAGCCCGCCAAGGAAGCCGCCGAGCCCGAGCTGCACGAAGAAGCCGCTGCCGAGCCGGCCGGTGAGTCGGTCGAGGAGATCAAGGTCCCCGACATCGGCTCCACCGGCAGTGCCAACGTCATCGAGGTGCTTGTCAAGGCCGGTGACCAGGTCAAGGCCGAGCAGTCGCTGATCGTGCTGGAGTCCGACAAGGCCAGCATGGAAATCCCGGCGCCCAAGGCGGGCGTGGTGGAAAGTGTCGCCATCAAGGTCAATGACCAGGCCAAGACCGGCGATCTGATCCTGACCCTGAAGGTGGCCGGTGCCGCGCCCAAGCAGGCGGCCAAGCCGGCTGCCGGCAACACCGCCGCCAGCGCGCCGTCTGCCGAGAAGAAAGCCGAGGCTCCGGCCAAGGCTGCCGCCCCGGCCAGCGCACCCGCCGCCGGCAAGGGCAAGAAGGTCCATGCCGGCCCGGCCGTGCGCATGGTCGCCCGTGAGTTCGGCGTCGACCTGGGCGAGGTCACCCCGACCGGTCCCAAGGGCCGCATCCTCAAGGAAGACGTCCAGGCCTACGTCAAGGATCAGCTGCAGAAGAGCAAGGCGGCTCCGGCCGCGGCTGCAGGGGCCACCGGTGGCGCCGGCATTCCGCCGATCCCCACCGTGGACTTCAGCAAGTTCGGCGAGATCGAAGAGGTGCCGATGACGCGCCTCATGCAGGTCGGCGCCAACAACCTGCATCGCAGCTGGCTGAACGTGCCCCACGTGACCCAGTTCGACCAGTCCGACGTGACCGATCTGGAAGCCTTCCGGGTAGGCCAGAAAGCCGTTGCGGAAAAGGCCGGCGTCAAGTTGACCATCCTGCCGTTCCTGCTCAAGGCCTGCGCCCATGTGCTCAAGGAACTGCCGGACTTCAACGCCTCCCTGGCCCCCAGCGGCAAGGCGGTGATCCGCAAGAAGTACGTGCATATCGGCTTCGCCGTGGACACCCCGGACGGCCTGCTGGTCCCGGTCATCCGCAACGTCGACCAGAAGAGCCTCCTGCAACTCGCCGCCGAAGCCGCCCAGCTGGCGGAAAAGGCGCGGACCAAGAAGCTCAGCGGTGACGACATGCAGGGCGCCTGCTTCACCATTTCCAGCCTGGGTCACATCGGCGGTACCGGCTTCACGCCGATCGTCAATGCCCCGGAAGTGGCGATCCTCGGCGTGTCCAAGGCCAGCATGCAGCCGGTCTGGGACGGCAAGGCCTTCCAGCCGCGCCTGATGCTGCCGCTGTCGCTGTCCTACGATCACCGCGTGATCAACGGGGCGGCTGCCGCGCGCTTCACCAAGCGCCTGGGCGATCTGCTGACGGAAATCCGCAGCCTGCTGCTGTAAACGCCACAGGACGGTAATGGCTTCCCGCTACCGTCTTCTGGTGTAGCAAGAACCCCGCTCATGCGGGGTTTTTGCTGCCAGATCAACCGAAAGATCCAGGAAAAAGGTAGGATGAGCGCCCTGAGCGTCGCCCCTTGCATGCCCTGGGCCCTATCGGGCAACCTTGACAGCTATCCCAGAGCGCTGGCGAGACGGAGAGGAAGAAGGATTAATGATTTGTCTGTCCTTTCCGATAACCCTAGGACATTTTTCCGTCTTCACAAGGACGCGGACCCTCGCATGAGTATTCACTCCGATGCTGCCGATGCCGCGGTAGCCGATCAGGCGGGCGCGCTCAGCGCTCCTGCCCGATTGGGCTTGCTGCGCTTCGAGCGTCTGAATGAAGCCTCCTGGGCGATGCTCTATCTCGACTCCCGTTGTGAGGCCAGCCTCGGCCTGCCCGCCCAGGCGCTGTGTTCGCTCATCGATGCCCCCTATGCCAGCCTGATGGAGCCCAGCGTCCGTCATCGCCTGCACGAGGATATCCAGCTGCAACTCGCCGAGCATGGCAGCTATCAGGTGCGTTACCTGTTCCACTCCACCACGGCCCCCTGCCAGGTCGTCGAGGTGGGCGAGAGCCTGCAGCGTCATGGTCGCCCCCTGCTACGCGGCTATCTGCTGCGGGTGATGAACGACGATGCCCTGGCCGGCGAATGGGAAGCCCACAACCTGGCCCTGCGGTCGACCCTGGCGCTCCTGCAGGAAAGCCAGGACCACAGCCAGCAACGGCTGGGGATGGCCCAGGCGCGGCAGACCCTGCTGCTCGAATTGTCCCGGCTGGCCCTGAGACAGACGCCGGTCGACGACGAACTGGTGCAGCTGCTGCGTGCCCAGGGCCCGGCCGCTTTTGCCGTGGATGAGCTCAGCCTGTGGCGCTACGAAGGCAATGGCCTCGTCACCCTGTGCAAGGAAGAGCGCCTGCCCACGCTGTGCAGCGACCACCGCCGCCGGTTGCGTGAGCAGGGCGTGATCGAAGACGCCAGCCAGGTGCTGCACCCTTCCCATACCGGGGGCGGAACGGCCCTGGACGTGGCGCTGCTGCACGAGAATCAGCTGATCGGCCTGCTCTGCCTGAGACGGGACCGGCCAGCTACCTGGGAGGCCGAGGACGTCGCCTTCGCCCGCAGCCTGGCGGAATGTCTGGCTGCCCTGCTCCAGCAGCCGGAGCGCTTGCCGAAGGTCGCCCACCCCCTCACCCGGGTGATGGAAGCCAGCAACGATGCCTTCCTGCTGCTGGATGCCGGCGGTCGCCTGGAGCACGCCACCGACAGCTTCGCCCGCATCACCGGCTATCCCATCGCCAAGCTGCAGGGCCTGCACGTCGAATCCCTGCCGGCCCTGGAGAACTGGAGCGAGCTGCTCTACGAAGCCTGGCAGCACCTGGCGCACCAGGACAGCTGGCAGGGCGAATTGCGGTGCTATCGCCGCGACGGCGAGACCTACTGGGGCCAGCTGTCACTGTCCAAGATCCAGCAGCCCAACGGCGACCTGCAGGGCTATCTGGGTATCTTCCAGGACACCAGCAAGACCCGCTTCGCCCAGCAGCACAACGACGAGATGGTGTTTCGCGACAGCCTTACCGGGCTGGCCAACCGCAGCCACTTCATCGCCCGCCTGGAAGAGCGCCTGGAGCAGTCCAATCCGAGCAGCGAGCACTCGCTGCTGCTGGTGGACGTCGACAACTTCAAGAGAGTCAACGACAGCCTGGGTCATCGCATCGGCGACCAGCTGCTGGTGGGCCTGGCCCGGCGCCTGCGCAGCGCCCTGGGCAAGGGCGCGCTGATCGCGCGCATCGCCAGCAACGAATTCGCCGTGCTGCTCGACGGCATGGATGCGGTGTCCGCCACCAGCCTGGCTCGCGACACCCTGGTAGCCCTGGATCCGCCGCTCTACGTGGAAGGCCACCCGACCCTGATCAGTTGCTCCATCGGTCTGACCACCGCCAGGCCGCACGAAACCGATCCGCAGACCCTGATCAAGCACGCCGGCCTCGCCCTGCACAGGGCCAAGGCCACCGGCGGCCATCAGGTCCAGGTGTTCACCGAGGCGCTGATCGCCGAGGCCAGCAACAAGCTGTTCGTGCAGAACAACCTGCGCCGCGCCCTGGAGCAGAACGAATTGCTGGTGCATTACCAGCCCAAGGTCTGCCTGAAGCGCGCCAAGCTGCTTGGCCTGGAAGCCCTGATCCGCTGGCAGCATCCGGAAAAGGGCATGATCCGCCCGGACCAGTTCATCAGCATCGCCGAGGAAACCGGGCTCATCGTGCCCATCGGCAAATGGATCATCCGCGAGGTCTGTCGCCAGCTGCACCGTCTCGACGCCGCCGGCTTCGACGACCTGCAGATCGCCATCAACCTGTCGCCCAAGCAGTTCACCGATCCCGACCTGGTGCAGTCCTTCGTCACCATCCTCGACGAGGAAGGCATCGCGCCCAAAAGGCTGGAGCTGGAACTGACCGAAAGCCTGCTGCTGGATGCCACCGACGCTACCCGCAACACCCTCGAAGCCCTCAAGCGGCTGGGCATGAGCCTGGCGATGGACGACTTCGGCACCGGTTATTCGTCGCTCAGCTACTTGAAAAAATTCCCCATCGACATCATCAAGATCGACAGGAGTTTCATCAAGGACATCCCGGACAACCAGGACGACATGGAAATCACCTCCGCGGTGATCGCCATGGCCCACAACCTGCGGCTGCAGGTGGTTGCCGAGGGCATCGAGACGACCGAACAGCTGGCTTTCCTGCGCCATCATCGTTGCGATATCGGCCAGGGCTATCTGTTCGACAAGCCCATCCCGGCCGACCAGCTCGACGCCGCCCTGGCGCGTTACCTGCCGACGCGCTGACCCGCCGAGCGGACTCGACCCCGCTGCAGCGATTTTGCGTACACTGAGCTTTTCGCCTGGCCCTTTCCCACGAGGTATCCCATGGTCCTGCGTTCCGAAATCCTGACCAAGAAGACCCACCTGCCCGCCGCCGAGCAGGCGCTGCCCGGCCGCGAGACGGCCATGGCCGTACCCGCCGCCCACTACGTCAACGGCAATCCGTTGCAAGGCCCCTTCCCCGCCGGGCTGCAGAGTCTGGTGCTGGGCATGGGCTGCTTCTGGGGCGTCGAGCGGCGTTTCTGGCAACAACCGGGTGTCTGGACCACCGCCGCCGGTTACGCGGGCGGCCATACCCCCAACCCGACCTACGAAGAGGTGTGCTCCGGCCTGACCGGTCATACCGAGGTGGTGCTGGTGGTGTTCGATCCGGCCCAGACCTCGCTGGAGGCGCTGCTGAAGATCTTCTGGGAAGCCCACGACCCGACCCAGGGCATGCGCCAGGGCAATGATGTCGGTACCCAGTATCGCTCGGCGCTGTATTACAGCGACGACAGCCAGCGCGAGGCCTTCGAAGCCAGCCAGGCCGCCTTCCAGGCTCAATTGGCCGAGGCCGGTTATGGCGAGATCACCACCGAGATCGCTCCTTTGCCGCCCTTCTACTACGCCGAGGCCTATCACCAGCAGTACCTGGCGAAGAATCCCAACGGCTATTGCGGCCTGGCCGGTACCGGCGTGTGCTTGCCGCCCAGTCTGGCGGTCTGATCGCACTTCGCTCGGCTTACCTGGGGATCGTTGGGCTTCGGCGATAGAACTGCCTCAGCCCAACCTACGCCAAGCTGCTCGTAGGTTGGGTTGAGCGCAGCGAAGCCCAACGTTGCCCCTCCCTTATTCCGCGATCAGCCACTCCAGCCGCCAGCTGCCTTCGCCCTGGGCCAGATGCTCGGCCAGCCAGGGCAGCAATTCGCGTAGTTCTTCCTCCAATCCCCACGGCGGATTGACGATGGCCAGTCCCGAGCCATTGAGCCGGGTGGGGTCGTCCGCCGCGCGGATCAGCAATTCGACGTTGAGCAGCTTGGGCGCGCCGCTGGCCTGCAGACCGGCATGGAAGCGCCTGAGCTGGCGGCGATCCTTGATCGGATACCAGAGGGCGATCACCGTCTGGCGCATCCGGCCGATGGCCTCGGTGACCGCCTTGACGCAACGCTCCAACTCATCAGCCTTTTCGAAGGGCGGATCGATCAGCAGTAGCGCCCGGCGCTCGGGCACCGGCAGCAGCGCCCGCGGCAGCAGCCAGCCGTCCTTCTGGTGCACCGCCACCCGGCGATCACCGGCCATGTTTTCCTTGAGCAGGCGACCATCCTCGGGGTGCAATTCGTTCAGCAGCAGCCGATCCTGGGGCCTCAAGGCCTCGCGCATCAACTCGGGCGAGCCGGGATAGTAGCGCAGCGCGCCATCGGGATTGAGCGCCGCCACCGCCTCGCGATAGCCAACAAAGGCCGTCGGTGCGGCGTCCAGCGCCCACAGCCGACCGATCCCTTCGCGCCATTCGTCGGTACGACTGGCCTGGTCGCCGGCCAGGTCATAGCGACCCACCCCGGAATGGCTGTCCAGATAGGCGAAGGGTGCCTCCTTGCGCGCCAGCAGCGCGGCCAGGCGCAACAGGGTGGCGTGCTTGAAGACATCGGCGTGATTGCCGGCATGGAAGGCGTGTCGGTAATTCATGGGATACTCCAGCGTCAGCCCTACAGTGTACCGCCTTCCTCGGGCGCCAGCGGCGTCGCGCTTTGACACCCTGGCCGTGCAGCGGGTTAAATCCCCAGGTTCTTCATTTCTTTGCCCCAGGAGTCACGCTTGGACGCCGTCACCATCAACAGCTTGTTCTTGATCGGTGCGGTGCTGATCGGCCTGTCGATTCTGGTCAGTTCGATTTCCTCGCGGGTCGGCATCCCGATCCTGGTGATCTTCCTGGTGGTCGGCATGTTCGCCGGCGTCGACGGCCCCGGTCACATCGCCTTCGACAACTATCCGATGGCCTACCTGGTGGGCAACTTGGCGCTGGCGGTGATCCTGCTCGACGGCGGCATGCGCACCCGGGTATCGAGCTTCCGCGTGGCGCTCTGGCCGGCGCTGTCGCTGGCGACGGTGGGGGTGATGATCACCACTGGCCTGACCGGCTTGGCTGCGGCCTGGCTGTTCGATCTCAGCCTGCTGCAGGGCCTGCTGATCGGCGCCATCGTCGGCTCCACCGATGCCGCGGCGGTGTTTTCCCTGCTCGGAGGGCGCGGCCTCAACGAACGGGTCACCGCCAGCCTGGAGATCGAATCCGGCAGCAACGACCCCATGGCGGTGTTTCTCACCGTGACCCTGATCGAGATGCTCGCCAGCGGCGAGAGCGGCTTCAGCTGGAGCCTGCTCGGTCATTTCGTCAGCGAATTCGCCATCGGCGGGGTGATCGGCCTGGGCGGTGGCTGGCTGCTGCTGCAGCTGATCAACCGCATCCACCTCGCCGACGGCCTCTATCCGCTGCTGGCCATCAGCGGTGGTCTGCTGATCTTCGCCCTGACCAACGCCGCCCATGGCAGTGGCATCCTCGCGGTCTACCTGGCCGGTCTGCTGATGGGTAATCTGCCGATCCGCAGCCGCCATGGCATGCTGCACATGCTCGACGGCATGGCCTGGCTGGCGCAGATCGGCATGTTCCTGGTGCTGGGCCTGCTGGTGGAGCCGCACAACCTGCTGCCCATCGCCCTGCCCGCCCTGGGCCTGGCGCTGTGGATGATCCTGGTCGCCCGCCCGCTGTCGGTGGCCATCGGCCTCTTGCCCTTCCGCGCCTTCCATGACCGGGAAAAGGCCTTTATCGCCTGGGTCGGGCTGCGTGGCGCGGTCCCCATCATCCTCGCGGTGTTCCCGATGATGGCCGGACTGCCCCAGGCCCAGCTGTTCTTCAACGTGGCCTTCTTCATCGTGCTGGTGTCGCTGCTGGTGCAGGGCTCCAGCCTGCCGCTGGCCGCCAAGTTGCTCAAGGTGACGGTGCCACCGGAGCCGGCGCCCTTCTCCCGCGCCGGCCTGCAGGTCCATCCGACCAGCGAGTGGGAGTTGTTCATCTATCGCCTGGGCGCCGAGAAATGGTGCATCGGCGCCGCCCTGCGCGAGTTGAAGATGCCCGAGGGCACCCGCATCGCCGCGCTGTTCCGCGGCGAGACCCTGCTGCACCCCTCCGGCAGTACCACCCTGGAAGCCGGTGACATCCTCTGCGTGGTCGGCCATGAGCACGACCTACCCGCCCTGGGCCGCCTGTTCAGCCAGGCGCCGCAGCAGACCCAGAGATTCTTCGGCGACTTCGTCCTGGAAGCCGATGCCGAACTCAGCGCGGTGGCCGCGCTGTACGGCCTGCAACTGGGCGAAGTGGACGGCAACCAGCGTCTCGGCAGCTTCATCACCCACCAGATCGGCGGCGAACCCATCGTCGGCGACCTGGTGGAGTGGAACGGCCTGGTCTGGATCGTCGCGGCCATCGAGAACAAGCGCGTGCGCAAGGTCGGCGTGAAGTTTCCCGAAGGCAGCAGCAGCGGACCTGCGCTCTTTCTTTAACGGTGGATGAACGGGGTTCGCGGCTTGAGGGCCGCCGCCTTGCACCCCAGGCAGCCTGGCTTTAACCTCGCGCCTTTCCACTGCCCGACGCCTGCCGCATGCACCGCCTGTCCGCTCTGCTTCGCGCCGCCGCCCTCTGCGGCTGCCTGTTCACCCTTCCCGCCGTGGCTCAGGATTCCGGGCCGCCCGACGCGCAGCAGGTCCAGCAGAATCTGAGCGCCCTGGCCGATCGCAAGCTGCCCGCCGCCGAGCAGAGCGCCGCCCAGGAGAGCCTGCAGCAGACCCTCAAGCTGCTCGACCAGCGCGACCAGTACGTCAAGCAGCTGGCCGATCTGCGCCAGCAGCTGGCCCAGGCACCGCAGCAGACCAAGGACGCCCAGCGACAACTGGCCCGCCTGCGCGCCGAGCCGATCAAGCCGGCCGAACAGCGCTATGCCGGCGCGACTCCTCAGGCCCTGGAGCAGCGGCTGAGCGAGACCAGTCTGGCGCTGAACAGCGTGCAGGACGATCTGAACGCCGCCAACAGCCTGGTGATCAATGCCCAGACCCGCCCCGAGCGCGCCCAGGTGGACATCGCCAATTTGCAGACGCGCCTGCAGCAGATCGCCGATCTGCTCAAGAGTGGACGCGAGAACGCCAAGGCGTTGACCGCCGAGCGGCGCGGTCAGCTGCTGGCGGAGCAGGCGGCGGCGGGCGCGCAAATCCAGCTGCTGCGCCAGGAGCTGGCGGGCAACAGCGTACTGCAGGATCTCGGCGCCATTCGCCGGGAGCTGTTCACCGAGCAGGTGAAGCGTTACGAGCAGGAGACCCTGGACCTGCAGACGCTGATCAGCGGCAAGCGACGCCAGCAGTCGGAAAAGACCCTGGCCGAAGCCTCGCGGGAGTCCGAAAAGACTGCCGGGGACGATGTGCTGTCCCAGGAGACCGGGCTCAATCTGCAACTGTCCGACTACCTGCTGCGCGCCACCGATCGACTCAACGATCTCAATCGCCGCAATCTGGAGTCCCGCCAGCAGCTGGATCAGCTCAAGCAGACCAGCGAGAACATGGAACAGCAGATCGGCGTGCTCAAGGGCAGCGTGCTGCTGTCCAAGCTGCTCTACCAGCAGCGTGCCGCGCTACCTTCGGTCAAGGTCAACAAGGATCTCACCGACGACATCGCCGATCTGCGCCTCTATCAGTTCGAGCTCAACCAGCAGCGCGCCCAGATCGCCAATCCGGATGCCTACGTCAGCAATCTGCTGGCCCAGCAGCCGCCGGAAAAGACCACGCCGCAGTTACGCCAGCAGTTGCTCGACCTGCTCAAGACCCGCAGCGAATTGCAGGAGCGCCTCAACACCGAGCTCAATGCCCTGCTCAGCGAGTCCATCGACCTGCAACTCAACCAGCGTCAGTTGCAGACCACCATCAGCAGCCTGCGCGGCACCCTCGACGAGCAGATGTTCTGGATTCCCAGCAACAAGCCGCTGGACTGGAACTGGGTCAAGACCGCACCCCGCAAGCTGATGCAGCAACTGCGCGACGTGCCCTGGGGCTCCAGCCTGCATGAACTCTATGTCGGCCTGGCCGAGCGCCCGCTGCTGCTGCTGCCGCTGGTCCTGGCCTTCGCTACCCTGATCTGGCAGCGACCCCGCATCCATGCCCAGGTCAGCAAGCTCAACCAGGATATCGGTCACTACCAGCGCGACAGTCAGCTGCACACGCCGCAGGCCGTACTGCTCACCATTCTCCTCGGCCTGCCGGCGAGTCTGGTGCTCTGGCTGGGCGGCGTGGCCCTCGAAGGGGACGAACGTGGCGTCAACGCCGCCATTGGTGCGGCGCTGCTGGAAATGGCAGCCGGCTGGTTGGTGTTCTACACGGTGTATCGCCTGCTGGCCTCCGGCGGCGTCGCCGAGACCCACTTCCGCTGGGCCCGGCCCCAGGCGCAGTCCCTGCGCCGGCTGGTCAGACGCGTGGGCCTGCTGGCCCTGGCACTGATGGCGGTGGTGGCCATCGCCGAACGTCAGCTGGCCGGTCTGGCCGACGATGTCCTGGGCATTCTCATCGTCCTGATCGCCTATGCCAGCCTGGCCTGGATGCTGGGTCGCTCCCTGCTCAATGCCACCGCCCGCGAGCGCCTGCCGTTCTTCCGCCTGTTGCTCGGCCTGATGATCACCGCCATTCCAGCCGTGCTGTTCTTCGCCGTGCTCTTTGGCTATTACTACACCGCGCTCAAGCTCACCGATCGCCTGGTGGACACCCTCTATGTGCTGATGGCCTGGATCATCCTCGAAGCCACCCTGGCCCGTGGCCTGAGCGTGGCCGCACGGCGCCTGGCCTACCAGCGCGCCATCCAGAAGCGCCAGGCGCAGCAGGAAGACGCCGAGGGCGTGGAGGTGGTGCAGGAGCCGACCCTGGACATGGAGCAGGTCAACCAGCAGTCCTCGCGGCTGTTGCGCCTGACCCTGCTGCTGGCCTTCCTCGGTGTGCTCTATCTGGTCTGGGCCGACGTGGTAGCGGTGTTCTCCTACCTGGACAACGTCACCCTCTACCAATACACCAGCGGCACCGGCGCCGCCGCCACCCAGGTGCCCCTGACGCTGCGGGTGTTCATCATCGCCCTGGTGATCGCCGGTCTCACCGTCGCCCTGGCGCGCAACCTGCCCGGCCTGCTGGAAGTCCTGGTGCTGTCGCGCCTGAATCTGGCCCAGGGCAGCGCCTACGCCACCACCACCCTGCTCTCCTACGTCATCGTCGGCTTCGGCACCGTGACCACCCTGGCGACCCTGGGGGTGAGCTGGGACAAGCTGCAGTGGCTGGCCACCGCCCTCTCGGTCGGTCTGGGTTTCGGTCTGCAGGAGATCTTCGGTAACTTCATCTCCGGTCTGATCATCCTCTTCGAGCGCCCGGTGCGCGTCGGCGATCTCATCACCATCGGCAACGTGACCGGCACGGTAAACAAGATCCGCATCCGCGCCACCCATATCACCGACGCCGACCGCAAGTCGGTGGTGGTGCCGAACAAGACCTTCGTCACCAGCCAGCTGATCAACTGGACGCTGACCGACACCGTCACCCGTATCGTGCTGACCTTCGGCATCAATCGCGGCAGCGATCTGGCCGAGGCCCAGCGGTTGATGATGCAGGCGGTCAAGGAAAATCCGCGGGTGCTGCATGACCCCGAGCCCTCGCTGCACATCACCCACTATGGCGCCAGCACCCTGGACCACGAATTGCGCATCTATGTGCGCGAACTGGGCGATCGCAGCGCCGCCACCGATGAGCTGATCCGCCGGGTCGACCAGTTGCTGCGCGATGCCGGTATCAACCTGCTGTCCACGCCGCAGATGGAGATCACCTTGAAGAATCGCCACGGTGCGGAGAAACAACTGGGCAAAAAGCCTCTCCTACCTGAAGGGGATGCCCAGCAGGAAGCCGAGGATCCCAAGCCATCCAAGGCCTGACGGCCCCCTGCGCGGATATCTCGGGACACCCATGAAACAGCTGCTCGATCTGACGTTCGACAACAGATTCGCCCGCCTGGGCGACGACTTCTCCACCCGCATCGACCCCCGGCCGCTGGACGATCCACGGCTGGTGGTCGCCTCGCCCGCCGCCCTGGCGCTGTTGGACCTGGATCCGGCGGTGGCCGAGACCCCCGAATTCACCCAGGTGTTCGCCGGGGCCCAGCTCTGGGATAGCGCCGAGCCCAGGGCCATGATCTATTCCGGCCACCAGTTCGGCTCCTACAACCCGCGCCTGGGCGATGGCCGCGGCCTGCTGTTGGGCGAGGTGGTCAACGACCGCGGTGAGCACTGGGATCTGCACCTCAAGGGCGCCGGTCTCACGCCCTTCTCGCGCATGGGCGACGGCCGCGCCGTGCTGCGCTCCTCCATCCGTGAATTCCTCGCCTCCGAGGCCTTGCACGCCCTGGGTATCCCGACCACCCGGGCGCTGTGCGTGATCGGCTCCGCCACCCAGGTGGTGCGCGAGCGGTTGGAAACCGGCGCCACCCTGCTGCGCATGGCCCCCAGCCATGTGCGCTTCGGTCACTTCGAGTACTTCTACTACACCCGCCAGCACCAGTTGCTGGAGCAACTGGGCGAGCATGTGTTGGCCGCGCACTTCCCCGAACTGCTAGCCACCCCCGAGCCCTGGGCAGCGCTGTTCCGCGAGGTAGTGGAACGCAACGCCCGGCTGATCGCCCACTGGCAGGCCTATGGTTTCTGCCATGGGGTGATGAACACCGACAACTTCTCGATCCTGGGCCTCACCTTCGACTTCGGCCCCTTCGCCTTCCTCGACGACTTCGACGCCCAGTTCATCTGCAACCATTCCGATCACACCGGGCGCTACTCCTACAGCAACCAGGTGCCCATCGCCCACTGGAACCTGGCGGCCCTGGCCCAGGCGCTGACACCCAAGGTGGCGGTCGAGACGCTGCAGGAGAGCATCGCCCTCTTCCTGCCGCTGTATCAGGCGCACTACCTCGACCTGATGCGCCGCCGCCTGGGCCTGCAGGAGGCGCGAGACGAAGATCAGGAGCTGGTCGAGCGCCTGCTGGCCCTGATGCAGCAGGGCGGCGTGGACTATCACCTGTTCTTCCGCCACCTGGGCGAAGACCAGCCTGCCGCCGCCCTCGCCCGGGTGCGCGAAGACTTCATCGACCTGCGTGGCTTCGACGACTGGAGCCAGGCCTATCGTGCGCGCCTGGAGGCCGAAGGCGGTACGGCAGCCGACCGCACCGCACGCATGAACGCGGTCAATCCGCTGTATGTGCTGCGCAATTACCTGGCCCAGCAGGCCATCGAACAGGCCGAAGCAGGCGACTACAGCGAAGTGCGCCTGCTGCACGAGGTACTGTCACGCCCCTTCGAGGCCCAACCGGGGCGCGAACGCTTCGCCCAGCGGCCGCCGGACTGGGGCAAGCACCTGGAGATCAGCTGCTCGTCTTGAAGTCCGGCTCCGACCAGGCGCCGGACTTCAGGCGCCGTTGACCTGGAAGACGTGCCGCAGATAGTGCAGGAAGTCCGGTTCGCCGCCCTGGGCCTTGCCCGGGGCGTCGGAGATCTTGGCCACCGGCTGGCCATTGCAGCGACTCATCTTGAGCACCATGTTCATCGGCTGCACCCCCGGGATGTCACAGGTGAAATGGGTGCCGATGCCAAAGCTCACGTTGATCCGCTCGCGCAGGGCGCGAAACAGCGCGAGGGCCTTTTCCAGATTGAGCGAATCGGAAAACACCAGGGTCTTGGTCAGGGGGTCGATGCCCAGCTGCTGGTAGTGGGCGATGGCCTTTTCCGCCCACTGCAGGGGATCACCGCTGTCATGGCGCAGGCCGTCGAACAGCTTGGCGAAGTAGAGATCGAAATCGCGCAGAAAGGCGTCCATGGTGATGGTATCGGTCAGGGCGATGCCGAGCTGACCGCGATACTCGCGCACCCAGCAGTCGAGGGCGGCGATCTGGCTGTCGATCAACCGTGGCCCCAGTTGCTGGTGCGCCATCAACCACTCGTGGGCCATGGTGCCCAGGGGCGCCACACCCAGCTTCCACGCCAGGTGGACATTGCTGGTACCGACAAAGCGACCGGGAAAGTCGTCCCTCAGGCTGCGCACCACCATCTCCTGCACACCATAGGAAAAACGCCGCCGGGTACCGAAGTCGGCCATCTTGAATTCGGCCAACTCGTCGGCGCCCGCTTCCCGTGCCAGCCAGTCGAACTTGCGATAGAGCTGATCGCGTGCCAGCTGCAGGGGTAGGTCGGCATGGCGCTGGCGATTGCGCACCTCGCTGATCAGCGCCAGGATCGGTACCTCGAACAGGATCAGGTGCAGCCAGGGACCCTTCAGGGTCAGGGTGAAGCGCCCGTCCTCCTCGCCAAGGAACACATAGGAGGGATTGAAACGAAACAGCCGCAGAAAGCGGATAAAGTCGGGTGTGATGAAGGGAATGCGTTCGAGAAAGTCCAGCTGGCGATCACTGATGGCGACATCGGCCAGGTCATCGATCTCGGCCTGGATGGCCGCGTGATAGGGCCGCAGGTCTTCGTCGTTGCGGCAGCGAAAGGCCCACTCGACTTCCGCATTGGGATAGTTGTGCAGGACGGCCTGCATCATGGTGAGCTTGTAGAAGTCGGTGTCCAGCAGGCTCTGCACGGCCTGCTCGGAAAAACTATCGGCCATCATCGGCGGGGCTCGGCAGCTAGAAGTCAGACGACAGGATGCCGAACTTGCCGGGGAAGCGAAAGGCGCTTGACCGTCCGGGGCCTAACGATTGTGGGTCTGGGTCATGCCGAAGAGGAATAGCAGCAGGTCCTGGCTACCCGTGCTGGAGGTGTTCAGGGTGCGCGCCACGGGGGTCTGGCAGTAGTCCAGGCCTTCGCTACCGACGACCACGGCCGCCGGTCTTAGCCAGCTCGCATAGGCCAGCGTGGTGACCCCGCAAAAAGCCGCGATCAACAAACCTCGAGTAATTTGTGAAGTCATGGCTCCAACCCTCTGATCTTCCGTCCCAACGCCTGTTGGTAAACGTAGAGCAGAGTTCGCCATTGCGCAGCGTTCCACGACGAATGGCGGCGTAATTGCAGCATATCCCGACGGGCGGCCGTGTCTATAGCCATTCGTTGGCGACATTTCTCCAGATCGAGCAAGGCGATGGAGAATTGCTTGCCCTCCGGCCCCATGCGCTCGGCGACGAAGATATGTTTGGGATAGAGGCAGCCATGCTGCCAGCGGTGACGGTGCATGCGCGCCAGCACCTCGCCCAGAGTGGTCAGGAAGCGCTCGTGCTCGGCTTCGCTGAGCGCCTGGCCACCGCCTTCGGCGTACCAGTGATCGAGATCCTGATAGCCTTCCAGGGCGGCGCTCACCAGCAACGCGCGCCAACCACCCTGGGCTTGCTGGGCATCGCAGAAGAGCAACTCGGGAACCTGGATACCCAGGTCGCGAAAGGCGATCAGCGCATCCCGCTCACGCAAGGCGGTGGGCCGCCCCAGGGGATGACGCAAACTACGATAGAGATGACCGACCTGACGCTTGACGTAGGCCAGGGTCCCGTCGGGAAGCTGCAGGCGCTGGACACCGCTCTCGCCGCCCCGACGGACATTGGGCGCTTCCACCCAGTCGCCTGCGGTGTTCCACCAGCGATCGAAACGCTCTTCGCCCTGCGTCACGGCTCCCATCGGCTGCCTCTCTTATTCTAGATAGCTTCAATTGGCCTTGCGCAGGACATAGACCCGCCACATGGCATAGCCCGGCAAAAAATCCAGGGCTCGGTCGACCACGAAGCCGGCCTGAGCGACTTCCGCCTCGAACTGGCTGCGCTCGACGATGAATCGGTTCTGGTAACCGCCGCGGTCGCGGCCTTCGGCCTGGCGCCGACGTTCCAGTGCCTGGCGACGCCAGGCCTTGAAGTTGCCATCCACCCACAGCGACAGGATGACGCTGTCACGGGTCACCCGATGGAACTCCTGCAGCAGCGCCAGACGGTCCGCCGCTTCGCCCACGTGGTGAAACAAACGCATACAGAAAATACAATCTACAGAATTGTCGGACAAGTCGATAGCGAAAGCCGACGTCTGCAGCGTTTTGACCCGGGCCACGACCTCGGCGGGCTGCTGCGCACGGGCGGTGGCCAGCATGTTTTCCGAGTAATCGGCACCGATGATCAGACGATTGCGCTTCTCCGCCAGCAGCGGCCAGAAACGACCGGCACCACTGGGCAGATCCAGCACCAGGTTGGGCTGGCCGGCGATACTCAGGGCCTGCCGCGCCAGTTGCTGGTCGCGCCAGTTGGACAGGCGCCGGGCCAGACCGTCCTGGTGCTTCAGGTAATACTGGCGGGCGTGGTCGGCGTCGTACTTTTGCGAAAAGGGCAGGTCGATGGGCGCTTTCACGGAGGCGGCTCCTGAGGGAGTGGAGAAGTGCCGCTACCCTATCCAGGCCGCTGTCAAACCCCGGTCAAGTCGTTGTGAAAATTCTGTAACGCTAGTCGGCTACCCTCTCGCTGCCAAGAGCGATATCGAAGCGGCACCCCCCTGCCGCGCTGTCGCCCAGGGTCACGCTCCAGCCCTGCAGCTGACAGATCCGCCGGACCAGCGACAGGCCCAGCCCCAGTCCCTCGCCACGGCCCTCGGCGCCACGGACAAAGGGCTGGAACATCGCCTCACGCTGCTCTTCGGGAATGCCAACGCCACTGTCTTCCACCACGAAACCCGCAGCGCCGACCTGCAGGCTGATGTAGCCGCGTTCGGTGTAGTGCAGGGCATTGCGCAACAGATTGCTCATCACCGACCGCAAAAATGGCTCGTGCCAGAGCAAGCGCTCGGCCTCCGGCGCCACGCTCAGGCGCCATTGCAGCCCCTTGGCCTCCACCGCCGCCTGCCATTCCTGCGTCTGGCGCCGAGCCACCTCGGCCAGGGTGGCACGGGGTGCCTGGGTATCGCTGTCGCCCTGGTTGCGCGCCAGGGCCAGAAAGGTCTGCACCAGTTCCTGCATCTCCCGCGCCGCGCGCGTCATGCGCTCCAATGGGCCCTTCGCCCGAGGTGGCAGATCCGGCGTGGCCTCCAGCAATTCGCAGGACGAATTGATCACCATCAGCGGCGTGCGCAATTCATGACTGACGTCGCTGGTGAACAGCCGCTCGCGCGCCAGGGCGGCACGCAGGCGATTCAGGGCATCGTCGAAGGCGCCGGCCAGTTCGCCGACCTCGTCCTTGGCATAGTCCGGCGCCAGGGGCGGGGTCACATCGAGAATCTGGTCACGCCGCCGTACCTGGCGCGCCAGCCGCACCACCGGCGCGATCACCCGCCGTGCCAGGGCCCATCCCAGCAGCCAGGCCAGGGCCACGCTGATCAGGAACCCGATCAGCACCACCTTGTAGAGCAACCGCTCGCGCGCCTCGAAATCGCTCTGGTTCTGCAACAGGACGAAATGGTTGCCCTCCAGCTCGGCGACGTAGGCATAGAAGTACTGCTGGTCCTCCTCCACCTCGCTGAAGCCCGCCGGCAGATCGCGCAGGTGCGCGGGCAACTGCGCCACCTCGGCGAGGGGCACGAAATACAGACGCATGTCGGGATCCAGCACCGGCTGGCCACCGCGTCTCATGTCGCGCTGGACCATGCGCTCCAGTTCGTTGTGCAGATCGGTGGAGATCAAGCGCTCCTCGACGGTGTGCACCACCGCGACGATACCCAGGGAAAAGACGCCACCCACCAGAAAGGTCATCAGCACGAAGGCGATGACGATCCGCCGCGACAGGCTCAGGTGATATTCCATGGCTAATCCTGCTCGACCAACTTGTAGCCCACCCCATGGATGGTGCGCAGCAGCGGCTGCGCGAAGGGCTTATCGATCACCTGGCGCAACTGGTGGACGTGGCTGCGCAGGCTGTCGCTGTCGGGGTAGTCCTCGCCCCACACCGCCTCCTCCAGTACCTCGCGACGCACCACATGGGGCGACTTCTGCATCAGCAGGGCAAGGATCTTGAGACCGATGGGATTGAGCTTGAGCGACTTGCCGGCACGACTCACCTCCAGGGTGTCCAGGTCGTAGCTGAGATCGGCGACCTGCAGCTGGCGACGCCCGCCCCCTTTGGTCCGGCGCATCACCGCCTCGACGCGCGCGGCCAATTCCGACAGGGCGAAGGGTTTGACCAGGTAGTCGTCGGCGCCGGAGCGGAAGCCTTCCAGACGGTCATCGAGCTGATCGCGGGCGGTGAGCATGATCACCGGGGTGTCGCGGCGGGCATCCTGGCGCAGCCGCTGGCAGAGGGTGTAGCCGTCGATGCCGGGCAGCATGATGTCGAGGATGAGCAGATCGTAGTGCTCGGTCGCGGCGAGGTGCAGCCCCGACAGGCCATCCTGGGCGCAATCCACGCTGTAGCCCTTGAGACTAAGGTAGTCCAGCAGGTTGCTGAGGATGTCTTTGTTGTCTTCCACCACCAGGATACGCATGTCGCTGACCTCGTTGGCGAGCCACCCGGGGCCCGCACGCTTGCTGTTCGGCACAGAGCCTAACCGCGTCCGCCGGGCGCGACCAGCACCAGGCGGGTCGGAGACCGGCCATAAAAAAACCCCGGTGTCCGCGAGGAGCACCGGGGTTGGGCTCGGCCCGGGGGCCGGAGCGGTTCTTACATCATGCCGCCCATGCCACCCATGCCGCCCATGTCGGGCATGGCCGGGGCTGCGTCGTCTTTCGGCAGCTCAGCCACGATGGCTTCGGTGGTGATCAGCAGACCGGCGATGGAGGAAGCGGCCTGCAGCGCGCTGCGGGTCACCTTGGCCGGGTCGATGATGCCGAATTCCAGCATGTCGCCGTATTCGCCAGTGGCGGCGTTGTAGCCGTAGTTGCCGCTGCCCTGCTTGACCTTGTCCAGCACGACGGAGGCTTCGTCACCGGCGTTGGTCACGATCTGGCGCAGGGGAGCTTCAACAGCGCGACGCAGGATGTTGATACCGGCGTTCTGCTCTTCGTTGATGCCTTTCAGATCCTTCAGCGCGTCCAGGGCACGGACCAGAGCGACACCGCCGCCAGGCACCACGCCTTCTTCCACGGCAGCGCGGGTAGCGTGCAGGGCGTCTTCGACGCGGGCTTTCTTCTCTTTCATCTCGACTTCGGTGGCAGCGCCAACCTTGATCACTGCAACACCGCCGGCCAGCTTGGCCAGACGCTCTTGCAGCTTCTCTTTGTCGTAGTCGGAAGAGGTTTCTTCGACCTGGGCACGGATCTGCTTGATACGGGCCTGGATGTCGACTTCCACGCCAGCGCCGTCGATGACGGTGGTGTTTTCCTTGTTCAGGACCACACGCTTGGCTTGACCCAGGTGCTCCAGGGTGGTGCTTTCCAGGCTCAGGCCGACTTCTTCGGAGATGACGGTACCGCCGGTCAGGATGGCGATGTCCTGCAGCATGGCCTTGCGACGATCACCGAAGCCCGGAGCCTTGACGGCTGCGACCTTGACGATACCGCGCATGTTGTTGACCACCAGAGTGGCCAGGGCTTCGCCTTCGACGTCTTCGGCGACGATCAGCAGCGGACGACCGGCCTTGGCAACGGATTCCAGCACCGGCAGCAGTTCGCGGATGTTGGAGATCTTCTTGTCGACCAGCAGCAGCAGCGGGCTGTCCAGCTCGGCCGACATGGTGTCGGGCTTGTTGATGAAGTAGGGCGACAGGTAGCCACGGTCGAACTGCATGCCTTCGACGACGGACAGTTCGTTTTCCAGGCCCGAGCCTTCTTCGACGGTGATGACGCCTTCTTTACCAACCTTCTCCATGGCTTCGGCGATGATGTTGCCGATGCTGTCGTCGGAGTTGGCGGAGATGGTGCCTACCTGGGCGATGGCCTTGCTGTCGGCGCAGGGCTTGGACAGGTTCTTCAGCTCGGCGACGACGGCGGCGGTGGCCTTGTCGATGCCGCGCTTCAGGTCCATCGGGTTCAGGCCGGCGGCCACGGACTTGAGGCCTTCGGTGACGATGGCCTGAGCCAGCACGGTGGCGGTGGTGGTGCCGTCACCGGCCGCGTCGTTGGCCTTGGAGGCCACGTCTTTCACCAGCTGGGCGCCGATGTTCTCGATGCGATCCTTGAGCTCGATCTCCTTGGCGACGGACACGCCGTCCTTGGTGATCAGGGGAGCACCGAAGCTGCGCTCCAGCACCACGTTACGGCCTTTCGGGCCCAGGGTAGCCTTGACGGCGTCGGCCAGGGTGTTGACACCGGTCAGCAGCTTCTTGCGCGCGGAGTCACCGAATTTGACGTCTTTTGCAGCCATGTTCTGTTTCCTCTAAGAAATTCGAAAAGTGAGCGGGGATCAGCCTTCGATGACGGCCAGGATTTCGGACTCAGCCATCACCAGCAGTTCTTCGCCATCGACCTTGATGGCGTTGCTGCCGGAATAGGGACCGAAAACCACCTTGTCACCCACTTTCACCGCCGGAGCACGGACGTCGCCGTTGTCCAGTACGCGTCCAGTGCCTACGGCAACCACTTCACCGCGATTCGGCTTTTCGGCAGCCGAGCCCGGCAGCACGATGCCGCCAGCGGATTTGGTCTCTTCTTCGCTGCGACGAATCACAACGCGATCATGCAGAGGACGAAGCGCCATTGTCGTATCTCCCAAAGTTCTAAGTGTTTCCAGCGCCGATGACTGCATCGGCAGTTTGTTTTTACCGGCTGCGCCGGGTGCGCCCCGTGCATGACAGGACGCGAAACCTGCTCGCCTTGCGGCGACAACCTTGCGGTGTCCGCTACATGAGGTTGTCGCCAGGCATTTCAAGGGCGACGGGCAAAATTTTTAGCGCTTTTGCTCGTCGCGGTGCACCACTTCACCCTCGATCACCTCGGGACGATGAGGTGCGCCCTGCCCAGGGCCCGGTTGGTAGCCCTGGGCACCGGGATTGCGCCGGGTCACCCGACCGATCACCGCGCCCAGCAGGGCCTTGCGGGTCACCGGCAAGAGGCAGATGAGCGCCAGGCCGTCACTGATGAAGCCCGGAAAGATCAGCAGGGCGCCGGCGATCGCCAGGGTCAGCCCCTGGATGACTTCCTGCTCGGGCATCTGCCCCTGAGCCAGGCGCATGCGGATGCGCCAGAGGGTGGTGAAGCCGGCGACGCGCAGCAGGGCGACGCCGACCAGAAAGCTCAGCAGCAGCAGGGCGAAGGTGGCGAGCACGCCGATTTCGCTGCCGATCTTGATGAGTACGGCCAGTTCCACAAAGGGGAACAGCAAGAAGAGTAAGGCGGTCACGCGCATCTCAGGTCCTTCACGGTGGAAACCGATTGAAAGACAGGAGATGGAGGCGGCCGAGCCGATTTCAAGGTGGCTGCCCGGCACCGGCTGGAAACGCGAAGGCCGCGAAAATCGCGGCCTTGACGGGTTGGCGGGCGCCTAGGGAAACATCGGGTTACCAGGAAACGCCGACACCGGCGGTGTACTCGGTCTGGTTGACGTTGCCCTCGGCTCCGCTGGTCAGTTCCTTGGACGCCTTGAGGTTCAGCGACGCCCAGTTGGTCACCTTATATCTCAGGCCGACATCGCCATCGAAGGTGAGATTGGCGGTGTTGTCCAGCGGCCGGCCCAGTTCACCCGTGGTGAAGAACTGGATGGTCTGTCCATACAGATAGCGGTTGTAGTCCCACTTCATGCTCGCCGAGAGGAACTGGTCGGAGCCACCGTCCGCGTACTGGTAGCGGTTGTGGTTGAGCAGGCCGGTAAGGGAGAAAGAGCCCAGCTCGTTGTCCCAGAACTGGTAACCGGGGCCGGTACCCAGGGTGCGCTGCTTGGCCAGGTCCTGGATCCAGTCGCGCTTGTATTCGGCGCGGCCCTGCCAGAAGAATTTCTCGTCGAAGAAGCGATCCAGGGCGTACTGCAGGCCGTACTTGCTGGTCGAAACCACGTCGTCGGTCTTGTAGCGGTCGTAGCTGCCGTTGGCGTTGTGCCGCCACATGCCGTGCCGGGCCTGGGTCTTGAAATCGATATCGTATTTTTCGCTGTCCTGGGACGAGCTGATGTAGTCCAGGCCGGCATCGATGTTGCCTTTCCAGGCGAAGTCGCGCAGGAAGGGCCGCGGCGGCACGATCTGGGTGATGCTCGCCAGGGGCACGGTCTGCTGGCCGTCGGTGGTGCTGACCACTACCTGGCCATCCTCGGCCGGCTTGAGGCTTTCCACCGGGAAATCGGGTTCGTACTTGCCGCGCTGGACGATCACGGGCTTGTCACGCTGCAAGGTCTTGATCTTGTCCCACGACAGGGGAATGTTGCCGCCGTATTCGGTCTGCAGGAGCAGCTTCTTGCTGTCGAGCAACTTGATGGTTCCGGTCAGACGATCGCCGTTCTTGAGCCAGACGGTGTCGGCATGGGCGAAGGAGGCGAGTGACAACAGCGCGAGCGAGGAGAGGAGTCGAAAACGCATGGGCACCAGGACACCTTTGGGTGGACTTGGGTGGAAAGGTAACGAAACGAGAGGGCGCGATTATCCGGGTGCCAGAGGCCCGCGCAACCATTCCTGGGTAAAACTTAGGCAAGTTTCCGGAAATACTGCCCAAAGGTCGGACATCTTGGGAGAATGTGACAGCTCAACACGTTTCAGCACCACCGTAACCAAACTTTTCGGCACACTGGCACTCTCTCCCCGAGCAGCAGGGCGTCATGAGCGCATCTCTTCCCCACGAACCCCGTCGCCAGGCCGTGTTTCTGGCGCTGGCCGCCATTCCCGCGGGGCGGGTGGTCAGCTATGGCCAGTTGGCGGAACTCGCCGGTCTGGGCCGCGGGGCACGCTGGGTGGGCTGGGTACTGGGGCGCTTGCCGGAGGGCAGCGCCCTGCCCTGGCATCGGGTGATCGCCGCGGATGGTCGGCCGAGCCTACCCCCTGACAGCCCCTCTGGCCGGGAGCAACGCGAACGATTGCGGGCCGAGGGTGTGCCGCTGCACGAGGACCGGGTGGACATGCGTCGGTACCGGTGGAATCCAGCTGAGAGTGTCGAGTAGAGTGCGCGTTTTTTCCGAGCCCAAGGGCATGTTTGCACGTTTCTGGCGAGAAGCCGTCACCACCTACAAATCCAAGGCCTGCCTGGCCCTGCTGCTGCTGGGTTTCGCTGCGGGGCTGCCGGCCATGCTGGTGTTTTCCACCCTGTCGGTGTGGCTGCGCGAAGCGGGCGTGAGTCGCGAGACCATTGGCTACGCCAGCTGGATCGGCCTGGCCTATGCCTTCAAGTGGGTCTGGTCGCCCATGCTGGACCTCTGGAAGCTGCCCCTGATCGGCAAGCTCGGCCGCCGACGCTCCTGGCTGGTGCTGTCGCAGATCCTGGTGGGCCTGGGCCTGATCGGCATGGCGCTGTGCAATCCGCAGCAGCACCTGGAGCAGTTGATCGCCCTGGCGGTGCTGGTGGCCTTCGCCTCGGCCACCCAGGACATCGCCGTGGACGCCTATCGCCTGGAGATCGCCGACGATGATCGCCAGGCCGCCCTCGCCGCCTGCTACATGACCGGCTATCGCATCGCCGCCCTGCTGGCCAGCGCTGGCGCGCTGTTTCTCGCCGAGGAGCTGGGCTCGTCCAAGCTCGACTACAGCCAGAGCGCCTGGGCCACCACCTACATGCTGTTCGCCCTGCTGGTGCTGCCGGGCCTGGTGACCAGCGTGCTGATTCGCGAACCCGAGCCGGTGGCGCCCATGGCCATGGCGGAATCGCGCTTCGGCTTCAATCACCAGTTGGTGGCGGTCGCCCTGCTGCTGGTGATGCTGATCTCCATCCCCGCCGCCATCAATGCCGCCATCGCCCAGGCCTGGCCGCGCGCCTTGCTCTACAGCCTGTTCATCGTCGGTTGCCTGTCGCCCTGGGGCCGTTATTGCTCCAAGCCGCTGAGCGACCTCATGCGGCGCATGCGCGAACCTCTGCGACTGCGCGACGCGGCCAATGCCGAGGAGCTGCCGCGCTTCGACTTCGTCCACCAGATGGTCTCGGTGATCCTGCTGATCGTGCTGATCGTGGCCGCTACCGGCGGCCTGTCGGCCCTGGCCGGCGGCTACTGGCCGCGCGGTCTGATGTACGGCCTGATCGTCTGGCTGTGCCTGACCGCGCCCGGGCGTCGGCTGATGGCACCGGTGCTCACGCCCATCACCGAATTCATCCAGCGCTACCAGTGGCAGGCGCTGCTGCTGCTCGGCCTGATCTCCACCTATCGGCTCTCCGATACGGTCATGGGGGTGATGGCCAGCGTCTTCTATATCGACGTGGGCTACAGCAAGGAAACCATCGCCGGGGTCAGCAAGATCTTCGGGGTGTTCATGACCCTGTTCGGCGCGGGCCTGGGCGGCGTGCTGATCACCCGGGTGGGGATCCTGCCGATCCTCTTCCTCGGCGGCGCCGCCTCGGCGCTGACCAACCTGCTGTTCGTGGTGATCGCCTCCACCGGCGCCAACGTGCCGCTGCTGATCGCCACCATCTGCGCCGACAACGTCAGTGGCGGCATGGCCACCTCGGCCTTTGTCGCCTATCTGTCGAGCCTGACCAACCTCAGATTCTCGGCCACCCAGTACGCCATGCTCAGCTCGCTGATGCTGCTGTTGCCACGCCTGCTGGGTGGCTATTCGGGCGCCATGGTGGAGCACGTCGGCTACAGCTCGTTCTTCTCGCTGACCGCGCTGATGGGGGTGCCGACGCTGCTGCTGATCGCCGTGCTCTGGCTGCGCCAGCGGCGGACCGCGGTGCCGAGCGGTTCCTCCAGCGGCGGTCACTGAGGCGGCCGGCGGCCGCCCCATCCCGCTTCAGGCTTCGCCGCGCGCCGCGGCCGCGGCGCGTTCGTCGCCCTTGTCGTCGAGCACCTTGACCACCCGGCTGGGCAGCGCGATGTCGATGCCCTCGGCACGCAGCCGATCGCGGATCTGCTCGTTGAAGGTGAACTGGGTGCCCCAGAAGTCACTGTTGGCGGTCCAGCAGCGCAGCGACACGGTGATGAAGGTGTCGCCCAGCCCGGCCACCACGATGGCGGGCGGCGGCGTTTCCAGCACCCGCGGATCCTTGGCCATATCGGCCAGCACCTGCTTGGCCTTCTGCAGATCGGCATCGTAGCCGACCTTGACGTCGAAGACGATCTGCCGGGTCGGCTGGCGCGACTGGTTGGTGATGATGCCGTTGGACAGGTTGCCGTTGGGCACGGTGATGGTGCGGTTGTCGCCGGTACGCAGCACGGTGTGGAAGATCTGGATCGAATCCACGGTGCCCTGCACGCCCTGGGCCTCGATGTAGTCGCCGATCTTGAACGGCCGGAACAGCAGGATCAGCACCCCGCCGGCGAAGTTGGCCAGGCTGCCCTGCAGCGACAGGCCGATGGCCAGGCTGGCCGCGCCGAGAGCGGCGACGAAGGAGGTGGTGGCGATGCCGATCATGGAGGCGACGCTGATCACCAGCATGACCTTCAAACCGATGTTGACCAGGGTCACCACGAAGGTTTCCAGGGCCTGGTCCATGTGCCGTGCGGTGAACAGCGCGGCCAGGCGCCCGGTCAGGCGGTTGATGACCCACCAGCCGATCCACAGGGTGATCAGGGCCAGCACCACGTTGCCGCAATACTGCAGAATGACCGGTAGCCAGGCCATGAAGGCCGTCAGCAGGTGATCGGTCTGGGCACTCAAATCCATCGTCTACCTCTCCACGCACAAGAAAAAGTCGGGCGCGACCTGAATGGCGGCGCCCTATCTGCGACGGACGGTAGACCGAGAGGTTCCGAAGACGGGCTCAGTCGCGGAAGTTGTCGAACTGCAGCGGCATGCCCAGGGATTGGCCGCGCAGCAGGGCGATGACCTCCTGCAATTCGTCGCGCTTCTTGCCGGTGACGCGCACCTGCTCGCCCTGGATGGCGGCCTGGACCTTGATCTTGCTGTCCTTGATCAGGGCGACGATCTTCTTCGCCAGCTCCTTGTCGATGCCCTCGCGCAGGGTGGTTTCCTGTTTCACGGTCTTGCCGGAGGCGTAGGCATCCTTGACCTCCAGGCACTGGACGTCGATCTTGCGCTTGGCCAGGTTGACCTTGAGGATCTCCAGCATCTGTTCGAGCTGGAAATCGGCATCGGCGGTCAGGGTGACGGTAAGGTCCTTGGCCTCGAAGCTGCCCTTGCCGCGTAGGTCGTACCGGCGCTCGAGCTCCTTCATGGCGTTGTCCACGGCGTTGGTGACTTCGTGCTTGTCCAGCTCCGATACGACGTCGAAGGAAGGCATGGATTTTCTCCTCGGTTGCGATGGGGCAGCCTTGACGCTGCAGCCTGACCGACCATTATAACGACTGGCCCTCTTCCTCAGGAATCCGACCATGCGCAAGGAATCGACACTGGAGTCACAGCTGTGAGCTGGCACGTACTGGGCGCCGGCAGTCTCGGCGGACTCTGGGCGGCGCGGTTGTTTCGCGGGGGCGAGCCGGTCCGGCTGATCCTGCGCGATCGCACGCGCCTGGCGCAGTACCGCGCGGGTGGCGGACTGCGCCTCAGCGAAGGCGACACCACCAGCCTCTATCCGCTGCCCGCCGAGACGCCCGAAGCCGGCAATCCGATCCGCCGACTGATCCTGGCCTGCAAGAGCTACGACGCCGAAGAGGCCATCGCCAGCGTCGCCGCGCGCCTGGAGCCGGAAGCCGAGATCCTGCTGCTGCAGAACGGCCTGGGGAGCCAGGACGCGGTGGCCGCCCGGGTACCGCGAGCGCGCTGCCTGAGAGCCAGCACCACCGAGGGCGCCTATCGCGAGACCGACTTCCATGTGGTGGCGGCCGGTGCCGGCCAGATCTGGATCGGCGACCAGCTCGGCAGCCATAACCCGCCGGCCTGGCTGAATACCCTCACCGAGCTGGGCTTTCCGGTGCGCTGGACCGACGACATCGACGCCCGGCTATGGCGCAAGCTGGCGATCAACTGCGCCATCAATCCGTTGACCGTGCTGCATGGCTGCCGCAACGGCGAACTGCGCCGGCATCTGCCGGAGGTGGCGGCGCTCTGCGCCGAACTCACCGCCCTGCTGGAAGCCATGGGACTCGCCCCGGCGGCCCAGGGACTGCAGCAGGAGGTCGAGGCGGTGATCGCCGCCACCGCCCACAACCGCTCCTCGATGCTGCAGGACGTGGAGCGCGGCCAGCGTACCGAGGTGAGTTACCTGCTCGGCCATGCCCTGCCGATCGCCGGACGGCTGCACCTCGCGGTGCCGCACCTGACCGAGCTGCAGCAGCGCCTGCAGACCCGGCTCGCGGAGCGCGGATTGCCCGAGGACTAGCTGCGGGCTACCCTGCCCGCTTCCCTGTTGCCACGGCTGCGCCATGATCCTCGCCAAACGCCTGAAGAATCTCCCGGTCGGCCGCAAGTTGCTGGCCGCCCTGCTGGTGATGATGGTCGCGGTGCTGGTGGTGGCCAATGTGACCTTTATCAGCGCCGCCTACTGGATCTCCCAGGAAAGCGTGGCGCCCCAGGCGCTGCAGACCCTGGGCCGGCTGTTCGCCAGTCCGGTGCTCAGCCGTGAGGTGCTGGCCTCGCCAGCGGCGGCCGAGGTGCAGTTGCGGCAACTGGACGGCTATGCGCCGCTGCGCCTGGCGGCGGTCTACAACAGCCAGGGTCAGCGCCTGGCCGAGTTGCACAACGGCGATCGGCTGCAGGTGCCGGCGCGCTTCGAAGAGCTGCAGACCTGGCGCCTGCGGGAATTCCGCACCAACCTGCTGGTGGAGCTGCCGCGCCCCGAGGGCGCGCCCGGACACCTGCTGCTGGTGGCCAGCAGCGAGCTGCCAGGGGCCTTCTATCGCGGTACCCTGACCGCCAGCCTGGCGATCCTGACCTTCAGCATCCTGCTCTGGCTGGTGGTGGCCCGGCAGATCAAGCGACTCATCACCCTGCCGATCCGCGAATTGGAAGAACTCTCGCGCCAGGTGACCCGCGAGGAAAACTATTCGCTACGCGCCAGCAAGGGTAGCGAGGACGAGCTGGGCCGTCTGGCGGAGTCCCTCAACACCATGCTCGGCCGCATCCAGGGTCGCGAGCAACAGCTCAAGCGCGCTCGCGACGATGCCCAGTACGCAGTGCTGCAGGCCCAGAGTCTGGCCGAGGAAACCCGCCGCTCCAACCGCAAGCTGGAACTGGAGGTACAGGTCCGCGGCAAGATCGAGAAGAAACTCACCGGCTTCCAGAACTACCTCAACAGCATCATCGACTCCATGCCCTCGGCGCTGATCGCGGTGGACGAGCAGTTCTACGTCACCCAGTGGAACCAGGAAGCCACCCACCTCTCCGGCACCCAGCTGGACGAAGCCCTGAACCAGCCGGTGTTTCTCGCCTTTCCCTCGCTCAAGCCCTTCCTGCCGCAACTGAGTCGCACCGCCGAATTGCTGCGGGTGGAAAAGGTGGAGCGGGTGACCTGGGCGCTGACCGACACCCCGCGTCACTACACCCTGACCTTCTACCCGCTGATGGGTGGCGCCGGGCGCGGCGTGGTGATCCGTATCGACGACATCACCCAGCGCCTGAACATGGAAGAGATGATGGTGCAGTCGGAAAAGATGCTCTCGGTGGGTGGCCTGGCGGCCGGCATGGCCCACGAGATCAACAATCCCCTGGGCGCCATCCTGCACAATGTGCAGAACATCCGCCGGCGCCTGTCGCCGGAGTTGCCGAAGAATCTCGAGCAGGCGGCCGAATCCGGCGTCGAGCTCAATGCGGTGAATTGCTACCTGGAGAGTCGGCAGATCCCGCGCCTGCTGGACGGCATCCACCAGGCCGGCAGTCGCGCGGCCAAGATCGTCAGCCACATGCTCGCCTTCAGCCGCCGCAGCAATCGCAAGATGGAAGCCAGCGAGCTGCCGCCGCTGATCGACCAGGCCATCGAGATCGCCGGCAACGACTTCGACCTGGCCGAGGGCTTCGACTTCCGCACCCTGTCGATCCTCCGCGAATTCGACCCGGCGCTGGGACCGGTGCCGGTGATCGCCAACGAGCTGGAACAGGTGCTGCTCAATCTGCTCAAGAACGCCGCCCAGGCCATCCATCTGCGCGACGACGAGGAAGAAGGCGAATACGGTCGCATCACCTTGCGCACCAAGCTACGCGGCGGCTGGGCGGAGATCCAGGTGGAAGACAATGGCATCGGCATCCCCGAAGACATCTGCAAGCGCATCTTCGAGCCCTTCTTCACCACCAAGGAGGTGGGCCAGGGCACCGGCCTGGGCCTGTCGGTGTCGTACTTCATCATCACCAATAACCACAAGGGGCAGATGGAGGTGCACTCCACGCCCGGTGTAGGGACCTGCTTCACCCTGCGCCTGCCCCTCGTCCAGGCCGATTTCGAATCCGTCTAGGACCCAGCCAGGAGCCACGCCATGGGTTTTCGCCTCACCGAGATCTACACCCGCCAGGGCGACGCCGGCGATACCGGGCTCGCCGACGGCAGCCGGGTGCCCAAGGACCATCCGCGCATCGAGGCCATCGGTGCGGTGGACGAACTCAACAGCGCCCTGGGCCTGTTGCTCGCCGAGCTGGCGGAGGACCCTCGCCTGGCCGAGGTGAGCGAGGCCCTGGCGCCCTGCCAGCACCGGTTGTTCGACCTCGGCGGCGAACTGGCCATGCCCAGCTATCGCGCCCTGCAGCCGGTGGAGATCCAACGCCTGGAAGGCGCCATCGATCGCTGGAACGCCGAGCTGGGGCCGCTGGAGAATTTCATCCTGCCCGGCGGTTCCCGCGTCGTGGCCCAGGCCCATGTCTGCCGCACCCTGGCCCGTAGCGCCGAGCGGCGCTGCCGCAGCCTGCATGCGGTGGAACCCCTGGAAGGCCAGAGCCTGCCCTATCTCAATCGCCTGTCCGACCTGCTGTTCGTCGCCGCCCGCATCGTCGCCCGGCGCCAGGGGGTGAGCGAGGTGCTCTGGCAGGCCGCGCGGCCATGAGCGCGCCGGTCGCGCCCGCCGCGCCACCGCCGCGCCGCCACGAGGGCCTGCTGGCGCTCTGGGACGGCCTGATCCTGATCCTGGTCTGCGTGAACCTGGCGCTGATCCTGTTCGACAGCCTCTATGCCCTGGGGCCGCTCAACCAGGCCCTGGCCGCCGTGCTGCCCGGCTTCCACGCCTTCTATGGCGAACGCATCCACGCCCACTTCACCCGCATCGACCTGGTGTTCGTCGCCTTCTTCATCGCCGACGTACTGCTGGGCTGGCTGGTGGCGGTGGTCGAGCGCCGCCATGCGCGCTGGTACCACTATCCCTTCATCCACTGGTACGACGTGCTCGGCTGCATCCCCCTGGGCGGCTTCCGGCTGCTGCGGGCGCTGCGCATCATCTCGCTGCTCCTGCGCCTGCAACGCCTGGGACTGATCGACATGCGCGGCTGGCGGCCCTATCGGCTGTTCAACCACTACTACCAGCTGCTCATGGAGGACCTGTCGGATCGGGTGATGATCAAGATCTGCGGTGAACTGCAGGACGAGCTGAATACCCGCGACGACTTCTCCCAGAGCGTGATCGACCGCGTCATCCGCCCGCGCAAGCAGCGGCTGATCGACGGCATGGCGCTGCGCATCCAGGCGATGGTGGAACAGGGCTACAGCCAGAATCGCGCCACCCTGGAACGGCTGGTCGGCGACGTGGTGCAACGTGCCCTGGACGAGAACCCCGACCTGGCCCGCCTCAAGCGACTGCCCATGGGCGAGCGCCTGGCCGACACCCTGGACGGGGTGCTCACCGATATCGTCAACGGCCTGGTACGGGAGGCGGCGGCCAGTCTGCGCACCCGCGACTTCCGCGCCCTGGCCAGTCGCCTGGCCGATCACGGCTTCGATCAGAGTCTGCCCAGCGGCGCCCAGGACAATGCCCTGGACGAGGTGCTGGTGGAGATCCTCGAAGTGTTCAAGCAGAAGGTCCTGCAGCGCCGGCTCGATCAGCTCGACGGCGAGCTCTGGCCGCAGGAATGGCAGCGCAGCGAGATCGATCCGATCAACGCGCCCCGGCGCTGATCTGCTGCTGCAGATTCTGCACCTGGGTCTGCAGGGTGGTGATGTTGCGGGTGGTCTGCAGGCGGAAGGCGTCGAATTCCTTGCTGTCCGGTCCGACCGGGCGGGCGTCCAGCTCGCTGCGCAGCACCAGCAGGTCCTGCTGCATCTCGCCCAGGGCCTGACTCTGGGCACTGGGTTTCTTCAAGGCGGCGATGTCCGCCTGCAGCGCCTTGTTCTGCGCGGTCAGGCTGGCGACCTGCTCGGCCAGGCTACCGGTCTGCGCCAGGCCATTCTTCAGCGCCGCCTGTTCCTCGGCCAGGGCCTTCAGCCGGGTGTCCACCTCGCCACTGCCGGTCTGCAGCGCGCTGGAAAGATTCTGCAGGCGATTGTCCTGGGCCTGCTGGTTGTCGCTCACCCCCTGCTGCTGACGCGTGAGTTCGGCGACCTTGGTCTGCAGCGTCTTGACCTGCAGCAGCAAGGCCTCGCGGCTGGTGGTGCCGGAGGATTCGCTTTCCACCAGCTTGCCGGAGATGTCACGCAGCCGGCCTTGGGCATCCTCGCTGATGCGCGCGAAGTTCTCCTGGGTGGCCACCACCTGCTCCTGCATCAGCACCAGTTGCTGGTGACTCCACCAGGCGACGCCGGCCAGGGCCAGGGTCAGAGCGGCGATCAGCACCCACAGCGGCGCCGTGGAGGGGCCGCGCCGGACCGGGCGGGCATGAACGGCGGCAGGCTCGTGATAGACCTCGTCGGCCTCGACCGGCCGGCGACCAACGGGGCGACGGTCATCGCGCTCCGGTGTCAGGCTCGGGACGTTGTCCATTTCATCGAGAAGATCGTTGCGCATGGCAGACCTGTGAGCAGAGGCGAAAAGACGGAATGGCGGCCAGTATAACGGTCGTCACGGCCGACGCGGGGCAGTCGGCCGAGGCTTTCGTTGCGGGATCGTGCACCGAAACGCAGTCTGCGTCGACATCACTGCGCCATCACGACGCAGAATCAGCCGCGGTAGCCCTACCAAGCCCGCTGTTCCTGGCGCCAGCGCTCCTGGTACGTGATTTGCGTCACGACCAACCTCAAGCCAAACGGGAGGTGAGCATGGAATACAACAAGGCGTTCTTCGATTGCCTCGGCGCACTGCGTCGTCGACTGCGGCAGGAGCAAGGCATGGTGATTCGCTTCGACGAAGCCGAGGCGGTTCCGCGAATGCTGGCGGCCAGCCAGGCCTCGGACGATCCTGAGACCCGTGAACTCGGCGAGCGCCTGGCGAGGCTGAGCGGCTTGGTGCCGGTGGTGACCCCTCTGCCGTCCATGGCGGAGATGGCAGGCTCGACCTATGTCAGCCAGGAATTTCTCGCGGCCACTCGCCGCTACACCGGCCCGCTGCGCGGCTGACGCCGAGTTGGACGATATTCCTCCAATGCTGTCCAGGAGGCGGCCTGCGGACGAAAGCCGAAGGCCTCCTGGGCGGCGCGGATGTCGAGGGTGAAGGGACTGTCGAGCAAGTCGGGCCAGCGAGCTTCCTGGCGCAGGGTACGCAGCCGCGCATAGAGCGCGCGTGGACTCAGGGTCTTCGCCTCGGTCACCGCAGGCAGCTCGAAGCGCCGCAGCAGGAAGTTGACCGCATCCCAGCACACCAGCGGCTGGCCGTCGCTGAGGTTGAACACCTTGCCACTAGCCGCCGCCGGCTGCTCCAGCAGCAGCGTCACCAGCGCCTGGCGCAGATTGCCGGCACTGGTGAAGTCCCAGCGATTGAGGCCGTTGCCGCGGCGCCCCAGTTGCTTGGCCTTGGCCTGCTCCAGCAGCCCGCGCGCCCAGTCGCGATCGGCCAGGCCGAGCACCTGGGCCGGCCGCAACACCGTGACCTGAGGGCCGAATTCACCGGCGGCCAGGGCCAGGCGCTCCAGTTGCAGACGGCGCTGGGCCTCACGGCCCTTGGGCTTGGCCGGCACCTGGTCTTCCTTGAGCGCCTCGCCACCCCGTTCATAGACACGGGCGGACGACACATAGACGAATTGCGCGACCTGCTGCTGCAGGGCGGCTTCGATCAGCACCTGCCCGTGGTCCAGATCGGCCGCGCTCGGCACGCCGGCCACGTCGGTGCAGTGGGCGATGGCGTCGATGTCGTCGCACAGCGCCAGCACCTGCGCGGGCTGGTCGAGCAAGGCGGGATGATAATCGGCGCCACGCTCGACCAGGGCATCCAGGGTCGCACCGGGACGGCCGTGCACCCGCACCAGTTGGCCGCGGTCGAGCAGATCGCAGGCCAGGCCCGCACCGAGCGCCTCGCTGGCGCCCGTGATCAAGATACGCATGTCGCTGGGATTCCCGAAGCTATCCACGGTCGCCCGCGGCGACCCATCGGCCAGTGTAACCAAAGCTTTCGACAGCCGCCGCTAGTCGCGCACCAGCCACTGACCGGCAACCTGTTCAAGGTGCCGGGTCAGGGCCTGCAAGGCGGCGCCACCGTTGCGCCAGCGGTGCCAGAACAGGGGGACGTCCACCCAGTGACCGGGCGCCAGATCCACCAGCTCGCCGCGCGCCTGGGCGGCCGCGCTCTGGATATCTGGCAGGAGCCCCCAGCCGATACCGCCCAGGGTCATCTGCAGGAAGCCCTCGGCGGAAGGACAGAGGTGGTAGTCGAAGGGCTGGGTGACGCCGAGCTGCTCCAGATAGCGATGCTGTAAGCGGTCATCCGGGCCGAAGACGATGGCGGGCGCCCGCGCCAGGGCCTGGGGATCCGGCAACCCGGCCAGTTGCCGCGTGCGGAATTCCGGGCTGGCCAGGGCCCGGTAGCGCATGGCACCCAGGGCACTGACCCGCGCCCCGGCCAATGGCTGGCCGTTGGCGCAGAGACAGGCGGCCACTTCGCCGGCGCGCATGCGCCTGAGCACCACGTCCTGATCCTGCACCACCAGATCCAGCAGTACGCCCTGCGCCCTGACCCAGGGACCGACCGCCAGCGGCCACCAGTTGGCCAGGCTGTCGGCATTGAGGGCGATGCGCAGTCGCTGTGGCGCCTCCTCGGCCAACCCCGGCACCGCGCTGCCCAGATCGGCCTCCAGCAGCCGCACCTGCTGGATATGGCGCAGCAGGCGCAGACCCGGCGCCGTCGGCTGGGGCGGCGTTTCCCGCACCAGCACCGCCTGGCCGACCCGGGCTTCGAGCAGCTTGATGCGCTGGGACACCGCCGATTGCGACAGGCCCAGCCGGCGCGCCGCCCGCTCGAAGCCGCCCTCTTCCACCACCACCGCCAGGGCTTCCAGCAACTTGTAGTCGATCATCGATTCAGCTAATGCTGCATTAGGAATATTGGTTTTTCTTATACACCCGGACCCGGCAAGGTGGCAGCCATTCCCGGACAACAAGGCGACACCCTTGCAATGAACAGCTACTTCACCGGCCTCTTGACCATGGCCAGTCTCATCATGGCGCTGGGCGCGCAAAACACCTATCTGCTGGCCCAGGGGCTGCGCCGCGAGCACCATCTGGCCATTGCCGCCTTCTGCCTGACCTGCGATGTCATCCTGGTGGCCGCTGGCGTGCTGGGGCTGGCCGCGCTGATCCAGCACAGCCCGCTATTGGTGGTCATCCTGCGCTGGGGCGGCGCGGCCTTTCTGTTCTGGTACGGCGCCCAGGCGCTACGCCGGGCCTGGCGGCCGGCGGCCATCGACAAGCTGGAGACCACGAGTCCGCGCAGCCGGCGCCAGGCGCTGCTCGCCGCGGCCGGCGTCTCCCTGCTCAATCCCCATGTCTATCTGGACACGGTGCTGCTGGTGGGCTCCCTGGGCAGCCAGCAGGCCGCGCCCCTGGCCTATGTGTTCGGCGCCGCCACCGCCTCCATGCTGTGGTTCTTCGGACTCGCCCTGGGCGCGGCCTGGGCCGCGCCCTACCTGGCCCGTCCGGGGGTGTGGCGACTGATCGATCTGCTGGTGGCTGGGGTGATGTTTGCCGTCGCGGTGCAATTGCTGGTCTCGACCTGAGGCTGGCCTTCGCCCGGCGAGCGCCCTAAGCTGCGGCTCTGCGTTTCCTGTCGAGAGTCCCTATGCCCTTCGCCCGCTCGCTCCGTAGTCAGAGCCTGCTCCTGTTTGGCGGCAGTCTACTGCTGATGCTGCTGATCGCCCTGGCCGGCTTCGGCCTGCTCTCCCGCGAGCTGCACCGCTACCAGCACCTGATCGAAGGGCCGCTGGAGCGGCTGGTGGAGATCGACGACACCCACCTGACCTTCAAGATCCAGGTGCAGGAGTGGAAGAACTTTCTCCTGCGCGGTGGCGATGCCGCGACCGCCGAACGCTACTGGCAGGCCTTTCTGACCCGCGAAGCAGAGGTCGACCAGCGCCTGCAACAGCTGGCCACCCGCGTCGACCCCGAACTGCAACCGCGGCTCCAGGCGCTGCGCGCCCAGCACGGGCGTCTGGGCGAGCGCTATCGCGCCGGCCATGCCGCCTATCTGGCTCATGACCGCGATCCGCGCCGCGGCGATGCCGAGGTTCGGGGTATCGACCGGGAGACCGCCGAGGGCTTCGCCACCCTGGTCGACGACCTGCATGGACACACCGCCGCGCAGATCGCCGCCATCCGCGCCGAGGCCCAGCGCGACATCCTGCTCGCCGGCCTGGCCCTGCTGCTCTGTGGCGGCGGCCTGCTGTTCCTCGGGGTACGGCTGGTGGAGCGTCGACTGGTGGATCCACTGGTGGCCTGCGCCCGGCAACTGGGTCTGCTGGCCCGCGGACGTTTCGGCGAACGGCTGCCCAGCGGGCGCGATGACGAACTGGGCCGCCTGACCCTCAGCACCAATCTCCTGCGCGAGGCCGCCGTGCAGCACACCCACGACCTGCGCCACCAGGCCAACGAAGTCGGCGCCCTCAGCGCCCTGCTGGCCAGTCAGTTGCTGACCGAACCAGGTCAGCCAGCGCGCGACATCGATCCGCAGGTACTCAAGGACGTCAGCCGCCGCCTCGCCGACATCGCCGGTGATCTGCAGGAGGCCGCCAGCCAGCGGCAGGATTGAGCGGCGGCGCTAGAGCTGCGCCGGTACCTCGCGCCATTGGCCCGGCGCCAGGTCGTCCAGCGTCCAGGGGCCGATGCGTACGCGCACCAGGCGCAGCGTCGGCAAGCCCACCGCGGCGGTCATGCGCCGCACCTGGCGATTGCGCCCCTCACGGATGGTCAGCTCGATCCAGGCGGTCGGCACGCTCTTGCGAAAGCGCACCGGCGGATCGCGCTCCCAGAGCACCGGCGGCTCGGCCAGCAGGCGCGCTTCGGCCGGCAGCGTGGGGCCGTCATTGAGTTCGACCCCCTGGCGCAGGCACTGCAATTGCGCTTCGCTGGGCGTGCCTTCCACCTGGGCCCAGTAGGTCTTGGGCAGCTTGTGCCGGGGATCGGCGATGCGCGCCTGCAACTGGCCATCGTTGGTCAGCAGGAGCAGGCCTTCGCTGTCGCGATCCAGACGACCGGCGGGATAGACCCCTGGCACCGCGACGAAGGCCTTCAGGGTCGCGCGGCCGTCAGCGTCGGCGAATTGGGTGAGCACATCGAAGGGCTTGTTGAGCAGCAGCAGCCGCGGCGTGACCGGCGGCGCCTTTGCCTGGCGACGGGGACGCTGACCGGGGGTGGAACGGGTATTTCGCGACATGGGGATCGACGGCGGTTAGGGTAATCTGAATGGCCCAGTCTATTCGTCCGAGGTCCCATGCGCATCTTTCGTCCGCTGTGGCTGATCCACCTGCTCACCCTGGCCGGCTGCGCTTCGTCCGCCTACGAGGGTCCGCGCTCCGATCACTTCGACGGCGCGCGCTTCCACAACCTGGCGCCACGCGAGGACAAGAGTCTCTGGACGCTGCTGAAATGGCAGTTCACCCGCACCCGTCCCGAGTGGACCTGGCAGGACGGCCCAGCCGTGCCGACACGGCCGGCGACGCGGGTCGAGGGCGGTGAGTTGCGGGTGACCTTCGTCAACCACGCCACCCTGCTGATCCAGCACCAGGGCCTCAACATCCTCGCCGATCCGGTGTGGTCGGCGCGGGTCAGTCCCTTCAGCTTCATCGGGCCCCGGCGCCATCACGCGCCCGGCGTGGCCCTGGACGACCTGCCGCCGCTGGATCTGATCTTTGTCAGCCACAGTCACTACGATCATATGGATCTGGCGACCCTGAGGCGCCTGGCCGAGCGCGCGCCCCTGACGCCGGTGGTGACGCCCTTGGGCAATGCCGAGCTGATCCGCCGCGAGACCGGCTTCGTCACGGTCAGCGAACTGGACTGGTGGCAGAGTCTGCCGCTCAAGGACGGCATACGCCTGCACCTGGTGCCGGGCCAGCACTGGTCGGCGCGCAGTCGCCTCGACACCAATCGCCGGCTGTGGGGTGGCTTCGTGCTGGAAGCGCCGACCGGGCCGGTCTATTTCGCTGGCGATACCGGCTGGGGCCCGCACTTCGCGCTGATCCGCGAACGCCTCGGCGCACCGCGCTTCGCCGCGCTGCCCATTGGCGCCTATGAACCCCGCTGGTTCATGCAGGACAGCCACCTCAACCCGGACGATGCCGTACGCGCCCATCAGGCGCTGGGCGCTGCCAGCAGTCTGGGCATCCACTTCGGCACCTTTCCACTGAGCGACGAAGGTCAGTTCGCCCCGCCCCGCGATCTGGCTCATGCCCGGACACTGCATGGGCTGGCGGACGAGGCATTCAGGACGCTGGCGCCGGGCGAGGTCTGGTCGGTGCCCTGAGGTCAGCCGCCGACCTTTGCTGTTTCGATCAAAGGCGGTAGAGAGGAAGCGCTGAGCCAATCCATGAGGGTGGCTCTCATACCGATTCCCCAATGCTGGTCATAGAGCATCCAGGGCCCGGTGACCACGATGGCCCAGAGAATGCTGAACAGCGAACCGACCAGAAAGTATTCGGCAAAGTCCCGCTGATCCAGCTCCTTGAAGCGAGCGACGGTCTTGAGCGCTATCACCGCCGCGAGGATTTCCCAGCTGTTGCTCAGCAGTCCCGCAGCCAACACCAGGCGCTCGAGCCAACCGATGAGGCGTCCCGCGGAAAAGGCGCCATCGGCGGATGAGTCTGACACCCCTGGTCGTCGCATGCGGATGAGCATCCTGCGACACAGGGCATTGCCGAGCTCGGTCAACAGGACCAAGGCCAAGAGCGTATAGGCCAGTGCATGCAATCCTTGCAGCAACCCGTTCACTGTTCAGCCTCCCTGCGATCCAGCTCTGTCAGTACCTCCAGCACGGCGTTCCACTGTTGGCTATAGGCGTCAAAGTGACCGGAGGTACGTACCTTGTAGATGCTATGGACCGATACCTGACGCTGCTCTGCTAGCTCCGCTGGCGACTGTCCATTCAAGAGTGCCGCGATATCGCTCAACTGACGTTGCGTCCAACCCTTCTCGATAACCGTCAAGCCAACCCCTAGCGCATCGAGGGCGATCTCCAGCAGTGGCTCCTGTGGCAGCGAGAAACCATAGCGGCAGAGCGCACGCTTTTCATTGAGCTTGTGCCGACTGCGGCTAAGGCCCGGCCCCATCATGTTCCAGGCCTGTTGCGGATTCACCGCCGTTTCTATCCGGGCCAGCCCCAGGACGAAGCGGCAGTCGATATCGCGCTGCAGGAGATCCAGCCTGATGTCACGCAACAGCCGAGCGCCGGCATTCAAGGAGGTCACCAGACCCTGAAATTCGTCTCCAAGGGTGATGGTCAGCGGTGACGCCAGGACGTCGGCATAACGCCTGTTGTGCTGCACTACCGCTTCATTGAAGGCCTTGTATAACTGCGCAATATCGGCGGCGTGCTCGCTGTGCACCAAGTCGCCCATTACCACTGCGAGCGTTCTGGCGGTTTTTACCTGCTTTGGGGTCATTTTCGTGATGTAACTAAAAAAGGGTCAACAAGCGCTTTTTACCCAAAAATGGTATGACTCGCCTAGTGCTAGCTATCACCAGTAGCCAGCAGGCAAGAGACAAAGGCAGCCAGAGCTTTTGAGGACACCCTCAACGCCTCGCCGCTTCCGCCCGTTGATTCTGGTTACTCCACCAGCCCCTTGTCCCAGAGCCGCACCAGTTCGCTGGGCGCCCGGTCCTCGGGGATCAGCAGGGTCAACTCGTCTTCCTGCTCGGCGGGTTGCGGGCGAAAGCGCAGCTCCACCTTGAAATAGCGTTGATCGCCGCGCCCGACCTGGGTCGGTTCGCCGGATTCCGGCAGACAGCGTTCCAACACCGAGCAGATGCGCCCGCGCTGGGCGCTATCGTATTGGCCGAATTCGATCTCCCGCGGTTTGCTCAGCGCATGCAAGGGCGCGAAGCCGCCCTGGCGCGAGAGCCGTACCACGGTGTCCTTGCCCAGCGGGGGAAGTTCGCGCATTGCCCTGTTCCTCTAGCTAAGGGTGACGCCAACGCCGGCCCAGGCTTCCTCGACGGCGCGAACCTCGGCCGACTCGGCACCGAAGCGGCGACCGGCATTGGAGACGGTCAAGCGGGCGAAGGCGGCGAAATCCGCATCGTTGGCCAGGCGGCTGTCGCAGAGGGTGTCGTACCAGATCGGCCCGGCCTTTTCCCAGGCATGACCACCCAGAGCCAGCGCCGCCAGGTAGAAGGCCCGATTGGGAATACCCGAGTTGAGGTGGACGCCGCCGTTGTCTTCGCGGGTCTCGATGTAGTCGTGCATATGCCCGGGCTGGGGATCCTTGCCCAGGGTCGGATCGTCGTAGGCGGTGCCCGGCTCGGCCATGGACCTGAGGCCTTTGCCCTTGATGCGGTCGGTGAGCAGCCCGGCGCCAATTATCCAGTCCGCCTCGGCGGCGGTCTGCTTGAGTTCATACTGCTTGACCAGGATGCCGAAGACATCGGACACCGACTCGTTGAGCGCACCGGACTGGTTGAAGTACACCAGCCCCGCCTCGCTCTCGGTGACGCCATGCACCAATTCATGAGCGATGACGTCCAGGGCGATGGTGAAACGGTTGAAGATCTCGCCGTCACCGTCGCCGAATACCATCTGCTCACCGTTCCAGAAGGCGTTCTGGTACTCCTGGCCATAGTGGACGGTGCCGGCGAGCGGCAGGCCCTGGCCATCGATGGAGTTGCGGCCGAAGACCTCGTTGAAGAATTTGAAGGTGGCGCCCAGGTAATCATAGGCCTCGTCCACCGCTACGTCGCTCAGCGGCGGCTGCCCCTCCTGGCGCACCAGCCGCCCGGGCAGCTGCATGGCATTGCCGGCATCGAAGATGCTGCGCTGCGGACTGGCATCATCGGTGCGCGGCAGAGCCCCAACCGGGGCCTGGCGTACTCCGGGCCGACCCGGATTGTGCAGCAGACTCTGGACATGACTCAGGGTGGTCAGGGCGTAGGAACGCTGGTGTTCGTCGCCATGATCGATGATGCGGCCAAGAATGTAGGGGGGAATCACCCCCTGGATGGTGCCCGGGTTACGAGACATGCGCGCCCTCCTCCTCTGGGGGACAAAGGTCCCCGATCACCGCAGCGTGCGGTCCTGCTGATTGGACCACGAAACGACCAGACGACTCCCGCCTCTTCACCCGGAGGCAGGCTTCTGGTACAAAGGCACCCCACGCGGGCGTCGTATAATGGCATTACCTGAGCTTCCCAAGCTCATGACGAGGGTTCGATTCCCTTCGCCCGCTCCAGATCCAGACGGCCTCCAATCAGTCCTTGCGGACCAGCTGATTGGGGGCCGTTGCGTTTCCGGCTCTCATTTCCGTGCGGTTCAGACTGGACGACATGGGGGCTTACCCTACGTCCACCAACCCCTTCACCCGCTGCGCCAGGGCCTCCACCGCGAAGGGCTTGGTGAGGATCGCCATGCCGGGCTCCAGGTGGCCATCGCTGAGCAGTGAGGTTTCGGCGAAGCCGGTGATGAACAGGACCTTGAGCGCCGGGCGGTGGACGCGGGCGGCGTCGGCCAGTTGGCGGCCGTTCATGCCGCCGGGCAGGCCGACGTCGGTCACCAGCAGGTCGATACGGGCATCGGAGTGCAGCACTTCCAGGCCGCCGGCGCCGTCGGCGGCCTCGATGATGACGTAGCCCAGCTCGCGCAGCAGATCGGTCACCAGCATGCGCACCGTGGGTTCGTCGTCGACCACCAGCACCGTGGCATTGGCGCCTTCCAGCGGACAGGGTCGACCATCCGCCAGAGGCGTCTCGCCTGGCTGCTCTACCGGCCGCAGTGGCAGGTAAAGGCAGACGGTGGTGCCCTCCTCCGGCGTCGAGCGCAGCCGCAGCTGGCCGCCGGACTGGCGGGCGAAGCCATAGATCATCGACAACCCCAGGCCCGTGCCCTGGCCCATGGGCTTGGTGGTGAAGAAAGGCTCGAAGGCCTTGGCGGCGACCTCCGCTGTCATGCCGCTGCCGGTATCGGTCACGCTCAGGTGCAGATAGCGTCCAGGTGGCAGCTCGAAATCGCGGGTATCTCCGTCACCAAGAATGCGATAGCTGGCGGCGATGAGGATGCGCCCACCGTTGGGCATGGCATCGCGGGCGTTGATGCACAGATTGAGCAGGGCATTCTCCAGCTGGGACTGGTCCACCAACAGCGGCTGGTCGTCCGGCAGACTGGTGAACTGCACCTGGATGGCGGGCCCCACGGTGCGCTGCACCAGATCGAGCATGCCGCCTACCAGCTGGTTGACCACCGTGGCCTCCGGGGCCAGGGTCTGGCGGCGGGCGAAGGCCAGCAGGCGATGGGTCAGGGCGGCGGCGCGCTTGGCGCTGCCCTGGGCGGCCAGCAGGTATTTTTCCAGCTCGGTGAAGCGCCCCTGGCCGATGCGCAGGTCCATGAGGTCGAGGCTGCCGGAGATTCCGGCGAGCAGGTTGTTGAAGTCGTGGGCCAGGCCGCCGGTGAGCTGGCCGACCGCTTCCATCTTTTGCGACTGGCGCAGGGCTTCTTCCGAGCGGCGGAGGTCTGCGGTGCGCTCTTCGACGCGCTGCTCCAGGGTGGCGGTCAAGTCGCGCAGCTCCGCCAGGGCACGGTCACGCTCGTCGGCCAGGGCCCGGCGGGCGTCCACGTCCAGCAGCACGCCGGGAAAGCGCAGCGGGGTGCCGTCCGCTGCCAGCTCGACATGGCCGTTGGCCTCCAGCCAGTAGTAGCGACCGTCCCTGCGGCGCACCCGGTACTGGTGGGCATAGCGCCCGCCGCGTCCGAGCACGTCGGCGATGGCCGCGGCCAGGCCCGCCTGGTCGTCCGGATGCACGTTGGCGACCACCTGCGCCAGGCTCAGCCCATCACGGCCCAGCGCCGGGTCCAGGCCGAAGTGGCTGGCGAAGGCTTCGTCGACGGTGAATCTGTCGGTGGGTAGATCCCAGTACCAGGTGCCGATGATGGCACCGGCGGCCAGGGCCAGCTGCACCCGTTCGGCCGCCGCCAGCACGCTGCTCTTCGCAGCGCGGGCGCTGTCGCGTTCGTCGATGCGCGCTGAGAGCTCCTGTTCGAGGGTCAGGTTGTGTCGGCGCAGCGCGGCTTCGGCGATGTCGCGCTGGCGATGGGCCTGGACGCTGGCGGTGGTCTCGGTGGTGATGTTGAGCATGCCGACGATGCGCTCGCCGTCACGCAGCGGACTATAGGAAAAGCTCCAGTAGGTGTCCTCGGGATAGCCGTTGCGGGTCATCACGAAGTGCTTGTCGACGAAGTGCAGCGCCTCGCCGGCGCGTGCCCGGTCGATCAGCGGGGCGATCTCGTCCCACAGCTCCACCCAGACCTCGTGGATCGGCTGCCCCAGTGCCGCGGGATGCCGCGCACCGAGAAAGGGGGCGTAGGCGTGGTTGTAGATCAGCGTCTGCTCGGCGCCCCAGGTGGCGCACATGGCAAAGGGTGAGGCCATCAGCAGATCGTAGGTGGTCCGTAGCGCGACGGGCCAGCCAGCACGGCCACCCAGCGGCGTGGATTCCCAGGCGAAGGTTTCTAGGTAGGACAAGGAACGACTCACTGGCAGAGGCACTGAGGGATCTCGTGGCCGTCCGGACCCTCTGCAAGGCGTCCGGATGCCCATGATAGGCAGGTACGGGAGTCCCTGCCAGAGTTCCAGGTGACCGACGGCGCAGCCCTGCCCATCGATGGTCGGGCCGGCCCTGCGGCATGCTGTCCCGGTGAAACGACTGGCACCGGCGACGTGCATCTCTTACCGTGTGGCCCCCGCTGTCGCTGTCAGGTATCCGCTCGTCATGTCCGCGTCTTCCACCCCGCCCGAGGGGCTGCAACGCAGCCTGTCCAATCGCCATCTGCAACTGATCGCCATCGGCGGCGCCATCGGCACCGGCCTGTTCATGGGCTCGGGCAAGACCATCGCCCTGGCCGGTCCCTCGATCCTGCTGGTCTATCTGATCATCGGCAGCGCGCTGTTCTTTGTCATGCGCGCCCTGGGCGAACTGCTGCTGTCGGATCTGGAGTACAAGTCCTTCATCGACTTCTGCACCGACCTGCTCGGGCCCTGGGCCGGCTTCTTCTGCGGTTGGACCTACTGGTTCTGCTGGATAGTCACCGCCATCGCCGATGTCATCGCCATCGCCGCCTATGCCCAGTTCTGGTTTCCCAGCCTCGCGCCCTGGATCCCGGCGCTGCTCTGCGTGCTGCTCCTGCTGGGCCTCAACCTGGTCACGGTGCGACTCTTCGGCGAAATGGAATTCTGGTTCGCGCTGATCAAGATCGTCGCCATCTGCGCCCTGATCGTCACCGGCTTCGGCCTGGTGCTCTGGGGTTTCCAGTCGCCCTCGGGCAACGTGGCGAGCCTGAGCAATCTGTGGAACGACGGCGGCTTCTTCCCAATGGGCCTGGGCGGCTTCTTCGCCGGTTTCCAGATCGCCGTGTTCGCCTTCGTCGGCATCGAGCTGGTAGGCACCACCGCCGCCGAGACCGCCGATCCCCGGCGCAACCTGCCCCGCGCCATCAACTCCATTCCGGTGCGCATCCTGGTGTTCTATGTGTTGGCGCTGGTGGTGATCATGGCGGTGACGCCCTGGCGCCAGGTGGTGCCGGACAAGAGTCCCTTCGTCGAACTCTTCGTGCTGGCCGGCGTGCCCATGGCCGCCAGCCTGATCAACTTCGTGGTGCTGACCTCGGCCACCTCCTCGGCCAATAGCGGCATCTTCTCCACCAGCCGCATGCTCTATGGCCTGGCCCGCGAAGGCCATGCGCCCCGCGGCCTCACCCAACTTTCGCGGGCGGCGGTACCGGCGCGCGGACTGGTGCTGTCCTGCCTGTGCCTGCTGCTGGGCACGGTGCTGATCTACCTGATCCCCAACCTGGTTACCGCCTTCACCCTGGTCACCACCCTGGCGGCGGTGCTGTTCATGTTCGTCTGGTCGCTGATCCTGCTGTCCTGGTTGGCCTATAGACGCAACCGCCCGGAACGCCATGCCGCCTCGGCCTTTCGCCTGCCCGGCGGGCGCTGGGTGTGCTACGGGGTGCTGGCCTTCTTCGCCGCGGTGCTGGTCTTGCTGACCCTGCAGGACGACACCCGCCAGGCGCTGCTGGCCAGTCCGCTGTGGTTCCTGCTGCTGGGGGTGGGCTACTGGTGGCGCGGGCGGACGCTACGCGGCGGCTAGCCAGGTACTGGTCGCTCAGCCCACCGTCCAGAGTTCATCGAGCCGGGTGGTGTAGCGCGGGCTGAGCAGGTCGCGGCGCATCTGCCAGGCGGGATCCCGGGGAATCCGGGCTGGACGCAGGGTTTCGCGACCGAACTTGCCGTTGATGGCGTCCAGCGTTGCCATCAGCCGGGTAGCGGCCGGATCCGGTGCGGAAGCGAAGAGATCCGCGGCCACCTCGCTACGGCCGTAGAGATCGAGCAGCAACACCTCGGCCTTGGCATAGCCGAAACCGTCGCGAAAGATCTCGCGCAGGCCGGACTGGGCATAATCGTTGAGCACCCGGGTGTCGTCGCTGGGCACCGGCAGATTGAGCAGGGCGGCATTGGCATAGCGGCCCTCGTCCGCGCCATGCATCCCGGTCTGGATGCTGACCCTCAGGGTGCGACAGAGCGACCCCTGGGCGCGCAGCTTTTCCGCGGCGCGGGCGGTGTAGCTGGCCACCGCCTCGGCCAAGGCGCCGAACTGGTACTGGCGACGGCCGAACATGCGGCTGCTGCAAATGGTCTGCCGCGGCGCCTCCAGTTCTTCGAGACCCAGACAGGCCAGCCCGCGCAATTCCCGGGCGGTCTTCTCCAGCACCACGCTGTAGCGCTGGCGCAGTGACCAGGCATCCTGCGCGGCCAGCTCCCAGGCAGTGGTGACGCCCTCGCCCCGCAGGCGCGCGGCCAGGCGCCGGCCGACACCCCAGACGTCTTCGATCGGCGAGTGTTTCAGCACCCAGTCATGCACCACCGGATCGCGCAGATCCAGCACGCCACCGGTGCGCTCCGGCCAGCGCTTGGCGGCGGCATTGGCCAGCTTGGCCAGGGTCTTGGTACCGGCGATGCCGACGCTGACCGGGATGCCCGTCCACTTCTGCACCCTGGCCTGCAGGCGATGACCGAGGGCGTCCAGGGGTTCGGGCAGGCCAGCCAGATCGGCGAATACCTCGTCGATGCTGTAACGCTCCAGGCGCGGCACCAGAGTCCCCAGGGTGCGCATCACCCGGTCGCTGAGGTCGCCATAGAGCGCATAATTGGAACTGAAGGCCGCGACCTCGCCACGCCGGGCCAGCTCGCGCACCTGAAACCAGGGCGCCGCCATGGCGATGCCCAGGCGTTTGGCCTCGGTCGAGCGGGCGATCACGCAGCCGTCGTTGTTCGATAACACCACCACCGGGCGCCCGGCGAGATCGGGGCGGAAGACTCGCTCGCAACTGCAATAGAAGACATTGCAGTCGATCAGCGCCAACACCGACTCAGCCATGGCCAAAGCGCCTCAGGCTGTGGGTGGCCACGCCCCAGACTTCGAAGTCATCGCGCTCGCCGATGACCAGGGGTGCATAGGCAGGGTTTTCCGCCAGCAGGACGAAATGGGCGCCTTGCCGACCGAGGCGCTTGAGGGTGGGCTCGCGGTCGCGCACCGCCACCACGATATCGCCGACCCGCGCCGGACGGGCGCGGTCAACGATCACCAGATCGCCAGGAAAGATGCCCACCCCGGTCATGCTGTCGCCACTGACCTGGATGACGTAGGTATGAGGAGCGCGCAGGTCGACCAGTTCGTCCAGCGAAACCTGGCGCTCCAGATGATCCTGGGCCGGCGAAGGAAAGCCGCACGGCAGGCGAAAATCATAGAGCGGCAGCTGGGTGGCGGACGACGCCAGACAACCCAGGACGGTAACGGACATGACAAGGCGCTCCTGCGGATAACTGTGTATTTATACAGTTATCCGCAGCTGCCGTGTTGTAAAGTCCGACCTAACTCTCGCCGATGAGCGGCGCCCTCAGGCGCTGAGGCGGAAGCGCGAGACGATACCGCGCAGATCCTGGGACAGACCGGCGAGACGCTCGGCGGTACCAGCATCGGACTCGATTCCGCTCAGTACCTGCAGGGTACTGGCACGGATGCCGGTGGTGTTGCGGTTGATGTCCTCAGATACTGCGGCCTGCTGCTCCGCAGCGCTGGCGATCTGCACATTGACGTCGACGATGCGCCCCACGGCGGAGCCGATGCTGGTCAGGCTGACGCTGGCCTGCTCGGCGGCCGCGACACCGGTCAGGGCGTGGCTACGACTGCCCTGCATCTGGCCGACGGCTTCGGCGGTAGCGCCCTGCAATTGCTCGATGATGCGGCGAATCTCCTCGGTGGAGGTCTGGGTACGGGAGGCCAGGGTGCGGACCTCGTCGGCCACCACGGCGAAACCGCGCCCTTGCTCGCCGGCCCGGGCGGCCTCGATGGCAGCGTTGAGGGCCAGCAGATTGGTCTGCTCGGCGATGGTACGGATCACCGCGATGACCCCGCCGATGGCCTGGCTGTGACTCTCCAGGGCGGCGACCTTGGTGGCGCTGAGATCCACCTCGGCGGCCAGGGCTTCGATGGCCTGTTGGGTCTGCTGCATCACCCGGGCGCCGTCGCGGGTGGCCTGATCGGCCTGCTGGGCAGCCGCGACAGCGCCTTCGGTGTTGTTGGCGACGTCCGCCACGCTGGCGGTCATCTCGGTGATGGCCGTGGCCACCTGGTCGGTCTCGCCCTGTTGCGCCTGCATGGTCGAGCGTGCCTGACCGATGGAGCCGGCCAGGGCACCGGATGCCTGGGCGACTGCCTGGGAAGCCTGATCGACCTCGCGCAGCGAGCGACCGAAAGCCTCCAGCATCTCATCCAGGCTACGACCGATGTCGGCGATCTCGTCACGCCCGGACAAGGCGGCCCGGCGGCTCAGATCGCCCCGGGCAGCGGCGGCGGTCACCTCGACCAGCTCGGCGATCCCCAGGCGCAGGGCCTGGTAGATGCCGGCGAAGGTGTAGCTCAGCAGCAGCAAGGCCCCCAGGATCATGCCCAGCATCATATTGCGCAGCGCGGTCTCATGGGCCAGACGCTCGGCCAGCATCTGGGACAGAAGACCCTGGGCCTCTTCCAGAACCTTATAGTAGCGGGCGACCACGGCATTGCCCTGGGCACCCAGAGCGCGCCCGGCAACTACACCCTCCCCGCTCATGGCGGTCAGCATGCCCTGGCGGAAGTTGGCATAGTCGTCCGCCGCGAGCGCCAGAGAGCTCTTGAGGCGTTGCGCCAACTCAGGGGCCTGGCGCGCCAGCAGCCGCAAACCCTGCTCCAGTTCGTCGGCGGTCTGCCGCTCCTGGCGCACCAGGGTACGCGCCACATTGAGGGTGGCCGGATCGAAGTTGTTGGTAGCGCTCAGGCCGCTCGCGAGGCCGCGCAGCTGGCCGATGAGATTGATCTCCCGCGGCAGTCGCAGCGAAGTGATATCGATGAGAAAGAGGCTAGTGTAGTCGGCATCCAGCGCCAGGCCCGAGGTGGCCGAGACGTAATAGAAGAAGTTGAGGGTCTTGGTCAGCTGCTCATTCCAGCCTTCGAACACCTCCAGGGAGTTGCCTGAGGTGCCCTGCAGCAGCCGTTCGGCTCCCAGCCGCAGCTGGCTGACGCGATCGCCAGTTTCCAGCTTACCGCCGAGTTCACGATCCAGCTGCCCCAGGTCGTCATAGGCCTTGAGCAGGTTGTCGCGATTGTTCTGCCAATCCTGCTGCGCCGAGGTGTCGCCATCCTGGACACGCTTGGTCAGGGCACGCTGCAACATGCTCAGTCGGGCGACCGGGGTCAGCTGCGTCAGATAGCGTTGACCGTCGATCTCCTGGGTCAGGCTCACGCGCTGCTCCTGGATATCCTGATAGAGGTAGACGCTGAGAAACAGAAGCGGCACCAGAACGATGGTGGCGAGGCAGGCGAACTTGGCGGGAAACCTCAGGCGATTCATTATCGTTACAGCAGGGGTCAGCAGATTCATGGCTAGCTCGGGCGGCGGCGAAAGGGGTCATTAGGGCTGTACCGCCCCATTTGTGACGTAATAGACAAAAATTCTTGTAACAGTTTCGTCTCTATCGAGTTGTCGCTTCGCTTCCTTGGCTATTTGCCACTCGGCGGTCGAAAGCCGCCCCTCAACGGTCTTCGGATAGCTCTAGCATGCACGACTTATTGATTCGCAATGCCTTGGTGCTGGACGGCCACGACCGTCCGGGCAGGCCGCTCGATGTCGCTATCGCAGCCGGACGTATCCAGAAGCTGGGCGACCTGGCCACTGAACCAGCCCGAGAGGTCCGCGACGGCAGCGGCCTGGTGCTGGCGCCTGGCTTCATCGACGTTCACACCCATGACGACACCATGGTCATCCGCCGCCCCGAGCAGTTGCCCAAGCTCAGCCAGGGAGTCACTACCGTGGTGGTGGGCAACTGCGGCATCAGCGCCGCCCCGGTGCGGCTACGTGGCGAGCCGCCGGACCCGCTGAATCTGCTCGGCCCGGCCATGGCCTTCGTCTATCCCACCTTCGCCGCCTACCGCACCGCCGTGGAACGGGCGCAGCCCGGCGTCAACGTGGCTGCCCTGGTCGGCCACACGGCGTTGCGCAGCAACCACCTGGACGATCTCCAGCGTGCCGCCACTCCGGCCGAAATCGCCGCCATGCGCCTTGAATTGCGTGAAAGCCTGGCGGCTGGCGCCCTGGGGCTCTCCAGCGGGCTGGCCTATGCCTCCGCCGTAGGGGCGCCGACCTCAGAAGTAGCCGAATTGGCCGCGGAGCTGGACGCCGTGGGCGGACTCTATGCCACTCACCTGCGCAGCGAATTCGCCGCGGTGCACGAGGCCTTGGACGAAGCCCTGGACATCGGCCGCCAGGCCCGGGCACCGGTGGTGGTCTCCCACTTCAAGTGCGCCGGGGTGGACAACTGGGGCCGTGCGCCGGAACTGCTGGGCGCCCTGGCCGAGGCCGCGCAGACCCAACGGGTCGGCTGCGACTGCTATCCCTATGCCGCCAGCTCCTCCACCCTGGATCTCAAGCAAGTCACCGACCGGCACCGCATCACCATCACCTGGTCCACCCCGCATCCCGAGTGCGGCGGCCGCGACCTGGCCGCCATCGCCGCCGACTGGGGCCTGGACCTGCAGGAAGCCGCCCGTCGCCTGCAACCAGCGGGTGCCGTCTACTACGGCATGAGCGAGGCCGATGTGCGGCTGATCCTGGCCCATCCGCTGAGCATGATCGGCTCCGACGGCCTGCCCGAGGATCCCTTCCCCCATCCGCGCCTCTGGGGCGCCTTCCCGCGGGTGCTCGGCCATTTCAGCCGTGACCTCGGTCTCTTCCCCCTGCACACCGCCGTGCACAAGATGACCGGCCTGTCCGCCGCGCGCTTCGGCCTCAAGGATCGCGGCCTGATCGAACCAGGCGCCCATGCCGACCTGGTGCTGTTCGATCCTGCCCGTATTCGCGATGTGGCCGATTTCAGCGAGCCACAGCGCCCCGCCGAAGGCATCCACGCCGTCTGGGTGAATGGCCGTCTGGCCTATGCGCCGGGCCAAAGCATCGACGAGCGCCATGGCCGCTTCCTGCCCCGTGCCGGGGACCTGCGGCAAACCTTCCCACGCGGCTGATCGAACGCTACCGGGTAACGTCCCGACCTGGTGCGCCGCCGTTACCTTCCGCCACTTCCCGGTGCCACCCAAGGCACCGGGAGCCGCTTCTTTGCCCGTCGTTCAAGCCAAGCCATTGATTTGCAAAGCCGTCGAAAAAGCTGGCACAGTCGCTGCAATCTATTCCGTTGTTACGAACCTACTTCCGCTATAACGGAAACGGAGAGACGCTATGACAGGCAAGACGAAGGGGTGGAAAGCGCTGGGGCTGCTGATTGGTCTGGTCGCCATGACCGGCGCCCAGGCGGCCAAGCTGGATGACGTGCTCAAGCGCGGCCATCTGGTGGTGGGTACCGGCAGCACCAACGCTCCCTGGCACTTCCAAGGCGCCGACGGCAAGTTGCAGGGCTTCGATATCGATATCTCCAAGGTCATCGCCAAGGGCCTGTTCAACGATCCAGAAAAGGTCGAGTTCGTCGTGCAGGGCTCGGATGCGCGCATCCCCAACCTGCTCACCGACAAGGTCGACATCAGCTGCCAGTTCATCACCGTGACCGCCAGCCGCGCTCAGCAGGTGGCCTTCACCCTGCCCTACTACCGTGAAGGCGTGGCCCTGCTCCTGCCGGCCAACAGCCGCTATCAGCAGATCGACGACCTCAAGGCGGCCAAGGGCGACCTGACCGTGGCCGTGCTGCAGAACGTCTATGCCGAGGAACTGGTGCACCAGGCACTGCCCGGCGCCAAGGTCGACCAGTACGACAGCGTCGACCTGCTCTACCAGGCCCTGGGTACGGGCCGTGCCGACGCCGTGGCCACCGACCAGTCCTCGGTCAAGTACCTGATGACCCAGAATCCCGGTCGCTACCGCTCGCCCGACTATGCCTGGAGCCCCCAGACCTACGCCTGCGCGGTCAAGCGCGGCGACCAGGACTGGCTGAACTTCGTCAACACCGCCCTGCACGAGGCCATGACCGGTGTGGAATTCCCCACCTACCAGGCCTCCTTCAAGAAGTGGTTCGGCGTCGAGTTGCCGTCCCCGGCGATCGGCTTCCCCGTCGAGTTCAAGTGATCCTGGCCCCGGCGCGGCCTGTCCGCGCCCTCTAGGTAGACGTCGAGCATGAACTACACCCTCAACTTCGCCCCCGTGTGGCAGAACCTGGACCACCTGCTGGCCGGGCTCGCCCTTGGCCTGCAGTTGGCCCTGGTCGGCATCGCCATCGGCTGCCTGATCGGCCTGGCCACCGCCTTCGCCCTGCTCTCGCCGGTGCGGGCACTGCGCTGGCTGGCGGCGGGCTACGTCACCCTGGTGCGCAACACCCCAATCCTGGTGCTGATCCTGTTGCTGTACTTCGCCCTGCCCAGCGTCGGTATCCGCCTGGACAAGCTCAGCTCCTTTCTCATCACCCTGGCGCTCTATGCCGGCGCCTACCTGGCCGAGGTGTTTCGCGGCGGCCTCATGGCCATTCCCAAGGGCCAGCGCGAGGCGGGCCTGGCCATCGGCCTGCGCGAATGGCAGATCAAGGCCTACGTCATCATTCCGGTGATGCTGCGCAACGTCCTGCCATCGCTTTCCAACAGCTTCATCTCCTTGTTCAAGGACACCTCCCTGGCGGCGGCCATCGCCGTGCCGGAGCTGACCTACCAGGCACGCAAGATCAACCTGGAAAGCTACCGGGTCATCGAGACCTGGCTGGTGACCAGCCTCCTCTACATCCTCACCTGCTACGTCATCGCCCTGCTGCTGCGCCAGCTGGAACGGCGGCTTAGCCTGACCCGCTAGGAGCCGTATCGTGTACGAAGCCCCCTCCTGGTTCCTGGAATTGTGGAACGCCCGCCAGACCCTGGCCGCCGGTTTCGCCACCACCCTGGCCTGCTCGGTACTGGCGGTGCTCGGCGGCACCCTGCTGGGTACCCTCGGCGGCCTGGCGCTGACCTATGGCCGCTGGCCGCTGCGCCTGCCGTTCCGCCTCTACTCCGACCTGATCCGCGGCACCCCGGTGTTCGTGCTGGTGCTGGCCTGCTACTACATGGCGCCGGCGCTGGGCCTGCGACCCACGCCCTTCCAGGCCGGCACCGCGGCGCTGCTGCTGTTCTGCGGCTCCCACGTGGCGGAGATCGTCCGCGGCGCCCTGCAGGCCATTCCCCGTGGCCAGCACGAGGCGGCCAAAGCCATCGGCCTGACCTTCGCCCAGAGTCTCAAGGAGGTGCTCCTGCCCCAGGCGCTGCGCCAGATCCTGCCGACCTGGGTCAACGCCTCCACCGAAATCGTCAAGGCCTCCACCCTGCTCTCGGTGATCGGCGTGGCCGAGTTGCTGCTGAGCAGCCAGCAGGTCATCGCCCGCACCTTCATGACCCTGCAGTTCTATCTGTTCGCCGGGCTGCTGTTCTTTCTCATCAACTTCGCCATCGAGCGGCTCGGCCGCTACCTGGAAAAACGGGTGACCCTGCCATGACCGACCTCAACGCTCCCCTGCTCAGCATCGACGGCCTGCACAAGAGCTTTGGCACCGTGGAGGTGCTCAAGGGCATCGATCTCAGCCTCTACCGTGGCGACGTGGTGACCCTGATCGGCTCCAGTGGCTCGGGCAAGACTACCCTGCTGCGCTGCGTCAACCTGCTGGAAGACTTCCAGGGTGGCAGCATCCAGCTGGCCGGCGAGGCCATCGGCTACCGCGAAGACGGCGGCCGCCGCCAGCGCCTGCCGGAGCGCGAGGTCGCCCGCCAGCGTTCGCTCACCGGGATGGCCTTCCAGCAGTTCAATCTGTTTCCCCACCTCACCGCCCTGGAAAACGTCACCCTTGGCCTGCGCAAGGTCAAGAAGCTGGGCAAGGACGAAGCCATAGCCATCGGCGAGCAGTGGCTGCGCCGGGTCGGACTGATCGAGCGCCGCGATTACCATCCCGGCCAGCTCTCCGGCGGTCAGCAGCAGCGCGTGGCCATCGCCCGCGCCATCGCCATGAATCCCAGTCTGATGCTGTTCGACGAACCCACCTCGGCGCTGGACCCGGAGCTGGTCGGCGAGGTGCTGGCGGTGATCAAGGACCTGGCCCAGGATGGCATGACCATGCTGCTGGTGACCCACGAGATGAGATTCGCCCACGAGGTGTCGGATCGCATCGTCTTCATGAGCCAGGGTCGCATCGAAGAGCAGGGTCCGCCCCGCGAACTCTTCGAGCGGCCGCGCTCCACCCGTCTCGCCGATTTCCTCGGCCGGACCTCTTTTTGAATCCCATCCCCGCTACAGGAGCACCCTTATGAGCATCATCCGTTACGGCGCCGGCGAACGAGGCGCAGGTGGCCAACCCCTGCCCTTCGCCCGCGCGGTGGAAGCCGATGGCTGGCTGCACGTCTCTGGCCAGGTGGCCATGGAGAATGGCGAGATCATCGACGGCGGCATCGTCGCCCAGACCCACAAGACCATGCAGAATCTGATCGCCATCCTCAATGAAGCCGGCTACGGTCTGGAGCACGTGGTGCGCGCTGGCGTCTGGCTGGACGATCCGCGTGACTTCTGGAGCTTCAACAAGGTGTTCGCCGAATACTTCGCCGGCAACGCGCCGGCGCGCGCCTGCGTGCAGTCCTCCATGATGGTGGACTGCAAGGTCGAGATCGACTGCATCGCCTACAAACCCAAGGCCTGAGACAAATCGCACAGATGACCGAACCTACCCGCCAGAGAGCCCGCGGCCTGGACCGCGCCTTCGACATCCTCGATCACCTCAAGCGGGTGGGTCGGCCGCTGCGCCCCAACGAGATCGCCGCAGGCCTGGGCATTCCCAAGTCCACCGTCTACGACTTGGTCGGCCTCTTGCTGGAGCGGCACATGCTCGATGCCGTGGGCCGCGACGGCCAGGTCTACCTGGGCCGCGAGCTGTACTTTCTCGGTCAGGCGCACCTGCGCCACTTCGACCTGGCCCGCGAGGCCGGGCTGCTGCTGGACGACATCGTCGCCCAGACCCGCGAGACCGCCCAGCTGTGCCAGCTCAACGGCCGCAAGTACACCGTCTCGCTGATGAAGGAAGGCGCTCGCGCCTTTCGCATCTCCTCCAACGTCGGCGAGGACGCGCCCATTCCCTGGACCGCCTCCGGCCGGTTGCTGCTCGGTCACCTGAGCGATGCCGAGATCCTCGCCCTGATCGATCCGGACGACTTCATCCTGCCCGACGGCAGCCGCCTGCCCCCGGCGACCTTTATCGCCGAGATCCGCAGCGCCTGCGCCGAAGGCTTCTTTTCCTTCGACAGCATCGCCGACACCTATACCCATTGTTTCGCCGCTCCGGTGCAGGATGCCAGCGGCCTGAACATCGCCACCCTGTGCATCGTCGCGCCCCGCGCCGATGCACAGGCCCACCATGCCGAGTACCGCCAGGTGCTGGTCGACAGCGCTCGCCGCCTGTCCCAGCGCCTGGGCGGCCAGGAGAATCCATGACCGCTCTACATGCCCCCGAGAAAGGCGCCGCCAGTCCTGGTGCCAGCCTGCTCAGCGACATCGCCCTGCCCGCCCTGGTCATCCACCAGGACGCACTCGACCACAACATCGCCTGGATGCAGGCCTTCGCCAGCGAGCGCGGTGCCGAGCTGGCGCCCCACGGCAAGACCAGCATGGCGCCGGCGCTGTTCCAGCGACAACTGGCCGCGGGCGCCTGGGGCATGACCCTGGCCACCACGGTGCAGACTCGCGCCGCCCAGGCCCACGGCGTGCGTCGGGTACTGATGGCCAATCAGCTGGTGGGAGCGCCGAACATGGCGCTGATCGCCGAACTGCTCACCGCCGATCCAGACTTCGACTTCCATTGCCTGGTGGATCATCCCGACCAGGTCAGCGCTCTGGGTGCATTCTTTGGCGCACGCGGCCTGGCGCTGCAGGTGATGATCGAATACGGCGTGCCTGGTGGGCGTTGCGGTTGCCGCAGCGAAGCCGAGGTGCGTGAACTGGCCCGCGCCATCGCCGGACAACCGGCGCTGCGGCTGACCGGCATCGAAGGTTACGAGGGCGTGATTCACGGCGCCGAGGCAGTGACCGACATCCGCGCCTTCGCCGATTCCCTGGTGCGTTTGGCCGAGGAGTTGCGTGGCCAGGGAGCCTTCGCCCTCGACCGGCCCGTCGTCACCGCTTCGGGCTCGGCCTGGTACGACCTGATCGCCTCTGCCTTCGACCAGTTGGAAGTGCGCGAGCGCTTTCTCGCCGTCATGCGTCCCGGCAGCTATGTGGTCCATGACCACGGGATCTATTGCGATGCCCAGTGTGGCGTCCTGGCCCGCACCGGTCTCGACGAGGGCCTGCAACCGGCGCTGGAAGTCTGGGCCCACGTGCAATCCATGCCCGAACCCGGTTTCGCCATCCTCGCCCTGGGCAAGCGCGACATTGCCCACGATGCCGGCCTGCCACTGCCACTACGCCGCTATCGACCGGGTCAGGCCGCCAGCGAAGCCGTCGATGTCAGCGACTGTACCGTCACCGCCATCATGGACCAGCACGCCTTCATGGTCGTGGCCCCGGGGACCGCGCTGGCCATCGGCGACATCATCGCCCTGGGTACTTCCCATCCCTGCCTGACCTTCGACAAGTGGCGCCAGGGCTGCATCGTCGACGAGGGGCTGCAGGTGGTCGAGACCTTCGCGACCTGCTTCTGAGGCGCTAGGGACGCAGCTCGCCCTCTTCCTCGCCATCCCAGTAGCGGATGCGCTCGGCATGCACCTTGATGAGGATCATGCCGGGCGTGTCGGTACCCTGGGGAAACCAGCGATTCAGATTCTTGGTCCAGTGGGCCTCGAACTGCGCCTTGTCACGGATCAGTTCGGCGCGGCCCTCGATGCCGATGAAGATACCGGGCTTGCCCAGCAGGCTCTTGCCCTCGCTGAAGCTAAGGCCCACCGCCGGATCCTGTTCGATGTCGCGGATCTTGGCCGAGTCGTCATAGGCGTAGAACCAGGAATCGCCGTCGTACTCGACGTCGCCGTTGTTGCTCATCGGCCGGCTGGTCAGGCGTCCGGTGCCGGTGGTCAGCATGCAGAAATCCAGATCGCTCATCGCTTTGGACAGGTCGTGCAGGGTCTTGTCGGCCATGGGTATCGCTCCGGTAGGGGGCAGGCAGTGCCCGTCTGAATTCAGACCCGGAGCTGCTGCCGCTTGGTTCCGACGCGCAGCCGCCGACCCGGCTTTTCAGACAGACTGCGCTGCCGACTTCAGGTCCCCCTGGGCTTGGCCCGCGCCGTCGGTTCGGCGATCAGCGGATCGTCCGGCCAGTAGTGCTTGGGATAGCGACCCTTGAGATCCTTCTTCACCTCGCCATAGGTATTGGCCCAGAAGCTGGCTAAGTCTTGGGTGACTTGCACCGGACGCCGCGCCGGGGAAAGCAGGTGCAGCTTGACCGCCAGGCGCCCACCGGCGACGCGCGGGGTATCGGCCAGGCCGAACAGCTCCTGCAACCGCACCGCCAGCACCGGCGGGTGCTCACTGTAGTCCAGGCGGATGTTGGAGCCGGAGGGTACCGCCAGGGTACGCGGGGCCAGCTCGTCCAGCTGCCGCGGCAGCGGCCAGGGCAGTAGCCCCTGGAGCATGTCTGCCAGATCCAGATTGGCGAAGTGGGCCAGGCGGGTGACGCGGTCCAGGTAGGGCAGCAGCCAGTCTTCCAGGTTGGCCAGCAGGGCCGCGTCGCTGACGTCCGGCCAGTCGCTCGCCTGCTTCTGCTGCAGATCCAGCTGGCGCAGCAAGGTCAGCCGCGCCTGCCACTGGCGTAACTCCGGTGTCCAGGGCAGCAACTCCAGGCCCTTGCGCCGCACCAATCCCAACAGCGCGCGGCTGCGGGCCGCGGCGTCCAGGTTCTTCAGCGGTTCGCGACTCAGCACCAGCTGGCCGACCCGTCGCTGGCGCTCGGCGCGCAGGACGCCTTCGCGCTCGTCCCAGTCCAATTCATCGTGGCTCACGACCTGCTCGGCCAGCGGCCCCTCGAACAATGCCGGATCCAGTTCGGCGGCCAGGTAGATGCGCTCCTCGCGCTGCCCCTGGCGACTGCCCAGGTCGGCCACCACCAGCCAGGGCGATTTCATCAGCCCGTCTGGCTCGCCAAAGCTGGCGGCCCGACCATTGGCCAGGCGATAGTCCTGGCCGCCGGCCTTGCGCTGCTGGGCGATGCGATCCGGATAGGCGCAGGCCAGCAGGGCGCCGGTCCAGCGCGGGTGCTCGGGATCGTCCACTGGCCGCTCGGCCTGGCCACGCAGCAGGCCACGGTACTGACGGACCAGCTGGCGAATGCGCGCCACCCCGCCGCGCGGGCCGCGCCCCTCACCGGCCAGGAGCAGCAGACGGGTATGCAGGTCGGCGCCCTGCCCCGGGGCCAGGTCGCGCTCGCCCAGCAGCGCAGCGATCGCGCAGGCGCGCTCGGCCAGGCCCCAGGCCTGACCACGCAACAGTAGGTGCGCGAGTCGGGGATGGGCCGGTAGGCCGCTCATGGCCTGCCCGTGGCTGGTGAGCACACCCTGAGCGTCCAGGGCACCCAGGCGCATCAGCAGGTCGCGGGCCTGGGCCAGGGCGGCGGCGGGCGGCGCATCGAGCCAGGCCAGCTCCTCGGCGCTCATGCCCCAGCGCGCCAGTTGCAGGGCCAGCCCGGCCAGATCGGCCTGGAGGATCTCGGCGTTGTCGTAGGCCGGCAACTGCTGGTGCAGCTCTTCCGACCAGAGGCGATAGCAGACGCCCGGCTCCAGGCGACCGGCGCGGCCCTGGCGCTGGGTGGCCGAGGCGCGGGAGATACGGCGGGTGGTCAGGCGGGTCATGCCGCTGCCGGGATCGAAGGCCGGCACCCGCGCCAGGCCCGCGTCCACCACCACCCGCACCCCTTCGATGGTCAGGCTGGTCTCGGCGATATTGGTGGCCAGCACCACCTTGCGGCTGCCGGCCGGCGCCGGCTCGATGGCGGCGCGCTGGGCCGCCAGCTCCAGCTCGCCATGCAGCGGACAGAGCAACACCCCGGCAGGCAGCTGCTCCGTCAGGCGCTCGGCGGTGCGCCGGATCTCCGCCTGCCCGGGCAGGAATACCAGCAGGCTGCCAGTTTCCTCGTCCAATGCCTGCAACACTGTGGCGGCCACCCGCGCTTCCAGGCGCTCGTCCTGGCCGAGCGGTCGACTCCAGCGGGTCGTGACCGGAAACATCCGGCCTTCGCTGCGCACCACCGGCGCCTCGCCGAGCAAGGCAGCGAGACGCTCGCCTTCCAGGGTGGCGGACATCACCAGCACCTTGAGCGGCGTATCGCGCAGCAGTTCGCGCCCGCTCAGGGTCAGCGCCAGGGCCAGATCGGCGTCCAGGCTGCGCTCGTGGAATTCATCGAAGATCACCAGGCCGACACCGTCCAGCGCCGGATCGTCCTGCAGCCGGCGGGTAAGGATGCCCTCGGTGACCACCTCGATGCGGGTGCGCGGACCTACCCGGCTCTCCAGGCGGATGCGATAGCCCACCGTCTCGCCGACGCCTTCGCCCAGCTCCGCGGCCAGGCGCTCGGCCGCGGCGCGCGCTGCCAGCCGGCGCGGCTCCAGCAGCAGGATGCGCTGACCGGCCAGCCAGGGTTCGTCCAGCAGCGCCAGGGGCACCCGGGTGGTCTTGCCGGCGCCGGGCGGCGCTTCCAGCACGCAGTCATCGCGGTGGGCGAGGGCCTGGCGCAGCTCGGGCAGGACAACATCGATGGGCAAGGGCGTCATGGGGCTCGGCCGGTGGTCTCAACGGGGCGGGCAGTATAAAGCGTCTCGCCCGCCGTGATTCCGGCCGCTATAGTGGCGTCCTCATCCAACCGGAGGTTGTCTATGTCGATGCGTACCCGCGCGGTGTGTGGCGTCCTCGCCGCCGCCCTGTTCACCCAGCTGACCGCTTGCGGCTCGCTGTTCTATCCCGAGCGCCGCGGCCAGATCACCGGCAGTGGCCGGATCGATCCGGGCATCGTCGCCCTCGATGCCATCGGCCTGCTGTTCTACATCATTCCCGGCCTGATCGCCTTTGGCGTGGACTTCGCCACCGGCGCCATCTACCTGCCCGACAACAAGCGCGCCGAGGTCGATCCGAGCGAGCTGAACAAGGCGGTGAACCCGGACGGCAGCGTTGATCGCGCGCGCCTCAAGGCCATCATCCAGCAGGCTACCGGTCACAACCTGCCGCTGGACGATCCGCGCCTGCTGCAGCGCAGCGGCAGCAACGAGCAGCTCGCCAGCCTGGGTCTCGCGCCGCGCGCCTGATGAGCGACCCACACCGCACCGAGCGGCTCCTGCGTCGCGCCACCGCCGCCTCGGTAGCGGTGGCGACGACGCTGATCCTGGCCAAGGCCGTGGCCTGGTGGTTCAGCGGCTCGGTCAGTCTGCTCGCCGGCCTGACCGATTCGCTGCTCGATGGCCTGGCCTCGGTGTTCAACCTGCTGGCGGTGCACTACGCCCTCAAGCCCGCGGACGACGACCACCGCTACGGTCATGGCAAGGCCGAATCCCTGGCCGGCATCGCCCAGGCGGTGTTCATCGGCGTCAGCGCCGTACTCATCGCCTGGCAGGCCATCGGTCGCCTGCAGCAACCCGAGCCCCTTGGCGCCCATGCCCTGGGTATCGTCGTCACCCTGTTTTCCCTGGTCCTGACCGCCGTGCTGGTGGCCTACCAGCAACACGTCATCCGTCTCACCGATTCCACGGTGGTCCGCGCCGACGCTCTGCACTATCGCTCCGACCTGCTGCTCAACGTCGGCATCCTGATCGCCCTGGCGCTGACCGGCTTCGGCTGGTACTGGCTGGATCCGCTGTTCGGCCTGGCCATCGCCCTCTACATCCTCTGGAGCGCCTATGGCATCGCCCGTGACTCCTTCGGCGTGCTGATGGACCAGGAACTGCCCGCCGACATCAGCGAGCACATGCTGCAGCTGGCCTGCCAGGTACCCGGTGTGATCGGTGCCCATGACTTGCGTACCCGTCTCTCCGGCAATCACTGGTTCGTGCAACTGCACCTGGAGCTGCCGGGGCAGATGAGCCTGTCCCGCGCTCATGTGCTGTGCGACGAAGTGGAAGCGGCCATCCGCGCCGAGTACCCCCAGGCCGAGGTGCTGGTCCACGCCGATCCGCTGGATGCGCCCGACGTGCCCCATCGTCATCCGCTGCCGCCCGCCACCTGAGCGGAACCCGGCACCGTTGCGCTCCCTCGAATCTGCATAGCCTGATTTGAGAGCGTCCCAGACGGCGCCGGAGCCCACCATGAAAACCCTGCACCCGGTCGCGCGCCTCGCCGACCTGCGCGAAGACCGTGGCACCGCGGTCAAGATCGAAGACATCGAAATCCTGCTACTGCGCGTCGGCGACCAGGTGCGGGCCTTCCAGGCCCACTGTCCCCATGCCGGTGCCCCGCTGGCCGAGGGCGCCGTCTGCCAGGGGCGGCTGGTCTGTCCCTGGCACAAGGCGAGCTTTGCCGTCGACGATGGCAGCCTATGCGAACCGCCGGCGCTGGACGCCCTGCAGCGCTATCCGGTGGAGGTGCGCGATGGTGAGGTGCTGGTCGGTACCCAGCCACTGCCCTCACAAGCGGCCGAAACCCAAAGTGACGAGCGCCTGCTCGTCGTCGTTGGCGCCGGCGCCGCAGGCACGGCCGCCGCCGCTGCCCTGCGTGAGTTCGGCTTTGGCGGTCGCCTCTTGCTGGTCGGCCAGGAACCGGGCGAGCCCTATGATCGGACCGCCCTGTCCAAATTCGTCCTCCAGGGCGACAAGGCCCCCGACGAAGCGCCGCCGCTGCGCGAGGCCGACTTCTTCCGTCAGCAGCACATCGAACGCCTGCACGCCGAGGTGACTCGCCTGGATCCCCAGACCCGCCAGCTGGAACTCGCCAACGGCCAGACCCTGACCTACGACGGCTGTGTTCTCGCCACCGGTGGTGAACCCAGGCCGCTTGACGTTCCCGGCGCCGACCTCAAGGGCATCCAACTGTTGCGGACCCGCGCTGACGCGGCCGCCATCCTGGCCGACTTGCCCGCCGAGGGCCGCGCGGTGATCGTCGGTGCCAGCTTCATCGGCCTGGAAGCCGCCTCCGCCTTGCGCAAGCAGGGCCTGGCGGTGGACGTGGTCTCCCCCGCCTCCCTACCCTTCGTCAAGCAGATGGGCGAGACCCTGGGCCAGCACTTCAAGACCCTGCACGAGGCCAATGGCGTCATCTTCCACGCGCCCAGCGAGGTGATCGGCTTCGAAGGCGAGGGTCAGGTCCGCCAGGTCAGGCTCAAGGACGGTACCCGCCTACCCGCCGACCTAGTACTGGTGGGTACCGGTATCGCCCCGGCGACTGCCTTCCTCGTCAACCTGCCCCTGGCCGACGACGGCAGCGTCCCGGTCGACGGCCAGCTCAGGGCCGCCGAGGGTCTCTACGCCGTCGGCGATCTGGCCACCTTCCCCTATGCCGGCCGGCCGACCCGGATCGAGCACTGGCGCCTGGCTCAGCAGCACGGCCGCCTGGCAGCACGTAATCTGCTCGGCGAGGCCGAGGCCTATGCCGACGTCCCCTTCTTCTGGACCCTGCACCACGGCAAGCGTTACGAATACCTCGGCCACCCCCGCCAGTGGGATGACATGCACCTCGACGGCAGCCTGGGTGATCAGACCTTCGTCGCCCTGTTGCTGGCCGAGGATCTGGTAGTGGGTGTAGTCGCCTGCCAACGAGAGCGTGCCACCGCCATCCTGTCCCAGCGTCTGCGCCAGCCGCTGGGACGCGCCGAGGCCCTGGACATCGTCCAGGCCAACTGAGGAGCTGCCATGGCCAATCCCTATCGCATCGGCCTGATCGCCGACACCCATGGTCTGCTTCGGCCGCAGGCTCTGGAGGCCCTGGCCGGCAGCGATTTCATCCTGCACGCTGGCGACATCGGCAAGCCGGAGATCCTCGACGCCCTGCGCGAGCTGGCACCTCTGGCCGTGGTCCGGGGCAACAACGACGACGTGCCCTGGGCCGATGACATCCCCGAGCGCGTCACTCTGACTTTGGCCGGGGTCAACGTCCATATGCTGCACATCCTGCCGGAGCTCGACCTGGAGACCGCCGGCGCCGCAGTGCGCGTGGTGGTCAGCGGGCACTCGCACAAGCCGCTGATCGAAACGCGTGATGGCGTACTCTACGTCAACCCCGGCAGCGCCGGCCCACGGCGCTTTCGGTTGCCAATCAGCGTCGGCCGCCTGACCCTGGACGCCGGCCAGATCCAGGCCGAGATCCTGGAACTCACTTCCTGAAGGAACCCCGATGAGCATCGACTACTACTCCTACGAACCCGCCCAGGGCCATGGCCTGCCCCACGATCCCTTCAACGCCATCGTCGCGCCGCGCCCCATTGGCTGGATCTCTTCGCAAAGCGAAGCCGGCATCCTCAACCTGGCGCCCTACAGCTTCTTCAACGCCTTCAACTACAAGCCGCCGCTGATCGGCTTTTCCAGCCAGGGCTACAAGGACAGCGTGGCCAATATCGAGCGCACCGGTGAATTCGTCTGGAATCTGGCCACCCGCGAACTGGCCGAGGAGATGAACGCCAGCAGCGCCATGGTCGGGCCGGAGGTGGACGAATTCGCCCTGGCCGGCCTCGAGCCCGCACCCTCCACCCTCGTCAAGGTGCCACGGGTCGCTCGGGCCCAGGTGGCCTTCGAATGCAAGTTGAGCCAGATCGTACGGCTCAAGACCGCTGCCGGTGACGACCTGGACCAATGGCTGGTACTGGGCGAGGTGGTCGCCGCCCATATCGACAAGCGCCTGCTCAAGGATGGCATCTACCAGACCGCGGCCGCTCGTCCCATCGTGCGGGGCGGTGGCCCGGCCGACTATTTCGAGATCACCGAGGCCGCGCTGTTCCGCATGCGCCGTCCGGACTGACCGGCTCGCTCCGGAATGCAAAACGGCGCCCTTGGGCGCCGTTGTTGTTCTCGCGAGGGCTAATTCGCCGCACTGACGCGGAAATTCAGGCGCGGGAAATGCACCTGGATGGCCCCCAGCTGCTCATCGTGGCGACGGATCACCAGGGCTTCGCTATCGGCATGGACCAGCTCACCCACCACGGGATCCACGCCATAGTCGGTCGCCGCCACGCTCACTCGCTCGCCCCAGGCAAAGCCCTCCACGGCCAGCGCCTGGTCACGCGGCAAGGCCACCGGCTCCGCCGTCCTGGCGATCTCCAGCGCCTCGGCGGCACCGAGATCCTCGTGGGTACCGTGGCCGAAACCCAGCACTCGGGCGAACCAGGCGGCGATCTCGGGGCGCTCGTCGATCAAGGGCGCCAGCTGCGGCGTGCTCTTGAGGAACCAGAAATTGTGAGCCAGGGCGATGTCGGCCACCGAGGGCGCGCCGAAGAGGAATTCACCGGAGGCACGCTGGAGCTGGATCTCCAACCGGGTCAGCAGGGTCGGCAACTGCTGCCGGGCCTGCTCGGGGCTGAGGCGGTTCAGGCTGCCGCCGCTGAACAGCGCCTTGCGGTCATCCAGAAAGGCCTGGGCCTGCTCCGGCGGCAGGCTGGCCAGGCGCGGCCCCATGATCTCCGGCTGGAACATCAGCGCCACGGCGTGCTGGAACAGCACCGAGTCCGCCCAGCCGGCAAAGGCGGCCACGACCGCCTCCTGGCCTTCCGGGAACAACGCCGGCACGGCCTTTTCCGCCTCCAGGCGGCGAGCGATCAGGGCCGTGTCGCAATAGACGTCCGCGCCCACCTGCAGCACCGGCGTCCTGCGATATCCACCGGTGAGGGTCACCAACTCGGGCTTGGGCAGCATCCGCGGAATGATCACCGAACGCCAGGCCAGCCCCTTGAAGCCCAGCAGCAGGCGCGCCTTCTCGGCGAAGGGCGATTGCCAGTAGTGATGCAGAATCAGCTCGGACATGACAGCACTCCTGAATCAGCCTCGGACAGGGTGCCGGACAGGGCCAGCACCAGGGATTCCTTGGCTCGTTTGGGTAGCTTCTTGATCTGGATTTCGCGGCGCAGGGCGGCCGACTTGTCGCCGCAGGCTTCCACATAGACCAGCGCCTGGGCCGGGCTGGAGGCGAAGAAGCGGGCACCGCGGCCACTGCGGTGCTGGGCAAAACGGCGCTCGGGATCATCGCTGATGCCGCAATAGAGCGCCTGATTCTCGGCACGCACTAGGTAGACATACCAGGTGCGCGCGGGTGGCAGGGGGACGTCGCTCACCGTCAGGCGAACCACTCCCGGGCGGTACGCCAGACGCACACGCCGACGAAGTAGATGCCGCTGGCGAACCAGAGCACCATCAGCCACAGCGGCTTGTCGGGATGCACGAACACCATCATGGCACTGCTGAGCAGCCAGATGGAGGTCACGGTGATGTTCACCGCCATCAGCTGGCGCACGCGGAAGGGATGCAGGAACTTGACCCGGGTCAGAGTCAGAGCGGCCAGTACCAGCACCACCGCCATGCTGAACCAGGGCGCCAGGTCCAGCACGTAGAAATACAGCGCCACCACGTTCCAGGCCGCGGGAAAACCGACGAAATAGTTGTCGGCGCTCTTCATGTTCACATTGCAGAAACAGAACAGCGACGACAATAGGATGATGCCCACCGCCACCAGCTCGAAGTGCGGCGGCAAGGGGACGAAGCGATAGATGAAGATGGCTGGAATGAACACGTAGGTCAGGTAGTCGACCACCAGGTCCAGCGCCGAACCGTCGAAGTGGGGCAGTACCCGCTTGACCTCGAACTTGCGCGCCAGGGTGCCGTCGAGCCCGTCGACGAGCAGGGCGATGCCGAGCCACATCAGGCAACCCTTGGGTTGACCGTCGACCAAAGCGAGCAGCGCCAGAAGCGCGAGGATCACACCACTGGAGGTCACCGCATGGGCGCCCCAGGCCTTGGCTTTTGTCAGCATGAGCGGATGGGAAATGGAGTTCACGGGCGTCTCTCTATGATGACGGCTTCGACTGCCCGGCGCACCGCTCGTTCTAGCGATGCGCTGCGAAATCGACAATGAAGCCGGTGAACGGCAAGGCGGACCTTGACCGCCGACCCCGGAAACCGGGCGCCAAACATCGAGGATACCGCGCCTTGAGGTCCTTTGCCCGCCTTCCCGCCGAACGCCCGTGATTGGGTTCGCAGGTAGACCGGGGCGGATGGGTGTCCACCCCGGTCGCGTCTCAGTGCAGGATCTGCCCGAGGAACAGGCGCGTACGCTCATTCTGCGGGTTGTCGAAGAACTGGTCCGGAGCGGCCTGCTCGACGATTTCACCCTTGTCCATGAAGATCACCCGGTTGGCCACAGTGCGGGCAAAGCCCATCTCGTGAGTCACGCAGAGCATGGTCATGCCGTCCTGGGCCAGACCGATCATGGTGTCCAGCACCTCCTTCACCATCTCCGGGTCGAGCGCCGAGGTCGGCTCATCGAACAGCATGATGCGCGGCTGCATGCACAGCGCCCGGGCGATGGCCACGCGCTGCTGCTGGCCACCGGACAGCTGGCCCGGAAACTTGTGGGCCTGCTCGGGAATGCGCACCCGCTGCAGGTAGTGCATGGCGATCTCTTCGGCCTGCTTCTTCGGCAGCTTGCGCACCCACATGGGCGCCAGGGTGCAGTTCTGCAGCACGGTCAGGTGCGGGAAGAGGTTGAAGTGCTGGAAAACCATGCCGACTTCGCTGCGAATGGTCTCGATCTGCTTGAGATCGTTGGTCAGCTCGGTGCCGTCGACGATGATCTGGCCCTTCTGGTGCTCTTCCAGGCGATTGATGCAGCGGATGGTGGTGGACTTGCCCGAGCCGGACGGTCCGCACAGCACGATGCGCTCGCCCTGGGTGACGGTCAGGTTGATGTCCTTGAGCACGTGGAACTGGCCGTACCACTTGTTCACGTCCTTGAGCTGGATCATGACCTTGCTGCTGTCGACCGGCTGCTTGTTGCTTACGTTCATCTGTTGACTCCTAACGCTTGTGGCCGGTGTTCAGCTTGCGCTCCAGACGGGCGGAGTAGCTGGACATGGCGAAACAGAAAATCCAGAAGACCAGGGCGGCGAACACATAGCCTTCGGTGGACAGACCAGGCCAGGCCGGGTCGGAGGTGGCGCGCTTGATGCTGTTGAGCAGGTCGAACAGGCCGATGATGACCACCAGGCTCGAATCCTTGAACAGCGCGATGAAGGTGTTGACGATGCCTGGGATCACCAGCTTGAGCGCCTGCGGCAGGATCACCAGGCCGGTGGTCCGCCAGTAGCCCAGCCCCATGGCCGCAGCGGCTTCGTACTGGCCCTTGGGAATGGCCTGCATGCCACCCCGCACCACCTCGGCGATATAGGCCGCCTCGAAGATGATCACCATGACGATGGCGCGCAACAGCTTGTCGAGGTTCATGCCATCGGGCAGGAACAGCGGCAGCATCACCGACGACAGGAACAGCACCGTGATCAACGGGATACCCCGCCAGAACTCGATCATGGTCACGCAGATGACCTTGATCGCCGGCAGCTTGGAGCGCCGTCCCAGGGCCAGCAGAATGCCCAGCGGCAAGGCGCCGACGATACCCACGGCGGCGATCACCACGGTCAGCATCAGGCCGCCCCACTCGGTGGTGGGCACCACGCGCAGACCGAAACCGCCATACAGCAGCCAGAAGGCCACCAGCGGATAGATCACCAGCAGGGCCAGACCGTAACGGGCCTTGTGCTTGAAACTGTCGAGGAACAGCGGGATGGCGCCGATCACGGCGATCACCACGGTCAGATCCACACGCCAGCGCTGATCGCCGGGGTAGAAGCCGTACATGAACTGCCCGAAGCGCTCCTTGATGAACACCCAGCAGGCGCCACCCGGGGCGCAATCGGCACGGGTGCTGCCGCTCCAGGTGGCATTGATGAAGGCCCAGTTCACCACCGGCGGCACGATCAGCCAGACGAGGTAGAGACCGAACAGCGTCAGCAGGGTATTGCCGATGCTGGAAAACAGATTGCCTCGAATCCAGGCCAGGGCACCGACGCTGGAAGGCGGCGGCGGCAGGTCCGGTTTGAAGGTATGGGTCTGGTTACTCATACGCGCTCCTTAACGCTCGATCAGCGCGATGCGCTTGTTGTACCAGTTCATCAGGATACTGATGCTGATGCTGATGGCCAGGTAGACGCTCATGGTGATGGCCATGGTCTCGATGGCCTGGCCGGTCTGGTTCAGGACGGTGCCGGCGAACAGCGCCACCATCTCCGGATAGCCCACCGCGGCGCCCAGCGAGGAGTTCTTCATCAGGTTCAGATACTGGTTGGTCAGTGGCGGAATGATCACCCGCAAGGCCTGGGGAATGATCACCAGCCGCAAGGTCAGGCCCGGACGCAGCCCCAGGGAGCTGGCCGCCTCGGTCTGACCGTGGCTGACCGCCTGGATACCACCGCGCACCGTCTCGCCGATGAAGGCCGCGGTATAGACCGACAGGGCCAATGCCAGGGAGACCAGCTCGGGGATGATCACCCAGCCGCCGCGCAGGTTGAAGCCCTGCAATTCCGGTACTTCCCAGTGCAACGGCCTGCCGAAGACCAGGGCCGCCAGCAGAGGGATCCCGATCAGCAGCGCCAGCACGGTCCACAGCACCGGAAAGCGCTGGCCGGTGGCATGCCGCCGTTTGCGCGCCCAGCGCACCACCACCACGCTGGCGACGATGGCGATCAGCAGCGCGATCAGACCGGGCAAAAAGCCGGCATCGGCGATCGGCGCTGGCATGTACAGGCCGCGGTTGTTGACGAAGAAGGCATCGCCCAGGGTCAGGCTCTGGCGCGGACCCGGCAGCGGCGCGAGCACGGCGAAATAGACGAAGAAGATCAGCAGCAGCGGCGGAATGTTGCGGAAGGTCTCGATATAGACCGTGGCGACCTTGCGCAGCAGCCAGTTGTTCGACAACCGCGCCACACCCACGCTGAAGCCGATGATGGTCGCCAGGAAGATGCCGATGACCGACACCAGCAGGGTGTTGAGCAGACCGACCAGGAAGACGCGCCCGTAGGTATCGCCTTCGCTGTACGGAATCAGGTGCTGGGGAATGCCGAAGCCGGCGGTGTTGTTGAGAAAGCCGAAGCCGGAGGTGATGCCCCGGTTGGCGAGGTTGGTCTGGGTGTTGTCGAACAGGAACCAGCCGAAGGCCACCACGGCGACCACGGCCACGATCTGGAACAGCCAGGAGCGTACCTGCGGGTCGGTGAGCAGCGACCCACGGACCGGTGCGGACGGTTTGCTAACGTTTTGCATCTACTTGGAGCCTCATTAAATTCTCGCCCCACAGCGCGGTCAGCGCTGCAGGGCGAGAATCTGCACATCCGGAAGGTGTTCGGCGACTAAGGCGCCGAGATCAACGGACCGGCGGGGCGTACTGCAGACCGCCTGCATTCCACAGGGCGTTGAGGCCACGCTTGATCTTCAGGTCGCTGCCCATGCCGACGTTGCGCTCGAAGACTTCGCCGTAGTTGCCCACCTGCTTGACGATCTTCACCGCCCAGTCCTTCGGCAGCTTCAGATCCTTGCCGAATTCGCCATCGGCGCCGAGCAGACGACGCACGTCAGGGTTCTTGGAGTCCTTGGCCTGGGCTTCGACGTTGGCAGAGGTCAGACCCAGCTCTTCGGCGTTGACCATGGCGAACAGCGACCACTTGACCACGGTCAGCCAGTCTTCGTCGCCACGCCGCACGGCCGGTGCCAGCGGCTCCTTGGAGATCACCTCGGGCAGCACGACGTAGTCGTCGGGCTTGGACAGCTTGTTGCGCTGGGCGTACAGCTGCGACTGGTCGGAGGTCAGGACGTCGCAACGACCGGCTTCCAGCGACTTGGCGCTCTCGTCCGAGGTGCTGTAGGTGATGGGGGTGAACTTCATGCCGTTGGAACGGAAGTAGTCGGCCAGGTTGAGTTCGGTGGTGGTACCGGCCTGGATGCACACGGTGGCGCCGTCCAGTTCCTTAGCGCTCTTCACACCCAGCTTATTGCTCACCAGGAAGCCCTGGCCGTCATAGTAGGTGACGCCGGCGAAGATCAGACCCATGCCGCCATCGCGGGAGCTGGTCCAGGTGGTGTTGCGCGACAGCACGTCGATCTCGCCGGATTGCAGCGCGGTGAAACGCTCCTTGGCGGTCAGGGGAGTGAAGCGAACCTTGGTGGAGTCACCGAAGACCGCAGCGGCCACGGCGCGGCAGACGTCGACGTCGATGCCCTTGTAGTCACCCTTGGAGTCGGTGAAGGAGAAGCCCGGCAGGCCATCGCTGACGCCGCATTGCACGAAACCTTTGTTCTTCACCGCATCCAGGGTAGCGCCTGCGTGAGCCATGCCGGACAGGCCAAGAGCAGCGGCGGTGGTCAGAATTGCCAGGGTAGACTTCACCATCTTCATCGATAAGCTCCACTTTGTTTATGAATTACGTTCCAGTCGCACGGCAGCACGATGTCTCTCGCCTGATTGCCGTGGAACCCGCCCACCCGATCCCTGGGCGTCCTTCATCAAGGGAAGAAGGAGACGCACTGGAAGGCATGACGAAGCAGTGAGTCAGTGTTACCTGTTAGTGCACTACCTGGCCGCAGCCTAGATGAGGCAATTTGCGGACCAGTGAATGCGACAGAAGCTCACTTGGCTCAAACCCGGCAATCGCGAGACTTCGAGCAAAAAGCCGGACAACTAAATTACGAAAATGCGACACGCATTTTGTGCACCATCTGTTACCACACCCATTTTTAGTGGCACCAAACTGGAGCAAAGCCTTGGAAAATTCGCCTCTTGTGCTGGAATCGCCCAGCGGAACCGCCGATAGCTGCGTCATTTGGTTGCATGGCCTGGGAGCCACCCAGCATGACTTCGAACCCGTTGCCGAATTGTTGCAGCGCACCCTGACCACAACCCGCTTCGTCCTGCCTCAGGCACCGACCCAGGCGGTCACCATCAATGGTGGCTGGGCCATGCCCTCCTGGTACGACATCCTGGCCATGAATCCGGCCCGGGCCATCGACCGCGCTCAGCTGGATGCATCGGCCGCCACGGTGCAGGCGCTGATCGAGACCCAGCAGGACCAGGGCATTCCTGCCGAACGCATCGTGCTGGCCGGCTTCTCCCAGGGAGGCGCCGTGGTCTTGCATACCGCCTACAACACCGCCTGCCCTACCCTGGGTGGCGTCATGGCGCTATCGACCTATGCGCCCAGCTTCGAAGACGCCCAGGTCAACCGCGGTGGTGCCACCCCGGTGCTGTGCCTGCATGGCGACCAGGATGACGTGGTACCCCTGGCCCTGGGGCGCGCTGCCTACGAAGCGCTGGTGGCCGCCGGCGTGGAAGCGCTCTGGCACAGCTATCCCATGCGCCACGAGGTCATTCCCGCGGAAATCCAGGATATTCAGGGCTGGCTGCTGGCACGTCTCGGCGGAAAATAAAGACCGAATCGCCGAGCCGTTGCGTTTTTGGAAACCGGTCGACAGTTTGCGGAATCCGGGCACGAATGGAGGCCCGGACAGGGCCAAGCGAACGAACTTTGAGGTACCCATCCGGTCCAGTAGGGGTGCCTGAAGGTCGTGATGTGCATGGAGCAGCTATGGCCCGAGTTTTCCTTTCAGCCCCCGGGGTGATCCTTTGATGGCTGCCCCCTTGTCGGCCTGGCTGGCCGAAGTACCGGTCGCTTCCCTGAAGGACCTGCGCCTGTTCAAGGGCGTGGAGACCTACCTGCTGGAAGCCCTGATCGCCCGCTCGGCCACCCGCAGTCTGGTCGCCGGTGAGTGCCTGCTCTCGCCCGCCATGATCAACCAGTACATGTACCTCATCCTGGAAGGTCGCCTGCGAGTCCACCTGGGCTCGCCGGAAAATCCGCCCATCTATCTGCTCGGCCCAGGCGAATGCTCGGGCGAGATCAGCTTCATGGACAGCGAGCGGCCCAGCGCCCACGTCATCGCCGAAGCCGACACCCAGGTGCTCTGCCTGCATCGCGACCTGGTGCTGGAGCTGATCGAGCGTTCTTCCAAGGCCATGCACAACCTGCTCGGCATCCTCTGTGAGCGGATGCGCCGTGGCAACCAGCTCATCGTCGACACCGAACGCAACGCCAATGTCGATACGCTGACCGGCCTGTTCAATCGGCGGCGCCTCGAGCAGCTGTTCGAGCGCGAGAGCACTCGTTGCGCCTTCAATCGGCAGCCCCTGAGCCTGCTGATGCTGGATGTCGATCACTTCAAGCGCTACAACGACACCCATGGTCATCTGGCGGGCGACTATGCCCTGTGCCTGGTCGCCAATACCCTGCGCGACCAGTTGAGACCCAAGGACAGCATGGCGCGCTATGGGGGCGAGGAGTTCGTCATCCTGTTGCCGGAAATCGATCGCGACGAGGCGATCGCCATTGCCGAGCGCCTGCGCCAGAGCCTGGCGGAGATCAAGGATTTCTATTCACCCTGCGGCAAGCTGCCGGGCGTCACCGTGTCCATTGGACTGGCGCAGATGCGCAAGGCCGATTCCCTGGACGAACTGGTCGGGCGCGCGGACAAGTCGCTCTATCAGGCCAAGGATGCCGGGCGCAATCGGATCAGCGGCTGAGCGGATTGCGCTTGCGTTCGGCAGGTAGTTGTTGCCGGGCACGTAGGTTGCTTTACACTGCGGTCTCATTCCGCTTTCGATGATCGAGACCCTCCGTGCTCAAGGCACTCAAAAAATTTCTGGGCAAGGATCAAGAGGTCGCTCAGCCGACCCCCTCCCCTGCGCCCCAAGCTACCCCCAGCGCCGCTCCTGAAGCCCCCTCCTCTCCTGCCCCGATCGCGCCCGAGCCCCAGGCCGAGCGTGCGCCGCGCAAACCGCGTACCCCAGGCGAAACCCGCAGCCAGGAATCCCGCCCCCAGGAGCCGCGCGCCCAGGTGGAAAAATCCGCCAAGCCACGTCGCGAACGCAGCCCGCGCAAGCCCAAGCCGATCGACACCTGGAAACTGGAAGACTTCGCCGTCGAGCCCCAGGAAGGCAAGACGCGCTTCCACGACTTCAAGCTGGATCCGCGGCTGATGCACGGCATCCACGACCTCGGCTTTCCCTACTGCACGCCGATCCAGGCGCAGGTGCTGGGTTTCACCCTCAAGGGCAAGGACGCCATCGGCCGCGCCCAGACCGGCACGGGCAAGACCGCGGCCTTCCTGATCTCGACGATCACCCAGCTGTTGACCACCCCGCCGCCCAAGGAAAGGTACATGGGCGAGCCGCGAGCGCTGATCATCGCGCCGACCCGCGAGCTGGTGGTGCAGATCGCCAACGACGCTCTGGATCTGGCCAAGTACACCGGCCTGAACGTCATGAGCTTTGTCGGCGGCATGGACTTCGACAAGCAGCTCAAGCAGCTCGAAGCGCGCTATTGCGACATCCTGGTCGCCACCCCGGGCCGTCTGCTGGACTTCAACCAGCGCGGCGAGGTGCATCTGGACATGGTCGAGGTCATGGTGCTGGACGAGGCCGACCGCATGCTGGACATGGGCTTCATTCCCCAGGTTCGCCAGATCATCCGCCAGACGCCGCCCAAGAGCGAACGCCAGACCCTGCTGTTCTCCGCCACCTTCACCGACGACGTGATGAACCTGGCGCGGCAGTGGACCACCGATCCGGCCATCGTCGAGATCGAGCCGGAAAACGTGGCCAGCGACACCGTCGAGCAGCACGTCTATGCCGTGTCCTCCAGCGACAAGTATCGCCTGCTCTACAATCTGGTCGCCCAGAACAACTGGGAGCGGGTGATGGTGTTCGCCAACCGTCGCGACGAGGTGCGCCGCATCGAAGAACGCCTGACCAAGGACGGCATCAGCGCCGCCCAGATGTCCGGCGATGTGCCCCAGCACAAGCGCATCAAGACCCTGGAAGGCTTCCGCGCCGGCAAGATCCGCGTGCTGGTGGCCACCGACGTGGCCGGTCGCGGCATTCACGTCGACGGCATCAGCCACGTGATCAACTTCACCCTACCGGAAGACCCGGACGACTACGTGCACCGCATCGGTCGTACCGGTCGTGCCGGCGCCAGCGGTACCTCCATCAGCTTCGCCGGTGAGGACGACGCCTTCGCCCTGCCGCCCATCGAAACCCTGCTGGGGCGCAAGATCGGTTGCGAGATGCCGCCAGCCGAGTTGCTCAAGCCGGTCCCGCGGCAGCGCTGAGTAGCGCTGCCCCACCACGGCTCCTACGGGCCGCGGTAGGTTGGGCTGAGCGCAGCGAAGCCCAACATTGCCTCGAGGGCCGCCACTGTTGGGCTTCGACGATGGAACCGTCTCAACCCAACCTACGGTCTATCATGGCCATGACTGCGATAAGACAGTCGCTCCTACAAGATAGGTCGTAGAGTGGATGACGGCGCAGCCTCATCCACCAACAGCCGGAGCACTACGTGGAAAACGCTGTGCGGTTTTCCCCTACGTCGTCCAACGCCCCGCGGCGTCTTGGTCGCTGGCACGCCCATCCACCCAGCGCGGGCCCTCGGATGTGTCCTCCTTCTTCCAGAAGGGTGCGCGGGTCTTGAGATAGTCCATCACGAAATTGCAGGCCTCGAAGGCCGCCTGGCGATGGGCGCTGGCGGTACCGACGAAGACGATGGGTTCGCCCGGCTCCAGGCGACCGATGCGATGCAGGATATCGACGTTAAGCAGCGGCCAGCGCTGATTCGCCTCTTCGACGATGCGCGCCAGGGCCTTCTCGGTCATGCCGGGAAAGTGCTCGAGGAACAGCCCGCCGACGTCGCGCCCAGCGTTGAAGTCCCGTACATAACCGACGAAACCCACCACGGCACCGATGCCGGTGTTGGCGGCATGCAGGGCATTGAGCTCCTGGCCAGGATCGAAAGCCGCAGCCTGTACACGAATGGCCATGCCTAGCCTCCGGTCACGGTGGGAAAGAAGGCGACTTCGTCGCCATCGCGCAGCGGCTCGGCCAGCCCGCAGAGTTCTTCATTGCGGGCGCACATGAGACCGCGCTCGCCCAGAGTCTCGGTCCAGATTCCACCGCGCTGGACCAGGTGCTCGCGCAGGTCGCCAACGGTGGCCAGATCAGGCTCCCAGGCCAGACTGTCCTCGGCGAGACCCAACACCTCGCGATAGCGGGCGAAGAATTGCACGCGGATCATGCCGGCTGCTCCTCGGCGCGGAAGTGGCCACTCTTGCCGCCGTTCTTTTCCAGCAGGCGTACCGCCTCGATGGTCATGCCCCGATCGACCGCCTTGCACATGTCGTAAAGGGTCAGGGCCGCGACACTGGCTGCGGTCAGGGCCTCCATCTCCACCCCGGTCTGCCCGGACAGCTTGCAGGTGGCGGTGATCCGCACCGCATCGGGCGCTTCCGCGGCCAGCTGGACCTTGACGCCGGTCAGCATCAGCGGATGGCAGAGCGGGATGAGATCGGCGGTCTTCTTGGCTGCCTGGATGCCGGCGACACGGGCCACGGCGAAGACATCGCCCTTGGGGTGGCCGCCGCTCTGGATCAGGTCGAGGGTTTCCGGACGCATGCGCACCCGGGCTTCGGCGGTGGCTTCACGGAAGGTCACCTGCTTGTCGGTGACATCGACCATGTTGGCACGGCCTTGGGAATCGAGATGGGTCAGCACGGCATGACTCCTGGAAAGGACCTGCCATTGTAGACCTGCGGCTAGGGATTTGATCCCCGCCCGTGACCAGACGGGGATCGTGGGCTGTGTCTAAAAAAGTGCCTGCGCTCGGTCATGCTGCGTTAAAAATCCGTTCGGAATGCTCATTTACCACTCGTAAACTCCGCTTCCTCACGGATTTTTGCCTTGCTTGACCTTCGCTCGGCTACTTTTCAGACAAGCCCTAGCACTTACAGATGGGACTCTGCGTATTCGGCGAGGATGGACCGGGGTACGCCCTGCAGGGTGATGTGCACTCCGTGGTTGAAGCCCTTGAAGCGCTCGGACAGGTAGGTGAGACCCGAGCTGGTGGCGGAAAGGTAAGGCGTATCGATCTGCGCCAGGTTGCCCAGACAGATCACCTTGGAGCCGCTACCGGCGCGGGTGATGATGGTCTTCATCTGGTGTGGCGTGAGGTTCTGGCATTCGTCGATGAGGATCAGACTCTGCTGGAAGCTGCGACCGCGGATGTAGTTCAGCGATTTGAACTGCAACGGCACCTTGCTGAGGATGTAGTCCACGCTGCCGTGGGGGTTGTGGTCGTCCATGTGCAGGGCTTCGAGGTTGTCGGTGATGGCGCCCAACCAGGGCTCCATCTTCTCGGCCTCGGTCCCGGGCAGGAAGCCGATGTCCTCGTCCAGGCCCTGGACGCTGCGGGTGGCGATGATCCGCCGGTATCTCTTGGTGACCATGGTCTGCTCGATGGCCGCGGCCAGCGCCAGGATGGTCTTGCCCGAACCCGCCGCACCGGTCAGGTTGACCAGGTGGATATCCGGCTCCAGCAGGGCGAACAGCGCCAGCGCCTGGTAGATGTCCCGCGGCTTCAGTCCCCAGGCTTCCTGGTGCATCAGGGGCTCCTGGTGCATGTCGAGCAGGATCACCTCGCCGTCACGCACCGCCTTGACCCAGCCGACGAAGCCCTGCTCGTCGAGCACGAAGTCATTGACGTTGAACGGCGGCATTTCGGCCGACAGCTGCACCCGGTGCCAGACCCGGCCCAGCTCCTGCCGGCTTTCCACCTTGCTCACGTTGTCCCAGAAGGACCCCGGCAGGTTGTGATAACCCTGGGACAGCAGGGAGACATCATCGAGCAACTGGTCGGTCTGGTAGTCCTCGGCGGCGATGCCGCAACCACGCGCCTTGAGGCGCATGTTGATGTCCTTGGTGACCAGCACCACCCGCTCCTGGGGATGCTGGGTGCGCAATTCAACGAGCTGGTTGATGATGCGGTTGTCGTTGATGTCGTCGGGCAGGCAGGCCATGGGCCCGGCGCGACGCCCCATGAGAATGGACAGCCGCCCCTTGGCCTCGCCCTTGCCGCGGGGGATGGGCACGCCCCGCTCGACGTCCTCGGGCGAGGATTCGGCCAGGACACTGTCGATCAGGCGGATCGCCTGCCGGCATTCGGCGGCAACGTTGTGCTTGCCGGTCTTGAGCTTGTCGAGTTCCTCCAGGACCGTCATGGGGATGGCGACGTGATGCTCCTCGAAATTGAGCAGCGCGTTGGGATCGTGGATCAGTACGTTGGTGTCGAGCACATAGAGGGTGGGCTGGGTGGGGCGGGAACGTCCGTGATCATCCATACTCGGTCACCTCGTAGAAACGCTTGACTCGCAAGCCTGTCGACGGAGCGCCAGAACGACGCTCCGCGGCGAAAGGTGCCGTCGCTCCAGCAACGGGTTCACGGACCGGCCAACATGAGGGCACGGGACCCGAGAGATGCGACGGACACTTCGGTAATAACGCAAAAGACCTGAGGCACAAAAGCTTTTTTTGGCCGCGTCCAATTTTTTTCACGGACCTGTCGATGTTGCCGCCCGACCCGGCAACCTCGCCCCGAGACCGTGGTCAATACCTATCGACTCCATCGGCAAGGCCCACTGGAGCCGAGCGGCGGAGACTTCTAGAATGGCGCCTCGCCCAGAGGAGCCAAGCCGATGCTGATGGTGATTTCCCCCGCCAAGACGCTGGACTACAGCACACCGCCCAGCACGTCCCGCCATACCCTGCCGCAATACCTGGAGCACTCCCGCGAACTGATCGACGGACTTCGCCAGCTCGCGCCGGCAGAGGTCGCCGCGCTCATGGGGGTGTCCGACAAGATCGCCACCCTCAATGTCGCCCGCTTCGGCAGCTGGACCCCGGACTTCACGCCGGAGAATGCCAAGCAGGCGCTGCTGGCGTTCAAGGGTGATGTCTACACCGGCCTTGCCGCCGAGGACTTCCAGGAAGACGACTTCGATTTCGCCCAGCGGCACCTGCGCATGCTGTCCGGACTCTATGGCCTGCTGCGCCCGCTGGACCTGATGCAGCCCTATCGGCTGGAAATGGGCACCAAGTTCGCCAATGCACGCGGCAAGGACCTCTATGCCTTCTGGGGCGAGCGTATCAGCGACTGGCTCAAGGCGGATCTCGCGGCCCAGGGGGACGACGTCCTGCTTAATCTGGCCTCGAACGAATATTTCAGCGCGGTGCGCCGGGCGCGCCTGCAGGCCCGCGTCGTGGATGTGGAATTTCGCGATCTCAAGAATGGCGACTACAAGATCATCAGCTTCTACGCCAAGAAGGCGCGCGGCCTGATGGCGCGGCACGTGATCAAGCAGCGCGTCTCCACGGTGGACGAGTTGCGCGAGTTCGGTGACCAGGGCTATCGCTACTCGACCGAGTGCTCCTCGGCCGACACGCTGGTGTTCCTGCGCGATACACCGCCGGATTAGCCGGGCGAATCGACGGATGGCACAATTGCCCGCACGCTGGGCCACCGAACTGGCTAGAGGGTCACATTCGACGCCTGCCATCCGTGAAAGACTGTCATCTCCCTCCAATAAAAAAGGTTTCAGCCCCGTAGCGGAGAGGTTTCAGGCGACAAAAGTTGCCGGACATCTCAAAATCGCTGCCTTTCCGGAAAAAGGAAATTTTGCTGAGAACCACTTTCGTTTGATTCTGTCTTTGTCTGGTCCTTGCCCTAGGCCATGATGGCCAATGGCAATCAGTCCGCACGTTCAATTTGTACCGGTCGACGCTTCGGCCGGTTGATCTTTTCGAAGCATGGACGCTTCGTCCCGACCTCAGGGACAGCGGCCACAAATCAGCAGACGCTGAAGGAGTAACGCCCATGATTCCCGTCATCCTGTCCGGTGGTAGCGGCTCGCGACTCTGGCCCCTCTCGCGCAAGCTCTACCCCAAGCAGTTCCTGGCCCTGACCAGCGAACAGACCATGTTCCAGGAGACCATCAATCGCCTGGGCTGCGAGGGCAGCATCGATTGCCCCATCATCGTCTGCAACGCCGAACACCGTTACCTGGTGGAAGAGCAGCTCAAGGCCGTCGAGTGCAAGCCGCAGGCGCTGATCATGGAGCCCTTCGGTCGCAACACCGCGCCGGCCGTGGCCATCGCTGCCATGCAACTGGTCGCTGACGGCAAGGACGACCTGATGCTCGTGCTGCCCGCCGATCACGTGATCGAGGACGAAGCCGAATTCAAGGCCGCCCTGCAACAAGCCGCCGCCGCCGCCGAGCGTGGCGAGATGGTGCTGTTCGGCATTCCGGCCACCGCGCCCGAGACCGGTTACGGCTACATCAAGACCGGCTCCAACGACGGTCTGCCCCAGGGCGTGTCCCGCGTCGAGCGCTTCGTCGAGAAGCCCGATGCCGTCACCGCCACCGAGTACGTGGCCTCCGGCGACTACTGCTGGAACAGCGGCATCTTCCTGTTCCGCGCCAGCCGTTTCCTGGAAGAGCTGAAGAAGCACGACACCGACATCTATGACACCTGCCTGCTGGCGCTGGAGCGCAGCAGCATCGACGGCATCAACATCAGCATCGATGCCGCTACCTTCGCCGTCTGCCCGGACAATTCCATCGACTACGCCGTGATGGAAAAGACCACCCGCGCCTGCGTGGTGCCCATGAGCGCCGGCTGGAACGATGTCGGTTCCTGGTCCGCGCTGTGGGACGTCCATGCCAAGGACAACAACGGCAACGTCATCAAGGGCGACGTCGTGCTGCATGACAGCCGTAACTGCCTGGTGCACGGCAACGGCAAGCTGGTGACCCTGGTCGGTCTGGAAAACGTGGTCGTGGTGGAAACCAAGGACGCGGTCATGATCGCCCACAAGGACAAGGTCCAGGACGTCAAGAAGCTGGTCAATGCCCTCGAGAAGCAGAATCGCAACGAGGTCAAGGCGCACCAGGAAGTCTTCCGTCCCTGGGGTTCCTACGACTCCATCGACATGGGCCAGCGTTTCCAGGTCAAGCGCATCACCGTCAAGCCGGGCGCTCAGCTGTCGCTGCAGATGCACCACCACCGTGCCGAACACTGGATCGTGGTCTCCGGTACCGCCGAGGTCACCTGTGACGACAAGGTCTTCCTGCTGACCGAAAACCAGTCCACCTACCTGCCGATGACCTCCGTGCACCGCCTGGCCAACCCCGGCAAGGTACCGCTGGAGCTGATCGAAGTGCAGTCCGGTGGCTACCTGGGCGAAGACGACATCGTCCGCTTCGAAGACATCTACGGCCGCGTCGACACCCAGGCCCTGGAAGTTGCCAAGGCCGGCAAGGCGCCCACGCGCTAAGCACTGCCAACAGGCACCAAACAGACACCGGCTCAGGCCGGTGTCTGTGTTTTCGGCAGCCGCTCGGCAAAACGGGTTAGGCTTGTCGTTTCCCCTTTTCGCCATCGGATCCGCCGCATGACCGCTCCCACCCTGCTCCGCCTCGCTCAACTGGACGAGGCGCTGGCCGCCTATGACGGCTTCATCCTCGACCTCTGGGGCGTGCTGATCGACGGCTACGAGACCTTTCCCGGTGCTCGCGCCTGGCTGGAGCGTCGCGCCGCCGAGGGCAAGCCGGTGTGGTTCCTCAGCAATGCCTCCCGCGATGCAGACGGCATGGTCGAAGAGCTGGGCAAGCTGGGCGTGTCGCGCGACCTCTTCGCCGGCATCACCACCTCGGGCCAGCTGGCCATCGACGCCTTTCAACAAGACCCTAAATTTCGCACTGGTGGCATCTACCTCTCCGGTCCTGGCACCGGCCAGGTCGGCTGGCCCGCGGAGATCCGCGAGCGCTTCGTCGAGGATATCGACCAGGCCGCCATCATCCTCGGCGTCGGCAGCTTTCCGGAAGACGAGCTGGAGACCCGCTTCGCGCCCTTGGCGACTGCCCTGGACAAGCCTTTTCTCTGCGCCAACCCGGATCGCAACGTGGTGTCCGGGGGTCTACCCTTCTATGCGGCCGGCAAGCTGGCCGATCGTTTCGCCGCCCTGGGTGGCACGGTCACCTGGTATGGCAAGCCCGATCCCTATGCCTTCCATTGCGCGGCAGGGGCGCTGGCCGAACGGGGTGCCAGGCACCTGCTGTTCGTCGGCGACTCCCTGGTGACCGATGTGCCCGGTGCAGTGGCGGCAGGTATCGACTGCCTCTGGCTGGCCACAACTGGCATCCACCGCGAGGCGCTTGGGCTGGGCTTCAACCAGGAGCCGACCCGCGAGGGTCTCGAGCCGCTGCTCAGGCAACATCCCGAGCGCCCGCGCTTCGCCGCGGCCGGTCTGGCCTAATCCTTTTCCGTACGCCGAGGTATCGATGAGCAAGAAGCACGTAATGGTCTTCAACCGCCTGCCCGAAGAACTGGTGGAGCGTCTGCGCCAGCACTTCACGGTCGAGGTGATCCCCTTCAGTGCCAACATCGACCTCTTCGCCGCCTCCGCGGCCAAGGCCCAAGGCCTGATCGGCGCCAGTCGCAAGCTCGGCGAGCAGGAACTGGAGATGGCCACCACCCTGGAAGCCATCGCCAGCGTTTCGGTCGGCTACGACAGCTATGACGTGGACTACCTGACCGAGCGCGGCATCCTGCTCACCAACACCCCTGACGTATTGACCGACACCACCGCCGACCTGGGCTTCACCCTGCTGATGAGCGCCGCCCGGCGGGTGCCGGAGCTGGACGCCTTCGTCAAGGCCGGCCTCTGGCGCAAGGGCATCGGCGAAGAGCATTTCGGCACCGACATCCATGGCCGCACCCTGGGCATCGTCGGGGCCGGTCGCATCGGCGCCGCCATCGCCAAGCGTGGCCACTTCGGCTTCGACATGCCGATCCTCTACACCGCCAACAGTGCCAAGCCCGAGCTGGAAGAGCAGATGGGTGCCCAGCGCCGCGAGCTGGACGAGCTGCTCAGGGAAGCCGACTTCGTCTGCCTGGTGGTGCCCCTGTCGGCCGCTACCGAAGGACTCATAGGGGCACGCGAGTTGGGCCTGATGAAGTCCAGCGCCATCCTGATCAACCTGGCGCGCGGCCCGGTCATCGACGAGGCGGCGCTGATCGAGGCGCTGCGCAGTGGCCAGATCCGTGGCGCGGGCCTGGACGTCTATACCCGCGAACCGCTGGAGGCCTCGCCGCTGTTCGAGCTGCCCAACGTGGTGACCCTGCCGCACATCGGCTCGGCCACCCACGAGACCCGCTACGCCATGGCCGAACGCGCGGTGAACAACCTGATCGCTGCCCTCGAAGGCAAGCAGCCGACCGATCTGGTCAATCCCGCCGCCCTGGACCACCGCTAGGCGCTGATCGCCCACCGCCAGCCCAGGCGGCGTGCCGTCCGGCCGCTTAAAGGCTATACTGCCGCGCCGCTCTCGGGTCGGCCGCCCTGGCCGGGTGGGCCTCTCTCAGTGTGTCAGGCCACCCCTCCGATCGGGCCCCTTCGCGGCCCGGTCCGTGCGACCCGAATTGCGCGCCCGTCTCGCCACCGCCCGTGGTCGAGACGCAAGAAACCGCCAAGAGGAGCGCGTACATGACCGTGATCAAGCAGGATGACCTGATCCAGAGCGTTGCCGACGCCCTGCAGTTCATCTCCTATTACCACCCCGTCGATTTCATCCAGGCCATGCACGAGGCCTATCTGCGCGAAGAATCCGCCGCCGCGCGCGACTCCATCGCCCAGATCCTGATCAACTCGCGGATGTGCGCCACCGGCCATCGGCCGATCTGCCAGGACACCGGCATCGTCACCGTCTTCGCCAAGGTCGGCATGGACGTGCGTTGGGACGGCGCCACCCTGAGCCTGGACGAGATGATCAACGAGGGCGTCCGTCGCGCCTACAACCTGCCGGAAAACGTCCTGCGCGCCTCGATCCTGGCCGACCCGGCCGGTGCCCGCAAGAACACCAAGGACAACACCCCGGCGGTGATCCACTACCAGATCATTTCCGGTAACACCGTGGAGATCGACGTCGCGGCCAAGGGCGGCGGCTCCGAGAACAAGTCGAAGATGGCCATGCTCAACCCGTCCGACTCCATCGTCGACTGGGTGCTCAAGACCGTGCCGACCATGGGCGCCGGCTGGTGCCCGCCGGGCATGCTGGGCATCGGCATCGGCGGCACCGCCGAGAAGGCCGCGGTGCTGGCCAAGGAATCGCTGATGGACGAGATCGACATCCATGAGCTCAAGGCCCGCGGCCCGCAGAATCGCCTGGAAGAGTTGCGCCTGGAGATCTTCGACAAGGTCAACCAGCTGGGCATCGGCGCCCAGGGCCTGGGCGGCCTGACCACGGTGCTGGACGTCAAGATCAAGGATTACCCGACCCACGCCGCCTCCCTGCCGGTGTGCATGATCCCCAACTGCGCCGCCACCCGTCACGCCCACTTCGTGCTCGACGGCTCCGGCCCCGCCAGCCTGGAGGCACCGCCGCTGGACGCCTATCCGGAAATCGTCTGGGAAGCCGGTCCGAGTGCCCGTCGCGTCGACCTCGACACCCTGACCCCGGAAGAGGTGCAGAGCTGGCAGCCCGGCGAGACCGTGCTGCTCAACGGCAAGATGCTCACCGGACGCGATGCCGCCCACAAGCGCATGGTCGACATGCTCAACAAGGGCGAGCCCCTGCCGGTGGACCTCAAGGGCCGCTTCATCTACTACGTCGGTCCAGTCGATCCGGTGGGCGACGAGGTGGTCGGCCCGGCCGGTCCCACCACGGCGACCCGCATGGACAAGTTCACCCGTCAGATCCTCGACCAGACCGGCCTGCTGGGCATGATCGGCAAGTCCGAGCGCGGTCCCATCGCCATCGAGGCGATCAAGGACCACAAGGCGGTCTACCTGATGGCCGTGGGCGGCGCCGCCTACCTGGTGGCCCAGGCCATCAAGGGCGCCCAGGTGCTGGCCTTCCCGGAACTGGGGATGGAAGCCATCTATGAGTTCGAGGTGAAGGACATGCCGGTGACCGTAGCCGTGGACACCCGTGGCGAATCGGTGCACATCACCGGTCCGCAGCTGTGGCAGAAGAAGATCGCCGACAGCCTCGCCGTCGAGATCTAGGTTCCGCCCCACGAAAAAGCCCAGCCCAGTGCTGGGCTTTTCTCGTTCAGCGCCTGGGTTCCAGCACTTGCCACTGCTCCGGCCAGTCGCGACGTATGAACACCTGGCCATGGGTCCGCACCTGCCGCACCTCGTCCAGATCGAGGTCGGCATAGAGCCACTGGCTGACGTCTGGACAGAGTTCTGCGCTCTGGGCGATCACGCCGTCCGCGGGCATGCCACGATCCGGCGGGACGAAGAGGCCGGCCCGACCGACATTTTCGTCCAATGCCGGCGACCAGGGCGCCAAACCTACCGTCGGCGACTGCAAGACGGCGACCTGGCTCTCCAGCGCCCGGGCCTGGGCACCGATCCGTACTCGGTGAAAGCCGGCGACGGTATCGGTGCAACTCGGCACCAGAATCAGGTCCGCGCCCGCTTCGGCTAGGTGGCGGGCCAGCAGCGGGAATTCGCTGTCGTAGCAGATCAGGATGCCAAGACGCCCGAGGGCCGTATCGAATACTCGCAAGCCTTCGCGGCCGCTGGAGATGTTCCACTCTTCCCGCTCGAAGCGGGTCATCATCAGCTTGTCCTGATGGCCCAGGCAGCCCTCGGGACCGAACAGCCAGGCGCGATTGCGGTATTGGCCGTCGCTATCGAGGACGGGAAGCGAACCGGGCAATAGGTACAGCCGCAGCCGGCGCGCCAGGCTTTCACAGAGGTCGCGCCAAGCCGGAATCAGTGGCTGGATGCCGGCAATGGAGCCCTGCAGATCGCTGCGCTCGTCGGGAGGCAGCTGGCCGCTGAGCACCAGGCCGGCGTATTCGGGCAGCAGCAGGAGTTGGCTACCCCTGGCGGCAGCGGCCTCGCAGAGTTCTGTGAGGTGCGCGGCATAGGCGTCCCAGGTCTCCAGCAATTCGATGGCGTATTGGCAGGCGGCCAGGCGGATCATGGCAACTCCTTGAGCCAGAAGGTCATGGGTTTGGGCGATTCGGCCATCTCGTCGAGATCCTGCCAGAAGTAGTGGGTCAGCAATTTCGGATGCTCGACGAAGCCCTCGCCATGCCAGAGGCCGTGCAGAGGTCGATAACCTACTGGACGGCGCGGATGGTCATCCGGGCGCTGCACGGCGCAGAAGGCGCACCAGGTGAAGCGCCCCAATTGCCGGGCCCGCGCCTCGCGCTCGGCAAAGAAGCGCCGGCCGAATCCCTGGCCCCGATAGGCCGGCAGCAAGAGGGATTCACCGAAGTAGTAGATCCGTTCCACCGGCCAGCCCTGGGCGCGGAAGGGCTGCTGGAACTCCGCGGTCTCGTCCGCCAGCGGCAAGGCGGTCGCGGCACCCACCACCCGCCCGGCATCGCGAACCAACATGCAAAGGCTGTCCGGCGCCTCCGCATAGGTCTGCAGATAGCGGGACTCGTAGTCCAGAGTGCCGTCGTAGAGATAGGGAAACTCGCGAAAGACCGCGATGCGCAATTCGGCGAGTTCGGGAATCAGCGGGGTGATGGCAGCGCCGTGGAGGAGTTGGATGTCCATGGACTCTTCTGGTTAAGCAGGAGACGTGAATGGCTATGTCGGCCTCGTAGCGGCACCCTACCATGTGCGGGCAAAGCCATTTTTTCGTCCACGACAGGAACCGCCATGACCACGACCGACCTCATCGACGCCTATTACGCCGCCTTCAATGCCGGCGACATGGACATCTTTCTGGAGTTGCTCACCGAGGATGTGGTCCACGACATCAACCAGGGCGAGCGTCAGGTGGGCAAGGCCGCCTTCGCGGCCTTCATGGCGCACATGAATCGCTGCTATCGCGAACGCCTGACCGACCTGGTCGTCATGGCCGAACCCAGCGGGCGCCGCGCCGCCGCCGAATTCGTCATCCACGGCGAGTACCTGGCTAGCGACGAAGGCCTGCCACCGGCCAGCGGCCAGACCTATCGCCTGCCGGTAGGGGCCTTCTTCGAGATCCGCGACGGCAAGGTGGCGCGGGTGACCAACTACTACAACCTCAACGACTGGATAGCCCAGGTCGGCGGCTGACGTCCGTCAGTTGACGGGAGCGCCGTCCCGTCGGCAGGGGTCGCATGGAAACCACCCCTGACCCAGGAGTTTCCATGCCCACCCTTCCCAGCGATTCCGTCTGCAGCCTGGCCCCCGTCTTCGCCATCCAGCCCGATCAGGTCGAGGCCTTCAAGCGCCTGGGCGAGGCCATGCTGCAGCGCACCCAGAGCGAACCCGGCTGCCTCTACTACGGTTTCTGCTACGACGGCGCCACAGCGCGTTGCCGCGAGGGCTACCGCGATGCCCAGGCGCTGCTGGCCCACCTGGACAACGTCGGCGATCTGCTGGAACAGGCCCAGGCCATCGCCACCCTGGAGCGCTTCGAGGTATTCGGCGCGGCCGATCAGCTGAAGCAGCTACGCGAGCCGCTGGCGGCGCTGAACGCCCGCTTCTTCGTCATGGCCGCAGGCTTCCGCCGCTAGCCTGGGGTGGCTTCTGCGGCGGCGCCAGACGCGGCAGCAGCACCTTGAGAATGCGCTTGCGGGTCGGCACCACCAGCCGCTCCTGGAACAGCACGCAGAGCACCACCACCGCCAGCAGGAACAGCCAATACCATTCGATGGAATTGGTATAGGCCCCGGCGGCGGCGATGCAGACCTCGCGATTACCGCTGAGACAGGCTTTAAGATCGCCGCCGATCAACTGCTCCAGGGTCATGTAGATGCCCGACAGGGGCACGTGCAGGGCGAACATCGACAGCGAGGCCGCGCCCAGCCGCGGTGACCAGTGACGGATGCGCTCACTGGCCGGCTCCTGAGCCAGCGCGGCCAGGTAGACCAGGATCAGTTGCGACGGCAGGAACAGGCCGTTATGGAACAGGAAGTACCAGAACTTGGGCCCATGGGTGAACAGTGCCGTACCCAGGGCGAAGCTCAGGACCAGGTAGCTCGCCAAGAGCACCCGCTGCCGCTCCGACGGTGCCCAGCCTCGCTCGTACTGGCGGCGAAAGATGGCATACAGCAGGATGCCGGCGAGAAACTCCGGCAAACGGAACAAGGGCACCCGCTGCAGGAGGCCGGTGAAAGGCATGCCGTAGTTCTGGTTGGCGATCACCAGCAGCGGCGGGATCAGATAGAGCGCCCAGACCAGCAGCAACAGCTGCCAGGGACGTTCGCTGGTCATCAGCCGCGGTGCCAGCTTGGGAAAGGTCAGATAGAAGAAGAACAGCGCCGAGATCGACCAGAGCGGCGCATTGAAGGTGAGATAGTAGGGATTCCAGGCCTGCAGCATGAACAGTTGCAGCACGGCGTTGAAGGCCAGCTCCACGTTGGTCATGAAGTGCTGGAACAGCTCGGGATTGGTCCGTGCCAGGGGCTCGTTGGTGTCGAACACCACGAAGCGGATGCTGGCCGTGGCCGCACCCGGCGGTATGCCGAGGCTGCCGATCCAGGTCACCACCGCCATCGCCAGCAGCAGCGCGAAGATATGGATCGGATAGAGGTTGGCGAACCTCTTGACCCAGAAGCTGCGCGCCGGCTCGCGCAGGCTGCCACGGCCGCAATAGACATGGGCGAGCAGAAAGCCGGAGAGCACGAAGAAGGTGCTGGTGGCGAAGAAGCCCATACTGGTGATCTCGTCCAGCAGGGGGATGGTCTTGCGCTCGGGATAGAAATGGATGGTGTGGTAGACGACCACATAGAAACCCATCAGGAACCTGAGCCACTCCAGACCGATGAAGCGGTGTTTATCTAAAGTCTGCACTAAGGCGTTACTCGTCTGGCCTCGTCCGCGGGACGATGGGTCCGGCCTACCTGCACCGGATCGGTTATGTTACCCGCACCTGACCACCAGGGCTGCTAACCGCGCCCCAGTACACCGATCACCAAGCGATCCAGCGAACCCCATAGCCACTCGCGCGCCCGTCGCCACCAGGGACGACTGCGCCAGAATTCCAGGGTGATCTCGCGGCTCTGGGCGAAATCCTTGACGAAGCTGGCCGCCACCGCCTGGCTCAGACCGCGATCCACCGCCTCGACATTGGCCTCCAGGTTGAATCTCAGATTCCAGTGATCGAAATTGCAGGAGCCGACGCTGACCCAGTGGTCCACCAGCACCATCTTGGCGTGGATGAACCTGGGCTGGTATTCGTAGATGCGCACGCCCGCGCGCAACAGGCTGCGGTAGTAGCGCTGCCCGGCGAAGCGCACCGGCGGATTGTCGGTATGGCGACCGGTGAGCAACAGGCGCACGTCGACGCCGCGCCGCGCGGCGCGCCGCAAGGCCCAGCGCACGCGCCAGGTCGGCAGAAAGTAGGGTGTAGCGAACCAGATGCGCTCCTGGCCACCCACCAGGGCGCGGATCAAGGCCTGCAGGATGTCGCGGTGCTGACGGGCATCGGCATAGGCGACCCGGCCCTGCCCTTCTTGGGCAACGGGCGGCGGCGGTGGACGCTCGTGTCCCCGCCGCGGTCGCGGCTTCCAGGCGCGGCGGCGACGGACCGCTTCCCATTGCCGCTCGAACAGGGCCAGCCAGTCCGCCACCAGCGGACCCTGGATACGCACCATCACCTCGTGCCAGTTGCAGTCGCTCTTGGCCGGATCCCAGAAGTCATCGGTCGCGCCGCTGCCACCGACAAAGGCCTCTTCGCCGTCGATAACGAAGATCTTGCGATGATCGCGGTGCAGGTTGTGCAAGCCATGGCCGAAGCGCACGGGATTGAAGAGCCGCAGCTCGGCGCCCGCCTCTTCCAGCTGGCGGCGCAAACCGGCGTCCATCCGCAGGGTACCGAAGCCGTCGAACAGGCAGCGCACCACGACGCCCCGACGGGCCGCCTCGGTCAGCGCCACGAGCAGCTGCTCGGAGCAACTGCCGGCTTCCACCAGATAGAGTTCGACATCGATCTGGCGACTGGCGCCAGCGATGGATTCGAGCATGGCCGGAAAGAACCGACCGCCGTCCACCAGCAATTCGAACCTGTTGTTTTCCCGCCATGGAAAGACGGCGCCCCGCATGCTTCCTACTCCGTGCCTGTGGCCATTGCATAAGAAGGCGCGGACGAAGGTTCGTTCAGTGGCGGTCGTGGTTTGGCTGGCGAGTGCCGGCCTGGGAAGTCTCGCCAGCCCTGGCACGCCGCCTGCCCGACGGCCTGCGCCGATGGACGGCGGCGCGCCTAGAGCGTCGGCTCGGGGCGCCGGGAGATCCAGTCCACCTGCTGCGGGAAGCGTCCGGTCAGCTCGGCGCTCAATGGCCGGGAAACCAGGAAGCCCTGCATGATCTCGCAGCCATGCTCAAGCAGCCAATCGCGCTGTTCCAGAGTCTCCACCCCTTCGGCGATGACCTCCAGATCCAGGTTGCGGCCCAGTTCGAGGATGGTGCTGACGATGGCGGCATCGCGCGAGGAATCCAGCATGTTGGCAATGAACAGCTGATCGATCTTGAGGGTATCCAGTTCGAAGTGACGCAGATAGGCCAGCGAAGAATAGCCGGTGCCGAAGTCGTCCACCGCGATACGCACGCCCAGCGCCCGCAGTTGTGACAGCTGCGCCCGGGTGTAGTCGATGTCGTGCATCAGTGCCGATTCGGTCACCTCGATTTCCAGCTGCTCGGGCCGCAGCTGGTGGGTCTCGATGATCTGGCGCAGACTCTCCGTCAGTTGCGGCATGCCGAATTGCACCGGGCTGAGGTTGATGCTCAGCAGCAGTTCGTCGCCATAGATCTCCTGCAGGGACTGCAGCTTGGTCGCGCCTTCGCGGAAGATCCAGTCACCGATGCGGTTGATCAGCCGGGTCTCTTCCAGCAGCGGGATGAAGACACTGGGCGAGACCTTGCCGGCCACCGTGTGCTCCCAGCGCAGCAACGCCTCGAAGCCACGCAGGCGACCGTCGCGCAGATAGACCTGCGGCTGGTAGGCGAGCACGAAATCCTTGTTGTCGATGGCATTGCGCACGCTTTCTTCGAGCATCAGCCGGGAACGGGCACGGCCATTCATTTCCGGCGAGAAGAAACGGTATTGCTGACGACCGCCACGCTTGGCCTCGTACATGGCGATGTCGGCCGAGCGCAACAGGCCGTCCACGGTGTGGCCGCAGTCGGGATAGCTGGCGATGCCGATGCTGGCGCCCAGGCTGACCTCCATGCCGTCGATGCGATGCACCGTGGCCAGCAGCTCCAGCAGCTTTTCGGCGACCCGGGCGGCATCCTCGGGATGCTCCAGGGAATCGAGCAGTGCAGTGAATTCGTCACCGCCCATGCGCGCCAGGATGTCATAGGGCCGCATGCAACTCTTGAGCTGCTCGGCGACGATGCACAGCACCCGGTCACCCGCTTCGTGGCCGAGGGAATCGTTGATGCGCTTGAAGCCATCGAGATCGATGTAGAGCACGGCCATGCGTTTGCCGTTGCGACCGCTGCGCGCCAGCGCCGCTTCCAGCGTCTGGTTGAAGCCGCGGCGATTGAGCAGGCCGGTCAGGGCATCGGTGACGGCCTGGGATTCCAGTTGGTCCTGCAACTCGCGCATGCGCGACATGTCCAGGGCGATGATGACCATGGCCCGTTGCATGCGTGGCAGCGGCGCACAGGACAGCGCCACCGGCAGGCTGTCGCCGCGGTTGGTACGCAGGCGCGCGTCGTGCAAGCGATAGGTCTCGCGGCGGTCGTAGTGCTCCATGAAGGGCGAGGTCTGCCAGTCGTCGAGACCGCTGCCGCCTTCGAGGAAGTCGAGAAAGTTGGCGTGTACCAGGTCGCTGACGCTGCATCTCAACATGCGGGCGATGGCGGCGTTGGCGAAGGTCACCCGACCCTGCTCGTTGACGGTGAGGATGCCCTCGGCGGCGTTGTCGAGCAGCGAGTCGCTGAACGACTTGGCCAGCTCCAGCTGCTGGGTGGCCTGCAGCAACTCGCGGCGATTGCGCTCGTGATCGAGCAACGAGCGCACCTTGTGCCTGAGGATGTTGGGATCGACGGGCTTGAGCAGGTAGTCCACCGCACCGGTGGCATAGCCGCGCAGCACCGATTCGTAGGAGTGGGCTTCAGCGGAGACGAAGATGATCGGCGTGAAGCGGGTGCGCAGGTTGCTGCGCATGATGCGCGCCACCTCGAAGCCGTCCATGATCGGCATCTGGACGTCGAGCAGGACCAGGTCCACGGTTTCGTCCAGCAGGTATTGCAAGGCGCGCTCACCCGAGGCGGCGGTGATCACCCGCCAGTTCCCGACCTCCAGCACGGCCTGCATGGCGAACAGGTTCTCCTGACGATCGTCGACCACCAGCAACACCGGGCCTTGTTCTGTCTGCGGCAACGGGCACTCCATCAAGCCTCTTCTCCCCGCGGCGTCTGCCGCCGTGCAGCAGCCATGCGCGGCTGGCTACCCCTTCCCTTCGTGTCCGTTATGCGATGTGTCGCTCCAACCCTACTAGCGTAGCAGCCGGACAGACACCTGCCGCCTGCAATTTGACAGGAGGGGGCCTTCGCGACGTCTATCAGAGCGCAAAATGAAAAAGCAGTTTCCGCAACCCTTCACCAAGGTGCGGAAACTACGGGTCGCGGGCGACGAGCGGTCACTATTGGGCGGGGGTGCCAGTAGCGCCGGGCAGGGGACGCAGGTTGACCTCGACGCGGCGATTCTGCGCCCGACCATCGGCGGTGGCATTGCTGGCGATGGGCGCATCGGGACCGGCGCCACGGGTGCTCAACCGCGCCGTGGGTACGCCCTGGGCGGTCAGGTAGCCGGCGACATTCTGGGCGCGGCGCTGGGACAGTTCGACGTTGTGGGCGCGGCTGCCGGTGCTGTCGGTATAGCCGACGATCTCGATGCTGTTCTGATCGAACTGCTTGAAGGAATTGGCCAGATCGTTCAGCGGCTTGTAGAAGCTGTTGGCGATATCGGCGGAATCGGTGGCGAAGGTGATGTTGCCCGGCATGATCAGCTTGATGTCATCGCCCTGACGCTGCACCTCGACACCGGTATTTTCCATCTGCCGACGCAATTCGGCTTCCTGGCGATCGGCGTAGTAACCGTAGCCGGCAGCGGCTGCGCCCACGGCAGCGGCGCCGATCAGCGCGCCCTTGCCCCGATGGTTGTGATCGATGGCGGCACCGGCGACGGCACCGGCCAAGGCACCCAGGCCACCGTACTTGGCGGTCTTGGAGGTGCCACCGCTGACCTGACCCTGGTTTTCGTAGGGATTGGGGGATGCGCATCCAGCCAGGGTGGCCAGGGCCAGGCTGGCGAGAAGGATACGGGTGGGCAGCGCCATGTCTTTACTCCTTGAAATCCATCGCGGCGGACAGGGCCGCTCCTGGCAATTCTAGCTATGTGATCTGAATCGCAACTGAACGAGGCGGTAGCCACGGACACTTATCGCGATAGTGAGCCTCTAAGCCCACGATAGCCAGAATTGAAGATAGATAGCTTGCATATCGATTTTTTGCGATCTAAGGTTCGGTAGAACCCAATATGACGATACGACCGCAATGGACGAGATCCTCAAGGCCCTGGCTAATCCCCTGCGTTGTCAGATCCTGGGCTGGCTGCGTGATCCCCAGCAGTATTTTCCGCACCAGGAACACGACCTGGGGACGGGCGTCTGCGCCGGGCAGATCGAGGCACGCGCCGGCCTGTCGCAGTCCACGGTCTCGGCGCATCTGGCCGTATTGACCCGTGCCGGCCTGGTCACCACGCGGCGCATCGGCCAATGGGTGTTCTACCAACGCGACGAGGCCGCCATTCAGGCCTTTCTGCAACGTCTCGCTCGCGAACTCTAGTCTGCAAGGAATCCTGATGCCCGCTTCCCTCATCGTGCTGGCGCTGAGCGCTTTCGCCATCGGCACCACCGAATTCGTCATCATGGGGCTGCTGCCCAATGTCGCCGCCGATCTCGGCGTGTCCATCCCTAGCGCCGGCTGGCTGGTCACCGGCTATGCCCTGGGTGTGGCCGTCGGCGCGCCCTTCATGGCGCTGGCCACGGCCCACTGGCCGCGCAAGCGCGCCCTGCTCGCCCTGATGGGCATCTTCATCGTCGGCAACCTGCTCTGCGCGGTGGCCAGTGGCTACAACATGCTGATGCTGGCCCGGGTGGTCACGGCGCTCTGCCACGGTGCCTTCTTTGGCATTGGCGCCGTGGTGGCCGCGAGCCTGGTGCCGGAGAATCGCCGCGCCTCGGCGGTGGCCCTGATGTTCACCGGTCTGACCCTGGCCAATGTGCTGGGCGTGCCCTTGGGCACCGCCCTCGGCCAGGCCGCCGGCTGGCGTTCGACCTTCTGGGCGGTGGTGGCGATCGGCGTGGTCGCCCTGATCGGTCTCTGGCGGGTCCTACCCACCGATCGCAACCAGCCGCGCGCCGATCTGCGCCGGGAGTTGCTCGCCCTGCGCGGCCTGGGCTTCTGGTTGGCGCTGTCGATGACAGTGTTCTTCGCGGCCTCCATGTTCGCCCTCTTCACCTATGTCGCGCCGCTGCTGCAGGAGGTCACCGGCGTCTCGCCCCGTGGCGTCACCGGCACCCTGCTGTTGATCGGCCTGGGCCTGACCCTGGGCAACTTCATCGGCGGTCGGCTGGCCGACTGGCGCCTGGCCACCAGCCTGGTGGGCATCTTCGTCGCCCTGGCGCTGACCTCCGCCGCCCTGCGCTGGACCGGCCAGGCCTTCCTGCCCGCCGAGATCACCCTCTTCCTCTGGGCCGCGGCCGCCTTCGCCGCCGTACCGGCCCTGCAGATCAACGTGGTCACCTTCGGCAAGGACGCGCCGAATCTGGTCTCGACCCTCAACATCGGCGCCTTCAACGTGGGCAACGCCCTCGGCGCCTGGGTCGGTGGCCTGGTGATCGATCACGGTCTGGGTCTTACCGCGGTACCCCTCGCCGCCAGCGGGCTCGCCCTGCTGGCCCTCATCGCCACCCTGCTGACCGCCAGCCAGGCCCGCAAGAGCGGCCTGGCGACCGCCAGCTAATCAAGAGAGCTAGCCATGACTCAGCTGTTCGAGCCGATCAAGATCGGCGCCCTGGAACTGCCCAACCGCGTCATCATGGCGCCCCTCACCCGCTGTCGCGCCGAACCGGGCCGGGTTCCGGGCGATCTGATGGTCGAGTACTACGTGCAACGCGCATCCGCCGGCCTGATCATCACCGAGGCCACCTCGGTAGATCCCATGGGCGTGGGTTATCCCGACACCCCCGGCATCTGGTCCGACGCCCAGGTGGCCGGCTGGCAACGGGTGACCACTGCCGTGCACAAGGCCGGTGGCCGCATCGTGCTGCAACTCTGGCATGTGGGCCGCATCTCCGACCCCCGCTACCTCGACGGCGAACTGCCGGTGGCGCCGAGCGCCATCGCCGCCCAGGGCCACGTCAGCCTGCTGCGCCCCAAGCGTGACTATGTCACCCCGCGGGCGCTGGAAACCGCCGAGATCCCCGGCATCGTCGCCGCCTATCGCCATGGCGCCGAGAACGCCAAGCGCGCCGGGTTTGATGGCGTCGAGGTCCACGGGGCCAACGGCTATCTGCTCGACCAGTTCCTGCAGAGCGACACCAACCAGCGTACCGACAATTATGGCGGCTCCATCGAGAATCGCGCCCGGCTGCTGCTGGAAGTGACCGATGCCTGCATCAATGTCTGGGGCGCCGATCGCGTCGGCGTGCACCTGTCCACCCGTGGCGACATGCACACCATGGGCGACAGCGACCCCGCCGCCACCTTCGGCCATGTCGCCCGCGAACTGGGCCAGCGCCAGGTCGCCTTCATCTGCATCCGCGAAGCGGCCGGCAGCGACAGCCTGGGCCCGGACCTCAAGGCGGCCTTCGGCGGCGTCTACATCGCCAACGAGAAATTCGACAAAGCCAAGGCCAATGCCTGGCTGGACGAAGGCAAGGCCGATGCCGTGGCTTTCGGCGTGCCCTTCATCGCTAACCCGGACCTGCCGCAACGCCTGGAGCAGGATGCCCCGCTCAATGAGCCGCACCCGGATACCTTCTACAGCAAGGGCCCGGTAGGCTACATCGACTATCCGCGGCTGTAATTTTCCCGCCGACAAGAAAAGCCCGCCGATTGGCGGGCTTTTTCATGGGGATTCAGGTTTATCGCGGCCATGGGCCGCTCCTACGGTAATGTCTGAACCTGTAGGAGCGACTGCATCGGCGGACCGTCATGGCAGTGATGCCCCTAACGTCCCGGCATCAACCGTAGGTTGGGCTGAGACGGTTTTATCGTCGAAGCCCAACAGTCATGGGCACGGCCCACCCATGTTGGGGTTCGCTGCGCTCAGCGCCAACCTACGTCAGGAGCCGTAGGTTGGGTTGAGACGGCTCCATCGTCGAAGCCCAACAGGCACGAGCCCGGTGCATCCCTGTTGGGCTTCGCTGCGCTCAGCGCCAACCTACGCCGGTGTAGGCCAGAACGCGCGGATCGCCGCCACGCCCTGGGCGCCGGCCTGCCAGGCGCCGGTGAGGTCGGCATCGCCCAGCCCTCCCAGCAGATAGGCCGGCAGGTTGCAGTCGGCTAGCAGTTGCTGGGCCTTGACCCAGCCCAGGGTCGGGGCGCCGGGGTGGCTGGCGGTGGGCATCACCGGCGACAGGGTGACGAAGTCCACCCCCATCTGCTGGGCGAGGGCCAGTTCTTCGGCGTCGTGGCAGGAGGCCGCCAGCAGGCGCTGTTCCGGAAAGGGTCGCCCATTGGGCGCATAACGACGCAGTTGCTCGGCGGTCAGGTGCCAGCCAGCCGCGGGGAAATCCCCCAGCCACTCCAGCGGACCTTTGAGCATCAGCTGGGCGCGGCCGGTGCAGAGCCCCTGGACGTCGCCGGCCAGGTCGCGGTACTGGGGATCGAAGTTGTCCGGCGTGCGCAGCTGGACCAGGCGGATGCCGCTGTCCAGCGCTCGATGCAGGCCGTTGAGCAACTCCGCGGTGGTCAGCTCGCCGGGGGTGATGAGATAGCGGTCTGGCAGCCGCGCCGCCTGGACGATGGGTCGGTTGGCTGCGGGAAAGTCATAATCGAGCAGCGCGCGCGGGGCGACCCAGGCCAAGGGCTGGCCCTCGGCGCCGTGGGCGTCGCCGGTGAAGGCGTCCACCTGCCAGACGTCCAGCAGCACCGCCTGGTCGGGATAGTCGTGGCGGACCTGCAACAGCGGGCGGGCCGCAGTCACCCTGATGCCCAGCTCTTCGGCCAGTTCGCGTTCGAGCGCCACGGCCGGGGCCTCACCGGCCTCGACCTTGCCCCCCGGAAATTCCCAGAGTCCGCCCTGGTGCTTGTGCGCGGGGCGTTGGGCGATAAGGATCTGCCCCTGGGAATTGCGAATCACCGCGGCAACCACATGCAGACGAGTCATGCGCTCTGCTCCTCCGTTTCAGCCTCCGCCAACCAGCGCTGGAAGGCCGGCCAGGCGTAGATGGTTTCGACATAGGCGGCCGCCTCGGCCGACAGTTCCACCCCGTAGCTGCGGAAGCGGCTGGCGACCGGGGCATAGAAGGCATCGGCGATGGTCGGCGTACCGAACAGATAAGGGCCCTGCTGGCCATAGCGCTCGCGGCATTCGCGCCACAGGCGCTGGATGCGCTGGATGTCTTCCACCGCCTCGGCGGTGGTCGACTTCAGCCGCTGGCGGCGACGCAGGTCCATGGGCAGCTCGCGGCGCAGGGCGAGGAAACCACTGTGCATCTCGGCGCACAGGGCGCGGGCATGGGCGCGGGCCAGGGTGTCCGCCGGCCACAGCCCAGCGTCGGGATAGGCCTCGGCGAGATACTCGACGATGGCCAGGGAGTCCCAGATGGTGCCCTCTTCCAGCTTGAGCACCGGCACCTTGCCGGTAGGCGACTGGGCCTTGAGCAAGGCGCGGCTGTTGGGGGTATAGAGCGGGATCGATACCTCTTCAAAGGCAGCGCCGCTGAGCTCCATGGCCAGCCAGGCGCGTAGCGACCAGGAGGAGAAATTCTTGTTGCCGATCACGAGTTGCAGCTGGGACATGCGGGGATTCCTCGAAACGATGCGGCCCGCGAGGACCGCCGCAGGTGCCCGCCGGAGCGGACGCCCAGGCGTCGGGTAGCCGTCAGGTACGGTACTCGGCGTTGATCTTCACATAGTCGTGGGAGAGGTCGGTGGTCCAGATGGTCTCGCTGTGGCTGCCGCGACCCAGCTCGATGCGGATCTCGATCTCGGCCTGGGCCATGACCCGCGCGCCCTGCTCTTCGGTGTAGGTGGCCGCGCGACCGCCCTGCTGGCAGATCTGCACGCCACCGAGGAAGACGTCGATCAGGCTGACATCCAGTTGGGGCACGCCGGCCCTGCCGACGGCGGCGAGGATGCGGCCCCAGTTGGGATCGGAGGCGAACAGCGCGGTCTTGATCAGCGGCGAGTGAGCGACGGCGTAGCCGACGTCCAGGCACTCCTGGGCATTGCCGCCGCCATTGACCTGCACGGTGACGAACTTGGTGGCACCCTCGCCGTCCCGCACGATGGCCTGGGCCAGTTCGGCGAACACTGCGAACACCGCCTCGCGCAGCTGCTCGAAGGCCGCACCGCTGGGCTGGGCGATTTCCGCCATGGCCGCCTGGCCGGTGGCCACCAGCATGCAGCAGTCGTTGGTGGAGGTGTCGCCGTCAATGGTGATGCGGTTGAAGGAGCGATTGGCGGCATCGGCCAGCAGGTCCTGCAGCAGGCCCCGGGCGACCTTGGCGTCGGTAGCTACGTAGCCCAGCATGGTCGCCATGTTCGGCTTGATCATGCCCGCGCCCTTACTGATACCGGTCACGGTGACGGTGGTGCCGTCCACCTGGAACTGGCGGCTGGCGCCCTTGGGCAGGGTGTCGGTGGTCATGATGCCGGTGGCGGCGGCGGCCCAGTTGTCTTCGGCCAGGTCGGCCAGGGCAGCCGGCAGCGCAGCTTCGATCTTTTCCACCGGCAACGGCTCGCCGATCACGCCGGTGGAGAACGGCAGCACCGCTTCCTCGCCGACGCTGGCCAGAGTCGCCAGGGTCTTGGTGGTGCGCTCGGCCGCGGCCAGGCCCGGCTGGCCGGTACCGGCGTTGGCATTGCCGGTGTTGGTCAGCAGGTAGCGGACGGGGCCAGCGAAGCGCTGACGGGCGATGATGACCGGCGCCGCGCAGAAGGCGTTCAGGGTAAAGACCCCGGCCACGCTGGAGCCTTCGGCACAGCGCATCACCACCACATCCTTGCGCCCGGGGCGCTTGATGCCGGCAGAGGCGATACCGAGTTCGAAACCGGGAACCGGGTGCAGCGTGGAGAGCGGACCGAGACCGACAGCCATGGGAAAACTCCAGTGAAAGAAAAGGAAACGCCGCGAGCGGAAAACCGGTCGCGGCGTGGAAATCAGCCTTCCAGCGCCCGCCTCGCCCAGCCTGGGCAAAGGGCGCAGACAGCCTAGCGGGTGGAGTTTACAACCTGTCGGCGGCTATGCCGACCGGTTGCCGTCGCCGCGGCTGCCTGGGCAGGTCTCAGTCGAGCTTGCCGTGGCACTGCTTGTACTTCTTGCCGGAACCGCAGGGGCACGGCTCGTTGCGACCGATCTTCTGGTCGTTGCGCTGGGGCTGCAAGGGCACCACGGTGTCCTCGCCCTGCTCGTCCTCGAGCACCTCGGGGTCGACCAGCGAAGGCGCCTCGGCGTGCTGGAACTGCATACGCTCGGCCAGGGCTTCGGCCTCGCGGCGCATGCGCTCCTCTTCCTCGACCGGATCCTCGCGGCGCACCTGGACGTGGGACAGCACGCGGATGGTGTCGCGCTTGATGCTTTCCAGCAGCTCCTGGAACAGGGTGAAGGACTCGCGCTTGTATTCCTGCTTGGGGTTCTTCTGGGCGTAGCCGCGCAGATGGATACCGTGGCGCAGGTGGTCCATGGTGGTGAGGTGGTCCTTCCAGAGGTCGTCGACCACCCGCAGCAGCATCTGCTTCTCGAAGTTGCGCAGGGCTTCGCGACCGGCCATGTCTTCCTTTTCCATGTAGGCCGCTTCGAGCTGCTCGAGGATCTTCACCCGCAGGGTGTCCTCGTACAGTTTGTCATCCTCGTCCAGCCACTGGCCGATGGGCAGCTGCAGGCCAAAGACGCTGTACAGCTCGGCTTCCAGACCAGGGATGTCCCACTGCTCGGGTAGCGATTGCGGCGGGATGTGCTCGTTGATCACCTGGGTCAGGGTTTCCTCGCGGAAGCCCTTGATGGTGTCGCCGACGTCTTCGTTGGCCAGCAGGGTGTCGCGCATGTGATAGATCACCTTGCGCTGCTCGTTGGCCACGTCATCGTATTCCAACAGCTGCTTGCGGATGTCGAAGTTGCGGCCTTCGACCTTGCGCTGCGCCTTTTCGATGGCGTTGGTGACCATGCGGTGCTCGATGGCCTCGCCGCCCTGCATGCCCAGGGCCTTCATGAAGTTCTTCACCCGGTCGGAGGCGAAGATGCGCATCAGGCTGTCTTCCAGCGACAGGTAGAAACGGCTGGAGCCCGGGTCGCCCTGGCGACCGGCACGGCCGCGCAGCTGATTGTCGATCCGGCGGGATTCGTGGCGCTCGGAGGCGATCACATGCAGGCCCCCGGCGTCGATGACCTGTTTATGACGCGCCTGCCAGGCGGCCTTGATCGCGGCGATCTGCTCCTCGGTGGGATTCTCCAGGGCCGCGACTTCTACTTCCCAGTTGCCGCCGAGCAAAATGTCGGTACCGCGACCGGCCATGTTGGTGGCGATGGTCACGGCACCCGGACGACCGGCCTGGGCGATGATCTCGGCCTCCCGTTCGTGGTACTTGGCGTTGAGCACCTTGTGCTCGATGCCGGCCTGGGTCAGCAGCTGGTCGACGTACTCGGAGCTCTCGATGGAGGCGGTACCCACCAGCACCGGACGGCCTTCGGCCTGGCACTGTTTCACGTCCTCGATGATCGCCTGGTACTTCTCGGCCTGGGTCAGGTAGACCAGGTCGTTGAAGTCCTTACGGGCGACCTCGCGGTGGGTCGGGATCACCAGCACGTCGAGGTTGTAGATCTGGCGGAACTCGAAGGCCTCGGTGTCGGCGGTACCGGTCATGCCACCGAGCTTGTTGTAGAGGCGGAAGTAGTTCTGGAAGGTGGTCGAGGCCAGGGTCTGGCTCTCGGGCTGGATCGGCAGTCCTTCCTTGGCCTCGATGGCCTGGTGCAGGCCTTCGGAAAGACGGCGACCCGGCATGGTCCGGCCGGTGTGCTCGTCGATCAGCAGTACCTGGTCCTGCTGGACGATGTACTCGACGTTGCGATGGAACAGGGTATGGGCGCGCAGACCGGCGAACACGTGGGTCAAGAGGCCCAGGTTGTGCGCCGAATAGAGGCTCTCGCCCTCGGCCAGCAGCCCGACTTCGGTGAGCATCTCCTCGATGTACTGGTGACCCAGTTCGGTGATCTCCACCTGGCGGGTCTTTTCATCGATGGTGTAGTGGCCGACCTGGGTCGGATTGCCTTCCTCTTCCTCGATGTGCTGCTGCAGACGCGGGATCAGCAGGTTGATCTTCTGATAGAGCTCGGAGCTGTCTTCGGCCTGGCCGGAGATGATCAGCGGAGTCCGGGCTTCGTCGATGAGGATGGAGTCCACCTCGTCGACCACCGCGAAGTTCAGCTCGCGCTGGTACTTCTCGGCCATGCTGAAAGCCATGTTGTCGCGCAGATAGTCGAAGCCGAATTCGTTGTTGGTGCCGTAGGTGATGTCCGAGGCATAGGCGGCGCGTTTCTCTTCCGGCGGCTGGAACGGCAGGATGATGCCCACCGACAGGCCGAGGAATTCGTACAGCGGCCGCATCCAGTTGGCGTCGCGGCGGGCCAGGTAGTCGTTCACCGTGACCACGTGGACGCCCTTGCCGGACAGCGCATTGAGGTAGACCGGCAGGGTGCCCACCAGGGTCTTGCCCTCGCCGGTACGCATCTCGGCGATCTTGCCTTCGTGCAGCGCGGCGCCACCGATCAGCTGGACGTCGAAGTGGCGCATGCCCATGACGCGCTTGCCCGCCTCGCGGACCACCGCGAAGGCTTCCGGCATCAGGGCATCGAGGGACTCGCCCTTGGCCACACGCTGCTTGAATTCCTCGGTCTTGGCGCGCAGTTGCTCGTCGCTCAGGGAGGCAATCTGGGATTCCAACGCATTGGTGGCCACCACGACCTTGCCTAGGCGTTTGACATCTCGTTCGTTCTTGCTTCCAAAGAATTTCTTCAACAAAGGCGCAAACATATCGACTGGAATTCTTCCGCTGGAATGAGGGGAGCGAAACGGGCGGCAAGGCCTCTGCAGAGCCTGGCCAGACGCCTGGGCGCGGGGGTTGAAACCCGCGGTGTCCCGCAATGGTAATCGGGCATTCTACTCGGAAATGCCGATGAGGAAAGAACGACGGGCCCCTGGCCGCCAGGACGCCAGAGCGATCTGTTACCATCGGCGTCCTCTCTTCGCCCATCGCGAGTCCTGCGCATGGCCTTTCGTCCGCTCAACGCCGTCGCTCCCGCTGCCCTGCTGCGCCAGGCCAAACCGCTCAAGGCGCTGTTTCGCGAGGCCGAGCGACTGGGTCGGCTGCAACAATTGCTGGAAGAGCAGCTGCAACCCGCTGCCCGCCCCCATTGCCGGGTGGCCAGCTGGCGCGAGGGCACGCTGCTGTTGGTGGTCAACGACGCCCACTGGGCGACGCGGCTGCGCTATCAACAGCGCCGTCTGCTCCGGCTGCTGCAACAGGCGCCGGAGTTCGTTGGCCTGACGCGTCTGCAGTTCAAGATGCAGCCGAGTCCCGGCGTCGCCACCCGCGCCCGGCCGGTGCGCCAGGTCAGCCAGGTGGGCGCCGACAGCCTGCGTGAAGTCGCGGCCGGGATCCGCGACCCCAAGCTCAAGGCCGCCCTGGAGCGGCTGGCCAGTCGCACCGGCCAGGTCGCGGACTAGGCCTCAGGCCTTGGCCACCGCCCGCTCGAAGGCGGCGCGGATGCGCTCTTCCGGCAGGTCCATGCCGATCAGCACCACACGACTTTCGCGCTCTTCGCCTGGGAGCCAGTCACGCTCCCAGTCGGCGGCATAGATCTGCTGCACGCCCTGGAACAGCAGGCGGCGGTCCTCGCCGGCGATATTCAGCAGACCCTTGTAGCGCAGCAGGTCACAGCCGAGGGTATCGAGCAGCATCTCCATCACGCTGCTGATCTTGGCCTGGTCGAAGGGCCGGGACTCGCGGATGGCGATGGACTGGATGCGCTCGGTAAGGCTGACCGCTTCCGACACCGGCCGCAGCGGGCGGAACAGCGTCGGTGGCGCCAGGTCTTCGTCGTGCAGGTTGAAGCCGCGGATGTCCAGCAACTCCGCCAGCTCGATGCGGCCGTGGTCGACATGGCGAATCGGCGCGCGACGATTGATGCGTTGCAGGCGATTCTCCAGCGCCTCGACGGTCGCCGGTTCGGCCAGGTCGAGCTTGGTCAGCAGCAGGCGATCGGCGAAACCGATCTGCGCCTGCAGCAGCGGATCGCTCAGCTGCTCGCTGGCGTGGACGGCGTCCACCAGGGTCAGCACTCCATCGAGCAGATAACGCTCGCGCAGGAGGTCGTCGGTAAAGAAGGTCTGGGCCACCGGACCGGGATCGGCCAGGCCCGTGCATTCCACAACCAGGCGCTCGAAGTCCAGCTCGCCGCTGTCCAGCCGCTCCAGCAGCACGGTCAGGGCATAGGCCAGGTCCTTGCTGCCGGTGCAGCAGACGCAGCCGTTGGCCACCTTCATCAGTTGCACGGCACCGGCGTCTTCGAGCAATTCGCCGTCGACGTCCAGGGCGCTGAATTCGTTTTCGATCACGGCGATCTTGAGACCGTGCTCGGCTTGCAGGATGTGCTTGAGCAGGGTGGTCTTGCCGGCGCCGAGAAAGCCGGTCAGGACGGTGACGGGGATGGGTTCACGCATGGGAAACTCCAGACAGAAAGAGGCCGGGCTTGGAGCCCGGCCTTAGAACCTGCTCACGATCTCGCGAGCTAGAGACAAACAAGGCGAAAATGGCTGAGGAAGCGGAGTTTACGAGTGGTAAATGAGCATTCCGAAGGCATTTTCAACGCCGTTTGGCCGACGCGCAGCAGATCGTGAACAGGTTCTTAGGGTGATCCTGGGTCAGCAGCAGCGGATGGCGCCCGACTTGCCGCCACCGTAACGCGCCTCCTGGCGCTCACGGAAGAAGGCTTCGTAGCTCATCACCGGCTGGTCCGGGTGCTTGCCGCGCATGTGCTCGACATAGGTGTCGTAGTCGGGCATGCCCACCAGCATCTTGGCGGCCTGCCCGAGGTATTTGCCCATGCGACCCAGGTCATTGAACATGAAGATTCTCCTTTAGGCGCCCGCTACCGGCTGGAAGGGGGTCTCGCGATCGGTCCGCTCGGGCTTGGCCAGCGCAGCGCGACCGACCTTGATGGAAAAGAACAGGATGCTCATCACCACCACCAGGAACAGCACCGACAGGGTGGCGTTGGTGTAGGCGTTGAAGACGATGTGCTGCATCTGTTCCATGCTCTTGGCCGGGGCGATCACCTGCCCCTGGGCCATGGCGGTGCTGTACTTCTTGGCCAGGGCCAGGAAGCCGACCGCCGGATTCGAATCGAACAGCTTGATCAGGCTGGCGGTGGTGGTGCAGATCAGCAGCCAGACGGCCGGCACCAGGGTGACCCAGACATAGCGCTGGCGCTTCATCTTGATCAGCACCACCGAGCCCAGCATCAGGGCGATACCGGCGAGCATCTGGTTGGAGATACCGAACAGCGGCCAGAGGGTGTTGATGCCACCCAGCGGATCGACCACGCCCTGATACAGCAGCCAGCCCCAGAGGGCGACGCAACCGGCGGTGCCGATGACGTTGGCGGTCCAGGAGTCGGTCTTCTTCAGCGCCGGCACGAAGCTGCCCAGCAGGTCCTGCAGCATGAAGCGTCCGGCGCGGGTACCGGCGTCCACCGCGGTGAGGATGAACAGCGCCTCGAACAGGATGGCGAAGTGGTACCAGAAGGCCATGGTGTTCTCGCCCGGCAGCACGTTGTGCATGATCTGGGCGATGCCCACCGCCAGGGTGGGAGCACCACCGGCACGGGCCAGGATGGTGTGCTCACCGATCTCGGTGGCGGTGGCCTGCAGCATCTCGGGCGTCACCACGAAGCCCCAGGTGCTGATCTTGGCGGCCACCGACACCACGTCGGCGCCGACCACGGCGGCCGGGCTGTTCATGGCGAAGTAGACGCCGGGCTCGATCACCGAGGCGGCGACCATGGCCATGATGGCGACAAAGGACTCCATCAGCATGGCGCCGTAGCCGATGTAGCGGGCATGGGTTTCCTTGGCGATCAGCTTGGGCGTGGTGCCCGAGCTGATCAGCGCATGGAAGCCGGACACCGCGCCACAGGCGATGGTGATGAACAGGAAGGGGAACAGGGTGCCCTTCCACACCGGACCGGTGCCGTCGACGAACTGGGTCAGGGCCGGCATCTTGAGCATCGGCATGGTCACCAGGATGCCGATGGCCAGGGCGATAATGGTGCCGATCTTGAGGAAGGTGGACAGGTAGTCACGCGGAGCCAGCACCAGCCAGACCGGCAGCACGGCGGCGACGAAGCCGTAGCCGATCAGCATCCAGGTGATCTGCACGCCGGTGAAGGTGAAGGCCGGACCCCAGACCGGATCGGCGGCGACCAGGCCGCCCACCCAGATGGACGCCAGCAGCAGCACCACCCCAATCAGCGAGATCTCGCCGATGCGACCGGGGCGGATGTATCTCATGTAGACGCCCATGAACATGGCGATCGGCAGGGTGGCGATCACCGTGAACATGCCCCAGGGGCTCTCGGCCAGGGCCTTGACCACGATCAGCGCCAGCACCGCGAGGATGATGATCATGATCAGGAAGCAGCCGAACAGGGCGATGGTGCCAGGGATGCGTCCCATTTCCTCGCGCACCATGTCGCCCAGGGAGCGACCGTTGCGGCGGGTGGAGAGGAACAGGATCATGAAGTCCTGCACCGCGCCGGCGAAGACCACCCCGGCGATCAGCCAGAGGGTGCCGGGCAGATAGCCCATCTGGGCGGCGAGCACGGGACCGACCAGCGGACCGGCACCGGCGATGGCGGCGAAGTGGTGGCCGAAGAGGATGTGCTTGTTGGTGGGGACGTAGTCCAGACCGTCGTTGTTGAGCACGGCGGGCGTGGCCCGTCTGGCGTCGAGGCCCATCACCTTGGTGGCGATGAACAGGCTGTAGTAGCGGTAGGCAACGAGGTAGATCGCCACGGCGGCGACCACAATCCAGAGGGCGTTGATCGCTTCGCCTCGACTCAGCGCCACGGTACCCAGCGCGAAGGCGCCCAGTACGGCAACGGCGAACCAGGCTAGATGGCTGGCCATTCGGGTCATGCTTGTTCTCCTGCCGCGCATCTGTGACCGCGGCGATACTTGTTATTGTGAGAGCCCACAGCGGAGCCATATTACTATCGGCGGCTCGACGCGACAGCGAAATTCGCAGAACTACCCAAGGCCCGCTACGTAGTTCTACGTAGCGGGCAGTCCGGACAGGTGCCGATGCAACTCAAATACAAGATGGTCGCCCTCGGCCTCCTGCCGCTCCTGCTGGCGGTGGCAGCGGTCTGCCTGGTGGTGTTGGAACAGAGCCAGCGCCTGGGCGAGCAGCAGGCGCGCCTGCTCGAACACAGCATCCTCGGCAGCAAGAAGACCGAGTTGCGCAACTATGTGGAGATGGGCGTCAGTGCCATCCAGCCCCTGTATGGCAGCGGCCGCGACGACGACGAAACCCGGGCCAGGGTACTGGCGCTGCTGGCCAGTCTGAATTTCGGCAGCGACGGCTACTTCTTCGTCTACGACCAGCATGGCCGCAACCTCATGCATCCACGCCAGCCCGAATTGGTCGGGCGCGACCTCTGGCAACTGACCGACGGCAACGGCCTGCTGGTGATCCAGGCGCTGCTCAAGAGCGCCCGCGAAGGCGACGGCTTCCAGCGCTATGGCTGGCAGAAGCCTTCCAGTGGGCAGATGGCGGAAAAGCTGGCCTACGTGACCCAGCTAGAGCGTTGGGGTTGGGTGCTGGGCACCGGCCTCTATCTGGATGACGTGGACGCCGCCCTCGCCCAGGTGCGCCACGACGTGGCCGCCGGCATCCGCACGACCCTGTTGGCCAGCGCCGGGGTGGCCCTGGTGGCGGTGCTGCTGGTATTCGCCGGCGGACTGACCCTCAACGTCAGCGAACATCGCCTGGCCGATCGCAAGCTCAAGCAGCTGACCCAGAGGCTCATCACCTCCCAGGAAGAGGAACGCTCCCGACTGTCACGGGAATTGCACGACGGCATCAGCCAGTTGCTGGTGTCCATCAAATTCCAGTTCGAGCTGGCCAGCCGCGAGCTCGGCGCGAGCAAGCCCAGCGCCGGCGAGACCCTGCGCGAAGGCACCCAGCGCCTGGCGGCGGCCATCGGCGAGATCCGTCGCATCTCCCACGACCTGCACCCTTCGCTGCTGGATACCCTCGGCCTGCCTGCCGCCCTGGGCCAGCTGGTGGAGGAGTTCCGCCAGCGCAGCGGCCTGAACGTGGACTATCGGCAGACCCTCGACGACAGTCCCGCCGGCGGCGACATGGACGTCGCCCTGTTCCGTATCGTCCAGGAGGCCCTGACCAACATCGAACGCCATGCCGCGGCCCAGCGGGTGGTCATCGACCTGCAGCGGCGCGGGCGCTGGATCTGCCTGACCGTGCACGATGATGGCCGCGGCTTCGATACCGGCCAGGTGGAACGCCTCAGCGGCGGCATCGGCCTGCGTAACATCCGTGAGCGGGTGGAGCTGTTCGGCGGTCGTTGCGCCATCCAGTCCGGGCCCGGCGGCACGACCCTGGACGTGGTTCTGCTACGCTCGGACCTCCCGGCCGACGAGGAAAGCCCGACATGACGCCCATCCGCATCCTCCTGGTCGACGACCATGCCCTGGTCCGCGCCGGCGTGCGGGCGTTGCTGGGCACCATCGAGCGCTTCGCGGTGGTCGGCGAGGCCGGTAGCGGCGCGGAAGCCCTCGATCTGCTGGCGCGTCTCGATCCGGACATCCTGCTGGTGGACATCGGCCTCAAGGACATCAACGGCCTGGAGCTGACTGCCCTGATCGCCGAACGCGCACCCCGTGCCCGGGTGTTGATCCTGAGCATGTACGACAATCGCGAATACGTCAGTACCTCGCTGCGGGTGGGCGCGGCCGGCTATGTACTCAAGGATGCCCCCTCGGAGGAAATCATCGCCGCGGTGGAAGCCCTGGCGGTCGGCGGACGCTTCTACAGCAGCGCCATCGCGGCCCGCCTGGGTGAAGGGGGGACCCACGAAGGGGAACTCACCCCCCGGGAACGCCAGGTGCTGTTGCTCATGGCCCAGGGCCTCAACAACAAGACCATGGCGCAGCAGCTGGGGCTCAGCGTGCGGACGGTGGAGACCCATCGCCTGAGCATCCGCCGCAAGCTGGACATCCAGAAGCCGGCCGATCTGGTCCGCCATGCGCGCGAGTACGGCTGGCGCCCCGAAGGTGCGTCCAACGTCTGACCAGCAGGCCGCTGCTCGCGCCCAGGCGACCAATGAGCCCTCTCCTTCTGGCTCCGCCGGTCACCGCCGGCTACCCTTCCAGGAGTAGTCGATACGAGACGGCCCCGGTCGTCTACAGTGATCAGGAAACCTCAGGAAGACCTTCCATGAACGACACCAACGAGCGTCGCCGCTTTACCCGTTTCACCTTCGATGCCCCTGCGCAGTTGCACCAGGGTGAGCGCCAGTGGGCGGCGCCCGTGGACGACATCTCGCTCAAGGGCGTGCTGCTGGCCCGACCTGCCGATTGGTCGAATCAGTCACGCGCGGCCTATGAGTTACGCATCCGGCTCAATGACGAGACCCAGGTGACCATGGGCGTGGAGCTGGTACGGGAAACCCCGGAGCAACTGGCCTTCGCCTGTCGCCAGATCGACCTGGATTCCATCAGCCACCTGCGCCGGCTGGTAGAACTGAACCTCGGCGACGAGACCCTGCTGGAGCGCGAGTTGGCAGCGTTGGGTACACCCTGAGCGAGGCCTTGCCAAGGTGGGTTGAGCGAAAGCGAAGCCTAACGGTGCGCGAGTTCAACCCTGGTTGTTGGGCTTCGACGATGGAGCCGTCTCAGCCCAACCTACGGCATCGATAGCCTCATGGATTGGGTTTAGCGAAAGCGAAGCCCAACGGTGCTTGGGTCTGAATCCGCCTGCTGGGCTTCGACGGTGGAGCCGTCTCAACCCAACCTACTGCATCGATAGCCTCGTAGGTTGGGTTGAGCGAAAGCGAAGCCCAACGGCGCTTAGAACTCCAGATGCAGACCCACCACCAGCCGGGCGTCGTGGGTGTCTTCGCCCTCTTCGCGCGCCATGGCGGCGGTGTTGCCGTGGGTCGCGTTCCAGGATACCCCGACATAGGGCGCCACCTCCGGGGTCACCTGATACCTCAGGCGCAGCCCGGCTTCGCTTTCGGCGAAGCCGGCGCCCTGGCCACGGGCCTCGTCGTTGCGACCGTAGAAATTGAGCTCGGTGTGGGGCTGCAGGATCAGCCGCTGGGTCAGGGCCCAGTCGTATTCGGCCTCCAGACGCAGGGCGGTCTGGTTGTTCTCGCCAAGGAAAGCGGTGATCTCGATGTCGAGATCCTCGGGATCGTGCTCCTGGATCCCCAGGGCGGCCCAGGTCTGCGGCGAGCCGGGTTTGAAATCCTGGCGAATGCCGGCCACGCTGCCCCAGCCCTTGGCCAGCGCGTGCCCCCAGAGGGCCTGCACCTCGGCCTGCTCGGTGTGGCCATTGGTGCGTTCGCCCTGGCTGCGGAAATCCAGCCGATTGGCGCCACCGCCAAGGGCCCAGCCTTCCAGATCCCAGTTGAAGACACTGCCCTCGTCGGCGTGCTGCCATTCCAGCTGATCCACCTCCAGGCTGGCCGGGGCGGAACTGCTGGGATCGGCGGCCTGCACCAGGGTGCTGATAGCAAAGCTGGCAAAGAGTACGGAAAGCGGGAGCAGACGAGACATGGCGGGTATCCAGGGTCATGGAAGCGCCTGATAGACCACCCTGCCCCACCGAGAGTTTTAAAAAATATTACAAAGGCCGCGCCAGGCTATTCGAACAGTGCATCCAGTGCCTGCTCCAATCGAGTCACGGCCACCACCTGCAGACCGGGCGGCGGATCCTTGGGCGCGTTGCCCTTGGGCACGATGGCGCGCTTGAAGCCGTGCTTGGCCGCTTCCTTGAGACGCTCCTGGCCACTGGGTACCGGACGGATTTCGCCGGACAGGCCGATCTCGCCGAACACCAGCAGATCGTGCGGCAGTGCGCGGTCCCTCAGGCTGGAGATCACCGCCGACATCAGCGCCAGGTCCACCGCCGTCTCCAGCACCTTGACCCCGCCGACCACGTTGATGAAGACGTCCTGGTCGTAGGTGGGGATGCTGCCGTGACGGTGCAGCACCGCCAGCAGCATGGCCAGGCGATTCTGGTCCAGGCCCACGGTGACCCGGCGCGGGTTGGCCAGGTGACTGGTGTCCACCAGCGCCTGCACCTCCACCAGCATGGGCCGCGAACCCTCCCAGGTCGCCATGACCACACTGCCCGCCACTGCCTCCTGGGCACGATTGAGAAAGATCGCCGAAGGGTTGGAAACCTCCTTGAGGCCTTTATCGGTCATGCCGAACACGCCCAGCTCGTTGACCGCGCCGAAGCGATTCTTCACCGCTCTGAGCATGCGCAGACGGCCGTCCGATTCGCCCTCGAAATAGAGCACGGTGTCGACCATGTGCTCCAGCACCCGTGGTCCGGCCAGGGCGCCTTCCTTGGTGACGTGGCCAACCAGAAAGATGGCGGTACCGGTCTGCTTGGCGAAACGTACCAGCAGGGCCGCGCTCTCGCGCACCTGGGCCACGCCACCTGGGGCGGATTGCAGTTGCTCGGTGAAGATGGTCTGGATGGAGTCGATCACCATGACCCGCGGCTTTTCCTGGCGGGCGGTGGCGACGATGGTCTCGATGCAGGTCTCGGTCATGACCTTGAGCTTGTCTTCCGGCAGACCCAGGCGCCGGGCGCGCATGGCCACCTGTTGCTGGGATTCCTCGCCGGTGACATAGAGCGCTGGCATGCGCGCGGCCAGATGACAGAGGGTCTGCAGCAGGATGGTGGACTTGCCGATGCCGGGATCACCGCCGATCAGCACCACGGAGCCGTCCACCAGGCCGCCACCCAGCACCCGGTCGAGTTCGGTGGAATCGGTGGTGAAGCGCGGGGTTTCCTCGACGCTGACCTCGGCCAGGGTCTTGATGGTCGCCTGCGCCCCGGCCCAGCCAGCGCGCCCGGAGGGTACGGCGGAGGTCTCGACGACGGTTTCCACCAGGGTGTTCCAGGCACCGCACTCGCCGCACTGACCCGCCCACTTGGGAAAGGTGGCGCCGCATTCGGTGCAGCCGTAGAGACGCTTGGCCTTGGCCATGGCGGAATTCTCCAGTCGAGAAAGGAAGGTTCCCAGCATATCACGACTGGATGCATAGACAGTAAAAAGGCGCGATCCCAGGGGAGCGCGCCTCTCTCAAAAGCGGGCTTGAGCCTTAGTTACCCTCGCCACCCGGCTGACGCAGCATGGTCAGGGCCTGGTTGGCCTGGGCGATGCACTTCTTCTCATCGCCGGCCTTCTGGGCGGCCATGGCGTTCTTGCGGAAGTCGGCGATCTGCTGGGCCTGGGAGCTGCCCGGGCCGATCATGTTGGTCTTCATCTTGCTGGCGTCATCCAGCTTCTGCAACTGCACCGCGCACAGATCCTTGGCGAACACAGGGGCGGTGGCGAACATCATTAGGGCGATCAGGGCGGTACGCTTCATGGGGACATCCTCATTGGGGAGGGCCAGGTAGGCCGGATAAACCTCGCTCACCCCACGAAACTCGTCTGGGGTAACCCATTGACCGTCAGGCATCGTTGGTCGTTCAGCGTGCCATCATCGGCGTTTACCCTCGGGCCAGCTGCTCTGGGACTAGTGCTTGAGCGTCGAAATCATCGCCGCATCGCCACGCATCCAGACCGGCAACGCCTGTTGCCAACGCTCCTGTTCGAGCAGTTGCAGGTCGGCCAAAAGTCGGCTGTATTCGGCGAATTCCTGTTGGACGCGACGGCGTTGCGCGTCCACGGCCGCTTCGGTGATCCACAGGTGCCACTGCTGGTACATCGCCACTTCGTCGGTCATCGGCTCCTCTCCTGGGAGGCCATGATGGCAACGCCGGCGGCCCTTGCCAATCGCACTAAGGTGGGGCTCGACCCTGCAGATCGAGCCCGACACAGCTAGGACGGGTATTTCAGCTGCTGAGCGATTTTGTCCTTGAGCAGGACACGCTCACGACGCAGACGACCCAACTCCTCGTCGCCGCTGGATTCTTCCACTTCTTCCAGATCGAGGATCTGCTGATCGAGCTTCGCGTAGTCTTCCAGCAGCTTGGCGAAGGCCGCATCGGTCTGGGGACGGCTGTCCAGCTGCTCGGCGTATTCGGGAAAGTCTTTGTGCAGGTCGTGTTTGGCAACCATCAGAGGCTCCTTGGGGTGAGAGATAGAGGTCGCGAGGGCCGCAGCTCTCGTCGTACAAGGGTGGACCCAGTCCTTTCGACAAAGTGCGACAGCCACGACCAGCTGCCGATTCGCTGACGATTTGACGCTGGCGGGGAACCTAGAGACCGTCAGCAAGGTTCCAAACCCGAGCGAAGCGAGCACAATCGTCTATCGTCTCTTCGAAACCATCCAAAGGAGTGCAGCATGAGCATCATTGCCGAGTTCAAGAAATTCGCCATGAGAGGCAACGTGGTCGACCTGGCGGTCGGCATCATCCTGGGCGCGGCTTTCGGCAAGATCGTGTCGTCCTTTGTAGCCGACATCATCACACCGCCGCTGGGGTTGCTGTTAGGGGGCGTGGATTTCTCCCAGCTGGCCATCACCCTGAGGGCTGCCATAGGTGACCAACCGGCCGTGGTCATGTCCTACGGCAAATTCCTGCAGACCATCTTCGACTTCGTGATCATCGCCTTTGCCATCTTCATGGCGATCAAGGTGCTCAACCGCCTGCGCCTGCACCAGGATGCCGCGCCCTCTGGCCCGACCAAGGACCAGGTGCTGCTGACGGAGATCCGCGATCTGCTGAAAGAGCAAAACAGCCAGGCGACCGCGGCCCCTGTCGTCAAACAGGAACCGCCGATCACCCCGCAGTAGAAACCTGCTGGATCCCGCCTCGCTAGGAGGCGGGTCGCTCCAGGCGGATCCAGCCGATCCGTCGATCCTTGACCGATTCCACCGTCAGCTGCCAGCCCTGGTATTCCAGGCGATCACCAGCCACCGGCAGGCGGCCCAGCAGGTCCACCACCAGGCCGCCCAGGGTCTGGTAGTCGTCGTTTTCCGTGATCTGGAAACCGGTGCGCTGGGCCAGGGGATGCAGATTCAGACCGCCGCTGGCGCGATAGCCGTTCTCCACCCTTTCCAGCTCCGGCAGGCTCTCCTCGCTGGCATCCGGCAGTTCGCCGGCAATGGCCTCGAGGATGTCGGTCAGGGTCAGCAGGCCTTCGAAGCCACCGAATTCGTTGACCACGAAGGCCACGTGGGTGGAGGCCGCGCGCAGCTGTTCCAAGGCACCTAGCACCGTGGCCTGGGCCGGCAGGTGGATGGGGGTGCGCACCCGGGCGCGCAGGTCCGGTGACTGGCCCTGGAGGATGTCGGCGAACAGCTCTTTCTTGTGGACATAGCCCAGGGGCTCGTCGATGTTGCCATTGACCACCAACGGCAACCGCGAGTGAGCCGAGGCCAGCAGTTGCTCGTGCAGTCGTTCCGGCGGAGCGTCGGCATCGAGGATGTCGACGTCGGCGCGGGCGGTCATCACCGTACGCACCGGGCGTTCGCCCAATTGCAGCACGCCACTGATCATCAGGCGCTCACGGCGATCGAAGACCGGGCCTTCGCCCTTCTCGCCTTCCATCAGTTCGGCGATGTCCTCGTCCACCTCGTCTTCGCGCAAACGACCACCCAGCAGGCGCAACACGGCCTGGGAGGTCCGCGCACGCATGCCGAGCCGCTCGTGCATCTGCCGCTTGCGCTTCCAGCGCACCACCTGGTTGGCCAGCTCGATAAGGATCGAGAAGCCGATGGCGGCGTACAGATAGCCCTTGGGAATGTGGAAGCCCAAGCCTTCGGCGGTCAGGCTCAGACCGATCATCATCAGGAAGCCCAGACACAGCATGATCACCGTGGGGTGGGCGTTGACGAAGGCGGTCAGCGGCTTGCTCGCCACCAGCATCAGACCGATGGAGATGATCACGGCGATCATCATCACGCTCAGGTGCTCGACCATGCCCACGGCGGTGATGACGGCGTCCAGCGAGAACACGGCGTCGAGCACCACGATCTGCGCCACCACCGGCCAGAAGGCGGCGTAGGTCCGGCTGCCACCGGTCTTGTGGGTATGGCCCTCGATGCGTTCGTGCAGCTCGGTGGTGGCCTTGAACAGCAGGAAGATGCCGCCGAACAGCATGATGAGGTCACGACCGGAGAAGGCCTTGCCGAAGACCTCGAACAGCGGTTCGGTGAGGGTGACCATCCAGGAGATGCTGGCCAGCAGGCCCAGACGCATGATCAACGCCAGCGACAGGCCGATGACCCGTGCCTTGTCACGCTGCGCCGGAGGCAGCTTGTCGGCGAGGATGGCGATGAAGACGAGGTTGTCGATGCCCAGGACGATTTCCAGGACGATCAGGGTCAGCAGCCCCAACCAGGCGGTGGGATCGGAGATCCATTCCATTAGCGGTATGCCTCCGCAAGAGAGGGCCGGACGGCCACGGAGGAAAGACAACGGGAGGGGGTGTTGGCCGCGCCTGGCCAGGAGGCCGGGGGCGGCTCGGATCTGTCACTGCTCATCGGAACTCGAAAGGTAGCCTTGGAAATTCCGATCCTAGAGCAAGGCGGGGCCAAAGCTAAAGGTCCAACCTTTTCCAATTGTGAAGAAAACGTAAAGACGCCCGGATAACTTCCCGGTTACCAGTAGTTTTCCACCGCCACCTGGCCGGGTCGGCGACTCAGGGCCAGCTGCAGATCGCGGGTCTTGAGCAGCTGGCGGGTGTCGTCGACCATCTCGGGATTGCCGCAGATGAGGATCCGCGAGTGCTCGGGCGACAGCGTGACGCCGGCGGCGCGTTCCAGCTTGCCGTTCTCGATCAGGGTGGTGATGCGGCCGCGCAGGGCGCCGGGGTGATCCTCGCGGGTGACCACCGGGACATAGACCAGGCGGTCGGTGAGGCCTTCGAGGTGCTCCACCTGGCCGTAGCCGTTGATGACGTCCTGGTAGGCCAGGTCGCGGGCCTCGCGCACGCTGTAGACCAGCACGATGCGTTCGAAGCGCTCCCAGGTGTCGGGTTCCTGCAGCATGGACAGGAAGGGTGCCAGGCCCGTGCCGGTGGCCAGCAGCCAGAGATCCCGACCGCCGCCGAAGCGCTCCAGGGTGAGATAGCCATAGGGCTGCTTTTCCACCAGCAGCTCGTCGCCCTCGCGCAGGCGGCTCAGCTCGCTGGTGAAGGCGCCACCAGGCACCACGATGGAAAAGAATTCGAGGAATTCATCGTGAGGTGCCGAGACCATGGAATAGGCGCGCCAGACGATGTCGCCATCGGCCTTGCGCACGCCCAGGCGGGCGAATTGGCCGGCGCGAAAGCGATAGCGCGGGTCGCGGGTGGTCCTCAGGCTGAAGAGGTTGTCGCTCCAGGGCCAGACGGCGGTGATCGTCTCGCGGGTGAACTTGTCTTCGGTGGCGGTCATACTGGCCTCTTTTTCCCGATTGCTTAGAGCCATTGTCCCGCACTGGGCCGCCGATAAACACCGACAGAAACCATGCCTTCTCTCGTCTCGCCCTTCGCCACCCTCGAACTCGACCGTCAGCCACCGCGTCGCGACGATCCCCTGCAGGCCTTCGACGCCGCCGACGAGTACCTCCTGCAGCAGGTCGCCGAGGGCGGCCTGGCTCCCGCCACCCGGGTGCTGGTGCTCAACGACGCCTTTGGCGCCCTGGCCGTGAGCCTGGCCGGCCATGCCCAGGTGACCTCCAGTGGCGATTCGCACCTGGCGGCCCTGGCCCTGGCGGCGAATCTGGCACGCAATGGCCTCGCCGCCGATGCGGTCACCTTCGTCCCGGCCAGCGAGGCGACGGATGGGCCCTTCGATCTGGTGCTGATACGGGTGCCCAAGACCCTGGCCCTGCTGGAAGAACAGCTGATCAGCCTGCACGGCCAGTTGGCGCCGGACGCTCAGGTGATCGCCGGCGGCATGCTCAAGCATCTGCCCCGCGCCGCTGGCGACCTGCTGGAGCGGCACATCGGCCCGGTACAGGCCTCGCTGGCGGTGAAGAAAGCCCGACTGCTATCTGCCACGCCCGCGTCGCGGCCGGCGGTAGCCTCGCCCTACCCAAGTCGTTATCGCCTGGATGCACCGCCGCTGACCCTGGTCAACCATGCCAATGTCTTCTGCCGCGAGGGTCTGGACATCGGTACCCGCGCCTTCCTGCCGCACCTGCCCCAGGGTCTGGGCCAGGCCCGGGTAGCCGATCTCGGTTGCGGCAACGGCGTGCTGGCCCTGGCCTGTGCCCTGGCCAATCCGGAGGCGCACTTCACCCTGGTGGACGAGTCCTACATGGCGGTGCAGTCGGCGCAAGAGAACTGGACCGCGGCCTTCGGCGATCGACCGGTGGCGATCCGCGCCGCCGACGGCCTGGCCGAGCAGCCGCCGCGGTCGCTGGAGCTGATCCTCTGCAATCCGCCGTTCCACCAGCAACAGGTGGTGGGCGATTTCCTCGCCTGGCGCATGTTCCAGCAGGCCCGTGCGGCCTTGAGCGAACAGGGCGAACTCTGGCTGGTGGGCAATCGCCACCTGGGTTACCACGTCAAGCTCAAGCGACTGTTCAAGCGCGTCGAACAGATCGCGGCCACGCCGAAATTCGTGATACTCAAGGCGGTCCAACCCCTCTGACATAAATCCGGAGAAGAGAGCCGCCCGCGTGCCATCCCTGCCCCTCGATCTCCACTACATCGCCCTGGTGCTCGAACTGATCGGCATCAGCGCAGCGATCCACGCCATCGTTACGGTGCGTACCGCCCAGGGCGCCATGGCCTGGGCCATGGCGCTGGTGTTCATGCCCTTGCTCAGCCTGATTCCCTATCTGGTATTCGGCCGGCGCCGCTTCGACAGCTATGTGAAGGCACGGCGCCAGGCCGACGAGGAGATGGCGCGCCAGGCCGCCGAGCTGGACTGGCGGCCCTGGATCGCCGAGGCCATGGCCGCCCAGCAGTGCAGCGCGGCCAACCGCAAGCTCAAGGCCATGACCGCCCTCACCGGCACCCCCTGCGTCGCCAACAACCAGGTGCGGCTGCTGATCAACGGCGAGGAAACCTTCGCCGCCATCCTCACGGCCATCCGCGGGGCGCAGAAGGTGGTGCTGGTGCAGTTCTTCATCATCCACGACGACGCCCTCGGTCTGGCCTTGCAGAACACCCTGCTCGACCGCGCCCGCGCCGGAGTCCAGGTCTTTCTGCTGTACGACGCCATCGGCAGCCATGCCCTGCCGCGCGCCTATGTGGAAAAGCTGCGCGAGGCCGGGTGCGAGGTGAAGGGCTTCAGCAACCGCCGCGGACTGATCAACCGATTCCAGGTCAACTTCCGCAACCACCGCAAGATCGTGATCGTGGATGGCGAGGTGGGCTTCACCGGCGGGCTCAACGTCGGCGACGAATACATGGGCCTCAAGCCGCCCCTGGCGCCCTGGCGCGATACCCATCTGGAACTGCGCGGCCCGGCCCTGGCCACCCTGCAGGAGACCTTCGCCCAGGACTGGTACTGGGTGACCCGGCGGCTGCCCACCCTGCTGCTGCCGGAACGCTACGAGGACGGCGGGGTGCTCTGTCAGGTGGTGCCCAGCGGCCCGGCGGACGACCAGGAGACCTGCTCGCTGTTCTTCGTCGAGGCTATCCATTCGGCGCGCCACCGGGTCTGGATCACCACGCCCTATTTCATTCCCGACGAAGCCGTCTCGGCGGCCCTGCGCCTGGCCGCCCTGCGCGGGGTCGACGTGCGCATCCTCCTGCCCTCGCGACCGGACCACAAGGTGGTCTATGCCGCCTCCTACCTCTATGCCTTCGAGGCGGTGCACGCCGGGGTGCGGGTGTTCCGCTACGGTCCGGGCTTCCTGCACCAGAAGGTGGTGCTGATCGACGAGGACGTGGCCGCGGTGGGCAGCGCCAACCTGGACAACCGCTCCTTCCGCCTCAACTTCGAGGTCATGGTGATGGTGATGGACGTCCCCTTCGCCTGGGAGGTGCGCAAGATGCTGGAGCAGGACTTCAGTCGCTCCCGCGAACTCACCCCCGAGGACAACGCCGCCCTGCGCCGCTGGCGGCGGGTGGCCATGCGCGTGGCGCGGGTGTTTTCGCCGGTGCTCTAGAACCCCGGAACCCGCTCTGCGACGGCCCGGTCCGATGCCCCATGGCGCCTCACCCGGAGCGCCCCGCGCCCCCGGAGTCGCCCACCATGCCATCCTTTTCGCCGCTGCGTTGCGTCTGCCTGCTGGCGGGCGGTCTGGCCCTGGAGGCCACCGCCGCGCCACGCAGCGTGCCGTCCATCGAGAGCGAAGACGCCGCCCTGGGTAGCGTGGAGGTCAGCGAAACGTCCGGGCGGTTCCATCCGCAACTGGGCGTGGACGTGCGCAACGGTGACTTTTCCCGTGGCAACTACGATGACGATGCGGCCAGCCTCGATCGCATCCCACTGCACGTCCAGGCGGGTTTCGCCCTGGATCTGCATCAGGGGGTCGACGGCAGCGCCGATGCCTGGCTGGTGTTCAGCAGCAGCAATGGCCTGCACAGCCCTTCCAGCGAGGAACGGGTCAGCCCGCGGCGCTGGTACGAGAGCAACAACCTGTTGGGCCTGGTGGTGTCACCAGCCGAGGGTCTGAGGGTCGGCTTCGTCTACACGGTCAAGAGCAGCCCCAACGACGTCGCCGCCACCACGCAAGAGGCCAGCCTGACCCTGGCCTATCAGGCCGATACGGGCCTGGGCGCCTGGCGCCCGGGGCTGGCGGTGACCACCCGCACCCAGGGCGACAGCGGTCTCTATACCCAGGGCAGCCTGGAGCCGGGGTTAGATCTCACCCCAGGCGGTCTGCGCCTGAGTTTCCCCAGTGCCCTAGGGGTGGGCTGGAACGGCTTCTACGGACCGGATTCCGGAGACCGCCTCTATGCCCGCACCGGCCTGGCGCTGGAGCAACCGTTCCGCTGGGGCGACACCCGCTGGAGCGCTCGGGCCGAGGCCCTGGCGCTCTACCGCGACGGTGCCCTGCGCGAGTTGGGCGGTCCGGAGGGCGAGACCGACGGCGTGGTGCCCCAGGTGACCCTCAGCCTGTCCATGGCCTACTAGCCCAACGGCGCCACCCCAAGGCCCTCGACCAGAGTTTCGAGGGCGCGCAGGCCGGCCACCGAGTTGCCATAGCTGTCCAGCCGCGGCGACCAGACACAGATGCTCATCTGCCCCGGGACGATGGCGACGATGCCGCCCCCGACCCCGCTCTTGCCCGGCAGGCCGACGCGCCAGGCGAAGTCGCCCGCGGCATCATAGAGGCCGCAGGTCAGCAGCAAGGCATTGAGCTGACGCGTCTGCTGGGGGGTTACCACCGCCTGACCATCCTGGGGATTAACCCCACCGTTGGCCAGGAAGGCAAAGGCCCTGGCCACGTCGCTGCAGCTCATGGCCAGGGCGCAGCCATGGAAATAGACGTCGAGGACGTCGTTCACCTCGCTGTGGAGATTGCCGTAGGCCTTCATCAGATAGGCCAGGGCGGCGTTGCGCGCCTTATGGTCCATCTCCGAACGGGCTACCCGGTCGTCGAAATTGATGGCTGGATTGCCGGCCAGGCGCCGCGCCTGCTCACGCATCATCCAGTGGATGGACATGATGCGTGACACCAGCAGTTCGCAGACCAGCACGGCGCCGGCATTGATGAAGGGATTGCGCGGCACGCCCTTCTCTTCTTCCAGCTGGGCCATGGAATTGAAGGCATGGCCGGACGGCTCGCGGCCGACGCGGGTCCAGATGTCCGGCTCGTCCAGGCGCTGCATGGCGATCACCAGGTTGAGCACCTTGGAAATCGACTGGATGGAAAACGCCGTATCGGCCGCACCCGCACGCCAGACCTTGCCGTTGATGTCACAGACGGCGATGCCGAACTGATCCGGCGCCACCTCGGCCAGGGCCGGGATGTAGTCGGCCACCTCGCCTTCGCCGAAATGGCGCGGCGCGGCGGTAGCGATACGGTCGAGCAACGGCTGCAGCTGATGGCGATCGAAAAGCTCTGGCATGGCGAATCCAAGGCGGGCGGGGGCGCCAAGTGTAGGGGCCCTGGCGGCCTCAGGCGAGCCCCGCGGGCGCCTGCAGCGGCAGGCGGATCTCGAACCGCGCACCGCCTCGTGTACCGGCGCTCAGGTCCAGGCGGCCAGCCTGGTTTTCCACCGCGCGACGGCTGATGGCCAGGCCCAGGCCGAAACCGCCGGTGGCACGGTCACGGCTGCGATCCAGGCGGTAGAAGGGCTCGAAGACCCGCTCGCGCTCGGCCTCGGGGATGCCTTCGCCATCGTCTTCCACCGCGATCAGCAACGCCTCGCCGTCACGGCGGACCGTTACCCAGACCTCACGCTGGCAATAGCGCAGCGCATTGCCGACGAGATTCTGCAGGGCGCGGGCCGTGAGCCGCGGGGCCAGCTCGACCCGCATGGGCGCCTGCGCCATGTCCAGGTGCACCTCGACGCCGCGACGCTCCTGCTCCTCGGCGAAGTCGGCCAGCACGCTGTCGAGAAAGGCTTGGAGATCCAGGCCCAGGCGTTCGGGCGGCTGCTGACTGCTCTGCAGCCGGGCGAAGGACAGCAGTTCGTCGACCAGGGCATCCAGTTCGCGGACGTGGCGCACCAGTTGCTCCAGCTGCCGCTGGGTCTCGGTCGGCAGCGGATCGGCCTGCAGCAGCGCCAGGCCGAATTCCAGACGCGACAAGGGCGTGCGCAATTCGTGGGAGACGGCGTTGAGCAGGTCGCGCTGCTGGACGATCAGCGCCTCCAGCTCCTGAGCCATGTCATCGAAGGCCCGCGCCAGCTCGCCGACATCCGAGCGCGGCGAGATGGCCGTACGCTCGCCCAGATGGCCCTTGCCCAGTCGTGCCGCGGTGCGCCGCAGCCGTTCCAGGTCGCGCCAGTGCGGACGTAGCCAGACATAGAGACAGATCAGCAGGGCCGCGCCGATCAGGGCGTTCATCGCCCAGTAGGTCAAGGCGATGTCGGTGGGCGCCTCGGGGATGCCGATCCACAGCACCTGATCTGCCGGCAGCGGCACCAGGGCCGCACTGGGTTCGCCATAGTCACCCAGGCGTACCCGTCGCTGGCCGGCAGCGAGGTCTGCGCGCTCCTCCAGACTGAGGGCCTGATCGTCGCGCGGGACCAGGCGCAGGCTGATGGGCGCCAGCTCCGCGGCCAGTTCGTCCTGCAGCGCCGGCCAGCGCTCCGGCGGCGTGGTGGTGAAGGCGCGCTGAACCAGGCTGAGCGGACCGTGCAACTGCTCCAGGGTATAGCGGCTGTAACGCTCGTCGAACACCTTGAGCAGCGCCTCGGGTACCAGGTAGCTGGCGGCGCCGTAGGTCACCAGCAGGATGAGGTAGAGGCGGACGAGGATCTTGAGCATCTATTCCCACTCGGCGCGAGACAGCAGATAACCCTTGCCCCAGACGGTCTTGATCCGTCGCGCTTCGCCAGGATGCTCCTCGAAACGACGGCGCAGCTTGGAGATGGCCACGTCCACCGAGCGGTCGACGCCGTTGAATTCGATGCCGCGCAGTTGCTGGATCAGCTGGTCGCGGCTGAGCACCTCGCCGGCATGGCGCATGAGGACTGCCAGCAGGTTGAATTCAGTGGACGACAGCTCCACCAGCTGGTCGCGCCACCAGACCTGGCGCTCGCCCGGCAGCAACCGCAGCTGGCCGATAACCAGGCGATCATCGGTGGCCACCTCGCCCAGCTGGCAGCGGCGCAGCAGGGTGCGGATGCGCGCCAGCAGCACCCGCGGCTCGCAAGGCTTGCTGACGTAGTCGTCAGCACCGATCTCCAGCCCCAGCACCTGGTCGTGGCTGTCGTCCAAGGCGGTGAGCATCAAGATCGGCAGGCCCGGCTGGGCGGCGCGCAGCTGGCGGCAGACCTGCAGGCCATCCAGCCCCGGCAGCATGACATCGAGCACCACCAGCTGCGGGCACAGTCGCTGCACCGCGGCCAGGGCCTCGTCGCCACGGCCGATCACGGTCACGGCATAGCCCTGACGACCCAGGTAGGTAGCGATGAGGTCAGCCAGGGCGGCGTCGTCTTCGACGATGAGCAAGGGGATCACGGCAGCTCTTCATGGCGGCAAAGCCCGAGCATAGCCGAGCGCAGCACCGGCGGGCGCAGGCCTTAACACTCTTTCACAAGAGACCTACAGACGTTTACAGGGTGGCCTGCGCGAGGCGCCTACCATGACGCTCTTCTGGAGGAAGCCCCGATGTTCCCGATCCGCCCTGCCCTCGGCAGCCTCGTGCTGCTCTGTCTGCTGCTCGCCGCCTGCGACCGTCCGGCCCCGGAAGCCGCCGCCCCGACCGCGCCCAGGGTGCAGGTGGAGACCCTGCACCCCAAGCCCCTGGCCATCGCCAGTGAATTGAGTGGCCGCCTGGTGGCGCCACGGACCGCGGAAGTACGGGCACGGGTCGCCGGCATCGTGCTGCAGCGGGTGTTTCGCGAGGGCAGCGAGGTCAAGGCCGGCGAGGTGCTGTTCCGTATCGATCCGGCGCCGCTGCAAGCCGAGGTGGACAGTGCCGCCGCGGCCCTGCGCAAGGCCGAGGCCAGCGCCTTCCAGGCGCGGCGTCTGGCCGAGCGTTATGCGGCACTGGTCGAGAGCGAGGCGATCAGTCGCCAGGAGCAGGACAACGCGCGTGGCGCCAGCCTGCAGGCGGAGGCCGAGGTGGCGGCGGCCCAGGCGGCGCTCAAGCGGGCGCGGCTGAATCTGGGCTATGCCACGGTCACCGCGCCCATCGCCGGGCGCATCGGCAAGGCGCTGGTCACCGAGGGCGCGCTGGTCGGCCAGGGCGATGCCACGCCCCTGGCGATCATCCAGCAGCTGGACCCCATCCATGCCGACGTCACCCAGTCGACCCGCCAGCTCAAGGCGCTGCGCGATGCCCTGCGGGACGGCCGGCTACAGCAGGTGGCGCCGGATCAGGCACGGGTGACGCTGCTGCAGGAGGATGGCAGCCCCTACCCCGAGAGCGGCCGCCTGCTGTTCGCCGATCTCACGGTGGACGCCAACACCGGGCAGATCACCTTGCGCAGCCAGTTTCCCAATCCACGGCGCGACCTCTTGCCGGGCAGCTTCGTGCGGGTACGCCTGGAGCAGGCGCGCCTCGATCAGGGTTTGAGCGTCGCCCAGCAGGCGGTGCAGCGCAGCGTCGATGGTGGGGCTCAGGTCTGGGTGGTGGATGCCGAAAACCAGGTCGCCCTGCGCGAGGTGCGCCTGGGCCCGGTGGTCGAAGGTCGCTGGGTGGTGGAGTCCGGCCTCGCCGCTGGTGAGCGCGTACTGCTCTCCGGTCTGCAACAGGCGCAGCCGGGCCTGGTGGTGGAACCCCAGGAAGCCCAGGCCGCCACGGCGGAGGTGCGCTGATGGCCAACTTCTTCATCGACCGCCCGGTGTTCGCCTGGGTGGTAGCGCTGTTCATCCTGCTCGCCGGGCTGCTGGCCATCCCGCAGTTGCCGGTGGCCCAGTACCCCAATGTGGCGCCGCCACAGATCGAGCTGTACCTGACCTATCCGGGCGCCTCGCCGCAGACCCTGGACGAGAGCGTGGTCAGCCTCGTCGAACAGGAACTCAATGGCGTCAATCACCTGCTCTATTTCTCCTCCAGCAGCAGCCAGGGCAGCGCCACCCTGACCGTGACCTTCCAACCCGGTACCGATCCGGAACTGGCCAAGGTGGACATCCAGAATCGCCTCAAGGTGGTGGAGCCGCGCCTGCCGCGGGCGGTCACCCAGCAGGGCATCCAGATCGAGGAGACCTCGGCCGGCTACCTCATGTTCGTCACCCTCTCCGCCACCGACGAGCGCCTCGACACCACCGCCCTGAGCGACTACCTGGCGCGCAACGTGGTCAACGAACTGCGCCGCCTGGACGGCGTGGGCAAGGCCCAGCTGTTCGGTGCCGAGCACGCCCTGCGCGTCTGGCTCGATCCCAGTCGCCTGGTGGCGGTCGGCCTGACCCCGGCGGACGTGACCCGGGCCATCGCCGAGCAGAACGTCCAGGTGGCGGCCGGCAGTATTGGCGAGCTACCGGCCCCCGCTGGCCAGGAACTGACCGCGCCGGTGCTGATCAAGGGCCAGCTCAGCGACCCCGCGGAGTTCGCCGGCATCCTGCTGCGCGCCGGAGCCGACGGTTCCAGCGTGACCCTGGGCGACGTGGCCCGGATCGAAGTGGGCAGCCAAAGCTACAACTTCGGCACGCGGCTGGACGGCAAGCCTTCGGTGGCGGTGGGGGTGCAGCTGGCACCCACCGCCAACGCCCTGGCCACCGCCCAGGCCGTGCGCGCCAAGCTGGCCGAGCTGTCCCAGTATTTTCCACCCGGGATGAAATACGACATTCCCTACGACACGGCGCCCTTCGTCGAGATCTCCATCACCCAGGTCATCCATACCCTGCTGGAGGCCATGGCGCTGGTGTTCGCGGTGATGTACCTGTTCCTGCAGAACCTGCGCTACACCCTGATCCCGACCCTGGTGGTGCCGGTGGCGTTGCTGGGCACCTGCGCCGTGCTCCTGGCGCTGGGCTATTCGATCAATGTGCTGACCCTGTTCGGCATGGTGCTGGCCATCGGCATCCTGGTGGACGACGCCATCGTGGTGGTGGAGAACGTCGAGCGACTCATGGCCACGGAGGGCCTCGATCCCCGCGCGGCCACCCGCAAGGCCATGGGCGAGATCTCCGGCGCCATCGTCGGCATCACCCTGGTGCTGACCGCGGTCTTCGTGCCCATGGCCTTCATGAGCGGCTCGGTCGGCGTCATCTATCGCCAATTCTCGGCGTCCATGGCGGTGGCCATCCTTTTCTCCGCCTTTCTCGCCCTGAGCCTGACCCCGGCGCTGTGCGCCACCCTGCTCAAGCCGATTGCCCAGGGTGCCCATGCCCGCAGCGGCTTCTTCGGCGCCTTCAATCGGGGCTTCGAGCGGCTGACCGGCAGCTTCGAAAGCTGGGTGGCCCGTGCCATCCGCCGACTGCTGCCGAACCTCGTGCTGTTCGCCGCCCTGCTGGTGGGGCTGGTGGTGCTCTATGGCCGTCTGCCCGGCGCCTTCCTGCCCACCGAGGATCAGGGCTATCTGATCACCGACATCCAGCTGCCGCCCGGGGCCACCCAGGAGCGCACCCTCAAGGTGATCGAGCGCCTGGAGCGCCATTACGCCGAGGAGCTGGGCGTGGCCAACGACCTCGTCCTGCTCGGCTTCAGCTTTTCCGGCAGCGGCCAGAACGCTGCCCTGGCCTTTACCACCCTCAAGGACTGGTCCGCCCGCGGCCCGGCCGATTCCGCCGCGGCCATCGCCGAGCGCGCCAATGCCGCCCTGGCCGGCGAGAGCGAGGCCCAGGGCTTTGCCGTGCTGCCACCGCCGGTGGAAGGCCTGGGCACCTCCAGCGGTTTCGAGGTGCGCCTGCAGGACCGGTCCAATCGCGGCCAGGCCGCGCTCAAGGCTGCGCGGGATCAACTGCAGGAGAAGCTCGCCGGCAATCCGATCATCGCCTACGTGCGGGAAACGGCCCTGGCCGACAGCGCCCAGGTGCAACTGGTGGTGGATCGCCGCCAGGCCGCCGCCCTGGGAGTGGGTTTCGCCGCCCTCGGCGAGACCCTGGGCACCGCCCTGGGCTCCAGCTACGTCAATGACTTTCCCAATCGCGGACGGATGCAGCAGGTGATCGTGCAGGCCGAGCTGGGCAGCCGCAGCCAGGTGGACGACCTGCTGCGCCTGGAGGTGCGCAATGAGCGCGGGCGCATGGTGCCGCTGTCCGCCTTTGTCAGCGCCGACTGGACCCAGGGCCCGGCGCAACTGTCGCGCTACAACGGCTATCCGGCCATCAGCCTGTCCGGCGAGCCGCTGCCCGGTCACACCACCGGCGAGGCCATGGCCGAACTGGAACGCCTGGCCGCGGAGCTGCCGCGGGGCTTCGCCCTGGAGTGGACGGCGCTGTCGTTGCAGGAACGCCTCTCCGCCGGCCAGGCGCCGGTGCTACTGGGGCTGTCGCTGCTGGTGGTGTTCCTTTGCCTGGCAGCGCTCTACGAGAGCTGGTCGATTCCCACCGCGGTGCTGCTGGTGGTGCCCCTGGGGGTGCTCGGCGCGGTGCTGGCGGTGACTTTGAGGGGCATGCCCAATGATGTCTTCTTCAAGGTCGGCCTGATCACGGTGATCGGGCTGACGGCGAAAAACGCCATCCTGCTCATCGAATTCGCCAAGAGCCTGCACGACGGCGGCATGGACCTGTACCAGGCCACCTGCCGTGCCGCCCGGCTACGCCTGCGGCCCATCGTCATGACCTCGCTGGCCTTCATTCTCGGCGTGGTACCGCTGGCCCTGGCCACCGGCGCCAGCTCGGCCAGCCAGCAGGCGGTGGGCACCGGGGTGATCGGCGGCATGCTCAGCGCCACCCTGGCGCTGGTCTTCGTGCCGGTGTTCTTCGTGCTGGTGCTGCGGGTGGTGGCACGCCTGGGGCGGGGCCGGCGTGCACCGGACCGCTAGCCTCGGCTGACGTAGCGTCGGGCGGCTGGACCCAGGCCAGTTTGCCGCCCGAAGGTCGTTCTGGAAATCGACGAGGCATCGCAGGAACGTCCCCTAGCCGAATATCAGCCTGAGCAAGACCAGAACGACCAGACCAGCGAATACCGCCAGCGCAAGCTTCAACCGGCGCCGATGCTGCAGCAGACGATAAAGACCATGCTCGACCCAGCTGGCCGGGGAATCGCCCCGAGTGACGACGTCGGCGAAATGCACCGCTCCCAGCACGGTTATGAGCGCAAGGGTAATTCCCAGCGGAGGTAACGCCCGAGCCCAGAGATACACCAACCCAGCAGGAACCAGGCTTGGGACGACGTGGCGCAGTAACAGCACGCCGCTACCGTTGCGCGACAAGGACCTGGGCAGCAGCCAGGCGCTCACCGCAACGTCAGCGGCTGTCAGGACCCGCGCCAGGTCGCTCCACAAATACAGCAGCCAGCGGGCGGGAATCAGCAGCAGAGGCACGAGGAGCAAGGGGCCGAGCAACACAATACCCAGGCTTTCTTCCAGAATATCGCGCGGATCGGCAGCCAGCCTGATACAAAGCGCCAGAGACAGTATCGCCCATACATGGAAGTAACCCCATTTCCAGTAGCCGCGCGGTTGCCAGGCGCGCCAGTTCGCCAGGTAGGGGCGCTCCAGCGCCACTGAAAGCTGCGGATGATCGGCCACGTGGTAGGCCAGGTCCGCGCAGGCCTGCCAGTCCTCGGTGGTGAACTCATCCGCCCAGCGGCGCCGCTTACCGTCGCTGAGATCAGCGAAGAGGAACCAGGTCGCGCGCTGGACGGGTGTCTTCGCCGGGGCCGCGAGCTGGTCGCGCAGCGAAGCCTCCAGCGCGAACGCGTGGCAGCGGTGCACGATCGCCGCCCACCGCTCGGGGCTGCAGGGCAGATGGCCACGCTCCTCGCTCCAGCCATTCAGTTCACACAGCCGCTCGAACAAGGCCGGCGTCCAGTGGCCGTTGCGCTCGAGCAATTCGAACACCCACGTCTGGAACTGGCTGCGTCGATCCAGCGGCTGCAACCAGGCGTCGGCCAGGGCAGCGCGCAGCAGGCGATAGGCCTCTATCTCCCGGCCCTGCCCCAGCGCCTGCCGTACCTGCTCCAGCACCCGGGTGGCGAGCTTGCTGGCCAGACAGGCCGCTTCGGCCGGGCCCAGGTAATCCGATTGTCCGGGCGTCAACCAGCCGAGATGGGCCTGGGCCCAGTCGAGTCTATCGAGGCTGGTGTCCGCCAGGCAGAGTCGCAGAAGACCGCGCTGAAAGGCGTGCTCCAGTCCACTCCGGCGAGCCTCCTCCCAGCCCTGGTCGAGATCCCCCTCGAGCAAATCCTCGACACGGTGGGGCTCTTCGACCGTCCCACCGTCCGCCAGGCGCAGAATGGGGGCGATGGGCGTAGCCGGCGCCGCGGGGTCGACGGGTACGACAGGCACCGGGAGGTCGGACGGCGCTGTGGCCACAGCCGGCGCAGCGGGAGCGACCAGCATGCCTTGCGAAGTCGCCGGCGCTGAACGCGCGGTGGGTGGCAGCTCGGTCAGGGCCGAAGCGGGCGCGCGCGTGCTCTCCTCCTCGTCAAGGTCGACCACTTGTTGGAGCTCCATTAAGGTGCGCTCATAGGCCTGGCGCAGCCGCTGGAAGGCCGCGGGATCTTCGTCCGGGCGATGGACCTTCAGGAGGCGGGCGTAGGCCCGCTTGAGTTCTCGCTCCGAGGTAGACTGGGTCAGTTCCAATAGGTCAAGGGACATGGCCAGACCTCAAAGCCGCCGCTCGAGTTGGTCCAGGCGCTCGACCAACCGAGTACGGGCTTCGCGGATGGCACGCTCGTCCTGACGCTCCAGCACCCGCTGAAAGTCCTGGGCCAGGTCGCCGACGTAGGCACGCAGGTCGCCGAGGCATTCCTGGTACAGCCGCTCCAGTCTGGCCACGAGCAGGCTGTTCACCTGCTGATCACGGGGATGCACCTTGAGCGTGCCGAGGGCTTCCAGGCGTTGCGCGATCTCCGCCTGGCTCAACACCCCGGGATTGTTTTCGATCACCAGGGTGTACCTCTGCTGCGCGAGGGGTACGTATGCCTCCGCCTCGAGCAGGCCATTGATGTCATAGGTGAAGCGCACCTCGACGGCGACCCCGCCACCGGGGCGTGGCGGCACAGGCACATCGAGCTCCCCCAGGAAGATGTTGTGCTTCACGAGGCGGCTCTCGCCCTGGAAGATGCGCACCTTCACCACCGTCTGGTCATCTTCGACGGGATAGACCGTCTCGACCCGGCTGACGGGAACCACGCAGTTGCGTTCGATGATGGGTAGGTAGATACCATACTCGCGCCGCAAGGCGTCACCCCTGGTCGTTTCGATACCCAGGGTGTAGGGGCAGACATCGGTCAGCACCACCTCCTCCAGGGAGGCGTGTCGGGCCTTGAGCGCCGCCTGGATGGCCGCGCCCTGGGCCACGACCTCATCCGGATTGAGCTGCATCGCCGGTATCCGTCCGAACAGCCCCGCCACCAGGCGCCGTACCAGAGGCATACGCGTGGTGCCTCCGACCAGCAGGACCTCATCCAGGTCGGCCGCCCTGATCCGGGCATCGCGCAGGGCGCGCTCGATCGGCGCGCGCATCCGCTCCAGGAGTGGCTGATAAAGGTTGGCAACCTCTTCCTGGGTGATCTCCAGCAGCCATTCACGCTCTTGGTCGCGCACGGTGAAGAGGGCTTTCGGCTGCTGGCCGAGTTGATGCCGTACCTGCTGGGCCTCACGCCGCAGGCGCTGCGCTAGGGCACCGCCACTGGCATCCGGCAGGCCCTGGGCGGCAGAGGAGGCGAGGAAATGCGAGACCAGCGCGTCATCGAAGTCCTCGCCACCAAGGAAGTTGTCGCCGGCGCTGGAGCGAACCTCCATCACCCCTTCGAACAACTCAAGCACGGACACGTCGAAGGTACCGCCGCCCAGGTCGAAGACCAGGAAGGTAGCCTCCTGCTTGTGATGCAAGCCGTATGCGAGCGCGGCGGCGGTGGGCTCGTTGATGAGTTTCTCGACCTTGAGTCCAGCCAGTTCGCCAGCGATGCGGGTGGCCTTGCGCTGGGCATCGCTGAAGTAGGCCGGCACGCTGATCACCGCCTCGGTCACCGGCTCGCCCAGGTAGCGTTCGGCGTCCTCCTTGAGGCTGCGCAAGACGAAAGACGACAACTCTTCGGCTCGGTAACGCCGGTGGCCCAGCAGGGTCTCCTGGGCGCTCCCCATGTAGCGCTTGAACAGGGCGGTGGTCAGCTGTGGATGCGTTTGCAACCGCTCCCGGGCAATGTCGCCGACGACCAGCTGACCGCTGTCGTCCAGGCCTACGACACTGGGCGTCAACACCTTGCCGAGGGCGTTCGGAATCAACTGAGAGTTCTCGCCGCTCCAGACGGAGACCAGGCTGTTGGTCGTCCCCAGGTCTATGCCGATGATCATGTTCGCTCCTTGCGCTACGCGGCCCCACACCGGCGCCTGCAAAGCGACGCATTAAAAATGCATCGGAGGAGCGGGTAAACACGCAGCCGATCGTTTAGCCTGACGAGAGGGCAAGCGGTCGACATCACTCCGTGGGCCCGCAGGGCGAGCTCCCTGGCCTAGACGCGGGGAAGAGAGCCGGTGCAACTATGCCCGCCCCTCTCTCCCGTCAACGTCATGGGTTCAGGGACCGCTTGTCACCGAGCAGCGGCACCTGCTCAGGGCCTGTGACGGGCGGCTCAACGGCGCGGGCGCCGACCTTGTCCGAGGTCCGCAGGCTCTGCGGCAGGGCCCAGAACAGCAGGCCGGCGGCCAGCAGGCTGGTGCAGCCGATAAGGTAGAGCGCCGGGGTGGTGCTGCCGGTCAGGTCCTTGAGGTAGCCCACCATCACCGGACTGACGATGCCGCCGAACTGCCCCAGGGTGTTGATCAGCGCGATCCCCCCCGCGGCACCCGCGCCGGCCCCGGCCAGCAGTTTCGGCGGCAGGGCCCAGAAGGCCGGGATAGCGGCGATGATGCCGGCGCCCATCAGGGCCAGGGACAGGATCAGAAAGGTGGTGTGGTCGGCAAAGAGTCCGGCGCTGAAGAACCCCAGGGCGCCGGCGATCACCAGGCCACAGACGAACTTGCGCCGCTCGCCGCTGGCGTCCGACAGCCGTCCTACCACCACCATGGTGATGGCGCCGAAGACGTAGGGCACGGCGGTGAGCAGGCCGATGACGGTCGGGCTTTCGGTACCGGCGCTGCGGATCAGCTGCGGCGCCCAGAAGTTGAGGCCATAGGAGGCGACCTGGATCAGGAAGTAGATCAGCCCGAGCAGCAGGAAGCCCGGCAGCCGGATCGCCGCCAGTAGCGACCCATGGCCGTTGTTTTCATGGCGGGCGATGCGGCTGGCCAGGAAGGTCTTCTCGTCGGCGTTGAGCCAGGGCGCATCACTGATGCGGTCGTGCAGCAGGCGCAGCACCAGCACCCCCAGCAGCACACAGGGGATGCCACCGACCAGGAACAGCCAGTGCCAGCCGCGCATGCCGAGCAGACCGTCCATCTGCCCGAGGATCACCCCCGAGACCGGGGCGCCGATCAGCCCGGCGAAGGCCGAGGCCAGAAACAGCGTCGAGGTGATGCGGCCGCGATAGCTCTGCGGAAACCACAGCGTCAGATAGTAGAGGATGCCCGGCGCGAAGCCGGCTTCCATGGCGCCGATGAGGAAGCGCAGCACATAGAACTGCCATTCGGCGGTGACGAACATCATCAGCGCAGTGGCGATGCCCCAGGAGATCATGATGCGGGCGATCCAGCGCCGGGCGCCGACCTTGTACAGCATCATGTTGCTGGGTACCTCGAACAACACATAGCCCACCACGAAGAGTCCCGCGCCCAGGCCATAGGCGGTGTTGCTCAGCGACAGGTCGGCCTGCAGCTGGAACTTGGCGAAGCTGATGTTGATGCGATCGAAGAAGGCGAACAGGTAGCAGACCATGATCAGCGGCATGAGCCGCCAGGCGACCTTGCGGACGATGGCCTGTTCGGTGGCCGCTAGGGCGGCGGAGGTTGCGGATGAGGACATAGCGGTCTCCCGGGAGCGGCCAGGCTGGCGCTCCTTTGTTGTTGTAGTCAGGGCGAACGAATGAAAACGGGTGCGGCTCAGCCAGTGGCCGCGGGCGGCGGATGCAGATCGCTGTTGCGACCGGCCTTGGCCAGCTGACCGGGAGTGTCGTGGCCGAGCAGCGCCGGCAGGGTGCGCGACAACGCGATCAGCCGCTCTAGGTCGATCCCAGTCTCCACCCCGGTTTCCACGCAGAGATTCACCAGGTCCTCGGTGCAGATGTTGCCGGACGCACCGGGCGCGAAGGGGCAGCCGCCGAGTCCGCCGAGGGCGGCGTCGAAGCGGCGCGCGCCGGCCTCATAGGCCGCCAGCACGTTGCACAGGCCGAGGCCGCGGGTGTTGTGGAAGTGCAGGGTCAGGGCGGACGCCGGGATCAGTTCCAGCACCTGGCGGACGATCCGCGCGACCTGTCGCGGATTGGCCATGCCGGTGGTGTCGGCGAGGGTGATGCCGGTCATGCCCAGCGCCAGGTAGCGCTGCACCAGTTCGAACACCCAGCCTTCGTCGATGCGCCCTTCGAACGGGCAACCAAAGGTGGTAGCCACCGTGCCGTTGAGCGAGACCGCCTGCCCCTGGGCCAGCTGCACCACCTCGGCGAAGCTGGCGAGAGATTGCTCGCAACTCATGCGCATGTTGGCCTGGTTGTGGGTCTGGCTGGCGGAGAGCACCAGATTCAATTCATCGGCATCCGCTGCCAGGGCGCGTTGGGCACCCTTGAGATTGGGCACCAGGGCGACATAGGTGACCCCGGGCCGGCGGACAATGCCTTGGAACACCGACTCGCCATCGCGCAGCATGGGCACCGCCTTGGGCGAGACGAAGGAACCGGCTTCGATCCGCGAGAAACCCAGCGCCGAGAGCTTGTCGATCAGGGCGATCTTGTCGGCGGTTTCCACCCAGCTCGGCTCGATCTGCAAGCCATCGCGGGGCGCGACTTCCTGCACGATCAGGCGTTCGGTACTCATTGCACCACCCCGCCCTTCCTGAGTCGCTGGATGTCCGCTTCGCTCAGCCCCAGTTCGGCCAGCAGACCATCGGTGTGCTGACCTAGGGTCGGACCCTGCCAGTTGACCTGGCCCGGCGTGGCCGACAGCTTGGGCACGATGCCCGGCATCTTCAGGGTGGCGCCGTCGGGCAGGGTAGTGTCCAGCAGCATCTCCCGCGCCTGGTAATGGGGATCGGCGACGATGTCGGCGGCCGAATAGATGCGGCCGGCCGGGACCTCGGCGCCTTTGAGAATCTCCAGTACCTCGTCGATGCCGCGACTGCCGGTCCAGGCGGAGATGGCCTCGTCGATCAGTTCGCAGTGGCGGGCGCGCCCGTCGTTCTGCGCAAGGTCGGGGCGCTCGGCCAGATCCGATCGGCCGATGGCCTGCATCAGCCGGACATAGATCGGATCGCTGTTGCCAGCGATCACCACAAAACCGCCATCGCCGGTGGGATAGGTGTTGGACGGCGCGATGCCCGGCAACGCACCGCCGGTGCGCTCGCGGACATGGCCGAGCATGGAGTACTCGGGCACCAGGCTTTCCATGACGTTGAACACGCTTTCGACCAGGGAGACATCGACCACCTGGCCGTCGCCCTGGCCGGTCTTGACCCGCAGCACCGACATCAGCGCGCCGATCACCGCGTGCATGGAGGCCAGGGAATCGCCCAGGCTGACCCCGACCCGCGCCGGCGGCACGCCCGGGGTACCGGTGGTGTAGCGGATACCGCCCATGGCCTCGCCGATGGCGCCGAAGCCGGGTCGATCACGATAGGGGCCGGTCTGGCCGTAGCCGGAGATGCGCACCAGGGTGAGCTTGGGATTGAGGGCGTGCAGGACGTCCCAGCCGAGGCCGAGCTTTTCCAGGGCGCCCGGGCGCAAATTCTCGATGAGCACGTCGGCGCCCTCGACCAGCTGCTTGACCAGGGCCACGCCTTCGGCGGATCGTAGATTCAGGGCGAGGGACTTCTTGTTGCGCGACTGCAGGTACCACCAGAGCGAGGTACCTTCGTGCAGCTTGCGCCACTTGCGCAGGGGATCGCCCTTGTCTAGGGCTTCGATCTTGATCACCTCGGCGCCGAATTCCGCCAGCAGGCGCGCGGCGAAGGGAGCGGCGATGAGCGTGCCGATCTCGATTACACGCAGTCCGGTAAGAGCTGTCATGGCAGGCGAGCCTCATTGTTATTGGAATGAGGCCGATGCTAGGACAATAGTGCAGTCGGTGGTTAACGTCTTTCGGCAAGGGGCCTTCGCGAAACGCGAAGGCCTGGATCAGACCGCCAGCAGGTGGTCGTAGAGCAGCCGGCTGACCGGCGACAGCGACTCGACGTCGCGCACCACCAGCGCCAGGCTACGCTGGGACCAGCCGTCATCCAGCGCCGCGGCGATCAGTCCGAGCGGTCGCCCGATGAGCTCGAAGGCCTGCAGCGGCAGCACGCTCAGGCCGAAGCCCGCCTGCACCATGCGGCACACGGCATCGAAGCCGGGTACATGGATGCGCAGGCGTAGGGCCTTGCCGTGACTGCGCGCGGCCGCCTTGGTGCGCAGGTTGATGAAGCTATCAGCGTGCAGGCCGACGTGGTCGTCGTCCAGGGTCTCGGCAAAGGCCAGCCGCGCGCGTCCGGCCAGGCGATGATCCGGGCGCATCACCACCACCAGGGTGTCCTGTCGGTAGGGCACGGCCAGCAGGCCACGCGTATCGGTGTCCGAGGAGCAGATGCCCAGGTCGGCTGCGCCTTCCAGCACGCCCTTCACCACCCCGGCGCTGGGTCGTTCGTCCAGGCTGACCTTGACCTGGGGATGGCCGACGGTGAAGGCCTGCAGGTCTTCGGGGAGGAATTCGATGATGGCGGAGATATTGGCCATCATTCGCACGTAGCCACGTACGCCCTGCAGGTGTTCGCCGACATCGATGCTGATGCGCTCGACGTCGGCGAGGATGCGCTTGGCGTAATGCAGCAGCGTCTCGCCGACCGGGGTGAGGGTCATACCCTTGGCGTTGCGCTCGAAGAGTTCGCTGTCGAGCGAGCGCTCCAGGTCATGCAGGCGCTTGCTGGCGGCGGACAGGGCGATCATCTCGCGCTCGGCGGCGCGGGTCAGGGTGCCCTCCTCGTGCACCGCCAGCAGCAACTGCAGCGAGACCAGGTCAAGGCGGCGGAGCAGGTTGCGGTAGTGCATCGTGTTGGGGTCCTGGCGGCCAGAGGTCCTTGTACAGGACCGGGTCCGCTCGGGATAGCCGCTCGCTTCAGGTCAAAGCCCCAGCTCGCTCAACCCCGGATGATCGTCCGGCCGCCGCCCCTGGGGCCAGTGAAACAGCCGTTCGGCCTCGCTGATCGGCAGGTCGTTGATGCTCGCGTGACGTTCGGCCATCAGGCCCTGGTCGTCGAAGTGCCAGTTCTCGTTGCCATAGGCGCGGTACCACTGGCCGTCTTCATCCCGCCATTCGTAGGCGAAGCGCACGGCGATGCGCGCGCCGTCATGGGCCCACAGCTCCTTGATCAGCCGGTACTCGTGCTCGCGCTGCCACTTGCGGGTGAGAAAGGCCTCGATGGCGGCGCGGCCCTGGAGGAAATCCGAGCGATTACGCCAGCGGCTGTCGGCGGTATAGGCCAGGGCCACCTTGGCCGGATCGCGGCTGTTCCAGCCGTCTTCGGCGGCGCGGACCTTTTGCTGGGCGGACTCCAGGGTAAAGGGAGGAACGGGGGGACGGGCAGCGCTCATGGGGACTCTCCTTGGCAGATGAGGCCCCAGTGTCAGGCCGCAGCGGGAGTGTCACAAGGTCGAACGGCCCACGAATCTGGCCAAGTCGCTCAGACTTCTACCAGGCGATAGTGCAATCCCCGCACCACCGCCTCGACCCGGTTGCGCGCGCCCAGTTTGCGGGCGGCGGAGTTGAGGTGCAGGTTGACCGTGGCGGTGGAGCGGTTGAGGGTCGCGGCGATGCGCTTGGCGGTCAGCCCCTTGGCGGAATACTGCAGGCATTCACGCTCGCGCGGTGTCAGGCGGATCTGGCCGCAGCGCCGCTCGGCGGGCGCGAGCAATTCGTCGGCGCGGGCCTGGAAGGCATGGGCGAGGACCAGAAAGGCGCCTAGACAGGCTTCGCCGGCGGCCTCGGCGTCCGGGGCATCGGCGTCGAGGATGCCGGTCAGGGTGGCGAAGGCCCCGCCGGGCAGGTGCAGCGGTACCGTCACCCCGGTGGCGAGGCCGCTGTCCCGCACATAGCAGGTGACCGGCCGATGACTGTCACCCAGGTACTCGCGCAGGGCGCTACGGGTTTCGCTGCGAAACGACCAGACGAAGGGTGCCGCGCGCCGGCTGGCGCACTGCTGCACCGGATCGATCTGGTAATAGCCGCGCTCGCACCAGAAGGCCTGCATGTCCGCCGGGGCGTTGCGCACCTTGAACACCGAGGGCGTGATGAGCACCCCCTCGTGGCTCAGCGGCACCGGGGCGTAGTCGTAGATCAGCGCCTTGCAGCCGAGGCGATCAGCGCTGGCCTGCACCGCATCCAGACAGGCGTCGAGCGTGGGCAATCCGACGAGGCGGCGGCTGATGGTGAGCAGATCGGCATGCATCTTGGAGCTCCTCCCCTGGATCACGATGGGGAACGCGAAGCAAAGGTTCTGCCAGTCACGCCAGCGCTGCTGCAAACCTAGCACTTTTATGGATGGGGCCAGCGTCCACCCTGGCCTAGAGTCGAGTCTACCCCGCCCCTTCGAGGAAGCCCCCCATGACTCAGCACGCTCCGTCCGGCGACAGCGCCGACCTCGCCCGCTTCGGCTACACCCAGGAACTCAAGCGCCAGCTCGGGCTGAAGGACCTGCTGATCTACGGTCTGGTGTTCATGGTGCCCATCGCCCCCTTCTCCATCTTTGGCGGGGTGTTCGATGCCAGTCATGGCATGGTGCCCCTCACCTACCTCATCGGCTTCGTCGCCATGCTGTTCACCGCGGTCAGCTACCAGCAGATGTCGCGCGCCTTTCCGGTGGCCGGCTCGGTCTATGCCTACGTCGGTCGCGGCCTGCATCCGGCGCTGGGCTTTCTCGCCGGCTGGGCCATCCTGCTCGACTACCTGCTGGTACCCACCCTGCTCTATGTGATCGGCGCCAACGCCATGGCAAACGTCATCCCAGCCATTCCCCAGCCGCTGTGGATCGTTTTCTTCGTCGGCCTCAACACCCTGGTCAACCTGCGTGGCATCGAGACCACCGCCCGCGCCAACCGGCTGTTCCTCTATGGCCAGCTGGCGGTGCTGCTGGTGTTCGTGGTGCTGGCGTCCCTGGCCATCAGCCGCGGGGTCAACGGCGCAGAATGGACCTTGAAGCCGCTGTACAACTCCCAGGAATTCTCCCTGCCGCTGATCTTCAGCGCCCTGTCGGTGGCGGTGCTGTCCTTTCTCGGCTTCGACGCCATCTCCACCCTCTCCGAAGAAACCCGCGGCGGCAGCCGCGTGGTGGGTCGCGCCACCCTACTGGCCCTGACCCTGGTGGCCGCGCTGTTCATGGTGCAGACCTGGCTGGCCGCCCTGCTGCAACCCAACCTGATCCAGTACCCCGACGCCGATGCCTCGAACAACGCCTTCTACGAGATCGGCCGACTGATCGCCGGCCCCTGGCTGCAGGTGGTGATCGCCCTGGCGGTGGCCATCGGTGCCGCCATCGCCAATGCCCTGGTGGCCCAGGCCGCCACCTCCCGGCTGCTGTTCGCCATGGCCCGCGACCGCCAGCTGCCGCAGTTCCTGCGCCAGATCCATCCCAAGACCCGGGTGCCGCAGCGCGCCATCCTGCTGGTGGCGGCTCTGAGTCTGGTGCTGGGACTGTTCTTTGTCGGCCAGATCAACCTGCTCGCCTCCATGTGCAACTTCGGTGCGCTGACCGCCTTCCTGCTCCTGCATGTAGCAGTGGCCTGGCATCACCGCGGCGCCGGTCGCCCGCTGCTGTACGCCCTGGTCCCGCTGGTCGGCTTCATCATCCTCGCCTATGTGCTGTTCAACGCCGACATCTACGCCAAGGTCGGCGGCAGCTGCTGGATGGTGCTGGGTCTGGCCGTGCTGGCCTTTCTCAAACTCAGCGGTCGGACCACGGAATTCAAGGCCAATGACGCCGTCCACTAGGCATTGCCCGCCCGCGGAGGCTTCCGATGATCAAGACCCTGCACAGCCAGCACTGCCATTGCGGCTGGGATCACAGCCTCGCCCCGGCGCTGGCGGTCGCGCCGGGCGAGACGGTGAGCTTTGCCTGCCGTGACGCGGCGGACGGCCACTTCCACGCCCACTCCAGTGCCGCCGACGTCGCCACCCTGCCCTTCGAGCGGGTCAACCCGGTCTGCGGCCCGCTGTGGATCGAGGGTGCCGAGCCCGGTGATGTACTCAAGGTGACGCTGGACAGCTTCACCCCCAGCGGCTTTGGCTGGACCGCCAACATACCCGGCTTCGGCCTGCTCGCCGACCAGTTTCCGGACCCGGTGCTGCAGCTCTGGCATTACGACCGCAGCGGGCAGACACCGGCCGCCTTCGGCGAGCTGGCGCGGGTCCCGCTCAAACCCTTCGCCGGCACCCTGGGGGTGGCTCCTGCTGCGCCAGGTCTGCACTCGGTAGTGCCACCGCGGCGGGTGGGCGGCAACCTGGATATCCGCGACCTGGCCGCCGGCACCAGCCTTTACCTGCCGGTGGAGGTAGCCGGGGCGCTGTTTTCCATCGGCGATACCCATGCTGCCCAGGGCGATGGTGAGGTCTGCGGCACCGCCATCGAGACCGCCATGGCGGTCACCGCGACCTTCGAGCTGATCAAGCAGCAACCGCTGGCCATGCCGCGCTTCAGCACCCCGGGGCCGGTCACCCGCCACCTCGACGGCGCGGGTTACGAGGTCTTCACCGGCGTCGGGCCGGACCTGCTGGCTGCGGCGCGCATGGCCGTCAGCGGCGCCATCGACTGGCTCGGGCAGACCCGCAACCTGCCGGCGGAACAGGCCTATCTGCTCTGTTCGGTCTGTGGCGACCTGCGCATCAGCGAGATCGTCGACGTGCCCAACTGGGTGGTTGGCTTCTATTTCCCGCGGATCGTGTTCGAATAGTCTGGCGCCCGCCGCGGCAACGTCCCCCACAGCGAGGCGATGACGATCAGCAGGCCGCCCAGCCAGCCCCAGAGGCCCAGGCGTTCGTCCAGCCAGAAGCTGGCGAACAGCGCGCCGAACAGCGGCTCGGCGCCCATCAGCAGGGCGACGCGGGTGGCGCTGGTGCGGCCCAGGGCATAGTTCTGGGCGAGAAAGGCGCCCAGGGTGCAGAACAGCACCAGGTAGCCGGTGGCGAGCCAGAAGCCTGGCTGTATGGGCAGCGGCGCCAGACCCGGGCCCAGGACGAACAGCAGCAGACAGGCCAGGCCCACCACGCCGGTCTGCACCGCGGTCAGCGCCAGGGCCGGCACCGGGGCACTGGCCTGCTGCAGGCGCCGGCGCACCACGCAGACGTTGACCGCGCGCAATACGGCCGCCAGCAGGATCAGGCCGTCCCCCAGGTTGAAGCTCAGGGTCACCCCACGGGTCAGCAGCCCGGCGCCCGCCACCGCCAGCGTCGCGGCGCCCAGGGCACGGGCCTCGGGGCGCTGGCCGAGCAGCCACCATTCGGCGAAGGGGGTCAGGGCCACGCAGAGGCTGATGAGAAAGGCGGCGTTGCTGGCGCTGGTCAGGGCCACGCCATAGGTCTCGGCGAGAAAGATCGCCAATAGCAACAGACCGGTCGGTATTCCTGGTCGCCAGGCCCGTCGGCCCTCGCCCCTCAGAGTGGGCAGCAACAGCGCCGCGGTGAGGCAGAAACGCAGCGCCAGGTAGCCCAGCACCGGATAGAGCACCACGGCGTCCTTGACCACGGCGTAGCTGGTCCCCCAGACCAGGGCGGTGGCGAGCAGCAGGCCTTCGGCGAGGCCGAAGGTGGGGCGTTGCGACATGACGGTTTCTCCTTGGACAGGCCGCCAGTGTGCCCGCCCTAGGTAGGCACCATAAGCCCGTTCGCGTGCATAGCTCTTGTTCCGCTGGGGAAGCAATGACAGTCTTCCCGGCCCCATTGCTTCCCATGGATTCCGGCATGGACCTTCTGCGCGCCCTTCCCCTGTTGCCCTGCATGGTCGCCTTCGCCAAGGTGGTGGAGACCGGCAGCTTCACCGCCGCCGCCCGGCTGCTGGACGCCACGCCTTCGGCGGTGAGTCGCCAGGTGGCGCGGCTGGAGCGGGAGCTGGGCGTGCGCCTGTTGCAGCGCACCACCCGCCAGCTGCGCCTGAGCGAGGCCGGCCGCGAGGTGCTTGGCCACTGCCGCCAACTGCTAACCGCCGCCGGCGCGGCACTGGACAGTGGCCTGCAGCACCGCGAAGAACCTCGCGGCCAGGTGCGGCTGGCGGTGCCCAAGGCGGTCGGCTACCGGCTGATAGCGCCGCTGCTGCCGGACTTCTTCCAGCGCTATCCCGAAGTGGATCTGCAACTGCGCCTGGACGACCGCCCGCTGGACCCCATCGCCGACGACCAGGATCTGCTGGTGCGCATCACCGAGCAGCCGCCTGCCGGCTTCGTCGCCCGACCGCTGCGGGAGATGGACTTCGTGCTCTGCGCCAGCCCGGCCTATCTAAAAGGGCGCGGCACGCCGCAGCAGCCCCAGGCACTGGCCGAACACGATTGCCTGTACCTGGGCGAAACTCCGGGCGACCAGCGCTGGCAACTGCGCCGCGGCGACCGGGTGGAAAGCGTGACGGTGCGCGGCCGCCTGGCCTGCAATCACAGCGGCGTGCGCCTGGAAGCCACCCTCGCCGACCTCGGCATCGCCTGCCTGCCGGCCTTTGCCGCCGAAGCCGGTCTGGCCGACGGCAGCCTGCTGCGGGTACTGCCCGACTGGCAATACCTCGGTCCCTACCAGGGCACCGCCTGGCTGCTCTATCCACCGGATCGCCAGCTGCCGGCAGCGGTCAGGGTGCTGGTGGATTTTCTGCTGGAGCGACTCCGGCCTGCGGCAGCTTCAGGCTAATACGGCCACCGACTTGAGCTGCGCCCAGACCCGACTGCCCGGCTGCAGCGTCAGGCGCTCCAGCGAATAACGGGTGATCCGCGCCAGCAGCGCCGTACCGCCCAGGTCCAGGCGCAAGAGCACCTGGGCGGGCGAGCGGGTCGGGGCGATCTCGGCGACGGTAGCGGGCAGCACATTGAGGATGCTGCTGTGCTGGCGTTCCAGGCTCAGGCTGACATCTCGCGCCAGTACCTTGATGCGTAGCGCCTGCCCGGACGGCAGCGGCGCATGGGCGAGCAATACGCGCTGCTCGCCCGGCAGGCCCAGACTGAGCAGGCCGTAGTCCGGGTCATGGCCGAGCACCCGCCCTTCCAGCACCACTCCGGCGTCTTCGGCCAGGGCGATGGACAGGTCGAGGCGCGCCAATACCTCGGTGGTCGGCCCACTGGCCAGCACCCGGCCCCGCTCCAGCAGCACCAGGTGATCGGCCAGCCGCGCCACCTCGTCGGGGGCGTGGCTGACATAGAGGATCGGCAGCGCCAGCTCTCGGGTCAGGCGTTCCAGGTAGGGCAGGATCTCGGCCTTGCGCTCGGCGTCCAGCGCCGCCAGGGGCTCGTCCATGAGCAGGAGGCGCGGACTGGTCAGCAACGCTCGGGCGATGCCGACCCGCTGGCGTTCGCCGCCAGACAGGCGCGCCGGCATGCGCGAAAGCAGTCCTTCGATGCCTAGCAGCTCGACGATCTGTTCCAGCGCCAGCCGCCGGTCGCCCGGTGCCACCCGCCTCCAGCCGAACAGTAGATTGCGACGCACGTCCAGGTGCTCGAACAGATTGGCGTCCTGGAAGACGTAGCCCAGGGCGCGCCGGTGCGGCGGCAGGAACAGCCCGCGTTCGCTGTCTTGCCAGGTCTCGCCGGCCACCACCAGGCTACCGCGGGCCGCGGTTTCGAGGCCGGCCACGCACCTCAGGCAGCTGGTCTTGCCCGAGCCCGAGGGGCCGAACAGCGCGGTGACGCCGCTGCCGGGCAACGCCAGGTCCACGTCCAGCGTGAACCCCGGGTGCGCGAGTTGGAATCTCGCCGCGAGACTCATGTCCAGGCCGACCGCCCGCGGCGACCATAGAGCAGCAGCAGGATCACGAAGGAGAAGACCAGCATGCCGCCGGCGAGGAGGTGCGCCTGGGGATATTCCATGGCTTCCACGTGATTGAAGATCTGGGTGGAGACGACCTGGGTCCGTCCCGGGATGTTGCCGCCGATCATCAGCACCACGCCGAATTCGCCCACGGTATGGGCGAAGCCGAGGATGGCGGCGGTGACGAAGCCCGGTCGCGCCAGCGGCAGCACCACATGGAAGAAGGTATCCAGGGGGCCGGCCCTGAGGGTAGCCGCCGCTTCCAGGGGACGTGGACCGATGGCCTCGAAGGCGTTCTGCAGCGGCTGCACCACGAAGGGCAGCGAATAGAACAGCGAACCCACCACCAGCCCGGCGAAGGTGAAGGGCAACCGACCCAGGCCCAGCGCTTCGGTCAACTGCCCCACCCAGCCTTCCGGCCCCATGGCCAGCAGCAGGTAGAAGCCGATCACCGTGGGCGGTAAGACCAGCGGCAGGGCCACCAGGGCGCCGACGGGCCCCTTGAGCCGGGAGCGGGTGCGTGCCAGCCACCAGGCGAGGGGCGTCCCCAGCACCAGCAGCAGCAGCGTGGTCACGCTGGCCAGTTCCAGGGTCAGGCGGATCGCCGCCCAGTCCGCCGCGCTCAGGGTCATGGGATCACTGCCGGTAGCCGTAGGCCTTGAGCACCGCGGCCGCCTGGGGTCCCTTGAGATAGGCCAGTAGCGCCTTGGCCGCCGGCTGCTCTTGGCCCTTGTCCAGCAATACGGCGTCTTGGCGGATCGGCTCATAGAGCGCGGCCGGCACGATCCAGGCCGAGCCTTCCTTGATCTTGCCGTCCTGGTAGATCTGCGACAGGGCGACGAAGCCCAGCTCGGCATTGCCGGTGGCGACGAACTGGTAGGTCTGGGTGATGTTCTGGCCTTCGACCCGCTTGGCCGCCACCGCCTCGGTCAGGCCCAGCTTGGCCAGCACCTGAGTGGCGGCCAGGCCATAGGGCGCGGTCTTGGGATTGGCCACGGCCAGGTGGGTGAAGGCGTTCTGCTTGAGTACCGCGCCCTCGCCGTCCACATAGCCAGACTTGGGCGACCAGAGCGCCAGGGTGCCGATGGCATAGGTGAAGCGCGAGCCCTTGACCGCCGCGCCTTCGCTTTCCAGCTTGGCCGGAGTGGTGTCATCGGCAGAGAGAAAGACCGCGAAGGGCGCGCCGTTCCTGATCTGGGTATAGAGCTGGCCGGTGGCGCCGCTGGAAATCACCAGCTGATGACCGGTGTCCCGGGTGAACTGCTCGCCGATGGCCTTGAGCGGCGCGCTGAAATTGGCGGCCACGGCCACCTGGACCTCGTCGGCCAGGGCGGGGGTGGCCAGGGCCGCGGAGAGCAGCAGCGACAGGCGGGAACGGCTAGACAGCATCGGGTTTTCTCCATCAGGGGTTGGGCGTGAGGCTGACGGCACTGAAAACAACGTTCAGGCCTCCCGCAGCAACGAGACAAAAGAAAACGCCGCTGGGTTTCCCCAGCGGCGTTTCGGCGGACGCTTACGCCAGCTTCTTGTACTTGACCCGCTTGGGCTGGGCCGCGGCCTCACCCAGGCGCTTCTTGCGATCGGCTTCGTACTCGGTGTAGTTGCCTTCGAAGAACACCACGTTGGAATCATCCTCGTAGGAGAGGATATGGGTGGCGATACGGTCAAGGAACCAGCGATCGTGGGAGATCACGATGGCCGCGCCAGGGAAGTCCAGCAGCGCATCTTCCAGAGCGCGCAGGGTTTCCACGTCCAGGTCGTTGGAGGGTTCGTCCAGCAGCAGCACGTTGCCGCCCTGCTTGAGGGTCAGCGCCAGGTGCAAACGCCCGCGCTCACCGCCGGAGAGGTCCTTGACGAACTTCTGCTGGTCGGCGCCCTTGAAGTTGAAGCGCCCCACGTAACTGCGCGAGGGCACCTCGTAGTTGCCGATCTTGATCACGTCGGAGCCGTCGGAAACCTGCTCCCAGACGGTCTTGGTGTCGGACAGGTTCTCGCGGCTCTGGTCGACGCTGGCCAGTTGCACGGTGTCGCCGATCTCGATGCTGCCCGCGTCCGGCTGTTCCTTGCCCATGATCATGCGGAACAGGGTCGACTTGCCGGCGCCGTTGCCACCGATGACGCCGACGATGGCGCCCTTGGGCACCACGAAGCTCAGGTCGTCGATCAGCAAGCGGTCGCCATAGCCCTTGCTGACGTTCTTGAACTCGATGACCTTGTCGCCCAGCCGCTGACCGGCGGGGATGTAGATCTCGTTGGTCTCGCTGCGCTTCTGGAATTCCTGGGACTGCATTTCCTCGAAGCGCTGCAGACGGGCCTTGGACTTGGACTGGCGGGCCTTGGCGCCGGAGCGTACCCATTCCAGTTCGGCCTTCATGGCCTTGGCGTGGGCGGCTTCCTGCTTGGCTTCCTGGGTCAGGCGCGCGGCCTTGGATTCCAGCCAGCCGGAGTAGTTGCCCTCGAAGGGGATGCCCTGGCCGCGGTCCAGTTCCAGGATCCAGCCGGCGACGTTGTCGAGGAAGTAGCGGTCGTGGGTGATGGCCACCACGGTGCCGGGGAAGTCGTGGAGGAAATGCTCCAGCCAGGCCACCGAGTCGGCGTCCAGGTGGTTGGTGGGTTCGTCCAGCAGCAGCATGTCGGGGGCCGACAGCAGCAGGCGGCACAGCGCCACGCGGCGCTTCTCGCCACCGGAGAGCACACCGACCTTGGCGTCCCAGGCCGGCAGGCGCAGGGCGTCGGCGGCGACTTCCAGCTGGCGCTCCAGGTTGTGGCCGTCGGCGGCCTGGAGGATGGCTTCCAGCTTGGCCTGCTCGGCGGCCAGGGCGTCGAAGTCGGCATCCGGCTCGGCGTAGGCGGCATAGACCTCGTCCAGGCGGGCCTGGGCCTGCTTGATCTGACCGACCGCTTCCTCGACCACCTCACGAACCGTCTGCTCGGGATCAAGTTTCGGTTCCTGCGGCAGATAACCCACATTGATACCGGGCATCGGCCGCGCTTCACCTTCGATCTCGGTATCGACGCCGGCCATGATGCGCAGCAGCGTCGACTTGCCCGCGCCGTTCAGACCGAGCACGCCGATCTTGGCGCCGGGAAAGAACGACAGGGAGATGTTCTTGAGGATTTCACGCTTGGGCGGCACGACCTTGCCGACCCGGTGCATGGTGTAGACGTATTGAGCCATGGGAGAACCTTGGGACCGGAATGAAAAACAGGGGACACAGTATGGCGTCAGCAGCGAACGCTGTCGAAACCCCGCGCGACGAAAGCGCCGACGCTGATCACGCGGAAAAAACCGGCGGAGACACCGTCCGGTCCCTTATCATAGGCCATCCCTGCCCCGCGGAACCGGGCGCAGCCGAACGGCCATCGCCTCTGCAGGAACGCAGTCCGTCGTGAATAGCCCGTCCTCCTCGCTGCCGGAAGAGCCGCTCGCCCCCTCCTCGCGACGCCTGACCCGCGGTCTGCTGATCCTTTCGCTGCTGGCCATGCTGGCCCTGATGTTCTGGCAGGCCTTCGCCAGCGTGGCCGAGCGCGAGGCCCTGCGTCGCGAACAGCTGGAAGGCCTGACCCGGCAACTGGCCAACACCGTCGAATTCGGGCTGGCGCTCAAGGCCCAGGCCGTGCGCAGCACCCTGCGCTGGTCGCTGGATCCGACCCTGCCGCTGGCGCCCAATCTGCTGCTCAGTCTCAAGGACTTCTTTCCCGGCCTGCAACAGGTGCGCTGGCTGCCGGCCAATGCCAACCTGCGCGCCGCGCGCCTGGGTGATACGCCAGACGCCGCCTTCATCCAGCAACTGATCGCCCGCAGCGGTCAGGCCGACTTCCGCTACGGCTACAATGCCGAGGCCAGCGCCGCGCCTCTCTATGTGCTGCTGGCCGGCGATCCTCAACTGCAGGACGGCTGGTGGGTGCTGACCAGCGCGCCCCTGCTCGAATCCCTGTGGCGGCCGAGCCGGGTGCCATCGGGCCTCGACTGGCGCCTGGAGGATCGCACCCAGGGCACCCTGCTGTTCCACGTCGGCGCGACCCCGGCGGCGAGCGGCATCGACGAGGTCCGCCAGGAGCTGGCCTACAGCAACTGGCAGGTGGTGGGTACCCACCCCGACGAAGACGTGGGCGCCACGTTGCTGGGCGCCTCCTTCGGCCGCCTGGCGCTGTTCAGCCTGTCCGGCCTGGTGGCCGCCATCCTGCTCTACCTGCTGCTGCGCGAAGAACAGGGCCTACGTGCCCTCACCCTCGCCTCGCGGCGTGGCTTGCGCCTGGCGGGCACCGCCCTGAACGGCATCGAGGAAGCCGTCTGCATGACCCAGGCCGATGGCCGCCTGGTCCATGTCAACGCCACGGCCGGCCGTCTGCTGGGCATCGCCCCCGACGACGCCCAGCAGTATTTCCTCGCCAGTCTGTTGCCCCCGTTGGTTGCCCTGACGCCCGCCGAGCGGGACAGTGGTGCCCTGATCAGCCTGACGGTGGAGGGGCAGCCACGCCGTTTCACGGTCAGTTGCCATGCCCTGGCGGACAGCCAGCCCAGCGCCCGGGTCCTGCGTGACCGTACCCAGACCCAGGACGGTTTCGTCTGGGTGCTGCGCGACGTCACCGACCAGCAGCGCAACCTGGACACCATCCAGACCACCCGCCAGCGCTATGAGAACATCTTCAACGGGGTGCACACCGGCATCTGCGTGGTCGATCTGAGCGCCATCTGGCCCCGCATGCGCGACCTGGGGCTGGAGCGCCCCGAGCAACTGGCGGAGTTGTTCGCCCGCCAGCCCGATGTGCTGGATACCCTGGGTCGCCAGGTACGCATCACCGAGATCAACCAGCGCGCCCTGGAAATGCTCGGCATCGAGCACCTCGACCAGGCCTGGGCGCGGCTGGTAGGTGACTCCCGCGTCCAGCTCGGCGGCAAGCGCTACCGCCTGCTGGCCGGCCTGCTCTCCGGTCAGCAGGTACTGGAACTCGAGACCTGCATCGGCACCGCCGAGGGCGAACGGCACCTCTGGCTGACCATGCACCTGCCAGCCGACCCCCGGCACCTCGACGCCACTCTGCTCAGCCTCAACGACATCACCCAGCGCAAGCTGGGCGAATTGCGCCTGCTCGAGCGCGACAGTTTCTGGTCGAATCTGATCAGCGCCATCCCCGACACCCTCTACACCTATGACGTGGCCAGCGGCGAACTGACCTACGAGAGTCGTTCACTGGCACTCAAGCTCGGCTATCCGCCGGAGGCCTTCGCCAGCCTCGGTCGCGCGCGCCTGCACCCGGATGACCTCGAACTGCACGAGCGGGTGGTGAGCATGCGGCCGACGCTCTCCGACCAGCCCAGCAGCAGTCTCTTGCGCTGGCAGCACCGCAACGGCGGTTGGCGCTGGTTCGACGTGCGCGAGCAGCGCCTTGCCCGTGCGGCGGACGGCACCGCGGCGAGCGTGGTCGGGCTGGCCCTGGATGTCACCGACATGGTGCGGGCCAGCGAGCGCCTGCGCGAAAGCGAGAATCGCTACCGGCAGCTGGCGGAAAGCATCAGCGACGTCATCTTCACCACCGACGCCCAGCTGGTGCTCAACTACATCAGTCCCTCGGTGGAGGAATTGCTCGGCTATCCCGTCGGTGAGCTGCAACAGCGCACCCTGGCCGAACTGGTGGTGCACTCGCGCCAGTGGCAGGAGGTCCGGCGCACCCTGCAACGGCTGCTGCGCAGCCTCGACAATCCACGCGCCCTGGCCGAGTTGCGCCGCGAGCACTTCGCGCCCCTGGTGCTGGACTGCCTGCACGCCCAGGGGCATACCCTGCAGATCGAGCTGCGCCTCAAGCCGCTGTGGGACGACCATGAGCGCTTCGCCGGCCTGCTCGGCATCTGCCGCGACATCTCCGCCCAGCGCCGCACGGACAAGGACATGCGCATGGCGGCCACGGTGTTCGACCACTCGGCCGGCGCCATCCTGGTCACCGATCCGGCGGGCTACATCGTGCGGGTCAACCGCACCTTCACCCGCATCACCGGCTTCAGCCCCGAAGAGGTGTTCGACCAGCAACCGATGATGCTCTGCGCCGACAAGCAGGAAGCCAACCAGCTGCAGCACGTGATGCAGCAGCTGCGCACCGAGGAGAGCTGGGAAGGCGAACTCTGGCAGCGCCGGCACGACAACGAGCCCTACCCCTCCTGGGTCGGCATCACTGCCATCCGCGACGACGACGGCGACCTGATGAGCTATGTCTGCTTCTTCGTCGACATCAGCGAGCGCAAGGCCAGCGAAAGACGCATCCACCGCCTGGCCTACTATGACGCCCTGACCCTGCTGCCCAACCGCACCCTGTTCCAGGATCGCCTGCACAACGCCCTGCAGCAGAGCCGCCACAACGGCAGCTGGGTGGTGCTGATGTTCCTCGACCTCGACCGCTTCAAGCCGATCAACGACAGCCTCGGCCACGCCGCCGGCGACCGTCTGCTCAAGGAGGTGGCCATGCGCCTGACTGCCTGCGTCGGCACCGAAGACAGCGTGGCGCGCATGGGGGGCGACGAATTCACCCTGCTGCTTTCCGGCCTGGAAACCCGCGAGGCCGCCCTGGCCCAGGCGATCCGCGTCGGCGAGCTGATCCTTACCCAGCTGGCCGAAGCCTTCATCCTCGAAGGCCGCGAATTCTTCGTCTCCGCCAGCATCGGGATCGCCCTGTCGCCCCAGGACGGTAGCGAGCTCAGCCAGCTGATGAAGAACGCCGACACGGCCATGTACCATGCCAAGGAGATGGGCAAGAACAACTTCCAGTTCTACCAGGCCGAGATGAACGCCCGCGCCCTGGAACGCCTGGAACTGGAAGCCGATCTGCGCCATGCCCTCCTGCAGGGGGAGTTCCGCCTGCACTACCAGCCGCAGTATCGCTGCGACACCCGCCGCCTGACCGGGGTCGAGGCCCTGCTGCGCTGGGAGCACCCGGTGCGCGGCCACGTCTCGCCGGCGGAGTTCATCCCGGTGCTGGAGGAGATCGGCCTGGTGGTCCAGGTGGGCGACTGGGTGATCCGCGAGGCCTGCCGGCAGATGCGCGAATGGCACGCCGCCAAGGTGCGCATCCCCAAGGTCTCGGTGAACCTCTCCGCCCGCCAGTTCAGCGATGGCCAGCTCGGCCAGCGCATCGCCGCCATCCTCGCCGAGACCGGTCTGGCACCGGCCTGCCTGGAAGTGGAACTGACCGAGAGCATCCTGATGCGCGACGTCGGCGAAGCCCTGCAACTGCTGGGCGAACTCAAGGGCCTGGGGCTGTGCATCGCGGTGGACGACTTCGGTACCGGCTACTCGTCGCTCAACTACCTCAAGCAGTTCCCCATCGACATCCTCAAGATCGACCGCAGCTTCGTCGACGGCCTGCCCCACGGCGAGCAGGATGCCCAGATCGCCCGGGCCATCATCGCCATGGCCCACAGCCTCAACCTCTCGGTGATCGCCGAAGGGGTGGAAGAGCAGGAGCAGCTGGACTTCCTCTGCACCCATGGCTGCGACGAGGTGCAGGGTTTCCTCTTCGATCGCCCCTTGCCGCCGGACCTGCTGCGCCAGCGCCTGGAACGTCAGGGTCTGTTTCCCGTGCTGACATGAGACCGGTGGCGCCACCGCATGACTGGCGCTCATACCTCAGAGTTCCCGCGATGGGGTAGAATGTTGCCCCTCACGAGCCCGACCGGGCTCGCTCTTCGCCATGCCTCAGGGGACCCTGCCGCCATGTTCAGCCGTGAAACCACCCTCGCCCGCTTCGACGCCGACCTGTATGCCGCCATGCAGCAGGAAGCCCAGCGTCAGGAAGATCACATCGAGCTGATCGCTTCGGAAAACTACACCAGCCCGGCGGTCATGGAAGCCCAGGGTAGCGTGCTGACCAACAAGTACGCCGAAGGCTATCCCCACAAGCGCTACTATGGCGGTTGCGAATACGTCGACGTGGTCGAGCAACTGGCCATCGACCGCGCCAAGCAGCTGTTCGGCGCCGACTACGCCAACGTCCAGCCGCACTCCGGTTCCCAGGCCAACTCGGCCGTGTACCTGGCGCTGATCGAAGCCGGTGACACCATCCTCGGCATGAGCCTGGCTCACGGCGGCCACCTGACCCACGGCGCCACCGTGTCCTCCTCCGGCAAGCTGTACAACGCCGTCCAGTACGGCATCGACGAGCAAGGCCTGATCGACTATGCCGAGGTCGAGCGCCTGGCCCAGGAGCACAAGCCCAAGGTCATCGTCGCCGGCTACTCCGCCTACTCCCAGGTGCTGGACTTCGCCCGCTTCCGCGCCATCGCCGATACCGTGGGTGCCTACCTGTTCGTCGATATGGCCCACTTCGCCGGCCTGGTCGCCGCCGGCGTCTACCCCAATCCGGTGCCCTTCGCCGACGTGGTCACCAGTACCACCCACAAGACCCTGCGCGGCCCGCGCGGCGGCCTGATCCTGGCCAAGGCCAACGAAGCCATCGAGAAGAAGCTCAACTCGGCGGTCTTCCCCGGCGCCCAGGGCGGTCCGCTGATGCACGTCATCGCCGGCAAGGCGGTGTGCTTCAAGGAAGCCCTGCAGCCCGAGTTCAAGACCTATCAGCAGCAGGTGATCAAGAACGCCCAGGCCATGGCCGGCGTGTTCATCGAGCGCGGCTTCGACGTGGTCTCCGGTGGCACCGACAACCACCTGTTCCTGCTCAGCCTGATCAAGCAGGAAATCACCGGCAAGGACGCGGACGCGGCCCTGGGTCGTGCCTTCATCACCGTGAACAAGAACTCGGTACCGAACGATCCGCGCTCGCCCTTCGTCACCTCCGGTCTGCGCATCGGCACCCCGGCCGTCACCACCCGTGGCTTCCAGGAAGCCGAGTGCCGCGAGCTGGCCGGCTGGATCTGCGACATCCTCGGCAACATGGGCGACGAGTCGGTGATCGATGCCGTGCGCGAGAAGGTCAAGGCCGTCTGCGCCCGCCTGCCGGTGTACGGCAAGTAAGAGGCACGCCTCCCCTCTCCCCCCAGGGAGAGGGCCGGGGTGAGGGAAACCCCAAAGAACGAGCCCCGACCAATCGGCCGGGGCTCGTTGCATTTCCAGAAAGATCGTCAAGGCAGCCAAGCCAGTCTTGCCGCAGGCCGGAAGACACCGGAAACGAAAAACCCCGGCCAGTGCCGGGGTTTTTCGTTGTCAGGCGACAATCAGGCGCTTACAGGACCTGCAGATCGCCCAAGCCATCCAGGTAGCGCTCGGCGTCCAGGGCAGCCATGCAACCGGCACCGGCCGAGGTGATCGCCTGGCGGTAGGTGTGGTCGGCCACGTCACCGGCGGCGAACACGCCCGGGACGTTGGTGGCGGTGGCATTGGCCTCGCGACCACCCTTCACCACCAGGTAGCCGTCGTGGCTGTCCAGCTGGCCTTCGAACAGCGCGGTGTTGGGCGTGTGGCCGATGGCGACGAACAGACCGGCCACCTGCAACTCCTCGGTGCTGCCGTCGTTGTTCTTCAGGCGCACCCCAGTGACGCCCATGTTGTCACCTAGCACCTCGTCGACGCTGGCATTGAGCTTGAGCACCATCTTGCCTTCGGCGACCCGGGCGCGCAGCTTGTCCTGCAGGATCTTCTCGGCGCGGAAGGTCTCGCGGCGGTGGATCAGGGTCACCTTGCTGGCGATGTTGGCCAGATACAGAGCTTCCTCGACCGCGGTATTGCCGCCGCCGACCACCGCCACCTCGCGATTGCGATAGAAGAAGCCGTCGCAGGTGGCGCAGGCGGACACGCCCTTGCCCATGAAGGCCTCTTCGCTGGCCAGACCCAGGTAGCGGGCGCTGGCACCGGTGGCGATGATCAGGGCGTCGCAGGTGTAGGTGGCGCTGTCACCCTTGAGGGTGTAGGGCTTGCCACCGAAGTCCACGGCATTGATGTGGTCGAAGACGATCTCGGTCTCGAAGCGCTCGGCGTGCTCGCGCATCCGCTCCATCAGTGCCGGACCGGTCAGGTCATGGGGATCGCCAGGCCAGTTGTCGACCTCGGTGGTGGTGGTCAGCTGGCCGCCCATCTGCATGCCGGTGATCAGCAGCGGCTTGAGGTTGGCCCGGGCGGCATAGACCGCGGCCGTGTAACCGGCCGGACCGGAACCAAGGATGATGAGACGCGAATGACGCGTGGTGCTGGCTTCAGACATGACATTCTCCCTGCCGGGGTCTCCGGCAGACCAAAGAGTAAAGTGGCCCGCGCGCCGCTAGGCGTACCGGCCGGTGTTCGTGCGGAGCCGTTCCGCAGCGCTCATCGCTCCTGGCGAGGGCGCGACCGGTGTCGACGGGCGGACACCGGGTCCAAGGATGGGCTCAGCCTAACGGGCATGGCCCTTCCATAGAAGCGAGCATTCTAAATCCAGACCATAGGGCGCGCCTATGTCGACCGCTTCGCCAATGGCGCCCTGAGGTAAGCTGTGCCTTCCCGCCACCTGTCAGGAATGTTCATGGCTGTCGCTCCCCTGTCCGGCTCCGCCTACTTCGCCGAAGGCCTGCGCCTGGTGACCCGCCCCGGCATGCGCCGCTTCGTGGTCATCCCGCTCACCATCAACCTGCTGCTCTACGCCGCCATCCTCACCTTCGCCGTACGGGGCTTCGAGGGCTGGCTGGAGCAGCTGATGCCAAGCCTGCCGGCCTGGGCGGGCTTCGTCGAATGGCTGCTCTGGCCGCTGTTCGTGCTCTTGTTGCTGGCGATCATCTTCTTCACCTTCACGATGCTGGCCAACCTGGTGGCGGCGCCCTTCAACGGCTTTCTCGCGGAAAAGGTCGAGGTACTGGTGCGCGGGCAGGATGATTTCCCACCCTTCAATCTCACCGAGCTGGTCACCATGGTGCCGCGCACCCTGCAGCGTGAACTGCGCAAGCTGGGCTACTACCTGCCACGCGCCCTGGGCCTGCTGGTGCTGACCTTCATCCCCGGTCTCAACCTGATCGCCGCACCGCTGTGGATCCTGTTCGGCGTCTGGATGATGGCGGTGCAGTACATCGACTTTCCCGCCGACAACCACAAACTGGATTTCCGCAGCATGCTCGCCTGGCTGCGCACCCGCCGCCTGCGCTGCCTGGGCTTTGGCGGGGTGACCTACCTGGCGCTGCTGGTGCCCGGCCTGAACGCCCTGTTCATGCCTGCCGCCGTGGCCGGGGCGACGCTGTTCTGGGTACGTGAGGAAGGCAACAAGGCGCTGGTGGTGCGCTCCTGAGCCCTGCTTGCCGGACGTCCCAACACACCCTATCCCGACAGCGACTCCTGATTGTTAGGCTTCGGCGATAAAGCCGCCTCAACCCAACCTACGGCTATCTTCCGCGTAGGTTGGGTTGAGCGCAGCGAAGCCCAACAACTCCGGACCATCACGCCGGATACCATGGTTTCCAGCTGTTGGGCTTCGGCGATAAGGCCGCCTCAACCCAACCTACGGCTATCCTGCGCGTAGGTTGGGTTGAGCGCAGCGAAGCCCAACAACTCCGGACCACCACGCCGGATACCATGGTTTCTGGCTGTTGGGCTTCGGCGATGGAGCCGCCTCAACCCAACCTACGGCGCGCTCCGCCCACACCGCCAAACAAGCCCCCTCTCCCCCTGGGAGAGGGTTGGGGTGAGGGCGCTCCCCTGCACGGACTCCACAAACGACGACGCCCGCGCCGGCAAGGCCGGACACGGGCGTCGTGGAAAGCTGTCGCCAGGCTTAGTGCTGGTGACCGCCTTCGCCATGGATATGACCATGGGCGATTTCTTCGTCGCTGGCGGCACGCACGTTGACCACCTTCACATCGAAGTTCAGGCGCTGGCCGGCCAGGGGATGGTTGCCGTCGACGGTGACCTGGTCGCCGTCGATGTCACGCACGGTGACGATCTGCATGGCGCCGTCCGGGCCGGACGCGTGGAACTGCATGCCCACTTCCAGCTCGTCCACGCCTTCGAACATTTCCTTGCCCAGGGTGGCAACCAGTTCGGGCGTGTATTCGCCATAGGCGTCTTCCGGCTCGATGGCCACTTTCAGCTCGTCACCGGCCTGCTTGCCGGACAGAGCACGCTCCAGACCCGGAATGATGTTGCCTGCGCCTTGCAGGTACACCAGCGGAGCACCACCAGCGGAGCTGTCGATGACTTCGCCGGCGTCGTTGGTCAGGGTGTAGTCGATGGATACTGCCGTGTTCGCCGCGATCTGCATGGCCAGAACCTTCATGCTGGGAAAAATTTAGGATGACGCATCAGTCTACGCGTCCAACTTAGCAATTGCGAATGCGTTCGGTCAGTCCCCTGGCGCCCGGAGGCATCTGGAGGGCGCCCCTGCAACGGTGCGCGACCGCCCGTCACGCAATCGCCACGGCCGCTTCACGGGGCTGTCATCCCGGCTACCTAGGGTTTGCTGCATACCCACTGCCGGAGCCCTGCCATGCCGATTCCAGTGTCCGCACCGCCCGCGCTGCGCGCCGAACGCCTGTCGACCGCTGCAGATATCCGCGCCGCCCAGCGCCTGCGAGCCGCGGTCTTCGGCAGTACCTACGGCGTGCATTTCGCCGATAACCTCGACCAGGACCCCTACGACGCTCACTGCTTGCACCTGGGCGTGCGCGACCTGCGCAGCGGCGAGCTGATCGCTACCACCCGGCTGCTCGACGGCCGTCGGCGCGAGCGGCTGGGCAGTCTCTACAGCGAGAGCGAATTCCAGCTGGAGGGTCTGGACACGCTGCAGGGCCCGCTGCTGGAAATCGGCCGCACCTGCGTGGCGCCCGGGCATCGCACCGGCGCGGCCATCGCCCTGTTGTGGGCGGAACTGGCCGAGATCATGGCCTGCGGCGACTACCGCTACCTCATGGGCTGCGCCAGCGTGCCCATGGCCGACGGCGGCCTGCAGGCGGCCGCCCTGCTGCGCCAGGCGGCGCGGGACGAACGCATCCCAGCGATCCGCGCCACGCCGCGGCGGCCGCTGCCCTTCGTCGCCGTGCCAGACAACCTGGTGGTGCAGCTGCCACCCCTGCTCAAGGCCTATCTACGCCTAGGTGCCCAGGTCTGCGGCGCGCCCTGCTGGGATCCGGAATTCGGCGTGGCCGACGTCTTCATCCTGCTCAAGCGCGAAGACCTCTGCCCACGCTATGCCCGCCACTTCAAGGCCGCGGTATGAGGCGACTGCGTCGCGTCTGGCGACTGCTGCCAGTGCTGGCCGCGCTGCTGCTCGGGGCACTGTTCGCCCTGACGGTGACGTTGGCGGTGGCGCTGAGTCGCCGGCCCTGCCTGGTGCTGCGGCAACGGCTGACGCGGCGCTTCTTCCAGGTGCTAACCTGGGCGCTGCGGTTGCGGCTGGAGGTCAGCGGCGAGGTGCCGCGCGGCACCCACCTCTGGCTGGTCAATCACGTGTCCTGGCTGGATATCGTCGCCCTGGGCAGCTTGCGGCCGCTGAGCTTTCTGTCCAAGGCGGAGGTGGCCCACTGGCCCTTCGCCGGCTGGCTGACGCGCCAGGCCGGCACCCTGTTCATCCGCCGCGGGGCCGAGCGCGGCGATGCCCTGGGCGAGGCCCTGACCACGCGCCTGACCCAGGGCCTGTCGCTGGCGCTCTTTCCCGAGGGCACCACCACCGACGGCAGCGGGCTGCGCACCTTTCACGGTCGGCTGCTGAGTCCGGCCATCGCCACCGGCACCCCGCTGCAACCCGTGGCGCTGAGCTACTGGCGCCACGGCGAGCCTGACCGGGCCGCGGCCTTCATCGGTGACGACGACCTGGTGAGCCATCTGCTGCGCCTGCTGGACAACGGCGGCACCACCCTGAGGATCGAACTGCTGCCACCCATCCTGCCCCAGGGCCGGCCGCGCCAGGTGCTGGCGGGTGAATGCCAGGCGGCCATCGCTGCCCGCCTCGGGATTCAGCTGGAACCGCGCGCGGCCCGTTCGGCGGCGGCAAAGGCCTGCAGCTGCGGATAGAAGTCGCGGAAATCCTCGACCAGGCCGTCATAGGCGGCGTCCAGCTCGGCGAAGGCGCCGGCCAGCAGTTCCGGGCGCGACAACCGTCGCGCCATGCCCTCCACCACTCGCTCCAGCACGGCGAAGTCCGTGTAGCTGCCCAGCCAGTCCTGGCGTGCCATCAGGGGTGCGATGCGGGCCAGCCGCGGCGGCAGTTCCGGTTCGTCCAACAGGGTCTGGTAGCAGTCCGCGACGAAGCCCGGCAGTGGCTGCTCGGCGTAGTCGTGCCAGAGGCGCGCCAGGCAGTGATCGAAGAAGACATCCACCAGCAGCCCGGCCACTCGCCGCCGCGCCGCGGGCAGCCGCGTCTTGGCCCTGATCACCAGGGGGTGGTCGTCGGTATAGACATCAATACGCCGGTGCAGCCGGATGCCGGCGGCGATCCCGGCCGGCCAGGCGTCCGCCGATCCCTTGACGAAATCGCCATAGAGGCTGCCGAGACGGTCTTCGCGGCTGGGGCCGCCCAGGTGCAGATGAGCGAGATAATTCATCCCCCCAGCATACTCCAGCCACAACCGGGCGGTTTTCCTGGACGACCCGCGGCTGCTAGGCTCGGGCCTCCTTCCCTTCTCCGCTGGAGTCGTCATGCCCGCTCGCGCCGTGTTCCTCGACTATGCCTCTCTCGACCTGGGCGATCTGGACCCGGTGCCCTTGCGCGCGGTGTTCGACGAACTGGAGCTGCATCCGGCGAGCGCTCCGGACGAGGTCGCCGCGCGCCTGACCGGCGCCCAGGTCGCCATCGTCAACAAGGTGGTGCTGGACGCCCAGACCCTGGCCGCCTGCCCGGAATTGAAACTGGTGCTGGTCAGCGCCACCGGGACCAACAACATCGACCTGGACGCCGCCCGCGCCCAGGGCGTACGGGTCTGCAACTGCCAGGGCTATGGGACCGCCTCGGTCGCCCAGCACACCCTGACCCTGCTGCTGGCCCTGGCCACGCGGCTACCGGATTACCAGGCGGATATCCGCGCCGGGCGCTGGCAGACCGCCAGCCAGTTCTGTCTGCTCGATCACCCCATCGTCGAGCTGGAGGGCAAGACCCTTGGCCTGCTCGGCCTGGGCGAATTGGGCAGCGCGGTCAGGCGGCTGGCCGAAGCCTTCGGCATGCAGACCCTGGTAGGCCAGTTGCCCGGCCGTCCGGCGCGTCCCGGCAGCCTGCCGCTGGCCGAACTGCTGCCCCAGGTAGATGCCCTGACCCTGCACTGTCCGCTCACCGACCTGACCCGCGGCATGCTGGGCGCCGCCGAACTGGCCGCGATGAAGCCCACGGCCTTCCTGGTCAACACCGCCCGCGGCGGCATCGTCGACGAACAGGCCCTGGCCGACTGCCTGAGACGCGGCCACCTGGCCGGCGCCGCCACCGACGTGCTCAGCGTGGAACCCCCGCGCGACGGCAATCCGCTGCTGGCCGGCGACATTCCGCGACTGATCGTTACCCCGCACAACGCCTGGGGTAGTCGTGAAGCGCGCCAGCGGATCATCGGCCAGCTCGCCGCCAATGCCCAAGGCCATTTCGCCGGCACACCGCAGCGAGTGGTCTGCTAAAGTTCGCGCTTTTTTCGCCAGGTAGCCCCATGGATCCGCGCAGCGAAGTCCTCCTCCGCCACCCCGAGCGCTTCGGCGGTCCCCTGCTGCTGGCAGGGCTACCGGCTGACGACCTGCTCGGCGCCCTGCCCGCGGCCAGTGGCTGGGGTTGGCATGCGGGCGAGGCCGAGCAACTGGCCCGGCGCTATCCGGGCCGCTCTCTTCTAGGCATCGAACCGCCCCCGGACGACTTCGCCAATGCCGTGCTGTTCCTGCCCAAGTCCCGCGAGGCCACTGACTTCCTGCTCACCGCCCTGGCCGGCCGCCTGCCCGCCGCGGGCAGCCTCTATCTGGTCGGTGAAAAGAAGGCCGGCATCGAACGCGCCGCGCGCCAGCTGGGTGCCTTCGGCAAGGCCAGCAAGCTCGACAGCGCCCGTCATTGCCAACTGTGGGTGGTGCAGGGACCGCACACCGAAGCCGATCCGCGCCCCGACGCCTGGCTGCAACGCCAGCGGCTGGAGCGGGCTGGGGTGAACCTGGACATTCTCAGCCTGCCGGGCGTCTTCAGCCATGGCCGGCTGGACGTGGGCACGGCGCTCTTGCTGGACCAGCTCGACGGCCTGCCCGAGGGCGCGGTGCTGGACTTCGGTTGCGGCGCCGGCGTGGTCGGCGCCGCCCTGGCTCGCCGCTATCCCGCCAGCACCCTGCATCTGCTGGACGTGGACGCCTTCGCCGTGGCCAGCAGTCGCCAGACCCTGGCGGCCAACGGTCTGAGCGGAACGGTGATCGCCGGCGACGGCATCGCCGCAGCGCCCACGGGCCTCGCCGCCATCGTCAGCAATCCGCCCTTCCACAGCGGTGTGAAGACCGACTATCGCACCACCGAAACCCTGCTGGCCGAGGCGGTGCGCCATCTCAGGCCCGGTGGCGAACTGCGCCTGGTGGCCAACAGCTTCCTGCGCTATCCGCCGCTGATCGAGGCAGCCTTCGGCAACTGCCGCACCCTGGCCGAGCGGGACGGCTTCAAGGTCTATAGCGCCCGGCGGCGGTAACGCTGTTGGGCTTCGCTGCGCTCAACCCAACCTACGCGGCATCCGTAGGTTGGGTTGAGACGGCTTCATCGTCGAAGCCCAACAGGCGCGGCCGAACCGCGGCAATGTTACCCCCGTAGTACCCAACCAGCACCCTCTCCCCTTGGGAGAGGGTTGGGGTGAGGGAAAACGCCACCCCTAGTCAAAACCTCACCCCTTCTTCGCCGCCTCATACAACGGCATCACCTTGGGAATCGCCGCCTGCAGGGCCTTGGTACGGTTGGCGTCGGACGGGTGGGTACTGAGGAATTCCGCCGGCTGCTTGCCCTGGCTGGCCTGGGCCATCTTCTGCCAGAGGGTGATGGCGGCATTGGGGTTGTAGCCGGCACGGGCCGAGAGCTCCAGGCCGATGAGGTCGGCTTCGTTCTCGTTGCCGCGGCTGAACGGCAGGGTCAGGGCCACCTGGGACACCTGGTCGGCCAGTTGCATGCCGCCCTGGCCAACACCCAGCAGGGCCCCGCCGAGGTTCTCGCCCATCTGGATGGCATAGGCCCGCGACATCTGCTCGCGGCTGTGCTCGCGCAAGGCGTGGGCGATCTCGTGGCCCATCACCGCGGCCAGCTCGTCGTCGGTCAGCTTGAGCTGATCGATCAGGCCGCTGTAGACGAAGATCTTGCCGCCCGGACCGCAATTGGCGTTGAGCTCGTCGCTCTGCACCAGGTTGACCTGCCAGTCCCAGTTCACCGCGTCCGGGCGGAAGGCCGCGGTCTGCGGGATCAGGCGCTTGGCGATGGCGGCGACGCGCTTGCCGTCGGCGCTGTCATTGGCCAGCTTGCCGGCGGCCTTGGCTTCGCTGACCGTCTTGGCATAGGACTGGGCGTACATCTGGTTGACCTGCTGCTCGGACAGCATGCTGAACATGTACTGCTTGCGCTGCACCCCGACCGCGCCACCCGAGGTGGTGTTGACGGTCTGGCAGGCGACCAGTAGCAGGCTCAAGGACAGGCCTGCGAGGGGAAGGATACGGCGCATGGGAATCTCCAGGTATCGAGGCGGATACAGCATAGAGAGGGGCGTCGCGCCCGGCAACGTTCGTGCGCAGGCGACCGGAGGCCTCAATGGATCGTCAGCGCCGCCGATAGTCCACGGCATTGAACGCCCTCCGGAGTCCCCCATGAGTTCCCGCTCCATCCGCACCGCCATCACCCTGCTGGCCGGCGCTTGCATCCTGGTGGTGGTGATCGCCCTGATCGCCTACACCCTGTTTGCCGCTCAGCGCACCCGCACGCTGGTCGATACCCATACCGAGGCCCTGGCCGCCACTGCCGCAGAGGCCCAGCTGACCGCGGAAGCCGAAGCCGTGGGCAACCAGCTGCAGCGCCAACTGGACGTTCCCCTGCAACTCGCCAACCAGCTGGCGCAGCTCAACGTGGCCATGGGCAGCGGTGGCGACCAGCAGGTCGACCTGGATCGCCAGAGTCTGGTCCGGCTCTTGGGCCAGACCCTGAAACGCCAGCCCGGCCTGCTCAGCCTCTATACCGTCTGGGAGCCAGATGCCATCGATGGCCAGGACGAGCGCCATCGCGGTGACGCCGCGGCCGGCTACGATGAGCAGGGCCGCTTCACCCCCTGGTGGCACAAGACCCTTGATGGCGACGTGACGGTGGAGCCGATTGGCGAGACCGTGGAAAGCCAGACCCGCCTGCCGTCGGGTGTGCGCGAAGGCGAGTACTACCTCTGTCCACGGGAAGCTCGCACCACCTGCGTGCTCGACCCCATGCCCGACACGGTCAACGAACAGCAGGTGCTGATCGCCTCCTTCAACGTGCCCATCCTGGTCGGTGGCGCCTTCAAGGGCGTGGTCGGCGCCGACGTACCGCTGGACTTCATCCAGCGCCAGCTGGTCAAGGCCAATGGCCGTCTCTATGGCGGCGTGGGCCGCATGGCCCTGGTCGCCGGGCGGGGCACCCTGGTCGCCTACACCGCCGACGCCAGCCAACTGGGCAAGCCGGCCGAGCCGGTGCTGGGCACGACCCTGGCCGGGCTCAAGGACCTCGGCGAAGGCGTCACCCGCCGTTTCGACGCCCAAAGCCAGCGCTACCAGGTCTATCTGCCGCTGCGTTTCGCCGGCGACAACCGCCAGGTCTGGACGCTGATCGTCGAATTACCCCGCGAAGCCGTGCTGGCCGATCTCTATAGCCTCAAGGACACCCTGGGCAGCCAACGCCACCAGGATGTGGTCGGCATGCTGCTGGTGGGCCTGGCGGTCGCCGGTGCCGGCCTGCTGGTGCTCTGGCTGATCAGCCTGCGCATCGCCCGGCCGCTGCGGCAGATGGTCGCCATGCTCGACGCCATCGGCCAGGGCGACGGCGACCTGACCCAGCGCCTCGCCACCGAGCGCCGCGACGAGGTCGGCGCCATGGCCGGCGGCTTCAACCGCTTCCTGGCCTCGCTGCAGGGCCTCATCGGCCAGTTGATCCGCTCGGTGGGCGAGGTGGCCACAGCGGCCGAGCACACCTCCCATATCGCCCAGCGCACCCGCGATGGCGTGGAGCGCCAGCTGCAGGAGATCGACCAGCTGGCCACCGCCATGCAGGAGATGACCGCCACCGCCCAGGACGTGGCCGGCAATGCCGGTCGCGCGGCACGCGCCGCCACCGAGGCGGACGGCGCGGTCAACGAAGGTCAGCGCCTGGTGCAGCAGAACGTCGCCAGCAGCGCCGCCCTCGCCGAGGAGATCGAGCGTGCGGTGGAGCAGGTGCGCCGGGTCGCCGAGGACAGCGAGAACATCGGCTCCATCCTCACCACCATCAACGGCATCGCCGAGCAGACCAACCTGCTGGCGCTCAACGCCGCCATCGAGGCGGCCCGCGCCGGCGAACAGGGCCGTGGCTTCGCCGTGGTGGCCGACGAGGTGCGCAACCTGGCGCAAAAGACCCAGGTCGCCACCGGCGAGATCCAGAGCATGATTCAGCGCCTGCAGCAGGGCACCCGCGAGGCGGTGACGGTGATGCAGGCCAGCGGCGCCCAGACCAGCACCCAGGTCGCCCAGACCGAGGCCACCCGGCGCGCTCTGGACACCATCCTGGCGGCGGTGAGCGAAATCACCAGCATGAATCTGCAGATCGCCAGCGCCGCCGAGGAGCAGAGCGCGGTGGCCGAGGACATCAATCGCAACGTGGTCAATATCGGCCAGAGCGCCCAGGCGGTCCACGGCGAAGCCGACAGCGCCTCCCGCGCCGGCCAGCAACTGCGCGAACTGGCCGAGCAGCAACGCCAGCTGGCGGGACGCTTCCGCGTCTAGCAAGGCTAGCTGCGTGCCCCTCCTCTCTGCTTGGGGAGGGATTCGTCGGCACCGATGCGCCGCTAAAACCTAAAGGTAGCGCGGTGCACTGCCGATAACCTCGCGCCACCCAAGCACTGGAGTGTTGTCGATGTCTTTTCGCTCAGTCCGTACGACCATCACGCTGCTCTCGGGGAGCTGCATCCTGGCCGTGGTCATGGCGCTCGTCGGTTATGTGCTCTTTGCCGGCATGCGCACCCAAAGCCTGGTCGACACCCATACCGCCCAGCTTGCCGAGCGTGCTGCCCAGGCCCGGTTGGATGCCCAGGCCCAGGCGATTGCCGGCAGCCTGATGCAGAAGCTGGATCTGCCGCTCACGGTCGCCCGCGGTATCGCTCAACTCAATGCCCAGGCCGACAGCAGCGCCGAACGGCCCCTGCGGATCGACCGTGAAGGCCTCAACAACCTGCTCCAGCAGACCCTGCTCGACAATCCCGAACTGCTCGACGTCTACGTGGGCTGGGAGCCCAATGCCTTCGACGGCGCGGATGCCCAGTACGCCGGACGCAGCGAAGCCGGCTACGACGCCACGGGTCGCTTCATGCCCTGGTGGTATCGCACACCCGAGGGCGGCCTGAAGGTGGAACCCCTGGGGCCGACCATGGAAAGCCAGACGGTGCTGCCCACCGGGGTCCGCGAGGGTGAGTACTACCTTTGCCCGCGGCAGAGCCTCAAGCCCTGCATCGTCGATCCGGCACCCTACGAGATGAATGGACAGAAGATCCTGATGTCCTCCTTCAACGTGCCCATCCTGGTCAAGGGTGCCTTCAAGGGCGTGGTCGGCGCCGACCTGTCCCTGGCCTTCATCCAGGAGCAGCTCAAGCAGGCCAACGCCGGTCTCTACGAGGGCGCGGGCAGCATGGCGCTGGTCGCCAACCGCGGCACCCTGGTGGCCTATACCCGGGATCCCAAGGCGCTCGGTCAGCCGGCCGCGCAGATACTCGGCGACGCGGCCCAGGGCCTGGCGCAACTCGGCGATGGGGTGACCCGCCGTTTCGATAGCCAACACGACCTCTATCAGGTGTATCTACCGCTGCGCCTGGGCAACAATGCCACCACCTGGACGTTGATCCTGCAGCTGCCCCGCGCGGCGGTGCTCAGCGATCTGCATCTCCTGCAACAGGCCCTCGGCGAGCAACGCCGTACTGATATGGCCGGCATGCTGCTGGTGGGCCTGCTGGTGGCTGGCGGCGGCCTGCTGCTGCTCTGGCTGGTCAGCCTGCGCATCGCCCGCCCGCTGCGGCAGATGGTGGCCATGCTCGACGACATCGCCAAGGGCGATGGGGACCTGACCCAGCGGCTGACGGTCAATCGCCGCGACGAACTCGGTGCCATCGCCAGCGGTTTCAATGCCTTCCTCGGTTCGCTGCAGCACCTCATCGGTCAGCTGGTACATTCGGTCAGCGACGTGAACACGGCCGCCACCCAGACCTCCAACATCGCCCAGCGCACCCGCGACGGCGTGCAGCGCCAGCTGCAGGAGATCGACCAGGTGGCCACCGCCATGCAGGAGATGACCGCCACCGCCCAGGATGTCGCCAGCAATGCCGGACGCGCCGCCCAGGCGGCCACCCAGGCCGATAGCGCCGTGAGCGAAGGCCAGCGTGTGGTGCGGCAGAATGTCAGCGACTGCGCCACCCTCGCCGCGGAAATCGAGCGCGCCGTGACCCAGGTACGCCGGGTGGCCGATGACAGCGAGAACATCGGTTCCATCCTCACCACCATCAACGGCATCGCCGAGCAGACCAATCTGCTGGCGCTCAACGCGGCCATCGAGGCGGCCCGGGCCGGCGAGCAGGGCCGTGGCTTCGCCGTAGTGGCCGATGAGGTGCGCACCCTGGCGCAAAAGACCCAGGTCGCCACCGGCGAGATCCAGAGCATGATCCAGCGCCTGCAGAGCGGCACCCGGGAGACCGTGGCGCTGATGCAGAACAGCCATGCCCAGACCAGCAATCAGGTGGAACAGACCCAGGCGGCCAGCCGGGCCCTAGAGGTCATCCTCACCGCCGTGGGCGAGATCACCGAAATGAATCTGCAGATCGCCAGCGCCGCCGAGGAGCAGAGCGCGGTGGCCGAGGACATCAATCGCAACGTCGTCAACATCGGCCAGGCGGCCAATGGCGTACACGACCAGGCTGATCAGGCCACCCGCGCCGGTAGCCACCTGAGCGAACTGGCCGAACGACAGCGCCAGTTGGCGGCGCGCTTCAAGGTCTAGCGGGTTACAAGGGAGTCAAACACTCCGGCCCGTCTACCTCGGGCCGGTTGACGATGTTGGCCAAGACCCGCTCGCGCAGCGGCATGCCGCCCGCGGCCAACAGCTCCTGCAGGGCTTCGGGCGTGCTGTCTGGATCCTGCCAGAGGGCACGACCCGCTGCATCGAGCAGGATCGGTCGGCGCAGCGGACCGGCCGCCTGGGTGACCATGGCCACCGACAGCCAGAGCTGATCCCCGGCCGGGTAGGCCTCCCAGAGCGCGGCGAACCAGGCCAGGGGTTCGCCATTGAGCATCCAGTAGGGCCGCTTGCGGTGGCCACCGCGCCATTCGTAGAAGCCGTTGGCCGGCAGCAGACAGCGCCGCAGGCGAAAGGGCTCGCGAAACATCGGCTGGGTGGCCAGGCTTTCGGCGCGGGCATGGGTGGGGGTGCGGGACAGATCGGTGAGCCAGGGCGGCGTCAGCCCCCAGCGACCGCTGTCGACCCGCTCGCCCTCGGCGGTCCGCCGCTGCAGCAGCACCTGCTGGTGGGGCGAGATGTTCCAGCGCGGGGGATGCTTGTCGGGAAAACCCGGCAAGCCGGCGAATTCAGCGGGCCAGCGGAACAGGGCGTAGCGTCCGGACATGAAAACCTTTCAACAAATGAGGATGCCCTGCTCGGGAGAAGGATCCTCTCCCGGCAGGGGCGTGGCGGCATTGTACGCGGCGATCAGCGCCTGCGCGCGCTGCGCCTCTTCGTCCTCGACCAGCAGGCCAAGCAAGCCCACCGCGGGCAGATCGCCGATGCCACCGAGCAGATGGCGCCCGGCGAGAAAGCCGCTGATGCCCTCGCTGGCCAGCACCGCCAGGAGCAATTCGCCTTCGTGCAGCGAACCCGGCTCATAGATGCGGCGCATCAGTCGTCCTCCCGCCGAACCTCGAGATTCCAGTCCTCGCCATCGGTGTGCAGGCCGAAGCGGATCGGTCGGCAGCAGACTTCACAGTCCTCGTAGTAGTCCTGGTCACCGCCGCTGAGGTCGAGCACCACCTCGCCCGGTTCGCCGCAATAAGGGCAATCGTATTCCTGGCTTTCCAGCATCTGCCTGCACTCCTTGACTGCCAACCTGCCGCCCATCCGGCCCCTGACGCTTGCATCTGGCGCCACGCCCACTACTATGGCCGCCGGAATTTCTACAAGAGAACACCATGGGCGAGTTCGAAGCCATTCGACCCTATAACGACGCGGAAGTCCCCGGGGTTCTGGCCCGCCTGATCGACGACGACCACTTCATCGGCATCCTTGCCGGCTACCGGTTCCCGCGCCTGTCCAAGGGACTCGGCTGGGTAGTGCGCCCCCTGCTGCGCACCCGCCTGCGCCAGGAACTGAGTGGTATCCAGAGCGTCGCGGCGCTGCAGGACAAGCTCGAACCCTATGTGGATCGCGCCATCGAGAAGGCCTCGGACGGCGTCACCTACTCGGGCATCGACCAGCTGCGCAGTGGTCGCGCCTATCTGTTCCTGGCCAACCACCGCGACATCGTGATGGACCCGGCCTTCGTCAACTATGCCGTCTACCACGCCGGTCTGCCAACGCCGCGCATCGCCATCGGCGACAACTTGCTGCAGAAGCCCTTCGTCAGCGACCTGATGCGGCTGAACAAGAGCTTCATCGTGCACCGCTCCATCAGCGGTCGCCGCGAAAAGCTGGCGGCGTACCAGAACCTGTCCGCCTACATCAATCACTCGATCCGCCAGGACGGCCAGTCCATCTGGATCGCCCAGGCCGAGGGCCGGGCCAAGGACGGCGATGACCGCACCGATTCGGCCATCCTCAAGATGTTCCACATGAGCTGCAAGGACGAGCCCTTCGCCGAGCTGGTCAAGGCGCTGAACATCGTGCCGGTGTCCATCAGCTACGAATTCGATCCCTGCGACCAGGCCAAGGCCCGCGAATTGCACATCCGCGCCACCACCGGCAGCTACACCAAGGCGCCGGGCGAGGACGACGTCAGCATCGCCCTGGGTATCACCGGCTACAAGGGCCGGGTGCACGTGGCCTTTGGCGAGCCGGTGAGCGGCGAATTCGAGGACGCCAAGGCGCTGGCCCAGGAAATGGACCGGCAGATCCTCGGCAACTACCGGCTGTTTCCGGCCAGCTACCTGGCCTATGCCGCCTGGGATGGCCGCGATGCGGAGCTGGCCGTGCCCGCCGTGGACGCCCTGTTTCCGGCCGAGGAGATCGAGGTCGCCCGTGCCGAATGGGAAAGACGCCTGGCCGAATGCCCGGCGGAGTACCGGGCACAACTGGTGCGCCAGTACGCCCAGCCGGTGCTGAACAAGTACCGCGTGCTGGCCGGCCTGGAATAGTCGCCAGCCACCCACGAAAAAGCCCGGTCGGTGCCGGGCTTTTTTGTGGGCGTCAGGTTTTCAGCGACCGCTGAGCACCTGCACCACGGTCGGATCCTTGAACACCCGGGTCAGGGCATCGCTCAGCACATCGCTGACCAGCTTGGTGTTGGCCTCGGCGTTGGGTGCCATGCCGAAACGCTGGTTGAGGCTGGCGCCATAGCGCCCCCGGTAGCCGCGTTGGCTGTTGCGCACGTCCACCTGGAAGGCCGCGGCGACGTCGGAGGCGGTGACGTACAGTTCCTTGGGCGACTGGTAGTTCAGCTCGGCCAGGGTCAGGGTCAGCTGGGGCGCACCCGGGCCGGCATTGGGCGACGGGGTGAAGCCCATCTGGCGTACGGCCTTCTCGGCTTCCGCCTGCAGCTTGGGAATCACGTCCTGGGTCTGCACCACCACCACGCTGGTGTCGGGATAGAGCCCGCCACGGGTGCCCAGGGTGAAGGAGGAGCGACCGTCGACCACGCGGACCGAGACCGGCTGGCCCTGGCCGACCGGCGCGATGGGCGCGGTGATCTGGGGTTGCGGACTCAATTGCTGAGGGCTGCTGGCACAGCCGGCCAGGGTCAGACCAGTGGCGGCGAGCAGGCCGAGCAACAGGCGATAGCGCATGCAGAAACTCCAGAGAAAGGGACAGGGGGCAGTATACCCAGCCCCCCAGCGGCGTCGATAGACGGGGATGGCGGACAAGGAAACGCCGGCTCGGGCCGGCGTCTCTTCAAACCAGGGTCAGGGCTTGGCCGCCAGGGGCGGTCGCGTCTGGCTGCGCTCCAGCCAGCCACCGCCGAGCGCCTTGTACAGGGTGACCTCGCTGTTGAGCTGGTTGAGTCTGTCGGTGATCAACTGCTGCTGGGCGCTATACAGCGAACGCTGGGCGTCGAGTACCGTGAGGTAGTTGTCGATGCCCTGGCGATAGCGCAGGTTGGCCAGGTCGTAGTATTCCTGGCTGGCCTGCACCAGGTCCTGCTGGGCCTGCAACTGGTCGTCGTAGGTGCCCTTCGCCGCCAGGGCATCGGCCACCTCGCGGAAGGCGGTCTGGATCGACTTCTCGTAGGTGGTGACGTTGATGTCCTTCTGGATCTTGGCCGCATCCAGGCTGGCCTTGAGGCTACCGGCCGTGAAGATCGGGATGTTGATGCTCGGCGAGAAGGTCCAGTAGCCGGAACCGGCGTCGAACAGGCCATTGAGATCCCGGCTGGCCGTGCCGCCCTGGGCGGTCAGGCTGATGCGCGGGAAGAAGGCCGCCCGGGCCGCGCCGATGTTGGCGTTGGCGGCGCGCAGCTGCAGCTCGGACTGGAGGATGTCCGGACGCTTCTGCAAGAGATCCGACGGCAGGTTGGCCGGCAGGTCGGCGAGCAGGTCCTTGCCATCCAGGCCCTTGCCTTGCGGCAGGTCCGCCGGGATCGAGGTGCCCAGCAGCAGGGTCAGGGCATTGCGATCCTGGGCAACCTGGCGGGTGTACTGGGCCAGATTCGCCCGCGCCCCTTCCAGGGCGGTGCGCGACTGGCGCAGGTCCAGCCCGCTGGCCACGCCGTTCTCCACGGTCTGGCGGGTCAGATCGTAGGAGCGCTGGTAGGCGGCGAGGGTCTCGCGAGTCAGTTGCAGCATGCGCTGATCGGTGAGCCAGGCGTAGTAGGCGTTGGCTACTTCCGAGACCAGCGAGATCTGGGTGCTGCGGCGTCCTTCGCTGGTGGCGAAGTAGTTGAGCAGCGCCTGCTCGCTGAGGCTGCGCAGGCGCCCGAACAGGTCCAGCTCATAGGAGGTGAAGCCCAGGGTCACGCTGTACTGGCTGCTGATGCTGCCACCGCCGCCGCCCCCCGCGCCATCGGCGCTGTTGCCGGCGAGCAGTTCGCGGATGGCGGAGACCTGGCTCAAGTCCTCCGGCGACCGGGTACGGGTCCCGGTACCGCTGACGCCGATGTCGGGAAACAGCTCGGCGCGCTGCACGCGGTATTGCGCCTGATACAGCCGCACGTTCAGGGCGGCCTGGCGCAGGTCGCGGTTGTTGTCCAGCGACAGCTGGATCAACTGCTGCAGCGCCGGGTCGCGATAGAAATCGCGCCAGCCGATGTCGGCCGCCTGCTGGTCGCGATTGACCGTCAGGGCATCATAGGCCTGGCCGTGGGGCCAGGCGTTCTCCACCGGCGCATTGGGCCGCTGGTAATCGGGGATCAGGCTGCAGCCGGAGACGGCCAGCATGCCCACGACCACCGCCAAGACAGACTTCTTCATATCAGTGTCCTTCCTTGCCATGGGCTTCCTGGTCCTTGGTGGCCTTGTCCTTGAACAGGCTGCTGACCACCACGTAGAACATGGGAATCCAGAAGATCGCCAGTACCGTGGCGGTGAGCATGCCACCGATCACGCCGGTACCCACGGCGTGCTGGCTGCCGGAGCTGGCACCCGAGGAGATCGCCAGGGGTACCACGCCCAGGATGAAGGCCATGGAGGTCATGATGATGGGCCGCAGACGCATACGCGAGGCTTCCACCGCCGCGTCGACGATGTTCTTGCCGCCTTCGTGCAGTTCCTTGGCGAATTCCACGATCAGGATGGCGTTCTTCGCCGCGAGGCCGATGGTGGTCAACAGACCCACCTGGAAGAAGACATCGTTGGCCAGGCCGCGGAAATAGGTGGCCAGCAAGGCCCCCACCACCCCCAGCGGCACCACCAGGATGACCGCGATCGGGATCGACCAGCTCTCGTACAACGCCGCCAGACAGAGGAACACCACCAGCAGCGACAGGGCATAGAGCGCCGGCGCCTGGGAGCCCGACAGCCGCTCCTCGTAGGACAGCCCGGTCCAGGCGATGCCCACGCCCTGCGGCAGGTCCTTGGCCATGCGCTCGATCTCGGCCATGGCGTCACCGGTGCTGTAGCCAGGCGCCGCGGAACCGAGGATCTCCAGCGAGGAGATGCCGTTGTAGCGCTCCAGCTTGGGCGAGCCGTAGATCCACTCGCCGCGGGCGAAGGCCGATACCGGCACCATCTCGCCCGAGCCGTTGCGCACGTACCACTTGTTGAAGTCCTCGGGATTCATCCGTGCGCTAGCTTCGCCCTGCAGGTACACCTTTTTCACCCGACCGCGGTCGATGAAGTCGTTGACGTAGCTGGAGGCCCAGCCGATGGACAGCGTCTGGTTCACGTCGCTCTGCGACAGGCCCAGCGCCCGTACCTTCTCGTCGTCGACGATGAGCTTGAATTGCGGCTCGTCGTTGAGGCCGTTGGGACGGGTCTGCATCAGCTTGGAATTCTGCGCGGCCATGCCGAGCAGCTGGTTACGGGCGGCCATGAGCGCCTCGTGGCCGATGCCGCCCTGGTCCTGCAGATAGAAGTCGAAGCCGGTGGCGTTACCCAGCTCCAGCACCGCCGGCGGGACGATGGCGTAGACGATGGCGTCCTTGATGCCCGACAGGTAGCCCATGGCCCGACCGGCCACGGCGCTGGCGCCGTCCTTGGCATCGGGGCGCTCTTCCCAGGGCTTGAGCTGGATGAAGGCCAGGCCCGAACTCTGGCCGCGACCGGCGAAGTTGAAGCCGTTGACGGTGAACATCGAGCTGACCGCGCTCGCGTCGTTGGTCATCATCATCTCGCGCATGGTGTCGAGCACCTTCTGCGTCCGCTCGGCACTGGAACCCGGCGGCGTGGTGACCTGGGCGAAGATCACGCCCTGGTCCTCTTCCGGCAGGAAGGACGACTGGATGCGGGTGAAGAGGAACACCATGACGCCGACGATCAGCACATAGAGCAGCAGGAAGGGCACCTTGTGGCGGATCACCGCGGCCACGCTGCGCTCGTAGCGGTGCTGACCGTTCTCGAAGGTGCGGTTGAACCAGCCGAAGAAGCCGCGCTTCTCGTGATGACCCTGCTTGACCGGCTTGAGCATGGTGGCGCACAGCGCCGGGGTCAGGATCAGCGCCACCAGCACCGACAGCACCATGGAGGAGACGATGGTGATGGAGAACTGGCGATAGATCACCCCGGTGGAGCCGCCAAAGAAGGCCATGGGCACGAACACCGCCGACAGCACCAAGGCGATACCGACCAGGGCACCCTGGATCTGGCCCATGGACTTGCGTGTCGCCTCCTTGGGCGAGAGCCCCTCCTCGGCCATCACCCGCTCGACGTTTTCCACCACCACGATGGCGTCGTCCACCAGCAGGCCGATGGCCAGCACCATGCCGAACATGGTCAGGATGTTGATGGTGAAACCGGCGGCCAGGAGCACCGCGAAGGTACCCAGGAGCACCACGGGTACGGCGATGGTGGGAATCAGGGTGGCCCGGAAGTTCTGCAGGAACAGGAACATCACCAGGAACACCAGCAGGATCGCCTCGCCCAGGGTCTTGACCACCTCGTGGATCGAGGCGGTCACCACCGGGGTGGTGTCATAGGGATAGACCACTTCCATGCCCGGAGGCATGAAGGGCTTGAGGCGATCGATGGTAGCGCGGACCGCCTTGGCGGTGTCCAGGGCATTGGCGCCGGTGGCCAGACGCAGGGCCATGCCGGAGGCCGGCTTGCCGTTGAACTGGGCATCGATGGAGTAGTTTTCGCCGCCCAGCTCGACCCGCGCCACGTCGCGCAGGCGCACCTGGGCGCCGCTCTGGTCCACCTTGAGGAAGATCTTGCCGAATTCCTCGACGCTGGTCAGGCGGGTCTTGCCGATGATGGTGGCGTTGAGCTGCTGTCCCGGCACCGCCGGCAGGCCGCCGAGCTGACCGGAGGCGATCTGCACGTTCTGGCTCTGGATGGCGGCGCTGACGTCGACCGGGGTCAGCTGATACTTCACCAGCTTCTGCGGATCCAGCCAGATGCGCATGGCGTACTGGGCGCCGAACACCTGGAAGTCACCGACCCCCGTGGTCCGCGCGATGGGGTCGCGCATGTTGGAGACGATGTAGTTGGACAGGTCTTCCTTGGTCAGGGAGCCGTCCATGGACACCAGGCCCACCACCATCATGAAGTTGCGCTGGTACTTGGCGACGCGCATGCCCTGCTGCTGAACTTCCTGGGGCAGCAGCGGCGTCGCCAGCTGCAGCTTGTTCTGCACCTGGACCTGGGCGATGTCAGGGTTGGTACCCTGGTTGAAGGTCACGATGATGGTCATGCTGCCGTCGGAGTTGGACTCCGAGGAGATGTACCTGAGGTTGTCGATCCCGTTCATCTGCTGTTCGATGACCTGGACCACGGTGTCCTGCACCGTCTGCGCCGAGGCGCCCGGGTAGCTCACCTGGATCGAGACCGCCGGTGCGGCGATGTTCGGGTACTGGTTGATCGGCAGATTGAGGATCGACAGGATGCCGGCGAGCATGATCACCAGGGCGATCACCCAGGCGAAGATGGGCCGGTCGATGAAGAACTTGGACATCGGGCGCTCCCCTTACTGACCCTGACCCGCCGGCTTCTGCTCGGCGGAGGCGATGTTGCTCGCCGGCTTGGTGGTGACGGTGGCACCCGGCTTGATCTTTTGCAGACCCTCGGTGATGACCTTGTCACCGGCCTTGAGGCCATCGGTGACCAGCCAATCGGAGCCCACGGTGCGCTCGGTCTTGAGGATCCGCTGCTCGACCTTGCCTTCGCCGTTGACCACCATGGCGGTGGGCTGGCCCTTGAGGTCGCGGGTCACGCCCTGTTGCGGCACCAGCAGGGCATTCTGGCGAACGCCGGACTGCAGCTGGGCCCGCACGAACATGCCAGGCAGCAGCAGTTTGTCGGGGTTGGGGAATTCAGCGCGGATGGTCACCGAGCCGGTGCCCTGGTCCACCGACACCTCGGCGAACTTGAGCTTGCCGGAACGGCTGTAGGCGCTGCCGTCTTCCAGCATCAGCTTGACCTCGGCGGCGTTCTCGCCCTGCACGCGCTGCAGCTGACCGCTGTCCAGTTCGCGGCGCAGGCGCAGCAGATCGGTGGCGGACTGGGTCACGTCGACATAGATGGGGTCCAGCTGGGTGATGCTGGTCAGGGCGGTGGTCTGGTCGGCGGTGACCAGGGCGCCTTCGGTCATCATCGAACGCCCGATACGGCCAGAGATGGGCGCGGCGACCTTGGTGTAGGCCAGATTGATCTCGGCGTTGCGCAGGGCGGCCCTGGCCGATTCCACCTGGGCTTCGTTCTGCCGCTGCATGGACAGGGCATCGTCGGCTTCCTGCTTGCTGATCGCCTGCTCCTTGACCAGGGCGCCATAGCGCTGGGCCTTGAGCCGGTTGGAGGCCAGGGTCGCCTGGGCCTGGGCCAGGGAGGCCTTGGCCGAATTGACGTTGGCTTCGTAGGTGCGCGGATCGATCTGATAGAGCTGGGTACCGGCCTTCACGTCGGCGCCTTCGGTGAAGTAGCGCTTGAGCAGAATGCCGCTCACCTGCGGTCGCACCTCGGCGATGCGGAAGGCCGCGGTGCGCCCGGGCAATTCGTCGGTCAGGGTCACGGTGCGCGGTTCCATCGTCACCACCCCGACTTCCGCGGGCTTCTGCTGCTGTTGCTGCTGGTCCTTGTTGTCCTGCTTGCCGCAGGCGCCCAAGGCCAGGGCTACGGCCAGCAAGGCGGGGGCGAAAAAGGCATGCGCCGGCTTGATCTGCATATCAAAAGTCCTTGAAAGCTGGGAAATGAGCATGCGCAGCGCGCCTTGTGGATCCGCACCGGCTCGAGCATAGGAATTATTATCAGACAAATATACTTACGTTCACGACTGTTTGTAAATAACCCAAGTGCCATGCTCGGGTATTTCGCCGGATGCTTCGACGCTTCGTGAACACGGCGATGGCGACAAAGCCAGACGCTGCGACCGACCTGGGTAGCAGACCATGAGGCCGGAGGCTAGTTCTGCCAGGGGATCGCGCTGCCGCCCGCCTCGTCACCAAAAACGACCGCCCACAAAAATGCCGGACGAATCCGGCATTTTTGGTTACAACCTGGGGGCGTCCCGTTACTGGCGCACGCCTTCGAAGGACAGCATGAATTCCACTTCCTGGGATTTCGGACCGAGGTCCTTCTGGATATTGAAATCCTTGAGCTTGAGGGTGGTGGTGCCCTCGAAGCCGGCGCGGTAGCCGCCCCACGGATCCTTGCCCTCGCCCATGAAGTGGGCCTTGATGGTGACCGGCTTGGTCACGCCGTTCAGGGTCAGGTTGCCGGTGACATCGGCAGTGCCGTCGCCGGTGGGGGTGACCTTGGTCGATTCGAAGCTGGCCTGGGGATGGGCGGCGACGTTGAGGAAGTCGGCGCTGCGCAGGTGCTTGTCGCGCTCGGCGTGGTTGGTGTCGACGCTGTCGGTGTTGATGGTCACCTTGACCTTGTCGGCGGACGGATCCTTGGCATCGAAGCTGAAGGTGCCGTCGAAGTCCTTGAAGGTGCCGTACAGCCAGCTGTAGCCCAGGTGCTGGATGCGGAATTGGATGAAGGCGTGCTGGCCCTGCTTGTCGATCTTGTAATCGGCGGCCATGGCCTGGCCAGCGCCCAGCAGAGCGGTACCCAGGGCCAGGGCGGCAACGGTTTTCTTCAGCATTGGATGGAGCTCCATGTGGTGGTGGGAAGCGAATATCAGGAAGGAGTGTGGACTCGACCGAGCATCCGGACCAGGGTGCCGTCGCGGTCGACGAAATGGTGCTTGAGCGCGGCCACCACGTGCAGACCGGCCAGGACGATCAGCGTCCAGGCGAACCAGAGGTGGATCTTGCCGGCGGTATCGGCCTGATCCGGCAGGCCGCTCAGGGTCGCCGGGACCTTGAACCAGCCGAAGACATCGATGGCCACGCCATCGGCGGTGGAGATCAGGTAGCCGGCCACCATGACGCTAAGCATCAGCCCATAGAGCAGGAAGTGCCCGGCACCCGCCGCGCGACGTACCAGCGGGCTGCCCTCCACCGGCGGCGGCGGACTGACCAGGCGCCAGAGCAGGCGCAGCACCAGGGCGATCAGCAAGAGAATGCCGGCGCTCTTATGCAGTTCGGGGGCGGTGTGGTACCAGGTGTCGTAGTAGTCCAGGGTGCGCATCCACAGGCCGGAGGCGAACATGGCGACGATCGCCAGGGCCATGACCCAATGCAGAACCAGACTTACCAGACCGTAGCGAAGGCCGTCGTTGCGCCAGTGCATCGCTTTTCTCTCCTGAAAAAGCTTTGCCTAAGCCTAGCCGCAAACGTATCGATGGAAAGCGGAAAAAGTGTCGAATCAATATCGAAGGAATCGATGGATCGGACGACGCGCGAGCGCCCCGTCCGCTCCGGCCCAGAGGCTGCGCAGGGCAGCGTCCGGGTTCGAGTCACGCTCAGAACGACCAGTGGAACAGCTTCCAGAAGAAGCCGTGCTCGCCACTGTCCTTGGCCGGCGCGGCCTCGGTGGCCTTGGGCGCAGCAGCCGGCTGGGCGGTGGTCTTGGCACTGGCCGCGACCGGCACCACGGCCTTGCCGGCCTTGAGGTCGCGGACCTGGCCGGCGGCGCGCTGACCGCTGGCCAGGGCGCCTTCCAGGGTGCCCGGGTGCAGCGGATCGGTGTGCTCGCCAGCGAAGATCACCCGGCCGGTGGGCTTTTCCCACAACCGCCAGTAGCGGGTGATCTGGCCCGGACCATAGGCCAGGTAGGCGCCGCCCAGGCCCGGATCGCGGCTGTAGCGGCGGACTTCGTAGCCGGAGAAGGCGCCGCGCGCCTTGGGATAGAAGGCATGGAAGCGGATCAGCACCTGGTCGACCATCTGCTTGTCGCCAAAGGCCTGCACCAGGCGCGCGCTATCACCGGCCAGGTTGACCAGCACATTGGCGCCGCCCTTCACGTCCGGCTCCACCCACAGCATGCCCAGGCCCTGGTCGCTGTAGATCTCGCCGCTCATGCGCGACTTGCTGTCCCACACCGGGGTCTTGAACTTGAGCAGGATCTGGTCACGCCAGCCATAGGTGGTGCCCTTGATCGCCGCCTGCTGGGTGGCATCCAGCGCCGGGGTCATCTGCACCTGGCCGAGGGCGCGCAGCGGCACCGCCATCACCACGTAGTCGGCCTTGTAGCCAGTGGCACCGGCCTTGACCACGACGCCGTCCTTGTCCTGGACGATGCTCGCTACCTTGCTGTCGGTCTTGATCGTCTTGATCTGCTTGACGAAGGCCTGGGCCAGCACCTCGCTACCGCCGGGCAGGCGCGACGCGCGCAGGTCCTTGTCCTCGACGCCGCGATAGACGCGGGTCTGCTGGGCCAGATAGAGCAGCGACAGCCGTGAGGGCTCGTCGTAGCGGACGCGGATGCGCTGGTTGATCAGCTGGCGGGCCACCGGCGGCAGATTCTGCTTGTCCAGCCAGGTGGCGGCGTTGATCTGGTCGAGGGCGTGCAGGGTCGGGGTGGCGGTCGGCTGCAGCGGATCGCTGATGGCGGCGGCCAGGTCGTCCAGGGACTTGTCGACGCGCTTCAAGGCATCGGCCACGGCCGGCAGCTTCTGCGCCAGGTCGTCCTGGGAATAGTACTGGCCCTCGATCAGATAGCCCGGGGTGCGCACGAAGGACGGCGCGTCCACGGTCTTGAGCTTGAAGGTGTCCAGATAGTGATTGAGCACCGGCTGGGCCTTGGTATCGCCGATCCATTCGCTGGAGGCGAGGCCGGAGCGACCGCCGACGCGCGCGCCGGCTTCCAGCAGGGTCACGTTCCAGCCGGCTTGCTGCAGTTCATAGGCCGAGGCCAGACCGGCCATGCCGGCGCCGACCACGATCACCGAGGGACCACTGGGCGCGGCGGGCGCCGCGGCGGCCTTTTCCGGCACCTTGTGCATCTCTTTATGGGCCTTCTCGGCAGCGCCTGCGCTCAGGCTGGTAGCGAATACGCCGGCTGCCAAGCAGACGGTAAAACCTGTCCAACGCGACGACATCTTTTCTAGACTCCTGGGACCGGGAAACGGCGGTGGCGCAGCATACGCCAGCGGCTCCGGAGCCACTAGCTGCCGCCACGACCGGCAATCGGCCCGCGCCTTGCTCCCGTCGCGCGCCCTGGCTTAGGCTTGCGCCCCCTTTTATCGCCGGGCCCGCCGCCAGGAGACCGCCAATGACCAATCACGACTGGATGCGCCGTGACCTGGAGGTGCTCTGGCACCCCTGCACCCAGATGAAGGATCACGAGCAGCTGCCGGTGATCCCGATCCGCCGCGGCGAAGGCGTCTGGCTGGAGGACTTCGATGGCAACCGCTACCTGGACGCGGTCAGCTCCTGGTGGGTCAATGTCTTCGGCCACGCCAATCCGCGCATCAACGAACGCATCAAGGCCCAGGTCGACCAGCTGGAGCACGTCATCCTCGCCGGCTTCAGCCACCAGCCGGTGATCGAGTTGTCCGAGCGCCTGGTCGCCCTGACCCCGGCCGGCCTCGACCGGGTGTTCTATGCCGACAACGGCTCCTCGTGCATCGAGGTGGCGCTGAAGATGAGCTATCACTACTGGCGCAACGTGGGCCAGCCGGAAAAGCGTCGCTTCGTCACCCTGACCAACAGCTACCACGGCGAGACGGTGGCGGCCATGTCGGTGGGTGACGTGGCGCTGTTCACCGAGACCTACCAGGGCCTGTTGCTCGATACCCTCAAGGTGCCGAGCCCCGATTGCTATCTGCGCCCCGAGGGCCTGGGTTGGGAAGAGCACTCGCGGCAGATGTTCGCCCACATGGAGCGCACCCTGGCCGAGCATCACGCCAGCGTCGCCGCGGTCATCGTCGAGCCACTGATCCAGGGTGCCACCGGCATGCGCATGTATCACCCGGTCTATCTGCGCCTCTTGCGCGAGGCCTGCGACCGCTATGGCGTGCACCTGATCCATGACGAGATCGCCGTGGGCTTCGGTCGCACCGGGACGATGTTCGCCTGCGAACAGGCCGGCATCCGTCCGGATTTCCTCTGCCTGTCCAAGGCCCTCACCGGCGGCTACCTGCCGCTGGCCGCCTGCCTCACCACCGATGCCGTCTACCAGGCTTTCTACGACGACTACCAAACCCTGCGCGCCTTCCTGCATTCCCACAGCTACACCGGCAATCCGCTGGCCTGCGCCGCCGCCCTGGCGACCCTGGACATCTTCGCCGAGGACGACGTCATCGCGGCCAACAAGCCCCTGGCCCGGCGCATGGCCGAGGCCACCGCCCACCTGGTCGATCATCCCCACGTTGGCGAGGTACGCCAGACCGGCATGGCCCTGGCCATCGAGATGACCGCCGACAAGGCCCGCCGCACCCCCTACCCCTGGCAGGAGCGCCGCGGCCTGGCCGTCTACCAGCACGCCCTCTCCCGCGGCGCCCTGTTGCGACCCCTGGGCAACGTGGTCTACTTCCTGCCGCCCTATGTCATCACCCCCGAGCAGATCGACTTCCTCGCCGAGGTGGCGAGCGAAGGCATCGACCTCGCCACCCGCACCTCGGTCAGCGTCGCCCTGAGCGACCTGCACCCCAACCACCGCGATCCCGGCTGATCTGGAGTCCGCCATGCGTCTCACCCGCTGCCACCTCGACCTGCCCCTGGCTCTCGGCCGCCTCGACCTCCCCGAGGCCCAGGCTCACTACCTGGGCCGCGTGCTGCGCCTGGCGCCGGGGGATGCCGTGCAGCTGTTCGACGGCAGCGGCCGGGAGTACCTCGGCCAGGTCGCCGCGGTGGGCAAGAAAACCCTCAGCGTCGACCTGACCGAGGAACTACCCGGCCAGCCCGATTCGCCGCTGCGGATCCACCTCGGCCAGGGCCTGTCCCGCGGCGAGCGCATGGACTGGGCGATCCAGAAGGCCACCGAACTGGGGGTGGCCGAGATCACCCCGCTGGTCAGCGAACGCTGCGAGGTGCGCCTCAAGGACGAACGCGCCGACAAGCGTCTGCAGCACTGGCGTCAGGTCGCCATCAGCGCCTGCGAGCAGTGCGGGCGCTCCACGGTGCCGCTGATCCATCCGCCACAGTTGCTGGCCGACTGGCAGACCGGGCTGGATGCAGACCTCAAGCTGGTCTTGCACCCGGTGGCCGAGCCGCTGGAAAGCCATGCCCGCCCTACCCGTCTGGTGCTGCTGATCGGTCCCGAAGGCGGCCTCAGCGAGGCCGAAGTCACGGCCGCCCGCGCCGTCGGTTTCCAGCCGGCCCGCCTTGGGCCGCGGGTGCTGCGTACCGAGACCGCGCCGGTGGTGGCCCTGAGCGTGGCCCAGCAACTCTGGGGTGATTTCTAGACCCCCTGATCTGCCCCTCGGGCCGCTGCCCCGCGGCGGTCCGCCCCTTTCCCCACGGATAGTTTTGGAGCCCTGGATGACCCTGCCCTCTCGCCCCTACGCCGCCTTCCTGTTCGACATGGACGGTACCCTGCTCACCAGCGTGGCCTCCGCCGAACGCGCCTGGAGCACCTGGGCCCTCGGCCATGGCCTCGACCCGGCGGACGTCCTGGCGGTGATGCACGGCGTGCGCGCGGTGGAGACGGTCAAGCGCTTCGCGCCCGCCGGCGCCGATATCGAAGCCGAGACCCGCGCCATCACCGAACTGGAGATCGCCGATGTCGCGGACATCCAGGAAATCCCCGGGGCCGCGGCCTTTCTCGCCAGCCTGCCGGCCGGCAGTTGGGCGCTGGTTACCTCGGCGTCACGCCGCCTGGCCGAAGTCCGCCTGGCCGCCGCGGGCATGGCTCTGCCGCCGGTGATGATCTGCGCCGAGGACGTCACCCAGGGCAAACCCGCGCCGGACTGCTTCCTGGCCGGGGCGCGCAAGCTGGGCGTGGAGATCGGTGATTGCCTGGTGTTCGAGGATGCCCATGCCGGCTTTGCCGCGGCCAAGGCGGCCGGCGCCGATGCCGTGGCCATCACCGCCACCCATCGCCAGCCGTTGGACCTGGGGTTGCCGACCCTGGCCGACTATCGCGGCGTCGGCATCAGCCGTGAAGAAAACGGCGCGATGCGCCTGACCCGACAGGACTAGAACACACCCGCGGCGGCGAGGCGCTCTTCCACCCCGATCAGATCGGGGATGCGCGCCGTGCCGCCTTCGTAGGCCACCGCGCCCAGCTCCAGGGCGGCCAGGGGTACCTCGGCCGCAGCCAGCTCCGGGGTGATGCGCAGCGAACGCGGAATGCTGCGGATCAGCAGGGCCAGGAACCGGACCCGCTCACGCCCACCCAGGGCATTGAGAATGGCCACTCGCGCATGGCGATCGCCGTCGAATTGTGCGGCATGGCCGCTGGAGAGCGCCTCGAAGCTGATCAGCGGCAGGCGCAGATCGCGCCAGGCGACCTGTCCCAGACACCAGTCGGGCTGCACCGGCAGCGGCCGGATCTCGCGGCAGGGCACCAGTTCGGCCACCGCCGCATTGGGCAGCAGCAGGGTGCGATCGGCCAGGGTCAGCAGCAGACCGGTCAGGTGTTCGGCGGGAGCGGCGGTCGACATCGGAGATTCCTTTAGCTTCGCTGCTCGGCCAGGCGCGCCACCAGGGCTTCGGCCAGGCCGCGGGGATCGGCGGTAAGGGTCGCGAGACCCGATTCGCGCAGGCTTTCCGGCATGCTCGGGGCGATGCAGGTGCTCGCCGACTGGGTCCAGAGCGTGCCACCGCGGCGCCGCACATAGGGCGCCGAGGCGGTACCATCGTTGCCCATGCCACTGAAGACGATGACCCCGCAACGGGTGCCGAAGTGCTGCGCCAGGTTGAGCATCATCTGGCTGATCGACGGCGTATAGGGCTCGGGCCAGGCGCGCTCGACGATGTCCAGGGCGCTGTTGGCACGGAAGGTGAGTTCCTGCTGGGTGGGTACCACCACCACCTCGCCGCAGCGCACCGGCTCACCCGGGCGCACGCCCTGGATGTGCCACTGGCTGTGCCGGCCCACCGCGCGCAGCAGGCTGGCGGCAAAGCCGTCGCCGATGTGCTGGGCATAGAGGAAGCCGACCGGCAGCCCGCCCGGCAGGGCATCGAGAAAGGCCTTCACCGCCGCCGGACCACCCAGGGACGCCGCCAGCAACCAGACCTCGGGGGCCGGATCGCCCGCCGGCAACGGCAGATTGGCCAGGGGTTCGGGCAGGGTCAGGCGCGGGGGGCGCGGCTGGTCCTGCAGCAGGGTCTCCAGCGCCGGGCCGACCGCCGCCACCGGATCGCCGATCAGCCGCTTGAGCTTGCCGATCAGGCGCTTCTCCCACTGAGTGAAGGGATCGGTGAAGCGCTCGGGCGCCTGGCCTTCGCCGAACAGGATGGGCACCTCGGCCCCTTCCAGCAGCGCGTCGACCAGCGACGACTCTTCCGTCTGGCTCAAATCGATCAGCCACAGGTCGGTCGCGACCGTGGGCCAGGCCGCTTCGTCGAAACGCTCCGGATCGCTGTTGAGGACGACGTGATAGCCATTGTCGGCCAGCACCTGCTGCAGCACGTGGCGCTGCAGCGGACTGTCGGCCAGGATGGCGACGCGGGCATTGTGCATCTCAGTCATGATCCCTGACCAACCGATGGATGTGGGCCAGGAGTTCGCTCTCCTGGTAGGGCTTGCCCAGGTACTCGTTCACGCCCAGGCTCAGCGCCCGCTCGCGGTGTTTTTCCCCGGTCCGGGAGGTGATCATCACGATCGGCAGGTCCTTGAGGCGCGCGTCGTGGCGCACCAGGGTCGCCACCTCGAAGCCGTCCATGCGCGGCATCTCGATGTCCAGCAGCAGGATGTCCGGTTGCCGTTCCTGCAACTGGGCGATGGCGTCCACCCCGTCCTTGGCGGTAAAGACCTCCATGCCATGGCGTTCCAGCAGGCGACTGGTGACCTTGCGCACCGTGACCGAGTCGTCCACCACCATGACCAGCGCCGGCCGGATGACTTCGGCCACCGTGGCCGAGCCCTGCGCCAGCCGTGCCAACTCGTCGCGGGTACCGCGCTGGCTGCGGATCATGGCCAAGAGGTCGAGAATCACCACCACGCGCCCGTCCCCCAGCAGGGTGGCACCGGACAGGCCCGGTACCCCGGCGAATTGCGGACCGAGGCTCTTCACCACGATCTCCCGCGAACCGGCCACCGCATCCACCTGCACGGCTACCGCGTATTCGGCGGAGCGCACCAGCACCACCGGCAGCGGCAAGCTCTGGCCGCTCAGCTTGGGCTGCTGGCCGTTGCCGAGCAGGTGGCCCAGATAGCGCAGATCATAGTGCTGGCCGCCGTATTCGAAGGTACTGGCGCCCGGGCGGTAATAGCGTTCGAGGTCGGCGGCGGTCACCCGCACGATGCCCTCGATGGTGTTGAGCGGCACGGCATAGAGATCGTCGCCGGCATGCACCATGAGCGCGCGGTTCACCGACACGGTGAACGGCAGGCGGATGGTGAAGCGCGTCCCCTCGCCCGCCACGCTGTGGATGTCCATGTTGCCGCCGAGCTGTTTCACCTCCTGGTGCACCACGTCCATGCCCACGCCACGTCCGGAAATCTGGGTGACGGTTGGCGCCGTGGAAAAGCCGGATTCGAGGATGAATTGCAGCAGTTCCTGATCGGTGAGCTGCGCGTCTTCCGCCATCAGGCCGCGCTCGATGGCCTTGCGGCGCACCGCGGCCAGATCGATGCCACGACCGTCGTCGGCCAGGGTCAGGATGATGTCGCCGCCCTCGCGGCGCAGATCCAGGCTGATCACGCCCTCGGCCGGCTTGCCGGCGCGCTGGCGCCCGGTGGCGTCCTCGACCCCGTGGTCGATGGCGTTGCGCAGCATGTGCTCCAGCGGCGGAATGATCCGCTCCAGCACCGTGCGGTCCAGCTCGCCCTCGGCGTTGCCGACCTGCAGCTCGACCGGCTTGTCCAGTTCGGCGCTGACCTGACGTACCACCCGGTGCAGCCGCGGCACCATGCGCTCGAAAGGCACCATGCGCGTCTGCATGAGGCTTTCCTGCAACTCGGTGTTGACCCGTGCCTGCTGCAGCAGCAGGGTCTCGGCATCGCGATTGCGCTGGCCCAGGGTGTTCTTCAGATCCAGGAGGTCGGAAGCCGATTCGAACAGCGCCCGGGACAGCTGCTGCAGCTGGGAATAGCGATCCAGCTCCAGGGGATCGAAATCCTCGTAGCCGGCGCGATCCACGTCTTCGTGGTGACGACTGATGATCTGCGCCTGGGTTTCGGTATCCAGCCTGCGCAGCTGATCGCGGACCCGCTCGATGGTGGCTTCCATCTCGCCGAGGGTGGTGCCGATGTCGCTGACCTGCTGTTCGACGCGACCGCGGAAGATCGAGGTCTCGCCGGCCAGGTTGACCAGCTGTTCCAGCAACGCGGCCGGCACCCGCACCAATTCCTGGGAAGAGCGCCGCTGCGCCGCCTGCTGGCGGACCTGCTGCAGGCGCTGCACGAAGGGCAGCGGCGCAATGGGCGCCGCGGGCGTCTCGGCCGCCACCATGAGCGGCGCCACGGCAACGCCTACCACCGGCAATTCGGTCGGTGCGTGTTCCGCACCGGCTGCGCCGTCCACGCCTGGAGAGTCTGCAACGTCAGCATCCGCGTCCGTCGCGGCCAGCGGCAGGTCGGCTTCGAAGGACTGCTGCTCAAGGTCGGCGGGCGCGTCCGACGCCTGGGGTGCGACCGTCAGGGGCGTGGCAGGCAGCGACAACTGGGCCACGGCCAGTTGCAGCCCGTCGACTCCCTGGGTCGCCAGGTCGCGAACGCGGTCGCCTGCGCCCAGCCCTACGGCCTGCGAACGCAACTCGACCAGTTGCTGTTCCAGTCCATGGGCCTGCTCGCCCAGAGTATGAAGGCCAGCCAGGCGAGCGCCGCCCTTGAGGGTATGCAGACAGCGCAGCAGCTCGTCCACTGCCACCTCGGGCGCGGCCGGCCAGCCGGCCAGGGCCTCGTCCATGCTGACCAGCAGGTCCTGGGCCTCCTCGATGAAGATCTCGAGGATTTCCGCGTCGGTGTCTGCGTCGAAGACCGGCGTGGCAACGGCCACCGCGGTGGCGGTCACGCTCGCTGCCAGCGGCGCTCCGCGATAATCGCGCAGGGCCTCGATGAGGTCAGTGGCAGGTGCCGGAGCCTGCCCCTGGGCCAGGGCTTCGAGTTGTTCGTGCAGGCGGTCATGGCAACGCTGCAGCAGGCCGCCCAGTTCTGCGCCGGGCTTGATCCGTCCCCGCGCCAGGCCTTCGTAGAAGGCCTCCAGAGCATGGGCCAGATCGCCGATGGCATCCACCTCGGCCAGGCGTGCACCGCCCTTGAGGGTATGCAGGTCGCGCAGCAGGGATTCCAGCGCGAGACTGTTGTGCGGCTCGGCTTCCCAGGCGCGCAGCGAGGTCGCCATGCTGTCGAGCAGGTCGCGACTCTCTTCGATGTAGATGGCCAGCAGCTCAGCGTCAGGACCTTCGTCCGCCTCCGGCACAGCGGCCATGGGCAGCGGTTCCGGGTGCTGGGACTCGGTCTCGGGCGCACTGTCCGCTACCGGGTCATCAATGTCGTTGGCGGCATCCACCTGGCCTGGAGCTGGCTCGGATTCACCTGCGGCCAGGTCATCGAGGTGACCGGTACGGATGCGCTGCAGGCGTTCGACCTGCTCGGCATGCTCGCTGACCGGCGTACCCGCCGCCAGCTCGTCCAACTGCGCCGCCAGGCAGCCATGGGCGTCTTGCAGAGGCTGGGCCAGTTCGCCACCACCGGCGAGGCGGCCGTCGAGCAGGCCTTCGTAGATGGCGTCCAGCTCGGTGGCCAGGCGCGCCACTGGCACCACCCCGGCGAGATGGGCACCGCCCTTGAGGGTATGCAGATCGCGCTGCAAGGTGCCGAGGTGGAAGCTCTGCTGGGGCTCCACCAGCCAACGTTTCAGTGCCCGGTCGGCGCTGTCCAGCAGATCTTGGGCCTCTTCGAGGAAGATCAGCTGCATCTCCGGATCGACGGTGGCGGTAGCCTCCGACTCGACCGCCGCGGCGTCCGGCGACTCGGTGTCCGCGGCCTGCGGCAGCGGCTCCTGCGACGCTTCCGGCAGCTCGCGGTCAGGCTCGGCTTCGGCTTCGGCTTCGGCTTCGGCTTCGGCTTCGGCTTCGGCTTCGGCTTCGGCTTCGGCTTCGGCTTCGGCTTCGGCTTCGGCGGGCAGTTCGACGTCGAGCGCCAGCTCGGGTGCCACCGGCGTGGCCGTTTCCGGATCGAAGAGGTCTTCGGGTTCGGGCTCGGCCAGCAGGGTGGTGGCCGCCATGGGCAGCCCGGCGAGAATGCCCGCCAGCAGGGCGCGCAGACCCTGGATCCGCTCCTCGTTGGGGGTGGCCCGCATGCCGCCCGCCAATTGATTGAGCATGCTGATCAGGGCTTCCTGGGCTTCCTCCGCCTCGCGGAAAAAGGCTTCATCGGCCGGCAGCGAACCGCTCGCCGCGGCGGCATAGACCACCTGCAGCGCCTCGGCCAGTTGCTCGACGTCGGCCAGGCCGACCCGGGCCGCCCCGTCGGCAAAGGTATTCAGTCGTTCGGCCAGCAGATCCGGGCAGGCCGCCAGGTCACCATCGGTGCGCCAGGCATTCAGGCGTTCGTCGGCTTCCAGCAGCAGCTCCATCGCCGGCATCAGGAAATCGGTCAGGCGCAGGACGTCACGCTGCTCCGGCAGCGGTGCTGCGGGGATCGGCAGCTGCGGATTCAGCTCTTCCAGCAGTGCCTCGCAGTGCTCGATCACGGCCGCCGCGCCCGTCAGCGGGGTCGCCAACGACCCCTCATCGAGGGTAGCCAGCCGCTGCTCCAGCAACTCGGCCCCCTGGGCCAGCAGGGCGCACTCGGGTTCGGCGAAGGCGACATGGGCGAGCTTGTATTCCTTGGCCAGCCGCTCCAGCGCCGACGCCAGCTCGGCCATTGGCGAACTGCCCGCCATATGGGCACTGCCCTTGAGGGTGTGCAGGGCGCGCAGGAGATTGTCGGAGACCGGCTGGACGCTACCGGCGTCGGCCTGTTCGAGGAAGCGACGCACGGTTTCCAGGTGCGCCTGGGCCTCGGTACGGAAGATGTCCAGCAGCTGGGTATCGGCTTCGCCGGCGGCGAGTGCCGCTGCCGCGGGCTCGACGCTCTCCACCTCAGGCAGCGCCGCCGCCACGGAGGGAACTGCGTCGCTCGCCGAAGCCCGCTCGGGCAGGGCTTCGTTGCGCGCCAGCGCATGAGCGGCATGGGCCAGCCAGTCGACGTCATCGCGCTGCCGTTGGCGATCCTCGGCGTATTCCTCGACCAGCTCCGGCAGCAGGGCAAAGGTCTGCTCGACCACCGTCTGCAGGGCAGGACTGTGAGCGACGCTATGGTCCAGCCGGCGATTGAACAGATTCTCCAGGGCCCAGGCCAGCTCGCCGATGACCAGCGCCTGGACCATGCGACCACTGCCCTTGAGGGTATGGAAATTGCGCCGCAATTCACTCAGCGCGGAACGCTGCTCGGGGTCTGCCTGCCAGGTCGGCAACCAGCGTTCCAGTTCCACCTGGACCTCGCCGGCCTCTTCGATAAAGACCTCGCGCAGCTCGTCCTCGACCGGTTCGGCATCGGCCGCCGGTGGCAGCAGCGCCTGCGGCACTTGCGCCGCCGGGGGATTGATGGGATTGACCGGCGCGGCCAGCACCTCGGCGACCGCATCGGCATCGGCGGTCGCCGGCGGCAGGCTGTCCAGCTCGATACCGGCAGGCAGCTCCTCGGCCTCTGCGCCCGCGGGCTCGGCCTCGCCATGCGCCGCGTCAGCCACCACATCGGCCGCTGCCTGCGCGTCCGCTTGGTGATCGGCGGTCAGAGGCTCGTCAGGTTCGGACTGGAATTCGGCGTGGGATTCTGCTTCAGCGTCCGCAGGCTCCTCGATCGGCAGGGCGGTGAGTTCCAGCGTCTCTTCGAGCACCGGCTCCGCTTCCGGCGCCGGCTCTTCCGGTCGATCCAGAGGCAGCGTCTCGACCGCGCTGGAGACCAGGGGCGCCTCCGCCTCCGCACCTTCGCCGACCGCCTTGGGCGGATAGCCGAGGGCGATGAGACTCTCGTCGGCGATGTCGAGAATCATGTCGTGGGGCGTGGACGGATCTTCCGCCAGGCGCTCCAGGTAATACTCGACGCTGGTGATGGCGTCGGCCAGGGTATCCAGGCTCTGCCAGTCCGGCACCGCCTGCTTGCCCAGCAGTTGCTGGCAGATGTAGTCGTTGGCCGCCTGCACCTGGGCCGCGGCCCGCTCCAGCGGGATCATCGCCAGGCCGCCACGCACCTGGGTCAGCAGCAGAGGCACCGGCTCCAGGTGGACATGGTTCCACTGGGAGGCGATGAACTCGATGATGGCGTCCTTGGATTGCTCCAGGCCATTGCGCGCCTCGCGCACCACCACCCGGTGCAACTGATCGATGTCGGTGGTGGGCAGGCGGCTCTCTTCGGCATCGCCGACCTCGTTGCCGCTGACCATGCCGGCCAGGGTGGCTTCGACATAGAGCAGCGCCCCAGCGATGTCCATCAGGGCGGCATCGCTGGCGTCGTGCACGCCAGCGGCCAGGTCGGCGACGGCTTCGTGCTGCTCCAGCACCACCTTGCGCGGCTGACCGAAGCCCAGCACCGCCAGGGTATCGGCGATCTGCTTGAGCGGTGCCAACAGGCCCCGCAGGCTGGCGGGCTGCTGGCGATCGCTGCGCACGAACAGGTCCAGGCTGTCCTTGATCTGCACCAGCTCTTCGCAGAGCGCAGTCACCACCGAACGCATGGCCTCGCGATCCGGACCGACGATGCGCGAGCGCTCGAAACCCACCAGCTCGGCATCCGGCAGGGCTTCGTCGAGACGGTAGTGGGCCTTGAGCGCGGCGATGCGCGGACTCTGCACCGGCGCCTTGGCCAGATAGAACAGCAGATTCTTCAGCAGATCGGCCGGCGCCGGCTGGTTGAGGGTGGTCACGCCATCGCTGATGAGCCGCTTGAGTTCACGATCCAATTGTCGCAGCAGACCGCGGATCGAGCTGCTGTTGTCCAGCTCGCCGGCCTGCAGCAATTCGGTCAGTCCCGCCGCCACCGGCCAGAGGGCGCCAAAGGGCGAACCGGCGCAGAGCTGGTCCAGGCGCTCGAAGACCCGCAGCAGGTAATCCAGGTGCAACTGGACATCGCGGTCGCGGAACAGCCCGACCTGGGCACCTTGCAGCGCCTGGCGCAGCTTGCGCAGGCGTGGCAGCCAGTCCGGCGCGGCGCGGTCGGCCAGTTCGGCATCGCTCAGCGACAGCGGCGTGGCGGACAGATCCGGCGAGAACAGGCTGGTTTCCGAGAGCAGCTTTTCACCACGCGCCGAGCGCAGGTCGTTGAGCAGCGGCAGGATGGCCAGTGGCAGATCGCGGCGGGCCTCGAGGACCCGATCCAGATAGGGCGGTACCTGCAGGATGGCCTGCATCAGCACCTCCAGCGCCTCGTCCGAGCTGTTCACCCGCTCTTCGTGGAGGGCCTGCAGCAGCAGTTCCATTTCCTCGGCGAGCAGCGCGGCGCCATAGAACTCCACCATCTGCAGGGTGCCGTAGACCTGGTGCACATAGGTCCGACAGAAACCCAGGCGGCTACGGTCGTGAGGGTTGTCGACGAACGCCTCGAGCGCCTTGCGGGCCTGCTGCAAGGTTTCGGCGATCTCTCCCTTGACCCACTCGAGGGCTACGTAGTCGTGTCGATCGATCATCTCGGCTCCTGTCATGCCGGGTGGTCTGGCTGGCGGGTGAACGCCAGGACTTCGGGATGATCGACGGGTACCAGTTGCGGGTGGCTCCAATTGCTCACCTCACCGACACCCAGGACCAAGAGCCCACCCGGTGCAAGCCGCTGGACCAGCTGATTGAGCAGGTCTCGACGCAGCCAGCGGCGGAAATAAATCAGCAAGTTCTGACAAAAAATGACATTGAGCCCCTGCAAGGGGGCCTGGCCCAGTTCCAGCACATTGAGCCGGGCAAAGCACAGTCGCTCCGCCAAGCCGGCGGCGACCTCGAAACTGCCGTCCGCCTGGGCACGGAAATAGCGCTCGCGCAGGCTGGCCGACACGCCGGCCAGCCGCTGCAGGCTGTAGCTACCCTGCCGCGCCTGGCGCAGGGCTTCGCTGCTGATGTCGGTGCCGGTCAGGGCGAACGTCAGGGGTCGCGCCTGCCGTGCCAGGACTTCGGCGGTACTGATGGCCATCGAAAACGCTTCCTCTCCACTGGCGCACCCCAGACTCCACAGGGTCAGCCCCTGGCCCTCGGTGGTCCGGGCGAATTCACTCACATAGGCTTCCAGCAGCGCGAAGGAAGGGGGATGGCGAAAGAAGCGGGTGGCCTGGATGGTCAGCCGATCGAGCAGTCGGACCCATTCGATGCGCCCGCTGATGCCCGCGCAGACGACCTGGTAGTAGCTGTCGTAGTCCGCGATCGCCAGTTCGCGCATGCGCGCGGCCAACTGGATCTGCAGAAAGCTGCGCTGGCGATCGTCCAGCACCATGCCGGCGCGGGATTCCAGCAGCTGTCGCCAACGCTCGAAGTCCGCATCCGGCAGCTCGGGAGCACGGCGCAACGCCCAACTCGACTCCCCCACCCCGTCTCCCCCTCGCCACACCACGATGTGGCCGCTGCATTCAGCCCAGCGGCTGCTCGTTCGGCAGATTGAAGCCCGACACCGAACGCCGCATCTCGCTGGCCAGCTTGGCCAGCTCGCCGATGCTGCGCGCGGTGGCGGTGGTACCGGCCGAGGTCTGCGAGGTGATCTCCTGAATCACGTTCATGGTGCTGGAGATGTGGCTGGCGGACGAGGACTGCTGACGCGCGGCGTTGGAGATGTTCTGGATCAGTCCGGCCAGGCTCTGGGAAACCTTCTCGATCTCTTCCAACGCCACACCGGCGTCCTGGGCCAGGGCGGCCCCGCGCACCACTTCCGAGGTGGTCTGTTCCATGGAGATGACCGCCTCGTTGGTGTCGGTCTGGATCGCCTTGACCAGAGCCTCGATCTGCTTGGTGGCGCCGGAGGAGCGCTCGGCGAGGCGCTGGACCTCGTCGGCGACCACGGCGAAGCCGCGACCGGCGTCACCGGCCATGGAGGCCTGGATGGCGGCGTTCAGGGCCAGGATGTTGGTCTGGTCGGCGATGTCGTTGATCAGGCCGACGATGTCACCGATCTCCTGGGACGATTCGCCCAGGCGCTTGATTCGCTTGGCGGTGTCCTGGATCTGCTCGCGGATGCTGTCCATGCCGATGATGGTGTTGTGCACCACCTGGTTGCCCTTGTTGGCGATGGCCACGGAGCGCTCCGCCACCGCGGTGGACTCCGAGGCGTTGGTGGATACCTGATCGATGGACACGGCCATCTCGTTGATCGCCGCGGAGGCCCCGGCGATTTCCTGGGCCTGGTGCTCCGAGGCCTCGGCCAGCACCGTCGCGGTGTCCTGGGATTCCTGGGCGGCGGCGGCCACCTGCACGGCGGTCTGGTTGATGGTCTCCACCAGTTCGCGCAACTGGTCGATGGAGTAGTTGATGGAGTCGGCGATGGCGCCGGTGAAGTCCTCAGTCACCGTGGCCTGCACCGTCAGGTCACCATCGGCCAGGTCGGCGATCTCGTCCAGCAGACGCAGAATGGCGGTCTGGTTGCGCTGGTTCTTCTCGTCGGTCTCGGCCAGGCGGCGGCGGGTATCGCGCACCAGGATGTAGCCGATGCACAGGATGGCGCCGAGGGCGATGAATACCAGCAGATAGCTGCCCACGGTGTTGATCTTGCGGCTCTGGGCCAGCGAAGCGTAACCGGCGCTCAGCTCCGAGGCGGAACCGAGCAGTGCCTGGGAGCCCTGGTAGATCAGGCCCACGGCGGAGCGGATCTGCAGCAGTTCGGGCGAGGTGGCGAGAATCTCGTCGACGTTGCCGGAGACGAATTCGAACAGCTTGTTGGCTTCGTTGAGTCGGCTGACCGCCTCGGGGTCGGTGATCTTGGCGATGCCCATGGAGGCATTGCCTTCGCGCATGGCCTTGAGTACCCGGCCGAACAGGCTGGCGTCGCGACCAAAGCTGTCGGCAGCCTGGACGGCGGCTTCGTCGCCGGTAAGGATCTTGTTGATGGCGCCGAGGATCCGCTCGGCCAGCAGTGCCTGACGCTGGGCCACCACCACCTGGCCGGCGGGCGCGCCGCGCTCGATCAGGATGTCGACGACCTCTTCGTTCTCGACCTGCAACTGGGGAATGGTGTCGGCCAGGGCGCCGGACAGCTGGTGCAGGGACAGTACGGTCTGCTCGCTGCCGAGCATGGTGTCGACCTGCTTGCGCTGGGTCTCCCACTGGGATTGCAGGGTATCCAGACGCGGGCCGAGGATCGCCGGCGAGGGCGGCAGACCGGTCTGCGGATCGCCGCTGCGCAGGATGGTCAGGCGCCGCTCGAATTCGGCGCGCGCCTGGCGCAGGTCCTTGAAGGCCTCGGCCTTGCCAGTGGCGGCCTCACTGGCACTCTTGGCCAGCTGCTGCGAGAGAATCCGCAGCTCGGTGGCCTGACCCTGATACTGGTTGTCGTAGTTGGTCTGGGTGCCCAGGTACGCGAAGTTGGCGAACAGCAGCACGATCGCGACGATCAGCACCACGAACATGCCCGCGACCCACGCGTTGATTTTCCCGGTATTGAGTTTGTTCATCAGCGGCCCCCGCCTGGACCTTGGTTCCTTTAGTTCTATCCTTGTCGGACGCCGGACCGGTTCGCTTGAAGCCGATGCTCGTCGCCCTACCCCCACCCGTCGGCGACGGCTCCTGCCATCCCGACCCCGATCCGCCTCGCAGCGCCCGGACGCCTGGCGACCTAGGCCGCGACGTCCATGAATTCGGGATGCTCGACCAAGGCGCGTGGGCTGCAGACCAGCCAGGGCACGTCGCGTTGGAAGACACCTTCCAGAAAGAAGTGCAGGCCCGACGGCACGTTGTCGGCGTGCTCGCGATAGGCCTCGATGTCGAAATGCTGCATACCCAGGACTTCGTCAACCGCCAATCCGACGAAGAGGTCGCCATGGTCGACGATCAGGATGCGCCGCTGTTTGCGCAGGGCCTGGATCTTCACGCCGAGGAATTGCCCCAGGTCGGCGATCGGCAACAGGCGACCGCGTACGTTGGCCACGCCCTTGAGCCAGGGTTTGACGCCGGGCAGCGCGGTGAAGCGCGGCTCCGGCAGGATCTCGCTGACCTCGCCCATGGGAATCACGAAGCGCAATTCACCGAGACGAAAGCCGATACCGCTCCAGCTGCGCTGGTTTTCCTGTTGCGCCGGCAGACCGGCCGCCCGCTCGCGGCAGCGCAGATCGATCAGGCGCAAGAGTTCATAGGGCGTGGTGGCGTCGCTCATAGGATTCCCTGCCCTGTAGGGCGCTGCCGCGAGAAACGGACGTCGGACGTTAGCCTTGCAGGACACCCGCCAGGGTGCGCAGTAGGGTGTCTTCGTCGATGGGCTTGGTGAGATAGTCCTTGGCGCCCTGGCGCTTGCCCCAGACCTTGTCGGTTTCCTGGTCCTTGGTGGTGACGATGACCACCGGAATGTGGCTGGTCTCGGCATCCTTGGTCAGCTGCCGGGTGGCCTGGAAACCGTTGAGGCCGGGCATGACGATGTCCATCAGGACCGCATCCGGCTTCTCCTGACGGGCCAGGGCGACGCCATCGGCACCGTTCTCGGCCTTGAGCACCTGATGCCCATGCTTTTCCAGCATGGCGGTGAGCTTGTACATCTCGGTGGGAGAGTCGTCGACGATCAGAATTCGAGCCATGAAAATTTCCTACTAGATAGAATCGCCCGCCTCAGGACACTCAGGACGCTTGTTCGAGCGGAGTGAAACTGGGGACGTGGGTCTTGATCGCACCGATCAGCTCTTCTTTGCTGAAGGGTTTGGTGAGGTACTGGTCAGAGCCGACGATGCGGCCCTTGGCCTTGTCGAAGAGGCCATCACGCGAAGACAGCATGATGACGGGCGTCGCGCGGAAGGCGCTGTTGTTCTTGATCAGCGCGCAGGTCTGATAGCCATCCAGTCGCGGCATCATGATGTCCACGAAGATGATGTGGGGATGACTATCGGCGATCTTGGCGAGCGCATCGAATCCATCGATGGCGGTGATGACCTCGCAGCCAACTTTCTTGAGCAGAGTCTCGGCGGTCCGACGAATCGTCTTCGAGTCGTCGATCACCATGACCTTCAGCCCTTCCGAATACTGTTCCATGTTCAAGCTACCAGCTCATCGTCGATGAAACGTGAATGATGTCGATCCGGGCACTTTGGCGGCGCCTCTTTGTAGCACACAATACCGTGACGTACCACGCAGATCCCCTGGTGGCGGACCACCGGCCCGCCCACCACGACGATCGCGCAAGCATTGGCACTGAAGGGGATCGAAGGGCTATTCTGACGCCTTGCCCACGTAGAACCGAGGTCTAGCGTCAATGAGTATCCGCCTGGGGATCGTCATGGATCCCATCGAACGCATCTCCTATAAGAAGGATAGCTCCATGGCCATGCTGTGGGCGGCCAAGGCGCGCGGCTGGACCCTGCACTATTTCGAGATGCAGGACCTGTACCAGGTCGATGGCGAGGCCCGCGGCCGTGGCCGGCAGCTGGACGTTTTCCAGGATCCGGAGCGCTGGTTCGCCTTTGGCGAAGACGTCGACCTGCCCCTGCGCGAGCTGGACGTGATCCTGATGCGCAAGGACCCGCCCTTCGACAACGAATTCGTCTATGCCACCTACCTGCTGGAGCAGGCCGAGCGTGGCGGCACCCTGGTGGTCAACCGCCCGGCCAGCCTGCGCGACTGCAACGAGAAGTTCTTCGCCACCCTGTTTCCCGAGCTGGCGCCGCCGACCCTGGTCAGTCGTCGCGCCGACATCATCCGCGAGTTCGCCCGCAGCCACGGTGACGTCATCCTCAAGCCGCTGGACGGCATGGGCGGCAGCTCGGTGTTCCGGCATCGGGAAGGCGATCCCAACCTCTCGGTGATCCTGGAGACCCTCACCGCCCACGGTACCCAGCAGATCATCGCCCAGCGCTACCTGCCGGGCATCAAGGATGGCGACAAGCGCATCCTGATGATCGACGGCGAACCCGTGGACTACTGCCTGGCGCGCATTCCGGCCCAGGGCGAGACCCGTGGCAACCTGGCCGCCGGTGGCCGCGGCGTCGCCCAGCCGCTGTCGGCGCGGGATCGCGAGATCGCTGCGACGGTGGGCCCGGAATTGCGCAAGCGCGGCCTGCTCTTCGTCGGCCTGGACGTGATCGGCGAGCACCTCACCGAGATCAATGTCACCAGCCCGACCTGCATCCGCGAGATAGATGCGGCCTACGACACCCGCATCGCCGAGCGCCTCATGGATGTGATCGCGCAGAAGCGCGCGCGCTGAGGCGAGGGTCCATGCCGCCCCCAGCGGCATGGACAAGCGCGGACACAATCCGCAGACTGGCGCCAGCCCTGCCGCGCGTCCTCTGCCCTTGCCGACCCAGTCAATGCCCAGCACCGCCTCCTCCCCCGCCGCCCAGGTCCGTCCCGCCGACCGCCTGGGCTTCACGCTGCTCATCGCGACCCTGCTGCACGTCGTGCTGATCCTCGGCGTCGGTTTCTCGCTGCCCGAGCCCAGCCAGATCAGTCGCACCCTGGAGGTGACGCTGGCCAGCTTCAAGAGCGACGAGGCGCCCAAGCAGGCTGATTTCCTCGCCCAGGAAAACCAGCAGGGCAGTGGCACCCTGGACAAGGCGGCAGCGCCGAGCACCCCGGTGCAGGCGCCGTTCCACGACAGCGAGATCCGCCAGGCCGCGCCTCCGGCTCGCCCGCCGGCGGCGGATCGCGCCCAGGCGCCCAAGGCGGCGGTGACCACCCGCGCCCCGCGGCCGACCAAGGCCGAGCCCAGTCGCGAGACGCCCGAACGGGAACAGCGTGACGCTCCGAGCCCCGAATCAGACAGCCAGGCCGCCGAACTCGCCAGTCTGGAAGCCCAGCTCGCCGAGGAGCGCCAGCAATACGCCAAGCGGCCAAAGATCTGGCGGATCAACGCCGCCTCGACGCAAAAGGACAAGGGCGCCCGCTACAAGGAAGAATGGCGGCGCAAGATCGAGCGCATCGGCAATCTCAACTACCCCGAGCAGGCCAAGCGTGACCGCCTCTATGGCAGCCTGCGCCTGCTGGTGGCCATCAACAAGGACGGCTCGCTCTACGAGGTCCAGGTGCTGGAATCCTCGGGCCGCCCGGTGCTGGACCAGGCGGCGCTGCGCATCGTCCGGTTAGCGGCGCCCTTCGCTCCCTTCAGCGGCGATCTGGCCGACATCGACCGGCTGGAGATCATCCGCACCTGGCGCTTCGAGCGTGGCGACCGCCTGTCCAGTCAATAGCCCTGGACGCCGTTGGACTTGAAGCCGGACCGCGCAACCGGGAAACTTGCCGGTCATGAAGCCGACCTCCAGCACCACCCTACAGCACCAGCTCCTGATCGCCATGCCACAGATGGACGATCCCCATTTCGCCGAGACGGTGATTTACCTCGTCGACCACGGCCCGGATGGCGCCATGGGCCTGGTGATCAACCGACCCAATGGCCTGCATCTGGACGACCTGCTCGAACAGCTGCGGCCCGAGGTCCCGGCCACCCTGGAAGATACCCGGGTCGTCCTCTATGCCGGCGGCCCGGTGCAGACCGATCGTGGCTTCGTCCTGCATGACGCCGGCCCGGTGTTCCAGAACACCCTGGAACTGGACGAACTCAGCCTCACCACCTCGCCGGACGTGCTGTTCGCCCTTTCCGATGGTACCGGCCCGACCCGCCACCTGATCACTCTGGGCTACAGCGGCTGGGGTCCCGGCCAGCTGGAAGAGGAATTGGCGGCCAATCTCTGGCTCACCACCCCGGCCACCAGTGCCCTGCTGTTCGAGACGCCCAGCGAGCAGCGCCTCGGCGCCGCCGCCGCCCTGCTGGGGGTCGACCTGCGCCTGCTCTCGCGCCAGGCGGGCCACGCATGAGCGCACCCAGCGGCCTCTACCTGGGCTTCGACTACGGCACCCGGCAGATCGGCGTCGCCGTCGGCCAGGCCGTGACCGGTCAGGCCCGCGAACTGCTCACCCTCAAGGCGCAGAACGGCGTGCCCGATTGGCAGCAGATCCAGCGCCTGCTGGACGAGTGGCGCCCCACCGCCCTGGTGGTCGGCCTGCCACTGAACATGGACGGCACCCCCAGCGAGATGAGCGAGCGCGCCGAACGCTTCGCCCGCCGCCTGCAGGGTCGCTACGGCTTGCCCGTGCATACCCATGACGAACGCCTCACCACCTATGCCGCCAAGGGCGAGCGCCTGCAGGGCGGTCAGCGCGACGGCTATCGCGAGCGCCCGGTGGACGCCCTTGCCGCCGCCCTCCTCCTGGAAGGCTGGCTGACCCAACAACTGGAACGGGCCGCGCGCCCGCAATCGGAGTAGCCATGCACCTGCCCTCTCCCGCCGAGCTCCTGCCGCGGCTGGCCGCCGACCTGCGCCTGTCGCTGGATCGTCGTGGCATCACCGATCCTAGTTTCGTCGGCATCCATACCGGCGGCCTGTGGGTCGCCGAGGCCCTGCTGGCCGAACTCGGCCTGGACACCCCGCTGGGCAGTCTGGACGTCTCCTTCTATCGCGACGACTTCACCCAGAAGGGCCTGCACCCCCAGGTGCGTCCCTCGGCCCTGCCGTTCGAGATCGACGGCCGCCATCTGGTGCTGGTGGACGACGTGCTCATGAGCGGCCGCACCGTGCGCGCGGCGCTCAACGAACTCTTCGACTATGGTCGTCCCGCCAGTGTGACCCTGGTCTGCCTGCTGGACGTCAATGCCCGCGAATTGCCGATCCAGCCCGACGTGGTGGGCGCCACCCTGAGCCTGGCCCCCACCCAGCGCGTCAAGCTGACCGGCCCCACGCCGCTCGCCCTCGAATACCGCGACGCCCCCGCCGCCTGACCTGGATCCGCTGCCATGACCGACGCTACGCGCTCGCTGCAACTCAACGCCCAGGGCCAATTGCGCCACTTCCTGTCGCTCGACGACCTGCCCGCCGAACTCCTCACCGAATTGCTCGATACCGCCGACTCCTTTCTGGAAGTCGGCGCCCGGGCGGTGAAGAAGGTGCCGCTGCTGCGCGGCAAGACCGTGTGCAACGTCTTCTTCGAGAATTCGACCCGCACCCGCACCACCTTCGAACTGGCGGCCAAGCGGCTGTCGGCGGACGTCATCACCCTCAACGTCTCCACCTCTTCCACCAGCAAGGGCGAGACGCTGTTCGACACCCTGCGCAACCTGGAGGCCATGGCCGCCGACATGTTCGTGGTGCGCCACGCCGACTCCGGCGCCGCCCATTTCATCGCCGAGCACGTCTGCCCCGATGTGGCCATCATCAACGGCGGCGACGGCCGCCATGCCCACCCCACCCAGGGCATGCTCGACATGCTGACCATCCGCCGCCACAAGGGCGACTTCGCCAACCTCTCGGTGGCCATCGTCGGCGACATCCTGCATTCGCGGGTCGCCCGCTCCGACATGCTGGCGCTGCGTACCCTGGGCTGCCGCGACATCCGCGTGGTCGCGCCGCGCACCCTGCTGCCGGTCGGCCTCGAAGAACTCTATGGCGTGCGCACCTTTACCGACCTGGCCGAGGGCCTGGACGGCGTGGACGTGGTGATCATGCTGCGCCTGCAACGCGAGCGCATGCAGGGTGGCCTCTTGCCCAGCGAAGGCGAGTACTACCGGCTGTTCGGCCTGACCCGCCAGCGCCTGGCCCGCGCCAAGCCCGACGCCATCGTCATGCACCCGGGGCCGATCAACCGCGGCGTGGAGATCGAATCGGCGGTCGCCGATGGCGAGCAGTCGGTCATCCTCAACCAGGTCACCTACGGCATCGCGGTCCGCATGGCGGTGCTGTCGATGACCATGAGCGGGCAGACCGCCCAGCGTCAGCTACAGGAGAATGCGCAGTGAGCCTGAGCATCCGCAATGCCCGGGTGATCGACCCGGCCACCGGCCTCGACCAGGTCAGCGACGTCCATGTCGACCAGGGTCGCATCCTGGCCCTGGGCGAAGCGCCCCAGGGCTTCCAGGCCGACGAGCAGCTGGACGCCAGCGGCCTGACCCTGGCGCCTGGTCTGGTCGACCTGGATGTCGCCCTGTGCGAACCGGGCCTGACCCGCAAGGGTAATGTCGACAGCGAGACCCGCGCCGCCGCGGCCGGGGGCGTCACCAGCCTGTGCTGCCCGCCCACCACCCGCCCGGTGCTGGACACCACCGCGGTGGCCGAACTCATCCTCGACCGGGCGCGCACCGCCGATCACGCCCGCGTCCATCCCATCGGCGCCCTGACCAAGGGCCTGGGCGGCGAGCAGCTGGCCGAACTGATGGCCTTGCGCGACGCCGGTTGCGTGGCTTTCACCAACGGCCTGCAGCCCTTCGAGAATCTGCGGGTGCAGCGGCGAGCGCTGGAATATGCCGCCACCTTCGACCTCACCGTGGTCTTTACCGCTCTGGACGCCGACCTAGCCCATGGCGGCCTCGCCCATGAAGGCCCCACCGCCAGCTTCCTGGGTCTCACCGGCATCCCGGAGACCGCGGAGACCATCGCCCTGTCTCGCGACCTGCTGCTGGTGGAACAGAGCGGCGTGCGTGCCCATTTCGGCCAGCTGACCAGCGCCCGCGCGGTGGAGATGATCGCCGCCGCCCAGGCCCGCGGCCTGCCGGTGACCGCCGATGTGGCGCTCTACCAGCTGCTGCTCACCGACGAGGCCCTGCAGGGCTTTTCCAGTCTCTATCACGTCAAGCCGCCGCTGCGCACCGCGCGGGACCGCGACGCCCTGAGAGCCGGGGTACGTGATGGGGTGATCGGCGCCATCTCCAGCCATCACCAGCCCCACGAGGCGGACGCCAAGCTGGCGCCCTTCGCCGCCACCGAGCCGGGCATCAGCAGTGTCGAATTGCTGCTGCCGCTGGCCCTGACCCTGGTGGAAGACGGCCTGCTGGATCTGCCGACCCTGCTGGCACGCCTGACCAGCGGTCCAGCCCAGGCGCTGCGCCTCGCGGCGGGCCGCCTGGCCAAGGGCCTGCCGGCGGACCTGGTGCTGTTCGCCCAGCAGCCGACCGCCCAGGCCGCCACGCCCTGGCTGTCGCGTGGCCGCAACTGCCCCTTCCAAGGCCTCACCCTGCCCGGCCGCATCGAACGCACCCTGGTAGGGGGACGCGCGACCTACCAGCGCGGCGCCTGAATAGAGGCGCCTGAATAGAAAAGGGGCTCCGCGGAGCCCCTTTTCTCTGTCTCTTAGCTGGATTAGCGCACCAGCCGCCGGCGATTCTCTTCGGAGATCTGCGAGTTGAGCGTCCAGAAGTCGTAGAGCACGCCCAGCAGGAAGAAACCCGCGGTAAAGAAATAGAGGATGGCGGTGATCCACTTGCCCAGATAGAGGCGATGGACGCCAAAGATGCCGAGAAAGGTCAGCAGGATCCAGCCCAGACTGTAGTTGATCGAACCGGACTGGAAACGCAGATCCGCCTCGCGATCCATGGCCGGGATCAGGAACAGATCGATCAGCCAGCCGATGCCCAGCAGACCCAGGGTGCAGAACCAGAGGGTGCCGGTGACCGGTTTGCCATAGTAGAAGCGATGAGCGCCGAGAAAACCGAAGATCCACAGCAGATAGCCCATGACCTTGCTGTGGGTGTCCTGATACTGCATGCCTACGACCTCGCGACTGAAGGAAAAGACCCACCTTACCGACACCCTTACATTCACCGTGACTTTATGTCGAAAACTGGATGAATGCCCAGGGAGTCTCACTGGTTGGCGCTCTAGGGACCCCACTTTCCGCTAAAAATTACATAATTTCTTGATGAGAGGTGCACAAAATATCCACAGGGTTGGTATAGAATCCCTCGCTTCGATCTTCAGACACCCCTACGACAATGCGTTTATTTCTTCTGACATGGCTCTCCGCCTGTCTTGTGCTGCCCGCGGCAGTACAAGCGAAAGAGAACTCTGCAGCGCGCACTGCCGCTCCGGTCCACAAGGTCGCAGCCCGGCATGTCACCGCCGCTTCAGCTCCCAAGACCGCCGCCCGGCACGCCTCCGCTGCTCCCGCGCCCAAGGCCGCCGCTCGCCGCGTCGCGAAGGTGGACCCTACCCAGGCAGCCTCCGCCGCCCGCGCCAAGCACGCCGCCCGCGCCACCAGCGCCCTGCACCGTAAGCAGGCCACCGCCCAGGCTGCCACCCGCAACGTCGGCGCCCAGGTCGCGACCCGCGCCATGGACCTGGTCGGTACGCCCTATCGCTACGGCGGGACCAATCCGCAGAACGGCCTGGATTGCAGCGGCCTGGTGAACTACGTCTATCGCGACGTACACAACGTCAAGCTGCCGCGTACCTCCCGTGAGCTGTCCCAGCTCAAGGGCCCCAAGGTCGCCCGTGGCGATCTCAAGGCCGGTGACCTGGTGTTCTTCAAGACCGGTCAGCGCAGCGGCATCGATCACGTCGCCATCTATCTGGGCAACGATCGTTTCGTCCATGCCCCGCGTAGCGGCGAAAGCGTTCGCGTCGATCACCTGAGCAAGCCCTACTGGACCAAGAGGTTCGCCTCGGCCAAGCGAGTGCTGCAACAGCCCACCACCCTGGCGGCGGAAACCACGTCCGTCGCGGACAAGCCGCGTACCAAGCGTACCCGCAAGTCCTGATCCCTCCCCCTCGCTTCGCCGGGCACTACCGCCCGGCGGAGTGTCGCTCCACTCGGCGCCGCCCGGCGCAAAGCCATTGAACGACGCTCCGCTTCCTGGATACTGTATGCAATCACAGTCCAGGAGATCTCGATGGAGCTCGCCGACAAGCTGATCATTCTCGCCGATGCCGCCAAGTACGACGTATCCTGCGCCAGCAGCGGTGCGCCCAAACGCAGCTCGAAGGGCAAGGACGGCCTGGGCTCGACCGATGGCATGGGCATCTGTCACAGCTTCACCCCGGATGGGCGCTGCGTGGCGCTGCTCAAGGTGCTGCTGACCAATTTCTGCCAGTACGACTGCCAGTATTGCGTCAATCGCCGCAGCAGCAATGTGCCGCGGGCGCGCTTCACGCCCGAGGAAGTGGTGCAGCTGACCCTCGACTTCTACCGGCGCAACGTCATCAGCGGGCTGTTTCTCAGCTCCGGCATCATCCGCTCCTCCAACTACACCATGGAGCAGATGACCCGGGTGGCCCAGCTGCTGCGCGAACAGCACCAGTTCCGCGGCTATATCCACCTCAAGACCATTCCCGACGCCGATCCCGAGATCATCGCCCAGGCCGGTCTCTATGCCGATCGCCTGTCGGTGAACATCGAACTGCCCACCGAGAGCAGCCTGATCAAGCTGGCGCCGGAAAAGAACGGCAGCAGCATCCGCAAGACCATGGGCAACATTCGCCTGGGGCTGGAGGAAGCCGAGGCCGAAGCCAAGGCGCCGCGTTTCGCGCCAGCTGGCCAGAGCACCCAGATGATCGTGGGCGCCGATGCCACCGACGACCGCACCATCCTCGATACCGCCCAGACCCTGTATGGCGCCTATCGCCTCAAGCGCGTCTACTATTCGGCCTTCAGCCCCATCCCGGAAAGCCCGGGTACGGTGCCGCTGCAACCGCCGCCGCTGCTGCGCGAGCACCGGCTGTACCAGGCCGACTTCCTCATGCGCGGCTACGGCTTCCAGGCGGAAGAGCTGCCCACCGAAGATGGCCAGTTGCCGCTGGACGTAGATCCCAAGCTGGCCTGGGCGCTGCACAATCGCGCCATTTTTCCGCTGGATCTCAACCGCGCCGACCAGGCACTCATCGCCCGGGTGCCCGGCATCGGTGTGCTCTCGGCCAAGCGGCTGGTGGAGCTCAGGCGCGAGCGGCGCATCCGCTACGCCGACCTGATCCGCCTGAAATGCAGCGTCGAGAAGGCACGGCCCTTCATCATCACCCAGGACTACCGACCGCAGCCGCGCCTGGCGGAATCCCTCGACCTGCGCCGGCAACTCGCCGAACCGCCCGCCCAGCTCGCCCTGCTCTAGATGCAGAGAGTCGACTTCGACGGCACCTTCGCCGGCTGGCGCAAGGAGGCGCGCCGGTTGCTCCAGGCGGGTATCGCCCCGGCCCAGGTGAGCTGGCAGGAGAGTCGCGGCCTGGGCGATCTGTTCGACGAACCGGCCGAGGCCACGCCGCCGCCGCCCAGCGGCGCCATACGTATCCCGCCGCAACTGGCCGAAGCCCTGACCTATGCCGCCTGCTTTCGCAGCGATGATCGCTGGGCGCTGCTCTACCAGGTGCTCTGGCGGGTCGCCCGGGGCGAACGTGCGGCGATGCTGGCCGGTGACGAAGACGGCAGCGAATTGCAGCGTCGGGTCAAGGCGATTCGCCGCGAGATCCACCATGTGCACGCCTTCCTGCGCTTTCGACCGCGTGCGGAGAGCGCGGGGCCGCCGGCCTGGGTGGCCTGGCACCAGCCGGCCCATGACGTCCTGGCCCTGGCGGCGCCGCATTTCTGCGACCGCATGGGCAACAGCAGCTGGCTGATCGCGACCCCCGAGGCCGCCGCGCTCTGGGATGGCCAGGCGCTGCAACTGGTGGAGCCCTGCCCCGCCGAGCTGCAGCAAATGGCGCGGCAGACGCCGGAAGACGATGACCGCAACGCCGGCGACGAACTCTGGCGCGCCTATTACCGCAGCACCTTCAATCCGGCGCGGGCCAATCCACGCACCCTGAGGGGTAACATGCCGGCGCGCTTCTGGAAGGACCTGCCGGAAGGGCCGCTGATCCCGGCGCTGCTCAGCGAGGCGCGAGCCGGTGCCCAGCGCCTAGCCCAGGCCGAGGCGGTGGGTCGCCAGGGCGGTCGCGAGGTATTGATCGCCGCCGAACGCGCCCAGCCGGAACGCCCGCTGCCCACCACCCTCGACGAGTGCCGCCGCTGCGAGTTGTGGGAAAAGGCTACCCAGCCGGTGGCCGGCGAAGGCCCGCGCACCGCCCGCATTCTGCTCTTGGGCGAGCAGCCCGGCGATCAGGAAGACCTGGCGGGTCGCCCCTTCGTCGGACCGGCCGGGCAGGTGCTGATGGCGGCGCTGGCCGAGGCGGGCCTCGCGCGCAGCGAGGTGTTCCTGACCAATGCGGTCAAGCACTTCAAATGGATTCCCCAGGGCAGGCGACGCAAGCACGTCACCCCGGGACCGGAGATCGCGCCCTGCCGCTACTGGCTAGAGCAGGAACTGCGCGACATCCAGCCGACCGTGGTGGTGGCCCTGGGCTCGACCGCCCTGGAAGCCTTGCTCAAACGCAAGCCACGGGGCCTGGCGCAATTCATGGGCCGACCACTGCGGCTGGACGAGCGCTGGATCATTGCCACCTATCACCCCTCTTACATCCTGCGCACCCCGGACGCCGAGCAGCAGGAGCAGGCACGCCAGGCGCTGGTCGCCGCTCTGCGCGAGGCCAGGACCCTGGCCGCCGAGAACGAAGACGAAGGCTAGCGGAAGCGCTTGGGCGGATCGTCGCCCATGTCCACCGAGAGGTTGCGGGTGAGCTGATTGAGGTGATCGGCGTCCGTTTCCGACCCCAGCTTGATCATCAGCCGCAGGTCGTTGGCGGAATCGGCGTGGGCCAAGGCCGCTTCGTAGCTGATCTCGCCGTCGCGATAGAGACCATAGAGCGACTGGTCGAAGGTCTGCATGCCCAGTTCGCCGGATTTCTTCATCAGCGCCTTGAGTTCGTGCACCTCGCCCTTGCGGATCAGGTCGGCGGCCAGCGGGGTGTTGAGCAGCACCTCGATCACGGCACGACGGCCCTGGCCATCGGTGGTGGGCACCAGTTGCTGGGCGACGATGCCCTTGAGATTGAGCGACAGGTCCATCCAGGTCTGGCTGTGCCGATCGGCCGGAAAGAAATGGATGATGCGATCCAGCGCCTGGTTGGCGTTGTTGGCGTGCAGGGTGGCCAGGCACAGGTGACCGGTCTCGGCGAAGGCCAGGGCGTGCTCCATGGTGTCCCGGCTGCGGATCTCGCCGATCATGATGACGTCCGGCGCCTGGCGCAGGGTGTTCTTCAGGGCCACCTCGAAGGATTCGGTGTCGATGCCCACCTCGCGCTGGGTGACGATGCACCCCTGGTGCTGGTGGATGTACTCGATGGGATCCTCGATGGAGATGATGTGCCCCGCCGAGTTCCTGTTGCGATGGCCGATCATGGCCGCCAGCGAGGTGGACTTGCCGGTGCCGGTGGCGCCGACGAAGATCACCAGCCCGCGCTTGGTCATGGCCAGCTTCTTGATGATCTCCGGCAGGCGCAGCTGCTCGACCGTGGGAATGTTGACCTCGATGCGGCGCAGCACCATGCCCACCAGGTTGCGCTGGTAGAAGGCGCTGACCCGGAAGCGACCGATGCCGCGGGCGCTGATGGCGAAGTTGCACTCGCGCTTCTGCTGGAATTCCTGCCGCTGCTCGTCGTTCATCACCCCCAGCACGATGGCTCGGCACTGATCCGGCGTGAGCGAATCCTTGGTGACCGGCGTCATGCGCCCGTTGATCTTCATCGAAGGGGGCACGCCGGTGGTGATGAAGAGGTCGGACGCCCCCTTGTCCACCATCAGCTGCAGGAACCTGTCGAAATCCATCAGAAGTTCTCCGGCGTCTTGGCCTTCTCGCGGGCCGCGTCGCGGCTGATCAGCCCCTTGGCCAGCAGCGCCTTGAGGCACATGTCCAGGGTCTGCATGCCCAGGCCGCCACCGGTCTGGATCGAGGAATACATCTGCGCCACCTTGTCCTCGCGGATCAGGTTACGGATGGCCGGGGTACCGATCATGATTTCGTGGGCCGCCACCCGGCCGCCACCGACCTTCTTGAGCAGGGTCTGGGAGACCACCGCCTGCAGGGATTCGGACAGCATGGAACGCACCATGGACTTCTCTTCCGCCGGAAAGACGTCCACCACCCGATCGATGGTCTTGGCCGCCGAGGTGGTGTGCAGGGTGCCGAAAACCAGGTGCCCGGTCTCGGCCGCGGTCAGCGCCAGGCGGATGGTCTCCAGGTCGCGCAGCTCGCCGACCAGGATGATGTCCGGGTCCTCGCGCAGCGCCGAGCGCAGGGCCTCGGAAAAGCCCAGGGTGTCGCGGTGCACCTCACGCTGGTTGACCAGGCACTTCTTGGATTCGTGGACGAATTCGATGGGATCCTCGATGGTGAGGATGTGGTGGTACTTGGTGTTGTTGAGGTAGTCGAGCATGGCCGCGAGGGTGGTGGACTTGCCCGAACCGGTCGGCCCGGTCACCAGCACCAGGCCGCGCGGGACGTCGGTGATCTTCTTGAACACCTCGCCCATGCCCAGCTCTTCCATGCTCAGCACCTTGGACGGAATGGTCCGGAACACCGCGCCGGCGCCGCGATTCTGGTTGAAGGCGTTGACCCGGAAGCGCGCCACGCCCGGCACCTCGAAGGAGAAGTCGGTCTCCAGGAATTCCTCGAAGTCCTTGCGCTGCTTGTCGTTCATGATGTCGTAGATCAGCGCGTGCACCTGCTTGTGCTCGAAGGCCGGCAGGTTGATGCGGCGCACGTCGCCGTCGACGCGGATCATCGGCGGCAGGCCGGCGGACAGGTGCAGGTCGGAGGCGCCTTGCCGCGCGGAAAAGGCCAGCAATTCGGTGATATCCATGGGACTCCCAGATGTCGAGCAAGCAGGTAGAATGCCGCGCAGCACTGGCGGTCTGACCTGGTCACCGCCACTCACTCATCCGGTACGCCGAGGCCTGCCGGATGCGCCGACGCAAGCAGGGGCTGAATGTCCACGATAGCCGAGAATAGCGCAACCGTACTCGAACGCATCGCCGCCGCCAGCCGGACGGCAGGCCGCGATCCCGCGACTGTCGGCCTCCTGGCGGTGAGCAAGACCAAGCCCGCCGCCGCCTTGCGCGAGGCCGCCGCCGCCGGCTTGCGCGACTTTGGCGAGAACTACCTGCAGGAGGCGCTGGACAAGCAGCCGGCGCTGGCCGACCTGCCACTGGTGTGGCATTTCATCGGTCCCATCCAGTCCAACAAGACCCGCGCCATCGCCAGCCACTTCGACTGGGTGCATTCGGTGGATCGCCTGAAGATCGCCCAGCGCCTGGCCAAACAGCGCCCGCCCGAGCGCGGGCCGCTGAACATCTGCCTGCAGGTCAACGTCAGTGGCGAAGCCAGCAAGTCCGGCTGCCACCCCGACGAGCTGCCGGCCTTGGCCGCGGCGGTAGGCCAGTTGCCCAACCTGCGCCTGCGTGGCCTGATGGCCATCCCCGAAGCCACCGACGACCCGGCCAGCCAGCGCGCCGTCTTTGCCCGGCTGCGCACCATGAGCGAGACGCTGAACCTAGGCCTGGACACCCTGTCCATGGGCATGAGCCAGGATCTGGAAGCCGCCATCGCCGAGGGCGCCACCTGGGTCCGCGTCGGTACCGCCCTCTTCGGCGCCCGCGACTACGGCGTCGCCTCTTCAACCTAGGAAGTCTCGATGAACGACACCCGCATCGCCTTCATCGGCGCCGGCAACATGGCCGGCGCCATCATCGGCGGCCTGCTCGCCCAGGGCGTGCCGGCCCGGCAGCTCAGCGCCAGCAATCGCAACCCGACCAAGCGCGAGGCGCTGGCCCGGGAGCACGGCATCCGCGTCGAGGCCAGCAACAGCGCCGTGCTCGCCGACGCCGACGTGGTGGTCCTGGGGGTCAAGCCCCAGGTGATGGGCGAGGTCTGCCAGGAGTTGGCTCCCCACCTGCGCCCGGACCAGCTGATCGTCTCGGTCGCCGCCGGCATCACCTGCGCCAGCCTGACACGCTGGCTGGGCCAGCGCGCGCTGGTGCGCTGCATGCCCAACGTGCCTTCGCAGCTGCGCCTGGGTGCCAGCGGCCTGTTCGCCAACGACCAGGTCAGCGCCGAACAGCGCGCCCGCGCCCAGGAGATCCTGGCTGCGGTCGGCCTGGCCCTCTGGGTCGAGGAAGAACAGCAGCTGGACGCGGTCACCGCCGTCTCCGGCAGTGGCCCGGCTTATTTCTTCCTGCTGATGGAAGCCATGACCCAGGCCGGCACCAAGCTCGGCCTGCCGGCCGCGGTGGCCGAACAGCTTACCCTGCACACCGCCCGCGGCGCCGCCGCCATGGCCTGTCAGGGCGACCGCAGCCCCGAACAATTGCGTCGTTCGGTGATGTCCCCCAAGGGCACCACCGAACGCGCCATCGAAACCTTCCAAGCCGGGGCCTTCGCGGACCTGGTGGAAGAAGCCCTCACCGCCGCGGCCGACCGGGCTGCGGAACTGGCCCAGTTGCCGGATCGATAAGGAGTATCCATGTCCGCTTTCGCGCAAGCCCTCGTCTACGTCATCCAGACCCTCGGCAGTCTCTATCTGCTGATCATCCTGCTGCGCTTCATCCTGCAGCTGGTGCGGGCCGACTTCTACAATCCGCTGTCGCAATTCACCGTGCGCGCCACCCAGCCGCTACTCAAGCCCGTGCGGCGCATCATTCCTGGGTTCGGCGGCGTCGATCTGGCGGCCCTGGTGCTGGCGATCCTGGTCCAGCTGGCGCTGATGATGGTCGTGGTGGTGCTGCTCGGCGCCAGCATCGGCGGTCTGTTCCCTGCCTTGCTGATCTGGGCCCTGCTAGGCGTGGCTTCGCTGTTCCTCAAGGTGTTCTTCTTCGCCCTGATCGTCAGCGTCATCCTCTCCTGGGTCGCGCCCCAGACCCACAACCCCGCCGCCGAGTTGGTCAATCAGATCTGCGAGCCGCTGCTGGCCCCCTTCCGCCGCATCCTGCCGAATCTGGGTGGCCTGGATCTGTCGCCGATCTTCGCCTTCATCGTGATCAATCTGCTGGATCGCTTCGTCATCGGCCAGTTGGCCGCCGCCACCGGCATGCCGCAGATTCTCGCCCCCTTCCTCTGACGCACCACTCGCGCACCCGCCACGACCGCCCGCCGCGTCGTGGCGGAGGCGGCATTGACGTCCTCTGGACGCTGGGGCACCGTCCAGCCTTTGCTGTCCAGGTCAAGGAAGTCCCCTATGGAACGCCTGTTCCGCCACGTCGATGCCTATGCCACGTGGAAAGCCGAACTCGACACCCAATTGGGCCGCTACCGCGACTGGTTGCAGCGTAACCGCCTGGCCTCCCCGGCCCTGGACGCCGCCCTGGCCAGCTGCCAGAGCGAATTGCAGGCCGACGGCATCACCCTGGCCTTCGCCGGCGAGTTCTCCCGCGGCAAGACCGAGCTGATCAACGCCCTTTTCTTCGCCGACTACGGCCAGCGCATGCTGCCGTCCCAGGCCGGGCGCACCACCATGTGCCCCACCGAGATCTTCCATGACGCCGGGGCCGACGGGCCCTATCTGCAGCTGCTGCCCATCGACAGCCGCCTGGACGAACGCAGCCTGGCCGCCTGGCGCAAGACGCCCGAGGCCTGGCAGCGCTTCGCCCTGGACGACCGCCACCCGGACGCCATGGCCGCCTTGCTGGCCAAGGTCACCGAGACCCGCGAGGTGGAAACCGCCGCTGCCGTGCAACTGGGCTTCGACCCCGAGCAGTTGGAACAGCTCGACAGCGCCGGTCTGGTCAGCATCCCGGCCTGGCGCCACGCGCTGATCAGCATCGACCACCCGCTGCTGCGCCAGGGCCTGCGCATCCTCGACACCCCCGGCCTCAACGCCCTGGGCGCCGAACCCGAACTGACCCTGTCGCTGCTGCCCCACGCCCAGGCCGTACTCTTTCTCATCGGTGCCGACACCGGCGTGACCGCTTCGGACCTGGCGCTCTGGGAACAGTGCGTCAAGCCCTCCCTGGGCGATGCCCCGGAGCGGCTGTTCGCGGTGATGAACAAGATCGACAGCCTCTGGGACGACCTCGGCGGGGTCGCCCATGTCGCCCAGTCGCTGGAAAACGTCCGCCAGGCCAGCGCCCGGCAACTGGCGCTGCCGGCCGAGCACATCCTGCCGCTGTCGGCCAAGCAGGCGCTGCTGGGCAAGGTCCGCGGCGATCTGGAACTGCTCGCGCGCAGCCAGCTGGACAGCCTCGAACAGCTGCTCGCCGAACGCATCGTCGGCGCTCGCGAGCGTCTGTTGCAGCAGCGCATCGTGCAGCAGGCCAGTGGTCTGCTGGGCGCCAGCCGTACCCTCATCGAGCAGCGCCTGGAAGCCATTCGCGCCCAGTACGCGCAACTGGCCGACGAGGAATTGCCCGGTGCCGGCCTGGAATTGCAGACCGCCCGCACGCGCCAGGAATACGACCTCTACCACCGTCGCCTGCTGGATCTGCGTACCACCCAGAACATGCTGGCCGGCCAGCGCAAGCTGCTGACCGACCTGGTCGCGTCGGAGCGCCTGGACGCCCATCTGGACACCGCCCGCCGGGAATTCCACAGCAGCCTGACCACCGTCGGCATCAACCAGTCCATCGCCCGCTTCTTTCGCGTGGTCGAGCATGACCTGCTGGCCCTGGACAACGAGGCGGACCGGGCCAACAAGGTGCTCGGCGCGGTCTACCAGCGGCACAATGTCGAGAATCCGCTGCATCCCCTGGAAGCGCCGCGACTGCGCATCCGCCCCTATGTCCGCGAGCTGCGCCAGCTGCAACTCAAGACCGAGGAGGTGCAGCGTCAGGTCAAGACCCTGCTCACCGAGCAGAGCGCCCTGGCCCGCCGCTTCTTCGCCACCGTGGCCCAGGAGGTCCAGGCGCTGCAGGAAGGCGCCCATGCCCAGGTGCTGCGCTGGAACGACGGCGCCCTGACCCCGCTGGTGCAGCACACCCGCGAGCAGAAGCAGCTGCTGGAAACCAGCATGCTGGCACTCAAGCAGCTCACCCAGCAAAACCTCAACAGCCAGGAGCAGGTGCGCCGGCTGCAGGTGCACGAGGACGTCCTGCACGGGCAGCTCAGCGAGGTCAGCGACATGCTCAAGCAGATCAGCCGGCCGGCGCCGTCCCAGCGCCACGACAACGTGGTCGCCCTGCCGCTGGCGCGGGTCGGCTAGCGCTACCCGCTACCGTGGCGCGGCCCTTTACCGCCGCGCCACGCCTGCCCTTGCCGCTCCCGGCGGTGCTCTTTAGACTGGCGAGCCCCGCCCCGGACGAGCCGTCAATGCCCAGCGTCATTCCCGAAGATTCCGTCGGCCTGGTCACCCCCGAGCTGCTTCACTTCAACGAGCCCCTGGCCCTGGCCTGTGGTCGCACCCTGCCGGCCTATGACCTGATGGTCGAGACCTATGGCGAACTCAACGCCAGTCGCAGCAACGCCGTGCTGATCTGCCACGCGCTCTCCGGCCATCACCACGCGGCCGGCTATCACAGCCTGGACGACCGCAAGCCCGGCTGGTGGGACAGCTGCATCGGTCCCGGCAAGCCCATCGACACGCGCAAGTTCTTCGTGGTCGCCCTCAACAACCTGGGCGGCTGCAACGGCTCCACCGGTCCCAGCAGTCCCAATCCCGACACCGGTCGGGCCTATGGCGCGGACTTCCCGGTGCTGACCGTGGAAGACTGGGTCAACAGCCAGGCACGCCTGGCCGATCGCCTGGGCATCGCGCAGTGGGCGGCGGTGATCGGCGGCAGCCTGGGCGGCATGCAGGCGCTGCAGTGGACCATCAGCTATCCCGAGCGCATCCGCCACTGCCTGGCCATCGCCTCGGCGCCCAAGCTGTCGGCGGAAAACATCGCCTTCAACGAGGTGGCGCGCCAGGCCATCCTCTCGGATCCGGACTTCCACGCCGGCCACTTCCAAGAAAAGGGTGTGATCCCCAAGCGCGGCCTGATGCTGGCGCGCATGGTCGGCCACATCACCTACCTGTCCGACGAGGCCATGGGCGAAAAATTCGGTCGCGAACTCAAGACCGACCAGCTCAACTACGACTTCCACAGCGTCGAATTCCAGGTCGAGAGCTACCTGCGCTATCAGGGCGAGGAATTCTCCGGACGTTTCGACGCCAACACCTACCTGCTGATGACCAAGGCGCTGGACTACTTCGATCCGGCCCATGCCCATGGCGGCGACCTGGCCAAGACCCTGGCCGGGGTGCAGGCGCGCTTCCTGATCGTCTCCTTCACCACCGACTGGCGCTTCTCGCCGGCGCGTTCCAAGGAGATCGTCAACGCCCTGATGGCCGCGCGCAAGGACGTCAGCTACCTGGAGGTCGACGCGCCCCAGGGCCATGACGCCTTCCTCATTCCCATCCCGCGCTATCTGCAGGCCTTCTCCCACTACATGACCCGCATCGAGGTATAGCTGCCGTGCGCGCCGATCTGGACATCATTCAGGAATGGATCCCCGCCGGCAGCCGGGTCCTCGACCTCGGTTGCGGCACCGGCGAACTGCTCGCCTGGCTGCGCGATCACAAGCAGGTCACCGGCTACGGCCTGGAGATCGACCCGGACAAGATCGCCGAATGCCTGCTCAAGGACGTCAACGTCATCGAGCAGGATCTCGACGGCGGCCTGGCCAACTTCGCCAGCGACAGCTTCGACGTGGTGGTCATGACCCAGTCGCTGCAGGCCATGCAGTACCCGGACCGCATTCTCCAGGAGATGCTCAGGGTCGGTCGCCAGTGCATCATCACCTTTCCCAACTTCGGTCACTGGCGCTGCCGGCTGTACCTGGGCGGCCGGGGGCGGATGCCGGTCTCGGACTTCCTGCCCTACACCTGGTACAACACGCCGAACATCCACTTCTGCACCTTCGAGGACTTCGAGCGCCTCTGCCGTGAACAGCGCGCCCAGGTACTGGATCGTCTTGCCGTGGATCGCCTGCACCGCCACGGCTGGGCCAGCAAGTTGTGGCCCAACCTGCTCGGCGAGATCGGCATCTATCGGGTCAGCGCGCCGCATCTGCACGACCTGCGCGTCGCCATATGACGTAAGGCCTGGTCGGCGCGGCCAGCCCGGGCCTGGCTTCGCGTACAATACGCCGCCCTTCCCAATGCGACACGGTGCCCCTCATGTCCGACCTAACCGAACTGGTGCTGGCCAGCCACAACGCCGGCAAGCTCAAGGAACTCCAGGCCATGCTCGGCGACCAGGTGCGGGTGCGCTCGGTGGGCGAATTCAGCCAGGTGGAACCCGAGGAAACCGGGCTGTCCTTTGTCGAGAACGCCATCCTCAAGGCGCGCAACGCCGCGCGGCTGTCCGGTCTGCCGGCCCTGGCGGATGATTCGGGCCTGGCGGTGGACGCCCTCGGCGGCGCCCCTGGTATCTATTCCGCGCGCTACGCCGATGGTCAGGGCGATGCCGCCAACAACGCCAAGCTGCTCGACACCCTGCGTGATGTGCCAGACGCCGAGCGCACCGCCCAGTTCGTCTGCGTGCTCGCCCTGGTGCGCCACGCCGACGATCCGCTGCCAATCCTCTGCGAAGGCCTCTGGCCCGGGCGCATCCTGCATGCCGCCCAGGGCGAGCATGGCTTCGGCTACGATCCGCTGTTCCAGCCCGACGGCGAAGCGGTCTCCGCGGCCGAACTGGCGCCGGCGGAAAAGAACCAGCGCAGCCATCGCGCCCGCGCCATGGCCCAGCTCAAGCAACGGCTCCAGCTGTGACCGACACCTTCGCCTTGCCGCCACTGGCGCTCTACGTCCATATCCCCTGGTGCGTGCGCAAGTGCCCCTATTGCGACTTCAACTCCCATGCCGCTGGCCCGACGCTACCGGAAACGGAGTACGTCGACGCCCTGCTGGCGGATCTGGACCAGGACCTGATCCACGTCCATGGCCGGCCGCTGACCTCGATCTTCTTTGGCGGCGGCACACCCAGTCTGTTTTCCGCCGAGGCCCTGGGCCGCCTGCTGGACGGCGTGGCCCGGCGGCTGAGCTTCGCGCCGGACATCGAGATCACCCTGGAAGCCAACCCCGGTACCTTCGAGCAGGCCAAGTTCGTTGCCTACCGCGGTCTGGGCATCAATCGGCTGTCGATCGGTATCCAGAGTTTCCAGGACGCCAAGCTCAAGGCCCTGGGGCGCATCCACGGCCGCGAGGAAGCCATCCGCGCCGCCGACCGGGCGCGCGCCGCCGGCTTCGATAATTTCAATCTGGATCTCATGCACGGCCTGCCCGAGCAGAGCGTCGCCGATGCCCTCGGCGACCTCGACCAGGCCATCGCCCTGGCGCCCACGCACCTGTCCTGGTACCAGCTGACGATGGAGCCCAACACGGTGTTCTGGAGCCAGCCGCCGGAGCTGCCCGAGGACGACACCCTCTGGGACATCCAGGAAGCCGGCCAGGCGCGCCTGGCGGCCGCCGGCTACCAGCAGTACGAGACCTCTGCCTATGCCCAGCCCGGGCGCCAGGCGCGGCACAATCTCAACTACTGGAGCTTCGGGGATTTCCTGGGCATCGGCGCCGGCGCCCATGCCAAGCTGAGCGCCCCGGACGGTACCCTGCTGCGTACCTGGAAGACTCGCCTGCCCAAGGACTACCTGGATCCGGCCAAGGCCTTCCAGGCCGGCGCGAAAGCTCTGGCGCCGGCCGACCTGCCCTTCGATTTCATGATGAACGCCCTGCGCCTGGTGGACGGGGTACCCGCCGCCTGGTATCCGCAGCGCACCGGCCAGTCGCTGGACAGTCTGGCACCCGCGCTGACCGCGGCGCGCCAGGCCGGCCTGCTGGCCGAGGATGCACAGCGCCTGCGCCCCACCGCTCGCGGCCAGCTGTTCCTGAACGACCTCTTGCAATCCTTTCTGCCTGACTGACGAGGAGCTCTGCCTTGGACTTCGTGCTCGACCATATCGCCGACCTCTCCCGCTGGAGCCGCAGCCACCTGGACGAGGTGGCCCTGGCGGTCACCGCCACCCTGCTGGTGCTGTTCGGCAGCCAGGTCAATGGCTTCATCCAGGCGCGCCTGGGCAGCCTGCCGACCGCCATCCGCGTCCCGGCCTTCGCCCTGGCGTGCCTGGCGATCTACGGCGCCGCCATGGCCTTCCTGACCCCCTGGGTGGTCAAGGGTCTGGCGCAGTTCAACAACTATGCCCTGGCCCCGGTGCTGCTGATCGGCGTCTGCCTGCTGGGCGTGCTGGCCGAGCGGCGCGGCTAGGGCTGGCCCCGCCGGCAGACGCGGATACTGTCCAGCAGGCACTCCAGTGATTGCGGGCGCCCCAGCAGGAAGCCCTGGAAGGTGTCCACGCCCAGGTCCTTGAGCAATTCGAACTGGGCCTGGGTTTCCACCCCCTCGGCGACGATCTGCATGTCCAGCGCGCGGCACAGGCTGACGATGCCGGCCAGCAGTTGCCGGGATCTGTCGTCAGCGTCCACCGCCAGCAGAAAGCTGCGGTCGATCTTGATGGTGTCGAAGGGCAAGCGGTGCAGATAGCCCAGCGACGAATAGCCGGTGCCGAAGTCATCCATCGCCACCCGAAAGCCCTGCTCGCGCAAGGCGGCCAGGCGCCGCTCCGGCGTGCCCTTCTGCAGGAAGACCGACTCGGTCACCTCCAGCTCCAGTGCCCTGGGCGCGATACCGAATTCGGCGCAGGCCGCCGCCAGGACCTCGGCCAATTCATCATCGGCCACCTGCAGCGGCGAGATGTTGACCGCCACCGGGATCTGCAGGCCGGCGTCCTGCAGGGCGCGGGCGCAACCGGCCGCGCGGCGGATGGCCAGGCGCCCGAGGGCCGAGGCCATGCCGTTCTGCTCGGCCAGGGCGACGAAGACATTGGGCGGCACGGCCCCGACGCCCGGGCAATTCCAGCGCGCCAGCAACTCGGCGCTGATCATGCGCTGACGGGCATCGAACTTGGGCTGCAGCACGAAGGTGATGAGCTCCGCCTCGATGGCGCCATGCAGATGAGCCAACAGGGTCACCTTGCTGCGCGCCTCGCTGGTCAACTGCGGATCGTAGCAGCGCACCCGGCTCTTGCCGGCCGCCTTGGCTGCGTACATGGCGGCATCGGCATTGCGCAGCAGGGTTTCCACATCCAGCCCTTCTTCGGGGGCCAGACTCAGGCCGATGCTGGCCGATACGCGGATATCGTGGCCGGCGATGCACTGCTGCCGACCCACCGCCTGCACCAGTTGCTCGGCCACCTGGCGGGCCTGCTCGCGATCGCTCACGTCCAGCAAGGCGACGAATTCATCGCCGCCCCAGCGTGCCAGCACCTCGTCGGCGCCCAGCACCTGGCGCAACTCCCGCACCAGGGCGCAGAGCAGCTCGTCACCGGCGGCATGGCCCAGGGAGTCGTTGACCTCCTTGAAGCCATCGACATCGATGAACAGCACCGCGAGGTTGCCGGTCTCCTCCAGGTTCTGCAGGCGCGTCTCGAAATCCTGGTAGAAGGAGGTCCGGTTGGGCAGCTGGGTCAGGGCATCGCTCAGGGCCATGCGCTCCAGGGCCTGCTCGGCGCGCTTGCGCTCGGTGATGTCCCTCAGGCTGGCGACCACATAGCCTTCGCGATCCGCCTCGCCGGCAAAGCGACTCAGGCTGATCTCCACCGGCGTGACGCGTTTGGCGGAGACGTGGAACTGGGCTTCGCACAGGGCATAGCCGTCGCGCTCGAACGTGCGGATGGCCGTCTCGGGCAACTTGATGTAGTGGGACAGGTACTGACCGCTGACACTGCGCTCCGCACTGAGCATCAGGGCGCGCAGGGCATCATTGGCTTCGATGATCTGACCGCTCTCGGTCAGCACGGCCATGGCGTCGCGACAGAGGGCGAAGGCCGAGGCGATGAGGTGCAACGAGCGTTCGGTACGCTGCCGGGCGCTGCGTTCGACTTCGAGCCAGCGCCGTACGGCGTGCAACTCGGCCGCTGGCGAGTCGGGGCGTACCAGGTCCGTCATCGGATCCGCTCTGCACGAAGGGCGGCGCGGAGCCGGTTGGCATTCTTGAGGAAGGCTGACATCCAGGTGTCTCTGTGAATTCGAATGCAACCGCCATCACAGCAGGGCAATTGGCCATCATGCCAATTGTCCCTCACCAGCTCAAGCTCGATTCGTCAGAGATACACGGTCAGCTCTGGCGTTCGAACTTGAGATCCCAGACGCCATGCCCCAGGCGCTCGCCACGGCGTTCGAACTTGGTGATGGGTCTTTCCTCGGGACGCGGTACATAGCCCGAGGCGTCGCCGAGGTTATGGTAACCGGGGGCGGCGTTCATGATCTCGAGCATGTGTTCGGCATAGGCCTGCCAGTCGGTGGCCATGTGCAGCACCCCGCCGACCTTGAGCTTTTGCCGAACCAGCTCGGCGAAGGCCGGCTGGACGATCCGCCGCTTGTGGTGGCGGCTCTTGTGCCAGGGATCGGGAAAGAACAGCAGTACCCGGTCCAGACTGGCATCGGCCACGCACTGGCGCAGGACCTCCAGGGCATCGCAGCTGTAGACCCGCAGATTGGTCAGCTCCTGGGTCATGGCGCCATTGAGCAACGCACCCACGCCCGGACGATGCACCTCGACGCCGATGAAATCCTGCTCCGGCGCGGCGGCAGCCATTTCCAGGGTGGAATGGCCCATGCCGAAGCCGATCTCGAAGGTACGCGGCGCCTGGCGCCCGAATACCTGGTCGAAATCCTGGGGGCCGTCGGTCAGCTCCAGACCGAAACGCGGCCACCCCTGGTCGAGACCGCGTTGCTGGCCTTCGGTCATGCGGCCGGCGCGCATCACGAAGCTCTTGATGGTGCGCCGGGGGCGGTCGGGGGTCTGGTCGTCTTGATGATCGGTCATGGCGTTATCGATAGTGGGAAAAAGAGACGCCCGGCACAGGCCGGGCGCGTGATGGAGGGCGCCAGGTCTAGTTGACCAGGCCGTCCAGCGGCGAGGACGCGGTCGCATAGAGCTTGCGCGGCATGCGCCCGGCCAGATAGGCCAGGCGACCGGCGACGATGGCGTGCTTCATGGCTTCGGCCATCAGCACCGGCTCGCGGGCATGGGCGATGGCGCTGTTCATCAGCACCGCTTCGCAACCCAGCTCCATGGCGATGGTGGCGTCGGAGGCGGTACCCACCCCGGCATCCACCAGCACCGGCACCTTGGCCTCTTCGAGGATGATGCGCAGGTTGTAGGGATTGCAGATGCCCAGGCCCGAGCCGATCAGACCGGCCAGCGGCATGACGGCGATGCAGCCGATGGCCTCCAGCTGGCGCGCGACGATGGGGTCGTCGCTGGTATAGACCATGACGTCGAAGCCGTCGGCAACCAGGGTCTCGGCGGCCTTGAGCGTCTCGATGACATTGGGGAACAGGGTCTTCTGGTCGGCCAGGACTTCCAGCTTGACCAGGTTGTGGCCGTCGAGCAGCTCGCGCGCCAGGCGGCAGGTGCGCACCGCTTCCACCGCGTCATAGCAGCCGGCGGTGTTGGGCAGGATGGTGTAGCGCTCGGGCGAGATCACGTCGAGCAGATTGGGCTCGCCGGGATTCTGGCCGATGTTGGTGCGGCGCACCGCCACGGTGACGATCTCGGCGCCCGAGGCTTCGATGGCCAGGCGGGTCTCTTCGAGATCGCGGTACTTGCCGGTGCCGACCAGCAGACGCGATTCATAGGTGCGCCCGGCCAGGGTAAAGGGAGTGTCTTTCATCTGGATTCCTCTTGCGCGGCTAGCCGCCGCCGATGGCGTGGACCACTTCCAGCCGGTCGCCGTCCACCAGGGCGGTGGTGGCGTGCTGGCTGCGCGGCACGATGTCGAGGTTGCGTTCCACCGCCACTCGCCGCCCGGTCAGGTCGAGACGCACGAGCAGGTCGGCGACGGTGGCGCCGTCCGGCAATTCAAGGGATTCGCCGTTCAACAGAATCTGCATGGCAAAGGCATCGTCACGGGGTGAGCCGGCATTCTACGCCGGTCGGGCGTGCATTGCAGCGACGCCAGACCGGGAACGACGGCCAGTGCTCGGTCAGAGGCTGCCGAGGCGCCAGGCGAGGATGGCCAGGCACGCCCAGCCGGCGAGAAAGCACAGTCCGCCGAAGGGAGTGATGATGCCCAGCCGCGAGATGCCGGTCAGCGTCAGCAGATAGAGGCTGCCGGAAAACAGCAGGATGCCGGCGATGAAGAAGCCACCGGCCCAGGCCACCAGGCGTCCCTGGAAGTGCAGCGACAGGAGCGCGACGCCGAGCAGCGCCAGGGCGTGGATAAGCTGATAGAGCACGCCGGTCTGGAATACGGCCAGGTAGTCGGCGGTCAGCCGGCCCTTGAGTCCATGGGCGGCGAAGGCGCCGAATCCGACACCGGTGAAGCCGGCCAGAGCGGCGAACAGCAGGAAGAGACGCAACATGGGTTTTACCGGGCGATGGAAGAGAAGCGCTGGTTATAATGGCCCGCTAACCGCCAAAGACCAAGCCGATGCTGCTCACCCTCCTCCGCCGTCTCCTGCGTATCGCCCTCTGGTTCGCCGTCCTCAGCGCCGCCCTGGTGCTGATCCTGCGCTGGGTGCCGCCGCCGGGCAGCATGCTGATGGTGGAGCGCAAGGTCGAGTCCTGGATCGACGGCAAACCCATCGACCTGCAGCGCGACTGGCGACCCTGGAAGGAGCTGCCGGACGATCTCAAGATGGCGGTGATCGCCGGCGAGGACCAGCACTTCGCCGAACACTGGGGCTTCGACATGACGGCGATCCGTCAGGCCTTCAGCCACAACGAAGCCGGCGGCTCCCTGCGCGGCGCCAGCACCATCAGCCAGCAGACCGCCAAGAATCTCTTTCTCTGGAGCGGCCGCAGCTACCTGCGCAAGGCCTTCGAGGCCTGGTTCACCGTGCTGCTGGAAACCTTCTGGTCCAAGCAGCGCATCCTCGAGGTCTATCTCAACAGCGTGGAATGGGACGACGGCGTGTTCGGCGCCGAGGCCGCGGCTCGTCACCATTTCGGCATAGGTGCTCCCTACCTGTCCGACCGCCAGGCCAGCCTGCTGGCCGCCGTGCTGCCCAATCCCCGCGAATGGAGCCCGAGCCGCCCGAGCGCCTATGTCGCCGAACGCGCCGCCTGGATCCGCCAGCAGGAGCGCCAGCTGGGCGGTAGCGACTACCTGCGACGGATGACCGGGCAGTAGCAAGGCGACTTCGCACGCGGTTTTCAGCCTACAGACGCTCTATCGCGGCCATGGACCGCTCCTACGGACTTCCCGGTACTTGTATGGCCGCGATGGCCAGAGCCTGATCCAAGCCAGCCTACTGGCTGGGCGATAAGATTTGCAGACATAAAAAAACCGCACCCTAAGGTGCGGTTTTTCAATCAACGAGCGGATCAAGCGGCGATATTGCCCTTGAGCTTGTTCATCGCGTTCTTTTCCAGCTGACGGATACGCTCTGCCGAGACGTTGTACTTGGCCGCCAGCTCGTGCAGGGTCGCCTTTTCCTCGGCCAGCCAGCGCTGGTAGAGGATGTCGCGACTGCGATCATCCAGGCGTTCCAGGGCCTCGTGCAGATTGGCCGTGGAGCTGTCGGTCCAGTCAGCCTCTTCCAGCTGGCGTGCCGGATCGTAACGGCTGTCTTCCAAATACTGGGCCGGTGACTGGTAGGCGGCATCGTCATCGGCATCGCTGGCCGGATCGAAGGCCATGTCCTGACCGGTCAGGCGGCTCTCCATCTCGCGCACTTCCCGAGGCTCCACGCCCAGGGTTTCGGCCACGCGATGGACCTCGTCGTTGTTCAGCCAAGCCAGCCGCTTCTTCTGGCTGCGCAGGTTGAAGAACAGCTTGCGCTGTGCCTTGGTGGTGGCGACCTTGACGATGCGCCAGTTGCGCAGGATGAATTCGTGGATTTCCGCCTTGATCCAATGCACGGCAAAGGACACCAGGCGTACGCCCATTTCGGGGTTGAAGCGCTTCACGGCCTTCATCAGGCCGACATTGCCTTCCTGGATCAGGTCGGCCTGGGCCAGACCATAGCCGGAATAGCTCTTGGCGATATGTACCACGAAGCGCAGATGCGCGAGCACCAACTGCCGGGCGGCCTCGACGTCTTCCTTGTAGAAGAGGCGCTCGGCCAGTTCACGCTCCCGCTCCGGAGTGAGCAGCGGAATGCTGTTCACCGAATGCACATAGGCTTCCAGGCTGGCGCCAGGAACCAATGTAGGAACAGGTTGCAACGAAGTGGTCATGCGAATCCTCCGATTCACTAAGCACTGGGCAGTCTAACACTGATTTTTTGGACAGCGCCAGACTAGTCCAGGTTCCCTTAACCCCAGCTGAAAACCGCCTTGAAATGCTTGTGTCATCAGGGGGTTAGACCGTTTCCAAAGGTGTCGGAAACGGTCGTTGGTCAGCGCGGCGCGAGTTCGCGCAGGTGACGGGCGACGGCCAGCCAGGCGCCGATGTAGCCCAGCAGCACGGCGCCGATCAGTAGTTGCAGCCCGTCTTCGATGGCGACGCTGCCCAGGGCGAAATCGCTGCCGTAGAGGCCGGTCAGATCCAGCACCGCGCCGTTCAGCCAGTTGAGGCCGAACACCAGCAGCGCCCAGGCGGCGATGCCGGCGCCCAGGCCGAACAGCGCGCCCATGTAGAGGAAGGGCCGGCGCACGTAGCCGTCGGTACCCCCCACCAGCTTGACCACCTCGATCTCGGTGCGGCGATTCTCGATGGCCAGGCGGATGGTGTTGCCGATCACCAGCAGCAGGGCGATCACCAGCACCACGGTCAGGCCGAAGACGAAGCGCTCGCCGAGCTTGAGGATGGCGGTGAGGCGCTCGACCCACTGCATGTCCAGCTGCACCTGCTGCACGCCGTTCATCTCGGCCAGCTGGCTGCGCAGCATGTCGAGACGACTCTTGTCGATTTCCTTGGGCGTCACGGCGATGACGCCGGGCAGCGGATTCTGCGGCAATTCGCGCAACGCCTCGCCGAGGCCGGCGTCCTGCTGCAATTCCTTCAGGGCATCGTCCGGGCTGATCCAGCGCGCCTCGGCCACATCGGGCAGGACCTTGATCTGGCTCATCAGCACCTCGGCCTGGTCCTGGCCGGTGCGCAGGTCGAGGAACACCGAGATCTGCGCCGCGCGCTGCCAGGAGCCGCCCAGGCGCTCGACGTTCTTCAGCAGCAAGGACACCCCCATGGGCAGCGCCAGGGCGATGCCCATCACCAGGCAGGTGAGAAAGGTGCCTATGGGCTGCTGCACCATGCGCCTGAGGCTGTCCCTCAGGCCGGTGCGGTGGGCTTCGAGGTAGGCGTGCAGCGGGCTGCGCCAGTCGCTCTTGGGTTTCTTCGGGGCCTGGCGCTGCGGACGCTGGGGCTTGCCGCCCTGTTCCTGGCCACGGGGCAGTTCGGTGGCGCTCATGGCTGGCTCTCCTCTTCGTCGCCGATCAGGCGGCCGCGCTGCAGAGTCAGCATGCGATGGTGCAGCCGGGCGATGAGGGCATGGTCGTGGCTGGCGATCAGCACCGTGGTGCCGAGGCTGTTGATGTCCTCGAAGACGCCCATGATCTCCGAAGCCAGGCGCGGATCGAGGTTGCCGGTGGGTTCATCGGCGAGCAGCAGGGCCGGGCGATGCACCACGGCACGGGCGATGCCGACCCGTTGCTGCTGGCCGGTGGACAGCTCGGCCGGATAGTCGTCGAGCTTGTCCTTGAGGCTGACCCGCTCCAGGGCGGCGGCCACACGCTTGGCGATCTCGGGCTTGGACAGCCCAAGGATCTGCAGCGGCAGAGCGACGTTGTCGAACACGGTGCGGTCGTAAAGCAGCTGGTGATTCTGGAAGACCACGCCGATCTGCCGGCGCAGGAAGGGAATCTGCGCATTGGTGATGCGCGAGATATCCTGGCCGGCCAGGGTCAGCTTGCCACCGGTGGGGCGCTCCATGGCCAGGATCAACCGCATCAGGGTGCTCTTGCCGGCACCGGAATGACCGGTGACGAAGAGAATCTCGCCGCGTTCGGCACGGAAGCTCAGTTCCTGCAGGCCGACGTGACCGTTGGGATAGCGCTTGGAGACGCGGTCGAACTGGATCATGAGACGCCCCGCTCCGCGAACAGAGCCTGGACAAAGGGCCGCGCCTCGAAGGGCCGCAGGTCGTCGATGCCTTCGCCGACGCCGACATAGCGGATCGGCAGGGCGCTCTGCTTGGCCAGGGCGAAGATCACCCCACCCTTGGCGGTGCCGTCGAGCTTGGTCAGCGCCAGGCCGGTCAGGGGCACCGCATTGTGGAACTGCTTGGCCTGGTTGAGGGCGTTCTGGCCGGTACCGGCGTCGAGCACCAGCAGGGTCTCGTGGGGCGCCGCCTCGTCCAGCTTGCCGATCACCCGGCGTACCTTGCGCAGCTCCTCCATGAGATTGTCCTTGGTGTGCAGCCGGCCGGCGGTGTCGGCGATCAGCACATCGATGCCACGGGCCTTGGCGGCTTGCACCGCGTCGAAGATCACCGAGGCGGAGTCGGCGCCGGTGTGCTGGGCGATCACCGGGATGCGGTTGCGCTCGCCCCAGACCTGCAGCTGCTCCACGGCGGCGGCGCGGAAGGTGTCGCCAGCGGCCAGCATGACCTTCTTGCCGTCGTTCTGCAGGCGCTTGGCCAGCTTGCCGATGGTGGTGGTCTTGCCGGCGCCGTTCACACCGACCACCAGGATGACGTAGGGCTTGTGCGAGGTGTCGATCACCAGCGGCTGTTCCACCGGCAGCAGCATCTCGGTGAGCTCCTGCTGCAGGGCCTGATAGAGCGCCTCGCTGTCGGCCAGCTGCTTGCGCGCCACCTTCTGGGTCAGGTTGCGCATGATGACGCCGGTGGCCTCGACGCCGACGTCGGCGGTCAGCAGGCGGGTCTCCAGCTCTTCGAGCAGGTCATCGTCGATGGCCTTCTTGCCGAGGAACAGACTGGCCATGCCTTCGCCGAGGCTAGCGCTGGTCTTGGACAGCCCCTGACGCAGGCGGGCGAAGAAACCCAGCTTGGCCGGTTCGGCCGGGGTGGCGGCAACGGCGGGTGGAGCGGGTTCGGGTTCAGGTTCGGGCGCCACCACAGGCTCAGGACGGACCGGGGCGACGGGCGCGACGGGCGCGACGGGTACGACCAGGGCTGGAGCAGGCTCGGGCTCGGGCTCTACGACAGGCGCAGGAACTACCGGTGCCAGTGGCGTGACCGGCGCCGATACCGGCTCGGGCTCTGCCTCGGGCACAACTACCGGCTCGACCTCGACCGGCGGCAGGATGGGATCGGCCACCAGCGGCTCGACCAGCGCCGTCAGGGCCACCGGCGACGGGGCCTCCTCTTCGGCGACCGGGGTCAGCGAGGGGATCGCATCCGGCGGCTCGGGTACCGGCTCCTTATGCTGCACCGGTTCGCTGGTCAGCAGCTCGGGCAAGCGCTCTTCGGCTTCGGGCGCGGCGGCGGGGGCTTCGGCCGGCGTCGCTACGGGTTCGGCAGTCTTCTTGCGGAACCAGCCGAACAGGCCTTTCTTCTCCGCGGGGGGAGACTTCTTGTCGTCGGATCCAAACATGCAGGGCTCTGTATCGAACGGACGAGCCAGCTGCGGGAGCTCCGCCAGGCGGGGCTCGACCGTCAGGCATGGCCGTCGGGAAAAGGGATGCGTATCCTAGCAGCCTGCCGGGCGGAAGACCTCCCCGTCGGCGAAAAACGCGCGACCGTCCCCAGGACGCAGCCGCTTCGTCCCCTACCGCGCTACAAGGCCTGCTCTCGCGATGCCCGCCTCCCGCTTCCGTCGGACCGCCCTGGTCGTCCTGCTCAGCCTGCTCCCCACCCTCGCCCTGGCCACCGCCAGCCGGCAGAACACCGAGGAATTCACCCTCGACAACGGCCTCAAGCTGGTGGTCCGCGAAGATCACCGGGCGCCGGTCGCCGTGGTGCAACTCTGGTATCGCGTGGGGTCGAGCCTGGAGGCGCCCAGCGCGACCGGCTTGTCCCATGCCCTGGAACACCTGATGTTCAAGGGCAGCCGCAAGCTCGGTGCCGGCGAGGCCTCGCACCTGCTGCGCGATCTGGGCGCCGAGGAGAATGCCTTCACCACCGATGACTACACCGTCTACTACCAGCTGCTCGCCCGCGATCGCCTGCCGGTGGCCCTGGAGCTGGAAGCCGATCGCATGCAGCACCTGCGCCTGGCGCCCGACGAGGTCAGCCGCGAGCTGGAGGTGATCAAGGAGGAACGCCGGCTGCGCACCGACGACCGGCCCGAGGCGCTGTCCTTCGAACGTTTCAAGGCCGCGGCCTACCCGGCCAGCGGCTATCGCAACCCCACCATCGGCTGGCCCCAGGACCTGCAGCGCCTCGGCGTCGACGACCTGCGCCGCTGGTACCAGACCTGGTACGCACCCAATAACGCCACCCTGGTGGTGGTGGGCGACGTCGAGCCCCAGGCAATCCGCGCCGAGGTGCAGCGCTGGTTCGGCAGCATCCCCCGCAGCGACCTGGCCGCGCCGCGACGCCCGCTGGAACTGCCCGCGCCGGGCGAGCGTCGTCTGGCCCTGCAGGCCCGTGAACTGCCCAGCCTGCTGATGAGCTTCAACGTGCCCAGCCTGGCCACCGCCGCCCAGCCGCGCGATGCCTATGCGCTGCAACTGCTGGCCGCCCTGCTCAGCGGCGGCTCGGGGGCACGCCTGCCCAGTCGTCTCGAACGCGGCGCGGAAGTGGCCAGCAGCGTGCGCGCCGCCTATGGCGCCTATACCCGCGGCGACAGCCTCTTCCTGCTCAGCGGCACCCCCAATACCCAGCGTGGCAAGACCCTCGACCAGCTGGAAGCGGCCTTCTGGGCGCAACTGGACCTGCTCAAGCGCGAGCCGCCCAGCGCCGAGGAACTGGCCCGGGTCCGCGCCCTGCTGGTGGCCGGATTGGTCTATGGCCGCGACTCCATCACCGCCCAGGCCAGCAGCATCGGCCAGTTGGAAAGCGTCGGCCTCGGCTGGCGCCAGGGCGATCGGCTGCTCGACGAGCTGGGCCAGGTCACTCCCGACGACCTGCGCCGCGTGGCCCGTACCTACTTCACCCGCGAGCGCCTGACCCTGGGCCAGTTGCGCCCCGAACCCACCGCGGAGGCCCGTCGATGAAGCGTCTGCTGTGCCTTGCGCTGTGCCTGCTCGCGGGCTGTCAGTCCCCCACCCCGGTCGGCGACCTGGCGCCCGCCTATCCCGCCGTAGACAGCCTCAAGACCCTCAAGGAGGCACCGCCCCTGGGGCGCCAGCTGGACATCCAGCGCTGGCGCACCGCCGAGGGCGCCCAGGTGCTGTTCGTGCCGGCGCCGGAATTGCCGATGTTTGACGTGCGCCTGATCTTCGCCGCCGGCAGCAGCCAGGACGGCGCCACGCCGGGCCTGGCCATGCTGACCAACGGCCTGCTCAACGAAGGCACCCCGGGACGCGATGCCGGCGCCATCGCCGACGGCTTCGAGCGCCTGGGCGCCGATTTCAGCAACGGCGCCTACCGTGACCAGGCGGTGGCCGGGCTGCGCACCCTCGCCGATCCGGCCCACAGCGAACCGGCCCTGGCACTGCTGGCCGACGTGGTCGGTCGCCCGACCTTTCCCGCCGAGGCCATCCAACGCATCCGCGACCAGTTGCTGACGCTGATCGCCGCCAGCCGTCGCGAGCCGGCCAGCCTGGCCGGCGAAGCGCTGCAGGAACGTCTCTATGGCAGCCATCCCTATGCCCATTCGCCACGGGGCACGGCAGCCGGACTGGCACGCCTCGACGCGGCCAGCCTTACGGCCTTCCATGCCCGTGCCTATGCCGCCGGCAATGCCGTGATCGCCCTCACCGGCGACCTGGATCGCGCCCGCGCCGAGCAGATCGCCGCCCAGCTGTCGCGCGCCCTGCCCCGCGGCCCGGCCCTGCCGCCACTGCCGGTGCCAGCGCCTGCCGCACCGGCCCGGGTGCAGCTGGAGATCCCGGCGCAGCAGACGCGCCTGCTGCTCGGCCAACTCGGCATCACCCGCCGCGATCCCGACTATGCCGCCCTCTTCGTCGGCAACCAGATCCTTGGCGGTGGCGGTTTCGGCAGTCGCCTGATGACCGAATTGCGCGAACGCCGCGGTCTCACCTACGGCGTCAGCTCGGGCTTCACCCCCATGCGTCAGCCTGGCCCCTTCACCCTCGGCCTGCAGACCCGCGCCGAACTGGGCGATGCCACCCTGGCCCTGGTCCGTGACCTGCTGCGCGACTACCTGGCCCAGGGCCCTACCCAGGCCGAACTGGACCGCGCCAAGCGGCAGATCGAAGGCAGCTTCCCACTGGCCAACGCCAGCAACGGCGCCATCGTCGCGCAACTGGGCAACATCGGCTTCTATGACCTGCCCAGCAGCTACCTCGATGACTTCCTCCAGCAGGTCCGCCGGCTGACGGTGGAACAGGTGCATGCCGCCCTACAGCGCCACCTGGATCCGGCCAACTTCGTCGTGGTCAGCGCCGGCCCACGGGTCGCCCAGCAGCCGCTGCCGCCACCCCGCCCTCTTCCCAACCTGCCGCCCAGCGGCGTTCCGGAGCACTAGCATGGCCCAGAAGACCGCCAACCAACTGCGCATCATCGGTGGCGACTGGCGCAGCCGGCGCTTCGTCTTTCCCGATGCCCTGGGCCTGAGACCCACCCCGGATCGGGTCCGCGAGACCCTGTTCAACTGGCTGGCCGCCGTCACCCCGGGCGCGCGGGTGCTGGACCCCTTCGCCGGCAGTGGCGCCCTACTGCTGGAAGCCCTCTCCCGCGGCGCCGGCCCGGCGCTGGCCTTCGACCTCAATGCCCAGGCCGCCAATGCCCTGCGCGGCCATCTGCAGGCCCTCGGCTGCGCCCAGGCCGAGGTACGCCAAACCGACGCCCTGCAGGCGCTGGCCAAGCCGGCGGCGACGCCCTTCGACCTGGTGTTTCTCGATCCGCCCTTTGGCCAGGACCTGCTGGAGCCGGCCTGCGCGACCCTGGAAGCCCAGGGCTGGCTCGCCGCGGACGCCTGGATCTACACCGAGAGCGAGACCCAGCCCTCGCGCCTGAGCCTGCCCGCGACCTGGCAACTGCACCGCGAGAAGAAGACCGGCAACGTCCACTACGCCCTCTGGCACCGCCAGGCGTGAACAGCGCCCCCTTTCGCCCGGCGCGCTGGCTGCCCGGTCCGCACCTGCAGACCCTCTGGGGCTCGCTGTGGCGCCGCCTGCCGCCCATCACTCGCCCGCGCGAACGGCTATGGCTGGAGGATGGCGACTTCCTCGATCTGGACTGGTATCACGCCGAGGACCCACAGGCGCCCCTGGTGCTGATCGCCCACGGCCTGACCGGCAGCTCCGGCTCCCACTACGTACTTGGCCTGCAATTCGCCCTCGCCGCCCGCGGCTGGGCCAGCGTCGGCCTCAACTGGCGCGGCTGCTCCGGCGAACCCAACCGCCTGCCGCGCGGCTATCACTCCGGCGTCAGCGAAGACCTGGCGGCAGTGGTGCGCCATCTGCAGGCCAGTCGTCCGGAGGCTCCGCTGTATGCGGTGGGCTTTTCCCTTGGTGGCAATGTGCTGCTCAAGTACCTCGGTGAGCGCGGCGCGGAAAGCGGACTACGAGCCGCGGTGGCGGTGTCGGTGCCCTTTCGTCTGGACCTCTGCGCCGATCGCATCGGCATCGGCTTCTCGCGTATCTATCAGCGACACTTCATCCGCGAACTGGCGCGCTATGTGCGCGACAAGCAGGCACTGTTCGATCGCGAGCGCCATCCCGAGCAGCACGAGATCCTCGCCCGCCTGGGCCCGCCCGAGGGGCTCAAGACCTTCTGGGACTTCGACGACAGATACACCGCGCCCCTGCATGGCTTTCGCGATGCCCGGGACTACTATCGCCAGGCCTCCAGCCGCTATTACCTGGGGGGTATGCGCATCCCCACCCTGCTGATCCAGGCCGAGGACGATCCCTTCATCGGCACCGACGCCCTGCCCGCCCGCGCCGAACTGGCGCCCGACACCCTGTTCGAGCGCCTGCCCCACGGCGGCCACGTGGGTTTCGTCGGCGGCTCCTTTCGCGACCCGGACTACTATCTGGAACGGCGCATCCCCGACTGGCTGGTCAGCCAACGGGCAGCGCCATCCGGCCGATAAACGCCCCCGGGTCGGCGATCCTGGCGGCTGTCGCCTTGGCCTCACCCCGCCCCTGAGCTACCATCCAAGCCCCAACAGCTTCGCCCCCAGGACAGCGTCATGAACCGAGTGCTATACCCCGGCACCTTCGACCCCATCACCAAGGGCCATGGCGATCTGGTGGAGCGCGCCTCGCGGCTGTTCGACGAAGTCGTGGTGGCGGTGGCGGCCAGCCCCAAGAAGAACCCGCTGTTTCCGCTGGAACGTCGGGTCGAGCTGGCCAAGGCGGTGACCGCGCACCTGCCCAACGTCGAGGTGATCGGCTTCAGCTGCCTGCTGGCCACCCTGGTGGAACAGCAGAAGGCGACCATCATCCTGCGCGGCCTGCGCGCCGTGTCGGATTTCGAGTTCGAATTCCAGCTGGCCAACATGAACCGGGTGCTGGCGCCCCAGGCGGAAAGCATGTTCCTGACCCCGTCGGAACACTATTCCTACCTGTCCTCCACCCTGGTGCGCGAGATCGCGGCCCTCGGTGGCGACGTGACCAAGTTCGTCCATCCCACCGTGCATCAGGCGCTGCTGGAGCGTTTTGCCCCGGCCAGCTGATTAACCCCAAGGACTGTCGGGTGCAGCCGGCGCGCGGATGGGGCAAAATGCGCGCCTGACTTTTGGATCGCTGCGCGTTCGCGTGGCGAGGAGCCGACGATGTCCCTCATCATTACCGACGATTGCATCAACTGCGACGTGTGCGAGCCTGAGTGCCCGAACGGCGCCATCTCTCAGGGCGCGGAGATCTACGTGATCGATCCGAACCTGTGCACCGAGTGCGTGGGCCATTACGACGAACCCCAGTGCCAGCAGGTCTGTCCGGTGGACTGCATCCCTCTCGACGAAAACCATGTCGAGACCAAGGAGCAGCTGCACGACAAATACCTGAAGATCAGCGGCCAGGGCTAGCGCCAGGGCCTTACTCGGTACGCCCGTAGCCGCTCTGGGTGCAGCCCAGGCAGCGCACGAAGGCCGCCTTGCCCGGCTCGACCACCAGGGCCTTGCCGGCCTTGCCGATGTTACCGCCCGCAGCGGTGAATGGCAGACTGACCACGAAGACGCCCGCGCCGATCACGGTGGCGGCGATCAGCAGCGGCCGCGCGATCAAGAGATCGCCGATCATGGAAAAGGCGGCGGGAGCCTGGGCTTCACCGAACGCCTGGTCGGCGGTCTGATACTCGGTGACGTCACCCTGAGCCTGTTGCGCCTGCGCCGGCAGGACCTGCATCGTCAGGGCCAGCGCCAGCACGGCAGCCAGGCTACGGAACGGATTCATACGGCTGATCCCTTGCGCGGTTGTGATGGTGGTCCCTGAACTATAACAGGCCGCCCGCACTTGTCATGCGGGCGGTCCCCAGACGTCATTCGGCGCGGACGACCGGCTGCGGCGCGCGGCGATGGGCATAGACCATGAGCGCGATACCGCCCAACACCATGGGCACGCAGAGCACCTGCCCCATGGTCAGCCAGCCCCAGGCCAGATAGCCGAGCTGGGCATCGGGCACCCGCACGAATTCGACGATGAAGCGGAAGATGCCATAGCAGAGCACGAACAGGCCGGACACGGCCATGGTCGGCCGCGGCTTGCGCGAATACAGCCAGAGGATCACGAACAGCGCCACGCCTTCCAGGGCGAACTGATAGAGCTGCGAAGGATGCCGCGGCAGCTGGGCCGGATCGCTGTAGGGCGGGAAGATCATCGCCCAAGGGACATCGGTGGGCTTGCCCCAGAGCTCGGCGTTGATGAAGTTGCCGATGCGGCCGGCACCGAGGCCGATGGGTACCAGCGGGGCGATGAAGTCCATCAGCTCGAAGAAGCCCTTGTTGTGGCGCTTGCCGAACCACCAGACCGCCAGGATCACGCCGAGCAGGCCGCCGTGGAAGGACATGCCGCCCTTCCAGACCTCGAAGATCAGCGTCGGATTGGCGATGTACTCCGCCAGGTTGTAGAACAGCACGTAGCCGAGTCGCCCCCCGGCGATGACCCCCAGCGCCACCCAGAACACCAGATCCGACAGCGTCTCGCTGGTCCAGCGCGGATCGAAGCGATTGAGCCGACGCTTGGCCAACCACCAGGCGCCACCGATCCCCACCAGGTACATGAGCCCGTACCAGTGGATCTTCAGCGGCCCCAGCGACAGGGCCACCGGGTCTATTTGCGGATACGGCAGCATGGTGCCTCCTTGAAGGGGATCAGAGTAAGAAGTTGAGACCGACGCCGAACAGCAACAGGGCGAACAGGCGCTTGAGCAGTCGGGGCGACAGGCGATGGGCCAGTCGCGCACCGAAACGGGCCGAGAACATGCTGGTCAGGGCGATACCCAGCAAGGCCGGCAGATAGACATAGCCCAGGCTCCAGGCGGGCAGGCCCGGCTGCTGCCAGCCGACCAGGATGAAGGACAGCGCCCCGGACAGGGCAATGGGCAGGCCGCAGGCCGCCGAGGTGGCCACCGCCTGCGGCATGCTCAGGCTGCGCCAGATCAGGAAGGGGACGGTAAGCGAGCCGCCGCCGATGCCGAAGATGGCCGAGGCCCAGCCGATCACCACCCCGGCCACCGTCAGCGCCGGCTTGCCCGGCTCACCGGCCTGGGCCTTGGGGCGCAGGTCCAGCGCCAACTGCAGGGCGATGAGGATGGCGAAGGTACCGATGATCTTCTGCAGCAGCGGGCCGTGGATGGCGGCGGCGGTCAACCCACCCAGGGCGCTGCCGAAGACGATGCCCAGGGCCATCCAGGCGAACAGGCGCCAGCGCACGGCGCCAAGCCGGTGATGGGCCCAGACGGAATTGAGCGAGGTGAAGACGATGGTGGCCAGCGAGGTACCCACCGCCAGGTGGGTGAGGATATCCGGATCGAGGCCCTGGGCGGTAAAGCTGTAGACCAGCACCGGCACGATGATCAGGCCGCCGCCGACCCCGAACAGACCGGCCAGCAGCCCGGCGCAGACGCCGAGCACCAGGAAGAGCAAGAGATCCATCATCACCTCGGGCGCAGGAGGCGGCATGGTACGCCGCTGCCTGCCCGGCGGGAAGCGGCCTTCCCGCCGGACACGCTCAGCTCTGGACGCTGGCCGCCGGGTTGATCACCCGACCCAGTCCGAGGTTGCGCAAGGCGAGATGCAGGGCGCTGTGGATGACCTGGGGGTTGTCGATCTGGCGCATCTGCTGCACCAGTTCCCGGGCCTTTTCCAGGGTGACCTGGCGCAGCAGCCATTTCACCTTGGGCAGGTTGGTGGCGTTCATCGACAGGGTATCGAAGCCCATACCCATGAGCAGCACCGCCGCCGCCGGATCGCCGGCCATCTCGCCGCAGATGCTGACCGGCACCCCTTCGGCATGGGCGCCATCGACCACCTGTTGCAGCGCCTGCAGCACCGCCGGGTGGAAGTAGTCGTAGAGATCGGCCACCCGCGGATTGTTGCGATCCACCGCCAGCAGGTACTGGGTCAGGTCGTTGGAGCCTACCGAGATGAAGTCTACCTGGCGCGCCAGATCACGGGCCTGGTAGACCGCCGAGGGTACCTCGACCATGACGCCCACCGGCGGCATGGGAATGTCGACACCTTCGTCACGCACCTCGCACCAGGCACGATGCAACAGATGCTGGGATTCCTCCACCTCGTGCACGCCGGAGATCATCGGCAGCATGATGCGCAGGTTGTTCAGGCCTTCGCTGGCCTTGAGCATGGCGCGGGTCTGCACCAGGAAGATTTCCGGATGATCCAGGGTGACGCGGATGCCGCGCCAGCCCAGGAAGGGGTTGTCTTCCTTGATCGGGAAATAGGACAGCGCCTTGTCGCCGCCAACGTCCAGGGTGCGCATGGTCACCGGCGCCGGATGGAAGGCCGCCAGCTGCTCGCGATAGATGGAGAGCTGCTCCTTCTCGCTGGGAAAGCGCTCATTGACCATGAAGGGGACTTCGGTGCGATACAGCCCGACCCCTTCGGCGCCCCGCTGCTGGGCGCGGGCCACGTCGGCCATCAGGCCGGTGTTGACCCACAGCGGCATGCGGTGGCCGTCGAGGGTCTCGCAGGGCAGGCTGCGCAGGGCGTCGAGGCCCTGGGTCAGCTGGCGTTCCTCTTCCACCACGTCGCCGTACTGCTTGATCAGCGTCGGCGAAGGGTTGGTGAATATCTCGCCGTGGTAGCCGTCGACGATGAGGTCGATGCCGTCCACCTTGGAATATGGCAGGTCCACCGCGCCCATGACGGTGGGCACGCCCATGGCACGCGCCAGGATGGCGACGTGGGAGTTGCCCGAACCTAGTACCGAGATCAGGCCGACCAGGCGCCCCTCGGGCACCTCGCCGAGCATGGCCGGCGAGAGCTCCTCGCTGACCAGGATGGTGTTTTCCGGGTAGATCAGGCAGGCCTGGTGGGCCTGCTGCAGATAGGCCAGCAACCGGCGCCCGAGGTCACGCACATCGGCGGCGCGTTCGCGCAGATAGGCGTCGTCCATCAGCTCGAAGCGCTGGACGTGCTCCATCACCACCTGGCGCAGGGCGCCCTGGGCCCACTGGCCGCTCTTGATGATGGTGGTCACCTCGTTACCGAGGGCGGCGTCGTCGAGCATCATCAGATAGACGTCGAACAGCGCCTGCTCTTCCTTGCGCAACTGGGTGGACAGCCGCTTGGACAGCGCCTTCATGTCCGCCCGCACGCCTTCCAGCGCCGAGCGGAACAACTGCAGCTCGGCGTCGATGTCGGTCACGGTCTTGTCCGGGACGACTTCCAGGTCGGCCGGTGGCAGGACCACCACCGCCTTGCCGACGCCGACCCCGGGCGAGCCGGGGATGCCGACGAAGCGGGCTTCCTGGATGCCCCTGCCCTGCCGATCCAGACCACGGATGGTCCCGGTGGCCTCGGCATGGGCGATCACCCCGGCGAGCTGGGCGCTCATGGTGACCAGGAAGGCTTCCTCGCCCTCGTCGAACTGACGGCGTTCCTTCTGCTGCACCACCAGCACGCCCATGACCCGACGGTGGTGGATGATGGGTGCACCGAGGAAAGACGCATAGCGTTCCTCACCGGTCTCGGCGAAATAGCGAAAGCGCGGGTGGCTGGCGGCGTCTTCGAGATTGAGCGGCTCTTCGCGGGTGCCGACCAGACCGACCAGGCCCTCGTTGGGGGCCATGCTGACCCGGCCGATGGACTTCTTGTTTAGGCCCTCGGTGGCCATCAGCACGAAACGGTTGGTGTCCGGATCCAGCAGATAGACGGAGCAGACCTGCGACTGCATAGCCGCGCGGACGCGCTGCACGATGATGGACAGTGCCGACCCCAGATCCTTGGCGGCATTGACCTCCTGGACGATCTTGCGCAGAACTGCAAGCATCTAGCGCCTCCGCAGCCGACGCCCGGCGGATCCGCCGGCGTGCATCACGTGTCGTTCATCCTGCATGACCACAGCTTCTCCTCACCTCTTTCGCACCGGCCGTACCGGCAATCAGGCCAGCAAGCGGGGTGCCAACTCCTTGAGCGCCCGCCGATAGACCTCTCGCTTGAAGGTCACCACCTGGCCCAGAGGGTACCAGTAGCTTACCCAGCGCCAGCCATCGAATTCCGGCTTGCCCGTCACATCCATCCGCACCCGCTGCTCTTCCGCGGTCAGCCGCAGCAGAAACCACTTCTGCTTCTGGCCGATGCACAGCGGACGGCTGTGGGTGCGCACCATGCGCTGCGGCAGACGATACCTCAGCCAGCCCCGCGTACAGGCCAGGATACGGACATCATCGGGGCTCAGCCCCACCTCTTCGTTGAGCTCCCGGTACAGCGCCTCTTCGGGCGTTTCCCGGTCATCGATCCCACCCTGGGGAAACTGCCAGGCATCCTGGTTGATGCGGCGAGCCCACAGTACTTGGCCGGCATCGTTGGCGAGAATGATGCCGACATTGGGGCGAAAACCATCAGCGTCGATCACGGCTGCCACCCTTGAAAAATATCGTTGCCCGCATTGTTCCACAAAGCCCGACAGCCCAGCAATGCAAGCTCCGGACCGACCGGGGCGCGGCCGACCGGCGCAGGCTCCCGGCAACCGCCGCGACCTGCAAAGGCCCGCATTATGGTGGTCGCCAGCTGAACGTCGGCTTAAGGGCGGGCAATCGTCGTGCGCTAGCGGAAATGCCGCTGTACGGCCATGTAGACCGCCAGCGCCAGACCGATCCAGCCGACCAGCCAGAAATAGTCGAGATAGCCCAGCACCTGACTCTGGCGGGTGACCAGACTGGAGATCTGCGCCAGGGCGCTGTCGGCGCCGGTAGCCTGCCGATAGCGTTCGCCGTAGGCCTGGTAGTTCGGGGCATAGGGGTTGACCGCAGCGCTGAGCACCGTGGCATGGAAGGCGTCGCGCCACTGCAGGAAGACGTTGGACAGCACGATACCCATGGGCATGACCAGTTGCTGGGTCATGTTCTTGATCTGGTAGGCCTGGCTGAAATAGGCCGGCTCGACGCGCATGAAGGTGTACATGATGATCACCGCGAAGGTGCCGATCAGGTAGGTGCCATGCATCATCAGGCCCGGCACCAGCTGCTGATAGAGGGGCACGTCGCCGTGCTGGTGCACCATCCAGAAGCCGTAGCCGGCCAGCAGCAGATAGCCCGCCACCAGGTACTTGCGAAAGCCGCCCCAGGGAAAGCGCTCGCGCAGCCGCACCGAGGTGATCATCAGCAAGGGTGCCAGGCCGCACAGCCAGCCCAGCGCCATGACGCCCCCGGCGGTATAGACCGGCAGCTGCAGACCGTTGACCACATACTGGGGAATGATGAAGTTGTAGGCCCCGAGCAGGAAGTAATTGAGCATCATGAACAGCATGCCGGCGAGAAAGCCGGGGGTGATGGCGTGCTTGAAGTCCAGGGTAGGCCGTGCCAGGCCGCGCTCGTAATAGACGTAGAGCCCGAGGATCGCCGTGCCCAGCAGCAGCTCCAGGGCCAGCCACGGACCATCGCTGAAGAAATCGAAGGCCAGCCGCTGGGTGGTGGTGGTCAACAGCAGACTGCCACCCGCCAGCAGCACCATGGACAGCAGCGACGGCGCCCCGGAATTCTCCAGCGGGTGGGAACGCCGCGGCAGCGACAGCCAGACGCAAATGGCCACCAACGCGCAGGCCAGCGCCGGCACCATGAAGATGGCGCGCCACTGATGGCCTTCCAGCAATTCCGCGGTGGTGAAGGACGCCAGCGCACCCCCCAGGGGCACGCCCGAGGCGAAGGCGCGGATCCCGGTCGGCAGCTGCGGACCGGAGAAATACATCTGCACCAGCACCCGCGCCCCGGCAAAGAAGGTGGCGGCGCCGGCGCCCATCAGGACGCGTCCGGCGATGAAAATCGGCAGATCGGTGGCCACCAGGCAGCACACCTGGCCGACCAGATGGATGCCGACGGCGGTAAAGATCAGGTTGCGATAGCCCAGGCGCTGGGCGAACCACTGGTGCGGCGCGCTGGTGACGATGACGGCGACGCTGTAGCAGGCGGTCGCCAGGCTGTAGCTGCGCGGGTCGATGCCGAGGCCGCCATAGACATAGCGGTTGGCCAGGGCGATGGACAGGTTGTCGAGAAAGTACACCAGCACCATCAGGGTGATGCTCAGCAGCAGCAGGCCGCGGTGATGGGGGCGATCGGTGTCGTCGGCGTACATGAAGACCCAGGGCTGGCACTAAGGGGGCCAGTCGTGGACCCTGCGTCTGGCACGGGGTTCAGAGGCCGCGTTGTCGCAGCCTCCTTCAGGTGATGCGCATCGCGTCCCGGCTCAGCCAGGTAGCAGGGCCCGGACGTCGGCTAGGAGTTCGTCCGGCACCTCCACCCAGCCACGGGTGGTATTGCGAGCCCGCGCCTGGTAGCGGCGCTGCGACGGCAGGCGGGCGCCCTGGGCCTCGATGCCGGCGAACAACTGCTCGGCGCGCTGCTGGTAGTCGCCTACCGCGGCGCCGAGAAAGCGCTGGGGATCGAAGGCCAGGATGAGTTCGCCGTGATAGGGCAAGCCACCCGCGCCGGCGTCGACCGCGGAAGATTCCGGGCTGGTGAGATCGCCGATCAGGGGTCCGGCGAGCAATTCGATCATGGCCGACAGCGCCGAGCCCTTGTGACCACCAAAGGTGAGCATGGCGCCCTCCTCCAGCACGGTGCGGGCATCGCTGCTGGGAGCGCCCTCGGCATCCACTCCCCAGCCTTCGGGCAGGGCCTTGCCGGCACGGCGGTGCAATTCGATTTCGCCGCGGGCCACGGCGCTGGTGGCGAAATCGAAGACGAAGGGTTGCCCTTCCGGTCGCGGCCAGCCAAAGGCGATGGGATTGGTACCGAACAGCGGGCGACGACCGCCGGCCGGGGCGACATAGGCCTGGGTCGGATTGCAGGCCAGGGCCACCAGGCCCCTGGCGGTGAGGGCTTCCATCTCCACCCAGAGCGCCGAGAAGTGCACGCAGTTGTTGATCGCCAGGGCCGCCAGGCCACAGGCGCGCGCCTTGGCTTCCAGCAGCGGCAGACCGGCGTGGAAGGCCAGCGGCGAGAAGCCACCCCCGGCATCGACCCGGACGATGGCCGGCGCCACGTCCTCGATGCGGGGTTCGGCATCCGGCACCACCTTGCCGGCCTTGAGCGTCTTGACGATGCCCAGCAGCCGATAGATGCCGTGGGAGGCACAGTCATCACGCTGGCCGGCCACCATCATGGCGGCGATGGCTGTACTCTGCGGTTGACTGAAACCCTGGGCCGCAAGCACCTCTTCGGCCAGGTGCTGCAGCTCTTCCGGGGTCATCTGGGCCATGGCGGCGCTCCATCGGGAAAACCCCGACTATGCCGCAACCAGCCACGGCCCGCTCGCTCGACTTGGGACCGGTCATGCCGATCCCGGCACAGTCAGCCCTGGTGGTAGCGCCCCGACAACTCGTGCACGGCTTCGATGAAGGCGCCGGCGTGAGCCGGGTCCACCTCGGGAGTGATGCCGTGACCCAGGTTGAAGACGTGGCCGCTGCCCTGGCCATAGCTTTCCAGGATACGCCCCACCTCGGCGCGAATGGCCGCCGGCTTGGCGTAGAGCACGCTGGGATCCATGTTGCCCTGCAGGGCAACCTTGGCACCCACGCGGCGGCGCGCTTCGCCAATGTCGCAGGTCCAGTCCAGGCCCAGGGCCTCGGCGCCGCTGTCGGCCAGGCTTTCCAGCCAGAGACCGCCGTTCTTGGTGAAGAGGATCACCGGTACCTGTCGTCCTTCATGCTCGCGGATCAGCCCGGCGACGATCTTGCGCATATAGGCCAGGGAGAACTCCTGGTAGGCCGCGGCGGACAGGTTGCCGCCCCAGGTATCGAAGATCTGCACCGCCTGGGCGCCAGCACGAATCTGGCCGTTGAGGTAGGAGGTGACCGCCTGGGCCAGCTTATCCAGCAGCAGGTGCAGGGCCTCGGGGGTGTCGTAGAGCATGGCCTTGGCCTTGCGGAAATCCTTGCTGGAGCCGCCTTCGATCATGTAGGTAGCCAGGGTCCAGGGGCTGCCGGAAAAGCCGATCAGGGGTACCCGGCCGTCCAGCGCCGTGCGGATGGTGCGCACGGCGTCCATCACGTAGCCCAGGTCGGATTCGGCATCGGGGATCGGCAGCGCCTCGATGTCGGCCGGGGTATCGATCACCTTGCGAAAGCGCGGACCCTCGCCAGTCTCGAAATAGAGGCCCTGGCCCATGGCATCGGGGATGGTGAGGATGTCGGAGAAGAGGATGGCCGCATCCAGGGGATAGCGCTCCAGCGGCTGCAAGGTCACCTCGCAGGCGAATTGCGGGTTCTTGCACAGACTCATGAAGTCACCGGCGCGGGCCCGGCTGGCGCGGTACTCGGGCAGATAGCGCCCGGCCTGGCGCATCATCCACACCGGGGTGACGTCCACCGGCTGCTTGAGCAGGGCACGCAGGAAACGGTCGTTCTTCAGGGCAGTCATGGCGACATCCGGCAGCAAAAGTGCCGGCATTGTCGCAAAGCGGCTGGCAAAAGGCACTGCACCGGGGCGTGCCTTTTATCTATCGCACCGATCGGCTTACCAGCTCTTGTAGGGCAGGAACTTGCCGTTGAGCACGATCTGCACCCGGTCGCCCTTGGGATCGGCCACCCGCGAGATGTCCATGCTGAAGTCGATGGCACTCATGATGCCGTCACCGAACTCTTCATGGATCAGGGTTTTGATGGTATCGCCGTAGACATGGATCATCTCGTAGAAGCGATAGATCAGCGGATCGGTCGGCACGGCCTTGTCCCACTGCTTGTGCGGGAAGGCTTGCAGCGCCAGGGAAACCTCGCTCGGTAATTCCAGCACTTGGCACAGGCGTTCCGCCACCGCCGGCGCCATGCTGTTCATGCCCAGGCAGGCGGAGGTGGTCCAGACCGAGGACATTTCCAGGCTGGCGGCGATCGCCGACCAGCTCAGGCCCAGGCGCTGCTTGGCGGCGAGAATGGCGGCGGTCATTTCGGGCTTGTTCATGGCAGTACCTCGCAGGAGAGAACCAGAACCTTTGCAGACCCTGTGCCAGACGCAGAAAGCGCTCTGGCACGGCCTCCACAGCGCCCTGCCCGCCTTTCGCTGCACCAGAAAGCAGCCCTATCCCCGCATGGCGCCCAAGAAAAAAGCCGACCGGCTTGCACCGGTCGGCTCTTGTCCAGCGGCCTGGCCTCAGACGCCCAGGTAGTCGAGGATGCCCTCGGCGGCGTTGCGGCCTTCGAAGATGGCGGTCACCACCAGGTCGGAGCCGCGCACCATGTCGCCACCGGCAAAGATCTTCGGGTTGCTGGTCTGGTGCTTGAACTCGTGCAGCCCCGGCGCGACGACCCGGCCCTGGCTGTCGATGTCGATGTTGAACTGCTCGAACCAGGGCGCGGGACTCGGGCGGAAACCGAAGGCGATGACCACCGCATCGGCCGGCAGGATCTCCTCGGAACCGGGGATCGGCTCGGGACTGCGGCGGCCACGGGCATCGGGCTCGCCCAGACGGGTTTCCACCACCTTGACGCCTTCCACCTTGTCTTCGCCGATGATGGCGATGGGCTGGCGGTTGAAGAGGAACTTCACGCCCTCTTCCTTGGCGTTCTTCACTTCCTTGCGCGAGCCCGGCATGTTGGCGGCGTCGCGGCGATAGGCGCAGGTCACGCTCTTGGCGCCCTGGCGGATGGAGGTGCGGTTGCAGTCCATGGCGGTGTCACCTCCGCCCAGAACCACCACGCGCTTGCCCTTCATGTCGACGAAGTCGGCCGCATCTTTTTCGAAGCCCAGGTTGCGGTTGACGTTGGCCACCAGGAAATCCAGGGCGTCGTGGACGCCAGGCAGGTCTTCGCCGGGGAAGCCGCCCTTCATGTAGGTGTAGGTGCCCATACCCAGGAAAACCGCATCGAATTCCTCGAGCAGCTGATCCATGGTCACGTCCTTGCCCACCTCGGTGTTCAGACGGAATTCCACGCCCATGCCGCCGAAGACCTCGCGACGGCGACTGAGCACGGTCTTTTCCAGCTTGAATTCGGGGATGCCGAAGGTCAGCAGGCCACCGATCTCGGGATGCTTGTCGAACACCACCGGGGTCACGCCATTGCGTACCAGGATGTCGGCGCAACCCAGGCCGGCCGGACCGGCACCGATCACGGCGACCCGCTTGCCGGTGGGCTTGACCTTGGACATGTCCGGGCGCCAACCCATGGCGAAGGCGGTGTCGGTGATGTACTTCTCCACCGAGCCGATGGTCACCGCGCCGAAACCGTCGTTGAGGGTACAGGCGCCCTCGCAGAGCCGATCCTGCGGGCAGACGCGACCACAGACCTCGGGCAGGGTGTTGGTCTGGTGCGACAGTTCCGCCGCCGCCAGGATGTTGCCTTCGGACACCAGCTTGAGCCAGTTGGGAATGAAGTTGTGCACCGGGCACTTCCATTCGCAATAGGGGTTGCCGCAACCCAGACAGCGATGCGCCTGCTCGGCAGCCTGCTGCGGCTTGAAGGGATCGTGGATCTCGACGAATTCCTTCTTGCGCTGGCGCAGCAGCTTCTTCTTTGGATCCTTGCGACCGACCTCGATGAACTGGAAGTCGTTGTTCAGACGTTCAGCCATTTCCAAACCTCTTGAAGCGACGCCCCTTCAGCAGGGCGCCACGAGCTATCACGGTGAAACCGGCGCCTTGAGGCGCCGGCATCGAAGTCGTTATTCCGGACGGGCGCGGGTGCTGACCAGCAGCGACGCCAGGCTGGCGGCCTTGGGCTTCACCAGCCAGAACTTGCGCAGGTAGTCGTCCAGGTTCTCATGGAGATGGCTGCCCCAGGCGCTGCCGGTCTCGCGCACGTATTCAGCCAGCACCCCTTCCAGGTGGCTGCGGTAGGCCTCCATGGCCTCGCTGTTGATGCGCTGGATCTCTACCAGTTCGTGGTTGACCCGGTCATAGAAGCCGTTGTCCAGGTCCAGCACATAGGCGAAGCCGCCGGTCATGCCCGAGCCGAAGTTGTAGCCGGTCTTGCCCAGGACGCAGACGAAGCCGCCGGTCATGTACTCGCAGCAGTGGTCGCCGGTGCCTTCCACCACGGTGTGGGCCCCGGAGTTACGCACCCCGAAGCGTTCACCGGCGGTGCCAGCGGCGAACAGCTTGCCACCGGTGGCGCCATAGAGGCAGGTATTGCCGATGATGGCCGATTCCTGGCTCTTGAAGCCCGCGCCCTGGGGCGGGGTGATGACCAGCTTGCCGCCGGTCATGCCCTTGCCCACGTAGTCGTTGGCATCGCCTTCCAGATACAGGTGCAGGCCGCCGGCATTCCAGACGCCGAAGCTCTGGCCAGCGGTGCCCTTGAAGCGGAAGGTCAGCGGCGCCTTGACCATGCCCTGGTTGCCGTGACGCCGGGCGATTTCGCCGGAGACACGGGCACCGATGGAGCGGTCGCAGTTGCCGATACTGAGGCTGAAGTCACCGCCTTCGAGCTTTTCGATCCCGGGCAGCGACAGGCGCACCATTTCTTCGGCCAGCAGGCCCTGGTCGAACGGCGGGTTCTTTTCCACCTGGCAGTATTGCGGCTTCTCGGCCGGAATGTGATCGCTACCCAGCAGCGGGGTGAGGTCCAGGTGCTGCTGCTTGGCGGTCTCGCCCGGCAGGATTTCCAGCAGATCGGTACGGCCGATCAGCTCACCCAGGCTGCGTACGCCCAGCCTGGCCAGCCACTCACGGGTTTCCTCGGCGATGAAGGTGAAGAAATTCATCACCATCTCCACCGTGCCGATGAAGTGTTCCTTGCGCAGCCGGTCGTTCTGGGTGGCGACGCCAGTGGCGCAGTTATTCAGGTGGCAGATGCGCAGGTACTTGCAGCCCAGGGCGATCATCGGCGCGGTGCCGAAGCCAAAGCTCTCGGCGCCGAGGATGGCCGCCTTGATCACGTCCAGGCCGGTCTTCAGGCCGCCGTCGGTCTGCACCCGGACCTTGCCGCGCAGATCGTTACCGCGCAGGGTCTGGTGCGCCTCGGCCAGGCCCAGTTCCCAGGGCGAGCCGGCGTACTTGATGGAGGTCACCGGCGAAGCACCGGTACCGCCGTCGTAGCCGGAGATGGTGATGAGGTCGGCATAGGCCTTGGCCACACCGGCGGCCACGGTGCCTACGCCAGGCTCGGACACCAGCTTGACCGATACCAGCGCCTTGGGATTGACCTGCTTGAGGTCGAAGATCAGCTGCGACAGGTCTTCGATGGAATAAATGTCGTGGTGCGGCGGCGGCGAGATCAGGGTCACGCCGGGTACCGCATAGCGCAGCTTGGCGATCAGGCCGTTGACCTTGCCGCCGGGCAGCTGACCGCCCTCGCCCGGCTTGGCGCCCTGGGCCACCTTGATCTGCAAGACCTCGGCATTGACCAGATACTCGGGAGTGACGCCGAAGCGGCCGGTGGCCACCTGCTTGATCTTGGAGCTCTTGATGGTGCCGTAGCGCGCCGGATCCTCACCGCCCTCACCGGAGTTGGAGCGGCCGCCCAGGCGGTTCATGGCCTCGGCCAGGGCCTCGTGGGCTTCCGGCGACAGGGCGCCCAGGGAGATCCCGGCAGCATCGAAGCGGGTGAAGATGTTGGCCAGCGGCTCGACCTCTTCCAGCGCCAGGGGCTGGTCGCTGGTCTTGACCTTGAGCAGGTCGCGGATCATCGCCACCGGGCGCTGGTCCACCAGCGCGGTGTATTCGCGGAACTTGGCGTAGTCGCCCTGCTGCACGGCGGCCTGCAGCAGATTGACCACGTCCGGGTTGTACGCATGGTATTCGCCGCCATAGACGAACTTGAGCAGGCCACCCGGCTGGATCGGCTTGCGGTTGTTCCAGGCTTCGCCGGCCAGCAGCTTCTGCTCGGCTTCCAGGTCGACGAAGCGCGCGCCCTTGATGCGGCTGGTGACGCCGGGGAAGCACAGATCGGTGACCTCGTCCGCCAGGCCCACGGCCTCGAACAGCTGGGCGCCGCGATAGGAGGCGACGGTGGAGATGCCCATCTTGGAGATCACCTTGAGCAGGCCCTTGGTGATGCCCTTGCGGTAGTACTTGAACACCTCGTAGAGGTCGCCCAGCACCTCGCCGGTGCGGATCAGATCGCCCAGCACCTCATAGGCCAGGAACGGATAGACCGCAGTGGCGCCAAAGCCCAGCAGCACGGCGAAGTGGTGCGGATCACGGGCGGTGGCGGTCTCCACCAGGATGTTGCTGCTGGTACGCAGCCCCAGGTTGACCAGGTGGTGATGCACGGCGCCGGTGGCCAGCACCGCATGCACCGGCAGCTTGCCCGGTTCGATGTGGCGGTCGGTCAGCACTAACAGCACCTTGCCGGCGCGCACCGCTTCCTCGGCCTGCTCGACGATGTTGCGCAGCGCCGCCTCGAGACCCATGGACTCGGGGTAATTGAGGTCGATCGTGACATGCTCGAAGCCGGGCTTGGGCATGTTGAGGATGGTCCGCCACTTGGCCGGCGAGATCACCGGGCTGCTCAGGATGGCGCGATAGGCGTGCTCGGCGGTTTCCTCGAAGACGTTGCGCTCGGCACCCAGGCAGGTCTCCAGGGACATGACGATGGACTCGCGCAGCGGGTCGATCGGCGGGTTGGTGACCTGGGCGAATTGCTGGCGGAAGTAGTCGTAGGGCGAACGGATGCGCCGCGACAGCACCGCCATGGGTGTGTCGTCGCCCATGGAGCCCACGGCTTCCTGGCCCTGCTCGCCCAGCGGACGCAGCACCTGGTCACGCTCCTCGAAGGTGACCTGGAACATCTTCATGTACTGGCGCAGCTGATCCTGGTCGTAGAAGGCCGAACCGTGATCATGGTCGTCAAGGGTCGCCTGGATGCGCATGGCGTTCTTGCGCAGCCACTGCTTGTAGGGATGGCGCGCCTTGAGACGATTGTCGATGTCATCGGTCTGCAGCACCTCGCCGGTCTCGGTGTCCACGGCCAGGATCTGGCCCGGGCCGACCCGGCCCTTGGCAATGACGTCGTCGGGCTGGTAGTTCCAGACGCCTACTTCCGAAGCCAGGGTGATGTAGCCGTTCTTGGTGGTCACCCAGCGCGCCGGGCGCAGGCCGTTGCGGTCGAGCAGGCAGACCGCGTAGCGGCCTTCGGTCAGCACCACGCCGGCCGGACCGTCCCAGGGCTCCATGTGCATGGAGTTGAATTCATAGAAGGCGCGCAGATCGGCGTCCATGGTCTCGACGTTCTGCCAGGCCGGCGGAATGATCATGCGCACGGCGCGGAACAGGTCCATGCCGCCGGTCACCAGCAGCTCCAGCATGTTGTCCATGCTGGAGGAGTCGGAACCGACGCGGTTGACCAGCGGACCGAGCTGGTCGAGATCCGGGATCAGTTCGTTGACGAACTTGGTCCGCCGCGCCTGGGCCCAGTTGCGGTTGCCGGTGATGGTGTTGATCTCGCCGTTGTGGGCGAGATAGCGGAAGGGCTGCGCCAGCGGCCACTTCGGCAGGGTGTTGGTGGAGAAGCGCTGGTGGAACACGCAGATGGCGGTAGCCAGGCGCGGATCGCCGAGATCCGGATAGAAGGCGGCGAGATCCGCCGGCATCATCAGGCCCTTGTAGACGATGACGCGGGACGACAGGCTGCAGATGTAGTGCTCGGCGTCTTCGGCGTTGCGCACCGAGGAGCGGCGGCGGGCGGAGAACAGCTTGACCCCGAACTGCTGGTCGTCGAGACCCGGACCGGCGACGAACACCTGCTCGATGCGCGGCAGTCGCGCCAGGGCCAGCTCGCCCAGTACCGAGGTGTCGATGGGCACCTTGCGCCAGCCGACCAGGGTCAGACCAGCGGCCTCGATCTCCAGGTTCATGTTGGCGCGGGCCTGTTCGGCGCGGGCCTCGTCCTGGTTGAAGAACACCACGCCCGCGGCGTACTGCTCGGGCAACTCGGCGCCGAACTGCTCCTGGGCGATGGCGCGCAGGAAGGCATCCGGCTTCTGCATGAGCAGACCGCAACCGTCACCGGTCTTGCCGTCCGCGTTGATACCGCCCCGGTGGGTCATGCAGGTCAGGGCTTCGATGGCCGTTTCCAGCAGGTCATGGCTGGGCTCGCCCTGCATATGGGCGATCAGGCCGAAGCCGCAGTTGTCCTTGAAGCTATCGGGATTGAACAGGCCTGCTTTCATAGCGCTCTCACCGGCAATCAGGTTATTGCGAAGGCATCACAAAACGGTCCGCTTATTTGAACTTTTTTCGGACAGTCAAAGGCTGACCAGTGTAGCGAAAAAATCGCTTACGACAAACACTGATGACACCTGATGAAAATTCGATGACGCAAAAAAGAAAGCCCCGGCATCACGCTCGTGATAGCACCGGGGCTTTCTTTACGTAGCAGGCAAGAATCAGCGACTGGTGGCGATGTCCTGCTGGATGCTGGCGAAGGTCCGCGGCCAGGGTTTGCTGGCCTGCACCTTGGCTGGCAACTGCTTGACGGCCGCTTCGGCCGCTGCCCGATTGGCGAAGTTGCCGTAGGTCACCACATAGAGCGCCTTGCCCTGGTAGCTCTTCTTGAAATAGCGGAAGTTGCCACTGTCGGCCTGGGCGGCGATGAAGTCCTGCGCCGCCTTCTCGGTGCTGGTACCCACCACCTGCAAGGCGTACTTGCTGCCCGCCTGACTACCGTACCAACCCGCCGCTGCGCTGCCAGCATGAGCGGTCGCTGCAGCCGGAGCCGGCTTGGTCGGTGCAGGGATAGGCGCAGGTGCGGTGTGACGGGGCGCCGGAGCCGCCACTGCCGGAGCGCTGGCCGCCGGAGTACGCGCCGGCGTGCGGCTGGGCAGTTCGTCCTCGTCACTGATGGGTGGGGCATCGGTGGTCACGGTCGGCGGCACGCCGCCCGCACCCATGTCGTTACCCGCGGCGGTACCCGCCTGCCGACCGCCCGCCGCTTCCGCGAGGGGTTCACGGATGACCGGCTGCGACTCGCCCACCAGCGGCAGGGGCAGCGGTTTGGAAGAGCCGTCGAACTGGATGGGCGCCCCCTGGGCGTCCTTACCGGCAGAGGCGGTGTTCTGGCCACCCATGGGCAGGTCCTGTCCGGCCGTGCCGGTGGCCGGGGCCTCGCTCTTGCCGCCCTTGAGCGACAGCGCCGCGGCACCCACCGCCAGCACCACCACCCCGAGAATGACCAGGTGCTTGCGCGGCAGGGCCGCCAGCAGATTGCGCGAGCCTTTCGCCGGTGCCGCGGCCTTCTTGCGCCGGGCGCTCATGCCGGCCACCAGCACATCCCGGGCTTCTTCGTTGAGCCGACCGGGCCAGCCGCCGGAGCGCTCGTGGATGGTCGTGAGCTGCTCGTCGGTAAAGATCTCCAGGCCCTGGCCGGCACCTTCCAGGCGCTGGGCCAGGTACTCCTCGGCCTCGCTCTCGCTGTAGGGCAACAACTCGATGGCGTGATAGCGCTCTTCGCCCTGGGCAATGTCCTCCAGGCGCATCACCACTTCCGCTTCGCCGAACAGGAAGACGTGCAGGCGCTCCTTTTCGCTGCCCCCGGCCAGCTCCAGCAGAGCTTCCAGCGCGGGCGTGGCCAGGGCCTCGGCGTCATCCACCAGGATGTAGACCTCCTGCCCCGCCAGGCGCACTTCCGCCGCCTGTTCGAGAATGGCTGCAGGCGTCTGGCTGTCGGCACCCACGCCCTTGGCGACCTGGGCCAACACCGTGCGGGCGTCACCGCCGTTCTGCGCGGAAATCACCACGCAGTGCACGGCTTCCTTCTTGGTGCTGGCCGCCAGCGCCTGGCGCAACAGCGTCTTGCCACTGCCCTCGGGACCACTGACCACCAGCAGCAGCTGGCTGTAGCGGGCCAGGTGATGCAACTGGCCCAGCACCGGCTTGCGCTGGGCCGGAAAGAATTTGAAACCGGGAACGCGGGCGGCGAACGGGTCGTGAGTGAACTGATAGTGACCGAGGAAGGCTTCGTCGGCGTGCAGATTGGACATGGGACTCTCTTGTTCTCCTTACTGGGCGGTCAGCGCTTGGTAATCGGTACGCAGCGTCTGCTCGAGAATGTCGCGGGCGAAGTCGGCGGTCACCACGGCCTGGCCCAAATCACTGAGCAGCACCAGCCGGAGTTGTCCATCCAGGACCTTCTTGTCCACCGCCATGAGGCGTTCGAAATCGGCCGGCTGCATGTCCGCCGGCGGTACCACGGGCAGCTTGGCCTTAACCAGCAGGCGAATGGCGCGGTCGCGCTGCGCGGCACTGAGCCAGCCCAGCAGCAGGGACATCTGCAGCGCCATGACCATGCCGGCGGCAACCGCCTCGCCGTGCAGCCAGACGCCATAGCCCTGGTGGGTCTCGATGGCGTGACCGAAGGTATGGCCGAGGTTGAGGATCGCCCGCAGACCCGACTCGCGCTCGTCGCTGCCCACCACTTGGGCCTTGGCCGCACAGGAGCGCTCGATGGCTTCGGTGAGCGCGCTTTGGTCCAGTGCCAGCAGCGCCTCGACATGCTCTTCGAGCCAGCCGAGAAAGGGTTCGTCGCAGATCAGGCCGTACTTGATGACCTCGGCCAGACCCGCCGACAGTTCGCGAGCCGGCAGGGTCGCCAGGCTGTCGGTATCGATGACCACGGCCTTGGGCTGGTAGAAGGCGCCGATCATGTTCTTGCCCAGCGGGTGGTTGATGCCGGTCTTGCCGCCCACCGAGGAATCGACCTGGGACAGCAGCGTGGTCGGCACCTGGATGAAGTCCACCCCGCGCTGATAGCAGGCCGCGGCGAAACCGCCCATGTCGCCGATCACCCCGCCGCCCAGGGCGATGAGGGTGGTCTTGCGATCATGGCGATCCTGCAGCAGGCCGTCGAAGATCAGCTGCAGGGTTTCCCAGTTCTTGTGCGCCTCGCCATCGGGCAGCACGATCGAGCTGATCGGGCGATCGCCCAGGGTGCGCAACAGACGCTCCAGATAGAGCGGCGCGATGGTTTCGTTGGTGACGATCGCCACCTTGCGCCCGGCGAGATGGGGCAGGACGCATTCCGGTCGATCCAGAAGGCCCTGGCCGATGTAGATCGGGTAGCTGCGCTCACCGAGCTCGACGTGAAGAGTCCGCATGCCGTCACCTTGATTCAAAGGGCGCCTAGCATAGCGCAGAACGCTCGCGGCTTTAATGCGGTGCCAGGGCTTTCAGACGGTCGAGTATCTGCAGCACGACCATCCGGGGGGGCCGCTCGTCGGTCTCGATGATGATGTCGGCGATCTCCCGATACAGCGGATCGCGCATGGCCATGAGATTGCGCAGCACCGCCGCGGGATCGGCGGTCTGCAGCAGCGGTCGATTGCGATCCCGGGAGGTGCGCTCGATCTGTTGCTCGATGGAAGCATGCAGGTAGATGACCCGCCCGCCGCGCTTGAGCGCCTGGCGATTGTCCTCGCGCAGCACGGCGCCCCCACCGGTGGCCATCACCAGGCCGTTCTCCGCGCACAGCTCGGCGATCGCGGCGCGTTCGCGCTCGCGAAAGCCCTGCTCGCCTTCCACATCGAAGATCCAGGGGATGTCGGCACCGGTGCGTTCTTCGATTACCTTGTCGGAATCCTTGAACGGCAGCCGCAATTCCTTCGCCAGGAGCCGGCCGATGGTGCTCTTGCCCGAGCCCATCGGTCCTACGAGAAACAGATTACGCACTTATGTCATCGACCAACCGCTATCGCCTGGTTGTTCATGATACGCGGCGTGAGGAAGATCAGCAGCTCGACTTTGCTGTCGGTGACCGAATCCCGGCGGAACAGCCGACCGACATAGGGAATATCCCCCAGCATCGGCACCTTGGTGGTGGACTTGGTCTGGGTGTTGGAGAACACCCCGCCCAGCACGATGGTCTCGCCATCGCTCACCAGGACCTTGGCATTGACCTCGTTCTTGCTGATCGGCGGCACGCCATTGAGCGCGTTCTGGTAGTCAGGTGCATCCTTGTTGACCTTGACCTCCATGATGATGCGGTTGTCCGGAGTGATCTGCGGCGTGACCTCCAGCGACAGAGCGGCCTGCTTGAAGCTGGTGCTGGTGGCACCGCTGGAGCTGGCTTCCTGGTAGGGGATTTCGGTACCGCGCAGGATCTTGGCGGTCTCCTTGTCCGAGGTCACCACCTTGGGCTGGGAGATGATCTCGCCATTGCCGCTAGATTGCAGAGCGGACAGCTGCAGGTCGAGCATCTGACCACCAGCCATGAAACCGATGCCGATGCCCGAAGTGCTGCCGGAGACGCCCATGTCCACGAAGGGCGTGGGCGCGAGGCCAGTGGCAGAGGTGACGTTACCGATGGTACTGGTTCCAGGCAGGAAAGCCTGGTTAGTGGTGCTATCAACGGTCGTCGCGCCATCCTTGCCATAGACCGCGAAATTGCCCTGGCGAGTATTGCCGCCCCAGCGAACGCCCAGCTGCTTGCTGTAGTCGACGTTGGCTTCCACCAGCCGCGCCTCGATCATCACCTGACGTACCGGGATGTCCAGCTGCGAGACGATGCGCCGCAGTTCGTCCAGGCGATTCTGGGTCTGGTAGGCGATGATGCTGTTGGTACGCTCGTCCACCGAGATGGAGCCACGCTCGTCGGCGGTCTTGTCGGCACTGGTCACCGACTGGAACAACTTGGCGATGTCGGCGGCCTTGGCATAGTTGACCTGGATCAGGTCGCGCCGCAGGGGAGCGAGCTGCTGGATCTGTTTCTGGGATTCCAGCTCCTGGCGCTCACGCGCGGCGATCTCGTCGGCCGGCGCGACCAGCAGCACGTTGCCGATCTGGCGCTTGTCCAGGCCCTTGGTCTTGAGGATCAAGTCCAGCGCCTGATCCCAGGGTACGTTCTGCAGGCGCAGGGTGATGTTGCCCTGCACGGTGTCGCTCGCCACCAGGTTGAGGTTGGTGAAGTCGGCGATCAGCTGCAGCACCGAGCGGACGTCGATGTCCTGGAAGTTCAGCGACAGCTTTTCGCCGGTGTAGGTGAAGCGATCGGCTGCGCGCTTTTCCTTTTCCTCGGTGGTGAGCGGCTTGACGCTCAGGGTCAGGCGATTGTTGGTCTGGTAGGCCAGGTAGTCGTAGGTTCCGGTCGGCTCGATGACGATGGACGCCCCGCTGCTGTCGGCGGAGGCGTTGACGAACTGCACCGGGGTGGCGAAGTCCTTGACGTCCAGCCGTACCCGCAACTCCTCGGGCAACTGAGTGCCGGCGAAGGTCAGGCGGATCTTGCCGCCCTGCTCCTGGATGTCCGGGTTGATGCCGGTCTCGCTCAGGTCGATGACCACGTTGCCCTCGCCCTGGGGACCCCGCTGGAAGTCGAGATGACGGATCGCCTTGCCGCGCAGTTGCGGCCGCGGCGCGGTCATGGCCGCCACGGTGGAAGTGGCCTGAGTCGGCGGCAGTGGCGTGCGGGTGACGGCGCTGGGCAGCGGGGCGGACGACGGCGCGGTCACGGTGGCCGGCGCCGCGGCACGCGGCAGGTTCGGCGTCAGGTTGGCCTGGGCGCCGGCCGCCTGGCGACCCGCGGTACCGCCGATGGTGACGAACAGGTTGCGACCGTCGGCACGGGTGTCGTAGCTGGCCAGATTGGTGAGGTTGATGATCAGCCGGGTCCGGTTGCCCGCCTCGACCACCGTCACGCTGCGGGCATTGCCATTGCCCAGCTCGCGGCTCTTGGTACCCAGCTTGTTGGCCACGCCGGGCAGGTCCAGAGCGATCCGCGCCGGCTGCTCGATGGTGTAGCCCTTGGGGATCGGCACCGGCTGATCGAAGGTCAGCTTGAGTTCGATGCGATCCCCGGGCAGGGAGGCGACGTTCAAGGCCTGCAGATCGGCGGCCAGGACCTGGCCGGCCAGGCTACCCAGCAACAAGGCCAATCCCAGTCCCAGCCGTCTTGCGCTATTCGTCTTCACTGTACTTGCCCCGCCCATTAAGTCTTTTCCTTCAAGGTGATGGTGCGCGGCCGTTCCAGCCAGCCACCCTCGCCATCCGGGACGATTTCGATCACGTCGATCTCACCGTCGGTGATCTTGGTGATGCGCCCGTCGTTGCGGCCCAGGTAGTCCCCCACCTTGACGCGATGTACGCCCCCGGCGCCGTTGACCAGCGCATAGCGGCCACTGGCGTTGGCCAGGATGCCCACCATGCTGAAGGTCTCGATGTTGAAGCCTTCGAGAAACTGCTTCGGCCGATTCACGTCCGGCTTGATGTTGCCGGTCCCGCGCTGGCGCACCGTGGGGTCGATGCGTACCGGCGCCTGGAAGGGGCTGCGCAGCGCCGCAGCGGCATAGGTGAAGGGTTCGTAGGCGCGGAACTGCGGCAGCGGCTCGATGGAACCGCGCGGCTTGGCGCGGGTTTCGTCCATGAAGGCCTGCAGATCGCTGGTATCGCTGGAACCGCAGCCGACCAGCACGCCGGTCAGCAGGCAGAGCAACAGAGGCGTCCTCATTTGCCGAGCCCCTTGTCGTTGTAGCGATAGGTCTTGGCCAGGACGTTCATGCGCAACTTGCCACCGGTCCCGGATACCGTGCCGCCGCCATTGGCGTTTCGGTCATCCACCGGCTTGAGGTCGAAGTCGTGCAGGGTGACGATGCGCGGCAGGCTGGAGACGCTGCTGACGAAGGTCGCCAGGTCATGATAGTTGCCCACCACGGTGATCTGGATCGGCAACTCCACATAGAACTGCTGGGTCACCTCGGGCAGGAGCTTGATCTGCTCGAATTCCAGGCCACTGCCCAGGCCGGTCCGGGTGATGTCCTCCAGCAGCGCCGGCACCTCGGTATCGCCGGGCAGCTGACGCAGCAGCGCGCCGAAGGACTCTTCCATCTCGACCATCTGCTGCTTGTAGGCATCCAGATTGGCGGCCTGGAAGGCCTTGCTGGCGTATTGCTGCTTGAGGGTCTCTTCCTGGGTGCGCTGGCTGTCCAGCTGCGCCTGCATGTCGCTGAGGTGGAACTGATAGCCGAGCAGGAGCACCACCAGCACGATCAGCAAGCAGGCGATGACCTTGACCGGCTTGGGCCAGGAACCGAGGTTCTCCAGGCTGAGTTCGTTGATGTCGACCTTGCGCAGGCTGGCCAGGGAATCGGCGAGACTCATGGTTTGCCTCCCTTGGCGAGCGGGGCCGGCGCAGGAGCGCCGGGCTGGGTCTGCTTGACGGTGAGCTGGAAGGTGTTGGCCTGATCCACCGCCCCGGCAGTGGTCGCCTTCACCTCGATCAGCGTAGGCGAAGCGAACCAGTCGGAGGCGTCCAGATTACGCATCAGGTTGGAGACCCGGTTGTTGGATTCCGCCTCGCCGCTGATGGACAGGGTGTCGCCCTGCATCTTCAGCTCGCGGAAGTACACGCCGTCCGGCAGGGTGCGCACCAGTTGATCGAAGACGTGGCCGATGACCGGGCGGTTGCCCTGCAGGTCCTGGATGATCTTCATCCGTGCCAGCAGTTGCTGGCGCCGGGTCTTGAGCTCGCTGATCTCCTTGATGCGCACGTCCAGCTGGGCGATGTTCTGCTGGATGAAGGCATTGCGCGCCTCCTGACGGGCGATCTCGCCGGACAGGTACTGATCCCCGAGAAACACGGCGCCGCACGAGAGCACGAAGATGCCGCCCAGGATCACCAGGAACTGCTTGCGCCTTTCTTCGCGCAGCTGCTCCCGCCAGGGCAAGAGGTTGATGCGGGCCATCTAGTCGAAACTCCTCATGGCCAGGCCGCAGGCGATCATCAGCGCCGGGGCGTCACCCGCCAGGGCCGCCGCATTGACCTTGTTGCTGACGGTCATGTCGGCGAAGGGATTGGCCAGGACCGTGGGGGTGCCGATTTTCTGCTGGATCAAGCGGTCGAGTCCGGAAATTGACGCGGTTCCTCCAGCAAGCAAGATGTAGTCCACATCATTGTATTGCCCGGCGGCGAAAAAGAACTGCAGCGAACGCGCCACCTGTTGCACCACCGCCTCGCGGAAGGGCGTCAGTACCTCGCTCTGGTAGTCGTCGGGCAGGCCACCCTGCTTCTTGGCCAGACCGGCCTCCTCCACCGACAGCCCATAGCGACGCTGGATCTCTTCGGTGAGCTGGCGGCCGCCAAACAGCTGCTCGCGGGTGTAGATGGTCTTGCCGTTGTGCAGCACGCTCAGGGTGGTCATGGTGGCGCCGATGTCGACCACCGCCACGGTCAGGTCGTCGACGTGGCCGCCGAGCTGGTTGGCCAGCAACTGGTAGGCGCGCTCCAAGGCATAGGCCTCGACGTCGACCACCTTGGCCGAGACGCCGGCCAGCGCCAGGGCCGCTTCGCGGACCTCGACGTTTTCCTTCCGGCAAGCGGCCAGCAGCACCTCGACGCGCTCGGCGTTGCGTGGCGACGGCCCCTGCACCTCGAAGTCGATGGCGACCTCGTCCAGCGGATAGGGAATGTACTGGTCAGCTTCCAGCTTGATCTGGTTTTCCAGCTCGTCGTCGGTGAGGCCGGCATCCATCTCGATGGTCTTGGCGATCACCGCCGAGCCGGAGACGGCCACGGCGGCGCTGCGCGCGGAACTGCGCGCCTTGACCAGCACCCTGCCGATGGCGAGGCCCACGCCCTCCAGCTCGGCGATGTTCTTTTCCACCACGGCATTAGCCGGCAGGGGTTCGACCGCATAGGCTTCCACCCGGTAGCGCCCGCCTGCACGGCTCAACTCGATGAGTTTCACGGATGTCGAACTGACGTCGATACCCAGCAGCGTATTCGCCTTCTTTCTGAATAGCCCTAGCACATCAGTTCCCTATGAGCGACGGTGGTCTTCCGCGGACGGGCATTAGATAACAGACTTGACACCCGAGCAAATAGCGGCCAACCGCCAAACGCGCCTATAATGGCGACGCCGTGTAGGCTGACCGTCACCTGTCGCCCTTTCCTTCTTTCCATTCGAAAAGTCTCTTGATGCGTGTTCTGAAATTTTTCTGGTGGTCGTTGGTCGCCCTGGTCTGCAGCCTGTTGCTGGGTCTCAGCGGTGCCTTCCTCTACCTCAGCCCCAGCCTGCCCTCCATCGATGCCCTGCGTAACGTGCAACTGCAGATCCCTCTGCGGGTGTTCAGCGCGGACGGCAAACTCATCGCCGAATTCGGCGAAATGCGCCGCTCGCCGCTGCGTTTCAACGAGATACCGCCCGATTTCATCCATGCCCTGCTCTCCGCCGAGGATGACAACTTCGCCAATCACTATGGCGTGGATGTGAAAAGCCTGGCACGGGCAGTGAGCCAGCTGGTCAAGACCGGACACATCCAGACCGGTGGCAGCACCATTACCATGCAGGTCGCCAAGAACTACTTCCTGACCAGCGAGCGCAGCTTCTCGCGCAAATTCACCGAGATCCTCCTGGCGCTGCAAATCGAGCGCCAACTGACCAAGGACGAGATCCTCGAGCTCTATGTCAACAAGATCTACCTGGGCAACCGCGCCTACGGCATCGAGGCCGCCGCCCAGGTCTACTACGGCAAGTCCATCAAGGACCTGACCGTCGCCCAGATGGCGATGATCGCCGGTCTGCCCAAGGCGCCGTCGCGTTACAACCCGGTCGCTAATCCTGAGCGTAGCCTGGAAAGACGCAATTGGATTCTCGAACGCATGTTCAAGCTCGGTTATATCGATCAGGCGGCCTACCAGGCCGGCATCGCCGAGCCGCTCGAGGCCTATCATCACGTCGCCGTGCCTGAGCTCAACGCCCCCTACATCGCCGAGATGGCACGGGCGGAAATGGTTGGTCGCTATGGTGGCGATGCCTACACCGATGGCTACCAGGTCTACACCACCATCGACAGCCGGCTGCAGACGGATGCGTTCGAAGCCGTACGTGACGGCCTGACCGACTACGACCGCCGCCACGGCTATCGCGGCCCCGAGGCCCAGTGGCCCAATCGCAGCCGCGCCGAATGGACCGCGCTGATCCAGAAGCAGCGCATCGTCGGCGGTCAGGATCCGGCCCTGGTCACCCAGGTGGAAAAGAGCGGCATCCTGGTCCTGACCCGCGAGGGCAAGGAAGAGGCGGTCTCCTGGGACTCGATGAAATGGGCACGCCCCTACCTCAGCGCCAACAGCCTGGGGCCACGCCCGAACGGTCCGGCCGACGTGGTCAAGGTCGGCGACCTGATCCGGGTGCAGCGCCAGGACGATGGCAGCCTGAAGTTCTCGCAGATTCCCAAGGCGCAGAGCGCCCTGGTCTCCCTCGACCCCCAGGATGGCGCCATTCGCGCCCTGATCGGCGGCTTCTCCTTCGAGCAGAGCAACTACAACCGCGCCACCCAGGCCAGGCGCCAGCCCGGTTCCAGCTTCAAGCCGTTCATCTACAGCGCGGCGCTGGAGAAGGGCTTTACCGCCGCCAGCCTGGTCAACGATGCGCCCATCGTCTTCATGGACGAGAATCCCGACGAAGCCTGGCGGCCAAAGAACGACAACAACACCTTCCTCGGCCCGATCCGCCTGCGCGAGGCCCTCTATCGCTCGCGCAACCTGGTGTCCATCCGGGTGCTGCAGGCCATCGGCATCGACTATGCGCTGGATTACGTCAGTCGTTTCGGCTTCGAGCGCGACCAGTTGCCGCGCAACCTGTCGCTCGCCCTCGGCACCCCGGGCCTGACGCCGCTGGAAGTGGCCACCGGCTGGTCGGTGTTCGCCAACGAGGGCTACAAGGTGACGCCCTACGTGGTCGATCACGTGACCGACCGCGACGGCAAGGTGGTCTATCGCATGGCCGCGCCACGGGTGCCCCAGCAGGCGCAGGCCACGACCGCGCCGGGCGTCGAGGTCACGCCGGCGGCCGACACCGCCGCCGCCGACCCGGCCAATCCGGCGCCGGTGTTCGCCCCCCAGGTCATCGATCCGCGCAACGCCTTCATCATGAACAGCATGCTGCAGGACGTGATCAAGCGCGGCACCGGCCGCAAGGCGCTGGAACTGGGTCGCAACGACCTGGCCGGCAAGACCGGCACCACCAACGAATCCAAGGACACCTGGTTCTCCGGCTACAACGGCGACTACGTGACCACGGTGTGGGCCGGCTTCGATCAGCCCGAAACCCTGGGTCGCCAGGAATTCGGTGGCACCGTGGCCCTGCCGATCTGGATGAGCTACATGGGCGCGGCGCTCAAGGACAAGCCGCCGCATCAGCTCAAGGAACCGGACGGCATCGTCTCCATCCGTGTCGATCCCACCACGGGTCGCGCCGCGCCGCCCGGCACGCCTAACGCCTATTTCGAGCTGTTCAAGAGCGAAGACACCCCGCCGAGCCTGGACGAACTGCCGCCTGGCGTCGCGCCCGGCACGCCGCTGCCCTCCAGCGAAAACGTGCCCATGGACATCTTCTGATCTCCAGCCAATAAAAAACCCCGCCGTGGCGGGGTTTTTTATTGCTTCGGGCCTTACTTGGCGAAGACGTCATCCACCGACTTCAGCGGATAGTTCGCCGGATAGGGCAGCGTGGCCACGCCGGTTTCGATGGCGGCCTTGGCCACGGCATCGGATACCAGGGTGATCAGACGGGCATCCATTGGCTTGGGAATGATGTACTCACGACCGAAGCTCAGGCTGTCGACGTTGTAGGCGGCGCAGACTTCCTTGGGCACCGGCAGCTTGGCCAGGTCGCGCAGGGCCAGGGCGGCGGCGATCTTCATCTCTTCGTTGATGACCCGGGCGCGGACGTCCAGGGCACCACGGAAGATGAAGGGGAAGCCCAGGACGTTGTTGACCTGGTTCGGATAGTCGGAACGACCGGTGGCCATGATCACGTCGTCGCGAGTGGCGTGGGCCAGCTCGGGGGTAATTTCCGGATCCGGGTTGGAGCAGGCGAAGACGATAGGGTTGGCCGCCATGCGCTTGAGGCCTTCGGCCGACAGCAGGTTGGGGCCGGACAGACCGACGAAGACGTCAGCGCCTTCGAGGGCGTCGTCCAGGGTGCGCTTGCTGGTCTCGGTGGCGAAGGCCGCCTTGTACTGGTTCAGGTCGTTGCGGCCGCTGTGAACCACGCCCTGACGGTCGATCATGTAGATGTTCTCGACCTTGGCGCCCATGCTCGCCAGCAGGCGCATGCAGGAGATGGCGGCGGCACCGGCACCCAGGCAGACGATCTTGGCGTCTTCCAGGCGCTTGCCGGCGATTTCCAGGGCGTTGAGCATGCCGGCGGCGGTGACGATGGCGGTGCCGTGCTGGTCATCGTGGAAGACCGGGATGTCGCACTGCTCGATCAGGGCGCGTTCGATCTCGAAGCACTCGGGCGCCTTGATGTCTTCCAGGTTGATGCCACCAAAGGTGATGGAGATGCGCTTGACGGTGTCGATGAAGGCCTGGGGGCTCTCGGCGTCGACCTCGATGTCGAAGACGTCCACACCGGCGAAGCGCTTGAACAGCACGCCCTTGCCTTCCATCACCGGCTTGGAGGCCAGCGGGCCGAGGTTGCCCAGGCCGAGGATGGCGGTACCGTCGGAGATCACGGCGACCAGGTTGCCTTTGCCGGTGTAGCGGTAGGCCAGTTCGGGATCGCGGCCGATCTCGCGGACCGGTTCGGCGACGCCGGGGCTGTAGGCCAGGGACAGGTCACGAGCGGTCGCGGTGGGCTTGGTCAGCTCGACGCTGAGTTTGCCGGGACGCGGCTGAGCATGGTATTCGAGGGCGGCGGTTTTGAGATCAGACATTATTGGTATATCCGCGTGGTGTGGGTCTTGGGTCGGGCGAGAATACGCAAAGACTCAAGGTGCCACAAGCAATCGGCCACATGCCTGAAATCAATCGCAATACGACTTTCGGCTAAAACGATTCAACCCGCAAACCCAGCATGTGCGGATCGCTCAGGGTCAGCTGCCAGCGTGCCCGCCCCGCTTCCTGGCGACGGCTGCGATCGACGATCCAGCCCCGTGCCTCGAGCTGGCGCCCGATCCATTGCTGCAGTGGCAGCTCAGCGAAGGCATCCACAAAGCGATTCGGCACATTGACCACCAGATCGCCGTCGAACTGCAGCCAGAGTCCGCCCCGGTTGCGTTCGATCCCCTGCAGGCGCCCCTGCACCACGGCGAAACCACTCTCCTGGATATGCGTGGCGGAAAGGGTGGGGTCCTTTTTCCAAACACCGAGTCGAGCCTTGCGCGCCGTGCCTTCCGCCGCGACCTGACAGCCGGCCAGTCGGGTATTGGGCGCGATGGCCACCGCGTAGCCGAGACCCTCGGCGATCAACTGGGCTTCGAGATTGCGGCCCTGTCGGTCATAGAGATGGGCCAGGGTGCGACCGTAGTGGTCGGTCGCCTCACGACCCGGGACCAGGCGCAGGCGGTCGTCACTGGCGTCCACCAGCGCCTGCAGGCGTCGACGTGCATCCTCGGCATAGGGCTGCGCCGTGCCGCCGGACCTGCCCAGCTCCGGTGCGTTGATGCCGATCAGGCGCACGGAGCGACCATCGACCAGGCGCAGGGTATCGCCGTCCACCACCTGCCGCACCTCGACCTCCTAGCCGCCCGGCAGCAAGGGGCACGCCGCGGCCAGGGCCAGCGGCGCAATTGCCAGGGTAGAAACGAAAAAGGCGCCCCAGAGGGACGCCTTTTTCAGTGTCGAACCATGCGGAGATGGTCGACGGCAGCGCATTACTTGCTGCTGCCGAACACGCCGAAGCGCTGCTTGAAGCGATCGATACGGCCGCCAGCGTCCAGGACCTTCTGCTTGCCGGTGTAGAACGGGTGGCATTCGGAGCAGACGTCCAGGTGAATGTTCTTGCTCAGGGTCGAGCGGGTCTTGATGACGTTGCCACAGCTGCAGGTGGCTTCGATGGCATCGTACTGCGGATGGATATCAGCTTTCATGGAACTATCCTCGGGGTCTAGCTGTGCCGCCACCCGGCGCCATTGCCGGATACCGCACAGATTTGGGCTGCAAATCATACCAGAGCGGATAGGAGGCGCAAGCAGCCCCCTCACCGCCTGTCTGCTACCATCGGGCTTTACGTCTGCGAGCCCTGCCGTGCCCCTGATCCTGCGCCTGGCGCTGCCTTCCCCCCTGCGCCGCCTGTTCGACTATCTGCCGCCCAAGGGCGCGGTGGAGGAGCAGTTGCGCCCCGGCGTGCGACTGCGGGTGCCCTTCGGTCGCCGTGAGGTGGTCGGGGTGCTGATCGAGGTGGCCCAGGAAACCGAGGTGCCGCCGGACAAGCTGCGCAAGGCCCTGCAACTGCTCGACGAGCGCCCGCCGCTGCCCAGCGCCCTGTTCGAACTCTGCCAGTGGTCCGCCCAGTACTATCAGCACAGCCTCGGCGACACCCTGAGCTGGGCACTTCCTGCCCTTTTGCGTCAGGGGGAGCCGGCCGAGCGCCGGCTGCAGCGTTTCTGGATCGCCCAGCCCGATGCCCGCCCGGAAGATCCACGCCTGGCCCGGGCGCCGCGCCAGCGCGAGGCGCTCAAGACCCTGCGCCAGCATCCCCATGGCGTGCTGCACGAATTGCTCGGCCAGCTCGGCCTGGTCAAGGACAGTCTCGACCTCCTCCAGGCCAAGGGCCTGGTCAAGGTGGAGACCCGCTATCACCAGCCGACCCGGCACCAGGGCTCCTGGCTCGCCCAGGCCGAATTGCCGCTCAACGGCGAGCAGCGCCTGGCCTACGAAGCGGTCCGCGCCGGCAGCGGCTTCCACTGCTATCTGCTGGAAGGTGTGACCGGCAGCGGCAAGACCGAGGTCTATCTGCAGCTGATCCGCGCCACCCTGGAAGCGGGACGCCAAGCGCTGCTCTTGATTCCCGAGATCAACCTGGGCCCCCAGACCCTGGGCCGCTTCGAGCAACGCTTCAATGCGCGCATCGCCCTGCTGCACTCGGCGCTGACCGATCGCGAGCGGATGGACATCTGGCTGGCCGCTCGCGATGGCGAACTGGATATCGTGGTGGGCACCCGCTCGGCGCTGTTCACCCCGCTCAAGCACCCCGGGCTGATCATCGTCGACGAAGAACACGACGCCTCCTATAAACAGCAGGAAGGCCTCAGGTACCACGCCCGTGACCTGGCCGTGGTCCGCGCACGCTTCGAGAATCTGCCGGTGGTGCTGGGCTCGGCCACCCCTTCGCTGGAGAGCCTGCACAACGCCGATCAGGGGCGCTATGCCCACCTGCGCCTGTCACTGCGCGCCGGCGGTGCCCAGCCGCCACGCTTCGAGCGCCTGGACGTGCGCAGTCGCCCGCTCGACAGCGGTCTGTCCCAGCCACTGCTCAAGGCCATGGGCGCGACCCTGGAGCGCGGCCAGCAGGTGCTGGTGTTCCTCAATCGGCGTGGTTTCGCCCCTACCCTGCTCTGCCACGACTGCGGTTGGCTGGCCCAGTGCCCGCGCTGCGATGCGCGCATGACCTACCACCGCGGCTCCGGTGAGCTGCGCTGCCATCATTGTGATCACCGCCAGGCGCCGCCGCGTCATTGCCCTTCCTGCGGCAAGCTCGACCTGCGACCGGTGGGCGCCGGCACCGAGCGCGCCGAGGAACGCCTGCAGCTCCTCTTCCCGGACATCCCGGTGCTGCGCATCGACCGCGACACCACCGCGCGCAAGGACGCCCTGGGCAAGCTCTTGCGCACCATTCATAGCGGGGTGCCCTGCATCCTGGTGGGCACCCAGATGCTCGCCAAGGGGCACCACTTTCCCAAGGTGACCCTGGTGGCCGTGCTGGACGCTGACAGTGGGCTGTTTTCCGCCGACTTCCGCGCCAGCGAGCGCATGGCGCAGCAGATCGTCCAGGTCGCCGGGCGCGCCGGGCGCGCCGAGGAACCGGGCCAGGTGCTGATCCAGACCCACCTGGCCGATCATCCGCTGATGGTGCAGCTGGCCGAGGAAGGCTATCCGGCCTTTGCCCGCCAGGCGCTGCAGGAGCGCCGCGCCGCCGGTCTGCCGCCCTTCGCCTATCTGGCGCTGCTGCGCGCCGATGCCCATCGCCAGGATCAGGTGGAGAATTTTCTCGAAGCGGCCTATCACGTCGCCGAAGGCCTGGCGGTCAATCTCGCCCTGCCCCAGGTGGAGTTGCTCGGCCCGGTACCGGCGCCCATGGAGCGGCGCGCCGGTCGCCATCGCGCCCAGCTGCTGCTGCAGAGCAGCAGCCGTGCGCCTCTGCACCGGCTGCTGGGCATCTGGGTCGTCCAGCTGGAAAGCCTGCCCGAAGCCCGCCAGGTGCGCTGGTCGCTGGATGTGGATCCCATCGATCTCTTCTAGCGGCATTGGCTTAGAGCTTGTTCAGCGTCTGCTGCGCGTCGGCCAAGCGGCGTTAGAAATGCCTTCGGAATGCTCATTTACCACTCGTAAACTCCGCTTCCTCAGGCATTTCCGCCTTGTTTGGCTCTAGCTCGCGAGACGTTGAACAGGCTCTTACCATTGGCAAGGCCGGGCTCGCCACGGATAATGCCGGGTTTTCATCGCAGTGCGCGCCCGGCGCACGCCGAAGGCCAATGACCATGAAAGACAGCATCCGCCAGCTCATCCAGCACGCCCTCGACCGCCTGATCGCCGACGGCACCCTGCCGGCCGACGTGGCGCCGGCCATCCAGGTCGAGAACACCAAGGACAAGAGCCACGGCGACTTCGCCAGCAACGTCGCCCTGCTGCTGGCCAAGCCGGCCCGCGCCAAGCCCCGTGACCTGGCCGAGAAGCTGCTGGCCGCCCTGCCCGCCGATCCGGCGGTGAGCAAGGTGGAGATCGCCGGCCCCGGCTTTCTCAACTTCTTCCAAAATCACGCGCAACTGGCCGCGCGGCTGGATGCGGCCTTCGCCGATCCGCAACTGGGCGTGCCCACGCACGACCCACGCCAGCGCGTGGTGGTGGACCTCTCCTCGCCGAACCTGGCCAAGGAGATGCACGTCGGCCACCTGAGATCCACCATCATCGGCGACGCCGTGGCGCGGGTGCTGGAATTCCTCGGCGACGAGGTGATCCGCCAGAACCACGTCGGCGACTGGGGTACCCAGTTCGGCATGCTGCTGGCCTACATGGAAGAACAGCCCCAGGCCGCCGAAGGCGAGCTGGCCGACCTGGAGGTCTTCTACCGCGCGGCCAAGGGCCGCTTCGACGCCTCGCCGGAGTTCGCCGCGCGGGCCCGCGAGCTGGTAGTGGCGCTGCAGGCGGGCGATGCCCACTGCCTGCGCCTCTGGGAGCGCTTCAACGCCGTCTCCCTGTCCCACTGCCAGGAGGTCTATGACCGCCTCAACGTCAAGCTGACCCCAGCTGACGTCAAGGGCGAGAGCGCCTACAACGACGACCTGGCCCAGGTGGTCGCCGATCTGGAGGCCGCCGGACTGCTAACCGAAAGCGACGGCGCCCGTTGCGTCTTCCTCGACGAATTCAAGAACGCCGAGGGCAATCCGCTGCCGGTGATCGTACAGAAGGCCGGCGGTGGCTATCTCTATTCCACCACCGACCTGGCCGCCATGCGCTATCGCAGCCGCCAGCTGCAGGCCGATCGCGCGCTCTACTTCGTCGACCAGCGCCAGGCCCTGCACTTCCAGATGGCCTTCGAGGTCGCGCGCCGCGCCGGCTTCGTCGATCCGGCCATGCAACTCGAACACATGGGCTTCGGCACCATGAACGGCGCCGATGGCCGCCCCTTCAAGACCCGTGATGGCGGCACCGTCAAGCTGGTCGACCTGCTCGACGAAGCCGAAGAGCGTGCCTACCAACTGGTCAAGGAGCGCAATGCCGGACGCGCCGAGCGTGGCGAGACACCCTTCAGCGAAGACGAACTGCGCCACATCGGCCGCGTGGTGGGTATCGCCTCGGTCAAGTACGCCGACCTGTCCAAGCACCGCACCAGCGACTACAGCTTCAACTTCGAGCAGATGCTCAGCTTCGAGGGCAACACCGCGCCCTACCTGCTGTACGCCTACACCCGGGTCGCCAGCGTGCTGCGCAAGGCCGGGCAGAGCGAGCCCACCGGCCGCATCCGCCTGGACGCCCCGCAGGAGCAGGACCTGGGCGGCCGCCTGGCGCAATTCGGCGAGATCCTCGCCAGCGTCGCCGACAAGGGCACCCCGCACCTGCTGTGCAGCTACCTCTATGACCTGGCCGGGCTGTTCTCCAGCTTCTACGAGAACTGCCCGATCCTGACCGCCGAGGACCCCGAATTGCGCCAGAGCCGCCTGCGGCTGGCCGCGCTCACCGGACGCACCCTCAAGCAGGGCCTGGAACTGCTCGGTCTGCATACCCTGGAACGCATGTAAGAGACGGATCACCGCCTGATGGCCAAGAAAGCCCCACCCAAGCGCGGCGCCAGTCGCAACACCTCGGCTCCCAAGAAACAGCCCCTGCCCGGCTGGGTCTGGCTCGCGTCGGGTCTGGCCATCGGCGCCTTCGTCGTATTCCTGATGAAGCTCGAACCGGGTAACAAGTCGGTGCAGCGCGCCAAGCCGGAGGAAGGTCGCCCGGCCGCCACGGCGGGCAATGGCAAGTCGACCGCTGCCGGCAAGACCGAAGGCACGCCGCCTACGCCGATCAAGCCCAAGTACGATTTCTATACCCTGCTACCCGAATCCGAGGTGATCGTGCCGCCGGACGCCGTGCCACGCACGCCGGCCGCCAAGCCGACCACCCCGGCCAAGCCGGATGCCGCGGCGACGCCGGCGCAGCCCGGCCAGCCGACCACCGCGACCCCGACCACGCCAGGTACCGCTCCGGGCCAGCCCGCTGCGACGCCACCCAAGGAAGCGACCACCAAGGCCCAGCCGCCAGTGACCCTGTTCTTCCTCCAGGCCGGTTCCTTCCGCACCCAGGCCGATGCCGACCGCGTCCGCGCCCAGATCATCATGCTCGGCCAGGACGTGCGCGTGGAATCGGGCAAGGTCAAGGACGACACCTGGTATCGGGTGCTGGTCGGTCCCTATAGCGATCGTGACCAACTGACCCAGGCACAGAAGCAGCTCGCCGGCAGCGGCTTCAAGAATCTGTTGCTGCAGCAACGCCGCGGTCACTAGGAGTCTGCCCACGGCGTGCTGCGTGCCGGCCAAACGGCGTTGAAAACCCTCTGGATCGCCAGCCCCACCTAGGCGGTCCAGCCGGAATGCTCATTTACCACGCGCAAACTGCGCTTCCTCGAGCGTTTTCGCCTTGTTTGGTTCTAGCTCGCGAGGCCGTGAACAGACGCTCACCTGCCGAATCCCCTCGCCGTGATGCTTGAAGGGCGCCGCGGCCATCCCCATATCTCCGCGTAACCGGGGCCGATGCCCCAAGCAACGCGGAGAGATTCCCTTGACCACCATCGTTTCTGTACGCCGCAACGGCAAGGTCGTGATCGGCGGCGACGGCCAGGTTTCCCTGGGCAACACCGTCATGAAAGGCAATGCCAAGAAAGTCCGGCGGCTGTACCGGGGCGAGGTGCTGGCCGGTTTCGCTGGCGGTACCGCCGACGCCTTTACCCTCTTCGAGCGCTTCGAGGCGCAACTCGAAAAGCACCAGGGTCATCTGGTCCGCGCCGCCGTCGAGCTGGCCAAGGACTGGCGCACCGACCGTGCCCTGCGCCGCCTGGAAGCCATGCTGGCAGTCGCCAACAAGGACGCCTCCCTGATCATCACCGGCAACGGCGACGTGGTGGAACCCGAAGAAGGCCTGATCGCCATGGGCTCCGGTGGCGCCTATGCCCAGGCCGCCGCCCGCGCCCTGCTCATGCATACCGACCTCAGTGCCCGCGAGATCGCCGAGACCTCCCTGAATATCGCCGGTGACATCTGCGTGTTCACCAACCGCAACCTGACCATCGAGGAGCTGGACGCGCCCCAGGCGTGATCCGGTTTAGAGACTGCCCATGTCCATGACCCCCCGCGAGATCGTCCACGAACTCAACCGCCACATCATCGGCCAGGACGACGCCAAGCGCGCCGTGGCCATCGCCCTGCGCAACCGCTGGCGGCGCATGCAGCTGCCCGTCGAGCTGCGCCCCGAGGTCACGCCCAAGAACATCCTGATGATAGGCCCCACGGGTGTGGGCAAGACCGAGATCGCCCGGCGTCTGGCCAAGCTGGCCAACGCCCCCTTCCTCAAGGTGGAAGCCACCAAGTTCACCGAGGTCGGCTATGTCGGCCGCGACGTCGAGTCCATCATCCGTGACCTGGCCGATGCCGCGGTGAAGATGCTGCGTGAACAGGAAATGGTGCGTAACCGCCATCGCGCCGAAGATGCCGCCGAAGAGCGCATCCTCGATGCCCTGCTGCCGCCGGCGCGGCCTTCGGTGGGCTTCAGCAACGAACCCCAGCCGACCGCCACCGATAGCAACACCCGCCAGCTGTTCCGCAAGCGCCTGCGCGAAGGCCAGCTGGACGACAAGGAAATCGACATCGAGGTGGCCGACACCCCGGCCGGCGTCGAGATCATGACCCCGCCCGGCATGGAGGAGATGACCAGCCAGCTGCAGAATCTCTTCGCCGGCATGCACAAGGGCAAGACCAAGCAGCGCAAGCTCAAGGTCAAGGAAGCGCTCAAGCTGGTGCGCGATGAAGAAGCCGCGCGCCTGGTCAACGAGGAAGAACTCAAGGGCCGCGCCCTGGAAGCCGTCGAGCAGCACGGCATCGTCTTCATCGACGAGATCGACAAGGTCGCCAAGCGCGGCAACACCAGCGGTGCCGATGTCTCCCGCGAGGGCGTGCAGCGCGACCTGCTGCCGCTGATCGAAGGCTGCACCGTCAACACCAAGCTGGGCATGGTCAAGACCGACCACATCCTGTTCATCGCCTCGGGTGCCTTCCACCTGTCCAAGCCCAGCGATCTGGTACCGGAGCTGCAGGGTCGTCTGCCGATTCGCGTCGAACTCAAGGCGCTGACCCCGCAGGACTTCGAGCGCATCCTCACCGAGCCCCATGCCTCCCTCACCGAGCAGTATCGCGAACTGCTCAAGACCGAGGGACTGCTCGTGGAATTCGCCGCCGACGGCATCACCCGCATCGCCGAGATCGCCTGGCAGGTCAACGAGAAGACCGAGAACATCGGGGCCCGCCGCCTGCACACCCTGCTGGAGCGCCTGCTGGAAGAGGTGTCCTTCAGCGCCGCCGACCTCGCCGGTCAGCAGAATGGCGAGCCCATCGTCATCGACGCGGCCTATGTGAACGGCCATCTGGGTGAACTGGCCCAGGACGAAGACCTGTCGCGCTATATACTATGACGGCAAGCCTGATGCCTGGTTGATCGCGGCCATGGCTGCAACAGACCGTAGGTTGGGTTGAGACAGCTCTATCGTCGAAGCCCAACGTTGCCTGCGCCCTGAACCCATGGTGGGCTTCGCTGCGCTCAACCCAACCTACAGCGGTTGGTAGGAGCGGCCACATCGGCGGACTGTCATGGCCGCGCTGGCCTCAAGCAAAGACTGAATCGCCGCCCAGAGAACCTCAGCATGCGTACCCCTACCGCCATCCAGCTCCACAAGGCCTCCAAGACCCTCAGCGTCAGCTATGGCGCGGAAACCTTCGAGCTGCCCGCCGAATTCCTGCGGGTACATTCGCCCTCGGCCGAGGTCCAGGGACACGGCAACCCGGTATTGCAGTGGGGCAAGCAGCAGGTCGGCATCAGCGCCGTCGAACCAGCGGGGCGCTACGCCATCAAGCTGACCTTCGATGACGGCCACGACAGTGGTCTGTTCAGCTGGGACTATCTTTATGAACTGGGCAGTCGCCGCGACCAGCTCTGGGCCGACTACCTGGAACAGCTGGCCCGCGCCGGCAAGACGCGGGATCCGCACGTCAGCGCGGTCAAGCTGATACTCTAGCGCTGGCTCAGGCCGCCAGGGCCTTGTCCAGCTTGCGCTCGATTTCCTTTTCGATCTGGCCACTGAGCATCGAGAACATCATGCCCAGGGTCGCCAGTACCCGCACCCGGTCTTCACCGACCTCGATCCGCCCGTCTACGCCGCTGCGCGTGAATGTCAGGGTATCGCCTTCCCAGGCGCAGGCCACCCCATAGTCGCGCGTGAGTTTTTCCGCCAGCTGGTCGGCTTTCTGGCGAGCGCCTTCCAGGCCGAGCGAATGGCTGCGTTCGATGGTGATCTGGGACATCGGGGAACTCCGGATAAGGGGCCCTGACTATAGCGAGGGCCCGCCACGTCGCCAATCGCGAGAACCGAGCGGTCAGCCCCCGTTTTAGCCGGACATCCCGGGCGATCGGCCTGCTAGAATGCCCTCTTGTCCCTGTCCCAGGTGTAGCCCCATGAGCGATCCGCGCAAAGGCCCCGAGGCCGAATCCCAGACCCACTTCGGCTACCAGAGCGTCCCGGAGAGCCAGAAGGCTTACAAGGTCGCGGAGGTCTTCCATTCGGTGGCGGCCAAGTACGATGTGATGAACGACCTGATGTCGGCGGGCATCCACCGGCTGTGGAAGAGATTCACCATCGAACTGTCCGGCGTGCGCCGCGGCAACCGCGTACTGGACATCGCCGGCGGCACCGGCGACCTGACCAAGCAGTTCGCCCGTCTGGTCGGCCCCACCGGCGAGGTGGTCCTGGCCGACATCAATGACTCCATGCTACGGGTCGGCCGCGATCGCCTGCTCGACGAAGGCGTCGCCAGCAATGTGCGCTTCGTCCAGGCGGATGCCGAGAAGCTACCCTTCCCCGACAACCATTTCGACTGCATCACCATCGCCTTCGGCCTGCGCAACGTCACCCACAAGGACCAGGCCCTGGCCTCAATGCTGCGCGTGCTCAAGCCGGGTGGCCGGCTGCTGGTGCTGGAATTCTCCAAGCCCACCAACCCGCTGGTGTCCAAGGCCTATGACGCCTACTCCTTCGGCTTCCTGCCGCTGATGGGCAAACTGGTGGCCGGTGACGCCGAAAGCTATCGCTACCTGGCGGAATCGATCCGCATGCACCCCGATCAGCAGACCCTCAAGGCCATGATGGAAGAGACCGGCTTCGCCCGGGTCACCTTCCACAACATGACCGGCGGCGTGGTCGCCCTGCATCGCGGCATCAAGCCCTGATGGCCCTCGTCACCCAGGCGTTGCTGGCCGCACTGGAGCGTGGCCTGAATCCGCTGCTGGCGCTCGACCCGGTGGCCTTGCCGCGCCTGGCCGGCCTGACCGGACGGGTGATCGCGGTCCAGCCCCGGCAACCGGCGCTGCGCCTGTACATCCTGCCCGCGGGTGACGGCCTGCACTTCGCCGCCCATCACGAGGGCGACATCGACTGCACCCTCAGCGCCCCGGCGACGCGCCTCGCTGAACTGGCTCTGGCCCGCGACAAGCAGCGCGTGCTGCACCAGCCGGACGTGCGCCTGGAGGGCGACAGCGCCCTGCTGATCGAACTGTCCGACATCCTGCAGAAGCTGGAGCTGGACTGGCAGCACGAAGTCAGTCGCTGGCTCGGCCCGCTGCCAGCCGCACTCCTGGGTGATCTGGCCCGACGCAGCCAGGCACTCGGCGAACAGACGCGTGACAGTCTGCAGCTGACGCTGTCCAACTGGCTGAACGAGGAGAGTCGTCAGCTGGTCGGCCGCCTGGAAGGCGAGGCCCGCTTCGCCGAGATCGATGCCCTGCGCCTGGACGTGGATCGTCTCGACGCTCGCCTCGCCCGCCTGGGCACCGCCCGCAACGCCAGGGATAACCCCGACGAATGAAGCTGTTCGCTGCCCTCAACCGCCTGTTGCGGATCTTCTTCGTGGTGATCCGCTATCGGCTGGACGACATCGTCTACGCCCTGCCGCTGCCCTGGTACCTGCGCGCCACCCGCTACGTGCTGCCCTGGCGCTGGCTGCCGCGGCCGAGCAAGACCCTGCCGCGCGGTGCCCGCCTGCGCCTGGCGCTGGAAGGTCTGGGACCGGTGTTCGTCAAGTTCGGCCAGATCCTCTCCACCCGGCGCGACCTCATGCCCGAGGATATCGCCGACGAACTGATGTTCCTGCAGGACAAGGTCCCGCCCTTTCCGCCGGAAAAGGCCGTGGCGCTCATCGAGTCCCAGCTTGGCGTACCCATCAAGCAGGCCTTCGCCCGCTTCGATCACCAGCCGCTGGCCTCGGCCTCGGTGGCCCAGGTCCATGCCGCCCAGTTGCGCACCGGCGAGGAAGTGGTGGTCAAGGTGGTGCGGCCCGGGTTGAAGAACATCATCAGCCAGGACATCGCCTGGCTGTTCCTGCTGGCGCGCACCGCTGAAAAGCTCTCCGCCGAAGCCCGCCGCCTGCATCCGATGGACGTGGTCAGCGACTACGAGAAGACCATCTACGACGAACTGGACCTCCTGCGCGAGGCGGCCAACTCCAGCCAGCTCAGACGCAATTTCGAGGGTTCCGAGCGCCTCTACGTGCCCCAGGTGTACTGGGACTGGTGCCGCGAGCGGGTGCTGGTCATGGAGCGCATCTACGGCATCCCGGTGACCGATCTGGCCGCCCTGCGCGACCAGGGCACGGACTTCAAGCTGCTGGCCGAGCGCGGCGTGGAGATCTTCTTCACCCAGGTGTTCCGCGACAGCTTCTTTCACGCCGACATGCACCCGGGCAACATCTTCGTCAGCACCGCCAAGCCCTGGGATCCGCTCTACATCGCCGTGGACTGCGGCATCATCGGCAGCCTGACCCCCGAGGACCAGGACTACCTGGCGCGCAACCTCTGGGCCTTCTTCCAGCGCGACTACCGCAAGGTCGCCCAGCTGCACATCGACTCCGGCTGGGTACCGGCCAACACCCAGGTCAACGAACTGGAAGCGGCCATCCGCACCGTTTGCGAGCCGATCTTCGAGAAGCCGCTCAAGGACATCTCCTTCGGCCAGCTGCTGCTGCGGCTGTTCCAGGTGGCGCGCCGTTTCAACATGGAGATCCAGCCGCAACTGGTGCTGCTGCAGAAGACCCTGCTCAACATCGAAGGGCTGGGTCGCCAGCTCTATCCGGACCTGGACCTCTGGTCCACCGCCAAGCCCTATCTGGAAAAGTGGATGCGCAAGCGGCTGAGTCCGCCGCAGGTCGCCCGCAACATCCAGCAGCAACTGGAACAGATCCCGCATCTGGCGCAGATGGCCCGCGATACCCTGGAACGCATCACCCAGCCGCATCGCAAGGATCCACCCAACCCTTGGGGCAGACGCAACGACGACTGGATCGTGCGGGTCATCGGCGCGGTCCTGCTGGTCGGTGCCGCCCAATTGGGCCTCGAACCCCAGCCCCATGCCTGGCCCGCCTGGGCCATGCTGGTCGGTGGCCTGGTTCTGGTGATCAGGCGCTGAACTCCTTAAGCTGTAACCGTCCTGTCATTTTTATCGGGCGAAATACACGCCCTCAGCCACTGGTGCCCTGCCGCTGTATTCGAGTTGCGTCTTATGCGAGGCTAGGGCCTGTTTGAAAAGTCGCCGAGCGAAGGTCAGGCAAGGCAAAAATCCGTGAGGAAGCGGAGTTTACGAACGGTAAATGAGCATTCCGAACGGATTTTTAACGCCGCATGACCGAGCGCAAGCATTTTTCGGACAGAGCCAAGTACCCTAATTCGTAGTATTGAACAGACTCATGAGCGACTGGTTAGACGAGATCCACTGGAACAGCGACGGCCTGGTACCGGCCATTGCCCAGGACCCCACCTCGGGGCGCATCCTGATGATGGCCTGGATGAACCGCGAATCCCTGGCCCTGACCGCCGCCGAAGGCCGTGCGGCCTACTGGTCGCGCTCGCGCAATCGCCTCTGGCGCAAGGGCGAGGAATCCGGTCACGTGCAGCGCGTCATCGAATTGCGCCTGGACTGCGACGCCGATGTGGTGGTACTGCAGGTGGAGCAACTGGGTGGCATCGCCTGCCACACCGGCCGGGAAAGCTGTTTCTATCGCGTGTTGCGCGATGGCCAGTGGGCAACCGTCGACCCGGTGATCAAGGATCCCCAAGCCATCTATGCCGGAGGGCACGGCCATGACTGACACCCTTGCGCGCCTGGCGCAGGTGCTGGAAGAACGCAAGCAGGCCGCTCCGGACTCCTCCTATGTGGCCAGCCTCTATCACAAGGGCCTGAACAAGATCCTGGAAAAAGTCGGCGAAGAAAGCGTCGAGACCATTCTCGCCGCCAAGGACGCCGCCATCAGTCAGCAGTACGACGACGTCATCTACGAGACCGCCGATCTCTGGTTCCACAGCCTGATCATGCTCTCGGCCCTTGGCCAGCATCCCCAGGCCGTGCTGGACGAACTGGATCGTCGTTTCGGCCTCTCCGGGCACGCCGAAAAGGCCGCCCGCACTCAATCCTGACCCCAAGCTTCGCAACGAGGAAAGACCATGGGTATCTTCGACTGGAAACACTGGCTCGTCATCCTGCTCGTCGTGGTGATCGTCTTTGGCACCAAACGCCTGAAGCATCTGGGCTCCGACGTGGGCGAGGCCATCAAGGGCTTTCGCAAGGCCATGCACACCGACGAGGACGACAAGACCGAACAGCCGGCGCCCACCGCCAGCACGGCCAACCCCAACGCCCCGCTGAATCGCCCCCAGACCTTCGATGCCGAGCACCGCAAGGTCGAAGAGCCGGTGGTGCGCAAGGACTAAGGCCCACCCATGTTCGGAATCAGCTTTCCCGAAATGATGCTGGTGGGGTTCGTCGCCTTGCTGGTGCTGGGTCCGGAACGCCTGCCAGGCGCGGCGCGCACCGCAGGCTTGTGGATCGGTCGCCTGCGGCGCAGCTTCAACAGCATCCGCCAGGAAGTGGAGCGCGAGATCGGCGCTGACGAAATTCGCCAGCAGCTGCGCAACGAGCATATCCTGTCCATGGAACAGCGCGACAACCGGCCCAAGCCTGCCGCTTCCACCCCGGAAGCCCAGACGCCGCCCGCTGCCGCTGCTCCGCCCATGCCCCAGGACGTGGTTGCCGAACGCCCGCAGGATCCGCCCCAGACGCCGCCAAGAGCACCATGAGCGACAAGCCTTCCGATCACGATGACCAGGAAATGCCCCTGGTCTCGCACCTCACCGAATTGCGCACCCGCATCCTCAGATGCGTGCTGGCGACCTTTCTGATCTTCCTCGGCCTGTTCTACTTCGCCCAGAAGATCTATGCCTTCGCCTCCGAGCCGATCCGCCGCGTCCTCCCCGAAGGCGCGACCATGATCTCCACGGACGTCACCTCCCCCTTCCTGGCGCCCTTCAAGCTGACCCTGGTGGTGTCGCTGTTCATCGCCATGCCGGTGATCCTGCACCAGGTCTGGGGCTTCGTCGCGCCCGGGCTCTATCGCCATGAGAAGAAAGTCGCCATCCCGCTGCTGATCTCCAGCATCGTGCTGTTCTACGCCGGTATGGCCTTCGCCTACTTCCTGGTGTTCCCGATCATCTTCCACTTCTTCAGCAGCATCACGCCGGAAGGCGCCATGATGATGCCGGACCTGAACGCCTATCTGGATTTCATCCTGACGCTGTTCTTCGCCTTCGGCGTGGCCTTCGAGATTCCCGTGGCCACCGTGCTGCTGATCTGGATCGGCGTGGTCGATGTGGCCTACCTGAAGAAGATCCGTCCCTACGTCATCATTGGCTGTTTCGTGGTCGGCATGATCCTGACGCCGCCGGACGTCTTCTCCCAGACCATGCTGGCCGTGCCCATGTGGCTGCTGTTCGAGATCGGCCTGCTGTTCGGTCGCTTCGTGCAGAAGCGCGAGCGCCCACTGGCCGACGAAGACGCCAGCCCTGAAGCCCAGCCGCCCGCCGAACGCCCGTGAATCTGATCCTGCTCGAAGCGGCCGACTTCACGGCCGCTGACCGGGTCGTGCTGCGCGATCCGCGCCGTCTCGCCCATCTGCGCGAGGTCCATCAGGCGGCCGCGGGTGACCGGATGCGCGTCGGCCTGCTGGATGGGCTGATGGGTATCGGCCAGATCGAGTCCCTCGACACCGGCCAGGCCTGCCTGACCGTCACCCTCGACCAGCCACCGCCGGCCAAGCTGCCGCTCACCCTGCTGCTCGCTCTGCCCCGCCCCAAGATGCTGCGCCGGGTGCTGCAGACCGTGTCCGCCATGGGGGTCGCACGCCTGGTGCTGCTCAACAGCTACCGGGTGGAAAAGAGCTTCTGGCAGACCCCCTTTCTCGAACCTGCGGCTATCGAGGAGCAACTGCGTCTGGGGCTGGAGCAGGCGCGGGACACGGTGCTGCCGGAGGTGCTGATCGAAAAGAGATTCAAGCCCTTCGTCGAGGACCGCCTGCCCGCACTGGCAGCCGGCACCCGCGGCCTGGTCGGCCATCCGGGCAGTTATCCCGCCTGCCCACGCGCCCTCAGCGAGCCCGTGACGCTGGCGATCGGTCCCGAGGGTGGCTGGATACCCTATGAGGTCGAGAAGCTACAGGAAGCCGGCCTGGCGCCCGTGCAGCTCGGTGAGCGCATCCTGCGCGTCGAGAACGCCGTACCCGCCCTCCTCGCCCGCCTGTTCTAGCTCGATTCACGGACAAAAAAAGCCCCGGTGTCTCGCGACACCGGGGCTTTTTTATGCGCGAAGCGCCTCCTCAGGAGGCGGGCCGCGGGGTCAGGCTGGCTGGACTGGCCGCGGCATCCGCCGCCGAGTCGCTGTGAGAGCGCGGTCGCAGGGTCGCATAGGCCTCGCGCCAGTTGCGATGCTCCTCGGCTTTCCAGACCTGCAGGTGCAGTTGCGCCATGCCGTCTGGATCGCTCAGTAGGCGCCATTGGTCGTCGCCCTTGGTCTTCTCCGGACCAGCGGCCAGGACCCGCGCCACCCGCTCTTCGCGCAGCCGGCGGGCCGGCTCCACCACCTTGCCGTGGCGACCGCGGGCCATGCCGATGGCCAGGGCATTGAGCACCGGATCGACAGTCGCGCGCAGGAAGCCCTTGGTCAGGGCGTTGCGGTTGTTCAGGTGCAGGTACTCGTCGGTCGCCACCAGCTCGCGCGGCGGAGCGTACTCTTCCGGGATCAGGAACAGGTGATGCCGGCGACTGCCCAGCCCCAGGTTGGTACGGCTGGAAATCACCGACACCGGCGCCGACAGGATCAGCGACACCACGATGGGCGACAGCCACCAGAGGAAACGCGGATCCAGCCAGGCCACGCCGGCGGTCCAGATCAGACCAAGCAGCATCTGCGAACCATGGCGGCGGAACGCTTCGCTCCAGGGCGTGTCGTTGTCGTCCCGCTGGGGCGAATTCCACTGCACCGACCAGCCCAGGAAGGCGGCGGTCACGAACACCGTGTGGAACAGCATCCGCACCGGTGCCAGCAGCACCGAGAAGAGCATCTCCAGCATCATGGAAAGGAACAGCCGCAGACCGCCACCGAATTCCTTGGCACCCTTGGCGATGATCAGCACCACGCTGAGCAGCTTGGGCAGGAACAGCAGGATCAGGGTGGTGGAGAACAGCGCGATGGCCTGCTCCGGATGCCACTGGGGCCAGACCGGGAACAGCTGGCGGGGCTGGAAGAAGTACTGGGGCTCCAGCAACTTGTGGATCGCCAAGAGCGCCGTGGACAGCACCAGGAAAAGGAACCACAGCGGCGCCGACAGGTAGGACATCACCCCGGTGAGGAACACCGCGCGGTGTACCGGGTGCATCCCCTTGACCAGGAACAGCCGGAAGTTCATCAGGTTGCCATGGCACCAGCGACGGTCACGCTTGAGTTCGTCCAGCAGGTTGGGCGGCAGTTCTTCGTAGCTGCCCGGCAGATCGTAGGCGATCCACACGCCCCAGCCGGAACGGCGCATCAGCGCGGCTTCGACGAAGTCGTGGGAGAGAATCGCGCCGGCGAAGGAGCCCGTGCCTGGCAACGGAGCCAGAGCACAATGGTCGATGAACGGCTTGACCCGGATGATCGCGTTGTGACCCCAGTAGTGAGATTCACCCAGCTGCCAGAAATGCAGGCCGGCGGTGAACAGCGGTCCGTACACCCGGGTGGCGAACTGCTGCAGGCGCGCGTACAGGGTATCCATGCCGGACGCCTTGGGCGCGGTCTGGATGATGCCGGCACGGGGATTGGCTTCCATCAGCCGGACCAGACTGGCCAGGCACTCGCCGCTCATCACGCTGTCGGCGTCGAGCACCACCATGTACTTGTATTGGCTGCCCCAGCGACGGCAGAAGTCGTCGATGTTGCCGCTCTTGCGCTTCACCCGACGCCGACGGCGGCGATAGAAGATGTGGCCGAAGCCACCGACCTCGCGGCACAGCTCCAGCCAGGCCTTCTCTTCGGCCACGCACTTGTCCGGATCGTTGCTGTCGCTGAGGATGAAGAAGTCGAAGTGCTCCAGCTCGCCACTGGCACGGACCGACTCGTAGGTGGCTCTCAGACCGGCGAATACCCGCGGAACGTCTTCGTTGGCGATGGGCATCACCAGGGCGGTACGCGACTGGGGATCGATCGGCTCGGTACCGGTGGAGCTGGCCGAGATGCTGTACTTGTCGCGCCCGCTGAGCAGTTGCCAGAAGCCCATCAAGGCGGTCCAGAAACCGGCGGACACCCAGCAGAACAGCAAGGCGAAGAGCAGCAGGATGCTGGTCTGCACCACATAGGGCAGCACCTGGCGAATGGATTCGCCCCAGCCCTGACTGTAGATCTCGCTGAGATCGACCAGCGCCCAGCCCTGATAGGGCAGCACGGCCTTCATGTACCAGGTGGCGATGCCGGTCTGTACCAGCATCAGGATCAACAGGATGAAGCGGCGGAAGGACCCTACCTTGCGCCAGTGCGCATGGGCATCGGCTTCCGGATCGGGTTGCCAGCGACTGTGGTCCTTGCGGCCGAGCAGGCGCTTCCAGCTCCGCGCCACGGGATTGGTGCGCCAGGGATCGGGCACCATCATGGAGCGGGTCATGGGCGGGGTGGCCTTGATGAACACCCGACCCTGGGCATCGCTGCCCAGCAGCTCGCCATCGTCCAGGGTATCGTCCCAACCGGCGGCCAGGCGTGCCTCGGTGGAAGCGATCACCGCGTCGGCGCCCTGGGCACCTTCGCCGCGGGCACCGGCCAGTTGCCGGTGCAGCGACTCGACGTCGGCGGTCTGGTCCAGCACCTGCCGTTGCCCGGCGGGCAACGGCAGGTGTTCGAGGTAGTCGCCAGCAGCGGCGACCGAGGTATCGCGGGTGGTGTTATTCATTGGCAGGTAGCTGGTAAGTCCAGGTTTCGCTGAGCGGTTTATCACCCTGGGCGAGATTGGCGCGCATTTCCACCGGCTTGGTCTGATCCTTGACCTTGAGTCTCAGGGTCAGGCGATAGCCCTTGGTAACCGGGTTATAGCGCACAGAGTTCTCGACCAGTTCACCGTTGGCGTCCAGGCTGACCTGGGAGCCGACCTGCGAATCCTCGGGCAGATCGTCGAGATTCGGCCCTTCGAAGTCGATGATGTAGGCCAGGCTGCCATCGGTCTGGCGCACCAGGTTGGATTGACGCACGTCGCCGGTGGACAGGCGGGTCTGGGCGACCCAGGCCAGGTCCTTGGTGTGCAGGTTGGGTTCGTCGGTGGTGAAGTGCAGACGATAGCTGACATCGATCGGCTGGCCCTTCTCCGGCAGGGTGTCCGGCGTCCAGAAGGCCACGATGTTGTCGTTGGTCTCGTCCGGGGTGGGGATTTCCACCAGTTCGACGTGCCCCTTGCCCCAGTCGCCCTTGGGCTCTACCCAGCCGCTGGGACGCTTGTCATAACGCTCGTCCAGGTCCTGGTACTTGTAGAACTCGTGACCACGTTGCAGCAGACCGAAACCGCGCGGATTCTCGATGGTGTAGGTGCTGACCGACAGGCGGCGCGGGTTGTTCAGCGGACGCCACAGCCACTCGCCGTTGCCGGCATGGATCGCCAGGCCGTTGGAGTCGTGCAGCGCCGGCCGGTAGTTGACCTGGGCGCTCGGCTGGTTGGGGCCGAACAGGTACATGCTGGTCAGCGGCGCGATGCCGAGCTTGTTGACGTTGTCGCGCAGGAACACCTTGGCTTCGACGTCGACGGTGCTGTCCTTGCCAGGCGTCAGCACGAAGCGATAGGCACCGGTGGCCCGCGGCGAATCGAGCATTGCATAGATCACCAGGTTGCGACGATCCGACTGGGGCTGTTCGACCCAGAATTCGGTGAAGCGCGGGAATTCCTCGCCGGACGGCAGGGCGGTGTCGATGGCCAGGCCACGGGCGGACAGGCCATAGACCTGGTTCTTGCCGATCACCCGGAAATAGCTGGCGCCGAGCATGGTCATCAGCTCGTCATGCTTGTCCGCCTTGTTCAACGGATAGAGCACCTTGAAACCGGCGAAGCCGAGATCCTTGAGCTGGGCCTGGTCGATCTGCAGGTTGCCGAAGTTGAACATCGAGGGATCGTATTTGATCTCCTCGACACTGCTGGCAGTGACCTCGTTGATCTTCACCGGCACGCTGTAGTGCATGCCCTCGTGATAGAAATTCAGCCGGAAGGGCGTCTTGGCATCCTTCCAGTAGGCCTTGTCCTGATTGAAGGTGATCTGCTGATAATCGGCATACTTCATGCCGCTGAAGGATGCGGGCAGGTTGCTCTTGGGCGCGACGAATTTCTGGCCGGAGAGTTCTTTGGCTTTGGCGGCCACGTCGTCCAGGCTGAAGGCCAGGGCCTGGGCACTGAAGAGACCCAGTGCAACGGAGAGCCCGATCAGGGCGAAGCCCTGCTTGCCCGGCTTAACTTTGGAATGAGATAACACGCAGCCTCCTAAATCAGCGTACGAATACGTTCGGCGACCGGTGGTCGCGAAACGGATAGGCAGAGGTCCGACTCCCGCAAGGGTCAATGATTCCCCAGTTGGACGACCGTTCAAACTCGAACTGCGCAATCATAGACACTTGGCAGGGCGCTGTAAGGGGCGCCCTCACTAAATCGACAATAAAAATGTCACCGGTCCGTCGTTGACCAGGGAAACCTGCATGTCGGCGCCGAAACGACCGGTCTGGACCTCGGGATGCAGGTCACGGGCGAGGCTCACCAGGTGATCGAACAACCGTTCGCCCTGAGCCGGCGGTGCGGCGGTGGAAAAGCTCGGCCGCCGCCCGCTGCGGGTATCGGCGGCCAGGGTGAACTGCGAGACCAGCAGCAGCCCGCCGCCGACGTCCTGCAGCGACAGATTCATGCGCTGCTCGCCGTCGGCGAACACCCGGTACTCCAGCAGGCGCTTGAGCATCCGGGCGCAGGCGGCCTCGTCATCCGCCGGCTCGATGCCGACCAGGACCAGCAGGCCCGGGCCGATGGCGCCGACCGTATCCCCCGCCACCTCGACGCTGGCGCGAGCGACCCGTTGCAGCAACGCCTTCACTCGGCCTCCTGGGGCAGATCGAGCAGCTGGCGGGCGATCTGGTCGGTCGCCCGCACCAGGGCGTCACAGATACCGGGTTCGCTGGCCGCATGGCCGGCATCGCGGATGATCTGCAATTCGCTGCCGGGCCAGGCATGGTGCAGGGCCCAGGCATTGTCCAGGGGACAGACCATGTCATAGCGGCCGTGCACGATCACCGCCGGGATATGGGCGATCCTGGGCATGTCGCGCAGGAGCTGGTCGGGTTCGAGAAAAGCGTCGTTGACGAAGTAGTGGCACTCGATACGGGCGATGGCCAGGGCGTGCTCGCTGAATTTCTCCAGCACGTCGGGATTGGGCCTCAGGGTCACGGTGCGGCCTTCCCAGCACGACCAGGCGCGCGCCGCGGACATCTGCGCCAGCTCGTCCGGACCGGTCAGCCGCCGGTAGTAGGCCTGAATGAGATTGCCGCGCTCTTCCTCGGCGATGGGGTGCAGATAGTCCTGCCAGAAATCCGGAAAGAGCCGGCTCGCGCCGTCCTGGTAGAACCAGTGCAGATCCACCGGGCGACAGAGAAAGATGCCGCGCAGGATCATGGCGCGGACCCGCTCGGGATGGCGCTGGGCATAGGCCAGCGCCAGGGTCGATCCCCAGGAGCCGCCGAACAGCACCCATTGCTCGATACCCAGGTGCTCGCGCAGGCGCTCGATGTCCTCGACCAGGTGCCAGGTGCTGTTGTTTTCCAGACTGGCATAGGGCGTGGAGCGACCGCAGCCACGCTGATCGAAGGTGACGATGCGGTAGAGATTGGGATCGAAGAAACGCCGACTCAGGCGATCGCATCCGGAGCCGGGTCCGCCGTGGATGAACAGCACCGGCAGACCGTCGGGCGAGCCACTCTCATCGACATAGAGCACATGGGGGGCTTCGACGGCCAGCTCGTGGCGGGCGTAAGGCTTGATTTCCGGGTACAGATTCAGCATGTCGCGCTCCGCGGGGCAGGGTCGGCCCCTTCATCATAGACCTGCACCTTACCGGGTTTCCACGCTGCCCGGGCTTGCCTCGCGTCCAGCGGCACCCGCACCATCGACGGCCAGTCGCCAAGGAGATCGCCATGTCCCACGCCAAGCTGCAGTTGCTGCTGATCGATCCGCAAAACGATTTCTGCGACCTGCCGGGTGCGGCCCTGCCGGTACCGGGCGCGGTAGCCGGCCTGCAGCGCGTCGCCGCTCTGATCGAGCGCCTCGGGCCTCGGCTCACCGCGGTGCATGTCACCCTGGATTCCCACCAGCCGCTGCACATCGCCCATCCGCACGGCTGGCAGGACGCCGCCGGGCAGCCACCGGCGCCCTTTACCCAGATCAGCGCGGACGAGGTGGCCGATGGTCGCTGGCAGACCCGCGAGCCGAGCGAGCGCGCCCGGGCGCTGGCCTATGTGCAGGCGCTGGAGGCTGGCGGTCGCTATCGCCTGGTGATCTGGCCGGAACACTGCCTGGTAGGCGGCTGGGGCCATGGGGTGCAGGAGGATGTCCACCAGGCGCTCAATGCCTGGGGCCGAGAGCAGGGGCGCCTGGTGGAGTTCATCGCCAAGGGCGGCAATCCCCATACCGAACACTATTCGGCCCTGCGCGCCGAGGTGCTGGATCCGGCGGACCCGGGCACCGCGGTGGACGCCGGGCTGATCGCCCGGCTACAGGCGGCTGACACTCTGTTAGTGGCGGGCGAGGCGCTGTCCCATTGCGTGGCCAGCACCCTACGCGACCTGCTGGAATTCTGGCCGGTGGAGCGGCGCCAGGACCTGGTGCTGTTGACCGACTGCAGTCATTCGGTGCCAGGCTTCGAAGCCCAGGGTGAAGCCTTCCTGGCCGAGATGCGCGCCGCCGGCATCCGCCTGGCGGCCTCGACGGACGAGTTCTAGCCCGTCCGTGCTTTGTCCTACTTGATCTCGTAGAGACCGGTGTAGGTCGCCGCAGCCAGCTGGTTGAGGTGGATCATGAAGCGGCCGACCGCATTGGTCGCCTCGGCCGGCACCGGCAGCTGCTCGACCTTGAGCGCATGCAGCTGGAAGATGTAGCGGTGCGGCTTGTCACCCTTGGGCGGCGCCGCGCCACCGAAGCCGCGGGTGCCGTAGTCGTTGATCAGTTGCAGGGCGCCTGCCGGCAGGCCCGAGCCATCGGCGCGGCCGGCGTCTTCCGCCAGGCCCTGGGTGCCGACCGGGATGTTGACCACCACCCAATGCCAGAATCCGCTGCCGGTGGGGGCATCCGGATCGTAGACGGTCAGCGCCAGACTCTTGGTATCAGCCGGCGGGTCGGACCACTGCAGCGCAGGCGAGATGTTGTCGCCGTGGGCGCCGAAGTCGGCCACGTCGAACTCGTGGCGCTTGGGCATGAAGCCGTTGTCGGTGAAGGCATCGGTCCAGAGTTTCACGGAGAGCTCCTGTGGCCTAGGGCATATGGGCGTCGGTCTCGCGCCAGACCAGACGATTGAGGTTGTAACCCTTCTCGCGGGCGATGCGCAGCAGCTTCTCGCTCTGCGCCGCGGAGATCTCGGGCTTGCGCGCCAGCAACCAGAGGTACTTGCGATCCGGACTGCCGACCAGGGCGGTCTTGTAGTCGTCGTCGACATAGAGGATCCAATAGGGTCCCTTGGCCACGTTGGGCAGGACGCCGCTGAACCAGGTGTCGAAGCGCACTTCGAGACGATCGGTCACGCCCGGCTTGATCGGGGTGGCGGTGCCCGTGGCTTCCTGCACCTTGCCGTCCAGGGTGCGGCAGCGGTTGAACACGGCGACCGAGCCATCGGCCATGACGTGATAGTTGGCTTCGGACTGGGCGCACTTGCGCTGGAAGAACATCGGCAGCCGCGCCACTTCGTACCAGTGCCCCTGGTAGCGCTGCAGATCGACATTGCCCGCGGTGAGCGGCGGGACCTCGCGCGGGCCACTGGCACAGGCCGCGAGCAGCCCGGCAGCACCCGCCAGCAGTAGAATCTTGGTAGAGGTTTTCATCGCAGACCCTGCCCGGCGAACATCGCCACCTTGTCGTTGAGATACTGCACGCTGATGAAGGAGCCGCGATCGCCCCAGGTACAGGTGGTGACGCCCAGGGCGCCCGCGCATTCCGTGGGCGCACCCAGGATCTGCTCCACCTCGACCTTGGTCTGGCCAGCCTTGAGCCGGGAATAGTTTTCCTGATTGACCTTGCCGCAGCCGGCCAATACCAGGCTGCCCACCAGCAACAGCGCCAAGCGCCACTTCATACCTGCCTCCTCCATCCTGACGGCAAGGCTATAGAGCCCGCCTGGCCGCCAGGGTTCGCTTCGTCAGAAGCCGTTCACGATCTCGCGAGCTAGAGCCAAGCAAGACGACAATGCCTGAGAAAGCGGAATTTACAGATAGTAAATGAGCATTTCGAAGGCATTTTCAACGCCGCTTGGCCGACGCGCAGCAGATCGTGAGCGGCTTCTTAGCCGGCGAGGTAGGAGGAACGGGTCAGGCCCAGGCGCATGGCGTCGAGGAACTGGGTGCGCTCGCGCGCGGTGAGACGGGCGCTGGCGACCTTGTCGCGGTAGTAGGTCATCAGCTCCTCGGGCGAGAGGTGCACGTACCTGAGCATGTCCTCGATGGTGTCGTGGGTCTCGATGCCGCCATGGCGCACGCTGCCGTCGGCGTCTTGGTAGACGTTCACCGAATCGGTGTCGCCGAACAGGTTGTGCATGTCGCCAAGGATCTCCTGGTAGGCGCCCACCAGGAACACCGCCAGCAGATAGTCCTCGCCCTCGCGCACCTCGTGCACCGGCAGGCTGGTCTCGATGCTCTGCTCGTCGACGTACTGCTTGATCTTGCCATCGGAATCACAGGTCAGGTCCTGCAGCACGGCGCGACGCACCGGCTCCTCGTCCAGGCGGGTCAGGGGCACGATCGGCAGGATCTGGTCGATGGCCCAGGTATCGGGCAGGCTCTGGAACACCGAGAAGTTGCAGATGTACTTGTCGGCCAGCTTGTCGTTGAGCTCGTCGAGCACCTGGCGGTGGGAGCGCTGGCGCGCCTTGAGCTGGTTGTACAGGCGGCGGCAGATGGCGAAGTAGCACTGCTCGGCCAGGGCCTTGTCGCTCAGGCTCAGGGTGCCGGCGGCATACTGGGCGGCGGCCTCGCTGACGTACTGGGTGGCGCGCCAATAGGTCTCGGTGACCATCTCCGGATCGGTGTCGCCGAGCAGCTCGGCCAGCCACTGCACCACCTCGGCCTTGCCTTCGAAGCGCTCGCTGGCCGGCACGCTGTCGTTGTGGCGCTCGACGTCGGTGACCTGCATCACCAGCATGGCGTGGTGGGCAGTCATGGCACGGCCGCTTTCCGAGAAGATGTTGGGATGCGGCAATTCCTGCTGGTCGCAGAACTCCTTGAGCATGCCGACCACGGTACCGGCGTAGTCGTCCATGTCGTAGTTGATCGAGCTGGCGTTGCGCGAGTGGGTACCGTCGTAGTCCACGCCCAGGCCGCCGCCCACGTCGATGTGATCCAGCGGCAGGCCCAGGGCGCGCAACTCGGCGTAGTAGCGGATGGCTTCGCGGAAACCCTGGCGATAGTCGGCCAGGTTGGCGATCTGCGAGCCCATGTGGAAGTGCAGCAGGCGCACGCCCTGCTCCAGGCCGGCGGCGCGGAAGCGTTCGATCACCGACAACAGCTGGGCGGCGGAGAGGCCGAACTTGGACTTCTCGCCACCGGTATCGGCCCATTTGCTCGACGCCAGGGACGACAGCCGCACCCGCAGGCCGACCTGGGGCGTGACCTTGAGCTCGGCCGCCTCCTCGATCACCAGCGGGACCTCGGATTCCTTCTCGATGACGATGAAGACGCTGTGACCGAGCTTCTGGCCCATCAGCGCCAGACGGATGAATTCGCGATCCTTGTAGCCATTGCAGACGATGGTACCGCCCTTGGGCGCCAGCGCCAGCACCGCCATCAGCTCCGGCTTGGAGCCGGCCTCCAGGCCGATGGAGACGTCGCGGGTGGCGATGATGTTTTCCACCACCGCTTCCTGCTGGTTGACCTTGATCGGATAGAGGGCGGTGTAGCGGCCCTGGTAGTCGAGGCGTTCGATGTTGCGATCGAAAGCGCCGGTCAGGTGCCGCACCTGGCCCTGGAGAATGTCGGGGAAACGGACTAGCAGCGGCAGCGACAGCCCCGCTTCGCGCAGCTGGCCGACCAGCACATGGAGGTCGATCGGCTGGCCGTCCGGGCCGTGGGGGCGGACTTCGACGTTGCCGGCATCGCTGATGGCGAAGTAGCCGGCACCCCAGTGGCGAATACCATAGACGCTGCGGCTGTCCGCCACGGTCCACTGGCTGCCGTCATCTTTGCGCGTGCGTCGTGGGGACATTCGCGGGAATCTCCTGTAGGGAATCTTGCTTTGGATGGACCGCCGCCAGGGGCGGTAAGTTGTACGCGGGGGCTGGAAGGCCTGGCCTAGCCGCCCGACCGCTTGGTCTTGAAGCCGCGCTTTTCGAGTTCGCCGAGCAGCAGGTCGACATGATCGCCCTGGATCTCGATGACGCCATCCTTGAGCGCCCCACCGGTCCCGCAGCGACGCTTGAGCGCGCTGGCCAGGTCCTTGAGCTCTTCCTCGCCCAGGGGGACGCCGCTGACCGTGGTCACCGTCTTGCCGCCGCGGCCCTTGGTCTCGCGCCGCACGCGGGCGATGCCGTCACCGGCCGGGGTCGGTGCCTGGGGTTCTTCCGGACGAATGCGGCCGACGTCGGTGGAATACACCAGCCGGCTGAGATCCGACAGCGAGGAGGTTTTCTTGCTCAAGGGACGGTTCTCCCAGTTCGATTCAGACGCCGGGCGCCTGGAGGAAACCTTGGATGCAGCGCCGGCCGGCACGGGCCGCGCTAGTCCGGGGCCGCGCAATGTAGCAGCATCGCCCGCGGATGCTAAGGCGCGAATGCGAGAAATTAAGGCAGGGATGCGACATCCGACCGACTGACGGCCAGGCGCAGGGCCTCCAGCGAATCCGGGCAATAGGGTCGCTGGCGAGCCTCATCGAGAATGGCGGCCGGCGCCAGGAAGCGTGCCTCCAGTACCTCTTCCGGCTGCAGCCGCAGCGGGCCGTTCCAGCGCGCGCTGAACACGCCGCCCCAGAGGCGATTGCCGGGCTCTTCGAAATAGAAGGTGCCATGCTCGCGCAAGGCCACGCCGCTGACGCCCAGCTCCTCGGCCAGCTCGCGGGCCGCCGATTGCGCATAGCTCTCGCCGGGCGCCACCATGCCGCCGGCAGCGACGTCCCAGTAGCCGGGATAGAGCGCCTTGCTCAGGGTGCGCCGATGTACGCAGAGTTCGCCGGCGTCATTGAACAGCAGGATGAAGGTGCAGCGGCCGATCAGGCCACGGGCACGCAGTTCTGCCCGCGGCAATTCGCCCTGGATGCAGTCCTGGTGATCGACCCAGACCACCAGTTCCCGGTCAGAGGCGGCGCGATGCGCCGCCTCGCGTGCGTCCGGCGTCATCAGCCCTGTTCCAGCAACTGGCGCAGGTCGATGATGGCGGCGTTGGCGCGGGAGATGTAGTTGGCGATCACCAGCGAATGGTTGGCCAGGATGCCGAAGCCGCTGCCGTTGAGGATCATCGGACTCCAGACCGGCTGCTGCGCCGCTTCCAGTTCGCGGATGATCTCGCGCACGTTGACCGTAGCGTTCTTCTTGGCCAGGGTGTCGGCGAAGTCCACCTCGATGGCGCGCAGGATGTGCGACAGCGCCCAGGCCTGACCGCGGGCCTCGTAGAAGACGTTGTCGATCTGCAGCCAGGGCGTCTCGACGCGCTGCTCATGCACCTCGGGCACCTGGCCGGCAGGGATGTCCTGGTTCGGCCGCACCTCGGCATCGAGGCGTACGCGACCGACGCTGGCGGAGAGTCGCTGGGACAGCGAGCCCAGCCGGGTCTCGACATCGCCCAGCCAGTTGCGCAGGTTGTCCGAGCGCGAATAGAAGTAGGCGGCGGGCTGACCCTGGGCGTTCTGGCCACCCAGGCGCGCCAGGTAGCGATCCAGGGAGGCGATGCCGGCGCGGTACTCGGATTCCGACGAGGGCATCGCCCAGCTGTGGTTGTCGAAGTTGAAGCGCGGCTCGGCCTGGGCCAAATCGACGTCTTCGGTGGACTGCGACTGGGAACGGGCGAAGTCCTTGCGCAGGGCGCGTGCCAGGTCACGGGTCTGCACCAGCACGCCATATTCCCAGGACGGCATGTCGTCGAGCCAGAGGCCCGGCGGGAAGATGTCGTTGGAGAGATAGCCGCCCGGCTTGTCCAGCAGGGTGCCGGCCACCTGCTTGAGGGTCTCGACCGTGGTGTAGCCAAGTACCAGCTTGCGACCACTGGCCGTGGCCGCCTCCTGGGCATGCTGCTGCACCGGGAAGAAATCCGGCTCACGACTCCAGTACCAGCCTATCGCCAGGCTGACCAGCAGGTAGAGCGCGACGAGCGCTGCTACCAGCCGGAGCCATCCCGATCTCAAGTTCCACTCCCGCATGGGCAATTCCTTGCAATGATTTCAAAGGTGTCGGCGCTTGGACCCCTGCCCGCGGCGCCGGTTGCGCAGCCCTCGCAGGCCGCTCGGGCGCAATGCACCTGGGCAGCCGCCTCCGAGCCTAGGGTAACAGGCGACAAACGCTACTCCAGAAGCGACCGACAGTGTCCATGCGAGCGGCATCGCCGCCGCTAACCAGGGTACCGCCTCTCCCCTGCCAGCCAGCAATTGGTAGCATAGGGCCACCACCTCAAGAATGACGGAACAATTCGTGAGCGAACCAGATGATCCGAGCCGGGACCGCCTCAAGCTGCACTTCGCGCAACGGGTCATCCACCAGTCGCGCCAGGTGCTGGAGATCTGGCAGCGGCTGCAACGAGACGAATGGACGGCCGGCAGCCTGGCCGAACTGACCGACGCCAATGCGCGCCTGCTGCAATACGCGAAGCGCTTCGAGCAGCAGGGCCATGCCGAGCTCGCCGAGACCATCGGCGCTTCCCTGGCCCAGGTCGCCGCCAATCGCGGCCGCCTCAACAGCCAGGCCATCACCGAACTTAGCCAGGCCATGCAGAGCCTGTCGCGCACCGGGCTGCGCCAGGGCGACCAGCTGGAAACCACCAGCCTGCCGCCGCTGCGCAAGCCGATCTACATCGCCCTGCTCGACAGCGAGCGCGCCGAGCGCCTGGCGCAGCAGATGGAGTACTTCGGCGTCACCATCCAGATCGTCCACCATGCCGACGACTTCCGCGCGATGATGGACAGTCGCCATCCGGCGGTCATCGTCATGGACGTGGACTTCGGCGGCGCAGGCGCTGGCATCCAGCTGGCGCTGGAGGCCCAGACCGGTCTCGAACGTAAGTTGCCGGTGCTGTTCTACAGCCACCAGGAGGCCGATACGCCCTTTCGCCTGGCGGCGGTGCGCGCCGGTGGCCAGGAGTTCTATACCGGCACCCTGGATTCGGCGCGGCTGCTGGAAAAGATCGAGACCCTCACCCGCACCGTCTACTACGATCCAATCCGCGCCCTGGTGGTGGACGATTCCCGCGCCCAGGCCATGGCCACGGAAATGGCGCTCAACAGCGCCGGCATCGTCACCCGCACCCTGATGCAACCCGGGGCGGTGATGGCGCACCTGGCGGAATTCGCCCCCGATCTGATCATCCTCGACATGTACATGCCCGAGTGCATTGGCACCGAGCTGGCCAAGGTCATCCGCCAGCACGAGCGCTATGTCAGCGTGCCCATCATCTATCTGTCGGCCGAGGACGATCTCGACAAGCAGCTGGATGCCATGAGCGAAGGCGGTGACGACTTCCTCACCAAGCCGATCAAGCCGCGCCACCTGATCGCCACGGTGCGCACCCGCGCCGCCCGGGCGCGCAGCCTGCAGGCACGCATCGTCCAGGACAGCCTCACCGGGCTGTACAACCACACCCATACCCTGCAATTGCTGGAAGACGCCTGCTTCCGCGCGCGGCGCAGCCAGCGACCGATCACCTTCGCCATGCTGGACATCGACCATTTCAAACAGGTCAACGACCACTACGGCCACCCCATGGGCGATCGGGTGATCAAGAGCCTGGCGCTGTTTCTCAAGCAGCGCCTGCGCAAGTCCGACCATATCGGCCGTTATGGCGGCGAGGAATTCGCCGTCGTACTGCCCGACACCGACCTGGCCACCGCCACCCGCCTGATCGACGAGATCCGCCAGCGCTTCGCCGAGATCCACTATCCGGCACCGCCCAAGGAACTCAGCTGCACCTTCAGCGCCGGCGTGGCGCAGCTGCAGCCCGGCCAGGAGATGCCCGCGCTGGCCAAGCAGGCGGACGAAGCCCTCTATGCCGCCAAGCATGCGGGACGCAATTGCGTGCGTCAGTACGGCCAGGACTGATCTGGCGAGCCGGGTGCCTCTGCTATGATCGGCCGCTGCCGATCATCGAGAAGCCCATGCGTGTCCTGCTGTTCCTGCTCACCCTGCTGCTGACCCTGCCCGCCGCCGCCGGCCTGTTCGATGCACCGCGCCCGACCGCCACGCTGGGCCTGGACGGTCAGCGCGGGGGCCAGCAATTCCTGCCGGTGGATCAGGCCTTTCGCCTGGAGCAGCGCCGTGATGCCGAGGGCCGCCCCCTGGTGCGCTTCACCATCGCCGAGGGCTACTACCTCTATCGGCAGCGCTTCGCCTTCGACGCCGATCCCGGCCTGCTGAGCGCACCGGTGGTCCTGCCGCCCGGCGAGCCCAAGCACGATGAATGGTTCGGCGATGTCCAGGTCTATCACGCCGGCGTCGACATCCCCCTGCCCCTCGCGCCCGGCCGCGGCGGTCGGATCACGGTCACCTACCAGGGTTGCGCCGACCGAGGTCTCTGCTATCCACCGGAAACCCGCATCCTGGATATCGCCAGCTCCGCGGCCTTGCCCACGGCGAGCCCGGCGACCAGCGCCCCTGCCCCCGATCAGGTCGGCTGGAACAGACTCCTGCTGGCCTTCCTCGCGGGGCTGGGACTGACCTTCACCCCCTGCGTCCTGCCGATGCTGCCCATCGTCTCGGCGGTGGTGCTGGCCGGCAAGGCGCGTCCGGGCCGTGGCCTGCTGCTGGCGCTGGCCTACGTGGTACCCATGGCCCTGAGCTTCGCGGCCCTGGGCGCGCTCATGGGCGTCTTTGGCGCCAGTCTCAATCTGCAGGCGCAACTGCAGTCGGCCTGGGTGCTGATTCCCTTCGCCGCGCTGTTCCTGCTGTTCGCCCTGGCCATGTTCGGCCTTTTCGAACTGCGCCTGCCGGCGGCCCTGCGCGAGCGCCTGGAACAGCTGGCCAGTGGCACCCGCGGCGGCTCCCTCGGCGGCGCGGCCACCCTGGGCGTGCTCTCCAGCCTGATCGTCTCGCCCTGCGTCTCGGCGCCCCTGGCGGGCCTGCTGCTCTACATCAGCAGCACCGCCGACTGGCTTGGCGGCGGACTCGCCCTGTTCGCCCTGGGCCTGGGCATGGGTACCCCGCTGGTCCTCATCGCCGCCGGTGGCGGCGCCCTGCTGCCACGCAGCGGCGCCTGGCTGGTGGGCATGCGCAACGCCTTTGGCGTGCTGCTGCTGGCGGTGGCCCTGTGGCTGCTCGAACGGCTGTTGCCGGGACCACTGGCCTTGGCCGCCTGGGGCCTGCTGGCGGCCGGCGTCGGGTTGTTTCTAGGGGCCCTGGAATTGGTGCCCAAGCCGCCCCGTCAGCGCCTGCTGCAACTCGCCGGGCTGGCCCTGGTGGTCTATGGCGTGGCGGCGGGTATCGGTGCCCTGCACGGCGCCAGCGATCCGCTGCGGCCCCTGGGTGACTCGACGGCGCCTGGAGTGGCTGCGCACCCCGACGGCATGCGCAGCCTCAGCGATCCGGCTGCTTTAACCAGCAGTCTCGGCGGCGGTCGACCGGTGCTGGTGGACGTCTACGCCGACTGGTGCATCAGCTGCAAGATCATCGAGCGCGAGGTATTCGGCAACCCCGAAGTCCAGGCACAACTCAGGGACTTCGAGCTGATCCGCTTCGATATGACGCAAAGCACCCGGGAGCAGCGGCAGTGGCTGCAGCAGCACGGCCTGTTCGGCCCGCCGGCGATCCTGTTCTATGCGGCCAACGGCCAGGAACAGGCAAAGGGACGCATCGTCGGCGAAATCGACGCCGCGGGCTTTCTCGCCCGACTGGACGAAGCAAAAAGGCTTATCGCCAGCGATTAAAAGAATTTCGCCCAACGTGCGGCTATTTCCGGCAAACGTCTAGCGACTGGACAGTCACCTCTGGTTGCGGCATAGTCCGCGGCCAATCTGGTTGCGAAATCGCGAGGCAAGTGGCTATGGCGCATCTGCTGGTACTGCACGGGCCCAACCTGAATCTGCTGGGTACCCGCGAGCCGGGCGTCTACGGTGCCACCACCCTGGCCCAGATCAATGCCGATCTCGAAGCCCGCGCCACCGCGGCGGGGCATCGCCTGCAGTCTCTGCAAAGCAACGCCGAGCACCTGCTGATCGAACGCATCCACGCCGCGCGCGACGAAGGAGTGGATTTCATCCTGATCAATCCGGCCGCCTTCACCCATACCAGCGTCGCGCTACGTGACGCCTTGCTCGCGGTGAGCATCCCATTCATCGAAGTGCACCTGTCGAACGTGCACAAGCGCGAAGCCTTCCGCCACCACTCCTATTTTTCCGACGTGGCGGTCGGTGTCATCTGCGGGCTCGGTGCCAGTGGCTATCGCCTGGCCCTGGAAGCCGCCTGCGAACAGCTCGCCGCCCGCGGCTGAGCGCGACTCAATATCCAGAACATCACCTGAACCCGAGGGGAGAGCCAACGCCAATGGACATCCGTAAAGTCAAGAAACTGATCGAGTTGCTGGAAGAGTCCGGTATCGACGAGCTGGAAATCCGCGAAGGCGAAGAGTCCGTCCGCATCAGCCGCAACACCGGCCGCAACCAAGGCATGCAGACCGTCTACGCCGCTGCTCCCGCGCCGGTCGCCGCTCCGGCTCCGGCCGCTGCGCCGGCCGCCGCCGCTCCTGCCGAAGCCGCCGCTCCGCAACTGACCGGTAACGTGGCTCGCTCGCCCATGGTCGGCACCTTCTACCGCGCGTCCTCGCCCACCACCCCGGCCTTCGTCGAAGTCGGCCAGCAGGTGAAGAAAGGCGACATCCTGTGCATCGTCGAAGCCATGAAGATGATGAACCACATCGAAGCCGAAGCCAGCGGTACCATCGGCCAGGTGCTGGTCGAGAACGGTCAGCCCGTCGAATTCGACCAGCCGCTGTTCACCATTGTCTAAGCCCGTGGAGCCCACGATGCTGGAAAAAGTCCTGATCGCCAACCGTGGGGAAATCGCCCTGCGCGTGGTGCGTGCCTGCAAGGAGCTGGGCATCAAGACGGTGGCGGTTCATTCCACCGCCGACCGCGAACTGATGCATCTGTCCCTCGCCGACGAATCGGTGTGCATCGGCCCGGCCCCCTCGCCCCTGTCCTACCTGAACATCCCGGCCATCATCAGCGCCGCGGAAGTCACCGGTGCCACCGCCATCCATCCCGGCTACGGCTTTCTCGCCGAGAACGCCGACTTCGCCGAGCAGGTGGAGCAGTCCGGTTTCGCCTTCGTCGGCCCCACCGCCAGCGTGATTCGCCTGATGGGCGACAAGGTCTCCGCCAAGAACGCCATGAAGCAGGCCGGCGTACCCACCGTACCGGGCTCCGATGGCGCCCTGCCGGATGACGAGGCCGAGTGCCTGCGCATCGGCCGCGAAGTCGGCTATCCGGTGATCATCAAGGCCGCCGGTGGCGGTGGTGGTCGTGGCATGCGCGTGGTGGAGGACGAGGCCGAGCTGATCAAATCGATCAAGCTGACCCAGACCGAAGCCGGCGCCGCCTTTGGCAACTCCATGGTCTACATGGAGAAGTTCCTCGGCAATCCGCGTCACGTGGAAGTCCAGGTGCTCTCCGATGGCCAGGGCAATGCCGTGCACCTCTACGATCGCGACTGCTCGCTGCAGCGCCGCCATCAGAAGGTCATCGAAGAGGCGCCTGCGCCCCAGATCGACGAAAAGGCCCGTGAAGAAGTCCTGGCGCGCTGCGTCAAGGCCTGCATCGACATCGGCTACCGGGGCGCCGGCACCTTCGAATTCCTCTACGAAGACGGCCGCTTCTACTTCATCGAGATGAATACCCGCGTGCAGGTGGAGCATCCGGTGACCGAGATGATCACTGGTGTCGACATCGTCAAGGAGATGCTCAGCATCGCCGCTGGCAACAAACTGTCGATCAAGCAGGAAGACATCAAGATCACTGGTCACGCCATCGAGTGCCGGATCAACGCCGAAGACCCCAAGACCTTCATGCCCTCCCCGGGCCTGGTCAAGCATTTCCATGCCCCGGGCGGCAACGGCGTGCGGGTCGATTCGCACCTGTACAGCGGCTACAAGGTTCCGCCGAACTACGATTCGCTGATCGCCAAGCTGATCACCTGGGGCAAGACCCGCGACGAGGCCATGGCCCGGATGCGCAACGCCCTGGACGAGCTGATCGTCGACGGCATCAAGACCAACGCCGATCTGCACCGGATGCTGACCCGCGACCAGGCCTTCGGCCAGGGCGCGGTGAACATCCACTATCTGGAGAAGAAGCTCGGCATGCGCCACTAACTAGCGTGACGGCTGCGCGTCGGCCAGGCTGCGTTGGAAACCGCCTCGGAATGCTCATTTACTCTATGTAAACTGCGCTTCCTCAGCGATTTCCGCCTTGCCTGACCTAGCTCGCTCGCCCCGTCGGCTTCTTACCTAGTAAACGGGCTGCCTTCGGGCAGCCCGTTTTCATTTACCCTCCCCGCTTTGACCCGATTCAGGTAGCCCACCATGTCCTGGCTGCAAGTCCGCCTCGCCCTCACCCCCGCTCAGGCGGAAACCTACGAAGACCTCATGCTCGAATTGGGCGCCGTCTCGGTGACCTTCATGGACGCCGAGGACCAGCCGATCTTCGAGCCGGATCTGGGCACCACCCCGCTGTGGTCCCAGACCCACCTGCTGGCGCTGTTCGAAGGCGACACCGACGCCGCGGCCCTGGAACAGCGCGTGCAGCTGCTGGCCAACGGCCTGACCTACGAGGTGGAGCGCCTGGAAGACCAGGAGTGGGAGCGCAGCTGGATGGACAACTTCCAGCCCATGCGCTTCGGCCAGCGGCTGTGGATCGTGCCCAGCTGGCACGAGGCCCCGGAACCCGAGGCGGTCAATCTGCTGCTGGATCCGGGCCTGGCCTTCGGTACCGGCACCCATCCCACCACCTCGCTGTGCCTGCAATGGCTGGACGGCGAACCGGTCGCAGGTCGGCAAGTGCTGGATTTCGGCTGCGGCTCGGGCATCCTCGCCATCGCCGCCCTGCTGCTGGGCGCCGAGCGCGCCGTGGGCACCGACATCGACGTCCAGGCCCTGGAAGCCTCGCGGGAGAACGCCAATCGCAACGGCATCGACCCGGCACGCTTTCCGCTCTATCTGCCCGCCGATCTGCCAGACGAGCCGGCCGACGTGGTGGTGGCCAACATCCTTGCCGGTCCGCTGGTCGGCCTGGCCGAGCAAATCACCCGCCTGACCCGCATCGGTGGGCGCCTGGCGCTTTCCGGCATTCTCGCCGAGCAGGCCGAGGACGTGCGTGCCGCCTACGCCGGCTGCTTCGACCTGGAGCCCACCGCCACCCTGGACGGCTGGGTGCGCATCAGCGGGACCCGCCGCCGCTGATCGGCCAAGGCTCCACCAGGCCGCTTACCCGGCGGCCCGGTGGAGCCCCTTCTTTCGCCTGGGCCTTCGGGTACACTAGCGCGCTTAAATTCCCTGGCTGTCGCCTCGCCATGACCGAATCCCTCGTCGCCCAGTGTCCGCATTGCCATACCCGCTTCCGCGTCACCCAGGAACACCTGGCCGCCGCGGATGGCGACGTACGCTGTGGCGTCTGCCTGGAAGTGTTCAACGCCAGCAATCAGGCCGCGCCTTTGACGGCACCGGAACCCGTGCCCGCGCCGCCCATGCCGGCGCCGACGCCCAGTGAAGCGGCCTGGCCCCATGACGAACTGGACCTGAGCCATCTGGAATTGGACGCCGAGGTTGCTCGCCTGGGCGCCCTGGAAGAACAGCGCCGCGCGCCGACTGCGCCTTCCGCCATCGCCGCGCCGCCTGCCGTCACCACGCCCCGGGAAGAACCGGCACCGGCCCAAGGCCTGGCTGCCCGCCGCCTCCAGGAAGACGAGGAGGCCTTCGCGCTGCCTTCGCTTGGCGCCCTATCCGCCGCACGCGAACCCGAGCCGGAATCCCTACGCCTGCCGACCGAGCCCGAAGTGGCGTTCGAGCCCGAACCGCTGTCTGTGCCCCTCACCGCCGCCGAACTGGAACCAGCGCTCGCGCCGGAACCCGCATTCGCATCGGAACCCGAGCCCGAGCCGGCCATCAGCCCCTTGCCTGCCGTCGCGCCGGCGGCCCCGCTCACGGCCCTGCGCGCCCCACTGAAACCGGCCCCGGCCACGCCGCCCGCGCCCCTCACCGCCGCCCCGACCGAGCGCCAGGAGCCGGCACTCGGCCGGGTCGAAGCCGACGAAGACGAACGCGCCGAACCCGGCCTGGGCCGCCTCGACGATTGGCAGGAGCCCGCAGCCGAACCTCTCAGCGCCGACCGCGACCGCGACGACGAGGCGCCGGCGGCCAAGTCCGCGGGCGTCCTGCGCAGCGAGCCGGAATGGCAGGACGATCCGCTGCTGGACCTGCACGACGAACCGCTGCAACTGGACAGTCACCAGCAGCGCCCACACTGGGGGCGCCGCCTGCTGTGGCTACTGCTCTGCCTGCTGGCACTGCTCGGCCTGGCCGGCCAGTACGTCTATTACCACTTCGACGAACTGGCACGGCAGGACAGCTATCGCCCGCTGTTCGTCCAGGCCTGTGCCAGCCTGGGCTGCAAGGTGCCGTCCAAGGTCGATGTCCAGCAGATCCGCAGCAGCAACCTGGTGGTGCGCAGCCATCCGCAATTCTCCGGCGCCCTGCGCGTCGATGCCATCCTCTACAACCGGGCGCCCTTCTCGCAGCCCTTTCCGATGCTGGAATTGCGCTTCGCCGACCTCAACGGCCAGCTGCTCGCCAGCCGCCGTTTCAAGCCGGGCGAATACCTGAATGGCGAACTGAAAGGCCAGGACGAGATGCCGCCGCAGACGCCGATCCACATCGCGCTGGACATTCTCGACCCCGGCCCGCGGGCGGTGAACTACAGTCTGAGCTTCTTCTCGCCGGAGTAGCCCCAGGGTGAATTGCTCATAAACTAGCCAACTCGCGCTTTATCCCGAGGCGGCGAGCGGGTATCATTCCCAACCCTTTTCAAGCACAGCAGCCCCTGTCCGCGGCCGGTTTCCGGCGCAGGCGGAACAGGCGCCTATTCGCCAGGGAAAAAGATATGTCGATGGTACGCATCGGCCCTTATACCTTGCCCAATCCGCTGATTCTCGCGCCCATGGCCGGGGTCACCGACCTGCCCTTCCGGCGCCTGTGCCTGGCACTCGGCGCCGGCATGGCCGTGTCGGAAATGGTGACCAGTGACGTGCGGCTCTATGACAGCCGCAAGTCGCGGCTGCGCCTGATCCACGCCAGCGAGCAGGAACCGCGTTCGGTGCAGATCGCCGGCGGCGATCCGGCGATGCTGGCCGAAGCGGCCCAGCGCAATGTCGAACTGGGTGCCCAGATCATCGACATCAACATGGGCTGCCCGGCGAAAAAGGTCTGCAACAAGGCCGCCGGCTCCGCGCTGATGAAGGACGAGGCCTTGGTGGCCGAGATCCTCGCCGCCGTGGTGGCGGCAGTGGACGTGCCCGTGACCCTGAAGATCCGCACCGGCTGGAATCCCGACAATCGCAACGGCCTGCGCATCGCGCAGCTGGCCGAGGCGGCCGGCATCCAGGCCCTGGCCGTGCATGGCCGCACCCGTGACGACCGGTTTCTCGGCGCCGCCGAGTACGACACCATCGCCGCCATCAAGCAGGCGGTCGGCATCCCGGTGTTCGCCAATGGCGACATCGACAGCCCGGAAAAGGCCCGCAAGGTGCTCGAACACACCGGCTGCGACGGCCTGTTGATCGGCCGCGCCGCCCAGGGTCGGCCCTGGATCTTCCGCGAGATCGCCCACTACCTGGCGACCGGTGAACACCTGGCGGCGCCCAGCGCTGCCGAGGTGGAGGCCATCCTGCTGGAGCACCTCGACGCCCTGCACGCCTTCTACGGCCCGGAAATGGGCGTGCGCATCGCCCGCAAGCACGTCGGCTGGTACCTGGCCGACCGGCCGGGCGCCGCGGAATCGCGCGCCCAGTTCAACCGACTGCAAGACACCCAAGCCCAGCACGCCAGCATTCGCGCGTTCTTCGCGCAGCCCCCGACCGGGAAGCAGGTGGCATGAATTCGATGACCGAGACTTTGACTGGAACAGCGCCCGTGAGTGACAACGGCGACCTCAAGCAGCACCTGACCGCTCCCCTGCAGGAAGGCCAGACGCTGCGCGACAGCGTGGAAAAGGCGCTGCGCAATTACTTCGCCCACCTCGATGGGCAGCCGGTGACCGACGTCTACAACATGGTGCTCTGCGAAGTGGAAGCACCCCTGCTCGAAAGCGTGATGAATTACGTCAAGGGCAACCAGACCAAGGCGTCGGAGATGCTCGGGCTTAATCGCGGCACCCTGCGCAAGAAGCTCAAGCAGTACGACCTGCTCTGATCTGCCTCCTCGCCGGCGGCCCAGGGGGCTTGACCGGCGGTCTTCTTCCTCCTGATGGACATGACCATGACCGACCAGACCTCTCGCCTCCCCGTCCGCCGTGCGCTGATCAGCGTGTCCGACAAGACGGGCGTCGTCGACTTCGCCCGTGAACTCGCGGCCATCGGCGTGGAAATCCTGTCCACCGGCGGCACTTACAAGCTGCTGCGCGATGAAGGCATCCCAGCGGTGGAAGTCGCCGACTACACCGGCTTCCCGGAGATGATGGACGGTCGCGTCAAGACCCTGCATCCCAAGATCCACGGCGGCATCCTCGGTCGTCGTGGCGTCGACCACGAAGTGATGAGCGAACACGGCATCCGTCCGATCGACCTGGTCGCGGTCAATCTCTACCCCTTCGCCGCCACCGTGGCCAAGCCCGGCTGCAGCCTGGCCGACGCCATCGAGAACATCGACATCGGCGGGCCGACCATGGTCCGCAGCGCGGCCAAGAACCACAAGGACGTCGCCATCGTGGTCAATGCCAGCGACTACGCGGCCATCCTCGACGACCTCAAGGCCGGCGGCCTGACCTATGCCCAGCGCTTCGACCTGGCGCTCAAGGCCTTCGAGCACACCGCCGCCTACGACGGCATGATCGCCAACTACCTGGGCAGCATCGACCAGCAGGCCGAGACCCTGTCCACCGCAGGCCGCGCCGCCTTCCCGCGCACCTTCAGCGCCCAGTTCATCAAGGCGCAGGACATGAGATACGGCGAGAACCCGCACCAGCAGGCCGCCTTCTATGTCGAGCACGCCAGCGAAGCCTGCGTGGCCACCGCCACCCAGTTGCAGGGCAAGGAACTGTCCTTCAACAACGTCGCCGACACCGACGCCGCCCTGGAAACCGTGAAGAGCTACGACGCGCCGGCCTGCGTCATCGTCAAGCACGCCAACCCCTGCGGCGTGGCCGTGGCCGGCGACATCCGCCAGGCCTATGAACTGGCCTATGCCACTGACAGCGAGTCGGCCTTTGGCGGCATCATCGCCTTCAACCGCGAGCTGGACGCCGAGACCGCCCGCGCCATCGTCGAACGCCAGTTCGTCGAGGTGATCATCGCCCCGCGCGTCAGCGCCGAGGCCCGCGAGGTGGTGGCGGCCAAGGCCAACGTCCGCCTGCTGGAGTGCGGCGAATGGCCCGCCGAGCGCAAGCCCGGCCTGGACCTCAAGCGCGTCAACGGTGGTCTGCTGGTGCAGAGCCGCGACATCGCCATGATCACCGCCGACGACCTCAAGGTGGTGACCCAGCGCGCGCCCAGCGAGCAGGAGCTGCAGGACCTGATCTTCGCCTGGAAGGTGGCCAAATTCGTCAAATCCAATGCCATCGTCTACGCCAAGGGCCAGCAGACCGTGGGTATCGGTGCCGGCCAGATGAGCCGCGTCAACTCGGCACGCATCGCCGCCATCAAGGCCGAACACGCCGGTCTGGCCGTGGCCGGGGCGGTCATGGCCTCGGACGCCTTCTTCCCCTTCCGTGACGGCATCGACAACGCCGCGGCCAATGGCATCACCGCGGTGATCCAGCCGGGCGGCTCCATGCGCGACGCCGAAGTCATCGCCGCCGCCGACGAAGCCGGTATCGCCATGGTCTTCACCGGCATGCGCCACTTCCGTCACTAAGGCCCGCTCCGCCGAAGGCATCGGGCCTTCGGCGTCGACTCCATCGTCAACGGCGGATGGCCACATGCAGTCCGCCCAGAGGAAAGCTTCATGAACGTACTCATCATCGGCAGCGGCGGTCGCGAACACGCCTTGGCCTGGAAGGTCGCCCAGGACACGCGGGTCACCAAGGTCTACGTCGCCCCCGGCAACGCCGGCACCGCCACCGAGGCCAAGTGCGAGAACGTCGCCCTCGACGTCCTGGCCCTGGACCAGTTGGCCGACTTCGCCGCCGCTAACGTCGAGCTGACCATCGTCGGTCCCGAGGCGCCGCTGGTGGCCGGGGTGGTCGATCTGTTCCGCCGCCGCGGCCTGCCCTGCTTCGGCCCCACCGCCGGCGCGGCCCAGCTGGAAGGCTCCAAGGCCTTCACCAAGGACTTCCTGGCCCGGCACCAGATCCCCACCGCCGCCTATGCCAACTTCACCGAGGTGGAGCCGGCCCTGGCCTATCTGCGCGAGCAGGGTGCGCCCATCGTGATCAAGGCCGATGGCCTGGCCGCCGGCAAGGGCGTGATCGTCGCCATGACCCTGGCCGAAGCCGAGGACGCCGTGCGTGACATGCTTTCCGGCAACGCCTTCGGCGATGCCGGGGCGCGGGTGGTGATCGAGGAATTCCTCGACGGCGAGGAAGCCAGCTTCATCGTCATGGTCGACGGCAAGAACGTGCTGCCCATGGCCACCAGCCAGGACCACAAGCGCGTCGGCGACGGCGACAGCGGCCCCAACACTGGCGGCATGGGCGCCTACTCCCCGGCGCCGGTGGTGACCCCCGAGGTCCACGCCCGGGTCATGCGCGAAATCATCGAACCCACCGTGGCCGGCATGGCCCGCGAAGGCAATGTCTACACCGGCTTTCTCTACGCCGGTCTGATGATCGACCAGAGCGGTGCGCCCAAGGTCATCGAATTCAACTGCCGTTTCGGCGATCCCGAGACCCAACCGGTGATGCTGCGCCTGCAGTCCAGCTTGGTGCTGCTGGTGGAAGCCGCCCTGGCCGAGGCCCTCGACAAGATCGAAGCCTGCTGGGATCCGCGCCCGAGCCTGGGCATCGTCCTGGCCGCTGGCGGCTACCCAGGCGACTACGCCAAGGGTGATGCCATCGCCGGTCTCGAAGCTGCCGCGGCCCTGCCGGGCAAGGTGTTCCACGCCGGCACCAGCCTGCGCGACGGTCAGGTCGTGACGGCCGGCGGTCGGGTGCTGTGCGCCACGGCCCTGGGCGAAACGGTCTCCGCCGCCCAGCAGAACGCTTCTGTGCTAGCCCGGGAAATCTCCTGGAAGGGCTGCTTCTACCGCAGCGACATCGGCTACCGCGCCATCGCTCGCGAGCGACAGTGAAGCTCGCCCAAGGGATCAGCCTGTTACACTGTTACGTCAACAGACGTGACTAGCTGATCTATACTCGACGTCCGCATTCGCGAAGGGAACTCTCGTGCACCGGCTCTGGATCGCCATAGGCTTTGTGATCAGCTGGCTGCTGTTGCTGCTGGTGGCCAATTCCGTACAGGCCGAGAACACGCCGGATGCGGGCTGGGCGCAGTATGAGGACGTCACCGGCGAATTCTCGCTCGACGACGTCCGCGACCGCCTGTCCGCCTTCAAGCCACTGACCGCCGCCAAGGCCCACCGCCCCGCCGGCACCGGCGCGCTCTGGCTGCACACCCGTATCCAGCCCGATACCCAACAGCGTCTGCTGCGCATCATTTCCCCCAATGTGGGCTATCTCGACTTCTTCGCCTACCGCGACGATCAACTGCTCAGCGAGATCCGCGATGGCCTGTCGCGACCGCTGCTCAATCCGCAACAGCTCAGTCGCGACTTCGTCTTTCCGATTCCGCACAGCGATGAGCCGCTCGACCTCTTCCTGAGATTCGAATCGCCCCAGCCGCTGCGGATCGCCCTGACCCTGAGCAGCAGTGCCGAAGCCGAGGTCACCCACCGCCTGGTGATGTTCGGCGTACTGCTGGGTTGCCTGGCCATGCTGGCGCTGTACAACGGCGTCCAGCTGCTCTATCACCGCAGTCGTGCCACCAGCGCCCTGACCCTGCTGCTGGTGATGCTGGTGGGCGTGGCGCTGAACCTGTTCGGCTTGAGCAAGTTCCTACTCGGCAGCTTCAAGGGCCAGGCGCCCTTGCTGACCGATCTGTCGGTGCTGGCCTGCAGCGCCGCCGGGCTGAATCTGATCGGCGCCTTCTTTGGCTGGCGGCGCCTGCCACCCTGGATGCGTCAGCTGGTCAGAGTCCTGCTGGCCGTGGTCGGCCTGGCCGCGGTGGGTCGCATCGCCGCCGGCGATATCTACGTCGGCGACTGGTTGATGGCCGTCAACGGCCTGGCCCTGCTCGCCTGCCTGGGCATCGCCGTGGAGCGCTGGCACCAGGGCGCCCGCTATGCCCGCCTGCTGGTGGTGAGCTGCGCCCTGCTGGCCCTGGCCGGGCTGATCGCGCTGCCGATCCTGGCCGGCTATGCCAACCCCCCGGTGTGGATGGGCCGCGGCCTGATCGCCAGCTGCATGTTCAGCGGCATCCTGCTCACCCTGGCCCTGGAGGAGCGCCGTCGCTACCTGCGCGAAGAGCACTTCACCCGTACCCGTGATCGCGTGGCCAACCATGCGGAGCTCAAGGGCAAGGCCGAATTCCTCTCGCGCATCAGCCACGAGATCCGCACCCCCATGAACGGCGTGCTGGGCATGACCGAATTGCTGCAGGGCACCGCCCTGTCGGCCAAGCAGCGCGACTATGTGCAGACCATTCACAGCGCCGGCGCCGAGCTGCTCAACTTGATCAACGAGATCATCGACATCACCCGCCTGGAAAGCGGCCAGATCGAACTGGAAGAGGTCACCTTCGACCTCAATGCCCTGCTCGACGACTGCCTGGACATCTTCCGGCCCCGCGCCGAGGAACACCGCGTCGAATTGCTCAGCTTCATCCAGCCCCAGGTACCCCGGCGCTTCATCGGCGATCCCACCCGCCTGCGCCAGATCCTGCTCAACCTGCTGGAAAACGCCTTCCAGCGCACCGAAGAAGGCGAGATCCTGCTGGTGATCTCTCTGGAAGAGGCCACCGGCCAGGCGCCGCGCCTGCGCATCTCGGTGCAGGACAGCGGCACCCCGCTGGACGCGGCGCTGAGTCGCCAGCTGCTGTCCACCCACCTCAACAGCCGCGACTTCCTCACCGGCGATACCGACAGCCTGGATTTCGGCCTGATCATCGCTCGCCAGCTGGTGCTGTTGATGCAGGGCGACTTCGGCATCCAGAACAACGCCGAGGGGGGGTCGAGCTTCTGGATCAGCCTGCCCATCCCGGCCCAGGCCCTGGTGCTGTCGCGCGGCGACAGCGACTATCCGCTGCAGGACGTGCGGGTGCTGGTGGTCGATGACAACGAACTGTGCCGCAAGGTCCTGCAGCAGCAGTGCAGCGCCTGGGGCATGCAGGCGGTCACCGCCGCCTCTGGGCGCGAGGCCCTGGCCCTGCTGCGCACCCAGTCGCACCTGCGGGAATACTTCGACGTGGTGCTGCTCGATCAGCAGATGCCGGGCATGACCGGCATGCAGCTCGCCGCGCGCATCAACGAAGACGAGAATCTCAACCACGACCTGCTGCTGATCATGCTCACCGGCCTGAGCAATGCGCCGAGCAAGGTCATCGCCCGCAACGCCGGCATCAAGCGGGTGCTGGCCAAGCCGGTGGCCGGCTATACCCTCAGGGCCACTCTGGCCGACGAGCTGTCGCGCCGCGGCCAGCGGGTCAGCGAACCCGAGCCCCAGGAACAGCCCAGCGGCATTCCCAGCGACTTCCGCGTGCTGGTGGCCGAGGACAACAGCATCTCGGTCAAGGTGATCCGCGGCATGCTCAAGAAACTCGGGGTCGAACCTGACACCGTGAGCAACGGCCTGGAGGCCTTCGAAAAGCTCCAGCAGAACACCTATGACCTCATCCTGATGGACTGCGAGATGCCCTTGCTGGACGGCTTCGGCGCCACCCGCCGGCTACGCGCCTGGGAACAGCAGAATCACCGCTCGCGCACCCCGGTGGTGGCCCTGACCGCCCATATCCTCGCCGAGCACAAGGATCGCGCCCAGGAGGCCGGCATGGACGGCCACATGGGCAAACCGATCGAACTCTCCCAGCTGCGCGAACTGCTGCTCTACTGGGCCGAGCGGCGCCGACTGGACGTGACCCGTGGGGGGCTCAGGGCGAGTCCTTGAACCTGTCCTCGACATAGGTGATCCGGGTTTTGCCGTGGGGCACCGGATTGCCTTCCTCGTCCAGGTTGACGAAGACGATCTTGTCGATGGTGAGGATGCTCTTGCGGGTGATCTTGTTGCGCACCTCGCATCTCAGGGTGATTGAGGTCCGGCCGAACTCGGTGGCGGTGATGCCCAGTTCGATGATGTCGCCCTGACGCGAGGCGCTGATGAAATTGATCTCCGAGATGTACTTGGTCACCACCTTGGGATTTTCCAGCTGCACGATGGCGTAGATCGCCGCCTCCTCGTCGATCCACTTGAGCAGGCTGCCGCCGAACAGGGTGCCATTGGCGTTGAGGTCTTCGGGTTTCACCCACTTGCGGGTATGGAAGTTCATCAGGGCTCCTTGAATTTCCGGGGGGTTTGAGCATCAGATCGGGGTGCGCGCGGTAGATTCCGCCGGACCTGAGGCAGAGCGCCACCCTTTGGGTTTATCGCGATCCTCGTTATACTGCCCGCGCATCGCGGCCACCAGGCCGCTCCGCCTTCCGTTCGAGGGGCGCTGCAGCACGCTGCGTTATCCCATCCTAGCCGACCCGCCGCTGGCGCGGACCCTCGGCGGGCATGACGCCAGACGTTGTCAGGCTCGAGCGGAGCGTTATCAGAACGCATCAACGGCGCCCATTCGCACCTAACGAATGGAGACTCTTCAATGAGCGCTGTCCTCACGCCTGCCGCTTTCAACGATTTCAAGGTCGCCGACATCTCCCTGGCCGACTGGGGTCGTCGCGAAGTCATCATCGCCGAATCGGAAATGCCCGCCCTGATGGGTCTGCGGCGCAAGTACGCCGGTGAACAACCCCTGGCCGGCGCCAAGATCCTCGGCTGCATCCACATGACCATCCAGACCGCCGTGCTCATCGAGACCCTGGTGGCCCTGGGCGCCGAAGTGCGCTGGTCCAGCTGCAACATCTTCTCCACCCAGGACCAGGCCGCCGCCGCCATCGCCGCCGCCGGCATCCCGGTGTTCGCCTGGAAGGGCGAGACCGAAGCCGAATACGAGTGGTGCATCGAGCAGACCATCCTCAAGGATGGCCAGCCCTGGGACGCCAACATGGTGCTGGACGACGGCGGTGACCTGACCCAGATCCTGCACGACAAGTACCCCCAGGTGCTGGAACGCGTGCACGGCATCACCGAAGAGACCACCACCGGCGTGCACCGCCTGCTGGACATGCTCAAGGACGGCTCCCTCAAGGTCCCGGCGATCAACGTCAACGACTCGGTCACCAAGAGCAAGAACGACAACAAGTACGGCTGCCGCCACAGCCTCAACGACGCCATCAAGCGTGCCACCGACCACCTGCTGTCCGGCAAGCAGGCGCTGGTGATCGGCTACGGCGACGTGGGCAAGGGTTCGGCTGCCTCGCTGCGTCAGGAAGGCATGATCGTCAAGGTCTCGGAAGTTGACCCGATCTGCGCCATGCAGGCCTGCATGGACGGCTACGAGCTGGTCTCGCCCTATGTCGACGGCCTGAACGACGGCACCGAAGCCTCCGTGGATCGCGCCCTGCTGGGCAAGATCGACCTGATCGTCACCACCACCGGCAACGTCAACGTCTGTGACGCCAACATGCTCAAGGCACTGAAGAAGCGTGCCCTGGTGTGCAACATCGGTCACTTCGACAACGAGATCGACACCGCCTTCATGCGCCAGCACTGGGGCTGGGAAGAGGTGAAGCCGCAGGTGCACAAGATCCACCGCACCGGCCTGACCGTCGATCCGACCAACGACGACTACCTGATCCTGCTGGCCGAAGGCCGTCTGGTGAACCTGGGCAATGCCACCGGCCATCCCAGCCGCATCATGGACGGTTCCTTCGCCAACCAGGTGCTGGCGCAGATCCACCTGTACCAGGAGAAGTTCGCCGACCTGCCGGTCGCCGAGAAGACCGCCAACGTCACCGTCATGGTCCTGCCCAAGAAGCTCGACGAAGAGGTGGCGCTGGAAATGGTCAAGGGCTTCGGTGGCGTGGTGACCCGCCTGACCGAGGCTCAGGCCAAGTACATCGGCGTGACCCAGGAAGGCCCCTTCAAGCCCGACAGCTACCGTTACTGATGGCCAAGCCTCCCGCTCCCCGGAGCGGGAGGCTGCTCACGAGAGAGACGCCGTGAAACCCAGTCTGAGTTTCGAATTCTTTCCCTGCAAGACCGAAGCGGGCCACGAGAAGCTGATCGCCACGGCGCGGCAGCTGGCTGGCCACGGGCCGGAGTTCTTTTCCTGCACCTACGGCGCCGGCGGTTCCACCCGCGACGGCACCTATCGCACCGTGCGCCAGCTCAACGACGAGGTCGGGGTACCGACCGCGCCGCACCTGTCCTGCGTCGGCGACAGCAAGGCCAAGCTGCGCGAGTTGCTGCAGCAGTACCAGGAAGCCGGCATCAACCGCATCGTCGCCCTGCGCGGCGACCTGCCGTCCGGCATGGGCCTGTCTGGCGGTGGCGAATTGCGCTATGCCAGCGATCTGGTCGCCTTCATCCGCGAGGAGACCGGCGATCACTTCCATATCGAAGTCGCCGCCTATCCGGAAACCCATCCGCAGGCGCGCAGCTTTACGGACGACGTGCGCAATTTCGTGTACAAGATGGAGGCCGGTGCTGACCGCGCGGTCACCCAGTACTTCTTCAACGCCGACTGCTACTTCCATTTTGTGGAACGTGTCCGCAAACTGGGAGTCGAAGCCCCGGTGATCCCTGGCATCATGCCGATCACCAACTACAGCAAGTTGGCACGCTTCTCCGATGCCTGTGGCGCTGAACTGCCACGCTGGCTGCGGAAGCAACTGGAAGCCTACGGTGACGATACCCAGAGCATCCAGGCCTTTGGCGAAGAAGTCATGACCGCCCTCTGCGAGCGACTGCTCGAAGGCGGGGCACCTGGTGTGCACTTCTACACCCTGAACCAAGCGGAGCCGTGTATCGCCATCTGGCGAAACCTCGGTTTTTGAAGTCGGCCAGGCGAACTGGCGGCGACTTCGCCCAATCGTGATTACCGCTACCGGTCATCGCCCGACTCTTCATCCAGCGCAGGATGATGAGGGTGGGCGAGACGTCCGAAACCTTTCGGACATCAACCGGCAGCGCAACCGCGCCCCCACGTCGGCGGGACGCCGACAGAGACAGGAACCCCGCATGTCCTTCATTTCCCTCGGTCTCTCCGAGGCCCTTGCCCGCGCCGTGGAAGACGCTGGCTACACAAATCCCACGCCTGTTCAGCAACGCGCCATTCCGGCCGTCCTGCAGGGTCGCGATCTGATGGTGGCTGCCCAGACCGGCACCGGCAAGACCGGCGGCTTCGCGCTGCCGGTGCTCGAGCGCCTGTTCCCCAACGGTCATCCCGATGGTCACCACTATGTGGCCAAGCAGCCCCGCGTGCTGGTACTGACGCCGACCCGCGAACTGGCGGCTCAGGTGCACGACAGCTTCAAGGTCTATGCCCGCGACCTGCCCATGCGCAGCGCCTGCGTCTTCGGTGGCGTCGGCCTCAAGCCGCAGGTCACCGCCCTGGCCAAGGGTGTCGATGTCCTCGTCGCCTGCCCGGGTCGGCTGCTGGACCTCGCCGGCCAGCAAAGCGTCGATCTGTCCGCCGTCGAGGTGTTGGTGCTGGACGAAGCCGACCGCATGCTCGACATGGGCTTCATCCATGACGTGAAGAAGGTCCTGGCCCGCCTGCCGGCGCAGCGCCAGAATCTGCTGTTCTCGGCCACCTTCTCCAAGGACATCACCGACCTCGCCGGCAAGTTGCTGCAGGATCCCGAGCGGATCGAGGTCACCCCGCCGAACACCACCGTCGAGCGCATCGAACAGCGGCTGTTCCGCATTCCGGCCAACCAGAAGCGCGCCCTGCTCGCCCACCTGATCACCCTGGGTGCCTGGGAACAGGTGCTGGTGTTCACCCGCACCAAGCACGGCGCCAACCGTCTCGCCGAATACCTGAACAAGCATGGCCTGCCGGCCGCGCCGATCCATGGCAACAAGAGCCAGAATGCCCGCACCAAGGCCCTGGCCGACTTCAAGAGCAACGAGGTTCGCGTCCTCGTCGCCACCGACATCGCCGCCCGCGGCCTGGACATCGACCAGTTGCCCCACGTGGTCAACTTCGAGCTGCCCAATGTCGAGGAAGACTATGTGCACCGCATCGGCCGTACCGGCCGGGCCGGTCGCAGTGGCGAAGCCATCTCGCTGGTGGCGCCGGACGAAGAGAAGCTGCTCAAGGCCATCGAGCGCCTGACCAAGCAGAGCATTCCGGATGGCGACATGCAGGGCTTCGATCCGCAGTCCGTGCCGCCCGAGCAGCCGGAAGTGCGCGCCCCGCGCGAACCCCGTGGCAAGCCGCAGCAGAATCGTCAGAAGAAGGCCGACAAGCCGGCGCGCAGCGAAGGCAAAGGCCAGAATCAGGGCCAGAACCAGGGCAAGGCCGCCGGTAGCGAGCAGTCCGGCGCCCAGCCCCAGGGCGAGCGTAAGGGTCGTTCCCGCAATCGTCGCGACCGCCGCGATCGCGATGACGCCGGTCAGGCCAATGCGCAACCCGGCCAGGCCGTTGTGCAGCAGCCGCGCAATCGTGATCCGGAAGAATTTCTGGATGACGCCTACGACAACTTCGGCAACAGCGTCGACTACGTGAGCCCCTACCAGGGCAAGGGCCGCAAGGGTCCGCGCAGTGGCAACGGCGGCAACGCGCCGCGCGCCGCCACGACCGGCGGCCAGGGTCAGCCCCGTCAGGGTCAGGGCCAGGGCGCTGCCCGCGGTCCGCGCAGCCAGCAACAGCAGCAGCCCGGCAAGCGTCGTGGTCAGAACGGCCAGCCCCGTGCCGCCCGGCCCTATGAAGCCGCGCCCAGCGAGCCACGCGCCTATGCCACGGAAGAGCGGGCGTCGAACAAGCCGCAGCCGAAGATCGTGCACAAGCCGTCGCGTGCCGATCGCCTGCCGACCCTGGAGCAGCTGGAAGAGATGCCAAGCCGGCCGCGCAGCGAGAAGCCCGCGCTGCTGACCCGCAACCGCGACGCCTGATGGCCGACGGGCCGCTCAGGCGGCCCGTTCACCAGGCAAAAAAAACGCCGCCATGGCGGGGTTTTTTTATGCGGCCATTTAGGCGTGGGCGGCGCGCAGGGCGTCAATGTAGGGCTCGGCCTGACGATGGCTGCGGATCAGTTCGATGAAGTCCTCGCCCTGGTCGTTGCGGGCATCCAGGTCGTAGCCGGCCTCGACGAAGAAGCCGACGAAGCGCTCGAAATCGTCCGGACGCAGGCCGCGATAGGCCTTGACCAGCTTGTGCAGAGACGCGGGGGTATCGTCCGCCGGTTCGACATCGAGGAACAGCCTGATCTGCTCGTCGCTGATCGCTTCACCGATGACCTGCTTTTTATCCTTGCGCATCCTTTGGCTACCTGTGCTGGGGGATTCTTTGGAGAAAAGGAGGACCGATTCTAACCCTGCCCCTCGCCTGCCCGCCAGTGACAAACCGTGGTGATACCGCGACCCTGGTCGAAAGTTCAATCGAATTGAGCGCGCATCCAGCTGCGATAGCGCTTGGCGTCGGGTGCACCCTCCAGCGGGGCCCAGGCCGGTCGTTCACCCTCGCCCAGCGGCACGAAGGGCCCGGCCTTGCATTCGAAGAACAGGCAGTCGCCGTCCAGGGCCACCAGCGCATGGTAGTGCCCGGGGGCGAGATCGACGCCCGGGCAACCGGCGCGCTGGGACAATTCGCGGCGCACCAGCACCTGCCCCTCGTCGCTGAAGGTCAGCAGCCCCAGCCGGCCCTGCAGCACCAGCAGACTCTCGGCCTTACGCGGATCCAGATGGCGGTGGGGCGGTATGTAGCTGTCTTCGCACATCCCCACCACCAGGCGATGGCAGGGCTCATCCATGCTGTGCAGGTTGTGATGGGCGCGCCGTCGCGGGCTGGCCGCCGCCTGCCGGAGCAGGTCGGCGAACAGCGCCTGATCGAACAGCCGCGCGGTCACAGCCCCTTCACGGCATAGATGCCGGGTGCGTTGCGCCAGTAGCCCTTGTAGTCCATGCCGTAGCCGAAGATGTAGCGATCGATGCAGGGCAGGCCGACGTAGGTGGCCTCCAGGCCCTTGACCTTGCGGTCGTGGGTCTTGTCGATCAACACGGCGGTATGGACCTCGCGAGCACCGGCGTGGCGGCAGAAGTCGATGATGGCCTTGAGGGTGTGGCCCTCGTCGAAGATGTCGTCGACGATCAGCACGTCGCGATCGATGAAGGACACCTCGGGCTTGGCCTTCCAGAACAGCTCGCCGCCGGTGGTCTCGTTGCGATAGCGGGTAGCGTGCAGATAGGACATCTCCAGCGGAAAATTCAGCCGGGTGGCCAGCTTGCCGGTCAGGATCAAGCCGCCGTTCATGACGCAGAAGACCACCGGATTACGCTCGGCGAGATCGGCGGTGATGGATGCGGCGAGCCGGTCGATGGCCGCTTCGACCTGGGCTTCGTCATACAGGCAGTCGGCTTCCTGCATGACCTGGCGGATGTGGGCGAGATCGGCGGACATGGGGCTTCTCCGGGGGACGGGGCGCCGGCCTGATGGTTGGCGCGGATAAAAGGCGGCAAAGGTACAGACACCGCGGACCGATCTCAAGCGCCGCCAGGCGGCTACTATTGTCGCAGGGTACTGCCCACCTCGAGTCGGATGCTTTAATGTACCGCGGTTTTTTTGTGCGCCTGCCCTTCCTGCGGCAGGCCTTCGGGCCGCCGGTCGTACCGAAACCGTCCTCGATCCGCTGCCCTACCGTCTCTGGAGAATCCCATGCCCGTTCACGAAATCCGCCATCCGCTCATCCGTCACAAGCTCGGCCTGATGCGGCGCGCCGACATCAGCACCAAGAACTTTCGCGAACTGGCCCAGGAAGTCGGCGCCCTGCTCACCTACGAGGCGACCAAAGACCTGCCGGTGGAAGAGGTGGACATCGAGGGCTGGTGCGGCACCGTCAAGGTGGAAAAGATCTCCGGCAAGAAGGTCACCGTGGTGCCCATCCTGCGCGCCGGCATCGGCATGCTCGACGGCGTGCTCAGCCTGATCCCCAGCGCCCGGGTCAGCGTGGTCGGCCTCGCCCGCAACGAATCCACCCTGCAGGCCCACACCTACCTGGAAAAGCTGGTGGGTGAACTGGACCAGCGGATGGCCATGATCATCGATCCCATGCTGGCCACCGGCGGCTCCATGATCGCCACCATCGACCTGCTGAAGAAGGCCGGGGCCAAGGAAATCCGCGCCTTGGTGCTGGTGGCGGCGCCCGAAGGCATCGCCGCGGTCGAGGAAGCCCATCCGGACGTGCGCCTCTACACCGCCTCCATCGACGAGCGCCTCAACGAGCACGGCTACATCCTGCCGGGGCTGGGCGATGCCGGTGACAAGATCTTCGGCACCAAGCAGAAGGACGCCTGAGCGTGACCGCGCGGGAACCGCTCTGGCGGGAGATCGTGGTGGGCGCCCAGATGCTCTTCGTGGCCTTTGGCGCCCTGGTGCTGATGCCGCTGATCACCGGCATGGACCCCAATGTGGCCCTCTTCACCGCAGGCTTCGGCACCCTGCTGTTCCATCTGGTCACCGGCCGCCAGGTACCGGTGTTCCTGGCATCGAGCTTCGCCTTCATCGCCCCGATCATCGCCGCCAAGGCGGAATTCGGCCTGCCGGCGGTACTGGGCGGGGTAGTGGCGGCCGGCTTTGTCTACACCTTCCTCGGCCTGGCGGTGAAGGTGCGCGGCGTGGGCTTCATCGACCGCCTGCTGCCGCCGGTGGTGATCGCCCCGGTGATCATCTCCATCGGCCTGGGTCTGTCGCCGGTGGCGGCCAACATGGCCATGGGCAAGGCTGGTGACGGCAGCGCCCAGCTGGTGCCCTATGCCACGGCGATGCTGATCTCCATGCCGGCGCTGGTCACCACCCTGCTGGTGGCCATCTACGGCAAGGGCATGTTCCGCCTGGTGCCCATTCTGGCGGGCGTCTTCGTCGGCTACGCGCTGGCCTTCGTCTTCGGCATCGTCCATACCGAGGGGATAGCCGCCGCGCCCTGGCTGGCGATCCCGGCCTTCGTCGCGCCGGAATTCCACTGGGGCGCCATCCTGTTCATGGTGCCGGTGGCCCTGGCGCCGGCCATCGAGCATGTCGGCGGGGTGATCGCGGTGGGCGGAGTGACCGGCAAGAACTACCTCAAGCAGCCCGGTCTGCACCGCACCCTGCTGGGCGATGGCCTGGCCACCTCCTCCGCCGGGCTGTTCGGCGGGCCGCCCAACACCACCTACGCCGAGGTGACCGGCGCGGTGATGCTGACCAAGAACCACAATCCGCGGGTCATGCTGTGGGCGGCGGGCTTCGCCATGGTGCTGGCGTTCGTCGGCAAGTTCGGCGCGGCGCTGCAGACCATCCCGGTGCCGGTCATGGGCGGCATCCTCTGCCTGCTGTTCGGCTCCATCGCGGTGGTGGGCCTGAACATCTTGATCCGCCATCAGGTGGACCTGTCCGAGGCGCGCAACCTGGTGATCGTCTCGGTGACCCTGGTGTTCGGCATCGGCGGCATCGTCTTCGGCAACGGCGAGATCGGCCTCAAGGGCATCTCCCTCTGCGGCCTGATCGCCATCGGCCTCAACCTGGTCCTGCCCGGGCACAACGCCTGGAAGAAGGATGCCGAACCGCCAGAGCGTCCGCTGCTCTGACGGCCAGCCCAGGATGCCGTTACGCCGGCATCCTGGGTTGTTCGATGGGCTGCGGCGGCAGTTCCGCCACCTCTTCGCACAGTTCCACCAGCGCCCGGGCCCAGGCCGGGTCGTCGTTGACGCAGGGAATCAGCACCAGCTCCCGGCCACCGGCTTCGATGAACTGCTCGCGCCCACGATCACCGATCTCTTCCAGCGTCTCGATGCAGTCGGCGACAAAGGCCGGGCACATCACCAGCAGGCGCTTGACCCCGGCCTTGGCCAGCTCGTCCAGCCGTGCCTCGGTATAGGGCTCGATCCACTTGTCCTTGCCCAGCCGCGACTGGAAGGACACCGACCACTTGCCAGTGGGAATGCCCAGGCGCTTGGCCACCAGCTCGGCGGTACGCTGGCACTGGCTGCGGTAGCAGACGGCCAGCGTCTTGGCGGTGACCTTGCTGCTGTCGGGTGCGCGCAGGTCGTGGCTGCGATCCTTGACCAGCTTGCGGATGTGCCGCTCGGGCAGGCCATGGAAGGACAGCAGCAGGTGGTCGTAGGGCTCCTCGAGATAGGGCTCGACGCTGGCCGCCAGCGCCGCCTGGTACTCCGGGCGATCGTAGAACGGCGGCAGGATCTTCAGCGTCAGTGGCAGCTGGTGGGCCTCGATCACCCGCCGCGCCTCGACGATGGCGGTGGTGGTGGTGCTGTCGGCGAATTGCGGATAGAGCGGCGCATAGGTCACCTCGCGGATGCCCTGGCTGGCCAGGCGCTTGAGCACCGACTCCACCGAGGGCTCGCCGTATCTCATGCACAACTCCACCGGACCATGGCGCCAGAGGGGCCGCACGGCCTCCTGCAGCCGGCGGCTGAGCACGATCAGCGGTGAGCCATCGTCCCACCAGATCGACTCATAGGCCTCGGCCGAAGCCGCTGGCCGCTTGATCAGCACCAGGGACACCAGCAGCCGACGCAGTGGCCAGGGCAGATCGACCACATAGGGGTCCATCAGGAACTGGTTCAGATAGCGCTTCACGTCGGGGACGTGGGGCGAATCGGGCGAACCCAGGTTGGCGAGCAGCAGAGCGTTGGTAGTCATCGTGAATCCTTGGCGGCGAGCAGGTCGGCCAGGGCCGCATCCAGCTCGGGATAGCGAAAGACATAGCCGGCAGCGAGCAGACGCTCGGGCCGGGCGCGCTGACCACCCAGCAAGAGGATGGACAGCTCTCCCATCAGGCGCAGGGCGAAGGCGGGAATCAGCAATCGCGCCGGGCGCCGCAAGGCCCGTCCTAGCGCCTCGGTGAAGTCCCGGTTGCGCACTGGCTCGGGGGCACAGAGATTATAAGGACCCTGGGCGTCGCTGCGGTTGAGAAGAAAATCGATGGCCCCGATTTGATCCTGTAAATGAATCCAGGGCATCCATTGGCGTCCGTTGCCCAGGCGCGCGCCCAGGCCGAAGCGGAACGGCGGCAACAGGCGCAACAGGAAGCCATCGTCGGCGGCCAGCACCAGGCCGGTGCGCAGGTTGACCACGCGGATACCCAGTTGCTCGGCCTCGTTGGCGATCTGCTCCCAGGCCAGGCACAGCTCGCCGGCGAAGTCGGCGCCGGCCAGGCTGTCCGCTTCGCTCACCGGCTTCTCGCCGCTGTCGCCATAGAAGCCGGTGGCCGAGCCCGACAGCAGCACCGCGGGCTTCTGGCTGCGCCCACGCAGCCATTCGATCAGCCGCTCGGTGGTGCCGATGCGGCTTTGCCAGAGTTCGGCCTTGCGACTGCGGGTCCAGGGCTTGTCGGCGATGGGCGCGCCGGCCAGATTGACCACCGCATCCAGGTGCTCGTCGCCCAGCGCCTCCAATTGAGCGATGCCGCGCACGTCGGGTCCGCACTCACGCGCCACCCGTGCCGGGTCGCGGCTGAGCACGGTGAGTTGGTGCCCGGCGGCCGCCCATTGGCGGCACAGCGCACGGCCGATCAATCCGGTGCCACCTGTCAGCAGGATATGCATGTCGTCACTTCCTTCTCGTATTGCCCTGCCGCCCGGATGCATCTGAACGAAGGGAAGAGGATTGTTTGGTATGGTCGTGGGTCGAAAGATCCAGAACGGTTGCCAGTCGTAGCCGTAGAGCCCTTGCACGCGCAAACGTTCGACAAGGGCGAATCGTCAGACAAGCGAGGTCCATCATGACTGCCCCCATCGCCATCGTTGGCGCAGGAATAGCCGGACTTGCCGCAGCCCAGACGCTGATTCGCGCCGGGCAGCAGGTCCAGATCTTCGACAAGAGCCGCGGCAGCGGCGGCCGCATGGCCAGCAAGAGAAGCGAAGCTGGGGCCCTGGACCTGGGCGCCCAGTATTTCACCGCTCGCGATCGCCGCTTCATCGACGCCCTCAACGAATGGCGGCGGGCCGGTTGCGCGGCCGAATGGAATCCAGTGCTCTACCAGTATCGCGACGGGCGCCTGAGCCCGTCCCAGGACGAGCAGCCACGCTGGGTCGGGGTACCGCGCATGAGCGCCATCACCCGCCATCTGCTGGGCGACCTGCCGGTCACCTTCGACTGCCGTATCACCGAGGTCTTTCGTGGGGCCCAGCACTGGCACCTGCTGGACGCCAGCGGCGAGACCCACGGCCCTTTCGCCCAGGTCGTCATCGCCATGCCGGCGCCTCAGGCCACGGCGCTGCTCTCCAGCGTGCCCAAGCTGGCGGCCACCGTGGCCGGCGTCAGCATGGAGCCGACCTGGTCGGTGGCCCTGGCCTTCGCCACGCCCCTGCAAACCCCGGTGGAAGGCTGCTTCGTGCAGGACAGCGAACTGGACTGGCTGGCGCGCAATCGCTGCAAGCCCGAACGCGACACCACCCTGGACACCTGGGTACTGCACGCCACCAGCGCCTGGAGCAAGGCGCATCTCGACGCCTCCAAGGAAGAGGTGATCGAACGCCTGCATGGCGCCTTCGCCGAGTTGATCGGCTGCCCGCTGCCGGCGCCGAGCTTTACCCTGGCCCATCGCTGGCTCTATGCGCGACCCGCGCAACCCCACCAATGGGGCGCCCTGGCCGATCCCGACATGGGCGTCTTCGTCTGTGGCGACTGGTGCTCCAGCGGACGCGTGGAAGGTGCCTGGTTGAGTGGTCATGAGGCCGCGCAGCAGCTCCTGGGTAGTCTGGACTAAGCGACGAAGCGCATACCGTCTGTAACCTGAGACGAATCTTTTGCCGAAGCCCCCTGTCGAAAGTTGCACCAAACTTGTACAAAATATAAATCCTTGTACAAGAAAATACACGACAGGGGATCTCCATGCTTGCCAACGCCTCTTCCAGCCTGCCCCGTCCACGCCTCGGCATCAGTGCCTGCCTGCTGGGTGACGAAGTCCGCTACAACGGTGGACACAAGGAATCCCGGCTCTGCAGCCAGACCTTCGCCGAGCATTTCGATATCGTCCGGGTCTGCCCGGAGATGGCCATCGGCCTCGGTACGCCGCGCGAACCCATCCGCCTAGTGGGCGATTCCCAGGCGCCGCGTGCCGTCGGCACCTTGAATCCCAGCCTGGACGTGACCGCCGCCCTGACCGCCTACGGGGAAAAGATGGCGGGCGAGCTCGCCGACCTGTCCGGCTTCATCTTCATGCAGAAGTCGCCCTCTTGCGGCATGGAAAGAGTCAAGGTCTATCACGCCAATGGCCAAGGCAGTGAAACCGACGGCCGCGGTCTGTTCGCCGCCGCCATCATGCGTCTACGCCCGGACCTGCCGGTCGAAGAGGCCGGTCGGCTGAACGATGCGGTACTGCGGGAAAACTTCGTCACCCGGGTTTTCGCCCATGCCCATTGGCAGCAACTGCTGCAACAGGGTCTGACGGCGCGGGCGCTGCTGTCCTATCATTCGCGCTACAAGTACCAGCTCATGGCCCACGATGCCCATCGTGCACGGGCCCTTGGGCAGTTGGTCGGCAGCATCGGTCAGCGCAATCTGGACGAGCTGGGTCAGGAGTATTTCAGCGGCCTGATGGCTGCACTGAAAAAGTGCGCTACCCGTGGTACTCACTGCAATGTGCTCTATCATCTCTTCGGTTATCTGCGCCGGGTCCTGAGCGACAGCGAGAAGCAGGAAATGCAGCAGCTGATCGAGCAGTACCACGAGGGCATCGTCCCCCTGGTCGTGCCCCTGACGCTGCTCAAGCACCACTTCCGCCAGCATCCGGATCGTTATGTGAACGAGCAGGCCTATCTCCAACCGCACCCTGAACGTCTGAGTCTGCGAAATGCCATCTAGCGTCATTCCCTTGCCCTCACCGTCGAATGGCGAGGAGCAGGATTATCAGTCCGCCTTGCACGAAGGCTGGCTGCCCATCCGGGAAATCGCCCGGCGTACCGGCGTCAACGCCGTGACCCTGAGGGCCTGGGAGCGGCGTTACGGCCTGCTGGTCCCCAAGCGCACCCCCAAGGGACACCGGCTGTACAGCGAGGCCCATGTGGTTCGGGTGCAGCAGATCCTCGCCTGGATCGCCCGCGGTGTGGCGGTCAGCCAGGTCAAGGGCCTGCTCGACGACCAACGACCGGCAGCGGTGCCTAGCGATACGCCCTGGCAGGGCATTCACCAGGAGATGATGGACGCCATTGGCCGGCTCGCCTCGCGCATCCTGGACGAGGCCTACAACCGCGCCGCCTCCCTCTATCCGCCGCGGGTGCTGCTGGATCAGTTGCTGTGGCCGTTGCTGCGGGAACTGGAGCGACTCAGCCAGGCCACCGACGACGGTCGCCTGCAACAGGTGTTTTTCCAGTCCTGGCTGCGCAGCAAGCTGGGCGCGCGGATCTACCACAGTCAGCACAGCCTGCGCGGTGCGCCGCTGGTACTGCTCAATCTCGACGAGACGCCGATGAATGTCTCGCTGTGGCTCTGCGCCTGGCTGATCAGCGCCACGGACTGTCCCGTCGAAGTGGTGGAATGGTCGATTCCCGCGGCTAATCTCGATCGCCTGGTCGAGCAGCTCGACCCGCGGGCGCTGATCCTCTGCCGTGACAGCCGTCCCGACAGCGAATTGCGTCGCCAGCTGCAGACCTTTGCCAATCGCCATGCCCGCCCCTGCCTGACCCTGGGTGCCCTGGGCGAATCCCTCACCGCCGACGCCGCCCCGGCGCGCAGTCCGGGCGAGGCTTTCGATCGCCTGCAGAGTGCTGGGCTGCTGCGTCAGGATCGGCATGCATGAGTCAGCTCGTCTGGTTTCGTACCGACCTGCGCACCCTCGATCACCCCGCTCTCCACGCCGCCGCCGAGCAGGGGCCGGTGGTGGCCGTGTTCCTGCTGAGTCCAGCCCAGTGGCAGGCGCACGACGAGGCCGCGGTCAAAGTCGACTTCTGGCTGCGCAATCTCGCCGCCCTGGGCAAGACGCTCAGGTCCCTCGGCATTCCCTTGCTGATCCGCAACGCCGAGCGCTGGGCGCAGGCACCCCAGGTGTTGCTCGAGCTGGCCAGGGAACTGGGCATCGAACACCTGCACTTCAACGACGAATACGGCGTCAACGAAGCTGCCCGCGATGACGCCGTGGCAGAGGCCTTCGATGCGGCAGGGCTGGCTGCCCATCGCTATCTGGACCAGACGCTGTTCGCGCCGGGCACGGTACTGACCAAGAGCGGGGGTTATTTCAAGGTCTTCGGCCAATTCAAGAAGACCTGCCTGGCGCGCCTGGAAACCGGTCTGCCAGCGCCCCTGCCTGCCCCCGGCAAGCAGCGGGAGGGCCCGCTCCAGGCCGACGAGTCGCCCAGCTCGGTCGAGGGCTTCGTCACCCCCTCGCCCGAAGTGCAACGGCTGTGGCCGGCCGGCGAAGAGGCGGCGCTGCAGCGCCTGGAAGCCTTCATCCAGGAGGATCTGGGCGATTATCACCAGGCGCGGGACATCCCCTCAGAACCCGGTACCAGCCAGTTGTCGGCCTATCTCAATGCGGGAGTGCTGACGCCACGGCAGTGCCTGCAGGCAGCGGTTCGGGCCAACGACGGCTTGCTCAGCGGCGGTATGCAGGGCGCGGCCACCTGGATCACCGAGTTGCTCTGGCGCGAATTCTATCGCCACGTGCTGGTGGGCTATCCCTGGGTTTCGCGGCATCAGCCGTTCAACCGGGCGCTGACCGCCCTGCCCTGGCGCGACGACCCCGAGGGCCTGGCGGCCTGGCAACAGGGGCGCACCGGCATCCCCCTCATCGATGCCGCCATGCGCCAGCTCTTGCAGACCGGCTGGATGCACAACCGCATGCGCATGCTGACCGCCATGTTCCTCTGCAAGAACCTGCTGATCGACTGGCGCGAAGGCGAGCGCTGGTTCATGCAGCATCTCATCGATGGCGACCTGGCTTCCAACAACGGTGGCTGGCAGTGGAGCGCCTCCACCGGTACCGACTCGGTGCCCTATTTCCGGGTGTTCAATCCCCACACCCAGGCGCTCAAGATCGATGCCCGCGGCGACTATGTGCGCACCTGGGTACCGGAACTGGCCGAGCTCAAGGGCAAGGCCGTGCACACCCCGGGGGGCCGTTACCTCCCCCCCCTGGTGGACCTTGGCGAAAGTCGCCAGCGGGCGCTGGCCACCTACCGCGGCATGGCGCGCAAGACGGACACGAAAAAGCCGGACTAGGTCCGGCTTTTTTCATATCAGCCCTGGATCAGAGGGTGTGGCTGTAGAACAGCGCATAGGACTCGATGCCATCGTTGGGCTGCTTGATGCCCGCGTTGGAATAATGGGTCGCGCGAATGCCGACGCGCTGGGTGTCGCCAATCTTCAGGCCCAGGCCGATGCGGTCTTCGAAGTTGAACGCCGAACCCAGGTCCTGCTCGCCGACCTTGGTGCTGGAGAAGACCGCGACGCCGATACCGGCTTCGACGAAGGGCTTCACATGACCCTGGCCGAATTCGTAGACGAATACCGGGGCGAAGGACAACGAATGTTGATCGGAAGAGCGCCCGTTGTCGCCTTCCCAATAGGTGTAGCCCGCATCCCAGTAACCGGTCAGGCGGCCGGTAGAGCTCTGCCACCAGCTCTTGTCCCAATTCCAACCGGCACCGATGCGATAGGTCATGCCGCTCTGGCTGGTGGCTCCGACTGCCCCGGTGATTTCCACAGCCTGTGCCGACGCCATGCCACCCAGCGAAAGCGCGGCGGCCACTGCAAGGGAAAGCAATTTGTTGTTCATGAAAGTGCCCTTATGGATGTTTCTAGTTTTTACGAACTGCCAGCATTGACCATCAAGACGTGAAGGTGTTCACAGCCTTGGACATTTTTACCTACAGGGTCGGATGCTAGTCGCTGGACGACCGTTTGGCGAGCGAAACCCGGGCAGAAAAGTCAGACGAACGCCTTTACCTCGGCCCCTGCCGGCCAGAGCTGCGGCAGCACCGCGCCTAGCTCGGTGGGTGGGCCAGACGTCCAGATGCGCGTCGGGCCGGCCGGCCCGCTGGCCAGGCGTCCAGCCACCGCCAGCAGACTTTGCAAGCGCCGCGCCACGGCAGCGCCGGTATCCACCAGGATGACTTCCGGCGGCACCAGCTCGGCCAGCAGGGGCCGCAGGAAGGGATAATGGGTGCAACCCAGGATCAGGGTGTCGCACTCCGCCGCCAACAGCGGTTCGAGAAAGCCCTGCAGCAGACGCCGGGTCTCGGGGCCTTGCAGGTCGCCGCGCTCGACCTGCTCCACCAGCCCCGGGCAGGGCTGGGTCAGCACCTGGACGCCCAGGGCGAAGCGGTCCAGCAGGGCGGCGAACTTGGCGCTCTGCAGGGTACCGGTGGTGGCCAGCACCCCGACCCGGCCATTGCGGGTAGCCGCGGCCGCCGGCTTAACCGCAGGCTCCATGCCGACGATAGGCCACTGGGGATAGCGTTCGCGCAGATCGGCCACCGCCGCCACGGTGGCGGTGTTGCAGGCCACCACCAGCGCCTTTGCGCCCTGGGCGTGCAGCCGCGCCGCGATCAGCTGGCAGCGCTCGCGGATGAAGGCAGGGGTTTTTTCGCCATAGGGGATATGGCCGCAGTCGGCGACGTAATGCAGGGTTTCCGCCGGCAACAGCTGCCGTATCTCGGCCAGCACCGACAAGCCGCCGACGCCTGAGTCGAAGACCCCGATCGGCGCCTCGTCAGCCATGGCGGGCGCCGCACACCGGGCAACCCGGATCGCGCTTGACCCGCAATTCACGGAAGCGGCTGCCTGCCGCATCCATCAGCAGCAGCCGACCCACCAGCGGCTCGCCGAAACCGGCCAGGAGCTTGAGCGCTTCCAGCGCCTGCAGACTGCCCACCAGGCCCACCACCGGACCCAGCACCCCGGCTTCGCTGCAACTGAGTTCGGCCTCGCTGCCCTCGCCATAGAGGCAGTGGTAGCAGGGACTGTCGGCGCGGCGCGGATCGAAGACGCTGAGCTGGCCCTCCAGGCGAATGGCGGCGCCACTCACCAGCGGCCGCCCCTGGGCCACGCAGGCGGCATTCACCGCCGCCCGGGTGGTGAAATTGTCCGAGCAATCCAGCACCAGATCCACCGCGGCGACGCGCGCCGCCAGACTGTCGGCGTCCAGCGCCTCGCGCCACGGCACCAGGCGTACCTCGGGATTGAGCGTCGCCAGCCGTTGCAGGGCGGAATCCACCTTGCCCTGGCCGATGCGACTCTCGTCGTGCAGCACCTGGCGCTGCAGATTGCTCAGGTCGACCCGGTCGAAATCGGCCAGGTGCAATTCACCGACGCCGGCCGCGGCCAGATAGAGCGCCACCGGCGAACCCAGCCCACCGAGGCCGACGATGAGCACCTTGGCGTCCTTCAGCCGCAGCTGGCCGGCGATATCCACCTGGGCCAGCAGGATCTGCCGGCTGTAGCGCAGCAGTTCGCCGTCGCTCAGCATGGCCAGCGGCCTCCACTGATACGCGCGTGACCGCCCAGGTCCTGGCGACTCTCGACCTCGGCGAAACCCTGGCGGACCAGCAGTTCGCGCACCGCGGCAGCCTGGTCGAAGCCGTGTTCCAGCCACAGCCAGCCCCCCGGCTGCAGGTGCGCGGGCGCCGCCCCGATCAGCTCGCGGATGTCGTCCAGGCCATCGGCACCGGCCACCAGGGCGCTACGGGGCTCGAAACGCACATCGCCTTCGTCGAGATGGCGATCGCTGCCGGCGATATAGGGAGGATTGCTGACGATCAGCTCGAAGCGCTGCCCGGCGAGGGCGGCGAACCAGTGACTGGGCTGAAAGGTGACGTTGCCCAAACGCAGGCGCTGGGCATTGCGCTGGGCCAGCGCCACCGCCGCCGGGATGCGATCCACGCCGCTGACCTGCCAGCGTGGCCGTTCATGGGCCAGGGCCAGGGCGATGGCGCCGGTACCCGTGCCCAGATCCAGTACCCGCACCTCGTCGGCCAGCGGCAGCGCCAGGGCGGTTTCCACCAGCACCTCGGTGTCGGGCCGCGGGATCAGGGTGTCGGCGCTCACTTCCAGGTCCAGCGACCAGAAGCCTTGCTGCCCAAGAATGTAGGCCACCGGCTCGCCCTGCCGGCGCCGCTCGAGATCGGCCTGGAAACGTGCCAGGGCCTCGCGTGGCACCAGTTTTTCCGGCCAGGTGCGCAGATAGCTGCGCGGCTTGTCCAGAGCGGCGGCCAGCAGCAGTTCCACGTCGAGACGAGCGCTGGGCGAATCCGGCAACTGGCTTTCGCGCAACAGGGCGCCGATGGTGGCCATGGCTCAGTCTCCCAGCGCCGCCAGCTGGTCAGCCTGGTATTCCTGCAGCAGCGGGTCGATGATCTGCTGGACGTCACCGTTGACCACCTCGCCCAGGGAATAGAGGGTCAGGTTGATGCGGTGATCGGTCACCCGGCCCTGGGGAAAGTTGTAGGTGCGGATGCGCTCGGAGCGATCACCCGAACCCACCAACAGCCGGCGGGTGTCGGACATTTCCTTGTGCGCCGCCGCGTCCTGCTGGTCGTTGAGCTTGGCCGACAGCCAGGCCATGGCCTTGGCGCGGTTCTTGTGCTGGGAGCGCTCTTCCTGGCACTCCACCACGATGCCGGTGGGCAGGTGGGTGATGCGCACCGCGGAGTCGGTCTTGTTGACGTGCTGACCGCCCGCGCCCGAGGAGCGATAGGTGTCGACGCGCAGATCGGCCGGATTGATCTCGATGGCCTGCTGCTCGTCAGGCTCGGGCAGCACCGCCACGGTGCAGGCCGAGGTATGGATGCGGCCCTGGGACTCGGTCTCCGGGACCCGCTGCACCCGGTGCGCACCGGATTCGAACTTGAGCTTGGCATAGACGTTGTCGCCCTCGACCCGGGCGATGACTTCCTTGAAGCCGCCGTGCTCGCCCTCGTTCTCCGAGAGCACCTCGAGGCGCCAGCCCTGGCGTTCGGCATAGCGCGAATACATGCGGAACAGGTCGCCGGCGAAGATCGCCGCCTCGTCGCCACCGGTACCGGCGCGAATTTCCAGGAAGACGTTGCGACCGTCGTTGGGATCGCGCGGCAGCATCATGCGCTGCAGCTCGTCTTCCAGCTCCTGCAACCGCGCCTTGGCGCTGGCGACCTCTTCCTCGGCCATCTCGCGCAGGTCGGGATCGCTATCCTTGAGCAGCGCCTGGGCACCCTCCAGATCGGCCTGCACCTTGCGGTACTCGGTGAATGCCTGGCTGACCGGCTCGAGCTCGGCGTATTCCTTGGAATAGGCGCGGAACTGGGTCTGGTCGCTGATGACTTCGGCGTCGCCCAACAGCGCGGTCAGCTCCTCGAAGCGGTCCTGCAGACCGTCGAGCTTGTGCAACAGAGAGGTCTTCATGTCTTGTCCAAACCCTCGTCGAGGGCGAAGAGTTCCTGAGCCAGGGTCAGCGCATCGATGCGCCCCTCGGCGGATAGTTTCTTGAGCTGTACGCTCGGTGCGTGCATCAGCTTGTTGGTGAGGCTGCGCGCCAGGGCCGCCAGGGCTTCCTGGGGATCGGCGCCGTTGGCCAGCTGGCGCTGGGCGCGAGCCAGTTCGTCGTCGCGGATCTGCTCGCCCTGCTGGCGATAGGCGCGGACCACGTCCACCGCAGCGCGCTCGCGCAGCCGCTGCATGAAGTCCTCGACCCCGGCCAGCACCAGCTTCTCGGCGGCCTGGGCGGCGCCCTGGCGACTCTTGAGGTTTTCCGCCACCACCTCGTGCAGGTCGTCCACCGTATAGAGGTAGACGTCCTCCAGCTCGCTCACCTCCGGTTCGATGTCGCGCGGCACGGCGATATCGACCATGAAGATGGGCTTGTGCCGGCGCTGCTTGAGCGCCCGCTCCACCGCGCCCTTGCCGAGGATGGGCAACTGGCTAGCGGTGGAACTGATGACGATGTCGCTGTTGACCAGTTCGTCGGGAATGTCGGCCAGCAGCACGGTATGGGCGCCGAATTCTTCCGCCAGGTGACTGGCGCGCTCCAGGGTGCGGTTGGCGACGACGATGCGCCGCACGCCCTGCTCATGGAGATGGCGGGCGACCAGGGTGATGGTCTCGCCGGCGCCGATCAGCAGCGCCTGGCTGCGGCTGAGATCGCTGAAGATCTGCTTGGCCAGGCTGACCGCGGCGAAGGCCACGGATACCGGATTTTCGCCGATCGCCGTGTCGGTGCGCACCGCCTTGGCGGTATTGAAGGTGGCCTGGAACAGCCGGCCCAGCAGCGGACCAACGGTGCCGGCCTCACGCGCCACGGCATAGGCCGACTTGAGCTGACCGAGGATCTGCGGCTCGCCCAGCACCATGGAATCCAGCCCCGCGGCCACCCGCATCATGTGGCGGACCGCGGCCTCGTCCTGGTGCAGATAGATGCTGGCGCGCAGGTCTTCCAGGGGTACCCGGTGGTACTGGGCGAGCCAGGCCAGCACGGCTTCCGCCAAGCTGGGCTCCAGTTCCAGGTAGAGTTCGCTGCGATTGCAGGTGGACAGAATCGCCGCTTCGCGACTGTGGGTGGCCTGCTCCAGCTGGCGCAGGGCCTCGACCGTCTGCTCCGGAGTGAAAGCCACGCGTTCGCGCACCTCAACCGAGGCGGTCTTGTGATTGATGCCGAGCGCGAGAAAGGCCATGGACGCAAGCAGTCGAACGGATTGGGAAAGCCGAACATTGTCCTACGCGCGGGCGGTGGCGACAACCAGCAGCGACGAGACGTCGGACAATCGCCGTCATAGCCTGAGCGAATGAATCTTGCCGGGCAAAAGGCGTCAACAGCCTCGACCACCGCACTTTCGGCCGGCCGCTGCGCATGCGCAACGCGGCCACGGCGACTCTTGTGGCATGATGGACCGACTGTAAAAAGGCCGCCCCGACCCTATGACCAGATACCTTGCGCTGCTGACGACCGCCCTTCTGCTCGCCGGCTGCCAGAACCTCGGCCGCCAGCCGACGCCCGCTGCCGCCATCCCGCCGCCCACCGCCAAGACCAGCACGCCGCAACCGGCCGGTTCCTTTCGCGAAGACACCCTCTATGACCTGCTGGTCGGCGAGTTGGCCGGCCAGCGCAACCGATTCGACATCGCCCTGACCAACTATGTCGAACAGGCCAAGTCGACCCAGGATCCGGGCATCGCCGAACGCGCCTTCCGCATCGCCGAATACCTGGGCGCCGATACCCCGGCGCTGGAAACCGCACAGATCTGGGCGCGCAACGCCCCCGACAACCTGGATGCCCAGCGCGCCGCCGCCATCATGCTGGCCCGCGCCGGTCGCTATGACGAGTCCATGGCCTATATGGAGCGGGTGCTCCAGGGCCAGGGCGACACCCATTTCGACTTCCTCGCCCTGTCCGCGGCGGAAACCGACGAGACCACCCGCGCCGGGCTGCTCAAGAGCTTCGATCGGCTGCTGGCCAAGTATCCGCACAACGGTCAGTTGCTGTTCGGCAAGGCCCTGCTGCTGCAACAGGACGGCCGCGCCGACGAGGCGCTGAAATTGCTGGAGCGCAATCCGGCGGCCAAGCGCGAAGTCGCGCCCCTGCTCCTGCGCGCGCGCCTGCTGCAGAGCCAGGACCGCAGCGCCGAGGCCTTGCCACTGCTCGAAGCCGGCATCCGTCAGCATCCCGAAGACCGCCGCCTGCGCCTGGCCCATGCCCGGCTGCTAGTGGAGCTGGATCGCCTGGACCAGGCCAAGCGTGAATTCGCCGAACTGGTCACTCAGTTCCCGGACGACGATGACCTGAGATTCTCCCTGGCGCTGGTCTGCCTGGAAGCCCAGGCCTGGCGCGAAGCCCAGATCTATCTGAAAGAACTGATCGACCGCGGCAGCCACGTGGACGCCGCGCATCTCAACCTGGGCCGCAGCTACGAAGAACTCGATCAGCCCGAACAGGCGCTGGCCGAATACGCCCAGGTCGGCCCGGGCACCGACTACCTGGCCGCCCAACAGCGTCAGGCGGAAATCCTGCTCGGCGTCGGCCGCATCGCCGAGGCCCGTCAACGCCTGGCCGAGGCGCGCAAGCGCCAGAGCGAATACGCCGTGCCGCTCTATCTGCTGGAAGTCGAAGGCCTGGCCAGTGCCGACCAGACCGCCCTCGCCGACCAGACCGTGCAGCAGGCCCTGCAGCAGTATCCCAACGACCTCAACCTGCTCTATGTCCGCTCCATGCTGGCGGAAAAGCGCGGCGACCTCGGGCAGCTGGAAAGCGATCTGCGCTACATCATCGCCCACGACCCCGACAACGCCATGGCGCTCAACGCCCTCGGCTACACCCTGGCCGATCGCACGCCGCGGCTGGCCGAGGCGCGCCAGCTGATCGACAAGGCCCACCAGTTGAGCCCGGACGATCCGGCCATCCTCGACAGCATGGGCTGGATCCGCTATCGCCAGGGCCAGCTGGCCGACGCCGAGCGCTATCTGCGCCAGGCCTACGAGCGCTTCCCCGATGCCGAAGTGGCGGCCCACCTGGGCGAGGTGCTCTGGGCCCAGGGCAAGCGCAGCGAAGCGCGCAAGGTCTGGCGCGTGGGCCTCGACGCCGACGCCGATGACGCCATCCTGCGCAGTACCCTCAAACGCCTGACTGGAAGCGAAACCCTCCGATGATCCGCGTCCGTACCTTCGTCACCCTGTTGCTGCTCGCCCTGCTGGCCGGTTGCGCCAGCACCTCTCGCCAGGAGGCCGTGGAAGGCCAGGGCAACGCCGCCCAATGGCAGGCTCACAAGAAACGTATCGCTGCCCTCGACGGCTGGCAGATCGACGGCAAAGTCGGCATCCGCGCCCCGCGCGATTCCGGCAGCGGCACCCTGTTCTGGCTGCAGCGCCAGGACTACTACGATATCCGCCTGGCCGGCCCCCTGGGCCGCGGCGCCACTCGCCTCACCGGGCGTCCGGGCGCCGTCACCCTCGACGTCTCCGGCCAGGGCAGCTATCAGGCCGATTCCCCGGAAGCCTTGTTGGAGCAGCAACTCGGCTGGCGCCTGCCGGTCTCGCACCTGCTCTGGTGGGTGCGCGGCCTGCCGGCGCCGGACAGTCGCAGCCAGCTGACCCTGGACGCCGACAGCCACCTGGCGCGCCTGGTGCAGGACGGCTGGACCGTCGAATACACCCGCTACACCGAGCAGAACGGCTACACCCTGCCCGAGCGCCTCAAGCTCACCGGCAAGGACCTGGAAGTCATCCTGGTGGTGAAGACCTGGCAGCCGCGCGAGCTGGGCAAATGACCCCGGCGCCCGCCTTCACCCTGCCGGCGCCGGCCAAGCTCAATCTGTTCCTGCACATCCTTGGTCGCCGCCCGGACGGCTATCACGAACTGCAGACGCTGTTTCAGTTTCTCGACTGGGGCGATGACCTGGGCTTCGCCGGGCGCGATGACGGCGAACTACACCTGCACGACGGCCTGCCGGGCGTCGCCCCCGAACAGAATCTCATCCTGCGCGCCGCTCGCCTGCTGCAGGAAGCAAGCGGTACCCGCCAGGGCGCTGACCTCTGGCTGACCAAGCGCCTGCCCATGGGTGGCGGCATCGGTGGCGGCAGCTCGGATGCCGCCACCACCCTGCTCGGTCTGAATCATCTCTGGGGCCTGGGCGCCAGCCTCGACGACCTGGCGGCGCTGGGGCTGCGCCTGGGCGCTGACGTGCCGGTATTCGTCCGCGGCCAGGCCGCCTTTGCCGAGGGCGTGGGGGAAAAGCTCACCCCCGTCGCGCCGCCGGAACCCTGGTATCTCGTGGCGGTGCCGCAAGTCTCTGTAAGTACAGCAGAAATTTTTTCAGATCCGCTGTTGACACGGGACACTCCCGCCATTAAAGTTTGCGCCGTTCTCAAGTGGTCAGGTCGAAACGACTGCCAGAGTACGGTCGAAAGGCGTTACCCAGAAATTCGTAACGCTTTGATCTTGCTAAACAAATTTGTTTCAGCTAGATTAACCGGCACTGGAGGTTGCATATTTGGAAGCTTTCCAAATAAGACCGAAGCTGATACAGTAGCTAGCCAGCTACCAGCATCACTTCCAGGCTTCGTAGCCAAAGGCAGCAACACTTCCATGTTGCACCGGGCGCTGGCAAGCCTGACCAGAGAATGAGTACAGCTAGTACTCTGCAAGATACAGGGGCGTCGCCAAGCGGTAAGGCAGCAGGTTTTGATCCTGCCATGCGTTGGTTCGAATCCAGCCGCCCCTGCCATTTTCCTTCCAAGACCCACCTCAAGCCGCAGGAACTGCAGCGTGTCCAAGATGATGGTCTTCACGGGGAACGCCAACCCCGATCTGGCACGGCGCATCGTGCGCCAGCTGCACATCCCTCTCGGTGACGTCTCCGTCGGAAAATTCTCCGATGGCGAGATCAGCGTCGAAATCAACGAGAACGTACGGGGCAAGGATGTCTTCATCATCCAGCCTACCTGCGAGCCGACCAACGACAACCTGATGGAACTGGTGGTGATGGCCGATGCCTTCCGCCGCTCCTCGGCGACTCGTATCACCGCAGTCATCCCCTATTTCGGCTATGCGCGCCAGGATCGCCGTCCGCGTTCCGCGCGGGTCGCCATCAGCGCCAAGGTCGTGGCCGACATGCTGACCGTGGTGGGCATCAATCGCGTGCTCACCGTCGACCTGCACGCCGACCAGATCCAAGGCTTCTTCGATATTCCCGTGGACAACATCTACGGCTCCCCCGCCCTGGTGGATGACATCGAAGACCAGCGTTTCGAAAATCTGATGATCGTCTCTCCGGACATCGGCGGCGTGGTGCGTGCGCGTGCCGTGGCCAAGAGCCTGGGTGTGGACCTGGCGATCATCGACAAGCGCCGGCCCAAGGCCAACCAGTCGGAAGTGATGCACATCATCGGTGACATCCAGGACCGCACCTGCGTGCTGGTTGACGACATGGTCGATACGGCCGGCACCCTGTGCCACGCGGCCAAGGCGCTGAAGGAACACGGCGCCGCCAAGGTCCTGGCCTACTGCACCCACCCGGTGCTGTCGGGTCGCGCCATCGAGAACATCGACAACTCCGTGCTGGACGAGCTGGTGGTGACCAACACCATTCCGTTGTCCGCCGCGGCTCAGGCCTGCAGCCGTATCCGCCAACTGGACATCGCGCCCGTGGTGGCCGAGGCGGTACGCCGGATCAGTAACGAAGAATCCATCAGCGCGATGTTCCGTTAAGGAACAGCCGCTCTGGAAGCGCCCCGGAAGGCCGTGACGGTCTACCGGGGCTTTTTAGTCGGTAGGGCCGTAGAACTGGTCGCAAGTCCCGGTCTGCCGATTCCTTATCCTGGAGATTCACAATGTCTGATTTCACTCTGAATGCCGAAGTGCGTTCCGACCTGGGGAAAGGTGCGAGCCGCCGCCTGCGTCGTAATGCCGGTAACGTTCCCGCCGTGATCTACGGTGGCGACAAGGCTCCGACGTCCATCACCCTGGTCGGCAAAGACCTGGCCAAGATGCTGGAAAGCGAAGCCGCCTTCGCCAGCGTCATCACCCTGAAGGTTGATGGCAGCAACGAAAGCGTGCTGGTCAAAGCCCTGCAGCGTCACCCCTCCAAGGGCTACGTCATGCACGCCGACTTCCTGCGCGTCATCGCCGGTCAGAAGCTGACCGCTCACGTGCCCCTGCACTTCATGAACCAGGAAACCTCCGTGGGCGTGAAGCAACAGGGTGGCGAGATCCTGCACACCATCAACGAAGTCGAAGTCTCCTGCCTGCCGAAAGACCTGCCGGAATTCATCGAAGTCGACATGGCCAAGGTCGAGCTGGACCAGATCGTGCACCTGAGCGACCTGAACGTCCCGGCTGGCGTCGAGCTGGTGTCCCTGGCCCACGGCAGCGATCTGCCGGTTGCCAGCATCCACCTGCCGCGCATCCGTGAAGAAGCTGCAGACGGCGCTGCCGAAGAAGGCACTGCCGAGTAAGTTCGCGCACGCCTGAAAGAGAAGGGCTCCTGACATGACTGCCGTTCAACTGATCGTCGGCCTGGGCAATCCAGGCCCCGAATACGACCAGACCCGGCATAATGCAGGGGCCCTTTTCGTTGAGCGGCTGGCAGCTGCCCAAGGTGCGAGCCTGGCTGTCGAGCGCAAGTATCATGGCCTCGTGGGGCGCTTTCGCCACGCGGGCAACGAGGTTCGTCTACTCATCCCCACCACCTATATGAACCGCAGCGGCCAGGCCGTGGCGGCACTCGCCGGCTTTTTTCGCATCCCGCCGGCGGCCATTTTGGTGGCCCATGACGAACTCGACCTGCCACCCGGCACCGCCCGCCTCAAGACCGGCGGCGGCCATGGGGGGCACAACGGACTGCGCGACATCATCGCCCAGCTCGGCAATCAGAACGGTTTCCAGCGTCTACGTCTGGGCATCGGCCATCCGGGGCATGCCAGCCTGGTCTCCAACTTCGTGCTGGGTCGCGCCCCGCGCAGCGAGCAGGAGCTGCTCGACACCAGCATCGACGCCGCCCTGGAAGTGGTACCGGAGCTGCTCTCCGGCGACCTGACCCGGGCCATGCAACGCCTGCACAGCCGCAAAGCCTGACCTACCCTACCCTCTTCCTTTTCTTCCGCGAGGACACACACCATGGGATTCAATTGCGGCATCGTCGGCCTGCCCAACGTCGGCAAGTCCACCCTGTTCAATGCCCTGACCCAATCCGGTATCGCGGCGGAAAACTTCCCCTTCTGCACCATCGAGCCCAACAGCGGCATCGTGCCCATGCCCGATGCGCGGCTGAACGCCCTGGCGGAGATCGTCAAGCCCGAGCGGGTGATCCCCACCACCATGGAGTTCGTCGACATCGCCGGCCTGGTGGCCGGTGCCTCCAAGGGTGAAGGCCTGGGCAACAAGTTTCTCGCCAACATCCGCGAGACCGATGCCATCGCCCACGTGGTGCGCTGCTTCGAAGACGAGAACGTCATCCACGTGGCCAACTCGGTGGACCCCAAGCGGGACATCGAGGTGATCGACCTGGAGCTGATCTTCGCCGACCTCGACAGCTGCGAGAAGCAGCTGCAGCGCGTCACCCGCAACGCCAAGGGCGGCGACAAGGAAGCCCTGGCGCAAAAGGCCTTGTTGGAACAGCTGATTCCCCACTTCGAGGCCGGCAAGCCTGCCCGCAGCCTGATGAAGGGGCTGGACGAGGAGCAGAAGCGCCTGGTGCGCAGCTTCCACCTGCTGACCAGCAAGCCGGTGATGTACATCGCCAACGTCGCCGAAGACGGCTTCGAGAACAACCCGCACCTGGACGTGGTCCGCGCCATCGCCGAGGAAGAAGGCGCCGTGGTGGTGCCGGTGTGCAACAAGATCGAGGCGGAAATCGCCGAACTGGACGACGACGAGGAAAAGCAGATGTTCCTCGAGTCCATGGGCATGGAAGAGCCGGGCCTGAACCGGGTGATCCGCGCCGGCTACGAATTGCTCAACCTGCAGACCTACTTCACTGCCGGGGTAAAGGAAGTGCGCGCCTGGACCGTCCGCGTCGGCGCCACCGCCCCCCAGTCGGCCGCGGCCATCCACACCGATTTCGAGAAGGGCTTCATCCGCGCCGAAGTGGTGGCCTATGACGACTTCATCGCCTTCAAGGGCGAGAACGGCGCCAAGGAAGCCGGCAAGTGGCGCCTGGAAGGCAAGGAGTACATCGTCAAGGACGGTGATGTCATGCATTTCCGCTTCAACGTCTAAGCGACAGCGAACGCCAGAGCCCCCTCCTCACCGCAAGGTGGCGAGGGGGTTTTCTTTTGCGCGGAGATTAATTGTCGCAGCGCAAAGGCACGGCTCATAGATCGTCGATTTGGCACAATGACGGTCGCTCGCGGCAACCCGCGAAAGCTTCTTCCGCTGCCTGGATGCCACCATGAATTTCGATGACCTGCGCCTGTTCGTCACCACCCTGAACGAGGGCAGCTTCACCGCCGCCGCCGACAAGCTGGGGCTGTCCAAGCAGTTCGTCAGCCGGCGGACCATGGCACTGGAGGAAAGTCTGGGGGTGCGGCTGCTCAATCGCACCACGCGACGCCTGCAGGCGACCGAACTGGGGATGCTGCTCTATGAGCGGGCGGTGAAGATCCTCGAGGACGTCAACGACACCGAGGAATTGCTCTCCAGCCGGCGGACGGTGCCCCAGGGGGTGCTGCGCGTGAGTGCGCCCATGACCTTCGGCACCCTGCACCTGAGTCCCCTGCTGCCGGATTTTCTCTCGGCCTATCCGCAGATCCGCCTGGAGCTGGATCTCAATGACCGGGCGGTGGATCTGCTCGCCGAGGGCTACGACATGTCGATCCGCATCGGCACCCTGGCCGACTCCAGCCTGATCGCCAAGCGACTGACCGAGATGCAACTGGTGACCTGCGCCAGTCCGGATTATCTACAGAAGGCGCCGCCGCTGCTGCAGCCGGAGGATCTGGCCGAGCACAGCTGTCTGCTCTATGGCCATGGTCGCCAGGTGGAATGGCGCTTTCAGCGCGGAGGCAAGCCGCTGGTGCTGCCCATGCAGGGTCAGCTCCGGGCCAACAACGGTGAGGTGGTGCGGGATGCGGCCATTGCCGGTCAGGGCATCGCGGTGCTGCCGACCTTCATCATCGGCGCGGCGCTGGCCTCAGGGGCGCTGGTGCAGGTGCTGGAAGACTTCGCCCTGCCCAGCGCGGCGGTCTATGCGGTCTATCCCCAGCATCGTCAGTCGGCGCGCATCGTCCAGCTGTTCTCGGACTATCTGCGCGACCGCCTGACGGTTCAGCCGACTCACGCCACGGCGCCGCGGGTCGGTTGACGCTGGGGCCACTGCTGCAGGGTCCGCTCGGCACCGTCGGCGGCCAGGCGTTGGCCATCCAGACGCTGCTGCTGACGCTGGATCGCCGGCTGCAGACTGCGCTCGGCGCCGTTTTCAGCCAGGGCACGACGCGGGTCGAGACGCTGCTGCTGGCGCTGGATCGACGGCTGCAGGCTGCGATCAGTGCCGTTCTCGGCCAGGGTGCGATCCTGCTGCTGGTGCTTTTCGATCAGCGACCCCAGGGGGCGCAGGGCGCTTTCCTCGGCCTGGGCGGATTGGGCGATGGCGGTAGTGAGCAGGGTGGCGGCGAAAAGAGCTGTGAGGGCTTTCATGACGAGTACCTTGTCGGGTGGGTGTGGACTCATTGTCGCCAGCCCACCCCGCGCCTAGAAATCGTCCCTCGGGATAGCGATCATCGACCGCGCTGATGATGGCGTTCAGGCCCGCGCCTGACGTTGGCGCAGCAGGAACAGGCACCAGACGGCCAGCGCCGTGGCGGCCAGCAGGCAGCCGGCCAGGCTGACGCCGGTCCAGCCGAAGTGCTCGTACAGCCGCGCCGACAGCAGCGAACCCAGGGAGCCGCCGAGGAAGTAGCCGGTCATGTAGCCGGCGTTGAGGCGGCTGCGGGCTTCCGGGCGGAGGCGGTAGACCACGTTCTGGTTGCTGACGTGGCTGAGCTGCACGGCGAGATCCAGCACCAGGATGCCGACCAGCAGCGCCGCCAGCGATTGCTGGGCGAAGGCCAATGGCAGCCAGGCGAGGGTCAGGGAGGCCAGGCCGATGCTGGTGGCGAGACTGCCCTTGCCCTGGTCGGCCATGCGCCCGGCCAGGTTGGCGGCCAGCGCCCCCACTGCCCCGGCGAGACCGAACAGGCCGATGGTGCCATCGCTGAAGCCATAGGGCTCGGCGGCCAGCAGAAAGGCCAGGGGCGTCCAGAACACCGCGAAGACGGCGAAGCCCAGGCAGCCCAGCAGGGTGCGTAGCCGGTGCAGAGGTTCGTCGCGCAAGAGCACGAACACCGAACCCAGCAGCCGTGGGTAGCTCAGGCCCGCCGACTGCTGATAGCGCGGCAGCGCCAGGCGCAGGGCCAGGGCGGTGGCCAGCATCAGACCGGCCGCCACGGCATAGACGGTGCGCCAGTCGCCCAGGGACGAGAGCGCCCCGGCCACGGTGCGGGCCAGCAGGATACCGAGGATAAGTCCGCTCATGACAGTGCCCACCGCCCTGCCCCGCTGCTCCGGCGCGGCCAGGGTCGCGGCGAAGGGCACCAGCACCTGGGCCACCACCGAGAAGAGTCCGGTCATGGCGGTGCCCACTAGCAGCCAGGTCAGGCTGGTGGCGGTGGCACTCAGGGCCAGGCCGGCGGCGGCGATCACGCTCATGGTGACGATCAGCCGGCGGCGCTCCAGGAGATCCCCCAGGGGCACCAGCAGCAGGAGACCGGCGGCGTAGCTGAGCTGGGCGGTGGTGACGATGCTGCCGGCCTGGGTATAACTGAGGTCGAAGCGCTGGGCGATGGTGTGCAGCAGCGGCTGGTTGTAGTAGTTGCTGGCCACAGCGATACCGGTGGCGACGGCCATGAGCAGGGTCAGCCAGCGGCTGAGAGGAGGCGTGGGAGTCGACATCCGCAGGTTCCGGCAAGAGAGAGGCTGATCAGTATCGGACAACGGCAGCCATCGGTTAAATGAATCGTTAAGATGGTGTCGATCTCATTTCAAGATAGCGCCATGAACCTCAAGCAGCTGGAATTCGCCGTCGCCCTGGCCGAGGAGCGCCACTTCACCCGCGCCGCCGAGCGTTGTCATGTGGTGCAGTCGGCGCTCAGTCACCAGATCGCCCGCCTGGAAGCCGAACTGGGCGCTACCCTGTTCGAACGCCTGCCGCGGCAGGTGCGCCTCACCCCCGCCGGCGAAGCGCTGCTGGTCCAGGCGCGGCAGGCGCTGGCCGCGGTGGAAAGAGCGCGGCAGGACGTGGCTGCGGCGGTCGGTGCCATTCGCGGCAGCCTGACAGTGGGCCTGATCTCCTCGGTGCCGCGGCTGGACATCGTCGAGCTACTAGCCGCCTTCCATGCCCGCCATCCCCAGGTGGACATCGAGCTGCGCCAGGACAAGAGCCAGACGCTGCTGGCGGCGGTGCGCGAGCGGCAGCTGGATTTCGCCCTGATCGGGGTGTCGCGCCAAGTGCGGCTTGAGGGGGTCGACAGCCGCCTGCTGCTCAGCGAAGAGCTGGTGGCGGTGCTGCCGGCAGGGCACGTCCTGGCCAGACGCGAGCGACTTTCTCTGCATGAGCTGATGGATCTGCCGCTGGTGGACCTGCCCGCCGGCAGCGGGGCGCGGCGGCAGACCGATGAGGCCTTCGCCGCCCTGGGTCTGCCCCACCGGGTGCGTTTCGAGACGGGCAACATGCAGTTGCTGGAACGCTTCGTCCGGCGCGGGCTGGCGATCGGTCTGGTGCCTGACAGTATCGCCAGTACCTTTGCCGGCCTCGCCCGGGTGCCGGTCAGCGATGCGCCCCAGCGTAACGTCCATGCCATCTGGTCGCCGCTGCCGACACCGGCGACGCGGGAATTCCTCAAGGTGCTGGGAGAGGCCCTGGCGGAGTAGCCTTCGCCGCTGCGGCCGCACCTACGGCGCCCTCGTAGGTTGGGTTGAGCGCATCGACGCCCAACATTGCCCAAGGCTGAGCATCCCTGTTGGGCTTCGACGATGGAGCCGTCTCAACCCAACCTACGGTCTGACGGCCGTCCGCGCGCATGGTGGTCCGCCGATGCGGCCACGGCTAATAGCCCGCGCAGGTGGGGTTGAGCGCAGCGAAGCCCAACATCGCCCAAGGCTGAACATCCCTGTTGGGCTTCGACGCTGGAGCCATCTCAATCCAACCTACGGTCTGACCGCCGTCCGCGCGCTTTATAGCGGCGCTGGTGGTCCGCCGATGCGCCGCGCCTACGGACACTCGTAGGTTGGGTTGAGCGCAGCGAAGCCCAACATTGCCCAAGGCCGAGCATCCCTGTTGGGCTTCGACGATGGAGCCGTCTCAACCCAACCTACGGTCTGACTGCAGCGCCACAGCCTGGAAAACGCGGCAGTCCGCTGAGCTACCCTCACCCCTCGCTCACCGGCAGCCGGCGCACGAAGTTGCCCACTCGCCAGGCCAGTTGTTCGCCCTGACACTGCACCAGCAGGTTGCGCACCGGATAGGACTGGCCAGCGACGCTGGCCTCTGCCTGGGCTTCGCTGGCGCCGTCCAGGTGGTTGCGGGCAAGGACCTGGTAGCTGCCGGTGGGGCAGCGTGCGGCCGCCTCGCCGGCGCAGCCGGACCAGCGGCCGAAGACTCCGTTGCACTGCACCAGGTAGGCCGTGCTGCCATCCTTGAGGTAGGCGTTGTGGGAGTTGGCGCAGCCGCCCAGCAGGGCGAGGAAACCGGCGCAGGCCAGCAGGCGGAGGGCGTTGCGGAAGGTGGCGAGGTTCATGGGCGTGGCTCCGGAAGACATGCAGCCATCCTAGAAAGCCAACCCCCTCGCCAATAAATCGTACCGGCGGATAGCGCTTATCGACGTGGCTGATAGCCCAGTTCGCTAGGAGGTCTCGCCCATGAATCTGACGATCTCGCCGCGCAACCAGCGCTCGCCGGGATCCTGGTCCTGGGCGGCGCGCCAGACCAGCGACAGCTTGGCCGGGACGATGGGAAACGGCGGCTCCTCGATGCGCAGGACGCCACTGGCGGCCAGGGCTTGGGCGGCGTAGTCGGGCACCGTGGCGAGCAGGTCGCTGCCGGCCAGCAAGGCGCCGAGGCCATTGAAGTGGGGCACGCCCAGGGCCACCTTGCGGCTACGCCCGAGGCGCGCCAGGTCGTCGTCGATGTTGCCGCAGAGATCGCCGGACATGGACACCAGCACATGGGGCCGCGCGCAATAGTCGTCCAGGGTCAGGGGCGCCGGATCGGCGTCGGCGCGAACCACCAGGGCGCGGATGTGCCTCAGGGTGCGGCACTTGGCGTTGGCCGGCAGCTGGGTGGTGTAGCTGATGCCCAGGGAGACCTCGCCACTGGCCAGCAGGCCGGGCAAGAGCAGGAAGTTGGCGTTGCGCACCACCAGCACGCAGTGCGGCGCCACCTCGCGCAGATGGGCCAGCAGCGGCGGCAGCAGACCGCATTCGACATCGTCGGACATGCCCAGGCGAAAGACCGCACGGCTGGCACCGGGATCGAAGTCGTCGACCTCGCTGAGGGCATTGGACAGACCGTCCAGGGCCGGTTGCAGGCGTGCGAGGATGGCCAGGGCGCGCGGCGTGGGTTCCATGGTGCGGCCACTGCGCACCAGCAGCGGATCGTCGAAGAATTGCCGCAGGCGCACCAGGGCGGCGCTGATGGCCGGCTGGCCGAGAAAGAGTTTTTCCGCGGTGCGGGTGAGATTGCGCTCGTGCATCAGGCTTTCGAACACCACCAAGAGGTGCAGGTCGATGCGGCGCAGGTCGTTGCGGTTCACGGCGTCCCTCCGCGAAGGTCTGGCAGGGATGGTCCGGCGCCGAGGGAGGCGCCGGACCATCGTTCCCCTTACTTGGCGGACAGCTTGGCGTAGCTGGTCATCAGGTTGCGGTAGTTGGGGATGTGGTTGGACAGCAGGGCACCCAGGCCCTCGATGTCGTTGCGCCAGTCGCGGTGCAGTTCGCAGGCCACGCTGAACCAGTTCATCAGCTGCACGCCGGCGGCGCTCATGCGCGCCCAGGCGGCCTGCTGCACGGTCTTGTCGAAGGTGCCGGAGGCATCGGTCACCACGAAGACGTCGAAGCCTTCGGCGATGGCCGCCAGGGCCGGGAAGGTCACGCAGACGTCGGTCACCACGCCGGCGATGATCAGCTGCTTGCGGCCGGTGGCCTTGATGGCGGCGACGAAGTCTTCGTTGTCCCAGGCGTTGATCTGGCCGGGCCGGGCGATGTACGGCGCCTCGGGGAACAGCTCGACCAGCTCGGGCACCAGCGGGCCGTTGGGGCCCTGCTCGAAGCTGGTGGTGAGGATGGTGGGCAGGCCAAAGAACTTGGCGCTGTTGGCCAGGGCCAGGACGTTGTTCTTGAAATCGCTGGGGGTGAAATCCTGGACCAGCGAGATCAGACCGGCCTGGTGGTCGATCAGCAGGACGACGGCATCGTTCTTGTCGAGACGGTTGTAGGGCTTGCTCATGGTGGAGTCCTCAGGGAGTGGTTTGGGGGTTGCGGGTGAAGGGCGGCATCAGGCGCCGCCCAGGAGATGGCGAATGGCGATGGGTACGCCGGGGGTCTGGTACTGGCGCGCCGCCGCTTCCAGGCGCTGTTCGCCCTGGGTGACGCGGTGGTGGTGGCGCAGGTGTTCCAGCCAGGATTCGTCGCAGAAGAATTCCTGCCAGCGGCGCGGCTCGGCGCTGTCCTGCAGCAGGGCCCAGGAGAAGGCGCCATTGCGTCGGCGCATGGCACCGACCGCCTGCATGGCCTGGCGAAAGGCCGGACCGTGTTCGGGAGCGATGTCGTATTCCAGGGTGACCATCACCGGGCCGCGCTCGCGATCCAGGGAGTCGTCGAGGATCGGTGTCGGCCAGTGCAGTGCGGGGGCGATATCGGCCGCCGGGGTGACCGGCAGGCGCAGGCACCAGGTCAGCCCGATGCCGGCCAGCAGCACCCCGGCCGCCGCGCTCAGGGCCACGCTCAGGGAGAAGTGGCTGGCCAGGGCGCCCCAGAGGAAGCCGCCCAGGGCGCTGGTGCCAAAGAACACCAGGATGTAGACGGCCAGGGCACGGGCGCGCACCCAGCCGGGCACGGCGGTCTGGGCCGCCACCTGCAGACTGGAGAGCACGGCGATCCAGGCCAGGCCGCTGGCCAGCATCACCGGCAGCAGCCAGGCGAAGTCACGAATCCAGGCCAGGCCGAGCAGGACCAGGGCATAGAGCGCACTGGCACCCGCCACCAGCAGGTCGCTGGACAGCCGTTCGCGCAGCCGCGGCAGGAGCATGGCGCCGGCGATGGCACCCAGGCCGACGCACCCGAGCAGGATGCCGAAATCCAGGGCGGTGCCCTGCAGGGCCTGGCGCACCAGCAGCGGCAGCAGGGCCATACCGGCGCTGGCGCCGAGGAAAAACGCGGCGGTCCGGGCCAGCACCACCTGCAGCTGGAGCGAGCTGCGGGCATAGCGGAAACCGACCCGGACGGCGCCCAAGAGGCGCTCCGCGGGCAGCACGGCGGCTGCAGGTTGGCGCCGCCAGGTCAGGAGCGCGACGATGACGGCAAGGAAGGAAACGGCGTTAAGGGCGAAGGTCAGCCAGGGACCGGCCAGGCTGACCAGCACCCCGGCCAGGGCCGGCCCCAGGGCACGGGCCACGTTCATGCCCAGGCTGGACAGGGCGATGGCCGCCGGCAGCTCGCTCTTGTCCACCAGCTCGGGGGTGAGCGCCGACCAGGCCGGCAGCATCAGCGCCGTGCCCACGCCCATGGCCAGGGTCAGCCCCAGGAGCAGCGGTACGGTCATCCAGCCGGCCAGGGTCAGCCCGGCCAGAGCCAGGGCCACCGTGGCCATCCATAGCTGTACGCCGAGCAGGTAGCGGCGGCGGTCGACGATGTCGGCCAGGGCGCCGGCTGGCAGCGCCAGCAGGAACATCGGCAACGCCCCCGCCACCTGGACCAGGGCCACCGCCAGGGGACTGGCCGACAGCGAGGTCATCAGCCAGCCGGCGCCCACCTCGTGCATCCAGGTACCGATGTTGGACGCGATGCTGGCCAGCCACAGCCAGCGGAAGGTGCGCTGACGCAGGGGCTGCCAGGGCGAGGCGGCGTTGGGGTTCAAGGCGGCGGCGGTCATGGTGGCGGTCCTCAGAAGCTGAAGCAGGAGCAGCCGAAGGCGCCCCAGAAGCCACTGAAGTCGCTGACCGGTACCTGGCTCTGGCGCGCCCGCTCATGGCCGTGGCCATGCACGGAACAGGCGCCGGCGCACTGGTGCACGGCAGCCTGCAAGGGCGCGCCGGGCTTCCAGTGGCCGGGTACCTTGACCACGGGCGACCAGTCCGGCGTGACCGGCAAGGGCGCCGGGCCGAGGCGATCGAATTCCTCGGCGCCATGGACGATGCGCCCGCCGACCACGGTCAGCACCGACTCCAGGTGCTTGATGGCCTCCTCCTCGACGGTGAAGAAGTCCGCCGAGAGCACTGCCACGTCGGCCAACTGGCCCACCCGCAACTGGCCCTTCTTGCCCTGTTCCGAGGAGAACCAGGCACTGCCCTGGGTGAACAGCTGCAGGGCGGTGGCCCGCGGCAGGCCCTCCTGATAGAGCGCCAGGCCGCCGACGGTACGGCCGCTGACCATCCAGTACAGTGAGGTCCAGGGGTTGTAGCTGGAGACGCGGGTGGCATCGGTCCCCGCCCCTACCGGTACGCCTTCGGCGAGCATCCGCTGGATCGGCGGGGTCTGCTCGGCGGCCTTGGCACCATAGCGGTCGACGAAGTATTCGCCCTGGAAGGCCATGCGGTCCTGGATGGCGATGCCGCCGCCGAGGGCCTTGACCCGCTCGATGTTGCGCGGACTGATGGTCTCGGCGTGGTCGAAGAACCAGGGCAGCCCGTTGAAGGGCACGTCGCGATTGACCCGCTCGAAGACGTCGAGCATGCGTGAGATGGATTCATCGTAGGTGGCGTGCAGGCGGAACGGCCAGCGCTGCTCCACCAGGTGGCGCACCACGGGCTCCAGATCGGCTTCCATGCTGGACGGCAGGTCCGGGCGCGGTTCGAGGAAGTCCTCGAAGTCGGCCGCCGAGAAGGCCAGCATCTCGCCGGCGCCGTTGTGGCGGAGGAAGTCGGTGCCCTGGTGCAGGGTGACGCTGCTGGTCCAGTTCTTGAAGTCGGCCAGCTCTTCCTTGGGCCGCTGGGTGAAGAGGTTGTAGGCGATGCGTACGGTGAGCTGGTCGGCATCGGCCAGCTCCTGGATGACCTGGTAGTCGTCCGGATAGTTCTGGAAACCGCCGCCGGCGTCGATGGCGCTGGTCAGGCCCAGGCGATTGAGTTCACGCATGAACTGGCGCGTGGAGTTGACCTGGTATTCCAGCGGCAGCTTGGGCCCCTTGGCCAGGGTGGCGTAGAGGATCATGGCGTTGGGCCGGGCGATGAGCATGCCGGTGGGCTCGCCCCGGGCGTCGCGCTGGATCTCGCCGCCTGGCGGATTGGGCGTGTCCTTGGTGTAACCCACGACACGCAGGGCGGCGCGGTTGAGCAGGGCCCGGTCATAAAGGTGGAGGATGAACACCGGGGTGTCCGGCGCGGCCTGGTTGAGCTCCTCCAGGGTCGGCAGCCGGCGCTCGGCGAACTGGAATTCGTTCCAGCCGCCCACTACCCGCACCCACTGGGGCGCCGGGGTACGCTCGGCCTGGTCCTTGAGCATGCGCAGGGCATCGGCCAGCGAGGGCACGCCCTCCCAGCGCAGTTCCAGGTTGTAGTTCAGGCCACCGCGGATCAGGTGCAGGTGGGAGTCGTTGAGGCCCGGGATGGCGCGGCGACCGCGCAGGTCGACCACCTGGGTGCCCGGGCCGCGATGGGCCATGACGTCGCTATCGCTACCCACGGCAAGAAAGACGCCGTCCTTGATGGCGACCGCGGTCGCCGCGGGGCGCTCGGGATCGACGGTGTGGAGCTTGCCGTTGTGCAGGATCAGATCGGCGTGTTGCATGGTGCCTCCAGAGGCAGTGTCGGCGCGTCCGGCCAGGGGCAGGACGGACCAGAGCGCGCCGGCGGCGCCCAACAGGAGGGCGCGGCGGCGTTGAGGGTCCAGGGGTTCTTGGCTCATAACCGTACTCGCGACCCGGGCAGCGTCTGCTGCTGACCGGGCGGGTGGTCAGCGGGCGACGAAGGCCAGCAGGTCCTGGTTCAACTGCGCGGCGTGGGTCACCGCGAAGCCGTGGGGGGCGCCGGCGTACACCTTGAGCTCGGCGCCACGTATCAGCTCGGCCGCCAGCTTGCCGGTGGTCGCGAAGGGCACCACCTGGTCGGCGTCGCCGTGGATCACCAGGGTCGGCACGTCGATCTTGGCCATGTCCGGACGGAAGTCGGTTTCCGAGAAGGCGGTGACGCAGTCGACCGTGCCTTTGAGCGAAGCCAGCAGGGCGATGTTGAGGGTCTGGGTGAAGACGCCTTCGGAGACCTGCTGGCCCTGGTTGGTGCCATAGAACACTGGCGCGAAGTCGGCGAGGAACTGGGCGCGGTCCTTCAGCAGACCGCCGCGGATGCCGTCGAAGACGCCCTGGTCGACGCCCTGGGGGAAGTCCGGCTTCTGCCCGAACAGCGGGGTGACGGCGCCGAGCAGCGCCAGCTTGGCGACCCGCGCCGAGCCGTGGCGCGCCAGGTAGCGGCTGACGTCGCCACCGCCCATGGAGAAGCCCACCAGGGTGACGTCGCGCAGATCCAGGTGCTCGATCAGCTCCTTGATGTCGTCGGCGAAGGTGTCGTAGTCATAGCCATTCCACGGCTGGCCGGAGCGCCCGAAGCCGCGGCGGTCGAAGGCGATGGCGCGATAGCCGTGGCTGGCCAGATGATGCATCTGGTAATCCCACATGTCGGCGTCCAACGGCCAGCCGTGGCTGAACAGCACGGGCTTGCCGCTGCCCCAGTCCTTGAAATAGATCTCGACGCCATCGCGGGTGGTGAAGGTGCTCATGGTTGTTCGCCTCTAAGGGTGGAAGGAGTGGAAAAGGCGCCCGAGCGGGCGTTGAGCCAGGGCGCGCACAGGCGGCTCACCCTCGGCATGATCAGGAACACCACCAGCGGCACGATGCACAGGGTGATCAGCAGGTTGCTCGGCACCGGGCCGGCCAGCAGCGGATAGCGCGCGAACAGCGGCTGCCACAGTGGTGGGATCAGCATGGTCAGGGGCGCGATCACCAGGTAGGTCAGCACCGCCTGCTTCCAGGCCGGTGGCTGGCGCACGCCGGGGCGCGGCGGGTTGAACCAGAACTCGGCGTCGGCATGCACCTCGGGCGCATCGGCCTCGCGCAGCAGCGGTGCCACCTCGGCGATCAGCGCCTGGCGTTCCGGCGAAGCCAGCCAGGCCTGCAGCCGCTCGACGTCGGCGAAACGCACCAGGGTGGTGAAGGCGGTGCCTGCCTCGGCCGGCGGGATGACATCCACACCGAGATGGCCACAGGCTTCACGGGCAGCGGTGACCGCGCGCTGCAGCCAGCGCTGATAGGCGTCCTGCTGGCCGGCCAGGGGCTGGTGGCGGATCACCAGGGTGACGATGCGACTGTGCGCCTGATGTAGGTCCTGCCCGCGTGTGGCGCTCATGACAGGGCCCTCGCGAAACCACCCTGGGCGGCGTGACGCCTGACCAGCCGGGCTTCCAGTGAATAGCGACCGGGCCCGGTGAGCGCCAGGGTGCCGAACAGCACCAGCAGCAGCCAGCCGAACTGCCCCTGCTCCAGAGACCATTCGGGGTGCACCACCAGCAGGGCGATCAGCAGCAACCCGAGGATCGGCAGGCAGGCCAGGCGCGTCGCCCAGCCCAGGGCGATCAGCAACGGACAGAGCACCTCGGCGAAGACGGCGAAGCCCAGCGTCGGCCAGGCGCCCAGGTGCAGCGGGTCTTCGATCAGGCCAAGCTGCTGGCGAAAGTGCAGCGCCTTGGGCAGACCATGCACCGCCAGGAGCAGCCCGGCGCCGCCCAGGCGTAGGAACAGGAGTCCCAGATCCAGCCTCACGCTTCCCATGACCCATCCCCCTGATGAAAGAGTCGGCTGCGAGAGAGACCTCGCGCCGTCGATGGAGCGAACTTTCGCTCGGACGACGGCGGACGGCCTTGGACGTCTGTGCTGGTTTTTGTACGCCTGTGCTGTGGCGTGTAGCTGAAAGGATTCAGGTTGCAGCAACGGGAAGATAGTCAACCTGAGGGTGACTGTTTAACGCGCCATCACTACTTATTCGGGAATCGAGTGGACAGTAAGCTTGCCCATCGCATCCAAGCCGGATGCCAGACCTGGAAAAGGACAGTCAACGATGAACACCCAAGCCCTCACCGCCACCACCGGCCGCCTGCTGCTGGCCAGCCTCTTCCTGTTCAGTGGCGTAGGCAAACTGCTCGCCCCGGCCGCCACCAAGGGCTATATCGCCGCCATGGGCCTGCCCTTCCCGGACCTCGCCTACCTGGGCGCCCTGGTGGTGGAGCTGGGACTCGCCAGCCTCCTGCTGATCGGCTACCGCACCCGCCCGGTCGCCCTGGCCATGGCCGCCTTCACCCTGGCGACCGCCCTGGTATTCCACAGCCAGTTCGCCGATCAGAACCAACTGATCCACTTCCTCAAGAACATCGCCATCGCCGGGGGCCTGTTGCAGGTGGCTGCCTTCGGCGCCGGGGCGCTGAGCGTGGACGGGCGGCGGCCGGTGCGGGCGGCCCGACTCGCCTGATCGCCCTCGCTCGTGGCGCCCGCCTGATCCTTGAGGTCAGGCGGGCGCCGTCACATCCAGCATCCTGGCGCAGGCCTCGCGCACCAGTTCGAGGAACAGGCGCAGCCGCGCCGGGTAGACCCGGGCGTAGGGATAGATGAGATAGATTGGCAGGGGCGCGGCCTGCCATTCCGGCAGCAGGTGCACCAGGCGTCCCGCGGCGACGTCCTCGCGCACCATCCAGTGCGACAGCGCCGCGCAGCCCAGACCACGCACCGCGGCATGACGGGCGACGAAGAGACTCTCGGTGGCCAGCCGCGGGCGCAAGGGGATCAGCCGGCTTTCGCCAGTTGCGCCCAGCTGCAGGCGCAGTTCGGTCTGGTAGAACTGCGTCATGGCGATCCAGGGCAGTGCCGCCAGCTCCTCGGGTGCTTGCAGCGTGCTCGCCAGCTCCGGCGCCGCCACCAGGATGCGCTGCACATCACCCAGGCGCACCGCCACGGTATCCGGATCCTCCACCACCCCCACCCGGATGGCGCAGTCGACGCCATCGGCGACGAAATTGGGCGCCCGGTCGCTGAGCACCCAATCCACCTGCATACCGGGATAGCGCCGCAGATAGGTCTCCAGCGGATCGAGCAACTGCTCCTGGCCGAAGGCATGGGGCATCACCACCCGCAGCCGTCCCTCGGGCTCGGCATGGGCACCATGCAAGGCGGCGGCGAAAGCCTGCCAGTCGCCGAGCAGTTGCTGGGCCTGGCGATAGCAGCGCTGGCCGTCCTCGGTCAGGCGCAGGGCGTGGGTCGAGCGCTGCACCAGGCGCACCTGCAGCGCCCCCTCCAACGCTTGCAGACGTCGGCTGACGGTAGGCTGGGTGGTGCCAAGCTGGCGCGCGGCCGCCGACAGGCTGCCGGCTTCGACGATACGCACGAAGGTTTCCAGCAGGTCGAGACGGTCATGGGTAAAGGTGGTGTTCATACGGCCTACGTATACCCCCTGTACCCCGCGTTCGGCTACAGGCAGCGACCACTCTGGCGAAGAATGCGCTCATCGTCTTCCCACCCGGAGAATCGCCATGACCGACATTCCACTCTCGCATAGCCAGACCTCGCCTCACAGCGGCAGTCTATCCCCTGCCCTGCTTGGCCTGCTGGCCACCGGCGCCGGCCTCAGCGTAGCCAACCTCTATTACAGCCAGCCCCTGCTGGGCACCCTGGCCAGTGCCCTGCCCGCGCCCGCTGCCGACGTGGGGCTGATCCCCACCCTCACCCAACTCGGCTATGCCCTGGGGCTGCTGCTGCTCGCACCCCTGGGTGATCGCTTCGATCGCCGCCGCATCATCCTGGCCAAGCTGGCCGTGCTACTGCTGGCGCTGCTCGGCGCCAGTCTGGCGCCGGGGTTGCACGGGCTGCTGGTGGCCAGTCTGGTCACCGGCTTGGCCGCCACCGTGGCCCAGGACCTGGTGCCCGCCGCCGCGACCCTGGCGCCGCCGGCCGAGCGCGGGCGCATCGTCGGCACGGTGATGACGGGGCTGCTGCTGGGCATCCTGCTGTCGCGGGTGGTGAGCGGCCTGGTGGGCGAGTGGCTGGGCTGGCGCGCGGTCTATCTGTTCGCCGCCCTCAGCATCGCCGCCATCGCCGTGGCGGTCTGGCGTGGTCTGCCGGCCTTCGCCGCCACCACCCGGCTCAGCTATCCGGCCCTGCTCGGCTCCCTGGGTGCCCTCTGGCGCCAGCATGCCGCCCTGCGCCGGGCGACCCTGGCGCAAGGGCTGCTGTCCGTGGGCTTCAGTGCCTTCTGGTCGACCCTCGCCCTCTATCTGCATGCCGGGCCCTTCCAGTTGGGTAGCGCCGCCGCCGGCGCCTTCGGCCTGGCCGGTGCCGCCGGTGCCCTGGCCGCGCCCTGGGCCGGGCGCCTAGCGGATCGCCATGGCTCGGAATGGGTGACGCGCCTGGGCATCGGCCTGGCGGCCACGGCCTTTGCCAGCCTGCTGCTGCTGCCTTGGCTGCCGGGCGTGGCCGGTCTGGTGCTGCTGGCGCTGGCGACGGTGGTCTTCGATCTCGGCGTCCAGGCCACCCTGATCGCCCACCAGGCCCAGGTCTACGGCCTGGAACCCGAGGCGCGCAGCCGCCTCAACGCGGTGCTCTTCACTGGCATGTTCATCGGCATGGCCAGCGGCGCGGCGCTGGGCAGTCTGCTGCTGGCCCACCTGGGCTGGAATGGCGTTGCCGGCCTGGCGCTGGCGACAGCCCTGCTGGCTCTGGCGGTACGGCTCTGGCCTGCCCGTCCGCACCTGGAGTAACGATCACGGTAAACAGCACGGCGCCCTTTGGCTGAAGGCATCGTCAACCAGAACAGGACGACCATTCTCCTTCCAGCTCGTTAATCAAACCGGGGCGCCACAGTAGGATGACTTCCATGGCGTCGGAACAGACCGCGCCCCACTCAGACAAGGAGCCTCATCATGCTGGCCATTCGTAAAGCTTCCGATCGCGGCGCCGCCAACCACGGCTGGCTCAAGTCCTTTCACACCTTTTCCTTCGCCAGCTACCGCAATCCGGCGGAACAGGGCTTCTCCGACCTGCTGGTGATCAACGACGACACCGTGACCGGGGGCCAGGGCTTCGGCGAGCACCCGCACCGCGACATGGAGATCTTCTCCTATGTGCTCGAAGGCGCCCTGGAGCACCAGGACAGCCTGGGCACCGGTTCGGTGATCCGCCCGGGCGACGTCCAGCTGATGAGCGCCGGCAGTGGCGTCAGCCACAGCGAGTTCAACCACTCCGAGCGCGAGAGTGTGCATTTCCTGCAGATCTGGATCGTGCCCAACGTGCGCCGCGCCGAACCGCGCTACCAGCAGCAGCACTTCAGCGCCGAGGCCAAGCGTGGTCGTCTGGCCCTGATCATCTCGCCGGACGGCGCCGAGGGCTCGCTGGAAGTACGCCAGGACGCCCGGGTCTACGCCGGTCTGTTCGACGGCAGCGAAAGCGCCGCGCTGCAACTGGCCCCCGAGCGCCATGCCTATGTGCACGTCGCCCGCGGCAGCCTGGAGCTGAATGGCGTCCTGCTGCAGGCCGGTGACGGCGCAAGGCTGCGCGGCGAGCGCGAGCTGCAGCTGGCCCACGGGACCGATGCCGAGGTGCTGGTATTCGATCTGCGGCCCAACGAACTGCCGCAAATGCCCTGACTACGATTTGCTCGCTAAATCGTAGGCTTAGTTTGCGCTAGGAGGCCGCTCCCACCGCCTCCCCTTGCCGAGAACGCGCCATGAGCACCCAAGCCCTGACTTCCCTGGTGGCCGGTAACGCCACCCTCTGGCTGACGCTGAACGTCTTTGGCGAACAGCTGGGCCTGCCGGTACCGGCCTATCCGTCTTTGCTGGTGATGGGCGCCGCGGCCGATGAAGCCGAGTTGCTCCTGGCGCTGCTGGCCAGCGTGGCGGTCACCGGCGTGGCCGATCTGCTCTGGTACTGGGCCGGTCGGCGCCATGGCGCCTGGCTGCTGCGCCATCTGCCTGGCCAGCATGTCCCGGCCGCCACCCGCCTGCCCAGCTTGCTGCTGGTGGCCAAGTTCATCCCCGGCGCCGCGGCCCTGGCCACCCTGAGCGCGGGCGCCAGCGCCATGCCCCTGCGGCGCTTCCTGGCCTATGACCTGGGCGGCGCCACCCTGTGGATCGGCTCCGGCCTGGCCCTGGGGCGGTTGTTCGAGGCGCACATCCTGGCCCTGCTCGACGCACTCCAGGCCTATGGCCCGGCGCCCCTGCTGCTCGCCGGACTGCTCGGCCTCGCCCTGCTGGGCTGGCACCTGCTGGCTCGCCGCCACGGTCGGCCAAGCCCGGCGCGACAGTATTGCGCCTAAGCCGTTGCCGGCTTAACGCTAATTAACGATAGACAACTCGCACGTCAGACAACTGCAGGGAATCATTCTCAGCCAGGCCAGCGCGCCACACGGCTGGTTTGACAGGGAGAGCGCCATGTCCATGACCGTCGATAGCACCCTGGCTCTATCCAATACCCGACTGGTCGGCTTGGCCGCCTGGCAGGAACGTCTGGCCAAGGAAGTCCTGCTGCAGCATCTGGAGCGCGGCATCAGCGTCAGCCAGGTCGCCTCCGTCTGCGGCCTGTCGCGCAGTCACTTCACCCGCCAGTTCAAGCTCAGCGCCGGACTCGCCCCACTGGAATGGCTGCGCCAGCAGCGCATCGACCGTGCCCGGCAATTGCTCGCCGAGCGCCGGCTACCCCTGGCGGCGATCGCCCTGGAATGCGGCTTCTTCGACCAGGCGCATCTGAGCCGGGTATTCACCCGCGCCGTGGGGATTCCGCCGCTGGCCTGGCAGCAGCAGGCCTTGGAGCGGCGGTTGCTGGCGGAACTGGCGCAGGTGCAGGCGCAACATGGCCAGCAGGCGGTAGCCTAGGGTCGCCCCGCTGCCTTCCACCAGGATCAGCGACTTGTCCACCAATTGTCCCAGGAGGGGGATGAACAGCGCCTCCTCCAGCCCGCGCTGCGCCGCCAGTCGCAGGGCCTCCTGCCGACTGAAATGCTCCCCGGCCTCGGCCAGGGTCGCCAGCACGGCGAATTCCGACTCGCTCAGGCTGTGCAGACTCCAGTCGAGCATGGCGCGGAGGCTGCGCTGGCGTTGCGCCGCCGTGCGCCGCCCGGCCACGCTCAGGTAATAGCCGCCATCGAGTTGCGCCAAGACCCCCGCCAGCCCCAGTGCCGCCACCTGCTCGGCCAGGATCTCCAGCGCCAGGGGCACGCCTTCGCTGCGGCGGCAGATCTCGCCCACCAGCTGCACGTCGGCTGGCCGCAACTGCAGCCCCGGCAGGCGCGCCCGGGCACGCCGGACGAACAGCCGAAAGGCCGGCTGGCGCATGGCCTCGCGCAGCCGCCGTGTGGATGGATTCACGACCGGCAGCGGCGCCAGGCGCAACACGGCCTCCCCTTCCACCCGCAGGGCCTCGCGACTGGTGACCAGCACCCTGAGCTGCGGACAGCCTTGCAGCAGGTTTTCCACCAGCCAGGCCGCGGGTTCGATCAGCCGCTCGGCATTGTCCAGCACCAGCAGCAGGCGCCGTGTGGCCAAGGCTTCCTGCAGCGCCGGTAAACCACTGCCACTGGCGAGTCCCAGGTCGCTGGCGAGCCGATCCACCAGCGCCATCATGTGGCCCAGTGCCGCGAGATCGAGACTCTGTATCCCGTCGGCAACGTCTTCCGCCAGCGCGGGCAGCAGATGCTGGACCAGCAGCGACTTGCCGACACCGCCGGTACCCACCACCGACACCAGACGGCGTTGCGCGAGCAAGCGGCGTAGTTCGACCAGGCTGGTCTCGCGCCCCTCCAGGGGCGTCAGGGGCAGTGGCGTCTCGGCCAGCGGCGTGAGGTCTTCCTCGCTCAGGCGCTCCACCGCCAGGGCGAAGCCGTAGCCGCGATGCCGGGCGCTGAGGATGGGATCCCGATCGCTGTAGGGGCGCAGTACCCGGCGCAGGGCCGAGATGTGCACCCGCAGGTTGATGTCCTCGACGACCGCGCCAGGCCAGACCCGGGCCATCAGGGTCTGCTTGCCGACCAGTTCGCCGGGGTGTTGCAGCAGCACCCGCAGGATGTCCAGGGCCCGTCCGCCGAGGGGCAGCACACGCTCGCCATCCAGCAGCAGGCGCCGACGTGCATCCAGGACCAGGCCGCAGAAGCGGAAGGCACTGGCGTCTTCCAGGGACTTGAGCTCTTGCATGACCGTGTCGCGCCACCTTGCCTCGGGTTCTGCGGGCACCAGACTCCGCAGTCCCTCGACGGTGTGCGCCTCTCCTTGCCGATAGGTACGACCATTCTGGCTGCTACCCAGGCAAGCCGTATGACGATATACGGCCAGAAGCTGCCATCGATGGGCGTGATACCGCCATCAGAGGCCGATTTCAGCTGAATTGGTAACGGTATTGCGCCGGAGTCAGCCCCAGATGGCTCTGGAAGGCGGCGCGCATGCAGCGGTCGCTGGCGAAGCCGCTGCGAAAGGCCACCGTCTTCAGCGGCAGCTCACTGGTCTCCAGCAATTCGCGTGCATGATCAATGCGCGCCCTGAGCACGAACTCCTGGGGTGTCATGCCGGTGTCGCGCTTGAACACCCGGGCGAAGTTGCGGGTACCCATGGTCGCCAGCTCGGCGAGCCGGCTGATCGAATAGGCCTGGTCGATATTGGCCAGCACATGGTGCTGCACCCGGTTGATGGCGGTGGTGGCTTCCGGCTCGTCGAGCAGCGGGCTGAACTGCGCCTGCTTGCCCTGCCGCTGGGTCACCACCACCAGCACCTTGGCCACCTCCCGGGCGATGAGCTTGCCGTGATCCTCGGCCACCAGGGCCAGCGCCAGGTCGATGCCGGCAGTGACCCCAGCCGAGCTCAGCAGCGGGCCATCGCTCAGGTAGATGTCATCGGCGGTCACCTGGGCGCGGGGAAAGCGTCGCGCCAGTCGCTCGCGATAATTCCAATGAGTGGTGACCCGTCGGCCGTCGAGCAGACCGGCGCTGCCGAGCAGGAAGGTGCCGGTGCAGACCGCGCCGTAGCGGGTGCACTGCGCGGGCACCTGCCGCAGCCAGGCCGCGACGTCCGGATGAGGCTCCAGGTAGGCCCCCGGCCCACCGGGCACCAGCAGCAGGTCATAGCTCCCCGGCGGCTGTTGGGTGGTGAGCTCCGTGCGTATCGTCATGCCATTGGAACAACGCAGGGTCCGCCGCCGCCCCGCGGCGATGGTCACGATGCGATAGTGGTCGGCCGTGGGCAGATAGCGATTGGCGATGGAAAACACCTCCACCGGCCCGGCGAAATCCAGCATCAGCACCTCGGGGACCAGCAAGAAAGCCACTGTCCTCGTCATGGCGATACATCCTTATCCGTGTTGCAGTTTGTCCTTGGATGCCGGGGCGTCCGGGTCAAGGTAGGGACGAGGATAGAGAACTGTCTCGAAGGGACAAGCACTGGCAAAAGGCCATCTATCCGTCTTCTTATGGTTTCCACTGAGGCTTGGCCGAACGCAGGGCCTCTGGTGCGGGATTCTTGGCGAACTCAATGCCGTTGCTGACGTTTCTCCTGCCGCTACCCCTTTCGCAACCTGATCAGGGTGATCTCGCTCGGCGCGCCGAAGCGCAGCGGCGGACCCCAGTAGCCGGTGCCGCGGCTGATGTAGACGGTCAGCCGACCCAGGCGGTGAATGCCGGCCACCCAGGGTTGCTGCAGGCGCACGAAGTGCATCCAGGGCCAGAACTGGCCGCCGTGGGTGTGGCCGGAGAGCTGCACATCGGCACCGGCCGCTTCGGCCTTGGGCGCCGAGCGCGGCTGGTGGGCCAGCAGCAGGCGGAATAGTCCTTCCGGGGCACCGGCGAAGGCAGCCGCGGCGTCGCTGCGGTGGCTGGGCACATAGAGCGGCGCCGAGTAGTCGGTGATGCCGGCCAGCACGAAGGGCGTGCCCTGGTGCTGCAGCACCCGGTGTTCGTCGAGCAGCAGGGTCAGGCCCTGCTCGCGCCAGGCGCGTACCCAGGCCTCGGCGCCGGAGTAGTACTCGTGGTTGCCGGTGATGGCGTAGGTGCCCAGGCGCGCCTTGAGTTGTTGCAGCGGCAGGAATTCGTGCTGCAACTCGGCCACGCTGCCATCCACCAGGTCGCCGGTGATGGCCACCAGATCGGCGTCCAGGCCGTTGACCCGGTCGACGATGCGCTGCAGGTAGCCGGCCTTGATGGTGGGGCCGATGTGCAGGTCACTGAGCTGGACGATACGCAGCCCGTCCAGGCCGGCAGGCAGCGTCGGCAGGGCCAGCTCCACGTCCTTGACCCTGGCCGTGCGGCGGGCGTTGTAGACGCTGCGCAGGGCCACCAGCAGCACCAGACCCAGCACCGCCCAGGCACTGCCGGCACGCCAGGCGGCGTCCAGCGGTTGCCCGACGAGGCTGGCGAGCGCCACCACCAGCCCGCGCAGCAGACTGAACACCGCCAGGCTGGAGAACACGCCCATGGCGATCAGCGCGGCCCAGGCCAGCAAGCGCGAGTTCATGTCCCGTGAGCGAAAGCCCAGGGGTACCAGGACGAAGGACAGCAGCAGCAAGATCCAGAACGGCAGCTGCGCAGCGGGCGACAGCCCGAGATCGCCGATGACGCTGAGGCCGATGAACAGATGCAGGGCGAAGAGAACCAGATACATCATGGCGCGGGAGCGGAACATGGAGGGCCCAGAGGCAAGGAGAAGGGCCTACCTTAGCACCCCGTCGGTCGCCCCTCGGAGCCCCGGGTTGTTTCCGGCTACAACGATTCAGCCGGCATTCAGCGCCGCTCCGCTTCGTTCGCCAGGGCTGCCTGATCTGCGCGGCGGCCCAGATAGAAACCCAGGCAGGCCCAGAGCGCCGCGCAACCGGCACCCACCAGGGCCGGCAGCCAGGCGCCGTGGCCGAGCAGATCCAGCAGACTCTTGGCCCAGCCGCTGGCGGCGTCACCGGCGCGATAGACCACGGTATCGATGAAGTTCTTGGCCTTGTACTGGGTCTCGGCGTCCAGCGGCGCGAAGAGCATCTCGCGCCCCGGGCGGATGAAGGCGTATTCACCGATCCGCCTGACGATCATCAGCCCGGCCAGCATGGCGAAGGTGGGCAGCAGCGCCAGTCCGAGGAAGCCGATACACATCAGCAGCGGCACCCCGGCCAACAGCACCCGTACCCCGAGCCGCTGGGCCAGGCGACCGGTGATCAGCACCTGGCTGACCAGGGCGCCGGCCTGGACCACGAAATCCAGCAGGCCGAACACCTGCACCTGGCGGGCGCGATCGGGAAACAGCTCGGCCACCAGCCGTGCCTGCTCGAAGTAGAGAAAGGTGCTGACCGTGGCCAGCAGGATGACGAAGGCGCTCACCGCCAGCAGATAGGGTGACGCCAGCACCCGGGTCAGGCCGCTGAAGGGATTGCCGGCCACCGGGCGCCGCGGGCTTTCGGTCGGTGGCGCCCCCGGGCGTCCGGCGCCTCGGGTCTCGCGCCAGCCCATCAGATAGGCCTTGAGCGTCAGCGCCAAGAGCAGCAACGCCGCGGCCAGCAGCGCCAGGCCCGCCTCGCCGATCAGCGGGGCCAGGACGGCGGCCAATACCGGGCCGAGCAGCCCGCCCACACTGGCCCCAGCGGCGATGAAGGCGAACAGCCGCCGCGCCTGAGCGCCGTCGAAGACATCGGCCATCAGACTCCAGGCCACCGAGACCACGAAGAGGTTGTAGACCGAGATCCAGACATAGAAGGTACGCGCCAGCCAGACGCTATCACCTAAGCTGGCGAAGCAGGCGGCGAAAGCCAGCAGGTTGAGGGCGAAGAAGCCGTAGACCCAGTCGACGAAGCGAATCCGCGCCACCCGCGAATTGAGCCAGGCGAACAGTGGCACGGCGAGCAGCATCACCACGAAGGTGGCGGTGAACAGCCACTGCAGATTCTCCACGCCACCGGCGATGCCCATGGCCTCGCGGATCGGCCGCAGCATGAAGTAGCCGGCGAACAGGCAGAGAAACAGCGCGAAGCCCGCCAGGGCCGCGGACGACTCGCCAGCGCGGGCGTCGAGGACGCGACCGAGCCAGTCCTTCATCTAGGCGAACAGCCTGGCAATGGCCTCACGCTGGCGTGTATCCGGCAGGCGACCGCGGCCGGCCTGCAGGTTGTCGATCATGTAGCGCGGATTGCTGGTGGCCGGGATCACGGCCGTCACGGCGGGGTCGGCGAGGATGAACTTGAGCAGCAGCTGCGCCCAGCTGCTGGCACCCAGCTCAGTGGCCAGCGGCGGCAGCGGCTTGCCTCGGGTGCCGGAGAGCAGATTGCCGCGTTGGAAGGGCCGATTGATCAGCACGGCGATGCCCTGGTCGCGGCAATAGGGCAGCAGGCGCTTTTCAGCCTCGCGCTCCCCCACCGAATAGTTGAACTGCACGAAGTCGACCTTTTCCTGCTTCAACGTGGCCAGCAGATCGTCCAGCGCCGCCTCGCGATAGTGGGTGACGCCGACATAGCGCACCCTGCCGGCCTGCTGCTGTTCGCGCAGCAGGGCCAGTTGGTTGGCGGTGTCCTGCAGGTTGTGCACCTGGACCAGGTCCAGGCGATCGGTCTGCAGGGCCTTGAAGCTGGCGGCCAGTTGCGCCGCGCCGCGCTCGCGGCCGGTAGCCGATACTTTGGTGGCGAGAAAGACCCGCTCCCGGGCCTGGGCCCGCTTCACCAGCTCGCCGGCCACCCGTTCGGAGTTGCCATAGCTGGGCGCGGTGTCGATGAGGGTGCCGCCGCCGTCGAGCAGCGCCTTGAGCACCTCCTGCAGCGGCACCAGAGCGGCGTCGTTCAAGTCGACATCGAGATTGCCCGAGGTACCGAGACCGATGACGGGCAGGGCCTCGCCACTGCGGGGGATCTTGCGGGTCAGCAGCGGCTCGGCGGCCTGGACGCTCTGCCATAGCCAGGGTGCGGCAGTCACGGCGGCGGCCAGGGCGGTGGTGGTCTGCAGGAAATGGCGACGGGTCGGCATGGCGGGCCTCGCGACGATCGTTTCGAAAGGATGACCCTTGAGTTAAGCGGCTCTTCCAGCCTGTCGCCCGCCAGGCTCATTGCGGCATGTTGCAGTGAGAGCCGTTTTCGTAGATTGGGTTGAGCGCAGCGAAGCCCAACAGTGCCAAGGTCGAACACCCCCGTTGGCCTTCGACGATAGAGCCGTCCCAACCCAACCTACGTGACGAGACAGTAGGTTGGGTTGAGCGCAGCGAAGCCCAGCAGTGCCAAGGTCGAGCACCCCCGTTGGGCTTCGACGATGGAGCCGTCTCAGCCCAACCTACGAAAGAATGCCGTGATCCGCCGGCGGCAGACTGCCGTCGCCGCCCAGATAGCGGTCGTAGAAATCCCGCACCGTGACGTTCTTGTGCTTGGCTTCGAACATGATGTCGAAGCGGTCGAGGAACTGGCAGGCGTAGCGGTTGCACCAGTCGTTCCACATCATGTCGCTGTGGGCATAGAGCACCCGCTTGCTGATCTGCTGCAGCAAAAACTTGATGTCGATCCGCTCGCTGGGCGAGACGCCCATTTCCATCAAGGCCTCCGGCGGCTGGGAGTAGTGCATGGCCGGACGCACCCCGCGCCAGCTGTCGAGGATACGCTCCACGCGCGGCTCCCAGGGGTCGATGTAGGCTTCCTCGTGGATCCAGCAGTGGTGGATGTCCAGTACCACCGGAGCTAGATCGGCCAGCTGCAGGCAGTCGTCGACGCCGTAGGTCTTTTCATCGTTCTCGAAGGTGATGCAGTTGCGTGCCTCGGTGGAGAGACGCGGCCAGATCGCGCGGATGCCAGGCACGCCCAGGCGGCCGGCGATGTGCACGTTGCACTTGAAGTCCTGGAATTTCTGGCCGTAGCCCATCAGCCGGATCATGTCGGCGTGGTATTCGAACTCCTTCAGGCTGTTTTCCACGACCTCGGGGCGGTCCGAGCCCAACACGCAGAATTGCCCGGGATGCAGCGACAGCCGCACATCGCGGCGGCGGGCCAGTTCGCCCAGCCGACCGAAGCGATCGGCCAGCAACGCCTGGAGCTCCTGGGAACGATAGAAGTAGGCGAATTCGGCGTGGCTGTAGAAGGGCAGCAGATCGCTGCTCAGGCGCAGCATGCGCAGATTATCCGGCAGGTCGGCGACGTGCTCGACGAATCTCAGCTGGGCATCCAGGTTGTGAGTGACCACGTCCAGCAACTTGGCCTCGGCGGCCGCGCGCTCGACGCTGCCCAGCCAGCGCAGGGTGGTGGTACGGGTGTTGAAGGCCCGCTCGACCTGCTCCAGTGCCTTGAGCGACAGACTGCGCTCGGGATGACGGTACATGCAGGCAAAGCCGATTCGATACATGGGACGCTCGGGACAGGGACTATGGGCTTTAGTCCGCGCGGCGCCGCCTGGGTGCGAGTGGAGTGATGGGTGGAAGGGGCTTGGGGTTTTGGCGTCCGGGTTTGCCCTCCCCCCGGTCCTCTCCCAGGGAGAGGGGGTGGTATGGCAGCAGGCTTAGCTAATGGGTGCTCAGGGCTATCGCGGCCATGGCGGTCCGCCGATGCGGTCGATTGGGTTTGGTTTATCGCGGCCATGGGCCGCTCCTACAGGCTCGGGTTTAGTGTAGGAGCGGCCCATGGCCGCGATCGAGCCCCTACCCCGGCCCTAGCCAAACCGTTAGAGCATGCAGCACCAGCCCCACCAGGCCGCCCACCAGGGTGCCGTTGATGCGGATGAACTGCAGGTCCTTGCCGACGCTCTGTTCCAGTTGCTGGACCAGCTCGTCGGTGTCCCAGGCAGCCACGCGGGCGGCGATGTAGTCGCCGATGCGCTGGCGGTTGCGGTCGATGAAGGGCGGTGCCACTGCCATCAGCTGCTCGTTGATCCAGCGTCGCATGGCTTCGTCGCGACTCAGGGTCTCGCCCAGCTCGGCCAGCAGCCGGCCCAGGCGGCGGCGGATGCGCGAATCCGGAGCGGCGAGATCGGCCTGCAGCCAGTTCACCAGTTCGTCCCACAGCTCCTGCAGATAGCCAGCCAGCGCCGGATGCGCAAGCAGTCGATCACGTAGTTGCTCGCCGCGCAGGCGAAAGGCCGGGTCCTCTTTGAGGCGCTCGATGAAGCCGACCAGATAGCCATCGAAGTGCCGGCGTAACTCGTGTTCGCGGTCGTGGCTGATCTCGCCGATCAGGCGCGACACCGCCTGCACCACCTTGATCGCCGACCAGCGCCCGATCCGCTCGTCCAGCCCCAGGTACTTGAGGGTGCGCAACTCGCCGCCGATGGTGCGGGCGATCAGCGCCTGGGTGTCCTCGTCCTGCAACAGGCGATCGATCTCCTGCAGCACCTCGTCGAGCACCGCCTGGTGACGGTCGTCGGCGGTCAGCATGTCGAGCAGTTCGCCGGACAGCGCCGCCACGTCCAGGCGTTGCAGCCGCTCCACCGCCACCCGCCGGATGAAGGCCTGCACCCGCACCTCGCGCAGGGCTTCCAGGGAGTAGCGGGCGACACCAGTGGCCTGGCTGGCCACCGCGGCGGCGTTGTCCGGCTGGCGCAACCAGCCGGCCAGGCGTCCGGCCGCGTCCAGTTCTTCCAGCTTGGCCAGCACCTGGGGCGTGGCGAGGAAGTGCAGGCAGATGAAGTCCGACAGCTTGCGCCCGACCCCGGCCTTGTTGCGCGGGATGATGGCGGTATGGGGAATCGGCAGGCCCAGCGGATGGCGGAACAGCGCGGTCACCGCGAACCAGTCGGCGATGGCCCCGACCATGGCCGCCTCGGCGAAGGCGGCGGCGTAGCCCCAGGCCGGGTGGCGGGCCTCCAGGGCGGTGGCCAGGCAGTAGAGCGCCGCCGCCAGGAACAGCAGCAGCAGGGCGATGAGCTTCATGCGCCGGACCGGGGTGAGGCCGTCGCCGGAGAGTGTGGTCATGGAAAAGGGACAATCCTCACGCGGGATGAGCCCAGCATCCTACCCCAGACTAGAGTCTGACCCAGCGCTCCTCCTGGGCCGATTGCCGCGCGGCCTGGGCCAGGCGCTCCACTTCCCAGGCCTCCTGGAAGTCGACACCGGTATGCCCGGGGTTGCCGCCCAGGGCCTCCAGCAGCGAGCGGACCTCCAGGGTCTTGAGTTCGTTGTAGCCGAGCTGGTGGCCGGGCGCCGGGCAGAAGGCGGCGTAGTCCGGCAGGTGCGGACCGGCCAGCAGGGTACGGAAACCGGCCAGGCCCGGACGGTCTCCGACCTGGTAGAGGCGCAGTTCGTTGAGGCGCTCCTGGTCGAAGCTGAGGGTGCCGCGGGTGCCGCAGACCTCGAAGGCCAGGCGATTCTTGCGCCCGTGCTTGAGCCAACTAGTGGTCAGGGTGCCGCGGGCGCCATTGGCGAAACGCAGCAGCAGATGGGCCTGGTCGTCGATCTCCACCGCCCGGGGGCCACCCTGATGGGGCCGCTGGCCATGGGCGGTGTGCAGATCGGCGCAGAGCGCCGCCACCGGGCCGAGCAGGAAGCGCGCCAGCGACAGGATATGGCTGCCCAGATCGGCCAGGGCGCCGCCGGCCTGACGGGTCTCGCAGCGCCAGGTGAAGGGCCCCTGGGGATCGCCCATGAAGTCTTCGCTGAATTCGCCGCTGAAGCTGACGATCTCACCCAGTTCGCCGCTTTCGATCAGCTCGCGCACCTGCTTGAGCATGGGATTCTGCAGGTAGTTGTAGCCGACCCGATTGACCACCCCGGCCTGGCGCGCGGCGTCACGCATCTGCGTCGCCTCCTCCAGGCTCACCGCCAGGGGCTTTTCGCAGTAGACCGCCTTGCCGGCCGCCAGGGCGGCAAGGGTCATGGGCGCGTGCAGCAGATTGGGGGTGGTGATGGCCACCAGCTCGACCTGGGGATCGGCGATCAGGCGCTCCCAGTCGCAGCTGCGGACGAAACCCCAGGCGTCGGCGCAGCGGGCGGCGCGCTCCGGATCGGCGTCGGCCAGGGCCACCAGCCGCGGACGGACCGGCAGGCTGAAACTGCTCGCCGCGTGATGGAAGGCCTGGGCATGGGCATGCCCCATGAAGCCGGTGCCGATCAGACCGATGCCGATGTCGCGCATGTCGTTCTCCGTGAGGGTTGTAGAAAGACCCGGCCGGCCAAGCCAGTAGCCGGCCGGGTAAAAGGAAGGGTGGGTGCAGGCTCGCCCTCACCCCGGCCCTCTCCCGGAGGGAGAGGGGAAGAGCTGTCGGGTGCAGGCTCGGCCCTCTCCCAGGGAAAGGGGAAAATGCCAGCCTAGCGCTTGGCCTTGCGCTTGTTGCGGTACTGGTCGATGACCACGGCGACCACGATGATCAGCCCCTTGATGATGTCCTGGACGTAGGCGTCCACCCCGAGGAAGGTGAAGCCGCTGGCCATGGTGCCGAGGATCAGGGCGCCGATCACGGTGCCGGTGATGCGCCCTACCCCGCCCGCCAGGCTGGTGCCGCCGATCACCGCCGCGGCGATGGCGTCCAGTTCGTAGGACATGCCCATGCCGGCCTGGCCGGTGGCGGCGCGGGCCGAGGCCACCACGCCGGCCAGACCCGCCAGCAGGCCGGCGATGCTGTAGACGATGATCAGGTGCTTCTTGACGTTGATGCCGGAGATGCGCGCGGCCTGCATGTTGCCGCCGATGGCATAGGTGTACTTGCCGTACTTGGTGTAGCGCAGGGCGATGTGGAAGATCACCGCCACCACCAGGAAGATGATCACCGGCATGGCCCCGGCGCCGATGGCGGTGTAGTTGTCGGAGAGCATGCTGATCGGCTGGCCTTCGGTGTAGTAGCGCGCCAGACCGCGGGCCGAGACCATCATGCCGAGGGTGGCGATGAAGGGCGGGATGCCGGTGACGGCGATGATGCTGCCGTTGATGGCGCCGGCCAGCAGCCCCACCCCGAGGCCGGCCATGACCGGCACCCAGACCGGCAGGTCGGTCAGCGAGGGAAACACCGCGCGGCCGAAGTCCGAGGTCTGGGCCAGACTCGCCGCCACCATGGCCGACAGCGCCAGCACCGAGCCGGAGGAGAGGTCGATGCCGGTGGTGATGATCACCTGAGTCACGGCGATGGCCAGCAGGCCGATGATCGAGACCTGCAGGATCATCAGCACCAGGCGCTGGGAATTCATCAGGAAGCTCTGGTCGCGCAGGACCCAGCCGAAGGCCTCGAAGGCCAGGCCGATGCCCAGCAGCACCAGCAGGATGCCCAGCTCGGTGGGGATGCGGCGCCGCGGGCGCGCGGTGGGTAGCTCGGCGGTTTTCTTGTCCAGGAGGGCACTCATCTTGTTCTACCTCGTTGTAGGCCGGAGGCGGCGGGTAGGCACCCGCCGCGCATGACGCGCGCTAGTGCAGTACGGGATTACCCGAGGCCAGGTGCATGACCCGCTCCTGGGTGGCTTCGCCGCGATCGAGAAAGCCGGTGACGGTGCCTTCGTGCATCACCATCACCCGATCGCTCATACCCAGGACCTCGGGCAGTTCGGAAGAAATCATGATCACCGCCAGGCCCTCGGCCGCCAGCTTGGCGATCAGCCGGTAGATCTCGGCCTTGGCGCCGACGTCGATGCCGCGGGTGGGCTCGTCGAGGATGAGGATGCGCGGGCGGGTCATCAGCCAGCGGGCGATCAGCGCCTTCTGCTGGTTGCCGCCGGAGAGATTGGCGATGCACTGGTCCAGCGAGGGCGTCTTCACCCGCAGCTGCTGGCGCATCTCCTCGCAGAGCTGGTCGAGGCGCTGCTGCTGCACGAAGCCGCCGCTGGCGAAACCCTTCAGCACCGCCACCTCCATGTTTTCCCCCACCGACAGGCAGGGAAAGATGCCGGTGTCCTTACGGTCTTCGGTCAGCAGCGCCAGCCCTTTCTGGATGGCGAGACAGGGATCGTTCATACGCACCGACTGGCCGTCGATGCGGATCTCGCCAGCGGTGGCCGGGGTCACGCCGAACAGCGTCTCGGCGACGTTGGTGCGCCCCGAGCCCATCAGCCCGGCGATGCCCAGCACCTCGCCGGCGCGCAGGTCGAATGAGACGCCGGAGAACACCCCATCCAGCGCCAGGTCGCGCACCGACAGCAGCACCTCGGCGCGCGGCGCGGTGCGCTCCGGGAACAGCTGGGTCAGTTCGCGCCCCACCATCATGGCGATCAGGCCGTCGCCGTTCATGCTGTCGGCGCGCTGCAGGCCGATGTATTGGCCATCGCGGAACACCGCGACCTCGTCGGCGATCTGGAACACCTCGTCCATCTTGTGGGTGATGTAGACGATGCCCTTACCCTGGGCCTTGAGGTCGGCGATGATGGAAAACAGGTGCGCCACTTCGGTCTCGGTGATGGCCGAGGTGGGTTCGTCCATGATCAGCACATCGCTGTCGTAGGACACCGCCTTGGCGATCTCCACCATCTGCCGTCCGGCGATGGACAGGCTGCCCACGCTGTCTTCCGGATCCAGGGCGATGCGCAGCCGGTCCAGCAATGCCTGGGTCTGGTGACGCATCTTGCCGTGGTCCACCAGGTGCAGGGCATTGAGTGGTTCGCGACCCAGCCAGATGTTCTCGGCAACGGTCATGAAGGGCATCAGGTTGAGTTCCTGGTGGATCATGGCGATCCCCGACTGCAGCGCCTGCAACGGTGTCTCGAAGCGCACCGGCACGCCGCGCAACCGCACTTCGCCGGCATCGGGCTGGTAGATGCCAGCGATGATCTTCATCAGCGTCGACTTGCCCGCGCCGTTCTCGCCCATCAGCGCCAGTACGGTGCCGGGACGCACCCGCAGCTGCACGTGGGACAGCGCCTTGACGCCGGGAAACTCCTTGGTGACATCGACGATTTCCAGCAGGTATTCGCTGGGCGCGGCCGTGGCCGATAGCGGAATTACAGCCGCAGGGGTGGCAGGACTGAGCATGATCACGATCTCCTCGCCGGCCGTGCTGAGCCGGCCGGCGGTTTAGGTCATTGACGCTGGAACTGCTGATAGTTGTCCGGGGTGACGAGATGCACCGGGATCCAGAGATCACCCTGCAGCGCCTGGTGCTGGGCCAGCTTGACGGCAGCGTCCACGGCGCCGTTGCCCATGGCCACCGGATCACGCAGCACCGTCACGGCCAGCTGCTTGCGCGCGATAGCGGCGAGGCCATCGGGAGTGCCGTCGATACCGCCCACGGGAATGTCCCGGCGACCGGCGCGCTGCAGGGCCATGGCCGCGCCGATGCCCATCTCGTCGTTGTTGGCTGCCACGGCATCGATCTCGCGTCCGCCCAGCAGCCAGTTGTTCATCAGGTCCAGCCCCTTCTCGCGCTGCCAGTCGCCGGACTGCTCCTCCACCACCTTGATATCCGGGTACTTGGCCAGTACGTCCTTGACGCCGGCCGTACGCTTGCGGGTGTCGTCATGGGCCAGGCGGCCGAGAAGGATGGCGAGGTGGCCCTTGCCGCCCATCTGCTTGGCCAGATACTCCATCTGCAGCTGGCCGATGGCGCGCTCGTCGGTGCCCACGAACACCACCCCGGCCGGGAAGCTCTCCACTTCCGGGCGGCTGTTGAGGTAGACCAAAGGGATGCCGGCGGCAGTGGCACGCTGGGTGATCTTGCGGGTAGCCGCGGTATCGGCTGGATTGACGATGAGCACATCGACCTTCTGGGCGATGAAGTTCTCGACATGGCCAAGTTGACGGACCACATCACTGGCGGAGTCTTCCACCTGCAGGGTGGCACCGCCCTCTACCTGTTTGGCACGGTCCTGCATGGCGCGGACCAGGTAGGCGATGTAATTGTCGAGATTGCCGACGGTAACGCCGATGCGCAGCTCCGCCAGGGATAGACATGGCAGCGAGGCCAGGACTAAGGCGAGTAGCAGACGACGGAAAATGGACGGACGGGCAGCGGGGCTCTGAAACATCGACATCACCTACTTATTGTTGGAGCGGCGGTACACGGCGACCCGTGCCCGCCTTGGCGGTCAATGACTCGCAATCTATTAGAAAAAAAATTCCATATCAATAGAGTTTGGAATTTTAATAGCTGGCATCGACCGGTCGTACCCTGGTCTACCAGGAATGCTCGAGTTGTACGCCGAGATTGGCGCCATCCAGCGAAGAACCGAAGCTGCCGGTATCGGAAAGCGCCGATCCCGCCGCCAGCAGGTTGGCCGCGTCCTGGGCTGCGCGATTCCACTTGGCATAGGTCACGTAGAAGCGAACCTCGGGATGGGCGTTCTTGAAGGTCAACCCGCGCGGCGACCAGGTCGGCGCGAGGGTCAGCTTGGTCAGCTTGCGGGTACCACCGGGTGCCTGGACCTGGTCGTAGCCAAGCTCGGTCGCCAGCTTCCACTGCTCGGCGAAGCCATAGACGGTCCGGCCGCCGGTGGACAACCAGTGCTGGTCACCCGTATCGCGCTTGTCGGTCTGGTAGACGAGTTGCAACTGACCACCCCAACGCGGACCGATCTGCCAGTCGAAGAACTCCACCAGGCGATAGCTGGCTGAGTCGCGTCGGGTGCCGATGTCACCGGTGGAACCCAGCGCTACCCCGGGCCCCTCGCCGTATTGCAGGGCCAGCGTATTCACCCCACCCCAATTCAGGAAATTCTGCTGCTTGTGCTGGGCCGTCACCGACCAGCCACTGTGCGCGTCCTGCATGTTCGATGGCTTGTCGATGTAGCTGGCGCCCAGTTCCAGCAGGCCGTTGGGGTTGGTCTGGAAACCGGCCACGTTGAAATCGTAGCGGCTGATGTAACGTGTCTGGTCGAAGTTGTCCTTGCGGGAGAAGGCCAGGCTGTATTTGAGATCCCCAATGGGGATGTCTTCCAGGCCGCCACCGGTAGCACTCTGATTCCAGTAGAAGAAGTCGGAGATATCGATGGAGTTGCGCTTGTAGTAACGGCGCCCCGCCCAGACCGCGCCGCCGTTGAGGGCCTGTACGCCGTTCCAGTAGGCATAGCCCTGGACCAGACGGGTCCTGCCGAAGTCGCCGTCGAAGCGCGGCGTATGGTCATAGGCGTTGTATAGCTGGACCATGCCATAGAGCCCAAGACGCGAGCCGTCGTCGAGCCTGAGCAGATCGTGGGACAAGGCGAGTTCGGCCAACTGCTCGCATTCGTTGCCCAGACGAAACTTGGAAGACGCTCCTGGCAGTTGAAAACACTGCTGGGACTGCGACCCCGTGGACGTCCCCAGACCGCCCCTCAGGTAGCCGGAAAAATCCAGGCCGTGCGCCAGCGGCAGGGTGCCACCCAACAAGCCCGTCAACATGACCCTGGTGATAGCTCTGTTCATCATGCTCTCTCTATTTTTTATTTATGAGGCGAAACGTACCGGCGCACTGCAGGGCGCCTGTCTTGAGCGAGCCATTGCCGGCCCGGAAGCCAAACGCCGCCCAGCCGCTCGCGGAGCACGGGTCCAGGACTCGTGCTCGCGGCGGTGGCTAAGGCGTAAGGGTTTGGAGCGACTGGAGCGAGGCGGACTATCAGTCCTTCAGACGTTGCTGAAAACTGTCGACGTTCTCAGGGGTGATCAGCTGGTAAGGCACCCAGACGTTCTGCTCGACCTTCTCCTTTTTCGCCAGCTTGATCGCTGCCTCGACCGCGCCATTGGCCTGGCCCTTGGCATCCTGGAACACCGAGACCGCGAGCAGGCCACGCTTGATCGCCGAGAGGCCATCCGGGGTGCCGTCGACGCCGCCGATCAGTACCGAGCCCTTGGCCTTGCCGGCCTGCTGCAAGGCCATGGCCGCGCCGATCGCCATCTCGTCGTTGTTGGCGGCCACGGCATTGAATTCCTTGCCGCCCAGCAGCCAGTTGCTCATCAGGTCCATGGCCTTGTCGCGCAGGTAGACCGCGGACTGCTCTTCCACCACCTTGATGTCCGGATACTTGGCCAGGACCTCTTTCACGCCCTTGGTGCGGTTGTGCGTGGAGTTGTTGGCCAGATCCCCCAGCATGACGACGACACTGCCCTTGCCGCCCATTTTCTCCGCCAGGTACTGCATCTGCAGGGTGCCGGCCTCCAGATCGTTGGAGGCTACGGTGACCACACCTTCAGGCAGCTTGAGTTCATCCGGTCGACGGTTGACGTAGACCAGCGGGATGCCCGCCTTGACCGCGGCCTCGGTGATGTTGCGAGTAGCAGCGGTGTCGACCGGATTGACGATGATGGCGTCCACCTTCTGGCTGATGAAGCTCTGCACCTGGTTCAACTGCTTGACGACATCGGCGCGGGCGTCCTCGAACTGTAATTGGACGTGCTCGCTCTTGGCTTTCTTGGCCATGGACTCACGCAAGTAGGTCAGCCAATTGTCGTCGAATTGCGACATGCTCACGCCGACCTTGAGATCGGCCAAGGCGGACGTGCTGGCTACGAGCAGGGAAAGCGCCAGGGTGGCAAAACGGATTTTCATGCGCATCGAGATAGCTCCAGTCGTTATTGTTTTATTGCGGTGGTAAGGCTTTTTGCTGGCGATCGGATGCCCACGCGCCTGTAGCCAGGCGCGCGGCTATCGAGATAAGGCATTGGGAGGCGGCCACAGGCCGCCCAGGTCAGCTCGATCGGAAGAGCACGGCTGCTCCAGGCGAGGCGCAAAGCACCACGCCCTGGCGCTCGTGGCAGAACAGCCGACCCAGCAAGGCGAGCAGCCGTGAATCCCGCCGAATGCGCAGGCGGTGAACGGCGAAGAGCGGAAGATGGGTGGAGTGTGCGGAGGAGTTCATGTCGCGGCACCTGTCATTATTGTTGTCGGGACGCACCTGACGTGCGCAGTACCCTGGTGACTCGTTACAGCAACTGCATCTGACTTTATTGGAAATTTAATTCCATAACAAGATAAAAATAGAATTCAAAATCTACGCGAGACAACTATCCAGGTCTTGCTTCGAGCTTCACGACGCCCGCTCGAATGCCTGAGCGTCAGGCCGCGAAGGGACGGACGCTACCTTCACTGCCTGCCCATCCAGGGCGCTCTGGCGCGCGGCATCCAGCACGACCTGACAGGCCAGCGCCTCGCGGGTGGAGACCGGCGGGGCACTGCCTTGGGTCAGCGTCGCCAGCCATTGGGCATAGAAAAGGTCCCAGCGACCGCGTTCGCTGGGTATCCGTTCACGCTCTTCGCCCCGACTGAGCCAACCCCAGCGCTGATGCTCTTCAGCCCCCCAGTTGCCTTTCTCGCTACGCGGCGAAAGGCCCTGCAACAGCGCCTGAGTCTGTCCATCCAGCCCCTCCACCGTGTAGACGCCCTCCTCGCCCACTACCCGCAGACGCCAGGGGCAGCCCTGCAGACAACTGCCGGAAAGATGCGAGATCACGCCGCTCTGGTGCTGCAGGGAGATGAAGAACTCATCGTCCCGCTCGGGATCACCCTGATGGAAAAGTACCTCGGCATACACCTGAGTGACCGGCCCGAACAGCGTCAGCGCCTGGTCCACCAGATGACTGCCAAGATCGCGCAGCAGCCCACCACCGCTGGTGGCGCCGGCCTTGTGCGGCTCATCCACCTGGATGCGCGACTCGAAGATCCGCACCGGGCCCAGAGTACCTTCGCGTAGCAATTTAGCGACGGTGAGTACATCCGAGTCCCAACGACGATTCTGGTAGACGGTCAGAGCTACCCCGGCACACTCGGCCGCCTGCACCATGTCCTGGGCATCCTGAAAATTGAGCGCGAACGGCTTGTCGCTTACCACGGGAATGCCGTGCTGGATCGCCTCCAGAACCAGGGCCTTGCGCTCGGCGACCGGCGCTGAGATCACCAGGGCATCTATCCCGGCGGCGATCAGGCTGGCCAGGTCATCGTGGCAGGCCACCCCGGGATGATCCTGAGCCACCTCGGCACGCCGCTGCGGGGAACGGGTGACGACGCCGACCAGCCGCGCGCCTGCGGTACTGGCGATCAGGGGGGCATGAAAGAAACGGCCACCCAGGCCATAGCCGACCAATCCGATACGCATGGTTCGATTCTCCTCGTGTAGCAAAGAAAAACCCCCGCAGGCAGCGCGCCAGCGGGGGTCGGGACTCAGCCGTAGAAGGCTGGCCGAGTCGGCAGGGTGATGGGCACGATGGTGCCGCTGCGCTGGGCATTGACGCAGGCATCGCCGGTCACCGCAGCGATGTAGCCGTCCCAGGAGGACGGCCCGGTCAGTTGGCCGGCCTTGAGATCGTCGATGAAGGCCTGCAGCTCCACGTCATAGGCCAGCAGGAAGCGCTGCTTCCAGTCCACCAGAATCTCGTTGGACAGCTTGGCGTCGCTGCGCAGCTGCACCGAGGAGGGCTCCGGCAGGCGGGCAATGCCATGCTCGCCAACCACCTCGCACTGGATGTCGTAACCGTACTGGCAGTTGACGAAGATCTCGACGTCGATACGTACCCCCTTGGCCGTCTCCAGCAGGACCACCTGGGGATCCTTGAGGTGCGCCAGAGCCTGTGAGGTCTTGCGTGGGAAGACCACCTGGGCCGACACATACTGATCGTCCAGCAGCCAGGCCAGCACGTTTATCTCGTGGATCAGGGTATCGGTGATGGCCATGTCGGTGGTATAGCCTTCGCCCACGCTGGGATTGCGGTGTGCGGCATGGATCATCAACGGCTCGCCGATCCGCTGGCCATCGATCACCGCCTTGAGCTGGCGATAACCGGCGTCGTAGGGACGCATGAAGCCCACCTGGACCAGACGCTTGCCATGGGCCTGCTCGGCTTCGACGATGCGCTTGCAACCTTCCGCGGTCACCGCCAATGGCTTTTCGCAGAACACCGGCTTGCCGGCGGCGATGGCGGCCAGCACGTACTCTTCATGGGTCGGGCCCCAGGAGGTGACCACTACCGCCTGGACGTCCGCTGCGCCGACCAGGGCGTGGCCATCTGGATAGACCTCGGCGGTAATGCCTTCCTCCTGGACAACCCGGGCGGCCTGTTCGAGGTTGATGTCGGTTACCGCCACCACACGGCTGCCCAGCAGCTTGTGGCTGAGACGACGGATGTGTTCGCGGCCGATGGCGCCCGTACCGATAACACCGATGTTCAAGGTCATGACTTCTGTTCTCCGATTGAAATTGTTGTTACGTGAGAAAGCCGGGGACGAAAGCGATCAGTACTGGCGAGCCTGGGCGGTCTTCTCCTTGAGCATCTGCGAGACGGCAGCGATCTTCTCGCTGGTGGAAACCTCGGCGCCGCCGACGCGCCACCAGGACAGGTACTTGTGGATCATGGTCTTGGGCAGCACCTTGATGTCGATCAGGGTAGAGACCTGTTGCTGGCGGGCATCGGCCAGGGCGGCATCAAGCTCTTCCAGCGTCTTCACGCGATAGGTCTTGCAGCCGTAGGCGGCGGCGCTCATGGCGAAGTCCACCGGCACGAAGTCACCGTCGAGCTTGCCGGTCTCCGGATTGCGGAAGCGGAACTCGGTGCCGAAGCTGCCCATGCCGTGTTCCATCTGCAGGTTGTTGATGCAGCCGAAGGTCATGTTGTCGAGCAGCACCACATTGATCTTGCGGCGCTCCTGGATGGAGGTGGCCAGTTCCGAGTGCAGCATCTGGTAGGAGCCGTCACCGACCAAGGCGTAGACCTCACGCTCGGGTTCAGCCAGCTTCACGCCCAGGGCGGCGTTGATCTCGTAGCCCATGCAGGAGTAGCCGTATTCCAGGTGATAGGTATTGACCCCCTTGCTGCGCCAGGCGCGCTGCAGGTCACCGGGCAGGCTACCGGCGGCGGCGACGATGACGGCGTCGTCGTCCAGCCGTTCGTTGAGACGGCCGAGCACCTGACTCTGGGTGAGCGAAGAACCTGTCAGCTGGACGAAATCCTCCAGCACCGCTCGCGGCAAGTCGTCGTCGATCTCCGGTACGAAGTCGGGCGCGTCGTAGCGTGCGGCGTAGACCCGATCGATTTCCTGCCGGTATTGCTCACGGGCCTCGCCCACTTGAGCCCCCCAGTCGGCGCGATAACCGACAGCGTCCAGGGCCTCGGTCAGGGCGCTGAGGGCTTCGCGGGCATCGGCCACCACGGCCAGGCCGTCGAGCTTGCCAGCATCGAAGGCGGCCACGTTGAGGTTGAGGAACTCCACCTCGGGATGCTGGTAGAGCCACTTCGAGGAGGTGGTGAAATCGGTGTAGCGCGTACCCACGCCGATGATCAGATCCGCGTCCTTGGCCAGCAGGTTGGCGGCCAGGCAGCCGGTCTCGCCGATGCCGCCGACATTGAGTTCGTGGCTGGAGACGATGGCGCTCTTGCCGGCCTGGGTCTCGGCGAAGGGAATCTCGAAGCGCTCGGCGAAACGCTGCAGGGCCTCGGCGGCGCCGGAATACTTCACCCCACCGCCGCAGATCAGCAGCGGCTTGCGCTTGCGCTTGAGCAGCTGCACCGCCTCCTCGATGGCGGCGGCCACCGGCGGCCGCCGATCCAGACGGTGCACCCGCTTGGCGAAGAAGTAGTCGGGATAGTCGTAGGCCTCGCCCTGGACATCCTGGGGCAGCGCCAGGGTCACGGCACCGGTCTCGGCCGGATCGGTCAGCACGCGCATGGCGTTGATCGCCGCGCTCATCAGCTGCTCGGGCCGGTTGATGCGATCCCAGTACTTGCTCACCGCGCGGAAGGCATCGTTGGTGCTGATCGACAGGTCGTGGAATTGCTCGATCTGCTGCAGCACCGGATCGGGCTGGCGACTGGCATAGACGTCACCGGGCAACAGCAGCAGCGGAATGCGGTTGGCAGTAGCGGTGGCCGCGGCGGTCAGCATGTTGGCCGCGCCCGGACCCACCGAGGAGCTGCAGGCATAGATCTGCCGACGCAGCTTCTGCTTGGCGAAACCGGTGGCGGCATGGGCCATGCCCTGCTCGTTGCGCCCCTGGTGCACCACCAGGTCACCGGCATCCTGCTCCAGCGCCTGGCCCAGGCCCAGTACGTTGCCGTGACCGAAGATGGTGAAGACGCCGGCGACGAACTTGGTTTCCACGCCGTCGACGCTGAGGTACTGGTTATCGAGGAACTTCACCAGGGCCTGGGCCATGGTCAAACGTTGGGTGCTCATGGATTCACCTCTTCGATCTAGAGACTCCCGGGAGTTATCCACCCGGGAGGCGCGTCACCCGGCGACAGCTTCGCCAGCCACCTGTTTTTCCAACAGGGCTACGCTCTGCGCTAGGGCTGATTGCGGATCAGCGAGTGCATGGACGCTGGCAGCGAAGGGCTCGAACGAGAGATAGCCGCGGTAACCGTCGTCGAGGAGGTGCTTGATCTGCTCTGCGTTGCCGAGAATATCCGCCTCACCTACCAGTACCCGGTGCGCATCGCGAATCTGATTAAGAGGCAAGTCCGCATCTTCAACGCCGGAGATGTGCACCAGACCAGTCAGCTCGGCGAAGAACTCGGTCTCGCCCGCCAGATGATGGTGGAAGGTGTCGTGCACCAGACGGAACACGTCCAGTCCGCCAACCGCCTTGATGGCCTCCACCGCCTGCCGCTTGAGGCGCAACGAGCACTCTTCGAAACCCAACGGTTCGACGAAGCCGAGGATGCCGTGGTCGCGCAGAATGGGGGCCAACTCGCTCAGGGCCGTGCGCAGGTCACGGGCACGCTGAGCGGCGTCGCGGCTGTCGGTACGGTCATTGAGCGGGCACATCACCAGCCCCTCGGCGCCACAGGCCTTGGCATAGGCAGCCAGTTTCAGCGTCTGGGCGCGGCGTTCGTCGTTCCAGACGTCGAAGGGATAGAGGGCGTTGATGGACAGAAGGCGAATACCCTCGCCTTGGCAAAGGTCACGAACCCGCTCTGGTGGAGTGCCATCATCTATTTCCACATCATTGAGATCGTTACGGATTTCAATGGCGTCACTGCCCATGGCCTTGGTCAAGCGAATGAACGCCGAAAGGTCCAGAGAGGGGGCAACGATTCGATTGAAGGCAAAACGCAGCGGCTGACTCATTTGTTCTTGTACTCCAGGGGCGTTGAGGTTGGGGTCACTTGGCGGTGGGCATGCTGAATTCGGCGCCCTTGGCGATGCTGTCGGGCCAGCGCTGCATCACGCTCTTGTAGCGGGTGTAGAAGCGCAAGCCTTCCTCGCCATAGGCGTGGTGATCGCCGAACAGCGATCTCTTCCAGCCACCGAAGGAATGCCAGGCCATGGGCACCGGGATGGGTACGTTGATGCCGACCATGCCCACCTTGATGGTGCGGGCGAAGGCGCGGGCGATGCCGCCGTCGCGGGTGAAGCAGGAGACGCCGTTGCCGAATTCGTGGGCGTTGATCAGGGCCACCGCGCTGGCGAAATCCGGCACCCGCACGATGCCCAGTACCGGACCGAAGATCTCTTCCTTGTAAATGGTCATTTCCGGAGTCACGCCATCGAACAGGGTGGCGCCAACGAAGAAGCCGTTTTCGGCGCCGGGCACCTTGAAGTTGCGGCCATCGACCAGCAGCTTGGCACCCTCCTCCACACCTTTCGTGATATAGCCCTCCACCTTGGCCTTGTGCTGCCCAGTTACCAGCGGCCCCATGTCGGCATCGGCTTCCACGCCGTTGCGCACCCGCAGGGCATCGATGCGCGGCAGCAGTTTCTCGATCAGGGCATCGCCCACCTCACCCACCGCCACGGCGATGGAGATGGCCATGCAGCGCTCGCCGGCCGAGCCGAAACCGGCGCCGATCAGGGCGTCGGCGGCCTGGTCCAGGTCGGCGTCGGGCATCACGATCATGTGATTCTTGGCACCGCCCAAAGCCTGGACGCGCTTGCCGCGGCGGGTGCCTTCCTGGTGGATGTATTCGGCGATGGGAGTGGAGCCGACAAAGGAGATAGCCTCCACGTCCGGATGCTGCAGGAGGGCGTCGACCGCCACCTTGTCACCCTGGACCACGTTGAACACGCCATCGGGTAGGCCGGCCTGCTTGAGCAGCTCGGCCAGCAGCAGGCTGGCGGACGGATCGCGCTCGGAGGGCTTCAGGATGAAGGTATTGCCGGTGGCCAGCGCCATGGGAATCATCCACAGCGGCACCATCACCGGGAAGTTGAAGGGGGTGATGCCGGCGCACACGCCCAGCGGCTGGCGCAGGTTCCAGTTGTCGATGCCGCCACCGATGTTGTCGCTGTAGCTGGTCTTGGCCAGGTGCGGCGCGCCGCAGGCAAATTCCACCACCTCGATGCCGCGGGTCACCTCGCCCATGGCGTCGGACAGCACCTTGCCGTGCTCGCGGGTGATCAGCGCCGCCAGTTCCTCGTGGTGCTGGTCGAGCAGCTCCTTGAAGCGGAACAGGATGCGCGAACGGCGCAAGGCTGATTGCTCGGACCAGGCACGAAAGGCCGCCTTGGCCGCCGCGACGGCCTGCTCCACGGTCTGCGCCGTAGCCTGGGCGACGCAGGCCTGGACCACGCCTTCGGCCGGATTGAAGACGTCGCTGAAACGCTCGGCCTGGGCCACGATCTCGCCGTTGATGTAATGCCCGATGACGGGGGTTTCGCTCATGTGCTGCATCCTTGTGTCTGAGCCGCCGTGCGGCTGATGAAGGGGGACTTACCGCTCCAGCAGCCACTCGTGCTGCGGATCGTTGTGGAATTTCCAGACGCGCTTGGGGCCGGCCATCACGTTGAGGTAATAGGACTCATAGCCATAGGGCACGCTGACCGGGTGATAGCCGCGCGGTACCAGCACCACGTCGTGGTCTTCCACCGCCATGGCCTGATCCAGGTCGCGCTCGTCGGTGTAGACGCGCTGGAAGATGAACCCCTGCCCCGGATCGATACGGTGGTAGTAGGACTCCTCCAGCAGACTTTCCGAAGGCAGGTTGTCGCGGTCATGGCGATGGGGCGGATAGCTGGAGGAATGCCCGGATGGAGTGCGCACCTCCACCACCAGCAGCGAATGGGCCGCCGCCGTATCCGGCAGGATGTCGCAGACATAACGGGTATTGGCGCCCTTGCCACGGGTGGATCTCTGCATGCTCGCCGGCTCGATCAGCCGCGGTGGCAGCCGGTCTGCCACCACCGGATTGCCGGGCGAGGTGCAGACGGCCACTTCAGCGGCGCTGTCGGCGGTCACCCGCGCCTCGCTGCCGGGCGGCAGGTAGGCGGCATAGGGCGAGACGTCCTCGAAGACGCTCTGGCGACCGGCCAGTCCGCGCCAGGCGAAGTCGCCCAGTTGCGGATGCCCGCCTTCGATACTGGCGCCGCCGCTGAGCAGCACGATGCAGACTTCCAGGTCACCCGCCACCACCGGCAGGGATTCCCCCGGTTGCAGGCGGTGAGCGGCGAAGCCGACGTAGTCAAGAGCACCGTCCGGGACATTGACGATGTCGCGGGCGCTACGGTCGGCTTTGACGAGCAGATTCATCGCAGTTCCTCCTCAGGCAGTGGCCTGCGCCACCAGCTGGCGCAGATGGTCGTAACCTTTCTTGGCGTATTCGTAGGCCGGCGCCACGGCCGGGTCCTGCTCGGCTTCCACCACCAGCCAGCCTGAATAGCCGGCGGCCACCAACACCTTGAGCAGCGCCGAGAAGTCGATGTCGCCATCCCCCGGCACGGTGAAGGTGCCGTTGAGGATGCAGTCCGGAAAGCTCCACTGGTTGTTGCGCGCCAGCTGTACCACGTCCTTGCGCACGTCCTTGAAGTGCACGTGACAGACCCGGTCGATGTGTTGCTGCAGCACGCTCAAGGGATCGCCACCGCCCATGTAGCAATGACCGGCATCGAACAGCAGGCCGACGTCCGGGGAGGTCAGTGCCAGCAACCGGGCGATGTCCTCAGGCGATTCCACGTAGGCGCCCATGTGGTGGTGATAGGCCAGGCGCACACCCTGGCTCAGGGTGAAGGCGGCCAGCCGATCGAGCTTCTCGGTATAGGCCTGCCAGGCGGCGTCGTTGTGGAAGCGCGGCCGTTCGATCAGCGGCACCCGCTGACTCTGAATCGACCCGGCCACCTCGCCATAGACCAGCACCCTGGCGCCGTTCTCGGCCAACAGCCGGCAGTGTGGGCGGATCGCCTCGATCTCGGCCTCGACATCACGGTGCGCCAGGCCGCTGGAATACCAGCCGGACACCAGCTCCAATCCGTGCTGACCCAGCACCTCGCCCAGGGCCTTGGGCTCGCTGGGAAACTTGCCGCCCAGCTCGAAGCCCTGGAAGCCAATTTCCTTGCCCTCGCGCAGGATGGTCTCCAGCGGGGTGTCACCGCCCAGGGCCGGCAGGTCGTCGTTGGCCCAGGAGATGGGATTGATGCCGATCTTGAGTTGTTGTTGTTGTGCAGTCATGTCAGCCCTACTTATTGGATAGCGATCAGGCGCGAGCGGCGCGCCAGGCCTGGATCAGGAATTCGAAGGTGGCGCGCACCTGGGCGATCAGCCCGGCATCGTCGATCTCACCGGCGAGCCAAGCCCGACTCGGTTGGCCGAAGATGGTCCGGCCCACGGCAAAGCCGCGGCAGCGGGTACTGGCACTGGCCTGACGAAAGCCTTCGGCCAGTTCCTCGGCCGGGGCGTTGAGGCCCAGCAGCACTACGCCTTGGCAATGGGGATCGCGTTCGGCGATCAGGGCGTCGAGTTGCTGCCAGACACCGGCCGGCTGGGCCTCGATCTTCCACCAGTCGGGGTAGATGCCCAGGTTGTACAGCCGCTTGATGGCGCGGTAGAGCACGTCGGGCCGCGTGGACGCATGGTTCTTCGGCGGGATGACCTCCAGCAGGAGTTCGTGACCGCTGGCCTGGGCCGCCTGGTACAACCCCCTGAGCTGGGCCTCCTGCTCCAGCCGCAACAGTGGCTCGTCATCGGGGTGGAATTGCACCAGGCACTTGATGATCTGCTCGTCCGGCCAGCTCAGCAGGGTGCTGCCCACCGAGCGGCCATGCTCGAAGGCCAGCGGCCGCGAATTCTGCAATTCCACCGGGCGGGCCACCCACCAGCCACGGCCGGTGGCGGCATTCAGCGCATCCTGACCGAAGCGCTCGTCGGCCAGCAGCCCGACATCCGCCGCCACGCCCTGGCACGCCAGCGCCTGCTCGACCTCGGCAATGGCCTGAACGAACAACTGCTTGAGTTGCGGAATGCGCGCCGGATCGGCCCCCACCTGCTGGGCGCTTTCCACCAGCTGGTAGCGGTGATCGAAGGCGAAGATGAACAGCGGCTGCCAAACGCGGCGGCGGACGCCGACCCGGTGCAGGCGAGTGAGCACGGGATCGAGGTCCGGCCGGGTGATGGGCACCGGGCTGTGGTGGAGGTAGTCCAGTTCGGCCAGAGTCGGCATGGCCGGGGCGCAGCCATGGCGCGATACCACCAGTCCACCGCAGGCATTGGCCAGCCGGCAGCATTCGGCATCATCGCCACCGGTCAGCCAGCCACGCAGGAAGCCGGACATGAAGGCATCGCCCGCCCCCAGCACATTGAGCACCTCGACGCGGATGCCGCGATGGATCTCGCCCTCCTCGAGACGCGCCGGGATGGCGCCGTGGAGCACCGTGCAGCCCTGGGCGCCGAGCTTGACCACCAGGGTCGCCGCGGTCACCTCGCGCACCCGGCGCAGGGCGGTGAGCAGGTCTTCGCTGCCCCCGGCGATCTGGAATTCCTCTTCGGTGCCCACCACCAGGTCGAAGCGCGGCAGGATGCGCTGCACATGGGCGCTGACCTCGGCGCTGGCGATGAAGCGGGTCTCGCCATCGGCCTTGCCGGTCAGCCCCCAGAGCACGGGGCGGTAATCGATGTCCAGCACCCGCTTCACGCCATTGCGCTCGGCGTAGTCCAAGGCTCGGCTGCTGGCCTGGAACACGCCCTCGGTGGAGAAGTGGGTACCGGTGATCAACAGCGCTTTGGCGCTGGCGATGAAGGCCTCGTCGATGTCGTCCACGCCCAGCGCCATGTCGGCGCAATTTTCGCGGTAGAACACCAAGGGAAAGGTTTCGCGGTCCTTGATGCCCAGCAGCACCATGGCGGTGAGGCGCTCCCGATCCACCTGGATGCCGCGGGTATCGCAGCCTTCCTGCGCCAGCGTCTGGGTCAGGAAGCGCCCCATGTGGTCGTCGCCGACCCGGGTCAGCATCGCCGACTTCAGCCCCAGACGCGCGGTGCCGAAAGCGATGTTGGCGGAGGATCCCCCCAGGTACTTGGCGAAGCTGCTGACGTCTTCCAGCGGCGCGCCGATCTGCTGCGCATAGAGGTCGACGCCCAGCCGCCCGAGGCAGATCACGTCGAACTGGCGTCCACTGGCGAAGAAATTGTCACCCATTGGTGGCTCCTGCTTATTGTTATCGGCCGACCGTTCGTACCCGAGGGCCGAATACGTTTTGAAGTGAGCTCAGGCTAGAACGCCGCCACCAACAAATCAACAAAAATTCCACATGAGTATTTATGGAATTTAATTTCCATATCCGGAAGACGCCTGGACCGGTACCTGACTTCGACGCCACCCGCCGAATGGGTTAAGTTGCCGACATAAGAATCCCACCGTGAGATTGCCCATGCCCTCTGATTCCCTGGCCGACGACGTTACCAGCAGCGCTCCGCTGGCCGATCCGCCTGGCAATGTCGAGCAACTGCTGGCCTGTATCACCCGCGATTACGACGCCCTGCCACGCCAGCTCAAGCGCGTTGCGGCCTATGTCAGCCAGCAGAGCGACAGGGTCATGGTCGATCGCATCAGTGACATTGCCAGCCAGTGCGAAGTCCATCCTTCAGCCATCGTGCGCTTCTCCCAGCGCTTCGGTTTCAAGGGCTTCAGCGAAATGCAGGCACTGTTTCGCGAGGCCTACACCCACAAGACCACGCCGGTGCAGAACTACCAGCAGCGCATCCGCAACATGATCGCCAACAAGAGCCAGCGGGCCAGCAGCGGCGATCTGGCTCGCGAGTGCATCAACGCCACCCGCTCAGGCCTGGATCGACTGGCCGAAGAACTGGACGACGCCGCCTTCGCCAAGGCCGTCGACCTGCTGGTGAACGCCGAGAACATCTATGTGGTGGGGGTGCGGCGCTCCTTCGCTGTAGCCGATTACCTGGTCTACAACCTGCAGCACACCAACAAGCGCATCCACCTCATCACCGGGCTGGGCGGCGGCTATCGCGAGCAGATGCGCAGCATCGCCCAGGGCGACCTGCTGATCGCCATCAGCTTCAGCCCCTATGGCAAGGAAAGTCAGCAATGCGTGCGCATTGCCCAGCACCACAAGGCCAAGACGCTGATCATCACCGACAGCAACCTCTCGCCCCTGGCCAAGCGCGCCAGCGCGCTGCTACTGGTCAATGAAGGCAGTGCCTTCGCCTTCCGATCGTTGAGTGCCACCCTGTGCCTCTGTCAGGCGCTGTTCCTGGCCCTTGGCTATCGCCTGGAATTGAAGATGGATGAGATTCAGCTGACTCAGGAAGAAGACGACTAGCTTGATAAGGGCGGGCCAGAGCAGACCTTCCGCTCTCAAAGAAGCCTCGTCCATTTTTTAGAAAATATTTTCTAAAAGGATATAAACGATATTTTAATTGCATGAGCGAAGACCTGTGCCTAGGATGAGGCCAAGCCTTTCGATGGCCGATCACTCCCGCGCCTCGGTCGACAAGAACAACAAGGAGTCCTCATGCCCATGCCCCCTCACCGCACGCTGTCAGTCCAAGCCCTTCCGCTCGGTCGGCCGCCCTCAGCTCTCGCCTAGTCCCCCTCTTTTCACGACTCGTCGAGGCTCTTTCCATGGAAACCAGCAAGATCGCTCTGGCCGGCACCGCATCGCCCGCCGGTGCTACCCCCAGTAGTCGCAAACTCCAGGTCATCACCACCATAGCCACCTTTGGCGGCCTGCTGTTCGGCTACGATACCGGCGTCATCAACGGCGCCCTGCCTTTCATCAAGAACGACCTGCAACTGACCCCGCTCACCGAAAGCCTAGTGGTCTCCTCACTGGTATTCGGCGCAGCCCTGGGCTCGATCGTCAGCGGACGTTTTTCCGACGCCCATGGCCGCCGGCGCATCATTCTGCTGCTCTCGTTCATCTTCATGCTGGGCACCCTGGGCTGCACCTTCGCGCCCAATACCGCCACGATGGTGCTCGCCCGCTTCGTGCTTGGTCTTGCCGTGGGCGGCGCCTCGGTCACCGTGCCGGTCTACCTGGCCGAGATGGCTCCCAAGCATTTACGCGGGCAGCTGGTTACCCGTCAGGAGCTGATGATCGTCACCGGTCAGTTGCTGGCCTTCACCAACAACGCCCTGATCGCCAATTTCTACGACGGCGACCACACCTGGCGCTGGATGCTGGTGATCGCCACCCTTCCCGCCATCGTGTTGTGGATCGGCATGCTCAGCGTGCCGGAGAGCCCACGCTGGCTGGCCTCCAAGGGACGCTTCGGCGAGATGTTGCGCACCCTGCGCCAGATTCGCGAGGAGCACCACGCTCAAGCTGAAGCTCGTGAAGTTCGCCAGCAGGCCGAAGACGACGCCCGCCAGGGTGAAGGTGGCTGGGCCGACCTCAAGACCCCCTGGATCCGCCGCGTCTTTCTCATCGGCCTGGGCATCGCCGTCACCCAGCAGATCACCGGGGTCAACTCCATCATGTACTACGGCACCCAGATCCTCACCGATTCCGGATTCGCAACGAAGGGCGCTCTGATCGCCAACGTCGCCAATGGCGCCATCTCGGTGGTGGCCACCTTCGTTGGCATCTGGTTATTAGGCCGGGTCAACCGCCGCCCCATGCTGCTGATCGGTCTGCTCGGTACCACCTCCTCGCTGCTGCTGATCGGGGTGCTGTCCCTGATCCTCGAGCCGGGCCTTACCCGCGGCTTCGCCATTCTCTCCCTGACCGTGGCTTTTCTGGCTTTCCAGCAAGGCGCCATCTCGCCAGTGACCTGGCTGATGCTGGCGGAGATCTTCCCCATGCGCATCCGCGGCTTCGCCTTGGGCATGTCCGGCTTCGTACTGTGGCTGGTCAACTTCCTGGTGGGTTTCTTCTTCCTGCAACTGGTGGCCTGGTTCAGCATCTCCACCACCTTCTTCCTGTTCTTCGCGCTAGGACTGGTGGCCTTGACCTTCGTGTTCCGCTACCTGCCAGAGACCCGCGGCCACTCGTTGGAATCCCTCGAACGCTACTTCCGCAAGCTGGGCTGATGCCACTGCTCGCCATTCACCTTCAAGATCATCGTATCCAGGAGTCATGCCATGAAGATCGCCATTGATCCCTACATGTATCGCAACCTGAGCCTCGCGGAGACCTGTCGGCGGGTAGCGGAATCCGGCTTCGAATATCTGGAGCTCTCGCCGAGGGAAGACTTCCTACCCTGGTGGAAGCGTCCGCGAGCACATTCGGAGCGCATCGCCGAACTCAAAAAAGCGCTCAAGGACCATGGTCTGCAGGTCGCCTCGCTACTACCCATGTACCGCTGGGCCAGTCCCCACGAGGACGAACGCCAGGCCGCAGTCAATTACTGGAAGGAAGCCATCCAGGTAGCGGTGGAGCTAGGCTGCGACACCATGAATTCCGAATTCGGTCGTGGTCCCTCGCCCGAGCGCGGTCACAAGATCAGTTGCTGTGGCGGCAGCCATAGTCATGAGTCCAGTGAAGCGGCCTGGTGGCGCTCGATGGAAGAGCTGGTCCCGATCTTCGAGCGCGAAGGCATCACCCTGAACATGGAGCCGCATCCGGAAGACTGGTGCGAGACGTTGCATCCGGCCATCGACATGCTCAAAAGCATCGGGTCCGCCAACGTCAAATTTCTTTATTGCGCGCCCCACACCTTCTACTTCGGCGACGACATGGCCCAGATGATCGCGGATGCCGGCTCGCTGATCGGCCACGTGCACATTGCCGATACCTGGAACCACAAGGCTTCCTCAGGCCTGCGCTATATCGTCAATCCGCCAGGTGCCCAGGTAAGCGTGCATCAGCATATGAACATGTACCAGGGCGAGATCGACTGGGACCTGTTCTTTTCCTCGCTGGCCAAGGTGGGTTTCGACGGCATCGTCACGTCCTGTGTGTTCGGCTGGGAAGAACGCGCCGATGAGTCGGGGCGCTTCATGCGTCAGGAGATTCAGAAGTACGTAGACAAGCATTGGTTACGCTGAGACAGCGCCGCGCAAACGCTTGATCGACAAACAGAAATTTCTTGAGCAGAAGGCTTGACAGCCACCGGCGCCTTGCCAATAATGCGCGCCTCGGATGGCTACGTAGCTCAGCTGGTTAGAGCATAGCATTCATAATGCTGGGGTCCGGGGTTCAAGTCCCTGCGTAGCCACCACCTATTTCCAAGGGTCAGCGTAAGCTGGCCCTTTTTTATTGCCCACGAAAAAGTCCACCGTGGCACCGCTTTTAGTCCCCTCTCCCTCCGGGAGAGGGCCAGGGTGAGGGGCCTTTCACTCCGGACCTCAGCCTCGCCCCATGAAAAAGCCCGACCTAAGCCGGGCTCAATCGCACCGCGAAAAGCTTACAGGGCGACCTTCTGCTTGCTGTCGACCTCTTCGCTAGCCGCGTCCTTGGTCTCGATGGACTGCACCAGCGCCTTGGAGCTGAAGGCGCGGAGGTCGCGCAGGAAGTTGTCGCGCCAGGAGGCCAGATCCGCCTTGCGAATCACCCGCATCATGTCTTCGTAGCGCGACTTGCGCTCTTCCAGCGGCATGCGCAGCGCCCGGTCCAGTGCCTCGGCCATGCCGACATGGTCATAGGGGTTCACGATGAGCGCGGAATTGAGCTCGCGCGCCGCGCCAGCGAAGCGCGACAGTACCAGCACGCCGGGATTCTCCGGATCCTGGGCCGCCACGTACTCCTTGGCCACCAGGTTCATGCCATCTCGCAGCGGGGTCACCAGACCCACGTCGGAAGAACGGAACAACCCCATCACCGTGCGCCGGTCATAACTCTTGTTCAGGTAGCGGATCGGTGTCCAGTCCAGCTCGGAGAAGTGGCCGTTGATATGGCCGGCATGGCTTTCCAGTTGGCGGCGGATGTTCTGGTAGGAGACCACGTCCGCCCGCGACGAGGGCGCGATCTGCACGAACTGCACCGCCCGATGATGCTCGGGGAAATGCTCCAGCAGCTTTTCGAACGCCTGGAAGCGCTCCACAAGCCCCTTGGAATAGTCGAGCCGGTCGACGCTGACGATGGTCTTGTAGGGCACGCCCTCGATGCTGCGCGAGATGAACTGGCGCCGCGTACGATAGGACTCGGCCTGCTTCTGGATGACGTCCGGCATCACGCCAATGGGATAGACGCCCACGCGGAAGTTGTGGCCATAGGCGGTCAGACTGCCATCCTTTTCCAGCACGCCGCGTACTTCGCGGGTGATGTAGTCCTGGAAGGCCAGCTGGTCGGTATCGGTCTGGAAGCCGATCAGGTCATAGAAGCACAGGGTCTTGAGCAATTCGTTGTGCGGCGGAATCGCGGTGAGGATTTCCGGCGCCGGGAAAGGAATGTGCAGGAAGAACCCGATACGGTTGCGAATGCCCAGCATGCGGCAGGCTTCGGCGAAGGGAATCAGGTGGTAATCGTGCACCCAGATGATGTCATCGGGCTTGAGCAGGGGCTTGAGGCGCTCGGCCATGGCCATGTTGACGCGTCGATAGCCGTCGTACTCTTCGCGGTTGTAGCGCGCCAGATCGATCCGGTAATGGAAGATCGGCCAGAGTGTGGCGTTGGAAAAGCCGCGGTAGTAGTGGTCGTAGTCGCGCTTGGTCAGGCCGAAGGTTACGTAGTCGATGTTGTCCTTGGTCTGGGTCTTGGCCGGCCCGTTTTCCTTGACCGTCTCGCCGTTCCAGCCGAACCAGATGCCACCCGACTTGCGCAGGGCGTCCAGCACGCCCACCGCCAGACCACCCGCGGTCGCCTTGCCTTCTTCGATCGGGGCTACCCGATTCGATACCACCACTAAACGGCTCATCCTAATCTCCTTGCTTATAATGTGGCGCGAGGTCGCGGCTCAGCTGTTGCAGCCAGAGGGCTACCGCTTGGACCGAAGGCAGGCGGGTCTTGGCGACCGTCTCCCCCTCCCCCACCTTGACGGTCAGACCGCCTCGCGCATTGACGACAGCGAACCCCTCTTCATCGGTGCGATCATCACCGAGAAACACCGGCAGGCAGCCGGCAAAGGGTTCCAGTTCGAGAAAACGGGCGATGGCTTCGCCCTTGCTCGCCGCAGCGGGCTTGAGTTCGAAGACGCACTTGCCCGGCTGCAACTTGAATTCGGGATGGTCGGCCGCGATGCCTTCGGCCAGTTCGCGTACCAGGGCTTCCTTGTCCGGCGCCTGGCGATAGTGCAGGGCGAAGGCCACGCTCTTGCGTTCGAGCAGCAGGTCCGGATGTTCGGCCAGGGCCGCTTCTAGACGGGCACCGACTTGCGCCAGCATCTTAGCGTCCAGGGTCACGCGATGAATCTCGCCCTGGGGATCACGCCACTCGGCGCCATGCACGCCGGCCGCCGGCAATTGCAGCGGCTGGGTGAAGCCATCGATTTCGGCTAGCGGGCGCCCGGAAACCACGGCGACGCCATGGTGGCGCGCCAGCTGTTCGAGGGCGGCGAGGGTTTCGGCGGGAATGAAAACCTGTTCCGGACGTGGCTGCAATTCTGCCAGGGTGCCATCCAGATCGAAGAAGAAGGCCAGCGGTTGGCCCGATGAGGTGAGGCTGTCGAGGTCGATCATGGAAGGTACGACTGCCGGGTCACCGTATGGTTCGTTCACACCTTCCGGCGGTGCCGAGGAATTCCCCTTGCCGACGCGTAGTCGGATTCAGGGAGATGCTCTAGCAGCCCTGCCTTTGGAGACCACCATGAACAAGCCCGACATCACCAAGACCCCCGAAGAAATCGATGACATCCAGGACCGCATGGGCGACATGCGCGAACTCGACTTCAGCGAGCGTAAGGACGAGCGCGGTGGTCGCATCGGCGACGAAATGGACGAGCGCGACTATGAAGGCCAATTCCCCGAGGAGCGCGTGCGCCAGGCCGGCATGACCGGTGGCGAAACCCTGGATCATCAACCGACCATGGACGACGCCAGTCCGGAAACCCTGCTGGACGAGACCGGCGCCCGCTCGCCGACCGACTACGGCGATGCCTGGCCCAATGACAAGGAGCTGAGCGTGGTCGAAGACACGGACATCGGCGGCGGCTCGGGTCAGGACGAAGCCGAACTTGGTCGCAGCCATCCCCTGGACGGCCAGGCGTGGGACGGCGAGGCCGACGAGCCCAACGAAGCCGAAACCCAACGGGACGCCCGCTACGCCGATCTGGACGCCAACGACGAAGACCTCGCCGGTGACACCAGCCTGGATCTGGACGAAAAACGCGCCGATCACTGAAACCGCTGACGGCCTAGTCGAGCAGCGTACAGGCCATCACCAGCGCATCTTCCCGGCCGCCGACCGCGGGATAATAGTCCCGCCGGCGGCCGATCTCGTTGAAGCCATAGCGCTCATACAGCCGATAGGCCGACTGATTGCTGGCGCGCACCTCCAGAAAGCACTCGTTAGCCTTGGCCTTGCGCGCTTCCTGCAGCAAATGCTCCAGCAGGCGCAGACCGAGACCGCGCCCCTGGCTTTCCGGCTTGATGGTGATATTGAGCAGATGGGCTTCGTCGAGAATGACGTTGATCACTCCATGCCCCACCTGCTGCTCGCCGGCCGTCATCACCCAGCAGTCGTAGGACTTGAGCGCATCCAGGAAGATGCCGCGGGTCCAGGGGTGGCTGAAGGCCTGATATTCGATCTTCAATACCGTGTTCAGATCGGCTTCGGTCATCCGCCGAAAGCTCACCGCATCGTTCATTGCTGTTCCATCCAGCGGCGCCGCTGCGGGCGCATGGCTTGCCAGAGCCTGGCCTTGGCAGCCGGCTCTTCCATCAAGATATCCAGCCCTGGCACCAGCCAGGCCGGTCCCAGGGCGGTGTCCTGTTCCACACCGGTGAGCTGCGCATCCTCGACGCCACCGCAGCGCCGCGCCGCGCCGCCGAGCAGCCAGAGCCCCAGGCCTTCGCCCAGGCGCTCCTGGTGCCCCGAGACGAAGCTCTGCACGAATTCGCAGGCCGCGGCCGGCCCCTGGTCGAGTTGACCGCTGTTGAGCAGTGGCCAGCGAATGGGTTCTTCACTGACGATCCGCGGCGTATCCGGCAGGCCAGCAGCGCGCAGCAGATCCCGCAGCAACAGATAGGCAGGATCGCGCGAACCCAGAGTATCGCCAGTGGGCAATTCCAGCAGCAACAGGCAACGCCCGGCCTGCAACAGCTGCAAGGCGAAGCGCGGCGCCGGCTCGCGCGGTGGTGGAGACGCGCGCTCCGGCTCCGCCTCGACCACCGTGGCCGCAGCCGGTTTTACTGCGCTGGGTCGCGGGATCTCGATGCGCGGACGATTCGCCGTCGGTGCCTCGACTACTGCTGCGGCTGGCGCAGCCTTGGCTACCGGCTCCGGGCGTACCACCCGGGCGGCGACGGGCGCCTGCTCCGGTTCCTCGACCCACAGGGCTTCCGGCCGCGAAGGCGCCGCGAAGGGCAATACCGTACGCGGCACCCAGACATCCAGCTGCAGCGCCTGCAGATAGGCGCGACGACGCGCCTCGGCGGCAAGCGAGGGGCTGGTGGAAGGGGCGGGGTCGGACATGGGCGGATCCTTCGGACACGCGGCGGGATTATGCGGGGCGGCATTGTCGCTCGGATCGTCCCGGATCGAAAGGCCGCCCTGCCCATCGGTCCCACCGCGGTCACATCGAAGGCTCTGGCGTCTGGAGTACAATGGCGCTTTTGTCTGGTGCGGTCCCCGCCATGATCGACCCCAAACGCGTCCTGCGTACCCTCGCCGAACACTGGCACCTCATCGACCCGCTGTGCGCCCACTTCGACAGCGGCACCCTGGGCCTGGCCGAACTGCGCGCCCGCCTCGCCGAGCAGTTGCCCGAACGCACGCCGGCCGACCTGACGGCCCTGCTGGACACCTGGATCCGCCTCGACATCCTGGTGCCGGTGGCCAAGAGCCCCAACCGCTTCGAACTCAATGGCCAGATCCACGACTTCCTCGGCTACCTCAGGCGCGAACACCGCTTGGGCCTGTGCCTGGAAATCGAGGCCTACCTGCGCCACCTGGAACGCCTCGCCGGCCACATCCGCGAAGCCTTCGACAACCGCGACGGCCCCGACCTCGTCCGCCAGCTGCGCCTGCTGGACATGCGCGTGCGCGATGTCCTCAAGAAGCTGGCCAACGACGGCCATGCCCTGGAGGGCGTCGCCGAGCGCGCCAAGACCAGCGATCGCCAGATCCCCCTGCGCCAGCGCTATGCCGAGGTGCTGGCCACCTGGGACGAATACGTCGAGCCGATGATCCAGCTGGTGGCCGCCGACGGCGCCTTCGAGCGCGGCGTGCACCGCGTCGAACAGGTCCTCCTGCACCTGCTGGGCGAACAGCAGCGCCTCGGCCAGCTGGTCGACGACGACCTGCTACTGCGCACCCAGGCGCGCATCCTGGAGATGCACAACGCCGCCCAGCTGGCGCTCAGACGCGCCCGCGAATTGCTGCTGCCGCTGCGCGAGGAAGCGCGTCGGCACAACGCCGTGACCCGCGGCGCCGCCCTGGCCCTGGCCACCATTCGCCGCAAGGGTCTCGACGCCGTGCCCCAGGCCGCCTTGCCGCTGTTCAGCCGGCCACAGAGCGTCTTCCTCGGCACCACCGCCCAGGTGGAAAGCTATGTCTACGCACTGGCCCGCTTCGAGCCCAAGCCGGCGCGCTTCCCCAGCCAGACCAGTCGCCCGCGTGACAGCGAACGCCCGGCGGCGCCCCGTACCGCGCGCGAGATGCTCGATCTCTGCCAGGACGCCCTGCCGCTGCCCGACCTCATGGCCTGGCTGCTGGAACAGGAGCCGGCCGGCGACACCGACGAGCTGCTCTACTGGTTTTCGCGCCTGTCCCGGGATACGCGCTTCCAGCGCCAGCGCCTGGACCGCCGCCACTACGACACCCTCGAACACCGCGTCAGCCTGTGCTCCTACGCCCTGACCGCCCGATCTCTCGCGAGCGACGCCCATGCAACTTGATCTCAATGAAATGACCCAGCTCGCGCCCATCTTCCGCGAGTTGTTCAAAGGCTATCACCTGTCCCGCAGCGAGCCCGAAAGCTACGCCCAGCTCAGCCAGCAACAGGACCAGTACCGCGCCCTGTTCCGCGCCCTCGGCTTCGAACTGGTCTGCGATCCGCGCGGCTTTTACTACTTCGTCCCCGAGCAGATGGGTGCCCAGGTCAACAAGACCGCCCAACGTTTGGCGCTATTCACCTTCATCCTGGTCGAGCACCTGGCCGACCAGGGCCGCGACCCCCTGGCCGTGCTCGACGGCGGCACCCTGGGTCGGCACGAGTTGCCGGCGCTGCTGGACAAGTACCGTGACCTCTTCCTGCAGGCCGAGGTGACCACCCAGGAAGAACTGGAGGAAAAGATCCTGCGCCGCCTGACCCAGCTCGGCTTCGCCCTGGACAGCAACGGCACCTACCGCTTCCTGCCGCCCATGCACCGTTTCCTGGATGTCTGCCTGACCGTACAGCAGGACCGCGACCTGGCCGCCGGCCTGCATGCCAGCGACCTGCCGCTGCCGGCTCCGACCCTGGCCAGCGACGAGGAGAGCGCCGACGAGGATGACGAAGAGGGCGCCCTGGCCCGCGCCATCGCCGCAGAACGGGAGTTCGACCTATGATCCGCTACGGCATCAGCCGCTTCGCCCTGCTCAACACCGCCGGCTACAGCCTTGGCCTCTTCCCGCTGGAACAGCCGCTGTCGGTCTATGGCGCCAACAACCTAGGCAAGAGCGCCTCGATCAACGCCCTGCAATTTCCCATCCTGGCGCGGCTCTCCGACATGAGCTTCGGCAAGTACAGCAACGAGCAGTCGCGCAAGTTCTACTTCGCCACCGACACCAGCTACATCCTCATCGAGCTGCGCCTGGCCCATGGCCCCCACGTCATCGGCGTGGCCGGTCGCGGTCCGGGCGGAGGCTTCGGCCACCAGTTCTTCGCCTATGCCGGCGAGCTGGACCTGGCCCACTATCAACGTGACGGTGCCTGCCTGCGCCAGCGCGAGCTCTTCGCCAGCCTGGAGCGTGCCGGCCTCAAGGCCTACGAGGTCAAACCCGAGGAGTTGCGCCGCCTGCTGGTCGGCGGCCACACCAGCATTCCGCTGGACCTGACGCTGATTCCGCTCCGATCCACCAGCGAACAGAGCCTCAAGACCTTCCGCGCCCTGTTCATCAATCTGCTGCACATGCGCGAGATCACCGCCGCCAAGCTCAAGCAGCTGTTTCTCGACGCCTTCGAGCACAGCCTGAGATCCGGCAGCGTCGACTACATCGCCGCCTGCGAGGAAGCCTTCCGCGACGTGCGCCGCATGGAGCAGGACTATCAGTCCCTGGTGGCCGCCGGCCCCCTGGTGGAAGCCCTGGCCAAGGGCGTCGAACAGCGCGATCACCTGAGAGGCAAGCTGCATCGCCTTTCGCCCCTGCTCGACAGCCTACTCGGCACCTGGCAGCACTACGCGATCGATCGTCGCGACGAGCTGCTGGCCCAGACCGAGCACTACCGCCAGGAACAAGACGGCCTGCAGCAGAGCCAGCGTGACGGCACCAGTGAGCTGATGCGCCGCGAGCGCGAGATCAGCAGCCTGCAGCGCTGGCTCGCCGACCTGGCCCAGCTCAAGCACCGCTTCGCCCTGGTGGACTCCACCGCGCCCCTGGAAGCTCAGCTGCTGGCGGCCAAGGACGCCCATGACGAGCTGGCCGGCGCCCTCTCCCAGGCGCGTCAGTTCAGCAGCGAAGACCTCGACCAGCGCGTCCGCGAACTGGAACAGCGCCTCAAGGGTATTCGCCAGCAACTCGATCACGCCGACAACAACAGCTACGCCCGGTTGCGTGAGGAATTCAGCCAGGCCGACGTCGACCGCCTGATGCGACTGTTCAACGGTCAGCTGTTCAGTCTGCCACTCGGCCCCAAGGGCGTCGAACTGGCCGAAGACGGCAGTTGGGTAAAGACCTTCGAAGGCATCCTGGCACGTTTTCAGGGCGATCACCTCGAACTGCCGGGCCTGTCCGTCGACCTTTCGGGGATCGAGCCGCCCACCCTGCAGGCCCTGGCCGACCGTGCCGCCTTGCGCGACCAGAAAGATCGCCTAGAGCGCGAACTCAAGCAACTCAAGGCCCAGCAGGGCGTCAGCCTTGACCGCCAGGCCAGCAAGGCCCAGGCCGAAGCCCTCTACCAGCAGGTCCTGGATGCCCAGAAGGCCCTGGAAGATTTCCGCCGCTGCCAGACCCTCGGCGCCGAAGAAAACGAAAAACTCGAACAGCTGGCCCAGCTGGAAGCCGCCCAGGACGAACTGAGGCGCGCTGGTGACGCCTTCACCGAACGCGTCCAGCAACTCTCTGCCAAGCTGCAGCTGATCGGCCGCCAGCTGGCCGACCTGGAAGCCAAGGACCGCACCCTGGCCGACGCCCTGCGCCGCCGGCAGCTGCTGCCCACCGACCTGCCCCAGGGCAGGCCCTTCATGGAAGCGGTGGACGATTCCCTGGAGAACCTGCTGCCGCTGCTCAACGACTACCAGGACACCTGGCAGGCCCTGCAGCGCGCGGACACCCAGATCGAGGCGCTCTATGCCCAGGTCCGCCTCAAGGGTGTCGCCAAGTTCGATAACGAGGAAGACCCCGAGCGTCGCCTGCAGCTGCTGGTCAATGCCTATGCCCATCGCCAGGACGAAGCCCTGACCCTGGCCAAGGCCCGCCGCGCCGCCGTCACCGATATCGCCCGCACCCTGAGAAACATCCGCAGCGACTACGACAACCTGGAACACCAGCTGCAGCTGTTCAACCGCGAGATCAACCGCAAGCAGGTCTCCAACCTGGAAAGCTTCCGCATTGTCCTGGCGCCCAATAAGGAAGCGCTCAAGCACATCGACCAGATCATCCACAGCGCGGGTCAGTACGAGGAAGGCGAGACCCTCTCGGTGTTCGATCTCACCCAGGACAGCAGCCAGGACCAGAAGAACGAGGACGCCAAGGAATACCTGGCACGCCTGGTGGCCGCCAACGGCAACCAGCTCGGCCTCAAGGACCTCTTCGAGTTGGCCTTCGAGATCACCAAGCAGGGCGGCCAGCCGATCCTGCACACCGACATCGACGGCGCCGCGTCCAATGGCACCACCATGACCATCAAGGCGCTGACCAACATGTACCTGTTGCTGCACCTGATGGACCGGGAGCAGGCCGCCAAGATCCGCTTGCCCTACTACCTGGACGAAGCCGCCGACATCGACGAACGCAACCAGCAGGCCCTGATCGAGACCAGCCAGCAACTGGGCTTCGTGCCCATCCTGGCCAGCGTCAAACCCCAGGTCAGCGCCCAGGTTGCCATCGACCTCGAAGGTGGCAGCGGCCCCGGCGGTATCTACATCGACGAAGCCGACTGGAAGTACATTGTCAAACGCGACCTGGCCTTGCCCGACCCCGCCTGAGTCCTTCCAGAACGCAAAAAGCCCGGCACACGCCGGGCTTTTTCTTGCTCGCGTAACGCTGTCGTAGGTTGGGCTGAGCCTAGCGAAGCCCAATATCCGGAAGCCAACCTCGCCCCCTCAACGCCCCGCCGCAGCTCGCTTGATCCCTGCAGCAGACCTGATCGTTGGGCTTCGCTGCACTCAGCACCAACCTACGCCGGTCCCTTGCCGCGCTTTAAACACGACAGCCCGGCACAGCCGGGCTGTCGGTGCTCTTACAGACCTCAAGCCGCACCTTGGCGGTCAGGTAGCCCTCAAGCGCCCAGCCGCACCGCTCCTGGTCCCCTCTCCCCCCGGGAGAGGGCTAGGGTGAGGGCAACCCCAAGCACCCTGGCGTCCGGCCAAACTTTTCCCGCCCCAAAGACAACACCCCCGCCAGAGTGATCTGAGCGGGGGTGCTGGGTGTTAGGCGCTTGACGATGACCTACTCTCACATGGGGAAACCCCACACTACCATCGGCGATGCATCGTTTCACTTCTGAGTTCGGGAAGGGATCAGGTGGTTCCAATGCTCTATGTTCGTCAAGCAATTCGGTTGGCTGGCCAGGCGTTGAAGCTTACCTGGCTGGCCCAATTGGGTCGGTGATCGAAGTAGACAACTCGTCTTGGGTCTTGCGAACCCACGCGCCCGTTTTCGGCGTCGTCTTCCTCACGCTCTGACCTGCGGTCAGATTGTTTGGGTGTTATATGGTCAAGCCTCACGGGCAATTAGTATCGGTTAGCTCAACGCCTCACAGCGCTTACACACCCGACCTATCAACGTCGTAGTCTTCGACGGCCCTTTAGGAAGCTCAAGGCTCCAGTGAGATCTCATCTTGAGGCAAGTTTCCCGCTTAGATGCTTTCAGCGGTTATCTCTTCCGAACATAGCTACCCGGCAATGCCACTGGCGTGACAACCGGAACACCAGAGGTTCGTCCACTCCGGTCCTCTCGTACTAGGAGCAGCCCCTCTCAAATCTCAAACGTCCACGGCAGATAGGGACCGAACTGTCTCACGACGTTCTAAACCCAGCTCGCGTACCACTTTAAATGGCGAACAGCCATACCCTTGGGACCGGCTTCAGCCCCAGGATGTGATGAGCCGACATCGAGGTGCCAAACACCGCCGTCGATATGAACTCTTGGGCGGTATCAGCCTGTTATCCCCGGAGTACCTTTTATCCGTTGAGCGATGGCCCTTCCATACAGAACCACCGGATCACTAAGACCTACTTTCGTACCTGCTCGACGTGTCTGTCTCGCAGTCAAGCGCGCTTTTGCCTTTATACTCTACGACCGATTTCCGACCGGTCTGAGCGCACCTTCGTACTCCTCCGTTACTCTTTAGGAGGAGACCGCCCCAGTCAAACTGCCCACCATACACTGTCCTCGATCCGGATAACGGACCAGAGTTAGAACCTCAAGGTTGCCAGGGTGGTATTTCAAGGATGGCTCCACGCAGACTGGCGTCCACGCTTCAAAGCCTCCCACCTATCCTACACAAGCAAGCTCAAAGTCCAGTGCAAAGCTACAGTAAAGGTTCACGGGGTCTTTCCGTCTAGCCGCGGATACACTGCATCTTCACAGCGATTTCAATTTCACTGAGTCTCGGGTGGAGACAGCGCCGCCATCGTTACGCCATTCGTGCAGGTCGGAACTTACCCGACAAGGAATTTCGCTACCTTAGGACCGTTATAGTTACGGCCGCCGTTTACCGGGGCTTCGATCAAGAGCTTCGCTTGCGCTAACCCCATCAATTAACCTTCCGGCACCGGGCAGGCGTCACACCCTATACGTCCACTTTCGTGTTTGCAGAGTGCTGTGTTTTTAATAAACAGTCGCAGCGGCCTGGTATCTTCGACCGGCATGAGCTTACGGGGTAAACCCTTCACCCTCACCGGCGCACCTTCTCCCGAAGTTACGGTGCCATTTTGCCTAGTTCCTTCACCCGAGTTCTCTCAAGCGCCTTGGTATTCTCTACCCGACCACCTGTGTCGGTTTGGGGTACGGTTCCTAGTTACCTGAAGCTTAGAGGCTTTTCCTGGAAGCATGGCATCAACCACTTCTCCTTCTAAAAGAAGGATCGTCATCAGCTCTCGGCCTTAACTGTCCGGATTTACCTAAACAGTCAGCCTACCACCTTAAACTTGGACAACCAACGCCAAGCTGGCCTAGCCTTCTCCGTCCCCCCATCGCAGTAACTAGAAGTACGGGAATATTAACCCGTTTCCCATCGACTACGCCTTTCAGCCTCGCCTTAGGGACCGACTCACCCTGCGTCGATTAACGTTGCGCAGGAACCCTTGGTCTTTCGGCGTGCAAGTTTTTCACTCGCATTGTCGTTACTCATGTCAGCATTCGCACTTCTGATACCTCCAGCAAGCTTCTCAACTCACCTTCACAGGCTTACAGAACGCTCCTCTACCGCATCACCAAAGGTGATACCCGTAGCTTCGGTGCCTGGTTTGAGCCCCGTTACATCTTCCGCGCAGGCCGACTCGACTAGTGAGCTATTACGCTTTCTTTAAAGGGTGGCTGCTTCTAAGCCAACCTCCTAGCTGTCTAAGCCTTCCCACATCGTTTACCACTTAACCAGGACTTTGGGACCTTAGCTGACGGTCTGGGTTGTTTCCCTTTTCACGACGGACGTTAGCACCCGCCGTGTGTCTCCCATGCTCGGCACTTCTGGGTATTCGGAGTTTGCATCGGTTTGGTAAGTCGGGATGACCCCCTAGCCGAAACAGTGCTCTACCCCCCAGAGTGATACATGAGGCGCTACCTAAATAGCTTTCGAGGAGAACCAGCTATCTCCGAGCTTGATTAGCCTTTCACTCCGATCCACAAGTCATCCCCTGCCTTTTCAACGGAAGTGGGTTCGGTCCTCCAGTCAGTGTTACCTAACCTTCAACCTGCTCATGGATAGATCGCCCGGTTTCGGGTCTATTCCCAGCGACTAAACGCCCTATTAAGACTCGCTTTCGCTACGCCTCCCCTATTCGGTTAAGCTCGCCACTGAAAATAAGTCGCTGACCCATTATACAAAAGGTACGCAGTCACCTAACAAAGTAGGCTCCCACTGCTTGTACGCATACGGTTTCAGGTTCTATTTCACTCCCCTCTCCGGGGTTCTTTTCGCCTTTCCCTCACGGTACTGGTTCACTATCGGTCAGTCAGGAGTATTTAGCCTTGGAGGATGGTCCCCCCATATTCAGACAGGGTTTCTCGTGCCCCGTCCTACTCGATTTCATTGATAAGAGCGTTTCGCGTACAGGGCTATCACCCACTATGGCCGCACTTTCCAGAGCGTTCCGCTACTCTCAAATCAACTTAAGGGCTGGTCCCCGTTCGCTCGCCACTACTAAGGGAATCTCGGTTGATTTCTTTTCCTCAGGGTACTTAGATGTTTCAGTTCCCCTGGTTCGCCTCTTAACCCTATGGATTCAGGTTAAGATACCTAGCTTATGCTAGGTGGGTTCCCCCATTCAGAGATCTCCGGGTCACAGGTCATTTGCCACCTCACCGAAGCTTATCGCAGGCTATCACGTCTTTCATCGCCTCTGACTGCCAAGGCATCCACCGTATGCGCTTCTTCACTTGACCATATAACCCCAAGCAATCTCGCTGACGTCCAAGGACGCTACCGATCTGCAGGGCGCTAGATGAGTGAAGACGACATTTCGCCGAAAACTTGCGCTTGAGTTCGCAAGATTTTACCTTGACGACACTAACTGCCAGTGAAAACAGTTAATGCAGTCTACTTCTATCACTTTCCCAATTTTTTAAAGAACAGTTCTGATCAAAGACCAGACATCAACGTTTCACTTCCCATTATGCAGGGTAGTAAACGCTCATGTCTGAGCTTTCAAGCAATCGCGTTAGCGGTAGGTGGAGATGGTGGAGCCAAGGAGGATCGAACTCCTGACCTCCTGCGTGCAAGGCAGGCGCTCTCCCAGCTGAGCTATGGCCCCATCGATTGGTGGGTCTGGGCAGATTCGAACTGCCGACCTCACCCTTATCAGGGGTGCGCTCTAACCAACTGAGCTACAGACCCAATCGTCTTACCTTGAGTCTAACTAACTCAATTGCTCTTCTATCAGTGAATCAAGCAATTCGTGTGGGTGCTTGCCAGCAAGCTGACATCTTCGATTAAGGAGGTGATCCAGCCGCAGGTTCCCCTACGGCTACCTTGTTACGACTTCACCCCAGTCATGAATCACTCCGTGGTAACCGTCCTCCCGAAGGTTAGACTAGCTACTTCTGGAGCAACCCACTCCCATGGTGTGACGGGCGGTGTGTACAAGGCCCGGGAACGTATTCACCGTGACGTTCTGATTCACGATTACTAGCGATTCCGACTTCACGCAGTCGAGTTGCAGACTGCGATCCGGACTACGATCGGTTTTATGGGATTAGCTCCACCTCGCGGCTTGGCAACCCTTTGTACCGACCATTGTAGCACGTGTGTAGCCCTAGCCGTAAGGGCCATGATGACTTGACGTCATCCCCACCTTCCTCCGGTTTGTCACCGGCAGTCTCCTTAGAGTGCCCACCATAACGTGCTGGTAACTAAGGACAAGGGTTGCGCTCGTTACGGGACTTAACCCAACATCTCACGACACGAGCTGACGACAGCCATGCAGCACCTGTGTCTGAGTTCCCGAAGGCACCAATCCATCTCTGGAAAGTTCTCAGCATGTCAAGGCCAGGTAAGGTTCTTCGCGTTGCTTCGAATTAAACCACATGCTCCACCGCTTGTGCGGGCCCCCGTCAATTCATTTGAGTTTTAACCTTGCGGCCGTACTCCCCAGGCGGTCAACTTAATGCGTTAGCTGCGCCACTAAGATCTCAAGGATCCCAACGGCTAGTTGACATCGTTTACGGCGTGGACTACCAGGGTATCTAATCCTGTTTGCTCCCCACGCTTTCGCACCTCAGTGTCAGTGTCAGTCCAGGTAGTCGCCTTCGCCACTGGTGTTCCTTCCAATATCTACGCATTTCACCGCTACACTGGAAATTCCACTACCCTCTACCGCACTCTAGCCAGACAGTTTTGGATGCAGTTCCCAGGTTGAGCCCGGGGATTTCACATCCAACTTATCAAGCCACCTACGCGCGCTTTACGCCCAGTAATTCCGATTAACGCTTGCACCCTTCGTATTACCGCGGCTGCTGGCACGAAGTTAGCCGGTGCTTATTCTGTCGGTAACGTCAAAACTCACAGGTATTCGCTGTAAGCCCTTCCTCCCAACTTAAAGTGCTTTACGACCCGAAGGCCTTCTTCACACACGCGGCATGGCTGGATCAGGCTTTCGCCCATTGTCCAATATTCCCCACTGCTGCCTCCCGTAGGAGTCTGGACCGTGTCTCAGTTCCAGTGTGACTGATCATCCTCTCAGACCAGTTACGGATCGTCGCCTTGGTAGGCCTTTACCCTACCAACTAGCTAATCCGACCTAGGCTCATCTAATAGCGTGAGGTCCTAAGATCCCCCACTTTCTCCCGTAGGACGTATGCGGTATTAGCGTTCCTTTCGAAACGTTGTCCCCCACTACTAGGCAGATTCCTAGGCATTACTCACCCGTCCGCCGCTGAATTGAGGAGCAAGCTCCTCTCATCCGCTCGACTTGCATGTGTTAGGCCTGCCGCCAGCGTTCAATCTGAGCCATGATCAAACTCTTCAGTTAAGTAGACTGATCGGGTTTTGAGAAAACCCTAAACTTGGCTCAGCAATCGCAAAAAACTCATGAATTCACGAGTTACTTGTGTTGCTGATAATCTTGCGACATCAGACTTATCTCACAAGCACCCACACGAATTGCTTGATTCAACTTGTTAAAGAGCAGCTGGTTGCGACCGTGTCGCTAACCGAGGCGCGCATTCTACGCTAGCCTCACATCCTGTCAAGCGTTGATTTGAACTTTTTCGTTTCAACTCAACCACTTGCGCTTGCCTGACCGGTCTAACCAATCTCGGCAGCGGGAGGCGAATTCTACAGCATCCCAAGACGCTGTCAACCCCCTCCGCTTCATTTCGTCATCACCCGGAGGTGAAGACCAAACAGCGAAGAATCCGTGGACCCCTCGCCCGGCTCAGACTTAAGTGCTTGATTTTCAAGCCGCTTCAGCGTCTGCGCCGGAAGTGGGGCGCATTATAGGGGACTTCTGGAGGGCGTCAACAGGTTATTTCAATTTTATTGCTGACGGACGCTGATGCGGGCAAAAGCCTTCTTGCCGGCCTGACATATATAGGTACGGCCAATTTCGAACAGGAAGCCGCGATCGACCACCTCGCCATCCACCTTGACGCTACCTGCGGCCAGCAGGTCGCGGGCAGCCGCTGCGTTCTTCACCAGCCCGGCCTTGTTGAGGACGGCCGCGACTGGCAAGGCGGCATCGGTTTCCAGCTCGACGTCCGGCAGGTCTTCCGGCAGCTCGCCATCCTTCATGCGGTTACCTGCGGAGCGATGGGCCGTCTGGGCGGCTTCTTCCCCATGGAAGCGGGCCACGATCTCTTCGGCCAGCTTGATCTTGATGTCGCGGGGATTGGCGCCCTGCTCCACATCGCTGCAGAACTGGGCGATTTCCTCCAGGCTGCGGAAGCTGAGCAGTTCGAAGTAGCGCCACATGAGGGTGTCGGGAATGGACACCAGCTTGTTGTACATGACCCCCGGCGCTTCCTGGATACCTACATAGTTGCCCAGGGACTTGGACATCTTCTTGACGCCATCCAGGCCTTCGAGCAGCGGCATGGTCAGGATGCACTGGGCTTCCTGGCCGTAGGCGCGCTGCAGTTCGCGCCCCATGAGCAGGTTGAACTTCTGGTCGGTACCGCCCAGTTCGACATCGGCGCGCAGGGCGACGGAGTCATAGCCTTGGACCAGGGGATAGAGGAACTCGTGGATGGCGATGGGCTGATTGCCGGCGTAACGCTTGCTGAAGTCGTCGCGCTCGAGCATGCGCGCCACGGTGTACTGGGAAGAGAGGCGAATGAAGTCGGCCGGCGACAGCTGATCCATCCAGGTGGCGTTGAAGGCCACTTCGGTACGAGCCGGGTCGAGGATCTTGAATACCTGGGCCTTGTAGGTCTCGGCATTCTCCAGCACCTGTTCACGGGTCAGCGGCGGGCGGGTGGCGCTCTTGCCACTGGGATCGCCGATCATGCCGGTGAAGTCACCGATCAGGAAGATGACCTGATGGCCCAACTCCTGAAACTGGCGCAGCTTGTTGATCAGCACGGTGTGGCCAAGGTGCAGATCCGGAGCGGTCGGATCGAAGCCTGCCTTGATGCGCAGCGGGGTGCCGCGCTCCAGTTTTGTTACAAGCTCTGACTCGACGAGCAGCTCATCTGCTCCACGCTTGATGACCGCCAGCTGCTCCTGGACCGTTTTCATGGGGGCTTCGCCTCTGAATTTCGAAAGCGTGAACCTTATCAAGATGCCCCTAGCAGCCGCCAGCCAACACGTCGGATCGACCACCCCAAAGGGTTGTGACAGCCAGCTTTTGATTATATTTTAGGCAGTTATTCACTTCTTTTAACGTCAGATCATCACTTTAGCTAAATGACGAAGCCAATTACCAAAAGCCCGTTCTACCCCAAAAGCCACCTCGTGGCCGCCAGCGGGGTGGCCGCGCTCTTGAGTCTGGCCTTGCTCGTGTTTCCCTCTCAGCAGGTCGAGGCGAAACGTACTTCCATCAGCTTGGATGTTGAACAGGACGCCCAGCGCGTCGTGCAGGGTCAGGATGACCTGAAGGAGCAAGTGCTCGCAGATACTCAGGTCGCGGACACCCAGACCACCTCCCCCTTCGCCCAGGTCTCTGCGGATCAGGCGGAGGCGCAGACCGCCGAGGAAGCCCCTGCCGAAGAAGAAGAGGTCGCCGCCACCGAAAGCGTCGAGCCGCAGTGGAAGACCGAAACCGTACGCAAGGGCGATACCCTTTCGACGCTGTTCGAGCGGGCCGGCCTGGCTGCCGCCGTGGTGCACGAGGTACTGGCCAGCAGCAAGGAAGCCAAGAAGCTGACCCGCCTGCGGGTGGGTCAGAAGATCGAATTCCAGCGTGATCACGCCGGCGAACTGCTGGCGGTACGCACCAAGCTCACCGCGCTGCAGACCCTGTCGCTGGTCAAGTCCGACCAGGGCTACGAGGTCGAGCACAAGACCGTCACCCCGGACATCCGCCGGGCCTATGCCCAGGGCCGGATCAGCAGCTCGCTGTTCGCTTCGGCGCAGAAGGCCGGGCTGTCCCACGACATGACCATGGCGCTGGCGACCATCTTCGGCTACGACATCGACTTCGCGCTGGACATCCAGGAAGGCGACGAATTCGAGGTGGTGTACGAGGACAAGGTGGTCAACGGCAAGCACGTCGGCTACGGCAACATCCTGGCCGCGCGCTTCGTCAACAAGGGCAAGGCCTTTACGGCTGTGCGCTACACCGCCAAGAACGGCACCACCAATTACTACACGGCGGAAGGCGGCAGCATGCGCAAGGCCTTCATCCGTACCCCGGTGGAGTTCTCGCGGATCAGCTCGCGCTTCACTATGGGCCGCTTCCACCCGGTGCTGAACAAGATGCGCGCGCACAAGGGCGTCGACTATGCCGCGCCCACGGGCACGCCGATCCATGCCACCGGCGATGGCAAGATCGCCAAGGCCGGTCGCGAGAACGGCTACGGCAACGTGGTGATGATCCAGCACGGCAAGACCTACACCACCGTCTATGGGCACATGAGCCGGATCGCCAAGGGCATGCAGGCCGGTGCCTCGGTCAAGCAGGGCCAGGTGATCGGCTACGTGGGAATGACGGGGCTGGCGACCGGTCCGCACCTGCACTATGAATTCCGCATCAACGGCAACCACGTCGATCCGCTCGGGGTGAAGCTGCCCATGGCCGATCCCATCGCCAAGAACGAGATCTCGCGCTTCCTGGCGCAGAGCCAGCCGCTCATGGCCCGCATGGACCAGGAACGTGCCTCTCTGCTCGCGATGAACAAGCGCTGAGATGGAGCGCTACCTGGGGGTGATGTCCGGCACCAGTCTGGATGGACTGGATATTGCCCTGATTGAACAAGACGAGCGGACCCGTTTCGTCGCCGCCCTGGGCGTGCCCATGCCGGACGCGCTACGCCGCGAGCTGCTGGCGCTGTGCGCGCCCGGCGACAACGAGATCGAGCGCATCGCCCGGGCCGAACAGGCCTGGGTCAGGCTGGCCGCCCAGGGTATCGCCGAGCTGCTGGCCCAGCAGGGACTGACCTCCGCGGATATCCGCGCCGTGGGCAGCCACGGCCAGACCATCCGCCATCTGCCGGCCCAGGGCTACACCCTGCAGATCGGCGATGCCGCCCTGCTGGCCGAGTTGAGCGGTATCGATGTGGTCGCCGACTTCCGCCGCCGCGACCTGGCCGCCGGTGGTCAGGGCGCGCCGCTGGTCCCGGCCTTTCATGCCGACCTCTTCGGCCTGGATCGCCCACGCGCGGTGCTCAACATCGGTGGCTTCAGCAACGTGACCCTGTTGGCGCCGGGGCTGCCGGTACGGGGCTTCGATTGCGGACCGGGCAACGTGCTGCTGGATGCCTGGATCCACCATAGCCAGGGGCAGCTCTTCGATGCTGATGGCACCTGGGCGGCGCAGGGAAAGGTCGTGCCGGCGCTGCTGCAACGGCTGCTGAGCGATCCCTTCTTCATGAAGAGCGGACCGAAGAGCACCGGACGCGAGCACTTCAATCTGCCCTGGCTACAGGGACAGCTCGCCGAGCATGAGGCGCTGGATCCGGCGGATGTCCAGGCCACCTTGGCCGAGCTGAGCGCTCGCAGCATCGCCGAGAGCATCCTGGCCGCCCAGGCGGTGGACGAGGTGCTGGTCTGTGGCGGCGGGGCGCACAATCAGGATCTGATGGCGCGTCTGGCGCGGCAACTGGCGCCAGCCAGGGTGCAGAGCACTGCGGCCTATGACGTCTCGCCGGACTGGATGGAAGCCATGGCTTTCGCCTGGCTGGCCCAGCGTTTCTGCGAACGGCTACCCGGCAATTGCCCCGCGGTCACCGGAGCCAGCGGGCTCCGGGTCCTGGGTGCACTCTACCCACACTAGGCCGGGCGCGGTTCAGGTCAGATGGAGAAGGACTGACCGCAGCCACAGGTGGTGGCGGCGTTGGGGTTCTTGATGACGAAGCGCGAGCCTTCCAGGCCTTCCTGGTAGTCCACCTCGGCACCGGCCAGGTACTGGAAGCTCATGGGATCCACCACCAGGTGCACGCCATCGCGCTCGATGACGGTGTCGTCGTCGGCGGAATCTTCATCGAAGGTGAAGCCGTACTGGAAGCCCGAGCAGCCGCCACCCGTGACGAAGACGCGCAGCTTCAGGCGGGGATTGCCCTCTTCCTCGATCAGGTTCTTCACCTTGCTGGCCGCGCCCAGGGTGAACTGCAGGGGGGTCGGGGTGAAGGTTTCAATGGTCATTGCCGTAGTCTCCCGGCTTGCGCCGAACACAATTCAGTCAGGAAATTATCCGCTTGCCCGAGCAAAAGGGTCAACTATTGGGCGACCACGGGAGGCTGGCCGAGATGACTGGAGTGAATGACTTGCCGTCGGCGCCACTCTAATATCGCGCCGCCTGATAAGGAGAACGCCCCGATGCTCTATCTTTGGTTGAAAGCCTTCCACCTGATTGCCCTGGTCTGCTGGTTCGCCGGCCTGTTCTATCTACCGCGCCTGTTCGTCTATCACGCCCAGAGCAGCGACGCCGTGAGCCACGAGCGCTTCTGCCTGATGGAGCGCAAGCTGTACCGCGGCATCATGCTGCCGGCGATGATCCTCACGCTGGTGTTCGGCATCGGCCTGCTGCTGATCAATCCGAGCTGGATGACACAGGGCTGGATGCACACCAAGCTGGCGTTGGTGGTGGTGCTGATCGGCTATCACCATGTCTGCGGCGCCATGCGCAAGCGTTTCGAGCGCGGCGAGAACAAGCGCAGCCATGTGTTCTATCGCTGGTTCAACGAGGTGCCGGTACTGGTGCTCATCGCCATCGTCATCCTGGTGGTGGTCAAACCCTACTAGGTCCACGGCAGATCCGCCGGCGACCGGCGTTTCCTGGAGAAAGCAGTATGCAGCGTTATGCCCTGGTAACCGGTGCCTCGTGCGGGATCGGTCTGGCCCTGGCCGAGGCCCTGGCGCGGCGGGGCCAGCCGCTGATCCTGCTGGCGCGGCGCAAGGACAAGCTGGAGAGCATCGCCGCCGAACTGGCCCAGCGCTTCGACGTGGAAGTGCTGTACCGGGTCTGCGACCTGGCGGAGCCGCTGCACCTGACCGGTCTGCTGCACGAACTGGAGCAGAGCGAGAGAGCCATCGGCCTGCTGGTCAACTGCGCCGGGATCGGCAGCGGCGGTGACTTTCTCGCCGCCGACTGGCCGCGGGTGCAGGAGCAGCTGGAGCTGAACATCCTGGCGCTCACCCGGCTGTGCCATGCCCTGGGCCAGCACATGGCGATCCAGGGCGGCGGCCAGATCCTCAACGTCGCCTCGACCGCGGCTTTCCAGCCGATTCCCTACATGAGCAGCTATGCGGCGACCAAGGCCTATGTCCTGCATTTCTCCGAGGGCCTGCGCGAAGAGCTCAAGAAGCGCGGGGTGTCGGTGTCGGTGCTCTGCCCCGGGCCGACCCGTACCGCCTTCTTCAAGAATGCCGGGCTGCACACCGGGCGCATGGAGCAGGGCAAGCTGCTGATGTCCGCCGAGGAGGTGGCCCTGGCCGCGGTGCGTGGACTGGAGCGGCGCCAGGCGGTGATTGTGCCGGGCTGGCGCAATCGCCTGGGCAGCCTGTTGCCGCGCCTCTTGCCCCGCGCCCTGGTGCGTGCGGCCGCGGTGCGGATCGGCAAACTCTTTCAACCCGCGTAAGGGTGATCCCGCCGGCGGCACCTGACCCCAGGGCACAGCCGCTGGTACACTTGGACGCTATTCAGCCAGCAGGAGATCGACGTGGATTGTCTGTTCTGCAAGATCGTCGCCGGAGACATTCCGGCCAAGGTGCTCTACGAGGACGATCAGGTCATGGCCTTCCATGACATCGCTCCGCAAGCGCCCGTGCACTTTCTGGTCATCCCCAAGAAGCACATCGCGACCCTGCACGACCTCAGCGAGGCCGACGACAAGCAGCTCGCCGGCCATATCCTCTTCACCGCCCAGCGCCTGGCGCAGGAGCAGGGCTGCGAGGAAGGCTTCCGCGTGGCGATGAATTGCAACGCCCTGGGTGGCCAGACGGTCTATCACATCCATATGCATGTGCTGGGCAAGCGGCAGATGACCTGGCCGCCGGGCTGAGTATCGCCCTGCCCTTCCCTCGCCCGCCAAGGAGATCACCATGCGCTCCAAGCGCCTCTACTCCCCGCTCGATCGGCTGCTGATCCAGGCCGATACCGCCCTGCGTACCCTGACGCCCTTCAGCGGCGCTCCCACGCGCAGCTCGCCGGCCATTCCGCTCAAGGATGCCGAGCTCAGCGACGAGGAACGCCGTCATGCGGCCGGTCTCATGCGCATCAACCACACCGGCGAGGTCTGCGCCCAGGCGCTGTACCAGGGCCAGGCGCTGACCGCCAAGTTGCCGGAAGTCCGGGAGGAAATGGAGCGTTCGGCGGACGAAGAGATCGACCACCTGGCCTGGTGCGAGCAGCGCATCCGCGCCCTGGGTGAGCGCCCTAGTCTGCTCAATCCGCTGTTCTATGGTCTGTCCTTCGGGATCGGCGCAGGTGCCGGATTGATCAGCGATCGCCTGAGCCTGGGCTTCGTCGCCGCCACCGAGGATCAGGTCTGCCGCCATCTGGATGAGCACCTGGAAAAGCTGCCGGCAGCCGACGCCAAGTCGCGGGCGGTGCTTGAGCAGATGCGCATCGACGAGGAACAGCATGCCGAGCACGCCCTGGCGGCTGGTGGCTGGCGCTTTCCAACGCCGGTCAAATACGGCATGAGTCTGGTGTCCAAGGTCATGACCAAGACCACCTACCGCATCTGACCTGCGGATCGCGCCCATGAAAAAGCCCTGCCTTGGCAGGGCTTTTTGCTGTCTGCACGCTAGATATCGAAGAAGACGGTTTCCTGCGGACCCTGCAGGTGGATGTCGAAGCGATAGGCCAAGCGGCCATCGATCTCGCAACGGCGCGCCAGCAGGGTAGCCCGGCGCTCCGGCTCCGGCAGGTTGTAGACCGGGCAGCGGGCATTGGCCTCGGCTTCATCGTCGAAGTAGAGGCGTGTCTGCAGGTGGATGTTGATGCCGCGGGCGAACAGGGTGACGTTGATGTGCGGTGCCATGGGCTGGCCGCGCTGGTCGGCGACCTGGCCGGGCTTGATGGTGTGCAGCGTCCAGTCACCGGCGTCGAAGGTGGTGGCGGTGCGACCGAAGCCGTTGAAGGCCTTTTCCACGTCGTAGACCGGGTCGTACTGACCCTCATGGTCGGCCTGCCAGAACTCCAGGAAGGAATCGCGCACCAGGTTGCCGTTGCCGTCGAACACCTGGCCGGTGAGCAGGATGTGCTCACCGGGAGCATCGGGCCTGGCCAGCTCGTTCCAGATCTCGACCGCCCGGGTGGGATTGCCGGCGGCGGCCAGGGCCAGGCCGATGTGCACATAGGGGCCGGCGGTCTGGGAGGGGGTTTCCGGTAGCAGGTCGTGGCGGTTGGGGGTCATGTCGGCGTCCTCAATGATGTTCGAAGAACGTCTGCCGCGCGCCGCGGGTGACGATGTCGAAGCGATAGGCCAGGCAGTCCATGGGATTGGCCATGCTCATGTCCAGGCGGGCGATGAGGGTCTGCACCGCGGCGGGATCGGCAATGGACTTGACGATGGGGCACAGCGGGATCAGCGGATCGCCCTCGAAATAGAGCTGGGTGATCAGCCGGGTGGCGATGGCCGGGCCCATGACCGAGACGTGGATGTGCGCCGGGCGCCAGTCGTTGCTGCCGTTGCGCCAGGGATAGGGACCCGGGCGGACGGTGCGGAAGACATAGTTGCCCTGGCTGTCGGTACGGGTGCGGCCGACGCCACCGAAGTTGGGGTCGAGCGGCGCCAGGTAGACATCGTTCTTGTGCCGGTAGCGACCACCGGCATTGGCCTGCCAGATCTCCACCAGGGAATTGGGCACCGGCTTGCCGAACTGGTCACGCAGGGTGCCGAACAGGATGATGCGTTCACCCTGAGGCAACTGGCCGGTGCCGAAGTTGAGCAGCAGGTCGTTGTCGTGGGGCCCCAGGGGCAGCCGCGAGAAGTCCGGGCCGCTGCGCTCGGACACAGTCTGGTGCTGCAGGCTAACCAGCGCCTGGCGCGGCGAGCGGGGAATCGAGGATTTGTAGGCTGGCGTATAGGCCTGGGGATGCCAGGTGCGATCACGGGCGACGTAGCGAACGTCGTGGGGCTTGTTATGCATTGGAATGCTCCACGGAAGGATCGGGGCCAAGGGCTGGCCGATCCCAGTGTGGCCCAGGACGCAGCCTGGCTGAATTGAAAGGTGCGCCCTGACCCATAACCTAATGGTTAAGTGTCAGCTCGCTGGCTACCTCGCGCAAGACGTCACAGAACCTCTGGGTGGCCAGCGACAGGGCCACGCTGCCATTGCGGCAGATGCCGACCGAGCCGCCGGCTTCGCGGACGCCAAGCTCCACCTCGATCAGCTCGCCGCTGGCCAGGTCGCGGCGTACCGCATCCAGCGGAGCGATCCACAGGGCTTCGCTCTGACGGACATACTGGCGGCTGAGGGTCGGCGACAGGGTTTCCAGCCGCTGGGGACTGAGGGGAATGCCACACTGAACGAAGAGACTCTCGGCGTGGCGGCGGATGGTGGTACCGGGCAAGGGCAGCACCAGGGGATAGCGCGCCAGGGTCGCCAGGTCCGCCGGCAGCGCCTGGCTCAGCGGATGTCCCGGGCGCACCACCAGGGTCAGGGCCTCGGTATAGAGGTGTTCGAAGTCGAGGCCATGGATGTCCGGGCTGTCGGTCATGCGGCCGACCACCAGATCCAGGTCGCCGACGCGCAATTGCCCGAGCAGGTAGGCGCTGGGACCGGTAGCGACGTTGACGATCAGTTGGCGATGACGCTCATGCAGGCGCGCCAGTACCTCGGGCAGCACCTGGCTTTCCACCGTCGACAGCACCCCGACCCGCACCAGGCCGCCGGCCTCGCCACCGCGCACCAGTTGCATGCCCTCGCGCAGGGCCTGGACGCAGGGACCGGCGTGGCGCAGGAACAGCAGGCCCGCCTCGGTCAGGGTCACCTCGCCCTTGCCACGCTCGAACAGGCGCACCTCGAGGATCTCCTCGAGTTCGCGGATGGTCTTGGAGATGGCCGGCTGGGACACGGCGATGGCATCGGCGGCCTTGGCGAAGCTGCGCTGCTGGGCGATCTCCAGAAAGCACAGCAAGTGGCGAAACTTGATACGGTTGTCGAGATTCATGACGCTCTCAAGGCAAGGCTCGCGCCAGAGACTACCACCCGGCGGTCGTGGAAAACCCTTGGAGTCAGCAGGGGCATCCTTTGCTACAGTGCCGCCTTCTCTTCCGGAATCTCTCCATGTCGATCCGTGCCCAGCAGAAGCTGCAAACGCGCCAGGCGCTGCTGGAATCGGCGCGCCTGCTGATGAACAGCGGCCGCGGCTTCGGCAGTCTCAGCCTGCGCGAGGTGAGTCGCCAGGCCGGCATCGTCCCGGCGGGCTTCTATCGCCACTTCAGCGACATGGAAACCTTCGGCCTGGCCCTGGTGGCCGAGGTGGGCGACACCTTTCGCGACGCCCTGCGCCAGGTGCGTCATCACGAATTGCAGCAGCGCGGCATGATCGAGGCTTCGGTGGAGATCTTTCTCGGCGCCGTGAGCGACAACCGCGATCAGTTCCTCTTTCTCGCCCGTGAGCAATACGGCGGCTCCCAGGCCGTGCGCCAGGCCATCGCCGAGTTGCGCCAGCGCATCACCCAGGACCTGGCCCGGGACCTGCTCGCTCTGGGTCGGCTGCCCCATCTGAGTCCGTCGCAGATCGATGTCCTGGCCGACCTGGTGGTGAAGACGGTGTTCGCCACCCTGCCGGAGCTGATCGATCCGCCGCCGCTGACCACACCGCCGCCGCTGTGGCCGGCGGCAAAGATGGTGCAGCAACTCAAGCTGATCCTGATCGGTAGCAAGCACTGGCGGCGCGGCGAGCGCACCAATGCCCCAAAGGAGGGCGTCGCCCTACTAGCCGATGCAATGGCGCACCAAATAAGAGCAACCTGAACGCCAGGCCAACTTCCGGCGCCCCAGAACCAGGCGACTTGCACACCTTGGCAGGCCCCTTGCTGTAGAGCTGGGCAAAACTGCCAAGAGTCCTGCCATGCTGGTCGTCCAAAGCCGCTGCGCACCCCGGGATACCTGGGACGCCGAACTCCACCTCACCTACGACGCCCGCAGCAAGAGTCGCCTGAGAGCCACCACCAGCGCTGGCGAAGACGTCGGCCTGTTTCTCGAACGCGGGCAACCGCCGCTGGCCGATGGCGACTGCCTCGAAGCCCGCGACGGCCGCATCGTGCGGGTCGTAGCCCGGCCGGAAAAACTGCTACACGTGACCTGCGCCAGTGCCTTCGAGCTGACCCGCGCCGCCTACCACCTGGGCAATCGCCACGTCGCCCTGCAGATCGGTGATGGCTGGCTGCGGCTGCTGGACGACTATGTGCTCAAGGCCATGCTGGAGCAGCTCGGCGCCCAGGTCAGCGAGATCGAAGCCGGCTTCCAGCCCGAGCACGGCGCCTACGGCGGCGGTCACCACCACTCGCACCATGGCGAGGAAGGCTTCAACTACGCGCCCAAGCTGCACCACTTCGGCGTGCGCACGTGAATGCGCCGTTCGCGCTGCTGCGCCTGGCCAGTCCCCAGTTGCCCATTGGCGGCTACAGCTATTCCCAGGGACTGGAACTGGCCATCGACAGCGGCCTGATCCGCAGCGCGGCGGAGGCCGAGGTCTGGCTGCGCGACAATCTCGAACTCAATCTGGCGCGCTTCGAGGCGCCGCTGCTGCTGGCCCACTGCAAGGCTGCGGCGGCCAGTGACTGGACGCACCTGGGCGAACTGGCCGAGCGTCACCGCGCCAGTCGCGAGACCGCGGAATTCCAGCTGGAAAGTCGCCAGACCGGCTATTCCCTGGCGCAGCTGCTGCTCGGTCTGCCGGAGCTGGATGACGCCAGCCGCCGCCTGCTCGCCGAGCTGACCCCGACCTTCGCCCTGGGTTGGGCGCTGGCCGCCCGGGCCTGGGCGATCGCCCCCCGGGCCGCCCTGGACGCCTGGCTGTGGACCTGGCTGGAGAATCAGCTGGCGGTACTGATGAAAACCCTGCCGCTGGGCCAGCAAGCCGCCCAGCGCCTCACCTCCCTTCTGCTGCCGACCCTGGCCGCCACGGCCGAGCAGGCCGCCGAGCTGCCCGAAGCGACCTGGGGCGGCGCCCCCTTCGGCCTGGCCCTCAGCAGCATGGCCCACGAGCGGCAGTACAGCCGCCTGTTCCGTTCCTAGGAGATCCCCTGATGACTACCCAACCCCTGCGCGTCGGTATCGGCGGTCCGGTCGGCTCCGGCAAGACCGCCCTCACCCTGGCCCTCTGCCGCGCCCTGCGCGAGCGCTATAACCTGGCGGTGGTGACCAACGACATCTACACCCGCGAGGACGCCGATTTCCTGGTGCGCAACGAAGCCCTGGCGCCCGAACGCATCCTCGGCGTGGAGACCGGCGGCTGTCCGCACACCGCCATCCGCGAAGACGCCTCCATCAATCTGGAGGCAGTTGACCAGCTCAATCGCCGCTTCCCCGGTCTGGACCTGATCCTGGTGGAATCTGGGGGCGACAACCTCTCTGCCACCTTCAGCCCCGAGCTGTCCGACCTGACCCTCTACGTCATCGACGTCTCGGCCGGCGACAAGCTGCCGCGCAAGGGCGGCCCTGGCATCTGCAAGTCGGATCTGCTGGTGATCAACAAGATCGATCTGGCCGAGCAGGTCGGCGCCTCCCTGGAGGTGATGGACCGCGACACCCGCAAGATGCGTGGCGACAAGCCCTTCGTCTTCAGCAACCAGAAGACCGGTCTGGGCCTGGAAGAGATCATCGCCTTCATCGAGAAGCAGGGTCTGCTGACCGCTGCCTGAACCCAGGATTTCACCCCCCAAGGAGCTCCCATGAGACACGCCAAGATCCTCGCCACCGCCGCCCTGCTGCTCGCCCCGGCCCTGGCTTTCGCCCATCCGGGTCACGCCGAGAACGGCCTGGCCGCCGGGGTGCTACACCCCCTGACCGGTCTCGACCACCTGCTGGCCATGCTGGCCGTGGGCCTCTGGGCCGCCCAGCAGCAGGGCAAGGCGCGCCTGGCGCTGCCCTGCGCCTTTGTCGGCACCATGCTGATCGGCGGTCTGCTGGGCTCTGCCGGGTTGGAGCTGCCCTTGCTGGAGACCGGCATCGCCGCCTCGGTGCTGGCCCTGGGCCTGCTGGTGGCTCTGGCCGCCCGTCCGCCGGTGGCCGCAGCCGTCGGCCTGACCGCCGCCTTCGCCCTGTTCCACGGCGTGGCCCATGGTTTGGAATTGCCGGAAATGGGTAATCCCTGGGCCTATGCCTTGGGCTTCGTCGCCGCCACCGCCACCCTGCATGGCCTGGGCTATGCCGTGGTGCGCTACCTGCCCCAGGCGGCCACGCCGCTGGTGCGACTCGCCGGCGTCGCCACTGCCGTGGCCGGTGGCTGGCTGTTAGCCGCCTGACCTTTCAGAGCCTGCTCAAAGGCTCGCGAGCTAGAGACAAACAAGGCGAAAATGGCTGAGGAAGCGGAATTTACAAATAGTAAATGAGCATCCCGAAGCCATTTTCAACGCCGTTTGGCCGACGCGCAGCAGCCTTTGAGCAGGCTCCTAGGTGATCCCCAACTGCTGGCGCAGCCGCGCCAGCACGCCCTCTTCCGCCACCGCCGGCAACTGCGCGGTATAGCCGCCAAAGCCGGCGAAGCGCGTGGCGAAGTCCACCTCGAGCACGAATCTGTTATCGAACTGCGGCGAGGCCAGGGGCGCCAGCACCTCGGCGGAATAGGTGTCGCGTGGATCGCTACCCAGGCGCACGGGCAGGTCGCCGCTCTGCTGGCGATAGGCAACCCAGGGCGAATAGGTGAAGGCCTCCAGCCTGCCCTGCGCCAGATCGAGTTCCAGCAGGCGCAGCAGGCCGTTGCCGCCGGCGTATTCGGTCTGGTAGTTGATCAGCAGCAGATCCACCGGATGGCCCAGGTCGTTGGTCAGCCGCAGATGACCGCTGCCGTGGTTGTGGCCGTTAAGGGTCAGAAAGATCTGATCGTTGCGGCGGATCAGCCGATGCCATAGCCGCACCCCAGTGTCGTTGCGGCGGGTGGAAAGCACGGCCTGGCCATTCATCAGGTCGACGATGTTGTGCGAGGCCAGGATGGTCGGCAGGTGCGGATAGCGATCCAGCATGCCCTGGGCCCAGTCCAGACTCTGGTCCGAGGGGCACCAGTCCAGGGTCAGCAGCAGGAAGCCCTGCCCCAGGGCCGAGAAACGATGGGCCTCGTTGAGGCCGGTGACGTCGCGTTCGATGAAGGTGGCCTGGCGCGCCGCTCGCTCGCGGCCGAAGTACTGGGTGAAAAGCTCGCGACCGTCGCGCAGGCGATCCTCGGTGTAGAGCTCGACGACATCATGGTCGCCGGTCATGACGCTGTAGGGCACCCCCGCTTGCTCCAGCCGTGCCATGGCGTGACTGGCCAAGGCCCATTCGCCACGCTGCTCGGCGTTTTCCACCAGATCGCCCAGATGCACCACGAAGGGCAGGTTCAACGCCGCGGCATTGTGCGCCAGCCAATGGGTCTGAGCATGAAAGGCCAACGCCGGCGAATAGCCCAGGTGACCATAGCGCTTCACCCGCCGGCCATTGGGCAGCATCTCGTGATTGTTCTCGCTGTAGTACTGGGTATCGGGCAGCACGCCGAGCAGGAAGCTGCTGCGCGACGGCAGCGGCGCCAACGGAGCGAAGGCATGCCGTTCGAACCAGAGTGCGCGGTGTTCCGGCAGGCCGTAGCGCTGGGTCGGCTTGCAGGCGGCCAGCAACGGCAAACCGGCTAGCGCCAGGCACAGCCGGCGACGTTTGAAATCGGGCAAATCGGTCATCACAGCGGCCTCAGGGCAGGTAGTAGGCCTGCCAGCGGTTGTCGTTGAAGCGCCCTTCCAGCACCGGTCGGCGACTGGCCAACGGGGTGCCGGCCAGAGCGGACTGGCTGTCGGCGTCGAGCAGCACATAGGCGGGTCGGGTGACCTGGGCGAGCTGCGCCGCCTGGCCGATATCGAGGAAGGTCGGCAGGGGCACGTCGTAGTCGAGATTCATCAGGTAGCGAAAGGCCTTGGTGTCCTGGCCCAGACCAAGGAACACCAGTTGCCCGGGCTCCCCCTGGCGCAGGCTTTCCAGGCGGGTGACGAAGGCCCGGGTGTCGTAGCGCAGCGCCTGCATCGGATCCAGCGCCAGCACCACCAGCAGCCATTGCGCCAAGGCTGCCGCGGCCAGGGGCATGCCCAGGCGGAAGGCGCCGCGCTCGCGCCAGGCGGCCACCAGGGCGAACAGCGTCAGGATGGCGAAGGCGCCCAGCAGGAAGCGCAGATCCAGTTCAGGCCACCAGCCCGCGGCCTGCAGCCGGGGCTGCTGCAGCTTGACCAGCACCCCGAGCACCAGCGGGAAGATCACCAGCAGCGTCAGGAACAGCCGCCGTACCCAGGCCAGGGCACCCTGCCCCTGCAGCAGCACCCAGGCGCCGAGGGCGGCGCAGGCCGGGATGGCCGGCAGGATGTAATAGGGCTTCTTGAAGGTGGGTATCGACAGGGCCACCACGATCAGCGTGGCGAAGCCGGCCAGCTGGAGCAGCAGGCGGCTGTCCGCCTGCTCATGGCGCAGCCGCCAGTGGTGTCTCAGCGTCGGCAAGGCCAGCAGTGCCAGGGGAAAGGCCGGCGCATAGCGATAGAGCCCCAGTTGCAGGAAGTACCACCAGGGATAGCCGGCACCGTCGGTGTCGTCCAGCCGCCCGGAGACCTGCATGCGCAGCACGTCTTCGACAAAGACCGGGCCGCCGGTACGCCAGGCCAGGCCGAACAACAGGGCGCAGCACAGCGCCAGCACCACGGCGCCCACCAGCCCGTAGCCGAAGCTGCGCCGCCAGTCGCCCTGCAGCAGCCAGTAGACGCAGACCACACCACAGGGCTCGATCAACCCCAGCGGTCCGCGCACGGCGAAGCCGGCGGCCAGGCACAGGAACACCAGGGCGCGCCGCCGGGGCAGGCCGCGCTGGTCGGCGCTCCACAGCAGATAGAAGCAGCCCAGCGCCGCCAAGGTAACGAACTGATCGAGGCAGATGGAGCGGGCCTTGGCCAGAAAGCCGTTGGTGAGCAGCAGCACCAGTACCGCCAGCAGGCCCCAGGCGCGGGACCGCTCGGCCAGCAGGCGATAAAGCAGACCGACGATGGCCGCCGAGGCCAGCGCGGTGGGAATCACCGTGGCCAGGCGATTGACCTCGCCGAATAGCTGGGCGAAGACGTCGATCAGCAGCGTCGAGGTGGCGGGATAGTCCGGATAGGGCTGTCCGTAACTGGTCGGGAAGGCACTGGCCCCGTGGCGAAACATCTCCTGGGCGAACAGCGCGAAGCGGCCGTCGAAGCCGATGAAAGGCTGCTCCCACAGTCCGAGGGTGAACAGCAGCACCGCCAGCAGGCACAGCGCCAGACTTTCGAGGCGCAGGCGCGCCGGACTCGGGATGGACGACACGCGGCAGGACTCCGGCAGGCTGGGAAAGACGGGCTCGCGACCCGCCGCCACTATCGCCAAACAACCTTAGGGATCCCTGAAACCAGGCTGACGGCAGGCTGACAGAAGCCGCGGGACAGAGCGGTTCGGCCGCGAGGCGGTGGCGACTATGCCGCTGAATTGAAAATTTTTTATGACAGCTGCATCCAAGGCCCCGGCTGCCGGGTATAGCCCCTACAGTCCAGCCGACTGTGCCCCCTCTCAATCCGGAGCAAGCGCATGAACAATATCTCCAGCCGTTGCAGCATCCTGGCCCTGACCGCCCTGTTGAGCACCCCGCTGCTGGCCCAGGGTGAGTTGCCCGAGGCCGTCCGTGTCCCCGCCGGCAACAGCCTGATGCTGGAAACCGTGGGCAAGGGCACCATCGTCTACGAGTGCCGTGACAAGAAGGACATGCCCGGCCAGACCGAGTGGTTCTTCGTGGGCCCCAAGGCCGACTTGCATGATCGCCAGGGCAAGCAGGTGGGGCGCTACTACGGTCCGCCGGCGACCTGGGAAGCCAGCGACGGCTCCAAGGTGGTCGGCAAGCAACTGGCCGTCGCCCCCGCCGGCGCCGGCAACCTGCCCTATCAACTGGTGGAGGCCGCGCCTGCCGAGGGCAAGGGCGCCTTCCAGGGCACCACCTACATCCAGCGCACCGCGCTCAAGGGTGGCGTCGCGCCGGCCAAGGCCTGTACTGCGGCCAACAAGGGCGAACAGCAGATCGTGAACTACCAGGCGGACTATCTGTTCTGGAAGAAGGGCTGAGGTCCAGGGGGACAGCCACGACCGGATCGGCTAGGCTCGGCTGATCCGGTCGCCACCCTGGCGCCCCCGAGCCTGGCGTGACCTAGTGACCGACCGTCCCCATGACCCTGAGGCCCTGCTCGCCGCCTGCGCTCGGGGCGAGCGCGTCGCCCTGCAGCGGCTCTACCAGACCGAGGCGCCGCTGCTGCTGGGCGTCGTCCTGCGCCTGGTGCGTGATCGCGGGCTGGCCGAGGACATTCTCCACGACGCCTTTCTGCGCATCTGGCGCGGCGCCGCCGGGTTCGCCCCGGAGCGTGGTTCGGCGCGTGGCTGGATGTGCAGCGTAGCGCGCAACCTCGCGCTCAACGCCCTGCGCGATCGCCAGCGGCTGGTGCCCCTGGCGGACGGCTGGGAACCCCTGGCCGAGTCTGCCGATCCGGTGCGAGAGGCCGACGGCCGCCGCCTGGAGGGCTGCCTGCAGAACCTGGAGGCGCCGCGGCGGGAGGCCATCCTGGCCGCCTACCTGGACGGCTGCTCCCATGGCGAGATCGCCCAGCGCCTGCAGGCGCCGCTGGGCACGGTGAAGAGCTGGATCACGCGCGGCCTCAAGGCGCTCAGGGAGTGCATGACATGAACGGCGACACCACCCTGCCCCCGGACGAGGAGCGCGAACGCCTGGCCGGCGAATACGTGCTCGGCACCCTGGACGCGGAGCAGCGTCGTCGGGTGGAAGGTGCGCTGGCGACGGACGCCCTGCTGGCCGCCGCCGTGGCGCGCTGGGAGGCGCGTCTGCAGCCACTGGCCGAGCGGGTGCCACCCGTCCAGCCCGGCGCGAATCTGTGGCCGCGCATCGAGCGCAGTCTGGGCGAGGCCGACGCCAAGGTCCCCTTCCGGCGCGAGTCGCTGTGGCAGCGTCTGGCGCTCTGGCAGGGCCTGAGTGCGGCAGGGCTGGCCGCCAGTCTGGTGCTCGCGGTGCTGCTACTGCTGCGACCGGTACCCACGCCAAGTTACCTGGTGGTGCTGGCGGCACCTGACGACCGTACGCCCGGTTGGGTGATCCAGACCGCCAGTGCCCGTGACCTGCAGCTGATTCCCCTGGGGCGCGACGCCGTGCCGACCGGCAAGGCGCTGCAATTCTGGACCAAGGCCGATGCCTGGCAAGGCCCGGTGTCGCTGGGCTTGGTCGAGCCGGGGCGTACCCTGCAGGTGCCGCTGGACCAGCTGCCGCCGCTGGAAGCCAATCAGCTGTTCGAACTCACCCTGGAAGACCAGGGCGGGTCGCCCACCGGCCGACCCACCGGACCGATCCAGTTCATCGGCCGGGCGGTCAAGGTGCTCTAGTCCACTACGAATAGTGCGGTGCTCGGCGATGTTTGATCAGAACCGAGCGAGCGGCCTCAGCTGTTGCGATGGATGTTGAAGTTGCTGAACGCCTGGCAGGTCGCCATCAGCTGGATGCGGTTGATGTTGACGTGCTTGGGCTGGTTCAGCGTCCAGTGGATGGATTCGGCGATGTCGTCCGGGGTCAGGGGTTCGGTACCGGCATAGACCGCATCGGCCTTGGCCTGGTCGCCACCGAAGCGCACCACCGAGAACTCGCTTTCTGACAGGCCCGGCTCGATGTTGGTCACCCGTACCCCAGTGCCCAGCAGGTCCGATCTCAGGCTCAGGCTGAACTGCTTGAGGAAGGCCTTGGTGGCGCCATAGACGTGGCTGCCCGGATAGGGATAGTCGCCCGCGACCGAGCCCAGGTTGACGATGCCGGCGCCGGCGCCATGGGCGATCAGTCGCGGCAACAGCAGGCGGGTGCAATAGAGCATGCCCTTGATGTTGGTATCGACCATGGTGTCCCAGTCGTCCAGGTCGCAGCTCTGGGCGGGGGTGTTGCCCAGCGCCAGACCGGCGTTGTTGACCAGGGCGCGCAGCTGGTTGAATTCCTCCGGCAGGCCGGCGACCGCGGCTTCCACAGCGGCGCGATCCTGGACGTCCAGCACCAGCGGCAGCACCTTGGCCTGCCCGGACAATTCCTCGGCCAAGGCGTGCAGGCGATCCTCGCGGCGGCCGGTGATGACGATCGACCAGCCGTCCTTGGCGAAGCGGCGAGCGGTGGCGGCACCGAACCCGGAGGTAGCGCCGGTGATGAAGATCGAAGACATGAAAGATTCCTTCTGCGAGGGAGTTTGGCCGAGGCCAACGATAGCTCAGGGACGTTGGTCAGGCGAATACTCAGATCGCTGGGAATCCAGCGGATCAGTTATAACGCCTTGGTATCTTGAGGTTTTTCGTGCACTGGCGATTTTTTGAACAGTTCCCGCCAGACCAGGCGCCCTGGGCTTCGCGTCCGGCTATGCCAAGCTTATCCACAGGACGATCCACGGAATTCCTGTACAGAACCCGAGCCCACTATCAGCGGGATAAGTCTGCCGATGCGAGCCAGGCGGGCGGTCCGGCCGGCGCCAGTCCGGTGCAGGCCGCTTCCACGCAGGCGGCCAGACCGGCGAAGCGCAGCTCGCGACCGGTGAGGCCCGGGCCATAGTGGGCGAACTTGCCGGAGTTGGTCAGCAGGGTAAGGGCCTGGGGCGGCACCAGGGGTTCGCCGAGCATGCACCAGCAGGTATCGCCCACCAGCTGGGCACCGAAGGCTTCCAGTTCGGCCAGGCTACCGTTCCGCCCGACCGCTTCGCGCACGTCCCGCCCGAGGGTAATCACCAGGGCTACACCGGGATGCTTGTACCGGCCCCGGCATAGTTCGGCCAACCGCTGGCATTCCTCGGCAGAGAAATGCGGATTACCCAAGGCTACCAGCTGGACCTCGCGGGAAGTGGCGCTGTCCAGTTCGGCCCAGGCCCGACGCAGATCGGCCAGCTCTATGTCCTCGACCTCCAGCTCAGGCGCGGCGACCGCAGCCAGGGTCGGCGCCTCGGGCGTTACCCCGACCAGATGAAACAGCGGCGCCGCCGAGGTGGTAGCGAAGGCGGCGCCAAAGGCCTTGAGATCGTCGCGGCTGGGCTGGGCGTGTTCCAGCCCCAGCACCGCGGGAATCCGGGTGGGCGAGCGCAGGCCGATCCAGTAGCCGAGCAGCGGATAGAAGGCGTCGTCATGGCCCGCGGGCATGCTGACCCGGAACACCTTGGCCGCGCGGCGGCCGCTGTCCAGGTGGCAGCCGGCCCGGGGTGCCCGTCCGGTCAGGGCGGTGCAGATATCGAGAAAGTCGGCGTACTTCTGGGTGCGCGCGCCCAGCACGCTGTTGGCGAAGACCACGGCATTGGATTCGGCCCAGACCACCTGCTCGCCCAGAGTCGGGGCGCTGTCCAGCAGATAGGGCGCGCAGGTGAAGGTGGGGCGACAGCCTAGGGCCACATAGGCCTCGGCCAGGGCACTGGCCGGCTCGCCCAGCGCCGGGTCAATGCCCTGCTCGCGCCAGCGACGCTGATCCACCGACACCGCATTGAGACTGGTGGGTACCCGTACCCGACCGCCCCACGCCACCAGCCGCTGGGCAAAGGCCAGACTGGCCGGGCCGGTGTAGATACAGCCGTCGATATGGGCCTGGGTGATGTCGAGCAATTCGCGAGCGCCCTGCAGCTGCGCCATGCGTACCAGGATCTTCATCGCTGCCTGGACGGCCTGGCCCTCGGCGCCTGCCAGCTTGGCCCGATCGGTCGCGCTCAGCTGCAACTCTTGTGGGGTATCGACCGGAGTAGCGGGGAAAGGGTCTTCAGGAGCGCCGACCCAACCGTCGGCTACCGCGATCTCGTCGCGCTCGGCCAGGGCCGCGAAGGCTTCGGCACCCAGGCTGACCACCGGCAGGGAACAGCCGAACAATTCCTCCGCGACGATGGCGCCGAGGCTGAGGATCTCGTCCGGCTCGGCCAGTACCAGCGCTGCCGGTCCGTGTCCCGCCAGCAACAGCTCCAGGAGCACCGCGCTGCCGGTACAGGAGCCGCGTCCGCTGGGGATGGCCAGGATGCGACCGGCCAGTTCCAGGCCGTGCAGGGGATGGTGGCGATCGATCACCCGGCCGCTGGCCGGATCGACGCCACCCCAGAAACTCAGGCCCAGGGGCGCCCAGGCCAGGCGTCCTCGGGCATGGCCCGCGACCAGACAGCGACCGCGGACCGCCGCCACCGCTAGTGACCGCCCAGGTAGGCTTCGCGCACCTGGGGATTGGCCAGCAATTCCTGGCCACTGCCGGTCATGCGGATCTCGCCGGTGACCATCACATAGGCACGGTCGGACAGGCGCAGGGCATGGTTGGCGTTCTGCTCCACCAGGAAGATGGTCATGCCGCTCTGCGCCAGTTCGCGCAGGATCTGGAAGATCTGCTTCACCACGATGGGCGCCAGACCCAGGCTAGGTTCGTCGAGCAAAAGCAGCTTGGGTCGCGCCATCAGCGCCCGGGCGATGGCCAGCATCTGTTGTTCGCCACCGGACATGGTCATGGCGCGCTGGTTGCGACGCTCCTTGAGCCGTGGGAAGAGCTCGAACATGCGCTGCATGTCCTCGTCCACCCAGCGGGTGCCGATGGGAATGGTGCCCATCAACAGATTCTCCTCGACCGTCATGTCGGGGAACACGTGGCGCCCCTCCGGTGACTGGGCGATGCCGTTGGAGGCCACGTAGTGGGCGTTCTTGCGAGTGATGTCCTCGCCGCGGTAGAGGATCTGCCCGTTGCGCGCCTGGGGCTGGCTGAAGATGGACATCAGCAGGGTGGACTTGCCGGCACCGTTGGCGCCGATCAGGCTCACCGTCTCGCCTTCGTTGATGGATAGGGAGACGCCTTTCAGGGCCTGGATCGGCCCGTAGAAGACGTCGACGTTGCGAAACTCCAGGATCGGCGTGGTCATGCCACCTCCTCTTCTTCGGCGCCGAGGTAGGCGGCGATGACCTTGGGATCGTTGCGAATGTCGGCCGGCAGGCCGCGGGCGATGACTTGGCCGTGGTCCAGCACCACGATGTGGTCGGAGATGTTCATCACCATGCCCATGTCGTGCTCGATCAGCACCACGGTGATGCGGTGCTGGTCGCGCAGGAGCCGGATCATGCCAGCCAGGGCCTCGGTCTCGGCCGGGTTGAGGCCGGCGGCCGGTTCGTCCAGGCAGACGATCTCCGGGCGGGTGCACATGGCCCGGGCGATTTCCAGGCGGCGCTGCTGGCCGTAGGAGAGTTCGCCGGCCAGGCGGTTGGCGTGGTCCACCAGGTCCACCACCTCCAGCCAGTAGAAGGCCGTGTCCAGCGCCTTTTCCTCGGCGCGGCGATAGCCGGGGGTGTTGAGGATGCCGGTGATGAGGTTGCGGTTGCACTGCATGTGCTGCGCCACCAGCAGGTTCTCCACCACCGACATCTCCTTGAACAGGCGGATGTTCTGGAAGGTGCGGGCGAGACCGGCGCGATTCACCAGGTGGGTGCCGCCGAACATCTTGTACCAGAGCCGACTGCCGAACTGCACCGGATTGACGAAGTCGGTGGCCTGGAAGCGCTCGCCCATGATCTTGCCGACGCGGGTCGAGCGACCATCGGCGGTGTCCAGGCGGATCTCGCCATCGGTGGCCTTGTAGAAGCCGGTCAGGCAGTTGAACACCGTGGTCTTGCCGGCACCGTTGGGGCCGATCAGCGCGGTGATGGACTGGCGCTGGATCTCGAAGCTCACGTCCGAGAGGGCCTTGATGCCCCCGAATCTCATGCCGAGACCCTTTACGGTCAGAATGTTGTCGCTCACGGCGCCACTCCCTTGCGAATCGCGAAGCCACTGCGGGCGATACGGATCAGGCCTCGCGGCCGCCACATCATCATCACCACCATGAGCACGCCGAACACCAGCATGCGGATGTCGCCGAATTCGCGCAGCAGTTCGAACAGCAGGGTCATGACGAAAGCCGAGACCACCACCCCGACGGTGGAGCCCAGACCGCCCAGTACCACGATGGCCAGCACCAGCACCGACTCGAAGAAGTTGAACGAGGCCGGGTTGATGAAGCCCTGGTAGGTGGCGAAGAACACCCCGGCGAGGCCCGCGGTGGAGGCACCGATCATGAAGGCCGAGAGCTTGACCAGCACGTGGTTCAGACCCATGGCGCGGCAGGCGATCTCGTCTTCGCGCAGGGCTTCCCAGGCCCGGCCGACCGGCATGCGGGTCAGGCGGTGCTTGATGTAGAGCACCAGCAGCACCACCAGGAACAGCACGGTGTAGATGAAGATCATGGTCGCGTTGGGGTTGTAGCTGATGCCCAGCAGCTCATGGATGGGTACCCCGCCCTCCTTCGCGCGCCGACCGAATTCGATGCCGAAGAAGGTCGGCGACGGCGCGGCGATGCCGTTGGGGCCCTTGGTCACCTCCAGCCAGTTGTTGAGCACCAGGCGGATGATCTCGCCGAAGCCAAGGGTGACGATGGCCAGGTAGTCGCCGTGCATGCGCAAGACCGGGAACCCCAGTATCGCCCCCGCCACCGCGGCCAGGATCGCGGCGAGCGGCAGCATGGTCCAGAAGCCCAGCCCCAGATACTGGTAACCCAGCGCCAGGCCATAGGCGCCGATGGCATAGAAGCCGACGTAGCCGAGGTCGAGCAGACCGGCCAGGCCCACCACGATGTTCAACCCCAGGCCCAGCAGCACATAGATCAGGCAGAGGATGATCACCGTCAGCCAGTACTTGGTGGCCAGGAAGGGAAAGGCGATGGCGACCAGGATGATGATGGGCAGGATGAATCTGAGGTTGGACTTGTGCCCGGGCGGCAGCACATGGACGCCACCGTCGTTGCGCTTGAAGGACTCGATCCAGTCGCGCCCCTTGGCGGTCTGGCCGAACAGGCTGAGCAGGAAGCGGCCGGCCATGACCACCGCGACCATGATGCCGACGCGGCCGGGCTCGACGTTGTAGCCATAGCCGTCGAGCACGATGCCGACGATGGGGCCGAACAGGATCAGCGAGACCAGGCCGACCATGAGGGTGTCGCGCAGCACGACCTTGAGATCGAAGGAGGAAGACGTCTGACTCATGGATTCACACCTTCGTGACCTGGGGTTTGCCGAGCAGCCCCTGGGGCCTAAAGATCAGGATCGCCACCAGCAGCGAGAAGCTGAAGACGTCCTTGTAGTCCGAGTTCACCAGGCTGGCGAACTGGGCTTCTGAGATGCCGAGGATGATGCCGCCGAGCATCGCGCCGGGCAGCGAGCCGATGCCGCCGAGCACCGCCGCGGTAAAGGCCTTGATGCCGATGATGAAGCCGGCATAGAAGTCGAAGGTGCCGTAGTTGAGGGTGATGAGCACCCCGGCCAGTGCCGCCATGGCCGCGCCGATGATGAAGACATAGGAGATCACCCGGTCGGTGTTGATGCCGAGGATCTGCGCCATCTTGCGATCCTGCTGGGTGGCCCGGCACATACGGCCGAGGGTGGTCTTCTGGATCACGTAGGTGAGCAGGCCCATGCCGATGATGGACGCCACGATGATGAAGATCTTGGTGTAGGTGATGATCACGAAGCCTTCGCCGATGTGCAGGCGCAGGGCGCCGTCGAGCAGCGTCGGTACGCCCTGCTGGCGCGCGCCCTGGGCGAGCTGCACGTAGTTCTGCAGGATCAGCGACATGCCGATGGCCGAGATCAGCGGGGCCAGGCGCGTGGAGTTGCGCAGTGGCTTGTAGGCGATGCGTTCGATGGCCCAGCCGTACACGGAGGTGACCACCACGGTGAAGATCAGGGTGCCGAGGATCAGCACGGGAAAGGAGTGCAGGCCGAACACGCTCAACAAGGCGATGCCGATGGCGGCGAGATAGGCCGACACCATGTACACGTCGCCGTGGGCGAAGTTGATCATGCCGATGATGCCGTAGACCATGGTGTAGCCGATGGCGATGAGTCCGTAGACCGAACCGAGGGTCAGGCCGTTGACCAGTTGTTGCAGGAAGATACCGTCCACGTTTGCAGTCTCGCGCTGGATGGATGACGAGGGCCGCCGGCCGCCCTCTCGTCCTGGGGCGGAGACGAGAAGGCGGCCAGCGGATTCACGCGAGGATCAGGGCAGCTGGTTGTACTTGCCCTTGTCGTCCCATTCGTACATCACGTAGTCGGAGACCTTGAGGTCGCCCTTGCTGTCCCAGCTCTTCTCACCCAGCACGGTGTTGACGCTGTGGGACTTCAGCCACTCGGCGGCCTTGGCGCCGTCGGTGCCCTTGATGCCGTTGAAGGCAGCGGCCACGGCCTGCAGCGAGGCATAGGAGTAGAGGGTGTAGCCCTCGGGCTCGTAGCCGGACTTGCGCAGGGCTTCCACCACGGTCTTGCCGGCCGGGTTCAGCAGCGGATCGGCGCCAAAGGTCATCAGCACGCCCTTGGTGTACTGGGGACCACCGGCGGTGGTGACCAGGTCGGCGGAAACGATGCCGTCGCCGGAGACGAACTTGGCGGTCACGCCCTGTTCGCGCATCTGGCGGACCAGCGGACCGGCTTCGGGGTGCAGGCCGCCGAAGTACACCACGTCGGCACCGGAGGCGCGGATTTTGGTGACCAGGGAGTTGAAGTCCTTCTCGCCGCGGGTCAGGCCCTCGTAGAGCACCTCTTTCACGCCGCGCTTGTTGAGCTGCGCCTTGGTGGCGTCGGCCAGGCCCTGACCGTAGGTGTCCTTGTCGTGGATGATGGCGACCTTCTTGGCCTTGAGGGTATCGACGATGTAGTCGCCGGCCACGATGCCCTGCTGGTCGTCACGTCCGCACATGCGGAACACCCCGGTCAGGCCACGCTCGGTGATCTTGGGGTTGGTGGACGCCGGGGTGATGGAGATGATGCCGGCTTCGTCGTAGATCTCCGAGGCGGGCATGGTGTTGGAGGAGCAGAAGTGGCCGATGACGGCCTTGACCTTCTCGGAGTCCACCAGGCGGTTGGCCACGGCCACGGCCTGCTTGGGCTCGCAGGCGTCGTCGCCCTGCACCAGCTTGATCTTCTCGCCATTGATACCACCGGCGGCGTTGATGTCCGCCGCGGCCTGGGTAGCCCCCTTCCAGAACTGCTCGCCGTAGGCGGCACTGGCCCCGGTATAGGGACCGGCGACACCGATCACGATGTCGGCATGCGCCAGGGAGGAGAGAGTGAACGCAGAACCGATAGCGAGAGCCAGAATGCCTTTTCTGTAAATCTTCGACATGGGAGGTTTGCTCCAGAGGGTGGTTGGCCTGTTCGCCGGAGCAAAGCCTGTGCCATCACCCAGTTGTGTACCGGGCGCAAAGGCCATTTGCCGCCACCGCGACAAGCCAAAACCACCGCTTGCCTACGGCGAGGGCCGCAGTCAGTGGCACGGACCGCCCTTTAGACTTTTGTCTTAACTGGCTCATTAGTCTGAATAATTCCGCATGGCGGTAGCAGCGAAAGTGGCAAAACGCAGCGGTTTGTTACCAGATAGCAACCCGGTTGCACCTGTTTCGCACCAAAACGTAACACCGTCCCCACACTGTGCCACCAAAGTAACCATGGTCGCGCCTATCCAAGGTCGCGGGAGCCATCTGTTTCTCGACGTATGCCTGAGCAAGGCAAAACGGCCGGTTTGCACAGAGTAGGATGCGCAAATCGGCCGCTTGGGAAAGCCATCGCCAGGCCAAGAAGCCAGGCATAGCCAGAGATTGGTGGGTCGCTAGAGGACGACGCGCAGGCATTGCCCCGCGTGATAGAGGGTAAAACCGGCTTCGTACATCAGGCTGCGCCATTGCCCGACCGGATTGGCATCCAACGACGCCAGCGGCATTGGCAGCGCGTGGCGATCGCCACTGCACAGATAACGGGCAAAGGCCTGCCCCACCACTGTGCCCGTGGTAACCCCGCGACCGTTGTAACCGGTCACCGCCAGCAAGCCCGGCGCCGGCTCGAACAGGCGCATTAGGTGATCGGGGGTAAAGCCGATGCGGCCCGTCCAGGTGCACTCCCACTCCACCCGCCCGAGCGCGGGGAAATAGTGCCGCTGGATGCGATCGGCCCAGGCGCGGATGAAACCGGCCGGCCGACCCGCCATGTTGCCGAGGCTACCCAGCAGCAGGCGGCCATCGGCATCGCGCCGGATGCTGCTGAGGACCGTGCGGGTATCCCAGGAGCCACGCCCCTGAGGCAGGATGAAGTCCGCTTCCGCCCCGAGAGGTTGGGACGCCACCTGATAGTAGTAGCCAGGAAAGAACTGCTTGCGCAGACGGGTCCATTCGCCTTCGGTGTAGGCGTTGGAAGCGATCACCACCTGGTCGGCGGTCACCCGCCCCCGGGGGGTTTCCACCTGCCAGCGATCACCGACCCGCTGCAGGCGCTGTACCGTGCTCCGCTCGAACAGCTCGCCACCTTCCTGGCGCAGGGCTTTGGCCAGACCCAGGGCATAACCCATGGGCACCAGGGTGCCGGCGCGATGATCGAGCAGCGCGCCACTGATGTCGCGCGTGCCGCAGGCGCTGTAGCAGGCCTCGCCTTCCAGCAACTCGACCCGGGCGCCACGCCGCTGCCACTGCTCGGCACGTTGCCCCAGATCGGCCAGGCCCTTGGCGCTGTGCGCCATGTGCAGGGTGCCGGCGCGGCGTGGCTGGCAGTCGATGCCATAGCGCTCGATGAGACCGAACACCTGACTCGGCGCATCGCCCATCACCCCCAGCAAGCGTTCACCCACCTCCGGCCCCAGGGTGGCCACCGCCTCGTCCGGCGGGATCCACATGCCGGCATTCACCAGCCCGACATTGCGCCCGGAACCGCCATGGCCGACGCCATGGGCCTCCAGTACCACCACCCGCCGCCCGGCCTGGGCCAGGTGCAGGGCAGTGGAGAGTCCGGTGAAGCCACCGCCGATGACGCAGACCTCGGTGTCACGCTCGCCCTGCAACGGGGCGCCCGGCACCGCCGGATACAGCCGCTCCCACAGGCACTCCTCACGCAACTGCATTCTCGGCGCTCCTGGCGGATCCACTCAGTCGAAGACGATGCCCTGGGCCAGCGGCAATTCGCGGGAATAGTTGACGGTGTTGGTCTGGCGGCGCATGTAGGCCTTCCAGGCATCGGAGCCGGATTCGCGACCGCCACCGGTTTCCTTCTCGCCACCGAAGGCGCCACCGATCTCGGCACCGCTCGGCCCGATGTTGACGTTGGCGATGCCGCAGTCGCTGCCGGTCGCCGACATGAAGGCCTCGGCCTCGCGTACGTCGGTGGTGAAGATGCAGGACGACAGTCCCTGGGGCACAGCGTTGTTCAGGGCTACCGCCTCGTCGAAATCGTCGTAGGTCAGCACATAGAGAATGGGGGCGAAGGTCTCGTGGCGTACCGCCTCGCTCTGCTCGGGCATCTCGACGATGGCCGGGGCCACGTAGTAGGCCTCGGGATACCGCTCCGCCAGCTGCCGCTCGCCGCCGTAGACCACCCCGCCCTCGCCCCGCGCCTGCTCCAGCGCACCCTGCATGGCCTGGAAGCTGGCGGCATCGATCAGCGGACCGATCAGGTTGCCTTCCAGCGGATGGCCGATGCGGACTTTGGCATAGGCGGTCTTGAGCCGGGCGACGATCTCGTCCTTGACCGAACGATGGGCGATCAGCCGGCGCAGGGTGGTGCAGCGCTGGCCGGCGGTACCCACGGCGCTGAACAGGATGGCGCGCACCGCCATGTCCAGATCGGCGCTCGGGGCGAGGATCATGGCATTGTTGCCGCCCAGTTCGAGGATGCTGCGGCCGAAGCGCGCCGCAACCCGCGGTCCTACCTCGCGCCCCATGCGGGTGCTACCCGTGGCGCTCACCAGCGCCACCCGCGGATCGTCCACCAGGGCCTCACCGGCGGCGCGGTCGCCGACGATGACCTGGCTGAGATCGGCCGGGGCATCGCCAAAGCGCGCCAGGGCCTTCTCGAACAGCGCCTGGCAGGCCAGGGCGGTCAACGGGGTCTTTTCCGAAGGCTTCCAGATCACCGGATTGCCGCAGACCAGGGCCAGGGCGGCGTTCCAGGACCAGACCGCCACCGGGAAGTTGAAGGCACTGATGATGCCGACCACACCCAGCGGCTGCCAGCTTTCGCGCATGTGGTGACCGGGACGCTCGGAGGCGATGGTCAGACCATAGAGCTGGCGCGACAGACCAACGGCGAAGTCGCAGATGTCGATCATCTCCTGGACTTCGCCCAGGCCTTCCTGGGTGATCTTGCCGGCTTCCCAGGACACCAGCTCGCCGAGATCGGCCTTGTGGGCACGCAGCTCTTCACCCAGCAGCCGCACCAGTTCGCCACGGCGCGGCGCCGGCACCGCACGCCAGGCCTGGAAGGCGCGCTCGGCCCGGGAGATCTTCTGCTCCACCTCGGCGGCGCTTTCCAGGGCGACGCTGCCCAGTTGGCTGCCGTCGATGGGGGAATTCACCCGGTGCTCGCCTTGGGTGTAGTGCTGGGCAGAAACGCCGAGGCGTTCCAACAGGGCCTTGCTCATGCTGAGGTCTCCGCAGAAAGGAAATCGTCCCTGAGTATGGTCAGGCCAGCGGCGCCGGACAACCGACCTTTGCTCGGCATATCATTCCCTTTTTTCATGCCGCGAGTCCGCTCATGCAACGTCGCCACCTGCCGTCCATCACCGCCATGCAGTGCTTCGAGGCAGTCGCGCGTCATCTGAGCTTTACCCGCGCGGCCGACGAGTTGGCCCTGACCCAGAGCGCCGTCAGCAAACAGGTCGCCCAATTGGAGGATCTGCTGCAGCACAGCCTGTTTCGCCGGGTCCGGCGCCGCCTGCAACTGACCCCGGCCGGCGCCCTCTACCTGGCCGAGGTGGACAAGATCCTCAACCAGCTGGAGATGTCGGCACGCTACCTGAGATCCTATGGCGGCGAGACCGAGGTACTGCGCGTGGCCACCCCGCCGACCTTTGGCGAGCGCTGGCTGGTACCGCGACTGAAGGGTTGGCGCCTGCGCTTTCCCAACATCCACCTGGATGTCTCCAGCGCCCTGGAACCGGTGGACTTCCGCGATCCTCGCCATGACGTGGCGTTGTTCTATGGCCATGGCAGCTGGCCGGGTGCCGAGTGCGAACTGCTGCTGCACGAACACATGGTCGCGGTCTGCGCGCCGGACCTGCTGCCCGCCGAGGGCATCGCCGGACCGGAGCAACTGGTGGACTTCGTCCTGCTGCAGAACACCACCCGCCCGGAATCCTGGCACGACTGGTACGCCAGCCTCGGACGCGAGGAGGTCCATAGCCATCATGGGCCGCGCTTCGATACCTTCACCCTCTGCGCCCGCGCGGCCCAGGAAGGTTGCGGGGTGGCCCTGCTGCCGGAATTCCTGGTCGCCGAAGAGCTGGCCTCCGGCCGCCTGGTGCTCGCCTGGCCCCACCGTCTGGCCAGCCCCCACGCCTATTGGCTGGCCTATCCGGAACAGATGGCCGAGGTGCCCAAGGTGCGCAGCTTCATCGAATGGATTCGCGAGAAGGCCTAGCACGGGGCCAATCGCGGCCATGGGCCGCTCCTACCGGTAGTTCTGTCGTAGGAGCAACTGTCTTATCGCGGCCTCGGCGGCGATATAAGGTAGGTTGGGTTGAGACGGCTCTATCGTCGAAGCCCAACATTGCAGGCACTTGGGTCATGTGGGGCTCCGATGGACGGTAGGAGCGGAACGCCAGGACCTCGATGAAATATCCGGCGAGCCCCTCCCTCCATCAGAAATGAAAAAACCCGGCCTAGGCCGGGTTTTTCGTTAAGCGAGGTCGTCTCAGACGCCGGAGGCTTCCGCCGCCGCCACGTCCTTGATCGACAGCTTGATGCGACCGCGGTTGTCCACGTCCAGCACCAGCACCTTCACTTCCTGACCTTCTTTCAGCACGTCGGTGACCTTCTCGATGCGCTGATCGCTCAGCTGCGAGATGTGCACCAGGCCGTCCTTGCCGGGCAGGATGTTGACGAAGGCGCCGAAGTCGACGATGCGCTCCACCTTACCGACGTAGATCTTGCCGATCTCGGCCTCGGCGGTGATGCCAAGGACGCGCTGCTTGGCTGCTTCAGCGGCTTCGCGGGTCTCGCCGTAGATCTTGATGGTGCCGTCGTCTTCGATGTCGATCGAGGCCTTGGTCTCTTCGCAGATACCACGGATGGTGGCGCCACCCTTGCCGATCACGTCGCGGATCTTGTCCTGGTCGATCTTCATCGCCAGCATGGTCGGGGCGTTCTCGGACAGCTCGGCACGGGACTCGGAGATCACCTGGTTCATCTGACCCAGGATGTTCAGACGCGCTTCCAGCGCCTGCTCCAGAGCGATTTCCATGATCTCTTCGGTGATGCCGTTGATCTTGATGTCCATCTGCAGGGCGGTGACGCCCTTGGCAGTACCGGCCACCTTGAAGTCCATGTCGCCCAGGTGGTCTTCGTCACCCAGGATGTCGGTCAGGACGGCGAACTTCTCGCCTTCCTTGACCAGACCCATGGCGATACCAGCGACCGGGGCCTTGACCGGCACACCGGCATCCATCAGCGCCAGAGAGGCACCGCAGACCGAGGCCATGGAGCTGGAGCCGTTGGACTCGGTGATCTCGGAGACCACGCGGATGCTGTAGGGGAAGGCGTCCTGGGTCGGCAGCATGGCCTGGATGCCACGACGGGCCAGACGGCCGTGACCGATCTCGCGACGGCCCGGGCTGCCCATGCGGCCGCACTCGCCGACCGAGAAGGGCGGGAAGTTGTAGTGCAGCATGAAGCTGTCACGACGCTCGCCTTCCAGGGTGTCCAGCAGCTGCGAGTCACGGGCGGTGCCCAGGGTCGCGGTGACCAGGGCCTGGGTTTCGCCACGGGTGAACAGGGCCGAACCGTGGGTCTTCTTCAGCGGGCCGACTTCGATCTGCAGCGGGCGAACGGTGCGGGTGTCGCGACCGTCGATACGCGGCTTGCCGTCGACGATGTTCTGGCGCACGGTGCGGTACTCCAGCAGACCGAAGGTCTCCTTGACCTCGGCTTCGCTGTACTGACCGTTTTCACCGGCCAGCTTGGCGATGGCCTGGTCACGCAGGGCGCCCAGGGCCGCATAGCGATCCTGCTTGATGGTGATGGTATAGGCACGGGACACGGCCTCGCCGACCTCGGCCTTGACGGCTTCGATCAGGGCGGTGTTCTCGGCAGGCGCCTGCCAGTTCCAGGTCGGCTTGCCGGCTTCGGCAGCGAACTGGCTGATGGCCTCGATGGCCACCTGGAATTCTTCGTGAGCGAACAGCACGCCGCCCAGCATCTGGTCTTCGGTCAGCTCGTCGGCTTCGGATTCCACCATCAGCACGGCGTCACGGGTACCGGCCACGACCATGTCCAGGCTGGAGCTCTGCAGCTGCTCGTAGCTGGGGTTCAGCAGGTAGCCCAGCTCGCTGTGGTAGCCCACGCGCGCAGCGGCGATCGGACCAGCGAAGGGGATGCCGGAAATGGCCAGGGCGGCGGAGGTGCCGATCATGGCGGCGATGTCCGGATCGGACTTCTTGTTGGTGCTGACCACGGTGCAGACCACCTGGACTTCGTTGAGGAAGCCCTCGGGGAACAGCGGACGGATCGGACGATCGATCAGGCGCGAGGTCAGGGTTTCCTTCTCGGAAGGACGGCCTTCGCGCTTGAAGTAACCACCGGGGATGCGGCCAGCGGCGTAGGTCTTCTCCTGGTAGTGCACGGACAGCGGGAAGAAGTCCTTGCCAACGGCAGGCTGCTTGGCACCGACCACGGTGACCAGCACGCTGACGTCTTCGGTGGAGACCAGCACGGCACCGGTCGCCTGGCGCGCGATGCGGCCGGTTTCCAGGGTGAAGGTCTGCTCACCGAACTTGAATTGCTTGATTACTGGATTCACAGTCTTTCCTTCTCTTTATTGCCTTGGGGGAAATCGGGGCGACCAGAGGGATTCGGACCCTCGCTGATCTCCAGGTGACGCAGGCCGATTCTGGCGGCCTTTCAAGCAAAAAAGCCGGAGGCCGGCGCGAGCCGACCTCCAGCTTCAGACTGCTTGCAGCAGGTCTGCATCGTGTTAACGACGCAGGCCCAGGCGAGCGATCAGTGCGCTGTAACGAGAGGTGTCCTTGGACTTCAGGTAGTCCAGCAGCTTACGGCGCTGGTTGACCATGCGGATCAGACCACGACGACTGTGGTGATCTTTGCCGTTGGCCTTGAAGTGACCTTGCAGCTTGTCGATGTTGGCGGACAGCAGGGCAACCTGCACTTCCGGCGAACCGGTGTCGCCTTCGCTCTGCTTGAACTCGTTTACGATCTGGGCTTTGTCTTCAACGCTCAGTGCCATGATAGGGCTCCTCTGAGGAACAGGCCGGGATGGATCCCGTGCTTAAGGAAAGAGGTGTGACCGTGCCTGCTGACAGCCACCCTCGGTATCGGTCTAGGACCGAATCAGTCTACGGGGAGCAACCTGCCCCTCGTCATCAATCTCGCCGATGCCGATGAAACGACCCTGGTCGTCCTGCACCCGCATCAAGCCGAATTTCGGTGCATTGGCCGCCCGGACGGGCTGACCATGCAACCAGTAGTAGGCGCTGTGCTGCGTCAGCTGCACCAGCGGCCAGTGCTCCAGGCCACTGTCGACCGGCAGCAGGAAGCGATCCAGCGCCTCGGAACCCCCTTCGGCGTGCGCCGCCTCCAGCTCGTCCAGGCTGATGGCCTGTGCCAGGCCAAAGGGGCCGGCCTGGGTACGGCGCAACTCGGCCACATGGGCTCCGCAGCCAAGACGGGCGCCGAGGTCTTCGACCAGGGTGCGCACATAAGTGCCCTTGCTGCAGGCCACTTCCAGCGTCGCACGATCTTCCTGCAACGCCAGCAGTTCCAGACGGGCAATAGTAACAGAACGCGCCTCGCGCTCCACTACTTCCCCGGCACGCGCCAGCTTGTACAGCGGCTGGCCGTCGCGCTTGAGCGCCGAATACATCGGCGGGATCTGCTCTATCTGGCCGCGGAAGGCCGGCAGCGCCGCCTGGATGGCCGCTTCATCGACCGCGACCGCCCGTCGCTCCAGCACTTCACCCTCGGCATCGCCGGTGGTGGTGGTGACGCCCAGTTGCGCCACGGTGCTGTAGCCCTTGTCGGCATCCAGCAGGTACTGGGAAAACTTGGTCGCCTCGCCGAAGCACAGCGGCAGTACGCCGGTGGCCAGAGGATCCAGGCTACCGGTGTGCCCGGCCTTCTCGGCGTTGAGCAACCAGCGGACCTTTTGCAGGGCGGCGTTGGAGGAGAAGCCGCGCGGCTTGTCCAGCACCAGCACGCCATGTACCTGGCGGCGAATACGCTTGACCTGGGCCACCCCTACTCCTCCCCTTCGTGGCGACGGTCTTCGGCGACCGCCCGCTCGATCAGGGCCGACAGCTGGGCGCCGCGACGAATGCTCTCGTCGTACTGGAAGCTCAGTTGCGGAACGGTGCGCAATTTCATCGCCCGACCCAGCTGCTGACGCAGGAAGCCGGCAGCGTCCTTGAGGATGCCGATGTTCTGCTTGATGGCGTCGGCATCGTCATCCTTGCCCAGGACGGTGATGTGCACCTTGGCATGGGACAGGTCGCGCGCGACGTCCACGCCGGTGATGGTCACCATGCCCAGTCGCGGATCCTTGATCTCACGCTGGATCAGCAGTGCCAGTTCACGCTGCATCTGATCACCGATGCGCTGGGTACGGCTGAATTCTTTGGCCATGTCGAAACTCTCGTACGAAAGGCCGCAGACACCAGGCCTGCCAGCCATGAACCTTGGAAACGCGAACGGCAAGTCCGGACCTGGCAGGGGTCTGCCAGGTCCGCGACCTGCCGTCCTGGTGCAGAGTCGTCGTTACAGCGAACGGGCGACCTGAACCTTCTCGAACACCTCGATCTTGTCGCCGACGCGGACGTCGTTGTAGCTCTTCACGCCGATACCGCATTCCATGCCGGCACGCACTTCGGCCACGTCATCCTTGAAGCGACGCAGGGATTCCAGCTCGCCTTCGAAGATGACCACGTCTTCGCGCAGGACGCGGATCGGACGGTTGCGGTGCACCATGCCCTCGGTGACCATGCAGCCGGCGACGGCGCCGAACTTGGGCGAACGGAAGACGTCGCGCACTTCGGCGATACCCAGGATGTTCTCCCGGACGTCACTGCCCAGCATGCCGGTCAGCGCCTTCTTCACATCTTCGATGATGTCGTAGATGACGTTGTAGTAGCGCATGTCGAGGCCTTCCTGCTCGACGATCTTCCGCGCCCCGGCATCGGCCCGGACGTTGAAGCCGAACAGCACGGCATTGGAAGCCAGCGCCAGGTTGGCATCGCTCTCGGTGATACCACCTACGCCTCCGCCGACCACGCGCACCTGGACTTCGTCGTTGCCCAGACCGGACAGCGAGCCCTGCAGCGCTTCGAGGGAGCCACGCACATCGGACTTGAGCACGATGTTGAGGGTCTTCTTCTCGTCCTGGCCCATGTTCTCGAAGATGTTCTCGAGCTTGCCGGCGTGAGCGCGGGCAAGCTTGATCTCGCGGAACTTGCCCTGACGGAACAGCGCCACTTCGCGGGCCTTCTTCTCGTCGGTCAGCACGGTGAGTTCGTCACCGGCGTCCGGGGTGCCGTCCAGGCCGAGGATCTCGACCGGGATGGAGGGACCCGCTTCCTTGATCGGCTTACCATTCTCGTCGAGCATGGCGCGGATACGACCGAAGTTGACGCCGACCAGGGCCATGTCGCCCTGACGCAGGGTGCCGTTCTGTACCAGTACGGTAGCGACCGGACCGCGACCCTTGTCCAGGCGCGATTCGATGACCACACCGCGACCGGGTGCTTCCGGCGTAGCGGTCAGCTCCAGGACTTCGGCCTGCAGCAGGATGGCTTCGAGCAGCTCGTCCACGCCGGTACCGGCCTTGGCCGAGACGTGCACGAACTGGGTGTCGCCGCCCCACTCTTCCGGGATGACCTGACGACCAGCCAGATCGTGCTTGACGCGATCCGGATCGGCGTCGGGCTTGTCGATCTTGTTGACCGCCACGACGATGGGGACACCCGCCGCCTTGGCGTGCTGGATGGCTTCCTCGGTCTGCGGCATGACGCCGTCATCGGCCGCGACAACCAGGATGACGATGTCGGTGGCCTTGGCACCACGGGCACGCATGGCGGTAAACGCGGCGTGGCCAGGGGTATCCAGGAAGGTCACCATGCCACGCTCGGTTTCCACGTGGTAGGCACCGATGTGCTGGGTGATGCCACCGGCTTCGCCCGACGCGACCTTGGCGCGACGGATGTAGTCCAGCAGCGAGGTCTTGCCGTGGTCGACGTGACCCATGACGGTCACCACCGGCGCGCGGTGCAGGGCCTTGCCACCCTCGAACTTGAGAGATTCGGCCAACTGGTCTTCCAGGGCGTTCTCGTTGACCAGCTTGACCTTGTGGCCCAGCTCTTCGGCCACCAGCTGCGCCGTCTCGCGGTCGAGCACCTGGTTGATGGTGGCGGGGGACCCCATCTTGAACATGAACTTGATGACTTCGGCGGCCTTCACCGACATCTGCTGAGCAAGCTCAGAGACGGTGATGGTCTCACCTAGATTGACTTCGCGCACTACAGGTCCTGTCGGGCTCTGGAACCCGTGTTGGTTTCGCTTCTTGAGTCGCGACTTGCCACCGCGACCGCCACGCCGGCCAAAGCCCTCTTCCTCGTCGTCGCCACTGCGCACGGTACGGGGAGCTGCGACCTTGTCCTTGATCGACGGGCGATGCTGGGCGTTCTTGCGCTCACGGCGCTCATCTTCTTCGCGCTTGCTGCTCGGGGCAGGATGCACGGGACGACGCGGCTCTTCGCGCTTGCGCTCACTGGCCGGATCCGCCTTCTTGACCTCGACGGCAGGCTCGGCAGCGGGTTGCTGCTCGGCTACCACGGCCGGGGCTTCCGGCGCGGCAGGGGCTGCAGCCTCGGCGGAGACCGCCTGCTGCGCGGCCTGAGCAGCGGCTTCGGCCTGCTGCTGGGCAGCCGCTTCGGCAGCGCGCTGAGCTTCTTCCGCGGCACGTGCCTGAGCGGCGGCCTCTTCGGCGGCGCGCAGGGCTTCCTGTTCGCGGCGCTGTTCGGCTTCCAGCTCGGCGGGGCTGCGCTTGACGAAGGTCTTCTTCTTGCGCACTTCGACACTGACTGTCTTGCTGCCGGCCACTTTCAGCGTGGTCTGGGTCTTGCGCTGCAGGGTGATCTTGCTGGGCTCGTCGAGCTGCGCAGTCCCCTTCAGATGTGTCAGTAGCGCCTGCTTTTCCGCATCGCTCACCGTTTGCTCGGCGCTGCTATGCGTCAGACCTGCCTCGCGCATCTGCTGTAGCAGACGTTCCACCGGCGTATTGACCGTTTGGGCCAGTTCTTTCACCGTGACTTGCGTCATGCACTTCTCTCCTCAGACTGCGCCGCTTACTCGAACCAATGGGCACGGGCAGCCATGATCAGCTTGCCGGCACGCTCTTCGGTCATGCCGTTGATGTCGAGCAGGTCGTCGATCGACTGCTCGGCGAGCTCTTCGCGATTGACCACGCCACGCTGGGCCAGCGCGCTGGCGAGCTGGGGATCCATACCGTCGAGGGTCAGCAGATCTTCGCTGGGGCTCTTCTGTTCTTCGGTCGCGATGGCCCGGGTCAGCAGGCGATCCTTGGCCCGGGTACGCAGCTCGTTGACGATGTCTTCGTCGAAGCCATCGATATTGAGCATCTCTTCCATGGGCACGTAGGCCACTTCCTCGAGGGAAGTGAAGCCCTCTTCCACCAGCACCTGCGCCAGTTCCTCGTCGACATCCAGCTCGTCGATGAAGCGCTGGATGATGTCGCCGGTCTCGGCCTGCTGCTTGGCGTTGATGTCCGCTTCGGTCATCACGTTGAGCGTCCAGCCGGTCAGCTGACTGGCCAGGCGCACGTTCTGACCGCCACGGCCAATGGCCTGGGCCAGGTTGTCCTCGGCGACGGCGATGTCCATGGTGCGGCTGTCTTCGTCGACGATGATCGAAGCGACTTCGGCCGGGGCCATGGCGTTGATGACGAATTGCGCCGGGTTGTCGTCCCACAGCACGATGTCGACCCGCTCGCCACCCAGCTCACCGGATACCGCCTGGACACGCGAACCGCGCATGCCGATGCAGGCACCCTGGGGATCGATGCGCTTGTCCTTGGAACGGACGGCGATCTTGGCCCGCGAACCCGGATCCCGGGCAGCCGCCATGACATCGATCAGCTGCTCGGAAATCTCCGGTACTTCGATGCGGAACAGCTCGATCAGCATCTGCGGATCGGTGCGCGACAGCATCAGCTGCGGACCGCGGTTCTCGGTGCGGATTTCCTTGAGCAGGGCACGCAGACGCACGCCCATGCGGAAGGTCTCACGCGGAATGATGTGCTCGCGCGGCAGCAGGGCCTCGGCATTGTTGCCCAGGTCGACGATCACGCTGTCACGGGTGACCTTCTTGACGGTACCCGAGATGATCTCGCCGACCTTCTCGCGATAGGCATCCACTACCTGAGCCCGCTCGGCCTCGCGCACCTTCTGCACGATCACCTGCTTGGCGGTCTGGGCAGCGATCCGACCGAATTCGATGGACTCGATCTTCTCTTCGATCACTTCACCGGCCTTGACGCCGGGATGCTCTTCCTGGGCGTCTTCCACCGTCAGATGCGAATCGGGCAACTGATAGTCTTGGTCTTCCACCACGGTCCAGCGGCGGAAGGTTTCGTAGCTGCCGTTGTGTCTGTTGATCGACACCCGCAGATCCACATCTTCTTCGTAGCGTTTCTTGGTAGCCGTGGCGAGAGCCAACTCCAGTGCCTCGAAGATGACGCCGGGTGGAACACCCTTCTCGTTCGAAACAGATTCCACTACCAGCAGAACTTCTTTGCTCATCTTACGCCTCGTATTCGCAATCCTTGGGATCCGCGGTCTCGCGCTCAAATCACTCGAAACGGGGAACGACGTTGGCCTTGTCGATCATCTCGATGGGCAGCAGATACTCATGCTCGTCCACCTGCACCACGACGTCCTGGTCTTCCACACCGCGCAGCAAACCCTGGAAATTACGTCGCCCTTCGAAGGGCGACCGAAGTTTGACCTTGACCTGTTCACCCGCATGGGCAGCAAATTGCTCCAGCGTAAACAGCGGTCTATCCATACCGGGGGAAGACACCTCGAGGGTGTATTCATTGGTGATCGGATCTTCCACATCGAGTACGCCACTTACCTGGCGACTGACAGCCTCGCAGTCTTCAACGAGAATGCCATTGGGATGATCGATGTAGACACGCAGTAGCGAATGCCGCCCTTGGGAGATGTACTCGACACCCCAGCAGACATAGCCAAGCGCCTCGACGACGGGGGCCAGCAAGGCCTGCAACTGTTCTAGCTTGCTCGACACCTGGTTGCCTCGCGTTTTTTGAGAATAAAAAATGGGCATTACGCCCATCCCTAAGAGGTCTGCGCAAGAAAGCGCGACCCGAACTGTCCAGCCAACAAAAAGCCCCTATAAAGGGGCTTTAAATAACTGGTTGCGGGGGCTGGATTTGAACCAACGACCTTCGGGTTATGAGCCCGACGAGCTACCAGACTGCTCCACCCCGCGTCAAAGCTGGAGCGAGATTATATTCAACTGAACTCTAGGAGTCAACCTACTCTCTCTCGCCGCGTCCTGCAGGACGTCTTTGCTATTTGGTGCCGAAGATGGGACTCGAACCCATACAGCCTGTGGCCACTACCCCCTCAAGATAGCGTGTCTACCAATTCCACCACTTCGGCATGAAACCTTTGAAACCTACTTGGACTCCTGGGGTACGTCCCCGGAAGTACCACCCTGGGCAGCGCGGGGCTGACTCAGGGGAACATCGTTACCATCCTGCTTCGGCTGAGGAGCCTGCTGGACCGGCTGAGTGGGTAAACCCACCTCACGCAGACCTAGCGCACGGTCTTTGGCGAAATACGCCAGACCCAGGCTAGTCGCGAAAAAAACCGCGGCTAGTATAGCAGTAAAGCGACTCAGAAAGGTAGCAGAACCTTGACTACCAAACACGGTACCCGAGGCGCCCGCACCAAAGGATGCACCGGCTTCGGCACCCTTGCCCTGCTGCATCAATACCAGCACGATCAGGCCAAGCGCCATCAGCAAGTGGATCACGACAACTGCAGTTTCCAACATTATCCACGTCCTGCAGCGCGGCAAATCGCACTGAACTCTTCAGCATTCAGGGAGGCCCCACCCACTAGCCCCCCATCGATATCCGGCATGCCGAACAACTCGGCAGCATTGGCAGCCTTGACACTGCCGCCATACAACAGCTGAAGGCCTTCAGCGACCCCAGCATCGGCTTCGCGCACCAGGGCGCGAATCGCCGCATGAATCTCTTGCGCCTGCTCCGGCGTCGCCGTCAGCCCGGTACCTATCGCCCAAACCGGCTCGTAGGCCACTACAGCCTTGGCGAAAGCCGCGACCCCGACTGCGTCGATGACCGCCTTCAGCTGGCCACCCACCACATCCAGAGTACGCTCGGCCTCCCGCTCTTCACGGGTTTCGCCGACACAGAGCACGGGAATCATCCCGCCCTCCTGGATGGCCGCGAATTTCTTCGCCACCACCACATCATCCTCGCCCAGCAGAGCACGCCGCTCGGAGTGCCCCACCAGTACGTAACGGCAACCGAATTCTGCCAACTGGGTCGAGGATACCTCGCCAGTCAGAGCCTTCTCGCCCGCGACGGGAGCACAGGTCTGGGCCCCCACCATCAGCGACGTTGCCGCCAGCGCTTCAGCCACCCCCGGCAGATGCACCAATGTCGGAATCACCACGACATCGACACCCGCTGCGCCATCCAACCCTTTCAAGCCTGCGACCAGCGCCGACACGCCTTGCAGCGAGCCATGCATTTTCCAGTTACCGGCAACCAGGGAACGACGCATGCGTTTTACCTCAGGGAGCGAAGTGGGCGCAGATGTTACTCAATCGAAAACCGGCATGCAAGCAAATCAAGCACATACCTCGGTTATCAACTGAGCGAGCGCCTCGGCATGGGCCCGCACCTCACGCTCGTTCTCGCCTTCGACCATGACCCGCAGCAACGGCTCGGTACCGGATTTGCGCAGGAGCACCCGCCCCTTGCCGGCCATCTTCTCGGTGACCTCGGCACTGGCCTGCTTGACCCGCGGATTCTCCAAGGGATCCTGGCCGCCGCCGAACCTCACGTTGATCAGCACCTGCGGGCACTTGCGTAGCGCCATGCGCGCCTGGGCCAGGGTCTGACCGGCATTGCGCAGGGCGATCAGCACCTGCAGGGCGGCGATGGTGGCGTCACCGGTGGTGGTGTACTGGCAGCAGACCACGTGCCCGGAATTCTCGCCACCCAGCACCCAGTTGCGTTCCAAGAGCTCGGCCATCACATAGCGATCGCCTACCTTGGCGCGCACGAAGGGAATCTCCAGCTCCGCCAGTCCCAGCTCGAGACCGAGATTGCTCATCAGGGTACCGACCACCCCACCCTCGAGGCGACCACGACGCTTGAGGTCGCGAGCGATCAGGTAGAGCAGCTCATCGCCATCCACTGCCGCTCCGGTGTGATCCACCATCAGCACCCGGTCGCCGTCGCCGTCGAAGGCGATACCGAGGTCGGCGTGCTGGTCGAGCACTGCCTGCTGCAGCCCCTCAAGGTGAGTGGAGCCACAGTCCTTGTTGATATTGAGCCCGTCCGGCTGCACCCCCAGCACGCTGACATCGGCACCGAGTTCGCGGAAGACACTGGGCGCGATCTTGTAGGTGGCGCCATTGGCGCAATCGAGCACGATCTTCAGGCCGGCGAAACTGGTCCCGGTCGGCACGCTGCTCTTGCAGAACTCGATGTAGCGACCGGCCGCATCATTGATGCGCGAGACCTTGCCGATACGCGCCGAATCCACCACGGTCATGGGCGTATCGAGCAGTTCCTCGATCATGGTTTCGAGCTCATCGGGCAGCTTGGTGCCGGCGCCGGAAAAGAACTTGATGCCATTGTCGTAGTAGGGATTGTGTGACGCACTGATGACGATGCCGGCACTGGCCTGGAAGGTCCGCGTCAGGTAGGCGATCCCAGGGGTTGGCATGGGACCGAGCAACATGACGTCGGCACCGGCAGCGGACAGCCCGGCTTCCAGAGCCGACTCGAACATGTAGCCCGAGTTGCGGGTGTCCTTGCCGACCAGCACCCGACAACCGCCGCGACTGCGAAAGGCAATGCCCGCCGCCCAGCCCAGCTTGAGCATGAAATCCGGGGTGATGGGATAGGTGCCGACCTTGCCGCGAATGCCATCGGTTCCAAAATACTTTCTTGCCATCAGTTTTGTTCCTGCCTGAAGCCTTCGACCGCGGTGATCATCTTCACCACGTCCACCGTTTCCGCCACATCATGGACCCTGAGGATCTGCGCGCCCTTGACCAGCGCCAGGGCCGCCAGGGCCAGACCGCCCGCCAGGCGCCCCTCCACAGGCCGCCCGGTGACCGCGCCGATCATGCTCTTGCGCGAGACGCCCACCAGCAAGGGTAGCCCAAAGGCGAGCAACTCGGCTTGTCGCTTGAACAGTTCGAGATTGTGCTCGAGGGTCTTGGCGAAGCCGTACCCCGGATCAAGCACCAGCCGCTCGCGTGCGATACCAGCCGCTTCGCAGCGCCTGACCTGCTCGGCCAGAAAGGCACCTACCTCGCCTGCGACATCGGTATAGACGGGCGCCTGCTGCATGGTGCTGGGCTCCCCCTGCATGTGCATCAGGCAGATCGCCAGATCGCTCGCGGCGGCAGCTTCGAGGGCGCCAGACCGGCGCAGCGAGCGGACGTCATTGATCAGGCCGGCGCCGGCCCTGGCACCTTCGCGCATCACCGCAGGCGTGGAAGTATCCAGGGAAATGACGACATCCAGCTCTCGGGCGATCGCCTCGACCACCGGGATGACCCGATCGAGCTCCTCCGCCTCGGACACCGCTGGCGCCCCTGGACGAGTGGACTCTCCACCGACATCGATGATGGCCGCACCAGCGTTCACCATCCCTTCGGCATGGCGCAGAGCGCTTTCCACCGCCGTATAGCGACCGCCATCGGAAAAGGAGTCGGGGGTGACGTTGAGGATGCCCATGACCTTAGGCGCGTCAAAAACAAGAACCCGATTGCCGCAAGGCAATCGGGTCGAAGGAAACGGATTGAACATGGGTGTTTCAGTGTTCTCCGGCTGGACCACCGATGGGGGTTTCCGGACGATCGCTACCACTCTGGGGCGCTGGGGCATCACCGGTAGGACCACCACGGTCATGCCAGTCACGCGGCTCGCGCGGGACCTTGCCGGCCATGATGTCGTCGATCTGATCGGAGTCGATGGTCTCGTACTTCATCAAGGCATCGGCCATGAGTTCGAGCTTGTCGCGGTTCTCGTCCAGCAGCCGCTTGGCGGTGCCATAGCAGTCATCGATGATCCGACGAATTTCCAGGTCGATCTGCTTGGCGGTTTCGCCCGACATGTTGCCGGCGCCACCACCACCCGAGCGACCCAGGTAGCCTTCGTTCTCTTCCTCGCCATACAGCAACGGACCGAGCTTCTCGGACAGACCCCACTTGGTCACCATGTTCCGCGCCAGCGAAGTCGCTCGCATGATGTCATTGGAGGCACCGGTGGTAACGCCTTCGAAACCCAGGGTCATCTCCTCGGCGATACGGCCACCGAACAGTGAGCAGATCTGGCTTTCCAGTGCCCGCTTGGACAGGCTGTAGCGATCTTCCTCGGGAAGGAACATGGTCACGCCCAGGGCTCGACCACGGGGAATGATGGAAACCTTGTAGACCGGATCGTGCTCGGGCACCAGGCGACCGACGATGGCGTGACCCGCCTCGTGGTAGGCCGTGTTGCGCTTCTCCTTCTCGGACATGACCATGGTCTTGCGCTCGGCGCCCATCATGATCTTGTCCTTGGCCAGCTCGAACTCGCGCATGTCGACAGTGCGCTTGTTGGCACGCGCGGCGAACAGCGATGCTTCGTTGACCAGGTTGGCGAGGTCAGCACCGGAGAAACCCGGGGTACCACGCGCGATGACACCGGCATCGACGCGCTCGCCGACCGGCACCTTGCGCATGTGCACCTTGAGGATCTGCTCGCGACCACGGATGTCCGGCAAGCCGACCACCACCTGGCGGTCGAAACGACCAGGGCGCAGCAGCGCCGGGTCCAGGACATCGGGACGGTTGGTGGCGGCGATGACGATGATGCCATCGTTCATCTCGAAGCCGTCCATCTCGACCAGCAACTGGTTCAGGGTCTGCTCACGCTCGTCGTGCCCACCGCCCATACCGTTGCCGCGATGACGACCGACCGCATCGATCTCGTCGATGAAGATGATGCAGGGAGCGTGCTTCTTGGCCTGGTCGAACATGTCGCGGACACGGCTGGCGCCGACACCCACGAACATCTCGACGAAGTCCGAACCGGAGATGGTGAAAAACGGCACCTTGGCCTCACCCGCCACGGCCTTGGCCAGCAGCGTCTTGCCGGTACCCGGCGAACCGACCATCAGCACACCACGGGGAATGCGGCCACCTAGGCGCTGGAACTTGCCCGGATCACGGAGGAACTCGACCAGCTCGGTGACCTCTTCCTTGGCTTCGTCGCAACCGGCGACGTCGGCGAAGGTGGTCTTGACCTGGTCTTCCGACAGCAGGCGTGCCTTGCTCTTGCCAAAGCTCATGGGGCCGCCGCGACCGCCGGCACCTCCCTGCATCTGGCGCATGAAGAACATGAAGACGGCGATGATCACCAGGATCGGGAAGCTGGCCACCAGCAGCTGAGTCCAGATGCTCTGCTGCTCGGGCTGCTTGCCAGTGATGGTGACGCTGTTGTTGACCAGATCGCCGATCAGGCCATTGTCCTGGATCGCCGGACGGATGGTCTTGAAGGGATCGCCATCACGATGCTTGCCGGTGATGACATAGCCATCCACGGTCACGCTCTCGATCTGCCCGTCCTTCACCTGCTGGATGAAGTCGGAGTAGTTGAGCGTTTGGGGTTCGTTGGGGCTGGAGAAGTTGTTCATCACGGTGACGAGCACCGCGGCGATGATCAGCCACAGGATCAGATTCTTTGCCATGTCGTTCAATTGACTACCCTCTGCGCCGGTTTCGTGGGTAAACCGTTCGAAGCGAAACCGGCAGTGACCGGTAAGTTACTACACAAAGCCTGGCCCACGGCAGACATCGTCTGTAACGCTATATGAGTCTTCTGCCTTTGACTCTAGGGCAAGGCAGACGTTGCGGCCATCAATTCTCTCAATTGCCCCTAAAACCGCGACCCAATAGATATTGCTGGCGCGATCTGGTCCCGCGACGCGGAAGGCGGCGCCTGAGCCTCTGCCCGTAGGACTCAACCGCCCTGAAACAGGCGGCAGTTTCCTAGCAGCAGAGCGCTCTGGAGCAGCCCAACGCACTCAGCTCGCTCATATGGGGGGCCAAGTCGGAAATAACAAGGTCTCTTGGCGAGCACTTGATAGCTTGCCAAGCGGAGGGTCAACGTCGGCATCCTGCCGGCGTTCTCTCGGCCTTCGGAATCTTCAGCATCGCCATCCTTTCAGGCTGACTCGACGCTGCGCCTGTCGAGGTGCTCCTTGAGCGGACAAGGCAGGTTCCACCGGGCTAATGGCAAGTTGTCGCGTATCGCTGGGCGGCACCGGGCAGCTGGGATAAACTGCTCGGCTTTTATCTGGGGTGAATTATGGCGCTCAACAACGAGCTTAAAAAGCGGTTCAAGGCGATCGGGCATCAACTCAAGCCGGTGGTAACCATCAGCGAGAACGGCCTGAGCGAAGGTGTGCTGGGCGAGCTCGACCGCGCACTGAACGATCATGAATTGATCAAGATCAAGCTGGCCATCACCGAGCGCGAAGACCGTCGCGCCCTGATCGATGAGCTGTGCGCGTCGAGCAAGGCCGAGCTGGTGCAGGTGATCGGCAAGATGGCGCTGATCTATCGCAAGGCTCGCGAGCAGAACCGCAACCTGTCCAATGTGGTGCGCTATACCGTCTGATTGCCCGGCGCGCGCCCGGGAACGGGCTGCAGCACCAGGATCAGACCGCAGAGCAGCAGGACCAGGTAGCCGGCCAGAGCGGTCGGCCCGGCCCAGAAGCGCGCCAGTTCGTTTTGCAGCAGCACGGCGAGTGCGCTGGCCAGCAGCAGCTGGCCACGCAGGTCACGCCACAAGGCACTCACACCCGCCCACCACACCAGCACCACGATCTGGGTAAAGACCCCACCGCCTGCGGCGCTGAGCATCATGCGCAGCAATTCTTCGCGCCCGGACTGGATCAGCAGGGGCGCCCAGCCCGCCTGGGCGAGCGCCACGGGGATGCACAGGTGCAGGGCGACCAGCGGGCCGACCCAGAACACCTGGGCCAGCTGCCAGGCTGCGGCGAGCAACCTGGCGAGCCAGCCGCCGGTGCGAGGATCAGAGGTGACGGACGGCGACAATTTCGTATTCGACATTGCCGCCCGGGGTCTTCACCAGCACCACGTCGCCTTCTTCCTTGCCGATCAGGGCACGGGCGATGGGCGAACCCACCGACAGCTTGCTCTGCTTGATGTCCGCCTCGTCGTCACCGACGATCTGGTAGGTCACCGTCTCGTCGGTTTCGGTGTTGGCGATCTCCACCGTGGTGCCGAAGATCACCTTGCCGGTGTGCGGCAGGGCGGCCACGTCGATCACCTGAGCATTCTGCAGGCGGCCTTCGATGTCGCGGATACGGGCCTCGACCATGCCCTGCTGTTCGCGAGCAGCGTGGTATTCGGCGTTCTCCTTGAGATCGCCCAGCTCGCGCGCCTCGGCGATGGCCTGGGTGATCTGCGGGCGCAGTTCGGTCTTGAGGTGCTTGAGCTCCTCTTCCAGGGCGCGAGCGCCCTGGACGGTCATCGGGTACTTGGTCATGCCTTCACTCCTGCATGCAGATCTTGCAGCCGGCGCACGGTCTTTTCGGCGCCGAATTTCAAAGCTTCGCAAATGGCCTGGCCGCCGGCAATGGTGGTGGTGCAGCAGAGCTTGTGCTGCAGGGCGTTGCGGCGGATCGAATAGGAATCGGCGATGGACTGCCGGCCTTCGGTGGTGTTGATGATCAGGGTGACTTCGTCGTTCTTGATCATGTCGACCACATGGGGGCGACCCTCGGTGACCTTGTTCACGCGACGCACCGGCAGACCGGCCGCCTCGATCACCCGCGCGGTACCGGCGGTGGCCACGACCTCGAAGCCGAGGCTGACCAGATCGCGAGCGACCTGCACGGCTTCGGGCTTGTCGTCGTCACGCACGCTGATGAAGGCGCAACCGGAGTTCGGCAGGATCTCGTTGGCACCCAACTGAGCCTTGGCGAAGGCTTCGCCGAAGCTGTCGCCGACCCCCATCACCTCGCCAGTGGACTTCATCTCCGGGCCGAGGATGGGGTCGACACCGGGGAACTTGTTGAAGGGGAACACCGCTTCCTTGACGCTGAAGAAGGGCGGGATGATCTCCTGGGTGAAGCCCACCTCGGCCAGGGTCTTGCCGGCCATGACCCGGGCGGCCACCTTGGCCAGGGATTCGCCGATGCACTTGGAGACGAAGGGCACGGTACGGGAGGCGCGCGGGTTGACCTCGATGACGTAGATGTCTTCGCCCTGCACGGCCATCTGCACGTTCATCAGACCGACCACGCCGAGTTCCAGGGCCATCTTCTTGACCTGCTCGCGGATCTCGTCCTGGATGTGCTTGGGCAGCGAATAGGGCGGCAGCGAGCAGGCGGAGTCGCCGGAGTGTACGCCGGCCTGTTCGATGTGCTGCATGATGGCGCCGATCACCACGGTCTTGCCGTCGCACACCGCATCTACGTCCACCTCGATGGCGCAGTTGAGGAAGTGGTCGAGCAGCACGGGGCTGTCGTTGGACACCTTCACCGCTTCGCGCATGTAGCGCTTGAGTTCTTCTTCCTGGTAGACGATCTCCATCGCCCGGCCGCCCAGCACGTAGGAGGGGCGCACCACCATCGGGTAGCCGATGTTCTTGGACAGGGCCAGGGCCTCGTCTTCGCTGCGCGCGGTGGCGTTGGCCGGCTGCCGCAGATTCAGGCGCTGGACCATCTGCTGGAAGCGCTCACGGTCTTCGGCGCGATCGATGGCGTCGGGGCTGGTGCCGATGATGGGCACGCCGGCCTCTTCCAGGGCCCGGCAGAGCTTGAGCGGGGTCTGGCCGCCGTACTGGACGATGACGCCCTTGGGCTGCTCGACGCGAACGATCTCCAGCACGTCCTCCAGGGTCACCGGTTCGAAGAACAGGCGGTCGGAGGTGTCGTAGTCGGTGGAGACGGTTTCCGGGTTGCAGTTGACCATGATGGTCTCGTAGCCGTCTTCACGCATGGCCAGGGCCGCGTGCACGCAGCAGTAGTCGAACTCGATGCCCTGGCCGATGCGGTTGGGACCGCCACCAAGGATCATGATCTTGTCGCGACCGCTGGGCTTGGCCTCGCACTCTTCCTCGTAGGTGGAGTAGAGGTAGGCGGTGTCGGTGGCGAATTCGGCGGCACAGGTGTCCACCCGCTTGTACACCGGCAGCACCTTGAGCTTGTGGCGATGGGCCCGCAGGTTCTTTTCGGTGACGCCGAGCAGCTTGGCCAGGCGCGCATCGGAGAAGCCCTTGCGCTTGAGCTTGCGCATCAGGTCGTAGTCGAGATCGGCCAGACCCAGGGTCTTGATGCGCTCTTCGTCCTTGATCAGGTCTTCGATCTGCACCAGGAACCAGGGATCGATACGGGTCAGTTCGAAGACCTTGTCCAGACTATAGCCCTGACGGAAGGCATCGCCGATGTACCAGATGCGATCGGCGCCGGGCACGGTCAGCTCGCGCTTGAGGGTGCTGTCGGCCTCGGGATCGGTCGGATCCAGCTTGGGATCGAAGCCGACCACGCCGACTTCCAGACCGCGCAGGGCTTTCTGCAGGGATTCCTGGAAGGTACGGCCGATGGACATGACCTCGCCCACGGATTTCATCTGGGTGGTCAGACGGGCATCGGCTTTGGGGAATTTCTCGAAGGCGAAGCGCGGGATCTTGGTGACCACGTAGTCGATGGCCGGCTCGAAGGACGCCGGGGTACGCCCGCCGGTGATGTCGTTCTGCAGCTCGTCCAGGGTGTAGCCGACCGCCAGCTTGGCAGCGATCTTGGCGATGGGGAAGCCGGTGGCCTTGGAGGCCAGCGCCGAGGAGCGCGACACCCGCGGATTCATCTCGATCACCACCATGCGCCCGGTGTCGGGGCAGATGCCGAACTGGACGTTGGAGCCGCCGGTCTCGACGCCGATCTCGCGCAGCACCGCCAGGGAGGCGTTGCGCAGGATCTGGTATTCCTTGTCGGTCAGGGTCTGGGCCGGGGCCACGGTGATGGAGTCACCGGTGTGCACGCCCATGGGATCGAAGTTCTCGATGGAGCAGACGATGATGCAGTTGTCCTTCTTGTCGCGGACCACCTCCATCTCGTATTCCTTCCAGCCGATCAGGGATTCGTCGATCAGCAGCTCGTTGGTCGGCGACAGGTCCAGACCGCGGTTGCAGATCTCCTCGAACTCTTCGCGGTTGTAGGCGATGCCGCCGCCGGTGCCGCCCATGGTGAAGCTTGGCCGGATGATGCAGGGGAAGCCGACCTTCTCCAGGACGCCGTAGGCTTCTTCCATGCTGTGGGCGATGCCGGAGACCGGGCAGGCCAGGCCGATGTCCTTCATGGCCTTGTCGAAGCGCGAGCGATCCTCGGCCTTGTCGATGGTGTCGGCGTTGGCACCGATCATCTCGACGCCGAATTTCTCCAGCACGCCATGACGCTCCAGGTCCAGGGCGCAGTTCAGCGCGGTCTGGCCACCCATGGTCGGCAGCAGAGCGTCGGGACGCTCTTTCTCGATGATCTTGGCCACCGTCGCCCACTTGATCGGCTCGATGTAGGTGGCATCGGCCATGGAGGGGTCGGTCATGATGGTGGCCGGATTGGAGTTCACCAGGATGACGCGGAAGCCTTCCTCGCGCAGGGCCTTGCAGGCCTGGGCGCCGGAATAGTCGAACTCGCAGGCCTGGCCGATGACGATGGGGCCGGCTCCGAGGATCAGGATGCTCTTGATGTCTGTACGCTTAGGCATGGGCTTCTCGAATGCAGGTAATCAGGTCAGGGTCGCGGTGGCCAACTTCACACCGAACCCTACGAACAGGGCGCCGACGCCACCGGTGGCGCCCGCGCTGAGGCGACGCCGCTGACGGAACCAGGCCGCCAGGCGAACGCCGCAGAAAATCAGGAACGACAGGTAGCAGAAGCTGATCGCTTCCAGTACCGCGCCCAGCACCAGGAAGGACAGCGCCGGATGGGCGTAACCGGGGTCCACGAACTGGATGAAGAAGGAGACGAAGAACAGGATCGCCTTCGGATTCGACAGACTCAGCAGCAGCGCCTTGCGGAACGGCTGGTGGACGTCTTCGCGCAGCGTCGCCTCGGCCTGGCCCTGGGCCGGGCTGCGCCAGGACTTGAGTCCGCCGCGCAACATGCCCCAGCCAAGGTAGAACAGGTAGGCCGCGCCCAGGTACTTGAGGATCTGGAAGAACAGCGGCTCGGCCTTGAGCAGCGAGGCGACGCCCAGGGCCGAGAGCAGCATCAGCACGGCGTCACCCAGGAACACGGCCGAGGCCGCCTGGTAACCGCTGCGGATGCCGCGCTGGGCGCTGGTAGCAAGCACGAAGAAGGAATTGGGGCCAGGCAACAGGATGACGAACAGGGTCCCGACCACATAGGTCCAGAAGTCGATGACACCCAGATTCGCCAGCATGAGCCTTACCCTCCTCTCGTCTTAGCGGCGCGCGGCCATGGCCTGGATGAACTTGTCGAACAGCGGTGCCACGTCGTGCGGACCAGGGCTCGCCTCGGGGTGCCCCTGGAAGCTGAAGGCGACCTTGTCGGTACGCTCGATGCCCTGCAGGGTGCCGTCGAACAGCGACTTGTGGGTGGCCCGCACATTGGCCGGCAGACTGGCCTCGTCCACAGCGAAGCCGTGGTTCTGGCTGGTGATCATCACCACGCCGCTGTCGAGATCCTGAACCGGATGGTTGGCGCCGTGGTGACCGTTGGGCATCTTCACCGTCTTGGCGCCGGAAGCCAGGGCCAGCAGCTGGTGGCCCAGACAGATGCCGAACACCGGGATCTCGGTTTCCAGAACGTCCTGGATCGCCTTGATGGCGTAGTCGCAGGGCTCGGGATCGCCCGGGCCGTTGGCCAGGAAGATGCCGTCGGGTTGCAGCGCCAGGGCTTCGCTGGCCGGGGTCTGGGCCGGCAGCACGGTGATGCGGCAGCCGCGAGCCACCAGCATGCGCAGGATGTTCAGCTTGACGCCGTAGTCGAAGGCCACCACGTGGTAGGGCAGTTGCTCGGCCGGGATCTCGGCGTGACTGTCGGTTTCCAGCGACCAGACGCTGGAGCGCCACTCGTAGCGCTCCTTGACGCTGACTTCCTTGGCCAGGTCCATGCCCTTGAGGCCGGGGAAGGCGCGGGCCAGTTCCAGGGCGCGCTCTTCGGTGGCGTCTTCGCCAGTGAGGATGCAGCCGTCCTGAGCGCCCTTCTCGCGGAGGATGCGGGTCAGGCGACGAGTGTCGATGCCGGCAATGGCAATGGTGCCGTTTTCCTTGAGATAGTCCGGCAGCGATTGCTTGTTGCGCCAGTTGCTGGCCAGCAGCGGCAGATCACGGATGATCAGCCCGGCGGCCCAGACCTGGGCGGCCTCGCCATCCTGCGGCGTGGTGCCGGTGTTGCCGATGTGCGGATAGGTCAGGGTGACGATCTGCTTCGCATAGGAAGGATCGGTCAGGATTTCCTGGTAGCCGGTCATGGCGGTGTTGAACACCACTTCGCCGACCGTGTGGCCGTCGGCACCGATGGATTCACCGCGAAAGATGCTGCCATCGGCAAGTGCGAGTATGGCTGGCTTAGTCAAGAAGACCTCCGAAAATCAAGCCTTGGCGGGCAAACGCAGGGTGCAAAAAAACGGGATGACATCTCGAAGAGTCATCCCGTTTTAATGTTGTGATTTCATTCTGCGCTAGCTTTTAGTGGATACACTAAAGCTGCATTGTACACGAAATGATCACGCCTTGCACCCCCACGAGTGGGTCAGCGCAACTCCAGCACATCCTGCATGTCATATAGCGCCGGCTGTTTGTCCTTGAGCCAGAGCGCCGCGCGCACGGCGCCCTTGGCGAAGGTCATGCGGCTGGAGGCCTTGTGAGTGATCTCGACCCGCTCGCCTTCGCTGGCGAACAGCACCGTGTGATCGCCCACCACGTCGCCAGCACGGACGGTGGCGAAGCCGATGGTCTGGCGATCACGGGCGCCGGTCTGGCCTTCGCGGCCATAGACGGCCACTTCTTCCAGATCGCGACCCAGTGCCTGGGCGACGACCTCGCCCATGCGCAGCGCGGTACCCGAGGGTGCATCGACCTTGTGTCTGTGGTGCGCCTCGATGATCTCGATATCGACCTCGTCACCCAGCACGCGGGCAGCGGTATCCAGCAGCTTGAGGCAGAGATTGACGCCGACGCTGAAGTTGGCGGCGAAGACGATGGGGATTTCCTTGCTGGCTTCCAGCAGCGTCAGCTTCTGCTCGGCGGTGAAGCCGGTGGTGCCGATCACCATGGCCTTCTTCGCCTTGCGGCAGAGCGCCAGATTCTGCAGGGTCACGTTGGGGTGGGTGAAGTCGATGAGGACATCGAAATCATCCAGCACCCGCGCCAGGTCACCGGACAGCATCACCCCGTTACGGCCGATGCCGGCGAGTTCGCCCGCGTCGGCACCCACCAGGCTGCTCTCGGGACGATCCACCGCCGCAGTCAGGCCGGCAGCGCCCTGGGTCTGCTGGACCGCTTCGATCAGGGTCTTACCCATGCGCCCCGCGGCGCCCATTACAGCTATACGTCGCATCATCAGCTCCAGGCTGCTGGCCGGGCGCCGCCTCGCGACGACGCCCCTGCCGGTTTAGAGGTCGTCGAAGAAGCGCTTCATTCCGTCGAACCAGCCACTGGCCCGGGGCGAATGGGAGCTGTCGCTCTGCAGGGTGTTGCGGAATTCCTCAAGCAGCTCGCGCTGGCGCCGGCTCAGGTTGACCGGGGTTTCCACCACCACCTTGCACATCAGGTCGCCGGCGCCACCGCCACGCACGGGCGTCACGCCCTTGCCACGCAGGCGGAACATCTTGCCGGTCTGGGTGCCCTCGGGGATCTTCAGCTTGACGCGGCCATCCAGGGTCGGCACTTCCAGCTCGCCACCCAGGGCGGCATCGGTGAAGTTGATCGGCACCTCGCAATAGAGATGCTTGCCGTCGCGCTGGAAGATCGAGTGCTCGCGCACATTGACCACCACGTAGAGGTCGCCGCTGGGGCCACCCAGGGTCCCGGCCTCGCCTTCGCCGGTCAGGCGGATGCGGTCGCCGGTGTCGACGCCCGCCGGCACCTTGACCGACAGGGTCTTCTGCTCTTCCACGCGTCCCTGGCCATGACAAGCGTTGCAGGGCTCGGGAATGATCTTGCCGCTGCCGTGGCAGCGCGGGCAGGTCTGCTGCACCGAGAAGAAGCCCTGCTGCATGCGCACCTGGCCGATACCGCCGCAGGTGGGGCAGGTGGAAGCCGAGGTACCTGGCTTGGCGCCATTGCCGTCGCAGACCTTGCACTCGACCAGGGTGGGCACGCGAATGGTGACCGTGGTCCCGCGCACCGCCTCTTCCAGATCCAGGTCCAGGGTGTAGCGCAGGTCGGCGCCGCGCTGCGGACCGCCACGACCACCGGCGCCACCGCGGCCGCCGAAGAAGTCACTGAAGACGTCGCCGAAGATGTCGGAGAAGCTCGCGCCACCGGCCGCACCACCGAAACCACCGCCGCCCATGCTCGGATCGACGCCAGCATGGCCGTACTGGTCGTAGGCCGAGCGCTTGCCCGCATCGGACAGCACTTCGTAGGCCTCGGCGGCCTCCTTGAACTGCTCCTCGGCAGCCGCGTCCCCCGGATTGCGATCCGGGTGGTATTTCATCGCCAGGCGTCGGTAGGCCTTCTTGAGCTCGGCTTCGCTAGCGCCGCGCTCGACCCCGAGCACCTCATAGTAATCACGTTTGGCCATAGACTTTCTGCACCTTAAATTTTCTCACCCTCCAGACACGCCAACGCGGGAGCAGGCTCCCGCGTAGCGGATCCGACGGGCACGAAGCCCGTCAGGTGCGGTAAGCACGGGGCTTACTTGTTGTCCTTCACTTCCTCGAACTCGGCATCGACCACGTCGTCGCCGGGCTTCTTGGCCTCACCGTCCGCCTTGGCCGAGGCGCCTTCGGCACCAGCGGCAGCGCCCTGCTCGGAGTAGAGCTTCTGGGCCAGCGGCGCGGAGGCTTGGGACAGGGCATTCATCTTGGCTTCGATGGCGTCCTTGTCGTCACCGCGCACGGCGACTTCCAGCTCGCCAATGGCCTTCTCGATGGTGCTCTTCTCTTCGGCCGTGGCCTTGTCGCCTGCCTCGGTCAGCATCTTGCGGGTGCCGTGCACCAGGGCATCACCCTGGTTGCGGGCCGCGGCCAGCTCTTCGAACTTGCGATCCTCGTCGGCATTGGCCTCGGCGTCACGCACCATCTGCTGAATCTCGTCCTCGGACAGACCGGAGGACGCCTTGATGACGATGGACTGCTGCTTGCCGGTGGCCTTGTCCTTGGCGGACACGTTGAGGATACCGTTGGCGTCGATGTCGAAGGTCACCTCGATCTGCGGCACGCCACGGGGCGCCGGCGGGATCTCGGCCAGGTCGAACTTGCCCAGCGACTTGTTCTGCGCGGCCTGCTTGCGCTCGCCCTGCAGCACGTGGATGGTCACGGCGCCCTGGTTGTCGTCGGCGGTGGAGAACACCTGCGACTTCTTGGTCGGGATGGTGGTGTTCTTCTCGATCAGCGCGGTCATCACGCCACCCATGGTCTCGATGCCCAGGGTCAGCGGAGTCACGTCCAGCAGCAGCACGTCCTTGACGTCACCGGCCAGCACGGCGCCCTGGATGGCCGCACCAATGGCGACGGCCTCGTCCGGGTTGACGTCCTTGCGCGCTTCCTTGCCGAAGAAGTCGGCCACACGCTTCTGCACCAGCGGCATGCGGGTCTGACCACCCACCAGGATGACCTCGTGGATGTCGGAGACGTCCAGACCAGAGTCCTTCAGGGCAGTACGGCACGGCTCGATGGTGCGCTCGACCAGCTCTTCCACCAGGGACTCCAGCTTGGCGCGGGAGACCTTGACGTTCAGGTGCTTGGGACCGCTGGCATCGGCGGTGATGTACGGCAGGTTGACGTCGGTCTGGGTAGCCGAGGACAACTCGATCTTGGCCTTCTCGGCAGCTTCCTTAAGGCGCTGCATGGCCAGCGGGTCACCCTTGAGGTTCATGCCGCTTTCTTTCTTGAATTCCTCGACGAGGTAGTCGATCAGACGGATGTCGAAGTCTTCACCGCCCAGGAAGGTGTCGCCATTGGTGGCCAGCACCTCGAACTGATGCTCACCATCGACCTCGGCGATCTCGATGACCGACACGTCGAAGGTACCGCCGCCCAGGTCATAGACGATCACGGTGTGGTCGCCCTTAGCCTTGTCCAGGCCATAGGCCAGAGCCGCCGCGGTGGGCTCGTTGATGATGCGCTTGACGTCCAGACCAGCGATGCGACCGGCATCCTTGGTGGCCTGGCGCTGGCTGTCGTTGAAGTAGGCCGGTACGGTGATGACCGCTTCGGTCACGGCCTCGCCCAGGTAGTCCTCGGCGGTCTTCTTCATCTTCTTCAGGACTTCGGCAGACACCTGCGGCGGCGCCATCTTCTGGCCCTTGGCCTCGACCCAGGCGTCACCGTTGTCGGCCTTGACGATCTTGTAGGGGACCATCTCGATGTCTTTCTGCACGACGTTTTCTTCATAGCGCCGACCGATCAGGCGCTTGACCGCGTACAGGGTGTTCTGCGGATTGGTCACCGCCTGGCGCTTGGCCGGCTGGCCAACCAGGGTCTCGCCATCGTTGGTGTAGGCGATGATGGACGGCGTGGTGCGGGTGCCCTCGGCGTTTTCCAATACCTTGACGTTGCCGTTTTCGAGGATCGCGACGCAGGAGTTGGTCGTCCCCAGGTCGATACCGATGATCTTGCCCATGTAGTCTTCTCCAGAAATCTCAGATTCCGCGCGGCCCGCTCAGGGGGCCTTTGATGTTCGCTTGCCTACCAGATGGGGCCGAGCGAAAGAATTTCAAGCCTTTTCGTCAATGCTCGGCTGCTGCGCTGCAGGGGCCTTGCTGACTACCACCATCGCCGGCCGCAGCAGGCGACCATTGAGCAGATAGCCCTTTTGAAACACCTTGAGCACGCTGCCCGGCTCGGCGGTGGCGCTCTCCTCCATGGCCATGGCCTGGTGGTGTTCGGGATTGAAGGGCGCGCCGTGGGGATCGACGGCCTCGACCTGATAGCGCTTGAGGGTGTCCTGCAGCATCTTCAGGGTCAGCTCCATGCCTTCACGCATGGGCTTCAAGGTCTCGTCGGTGGCGTTGGACAGCTCAAGGCCACGCTCCAGGCTGTCGAGCACGGGCAACAGATCGCCAGCGAATTTCTCCAGCGCGAATTTGTGCGCCTTCTCCACGTCCTGCTCAGCGCGACGACGCACGTTCTGCAGCTCAGCGACGCTGCGCAGCGACTGATCCTGGGCCGCGGCGAGCTGCTCTTCGAGCGTGGCGATGCGGGCGGCGACGTCCTCGTGCTGGACGTCGCCCTGGGCCGCGGCCTCGTGCTCGGGGTTCTGGGAGTTCTGTTCGTCGGCCATGGGAGTCCTCCTGTGATATTGCCGGTGGGCGCGCCCTCTAATGGACGACGCCTTGATCGATGGCGCCTATATGGGGCCGCCGGCCGGCGCTTCAAGAGCTGTATGGATTGCCAGTGCCCAAGAGGCACTGTATAAACAACCAGAAAACCGCTTTCGGAGATCGTCGCATGCTGGTGCATCTGTCCGTCCGCAACTACGCCATCGTCGAACACCTTGACCTCGACCTCGAGCGCGGCATGACCGTGATTACCGGCGAAACCGGCGCCGGCAAGTCCATCATGCTCGACGCCCTCGGCCTCACCCTGGGCGATCGCGCCGACAGCGACGCGGTAAGACCCGGCGCCGACAAGGCCGATGTGCTGGCCAGCTTCGATACCACCGATATCCCCGAGGCGCGTCAATGGCTTGCCGAGCGCGACCTGGAACAGGACGGTCCCTGCCTGCTGCGCCGCGTCATCACCCGCGAGGGACGCTCGCGTGGCTATATCAATGGCTCGCCATGCCCGCTGGCTGATCTCAAGACCCTCGGCGGCCTGCTGATCGACATTCACAACCAGCATGAGCACCAGTCGCTGCTCGGCCTCGACACCCATCGCCGCCTGCTGGACGAGTACGCCGGCGCAGGCGAACTGGTCCGTCAGGTGCAGCTCGCCGCCCAACGCTGGCGCCAGGTGCGCCAGACCCTGGAGCGTCTTACCCGCAATGGCGACGAGCAACGCGCCCGTCATCAGTTGCTCAGCTATCAACTCGAAGAACTCGACAACCTCGCCCTGGCCGAAGGCGAGTTGCAGGCGCTCGAACAGGAGCAGAGCGATCTGGCGAGTGCCGAGCACATCCTGCTGGCCTGCCGCCAGGCCATGGACCTCTGTACCGAAAACGAGCAGGGCAACGCCCTGTCGGCACTCAATGCCAGCGTGGCACGCCTGACCGCCTTCGACCGCCCGCCGGCGCAGATCCAGGAAGCCAGCAACCTGCTCGCCTCGGCCCAGATCCAGATCGAGGAGGCGATGAACGAACTCAATCGCTTCGTCGATCACTTCGAAGCCGACCCGGAGCGCCAGCAGGCCGTTCAAGAGCGCCTCGACAGCGTCTACAGCCTGGCCCGCAAGCATCGGGTCCAGCCCGAAGCCCTGCTGGAGCTGCACGAACAACTGCGCAACGAACTGCAATCCTTGGACGCCGACGACGTCGCCCTGGAGCGTCTGCAGGAAGAACTGGCGGCCTTCGAGCGCCACTACCAAGAGAAGGCCGGCGAACTGAGTCGTTTGCGCGAGCAGCGGGCGCCGGAGCTCGCTGCCGCGGTCGAGACTGAGATGCAGCGCCTGGGGATGCCGGGGGGCCGCTTCAGCATTACCCTCACCCCAGGCAGCACCGGTGAGCCCCAACCGCTGGGCAACGAAGGCGTCGAATTCCGCGTCAGCGCCAACCCGGGCCAACCCCTACGCCCGCTGGCCAAAGTTGCCTCCGGTGGCGAGCTGTCACGGATCAGCCTGGCCATCCAGGTCATCACCGCCCAGACCTCACGCACGCCCACGCTGGTATTCGACGAGGTAGACGTAGGTATCGGTGGTCCGACCGCCGAGGTGGTCGGCCAACTGCTGCGGCAGCTGGGCGAGCGCGGCCAGGTGCTGACGGTGACCCACCTGCCCCAGGTGGCGGCCCAGGGCCATCAGCACCTGTTCGTGCACAAGGAGCGCGGCACCGACGAGACGCGCACGGCGGTGGCCAAGCTGGACCGCGCACGGCGCGTGGAAGAGGTGGCGCGCATGCTGGGCGGAGTCGACCTGACCCGCGAATCCCTCGCCCATGCTCGCAAACTGGTGGTCAGCCGTTAGACGCAGGCTACCAACGGACAAGAAAAAGGCGACCTCTGAGTCGCCTTTTTCATATCTGGATCTTCACTTGCGCTGACGGATGTACAGCACCAGATTGTGATCGACGAGCTCGAAACCATGTTCTTCGACGATCTCGCGTTGACGCTTTTCGATCGAGGCATCGGTGAACTCGATGACTTCGCCGGTATCCACATCCACCATGTGATCGTGATGGCCGGTGTCGGCCAGCTCGAATACGGCATGACCGCCATCGAAATTGTGGCGCACCACCAGACCGGCCGCTTCGAACTGGGTGAGGACCCGGTAGACCGTTGCCAGCCCCACGTCCTCGCCCGCTTCCATCAGCGCCTTGTAAACGTCTTCAGCGCTCATGTGGCGCTGCTCGGTGGTGTCCAGCATCTGCAATATCTTGACGCGCGGCAGGGTCACTTTCAGACCCGCTTTGCGGAGTTCGTTGTTCTCTACCATGCTCTTTCTCGGTGCCGAGTGCTTTCGCAGCCCTCGGGAATACGGGTATGATCGGTGCTTCGTTGCCCAGCAAGATAGTGGAAGTCTCCCACCGATGCAAAACCTCAAGCAAACGCTGACCGGGCTCTCTCTGATGGGCCTAGCCATGCTCGCCGGCTGCTCTCTGCCGGGGGTTTACAAGATCGACATCCAGCAGGGCAACGTCGTCACCCAGGACATGATAGACCAGTTGCGCCCCGGAATGACCCGACAACAAGTCCGGTTTATCATGGGTTCGCCGTTGATCCAGGACACCTTCCATCCCAATCGCTGGGACTATCTGTACAGCCTGCAGGCCGCCGGCGGTCAGCGGAAACAGGAGCGTGTCAGCCTGGTGTTCAATGGTGAAAACCAGCTGAGTGGTCTGGCTGGCGATTTCATGCCCGGCACCAGCCGTGAACAGCAGATCATGGGTACCGATAGCGGCACTACCGTGGATCCCACTGCGCCAGCGCAACCCACCGCCCCTGCAGCAGCGCCGGAAACGCCAGCCGTGCCCGGTTCGACCGAAGACAGCATCCAGAAGGAAATCGACAGCGCGCGGCCAGCCGCCGTACCGACTCCCGAGCGCATTCGTACCGACGGCCAGTGATCCCTAGTTAGAGGCCGGCCTTCAACCTGGCCTCTTCCGCACGTCGTTTGCGACTTTCCTTTGGATCCGCGAGCAACGGGCGATAGATCTCCACGCGGTCCCCCTCTCCCAGCCTTCGCTCATCCGGCTTGACGATCAGCTTGCCAAAGATACCGACCCGATAGCCCTCGCGCTGCTCGGGTGGCAGCTGTTCCAGCAACCCCGACGCCAGCACCGCCTGCTCGACAGTGGCACCCTCCTCCACCTGCAGACTCAGCAGCCATTGCCGTTGTGGTAATGCCAGCGCTACTTCGATGGCGAAGCACTCAGCCATAGAGGGCTCGAGCACGCTGGCAGAAGGCATCCACCATGGTATTGGCCGCCTGATTGAACAGCGGCCCCAGGGTCGCGCGCACGATAGCGCTGTCGTATTCGAAGGACAGATCCAGCGAGATCTTGCAGGCCTTGTCCCCCAGCGCCTTGAAGGACCAGACGCCATGCAGCTGCTTGAAGGGACCTTTTTCCAGATCCATGGTGATGGATTCGTCCGGCACCAGGGTATTGCGGGTCGTGAACTGCTGGCTCAGGCCACCCTTGGCTACGGTGAGACCGGCGCGCATCAGGCCTTCGTCCTGCTCCAGGATCTGGGCGGACGAGCACCAGGGTAGGAACTCCGGATAACGGTCCACGTCATTGACCAGCGCATAGAGCGCCGAAGCAGGATAGGGCAGCAACGCCGAACGTTGGATGTGCGTGCTCATCGGAACCTCGTAGAATAGCGAATTCGGTGTCGGACCTTGAATTTGAGGGCGGCGCACGCAATTTACTCCCGCATCAGCCTGCCGCAGTCCAGAACCGCGGTATTGTCCGTGTTTGCTCATACCCGCTCAAGCGCGTGGCGACATTTCCCCCGACTCGCTGTACCCTGGAATCATGGCCAAGCAAAAGAAAGTTTCCCCCGGCAGCATCGCGCAGAACAAAAAGGCGCTACACGAATACTTCGTCGACACCCGCTTTGAAGCAGGTGTTTCCCTGGCAGGTTGGGAGGTCAAGAGCCTGAGAGCCGGCAAGGCACAGCTGACCGACAGCTATGTGCTGCTCAAGGACGGTGAAGCCTGGCTGCTGGGCAGCCACATCACCCCGCTGCAGACCGCCAGTACGCACGTCATCGCTGATCCGACCCGGACCCGCAAGTTGCTGCTCAACAAGCGCGAGCTGGGCAAGCTGTTTGGCGCGGTGCAGCAGAAGGGCTACGCCTGCGTCGCCCTGTCGCTCTACTGGAAGAAGCACCTGGTCAAGTGCGAGATCGCACTGGCCAAGGGCAAGAAGGAGTTCGACAAGCGCGCCACCGAGCGCGAGCGCGATTCCGACCGCGAGATCCAAAGGGCCATCCGCAAGGACGCCAAATAGCCAAGCGGCCGAAAAACGTTTCGTCAGCAATGACTTGCGTCGGACGGCCGGAATTCCTATAGTGAACGACCAGCAAGTTTTGGGGGCGATTAGGATTCGACGCCGGTAACGAAACTTGAGGGGCATGCCGAGCTGGTAGCAGAACTCGTAAATTCGCTGCTGCAAACTTATAGTTGCCAACGACGACAACTACGCTCTAGCTGCTTAACGCGGCTAGCAGTCGCTAGGGGATGCCTGTAAACCCGAAACGACTGTCAGATAGAACAGGATCGCCGCCAAGTTCGCTGTAGACGTAACGGCTAAAACTTATACAGCTCGCCCAAAGCACCCTGCCCGTCGGGCCGCAATGGGTTAACTCAGTAGACAGGGCTAAGCATGTAGAACCGATAGCGGAGAGCTGGCGGACGGGGGTTCAAATCCCCCCGCCTCCACCAAAAAGAAAGGGCAGCCACTGGCTGCCCTTTTTCTTTGTCCGTCGTTTAGAACGGGATGTCGTCGTCGAAGCTGTCGTAGTCCTGCTGAGCCGGTTGCTGCTGCGGACGAGACTGCGGCTGCTGCTGGGGCCGGCTGTTGCCGCTGCCGCCATTACCACCGTTGCCACCGTTGTCATACTGCGGGGCCGACTGCTGCGGACGGGGAGCACGCTGTTGCTGGGGCGCCGGCGCGCTCTGGTTGTATTCATCGTTGCCACCGGCATTGCCACCGCGGCCACCCAGCAACTGCATGTTGCCATTGATATCGACCACGATTTCGGTGGTGTAGCGATCCTGACCGTCCTGCCCCTGCCACTTGCGCGTACGCAGAGTGCCCTCGACATAGACCTGGGAGCCCTTGCGGATGTACTCGCCGGCGATCTCGGCGAGGCGACCGAAGAACACCACCCGGTGCCACTCGGTACGATCCTGCTGCTGGCCGGTCTGCTTGTCCTTCCAGCTCTCGCTGGTGGCCAGGGTGACATTGGTCACCGCATTGCCATTGGGCATGTAACGGGTTTCGGGATCGGCGCCGGCGTTGCCGACGAGGATGACTTTATTGACGCCACGGGCCATATGAATCTCCTGATAGGGCTGTCGATCAAGCGGCGACTGGCGTTTGGCTAACCAGTCGCTCCAATTGCGCCCGATCGACGATTTTAGTATCGATCTTGATGTAGACGGCCTGTTCCTCCGCCACCACTACCGCATCGGTCACTCCGGCCAGGGCCAACAGGCGTCCGACCAATCCCTGGTCGTTGACTAGCGCGGGCGTAACCGGCAAACGCAGACTGGTGACATAGGGCGGTTCCCGCATCGTACCAGCTACCACCGCCCATCCCAGGCAAAGCGCCGCACAACCCAGGAAGACGGTGGAGAGGCCACCATGCTGGAACAGCCAACCACCGAGGATACCGCCCAAAGCGGAACCAAGGAACTGACTGGTGGAATAGATCCCCATGGCGGTGCCCTTGCCACCGGCCGGGGCCACCTTGCTCACCAGCGACGGTAGCGAGGCTTCCAGCAGGTTGAAGGCGGTAAAGAACACCACGATGCCGATGACCAGGGCCACCAGGCTGTTGCTGAAGAAAAAGAAGTACAGCTCGCACAGCACCAGCACACTGATGGCGCCTACCAGCACACGCTTCATGCGCCGCTTCTTTTCACCATAGATGATGAAGGGAACCATGGCGAAAAAGCCGACCACCAGCGCCGTAAGGTACACCCACCAGTGTTCTTCCTTGGGCAGGCCGGCATGGTCGGCCAGGGCCAGCGGCAGGACGACGAAACTGGCCATCAGCACCGCATGTAGCGCGAGGATGCCGAAGTCCAGCCGCAATAGATCGCGATTGCGCAAGGTCGCGCCCAGCGCCTGACGCGCCAGGTTCGACTCCCGGTGAGCGAAGGGCGAGGCCTGGTGCGGGACCAGGAACAGCACGATCAGCAAACCGACCAGCGCCAGTCCGCAGGTGGCCCAGAACAGCCCTGCAAGACCATAGGCACGGGTCAGCAGGGGGCCGGCCACCATTGCCACGGCAAAGGACACCCCGATACTCATGCCGATGGTGGCCATGGCCTTGGTACGGTGCTGCTCGCGGGTTTGGTCCGACAGCAGCGCCATGATGGCGGCCGAAATGGCGCCGCCACCCTGCACGATACGTCCGGCGATGACGCCCCAGATGGAATGGGCATTGGCAGCGATGGCGGCACCAAGGGCGAACACCAGCAGTCCACCAATGATGATGGGGCGCCGGCCGATGCGATCGGACAGCGTCCCCAGGGGAATTTGCAGGACCGCCTGGGTCAAACCATAGGCACCTATGGCCAGGCCAATCAGCGCCGGGGTGGCATCCGCCAACTCCTGACCATAGGTCGCCAGGACCGGGAGCACCATGAACATACCGAGCATACGAAAGGCGAAGACCAGAGCCAGCCCAAAGGCGGCACGGCGTTCGACGCCGTTCATGGCTTCACTGCGCTTGTCGAGCATTGATAATCCTCTCGTCGGCGACAGGCTTTTACGTCGCCACACAGCTTTAAAACAGTCGTGACAATGACCATTTAGGGAGGAAGCGGTGAAGATAGCCGAGCGCTCGTCCGAACGTTCCCGACCGCCAGGATCACGAACGCCCGATCACCGCTGTCGGGCCACTAATTTTACCAGCCTTACCCCCTCTCTCACAGGCGCGGCAGATAGCCGCAGCCTGGGAAGAGACCTCTTTTCTATTGAAGCGTCGCCAAAACGAGGCAGAAGTCTACGTGGATAAAATCCTCATCCGTGGGGCCCGCACCCATAATCTGAAGAACATCGACCTTACCCTTCCCCGGGACAAGCTCATCGTCATCACTGGGCTGTCCGGCTCCGGCAAATCCTCGCTGGCCTTCGACACCCTCTATGCCGAAGGCCAGCGCCGCTACGTGGAATCCCTGTCGGCCTATGCCCGGCAATTCCTGTCGATGATGGAAAAGCCCGATGTGGACACCATCGAAGGCCTGTCGCCGGCGATCTCCATCGAGCAGAAGTCCACCTCGCACAATCCACGCTCCACCGTGGGCACCATCACCGAGATCTACGATTATCTGCGCCTGCTCTATGCCCGCGTCGGTACGCCCCGCTGCCCGGAGCATGACGTGCCCCTGGAAGCCCAGACCGTCAGTCAGATGGTCGATCAGGTCCTGGCCATGCCGGAAGGTGAGCGACTGATGCTGCTCGCCCCCATCGTGCGCGAGCGCAAGGGCGAACATCTCTCGGTGTTCGAGGAATTGCGCGCTCAGGGCTTCGTCCGCGTCCGCGTCAATGGCCGCCTGCACGAGATGGACGAACTACCCAAGCTCGACAAGCAGAAGAAGCACACCATTGAGGTGGTGGTGGATAGATTCAAGGTGCGCGAAGACCTCCAGCAGCGCCTGGCAGAGTCCTTCGAAACGGCCCTGAAGCTGGCCGACGACATCGCCATCATCGCGCCCATGGAAGGTGAAAAGGGCGAGGAGATCGTCTTTTCCGCGCGCTTCGCCTGTCCGATCTGCGGCTTTTCCATCGGTGAGCTGGAACCCAAGCTGTTTTCCTTCAACAACCCCGCCGGGGCCTGCCCAACCTGCGACGGCCTGGGCGTGAAGCAATTCTTCGACGCCCGCCGGGTGGTCAACGAGGAGCTTAGTCTCAGTGAGGGCGCCATCCGCGGCTGGGACCGGCGCAATGTCTATTACTTCCAGATGCTCGGTTCGCTGGCGAGTCACTATGGCTTCAGCCTGGACGCCCCCTTCAAGAGTCTCGAAGACAAGCATCGCAAGGCGGTCCTCAGCGGCTCCGGCCGCGAGAGCGTCAACTTCCGCTACCTCAATGATCGCGGCGACATCGTCAAGCGTGCCCATCCGTTCGAAGGCATCCTGCCGAATCTGGAGCGGCGTTATCGCGAGACCGAATCCCAGAGCGTGCGCGAAGAGCTGGCCAAGTACCTCAGTACCCAGCATTGCCCCGACTGCAATGGCACCCGCCTGCGGCGCGAAGCTCGGCATGTCTGGGTCGGCGACAAGACCCTGCCGGCGGTCACCCGCCTGCCAGTGGGCGATGCCACCCAGTACTTCCAGGATCTAGCCCTCAAGGGCCAGCGGCAACAGATCGCCGACAAGATCCTCAAGGAAATCCGCGAGCGTCTGCAGTTCCTGGTCAACGTCGGGCTGGACTACCTGACCCTGGATCGCAGTGCCGATACCCTGTCCGGCGGTGAAGCCCAGCGTATCCGCCTGGCCAGCCAGATCGGCGCGGGCCTGGTGGGCGTGATGTACATTCTCGACGAGCCCTCCATCGGCCTGCACCAGCGCGACAACGAGCGCCTACTAGGCACCCTGACTCACCTGCGCGACCTGGGCAACACGGTCATCGTCGTCGAGCACGACGAGGACGCCATCCGCCTGGCGGACTATGTCATCGACATAGGTCCGGGCGCTGGCATCCATGGTGGTCAGATCATCGCAGAAGGAACCCCGGACCAGGTCATGCAGCACCCCGACTCGGTGACCGGTCAGTACCTGTCGGGCCGCAAGAAGATCGTGGTGCCTGCCAAGCGTACCCCGCGAGACAAGAAGAAGTTGCTGAAGCTCAAAGGCGCCCGAGGCAACAACCTGCAGAACGTCAACCTGGAGATTCCTGTTGGCCTGCTGACCTGCGTGACCGGGGTATCGGGCTCCGGCAAGTCGACGCTGATCAACAACACCCTGTTCCCCCTGACCGCCACGGCGCTCAATGGCGCAACGACCCTGGAGGTCGCGGCCCACGACAGCTTCGATGGCATGCAGCACCTGGACAAGGTGGTCGACATCGACCAGAGCCCCATCGGCCGGACCCCACGCTCCAACCCGGCGACCTACACAGGTCTTTTCACCCCGATTCGCGAATTGTTCTCCGGCGTCCCGGAGTCCCGCTCCCGCGGCTACACCCCAGGGCGCTTCTCCTTTAACGTCAAAGGCGGCCGTTGTGAGGCATGCCAGGGTGACGGCGTGATCAAGGTGGAGATGCACTTCCTGCCGGACGTCTACGTCGCCTGCGATGTCTGCAAGGGCAAGAGATACAACCGTGAGACCCTGGAGGTGAAGTACAAAGGCAAGACCATCACCGAGGTCTTGGACATGACCATCGAAGAGGCCCATGCCTTCTTCGAATCCATCCCCGCCCTGGCGCGCAAGCTGCAGACACTGATGGATGTGGGTCTGTCCTATATCCGTCTGGGGCAGAGCGCCACGACCCTGTCAGGCGGCGAGGCCCAGCGTGTGAAGCTGGCGCGGGAGTTGTCCAAGCGTGATACCGGCAAGACACTCTATATTCTTGACGAGCCCACTACCGGTCTGCACTTCGCCGATATCCAGCAGCTGTTGGACGTATTGCATCGCCTGCGGGATCACGGCAATACCGTGGTGGTGATCGAGCACAACCTGGATGTCATCAAGACCGCCGACTGGCTGGTGGACCTGGGCCCGGAAGGCGGTTCCAAAGGCGGCCAGATCATCGCAACGGGTACACCCGAGGAGGTTGCGGCCAACAAGAAGTCCTATACCGGCCACTTCCTCAAGCCCTTGCTGGAACGTGATCGGGAGTAGTCCCGAGTATCGACCAGAACGCAAAAAGCCCGGCACACGCCGGGCTTTTTGTTGCCCTCGTAACGCTGTCGTAGGTTGGGCTGAGCCTAGCGAAGCCCAACATCCGGAAGCCAACCTTGCCTCCTCAACGCCCCGTCGCAGCTCGCTTGATACCTGCAGCAGACCTGATCGTTGGGCTTCGCTGCGCTCAGCGCCAACCTACGCCGGTCCCTTGCCGCTTCAAACACGACAGCCCGGCGTAGCCGGGCTGTTATGGCTCTTAGGCTCCAAGCAGCACCTTGGCGGTCAGGTAGCCCTCAAGCGCCCAGCCGCACCGCTCCTGGTCCCCTCTCCCCCCGGGAGAGGGCTAGGGTGAGGGCAACCTCAGCCGCGTGACTGCCCGGCTTCCGCTGGCAGGGCTATCGGCACAAACGCCTTGGCGTCCGGCCAAACTTTTCCCGCCCCAAAGACAACACCCCCGCCAGAGTGATCTGAGCGGGGGTGCTGGGTGTTAGGCGCTTGACGATGACCTACTCTCACATGGGGAAACCCCACACTACCATCGGCGATGCATCGTTTCACTTCTGAGTTCGGGAAGGGATCAGGTGGTTCCAATGCTCTATGTTCGTCAAGCAATTCGGTTGGCTGGCCAGGCGATGGTGCTGCCTGACTGGCCCAATTGGGTCGGTGATCGAAGTAGACAATTCGTCTTGGGTCTTGCGAACCCACGCGCCCGTTTTCGGCGTCGTCTTCCTCACGCTCTGACCTGCGGTCAGATTGTTTGGGTGTTATATGGTCAAGCCTCACGGGCAATTAGTATCGGTTAGCTCAACGCCTCACAGCGCTTACACACCCGACCTATCAACGTCGTAGTCTTCGACGGCCCTTCAGGAAGCTCAAGGCTCCAGTGAGATCTCATCTTGAGGCAAGTTTCCCGCTTAGATGCTTTCAGCGGTTATCTCTTCCGAACATAGCTACCCGGCAATGCCACTGGCGTGACAACCGGAACACCAGAGGTTCGTCCACTCCGGTCCTCTCGTACTAGGAGCAGCCCCTCTCAAATCTCAAACGTCCACGGCAGATAGGGACCGAACTGTCTCACGACGTTCTAAACCCAGCTCGCGTACCACTTTAAATGGCGAACAGCCATACCCTTGGGACCGGCTTCAGCCCCAGGATGTGATGAGCCGACATCGAGGTGCCAAACACCGCCGTCGATATGAACTCTTGGGCGGTATCAGCCTGTTATCCCCGGAGTACCTTTTATCCGTTGAGCGATGGCCCTTCCATACAGAACCACCGGATCACTAAGACCTACTTTCGTACCTGCTCGACGTGTCTGTCTCGCAGTCAAGCGCGCTTTTGCCTTTATACTCTACGACCGATTTCCGACCGGTCTGAGCGCACCTTCGTACTCCTCCGTTACTCTTTAGGAGGAGACCGCCCCAGTCAAACTGCCCACCATACACTGTCCTCGATCCGGATGACGGACCAGAGTTAGAACCTCAAGGTTGCCAGGGTGGTATTTCAAGGATGGCTCCACGCAGACTGGCGTCCACGCTTCAAAGCCTCCCACCTATCCTACACAAGCAAGCTCAAAGTCCAGTGCAAAGCTACAGTAAAGGTTCACGGGGTCTTTCCGTCTAGCCGCGGATACACTGCATCTTCACAGCGATTTCAATTTCACTGAGTCTCGGGTGGAGACAGCGCCGCCATCGTTACGCCATTCGTGCAGGTCGGAACTTACCCGACAAGGAATTTCGCTACCTTAGGACCGTTATAGTTACGGCCGCCGTTTACCGGGGCTTCGATCAAGAGCTTCGCTTGCGCTAACCCCATCAATTAACCTTCCGGCACCGGGCAGGCGTCACACCCTATACGTCCACTTTCGTGTTTGCAGAGTGCTGTGTTTTTAATAAACAGTCGCAGCGGCCTGGTATCTTCGACCGGCATGAGCTTACGGGGTAAACCCTTCACCCTCACCGGCGCACCTTCTCCCGAAGTTACGGTGCCATTTTGCCTAGTTCCTTCACCCGAGTTCTCTCAAGCGCCTTGGTATTCTCTACCCGACCACCTGTGTCGGTTTGGGGTACGGTTCCTAGTTACCTGAAGCTTAGAGGCTTTTCCTGGAAGCATGGCATTAACCACTTCTCCTTCTAAAAGAAGGATCGTCATCAGCTCTCGGCCTTAACTGTCCGGATTTACCTAAACAGTCAGCCTACCACCTTAAACTTGGACAACCAACGCCAAGCTGGCCTAGCCTTCTCCGTCCCCCCATCGCAGTAACTAGAAGTACGGGAATATTAACCCGTTTCCCATCGACTACGCCTTTCAGCCTCGCCTTAGGGACCGACTCACCCTGCGTCGATTAACGTTGCGCAGGAACCCTTGGTCTTTCGGCGTGCGAGTTTTTCACTCGCATTGTCGTTACTCATGTCAGCATTCGCACTTCTGATACCTCCAGCAAGCTTCTCAACTCACCTTCACAGGCTTACAGAACGCTCCTCTACCGCATCACCAAAGGTGATACCCGTAGCTTCGGTGCCTGGTTTGAGCCCCGTTACATCTTCCGCGCAGGCCGACTCGACTAGTGAGCTATTACGCTTTCTTTAAAGGGTGGCTGCTTCTAAGCCAACCTCCTAGCTGTCTAAGCCTTCCCACATCGTTTACCACTTAACCAGGACTTTGGGACCTTAGCTGACGGTCTGGGTTGTTTCCCTTTTCACGACGGACGTTAGCACCCGCCGTGTGTCTCCCATGCTCGGCACTTCTGGGTATTCGGAGTTTGCATCGGTTTGGTAAGTCGGGATGACCCCCTAGCCGAAACAGTGCTCTACCCCCCAGAGTGATACATGAGGCGCTACCTAAATAGCTTTCGAGGAGAACCAGCTATCTCCGAGCTTGATTAGCCTTTCACTCCGATCCACAAGTCATCCCCTGCCTTTTCAACGGAAGTGGGTTCGGTCCTCCAGTCAGTGTTACCTAACCTTCAACCTGCTCATGGATAGATCGCCCGGTTTCGGGTCTATTCCCAGCGACTAAACGCCCTATTAAGACTCGCTTTCGCTACGCCTCCCCTATTCGGTTAAGCTCGCCACTGAAAATAAGTCGCTGACCCATTATACAAAAGGTACGCAGTCACCTAACAAAGTAGGCTCCCACTGCTTGTACGCATACGGTTTCAGGTTCTATTTCACTCCCCTCTCCGGGGTTCTTTTCGCCTTTCCCTCACGGTACTGGTTCACTATCGGTCAGTCAGGAGTATTTAGCCTTGGAGGATGGTCCCCCCATATTCAGACAGGGTTTCTCGTGCCCCGTCCTACTCGATTTCATTGATAAGAGCGTTTCGCGTACAGGGCTATCACCCACTATGGCCGCACTTTCCAGAGCGTTCCGCTACTCTCAAATCAACTTAAGGGCTGGTCCCCGTTCGCTCGCCACTACTAAGGGAATCTCGGTTGATTTCTTTTCCTCAGGGTACTTAGATGTTTCAGTTCCCCTGGTTCGCCTCTTAACCCTATGGATTCAGGTTAAGATACCTAGCTTATGCTAGGTGGGTTCCCCCATTCAGAGATCTCCGGGTCACAGGTCATTTGCCACCTCACCGAAGCTTATCGCAGGCTATCACGTCTTTCATCGCCTCTGACTGCCAAGGCATCCACCGTATGCGCTTCTTCACTTGACCATATAACCCCAAGCAATCTCGCTGGC
>NZ_CP102428.1:3270000-4876595 GCF_024652905.1 Pseudomonas oryzihabitans
AAGCCGCTTCAGCATCTGCGCCGGAAGTGGGGCGCATTATAGGGGAGTTTCAGGACAGGTCAACAGCTTATTTTCAAAAAGCTAAAAAGAAGGGGCTGCTCGCGCAGCCCCTTCTCTTATAGCCCCTTAGGCCCGACCGATACGGCGGTTGCGCCAGAGGGTGGTGAAGGGTCCGGAGACGGCATAGGCCAGGAAACCCAGCAGCAGGACGCGCGGCGGGTCGGTGAAGACCACGGCAAAGACCAGTACGGCGATCAGGATGACCACGAAGGGCACCCGCCCCTTCAGGCCCAGGGTCTTGAAGCTCCAGTACTTGAAGTTGCTGACCATGAGCATGCCAGCAGCAGCGACCATCAGGGCCACCAGCAGGGACAGCTTGGAGCCCTGGATGCCGAAGTCGCTGAAGCACCAGACGGTACCGGCCACCAGGGCAGCCGCGGAAGGACTGGCCAGGCCGATGAAGTAGCGCTTGTCCACCGAACCGATCTGGGTGTTGAAGCGAGCCAGGCGCAAGGCGGCGCCCGCTACATAGATGAAGGCGACGGCCCAGCCGACATTGCCCAGGCCGCTCAGGGCCCACTGGAAGGCCAGGATGGCCGGCGCGACACCAAAGGCGACCATGTCGGAGAGCGAGTCGTACTGTTCGCCGAAGGCACTCTGGGTATTGGTCATGCGGGCGACGCGGCCATCCAGGCCATCGAGGACCATGGCAATGAAGATGGCGGCGGCGGCGGCCGAGAAGCCGGCGGAGGCAATCTCGTACTGCCCCTGGATGAAGGCGGTCTGCGCCGCGACACCCTTGATGATGGAATAAAGGCCGGCAAAGAGCGCCGCGGTGGTGAAGAGATTGGGCAGCAGGTACACGCCACGGCGTCTGATCTTGCGACCCTGGGCGTCCTGCGTCTCCTCGATGTGTTCATCCACGGGGATGAGGCCGTCGGTGTTGGTGTTGGACGGGGTTTCTTCGGGACGCTCGCTCATGGATTTTCCTTGGGCATTACCTGACGGATTGGACTGACCTCTTGAGGATAGGGTTCAGCCTAACCTCCCATGCTAAGGCATTGCCGGGGTCGTGGGCAGTGCAATGAAAAACGCGGCCGAGGCCGCGTCTTTTACCGTTCGTTTCAAGGCAAGCGCCCTGCCCGATCAGTTCTTGGTCTTGTCGACGATCTTGTTCGACGCGATCCAGGGCATCATGGCACGCAGCTTCTCGCCGACCTGCTCGATCGGGTGAGCCGCGTTGTTGCGACGGTAGGCGGTCATGGAGGCGTAGTTGGACGCGCCCTCGGCCACGAACATCTTGGCGTACTCGCCGTTCTGGATGCGCTTGAGCGCATTCTTCATGGCGGCGCGCGACTCGGCGTTGATCACCTCGGGGCCGGTCACGTACTCGCCGTACTCGGCGTTGTTGGAGATCGAGTAGTTCATGTTGGCGATGCCGCCTTCATACATGAGGTCAACGATCAGCTTCAGCTCGTGCAGGCACTCGAAGTAGGCCATTTCCGGCGCGTAGCCGGCTTCGACCAGGGTTTCGAAACCGGCCTTGACCAGCTCGACCGCACCACCGCACAGCACGGCTTGCTCGCCGAACAGGTCGGTTTCGGTCTCGTCCTTGAAGGTGGTTTCGATGATGCCGGTACGGCCGCCGCCGACGCCGCAGGCGTAGGACAGAGCGACGTTCTTGGCATTGCCGGAGGCGTCCTGGTGGACGGCGACCAGATCAGGGATGCCGCCGCCCTTGACGAACTCGGAACGCACGGTGTGACCCGGGGCCTTGGGGGCGATCATGATGACGTCCAGGTCAGCGCGGGGCACGACCTGGTTGTAGTGGATGGCGAAACCGTGGGCGAAGGCCAGGGTGGCGCCCTGCTTCAGGTTCGGCTCGATCTCGTCCTTGTACAGCTTGGACTGGAATTCGTCGGGGGTCAGGATCATGACCACGTCAGCGGCGGCGACGGCGTCCTTGACCGGCTTGACGGTCAGACCATGGGCCTCGGCCTTGGCCACGGTGGCCGAGCCACTGCGCAGACCGACGACGACGTCGACGCCGGAGTCCTTCAGGTTGCAGGCGTGGGCGTGGCCCTGGGAGCCGTAGCCGATGATGGCGACCTTCTTGCCCTGGATGATGGAAAGGTCACAGTCTTTGTCGTAGTAAACGCGCATTGCAGGTTCTCCTGGAAAAGGGGGTATCAGATGCTCAGGGCTTTGTCGCCACGGGAAATTCCGGTCACGCCGCTACGCACCACCTCGAGGATGGACGCGGCGCCGATCGCCTGGATGAAGCTGTCGATCTTCTCGCTGGTGCCCGCCAGCTGAATGGTATACACGCTACTGCCGACATCGACGATCTGGCCGCGAAAGATATCGGTGGTGCGCTTGACCTCGGCGCGCTGGGCGCCGGTGGCCTTGACCTTGATCAGCAGGAGTTCGCGCTCGATGTGAGCACTCTCTGACAGGTTGACCAGTTTCACCACCTCGATGAGCTTGTTGAGGTTCTTGGTGATCTGCTCGACCGTCTCTTCCTGGCCGATGGTGGTCAGGGTCAGGCGCGACAGGGTCGGGTCCTCGGTCGCGGCGACCGTGAGGCTTTCGATATTGTAGTTGCGCTGGGAGAACAGGCCGACCACGCGGGACAGGGCGCCGGGCTCGTTTTCCAGCAGCAGGGAGATGATGTGTCTCATGTTCAGGTCCGCTCCGTCTTGCTCAGCCACATGTCGCGCATCGCGCCATCCTTGATCTGCATCGGGTAGACGTGTTCGGTGTTGTCCACGGCGATGTCGAGGAAGACCAGGCGATTCTTCATGGCGAAGGCCTCGGCCATCATCGGCTTGAGGTCTTCCAGACGCTCGATGCGCATGCCGACGTGGCCATAGGCCTCGGCCAGCTTGACGAAGTCCGGCAGGGATTCCATGTAGGAGTGGGAGTAGCGGCTGCTGTACTGCATGTCCTGCCACTGGCGGACCATGCCCAGGGCGCCATTGTTGAGGCAGACGATCTTCACTGGCAGATCGTACTGCATGCAGGTGGAGAGTTCCTGGATGTTCATCTGCACGCTGCCTTCGCCGGTGACGCAGGCGACATCCGCGTCCGGGAAGTTGAGCTTGACGCCCATGGCCGCCGGGAAGCCGAAGCCCATGGTGCCGAGGCCGCCGGAGTTGATCCAGCGATTGGGCTTGTCGTAGCGGTAGTACTGGGCGGCGAACATCTGGTGCTGGCCGACATCGGAGGTGATATAGGCATCGCCCGCGGTGACGTCGTACAGGGTCTCGATGACGGTCTGCGGCTTGATGATGCTGCCGTCGCCCTTGTCGTAGGGGAACATCTCGCGGCCGCCGCGCCATTCCTCGATCTGCTTCCACCAGGCGGCCTGGCTTTCGGCATGGGGCTTCTCGCTCAGCTCGCGGACCACGGCGACCATCTCGGCGAGGACGCTGTCGACCGGACCGACGATGGGCACGTCGGCCTTGATGGTCTTGGAGATCGACGCCGGGTCGATGTCGACATGGATGATTTTGGCGTTCGGGCAGAAGCGCGTGGCGCCGTTGATGACGCGGTCATCGAAGCGCGCGCCCACGGCGAGGATGACGTCGCTGTGGTGCATGGCCAGGTTGGCCGGGTAGCTGCCGTGCATGCCGAGCATGCCGAGGAACTGGCGATCGCTGCCCGGATAGCCGCCGAGACCCATCAGGGTGTTGGTGACCGGCAGGTTGAGCAGGCGTGCCAGCTCGGTGAGGGCCGCGGAGGCACCGCCGAGGATGACGCCGCCACCGGCGTAGAGGATGGGACGCTTGGCCGCCACCAGCATCTCGACGGCCTTGCGGATCTGCCCGGAGTGACCACGTTGCGCCGGATTGTAGGAGCGCAGCTTGATCTTCTTCGGATAGACGTACTCGTATTTCTTGGTCGGATCGCCCATGTCCTTGGGGATGTCGACCACCACCGGACCGGGACGGCCGGACTCAGCGAGGTAGAAGGCCTTCTTGAGGACTTCGGGGATCTCGGAGGGGTGCTTGATGATGAAGCTGTGCTTCACGATCGGCCGGGAGATACCGACCATGTCGGTTTCCTGGAAGGCGTCGGTGCCCACCATGTTGCTCGGCACCTGACCGGACAGGACGACCATGGGAATGGAGTCCATGTAGGCGGTGGCGATGCCGGTGATGGCATTGGTCGCACCGGGGCCGGAGGTCACCAGGACCACGCCGGCCTTGCCGGTGGCGCGGGCATAGCCGTCAGCCATGTGGGTGGCGGCCTGCTCGTGACGAACCAGGATGTGGTTGAGCGCCGGTTCCTTGAACAGGGCGTCGTAGATGTGCAGCAGGGCACCGCCCGGGTACCCGTAGATGTGTTTCACGCCCTCGTCGCGCAAGAAGCGGACGACCATCTCAGCGCCAGTTAATAGCTCCACGTATCACCTCATTCCACGCATGGCGAGCGCCCATTGGTGGACGCTCAAGGTTCGGTTGACTGCAAGGCAGAGCATGGGCGACGGTGGTCACCGACGATTCAGCTGCCTAGAAAGCCTTGTTGGAAGATTCCGATGAATGCTGGAGCTTCCACCCGACGCGAGGTAACGCGGTGCAGGGTATTTGACTGTGGCGGCGCGGGTAGGCACCTCATGGTCTGCCGAGCAGTCAGCTTTGGGCCGACTCGCTACAGCGAACTTTGGATTGTTCGCATTCGACCGGTGCAAGTCAAGCCGAAAGGTGCAACCGGGCGCAATCGGTCGTCGGCGATCAGCCGTGATGAAAAGGTCGACGTCTCCTCTTATAGTGAAGTCCTGTCCTCTCCCCTTCCAGGATTCCCATGCGCTCGATCTTCTGGCTTTCCGCCCTGGCTTTCGCCTGCAGCCTGTCCGCCCAGGCCGCGCAGGTCTACAAGTGGACCGACGACAAGGGTGTCACCCATTTCAGTGCCCAGCCGCCTGAGGGCCAGAAGGCCAAGGAGGTGGACGTGAAGACGGCGCCGCAGATCAATGGCGGGGGCAGCGCGCCCACCTACAAGATGCCCAACGGCACCCAGCAACCGTCGGTGTCCAATGATGCCCAGCAACAGGAACTGGATCGACGGGTGAAGGCCCAGGTGCGCGAGGAACAGAACAAGCTCAAGGAGCAGTGCGATCAGGCGCGGCAGAATCTGGCACAACTGCGCAACAACCCGCGCATCCTGGTGCAGTCCGGTCGGGGCGAGACGCGGCGGCTGAGCGAAGAGGAACGTCAGCAGCGCCTGGCCGACACCCAGCTGTCCATCGAGCAGAACTGCGGCAAGTAGCTCAGGCGCTTTCGATGATGCGGTCGAATTCGGCCAGGGACGCGAGCAGGGGCAGGACCGGATCGAGATTGCCCTGATAGACCATCTCGGCCATCGGCCGGATGCCCGAGCGCGCCGGCAGGACCGCATCGCTTTCGATGATCAACTTCATCCGCGGCACGAAGATCCACTGCAGCCACTGGGCGAAACTCAGGGTATCCACGCAGAAGGGCTCCTGGCTGGCCAGGGCCTCCGCGCTGGGCGCCTGCGCCGACCACCAGCCGAGCAGGCGCAATTCACGTTCGATCTGCAGCAGCTGATCGGCCAGGGCGGGCAGGCGCTCGTCCATCAGGTACCCACCTGAGCCTTCTGCCGGGCCAGAGCGGCCCCGGAGGCATCGCCCTGGGCCTCGCGGGCCTGGGCGATCAGCTGCCAGAGACTGGCCTGCAGGGCCGGCCGTCCGTTGGCATAGGTCAGGGCGCGCCGGGCCAGTTGCTCGCCCTGGGCGGGATCGTTCTGCGCCAGGCGTACCTGGGCCAGGCGATAGAGCACCTGGGGCTCGCGCGGCGCGATGCGCTGGGCACGCTCCAGGCTTGAGGAGGCGCCGTTGAGATCGCCACCACCCTGCTGTTGCTGGGCGGTGGTCAGCAGCGCCAGCACCGGGCCATCGAGCTGTTCGTCGGCGGCGAGACCGCCGCCACTGGAGTTACTCGCGGACGGGATTCCGGTCGGCGCCCTGTTGGCCGCTGTGGAACCGTTTTGCGTAGCGGGCGGATAGACCGGCTGCGAATAGCTCGGCTGCACCGGCGCCTGGGTGGGCGGGGCGCTGGGGCTGGACGAGGTGATCAGCGGCGCCGAGGCCGCTGGCGCGGCATAGGTTTCCAGGGGCGCGGAACTGCCGCCCGGTACCATGACGGTCACCCCGGTATCGGCCGGCGCGCTGGGCGCTGCCGCCACCGGGGCCTGGCGTTGCGCCGGCAGGGGTCGGTTGTTGCCTTGGCGATAGAGTTCGCCGTTGGACACCGGACCGCCGGAATCGACCACGGGGATGGCACCACGTTGCGGCGCGGCGCAACCCGCGAGGAGAACACCGGCGATCACCACCGGCCAGACTGCTTTCGTCACCTTGCGACCTCTCAATTCAACCAGCCCTTGACCCAATCCATGACCGGATTGCCCCCGTTGCCGTTCCCGCCCGTGGCGGGCGCGGCCGGTGCGCCACAGGAGGCACCCGGTGGCGGCTCACTGCCGCGAATATAAGGCATCTGCACGGCATTGGGACACGAAGGATCCGTGCCGCGGCCAGTGGTGGCATCGACCCAGGCCTGGGTGATGTTGTCCGGCACCGGCATGTCCAGGGAGACCGGATCGGCGCGGCGCATGAAGTTGCTCCAGACCTGCAGCGCACCGGTGGCACCGGTCAGCGGCGTCTTGCCATTGTCGTCGCGACCCAGCCAGACCACCGCCAGCAGATCCTGGCTGAAGCCGGAGAACCAGCTGTCGCGGGAATCGTTGGTGGTACCGGTCTTGCCCGCCAGATTCACGCTGGTGGGGATCTGGTTGTAGACCGAACGCCCGGTGCCCTCGCGCATGACGCGCTGCATGGCGTACTGCACCAGGTAGATGGCGCCAGTATCGAAGCGCTGCTCGATCTGGAAGGGATAGCGTTTGAGCGGCTCGCCATTAGCATCGAGCACGCTGCGGATGCTGCGCAGCGGCGTATTGAAGCCACCATTAGCCAACGTCTGGTACATCGTCGCCACTTCCATGGGCGTCAGAGCGCCGGCCCCGAGCAGGGTCGCCGGATAGGGCGGCAGGGCGCGACTCACGCCCAGCCGCTCGACGGTCTTGAGCACCTCGGGCAGCCCGAGGTCCAGGCCCAGGCGTGCCGTGGAAAGGTTGTAGGAATGCGCCAGCCCCTGGTAGAGGAAGATGGTGCCGTGTGCCTTGTGCTCGTAGTTCTGTGGCCGCCAGACCTGGCCGTCGGCGCCCTTGACCGAGAAGGGCTCGTCCTGGATCAGGGTGGTCAGGGTGTACTTGCTGGGGCGCTCCAGGGCGGTGAGATAGACCGCCGGCTTGATCAGCGAACCCACCTGGCGCACCGCATCGAGGGCGCGGTTGTAGCCGGCGAAGCGCGGATCGCGCCCGCCCAGCAGCGCCTGGACTTCACCGGTTTCCGGATTGGTCACCACCATGGCCGACTCGACGTTTTCCGCACCCTTGCGGCCATCAATGCGCTTCATGGTCTCGCCCATAGCCGCCTCGGCCTTGGTCTGCAGGATGGGGTCGAAGCTGGTGAAGATGCGCAGCCCTTCCTCGGTGAGGTCTTCGTCGCGGTAGTCCTGCTTGAGCTGGCGCTTGACCAGGTCGACGAAGGCCGGGAAAGAGCTGTTGGTCAGGCTGCCGGCCTTGGTGATACCCAGCGGGCGGGCCTTGGCCGCCTCGGCCTCGGTGGCGCTGACCACGCCCTGCTCGGCCATGAGGTCGAGTACCAGGTTGCGGCGGGTCATGGCGCGCTCGGGGTAGCGGCGCGGGTTGTAGTAGGACGGACCCTTCACCAGGCCGACCAGCAGGGCGACCTGATGCAGTTTCAGTTCGCTGAAGGGCTGGCCGAAGAAGTACTGGGCCGCCAGGCCGAAGCCGTGGATGGCGCGCGAGCCGTCCTGACCGAGGAACACCTCGTTGAGATAGGCCTCGAGGATCTCCTGCTTGCTGTAGTGCAGCTCCAGCAGCAGCGCCATCAGGGCTTCGGTGCCCTTGCGGGTGATGCTGCGCTCGTTGGTGAGGTAGAAGTTCTTGACCAGCTGCTGCGTCAGGGTACTGCCGCCCTGGCGCACCTGGCCGCTGGTGGCATTGACCCAGACCGCCCGGGCGATGGACTTGGGCGAGACGCCATGGTGATGCCAGAACTCGCGGTCCTCGACGGCCACCAGGCCATCGACCAGATGCGCTGGCGCCTGGTCGAGCTTGATGAGGATGCGATCCTCGTTGTGCGCCGGATAGATGCCACCGATCATCAGCGGTTCGAGACGCGCCACGGCGAGATTGCTGCCATCCAGGGCGCTGATGCCGGAGACGGTGCCGCCGGCGAAACGCACGCGGATCGCCCGGGCCGGCTCGACGCCTTCGTAGAACTGGAAGCCGCGGGTATTCAGCTCGACCGTGGAGGCACCCACGGAGACGCTGCCGGGGCCATCCACGGTCTTTTCGCGGCGATAGCCGAGGGCATCGAGTTCGGTGAGGAAGTCGTCACGGCTGAGCTTGACGCCGTTGAACAACTCCAGCGGCCGGGCATAGACCTTGGCCGGAATGGTCCAGCGCTTGCCGGAGAATTTTTCCTGGACCACGGCATCCAGATAGATGCATACGCCAGCCAGGGCTACCAGCGCGACCAGACCAAGCTTGACTGCCCAGCCGGACAGGCGGCGCCAGTCAAAGGTCTTGCGCTTGCGGGAACGAGAGGATCGGGGTCGCTTCATGGCGGCGCATTATACGCACTTGCCCGGTGGCCGACAGCGGCGCGCCAGCGCTTCGTCAGCTGGGGTTCAAGGACGCCCCTTCCCGGTGTCGCGGCTTGCGCAGGCAGCCCTGGCAGCGATAATGCCGCCATCCATTCCCTACAAGGACCGCCCGTGAGCCAGCTCCTGATTTCCGCCCTGCAGAACCCGGCGCTCTATCCCCATCCCACCTCGGCGTTCCGGGTCATCGAAACCCATATTTCCTGGGTCGTGCTGACCGGCGAGGTCGCCTACAAGATCAAGAAGCCGGTGAATTTCGGCTTCCTCGACTTCACTGACCTAGAGGCCCGCGGCCACTTCTGCCGCGAGGAGCTGCGACTCAATCAGCGTCTGACCCGCGACCTCTATCAGGACGTGGTGGCCATCACCGGCAGCGAAGGCGCCCCCGAACTGGGCGGCAGCGGTCCGGTCATCGAATACGCCCTGCGCATGCGCGAATTCCCGCAGAGCCAGTTGCTCAGCGAGGTGCAGCAGCGCGGCGAACTGACCCAGGCGCACATCGACGCCCTGGCCGCTCAGATCGCCCGCTTCCACCTGTCGGCGCCCCAGGTGGCGACCACGCATCCGCTGTGCACCCCGGACGCTGCCATGGCGCCGGTACGGCAGAATTTCGAGCAGATCCGCGCCATGCTCAACGAGGCGGCCGATCTCGACCAGCTCGACCAGCTCGAAGCCTGGGCCGAAGCCAGCTACGCGCGCCTGCTGCCGCTGTTTGAGGCCCGCTGCCGGGACGGCTTCATCCGCGAATGCCACGGCGACATCCACCTGGCCAACGCCACCTTGCTCGATGGCGAGGTGGTGCTGTTCGACTGCATCGAGTTCAACGAGCCCTTCCGCCTGACCGACACCATGGGCGATGCCGGCTTCCTGGCCATGGACCTGGAAGACCGCGGACTCAAGACGCTGAGCAACAGATTCGTCAACGCCTACTTCGAGGCGACCGGCGACTACAGCGGCCTCGCCCTGCTCGACTTCTATAAGGCCTACCGCGCCATGGTGCGCGCCAAGATCGCCCTCTTCCGCCTGGGCCAGGCCGAGGAGCCGGCACTGCGAGCCGAGATCCTGGCCAGCTATCGCAGCTACACCGCGCTGGCCGAGGGCTACACCCAGGTGCCCCAGCCCTTCGCGGCGGTGATGCACGGCGTCTCGGGCATCGGCAAGAGCACCGTGGCCCTGGCCCTGGTCGAGGCGCTCGGCGCCATTCGCCTGAGATCCGATGTCGAGCGCCAGCGTCTCTATGCCGACAGCGACGAGGCCACCCGCTACAGCGCGGCGGCCGGCGAAGCCACCTATGCGCGGCTGCACGAGATCGGCGCCCAGGTACTGGCGGCCGGCTATCCGCTGGTGCTCGACGCCACCTACCTCAAGCAGGGCCAGCGCGCCGCGGCCCAGGCACTCGCCGAGGCCCAGGCCGCGCCCCTGCTGATCATCGACTGCCAGGCGGACGATGAACTCATCGCCCGCTGGCTGCAGGAGCGCCAGGCCGAGGGGACCGATCCTTCCGAAGCCACCCTCGCGGTGGTGGCGGCCCAGCGCCAGGCCCAGGATCCGCTCGAACCAGCCGAGCAGGATCGCGCGCTGGTGGTGGAGCTGGGACGCGCCGGGCAACTGGAGGCCTTGCCGGCTCGCCTGCTGCGCCGACTGGGTCGCGCCCAGGCCTGACCACGACCTCCTGGGGGGCAGAACAAGCGTTCCGTCACAGCCCGTGGAGTTGTGGATTTACGGTCGCCGACGAGCGGCTTATCGTGCGACCCACGTCACAACCTCTGCGTAACAAGAAGGAATTGGCACCATGTACCTCATCGGCGATCAGCCTCCCTATGTCGATCAATTGCGTCAGGCGCTGCAGGCCATTCCGGCGCAATTGGTCAGTGGTGTGGCGCCGAGTCGGCAGCCGCTGCAGCTGACTCCCGCCGCCCTGTTGCAGGACTGGATGCGCAACGACGAGGTCTATCTGATCCAGCGTGGCCCGTTGCGGGTGGTCCTGGATCAGCGGGCGCTGTTCCAGCTTGGCGAAGGCGACCTGATCGGCCTCGGGCGCACCCTGGATCTGCCGATCCTCAATTACGAGAGCGAGGCCGACGTCCTGGTGCTGCCCTATGACCGCGAGACCTTTCTCACGGCGGCGACCGCCACCCCGGTTCAGCGCGATGCCCTGCTGAGGTACCTGCTGGGCCAGCAATCGCTGCTGGCCCAGGCGCTGATCCGCCTCAAGCCGCCGGTCACCCAGCCGGCCACTGGCTTCCGGCGCTATGCCGCCGGCGAGGTCATCATCCGCCAGGGCGATTCGGCCGAACATGTCTTCGTCATCACCGAAGGACATGCCGAGGCCTGGGTGGACGGCTGCAAGGTCGGCGAGGTCTGCCAGGACGAGATCGTCGGTGCCCTGGCGGTCTTCACCCATACGCCGCGTACCGCCAGCGTGATCGCCAAGACGGTCTGCACCGTGCTGGTGATTCCCCAGGATCAGTTCGTCTCGCTGATGGAGACCACCCCGCGCATCGCCCACAGCCTGATCGAGAACATGGCGCGCCATATCGACACGCTGAACAAGGAAGTGACCCGCCTGCGCAGCGTCTCGGAGCGGCCAATCGCCAGTAATTAAGAAATATTCTCGAATACGCTTGACGATGGAATGAGAATTGTTATTATTCAACTCAGCCGGTCGCGAGATCGGTCGATAACAGAAAGTCCAGCAGTGGTCTTTCGGGTTATCTCCTCATCAGGCTAATCACGGTTTTGGACCCGGCTCTGCCGGGTCTTTTTTTTGTCTGCGATTTGGTGGCTAGCGCCGATCCAGCAAGGCCGGCACTGGATCAGCCGGTCGCTCTTCCCCCAGGACATAGGCCGCCTGCAGCTGCCGGGCAGCCCGCGCTGCACTGTCAGCGTCACGGGCATGGATCAGGCCCAGGGACCGACTCTCGTCCACCCGCTCACCCGGCAGTGCTAGGCCGGCCAGGCCCACCGCGGGATCCACTTCATCTTCCGGACGTTGCCGCCCGCCACCCAGCTCGACGACCAGCAAGCCAAGGGCGCGGGTATCGACCTGCTGCACCCAGCCCGGGCGTGCCGGATGGACGGCGCGTACCTCTTGAGCCCGGGGCAGATGCTGCCAGGGCCGCTCGGTCAGGTCGGACGGGCCGCCCAGGGCCAGGTTCATCGCGGCGAAACGCGCCAGGGCGCCGCCGCTCTGCCAGGCCTCCAGCACCAGGCGCTCGGCGGTGGCGGCATCCCTGGCCAGTCCAGCCAGTTGCAGCGTCTCCTCGGCCAGGGCCTGAATCACCTGCCAGAGTCGTTCACTGCGCACCTCGCCGGCCAGCAGGGCGATGGCCTCCTCCACTTCCAGGGCATTGCCGGCGCTGCGCGCCAGGGGCTGACTCATGTCGGTGATGAGGGAGCGGGTACGCACCCCCGCGGCCTCGGCGACCTCGACCAGGCTATCGGCCAGGCGCAGGGCCGCGTCGCGCTCGACCATGAAAGCGCCGCCACCGGTCTTGACGTCCATGACCAGCACGTCCAGGCCAGCAGCCAGTTTCTTGGCCAGGATGGAGGCGGTGATCAGGTCCACCGATTCCACCGTGGCGGTGACGTCGCGGATGGCATAGAGGCGGCGATCGGCCGGGGCCAGATCGGCGTCCGGACCGACGATGGCGCAACCCACCTCGGCCACCACCTGACGAAAGCGCGCGAGGCCAGGGCGGATGCGATAGCCGGGGATGCTCTCCAGCTTGTCCAGGGTGCCGCCGGTATGGCCCAGGCCGCGCCCGGAGATCATCGGCACATGGCAACCACAGGCGGCGAGCAGCGGGGCCAGTACCAGGCTGGTGAGATCGCCCACACCGCCGGTGGAATGCTTGTCCACCACCGGCCCCGGCAGGTCCCAGTGCAGCACCTGGCCGCTGTCGCGCATGGCCAGGGTCAGGGCGGTGCGCTCGGCGGCGGTCATGCCGCGCAGCAGGGTGGCCATGGCGAAGGCGGCGATCTGGCCTTCGCTGAGGCTGTCATCGGCGATGCCGCCGACCAGACGCCGGATATCCGTAGCGGACAGCTCCAGGCCATCGCGCTTCTGGCGGATCACTTCCTGGGCGAGCCACATGGGCGGACTCCTTAGAAGTCGTCGAAGGCGCCGGGCAGCAGCTCGGCCAGGGTCCAGATCCGGGTGCGGCCGGGCTCACTGCCGCTGCAGACGATGGTCGCGTCGGGCGCCATCAATTCCAGCAGCACCTGGCGGCAGGCGCCGCAGGGGCTGATCAGGGGCACACCCGGTGAATGGATGGCCATGGCCGTGAAGCTGCGCGGCGGCAGGCCCTGGCTGACGGCAGCGAACAGGGCGCTGCGCTCGGCGCAGTTGGTCAGCCCATAGGAGATGTTTTCCACGTTGCAGCCATGGACGACCGCACCTTCGGCGGTCAGCAGGGCGGCGCCCACGGGGAAGTCGGAATGCGGGCAATAGGCGCGCTGGGAGGCGGTGACGGCTTCGGCCAGCAGGTGTTCGAGGGTTGCAGCAGGGACAGCGGACATCGGGAGTACCTCGGAAAACGAAAGGAGCGAGCTGAGTCTAGCCCGGTCGTGCGACCGGGCCAGCGGGGCTTAGAGACTGACGAAGAAGCCGGCCAGGGCCGCGCTCATCAGGTTGGCCAGGGTGCCACCGAGCATGGCGCGCAGGCCCAACTGGGCCAGTTCGTGACGCCGCTGGGGGGCGATGCCGCCCAGGCCGCCGAGCTGGATGGCGATGGAGGACAGGTTGGCGAAGCCACAGAGGGCGAAGGTGACGATGACCTGGGTGTGCGCCGACAGGGGTTGCACCCCCGCTGCCGCCGCCTTGAGCGGATCCAGGTAGGTCGAGAGGTCGGCATAGGCGACGAATTCGTTGAGCACCAGCTTCTGGCCGATGAAGCCGCCGGCCTGCACCGCCTCGCTCCAGGGCACGCCGATCAGGAAGGCGACCGGCGCCAGTAGATAGCCCAGCACCAGCTGCATGCTCAGCTGCGGCAGGCCGAACCAGGCGCCGCACCAGCCGAGGATGCCGTTGAGCAAGGCGATCAGAGCGATGAAGGCCAGCAGCATGGCACCGACCGCCAGGGCCACGCGCAAACCGACCTGAGCGCCTTCGGCGGCTGCGTCTATGACGTTGGCCGGGCGCTCCTCGCCCTCCCCCAGGGTCTTCATGGCCTGGTCGCGAGGCTGCTCGGTCTCCGGCTCCATCAGCTTGGCCATCAGCAATCCACCCGGCGCGGCCATGAAGCTGGCGGCGATCAGGTACTTGAGCTCCACGCCCATGCCGGCGTAGCCCAGCAGCACCGAGCCGGCCACCGCGGCGAAACCGCCGACCATGATGGCGAACAGCTCCGAGCGGGTGAGCTCGGCGATGAAGGGCCGCACCACCAGCGGCATTTCCGACTGGCCGAGGAACAGGGTGGCGGTAACGGTGGTGGACTCCACCCGGCTAGTGCCGAGCAGGGCATGCAGCGCCCCACCCACCAGGCGGATGATCCAGCCCATGATGCCCAGGTAGTAGAGCACTGCGATCAGGCTGCCGAAGAACACGATCAGGGGCAGCACCCGCACGGCGAAGACGAAGCCGCCGTTACCGAAGTACTCGAACATCCTGGGTCCGGCGAGGCCGCCGAAGAGGAATTCGATGCCCTTGTCGGCATAGAGCTGCAGCGACGAGACGGCCCCGGAGACGCTGCCGAGCACCTGCTGGCCCCAGGGAATGTAGAGGACGAACAGGCCGAGCCCCGCCTGCAACAGAAAGGCCGCGAGCACGGTACGCACGCGAATGGCGCGCCGCTGGCGGGAGAAGAGGATGGCGATGGCCACCAGCAACAGCATGCCCAACACAGAGATCATCAAGAGACTCCTAACAGGATCGCCTGGTAGCGGCGATCGATGGGCGACAAGCGCAAGCAAGGCGCCTGCCAGAAGCTGTCCGACCGATCAGCTTTTGGCTGACCTAATGGTCAGCCAGGCGCAGGGGTCGGTCCAGTTGCAGACCCACGGGCGAGAGCCGTGCCCCATAAGCCAGCACCTGCACGCCCTGCCGGCGTGCCTCGCCCAGAGCCAGGGCATAGGCGGCATCGATTTCAGCCGCCGGGCGTACCGCCTCGATGCCGTCGAGCAGCACGCAATAGAGCAGCACCGCCCGCTCGCCGGCCGCGGCCAGTGCCGCCAGCTCACGCAGATGGCGGGTACCGCGGGTGGTCACCGCATCAGGAAAGGCGGCGATAGCGGTATCGGCGAAGCCCAGGGTGACGCTCTTCACCTCGAGGTACAGCGGCCCCGCGGGATACTCCAGGCGGAAATCGGCGCGGCTGTTTTCCAGACCGTAGGCTACCTCCCGGCGCAGGGCGGTGAAGCCGGTCAGTTCGGGAATGCCGCCGGCCAGCAAGGCCTCCTCCACCAGGCGATTGGCACGGGCAGTATTGATGCAGGCCAGTCGCCCATGATCCGTCTCGACCAGCTCCCAGGTGCCGGGCAGCTTGCGCTTGGGGCCGCTGGCACGGCTGAACCAGACGCGGGCGCCCGGCGGCTGGCAATGGAGCATGGAACCGGTATTGGGGCAATGCAGGGTCAATACCTCGCCGCTGGCGGTCTCGATGTCGGCGAGAAAGCGCTTGTAGCGGCGCAGCAGGCGACCCTCTTCCAGGGGCGGCTCGAATCTCACCGGGTACTCCAGCGCTGCAGGCCCTGGGCGATGCGGGCAACGGCCTCTTCCAGGCGCGGCAGCGATTGGGTGTAGGCGAAGCGCACATGGGTGTCGGCGCGATGGCGACCGAAGTCCAGGCCCGGGGTGATGGCCACGTGCTCGGTCTCCAGCAGGAACTGGCAGAAGGCATAGGCATCGCCGCCGAAGGCGGAGATGTCGGCATAGAGATAGAAGGCGCCCTGGGGCTCGACGGCGATCCTGAAGCCCAGGGCACGCAGCGCCGGCAGCAGGTAGTCGCGACGGTGGGCGAATTCGGCGCGGCGTGCTTCAAAGATGGCCATGGCTTCAGGGGTGAAACACGCCAGGGCGGCCTGCTGGGCCACGGTGGAGGCGCTGATGTAGAGATTCTGCGCCAGCTTTTCCAGCTCCGGCACCGCAGCGCGCGGCGCCACCAGCCAGCCGAGGCGCCAGCCGGTCATGCCGAAGTACTTGGAGAAGCTGTTGAGCACGAAGGCCGCGTCGTCCACTTCCAGCACGCTGGGCGCGTCCAGGCCGTAGGTCAGGCCGTGGTAGATCTCATCCACCACCAGATGGCCGCCACGCGCCTTGAGCGCGGCCGACAGCCCGGCGAGTTCGTCGCGATCGAGCAGGGTGCCGGTCGGATTGGCCGGCGAGGCCACCAGGGCGCCGACGCTGTCGGCTTGCCAGTGCCGCTCGACCAGCTCGGGGGTGAGCTGATAGCGGGTGTCGGCGCCGACCGGAATCAGCTGGGCCGCGCCTTCCACCAGGCGCAGGAAGTGACGATTGCAAGGATAGCCGGGATCGGCCAGCAGCCAGTGACGTCCGGGATCGACCAGCAGGGCGCTGGCCAGCAGCAGCGCGCCCGAGCCGCCAGGGGTGATCAGCACCCGCTCCGGATCCAGGTCGACGCCATAACGCTCGCCATAGAAGGCGGCGATGGCCTGGCGCAATTCCGGCAGGCCGCGGGCCGCGGTGTAGCGGGTCTGACCGGCCGCCAGGGCCGCCTGGCCAGCGGCGACCACCGGGGCGGCCGTGGTGAAATCGGGCTCGCCGATCTCCAGGTGGATGACGTCGTGTCCGGCGGCCTGGAGCTGGTTGGCGCGCTCCAGCAAGGCCATCACATGGAAGGGCTCGATGGCCTGGCTGCGCGCGCTGTAGGAATTGGACATGGAAGGGGTCCGAACTTGTGGCGAAGGCGGGATTCTAACCAAGGCTTCGCAGACCGGCATCCACCGCGTCGGCAAGGAGCGGGAGGCCGGTAGTAGCGCCCCCTGGAAGCTTCTGGTAAGTTCGCCGGCTTGCATCCGCAGGGCGACTGGCCAGTCGAGAACATATTCAGCCTGGCGTCGGCATTGCGCGGGACGCCATCGGCAGCCACAGCCCCCAGGCGTTCCAACATGGAGAGGCCTGGAAACGCATCCAGCCTGTGGACAGGATCAGCGAAAGTGAGAGGGTCAATCATGCCCAGCGAAGCAAATCAGCAGAACAATCATCTGGCCCGTGGCTACGAACCCTACCAGCCCAGCAAGGGCGAGGAATACATGAGTGAGCGCATGCGCGCCCACTTCACCGGCATTCTGAACAAGTGGAAGCAGGAACTGCGCGAAGAAGTCGATCGCACCGTGCACCACATGAAGGAAGAAGCGGCCAACTTCGCCGACCCGGCCGATCGCGCCACCCAGGAAGAGGAATTCAGCCTGGAACTGCGTGCCCGCGACCGCGAGCGCAAGCTGATCAAGAAGATCGACGAGACGCTGCAGCTGATCGAAGACAACGAATACGGCTGGTGCGACTCCTGCGGCGTGGAAATCGGCATCCGTCGCCTGGAAGCCCGCCCGACCGCCAGTCTGTGCATCGACTGCAAGACGCTGGCTGAGATCCGCGAGAAGCAGACCGGGACCTGAGCCCCGCTGCCTCACCGACGAGGGCGCTACGGCGCCCTTTGTTCTTTCCGGCATTCACAGGATGAGCTATGTCCAGGCGCCCCTATGTCGGCCGTTTCGCCCCCACCCCCAGCGGCTATCTGCATTTCGGTTCGCTGGTCGCCGCCCTCGCCTCCTATCTGGATGCCCGCGCCGCAGGCGGGCAGTGGCTGGTGCGCATGGAAGACCTGGACCCGCCGCGCGAGGTCCCGGGTGCCCAGGCGGCCATTCTCACCACCCTGGAAGCCTACGGCTTCGAATGGGACGGTCCGGTGCTGCGCCAGAGCGAACGTCAGGACGCCTACCGGGCGGTCATCGCGCAGTGGCTGGCCAGCGGCCTTGCCTATGCCTGCGATTGTTCGCGCAAGCAGCTCGAAGGCAGTGGCGGCCTCTACCCCGGGCACTGCCGCAATCGCGGCCTGCCGGCGACGGACGCCGCTATCCGCATCCGTGTCCCGGAGCTGGACTACCGCTTCGTCGATCGCGTCCAGGGCGAATTCCGCCAGCACCTGGGTCGCGCGGTGGGCGACTTCGTCATCCAGCGCCGCGACGGCCTGATCGCCTATCAGCTGGCGGTGGTGATGGACGATGCCCTGCAGGGCATGACCGACGTGGTGCGCGGCGCCGACCTGCTGGACTCCACGCCGCGCCAGCTCTACCTGCAGGAATTGCTCGGCCATCCGGCGCCGCGCTATCTACACGTCCCGCTGCTGATCCAGCCCGATGGCCACAAGCTAGGCAAAAGTTACCGCTCGCCGCCGCTGCCGCCCGAGCAGGCCGGGGCCCTGCTGGTACGCGCCCTGCGCACCCTGGGCCAGCCGACCCGTGCGGAGCTGGCCGAGGAAGCCCCGGCCAAGGTGCTGGCCTGGGGCGTCGCCCACTGGGATGCCGCGCTGATCCCGCGGGTTCCGCACTTGGCCGAAGCCCAGCTGCCCGCCTAGTAGTTGGGCCAGAGTCCAGGCGTGGCCAGCTCTAGTAGATGCCCGTCCGGATCGCGGAAGTACAGACTGATCGCGCCACGAGGCCACTGGGTGCGCGCTTCGATGGCTACCCCGGCCGCCGCCAGGTGCGCGATCCAGGGCTCCAGCTCGTCCGCTCCGATCGCCAGGGCCAGGTGCTGACAGCCCTGGGCGCCATGGGACGGAATGCAGCCGCCCGGCAGCCGGACCGGTTGCTCGGTGGTGCCCCGCTGGAACAGCAACAGCACACTGGCGCCCACCGCATAGGCGGCCAGGCGTTCGTCGGCGAACATCGGGGCCAGTCCCAGCACCTCCTCGTAGAAGCGCCGGGCGCTGGGCAGATCGGCGGCATAGAGCGCGGTTTCCAGCACGGCGGCGAGGCGAGGCCTGGTCATCGTCGATCTCCAGTGGATAAAGAGGCCTTCACGGTAGAACCGTGGCGCTCCGGGGTATAGCGCTTTTGCTTTACCATGGCGCCATCGCCGTTCGGGAACCGCGCATGTACATCTACCGGTTGGTCCTGCTCCTCGTGGTAGGCATCTATCTGTTCTCCCCCGCCATCATGGATTGGTGGATCGCTCCCAGCGGCGCCTGGTATCGCCCCTACCTGCTGTGGCTCATCCTCATCGTGGTGACCTTCATCCTGCAGAGCCAGCGCGATGCCGACGAGCTTTAGTCTGTCCCAACTGGTCCTGATCAGCGCCGGCTACCTGCTGATCTTCTTCGGTGTCGCCTGGATGACCGAGAAGGGCTGGGTGCCGCGCCGGCTGGTGCGGCATCCGCTGATCTACACCCTGTCGCTGGGCGTCTATGCCAGCGCCTGGGCCTTCTACGGCACCGTGGGCCTGGCCTACGACTACGGCTACGGCTTTCTCGCCTACTACCTGGGGCTGTGCGGCGCCTTTCTGCTGGCGCCGGTATTGCTCTATCCCATCCTGCGGCTGACCCGCGCCTACCAGCTGGCGTCCCTGGCCGACCTCTTCGCCTTCCGCTTCCGCAGCACCTGGGCCGGCGCCCTGACCAGCCTGGGCATGCTGATCGCCGTGCTGCCGCTCCTGGCACTGCAGATCCAGGCGGTGGCCACCAGCACCGGCATCCTGGTGCAGGCCCGCGCCCAGGACGCCCCGGCGCTGGGCTTCTGCCTGCTGATCACCCTGTTCGCCATGCTCTTCGGCGCACGCCAGATCAACTCCAAGGAGCGCCACGAAGGCCTGGTGGTGGCCATCGCCTTCGAATCCCTGGTCAAGCTACTGGCCCTGGGCATCGTCGGCGGCGTCACCCTCTATACCGTGTTCGGTGGGCCCAACGGCCTGGAGACCTGGCTGCAGCAGAACCAGAGCGCCCTCTCCACCCTGCACACCCCGCTGCAGGAAGGCCCCTGGCGGATCCTGCTGCTGGTGTTCTTCGCCGCGGCCATCGTCACCCCGCACATGTATCACATGGCCTTCACCGAGAACCTCAGTCCCCAGGCGCTGGTCAGCGCCAGCTGGGGGCTGCCACTGTTCCTGCTGCTGATCAGCCTGGCGGTGCCGCCGATTCTCTGGGGTGGCCTGGCGCTGGGTTCGCCGACGCCGCCGGAGTACTTCACCCTCGGCGTGGGTCTGGCGCTGGACAATCCGCTGCTGGCGCTGGTGGCCTTCGTCGGCGGGCTGTCGGCGGCCAGCGGCCTGATCATCGTGGTGACCATGGCGCTGTCGGGCATGCTGCTCAACCACATCGTGCTGCCGCTCTACCAGCCGCCCACCGACGGCAACATCTATCGCTGGCTGCGCATGACCCGGCGCATGCTGATCGCCGCCATCATCCTTGGCAGCTACGGCTTCTATCGTCTGCTGCAGGGCCATGGCGACCTCTCCAGCCTGGGCATCGTCTCCTTTGTCGCCACCGTGCAGTTCCTGCCCGGCGCACTCTCGGTGCTCTACTGGCAGACGGCCAATCGCAAGGGCTTCATCGCCGGCCTGCTGTGCGGCCTGGGCCTGTGGTTCCTGAGCATGCTCATGCCGCTGGTGGCCGACATCAATCCGCTGCACATCGGCGTCTTCAGCTATCGCATCAGCGCCAGCAACTGGCACCTCGCCGCCGTGGCCTCGCTGACCGTCAACGTGCTGGTGTTCGCCCTGGTCTCGCTGTTCACCGAAGCCAGCGAAGAAGAGAAGAGCGCCGCCGAGGCCTGCGCGGTGGACAACGTCCGCCGCCCGCAACGCCGCGAACTGGCGGCCGGCTCGCCCCAGGACTTCGCCGCCCAGCTGGCCAAGCCACTCGGTGCCAAGACCGCGCAGAAGGAAGTCGAGCGCGCCCTGGCCGATCTGCTGCTGCCCTACGACGAGCGCCGCCCCTATGCCCTGCGCCGCCTGCGCGATCGCATCGAGGCTAACCTGTCCGGCCTGATGGGCCCGCGGGTCGCCCAGGACATCGTCGAGACCTTTCTGCCGTTCAAGGCGGAAAGCGAGGCTTATGCCACCGAAGACATCCACTTCATCGAGAACCGCCTGGAAGACTACCAGTCGCGCCTGACCGGTCTCGCCGCCGAGCTGGACGCCCTGCGCCGCTATCACCGCCAGACCCTGCAGGAACTGCCCATGGGCGTCTGCTCCCTGGCCCGGGACCGCGAAATCCTCATGTGGAACCGCGCCATGGAAGACCTCACCGGTATCGACGGCGCCCGGGTGGTGGGCTCGCGCCTGAGCGCCCTGCCCGATCCCTGGCAGAACCTGTTTGAACGCTTTCTCGCCGAGCCGGCGCAGCAGCACCTCTACAAGCAGCGACTGCCCCAGGAACACGAGCAGCGCTGGCTCAACCTGCACAAGGCGACCATCGACGAACCCCTGGCGGTGGGCAGCAACGGCACCGTGCTGGTGGTGGAAGACATCAGCGAGACCCAGTTGCTGGAAGACCGCCTGATCCACTCCGAGCGCCTGGCCTCCATCGGCCGCCTGGCCGCTGGCGTGGCCCACGAGATCGGCAACCCGGTCACCGGCATCGCCTGCCTGGCGCAGAATCTGCGCGAGGAACGCGAAGCGGACGAAGAGATCGACGAGATCAGCAGCCAGATCATCGAGCAGACCCGCCGTATCACCCGCATCGTCCAGTCGCTGATGAGCTTCGCCCATGCCGGTGGCCGCCAGCAGGCCCATGAACCGGTGTGCGTGGCCGAGGCGGCCCAGGAAGCCATCGCCCTGCTCTCGCTCAACCGCCAGAGCGTGGACGTCGACTTCTTCAATCTCTGCGACCCCGAGCACTATGTGCAGGGCGATCCCCAGCGCCTGGTGCAGGTCATGATCAACCTGCTATCCAACGCCCGCGACGCCTCGCCGGCCGGCGCGCCGATCCGGGTGCGCAGCGAGGCCCATGGCCAGACGGTGACCCTGAGCGTCGAGGACGAGGGCAGCGGCATCCCCAAGGCCATCGTCAGTCGCCTGTTCGAACCCTTCTTCACCACCAAGGATCCGGGCAAGGGGACGGGGCTTGGCTTGGCGCTGGTCTATTCCATCGTAGAAGAGCATTATGGTCAGATAATGATCGATAGTCCTACCGACCCCGTGACCGGCCAGGGCACCCGCATTCGGGTACTGCTGCCGCGCTATCTCGGGTTGCCGGAGGCGCCGTGACGGACCCATCCGCCTGCTGGATGGATCTGCTAAAGCATTCGGAAGTCCAGACGACCGCGACAAGACACGCTGCCTGGCGTGGGTCGTCTTGCCTTCCCGTAAGAGAGCGCACTTGATGGCCCATATCCTGATTGTCGAAGACGAGAAGATCATCCGTTCGGCGTTGCGCCGCCTGCTCGAGCGCAACCAGTTCCGCATCAGCGAAGCCGGCTCCGTCCAGGAAGCCCAGGATCTCTACGACGTCCCCAGCTTCGATCTCGTCATCAGCGATCTGCGCCTGCCCGGCGCCCCCGGCACCGAGATGATCGATCTCGCCAAGGGCAAGCCGGTGCTGATCATGACCAGCTACGCCAGCCTGAGATCGGCGGTCGATTCCATGAAGCAGGGCGCGGTGGACTACATCGCCAAGCCCTTCGATCACGACGAGATGCTGCAGGCCGTGGCGCGCATCCTGGTGGAGCGCGAGCAGCGCCCGCCGGTAGCCGCCGAGGAAAGCGTCACACCGCCGCCAGCCACCGGCGAGATCGGCATCATCGGCAACTGCGCGCCGATGCAGGACCTCTTCGGCAAGATCCGCAAGGTCGCCCCCACCGACTCCACCGTGCTCATCCAGGGCGAATCGGGCACCGGCAAGGAACTGGTGGCGCGCGCGCTGCACAACCTGTCGCGCCGGGCCAAGGCGCCGCTGATCTCGGTCAACTGCGCGGCCATTCCCGAAACCCTGATCGAATCCGAACTCTTCGGCCACGAGAAGGGCGCCTTCACCGGCGCCAGCGCCAGCCGCACCGGCCTGGTGGAGGCAGCCGACGGCGGCACCCTGTTTCTCGACGAGATCGGCGAATTGCCGCTGGAAGCCCAGGCACGCCTCTTGCGCGTGCTGCAGGAAGGCGAGATCCGCCGGGTCGGTTCGGTGCAGTCGCAAAAGGTCGATGTGCGCCTGATCGCCGCGACCCACCGGGATCTCAAGGGCCTGGCCAAGATCGGCCAGTTCCGCGAAGACCTCTTCTATCGCCTCAACGTCATCTCCCTGCGCCTGCCCGCCCTGCGCGAGCGCGGGGGCGACGTCATGGAGATCGCCCGGGTGTTCCTCGCGCGGCAATCGGCGCGCATGAGTCGCCCGGGGCTCAAGTTCGGCGCCGAAGCCGAGGCGGCCATCCGCCATTACAGCTGGCCGGGCAACGTGCGTGAGCTGGAGAACGCCATCGAGCGCTCGGTGATCCTCAGCGAAGGCCAGGAGATCAATGCCGATCAGCTGGGCATCGACGTCGAGCTCGGCGAGCTGGAGCTGGCCGACAGCTACCTGGATCCGCTGCCCAGCACGGGCCTGGGTAACGGCAATGGCGCCCACGAGCCCACCGAGGACCTGTCGCTGGAGGACTACTTCCAGCACTTCGTGCTCGAACACCAGGACCACATGACCGAGACCGAGCTGGCCCGCAAGCTGGGCGTCAGCCGCAAGTGCCTGTGGGAACGTCGTCAGCGCCTGGGCATCCCGCGCCGCAAGGCCAGTGCCAGCAGCGACGCCAGCTGATCCGCGCCGGGACGTGACAGCCGATGCGTCCCGCGGTAACACCCTCTCCCTCCGCCTCCTCATCCTTTGCAATGTGTTACCGCCGTAACAGGCGGCGGGTTCAGAGGTAACGAAAATTTGCCTGTAGCCTCCAAGCAAACAGGCTACATTTTTCGCAAACCACTGATTTCAATGCATTTTTCAAAACTGGCACGGCATCTGCTTTATGTTCTCGTACAAGAACAATAACAACGTATCCCCTCCATAATAAAAACAAGACGTAGCGACTCCAGCACAACAAGAACAAGCAGGCGGAGGCGTAGCTAACTGATCATTTTGGAGAAGAGTCGTCTAGCGGGATGGTCCGCGCGATGTCAGGCCAGAGAACAACAAAACTGCCCCGAGGCAGCACCCGTACCAGGCAGAGCAGGAATGATCCTGACGGCATCAGCTTCCAAAGTAATCCGTTTGCTCTTGGCTCTAGACTTCAGAGCCTTTCCGGCGGCCGGTATCCGCACGGGACAGACCACACAAGAAAAACAAGAGGTCTGGATAGACAATAAAAACAAAGCACGTACCACTTTGGGGGGGAGCTTCGGCTCCCCCAGTGCCTTTGACAGCCTCCCCTCCCTCGTTCAAGATCCCCTCCTTATCTATTGCGCAACGGTTCCTGCTATGGGCCAGATTGCGTATAGCCGTCTCTCCGAACAGAAACTCGCATGCTGAAGAAGCTGATCCAGACTCTGCGCTCGCCCCTGCGGCGTACTCCGCCCGCGCCTGCCTTGCCCATCGAACTGCCCCGCAGTCAGCATGCTCTGGAACGAGAGCGGATCAGTCGTTACGCCTTGAGCGTGGTCGACCGGCTGGAAAAGGCGGGTTATCAGGCCTACCTGGTGGGCGGTTGCGTCCGGGACCTGTTGCTGGGTTTCGAGCCCAAGGACTTCGATGTCGCCACCAGTGCCACGCCCGAGCAGGTGCGGGCCGAATTCCGCAATGCGCGGGTCATCGGCCGGCGCTTCAAGCTGGTCCATGTGCATTTCGGCCGTGAGATCATCGAGGTGGCGACCTTCCGCGCCAATCACCCCACCGGGGATGCCGAAGACGAAGCCCAGGGCTCGCGCCATGAAAGCGGCCGGATCCTGCGCGACAACATCTATGGCAACCAGGAACAGGATGCCCAGCGGCGCGACTTCACCATCAACGCGCTCTACTACGATGCCAGCGGCGAACGCATTCTCGACTACGCCAATGGCACCCAGGACATCCGCCTGCGGCAGATCCGTCTGATCGGCGATCCGGAGCAGCGCTACCTGGAAGATCCGGTGCGGATGCTGCGCGCCGTGCGTTTCGCCGCCAAGCTGGATTTCGAGATCGAGACCGCCACCGCCGAACCCATCAGCCGCCTGGCGCCGTTGCTGCGCGACATACCCGCGCCGCGGCTGTACGACGAGATCATCAAGCTGCTCCTGGGCGGCAAGGCGGAGCGCACCTTCGAGTTGCTCTGCCAGTACGGCCTGTTCGCCCCCTTGTTCCCGGCCAGTGGCGAGGCTCTGGAGCGCGACCCGGAGTACGCCGGCAGCCTGATCCGCCAGGCTCTGGCCAACACCGACACCCGTATCCGCGAAGGCAAGCCGGTCACCCCGGCCTTCCTGTTCGCCGCCCTGCTCTGGCCGGCCTTGCCCGAGCGCGTCCGCTATCACCAGGATCGCGGCCTGCCGCCCATTCCGGCCATGCAGGAAGCCGCCCACGACCTGACCCAGCAGCAGTGCCAGCGCACCGCCGTCCCCAAGCGTTTCACCATGCCCATGCGCGAGATCTGGGACATGCAGGAGCGCCTGCCGCGCCGTCAGGGCAAGCGCGCCGATCAACTGCTGGAAAATCCGCGCTTCCGCGCCGGCTACGACTTCCTGCTGCTGCGCGAGAGCGCCGGCGAGGAAACCGGTGGCCTGGGCGAGTGGTGGACGCGCTACCAGGAAGTCGGTGACAGCCAGCGACGCGAGATGATCAAGAACCTCAGCCGGGAAGACGGCGCGCCGGCCAAGCGGCGGCGCCGTGGCGGCAGCAATCGCAAGCGGCGCACCTCGGATGCGCCCACGTCCGGCGACGAATGATGGAAAGGGTCTATCTCGGCCTGGGCAGCAACCTGGCTGAGCCGCGGCGGCAGCTGGACGCCGCCCTGGAGGCCCTGGCCCAGCTGCCTGACAGCCAGCCGGTGGCGGTCTCCGCCTTCTATGCCAGCGATCCCCTGGGGCCGCCCGACCAGCCCCGCTACGTCAATGCCGTCGCCGCGCTGGACACCGCCCTCGCCCCCCTGGCGCTGCTTGATGCCACCCAGGCCATCGAGCAGCAGCAGGGGCGCGTGCGCAAGGACGAGCGCTGGGGTCCGCGCACCCTGGACATCGATATCCTGCTGTTCGGTGAGCGGCTGATCGACGAGCCGCGCCTGCAGGTGCCGCACTACCACCTGCAGGCGCGCGCCTTCGTGCTCTACCCCCTGGCCGACCTGGCCCCCGAGCTGCACCTGCCCGATGGCCGCCGGCTGCCGGACCTGCTGTCCGCCTGTCCTTTCGAGGGCCTGGAACGACTGGTACCGTCGTCACCTGCGCGGTAACACAGCCGTAACACCGAACATTGACTTGTGCCGGATGCGCCGGGACTATAGCAGCCGTTTGCGCGCGGCCAACCCGCGCCCGCGGCGCCCAGACAATAACCATAGCGCCGTCCCACGAGGACCTCTTGCATGCCTGATATCAGCCTCACGACCCTTCAGGGGCTCAAGCAGCGTGGCGAAAAGATCGCCATGCTGACCGCCTACGATGCCACCTTCGCCCAGGCCGCCAGTCAGGCCGGCGTCGAGATGCTGCTCATCGGCGATTCCCTCGGCATGGTGCTGCAGGGTCACGACAGCACCCTGCCGGTGACGCTCGACGACATGGTCTACCACACCGCCTGCGTCAAACGCGGCCAGGCCGGTGCCTTCATCGTCGCCGACCTGTCGTTCATGACCTACGCCACCCTGGAGCAAACCCTGACCAGCGCCGGCCGCCTGATGCAGGCGGGCGCGCAGATGGTCAAGCTCGAGGGCGACGCCTGGTTGGCCGAACCGATTCGTCGGCTGGCCGCCAATGGCGTACCGGTCTGCGCCCACCTGGGCCTGACGCCGCAGTCGGTCAATGTCTTCGGCGGCTTCAAGGTGCAGGGCCGCGATCCAGTCCGGGCGCAGCAGCTGCGCGAGGCGGCGCGCGAGTTGGAGGAAGCCGGCGCGGCCATGCTGCTGCTGGAATGCGTACCCTCGGCGCTGGCCGAGGAAATCACCCGCGCCGCCCGGGTGCCGGTGATCGGCATCGGCGCCGGTGCCGCCACCGATGGCCAGGTGCTGGTGCTGCACGACATGCTCGGCCTGGCCCTGCGCGGGCGCACGCCGAAATTCGTGCGCAATTTCATGGCCGGTCATGACAGCATCCAGGCTGCCCTGGCGGCCTACGTCGCCGCCGTCAAGGACGGCAGCTTTCCCGCTCCCGAACACGGATTTTCCGCATGAAGACGGTCCATAGCGTCCGCGAACTACGCGCCGCCGTTGCCGCCGCGCGCCGCCAGGGCCTGCGCATCGGCCTGGTGCCCACCATGGGCAATCTGCACGCCGGTCATATCGCCCTGGTGGAGACCGCGCGCCGCCACGCCGACTTCGTGGCGACGAGCATCTTCGTCAATCCGCTGCAATTCGGCCCCAGCGAGGATCTGGCGACCTATCCGCGCACCCTGGCGGAAGACAGCCGCCAGCTGAACGAGGCCCACTGCGACCTGCTGTTCGCACCAGCGGTGGCCGAGATGTATCCCAAGGGCATGGACGGCCTGACCCGGGTGAACGTCCCCGAGGTGTCCGAAGGTCTCTGCGGTGCCCGTCGGCCCGGCCATTTCGAAGGCGTGGCCACGGTGGTCACCAAGCTGTTCCAGATGGCGCAACCGGACGTGGCGGTGTTTGGCGAAAAGGACTATCAGCAGTTGGCGGTGATCCGCAAGCTGGTCCAGGACCTGGACATGCCCATCGAGATCGTCGCCCAACCCACGGTGCGGGCCACCGACGGCCTGGCGCTGTCCTCGCGCAATGGCTATCTCGATGACGGCCAGCGCGCCAGCGCGCCCTGCCTGTACAGCCTGCTCAGGCGGCTCGCCGATCAGCTAGCCGCCGGCGCAGCGGTCGAGCCGACCCTGGCGTCCGGTGTCGCCGAATTGCAAGCCCAGGGGCTTAGAGTCGACTACCTGGAACTACGCGAGCAGCTGAGCCTGCAACCGGCCGGGCCGGCCACCACCGCGCTGGTGCTGCTGGTGGCGGCCTATCTGGGCCAGACCCGCCTGATCGATAACCTGAGCTTTCGCCGCAGGCCCGGAGTGTGATGCAACCGAAGGTTAGCTCACCCAAACCCGCCTGAATCCTGGAAGCCCGGAACATACCGGGCTTTTTCATGCTCGAAGCGCGACGCCACGTCAGGCGTCGCGCGGTCGCCGACTTTCCCTTGCAAGCCAGCGGCTTGTGGGGCACAACAGCAAACAAGAGCCACCAAGGAAAAGCCTAGCCATGGAGTACTATCAACACCCCCTCGACGTGACCCAGCTCGCCTCCTGGAAAGCCCTGCAGGAACACCGCAAGGCCATGCAGAATTTCCGCATGCGCGACGCCTTCGCCGCCGATCCGCAGCGCTTCTCGCAGTTCTCCCTGAGCAGCAGTGGTCTGTTCCTCGACTACTCCAAGAACCTCATCACCGAGCAGACCCGTGAGCTGCTGGTGAACCTGGCTCGCGAAGCGGGTCTGGAAGGCGCCATCCGCACCCTGTTCGACGGTGCCTACGTCAACTCGTCCGAGCACCGTCCCGCCCTGCATACCGCGCTGCGCCGCCCGGTGGGCGACAGTGTGCAGATCGATGGCCAGGACATCATGCCCGAGGTACACCGGGTCCTGAACCAGATGACCGCGCTGGTCACCCGCATCCACAACGGCCTCTGGCGCGGCTACACCGAGAAGCCGATCACCGATGTGGTCAACATCGGCATCGGTGGTTCCTTCCTCGGTCCGCAGCTGGTGTCCGAGGCGCTGGTGCCCTTCACCCAGCGCGGCGTGCGTTGCCACTACCTGGCCAACATCGACGGCAGCGAATTCCGCGAGGTGACCTCCAAGCTCGCCGCCGACACCACCCTGTTCATCGTCTCCTCCAAGTCCTTCGGCACCCTGGAGACCCTGAAGAACGCCCAGGCCGCCCGCGCCTGGTGCCTGGCCCAGGGCTGCCCGGAGCCGGAGCTGCACAAGCACTTCATTGCCGTCTCCAGCAACGTCAAGATGGCGGTGGAATTCGGCATCGCCGAAGAGAACATCTTCCCCATGTGGGATTGGGTCGGCGGACGCTACTCGCTGTGGTCGGCCATCGGCCTGCCCATCGCCCTGGCCATCGGCATGTCCAACTTCAAGGACCTGCTGGCCGGTGCCTATGCCATGGACCAGCATTTCACCAGCGCCCCCTTCGAAGAGAACATGCCGGTGCTGCTGGGCCTGCTCGGGGTCTGGTACGGCAACTTCTGGGGCGCGACCAGTCACGCCATCCTGCCCTACGACCACCACCTGCGTAACTTCGTGAAGCACCTGCAGCAGCTGGACATGGAGTCCAACGGCAAGAGCGTGCGTCAGGACGGCTCGCCGGTGAGCATGGAAACCGGTCCGGTGATCTGGGGCGGCGTCGGCTGCAACGGTCAGCATGCCTACCACCAGCTCCTGCACCAGGGCACCCAGCTGATCCCCGGTGACTTCATCGTGCCGGTGGTGAGCCACAATCCGGTGGCCGATCACCAGCAATGGCTCTATGCCAACTGCCTGTCGCAGAGTCAGGCGCTGATGCTGGGCAAGACCCGCGAGGAAGCCGAGGCCGAGCTGCGCGAGAAGGGCCTGGGTGAGGCCGAGATCGCCAAGCTGGCGCCGCACAAGGTGATCCCGGGCAACCGTCCGAGCAACACCCTGGTGCTGGAACGCATCTCGCCCCGACGCCTGGGTGCGCTGGTGGCCCTGTACGAGCACAAGGTGTTCGTGCAGAGCGTCATCTGGGGCATCAACTGCTTCGACCAGTGGGGCGTCGAACTGGGCAAGGAGCTGGGCAAGGATGTCTATCAGCACATTATCGGCCGCAGCGAAGGCAAGGCCGACGATGGTTCGACTCAGGGTCTGATCGATTACTTCCGCGGTCGTCACCGCGGCTGATCGATCTCGGTCCGTTCCGAAAGGCGCCGCTCTGCGGCGCTTTTTCGTTTTATCGCCTCGCTGAACCCCGACAGGCCATCCGCGGCCTAAACTAGGAGCACAACAACACCAAGAAGGAGCCGGCCATGAGCCACCGCTATCCCGTGCCCGAGAGCCTGAGTGCCCGCACCCACCTCGACGAAGCCCGTTATCGCGAGCTCTACCAGCGCTCGGTGGAACAGCCGGAACGCTTTTGGAGCGAACAGGCCAGCGCTTTACTCGACTGGTCGCGCACCTGGGACGAAGTCCATAGCGGCGACATGCGCCAGGGCCAGACCCGCTGGTTCAGCGGCGGCCAGCTCAACGTCGCCTACAACTGCATCGATCGCCACCTCGGTGGCCGGGCCGAGCAGACCGCCATCCTCTGGGAAGGCGACGATCCCGCCGACAGCCAGGCCATCAGCTATCGCCAGTTGCACGAGCACGTCTGTCGCCTGGCCAATGTGCTCAAGGAGCGCGGGGTCAAGAAGGGCGACCGCGTCTGCCTCTATCTGCCGATGATTCCCGAGGCCGCCTATGCGATGCTGGCCTGCGCCCGCATCGGCGCGGTGCATTCGGTGGTGTTCGGCGGGTTCTCGCCCGAGGCGTTGCGCGACCGCATCCTCGATTCCGACTGCCGGGTGGTGATCACCGCCGACGAGGGCGTACGTGGCGGCAAGCGTGTGCCGCTCAAGGCCAATGTCGACAAGGCCCTGGCCAAATGCCCTGACGTCCACACCGTGGTCTTGGTCGAGCGGACCGGCGCCGCCGTGGCGCGCCAGGAGGGCCGTGATCTGCCTTATGCCCAGGCCGTGGCCGCGGCCGCGGCCGACTGCCCGGCAGAGCCCATGGATGCCGAGGATCCGCTGTTCATCCTCTACACCTCGGGTTCCACCGGCAAGCCCAAGGGCGTGCTGCACACCACCGGCGGCTATCTGCTGGGCGCCACCCTGAGCTTCAAGTACCTGTTCGACTACCACGAGGGACAGGTCTTCTGGTGCACCGCGGATGTCGGCTGGGTCACCGGCCACAGCTACATCGTCTATGGCCCTCTGGCCAATGGCGCCACCACCCTGATGTTCGAAGGCGTGCCGAGCTATCCCGACGCCAGTCGCCTGTGGCAGGTGGTGGACAAGCATCAGGTCAATATCTTCTATACCGCTCCCACCGCCCTGCGCGCCCTGATGCGTGAAGGCGACGAGCCGGTACAGCGCACCTCGCGGCAGAGCCTGCAATTGCTCGGCAGCGTCGGCGAGCCGATCAATCCCGAGGCCTGGGAGTGGTATCACCGGGTAGTGGGCGAGGGTCGCTGCCCCATCGTCGACACCTGGTGGCAGACCGAGACCGGCAGCATCCTCATCGCCCCGCCCCCCGGCGCCCTGGCATTGAAGCCGGGCTCGGCCACCCTGCCCTTCTTTGGCGTCCAGCCGGTGCTGCTGGACGAGCAGGGCAAGGAAATCGACGGCCCCGGCAGCGGCGTGCTGGCCATCAAGGCCAGCTGGCCGAGCCAGATCCGTACCGTCTATGGCGACCACCAGCGATTGATCGACACCTACTTCAGTGCCTATCCGGGTTACTACTTCACCGGCGACGGCGCCCGCCGGGACGAAGACGGCTACTACTGGATCACCGGGCGGGTGGATGACGTGCTCAACGTCTCCGGCCACCGCATCGGTACCGCCGAAGTGGAAAGCGTGCTCACCGAACATGCGGACGTGGCCGAAGCCGCCGTGGTGGGTTGCCCGCACGAGGTCAAGGGCCAGGCGGTCTATGCCTTCGTCACTACCAAGGGCGGGGTGACCCCAAGCGACGAACTCAAGGCTCGCCTGCGCCAACAGGTGGCCGAGGAGATCGGCAGCTTCGCCAAGCCGGAATTCCTGCAATGGGCACCCGCCCTGCCCAAGACCCGCTCCGGCAAGATCATGAGACGCATCCTGCGCAAGATCGCCTGCGACGAGCTGGACAGCCTGGGGGATACCTCGACCCTGGCCGATCCTTCGGTGGTCGACAGCCTGATCGATGCCCGGCTCAATCGCGCCCCGCAGGGCTAGCTGTAGCCCAAAGAAAAGCCCCGCCTAGGCGGGGCTTTTTTCTGCAGGCAACCTTAGTGGGCGGCTTGCATGCGGTGCTTCAGGTCACGCATGCGATCGTGGGTCGCACGGGCCTTTTCCAGCTGGCTGCGCAGGTTGGCCTGGGCATCCGGCGTGGCGTGTTCGTTGACGGCGCGCTCCAGCGCGTGCAGCAGGCGGTCTTCCTGCTCTTCCAGTTCGCTGACGTAGGTGACTTCTTCCTTTTCCTTGCTGGCAAAGGAGGTTTTGACGTCGGTGTAGTACTTGCGGAAGCTGCCGGCAAAGGTGCCTTGCTCAGCGGGCTTTTCACCAGCGGCCGATACCTGGCTGCTCAGGGCGCTGATGATCTCGGCCTTGCTCTGGGCGATCTCGGTGAACAGGGCCTTCAATTCGGGGTTCTTCACTTCGGTGAGGGCATGCTCGTAGAAATTCTTGCCGTCACGGGCGATCTCGATCAGATCGTTGAGGGTTTCGGTCGTGCTGGTCATGGCAGTTCTCCGGGTGAAGGGCAAGGGTGATGGCAGCGGCGCTGCCATCGTGCCGGGTGTTACCAGGCGTTCTTACTGAGCGGCTTTCAGCGCATCAGCCGATACGGCCTTGACGCCCTTGATGGCCTTGGCTTCCTTGATCGCCAGGTCGCGCTGGGCTTCGGTCGCCACGGTGCCGGACAGGGACACGACGCCCTTGTTGGTCTCGACCTTGATGGCGGTACCCTTGATGTGTTCGTCGGCCAGGAAGGAGGCTTTGACCTTGCTGGTGATCCAGGTGTCGGACGCGGCTTCTTCGGTCTTGTCCACGGTGTTGTTGGCAGCCAGGGTCATGTTCTGGCTGGTGGCAGCCAAGGCACCGCCGGCCAGCGGCAGGCTCAGTACGGAAGCGGTAACGGCAGCGAGGGCAAAAGTACCGAAAGTCTTTTTCATGAGATGACTCCTGTTTTCCTTGGTTGTACTGCGCCCAGGTCCTGGCAGCAGCGACTCCTATGTAGAGCGCAACGGCTGCGCCGAATTCCAAAGCCGATTAAAGACGTTGAAAATCAATGATTTAGATCAATTCATCAAAAATAACAGGCGGGCAAAATGCAAGTAATGCGCAAAAAGGTCTGGTAAATTGCACGAGGTCAGACGACTCTGGCACCGGTGTCTGGGGCAGGAGCCTCCCGTGCGCTCTGCGACAAGGGTGGACATCGAAAGGCGGACGTCGAGGTGGTCAAACCAGAACTGCCGCACCTTTATCCGGTCAATGCTGAATTGAACCCGACACCTACGATCGGGCCTCGAGGATCCGGGATGCGGCCTCTCTCCCCTGCGCGCATTGCCCTGGTTTATCTGTTGCTGAGCGCCCTCTGGGTGATCGGCACCGATGGGCTGTTGTATCTGCTGCTCAGCGATCAGGACAGTGTCCATCTGTGGCACACCCTGAAGGGCCTGGCCTTCATGAGCCTGCTGTCGCTGGTGCTCTATGGCTTGCTGCGGCGCGAAGCCCGCAATCGCGAAGGCTTCATCGAAGAGCTGCAGAGCCAGCGCGCCACCCAGGATTTCGTCCAGCGGCTGACCAATACCGGTGACTGGCAGTTGCTGGACGATGGCCGCCTGCTGTGTTCCGAACGCACTCTGGTGATGCTGCACCAGCCCAAGGGCAGCGATCCGCTGGATTTCGCCACCATTGCCGCCTGCGCCCGTGCCGATGACCGCGACCACGTCCACAGCATGCTGGAACGCCTGCAGCACATGCAGGGCCCGCTGAATTTCTCGGCGCATTTCGACGATGGCGAAGGCAGTTGGCGCTGGCTCAATTGGCAGAGCGATTTCGACGAAGCCGGCATCACCCGCGGTGCCCTGGTCGACATCACCAGCCACAAGCTGGCCGAACAGGCCCTGCACGACAGCCAGCGGCGCTATCGCGAACTGGTCCAGCACCTGCCGCTGGTGATCTTCGCCAGCGATCACCGCGGTCGCTGGCAATTTCTCAACCCCGCCTGGGAAGGCCTCACCGGCCAGCCCGCCGCCCAGCAACTCAACCACCCCCTGGATCAGGCCTTCCATCCCCAGGACGGCGCCCGCCTGCGCCAGCTGGTGGTGGATTTCGCGGCGGGCCAGCGCCTGCATTGGAATGGCGTGGTGCGGTTGCGGCTGTCGGTGGAGAGTCATCGCTGGATGCAGATGGAGCTGCGCGCCGGCCTCGATGGCGAGATCCAGGGCACCCTGACCGACATCCATCACGACTACCAGGCGCAGCTGCTGCAACAGGCCCGTAGCGACGTTCTCGACGACCTGCTCACCGGCCTGCCGCTGGCGGAGATCCAGCAAGGCATCGCCCTGCGGCTGGAGCAGATCTATCCGGAAATGCGCGTCGCCCTGTTGCTGGATGACCAGGGCGAGCATCTGCGGGTTGCCGCGGCGCCCAGCCTGCCCCCGGCCTTCCAGGCGGCGCTGGAAAGCATGCCTCGCAGCCGTCACGACCAGGGCTGCTGCAGCGCCGTCACGGGCAATGCGCCGGTGTTCACCATCGATGTCGCACTGGACCCGGCCTGGCAACCGCTGTTGCCGGCGGCCCAGGCCGCGGGCATTCGCGGCGCCTGGGCCCTGCCCCTGCAGGACGAGCAGCAACGTGCCGTGGGCGCCCTGGGTATCTACTACGGTGAGGCGCGACTGCCCGAAGCGGAAACCCAGGCGCTGATCACCGAATTCACCCGCCTGGCGGTGCTGGCCATCCGGCAGCAGCGTGTCGTCCAGGCGCAACGTGCCAGCGAGGCGCGCTATCGCGGCATCTTCGAACAGGCCTACACCGGCATCATGCTCAGTGACCTGGAAGGTCGCTGGTTGAGCGTCAATCACCACTTCTGCCAGATGCTCGGCTACTCGCAACCGGAGTTGCTGCAAAAGGACACCGCGTCGGTGACCCATCCGGACGAGCGCGCGCTGGGCGCCGCGCTGCGCAAGCAGCTGGTGGACACCGGCCAGGACCGCTACACCCTGGAAAAACGCTATCTGCATCGCAATGGCCAGCCGGTATGGACCAACGTCACCACGCGCCTGATCCGCGACGATCAGGGCGTGCCGCAATACTTCATCAGCACCGCCCAGGACATCACCCTGCGCAAACAGCAGGAAGAGAGCCTGCGCCAGGCCGCGGCGATGTTCCAGAACAGTCGCGACGGCCTGTTGCTGCTCGACGAACGCCGCTGGATCCTGGCGGTGAACCCGGCCTTCGCCCGGCTGCTGGGCGCCCAGGAAGGCACCCTGCTCGGCCAGCGCCTGGGACTTCCCGGCGGTGGGCGCCAGGACCAGCGCTTTTATCGCGAACTCTGGCGTACCGTGCGCCGCGAGGGCCGCTGGGAAGGCGAGCTGCTCTGGCCACGACTCGACGGCAGTACCTTTCCGGCCTGGACCGCCATCGACACCCTCTACCCCCGGGAGACCCGGCAGTACACGGTTACCGTCAGCGATACCACCCGCCTGCGAGAGAGCGAGGCGCGCCTGAGTCATCTGGCGCACCACGATCCCCTGACCGACCTGCCCAACCGCCTGCTGGCGCGCACCCATCTGGAACACGCCCTGGCCCTGGCCGAACCCCAGGAATACCTGGTCGCCGTACTGATCCTCGACTTCGATCATTTCCGCACCGTCAACGAAAGCCATGGCCATGCCCTGGGTGACGAACTGCTGGTGGAATTCGCCGCCCGCCTGCGCGCCCTGCTCAGCGAGGACATCACCCTGGCGCGCATCGGTGGCGATGAGTATCTGGTCATCATCGAACGCCTGGACCGGCCCGAATTCGCCGCCCAGATCGCCCAGGCCATGCTCGGCAAGCTGGAGCAGCCCTTCCACCTCGGCGAGCACGACATCTATCTCAATGCCAGCATCGGCATCAGCCTCTTTCCCGACGATGGCGGGACCGCCGATGACCTCATCCGCAATGCCGACACGGCCATGCACCAGGCCAAGGACCAGGGCCGCGACACCTTCCGCTTCTATACCCAGGCCCTCACCGAGCAGTCGCGGCGGCGGTTGAATCTGGAATCGCGGCTGCGCACCGCGCTCAAGCGCGGTGACTTCGTTCTGCACTACCAACCGCTGATGAGCGTCAACACCGCCCAGACCATTGGCGTGGAAGCCCTGGTGCGTTGGCAGGACCCGGAGCTGGGCCTCATCCCGCCCACCGAGTTCATTCCGCTGGCCGAGGAAACCGGGCTCATCGTGCCCCTGGGCGACTGGATCATCGAGACCGCCTGCCAGCAGATGCACAGGTGGCTCGCCCAGGGACTCGAACTGGAGACCCTGGCGATCAACATCTCGCCCCGGCAATTCGCCAAGCGCGATCTGGCCAGCACCATTTCCCGCGCCCTGGCGCGCAGTCGCCTGCCGGCCGAGCACCTGGAGCTGGAGATCACCGAAGGCACCCTGATGAACAATGTCGAGGAGGCGCTGCTGTCCCTGGCTACCCTCAAGACACTGGGCGTACGCATCGCCGTGGACGACTTCGGCACCGGCTATTCCTCCCTGGCCTATCTGCGCCGCTTCCCCCTCGACAAGCTCAAGATCGACCAGAGCTTCATGCACGAGTTGCGCAGCGACAGCGGCACCCACAGCAGCCAGGCCATCGCCGCGGCCATCGTCGCCCTGGGCCAGGGCCTGGATCTCGACGTGCTGGCCGAGGGCGTGGAGACCACGGAGCAATGGGATATCTTGCGCAAGCTGGGTTGCCAGCAATGCCAGGGCTTCCTGTTCAGCCCACCGTTGCCGCCGGAAGAGTTCGAAGGCTGGTATGCCGAACGGCAGCGGGCGCGCGCCTAGCGCGCTTACCGACGAATGTCACCATTCTGCAATCAAAAGCGCTCTAGAATCGGGTTTCCACTTTTCGTCTGTCCCCGAGGGTACCAGTATGAAGATCGTGGTTCGCCCCCTGCGCAAGTCCACCACCAGTGCCTGGCAGGTCTGTCTCGACAAACAGGCCATCACCTTTCTCAATGAAGCCGACGCCCGCAGCTACGTGGCAACGCTGGAGGCGCGTATCGCTGCGCCCCATCCGTTGCCGCTGCGTGAAACGACCCCGGCAATGGCCGCGCCGCTCTAGCCGTCAGCGCGCCTGACAGTTCGTCTCAGAGGTCGCCCTGGCACCGGCACTGGAGGTGCGGGCCAGGGCGACTGCTGATCTTGTCGCGCCAGACACTTGGCTAGGCAGCTATCGAAAATGTAACTTTTGCGGCCTCCACCCCATCCTACCCCTAGCCCCTGCCTCCGCCGGGACTCGCTGTCTGATGGATCTGGAACGCCCATGCTCGAACTCGCTGCTGCCTTCATCTGCTTCACCTCGCTGCTCACCTACCTCAACTACCGCTTCGTCGGCCTGCCGCCCACCATCGGCGTCATGGTCATCGCGCTGATCTTCTCGGTCGGCCTGCAGAGCCTGTCCTGGCTCGGCTTTCCCGGCCTCGAGCACCGCATCGGCGAACTGCTCGGGCAGATCGACTTCAACGACCTGCTGATGAACTGGATGCTCGGCTTCCTGCTGTTCGCCGGCGCCCTGCACGTCAATCTCAAGGACCTGCGCGACTACAAATGGGCCATCGGCGGCCTGGCCACCCTCGGGGTAATCATCTCCACAGTGTTGATCGGCTATCTCAGCCACTGGATCTTCGGCTGGCTGGGCTGGCACGTCGACCTGCTCTACTGCCTTATCTTCGGCGCCCTGATCTCCCCGACCGATCCCATCGCCGTGCTTGGCATCCTGCGCTCGGCCGGCGCGCCCAAGTCCCTGGAGACCACCATCGTCGGCGAGGCGCTGTTCAACGATGGCGTGGCCGTGGTGGTTTATTCGGTGCTGCTGGGGGTGATCCAGCTGGGCGAGACGCCCACGGTCAACGCCGCGCTCTGGCTGTTTCTCGAAGAGGCCGGCGGCGGCATCCTCTTCGGCCTGCTGATCGGCTTCATCTGCTACTGGCTGATGCTGAGCATCGAGCAGCACCAGATCGAGGTAATGCTGTCCCTGGCGCTGGTGATCGGCGGCTCGACCCTGGCCAGCCACCTGCACGTCTCGGGCCCCATCGCCATGGTGGTCGCGGGTCTGATCATCGGCAACCTGGGCCGTACCAAGGCGATGAACGACTTCACCCGGCGCTACCTGGACGGGTTCTGGGAGTTGATCGATGAGATCCTCAACGCCCTGCTGTTCGCCCTGATCGGCATGGAGCTGCTAGTGCTGCCCTTCAGCTGGGCCCACCTGGGCGCGGCGCTGCTGGTGACCCTGGCGATCCTCTTCGCCCGCTGGATCAGCGTGGCACCGGTGGTGCTGCTCAGCCCGCACTGGCGCAACATGACCCGCGGCACGGCGCGCATCCTCACCTGGGGTGCCCTGCGTGGCGGCGTCTCCGTAGCCCTGGCGCTGAGTCTGCCGGCCGGTCCGGAGCGGGATCTGATCCTGGCCCTGACCTACATCGTGGTGCTGGTCTCCATCCTCGGCCAGGGCCTGACGATCGGCCGGGTGGTCAAGAGCGTCACCGGTGGCGCACCGGTCGTGCGCGACGAGCATCACTGAACCGGGAAACGAAGAACCCCGCCGTGGCGGGGTTCTTTGAGCAACAGCCGAGCGATCAGCGCGGCAGGTTGCGGCCGGAGAAGATCTCGCGCATCTCGTGCTTGAGACGCTGAGTGATCTGCTGGCGCTGTTCCGTCGAGAGGCTGCGGGAAGCATCACCGAACAGGTAGTTGTCCAGTTCGAATTCCTTGAGCAGCATCTTGGTGTGGAACAGGTTGTCCTGGTACACGTTCACGTCGGTCATCTGGTAGGCCGCGCGAGTGTCCTCGGACAGGTAGTTCTGGATCGAGTTGATCTCGTGGTCGATGAAGTGCTTGCGCCCTTCGATGTCACGGGTGAAGCCGCGCACCCGGTAGTCCACGGTGACGATATCCGAGTCGAACTGGTGGATCAGGTAATTCAGGGCCTTAAGCGGGGAGATCACGCCACAGGTGGAGACGTCGATGTCGACGCGGAAGGTGGCGATACCGTCGTCCGGATGGATCTCCGGATAGGTGTGCACCGTGATGTGGCTCTTGTCCAGGTGGCCGAGAATGGTTTCGCGCAGCGGACCGGGCGATTCCTCGATCTGGCTCTCGGTCGGCTCGACCGGTTGCTCGGAGATCAGGATGGTCACGCTGGCACCCTGGGGATCGTAATCCTGGCGGGCGATGTTGAGGATGTTGGCCCCGATAATATCGACCACGTCGGTCAGAATCTGGGTCAGACGCTCGGCGTCGTATTCTTCATCGATGTACTGGACATAGGCCTGTTGATCTTCCGACGTCTCGGCGTAGCAGATGTCGTAGATGTTGAAGCTCAAGGTCTTGGTCAGGTTGTTGAAACCATGAAGCCTGAGTTTGCTTTTCACGGTGGTAAAGCTCCCGTCGTGCGGTCTCTGACCGCGGTCCTGAGTGCCCGTCAGTTGCGGATTGCGCAAGCTGCGTAGGGCGGCGAACACCTCTTCGCGATGGCGATTGGCTGTACTTGTCGGGGCTTGCCCCTTAAGAGCGGCGCATTATGCAGATCGGCAGCGGCTGGGGCCAGAGTCTGCCGGGCTCAGGTGATGAATTGATGTCGACGGGAAGGGATGACGCGGAGGGCGACGCCTGTACGGGCGTCGCCTGCAAAAGCATCAGGCGAGTTCGACGAGTTCGTAGCTGTGGGTGATCTCGACGCCGGCCCGTCCGAGCATGATGGAGGCCGAGCAGTACTTCTCCGCCGACAGCTCGATGGCGCGCTTGACCTGGGCTTCTTTGAGACCGCGGCCCTTGACCACGAACTTCAGGTGGATGCGGGTGAACACCTTGGGCTCGGTCTCGGCACGATCCGCTTCGAGGAAAGCCTCGCAGCTCTCCACCGGCTGCCGCGCCTTGCGCAGGATGCTGACCACGTCGTAGCTGGCGCAGCCGCCCAGACCGATCAGCACGGTTTCCATCGGCCGTACGCCGAGGTTGCGACCACCGCTTTCCGGCGGGCCGTCCATGACCACCACGTGACCGCTGCCGGATTCACCGAGGAACATGGCCTCGCCTGCCCACTGGATGCGCGCTTTCATCGCTTTCGTCCTACTTATATATGCAAATGGTGATCAGCTTAACATGCTGGATGGCGTAAACTGATGACCAGTGAAGGGCTATTCAGCTCGCATTTAAGCTGCGCATGTTCTTATCCGGTCTTTGAATTGGAACCGGCGCAGCCTATGCATGCACCGGTTCGGACATCGGTGCCCCCGACTCAGGTTAGCTCTCAACCTCAGGAATCAGCATGGCCGCTATCATCCCACCCGCGAAGTTACAGCACATCGACAAGCTGCTAGCGCACTGCTCGCGTCGCCGCTACACGGCAAAAACCACCATCATCTACGCTGGCGACAACAGCGAAAGCCTGTTCTTCATCCTCAAGGGTTCGGTGACCATCCTTATCGAAGACGATGAGGGCCGCGAAATGATCATCGCCTATCTCAATGCCGGGGACTTCTTCGGCGAGATGGGTCTGTTCTCCAAGGAAGGCAGCGAGCCCGAGCGTAGCGCCTGGGTCCGTGCCCGTACCGAGTGCGAAGTCGCCGAGATCAGCTACAGTCAGTTCCGCGAACTGAGCCAGCATGATCCGGACATGCTGTTCTCCCTCGGCCGCCAGATGGCCGAGCGCCTGCGCCAGACCACCCGCAAGGTCGGCGACCTGGCCTTCCTCGACGTCACCGGTCGCGTGGCGCGCACCCTGCTCGACCTGTGCAAGCAGCCGGACGCCATGACCCACCCGGATGGCATGCAGATCAAGATCACCCGTCAGGAGATCGGCCGCATCGTCGGTTGCTCCCGCGAGATGGTCGGCCGCGTGCTCAAGTCCCTGGAAGAACAGGGACTGGTCCACGTCAAGGGCAAGACCATGGTGGTGTTCGGCACCCGCTGAGCCCCGCCCGGTGCGCCCCTGCCAGCAGGCGGGGGCCGCTGCCCCCGCCCTTCCAGCGCGTCAGATTTCGACCTTCCGCTGTACCTTCTCCACCCGCACCGTGGCTTTCTCCTCGACGGTCTTCTCGCCGTTCCCCTTGGCCTTGGGCTCACCCACGACGAAGTGGAATTCTTCGCCGTGCTTGACCGCGCCATAGAGCACCGCCTTCTCGATCAACTCGGTGCCGCGCAGATGCCGCAGCATCAGCGGATCGCAGCGCAGGTCACGATAGAGCGCCAGGCACAGCAGCGCCATGACCACCACGAAAGGCAGCGAGACCACGATGGTCAGATTCTGCAGACCATTGAGGGCGGCGCCTGGATTGCCCGGGTCGCCGATGGCCAGCATGATCGCCGCCACCGCGCCGGTGAGGGCGCCCCAGAAGATCACCGTGCGTCGCGAGGGCTCGGTGGTACCGCGCTCGGACAGGGTACCCATCACCAGGGACGCGGCGTCGGCGCCGGACACGAAGAAGATCGCCACCAGCACCATGACCAGTACCGAGGTCACCGAGACCCAGGGATAGCTGGCCAGCAGATCGTAGAGGGCGAAGTTGCTGTTCACCGCGCCATCGACCAGGGTGAAGGCGCCCAGGCGCATGGCGTCGATCGCCGCGCCACCGAAGATGACGAACCAGACCACGCTGACCAAACTCGGCACCAGCAATACCCCGGTGACGAACTGGCGGATGGTACGGCCGCGACTGATGCGGGCGATGAACATGCCGACGAAGGGTGTCCAGGAAATCCACCAGGCCCAGTAGAACACCGTCCAGCTCGACAGCCAGTTGCCCATGGCCTCGCCGCCGCTGGCGCTGGTGCGCGCCATCATCTCCGGCAGGAGGTCGATGTAGTCACCGATGGCGGTGGGCAGCAGATTGAGCATCAGCAGGGTCGGCCCGACGACGAAGACGAACAGGGCCAGGGCCACCGCCAGCACCATGTTGGTGTTGGACAGCCACTGGATGCCCTTTTCCACGCCGGACACGGCAGAGATGACGAAGGCTACCGTCAGCACGGTGATGATGCCGATATACAGCATTTTTCCGGGTTGCTCGATCCAGCCGTTGTGTTCGAGTCCGCCAGCGATCTGCAGGGCGCCCAGGCCGAGGGAGGCGGCCGAGCCGAACAGGGTGGCGAAGATCGCCATCATGTCGATGACGCGGCCAAGGGGGCCGTTGGCGTGCTCGCCGATCAGCGGGCGGAAGGCCACCGAGATCAGCTGGCAGCGCCCGCGGCGATAGGTGCCATAGGCGATGGCCAGGCCGACCACGGCGTAGATGGCCCAGGGATGCAGCGTCCAGTGAAACAGCGTGGTGGCCATGGCCACCTGCAGGGCGGCACTGCTCTGCCCCGCGGCGCCGCCGGGTGGCGGGTTGAGATAGTGCGACAGCGGTTCGGCGACGCCAAAGAACATCAGGCCGATGCCCATGCCGGCGCTGAACATCATCGCCACCCAGGAAAGGGTGCGGAATTCCGGTTGTTCGTCGTCGCGCCCCAGGGGGATCCGCCCATAGCGACTGGCCGCCAGCCAGATGACGAAGACCACGAAGCCGGTGGAGGTGAGTACGAACAGCCAGCCGAAATGGGTGATCACCCAGCCCTGGGCGGTCGAGGCGCTGCTGGCCAGACCGGCCTGGTTGACGAAGCCCCAGATCACGAAAGCCAAGGCGGCGATGCTGGTGATACCGAAAACCACCCAGTCAGTGGTACCGGCGAGTCGGCGATCGCGCCGCGACTCCTCGGTCCGGGAGGGATCGGTGACGCTGATATCAAGTGTTTCGCTTTTTTCTTCCGTTGCCATGGTTCTTGCTTGCCCTGGTTATGGATGGCCTGGTGCGGCGGAGCCCCGGCGCACCTCGCGATGGCCGATCGACTCCTCGACCCGCCACGGTTCAGCGGGTCGGAGGTCATTAACCGGGTTTAGGGGTCAGGAAACAAAGCCCCGCGTCGGCAGCGAGTACACGGAGGTCGTTCCCGCCGATTGGGGCGGGCGTGAGTCGACCTGGGTCACCTTGCAGATAAAAAAAGGCCTCGGTGGTCGCCACCGAGGCCTTGTTCAGGCGCCTGAACGGTTAGGCATCCATGAGCGGGAAGCGCCGGTCAGGAAAGAACAGCCGCTGCAGCTCCTGGCCCGGCTCGTCGGCACGCATGAAGGCTTCGCCCACCAGGAAGGCACGCACCTCGTTAATCTCCATCAGCTCCACGTCGGCGCGATTGAGAATGCCGCTCTCGGTGATCACCAGGCGATCCTGTGGGATGCGCGGCAACAGGTCCAGGGTCGTCTCGAGGCTGACCTCGAAGGTATGCAGGTTGCGATTGTTGACGCCTACCAGCGGGGTATCCAGCACCTTGAGCGCGCGCTCAAGCTCGGCGCCGTCATGGACCTCGACCAGCACGTCCAGGCCGACATCCTTGGCCGTGGCGGCCAGTTCGCCCATCAGGCCGTCGTCCAGCGCGGCGACGATCAAGAGGATGCAATCGGCGCCGATGGCCCGGGCTTCCACCACCTGGATGGGATCGATGAGGAAGTCCTTGCGGATCACCGGCAACTGGCAGGCGGCGCGCGCTTGCTGCAGATAGGCGTTGCCGCCCTGGAAGAAGTCCACGTCGGTGAGCACGCTCAGGCAGGTGGCTCCGCCTAGGGCGTAGCTGTGGGCGATCTCCGCCGGCACGAAGTGCTCGCGGATCACCCCCTTGCTCGGCGAAGCCTTCTTCACCTCGGCGATGATCGCCGCCTCCTTTCGCGCCACCTGGGCCTGCAGGGCGCGGGCGAAGCCGCGCGGGGCGTCGGCGGCACGGGTCTGGGCCTCGAGTTCGGCCAGGCTGGTACGCGCCTTGAGCTCGGCGATCTCCTCGGCCTTGCGGGCCAGGATCTTCTGCAACACGGTTGGCACACTCACGGGCGACCCTCCTCGCGATAGACGGATGTGAAATGGGCGAGCTCGTCCAGCTTTTCCCGGGCCAGGCCGCTGTAGAGCGCGTCGTGGGCCAAGAGTACCCCTTCGTGCAGGCTGTGGGCGAGATCCGCGGCGTAGAGCGCCGCGCCGGCGTTGAGCACGATCATGTCGGCGGCCTTTTGCCCGGCTTCGGTCTTGCGCCGGCCGAGGGCGTCGCGGATCAGCGCCAGGGAGGCCTCGGGACCGTCCACGGTCAGGCCGACCAGGGTCTGGCTCTTAATCCCCAGATCCTCCGGCAGCACCTGGTATTCGCTGATGCTGCCGTCCTTGAGTTCGGCCACCTGGGTCGCCGCGGCCAGGCTGAATTCGTCCAGGCCGTCGCGGGAATGCACCACCAGCACATGGTGACTACCCAGGCGCTGCAGCACCTCGGCCAGGGGTCGGCAGAGGGCGGCGCTGAACACCCCGACCACCTGGTGACGGACACCGGCCGGATTGGTCAGCGGCCCGAGCATGTTGAACAGGGTACGCAGCCCCAGGGAACGGCGCGGCCCGGCGGCATGGCGCATGGCGCTGTGGTGCGACTGGGCGAACATGAAGCCGACGCCTACCTGTTCGACGCAGCGGGCGATCTGCGCCGGAGTCAGCTCCAGGTAGATACCGGCGGCCTCCAGCAGATCGGCGCTGCCGCTCTTGCCGGACACCGCGCGATTGCCGTGCTTGGCGACCTTGCCGCCCGCCGCCGCCACCACGAACACCGAGGCCGAGGAGACATTGAAGATGTTGGCACCGTCGCCGCCGGTGCCCACCACGTCGACCACGTGGTCGAGGCTCGGCAGCACCACCGGGGTCGCCAGTTCGCGCATCACGCTGACCGCGCCGCAGATCTCGTCGATGGTCTCGCTCTTGATGCGCATGCCCATGAGGAAGGCACCGATCTGCGCCTCGTCGGCGCCACCGGTCATGATCTGGCGCATCACCGCCTGCATCTCGGCCACATTGAGGTCGAGTTGGCCACTGATGCGATTCAAGGCCTGCTTGATGTCCATCTAGCGGCGTCCTCCCTGCTGCTTGAGAAAGTTGGCCAAGAGGTCATGGCCATGTTCGGTGAGGATGGACTCGGGATGGAATTGCACCCCTTCGATCATGAATTCGCGGTGCCGCAGCCCCATGATCTCGTCCAGGCTGCCGTCTGGATGCTGGGTCCAGGCGGTGATCTCCAGACAGTCGGGCAGGGTCTCGCGCTTGACCACCAGCGAGTGGTAGCGGGTCACGGTGAAGGGATTGGGCAGGCCGGCGAAGACGCCTTCGCCGTTGTGGTAGACCGGGCTGGTCTTGCCGTGCATCGGCTCGCGCGCCCGCACCACCTCGCCGCCAAAGGCCTGGCCCAGGCTCTGGTGACCCAGGCAGACGCCCAGCACCGGCAGCTTGCCGGCGAAGCGCTCCAGGGTGGCCAGGGAGATGCCCGCCTCGTTGGGCGTGCAGGGACCGGGGGAGACGACGATGCGCTCCGGCGCCAGGTCTTCGAGCGCCTCGACCGGGAGCTCGTCGTTGCGCACCACCTTGACCTCGGCGCCCAGCTCGCCCAGGTACTGCACCAGGTTGTAGGTGAAGGAATCGTAGTTATCCAGCATCAGCAACATGGCAGGCTCCTCAGACGGACTGTTCGGCAAGGGTGACGGCGCGGAACATGGCGCGACGCTTGTTGAGGGTCTCTTCCCACTCCAGCGCCGGCACCGAGTCGGCGACGATTCCCGCCCCGGCCTGCACGTGCAACTCGCCGTCCTTGATCACCGCGGTGCGGATGGCGATGGCGGTGTCCATGTTGCCGTTCCAGGCCAGGTAGCCCACGGCGCCGCCGTAGATGCCGCGCTTGACCGGCTCCAGTTCGTCGATGATCTCCATGGCGCGGATCTTCGGCGCCCCGGACAGGGTGCCGGCCGGCAGGATGGCGCGCAGGGCGTCCATGGCGCTCAGTTGGGGCTTGAGCCGGCCGGTGACGTTGCTGACGATGTGCATCACGTTGGAATAGCGCTCGATGACCATCTTTTCGGTCAGGGTCACGCTGCCGGTGGTGGAGACCCGGCCCACGTCGTTGCGCCCCAGGTCGATCAGCATCAGGTGCTCGGCCAGCTCCTTGGCGTCGGCCAGCAGATCACGCTCCAAAGCCAGATCGGCTTCCTCAGTGGCGCCGCGCGGACGGGTCCCGGCGATGGGCCTCACGGTGATCTCGCCGTCCTCCACCCGCACCAGCACCTCGGGCGAACTGCCCACCACGTGGAAGTCACCGAAGTTGAAGAAATACATGTAGGGCGTGGGGTTGAAGCAGCGCAGCGCTCGATAGAGATCGATGGGCGCCGCCTGGAAGGCGATGGACATGCGCTGCGAAGGCACCACCTGCATGCAGTCGCCGGCCAGGATGTAGTCCTTGATGCGCTGCACCGCGCCTTCGAAATCCTCGCGACTGAAGCTGGAACGAAAGCTCGGCTCTGGTCCGGTCGGGGCGGAAAGATCCAGGCCACGACGCGGCACGATGGGCTGGCGCAGGCGGTCGAGGATGTCGGCCAGGCGCGCCTGGGCGGCGTCGAAGGCCTCGGCTTCATCTGGATCGGCCAGCACGATCGCATGGATCTTGCCGGCCAGGTTGTCGAACACCACCACGGCATCGGACACCATCAGCAGGATGTCAGGCGTCCCCAGCGGGTCGGGATTGGGGCAGGCCGCCAGGCGGCGTTCCACGTAGCGCACGCTGTCGTAGCCGAAGTAGCCCACCAGCCCACCATTGAAGCGGGGCAGACCATCCAGGGTCGGCACGCGATAGCGCGCCTTGAAGGCTTCGACGAAGGCCAGGGGATCGTCGCAGTGCTCGATCACCTCGACCTCGCGACCAGCATCGCTGACCACCACGCGATGACCATGAACGCGCAGTACACGGCTGCACGGCAGGCCGATGATGGAGTAACGCCCCCATTTCTCGCCGCCCTGCACCGATTCCAGCAGATAGGAATTGGGGCCGTCGGCCAGCTTCAGGTAGATGGACAGCGGGGTGTCGAAGTCGGCCAGGGTTTCGAAGGCCAGGGGAATGCGGTTATAGCCTTGAGCGGCCAGGCGCAGGAAATCGTCGCGGGTCATGATCAGCCTCGTGGCGAGGAAAACGAAAGGTCGGGTGCACAGCGCGCCGGTCAGATACCGGCCAGGACAAAATCAGGCGCGCCAGCGCCAACGGGCCAGGGCCTTGATGACTTTCATCCATGCTCGCGAGGAGCCTGTGCGGGTGACCACCACGATGCGATCTCTTGCTCTTGAGGCGGGGGTTGAAGGGCCACGTTAGCCTAGCCGGCGCGGCATGGCAACCGGCCGGCCACCTCGGCGTGCTAGATGAACAGCTCGCGCAGATCGTCGACCACCAGATCCGGCTGCTCGCTGGCGATGGGCTCGCCATGGTTGTAGCCATAGCTCAGGGCCACGCAACGCACCCCGGCGGCACGGGCGGCACGGATGTCATTGCGCGAATCACCGATGAACAGGGCCTGACCGGCCACCACGCCTGCCTGCCGCATGACCCACAGCAAGCCCGCCGGATCGGGCTTCTGCTGCGGCAGGGTATCGCCGCCGACGATCCAGTCGAAGTCGCCCAGGCCCATGTCGGCCAGCAGCGGCGCGACGAAGCGCTCCGGCTTGTTGGTGATCACCGCCAGGCGCACGCCCAGGGTGCGCAGCAGCGCCAGGCTGTCCAGCACGCCGGGATAGACGCGGGTCAGGGCGTGGCTGCCGCCATAGAGCTCCATGAAGAGGGCCAGCGCGCTATCGGCAGCGGCTTCGTCCACGGCGTCGTGCTGCATGTCATCGGCCAGGGCGCGACGCACCAGCACCCGGGCGCCGTTGCCAATCCACAGCCGCACCTTGTCCAGCCCCGCCGGCGCGCGGTCCAGGCGTTCGAGCATGGCGTCCACCGCGGCGGCCAGGTCCGGTGCCGAATCCAGCAGAGTGCCGTCGAGGTCGAACATCACCAGGGCAGGCGGATGCCCGCCACCGAGCCGCACCAGGGCGCTCATACCGAGCGGGCCTTGGCCAGCTCGGCGCGCATCGCCTGGATCACCGCGGCGTAGTCCGCCTGGCCGAAGATGGCCGAGCCGGCGACGAAGGTGTCGGCCCCGGCGCGAGCGATCTCGCCGATATTCTTGACGTTGACCCCGCCATCGATCTCGAGCCGGATCGGCCGGCCGGAGGCATCGATCAGGGCGCGCGCCTCGCGCAACTTGTCCAGGGTGCCGGGAATGAATTTCTGGCCGCCAAAGCCGGGGTTGACGCTCATCAGCAGCACCATGTCGATCTTGTCCATGACGTACTTCAGCGCATCCAGCGAGGTGGCCGGGTTGAACACCAGGCCGGCGCGGCAACCGCCATCCTTGATCAGCTGCAGCGAGCGATCGATGTGCTCGGAGGCCTCGGGATGGAAGGTGATGTCGGTGGCGCCGGCCTCGATGAAGTCGCCGATGATGCGATCCACCGGCTTGACCATCAGGTGCACGTCGATGGGCGCGGTCACCCCGTAGTTGCGCAACGCCTTGCAGACCATGGGGCCGATGGTGAGGTTGGGTACATAGTGATTGTCCATCACGTCGAAATGGACCATGTCGGCACCGGCGGCGAGGACCTTGTCGACTTCCTCGCCCAGGCGGGCGAAATCGGCGGACAGGATCGAGGGGGCGATGGCGAAGGGTTGCATGGGATAGCCTCGGCGAAGGTTGAGGGGCGGCATTGTAACGGAGATCCGTGTGCGGCTCGGGCGTTCCCGCTGCCCCGACGGGGCGAACGGCGGTAGGCTCGCCAGGGTCAACCATCCCCTTGTTGAGGATTCCCGTCGATGTCGTCACCTGCCCTGCTGCCGCTTTGCCTCCTCCTGCTCGGCCTTGCCGCCCCGGTGCTTGCCGAAGAGGCTCCCAGCCCGGCGCCGGAACCGCCTGTGGCTCCTACAGCCCCGGCGCCAGCGCTGACGCGCAGCCAGGAGCAGCAGCAGGCGCTCATGCGGCAGCTGCCCGCCGAGCAGCAGAAGACCCTGCAGGCCGGCGACGAGTCCTTTCTCGCCCTGCTGTTGCCCGCTACCCGCGCCAAGGCCGCCGGCACGGTGGTGCTGGTGCCGGGCGCTGGCGAATCGGCCGACTGGCCCAATGTGATAGCCCCCGTGCGCCAGGAGCTACCCACTTACGGTTGGCAGACCATCAGCCTGAGCCTGCCCGACCCCTATGACCCGGTGGTGGCGATCGAGCGCGATACCGCCCCGGCGGACACCGACGCCCAGGCCAACAGCGAGCAGACGGCACCGCCGGTCACCGGTGGCAGCGGCACGGCGCCCGCCGCTCCGACCCAGGCCGAAGCCGGCAGCGGCGAACCAGCCCAGGCGGCGGTCGCGCCGGTCGATCCTGAAGCCGCGGCCAATGCCCAGGCCACCCGGGTGCTGGCGCGCATCGCCGCTGGCATCGACCTGGCGCTGCAACAGGGCGCCAATCCCATCGTGCTGGTCGGCCACGGCACCGGCGCCTACTGGGCGGCGCGCTATCTCGCCGAAAAGGAGCCAGCCGAGATCAAGCAACTGGTGCTCATCGATGGTCGCGAGCCCGAGGGGCTGCCGCCGCGGCTGGACGCCACTATGGGCAAGACCGACCTGCAGATCGCCGATTTGGTGCACGCACCCGGACCGGCCGCCCAGCGGCGCAAGACGCGCGCAGCGCAAAAGGCTAACAAGGGCTATCGGCAGATCGAATTGCCGGTCATCCCGGGCGACCGGGCCGCGGAGCAGGAACAGACCGTCCGCCGCCTGCGCGCCTGGCTGGATCGACTACCGCCAGCCGCTAGCGAAAGCCCCGCCGCTTCTTGATCACCTGGTAGGCAGCGTGCAACTCGGCGGTACGCTGGGCAGCGGCATAGACCGCCGACTGGCCCGCTCCGGCACCGGCCTTCTTGTCGGGATGGTGACGAGAGAGCAATCGGCGATAGGCCTGCTTGACCGTGGCCGCGTCGGCATCGTCGGTGACGCCGAGCAATTGCAGGGCCTTGCGGTATTTCTCTTCGTTGCTGGGCTGCCGCGGCGCCGCTTGCACGGGCGGTTGCAGGGCCAGCACCTGGGCTTCGGCCAGCCCCATCGCCTGCCCCCAGCCGAGGATTTCATCGCGATCACCGGGGCGTACGCTGCCGCTGATCCAGACCATGCGCCAGCAGGCGCGCAGAATCAGCTCACTGCGCTCGCTGAGTCGTTGCAGGTCTGCCGCTGACGGCAGGGTGCCACCCTTGCCCTGCTCGAAGGCGGCGATGGCTTTCTTGCGGTCGTCCGCCCCCAGCCCCAGCCGCTCGATCTCGCCTTCGGCCTGGCGGATATGGGCGGTCAGCACCCGGCCACCACGCTTGGCCAGCCGACCGAGCATCTGGAATTGCGCCTGGTGCTCGAAGCGGCCAGGGCGTCCCTGCCAGCGTGCCTTCCAGCCCGCCAGGGAGGTCAACCCCAGCTGGCGCTCGCCGGCATGGGCGAGCAACGCCACCAGCAGGGCGCCGGGAATACTGGCCACCGCCCAACCGGCCAGGAAACCCAGCAGCGTCAGCGGCCAGAACCAGAGCTTCAAGAATCCATCCCGAACAGTTGCTCCGCCTCGGCCAAGCGTTCCAGGGTGCCTACGTCCACCCAGCGTCCCGCCAACCGCTGGCCCGAGACCTGCCCGGCGACAATGGCCGGTCGCAGCACATCGACCAGCTTGAAGGCTCCTGCCGTGCATTCGGAGAAGAGCTGCGGGTGCAGCACGGCGATGCCGCTGTAGGTGAGCTTTTCCAAGGCCTCCAGGGTGATCTGCCCATCCACCAGGCCGAAATCGCCGCTGGGGTGATGAACGGGATTGTCGACCAGCACCAGGTGCGCCAGGCAGCCGGCGGGCAGTGCCAGGGCCGCGAAATCGACATCGGTGCGGATGTCGCCATTGATCAGCATGAAGGGTTCACTACCCAGCAGTGGCAGCGCCCGAAAGATACCGCCCCCGGTCTCCAGCGGCTCACCTTCGGCGGAAAAGCGAATGGAGACACCCAAGCGACTGCCGTCGCCCAGGACGGCTTCCAACTGGTCGCCCAGCCAGGCGTGGTTGATCACCAAATCGGTGATACCGGCGGCGGCCAGCGCCTGGATATGGTGCTCGATGAGCGGACGACCGTTCACTTCGATCAGCGGCTTGGGGCGCGTCAGCGTCAGCGGACGCATCCGTTCGCCCTTGCCCGCCGCCAGGATCATGGCCTTCATGGATGGGCTCGCTCGGCGTGCAACTCGTCCAGCAAGGCGCCCAGGTCCGCCAACTCGGGTCGCCGTGCGACCACGGTCCGGATGTAGGCGAGAAAGCGCGGGCTATCGGCGACGTAGCGTGGCTTGCCATCGCGGTGCCAGATGCGGGCGAAGATGCCCAGCACCTTGAGATGACGCTGCACGCCCATCAGGTCCGAGGCCCGCTGGAAGTCGGCGAACTCGGCCTGCACCGGTATGCCGGCGGCGCGCGCCTGTTCCCAGTAGCCCAGCAGCCAGCGCTGCACCAGCGGCTCCGGCCAGCTGAGGAAGGCATCCTTGAACAGGCTGGTGATGTCATAGGTCACCGGCCCGATGACCGCATCCTGGAAGTCCAGCACGCCCGGATTGGGCGTGCTGAGCATCAGGTTGCGCGGCATGAAGTCCCGATGGACCAGCACCTGGGGCTGCGCCAGGGCACTGTCGATCAGCAGCCGGCAGACGGCCTGCCAGCGTTCGAGTTGAGTGGCACTCAAAGTCAGGTCCAGTTCACGCCCGACATACCACTCCGGAAACAGCCCCAGTTCGCGGGCGAGCAGAGCCTCATCGTAGAGCGGTAGGCTGCCGTTCGTCGGCTGCTTGCCCTGGAAAGCCAGCAGGGCATCAATGGCCGCCTGGAAATAATCGTCGGCATTGGCCGCGTTGATCACCTCCAGGTAGGTCAGGGTGCCGAGGTCGCTCAGCAACAGGAATCCCCGCTCCAGATCCTGGGCCAGGATGCGTGGCACATGGACCCCGGCTTCTGCCAGCAGCCCGGCCACCCGGACGAACGGACGGCAGTCCTCCTGCGGCGGCGGCGCATCCATCACGATCAGGCTGCGGCCCTCGCCCGCCCAGCGGAAATAACGGCGAAAGCTGGCATCGCTGCTGGCCGCGGTCAGGCTGCCCGTGGGCACCTCGCCCCAGGCCTGCTCCCGGAAAATTTCCGGTAGAACGGTGGTCAGCCAGTCTTCTATCTGGTTTAAGCGAACATCTTCAGTCATTTGCAGCGGATCCCTCGGCCCTAGCCGATGCGCAGGTCATGTTTTATTATCCGCTATCTTTTTGAGCCCATCGAGAGGCCGCGGCCCCTTAATGGCCGGCGTGCAGGACGACTTTAAGGATGGCCGTGAAAACCCCCGCGTTTCGCAGAAAATTTCCCCTCTTGGTAACCGGCAGCCTGCTCGCCATGCAGCCCGTCACCGCCCTTATCGCCGCCCCCGCCGAGCAGTTCAGCTGTAGCGCCGGAGCCGGCGGTGGCTGGTCGTGCAACACCCAGGCACCCGCCGCCGCCATCCCGCCCCGGCCCAGCAAGGGCGAAACCCAGGGCATCGCCGCCGAGCCGGCCGCGCGCCAGGGCGACGCCGCCGTGCTGGTCACCGAGAGCAAGGGTCGTGCCCTCAAGTCCCGCAGCGCCGACTACAGCCACCTGGACTGGGTCCCGCGCGAGCAACTGACCCCGGCCCAGTTGGCCGAGACCGGTCCCTACTGCAGCGGCGCCTATGTCGAGCCGCAGCGCCCGGGCATGTACGACGACACCCCGACCGCCAAGGCCCCGACCTACGTTTCCGCCAAGGCCTCGCGCTACGAGCAGGAGCAGCAGGTCGCCACCCTGGCCGGTGACGTGGTGCTGCGCCAGGGCGGCATGCAGGTGGAATCCCAGGAAGCCAACCTGCACCAGCTGGAAAATCGCGGCGAACTCAAGGGCAACGTCAAATTCCGCGACAACGGCCTGTTGATGGTCGGTGACAAGGCCGATCTGCAGCTGGACAACGGCCAGGTCCAGGTCGACAACGCCGAATTCGTCATGCACCAGAGCCGTGCCCGCGGCAGCGCGCTCTATGCCAAACGCGGCGACGACGCCATCATCCGCCTCAAGGATGGCACCTACACCACCTGCGAACCGGGCAGCAACGCCTGGCAGGTCAAGGGCAACACCGTCACCCTGAACCCAGCCACCGGCCTGGGCTACGCGACCAACGCCACGCTGCGGGTCAAGGACATTCCGGTCCTCTATACGCCCTTCATCTACTTCCCGATCGACGACCGTCGCCAGTCCGGTTTCCTGGCGCCTTCGATCAGCACCTCCAGCGACACCGGCTTCGCGATCACCACGCCCTACTACTTCAACCTGGCGCCCAATTACGACGCCACCCTCTATCCGCGCTACATGGCCAAGCACGGCCTGCAGACCGAGGGCGACTTCCGCTACCTGACCCGCAGCAGCGAAGGCGAGGTCTACGGCTCCTACCTCAAGGACACCGATCCGGAGCACGAAGGCGAACCGGAAGCCACCGACAGCCGCTGGCTGTACGGCTGGAAGAACCGCAGCGGCCTGGATTCGCGCCTGATGGCCGAGGTGGACTACACCCGCATCAGCGATCCCTATTACTTCCAGGACCTGGACACCGACCTCGGCATCAACAAGCCGACCTACGTCAATCAGCAGGGTCGCCTGACCTACCGTGGCGACACCTTCGTCGCCGGCCTCAACGCCCAGGCCTACCAGCTGGCTACCGTCTCCGACGTGACGCCCTACAACCGCCTGCCGCAGCTGACCCTGAGCGGTGCCCTGCCCTACAACCCGGGCGGTCTGGACTTCACCTACGACACCGAGGCGGTGCGCTTCACCCGCAGCTTCGACGACAACACCTACTTCGACCTGGACGACAACGGCAATCGCACCAACGTGCGCAACCGTCCCGATGTCAACCTCTTCGGCCTGACCCGCGCCGAAGGCAATCGCTACCACGTCGAGCCGGGCATCGCCCGCCCGATGACCGCGTCCTGGGGCTTCCTGACGCCGTCGCTGCGCTATGCCTACACCCGCTACGACCTGGACCTGGACAGCACCGGCCAGAACGACCTGAACTCGCCGCTGGTCGGCGGTAGTCGTCGCGCCTCGGCGGGTTCCAGCGTGACCAGCTTCAATGACAGCCCGACCCGCTCGGTGCCGATATTCAGCCTCGACAGCGGCCTCTATTTCGACCGCACCTCGAATCTGTTCGGCGAAGGTGGCAAGCAGACCTTCGAACCCCGCGCCAAGTACCTCTATGTACCCAATCGCGACCAGGACGATCTGCCGGTGTTCGATACTGGCGAATACACCTTCAGCTACAGCTCGCTGTGGCGCGACAACCGCTTCACTGGTCGCGACCGCATCGGCGATGCCAATCAGCTGGCCCTGGGTGCCACCAGCCGCTTCATCGAGCCCAATGGCTTCGAGCGCGCCAACGTGAGCTTCGGTCAGCTGTTCTACTTCCGTGATCGTGAAGTGCAGCTGCCCGGCCTGACCAAGGACGACCTGGCCTACGCCCGCAGCCTGGGGCAGAACATCGACAATCCCCAGGCCACCACCTCGCGCTCGCCCTATGCCCTGGCCGGCATGTATCGCTTCAACCGCGACTGGCGCGTGAACGGCGAATTCAACTGGGATCCGACCCTGCACCAGACCGACTCCGGCAGCGTCATGTTCCACTATCAGCCGGAAGCCGAGCCGGGCAAGATCCTCAACGTCGGCTACCGCTATCGTGACAACGTCCGGGTGTTCGATCCAAACTTCGGCCGCTTCACCTACAACAGCGACGACTACAAGGTCGACCAGCACGACATCTCCTTCATCTGGCCGATCGTGCCCCAGTGGTCCGCCATCGCCCGCTGGCAGTTCGACTACAACAAGAGCCGTACCCTGGAAGCCTTCGGTGGCTTCGAGTACGACAACTGCTGCTGGAAGCTGCGCCTGATCAGCCGCTACTGGCTCAAGAGCGAAGACGACGTCTTCTACACCGCCCAGAGCTCCGAAGCCGATCGCGGGATCTTCCTGCAGATCGTGCTCAAGGGACTCGGCAACGTCTTCGGCGGCAAGACCGAAGGCTTCCTGGACAGAGGCATTCAAGGCTATCGTGAACGTGAAGACCAAGCTATGTAACGCCCTGCGCCCGCTCGCCCTGGGCGCGGCGCTCGCTCTCTCCCCTCTGGCTCAGGCTGCCGTGGTTCCGCTGGACAAGGTCGTGGCCATCGTCGACAACGACGTGGTCATGCAGAGCCAGCTCGATCAACGCCTCAACGAGGTCAAGCAGAACATCACCCGCCGGGGCGCCTCGGCGCCGCCGGAAAGCGAACTGCGTCAGCAGGTACTCGAACGGCTGATCCTGGAAGACATCCAGATGCAGCTGGCCGGCCGCATGGGCGTGAAGATCTCCGACGAGGAGCTCAACCAGGCCGTCGCCACCATCGCCCAGCGCAATGGCCTGAGCGTGGCCGAATTCCGCCAGGCCCTGGCCCGCGACGGCCTCTCCTACGATGCCGCTCGGGAGCAGGTCCGCCGCGAGATGATGATCAGCCGGGTGCGCCAGCGCCAGGTCGGTCAGCGCGTGCAGGTCACCCAGCAGGAGGTGCAGAACTTCCTCGCCTCGGACCTGGGCAAGCTGCAGCTGTCCGAAGAGTATCGGCTGGCCAACATCCTGATCCCGGTGGCGGACAATGCCGGCACCGCCGGTCTCGACGCCGCCGCACGCCAGGCCCAGGACACCTACAACCAGCTGCGTCAGGGCGCCGACTTCAACCAGTTGGCCATCGCCCGCTCGGCCGGCGACAACGCCCTCGACGGTGGCGAGATCGGCTGGCGCAAGGCCGCCCAGCTGCCCCCGCCCTTCGACCGCCTGATCGGCAGCGTCGGCGTCGGCGGCATCACCCAGCCCGTGCGCGTGCCCGGTGGCTTCGTGATCCTCAAGGTGGAAGAGAAGCGTGGTGGCGAGGCCAGCATCGTCGACGAGGTGCATGTCCGGCACATCCTGCTCAAGCCCAATGCCGTACGCAGCGACGCCGAGACCCAGCGGCTGGCCGCGCGCCTGCGCGAGCGCATCCAGAATGGCGAGAGCTTCGCCACCCTGGCCAAGAGCTTCTCGGAAGATCCGGGCTCGGCGCTCAACGGTGGCGACCTGGGCTGGATCAATCCGGAATCCCTGGTGCCGGAATTCCGCGAAGTGATGAACAGCTCGCCGGTCAACCAGCTGTCGCAGCCGTTCCACACGCCGTTCGGCTGGCACATCCTGGAAGTCCTGGGCCGTCGGGCCACCGACAACACCCAGCAGGCGCGCGAGCAGCAGGCCTTGAATCTCCTGCGCAATCGCAAGTACGACCAGGAGCTGCAGACCTGGTTGCGCCAGATCCGCGACGAAGCCTACGTCGAGATCAAGCAGTAACCCCAAGGCCGCAGGCATCCCCTGCGGCCTTCTTGTTTCCGGAGCCCGCCATGGCCCTGCGCTTCGCCCTGACCCCCGGTGAACCCGCCGGTATCGGTCCCGACCTCTGCCTGCTGCTGGCGCGCGTTGCCCAGCCCCACGCCCTGATCGCCATCGCCAGCCGCGACCTGCTGGCCGCCCGCGCGGTGGAACTGGGGCTCGCCATCGACCTCATCGCGGTAGACCCCACGGCCTGGCCCGACCGCCCGGCGCCGGCTGGTGCCCTCTATGTCTGGGACACTCCGCTGGGCGCGCCGGTGGTGACCGGGCAGCTGGATACCGCCAATGCCGCCTACGTCCTGGAGACCCTGACCCGCGCCGGCCAGGGCTGTCTCGACGGCATCTTCGCCGGGATGATCACCGCGCCGGTGCACAAGGGCGTGATCAATGACGGCGGCGTGGCCTTTTCCGGCCACACCGAATTCCTCGCCGAGCTGACCGACACCCCCCAGGTGGTGATGCTGCTGGCGACCGCCGGCCTGAGGGTGGCCCTGGTCACCACCCACCTGCCGCTGCGCGAGGTGGCAGATGCCATCGATCGCCAGACGCTGCTGAACGTGACCCGCATCCTGCACGGCGATCTGCAGCGCTATTTCGGCGTCGCCCGGCCGCGGATCCTGGTCTGTGGCCTCAATCCCCATGCCGGCGAGGGCGGTCACCTGGGCCGCGAAGAGCTCGAGATCATCGAGCCGGCGCTGGACAGCCTGCGCGCCGAAGGCCTCGACCTGGTCGGGCCGCTGCCCGCCGACACCCTCTTCACCCCCAAGCACCTCCAGCACTGCGACGCGGTCCTGGCCATGTACCACGACCAGGGCCTGCCGGTGCTCAAGCACAAGGGCTTCGGCGCCGCGGTCAACGTGACTCTGGGTCTGCCGATCATCCGTACCTCGGTCGACCACGGCACCGCCCTCGACCTGGCCGGCAGCGGACGCATCGATACCGGCAGTCTGAAGGTCGCCCTGGAGACCGCCTACAGCATGGCGGCCCATCGCCGTTCGGTGACCTGAGCGCTCCAGTGACGGTCAAGGGTCTGCTAAACTGGTGGGTCTTTGCCGTCTTGAAATCGCAGGCCCGCTGCCTGCGCCGGAGCACCTGATGACCGAGCTTTACCAACACCGCGCCCGCAAGAGGTTCGGCCAGAACTTCCTGCACGACGCCGGGGTGATCCATCGCATCCTTCGCGCCATCCACGGGCGACCCGGCGAGCGACTGCTGGAGATCGGCCCGGGCCAGGGCGCCCTCACCGAAGGGCTGCTCGGCAGCGGCGCCCGGCTCGATGTCATCGAGCTGGACCAGGACCTGATTCCCCTGCTCAGACTCAAGTTCGGCCTCAATCCGCTGTTCACCCTGCACCAGGGTGACGCCATGAAATACGACCTCTCTAGCATCGCCGCGGGCGATCGACTGCGGGTGGTGGGCAACCTGCCCTACAACATCTCCACGCCGCTGATCTTCCACCTGCTCAGTTTCGCCGACATCATCGCCGATATGCACTTCATGCTGCAGAAGGAAGTGGTGGAACGTCTGGCGGCGGTGCCGGGCAATGGCGACTGGGGCCGGCTGTCGATCATGGTGCAGTATCACTGCCGCGTGGAGCACCTGTTCAACGTCGGTCCGGGTGCCTTCAATCCACCACCTAAGGTGGATTCGGCCATCGTCCGCCTGGTGCCCCATACCGAGCGCCCCCACGTGGCCCGTGACCCGGTCCTGCTCGAACGCGTCGTCCGCGAGGCCTTCGGCCAGCGCCGCAAGACCCTCAGGAACACCCTCAAGGGCACCCTGGACAGCGCCGCCATCGAAGCCGCCGACGTCGATCCCGGGCTACGCCCCGAGCAGCTGGACCTGGCCGCCTATGTGCGCCTGGCCAACCAGTTGGCGTCCAGCTGAAGCCTTTCCACCCGTATCCGCAGAGAATCCTTTCGTGACCGAGCCCGATCCGCGCTACCTCATCACCGTGCAGGTCACCACCCGCTACCTGCCCGAACAATCCAGCGCCAGCCAGGAGCGCTACGCCTTCGCCTACGATGTGAGCATCCGCAATGACGGCCAGCTGCCGGCGCAACTGCTCAGCCGCCACTGGATCATCACCGACGGCAATGGCGAGGTGCAGGAAGTGCGTGGGCCGGGCGTGGTGGGCGAGCAGCCGCTGATCGCCCCGGGCGCGACCCACAGCTATTCCAGCGGCACCCTGATGCCGACCCAGGTCGGCAGTATGAGGGGCAGTTACCAGATGGTCGCCAGCGATGGCCACCTCTTCGACGCCGCCATCCCCACCTTCCGCCTGGCCGTACCGGGCTCGCTACACTAGGACTGCCGATGACGCTGTACGCCGTTGGTGACTTGCAAGGTTGCCTCGACCCGCTCAAATGCCTCCTCGACGAGGTCCGCTTCGATCCCGCGCAGGACCGCCTCTGGCTGGTAGGTGATCTGGTCAACCGCGGACCTCAGTCGTTGGAAACCCTGAGATACCTGTACGCGATACGCGATTCGGTGGTCAGCGTCCTGGGCAACCACGACCTGCACCTGCTGGCGGTGGCCCTTGGCGGCGCCAGACTGAAAAAGCAGGACACCCTGAGCGACATCCTCGCCGCTCCCGATCGCGACGAACTGCTGAGCTGGCTGCGCCACCTGCCGCTGATCCAGCACGATGCCGAACGCAACTGCGTGCTGGTCCACGCTGGCCTGCCACCGCAATGGACGCTGACCCAGGCCAAGAGCCTGGCCGGCGAAGTGGAGGCCGTGCTGCGCGATGACCAGGCCCATGTGCCCTTTCTCGAGCAGATGTATGGCAATGAGCCGGCGCTCTGGCAAGATGATCTCCAGGGCCAGGAGCGCCTGCGCCTGATCACCAACTACCTGACGCGCATGAGATTCTGCAGTCCGGAAGGTCGGCTGGAATTCAAGAGCAAGGAAGGCCTGGACAGTGCGCCGGCCGGCTTCGCCCCCTGGTTCAGCCACGAGCATCGGCTGACCCGCGACGTGCGCATCCTGTTCGGCCACTGGGCCGCGCTCAAGGGTCGCTGCGCAGCGCCCAATGTCGAGGCCCTCGACAGCGGCTGCGTCTGGGGCGGCGACATGACCCTGCTCGACGTCGACGGCAACCGCCGTCATCTCTGCAGTTGCAAGGAGAAGAAATGAGCGAATTCACCTGTATCTCCCCCGAACGGGCCCTGGAACTGCGCAGTGAGGGCGCCCGGATCGTCGACATCCGCGATCCGCACAGCTACGCCACCCTGCACGTCGCCGGCGCCCAGCGGATCGACAACCAGAACATCCATGACTTCATCGCCGCCGCCGATCTCGACGCGCCGCTGCTGGTGTTCTGCTACCACGGCCATTCCAGCCAAAGCGCAGCGGCCTTTCTCGCCGGCCAGGGCTTCAGCCAGGTCTACAGTGTCGACGGCGGCTTCGAAAACTGGCGCACCCTCTATCCCGAGCAGACCGAAAGCGGCGCGGGCGTTTAACACAGCGGCTTGACGCTGTGGTTACAAGAATAAACCGAATTGGCTCTTCCACATCTCGCAGATAGGACTATTCTGGAATCAGGCCCTCCGGAAACGGCGGGCTCGATAACCGGCTTTGGACCATCGGTGTAACCACTGGAGATTCGGGGGAATTCCAGGGGGACCGTTTCCATCGGTCTCCTTCGTGCGTCTCTCGAAACCCAACCCTTCTCTGCAAGCGTGTAAGGATCGATTAGGCAAGACGACCGCGAAGGTATTAGAGACGTTATCTTTCGTCGCCCGGCATGACCGCTCCCCATCGGCAGCAAGGCAAGGCTCCAGGCATCGATTCCAAGCTGGTCCAGGGTATCCAGCGAGGAGACGTCATGAGCATTTTCAGTCACTTCCAGGGGCGTTTTGAAGCGACTCGCCAGGAAGAGTATTCCCTTCAGGAATACCTTGAGATCTGCAAGAAGGATCGTACCGCCTTTGCCAGTGCCGCCGAGCGCATGCTCATGGCCATCGGCGAACCCGAACTGGTGGACACCACCAGCGACTCACGCCTGTCCCGCATCTTTTCCAACAAGGTCATCCGCCGCTATCCGGCCTTTGCCGACTTCCACGGCATGGAAGACTGCATCGAGCAGATCGTGTCCTACTTCCGCCATGCGGCGCAGGGCCTGGAAGAGAAGAAGCAGATCCTCTATCTGCTCGGCCCGGTGGGTGGCGGCAAATCCTCTCTCGCAGAGAAACTCAAGCACCTGATCGAGAAGGTCCCCTTCTACGCCATCAAGGGCTCGCCGGTGTTCGAATCGCCGCTGGGGCTGTTCAATCCCGACGAAGACGGCCAGATCCTCGAAGAGGACTACGGCATCCCTCGCCATTACCTGCGCAGCATCATGTCACCCTGGGCGGCCAAGCGCCTACAGGAATTCGGCGGTGACATCAGCAAGTTCAAGGTGGTCAAGCTCTACCCGTCCATCCTTAACCAGATCGCCATCGCTAAGACCGAACCGGGCGACGAGAACAACCAGGACATCTCCGCCCTGGTGGGCAAGGTGGACATCCGCAAGCTGGAGGAATACCCGCAGAACGATGCGGACGCCTACAGCTATTCCGGCGCCCTGTGCCGCGCCAACCAGGGCCTGATGGAATTCGTGGAGATGTTCAAGGCCCCGATCAAGGTCCTGCACCCCTTGCTGACCGCGACCCAGGAAGGCAACTACAACAGCACCGAAGGCCTCGGCGCCCTGCCCTACAGCGGCATCATCCTGGCCCACTCCAACGAATCCGAGTGGCACACCTTCCGCAACAACAAGAACAACGAGGCCTTCATCGACCGGATCTACATCGTCAAGGTGCCCTACTGCCTGCGTGTCTCCGACGAGATCCACATCTACGACAAGCTCTTGGTCAACAGCTCCCTGGCCAACGCCCATTGCGCGCCGGACACCCTGAAGATGCTGGCCCAGTTCTCGGTGCTCTCGCGCCTCAAGGAACCGGAAAACTCCAACATCTACTCGAAGATGCGCGTCTACGACGGCGAAAACCTCAAGGACACCGATCCCAAGGCCAAGTCGATCCAGGAATACCGCGACAGCGCCGGCGTCGACGAGGGCATGAACGGCCTCTCGACCCGCTTCGCTTTCAAGATCCTCTCGCGGGTGTTCAACTTCGACGCCAACGAGATCGCGGCCAACCCGGTGCACCTGCTCTATGTGCTGGAGCAGCAGATCGAAGCCGAGCAGTTCCCGGCCGAGACCCGCGAGCGCTACATGAGATTCATCAAGGAATACCTGGCGCCACGCTACGTGGAGTTCATCGGCAAGGAGATCCAGACCGCCTACCTCGAGTCCTACAGCGAATACGGCCAGAACATCTTCGACCGCTATGTGCTCTACGCAGACTTCTGGATCCAGGATCAGGAATACCGCGATCCGGAAACCGGCGAGATTCTCAATCGCGCTTCTCTCAACGAGGAACTGGAGAAGATCGAGAAACCGGCCGGCATCAGCAATCCGAAGGATTTCCGCAACGAGATCGTCAACTTCGTGTTGCGCGCCCGTGCCAACAATAACGGCAAGAATCCGAGCTGGCTGTCCTACGAGAAGCTGCGCGCGGTGATCGAGAAGAAGATGTTCTCCAACACCGAGGAGCTCCTGCCGGTCATCAGCTTCAATGCCAAGGCCAGCAAGGAAGATCAGCAGAAGCACAGTGATTTCGTGACCCGCATGGTGGAGCGCGGGTACACCGAGAAGCAGGTGCGACTGCTGTCCGAGTGGTATTCACGGGTACGCAAGTCGCAGTAAGGCAGCCTGAGGCTGAACCCGCGACGACGCGCCTGCCGCGTCGTCGTGGCGTCCTGCAATAGCCCGGAGGGCCTGTATGAGCTATGTCATCGACCGGCGTCTAAATGGCAAGAACAAGAGCACGGTGAACCGCACGCGTTTCCTGCGGCGTTATCGTGAGCACATCAAGAAGGCGGTCGAGGAAGCCGTGAGTCGGCGCTCCATCACCGACATGGAACATGGCGAGCAGATCAGCATTCCTGCCCGCGACATCGACGAGCCCGCACTGTACCAAGGCAAGGGCGGGCGCCAGACCATCGTCCACCCGGGCAACAAGGAATTCGTCAGCGGCGAACGCATCCCGCGGCCCCAGGGCGGCGGCGGTGGCCAGGGTCAGGGCAAGGCCAGCAACAGCGGCGAAGGCATGGACGAATTCGCCTTCCAGATCACCCAGGACGAATTTCTCGACTTCATGTTCGAGGACCTGGAGCTACCCAATTTGGTCAAGAAGCAACTGACCGGCACCGACACCTTCAAGACGGTCCGTGCCGGCATCAGCAACGAGGGCAATCCTGCCCGCATCAACATCATCCGCACCCTGCGCGCCTCCCATGCGCGGCGCATCGCCCTCTCCGGCGGCAGTCGCAACAAGCTGCGCGAAGCCAAAGCGGAGCTGGCGCGGCTGCGGGTGGAGGAGCCCGACAACCTGGGCGACATCCAGGCGCTGGAGGCCGAGATCGAGCGACTGCGCGCGCGCATCGACAAGGTGCCCTTCCTCGACACCTTCGACCTCAAGTACAACCTGCTGTCCAAACAGCCCAGCCCCAGCTCCAAGGCGGTGATGTTCTGCCTGATGGACGTCTCCGGCTCCATGACCCAGGCCACCAAGGACATCGCCAAGCGTTTCTACATCCTGCTCTACCTCTTTCTCAAGCGGAACTACGAGCGCATCGAGGTGGTGTTCATCCGCCACCACACCAGCGCCAAGGAAGTGGACGAGGAAGAGTTCTTCTACTCCCGCGAAACCGGCGGCACCATCGTCTCCAGCGCGCTCAAGCTGATGCAGGAGGTCATGGCCGCGCGCTATCCGGTCAACGAATGGAATCTCTATGCCGCCCAGGCCTCCGACGGCGACAACTGGAACGACGACTCGCCCATCTGCCGGGAGATCCTGACCAAGCAGATCCTGCCGTTCATGCAGTACTACACCTATGTGGAAATCACCCCGCGCGAGCACCAGGCGCTGTGGTACGAATACGAGAACGTCCGGGGCAGCTTCCCGGATTCCTTCTCGCAGCAGCAGATCGTCTCGGCGGGGGATATCTATCCCGTGTTCCGCGAACTGTTCCAGCGGAGACTCGTGTCATGAAACGTGAGCCCATCTCCACCGGCTCGGAATGGACCTTCGAGCTGATCCAGACCTACGACCGGGAGATCGCCCGGATCGCCAAGCGCTATGCGCTGGACACCTATCCCAACCAGATCGAGGTGATCACCGCCGAGCAGATGATGGATGCCTATGCCTCCGTCGGCATGCCCATCGGCTACAACCACTGGTCCTACGGCAAGCACTTCCTGCATACCGAGAAGCACTACAGCCGCGGCCAGATGGGCCTGGCCTACGAGATCGTGATCAACTCTGATCCCTGCATCGCCTACCTCATGGAAGAGAACACCATGACCATGCAGGCGCTGGTGATCGCCCACGCCTGCTATGGCCACAACAGCTTCTTCAAGGGCAACTACCTGTTCCGCACCTGGACCGATGCCAGCTCCATCATCGACTACCTGGTGTTCGCCAAGCAGTACATCACCCAGTGCGAGGAACGCCATGGCATCGATGCCGTGGAAGAACTGCTGGATTCCTGCCATGCGCTGATGAACTACGGGGTGGATCGCTACAAGCGGCCCTACCCCATTTCCGCCGCCGAGGAACGCCAGCGGCAGAAGGAGCGCGAGGAGCAGTTGCAGCGCCAGGTCAACGATCTCTGGCGGACCATTCCCAAGATGGCCGGCAAGGAGGCCCATGACGAAGGGGCGCGCTTCCCCAGCGAACCCCAGGAAAACATCCTCTATTTCGTGGAAAAGCACGCGCCGCTGCTGGAGCCCTGGCAGCGCGAGGTGATCCGCATCGTGCGCAAGATCGCCCAGTACTTCTATCCCCAGCGCCAGACCCAGGTGATGAACGAGGGTTGGGCCACCTTCTGGCACTACACCCTGCTCAACGATCTCTACGACGAGGGCCTGGTCACCGAAGGCTTCATGTTCGAATTCCTGCAATCCCACGCCGGGGTGATCTACCAGCCGGGCTTCGACAGTCCCTACTACAGCGGCATCAACCCCTACACCCTGGGCTTCGCCATGTTCCGCGACATCCGCCGCATCTGCGAGGACCCCACGGAGGAAGACCGCCGCTGGTTCCCTGACATCGCCGGCAGCGACTGGCTGGCCACCGTCACCTTCGCCATGAAGAGCTTCAAGGACGAAAGCTTCATCCTGCAGTATCTCTCGCCCAAGGTGATCCGCGACCTCAAGCTGTTCAGCATCCTCGATGACGACCAGCGCGACGAACTGGAGGTGGCGGCCATCCACGACGACGGCGGTTATCGCCTGATCCGTGAGCAACTCGCCGCCCAATACAACCTGGGCAATCGCGAGCCCAATGTGCAGATCTGGAACGTGGACCGGCGTGGCGATCGCTCCCTTACCCTTCGCCACTTCCAGCATGACCGCAAGCCGCTGGGCAACTCCACGGACGAGGTGCTCAAGCACCTGCACCGGCTCTGGGGCTTCGACATTCGGCTGGAAAGCGTGAGGGGCGAAGACGTCACCCACAGCTTCCAGGTTCCGCCCCGCCATGAGAGCCGCGATCACGACCGCCGCCTGGATCTGGCGTCGCCGATCTGAGCCGAGTCGCTCTTTCGGGCTATCCTAGACCTCCGCAAGGAGGTCTTTTTCTATGCAAATCTACAAGGTGGGCGGTGCCGTACGGGATCGCCTGCTCGGCCGACCGGTCACCGAAGTCGACTGGGTCGTGGTGGGCGCCACCGCCGAAGCCCTCGCCGCCCAGGGCTATCGCCCGGTGGGCGCCGATTTCCCGGTGTTCCTGCATCCCCAGACCGGTGAGGAATACGCCCTGGCCCGTACCGAACGCAAGAGCGGGCGCGGCTACGGTGGCTTCACCTTCCACGCCGCGCCCGATGTCACCTTGGAACAGGATCTGATCCGTCGCGACCTGACCGTCAACGCCATGGCCGAAGACGACGACGGCCAGGTCATCGACCCCTACGGCGGCCGCGCCGATCTCCAGGCGCGCCTGTTGCGCCACGTCTCGCCCGCCTTCGCCGAAGATCCGTTGCGCGTGCTGCGCGTCGCCCGCTTCGCCGCCCGCTATTGCAGCCTGGGTTTCCAGGTGGCGCCCGAGACGCTGCTGCTGATGCAGGAGATGGTCGCCAGTGGCGAGCTGGACGCCCTGACCGCCGAACGACTTTGGAAGGAAATCTCGCGCGCCCTGCTCGAAGAGCGACCCGATGTCTTCATTCGGGTGCTGCACGACTGCGGCGCCCTGGCGGCGCTCCTGCCGGAGGTGGCTGCCGGGTTCGCCGGTGAGCAACCCGAACCCGGCGCCCGGGTCTATGCCACCCTGCGCCAGAGCGCCGAGGTCCAGGCCTCACTGAACGTACGCTGGGCCTGCCTGCTGCTGGACGTACCGGAAGAGCGACATGCTGCCATCAACGCCCGCCTCAAGGTCCCGCGCGAACCCGCCGAACTGGCCTTGTTGCTGGCGCGCCATTGGCCCACGGCCCTGCAGGCGCGACAGCTGACACCGGAGGCCTGGTTCGAGCTGCTGCAGGGTTTCGACGTCTTGCGGCGTCCGGCGCGCTTCGAGGAGTTCCTCCAGGCCTGCACCTGTGCGGCGGCGGTAAGGACCGACGACGGCGAACCACCGTTGACCCTGCTGCGCCAGGCAGCCGAGGTGTTGCGCGGGGTCGAGGTCCAGCCCTTGGTCGCCCAGGGCTTCAAGGGCGCCGCCCTGGGCGAGGCCCTCAAGCAGGCCCGCCTCGACGCCCTGGCCCAGCTCTCGTAGGTTGGCGCTGAGCGCCGCGAGGCCCAACAATGGCCGCCATGCATGCCGCCTGTTGGGCTTCGACGATAGAGCCGTCTCAACCCAACCTACCCTACCCGTAGGTTGGGTTGAGCACAGCGAAGCCCAACACCCCTACCCCGGAGCACCGCTGGGCTTCGACGATGGTGCCGTCTCAACCCAACCTACGGCAGGAAGAGGAAGGCCAAGCGCAAGCCGGGTCCCCGTAGGTTGGCGCTGAGCGCAGCGAAGCCCAACACCCCTACCCCGTAGCTCCGTTGGGCTTCGACGATGGTGCCGTCTCAACTTACGGCAGGAAGAGGAAGGCCAAGCGCAAGCCGGGTCCCCGTAGGTTGGAGCTGAGCGCAGCGAAGCCCAACGACCACTGCGTTACGCCAGCTTGGCGCCAAGCAACGCTGCCGGCGTCAACGCCATACCCTTCCAGCTAAAGGATACCGGCCGCAGCACCTGGGTGGTCTGGTCGCGCATCTCCTGCCACAGCTCGTCAAAACTCCGACCATTGTCCGGGTGCCGCCGCTCACCGGCCAGTAAGGCCAGCGGCCAGAGCACGAAGGCGTTGCGCAGGATCTCGGCGCGCGGCAGGGTCAGGCCATCGAACTCGCCGCTCAGGTCGCCATGCAGCAGGATATCGATGTCCAGCGGCAGGCCCTGGCGATCCGGCGCATAACGACCGCTACGGGTTTCGATGGCCTTGAGTCTCTGACTCAGGGTCGCGGGATCGAGCTCGGTGTCACCCGCCACCACCAGGTTGAAGAAAGGCGCGCTGCGGATACCCACCGCCTCGCTTTCGAACACCGGTGAGCACTGCAGGTCGGTCAGCAGCGTCGCGAGTTCGTCCAGGGCCATGCCCAGATGCTGCTCGCGCTGGATGTTGCTACCCAGCCCCAGATAGACCCGGGTCACGCCTGCCCCCGCTCGATCTCCACGCCCACGCCCCGGGCGGTCGGCACCGCACCGGGCTTGGTGATGCGCAGGCGCAGCCAGGGCAGCTTGAACTCCGCCTGCAGCAAGGCGGCCAGGCGCTCGGCGAAGGTCTCGACCAGTTCGAAGGCGGTCTCGTGGGCAAAGGCGGTGATGCGCTCGGCCACCGCTGCATAGTTCAGGGTGTGTTCGATTTCGTCGTTCGCGGCCGCCGCGCGGATATCCCAGCCCATGGTGAGATCGATGCGCAGGCACTGGCGGATGTCACGCTCCCAGTCGTACACCCCTATCACGGTGTCGACCTCGAGCCCCTCGATGAAAACCTTGTCCACTGCCTTTGCCTCGCACCTTTAGCGTGCTCTGTGTGATCGTCACCGCCGGCCTATCGTCGGGCGGCGGGCTGTCGGTAGAATCGAGCCTTCTCCTGGCGCGGAACCCTACCATGTTCTGGCTGCTGCTCCTGCTGGCCTACCTGCTGGGCTCGCTGTCCTTCGCCGTGCTGCTCAGTCGCCTGTTCGGCACCTGCGATCCGCGTCACGACGGCTCCGGCAATCCCGGCGCCAGCAACATGCTGCGCCTGGCCGGACGCAAGCTGGCGCTGCTGACCCTGGCCGGCGACCTGAGCAAGAGCCTGATTCCCGTGCTCATCGCTCAGCAGCTGGGACTCTCGCCGCTGCAGCAGGCCTGGATTGGCCTGGCTGCCGTGGTCGGTCATCTCTATCCGCTGTACTTCCACTTCAGAGGCGGCAAGGGCGTCGCCACGGCCGCCGGTCTGCTGCTGGGGGTCTATCCACCCGCTGCCCTACTGGGTCTCGCCCTTTGGGCCACGGTGTTCGCCACGCTCCGGATCGCCTCCCTGGCGTCGCTAGTGGCGCTGCTCGGCATCCTGCCGCTGTTCGCCTGGCAGCGCCCGGACCTGTTGGCGCCGATGCTGCTGCTCGCGCTGCTCATCCTGATTCGCCATAGACACAATCTGCGCGCCCTGCGTCAGGGGACCGAGCGTCATTTTTGACCCTGGCGCCGCACGGGGATTACCCGGCGACGCCCTCCGCCCGTCTCAGAGCGCCGCCAGCTGCTCCATGGGCCAGCGCGCCTTGACGGCAATGGCCGGGCCCTCGTGCTGGCCAGCCAGCAACCGCTGGCAACCGGCATAGGCGATCATGGCGCCATTGTCGGTGCAGAAGCGCGGCCGGGCATAGAAGACGTGACCACCCAGCTCGCCAAGCATCTGCTCCAGCGTCTGGCGCAGCGCCTGGTTGGCACTGACGCCACCGGCGATCACCAGTGACTTCAGACCGGCCTGCTTCAGCGCTCTCTTGCACTTGATCGTCAGGGTCTCGACCACCGCCGTCTGGAAGGCCAGGGCGATGTCGCAGCGGGTCTGCTCGCCATCGTCACCGGCGGCCTTGCAACGCTGCCAGGTGGTGAGGGTGAACGTCTTGAGACCACTGAAGCTGAATTCCAGCCCCGGCCGATCGGTCATCGGTCGCGGGAAGACGAAGCGGCCTGGGACGCCACGCTCGGCCAGGCGCGCGATTTCCGGTCCGCCCGGATAGCTCAGGCCCAACAGCTTGGCGGTCTTGTCGAAGGCCTCGCCGGCGGCGTCGTCCAGGGACTCGCCCAGCACCGTATAGCGACCGATGCCATCCACCTGTACCAGCTGGGTGTGGCCACCGGAGACCAGCAGGGCGACGAAGGGAAACTGCGGCGGCTGCTCTTCGAGCATGGGCGCCAGCAGATGACCTTCCATATGGTGGACGCCCAAGGCGGGCACGCCCCAGGCCAGCGCCAATGCCTGGGCGCAGGCCGCGCCCACCAGCAGGGCGCCGACCAGACCGGGGCCGGCGGTATAGGCGATGGCGTCCACGTCTTCAGGGCGGCTGCCCGCCTCGTCCAGCACTTCGCGGATCAGCGGCAGCATGCGCTTGACGTGGTCGCGCGAAGCGAGCTCCGGCACCACGCCACCGTAGACACGGTGCAGATCGATCTGGCTGAACAGCGCATCGGCCAGCAGGCCGCGCTCGCTGTCGTAGAGGGCGACGCCGGTTTCATCGCAGGACGTTTCCAGTCCCAGAACACGCATGGAGATAAGCCTTCGAGGGTATAAGATGTCAGGCTGCGCATGATAAGCGCCGCTTCCAGCACCGGCCAGCGCTTTTCGTCCGCCAGGGCTTGGCAGCAAGGCAGTTGAAGAGTTACTATCCGCAACCCTTAAAAACCGACGCTTCCCGTGCCCTTTTGCCGCTAGCGTTGGATTAAACCTCGGTAAATTTGAAGGTACGACCTGGATGCCCAACGTCAAAGTCAAAGAAAACGAACCCTTCGACGTAGCGCTGCGTCGTTTCAAGCGTTCCTGCGAGAAGGCCGGTGTACTGGCCGAAGTTCGTAGCCGCGAGTTCTACGAAAAGCCCACCGCTGAGCGCAAGCGTAAAGCTGCCGCCGCGGTCAAGCGTCACGCCAAGAAAGTACAGCGCGAGCAGCGCCGTCGCGAGCGCCTGTACTGAGTTACAGCGCTCTTCTGGCGTCATAAGACAACCCGACCTCTGGTCGGGTTGTTTGTTTCTGGCCCTCCCGTTTCGCCCTGGCGTCCTCTGGCGCTAGACTGCCCTCCTCGCTCCACCCTCCGCTCTTCGCCCTTCTATCCAGACGCTGACCATGGCCGGACTCATCCCGCAAGGCTTCATCGACGACCTGCTCAATCGCACCGACATCGTCGAGGTGGTGGGCGCGCGGGTGAAGCTCAAGAAGGCCGGCAAGAACTGGATGGCCTGCTGCCCCTTCCATAACGAGAAGACGCCCTCCTTCAGCGTCAGCCCTGACAAGCAGTTCTACTACTGCTTCGGCTGCGGCGCGGGCGGCAATGCCCTGGGCTTCATCATGGACCACGACAACCTCGAATTTCCCGAGGCGGTCGAGGAGCTGGCCAAGCGTGCCGGCGTCGAGGTGCCACGCGAAGAAAGCGGCGGCCGGCGCAAGCCGCGACAACCCACGGACTCCCCGCTCTACCCCTTGCTGGCCGCAGCCGCCGAGTTCTATCGCCTGGCGCTGCGCAACCATCCCAAGCGCCAGGCGGCGGTGGACTACCTGAAGAAGCGCGGCCTGACCGGCGAGATCGCCCGTGACTTCGGCCTGGGCTTCGCCCCGCCCGGCTGGGACAACCTGGGCAAGCACCTGGGCGGCGATGACCTCCAGCAGAAGGCCATGCTCGATGCCGGCCTGCTGGTGGAAAACGCTGAGAGCGGCAAGCGCTACGACCGCTTTCGCGACCGGGTGATCTTCCCCATCCGCGACAGCCGTGGTCGGGTCATCGCCTTTGGCGGCCGCGTGCTGGGCGACGACAAGCCCAAGTACCTCAACTCGCCGGAGACCCCGGTGTTCCACAAGGGCCAGGAACTCTACGGCCTGTTCGAGGCGCGCAAGCACAACCGTGACCTGGACGAGATCCTGGTCGTGGAAGGCTACATGGACGTCATCGCCCTGGCCCAGCAAGGCATCCGCAATGCCGTGGCCACCCTGGGCACCGCCACCAGCGAAGAGCACATCAAGCGACTGTTCCGCATCGTGCCGAGCATCCTGTTCTGTTTCGACGGCGACCAGGCCGGCCGTAGCGCCGCCTGGCGCGCCCTGGAATCGGCACTACCGGTGCTCAAGGACGGCTTTCGGGTGCGCTTCCTGTTCCTGCCCGAAGGCGAAGACCCGGATACCCTGGTCCGTGCCGAAGGCGCGGATGCCTTCCAGGCGCGCTTCGTCCAGCAGGCCCAGCCGCTGGCCGAGTACTTCTTCCAGCAACTGATGATCGAGGCGGATCCGGCCACCCTGGAGGGCAAGGCACACCTGGCCACCTTGGCGGCGCCGCTGATCGAGAAGATCCCTGGCAACAACCTGCGGCTGCTAATGCGCCAGCGCCTGAGCGAACTCACTGGCCTGGGCAACGAGGCGTTGAGCCAGCTGGCACCCGCCGCGCCGCCGCAGGACGCTCCTCCCATGGACTATGGCGACTATGCCTATGCCCATGCCGAAGAAGCCCCCGCACAGCAGCAGTGGACGCCACGCCGCGACGGCAAGGGCGGGCGCGATGGCAAGGGCTGGAAAAAGGATTTCAACGGCAAGGGTGGCGGCGAGCGCATTCCACGTCAGCCCCCGGTCAAGGTGGAGACGCCGGTACTGGCCGCGCTGCGCAGCCTGCTGCACCATCCGACCCTGGCCCAGGCGGTACAGGACGCCCGCAACCTGGCCGAGGAAAGCGATCAGTACGCCCAGCTGCTGGTCGCCCTGGTCGAGGCGCTGCAGAAGAAACCGGGGCAAAGCACCCTGGCGCTCATCGCGCGCTGGCACGGGACCGAACAGGGCCGACTGCTGCGCGCCCTGGCGGAAAAAGAATGGCTGATTGCCGGCGACAACCTTGAACAACAGTTTTTCGACACCATAACGAGGTTAGCCGCCAGCCAGCGTGATCGCTCGCTGGAGCAACTCCTACGCAAGGCGCGACAGAGCGAGCTGAGCTCCGAAGACAAGGACCGCCTACGCGAACTCCTCAGCCGTCCGGCGGGGTCCGTGACCTAACTGGCACGACCACCGTCTAACCGGCTATAATGTTCAGCTATTTTTGCCCGCCTAAGCCTTCAGTGGAAGGGTACCTATGTCCGGAAAAGCGCAACAGCAATCCCGTCTGAAAGAATTGATCGCCCGCGGTCGTGAGCAGGGTTACCTGACTTACGCGGAGGTCAATGACCACCTACCGGAGGATATTTCAGATCCGGAACAGGTGGAAGACATCATCCGCATGATCAATGACATGGGGATCAACGTATTCGAAACCGCGCCGGACGCCGATGCCCTGCTGCTGGCCGAGACGGATACCGACGAAGCCGCCGCCGAAGAAGCCGCCGCCGCCCTGGCCGCGGTGGAGAGCGATGTCGGCCGCACCACCGACCCAGTGCGCATGTACATGCGTGAAATGGGTACCGTGGAGCTCCTGACCCGCGAAGGCGAGATCGAGATCGCCAAGCGCATCGAGGAAGGCATCCGCGAAGTCATGGGCGCCATCGCCCAGTTCCCGGGCACCGTCGACTACATCCTCAGCGAATACACCCGCGTCACCACCGAAGGCGGTCGCCTGTCCGACGTCCTCGCCGGCTATATCGATCCCGACGACGGCACCCTGCCCAACGAGAGCAATGAGCTGCCCGTCCCGAACAAGGCCACCGATGCCAAGGCCGTGGACGACGAGAAGGACGAAGAGGAAGAAAGCGACGACGCCGACGAGGAAGAAGGCGACGGCGGTCCGGATCCGGAAGAGGCTCGCCTGCGTTTCGGCGCGGTCGCCGAGCAGCTGGAAAAGACCAAGAAGACACTGAAGAAGCACGGCCGCGATAACGATCACGCCGTGGAAGAATTCGTTGCCCTGGCCCTGCTGTTCTCGCCGATCAAGCTGGTGCCCAAGCAGTACGAAGCCCTGGTGACCCGCGTGCGCGAGTCCCTGGAGCGCGTGCGTGGCCTCGAGCGCGCCATCATGCAGCTGGCCGTGCGCGATGCGCGCATGCCGCGTGCCGACTTCCTGCGCCACTTCCCGGGCAACGAGACCAACACCGAATGGACCGCCGGCCTGCTCAAGGGCAAGCCCAAGTACGCCGAGGGTCTCGAGCGCTTCCAGGCCGACATCCAGGCCAAGCAGGCCCAGTTGGCCGAGCTGGAGCGTGACTACGAGCTGAAAGTCTCGCAGATCAAGGACATCAACCGCGCCATGTCCATCGGCGAGGCCAAGGCCCGCCGCGCCAAGAAGGAAATGGTCGAGGCGAACCTGCGCCTGGTGATCTCCATCGCCAAGAAGTACACCAACCGCGGTCTGCAATTCCTCGACCTGATCCAGGAAGGCAACATCGGCCTGATGAAGGCGGTGGACAAGTTCGAATACCGCCGTGGCTACAAGTTCTCCACCTATGCCACCTGGTGGATTCGCCAGGCCATCACCCGCTCCATCGCCGACCAGGCGCGCACCATCCGGATTCCGGTGCACATGATCGAGACGATCAACAAGCTGAACCGGATCTCCCGCCAGATGCTGCAGGAGATGGGTCGCGAGCCGACCCCGGAAGAGCTGGGCGAGCGCATGGAGATGCCCGAGGACAAGATCCGCAAGGTGCTCAAGATCGCCAAGGAACCGATCTCCATGGAGACGCCCATCGGCGACGACGAGGATTCGCACCTGGGTGATTTCATCGAGGACAGCACCATGCAGTCCCCGATCGAAGTGGCCACCAGCGAAAGCCTCAAGGAAGCCACCCGCGACGTGCTCTCCGGCCTCACCGCCCGTGAAGCCAAGGTCCTGCGCATGCGCTTCGGCATCGACATGAACACTGACCACACCCTTGAGGAAGTGGGCAAGCAGTTCGACGTCACCCGCGAGCGTATCCGCCAGATCGAAGCCAAGGCCCTGCGCAAGCTGCGCCATCCGTCCCGCAGCGAACACCTGCGCTCCTTCCTCGACGAGTAAGGCGCCCACGCTGCACCAGAAACCGGAGCTCAGGCTCCGGTTTTTTTATGCCCGACAAGGGTTTGGCGATCCTCCCCCACCCCGGTATACTCCACCGCGCTATAGGGCCTATAGCTCAGTTGGTTAGAGCAGAGGACTCATAATCCTTTGGTCCACGGTTCGAGTCCGTGTGGGCCCACCAGCTTTCAGGAGCCGCGCGTTGCGCGGCTTTTTCATGCCTGAGATTCGGCTTTATCCGAAAGCCGGTCGCGAATCCCCTCCGAACGGCACCGCAGCCCTCGCCTGCCTGATCTAGTCTTACCTTAAGTCTCGCTATCTACAGGATCTGGGAAATGGACTTTCCCCTTCTAGCGCCCTTCGCGCCGAGGCTGTTCTGGCTGCTACCGCTCGCCTCCGCCATCGGCCTGCTCAAGTCACCCTGGATGAAGGGATGCCTGGGCGAGCTGCTGGTATGTCTTTTCGCCCACCGGCGACTCGACAGGCAGGCCTATTGTCGGGTGAGCGATGTCCCCACAACACGTCTTTACCTCGCTGTGATTCAAAAGCTTAGAGCTGAACAAAGACTCAGCGTGTTCTCACGAGTTGAACACCTCGACTCGAACGAAATTGCCCCACCGCCTCATTTACACCAGGATGTAGCGAGACCGCTTTCCCTGAATCTACATTGTCTTCTAGGCTGGAACCTCTGATTACCTACCCTGGCATAGGCCTCTCAGCTTACCCATTGCCCGATGAGAATCTCTTTGATCGTATGTGCAAGCGGAACCCCGCCGGAGGTGTAAGCTCGGGTAAACTTAGCAGCATTGAGAGCTTCTGCTCAAAGCATGAAAAAGTGGCGAGTCATCGCCTCCTTCCAAGAGGCCGATGGGGTATCGGTACTGATACCTGATTGCTAGTGAACGAAATTTGGCGGGAGAACGACGTGTGGGTACGATTGAAATGACTATCAGGTCATTGAATGAATCATCTGCTGCGTCAGAAAAAACTGAAATGGCTGAAGTTGATACTTCATTAATATTTAAGAGCCTTAAAGATGAATTCCAAGCCAGAGGGCTACCCGTAGAGGTGGATTTTAGGCAAATGGTAAACTGGGTAAAGCTTGGGGATCAACAGACGCATCAAATTCACCCATACCCAGCTAAGCTTCTTCCCAATATTGCCAATTTTTTTGTTCACGCCACCTCACTTATGCCCCATGAAAAAAAGGTTCTGGACCCGTTTTGCGGGTCCGGAACAGTGGCTCTTGAGTCCTCTTTGGCTGGTGCTACACCTTATGTAGCTGACGCAAATCCTTTAGCACTACTGATCACCAAAGTCAAAACCACCTCGTATGACTCGGTTGAACTTACGGATGAGCTTAACCGGATAGTCTCAAAGGCAAAGAGGTATAGAAAAGCTCCAGATATTGCCATTGTGAATGCACATCACTGGTATCACGAAAATCAAAAGAAGAGCCTAGAGATTTTACTTCGCTCAGTTATGGAAGTAGAAAATGAAAGCCTGAGAGACTTTTTCAGGGTCTGTTTCTCTGTTGTAGCTAGAAGACTAAGCTATGCCGATCAAGCGATTTCCGTCCCCGTCAAACTCAAAACCAAAGATAGATTTAGCGAACTGGTTAATAAACGAATTCAAGATCGCATAAACTGGGTTGAAACTGCATCAGCCCTAGAAGAATACAGGCGAATCTGTGTTACAAACATTGAGCGAACAGCATTAGCAAACCAAACAAATCCGACTAGAAAACGTGCCATCGTAGTAAGCGATGATGCGCGAAACCTCACTAATTCATCCTTGGCGAACACGGAATGTATTGGCTCCAAAGGCGTGCCATTAATCATTACGTCACCTCCGTATGGTAGTGCGCAGAAATACATAAGAGCTAGCAGCCTTTCTCTAAACTGGCTAGGTTTTGTAAGCCCTACTCAATTAACCACCTTAGAGGATAGGTCAATCGGTAGGGAGCACGCCCCGCATCAGAGGCGAATAAATCTGGAGGAAATCAGCCTCCCTAAAGCTTATGATGACGTATTGTTAGCTATCCGCAAAACTAATGAGACGCGTTACATAATCACCAAACAATACCTCCTAGAGATGAAGCGCTCTCTTCAAGAGATGGCAAAAGTTACTTGTCAAGGTGGACATGTAGTATTGGTCCTTGGCAATAACCAGGTGTGCAATCAGGTTCTAAGGAACGACCAATTTGCCATCGACGTCATGAGGGATGCAGGGATGAATCTCGAGCTAAGTCTTATTGATCATATTAAATCTCGCGGCCTCATGACTAAGCGAAACAGAACAGCCTCAGTCATTTCGCGCGAAAGTGTATTAGTCTTCTCAAGGTAGATTATCTATATGCATCGAGCAGCCTGTGAGGCAAAGCTAAGAACCTTGGTCAATCATGCATGGGACAAGGAAGTCACATGGGAAGAAATAGAGAGCTGGCTATCTAATTTTAACGGCCGCTTACTTGACACCGATAAAGAGCAACTCTACGGCCTATTTGCACTTTCAAGATTTATGTATTTTGGCAAACGACTAATGCGAGAGATGTTAAAATCTCTCTATAGAGATCACTTTGCATCGCCTTTACGCCAGCGGATACGTAGGAATTTTGGCGGCACCCTCGATGTATCTTTAATAGACAAAGTTTATGAAGAGCAGCTTAATGCAACCCGCTTTATCGGAGTAGGAAATCCATCTGAGAGCGGGGCGCACTTACTCTACTACTTCCGGCAAGTGAATTACCTTTCCAAAGATCTTTTTATTGATATAACTGGCGCTTTCAGTCCATTGACGGATAGAGATTCAGGCCGCCTAATAATGCGCGCCAGAGACATGAGTGTTACGCGGATAGTTTTTTTTGACGATATAGTGGGATCTGGAACCCAAATAAGTCAATATCTCGGCGGATACTTGCAAAGCATTCGAGAATCCAATCCTGGCATCGAAATCAGATTTATGTCTTTATTCGCCACCGCCCATGGTTTAGAGAAATTAAACGACGCAAAACTATTTAATGGACAGGCGATGAGTCTTTTTGAGCTTGATGAGACATATAAAGCTTTTCACGATTCCTCCCGTTACTTCTCCAACCCTCCAGACTGGTTTGATAAAGAACAAATGCGAGATATCGTTGTTTGTTACGGTTCAAAGCTTTGGCCATCTCACCCTTTGGGTTACAAGGACGGGCAACTTTTAATTGGATTCTCTCACAATACGCCAGATAATGTACCACCAATCTTCTGGCACGAGGGAAAAGGCGCTCAATGGTCACCAGCTTTCATTCGTTATCACAAAAAATATTAACTGGATGACCTGAAAATGATGCAAGAGAACCCCTTTGCCCTATTTAAAGCATCCGACTATACAGATGAGCAGATTAACTCTCTATGGGTTGAATTAGGCTCATCTCAAATAATAAGCCAAATCATCGAGCCTAAATCCGGTAGTTCAAAATTTATACTAGGCGGAAAAGGAACAGGTAAAACACACCTTCTTCGATATTACTCTTATCCTGCCGTGCGTTTAAGGGCACCGAACGAAAGCGGCATTGATATAATTCGGAAACATAATTTTTTAGCAGTTTTTCTTCGAGCAACTGCTTTCGATGCTGCTCGCTTTGAGGCTACAGCTGAAACAGTCCCAATGTGGCAACAATTATTCGGAATATATTTTGAGCTACGCCTAGCAGAGAGCGTATTAGATGCGCTTTGCGATATAAAAGCGACCTCTCCCAAGGAAGCTTTTTCCGATATTGACTTCATAGCGGAGCTCAAACAAGCAGTTACCGATGAGTCAATCAATACATGCCTATCAGTTGAGGACATTCGAAGTTGGGCAACTTTACAAAGACGGACTATTGATGACGCTGTCAACAATGCTGCATTTACCGGAAAACTGGATGTAAAGGCACCTTTTTCTATAGGCTCGTTATCGCTACCCCTTGGTCGCGCTGCCCGAAAATGGCATGACTCCCTTAATAGATTGCCACTAATATACTTGATTGACGAGGTGGAAAACTTCTCTTTCGGCCAACAGCAAGTAATCAACACACTAATCCGATACGGCGAAGGATTAGCCACTTTCCGCGTTACCGGCCGCCGCTATGCAGTCAAAACACATACAACACTCGCCAATGGCGAAGAGAACAGGGAAAACTCGGAATTCAGAACTACTTTCCTTGATGACATACTACTCAAAGAGCACTCAAGGTTCTCCGAGTTCGCTCATAAATTTGTAATCAAGCGATTACAATCGGCCGGCTTCAAATTAGAGCCAAATGATCCTAAGCGGGTAGAATTCAATCCGAAATTTTGTTTTGAAGAGATATCAACTGGCGAGCTCTACAGTTCAGCCGTAGAAAGTTTTAATTTATCTTCCGCAGAGCGAAATTTCAAAAAAAGTTTCTTTGATGCGATAACTCCGTCGACGTCTAGCGAAGCTGACTTAGCCATCGCAAGCACACTCTGGCAGGTGCTGACAGAGGGCTTCCCGCTAATAATAAAAAAACTCAACATACTTCTTTTTTTCAAAAAAATGAAGAAAAGTTATAAATCGCTAGATTTTGCTCAAAGCATCCGCGACGACGCCGAAATATTTATCAAAAATCGCGAAGCTGCCAAGGAGTACTACATCACAGCTTATGGCCACTACGCGAATGATATTCTCGCTCAATTATGTCGTGAGTCAGAAACCCTTGGCGCAGTCCCCTATTTTGGCTTCGACAACTTCGTTAAAATGGCGTCTGGCAACCCGAGAAGTTTATTGACGGTACTAGGTAAGGCTTATGAAATCGCGGCATTCAAAGGCCTTGATTTTATTAACGGCGCACCAATTCCTGTTTCAATGCAAACTGAGGCGGCTCACGAAGCGGCGAGGTTCATGTATGAGTCTGATACGAACTTCGGAAGCGAGTCTGACTTGGCTCGAACAGCAACAACAAGACTTGCAACTGTACTACGAACGGCACGTTACGCTTTAAACATCCCTGAAGTTTCTCCGCTTGCTGTTAGTTTCTCGGAAGCAGACTTAACAGATCAGGCTAAAAAAGTCTTACAAAGTGCGCTAAATTACTCTTTTGTCTTTGAAATATCAGACGGGCGTCCTGATCGTAATAGTCAGAAAGTAAACCGAAAGATTCAGCTTAATCCTTTGCTATCCCCTAAATGGGGGCTACCGTTAAGCAGACGCGGAGATCTCAGCTTGAACAGAGAGCTACTATGCTGCATTTTGGACACTGATCGTAAAAGTGATTTTGATCTGCTACTACGGACCTTAAACACTAAGTGGAATTCTTTTATCAAACCCGGCGTTAACGATCAGCAGCAAGGCGAGCTTTTTTGATGACCGACTACTCGCTATTCTACCGTCGCCCTATCCGAATTGACAGAATTTCGTATGAAGTCCCAGAGTTTGACATATTTATATCGGCATACAACAATAGCGATCGCGTCAATGACGTATTTAGAGAAATACGTGCAGACAAAAAAATCTGGCTAATTCACCCTGAATATGGATATGCGCCCATTGAGCAACCTGAAGGCGAACTTAAAGTTTGCCCCACCCAAATAGATGAAATAATCCAGGTCAATTTATTACTTGCAGACCTTGGAGATCTAAACGGTAAAAAGATCGGCATAGATATAACCGGTTTCATGCGGCATGTTTTAGTTTTTCTAATCGCTAAATTTGCACACATAGGCGTGCGAAATTTTATCACTTTGTATTCAGAACCAGTTTCTTATCTCAAGCAAGAAGATACTACTTTCAGCACTTCCACATCAGGCTTTCCTAGACCGGTTCGCGGAATGGCTAGTAGTATTAACTCACAGTCGCAAGATTGTCTAATTCTTGGCGTGGGCTATGATCACAAACTAATCAGCGAAGTTGTTGACCATAAAGAAAGTTCGACTGTATTTCCTATTTTTTCATTTCCTTCTTTAAGCCCCGACATGTATCAACAAAGTGCTGTTAGGTCATCCGATGGAGGAGCGGCCGCACTTGCCAGCACTTGGACGTCTAACAGGCGATTCGCACCTGCTAACGATCCCTTTTCCACTGCTGGCATAATTAGCGAATTAGTTTATGACATAGATCGCCAAGGCTTAAACGCTAACATTTATATCTCACCGCTCTCTACGAAAGTACAGGCTTTAGGTTTCGCCTTATACTGGCAATTGGAAGGCCGGTTCCGAGGAGCGGTAACGATGCTGCTGCCTGAGTGCAAGACATATTCTAGAGAGACTACGCGCGGCCTTAAACGACTATGGATGTATACCATAGAGCTATGATTGATCTAGGCTGAGAATGTAGAACCTTTATTTCAATTGCCCTCGCCAACAATTATTCAGTTAAGCTTCCCTTCCTGGCTTAATCCTAGAGTTGCCTTTTAGAGAAGGAGGATGTTGTTAAAAAGCAAGTACATTGGAGGTACACCATAAAGCCTCCAGCTATTTTGCTGACGGCTACTTAGGGCTAGAAGCAGCGCCAGTTAAGGATTACAGCATTTACAGCAAGCTACTCACGCCTTAAATCAGTTTGTAGTACTTCCAAGTGACATAATTCTTTGATCCCCGGTTGAGTCCGCGTGGACCAACCACCTTCCAAGAGCTGCGCATTGCGCATGTTTTTGATGCCTGCACCTAGCCGTTCATGCTTCTGACGTTCACACGTGCAGCAACGCCAACACTCCAACTACCACCCCTCCCCCCGCCGCCTGCAGCCAGCGCCGCCGCGTCAGCAGGGTGATGGCGGCCAGGGAGATGGCGACCTGCATCAGCATGGTGGCCTGGGCCCAGCGGTGGTGGCGGTGGAGTTGGGTTTCGCTCAGGGCTTCGTTGGCATCGACCTTGGCTTCCAGGGCTTCGGCCTTGGTACGGATCTCGGCTTTCTGCTGGGCGTAGCGTTGGCTGTCCTGGGTAAAGCGCTGGGCGGTGTCGGGGTTGGTCGCGAGGGCAGCGCCGAGGTCGGCGAGGTTCTGTTTTTCGCCCTTGGCCTGGTAGTAGCCCCACTGGTTGGCGGCTTCGGTCTTGGCGATGGCTTCTTCATTCTTGTAGTAGAGCGCCAGGCTCTCGGCGTTGCCGCCCTGGTAGGCGCAGAGCGCGCCTAGCGTCGCCAGAATGGCGGTGGTGACGGCAATGCGGCCGGTGAGGCTGTCGCGGCGATGGGCGCCGTGGGCGGCGTGTTCCACCTCGTGGTCGTGGGGGCCGTGGACTTCGTATTCGCTGGACAAGGCTCAGCTCCGCTGCGGATTCCTGCGGCGAGGCTAGCCGGGTCTACTTAACGCCTCCTTAAGACCGGGGCAACCGCGCCTGCAGCCAGCGGCGCAGCGGACCGGCTACCCAGCGCTGCATGGCCAGGCCGAGCAGGACGATGAGCACCAGGTGCAGCGGCAGCATCCAACCGGGGATGGGGATGGGCAGCGCCAGCACCTCGCCGACGTCTTCTGCCAGGTCTTCGAGGCTGTCGCCGGCCAGGTGCATCCAGCCCAGCAGGGTGCGGGTCCAGGGTTCGAGCACGCCGATCAGCGGGGTGTGGACGGCGAAGATGCACAGTGATGCCTCGCCGAGGCGCTGGGCCAGGCGGCGCACGCCGGCGCGGCCGGGCTCACCGAAGGTGGCGCAGGCCAGCAGCACGGCGGCCTGGAAGGGCGTGAGCAGGCCATTGTGGACCAGGTAGAACCAGCGGCGGCCATCGCCTTCCAGCAGCAGGGCGCCCAGCCACAGGCCGGTCAGGCCGAACAGCAGCAGCGGCAGGCGTAGGCGCTGGGTCGTCTCGGCCACCCAGGGCTCCTGCACGGCGCGATAGAGCAGGATGCCAAGCAGGAATTCCGGCAGGCGGATCAGCGGATTGCGGTGGATGACGCCCACGGTGACGGTATCGAAGGCCTGGGCCCAGGTGGCCAGCAGCGGGCCGAGCAGATAGAGCCCCCAGAGCACGGCGGCAGCCAGGGCCCAGCGACGCAAGCGCATCAGGCGCGGGCCGAGCAGCGGGAACAGCAGGTAGAAGAACAGCAGTGCCGAGATCGACCAGGCGGCACCGTTGAGCCAGAGAAAGCGCGGCTCCCAGGATTGCAGCAGGAGCAGCTGCAGGAGCACATGGGTGGTGGCGGCCAGCCAGGACAGTGGCAGCATCTCGTCCAGCGCGCTACCCTCCTCCAGCTGCAGATAGGGATGCTGGTTGTAGTAGACCGGCACCCCGTGCTCCAGCCAGGAATCCTGGGACAGCCAGTAGGACAGGCCCAGCGCCACCAGCAGGGTGAGCAGGTGGATGGGATAGAGGTTGCACAGCCGCCGCAGGACGAAGCCACGGGAGCTGCCCTTGAGCGTGCCCTGGCGATCCAGGCTGACATGGGCCAGCAGGAAACCGGAGAGCAGGAAGAAGGTGCTGGTGGCGAAGAAGCCCATGCCGGCCAGGCGGCGGAAGGCGTCCGGCAGATCGCTGTAGAGCCCGCCCAGGTGGTAGACGACCATGTACAGCGCCATGAGGAATCTCAGCCATTCCAGGCCGTAGTAACGGGCGGTGGGGCGGAGCGCGGGTGAAGGGGTCATGGCGGCGATTTGCGGCGGGTAGGCTTTGATTATAAGCCGCCCGGACTCAACCCCTGCCGCCACTCATGACAAAAGCATGACAACCGGTGTCCTGGGACTATCAGGCGCCGGTCAGCGGGCGAGCCAGGACTCCTCCCTCCAGGAGTCCTGCTGCAGCTGAGTTCGCCTGCCGCTCAGCCCGCGAAGGTGGGCTCGGGCAAACCCTGCACCCCGGGATCCAGGGCGAACAGCCCGCCGGCCAGGGGCTGGTCGGCGAGATCCCCGCCCGGGCGGATGGAGGTGACGAACAGGGTGTCCAGGTTGCGCCCGCCAAAGGCGCACATGGCCGGCTTCTTGACCGGCACGGCCAGGGAGCGGTCCAGGCGGCCGTCCGGGGTGAAGCGATGGATCAGGCCGGCATCGTTGCCGCAGATCCAGTAGCAGCCGTCCACATCCACCGCGGCGCCGTCAGGCCGGCCGGGATGGGCGTTCATGTCGACGAACAGTCGCCGATTGCTGGGGGTGCCCGTATCGGAATCGTAATCGAAGGCCCAGATCAGCTGACGGCTGGGATGGGAGTCGGACAGGTAGAGGGTGCGGCCATCGGGACTCAGGGCCAAGCCGTTGGGGACGATGAGATCGTCCAGCAGCAATCGGGCACCCTCTCCTGCGGTATGGCTGTAGAGGCGCCCAGCGGTCGCGCCCTGGGCCATGTCCTGCACCATGGTGCCCACCAGGAAACGGCCCTGGCGATCGCAGCGACCGTCGTTGCATCTCATGGCCGGCTGCGCATGGTCGAGGGTGACCAGGCGCTCCCCGCTGAGCTGGCCGGAGGCTTCGGTCTGCAGCGCGAAGAGGCCGCTTTCCAGACCGGCGAGCCAGCCGCCGCCCTCGCGGGCGGCAATGCAGGCGAGCATCTCCGCTGCGCTCCAGCTGTCCAGGGCACCCGCCGGAGTCCAGCGGTGCAGGCGTTTGGCCGGGATGTCGACCCAGTAGAGCGCCTGTTCGGCAACGTGCCACACCGGGCACTCGCCGGTGGCGTTGCGGGCATCGACCAGTAGTTCAGCGGTCATGGCAGCCACCCTCAGTCGTCGAAGGGGCCGGTGGCGACGAAGGCACCGCCCTGGTAGACCAGCGACGGATCGTCCGCCGCCGGCATGGGCTGGGCCTCGACCTTGGCGCGGAACTGCTCGGAGTTGTCCTTGGGCTGGAAGCCCAGGTGCGCGGCCAGGCGGTTGTCCCACCAAATGTCGCGATTGTCGGAGGCGCCATAGACGATGGTGTGGCCGACGTCCGGGGTGGTCAGGCTGCGCAGGATGAGGTCGGTCAGGTCTTCGTAGCTCAGCCAGGTGGCGAGCATGCGGCGGTTCTGCGCTTCGGGAAAGGAGGAGCCGATGCGGATGCTCACCGTCTCGATGCCATAGCGATCGAAATAGAACGTCGCCAGGTCTTCGCCAAAGGCTTTGGACAGGCCGTAGTAGCTGTCTGGACGTTGGGGCACGCTGGCGTCGATGCGCTGGTCCTGGCGGTAGAAGCCGATGACATGGTTGGAGCTGGCGAAGATGATGCGCTTCACCCCGTGGCGCCGTGCGGCCTCATAGAGGTTGAAGGTGCCGCGGATGTTGGCTTCGAGGATGGGCTCGAAGGCGTGCTCGGTGGAGATGCCGCCAAAGTGCAGGATGGCATCGACGCCTTCCACCAGGGCATGGACGCCGGCCTTGTCCGCCAGGTCGCAGATAACCACCTCTTCCGCTGACCCCTGGGCCGCATCCATCGGCGCGATATCGGACAGGCGCAGGATCTCGGCATGGGGCTTGAGCCGCTGGCGCAGCTCCTTGCCCAGGCCGCCGGCGGCGCCGGTGAGCAGGAGTCGATGGAAACGAGACGAGGAAACTTCGGACATGACTGGGCGCCTTCTTATGGAGTTATCTGGCAAGAGGTACGACATCCCACCTCTTTTCGCGATTCTCGCGAGCGCCTGGAGTCCTGTCAATGCTACCTAAGCGGACAGGCAGGGCAGCCGTAGCCGGAACGTCGCGCCCTGTCCGGCGATGCTTTCCACGTGCAGGCTGCCGCGGTGCGCCTTGACAATCTGGTCGGCGATATAGAGCCCCAGGCCCAGGCCGGCGATGTTCTCGGTACCGCTGGCGCGCTCGAACTGGCGGAAGATCAGCGCCTGGTGCTCCACTGGGATGCCGATGCCATGGTCCTTGACGCTGAGTTCCACCTCGGCCCCATCGCCGCGCAGGGAGATTTCCACCGGGCGGCCGGCGCCGTATCTCATGGCGTTGGTCAGCAGGTTGGTGATCACCTGCTCGATGCGGAATTCGTCCCAGAAGCCAGGCGCCGGGCCTTCGGCGTGCAGCTCCACCGGACAGCCGGCGGCGGCGAATTGCGAGGCGAAGCTGTCCACCACGGTGTTGACCAGAGCGGCGAGATCGCACTGCGTGGGACGGATGGACAGCTTGCCGGTGCGGATGCGCGAGATGTCGAGCATGTCGTCGATCAGGTGCACCAGACGCTGGATCTGCCGCTCGTCGCGCTCGGCCATGCCGGCCAGCTTGTCGGGGGTGAAGGCTTCCAGTTTGCCCTTGTCCAGGTACATGCGACGCAGCTGGGCTTCGAGCATCAGGGTGTTGAGCGGGGTCTTGAGTTCGTGGGAGACCATGGACATGAAGTCGTCCCGGGTGCGCACCGCCTGCTGCAGCTCCACTTGGGTCTGGCGCAACTCGGCTAGCAGGATCTCCTGCTCCTGGCGACTCTGTTCCAGGGCCACCAGCTGCTCGGCCAGACGCTTGCGATGCCAGTAGAGATCGACGAAGACCCGGGTCTTGCTCTTGACCGCATGGACGTCGAGGGGCTTGTGCAGGAAGTCCACCGCACCGCTCTCGTAGCCCTTGAAGGCATAGTTGAGATCGCGGCCGGCGGCGCTGACGAAGACGATGGGAATGTGCCGAGTCTTTTCCAGGCCGCGCATCATTTCCGCCAGTTCGAAGCCGTTCATGCCCGGCATCTGCACATCGAGGATCGCCAGGGCGAACTCGTGCATCAGCAGGAGCTCCAACGCGGCTTCGGCGGAGGTGGCCTGGAAGATCTCCAGCGCCTCGCTGCGCAGCAGGGCTTCCAGTGCCAGGAGATTCTCCGGCAGGTCGTCTACGAGCAGGATCTTCGCCTGTTCGACGGGTACATCAGCCATGGTCGCGTTCCAGCTCGGTGAGCAATAGATGGATGCCCGGCACATCCAGCACGAAATCCGGGTGGAATCTCTTCAACGCCGCCTCGGGCATGGTCGGCACCTCGGCCGATTGCGGCGACTGGACGACGGTCACCGCGCCGTTCTGAGCCAGGGCATGCAGGCCGCTGGCGCCGTCGTGGTTGGCACCGGTGAGCAAGACGCCGCAGACCTGCTCGCCCAGGGCATCGGCCGCGCTTTCGAACAAGACATCGATGGACGGCCGGGAAAACTGCACCGGCTCATCGCGTGACAGCGACAGGGTGAAGTCGTCCTCCACCAGCAGGTGATAACCCGGCGGCGCGAAATACAGGGTGCCCGGCAGTATAGCGTCCTTGTCCTCGGCTTCACGCACCTGCAGGGCGAGCCGCGCCTGGAACAGCTCGGCCAGGCGCGAATTGCGGTCGTCCGGCAGGTGCAGCACCACCGCCAGCGGCAGGCGAAAACTGGCCGGCAGGGGCGAGAGCAGACGCAGCAGCACCTGCAGCCCGCCGGCCGAGGCTCCGATGACGATGAGGCGCAAAGGTTTGCGGGGCGGGAACATGCTAGAGCCTGCGGAACAGCCGTTCCTGCTTCACCACCGGCTCGAAGTGACCGGCATAGGCGGAGAAGTCCAGCGACTCCTTGCTGCCCAGGCCGAGAAAGCCGCGATGACTCAGGGACTCGTGGAATAGGCCGAGCGCCCGATTCTGCAGATTCTTGTTGAAGTAGATGAGCACGTTGCGGCAGGACACCAGCTGGGTCTCGGAAAAGACGCTGTCGGTGGCCAGGCTGTGGTCGGCGAAGGTCACGTTGGCGATCAGCGACTTGTCGAACAGGGCGCCGTCGTAGGCCGCGGTGTAGTAGTCGGAAAAGGCGCGGGTACCGCCGGCCTTCTGGTAGCTGGCGGTGTAGGCGCGCATCCGCTCCAGCGGAAAGATGCCCTGGCGAGCCTTTTCCATGGAGCGCGGATTGATGTCGGTGGCATAGAAGAGCGTACGGTCGAGCAGCCCCTCTTCCTGGAACAGGATGGCCATGGAGAAGACTTCCTCGCCGGTGCTGCAACCGGCGATCCATACCTTGAGCGAAGGATAGGTGCGCAGCACCGGCACCACCTGCTGACGCAGGGCGAGGAAGTAGCCCGGATCGCGAAACATCTCGCTCACCGGGATGGTGATGAACTGCAGCAGCTCGGCGAACAGCGCCGGATCGCGCAGGACCCGCTCCTGCAGCGTTGAGATGCTCGGGCAGTCGAAGCGCGTCAGCGCCTGCAGCACCCGCCGCTTGAGCGAGGCCTTGGAGTAATTGCGAAAGTCGTGGCTGTATCTCAGGAAGATGCCTTCCAGCAGCAACCTCAGCTCGATGTCCTGCAGCCGTTCGCTCATGACCTAGAGGCGCTCCAGCGACGGCATCCAGACGCGGATCAGCGAGAACAGCCGGTCCAGATCGATGGGCTTGGCCAGGTAGTCGCTGGCGCCGGCGGCGAGGCAGCGCTCCTGGTCGTCCTTCATGGCCTTGGCGGTGATGGCGATGATCGGCAGCTTCTTCATGTGCGGCCGCTTGCGGATCTCGCGCATGGCTTCGTAGCCGTCCATCATCGGCATCATGATGTCCATCAGCACCAGGTCGATGGTGTCGCTGTTGTCGAGCTTCTCCAGCGCTTCCAGGCCGTTGCGGGCGATCTCCACCTTGGCGCCCTTCTGCTCCAGGGCGCTGGTGAGGGCGAAGATGTTGCGCACGTCGTCGTCCACCAGCAGCAGGGTGCGGCCGTCGAAGGCCTTCTCGCGGCTGCGAGCGCTTTCCAGCATGCGCTGGCGATCGAGCGGCATGTCGGCCTCGATCTTGTGCAGGAACAGGGTCACCTCGTCCAGCAGCCGCTCCGGCGAGCGCGCGCCCTTGATGATGATGGAGCGCGAATACTTGAGCAGCGCCGCTTCTTCGTCACGGGTCAGGCTGCGACCGGTGTAGACGATGACCGGCGGGAAGGAGCAGATGTCCTCGCTGGCCATGCGTTCGAGCAATTCGCCGCCCTCCATGTCGGGCAGCTTGAGGTCGATGACCATGCAGTCGTAGACCTCGTCGCGCAGCAGCTCCAGGGCCTGGCTGCCCATCTCCACCGCGGTGATCTCCACGTCCACGTCGCCGATCAGCTTGGCGATGCTGTCGCGCTGGAGGGCGTCGTCCTCCACCAGCAGCACCCGCTTGATGCCGGCGGCGAACTTGGCTTCCAGGCGGGTGAAGGCCTCGCGCAGTTCGTCGCGGGTGGTGGGCTTGATGGCGTAGCCGACCGCGCCCATGTGCATGGCGGTCTCGATGCGATCCGAGGCCGAGACCACGTGTACCGGGATGTGGCGGGTCAGGGGATTTTCCTTGAGCCGCTCCAGCACCGTGAGACCGGAATGATCCGGCAGGCCCATGTCGAGCAGGATGGCGTCGGGGCGGTATTCCAGCGCCGCGGCGAAGCCTTCCTCGGCGCGGTGGGCGACCAGGCAGCTGTACTTCAGTTCGTGGGCGAGATCGAAGAGGATCTGCGCGAAGGGCACCTCGTCTTCGATCACCAGCACCCGACGATCCGGATAGGGCCAGCTGTCGCGGTCGTCGGCGAAGGCGGCGCCCACGGGTGCCGCGGCCTCGGTGACCGGCGGCGGCGCGGCCGGACGCGGGGTGGCGGCCAGGGTCGCCAAAGGCGCGGGCGTTGTGGCGGCCGGCGTGGCGGCTTGGGCCGGAGCCATGATCGGTGTCACCGGCAGGCTGGGCGCGGCGGCTTCCTGGTACTCCAGCGGCAGACGCAGGGTGAAGGTGCTGCCCTCGCCCGGCTGGCTGGTGACGCTCAGGGTGCCTCCCAGCAGTAGCGCCAGGTCGCGGGAGATTGACAGTCCCAGACCGGTGCCGCCGTAGCGACGGGTGATGGCGCCATCCGCCTGGCGGAAGGCCTCGAAGATCAGCTCCTGCTGCTCGGCGGCGATGCCGATGCCGGTATCGCTCACCGCGAAGCTGGGCTGACCGTCTTGCAGGGACAGGCGCAGGCTGACCTGGCCGTGTTCGGTGAACTTGAAGGCGTTGGACAGCAGGTTCTTGAGGATCTGCTCGACCCGCTGGCGATCGCTGAAGAAGGCCGGCGGCATCCGCTCGTCCAGCTCCACCACGAAGGCGACGCCCTTGTTCTGGGCCACCGGCTCGAAGGCGGTCTTCAGGGCTTCCACCAGGCGGCGCACGGACATCTGCTCCGGGCGGATCTCCAGCATGCCGGCCTCGACCTTGGAGATGTCGAGGATGTCGTTGATCAGGGTGAGCAGGTCGTTGCCCGCCGAGTAGATGGACTCGGCATAGCGCACCTGCTCGGTGCTCAGGTTGCCGGCGGGGTTGTCCGCCAGCAGCTTGGACAGGATCAGCGAACTGTTCAGCGGCGTACGCAATTCATGGGACATGTTCGCCAGGAATTCGGACTTGTACTGGCTGGCCCGCTCCAGCTCGCGTGCCCGGTCTTCCAGCAATTGCTGGGCTTCGTTGAGACGGTTGTTGCGGTCGTCCAGCACGTCGCGCTGCTGCAGGAGCTCCTGGGCCTGTTCGGAGAGCTGCTCGTTGGTCTGCTCCAGTTCGGCCTGCTGCTGTTCCAGATGGACCTGGGATTCCTTCAGTGCCTGGGACTGCTCTTCCAGCTCTTCGTTGGCGGTGCGCAGCTCTTCCTGCTGCACCTGCAGTTCTTCGTTGAGCTGCTGGGTTTCCGCCAGCACCTGCTGCAGGCGCTGGCGATAGCGCGCGGCTTCCACCGAGGAGCCGATGGAATCGGCGATCAGGGTCAGTAGTTCTTCGTCCTGCGGACGCAGGGCACGCAGGAAACCCAGTTCCACCACGCCATTCACCCGGCCATCGTTCTCGATGGGTACGATGAGCGCCGCGCTGGCCTGGCGTTCACCCAGCGCCGAGTTGACCTTGAGGTAGTCGACGGGCAGCTGGTCGAGCGCCATGGGGCGACCGTCCAGGACGGCCTGACCGGCCAGGCCCTCGCCCGGTGCCAGGCGCTGGCGACGGCGGCGCCCCTCGTCGTCCAGGGCATAGTCGGCGACGCGCTCCAGGCTGCCATCGTCGAGACGCACATAGAGCGCGCCGGCCGCGGCGCCCAGATAGCGCGCCAGGAATTGCAGGATGCTCTGGCCCAGCGGCGCCAGCGACGCCTGGCCGATGACCGCTTCCGACAGCTGATTCTGGCCGGAGCGGAACCAGCTCTGCCGCTCCAGGTTGTCGGTGTGCTCGGCCTGCTGATCGAGCAGCCGGGTATAGGTCGCGGAGAGCCGCATGAGTTCCCGGCGACCAAAGAAGGCCATGATGCCCGACAACAGCAGGCTGACGATGAGGAAGGCGGCGACGAAGATCACCGTCATGCGGCTGGCCGTCTCGGTGCGCTCGGCGCGCATCTGCTCTTCGTAGGCGATGAAGTCGGTGTAGTCGCGTCGGATGCTGTCGATGCGATTCTTGCCCTGACCATCGCTCAGCGGTGTCTGGAAATCCCCCCCAATGCGGCGCGCCTCGATCACCTGGCTGGCGTATTGGCGCCACTCGCGGTGCACCGCCTCGATCCGCTCCAGTCGGCGAATCTGCACGGCACTGTCGCTGACCAGATTCTTCAGCTCATCGAGTTGCGGCTCGACATTGGGCAAGGCGCGCTCATAAGGCTGCAGAAAGCTGGTATTGCCGCTCAGCAGATAGCCGCGCATCCCGGTTTCCAGATCGACCACCAGGCGGAAGTTGGCGTTGGCCTCGCTGATGACGCGGTCGGTGTGCTCGACCCACTGGGTAACTTTCAGTAGGTAATAGATGATGGCGATGAAGAAAATCGCGCTGAAGACACCGATACTCAGGGGCAGGGAAAGATTGCGCTTGAGGATCTGGCTGAAGTGCTTCTGATCGAGGGGCGACTCGCGATTCATGGGGTCTGAAAGCCTTGTACAGGACGAAACGGTCGGCGGCGGCTAGGCCTCTGTCAGCGGGATTGCCGTCATCCGCCGAGACACGACCGAAGACCGATCAGAACCCTGCCACGCCTTGGCAGGGTTCTTTCGAAAAGCCTGCAGAACACGCGCTGGCCGGACGTGGACACCAGCGGCGCTGGCGTCGTCGCCTCCGTTGCAGCGGGCTCGCAGCTCAACTGATCGATCGAGACACGCAACGCGCGTCCGCGCCTCTGGTCAGCGACGGGCAATCACCCAGACGGCATGGATGATACCCGGAATGTAACCCAGCAGCGTCAACAGGATGTTCAGCCAGAAGGCACCGCCGAAGCCAACCTGCAGGAAGACGCCCACGGGAGGGAGGATGATGGCAAAGATAAGGCGGATGAGGTCCATTTCAGGCTCCAGTAGTGGGTGGGCAAGAAGATGCCTCTAAGACTGGTACGCCCGAATCAGGTTCCGGCAGGCAATAAAAAACCCCGCCGAAGCGGGGTTTCGCAGACTTAACCCGACATCCTTGTCGGGCCGCCAATCCTTGGCCATCTATCCCTGTAAGTCTCTGCCCGACATCCTTGCCGGGGGGCCATCCTGGCCACATTTCCTTGAAATCATCTGGAGCGCTGGGTACATCCTGTACCGCGATCCGATGGGTGTAGATTACGCAGCTCCCATGGACTAGGCGATGGCTTATCGCGGCGACGTCATGTAAGCCAAAGCTTACACCGCATGGCTTTTCACCTTGCCGGTCAATCGCTTAGAAGGCCTCCTCAGCCAGGGCGTAGAGCGGCTGGGCGCCACTGCGCACGGCGGCGGCCAAGCTCAGGGTGCGCGGCAGCAGGCGGGCGAAATAGAAGCGTGCAGTGGCCAGCTTGGCTTCGGCGAAGCTGGCTTCCTGATCCGCAGCAGCCGCCGCGGCCCGTGCCCAGAGATAGGCATAGGCGACATAGCCGAACAGATGCAGGTAATCCACCGAGGCGGCGCCGAGCTCATGAGGGTCGGTGGTACCCGCCTGCAGCAGCCACTCGGTCGCGCCATCCAGTTGATCCAGGGCCTGGCGCAGGGGTGCGGCGAATTCGCTGTCCGCCGGCAGGCTGGCGAGATAGCCGTGGACCTCTTCGCTGAAGGGCCGGTAGAGGGCGCCACGACTGCCGGCCAGCTTGCGGCCGACCAGGTCGAGGGCCTGGATGCCATTGGTGCCTTCGTAGATCTGGGTGATGCGCACGTCACGCACCAACTGCTCCTGGCCCCATTCACGGATGTAGCCATGGCCGCCGAACACCTGCTGACCCGCGACGCAGAGTTCCAGGCCGAGATCGGTGAGGAAGCCCTTGGCGACCGGGGTCAACAGCGCCACCAGGGCTTCGGCGCGTTCGCGCTCGACGGGCTCGGGGCTGTACTTGGCGGTGTCAAGTTGCAGGGCGACATAGCTGGAGAACAGCCGGCCGCCTTCGTTCAGGGCCTTCATGGTCAGCAGCATGCGGCGCACGTCAGGGTGAACGATGATGGGATCGGCGTTCTTGGCGGCCTGCTGGATACCGGCAGGCGAGCGGCTCTGCAGGCGCTCGCGGGCATAGGCCAGGGCATTCTGGTAGGAGCGCTCGCTCGACCCCAGGCCCTGGATGCCAACGCCCAGGCGCTCGTAGTTCATCATGGTGAACATGGCGGCCAGGCCCTTGTTGACCTCGCCCACCAGATAGCCGACCGCGCCATCGAAGTTCATCACGCAGGTGGCGGCGCCCTTGATGCCCATCTTGTGTTCCAGGGAGCCACAGGCCACGGCGTTGCGCGCGCCCAGGGCACCCGCCTCGTCCACCAGGATCTTGGGCACCAGGAACAGCGAGATGCCCCGCGAGCCGGCCGGAGCATCGGGCAGCTTGGCCAGCACCAGATGGACGATGTTCTCGGTGAGGTCGTGCTCGCCGGCGGTGATGAAGATCTTGGTGCCGGTGACCCGGTAACTGCCGTCGGCCTGGGGTTCGGCGCGGGTGCGGATCAGGCCCAGGTCGGTGCCGGCATGGGGCTCGGTCAGGCACATGGAGCCGGCCCACTGGCCGCTGTAGAGGTTGGGAAGGTAGGCCTGCTTGAGCGCCTCGCTGCCATGGGCGTGCAGGGCCAGACAGGCGCCAGCGCTGAGCATCGGATAGAGACCGAAGGCCAGGCAGCTGGCGTGCATCATCTCCTCGACCTGGGCGGTAAGCACCTTGGGCATGCCCATACCGCCGTATTCGGGATCGCCACCGACCCCGACCCAGCCACCTTCGGCAAAGGCCTGGTAGGCCTGGCGGAAACCCTGGGGGGTGGTCACTTCGCCGTCTTTCCAGTGGCAGCCTTCTTCATCGGAATTACGATTGAGCGGCGCCAGTTCCTGGGCGCACAGCTTGCCGGCTTCTTCGAGGATGGCATCGGCGGTCTCGCCATCCACCACCTCGGCCAGGGCAGGCCACTGACTCCAGTGGTCCTTGACCTTGAGGACGGCATCCAGCACGAAACGGATATCGCGAAGCGGCGGGGTGTAGTCAGCCATGTCGAGTCTCCTCGGAAGGTGTTCTTGTCGGTATGACTCGAGTGTAAGACCGAACCGGAAGGGAGACATAGGTTCATGATCTGACCTGGCGGTCAGCCGATCAGAGGTCCGCGCCGGCTGGCTTTTTCGCATGCGTGAAAAAGCGAAAACCCCGCCGGAGCGGGGTTTTCAGAGGAGCTTCGTACCCTTAGTAACCGAGCGCGAAGTCTTCCTCGGCCAGGGCCATCAGGCTGCCGGCACCGGCCAGCAGCGCCTCGGCATGGGCCCGGGTACGAGGAAGCAGGCGCTCGTAGTAGAAGCGCGCGGTGGCCAGCTTGGCCTGGTAGAAGGCGGCCTCGTCGGTACCGGCGGCCAGCTTCTCGGCGGCGACCCGGGCCATGTCGGCCCAGAAGTAGGCCAGGCAGACATAGCCGGAGTACATCAGGTAGTCGACGGCGGCGGCACCCACCTCCTCGCGATCCTTCATGGCGGCCATGCCGACCTTGAGGGTGATCTCGCCCCACTCCTTGTTCAGCTTGGCCAGCGGCTCGACGAAGGCCTTGAGGTCGGCATTCTCGGCCTGAGCCTGGCAGAACTTGTGCACCACCTTGGTGAAGGCCTTGAGCGACTCACCCTGGGTCATCAGCACCTTGCGACCCAGCAGGTCGATGGCCTGGATGCCGGTGGTGCCCTCATAGAGCATGGCGATGCGCGCATCGCGTAGGTTCTGCTCCATACCCCACTCGGCGATATAGCCGTGGCCGCCATAGATCTGCACGCCGTGGCTCGCCGCCTCGAAGCCGACCTCGGTCATGAAAGCCTTGGCGATGGGAGTGAGGAAGGCCATCTGGGTCTCGGCCTGCTGCTTCTGCTCTTCGTCCTGGCTGTACTTGAGGATGTCCACCAGCTTGGCGGTGTAGTAGATCATCGCCCGGCTGCCTTCGGCGAAGGCCTTGATGGTCAGCAGCATGCGGCGCACGTCGGGGTGCACGATGATCGGATCGGCAGGCTTCTCGGGCGCCTTGGGACCGGTCAGGGATCTCATCTGCAAACGCTCGCGGGCGTACTTCAGACCACCCTGGAACGCCACCTCGGCATGGGCCAGACCCTGCAGGGCGGTACCGACGCGAGCGAAGTTCATGAAGGTGAACATGCAGTTCAGGCCACGGTTCGGCGGGCCGATCAGGAAACCGGTGGCGCCGTCGAAGTTCATCACGCAGGTGGCGTTGCCGTGGATGCCCATCTTGTGTTCGAGGGAACCGCAGTGCACGGCGTTGCGCTCGCCGGCCGCGCCGCTGGCGTCGGGCAGGCGCTTGGGCACGATGAACAGCGAGATGCCCTTGGTGCCGGCAGGAGCATCGGGCAGGCGGGCCAGCACGATGTGGACGATGTTCTCGGCCATGTCGTGCTCACCGGCGGAGATGAAGATCTTGGTGCCGGTGATGGCGTAGCTGCCGTCCGCACGCGGCTCGGCCTTGGTGCGCAGCATGCCCAGGTCGGAACCGCAGTGGGGTTCGGTCAGGCACATGGTGCCGGTCCATTCGCCGGTCACCAGCTTTTCAAGGTAGGTGTGCTTCTGCTCGTCGGTGCCGTGCTGCTCCAGGGTGTTCATGGCGCCGTGGGACAGACCGGGATACATGCCCCAGGACCAGTTGGCCTGGCCGACCATTTCCGACAGGGAGATGCCGAGGGACTCGGGCAGGCCCTGGCCACCGTGGGCCGGGTTGTGCGCCAGGCTCGGCCAGCCGCCCTCGACGAACTGGGCATAGGCTTCCTTGAAGCCATCGGGGGTCTTCACGCCCTCTTCGCTCCAGGTGCAGCCCTGCTGGTCGCCGATGCGATTGAGCGGCGCCAGGACCTGTTCGCAAAACTTGGCGCCCTCTTCGAGGATGGCGGAAACCATGTCCGGGGTGGCATCGCCGCAACCGGGCAGGCTCTGGTAGTGCGCGTCATAGCCCAGGAGTTCGTCGCGAACGAAGCGGATGTCCCGCAGGGGGGCTTTGTAATCGGGCATGACTGTTACCTCTTTGCGAATGCTTGTTGTCGAGGGTGGCGGCAGCGTCGCTACGGACCCGCCGCCAGGGCGTTTAAACAGTCGTTTGAAACTAATGTTCCAGCCCCGGCCTTGTCAAGCGCGGCGAGGACGAGCGGAACGACCGGTCAGTCCGCCAGGGCCAGGGCTTCGCGCAGTTCTGCCGCCCCGTTCGGGCGTACCAGCCGCGCCAGCTCCTGGCCTTCCTTGAAGACGATCAAGGTCGGCCAGAGCTTGACGCGGAAAGAGCGCCCCAGGCGGCGCCCGGAGCCATCCTCGATCTTGAGATGGCGCACGGTGGGATGCTCTGCCAGGGCCGTGGCAAGCAGCGGCTGGGCGGCGCGACAGTGGCCGCACCAGGGTGCGCCGAATTCCAGCAGGGTCACCCCGGGCAGGGCATCGACGTCGGCGCGGGCGGGTTCCCGCTCCGCATAGGTGGTGGTCATGGGCATGGCTGGGCTCCTGAAGTCGGTTCCAACGGTGGACAAGTCGCTGGCGGGACTGCTCGATCACGGGAAAAGGACTAGGGTCGATCCTGCGGTACGCCCCGACTTCATGACAATAAAACCAGGCGCTTCATTTCTGCCTCCGTCTCCTCCCTTTCCTGAGGCCCGCCATGAGCCAGACAGCGACCCCCGTTTCACCCGCCACCCTGCGCAAGGTCATCTCCGCCGCGTCCATCGGCAACTTCGTCGAATGGTTCGATTTCGCCCTCTACGGCTTTCTCGCCACTCTGCTCGCGGCGCACTTCTTTCCCAGTGGGGATGCCACTGCCGGCCTGCTCAAGACCTTTGCCGTCTTTGCCGTGGCCTTCGCCTTTCGCCCATTGGGCGGCATCGTCTTCGGCCTGCTGGGCGACCGCATCGGCCGCAAGCGTACCCTGGCGCTGACCATCCTGATCATGGCCGGCGCCACCGCCCTGATCGGCATCCTGCCCAGCTACGCCACCATCGGCATCTGGGCACCGATCCTGCTGACGCTGATCCGTTGCGCCCAGGGCTTTTCCGCCGGGGGCGAATACGCCGGCGCCTGCGCCTACGTGATGGAGCATTCGCCGCGCGATCGTCGCGGACGCTATGGCAGCTTCGTGCCGGTCTCGACCTTTCTCGCCTTCGCCAGCGCCGCCCTGACCGCCTGGGGACTGGAGCGGCTGCTGGGCGCCGCGGTCATGGCCGACTGGGGCTGGCGCATCCCCTTCCTGGCCGCCGCGCCGCTGGGTCTGATCGGCCTCTACTTGCGCCTGAAGCTGGACGAGACGCCGGCCTTCCAGGCGCTGGAAGCCGACCATGAGGTCAGCCATTCGCCGCTGGGCGAGACGCTCCGGCTGCAGGGTCGCTCGATCCTGCGCCTGGGCGCCTTCATCTCGCTGACGGCGCTGTCCTTCTATATGTTCACCACCTACTTCTCCACCTACCTGCAACTGGCCGGCGGCTTCGACCGGGCCGCGGCCCTGGCCATCAGCCTGATCACCCTGTTCGCCGCCGCGGCCGCCTGTCCGGTGCTGGGGCGCGTCACCGATCGCATCGGGCGGCGCATGACCACGGTGCTGGCCAGCCTGGTATTGGCGGTAGGCGTCTATCCGGCGCTGCTGCTGGCCAGCAGCGGCCAGTTCGGCAGTGCCCTGCTGGGCTCCCTGTTGCTGGGCGCCGGCGCGGTACTGTGTAACGTGGTGACCGCGCCGCTGCTCAGCGAGATCTTTCCGACCCGCACCCGCTACACCGCGGGCGCCATTACCTACAACCTGGCCTACACCATCTTCGGCGGCACCGCGCCACTGATGGCGACCTGGCTGATCGGCACCACCGGCAGCAATCTCTCGCCGGCGCTCTACCTGATCCTGATCGCCCTGCTCGGCCTGATCGGCGGCCTGAGTCTGCCCGAGACCTCGCGCATCGATCTGGACGAGGTCAGCGAAGGCGGTGAACCGGCCTATCGCGCGGTGCGAGGCTAGACCGCTCGTCCCTTGGCCGGCACTTCCTCCGGGTCCATCTGCCGATAGGCAAAAGGCCCGGAGTTTTGCCATGCCCGCCGCTCACGATCTGCAACGCTTCCTCGACGCCCAGGCCGACACCTATGCCACCGCCCTGGCGGAGATCCGCGCCGGGCGCAAGCGCAGTCACTGGATGTGGTTCATCTTTCCGCAGATCCAGGGGCTGGGCCGCAGCGAGACGGCGCAGCGCTACGCCATCGCCTCCCGCGACGAGGCCAGTGCCTACCTGGCGCACCCGCTGCTGGGACCGCGGCTGCGGGAGATCACCGCCGCCGCGCTGGAGCATCCGCAGCTGTCGGCCACGGCGCTGTTCGGCCAGCCGGACGATCTCAAATTCCATTCCTGCCTGACCCTCTTCGCCGCCGTGGCCGAAGACCCCGAACCCTTTCGCCAGGCGCTGAAGACCTTTTTCGCCGGCCAGCCGGACGAAGCCACCCTGACGCGACTCTGTTAGCGCCACAGCGTGGGCAGCGCGCCCTCGCGCCCGCTCACCGGGTCGCTCGTGGGCAAGGGCACCTGGGCGATCAGTTCGACCGAACGCGCATGGGCGGCCGAATCGGCGCGTTGGGTGATGAAATCCTGTTGATCGGGTGGATAAGCGCCCACCACCAGGAAGTCCGCACTGGACTCCAGATTGCGGTGCCCGGTACCCGCCGGCAGTACCACCACATCACCCGCGGTCACCGCCACATCCTGCCCCTGCTCGCCGCCAAGACGCAGCCGCGCCTGGCCGCGCGCCACACCCAGGGCCTCATGGGCATTGGGGTGATAGTGATGGTAGTCGTAGACGCCATAGCGCCACTGCGGAGGCCAGGCGTTGTCGGCGAACAGTCGCTCCAGCGCCGCCGCGCGGTCGGTTCCTTCCAGAGGAACCTGGCGATAGAGGAGCACGGGCAGGCGGCTGTTGGGGATGACGCCGTCATCGGCGAAGTACAGGTGCTCGGGCTGACCGGTTCCCACCGGCGCGGCCAGGGCCACGGCAGTGGGGGCGAGGCCCAGCACCAGGGAAAGGACGGACAGCGGTGGACGACGCGACATACGGAACTCCCTCAAGGCTTTGCCAATGGAGGCCCGCCTGCCGCCCGGGTTCAGCGCCCGCGACGAGGGGTCAGGCCAGCCATTCCCGCAGCAGCGCCGTGGTCCGCTCCGGCAGTTCCAGCGGCGGCAGGTGGCCGCAGCTGTCCAGTACCACCAGCCGCGAGTCCTGGATACCGGCGTGCATGAGTTCGGCTTCAGCCGGCGGGGTGAGCTGGTCCTGGGCGCCGACCACGATCAGGGTCGGTATGCGGATCTGCGCCAGGGTCGGCCGCGAATCGGGGCGGTCGATGATCGACTGCTGCTGACGCAGAAAGGCTTCCTTGCCCACCGCCTTGCCCATGGCCAGCACGGTGTCAGCGACCGGCGTGCCCAGGCGCGAGGCGTGGATCAGGCGCGGCAGCAGTTGCGGACTGATGCCGAGAAAGCGCCCGCGTTCGGCCAGATCAAGCATGGCGCGGCGCTGGGCGGCGCGCTCGGGGGCATCCGGGCTGGCCATGGTGTCGAACAGCGCCAGCCGCACCACCCGCTCCGGCGCCTGGCGCAGAATCTCGAAGGCCACGTAGCCGCCCATGGACAGGGCGCCCAAGGCGAAGCGCGGCGGCGCCTCGGCCAGCACCCGGCGCGCCAGGGCGGCGATACCCAGATCGCGGGTGAGATCGGGGATAAGCACCGGGCAGGTATCGGCCAGGTCGGCGGCCTGGATGGCCCAGAGACGCCTGTCACAGAGCAGGCCGGGAAGCAGGATCAGGGGTAGCGCGTCGGTAGCTGTCATCACTAGGAACTTGAGAGACACTGCGGAAAACGCGCAGTGTAGCGCGGATCACCAGCGAACCCGGCGGGCTTCGCGGGTTCCAAGGGACATTGCCAAGGATCCGGGAACATCCATGCGTACTGAAGGCTTCTTCGACTGGCTCGGCGCTGCGCTCGGCCAGGTCATCCGTTTCATCATCGATCTGTTCGGTTCGGTCCTGGGCGGCCTTGCCGATGCCGTGCACGACTTCCTCCATGGCATGGCCCGCTCTATCGGCATGGACGACTCCTATATCAGCTTCGTGGTCCTGGCCATCGGCCTGTTGCTGCTCTACGCCGCGGTACGGGCCTTCATGGCGCGCTCGGTGGTGGGTGGCGTCATCTGGCTGATTCTTGGCCTCATGGTGATGAGCTGGCTGATCCGCGGCTGACTGGTCGCCAGGCGCGCCGCCTGGCACAGTAGGGCTCTCGCTCGGCACGGATGCCGTCATGCCCCCACCGCTCTCCCAGGTAATGAAGCGCCACTGGCAACGCCTGCGGCCCGGGACCAGTTGCGCCCTCTGCGCCGCCTGGCTTCCGGCCGGACTGCCGCTGTGCGAAGGCTGCGACAGCGAATTGCCCTGGCTTGGGCCCCATTGCCAATGCTGCGCCCTGCCCCTGCCGGTGGACGGCCTGCTCTGCGGCAACTGCCTGGCCGGGCCGCCGGCCTTCGACCAGGTACTGGCGCCCTGGCGCTATGCCTTTCCAGTCGACACCCTGATCAACAGATTCAAGCATCGCGACCAGGGCAGTCTCGGTCGCGTGGCCGGGACGCTGCTGGCGCGGCATCTGCAGCACCTGTTCGACGAAGGCCAGCCACGCCCGGAATTGTTGCTGCCGGTTCCGCTCTCACCCTTGCGCCTGCACCAGCGCGGCTCCAACCAGGCCGCCCTGCTGGCCAACTGGCTCGGCCAGGCCCTGCAACTGCCGGTGGATGGCGGATTGTTGCAGCGGGTGCAGGAACAGCACAGCCAGCAAGGCCTGAGCGCCAGCGAGCGGCGGCGCAATCTCAAACAGGCCTTCGCCCTGGTGCAGGACGCCCAGCTGGAGGGTCGCCATCTGGCTTTGGTGGACGACGTCCTCACTACCGGCGCCACCGCCGACAGCCTGGCGCGCCTGCTCAAGCGCGCTGGCGCCGGGCGGGTCGATGTCTATTGCCTGGCGCGGACACCACCACCCGGCGACTAGCCGCTGTCACCAAAACGTCATTTAGTCTGACTAGCCTCGCCTGCACACCGTGAGGGAGCCATCCGCATGCACAACGACCAGACTGATCTCGAACGCCTCGTCCACCTCAGCCGCCGACGCTTCATCGGCGCGGGTGCCCTCGCCGGTGCCGCCCTGTTCCTTGGCGGTGGCCTGCTCGGTCGCAGTGCTCTGGCCGACGCCGTCAGCGAGGCCTCGGGCAATCCCCTGATCGGCTTCGCCAACATCCCGGCTTCCACCGCCGACACCCTGGTGGTGCCGCCCGGCTATCGCGCCAGCGTGCTCATCAGTTGGGGCCAGCCACTGCACACCGATGGCCCGGCCTTCCGCCCCGATGGCAGCCCCAGCGCCGCCGACCAGGCCGTGCAGTTCGGTGACAACAACGATGGCATGGCCTTCTATCCCTTCCCGGACGATCCGGACCGGGCGCTGATGGCGATCAACAACGAATACACCAACTACCGCTATCTGCTCAGCCACGGCACGCCGCCCAAGTCCCTGGAAGACACCCGCAAGGCTCAGGCCGCCGAGGGCGTCTCGGTGATCGAGGTGAAGCGCGTGGACGGCCAATGGCACTTCGTCCAGGGCTCGCCTTACAACCGCCGGGTGCATGGCAATACGCCCATCGCCGTCAGCGGTCCGGCTGCTGGCCACGACCTGCTCAAGACCGCCGCCGACTCGGCCGGACGCGAAGTATTGGGTACCTTCCAGAACTGCTCCAGCGGCGCCACCCCCTGGCACACCTATCTGACCTGCGAAGAGAACTTCACCGATGTCTTTGGCAGCCGCGACGCCAACCTGAAATTCGATGCGGCCCAGAAGCGCTACAGCGTCAAGCACGCCAGCGTGGAGAACGACTGGCACCTGCACGACGATCGTTTCGACTTGGCGCAGAATCCCAACGAACTCAACCGCCACGGCTGGATCACCGAGATCGATCCCTTCGATCCCCAGGCCAAGCCGGTCAAGCGCACCGCCCTGGGTCGCTTCAAGCACGAGAACGCCGCCCTCGCCCGCACCCGTGATGGCCGCGTGGTGGTCTACATGGGCGACGACGAACGTGGCGAATTCATCTACAAGTTCGTCAGCCGCGACCGCCTGCAGGACGACCCCAAGGCCAATCGCGACCTGCTCGACCACGGCACCCTCTATGTCGCCCGCTTCGACGAGGGCGACCGCGACCCGAACCGTCCCAAGGGCCGCGGCCAGTGGCTGCCGCTGGTGCATGGCGAGAACGGCCTCACCGCCGCCAACGGCTTCGCCAGCCAGGCCGAGGTGCTCATCCACGCCCGCCAGGCCGGTAGCCAGGTCGGCGCCACGCGCATGGACCGACCCGAGTGGATCGCCGTCAGCCCCAAGGACGGCCAGGTCTACTGCACCCTGACCAACAACACCAAGCGCGGTGAAGACGGCATGCCGGTGGGTGGCCCCAATCCCCGCGCCAATAACCTCTACGGCCAGATCGTGCGCTGGCGCGAGAGCGGTGACGATGCCGCGGCCTTGAGTTTCGACTGGGACCTCTTCGTCATCGCCGGCAATCCCAAGGTGCACCCGGGCACGCCGGAAGCCGGCTCCCAGCAGATCAATGCCGAGAACATGTTCAACAGCCCCGATGGCCTGGGCTTCGACGCTGCCGGCCGGCTGTGGGTACTCACCGACGGCAAGTACAGCAACAAGGGTGACTACGAGGGCATGGGCAACAACCAGATGCTCTGCGCCGATCCGCGTAGCGGCGAGATGCGCCGTTTCCTGGTCGGCCCGGTCGGCTGCGAGGTCACCGGCCTGGCCTTCTCGCCGGACTACCGGACGATGTTCGTCGGCATCCAGCACCCTGGCGAGGAAGGCGGTTCCCAGTTCCCGGAGCAACGACCGGATGGTCAGCCCCGCTCTTCGGTGATGGTCATCACTCGGGAAGACGGCGGCGTGATCGGCGCCTGACCGGCGAGCGGATAGCGCTCGAGCCTTCGCCATGGGGCTCGGGCATGCGCTAGCATCTCCCGGATGCAGGGTGGCAATCGCCATCGTCCCCCGTGACCGAGGAGCGCGCCATGTCTCATCCGTTCGAAAATCTGAGTCCCGACCTCGTCATCGACGCCATCGAAAGCCTGGGCTATCTCAGCGATGCCCGGGTGCTGGCGCTCAACAGCTACGAGAATCGCGTCTATCAGATCGGCATCGAAGCCGAGACCCCGCTGATCGCCAAGTTCTATCGCCCGGATCGCTGGACCGACGCGGCCATTCTGGAAGAACACGCCTTTTCCGCCGAACTGGAGGAGCGCGAGGTGCCCGTGGTCGCGCCCTTGCAGCGCGACGGCCAGACGCTGTTCACCCATGCCGGCTTTCGCTTCGCACTCTTTCCCCGCCGTGGCGGTCGCGCGCCGGAGCCAGGCGATCTCAATCAGTTGCATCGCCTCGGCCAGTTGCTCGGTCGGCTGCATGCGGTGGGTGCCAGCCGGCCCTTCCAGCACCGTGAGTCGCTGGACGTCCAGGGCTACGGTCATGCCTCGCTGGACACCCTGCTCACCGGCAACTTCATTCCCAAGAGCCTGCTGCCCGCCTATGAATCCGTGGCGCGCGACCTGCTCTTGCGCCTCGACGAACTCTTCGAGAGCGTCAGCTACGACGTCATCCGCCTGCACGGTGACTGCCACCCGGGCAACCTGCTCTGCCGCGACGATGCCTACCACATCGTCGACCTCGACGACTGCCGCCACGGTCCGGCCATGCAGGATCTCTGGATGCTGCTGGCCGGTGATCGCCAGGAGCGGCTGACGCAGCTGTCCGAGCTGATGGACGGCTACGAGGAATTCCACGATTTCCAGCCGCGCGAGCTGGCCCTGATCGAGGGGCTGCGGACCCTGCGCCTGATGCACTACAGCGCCTGGCTGGCACGTCGCTGGGACGATCCGGCCTTTCCCAAGAGCTTTCCCTGGTTCGGCAGCGAACGCTACTGGGGCGATCAGATCCTGACCCTGCGCGAACAGCGCGCCGCCCTGGACGAGGCGCCGTTGCGACTGTTCTAGCCTGGGCGCCCGAATACCCCTCTCCCCTGGGAGAGGGCCGGGGTGAGGGTACGCCTCATGAGGACTTCTCCAATGGAAAAGGCTGCGCCGTTTTCCACGCTACAACACTGATCGCGGCCATGGGCCGCTCCTACAGGCACCGGACTTTTCGTACGAGCGGCCGCATTGGCGGACCGCCATGGCCGCGATCGACCGTCGCGACGGTCACACCACAAGCGCACCACCTCAGCCCACATCCCGCCGTCCCTTGAGCTATCCTGCCCGGACAAGAACGTTGCCTGCCTAAGGATCCCTCATGTCTGCCTTGCGCCAGGGTTATGCCCTGGGCCTCACCGCCTATGGGCTGTGGGGCTTGTTTCCGCTGTTCTTCAAACTGCTGGCGGCCCTGCCGGCGACCGAGATCCTGTTCCAGCGCATCCTCTGGTCCGCCCTGTTCAGCGCCCTGCTGCTGTTGGTCTGGCGCCATCGCGGCTGGTGGGCGGAGCTGCGCGCTCATCCCAAACGGCTACTTTGGTTGGCCGTATCCGGCGCGCTGGTGGCCTGCAACTGGCTGGTCTACATCTGGGCGGTCAACAACGCTCACGTGGTCGAGGCCAGCCTGGGCTACTACATCAATCCGCTGGTCAACATCCTGCTCGCCCTGGTGCTCCTCGGTGAACGCCTGCGCCCGCTGCAATGGATCGCCGTGGGCCTGGCGGTGCTCGGCGTGGCCCAGCAGCTGTGGACCCTGGGGCAACTGCCCTGGGTTTCCCTGGCTCTGGCGCTGAGCTTCGCCTTCTATGGCCTGGTGCGGCGGCAGACGCCGGTGGCCGCGCTGCCGGGCATGGTGGCGGAGAGCTGGATGCTGGTGCCGATCGCCCTGGTCGCGCTGCCGCTGCTGACCCCTGGGGTGAGCTTGCAGGCCGAGACCTGGCAGTCTTCCCTGGGCCTGCTGATCGTGCTGGCCGGACCAGTCACCCTGATCCCGCTGCTGTGCTTCAACGCCGCGGCGCGCAAGCTGCCCTATTCGACCCTGGGCTTTTTGCAGTACCTGGCGCCGACCCTGGTACTGATCCAGGCGGTCTGGCTCTATGACGAGCCCTTCCCCCGTGAGCGGCTGTTCGCCTTTCTCTGCATCTGGACCGGTCTTGCGGTGTTCAGCTTCGATCTCTGGCGCGCCAGTCGCAAGCTCAGAGCGAGCACAAAGGCGCGCGAGCGAGAGGCAGACAAGGCCTAGGCATTTCCCAAGAGACCCGGGGCCAGACAGCAGAACGCCCCTCGCAAGGGGCGTTCGTCATCGCGGTGGAGCCGATCAGGCTTCGCCAGCGGTCTGCATGCGCGCCAGTTCCTGGGCGTAGAGGGCGTCGAAGTTCACCGGCTGCAGCATCAGCGCGGGGAAGGAGCCACGCACCACCATGTTGTCCAGCGCCTCACGGGCGTAGGGGAACAGGATGTTGGGGCAGAAGGCGCCCAAGGCATGGGCCATGGACGCGGCGTCCAGGCCCTTGATCAGGAAGATGCCACCCTGCTGCACTTCGGCGATGAAGGCGGTCTCTTCGTTGTTCTTGACGGTCACGGTCAGGGTCAGCACCACTTCGTGGAAGTCGTCACCCAGCGTCTTCTGGCGAGTGGCCAGGTCCAGGTTGACGTTGGGCTGCCAGTCCTGACGAAAGATCTCGGGGCTCTTGGGCGCTTCGAAGGACAGGTCACGGATGTAGATGCGCTGGAGAGAGAACTGAGCGCCGTCTTCCTGGGCGCCATTGGCTTGGTCGGTCATGGTAGGGCCTTGAGTGATGAGTGTTGGTCAGGCGGACAGCAGCGGATCGAGACGCCCGCTTCGGTCTAGGGCATAGAGGTCGTCGCAACCGCCGACGTGGGTGCTGCCGACCCAGATCTGCGGCACGCTGGTGCGACCGGCCTTGCGGGCCATTTCACTGCGCAGCGCCGGCTGGCCGTCAACGGAAATTTCCCGATAGGCCACGTTCTTGCGATCGAGCAGGTGCTTGGCACGATGGCAATAGGGACACCAGGCGCTGGTATAGATGACGACGTCAGACATGCGCGGTCTCCAGTGGCCGATGGAACGGCCACGCTAGGGGGTCACTTCACCAGGGGCAGATTTTCTGCACGCCAGGTGGCGATACCGCCATTCAGTCGAGCGGCGGTGAAGCCGGCCTTCTGCAGCTCGCCGCACACGGCACCGGCTTGCTGGCCGGCACTGTCCACCACGATCAGGGTCTTGGCCTTGTGCTTCTCCAGTAGAGACAGGCTGCTGGCGACTTTCTCCTGAGCGATGTTCAGCGCGCCGACGATATGCCCGGCGGCGAAGTCCTTGCTCGGGCGGATGTCGAGCACCACACCCTCTTCGCGATTGACCAGATTGGTGAGTTCGCCGGTGGACAGGCTGCGACCGCCCCTACGGGTCTCGTTGAACAGCATCAGGGCGACGATGGCGAGGAAGGCGGCGACGAGAAGCGGATGATGGGTGGCGAATTCGACCACCCGACCGAGAAATTCCATAATGAAAGAGCTATCCAGGGAGGGCTAAAAATGCTGGCCAGTATACACAGCCCCCCGATGGCGCCATACCCTCGGCGACCCCGGGTTATCCGCAGGTAACCAGCTCATCTCAAACTGCCTCCTTGGCGGCTTTCGCCGCTCTGCCTAGGCTTGGCTTCCCTTCATTTCCGAGGAATCCAAGCCATGACCTCCATCGCCCTGCTCGGCGCCACCGGCAACGTCGGCAGCCGTCTGCTCGACGAAGCCCTCTCCCGCGGCCACCAGGTCACCACCCTGGTACGGGATCCCGCGCGCCTGGCGTCCCGCGCCGGCCTGACCGTGGTCGCCGGCGATGTCACCGATCCGCGGGCCGCCAAGGCCCTGGCCGGTCACGAGGTGTTGATCAGCAGCCTGAGATTCGCCGACATCGCACCAGGCACCCTGATCGACTTCGCCCGGGCCACCGGCATCCCGCGCCTGCTGATCGTCGGCGGCGCCGCCAGCCTGCGCCTGCCGGACGGCGCACGACTGTTCGACGCCCCTGGCTTTCCCGCGGAATACCGCACTGAAGCCGAAGCCGGCATCGCCACCCTGGATGCCCTGCGCGGGGTCAGCGACCTCGATTGGGTTTTCGTCAGTCCGCAGATGGTCTTCGCGCCCGGCGAGCGTACCGGTAGCTTCCGTCTGGGCGACGATGCCCTGCTGTTCGATGCGGCCGGTGACAGCCATATCTCCTACGAGGACTTCGCCGTGGCCCTGCTGGACGAGGCCGAACGGCCTGTCCACCACCGCACCCGTTTCACCGTGGGTTACTGAAACAGAAATGCCCCCTCGTTCGCAGCCTGGCCGCCTGGTCGGGCCGTGAACGCTGAACGGCGTGCCTTGCCGTTTTTTTTGCCGGATGTGACGGGCATACTAGGCGCTTCGCCCTTGAAACGTACGACCTCGCATGCGCCCCGTTCTTGCCCTTTTCCTGCTTGCCAGCGTTCTCGCTCCCGCCCTGGCCGACGACCGCGCCGACACCCAGCGGCAGATCGAGCAGACCCGCCGGGAAATCCAGGAGATGCAGAAGGTACTCAAGCAGGTGCAGGCCGAGAAGTCCGGCGTGCAGAAGCAGCTGCAGGGCACCGAGACCCAGATGGGCGAGTTGGAAAAGCAGGTCGACTCGCTGCAGAAGCAGCTGGAGAACGGCGAAAAAAAGCTGCAAGAGCTGGACGGGCGCAAGAAGAAGCTCGACCAGTCTCGCGCTGAGCAACAGAAGCTGATCGCCGTGCAGGTGCGCGCCGCCTACCAGAGCGGGCGCCAGGAATACCTCAAGCTGCTGCTCAATCAGGAGCATCCGGAAAAGGTCAGTCGCACCCTCACCTACTACAACTACCTGAATCGCACCCGCCTGGATCAGCTCGCCAGCTTCAACGACACCCTGCGCGAATTGCGCGAGGTGGAACAGGGCATCCAGCAGGAACAGGGTGAGCTGGTCGCGCGTCGGGAAGACCTGGAGAAGCGTCAGGCGGAGCTGGCCGAGGTGCGCAAGGAGCGCCAGGCGGCCCTGGCCAAGATCAATGCGGACTACCGCGACAAGAGTCGCGAGATCGAAAGCCGCGAGCAGGATCAGGCAGCCCTGAACAAGGTGCTCAAGACCATCGAGGAAACCCTCGCGCGTCAGGCCCGCGAAGCCGAGGAGGCCCGCCAACGGCAACTGGCCGAAGCTCGCGCTGCCCAGGCGCGGGAAGCGGCACGGCGCCAGGCGCAAAGCGAGCCGAAAGCCTCGCGCCCCTCGAACGCCCCGGAGCTGGCGGTGTCTAGTGCAGCACCTGCCTATGGCGGTGCCTTCGCCAATGCGCGCGGCAAGCTGCCCTGGCCGGTCGATGGTCGCCTGGTGGCCCGTTTCGGCAGTGCCCGCGGCGACGATCCCCGCGCGAAATGGGACGGTGTCCTGATCGCCGCCGGTGCCGGCACCCGGGTCAAGGCGGTACACGACGGCCGGGTGGTCTTCGCCGACTGGCTAAGGGGCGCCGGCCAACTGGTTATCATCGATCATGGGAATGGCTATCTCAGCCTGTACGGACATAATCAGAGCCTGCTCAAGTCTGCAGGTGACGTGGTCAAGGCCGGAGATGCCATTGCGACCGTCGGCGCCAGCGGCGGTCAGGAAGCCTCCGCCTTGTACTTCGCCATCCGCCAACAGGGCCGCCCAACGGACCCGGTCATCTGGTGCCGTGCTCAGGGATAGTGCGACACACCTCGGTTTAGGAGCTGCACATGCCGCATCGCTTTCGTCCCACCGTCCTGGTCCTCGCCCTGCTGTTCAGCGGCGTTGGAGTCGTCCAGGCGCAATCGTCGCAGAGCACGCCGGCTGCAGTGACGCCGGTCGCATCGGGCACCGCGCCCGCGGCTCCGGCCAGCGCTCCGCTGCCCTTGGACGAGCTGCGCACCTTTGCCGAGGTGTTCGACCGCATCAAGGCGGCTTATGTGGAGCCGGTGTCCGACAAGGTCCTGCTGGAAAACGCCATCAAGGGCATGCTCAGCAACCTGGATCCGCATTCGGCCTACCTGGAACCCAAGGACTTCGCCGAGCTGCAGGAAACCACCAGCGGTGAATTCGGCGGCCTGGGCCTGGAAGTCGGCCAGGAAAACGGCTTCATCAAGGTGGTCTCGCCCATCGACGACACCCCGGCGGCCAAGGCGCGCCTGCAACCGGGCGACCTGATCGTCAAGATCGACGGCCAGCCAACCAAGGGCCAGGCCATCAACGAAGCAGTCGACAAGATGCGCGGCAAGCCGGGCAGCCCCATCGTGCTGACCATCGTCCGCGGTGGTGGCCAGCCGTTCGACGTCAAGCTGGCGCGGGCGGTGATCAAGGTCAACAGCGTCAAGAGCCAGGTGCTCGAATCCGGCTATGGCCTGCTGCGCATCTCGCAGTTCCAGGTCAACACCGGCGAAGAGACGGTCAAGGCGCTCGCCAAGCTGCGCCAGGAGAACAAGGGCAAGCTCAAGGGCCTGATCCTCGACCTGCGCAACAACCCGGGTGGGGTGCTGCAGTCGGCGGTCGAGGTGGCCGATGCCTTCATGACCCATGGCCTGATCGTCTACACCAAGGGTCGACTGCCCAATTCCGAACTGCGCTTCTCGGCCGATGCCGCCGATCCCAGCGAGAAGGTACCGCTGGTGGTGCTGATCAACGGCGGCAGTGCCTCGGCCGCGGAAATCGTCGCTGGCGCCCTGCAGGACTCCAAGCGCGGCATCCTCATGGGTACCGACAGCTTCGGCAAGGGCTCGGTGCAGACGGTGCTGCCGCTCAACAACGACCGGGCGCTCAAGCTCACCACGGCGCTCTACTACACGCCGAACGGTCGCTCCATCCAGGCCCAGGGCATCACCCCGGACATCGCCGTGGCGCCGGCCAAGGTCACCCCGCAGAGCGGTGGCGACGAATACTTCCGCGAAGCGGATCTGGCCGGTCACCTGGGCAATGGCAACGGCGGCGCCGATCGGCCCACCGGCAGCAAGGCGCCCAACCAGAGTCCGCGGCCGCAGGATGACGACTTCCAGCTCTCTCAGGCGCTGTCGCTGCTCAAGGGGCTCAACGTCACCCATACCCCGTGAGGATGGGACGTTGGTTACTGGCCGGGGTGCTCGCCCTGGCCAGCGGTCTGGCCCAGGCCGCCACCGCGCAGCTGACCATCGTCATCGACGATCTCGGCCAGAATCCGGCCCGGGATCGCCAGGTCCTGGCGCTACCCGCGCCGGTGGTCCTGGCCATCATCCCCGAGACCCGCTACGCCGCCGAGCTGGCCGCCCAGGCCCATCGCGCCGGGCGCACCGTGTTGCTGCACCTGCCCATGGACCCGGCCGGCGGCCCCTATGCCTGGCATCCGGAAATGTCCTCGGCCGAGCGCCTGCAACGCCTCGATCGAGCGCTGGAACGGGTTCCCGAGGCGGATGGGGTGAACAACCACGAAGGCAGTCGCATGACCGCCGACCGACCGGCCATGGCCGAGTTGATGCAGGTCCTGCAGGAGCGCCACCTGCTGTTTCTCGACAGCCGCACCAGCGCTGCCACCGTGGCCGCCGCGGAGGCCCAGAAGATCGGCCTGGCCAGCGTCTCGCGCGATGTCTTCCTGGACAACGAGGCGACTCCGGCAGCCGTGGCCGCGCAACTGGCCGAAGGCGTGCGTCTGGCCAAGCGCCAGGGCAGCGCCGTGCTGATCGGCCATCCGCACCCGGCGACCCTGGCGGTGCTGGCCCAGCAGTTGCCGCTGCTCAAGGCCCAGGGCGTGGAGGTCATCGACCTGCCGCAGATGATCGCCCTGCGTGCCAACCAGGCCATGGCCGGGCACGGCCGCGCTGGTCGCTATCGCTAGCGACCGGCCTCCAGGCGTCAGAGGTAGTTGTTGGTGATGCTGTCGATCACCCCTTCCTTGCGCATCTGCTCCAGCGCCGCCCTGAGGCGTATCACCACCTCGTCAGGCGTGTCCTTGTTCAGCGCCAGATACTGATCCACCTCGTTGAAGCGCAGCAGCGTCTGCAAGCCGGTCACCCCCTGCTGCTTGGCGAGATAGCGACCGACAGGATCGGCGGTTGCCCAGATATCGATCTGGCCCTTCACCAGTTTGTCGACGTTCTCCTGATCGCGCAGGGCGTCGATGACCGGAATGCCCTGGGCGGTCAGCGTCTTGCTGATCACATCGTTGCGATAGGTACCGATGCGATAGCGGGCGGCGTCCTTGAGCGTCTTGACGTCCAGCTTGCTGCCAGGCAACGCCTGCAGGGTCCAGCTCGATCGGCCAAAGGGCCCCACCCATTTGAACTGATCCTTGCGCGCCTCGGTGTAGGCGACGGAGAAGAGTCCGTAGTTGGGCGTCTCCTGGGTCAGCCGATAGATGCGGTCCCAGGGGAAGCGCAGCGAAAGGCTGTACTTGATGCCCGCACGCCTGAACATCTCGCGGACGACATCGGTGGCGATACCGTCGATGGCGTCATCGCGGGCGAAGTTCTTGTCATCGACCGACATGTTGAAGGGAGGATAATTTTCGGTCAGGAGCACGACCTGATAGTAATCCGGCAGCTCGGCACGGGCCTGGGTCAAGCCCAGCGTGCAACCCAGCAGTACCCCTGCAAGACGCAACCACAGCTTTTGCATTGCAACTCCCTGGCGACACAAGGCCGCATTTCCGAGGTTTCGTTGAGTATCCCTTTACAACGTTCAGCGCTCACTGCGGCTGGCCTCACCTCGGTCGTCAAGGCTTCGCGGCCCCGTCCAGCTGCCGGGCCAATACGGAACCCCTGGCAGCTCGCGTGCAGACAGGGCGCTAGCGAATGCTCACCTCCAGCGCAACTCGCCAGGCGCCCGCCACGCGGCACCGCATTAGAGATAGTTGTTGGTGATGCTGTCGACCAGGCCTTCGCGGCGCATGGCATCCAGGGCCTGCTGCAGGCGGGTCACCACCTCGTCGGGGGTGTCCTTGTTCAGGGCCAGGTAGAGGTCGGATTCCTGGAAGCTGAGCAGGGTCTGCAGGTTGCTGACGCCCTGCTGCTTGGCCAGGTAACGGGCGACCACGTCGGTGGTGGCCCAGACGTCGATCTCGCCCTTCTGCAATTTGGCGATGTTCTCCTGATCACGCAGGGCATCGATGGGGACGATGCCCTTTTCCTGAATCATCAGGCTCACGGCGGAATTCTTGTAGGCACCGACGCGCAGCCGGGCTGCCGTGGCCAGGTCTGGCACCTTGAGGGTGCTGCCGGCCAGCGCCATGAACACCTTGCGGGTCTTGCCCAGCGGCCCGACCCACTTGAACAGCGGCAGCCTGGACTCGGTGCGCGACACGGAGAACAGCGCGTAGTTGGGGCTTTCCAGGGTCAGGTTGTAGATGCGATCCCAGGGAAAGCGCAGCGAGAGGTTGTAGTCGATCCCGGCGCGCTTGAACATCTCGCGCACCAGATCGGCGCTGATGCCGTCGATGGCGTCGTCACGCGCGAAGTTCTTGTCGTCCACCGCCATGTTGAAGGGCGGGAAGTTCTCGGTCAGCAGCACCACGCGATAGCCCGCTGGCAATTCCGCCCGGGCTGTCCCCAGGCCGAAGGTGCAACTCAACAGCACGGCGGCGATGGCCAACCAGGACTTGCGCATAGCTCTCTCCTCAGGCGACCGTCCGCGCCGATCGCTCGGCCCGCCGGGATCACAGATAACGATTGAAGATGGTCTGAACCGCACCGCTCTGGCGCATCTCGTCGAGGGCCTTCTGCAGCTTCTGTACCACCTCGTCGGGGGTCTGCTTGTTCAGCGCCAGGAACAGCTCGCCGCTGTTGAAGCGCAGCAGCATCTTGAGTCCGGTCACGTCTTCCTGGCGGGCCAGGTAGCGACCGGCGGGATCTCCGGTGGCCCAGACATCGATCTGTCCCTTGACCAGGCGCTGCACGTTTTCCTGATCGCGCAGCGCAAGATCCGGCTGGAAGCCCTGCTGGACGAGACTCTCGGCGATGGCGTCGCCCTTGTAGGCGCCGATCCTGAGCTGCTGCTTGCGGACATCGTCCAGGCTGCGCAGTTGCAGGTGGCTGTCGGCGCGACCGAGCAGGACCCAATCGTCCGGGCCGATGGGACCGACCCACTTGAACAAAGCCTCGCGCTCCGGCAGCCGGGCGGTGACGAAGACGCCATGGTCGGGCTGATCCAGGGCCATGCCGTAGATCCGCTCCCAGGGAAATCTCAGGGTGAGGTTGTAGGAGATGCCGGCCCGCGTGCACATCTCGCGGACCATGTCGACGGCGATGCCCTTGAGGTCGCCTTCGCGAGCGAAATTCTTGCCATCGACGGAGAAGTTGTAGGGCGGGAAGTTTTCCGTCAGCAGTGTCAGCTGATAACCCGCCGGAAGCTCCGCCCTGACCGCGGTGGATACCAGCAGCAAACCGGCCAAGCAGGCCCAGACTCCCTTGCGCACGCCCCTCTCCCTGCCGGCCCCGCCGGTGCTTAAGATTTTGTGGAGCGTATCACAATCCCTTTTTCGGCCAGGTACCGTTTAGCCTCGGGAATGGTGCATTCGCCGAAATGGAAGATGCTCGCGGCCAGCACCGCAGAGGCCTTGCCTTCGAGGATGCCGTCGGCCAGGTGCTGCAGATTGCCGACGCCACCCGAGGCGATCACCGGGATGCCCACCGCCTCGCTGACGGCGCGGGTCACGCCCAGGTCGAAGCCGTTCTTCATGCCGTCCTGGTCCATGCTGGTGAGCAGGATCTCGCCGGCGCCCAGGCCTTCCATCTTCTGCGCCCAGGCCACGGCGTCGAGACCGGTGGGCTTGCGCCCGCCATGGGTGAAGATCTCCCAGCGCGGGGTTTCGTCGGGGCCGCTGACGCGCTTGGCGTCGATGGCCACCACGATGCACTGGGAACCGAAGCGCGCCGCGGCTTCGCCGACGAACTCGGGGGTGAAGACCGCCGCGGTGTTGATCGAGACCTTGTCGGCACCGGCGTTGAGCAGGTTGCGGATGTCCTGCACGGTGCGCACGCCGCCGCCCACGGTCAGCGGGATGAACACCTGGCTGGCCATGCGTTCCACGGTGTGCAGGGTGGTGTCGCGGCCCTGGTGACTGGCGGTGATGTCGAGAAAGGTGATCTCGTCGGCGCCCTGCTCGTTGTAGCGGCGGGCGATCTCCACCGGATCACCGGCATCGCGGATGTTCTCGAACTTGACGCCCTTGACCACGCGGCCATTGTCCACGTCCAGGCAGGGGATGATGCGTTTCGCCAGCGCCATGTATCTCTCCAGAAAACGAAGTCAGGTACGTTGCTGCAAGGTGGCGTGCTCCGCCAACTCAGCGTCGATGAATGCGGCAATCATCGCCCGGTAGACCTGCTCGACTACTACCGGTGACGCTTCAGCCTCGAGGCCAGCGCCTTGACCTTGGCGATGACCTGCTCGACTCGCTGTGGCGCACGCACCGCAGCATCGTCCTTCTTGAAGCGTGCCGCCTGCCGTACACAGGCGCCGCGCGCTGCCAGTAACTGGACGATCTGCTGATCGAGTTCGTCGATCGCGGCGCGAACCTCATCGAGCGAAGAGCATTCGATCATTGCCATGGCCCTCAGACCTTGAAGTTGTCGCACAGCGCCTGGGCCTCGGCGACGTCGAGGGTGCCCTCGTAGATCGCCCGGCCGGTGATGGCGCCGATGATGCCCGGGCTGCGGGCGTCGAGCAGCTTCTGGATGTCACCCAGGTTGTGGATGCCGCCGGAGGCGATCACCGGGATGCTGGTGGCTTCGGCCAGGGCGCGGGTGGCCGGCACGTTGCAGCCCTGCATCATGCCGTCGCGGGCGATGTCGGTGTAGACGATAGCGCTGACGCCGTCGGCCTCGAAGCGGCGAGCCAGGTCGGTGACCTGCAGTTCGCTGACCTCGGCCCAGCCGTCGGTGGCGACGAAGCCGTCCTTGGCATCCAGGCCGACGATGACCTTGCCGGGGAAGGCGCGGCAGGCTTCACCGACGAATTCCGGCTGCTTGACCGCCTTGGTGCCGATGATCACGTAGCTGACGCCGGCACGCACATAGTGCTCGATGGTCTCCAGCGAGCGGATGCCGCCGCCGATCTGGATCGGCAGGCCGGGATAGCGCTTGGCGATGGCGGTGACCACCTCGCCATTGACCGGCTGGCCCTCGAAGGCGCCGTTGAGATCCACCAGGTGCAGCCGGCGGCAGCCGCCGTCGACCCACTGGGCGGCCATGGCCACGGGATCGTCGGAGAACACGGTGGAGTCTTCCATGCGCCCCTGGCGCAGGCGGACGCAGGCGCCGTCCTTGAGGTCGATGGCGGGGATGATCAGCATGGCAATACCTTGGCTCGGGGGTGAGGGCGGTCTAGGGCTTTTCCAGCGCCCAGATGTCGCTTTCCAGGCTGTCGACGCGCTCCCTGAGCAGGGCCTGCACGTCGGCAACCGCCTTGTTGTAGTACAGCGGCCCGCACTCGCGGGCGAAGAAATCCAGCAGCTCCTCGACTTCGAACCGCCCCAGGCGGACCTCGAAGCTATCGTCCAGCAGGGTCTGCAAGGCCGTGACCAGGCGCTGGGTCTGCTCGGGTTCGAGCCTGACCAGCGGCGCGGACGGCTTGCGCGCCATTACCAGCGGCCGTCCCAGGCGAGGAAGTTGGCATAGAGCTGCAGACCGCAGTCGGCGCTCTTCTCGGGGTGGAACTGGGTGGCGAAGCGCGAGCCGTCGGCCAGGGCCGCGGCGAAGTCCAGGCCGTAGTGGCCGCGACCGACCACCTGGCGCGGATTGCCGGCCTCGACATAGAAGCTGTGCACGAAATAGAAGCGGGCGCGATCGGGGATACCGTGCCAGAGCGGATGGTCAAGCACGTGGCTGACCTCGTTCCAGCCCATGTGCGGCACCTTGAGGGTCTCGCCCTCTTCCTGCATGCCGCCCGGGAAACGCCGCACGGCGCCGGGGAACAGGCCGATGCAGTCCACCCCGCCGTTCTCTTCGCTGCGCTGCATCAGCGCCTGCATGCCGACGCAGACGCCGAGGAAGGGACGATCCTGGCTGACTTCGCGGACCAGCTCATCGATGCCCTGGCGGCGGATCTCGGCCATGCAATCGCGGATGGCGCCGACGCCGGGCAGGACGATGCGGTCCGCCTCGCGGATCACCGCGGGATCGCCGGTCACCAGCACCTGGTGGCTACCGGCATGCTCCAGGGCCTTGGCCACGGAGTGCAGGTTGCCCATGCCATAGTCGATGACGGCTACCGTCTGCATCACAGGCACCCCTTGGTGGAGGGCATGACACCGGCCATGCGCGGATCTTCGGCAAGGGCCATGCGCAGGGCGCGGCCAAAGGCCTTGAACACCGTCTCGATCTGGTGGTGGCTATTGACCCCGCGCAGGTTGTCGACGTGCAGGGTCACCTGGGCGTGGTTGGTGAAGCCCTGGAAGAATTCGAGGAACAGATCGACGTCCATGCGGCCCACGGTGGCGCGGGTGAAGGGCACGTTCCAGTGCAGGCCGGGCCGGCCGGAGAAGTCGATGACGACGCGTGACAGGGCCTCGTCCAGGGGCACATAGGCATGGCCATAGCGCTGGATGCCCTTCTTGTCGCCGACGGCCTTGGCGAAGGCCTGGCCGAGGGTGATGCCGATGTCTTCCACCGTGTGGTGGTCGTCGATGTGCAGGTCGCCGCGGCAGTGGATATCGAGGTCGATCAGCCCATGGCGGGCGATCTGGTCGAGCATGTGCTCGAGGAAGGGGACCCCGGTGTCGAAGCGCGCCGCGCCCGTGCCGTCCAGATCCAGGGATACCTTGACCTGGGTTTCCAGGGTGTTGCGCTCGACGGTTGCCTTGCGTTCGGCCATAGCCTGCTCCGCGAAAATCGGTGGGCGAAAGGGCCGATATTATAGGGGCGCGAGGACTGGATCGAAAGCGCGGCGGGACGAGGCGTCCCACCGCCAGGGGCGCCCGCGTGGGGACGCCCCGTTACCGCTTGATTCGGCTGTGACTCAGCTGAACAGCGCGGCGGTCTTTTGCAGGGTGATCCAGATACCCCAGGCCAGCGGGATGCCCACGGCCAGCCAGGCGGCGATGGCCAGCGGCTTGGTCTTGGGATCGGCGCTCCACTCCAGCACCTGGGCGCTGCCAGCATTGCTGTCGTGGCCATTGGCGCGCTCGACGGCGAGTTCGGCCTCGGTCATGAAGTGCTTGTCGGCCACCGGGCGCACCATCAGGTTGCAGAGGAAGCCCAGCACCAGCAGACCGGCCAGGATGTACAGGGTGATGTCGTACACCTGGGCACGGGGGATGCCCATGCTCAGCTGGTACTCGCGCAGGTAGTTGACCAGCACCGGACCGAAGACGCCGGCGGCGGCCCAGGCGGTGAGCAGGCGACCGTGAATGGCGCCGACCATCTGGGTACCGAACAGGTCGGCGAGGTAGGCCGGCACGGTGGCGAAACCACCGCCGTACATGGACAGGATCAGGCAGAAGGCAAAGACGAACAGCGCCACGCTGCCCAGGTGACCGGTCCAGGGCACGATGGCATAGAGCACGAAGCCCAGGGTGAAGAAGACGAAGTAGGTCATCTTGCGACCGATGTAATCGGAGAAGGATGCCCAAAAGAAACGCCCGCCGATGTTGAACAGGCTCAGCAGACCGGTGAAGCCGGCGGCGATGGCGGCGATCTGCTTGAGCTGATCGGCGCTGAGTTCACCGTAGGCCAGGCCGTTGCCCAGCAGACGACCACCGAAGACTTCCTGCAGGAGCGGCGAAGCCATGCCGATGATGCCGATGCCGGCGGTCACGTTCAGGCAGAGCACGGCCCAGACCAGCCAGAATTGCGGGATGCCCCAGATCTTGCTCACGTGGACGTGGCGATTGGTGATCATGTTGCTGCCGGCCTTCTTGGTGGACGGCGTCCAACCGGCGGGCTTCCAGCCGGTCGGCGGCACGCGGTAGCCCAAAGCGCCGCTCATCATGAACACGAAGTAGATCACCGCCATGACCAGGAAGGTCTGCCAGACACCGATTTCGGTGGCCGACGCGAAGTGCCGCATCAGGGCATCGGCCAGGGGTGCACCCACCATGGCGCCGCCACCAAAGCCCATGATGGCCATGCCGGTCGCCATGCCGCGCTTGTCCGGGAACCACTTGATCAGGGTCGACACCGGCGAGATGTAGCCTAGGCCCAGACCGATACCACCGATCACGCCCGAACCCAGCCACAGCATCCAGATCTGGTGGGTATAGATGCCCAGGGCGGAGATCAGCAGACCACCGCACCAGCACAGCGCCGAGACGACGCCGGCCTTGCGCGGACCGGCGTGCTCCAGCCAGCCACCGAACAGGGCGGCCGAGCAGCCGAGGAAGATGAAGAACAGGGTGTAGATCCAGCCGAGCTGAGAGATCTTCCAGTCACAGGTGGCACTGAAGATCTGTTCGAAGAAGCCCATCTCGACCGGGCAGGCCACGGCGGCGGTGATGCCGATCGCCTTGGACAGCGGCAGCCAGAAGACCGAGAAGCCATAGGCCATGCCGATGCACAGGTGGATGGCCAGAGCGGCCGGCGGGACCAGCCAGCGGTTGAAACCGGGCCGGGCGACGATGCGCTCCTTGGACAGGAAAGCTGGACGTGCCGAAGCGGCGCCGCCAGCGGTGAGAGTAGTGCTCATGGGTTCAGCCCTTTTCTAGTGTATAGCGTCCAGGTCGGTAGACATTCCCTGCACGCTTCCCCGTAAACGAGTCAAAGAAACGGCGCCAACCGACCAGAGGTGCGCGACATTAAAGCGCACCCTGGCGTACTGCCACCCCTGCTCATTTACCAGGGTACGGGCGGTGCAAGACCGCCGACGAAACGGGCGAGTACCACCGCTGTCACAGGGCCGACACCTCGATGTCATCGCGGCCAGCCCAAGCCCCTATACTGGCCAGTCGCGCCATCGCCCGTCGGAACAGGAATTTCCTCGTCATGAAAGCTTTCGCCAAAGTGCTGGGTATCGTCCTCGTCGGCCTGCTGCTCCTGCTGGTCGCCGCAGGCTTCGCCCTCACCCATCTGGTCGATCCCAACGACTACAAGGACGAGCTCCGCCAGCTGGCGCGCGACAAGGCCAACGTCGACCTGCAACTCAAGGGCGACATCGGCTGGAGTCTGTTTCCCTGGCTGGGCGTCGAATTGCACGACGTCACCCTGGCCAGCGCCGCCACCCCCGACCGCCAGCTGGCCCAGGTGCAGCGGCTGATCCTCTCGGTCCGCCTGCTGCCGCTGCTGCTGCGCCGTGATCTGGAGATGAGCGACATCAAGATCGACGGCCTGGATCTCACCGCCAGTCGCGATGAGCAGGGCCGTACCAACTGGGCTGAAATCGGCCGCCCCGCATCCAAGGCGGACGCTGGCGCCGCGCCGACCGACACCTCCGCCGACGCGTCCACGTCTGGCGAGCCGACCGCGGGACGCCAGCCGCTCAAGCTCAACGTCGAAAGCCTGACCGTGCGCAATTCCCGCGTCGAATACAGCGACGCCCGCAGCGGCGCCCGCTATGCCTTCGAGGGCATCGATCTGGAGACCGGTGCCATCTACGCCGGCACGCCCATTCCCATCAAGCTGGCCGGCACCGCCAGTACCACCCAGCCGCCGGTCAACGCCACGGTACTGCTCAACGGTGAATTGCGCTTCGATCCGGCCAGCCAGCAATACGCCCTGGACAATCTCCAGCTGACCGGCGACGCCAGTGGCGAGCCCTTCAACGGCAAGGTGGTCAACTATTCCGCCAGCGGCCAACTGGCCGTCGACCGCCGCGCCCAGACCGCCGAGTGGACCAGCCTCAAGCTCACTGCCAATGACCTCAAGGCACTGGGCGACCTCAAGCTCACCGGTCTGGAAACCGATCCGCAGCTGGCCGGGCGCGTCTCCATCGCCCGCCTGGACCTGCGCGCCTTCCTCGACAGTATCGGCGTCGAATTGCCGGCCATGGCCGATGCCAAGACCCTGCAGCGCTTCGAGATGAATGCCCAGGTGCAAGCCAGCCGCAACGCCCTGGCGCTGGACGACTTCAACTTCCAGCTCGACGACAGCACCCTCAAGGGCCGCGTCGCCGTCGCCGACATCGCCCGCCGCGCCCTGCGTATCCAGCTCAGCGGCGACGCCCTGGACCTGGATCGCTATCTGCCGGCCAAGGCCGCCGCGGCGCGCCAGGCCAATGGCGCGCGCCAGGAAGAGGTCGCCCAGGTCGATGCCATCGCCACCCAGGGCAACTCGCCGCTGCCGGAAGCCCCGACCCAGCACGCCTGGAGCCAGGAAACCCTGTTGCCAGTGGAGCGCCTGCGCAGCCTGGACGCCGAGGTCAACCTCAGTCTGCAACACCTGACCCTCAATCGCCTGCCCTTCGAAGGCGCCAGCCTCAAGGCCAGGGCCGCCGATGGCCAACTGCAACTCAGCGCCCTGGAAGGCGAGCTGTTCGGCGGTCGCTTCGAGGCCAATGGCGCCCTCGACGTACGTGGCGCCCAGCCGCAACTGACCGCTCGCGAGCGCATCAAGGGCGTGCCGGTGGAGCGCATCCTCCAGGCCCAGGGCCAGAAGCCGCCGGTGGAAGGCCTGCTGGACCTGGACGCCGATCTGCGCAGCGCGGGCGCCAGTCAGCGCACTCTGATCGACAACCTGGGCGGCACCGCGCGCTTCGCCCTGCGCAATGGCCAACTGATCGACGCCAACGTCGAAAGCCAGTTGTGCCAGGGCATCGCCCTGCTCAATCGCAAGCCGCTGGAGCTGCCCCATGGCGGCCAGAACACCCCCTTCCGCCAGTTGAGCGGCAGCCTCAGCATCGTCAACGGCGTGGCCCGCAACCAGGACCTCAGCGTCAGCGTGCCGGGCCTGGCGGTAAAGGGCGCGGGCGACATCGACCTGCGCACCCTCGGCCTCGACTACCGCCTGGGCATCACCGTGCAGGGCGACACCAATGCCGCCGCCGATCCCGGCTGCCGGGTCGGCGAGCGCTATGCGGATATCGAGTGGCCGCTGCAGTGCCGAGGCCCCCTGGAACTGGGCGCCAAGGCCTGCCGCCTGGATCGCGAGGCCATGGGCCAGATCATCGCCCGTGCCGCTGGCAATCGTCTGAACGAAAAAATCGAAGAGAAGCTCGGTGATAAAATCAGCCCCGACATCCAGAACGCCATCCGAGGGCTGCTGCAACGCCGATGACTGACGACGCCTTTGGTACCGCCGTGCTGGCCTGGTACGACCTGCACGGCCGCAAGGACCTGCCCTGGCAACAGGGCGTGACGCCCTATCGCGTCTGGGTCTCGGAGATCATGCTCCAGCAGACCCAGGTCGCCACCGTGCTGGGCTACTTCGACCGCTTCATGCAGGCGCTGCCCACTGTCGAGGCCCTGGCCGCGGCGCCGGAAGACGAGGTGCTGCACCTCTGGACCGGCCTCGGCTACTACAGCCGCGCGCGCAACCTGCACAAGGCCGCCAAGACCGTGGTCGAGCGCCATGGCGGCGAATTCCCGCGCAGCGTCGAGGCCCTGGCCGAATTGCCCGGTATCGGTCGCTCCACCGCTGGCGCCATCGCCAGCCTGAGCATGGGCATCCGGGCGCCCATCCTCGATGGCAACGTCAAGCGCGTCCTGGCCCGCTATACCGCCACTCCCGGCTATCCGGGCGAACCCGCCGTGGCCCGCCGTCTGTGGGAGGTGGCCGACCGACTGATGCCTCACGAGCGGGTCGGCCACTACACCCAGGCGATGATGGACCTGGGCGCCACCCTCTGTACCCGCAGCAAACCCAGCTGTCTGCTGTGCCCGGTCAAGCCCGGCTGCCGTGCCCACCTGCTGGGCCAGGAAACCGACTTTCCCGCCGCCAAGCCACGCAAGACACTGCCGCAGCGCAGCACCCTGATGCCGCTGTTCGTCAACGACGCCAATGCCGTGCTCCTCCAGCGCCGCCCCTCGACCGGCCTCTGGGGCGGTCTCTGGGGTCCGCCGGAGGTGGCCGACGTGGCCGAACTCGAAGCCCTCGCCGAACGCCAGGGCCTCGCCATCGACGAACGCCAGGCGCTGCCCGGCCTGGTGCACACCTTCAGCCATTTCCAACTGGCCATCGAACCCTGGCTGGTGCAGGTGGACCACCGCCAGCACCGCGTGGCCGAGGGCGACTGGCTTTGGTATAACCTCGCGTCCCCGCCGCGCCTGGGCCTCGCCGCCCCGGTGCAGAAACTGCTCAAGCGCGCCGAGCAGGCGCTCAAAGGAGAACCCGCATGACCCGCACCGTGATGTGCCGCAAGCACAAGCAGGAGCTGCCCGCCCTCGATCGTCCGCCCTACCCCGGCGCCAAGGGCGAAGACATCTACCAGCACGTCTCCAAGCAGGCCTGGGAAGAGTGGCAGAAGCACCAGACCATGCTCATCAACGAACGCCGGCTGAACATGATGAACGCCGAGGATCGCAAGTTCCTGCAAGCCGAGATGGACAAGTTCCTGTCCGGTGAAGACTACGCCCAGGCTGAAGGCTACGTGCCCCCCAGCGCCTGAGTCGACGCCTAAGCGCCCGAAAAATCTAAATTTTTTTGGGCTCGCTGTTGACACAGGGTCGAGAAACGCTTTTAATGCGCCCCGTTGCCCAGGTAGCTCAGTTGGTAGAGCAGGGGATTGAAAATCCCCGTGTCGGCGGTTCGATTCCGTCCCTGGGCACCAAGAACATAAATCCGAGTGGTTCCATATGACCTCGGAACACAGAGAAACCGGCCCTTGAGCCGGTTTTTTTGTGCCTGTATGAATCTGTATGGTGATGTACAGCGACGCGGTTTAGGGGTAAGAATGAGGGTAACGACCGATTCGATATTGGTTTTACCCTTAAAGGGATGAAATGGCCCGTACCGTTACCCCCCTGACCGACTCAAAGTGCGAGGCGGCCAGGCCCCAGGACAAGCCGATCAAGCTCAATGACGGCCAAGGCTTGCATCTTGAAATCCGCCCCTCTGGCCTGAAGGTCTGGCGCCTCAAATACAAGCGCCCGAACGGCCAGGAGAACACCCTCACCATCGGCGAGTATGGTCGTAAGGGCATCACCCTAGCCAAGGCCAGGCAGGCCCGCCAGGATGCCCGCGCATTGCTTGCCCAGGGCATCGATCCGTCCGAGTACGCCAAGCTCGAGGAAGCAAAGGCCCAAAACGCGACCACGTTCGAAGCGGTCGCCCGTGAATGGCACGCCTCCCAGGTGAAGCGCGGCAAATGGTCATCCGGTCATGCTGAGCGTGTGCTGCGTGAGATGCAGGCAGACCTATTTCCGATGCTGGGCAAACGCCCGATTGAGCAGCTGAAGACCCGCGACCTGCTGGCGCCCCTGCACGCCATCGAGGCCCGCGACGCCCTGGACATGGCCGCCCGCCTAAAACAACGGCTGTGCTCTGTGATGCGGCACGCCACCCAGACGGGGAAGCTTGATTACAACCCCGCCCAGGATCTCGGTGGCGCCATTTCCACACGGAAAGTGAAGCATCGTCCCGCCCTCCCCCTGGATCGCCTCGGCGAGCTGTCCGGACGAATTGAGCGCTACAGCGGCCGTCCCCTCACTCGCCTGGCGCTGACCCTGACCCTGCAGGTGTTCGTCCGGTCGAGCGAGCTGCGCTTCGCCCGCTGGGCGGAGTTCGACCTCAAGCGGGCGCTCTGGATCATCCCTGGCCAGCGCCCGGCCCTGGAGGGCGTCAAGCACTCCACCCGCGGGAGCAAGATGAGGGACGACCACTTAGTGCCTCTGTCGCCTCAGGCAATCGAAACGCTGGATCAGATACGGGATATGACTGGGCACGGCGAGCTGGTTTTCCCGAGCGATGCCTATGCCAGTAAGCCCATGAGCGAGAACACGATCAACGCCGCGCTCCGGCGCATGGGTTACGACACCCAGGCCGACGTGTGCGGCCACGGCTTCCGGACGATGGCCTGCTCCGCCCTGGTCGAGTCCGGCCTGTGGTCTGAGGACGCCGTAGAGCGACAGATGAGCCACAAGGAGCGCAACAGCGTGCGGGCGGCCTACATCCACCGGGCCGAGCATCTAGAGGAGCGCCGGCTGATGCTGAACTGGTGGGGCAACTTCCTGGACGCAAATCGGATCGCTCCAGTGACCCCCTTCGAATACGCCAGGCCTGACGGCCAGAACGTGGTACAGCTGCCCAGGCGGGCGGTGTAGCTGATAGTGAGATCCCATCATGCAAGGAATTGATTACTGGCGCCTCAATGACGAACTCACGATCATCCAGGCAGCGTTGTTGATCGTAGGCGTAGATCCTTCAAGCGAGGAAGGGGCGAATTGCGAAGACTGGAAGCCAGAGGAGCAACCTCCCGGCTATCAAGCAGCCAAGCATGCGTTGATGAATGCCTTACGCAAAGAAAAAATCGCGGGCGATCTTGAGCCTTATTGTGAGTACGACATCAACGGCAATATCGTTGGAGATCAGCCTGGGACATTAGATCCGGCATACTCCAGGATAGAGGTCGAATCGCTGAAGCAATGGCTGAAGGCTCGCGGAATTACGGGCGGTTTCTTCTTCCCTGACTCAGTCATGGCTGCTGAGTACCTTGATGCTCGCCACCCCAGATACTCGGCCAAGCTCGCCGCTGCGGTGAAAGTATGGCAAGCGATGGAAGATGAGAACTTGCTATCAGGCAAGTCGGCGGCCAAGGCTATGAAGGACTGGATGCAATCCCACTACCGCGAACTGGGTTTGGTCTGGAATGGCGAGATCAACAATACCGGCATTGAGGAGGTGGCGAAGGTTGCCAATTGGCAAACCACCGGGGGATCACCCCGCACGCCAGGCTAACCCACCCACCCCTCAAAACCTTGCACCAGAGCGGAATCGCGTCATTCAGTGCAACCCTACCCACCCCTGTCGGGCATAGCGCCCCACCCTACCCAAGGCCGTTTTCTTGGGGTGGGTTTTGTCGATCCCGCCCTGCTATTCGGGTCCCCGTCGTGACAGCAATCTGGCTCCGTACTCACTCGGAGCCATACGAATGCACAACGATGAACCCCTGCTCTCCAAAGGCCTCATTCGCAAGGTGAAGCTCTGCCAGCGCCTCGGCATCACCGCTGGCGGCCTGGACAAGCTCAAGAAGCGCGACCCTTCCTTTCCCAAGCCAATCAAGGACAGCGACAGCCGCCAGGCTGCCGCCTACTACGTCGTCGCCGAGGTGGAGGCCTGGCTGCAGCGGAAGGTCGCCGAGCGTGATGCGGCTCATGGAGCGGCCGCCTGATGGACAAAAAAAAGGCCGACCAACAGGCCAGCCCCAAGCATTCCGCCGTCGATAGTACCAGTGGTGCTGCGCAACGCCAGCGTTTGCTGGAACGCCTGCAAGAGGGTCCAGCGAACACAGTCGAGCTACGCCGCGATCTGAACATCATGATGCCCGCCGCCCGGGTGAAAGAGCTTCGCGAGGCTGGCCACGACATCCGCACGCACTACGGCCGTGTCCACGACGATCAGGGGCGGCTGCATATCGGCGTCGCTACCTACTACCTCAGCACCGGGGAGGCCAGCGCAGCATGACCGACCTCGCAACCACTGACCGCAGTCCGCGCCAGCTCAACCTGGCGGACGAACTCCTGCGTATCACCTTCGCCGCGGCTAACGTCGACGACCTACGCGATATGCAGGGCGGGACCCTCTTGCACCAGCGCCTCACAGACGCCGGCCGTCTGCTCGCCACCCTCGACGGCCTGTCGGCTGAGCTGGCAGCCCTACGTGTCCATGTCGCCCAAGCCTTGAACGATGGCCAAGGCCGTCTGGATGGCGTTTCTGTGCCGCTACTGCTCGCCCTGGTAGGGGAGGCCTCCGCATGATTCCGCTCAAGTCCACCGACGAACGGTCGATACAGATCATTGCCAGCAATCTCGCTCGTGGCTATCGTTCGCCCGTCGCTGCAAATTCAGCGACCGGGTTTGGCGACCCGAGTAGCAAAAGGCGCACAGGCGCCCATACCGATTGCAGGCGCTTTTTTTGTGCCCGTAAGTCCGTGTTATGGCGGTCGTGCGTGGGAGACCGAAAGGTCTGCCGGGTTCCTTTTGCCCCGGTTCGCCAACCTGCGCACGGCTGCCTCCCTTCGTTTGGCGACGATGGCGGCAGCTCCTACCAGCAAAAGGAGCTTCACCCCATGATCCCTACCCGCAATCCGTCTGCCCTTCTGGCCCGCGCTGCTGCACACCGCGCCATGGCCATGTCGGCCCTCTCCGCCAACTCGTCCCTTTCCTCCCGCCTCAAGCGCTACAACCACCACATGACCGTCGCACGCTCGCTGCAGGCGCTGGAAGCTCAGGGGGTGACCCATGGCCAGCACTGACCAGCCTTGCGTGATCCTCAACTGTGGCGAGAAAGATGGGCTCCGCATGACAGTCCAGGTCGGTCCCTTCGTCTCCATGGCCCAGGCCTCCGAAGCGGCCGAGCGGCTGACCCGGGATTGTCCTGGCGTCATTGCAACCGTCTGCCGGAACTACGATTCGCGGCAGCCTGACGATGCGGAGCTGGCCGAGCGCCTCACCGAGGCACGCCGGACCGCAGCGGAGATGCTGAGGATCTGCCACCCCCAAGGAACGCCCACCGTTTCAGTGTCGCAACCTGCACGGCCTTCGACCTTTCCATCGCCCCTGCATGGCCGTATCAAGCCGGGCTATATCGAGACCCAGGTGATCGCCTACCTACCCAAGCACGGCAGGGTCGCTATCCCGCCCGTGGTCGGGCACAGCCTGGCTGGCGCCGTCGCGGCTGAGATTCAGCGGGACTATCCCGGCGCTGAGGTCTGGACGCATGACATGCAGCGCGGTACCGGCGAAGGGTTCGCCGAGGCGTGCGAGGTCAGCGATCAGGTACAGCAGGCATTCGTAGCCACGGCCGGTAAGCCTCGACGCGGTATCGCGCTGATGGAGCGGCTACGGCTCATCCATCCAGACCAATCTGGCGCCGGCACTGCACGAGCGCCCTCCCCCAAGGCCACGGCGCCAGCGCCCGCCACGAGGACCTGACCATGACTGATTTCGAACAGCGCGGCGACGCGTTGACGGGAGCGGCTTGCCCGAATAACCAGTTCGCCATGCTCGACCTGATGGAAGACTTCAAGCGCGTACAGGCCGACCTGTCCAGGCGTATGCAGGCCCGCGATGAGGCCATGGTGCATCTGTTCAAATCGCTCGATGCCTCGCTGCCCATGCTCCAAGCGCTGGCGCAGATCATTGATCGCCGGGCCACAGACCCCTCCCTCAAGCGGGCCGCCGAGCTGATGACCACTGAGCTCGGACAGCTCGAATCGTGGCTTGCCCACTGCATGCAGGTCTGCGTCAGCGGACCGGGCGGGGAGTAGCGGCCATGACGAGTAATCGCACGACCGACGCCATCCGCAGCGTTGCTGCTCTCGCCCTGCTGCATGCCCCGGCACTGGTGCCTGAGCTGCTGCCTGAGGGCAAGCGCCAGGGCTCGGAGTGGTGGAGCCGTAACCCGACCCGCGCCGACCGGCACGCCGGCAGCTTCTCCGTCTCGCTGGTGGATGGCCGGTGGCATGACTTCGCCAGCGGCGATCGGGGCGGCGACCTGGTTAGTCTCGCGGCCTTTCTCTGGGGAGTCCGGCAGACCGACGCCGCCCGCGACCTAGCGCGACGCCTTGGGCTCGATCTGGCGCCGCTGGAAGGCCACGGCGATCCCCATGCCATGGCCACCCAGCAACAGCGCCTAGCCGAGGCTGTCCGGCTTGCAGACGAACGCCTGGCCGCCGAGGAGCGCCAGCGCCAGCAGGACCAGCAGAAGGCCGCGTGCCAGGCACAGCGCTGGTGGCGCGACGGGCGCCGGGCAGATCCGGCCCATCCCTACCTCACCACTAAGGGGATCAGGCCCTACAGCCTGCGCCAGCGCGGCGACGTGCTGCTGGTGCCGATGTATGCCGGTGGACGCCTGCTCAACCTGCAGCGGATCGGCCACGACGGCGGGAAAAAGATGCTCTACGGCGCTCAGGTCACCGGCTGCTACTCCCCACTAGGCCGCATTGAGGGTGCCACACGCCTGTTCGTCTGTGAGGGCTGGGCAACCGGCGCCACGCTGCACGAGCACGAGCGCTGCCCCGTGGCCTGCGCCATGACCGCCGGCAACCTCAAGGCCGTGGCGCTGGCGCTGCGCGAACGCTACGGCGCCGGCCTGGAGCTGGTAATCGCCGGCGACGACGACCGCGAGACCGAGGGCAACCCCGGCCGCACCGCGGCGAACGCTGCCGCCCTGGCCGCTGGCGCCCTGGTGACCTTCCCCGACTTCCCGTCCGAGGCACCTGCCAGCCTGAACGACTTCAACGACCTCGCAGTATGGAGGGCCCAGCATGGCCAAGCCTGAAAGCAACCTTGTGTCCCTGGCTCGCCTGGAGGAGCCCTCGATCAACCCGCGCCGGCCTGGCTGGGGTGTGTATGAGCACCCGGTGCGCAACGAGCGCGGTCGCACCTTGAAGCCGGGCGTCTACCGACACACCTGCCGTACTGCCGATGACGCTACCCAGGCCGATGCCGACCGGGCGCTGGTGGACGAATGGATCGCCACCCCCGTGACGGTTATTGCCAGAACGATCAACAGCGACGATGGCAGCGAGGGGCGCCTACTACGCCTGGTCACCGATGGTGGGGGCGTAAGGGAGTGGGCTATGCCCATGGAGATGTTTGGCGGCAGCGGCGAGGATGCCCGCCGGGCGCTGTTCGCCATGGGCGCCATCATCAGCCCGCGCAAGCGCAACGCCTTCATGGAGTACCTCCTGGAGCAACGCCCCTCTACGGTCTACGCCACAACCAGCCGGCCAGGCTGGCATTCGTCCGGAGCCTTCGTGCTGCCTCGGCGCACCATCGGCGGAGACAACGTGCGGTTTCAGGGTGGCGGCGAGGTGGATCTGTTCACCACCCGTGGTGACCTAGCGGCCTGGCAGGCCCTCATCGCGTCCCGGTGCCAGGGTAACCCTGTGCTGACGCTGGCCATCGGCTGCGCCTTAGCTGGCCCCCTGCTGAGCTTGGTGGGCGTGCTGGGCGGCGGCGTGCACCTGGTGGGTGACAGCTCCAGCGGCAAGTCCCTGGCGCAATTGGTGGGCGCCTCCGTCTGGGGACCGCCAAAGCTGTTCGCCGCCAGCTGGGACATGAGCAAGGGCGGCCTGGAGATCGAGGCATCCTCGCGCAACGACACCCTGCTTCCACTGGACGAGATCAAGCGGGCCGACCCCAAACGGGTGCAGGAGATGGCCTATGCCCTCTCCAACGGCCAGGGCAAGGGCACCATGGATCGCAACCGCCAGAGCCGCGCCAAGCTCTCCTGGTGCGTGCTGGCGCTATCTAGTGGCGAGCGATCGCTGTCCGAGCATGCCGCCATCGCCGGCAGCCCAGCGCATGCCGGCGCGGAACTGCGCATGGTGGACGTGAACGCGGGCACCCGTACCTATCGTGCCTTCGATGAGCTGCACGGCATGGAGGGCGCCGCCTTCCACCGAGCGCTGACGGTGGCCACCTCCCAGCATTACGGCCACCTTGGCCCGGCCTTCGTTGAGTGCTTGCTACACGGCAATGACCGCACTGGCCTCGAGGCTGATTTCGGGCGTATGCGGGCCAGCTTCGAGAGTGACAACGCCCAGGCCGGCCGGGTGGCGGATCGCTTCGCCGTGATCGCCCTGGCGAGCGAGATGGCTATCGCCTACGGCCTGCTGCCATGGCCTGCCGGTACTGCCCTAGCCGATGCCCGCCTCCTGTACGCCGAGTGGCTGGCCCGCGTTGGCAGTGGCAACGCCGAGGACCGCCAGATCCTGACCGGCGTTGCCGACTTCATCGACCGTCATGGCAGCAGCCGCTTCTCCGACATCGAGGCAGCGGCAGACGACGACCGAAGCCGGGTCTACGACCGCGCTGGCTACTGGCATAGCGACGCCGGTCGGCGCCTATACCTGTTCAATCGTCCCGCGCTGCTACAGGCCGCCCAGGGCTACGGCGTATCGAGGATCGCGAAAGCCCTTGATGCGGCCGGCGCCATCGCCAAGCGGGATATAGGCCGTCAGCAGGCCAGCTACCGGTTGCCTGGCGGCGGCAAGGCGAAGTTCTACGCCATCAATCCCGAGGCGTTGGAGGGGGCGGCGTGATGAAAAAGAGGCCTGAATTTGGGGACGTGGGGACGGATTTCGGCGTTGTGGGGACGCTGAAACCCGCGCCGTTGAAGGGTTATCCCCACTGTCCCCAGCGACCCCACCAATTTTTCGAAATACAGACCTATGAGAGGGGGCGGTGTGTAGGTGAAGACATAAAAAGTGCGGGGACACGGGGGACGCTGGGGACATCCAGTAACCATGCGGGCTGTAGCGTCCCCTTTGTGGGGACAAGAGTGGGGACAGGTGTGGACACAATCCAATTATGGGGACAAATGCATGGGCATTCTTTCCGCGTTGCTTGACCGAATCGAACAAGCCGACGCTCTCGAAACACGCGCCACGCCTCGCCCACAGCCTGCGCCAGACGTACCTCTGAGCTGCAAGCTCGTACTGCTCGACCCACCCGCCCAAGCAGATCCCGCCAGCCCGTGCTGGCAGGTCTTCATCGATGGGGAACTGATCTGCAGCATGGTCGGCGCCCCCATGACTCAGCGGCAGGCCGATGAGGCCGCCAAGCACCGCTGGCCAACGGCGTCTGTCCTGTCGCCCGCCAGGCCTTCCAGCACCAGCACCCACGAAGGCGCGATCAGCGCCACGCAAGGCCGCCCAGGCGGCAGGAGCGCCCAATGACCACAGCAGCTCATTACACCCCCGCCACCATTATTAAACTGTCAGGGCCGCTGGCACGCTTGTTCGGACGTAATCACCGCTACATCCTCGACCGTGGTACCGCCGAGGAAGCTTTCAGCGCCCTACGCAATACCCTGGATGGCTTCCGCGAGGCCATCGCCGCCCTGGAGCGCCGTGGTCTGGTCTACGCGATCTTCAGGAACGGCAAGAATGTCGCCGCCGATCGCTTCGAGCTAGGCGGTACCCGAGAGATCCGCATCGTGCCGGTGCTGCGCGGTAGCAAACGCGCTGGACTACTGCAGACAGTCGTCGGCGTGGTTCTGATCGCCCTTAGCCCTGTTACCGGAGGCGCAACACTAGCCCCAGGTTTAGCGGTTGCTGCGGGCGGCATCATCCAGATGATCAGTCCACAGCCAAAGGGGCTACGCTCCAGCGCTTCGCCCGAGAACCAGCCCAGCTACGCGTTCGGCAGCGCTAAGAACACCACAGCCAGTGGAAACCCGGTCCCGATCTGCTACGGCCGCCGGCGCTGGGGCGGGGCAATCATAAGCGCGGGGATCTATGCGGAGGACGCCCAATGAGCGAGCGCATTCGCGTCGTCCGCCTTTACGGCACCCTAGGCGCCCGGTTCGGCCGAGTGCACCGCCTGGTCGTAAACAGCGCCGCCGAAGCGGTACGGGCGCTATCCGTCCAGCTCCCAGGCTTCGAGCAATTCTTCTACGACGCCAGGGACCGGGGAGTCGTGTTCGCCGTCTTCCACGGCCGGCGGAACATCGGCCAGGACGAGCTGGGGCATCCGCCTGGCCGGGCCGAGATCCGGATCGCACCAGTGATCGCCGGCAGCAAGCGGTCGGGAGGACTGCAAACGGTAATAGGTGTGGCGCTGATCGCCGTTGCGTCGTACTTCTCCGGCGGCCTGGCTGCGACCGGATCGGGAGCCCTGTTCGGTAGCGCAGGCTATGCAGGTGGTGCAGCTTGGGCCGCAGTAGGTGCCGTGGGTATCTCGCTAGCGCTCAGTGGCGTGGCCCAGATGTCGGCGAAGGTGCCCAAGGGGCTAGGGACTGGCGATAGCGCCGATAACTCACCTAGCTACAGCTTCAACGGGCCCGTGAACACCCAGGCCCAGGGTAATCCGGTACCGCTGCTCTATGGGCGCATGATTGTCGGCAGTGCCGTGTTGAGCGCAGGCATCTACGCGGAGGACAAGGCATGACCAGCGCGGTTGATTACGCCGCGCTGACCCCTACGGAGAGAACCCAGCGTACGGTGCAAGCGGTAGCCGCCAGCGACTTCGCCGAGGTCCGCCGGCTGATCGATACCGCGCCGCGGCGTACTACCACTTCTGCCGATCCCGAGTATCTGGACCGCGCCCGAATGGTGCTCCGTGTGGCGATCCAGTACGAGCTTGAGCTGCGCGGGCTGGCACTTACCTGGCACAACCTGTGCGCAGGCAATCAACAGGCTGGCCAGCAGATACGAGCCGAGGCGGCCGCCGCTGCGCATGCCTGGAATGATTTCTGCGCGGGCCAGGGCCTAGAGCCGGACGAGTTGATCGCCGCGGCCGGTGGGCATCATCCCGTTGTGGTCGACCTGGTGCGCTGGGCGCCTGACCCGCAGCCGAAGCTGGTAGAGAAGTGGCGCGGGCTATTCCAGATAGCGGCAAGCGGCGAGATGTTTGGGGAGAGTCGGCACTAGGAATCTAGTCCGTCGAAGGCATCGCTTGATTGACCATACATTGACAGGTCTACCAGTGCCATCAGACGGTCACAAGTCCGCAGGGCTGTAGCAGAGCCACTTAAGCACCACAGCTCGATCAGGTGATTTCGCTAGCTCGTCAAGGTGAACCAGGATGTTCGCCTTCGTGCTTACTAGGGGACTCTACGCCTTTAGGTCTGCACTGGAGGACCCTAGGAAAGGAATACAAGGAACTGCTCAGCCCTTCGATAAAGCCCGAAACGTATTAGCTGAGGAGAAGTATCCCGACCCATCGTCAATGGCGTAGACAAGCGCATGGCTTCTAACACTGTGGATTGTCTGCTCTATATCCCACATGGTGTCGGGGACTCGAATAACCAAGACATGCACAAGCCCGTCGTCGGAAATACTCTTTTTGATCGCGTATTCGCAACTGCTGAGAAGCGAGGTCAGCTTACCCAAAGGATTGTAATCATGAACCTGGCGAGGAAGTTTGATGGCGTTTTTTCCAAGTACGAACGCGACTATAAATTTGGGCGCCATGACCGACAGGTCTACATCTGCATCGCTCGCAGGTGCCTTGAAGTATTTCCCTTCCTGCATGGAAATTACAACCTGCTCAGCCTTTTCGTATGCCTCTATAGCTGACCTAGTTGCTCCAAAGCCAACTACAGAAACTGAAGCTATGGCGACCGAAAGAGCTAAGGCTTTAAATATCTTCGGTACGAACATACTCGACTCCTGATCGGTACAGAGGAAAAATAGGTAAATATTAGAAACCGGCCAATGCAAGAATTTTTTGACAGTTTTTGACGAAACCTCTGACAGGCCTTTGACGGGAAAGACACGCGAACCTAGCCCCAAAGCGGCATAAAGCTTGGTGCGCAGGGGATTGGGTGGAGATAGGTGGTCAAAAACTCTAGCAGAGCGGAACATCGCCGCGGAAGAAGGAGCGCCTCGTAGCCCCCCCCCCCCGAAGGCAACCTAACCGGCGTAAGTCAAGGCAGTAGCCTTGAGCAGCTCCGCCAACTCGAATATATCGTCCACAGACTCTATCGGATGGCGAGTTTCTTTCTTTGCCTCATCAAAAGTACCAATGTACTTTTGAGATCGATTGAAATGAAGCCGTGCTATTGGCTTCCGATTGTTATCATCGAGCAAGATGCCAAAATAACTTTGTGTATCTCGGGCAGTGATGCGCTTTACATCAACGACAGACCTAATGATGGCTTTCACTACGTTAAAGCCTTCGATCTCATCCGCAGTTGTAACAACCAAGTCTTTCTCCACTACGTCGACTTGGGACTCGCTCCCTGGAGTGGCGCCGGCAGCTACCACCTGACTAACTATTACCGGCTGAGCACTCCCAGTGATTGCCGACTTGAGCCGATCATTCACCTGATCACTTAGAAACTGCACGGTAGCTTTGCGCGTTAGCTGAGCAAACTGCTCCCTTACTTTCTGGGTGATGGTGCCCTCATAAACGCGAGAGGCGAAGAAGCGGACGAAGTCCTCATCCGGCTGCTGAAACTGCGCCTGAAGCTCACGCTTGATTTGTCCGACATACTTCAGCTCGCCAGCGGCACTGATAATTGACTCTACGTCAAAGGCTGACTTGGTAAGCTTTTGGAGTTCCGGTACGACATGATCATCGATATCTAGCATGTCAAACTCGAGGAACGGCTTATCGTCCATTTTGTTCGGCGCTTCGAGATCGGTGAAAAATCGATAAACCTGACCGTTGGTCAGTATCGAGATTCTCGCAGTGGTCACATGAAAATAGCGAAAGAGCTGACTAGCATGATTGATATTGAGAGGCTCGCCGACCTTCTTACTCTCAATAAGAATTTGTACCTGTCCATCTTTGAAGATGGCATAGTCGATTTTTTCGCCTTTCTTTGTGCCAACGTCACAAATGAACTCAGGTACGACTTCGAGCGGATCGAATACATCGTAACCAAGAACACTTTGAATGAACGGCATGACGAAAGCCGTCTTAGTCGCTTCCTCTGTCTGAATCGCCGCTTTCTGTTGCCGAATTTTCGCGGCTAGGCTGGCCAACTTCTCTTCAAACTCCATGGTTCCCTCCTTTGGGTTGCAGGTCCTTTCAGTATCGGCAGAGATCTCACACCCTGCATCCCGCATCAATGCCGCCTGAGGCCCCAACTGAGCCACTGGTCGCGGCTTTGCTCACCATCCTGTCAGCGCAGCCGGGGAAAGCAATAATCTGCCAGCCACTTGTGGAGCCGCTCTGTTCGATTCAAGCTCAACTCACGTCAGTCCGGATTTCGAAAGTATGTTTACTGGCACATCTAAGCAGCGGAAAAACTTGTTAAGGACATTCACCGTCCGCAACCTGTTTTTCGCACTATGCGCAATCACTGCTCTTGCCTATATGGCTAAGTTGGTCGGCGCCACTTCAATCGAAGTCTGACATAAAGGGAGAAACACATGGCACGACGCCGCCCCCGCACCTTTCGATCCTGGGCCCTCGGTTTGGCAGGCGCCGCGGTAATAGCGCTGGTGTCCTACAAGCTTCGCCTACTAGTCGCCGAAGACTTCACGCAGCATCAGCTAGCGCAGGTGCAAAAGACCATCGCCCAGGTTCAGCAGCAGTCGCTCCAACAGCAGGCACAGTTCCAGGCAGCAAGCCAGGCTCAAGCTCAGGCGACGCGCGTGGAGGCTGACCGCCGAGCTGCGGACTCCATACGTCGCGCTGACGAATGGCAGAAGAAGGAAGCTGCTTGGAATGCGTTCTTCCACCAGTCGCCGGACTGTGACGTTTGGCGTGACGATCGCCACATGGTGGAATGCCAAAACAAGGTCATGAGGGCGAAGTGGGATTTCGAACATCGATGGGCTGCCGGCGAACTGCATGGTGGTGGCTGAGCTGCTATCTGCGCCAGCGCAGGATCGAGATCGCCTTGAACTGCGCGATAGCAAGAGACCCACGCTCATTGCGTGCTTTGGAGCCAGGGCGAGCTAGGGCAGCCTCTACGTCACCTCTGGAGGCCTCACGCATTTCATAAGCATTGAAGTCGTCATCCAGAAGCACCAGTAGCACTGAATCAAACTCCTGACGTAGATCGATGGCGCCCATCCGTCCCGCCCTGCGGTTGCCTGACGTAACTTGGCGCCCCTTGATCTGGATGCGCCTAGGGGAACCGTCACGGATCTCCGTTGCGTCATAGCCGGCCTGACGAGCCGAATGCAGCTCAAGCCCCAGTAGCCGGGCCGCCTCGTACTCGGCAACCTCGCCAGTAATCCCCAGCGGTTTGCCTGTTAGCTCCTTGTAACGTCTGGCGAGCCCTTTCGCCTGGGAGAGTAGCGCCATAACCTCCGAGTCACTCGCCTGGTGCTCTTGTCCGCTCATTGGCTGCGCTTTTTGGCCACCTGCTTTGCGGCAAGACCGTACTGCTCTCGGTAAGCCGTAATGTCATCTGCACTCACGTCCTCCCGATAGCACACCGTGTCATAGCCGCCCGCCCGACTGTAGGCGCTACGACGGCCGCAACTGCTCCCGTTGCGAGCATGGTTGTACGGGCAGGCGCACGGACCGGAATAGTTGGCGATCGACTCTTTAATGATCTGCTGGGCGACCTGATCGTCGCTGACGAAACCCTGCAGGGCGAAGGCTGGAGCCGCCAGTGCAGAGAGCGAAAAGGCGACGGCGAGGAGCTGAATGCGCATGATGGTTCCTCCCTAGATGCGTCCTCTCCTTATCGGCAACGGTCGGTATGCTCTTGAAGTAGACGAATGTCGAAAATGGGAGGGGGCATAGCCAAGCCTTAGGAGCCGCCCTCAGGGGCCGACCGCTCCACCATTTTTCACGCTCGCAAATTACTGCTTCTGTCAGAGCGATAGCCGCGGAAAATGGGAATGACCTCCGCGCTTACTAGGCGGTAAATCAATCCTGGCATGACCCTTCATCACTCATACAGACAGCCTTATCCGCCAGATTTGACAGGAGGAAAACAGCTGATATTTTGCGACGCAATTCACTCAAGGAGATGAGACATGCGCCGCTTGCTGATTTTAATAGGGACTGTATCTGCGCTGACTGGCTGTGTATCGAGCCAAGAGGTGGACGCATGGAGAAGTGAGGCTGGAAGGACGACGCCGGTATGCCAGGGCGATGACGACTGTCAGGTTAAATGGTCTGCCGCACGACGCTGGGTGCTCAATAACGCTGGAACGAAGATCCAAAACTATGGCGCTGACTACTTCGATACGTATAACCCGCTTCCCGATAGCCCCAACCTTGCAGCGCAGGTCTCGAAAGAGGCACTAGGTAGCGGCAAATACGCCATCACTGCAAAGCTCTGGTGCAACAACATGTTTGGATGCCAACCAAACGCTTGGAAAGCTCTAGTGGATTTCAACCGTACAGTGAACGCAGCCTCACCACACTAAGCGTTTCGGTTCCTCCCAACGCCCCTCGGTTAAGGTATGTGAGGGGAGTACTTTCGGTTTTAGGGGTAAAAATGAGGGTAAACTCATGCCCCTTCAAAACAGGAACCCTGCAGTTGCTGCTACTCAGGCAATCTTTCGATTCCGTCCCTGCACCAAGACAAGCTTCCAGATCCTGCGGGATCTGGAAATCAGAGAAACCGGCCTAGCGCCGGTTTTTTTGTGCCTGCGATATGGGCAAGCCAGCCTGCAGGCGTCGCTATCTCGTCACGCCCCTTCCCTTGCGGCCCAGCACCGCCCTCCTGCTCCTGCTCCTGCTCCTGCTCCTGCTCCTGCTCCTGCCCAAGGGTGCCAAGGCCCGTTCTAGACAGCCTCAATCCTTTGCGAAACCCGCCCAGACGATCTTGACTCTCTACCCACTTCAGACTTTTTAATGGCACGGCGTCGCCCGACACCCACCTTTTCTGGAGTCAGCACCATGAGCACCTGCAGCCAAAAGCATCACGCCAATCACAGCCACCAGCACGGTCCGAACTGTGGCCACACCGCCATCGAGCACGCGGGCCACATCGACTATCTCCACGACGGCCATCTGCACCACATGCATGGTGACCACGTGGACGAGCACGTGCTGGAGGTCAATGCGACCAATCCGGATCACTGCACCCATGGCCAGAGCAGCGGCCATGCGGCCGACCACGTCCATGGGCCCGATTGCGGTCACGAAGCCGTGCCCCACGGCGATCATGTCGACTACCTGGTGGATGGCCGGCTGCATCATGTCCATGACGGCCACTGCGACGACCATGGCCCGGTGACCCTGGTCCGCTAGCGACGGCTGTCGAAAGAACGCCAGGCGCCATCGCCCTCACGCCGGCGCCGGGGCTCCGTCCACCACGCCGAGATGAAGAGCCAGCCACACCGTGGCGACTGTGGGATCGGTATAGGTCACCCAGTGCTCAGCGTGGGCGGGGATGAGCAGCGTATCCCCTGGCTCGAGCGCCACCTCCCGCCCTTCCAGGGCGATCCGCGCGGCGCCCTGCAGAACCAGCACCCACTCCTCATGGGCCTGCCGATAGGGCGTCTGCGCTGGCGTCGTCTGGCCCTGGGAAACGATGCGTTCGATGCGGCAACCGGGCCGCGCCAGCAGGGACGTGAACACCTCCGCGGCGGAGGCATCGGGCAGGTCGCGAAACAGATTGGTCATGACGTTTTCCCATAGGGCCTCGCGCCAGGGTGCGCTAAGGTCATCCAGACTGCGCCTGTCCGACCAGGCGCTCAAGTCTCGAAGGGATCCGCGCCATCCAGGAGTCGCCGCCATGGCCCCAGGTGCTCTGCCATTTGCCGTCAAGAGTGCGATCCGCCCGACCTTTTCGGGAGCCCGTCACCCGATCGCCAAGATTTTCGGCGATGATCGATCGCAGGGGTGGCTACCGATCAAGGGCGCCGCTCGACCCCGGTTGGCCGCTGCGGTCAACCAGACCTCGCACCAGGCGCACGGAGGCGCTTACTGCATGCCGATTCCCTCGATTCCCCTCATCGCCCCTGCCCTGTCCGGCGCCCTGCCTCAACCAGCCATCGACCAGCCCGGCCCGCGTACCGCCGAGCCGACCGTCCCCCTCTGGTTCAGGGTGCTGAGCGGCGTCAGCTTATGGCTGAACCGGTTGTTTCTCGGCCTGGTGCTGGCGCTGGTCGGCTTTACCCTCTGGCACTGGTGGCAGGGATGAAGCGACGTCTGGATCAACTGGAGCTGACCATCCTGATGTGCGGTATCGGCCTGCTGGCCATGGCGCTGATCGTCGCCGTCGGCATGCAGGGCCTCGATTGGGGCTGAGTGGACGGGCGGGCTTACCGGACCTTTACCTGGCCTGACGTCCGCTGACCGCCAAAGGTGTTTCATGGTGACGCGGCCTATCGAGCGCCGCGAGGAGAACACCATGGCATCGCGAGCGTCGTTGATTCTGCTGTTGACCGCCACCCTGACCGCCAGCGGCCTGGCCGCCGCCCATGAAGGCCCCGATCGAGGACAGCCCTGGGCGGGCGGCGCCCCAGCCGTCGCCGAGGGCGGCGAATTCCTGCCGGCGGGCGAATTTCGACGGCATCACCGGCACCCCCCCTATTACCGCAGGGATCGCTACCCCTACAGCTACTACCAGCCCTATCCGCAACCGGGTTATGCCGCGCCGCGTTGGCGGCCGGCACCGCCGGGCTACTACGCCTATCCGCCGGCCTATGAGGCGCGACCCTATTACGGACCACCCCGGCATTGGTGAACTGCTTGGCATCGCGGCGGCGAGATGGTGGCCTTTTGCGATGAGCCACACAGGGAGATGTTTGCCAGAGGAGCAAAATGCCATCACCCCATTAGGCTTTAGGGCGTTGCCAACATGTATGAGAGAGATGATGTAATCTGCATGGCCTGCCTTGCGACCATGGCTGCGGCCTTCACCGGCTTCATCATGGTGATGGCGCTGCTGTAACTGCCAGATAGACGAAACCCCGCCGAGGCGGGGTTTCGAAGGCGGTATGGCGTGGTCCTAGATGGGCCGACTGCCATACTTGCTGTCGGGCTTCTTGGGCGGATCGGCGACCACATTGGCGTCGATCTCCTGCACCTTGCCACCGCGGGCCAGAAAGTCCTGCATGGCCTTTTCCAACGCATCCCGCTCGCGCTGCTTGGCTTCCACCGAAGGCAGTTCCTCGGGCTCGGCTTCGCGCTTCTTCTTGGCCTTGCTGCCGGACGCGGGTGTTTCGCTTTCGCCGCTTTCCTCTTGCTCGGCGTCGTCGGTTGCGGCAGCGAAGTCTTCGTTATCGCCCTCTTCCTCCGCCCCGGTCTCCAGGTCGTCCTGCTCCAGATCTTCGTCGCTCATAAACCGCCTCCACAGACTTTGGCAAAATCGGACCGCGCGTTTTGACGCGGCCTCTTAAAAAAAATTCCTGGCTATTCGCCTTGCAGCGTCGCGATCAGCCGCCGCGCGCCACCTTGGTCGCGATGCTCGCCCAGGTAGATGCCCTGCCAGGTTCCCAGCGCCAGGCGCCCGGCCTGGACTGGTAGGCTCAGACTGCAGCCGAGCAGACTGCTCTTGAAATGCGCAGGCAGGTCGTCCGGGCCTTCGTAGTCGTGCTCGTAACCAGCCTGCCCCTGGGGCACCAGCTGATTGAAGAACCGCTCGAAGTCACGGCGCACCGCCCCGTCGGCATTCTCGTTGATGGTCAACGAGGCCGAGGTGTGCTGCAGCCAGAGGTGCAACAGGCCGATCCGGCATTCGCCAAGCTCGGGCAGTTGCTCCAGCACCTCAGCCGTGACGAGATGGAAACCACGCGCCCGCGCGCGCAGGGAAAAGGTCCGCTGCAGCCACATGAACAACCCCCGCCGACTGACTGGGCGCGCATTCTAGCGCGACGATCGGAAAAGCAAAGCGGTGATTGCACACCGCTGGCGTGCAGTCTAGACACAGCAGGACGACGGTTGTTCCGGCCGTACGGCAGACGTAAAAAAGGCGCCTCGCGGCGCCTTTTTCCAGAGCGGCGGCTTACAGGTTGTAGCCACGCTCGTTGTGCAGGGTGAGGTCCAGACCCACGGTTTCCTCTTCTTCGTTGACTCTCAGACCCATGACCACGTCCAGCACCTTGAGGATCACGAAGGTGACGATGCCGGTGTAGACGATGGTGAAGGCCACGCCCTTGAACTGGATGAACAGCTGGGCGCCGATGTCGGTGACGGTGCCGAAGCCCCCCAGGGCCGGGGCGGCGAAGACCCCGGTCAGCAGGGCGCCGACGATGCCGCCGATGCCGTGCACGCCAAAGGCGTCCAGGGAGTCGTCGTAGCCCAGCTTGCGCTTGAGGCTGGTGGCGGTGAAGAAGCACACCACACCGGAAACCAGACCGATGATCAAGGCGCCCATAGGGCCGGCGGTACCGGCGGCCGGGGTGATGGCCACCAGACCGGCGACCACGCCAGAGGCGATGCCCAGGGCGCTCGGCTTACCGTGGGTGATCCACTCGGCGAACATCCAGCCCAGGGCGGCAGCGGCGGTGGCGATCTGGGTGGTCAGCATGGCCATGCCGGCGGTGCCGTTGGCAGCGGCGGCGGAACCGGCATTGAAGCCGAACCAGCCGACCCACAGCATGGCGGCACCGACCAGGGTATAGCCCAGGTTGTGCGGCGCCATGGGAGTGGTGGGATAGCCCTTGCGCTTGCCCAGGACCAGGGCCGCGACGAGGCCGGCCACACCGGCGTTGATGTGCACCACGGTGCCACCCGCGAAGTCCAGTACGCCCCAGTCCCACATCAGGCCGCCGTCACCGCTCCAGACCATGTGGGCGATGGGGGCGTAGACGAAGGTGAACCACAGGCCGGTGAAGACCAGCATGGCGGAGAACTTCATGCGCTCGGCGAAGGCGCCGACGATCAACGCCGGGGTGATGATGGCGAAGGTCATCTGGAAGGTGACGAAGACGCTTTCCGGGAACAGTGCGGTAGCCGAGGTGACGGCATCATGCTCCAGGGTGGACAGGAAGGCCTTGCTCAGGCCACCGATGAAGGAATTCAGATTGGTGACGCCCTTCTCCATGCCGGTGGTGTCGAAGGCCAGGCTGTAGCCGTAGACCATCCACAGGATGCTGATGAGACCGGTGATGGCGAAGCACTGCATCATCACCGAGAGGACGTTCTTGGCACGCACCATGCCGCCGTAGAACAGCGCGAGACCAGGGATGGTCATGAACAGCACCAGGGCTGTCGAGATCAGCATCCACGCCGTATCGCCGCTGTTGATTGCTGGTGCCGCAGCCGCTTCCTGGGCCATGGCCAGGCCCGGCAGCGCTACGAAAGACATGAGGGCTCCTAGCCCTGCGTAGGTGCGCAGAGTCATCGTTGTTTCTCCTGGGGCTCGTGTGGGGTTGGGCGGTCGGTTAACGCGTCAGATGGCGTCTGTGTCGGTTTCGCCGGTACGGATGCGGATGGCTTGCTCGAGATTCACCACGAAGATCTTGCCGTCACCGATCTTGCCGGTGTTGGCGGCCTTGGTGATGGCCTCGATGACGCGATCGAGTTGATCGTCGGCGATGGCGACGTCGATCTTGACCTTGGGCAGGAAGTCGACGACGTATTCGGCGCCGCGATAGAGCTCGGTGTGGCCCTTCTGACGGCCAAAGCCCTTGACCTCGGTAACGGTGATGCCTTGCACACCGATCTCGGACAGCGACTCACGCACGTCGTCGAGCTTGAACGGCTTGATGATGGCGGTGACTAGTTTCATGAAACTTCTCCCGATTGAGTTGACTTGCCCCAGGAAAACAAACCCCGGCCCAAGTCTAGCGCAGTGACCGTCTGTTTAACCGTCGGCGTGGTAATCGCCGTGGTTACGGCAGAAGCGGCCAGAGCGCGCCTCTACCCCAGGCGTCCGCTGACGCCCGTCTCTGCTTCGGCAGTAGCAGAAAGCTTGCCAGGTTTGTGAAGGGGGCCGTATTACCGGGGCCGGTGGGCCTGGCGCGCCTCCTGACAGGGCAGACCACCGGTCATGGGGCAGGACTTTGCACCAACAGCGAACAGCTCTGGCACGGGGATGGCACCAAAGCGGTGCAGTCGTGGCTATCCGGGGCACAGGAGCCGCTGTGCTACACTCGGGCTTTGATTACAGGCAGGGAATAACCATGTCCACGACCCGTTCGCTGTTCGACTCCCTGACTCAGCAGGCCAGCCGGCTGTTCGGTCAGGACTCGCCGCTGCCCAAGGCGGAAATCGAGAGCCAGTTCAAGGCCCTGCTCCAGGGTGCACTGAGCAAGCTCGATGTGGTCAGCCGTGATGAATTCGATGCGCAGATGGCGGTGCTGGCACGCACGCGTGCGCGCCTGGAGGCCCTCGAAGCGCGTCTGAACGAGCTGGAGAACAGCCGGAGCCAGGACGTGAAGCCGCCGGTGACCCCGGCCACGGATGTCGCCGCCGCCGACTGACCTTGAAGGCGCGCCAGGATGGTGCAGCCTGCTGTCTAACGAAGCACGATCAAGGAGAGATCATGTCGCTTGCCCTCGTTCATACCCGCGCCCAGGTGGGCGTGGAAGCGCCGCCGGTGGTCGTCGAGGCGCACCTGGCCAATGGCCTGCCCGCCCTCACCCTGGTGGGCCTGCCGGAGACCGCCGTGCGCGAAGCCAAGGATCGGGTGCGCAGCGCCATCCTCACGGCCGGTTTCGAATTCCCCAGTCGCCGCATCACCCTCAATCTCGCTCCCGCCGATCTCCCTAAAGACGGCGGGCGCTTCGACCTTGCCCTGGCCATCGGCATCCTCGCCGCCAGCGGGCAGCTGCCGGCGCAAGGCCTCGACGGCTACGAATGCCTGGGGGAGCTGGCCTTGTCGGGCGCGGTGCGGGCGATTCGCGGCGTACTGCCGGCGGCGCTGGCCGCCCGAACGGCGGGCCGTATCCTGGTGGTGCCTCGTGCCAATGCCGAGGAAGCCTGCCTGGCCAGCGGCCTGACGGTGCTGGCGGTCGATCACCTATTGGAGCTCGCCGGCCATTTGAGCGGCCAGGCGCCGCTGGCGCCCTATCAGCCCAGCGGCCTGCTGCGCACCCCGCTGCCCTATCCCGATCTCGCCGAGGTCCAGGGACAGCAGGCGGCCAAGCGTGCCCTGGTGGTGGCTGCAGCCGGTGCCCACAACCTGCTGCTCGCCGGACCGCCAGGAACCGGCAAGACCCTGCTCGCCAGCCGCCTGCCAGGGCTCCTGCCGCCCCTGGACGAGGAAGAGGCGCTGCAGGTCGCCGCCATCCATTCGGTGGCCGGACCCGAGCCGCTGGAACACTGGCCGCAGCGACCCTTTCGTCAGCCGCACCATTCGGCGTCAGGTCCGGCGCTGGTGGGCGGTGGCAGCCGCCCCGGGCCTGGCGAGATCACCCTGGCCCATCGCGGGGTGCTGTTTCTCGACGAGTTGCCGGAATTCGATCGCAAGGTGCTGGAGGTGCTGCGCGAGCCCCTGGAAAGTGGCGAGATCGTCATCGCCCGGGCACGCGAGCGGGTACGCTTTCCGGCGCGCTTCCAACTGGTGGCGGCGATGAATCCCTGTCCTTGCGGCTACCTGGGCGACCCCAGCGGCCGCTGTCGCTGCAGTCCGGAGCAGATCCAGCGCTATAGGGGCAAGCTGTCCGGTCCGCTGCTGGACCGCATCGACCTGCACCTGACCGTGGCCCGCGAGCACCTGCGCCTGGGCGCCTCACCGGCTGCCGAGCTCACCACGGCGGAGGCCGCACGCCAGGTCGCCGAGGCCCGGGCCATCCAACTGGCGCGCCAGGGCCGCCCCAACGCCCTGCTCGGCCTCGATCAGCTGCACCAGGTATGTGTCCTGAGCGAAGCCGATCAGCGCTGGCTGGAAGGCGCCGGCGAACGCCTGAATCTGTCCCTGCGCGCCCTGCACCGGGTGGTCAAGGTGGCCCGCACCCTGGCCGATCTGGCCGGCCAGGCCGAGATCCAGCGGGCGCAGCTGGCCGAAGCGCTACAGTATCGGGCGAGTCACTAGGCGCCGGCAGGCGGACCATAGTGCCGCGGCGGCTCCTGCAGCCGATCTCGCAGCGCCTGGTTTTCCTGCGCCAGCTCGAAGCACATGGCCCGCCATTGGTGGGCCAGCTCGCGATAGTCGTCGCGCTCCGCCCGTAGCGTGGTCAGCATGCGTTCGACGGCCTGCACCGCCTCGTTGGATACGCCCATGACACCCCTCCTCTTATACTGTATTTGCATACAGTAGTCAGAGTATTGCAGCCAGGCAAGCGCCAAGGTGCGCAGGAATGAAAAAGGGAGGCCTGAGCCTCCCTTTCGGTTCTGCCAGAAAGATCCGGCTAGCTGAACCGGCCCACTTCGGCGCTCAGGTCTTCCGCCAAGTGCCGCAGCTCGCCAGCGGTACCGGCCAGTACCTCGGCGGCATCGCGCTGGGCGGCGTTGTCCACGGCGATCGCCTGGATGTTGCGGCTCAGCGCCGTGGCGGTGGTGCTCTGCTCGGCAGTGGCCTGGGCGATGCCGGAGAATTGCTCCACCGCCTCGGCGACCTGCTGATCGATGCTGCGCAGCGCCTGGGCCACATCGGCGTTACGCGCCAGGCCCTGCTCCATGAGGCGATTGCCTTCGTCGATGGCGCCCATGGCGCGCTGGGTCTCGCCCTGCACCGCGCCGATCATCTGGGAGATCTCGCGGGTGGCCTCGCTGGTGCGACCGGCCAATTGCCGGACCTCATCGGCGACCACGGCGAAGCCACGACCTTGCTCACCGGCGCGGGCCGCTTCGATGGCCGCGTTGAGCGCCAGCAGGTTGGTCTGCTCGGCGATCCCGCTGATGACGCCGATGATGCCGCCAATCTGCTGGGAGCGGCCATCCAGGCCCTTGATCAGTTCGGCGGTGCTGGCCAGGGAATCGGCGATCTGCTCCAGGGCGCCCGAGGCGCCCTGCATGGCCTGGGTACCGGTACGGGTCTGCTGGGCGTTTTCCTGCACCAGGCGCTCGGTGCGCTGCATGCCATCGGCGATGTTCTGGGCGGTGGCGCTGAATTCCTCCACGGCGCTGGCCATGCTGTCGATCTGGGTGGACTGCTCGGCGGAGCGTCTGAGGGTCTGGTCGGAGAGCTGGCTCAGTTGCTGGGAGCGCTCGGTGACCGCGCGCGAGGAGCCACGAACCTGCTCGACGGTGGAGGCCAGGGCATCGGCCATCTGGTTGAAGCTCTGGGCGAGTTCGCCGATCTCGTCGTGGCTGCGCGCCTCGACGCGCACGCTGAGCTGACCGCGACCCAGGGCCTGGGCCCGCTCCACCAGCTGGCCCAGCGGGCTGAGCTTGCGGCGCAGCAGCACGACCGAAGCGACCACCGCCAGCACCAGGGCGATCAGACTGCCGATGGCCAGGCGCAGGCCAACGGCATGCACCGGGGCGTCCAGTTCGGCTTTGGGCAGGGTGGCGACCACGGTCCAGCCTTCGCCGGCGACTGGCGCACTGACGCTGAGGAAGGCTTGATTGCCGTCCTGCCAACCATGTACGCGCTGCTTGGGATCGCTCTTGAGGTCGGCGAGCAATTCGTCGGTCTGCTTGGCATTGGCCGGCGGGACCAGCCAGTTGCCCTGTTCGTCGAGCAGGGCCAGGGAGCCGGTCTCGCCGATGCGCAGCTGGGTCAGCTGGGCCAGTTGCTGGGCCTGGGCGTCGGTGTAGTCGAAGCCGACATAGAGCACGGCGATGACCTGGCCCTGGGTGTCGCGTACCGGGCTGTACTGGGTCATGTAGGAGCGACCGAACAGCTGGGCACGCCCCACGTAGGTCTGGCCCTGCAGCAGACCGGCATAGCCGGGATGCTTGCGGTCCAGGCGAGTGCCGATGGCGCGGCTGCCGTCCTGCTTCTTCAGCGAGGTGGTGATGCGGGTGAAGTCGTCGCCATCGCGCACGAAGATGGTGGCGGTACCGCCGGTGAGGCGGGTGAAATCATCGACCTGGGTGAAGTCGTTGTTGAGCGCCTCGCCCTTGTAGAGCAGCACCGGGGTGTCGGTACCGGCGACGACGGTACGCTCGCTGCTGCGGGAAAGGCCGCCATCGAAGCGGCGCTCGAACAGATTGGCAAGGCGCTGGGTGCTGACCTTGAGCGTACCGAGGAAGGTCTGCTGCTGATCGGCGAGCAGCCGGGCCTCGCTGCCCAGGTGCTTGCGCTGGGTGCCTTCGATGGACACGCTCAAGGCATGCAGGGCGAACAGACAGCTGCCGGCGATCACGACAATCAGTACCAGACTGAGGGCCAAGGCAAGTTGTCGGGCAATACTACGACGCGGAGAAATGACCATAGAGGACTCCAAAGCGCCTACATCCCTGTAGGGCAGTACGAAATTGAGGGCAAGGGTCTACATCAGGGACGAGCCGCTCTACGGCGGCCTTCTTAGCGATGAACGGTTAGTTTATCGGCTGGAGCGTGACGAACTAAAGCGAATGACGGATGTCTGGCGCCTTATTTGTGGCGAATGACCTCTGGCAGGCTCTGGGACGCCACCTCCCGCTGCAGAAAATCGCCCAGCTGGCGAACGCGTGCCTGCCCCCGACGATTGCGTGGCCAGACCAGATAATAGGCATCGCCACTGGCCACGGCCGCTGGCCAGGGCAAGGCGATCAGCCCGGCCGCCAGGTCCTCGGCGAGCATCACCAGATCGCCGATGGAAACCCCATAGCCACGCGCGGCGGCAGCCATGCCCAGTTCCAGGGTGTCGAACACCTGGCCGCCGCTGAGCGGCACCGCCTGGGTCAAGCCCATGGCCTGCAGCCAGCGGCGCCAGTCGCGGCGGTCGAAGGTGGGATGCAGCAGCTCTTCCCGTTGCAGGCGCGCCACATCCCAGACGCCCTCTCGGGCCGCGGCTGGCGAACAGACCGGTACCAGCCACTCGTCGAACAGCGGCACCACCTCCCAATCCGCCGGGAAGCGGCCATTGCCGAGCAGCACCGCGCAATCGAAGGGTTCATGGACGAAGTCGACCCGGTCGCTGGCCATCCAGACGCTGGTGAGCTGGATGTCCAGTTGCGGACTGAGCTGGCGAAAGCGCGCCAGACGCGCCAGCAGCCAGCGCAGTGACAGGGTGGTGGGCGCCTTGAGCCTCAGGGTGCCCTCCGCCACGACGAGATTGCCGCAGGCCCGCGCCAGCGCCTCGAAGCCTTCGCTCAGGCCGGGCAAGAGCAGCTTGCCGGGCTCGGTCAGCGCCAGCTGACGCCCGGCGCGTTCGAACAGGCGGCAGCCAAAGGTCTCTTCCAGGGTCCGTACATGACGACTGACCGCGCTCTGGGTCAGCGACAATTCCTGGGCCGCGCGAGTGAAGGAGCCATGGCGGGCGGCGGCCTCGAAGGCGCGCAAGGCGTACAGCGGCGGCAGCCGCGTGGAGACTTCAGGCATGACTCAGACTCATGGATGACATGGCTATTTTCCGATTGTGGGCGGCGCGACCGCATCCAACAATGAGTTCTTGTCAAAGTCGCCTCCCGTTCAGCGAGATCGCCCCATGTCCCTGCCGCGTCACGAATTGCTCGCGCTGTTGCGTCTCGCCCTGCCCCTGATCGGCGCCCAGCTGGCCTATGTGGCCATGGTCTTCACCGACACCCTGATGATGGGGCGCCTGGGGCCTGCCGCCCTGGCCGGTGGCGGCCTGGGCGCTGCGGTCTATTCCTTCGTCTCGGTGATCTGCGTGGGGGTGATCACCGCGGTGGCCAACCTGGCGGCGCTGCGCCGGGGTGCGGGGGATAGCGAAGGAGTAGCGGCGGTGACCGCGGCGGGAATCTGGATCGCCGGGGTGCTGGCGCTGCTGGCCGGCACCCTGCTGTGGCACATCGAGCCGCTGCTGGCCCTGGCCGGCCAGCCGGAAGAAAGTCGTCAGGCGGCTGGGGTGTTCCTGCGCTGCCTGGCCTTCGCCCTGCCCGGCCACCTGCTGTTCATGACCCTGCGCGGCTTCACCAGCGCCCTGGAACGACCCGGGCCGGTGCTGACCATCGTCCTGGGTGCGGCGGTGCTCAACGCCCTGTTCAACCTCGGCCTGCTGCACGGCTGGGGCGGCCTGCCGCAGCCCGGGCTCGCGGGCATCGGCGCGGTGACCGCCGTGGTGATGAATGGCGCAGCCCTTGGGCTGGCGCTGTATATCGCCCGGCACCCGGCCTATGCCGCCTATCCCCTGCGTCGTTATCTGCGCCGCCCGGATCGCCGCGCCCTCGCCGACACCCTCGGCCAGGGCCTGGCGATCAGCGGCACCTATGCGGTGGAGGCCTGCCTGTTCCTCGCCGCGGCCCTGTGCATGGGCGTCCTGGGTGCCACGGCGCTGGCGGCCAATCAGATCGCCAACCAGCTGGTGTACCTGGTGTTCATGCTGCCGGCGGGGCTGTCCTATGCCACCAGCATTCGCATCGGCCAGCATCAGGGCGCGGGCCGGCCACGGGAGGCGCTGCTGGTGGGGCGGCTGGCCATCGGCGGCGGCGCCCTGGTGATGCTGGGCATCGCCCTGCTGTTCTGGAGCTTTCCCGCATGGTTGGTGGGACTGTTCCTGCCAGATGCCCACAGTCCGGTCAGCGAGCTGGCGCGGCAGCTGGTGCTGATCGCTGCGCTGTTCGTCATCTTCGACGGCACCCAGAGCATCGCCCAGGGCGCCCTGCGCGGCATCCGCCAGGCGCGTCTGGGCTTCTATGGCGGGCTGCTCTGCTATTGCCTGATCGGCGCCAGCAGCGCCTGGCTCCTGGGAGTGCACGCAGGCTTCGGTCCGCACGGGGTGTGGTGGGGGCTGGCGCTGGGACTGGCCTGCGCGGCCGTGCTGCTGACCGCCGCCTTCGAGTGGCTGATGCGGCGGCAGCTGGGCGCAGGCCCTGTGCAGGCCCCGCCGGAGCCGCTGGCCGCCACGCGCGGCATGGCGCAAAACGGGTGAGCGCCGCGGCGGCCCAGGAATTTTACCAAGTGGTCCACTTTCGACCGCTGCGCTAGAATAAAGGCTTTGGGCCACCCCGGAGTTGCGACCGGCGTCTGCGGCCCCAGGATAGCCAGAGATGCAACGTTTCATCGTCGCCGACGACCATCCGCTGTTTCGTGAAGGCCTGGTGCGCATCCTGCGCCAGCTGCAGCCGCAGGCACAGGTGGAGCAGGCCGACAGCCTGCAACAGGTCCTGGAACTGGCGCGCCAGGGCGAGCCGCCCAGCGGCCTGCTGCTGGACCTGCTCTATCCCGGTCAGGACCTGAGTTTTTCGCTGCGCGCGCTGCGCCAGGAATTCAAGCGCAGCACCCTGGTCGTGGTCTCCATGCTCGAAGACGCCACGGTGATCGAGCACATCCTGGCGGCGGGCGTGGATGGCTTCATCGGCAAGGCCCTGCCGCCGACGGCCATGGCCGAGGCCATCGCCGACTGTCTCGCCGGGCAACCTGTGGTGCGCTACGCCACGCCGAGTCTGGCCCCGACCAGCCTGGCACCCGATAACCGGTTGCAGGCGCTGACGCCGCGGCAGTTGGAGGTACTCGGCTTGATCACCCAGGGCCTGAGCAACAAGGAGATCGCGCGGGTCCTGACCATCTCGCCCTTTACCGTGCGCATCCATGTGTCCGCGCTGCTGCGCACCCTGGGCGTCGGCACCCGCGCCGCAGCGGCCGCCTTTGGTGCCAAGACCGGCCTCGGCGCCCAGCGTTCGCTCAGGTAGCCGCGACGCGAAAGGCCAGCAGCAGGGCGCGCAACTCCGCCGGTCGTACCGGCTTGGCCAGCACCGGAATCTCGGCATCGCCCAGCGCCTGCTGGACTTGCGGGATGTCATGGCCGGTCACCACGATGGCCGGAATGCGTCGGCCCTGCAGCCGGTTGAGATAGGCGATGCAGTCGGCGCCGGAAGCGCTGCGATCCAAATCAAAATCGGTGATCACCAGATCGCAGGCCACGGCGCCGGCGGGGATGCTGGTGGCTGTGGCGACCTCGCAGCCCCAGCTGCGCAGCAGGGTCGCGGTGGCCAGCAGCACATTGGCATCGTCTTCGATGAGCAGCACCCGCCAGCCGGCGAGCAGGTGCTGGGGACCGCTCGCCGGTCTTGGCCGCGCCTCCAGCGGCACGGCGGCCAGTGGCAAGCCCTGGAGGCTGACCGCCGTGCCCCGCCCGGGCCGCGAGCGGATGATCAGCTGCAGTTCCAGCAAGGTGGCTATGCGCTGCACGATGGATAGGCCAAGGCCGACCCCCTCGATGTCGCGATCCCGTGTCTCCCGTACCCGATAGAACTCTTCGCACAGGTGCGGCAGGTGCTCGGCGGCGATGCCGGGGCCCTGGTCGTAGACCGCCAAGGCGAGCCGGCCCTGACGGCGGCGCACCGCCAGCAGCAGGGGCTGGCCGGGCGCGTACTTGAGGGCGTTGGACAGCAGATTCTGCAGCGAGGTGAGCAGCAACGCCGGATCGCTGTAGACCTGCAGGCCGCAAGGGCGCCAACGGATCTCCACCCCCGCCCAGCGCGCCGCCTCGGCGTTCTGCCGGATCAGGTCGTCGACCAGGGTATCCAGGTCGACCACCGTGCGCCGCGGGCTGACCTGCTTCTGATCGAGGGTGTAGATGTTCAACAGCGAACGGAACAGCTGCTCGACGCCCAGCAGCGAGCGGTCGATGTTGTCCACCAGCTGCCCCTGATCCGCGCTCAGCTGGCTGTCGCGCAGGCAGGCGGTGAACAGGCCGATGGAATGGATCGGCTGGCGCAGGTCATGGCTGGCCTGGGCCAGGAAGCGCGCCTTGGCCAGGTTGGCGGCCTGGGTCTCGCGCAGCGAATCCTGGATGCGGGTCAGCAGGAAATAGACGTAGCCGGGCACCAGCAGGGCGGTCACCAGCATCATCAGGGCCACCGTGGGATAGCGTTGCAGAAAGGGCATCCCGGCGATGATGGCGGCCAGGGCGGTCAGTGACAGTCCGGTGGCCAGCAACAGGTAGCCACGCCCATAGCGCAGGCCATTGCCCACCGTGACCCAGAGCAGCACGCCGAACAGTGGCAGCAGGGCCTCGCCGCTGGTGATGGAGGAAAAGGTGATGGCGCTGAAGTCCAGGCTCATGGCCAGGAGGCGCCGCCAGGGCTTCACCCCCGGCCACTGCCGGACCTCGAAGAACAGTCCGATGGCCACCACGGCGAACAGCGCGTAGCACAGCAGGTTGGCTAGCAGGACGGCGGTACCGAACAGGCCGCAGGCCCAGGCGCCGATGATGTAGGCCGAGGCCGGCAGGATGAAGGCCAGGCGAACCTTGGCCTGGCCGAGTTCGGGATCGCGGACGCTGACGCCCAGGGCAGGGGTCGCTTCGCTCATGACGCCAGATAACCCAGTTGCCAGGCTCGCGGGATCAGGCGAAAGATCACCGCCAGAATTGCCGCCAGTGCCGCGCAGGCATACCAGGCCGCCAGACCCAGGCCCGCCTCCAGGGCAGCGCCCAGCACCCCGCCCAGCAGCATGCCCAGCCAGGGCACCAGCTGGATGCGCCAGCCGCGACGGCGTTCGCCCAGCAGCCAGTGACCCAGACCGCGCCCGAAGCGCGACAGGGCGCCGGTGACGTAGGTGAGGCCGATGGGCAGGCCATAGACCTGCTCCACCACCGCATTGACCATGCCCATGGCGAACACCCCGGTCAGCAGCGCCAGGCGCCCTGCGGGCAGGCTGGCCGCCAGGGCCAGCAGCAGGGCCAGCAGGCCGAGCAGCAGGCAGGCGCGCTGGCGGGTCAGCCGCTGCAGCAGCACGCCGCCGGCGTTGCCCAGCACGAAGGTGGCGATGGCCAACGCCAGGTGCCCCACGGCAGCCCAACGACCCGCCGCCACATCGGCCGCTAGACGGGTGGTATTACCGCTCATGAAGGAAACGAAATCGCCGGTGGCGAGAAAGCCGATGGCATCGGTCATGCCAGCCAGCAGTGACAGCCCGGCGACCAGCGCCAGGCCGACCGCACCGTGGCGTGGCGTCACGGGCGGAGCGAGGGGCGGAAGAGCAGCAGAGGGATTCATGGCGGCCATCCTGGCGCGGCAGCGAAAACGACCGCCAGTGTGCGGCGTCGGGGATCCTGGCGCCATGGGCGGCCTCCTGGAAGGCGCCCTGGGCTAGACTGATGGATCCGCCTGGCCGGAGGCCTCGTGACCACGCCCCTGTTCGCCCTGGTACTGCTCGCCGCCCTGCTGCACGCCGGCTGGAACGCCCTGCTCAAGATCGGTCTCGATCGCTTTCTCACCGCCAGCCTGATCCAGATCGGCGCCGGCCTCGCCGCCGGGTTGGTGGCGATCAAGCTGGCCTGAGCGAGAGGACCAGGGAGCGGCTAAGCTGAGCCTTCTTTCGACCAGGAGGGATCCATGGGCAAATCGTTGCGGCTTTCGGAAAAGTGGTTCAATCGCGGCCTCTGGCTGCTGGCGCTGGTGTTCGCCGGCTTTCTGATCGGCCTGGGTGGCACCCTGGTCGGCGATCTGCCCCAGGTCGAGCGCCAGCAAGGTCTGGAAGACTTCATGGACCCGGTGGCCACTGCCACGGCCCGTGGGGACCAGCGCCAGGCGCACCAGGCTCGACGCACGGCCCAGGACGCCCTCGACCAGGCCCAGTTGCAGCAGACCGCGGCGGCACGCAGCTACCGGGCCAACCGCGAGACCTTCGACAACTGGCTGGCCACCCGCCAGAGCACCCAGCGCCCCGAGCAGGACGCCGAGCTGATCGCCCGCAGTCGCGCCCTGGACGAGCTCAAGGCCGGTGAGCGCCGAGCCGAGCAGCAGGTCGAACGCCAGGAACAGGCGCTGCTGGATGCCGAGCAGCGCGCCAACGCCGCCGAGCGTACCCTGGCCAGCCTTGGCGAGTCGGCGCAGTCCGCCTGGCTGGAGGCCAGCCAGCAGGCCGAGCTGCGGGTCTTTCTCTATCGTCTGGCCCTGACCCTGCCACTGCTGGCGGTGGCGGCCTGGCTGTTCGTCCGACAGCGCAAGAGCACCTGGTGGCCCTTCGTCTGGGGCTTCATCTTCTTCGCGCTGTTCGCCTTTTTCGTCGAGCTGGTGCCCTATCTGCCCAGCTATGGCGGCTATGTGCGCTATCTGGTGGGCATCCTGCTGACGGTGCTGGGTGGACGCTATGCCATCCGCGCGCTGCAGGACTACCGCGCCCGCCTGGCGCTCAAGGAAGCCCAGCCGGATACGGTGCGCCGCGAGGAATTGCACTACGACACCGCCCTGGCGCGCCTGGCCAAGGGCGTCTGTCCGGGTTGCGAGCGGCCGGTGGACCTCAAGGACCCGAGAATCGACTTCTGCCCCCATTGCGGCATCGGCCTGCACGACCACTGCGGCGCCTGCCAAACACGCAAGAGCGCCTTCGCACATTTCTGCCAGGCGTGTGGGACGGTGGCGCGTGCGCCCGTGACTACCCCTGCTGCGCCAACCACTGCGCCCGGGTGAGCGCCCAGCACTCCGCGGGGAGCCGTCCGCTCACGCTGTCCATCTCCAGGCAGGCGATACGCTGCATGCCTTCGCGCTGCGACAGCCGGCGGGAGCCTTCGTTGGCGATCACCTTGGTCACCCGCAGACTCGGTCGTGCGAGTGTCTGGAACCAGTAGCGATTGAGCTCGACACAGGCCTCGCTCATGAAACCCTGCCGCCAGTATCCGGGATCAAGCCAGAAGCCGCGTTGGTTGTCCGGCTCCTCCTGCAGACTGGCCAAGCCGATCAGCTCGTCCGGTCGCGCCTGCAGCCGTAGCGTCCAGCACCAGTAAGTACCCGCGGCCATGCCGGGCAGGACCAGATCACGGACGAAACTCAGGGCACCGTCCGCGGGATAGGGCCAGGGCACCCTGGCCGAGAGGTAGCGCACGATCTCCCACTGCGGAAAGATCCGCTGGATCGCCCCGGCATCCTCCAGCTGCAAGGGCCGCAGCAGCAGGCGGGGCGTATACAACGTGGGCAAGGACACGGGCGGACTCCAGAGGGTTACTTGACCGGAGCCTAACCCAAGCCTCAGGGCTTGTTCGAACTGGTATTGACGCCCTGCTCGGTGTGCTCGCCATCGTGGTTGTGCAATTGGCCGGTGGGGTCCTGCAGCTGGATGACCTTGCCCTGCTGCCAGGCGTCGGCGCCGGGGGCGACCGTGGGGGTTGGCAGATCGGCGCGGGCGGCCTTGGTTTCGGTGCTGGAAATGCCCAGGCGGCGGTCACGCTCGGCGAGCAGCTTGGGATCGAGCTGGCCGTCGGCGGTGAAGCCCATCATCAGTTGGGGGACGCCCAGGGGCAGCTGCAGATCCTGGTCGGTATGCCAGGTGTGCCAGGTCTTGCCATAGGTGTGCACCAGCTTGTCCATCAGCCGGTGCTCGGCCACCTGGGGCACGCCGGGTGCGACCAGCTGACCCGACTTCACCTCGTGTACGTGACTATGCCAGAGGGCCTTCTCGGCCTCGGGCAGGGTCTTGAACAGCCGCTCGCTGATGATGTACTCGACCCCCATCAGCTTGGCGTCGGCGACGTTGCCGTCGTAGATCACGCACTGGAACATCTCTTCGCCCAGGACGCTGCAATAGTGGTGGGCTTCCATCTGGCCGTGGGGATGGCCATTGTAGAAATGGAAGCCGTCCAGGTAGGTGTTGAGGGCGGTGATGGGCGGTTTGCGCTGCAAGACATCGGCGCCGGCTTCGAGCACCCGGGTATCGGTCTGGGCAGGGGCACCCGGTACCGGTACCGGCGACTGGGTATCGTTGGCGGCCTGGGCCAGGGGAGCACAGGCGAGTAGTAGCAAGGCGGAAAGTCGACGGGTATTCATGGTGGATTCTCGGCGGAAGCTTGCCGAGTTCGAAGGGCGAGCAGGCGCCAAGGTTCCACCGTTGCGCTAGTCTCGTCATACAGCTGTCATGCAATGGCCATAAATTCGTCATCGTCCGAGCGTGGCGTTTCGGTATAAGCGAAACGGTCGATCGGGCCTTGTGCCTCTGGCTTTCCATTTCTGTCGGGACGACTCAATGAACGCACACAGCTCTCCAGCCGGTCATGCCCTGCGCCGCGTGGTCTTCAACAAGAAGGGTGGCGTCGGCAAGTCCAGCATCGCCTGCAACCTGGCGGCCATCAGCGCCCACGAGGGCTATCGCACCCTGCTGGTGGACCTCGATCCCCAGGCCAACTCCAGCCAGTACCTCACCGGCCAGGTAGGCGACGACCTGCCCCACGGCATCGCCGACTTCTTCAAGCAGACCCTGAGTGGCGGCAAGAAGGCCCAGGCCAACATCCATGCCACCGCCTGGCCGAATCTGGATCTGATCGCCGCCTCGGGCGAGCTGACCGAGCTGCAGTTCAAGCTCGAATCCAAGTACAAGATCCAGAAGCTCGCCAAGTACCTCGACAAGCTCGGCGAAGACTATGACCGCATCTACCTGGATACCCCGCCGGCGCTGAACTTCTACAGCATCTCGGCATTGATCGCCGCCGATCGCTGCCTGATCCCCTTCGACTGCGATGTCTTCGCCCAGCAGGCGCTGTACGACCTGATCGAGGAGCTGGACGAGATCCGCGAGGACTACAACGACAGGCTCACCGTCGAAGGCATCGTCATCAACCAGTACCACGCCCAGGCCAGCACCCCACGCCAGCTGATCGAGGAACTCCAGGCGCGCGACCTGCCGGTATTGGCGGCGCCGCTGATGGCCTCGGTGAAGATGCGCGAATCCCACCAGCAGCATCGTCCGCTGATCCATCTGGACCCTGGCCACAAGCTGACCAAGCAGTACCTGGAACTCTTCGCCCTGCTGGAGAAGTAGCGCAAGAACGTTCAAGACAGGCCGGGGCGCGGGGCGTCACTCTGGGGTTTCCCCGCTATCCGGAGCCCTGCCGATGACCGCTTCCCGCCGCCGCGCCTTCCTGCAGGGCGCCTGGCAGATCATGCCGCTGTCGCTGGCTTGCGCGCCCTGGGGCATCCTGGTCGGCGCCCTGGCCATCGAGACCGGCCTCAGCGTGCTGGAAGGCCAGGCCTTCTCCCTGCTGGTGTTCGCCGGCGCGGCGCAACTGGTGGCCCTGGGCATGCTCAAGGCCGGCGCGGGCCTGGCCACCATCCTGCTGACCACCCTGCTGCTGACCTCCCAGCACCTGCTCTATGGCCTGCATATGCGACGGGTGCTGGCGCCCCAACCACTGCCCTGGCGCCTGGGCTTCGGCTTTCTGCTCACCGACGAATTCTTCGCCCTTAACCATGCCGAACAACCGGCGGGCTTCGACCGCTGGCGCGCCCTGGGCATGGGCCTGAGCTTCTACCTGCTGTGGAATCTCTTCACCCTGGCCGGCCTGCTGCTGGGGCGAGTGCTGCCCAACCTGGGCGCCCTGGGCCTGGATTTTTCCATCGCCGCCACCTTCATCGCCCTGGTGGTGCCCCTGGTGCGGGATCTGGCCACGGTCGCCTGCGTGCTCACCGCGTTGCTGGTGTCGGTCTGGCTGCATCACCTGCAGTGGCAGGGCGCCCTGGTGCTGGGCGGGCTGGCGGGCATGAGCGTGGGCTTCTTGGTGCGGCGTCTGCGGGAGCGCCTGCAATGATCCTCGCCACCGTGCTGGGCATGGCCGCCCTGGTCTTCTTCAATCGCTATCTCTTTCTCGAACCGCGCCTACCACTGCGCCTGGGGCGCCACCTGCGCACCTTCCTGGAATTCGCCGTGCCGGGGATGCTCACCGCCATCTGCGGTCCCCTCCTGTTCTCGGGCGAAAAGTCGCTGGTTGCGACCCTGGTCGATCCCTATCTGCTCGCGGGCCTGGCCGCGGTGGGGCTGATGCTGTGGACCCGGCAGGTGTTGACCACGGTGATCCTGAGCATGGGGGTGTTCTATCTGCTGCGCTGGCTGCTGTAGCGCGGTAAGGTGGAATCGGGCACGGTCGATGCCCTGAGAGTCTCATGAACGGACCACAAGAAAACGCCCGCCTCTGGGCGGCGCGCGGACTGGGCGGTGTCGAGTTGCTGCATGCCCGGTACCGCCGCCAACGCTTCGCCCCCCATGTGCACGAAGGCTATGTGTTCACCGTGATCGAACGCGGCGCCCAGCACTTTCGTCATCGCGGCGCCGAACACCTGGCCGCGACCGGCAGCATGGTGCTGATCAATCCGGACGAGTTGCACACCGGGGCGACGGCGGTGGAGGAAGGCTGGCAGTACCGCGGCTTCTATCCGACGCTGGCGCAGCTGGCGCCGGTCTTCGCCGAGCTGGGACGCCCGCTCGATGCCACCCCGGCCTTCGCCACCAGTGTGCTGCAGGATCCCCAGGTGAGCGCGGCCTTCAGCCAGCTGCATCGACTGGCCGATGGTGACGCCGAGGCCCTAGAACAGCAGACCGTCTGGCGCGAGGCGCTGCTCTTACTGTTCGGGCGCCATGCCCGCCTGGGTGCCCTGGTAGAACCCGGCCACGAACCCCTGGCGGTGCAGCGTGCCCGCGAATTGCTCGGCGCGCGCCTGCAGCACCCGCCCAGTCTCGAAGAGTTGGCCCAGGCGGTGGGGCTGTCGCCCTTTCATTTCCTGCGGGTGTTCCGCCGGGCCACGGGCCTGCCGCCCCACGCCTGGCTCAAGCAGCAGCGCCTGACCCGCGCCCAGGGCCTGCTGCGGGCCGGCTGGGCGCCGCTGGAAGTAGCCCTGCAAATGGGCTTCGCCGACCAGAGCCATCTCAATCGGCAATTCAAGCAGGCCTACGGGGTGGCACCGGGCGCCTATCGCCGCGCCTGGCAAAGCTAGCTGGACACCGACGAACGGTCCTGGCCGCTGAAGCGGCATGCCAGAGCCCTGCAAGCGGCAAGAGGGCCGGGATGGCTGGGATCCTGGAGAAACTTTCCGCTGTCGTCCCGGGCCTAGTCAGGATGAGCGCCGGTCCTGCCGAACGCTCTCCCTTGCCCTTTTGCCAGAGGTTACCGGTATGACACTCGAAGAACGCATCCGCCAGCGCGCCTATGAAATCTGGGAACGCGAAGGTCGTCCCCATGGCCAGGATTTCGAGCACTGGTTCCAGGCCAATCGCGAACTGGAAGACCAGCCCGACGACAACCTGACCCAGGTTGGCGGCATCCAGAGCAGCGTCGCCCCGCCAGCGCCCAAGCCGCGCAGCCGGTCGCGCAAGAAGGCGACCGCCAGCGACGCCTGAGTCCAGGCTCGCTTACTTGCGGATCATGTCGGCCGCCCGCTGGGTGGCCTCCGAGGTGCGGGTCGCCAGCTTGCGCACCTCGTCCGCCACCACGGCGAAGCCCCGCCCCGCCTCACCGGCCCGTGCCGCCTCGATGGCGGCGTTGAGCGCGAGCAGATTGGTCTGGGCGGCGATACCCTGGATGGAACCGACGATCTCGGTCACCTTCTGCAGGTTCTCTTCCATGGTGCGGTGCTGGTCTTCCTGGCTGCCGCGCAGGGATTCCTGCTCATGCAGGGCATGGACGTCGGCCAGGGCGCCCACTACGCGCAGCGGGGTGCCATCGGCGGTGCGCTTGGTCTGGCCGCGGGCGCGGAACCAGCGTACCTCGTTGTTCTTCAGCAACAGGCGATAGGTGATGTCGAAGCCGGTGCGGCCGCTGCGGTCGTTGATGTGCGAACCGAAGGCTTCCAGGACCCGGTCGCGATCTTCCGGATAGAGCCGCGAGGCCCAGCTGTCGAGTACGTCGGGGAATTCCTGGAGGGTCTCGTAGCCGAGCAGGCGCCGGAATTGCGGCGACCACCAGAAGGGATTTCTGGGATTGAGCGGATCGCCGGCGATCACCTCCATGTCCCAGAGGCCGTCGTTGAGCATCTCCCGCGCCAGTTCGAAGCGGGTCAGGGTGACGTCCAGCTCCTGGTCGCGCAGGCGCTGGTCGTGGATGTCGCGCAGCGAGCCAGCCGTGCGTAACGGCACGCCGCGTTCATCGCGCAGGGTCGCGCCAGTGGCGCGCATCCAGCGGTATTCACCGGATTTCAGGGCGATGCGGTATTGCACATCGAAGGGGGTCTGGCCGCTGCGATCCTTCATATGGGCGGCAAAGGCGTCCAGCACCCAGGCGCTGTCCTCGGGGTGCAGACGCTTGGCCCAACTACCCAGCTCGCTGGGAAAATCGCTTTCGTCGCGAAAGCCGAGCATGCTGCGGAATTGATCCGACCACCAGAAGGCGTTGCGCGGATTGACCGGATCGCCCGCCACGACTTCCATGTCCCAGAGACCTTCGCTGGAGCCCTGGCTGACCAGTTCAAAACGAGTGCCCAGGCGCTTGGCCAGCGCTTCGCTCTCGGCCACCCGAGCGGTTAGCGTGGTATTGTCCTGATTGAGGATCTGGACCTGCTGCTGCAATTCACTCTGCTGCACCAGCAGGGCTTGCAGCCCCTTGGCCAGCCGGGCCAGGGTGGGATCGCCCTGGAAGCTGCCGATCTCGGCCAGGGGCGTGGCGGTTTCGGTCGCCGCGGCCAGAACGTCCAGTGCGCGCATGATCGAATAGTGCTTGAGCAAGGCCATGATCGAATCCTCAAGGAGAGCAGCCGCGGCAGGGGCTGCACGCGATCCGAATCCCTGTATCGGCCTTGCCGCTTCGCTCTTTAGCCCATTCCAGAGCCTTTTTCGCGGGTGATACCTCCCGCTCGACTAGCGCCAGTCGTCCAGCAACCAGACCTCGGGATGATCGTAATGGGCCTCGCCCCGGTGCAGGGTGATGCCGAGGATCTCGCTGCGAAATCCCTGCGCCAGCAGCCAGCGGTAGGCCCCCAGGCGGGCGGTGTTGACGCCGGCCAGCAGGCGCTGCTGGCCATGGTCCCGGGCCAGGCCGTCGCAGGCGGCGATCAGCCGAGCGAAGCGCGCCTCGGCCCCCATACCGGGCAGGACCGCCGCGCACTTGACATAGCAGACCCCGGTGCCCGCCTCGCTGCGGGGCCCGAAATGGCAGACGGCGAAACCCTCCGCCCGGCCCTGCGCGTCCTGCAGCAGCAGACTCTCGCCGAGTTGCTGTTCACGTACCGCGGCCATCTCGGCGGAGACGTCCAGCCCTGGCGCATTGGCCCGGCCCAGTTCGGCGCAGGACGCCAGCAGCCGGTCGGGCTCGGCCGACAGGGAAAAGCGCAGCGCCGGCGGCGCCGCCTGTGTTTGCAGCGGACGCGCCATTACCGCGGTCAGGGTACGCGGCCAGAAGCCGAAGCCCTGGTAGAGCCCCAGGTGACGCGGACTGTCGGGAAAGGTGAAGAGTCCGGCATGCACCAGCTGCCAGGCGTCGAGCTGCTCGACCGCGGCGCCCATCAGCGCCTTGGCCACCTTGGCATCCCAGTAGTCCGGGTGCACCGCCAGCGGCCCGAGGATGCCGTGACGCCCCCAGCGGGTGACGCAGACAGCGCCGACCAGGCGCGCGCAGTCGAGGGCCTTGAACCAGCCGGTGTGGGGTGCGGCGAAGCGACTACGCACATAGTCGCGGTCATTCCAGAATTCGCCCGGCTCGGCGGCGCCCATCCAGGTGGCGAAGGCCAGGCGCACCACCTCGGTGGTGGCGGGCAGGTCGGCGGCGGTGAGGGATTCGACACTGAAGGCGGGGCTGGACATAGGGCGGCTCCTTGGCTGTAGGCCTTGGACCCGCCCGGCCGGGGCTTTGCGCCCAGGCGGCAATCGCCGGTTACAGCAGCAGCACCGCTGCCCAGCCGAACAGCAGCATCGGCAGGCTGAAGTGCAGGAACGATGGCACCACGGTGTCCCAGATATGGCTGTGCTGGCCGTCGACGTTGAGGCCCGAGGTGGGGCCCAGGGTGGAATCCGAAGCCGGAGAACCCGAGTCGCCGAGGGCACCGGCGGTGCCGATCAGGCAGACGATGGCCAGCGGCGAAAAGCCCAGATGCAGGCACAGCGGACCCAGGATGGCGGCGAGGATGGGCACGCTGGAAAAGGACGAGCCGATGCCCAGGGTCACCAGCATGCCCAGCAGCAGGAGCAGCAGCGCGCCCAGGGCGCGGTTATCACCGATCAGGCCGGCGGCGGTGGCGGCCAGGTCCTTGATCTGGCCGGTGGCGGTGAGCACCTCGGCGAAGCCGCCGGCGGTCAGCATGATGAAGCCGATCACCGCCATCATCTTCGCGCCCTCGCTGAACAGATCGTCCGCCTCGCGCCAGCGCACCACGCCGGTGGCGGTAAAGACCACGAAGCCGACCAGGGCGCCAAGAATCATGGAGTCCAGCCAGAGCTGCACGCCAAAGGCGGCGATCACGGCGACCAGCGCCACCAGCAGGGTGCGGCCGTTGTAGGGGCGGTCGGCCCGCTCGGTGCGCGCCACCAGACTCAGGTCGTATTGGCGCGGTCGGCGATAGCTGACAAAGACCGCCAGCAGCAGGCCGACCACCATGCCCAGGGCCGGCAAGAACATGGCGCGGCTGGGATCGACGCCGCTGACGTCCACCCCGGCGCGGGCCACGCTGGCCAGCAGGATGTCGTGCAGATAGAGACTGCCGAAGCCCACCGGTAGGAACATGTAGGGGGCGATCAGGCCAAAGGTCATGACGCAGGACAGCCGCCGCCGGTCCAGCTCCAGGCGCGTCAGCACATAGAGCAGCGGCGGCACCAGCAGCGGGATGAAAGCGATGTGGATGGGCAGGATGTTCTGCGAGGCGATGGACACCGCCAGCAGCAGGCCGAGCAATGCCCAGCGCAGCGAGCGTCCGCCCTGGGCAGCCTGACGCTCCATCAGCGCCAGGGCGCGATCGGCCAGCATGTGGGCCAAACCCGACTGGCTGATGGCCACGGCGAAGGCGCCCAGCAGCGCATAGGAGAGCGCCACCTTGGCGCCATTGCCCAGGCCGGTGTTGAAGGCCAGCAGGGTGCCCTCCAGCCCCAGGCCGCCCACCAGGCCACCGGCCACCGCGCCGGCGATCATCGCCACCACCACGTGCACCCGGGCCAGACTCAAGACCAGCATGAGTCCTACCGCTACCACCACCGCATTCATCGCCAGCTCCGCACCACCAAAAGGGCGCGCACTCTGCCGCAGCCCGGCACGGGCGTCAAAGGCCGGGGATGGATGGCGCGGCGCCTGGCTTACCCCCGAGCACGGAGGCGGCAGCTGCCTGCAACTACGTCAGCCACCAAGACCGATTAAGTGCCGGGGCAGGCTCATAGGATGAAAGGGGCATCGCGCAATCGCTCTGGACTGAACCTTTCAGCGCACGGTGACGTCTGAGTCGCACGCTTTCACGGTCACAACAAGGACGAGCTGCCCATGCAAAACGCCATTGATATGCTGATTACCGCGTTCAGCCCGCACTCCTGCCTGGCCGTCCCCCGCCGCGCCGACCGCACCCTGCTGTTCACCGTCACCGACACGGCCCGCGCGGTCACGGTCACCAAGGCCATCCCCCTGTGCAACCTGGAATGCCAGACCACGCTGGCCACCGTGATCAAGGATCTACAGCGCGACCTCGATCGTGCGATCGGCACCCTGAGCCCGGCAAGCCTCGCCGACCTGCGTCAACGCGGCCCACGGGTGCAGCGGTTCGAGAGCTGAGCGGAGATCGCAGGGGGATCAAGCGCCTGTTGAGCCGCCCTCACCCCAGCCCTCTCCCTGAGGGAGAGGGGGCAACACAGCGCGAGGCAGACAGAGGAGTGATCGCGGGATGCCTCCCCTGTAGGAGCGGCCCATGGCCGCGATCCACGAGGCGTCGGCCCTCACCCCGGCCCTCTCCCAAGGGAGAGGGGGCAACACAGTGCGAGGCAGACAGAGGAGTAATCGCGGGATGCCTCCCCTGTAGGAGCGGCCCATGGCTGCGATCCGTGAGGCGTCGGCCCTCACCCCGGTCCTCTCCCAAGGGAGAGGGGGTCATTCGGAGCAATAGCTAGCCTGCCGTAGGATGGATGACGACGCAGCCTCATCTCCCGCTGGCCATCCCGCTCAGCGCCGGCTGGTGCGGGTGCTGACGTCGACCCAGACCGCCAGGACCAGGATGCTGCCCTTGACGATCATCTGCCAGTAGCTGTCCACGTCGAGCATGGACATGCCGTTGTCCAGGCTGGCGATCACCAGGGCGCCAAGCAAGGCGCCATAGACGGTGCCAGAGCCGCCGCGCATGGAGGTGCCGCCGATGAAGCAGGCAGCGATGGCGTCCAGTTCGCCCATGGTGCCGGCCGAGGGCGAGCCGGCGGCCAGGCGAGCGGTGTTGACCAGGCCGGCCAGGGCGCACATCACGCCCATCAGGCCGAAGATGCCGAGCTTGATCGCCCGGACGTTGATGCCCGACAACCGCGTGGCTTCCAGGTTGCTGCCCACCGCATAGATGCGCCGACCGAACACCGTCTGGCTGGTGATGTAGCTGAACACCCCGAGCAGCACCAGCAGGATCAGCACCGGCACCGGGATGCCGTCGTAGCGGTTGAGGGTCTGGATGAAGGCCACCAGCACCACGCCGATCACCACCACCCGCAGCACGTCGCGCCATAGCGGCGCCAGGCTCAGCGCCAGGGTCTTGCGCTTGCTGCGTTGGCGCCAGGTAAGCACCACGGCCACCGCGAACAGCAGCACGCCCAGGACGCTGCCCACCACCGGCGGCAGGTAGCCCTGGCCGAGGTAGACCAGCTCCGGCGATACCGGGGCGACGGTGACGCCGCCGGTGAGCCCCAGCAGCACCCCGCGAAAGGCCAGCATGCCGCCGAGGCCGACGATGAAGGACGGTATCCCCCGATAGGCACTGAGGTAGCCGTTGATCAGGCCGATCAGCAGACCGCCGGCGGCCACCGCCAGCAGGGTGATCGGCAGGGGCACGTGGTAGGTGACGTCGAGTATCGCCGCCACCCCGCCGAGCAGGCCGAGTTGCGAGCCCACCGACAGGTCGATCTCGCCGGCGATGATCACCAGCACCATGCCGCAGGCGAGGATGCCGGTGATGGACATCTGCCGCAGCAGGTTCGAAAGGTTGCGCGGGGTGACGAAGCCGCCTTCGGTCTGCCAGCTGAAGAACAGCCAGATCAGGGCCACGGCGATCAGCAGAGCGAGCATCTTGTAACGGGTGAACAGCTGTTTCACGGCGTGCATCAGAAGTGCTCCCGGGCTTGGGCGACCGCCCGTTCGGTGGTGCCCAGGGCGGCGGCCAGTACCCGCTCCTGGGTCAGATTCTCATTGGGGAAATCGCCGCGCAGCCGGCCTTCGCCGAGCACCAGCACCCGGTCGGAGACACCGAGCACCTCGGCCAGCTCCGAGGAGACCATGACGATGGCCACGCCCTTCGCCGCGAGCAGGCCGATCAGCCGGTAGATCTCGAACTTGGCGCCGACGTCGACGCCGCGGGTGGGCTCGTCGAGGATCAGCACCTTGGGCCGCGCCAGCAGCATCTTGGCGAGCACCGCCTTCTGCTGATTGCCGCCGGAAAGGCCGGTGATGGGCAGGAAGGGACTGCTGGTCTTGAGTTGCAGCCGGGCGATCTCGGTGTCGATGCAGGACAGTTCCGCTTCGCTGTCGATGCGACTCAGGTGGGCGAATCTGTCCAGCACCGTGAGGGTGATGTTCGAACCCACGCCCAGGTCGGGAATGATGCCCTGGCGTTTGCGATCCTCCGGCACCAGGCACAGGCCGGCGCGGATGGATTTCAGTGGGGTACGGGTGTCGATGCGCTGGCCATGGAGCCAGACCTCGCCCTCGTAGCGGCCGTCGTAGGCACCGAAGATGGCCGAGACCAGTTCGGTGCGCCCGGCCCCCACCAGCCCGGCGATGCCGAGGATCTCGCCGGCGCGCACGGCGAAGGAGACGTCGTCGACTCTCTTGCGCTGGGGATTGTCGACGTCCAGGCAGGTGAAGCGACGCGCCTCGAAGATCACCTCGCCGATTTCATGGGGAATCTGTGGATAGAGGTTGGTCATGGCGCGGCCGACCATCTGGGTGATGATGCGGTCGATGTCCATCTCGGCCATGGGGGTGGTGGCGATGTGCTTGCCGTCGCGGATCACCGTGATGGTGTCGCAGATGGCCGCCACCTCGTCGAGCTTGTGCGAGATGTAGACGCAGGCTACACCTTGCGCCTTGAGGTCGCGGATGATGTCCAGCAGCACGGCGATCTCGGAGGTGGTCAGCGCCGAGGTCGGTTCGTCGAGGATCAACAGCCGGGCGTTCTTGTTCAGCGCCTTGGCGATTTCCACCAGTTGCTGCAGGCCGCCGCCGTACTGGGACACCGGCAGGGCCACGTTCATGTCCGGCACCTTGAGCCGGCGCATCAGCTCGGCCGAGCGCTGCAGCATGGTCGGGTAGTCCAGCCGCCCGCCGAAGCGGCGCGGTTCGTGGCCCATGAAGATGTTCTCGGCCACGGACAGATCGGGTACCAGGGTCAGTTCCTGGTGGATGATGACGATGCCGGCCGCCTCGGATTCGGCGATGGACTGGGCCTCCAGGGGGCGCCCGTCCCAGCGGATCTCGCCTTCCCAGGTGCCGTGGGGATAGACCGCCGAGAGCACCTTCATCAGGGTGGACTTGCCGGCGCCGTTCTCGCCGCACAGCCCTACGCATTCGCCCGGACGCACCTTGAGATCGATGCCATCCAGCGCCCGCACCCCACCGAAGCTCTTGGCGATGCCGTGCATTTCCAGCAGATAGTCGGCCATGGCCGCTCCTTGCCCAGGGGCCGCCCGACGCCAGGCGTCAGGCGACCAGCCGGTGGCCAGTGGTTATTTGCCGTCGATCTGGGCCTGGGTGTAGAAGCCGTCCTTGACCAGCAGGTCGACATTGGCCTTGGTCAGCTCGGTGGGCGTGAGCAGCAGGGTGTCGACCTTCTTGGTGCCGTTGTCGTAGCTGGAGTTGAAGGCTGGCTTCTCGTTGCGCACCAGTTGCACCGACAGCTTGGCCGCCTCGGAGGCGATCAGCTTGAGCGGCTTGTAGACGGTCATGGTCTGGGTCCCGGCGATCACCCGCTTGATGGCGGCGAGGTCGGCGTCCTGACCGGACACGGCGACCTTGCCGGCCAGCTTCTGCGCCGCCAGGGCCTGGATGGCGCCGCCGGCGGTGGCGTCGTTGGAGGCGACGATGCCGTCGATCTTGTTGTCGTTGGCGGTCAGGGCGTTCTCGACGATGGCCAGCGCCTCGGTCGGGTTCCACTCCTTGACCCACTGCTGGCCGACGACCTTGACGTCGCCCTTGTCGATGGCCGGCTGCAGGACCTTCATCTGGCCCTGGCGGAGGATCTTGGCGTTGTTGTCGGTGGGCGCCCCGCCGAGCAGGAAGAAGTTGCCCTTGGGCTGGGCCTTGAGCACGCCACCGGCCTGCATCTCGCCGACCTTCTCGTTATCGAAGGAGATATAGGCGTCGATGTCGGCGTTGAGGATCAGGCGGTCATAGGAGATCACCTTGACCCCGGCCTTCTTGGCCTCGGCCACCACGTTGTTCAGCACCGTGGCGTTGAAGGGCACGATGACGATGGCGTCCACGCCGCGGGAGATCAGGTTCTCGATCTGCGACAGCTGGCGCTGTTCGTTGGCGTCGGCGGATTGCACATAGACCTTGGCGCCGAGTTGCTCGGCGGCAGCGACGAAATAGTCGCGGTCGCGGGCCCAGCGCTCCAGGCGCAGGTCGTCGATGGAAAAACCGATCTTGGGATGCTGGGCGTCGGCCTGGGCGAAACCGGTGGTGCAGAGGGCGAGCAGACCGGCGAGCAGGGTCGTCTTGAAGTTCATGGTGGCGTCCTTGGTTATTGTTGTTGTGGAGCGGGCGAACGGATTCGAGTGTAACGATTCAGCGGGCTGGCACAAGCGGGTCAGGCAGGCATTTCTGCCGACCCGCTCGCGCGGTCGCTAGCGATACAGATAGCGATTGACCACACCTTCGAGCAGCTCCTGGCGACCGCTCACCGGTTGGGGCGCCAGGCCCTGGCTGAATGTGTGCTCGGCCAGTTGTTCCAGGCTCAGCTGACCACCCAGGATGCGCTGGCCGAGGGACTGGTCCCAGCCGGCATAGCGCTCGCTCTTGAACTTACCCAGGGGGTCGTCCTGCAGCAGTGCTGCGGCGCGTTCCAGGGACAGCGCCAGGGTGTCCATGGCCGCCACGTGGCCGTGGAACAGGTCGACGTCGTCCAGGCTCTGGCGCCGGACCTTGGCATCGAAGTTGAAGCCGCCACGGGTGAAGCCGCCGCCCTTGAGGATCTCGTAGATCGCCAGGGTCATCTCCTCGACGCTGTTGGGGAACTGGTCGGTGTCCCAGCCGTTCTGCGGATCGCCTCGGTTGGCGTCGATGCTGCCGAAGACGCCCAGGGCCACGGCGCTGGCGATCTCGTGCTGGAAGCTGTGCCCAGCCAGGGTGGCGTGGTTGGCCTCGATGTTGACCTTGATCTCCTTCTCCAGCCCGAATTGCTGCAGGAAACCGAAGACGGTGGCCACATCGTAGTCGTACTGGTGCTTGGTTGGCTCCTGGGGCTTGGGCTCGATCAGCAGATCGCCCTGGAAGCCGATGCGGTGCTTGTGTTCCACCACCATCCGCATGAAGCGGCCGAGTTGCTCGCGCTCGCGTTTGAGGTCGGTGTTGAGCAGGGTCTCGTAGCCTTCGCGACCGCCCCACAGTACATAGTTCTCGCCGCCCAGGCGGTGGGTGGCGTTCATCGCGGTGCAGACCTGGGTGGCCGCGCAGGCGAAGACTTCCGGATCGGGGTTGCTGGCGGCGCCGGCGGCGTAGCGCGGGTGGCTGAAGCAGTTGGCGGTGCCCCACAGCAGCTTGAGGCCGGACTCGCTCTGGTGCCGCTCCAGATCGTCCACCAGGCGGGCGAAGTTCTCGCGGTACTCGGTGAAGCTGGCGCCTTCGGGGGCGACGTCGGTGTCATGGAAGCAGTAGTAGTCCACACCCAGCTTGCTGAAGAATTCGAAGGCCGCGGTGGCCTTGGCGCGGGCCTGCTCCAGGGGCGAACCCGCTGCCTGCCAGGGCCGCTGGAAGGTGCCCTGACCAAAGACATCGCTACCCGGCCAGACGAAGGTGTGCCAGTAGCAGACCGCCATCCGCAGGTGCTCGCGCATGGGCTTGCCCATGACCAGGCGATCGGCCTCGTAGTGGCGGAAGGCAAGCGGGGAATCGCTGTCGGGCCCGGCGTAGCGGACCTTTTCGACATTGGGGAAATAAGCCATGACGTTGTCCTTGTTCTTATCTGTCGCACCCGATACGGCGTACCGGTTTGTCTCGATGGTAGCGCCGCCACCCGGGCTGCCTATTGTGAAAATCACCAGAGCCAGGTGCGATTTTGCCGCTTGAGGCGCGCAGGCGCCGATCGTAGTCTGGAGCCCCGCACGCGCCTCCTGCCGGAATTCCGCCATGCCCAGCCAGCCGCCCGTCCACCGCGTCGCCCTGCTGTTCAACGGCAGCAAGATCTATGACAGAGGCATCCTGGCCGGCATCGGCAACTACCTGAGCGGCACCCGGGCGCGCTGGGATCTGTTCCTCGAAGAGGATTTCCTTTGTCGGCTCAAGGGTATCGAACGCTGGCAGGGGGACGGCATCATCGCCGACTTCGACGATCCGGCGGTGAGCGCCGCCCTGGCCCACAGCACCCTGCCGGTGGTGGCCGTCGGCGGTTCCTACGCGACCCCTGGGGACTACCCGCCCGGCATTCCCTATGTGGCCACCGACAACGCCGCCCTGGTACGCCTGGCCTATGACCACCTGATCGAATCCGGGCTGACCCGCTTCGCCTGCTTCAGCCTGCCGGCCGCCGAGACCAATCGCTGGGCCGGCGAGCGCGAGGCGGCCTTTGCCGCCCTGCTCCGCCGCGATGGCCTGCCGGTGGAGATCTATCGCGGCCTGGAGACCAGCGCCCCGCTATGGGACACGGCCGTGGAACAGCTGATCGCCTGGCTGGAGGCGCTGCCCAAGCCGGTGGGCATCCTGGCCGTCACCGACGCCCGGGCGCGGCAACTCCTGCAGGCTTGCCTCACCGCCGGCATTCCGGTGCCGGAACAGGTGGCGCTGGTGGGGATCGACAACGATCCCCTGGCCCGGACCCTGACCCGGGTGCCCCTGACCTCGGTGATCCAGGGCACCGAGGCCATCGGCCGCGAGGCGGCGCGACTGCTGCATCAGCGGCTGCACGGCGTCGAACTCGGCGCACCACGGGTGCTGATCCCGCCGGAGGGGATCAATATTCAGGCCTCCAGTCGCCATCAGGCAGTGCGCCATCCCCAGGTGATGCGCGCCCTGCACTTCATTCGCCAATACGCCTGCCAGGGCATCAAGACCGCCCAGGTGGCCAGCTACGTGGGCATCTCCCGGTCAGCGCTGGAAATGTCCTTTCGCCGCGAGCTGGGCCGCAGCGTCCATGACGAAATTCTCGGCTTCAAGCTGGCCGCGGCCGCGGTCGCCCTGCAGGAAGGGGCGCCGAGCCTGGCCGAGGTCGCCCGGCGCTGCGGCTTCACCTCGGCGCAGTACCTGCACTCGGTGTTTCGCCGCGAATTCGGCTGTACGCCGCGGCAGTATCAGCAGCGCCCCGTGGCGCTGAAAGACGCCCATGAAAAAGCCCGTCCGGAGACGGGCTTTCAGGAAGCGACCGTGGCTTATTTGCCGACGGTCTGACCCAGGAACCAGGCACGCTCTTCGGCCTGGTCGATCCACTCTTCCAGCAGGCTAGTGGTGGAGACGTCGTTGGCGTCGTCGGTCAGGGTGTGGGTGGTGCGCATGTAGGCAGCCAGCGACTGGTTGTCATCATGCAGCTCGGTCAGCATCTGATCGGCCGACAGGTCGGTAGCGTCGCTGCTGGCCAGGCGCTTGAGTTGCACCATCTGCTCCAGGGAGCGCACGGTGGGCTGACCGATCTTGCGCGCACGCTCGGCGATCAGGTCGGTGATGCCATACAGCTGGGTAGCCTGCTCTTCCAGCAGCAGATGGTAGTCGCGGAAATGCGAGCCCTTCATGTGCCAGTGGTAGTTCTTGGTCTTGATGTACAGCGCGAAGACATCGGACAGCAGCACGGCCAGGGCTTCGCCTACAGCCTGCTGGTTCTGCAGGGTGGCGTCTTCGCCTTGATGGGCTTTCTGCTTGACGCTGGAAACGGTCTTGAGTTCTTGCTTGGCATTGGCAACGGCCATGAGAGATCTCCTGTCAGGACGTGAAGAGAAAAAGGGGTTCGCTTGGGTTGGCGCGAACATCAACGTCTGCAGAAATCGACCGCACCAGGCGAAAAATCGTTCATCGAATTTGCATATCGCCACCATGGGCATGACGAATGGTTGCCGCTGTTGCGACTGCGTTTCATTGCCCGCCCTAGAGCCCACCCGCCACCGCCGCCGTTGCGCTTGTAGCTAGCTCTGTAGGTAAAACCGTTTGTCAGCTCCACCATCAAACCGGCGCTGTGTGAGAACCGTCACTCCTTCTACCCGGTCACCTAAAGGCAAGGCACACGAACGGTCGCCGAGAGTTCTCTGCCGGCCAAGACAAGGTTCTGCACATAGGTACCAGCGTATGACGACGCCCCTCGATTCCGCTCAGGGACACCCCTCGCAGGCCAAGGACGGCTCTACGGCAGAAGCCCATCTGCACGACCTCAAGGAGGTCGCTCGGGACACGGTGCAAGACGCCAAGCAAGAAGGCGCTGCGCATTACGAACATTATCGCGATAGCGCGGCCGACCAGCTCGGCGCCATCGCCCAGAGCGCCCAGGCGGCCGCCGACGAACTGGAAGACAAGGACACCCTGGGCCTGGCGCACTATGTCAGCGACATGGCGCAAAGCCTGACCGGCCTGGCCGAGGATCTGCGCGGCAAGAGCGCCGAGCAGCTGCTGCACCAGGCCGGCACCCTGGCGCGGGATAATCCGGCCCTGTTCCTCACCAGCAGCATCGCCATCGGCTTCGGGCTGTCGCGTTTTCTCAAGGCTTCCAGCCAGCCGGATACCGGCAGCAGCTCGCGCGTCAGCGGCCCCGGCGAGGTGCCTTCGCTGACCACGCCCTCGGTCGCGGCGGAAAACGAACTGGCGGAGCCGGCGGCGGGTGCCGATGTCATCCACACCAACAACATTCCCAAGGGTCCTGACCTCCATACCCCGACCACGACCCGTGGCGGCGACCCCATCGGCGGCGCGGCGATCAATCCGGCGCGCAGCGACAGCAGCCTGAACACCGGTACCTCGTCCAGCCAGCTGGATCGACCCACCCTGAGCGGAGGCAAGCAGCCATGATCAACGAGAATCCCACTCCGCGCCCCACCGAAGGCGATACCTCGGTCGTCGGCCTGGTCAAGCAGCTGGTCCATGAGGTCCCGGCGCTGTTCACCAAGGAACTGGCGCTGGCCAAGGCCGAACTGGGCGAATCCCTGCGCACCACCAAGGCCGGTGTGGCCGGGGTCGCCGCGGGTGCCATCGTGCTGCTGGCCGGCTTCATCGTGCTGCTGATGGGTGTCGTCTACTTCCTCTCCCAGTACCTCACGCCCTGGGCCGCCGCCCTGCTGGTGGGCGCCGTGGTCATGGTGATCGGCTTCATCATGCTGCAGTCGGGCAAGAAGCAGTTCGAACCGTCCCACTTCACCCCTGATCGCACCGTCAACAGCCTGCAGAAGGACAAGGACGCCGTACGGAGGGCCGCACAATGAGCATCACCGACCAGATCGATCAGGAATCCAGAAAGAATCCCGAGGAGCTCGAACGCGAGATCGACCAGAAGCGCGGACACATCGAAGACCTGGTGGGCGCCCTGGAAAGCCGCCTGTCGCCCGGCCAGCTGTTCGACCAGGCGCTGTCCTACACCAAGGGGCACAGCGGTGAGTTCGCCCATAATCTGGGCAACACCCTCAAGGCCAATCCGGTCCCGGCGGTGCTGACCTCGGTGGGTCTGCTGTGGCTGGCCCTGGGCCAGAACCGCACCCCGGCGCCAGCCACGCCGGGCACCCCGCTCAGGGACAAGCTGACGGGGGCCATGGATTCAGTGGCCAGCAGTGCCGGCCATACCCGCGATTCCCTGAACCGTGGCAGTCACGACGTACGCGACAAGGTGACCGGCCTGGGCGAAAGCGTATCGGCCAAGGCCTCTCAGACGGGTGAGCGCTTGAGCGATACCGCGGCTCAGACCAAGGACGCCCTGGGCGCCCAGGCGCAACAGCTCAAGGGCACCTTCGATACCCTGCTGCGCGAACAACCGCTGGTGGTAGGCGCACTGGGCATCGCCCTCGGTGCGCTGCTGGGAGCCTCGCTGCCGCGCACCGAGACCGAGGATCGCGCCTTAGGCAAGCACAGCGACAAGCTGACCGCCAAGGCCAAGCAGGCGGCGAGCAGCGGCTATGAGCAGGTCAAGGCAGCAGGGCGCGACGTGGCGAGCGATGCGCGCCAGACCCGTCATGACCGGGATCAGCACGCCGGTACAGGGCCGTCGTCCAGCCACCTGGGTAACGATCCCGACGCAGGCGTCGAGTCCATGGCGGGCTCCCCAACCGCTGGCACCGGCAGTACCCTGGGAGCCACTCAGGCGACCGCGGGCATGAACGTCGGTCGTACCGCTGCCCACGGCAATACGCCTGGTGCCGTGGGCGACGAGAGCGGCATGGCCACCCCGCCGCGCAGCGTCTAACCCGGCAAGACTGCCGGGGTCAGCAAAGGACCCCGGCCACAAACAGCAAAGGCGCACAGGTCTGGCCCGTGCGCCTTTGCTCGTTTCAGTACCCGCCTCAGTAACCCGGATCCGGATTTTCCTTGGGCTGCTCGGGCCGCTTGTCGTTCTGCGGGCGCTGTTCTTCACCGCCCTGATTGAGTTCCTTGTGGGTCTCGCCGACCTTGCCGGCGTTTTCCGGCTTATGGTCGAGATCGTCGCGCTTGGCCATGATGCTCACCTCTTGTGGCTGAGTAGGTTAGGCAACGGCGCGAGGCCAGGGTGCCCGCGCCAGCAGATCAACGTAAGGGCGGCGCCATGAATTCCGGGCCCACCGGATCCTTGACGTGTTCGGCGAGGAGGGCGTCGATGGCCGCCAGGTCCTCGGCGGACAGCTGCCAGCCAAAGGCCTCGTCCAACCCCTGCAGCTGCTCGGGCTTGCGCGCACCCCAGAGGGCGATGGTCGGCCCCTGATCGAGGATCCAGCGCACCGCCAGGGCCAGCACCGACTTGCCATGACGCTCGCGGGCGAAGGCGGTCAGGGCCTCCACCGCGGCCAGGTACTGGGCGAAGCGCGGGGCCTGGAACTTGGGATCGCCCTGACGCAGGTCGTCGCCGTCGAAGCGGGTCTCGGCGTTCATGCGTCCGGACAGCAGCCCGCGACACAGGGCGCCATAGGCCAGCACCACCAGACCGTGACGCTGAGCATAGGGCAGCACATCGGTCTCGATGGCGCGCTCGAAGAGATTGTAGGGCGGCTGCACGGTGGACAGATTGGCGAACTGGCGGAAGGCTTCCAGCTGCTCGGGCGAATAGTTGCTCACGCCAATGGCGAGGATCTTGCCCTCCTGGCGCAGGCGCTCAAGTTCACGCGCAGTTTCTTCGTGGGGTACCTGGGGATCGGGCCAGTGCACCTGATAGAGGTCGATACGATCGGTGCGCAGGCGCCGCAGGGAATCCTCCACCTCCTGGCGGATGCGCGCGGCGCTGGCGTTGCGACGCACCTCTTCGTTCGGCCATTCCAAAGCCACCTTGGTGGCGATCACCGCCTGGTCGCGGATACCTTCCAGGGCCTTGCCGACGATCTCCTCGGAACGACCGAAGCCGTACACCGGGGCGGTGTCGATCAGGTTGATGCCGCCTTGGACGGCGCCACGGATGGTCTCGATGGAGCGGGCCTCGTCGGTACCGCCCCACATCCAGCCGCCAATGGCCCAGGTGCCGAGGCCGATACGGGAAACAGGGGTATCGATACCGGGGATGCGCAGGGTTTCAGTCATAGGGAGCTCCAGGCGAAGACGCCAGTCGGAAGGGTTAGCCTTGTGAGGCTAATTCAAAAGGCGTTGAATGGGGCTCAACGAACTCTTGATCCTTATCGCGTGAGGGTTGTGCATGCCAACGCTGAATCGCGGCGAACTGGCCGATCTCAACGTGTTCGTCGCCCTGGTGCGCCGGCGCAGCTTTCGCCAGGCCGCCATCGAACTGGGCGTCACCACTTCGGCGCTGAGCCATGCCCTGCGCCAACTGGAGACCCGCCTGGGGGTCAAGCTGCTCAATCGCACCAGCCGCTCGGTGGTGCCGACCCTGGCCGGCGCGGCCTTGGCGGAAAAGCTCGAACAGGGTTTCACCCTCATCGGCGAGGCCCTGGGCGAGCTGGACCAGCACCGCGACGCCCCGGTCGGTCGCCTGCGCCTGAGCGTGCCGCGGGATGCGGCGCGCCTGCTGGTGACCCCGACCCTGCCCCGGCTACTGGCGGCCTATCCGCAACTGCAGCTGGACATCAGCGTCGAGGATCGTCCGGTGGACATCGTCGCCGACGGCCTCGATGCCGGCATCCGCTATGGCGACACCGTGCCCCAGGACATGGTCGCCCTGCCGCTCACCGACGAGTTGCGCTGGATCGTGGTGGGCGCCCCTGACTACCTGGCCCGCCACGGTCGGCCGCAGCAGCCGGACGATCTCGTCGAGCACCGCTGCGTGCGGCTGCGGCTGGGCAATGGCGCCCTCTATCGCTGGGAACTGGGCAGCGGCGCCACGACCCGTACCCTGGACGTGCCGGGCCCGCTCACGGTCAACGAGACCGAAACCTCGATCCAGGCCGCCCTCGATGGCCTGGCCCTGGCCTACTGTCTGGAATGGCGGGTGGCCACGGAGCTGCGCGACGGCCGCCTGGAGCAGGTGCTACCGGACTGGGCCTCGCCCGGTGCGCCCCTGTGCATCTACTACCCGAGTCGACGCCAGCCCCCGCCAGGCTTGCGCCAGCTGATCGAAGCCCTCCGTCAGACCTGGACCGAGCGGCATCCCTGAACCGGGCGAACCAACCGGCGCGGAGAGAGGTCCCCTGACCACGCCGTGATCGCCTGACCGAGGAGGCCCCCTTGCCCGCTGCCAACGCCGCCGCATCCGACCTGCCGCTGCCCGTGGAACGCGAACTCAGTCCGCGGGCGCTGCTCACCGGCGCGCTGCTGGGCATCCTGCTGACCCCGGCCAACGTCTATGCCGGGCTCAAGATCGGTTGGTCGTTCAACATGTCGATCATCGCCCTGCTGGTGAGCTACGGCCTCTGGCATCGCCTGGGCCGCCGGCTGCAGCAACCGGGCTGGACGCTGCACGAGAGCAACATCAACCAGACCGTGGCCTCGGCGGCCGCCAGCATCGTCTCCGGCGGGCTGGTGGCGCCCATCCCCGCCTATACGCTGCTGACCGGCCAGGAACTGCCGACCCTGCCGCTGATGGGCTGGGTGTTCGCGGTGAGCTTTCTCGGCATCTGGGTGGCCTGGTATCTGCGCCCCCTGCTGCTGGCCGATGCCAGTCTGAGATTTCCCGAGGGCCTGGCCACCCTGGAGGCGCTGCGCCAGGTCTATGCCAGCGGCGCCGAGGCCCTGGCCCGGCTGCGGGTGCTCCTGGGCGCCCTGACGCTGTCGGCGGCGGTCAAACTGGTGGACACCTTCGCCTGGATGCTCCCGCGAGCGGCGCCTTCGCCCGCGCTGGAGCGGCTGACCTTCAGCTTCGATCCCTCGCTGCTGCTGCTCGGCTTTGGCGGCATCATCGGCCTCAGGGTCGGGCTGTCGCTGCTATTCGGCACCTTGCTGGCCTGGGGCGGTGTCGCGCCCTGGCTGCTGGCCAGCGGCGCCGCCGCGCTGCCGGCGGACGCCAGCGGCCCGCAATACGCTTTCCTGGTGCAATGGCTGCTCTGGCCGGGGGTGAGCCTGATGGTCAGCGCCACCCTGGCTTCCCTGGCGGTACGGCTGATCACCCTGCCGCGCGGCGAACGGCAGCGCCAGGGCTGGCAGCGACCCCGTGCCTGGCCATTGGCGCTGTTGCTGGTGGCGGCTCTGCTGGTGGTGATGCTGCAGGTGCGGCTGTTCGGCATCGATCCCTGGCTGGCCCTGCTCGCCCTGCCCCTGGCGCTGTTTCTCGCCGCCATGGCCGCGCGGGTGGTGGGCGCCACCGGCATTCCCCCCATCGGCGCCATCGGCCAGCTGTCGCAGCTGACCTTTGGCCTGGCTGCCCCTGGCCAGGTCAACATCAACCTGATGGGCGCCAACACCGCCGGTGGCGCGGCTGGCCAGAGCACCGACCTGATGAACGATTTCAAGGTCGGCCAGGCCATCGGCGCCACGCCCGCCAAGCAGGTGGTGGCCCAGTGCCTGGGCATCGCCCTGGGCGCGGTGACCGGGGTGCTCACCTATCGGCTGCTGATTCCCGATCCCCAGGCGCTCCTGCTCAGCGCCGCTTGGCCGGCCCCGGCGGTGGCCCAATGGAAGGCGGTGGCGGAAACCCTGACCCAGGGCCTGGGCGCCCTGGATGGCGCCATGCGCCTGGGCATCGTCCTGGGCGCCCTGGCCGGCGTGCTATTGGGTCTGGCCGAAGCCCTGCTGCCTGCAAGACGCGCGCACTGGCTGCCCAGCTCGGCGGCCCTGGGCCTGGCCTTCATCCTGCCGGCCTCGGTGTCGCTGATGATGACCCTCGGCGCCCTGCTCACCGCCCTGGTGCGCTGGCGGGCGCCGCGCCTGGCCGAGCGCTTCGCCCTGGCGGTCGCGGCGGGACTCATCGCCGGGGAAAGCCTGGCCGGTGTCGGGGCGGCCTTCTGGCAGATGCTCTCATCTTGAACTGCGACATCTTGTCAACTGGACAATAATTTCCAGACGTAATGTCGCGAAGCTTTCAATAACCTTTCAAACCCATGAAATTCGGGGGTTGCGGTCCGATTCAGCTTGCCAGCGCGCTTTTGCAACACATAAGGTTACAAATAGTGCGACCCACCCATGAGAGGTCTGGGCGCCTTGCGCGAGCTGTCTCCATAACAAACCCAATCCGAGCTAGCAGTCATGGCCACCACCTCGAAAGCCAAATCCGTGTTCCGCGTCGTCAGCGGAAACTTCCTCGAAATGTACGACTTCATGGTCTATGGCTTCTATGCCACGGCCATCGCCAAGACCTTCTTTCCCGGCGATAACGAACTCGCCTCCCTGATGCTGTCGCTGGCCACCTTTGGCGCCGGCTTCCTGATGCGTCCCCTGGGGGCCATCTTCCTCGGCGCCTACATCGACCGGCACGGTCGGCGTCACGGCCTGATCGTCACCCTGGCGCTGATGGCCCTGGGTACCCTGCTGATCGCCGTGGTGCCGGGCTATGCCACCCTCGGCGTCGCCGCCCCGCTGCTGGTGCTGCTCGGCCGCCTGCTGCAGGGCTTCTCCGCTGGCGTCGAACTGGGCGGCGTGTCCGTCTACCTGTCGGAAATCGCCACTCCGGGCCGCAAGGGCTTCTTCGTTTCCTGGCAATCCGCCAGTCAGCAGGTCGCGGTGGTCTTCGCCGGCGTGCTGGGCGCGCTGCTCAACCACTGGCTGTCGCCCGCCGAGATGGGTGAATGGGGCTGGCGCATTCCCTTCCTGATCGGCTGCCTGATCGTGCCCTTCCTGTTCATGATCCGCCGCTCCCTGGAAGAAAGCCCGGAATTCGAGGCACGCAAGCATCGCCCGACCTTCCGCGAGACCATGACCTCCATCCGCCAGAACTTCGGCGTGGTGCTGGCCGGTGTGGCCATGGTCTCCATGACCACTGCCTCCTTCTACCTGATCACCGCCTACACCCCGACCTTCGGCAAGCACGAGCTGAACCTGACCGCCCTGGACAGCCTCATCGTGACCGCCTGCGTGGGCGTGTCCAACTTCATCTGGCTGCCGGTGATGGGCGCCCTGAGCGATCGCGTCGGCCGACGTCCGCTGCTGATCTTCGCCACTGTGTTGGCCATCCTCACCGCCTACCCGGCGATGATCTGGCTGACCCACGCCCCGGGCTTCTCGCGCCTGCTGATGGTCGAGCTGTGGTTGTCCTTCCTCTATGGCACCTACAACGGTGGCATGGTGGTGGCCCTGACCGAGGTGATGCCGGCCCATGTGCGCACCACCGGCTTCTCTCTGGCCTACAGCCTGGCCACCGCGACCTTCGGCGGCTTCACCCCCATGGTCTGCACCTGGCTGATCCAGGAGACCGGCAACAAGGCCGCCCCCGGCATGTGGCTGACCCTGGCCGCCGTGCTCGGCCTGGTCGCGACCCTGACCCTGTTCAAGGGCAACGCCCAGCCGCGCTTCAAGGCTGCTACCGCCTGAGGAGGTTGTCGCAGAGCGGCACGTTGTGCCGCTCTCGCATCTGGCCAGGTCGTCCCTCACCCTGATCTGTAACAGCTTTTTGCTAGGGTTGCGGCAGGCGACCGCACTGGGCGGTCGCTGTGCCGGAGCCCGCCGATGCCCATCCTTCCCCGCCTTCTCGCCGGTCTGGCCGGTGGTCTGCTGTCGCTGACCGCCGCTGCCACCGAGCTGACCCATTGGCCAGCCGACGCCGCCCGCCAACTCGATGCCCTAATCGCCGCCAATGCCAATAAGGGCAACTACGCGGTGTTCGACATGGACAACACCAGCTATCGCTACGATCTGGAGGAAGCCCTGCTGCCCTTCCTGGAAATGAAGGGCGTGCTGACCCGCGAGACCCTGGATCCCTCGCTCAAGCTGATCCCCTTCAAGGACGTCGGCGGCCACCAGGAAAGCCTCAACAGCTACTACTACCAGCTCTGCGAGATCGACGACCTGGTCTGCTATCCCTGGGTCGCCCAGGTGTTCTCCGGTTTCACCCTGCAGCAGCTCAAGGGCTATGTCGACGAGCTGATGGCCTACGGCAAGCCGATCCCCGCCACCTACTACGGCAAGGACGATAAGGTCGAGACGGTGGAGATCAATCCACCCAAGCCCTTCACCGGCCAGCAGGAGCTCTATCGCAAGCTGATGGAGAACGGTATCGAGGTCTATGTGATCAGCGCCGCCCACGAAGAGCTGGTGCGCATGGTGGCCGCCGATCCGCGCTACGGCTATGGCGTCAAGCCGGAAAATGTCATTGGCGTCACCACCCTGCTCAAGGACCCGGCCACCGGCGCCCTGACCACCGCCCGCAAGCAGATCGCCGAAGGCAAGTACGATCCCCAGGCCAACCTGAGGCTGCAGGTCACCCCCTACCTCTGGACCCCGGCCACCTGGTTCGCCGGCAAGTACGCGGCCATCCTCACCTACATCGATCCCTGGAAGAAGCCCATCCTGGTCGGCGGCGACACCCCGGTCAGCGACGGTCCCATGCTGTTCCAGGGCGTGGACGCCGCCAAGAACGGCATCCACCTGTGGATCGACCGCAAGGCCAAGTATCGCACCCAGATCGAGGCGATGATGAAGAGCAACGCCGAGGGCCAGGCCAAGGCCGGCGTAGCGGTCAACGCCGACCAGCACTGGGTGATCGTCAAACCCGAAGACATCCAGTAGGCCCGCGCTCCAGGGCGGGCTAGACTCGGGGTTCTCTCTGACTGCCCTGGAGCCCGCCATGGAACACCTGGTCCTGACCGTCATCGCCCCCGATCGCCCCGGCCTGGTGGAAGCCCTGGCCAACTGCGTGGCCGCCCAGGGCGGTAACTGGCTGGAAAGCCGCATGGCCCATCTGGCCGGCCAGTTCGCCGGGATCCTTTCGGTGGAAGTGGAGCCGGAATTGCGCAATGGCCTAGTGGAGGCCCTGCAACAGCTGGCCATTCCCGGTCTGCGCATCCTGGTCGGCGAACCCGGCCAGCCGGCTGCGGTGGGTGCGCCGCTGGTGCAGCTCGACCTCCTGGGCAACGACCGCGTCGGCATCGTCCGCGACATCACCCGGGCGCTGCATCAGGTCGGGGTCAACGTCGAACGGCTGTCCACCGAGACGCGCCCGGCCCCCATGAGCAGCGAGGTGCTGTTCCATGCCACCGCCCTGCTGGCACTGCCGGCGGACCTGGCCCTCGAAACCCTGCAGGCCCATCTGGAAACCCTCACCGACGACCTGATGGTGGAGCTCAAGCTCTATCGGCACGGACATGACCAGCACTAAAGTAGGCTTCAGGGCAGCGATCTATAAAGATCTATAAAGATCTATAAAGATCTATAATCGACTTTAATCGCCTTGGATTGGGAGTTGTCGATGCCCGAGCGTTTCTATCACCGACACGCCATGGCTACTACCTATGCCGCCAAGATCATGGCAGACCCGCTGCATCCCGGTCTGTTTTTGGCGGCGCCACGGCGAACCGGCAAGACCACCTTCATGCGGGAAGATCTGGCGCCCGCACTCCAGCTCGCAGGTGCCGAGGTGATCTACGTCGATCTCTGGTCGAATCGACAGACTGATCCGGCTGAGTTGATCAATCAAGCGGTTCAGGTTGCCATCGAGCGCAATCTTGGTCTGATCGCCAAGCTGACCAAGCAAAGCGGCGTGGTGAAACTCAAGGTGGGTGGGGTCGAGATAGATACCGGCAGCATTGGCAAAGCCAAGGGCGTAACCCTGGCCGCTGCGCTGGCCGCGCTGTCCGACAGTCTCGGCAAGCCGATAGCGCTCATTATCGACGAAGCTCAGCATGCCGTGACCACAGCGGCTGGCAGCAACACGCTCTTCGCCCTCAAGGCGGCTCGCGACGAATTGAACGGCTCACACCATCACGGCCTGAGACTTATCTGCACCGGTTCCAGCCGGGACAAGCTGGCAATGCTCAGAAACAGCCGCGACCAAGCCTTCTTCAATGCGCCCCTGGTCAACTTCCCCCATCTCGACAGAGGCTATGTGGACTGGTTCTGCGCGCAGTCCAGGCTCGATTTCACCCTTGATCCAGAAGTAGTCTGGAGTAAATTCGTCGAAGCGGGCTATCGCCCCGAGGCATTGCAAGCGGCCCGTGAGGTACTCGAATACTCAATGATCGATGATGCTGCAGTGGGCAATGTCGCTTTTGCTGAAGCCGTCGACGAGCACGTGCGAGAGATGTCCGAGAGCGCTCTCGCCGTGATTCGCAGCCTCACACCGATTCAAGCGGCCGTATTGAAGGTGATGGCGGTCCAGGGCAAGGACTATGCGCCTTTCGAATTGGCAACTCTTGGCAAGTACGCAGAAATGCTACAGCTCGCCGGTATGAGCGAGGCCCAGGCCCAAGAGGCCGCCTACGCGCAGAACGTACAGCAGGCCCTGGCTGCTTTGCAGGAAAAGGCATTGATCTGGAAAGCTGAGCGCGGCGTTTACGCCATCGAAGAGCAAGGACTGCCTGACCTCATGCGTAGCGCCGGCATGCTGCCGGACGCTTCGTCAAACTAAGGGTGTTCAGCTGACCATCGGGGCGGCAAGCCCTATCGCCCCTGCCCCTTCTCCAACCGCCGCCGGATGCCCTCGGGGACATCGTCCGGCAGCGGCATGCGGCCATCCGCCGGCAGGGCTTCCAGGCCCGCTTCGTCCAGCAGCACCAGCACCTCCTCCTTGAGCCGACTCAGAGCGAAGGCCTGCCAGGCGTCGCGTACCGAGGGGAAGAGCTCCAGCTCGTAGTCGAAGGTGCGGATCGGCCGCCGGCTCTCCAGGGCAGCGCGCAAGAGTGGCTGGGCGTGGGGATGGCGCAATTGGTGCAGAAAGGCTTCGCGCAGCTCCAGGCGGTCGTCCTGGGTCAGCCGCGGCAATGGCAGGTAGCGTTCGGGATCTTCCAGCTCCTCGCGCTCTTCCAGACTGAGGTCGTCCGGGTCGAGCAGGCGCAGGGCGCCGCTTTCAAGATCGAGGAAGTGAGTACCTCGCTCCCGGCTGTCAAGGGCGGCAGCCAGTAGCTCGAGGTCGAGGGTAAGGGGGCGCATGGCAGGACTCCGGCACAGGCGAACAGGAGCGGAGATAGAGCTCCGCTCCTGTTGCGACCCTAGCACCGGAGCTGGCGTTCAGCCCTTCCGCTGATAGGGAAAGAAGCGCCGTTCGCGCAGGTCGTGCTCGATCTGCTCCAGGCTCTTGCCCTTGGTCTCCGGCACCAGGCGCCAGATGAACAGCAGCGCCACCAGGGAAATGCCGGCATAGAGCCAGAAGGTGTGGGCGGCGCCCAGCTGGGTCACCAGGCTCAGGGTGGTGAGGGTCACCAGCAGGTCGAAGCCCCAGTGGCTGAAGGCGCCGACGCTGGCGCCCTTGCCGCGCACGAACAATGGATAGACCTCGGCGTTGATCAGCCAGATGCAGACGCCGAAGCCGCCGCAATTGAGCATCAGGTAGGCGGCCAGGCAGGCCACCACCGTCCAGCGCTCGACCTCGGTCTGGGGACCGGCGCCCTGGAACAGGTAGCCCATGATGGCCAGGGCGATGATGGAGCCGGGGATCAGCGTCAGCAGGTAGCGACGACGACCGATGCGATCCACCAGGAAGCTGCCGACCACGGTCATGATCACCACCAGGATGGTGCTGCAGCCGGTGGCCAGCACCGCGGTCTGGTCGGAGAAACCGGCCTGGGTGAGGATGGTCGGTGCGTAATAGATCAGCGCGTTGTTGCCGGTGATCTGCGAGAACATGGCGATGCCCGCCCCCACCAGCAGCGCCGGTCGCACCCAGGGCGAGAACAGATCGCTCCAGCTGCCCTCCGGCGCGTTGCTCACGGTCTTGATCTCGGCCAGTTCGGCCTCGGCCGCGGCCTTGCCACCGCGCACCCGTTCCAGCACCGCCACGGCATCCTGTTCACGCCCCTTGACCAGCAGCCAGCGCGGACTCTCCGGCAGCACCGCCATGCCCGCCAGCAGGATCAGCGCCGGCACCAGGCCGAGACCGAACATCCAGCGCCAGTGCTCGTCCAGGGCGAAGCCGGTGAAATAGGCCACGGTGATGCCGAACACCACCATGAACTGGAACAGCACCACCAGCTTGCCGCGGTGCTCCGGCGGCGCCACCTCGGCGATGTACACCGGGATGATCTGGGTGGAGCTGCCGGCCGACAGGCCGAGCAGGAAGCGCGACAGGATCAAGAGGGTGACGTTGGGCGACAGTGCCGAGAGCACCGACCCCAGGGCGAATACCAGGGCCACGCCGATGATGGTCTTGCGCCGGCCGAGGCGGTCGGAGATCGGCCCGGTGCCGAGGCAACCGAACAGGGCGCCAAAGATGATGGCGCCGGTCACCAGCTGCTTGACGGTGTCGTCCATGGCGAATTCGCGGCCGAGGCCGAGCAGGGCGACGCCGATGATGCCGGTGTCGTAGCCGAACAGCAGGCCGCCCAGGGCGGCGATCACGGCGATGAGCACGACCAGCCCCTTGCGCGGGGTGGCCGCCACGGGTGCGGCGAGCGTGGGTGATGAAGCGAGCATGGGGAAATCCTTTCTTGTTTTGCCAGGGCAAGGATCGCGGCAGCGGCCAGATCCACCCGCGCAGGCGGGCCGTCGGGAGCATGGCCCAGGGAAAAGCGCGATGTGGCAGGCAGAGAAACGTTAGGTGAATCGTTTCACCTAATGATGCCAGTTGTAACAGGACTTGTGAAAAGCATCACGAAAGGCGGATCGGCAGGGCCCTAGCTGCCGATGGTCAATTCCTGGAAGCGCTGCTCGGGCAGCGCGGCCGCGCCCTGCCCCGGGCGCAGCGCCTGATCGCCCAGGCGCTCGACCAGGAAGTCGATGAACACCTTGAGCTTGGGCGGCAGGTGGCGCGTCGCCGGATAGAGCAGCCAGGCGCCACCCTGGTAGTGCGGTAGAAAGGACCAGTCCGGCAGCACCTGGACGATCTCGCCGCGGGCCAGGGCCGCCTGGGCGGTGAACAGCGGCAGGCTACCGATACCGATGTGGTTGAGCACCGCGTCCAACCGTACCCCGGTGTGGTTGGCGGCGTAGCGCCCGCGCACGTTGACGTGAACCACCTTGGCGCCCTGGCGGAATTTCCAGCGCGAATCGGCCGGCTCTTCCGCCAGGTAGATGCAGCTGTGCCCAGCCAGGTCGCGCGGGTGGGCCGGCTGGCCGTGCTCGGCCAGGTACTGCGGCGTGGCGCAGAGCAGGTGCTCGATGGTGAGCAGCTGGCGACCCACCAGCCCAGGCGGCGGGCGGTCGGTGATGCGGATGGCCAGGTCGACGTTCTCGTCGATCAGGTCGACCTGGCGGTCTTCCAGCAGCAGTTGCACGTCCACCGCCGGGTAGCGGCGCAGGAACTCGGCCATGTGCGGATGGATCACCGTGCTGCCCACCGCCTTGGGCACCGACAGCCGGACGATGCCGGCCGGTGCCTGGTTGAACTGACCGCTGACCTCCAGTACCGCCCGGGCGGCGCCAACCATGTCGCTGCAACGCCGATAGACCTCCTCCCCCGCTTCCGACAGACGCAGCTTGCGGGTGCTGCGATTGAGCAAGCGGGTGCCCAGGGCCTTCTCCAGGCGCGCCACGCTGCGACTGGTGGAAGACGGGGTCAGACCCAGCTGGCGGGCCGCCGCAGAAAAGCTGCCGCTCTCCACCACCCGCACGAAGATGGCCATCTCGCTGAACAGTGGCAGGGGAAGATTTATGCTCACAGCGCAAAATTCCTTTGGAGAGAGGGTGGATTATCACCCTTGCGCGCACTCTTTAGAATGAGGACGTTTCTCGTTCTCCAAGAGTAGTAAGACGAATGACCGAGCGCCTGTATTTCCTGAGCGACAGCCTGATCGCCGAGGTCGAGGTCCATGCCTGTACCGCCGACGGGGACGGTTATGTCGTTGAACTGCAGGCCACGCCCTTCCATCCCCAGGGGGGTGGCCAGCCCAGCGACACCGGCTGGATCGGCACGGCCGAGGTGACCCGGGTGGTCCAGGACGGCGGGCGCATTCTGCACCACACCAACCGTCCCCTGGCGCCGGGCCGCGTGCTGGCGCGGGTCGACGAAGGCCGCCGCCTGCTGCATTCGCGGCTACATTCCGCCGGGCATCTGCTCGGCCACATCGGCGAGACCCATGGCTGGAAGCCGGTCAAGGCCCATCACTGGCCGGGTGAAGGCCGCATCGAATTCGTCCCGGGCGAGGAAACCGTCGCGTTGGACGCAGAATCCCTGCAGGCGCACTTCGACGCCTTGGTGGAAGAAGACCTCCCGCTGCAAATCGAGGTGCAGGCCGACGGCCAGCGCCAGGTGCGCTTTGGCGAGGATGTGGCGCGCTATGCCTGCGGCGGGACCCATGTGCGCTCCCTGCGCAGCGTCGGGGCCTTGAGCGCCCTGGGCGTCAAGGAAAAGAAGGGGCGCCTGCTGGTGAGCTACGACATGGCTGGCGCTTGATCCACCGCCCACCTCACCCGTCGAAAGGAGGCGCCATGCTGCTCGAACTCGACGCTCTCGACACCGAGAGCCTGCTCCGTCTCACCGAAGAACGCCTGCTGGCCGTGCGTGTGCGCCGCTTCGTGCCGCGCCCGCTGGCCGACGACCTCGGCCAGCAGATCCTCGGCAACGGCTTCGCCACCTACACCAATGCCCCTAGCATCGGTCGCATCGGCATGGCGTTCTACGAGGCGGAACACCAGCGCGCGCAGATGGACGACTATTTCGCCAGCGTCGCCAGCAACCTGGAAGAATTGCGCCGGCGCTGCCGCCCCTACCTCAATCCCATCGATCTGGTGCGCTGCACCCTCGACGAGGTCTGGCCCGCCGGCGCCCACCTGCAGACCCTCTGGGGCCGCAAGATGTACGTCGGCCTGTCGCGGGTGGTGAAGCCCGGAGTGCGCTTTCTCGCCCACCACGATATCTTCGCCAAGGATGCGCCGGGCAGCGAGGAAGCCGAAAGCCTGGTCACCCAGCTGGCCTGCAACGTCTACCTGACCATGCCTAGCCTGGGCGGCGAACTGCAACTCTGGTCGCGCGAGCTGTCGCCGGAGGCCTTCGACGCCCTGCGCGGCGACAGCTACGGCATCGAACCCGACCGCCTCGGTCCGCCCTGCCTGACCCTCCGCCCCGAACCGGGCGATCTGATCCTCTTCAATTCCCGCCGCATGCACGCCGTGACCCCCGGCAACGACCATCCGCGCCTGTCGCTGTCGTGCTTCGTCGGCTATCGCGGGGCGGCCGAACCCCTCACGTACTGGAGCTGACATGTCCCCCTACCTGAGCGAATTCCTCGCCCTGGCCACCATCCACTTCCTCGCCGTACTGGCGCCAGGGCCGGACTTCGCCGTGACCGTGCGCCAGAGCGTGAGATTCGGCCGCCTGATCGGTCTCTGCACCGCCCTGGGCATCGGCGCCGGCATCTCCGTGCACGTGCTCTACACCCTGCTCGGCATCGGCGCCCTGATGCACGCCACGCCCTGGCTGCTGGGGGTCGCCAAGGTGGTCGGCGGCGCCTACATCCTCTGGCTGGGCTTCAACCTGATCCGCAGCAAGCCCACCGCCGCGCCGCTGGACGACAGCCAGTGGCAGCAGGCCGACCTACAGCGGCAGTCGCCCGGCAGGGCCTTCCTGACCGGCTTCCTGACCAATGCCACCAATCCCAAGGCCACCCTGTTCTTCCTGGCCATCTTCACCACCGTGGTCAGCGGCAGCACGCCGCTGACCGTCCAGGGCCTCTATGGCCTGTGGATGTGCGCGGTCAACGCCGCTTGGTTCGCCCTGGTCAGCCTGCTGTTTTCCAGTCCACGCGTTCGCCAAACCTTCCTGCGCCTGGGCCACTGGTTCGAGAGGACCATGGGTCTGGTGCTGGTTTTCTTCGCCGGTCGACTGCTGTTGTCGGCGCTTTGACGTCAGCCACCCCGTTTTTTGGAGGTCCGCCATGCCTTACGTCCACCGCGCTCCCGCTGGAATCCCCACGGAAAAATTCGTCGTCCGCCTGCCCGATGGCATGCGTGAACGCATCGCCGCCGTGGCCCGCTCCCATCGCCACAGCATGAACACCGAGATCGTCGCCTGGCTGGAACGCAGCCTGGTGCAGGACGGGGTCCTGGAGCAACAGCAGAGCGAAGCGGACGACGACCTGCTCAATGCCAGCGAGCAACTGCTGCTGCAGCGCTTCCGCCAGCTCAACGAGCGCCAGCAGAAGGCGCTGATCTCGGTGCTGGAACTGGAATTGCCAGTACCCGTGAACAGCCGCGAAACCGCCTGACGGCGTCCGGCGCCACCGCCGGTCGGCAGCAGGCCGCTAGCCTGGCGACCAGCCCTGACGTGCGGCTTTCAAGTATCGATCGGGACGGCCGATGAAGGGGGTCTTCGACCTCTCTTCCGGTACTCCCATGTCTGTTTCCAAAGCCTCCTGGCTGAGCAATCTCGGCATTTCCAAGAAGCTGGCCCTGGGCTTCGGCGCCCTGCTGGTCATGGTGACGGTGGTAGCCCTGTTCGGCTATCTCACCGCCAACACCCTGCTCGATCGCATCACCAAGACGCGCTACAGCGGTGAGCTCAAGGCCCACATTCTCGACGTCAGGATCGACGAGAAGAACTACCTGCTCGATCCCAGTGCCGCCAGCGTCGCCCGGCAGCAAACCGATCTGGCCGTGGTCGCGGAAGATGTCGCCAAGGGCCTGAGCTTGCTGAGCAACCCGGCCAACGTCGCCATCCTGCACAGCATTCAGCAGGAGATGAAGACCTACCAGGAGCGCTTCACCGCCCTGCAGCAGTCCAATCAGACCAGCGCCGAGGCCCAGAAGGAGCTGACCCGGGTCTCCGATAACGTCACCGAGACCTTCGACCAGTTGTTCGACCTGGTCTTCGCGCCGGGTGGCAGCTACAGCACCGCCGACCTCAAGGCCGTGGCCGAGATGAAGGCGCAGATGGTCGGTGTACGCCTGGCCATCCGTCGCTTCCTCGGCACCCCCGACGACAGCAAGTCCCAGGCGACGCTCAAGGTCATCGACGGCTTGCTCCAGACCCTGGCCAGCGCCCAGAAGCAGATCGACGGCGACACCGCCGCCCGCCTCTACAGCGCCACCCAGGACGTGACCCGCTATCGCGCCTTCTTCGAATCCATCGTCGCGCAGAATCGCCAGGCCCAGGCCACGGTCGCCAGCCTGCAGGAGCAGGGCAACAAGCTGGTGCAGTTGCTGGATCAACTGGGCGAGGGCCAGCTCAAGTCCGCCGCCGCCGAACGCCAGGCCGCCCTGTTCAAGCTGTTGCTGACCAGCCTGATCGCCCTGCTCATCGGCATCGCCGCCGCCTGGCTGATCGCCCGCCAGATCACCCAGCCGCTGGCGACCGCCATGGCCATGCTAAAGCGCGTCGCCGCCGGCGACCTGACCCCGAGCGACGCGGTGACCCGCCGTGACGAACTGGGCGAATTGCAACGCACCACCCAGGCCATGGCCGCTGACCTGCGTCAGCTCGTCAGTGGCATCGCCAGCGGCGTGGGGCAACTCAGCAGCGCGGCCGACGAACTCTCGGCCTTTGGCGTCCAGACCAGCCGTGGCGCCACCCAGCAGCGTGACGAGATGCACCAGGTGGCCACCGCCATGAACGAGATGGCGGCCACGGTGCACAACGTGGCGCAAAACACCGCCAACGCCTCCAGCGCCGCGCAGAACGCCGACAACATGGCGCGCGAAGGCAGCCGTACGGTCAAGCGCGCGGCCCAGGAAATCACCCTGGCCGCCGAAGAGGTGCAGGGCCTGGGCGCTGCCATGGAGCGCCTGGACGCCGCCAGCGGTCGCATCGGCAGCGTCATCGACGTGATCAAGGCGATCGCCGAGCAGACCAACCTGCTGGCGCTCAACGCCGCCATCGAAGCCGCCCGCGCCGGCGAACAGGGCCGCGGCTTCGCCGTGGTGGCCGACGAGGTCAGGTCCCTGGCGCAGCGGACCCAGGAATCCACCCAGGAAATCGGCGAACTCATCGCCACCCTGCAACAGGGCACCACCGAGGCCAGTGCGCGCATGCAGGCCAGTCGTGACCGTACCCTGGGCACCGTGACCCTGGCCCAGGACGCCGAGCGCGCCCTGGACGTCATCTACCAGACGGTGGCGGAAATCCAGAGCCTCAACCAGCAGATCGCCACCGCCGTGGAAGAGCAGAGCCTGGTAGCCGAGGAGATCAACGGCAACGTGGTCAAGGTCAGCGGCCTGGCCGAGGAGTCCGCCACTGCCAACGCCCATGCCGCGGCTTCGGTCAACGAACTGGCCCGCCTGGGCGGCGATCTGCAGCAGATGGTCGCGCGCTTCCGCGTCTGACCCGGCCCCGACGACGCCAGCGCTGGCGTCGTCCGACTCAGGCCTTGGGCGTCAGCAGCTGTCCCTGGATACCGTCGCCGATCACCAGGAAGTGACCACCGGCGACGTGATGCAGGGTGCGCAGGCTGTCCTGACCGCGGAAATCCCAGCGCCCCTCGCGAAACACCCGGGCATCGGCCCGGGCGGCGACCACCTCGCCAAGAAACAGGTCGTAGCCCTGCTGGTTGTGCGCCTCGGGCAGCACCCGGCATTCCAGCCAGGCCACGCAACCGGCGATCAAAGGCGCACCGACCCTTTCGCCGGCCAGCGTCTCGATGCCGTAGGCGGCGAACTTGTCCAGCTCCCGGCCGGTGGTGTTGCCCACCGTCTGCACCAGATCCACCTGGGCCGCGCAGGGCACGCTGAGCACGAAGCTGCCCTCGGCTTCCAACAGTTCGCGGGTCCAGGTCTGCTTGTCCAGCACCACCGCCACCTTGCCCGGCTCGAAATCCACCGCCATGGCCCAGGCTGCGGCCATGACGTTGCGCCGGCCGTCGTGGGCGGCGCTGACCAGCACCGTGGGGCCATGGTTGAGCAGCCGATAGGCCTTGGCCAGGGGGACGGCGGCAAGGGTCGAATTCATGGACGGACTCCGGTAGGAAAAGCCCCAGGGTAACGCAGCCCTTGCCGTCCGGCGCCGAGCGGGAAAAAAATTGCCGCTTTGCATCGCGCTCGCCAAACGCTGGGGGACATCAGGGGTCTATCGCCCACTCCCGGTATGGGATCGACAAGAAACCTGCGTTAAGGATGACCGCTATGCCCACCTGCCTGGCTCGCTCCCTTCTGCTGCTCTGCGCCTGCTATCTCGGCCTGCCGCTGGCCCATGCCGAGAACGCCAAACCGCCGCACAGCGCCCCGGCCACCCAGCCGCTGCTCTCCAGCTCCATCAACGACTTCAGCAACGAAGACTGGGATCGCGGTGTGCTGCGCCGCGTGGCCGGTCTGACCATTCCCGCTACGCCAGCCAACGTCGAGGGCTTCATCAGCGGTCGTCAGGCGCAGCTGGGCGACGGCGAGTGGCGTGCCATCACCGATGTCCAACGCGTCGGCGACAATCTGGCAGTGTTCCTTGAGGGCAAGCCGCTGGATGCCGAGGCCGTGGGTTATCCGCGGCGGCTGGCGGTGGATGACGCCCCCGGCACCGGTCGGCACCTGCAGCGCCTGCCAGGGCGCTTCAGCACCCCGATCAACGACTTCACCAACCAGGATTGGCTCAAGGGCGTCTACCGCAAGGCCGCCGGCATTTCCATCCCGGTCACCGAGCGCAATCGCGAAGAATTCAAGACCGGCGCCATCGTCCGCCTGGCCGACGGCCAGGACTATGCCGTCACCTACGTCAACGAATTCGGCCGCAGCATGGCGGTGTTTCTCGACAGCCCGGCGCTGCCCGGGGAGAAGTACGGCTATCCGCGCCAGCTGACCTTCGTCGCGCCACCGCCCAAGCCTTGAGACCGAGGCGGACCAGCGCTGGTAGAATCCCCCGCCCAGCGTCGTCACCCCTCGGTCCGCCATGTCCAAGCTCAACCCCCGCCAGGCCGAAGCCGTGGCCTACATCAGCGGCCCTCTGCTGGTGCTGGCCGGCGCCGGCTCCGGCAAGACCAGCGTCATCACCCGCAAGATCGCCTACCTCGTACAGCAGTGCGGCATCCGCGCCCAGTACATCTGCGCCGTGACCTTCACCAACAAGGCGGCGCGCGAGATGAAGGCGCGGGTGGCCAGCCTGCTCAAGGCCGGCGAAGGCCGCGGCCTGACCGTCTCGACCTTTCACAACCTCGGGCTGAACATCATTCGCCGCGAGTACGTGCATCTGGGCTACAAGCCGGGCTTCTCCATCTTCGACGAGGGCGACATCAAGGCGCTGCTCACCGACATCATGCAGAAGGAGTGCCAGGGCGACGACGGCCTGGACGAGATCAAGAACTACATCGGCAACTGGAAGAACGACCTCATCCTGCCGGAAGAGGCCCTGGAAAAGGCGCGCACGCCCAAGGAGCAGACCGCCGCGGTGGTCTACCTGCACTACCAGCGCACCCTCAAGGCCTATAACGCGGTCGACTTCGACGACCTCATCCTGATGCCGGTGAAGCTGTTCCAGGAGCATCCCGAGGTGCTGGAGCGCTGGCGCAACCGCATCCGCTACATGCTGGTGGACGAATATCAGGACACCAACACCAGCCAGTACCTGCTGGTGAAGATGCTGGTGCAGGAGCGCGCCCAGTTCACCGTGGTGGGCGACGACGACCAGTCGATCTACGCCTGGCGCGGCGCGCGGCCGGAAAACCTGATGCAGCTCAAGGACGACTTCCCTTCGCTCAAGGTGGTGATGCTGGAGCAGAACTACCGCTCCACCAGTCGCATCCTCAAGTGCGCCAACGTGCTCATCGCCAACAATCCCCATGTGTTCGAGAAGCAGCTGTGGAGCGAGATGGGGCACGGGGACCCGATCCGGGTGCTGCGCTGCAAGAACGAGGACGGCGAGGCCGAGCGCATCGCCCTGGAAATCCTCACCCTGCACCTCAAGACCCAGCGGCCCTACGCGGACTTCGCCATCCTCTATCGCGGCAACCACCAGGCCAAGCTGATGGAGCTCAAGCTGCAGCACCACCAGATCCCCTACCGGCTCTCCGGCGGCACCAGCTTCTTCGCCCGCCAGGAGGTCAAGGACGTGATGTCCTACCTGCGCCTGCTGGTGAATCCGGACGACGACAACGCCTTCCTGCGGGTGATCAACGTACCGCGTCGGGAGATCGGCTCCACCACCCTGGAAAAGCTCGGCAACTATGCCGGCAGCCGCGACCTGTCGATGTACGCCGCGGCCGACGAGATCGGCCTGGGCGAGCACCTGGATGCCCGCTTCACCGAGCGCCTGGGGCGTTTCAAGCGCTGGATGGATGGCGTGCGCCAGAACTGCGCCGGCGAAGATCCCATCGGCGCCCTGCGCAGCATGGTGATGGACATCGACTACGAGAACTGGATCCGCCAGAACGCCAGCTCCGACAAGGTCGCCGATTTCCGCATGGGCAACGTCTGGTTCCTCATGGATGCGCTGAAGAACATCCTGGAAAAGGACGAGGACGGCCAGATGACCATCGAGGACGCCATCGCCAAGCTGGTCCTGCGCGACATGCTCGAACGCCAGCAGGAGGAAGAGGAAGGCGCCGACGGGGTGCAGATGATGACCCTGCACGCCTCCAAGGGCCTGGAATTCCCCTATGTGTTCATCATGGGCATGGAGGAAGAGATCCTGCCGCACCGCTCCAGCATCGAGGCCGACACCATCGAGGAGGAGCGCCGCCTGGCCTACGTGGGCATCACCCGCGCGCGCCAGACCCTGGCCTTCACCTACGCCACCCGGCGCAAGCAGTACGGCGAGCTGATCGACTGCACGCCCAGCCGCTTCCTCGACGAGCTGCCGCCCGAGGACCTGCAATGGGAAGGCCTGGACGAGGCCCCCCAGGAGCAGAAGGCCGCCCGCGGCAACGATGCCCTGGCGGCGATGCGGGCGATGCTCAAACGTTGAGGGGAAGGCCTTCACTGGGATCACCCTCACCCCAGCCCTCTCCCGGAGGGAGAGGGGGCGTCCGCAGTCACCACCGGGTTTCGCCATACGCCGATCAGTCCCTTCTCCCCGGGGGGAGAGGGTTAGGGTGAGGGCCCACCCCGCGCCGGGCTGACACCCTCACCCCCAGCCCCTCTCCCCGAGGGAGAGGGGAGCAAACAGCCCCCCTGCACCCACACCGCTCTTCCCCTTCTCACCCGAGATGAGGGCCCGCACCGCACCAGCCTGACACCCTCGCACCTCCCCCACGCCGCTCTTCCCCCTCTCCCCCTGGGAGAGGGCCGGGGTGAGGGCCCACCCAGCCTAGATCCCTACCCCCAAAACGACAACGCCCCCGCTGCCGGTCAGGCAACGGGGGCGGTGCTATGGCCGCGCCGGGCGCTTACTTGGCGAAGTTGGTCACCATGTCGAAGATCGGCTTGGGTCGCTTGAGGTCGTACATCATCCCGAAGTGGCGCTCGTGGATCACCGAGAGACTCGGCTCATCGAGCAATTCGTAGACGTTGATCTCGGCCACCACGTCCTTGTAGCTGGTGTTGAGCACCGTGAGCATCTGCTTGACGCTGTCGTAGCAGGCCCGATCGCCGTCACGGCCGCCATCGGTGTTGCCCTGGTAGACGTTGCCGCAGTTCATCTCGTTGAAGAACACCTTGGTCCTGTACTTGGTGGCCATGGCGCGCATCTGCCCCAGGTACATGTCCATCCAGTAGCCCTTGTCGTCGAAGTACGGGTAGTAGTGGAAGCTGATGTAGTCGAAGTTGAAGCCTGACGCCCGGGCCTGGTCGAGGAACCACATGGCACCGTTGCGATCACCCGGGCAACGGGCGGTGGCGGTGCGGTCGTCCGAGTTGCACGCCATCACGTTGATGGTGGTCTTGAGGTTGGCGCCCAGCTCATCCGAAGCCTGCTTGATCCCGCGGTAGATGCCGACCAGGGTATTGATGCGCTCCTGGGCACCCGCCTTGGAATAGTCCTGCTCGTTGCCGACCTCCCAGATCTTGATGTCGTTGGCGTAGCGCTTGGCCAGGGCATAGGCCTGCGCCTGGGTCAGCTTGTGGGTGATGACCGGCCGCAGGGTGATGTTGTACTTGCGGGCCAGGGCGACCAGACGATCCAGCTCGGGCAGGTTCATCACCAGGTACTCGCCGGAGCGATAGGTACGCAGGTTGCGCGCCGCCAGGACCTGCAACCGGGCCTCCATCTCGGCCGGCGGATAGGCGGCGCTGTTGTCGTGGCCGACCACCCCCAGGGGGATGTTCTTGTAGCCGCTCAGCGGGGCCGAGGCGACCGCCCCGCCAGTGACCGGCTGGACCACGTTCTGCACCGGTTGCACGCTGGCCGCAGGGGTCGGCGTGGTCGTGGTGGTGCCCTGGGCCAGCGCCGCGCTCACCTTCTTGTCGAAGGCGGCCTTGTCGTCGCCGGCAGCGGCGCGCAGGACTTCCAGCGGCAGGTTGGCCCGGGAGGTGACGCCATTGGCCAGCCGGCTGCTCCAATAGGCGCTGCCACTGCTGTCGGCGCTTCGGCCATAGAGGGTCTGATAGACCTTGTTGACCAGGGCGGCGCCGCTCAGGGATCCGTAAAGCGTGGTCGACTCGCCATTGGCGGCAAAGGTGGCCGCCAGTTGCTCGACGCTCAGGTCGCTGGCCAGTCGCGAGGCCCAGTAGTTGAGGCCACCGGCATCGGCCGCCCGGCCATAGTAGGCCAGGTAGAGCTGCTCGACGGTGGTCAGCTTGGTGGCATTGGCGGCATTGCCTGCGGTGCCCGTGGCGGCGCCGGTGGTCGCCCCTGCCGCGGCGGTGCTACCCGTGGCGGTCCCCGTGGTGCCGGTACCCGTGGTCGGCGCGACGCCGGTGGTGGTGCCAGTGGTGGCTCCAGCAGTGCCCGTGGCGCCGGTACCGCCGGTGGTGCCCGCGGTCACACCGCTGGTGGCGGTCCCGGTCTTGGGTGGTGTGGCGGCGGTCGGCGCTACCTGCGGGCCGATGGCGGCGCAGCTGTCCTTGTCCAGGTACTTGGCCAGCACCGCCCACTGCGGACGCTCCTTGCCATTGATCGGTTCGACCGCCTGATTGTAGGTACCCCAGCCCGGCCCGGCGGCCCAGTAGGTGGCCGGAATGCAGTTCTGCTTCAGATAGGCCAGCATGCCGTCGAGAATGGGCAACCAGCGCGCATCCGTGTCAGGTACGCCGAAGCCGCCGATGAAGCCGCGCTTGTTGTTGGCCTTGAGCCAGGCGACGAAGGGCTTGAGCCGCTCGACACCATAGCTGGGCGAGAGGGTCGCCACGTTCAGGCTGCCGTCGAAGAAGGCCTGGGCCATGAAGATCAGGTTGTTGGCCGGATCGTTGAGCTTGAGCAGGGCGTCGTTCCACTGCGGCCAACGGGTGGTGTCGGCCCAGCCGTTGCCCTCGATGAAGATCGGATGGGTCGAATCGACCGCGCGCACGCCATCGATGCCGTACTGGGCGGCGATCGGCCAGTTGCTCACGGCGTCGTGGGGCTCGTTCATGATGTCGTAGCCATAGAGCGCCGCATGGGTGCCCCAACGCTGGGCGATACGGGTCATGAGATTCTGGAAGGCCTCGTAGGGGACTTCGCCCGCGCCGATGACCTTGCCCTGATAACGGGCGTAGTTGTGCAGATCGAGGATGACCTTGACGCCGTACTTCTGGGCGTAGCCCAGGGTGCGATCGACCAGGCCGGCGTAGGTGGGATCGAGATTGACCCCCATGGACGGTTGCAGGCGCTCCCAGAGAATGGGGAAGCGCACCAGCTTCACGCCCTTGGCGCTCCACTGCTGGAAATGGCTCTCGGCCGGAAAGATGAAGTTGCGGTCGTTGACACCGGGCAATACCTGGGCGGCGAAGGTGGCGCCGGAGAAGTTGAGACCGACCAGGTCAACGGCCTGGGCGGAGGTGGCAAGCGAAGCGGTGGCGAACAGGGCAGGCAAGAGCAGCGCCTGACGCGGCAGGCGGCGGGAGATGGAGCTAAGGATTGTCATCAAGAAGGAACCAGATAGGCCGAGGTGCGCGATTCGATCCGTGCATCCCACCTCGGTACAGCAGGAAAACTGCCGGGGAAGATCGTTTCCTCAGCACCTGCGAAGCCTAGTGCAAGCGCTAGACCAAGAAGAACCCGTGCCATCACGAAGCAGGGGTGAACGCGGTGTTTTGCCAGATGTACGGTGCCGATGATGGCACTTTCGCTACCACTCGTCGCTGACTGCCTGGTCACGCAAAGAGCCGATCCCCAGGCAAAAGTCAGACTTGTCTGCTTTCTGGCGGCTCAAGGCGCTCCGGCATAGCGGCGGACCAGTTCCATGACCGGTTTGGGCCGATCCAGGTCGTACATCAGCCCGAAGTGACGCTCATGGGCAACCGGATGGGTCGGCTCGTCGAGCAGTTCATAGACGTTGATCTCGCGGACGATGTCGCGATAGCGCCCATTGAGCTCGGAGAGGATGTACTCGAGGCTGTCATAACAGCTGCGATCGCCCGGCCGACCGCCGTCGGTGGTGCCCTTGTAGATCTCCGCGCAATTGACCTCGTTGTAGAAGATCTGCGTCCGGTACTTGGCCGCCATGGCGCGCATCTGCCCCAGGTAGAGATCCATCCAGTGACCGCGGTCGTGGTAATGCGGGTAGTAGTGGAAGCTGATGTAGTCGAAATCGAAACCGGCGGCCTTGGCCTGATCGAGAAACCACATGGAGCCCAGGCGATCGCCCGGGCAGCGCGCCTTGGGCCCGGTGTCGTAGGAATTGCAGGACATCACGTTGATGGTGGTCTTGAGATCGGCGTTCAGCTCGTCGGAGGCGCGCCGGATGCCCCGATAGATATCCACCAGCCGACTGATGCGGATGCTGGCGCCGATCCGCGAGTGATCCTGCTCATTGCCGATTTCCCAGATCTTGATGTCGTTGGCATAGCGCTTGGCCAGGGCATAGGCCTGGGCCTGGGTCAGTTGCTGGGTGATCACCGGCCTCAGGGTGATGTGGTACTGGCGGGCCAGGGCCACCAGGCGATCCAGGCGCGGCAGATCCAGCAGCAGGAATTCGCCGGAGCGGTAGCTGCGCAGGTTGTAGCGGTCGAGCAGCTGCAGGCGCTTTTCCATCTGTGCATCGGGATAGGCGGCGTTGTTGTCGTGACCGACCACCCCCAGGGGGATGTAGGGCAATTCGGGCAGGGTAACAGGCTCGGCGGCCCGGACCGTGCCACCCAGGCACAGGGCAGCGACCAGGCCGAACCAGGGCGACATTCGAGGCATCAGACGCATCCTTGCAGGTGGGCAGCAGAGCGGCGGAGCATGGCAAAGCGCCGCCAGTGCCTCAATCATGGATGACTCCAGGCTGCGACCCCCCGCACAACCAGGCGCGTTACAGTAGGTGTCCGCGCGCCTTGTCGAGGACCTGCCCATGACCGCCAACCTGCTGCTGGCCCAGGCCTGCAACAATCGCTGGTCGAACCACCGCCTGCTGGTCGCCTGCACCACCTTGCCGGCCGCTGCCCTGCACGCAGCCCAACCCGCCGCCTTCTTTGGTTCGCTCTGGGCACTGCTCGGCCATCTGCTGGACGTGGATCTCTTCTATCTCGATGCGCTACATGACCAGCCCCGGCCTTATCAGGACACGGACTGGCCTGACCTGGCGACACTGTGTGCGGCCCAGATCGCCAGCGACCAGCGCCTGATCGCCCTGTGTCGCGGCCTCGCTCCCCAGCAGCTGACCGGACTCATCACCCTGCCCCGCGCCAGCGGCCCGGTACGGGAACAGCGACTGCGCACCCTGCAGCATCTCTTCGTGCACCAGCTGCACCACCGCGGCCAGGCCCACGCCCTGCTCCTGGCCAGCGGCGTCGCCCCGCCGCAACTGGACGAATTCTTTCTCGCCCAGGACGAACCGCTGCGCCGGACGGAGCTGGCGGCGTTGGGGATCGATGAAGGGGAGTTGTGGGGAATCGCCCCGTAGCTTGGGTTGAGCGCCGCGCAGCCCAACAGGCCTTACCTCAACGTGGCGGCAATGTTGGGCTTCGACGATAGAGCTGTCTCAGCCCAACCTACGGTTTCGAGCGCCCACTCGGACAGCCCCCTCTCCCTCCGGGAGAAGGTTGGGGTGAGGGCCGCCCCAGATACCGGCCTCCAGGTGGAAAAGGCTGCGCCGTTTTCCACCCTACGACCGCCATAACGCAAGTGCTTAGAAACTCGCCGGCGTGGTCGCACTGATCAGCCGGGCGGGGGCTTCGAAGGGATTGCGGAAGCGATGCGGGCGGCTGCTTTCGAAGTAGTAGCTGTCGCCCGGTTCGAGGATGTGCACCTCGCCGCCCACGGTCAGCTCCAGGCGGCCTTCCACCACCAGGCCGGCCTCCTCGCCCTCATGGGCGTACATTTCTTCGCCAGTGTCGGCGCCCGGTGGATAAGTCTCGTCGAGAAAGGCCAGGGCGCGACTGGGATGGGCCCGGCCGACCAGGCGCATGCGCACGGTGTGGGCGCCGCTGGAGATGTCGATGAGCTCATTGGCGCGATAGACCACCTGGGTCGGCGCGTCCTGTTCCAGGTCCAGGGAAAAGAATTCCACCAGAGACATGGGGATGCCGGCCAGCACCTTTTTCAGCGAGCTGATGGAGGGGCTGACGCTGTTCTTCTCGATCATCGAGATGGTGCTGTTGGTCACCCCGGCACGCTTGGCGAGCTCGCGCTGGGACAGGCCCTTGAGGGTACGGATGGTTTGCAGGCGGGCACCGACGTCCAAGGTGGAGAAAACTCCTCGAGCAGGCGGGTGAGACGTGGCCAGGCCACGCGCGATAGGCGTGCCGCGGCACGGTGTTCGGCATCATGGCAACGCTGTTCGAGATTTACAACACCAGGGCGGACGTGCGGCCTTGCCGCCCTCACCTGGCTTGGATAGCGGCCAAAGACCGCCCAGGGGCTAGTCGCGATAGCTGCGCGGCACCCGCTTGAGGTTGCACAGCAACTGGTAGGGGATGGTGTCGCAGCGCTCGGCCAGGTCCGCCACCGACACCTGGCGGCCCCAGAATTCCACCTCGCTGCCCACCCCGGCCTGGGGATGATCGGTGAGGTCGACGGTGAGCATGTCCATGGATACCCGGCCGATCAGCTGGCCGGGGCGCCCTTCGATGGCCACCGGGGTGCCATTGGGCGCATGGCGCGGATAGCCGTCGGCATAGCCCAAGGCAACCACCCCGACCCGGGTCGGCCCGGCGGTGACGAAGCGCGCGCCATAACCCACCGGTTCGCCGGCCGGCAATTCACGCACGGCGATCACCCGGGAGGTCAGGGTCATCACCGGTTGCAGCCGCTCGGCGGCGGCCTGGGGCGTGGCGAAGGGCGTCACGCCATAGAGCATCAGCCCCGGCCGCACCCAGTCGCCAGCCGCCTGGGGCCAGCCCAGGGTCGCGGGGGAATTGCGCAGGCTGGTGGGGCCCGGCAGGCCCTCGGTGGCGGCGCGGAAGGTGGCGATCTGCACGCTGGTGGCGGGGCTGTCCGGTTCGTCGGCGCGGGCGAAGTGGGTGAGCTTGACGATGCCGCTGACCTTGCCGCTAGCCAGCAGCCGGTGATAGGCGGCGGCGTAGTCCTGGGGAAAGAAGCCGACCCGGTGCATGCCCGAATCCAGCTTCAGCCAGACCTGCAGCGGGCGCGCCAGGGCGGTCCGCTCCAGCGCCTCCAGTTGCCAGTCGGCGTGGATCACCGTCCAGAGCTCGTGCTCGGCGATCAGCGGCAATTCGTCGATGCCGAAGAAGCCTTCCAGCAGCAGGATGGGCGCGCGGATCCCCGCGGCGCGCAGCTCCAGCGCCTCCTCGATGCAAGCCACGGCGAAGCCGTCAGCCTCGCTGGCCAGGGCCTTGGCCACTGCCACCGCGCCGTGCCCATAGGCATCGGCCTTGATCACCGCCAGGGCACGGGCATCGGAGAGTTCACGGGCCAGGCGATAGTTCTGGCGCAGGGCGGCAAGGTCGATGACGGCGCGGGCGGGACGCATGGGAGGTCTCGGCAGAGAAAGGGAAAGTTTGGGGGCGTGAAACACCCTCACCCCGGCCCTCTCCCAGAGGGAGAGGGGGAATAGCGGTCTTACGCCTTGACGGCGGCGATGACGTTCATCTCCACCAGGATGTCCGGCTTGGCCAGCTTGGCTTCGACGGTGGTGCGACCCGGGGTGGCGCCCTGGGCGGCCCATTCGTCCCAGGCGCGATTCATGCCCTCGAAATGCAGGGCGATGTCGCGCAGGAAGATGGTCACCACCAGGATGTGTTCCTTGTCGCTGCCGGCCTCGGCGAGGAATTTGTCGACATTGGCCAGGGTCTCGCGGGTCTGCTGGTAGATGTCGCCGGAAAAGTCGTCGGCCAGTTGACCGGCCAGATAGACGGTGCCGTTATGGATATTGATTTCGCTCAGGCGGCGATCAGTGTGCAGACGCTGTACGGGCATTGCGCGGGGACTCCTGGGTGGCGGAATAACGGGAGATGTCGAGACCCTCAGCGCTGATCTGCGGCTGCTTGCGCGCGATCAGGTCGGCCAGCAGACGACCGGAGCCGCAGGCCATGGTCCAGCCCAGCGTCCCGTGCCCGGTGTTGAGGAACAGGTTGCGATAGCGGGTGGCGCCGACGATGGGGGTCCCGTCCGGGGTGGCGGGTCGCAGGCCGGTCCAGAAGCTGGCCCGGGCGAGGTCGCCACCGCGAGGATAGAGATCCCCAGTGATCATTTCCAGGGTCGCGCGGCGCCGCGGATCCAGGTTCAGATCGAAGCCGCAGATCTCGGCCATGCCGCCGACGCGGATGCGATCGTCGAAGCGGGTGATGGCGACCTTGTAGGTCTCGTCGAGGATGGTCGAGGTCGGTGCCATGGCGGCATCGACGATGGGTACCGTCAGCGAATAGCCCTTGAGCGGATAGACCGGCGCGCGGATGCCCAGGGGTGCCAGCAATTGCGGCGAATAGCTGCCCAGAGCCAGCACATAGTGATCGGCGGTGAGCAGTTCGCCATCGACCTTGACGCCATCGATACGGTCGCCACTGGCGCTGAGTTGCTGGATGTCGGCGCCGAAGCGGAATTCCACGCCCAGGCGGCGGGCTTCCTCGGCCAGGCGATTGGTGAACAGGAAGCAGTCACCGGTCTGGTCGTTGGGCAGGCGCAGGCCGCCGGCCAGCTTGTGCTTGACCGCCGCCAACGCCGGTTCGACCCGGGCCACACCGTCGCGGTCGAGCAGTTCGAAGGGCACGCCGGAACGCTCCAGGACGGCGATGTCCTTGGCCGCGGCCTCCACCTGCTGCTGAGTGCGGAAGATCTGGGTGGTACCCAACTGGCGGCCTTCGTAGGCGATGCCGGTGTCCTGGCGCAGCTCGTCGAGGCAGTCGCGGCTATATTCGGACAGCCGCACCATGCGTTCCTTGTTCACCGCATAGCGCGCAGCCGTGCAGTTGCGCAGCATCTGCGCCATCCACAGGTATTGGCTGCTGTCGCCGGTCAGACGGATAGCCAGGGGCGCGTGCTTCTGGAACAGCCACTTCAATGCCTTGAGCGGCACGCCGGGCGCAGCCCAGGGCGAGGCATAGCCAGGGGAGACCTGACCGGCGTTGGCATGGCTGGTCTCCAGGGCAGGACCGGCCTGGCGATCGACCACGACCACCTCGAAACCCTGACGGGCCAGATAGTAGGCGCTGGTCGTGCCGATGACGCCGCTACCCAAAACCAGTACACGCATCGCTAGCTCCTGGCCGGTGAGAGGATTTCGCCGGCTTTCGTCGGAATGAAGGCAGATACGGCAAGTATAGAAAGCCGCACGCAGTGCTAATCACTGAAGAATTGCCTATATTCGGAGTAATTTTCCGGTAAAGACCCCTTTGGCAGAGACCCCCGCGATGCGTACCCATCACCAGGCCAGACGCGAGCTGGACAAGATCGACCGCAACATCCTGCGCATCCTCCAGGACGATGGCCGCATCTCCTTCACCGAACTGGGCGAGCGCGTGGGCCTGTCCACCACGCCCTGCACCGAGCGCGTCCGCCGCCTGGAGCGTGAAGGCATCATCCAGGGCTACAACGCTCGGCTGAATCCACAGCACCTCAAGGCTGGCCTGCTGGTGTTCGTGGAACTGAGCCTGGACTACAAGTCCGGCGACACCTTCGAGGAATTCCGCCGCGCCGTGCTCAAGCTGCCCCAGGTGCTGGAATGCCACCTGGTCTCCGGCGAATTCGACTACCTGGTCAAGGCGCGCATCTCCGAGATGGCCTCCTATCGCAAGCTACTGGGCGACATCCTGCTCAAGCTGCCCCACGTGCGCGAATCCAAGAGCTACATCGTGATGGAAGAGATCAAGGAGACCCTGAGCCTGCCCGTGCCGGACTAACGGCTGGCGATCCCGGCGCTGGGCGTCTAGGCTGCGGTCTTTCGCCTGATGGCCAAGGAGGCCGCCCATGGACCCACGCCAGCGTCAGCTCATCACCGCCGCCAATCGTCAGGCCTGGGAGGTGTCGGCGCCGCTCCATGCCCAGGGTGAGGACTGGCAGCGCTTGCTGGAACAGGCCCGGCAGCCGGGCTTTTCGGTCCTCGACGCCTGCCTGACCGCCACCCTCGGCGACCTGGACATCCGCGGACTGAGCTGCGCCCAGGTCGGCTGCAACAATGCCCGCGAACTGCTCTCCCTGGCTGCCCTCGGCGCCCGGCCCGCACTGGGCATCGACCAGTCGCCCGCCTTCCTCGCTCAGGGCGAGCAACTGGCCGGGGCGGCAGGCCTGACGCCCCGGTTGGTAGCCGCCGACATCTATGCGCTGCCCGAGGATCTCGGCCAGCATGACCTGGTGCTGATCACCATCGGCGTGTTGAACTGGATGCCGGATCTGCCAGCCTTCTTCGCCGCAGTGGCCGGTCTGCTGGCCCCGGGTGGGCGCCTGGTGATCTACGAGACCCATCCATTCCTGGAAATGTTCGAGCCCCACGCGGACCAGCCGCTGCTGCCCCACTACAGCTACTTCCGCCGTGAGCCCCTGGTCAGCGAGGCGCTCATCGCCTATGACGGCGAATCTCATGGGCAGGGCGCAACGAGCTACTGGCATATCCACACCCTGGGCGCCATCGTCACCGCCAGCCTGGACGCCGGCCTGATCCTGCAACGGCTGGAGGAGCATTCGCACTCCAATCGCGAGGTCGACTATGACCGCTACAGCGGCCAGACCGCCCAGTTGCCGATGAGCTTTACCCTGGTGGCACAACGCCCGACGGCTTAGCATGGTCCCCTTGTCCCCAGCAGACCTCCGTCTTCCATGCAGCCCCACGCGCCTTCCTACTACGCCGCCACCGCCAACCAGACGCTGAGCTTTCCGCCCCTGGAGGGCGAGGTCCAGGCCGATGTCTGCGTGGTCGGCGGTGGCTTTTCCGGGCTCAACACCGCCCTGGAGCTGGCCGAGCGCGGCGCCCGGGTGGTGCTGCTGGAGGCCCGGCGGATCGGCTGGGGGGCCAGTGGGCGCAACGGTGGCCAATTGATCCGCGGCGTCGGCCATGACGTCGAGCAGTTCGAATCGGTCATCGGCGCCGAGGGGGTGCGCGAACTCAAGCGGCTGGGCTTCGAGGCGGTGGAGCTGGTCCGCCAGCGTATCGCCCGCCACGGCATCGACTGCGATCTCACCTGGGGCTTCGCCGACCTGGCCAACAAGCCGCGCCACTGGCAGCACCTGCAGGAAGAACAGGCCGCGCTCCAGGCCCTGGGCTATCCCCATCCGCTGCGACTGGTGCCCAAGGCGCAACTGGCCGAGGTGGTCGGCTCCGATCGCTACCAGGGTGCCCTGGTGGACGAGGGCTCCGGTCACCTGCATCCGCTCAACCTGGCCCTGGGCGAAGCCGACGCGGCCCGGGCGCTGGGCGTGCAGTTGCACGAAAACAGCCAGGTCACCCGCCTGGAATACGGCTCCAAGGTGCGGGTGCATACCGCCCGCGGCCGGGTCTCGGCCGACACCCTGGTGCTCTGCTGCAACGCCTACATCGACGACCTGCAACCCGATCTCGCCGCCCAGGTGCTGCCGGCTGGCAGCTATGTGATCGCCACCGAACCGCTGTCCGCCGAGCGTGCCGCGCGGCTGCTGCCGGGCAACCGGGCGGTCTGCGACCAGAACGTGGCGGTGGACTATTTCCGCCTGTCCGCCGACCGCCGCCTGCTGTTCGGCGGCGCTTGCCACTATTCCGGGCGCGACCCCAAGGACATCGCTGGCTACATGAGGCCGAAGATGCTGGAGGTCTTCCCCGAACTCGCGGACGTGCGGGTGGACTACGCCTGGGGCGGCATGATCGGCATCGGCGCCAATCGCCTGCCGCAGATTGGTCGGCTGCGCGAGCAGCCCAACGTCTTCCACGCCCAGGCCTATGCCGGCCATGGGGTCAATGCCACCCACCTGGCCGGCCATCTGCTGGCCGAGGCGATCCTGGCCCAATCGGCCGGTTTCGATCTCTTCGCCCAGGTGCCCCATGCGCGCTTTCCCGGCGGTCGCCACCTGCGTTCGCCACTGCTGGCCCTGGGCATGCTCTGGTACCGCCTCAAGGACCGCCTGTGATCCGCCTGGTCGTCCCCCTGCTGCTGGCGCTGCTGGCCGGCTGCGCCACGCCTATCCCGCGCCAAGCCTCCAAAGTCCTGCCGGTCGCCGGCACTGTCCTGGACAGCCAGGTACGCGCGGCCGGCGCCGCCCACCCGGGCCTCTCGGGCCTGCGCCTGCTGGAAACCAGCACCGATGCCTTCACCGCCCGTGCCGAGCTGATCCGCAAGGCCCAGCGCAGCCTGGACATCCAGTACTACATCGTCCACGACGGCCTGACCACGCGGCTGCTGGTCAACGAACTGCTCAAGGCGGCGGATCGCGGCGTGCGCATCCGCTTTCTCATCGATGACACCAGCAGCGACGGCAACGACTATCAGATCGCCGTGCTGGCCGCCCACCCCAACGTGCAGATCCGTGTCTTCAATCCGCTGCACCTGGGCCGCAGCACCGGTCCGACCCGGGCCCTGGGCCGCCTGGTTGATCTCAACCACCAGCATCGACGCATGCACAACAAGCTGTGGCTGGCCGACGACAGCGTGGCCATCGTCGGCGGCCGCAACCTGGGCGACGAGTACTTCGATGCCCGCCCGGAGATGAACTTCACCGATCTCGACCTGCTCGCCGCTGGCCCGGTGGCCCGGCAACTGGGCACCAGCTTCGACCAGTACTGGAACAGCCCCCTGAGCCAGCCGGCGCGGCGGCTGCGCTGGTTCGCGCCCTCGACCTCTGCCCTGGTGCGGCTGCGCGCACGGCTGCACCACTATCTCGACAGCGAGCGTACCCGCGACCTGGCGCTGTACAACCGCCTGCGCCGCTATGCCACCGCGCCCCAGCTCGACGGCTGGCTGCAGGAGCTGACCTGGGCTCACGCCCAGGCGTTCTGGGATGCACCGCGCAAGGTGCTGGCCGACGACGAGCCGGACTGGCAGCTGCTGCTGACCCGCCAGCTGCAACCGACCCTGGATGGCGCCCAGCATGAGCTGCTGCTGGTCTCCTCCTACTTCGTGCCCATGAATCAGGGGGTCGCCTACCTGGGCGGCCTGGCCGCCCGAGGGGTCGATGTCCGGGTGCTGACCAACGCCCTGGAAGCCACCGACGTGCCCGCCGTGCATGCCGGCTACGCGCCCTATCGCACGGCCCTTCTGGCCCAGGGCGTCAAACTCTTCGAGCTGCGTGCCCGCCCGGACCAGAAACGATCCGCCCTGCCCTACAGCTTCGGCGAATCCGAATCCGAATCCAGCCTGCACAGCAAGGCCATGGCCATCGACGGGCGCTGGTCTTTTATCGGCTCCTTCAACTTCGATCCGCGCTCGGTGCTGTGGAACACCGAGGTTGGGGTACTGGTGGACAGCCCGGCCCTCACCGGTCGTCTGCGGCAGCTGATGCTGCAGGGCATGGACCCCAGCGTGTCCTACGCGGTGCAACGCAGCGAAGATCAGGGACGGGTGCATCTCCAGTGGGTCAGCGAGCGCAATGGCGAGCCCCGGGTGTTGCACCACGAGCCCGGCAGCGCCTGGCGCCGCTTCAACGCCTGGGTGGTCAAGGCAGTGGGGCTGGAGCGGATGCTCTAGGCTTCGCCCTCACCCAGAGCGAGAGGGCGTTGGATCGTAGGTTGGGCTGAGACAGCTCCATCATCGAAGCCCAACAACAGGCACCGCGCCAACCCCGTTGGGCTTCGCTCACGCTCAACCCAACCTACGCGAGCCAGCGGCTGGACGCCCGTAGGTTGGGCTGAGACGGCTCCATCGTCGAAGCCCAACAACAGGCACCGTGCCAACCCCGTTGGGCTTCGCTGCCGCTCAGCCCAACCTACGCGAGCCAACGGCTGGACGCCCGTAGGTTGGGCTGAGACAGCTCCATCGTCGAAGCCCAACAACCAGCACGGTGCCTGTTGTTGGGCTTCGCTGGCGCTCAACCCAACCTACGACTCGGTCAATCCCCCTGCAAAAAATCCGGTAATTGGTCATTTTATGAGCAGTAGTCGACCAACACTTCGGCTAAGGTCGACCGCATTTACCGGCCTCGCTCCAGTACTGGCCGTCCAATGCCTTGAGGATCTCCCATGAGCGCTACCGCCCTGCGTCACGACTGGACTCTTGCCGAAGTCCGCGCCCTGTTCCAGCAGCCTTTCAACGACCTGCTGTTCCAGGCCCAGGGCGTGCACCGCCAGCACTTCGATCCCAATCGCGTGCAGGTCTCCACCCTGCTGTCGATCAAGACCGGCGCCTGTCCGGAAGACTGCAAGTACTGCCCCCAGTCCGGCCACTACAACACCGGCCTGGAAAAGGAAAAGCTGATGGAGGTGCAGAAGGTGCTGGAGGCGGCCGCCGAGGCCAAGGCCATCGGCTCCACCCGTTTCTGCATGGGCGCCGCCTGGAAGCACCCCTCCGCCAAGGACATGCCCTACGTCCTGCAGATGGTGCAGGGCGTGAAGGCCCTGGGCCTGGAAACCTGCATGACCCTCGGCCGCCTGGACCAGGAGCAGACCCGCGCCCTGGCCGACGCCGGCCTGGACTACTACAACCACAACCTGGACACCTCGCCGGAGTTCTACGGCAACATCATCACCACCCGCACCTACGGCGAGCGCCTGCAGACCCTGGCCTACGTCCGCGAAGCCGGGATGAAGATCTGCTCCGGCGGCATCCTCGGCATGGGCGAATCGGTGGATGACCGCGCCGGCCTCTTGATCCAGCTGGCCAACCTGCCCGAGCACCCCGAGTCGGTGCCGATCAACATGTTGGTCAAGGTCCAGGGCACCCCGCTGGCCGAGGAAAAGGACGTCGACCCCTTCGACTTCATCCGCACCCTGGCGGTGGCACGCATCCTCATGCCCAAGTCCCACGTGCGCCTCTCCGCCGGTCGCGAGCAGATGAACGAGCAGATGCAGTCCCTGGCCTTCCTGGCCGGCGCCAATTCCATCTTCTACGGCGAGAAACTGCTGACCACTGGCAACCCCCAGGCCGACAAGGACATGCAGCTGTTCGCCCGCCTCGGCATCCAGCCCGAAGCCCGCGAAGAACACGCCGACGAGGTACACCAGGCCGCCATCGAGCAGGCCCTGGTGGAGCAGCGCAACGGCGAGCTCTTCTACGACGCCGCCACCGCCTGACCCTCACGCCCCTCAACCCAACCCTCTCCCCCTCGGGAGAGGGTTGGGTTGAGGGGCTCTAACGACCACTGAGATACCCATCCCATGGCCTTCGATCTCGCCGCCCGCCTGGCCCAGCGTCACGCCGAGCACCTCTATCGGCGCCGCCCGCTGCTGGAGGCGCCCCAGGGTCCCGAGGTAGTGGTGGATTGCGAACCCCTGCTGGCCTTCTGCAGCAACGATTACCTGGGCCTGGCCAATCATCCCCAGGTGATCGCCGCCCTGCGCAATGGCGCCGAGCGCTGGGGCGTGGGCGGTGGCGCCTCGCATCTGGTGATCGGCCACAGCGGCCCGCACCATCAGGTCGAAGAGGCTCTAGCCGAACTCACCGGTCGGCCGCGCGCCCTGCTGTTCTCCACCGGCTACATGGCCAACCTGGCGGCAGTCACCGCCCTGGTCGGTCGTGGCGACACGGTGCTGGAGGACCGCCTCAACCACGCCTCCCTGCTCGATGCCGGCCTGCTCAGCGGCGCGCGCTTCGGCCGCTATCTGCACAACGATCCGGCCAGCCTGGCCACGCGCCTGGCCAAGGCCGCGGGTGACACCCTGGTGGTCACCGACGGCGTCTTCAGCATGGACGGCGATCTGGCCGCCCTGCCTGAGCTCTGCCAGGTCGCCCAGCGTCACGGCGCCTGGACCCTGGTGGACGACGCCCACGGCATCGGCACCCTGGGCGCCACCGGCGGCGGCATCGTCGAGCACTTCGGCCTGGACCAGAGCCAGGTCCCGGTGCTGGTCGGCACCCTGGGCAAGGCCTGCGGCACCGCCGGGGCCTTCGTCGCCGGCAGCGAGGAGCTGATCGAGACGCTGATCCAGTTCGCCCGCCCCTACATCTACACCACCAGCCAGCCGCCGGCGGTGGCCTGCGCCACCCTGGCCGCCCTGCAGCTCGTCCGCGAAGAGGGCTGGCGCCGTGAGCTTCTGCACACTTTGATCCAGAGATTCCGCAGGGGCGCGACGGCCCTCGGCCTGGACCTTATGCTCAGCGCCACGCCGATCCAGCCGATCCTGGTCGGCGACAGCGCGCGCGCCCTCGCACTCTCCGCCGCCCTGCGCCGACGCGGGATCCTGGTCACCGCCATCCGACCGCCCACCGTACCGGCCGGCAGTGCCCGCCTGCGGGTGACCCTGACGGCGGCCCATCGCGAAGCGCACGTGGACCTCTTGCTCGACGCTCTGGCCCAGGCCATGGCCGAATTACCGCCCGACGCGGATAAGTGACCGACCAATGCGCGATACCCTGATCTTGCTGCCCGGCTGGGGCCTGGGCAACGCTCCGCTGGAGCCCCTGCGTGACGAACTCGTCGAGCAGGAGCCCTTTCTCGACGTTCTGATCGAGCCACTGCCGACCCTGGCCGACACCCAGGACTGGTTCACCGACCTGGAAGCCCGCATCGCCGAGGGCGTCTGGCTGGGTGGCTGGTCGCTGGGCGGCATGCTCGCCAGCGAATTCACCCTGCGCCGCCCCGAGGGCGTGCACGGCCTCATCACCCTGGCCAGCAATCCCTGCTTCGTCGCCCGCGCCGGCTGGCAGACCGCCATGGCGCGCAGCGTCTTCACCGATTTCTTCGAGGCCTGCTCGCTGGACGCCGAGCTGACCCTCAAGCGCTTCACCCTGCTGGTGGCCCAGGGCGCGCGCGACAGCCGCACCCTCGCCCGCCAGTTGCAGGTAACCCTGCCCGAGGTCGATCCCGAGGCGGTCATCGCCGGCCTGGAGCTGCTCGCACGCCTGGACACCCGCGCCGCCCTGCAGGCCTTCAGCGGTCCCCAGCTGCACCTGTTCGGTGCCCATGACGCCCTGGTCCCGGCTACCGCCGCCCAGGCCTTGAGCGACGAGCTGCCCACCGCCCAGGTCGAGGTGCTGGAACATGCCAGCCATGGCCTGCCGCTGGAGCGCCCGGACGAGGTGGCCACCCGTATCCGTGAATTCATCTATGCAGGACGAGATGGCTGACGTATTGCCCGACAAGCGCCAGGTGGCGCTGTCCTTTTCCCGCGCCGCCGCGCAGTACGACGGCGCCGCCCTCCTGCAACGCCGGGTCGCCGATCGCCTACTCAGTCGGCTGCCCCTCCAGGCCCCGCAACGCTGGCTGGACCTGGGCAGCGGCACCGGCTATTGCAGCCGGGCCCTGGCCCGGTGCCATCCGCACGCCGAAGGCCTGGCCCTGGACCTGGCCCTCGGCATGCTCCGCCACGCCCGCGAGCAAGGTGCCGGCGCCCGCCACTACCTGACCGCCGACGCCGAGCGCCTGCCACTGCGCGCGGACTGCTGCGACCTCATCCTGTCCAGCCTGGCCCTGCAGTGGTGCCCGGACCTGCCCGCCGTGCTCGCCGAAGCGCGGCGCATCCTGCGGCCAGGCGGTGTACTGGCCTTCAGCAGCCTGGTCGAGGGCACCCTCGACGAATTGCGCCAGAGCTGGGCCCAGGTGGACGACCAGGTGCACGTCAATCGCTTCCGCCGCCAGGCGGCCTATGCCGACGCCGCCGCGGCCAGTGGCCTGCAGGTGCTGGGGCTGGACGTCGAGCCCGAGCGCCTGCACTTCCCTGACCTGCGCGCCCTGACCCAGCACCTCAAGGCCATCGGTGCCCACAACCTCAACCAGGGTCGCCCCCAGGGCCTCACCGGGCGCCAGCGGCTGGCGGCCTTTACCCGCGCCTATGAAAGCCTGCGCCAGCCCGCCGGCCTGCCGGCCACCTATCAGGTGATCCACGTTCTGCTCCGCAAGGAATGACCGCCATGCCCGCCTATTTCGTCACCGGCACCGATACCGAGATCGGCAAGACCACCATCGCCGCCGGCCTGCTGCATCGGGCCCGCCAGCAGGGCCTCGCCACCGCCGGGGTCAAGCCGGTGGCCTCCGGTTGCGAACGCACCGCCGACGGCCTGCGCAACGGTGATGCCCTGGCGCTGCTGGGCGAGACCTCGCTGCCGCTCGGCTATGCCGACATCAATCCCATCGCCCTGGAGCCGGCCATCGCGCCGCACCTGGCCGCCCGCGAGGCGGGTATCGACCTCAGCGTCGCCGCCCTGGCCGCGCCGGTGCGCCGGATCCTGGCGCTGCAGGCCGACTTCACCCTGGTGGAAGGCGCCGGTGGCTGGCGCGTGCCCCTGGCCGGCCGCGAGTCGCTCTCCGACCTCGCCCGCGAACTGGGCCTGCCGGTGATCCTGGTGGTCGGGGTGCGCCTGGGCTGCATCAACCACGCCCTGCTCAGCGCCGAGGCCATCCTCGCCGACGGCCTGCCGCTGGCCGGCTGGGTAGCCAATCTGGTAGCCCCGGCCACCCTGCGCCTGGACGACAACCTCGCCACCCTGCACGAGCGCCTGCCAGCGCCCTGCCTGGGCACGGTGCCGCACCTGGCTGCGGCCACTCCCGCCGCGGTCGCGGCGCACCTGCGCCTGCCGGGCTGATATCAGTCTTTCGGGCGATGGCCGCAGGGCCAGGCCGGCGGCAGACTGCCCTGTCTGCCGCTACCGGATTCGCCCCGTGCCCACTTCCACGTTCCTGACCTGCCTGGGCCTGCTTGGCCTGACCAGCACCGCCTGGGCGCTGGACAACCAGACCCTCGTGGATCAGCGCGGCGAGCGCCTTGGCGCCTTCCTCACCCAGGAACCCGATACCCGCCAGGGCAGCCTGGAAGTCGTCCAGACCGGTCGCGCCAGCAAGGCCTATCTCACCCAGCGCGACTCCCAGGGCGACCGCACCCGCGTCGAGCAGGGCGGTGTCGGCAACTTCACCAATGTCACCCAGGCCGCCGGCGGCGCGCGCGAGATCGTCATCGACCAGCGCGAGGCCAGCCAGAGCCATGCCTATGTCTACCAGGGCCACGGCCAGCGCGATGGGGTGGACATCCTCCAGAGCGGTCTGCAGAACGAAGCCCTGGTGCGCCAGGGTGGCGACGACCAGCGGATGCTCATCGAGCAGCAGGGCGCACGCAATCAACTGAGCCTGTTCCAGGACGGCCGCGACAGCGGTAGCCGCTCGCGACTCAGGCAGGTGGGCGACGATCATGTGCAGGATGTGCTGAGCCTGGGCGCGCGCAACGAGGTCGACCTGCTGCAGGGCGGCGACGCCAACCGGGCCGTGGTCGAGCAACGCGGTGACGACAACCAGGTCGGGGCCCGCCAGGGCGCGCGGCAGCAAGATGTCCAACTGATCCAGATCGGCAATCGCAACAGCGCGGCGGTGCAGCAGAACGGCCTTGAAAACAGCCCCCAGGTCGTCAACACGCGCCAGCTTGGCGACGACAATGCCGCCCAGGTGATCCTGACGGGCGATGGCAACCACCTCGATCTGCAACAAGTGGGCAATCGCAACAGCGCCGGCGTCCTGATCGGCGGGGACGACTCCCGTCTGACCCTGGTCTCCCAGGGCAACGACAACGAGGTCAGCGCGATCTGGATCGGCGACAACGTCGAGCTCGGCATCGAGCAGCTGGGCGATGGTCATTCCTTCCATGCAGGCCTGGGCAGCGACGCCCAGGTCAGCGCCAGCCAGCAGGGCGCTAGCCAATATGCCTCAGTCAGCCAGGCGAGCGCTGGCAACGCCGTCAACCTGAGCCAGAGCGGTCAGGACAACCGGGCGACGATTCAACAGTAGCAGGACACAAGCGGTGACACGGCATGCTGGTTCTTTGACGTCAAAGCTGCTTCAATAGCCCTTTGACATCACCGTCGAGGACGCTGTCCATGAACGTGACTTCAAGCAATACCCTCTACGCAGGGGTGCAGGCCTACCAGAACGGCAGCCGCACGGTCGAAAAGGCCGGTGTCGCCCTTGCCTCCCAGACCGCGCGCAACGAGCAGCAAGCCCTGGGCGCGACTACCAACAGCCAGGCCGATCTGGCCAGCGAACTGGTCAACCTGGATGTCGGCAAGTACCAGGCGCTGGCCGGTACCAAGGTCATGCAGGCCTCCCAGGAAACCCTGGGCCGGCTGCTCGATACTCGGGCCTGATCAGCAATTATGTGAGTGGAAGGGGCGCCCTGCGAGGCGCCCCTTCTGCGTTCTAGCCCAGGCGGAAACGGGTGGTGTTGGCCGTCAGGGTGCGACTGCCCGCCTCCAGACCCACCGCCGTGCTCTGCACCGTGCGCGCGTTGCCGAGCAGATCGGCCGCGGCCCCATCAACCTGCTGGATGTTGCCGCTGACCTGATCGGCGGTGACCGCCTGCTGTTCGGCGGCGGTGGCAATCTGCGCCAGGGTGTCGGAGACGCCCTGCACCGATTCGGCGATCGCTTCCAGCCGCTGCCCCAGCCCGGTGATGGACTGGGCGTCGCTGGCGGCCTGGCCACAGGCATCCTGCATCAGGGCCACGGCCTGGGCCACGGTGCTGCTCAGGCTGCCGACGGTGCCGGCGATCTGCGCCGTGGAGGCCTGGGTGCGTTGCGACAGCGAGCGCACTTCGTCGGCGACCACCGCGAAGCCCCGTCCCTGGTCACCCGCCCGCGCCGCCTCGATAGCGGCGTTGAGGGCCAGCAGGTTGGTCTGCTCGGCGATGCCGCGGATGACATCCACCACCTGCTGGATCTGTCCGGCCTGGGCGTCGACCTGGGCCATGGCCGCGGCTGTCTCGTCCAGGCGCTGGTTGAGCCGCTGGATGCTGGCCGTAGTCTGGCGACTGTCGCTCTGGCTGACCTCGGCGATGCCGCGCATCTGCTCGGCGCGGCCGGCAGCCTCTTCGCAACTCCGCGCCACGCCCTGGGCGGTGGCGGCCAGTTCGGTGGCCGCGGTGGCGATCTGGGTGATCTGCTGGCGCTGGACTTCCACGGCGCCCAGCGCCGCCTCCGCCTGTTGCCCAAGCTCGCCGGACGCCACGCCCACCTGGCGACTCTCCTGATCGACCGCCTGCAGACTGCTGCGCAATTGCGCCACCGCCAGGTCCAGCGCCCGCCCGATCTCCGCCAGCTCATCCCGGCCGCTCACCTGGGCCGAGCGGGTCAGATCGCCGTCGCGCAGGCCTTCGGCCAGGGCGGTGATACGCCGTGCGCTGCCACGAATGGCGGTCTGCATGCACAGCAACAGGTAGCAGGTCACCACCAGCAGCAGGCCGAAACCGGCAGCGATGGCGACGAAGTTGCGCACCGCATCGGCGCCATAGTATTGCAGTCGTTGGTCCAGGCTCTTCAGCGTCTGCTGGCGAAAGGTCTGCAGCCCCTGCAGGACCCCGTCCAGGGTGGCTTCGAACTGCTCCGGCCTGAGCGTGATCTCGCCGCCGAACACCCCCTGGTCGAGGGTCTTGAGACTGGCCTCCAGCTGGCCACTGACTTTCTGGTAGTCGTCCTTCCAGCCGGCCAGGTCGGCGGGCAGCTTGCTGCCAAGCAGGAGGGCGGCCTTGGCCAGGCTTTCGGTGGAGTCGCCAACGCGGGCACGCAGGTCGCGCAACTGCAGGCGGCTCTGCAGGCTGAACTGGCCGGAGACCACACTGGCCTGACCGACGCTGGCCAAGCGACCGAGGCGTTCGTACAGTTCAACCGACTGGGTGGTGCCGATCTGCATCAGCAGATAGGTTTCCAGCCAGGGATCGAGGATGAGGCCGCTGTCCAGGGCAATTTCCTCACGCAGCGCCTGGACGGCGGCAAGGGCCGCGGTGAATCTGTCATAACCGTCCGGCCACCAGCCCAAGCCGCGCAGATCAGTGACCTCTAGACCGGCGAGCGCCTGCTGCAAGGTCTTGAAGCGAGCCCGCACATCCGCGCTGACCCCTTCGGTCTCCAGTTGCCGTTCAAGTTGGGCGAGCCGCTCGCGACGACTACCGTTGTGACTTTCCAGGGCAGCGATGGCCGTCTGCACGGCCGGCGTCGCCTCCCGACTGGTGTCGATCGCCTTCCAGCGCGCCGTCAGGTTGCGTCGGATCGTCAGTTCTTCTTCCACGGCGTCCAGCCGCTGCAGCAGCCGCACGCCACTGCGCTCGCCGCTGACGGTGGCCAGCTTGGCCTGGAAATCAGCGCCCAGCAGCCAGAGGCTGACCGCCAAGGGCAGGATGAACAGCACCAGCAGCAGGGCGAACTTGCGGGCGAAGCCGAGCTGGCTCAGCACGCGAATTCCCGGTGACAACAAAATCCTCATGTTCGACCACTCCTGTGCCAGCCACCGCCAAGCACCGTCTACCCGTTGCGGATAGCGATAGGTCGATTTGTCGGCAAACTAACGACTTTCTTGAAAGATAGGGCACAATCGCCGCCCTCCCGTATTCCCAGACCCGGTCCTGCACTCAGGCCCGGGCGTTGCCGTTAAAGGACCGTCCGCGTGGAACGCCTCAAAGCCAAGATTCGCAGCGAAGGCCAAGTACTCTCCGAGCAGGTGCTCAAGGTCGATGCCTTCCTCAACCACCAGATCGATCCGGCGCTGATGCGCGACATCGGTCAGGAGTTCGCCCGCCGCTTCGCCGACGCCGGCATCACCAAGATCGTGACCATCGAGGCCTCGGGGATCGCCCCGGCGGTGATGACCGGGCTGGAGTTGGGTGTGCCGGTGATCTTTGCCCGCAAGCATCAGTCGCTGACCCTGACCGACAACCTGCTGGTGGCCAGCGTCTATTCCTTTACCAAGCAGACGGAGAGCACCATAGCCGTCTCGACCATGCATCTGTCGTCCGACGACCGGGTGCTTATCATCGACGACTTCCTCGCCAACGGTAAGGCGGCCAAGGCGCTGATCTCCATCATCGGTCAGGCCGGTGCCCAGGTCGCCGGGCTCGGCATCGTCATCGAGAAGTCCTTCCAGGTCGGTCGTGCCGAACTCGATGCCCAGGGCTATCGCGTCGAATCCCTGGCCCGCGTCGCCTCCCTGGCCGATGGTCAGGTCACCTTCGCCGAGTAAGCCATGGCCCAGATACTGCGCATTCTCGGGGCCGATCTCGATCGCACCGAAACCTGGATCCGTTACGACAAGGCCATGTGCCTGGACTGCGTGTCCAGCTGCTGCACCCTGCCGGTGGAAGCTCGCCTGTCCGATCTGATCCGCATGGGCGTGGTGGACGAGTTCGAGAAGGGCGAGCCGCTCAAGGACATCGCCAAGCGGCTCAAGAAGGACGGCGTGGTGGAGCGCCTCAACGCCAAGACCGGGTTGTTCACCCTGGTGCGACTGTCCAACAACGATTGCGTCTATCTGCATCCCAAGACGCGGCTGTGCACCATCTACGACCAGCGCCCGGAAACCTGCCGCAACCACCCACGGGTCGGCCCACGGCCGAACTACTGCGCCTACAAGCCGCAGAAGCTGCGCTAGACGGTGGTCCGCCGAGGCATGCCCGCCTTGTTGGGCTTCGACGAAACAGCCGTCTCAACCCAACCTACGGTGCCTCAAGGCTAGGCGCGTAGGTTGGGTTGAGCGCAGCGAATCCCAACGGGACGTATCACCGCATGCCTGCATTGTTGGGCTTCGACGAAACAGCCGTCTCAACCCAACCTACGGTGCCTCGAGGCTAGCCGCGTAGGTTGGGCTGAGCGCAGCGAAGCCCAACGGGACGTATCACCGCATGCCTGCATCGTTGGGCTTCGACGAAACAGCCGTCTCAACCCAACCTACGGGTGCCTCAAGGCTGGACGCGGAGGTTGGGCTGAGCGCAGCGAAGCCCAACAGGATTGGCCAGGGCGACGCTAGAACTCGCCACTCTCCATCGCCCTTTTCATGTCCGCCCGCTCTTCCAGGCATTCCGGACCGGCCATGTCGAAGATCCGGCAGACCCAGGGCCGCACCTCGTAGATGCTGCAATTCATCTGCTCGCGATCCAGGGCGGCGCACCAGCCGTCGTCTAGCCGTTTCATGCGGGTGCCGGTCCAGTCTTCCTCGATGTAGCGGGCGGGCACGCCTGCATCGTCGAACAGCAGGACTTCCTGGCGGCAGCACCAGGCCTGACAGCTCTCGCAGGTCACGGCAGGGGTGGAAAGATCGTGCAGGGGGATGTCGCTCATGTGCGCAGTGTACCGCCCTCGACCGCCCAGCGGTTTCCGGCCGATGGCTGGAGCAGTTACCATGCGCGTCCCTGACGGTTGTAACCAGTTGTGACCATGCCCAAGCCTTCTTCTCGCGCAGGAGCCGCCATGACGGCCGCACCCCGCTATCGCTTCTATGTCGTGGTCGTCGTGCTGGTCTTGCTGACCTGCGTGGTCGCTGGCCGCATCACCTACCTCAAGCTGATCGATGCCGCCTTCCTGGGTGACCAGGGCGATCGCCGTTCGGTGCGCCATATTCCCATTCCGGTCACCCGCGGCATGATCACCGACCGCAACGGCGCGCCCCTGGCGGTTTCCACCGAGGTGGTGACCATCTGGTGCAATCCATCGGAGATGCAGGACAGCGCCGACCAGCTGGGGCGCCTGGCCCAGGCCATCCACAAGCCCGAAGCCGAACTCCGCAACCTGATCCTCGGCCATCCGGAAAAGCACTTCCTCTACCTGGCCCGGGCGCTGTCGCCCATCGATGGCGAGAACATCATGGCCCTCGGCGTGCCCGGGGTGCGCCAGATCAAGGAATACAAGCGCTACTATCCCAGTTCCGACCTGGTGGCCCAGGTGATCGGCATGGTCAACATCGACGGCCATGGCCAGGAGGGCCTGGAACTGGGCTTCGAAGACTGGTTGGCCGGCCGCGGCGGGGTGCGCGAGGTGCTGATCAATCCGCGTGGCTCGGTGGTCAAGAACATCCGCGTGGTGCGCCAGCCGCAACCGAGCAAGGACGTGGCGCTGTCCATCGACCTGCGTCTGCAATTCATCGCCTATCGCGCGCTGCAGACCGCGGTGGAGAAGTTCGGCGCCCAGTCCGGGTCCGCCGTGCTGGTCAACCCCAAGACCGGCCAGATCCTGGCGATGACCAATTTCCCCTCCTACAACCCCAACAACCGCGCCACGCTGCAGATCCCCAACATGCGCAACCGCACCCTGACCGACGCCTTCGAGCCCGGCTCGGTGATCAAGCCGTTCAGCATGTCGGTGGCCCTGGCCTCGGGCAAGTTCAACGAGAACAGCACCGTGGACGTAGCGCCGGGCTGGATGACCATCGACGGTCACACCATCCACGACGTGGCCCGGCGCGGTGTCCTGACCATGACCGGGGTGCTGCTCAATTCCTCCAACATCGGCATGAGCAAGGTGGCGCTGCAGATCGGGCCGCTGCCCATCTACGAACAGCTCAGCCGCGTCGGCTTCGGTAATCCGATGGCCCTGGGCTTTCCCGGCGAGAACGCCGGCTACCTGCCCGGCCACACCAAGTGGTCGCAGATCGCCACGGCCAGTATGTCCTTTGGCTACAGCCTGGCGGTCAACGTCGCCGAGTTGGCCCAGGCCTATTCGGTGATTGCCAACGACGGCCTGCTCACCCCCCTGACCCTGCTCAAGGACCAGAAGCAGCAGAGCGTCCAGGCCATGGACCCGGCCATCGCCCGGCGCATCCGCGCCATGCTCAACCACGTGGTGGAAGACGAAGGCGGCGTGATCCGCGCCCGGGTGCCCGGCTATCACGTGGCCGGCAAGTCGGGTACCGCGCGCAAGGCCGGCGCCGGCAGCTACACCGAGCACGCCTATCGCTCGCTGTTCGTCGGCATGGCGCCGGCGGCCGATCCCAAGCTGGTGCTGGCGGTGATGCTGGATACCCCGACCAAGGAAGGCTACTTCGGCGGTCTGGTCTCGGCGCCGACCTTCAGCGAGATCATGTCCGGCGCCCTGCGTGCCCTGGCGGTACCGCCGGACAACCTGCCCGACACCAATACCGCACAGCAGGCGAAAGCCGAGTCTCACTCCCACGGCTGAGCGGATAACGGAAACGAAAAAGGGCGACCCTAGGGTCGCCCTTTGCGTACCGCGCTACCTGGCCAGAGCTTGTTCAAAGGCTCGCGAGCTAGAGCCAAACAAGGCCTGGGCGGCCCTGCGAAAAGACCTGAGGAAGCGGATCGGACTCGAGTGCGAGTTTACGAGTGGTAAATGAGCATTCCGACCGGGCTGGCGGCCCAGGGTCTTTTCAACGCAGTTTGGCCGACGCGCAGCAGACTTTGGACAAGCTCTCAGCGGTGCAGCACGTATTGACCGGTGAAGCGCACCCCATCCTCGCCGCTCTCGGTGACGATGCGCGATTGCAGGGTGATGCGGGCGCGGCCACGGCGGCGGAAGGTGGTCTCGAAGCGCTCCCAGGCCCGTGCCTCGGGCGGCTCGCCATAGGCCAGGGCATCGGCGGTGATGGGCCGCGGATAGCTGATCTGGCCTTCCTGGATGAGGATGTGGCCTTCCTCGATGCCGGCTTCGCGCAGGCGCAGGTACAGCCAGCCCCAACCGGCCAGCACGGCCACGCAGTAGAGGCTGCCGCCGAACATGGTGCTGGCGTGGTTGATGTTGGCATCCAGCGGGGCATGCAGCTGCAGGCGCTGCTCGCTCCAGTCGCGGACTTCCAGGCCCAGGGCCTTGGTGATGGGAATATCGTGGTGCAACAGGGATTCGAGGTGACGGCAGTCGCGGCTCATGCCGGGGTCCTTACAGACAGAATTTCACTATCAGGAGCAGACGCAAGCCATGACCCATGGGTCACGTCTTGGCCCCATTGTGCACCAAGGAAGGCCGCTCCGGGGAAATCGCCGCCGGCAGGCGGAAGCGGATACGGGCGCCGCCCAGACTGGATTCATCGATGGTCAGGCTGCTGCGGTAGCCTTCCAGGATGTCCTGCACCACGGCCAGGCCGATGCCCTGCCCAGGGTGGCGGCTGTCCATGCGCATGCCGCGACGCAGCACGCTTTCGCGGCGCTCGGCGGGAATGCCGGGGCCGTCGTCCTCGATGTCGAGGATCCAGTGCTCGGTATGACGGCGGGCGCTGACCCGCACCTGGGTCAGGCAGAGGCGATAGGCGTTTTCCAGGAGATTGCCGAACACCTCCAGCATGGCGGCTTCTTCGGCCTGCACCCGCAGATTCGGCGGTAAATCCATTTCCGCCTGCACGCGTTTCTCGGCATAGACCTTGTCCAGGGTGCTGAACAGCGACTCCACCAGCGGCGCCAGCTCCAGCGGCCGGCTGAGCACCGCGCCGCCCTGCCGGGTGGCCCGCTGCAGCTGGTACATCACCTGCTGGTTCATGCGCTCGATCTGGGTCTGCAGGGTGCCGACCTCCTGGTCGAGCTGCGGCCGACGGCGCAATTCCTCGGTCACTCCCTGCAAGACCGCCAACGGCGTCTTCAGGCTATGGGCCAGATCGCCCAGGGTGTCGCGGTAGCGCTCGCGCTGCAGGCGTTCGTGATCGAGCAGGCGGTTCAGCGAACGGATCAGGCGACTGATCTCGCTGGGTACGTTGTTTTCGTCGAGCAACTCGCGCTGGTCGGTTTCCACCGCGTCCAGCTGCTGGCTGAGGCGGCGCAGCGGTCGCAGACTCCATTGCATGACCAGAGCGAGCAGGACCAGCAGCGCACCCAGCACCCCGACCAGCCAGAGGATCACCTGGTGGACGAAGGTCGCGCGCAACCGCTCGTACTCCTCGGCCGGCTGCATGGTGACCACGCTGAAGCCGGCGACCGGCGGATTACCCAGCAGCACCTCGCGATCGAAGACGAAGAAACCCTGGCCCTGGTCGTCGGTGGCCTTGACCAGCTTGACCCCGCCGCCGTCGAAGGTCGGCCGGTAGTTGGGCCGCTCCTTGATCGCCGAGCGCGAGCGCCAGAGCAGGCGACCGTTCTGGTCGTAGACGTAGCCGAGGATGGGCGAACCGGGTCGGTCGAAGACCTCTTCGGCGATCATCTCCGGCATCGCCAGGCGCCCGTCGATGGCCCGCGCCGCGCCGATCAGGGTGTTGGCGTTGGCCTCCAGGCGCGCGGCGACGAAGTTTTCCACGGTACGGTCGAAGGCATTGCGGATCGCCGGCACGATCAACGCCAGGCAGACGATGACCAGCAGCGCCGCGCTGAGCAGCAACCGTACCCGGAACGAACGGATCACTGGCAGCGCTCGGTGAACAGGTAGCCGCGGCCCCGGACCGTTTCGATGGGTTGCATCTGGCAGTTGGCTTCCAGCTTGCGCCTCAGGCGCCCCACCAGCACCTCGATGACGTTGCTGTCGTGCTCGCCGTCATCGTCGTAGAGCTGCTCCATGAGCCGCTCCTTGGTGATCACCTGCTGATGGTTGCGCATCAGGTATTCCAGCAGCCGGTACTCGTAGGCGGTCAGCTGCAGCGGCTGGTCTTCGTTGAAGGCCTGTTGGCGCCCCAGGTCCAGCTTGAGCGAGCCGGCGCGGATACTCGGCTGGACGAAGCCCGCCGAGCGACGCAACAGCACATTGAGGCGAGCCTCCAGTTCTTCGAACTGGAAGGGCTTGACCACGTAATCGTCCGCCCCGGCACCCAGGCCCTCGACCTTGTCCTGCCAGCTGCCACGGGCGGTGAGGATGAGGATCGGCAGGGTGGCGCCCTGGTTGCGCAGCTGGCGGATCAGATCGAGACCGCTCATGCCGGGCAGGCCCAGGTCGATGATGGCGAGATCGTGATGGAATTCGCGGGCGCTGTAGAGCGCTTCTTCCGCATCGGCCACGGCATTGACGACATGACCGGCTTCACCCAGACGCACCTTGAGGTGGTGGCGCAGCAGGTTTTCGTCTTCGACGACGAGGATCTTCATGCAGACTCCTGAACAGCTAACGAGACTTTCTGTGGCTGCGACTGCATCTGTCGCGTACGTCGCGCAGCAGCGCCCTGGGTCCGATTATGGCGCCTGGAGCCGGCTGACGGCGAGAGCAGGGAGCGGATGGATGGGGACACTTACTTTATTCCAGGCAAAAAAAACCTCTCCGGTTGGAGAGGTAAGGAGCACTTCATGGGGATCGGAAACTGCCGTTGGGGGACGGCTCCGTCGTGAGACGGCTACAGGGGACCAGAGCTGACTTGGTGACCCTGCAGTGGAGTTACAAGGATGAACATCGCCAGGTCGGGTCGAAGTGTCCGGACGATCTGCCTTAGCGGGAGCTGCGCTAGGGTGAACATATCCGGGCGACCTCGGCGTTGCTGATCTGACAGTTGCAGATTAGGCCAAGGGCCCTGAACGCTGCCTGAACTCGTCCTGAACGCCAGCTGAACGATCACCAGGGCAGGTCAAGGGCGACGAACGGTAGCCCTTGCCGAATCGTTATCCCGGGTGGCTCAGGGGAGCTTGCCGAGGCAGCCGCCGAGGGTGTCGGCCACCTGTTGCAGCAGGGCCGCATAGCCCTGACTATCGACCGGAATGCGGGCCCCCAGGGGATCGAGCTCCACCAGGGTCACCGGCAGGCCGCTGCTCAGGGTGGTGGCGATCTTCGGCTGCAACGGCGGTTCGGTGAAGACACAGGTCGGACCGGCCGCCTTGAGCTCTTCACGCATGGCGGCCACATGGCGCGCGCCGGGCTGGACGTCGGCACCCAGGGCGAAGATGCCACGATGCCCCAGGCCATAGGCTTCCTCGAAATAGTCGAAGGCCTCGTGGAAAACGAAATAGGGCTTGCCGGCCAGCGGCGCCAGCTGGGCGCGCAGGGCCTGGTCCTTGGCGGCCAGTCCACGCTCGAAGGCCTTTAGGTTGGCCGCGTAGCGACTGGCATTGGCCGGATCGGCCTGGCTCAGGTCGGCCGCGAGGCGCGTGGCGATCACCCGGGCATTGGCCGGGGTCAGCCAGAGGTGCGCATCCAGGCTACCAGGGCGGTGGTCATGGTCGTGGGCGTACTCGGGCGCCGCACCGTGCTCGTGCTCGTGCTCGTGCTCGTGCTCGTGCTCGTCATGATCGTCGCCCGACTCATGGGCGTGCTCGGCGCCGAAGCGACGCAGGTGCAGGCCCGGCAAGTCCTGGATGGCCACGCTGGGGCCCTGGCGTTCCTTGAGCACCGTCGGCAGGAAGGTCTCCAGATCCGGGCCGATCCAGTAGACCAGCCCGGCCTCGCGTACCTGGCGCAGGTCCGAGGGCCGCAGGGCGTAATGGTGCGGCGAGGCGCCCGGCGGCAGCAGCACGGCGGGCTGTCCGGCGCCATCCTGGATGGCCGCGGCGATCAGTTGCAGGGGTTTGATGCTGGTCAACACCTTCACCTCGGCCTGGGCGGGCAGCAGGGTGCAGGCGAGCAGCAGGGAAGCGACGAGGGGTAGGAGGCGTGGCACGTGAAAATCCCGATTCTTAGGAGAGGTGCAATATAATAACGTCCTGGCTCTCAAGGTACCGTTTCATGTCCGACGCCCCCCTGGCCTTTCGGCCCCACGATCATTCGCGCTGCGTCGCCCACGCCCTGGCCGAGGCCGACGAACTCTGCAGCCGCGCCGGCGTGCGCCTCACCGAGCTGCGCAAGCGGGTGCTGGAGCTGGTCTGGCAAAGCCACAAGCCGCTCGGCGCCTACGACATCCTGGCCGTGCTCAGCGAGCAGGACGGTCGCCGCGCGGCGCCGCCCACCGTCTACCGGGCACTGGATTTCCTGGTCGAGAACGGCCTGGTGCACCGCATCGCCTCGCTCAACGCCTTCGTCGGCTGCAATCATCCCGGCGAGGCCCACCAAGGGCAGTTCCTGATCTGCCGCAGCTGCCAGGTGAGCATCGAACTGGAACAGCCCGCCGTGCACCAGGCCATCCTCGACGGCGCCAGCGCCGTGGGCTTCCAGGTGGAAGGCCAGACCGTGGAAGTGGTCGGTCAGTGCGCCGCCTGCCGGAAGCAGGCATGAGCGAGGCGCTGATCCGGCTGCAGGATGTCGGTGTGACCTTTGCCGGGCAGCCGGTGCTCGATCAGGTCAGCCTGACCCTGGATCCCGGTCGCATCGTCACCCTCATCGGCCCCAACGGCGCCGGCAAGACCACCCTGGTGCGCAGCGTGCTCGGCCTGCTCACGCCCGATCGCGGCAGCGTCTGGCGCCGCCCGCGGCTGCGCATCGGCTACATGCCGCAGAAACTGCAGGTGGATGCCACCCTGCCGCTGTCGGTGCTGCGCTTCCTGCGCCTGGTGCCGGGGGTGACCCGCGCCAGCGCCCTGGCCGCCCTGGGCGAAGTGGGCGCCGAGGGCGTCATCGACAGCCCCCTGCAGAGCATTTCCGGCGGCGAGTTGCAGCGGGTATTGCTGGCCCGCGCCCTGCTCCGCCAACCCGAGTTGCTGGTGCTCGACGAGCCCGTGCAGGGCGTCGACATCAATGGCCAGAGCGAGCTGTACCGGCTGATCGGCCAGTTGCGCGAGCGTCATGGTTGCGGCGTGCTGATGGTCTCCCATGACCTGCACCTGGTGATGGGCGCCACCGATCAGGTGATCTGCCTGAATCGCCACGTCTGCTGCTCCGGGCACCCCGAGCAGGTCAGTGGCGATCCGGCCTACCAGGCGCTGTTCGGCCAGAGCGCGCGCAACCTCGCCGTCTATCACCACCACCACGATCACGCCCACGACCTGCATGGCAGCGTGGTCAAGACGCCGCACGTCCATGGAGCCCACTGCAAGCATGGCTGATTTTCTGCTGTATGCCCTGCTCGCCGGTCTCGCCCTCGCCCTCGTCGCCGGCCCCCTCGGCTCCTTCGTGGTCTGGCGGCGCATGGCCTACTTCGGCGACACCCTGTCCCATGCCGCCCTGCTCGGGGTCGCCGTGGGCTTCCTGCTGGATGTCAGCCCGACCCTGACCGTTACCGTCGGCTGCCTGGCATTGGCGGTGGTGCTGGTGGTGCTACAGCGCCGTCGCGGCCTGGCCGCCGACACCCTGCTCGGCATCCTCGCCCACAGCACCCTGTCACTGGGCCTGGTGGCGCTGTCGTTCATGCACGAGGTGCGGATCGACCTGATGAGCTATCTGTTCGGCGATCTGCTGGCAGTGGGCCCCAGCGATCTGCGCTGGATCCTCGGCGGCAGCGCCGTGGTGCTGGTGGCTTTGGCCTGTCTGTGGCGCCCGCTGCTGGCCATCACCGTGCACGAGGAACTGGCCCAGGTCGAAGGCCTGCCGGTGACCTGGATCCGCCTGGCGCTGATGCTGCTGGTGGCCATCGTCATCGCCGTGGCCATGAAGATCGTCGGGGTTCTGCTGATCACCTCGCTGCTGATCATCCCCGCCGCCACGGCCCAGCGCCATGCCCGCAGTCCCGAGCAGATGGCCTGTGGCGCCAGCCTGCTGGGCATGGCCGCCGTGTGCCTGGGGTTGACCCTGTCCTGGTACCAGGACACCCCGGCCGGACCCTCGGTGGTGGTGGCCGCCGCCGGGATGTTTCTGCTGGGCTACCTGCTGCCCCGCCGCACCTAGTAGTCCTAGGGCGCCTGCCAGACCGCTTGGCTTACCTCCACCGCCCGGGGAATCAGCCCCTGGGCCTTGAAGATGTCGGCGGTCTGTTGCTGGGTGGCGATGATCTCCGGCGTCAGCGCCGTCAACCCGTAGCGGGTGCGTGCCTGCCAGGTGGCGATCACCGCTTCCGGCAGCCCGATCTGCTCGGCCAGGATGCGCGTCACCTCCGGCTTATGGGCATTGGCCCAGGCACCAGCCTTGGCCAGTTCCGCCAGCAACAAGCGGATCGCCTCGGGATGGGCATCGGCGAAGCGCCGCGAACCCTCATAGAAGCTGTTGGCGTGCAGCAGACCTTTATAGTCGGCCAGCACTCGCACCGGCTGGCCTTGCTGGATGGCCGCCAGATAGGGATCCCAGACCACCCAGGCGTCCACCGAACCGTTGACGAAGGCGGCGCGGGCATCGGCCGGCGGCAGATAGACCGGCTGGATGTCCTTGAAGCTCAGCCCGGCCTTTTCCAGGGCCGCGACCAGCAAAAAGTTGGCGCTCGACCCCTTCTGCACGGCCACCTTCTTGCCCTTGAGTTCGGCGACGTCGCGGATCGGCGAACCGTCCGGCACCAGGATGGCCTCCACCGCCTCGCTGGCCGGTTCGGCGCCCAGGTAGACCAGATCGATCCCCGCCGCCTGGGCGAAGATCGGTGGCGGGGAGCCGGTATAACCGACGTCGATGCTGCCGGCATTGAGGGCTTCCAGCAATTGCGGCCCAGCCTGGAACTCGCGCCAGCTCACCTGATAGCCCTGGGCCCCTAGGGCCTGCTCAAGGGTGCCCTGGGCCTTGAGCACGGCCAGCAGACCGCCGCCCTTCTGATAACCGATGCGCAACGGCTGGTCGGCGGCCTGTACCGGAGCGAGCACACCGAGCGCGGCTAGCAGAACGGCGCCCTGCGCCAGCCATCGTCGGAGAGAGGAACGAACCATGGTGACCTTCCTTATATTCCATTTGGAAAGGTCAGCCTGGCCTATCTAGACCTGAATGTTTAATACATTTCTCTGCTAAGGCTATGCCCAGGCCAGGCATCAATGGCCGGCCAAGGTCCGATTGACGCTGGCCCCAGGATCGCGCCACCCTGCGCCAGCGGCGGCCATCGGGGCCGCCGAGCCTATCGGAGCCCGCCATGCCTTTTCTGATCGAGACCTTCGACAAGCCGGACAGCCTGGCCCTGCGCCAGCAGCATCGCCCGGCTCACCTGGATTTCCTGCGCGAGAACGCCGCCGCCCTGCTGGCCTGCGGTGCCAAGCTCAGCGATGACGGCGAGACCGCCAGCGGCAGCGTCTATATCGTCGATGTGGAAACCCGCGCCGAGGCCGAAGCCTTCATCGCCCACGATCCCTTCACCACTGCCGGGCTGCCTGGCGAAGTGCGTATCACCCGCTGGCGCAAGGCGATTCTGGACGGCAAGGCCTTCGTCTGAGCCAAGCCACGGCGGCCTGCCCTGGCCGCCTCTGGCCTAGCGCAAACTGGCTTAAGAACACCTTAAGCCTGGCACAATGCCATCTGAATCAACGTTGTTCGCCGCCGTTGCAAGTTCACACTTCTAGTAATCGCTTCACAGAAAAGTGATGCAGCGCAAGAAAAGCCGGAGTTTTCCCGCCGCTACAGCAAGGAAGCTAACGAACTAGCCTAAGCTCACCGGGCTCAGATGATCTGATGCGCCGACATCCGTTCCCCACGCCCGTGGAGACGCTGTCTCGCTTAGCTAGTACAGAGGACTCAGCATGACCAAGACCACGCCTGAAAAGGATCTGCGCATCGAGACGATCCGCGGACTGGCGCTGTTTCTGATGGTAGCGGGCCACGTGATCGGCAGTTCGTCCACCCTCGGCATGAAGGTGCCGGACGACTCCGTGCTGCGCTATCTCTACGATTCTCTCGTCTACGTACGGATGCCGCTGTTCACCGCCATCTCCGGTTACGTCTATGCGCTGCGCCCGGTGAATACCGGCAGCGACCTGTCACGCTTTTACCAGGGCAAGTTCAAACGCATCGGCATTCCTCTGCTGGTGGTGTCGACGCTGTTCTTCGCCTTGCAGATGGCGGTGCCCAACACCAATTACAAGCCGCAGCTGACCGACATCTTCAGCATCTACTTCTTCAGCTACGCGCACTTCTGGTTCCTGCAGTCGATCTTCTGCATCTTCGTGGTGATCGCCCTGTTGGAAAAGGCCGGACTGCTGCTGACCCTGCGCAACTTCGGCCTGGTGTTCGCCGTAGCCCTGGCGGCGTCCTTCGCCTGGGAGAGCTTCCCGGACCTGTTCAGCCTCTACAAGGCGGTCCAGCTGTTCCCCTTCTTCCTGCTGGGCCTGGGTCTCTACCGCTTCGGCGCGCAGCTCATCACCCAACGCAATGTCGTGACCATGGCCGTGGCCCTGGTGATCCTGGTGGCCATGGACCAGGCCTATCTGTTCGAACTGGTCGATCTCGACGAGACCGACATGGCCATCATCGGTACCGCCTTGGGTCTTGCCGCCATCAGCCTGCTGATCGCCCGCCGCTTCTACTTCAAGCCGCTGGCTTGGCTAGGGTACTTCTCCTTCGAGATCTACCTGTTCCACGTTTTCGGCACCGCCGGGGCGCGCATCGTGCTGAACAAGCTGCAGGTGCACGACACCTGGGTGGTGTTCACCGTCAGCATGGTCATGGGTCTGTTCCTGCCGGTGGCGCTCAAGTTGGTGCTGGAACGGATCAGTCCGCTGCACTTCCTCAGCGTGGCCTTCTTTGGTGCCAAGACGCGAGTCAATCGCGCCACGCCGCCGCTGCAAAAGAAAGCCACGGCCTAGGCGACCTGCAAGGGCGACCGGTCATGAAAAAACCCACGCCTTGGCGTGGGTTTTTTATTGCCTGGCCCGTCACTCGACGCTGAGGACGACGCGACCGCGGGTAGGGCACTGCTCCATGCAGCGATGGGCTTCGACGAACTGCGCGAAGGGAAAGACCTGCTTGATCTGCGCCTTGAGCAGGCGATCACGGGTCAGTTGGTCGATGTGCTGCAAGGCTTCACGCACCGCGGCACAATCGGCTTCCAGGCCCATCTCCGGCTGGCCGGTGAAGTCCTGCACGCAGTGGATGTAGAGCTTGAATTTCTTCTTGAAGGCCGCGCAGGCCGGCAGCGGGGTCTGGTTGCCGCCGTTGAGGCCGTAGAGCAGCAACCGGCCGCGGGGCGCCATGGCCTCGCCGAGCAGCGCCAGTTGCGGACCGCCCAGGGCATCCAGGGCCACGTGCACGCCAACGCCGTCGGTGATGCTGGCGATGCGGCTGACCAAATCCTCTTCCTCGGCGGCGATGACCCTTTCCGCGCCCAATTCGCGCAGGTAGTCACGGTCGGCGGCGTCGTGGGTGCTGGCGATGACCCGGGCACCCAGGGCCTTGGCCAGCTGGATGGAGGCCGGACCGCAACAGCGACTGGCATCGGTGATCAGTACCCATTCGCCGGGCTGCAGCCGCGCCTGGTGCATCAGCGCGGTATAGACGGTGAGCAGCGGATTGTAGTGCACCGCGGCTTCCACCGGGGTGAGCACGTCCGGGTAGCGCACCAGGGAGGTGGCTGGATAGACCAGGTCGTCGCCATAGGCCGGATAGCGATTGATGTCGTGGCCGAGAAAGCTGGCCACGCGATCGCCCACCGCCAGGTCGGCCACGCCTTCGCCCAGGGCGGTGACCACCCCGGCCAGCTCGCAGCCGAGACCGGCCGGGGGCACGGCCTGCTCAGGAGCCAGATTCTGCCGCCAGAGCACGTCGTACCAGCTCACGCCGATGGCCTCTACCCGCACCAGCACCTCGCCTGGCCCCGCCACGGGCGTGGGCCGGTCGATGCAGGCGAGCACCTCCGGCGGGCCGAATTGGGTGAACTGGATCAGGCGGGACATGGCACTACCTCGCGTTGATGCCGACCCCGGAACCGTTGCCGAGGCGGACTGCTTATGGCTAGGACTCTAACCAGCCTTGCCTTAGGATTCTATGCATCCCCATCGATAATGGACATCGGGGGTATCGATCCACTCCCTATCGGGGCCTGAATGAACCGTACCGATCTGCGCCGCGTCGACCTCAACCTGCTCATCGTGTTCGAGACCCTGATGCTCGAGCGCAGCGTCACCCGTGCCGCGGAAAAGCTGTTTCTCGGCCAGCCGGCGATCAGCGCCGCCCTGGCGCGACTGCGCACCCTGTTCGACGATCCGCTGTTCGTGCGTACCGGGCGCAGCATGGAGCCGACCCCCCGGGCCCAGGAGATCGCCGCCCTGCTGTCGCCGGCCCTGGACCAAATCTCCAGCGCGGTGAGCCGGACCCAGAGTTTCGAGCCGGCCAGCGCCGACCGGGTGTTTCGCGTCGGCCTATCCGACGACGTCGAATTCGCCCTGCTGCCGCCGCTGCTCAGGCGCATCCGCATCGAGGCGCCGGGCACCACCCTGGTGGTGCGGCGAATGAACTACCTGACCGCCGCCGGCATGCTGGCCTCCGGCGAGATCACCGTGGCGGTGGGCTATACCGAGGAATTGCCAGCCAATGCCAAGCGCCGCCCGGTGCGCCGCTTCGGCTTCAAGGTACTGCGCGCCGACAGCAAGCCCGGGCGCCTGACCCTGGACGAATACTGCGCCCGCCCCCATGCCCTGGTGTCCTATGCTGGCGACCTCACCGGCTATATCGACGAATTGCTCGACAAGCTCGGCCGCCAGCGCCGGGTGGTGCTGGCGGTGCCCCAGTTCAACGGCCTGGGCTCGCTGCTGGCGGAAACCGATCTGCTGGTGATGGTGCCGGACTACACCGCACGCCTGCTGGCCAGCACCGGCGGCCTTCGCTACGAAGACCCGCCCGCCGAGCTGAACGACGGCGGCCATGAATTGCCCATGGCCTGGAGCGGTGCCCAGGATCACGACCCCGGCGAGCGCTGGCTGAGGTCGCGCATCCAGATGTTCATTGGCGATCCGGACAGCCTTTGAGAAACGGATTCTGCTCTTGATTCGGCAGAAGGGCTCAACCGCGGCCCTTTCCAGCAAGGGCCATCACCGCCAGCGATACCTACAGCAAAACCATCATCGCCATCGATAAATAAGTTCGAGCCCTTCGATTCGTCGCCGACCTTACCCGGCGGCAGACTCGCCTCCCTGACCTCTTTCCACCTCGGGCGGACTCGAACATGGATCTCTTCGCGAAAACCCTCGGCCCCCTGGCCCTGACTTCAACGCTGTTGCTTGCCGCCTGCGGCGATTCCCATCCCCAGGCCAGTGCCGCACCGCCCGCGCCCAAGGTGAGCGCCGCCGAGGTGCTGCGCCAGCCGGTGGTGGAATGGGACGAGGTGACCGGCCGGCTGGAAGCGCCGGAATCCGTGGTGGTGCGTCCGCGCGTCTCCGGCTACGTCGACCGCGTCCTGTTCCACGAGGGTGCCCGGGTCAAGCGCGGCGACCTCCTCCTGCAGATCGATCCGCGGCCCCTCCAGGCCGAGGTCAAGCGCCTCGAAGCCGAGCTGCAACAGGCCCGCGCCAACGCCAGCCGCACCGCCGACGAAGCTGCCCGGGGCGAACGCCTGCGCAGCAGCAACGCCATCTCCGCGGAAATCGTCGAGGCCCGCCGCAGCGCCGCCCAGGAAGCCAAGGCCAGCGTCGCCGCCGCCCAGGCGCAACTGGACGCCGCGCGCCTGAATTTGGGCTTCACCGAGGTCCGCGCCGCCATCGACGGGCGCGTCGGCCGTGCCGAGGTCACCGCCGGCAACCTGGTCAACGCTGGCGACACCCGCCTCACCACCCTGGTCTCCACCGACAAGGTCTATGCCTATTTCGACGCCGACGAGCGCGTCTTCCTCAAGCAGCAAGCCCTCGCCCGCCAGGGTCAGCGCGGCATGGCCAGCCCGGTCTACATGGCGCTGTCCAACGAGGACGACTTCTCCCACGAAGGCCACATGGACTTCATGGACAACCAGCTCGATCCGCGCACCGGCACCATCCATGGCCGCGCCGTGTTCGACAACGCCGACGGTCGCTTCACCCCGGGGCTCTATGCCCGGCTGCGGCTGGTGGGCAGCGGCACCTACGAAGGCACCCTGATCCAGGACGCCGCCGTAGGCACCGACCTGGGCAAGAAATTCGTGCTGGTGGTGGATGGCCAGAGCAAGACGGCCTATCGCACCGTCGACCTGGGCCCACGCCTGGAAGGCCTGCGTATCGTGCGCAAGGGGCTGGAAGCCGGCGATCGCATCGTGGTCAACGGCCTGCAGCGGGTGCGCCCGGGCATGACCGTCGACGCCCAGTCGGTGCCCATGGCCGATGCCACCACCCTGGCCGCCCTCAAGCGCCAGCGTGACGCGGTCCTGGCCAGCCTGCCGGCGCCCACCCAGCCGCTCAAGGTAGGTAGTCGCTAGACCCCAGGCTCCACCCCGTCCCGTTTCAGACTTTCACCCGTCCAGGCATCGCGGTATCGCGGTCATGGTGGTTCGCCACTGCGACCGCTCCTACAGAGAATGACGCTTTTGTAGGAGCGGTCCATGACCGCGATAGGCGCGACGGCCGCCTGCTGCCCAAGGAAAGCCCGATGAACTTCTCCCAGTTCTTCATCCGCCGGCCGATCTTCGCCGCCGTGCTCTCGCTGATCATCCTGATCGGCGGGGCCATCTCGCTGTTCCAGCTGCCGATCAGCGAATACCCCGAGGTCGTCCCGCCCACCGTGGTGGTGCGCGCCACCTTCCCCGGCGCCAACCCCAAGGTGATCGGCGAGACCGTGGCCGCACCCCTGGAGCAGGCCATGAACGGCGTGGAGCACATGCTCTACCTGTCGTCCCAGTCGACCGCCGACGGCAAGCTGACCCTGACCATCACCTTCGCCCTGGGGACCAACCTGGACACCGCCCAGGTGCAGGTGCAGAACCGCGTCACCCGCACCCTGCCCAAGCTGCCGGAAGAGGTGCAGCGCCTCGGCGTGACCGCCGACAAGGCCTCGCCGGACCTGGCGATGGTGGTGCACCTGACCTCGCCGGATCAGCGCTACGACATGCTCTATCTGTCCAACTACGCCCTGATCAACGTCAAGGACGAACTGGCGCGACTGGACGGCGTGGGCGATGTCCAGCTGTTCGGCATGGGCGACTATTCCCTGCGCGTCTGGCTCGATCCGGACAAGGTCGCCTCGCGCGGCCTGACCGCCAGCGACGTGGTCACCGCCATCCGTGAGCAGAATCGCCAGGTCGCCGCCGGTGCCCTGGGCGCGCCGCCAGCGCCGGGCAGCACCAGCTTCCAGCTGGCCATCAACACCCAGGGCCGCCTGGTGGATGAGGAAGAATTCGCCAACATCATCGTGCGCGCCGGCAGCGACGGCCAGATCACCCGGCTGCGCGACATCGCCCGCATCGAACTGGGCTCCAACCAGTACGCCCTGAGATCGCTGCTGAACAATCAGCCGGCGGTGGCCATCCCGATCTTCCAGCGCCCCGGCAGCAACGCCATCGACCTGTCCAACCAGGTACGCGCCAAGATGGCCGAGCTCAAGCAGGGCTTCCCCCAGGGCATGGACTACGAGATCGTCTACGACCCGACCATCTTCGTGCGCGGCTCCATCGAGGCCGTGGTGCACACCCTGTTCGAGGCCATCATCCTGGTGGTGCTGGTGGTGATCCTGTTCCTGCAGACCTGGCGCGCCTCGATCATTCCGTTGGCGGCAGTGCCGGTGTCGCTGATCGGCACCTTCGCGGTGATGCACGCCTTCGGCTTCTCGCTCAATGCGTTGTCCCTGTTCGGCCTGGTGCTGGCCATCGGCATCGTGGTGGACGACGCCATCGTGGTGGTGGAAAACGTCGAACGGAACATCGGCCTCGGCCTCGATCCGGTGGCCGCCACCCGGCGCGCCATGGGCGAGGTGACCGGGCCCATCATCGCCACCGCCCTGGTGCTCTGCGCGGTGTTCGTGCCGACCGCCTTCATCTCCGGTCTCACCGGGCAGTTCTATCGGCAATTCGCCCTGACCATCGCCATCTCCACGGTGATCTCGGCCTTCAACTCCCTGACCCTGTCGCCGGCCCTGGCCGCGGTACTGCTCAAGGGCCACGACGCGCCCAAGGACCGTTTCTCGCGGCTGCTCGACCGGCTGTTCGGCGGCTGGCTGTTCGCGCCCTTCAACCGCTTCTTCGACAAGGCCAGCCACGGCTATGTCGGCGCCGTGCGCCGGGTATTGCGCGGTGGCTCCATCGTGCTGGTGCTCTATGTGGTGCTACTCGGCCTGACCGGCCTGGGCCTGGTGAAGACGCCGACCGGATTCGTACCGCCCCAGGACAAGCAGTACCTGGTGGCCTTCGCCCAATTGCCCGACGCCGCCACTCTGGATCGCAGCGAGGAGGTCATCCGCCGCATGTCGGCCATCGCCCTCAAGCACCCCGGTGTGGAAAGCACCGTGGCCTTCCCCGGCCTGTCCATCAACGGCTTCACCAACAGCCCCAACAGCGGCATCGTCTTCGTGACCCTCAAGCCCTTCGAGGAGCGCCGTGATCCCCAGTTGTCGGCCGGCGCCATCGCCGCGCAGCTGAACGGTGAATTCGCCGCCATCCAGGAATCCATCATCGCCATCTTCCCGCCGCCACCGGTGCAGGGGCTGGGCAGCATCGGCGGCTTCCGCCTGCAGGTGGAAGACCGTGGCAACCTGGGTTACGAGGAGCTCTACACCCAGACCCAGAGCGTGCTGGCCAAGGCCCGGCAGCTGCCGGAGCTGGCGCCGGAGTCGCTGTTCACCAGCTACCAGGTCAACGTGCCGCAGATCGATGCCCATATCGATCGCGAGAAGGCCAAGACCCACGGGGTGCCCATCGACGCCATCTTCGACACCCTGCAGGCCTACCTGGGCTCGGTCTACGCCAACGACTTCAACCGCTTCGGCCGTACCTTCCAGGTCAACGTCCAGGCCGACCAGCGCTTTCGCCTGGAGCCCGAGCAGATCGGCCAGCTCAAGGTGCGCAACGACCGCGGCGAGATGGTGCCCTTGTCCACCTTCGTCAAGATCAGCGATACCGCGGGGCCTGACCGGGTGATGCACTACAACGGCTTCCTCACCGCCGAGATCAACGGTGCGCCGGCCCCGGGCTACAGTTCCGGCCAGGCCCAGGCGGCCATCGAGGCGCTGCTCAAGCAGGAGTTGCCCAACGGCATGACCTTCGAATGGACCGAGCTGACCTACCAGCAGATCCTCTCCGGCAATACCGCCCTGCTGGTCTTCCCGCTCTGCGTGCTGCTGGCCTTCCTGGTACTGGCCGCCCAGTACGAGAGCTGGAGTCTGCCGCTGGCGGTGATCCTGATCGTGCCCATGACCCTGCTCTCGGCCATCACCGGGGTGATCCTGGCCGGCAGCGACAACAACATCTTCACCCAGATCGGGCTGATCGTGCTGGTGGGCCTGGCGTGCAAGAACGCCATCCTCATCGTCGAGTTCGCCAAGGACCAGCAGGCCACCGGCAAGGACCGCGTCGCCGCGGTGCTGGAGGCCTGCCGCCTGCGCCTGAGACCCATCCTGATGACCAGCTTCGCCTTCATCATGGGTGTGGTGCCCCTGGTGACCTCCACTGGTGCCGGCGCCGAGATGCGTCATGCCATGGGCGTCGCGGTGTTCTCCGGGATGCTCGGGGTGACCTTCTTCGGGCTGCTGCTCACGCCGCTGTTCTATGTGCTGGTGCGCGCCTTCGTCGAGCGTCGCCAGGCCCGTTCCGCCGTTGCTCAGGAGGCCCAGGCATGAAGGCTTTCGCTCCCCTGCTGCTGGCGCTGGCGGTTTCCGCCTGCGCCGTCGGCCCGCACTACCAGGCGCCTACCCCGGCGCCGGCCCAACTCAAGGCCAGTCAGCAATCCGCGGCCTATGACCAGAGTCGCTTCGAGGCACTCTGGTGGCGCCAGTTCGAGGACCCGACCCTCAACGCCCTGGTCGCCAGCAGCCTGGACGGCAACCGTGAATTGCGCGCCGCCTTCGCCCGGCTGCGTGCCGCCCGCGCCCTGCGCGATGACGACGCCAACGATCTCTACCCCACGGTCACCAGCCGCGCCAGCAGCCAGCTAGGCAAGGCCCAGCAGCCCGGCCTGACCGAGGAGCGCGTCAACAGCGAGCGCTATGACCTGGGCCTGGACATGGCCTGGGAGCTGGACCTGTTCGGGCGCGTCCGCCATACCCTGGAAGCCAGCGATGCCCGCGCCGAAGCCGCGGCGTCGGATCTCGCCGCGCTGCAGGTCAGCCTGATCGCCGAACTGGTGGACGCCTATGGCGACCTGCGCGGCGCCCAGCTGCGCGAACGCATCGCCCGCGACAACCTCGGCAACCAGCGCGAGGCGCGCCGCTTGACCGTGACCCTGAGGGACGAAGGCATGGGCAGCGACCTGGACGTGCAGCGCAGCGAAGCGCGGCTGGCGGCCACCGAAGCCAGCCTGCCGGAATTCCAGGCCCAGGCCACCCGTGCGCGCAACCGCATCGCCACCCTGCTCGGCCAGCGCCCGGACGCCTTGAGCGTGGATCTCTCACCCAAGGCCCTGCCGGCCATCGCCAAGCGCCTGCCCATCGGCGATCCTGGCGAATTGCTGCGCCGCCGTCCGGACGTGGCCGCTGCCGAACGCCGGCTGGCCGCCGCCACCGCCGACGTGGGCGTGGCCACCGCCGATCTCTTCCCGCGGGTCAGCCTCTCGGGCTTTCTCGGCTTCACCGCCGGGCGCGGCTCGCAGATCGGCAGCAGTGCCGCCCGGGCCTGGGGACTCGGCCCGAGCATCACCTGGCCGGCCTTCGACCTGGGCAGCGTCCGCGCCCGCTTGCGCGGCGCCCGTGCCGGCTCCGAAGAAGCCCTGGCCAACTACGAGCAGCAGGTGCTGACCGCCCTGGAAGAAAGCGCCAATGCCTTCAGCGACTACGGCCGTCGCCAGGAGCGCCTGCAGGCGCTGATCCGTCAGTCGGTGGCCAGTCGCGCCGCTGCCGACCAGGCCGAGATCCGCTATCGCGAAGGCGGTACCGACTTCCTGGTGCTGCTCGATGCCCAGCGCGAACGCCTGGCCGCCGAGGACCAGCAGGCCCAGGGCGAGATCGAGCTCTATCGCGGCATCGTCGCCCTCTACAAGGCCCTGGGTGGCGGCTGGGACGTGCAGCCCGCCCGTCTCGCCCAGGGTAACGCTTCCCCCGCGCCGGCGCTCTGACGCTGGCGCTTACCCCCGACACGCGTGTTCTCTTGCTCCTTTGGCGTGTCGGGTTTTTTCTTCGCACTACCCGGTGCGGCGTCCAGGGTGCCGCACCGGGTGCCCTCCTCCGCACAGATCTGAGCAAAAGCCCGTATTAGAGGTCTTAGTGATACCCGCACAGCGCCTGCCAGGTGTTTGAGACCCGTGCTGGACACGGCGTGCCTGTTTCCTAATATTTTGTAAGGGAGACAGGGCTAGGATTTTGTGGTCTCTCTTTTATTATCACCTTAGGTTATTAAACCTTCGGTTCTTGTACGAAACTCGAAGATCGATTCCGACACCTCTCGCCGTCTTGGCGATCTCTGCGTGGACGCATCGAATGCCGCTCGAGGTCTCGAGGGAGCACCATCTATCCACCGCCGTGAGGCGCTCAGCTAAAGGATGCAGGCATGGTATTGGCGCTGATCATCGCGTTGCCCTTCCTGGGAACACTGTTGTCGCTGGCGACCGATCGCTTCGGTCGGCGCGCCTGCGCCCTGGGCACCGCCGTGGCGCCCGCCCTGGCCCTGGCCCTGCTGGCCACGCAACTCCCAGCGGTGCTGGACGGCACCGTGCTGCTGCAGCGGGTGGACTGGCTGCCGGCCCTGGGGCTGAATCTCAGCCTGCGCCTGGACGGTCTGGGGCTGATGTTCGCCCTGATGATCCTGGTCATCGGCCTGCTGGTGATCCTCTATGCCACCTATTACCTGAGCAAGGACGAGCCGGTCGGGCGCTTCTTCGCTTACCTGCTCTTGTTCATGGGCGCCATGCTGGGCGTGGTGCTGGCGGAAAACCTGCTGCTGCTGATGGTGTTCTGGGAGTTGACCAGCCTGTCGTCCTTCCTGCTGATCGGCTTCTGGAGCCATAGCAAGGAAGCCCGCCAGGGCGCGCGCATGGCCCTGACCGTCACCGGCGGCGGCGGCCTGGCCCTGCTCGCCGGCATCCTCTTGATCGGCCATATCGTCGGCAGCTTCGAGTTGACCGACGTGCTCGCCGCCGGCCCGCTGATCACCGGCCATGCCCTCTATCCACTGGCGCTGATCCTGGTGTTGCTGGGCGTCTTCACCAAGTCCGCGCAATTTCCCTTCCACTTCTGGCTGCCCCAGGCCATGGCCGCGCCGACGCCCGTATCGGCCTATCTGCACTCGGCGACCATGGTCAAGGCCGGGGTCTTCCTGCTGGCGCGGCTCTATCCGGCGCTGGCCGATTCGGAGTGGTGGTTCTACATCGTCACCCTCACCGGCCTCACCACCCTGGTGGTGGGCGCCATCCTGGCGCTGTTCCAGCACGACCTCAAAGGCCTGCTGGCCTACTCCACCATCAGCCATCTCGGCCTGATCACCCTGCTGTTCGGCCTCGACACCCAGCTGTCCACCGTGGCGGCGGTGTTCCACATCCTCAACCACGCCACCTTCAAGGCCTCGCTGTTCATGGCCGCCGGCATCATCGACCACGAGACCGGCAGCCGCGACATGCGGCGTCTGGCCGGGCTCTGGCGCTACATGCCGCATACCGCGGTGCTGGCCATGGTCGCCGCCGCGGCCATGGGCGGGGTGCCCCTGCTCAACGGCTTCCTGAGCAAGGAGATGTTCTTCAACGAGACCCTCAATCACGGCCTGTTCGGCAGCTTCAGCTGGGTCGTGCCGGCGGTGGCGGTGCTCTACGGGGTCTTCTCGGTGGCCTATTCGCTGCGCTTCATCCACGACGTCTTCTTCAACGGCGAGCCGCGCGACCTGCCCCACTACCCGCCTCATGAACCGCCGCGCTACATGAAGATCCCGGTGGAGATCCTGGTGCTGCTCTGCCTGCTGGTGGGCGTGGTGCCGGGCTACACCGTGGCGCCGCTGCTGGCCGCGGGTGCCAGCGCCGCCCTTGGCGGTAGCCTGCCCGACTACAGCCTGGCCATCTGGCACGGCTTCAACACCGCCCTGGTGATGAGCATCCTGGCCATGGTCGGCGGCGTACTGGTCTATGCCTTCCGCCAGCCCCTGTTCCGCTGGCAGGAGGGACTGCCCGACGTCGACGCCCGCCTGGTCTTCGAGCAGAGCCTGAACCGGCTGATCGGCTTCGCCCAGCGGCTCACCGGGCGCCTGGAGAGCGGCTCGCTGCAGGGCTACATCGCGCTGATGCTGGCGGCCACCCTGGTGCTGCTGGTGGCGGCACTGTCGGGGCTGGACAGCCTTCACGGTCCGGTCGCGCTGTCGCCCTTCGATCCGCTCACCGCCCTGGGCCTGGGCATCCTGATGCTGACCGCGGTACTGACGGTGTTCTTCCACCGCAACCGGCTCAAGGCCTTGATGACCCTGAGCACCGTGGGCCTGATCGTCTCGCTGCTGTTCGCCCGCTACTCGGCGCCGGACCTGGCCCTGACCCAGCTGTCGGTGGAGGTGGTGACGATCATCCTGCTGGTGCTGGCGCTGTTCTTCATGCCGGATCGCACGCCCATCGAATCCAGCAGCCTGCGCGGCCTGCGCGACGTCCTGCTGGCCGGCGGCCTGGGCCTGCTGGTGGCGCTGCTGGCCTATGCCGTGCTGACCCGCCCCTACGAGGGCATCGGCGACTTCTTCCTGGCCAACTCGGTGTCCGGGGGTGGTGGCTACAACGTGGTCAACGTCATCCTGGTGGACTTCCGTGGTTTCGACACCCTTGGCGAGATCACCGTGCTGGCCATCGCCGCCGCCGGCGTCTACGGTCTGCTCAAGCACCTGCATCTGCCGCATCCGCTGGTCGACCCCAAGGGCACGCCCTGGTCCCGCGACAGCCACCCGATGATCCTCAACAACGTGGCGCGGGTGCTGCTGCCGCTGGCGTTGCTGGTATCGGCCTTCATCTTCGTGCGTGGCCACAACCTGCCCGGCGGCGGCTTCATCGCCGGCCTGATCACCGCCATCGCCCTGATCCTGCAGTACGTGGCCCATGGCGTGACCTGGACCCAGCGGCGCCTGCCGATCAGCTACCACGCCATCTGCGGCCTCGGCGTGCTGATCGCTGCCTTGACCGGACTGGGTTCGCTGGCCTTCGGTCACCCCTTCCTCACCACCGCCTTCGACTACTTCGCCATCCCCCTGATCGGCAAGACCGAACTGGCCACCGCCCTGATCTTCGATCTCGGCGTCTACCTCGCCGTCGTCGGCGCCACCCTCCTGATCCTCTCCAACCTCGGCCATGTCAGCCGGGACGAGACGGACAAGGACGGCTCCAGCCAGGAGGTGCTCTAACATGGAAATCCTGTTCTGCACGGCCCTTGGGGTCCTCGTCGCCAGCGGCGTCTACCTGCTGCTCCGGGCGCGCCTCTATCCGGTGGTGCTCGGCCTCACCCTGCTCTCCTACGCGGTCAATCTCTTCCTGTTTGCCATGGGCCGCCTGCGCACCGGCGTGCCGGCGGTGATCGGCAAGGCCGCCGAGCAGGCCGATCCGGTGCCCCAGGCGCTGGTGCTCACCGCCATCGTCATCGGCTTCGCCATGACCGCCTTCGTGGTGGCCCTGTCGCTGCGCGCCCTCGGCGAGTTGCGTACCGACCACGTGGATGGCGAGGAGCCGCGCCGATGAAGCACCTGATCATCCTGCCGATTCTCGTACCGCTGTTCATGGGTGCCTTCCTGCTCATGCGTCCGCGGCTGTCCGCCAGCACCGCGCGCGGGCTGTCGCTGCTGGCCACCTGGACCCTGCTGCCGCTGGCACTGCTGCTCCTGCAGCGAGCCAACAGCGGTCAGCTGGAGGTCTATGCCCTGGGCGACTGGCCGGCGCCCTTCGGTATCGTCCTGCTGCTGGATCGCCTGGCCGCGCTGATGCTGGTCAGCGTGGCGGTGCTGGCCGCCGGGGCGGCGCTCTATGCCTGCCGCGGCGACGACAAGCGTGGCCCGGATTTCCATGCGCTGTTCCAGTTCCAGCTGCTGGGCATCAATGGCGCCTTTCTCACCGGCGACCTGTTCAACCTCTTCGTCTTCTTCGAGATCCTGCTGATCGCCTCCTATGCCCTGCTGGTGCATGGCGCCGGCCCCGCCCGGGTCCGCGCCGGCCTGCACTACGTGGTGCTCAACCTGGTGGGCTCGGCGCTGTTCCTGATCGGCATCGGCCTGCTCTATGGCCTGCTCGGCACCCTGAACATGGCCGACCTCGGCCTCCGGGTCGCCAACGCCGATCCCGAACAGGCACCGCTGCTGGCCGCCGCGGGCTTTCTGCTGCTGGTGGTCTTTGGTCTCAAGGGCGCCATCCTGCCGCTGTACTTCTGGCTGCCCAGTGCTTATTCCGCCGCCAGCGCCCCGGTCGCCGCCCTGTTCGCCATCATGACCAAGGTCGGGCTCTACGCCATCGTCCGCGTCTTCCTGCTGGTATTCGGCACGGCCGCCGGCCCCCTGGCCCACTATGTCCTGCCCTGGCTCTGGCCGCTGGCGGCGGTCACCCTGGCCGCCGGGGTGTTCGGCGCCCTGGCGGCCCATCACCTCAAGGCCCTGCTTGGCTACCTGGTGGTCATCTCGGTAGGGATGCTGCTGACCGGCGTGGCCCTGGGCAGCGTCGCGGGCCTGGCCGCCAGCTTCTTCTACCTGGTGCACAGCACCTGGATCGCCGGTGCCCTGTTCCTGCTGGCGGATCTCATCGCCCAGCAGCGCGGGGCGCAGGGCGATACCCTCAACAGCGGTCCGCAACTGGCTCACCCACGACTGCTCGGTGGCCTGTTCTTTCTCGGTGCGGTATCCGTCGCCGGCCTGCCGCCCTTCCCCGGCTTTCTCGGCAAGGTGATGCTCTTGCAGGCTACCGGCACCACCTGGCCGGCATTGATCATCTGGCCGGTGGTGCTGCTGGGCGGCCTGGGCATGATCATCGCCCTGTCCCGCGCCGGCACCACGCTGTTCTGGCGCGGCAACAGCGCCGCCCTGGACGTCCGCCTCGATCCGGTCCAGCTCGCCGCCACCCTCGGCCTGCTGCTGGGCAGCCCGCTGCTGATGGCGCTGGCCGCGCCGCTGCACGGCTACGCCTTGGAAACCGCCCGGCAATTGCTGGACGTCACACCCTACTTCGACATCGTCCGGGGGGTTGGCCCATGAAACGCTGGCTACCGCACCCACTGCTCACCGGGTTGCTGACCCTGACCTGGCTGCTGCTCAACAACAGCCTGAGTCTGGGCCAGCTGCTGCTGGGTCTGCTGCTTGGCTGGGGCATCCCGCTGCTGTGCCAGGACTTCCTGCTGCACGCGCCCCGGCTGCGCCGCCCGGTCCTCCTGCTGCGCTACATGCTGATGGTGGTATACGACATCATCGTCGCCAACCTGCACGTCGCCCGCCTGGTGCTGGGCCGGACCGAGGCGCTCAAGCCGGCGTTCATCGAGGTGCCCATCGACATCGAGGACGAATTCCTGCTCACCCTGCTGGCCTGCGTGGTATCCCTCACCCCCGGCACCGTTTCCTCCGGCCTCAGCGGCGATCGCAAGACCCTGCTGCTGCACGGTCTCGATGTCGCGGACAAGGACGCGGTGATCCATCAGGTCAAGACGCGCTATGAAGCCCCGCTCAAGGAGATCTTCGAATGCTCACCTACGTGACCCTGCTGTGCATGGGGATGATGGGCGTGGCCGCCGTGCTCAACGTCTATCGCCTGGTGAAGGGACCGGACATTCCGGATCGGGTGCTGGCCCTGGATACCCTCTACATCAACGTCCTGGCGATCATCATCCTGCTCGGTATCTGGCTGGCCACCGACGTCTTCTTCGAAGCCTCGCTGCTCATCGCCGTAACCGGTTTCGTCGGCACCGTGGCGCTGGGCAAGCATATGCTGCATGGCGAAATCATCGATTAACAGGGAGCTACCCCATGCCCTTCTGGCTCGAACTCCTGATCTGCGCCCTGCTGCTCATCGGCAGCAGCTTCGCTCTCATCGGCGCCATCGGCCTGTACCGGCTGCCGGACTTCTTCATGCGCCTGCACGGTCCGACCAAGGCCACCACCCTGGGCGTGGGCAGCACCATCATCGCCTCGATGCTGTTCTTCAGCAGCCAGGGCGAAGGTCTCAGCCTGCACGAGTTGCTGATCGCCCTGTTCATCTTCATCACCGCGCCGGTCAGCGCCCATATGCTGGCGCGCGCCGCCATCCAGCAGAAGGTCAAGCAGGTGGAACGCACCGACGGCCAGCCCTGGCGCTAGGCTGACCGCGCACCGCTCGTCGCAGACGGTCCTAGCGACCGCCGCTGACCTTGCTGAAGTCCTGCCGTCCGAAGGGATTGGGCTGATAGCCCTCGACGCCGCTCTTGGCCAGCACCGTTACCGTCGGATGCGCCAGCGGCAGCCACAGCGCCTGGTCGTGGATGATGCGCTGCGCCTGGTGATACACCGTGGCCCGCGCCATCTGGTCGGACAGGGTCTTGCCCTTGCTGATGGCGCCATCCAGGGTCTTGTCGCAATAACGGGTGAAGTTCAGCCCCGACTGCACCGAGGCGCAGGAGAATTGCGGTGTCAGGTAGTTGTCCGGGTCGCCATTGTCGCCAGCCCAGCCCATGAACAGCAGATCGTGTTCGCCGGTCTTGGCGCGGCGGATCAATTCGCCCCATTCGATCACCTGGATCTGGGCATCGACGCCGATCTTCTTCAGGTCGGCCTGCAGCATCTGGGCGCCCAGTTGCGGATTGGGGTTGAGCAGGCTGCCGCTGGGGCGCGTCCAGATGGTGGTCTTGAAGCCATCCTTCAGCCCCGCCTGGGCCAGCAAGGCCTTGGCCCTGGCCGGGTCATAGGGATAGGCCGGCACGTCCTTGGCGTAGCCCCAGGTGGTGGGTGGATAGACATTGTCCGCCGCCACCGCGGTGTCCTGGAACACCGCCTTCAGATAGCTCTGCTTGTCGAAGGCCAGGTTGATGGCCTGGCGCACCTTGATGTTGTCCAGCGGCGGATGGGTGGTGTTGATACCCACGAAGGCGGTCATGAAGGCCGGCGTCTGCAGCACCTGCAGGCTCTTGTCCTCATGGGCGCTCTGCAGATCCTGGGGCTTGGGTGACAGGGCGATCTGGCATTCGCCGCGCTTGAGTCGCTGCAGGCGCACCGCCGAGTCGGGGGTGATGGCATAGATCAGGCCATCCAGCTTGGGCTTGCCGGCGAAGTAGTCCGGATTAGCGGCGTAACGCACCACGGCATCCTTCTGATAGCGCTTGAAGACGAAGGGACCGGTACCGATGGGCTCGTCGTTGAGCTGGGCGGTCTTGCCGGCCTTGAGCAGCTGAGCGGCGTATTCGGCGGAATAGATGGAGGCGAAGCCCATGCTCAGGGTCGGCAGGAAGGTGGCGTCCGGGCTGTTGAGCACGATGCGCACGCCGAGGTCGCTGGTCTTTTCCACGCGCTTGATCAGCTTGGGCCACTGCATCGACTGGGCATGGGGATAGCCGCTCTTGGCCACCGCGTGCCAGGGATGATCCTTGTCCAGCATGCGCTGGAAGCTGAACACCACGTCGTCGGCCGTCAGGGTACGGCTGGGGGTGAAGTAGTCGGTCTGGTGAAACTTCACGTCCGGGCGCAGGGCGAAGTCGTAGGTCAGGCCGTCCGTGGAGATCGTCCAGCTCTGCGCCAGGCTCGGCACCAGCTTGGCTTCGCTGGCGTCGTATTCCACCAGCCGGTTCATCAGCACATCGGCCGAGGCGTTGGTGGTGGTCAGGGAGTTGTATTGCACCACGTCGAATCCATCCGGACTGGCTTCGGTGCAGACGCTGAGCGTGGCGGCCTGAGCCAGCAGGGGCGCGAAGAGCAGAGGCAAGGCGGCGAAACGCATGAACGATTCCTTGTAGATCCGAGGTGGGCAGACGACACACGCTTAGCGGGCAGCGGCTGACAGGGCGCTGTGGGCGGCCGTCTGGCGGACGTGGATTGAGTGTGGCACGCGCTCTAAACTAGACCACCCGTCCGTCCGTCACAATGCTTCTCACCGACGAACGGTTGACATTCCGGCCAGGCCCACACGGCGGCCGGTCCGTAGGCATTTCATCCGTCGCCCTACCTTGTTATCCCTGGGTGCTTCTGGTATAAAACAGCGCTCTTTTTTCGGGGTATGGCCGCTTCAGGTCCCCGGCGTTTGCCGGCTCTCCCCGTCAAAACAGGAATCAATACAGTTACAAGCGGCCAACCCATGCCGGGTTTGGCATGAGGTTTATGAGGGCTGAGCCATGTCGAGAGTTTGCCAAGTAACCGGTAAGGGTCCGATTACTGGGAACAACGTTTCCCACGCTAACAACAAAACCCGTCGTCGTTTCCTGCCGAATCTGCAGCATCACCGTTTCTGGGTAGAATCCGAGAAGCGCTTCGTGCGTCTGCGCGTTTCTGCCAAGGGCATGCGTATCATCGACAAGCGCGGTATCGAAACCGTACTGTCCGAGCTGCGTAGCCGCGGCGAAAAATTCTAAGGGGATTCGTCATGCGTGAATTGATCCGTTTGATTTCCAGTGCCGGCACCGGTCACTTCTACACCACTGACAAGAACAAGCGCACCAAGCCCGAAAAGATCGAAATCAAGAAATTCGATCCGGTCGTGCGCAAGCATGTCATGTACAAGGAAGGCAAGATCAAGTAATTGATCGCCCCTTGAACAGGAAACCCGCCTCGGCGGGTTTTTTGTTGCCTGCCGTCTGGCCCGGCGGTGGCGCCGCCGGAGCCTGATCAACGGCTTACTTGAACTGGCCGGTCAGCTCGCGCAGGGCGGCTTCGGCGCCGAGAATCTTCTGCATGCATTCCCGTGCCTTGGCCGGATCGATGCTCAGCCGCGCATAGAGATCCTCGGGAATGGCCTGCGCGGGGCCGTTGCCGATGCCTTCGCCGCGCAGCAGCTGCACCGCGAGAAAGATCAGGTTGGGATAGACCGCCTGCTCGCCCTGGTAGGCCGGGTCGCCCTGGAAGCGCAGCGCCGTCACCACCTCTTCGGGCATCTCCCAGCAGCGCATCAGGGCCGCGCCGATCTGCTCGCGGGTGATGCCAAGCAGGTGATGCTCGATGACCTGGTGATCCAGCTGGCGGTTGGCCTCCAGGTGGCGGCAGATCAGCGAGAAGTGCGGCGGAAAGACATGGGCCAGCACTAGGTAGCCGAAGTTGTGCAGCAGGCCGCCCAGGTAGGCCAGGCCCATTTCCGGCCGCTCCGCGCGCGGCATGGCGCGCGCCAGGCCCTCGATCAGGGCAGCAGTGTAGATAGCCTGTTTCCAGTAGGGCGTTTCCTGCTGGGCCTGGTCGCTGGGCAGGCTCAGGGTCTTGCCCAGGGCCAGGCCAAGGGCCAGGTTGATCACCAGGTCGAAACCCAGCACCCGCACGATGGCGTCTTCCACCGAGCGGATCTTGCCGGGTGCGGCATAGTAGGGCGAAGCCGCCCAGCTGATCACCTGGGCCGCCAGGGCCGGATCGGTCTCCACCACATTGGCCAGATCGTCCACCGTGGCCTCGGGATCGACGCGCAGCTTGATGACCTTTTCCGCGGTCTTGGACAGGGGCGGAATCTCCAGGGTCTCTTCCAGACGCTGGCGGATGCGCCGCGCGGTAAAGGCGGTGGCGGCATGGAGGATTTCCGCTTCGTCTCGCTCCGGTTGCCGCAGATTCGGCTGGATACCGGCCGCCGGGATGCCGAAGCTGCCCGCGGTCGCCTGACTCAGCAGACAGCGATAGTCAGATGTTTCCACTTCCAACAGTAGCGAGCGCTCACCGGATTCCAACAGCAGGCGCGGTGCCTCCAGCAGGCGCTCGTCATACAGGCAGGGGGAATTGGTCAGCGACGGCAACCCTGGCAGGACGTCCAATTCGTAGCGCTCCAGGGTCCGCATCAGCCGCTCCGGCGCCACCACCGCCAGTTGCCGCCCGGTGAATTCCACCAGCCGGCGCAGGTCCAGCAGCTGATTCTCGGGCAACAGCACCAGCAGCATGCCGACGCTGTCGCTCAAGAGCACCGTGTGCACCCGGTTCGCCTGCGGCTGACGCGTCGTCGCCGGGACCGGCCGATAGGCCAGGTTCAACTGGGCGAGCAACTGCTGGATCGAAGGAGGGACCTCAGGGAGGGGCGAAGCGAGCGCTACATCGGTCATGGCATTTTCTTCCTCACGTACGCCTTGGAGTATAACCATTCGGCTCCGTAGGTAGCGTCGTCTGTATAAGCTTTGTCAAACCTGGCCGTATTGCTGCCCATGGCGCAACCAGCGCTCCAGCAGCGGAGCGGCATGGCTTGGCCAGCGTGCCAGCAGCTCTTGGGCGGCGTCGCGTACCGCCGGCAGCCAGTGGGCATCGCGCATCAGATCGGCCACCTTGAATTGCAGCAGGCCGGTCTGGCGCGTGCCGAGCATCTCGCCGGGCCCCCGCAACTCCAGGTCCTTCTCGGCGATGATGAAGCCGTCGTTGGTCTCGCGCATGATGGCCAGGCGTTCGCGGCCGATCTGCGACAGCGGCGGATGGAACAGCAGCACGCAATGGCTGACCGCACTGCCCCGCCCGACGCGGCCACGCAGCTGGTGCAACTGGGCCAGGCCCAGGCGTTCGGGATTCTCGATGATCATCAGACTGGCGTTGGGCACGTCCACGCCCACTTCGATCACCGTGGTAGCCACCAGCAGCTGCAGATTGCCGGCCTTGAACTCGGCCATCACCGCGGCCTTTTCCGCCGGCTTCATGCGCCCGTGGATCAACCCCACGTGCAGTTCGGCCAGGGCCAGCTGCAATTCCTCGTAGGTGGTCTCGGCCGCCTGGCAGGTGAGCTCCTCGGATTCCTCGATCAGGGTGCAGACCCAGTAGGCCTGGCGCCCCTCATGGCAGGCGGCGCGGACCCGCTCCACCACTTCCTCGCGGCGACTGTCGGTGACGCTCACGGTATTGACCGGCGTCCGCCCCGGCGGCAGCTCGTCGAGCACCGAGGTGTCCAGGTCGGCATAGGCGCTCATGGCCAGGGTGCGCGGGATGGGGGTGGCGGTCATGATCAGCTGGTGCGGCGCGAGACGGCCGTCGACGCCCTTCTGGCGCAGGGCCAGGCGCTGCTGCACGCCGAAGCGGTGCTGTTCGTCGATCACCACCAGGGCCAGGCGGGCGAAGCGTACCTCGTCCTGGAACAGCGCATGGGTGCCCACCACCATGGGTGCCCCGGCGGCGATGCGCTCCAGGGAGCTGGCGCGGGCCTTGCCCTTGAGCTTGCCGGCCAGCCAGGCCACCTCGATGTCCAGAGCGGCGAACCAGCGCTGGAAGTTGAGGAAGTGCTGCTCGGCGAGGATCTCGGTGGGCGCCATCAGCGCCACCTGGTAGCCGGCCTCGATGGCCTGCAGGGCGGCCAGGGCGGCGACCACCGTCTTGCCCGCGCCCACGTCGCCCTGCACCAGGCGCAGCATGGGCTCGGGCTGGGCCAGGTCATGGGCGATCTCGCGCCCGACGCGCTGCTGGGCACCGGTGGGTTTGAAGCCGAGGTTGTCCAGGTACCGTTGGGGCAGCCGCCGGGCCGCCGGCAGGGGCACCGCGCGCTGGGCGCGCAGGGTCTCGCGCAGGCGCTGCAGGGACAGCTGGTGGGTCAGCAATTCTTCGAAGACCAGCCGTTCCTGGGCCCAGTGGCGGCCCTCGGCCAGCTCTTCCAGGTCCGCATCAGGCGGCGGTCGGTGCAGATAGCGCAAGGCATCGGCCAGTGGCCCCAGGCGATAGTGCTCGGCCATCTCCGGTGGCAGCCAGTCGGGCAGGGATTCGGGCCCGAGCCGTTCCAGCGTCTGGGCGCTGAGCTGGCGCAGGCGCAGCTGGGTGAGGCCTTCGGTGGTCGGGTAGATGGGCGTCAGCGTCTGCTCGACCGGCGCCGGGGCGTTCTCGTCCTGGGCGCGGTATTCGGGGTGATAGATCTCCAGGCCGGAAGCACCGGGACGCACCTCGCCATAGCAGCGCAGCAGGGTGCCGCGAGCCATCCCGTCCTTTTGCGCCTGGCTGAAGTGGAAGAATCTCAGCGACAGGGTGCCGCTGCCGTCCTGCAAGCGCACCAGCAGGCTGCGGCGGCGGCCCATGAGCACCTCGGCGGAGGCGACCATGCCCTCCACCACCGCGTCCTGACCGGGCCGCAGGGCGCCAATGGGCACGATGCGGGTGCGATCCTGGTAGCGCAGCGGCAGGTGGAAGAGCACGTCCTGCAAGGTTTCCAGACCGACCCGCGCGAGCTTTTCCTGCAGGGCAGCGCCGACCCCCTTGAGGGCGGTGACCGGCGTCGCGGCCAGTTCACTCATGCCGGCTGCACGACGCCCTTGGCTTCAGGCCGCGCCACCGAGCACAGGCGGACCGAGTCGGCCAGCACCTCGATGGCCTTGGGCCGCGGAAAGCTGGCGCGCCAGGCGATGGCCACGGTGCGATAGGGCACCGGCCGCTCGAAGGGGCGCACCTCGATGATCCCCGGCGCATAGTGGTGACTCTCCACCGCCGAGAACGGTAGCACCGAGACGCCCAGGCCGGAGGCCACCATGTGGCGGATGGTTTCCAGCGAAGAGGACTCCACCGTGGAATTCTTGTTCTCCTCGTGCTTGCGCACGGTCGGACAGGCTTCCAGGACCTGATCGCGGAAGCAGTGACCCTCGCCCAGCAGCAGCAGACTCTTGTCGCTGAGCTGGTTCTGTGGAATGGCCTTGAGCTTGGTCCAGGGGTGCCGCGCCGGCATCATCACGTAGAAGGGCTCGTCGTACAGCGGCAGGGTCAGGACGTCCGGCTCGTTGAACGGCAGGGCGAGAATGACGGCGTCCAGCTCACCGGTGCGCAGCTTGTCGCGCAGCAGGTGAGTAAAGTTTTCCTCGATGTACAGCGGCATCTCCGGCGCCACCCGGTTGAGCTGCGGGATGAGGTGCGGAAAGAGATAGGGCCCGATGGTATAGATGGCACCGATCTTCAGCGGCGCGGTGAGCTGGTTCTTGCCGGCTTGGGCCAGTTCGCGGATGCCCTGTGCCTGCTCCAGCACCTTCTGCGCCTGGGCGACGATGCCCTCGCCGGTAGGGGTGAGGCGCACGGCACTCTTGCTGCGCTCGAAGATCAGAATGCCCAGCTCGTCCTCGAGCTTCTTGACGCCCACCGACAGTGTCGGCTGGCTGACGTGGCAACGCTCGGCAGCTCGGCCAAAGTGCTGTTCCTGGGCGAGCGTGACGATATAGCGCAGTTCAGTCAGGGTCATAGTCAAATTCCATGGGTGGCCAGGCAATCTTAGCGGCTGTCTCTATCAACGGCCAAGCGCGACGGGCAGCTGCCTGCGCCTTCTGGTTGGACCGCGGGTACGCTCAGGCTACCCTGGCCGTCTGTCCAGGCCTTTGCAGAGGGAAACACCGATGAGCACCATTCTGATCGCCGGTTGCGGCGATGTCGGCAGCCGTCTCGGCCTGCAACTGGTCGCCCAGGGCCACCGGGTCTTCGGCCTCAGGCGCAACGTCGCCGCCCTCCCCGCCGCGTTGCTGCCGGTGGCGGGCGATCTGGCCGACGCCATGCCACCGACGGCCTGGCCGCGAGAGCCCATCGACCAGGTGGTCTATGCCACCGCCGCGACCCACCATGACGAAGCCGGCTATCGCGCCGCCTATGTCGACGGCCTACGCCACCTGCTGGACTGGCTGGCCGCCTGCGACCAGCGTCCGCAGCGATTGCTGTTCGTTTCCAGCAGTGGCGTCTATGCCCAGGTCGACGGCGCCTGGGTCGACGAGACCTCCCCTGCCGAACCCGAGCGCTTTTCCGGACGCCTCCTGCGCGAGGCGGAAGACCTGGCGCTGGGCAGCGGCCTGCCCGCCACCGTGGTCCGCCTGACCGGCATCTACGGCCCGGGCCGCGAGGCGCTGCTGCGCCAGGTGCGCGAAGGCTCCCGGGTGACCCGCGAGCCGCCGCTGTATGGCAATCGCATCCATGTCGAGGACGCCGCCGGCCTGCTGGCACTGCTGCTGCAGCGGGATCGCGAAGGGGTCGCCCTGGAAGCGCTCTATCTGGGCGTGGACGACGATCCGGCGCCGCTGGACGAGGTAGTGGACTGGCTGCGGGCGCGCCTGGGCATCACCTTCTGGTCCGCCGAAGCCCAGCTGCGCCGCGCCGGCAGCAAGAGGTGCAGCAATGCCCGTGCCCGGGCGCTGGGCTGGACGCCCCGCTACCCCAGCTATCGCGAGGGCTACGCGGCCATTCTCGCCGGCTGAAACGACGGAGCCCGACACAAGGCCGGGCTCCGTTCTCAACTAGCTAGCCACTCAGTCACGCAGGGCTTCGCCGCGGGTGGCCTGAGGACGCTCCTCGACCTTGGCGGTGCTCTTCAGGTGCGGCAGGGCGGCCCAGTAGGCGGCGCCCTTCTCGGCGTCGTAGAGGCCTTCCCACTTGGCGATGACCAAGGCGGCCAGGGCGTTGCCGATCACGTTCAGAGCGGTGCGCGCCATGTCCATAATGCGGTCCACGCCGGCGATGAAGGCCAGGCCTTCCAGCGGAATGCCGACGCTGCCCAGGGTGGCCAGCAGTACCACGAAGGAGACACCCGGCACGCCGGCGATGCCCTTGGAGGTGACCATCAGGGTCAGCACCAGCAGCAGCTGCTGGCTCAGCGACAGGTCGATGCCATAGAGCTGGGCGATGAACAGCGCCGCGATGCTCTGGTAGAGGGTGGAACCGTCGAGGTTGAAGGAGTAGCCGGTGGGCACCACGAAGCTGGTGATGGCCTTGGGTGCGCCATAGGCCTCCATCTTCTCGATGATGCGCGGCAGCACGGTTTCCGAGCTGGCAGTGGAATAGGCCAGGATCAGCTCGTCCTTGAGGATGCGGATGATGCGGAAGATCGAGAAGCCGAACAGCTTGGCCACCAGGCCCAGCACGCCGAGGGCGAAGAAGCCGATGGCCACGTAGACCAGCACCACCAGCTTGGCCAGCGGCAGCAGGGAGGCGAAGCCGAAGTTGGCCACGGTCACCGCGATCAGGGCGAAGACGCCGATGGGGGCGTAGTTCATGATCATGTGGGTGACCTTGAACATGGCCTCGGAAATGCCCTGGAACACGCGCACTACCGGCTCGCGGGTGGCTTCCGGCAGGGCGCCCAGGCCCAGGCCGAACATCACCGCGAAGAAGATGATCGGCAGCATCTCGCCGCGGGCGATGGCGGCGAAGACGTTGGACGGGATCAGGTTGAGGATGGTCGCGATGAAGGCGTGGTCATGCTGCACTTCCGCGGTGGTCTTCTGGTACTGAGAGATATCGGTGGTGCCCAGGGTGCTCATGTCGATACCGGCACCGGGCTGCACGCTGTCGGCGAAGAACAGGCCGACGACGATGGCCAGGGTGGTGACGATCTCGAAGTAGAGGATGGTCTTGAGGCCGATGCGACCGAGCTTCTTGGAGTCGCCGACGCCGGCGATGCCGACCACCAGGGTGGCGATGACGATGGGCACCACGATCATCTTGATCAACCGGATGAAGATGTCGCCGGCCGGCTTGAGAACGTTCGCGATCCACCAGGCCTTCTCGGCGCTGAAGTGGTTGAGCAGTGCGCCGACGGCGATCCCCAGCACGAGGCCGATGAGAATCTGCCACGCGAGGCTGAGCTTGGGCTTGGTCATGTACCGACACCTTTGTTCTATTTGGATGGAGTTCGGGACGAACGTCACCGTGCCGGGTCGTGATGCGCAAAGCGCATGCAACGCCCAACCGAAGGGTGCGTTCAGGCTGCGGAAACGGTGCTCGAAAAGGACGAGGAGCACCAAGGCGTCACACTTTTGCCAGAGGGTAACGGGGTATGTCTAATGCCGCTGTAGCCTGCCCTATGCCGATCCGGCATGAGAGGTCCCAAAAGGGCCGCGCAGCATACAGGCACTGGCGCCTTGCACGCCAGGCATACGGAGACGCCGCTCATCGCGGCGCCCCGTGCACGTCAGCCGTTGAAGGTGGAAGGGTCCGGGCCCAGACGCCGGTCCTGATTCAGCCCGGCGATCTGCCGCAGGTCATCGTCGTCCAGGGTGAAGTCGAAGATCTGCATGTTCTCTTCGATGCGCTTGGGCGTCTTGGATTTGGGGAAGATGATGTTGCCCAGCTGGATGTGCCAGCGCAGCACCACCTGGGCCGGCGTCTTGCCGTGCTTGGCCGCCAGCTGTTGCAGGATTGGGCTGCCCAGCAACTCGCCGCCCTGAGCCAGCGGACTCCAGGCCTCGGTAGCGATGCCCTTGTAGGTGTTGAAGTCACGCAGCTCCTGTTGCTGCAGCAGCGGATGGCACTCGATCTGGTTGACCACCGGCACCACGCCGGTCTCGGTCAGCAGGGTCTCGATGTCGGCCTGACGGAAGTTGGAGACACCGATGGACTTCACCCGACCCTGGTTGCGCAATTCGATCAGCGCCTTCCAACTGTCGAGGAACAGGCCCTTTTCCGGCAGCGGCCAGTGGATCAGATAGAGGTCGACATGCTCCAGGCCCAGCTTGGCCAGACTGGTGTCGAAGGCGCGCAGGGCGCTGTCGTAGCCCTGGTCGGCATTCCACAGCTTGGTGGTGATGAACAGCTCGTCACGCGGCAAACCGGCCTGGGCGATGGCTTGGCCGACGCCCTCTTCGTTGCCATAGATGGCGGCGGTATCGATGTGTCGATAACCCAGGTCGAGGGCGGTCTTGACCACCTGGGCGGTCTCTTCGGCCGGAGTCTGCCAGACCCCCAGACCGAATTGCGGAATGTGGTGACCGTCGTTGAGCTGAAGACGGGTGATCGCGGACATGCGTCGCTCCTCTGGAATGGATGGGGTACCAGAGGTGTGACTGGCGGCGGTGGCCTTTTGCTCCCGATCAGTCGAGGCGCATGGCCTCAGGCACGCTGTAGCTTTCCACCCAGCCCAGTACGGTACGGCCATCCCGCTGCAGCTCGATGCGCTTCCAACGCTGGAAGGAACGGGTCTCGATCACCCGCACCTGGGTATCGCCGTCCAGCCGTATCAGGGTGTTGCGGGCGCGCTCGCGACTACGGTCGTAGACGAAGGGCCACTTGAGGACATCGACCGGACCGCGCAGCATCCAGCCCTGCCCTTCTTCGGCGAAGCGAAAGGACACCCCACCCTCGGCGCGCGCCAGGTTGCTGCCCAGCAGCAGCACGGACGCCACGAGCAGTGAGGGGAGGATACGGCGAAGGGTCGAAAGGACATTCGGGGTCATGCAGGCCTCGTCTGTGGCACCAAAAAAACAGCGCCCGAATCGGACGCTGCGAGGGTAGACCCCTTGGTGTGGCAAACGACTGCAGGCTTTGCCCGAGAAATGCCAAATGGCCAGCATTCCCGGACAAAACCCTTAGCGCAATGATCAGGCCGCGCTGAACAGCTTGTGCGGATCGATGACGAATTTCTTCGGTACGCCCGAATCGAATTCGCTGTAGCCGCGGGGTGCCTCGTCCAGGGTGATCACCTGCACGCCGACGATGTCGGCGATCTTGATGCGATCCCACATGATGGCCTGCATCAGCTGACGGTTGTACTTCATCACCGGGGTCTGGCCGGTGTGGAAGCTGTGGGACTTGGCCCAGCCCAGACCGAAGCGGATGCTCAGGGCACCCTGCTTGGCCGCGGCGTCGACGGCGCCCGGATCGTCGGTGACGTACAGACCGGGGATACCGATCTTGCCGGCCACTCGCACGATGCCCATCAGCGAGTTCAGCACGGTGGCCGGGGCCTCGCTCTTGGCGCCTTCGTGACCATGGCCACGGGCCTCGAAGCCAACGGCATCGACGGCGCAATCCACTTCCGGGGTGCCCAGCAGCGCGGCGATCTGCTCGTGCAGCGGGGTGTCCAGGGACAGGTCGGCGATCTCGAAGCCCTGGGCCTTGGCGTGGGCCAGGCGCACCGGGTTGACGTCGCCGACGATGACCACGGCGGCGCCCAGCAGACGGGCCGAGGCGGCAGCGGCCAGGCCGACCGGACCGGCACCCGCTACATAGACGCTGGTGCCCGGACCGACGCCGGCGGTGACGGCGCCGTGGTAGCCGGTGGGCAGGATGTCGGACAGGCAGGTCAGGTCACGGATCTTTTCCATGGCCGCGTCGCGATTCGGCAGCTTGAGCAGGTTGAAGTCGGCATAGGGGACCAGCACGTATTCGGCCTGGCCACCGACCCAGCCGCCCATGTCGACGTAGCCGTAGGCACCGCCGGCACGCGAGGGGTTGACGGTCAGGCAGACCCCGGTGTCCTGCTCCTTGCAGGTGCGGCAGCGACCGCAGGCGACGTTGAAGGGCACCGAGACCAGGTCGCCGACCTTGAGGGTCTCGACGTCGCGGCCCGCTTCGATGACCTCACCGGTGATCTCGTGGCCGAGCACCAGGCCTTCGGGGGCAGTGGTCCGGCCACGCACCATGTGCTGGTCGGAACCACAGATGTTGGTGGACACCACGCGCAGGATGACGCCGTGGTCGATACGCTTGCCCTGCGGGGTTTCCATCTTCGGGTAGGGGATGGTCTGCACCTCGACCTTGCCCGCGCCCAGATAGACGACGCCACGATTACCGGACATGTTGCACCTCGCTGTTGTTGTTGGACTGGCTCTAGGGATCCGAGCCTAGTCCTCGCGAAGCGTGGCGTCTGTGGGGATGGCGTTTTTGGCCATGCCGAGGTCGCCCTGGCGGGTCGTCCTGGCGAACCCGTTCACGCCGCCGGTGCAGGCGGCGTGAACGGCCGGGGTCAGGCGGGCGCCAGGGCGGCGGCGCGGCGCTCGCGACTGAGCAGGTAGCAGCCGATACCCACGCCCAGCAGGGCCAGCCCCATGACGTACCAGGCAGGGCCCAGCGGATGCTGCTTGAGCATCAGGGTGACGACCATGGGGGTCAGGCCGCCAAAGATGGCGTAGGCCACGTTGTAGGAAAAGGACAGGCCCGAGAAGCGCACCTTGGGCGGGAAGGCCAGCACCATCACCCGTGGCACGCCGCCGATGACGCCGACCGCGGCGCCAGCCAGGGCATAGAGCGGGAACAGCCACTCCGGGTGGATCTTCAGACCGGCATAGAGCGCCCAGCTGGCCACCGCCAGGATCAGACCGCCGACGATGAACACCGGGCCGCTGCCGAAGCGATCGGACAGGGCACCGGAGACGATGCAGCCCAGGGTCAGGAAGACGATGGCCAGGCTGTTGGCCTTGAGCGCCAGGGCGGCGGAGAAGCCGTACTGGGTCTGCAGCAGGGTCGGGGTCATGAGGATGACCACCACGATGCCGGCGGTGAGCATCCAGGTCAGCAGCATGGACAGCACCACGCTGCTGCGGTGGTCACGCAGCACCGCCTTGAGCGGCACTTCCTCGGCCAGCGACTTGTGGATCGCCAGCTCGGCGAACACCGGCGTCTCGTGCAGCCAGCGGCGCAGATAGACCGAGAACAGGCCGAAGACCCCGCCGATCAGGAAAGGGAAGCGCCAGGCGTAGTCGGCCACCTCCACGGGGGTGAAGACGGTGTTGATCAGGGTCGCCATCAGCGAGCCAAGCAGGATGCCGAAGGTGAGACCGGCGGTCAGGGTGCCGCAGGCATAGCCGACGTGCTTGCCGGGCACGTGTTCGGAGACGAACACCCAGGCACCGGGCACCTCGCCGCCGATGGCCGCGCCCTGGATGATGCGCAGCACCAGCAGCAGGATGGGAGCGGCCACGCCGATCTGGGCGTAGGTGGGCATCAGGCCCATGCCCAGGGTCGGCAGCGCCATCATGAAGATGCTCAGGGTGAACATCTTCTTGCGCCCGAGCAGGTCGCCGAAGTGGGCCATGATGATGCCGCCCAGCGGGCGGGCCAGGTAACCGGCGGCGAAGATGCCGAAGGTCTGCATCTGCCGCAGCCAGTCGGGCATGTCGGCGGGAAAGAACAGCTTCCCCACCACTGCGGCGAAGAAGACGAAGATGACGAAGTCGTAGAACTCCAGCGCGCCGCCCAGGGCGGACAGCGAGAGGGTCTTGTAGTCGTTGCGGCCCAGAGGGCGCGACGTGAGCGGCGCGGAGGCGGATTGCAGTTTCATCGAGGATCCCGGACAAGAGAGGAGCGCAAAGGAAATTCGGCCTCTGGCATCCCTCCGGGTGTAGCGGACAAGACGCGGCCCCGAGTGACCGTCCGCCTGGGGCGGCTGGCAGGGATCGGGCGGGTCGCCGGATGGGCGCCGGACCTGCACCGCGCCGCCTGCGCTCTTGTGGAGCACGGCAGCAGCAGGTCTACCGATCATTACCTGATCATCGGACGTGCACGACCCTCTGGATTGCCTGGCCGTGCACGGTCTCCACGATAGCAAATCCGCAAGGAATTTCCGCTATTCATTCAGTGCCCATTCAGGGCTCATCTGCCGAGCTATGCCTGTTCCATCCTGGTGCAAAAGCGGTCGAGCCGCCCTGCCCCAGGCGTTATACTGTAGCCCCCTAACGATCTCCCCAGAGAGATTGGCAGCATTCTTGCGTGCAGATGCTGAACGTTACCTACCTATCCGGGCTCCCGAGGGCCCTGTCATGATCGAAGAGCTCGAACAAGAAGATCCCATCCCCCAGGGCGACCTGGCCATGCAGATCACCGCTCTGCCCCGCGAGACCAACGGCTTCGGCGACATCTACGGCGGCTGGCTGGTGGCCCAGATGGACCTGGCCGGCAGTGCCATGGCCAGTCGTCTGGCCGCTGGTCGGGTGGCCACGGTGGCCATCGACCGCATGGCCTTCATGACGCCGGTGCCCGTGGGCGCACAGCTCTCCTTCTATACCAACACGCTGGAAGTGGGCCGTAGCTCCATCCAGATCCTCATCGAGGTCTGGAGCGACGATCCGCTGTCCAGCGAGTGGAGCAAGGTCACCGAGGCGGTGTTCGTCTTCGTCGCCATCGACGGTAGCGGTCGCACCCGTCCCCTGCCCGCGCGGCGCTAGCACCCGCCGGCCTTGCCGCTAGGGCTTCCGGGCCAGCGGCGCCTCGCGCACCTGGGTCGGTCGGCCGTGGCGGATGCCTTCGACCTGCTCCAGCGCCTGCCGGACCTCGGCGGCGGTGGCCAGCAGCCGATAGTCGAGGGTGAAGTCGCGCGTGCCGCTGGCTTCGATGCGCGGCACCAGTCCCAGGGCCCGTTGCTGGCTGCGGTTGTAGGAAAAGCTGGTGCCCGGCTCCAGACCGGTGACGTAGCCCTGGGCCTTGGCATCGGTGTGCTTCCATAGGGTGAAGACCGGCAATTCCCGCACATTGAAGGCCAGCGCCACCCCTTGGTGGGCACTGTGATCGTGCAGTACCGCCAGGCTATGCCCCTGATCGTCGCCCCAGGGGTAGAGGTTGTAGACCGTCTCGCCATAGCCCGGCGTGGGTGCGCGATAGGCCTGCCATTCGCCCAGTTCCTGACGCGCCCGCGCATCGAAGGGTGACACCTCCCGCACCGGCGCGGCGAACCGTGAGCCCTCGCCGAGCAGCGGCGGACCGAAGTTGCTGTGATAGAGCACCTGGTACTCGGCGGTATGCGTCCCCTGGTTGGTCAGGCGGTCGTGCAGCGTGAAGCCGGTGGCCCCGGCGTGGGTGACCAGTTCGGTGTCGATGCGAAAGTTGGCCTGCTTGAAGGCCTCTTCGTGCAGCACGCCCTTGAGGCTGATGCGGTGCGGCGGCTGTTCGTCGATGGTCAGCACCACCTGACTGGCCGGCAGATAACTGGCCCGTCCGTGCAGGGTCAGGAGTTGCCCCCGGTCCATTCCCGGGTGGCCGACCCACTCGAAGCCGGCGCGGGCCACCAGCTCGTTGAAGCCTTCCAGCCAGCCCAGCCCGTTACGGCTTTCCAGATTGACGAAGGCCGGATTGACCACCTCGCGTACCGGAGAATCCCAGCCCAGTCGCAGAGTGCCGGCCTGGGCGCGCAGGACATTCATGCCACGGGTCGCCACCACGGTGAGCTGCATAGCGCCGGTATCGATCTCGATCAGCACCGAACCCTCCTGGCGCCCGCTACTCAGGCGATGCACACCGACGGCGAAGGCCAGGCCATCGCGCAGACCCAGGCGGTCACTGCTGATGCTCCAGTTCTGCACCGGCTTGTCGGGCGCGATGAGGGTGTATTCCCAGGCCGAGGCGCTGGCACTGGCAAGGAGCAGGAGACAGCCAGACAACAGACGAGCGTGGATCATGAAGTCCCCTTGGCAGCGGTCGACTTGAGTCTAGACCAGCCCGCGCCGGCCTGCAGACCCCCGCTCCAGACGCGACAAGAGGGACAAGACCCCTTATTCCCGTATAGGTTTGTTCAAGGAAATCAAAGGAATGGGTAAAGACAACCTTTACCATTCAAACGACCGTTCGGTACTTGCCAGGGCAGCGATTTTTGCCGAGGATCGGCTCGTCTCTACCACGGAGTGGACTCCATGAAACCTTCAGCCCTGTTCTTGTTGCTTGCCCTGGCGGGCGTTGCCCCGGCCTATGCGGGCAATACCGAAGCCGGACTCGGCGGCGCCGTGGGTGGCGTACTCGGTACCCTGGTCGGCCAGCAGGTCGGCGGCAGTACCGGTGCGGCCATCGGTGCCGGCGTGGGCGGTGCAGCAGGTGGTGTACTGGGCGCTGACCGGCGCAATCGGACCGAGGCCGCCATCGGCGGCGGTCTGGGCGCGGCGGGCGGCAACGTGATCGGCAATAGAGTCGGTGGCAGCACCGGTGGCCTGGTCGGCGCGGCCCTGGGTGGCGGTGCCGGCAGTGCCCTGGGCAACAATCTGGGCGACAGCGGCCGCGACGATCGCCGCTATCGCGACCATCCCGGCAAGGGCTGGAAGCACGCCAAGCACAGACACAAGCACTGGGATCGCTAATAAAAACGCCCGGCATTGCCGGGCGTTTTTTTGTTGCGCGCGAAGCTACTGACCGAGATCGCGCAGGCGCTTGCCCTGCATCAGATTGCGTTCGATGCGTTCCAGGGTGACACCCTTGGTCTCCGGCACCAGCAGGAACACCAGGAAGATGAACACCACGTTCAGACCGGCATAGATCCAGAAGGTGGTGCCCTGACCCAGGGTGCCCAGCATGGTCAGGAAGGTGGCGCCGACGATCATGTTGGCGATCCAGTTGGTGAAGGTGGAGCAGCCGATGCCGAAGTCGCGGCCCTTGAGCGGCTGCACTTCCGAGCAGAGGGTCCAGATCAGCGGACCGGCCGACATGGCGAAGCCGACGATGAAGATCAGCAGCATGACCACGGTAAAGGTCTGCTGGCCGTGGCTCAGGTTGCCCGCGCCCAGCATGCTGCCGACCACGCCCAGGCCCACGGCCATGACCACGAAGCCGGTATAGAGGATGGGTTTGCGGCCCCACTTGTCGACCAGGAAGATGGCGATGAAGGTGGCCAGCACGTTGGTCAGACCCACCGCGGCGGTAAACCACATCTGGGCGGCGGTGTCGTAGCCCATACCTTCGAAGATGCGCGGCGCGTAGTACATGACCACGTTCATGCCGGTGAACTGCTGCACCACCTGCAGGAGCACGCCCAGGCCCACCGAGCGGCGGAAGTTGGCGTTTTCCTTGAACAGCGACCAGCCCTTCTGCGGCACCTTGAGCTGCTCTTCGATCTCGGCGACTTCCTGCTGGATGACCTTTTCGTCACCGCGCAGCCGGTGCAGGACCTTGATGGCCTCCTCGCGGCGACCTGCCATGATCAGCCAGCGCGGGCTGTCGGGCAGGGCGAAGACGCCGATCAGGAACAGCACCCCGGGGATGGCGATGATGCCGAGCATCCAGCGCCAGGCCTCGTAGTAGCTGAAGGCGGTGTTGGAGAGGAAGGCGAGCAGGATGCCGGCAGTGATCATCAGCTGGTACAGCGAGATCATCGAGCCACGGATGTTTTCCGGAGCGACCTCGGCCAGGTACAGCGGCGCGGTGAAGGACGCGATGCCGATGGCCAGGCCGAGCAGGAAGCGGGCGAAGATCAGCATGGTCGGCGAAGTGGCCAGGCCACAGAGGATCGAGCCGATCACGAACAGGACGGCGCCCAGCATCAGCGATTTCTTGCGACCCAGCTTGGCCGACAGCGAACCCGCGCCCAGAGCGCCCAGGGCAGCACCGGCCATCATGCTGGAGACGATCCACTCGATCACCTGATCGGAGATCTGGAATTCCTGCTGGATGAATTTGGTGGCGCCGGAAATGACGCCGATGTCGAGGCCGAACATCAGACCGGCCAGGGCGGCCATCAAACAGGCGAAGATCGCCTTGGGCTGGGCCTTTTCGGTGACGTGACCGTCGGCGTTGGTAGTGGTGTTGCTCATGACTGAGGCTCCTCGCTCGCCTTGTGGGCGATCTTGTTGGCGCGGGTCGTTCCGTATCCGCTTGTTACAGACCTGTCTAACGACCCTTGGTTCGGCCGGTGAGAGGCCCTTACCAGAGCCGCGCGGGCTGGGCGTTCACATAGGTGGCATAGAGCGAACCGCCGCCGGTGATGAACAGGCGATTGCCCTTGAGGCCGCCGAACTCGACGTTGGACACGGTCTCCGGCAGGTGCAGGGTGGCCAGCGGCTGGCCGCTCGGATTGAAGACCCGCACGCTGTTCTGCTCGGCCGAGCCGGCCCAGCTGCACCAGAGGTTGCCGTCGCTGTCGACGCGGAAGCCGTCGATCACGCCCTGGTCCTTGGCATCGATCAGCACCTCGCCGCCGCCCAGGGTGCCGTCGTCCTTCAGCGTGAAGGCACGCAGATGGTTGGGCTTGCCGGGATTGCCGCCGCCAGCGGTGTCGCTGATGTAGAGGCGCTTGCCATCGGGGGCGAAGGCCAGGCCGTTGGGCCGGCCGAAGTCGCCCGCCGCCACCGTGGCCTTGCCCTGGGGATCGATGCGATAGACGTTGGTAGGCAGCTCGAATTCGGCCTTGTGGCCCTCGTAGGCGCCGAGGATGCCGTAGCCCGGATCGGTGAACCAGATGGCGCCATCGGCGCCGACCACTACGTCGTTGGGGGCGTTCAGTGGCTTGCCGTCGAAGCGGTCGAGCAGCACCGTGACGCTGCCGTTCAACTCGCGGCGGGTGACGCGGCGGCTGTCGTGCTCGCAGCTGATCAACCGGCCCTCGCGGTCACGGGTGTGGCCATTGGCGTTGTGGGACTGGTCATCGTAGACGCTGACGTGGCCGTCGTCGGCGCTCCAGCGCATCACCCGGGCATTGGGGATGTCGCTGAACAGCAGGCAGCGCCAGTCGGCCATCCACACCGGGCCCTCGGTCCAGAGACCACCGGACCAGAGGCGCTCGACGAAGGCATTGCCCAGGCGGCCTTTGAAGGCCTGGTCGTGGATCTCCCAGGCGGGATCGGGCATGACGATGGGCGGCTTGCCCTCCCAGTTACGGGTGAGACCGAACTTGTCGTCGGCGAGGGCGCGACTGGCGACCAGACCGGCCGAAGCGGCCAGGGACACGCCGAGAAAGGTGCGACGGGCGAGCGGCATGGGGAGACTCCTTTGTTGTCGTTATGGGTCCGGCAAGGCCGGTGGCAGAGCACCGCGTACCGGGACAGGCACGCGGTGCTTCCTTAGTCGCCCTTATTCGGGCAGACGTTCCACCTTGCCCACCACCAGGCCATAGCAGAGGGCACCGATCAGTGCGGTCACGCCGATGAAGGCGATGGCCGGGGCGAAGCTGCCGTCCTTGACCAGGAAGCCGATAACGATGGGCACGCAGATGGCCGAGAGGTTGCCGATGAAATTGAACATCCCGCCGGTGAGACCGATCAGTCGCTCCGGCGCCATGGCCGAGACCATCGACCAGGTGATGGAGGCCAGGCCGTTGCCGAAGAAGGCCAGCGCCAGGCAGGCGATGATCAGGGCAGGCGAGTCGACGAAGTTGGCGCCGACGATGCTGGTGGAGATCAAGAGGCCACCAATGATCGGCAGCTTGCGCGCCAGGCCCACGGAGGCGCCGCGACGGACCAGCCAGTCCGACAGCAGGCCCGAGCAGATCACGCCGAGGAAGGCGGCCAGGAACGGCAGCGAGGCGAGAAAGCCGGCCTTGATGAAGTCCATGCCGCGGTATTTCACCAGGTAGGTGGGGAACCAGGTGAGGAAGAACCAGAGGGTGGAATTGAGGCAGAACTGGCCGATGTAGATGCCCCAGAGCTTGCGCTTGTTGAGCACGCTCCTGAGGTCACGCCACTGGAAGGCGGCGCGACTGCGGTTCTTCTGCTCCAGATCGACCAGACCGCCACCCTCCTGGATCAGCGCGACCTCGGCAGCATTGGCGCCGCGGAAATCCTTGGGTTCGCGATAGACCAGATACCAGATGGCGGCCCAGAGGATGCCGACACCGCCGGTGACGACAAAGACCATGTGCCAGCCAAAGGTCTGCTGCAGGTAGATCAGCACCGGGGTGAGAAAGGCCAGGCCGACGAACTGGCCGGAGGTGTAGAAGCCGATGGCGGTGGCCCGCTCGCGCTCGGGAAACCAGGTGGTGACCACCCGGTTGTTGATCGGATAGGCCGGTGCCTCCAGGGCGCCCACGGCGAGACGCAGGATGATCAGGCCGATGAAGCTGCCGACGAAACCCAGGCCGATGGTGGCTAGCGACCAGAGCGCGATGGCCACGGGATAGAGGATGCGCGGGGCGACCTTGTCCACCAGCCAGCCGCCGGGGATCTGCATGGCGGCGTAGGTCCAGCCGAAGGCCGAGAGGATCAAGCCCATGTGCACCGGCTCGATGCCCAGGTCCTGGGCCAGGTGCGGGGCGGCGATGGAAAGGTTGCTGCGGTCGAGGTAGTTGATCACCACGGTGACGAACAGCAGCATCATGATGAAGAAGCGCGCCCGGCTGGGCTTGGCCAGGGTTGGGGCGGCCGTGGCCGCCGCCGGGGAGGCCTGGGTAGGGGATGGCATGGCTCGGGTCCTGTAATTGACGTTGTGGCGAGCGTTGTTGCGGTCTGGGGTTCAGGGCGCCGCGGCGGCCCTCACCCTGGCCCTCTCCCAAGAGGAGAGGGAATGGTCGGTGCGGAGGTCGAGTCCCGCGCTCCTGCTCTTGCCCCTCTCCCTTGGGGAGAGGGTTGGGGTGAGGGGCCAGCGGTGTGTCTGGCCATTAACAGTGGCGTTGCTTTTCCCTCACCCTGGCCCTCTCCCAGAGGGAAAGGGGACGGTCAGTGCGAGCATCGGGGCCGGAGCTCCTGCTCTTACCCCCTCGGGAGAGGGTTGGGGTGAGGGCGTCTCTCACCATTCCGCGAAACTGCCGTCCTTGTGCCGCCAGATCGGGTTGCGCCAGCGATGGCCGATGGCGGCCTGTTCCTTGACGAATTCCTCGTTGACCTCGACGCCCAGCCCCGGTCCCTGGGGGATCTTCACGTGGCCATCGGCGTAGTCGAAGACCTCGGGATTCTTGATGTAGTCCAGCAGGTCGTTGCCCTGGTTGTAGTGGATGCCCAGGCTCTGCTCCTGGATGAAGGCGTTGTAGCAGTTGGCATCCAGCTGCAGATTGACCGCCAGGGCAATGGGGCCGAGCGGGCAATGCAGGGCGATGGCCACGTCATAGGCCTCGGCCATGTTGGCGATCTTACGCGTCTCGGTGATGCCTCCGGCGTGGGACGGATCGGGCTGCAGGATGTCGACGTAGCCTTCCTGGAGGATGCGCTTGAAGTCCCAGCGCGAGTACAGCCGCTCGCCCAGGGCGATGGGCGTGTTGCTCATCAGGGCGATTTCCTTGAGCGCCTCGTGGTGCTCGCTGAGCACCGGCTCCTCGATGAACATCAGGCGGAACTGCTCCAGCTCCTTGACCAGCACCTTGGCCATGGGCTTGTGCACCCGGCCATGGAAATCCACGCCGATGCCGAAGTGCGGACCACAGGCGTCGCGAATGGCGGCGACATTGGCGATCACCTGGTCGACCTTGTCGTAGGTGTCGACGAACTGCATCTCTTCGCTGGCGTTCATCTTGATCGCGGTGAAGCCCTTGGCCTGGCGCTCCAGGGCCTGGGCCGCGGTCTCCGCCGGGCGGTCGCCGCCGATCCAGGAATAGACGCGGATGCTATCGCGCACCTGGCCGCCCAGCAGCTCGTGCACCGGTACGCCCAGGGCCTTGCCCTTGATGTCCCACAGGGCCTGGTCGATGCCGGCCAGGGCGCTCATGTGGATGCCGCCGCCGCGATAGAAGCCGCCCCGGTAGAGCACCGTCCAGTGGTCCTCGATGTTGCGCGGGTCCTTGCCGATCAGGTAGTCGGCCAGTTCCTCGACCGCCGCCGCCACGCTGTGGGCGCGCCCTTCCAGCACGGGTTCGCCCCAGCCGTGGATGCCCTCGTCGGTCTCGATCTTGAGAAAGCACCAGCGCGGCGGGACGACATAGGTGGTGAGTTTGGTGATCTTCATGGTGTGGAAATCTCGACAGTAATTATTGGAATCGAGGGGAATTGGGCAAATCGCGGTCATGGACCGCTCCTACGGAGGCACCGGGTATCTGTAGGAGCGGTCCATGACCGCGATTGAATTAGGAAACGGACCGCCACCCCGCCGCGAAGGCCTGGGCGTTGGCGCTCACCTGGGCCGCCGTGAGGCCCGGCTTATACAGCGCCGAGCCGAGTCCGAAGCCGTTGGCGCCGGCCGCCACGTAGGGGCCCATGTTGTCCGGGGTGATGCCACCCACCGGCAGGAGCGCCAGCTCCTTGGGGAAGACCGCGCGCCAGGCCTTGACCACCGCCGGGCCGAGTTGCTCGGCGGGAAACAGCTTGAGGCTGTCGGCCCCGGCGTCGAGGGCGGCGAAGCCTTCCGACGGAGTGGCCACGCCCGGGGCGCTGACCAGGCCAGCGGCCTTGCTGGCGCGGATCACCGCCAGGTTGGCGTTGGGCGAGACGATCAGCCGGCCGCCCGCGGCGTCCACCTCGGCCACCTGGGCCTCGGTGAGCACGGTGCCGGCGCCGATCAGGCAGCTTTCATCCAGCTCCGCGGTCAGTCGGCGGATACTTTCGAAGGGCTGCGGCGAGTTGAGCGGGATCTCGATGACGCGAAAGCCGGCGTCGTACAGGGCACGACCGACCGGGACGATCTCGTCCGGGGTGACGCCGCGCAGGATGGCGATCAGCGGCAGGTCCTTGAGGTAGGTATCAAGCATGGGAGCCTCCAGAGGTGGGGAGCAGGCCGGCGGCCTGGGCCAGGCGCCAGAGCCCGGCCCGGGTGGCCTGCTCCAGCAGGCGGACCTGGTGGATGTCGAACAGCGCCAGGGCGTCGCGATAGCGCTGGCAGAGCGCCGCGTCGCCGATCAGCACCAGGGGTGGGCAGGTGGCGCCCTTGAGCGCGGCGACCTGGCTGCGCAATTCTTCGCCGATCAGCAGACCGGACAGGTAGTCGAGGCTGTGCGCCGCGCCCAGCTCGCCGGCCAGCACCCGGCTGCGGGCGGTGAAGAGCCGGCCGAACAGGCCCTCGGCCCCGGCGTCGCGGGCGGTGACCAGGCCCAGGCGGAAGGCCTCGGCACTGGCCTCGGGACCGGCCTCGGTGGCCGGACGCCCCAGGATGGAATGTTCGCGCAGGACGGCGAACAGCTCGCCAGTCATGTAGGTGGCGAAATCGGTGAGGCGACCGTCACGCACCCGCACCCACTTGCTGTGGGTGCCGGGCAGCACCAGCAGGGCCTCGGCGGCCAGGTCCGGCTCCAGTTCGAGGGCGCCGAACACCTGGGTTTCCTCGCCACGCAGCACGTTGGGCAAGGCGCCGCGCTGCATCACGCCGGGGACCAGATGGAGCTCGCCGCAGCCGCTGTCCAGGCGCAGCAGACCGGCAGCCAGGCTGTGGACGTCGGCGGGGCAATCGGCATAGGGCACCTCGCGCCAGCCACCGCGACTGCCGACCATGCCGCAGGCGATGGCGGGCAGGTCCGGCTGGGCCTCGCGCCAGTCGCCCACCAGGGTGCGATAGGCCGCGGCGAAGTCGCCATCGGGCACGTGCATGATGCCCCAGGGGCGGCTACGGGTTTCCAGCACGGCGCCCTGGGCGTCGAACAGCTGGGCGCGCAGGGACGAGGTGCCCCAGTCGAGGCCGATGAGGTGCGGGGTGGCGGTCATGCAGGACTCCAGCCGAGTTCGCGGGAAATGGCCCGGGCGCAGGCACTGACCTCGGGCTGCAACTCGTGCAGCCGCGCCTCGGGCATATAGGGGATGGCACTGGCCACGCTCAGGGCCGCGACGATGGCGCCGTCGGCACCACGGATGGGCGCGGCCACGCAGCGGATGCCCAGTTCGTTCTCTTCCAGATCCAGGGCATAGCCTTCGGCGGCATGGCGGCGCAGGCGCGCGCAATAGTCGGCCCAGGGCAGGAAGTCCTCGCGCAGGCCGGGCTGGCCGCTACGCCGCGCCACGCCTTCGCCATAGAGGGCTTCCCACTCGACTTCGGCGAGATCCAGCATCAGCGCCTTGCCGACCCCGGTCAGCGCCAGCGGCATGCGCAGGCCGACCCGGGATCTCATCTCTAGGCCCCGGCTGCCCGGCAGCTTGTCCAGATAGAGCACATCACCGCCTTCGCGCACCCCGAGGTGCACGGTGTCGCCGCAGTGCTGGGCCAGGCGTTGCAGATGGGGCCGGGCCACGCCGGTCAGCGGCAGCTGTTCGCGGGCCTGGTAGCCGAGGGCGATGAGGTGGCTGCCGAGGATCAACCGCCCGCTATCGCTGCGCAGATAGCCGGCCTGGGTCAGGGCGGCCACCAGGCGATGGGTGGTGCTGCGGGTGCAGCCAATGGCGGCGCCGACCTGGGCCAGGTTGTCGGCCCCGGTGGCAACGGCTTCGAGCACCGCCAGGCCGCGAAACAGCGCCTGGGCCCCGCTGGGCGCTTCGCCCTTGTTGGAATTGTTGTCATTCATGGCCTTCACTCTAGAAGCCTCGCTGGCAAATCTCAATATGTGATACATCATCCCACATTGTGGGATACAAGTTAGATATGACAGCCTTGTCACATAGCTGCAATATTGGCGCTATCTAATGCACGGCACATTGCAAGGACTCGAGAGGCAGAGCGCTCCATGACGGGTAAATCCATCCTGATCGTCGACGATGAGGCCCCCATTCGCGAAATGATCGCCGTGGCCCTGGAAATGGCGGGCTATGAATGCCTGGAGGCGGACAACAGCAAGGACGCCCACGCCCTGATCGTCGATCGCAAGCCCGATCTCATCCTGCTCGACTGGATGCTGCCCGGCACCTCCGGCCTGGAGCTGGCTCGGCGCCTCAAGCGCGACGAGCTGACCGACGCCATTCCCATCATCATGCTCACCGCCAAGGGTGACGAGGACAACAAGGTCCAGGGCCTGGAAACCGGCGCCGACGACTACATCACCAAGCCCTTCTCGCCCCGCGAGCTGGTGGCTCGGTTGAAAGCCGTGCTGCGCCGTACCGGCCACCTGGAGAACGACGGTCCGCTGGAGGTCAACGGCCTGATCCTGGATCCGATCAGCCACCGGGTGACCATCGATGGCGCGCCCGCCGAGATGGGGCCCACCGAGTACCGCCTGCTGCAGTTCTTCATGACCCATCAGGAGCGCGCCTACACCCGCGGCCAGTTGCTCGACCAGGTCTGGGGCGGCAACGTCTATGTCGAGGAGCGCACCGTGGACGTGCACATCCGTCGCCTGCGCAAGGCCCTGGGCGAGACCTACGAGAACTTGGTACAGACGGTGCGCGGCACCGGGTATCGCTTTTCCACCAAACTCTGACGCGGGATCACCGCCGCCGTGAACATCAACTGGCGCTCCCGTCTGGCCACCCAGCTGTCGATCGTGGTCGGCGGCTGCGCCCTGGCCGGCTGGCCCTTCGGCCATGTCGGCCTGGCGGTGGCCCTGGGACTGGCGGTCTATCTGGCGGTCACCCTGAAACACCTGCTGCGCCTGCATGCCTGGCTGCTGAGCGAGGCGCCAGGCGCGCCACCCGAAGCCGAAGGCCTGTGGGGCGATGTCCTGGATCGGCTCTATCGCCGGCAACGCCACGAGCAGCGCCAGCGTGAAGAACTGCTCGCCGTCATCGGCCGCGCCCAGGCCTCCACCGAGGCCCTGCGCGATGCCATCATCCTGGTGGACCGCCATGGCAACCTGGAATGGTGGAACCGCGCCGCGGAAACCCTGCTGGGTCTGCGCCAGCCCCAGGATCTCGGCCAGCCCATCACCAACCTGGTGCGCCATCCGCGCTTTTCCGATTACTTTATCGGCGGCGACTATGGCGAGCCGCTGGAACTGGCCTCGCCGCTCAACGACGACCAGTACCTGCACATCCTGATCACCCGCTTCGGCGAGGGCGATCGCCTGCTGCTGGTGCGTGACGTGACTCGCATCCACCAGCTGGAACAGATGCGCAAGGATTTCGTCGCCAACGTCTCCCATGAGCTGCGCACCCCGCTGACGGTGATCACCGGCTACCTGGAAACCCTGCTGGACAACGCCGAGCATGCCACCCCACGCTGGCGCCGGGCGTTGGGACAGATGCAGCAGCAGGCCGGCCGGATGCAGCACACCATCGACGACCTCCTGCTGCTGGCCCGCCTGGAAGCCACCGACTACCCTGCCGACAATCGCCCCGTGGCCCTGGAACCCCTGCTCGCCTCCATCCTGCAGGACGGCCGCGCCCTGTCCGGTGCGATAGGCCACCGCCTGAGCCTGGACTGCGCCCCGGACCTGGCGCTGCTGGGTAGCGAGACGGAACTGCGCAGCTGCTTTTCCAACCTGGTGTTCAACGCGGTCAAGTACAGCCCCGAGGGCGGCGAGGTGCGGGTACGCGCCTGGCAGGACGCCGAAGGCGCCCACGTCGCGGTGCAGGACACCGGCCCTGGCATCGACGCTCGCCACCTGCCGCGTCTGACCGAGCGCTTCTATCGCATCGACGCCAGCCGCGCCTCCAGCACCGGTGGCACCGGCCTGGGCCTAGCCATCGTCAAGCACGTGCTGATCCGTCATCGCGGCGGCCTGGACATCCACAGCGTGCCCGGCGAGGGCAGCTGCTTCACCTGCCATTTCCAGCCCGAGCAGATCGCCCAGCGCACCGCCGCCTCGGCCTGAGCCGCCGTTTCCCCGGCGTGCTATCGTCCGGCCACTCCTGCCACGGTCTCCTGCCATGCCCCCTGCCCTGCGCCTGCTGCCGGTCCTGTTGCTCGCCCTGCTCGGCGGTCTGCTGGTCAGCAGTCTGGCCTGGCAGCGCGCCGAACGGGCGAGCCTGGCCGAGGCCAGCCTGCTCGGCCAGGAACAGTTGCGCCTGCATGCCAGCAGCCTGCAGACCCTGATCGATCGCTTTCGCGCCCTGCCCGCGGTGCTGGCCCAGGATCCCGAGCTGATCGCCGCCCTCACCACGCCACCCGATGCCGCTGCCACCGAGCGCCTCAATCTCAAGCTGGAACGACTCAATGCCGCTGCCCAGTCCTCGACCCTGGAGGTGCTGGATCGCAGCGGCCTGGCCATCGGCGCCAGCAACTGGCGGCTGCCCACCAGCTACGTCGGCCATAACTACGGCTTCCGGCCCTATTTCCGCGAGACCCTCGCCGGCGGCAGCGGCCGCTTCTATGCCGTGGGGGTCACCACCGGCATTCCCGGCTATTTCCTCTCCCACGCGGTGCTGGACGCCGAGGGTCGCTTTCTCGGCGCCGTGGTGGTCAAGCTGGAATTTCCCGCCATCGAGGCGCGCTGGGGCGAGCATCCCGAGGTGCTGCTGGTCAGCGATGCCCGCGGCGTGGTCTTTGCCGCCAACCGCCCGGCCTGGCGCTATCGCCTGCTGCGCGAGCTGACGCCCGCCGAACGCGCCGAACTGGCCACCACCCGGCAGTACGACAGACGCACCCTGCAACCGCTGCTGCATAGCCAACAGGTGGTCTTGGACGACCAGCGCCAGGTGGCCCGTATCGAGGCGCCCGGAGGCAGCGCCGACTACCTCTGGGACAGCCTGCCGCTGCCCAGCGAAGGCTGGACCCTGCACCTGATCAGACCGACCCGGGAGCTGCAGGGCAGCGGCCTGGGCGCGGCCCTGGCCGCCGGTTGCGCCTGGCTGCTGCTGGTCTGCGCCGGCTTGCTGCTGGTGCAGCGGCGGCGGCTGCAGCGCCTGCGCCTGCGCAGCCGACTGGAGCTGGAGCAGCTGGTGGAAGCACGCACCGCCGAGTTGCGCACCGCCCAGGATGGCCTGGTGCAGGCCGCCAAGCTGGCCGCTCTGGGGCAGATGTCGGCGGCCCTGGTGCATGAACTCAACCAGCCGCTCACCGCCCAGCGCATGCACCTGGCCAGTCTGCGGCTGCTGCTGGACCACGGCCGGCTGGACGAGGCCCGCGCCGCCCTGGAACGCCTCGACGGCCTGCTCACCCGCATGAGCGGCCTGACCGCCCATCTCAAGACCTATGCCCGCAAGACCCCCGCCGGTCTGCGCGAGCGGGTCGATCTGGCTCAGGTGGTGGACCAGGCGCTGGAGTTGCTGGAGGCGCGGCGCGCCGAGCTGGCTGTCGAATTGAACCTGGAACTGCCGCGCCCGGCCTGGCTGCTGGGCGATCCGATTCGCCTGGAGCAGGTGCTGGTCAATCTGCTGCGCAATGCCCTGGATGCGGTGGCCGAACGACCGCGGCCGCAGGTCAGGGTCAGCCTGCAGCGGGAAGACGAGACCTGGCAGTTGGAGGTGGCGGACAACGGTGGCGGTATCGCCGCTGAACACCTGGGCCAGGTATTCGATCCCTTTTTCACCACCAAGCCGGTCGGCGAAGGCCTGGGGCTGGGGCTGGCGGTGTCCTCGGCCATCGTCCAGGCCCAGGGCGGCAGCCTGACGGCCACGAACGACACCGAAGGCGCGGTCTTCAGGCTTCGGCTGCCGGTAGCCTCCTGCGGCCAAGAAGCGTCTCCCTCCCCCTAGTCGCCTGCGGCTTGCCGCACTGGCCCAAGCTGAAATCACTGAGCGGCCCCCCGGGTCTGTTCCGCTGCCCACTACGTTCATTCCTTCGGATGACTCGACCGCCCCGTGCCGTTCGGGCAAGGTAACCGCGCACCGGCCGCGAGAGGACGCCCCCATGCAAGCCCAGGTCTATCTGGTCGACGACGAAGCCAGCATCCGCGAAGCGGTGCGCCAGTGGCTGGAGCTGTCGGGGCATCAGGTGCGGCTGTTCGCCCGCGCCGAAGACTGCCTGGCGGCGGTGACCCCGGATTTCGCCGGCGTGGTGGTCAGCGACGTGCGCATGCCCGGCATGGACGGCCTGGCCCTGTTGGGCCGGCTGCAGGCCCTGGATCCCGACCTGCCGGTGATCCTGCTCACCGCCCATGGCGACGTGGCCCTTGCAGTGACCGCCATGCGCCAGGGTGCCTACGACTTCCTGGAAAAGCCCTTCAGCCCCGAAGCGTTGCTGGGCGATCTCGGCCGCGCCCTGGAAAAGCGCCGGCTGGTGCTGGAGAACCGCCAGCTGCACCGCCGGGTCGACGACCAGAGCGCCCTCGCCCGTCGGCTGCTCGGCGTCTCGCCCGGCATCGTCCGCCTGCGCCAGCAGATCCTCGATCTGGCGCCGACCCCGGTCAACGTGCTCTTGCGCGGCGAGACCGGCAGCGGCAAGGAATTGGTCGCCCGTTGCCTGCACGATTTCGGGCCCCGGGCCGGCAAGGCCTTCGTCGCCCTCAACTGCGCGGCCATCCCCGAGCAGCTGTTCGAGAGCGAATTGTTCGGCCACGAGAGCGGCGCCTTCACCGGTGCCCAGGGCCGGCGCATCGGCAAGCTGGAATACGCCAACGGCGGCACCCTGTTTCTCGACGAGATCGAAAGCATGCCCCTGGCGCAGCAGGTCAAGCTCTTGCGGGTGCTGCAGGAGCAACGCCTGGAGCGCCTCGGCTCCAACCAGAGCATAGCCCTGGACCTGCGCATCGTCGCCGCCACCAAGCCGGATCTGCTGGAAGAGGCGCGCGCCGGGCGCTTTCGCGAAGATCTGGCCTATCGCCTCAATGTCGCCGAGCTGCACCTGCCGCCGCTGCGGGCGCGACGCGAGGACATACCGCTGCTGTTCGATCACTTTCTCGCCGAGGCCGGCGCCCGCCTGGGGCGCCCGGTCACCCCGCCCGGCGCGGCGCGACTGGCCCAGCTGCTGGGTCACGGCTGGCCGGGCAATGTCCGCGAACTGGCCAACGCCGCCGAACGCGAGGTCCTCGGCCTAGGCGCGCCGCCGACCGCCCAAGGCAATTCCCTGGCCGATCAGCTGGAAGCCTTCGAAGCCCAGTGCCTGCGCGCCGCCCTGGCCCGTCATGGTGGCGAGATCAAGGCGGTGATGGACGAGTTGCAATTGCCGCGGCGTACCCTCAACGAGAAGATGCAGCGTCACGGCCTGGTGCGTGCCGACTTCCGCGACAGTCTCGAGGATGACTGACCGGCCATAGGCGGAAATCCGCTCATTGCCCAGGCCGTCCAGGCAGACTTCCGCCTATTCACCGAGCAGAAAGCCAGCAGTGGCGCGGCTTCACGATCTGGCACGCCGTCTGCAACCTCTCTCGTCGACGCCCCGAGCGCCCTAATAACAACGACAAGAGAGGAACACCCTGTGGATAGCACCGCTACCCTCGCGGCCGGCCAGACCGCGCCCAAGACCACCTCGCAGCGCATCAAGTCCATCTTCAGCGGCTCCGTCGGCAACCTGGTTGAATGGTACGACTGGTACGTCTACGCCGCCTTCTCGCTGTATTTCGCCAAGGCCTTCTTTCCCAAGGGCGACCAGACCGCCCAGTTGCTCAACGTCGCCGCCATCTTTGCCGTGGGCTTCCTGATGCGTCCCATCGGCGGTTGGCTGATGGGACTCTACGCCGACAAGGCCGGCCGCAAATCCGCGCTGATGGTCTCGGTGATCATGATGTGCGCAGGCTCGCTGATCATCGCCCTCACCCCCAGCTACACCACCATCGGTGTCGCCGCCCCCATCATGCTGGTGCTGGCGCGGCTGCTACAGGGCCTCTCGGTGGGCGGTGAATACGGCACCTCCGCCACCTACCTGAGCGAGATGGCGACCAAGGAAAGCCGCGGCTTCTACTCCAGCTTCCAGTACGTCACCTTGATCTCCGGCCAGCTGCTGGCCCTGGCCACCCTGATCGTGCTGCAGCAGACCCTCACCGTCGAACAGCTGGAAAGCTGGGGCTGGCGCATTCCCTTCCTGATCGGCGCCGCCTGCGCCGTGACCGCGCTCTACCTGCGACGCGGCATGGAAGAGACCAGCTCCTTCAAGAAGGCCGAAAAGCCCAAGGAATCCCTGATGCGCACCCTGGCGCGCCATCCCAAGGAATTCCTCACCGTGGTCGGCCTGACCATGGGTGGCACCCTAGCCTTCTACACCTACACCACCTACATGCAGAAGTATCTGGTCAACTCGGTGGGCATGAGCAAGACCGACGCCACCTCCATCTCGGCGGCGACGCTGTTCCTGTTCATGCTGTTGCAGCCCATCGTTGGCGCCCTCTCCGACCGCGTCGGCCGGCGCCCGGTACTGATCGCCTTCGGCGTGCTCGGCACCCTGTTCACCTATCCGATCCTGACCGCCCTGGGCAGCGTCACCTCCTGGTGGGGCGCCTTCGGCCTGATCATGGTGGCGCTGGTGATCGTCAGCTTCTACACCTCGATCAACGCCGTGGTGAAGGCCGAGCTGTTCCCCACCGAGATCCGCGCCCTGGGCGTCGGCCTGCCCTATGCCCTGACCGTGTCCATCTTCGGCGGCACCGCCGAATACCTGGCGCTGTGGTTCAAGAGCATCGGCATGGAGAGCGGCTACTACTGGTACGTGACCGGCTGCATCGCCTGCTCGCTGCTGGTCTACGTCTTCATGAAGGACACCCGCGACCACTCGCGCATCGTCCACGAATAACCGCTCGTCCCTGGGTGCGGGCCTCTCGGTCATTAGATTTGGCCGTCCGGCCCGCCCCCCTTTGCCTGGGCTTTGGGGCACGCCATCGTAGTGCCACCGGCAGCGCTCACAACGGTCATTTCGCTGGCCGCTGTGGCGAGTTCGTCCCCTCCTCCCAAGCCCCGGTTACACACTCATGGAAATCGACTACGGTCCCAGCTACGCCAAACTGGGTATCCAGTTTCAATACCAGTGGAGCACCCTGCTGCGCGATGCCCTGAAGAAGCACGGCATCACCGACGCCCAGGCCAAGGCCATCTGCGGTGACTTCGCCTTCGATCTCTCCAAGCTCATCGACGAAGCCGAAATCAAGGCCGACGGCCTCTCCTATCGCCCGGTGATCGCCTTCACCGAGGACGAGGAAACCCTGCTGGTGCAGTCCGCCGAATTCGACTATCACGAAGCGGCCTACGCCACCGCCGCGGCGGCGTTCGAGAAGAAGTAAGCCTTGCCGGGGGCCCTGCGCCCTCACCCCAACCCTCTCCCCCAGGGAGAGGGGGCGGTTTGGAGCGGTGGCGGGCTCTTCCTCCAGACATCGGCCTCGATATTGTTTCAGTGTTACTGCAATAGCGGTTTTGACTGTCTTTCAGCGAAAGCTGCTTCATGGCCCGCTTCGCTCCGTATGGCCCCCTCTCCCTCCGGGAGAGGGCTGGGGTGAGGGCAAACCCGACATCAGAACACCCAGGGAAAGGATTCCCATGCCCCTCATCAGCCATGCCCGCGCCCTGCGCCGGGGTCAGACCGACGCCGAGCGCGCACTCTGGTATCACCTGCGCGGCAATCGTCTACAGGGTCATAAATTCCGCCGTCAGCATCCCTATGGCCGCTACATCCTGGACTTCGTCTGCCTGGAAGCGCGGCTGGTGATTGAACTGGATGGTGGCCAGCATCAGGGCAGCGCCAACGACCGCGAGCGCGACGCCTGGCTGCAGGCCCAGGGCTTCCAGATCCTGCGCTTCTGGAACCACGACGTCCTGGCCCGGCCCGACGCCGTGCTCGAGTGCCTCTTCACCGCCCTTAGCCTGGCTTGACCCTCGGCTTGCGCGCGCGCGGCGGTGCGCCGCCCGTCTTCGCCGTCGCCTTGGCCTTGCTCCCGCCCGTACGCCGCTTCTTCTTCCAGGGCGCGCCCTTGCCCGCCGGCGGGGGTCCGCTGATGGTCAGGGTCAGGCCGAGACAGCGCTCCACCTGCTTGCCCATCCAGGCCGACTGCTTGGTGACGAATTCGGCCAGGCTCAGCTCGCCCTCCTGCACCCGATCCAGCGCCTGCTCCCAGAGCGCCGTGGTACCCGGATCGGCGATGGCCCGAGGCACGGCGTCGATCAGGCCGAAGGCCGCCGGCGTCGCCGCCAGGGCCTTGCCCTGCTTGACCATATAGCCGCGGTCCAGCAAGCCCTGGATGATGCTGGCGCGGGTCGCCTCGGTGCCGATGCCGGTGGTGTCCTTGAGCTTCTGCTTGAGGGCCAAATCCTCCACCAGCTTGGCGACATTTTTCATCGCCTTGATCAAATCGCCCTCGGTGAAGGGCTTGGGCGGCTGGGTCAGTTGATCCCGGCAGCGCACCTCCACCACCGGATAGGACTCCCCCTCGCGCAACTCGGGCAGCGCCTGGGGCGGCGGGGCCTCACGGCCCTTGGGCGGCGTGAGCGACTCGGGCAAGGCGCGCCGCCAGCCCGGTTCCACCAGCCGCTTGCCGGTGGCGCGCAGGCGTTCGCCGCCCGCCTCGAAGTCGGCCTGGGTGCGATCGAATTCGTGCTGCGGCAGGAACTGCGCCAGGTAACGGGCACGGATCAGGCCATAGACGTTGCGCTCCTGCGGACTCAAACGCCCCAGGTCGCGGGTCACCAGGGTCGGGATGATGCCGTGGTGAGCGCTGACCTTGGCGTCGTTCCAGGCCCGCGAGCGGCGACTGGCGTCCAGGTGATCGCGCAGGGGGGCGAGACTGTTGTCGGCGCCCAGCAAGGCGGCCAGCAGCGCCGGCGCCTCGGCGTGCTGGGACAGCGGCAGGTAGCCGCAGTCGCTGCGTGGATAGGTGATCAGCTTGTACTTCTCATAGAGCGCCTGGGCCACGTCCAGGGTCTGCTGGGCGCCCAGGTTGAGGCGCTTGGAGCAGACCTCCTGCAGGGTGCCCAGGTCGAAGGGCAAGGGCGCCGCCTCGCGGATGCGTTCGGTCTTGAGCTTGACCAGCCGTGCCTGCCCGGCCGCCTCGATGGCCCGCGCCGCGGCCTGGGCCACCTCGGGCTTGAGGCAGCGCCCCTGGTCGTCACAGACGTCCTCTGGCGGCTGCCATTGGGCCTGAAAGCGACTGCCCGAGGCCTCCAGGGTCGCCTCCACGGTCCAGAAAGGCATTGGCACGAAGGCGGCGATGGCGCGGTCGCGGTCCACCACCAAGCGCAGGGTCGGGGTCTGCACCCGCCCGACCGAGAGTACGCCCTGGTAGCCGGAGCGCCGCCCCAGCAGGGTGAACAGCCGGCTCATGTTCATGCCGATCAGCCAGTCGGCGCGCGAACGCCCCAGGGCGGACTGATAGAGCCCATAGGTCTCGGCACCGGGCTTGAGCGCGGCCAGGGCGCGGCGGATGGAGACGTCATCCAGCGCCGACAGCCACAGCCGGCGAATCGGCCCGCGATAGCGGCAATGTTCCACCAGCTCGCGGGCGATCATCTCGCCCTCGCGGTCGGCATCGGTGGCGATCACCAATTCGCTGGCCTCGCCGAGCAGGCGCTTGACCGCCTTGAACTGGCTGCCGGTGGTCTTCTTGACCTGCAGCTTCCACTGCTCAGGGACGATGGGCAGGTCGTCCAGCGACCAGCGCTTGTAGCGCGCGTCATAAGCATCCGGTGGCGCCGTTTCCAGCAGATGACCGATGCACCAGGTGACGGTCATACCCTGCCCCTGCAGGCAGCCCTCGCCACGGCGCGTGGCGCCGAGGACACGGGCGATGTCCTTGGCCTGGGAGGGTTTTTCGCAGAGATACAGCTGCATGGCGGGCGTCGCGCGAGGGGAATCGCCACAGGATGCAAAGCCTGCGCGACCTGCGCAAGAACTAATCTGTATATCCGTACAGAAAACGGTCTTGGCGCAAATTCGCCCAACAGGCCACAGCGCGCTTAGGACGTGGATCACAGCTTGAACGGCTGCTACCAGGGGAGCGGAATCTTGCCCGTGACGGCCGGTCCTTGGGCTACGGCACTTTCGCCGTCTTTAGCCGAGCTCTGGGAGGCGTCAATGAACACTGTAGCTATGGATCGCGCCACGGCCGAGAGCACCGGCGCCGGAAATTTCGTCGACACCGCCAGTGGCCAGGCCCTGCGCGCCAGCATTTCGGCCATGCGCCGGACCACTAGCCAGGTGCAGCGCATCAACGATCAACTCTGGGAAGTCTGGCCGGACGGCCGTCGCAAGCTGCTGCTGCGCTAAGACGCTCCGCCCGACGCCCTAAGCGGGCGTCGGCGCCTCCAGCGCGGCCAGATAGGTCGCGACCTCGGCCTGGATCCAGGCGCTGAAGCGCTCCTGCTTGTCCGCCGATTCGGCACGTTCCGGCCAGACCAGCCAGTAGGCATAGGGATAGGGCGCCGTCACCGGACTGAGCTGGACCAGACGCCCCTCGTTCAGCGCGGCCTGCACCAGGCTGCGCCGCTCCAGCGCCAGCGCCTGACCAAGGCGTAGCGCCTCCAGTACCACGTTGGAATCGTTCACGCTGATGCCGCGATTGGGTGCCGCTTCGCCTAGACCGGCCGTTTCGCCCCAGTGCAGCCAGGTTTCCTCCGTATGCAACAGCGGCTGCGCGAGGGCCTCGTCTAGACTGCGCGGCAGTTGCCCACCGTTGTAACCAGGCGCCGCCACCAGCAGCACATCGTCCTGAAACAACCGTAGCGCCGTCAGGCCATCCCACTGCCCCTCGCCCATGCGCACTCCAATATCCACCATGCCCTGGCGCAGATCCTGGAAATCCAGGCTGGTCTGGATACGGATGCGGTACTCCGGGTGCAGGGCGCGAAAACGCGGCAGCCGGGGCAACAGCCAGTGGGTGGCGAAGGAGGGAAAGGTGGCGAATACCAGCTCGTTGCGCCGCGGGCGGGCCTGCAGGCGCCGAGTCGCCTCGCCCAGATCGTCGAGCAACTGGCGGACCTGCTCGGCATAGACGCGACCGTCGCCGGTGACCTCGATCCCGCGCCCCTGGCGCTCGAACAGCACCATGCCCAGTTGATGCTCCAGCCCCTTTACCTGCTGACTGACCGCGGCATGGGTGAGGTGCAATTCATTGGCGGCGCGGGTCACGCTGCCCAGGCGGGCAACCGCTTCGAAGCAGCGCAGGGCATTCAAGGGCGGCACGCGGGACATGTAAGTTTTCCTTAACGATCCGGTCAGAATTTCTCGCTGGTGGCAGCTTCGCTGAATGCTTAATGTCCTGTCCAGAGCGGCACCCAGTGTGAAACACACGACAAGGGTGACGTTCCACGTGAAACAGGATTCACTCTTTCTGACAGGATGCCCCCATGCAACTCATCGGCATGCTCGACTCCCCCTATGTGCGGCGAGTCGCGATCTCCCTACGCCTGCTGGTACTGCCTTTCGAACTGCGCCAAGTGTCGCTGTTTCGCGAAGTCGAGCGCTTTCGCAGCTTCAACCCGGTGCTCAAGGCGCCCACGCTGATCTGCCTGGACGGCCAGCGGCTGATGGATTCGTCGCTGATCCTGGACTACGCCCAGCATCTCGCCTGCGGCAGTCGCCAACTGCGACCCGCTGGCCATGCCGCGCGGGCGACCGCCCTCAGTCGCAGCGGCCTGGCGCTGGCCCTGTCCGAGAAGGCGGTGCAGCTGGTGTACGAGCGCGACCTGCGGCCGGAAGACAAGCGCCATGCGCCCTGGCAGCAACGGGTGGAGGGGCAGTTGCGCGCGGCCTGTGGCGCCCTGGACAAGGCCTGGCTGGGCCCGCGTCCGCCGCTGGGCGAGGACAGCATCGGCCAGGACGCCATCGACACCGCCGTGGCCTGGACCTTCCTGCACTTCGCCCTGCCGGGACTGATCGAGCGGCGTAACTACCCGACGCTGGAGGCCCTGACTGCCGAAGCGGAGGCCTTGTCGGTGTTTCGGGATTATCCGGTGGCCTAAAGAGCATCGCGGCCATGGCGGTACGCCGAGGCGACTGCTCCTACGTCTTACCGGTTTATCGCGGCCATGGGCCGCTCCTACAGAGGGTGATGCTTTTGTAGGAGCGGCCCATGGCCGCGATGCTCTTGGCAACTACTTACCCGCGGTAATACCGCTGCGGCACGAAGGGCGTCTTGGCGACCTTGACCGGCACCTGCTTGCCGCGCACCACGGCGAACAGCTGGGTATCCAGGGCGGCGAAGTCGCTGTCGACATACCCCATGGCCACCGGCGCCCCCAGGGTCGGGCCGAAGCCGCCACTGGTCACGCGACCGATGCTGGCGCCATTGGCATCCACCAGCTCCGCGCCCTCGCGCACCGGCACCCGCTCCTGCACCAGCAGGCCGACACGCTTGCGCGTCACGCCGTCGCGCTGTTCGGCGAAGATACGCTCGGCGCCCGGGAAACCGCCAGCGCGGCCGTTGCCTTCGCGGCGCACCTTGGACAGCGCCCACCCCAGGTTGGCCATCACCGGCGTGGTGCCGGCATCCATGTCGTGGCCATAGAGGCAGAGGCCCGCTTCCAGGCGCAGGGAATCCCGGGCACCCAGGCCGATGGCTTCGACTTCCGGCTCGGCCAGCAGGCGGCGGGCCAGGGCTTCGGCGGCAGCACTCGGCACCGAGATCTCGTAGCCGTCTTCGCCGGTGTAGCCGCTGCGACTGACGATGCAGGGCTGGTCCAGCAGCTTGACGCGGCGGACCTGCATGAAGGTCATCTCGGCCACTTCCGGCGCCAGGCGCGCCAGCACCGCGGCAGCGGCGGGGCCCTGCAGGGCCAGCAGGGCGCGGTCGAATTGCGGCAGCACCTGGCAGCGGTCGCCCAGGTGCTTTTCCAGGTGGGCGAGATCGGCTTCCTTGCAGGCGGCGTTGACCACCAGGTAGAGGCAGTCACCCAGGTTGGCGACCATGAGGTCGTCGAGGATGCCGCCGTTGTCGTCGGTCAGCAGGGCATAGCGCTGCATGCCGCTGGGCAGGTCGATGATGTCGACCGGTACCAGGGTCTCCAGCGCCTCAGCGGCTTCCTCGCCTTCGAGCAGGACCTGGCCCATGTGCGACACATCGAACAACCCGGCCTGGGCACGGGTGTGCTGGTGCTCCTTGAGCACGCCGAGCGGGTACTGCACCGGCATCTCGTAGCCGGCGAAGGGCACCATGCGGGCGCCGAGTTCCAGGTGCAGGGCGTGCAGCGAAGTCTTGAGCAGGGACATGGTGGGGCTCCGTGTCGGCTTTCTCGCTCTGGTCCTCTGTTCAGCGAGGACGAACGAGGAAGCGGTGATCTGGTTGATCGCGCCCTGCTGTTGGAAGCGGGCGCGACTTGGGTGATTCGGGTTTGCCCTCACCCCAGCCCTCTCCCTGGGGGAGAGGGGGAAGAGCGGCTCTGCTCCCCTTCTCCCGGAAGAGGGGCCGGGGGTAAGGGCTCAGGCCTCGCCGTAGGCTTCGATCGGCGGGCAGGAGCAGACCAGGTTGCGATCGCCGTAAACGTTGTCGATGCGCGCCACCGGCGGCCAGTACTTGCCGTCCACCAGGCTCGCCAGCGGGAAGACCGCCTGCTCGCGGCTGTAGGGGTGGGTCCACTCCCCGGCCAGTTCGCGCGCGGTGTGCGGCGCATTCTTCAGCGGGTTGTCCTGGGGATCCAGGGTGCCGGCTTCGAGGGCGCGGATCTCTTCGCGGATGGCGATCATGGCGTCGCAGAAGCGATCCAGTTCCTGCTTGGACTCGCTCTCGGTGGGCTCGATCATCAGGGTGCCGGCCACCGGGAAGGACATGGTCGGGGCATGGAAGCCGAAGTCGATCAGGCGCTTGGCCACGTCGTCCACGGTCACGCCGCTGCTGTCCTTGAGCGGACGCAGGTCGAGGATGCACTCGTGGGCGACCAGGCCACCGGTGCCGCTATAGAGCACCGGATAGTGCTCTTCCAGCCGGCGGGCAATGTAGTTGGCGCTGAGGATGGCGATCTGCGAGGCGCGGGTCAGACCGGCGCTGCCCATCATCTTCAGGTACATCCAGGAGATCGGCAGGATGCTGGCGCTGCCATAGGGCGCCGCGCAGACCGCGCCTTCCTTGCGTTCCAGCCGGGCATGGCCGGGCAGGAAGGGTGCCAGATGCGCCTTGACGCCAATGGGACCGACACCCGGACCGCCGCCGCCATGGGGGATGCAGAAGGTCTTGTGCAGGTTGAGGTGGGAGACGTCGCCGCCGAACTGACCCGGGGCGCAGAGACCGACCATGGCATTCATGTTGGCGCCGTCGATATAGACCTGGCCACCATGGTCATGGACCACCTGGCAGATCTCACGGATGGCTTCCTCGAACACCCCGTGAGTGGAGGGATAGGTGATCATCAGCGCGGCCAGGCGCTCGCTGTGCTGCTCGGCCTTGGCGCGCAGGTCGTCGAGATCGACGTTGCCACGCTTGTCACAGGCCACCACCACCACGCGCATGTCGACCATGCTGGCGGTAGCGGGGTTGGTGCCGTGGGCCGACGCCGGGATCAGGCAGACGTCGCGCTCACCCTGGCCGCGGCTCGCATGATAGGCACGGATGGCCAGGAGACCCGCGTACTCACCCTGGGAACCGGCGTTGGGCTGCAGGGACACGGCGTCATAGCCGGTCGCGGCGCAGAGCATGGCCTCCAGCTCGGTGGTGAGCTGGGCATAGCCCTCGGCCTGGTCGGCCGGGGCGAAGGGGTGGATACCGCCGAATTCGGCCCAGGTAACCGGGATCATCTCGCTGGCGGCGTTGAGCTTCATGGTGCAGGAGCCCAGCGGGATCATGGTGCGATCCAGGGCCAGGTCCTTGTCCGCCAGCTTGCGCAGGTAGCGCATCAGCTCGGTTTCGGATCTGTGGCTGGCGAACACCGGATGGGTCAAGAAGGCCGACTGGCGCTGCAGCGCCGCGGGCACTTCCACGCCCTGGGCATCGCCCAGCTCGGCGACCTGGGGCGCGGCCTTGCCGTCGGCCAGGATCTCCATCAGCGCCTGGACGTCGGCCAGGGTGCTGGTCTCGTCGAGGGACACGCCCAAGGCCTCGGCGCTGACGTCGCGCAGGTTGTAGCCACGGGCACGGGCGGCCTCGTGCAGGGCGGCGGTGCGCGCACCGAACACCAGGGTCAGGGTGTCGAAAGCGGTGTGCTGGGTCTCGTGGCCCAGACGCTGCAGGCCGGCGGCCAGCAGGCTGGTCAGCCGCTGCACCCGGGTGGCGATGCGGATCAGGCCTTCGGGACCGTGGTAGACCGCATACATGCTGGCGATGTTGGCCAGCAGGACCTGGGCGGTGCAGATGTTGCTGGTGGCCTTCTCGCGGCGGATGTGCTGCTCGCGGGTCTGCAGGGCCAGGCGATAGGCCGGGTTGCCGTGGCGGTCGATGGAGACGCCGACGACGCGACCGGGCATGTCGCGCTTGTACTTGTCCTGGGTGGCGAAGTAGGCCGCGTGGGGACCGCCGAAACCGAGCGGTACGCCGAAACGCTGGGCGGTGCCGATGGCCACGTCCGCACCCAGTTCGCCAGGCGGGGTGAGCAGGGTCAGGGCCAGCAGGTCGGCGGCCATGGCCACCAGGGCACCGACGGCCTGGAAGGCCTGGATGCTCTCCCGGTAGTCACGGATCTCGCCGGTGGTCATCGGATACTGGAACAGCGCGCCGAAGAAGCGGCCGTGGTCCTCGATCTCGGTTTCCACGCCCACCACCACCTCGATGCCCAGGGGCTCGGCACGGGTGCGCAGCACATCGAGGGTCTGCGGATGGCAGTGCACGGAGGCGAAGAAGGCGCTGGCCTTGTTTTTCGCCAGGCGCTTGCAGAAGGTCATGGCCTCGGCGGCGGCGGTGCCCTCGTCCAGCAGCGAGGCGTTGGCCACCGGCATGCCGGTGAGGTCGCCGATCAGCGTCTGGAAGTTGAGCAACGCCTCTAGGCGACCCTGGGAGATCTCCGGCTGGTAGGGAGTGTAGGCGGTGTACCAGGCCGGATTTTCCAGCAGGTTGCGCAGGATCGGCGCCGGGGTGTGGGTGTTGTAGTAGCCCTGGCCGATCAGGCTCTTGAGCAGGCGATTCTTGCCGGCGATGGCGCGCAGCTCGGCCAGGGCGTCGGCTTCGGACAGCCCGGCGGGCAGGTCCAGCACGCTGGTGCCCTTGATGCTCTCGGGGATCACCTGGGCGGTCATGGCCTCCAGGGATTCGTAGCCGAGCAGGTTCAGCATGGCGATCTCGTCCAGCTCGCGCGGACCGATATGACGCGGGACGAATTCGTCGGCGGTGCTGAGGGTGTCGTGCAGCGACATGGCGGTCTTACCCCTTGATCAGTTGCTGATAGGCGGCTTCGTCGAGCAGCGCGGCGAAGGCTTCGGCATTGGCGGGCTGGAAGCGAAAGAACCAGCCGGCGTTCAGCGGATCGCTGTTGATGGTCTCGGGCGCATCGTCGAGCGCCTCGTTGACGGCCAGGACCTCGCCGTCCAGCGGCATGGTGATGTTGCTGGCGGCCTTGACCGACTCCAGCACCGCGACCTCATCGCCCTGGGCGTAGCTGCGCAGCTCCGGCAGTTGCACGAAGACCAGGTCGCCCAGCGAGTCCTGAGCATAGTCGGTGATGCCGACGGTGATGCTGCCATCGGCTTCCTGACGCAGCCATTCGTGTTCTTCGGTATAGCGCAGACCCATTGCCAGACTCCTGCGGACCTTTGTCCTGATGGATAGATGGGTCTAGCAGTGCAAGGGCGATGCCAGGAACAAAATTCAGTATTTTCAAGGGCTTATCGGGTCAGAGGATGGTGTTCTGTAACGAAATCGTTACGATTAATAGATTAGCCGCCTATAGCCGTATCGATTTTCGAACATCGTATCTAAATCATTACAGTGTTAGCTGGGCTCTTGGATCTGACAGCTAGGCTGAACGGGTTGCAGGCTGCTGTCCCTTATCCATACAGGATAGACAAGGCCTGCGTGAACGCCCTCGCCGACCCATTCCCTTCGGCAGTAGCCAGTCTTCAAAGCATGCCGTTGCCTGGTGTGCGCCGCGGCTTCCTGACCGTACTTCAACACGTCCAGACGTGCGGCGAAGCCCTAGATCAGCTCCATCAGGGTGATCGTACTGATGCCCAACTGCCCCTGGTGTCGAGTGAAGGCTCACGCTCCTGCTCGGTGGGCTGGCCACGTTCCGCCATGAAATCCGCCGTGACACCCTCCCCTCGAACCAGAAATCCCAGGATTCCCCGACCGGAGCAATGATCCTCGCGCGGCCAACGGCGACCACATCGACACGCTTTACGTCTTCGGGCAGGGAAACCGCGTTGGGCAGTCTCACCGCCTGACTGCGATTGCTCTGAAACACGGCACCTTGATCCATGCTCGGCCTCCCGGAACGTATCGGCTGTATATCCCATATTGAGAGCAAGACCAGATCTGTCAATCGGCATGCTCTCGGCAGCGGACGACGCAGCTGGCAGAGCGCTCTGCTCGCGGATGCCACCTGGCGAAGCCTGGGCAAGAACGCCGGAAGCGGGACGTCAGCGGAGCCGGAGGCCAGATTCAGACAGGAGCACCCAAGGCGAACTTCCACCCCGCTCTGTCGGACCAAGAAAGCACAACAAGACCTCTGCCAAGCGGCTTTGCCCTCCCCCACCCTTGCCTGGAGTCTTTGTCATGGCTGTGAAAACCGTTGCCGATCTGCTCGTCGCCACCCTCGAAGCGGCTGGCGTCGACACCATCTGGGGCCTGCCGGGCGATTCGCTCAACGGCCTCACCGAAAGCCTGCGCAAGCGTGAGCGCATCCGCTGGCGCGGGGTGCGGCACGAAGAAGCCGCGGCCTTCGCCGCCAGTGCCGCGGCCGACACCAGCGGGCGTCTGGCGGTGTGCGCCGGCTCCTGCGGTCCGGGCAACCTGCACCTGATCAATGGCCTGTTCGACGCCCAGCGCAGCGGTGCGCCGGTGCTGGCCATCGCCGCTCAGATTCCCTCCAGCGAGATCGGCCTGGGCTATTTCCAGGAGACCCATCCGGAGCGGCTGTTCCGTGACTGCAGCGACTTCTGCGAGGTGGTCTCCCATCCCGAGCAACTGCCGCGCATCCTCGAGACCGCCATGCGTTCGGCCATCCTCAATCGCTCGGTGTCGGTGGTGGTGATTCCCGGCGACGTGGCCCTGGCCGAGGCGCCAGTCAAGGAAGCCCAGTGGAGCGAGCCGGTGCGTCCGGTAGTGGTGCCGCCGGACGCCGAACTGGACGCCCTGGCCGAATTGCTGGCCGGGGAAAAGCGCATCACCCTGCTCTGCGGCGCCGGTTGTGCCGGTGCCCATGCCCAGGTGGTGGCCCTGGCCGAGCGCCTGCAGGCGCCGGTGGTCCATGCGCTGCGCGGCAAGGCCCATATCGAATATTCCAATCCCTATGGCGTGGGCATGACCGGCCTGATCGGCTTTTCGTCCGGCTATCATGCGCTCAAGGAGTGCGACCTGCTGCTGATGCTGGGCAGCAACTTCCCCTATCGCAACTTCTTCCCGGATCACGGCCGCGTGGTGCAGATCGACGTGCGCGGCGCCCACCTGGGCGTGCGCACCCCGCTGCTCAAGGGGCTGGTGGGCGATGTCCGCGCCACCCTCGACGCCCTGCTGCCGCGACTCCAGCCCAACAGCCACAGCCGCTTCCTGGAAAAGGCCCAGCAGCACTACCGCAAGACCCGCGCCGAGCTGGACGAACTGGCCACCGCCACCGCCGATGGCGAGCCGTTGCATCCGCAGTACCTCACCACCCGGGTCAGTGAACTGGCCGCGGCGGACGCCCTCTTCACCTGCGACGTCGGCACCCCCACGGTGTGGGCGGCGCGCTACCTGGCGATGAATTTCGAACGCAAGCTGGCCGGCTCCTTCAGCCACGGCTCCATGGCCAACGCCCTGCCCCAGGCCATGGGCCTGCAGGCGGCCTATCCCGATCGCCAGGTGGTGGCGCTGGCCGGCGATGGCGGGCTGTCCATGCTGCTCGGCGAACTGGCGACCCTCGCCAGCGAACAGCTGCCGGTCAAGGTCATCGTCTACGACAACGCCACCCTGGGCTTCGTCGCCATGGAGATGAAGGCCGCCGGCATGATCGACGAGACCACCGATCTGGGTGAGGTCGATTTCGCCCGGGTCGCCGAGGCCTGCGGCGTGCGCGGCTGGAAGGTGGAATCGGCCAGTCTGCTCGACGCCACCCTGGAGGAGGCCTTCGCCCACCCCGGTCCGGCGCTGGTGGACGTGCGCATCGCCAAGCAGGAACTGTCGCTGCCACCGAAGATCGAGGCCGCCCAGGCCAAGGGCTTCAGCCTCTACATGCTGCGCGCGGTAATGAGTGGTCGCGGTAGCGAGGTGGTGGATCTGGCCAAGACCAACGTGCTGCGCTGATCCGGACGCCCGCGGCGTTCAACGCCGCGGGATGCCGTAGCGCCGCAGGCGCATGGCGATGGCCGAGTGGGAGGTCTGCAGGCGTGCGGCCAGCTGGCGGCTGGACGGATACTGTGGATAGAGCCGTTCCAGCAGCGCCGCCTCGTAGCCCTGGATGGCGGCTTCCAGGGTGCTGACCTCGGTCTCGACCTGACCGGCCACTGCGGTACCGGCCAGGTCCAGGTCGTCGACGTCGATCTGGCCGCTCTCGCTGATGGCAGCCGCCCGAAAGAGGATGTTCTGCAATTGCCGGACGTTGCCCGGCCAGGCATTGCCCAGCAGCACGCCGTAGGTGGCCGGCGCCAGGCGGCACGGCGGTCGACCGATCTGGGCGCAGGCCTGCTGCAGGAAGTGCCGCGCCAGCAGCAGGATGTCCTGGCCGCGCTCGCGCAAGGCCGGCACCTGCAGGCTGAGCACATTGAGGCGGTAGAAGAGGTCTTCGCGAAAGGTGCCGGTCGCGACCATGGCCTGCAGGTCGCGATGGGTGGCGGCGAGAATGCGCACATTGACCTTGGTTTCCTGGGCCCCGCCAACGCGGCGAAAGCTGCCGTCCGAGAGAAATCTCAGCAACTTGGCCTGCAGATAGGGCGACATCTCGCCGACCTCGTCGAGAAACACCGTGCCCTGGTCGGCCAGCTCCAGCAGGCCCGGCTTGCCGCCGCGCTGGGCGCCGGTGAAGGCCCCTGGGGCATAGCCGAACAGTTCGCTCTCGGCCAGGCTCTCCGGCAGAGCAGCGCAATTCAGCGCCAGAAAGGGCGCCTCGCGCCGCGCACTGGCCGCATGGCAGGCGCGCGCCACCAGTTCCTTGCCGGTGCCGGTCTCGCCCAGGATCAGCAGTGGCGCCTCCAGGGCGGCCAGGCGCTGGGCCCGGGCCTTGAGGGTACGGATGGCGGCGCAATCGCCAAGCAGCGAATCGAAGCCCTCGGGGGTGTCGTGGCGCAGCGCCGAGAGGCGGCCACCGATGCGACTGGGGGCATAGAGGGTCAGCAGCCCACCGGCCAGTCCGCCCACGGGTTCGCCAATGGGGGTGGCGTCCAGCAACAGCGCTTGGCCGCGCAGCACCACCTCGCGCAGGGGCAGGCGAAAGCCCTGATCCAGCAATTCGGCGGGCAATTCGCTGTCGTTGAAGAGTTCGGCCAGGGTATTGCCGGCGCCCTGACCGGCCAAGGCGGCAAAGGCCGGATTGGCCAGCAGGATGCGCCCTTCGCCGTCCACCGCCAGCACCGGATCGGCCATGGCGGCGAGCAGGGCGTCGAGCTGGAGTGAGCGCCGCTGGCCCGGCAGGATGTCCACCACCCGCACCGCCTCGACCCCCACCACAGTGAGCAGGGCGGCGCGCAATTCCTCCAGCACCGCCGCGCTCAGGGTCGGCGCATCGATGTAGACGTTGGGCGGCACCATCTCCACAGCGTCCAGGTTGAGATTGCGCGCCCCGAGCAACGCCAGGACTTCCTGGGTGATGCCGACACGATCGATGAACGACACATGGATACGCATGGAAACCCTGGGGTCTGAAAGCGAAAGGGCTAATGCTACCCAAATGCTCGGGGTAGAATCACTTCTCATTTACCCAGGCGGGACCGCCATGACCAACAAAGACCCTCTTCTGCTCGATCAGCAGCTGTGCTTCGCGCTGTACTCCACCTCGCTGGCCATGACCAAGGTGTACAAGCCGCTGCTCGAGGAGGTGGGCCTGACCTACCCGCAGTACCTGATGATGCTGGTGCTCTGGGAAAACGACCGCCTGCCGCTCAAGGAGCTGGCACGGCGGCTGCACCAGGATTCCGGCGCCCTGACCCCGGTGCTCAAGCGCCTGGAAGCCGAGGGCTACGTGACCCGACAGCGCAATGCCGAGGACGAGCGCAACCTGTCCATCGAGCTCACCGAGGCTGGCCGGGCCCTGCGCGAGCGGGCCCAGGAGATCAACGGCACCATCAGCGGCTATTGCGCACTGGGCGATGCGCAGATGAATGCCTTGCGGGAAAACCTGATGACCCTGCGTGCCAAGCTGGAGCGTTGATCCCGTCCCACCACCGCTGGTCGCCTGCTCCCAAAAATATATTTGCGCGATAACAAGTATCGCGATAACTTAAATCCGTACCTGGGCAATCCTTGCGATCCAAGCCCGATCAAACAGTTATCGCGATACCCAAAAAGGAGCACGCCATGAACATCCTCTACACCGCTTCCGCAACCAGCACTGGTGGCCGCGACGGCCGTTCCATCAGCAGCGACAAGGCCCTGGACGTGCAGCTGTCCACGCCCAAGGAGCTGGGCGGTGCCGGCGGTGCCGGGACCAACCCCGAGCAACTCTTCGCCGCCGGTTACTCGGCTTGCTTCATCGGCGCGCTCAAGTTCGTCGGTGCCAAGGAAAAGATCGCCGTGCCGGCGGACGTCAGCGTGACCGCCCAGGTCGGCATCGGCCCCATCCCCACCGGCTTCGCCCTGGACGTCGAGCTCGTCATCAGCCTGCCGGGCCTGGAGCGCGCCGTGGCCGAAGACCTGGTCGAGAAGGCCCACCAGGTCTGCCCCTACTCCAACGCCACCCGCGGCAACGTCGACGTGCGCCTGACCCTGGCCTAAGGGTCGCGGCACCCCCCAGGCGCCTCCGCCGAGGCGCCCGGTCCTTTCCGTTCGAGGAGTCTTCTGTCATGCGTACCCTGTCTCGCCTGCTTGGTCTTTCCGCGCTCAGCCTGGCCCTGGGCAGCGCCTTCGCCGCGCCCCAGCCCGATCCGCATCTGGAGCGCACCACCCAGGGCTTCGTCGACGCCCTGAACGGGAGCGGTGGCAAACCCCTGGAAACCCTGAGCCCCAAGGACGCCCGCGCGGTGCTGGCCGGCGCCCAGTCCGGCGTCAAGGTCGATCTCTCGGGCGTCAAGACCAGCGAAAAGACCATCCAGGTCGACGGCAAGCCGCTGCAGCTGACCATTGTCCGCCCGGCCAATGCCAAGGGGCAGACGCCGGCCTTCATGTTCTTCCACGGCGGCGGCTGGGTGCTGGGCGACTTCCCCACCCACCAGCGCCTGGTGCGTGACCTGGTGGTGGCGTCCGGCGCCACGGCGGTATTCGTCAACTACACCCCGAGTCCGGAAGCCCACTTCCCGGTGGCCATCAACCAGGCCTATGCCGCGACCCAGTGGGTGGCCGAGCACGGCAAGGACATCGATGTCGACGGCAGTCGCCTGGCGGTGGCCGGCAACAGCGTCGGCGGCAACATGGCCGCGGTGGTCAGCCTGATGGCCAAGGACAAGGGCACGCCCAAGCTGCGCTACCAGGTGCTGTTCTGGCCGGTGACCGATGCCAGCTTCGACAACGGCTCCTACCAGGCCTATGCCGAGGGCCGCTTCCTGACCCGCAACATGATGAAGTGGTTCTGGGACAATTACACCACCAGCGAGACCGAGCGCGCCAACGTCTACGCCTCGCCGTTGCGGGCCAGCGAGGCCCAGCTCAAGGGTCTGCCGCCGGCGCTGGTGCAGACCGCCGAGAACGACGTGCTGCGAGACGAGGGCGAGGCCTATGCCCGCAAGCTCAACGCCGCCGGCGTCGATGTCGTCCAGGTGCGCTACAACGGCATGATTCACGACTATGGCCTGCTCAACGCCCTGGCCAAGGTACCCGAGGTCCAGGCTGCGCTGACCCAGGCCGGCCAGTTGCTCAAGCAGCACCTGCAGTAAGGCGGGCCGCGGTACCCGAGGGGGTGGTTCCGTTCGCGGCGCCACCCCCTTTGCGTTTCAGGGTTGCTCGCCCAGGGCCGCGAAGCGTTCCGCCAGCCAGCCATGCAGCTGCCGCACCGCCGGCGAGAATTGCCGCCGGTGCGGGCAGAACAACTGCAGCGGCAACGGCTCGCCGGGCTGCTCGGGCAACAGCCGCACCAGCCGACCGCTGTGCAGGTCGTCGCGCATGTCCAGCCAGGACTTGTAGACGATGCCCTCCCCGGCCACCGCCCAGCGCCGCACCACCTCGGCATCGTCGCTTTGCAGGGGTCCGCTGACGGCCACCTGGCGCAGGCTGCCGTCGGCCTGTGGAAAGCTCCACTTGTCATAGGTGCGCCCATGTAGCTGGTAGAGCAGGCAGGCGTGCCCGGACAGGTCGTCCAGGTTGCGCGGCGCGCCCTGGCGGGCCAGGTAGGTCGGCGCCGCCGCCAGCAGCCGGCGGTTGTCCGGGGCCAGCGGCAGGGCTACCAGGCTGTCGTCCTGGCTGCGGCCGTAGCGGATGGCGATGTCCACCGGATCGCGATAGACGTCGGCCTGCTGGTCCGAGACGTAGAGCCTGAGGGTCAGGCCGGGATGGCGCTGACGAAACTCGGCCAGCCAGGGCAGCAGGAGGTTGCGCCCCAGGTCCGAAGGCGCCGCCACCTGCAGCACCCCGCGCAATTCCGGACTCTCCCCCTGCAGCCGCTCGCGCCCCTCGCGCAAGGTCTCCAGCACCTCGCGGGCATAGGGCAGATAGGCCTCGCCCTCGGCGGTCAGGCGCAGGCTGCGGGTCGAGCGGGCGAACAGGCGGATGCCCAGTTCGCGCTCCAGCCGGCCGATGGCGGCGCTCACCTGCCCCGGCAGGAGGTCTGCCTCGCGGGCGGCGCGGGAAAAGCTGCCGAGGGCGGCGGAGCGGACAAAGAGGCCGAGGTCGTCGAAGCGGATCATTTTCACTCCTGCAGTGAAGGTGCTATCCGATTCTGCCGCTTTTTCCGGTCGAGCATGAAGACGACCATGGGCCCACGTCTTCTTATCGTACAAAGGAACCCGCCCATGAAAGCCATCGTCCACGGTGACACCACCCTGCCCGCCAGCGATCCCCGTGCCCTGCAGGACGCAGTGCTGCCCGACCCCACGCCCGAGGCCCATGACCTCCTGGTGGAAGTCCGCGCCGTGTCGGTCAATCCGGTCGACACCAAGGTGCGCCAGGGCCTGGTGCAGCGCGAGTCCAAGGTACTGGGCTGGGACGTCTCCGGCGTGGTGCGGCAGGTGGGCAGCGCCGTCAGCCGCTTCGCCGTAGGTGACGAGGTCTATTACGCCGGCGAGCTGTTCCGCCCCGGCTGCAACAGCGAACTGCACCTGGTCGACGAACACCTGGCCGGGCACAAGCCCAAGCGCCTGGATCACGCCCAGGCCGCGGCCCTGCCGCTGACCGCCATCACCGCCTGGGAATTGCTGTTCGACCGTCTCGGCGCGACCGAAGGCGGCGGCGCCGGCCAGCAGTTGCTGGTGATGGGCGCGGCAGGTGGCGTCGGCTCCGTGCTGGTGCAGCTGGCCCGCCAGCTCACCGAGCTGACGGTGATCGGTACCGCTTCGCGCCAGGAAACCCAGGACTGGGTGCGCCAGCTGGGTGCCCACCACGTCATCGACCACCACCAGCCGCTGCGTCCCCAGCTCGAAGCCCTGGGTCTGGATGGCGTGACCCTGGTGGCCAGCCTCACCCATACCGATGAGCACTTCACCCAGCTGGTGGATGTCCTGCGGCCCCAGGGTCGCCTGGGCGTGATCGACGATCCGGCGCAACTCGACGTGGTGCCGATGAAGGCCAAGTCACTGTCGCTGCACTGGGAACTGATGTTCACCCGCTCGCTGTTCCAGACCCCGGACAAGGTGCGCCAGCACGAGATCCTCGAGCGCGTCGCCGGCCTGATCGACCAGGGCACCCTCAAGACCACCCTGGGCGAACACCTGGGCCGGATCGATGCCGCCAACCTGCGCCGCGCCCATGCCCAGCTGGAAAGCCACCAGGCCCGCGGCAAGCTCGTGCTGGAGGGCTTCTGATGCCCCGCCTCAATGCCCTGACCCTCGCCGTCGCCCTGGCCGTGGGTAGCCTGACCGCCCAGGCCGCGCCGCTGCCCCAGGAGCGCACCCTCGGTCAGCTGGAGCCAGTATTCGCCTTCCAGGACGCCATGCCCACCGGGGTCACCGTCAGCGAGACCGGGCGGATCTTCGTCAACTATCCCCGCTGGGGCGACGTGGTGCCCTTCACCGTCGCCGAACTCAAGGACGGCAAGGCGGTGCCCTATCCGGACGCCGCGTTGAACGTGGAAACGCCCGGCCAGTCGGGCAAGGGTTTCATCAGCGTGCAGAGCGTGGTGGCCGATGGGCGCGGGCACCTCTGGGTGCTGGATACCGCCGCTCCTGGCTTCGCTGCGCCCAAGCCCGGCGGCGTCAAGCTGGTGGCCATCGACCTCAAGACCAACAAGGTCGCCAGGACGCTGGTCTTCCCCGCAGCGGTGCTCGAACCCAACAGCTACGTCAACGACGTGCGCTTCGACTTTCGCGTCGGTCGCGCCGGGGTGGCCTATGTCACCGACTCGGCGCCTCCCGGTGGCCTGATCATCCTCGACCTCGCCACCGGCCAGGCCCAGCGCCGCCTGAACGGCGCGCCCCAGGCCAACGTCGACCCCAGCTTCGTCCCGGTGGTGGAAGGCGAGCCCTTGCTTATGCAGCGTCCCGACGGCAGCAAGGTCCGCCCGGCCATCGCCAGCGACGGCATCGCCCTGTCGCCGGACGGCGGCACCCTCTACTTCAGCCCGCTGTCCAGCCGCCACCTCTATGCCGTGCCCACCGCGCTGCTACGTGATCCCAGCGCGAGCGAGGCCCAGGTGCGCGCTGGGGTGCAGGATCTCGGCGAGAAAGGCGCTTCCGACGGCCTCGAAGCGGATGCCGAGGGCCGCGTCTATGCCGGCGACTACGAGCACAACGCCGTGCGCCAGCGCCAGGCCGATGGCAGCTGGAAGACCCTGGTCCACGATCCGCGCGTGCTCTGGCCCGACACCTTCAGCATCGGTCCGGACGGCTATCTCTATTTCACCGCCAATCAGCTCCATCGCCAGGCCCAGTTCCACGGTGGCCAGGACCTGCGCCAGAAGCCCTACAGCCTGTTCCGCGTCAAGATCGACGCCCAGCCGGCCCCTACCCACTGATCCGATCAGGAGTTATCCATGCAGCTGTCCCAGATCGCCCGCACCCGCTACACCACCAAGGCCTTCGACGGCTCCCGCAGCATCCCGGCCGAACAGGTCGAGGAATTGCTGGAGCTGCTGCGCCAGGCGCCCTCCTCGGTCAACTCCCAGCCGTGGCACTTCGTGGTCGCCGCCAGCGCCGAGGCCAAGGCGCGCATCGCCCGGGGCATGCAGAGCCCCTACAACGAACCCAAGGTGCTGCCGGCCTCCCACGTCATCGTGCTCTGCACCCGCCTGGAAATGACCGAGGGCCATCTGGCCCAGGTGCTGGAGCAGGAAGCCCAGGACGGCCGCTTCGCCAAGCCCGAGGCGCGCGCCACCCAGGACGGTACCCGCCGTCACTTCGTCGACCTGCATCGGTATGAGCGCAAGGACGTGCAGCACTGGATGGAGAAGCAGACCTACCTGGCGCTGGGCACCCTGCTGCTGGGCGCCGCCGCCCTGGGCATCGATGCCACGCCCATGGAAGGCTTCGACGCCAACAGCCTGGACCAGGAACTGGGCCTGCGCGAACAGGGCTACACCGCCCTGGTGGTGGTCGGCCTGGGCTATCGCGGCGAAAGCGACTTCAACGCCGCCCTGCCCAAGTCCCGCCTGACTCGCGAACGGGTCTTCACCTTCCTGTAGAACGCCCACGTGGATAACGCTACGCACGCGTAGGTTGGGCTGAGCGCAGCGAAGCCCAACAAAGGCAGCAGCGTTGCCCTTCCTCGACAGGAAAAAGCCGACCGCTAGCAAGGGTCGGCTTTTTCGTTTGGGCCTGTTGGGCTTCGACGGTGAAGCCGTCTCAACCCAACCTACGGCTCATCGACGTGGATAACGCTGCGCACACGTAGGTTGGGCTGAGCGCAGCGAAGCCCAACAAAGGCGGCAGCGTTGCCCTTCCTTGGACAAGAAAAAGCCGACCGCTAGTATGGGTCGGCTTTTTCGTTTGGGCCTGTTGGGCTTCAACGATGAAGCCGTCTCAACCCAACCTACGGCTCATCGACGTGGATAACGCTGCGCACACGTAGGTTGGGCTGAGCGCAGCGAAGCCCAACAGACCCAATCCCCGATCAACCGCCCTTCAGATCCGCCAGGATCGAGAAGGCGCGCAACCGGTCCGCCTGCTCGTAGACGTCGCAGGTAAAGATCAGCTCGTCGGCGTCGGTCTTTTCCAGCAACAGCTCCAGACGCTCCCGGACCTTGTCCGGTCCACCGATCACCGCCATGCCGAGAAAGCTCGACACCGATTCCTTCTCATGGGGCAACCACACCCCTTCCATGCTGCGCACCGGCGGCTGCAGGCGCAGGCTGTCGCCGCGGAACAGCGCCAGGATGCGCTGGTAGACGGTAGTGGCCAGGTAATTGGCCTCGTCGTCGCTGTCGGCCGCCACCAGGGGTACCCCGAGCATCACATAGGGACGATCGAGCACCGCGGACGGCTTGAAGTTCTCGCGATAGAGCCGGATCGCCTCGTGCACATAACGCGGCGCGAAGTGCGAGGCGAAGGCATAGGGCAGCCCCTTGGCCGCCGCCAGCTGGGCACTGAACAAGCTCGAACCCAGCAGCCAGATCGGCACCTCGGTGCCCACGCCCGGCATGGCGATCACGCCCTGCCCCGGCTGCTGCGGTCCGAAATAGTGCTGCAGCTCTTCCACATCCCGCGGGAAGTCGTCGGAACTGCCCAGGCGGTCGCGCCGCAGGGCATAGGCGGTGCGCTGATCCGAGCCCGGCGCGCGGCCCAGGCCGAGTTCAATGCGGCCCGGATACAGCGAGGCCAGGGTGCCGAACTGCTCGGCCACCACCAGAGGCGCGTGGTTGGGCAGCATGATGCCGCCCGAGCCCAGCCGCAGGGTGCTGGTGCCGGCGGCCAGATAGCCCAGCAACACGCTGGTCGCGGAACTGGCGATACCGTCCATGTTGTGGTGCTCCGCTACCCAGTAGCGGGAAAAGTCGAGCTGCTCGACATGGCGCGCCAGGGTCAGGGCATTGTGCAGCGCCTGGGTCGCATCGCCGTCGTCACGGATGGGGACCAGGTCGAGGACCGACAGGGCGGTCTTAGAGAGACGGGTCATCAGGATTCTCCTCGGCGGCCTGATCGTAGGCCGCCCTGTGGCGCTGAATTAAAGGCTGCTTCGCGGAGGCCCAGGCGGCCAGGGCACCCACCGGTACCATCAGGCTCTGGCCCAATTCGGTGAGGGCGTATTCCACCTGGGGCGGCTTGGTCGGGGTCACCGTGCGGGACACCAGGCCATCGCGCTCCAGTTGACGCAGGGTCACGCTGAGCATGCGCTGGGAAATGCCGTCGACCCGCCGGCGCAATTCGTTGAAGCGCAGCGGACCGGGTTCCAGGGTGAAGAGCGTGAGCAAGGACCAGGCATCGCCGATGCGGTCCAGCACATCCCGAATGGGACAGGCATGGGCATGCAGGCGGCGACGGCTGGAGATACGACTGACCACGGCGTCCATGGCGATCCTCGAAGCAGAACTGGTTCCCAGCCTACGCCTTTCGGGCAGTTATTAAAAGTAACCACCTGTCAGGACTGGTATTGCCGCCTTGGCCAGGGCACAATCCAAAAGGTGGTGACATCTTTTATTGATTGAACGTTCAATAAAAAATAGTTACCCTCCGAGGCTCCTTCCGCTCTGTTCAGGAGATGCCTCGTGCCCAAGGTCGGGATGCAGCCCATCCGTCGTTCGCAGCTCATTGCCGCGACCCTCGAAGCCGTCGACGAAGTCGGCATGGGCGACGCCAGTATCGCCTTCATCGCCCGCAAGGCCGGCGTCTCCAACGGCATCATCAGCCACTACTTCCAGGACAAGAACGGCCTGCTCGAAGCCACCATGCGGCATCTGATGAATGCCCTGCGCCAGGCCGTGCGCGAACGCCGCGCCGCCCTGCCCGGTGACGACCCGGCCGCCAACCTGCGCGCCATCATCCAGGGCAACTTCGACGATACCCAGGTCAGTGGCCCGGCCATGAAGACCTGGCTGGCCTTCTGGGCCACCAGCATGCACCAGCCCAATCTGCGCCGCCTGCAACGCATCAACGACCTGCGCCTCTATTCCAACCTCTGCTGGCAATTCCGGCGCCTCCTGCCCCATGAGCAGGCCCGCGCCTCGGCGCGCGGCCTGGCTGCCATCATCGATGGCCTCTGGCTGCGCGGCGCCCTCTCCGGCGATACCTTCAACACCCAGCAGGCCCTGCAGATCGCCTACGACTACCTGGACCTGCAACTGGCCAAGGCCTCAGATTAGTATTTCTACCAGCAATAAATTCCAAGTAGATAACCAGCGAATATCATCATGCACTTTTATTGCCGCCGAAAATGAATTTCACTCAGCCAGCCTCTGCCAAAAACCTGCCACAAAAATCCGAAACCCCTAGTTTAGAGTGGCTGAACGGACTACGAGGCATAGCAGCATTCCAAGTAATCCTACTGCATTTTTTCGCTTATTTTTATCCTGCTTTCGCGGGGACTGGCACAAACGGCAGATATGCAGAAGCGGGCATTTCCTTCTACCAATCTCCTTTCTTTTTTTTGTTGGACGGCTATACGGCCGTGCATCTATTTTTCATTATGAGCGGTTTCGTTCTAGCAATGGCGTTTGAAAATGACCGGAGAAGTTTTTCAGGAAAAATTGTAAAACGTAGCATTAGACTTGCCCTGCCAGCTGCCATGGCAACCCTTCTTTCTTATGGTCTTTTTGCCATGGCACCCACCCTTTCCCAACTAACCTATCAAATTACCCAGTCCGACTGGCAGAACAGCATATTCCACCTACAACTTAATTCTATAAGGATTACTAAAGAGATATTAGTCAGCAACATCTTTCTTGGCTATCAGGGCACATCCATACTAAAAACGACGCCAATCGCAGGTCTCCTTCAACCCTTAGCTACCTCAGGCAATGCTCCAACCTGGACATTGCATATCGAATTCTGGGGATCCATGCTGCTTCTGGCACTCTCAGCCGCAAAAAATTCGCTCCCCAAAAAATATTATATTTTTATTATACTCATATTCGTCCTGACTATCGGGACGAGTTTCTACATTCTATTTATGGCTGGCTTTTTGTCCTCTCGATTTCGCAATCAGCTTAGCGAGAAAAAGTATTTCGGCACCACCCTCATAGCTATCGGCATACTTTTTCCTTACTTTATACCGAAAGAATTTCTGGAATTTCTCTTTGAAATTTCTAGTAAAACGCCATTTTTGCATAGCGAAAATCCGACCGAGCTAGTTAGGACACTATCAGCATCTATTATTTTTTGGGGCATCCTGCAATCAGGCCAAGCAAAAAGAGCCTTGGAATTTAAGAGCTTTCGATGGCTTGGAAAAATCTCATTCAGCCTCTATCTCGTACACTTCCCGCTCTTGTTCACACTGGGCGCGTTTGTGATGCTCTCAAGCATCCCATTTATGGGATATGTTCCAAGTAGTATCGTCACATTTTTTACATTCGTCATTGTTAGTCTTCTCGTCGCGAGCGCGTTTGAACGCTGGATAGACCGACCAGCCATCTTGCTGTCCCGACGGGCCAAGAGGAATACGCTTTAACAGATGATCAATAGCTTCCTTGGCATCTTCTTTTAATAGATGAGACGCTTCCGCATCGCCCCAGCTCCTGCTGATTCATGGCCTGGGTCAGCAGGAGCTAGGGGCGGCATACCTTAGCGATATCCAGCCTTACCTCTAACGCCTTCATCCTCCCTCAACCCCTCTACGCCGCCTATCGGCCCGTCTCGGCACGCCTATGAATTTTTCATTGATTGAACGTTCAATAAAAATTAAGTAGACTGGATTCATCGCTGGAGCAAAGAGCCCTTCTTTCGCTCCCCCTGTGTTCCTTGCGGGTGCCACGGCGCCCGCCCAGCCTGGGAGAACGTCCATGGCCCGTTTCGCCGAACAGCAGCTCTACATTGGTGGCCGTTATGTTGCCGCCACCGGTGGCGCCACCTTCGAAACCCTGAATCCCGCCACCGGCGAGGTGCTTGCCGTGGTGCAGAGCGCCAGCCGCGCCGACGTGGACAAGGCGGTGGCCGCTGCCGCCGCCGGCCAGAAGGTCTGGGCCGCGATGACCGCCATGCAGCGCTCGCGCATCCTGCGCAAGGCCGTGGACATCCTCCGCGAGCGCAACGATGAGCTGGCGCTGCTGGAAACCCTCGACACCGGCAAGGCCCTGTCCGAGACCCAGGCCGTGGACATCGTCACCGGCGCCGACGTGCTCGAGTACTACGCCGGCCTTGTTCCGGCCCTGGAAGGCGAGCAGATCCCGCTGCGCGAGACTTCCTTCGTCTATACCCGCCGCGAGCCACTGGGCGTGGTCGCCGGCATCGGCGCCTGGAACTACCCGATCCAGATCGCCCTGTGGAAATCCGCCCCGGCCCTGGCCGCCGGCAATGCCATGATCTTCAAGCCCAGCGAAGTCACCCCGCTGACCGCGCTGAAGCTGGCCGAGATCTACACCGAGGCCGGCCTGCCCGATGGCGTGTTCAACGTGGTCAATGGCGTCGGCCCGGAAGTCGGCGTGGCCCTGACCGAGCATCCCGGCATCGAGAAGATCTCCTTTACCGGCGGCGTCGCCACCGGCAAGAAGGTCATGGCCAGCGCCGCCGGCTCGACCCTCAAGGAAGTCACCATGGAGCTGGGCGGCAAGTCGCCGCTGATTATCTGTGACGACGCCGATCTGGAGCGCGCCGCCGACATCGCCGTGATGGCCAACTTCTTCAGCTCCGGCCAGGTCTGCACCAACGGCACCCGTGTCTTCGTGCCCCAGGCGCTCAAGGCCGACTTCGAAGCCAAGGTGGTGGAGCGGGTCAAGCGCATCAAGCTGGGCGATCCCCTGGCCGCCGAGACCAACTTCGGGCCGCTGGTCAGCACCCCGCACATGGAAAAGGTGCTGGGCTACATCGCCCAGGGCCAGGCCGAAGGCGCCCGCCTGCTCACCGGTGGCGAACGCGTCACCCAGGGCGAACTGGCCAAGGGCAACTTCGTCGCCCCCACCGTCTTCACCGATTGCCGTGACGACATGGCCATCGCCCGCGAAGAGATCTTCGGCCCGGTCATGAGCATCCTGGCCTATGCCGACGAGGACGAGGTGGTGCGCCGCGCCAACGACACCGAGTACGGCCTGGCGGCCGGCGTGGTCACCCGTGACCTGGCCCGTGCCCACCGCATGATCCATCGCCTGGAAGCCGGCATCTGCTGGATCAACACCTGGGGCGAATCCCCCGCCGAGATGCCGGTGGGTGGCTACAAGCACTCCGGCGTCGGTCGCGAAAACGGCCTCACCACCCTCGGCCACTACACCCGCATCAAGTCGGTGCAGGTCGAGCTGGGCGACTACGCCTCGATCTTCTAAGCCGCTCAGGCAGCGCTTTTCTCCCCTCTCCGCTGGAGAGGGTCCGGGGCTGGGGCCAGACCCCACCCGCCGTCAGGAGGAGACTTTTTCATGGCACACGAATTCGATTACATCGTCATCGGCGCCGGCTCGGCCGGCAACGTCCTGGCCACCCGGCTGACCGAGGACAAGGACGTCAGCGTCTTGCTGCTGGAAGCCGGCGGCCCCGACTACCGCCTGGACTTCCGTACCCAGATGCCGGCCGCCCTCGCCTATCCGCTGCAGGGCAAGCAGTACAACTGGGCCTACCAGACCGAGCCCGAGCCGCACATGGACAACCGCCGTATGGAATGCGGTCGGGGCAAGGGCCTGGGCGGCTCCTCGCTGATCAACGGCATGTGCTACATCCGCGGCAACGCCCTGGACTATGACAACTGGGCGCAACTCGATGGCCTGGACGACTGGACCTACCTCGATTGCCTGCCCTACTTCCGCAAGGCCGAGAAGCGCGACGCCGGGGCCAACGACTGGCACGGCGGCGACGGCCCGGTCTCGGTGACCACCGCCAAGCCGAATACCAATTCCTTGTTCGAAGCCATGGTCGAAGCCGGTGTCCAGGCGGGCTATCCGCGCACCGAAGACCTCAACGGCTATCAGCAGGAAGGCTTCGGCCCGATGGACCGCTTCGTCACCCCGAACGGCCGTCGCTCCAGCACCGCGCGCGGCTATCTGGACCAAGCCAAGGGTCGCCCGAACCTGACCATCGTCACCCACGCCACCACCGATCGCATCCTCTTCGAAGGCAAGCGCGCCAATGGCGTGGCCTACATGAAGGGCGATTCGCTGGAAGCCATCACCGTGCGCGCCCGTCGTGAAGTCCTGCTCTGCGCCGGCGCCATCGCCTCGCCGCAGATCCTGCAACGCTCCGGCGTCGGCCCTGCGCCGCTGCTGCGTCGCTTCGACATCCCGGTCGTCCATGACCTGCCCGGCGTCGGCCAGAATCTGCAGGACCACCTGGAGATGTACCTGCAGTACGAGTGCAAGCAGCCGGTCTCGCTGTACCCGGCGCTGAAGTGGTACAACCAGCCGCAGATCGGCCTGGAATGGATGCTCAAGGGCACCGGCCTCGGCGCCAGCAACCACTTCGAGGCGGGCGGTTTCATCCGCTCCAGCGAGGAATTCGACTGGCCCAACATCCAGTACCACTTCCTGCCGATCGCCATCAATTACAACGGCACCAACGCCATCGAAGCCCATGGCTTCCAGGCCCACGTCGGCTCCATGCGCTCGCCCAGCCGCGGCCGCATCGAGCTGACCTCGCGCGATCCGCGCCAGCACCCCAGCATCCTGTTCAACTACATGAGCACCGAACAGGACTGGCGTGAATTCCGCGACGGCATCCGCCTGACCCGCGAGATCATGCAGCAGCCGGCGCTTGATCCCTATCGTGGCGAAGAGATCAACCCGGGCCGCGATTGCGTGACCGATGCCCAGCTGGACGCCTTCGTGCGCTCCCACGCCGAGACCGCCTATCACCCGTCCTGCTCCAACAAGATGGGTACCGACGACATGGCGGTGGTCGACGGCACCGGTCGCGTGCACGGCCTGGAAGGCCTGCGCGTGGTGGACGCCTCCATCATGCCGATCATCGCGACGGGCAACCTCAACGCCCCGACCATCATGATCGCCGAGAAGATCGCCGACAAAATCCGTGGTCGCGCCCCGCTGCCGCGCAGCAATGCCGCCTACTACGTCGCCAACGGCGCCCCGGTACGGGGTACTCCCATGCGTGACGTCAACGGCCAGCGCGCCGCCGAGCCCGTCCCGCAGCGTCGTGACCAACCGGCCGCCTGATCCCAGGCAGCGGAACGCAAGAAGGGCGCCCTCGGGCGCCCTTCTTGTATATGCCTTTCCAGGTGACGACGGGCAGTCCGCTCTTCCCCCTCTCCCTCGGGGAGAGGGCCAGGGTGAGGGCAGCCTGCCTAGCCGCTCATTTCACAGACAATCCTTCACCGCCGTCAGAATGGTCCGCGGCCGCAGCGGATTGTTGGCCATCTGCTCACGCAGCTGGATGCGCGTGCCTCGCGACGCCGAACCGATGTCGATGATCGCCGCGGTCGCCCCAGGCACCTTGCTGTCCACCAGCAGGCGCTGCCCACTGCTGCCCTGCGGCTGGACCAGCACGTGCCGACCATCCTTCTCCAGGCCGGCCACCAGACAGGTGCGATAGTCCTCAGCACTCTTGCCCGTGCGCAGCTCCATGGGCGGATTGCGTTCAAGATTCGCCTGGCTGGTGCAACCGGCCAGGGCAGCGGCCAGGACGGCCAGGGTTTTGGTTCTCATCAGCGGCTCCTCGCAAGCTCTTTGCGCCATTTTAGCCGCAGCTGGCTTACGCCAGCCTTAACCGTCGCACATCCTTGGTTTACAAGGGCTTTTCCATGGCTATAATGGCCTCCCCCTTGCCGGTATAGCTCAGCTGGTAGAGCAACTGACTTGTAATCAGTAGGTCCCGGGTTCGACTCCTGGTGCCGGCACCATCTCTTTTGTAATCCTGTCTGCCGGACGGTTTTGTCTAGCGGATGGAACGCACGCCTGCGACATGCAGCGGCAAGACTCGGGTCTGTATGATGACCTACAAGTCACCTACTGCCGCGGCCCGCCATGTTCCTCGTCAATGATCGCTCCACGTCTCCCCACCGTGAAATCGCGTTCATCCAGAGTATTTTTCCTGATGGTACTGTAGCCCGGGGCTCAGGAACGGTCGTTGGCAACAACGACGTGCTGACAGCGCTCCATGTGATCTACGACGATCGATATGGCGGAAAAGCAGTCAGTGTCACGGTTACACCGGGCGCATACATCAATTCCACCTCTTTTTCCGCGCCTCTAGGTACCTACGCGGCCCATAGCTGGTCCGGCTATTCCAGTAATTGGGACAAGAATGGCGATCATGTCCCGAGTTATGAAGAGGTTGGGCATGATCTGGCGCTGATCAGTCTCGACACGAATATCGGGGCGACTACCGGCATCCTGGGCATTTCCACTACCGGCTCGGATCTGACTGGCACCGTACTAGGGTATCCCGTGCGCGGTACCGGACTGATGCAAGACACCGCTACGGCATCCTATGTAGCTGACTATCCGCTTTACTTCGTAGGTACTGGCCTGGGCTCAGGCGCTTCAGGCGGACCGCTGCTGGATGGCTCTGGTGCGACTGCAAGCATCCGTGGCGTCCTGTCCGCCGGGGACAACGCCAATACCTTCTCTCTCTATGCTGCCCTGACCGGCGCTAACGCAGCCTGGGTAGCCAAAGCGAGCAGTGCCAACGATGGCCTGCTGGATGCCAGCAGCGCCTATCGACCAAGCGGTCTTGGCGTCGCCAGTGGCAGTGATGCCAACGATATTCTTGTCCAGGCTCGACTGTCGTACGACACAACAGGTGCAGCCCAGGTCTACGGCTATCGAGGAACGGACGCGCTCATTATGCGCGGCTCTTCCTGGTCTTATCAGCTGACGACGGCTACCGATGATCCGAGCCTATTGCAGGTAAAGGACAACGTTAATGGGCAGACGCTGAACCTGCACGACGTCAACGCGCTCGACTTTTCTGACAAGACTGTTTTTGTCATGACGGAAAACCAAGCTCAGCTGGCAAGGCTTTATACGGTATTTGATCGTGTGCCTGATCTTGCCGGGCTAGCCTATTGGACCGACCTGCAGGCCCATGGCATGAGCTTTACCGATATCAGTCGGAGCTTTGCCAACTCTGCTGAATTCATCGCTCACTATGGCACCAGTACCAATAGCCAGTTTGCCTCCTTGCTATACGAGCGTGTGCTTGATCGTGCAGGTGATGGCGATGGACTGAATTACTGGACTACCTTGATGGATCAAGGCATGAATCGCCTGGACGTCATGACTCATTTCACCAACTCACCTGAAAGTCAGCAGCTCACAGAAGGCTCGGCGGGCCACATCAAGATCGTTGATCACGTTGCCTGGACGAACGCGGATGTGGTCATCCAAAAAGGTGTCGCTTTCGGCAGCAGCTACGGAGACAGCCTCCTACAGAGCGAGATGGTTGCCGACTCTGGTCATATAATGCGGGTGTTTGGTGGCCAAGGAAACGATGTCCTTTCTCTGCAGGGAACCGTAGCGGATTTTGGACGTACCGCCACAGCACCTAGTACGTTGGTACTGACGGCCAACAACGGCAGTGTTGCGCTGGAAGTTCACGATGTGAACGTGCTGCGCTTTCAGGACCGAGATATCTTCGTCCTGGATCAGCAAGAGGCGCAGATCGCGCGCCTCTATACTGCCTTCGATCGGGTGCCGGAGTATCAGGGCATCGAGTATTGGATGCACCAGCACGCCCTTGGTCGCAGCTTTGACGACATCGCCAGCAATTTCACTGCTTCGCCCGAGTTTGCCACCTGGTATGGCAGCCAAGATAATGTTGGCTTCACCAACACCCTCTATCGCACCGTTCTAGGCCGCGAAGGCGAAGCCAGCGGCTTGAGCTACTGGGCTACGCAACTCGAGCACGGCATGAGCCGCGCCAACGTGATGCTGCATTTCACCGAGTCACCGGAAAACCAGCAACTCACCGAAGGCGCTACCGGTTTCATACAGCTGGTGGGACAAACAGATTGGGCCTAGGGTCTCGAAAAGTTAAGGCCACAAAACCACAGAACTATTAAGTTCCTCATTCTAGCCAGCCGTCAAACGCGGCTCGCAGAGCCGCGTTTGAGAATATTAATACAAAGCAATAGTTTTTAGGCCTATTGCCAGCATTCGATCATCGCTACCAAGCCCTAAGTCACGCGGTATGATCGCACTCTTCAGATCAAAGCGGACAGTAAGTGTCCCCTTTTCAGCGATGCTATCTCTAACCGCAGCAGGTAGCTCGATCTCCAAGAGATTGTCAGAGGCCTTACTCAGCTGAAAGACTCCCACCGGGATACCATTGAAAGAAACACCAATGCGTTGCACGGGCGTTGCCGAGGTCAGGAACGCATTCATCATGAAAGCGACACCTCGCAGCTCGTTGGTGGCCGGAAAGGTCAGAGCCGATGCATGATCATTGGACCAAACGCCCCAGTCCTCCAACGTAGACCAGCCACGCTCAAGGTAAGAGGCGCTAGCCTGCCCCTTAGCGAAGCTCAAGGTAGTGCCAGCCTCTTCCTTAAATCGGCGAGCGTCAGTCACTGGGATCTCGAAGCCTTGAACGGCGAGACACTCCTGACAAGCATTCCATCCCGGCGCCACCACATTAAAGCCATCCACAGCCGTGAGCAGATCCTCTGGTTTGAGGTTTTGCTTGACCATTTCGAGTTGGGAACTGTCGACGATGTAAAGGGTATCGCCGTCGTAAGCTCCCCTCGCAATACGTTCGTTAGCTTGCTGAACAGCCTGGGCCAGAGCTTTCTGGTCCATGCGAGCCAGATAAACCATATCGGTTGCCTGTCCATGGGACGCCGCGTATTTAGAGAACGTCGACCAGTCCCGCCCTTGATTAGTAGGAAGGGTGGATCGAACCTTCTTATAGCGGTGCGCTGCCATTTCCCAGAAGGGTGCTCTTAGCGGCGTCGTTACGGTCAGCGCAGCATCCGAGCGTACCCGGGCCTGGAAACCCTCGCGGAAATTACCGGTATCAACGATTTGAACCAAGGCAGCCAACGCCAGGAAACCCAAGGCGATACGAATTCTGGTCGTTTTTAGGAATACGTAGAGGATGGCCAATACCACTACGTAGTAAACCGGCCAGAACAGCCGGCCCGATGCACGAAAAACGTTCGCAAGACGCTCGAGCTTTCCGTTCAGGGGCAGCGTCCATTCGAAGGCACCGAATCCTATACGATGGGTAATAGCGAACAATGTCAGCGCCAAGAGCATCACGAAGAGGCAAGGATAGCGCTTGATCAGGGAAGTTAGTTTGACGTGGGAACTGCAGTAGCCGGGAAGAGCAAAGAGCAAGATCAACAGAGTGCCGAGGCCAAGATAATTGAAGCCCTCGTAATCGCCGCTACCCTCCGGGATATCTCGCAATACATAGGACCAGCGAGCCATGGGTCCTGGATCCCAAGAGTTCACCGGATCAAAGAGACTAAGCAGGTTGAAACGGTACACGCCGTAGCCCGAGGCGGAGGCGCCGCCATTGCTCACGGCAAAGTAACCCGCCTGCCAGGCGCAAAAGATAACGACCGCTGCCACAGCGCCCAGCTCGACGGCTGCACCAAGGGCCTGGCGCTCTTTCTTGTAAAACTTCCACGCCAGATCGCCCAGCCACAGTGCAGCGAGCATTGGAAGGAAGTACGCATGCGTCAGGGTGGCGATGGCGAATAGGGCAACCCAGGCAATAGATTGCCGGCGCGGCATAGGTCGTAACGCCAGATATAATCCCGCCAGAACGATGAAGTGCCCGACCAGATTGAAATGAGCCTGCGCACGCCACATAAAGGGCGGAGCAAACAAAAAGAATAGACTACCTAAAACCAATACGCGTCGATCGTTTGAAATAAGGCCCAATAGCTTTAGTGAAAAAAAAGCTTGAAGAATGAAACAACAGAGCAGCCATATCCCTACGTACTGGAAGGTACCTGGCAAGATAGGTGACAGTACCTTGAACACCATGGCGAACAGCGGATTGGAATCGGTATAGACGATGGAGTTACTAAGTTCGAGGCCATAGTTTGGGTTGAGTCCCAACGGCATTGTCCAGGCAGAATTCCTGTAAAACGCCCAACCTAGGTAATTCTGTAACGGATCACCGCCGTTTAACCAGCTGGCATTTAGGGGATTGAGCACGCTAGGCCCCAGTATCCAGAAGAAAGCCAAGTTTCCTAGGATCAAGGCCCAGAGCAGATCACTACGCAACATCGGGTGCGATTTGTGAGTGAGAATGTTCAAATCTAAATCCCTACAATGACGGGTTATGCGGCGAAGCCCCAGAACTTGCTGGCCAGAAACGACAACACGGGTACAACTAGGACGGCGATAAGCGCGCAAGTTGTGCTACCCAGAGAGGTCCAGTGCAGCAGGAGTGCCAGAAGCACGCTATTAATCAGAAAGCCACCCACGGCTATTAGGAAGAAACGAAGGACAGCACTAGCGATGCCGGCTGAACTGCGGAAAGTCCAAAAGTAATGTCCGCAGAAGGACACGCCGAAGGCACACAGGAAGGCCAGCAGATTGGCTAGCAACGGTGCCAAGCCAGCTCGAATCAGCAGGGTGACAATGGCAAGGTGCACAGCTGTGGCGGCGAGTCCTACCAAACCAAAGCGACTGGCTACCAATAGCTCGCCAAAGGCGCGGCCTTCGCGCAGTGCCTTGAGCCTGGTGATCATGACTCGACCCGATCGGTCACTGTGTAATTCTTGCGCACCACATAGACCGGACGGCGCTTGGCTTCGATATAGGTTCGCCCCAGATACTCGCCAAGAATGCCTATTCCCATGAGCTGCAGACCGCCCAAGAACGTGACCGAGACGATGATGGAGGCATAACCGGGCACATCCACACCCTTGATCAACACTTTCAGGGCGATAGATATGGCGAAGAGGAAGGACACCAGGGAGACTGCTGATCCCAGATAGGTCCAGACCCTCAGGGGATCAGTACTAAAGCTGGTGACGCCTTCCAAGGCGAAGTTCCACAGCCGCCAGCCGTTGAATTTGGTCGAACCGGCGATCCGCTCAGGGCGCGCATAGTCCACGTAGGCGGTGCGAAAGCCCACCCAGGCGAACAACCCCTTCATGAATCGGCGCGACTCCGGGAGTTCCTTGAGCGCCTCCACCACGCAACGATCCATTAGGCGGAAATCGCCAACATTCTCCGGCAATTGGGGATCGGCAATCTTGTTGTGCAGACGATAGAACCAGTTGGCCGAGGCACGCTTGGCCCAGGAATCCGAGTCGCGATTTAGGCGTCGTCCGAGAACGACCTCATAGCCCTCGCGCCATTTGGCAATCATCTCCAGAATCACCTCGGGTGGATCCTGGAGATCGACGTCAATCGGCACGATCAGCTGACCGCGGGCTTCTTCGAGACCGGCGGTCATGGCCGCTTCCTTGCCGAAGTTGCGGCTCAGATCCAGCACTCGGATTCGTGGCTCACGCCGCTGGCATTCCAATAGCGTCTGCAAGGTCGCATCGGTACTGCCATCGTTGATGAACAGAAACTCCAGGTCGATTCCATTCTGTGTCGCAAAGACGGCCCCTACTCGCTCCAGGAAGAAAGGAATGGCTTCCGTCTCGTTGAATACCGGTATTACCAGGGTTAATAGCACCGGCGTGTCCGTGGCGCGTGGCCCGAGGTCGTAGCTGTTCAACCTGTCTCCTTTGGACTAGACCTGGCTTCGCCTGATAACACCGCGAACCTGTCTACCTCGTAGTGAATACTGCAATCAGGGCAATTCTTTCAGATAGAAAAGTGTCTGCCCCCAATAGGGGGCAGACGATAGGGGGTGGGCGGCGCGGATGCAAACCCTATTGCCTTCCGCTCATCCTTTGGCGACCTCTCCTTCCTTGACGCCCGTCTTGCGCTCTTCACCGGGCGTAGGTACCGCCAGCCAACCGTTGATCTTCTGGATATCGGTATCACGGAAACCGCCACTCCAACGCAGCAGCACCAGCTGGTTGGTGACGAAGTCGTATTGCGCCTGCAGATAATCCCGTCGTGCGCTGTATTCCTGCTGCACCGCGTTGAGCACATCCACGGCGGTTGCCACGCCCAGGCTGAGCGATCGCTCACTGGCGGCGCGGGACTTGATCGCCGAATCCAGGGCATTACGCGACGAACCGATCTTGGCCAGGTCTGCAGCGCTCTTCATGTAGGCCGTGCGGGTTTCCTTCACCACCTGACGGCGGATCGATTCGTACTCCTGCTCCGCGGCATCGCGCGAGCCATAGGAGCTGGCGACACGGGCGCTGGTCGAACCGCCGCTATAGAGCGGGATCTGCACGCTGATGGTGGCTGAGTAGGTGTTGATCGCGGAAGAGGCGATGACGTTGTCATAGGCGAAGTCGCTGCGCTGCGCGCCCAGGTTGAAGCTCAAGGTCGGCAGATGACCGGCCTTGGCCTCGGAGATACCGTAGTTGGCGGCATCCACGGCGCGCTGCTTGGCCTCCAGTGCGGGGTTGTTCGCCACTGCAGAATTCACCCACAGTTCTTCGTCACCTTGCGGCATGGCCAATTGAGCTTTTTCGTTAAGGCGTTTGAGCGGCTGATAGACCGGACGGCCAATCAGCTCGCCCAAGGCTTCGCGGGTCACCTGGATCTGGTTGCGTGCTTCGATCTCCTGGGTTTTCAGGCTGTCCACCTTGGCGGAGATCTGCAGGACGTCGGTGACGGTGCTCATCTGCTTGTCGAACAGCGCCTGGGCACGATCCAGATTGCGCTGCGTCGCCTTGCGCTCGGCGGTGACCAGCTCGAGCGTATCTTCAGCCGCCAAGGCGGCGAAATAGCGCTGGACGAGGTCCGCGGCCGACTGGGTCTTGGCATCCTCGTATTGGGCACGGTACTGCTCGGTCAGTTGCTCGTAGCGCTTGAAGCCGCGCCAGGCGGCAGCGTTGTAGAGCGCCTGGCTCAGGGTCAGGTTGTAGCTCTCGCCATTGTAGTTGAGAGTCTGCATGCCCTCCTCGCGCCGAACCCGACTGGTCGAAGCCCCACCGCTCAACTGCGGCAGCACCTGGCCGAAGGCGGCGCGCTCCTGGCCCTCCAGATTCTTCACCTGGGCCTCTGCACCCCGAATACGGGGGTCCGACACCGCGCTGTCCTGATAGAGCTTCCAGAGGTCTACGTAATCCTGTGACCTAGGCGCGACGGGCGTCTGTGCCTGTACCCAGCCAGAGCAGCCCAACACGGCCACCAATGCAAGAAACTTGGCGTTCATGTCTGCTCTACTCCTCGATCATCGAGCGAGCCATGGCATTGCGCGCTGGCTTGAGCAGGTATTGCAGCATGGTGCGCGAACCGGTGTTGATCAGCACGTCAGCAGGCATACCTGCGACCAGCTCCCGATGCCCGAGATCCTTCTTACCCTGTTCGGTCAGCTTTACCCGGCCCAGATAGTAAGGCGTACCGTCGCGCTCATTGGTGATGCGGTCGGCCGACACATAGACCAATTCGCCCTCGATGATGGGCGTGGTGGCATTGCTGAAGGCACTGAAACGAACCTCGGCCTTGGTCCCCAGTTCTACCCGATCGATGTCCTTGGGTTCGATATGCACCTCGACGATGAGCTTGGCCGCATCCGGCACGATATCGAGCAGATTGGTACCGGATTGCACGACGCCCCCGATGGTATGTACCGCCAGGTTCATCACCATGCCGCTGACCGGTGCCTTGACCTCGGTGCGGTTGTACTTGTCCTGCAAGGCGCCCAGCCGCTCCCGTGACTCGTAGATTCGCGACTGGGTATCAGCCAGACGACTCGCCACGTCAGATTTAAATTTCTGGGTAGTCTGCAGGATCTGCAGCCGCGTCTCACCGATCTGGACCTTGGCCCTGGCGATAGCCGAACGCTGATCGGCGATCTCTGCCTGCAGACGAGAGAGATTGCGCTCCTGGTCACGAAGACGCTCGTTGCTGACGAAGCCCTCTTTCAACAGACCGGTAAGATCCTTGATCTCGCTGGCATAGGATTTGGCCAGACTCTCCTTGCTGGCGATGACCTCGTTGTAGCCCCGAATCTGCTGTTCGAGCTCTGCGGCGCGATTCTTCAGAACGTCTATTTCACCACGGCGCGCATCGCGGCCTGCTATGAAGATTTGCCGTTCACTGGCGCGCGCCTCTTGGACGCGCTTATCCGCGGTGGGAAAGTCACTCGCGCCAAAGGTAATGTTATTGGCGTCGTCACGCTCGGCGATGAGCCGGGCCTCCTGCGCCTGGGCGGCAATCAGCTGACCACGGGTCGCCTCCAGTTCCGAACCCGCCTGGGTGCTGTCCAGAACGATCAGCACGTCCCCGGCCTTAACGTCGTCGCCGTCGTGTACCCGCACCTCGCGGACAATACCGCCTTCCAGGTGTTGGACCGACTTGCGGTAGCTGTCTACCGCCACCAAACCTGTGGCGAAGGCCGCACTATTGAGCGGTGCCAGGGCTGCCCAGCCACCGCCGATACCGAACACAGCAAAGAGAATGATCAAGCCTAACCGGCGCACAGGAACGTCGTTGACTTTGAGACCTGCGGCCTCAGCTTCCAAATAAACGTCTTTCATACGGGTGCGCCCCCTGCACTACCAGGCTTGGGAGGTAAGGGAGTAACCGAGCCCGGATTGGGCACCGGCTGAGGACCACCTGATTGCTGAGCCTTTAGCTGCGCTAGTACCTGATCCCGGGCTCCAGACATTACGATCTGGCCTTCACTCAGTACCAGGAGGTTGTCCACATAGGCCAGAGCGCTGACCCTGTGGGTAATGATGAAGAGCGTAGTGCCCTTCTGCTTGAGCTTGATAAGAGCCTCGCCCAGCGCGCGCTCACCGACGTCGTCCAGATTGGAGTTCGGCTCATCGAGGATGACCAGTTTCGGATCGCCGTATATGGCGCGCGCTAGTCCGATACGCTGACGCTGCCCGCCCGATAAAACACCACCATGGGCACCGATGACGGTGTCATAGCCTTGGGGCAAGCGGAGGATCATTTCGTGGACACCCGCGATCTGGGCAGCCTCAACCACCTTTGCCGCATCAACCTCGCCGAAGCGCGCGATATTGTCACCTAAAGAACCTTCAAAAAGCTCGATGTCCTGAGGCAGGTAACCGAGGTATGGACCTACCGCCGCTCGATCAAGATGGAACATGTCTGCCCCATCCAAGCGCACCTTTCCACTCTGAGCAGGCCAGATTCCGAGGAGCGCGCGTGCCAAGGTAGATTTTCCGGCGGCGCTTGCGCCTAGGACACCAACGGATGCACCGGGAGGGGCACGAAAACTAATCCCTTTGAGAACGGGGAGATGACCACCAGGTGGAGTAACCACCAACTGCTCCACAGAAAGATCTCCCATTGGAGCAGGTAGAGACATCCGCTCAGGCTCTGCCGGGATTTGCTTCAATACCTCGTTCAATCGAGCATATTGGCCGCGGGCATTAACGAAACCTTTCCAGTTTGCGATCATTTGATCAATAGGCGCGAGTGCCCGACCAATTAGCAGCGAGGCCGCGGTCATGAGCCCTGGAGTAATTTCGTTATTAATAACAAGATAGGCGCCCAACCCAAGCACAAAAGACTGCAACAGTATTCGCCAAGTGCGCGAGATATTAGAAATTGCCCCGCCCATCTCGCTTGCCCTGCCTTGCAAAGCAAGCGTCTTATAACTTCTCACTTTCCATTTCTTGGTTAGATTAGGAAGCATCCCCATCGCCGACAAAACTTCAGAATTACGTAGCGCCATTCCTACCAGACTCAAAGCAGCACTATTTTCCTTGTTCGCCTCCGACAACCTCTTTGCTGTAGCTCGTTCATTTGCAAACGCGAGAGCAGTCGCTACTAATGCGCCAACGACTGTTAATACGCCAAACCAGGGATGGAAAAAAAACATGATGCCGATATATATAGGCATCCAGGGAGCATCAAAAAAGGCAAAAACGCCGCTACCGGTTAGAAATTGCCGCAGCCCTGTCAGATCACCCATAGGTTGGGCGGAGACGCCTGTACTACCTGCATATAGCGACTGCTTAAAACTAGCTCCCAGTACGCGCTCGCCTAAAAGTAGATCCAACTTGGTTGATATTCTCACCATTATGCGAGAACGAATCCATTCTAATGCCCCATAAGTGGCCATTAGCACGGTCACTAATATTGTCAGCATAATAAGCGTAGTAACACTTCTACTGCTGACAACTCGGTCATACACCTCCAACATGTAAAAGGATGGAGCCAGAAGTAAAAGGTTTATGAACAGACTAAAAAATCCTGCATAAAGGAAACTTGACTTGCAAGCTTCCAGCGCCATTTGCAGGTCGGTTTTCGTTATGACCCTCATTAAGTCGACAACCCTCTTAGACCATTCATTTTTTGTAGATTAAGATTTGAACAACCCTCAAACTGGCATTATTGTTAAGCGTAATCAATCTAGGCTCTACGAATGTGTTGTTTGAGCCAACGTGAAATGTAGCGCGAAATTTCGAAGTTCCAGAAAGATCTGAATGAAATAGCTTGTGAAATCCAAAATCTGAAACAACATCAACAGCGTACGTGGACCAGTCTGCTGCTTCTATATGCAAGTCCAGAACGTAAGCGCCAGGTGCCAAATCTAGCTTCATGCCATAGAGCAAGAAACCTGGGTCACTCCGCATAATCGACGTATTCTCGTCGCTATACATACCTTCGATAACTACACCTTCCCCTAGAAAATACTCGTCACCCTTAGACAAATAGGCAACAACGTACTGCTTTTCATTGGACGACTTCATATAAGAAACTCTATTAACATTCAAAGAATCGTTCTCAATTGCGCGCTCATTATAATATGAGGCAAAAGGAAGCTCTTTCGGATCATCGTATCCTATCGCAATACCAGTTGAAACTCTGTCATCGATATTGACATATTGATCTCTGTCTAACAAAAAGAATTCGTCACTATTAGTCAGACTTTCCCAAACCTCGTCTAAAGGCAGACCATCTTCAATAGCTGTAGAGTAATCCTTCAAACCTTTTTCATCCGGCATGCGGCCCAGAGCCATCATGTACAGCTCCGATATGATGGATGCGGAATCAATAGAATTCAGATTAGTAGCTATTGGTATACTGCTTTTTGAAAAATATTTCACTTCTCCGCGGGACATCCAAGAATTTATTTGATCACTGGCTGTCAAAAATTTTCCCTTATATAATCCATTATTACTTGCCAGACTTACAAAAAGCTTCCTGCGTTGATCTTCAGAGGCAACTATTAAATTTTGACGAAAAGACTTCCAAAAGCGGCTTGAACCTCCCTTAGGCAGAATCTCCTTCATCAACTCACGGCATCCTTCGAAGTTTCCGAGATCACTTTTTATTATTTTGGACCACAGACTCTCCGTATTATCTAAACTTGACGACTGCTCACTAAAATCACCTGCCGGAATTTCAAAAACCGAAATACCTGGGAATGGTAGTATCTTGCCCTCATCATAGAAATATAGGCTTATCGGAGCCTTAAGATCTAATAGACTAGCTGTCAGCTCTATGCGGAAGCCATACTTTCCATCAGCTATACCTAGTTTTAATAGATCAGGACGAAACTCAGTGCAAGTCGCCTTGCCTAGAACTTTTTCGCCTTGGATAACGACCACATCGATTCGCTTTTTCGGGAGTTCCGCATCATAAAGCCAACCTGCCACAAGATTTGAATTTACTGTATCAACAAAACCCGAATACTTAGCCATGATCTAATCCACTAGCAGTATGCGTCAACGACATCAGAGTAAAATCTTCCGATTCGCTCAAATGAATTTGCAGCCGCGAAGGAGCGAATAGCATCCCTTAATCGAAGCGAAGATTTCCCTATCGGAGATGCATCGATGACTTTACTAGCCAAAGTGTAAATAGATCGAGAATCTATCCGAGGAACAACGCCTTCAAATTCTTCAAACATAGTGGCTGTTGAACAGATTATAGGAATACCAGCTCGAACCGCCACTCTAATAGCGGCACTCGCTGATTCCGGAACTTCAGCATAGGGGAACACTGCTACATCAGAACAGGCTAACTCATCTATGACCATAGACAAAGAGTTGTATCTAGTGTCGAGCAGAACTTTATCTTCTAGTGAGAGCGCTTTTATGATTGCCTTTAAATGGAGTAAATAATCATAACTAGAACGCTCTTTCTTTACACTGATCAGCATTTTTGCTCGGCATGAAATTCCTATTGAATTTATTAGCGAAACCAGATAAAGAATAGCCTCAAAGTTTTTATGCGGCAAACAAAATCCAAATGTTGCAATCACCAACTCAGTGTCGTTCTTGTCTTTTACGGCGTCAAGCTTTTGAGAGCTTGCGGCTATCCCAAGTGGTAACCTTATGACATTTTTTATACCAACAGCCTTTACACGACCAAAATCTAATTTGCTATGGGCAACCACTAGCGATATACACGAGCTTTCTAACAGTGAAAGATCTACCTCAGACGGAATGCCATGAAACTCTAAGATTAGCTTCTTGTTTGCGTAATGAAGCGCCGCGGCAATATCATTTACAGCTGCTATGGAAAAAAACCCAAAGTGATGCTGGAGAATGACGATGTCAGCAGCGTCTTCCAAAAGCGAAGCAATGAGCGCTTTGACACCGTCGCCATGGCGGTACCACACCGGTATAATTTCAGCTCCGGCGACAACTTTTCTATTGTCAGCTAGAGGAGATACATCTTCTTCGGAAGCAATAATCCTCTCACAGAAAATATTTTTTATACGCCCCGACATAGAGGATGCGGCTAAAAGTTCCTGACTGTAGGTGGCTATTCCGCACTCGACATCCCAAGTTGAGATAACAGAAATATCGCGCTCTGCCTTAGCCGTTTTATTTTTTGTTAAACATTGCTCTAATCCAGCTTTAAATCTGACTATTGTTCCATGCCATGTGAGAGCTCTGGAAGTTTCGCTACCAGCTGATGTCAATCTTTGCAAAGCAATTTTCGACGACTTCTGTACGCGTCGCATTCCCTTTCGTAAACTCATAACGTCTGGCTCGGCGACCATCGAACCAGTGAACGATAGATGTGAGGCCGATTGGATAAGGTCGTAATCAATAACTATTGAGTTATCAGTGTTACAATAATCCATATGCCCCGAGAAGCCCGTGACTATCACCGGCACTCCAAAATACATAGACTCTGCTGCAGGTAGCAAGAATCCTTCTCCGCGGGTGGGGAATACTGTGCAATCTGCTGCCAAGTAAAGCTTCGCCAAACTTTCGCTATCTAAAGAATCGTAGATGAGTGTTACCCTGGACTTGACCGAAGGTTTCAATTTTTCTACGAACTCATCAAGCCACCCGTTGTGCGGGTTCCTAAATGTTTTAATAACAAGTTCGACATCGTTGTCATTAGCAAACTCTTCATTAAACGCAGCGAGGAGCACATCAACTCCTTTACGCCAGAAGCAAGACGATATATGAAGAAACTGAAAGCCGTCTTTATTTTTTATTTTACGCTGACTTAATTTGCTATAGCGATCTAAATGATCTACCCCTTCACCAACAACAAAGACTGGAACGGTCAACCCTCCAACCAGCAAAGCATCTTCAGTGAATTTGCTAGCAACGGCAACGAAATCGAAATCCCTATTAAACTTATCGACTATTTCAAAAGGAACTACAGTCTCTTCCCATGCCCAACATATTGCTCCTACCAGAGGCGCCTTGCGATCGACTTGTACTGGCCAGTCATTAAAAAGGTGCAGATCGAAATTAGCGTCGAATGACCGGTTAAAAACCTTTTCATTCAAACCAGCTTTCATAACCTCACTGTCAGCAGTAATCTTTTCAAAACTTTCGTTTGAGGAAGTTATGTATACGTCATACCCTTCCTGCACTAGGGCTACAGCGATACTTCTATTAACGATTGCGAGACTATAGTCACCACAAAAAGACCCTTCCAGGAGGACTCTCTCAACTTTATTCATGTCTATTCCAATTAGAAAATTGGCCTGAGGAAAATTTCTTCAATGCCCACCGAAAGACTTCTATCATCACCAGCGATGTCGCATTCTGCAGGAGATATGTGATTTTTGGTGATGATAACAATATTATTATCCTTTGCCGCCGCAGGAAAGGTCAGCAGGCATCTTTCACTACTCAGGTAGCCATCAAAAACGGCTTCGCCGTTTAGTAAGACTTTAATGTGCTGCTCATACTCAGGAGCTGGTTTGAAGACCGTAAGCATGATATTGACATGAATATCAAAATCACGTTCGTGATCAAGGAGCTGGAAACCAAGCGTATGGACGGGACCTATGCCCCAAACGCCCCACTCTTCTAAATAGGACCATCCATAGAATAGATATCTCTCCAGTTCCACCCCCGCTACTCTGCTGAGATAATGCATGGGAAAGAAAAGATGACCTTTGCCTTGACTAGCCGAATAAGCTACTAGCTTTTTTTGATACCACGAGTCGAATACATACTCAGGAATTATGCTTTCATCACATGCCGCCAATTCAAAATTGACATTACTTCTTTGCAACGCACAGTCGAATGTCGAAAGATTCGAATTATCGAACCCTAGATCCGCTATTGAAAGCACTGGAGCACACAGCGCCTCGAAAAGCACATCTAGTAAATCTAGCTTCTTAAAGGTATAGGCCACATTGTGCCCGCCCCTTACCCAATAAGAAGTGAATGGAAGCTGCGCAACATGCAGTGTATCTTCGTAATCATCGATCGAGAATAGAACGATATATTCGACACCTGACGCCGCTGGAAAATAGTCCAACAACTCCGGATTTTCTACCGCATTTACGATTTCGATATTACGAATGTCGAAATCGGTCGAGAGAGTTGATCTGGGCGAGATTGCGACAACCCTATTCGCTTTGACATACTTCGCCAACCTTAAAACCCCAGCTCCTCCCATGCTGGAGCCTAAAAGGGTAATTCGTAACTCCGTACTGTCTGGAAGAAGGTTCTGTATAAAATCCACCAAGTCCATCCAGCCATGGGGATTTGTATACCACGACCGACTATTGTCCTTCACATAGACAAATGAATAATTAAAAGAAGACTTACCTACACCTTGAAAGTCAAACTCAGGGTCTTTGGAAAAATCGCTACCAATTCCTGCAAGAATTATTACTACGGAGCTTACATTTTCATTCAATCTGAGCTTAACTTGATAGGCGCCTAACATTAGCTCTGCGTCATTATCAAGTGCCATATCAAACGTATCCTAATTCAGCCAACCTATCATAATACTTTTGCCCGATTTCTTTTAGGCCGAACAACTCGTCATACTTCGAAATGTCGTGCTTTTCGAAATATCTACCTTCATTTTTTAGGTAAACCTGCCGCATTGCCTGAGCCGCGACCTCAACCTCAGGATCTGCCCATCGTTGGCCAACAGCTTCGACGTATTCGTCGAGACCCACTGAAATCATTTGGTACGGGATCAGGTAGGCACCTTCACCAATACAAAAATCCTTGTTCCCTCCATAATTGGTAGCTATAACGTCCATTCCTAGCAAAAGCGCCTCAGCGATTCCTCGACCAAAACCCTCTGCTCTATGAAGGGAAACAAAGCAATTGCACGCGTTATATAGTGAAACCACCTCTTCCTTAGCAAGAACAGCGTCTATTATCTTAATCCGCTTATCTTCTTTAGCTGCAGCGTTTATCTGATCCCAGACAGGACCTTGTGAAGCTCTCATCGCTTTTATTACGAGAAAAACTCGCTCGTGCTTCTCCTTAAAGGCGGATATAAAAGCATTCAACACAGCGACTGGGTTCTTCCTATATACCGAAGAGTTACCATCGAACGAAAAAATAAATATAAAACTATCAAGAGGCAGCTTGAATTTTTCTCTAGAATCTATCACGGATGGGAGATTTGCATTAATCCATACCGCCATAGGCATGTGCTCTACCGGCACCGCGGAAACCGGATCAACAGCCCAAAAAGTATGCTGACTCGAACACCAAATTTCATCAACTAGGCAAAAGGTATGCGTCCAGTTTTCAGGCCATGAACTCAGCTCCCAAGGCCAATAACCTATATTATATCGACCTGAGAAGAGTTGTCTCCCCTGCTCTAAGTAAACCCGAAGCATCTCAAGCGCCGTTAGGCAGATGATGTTTACCGCATACTTTGGCTCGTCGCTAACCCATGCCTCCAGGCTTCGGTCGTCCTGACTTATCTCCTGTCCTGGCTTCACATTCACGATTACGAAAGGAATATTTCGCTCGACGAGACAACGGGCCGCCATTCTCACATCTTCGCCGATGCCCAACTCACCATAGGCGTAACCTATGAGATTTACGCCACCAACCATACTTCTGCTTTCTTCCGCCTTTTCTTCATCGTCCGGCCATGCAGTAGGTCTTGCCTTCAGGATATTAGATAGGCCTGCTTCCACTATTCCGCAGTTGTAGATCCAAGAGCGGTAGGCTAATAAACCTTCTTTATCGCCTAGATCAAAAGCAGTACGTATGTCTTGCCTGACTGAATATATGAGCTGAGAGAAAAGTGTCTTCTCTATCTGATCAGTATGGAAAAGAACTCTCTTTTGCCAAGCCGGTACATCCTTCGCCGTCATGCCGATATCTGCCAACCCACCGCCGACAAAAAACCATGCCAGCGCCTTTAGCTGATCGTCTTCAGTCTCTAGTCTCTTATCTATATTTAAGTCTGGCCTCCCCGCTATTACGAGTTGCAGCATCCGGGAAATCCCGGCTGACCACCTAGTTCTAGGGAGGCTTGCTGGTACAGATAGGTCTCGCCAGTACTGGGAAAACTCACGTAGCGCTTGATATTCTCTGCGGCCGTGCACTACACACCAACCCAAAAAACCTAGACGCGAATCAGTACTTTCCAATGAAATTCCTGGGAAACTCTTTTCGCGCAACTGCAATATCGCAAGGTGTATATGGTAAAACTTGGAAATCCCAGCCACCCCTAGCTCAGGAATCTCTTCGTAATAATAATGGGTAGCTGATACGAAACTATTTGGCTCCTCGAAGTATTGGGAGAAATTCATCTACCCTCCCCCAAAGCACCACCGTTCATCGATGAGAAACTCATGCCGGCGTAAGTACCCAATGCCCAGTCCGCGTTTAAAGAGGGATGATAGGCAGGGTCATACCTGTATGACCTCCCCCAGCGCGACAGCAGGAGATTTTGTTCTCTCCTGGATCGCGCAGCCTTGTCCGCAGTGGAGTCCTTGCCCCGACTCGCCGATTCCGCATGGATCAACTCGGCGAACGGCGTCCAGAGGATCTTCAGGCCGAGCTCATTGATGCGCAGGCACATGTCCACATCGTTGAAGGCCACGGGGTGGCGTACCCCGTCCATGCCCTCGATCTGCAGATAAAGGTCGCGGCGCAGGATCAAGCAGGCAGTGGTGCAGGCGCTCTGACGACGAGCAAGATGGTTGAAGCCCAGATAGCCGGGATCGTCGCGCAGCCAGTTGTTGCCCGTATGGGCGGCCAGGCCGTTGATGCCGATGACGACACCGGCGTGCTGGACCATGTCGTTCTTCCACAGCAGCTTGGCGCCTACCGCTCCAACATCAGGTCGTACGGCCAGACTCATCATTTCCTTGAGCCAGTCGGGATGCAGGATCTCGATGTCGTTGTTGACCAGCCCTATGTATTCCCCTGTGGCGAACTCGACACCGACATTGTTCAGGGTGGCGTAGTTGAAGGGATAGGGGTGCGGCAGGATGCGCACACCACGGGTCTTGAGTTCGTCGAAGTACTCCAGGGTCTGGGGATCGCTGGTCTGGTTGTCAACGATGATGATTTCCAGATCCGGGTAATCGGTCTGGGTCAGCAGACCCTCCATGCAGGCATGCAGCAGCTTGTAGGCATCCCGGGTAGGAATGATCAGGCTGACCTTGGGCAGTCGCTCGGGCAATGGCCAGTGGGTGCGTAGCGCACCGGGTAATTTGGACTGGCGGCTCAGACGGGTACCCGGACGCAGCTTGTTCACCAGCCAGGTCAGGCGCTCAAGACGCTGCGGCTTGCCGGCATCGCAGGCGGCCGGCGTCGCGGGACTGCTGGCACTGCGATGGCTGAGCACCTGGGTCACGCGGGCGACACCCAGTTTGTCTTGCTCGGTGGCCAGGATAAGGGCGGCAAGTACACCTTCGTGATCGCGTGGCAGCTCGGGCGCTGCGTTCAGCAACCGGACGGCGCGCTGGATGACGTCGCGGCCAAACAGGGCGCCGGCGGTAAAGAGATCGGCACCCAGGTAGAGGTCCAGATCCCAGCTCGGTTTGAACCAGGGGTTGCTACGCTGGCCATCCGCTCCGTCCTGATCGCTATCAGCGAAAGCCCAGGCCGCTTGCTTGCCTGCCTCTTTCGGTTGCAGAGCCAGCGCCAGTTGATCGAGGGCATGGGGCAGCAGGCGGCTGGCCAGTGGCTGGAGCAGCACGGCTTCGGCCCCCTCCTCCAGCAGCAGCTGCAAGGAGGTAGAGACATCAGCGGGATCGGCGACGGCCTGGGTGAAGGGTCGCAGGCGTTGTTGGCTCAGGCTGTCCAGGCAAGCCTGCCGCTTGGTTTCATCGGCGTCCCCATGGAGCAGCACGGCGATCCGGCTACCGATCACGGCTTCTGGATACTGAGGTGCGCGCTGGTAATGAGCGAACCATTGAGGATAGTGGCCGAAGCCGGCACTACGCGGGCAGCGCTGATCGTAATCGCGCGCCAGGCGAATGAGCAGGTCGCGGGGTGCCGGATCGGCCTGCTCCGGCCAGTGAGCGGCTACCAGTGCGCCGAGCCCATCGGCGTGGCAACAGACGATGATGGGGCTACCCTGCAAGGGGCGGCCCTGGTCGTCTTCGATATGCACTTCGCGACGCTCGCCGTCCCCGAATTGCCAGGGCAGCTCCAGGCTGTAGCCATGATCGGCATCGGCACGATAGATGAGGGCGGGATGGTGCAGATCGGCCAGGCAACGGGCGACGATCTGATCGCCCAGGCGCGCCCTCACCTCGATGTGACGCCCCGGGGTAGCGTCATCCCAGACCCAGCCGCCCACGGCCAGACCACCGCCATACCAGACTTGACTACCCGGTACCTGAGCCTCGGCCTTGTGCGGCTTCTCGTTGGGCAGCTCCAGGGGTTCACCGATCCACGGGCCTTCGTTGGCCAAGCGCACGGCGATACGCCGAGCTCCACTGAGCCAGGCCGGCTGCAGCTGAAGAGCGAAGCCATGAAAGCCGTCACCGGCCAGCGGATCGTGCTGATAGGTGTCCGCCCGTACCAAGGCTACGGAAGCCCCATCGATGACGACCTCCAGGGCCAGACGCAGATCGGGCTGCGCAGGATCGAAGGCCCAGCCCTCCAGTACATTACCGTGAAGGCCTTGGATCTGACCTTGCACGGTGACCAGGGCGGGAGCTTGAGAGAGTTCAGTCATGGAGAAACCTGTCGGGAAGGGCGTCGCCTAGCAGGGCATTCAGGGGCGCGGGCAGCAGACTGAGGGGATGGGCACCCGCTTCGGTCGCGACCGCACCCGCGGGTGCATAGAGGGGCAAAGCGGTATGCCGGGCAATCTGAGGGGCAAACCAGGCACTTGCCGGTGCGGCCTCGAGACTCAAGGCCAGGGTACAGCCAGCCAGGGCAGGTATCCGGGACCGGGAGACACCGGGTAGCTCGATCAAGGGGCTGACATTACCGCTGGCGAGCAGGCTCTTTTCCCAGTGCGTGCGCTCGATGAGCAGGAACCGGCAGGCCAGGCCCTGCCGCCGACTCAGGCGAACCAGCTGCAACCAGGCCTGGGCCAGGCGTGGATCAGCCAGGGAGTCAGCGATCAGGATATTGTCCAGGCGTTGAGCCGGTAGCTGGTCAAGCGACGCAAAAGGTGCGCCCGCCGCCACAGGGACCTGGGGATTGCTCATCAGCGACGCGGTGGCGAGCGCGGCGAAGGTCACACGCTGCTCGCCAGCTGCCTCGTGGAAGCCAGCAGCTTGGGAGGAATCACCAGCGACCGGATCGATCAGGCGATAGGGTACGCCGATCCGTGCGGCCAGGGTCTGTAGCAAGGTGGGACAGCGCTCCGGCTGAATGTAGTCCAGAGCGCTCGGCCGCAACCGCTCCAGGTCTGTGATCAGCTGCTCCCCGTCTGCGGGCAGACGATAGTCCAAGAGCACCGGTAACCCCTGGCCGTGAATCTGAAGGCTGACCTCCAGCTCGGCATCCACCTGCCGAAAGGCCAGTACAAAGGCAGGCCCGTCGCCGCCCAGCGCCGTAAGAAGATCCAGTCGATCAGCCGCGATGATGGCTGCGCCAATGTTGGCTGTCGCCAGCTGTGCGCCGAGCTCAGCCAGTCGCTCGCGCTGCAGGCGCTGGCGGTAGGGCTTGAGCGGATCGTGACGATAGAAGCGCTCGAAGGCGCGCTCTGCACCGGGATAACGCTGGCGAAGAATGGCGTTGTTAAAGGCCACCCGCTCGAGCTTTTCCGCACCAAAGGAAACACCGCCCCGATGCGCAACGAAGGCCCGCTGTGCTGCCACGTGCCGCCAACCCTGGGCCTTGGCCCTCAGACACCAATCGGTTTCTTCGCCATAACCTCGCTTGAGCTGGATCTCGTCAAGCAGGCCGACCTGCTCCAATGCGCGACGCTTGATGTAGAAGCAAAAGCCACAACCCACCTCAATCTCGGGCGGCGCCGACAGGTCGCTGGCTGCCTGGCGATGCAGGGCACGCTGTTCGTCCAGCGTGGGCATGACGTGGCTCTTGCGGCTTTCCGGGAAGCTGAGCAGCTCGCCGTTGTTGCTGAAAGGGGTGGCAGTGGCTACATCGGCTGCGGAGTAGGCTGCCTCGCGCAGCCTGTCCAGCCAGTCATCGCAGACGCGCGCATCAGCGTTCAACCACACCACATCGCGCCCGGGATGCAGCGCCATACCCCGATTCATGTTGCGGATGAAGCCCAGGTTGGCCGGGCTGCGATGGAGCTCGATCCGACCCGCCTCGGCCAGTTCGCGCAGCGCCTGACTCAACTCAGGCTCGGGACTTTCGTCGTCCAGCACCACCACGTTCATCGGGGTCCGGTTGGCTTCCAGGCTATCGAGCACGCCGTAAATACAGGCGAGCGATGCCTCACGTCCGCGGTAAATGGGAATGAGCACATCCACGAGCGGTTCGATGGACGCTACCGGGGTTTCAACCGGTATGGGCTGCAAGGGCTCGACTGCCGCCAGGGGACTGCCAGGAACCTCGCTGCCATCCGCCCAGCACAGGCGCACGCGCCCCAGGGGAGCAGGCAGAAGGATGCGAATGCCACCATGACGCCCGCCATTGACCGCCTTGGCCAGCAGGGGACTGGGCAGGTTAGCAACGATGGTCTGTTGGCGATCACCCAGTTTCAAGGTGAGCTTGACCGGGGTCTGCGGATGACGGGTATCCAGCGCCCAACCCCGAATTTCCTGGCTGGCCGGATCGAATTCGACGTGTCCCCAGCGCCGTGGCGACAGCTGCTGCAACAGCACGGCCAGTTCGTCGGCACTATTGACGTAGGGCAACTGCTCGACCAGTTGCGCGGGTTTGACGCCCGGTAGCGCGATGAGCGCACGCAAACGCAATAGCCGAACCGCGGGAGTATTACGGGCAGGATTGGCCGGGTCGGCGAGAAAATCGTAGGCGGCTTGGGACTTACCCTTTTGCAGAAGCACATGAGCGAGCAACGCAGCCGTTTCGCCCTGCCGGGCCAGACTGGTATTGGCTTCGGCCAAGGCCAGGAAAGCCTGATCCAGCGCGCCTCTATTGAGCGCCGCAAGACCAGCGGAGACCAGCGCTACTGGGCGCTGGTCGGGAATCTGAAGTGCCAGTTCGAGACTACGTTGAGCCTCTTCTGGCTGTCCGGCCTGGAGCAGAGCCTGATAGTGCTCCATGAGTGTCGATTGGCTCATGGGCATCGGTCTCCGCGAAAAGCCAGGTGGATCAGAGTACTACCGTTTTAAAAAAGACTTCCGGCCCTAAGGCCGGAAGTCTTGTCTCAGGTCAGCGAAGCGCTGTTAGACCTGACCGGTGACCACGATGACGCCGGTGTCGTGAGCTTGAGATTCGGTAGAACCGACGATTCCCACAACTACATCGGCACGGGTGTGACCGGTTACCAGCTGCTGTGCCCAGTACACCAGACCTTCCGCATCGGCGGTACGGCCCAGGGCACCTTGGTAGATGTCCTGAATGAACTTGGCATCAGACACATTGCTACCATGGGCTGCAGTGTATTCAGCGGAGTTGATGAAGTTGTTAGCGATGGTGGACAGGCTGGTACCACCGTTGACTTGTTGCGTGTAGAACTGCGCACCACCGGCATCAGCGTCACGGCCGAGCAATGCATCAAACATACGCAGGGCAGCACCCTCGGTCTGAGAGTTCACGATAGCAAGGCTTTCGGTACCGTTGACGCTGGCCACGAACTCAACATTGGTCAGAGTTGCTTGACCGCTGGTAGTGCTGTTCAGCACAACGCTGCCGTTAGATACAGACACGGTGTAGTTGGCCACGTTGCTGACGTTGACGATGTCATAGCCAGCGCCACCGTCGATCTTGTCGACGCCGTTACCTGCGTAGATCACGTCATTGCCAGCACCAGTGCTGACCGTGTTGGTACCGCCGTTCAGGACAACGGTGTCATTGCCACCGGCGGTGGTGATCTTGTCATTGCCGGCGCCAGCGTCGACGAAGGTATTGACGTTGTCGGTGATGGTGATGGTGTCGTTGCCCGAACCGCTCACGACAACGCGAGCTGCGTCAGAACCTTCGACGGCAGCAGTGGTGGTGACGGCAGCGGAGTTGCCGATAACGGCAGTCACGTTGGCGCTGGTGTTGAACAGGATAGCCGAGCTGTTGGCGACAACCGAGGGGATGCTCACGGTGACGTCAGTACCAGCTGCGCCCAGGTCGCTGAAGAAGGTCACTTTCGGAGCGACGATCTGACCACTGGCATCGAAGTTGACCGACAGGTTGCTACCGGTAGAGGTTGCAACCGGCAGAGTGGCGGTCGTGTTGCTCAGGTTCAGGATGGTCGAAATGGCATCGACGGTGCTGCTGCTCAGAGCGGCGTTGGAGGTCAGGGTGGTGTTCAGAGCAGAAGCGGTAATGGCGGCATCGTATTGCATGAAAAGAATCTCCTGGGTCGCGCGTCAGTTCGTGACTTGCGCGGAATGAAGCGGGGTTTGGGTGAGATCTTCCCTGGGAGACTGGTAGCGGGCAGCGTTCATCTCGATGCGGGGGGTGATCGATACATGTAAAGCAACTAGCTTGGCCTGCCCTTGTTGGGCAGTAACTTCCTGGCCGTCCACGAGGTCCTGCGGAGGGCATCCGGCAAAGACCGCCTGGGCGTCCAGAACGTATTCGGCGCGGCGCGGCCCGACCAGAGCCATGGCCACCGCGGTGATGGGTGCGCGTTTGCCGCGCGAACCCGAAAAATTGCCGCTGAGGACAGCGGGTTGCAGGACATCGGCGACCTTGCAGCTATAGGCGACGTCAACGCCCTGAGGCTTGTTGGGCCAGACGATGGCGAACCCCTCAAGACGGGCTTCTTGATCGAGGTTACCCACCCATTCGTCGGCCGTCACATCACCTTGAGCCTGAACATGCCCAATCAGCTTGAGTACCACTGGGCTGCCATGGCGCTCAGCACGAGCAGCAGCTTCAAGAGCCTTGTTGGCCACGACCGGAGCCTTGCGCTGCTGTTCGGAGCGAATGATGTCAGCAGAGGTATCGATGCGATCGACACGCAGATCGACCTGGCGCACCGGCAGATCGGCACGCTGGTATTCGGTGATAAGCAGGGTTCCAGCGCCGTTCTTGACCCGCACGATCAGCGTGTCGCCAAGACGGGAAAGGGTATTGCGGACGACCGTTTCGCCAGGAAAGAAGTCGACCGAGCTCTTGCCGATGGGGGCAGGCTGGAGACTGATAAGGCAAGGCTCCTCGGCGATCTCCTGGGATGCGTATCGAACGATATACATACCGGGCTCGAGGGTGAGCAGCCGAGTCTTGAAGGTGAAGGGTGAATCGTCCATTTGATCCATAATGCCCGTGACCGATTTCCTTAACAGCCCCGGATAGGTGCATCCGAGCCCTGGTCAAGTGCCAACCATATCACACCTTTTATGTGACGGTGCCAGCTTCTTGACGAGCTCAGAATAGGCGAATTCCGTTAAATCTCAATGTCAATTCGTATGCCGGCCACTACCGTTCGGTAGAAAAGTTCAATGGCTTTGATAGCAAAAAGCCATAAAAAAGGGTGTGTCGGCCCACAAGTTTGAAATCCCTATCACCGAAACCGGAAACTGCATACTAGACACCTGTGCTAGGGTGCGTTCCTTTTGAGCCCAGATCGATCGTGCGCATTCTGCATGTCTTCAAGACCTATCTACCCGACACCCATGGCGGAATCGAACACGTCATTCGCCAGATGTGTCTGGCTACGAGGGGCTTTGGAATCAATCACCGAATCCTGACGCTCAGCAAGCATCCTGTCCCGGAGTGCCTGGAGGTGGATGGCATTCCTGTCCGTCGCGTCAAACAGGATGTCGACTTGGCTTCGACGGGGCTCTCCTTGACCGCTTTTCGGGCCTTCTCCGAGGAGGCCCGCGCTGCCGACCTGGTGCATTTCCATTTTCCCTGGCCGTTCATGGATGTCTTGCAGCTGCTGACGCGACCCGGCAAACCCTATGTGGTGAGCTATCACTCGGACATCGTCAAGCAACGCCATCTGCTCAAGCTGTATACGCCCCTGATGCAACGCTTCCTGGGCAACTCAACCTGCGTCATCGCGGCCACCGAACCCTATCGCCAATCCAGTCCTACCTTGCAGCGTCTGGGTACGAAGGTCCGAGTGATTCCCTATGGCCTCGACCCTGCCAGCTATCCAGAGGTAGATCCGCAGCGGCTCGCGAGCTGGCGCCAGCGCCTCGGACCGCGCTATCTCCTGTTCGTAGGGGTGTTGCGCTATTACAAAGGTCTGCATCTGCTGCTCGAAGCGCTTCAGGGGCTGGATTACCCCCTGGCAATCGTAGGCGCCGGGCCGGAAGGTGAAGCGCTGCGAGCGCAATGCGAGCAGCTGGGCCTTAGAAATTGCCATTTCCTGGGACGCCAGAGCGAAGAAGATCTGGCAGCGCTCTACGCAGGTTGCGAGAGCTTCGTGTTTCCTTCGCACCTGCGTTCCGAGGCCTTTGGCATGGCGCTGCTGGAAGCAGCCATGTACGGCAAACCCATGCTCAGCTGCGAGATCGGCTCGGGCATGAGCGAGATCAACCTCAATGGGCAGACAGGGATCGGCGTGCCACCGGAGCCTGCGGCTTTGCGCGAGGGGCTGATGACACTGTGGGAGGATGCCGAGCTACGCACCCGCTACGGGCAAGCCGCACGGGCACGCTTCGAGACGCATTTTCGCAGCGAGATCATGGCCAGCAAGCTCATCAAGGTCTATCGCGAAGCCCTGGCCTGAGTGACAGCCTAGCGACCTTGCAGGGCGAGGCGATACACCTCTAGCGTCCGAGCAGCGCAGGCGCCCCAGGTGTAGTCGCGAGCGCGGCGCTCGCCCTCTTCCACTCGCTGGCTAACAGCCAAAGGATCGTCGAGGACTTCCAGCATGGCCTGGGTTATGGCCTTGGAGTCGCGTGGATCGGCCTGCAAGGCCGCATCGCCCACCACTTCCGGCAGCGACGTCGTGTTGGAGCAGATCACGGGACACCGCGCGGCGAAGGCTTCGATGGCCGGCAGTCCGAAGCCTTCGAACAACGACATGAACACCAGAGCTGCTGCGCTCTGCAGCAGGGCGATGACTTCATCCTGGAGCAGATATTCCAGCCATTTGCCTTCGCCCCTGGCCTCCAGAGCACGCAGTTCCTCGACCAGAGTCTCGGCGCGCCAGCCGTTACGACCGACCACGACCAGGGGATGCCGCTTGCGCAGCGCCTCGGGTAGCTGGGCATGAGCTGCAAGAACAGCCGCAAGATTCTTGCGCGGTTGCAGGGTGCCGACGAAGAGGAAAAAGCCAGGCTCTAGGCCATGCTTGCGCAGTACCTCATGGCGCGCGACGTCGGATTGCCGGCTGAAGTAGTGCCCGTCCACGCCGAGTGGCGTGACATGGACCCGCTCTTCCGCAATGCCCAGCAATCTGACGATGTCTCTCTTGCTGTACTCCGAGATGGTGATGACCTGATCGGCCCAGCCCACGCTCTGGTTGAACAGCCAATTCTTCAATCTGCGCAGCTTGAGCGTGACCCACTCGGGATGAATCTGCGGAATCAGGTCCATCACGCTGGCCACCATCGCCACATTCTTGAGCCGAGGAATGTGATGATCAGGCGCGTGGAAGATATCGACTTCGTTCGCCAGGCGCTGGTCGACCTGGCGATCAGCACCCAGCAGCGCGTTCTTCAGAACGAACTTGGGGAAGTGCGGTGCCAGGCTGACAGGTACGCCGCAATCAAGAGGCGGGGTATCTACGCCAAAGGTATAGGGGCGAATCCGGACATCTGAGCGGCCTGTGAACGCTTGGGACAGGGACTGGGTATAGATGCCGATCCCATCAAGATGCCCCTTGGCTACCCCAGAAGACCAGACCGTGCTGCCCAGTCCGACTTTCAATACCGTCAATGGACGCTCCTCAAAGACCTGTACAGATCTTCGAGCGTCCGCTCCAGCGAGATTAGCTCCCTAGTCCCCACGATCTTGCGCAGACGTGCGTCACTGCCACGGAGCGTCGGAATCTCGTTAGCCCGAACGAAGGCCGGGTTGACGCGCACCTCTATCGAGTAACCGGCAATACGCTCCATCATCTCGATAATGGCACGTAGCGCCGTTGCCTTGCCCGAGCAGACGTTGACGGGACTGGAGCGATGGTCGCTGTCGAGCAGCCCCAGGTAAGCCTGCGCAAGGTCGCGAACATCGGAGAAGTCCCGACTCACGTCCAAGTTGCCCAGCTCGATCACGCGTTCGCCGCGGGCAAAATGGCCAACGATCTTTGGGATGAGAAAGCGCTCGTCCTGGCCTGGCCCGGTGTAGTTGAATGGCCGAGTTACGACGATGGGCAGACGGTCGTACCAGGTAGCGACCATATGCTCCATGGCCAGTTTGCTGCAGGCGTAGTGATTGACCGGTGCCGGACAAACCGATTCATCGATCACTTCGATGCCCGGAGTTCCATAGATGTTGGCGCTGCTGGCGATCAGCACCCGCTGAGGTTGACGCGCGAGAGCGCCCAGCGCCTCGAGCAAATTCAGGGTGCCGAACAGGTTCACCCGGTAAAAGGCTTCCTGGTCGGCATGCCCGACAAAGGCCAACGCCGCCAGATGAATAACCCAGTCTGGTTGCACCTGAGCTACGGCAGCGACGACCGCTGCCTTGTCGGTGAGATCGCATGCCAGGGTGACATCCGCATCGGTAGTACTACTACCGAATCCGACTACCTTGAATCCCCGTGCCTTGAGCGCCTGGATAAGATAGCGTCCCGTAAAGCCCGATGCGCCTGTGACCAGAGCGGTTGGCATGCCTATCCCCTTAGTTAGAACGAGAAGCCTTGTTCGTTACGACGCAGGTCAGCCTCGACCATCATCTGGCAGAGCTGCTCAAGAGTGGTCTTGGGCTCCCAACCCAGCTCGCGCTTGGCCTTCTCGGGATCGCCGATCAGCAGATCCACTTCAGCGGGACGGTGGAATTTCGGATTCACGGCGACAACCTTCTTGCCGCTGCGGGTGCAGTAGCCTTCTTCCTTGTCCGCTTCGCCCTTCCACTCAAGCTGGATATCCACGGCCTTGGCCGCCAGGCTGACGAAGTCACGCACGGTCTCGGTGCGGTTGGTAGCCAGTACATAGGTGTCCGGCTTGTCGGCCTGCAGCATCCGCCACATGCCCTCGACGTATTCCTTGGCGAAGCCCCAGTCGCGCTTGGCGTCGAGGTTGCCCAACTCCAGCACGTCCAGCTTGCCCAGCTTGATCTTGGCAATGCTGTCGGTGATCTTGCGGGTCACGAATTCGCGGCCGCGCAGCGGGGATTCGTGGTTGAAGAGAATGCCGCTAGTGCCGAAGATGCCGTAGGACTCGCGGTAGTTGATGGTCATCCAGTGGGCATAGAGCTTGGCCACGCCGTAGGGGCTGCGCGGATAGAAAGGCGTGCTCTCGATCTGCGGAATCGCCTGGACCTTACCGAACATCTCCGAAGTGGATGCCTGGTAGAAGCGGATCTTCGGATTGACGATGCGGATGGCTTCGAGCAGGTTCACCGGACCGACACCGGTGATTTCAGCAGTGGTTACCGGTTGGTCGAAGGAAACGCCCACGAAGCTCTGGGCAGCGAGGTTGTACACCTCGGTCGCCTCGGTGGTCTGCAACAGGCGAATGCTGGCGGACAGATCGGTCAGGTCGTACTCGACCAAGTGCAGATTGGGATGGCCGGCGACACCCACTTCTTCGATGCGCCAGAAGTTGACCGAGCTGGTACGGCGATAGGTACCGTAGACGGTATAGCCTTTCTCCAGCAGCAGTTGGGCCAGGTAGGCACCGTCTTGGCCCGTGATGCCGGTAATGATTGCTTTCATCGTTGATATCTCACGCTTCAAATTAGGGTTTTCAGTAGATTTTCGGCACTTGTCTTCCATGACAGCCAAGGCATATCGCGGGACATCGGCTGACTATTGTCCTTGCTCAGCCTGCTCCATTCCACAAGCGCACTGGCGAGTTCCGATGAATTAGAAGCCTTGAAATAGAAGGCATGGTCACCGGCAACTTCCCGAAATACAGGAATGTCCCGCGCAATTATAGGCAGCTCGTGCTGTGCCGCTTCAATCAACGGCAAACCGAAGCCTTCGTCCAGCGACGCGGCTATCAAGGCATCACAGCTCGAATAGAGCTGCTCCAGATACTCGTCACTGATGGAGTCGAACCAAAACAATCTCCGATTCAGTTCAGGGTGGGCGATCAGGCGGCTAACCAAACCCTCGACCATCCAGCCTGACTTACCGACGATGACCAAGATACAGTCATGCCCATCGCGCCACAGTTGCTCCATCGCCTCAAGGACCTGCGTGTGAGCCTTGCGCGGCTCCAGCGTTCCCACCATCAGGAAACTCGTCGTGCCCCGTATGGCAGCCAGGCGCTGGGGCGCATCGGGTGGCAGGCCCGTGGTGGGCGTGGAGTTGCCTATGTCGCCGCCATTGTGAGAAACGGCCAGCTTCGGAAGGTTTTCGACGGCGAAGCCAAGGGAAGGCATCATTTCACGAACCGCTGCCGCAGTGGCCGCAGAGACGCAGACCAGACCATCGAACTGACCGATGATCTTCAGCCATTGCTCGAAGATATCCGGGGCGCCTGGCAAGAAGCACTCGGGCATCGTGATAGGAAGAAGATCGTGAACCAGGAACGAAAGCTTAACGCCCGCGCGATGCAGGGCCTGGTAATAACTCTCCTGCTCTCGCACCACGGTAGGCTGTAAATCCAGACCGAAGAAGACATCGCCGGCCTTGGCCGATACTGGGTCGTCCTGCAGATTCGCATCTGGGCAGCCCAGGAACCTCAACGAGAAGCGCCGTGCATAGCGGTAACCCGGCTTGCCGATGGTGGCGTAGACCGGCTCGATGCGTATTCCCGCGGGCTGATTGCGCATCCATTCTCCCAGGATACCGCGGACGACTCGCTGAATTCCGCTCCCCACGTCGCGCTGGACGAGCTCGGAGATATCAACCAGTAGCTGCCGCTGGTGATAAGGGGAGCGATACGAATAGTCGAAGGAGCGAGCGACATCAATGTGCAGATTCGTAGAGGTGATGTCCGACTGCGCAAGGCGCGCCACCAGTTTGCCGACTGCATTGCCGCGCTCGTAAAAGCGCTCGATACTCTGCCAGTAGCGATCGGCACACGCCCGCGGAGCGTGATCCTGATGCACGGTCTGCTGACCACGGGTTGCTAACGATTGTCGCAGCCCGGCGTCCCGCCACAGGCGTTCCAGCGCGTTGATCAAGGCGTCGTCGGTAAAATCGTCCGCGAGCTTGATCGTAGAGTCGTCCGGCAGATCCGCCATGCTGCCATTGGCATTCACGACCAGAGGGATGCCGTAATTAAGGCAATCCAATGCAGACGCTGACGTCTCCCCACGCGAGAGCGTTCTGAGCTGTACGCCTACATCTGCAATGCTCAGGTAACTCTTAAATACTGTCGCATCGGTCCAACCGGCGATCTTAATGTTGGCCGGCTGACTGCTGTTCGCAATCTTTCGCTCGATGCTCTTTCCATAGTCATTTGCAGCATTTTCGCCCACGAAGACCAGGTAGCAAGAGCGCTCCTTCGACAGTGACGATCGATTCCAAGCATCCAGCAAGCGGTCATTGAGCTTGGTCGGTCCCAGCAAGCCAAAGCTTGCGACGATGAAATCGTCCGGGGCGAACCCCAAGGAGTGACGAATCTCGCCCAGATCTTTCCCGCCCTGCCGCGACGGCTCGCGTAGCAGAGGAACAATCGACCAGTCGGCTCCAGCTGACGCGCCGTACCAGTCCTTTGCCATACGTCGCGAACTATCGGAGTGCACAATCACGCCCAGAGCGTTTTCCAGCACGGGCAGGTTGCAGGGATAACGCCAGACCACGTCTGCGGTGTCTTGCGCGGTAAAGCGGTTCTGGACCGCCGCATAGCCGTGAGAGCGATACAGCGACTGCACCCATAGTCCGGGTACCAGCCCGTGAGCTTCGAGATGGGCCACGACTCCCGACAGAAAAAAATCGTGGAGGACGACCACGCCAGGAAAGCGTTGCAACAGCGGGAACATCTGCTCGTGCAGCAGCGAATTACCGAAGTGATAGAGGATACGGTCATAGCGGCCAGCGTGCCGGACGAACCACTCCACCGACCGGATCGAACAGATAGACGTGATACCGACCCCATCTATAGCGGGCTGATCGGTAATGAGATCGATCTCGTAATGTCGACTCAGGTCCGGGATTAACTCGGCGCTGTAGTCGCTGATGCCGCTTCGCGCAGGCGGTAGAGGCGAAAAATAAGCTAACCGAGGGCGTGCGGCACCGCCCCTGGGCAAGGTCTCGATCTGCGCCTGGATCAGAGGATTGATAGCTTGCCAGGTACGCGTCGCCGTGGCCGCCCAGGAGAAGGCTTGGCTCTGCTTGGTCGCATGGCGCTCGAGGTCACGGCGAAAGTCTCCATCGAGCAATAACTGTTCGATCTTCCCCGCCATCGCGTCGGTGTCATAAGGATCGAATAGTGCATCCGCGCGACCTATCACTTCAGGCAAGCTGGAGGTATTGGCCGCGATCACAGCCTTGCCGCAACTCATGGCTTCGAGTGCAGGCAAGCCGAAGCCTTCGTGCCAGGAAGGAAAGACAAAGGCCTTGCAGGCGCTGTAGAGCGCGACAAGGTCTGCCTCGGGGACATAACCGGTGAAAACCAGCTCGTCATCGGCTAGGCCCACCCGCTTGGCCAACCCCGTCAGGCGCTGCCGATCCTGTTCATGGATAGAGCAGACAATGGCCAGCTGATGGTCGTTTCTTACCACCTGGGACAGTTTGGCGTAGCTCTCAATCAGCCTCTCGATATTCTTACGGTGATCGATACCACCGGTGTAAAGCAAGAACTCGCGCTTTAGCGCATAACGTTCCAGCAACGACGCCCGCGCCTCATCGGCCAGTTGTTGCGGCACGAAGCCTGCGTCCGCAGCCGTAGAGATATTAACGACACTTTCTGGTGGCAGCCCGAGAAAATCCAGCGCCTCGCGCCGGGAGGAATCCGAAATGGACAACACCCGAGCGGCTCTGCGCAGGTGATTCAGCTTGCTTTCATACCAGCGCTCGACCTTGGGGTTTTCCAGGTAGACGGATCTGTTGATCAACGGAATGAGATCGTACAGCACAACCACAGTAGGCACAGTGCTATCCAGCATGCCTATGCTGGTCACGGCATCGTCCACCAGTCCTTCGAACAGGCTGAGCACCAGTACCAAGCTGGGATTGAGGCTGATGATGAATGCCTCTCTGACCCACTCCGCCGCCTGGCGCTGCTGCTCGGTACTTTCGTGTAGAAAGGCCGTATGTCTCGGCGCCGTCCATACACGCAGGTTTTCGGCCGGCAGCAGCTCGACAAAATGCTTCCTGAGGGGCGCGATGGTCTCGGGAAAGGCATCCGACAGCAGCAGGATAATCTCGTATCCGCCGCCAGCCTTGATGAGGCCTTCGACCAGGGACAGCGCATAGCGCCCGATCCCGCGCTTGCGGTTCTCCGCTTGCGCCGCTTGCAAATCAATAACTACCCGCATCAGCCGATATCCTTCGTGTTCGAGCCTTGCCTTGCATCCAGTAACGCGAGAATGTGCCGCGCTCCAGAGGTGAGTTCGTCACGGTCCAGTGGCGGGGTCTCATTATCGTAAAGGTGCTGGGACTGCGCAGGCGATGTCGGACTGGCAACGAAGCGACGATGCAGCTTGCGCATGACGCCGTGTAGAAAGGGAGTCTTGCGCAGGGTCGCCGAAAGCGTCTTCAGCAGGCGCGGATGGCGATACAGCCAAGACAAAGCATAGGCCAGACTCTTGCGAATGGCCGCCTTCGCCGCGGAGCCGTCGGCGGGGCTCCCCCTCAAGAGCCTACGAGAAAGGCGGTGTCCCAGTCTCCCGGCGAAACGCCAAGGCCGGGTAAGCTGCCACGAGCTGCTTGCATGAATCGCTGTTACTCGAGCTTCAGCATCGACCGCGCGACGCCACCAATGATGCGCGTTGCCCAACGATTCATTGAGCCGCTCATTCAACAGCGCCGTCTCGTCCTTGCTCTGCGCCAGTTCAGATGTCATCTGAGCAATGACGTATTCAAGATCGACCTTTGCAGCCTCGACCGCGGCGGCGCGTGCATCCAGCACCGGAACCTCGGTTGCGAGGGTCTCGATACGAGTTCGCGCCGCCAGCAGTTCGGCTTCTTGCTGCTCGGACAGTTGCTGCAGCCGCTCTTTCTCATGAGCGACTTCCTGCAGTTGCCCTTTGAGCAGGCCATAGTAGGGCTGCGAAGCTGTTCCACTGAGAAAGAACTCATCAAAGATACTGACCGGCACCTGAAAGTGATCGAGAAGGCCTGAGCGGCTCTCGTGCACGTAGTAGCGATTCAATCCGTCGAAATAGGCGTAGTGATAACCCTTTTCCAAGACCATCGCTTCCCAGGCGGCATGGGTCTGCGTTTGGGTTCCAGGCGCAGTGCTTTCGATCAGTAATATCCACGGTCTGACTGGCGAAGACTTCCAACTCTCGAGTACCTGCTTCTCGAAGCCTTCAACATCGACCTTCAGCCAATGCACGACCTTGTAGTCATAGCGGTCAAGCAGCGTGTCCAGGCCTAGCACCTCAACCTGGGTTTCGACGACGGCGCAACCTGCCTGCCGATGACGATCGGCGATTGCAACGTCCGCGGTGGAGAGCCCGGTATCTGGAATCTGGAAAAAGGTCATGCTCCCTTCGGGAGTGCCTATAGCCAACCGCTCCACGGTCTCGTCAGGGCGTTCCTTTTCCAGCAGCGCCGCGTACTGCGGCGTAGGCTCGACGTGAACGCCGCGCCAGCCATTGCGGTAAAAGGCGAAGCTGACCGAATCGACAATCGGATCTTGGGCGCCGATGTCGATGTAGAAACCATGCTTGATGCCCTTCAGCGCCCGCCACAATAAGACGTCTTCGAAGTTTTGCGCATAAGAGACGAATGTCATGCCACGGTCACCTCGATCACTGGGTCCATCCAGGCACAACCCGCAAAGTGATGCTTGTCGACATTCATGACATTGAACACAAGCGCCATGTCGCGCCACTCATAATTGTTGACCAGATGAGTATCCGTACTGCACAGCGCAGTTTGAACGGAGTAACTTCCTGGACCGAGATTCATGTCGAAGGCGACCTTGAATTCGACGCACTCACCCGCTTTGACGTTGTCGAGCGCCTGATCCTTGAGATGGGTATTAGTGCCGTACATGACTTGACCAAGCCGGTCCTTGATGCCGTAACCTAGCACCAAGCGTTCGACGTCCTGATGGGCGCGAGCCACGATTCTCAAGGTAACCGGCTGACCTACATCCACGTATTCGATGGGGGCTCCAGCGGCGTTCAGAATGGCTATTTCTTCGACCGTAATTTCGCCAGTTCCCGAAACAGTCTGCGTTCTACCATCGGCCATCTGCTTGATCTGTACTGTGCTATTTTCCTTTTCAGCGATCAGAGCATTGTAGAAGTCCATGACTTCCTCCGGCGCACCATCTTTGATGACAGTACCTTTTTCCAGCAGAATGGCGCGATCGCATAGAACCTGAATTGAAGCCCGATCATGCGATACGATGAGCAGCGTCGTCCCCTGCTCCTGAAATTCCTTAATTCGATTGAAACTCTTGTGCTGGAAATAGGCATCGCCTACTGACAGCGCTTCGTCCACGATGAGAATTTCCGGGCGGAATGCGGTTGCGACCGCAAATGCCACACGCATTTGCATGCCGCTCGAATAGGTTCTTACCGCTTCATCGAAGTAATGACCAATTTCGGCGAATTCATAGATATTGGGCATCACCTTACGGATCTGTTCCGCCGAATAGCCCATGAGCCCTGCCGCGTGATAAGCATTTTGCCGGCCCGTCAGCTCGGGATTGAAGCCCATCCCAAGTTCGAGAATGGCCGCAATTCGGCCATTCACCTTAATGCTGCCTTCGGTAGGCTGGAGGGTACCGGTGATCATTTTAAGCAGCGTCGACTTGCCGGCTCCGTTCTGGCCAACGATACCGATCGCCTGTCCGGCCTCGATCGTAAAGTTGACATTCTTCAATACCCACACCTCTTCAGCAGGTACTGTCTTCATGCCAAACCAGCGGGCAAACCTCTGCCACTCCGAGCGATAGTTGCGGTAGGCCTTACCTATCCCGGAAACCTGCATGAGACTCATAGCGCATCCACCATCTCGGGCGCGGCCCGGCGAAACACGAAGAGGCCGAGCGCCATCAGCGCCAGGGAAATCAGAAAGGCCGACAACATGCCTTCAATACCTGGAACCTTTCCATAGACCAGAATATCGTGGTAACCCCCGACGATCTTGTACATCGGATTGTAGGCGACCAGATTCTTAACGCTTTCCGGTATCACGTTCAACGGATAAACAATCGGAGTAAACCAAAAAAGCACCTGCAAGAAGATAGGAACTACCTGACCAATGTCTCTGATAAAGACATTGAGCACGCCAAGCAGCAAGCCGATGCCCACCGCCAGAGCAACGACGAACACCGTCATCGGAAAGATCCAGAGGATTTCCAATCCCGGTCGATTTCCCATCAATACGAAAACCACCAGGATGCACACAAGAAGGATGGCGTAGTTTATCAGGCATGACCCCACCACGATTACCGGCAGGGTAATTCGGGGAAAACGCATCTTCTTGATGAGGCCACCGTTGTCGATGAATACGGTAAGACAACGACCGACAATCTCAGAAAACAGCGTCCAAGCTAGGATGCCAGCCATTAGATACATGGCATAAGCATATTTATTATCGATGCCCGGCAACTTTGCGGCGAGCAGATTCGATAGAATCAGCGCATAGATTGCCACCTGCACCAAGGGATGAATAACCATCCACACACCGCCTAAACGGCTCCTGGAAAACCGGCTGACAAACTCATTGCGTATAGAGGACATGATGAAGCCTCTATACATATAAATACTTTTCAGTAAGCCACCCATTTTTGCTCCTTCATTTGCAGCGAATACGACTCTCTAGAGCGTCATGCGTCTTCGCGAAAAACTGATTGGCCGCTGATACCTGCCTCACCGAGCAGGCCAGGAAAAGGTTGACTCACTCGCTCGGCGCTTAAACGAGCAGGTCCGGGCGACCACTGGATTGACTGCCTTGGCGAGCCAGGGAGGCATCGACGGGACCGGGACCGCGGTCGGCTTGGTATCTGGGCAGACGGACAGATGCCCGGAGAGGCTTTCCTCATTAGGACTCGAGCGAGTAGCCGACATCGCGATCAGTAGGGTGAACAACAAGGCTAGGTCGCACATGAGTCTAAAGGCTATCTATTGCCGGCGGTGATGTGGAACGGTGTGAGCCCTGAGCACCGGGCAAGCCCTGTGTCCCTGACGCACTGCCCTGCACGAAAACAGGACGGGATTCTACAGGTTTGCGCGCCACAGGTCTGATGAACCGCGCTTTTTGAGATATCCATCGATCTCGCGATGCAGCTTCAGCGGTCGCTCAGACCTGGTAGCCGACAATAAGTTTGCCGGACTACCTGGAGTGCCCAGCGCGACTCTCGCCGTCGTAAGGCCTGCGAAAAATTCTTCATCCGAAGAAACGACGTCTGGCGAATGGGGCCCAGGTAGCGCCGGTCGGTGGGACAACGCTCGTAAAGACTACACAGCGTTTGTGCTGGATTCGCCCCGCTGACAACATGGCGCCTGAGATCCCACTCATCGCCTTCGTCTAAAGAATTCGTCAAGACGTCAGATATCAGGGCCACGGCTCGGAGAAAAGATCGCGCTGCCTGAGACCAGGCCGCCCGTCGACGCTCGCTCCGCTTCCGCGTCCTCTACTGACTATGGCGATTGGCACCGATGAAAGCCCTCACCCCCCGCTTTTTCTCCCTTGCACTATCGATCTTGGTAGCCAGTTGCGCACTCTTTGGCAAGGTCGAGCAGGCTCGCGCTCAGGGGATACCGCTGGTGGGTCTGAACCTGTCGGGTGCTGGCTTTGCAGCCCGAGTCCTACCCGGAGTCAACGGAACCCATTACATCTTTCCAGTGGAAGCTTACTTCAGCCAATGGAGTGCGCGCGGAGTAAAGCTGATTCGCTTCCCGATCATTTGGGAGCGCTTGCAACCCACCCTTGGCGGCGCGCTGGATCCCACCTATGCAGCCCTTATCGACCGCACCTTCGGCTATGCCAACAAATACGGCATGAAAATCATCTTAGATTTGCATAACTACATGCGCTATCGAGGCGTAGTCATAGGCACAGGCAATGTTTCCTATGCACATTACCAAGATGTCATGACACGGATTGCACAACGCTGGAGTCCTCAACCCTCCCTTTTTGCATACGACGTCATGAACGAACCTCATGACGCACTAGCCCAGTGGGTGGTAGCTGCTCAAACCGCCATCAATGCCGTAAGGTCAATCGACTCCAAGCGCCCCGTCGTGATCGAAGGCAATGGCTGGGCGGAAGCGACTCGCTGGCCTCAATGGAACGATAACCTCCTCGCCCTCAAGGATCCTGCCGATAACCTGATATTCCAAGCGCATACCTATTTCGACGGGGAAGGCGGAGGTGGCAACTACGCCAACCCTAGCGCCAGCGCGTATCCGGACAATTATGGCGTTGAGCGAGTAAGGCCCTTCGTGGAGTGGCTTAAGAAAAACGGCAAACGCGGCATGATTGGGGAATTTGGCGTACCGGACAGTGATCCACGCTGGAATGTCATCATGGGTCGGATGCTGGCCTACCTGAAACAAAATTGTATTCCGGCAACCTATTGGGCGGCCGGCCCAGGCTGGGCAAATTATAATCTCGCTGTGGAGCCTATCAATGGCGTGGATCGACCGCAGTGGACGGTCCTAAAACAATATCTCGATGATTCCAGCTGTTCCAGGATAGGCCCTATAGCAGTCACCAGCCAAATCCCGAATGTAACGGAGGGTTCGAGCCATACCCAGGAGATTGCCGGAGTCTATCGCGATTATCTAGGTCGAGAAGCCGACCCAGCGGGATTGATGTATTGGTCTAGTCAGATAGCAAATGGAAATCTAACACTGGCTGGTGTTATCAACAGCATCATGCTCAGTACGGAATATCAAAACCGTATTACGGTCGAGAGACTTTACCAGAGCTATTTGGGACGCAGCGCGGATAGCGCAGGCCTTAGTTATTGGGCTGGCCTGCTAAATAGTGGAGCCATGACCACCAACTCAGTCGCCGCAGCACTTATTGGTAGCGTGGAATATCAAGGAAATCTCCAGGTAACGCTCAACCAGCTTTACATTTCCTTTCTTGGTCGACCTGCTGATAAGGAAGGCTTGAGCTACTGGGCGCAACGAATATCCGACGGCAGCATGAACTTAGCGACGGTCAAAGCAGCCATTGCTGGCAGCGCCGAGAGTGTAGCTCACACTCAGGACTCTATACGTCAGCTCTATCAAAGCCTCTTGGGACGAGACGCCGACAACAGTGGATTGAAGACTTGGACATCACAGGTGACCAGCGGCTCCATGACGTTGGATGATGTTGTGACTGCGATCAAGGGCAGTGCCGAATACCGCAGCCGGCAATCCTGACAAGGCGCATCTAGGCTGCCCCCGCCCCACCGCGCCGATCGATCTTCCGATTCAGGATGATCGAGGTCTGGGTCTGCTTGACCCCGTCGAGGTTGCCGATGCGGTCGAGCAGTTCGTCGAGCTTTTCGTGGGTGGTGCAGCGCAGGAAGGCCAGGTAGTCGAACTGGCCGCTGACCGAGGAGACCTCCTCGACCTCGACCATCTTTTCCAGGGCGCGGATGACGCCGGCGGTGCTGCGCGGCAGGACGCTGATGGCGCAGTAGGCGCGTACGGCGGCCTGTTCCAGTTCCGAGCCCAGGCGCAGGCCGTAGCCCTGGATGATGCCGTCGCGCTCCAGGCGCGCCAAGCGGGTGACTACGGTGGTGCGTGCCAGGCCCAGCTGGCGGGCCAGGGTGGCGTTGGAGGCGCGGGCGTTCTGTTGCAGCAGGTGGATGAGCTGCCAGTCGGTCGGATCGAGTTTGGTGAACATCGTGGCTGCCTGCCGGGGGCGGGCGTCGGGGCCGGGGGGCACCGACGCGGGAGCCGACATTCTAGGCGGGGCGGCCGAGGGCAGCCAGGGCGGTGTCCAGGGATTCCTGCTGCTGGCGTTCGTACAGCGCCATCTCGTCGAGCACTGGCGCGCCCAGGGCGGCTTCGAAGGCGGCGCGATTGCCGCCGCTCTGGTATTCCTGCTGGCTGCCGGCACCCAGGTTGGACTGGAAGATGCCCGCGGCGCTGACCGGCAGGAAGTCTTCGTAGGTGATGGGATCGGCGAGGAGATGGCCGGCGGCGATCAGGGCGTCGGGATCGCGGCTATCGCTAGCCGCTTGGCTACCGGCCACAGCGCGATAGCGGAACCAGGCCAGGCCCTGACGGCGCAGCTCGTCCCAGTTGTCGGGCAGCGCCTGGAACACCTCGGCCAATACCGTTGCGTAGTCACTGCCGGCCGCCTTGCTGCGCTGGCGGACCTCCTGCAGGAGTTCGTCGTAACGCTGGCGACCGGCCGGCGTGAGGGCGATGCCGCGCTGCTCGATCTCGCCGAAGCGCGCCGTGTGCGACCCCTGGACCTCGCCCTGGAAGAGGATGGGTTCTTCCAGCGCCTTGAAGCTGGTCTGGCGCAGCAGGATAGGGCACTGGCGGCGGGGCGGGCCTTCGATAGTTTCCTTGGGCGCGATGCCCCGGGCGGGCATGCGGGCCTGGACGGCGTCGATGTCGAGGGTGCGCGGGGTCAGGTGGTTGATGTGCGGACCCTTGAAGCAGACCACGTCGGCGATCAGCCGATGGGCATCGTGCAGGCGCTGATAGAGGTTGGCGTCGACATTGGCCTCGCGGTGCCAGCGAAAGGTCTCCAGGGCTTCCTGGACGAAGGCAGCGGCTTCCGCGTCGGTGAGACCACCCTGCGCCTCGGCGCGCTCGATCAGCTCCAGCGCGCCCGGGGTGAAGATGCGGCGCTCGTGCAGGACCTTTTCGGCCAACTGGCGCAGCTCGGCGTCCTCGATCAGCTCCAGGCGCAGCAGCGAGGTGAAGACGCGAAACGGATTGATCTGCAGGGCGGCCGGCGCTACCGGACGGAAGGCGGTGGAATGCACCGGCACCCCGGCCACGCTGAGGTCGTAGTAGCCGACCGGCTGCATGCCCATCACGGCGAACAGACGGCGCAGGGTGGCCAGTTCGGCCGCGGTGCCGACGCGGATGGCACCGTGGCGCTCCAGGTCCAGGCGCTCCGCGGAATCCCGGGAGAAACCCGGTTGTCCGGCGTTCACCTCGGCGACCAATTCCAGCAGGGTGCCGTACTGGGGCACCTCCTGGCGGTACATCGCCGACATGGCCTGGGAAAAGCGGGTGCGGATCAGATCCGGGGAAAGCAGCGACGCGGCGGTCATGGGAGCGGCTCCTGGCTCAGGCTAGAAGCCGATTTCGACATGCCCGCACGGGCTGCTCAAGCGATCTTTGCTCATTGGATCATTCCCCGGGGGAATGGGCGGGATGTCTTAATGATCCTTGTGCTGGGTCTTCGGCTTCTTCACGTGGTCAGTGCCGGTATCACTGCCCGAACCGCTGCTGGAGCCATTATCGGCCGCACCGACACCGGTGCTGGGCGCCTTTTCCATGCCATGGCTGCTGGTGGGATCGGGCCGCGCGGGAGTGGCCGGGGGATTGGTCGGACTGGTCTGGGCCAGGACGGCACCGGACAGGCCAAGACCCAGGATCAAAGTGGGAAGCAACAGGGACTTGCGCATGGGGAGGACTCCTCTGGACGGATTCACTCCTCTTTAGGCACCTCCCCCGCGGGGAGGTGCCGCACCGCGGATCAGCTGCCGCTGGTACTGGCTTTGTGGACCTTCTTGTGGGCCACCTTCTTGTGGTGGGTAGTGGCCTGCTTGCCGGTCTTGGCCGGGCTGTTGCTCGTCGCGGCAGGCGGTGCTGCCGGATCGGCCGGCGCCGTCTGGGCGAAGGCGGCGGAGGTGACCAGCAGGCCGGCGAGGGTCAGGCAGAGGGTGGTGCTTTTCATGGAAGTCACTCCTTCGGTGGCTGATTGCAGCCTCAGTTAGCCGCCTTTCGCCCGGCAAAACCGTGTCCCTTTCCACAGCCAGGGCCATCGGTAACAAGATATTTCAATCGACTGCCAAGGCGTTAACAGTCTGGCGAGCTCTTCGCCGGGGTCCCGGCTTGGGCATAATGCCGGGACGCCCCTCTACCGTAGCCGCGCATGCCCAAGAGTCCCCACCTTCCCAAGCGCCCCCGCTGGAGCAGTCTGCTGCTCTTGGCCCTGGGTCTGACGCTGCTGCTGATTCCGCTGCGCTATGCAGCCCAGCACTATTACGAGGCGCAACTGGCCGAGCAGAACGGCCAGACGCTGGACCTCTATGTCGCCAACCTGCTGGGCACCCTGCGGCGCTACGAGGTGCTGCCGGACCTGTTGGGCGATCTGCCGGTGCTGCGCCATGCCCTGGAAGGACAAAGCGACGGCAGCGCCCAGGACGCCGCCAGCCAGATGCTGGAAGACATTCGCCAGCGGACCGGGGCCGATGTCATCTACCTGATGCAGGATGACGGCACCTGCCTGTCCAGTTCCAACTATCGCCAGCCAGACAGCTTCGTCGGCCGCGACTTTTCCTTCCGGCCCTATTACAAGGCGGCCATGCAAGGCCAGCCGGGGCGCTTCTTCGGCCTCGGCACCACCTCCAGCAAGCGCGGCTACTACTTTGCCGCCGCCGTGCGCGACGGCGCGCGGGCCATTGGCGTGGTGGTGGTCAAGGTCGATCTGGACAGCGCGGAACGGCTTTGGGGCAACGCCCCCGAACAACTGCTGGTGACCGATGACCTGGGCGTGGTCATCCTTACCTCACACGATGCCTGGCGCTTTCGCGCCACCCATCCGCTGGACGAGCGCCAGCGCGAGCAGGTCAATGCCAACCGGCCCTACCCCACCACCAATCCCGCCCCCCTGACCCTGGTGCCTGGCGACTGGCTGACCCAGACCCGCAACCTCGACGAGGTGGGCTGGACCGCCCGGATCCTGGCACCACGGGAGATGGTCGAGCGCCAGGTGCGCAGTGCCCTCTATGTCGGCGCGGCGACCCTGCTGGCGCTGCTGCTGTTGCTGGTGGTCATGACCCTGCGGCGGCGCCACTTCATCGAGCGCCTGGCCCTGGATGCCCGCGCCAAGCGTGACCTGGAGCTGAGCGTGGAGGAGCGCACCCGCGACCTGCAGACGCTCAACGCCCGGCTGCAACAGGAGGTCCATGACCGCGAACAGGCCCAGCGCGAACTCATGCGCGCCCAGGACGAAGCCGTGCAGGCGGGCAAGCTGTCGGCGTTGGGGACCATGTCGGCCAGCATCAGCCACGAACTCAACCAGCCACTGGCGGCCATTCGCAGCTACACGGAAAACGCCGTCGTGCTGCTCGACCACGATCGCCTGGACGACGCCCGCGGCAATCTCAAGCTGATCGGCGAGCTGACCACGCGGATGGCCAACATCATCGCCCACCTCAAGGCCTATGCCCGCGGCGCCCGCCGCGCGCCGGAGAGCGTGGTCCTGCAGGGCGCCCTGGAAGACGCCCTGGCGCTGGTCGCCGCGCGGCGCCGGGCCATGCAGGTGGAGCTGATCCGCGACCTGCCCGATGCGCCGCTATGGGTGCAGGCCGGCGAAACCCGCTTGCGGCAGATCATCAGCAATCTGCTGAGCAATGCCCTCGACGCCCTGGCGGAAAAGACCAGCACCCGCCGACTGTGGCTGACCACCAGCATCGACGAGCGCGGCGTGACGCTGATCCTGAGAGACAACGGTCCGGGCTTTTCCAGCGAGGCCCTGGCCCGCGCCCACGAACCCTTCTTCACCACCAAGGCCACCGCCCAGGGCCTCGGCCTGGGCCTGGCGATCTGCGATAACCTGTTGCGTACCCTGGGTGGCCATCTGCACCTGTCCAACCATGGCGATGGCGGTGCCGAGGTGCGCCTTTACCTGTTGCATGGCAAGCCGGGGGTCGCCTCGGTGCCCCAGGAAGAAGTCCGCGGTTGAACACCTTAGCCCCTCTACCTTAGGTCCTAGTCATGAACGCCCTGCCCCCCTTCGATCCCGCCAGCCAGATCCTGCTGATCGACGACGACGCCCACCTGCGCCTGGCACTGAGCCAGACCCTGGACCTGGCCGGCTTCAAGGTGACGACCCTGGCCGATGCCCGGGACCTGGAGCTGGCGGCCGTGCGCGATTGGCCCGGGGTGGTGGTCAGCGATATCCGCATGCCTGGCATCGATGGCCTGGAGTTGCTGGCCCAGTTGCACCAGCGCGACGCCGAATTGCCGGTGGTGCTGATCACCGGCCATGGCGACGTGCCCCTGGCGGTGCAGGCCATGCGCGCCGGCGCCTATGACTTCCTGGAAAAGCCCTTCGCCAACGATGCGCTGATCGACAGCGTGCGCCGCGCCCTAAGCGCCCGCCACCTGGTACTGGAAAACCGCAGCCTGCGCCTGGCCCTGGCCGAGCGCCATGAACTGCAGACCCGGCTGATCGGCCAGACCCCAGGCATGGCCCGGCTGCGCGATCAGATCGGCGCCCTCGCCGCGACCCAGGCCGATGTGCTGATCCACGGCGAGACCGGTGCCGGCAAGGAGGTGGTGGCCCGTGCCCTGCACGACCTGTCGAATCGCCGTGATGGCCCCTTCGTCGCCATCAACGCCGGTGCCCTCGCCGAATCCGTGGTGGAAAGCGAACTCTTCGGCCATGAACAGGGCGCCTTCACCGGCGCCCAGAAGAGACGCATCGGCAAGTTCGAATACGCCAGCGGTGGCACCCTCTTTCTCGACGAGATCGAGAGCATGAGCCTGGATGTCCAGGTCAAGCTGCTGCGCCTGCTGCAGGAGCGCAAGGTCGAGCGCCTCGGCTCCAACCAGCAGATCCCGCTGGATATCCGGGTGGTCGCCGCGACCAAGGAAGACCTGCGCCAGGCCGCCGACCAGGGCCGCTTCCGTGCCGACCTCTATTACCGGCTTAATGTCGCCACCCTGCGCATCCCCGCCCTGCGCGAGCGCAGCGAGGACATCTTGCCGCTGTTCCGCCACTTCGCCCTGGCCGCCGCCGAGCGCCATGGCACGCCGGTGCGCGAGGCCGATGCCGAGCAGCGCGCGGCGCTGATCGCCCACAGCTGGCCGGGCAACGTACGCGAACTGCAGAACGCCGCCGAGCGCTTCGCCCTGGGCCTGGAGCTGGCCCTGGACAACAGCGCCTATGCGCCCCTGGCGCCCATGGCGGCGCCGCCCGTGGCCGCTGCCACCGTTGCGGCAGCGCCCGCCACGGCCGCCCTGGCCGCCGGGCTGGGCGAGCAGGTCGAGGCCTTCGAGCGTGAACTCATTCAGCGCGAACTGGCCCGGCCTCACGCCTCCCTGCGCAGCCTGGCCGAAGCCCTGGGCCTGCCGCGCAAGACGCTGTCCGACAAGCTGCGCAAGCATGACCTGCAATTCACCGGCGGTGCGGCGGACGAAGGCGACTAGGCCAAGGTCGGCTGGTCGCGCCTGACCGGGAGTGGCAGAGTAAGGGACTCAGGCGTCGTGCAACAGACGTCGTGTAACAGGCGTCATGCAACAGGCGTTCGCGCAAGGAGACCCTCTTGACCTCGCTCATGCTCGCAGAAGCCGCCGCCAGCGGTGCGGCGGTCGCTCGCCAACTGGCGACCATCGACCAGGCCCTGGCGGCCCTGGCCGACGACCTCAGAGCCCAGCCGCCGCAGCTGGCGCTGACCGTGGCGCGTGGCAGTTCGGACCATGCGGCCAGCTATTTCGCCTACCTGGCCATGGCCCACCTGGGGCTGCCGGTGCTGTCCCTGCCGCCTTCGCTGGTGACCCTGCGCCAGGCGCCGCTGCGTGTCGAAGGGCAGCTCGCCCTGGGCTTTTCCCAATCCGGACGCAGTCCCGATCTGATCGAGACCCTTTCGGCGCTGGATCGCTACGGCGCCCGCACCGCGGCCCTGGTCAACGAGATCGACTCGCCCCTGGCCCTGGCCTGTCGCCACGCCATCGGCGTGCAGGCCGGTCCCGAACACAGCGTCGCCGCCACCAAGAGTTTCATCGCCACCCTGGCCGCCGCGGCCCGGCTGATCGCCCACTGGCAGCAGGACGAAACCCTGCTCGCCGCCGGCGCCGCCTTGCCCGCGGCGCTGGATCGCGCGGCCGAGCTGAGTTGGGCGCCGGCGCTGCCGGTACTGCGCGACGCCGAACGCTGCATGGTGGTCGGTCGCGGACCCGGTTTCGCCATCGCCCAGGAAGCCGCGCTCAAGCTCAAGGAAACCTCGGCGCTGCAGGGCGAGGCCTTCAGCGGCGCCGAATTGCAGCACGGTCCCCTGGCGCTGGTGGAGCGCGGCTATCCGCTGCTGATCTTTGCCCTGCGCGGCCCCGAGCAGGCCGGCCTGCTGCAACTGGCGCGGGACTTGCGCGGCCGCGGCGCCCGGGTGCTGCTGGCCGCCCCGGACGAGGTCGCCGAGCGCGATCTGCCCCTCGCCGTCGCCGGCCATCCGGACCTGGACGGCCTGCTGGCGATCCAGAGTTTCTATCGCATGGCTGCGCTGCTGGCCGAAGCCCGCGGGCAGGATCCGGACCAGCCGCGCCATCTGCGCAAGGTCACCCTCACCCGCTAAGGCCGCGCTCGAGCGTCCAGGCGCTGCCGCCTTCGGAGCGCCTGGATTTCCCGCTCCATCCAGAGAGCTAAGTCTTTGGAGCTAGCTGCCGTCGGCTGATCGACGGGCAATCTGCCAAGCGGTCCACAGAGCCGGTAAGTCGCTGGAAATCGGTCAATTTTTTCTTGTCGCTCCCGGCGATTTGTCTCAGCGTGCGCGCAACGGATGATGAGACAGCCCATATGGACATGCGCGCGATACCTGCGAGCAAGGTCTGCCTGACGACGAGAAACGTCCTCCTGGCGGAATTGCTCAAACCCTTTCTGGAAGAACGCCACGGCATCGAGCTGAGCTGCGCTCGCGAGCTGGAAGCGGCCGGCGAGACCAGCCTGGTGCTGGTCGATCTCGGCAGCGTGCCCGAGGCGCCACTGGAACGCTGGCTGGAAGGCCTGGCGCCGGCGGTCACCGTGGCCTTTCTCAATGCCAGCGTCGAACAGGCCCTGCCCTGGGTCGAGCGCTTTCCCGCCATCCAGGGCGTGTTCGCCCCCCAGGCCAGCCGCGACCAGTTGCTGCAAGGGCTCGGCGCGCTGTTGGCCGGCGAGGACTGGCTGCCCCGCGCCATCCTGGCCCACCTGCTGCGCCGCTCCCGTGAGCGCCCCAGCATCGCCGCCGACGGCCTGACCCGCCGCGAGCGGGAGATCCTCCGGCTGGTCGGCCGCGGGTTGTCCAACGCCGCCATCGGCGAGGCGCTGTGCCTGAGCACCCACACGGTCAAGAGCCACATGCACAACCTCTTGCGCAAGACCGGCGCCGCCAACCGCGCCGAGGCGGCGTTGCGCTTCCATGCCGGGCAGGATCTACCGGGATGAAAGCCGCCTGGCTGCTGCTCGGGCTGTTGCTGGCCGGCCCGCTGCGGGCCGAGGGCGACATCATTCAGGGACTGCTGGTGGACAACACCATCTCCCGCTTCGGCCACGACTTCTATCGCCACTTCGCCGACCGCCTCACCGACACCACCGACCTGGACTTCAACCTGGTGGTGCGCGAACGGCCCTCGGCGCGCTGGGGCAGCCTGGTCTGGGTGGAGTACGAACAGCGGCTGCTCTATCGGCAGTTCATTCCGCCCAACAACAGCGAACTCAAGGATGCCGCCTACGCCGCCGCGGACCAGGTCCACGAGGGCATCACCCGCCGGCGCCTGGAAAACCTGCTGCAGGACACTTTCGACATGGAAAAGGACGAGTTATGAATGCGCACGCCTGGAAGGCCCTGCCCCTGCTCTGCACCCTGGGCGTCGCCCCGGCCCTGGCGACCGAGCTGGTCTACTCGCCGGTGAATCCGTCCTTTGGCGGCAATCCGCTCAATGGCACCTACCTGCTGAACAACGCCACCGCCCAGGATCGTCACAAGGATCCCGACCTGCGCAGCAGCGCCAGCAGCCAGTCGCCCCTGGAGCGCTTCACCAGCCAGCTGGAATCGCGGCTGCTGTCCCAGGTGCTGACCGACATCAAGGACGGCAACTCGGGCACCCTGTCCACCGACCAGTTCATCGTCAACATCGTCGACGACTCCGGCAACCTGACCGTGCAGATTACCGACCGCGGGACCGGGGAGATTTCGGAAATCTCCGTCAACGGCTTCAACCAACCCTGAGCACGGATGCCTGCCATGAACGCCTTTTCCCTGGCGGCGGCCCTGACCGCCGCCCTCGTCCTGACCGGCTGCGTACGCGACCCCATGCCTGCCGAACAGAACGCCGCTCCGACCCTGACGCCGCGCGCCTCCACCTACTACGACCTGCTGGCGCTGCCGCCACCCAAGGGACCGCTGGTGGCCGCCGTCTACGGCTTCCGCGACCAGACCGGGCAGTACAAGCCCAATCCGGCCAGTTCCTTTTCCACCGCCGTGACCCAGGGCGCCGGCAGCATGCTGGTGGACGCCCTGCAGGCCAGTGGCTGGTTCGTAGTGCTCGAACGCGAGGGTCTGCAGAACCTGCTGACCGAACGCAAGATCATCCGCGCCACCCAGAACAAGCCGGACCTGCCGGAGAATCTGCAGCAGGCGCTGCCGTCGCTGCAGGCGGCCAACCTGCTGCTGGAAGGCGGCGTGGTGGCCTATGACACCAACGTCCGCAGCGGCGGCGAAGGGGCGCGCTACCTGGGCATCGGCCTGTCCGAGGAGTACCGGGTGGATCAGGTCACGGTCAATCTGCGCGCCATCGACACCCGCAGCGGCCGGGTGCTGGCCAATGTCATGACTTCCAAGACCATCTATTCCATCGGGCGCCAGGCCGGCGTCTTCAAGTTCATCGAATTCAAGAAGCTGCTCGAAGCCGAATCCGGCTACACCACCAACGAGCCGGCGCAGCTGTGCGTGCTCTCCGCCATCGAGGCGGCGGTCGCCCATCTGGTCGCCCAGGGGGTGGAGCGCCGGCTGTGGCTGGTGGCCGACGGTCGTGATCCACGGGATCCGGCGCTGACCAAGTACCTGGAGCCGACCCGGCGCTAGGGATTAAGCCGCAAGGCCCGCGGGATTCGCTCCCTGGAGCGATAGCGATGGGCCAGGCGGCTCCGGACAATGCCGGACGGAGAACTCAGGCAATGACGGTGATAGAGATGCGCAGCCTACCCCGCGGCCTGGCCGTGATCCTCACCCTGGCACTCGGCCTGACGGCTACGGCCTCGGCCGCCGATCTCATGGAAACCGGCGATCTGGGTCAGGCACCGGCGGCCCAGCGGGATGCCGCCATCCGCCAGCTCGGCATAGACAACCAGGCGCTCATCGACCAGCGCGGCACCGCACTGCGCGCTCAAATCGCCCAGAGTGGCGCCACCCAGGAAGCCAGCATCCTCCAGGATGGCACGGAGCTGAGCGCAGTCATCCTCCAAGGTGGCTACGGCAACGTCGCGCGCATCGAGCAGGTCGGCAGCGGCAACCAGGCCGACATCCTGCAACTCGGCGTCCAGGGCAACGCCCGCATCGAACAGCACGGCTCGGGCCTGTCCAGCCGCATCGTCCAGTACGGAAGCAACCAGAACACGGTGGTACGTCAGTACCGCTGATGGCACTCATGGAGATCAGACAGATGTTTCTACTCAGGCCCCTGGCCGCCCTGACGCTGGCCCTCGTGGCCGCCAACGCCCTTGCCCAGAACAGCATCGCCACCGTCCAGCAGAATGGCAACAGCGGTACCATCACCCTGGACCAGAGCGGCGCCGGCAACAGCGCGGCGCTCTATCAGCTGCAGGGCGAAGGCAACGCGATCAGCGTGGTCCAGACCGGCGCCAGCAGCGCCACCATCACCCAGGGCGGCGACATCTACGGCTACGCCCAGGGCAACGTGGCGAGCCTGCGCCAGGAAGGCGGCAGCAGCGTCCATAGCCTGGCCCAGGACGGCTTCGGCAACCAGGCCACCCTCACCTCCGTGGGCAGCAACAGCGGCACCCTGGTCCAGTCGGCCTCCAGCGCCCAACTGACCCTGGAGCAGAACGGTGACAACAACCAGGTGCGGGTCGACCAGAGCGGCGATGCCGTTACCGCTACCCTCAATCAGTCCGGCACCGATAACCGCATCGAGCTGACCCAGCAGGGCTACTCGGTCGACACCGTGGAGCTGACCCAGCGTGGCCAAGCCAATGTCGCCACGGTGCTCTCCTCCGGCAAGTTCAACGAATTGAGCTTCACCCAGGACGGCAATCGCAACACCCTGAACGTCGACCAGGCCGGTCGCGGCAATCGCTTCAGCGGTAGCTCCACCGGCGACGACAACCTGGCCAGCGTCACCGTCCAGGGTGACAGCAACCAGACCAGCATCGTCCAGAGCGGCAATGGCAACGAGGCGCGGCTCGACGTCACCAGCGCCATCAGCACAGCCAGCGTCAGCCAGGTCGGCGACAGCAACCGCGCGAGCATCCTGCAGACCTCGGCCAACTTCAACGGCTTCAACGACAGCGCGCAGATCTCGCAGAGCGGCTTCGGCAACAGCGCCACCATCAACCAGCGGTGATGCGTGCCGCCTGGCTGCTCGCGGCCCTCCTGCCCCTGGCGGGCGGCGCCGCGGCCAGCGCCCGCCTGGAGGTGCAGCCGCAACCGGCGGGCGCTCAGGTACAGCTGTGCTTTACCAGCGAAGACACGTCTCTGAGCTACGAACTCATCATCGAATTGCATGGGCCGGGTGGTGTCGCCCGCACCCGTCAGGCCGGCGAGGCCAGGGGTGACGGCTGCCCGGTCACCACGCGCCTGGGCGCCGCGCCCGGCAGTCTGATCGAAGCAAGGCTGAGCTGGCAGCGGCAGGGACAGCCGCAGCCCGCCATCGAGCGGCGGTTGCAGCTGTAGCTCAGCGCAGAGGTTCCACGTGGAACCGTGGCTACAGGGTCAGCGGCAATTCCAGCGGGGTCTGCTGGCGCGCCGCCAGGCGCTGCTGGAATTCGGCCGGGTCATGAATCAGCACGTCCTGACCGGCAAAGGCCTGGGCGGCGATCAACCGGGACAGCCAGAAACGCACGCAGGCGACGCGCAGGAGCACCGGCCACAATTCGGCTTCGCGCGGCGTGAAGTGGCGATCGGCGGCATAGGCCGCCAGCAGCGCCCGAGCGCGCGGCAGGTCCAGCGCGCCGCTCTCGGTGGAGCACCAGTCGTTCACCGTGATGGCGAGGTCATAGAGCATCCAGCCGGAACTGGCGTTGTAGAAGTCGATGACGCCGGACAGCCGGGGGCCGTCGAACATCACGTTGTCGCGGAACAGATCGCCGTGCAGATTGGCCTCGGGCAGCGGCGGCTGTTCGGTCAGCAGCTCGCGGATCTCTCCCAGGGTGCGCTCCAGCAGCGGCCGGGCGGTCGCATCCAGGCTCGGCGCCAGGCGCTCGCCTTCGGCCAGCATCCAGGCCAGGCCGCGATCACTGGCGCGCTCGATGCGTTTTTCACCGGCAGTGGCGCGGTGCAGATGGCCCAGCAGGTGACCGACTTCGCTGCAGTGATGGGGATTGGGCGCGCGCTCGTGGCGACCGGCCAGGCGCGGCTGCAGCAGCGCCGGCTTGCCGGCCAGCTCGCGCAAGGCCTGGCCATCCTGGGTGCGCACCGCATAGGGCACCGGCAGGTCGGCGTCGTGGAGGACGTCGAGCAGCTCGATGAAGAACGGCATCTCCGCCACTGGGCCGCGCTCCACCAGGGTCAGGACGAATTCGCCGCCTTCCAGGCTGATGAAGTAGTTGGTGTTTTCCGAACCCTCGGCGATGCCCCGGAAATCCCGCAACCGGCCCAGGCCATAGGGCGCGAGAAAGGCTTCGAGGGTAGGACGATCGAGGGGCGTGAAGACGGACATGACGGGGCCTGGCGGGAGAATGTGCGAGCGGCGCGCAGTTTACCGGTCCAGGCGCCCTGCGCCTACCAGGTGAACAGTCGCCAGCTGGGGACGTGCAGGGTCGGCTTGTCGTTGGCGGCGGTGCTGCTGCCATCGGCGGGTACCAGTTCGTAGGGTGCGCCGTGTTTGGGGATGACCCGGGTGGACTGCAGTACGCCGCGGATGCTCGTCTCCTCGATGGTCTGGTCGCCGGCCTGGTAGCGGATCACCTTGATCTCGTCAGGCAGGGGCTTTTCCCCCGGTGGCAGCGGTTCCGCAGCCTGCACCAGCGGCGCCAGCAGCAACGCGGCGAAGAGGAAGCGACGAGCACCCATGGTAACCTTTGACCTTTTGAACGGAGCGAGTGGTCGATTCTAGAACCCGGCCCAGTTGTCGTCGAGACTGGCCGGACAGACGCCGCACACGCCACGACAAAGGTTTAGACCATGAGCCACGCCCCTCTCGTCCTGGTGGACGGTTCCTCCTATCTCTATCGCGCCTTCCATGCCCTGCCGCCGCTGATGACCTCCACCGGCAAGCCGACCGGCGCGGTGAAGGGCGTGCTCAACATGCTGCTCTCGCTGCGCCGCCAGTATCCGGACAGCCTCTTCGCGGTGGTCTTCGACGCCAAGGGCCCGACCTTTCGCGACGAACTTTTCGCCGACTACAAGGCCCAGCGCCCGGCCATGCCCGACGACCTGCGCGGCCAGGTCGAGCCGCTGCACGCCTGCATCCGCGCCCTGGGCCTGCCGCTGCTGGCCGTCGAAGGGGTGGAAGCCGACGACGTCATCGGTACCCTCGCCCGCCACTGCGCCAGTGCCGAGCGCCCGGTGGTGATCTCCACCGGCGACAAGGACATGGCCCAGCTGGTCTGCCCCTATGTCACCCTGGTCAACACCATGAGCGGCAGCGTGCTGGACGTGGAAGGGGTCAAGACCAAGTTCGGCGTGGGCCCCGAGCTGATCATCGACTACCTGGCGCTGATGGGCGACAAGATCGACAACATCCCCGGGGTGCCGGGGGTGGGTGAGAAGACCGCCGCCGGGCTGCTCAATGGCATTGGTGGTGGCCTGGATACCCTCTACGCCAACCTCGACGCCGTGGCCGCCCTGCCCCTGCGCGGCGCCAAGTCGCTGGCCGCCAAGCTGGACCAGCATCGCGAGCAGGCCTACCTGTCCTACCAGCTGGCCACCATCAAGCTGGACGTGCCGCTGGAGCTGACCTTCGACGAGCTCAAAGTGGGCGAGCCCCATGTGGAAGCCTTGATGGCGCTCTACCAGGAGTTGGAGTTCAAGTCCTGGCTGGATGAGCTGATCCGCGACACCAAGCGCCAGGGCGCGCCCCTGCCGCTGGCCGAGGATGCCGCCACCACCCAGGTGGAAACCCAGTACGACACCGTGCTGGAGCAGGCCGACTTCGACGCCTGGCTGGCGCGGCTGCAGGCCGCCGCCTGCTTCGCCTTCGATACCGAGACCACCAGCATCGATGCCCAGCGCGCCGAGCTGGTAGGGCTGTCCTTCGCCGTGGCGCCGGGCCAGGCCGCCTATGTGCCCCTGGCCCACAGCTACATGGGCGCGCCGACCCAGCTCGCACTGGAGCCGGTGCTGGCGGCGCTCAAGCCGCTGCTGGAGGACCCCAAGAAGCTCAAGGTCATGCAGCACGGCAAGTACGACCTCAATGTGCTGACCCGCTACGGCATCACGATCCAGGGCATCGCCTTCGACACCATGCTCGAATCCTATGTGCTGGATGCCACCGCCACTCGCCACGACATGGACAGCCTGGCGCTCAAGTACCTGGGCCACAGCACCATCCGCTTCGAGGACATCGCCGGCAAGGGCGCCAAGCAGCTGACCTTCGACCAGATCGCCATCGAGCAGGCCGGGCCCTATGCCGCCGAGGATGCCGACGTCACCCTGCGCCTGCACGAGACCCTCTGGCCCAAGCTGGAAGCCGTATCGGGCCTGGCCGGGGTGCTGCGCGACATCGAGATGCCGCTGGTGCCGGCGCTGGCGCGCATCGAGCGCAACGGCGCCCTGGTGGATTCGGCGCTGCTCGGGGTGCAGAGCCGCGAGCTGGGCGAAAAGATGATCGCCCTGGAAAAGGAAGCCTATGAGCTGGCCGGCCAGGAATTCAACCTGGGTTCGCCCAAGCAGCTGGGCGAGATCCTCTTCGTCAAGCTGGGCCTGCCGGTGGTCAGCAAGACCGCCTCCGGCCAACCTTCTACCGCCGAGGCGGTCCTGCAGGAACTGGCCGACCAGGACTTCCCGCTGCCCAAGGTGCTGATGCAGTACCGGCAGATGAGCAAGCTCAAGAGCACCTACACCGACAAGCTGCCGCAGCAGATCAATCCGCGCACCGGGCGCATCCACACCAGCTACCACCAGGCGGTTACGGCGACCGGGCGGCTGTCTTCCAGCGATCCGAATCTGCAGAACATCCCGATCCGCACCGCCGAGGGCCGGCGCATCCGCCAGGCCTTCGTCGCGCCCCAGGGCTATCGCCTGCTGGCGGCGGACTATTCGCAGATCGAGCTGCGCATCATGGCCCACCTGGCTCAGGACGAAGGGCTGCTGCACGCCTTCCAGAACGACCTGGACGTGCACCGCGCCACCGCCGCCGAGGTGATGGGTGTGCCGCTGGAAGAGGTCAGCAACGAGGATCGCCGCCGCGCCAAGGCCATCAACTTCGGCTTGATCTACGGCATGAGCGCCTTTGGCCTGGCCAAGCAGATCGGCGTCGGCCGGGCCGAGGCCCAGGCCTATATCGATCGTTATTTCCAGCGCTATCCCGGCGTGCTGGCCTACATGGAGCGCACCCGCGCCCAGGTGGTGGACCAGGGCTATGTGGAGACCCTCTATGGCCGCCGGCTGTACCTGCCGGACATCCACTCCAAGAACCAGGGCCTGCGTCGCGCCGCCGAGCGGGCGGCGATCAACGCGCCCATGCAGGGCACCGCGGCGGATATCATCAAGCGCGCCATGATCACCGTGGATGGCTGGCTGCAGTCGACCCCGGAGCTGGACGCCCGGGTGATCCTGCAGGTACACGACGAACTGGTGCTGGAGGTCCGCGAAGACCAAGTGGAGCGTCTGCGCGAGGGCCTGCTACCGCTGATGAGCGGCGCCGGCGAGCTGGACGTGCCGCTGCTGGTGGAGTCGGGGGTGGGTGGTAACTGGGACGAGGCACACTGACGGGCCCTGGAGGTTGGGATCGTTGGGCTTCGCAGGCTCAGCCCAACCTACGGGTTCTGCAGCACCGTGGCGTGGCAGACGGCACGGCCTTTTCCACCTGAGGATTGGGTGCCAAGGGTACCCTCACCCCGGCCCTCTCCCTGAGGGAGAGGGGACGGTTTGGAGCGTGGTTTTGGCACGGCGACCTCGTAGCGTAGAAAACGGCGCCGCCTTTTCCACCTGAGGATGGGGCGCCGAAGGTGCCCTCACCCTAGCCCTCTCCCAGAGGGAGAGGGCTAGGGCTTCAGCGCACCACGCCTTCCTCGCGCAATACCTTGAAGATGGCGGCGGCTGCCGCTTCCGGGGTCAGATCCTTGAGGACCTGGCCGCCATCGCCGGAGGCCTTGGCCGTGGCGGCCTTGAAGCGGTCGGCGGCGGTCTTGGCCTTGATCACCTTGAGGCGCTTGGGGCGCGCCTTGGCCGGTTGCAATTCGCCGTTTTCGAACAGACTGTCCTGCACCACCTCGGTGGTTTCCACCTGCAGCTCGCCACGTCGAGCCGGGCCGAAGGCGCTTTGCCGCGGCGCCGGGGCGGCGCTGTCGACGCTGGCGACAAAGGGCAGCCGTACCCGCAGCCGCCGGCGCTGACCCCGTGGCAGGGCCTGGAGCACCGTGGCCTGGCCGCCTTCCACGGCTTCCACCGCGGCGAGGCCGACCACCAGCGGCCAGCCGAGGGTCTCGGCCAGCAGATAGGGCAGCAAACCCGAGCCCTCGCCCGTCTCCGCCTGGCTGCCGGTCAGTACCAGACCGGCGCCGACCTCGCGCAGGGTGTCGCCCAGGGCTGGCAGGGCATCGGCGCCCGCCGGTTGTTCCAGTACGTGCAGGGCCGGCACGCCCATGCCCAGATAGCCGCGCAAGGCCTCTTCGGCGGGATCACCGGCGTGCAGCACGCGCAGCTTGTCGCCGACCAGGCGCAGGCCCAGTTCGACCGCGCGGGCATCCTGTTCCGCCCGCCGGGCCCGCCCGGAGGTGGGATGGGCGCCAACGGACACCAGGGCCACGACCTTGACGCCGTCCAGCGACGGCAGCTTCTGCTCAAGCGACATCCTGCAACTCCCCTGCCCGCTGTTGTTCGACCAGCCGCGCCAGGGCGGCCAGGATGGCGTCACCGTTGCCGATCACCGAGAGATCGGCACGCTTGACCATGTCGCAGCCCGGATTGGTATTGATAGCGATGACCTTGTCGCAACTGGCGATGCCCTGCAGGTGTTGCACGGCGCCGGAGATGCCCACGGCCAGATAGACCCGCGCAGTGACCCAGGTGCCGGTGGCACCCACCTGGCGGTTGCGCGGCATGTGGCCGTCGTCCACCGCCACCCGCGACGCGCCCTCGGTGGCACCCAGCAGCGCGGCGGTGCTATGGAACAGCTCCCAGTCGCGGATACCGTTACCACCGGAAAGAATGAATTCGGCTTCGCCCAGGGGAATCTGCATGGGATCCACGGCGACCGGGCCGAGATCCTCGATGCGTGGCAGGTGGCGGGCGATATTGCCTTCCAGCTGCACGGGCAGGACTTCGTGGCGAGTCTCGCCGACCGGCTCCGCACACTCCGGCAGGGCCAGGACCAGACGCGGCAGCGGCTGCTGCAGATCCTGGCGACCGGCTCCGGCACGGCCGATGACCAGGCCGTCCTTGACCTGCCAGACACGGGTGGCGGGGCGCTCGTGCAGGGCAGCGCCCAGGCGCCGGCCCAGCTCACCGCCACCGCTGCGGCTGTCGGGCAGCAGCCAGTGGCGCGGCTGCAGTTCGTTGTTCACCGCACGCAGCGCCAGCACCCGTTGTTCGGGGGCATAGCCCTGGAATTGCTCGCCTTCCAGATGCAGCAGGCGATCCACCCCGGCGGTATCGAAGGCGGTTTCCTTGACCTCGCCAAAGACCACCGCCAGCACGGCGCCCTCGGCGCCGGCCAGTTGCCGGGCAAGGCCCAGCAGGTCACGGTCATGGGCGGTCAGGCGACCACTGACCAGATCCGGAACCACGGCGATGTAGAAGGCCGGTTCGGCGATCCGGTGCAGCGGCAGCTGTTCTTCCACCGCCTGGGCGGCGCCACGACGACCGCCGCCCTGCTGGGCGCCGCTGCGGTCGATACGCTTGACGCCCTGGGGGCCGACGAAACCGACGGCCGCGGCGTGGGGATTCTTGCGGACCAGGCCGTTGGGGCCCATCCAGCGGGCTTCAGCATCGGCGCTGCTGGCGATGCTCGCGTGCAGGGGATGCAGACGGTTGCGCGCGATCCACTCGCGGCGCGGATCGCGACGGATGATGCTCATGCTGGGCGCTCCGTTTGAAAATGGCAGGTTAGGTGCGCGGTGGGCCTCTCACCCCAGCCCTCTCCCCTGAGGGGAGAGGGGGTAAAAGCGGTGAACACCGGGACTTGTCTGGCACACCTGATCATCCCCTCTCCCCACGGGGAGAGGGCTAGGGTGAGGGGGCCACACACCGCACTCACGACAAGGCCTCCGCCACCGGCCGCCGCGCGGCGGCCGGCTTGCTGTCCACCGGTGCCTCGACGATGGCTTCGGCCACCAGCTCGGCGATGTCCTTGATCTCCGGACGCGGGGCGACCACGCCTTCCAGCATCAGGGTGCACTGAGGGCAGCCCACGGCCACCAGCTCGGCGCCGGTTTCCTGGATGTCGGCCATGCGCATGTCGGGAATCCGCTGCTTGCCAGGGATATCGGTGATGGGCGCGCCGCCGCCACCGCCGCAGCAGCGCGAACGGAAGCCGGAACGCTCCATCTCCTTGACCGCGATGCCCAGCGCTTTGAGCACCGCGCGCGGCGCCTCGTACTCGCCGTTGTAGCGGCCCAGGTAGCAGGGATCGTGATAGGTGATGGTGGCGCCCTGCTCGGCCAGGGCGTGCTGCCCGAGATGCAGGGAACCACGGCTGAGTAGGGTCTCGATGAAGGTGCTGTGGTGCTGCGCCTGGTAGTGGCCGCCCAGGTCGCCGTACTCGTTCTTGAGCATGTGGAAGCTGTGGGGATCGCAGGAGACGATGGTCTGGAAGCGATACCGGCTCAGGGTCTCGATGTTGCGCTTGGCCAGTTGCTGGAAGGTGGCCTCGTCACCCAGACGGCGGGCCACGTCGCCGCTGTCGCGCTCTTCCAGGCCGAGCACGGCGAAGTCCACCTTGGCCGCCTTGAGCACCTTGACGAAGGCGCGCAGGGTGCGCTGGTTGCGCATGTCGAAGGCACCGTCGCCGACCCAGAACAGCACCTCGGCCTGGCCCTTGTCCTTCATCAGCGGCAGGTCCAAGTCGGCGGCCCAGTTCAGGCGGCCACCGGGGGCGAAGCCGCCGGGGTTGTCGGTGGCGATGAGATTTTCCAGCACCTCGGCGCCCTTGTTCGGCGTCTCGCCGCGTTCCAGGGTCAGGTGGCGGCGCATGTCGACGATGGCATCGACGTGCTCGATCATCATTGGGCATTCCTCGACGCAGGCACGGCAGGTGGTGCAGGACCAGAGGGTCTCGGCATCCACCAGGGCCTTGCCCTGGCGCGCCACGATCGGCAGGTGCGGACCGCCGGCGTGCTCGCCGACCGGCTTGCCCGGATAGGGCGAGCCGAAGTAGCGGGCATCGCTGCCGCCCTTGAGGCCGACCACCATGTCCTGGATCAGCTTCTTGGGATTGAGCGGCTGGCCGGCGGCGAAGGCCGGGCACATGGCTTCGCAGCGACCGCACTGGACGCAGGCGTCGAAGCCGAGCAGCTGGTTCCAGGTGAAGTCGGCGGGTTTTTCCACGCCCAGCGGCGCTTTGGGATCGTGCAGGTCCAGCGCCTTGAGACCGCTGGAGCGGGCGGCGCTGGCGTTGTGCGGGGTGCTGAAGCGCTCGGCGCGACGGTGCCAGGCCAGGTGCAGGGCACCGGCGAAGGCGTGCTTGATGGGGCCGCCCCAGGTCATGCCGAGGAACAGCTCGGACACGCCCCAGGCCACGCCCACCGCCAGCACCGCGGCCAGCAGCCAGCCGCCGAAGTCCGGCGGCAGGATGCCGGCGACCGGCAGGGTGGCGATGAAGAAGCTCGCGGCAAAGGCCAGCAGGCTCTTGGGCAGGCGCATCCAGGGGCCCTTGGACAGCCGCGCCGGCGGGTTGCGGCGGCGCTTGGCGACGAACAGGGCGCCGGTGAACATGCAGGCGGTGGCCGCCAGCAGCGCCCAGCCGAGGATGCGGCTGTGCAGGCCGAAGCCGTGCACCAGGATGGCCAGGAGCGCCGCCAGGACGAAACCGCCGGCGGTGGCCACGTGGGTCTTGGAGATGTACTTGTCGCGGTCGACCACGTGGTGCAGATCCACCAGGTAGCGCCGCGGCATCTTCAGCAGCCCGCCCAGCCAGTCGACCTCGGCCGGACGCCCCTGTCGCCAGAGGCTGAAGCGGCGCACGGCACCGATCACGGTGAGGGCCAGGGCGGCGAAGAGCAGGATGGGGAGGATGGTGTTCAACATCGATCTATCCTCACAGGGCGGGCCCCGCAGGCGCGGCCGGGGTAGCGAAGCGCCGGGGGCCGCAGAAGGTGAGCTATCGCGGCCATGGGCCGCTCCTACGAGGGACGTTCGGAGCCTGTAGGAGCGGCCCATGGCCGCGAATTTTCGAGCAGCGATTAGGCCGTCTTAGAAGTCCTTGCACAGGCGCAGGGCGTCGTAGATGGCGGCGTGGGTGTTGCGCTGGGCCACGCAGTCGCCGATCCGGTAGAGCAGGTAGCCGTTGCCGGTCTCGCCGAGCGCCGGCTGCGGCTCGATGGCGAACAGCGCCTCGATGTCCATCTGGCCCTTGTTGCGCGAGTCTTCCTTGAGGGCGTAGTAGAGCCCCTCGTCCGGGCGCACGCCGTTCTCGATGACGATCTGGTCGACCACGCGCTCTTCGCGGGCGCCGGTGTATTCGTTCTCCAGCACCGCGACCTTCTTGTCGCCCTCGGCATAGACCTTTTCCAGCATCAGGTCGCCGGTCATGATCACTTCCTTGGGGTAGAGGCTGCGGTAGTAGGTCGGGAAGGTGGTCCCGCCGATGGCCACACCCGGCTTGATGTCGTCGGTGACGATCTCGACCTGGGCGCCCTTGTCGGCCAGGTAGTCGGCCACCGACATGCCGGTAAATTCGCAGATGGTGTCGTACACCAGCACGTTCTTGCCCGGCTCGACCTTGCCCGAGAGGATGTCCCAGCTGCTGACCACCAGGCCGTCGGCGGCGTGCCAGTGGTCGACCTGTTCCAGGAAGGGATGGCCGCCGTTGGCCAGGATGACGATGTCCGGGCGCAGGTCGAGGATGGTCGCCGGATCGGCGGCGGTGCCCAGGCGCAGGTCTATGCCCAGGCGCGCCAGCTCCAGCTGGTACCAGCGGGTGATGCCGGCGATCTGGTCGCGCTGCGGGGCGCGGGAGGCCAGGGTGATCTGGCCGCCGAGCTGCTCCTGCTTCTCGAACAGGGTGACGTCATGGCCGCGCTCGGCCGAGACGCGCGCGGCCTCCATGCCGGCCGGGCCGCCGCCGACGATGACCACCTTGCGCTTGGGCCCGGTGGACTTCTCGATGATGTGCGGCAGGCCCATGTATTCGCGGCTGGTGGCGGCGTTCTGGATACACAGCACGTCCAGGCCGTTGTACTGGCGGTCGATGCAGTAGTTGGCGCCGACGCACTGACGGATCTGGTCGATCTGCCCCATCTTGATCTTGGTGATCAGGTGCGGATCGGCGATGTGGGCGCGGGTCATGCCGACCATGTCGACGTAACCGCCCTCCAGGATGCGGGTGGCCTGGTTCGGATCCTTGATGTTCTGGGCGTGCAGCACCGGCACGTTGACCACTTCCTTGATGCCCGCCGCCAGGTGCAGGAAGGGCTCCGGCGGATAGGTCATGTTGGGAATGACGTTGGCCAGGGTGTTGTGGGTGTCGCAACCCGAGCCGACCACGCCGATGAAGTCGAGCATGCCGGTGTCGCTGTAGTACTTGGCGATCTGCTTCATGTCGTCGTGGGACAGGCCGTCCGGGTGGAATTCATCCCCGGTGATGCGCATGCCGACGCAGAAGTCGTCACCGACCTCGGCGCGCACGGCCTTGAGCACCTCCAGGCCGAATCTCATGCGGTTCTCGAAGCTGCCGCCCCATTCGTCGGTGCGCTTGTTGACGCGCGGCGACCAGAACTGGTCGATCATGTGCTGGTGCACGGCGGACAGCTCGACGCCGTCCAGGCCACCGGCCTTGGCCCGGCGTGCGGCCTGGGCGAAGTTGCCGATCACCCGCCAGATCTCTTCCGGCTCGATGGTCTTGCAGGTGGCCCGGTGCACGGGCTCGCGGATGCCCGACGGCGACATCAGGGTCGGCCAGTGGCCGCCGTCCCAGCGCGAGCGCCGGCCCATGTGGGTAATCTGGATCATGATCTTGGCGCCATGCTTGTGCATGGCGTCGGCCAGATTCTGGAAGTGCGGAATGATGCGGTCGGTGGAGAGGTTGACCGAACTCCACCAGTGCTGCGGGCTGTCGATGGCGACCACCGAGGAACCCCCGCAGATGGCCAGGCCGATGCCGCCCTTGGCCTTCTCTTCGTAATACTTGACGTATCTGTCGGTGGTCATGCCGCCGTCGGTGGCGTAGACCTCGGCGTGAGCCGTGGACAGCACGCGGTTGCGGATGGTGAGCTTGCCGATCTGGATCGGCTGGAACATTGCTTCGAAGGCCATGACCTTCTCCTCGATCGGCTGGTGCGCGGTCTTGAGCCGCGCTCTTGCTCTGGGGGGTGTCGCTGGGGTGGCGGCGAGCGGGTCGCTGGCCACCCGGGGGCAGGGCGTTATTTCGGCCGGGTGACGAACAGGCCGTCGTCGTGGCCTTCTTCGGACCCGCTGTATTCCTGGACGGTGACGGTGCGGATGGCACTGCCCTTGGCGGCCAGGATCTGGTCGATGGCGCCGGAGAACCAGCCGGTGAACATGTAGTCCACCTTGCGATTGACCTTGCCGTAGACGTAGACGAAGGCCGAATGCTTGAGCTTGACCTCGGCGTAGCCGGTGTCCAGGTCGAGCTTCTGGGTCTCGAACAGGCCCCAGCCGCGCTGCGACAGGCGCTTCATGTAATGCTCGAACACCGCGGCGCCGTGGATGCCATGGCACTCGGCTTCCTTTTCGCACCAGTGCCAGGCCGACTTGTAGCCGGCCTTGTAGAGGATCTCGGCGTACTTGTCGGCGCCCAGGACTTCTTCGATGCCCATGTGGTTGTTGACGAAGAAGTGCCGGGGTACGTACAGCATCGGCAGGGCGTCGGTGGTCCAGACGCCGGTTTCGTCGTCGACCTGGATGGGCATTTCGGGGGCGTGGCTGGCCATGTGTGGAGCTCCGATTCGCTAATACGTATCTAAAAAAAGGTGTGGGTGAATGCCTGTGGAGCCGTAGCGAGCGCGCCGCTGACAAGGAGCCCCGCAGTGCCAAGTGAGAGCAGTACCGAGGTACGGCGAACCTGGCGCGAGGACGCGACGCCGCTAGCGGTGTGCGCAGTAGGCTCCAGAGGTATTCACTACTCGCCCCAGACTTCGCCGAGGATGCGCATCCAGTTCTCGCCCATGACCTTGCGCACGGTGCGCTCGGGCATGCCGCGCTTGAGCAGGGTCTCGGTCAGGTTGGGGAATTCGCCCACGGTGCGGATGCCCAGCGGGTTGACGATCTTGCCGAAATTGGTCAGGCGACGGGCGTAGCCCTTGTCGTGGGTCAGCCACTCGAAGAAGTCGTGGCCGTGGCCCTGGGTGAAGTCGGTGCCGATGCCGATGGCGTCTTCGCCCACCAGGTTCATCACGTACTCGATGGCCTCGGCGTAGTCGTCGATGGTCGAGTCGATGCCCTTGGCCAGGAAGGGGGCGAACATGGTCACGCCGACGAAGCCACCGTGGTCGGCGATGAACTTGAGTTCCGCATCCGACTTGTTGCGCGGATGCTCCTTGAGGCCGGACGGCAGGCAGTGGGAGTAGCAGACCGGCTTCTTGGATTCGAGGATGACTTCCTCGCTGGTCTTGGAGCCGACGTGGGAGAGGTCGCACATGATGCCGACGCGGTTCATCTCGGCGACGATCTCGCGACCGAAGCCGGACAGGCCGCCGTCACGCTCGTAGCAACCGGTGCCCACCAGGTTCTGGGTGTTGTAGCACATCTGCACGATGCCCACGCCGAGCTGCTTGAAGATCTCGACGTAGCCGAGCTGGTCTTCGAAGGCATGGGCGTTCTGGAAGCCGAACAGGATGCCGGTCTTGCCTTGGGCCTTGGCCTGGCGGATCTCGGCGGTGGTGCGCACCTGGACCACCAGGTCGCTGCACTCGCGGATCAGCTTCTGGCTCGCCGCGATGTTGTTGACCGTCGCCTGGAAGCCCTCCCATACCGAGACGGTGCAGTTGGCGGCGGTCAGGCCACCCTTGCGCATGTCTTCGAAGAGTTCGCGGTTCCACTTGGCGATGATCAGCCCGTCGATGACGATGCTGTCGGCGTGGAGTTCGGTGGCATTCATGACAGGCTCCGGCGTTGGTCTCGCGCCGGAACGGGTGCCGGCGATTCGAGGCCAGCATAGCCCCGGGGTCCTGGCCGACCGGATGCAAAAACGACAGGGGTATCACCAGAAGCGTCAGGCCAGGGTCGCGCTACCGGTCAGCGACCGCGGCGAGCTCGCCCGCCGACAGCCGGCCCTCGCGGCGAGGCCGATCCTCCCGCGGACTCAGGCCGAAGCGCTGGCGGTAGCAGCGGGAGAAATAGGAGGCGGACTCGAAGCCGCAGGCCAGGGCCACGTCCAGCACGCTGGCCTCGCCCTGCTGCAGCAGCTGGCGCGCCTGGTCCAGGCGCAGTTGCAGATAGAAGGTGGAGGGGGTCGTCTGCAGATGGAGGCGGAACAGCCGCTCCAGCTGACGACGGGTCACCTGGATGCCGGCGGCCAGCTCCAGGGTGCCCAGGGGCGTCTCGGTGTGGCGCTCCATCCGCTCCACCACCCGGATCAGCTTGCGATTGGCGATGCCGTAGCGCTGCGCCACCTGCAGCCGCTGGTGCTCGCGCGGCGGGCGGATGCGCCCGAGCACGAATTGCTCGGAGACCTGCACCGCCAGCTCGCTGCCGTGGCTGCGGCCGATCAGCTCCAGCAGCAGATCGAGACTGGCCGTGCCGCCGGCGCAGGTGATGCGGCCGCGGTCGATCTCGAACAGCTCGCCGGTCACCACCAGCTGCGGCCAGGCTTCGCGGAAGGCCGCCACCGCCTCCCAGTGCAGGGTGACCCTATGGCCATCGAGCAGGCCGGCGCGGGCCAGCACCAGGGCGCCGGTGTCGATGCCGCCCAGGGGATGGCCGTGGCGGGCGACCTGGCGTAGCCAGCCGGCGAGGCCATCGTCGTAATGGGCCAGGGGCTCGAAACCGGCCACCACGAACAGGGTGGTGCCCGGCGCCAGCGCGTCCAGGCCGCCGTCGACATTGACCGACATGCCGTTGCTGGCAGTCACCGCTGCCCCGTCACGTCCGAGGATGCGCCAGTCATAGCTGCCCGGACGGAAGCGATTGGCCACCCGCAGGGGTTCCAGGGTGGCGATGAAGCCCAGGGCGGAAAAGCCGGGCAGCAGGAGAAAGGCAAAGGACTGCGGCATGGGTGGGGCGTCCTCGGTAACGATTGACTTGTGCAAGCAAGAAGGTCGCCAGGGTGCAAATTCAGGTCGTCGGGCTACGCATGCCTGGCAGGCGAGGCGCCTAGGGTAGAAGGCAACCGGCAGTCATCCCCGCCCGCCGCTCCAGGGAGTTCGCCATGCCCAACAAGACCCTCAGCACCACCCTCCTCGCCTGCGGCCTGCTGGCCGCCACCCTCGGCAGCGCCCGCGCCGCCGATCCCGACAGCTGCCAGACCGTACGGATGGGCATCGTCGGCTGGACCGACGTGGTCGCCACCAGTGCCCTGGCCGAGGTCATGCTCGAAGGCCTCGGCTACGGCGTGAAGCCGACCACCGCCTCCCAGCAGATCATCATGGCGGCCATGGGCGACAAGAATCTGGACGTGTTCCTCGGCTACTGGCAGCCGACCATGCAGCCGGTGGTGCAGCCCTTCGTCGACAAGGGCCAGGTCAAGGTGCTGACCCCGCCGCTGCTGGCCGATGCCCAGTCCACCTTCGCGGTACCTGAATACGTCTACGAGGGGGGCCTGAAGACCTTTGCCGACATCGCCCGTTTCAAGGACAGGCTCGGCGGCAAGATCTACGGCATCGAGCCGGGCAGCGGCGCCAACCGTGGCACCGCCGAGATGATCAAGACCGACCGCTTCGGCCTCAAGGACTTCCAGCTGGTGGAGTCCAGTGAGGCGGGCATGCTCACCGCCGTGCGCCGGGCCGAGAAGCGCAAGGAGTGGATCGTGTTCTTCGGCTGGAAGCCGCACCCCATGAATCTGCAGATCAAGATGCGCTACCTGACCGGCAGCGAAGACGTCTTCGGCCCCAACGAAGGCCAGGCCACGGTCTCGGTGGTGACCACCGCCGACTATCCGCAGCGCTGCCCCAATGTCCAGCGCCTGCTCGCCAACCTGCACATGGACAGCGCCGAGGTCAGCGCCGTGATGGCCCCCATCCTGGAGCGCACCGCACCCAAGGACGCTGCGCGTGCCTGGCTCAAGAACAACCCGCAACGCCTCGACGCCTTCCTCCAGGGCGTGACCACCCGCGCTGGCCAGCCCGCCGCCATCAAGCTCTGATCGCCCAAGGACAGACCCCATGAACACCGATGTCATCGTCACCTGCGCCCTGACCGGGGCCGGTGATACCGTAGGCCGCAATCCCCATGTTCCCGTCACCCCGGCAGAGATCGCCGCAGCCGCCCTGGAGGCCGCCCGCGCCGGCGCCACCGTGGTGCACGCCCATGTGCGCGACCCCGCCACCGGCAAGCCCAGCCGCGACGTGGCCCTCTATCGCGAGGTGGTCGAGCGTATCCGCGAGGCGGACGTCGAGATCGTCATCAACCTCACCGCCGGCATGGGCGGCGACCTGGAGATCGGGCCGGGCGAGACGCCCACCGACTTCGGCCCCGGCTCGGACCTGGTCGGCCCCCTCACCCGCCTGCTGCACATCGAGGAATTGCGTCCGGACATCTGCACCCTGGATTGCGGCACCCTCAACTTCGGCGATGGCGACTTCATTTATGTCTCCACCCCCGCGCAACTGCGCGCCGGGGCCAGGCGCATCACCGAACTGGGGGTGAAGGCTGAGCTGGAGATCTTCGACACCGGCCACCTCTGGTTCGCCAAGCAGCTGCTCAAGGAAGGTCTGCTGAAGGATCCGCTGTTCCAGCTGTGCCTGGGCATTCCCTGGGGCGCCCCGGCCGACACCACCACCATGAAGGCCATGGTCGACAACCTGCCGCCGGGCGCCTGCTGGGCCGGCTTCGGCATCGGCCGCATGCAGATGCCCATGGCCGCCCAGGCCATGCTGCTGGGCGGCAACGTCCGCGTCGGCCTGGAAGACAATCTCTGGCTGGACCGGGGCGTCCACGCTACCAACGGCAGCCTGGTGGAGCGGGTCATCCAGATCATCGAACGGCTGGGCGGCCGTGCCCTGAGCCCCGCCGAAGGGCGGGACCGGATGCAGCTGGGAGGTGCCCGATGAGCGCCGTCTTCGCCGCCCTCGGCACCGGCGTGATCGGCGCCGGCTGGATCGCCCGCGCCCTGGCCCGGGGCCTGGACGTCCGTGCCTGGGACCCGGCGCCCGGCGCCGAGGCCGCCCTGCGCACCCGCCTGGCCAATGCCTGGCCGGCGCTGGAGGCCCAGGGCCTGGCAGCCGGCGCCAGCCTGGAGCGCCTGAGTTTCCATACCGATCTGGACGCCGCGGTCGCCAGCGCCGACGTCATCCAGGAAAGCGCCCCCGAACGCCTAGAGCTCAAGCGCGAACTGCATGCCCAGGTCAGTCGCGCGGCACGGCCCGACGCCCTGATCTGCTCCAGCACCTCGGGCCTGCTGCCCAGCGACTTCTATGCCGAGGCGCTGCACCCCGAGCGCTGCCTGGTAGGCCATCCGTTCAATCCGGTCTATCTCCTGCCACTGGTGGAGGTGGTGGGTGGCAGCCATACCTCGGCGGCCAACCTGGCGCGCGCCGAGGCCTTCTATCGCGAGTTGGGCATGCGACCGTTGCGGGTGCGCAAGGAGGTGCCCGGTTTCATCGCCGATCGCCTGCTCGAAGCCCTCTGGCGCGAGGCCCTGCACCTGGTCAACGACGGGGTCGCCACCACCGGCGAGATCGACGACGCCATCCGCTACGGCGCCGGCCTGCGCTGGTCGTTCATGGGTACCTTCCTCACCTACACCCTGGCCGGCGGCCCAGCGGGCATGCGCCACTTCATGCAGCAATTCGGCCCGGCGCTGAAGCTGCCCTGGACCTATCTGGAAGCCCCTGAGCTGACCGACGGCCTGATCGACGCCGTGGTCGAGGGTACCCAGGCCCAGCAGGGCGACCTGGAACTGGCGGCGCTGGAGCGCTATCGCGACGACTGCCTGCTGGCGGTGCAGGCGGCCATCGCCGACTGCAAGGCGCGCCACGGCATCTTGGATTAGGAGCGGCCATGATCATCCACCGTACTACGGTCGCCCGCGAGTGGGTCGACTATAACGGCCATCTGCGCGACGCCTACTATCTGCTGATCTTCAGCCACGCCACTGACGCCCTGATGGACGCCATGGGCTTGGACGCCGCCGGCCGCGCGGCCAGCGGGCACTCGCTATTCACCCTGGAGTGCCACCTCAACTTCCTCCATGAGGTGAAGGCGGACGCCCAGCTGGAGGTGCGGGTGAGATTCCTGGCCCTGGACGCCAAGCGCCTGCACCTGCACTTCGGCTTCCATCACCAGGGCCAGGCCGACCTGTTGGCCGCCTCCGAGCAGCTGCTGCTGCACGTCCACCTGGACGGTCCCCGCTCGGCACCCTTCGCGCCGCGGGTGCACGACTGGCTGGCGACCCGGCTGGCGGCGCAGCGGGACGAGCCCTGGCCGGAGCATGTCGGGCGGGTCATTGGCCTGCCCCCGCCCCGCCCATGAAGGCGCCGCCGCTGTCGACGGACATGGCCGCCTTCGTCGCAGCCAGCCAGGCCTTCGCCACTACCGATCCAGACTTCCAGGCACAGCGCCAGGCCTATGCGCGGCTCTGCGCCGCCCTGGCGCCGGCTGACTACAGGGGCCTGGCGGTCAGCGATCACCGCGCCGGCGCCGTACCGTTGCGGCTGGTGGCGCCGCGAGAGTCCGCCGCTGACCGCCCCGCCCTGCTCTATCTGCACGGCGGCGGCTGGATGCTCGGCGACCTGAACTCCCACGGCTTTCTCGCGGCACGGCTGGCGCGGCGACTGGGGCTGGCGGTGCTGCTGGTGGACTATCGCCTGGCGCCGGAGCATCCCTATCCTGCGGCCCTGGACGATGCCCGGCGGGCCTGGGACTGGCTGCAACGTGAGGCTCAGGCACTGGGGTTGGACGAGCGCCGGCTGGCGGTGGCCGGTGACAGTGCCGGCGGCACTCTCGCCGCGGCCCTGTGCCTGGCGCTGCGCCAACAGGGTCGCGCCCAGCCGCGGGCTCAGGTACTGATCTATCCCGCGCTGACGGATCGGGGGCTGCCCAGCGAGCGCCATCAGGCCCAGGCACCGCTGCTGAGCGCGACCGACTGGCGGGCTTGTCTGGATGCCTATCTGCCCCGCCCGGAAGATCGCCGGGATCCCCTCGCCTTGCCGCTGCAGGCTGGCGATTTCAGCTGGCTGGCGCCCGCCCTGGTCGCCGTGGCGCGGCGCGATCCCCTGGCTGACCACGGCCGCGCCTATGCTGCCGCCCTGCGCGCGGCGGGTAACTCCTGTCGGCTATGGGAGGGCGCCGGCCTGCTGCATGGCGCCCTGCGCGCCCCGGGTCGGCGCGCCGAAGCCCTGCGCTGTGCCCTGGAGCGCTTTCTCGGCGGCGAACTGGGCTTGGCACCCGCGGCCAACCTGTCAAAAGACAAAAAAAAACCTCAACCGCTGGAGACGGAAGAGGTTCAAACGCCCTGATGGGCCTCAGTGTGTAACCGTGGATTGCTCGGCTCTGGAGGCGAACAACCGCAAAATATCGTGGATAGGGCGCATTCTAACGGCGAACGTCGGTTTTGACCCTGCGGCAGATTGTCCAGGCAGGGCGTCGTAATAAACCTACATTGCCTGGCTGGCCGGCGAGGCGCTTTCCAAAAACGACATCGGGCTATGCGGCGACGCCAGCCTGGCTTGCCGTCTGCGACGCCAATGGGAGAATCCAGGCATTCCACCTGAGAGGGCAGTGCCATGATGATCGCCGACTTGATCGACCAGGACGACTTCCGCGACCGCCTGCGTGCGCTGGGTTTCAACGTGACGCCCGCGGCAACCGCGGACGAAGCCTGTCGCCAGGCCGTGACCGGGCTCAACCAAGAGCGTGCCCAGGCCCTGCGCCAACTGATCCAGGAGTTGCTGTCCGGCAGCGCGGCGCTGCTGCCGGCGGTACGCCAGGCCATCGACCAGCAATTGCTGCCGGCCCTGGCTCAGGCGCGCGCCTAACGCACCCTAGGGTCGCAGCAGACTCAGGCGGCCCAGCACCGGTAGCCGTCCCAGGCCACGCAGGGGTGGCGTCAACAGACGTTCACCCCTGTGGGCGAGCCCCGCTGCAAGCGGGGTATGCAGGCCCAGGCTGATGACGCCCAGGGCCAGCGCCAGGCCGCCGATGTAGTCATCCGAACCCCAGTGGGCGCCAGCCACCAAGCGCGGCAGCATGAACAGCACCGCCAGCGCGGCCACCACCAGGCGGCGTCCGCCGCGGGTGAAGTGCGCCATGAACAGCGCCCAGAGCAGCAGCACCGAGGCGTGGTCGCCGGGAAAGCTGGCGCCGGACCTGTCCTTCAATTCCCAACCATGCTCCAGCCCGGGAAAGCGATCGCTGAGCAGATAGGCGCCCGGGAGCACGTCGGACGGGCTGGAATGCTGCAGGCCCCAGGCTTCGATGCCCTTGGTCAGCAGGGTTCGCACGATCAGCAGGATCACCAGCAGGCCGATGAAGGTCGCCAGCGCCGGCCGTACCTGATGGGTCGGATAGGCCCAGCCGCCGCGAACTAGCAAGGCCAGCAGCACCAGGCCAACCAGGGCATCCACCGGTCGCAGGCTGAAGAAGGTCCAGAGATAGAGCCAGGCGGTGGAATGCGCCAGAGGGGCATTGAGGGAGTGGAATAGCCCGGCATCGAAGGCCAGCAACTGGGTACGAACGGTGGGAATGAGCCAGAGCAGCAGCAGGCCCAGAGCCAGAGCCTGGCACAGCGCCAGGCGACGCCACTGCCAGGTGGCGGTGAAGAGGGGAGCGTTCATCGAGGTCTCTTTTCACGAAAATTTCACGAATAGACCGACTCGACCTCGATGACGTCACACTTTGTTACAGCCAGATGACGCAACACTCCTTTGCGATCATCGACTCAACCAAAGAAGGCCAGCGCTTCTGCCACGACCAGATCCGGTAATTCCTCCGCCAGGTAATGGCCACCCGGCAAGGCGCAACCACTGACCTGGGTGGCCACCTGACGCCATTCGGCCAGCGGATCGAAGCAGCGCCCGACAGTGCCTTCGGCGCCCCAGAGCACGCGGAGTGACAGCTCCAGCCGGCGCCCGGCATCCAGGTCGGCCTGGTCGTGCTCCAGGTCGATCCCGGCACTGGCGCGGTAGTCCTCGCAGATGCCCCGGGCGGTGCCAGGCAGGCTCAGGCAGCGCAGGTATTCGGCTAGCACTTCCGGTGGAAAGGGGGCCAGGCCGGCACTGCGCGTACCCATCACGCCCTTGAGATAGCCTTCCGGATCGGCTTCGATCAGCCGCTCCGGCAACGGCGCCGGGCGAATCAGGAAGAACCAGTGCCAATAGGCGCGGGCGAAGGCCTCGTCGGTCTGCCGATACATGGCCAGGGTCGGGGCGATGTCCAGCAGCATCAGCCGCTCCACCGCCGCGGGATGATCCAGCGCCAGGCGATGGGCGACCCGGGCGCCGCGGTCGTGGGCCAGCACGGCGAAGCGCTGGTGGCCCAGCAGGCGCATCAGCGCGACGTTGTCCCCCGCCAGGGTGCGCTTGCTGTAGGCCTCCGTGCCCGCGTCGGGCTTGGCGCTGTCGCCATAGCCGCGCAGATCGGCGGCCACCAGGGTGAAGCGCTCGGCCAGCCGCGGCGCCACCTTATGCCACATCATATGGGTCTGGGGATGGCCGTGGAGCAGCAGCAGCGCCGGGCCCTGACCGCCGACGCGGCAATTGATCTCGACGCCGCCGACGTTCAGCCGCCGCTGTTCGAGGCCCGCAAAGAGGCTGTCCATCTCAGGCCAGGGCCGCGGCGATGGCCTGTCCCAGGCTTTCGGTGGTGCCCTGGCCGCCGAGGTCGCGGGTCAGGGGCGCCTGTTCGGGACCCTGGCGCAGCACGGCCTCGATGGCCGCCACCACGGCAGCGCCGGCGTCGGCATGGCCGAGATGCTCCAGCATCATGGCGCCACACCAGATCTGGCCGATGGGATTGGCGATGCCGCGGCCGGCGATGTCCGGCGCCGAGCCGTGCACCGGCTCGAACAGACTGGGGAAATTGCGTTCCGGGTTGATGTTGGCCGAAGGCGCGATACCGATGGTGCCGGTGCAGGCCGGGCCCAGGTCGGAGAGGATGTCGCCGAACAGGTTGCTGGCCACCACCACGTCGAACCAGTCCGGGTGCAGGACGAAGTTGGCGGTGAGGATGTCGATGTGGAACTTGTCCACTGCCACGTCTGGATAGGCCTTGCCCATCTCCTCCACGCGCTTGTCCCACCAGGGCATGGTGATGGCGATGCCATTGGACTTGGTGGCCGAGGTCAGTTTCTTGCGTGGCCGCTGCTGGGCCAGGTCGAAGGCGAACTTGAGGATGCGGTCGGTGCCGTGACGGGTCATGACCGTTTCCTGGATCACCACCTCGCGTTCGGTACCCTCGAACATGATGCCGCCGACACTGGAGTACTCGCCCTCGGTGTTCTCGCGCACCACATAGAAGTCGATGTCGCCCGGCTGGCGATTGGCCAGGGGCGCCTTGACCCCGGGCATCAGCCGGCAGGGCCGCAGATTGACGTACTGGTCGAAGCGACGGCGGAATTGCAGCAGCGAGCCCCAGAGGGAGATGTGGTCGGGCACCACGTCCGGCCAGCCGACGGCGCCGAAGTAGAGGGCGTCGTAGTCCTTGAGCGTCTCGAACCAGTCGTCCGGCAGCATCTTGCCGTGGGCCTGGTAGTACTCGGCGCTGGCGAAGTCGAAATGGTCCCACTGCAGGTCGATACCGAAGCGCTGGGCAGCGGCGTCCAGCACGCGGATACCTTCGGGCATGACTTCCTTGCCGATGCCGTCACCGGCGATGACCGCGATCTTGTAGGGCTTGGACGCTTGCATGGGCTTTCTCCGGCAGTCTGGGTGGGATGGACCCAGTGTAGTCCTGCGGCACAGGCGTACAATCCCGCCAAAGGGAAAGCCATTCTCAACCTGGGATCAAGAATCTTGTCCGCCGACGACCTCGCCTTCTTCGTCCGCCTGGCTGGCCATCCCAGCCTGACCGCCGCTGCCCGGGAGCTGGGGCTGTCGCTGGCAGCCGTCAGCAAGCGACTCACTGCCCTGGAGCGCCGCCTGGGCGTGCAATTGATCCGCCGGACCACCCGGCGGCTGGACCTGACGCCGGAAGGCCTGCGCTATCTGGAAGGCGCCCGACCGCTGCTGACCCAGCTGGAAGACCTGGAGGCTGCCGTCGGAAGGCCCGATGCGCCGCTCGCCGGGGTGCTCAATCTCAACGCCACCTTCGGCTTCGGCCGCCGGCACCTGGCGCCGCTGCTGTCGGACTTCGCCCACTGCCATCCCGGGCTGGAAGTCAATCTGCACCTCTCCAGCCATCCGGTGAACCTACTGGAAGGGCCCTTCGACCTGGATATCCGTGTCGGCGAGCCACCGGATGCCCGGGTCATCGCCCACCGCCTGCTAGATAACCGTCGCCTGCTCTGCGCTGCCCCCGCCTACCTGGCCCGGGCCGGCGTGCCGGAAAGCGTGGCGGACCTGGCGCGGCACAATTGCCTGGTGCTGCGCCAGGATGCGGGCGACTACGCCGTCTGGCGCTTCACCAAGGCCGGCCAGCACTTCGCCCAGAAGGTGCGCGGCAGTCTCAGCAGCAACGATGGCGAGGTAGTGGTGCGCCTGGCGCTGGAGGGCCATGGGCTGATCCTGAGATCGGAATGGGACGTGGCCGAGCTGATCGCCAGTGGCGCCCTGGTGCCAGTGCTGACCGATCATGAGGCGCCGGCTGCAGCCATCTATGCGGTACACCGCCAGCAGCGCCATGTGCCGCGTCGGCTTTCCGAACTGATCCGCCATCTGGCGCAGGAGCTGCCCGCGCGGCTGGGGCGCTAAGGCTGCACGAATCTTCCAGACCGACATCAGGTCAGTAATTAGACTGGAAAGCCCGCAGATCCCCTTCTCTCGCCATGGCCGACGATCACTGGATCCAGCTGCAGCAGGACGCCGAGACCGGCATCGAGACCCTGCGCGCCCATTTCGAGGGCCATGCCTATGATCCGCACTGGCACGACGCCTATCTGGTGGGCTACACCGAGCAGGGCCTGCAGCAATTCCACTGTCGGGGCCAGCGCCACCTGAGCACCCCGGGGCAGGTCTTTCTGCTGGAGCCCGGCGAGTTGCACGACGGCCAGGCGCCGGAAGCCGAGGGCTTCACCTATTCCATGCTCTACCTCGATCCCCAGTGGCTGGCGCGCGAGCTGCAGGGCCTGCACGGTGAGGCCCGGCCGCTGGGCGAACCGGGCTTCGCCCGTACCCTAGTGGACCAGGCCGAGCTGCACCGCGCGGTAGCCTGGGCCCATGACGTCTTGAGTCGGCCAGAGCTGCGCATCGTCCGCCAGAGCGCCCTGGACGCCCTGCTGCTGCGCCTCTTGCCGCAACTGCAATGGCGAGCGCCCCAGGCGGGCGATCCGCGCCTGCCCCAGGTTGCTCTGCGCGCCCGGGACTTCCTGCATACCCATCATCAGGAAGACCTCGGCCTGGAAGAACTGGCCCAGGCCTGTGGCGTGGACAGATTCCGCCTGACCCGTGCCTTCAAGGCGGCCTTTGGTCTGGCACCCCACGCCTATCTGGTGCAGCTGCGATTGTCGCGGGCACGCCGCCTGCTGGCCGACGGCCTGTCGCCGGCAGAGACCGCCGCCGCCCTGGGCTTCGCCGACCAGAGTCACCTGGGCCGCTGGTTCCGCCGCGCCTATGGCCTGACCCCGGCGGCCTATCGCGCGCGCTGCTCGAATCTTCCAGACCGCTAGCGGCAGGCTTGCGACCCTGGGGCTCCCTCCAAACCGGGAGTCTCCCATGTCCCTGCTGCCCTTCCTGCTGTTCGCCCTGGTCGCCTCCATCACCCCCGGGCCGACCAATGTGCTCATCCTCGGCCACAGCGCTCGCCACGGTACCCGGGCCAGTCTGCCGCTGGTACTGGGCGGTAGCCTGGGCGCGGTGGCCCTGGTCCTGGTGGTGGGTTTCGGTCTCGGCCAGACCCTGGCCCGACATCCCGACTGGCAGCGCGGCCTGGCCTGGGCCGGCGTGCTCTGGCTGAGCTGGCTGGCCTGGCAACTGGCCCGTGCCGGCGCGCCCGCGGTCACAGATGACAGCGCCCGCCTGGGATTCGGCGGCACCGCCGGCCTGCAGGTGCTCAACCCCAAGAGCTGGAGCATGGCGCTGGCGGTGGTCACGGTCTATGCCGAGCCCGGCGCCGACCTCTGGCGGCAGGTGCTGGTCCTGGCCTTGGTGTTCCTGCTGGTGTCTGTGCCCTGCCTGGGCCTCTGGGCGCTGCTCGGCCGGGTCGCGGCGCGCAGCCTGAGATCGCAGCGCGCCTGGCGTGGTTTCAACCTGGGGATGGCGGCGCTGTTGCTCGTCTCGGCCTGGGCGACGGTGGTCTAGACCGGCGCACTGCCCTGATCGCGGAAGTTCTCTTCCAGGTGCTCCAGCCAGGCGCGCACCGCCGGCAGTTGGCCACGGCGGTGCGCATAGGCCGCCTGGAGATGGCCACCGGGGATCGACCAGTCCGGCAGCAGGCGTTGCAGGCGGCCCTCGGCCAGCTCGGCCTGACAATAGACCAGCGGCAGGAGGGTATAGCCGAGACCCGCCAGGGCGGCGGCCTTGCGCACGCCGAAGTCATCGATGCCCAGGCGTGCTTCCAAAATCAGTTCGCGACGTTCGCCCTGAGGTCCTGCGAGACGCAGGTGTACCTTGCGATCCACCTCCAGGGCGCCCAGCAGTGGCAGGCCCAGCAAGGCTTCCGGGGTATCCAGCCGGCGCCCGGCGAGCAACTCGGGGGTCGCCACCAGCACCACGGACGCCTGGCGCAGCCGCCGCACGACCAGGCCTGGTTCTTCGTCGTCCACGTCCCGCACGCGCATGGCGACGTCCACCCCTTCGTTGATGATGTCCACCCGCCGGTTGACCAGCAGCATGTCCAGCTGCACCTGGGGATAGCGGGTAAGAAAACGCGTCACCACCTCGGGAAGATACTGCTGCGCCAGGGCCACCGGGCAGGACACCCGCAGCGGCCCACGCGGTTCGCTGGACAGGCTGGCGGCGGTTTCGGCGGCGCTTTCCGCCTCGCGCAGCAGCGCCTGGCAGTGCACCAGATAGCGCTCGCCCAGGGTGGTGAGGGTCAGGGTGCGGGTGGTGCGCTGCAACAGGCGCGCGCCCAGCCGAGTCTCCAGCTCGGCGATGCGGCGGGACAGCCGCGACTTGGGAATGCCCAGCAGCCGCCCGGCGGCGGCGAAGCCACCGGCCTCCACCACCTTGGCGAAGTAGGCGAGGTCATTGAGATCTTGCATAGGCGATTGTCCTATCCATGGGACGAAGCATCGCATTTTAGCTGGCTAATCAGCTGATCGTCTTATCGGTAGTCTGGGCTCATCGCATCGAAACCTACAGGACTACCGTCATGAAACTCTTGCACATCGATTCCAGCATCCTCGGCGATCATTCCGCCTCCCGTGCCTTGACCGCCAAGGTCGTTGAAGCGCTCAAGGCCGCCACGCCGGGTCTGGAGGTGATCTACCATGACCTCGCCCACGACGCCCTCGGGCACTTCTCCAGCGCCAGCCTGGCCGCTGGGGCCACCCCGGCCGAGCAGCGCAGCGCCGAACAGCGCGACGAAGCGGAGCGCAATGCTCGCGCCCTGCAGGAATTCCTCGCCGCCGACGTGCTGGTGCTGGGTGCGCCCATGTACAACTTCACCATTCCGACCCAGCTTAAGGCCTGGATCGACCGCATCACCGTGGCCGGTACCACCTTCCGCTACAGCGAAGCCGGTCCGGAAGGCCTGTGTGGCGACAAGAAGGCGATCATCGTCGCCACTGCGGGCGGCATCCATGCCGGCAAGCCTACCGGCATAGCCCACGAGGACTATCTGCAGCTGCTGCTGGGCTTTCTCGGCATCACCGACATCCAGATCGTTCGCGCCGAAGGCCTGGCCTATGGCGACGAAGCCAAGAACGCGGCCCTGGCCAGCGCCGAGCGGCAGATCGCCGACCAATTCGCCTAGGGTCAGGCACCCTCACCCCCGGCCCCTCTCCCTGAGGGAGAGGGGAGCAGAGCGGTCCTCGGCTTTGCAGGGTGAGTTTGAATAAGCCTGAAGCGTCTTTTATTGCTAGCGCTAGCCCGGCCTCAGCCTTGGGGCGCCAAGGGGAAGGATCCTTGGGGCCCCGGGCATGGAACCTCAGCCGGCACTCCATCCCGCTCTTCCCCCTCTCCCTCCGGGACAGGGCTGGGGTGAGGGCAAGGCCCCGTCTCAGCTGAACCCCACCACCGGATGCGGGACGTAGGGCGCTTCCAGGGCGGCGATCTCTTCGTCGCTCAGGTGCAGCTCCAGCGCCGCCACCGCGTCTTCCAGATGTTGCGGCTTGGACGCGCCGACGATGGGCGCATCGACGCCCGGCTTCTGCAGCAGCCAGGCCAGCGCCACCTGAGCGCGCGGTACGCCGCGGGCCTCGGCGATGCGGGCCACGGCGGCGACGATCTGCCGATCGGATTCCTCGCTGGCGGTATAGAGGGTCTTGCCGAAGGCGTCGCTTTCGGTACGCGCCGTGCTGGCGTCCCAGTCGCGGGTCAGGCGACCACGGGCCAGCGGGCTCCAGGGGATCACGCCAATACCGGCATCGCGGCACAGCGGCAGCATCTCCCGCTCCTCTTCGCGGTTGAGCAGGTTGAGGTGGTTCTGCATGGTGGCGAATCTGGTCCAGCCATGGCGCTCGGCGGTGTGCAGCGCCTTGGCGAATTGCCAGGCGTACATGCTGCTGGCGCCGATGTGCAGCGCCTTGCCGGCCTTGACCACGTCGTGCAGGGCCTCCAGGGTCTCCTCGATGGGCGTGTGATAGTCCCAGCGATGGATCTGGTAGAGATCGACATAGTCGGTGCCCAGGCGCTGCAGACTGGCGTCGATGGCGGCAAAGATGGCCTTGCGCGACAGGCCGCCGACATTGGGTCTATCGCGCAACGGGAAGTACACCTTGGTCGCCAGCACGATCTCCTCGCGCACGGCGTGGGCCTTGAGGAAGCGACCGACGATTTCTTCGCTGGTGCCATCGGAGTAGCTGTTGGCGGTGTCGAAGAAGTTGATGCCCAGATCCAGGGCCATCTTCAACAGCGGCTGGCTCTGATCTTCCGGCAGGGTCCAGGGATGATTGCCGCGCTCGGGCACGCCATAGGTCATGCAGCCGAGGCAAAGGGGCGAAATCTTCAGACCGGTGCGGCCGAGAGTGCGATAGTTCATGGGGGCCTCCAGGGATGGTCGAAAGAGGTTGACCACGCAGTTCCCGGATCGACTGCAACGAACTTACCGGCTGCCGCCTGGTTCTAGATGGATTCCTAACCTACAACCGGAGACGCTCCATGAAGAAATATGCTTCCGCGGTCTGGCAAGGCGGTCTGAAAGATGGCAAGGGCCATATCTCCACCGAGAGCGGCGCGCTCAAGGACAATGCCTACGGCTTCAACACCCGTTTCGAAGGCACGCCGGGCACCAATCCCGAAGAACTGATCGGCGCGGCCCATGCCGGCTGCTTCTCCATGGCCTTCTCCATGCTGCTGGGCCAGAACGGCCTGACTCCCGAGCGGATCGAGACCAAGGCCGACGTGACCCTGGACAAGGTCGGCGACGGCTTCGAGATCACCACCATCGATCTGACCATGAAGGCCAAGATCCCCGGCGCCACCCAGGAGCAGTTCACCACCATCGCCAACCAGGCGAAGGAAGGTTGCCCGGTGTCCAAGGTGCTCAAGGGCGCCAAGATCAACCTGAACGCCACGCTCGAAGGCTAAGGGTCTGAGGCGTCTGCCGATGCCGCTCCGGCATCGGCAACACCCTGTTCCAGAGCCTGTTCGCCGAGCTGTCCGCAAGTCGCTAGACTGCTCCGACCCCGCTTTCGGAGAGTACGATGAACGACTCCATCTTCATGACCCTCTTTTCCATCCTCGCCGTGTTGCTGTTGGGCGGCGGCATCTACGGTTGCGTGATCCTCAACCGCCAACGCAAGGACATCGAGAAGAACGACAGCGAAGGCTAGGCCGGTCGCCGACCTGCCAGGTAACGCACGCCCGTGGGGCCGAAGACCTCGGAATGCGGCTTCTGGGCGGCGAGCTGAAAGATGTCACCGACGCCGTAGTGGCGTTTGCCAGCGGCGCTACGGATACGCAGCTCACCTTGGATTACCAACGCCCTGGCTTCGAAGGGGTGGGCATGGGGTTCCAGCCTGCCCAGGGCATCGCGCTCGACCAGTACCGGTGGCTGGAAACCCTCGCGGGCAAGTTGCTCGATGAAGGTGGCCTGGTCCATGGGTGCTCCTGACGCCAAGAAGGGATGATCAGCGCCCAGGCTAGGCGCCTCACCTCTTCGCAGCCAGTGCAAAGGCACTATGAGGAGCCCTGGCTTTGGCTATGGCCAGCTTCGAAGCAAGGACGCCATGGATACCTCGGCCAGCCGAGGTTCCACGTGGAGCATCAGCGCTCCAGCTTGCGCTCGACCTCAGCGTTCTTGCGCTTGAGCGCTTCTGTTTCCTGTTCCTTGGTCTTGATATCGGTGGGCGTGAGGACCTTGTCGATGCCATCGGTCGGCGTCGACTCCGGCTGCTCCATGTCTTTCTTCACCACATCCACGGGGCGTCCCGCTTCGTCGAGCGCGGGTTCGTTGGGTGGGGTCTTGCCCAGGTGGGCATCGGAACGCTGGTCACTCATGGCAGGCTATCCTCGATAGGGTCCTTCTTTCGAGCGCAACGACCGCCACGGAGTTCGCCCGCCGCTCAACTCCGGATACGGACGCGCTCCAGATAGGCCAGCAGTTGCGCCTGCTCGGCCGCATCCAGGGGCGCGAAGACCGCTTCCAGCGCCTGGGTCCGGGGCGCCTGGGCCTGATCCAGGGCCTGGCGCCCCTGCTCGGTCAGGTGCACCAGCAGAGCGCGGCGATCCTGGGGATGGGGCTCGCGGCGGACCAGGCCGTCACGCTCCAGGGCGTCGAAGGCATCGGTCAGGGTGCGTGGCGCATGGCGCAGTTGTTCGGCGACCTCGCCCGGGCGGCAGGGCCCCAGGCGTTCCAGCACCTTGAGCACCTTGTAGCGGGCAAAGGAAAGTCCAGAGGCCTTGAGGGTCTCATCCAGTTGTTGGCGCATCTGCCGTTTCAAATCCATCAGGGCTTCGGCAATGGCGGCGGCGGTTGACATGACAACTACTTACCTCGAATATAGTGAGGAACCTCAATGAATGGTACCTCCGCAATGGCGACATCTTTTCACAGCCGCGAGGGCGATGCCAGTGCCCCTCACCTTTTCCAGCGTGTGCGCTTCGACCTCAAGCGACGTTGGGCGACCGTCGTCCGCCGCGAAGACCTGGGTGGCGACCTGCTGCGCCTGACCTTTGGTGGCAGCGACCTGGCCGATTTCCAGAGTGCGGCCTTCGACGAGCACGTGAAGCTGTTCGTCCCCGCCGACACCACCCCGATCCGCGCCGCCAATCCCGAGCAGCTGGTCGGTCGGCACTACACCCCGCGCCACTACGATGCCGCCCGTGGCGAACTGGCCATCGACTTCTATCTGCATGAAGCCGGGGTGCTGACCACCTGGGCACGCCAGGCGCAGCCCGGTGCCGAGCTGATCATCGGTGGCCCCAAGGGCGCCCTGGTGCCACCCGAGGACTTCGACTGGTACCTGCTGGCCGGTGACGAGACCGCCCTGCCCGCCATCGCCCGCCGCCTGGAGCAGCTGGCCGCCGGCGTCCGGGTCCAGGTCGTCGCCGAAGTGGCTCGTCCTGGCCTGGAGATCGCGCTGTCGACGGCCGCCGCCGCCGAGATCCGCTGGGTCTATCGCGAAACCGAGGCCAATGCCTTGGTGCAGGCCCTGGAGCAGCTGGAGTTGCCCGCGGGCGAAGGCTATGCCTGGATCGCCGGTGAGGCGACCCAGGCCCGCGCCGCGCGTCAGGTGCTGCTGGCCAAGGGTCTGCCGCGGGACTGGGTCAAGGCCGCCGGCTACTGGAAGCTCGGCGAGAGCGACCAGCATGTGAAGGTCGAGGATTGACTACCAGCGCCCCCCTCGCCGATGGCCTGCCGCGACCCCGACGCTACCGGGCGGTCGCCGCCCTGCTGCTGGCCATCAGCATGACGGTACTGGACAGCGGCATCGCCAACCTGGCGTTGCCCACCATCGCCGAGGCCCTGGAGGTCTCGGCCGCCGCGGCGGTGTGGATCGTCAGCGCCTATCAGCTGAGTCTGGTCGCCCTGCTGTTTCCGCTGGCCGCGGTGGCCGAGCGCCACGGCCTGCGTCCGGTATTCGCCGTCGGGGTCGGCATCTTCGGCCTGGCTTCCCTGGGCTGTGCCCTGGCGCCGGATCTGGCCAGCCTGGTGGCTGCCCGAGCGCTGCAGGGGGTAGGCGCCGCCGCCATCATGTGCGTCAGCGCCGGCATCGTGCGGCTGTCCTATCCACGCGCCCGCCTCGGGCGGGGCATCGCCATCAACGCCCTGTGCGTAGCCCTGGGTTCGGCGGCCGCACCCAGCCTGGGCGCGACCATCCTGGCGCTGGGCGGCTGGCCCTGGCTGTTCGCGATCAACGTACCCCTGGCCATCCTGGTCGGCCTACTAGTGCACAACCTGCCCGACAGCCCCCGCGCGCAACGCCGTCTCGATCCGGTCAGCGTGCTGCTCAACGCCCTGCTGTTCTGCGCCGGCATCGGCGGCCTGGAGCGTCTTGGCGGCGCGCCACTGCAGGGAGTGGTCCTGCTGCTGCTGGCCGCGGCCAGCCTGGTGCTGCTGGTGCGTCGCGAACGCGGGCTGGCGGCGCCGTTGCTGCCCGTCGATCTGCTGGGGCTGCCCGCCATGCGCCATTCGGTGCTGGCCTCGGTCTGCTCCTTTGCCGCGCAGATGCTCTGCTTTCTCGCCCTGCCCTTCTATCTGCAGCACCAGCTCGGGCTGGTGCCCTTGCAGGTGGCCCTGCTGATGCTCGCTTGGCCGCTCACCGTGGCCGTCTCGGCGCAGGTGGCCGGGCGGCTGGCCGACCGCCATCCGCCGCAGCGGCTGTGCATGCTCGGGGGGCTGGGAATCGCCCTGGGGCTGGCGGCGGCGGCGATGATGCCGCTGGAGCGCTCGACCGCCCTGCTGATCCCCTGCCTGATCCTAGGCGGCATCGGCTTCGGCTTCTTCCAGGTGCCCAACAACAGGATCATGCTGACCGCTGCCCCGCTCGGTCGCAACGGTGCCACCGGCGGCGTCCAGGCTACCGCCCGGCAGACTGGCATGGCCCTGGGCGCCGCGGCCCTGGCGCTGCTGCTGCATCTGGATGGCGGCCTGGCCCCGCGCCTGGGACTGGCCCTGGCGGCAGCGCTGGGTCTGGTCGCCGCCTGGTCCAACTGGCGGGCACCGCGCTAGGGCTGCGGTGTTGTCTGGTCGAGCAGCGCCTTGAGCGCCTGCTCACGTTCGACCGCCGGGCGTTCGCCCAGCAGCCGGACCCGGTGGAAGAACGCCGGCCAGTTGCCCGGGTGCTGCCGATAGAGGGCGGCAAAGGCCGGCACCCACTGTTCGTACAGGCCATAGGGCACCAGCCGCGCGTTGTTGAGTGGCTGGCTCATCCAGCCATCGAAGCGACGCTCGTCACGCCAGGCCGGGGTGGCGCGCAGGCGCTGATAGTCAGCACGCAATCGAGCGAAACGCCGGGCCTTGGCCGCACGCATGGCCACCAGCGCCAACGGCTGGGCATAGAGCCTGGCCAAGTCGTCGCGGGTAGTCAGCAGCAGGGCGCGAAATTGCTGATAGCGGGCCTCGCGCCCCGCCTCCGGCGGCGGCAGGCCACGACTGGCGCGCCATTGTCGCAGACCTTCGCCCTCGACGAAGGTGGCGTAGGATTCGTTGAAGGCGGTATCGCCCGGCAGGTAAAAGCGCTGGTGGGCCAGCTCGTGGAAGATCGTGGCCGCCACCTGGTCGTCGTCCCAGCGCAGCATGCTGCTGAGCAGCGGATCGCTGAACCAGCCCAGGGTCGAATAGGCCGGCACGCCGCCGACGTAGGTGTCCTGACCCTGCGCCTGCAGCCGCTGCGCCTCAGCTCGGGCCTTGGCTTCCCGGTAGTAGCCGCGATAGGCCACGCAACCAGCGATGGGAAAGCAGTGGGTGGTGGGGCGGGTGGAGAATTCGGCGGTGGCGAAGACATTCCACAGCACGAAGGGTCGCTTGAGTTCGACGAAACTGCGATAGCTGGCGTTGTCCGGCAGGGCCAGTTCGGCACTGGCGAAGCGGCGAGCCGCCGCCGCGGCGGCGAGGCGTTCGCGCAGGACCGGGGGGCGCGCCGGATCTGCGACGACCGTCGCAATGGGCTCGCGATCACGGATCAGCGCCCACTGGCCCTGTACCATCTGAGCGTAGTACCCGACCGAGGTACAACCGCTCAGTCCGATCAAGAGGGACAGCAGCGCCAGCCAACGGCTCGCGCGTTGCGCAGGCAGGGTGCCTGACTGGGTGGCGCACCCTTCCCTGCCCGGAGTTGTAGCCGTCATGCGTAGACTGTGCCTGCTGTTGCCTGTGCTGTTCCTGGGGGGCTGTTCCCTGTGGCCGTTGCCCAAGCCCGATCCGGCGCAGGCCTGGATCGATCTGGACAGCGACGGCAAGGCCAAGCTGGAAGCCCTGCGCGCCGATCGCAAGGATCTCGAAGACAAACGCTACTTCCAGGTCTGGCCAGGAAACCACGATCTGCAGGTACGCTACCAGTTCGAGGTGCAGCCCACCAACATCGGCGCCCAGGTGGCCGATCCGCTGGCGCGCACCTGCCTGGTGACCCTCAACTACAAGGCCTTCGCCGCGGGCGAGCGCTATCGCCTGGAAGCCGGCCAGACCGGTTGGCGACCCTGGGCGCGCCTCTATGACGAGCGCAACCAGGAAGTGGCGCGCAGCACTGCCAGTCGTTGCGGCGACGTGTAGACTCGGCTGATCTCCCTGTCGCGAGTCGCCATCCATGCGTCTGCGCCTGCTGCTTCCTCTGCTGCTGCTCGGCGGCTGCACCACGCCGCTGCCCCCGGTCGATCCCCAGCAGGCGTGGGTCGATCTGGAGCTGCGCGAACCCGCGGTAGGCGCCTCGCTGCTGGCCGAGTCCCAGGATGGCAGACGTCTCGACGACGGCCGCTATTTCCAGCTCGCCCCCGGCAGCCACAGCCTCAAGGTGAGCTATCGCTACGAACTCTATGGCGGCGGTGGCTTCGGACCACGTTTCGGCTGGAACGAACCTCTGCAGATCCAATGCTATCTGGAACTGGACTACGGGGATTTCCAGGCCGGCCGGCGCTATCGACTGGCAGCCGAACACACCTTCGGCCAGGGCGAGATCTCCCTCTACGACGGCCAGCGCGAACTGGTGAGCTCCCAGCGGGGCATCTGCTCGCCCTTCTGACTCCCGTCGCCAGGGAGGGCGAGCGGGTCAGCCCAGGACCCGCTAGGCGGGTACGCTGACCCAGTCATCCTGATCGCGATCCTGGCTGCGACGCGCGACCGGGCGACCCTTCTGCTCGCGCAGCTGGCGACTCAGGCGCAGAAAATCCTCGCGTTCCATCCAGCGCGGTGCAGGCTGGACAAGGGATAGAGCTTGGCGAATCCGAGCGAACGGCGACATGGCATTACCCTCTTGGCTAAATACTGTATGCGCAAACAGTACTAAGCCAAGCGTAACTGTACAAGCATCCAGCGGATGAACGGTCCGTCCTCCGGGCCGAGGATCAGTCGTTGCGCTGATAGAGGATCTTGTGGGTACCGTTGGCGCAGCTGCCCACCACCATGTTGGGATCGCGTACCTCGGCGTTGGGAACCGCTTCGAGGGTATAGGCGGTCACCCCGGCCGACTGGATCTTGACCTCGATCTCGGCCTTGAGCTGGTCGCAGGACAGGGGTTCGGCCAGCGCAGCCGTGCTCAACAGGGCGGTACAGCAGAGTAGCGATAGACGCAGCATGGCGATTTTCCTTGGCGTGATGACCTCTCAGGCTTGGACGCCCGAGCTGTGGCGATGTTCTCAGCGCGATCCTTTGGCCAGCGAAGCGGTGGAACCTGGAACCCGAACGGTCTTTCCGATGGTCATTCCTTGCCGTGAAGTGCCCCCATGTTCCAGTGGTTGAAAGACAACTCTCAAGTCCTCACGCTCTTCGCCCAGTGCTGCACCCTGGGCGTCTGGGTACTCTATGCCCAGCTCTTGCTCAACAACTACAAGCGCCAGCGCCAGCCGCGCCTGATCATCAACCGCGGCGCTGGAAAGGGCGTGGGCGCCCTTTGCCTGCTGTCGAACATGAGCGCCGAGCCGGTGTTCATCAACCAGCTCACGGTGATCCTCAAGACCAACCGCGAGACGCTCTACACCGATGTCACCGATATCCGCGAGAGCGGCCAGGATGACTTCGATCCCGATCTGGTGCTGGGCGAGGCGACCCACCAGGGACCGCTCAACACCGGCGACTTCACCCACATCGGCACCTTCCAGGGCCTGATCCGCCGCGCCGCCGAGCACAACGGCCTGACCCTGGACAACCACCGGCCGCCCGAGGGCTGGGTGTTCGAGGGCCTGGAGATCCGTGCGGTGGCCTTCTATGGCTCGGATCACGATCCCATCGGGGTGCGCCGGCGCTTTCGCCTGGGCCAGCACGACGGCAACTATTGTGCGCTGATCGCCGAGGACTGGCAGACCCAGCAGCTGACCTCGCGCCGTCAGCGGCGCATGGTGCAAAACGACTGGATGGTCGACATGGAGCCCAAGGCTCAGCCAAAGAACCAGTAGCAGATCAGGATCGATGCCGTGACCCCGGTGAATTCCGCCAGCAGGGCGCAGCCCACCGCATGGCGGGCGCGCTGGATGCCCACCGCACCGAAGTACACCGCCAGCACATAGAAGGTGGTCTCGGTACTGCCCTGGATGGTGGCCGCCACCAGCGCCGGAAAGCTGTCCACGCCATGGGTCTGCATGGTCTCGATCAGCAGGGCGCGGGCGGCGCTGCCGGAGAAGGGCTTGACCAGCGCGGTGGGCAGGGCCTCGACGAAGCGGGTGTCCCAGCCGAGAAAGGTCACCGCATGGCGGATGCCTTCGAGGAGGGCCTCCAGGGCGCCGGAGGCGCGCAGTACCCCCACCGCGCAGAGCATGGCCACCAGGTAGGGCAAGAGCGACTTGGCGACGTCGAAACCCTCCTTGGCGCCTTCGACGAAGGCTTCGTAGACCGGCACCTTGCGCAGGGCGCCCAGAATCATGAACGCCAGGATGATGCCGAACAGGGTCAGGTTGCCGAGCAGCGATGACAGTCCGGCCAGCGCCGTGGCGGTCAGGGTGAAGAGAAAGGCGACGAAGACGCCAAAGGCCAGGGCGCCCCCGCCGATCCAGGCCAGCACCACCGGATCCCAGAGTTTCAGCCGCTGCATGAAGGCTACCGAAAACAGCCCCACCAGGTTGGCGCAGGTGTGGGCCAGCAGGATCGGCAAGAACACCAGGGTCGGGTCCGGCGCGCCCTGCTGGGCGCGGTACATGAACACCGTCACCGGCAGCAGCGTCAGCGAGGAGGCGTTGAGCACCAGGAAGAGGATCTGCGCATTGCTCGCGGTGGTGCTGCTGGGGTTGAGCTCCTGCAGCGCGCGCATGGCCTTGAGGCCGATGGGGGTGGCGGCGTTGTCCAGGCCCAGGCCGTTGGCGGCGAAGTTGAGGGTGATCAGCCCCAGTGCCGGATGACCGCGCGGCACCTCTGGCATCAGCCGGGCGAACAGCGGGCCGAGCAACCGCGCCAGGGCGTCCACCAGTCCGGCCTTCTCGGCGATGCGCAGGATGCCGAGCCAGAGGGTCAGGGTGCCGAACAGCAGCACCATGACCTCCACCGACAGCTTGGCCATGGCGAACAGGCTCTCCACCATGGCGGCGAAGACCCCGGCGTTGCCAGCCACCAGCCACTGGCCGAAGGCGCTGATCCCGGCGACGATGAAGAAGCTCAGCCACAACCCGTTGAGCATCGGTGTTCTCCCGGCAAAACGGCGATGATAACCGTAGCGTCGGGTCCGCGCAGGGACGCCGTTCAGTCTGTGGTCATCGCCAGCGGGTTATCCTCTGACCTTTCACGCAAATCGCTGGAGTCTGCCCATGCGTCTGTCCGTTCTCGCCCTGCCGCTGGTGCTCGCCGCCAGCCCGGTGTTCGCCTTCAACCTCAACGACGCCGTCAACGCCTACAACGGCGCCAACGGCAACAGCAACGCCAAGGCCACCGCCGCGGCGGCCGCCACGCCCCAGGCGCAGGGCCTGCTGCAGGCGCTGACCAGCCAGCTCAACGTCACCCCGCAACAGGCGGTGGGCGGCACCGGTGCCCTGCTGGGCCTGGCCAAGAACCAGCTGGTCGGCACCGACTACCGCCAGCTGGCCAAGGCCGTGCCAGGGCTGGACCAGCTGGCCGGCGCCAATGCCACCGGTGGCCTGGCGCAACTCGGTGGCCTGGGCAGTCTGCTCGGCGGTGGTGGCAAGGACGCCAAGCAGAGTCCGCTGGGCAGCCTGCTGGGCAATGTCGACAGTCGCCAGGACGTCGACAAGACCTTCAATGCCCTGGGCATGAACAGCGGCATGACCAGCCAGTTCGCCCAGGTGATCCTGGGTTATCTCGGCAAGCAAGGCACCCAGCCCTCCCTGCTGAGCACCCTGGGCAATGTCTGGGGGCTGTGACGGCTCACCGCGCTGGCTGACCCAGGCGGCGGCCAGCCAGGCGCCGGATTACCGGGAGGCGCCTCTCGGCTGGCTCTACGTCGACCGCGGCTCCCTCACCGAGCGACTCACCGCCCTCGCGGGCGGACGCTTCGCCGTCGAGGTGATCACCCAGGGCTGGCAACCATTGCGCCCGGACGAGTGCCAGGCGCTGGACGTCCCGCCCAGCAGCCCTGGCTGGGTGCGTGAGGTCTGGCTGCGCGGCGATGGCGAAGCCTGGGTCTTTGCCCGTAGCGTGGCAGCGCGCAAGGCCCTGGAAGCCGCCGATTTCGACCTGGCGGCGCTCGGTGATCGACCGCTCGGCCACTGGCTGTTCCAGGCACCGGCCTTTGTCCGCGGTCCCCTGGAAGCCTGCCGTTATCCGCTGGCCTGGCTGCCCGACGGCGCGGCGTCCACGGCCTGCTGGGCGCGTCGTTCGGTGTTCAGCCGCGGGCCGCTGGCCATCCTGGTGAGCGAAGTCTTCCTGCCGGCCTTCTGGCCCCATGCCGAACACGAACAGGCGCTGATCCGTCAGGACGGCAGCGGCGACACGACAGGGCCCTTATAATCGCCGGGCCCTTTGCCAAGCAGCCGCCCGATGAAAAAGAACGCTTCCCGCCCCCTTGATCGCCGTCCTGCCGCGCCCCGCGGCCCCGAGCCCAGTGCCCGGGTCATCGCCACGCGCCCTCGTAGCGAGCGCATCCGCGACTTCGTCCAGCTGACCCGACTGGACCGACCCATCGGCATCTATCTGCTGCTCTGGCCCACCCTCTGGGCGCTGTGGATCGCCGCCGAGGGCGTGCCGAGCCTGAAGAACCTGGTGATCTTCGTGCTCGGCGTGGTGCTGATGAGATCGGCCGGCTGCGTGATCAACGACTTCGCCGACCGCAACTTCGACGGCCACGTCGCCCGCACCAAGAATCGCCCCCTGGCCACCGGACGCATCTCGCCCAAGGAGGCCCTGCTGTTCTTTGCCGTGCTGGTGCTGATCAGCTTCGGCCTGGTGCTCTGCACCAACGCCACCACCGTCTGGCTATCTTTCGGCGCCCTCGGCGTGGCCGCGCTCTATCCCTTCATGAAGAGATACACCTACTACCCGCAGGCGGTGCTGGGTGCGGCCTTTTCCTGGGGCATGCTCATGGCCTTCACCGCCGAGACCGGCGAGCTGCCGGCCGCGGCCTGGCTGCTGTTCGTCGCCAACGTGATCTGGACGGTGGGCTACGACACCTACTACGCCATGGCCGACCGCGAGGACGATCTCAAGATCGGGGTGAAGTCCACCGCCATCCTGTTCGGCGACGCCGACCGGGTGATCATCGCCACCCTGCAGGGCCTGACCCTGCTCTGCCTGGCGTTGGCCGGTGGCCGCTTCGGCCTGGGCCTGCCCTTCTACCTGGGCCTGGTGGTGGCGGCCGGCTGCTTCGCCTGGGAATTCCACGTCACCCGCGACCGCGACCCCCTGGTGTGCTTCAAGGCCTTCCTGCACAACCACTGGGCCGGGCTGGCGATCCTCGTCGGGATCATCGCCGACTACGGGCTGCGCTGAGCCGGGGTGCCCGCGGCGGCATCGGCCACCACCTCTGGCAGCGCCTCGGGTTGCGCTGCCGGCACCGCCCGGGCCTTCTTGGCTTTGGACGCCTTGCGGCTCTGCTGCCAGGCCACCGCCAGGCCGCTGGCGCAGATGATCAGGATGCCGATCAGCGCGCCGCTGTCCGGCACATGGCCGAAGACGAGGTAGCCGATGATGCCGGCGGTGACGATCTGGCCATAGCTGAAGGGCGCCAGCAGCGCTGGCGGCGCATAGCGGAAGGCCTGGGTCAGCAGCAGATGGCCCGACATGCCGAAGAGGCCGAGCAAGGCCAGCATGAAGCCGTGGGTCAGGGTGGGGATCTCCCAGAAGAAGGGCACCACGCTGCTCAGCACCAGGGTGTTGATGATGCCGGTGAGGAAGTTGCTGGTGGTGGGGCTGTCGATGCCGCTGAGCAGCCGCGTCAGCAGCTGGTAGAGGCCGAAGCACACCGCCGAGCAGACCGGCAGCAGCACCGCCGGGGTGAACAGCTGGCCGCCCGGCCGCACGATGATCAGCACCCCGACGAAGCCCGCCAGCACCGCCGCCCACTGGCTGCGGGTGACGCTCTCCTTGAGCAGCGGCACCGACAGCGCCGTCACCATCAGCGGGGCGAGAAAGTTGACCGCCGTGGCCTCGGCCATCGGCAGGTAGCGTAGCCCGGTGGTGAAGAACAGGCTGCAACCGATCAGGCACAAGGCTCTGAGCACCTGCAATCCCGGGCGTTTGGTGCGAATCACCGCCAGGCCCGAGCGTGGGATGAAGATCCCCATCATCAGCAGGGTGTGGGACAGATAGCGGGCCCAGACCACCATGACCACCGGATAGAAGCCGGAGAGGTATTTGGAGAGGGCGTCGTGGGAGGCGAACAGCCAGACGGCGAGGCAGATCAGGGCGATGCCCTTGAGCGGCTGGTCGGCGAATCTCAAAGTGGGTCCTGCTGTGGCGCTCATTGGACTCCCGTGGCGCTGACGGCGGTCCCTGACCGCCTGCATGATCCGGCCGTCCTGCACGGCGGTCCGTCGGCATGGCCACCGACTCGGGACATGGACCTCGGCGACACGCAAGCGTGCCGGGAGGAAGCCGTCCTGTCGCCCTCAGGACCGCGATACCGGGCGATATTTCAATAGCTTACTAACTATGATCCGGCACGCAGCCGGGTCTCTCCCGAGCTTAGTCCAAGCGCCCCGTCGAGCTCAATGCGATTGTCCGACGACTTCGCTGACAGCGCGCACGAAGGCCTCGTCCGCCTCCAGCGCACCGGGGATCTGTTCGCGCAGATAGGCCACCCAGGTACGGATCTTGGCATCCAGGTACTGCCGCGAGGCATAGAGGGCATAGGCGTTGAGCCGCTGCAGGCGATAGGCCGGCAGCACCCGCACCAGGCTGCCGTCGCGCAGGCCGTCCACTGCCGAATAGAGCGGCAGCACACCAATGCCCAGGCCCTGGCGCAGGGCCTCGGTCATGGCGTCGCCGACATTGACCTGGAAGGGAGTCTCGCCGATGCGATAGGTTTCCGGGCCGTTGGGACCCTCGAAGTGCCAGCGGTCGAAGGACACCACCGGGCTGATGAATCTCAGGCAGGCGTGGTTGGCCAGCTCCGCCGGCGTCTGCGGCTGGCCGTGTTCCTGCAGATAGGCGGGCGAGGCGCAGAGGATGCTGTAGGTGTGGCCGATCTGCTGGGAGACGAAGCCGGAATCGGGCAACTCGGCCGCCACCACGATGGCCAGGTCGAAGCCCTCTTCGAGCAGATCGGGGATACGGTTGGCCATGGTCAGGTCGAAGCGCACCTCGGGGTGCAGAGCACGATAGCCGGCGATGGCGCGGATCACATAGTGCTGGCCGATGCCGGTCATGCTGTGCACCCGCAGCCGTCCCTCGGGCCGGGCCTGGGCATGCCCGGCCTCGGCTTCGGCTTCCTCGACATAGGCGAGGATCTGCTCGCAACGCGCCAGGTAGCGCTGGCCGGCCTCGGTCAGGGCGATGCGTCTCGTGGTGCGGTGCAACAGGCGGGTACGCAGATGGGTTTCCAGATGGGCCACCGCCCGGGAGACATGGGCGGTGGTGGTCTGCAACGTCTGGGCCGCGCCGGTAAAGCTGCCGCTTTCCACCACGGCGACGAAAACGCGCATGTTGTGCAGGGTGTCCATGCCGCCTCGACAGTCTGACGAAAGCGCCATTTTCCACATTATTTCAGTATGTGAAACAAAGATTCGCCGGTTGGCGCGCTAATCGACCCTCCTGGAATTTTATAGAATCGTTAGCAGCCTAATGGTAACCCCAGCGGCCTCCTCGTCCGCTGGCGTCCTCTTCAGTTCCAGCTCATCCCGCCGACCCGCCGCGCTTCTCTGACGCGAATCCGGAGTATGGCCCTGTTGCAAACGGACCCCCAAGTGTCGCCTTTCTCTAGCAGAGCCTGGCCTGCGCTCACGGTGGTCGCCCTGGCGACCCTGCTGGCCGGCTGTATCGGTACCGGTCACAACGCGCCCCAGGCGCAGCGTCTCGACGACCAGGCACTGGCCACAGACGCCGCCATCCGCGCCGCCGCCGGGCAGGCCGCCTGGCCCGAGCGCCAGTGGTGGCGCGCCTATGGCGATCCCCAGCTGGACGCCTGGATCAGCGGCGCCCTGGCCGACAGCCCACGCCTGGCCACGGCCGCCGCCCGGGTGCGCCGCGCCGAATCCCTGGCCGGCCTGACCGAATCCCGCGAGGCTCTGCAGGTGGAGGCCAAGGGCGCCTTCAAGCGCTACAGCTGGCCCACCGACGGCTTCTATGGCCCGGGCGAGCTGTCCGACCGCACCACCTGGAACAACAATGCCGAGCTGGGCCTGAGCTACGCCCTGGACTTCTGGGGTCGCGAACGCGACGCCAGCGCCCAGGCCCTGGACCAGGCCCACCAGGCCGCCGCCGAGGTACGCGCCGCCGAGCTGGAGCTGACCGGCAACATCGTCCGCAGCTATATCGGCTTCGCCCTGCACCATGACCAGCGCGACATCCTCGCCGCCACCCTGGAACAGCAGCGGCAACTGGCCGACCTGGCCCAGCGCCAGCTGGACGGTGGCCTCGGCACCCAGTTCGAGGTCAGCCAGGCGCGTGCCCTGCTGCCCGAGACCGAGCGTCAGCTGGAAGCCCTGGACGAGACCCTGGCGCTGGATCGCAACCAGCTCGCCGCCCTGGCGGGCAAGGGCCCGGGTGCCGGCGCCCGCCTGCAGCGACCGCGACTGACCCTGGGCGCCGCACCGCGCCTGCCCAGTGCCCTGCCACTGGAACTGGTCGGCAAGCGTCCCGACGTGGTGGCGCGCCGCTGGCAGATCGCCGCGGCGGCCAAGGGCGTGGACGTGGCCCGCGCCAGCTTCTATCCCAATATCGATTTGGTGGCCAACGTCGGCCAGTTCCTCACCCTGGGCCGTCTCAGCGAGATGCTGACCCACGCCAAGACCGGCTCCTTCATCGGCCCCGCCTTTTCGTTGCCGATCTATGACGGTGGCGCCCTGCGCGGACGCCTCGGCGCGGAATCGGCAGCCTACGACCTGGCCGTCAGCGCCTACAACCAGACCCTGGTGGACGCCCTCAAGGACATCTCCGACGCCCTGATCAAAGCCGACTCGGCGGCCCGGCAGGCCACCCTCGCCGACCAGGCCAGCCAGGAAGCCCAGCGCACCTACGACATCGCCCGCGAGGCTTTCCGTCGCGGCCTGACCGACTACTTGCACGTGCTCGACGCCCAGACTCGGCTGTTCGCCCAGCAGCGCGTCACCGCCCAGGTGCACGCCCTGCGCCTGGCCGCCCAGGCCGGCGCCCTGGTCGCTCTCGGCGGCGGTGCGGACCTCGAACGCGGCCCGGGCGACCACGATCTGGTGCCGGCGCGCGTCGCCGTCGAGCGAGCCCCCCGATGACTGCCGGCACCGCCACCGGCGCGCCACTGCGCCAGGCCCTAGGCGCCTGGGCCCGCAGCGATGGCAGCCTCTGGCTGTACCAGGCCAAGATGCTGCTCGCCGCCAGCCTGACCCTCTGGCTGGCCATGCGCCTGCAACTGCCGCATCCCAGCTCGGCGGTGATCACCGTGTTCATCGTCATGCAGCCGCAGAGCGGCCAGGTGCTGGCCAAGAGCTTCTATCGGGTGATGGGCACCCTGCTGGGACTGGCGGTGATGCTGGTACTGATCGCCCTGTTCGCCCAGGAACGGGTGCCCTTCCTGATCTTTCTGGCGCTGTGGATCGGCCTCTGCGTGGCCGGCTCGGCGCGCTACCGGGACTTTCGCAGCTATGCCTGCATGCTGGCCGGCTACACCGCCGCGCTGATCGGCATCCCTGCCGCGCTCAATGCCGACACCGCCTTTATGTCGGCGGTGATGCGGGTGCTGGCCATCACCCTGGGCGTGCTCTGCAGCGGCGCGGTGAGCGCGGCGGTCTTTCCGCAGACCAGCGCCACGGCCATGCGCGCGACCCTCTATCGGCGCATGGGCGGCTTCGCCGGACTGGCCGCCGACGTCCTGCGCGGTTGTCTCGACCGTGCCTCCCTGGAGGCCGCCGGAGTACGCCTGGCCGCCGAGGCGGTAGGACTGGAAAGCCTGCGCAGCGCCTCGGCCTTCGAAGACCCGCACATGCGCATGCGCAGCGGGCGCCTGGCCCGTTTGAATGCCGAATTCATGGGTCTGACCACCCGCCTGCATGCCCTCAGCCGGCTGTTGATGCGCCTGCGCGAGCGCGACGCCCAGGTGCCCCTGACAGCCCTCGAACGCCTCTGGGCTCCCCTGCTGGAGCTGTTCGAGGAATGGCGCGGTCAGGCGCTCACCGACCGTGCTGCCCTGGCAGCGGCGGCGCGTCTGGAACAGCTGCACCAGGGTCTACGCCCGCGTATCCGCGCCCTGCGTGCCGAGCTGCCGCCCCTGAGCGAAGCCGACCGGCGCGACTTCGAGACCGCCGTGGAGCTGCTCTTTCGCTTCACCGGCGAATGGCACGGCTATCTGCAGACCCACGCCTCCCTGGCGGCGCCGCGGCACAGCCGCGAGCAGTGGAAGCCGCGCTTCGTGGCCAAGGCCAATGCCCTGGGCGCCGCGGTCACCGGCATCCGCAGCGCCTTTCTGGTGCTGGTGCTGGGCGCGTTCTGGATCGCCAGCGCCTATCCCAGTGGCGGCATGCTGGCGCTCAACGCCGCGGCCGTCTCGGCGCTGGCCTCGGCCTCGCCCGATCCCAAGCGCACCGCCCTGCAGATGGCCGTTGGCGCCAGTGGCGGCGTGGTGCTGGGCTTCTTCCTGACCTTCTTCGTCTTTCCCTGGATCACCGGCCTGCCGCTGCTGCTGCTGACCCTGGCACCGGTGTTCATGCTGGGCACCTGGATTTCCCTGCGGCCGGGCTGGATGGGCTATGGCCTGGGCTGCCTGGTGTTCTTCTGCTTCACCTCGATCCCCGACAATCCGCCGATCTACGACGCCTACGCCTTCATCAACAATGGCATCGCCGTGGTGCTGTCGATGGTGATCACCGCGGCGGTCTCGGCGGTGCTGCTGCCACCCAACAGCCCCTGGCTATGGCGCCGCCTGGAGCGTGACCTGCGCCAGCAGCTGGTGCGGGCGGTCAGCGCCCCCCTGCCACACCTGGCGCCGGCCTTCGAGGGCCAGACCCGCGATCTACTCAACCAGGCCTATGGCGTCAGCGCCGGGCGGGGCGAGGCGCAGCGGCGCCTGATCGGCTGGGCCTTCTGCGTACTGGAAATCGGTCACGCGGTGATCGAGCTGCGTCAGTTGCAGCTACGCCTGCCTGGGGCGCCCCGCTATGCCGAGCACAGCGCCTGGCGCCAAGCCATCCGCGTCCTCGGTCGCGCCTTGGTGCGCCTCTTCCTCAAGCCCAGAGCGGAAAACCTGCGTCGGGCGCTGGTGGCAGTGGACGCTGCCCTGGCCACCGTGGCAGCCGTGGCCGAACCGCCGGAACTGCCCTATGACGAGTCGCCCCTGCGCCAGGTGCAGAGCGATCTGCACTTCATCCGCAGCGCCCTGCTCGATCCCCAGGGGCCGTTGGCCCGCTATCACGAGATCTCCCATGCCCCGTGAAATCGCCTTCCATGGCCTCTACCTGCCCACCGTGACGGTGCTGTTCCTGGTCGCCGCCCTGCTCGCCTGGGCGCTTGACCGGGTGCTGGCCACGGTCGGCCTCTATCACGTCGTCTGGCATCCGGCGCTGCTGCGCCTGGCCCTGTTCATCTGCCTCTACTGCGCCCTGGCGCTATGCGTTTATCGCTAGTGTGGTGTTCCAGAAGTTATCTACACAATTTTGGCGGCGCTTTTTCGGCCCGGACGTCGTTGCCACTCCTCGCCATAGCCCTGCTATGACTCGTCGCGGCGCCTAGCCCAGACCTAAAAATCACTCGCCAATTCTTGTGCGAACTCCTGAACCACCACACTAGGACTCCTGCCATGATCCTCAAGAAACTCTTCGGCGTGCTCTTTACCCTGCTGGTGGTCTGCCTGGCGCTGATCCTCGGGCGGCTGCTCTGGGTGCACTACATGAACGACCCCTGGACCCGCGACGGCCGGGTGCGCGCCGAGGTCATCACCATCGCGCCCGACGTGGCGGGCCTGGTAACCGAGATCGCCGTGCGCGACAACCAGTGGGTCAACAAGGGCGACCTGCTGCTGCAGATCGATCCGGAGCACTACGAGATCGCCGTACACCAGGCCGAGGCCTCGGTCGCCGCCCGCAAGGCCACCCTCGCCATGCGCCAGCAGAATGCCCGGCGCCGTGCCGACATCGACAGCCTGGTGGTTTCCCGCGAGAACCGCGAAGACGCCAGCGCCGCCGCCCTGGCTGCCGAGGCCGATCTGCGCCAGGCCCAGGCCCAGCTGGAATCGGCACGCCTCAACCTCAAGCGCACCCGGGTCCTGGCGCCGGTCGATGGCTATGTGACCAACCTGTCGGTGTTCAAGGGCGACTACGCCGCTGCCGGCGCGCCCAAGCTGGCCGTCATCGATGCCCACTCGTTCTGGGTCTACGGCTACTTCGAAGAGACCAAACTGCCCCATGTACGGGTGGGTGCTTCCGCCGAGATGCGCCTGATGAGCGGCCAAACACTCCAGGGCCATGTGGAAAGCATCGCCCGCGGTATCTACGACCGCGACAATCCCCAGAGCCGTGAACTCACCGCCGACGTGAATCCCACCTTCAACTGGGTACGCCTGGCCCAGCGGGTACCAGTGCGCATCGCTCTGGATCCGCTACCGGAGGGGCTGCTGCTCGCAGCCGGTACCACCTGTACCGTCGTACTGGAAGATGCTCGCGGTGAGCGCACCTGGTGGGATGCCTTCTGGCAGGGCTGAGTCCGTTCCGCCCAGTCGTTTTTCCTTGCTCTGAAACGACCACACCCCTGACGTCGGCGGGTTTCGTTGACGACGAAACCCGCCGACGTCAGGGGTGTGGTCGTAACCAGCCCAGTCCGCTACGAGTGCGAAAGTACTCCCTGTACTCTTGGAACCCTCCCTAACTGCAGAGCGTCCCGACCATGTGGCCCTTGCGTCTCGGGTGAGGAGACGACTTCGAGGTTGCTCATTGAATCGACTTAAAGCTGCAATCCGATGACAGAGCCTCAGCTGCCGGTCGTCACGACCGGCAGCCTGTCTTGCTCATGGGGCTGGCGTCAGGGACGACGGCGGCCCATGAAGAACGACACCACGAACAACACCAGGAACAGCACGAACAGGATCTTGGCGATACTGGTGGCGGTACCGGCGATGCCACCGAAACCCAGGACGCCTGCGATGATCGCGATGATCAGGAAAGTGATAGCCCAGCTCAGCATGGTGTTTCTCCTATGTATTACAAGTGCACTCAGCGGACGACAGCACCTGTCCAGCGAGCATTGGTTTTATTAGCGAAATCCTGGGTATCCAGACTCGCCATCCGTGGTTCCACAGCGGTCAAATCGAGATCCAGACCATTGAGGTTGTGCGTCTGATTGAGCGCACGACCCATCATCAAAGCACTGAGCAACATACCGATGCTCATGACCATCACTGCAGCGAACAACCCAATCACCAGCAGCATCCACATCATGGTCATGACCTCAGAATACCCAGCGGGTCTGCTTCACCAGACGGTCACCGTTGGACTGTGCCGGGATGGCTTTGAGTTCCCCACGACCTTGACTTGCCAGCGGCTTGGCTGCAGGCACCATGGCCTGGGCAGCGATGCGGGTAGAGGCGATGAGTGCCTGTTCGCGGCTGACGTCCTGGCCCTGGGGGGCAGCGACGGCGGCGCTGGCGAAGCAAGCGAAGAGCGCAGTACCTACCAAGTGCTTGCGAAGGGTCTGGCTGATCATCGGGTCTCTCCTGCAGTCCGTTGGCCCTAAGGCCGGCTTGCCAAGGAGATTGCAGACTGCGTGCCAGCTTTTTGAAAAGCTTTTTTATCTTATAAAACAATGACTTATGTTTTTCATCGGGTGTAGCCACACATGCACCTTGCAAGGTGCAACGTCTGGAGCATTGCGTTTTGCATGATGGCCAGAGGGGTATTGGAGGGCGGCCGGTTGTTCCTTCACCAAGCGCAGCGGCAAAAGTGGCCATAAGCTTCCTGTCACCCGGCCAAAAAAGCAGATTTTTCCCCTGTTCAGCCCATCGGGTTGCGTTCTGCACGACATCACTGGTGGCTTCGATGAATCGCCTAGTGGCCCAGCGGATTGCAACTTGCACGATGTATCATGGACTAATTGCCAGCCCTGTCCTTTAGTGCGTTTCGGCCCCTTGGGCCCGGAGTTTTCCCGTCATGGAACAAACCAGCGGTCGCATCCTCCTCGTGGACGACGAAGCCGCCATCCTGCGGACCTTTCGTTTCTGTCTGGAAGACGCCGGCTACAGCGTGGCCACGGCCAACAGCGCGGCTCAGGCCGAAGCCCTGCTCTTGCGGCAGGTCTACGATCTCTGCTTTCTCGATCTGCGCCTGGGTGCGGACAACGGTCTGGACGTGCTGCAGCAGATGCGTATCCAGGCGCCCTGGATGCGGGTAGTGATCGTCACCGCCCATTCGGCCATCGATACCGCGGTGGACGCCATGCAGGCCGGCGCCGCCGACTACCTGGTGAAACCCTGCAGCCCCGATCAGTTGCGCATGGCCGCGGCCAAGCAGCTGGAATTCCGCCAGCTCTCGGCGCGCCTGGAAGCCCTCGAAGGCGAGGTGCGCAAGTCCAGCGCCGGTCTGGACTCGCGCAGCCCGACAATGATGAGCATCCTGGAAACCGCCCGGCAGGTCGCCACCACCGACGCCAACGTGCTGATCCTCGGTGAATCCGGCTCCGGCAAGGGCGAACTGGCCAGGGCCATCCACGCCTGGAGTCGGCGCGCCAAGAAGACCTTCGTCACCATCAACTGCCCGTCGCTGTCCGCGGACCTGATGGAAAGCGAGATGTTCGGCCATACCCGTGGCGCCTTCACCGGGGCCAGCGAGAGCACCCTCGGCCGGGTCAGCCAGGCCGATGGCGGCACCCTCTTTCTCGATGAGATCGGTGACTTCCCCCTGGCCCTGCAGCCCAAGCTGCTGCGTTTCATCCAGGACAAGGAATACGAGCGCGTCGGCGATCCGGTGACGCGCCGTGCCGACGTGCGCATCCTCGCCGCCACCAACCGCAACCTGGAACAGATGGTGGCGGAAAACGAATTCCGCGAAGACCTGCTCTATCGCCTCAACGTCATCGTGCTCACCCTGCCGCCGCTGCGCGAACGCAAGGAAGACATCGTCGATCTCGCCGAGCGTTTCCTTGCCCGTTTCGTCAAGGACTACAACCGTCCTGCCCATGGCTTCAGCGAGGCGGCCCTGGAGGCCCTGCGCAACTATGGCTGGCCGGGCAACGTCCGCGAGCTGCGCAACGTCATCGAACGGGCCAGCATCATCTGTGGCCAGGATTTGGTGGACGTCAATCACCTGGGCCTGGGTGACAGCCCGGCCACCAGCAGCGCCGCCAGCGCGCCGCGGGTCGGCGAGGCGCTGAGTCTGGAGGCCCTGGAGCGCGCCCACATCGCCGCGGTGATGGCCACCAGCGAGACCCTCGACCAGGCCGCCAAGACCCTGGGCATCGACGCCTCCACGCTCTATCGAAAACGTAAGCAGTACGGGCTATGAAACTGCCTATCAAGCTGCACACCCGCCTCTTTCTCAGCATCTCCGCGCTGATCGCCGTGGCCCTCATCGGGCTGCTGGTGGGCCTGGTAAGCGTGCTGCACCTGGCCCGCGAGCAGAGCGTCCAGACCCGCAGCAACCTGGATTTCATCAACCTGACGTTGAACATGCGCCAGGAGCTGAGCAACAGCCTGTTCCAGATGCTCGATGGCGCTCCGGATCGACAATCCCTGGTCGCCGCCCAGCAACGCTTCGAGCAGAATCTGCAACTGGTCCAGGGCGAGATGCACAAGCCCGAACAGCTGGCCGTGCTGGAAGACGTCAAGCAACGCTATGAGCGCTTCGCCGATTACCTGCGGTCGCCGCCGGGCGGTTACAACCAGTTGCGCGCCGACCCGGGTTTCCAGCAGACCCTCGACGCCTTGCGCAATCGCATCTACGACCTGCAGAAAAGCTATGTGGTGACCCTGGAGCGCATGCAGGACGAGGCCCATGACCGGGCGGTGATCATCGCCATGCTGCTGGCGCTGATCGGCGTGGCCATCCTGGTCACCGGGGTGGTAACCGCCAACGGCATCGCGCGGCGCTTCACCGGTCCCATCGACGGCCTGGCCAAGGCCGCCGAGCGCATCAGCCAGGGCAATTTCGACGTCCAGCTGCCCACCTCCCAGATCGCCGAATTCACCCTGCTCAGTCGTCGCTTCGGCAACATGGCCCAGGCCCTGCACCGTCTCAGCCAGACCAATGTCGAGGCCTTGGTGGCGGGGCAACGGCGCTTGCAGGCGGTGCTCGACAGCATCGACTACGGCCTGGTGATCCTCGATCCCCAGGGCAACATCGAGCACGCCAACCCGGTGGCCTGCCGCCAGTTGGGCTGGAACGAGAACCACCTGGGCGAATCCCTGATCGCCGCCCTGGAACGCCCGGAAATCGAAGCGAGCGTGCAACGGGTGCTGGCCGGTGGCGCCCTGGATGCAGCGCCCGAGGACCTGGAGATCCGCGTCGACGACGAGGTGCGGCTGCTGGCCTGGAGTCTGACCCCGGTCAACCACGCCGACGGCCGCAGCGTCGGGGCGCTCATGGTGCTGCGCGATGTCACCGAGCAGCGCGCCTTCGATCGGGTGCGCAACGAATTCGTCCTGCGCGCCTCCCACGAACTGCGCACTCCGGTCACCGGCATGCACATGGCCTTTGGTCTGCTACGGGAACGCCTCAAGGTGGCGCCGGACTCCCGCGAGGCCTTTCTGCTGCAGACGGTGGACGAGGAAACCCATCGCCTGGTGCAGCTGATCAACGACCTGCTGGACTATTCCCGCCACCAGAGTGGCCTGCAGCGCCCGGAAAAGCTGCCGAGCGAAATCGGCGAATTGCTGGAGGCAGCCCGTGGTCGTCATGCCGACGAGGCCCGCGAGCGCGATGTCGAGCTGGCCGTCGAATTGCTGCACACGCCGCTGCCGCGGGTCAGCCTGGATCCCAAACAACTGGGCCGGGTGTTCGACAACCTGCTGAGCAATGCCCTGCGCCATACTCCGGCCGGCGGTCGTATCGTCATCCAGGCCTTGCGCCAGAACGATCAGCTGCTGATGGCGGTGCAGGACAATGGCGAAGGCATCGCCTATGCCCAGCAGGGCCGAGTGTTCGAGCCCTTCGTGCAGATCGGTAGCCAGAAGGGCGGCGCCGGCCTGGGCCTGGCCCTGTGCAAGGAAATCATCCGCCAGCACGGTGGCCGCATCGGCGTGGTCTCCCGCCCCGGCCAAGGCACCCAGATCTTCATGACCCTGCCGACCTGAGCCAAGCGGTACGGGCCGCCGTAGGTTGGGTTGAGCGCAGCGAAGCCCAACGGTGCGTAGCTCGAATCCGCTTTGTTGGGCTTCGCCGATAGAGCCGTCTCAACCCAACCTACGGTCTAGCCCCCTCTCCTTTCGGGAGAGCCGCCGTAGGTTGGGTTGAGCGCAGTGAAGCCCAACGGTGCCCAGCTCGAATCCGCTTTGTTGGGCTTCGCCGATAGAGCCGTCTCAACCCAACCTACGGTCTAGCCCCCTCTCCTTTCGGGAGAGCCGCCGTAGGTTGGGTTGAGCGCAGCGAAGCCCAACGGTGCCCAGATCGAATCCGCTTTGTTGGGCTTCGCCGATAGAGCCGTCTCAACCCAACCTACGATCTAGCCGCCTCTCCTTTCGGGAGAGCCGCCGTAGGTTGGGTTGAGCGCAGCGAAGCCCAACGGTGCCCGGATCGAATCCCTGTTGTTGGGCTTCGCCAATGGAGTCGTCTCAACCCAACCTACGGTCTCTACAGCAGCGTTCGCGCCAGGGCCTGGCGCCAACCGGCGTAGAGCTCGGGTACGGCATTAGCCCGCGGCTCATAGCGGCGACGTGGCCGTTCGAGATCGGCCAGGGCCGCGGCGTCCTGCCACCAGCCGAGGGCATGGCCGGCCAGATGGGCGGCGCCCAGCGCCGAGACCTCCGGCGACAGGCTGCAGATCACCGGCCGCTGCAAGAGATCGGCCTGGAATTGCAGCAGCCATTCGTTGCGCGTGGCGCCGCCATCCACCCAGAGTTCGTCCAAAGGCGCCGGACTGTCCTGCTGCATGGCGTCGAAGACGTCGCGGATCTGGTAGGCGATGGCTTCCAGCGCCGCGCGCATCAGGTGCGCCCGCCCGCAGTTCTCGGCCAGACCGCAGAACAGCCCACGGGCTTCGGCCCGCCAGTGCGGCGCGCCCAGGCCTCCCAGCGCCGGGACGAAATAGACGCCACCGTTGTCCGGCAGCGCCGCGGCTTCCGCGGCCAGGGTCTCCAGCTCTCCGGCCCCGCCCAGCAGGCGCGCGGTCCAGCCCACGGCGGCGCCGGTGTGGATGATGTTGCCTTCCAGGGCAAAGGTCGGGGTATCCCCCAGGCGCCAGGCCAGGGTGGTGGCCAGGCCATGGGCGGACACCACCGGCTCGGCGATGGGTGTCATCAGCGAAGAACCCGTGCCCAGGGTGGCCTTGACCTTGCCCGGGACGAAACCGCCCTGGCCGAACAGGGCCGCATGGGAATCGCCGATCATGGCCAGGATCGGCAGACCGGCCGGTAACGGACCCTGGGCACGGGTCTCGCCAAAGTAGCCGGCACTGGGCCGGATCTCCGGCAGCGCCGCCCGCGGGATGTCAAAGAGATTCAGCAGCTGTGGGTCCCAGTCGCCGCCGCGCAGGTCGAGCAACTGGGTACGGGCCGCGTTGGCCGCGTCGATGAGAAAGCTGGCGCCGCCGCTGAGTTGCCAGAGCAGCCAGCTGTCCACGGTGCCCAGGCAGATGTCGCCGGCGGCGGCGCGGGCCGTGCCGTCGGGGATCTGCTCGAGCAGCCAGCGCCATTTGCCGGCGGAAAACATCGGATCCAGCGCCAGGCCGCTGCGCTGCAGGATCGTCTCGCCGTGACCGGCGGCGTGCAGGGCCTCGCACTGCGGCTGGGATCTCTTGCACTGCCAGCTCACCAGCGGACCGAGCAACTGACCGCTGCCGCGCTCCCAGGCCAGGGCGGATTCGCGCTGGTTGCTGATGGCGATGGCCGCCAGGGGCGCGTCCGTCTGCGCCAGGCAGTCGCCGATGGCGCCCTGCAGGGCCTGCCAGATGGCCAGGGGATCCTGCTCGGCATAGCCCGCCTGGGGATGCTGGACGGTGAGCGGCCGGGAACCCCGGGCCACGACTCGCCCGGCGCGATCCACCAGGATCGCCTTGGCATTGGTGGTGCCCTCGTCGAGGGCGAGGATCAGCGGTTCGGCGGCCATGGCAGCTCCTGTTGTTGTTCTTGTCCTAGGCGCCGGCGTATCAGCGCAGGCGCTGCACCGCAGCGACGATACCGGCAGCGTCGATGCCGTGCTTGGCGCGGGTCGGCCCGCGCGCGCCGGCGGCAGCATACTCGCCATCGGCGATGCCCAGGCGAATCAGCGGCACGCCCAGGGCGGCCTCGGCCATGACCTCGGCCACCAGACTGCCCACCCCGCCGTTGGCATTGTGTTCTTCCACCGTGACCACCCCGTCGCGGGCGGCGCAGAGGGCTTCCAGCAGGGCTTCACGCTGTAGCGGACGGATCGACGACAGGTTGATCACCTGGGCACTGATGCCCTGCTCGGCCAGCAACCGGGCGGCGTCCACCGCCTCATGGACCACCGAGCCCAGGGCCACCAGGCTGACGTCGTGTCCCTGGCGCAGCACGTCGACCTGACCGGGGACGAAGCGATAGTCGGGGCCGTGCAGATCGGGCAGCGCCTTGCCATCCAGGCGGACATAGACCGGGCCGTCGTGGGCCAGGGCGTGCTCGACGATCTGCCGGCACTCGGCGCCGTCGGCCGGGGCATAGATTTCCACGTTGCCGAAGCCGCGCATCACGGCGATGTCGTCGAGGCTGTGGTGGGTACTGGCCAGGGGGCCGTAGCTGGCCCCGGCGTTGAGGCCGAACATCTTGACGTTGGACCTGTTGTAGCAGACGTCCACCTTGACCTGCTCGTTGGCGCGGGAGATCAGGAAGGGCGCGGCGTTGCAGGTCACCGCCACCTTGCCGGCCAGGCCCAGGCCAGCCGCCACCCCGACCAGGGTCTGCTCGGCGATGCCGACGTTGACCAGGCGCTCGGGGAAGCGTTTGACGAAAGGACCGATCTTGGCCGTGGAGGTGGAATCGCTGACCACCGGCACCAGGTCGACGCCAGCGTCCACCGCGGCGATGAAGGCCTCGACCATGACGCTGGCGAGATGGGCTTCGCCCGGGGTCTGGGTATCAGTGGCCATGGTCGAGCTCCTCCAGTGCAGCGGCGATCTCGTCGCCCTTGGGCACCCGGTGGTGCCATTCGGGTTTGCCCTCGATGAAGGAAACCCCCTTGCCTTTGACGGTATTGGCGATCAGCACCTGGGGCTGGCCGCGGTGATCGCGCAGCGCTTCCAGGGTCTCCACCAGCTGGGCCACGTCGTTGCCATCGCACTCGACCACATGGAAGCCGAAGGCGCGCCACTTCTCGGCCAGGGGCTCCAGCGGCAGGATCTCGGCGGTGGGGCCGGCCAGTTGCAGGCGGTTGTGGTCGACGATCACCGTGAGGTTGTCCAGCCGGTACTTGGCGGCGGTCAGCGCCGACTCCCAGTTGGAGCCCTCGCCCAGCTCGCCATCGCCGGTCAGCACATAGACGCGGCGCGGACTGCCATCGCGCTGGGCGGCCAGGGCGATGCCGGTGGCGACCGGCAGGCCATGACCGAGGGCGCCGGTGTTGAGTTCGATGCCGGGGGTCTTCTGCCGTACTGGATGACCCGGCAGGTGGGAATCGAAGTGCTGGTAGGTGTCGAGCCATTCCGGCGGGAAGTAGCCGGCTTCGGCCAGGCAGCAGTAGAGGCCGCCGACGCCGTGGCCCTTGCTCTGGATGTAGATGTCGCGCTGGGGATCGGCGAGGCGTTCCGGGGCGACGTCGAGCAGGCGGAAATAGAGGGTGGCGAGGATGTCGGTCTCCGACAGATCCGCCCCGGTATGGCCGCCGGCAGGCGAGCCGGCGTTGAGCTGGATGACGCGCCGGCGGATCAGCCGGGCCTTTTCGCGAATCTGCGCGACGTCGTACTGGAACGGATTCATCAGGCGACCCCCTCGGGTATCCGAAGCTGCAGTGGAGCAGACGCCTGCCGAGGTTTCAGTGGGCGTCTTATGAATATTTATTCGTCACTGAAAATATATTTATCATTTAGACCCCAATCCGCAGGGTCGTCAATAGCCAGGAAAGGCCATTGGCGATCTGGCGAGCGGATAGAATGCGTGGCGGGATGCGGGATTGCCGAAGCCATCGCGTTCGGCATACAGCGATGAAAAGGCGCTTGACTTCCACCCGGAACAGGCGGAGTCTGAATTAAAAATCAGGCACGCATAAATATTCAAGCGAGCCCTACACAAGAACAATAACCTCAGGAGAAGCTCGTGGACGCCAAAGCCCCGATCGCCTCGCCACCCGCCAAGCCCCTCGCCCGCCTGGCGCTACGCCTGCCCCGCAACGTCGGCGGTCCGCTGATCGGTCTGGCGCTGCTGATCGCCGTGTTCTCCTTCGCCTCGGAGTATTTCTTCTCCGTGCGCAACGCCCTCAACATCCTCGATCAGGTGACAGTGCTCGGCATCCTGGCCATCGGCATGACCCTGGTCATCGTCATCGGTGGCATCGACCTGTCGGTGGGCTCGGTGCTGGCCTTTTCCATGATGCTGCTGGGCTGGCTCTATCAGGACATCGGCTGGCCGCTGGGCCTGGCGATTCCCGCGGCCATCCTCGGCGGTCTGGTGTGCGGCCTGGTGTCGGGAATGCTCATCGCCAAGGCACGGTTGCCCGCCTTCATCGCCACCCTGACCATGATGTCGGTGGCTCGGGGTCTGGCCAACATCCTTACCGACGGCCGCCAGATCGTCGGCTTTCCGGACTGGTTCACCAGCCTGGCCACGGTACGTCACTTCGGCTTCCTGTCGGTCACCGTCGGCCTCTTCCTGCTGATGCTGCTGGTGGCCTGGGTCTTCCTGCGCTTTCGCGCCGGTGGCCGCAACCTCTATGCCATGGGCGGCAGCGCCGAGGTGGCGCGGTTGTCGGGCATCAAGGTGCGCACCCTCACCATCTGGATCTATGCCCTGAGCGGCGCCCTGGCGGGCCTGGCCGCGGTGGCCATGGCCGCGCGGCTGGATTCGTCGCAGCCCAGCGCCGGCCTGTCCATGGAGCTGGATGCCATCGCCGCGGTGGTGATCGGCGGTGCCAGCCTCAGCGGCGGCGTCGGCAGCGTCGGGGGCACCCTGGTGGGCGTGCTGATCATCGGCGTGCTGCGCAATGGTCTGAATTTGCTGGGGGTCTCGCCCTTCGTGCAGCAGGTGATCATCGGCATCGTCATCGCCCTGGCCGTCACCCTGGACACCCTGCGCCGCCGTAACGGGCAGCGCTAGGTCTGCTCTGCTTCGTCTCGTCACCGCAGTACAACAATAACAACGGAGTGCCATCCATGCTGACCCCCAAGAAGCTGTTGCTCAGTACCCTGTTCGCCGCCATGACCTGCACCGCTGCCTTCAATGCCCAGGCCAAGGAACTCACCGTGGGCCTGGCCGTGGCCAACCTGCAGGCCGACTTCTTCAATCAGATCAAGCAGGCCGTCGAGGCCGAGGGCAAGGCCAAGGGCATCAAGGTCATCACCGTGGACGCCCAGGGCAACTCGGCGACCCAGGTCAACCAGATCCAGGATCTGATCACCCGCCAGGTCGACGCCCTGATCTATATCCCGGCCGGCGCCACCGCCGCCGGTGTCCCGGTCAAGGCGGCCAAGGCCGCCGGCATCCCGGTGGTGGCGGTGGACCGCAACGCCCCCGATGCCCCGGGTGACACCTTCATCGCCAGCGACAGCGTCGCCGCCGCCCGCACCCTGGCCGAATACGTCGGCAAGGTCACCGAAGGCAAGGGCCGCGTAGCCATCCTCCAGGGCCAGATCGGCACCACGCCGGAAAACGATCGCGCCAAGGGCTTTGCCGAAGGCCTGGCCAAGTTTCCCGAGCTGAAGGTGGTGGCCCAGCAGCCTGCCGAGTGGGCCCAGGACAAGGGCTTCGCCGTGGCCCAGGACATGCTCCAGCGTGACCCCAACATCAACGTCTTCTTTGGTCGCGCCGACGCCATGGCCCTTGGCGCTGCCCAGGCGGTCAAGGTGGCCAACCTCGATCATCCGGTGACCATCGTCGGCTTCGACGGCGACGTGGCCGGTCTCAAGGCGGTGGCCGCCGGCACCCTGTCCGCCACCATGACCCAGCAGACTCGCAAGATGGGTCGCATGGCCCTGGAATCGGCGGTGGCGCTCAAGGAAGGCAAGCAGCTGCCCAAGGAGCAGTTGCAGGAGGCGATCCTGACCACCAAGGATAACGTCGCCCCCTTCATTGAGAACCATCCGTAACAGTAGGACCAGTGGCGGGCAGCGCCCGCCGCATCCAGCCCATGCCTTATGTGCCTTGCAATGGAGGCACCGCTTCAGTTCCCCCCTTCGGAGGCCCCATGTCCGCCGTCATGCCCCTGGAACAGCCCGCCGCCCTCAGCCTGAGAAACATCGGCAAGAAATACGCCGGCATCGAGGTGCTGAGCGGGGTGGACGTCGATATCCAGCCCGGTGAGGTCCTGGCCCTGCTCGGCGAGAACGGGGCCGGCAAGTCCACCCTGTCGTCCATCATCGCCGGCCTGGTGCCGCCCGAGACCGGTGGGCGCATGACCTGGCTGGGGCGCGACTACGCTCCGGATTCTCCCGGCGCCGCCCTGGCCGCCGGCATCGGCCTGATTCACCAGGAAATCCGCCTGCTGCCGGAGCTGACCATCGCCGAGAACATGTTCGTCGGTCGCCTGCCCATGCGCGGCGGCCGCATCGATCGAGCCCTCATGGAAACCGAGGCCCAGCGTCAGCTGGATCGCCTGGGCTTGAAGGTACCCGCCACGCGCACGGTGGCCGGCCTCAGTGTGGCCGCCCAGCAGCTGGTGGAGATCGCCAAGGCGCTGACTCTCAAGGCGCGCCTCTTGATCCTCGACGAACCCACTGCGGCCCTGGGCGGCGAAGAGACCGAATTGCTGTTCGCCCAGGTCGAGCGGCTCAAGGCCGAGGGCGTGTCCTTCATCTACATCAGCCATCGCCTGGAAGAGATCGCGCGGATCGCCGATCGGGTGCTGGTGTTGCGCGACGGGCGCCAGATCGCCCTGCACGCCACCGCCCAGGTGCCGGTGCGGCAACTGGTGGAAGAGATGGTCGGGCGCAGCGTGGAACGCATCTTCCCGGCCATGGCCGCGCCCGGTACGCAGGAAGTGCTGCGGGTCAAGGATCTCAGCTGCCGCGAGATGCCGCTCAAGCACATCGATTTCGCGGTGCGCGCCGGCGAGGTGTTCGGCGTGGCCGGGGTGGTCGGCGCCGGCCGTACCGAACTGGTCCGCGCCATCGCCGGCGCGGCCGAGCAGGTCACCGGCACCCTGGTGCTGGAAGGCCGGACCTGCCGCTTCGCCAGCCCGTGCGAAGCCATCCAGGCCGGCATCGTGCTGGTGCCCGAGGATCGCAAGCAGCAGGGCGTGGTGGTCGACCACGCCATCGAGGAAAACCTCATCTATGGCAACACCGATCTGCTCGCCGCCGGTGGCTGGGTGTCGCCCGGTAAGCTGCGCGCCTTCGCCCGCAAGGCGGTGGCCCGGCTCGGCGTAAAGGGCCAGCCGGAGCAGGCCATCGCCGCCCTCTCCGGTGGCAACCAGCAGAAGGTGATCATCGCCAAGTGGCTGGCGCGCAATCCCAAGGTCTTCATCCTCGACGAGCCCACCCGTGGCATCGACGTCGGCGCCCGCGCCGCCATCTACCAGGTGATCGCCGAACTGGCGGCCACCGGCATGGCGGTGATCGTGGTCAGCTCGGATCTCGACGAGGTGCTCGGCCTGTCACATCGGGTCATGGTGATGAGCCGTGGCCAGCAGATGGGCATTCTCGAACGTGAACTGGCCACTCCGGTGGCCGTGATGGAACTGGCTACCGCCTGACTAGGAGTTTTCTCATGCGTCTCTTCGATCTCGGCGGCCAGACCGCCTTCGTCACCGGTGCCGGCAGCGGCATCGGCCAGGCCATCGCCGTCGGCCTCGCCGAGGCTGGCGCCAATGTGGCCTGCTTCGACCTGCCCGGCAGTCGCGACCTCGCCGGCACCGTCGAGCGCATCCAGGCCCACGGCCGCCGCGCCCTGGCCCTGGAAGGCTCGGTGACCAGCGCCGCTGACCTGGAAGCCGCCGTGGCCCGCACCGAGGCCGAACTCGGCCCCCTGAGCCTCGCCGTCAACAGCGCCGGCATCGCCAACGCCCAAGCCGCCGAGGAACTGGAGCTGGAGCGCTGGCAGCGCATGCTCGACATCAACCTCACTGGCGTGATGCTGAGCTGCCAGGCCCAGGCGCGGGTCATGCTGCCGCGCGGCAAGGGGGCCATCGTCAACATCGCCTCCATGTCCGGCAGCATCGTCAACCGCGGCCTGCTGCAGGCCCACTACAACACCTCCAAGGCCGGCGTCATCCACCTAACCAAGAGCCTGGCGATGGAATGGGCCGAGCGCGGCATCCGAGTCAACTGCATCAGCCCCGGCTACACCGCTACCCCCATGAACACCCGCCCCGAGGTGGCCGATCAGGTCAAGATCTTCGAGCAGACCACCCCGCTGGGCCGCATGGCCGAAGTGGAGGAAATGGTCGGTCCGGCGATCTTCCTCTGCAGCCCTGCCGCATCCTTTTGCACCGGGGTGGATCTGATCGTCGATGGTGGTTTCGTCTGCTGGTAACACGTCGCTGGCGATTCGGCACAGCCAGCCTGCGCCGGGCTGCCGCCAGACTTTAGGAGGTTTCACGTGGAACGTCGCTTCGCAGATCAAACCGTGGTCATCACCGGCGGTTGCCGGGGCATCGGCGAGGGTATCGCCGAGCGCTTCGGTCGTGAGGGTGCCAATCTGGTGCTGGTGTCCAATGCCGAGCGGGTGCATGAGACCGCTGCACGGCTGGTGGCCGATACTGGGGCCGAAGTCCTGCCGCTGGTGGTGGACATCACCGACGAGGCGGCGGTGGCCGACCTCTATGCCCAGGCCGAAGCCCGCTTCGGCCGCATCGACGTCTCGGTGCAGAACGCCGGGATCATCACCATCGACGCCTTCGATCGCATGCCGCGGGAAGACTTCGACCGCATCCTGCAGGTCAACACCACCGGCGTCTGGCTGTGCTGCCGCGAGGCGGCCAGGCACATGGTCGCCGCCGGACGTGGTGGACGCCTGATCAACACCAGCTCCGGCCAGGGGCGCCAGGGCTTCATCTACACGCCCCACTATGCGGCGAGCAAGATGGGCGTCATCGGCATCACCCAGAGCCTGGCCCACGAACTGGCGCGCCATGGCATCACGGTCAACGCCTTCTGCCCGGGCATCATCGAAAGCGAGATGTGGGACTACAACGACCGGGTCTGGGGCGAGATCCTTTCCACCCCGGAAAAGCGCTATGGCCAGGGCGAACTGATGACCGAGTGGGTCGGCAACATTCCCATGAAGCGCGCCGGCACCCCCGCCGACGTGGCCGGCCTGGTGGCCTTCCTCGCCTCGGCGGACGCCGGCTACATCACCGGCCAGGCGATCAATGTGGACGGTGGCCTGATCATGTCCTGAGAAGCTGCTCATAGGCGGCTACCCGTCGGCCAAACGGCGTTGAAAGCCCTTCGGAATGTTCATTTACCACTCGTAAACTCCGCTTCCTCAGGGCTTTTCGCCTTGCCTGACGCTAGCTCGCGCGCTGACGAGCAGCCTCGGCCAAGGACGCCCGGCCGCAAAAGCCTTGGCGTCCGGCGGGAGGCTGAGGGAAAATAGCTGGAAAATGCGCCTTTCTAACAGGTACGTGCCTGCTTTTCGGTGGTTCGTCGCGGCCAGGGGACTTCCCGGTCCGGGCTGGCGGCCGCGAGCGCGGCGTATCCGCTGGTACCGGGAATCTGGATGAGTAACCTCGAAGAACAACGCCTGCTGACCAAGATCGCCTCCCTCTACTACGAAGAGGGCCTCAAGCAGTCGCAGATCTCCGAACAGCTCGACCTGTCGCAATCCTTCGTCAGCCGCGCCCTGAGCCGAGCGCTCAAGGAAGGCATCGTGCGCATCTCGGTGCAACGCCCGCGCAACTTCCACCTGGAACTGGAGCGTCAGCTGCAGCAGCGCTACGGCATCCGCCAGGCCATCGTGGTGGAGCCCACCGGCGACGACGAAGAGGCCATCAAGCAGGCCATCGGCTCGGCGGCCGCCCACTACCTGGAGACCAGCGTCACCGATAAGGACCACATCGGCATCTCCTCATGGAGCTCCACCATCCGCGCCATGGTCGGCCACATGCACCGGGGCAGCAGTCGCCAGGGCGCGACCGAGGTGGTGCAGCTGCTCGGCGGGGTCGGCAACAAGGGCGCCTTCGAGGCCACCCTGCTGACCCAGCAACTGGCCAATCTGCTGGGTTGCCCGGCCTATCTGCTGCCGTCCCAAAGCATCGAGCAGTCACCGGAAAGTCGCCAGCGCATCCTGCAGCTGGACGAGGTGCGCGAGGTGACCGAACGCTTCGCCCGGCTCACCGTGGCGCTGGTCGGCATCGGCGAACTGGAGCCGTCGCAGCTGCTGCGCAACAGCGGCAACTACCATGGCGAGGCCATGCTGGAGGTACTCGCCGCCCGCGGCGCGGTGGGCGACATCTGCCTGAGGTACTTCGATGCCCAGGGCCGGCCGGTGCTGGACGACAGCGAAGAGACAGTGGTCGCGGTGGATCTGCCGCAACTGCTGAAGATCGACCGCGTGGTAGGTCTGGCCGGCGGCCTGCGTAAGGTCAACGCCATCCGCGGCGCGCTGCAGGGTGGTTATCTGGATGTCCTGGTGGTCGATCTGCGCACCGCCCTGGCGCTGGTTCCCTGATCGAAGCAAGGCAGTGCCAGAAACCGGCTCGAAAACACGATTTCCTGCCAGAACATACGCTGCATATGGAAATCTTTGGCAACATTCGGTACGGGCTGATCCGTAAGCTGTAGGACGACTGTTCTCTGGATAGCGTCCCATGACCTCTGCGTCTCCGGCTTCGGCCACTGCCCTGCCCCCCTCCCAGCGCGCCGCCGCCCTGTCGGCGCGCCTCGATCGCCTGCCAGCCACCCGCAGCCTGTGGCGCCTGGTGGCGCTGCTGTCCATCGGTGGCTTCTTCGAACTCTACGACCTGTTCCAGACCGCCTACATCAGCCCTGGGCTTTTGCGCGATGGCGTCTTCCAGACCGGCGCGGCCGGGGTGTTCGGCGTCTCCGACCAGGCCGCCTTCGCCGCGGCCACCTTTCTCGGCCTGTTCGTCGGCGCCAGCCTGCTCAGCCCCATCGCCGACCGCTTCGGCCGCCGGGCGATCTTTACCTGGGCGCTGGTCGGCTACACCCTGGCGACCCTGGCCATGGGCCTGCAGACCACCGCCCTGGGGCTGATCGCCCTGCGCTTCGTGGTGGGCATCGGCCTGGGCCTGGAGCTGGTGACCATCGACGCCTATCTGTCGGAACTGGTACCCAAGGCCATGCGCACCTCGGCGTTCGCCTTCGCCTTCGCCCTCCAGTTCCTCTCGGTGCCGGCGGTGGCGTTGCTGTCCTGGTGGCTGGTGCCCCAGGCGCCGCTGGGGATCTCCGGCTGGCGCTGGGTGGTGCTGTCCAGTGCCGTTTTCGCCCTGTTCATCTGGTGGCTACGCCAGCGCCTACCCGAATCACCGCGCTGGCTGGCCCAGCAGGGCCGGCTGGACGAAGCCGAACAGGGTGTGGAGCGCCTTGAAGCCGCCTGCCAGGCCGACAGCGGCCAGCCGCTGCCGCCGCCAGCGGCAGTGATGGAAGAACCTGCGGTAAGCGCGCGCTTCGCGGCGCTGTGGCAACCGCCCTATCGGCGCCGGGTGATCATGCTGATCGTCTTCAACCTGTTCCAGGCCATCGGCTTCTTCGGCTTCGGCAACTGGCTGCCGGCGCTGCTGTCCGGCCAGGGCGTGAGCCTGACCCACAGCCTGGGCTATGCCTTCGTCATCACCCTCGCCTATCCGCTGGGGCCGCTGCTGTTCGTGCGCATCGCCAATCGCTTCGAGAACAAGTGGCAGATCGTCGGCTCCGCCTTGGGGACGGTAGGCTTCGGCAGCCTGTTCGCCCTGCAGCAGGGCGCCCTCGGTCTGATCCTCTGTGGCATCGGCATCACCTTCTGCAACGCCTGGCTGACCTTCGCCTTCCACTCCTACCAGGCCGAGCTGTTTCCCACCGCCATCCGCGCCCGGGCGGTGGGCTTCTGCTATTCCTTCAGCCGGCTGTCCACGGTGTTCAGCAGCCTGCTGATCGGCACCCTGCTGGAGCGCCTGGGCACCCCGGGCGTGCTCGCCTTCATCGTCGCCAGCATGCTGATCGTGGTGCTGACCATCGGCCTGTTCGGCCCGCGCACCCGCAACCGGGCACTGGAGGCCATCGCCCGCTGAAGAATTCCGGGTTCAGAGCCGGAACTGCCGCACCGCACCATTCAGGTCACCGGCCAGGCGCGCCAGGTCGGTGCTGGCGGCGGCGGTCTGCTCGGCCCCGGCGGCGTTCTGGGTCGACAGGTCGCGGATGCTGGTGAGGTTGCGATCCACCTCGCGGGCCACCTGGGCCTGCTCTTCGGTGGCGGCGGAGATGCTCAGGTTGCGCTCGGTGATCTGCACGATGTGGCGACCGATCTCGGCCAGGGCCTCGCCGGCGGCCGCGGCCACCGTCAGGCAGGCACCGGCCTGCTGATTGCTGGTGGCCATGGCGTCCACCGCCTTGCCCGCGCCACCCTGGATGGCGCCGATCATGTCTTCGATCTCACCGGTGGATTGCTGGGTGCGGGCCGCCAGGGCGCGTACCTCGTCGGCCACCACGGCGAAACCGCGCCCCGCCTCGCCGGCCCGCGCGGCTTCGATGGCGGCGTTGAGCGCCAGCAGATTGGTCTGTTCGGCGATGCCGCGGATGACGTCGAGCACCCCGCTGATGCGCTGCACCTGGGCGGCCAGGCCATCGATCTCGCCGCTGCTGGAGGTCACCGCCGTGTGCAGCGCGTGAATGGTGGTGAGGGTCTCCTCGACCCGGCGCTGGCCAAGATCGGCCGAGGTGCGCGAATCCTGGGCGGCGGCGCTGGCGGCAGCGGCATTGCGCGCCACCTCCTCCACCGCAGCGGTCATCTGGTTGACGGCGGTGGCGGCCTGGGCCAGTTCGTCGTTCTGCCGTTGAATGCCGCGCAGGCCGGTCTCGGTGACCGTCGACATCTCCTCGGAGGTAGACGCCAGGGTGGTGGACGACAGGGTCAGCCGCTCCAGGGTGCCGCGCAGGTTGTCCTGCATCCGCGCCATGGCCGCCAGCAGCCGGCCGGGTTCGTCACGCCCGTCCTGCTCGACCGACCGACTGAGGTCATTGGCGGCGATGCGTTCGGCCACCGCCAGGGCCTTTTCCAGCGGCCCGGTGAGACTGCGGGTGAAGCGCCAGGCCAGCAGCAGGGTACCGGCCAGGGCCGCCACCATCACCGTCACGGTGATGGCGATGGCGTTGTGGTAGCTGGCCATGGAAGCAGCGGCCAGACGCGTGACCTTGCCATCGACCAGCCCGGCGAGTTCGTTGACGGTGGCGCTCAGGGCATTGCCGCTACGGGCCATCTCGCCGTCCTGACCGGCGAGCTTGAGCAACTCGGCGTCGTTCTGGTCGTCCAGCGCCTTGAGATAGCGGTTCTGGTTGTCCAGGTAGGTGGTCAGCTGGCCGGTCAAGCGGGTGTAGACCTCACGCCCGTTGTCGCTCAGCAGCAGGGCGTCGAACTGGCGCACGTGCTGCTCCAGGGTGGCCTTGGCCGCGTCGATGGCCTTGTGCACGGCCTGGGTCTCGGCGTTGGAGGTCGCCAGCATCAGGCCCTGGTTGTGCATGCGCAGACTCAGCAGGTCGGCGCGGATCTCGCCGATGACCTGGACGCTGGGAATCACGTTGCCGACGATCTGCTCCTCGCCCTCCTTGATGACGCGATTCTGGCCCAGGGAAAACAGCCCGAGGCCGATCACCAGCAGGGCGAAGAAACCAAAGGCAACCAGGGCCCGCGGGGCGATGTTGAGGGAGCGTAGCTTCACCGGGAAGACCTCGAAAAAAAGATTAGCCTCCTCATGATCGGCCAAACGGCGTCAGGCTTTAGGGTTCACCGGCGCCGGATGGACGATTTATCGCCTAGGCCTCCCCCGCCTCGCTCAACCGCGTCTGCGCCAGACGTTTCGCGCCGGCCACGTCGGCCTTGCCGGTCCCCAGTTTCGGCAGGCTGTCCACCGCCAGCCAGGCCGAGGGCAGCAGCAGTCCGCTCACCCCCTGGGCCAGCAGGGTCTTTTCCACCGCCGCGCCGTCCAGGGTGCCGGTATGCAGCACCACGATGCGCTCGCCCTTCCTGGCATCCGGCAGATTGACCGCTTGCAGCTCGATCTCCGGATCGGCCACCGCCTTGACCAGGGCCTGCTCCACGGCGCCCAGGCTGACCATCTCGCCGCCGATCTTGGCGAAGCGCGAATAGCGGTCGACGATGGTGAGAAAGCCGTCCTCGTCCAGCCGACCCTGGTCGCCGGTCACGTACCAGCGCTCGCCGTCGATCTCGCGGATCGCCTTGGCGGTGCGCTCGGGATCGTTCAGATAACCCTGCATCAGCTGCGGTCCGCCGATCAGCACCATGCCGGCCTCGCCGGTGGGCAATTCGGCAAAGGTCTGGGGGTCGACGATCTTGAAGCCGGTCCCCGGCAGCGGCATGCCCACGGTGCCGAGCTTGCCGCCACGCTGCACCTGCAGGTAGCTGACGTCCAGGGCGTCGGGCAGGTTGACCGACGCCACCGGCGCGGTCTCGGTGGCGCCGTAGCCTTCGTAGATGTCCTGGTTGAACTTGAGCTTGAAGGCCTCGCGCACCGCCGGATCCAGGCGCTCGGCACCGGCCACCACGATGCGCAGACTCTCCAGCATCAGCGGATGCACCTTGGTGTTGCGCACGAACAGCCGCAGGAAGGTCGAGGTGCCGCAGAGCACCGTGGCGCGATGGGTGGCCACCGCCTTGGCGATGCCGGCCACGTCAGTGGGATCGGCCTGGCAGACCACCGGCACCCCCTCGATCAGCGGCAGGAACTGGGTCACGGTGAGGCCGAAGGCGTGGAACAGCGGCAGCGAGGCCATGAAGACGTCGTCGTCCTGGGTGTTGAGCACGTCCGAGGTCTGCTTGAGATTGGCCATGAGGTTGCTGTGGCTGAGCATCACCCCCTTGGGCGTACCCTCGCTGCCACTGGAGAAGAGGATGGCGGCGGTGGCCGCGGGATCGTGGGCGCGGCTCACCAGCACCTGCAGCATAGCGGTGGGCAACAGCCGGACCGCCAGCCAGTTGGCCAGTAGTTCGGCCTTGCCGATGCCGGCGCGCAGCTCTTCCAGGTCCACCACCTCGCGTCCGGCGAGCAACTCCTCCACCGGCAGACCGCGCTTCTGCAGGCGTTCGAGAAAGCGCCGGGAGGTGTAGACGGTACGGATGCCGGCCTGGTCCAGGCCGGACGCCAGGGCCTCGGGGGTGGCCGTGTAGTTGAGATTGACCAGGGTCTTGCCGGCCAGCAGCACCGCCATGTTGGCCAGCATGCCGCCACTGCTGGTGGGCAGCAGCAGGCCGAGATTGGCCTCGGGCCGCTTGCGCATCCGCCGCGCCAGGCAGGCGGCGCCGGTAAGCGCCTGGGCGGCCTTGAGCGGCGCGCCCAGGTCGTCGATCAGGGCCAGGCCATTGGGCCGGCGCTTGACGCTGGCGACCCAGGCGTCGGCCAGCGACGGCAGGCCCTGCATATAGCGCTCCCAGGAGCGAATCGACAACTCGAAGATCCGCCGCTTGAGCACATCGGCCGGGGTGTCCTTGGGCAGCGCCTTGCCAAAGGCCACCACCACCTCGCGGTGCAGCGGACTGTCGCGCAGCTCCTTGAGCTTGCTCGAAGAACGCGAGAACTGGCTGCCCCAGAGGCCGCGCAGATAGAAGGGCACGATCCGCACCTCCGGGCCGACCCGCTCGCAGGCCTTTTCATAGCCGCGGCGGAATTCGCCGAGCTGGCCGGTACGGCTGATGGCGCCTTCGGGGAACAGGCAGACCACCTCCCCCGCACTCAGCAGGCCAGCCACCTGCTCCAGCGCCGCGCCGGCGCCGCTGCCCTGGGCGATGGGCAGGCACCCCATCGCCTTGAGGAAGGGCTTCAGGTACCAGCGCTCATAGATCGACCTGAGCATCACAAAGCGCACCGGTCGCGGACTGGCGATCTGCACCATGGCCCAGTCCACCCAGCTGATGTGATTGCCCAGCAGCAGCACCCCGCCCTGGGCCGGCAGGTTCTGCAGCCCCTGGACCTGGATGCGGTAGTGGCGGGTGACCATGAGGCCGAGCAGGAAACGCACCAGACTCTGGGGCAGCTTCCACACCGTGTAGGCCCCGCCGATCAGGGCCACGGCGGCGATCAGCAGCAGTAGCCAGCGACTGTCCAGGCCGAGCAGAGCGATCACCGCGGTGAGCACCAGAAAGCTCAGCATGGCGACGTTCTGCACCCAGTTGTTGGCCGCCAGCACCGTGCCGAGCTGGTCCTCACGGGCATGGAACTGGATCAGGGCATTGAGCGGCACGATGAACAGCCCGCCCATCAGGCCGATGAAGACGAAATTGAGCGCATGCACCAGGGCCGAAGTGGGCGCCGGCAGCCACCACAGGCCAAGGGCGATGCCCAGGGCGCCCACCGGGATCAGCCCGGTCTCGATGCGCCCGCGGGAGGCCCGGCTGGCCAGCGCCGAGCCCAAGGCGATGCCGATGCCGGCGCAGGCCAGGATGCCCTGCAACAGCAGCACGTTGTCGATGCCCAGGTGATCCTTGGCATAGGCCGGAAAGCTCGCCAGCAGCACCTGGCCCACCGACCAGAACACCGCCAAGCCGATGATCGACAGGCGGATCACCGGATTCTCGCCGATCACCGCCAGGTTGCGCCGGGCGGTCTGCAGCCGCAGATAGGCATGCCAGTCGAAGGGCTCGCGCGGCTTGGGCGCTTCCAGCAGCGGCAGGCGATAGAGCAACGCCACCTCGGCCAGGCTGCAGAGCACCAGCAGCCAGCCCAGCGGCGCGATGTCCTGCAGGATCGCATGGGGCGTGGCATGGCCCTCGCCCAGGTGCAGCTGGAAGAAGGCGGTGAAGACCACGGTGCCGGCCAGGATGGCGATGATGGAATTGGCCTGCACCAGGCCATTGCCCTCGGCCAGCCGCTGCTTGCCGAACAGCGCCTTGATGTAGCCGTACTTGGCCGGCGAATAGAAGGTCGCCTGGATGGCCAGCAACAGCGTCATGGCGAAGGCCAGTTCGAACAGTCCGGCATAGTAGGCCAGGGTGATGCCCAGGGTGATGGCTACCGCCGCCCAGCCGCCGAGTCGCAGCACCCGCACCTTGGCGAAGCGATCGGCCACATGGCCGGAGGGACTGAACAGCAGGATGAAGGGCAGCAGCATCATGCCGTTGACCAGGGCGGTCAGCACCACCTGGGTGGAACCGTCATAGACCTTGAACACGGTGTTCTGGATGACGATCTTGTGGCCAAGATCGACGAAGGCGTTGAGAAAGACGGCGATCAGGTAGGGCCAGGCCCCCTTGATCCGGTGCAGCTTGTCCATGCGGAGTCTCTTTCGAGCAGGGGAATCCGTAGCCTGAGTGAGACGCCCTGGCAGCGCAAGCAGCGCCACTGGTCAACAAATATGCGAATCAGGGCTATACAAGCTCGCGAAAGCGAGTATGGTGTGGGCACTGCTACTGCAATAGTTACTCGATACCTGCTTGATGTTGCTTCATTTTCATCTCCTGGCTCGTCTCACTCTCGCATTACAGTCCCGTTAACGAATGTCTCGCTAACGTGGTTGTTCCCCCTACACCTGGAGATACTCATGTCCAATCGTGAAAATGGCACCGTCAAGTGGTTCAACGATGAGAAAGGCTACGGCTTCATCACCCCGGAAAGCGGCGCCGACCTGTTCGTGCACTACCGCTCCATCGAAAGCGCTGGCTTCAAGAGCCTGAGCGAAGGCCAGAAGGTCACTTTCGTGGCTGTCAAAGGCCAGAAGGGTATGCAAGCTGACCAGGTTCAAGTCGTCTAACGACTGATCCGGTTGCAGAAAGGCTCCGCTTCGGCGGGGCTTTTTCGTTTCTAGGATTTGGTGGTTGCCTGGCTTGCGCTATTCAGCTGATTAGCGTGCCTGCTGAAGCCTTTAATTTCGCCCACCCGGGCGAGTCACTTTTGCCAGTCGCGGCAAAAGTAACCAAAAACGCTTGCCCCTCCATCGGCCCCGGCTGCGCCGGGGTTCGTTCGCTCCATCGCCGCTCCAGGGGCACGCCACGAAGGGCCATCCATGGCCCTCGCGACTCTCGCGGCATCCATGCCGCTCAACCCCTTACGCAACGATTCCGCTCACCCTTCTGGAAAGGGGCGCATTCTCCGCGCCTGCACGTCTACGATAAACGTCGTGAGATAGGTATGAAGCGAAGCGCCTAGCCCACAGGCAGCAGCCTTTCAACCTTTGTCATACGCCCTTTCTAGCGCCTCGTTGAGTGTCCTTAGCACCTTAACCCGCGCGAAACGCTTGTCGTTGGCCTCCACCAGCGTCCAGGGCGCGATGGCGGTGCTGGTCTGCACCACCATGTCGTTGACGGCCTGGCTGTAGAGGTCCCACTTGTCGCGATTGCGCCAGTCGTCCTCGGTGATCTTGAATCGCTTGAAGGGCGTTTCCTCGCGGGCGCGGAAGCGCTCCAGCTGGGTGTCCTGGTCGATGGCCAGCCAGAACTTGGCCAGCACGATGCCGGCGTCGTGGAGCTGCTCCTCGAAGTCGTTGATCTCGCCATAGGCCCGCTGCCAGTCAGCGACCGGTGTCAGCTCCTCGACCCGCTCCACCAGCACCCGGCCGTACCAGGAACGATCGAAGATGGTGAAATTGCCCAGCCGCGGAATGTGCCGCCAGAAGCGCCAGAGATAGGGCTGGGCGAGTTCCTCGTCGCTGGGCGCGGCCACCGGGACGATGCGGTACTGGCGCGGATCCAGGGCGCCGGTGACGCGGCGGATGGCGCTGCCCTTGCCGGCGGCATCGTTGCCCTCGAAGGCCGCCACCAGGGCATGACGGCGATACTTCTTGTCGCGCAGGCGCCGCGCCAGGCGAGCCTGTTCGGCGAGCAGCTGGTCTTCGTAATCGGCCTTGTCCAGGCGTTGACTCAGGTCCATGGCCTCCAGCACGCCGCGGCCATCCACCGGCGGCGGCAGCACGGCGGCGGCCCGGCGCTGCTTGCGCGGCTTGTTGGCCAGGGCGCGCTGCAGCGCCTTGAGCAGCACGGTGCCGACGGTCAGGCTGCGAAAGCGCTCGTCGAAACCGGGCACCACGTGCCAGGGGGCGTAGTCGTGATGGGTCCGCCGCACCACCCGCTCGCCCTCCTTGACGAAGCGGTCGTAGACCTTGGCCTGGCGCCAGTCCAGCGGACTGAGCTTCCAGCCCAGGCGAGGATCGTTCTTGAGGTGCTTCAGGCGCTGCTTGAGTTGGGGCTTGGAAAGATGGAACCAGAACTTGAGGATCAGCGCGCCCTCGTCGGCGAGCATCCGCTCGAAACGCTCCGCCTGGCCGATGGCGGCATCCAGTTCGACGCGACTGAGCGCCTTGTTGACCCGCCCATGCAGCATCTGGCTGTACCAGTTGCCGAAGAAGACGCCGGTCCGACCCTTGCCCGGCAGGCGCTGCCAGTAGCGCCAGGCCGGCGGGTGCTGGCGCTCCTCGACGGTGGGCTGCAGAAAGGTCTCGACGCGGATCAGGCGCGGATCCATCCACTCGTTGAGCAGCTTGACCGTCTCGCCCTTGCCCGCACCCTCGATGCCATTGATCAGTACGATCACCGGGAAACGGCCCTGCGCCTTGAGTTCGTATTGGGCGGCCAGCAACGCTTCGCGCAGCTTGGGCAGCTTGGCGTCGTAGGTGGCCTCGTCGAGCAGGTGTTCGTTTTCGGCGGCTTCGAACATCCGGATCTCCTCGCTCTGGTGGTCGGGCAACTATAGCCCTTCTGACCGGCCAGGCGGCAGGCGGTGCCCGCTGCTAGATCTCATGAAGGAAATATGACGTTTAGATGAAATTTGGCATCTCCCGCTGTCGTGGAGGTCTTTCTTACCGTTACGCTCCCGCGCAGCGCGGGTCTGCAGTCCACCTATTGAGGAGAGTTCGATGGCCTTTCGTTTCGATGCGCGGCAAGCAGCTGACGAGGAAGTCCGCCGCGTGGTGACGGATCGTCTGGTACAGGCTGAGACGTCCCTGGCGAGCGGTACCCCCAAAGGCGTCCACGAGACGCGCAAGCGCCTCAAGGAACTACGCGCCCTCTTGCGGCTGTTGCACGGCGCCCTGGGCAAGCGTGCCTTCGCCAGTCGCAATCGGCGCCTGCGCGACCTGGGCCGCCAGCTGTCGTCGCTACGCGACAGCGCCGCCCTGGTGGAAAGCTGGGACAAGCTGGGTGAGTCCGACCGCAAGAGGTTCGCTTCGCCGGCCATGAAGCGGGTGCGCCAGCGCCTGCAGGAGCGCGCCGACCAGCAGATCGCCGCGGCCAGCGGCCATCCCGAGTTGCTCGAGGAACTGACCGCCCTGCGCGAGGAAGTGGCCGGTTGGAAGCTCTCCGGCAAGGGCTTCGGGCTGTTCGCCCGTGGCCTGGAAGACAACTACAAGGCCGGGCGCCAGGCGCTCAAGACCGCCCGCGACAAGCCCACCGACGAGACCCTGCACGACTGGCGCAAGCGGGTGAAGGATCACTGGTATCACACCCAGCTGCTGGCCGCGGCCTGGCCGGCGGAATTCAAGACGCGCCAGAAGAGCCTCAAGCGTCTTTCGGAATACCTGGGCGACGATCACGACCTGGCGGTGATGCAGCTGTTGCTGGAAAGCGAGCCGACGCTGTTCGGCGCCAGCAATACCCGCCTGGCCATTGGCGAGAGCCTGGCCCAGCAGCGCGAGCGCTTGCAGGCGAAGGCCTTTTCCCTGGGCCTGCGTCTCTATCTGGACAAGCCCACCGCCCTCGCCGAACGCTGGCGGGACCTTTGGCGATTGGCCAGCCGCCCTTATGAGTCGCGCAAAGCCAAGCCCAAGAGCGCCAAGGTCCCTGCCGGGCTGTTGCCACACCTGGTCGAAGAATCGTCAGTCTAACGCCTGGGCCAGACGGATTTGTCGCACGTGGTGGTGGTCCAAGGTCAGGACATACCACCACGACGAGGTCTCGCGATGAAATCCAAGCTGCTCGCTTCCCTGTTTGCCTGTTCCGTCCTGGCCAGCACCGCGGCCCTGGCCGACCAGCCCGGCGCCGACTGGATGCCCATGAACGACGTCAAGTCCAAGCTCATGGAGCAGGGCTACACCTCGATCACCAAGATCGAAGCCGATGACGGTCAGTGGGAAGGCGAAGGCATGAAGAAAGATGGTATGAAGTATGACTTCCATGCCGACGCCAAGACCGGCAAGATCACCAAGGAAAAGATGGACATGTGATCTCTCGGGGACCTGGCCGTAGCGCCGGGTCCCCCTTCGCGCCTGCCGTCTCTTTCCCACACCCTCTTCGTCCGGTCGGCCCTTCCTGAGCCGCCCTCTTCGTCACCTAGGAACCCCCATGTACAGTACCGCTTTGGTCGAGCTGCTGCGCACCCACGAGCGGGCGCTGCTCGACGCCTGGATCGGCGCTCAGCGCGCGGCCGGCATGCGCATCGACCTGCTCGACGAAACCACCATCCTGGCCAACTCCGCCGAGCTGTTGCGGCGCATCACCGTGGCCGCCGCCCAGGGCCTGGGTGATCTGCGCGAGCCGCACTGGCAGCCGGTGCGCGCGCTGCTGGAGCGGTTTTCCTTCGACCAGAGTCGTGCCGGCCTGACGCCGTCGCAGACGGCGACCTTCGTCTTCTCGCTCAAGGAGCCGCTGTTCACGCTGATCCAGAACGAATGCGACGATCCCCTCGCCGAAATCTGGGCCGCCACCCGGCTGATCGACGACCTCGGTCTGTACAGCATGGAAAGCTATGTGAACGGTCGCGAGACGGTGATCCGCGAGCAACAGGAAAGCATGCTGGAACTGTCCACCCCGGTGGTGGAACTGTGGGACGGCATCCTGGCCATCCCGCTGATCGGCGCGCTGGACAGCAACCGCACCCAGGTGGTGATGGAGTCGCTGCTGGAAAAGATCGTCCAGACCGAATCGGACCTCGCCATCATCGACATCACCGGCGTGCCCACGGTGGACACCATGGTCGCCCAGCACCTGCTCAAGACGGTGACCGCCGCCCGGCTGATGGGCGCCCAGTGCATCATCAGCGGCATCCGCCCGCAGATCGCCGCCACCATCGTCCATCTGGGCGTGGACCTGGGCGATGTCATCACCAAGGCGTCGCTGGCCGATGCCTTCCGCCTGGCCTTGCGCCAGCAGGGCGTGCGCCTGGCCGCCCCCGCCAAGGGCTAGGAGCGCGCCATGATCGACCGGATTCCGATTCTCAAGCTCGGCCCCTTCCTGCTGCTGAGCATCCAGGTGGACATGCACGACCAGCTGGCGCTGGACCTGCAGGAAGACCTCACCGAGCAGATCGTCCGCCACAAGGCCAAGGGCGTGCTCATCGACATCTCGGCCCTGGAAATCGTCGACTCCTTCATTGGCCGGATGCTGTCCCACATCGCCCAGGTCTCGCGCATCCTCGATGCCAAGGTGATCGTGGTCGGCATGCAGCCGGCGGTGGCCATCACCCTGGTGGAACTGGGGCTGTCGCTGGAGGGCATCGCCACGGCGCTGAACATGGAAAAGGGCATGCGCCGGCTGGAAGCCATGGTCGCCGCGGACGAATCGCTGGAGGAGTCAGAGGGTGGCGAAGACACAGACGCTTCCACTCCGCCAGGAGACTGACATCGTGCTGATCCGTCAGCAGGTGCGCAAGGTCGCCGAAGCCATCCGCCTGGGCCTGATCTCCCAGACCAAGATCGTCACCGCGGCCAGCGAGATCGCGCGCAACGGCCTGGTGTACGGACTGGGCGGCGAATGCCTGATCGAGGAGACGGTGCGCGCCGGCAAGCCGGCGATCCGCCTGGTGATCCGTGATCGGGGTCCGGGCATCGCCGACCTCGACCGCGCCATGGTCGACGGCTACACCTCGGGCAAGGGCCTGGGTCTGGGGCTGTCCGGTTCGCGGCGGCTGGTGGACGACTTCCACATCGAGAGCCAGCCCGGCCAGGGCACCACCGTCGAGCTCTGGAAGTGGCGATGAACGACCAGCCGTGCAGCCTGGTGCTGCCGGTGACCACCACGGTCCATGTCGATGCCGCCCGGCGCGCCCTGGTCCGCCTGGCCGGCACCGTCACCACCGACGAAACCCTGCTCGGGCGCCTGACCATCGTCGCCCAGGAGCTGGGCTACAACCTGGTTCGGCATGCCGGACATGGCGAACTCCTGGCTACCCTGAGCGGCGAAGGCGTGCTCGATGTCCTGGCGGTGGATCGCGGTCCGGGCATGCACGACGTCGCCCGCTGCCTGAGCGATCACTACAGCACGGCCGCGACGCTGGGTGCCGGCCTGGGGGCGATCCGCCGGCAGGCCGATGTGTTCGACATCCATTCGCGACCCGGTCAGGGCACCGTGGTGCTGGCCCGCTTTCATCTGGCGGGCACGCCCAGCAGCCGGCTGCAGCATGGCGCTCTGTGCACGCCGCACCCCGAGGAAGAGGTCTGCGGCGACACCTGGGCGGTCAGCGGGCGTCGCCTGCTGGTCTGCGATGGCCTGGGACACGGCCGGCAGGCCGCCACGGCCAGTCGCCGGGCGCGAGAATTGTTCCTGCGCCATGGCGCGCACCTGCCGCTGCAGCGACTGATGGAGAATCTGCACCAAGCGCTGATGGACACCCGTGGCGCCGCCCTGGCCCTGGCCGAGCTGGACCCCGATCAGGGCCAGGTGAGCTTTTGCGGCATCGGCAACATCGCCGGGCGCCTGCTCGGCAACACCTCGCGCAGCCTGGTGTCCAACAATGGCACCCTGGGCTACCGGATCGGACGGATCCAGACCTACACCTACCCCTGGACACCCGGCACCCTGCTGGTGCTGAACTCCGATGGACTGACGTCCAAGGTAGGCCTGGGCGAGCACTCCGGGCTCGGGGCGCGCCATCCGGCGCTGATCGCCGCCCTTCTGCATCGCGACTTCCGGCGTTCCGCCGACGATGCCACCGTCTTGGTACTCAAGCATGTCTGACGTCTTGCCCCTGCTGACCCTCGCCCTGCGCAGCGAGCAGGACATCGTACATTGCCGCCAGGCCGCCAAGCGCCTGGCCGCGGCTCTGGAATGGCCGGTGCTGGAGCAGATCCGTCTGGCCACCGCGGTCTCCGAACTGGCGCGCAACATCCATCAGTACGCCGGCAGCGGGCATTTCGACTTCGCCCTGCTGCGAGATGACGGCCAGCGCCTGCGCGGCCTGGAGGTGCGGGCGGTCGACCAGGGCCCGGGTATCGCCGAGATGGACGCCATCCGCGCGGGCAGCTATCGCTCCAACACCGGCATGGGTATCGGCCTGCGCGGCGCCCAGCGGCTGTTCGACGACTTCGACATCCAGACGTCCCCCGCCGGCACCTGCATCACCGCCCGCAAGTACCAGGCGCCACGGCCCTTTCCCGCCGCTGACCTGCTCCAGGCGCTGACGGCCGACCTGCAAGGCAGTCCGCCACCGGATCCCTATCAGCAGATCCGCCTGCAGAGCGAAGAACTGCTGCTGACCAACACCGAACTGCAACTGCGCCAGTCGGAACTGGAGGTCACCAACAAGGAACTGGAAAACACCAACCAGGGGGTGGTGGCGCTCTATTCCGAATTGGAAAAGGCCACCCAGGAACTCAAGGAGGCCAGCGAGGCGAAGACGCGCTTCTTCTCCAACATGACCCATGAATTCCGCACCCCGATCAACATCATCGAGAACGTCGCCAAGCTGCTCGCCAGCGGCGTGGACGGGGCGCTCAATGCCGAGCAGCAGCGCCAGGTACGCTTCATCAGCGATGCGGCGCTGGAACTGGCCAATCTGGTCAGCGAATTGCTGGCGCTGGCCGAGGTGCAGTCCGGTCGCCTGACCATCGTGCCCCAGCCCTTCCCGCTGGGGCCCTTCGTCGACCGCCTGGAACAGTTCGCCGCCGCCCTGGCGCCGCGCTATCCCCAGGTCAGTTTCAGCGTCGCCCCGCCGCCCGCCGAGGTGCTGCTGGATACCGACGAGAGCCGGCTGTTCCAGGTGCTGCGCAATCTGATCTCCAACGCCTTCAAGTACACCCCTCGGGGCCAGGTGCGCATCCAGGTGTTCCAGCCGGACGACGCCAGCCTGGAATTCTTGGTAGAAGACAGCGGCATCGGCATCGCCGCCGCGGATCAGCAGAAGATCTTCGAGGAATTCGAGCGGATCCGCTCGCCGCACCTGACCCATATCGAAGGCACCGGCCTGGGCCTGCCCCTGGCGCAACGCCTGGCCGTGCTGCTGCGCGGCGAGCTGTCCCTGGACAGCGAGGTCGGCCGCGGCAGTCGCTTCACCCTGCGCCTGCCGCGCCACTACGCCAGTCACCGCGCTGCCGAACCGGAACCCGATCTCAGCGGCCTCACCGTGCTGGTGATCGAAGACAACGAAGGGGATCGCTATCTGGTCCGTCGTACCCTCGAACGACTCAATCCCGTGCTGCTGGAGGCCGACAGCGCCCGCAGCAGCCTGGATCGGCTCAATGCGGTACGCCCGGACATCATCATCCTCGACCTCGACCTGCCCGACATCAACGGTGAGGATCTGCTCGCCAGCATGGACTGGAGCATGCACCGACGGGTGCTGATCAACACCGCCCAGCCCCTGGACGAGGCGGGTCGCCAACGCCTGCAGGACTACTGCCACGCCATCCTGTTCAAGCACGCCCCCGATCACGCCGAGCGGCTGCTGGCCGAGGTCTGTGCGCTGGCGCGGAGCCTGTCCGATGACTAGTGCCCAGCGCCGTATCGTCATCATCGATGACACCGAGGCCAATCGCTATGTGCTGCGCAAGATCCTCGGCAGCCAGACCCACTACGAAGTGCTGGAAGCGGCCAGCGGAGCCGCTGGCCTGGCGCTGATCGACGAATCCGTCGAACTGGTGATCATCGACGTCAATCTACCGGACACCACCGGCTTCGAGCTGATCCAGGCCATCGAGCACAGGTGCGGTTGGGGTCGGCTGCCGGCCATCATCAACATCTCGGCCACCTTCGTCTCCGGCAAGGACAAGGCCCAGGGCTTCAACACCGGGGCCCAGGCCTACCTGACCCACCCGATCAATCCGGAAGAGGTGCTGGCCACCGTCGGCGCCCTGCTCAAGGCCAGCTCCCGGGTCGGGCACATGGAGCAGCAGCGCAATTCAGCCATCGCCCGCAGCGAGAACCTGCAGGCGGAAAAGGTCATGCTGGAACGCTTCATGAGATCGCTCAACCACGACCTGCGCTCGCCGCTGACCGCCGCCACCATGGTGGTCAACCTGATGCAGCGCAGCCCGGCGCGACGCACCGACGATCTGCTGCAGACCTTGCACGACAACCTGCAGCGCATGAACCAGATGATCACCGACGTGCTGGACATCAGCCACATGAGCCTGGGCGGCGGCGTCCGTCTCAGCGGCGATCCGCTGGTGCTGGGTCCGCTGCTGAACGACGCCGCCGCCAATCTACGGCTGCAATTCGGCAATCACCTCGAGCTGCAACTGGAGACCCCGGAGCTGGAGGTGCTGTGGGACAGATACGCCTTCCTGCGCATCTTCGACAACCTGGTGCTCAACGCCGCCAAGCATGGCGACACGGGAACGCCGATCCAGGTGCGGCAATGGCTGGCTGGCGATCAGGTCATGCTGGAGCTGCGCAACCTGGGGCAGTTTCCCGACGAAGTCCTGGCCAACCTGGCCACGCCCTATTTCATCTCCACCCGCAGCGACAAGCGCGGCTGGGGCCTGGGACTGCCCATCGTCAAGGCGCTCAGCGAAAGCTTTGGTGGCGAGGCGCGCTTCGCCAATGGCGCGGGCGAGGTGATCATCACCCTGCACCTGCCGCTGCGCCTGGCCTAGCGCAGCGCAGCGCCTAGGGACCGGATGTAGGTGGAGCTGAGACAGCTCCACCGTCGCAGCCCGACATGGCGGGCTCGACCTGAACAGCGTTGGGCTTCGCTGCGCTCAGCGCCAACCTACTGAAGTTCGTGATGTAGGTTGGGCTGAGACAGCTCTACCGTCGAAGCCCAACAGGGCGGGCTCGATCTGGGCAGCGTTGGGCTTCGCTGCGCTCAGCGCCAACCTACTGAAGTTCGTGATGTAGGTTGGGCTGAGACAGCTCTACCGTCGAAGCCCAACAGGGCGGGCTCGACCTGAAAAGCGTTGGGCTTCGCTGCGCTCAGCGCCAACCTACTAGAGTTTCGTGTCGTAGGTTGGGCTGAGACAGCCACCGTCGCAGCCCAACAGGGCGGGCTCGATCTGGGCAGCGTTGGGCTTCGCTCAGGTTCAGCCCAACCGCCCTCCTCCTCAGAACTCGATCTGCACATCCCCCTGCGGAATACTGCAGCAGGACAGGATGTAGCCTTCGGCCTCGTCTTCCTCGGTGATGCCGCCGTTGTGGTCCATGACCACCTCGCCGCTTTTCTTGAGCACCTTGCAGGTGCCGCAGATGCCCATGCCGCAGGCCTTGGGAATGTGCAGGCCGAGCTTGGCCGCGGCGCCGTGGATGGTTTCGCCCGGGCCGATGCTGACGCTCTTGTCGCTCTCGGTGAAGGAGATCAGGCACTGGGCTTCCAGGGGAATCGGCGGCAGGTCGGCGGCGGCTTCGGCCTGTTCGGCGGCTTCGACCTTGGCTTCCGGTGGCGTCGCGCCAAAGGATTCCTCGTGGTAGCGGGTCATGTCGAAGTCCAGCTCGCGGAGCATGGCCTTGACGGCGTTCATGTAGGGCGTGGGGCCGCAGCAGAAGATCTCGCGCTCACGAAAGTCCGGCGCCATCAGCTCCAGCATGCGGCGATCGAAGTAGCCGCGGAAACCGGCCCAGGACTCACCGTGCTCGGTGCGCTCGCATACCAGGTTCAGGGCGAAGTTGTCGATCCGCGCGGCCATGTGCTCCAGCTCACCCTGGTAGATGATGTCGCGCGGGGTGCGGGCGCTGTGCACGAAGACCATGTCGACGCTGGCGTTGGTGTCGTAGAACCAGCGCGCCATGGACATCACCGGGGTGATGCCCACGCCGCCGGAGAGGTAGAGCACCTTGTCGGCCGGGTAATCGATGGCGTTGAACAGGCCGACCGGGCCATGCACGGCCAGGTTTTCACCGACCTTGAGGTTGTCGTGCAGCCAGTTGGATACCAGGCCGCCCGGCACGCGCTTGACGGTGATGGAGAAGCTGTAGGGCACCGAAGGCGAGCTGGAGATGGTGTAGGAGCGCATCACCTGCCGGCCATCGATTTCCAGCTCCAGGGTCACGAACTGGCCCGGCTTGAAGAAATACATCAGCGGGATTTCGGCCGTGAAGCAGAAGGTGCGCACGTCCCAGGTTTCCTGGATGACCTTGACGCAGCGCACGGGGTGGCGGCCATTGGTCCAGGTCTGGGTGGTTACGGGGTTGAGGAAGGTATTCATGACGCACCTCGACTGCCACTGGGGCTATTGGCGGCGATTCTGGGAGGGCCCCACGACCGCCACTTTCCCAATCGCGACATCCACATGCCGATGGCGACCGGCCCAGCAGTGGCAAGGGCTGGGGCGTCGTGAACAGCGTCGGCCATGTCGCCCATGAGCAAGGCCCCCTCCCGGCTCCGGCCCCACACTCCGCCCCAAGCCGAACCTGAACAGCGCGCGACGGGCGAAGCACGGGGTCATTCGGCGGCCCTGTCCTGTCGGCCAATAGCCTTGCAATACCGTGACCAACCACTTTCGCCACCCGCCGCGGTGGCCACGAGGATGTACGATGGACGTCAGCACCTTGAGTTTGGGCGACCCTCTCGATCCGGCCCGCAAGGCCACGGCCGAGATGCTGCGCACCCGCGAGCGCACCTATTCCCTGCCCCAGCCGTTCTACAACGACGAGCGCCTGTTCCAGATCGACATGCAGGAGATCTTCGGCAAGGAATGGCTGATCGCCGGCATGACCTGCGAGATCCCCACCAAGGGCAACTTCATCACCCTGCAGCTGGGTGACAATCCCATCCTGGTGGTCCGGGGTGCCGAGGGCAAGGTCCACGCCTTCCACAACGTCTGCCGTCACCGCGGTTCGCGCCTCTGCGTGAGCGACAAGGGCAAGGTCGCCAAGCTGGTCTGCCCCTACCACCAGTGGACCTACGAGCTGGACGGCCGTCTGCTGTTCGCCGGCACCGAGATGGGCGCCGACTTTAACATGGCCGACTTCAACCTCAAGCCGATCCACGTCAAGACCGCCGGCGGCTACATCTTCATCTCCCTGGCCGACGAACCGCCGGCCATCGACGACTTCCTGCGTACGCTCGAGCACTACATGGAGCCGTACGACATGGAGAACGCCAAGGTCGCGGTACGCACCGACCTGGTCGAGCAGGCCAACTGGAAGCTGGTGCTGGAAAACAACCGCGAGTGCTATCACTGCAGCGGCTCCCACCCCGAGTTGCTGAACACCCTGCTGGAATGGGACGACGTCACCGATCCGCGTGCCTCCCAGGCATTCAAGGACCAGGTCGCCGCCTGCACCACGCGCTGGGACGCCGACAACATCCCCTACGCCCATGCCAGCTTCGGCTTGCGCAACCGCATCGTGCGCATGCCACTGCTCGCCGGCACCGTGTCCATGACCCTGGACGGCAAGCCCGGCTGCCAGAAGCTCATGGGTCGCATCAAGGACCCGGACCTGGGCTCCATGCGCATCCTGCACCTGCCGCACTCCTGGAACCACTGCATGGGCGATCACATGATCGTCTTCACCGTCTGGCCGCTGGGTCCGACCGAGACCGTGGTGACCACCAAGTGGCTGGTGCACAAGGACGCCGTGGAAGGCGTCGACTACGATCCGGTCAACCTGCGCAAGGTCTGGGATGCCACCAATGACCAGGATCGCCGCCTGGCCGAGGAAAACCAGCGTGGTATCAACTCCAAGGCCTACCAGCCGGGTCCCTACTCAAAGACTTACGAATTCGGCGTGATCAACTTCATCGACTGGTACAGCGAGCGGCTGCTCAACAATCTCGGCGAAGAGGCGCCAGCCGCGCATCTACGCCAGGTCGGCGGTGACTGAGGAACGCGAATTCCAAGCCGCCCATGGAGTCGCAAGGGCTCCATGGGCATGCCAATAAACTGTCTTTATGTTAATGCGGTTTTTTGACGCACCCCTTTTCAGCGTCTTTATTTTAAAACATCACATAAAGTTGTGAGCCTGTTCACGTTTTGAATCGTCTTTCATGGGCTCATCATGACTCTTCGCTCGCTGTCCATCGCTACTCGCAATCTGCTGTGTTTTGGCATTCTCGCGACACTCGTCGCTGCCCTCGGCTTGTTCGGTTGGTTTCAGTTGGCGCAAATCCGCCAGTTGGGTCATCAGGTAGAACAGCGCCATATCCCCACGCTCGTCGCCGCCAATGACTTGGGGATGCTGCTGGCCCGAACCCGCATCGAAACCCTGCGTCTGCTGGCCATGCCCGATGCCGAAACCCTGACCAACACCCGCAAGAAGCTGGACGACCTGAGTACCGAGGTCCAGGCCGCCTTCGGGCGCTATCAGCAAGGCGCGCTGTCGCCACAGAGCCGACAGGCGCTGGACGATCTGCGCCAGGTGCACCGGGAATACATGCAGGGCGTACGGCAGCTGGCCGACCTGGCCGGTGCCGGCCAGATGGCCGAGGCGCGCCAGGTGGTCCAGCAGAACATGGCGCAACTGGGTCTCCGGATGAACGCCAGCATCGAGACGCTACGCAACGTGGTCCAGCAGGATATCCATACGGCCAGTAACGAGGCCGATACCGCCTATGCGCGCTCTACCACCGTGACCTGGCTGATGATCCTGCTGGCGCTGGCCCTCACCGCCCTGCTCGCCTGGCGGCTGACCCGCAGCATCGCGGGGCCCATCGCCCAGGCCGTTGCGGCGGCGCGTACCATCGCCACCGGCGACCTGACCCAGCCGCTGGACGCTCGCGGGCGCGACGAGGCGGCCCAGCTGCTGCAGGCCATGCAGCAGATGCAGGGCCAGTTGCGCGAGACCCTCGCGCACATCGGCGATTCGGCCACCCAGTTGGCTTCAGCCGCCGAGGAGATGACCGCGGTGACTCAGGAAAGCGCCCACGGCCTGCGCCAGCAGAATAACGAGATCGAAATGGCCGCCACGGCGGTCACCGAGATGAGCCAGGCGGTCGAAGAGGTCGCCGGCAATGCCGGCTCGACCTCCACCGCGTCGCGCCAGGCCGCCCAGACCGCGGCCCAGGGCCAGCGCCAGCTGGGCGAGACCCTCGGCGCCATCGAAGCCCTCACCGAGCAGGTCCTCGGCGCCAGCGCCCAGGCCCGTGAGCTGGAAAGCCAGACCCGCGACATCAGCCAGGTGCTGGATGTGATCCGCGCGGTGGCCGAGCAGACCAATCTGCTGGCGCTCAACGCCGCCATCGAGGCCGCCCGGGCCGGTGAGGCGGGCCGCGGCTTTGCCGTGGTGGCCGACGAGGTACGGGCCCTGGCCAAGCGTACCGGGGACTCGACCAGCGAGATCGAGAAGATGATCGGCAATATCCAGCAGGGCACTGGCCAGACCGTCGATGCGCTGCTGAGCAGTGCCGATCAGGCACGACTGACCCGGGAACAGGCCCAGGCGGCCAATGCCGGCCTCGCTGCCATCGCGGATGCGGTATCCGGCATCGACGAACGCAACCTGCTGATCGCCAGTGCCGCCGAGCAGCAGGCCCAGGTGGCCCGCGAGGTGGATCGCAATCTGGTACGCATCCGCGATCTATCGGTGCAGACCGCCGCCGGTGCCGAGCAGACCCGGGGCGCCAGCCAGCAACTGGCGGATCTGGCAGCGACCTTGAGTGGTCAGGTACGCCGCTTCCAGTTCTGAGCGAGTATCAGCCCCTAGGCTAGAAGCCGTCGGGTCGTCAACAGTCAGCTTTAAGACGAATGACCATAAAGTCGCGGCGCCTCTAGCCGTTAAAGGAGACCTCACTCTTCACCGGGGCTGCCGCCGTGACCTTTCGTTCCTTCTCCCTCGCCATTCGCAGTGTGTTGTGTTTCGGCCTGCTGGCCATCCTCGTCGCCAGTCTGGGCCTGTTCGGCCTGCTGCAACTGTCGCAGATCCGGGCCCAGGGCCAGGTGATCGAGACCAACAATGTGCCCAGCATCGTCGAAGCCGACAACCTTGCCCTGCAACTGGCCCGCACCCGGGTCGAGGTACTGCGCCTACTGGCCATTCCGGACGCCGCTACCGTCGCCAACACGCGCAAGAAGATCGACAGCATCAATGCCGACATCGGCGCCGCTTTCGGTCGCTATGACAAGCTCGTCAGCAGCGACCGCGAGCGCCAGGCCTTCGAGGCCCTGCGCCAGATCCATGGCGACTATGTCCGCTACACCGCGCAACTCGCCGACCTCATCGGGGCCGGCAAGGTCGACGAGGCCCGCAGCCTGATCCAGACCAGCATGGCCCAGCTCGGCGTACAGATGAACGAGCGCACCGAAGCCCTGCGCAAGATCAACCAGGAAGACATCAAGGCCGCCTCCCAACACTCCGGCGACACCTATGCCCAGGCCACCTCCATCACCTGGATGGTCATCGCCCTGGCCCTGGGTCTGACCGTGCTGTTGGCCTGGCGCCTGACCCTGAGCATGACCCGGCCCATCGCCGAGGCCGTGGCCGCCGCCCGGACCATCGCCAGCGGCGATCTGACCCAGACCCTGGATACCCGCGGTCACGACGAAGCCGCCCAGCTGCTGCAAGCCATGCAGCAGATGCAGACCAATCTGCGCGACACTCTGGGGCACCTGGGCCATTCCGCTACCCAGCTGGCCTCCGCCGCCGAGGAAATGACCGCGGTCATGCAGGAGAGCGCCAACGGCCTGCAACAGCAGAACAGCGAGATCGAGATGGCGGCCACCGCGGTCACCGAGATGAGCCAGGCGGTGGACGAAGTGGCCGGCAATGCCACCTCCACCTCGTCCGAATCGCGCCAGGCCGCCGATACCGCGCGCCAGGGCCAGCGGCAGCTGGGCGATACCCTGGGCGCAATCGAGGTGCTCACCGAAAACGTGCTGGGTGCCAGCGAACAGGCCCGCCAGCTGGCTGAACAGACCCGCAACATCAGCCAGGTGCTGGACGTGATCCGCTCGGTCGCCGAACAGACCAACCTGCTGGCGCTCAACGCCGCCATCGAAGCCGCGCGTGCCGGTGATGCCGGTCGCGGCTTCGCCGTGGTCGCCGACGAGGTGCGCGCCCTGGCCCATCGCACCGGTGAATCCACCCGCGAGATCGAAGGCATGATCGGCAGCATCCAGCAGGGCACCGGCCAAACCGTCGATGCGCTGCTGACCAGCGCCGACCAGGCGCGCCAGACCCGCGAGCAGGCGCAGTCGGCCAACGCCGCCCTGGCCGCCATCGCCCAGTCGGTATCGGGCATCGACGAGCGCAACCTGGTGATCGCCAGCGCCGCCGAAGAGCAGGCCCAGGTGGCCCGCGAAGTGGATCGCAACCTGGTGCGCATCCGCGATCTGTCGGTGCAGACCGCCGCCGGTGCCGAACAGACCCGCGCCGCCAGCCAGCAGCTCTCCGAACTGGCGGTGGAGCTCAACGGCCAGATCCGCCGCTTCCGCGTGTGACCTGTCCGGCAGGGACACCCCTGCCGGATCCCATCGCGGTGGCAAAACCGGGAGGCGACCGCTACGCTGGCGCCTTCGCCCACCGCGCCTCTCTCGCATGAGCTATCGCTACGTCATCTTCGACTTCGACGGCACCCTGGCGGACAGCCTGCCCTTTCTGTTGAGCTGCCTGGGCGAGCTGGCGCGAACCCATGGCTTTCGTCAGCCAGCTGCCGACGAGTGGCCCCGGCTGCGTGCCGCCTCCCTGACCGGCCTGCTCGACAGCCTGGGCATCCCGCTGTGGCAGGTACCGCGCATCGCCCGCCACTATCGCCGCCTGCTGGTCCAGCGCGGCGACCAGGTGGCGCCCTTCGCCGAGATTCCCGCCACCCTCGACCGGCTCCAGGCCAACGGCCTGGCGCTGGGTCTGGCGACCTCCAATTCCGCCGCCGCGGTCCATCAGGTACTGCCCCAGGCCGGACGGTTGTTCCCCGATGGCGAATTCGATATCCCCCTGCTGGGCAAGGCCCGGCGCCTGACACGGCTGCTCCGCCGCCAGGGCATCGCACCGGCCGAGGCGCTCTATGTCGGTGACGAGCTGCGCGATCTCCAGGCTGCGCACCACGCCGGGCTGGATTGCGCGGCCGTGGCCTGGGGCTATGGCTGCCCGGCGACGCTGCGTGCGCAGCAGCCCGATCTCTTCTTCGAACACCCAGCCGAGCTGTTGCGGCTGCGGCCCTCCCCCTGCTGAAGGAATGTCCATGAAGTCTCTGTTGCTGGTCGCTGGTCTTTGTCTGAGTGGTGTGCTGCACGCCGCCGAGCTGCAGGTGCGGGTGGAGACGGTCGATGCCTCGGGGGGCCAGTTGCTGCTGGCGGTATTCGATAGCGAAGAGGCCTGGAAGGCGCACAAGACGCCGGTGGCCCAGGCGCATCTCGCTGCACAGGCAGGTGCCCAGGAACAGCGCTTCGACCTGCCGCCCGGACGCTACGCCGTGTCGGTCATCCACGACAGCAACAGCAACAGCCAGCTGGATACCAATTTCATCGGCATGCCCACCGAACAATACGGCTACAGCAACAATCCGCCGTTGCGCATGCGCATGGCCACCTTCGAAGAATGTGCCTTCACCCTACCGGCTGCCGGTCTGCGCCAACAGGTGACGCTGCGCTAAGACGCAGGCTTAATGCACAGGCTTCCAAACAGAAAATCAACAGAGTTATCCACATGGCTTTTAGCGGCGATGGCTGAACTCCGAGCTGAACAGGCGTGGATAACTCCTTGGGCTGGCGAAAGAAATCCCTTAACTCGGACATATCTCGAAAAACTGGTCATTATTTGATCGATCCTCTGGAGACCGCGCCAGCTCTGGTCTCTGGCACTGGACGAACAACCTATCCACAGCCCTATGCAACGCTATTGTGGGTTGTGGAAAACGCCTGAAACAGTATTGATCATTTTTTGTACGATCCTCTGCAGGCCTTGCCAGCCCTGGCGTACAGATCAGGTCCCACATCTTTTCCACAGGCACGCACACAGCAGATGTGGGCAAACCCGCCAGGAGAAACGTCTTCTGGGGTCATGCATAGCCTGAGCGGAATTGGTTATTTATTGAGCAATTTTCCTTGGACAGTTGCCCCAACGGTTGCTGACAACTTGCCCAGGGCTTATCCACAGCCTTTACCTGTCAAGCAATGACGGCACGACAGGCAATCGTCCGCAGCCTGACCGGTTGAATCTGACCGTCGCCAATTCGATCAACAAGGTCAGTATCCCCGCAGCCCTTCTGGCGCGCGGCTTTGCGCCGGTAGCGAACAGACTGCCCACAACCTTATGCACAGTTTGCAAAGCATTCAGACATAAAAAAGACCGCTTTAGGCGGTCTTTTCAAGCACTGGCAAGTGCTCAGCGCGCGGTGCGTACGCTGTCCGACAGCTGCTTGCAGAGGCCGAGCACGCCATCGATGGCAGCGCCCGAGGATTCGGCCTTGGCGATCTGGTCGATGAATGCCGAACCCACCACCACGCCATCGGCGATCCGGGCGATCACCCGGGCCTGCTCCGGGGTACGGATGCCGAAGCCGACGGCTAGCGGCAGGTCGGTGAAACGACGCAGGCGCGCCACGGCGGCCTCGACGTGCTCGGTGGTGGCCGAGCCGGCACCGGTCACGCCCGCGACGGATACGTAATAGACGAAGCCGGAGCTGGTGTTGAGTACGCGCGGCAGGCGGGCGTCATCGGTGGTCGGGGTGGTCAGACGGATGAAGTCGATACCGGCGGCCTGGGCCGGCAGCGCCAGCTCGGCGTCGTGCTCGGGCGGCAGGTCGACCACGATCAGGCCATCCACGCCCGCTTCGGCGGCTTCCACCAGGAAGCGCTCCACGCCATAGCGATGGATGGGGTTGTAGTAGCCCATCAGCACCAGTGGCGTCTCCCCTTCCCCACGACGGAAGTCACGCACCATCTCCAGGGTCTTGGCCAGATTCTGGCCACCCTGCAGGGCACGGAGGGCAGCGGCCTGGATGGCTGGACCGTCGGCCATGGGATCGGTGAAGGGCATGCCCAGTTCGATGACGTCGGCGCCGGCCGCCGGCAGGCCCTTGAGGATGGCCAGGGCGGTGGCATAGTCCGGATCGCCCGCGGTGGTGTAGGTGACCAGGGCCGCGCGGCCCTCGGCCTTCAGCGCGGCGAAGCGGGTTTCCAGACGGCTCATAGCTTGTCTCCCAGGTGACTCATCACGGTCTGCATGTCCTTGTCGCCGCGGCCCGAGAGGCAGATCACCATGAGGTGGTCCTTGGGCAAGTGCGGCGCGCGCTTGTAGGCCTCGGCCAGGGCGTGGGCGGATTCCAGGGCCGGGATGATGCCTTCCAGACGGCAGGTCTGGTGGAAGGCGGTGAGCGCCTCGTCATCGTTGATCGGTACGTATTCCACCCGCTGCACATCATGCAGGTGGGCGTGCTCCGGGCCGATGCCGGGATAGTCCAGACCGGCAGAAATGGAGTGGGCGTCGATGATCTGGCCGTCGTCGTCCTGCAAGAGGAAGGTGCGGTTGCCGTGCAGTACCCCGGGCACTCCGCCATTGAGGCTGGAGGCGTGCTTGTCGGTGTTCACGCCGTGACCACCGGCCTCGACGCCGACGATGGCGACGTCGGTGTCATCGAGAAATTCGTGGAACAGGCCCATGGCATTGGAGCCACCGCCGACGCAGGCGATCAGGCTGTCGGGCAGGCGCCCTTCCTTTTCCAGGATCTGCGCGCGGGTCTCGCGACCGATCACCGCCTGGAAGTCGCGGACCATGGCCGGATAGGGGTGCGGACCGGCCACGGTGCCGATCAGGTAGAAGGTGTCGGCGACGTTGGTCACCCAGTCGCGCAGGGCCTCGTTCATGGCGTCCTTGAGGGTACCGGTACCGGCGGTGACCGGAATCACCTCGGCGCCCAGCAGCTTCATGCGGAAGACGTTGGCCTGCTGGCGATCGATGTCGGTGGTGCCCATGTAGATGACGCAGGGCAGGCCGAAGCGCGCGGCCACGGTGGCGGTAGCCACGCCGTGCATGCCGGCGCCGGTCTCGGCGATGATGCGGGTCTTGCCCATGCGCTTGGCCAGCAGGATCTGGCCGATGCAGTTGTTGATCTTGTGCGCGCCGGTGTGGTTCAGCTCTTCGCGCTTGAGATAAATCTTGGCACCACCGAAATGCTCAGTCAGGCGCTCGGCGAAGTACAGCGGATTGGGCCGGCCGATGTAGTCGCGCTGAAAATAGGCCAGCTGCTCGAGAAACGCCGGATCTTCCATGGCGGTCTCGTATTCGCGCTGCAGATCGAGGATCAGCGGCATCAGGGTTTCGGCGACATAGCGGCCACCGAACTGGCCGAACATGCCTTGAGCGTCGGGGCCCTGGCGATAGGCGGTCTGGGTCATGGGATTCTCCTGCGAAGATGGATCTACCTTACCTGCTTGAGTGCCAGTGATAAATCGATAAGATCGCGATGACCCGTCAGGAAATCTCACAGATGAGCGAACCCCGCGACCTGCCTCCCCTGAATGCCCTACGTGCCTTTGAAGCCACCGCTCGTCTGGGCGGTATGAGTCGCGCCGGAGATGAACTGCATGTGACCCACGGCGCCGTGAGTCGCCAGATTCGTGCACTGGAGGAACAGCTCGGGGTGGCGCTGTTTCGCCGTGAAGGCCGGGGGCTGGCGCTGACCGAGGCTGGGCTGCGCCTGCGCGAGGTGAGCGGTGAGGTTTTCGAACGGTTACGCGAGGTGTGCGCTGAACTCAAGGCTGGCAGTCGCCAGGGACCCTTCGTGCTGGGCTGCCCGGGCAGCCTGGTGGCCCGCTGGTTCATTCCGCGACTGGATCGCCTCAATCGCGATCTGCCGGAGCTGCGCCTGCACCTCTCGACCCGTACCGACGATACCCCGCTGGCCGCTGCCGGCCTGGACGCCAGCCTGTTGTTCACCGAGACGCCGCCACCACAGGACGTGATGCCCTATCACCTGGCGCCCGAGCGGATCGGGCCTGTGCTGAGTCCCTACTGCCCGGCCTATCTGCGGCTCAGGGACGGTGATCTGCAGGCCTTGCTGGCGGAGCGACTGCTGCACACCCTGTCGCGGCCCCAGGCCTGGCCACAGTGGTTCGCCACCCAGGGCCTGGCGGCGCCGGTGCTGGAGTACGGGCAGGGCTTCGAGCACCTCTATTACCTGCTGGAGGCGGCGCTGTCGGGATTGGGGGTGGCGATCGCACCGGAACCACTAGTGGCGGCGGATCTGAAGGCGGGCAGGCTGGTCGCACCCTGGGGCTTCGCGACGACCGGTGCGGAGTTGGCGCTATGGGCGCCGGGTCGGTTGGCGGACGAGCGCGTGGAGCGGTTGGCGGCTTGGCTCAGACAGGAGCTGGCCGAGCGCTAGCGCCCAAGGCATCCCGTGGGATGCCTCGAACTGCCACGATCAGTGGTCGCCGCGCAGCAGCGCCCAGCCGACCAGAACGGTCACGCCAGCGGCGATGCCGACGGTGGCCCAGGGATGTTCGCGCGCCACGCCACTGGCGGCACGGCCGTACTGACGGGTCAGGCGACGCACGTCGTCATAGACTTCTTCCAGCGAATCGCCCGAATGATGCAGGGCTTCGCGAGCGGTGCTCTTGAAGGAGTTCAGGCTGCTGCGGGATTCGCGCGCCGCGTTCTTCTTCAGCGATGCCAGCGAGTCGAGCAGGCTGTTGATTTCGTTCTCGATGCTGGCGATGGACGCCTGGTAGTCGGTGTTACGGGCCATGACAACCTCCTGAGATGGACGGATTCAGGAAATGTGACTACCGAGCCGTTGGAAAGTGCTGCATAGCCGTATCCGAGAGCCTGGGCAGTGAACTTATCGGGACCTTTCGCAGCCTCAAATGGCAGAGGCACCCTTCCCGGCGAGTCGACCGCGACACCGGTCAACGCGTTGCCGGCTATCCGCTGCAGCGCCCGTCATTGCTGACCCAGGAGATTTTCATGTCCGATCATCACACCTACAAGAAGCTGGAAATCGTTGGCTCTTCCACCACCAGTGTCGAGGACGCCATCAATAATGCCCTCGCCGAGACTTCCAAGTCGGTGAAGAACCTGGAATGGTTCGAAGTGGGTGAAATCCGCGGTCATATCCAGGACGCCAAGGTGGCGCACTATCAGGTCACCCTGAAGATCGGCTTCCGTATCGAAGCCAGCTGAGCAGCTATTCAAGACCTCCCTCCCCTCGCAAAAGGACAGGCAAGATGCGTAGAGTCGTGATTACCCTCGGTTTGTTGGCCCTGAGCAGCGGAGCTTTCGCCGCTGGCACCTCGTGCGACACGGTCAAGGCCGATATCGATGCCAAGCTGCAGGCCAAGCAGGTAGCGCACTACAGTCTTGAGGTGGTGGACAAGGGCAGCGCCAGCGCCTCCGCCAAGGTGGTGGGCAACTGCGAAGGCGGTAGCAAGGAAATCGTCTACCAGCGTCGCTAGGTCTCCGGCTGCCGGGTGCTCCCCAGGTAGCGCCGGCCGCTGCCGATGCAACGCCCGCCACCGAGAGGTGGCGGGCGTTGTCGCATCTAAAGGTCCGTAGCAGGTCCGAAGAATTCGTGACGGATCTGCTTTTCCGGCACCCCCAGCTCCAGCAGATCCCGTCGCACCTGGGCCATGAAGGGCTGCGGGCCGAGAAGGTAGGCGTCCAGGTCGCGATCCTTGGGCAACCAGCGCTGCAGGCGCGTCCGGTCCAATCGCGAGGCGTAGGCCTCTTCCGCCACCGGCTCGCTGTAGCAGAAGTACAGCTGCAACTGCGGGTGATGGGCGGCCTGCTCTTCCAGCCAGTGCCCGAAGGCCTGCACCCCGACATGGCGGGTGCAGTGGATCAGCTGAATCGGCCGGCCGCTGGGCAGGGCCGCCGATACCATGGGCAACAGCGGCGTGATGCCGACGCCGCCAGCGATCAGCAGCAGCGGCTTGGTCGATTCCTGCAGGACGAATTCGCCGGCTGGCGCGAAGACCTGCAACACGCCGCCTTCATGGGCATCGGTGTGCAAGTAACGCGAAACCACCCCACCTGGCTGATGCTTGACGCTGATGCGATAGCCCTGGCCATCGCTGGCCGCCGAGATCGAATAGTTGCGCCGGTATTCGACCCCGTCCAGGGTCAGGCTCAGACCCAGATACTGGCCGGGCTGGGCGATGCTGGTCGGCAGGCCGTCCACCGGCTCCAGGTAGAAGGAGCTGATCTCTTCGCTTTCCGGTTCGATCCGCGCGATGCGGAACGGGCGTCCGCCGCGCCAGCCTCCAGGCGCCTCGGCCTGGGCCGCATAGCGCTGTTCCTCGGCACCGATCAGCAGGTTGGCCAGCTGACCATAGGCGGCAGCCCAGGCATCGATCACCGCATCGGTGGCGACCTCGGCTCCCAGCACCTCGCGAATGCTCTGCAGCAGGGCGATACCCACCAGCGGATAGTGATCCGGCTGGACCTGCAGGGAGACGTGCTTGTTGACGATCTGCTCCACCAGCAGCCCCAAGGTATCCAGGCGATCGATGTAGCGGGCGTACATCAGCACCGCCCGGGCCAGCGCTCGCGCCTGGGCACCACTGGCCTGGTGGGCGCCATTGAACAGCGGGCGGATCTCGGGATTGTCGCCCAGCAACTTGGCGTAGAAATGCCGGGTGAGGACCTCGCCCCCGGTTTCCAGCAGGGGGACGGTAGCCGTGATGATGGCTTTTTGGTCGGATGACAGCATGGCAGGGATCTCCAAACAGGACTGCCCTGTCCCTATCACGAGTCGTGCCAGCCTAAAACTTGCCCTGGATCAGGCTTTTAGCCAGTGCGCAGGTCATAATGACCAGGTCCCTATGACTCGCCGAGGTCAAATTGACCCGCCCCACTCTGCTCGATGTGATGGTACCGCTGGTGGCGGATCTGGCCCGCGACCTGCCCGATCAACAACGCTACGCCAGTCTGCTCGATGCCCTGCGCCAGGTCCTGCCCTTCGATGCGGTGGCCCTGCTGCGCCTGGATGGCGAGGTGCTGGTGCCCCTGGCGGTGCGCGGGCTGGCAGCCGACACCCTGGGACGCCGCTTCAAGGTCGGTGAGCACCCGCGCCTGGCCCTGCTGCTGGCGAGTCGCGTGCCCACTCGCTTCGCCCTCGATTGCGACCTGCCCGATCCCTACGATGGCCTGGTGGAAGGCGTGCAGGGGCACCTGGAGGTCCATGACTGCCTGGGCTGTCCGCTCTATGTGCAGGACCAGCTCTGGGGCCTGCTGACCCTGGATTCGCTGCAGGCGCAGAATGCCCGACCCGAGGATCTCACCACCCTCGCCGCCTTCGCCGGCCTGGCCGCCGCCACCGTGGCCGCCGCCGAGCGCATCGGTCAGCTCTCCGCCCGCATCGTCAGCGAGCACGAATTGACCGTGGCCTATCAGCAATCGGTGGGGCACCAGCGGCCTCGCGAACTCATCGGCCAGAGTCCGGCCAGCCTCCGGCTGCGCCAGGAGATCGAGACCGTGGCGGCCAGCGATCTGACGGTGCTGATCACCGGCGAGACCGGAGTCGGCAAGGAACTGGTGGCCGAAGCCGTGCATGCCCGCTCCCTGCGCCAGCAGCGGCCACTGATCAGCCTAAACTGCGCGGCGCTGCCCGAGGCGCTGGTGGAAAGCGAACTCTTCGGCCATGTGCGCGGCGCCTTTTCCGGTGCCGTCAGCGAACGCCGCGGGCGCTTCGAACTGGCCGATGGCGGCACCCTGTTTCTCGACGAGGTCGGCGAATTGCCGCTAACGGTGCAGGCCAAGCTCCTGCGGGTACTGCAGAGCGGTCAACTGCAGCGGCTGGGCTCGGATCGCGATCTCAAGGTGGACGTGCGCATCATCGCCGCCACCAACCGTGACCTGGCCGACTGCGTGCGCGCCGGACGCTTTCGCGCCGATCTCTACCACCGCCTGAGCGTCTATCCGCTGGCGGTACCGGCCCTGCGCGAGCGTGGCCGGGATGTCCTGCTGCTGGCCGGTTTCTACCTGGAGCAGAATCGCGCCCGCCTGGGCCTGCGCGGCCTCCGGCTGACACCCGCGGCGCAGCGCACCCTGCTGGCCTACGCCTGGCCGGGCAACGTGCGCGAACTGTCGCACCTCATCAGCCGGGCGGCGCTCAAGGCCCATGCCGGCAGCGAGGAACGCGGCGGCATCCTGACCCTGGATAGCGAGCAGCTCGGCCTGCCGCTGGGCACCACGGCGCTGCCCGACGAGGATCTCGTCCTGCCCGCCACCTCCCTGCGCGAAGCCACAGAGGCCTTCCAGCGCCAGACCATCACCCTGGCCCTGGAACAGCATGGCCAGAACTGGACCCTGGCCGCCGCCGCCCTCGACCTGGACCGCGCCAATCTCGCCCGCCTGGCGCGGCGGCTCGGGCTCAAGTAGCGCTTGGAGAATTAGCGGTCAGAGCGCTTGCTGTACCGCTGGCAAGCCGGGTTGGCCGTCGCGGGTGGTGACGCCCTGCAGCCAGGGCTCCAGCACCTGGGGATGGGCCTTGAGCCAGGCCTTGGCGGCGGCATCGTAGCTGCCGCCCTTGTCCCGTGCGGCGCTCATGACGGCGTTTTCCATGTCCAGGGTGAATTTCATGTTGGTCAGCAACCGGGCCGGATTGGGGCACTGATCGGCGTAGCCCTTGCGTGTCAGGGTGTTCACCGTGCCGGCGGTACCGAAATACTTGTCGCCGCCGGTCAGGTACTTGATGGGGTAGTCGACGTTCATTGGGTGCGGCGTCCAGCCGAGGAAGACCACCCACTTGTCACGCTTCACCGCGCGTCCGACCTGGGACAGCATGGCCTGCTCGCTGGATTCCACCAGTTGCCAGCCGCCCAGGCCGAATTCGTTGTCCTGGATAATCTTCTGCAGCGACTGGTTGGCCGGCGCGCCGGCCCCGATACCGTAGATCTTCTTGCCGAACTGGTCGGCATGCTTGGCCAGATCGTCGAAGCTCTTCACCCCGCCCTCCCAGACATAGGTGGGTACGGCCAGGGTGAATTCGGTACCGACCAGGTTCTGCGCCAGCTCGGTCACCTGGCCGGTCTTCACGAACTGGTCATAGTGCGCCTGCTGCGCCGGCATCCAGTTGCCGAGGAAGGCGTCCACCTGCCCGTTGCGCATGCCACCGTAGATGATCGGCACTGCCAGGGTCTCGACCTTGCTGGTGTAGCCCAGCGCGCCCAGGACCGCGCCGGTGAGGGCGTTGGTGGCGGCGATGTCGCTCCAGCCCGGATCGGCCAGGCGAACCGTTCCACAGGCCTGATCCTCGGCCTGGGCCGACAGGCTGACCAGGGCCAGCGTGAACGTAGCGATGATTCCGTGTTTCATGGCCGTGCTCCAGTTAGCGGTTCAGGGTTGAGGGTAGCGGGCGCGACGCTCCAGGTCGTCGAGATCGATGTGATTGCGCATGTATTGCTGGCTGGCATCGACGAAGGGCTGATGATCCCAGCTGGTCCGCTCGCCCTGCTCCAGGGCCGCCGCGACGAAGCGCCGCCGCCGCTGGCTGGCCAGTACCTGGCCATGCAGGCGCGCCAGATCCCAGCGCTGGCGAACCTCGGCCTGGAAGCTGGCGAGCAGCTCGGCATAGTCGGGGCTGGCGGCCAGGTTTTCGCGTTCCAGCGGATCGTTCTGCAGATCGAACAGCAGTGGCGGGTCCAGCTCGCAGTGGATGTACTTGTAGGGGCCGCGGCGGATCATCAGCAGCGGGCTGACGGTGCCCTCGGCCAGGTATTCGCCGATGACCTCGTCATGCCCTGCCCGGCCTTCCAGGTGCGGTAATAGCGAACGACCATCCAGCGGCAACTCCGCCGGCAGCCTGCCGCCGGCCAGCTCGACGAAGGTCGGCAGCAGGTCCATGGTCGATACCGAGGCCTGCACCCGCGCCGGGGCGAAGCGGCCGGGCGCATGGATCAGCAGCGGTACCCGGGCGGCCATCTCGAACCAGTGCATCTTGTACCAGAGTCCGCGCTCGCCGAGCATGTCGCCATGGTCGCCAGAAAAGACGATCACCGTGTCATCGGCCAGGCCGCACTCCTCCAGGGTCTTGAGCAGGTGGCCGACCTGGGCGTCGACGTAGCTGCAGGCACCGTAGTAGGCCTGGCGGGCGTCACGGATCTTGGCCTCGGGCAGCGGCTTGTCCCACAGATCGATCACCTTGAGCAGGCGCTGGCTGTGGGGGTCCTGCTCGGCCTGGGGAATGGTGCCTTCCGGCAGCGGGATGTCGACCTCGTTGTACAGGTCCCAGAACTCGCGGGGAATGGTGTAGGGATCGTGGGGGTGGGTCAGGGACACAGTCAGGCAGAACGGCTGGTCGTCCCCGCGGCGCACATGATCGTAGAGATACTGGCGTGCCTTGAAGACCACCTCTTCGTCGAAATCCAGCTGGTTGGTGCGCACGCAGGGCCCGGCCTGCAGCACCGAGGACATGTTGTGGTACCAACTCGGACGCACGTCCGCCGCGTCCCAGTTCACCGCCCAGCCATAGTCGGCCGGATAGATGTCGCTGGTCAGGCGCTCTTCGTAGCCGTGCAGCTGATCCGGTCCGCAGAAGTGCATCTTGCCCGACAGCGCGGTGCGATAGCCGAGGCGGCGCAGGTGGTGGGCGTAGGTGGGGATATCGGCGGCGAAGTCGGCGGCGTTGTCGTAGGCACCGATCTTCGACGGCAGCTGGCCGCTCACCAGGGTGAAGCGCGAGGGCGCGCACAGCGGGCTGTTGCAGTAGGCGGAGTCGAACACCACGGCGCGCTCGGCCAGGCGTTGCAGATTCGGCAGCTTGATTGGCGAGGCGGGGTCGTACAGCGGCAGGATGGGCGCCGCCATCTGGTCGGCCATGAGAAAGAGGATGTTCATCGGCTTGGACAAGAGCGCCTCCGCTAGGATCAGGGTTGCTTATGGGTAGTCCATCATCCGATGCCGAAAAATCTGCGTGAAGGCCATCTGGAGTGATGTTTCGGATAAGCTGGACTTATGTCTGATCGCCACGGGAAAGCCCTTTTGGACGCCACCCTCCCAGCCGACCGCCCTGCCCTGGCGCTGGACAGCCTGCGCACCTTCGAGGTGGTGGCGCGCCGCCTGAGCTTTACCGCGGCGGCCAGCGAACTGGGCACCACCCAGCCGGCCATCAGCCAGCAGATCAAGCGCCTGGAAGCCCAGTTGCAGGTGCGGCTGTTCGACCGGGTCCATCGCGGCATCCTGCTCACCGAAGCCGGACGGCTGCTGCAGGAATACGTCGAGGCCGGCCTCGCCACCCTGGACGAAGGGGTACGCCTGGTCACCGCCCGGCCTGCCCATGAAGTCCTGCAGGTGGCCACCGACTTCGCCTTCGCCGCCTATTGGCTGCTGCCGCGCCTGCCGCGCTTTCATGCCCGCCATCCGGAGCTGGACGTCAGCCTGGTCACCAGCGATAGAGTGCCGCTGCCCGGCCCGGAGATCGACATCACCCTGGGCTTCGGCGACGGCCGCTTCAAGCATGGCGAAGCCTGGCCGCTGTTTCGCGAGGAAGTCTTTCCGGTGTGCAGTCCGCGGCTGCTCCAGGGCCGGCAACCGCCGCTGCCCGCCACGGAGCTGGGGCGCTGGCCGCTGCTGCACCTCAAGGCGGCGCCCAACAGTCGCTGGTACGACTGGAAGACCCTGTTGCCGGCGCTGGACCTGGCGCCCCTGCCCGCGGCACCGTCCGGCGCGGTGCTGAGCTTCGACAACTACACCCTGGTGATCCAGGCGGCCATTGCCGGCCAGGGCCTGGCGATCGGCTGGCGCCACCTGGTGGACGACCTGCTGCAGCAGGAGCTGCTCTGTCGCCCCTTCGCCGGACTGGCCACCTCGCGCTACGGCTATTACGCCATCCTGCCCGAGCGCAAGCGGCGCCAGCGGCTGGTGCAGCGCTTTCTCGACTGGCTGCTGGAAGAGCTGGAAATGCCGCGCGAGTCCCTGGCCGGCGTACAGCTGGCGACCTGAGCTGAACTCAGCGCTCGTAGACTTCCAGCGGCAGATCGTCCGGGTCGGCGAAGAAGGTGAATCTCTTGCCGGTCAACTCGTCGGTGCGGATCGGCTCGGTGACCACGCCATGGTCGTGCAGGTGGGCGACGGTGGCGTCCAGGTCGGCCACGGCGAAAGCCAGGTGGCGCAGGCCCTGGGCCTCCGGGCGCGACGGCCTGGGCGGGGCATCGGGAAAGGAGAACAGCTCCAGCTGGGCATGCGTGCCTACCGCCAGATCCAGCTTCCAGGAGCGCCGGGCCTCGCGATAGGTCTCGGCGATCACCGACAGCCCGAGGATCTCGGTGTAGAAGTGCCGGGAGCGTTCATAGTCGGCGCAGATCAGCGCCACATGGTGCAGACGGTCGAAGTGGGTCATAAGAAGCTGTTCACGATCTCGCGAGCTGGAGCCAAACAAGGCCTGGGCGGCCCCACGAAAATGCCTGAGAAAGCGCAGTTTACGGACGGTAAATGTGCATTGCGACCGGGCTGGCGATCCAGGGCGTTTTTAACGCAGGTTGGCCGACGCGCAGCAGATCGTGAACAGCTTCTCAGGGTACCGCGACGAATTTGAGGTCAGCCGGGGCGCCCACATCCACGCTCTGCAGTTCATCACCGAGCGTGCCGCTGTCGGGATCCCGGACGAAGACCTTGAGCTGGTTGGATTTCTGGTTGGCCACCAGCAGGTACCGCCCGGACGGGTCGATGGCGAACTCCCGTGGCGACAGGCCATTGACCGGATGGCGCTGGACAAAGGTCAGGGTGCCGTCGGGATTGACCGCGAACACCGCCAGCTGGTTGTCCGTGCCGCGACTGGCGACATAGAGGAAGCGCCCGTCGCCGGACAGGTGCAGGGCCCCGGCATCCCGCTCGCCCATGAATTCCTGGGGCGTCAGGCTGTAGCTCTGCAACTGGCGCAGCATGCCGTCCTGATGGGCGAAGGCCATGACCTGGCCGGCCAGCTCCAGGGTCAGGTAGGCATAGCGGCCATCGGCGCTGAACACCAGATGGCGAGGACCGCTGCCTTCCGGCACCGGGACGAAGGGCGTCTCGGCGGCCACCAGCGGCCGCTCCGGCTGCTGCGGCAGATAGCGATAGACGAACACCTTGTCGGCGCCCAGATCCGGGGCGAAGACGAAGCGGCCATCCGGGGTGGTCACCGCCGCGTGCACATGGCTGGATTGCTGGCGTGGGTGCTGTTCGCTGGGCTGATGGAATTCGATCTGGGCCACCGGGCTGAGCACGCCGCCGTCCTGGATCGGCAGCACCGCCAGGGAGCCTTCCGGCAGACTGGAGTAGTTGGCCACGAACAGGAACTTGCCATCGGTGCTGAGGCTGGAGTGAGTCGGCTCGTCGCCCAGGCTCTTGACCTGGCTGATCTGCTGCAGACGGCCATTGCCCGGTTCGAAGCGATAGGAGGTGACCCGGCCGATGCTGTCGCCACTCGAACCGCGGCCGTTCTCGTTGACGGCGAACAGGGTGCGGCCATCGCGGGACAGGGTCAGGAACGACGGATTGGAGGCCTTGACGATCCGTAGCGGGCCATCGATCTGGCCATTGCGGCTGTTGAAGCGATAGACATACAGCCCCTGGCTGCTGCCCGCGGTGTAGCTGCCGACCAGCAGATTGAACAGACCGGGTTCGGCGCGGGCCGGGGCGTTGTGCCCCACGAGCAGGGCGAACAGGGCCAGCGGTAGCAGACGGGGCAGAGCTCTCATGGGAAATCCTTGGCGAGCGATGGGCGTTGAGACCGATACGAAGCGGTCCGGTTTCCCTACCGTCTGAAGGCGGAGGGCGGCCGCGCGCGGCGGTTATTCTACTGAAATCCGGGCTGGCACTGTGCCAGAGGTCTTTCTCCATTTATCGCCTGCGATGGCGCGCCGGCCAGTTCCGTCGGGCCGGCAGGCCCCAGGAGCCTGTGCCAGAGCCTGCGGTGAGCTCGGCGCTACTCCTTGGCTACCGCTAAAAGAATCGTCCCGGTCAGTCCAGTACGCCTTGCAGGATGGCGTAGACGATCCCGGTGCCCACGGCGACCAGTACCATGTCGGTTCCCAGACGCCGCCATTCGTAACCCGGGTAGTCCGGCAACTGGCGGGCGATACCCGGCGGCAGCGGTCGGCCATAACCAGGTGGGAGAGGGCGCCCGCGCTCCAGACGCAGCCCCGGCGGCAGGTCGCCCCCGCGACCGATCTGGCCGCGCAGCGCCTGGATACGCTCCCGCGCCAGTCCCAGATCCGGCGGGCCGCCGGCACCCGGTCCGGCACCCGGGCGACCCTGGCCACGCGACTCGGGACCCGGTCCCTTGCCATGCGGACCGCCTTGGTCCTGCCAGCCCGGGCCATGCGGCCCCTTGGGTCCTCCCGGTCCATGTTCCGGCGGCGCGGCCAGGGCCAGGTTGCCTATCAGACAGAGGACTGCAGCAGAAAGGACGGTACGCATGGGGTTTCCCTCGTCAGGGACGATGGCGTCGGCTATCCACTTGGAGTCTGATTGCAGGAAAAGACTCCAAGTCATTCCAGGACTCTTCAGCCTGTGGATAAATCGGGGATGAAATCGGTATAACTTCAGGAGAAAACTCTGACGCCAATCAGATACTCAATAAAATCCCTTTATTATCAATAGATTAAAAAGATGATCGGCTGGCTATCGAATCCGCTTTTTGTGGATAAAGCCTGGGACCCCCCTGCGATGACGTTCGTTTTCGCCTGCACTCAAGCCGTGCGCGGATCGATTTTCCCCAGCCTGGAAACGGAAAAGACGCGCCTGGATGACCGGGCGCGGCTTTTCTGAAGGTCGCCTTTCGCTATTCCGGCTTTTTCAGCTTGGGATTGGGAAAGAACTGCACGGCCTGCACCTTGGGATCAGGCTTCTTGGGTTTCAGCGCACTGATATTGACCCGCGTCGGCAATTCCTTGGGGACCGAATTGCCACGCTCGTCCAGGGTGTCGCTGTAGCCGCAGGAGAGGCACTCGCGGTGGGGCGTACCGTCCTGGGTCCACATCTTCAGGGTGTCCTGCGCCTGGCACGCCGGGCAGACCGCCCCGGCGATGAACCTCTTGCGGATCGGCTCGCTCACGCCGCCTCCTCCTCGCTCAGCCCGGAATGGCGGAGCAGGGCGTCGATGCTGGGCTCGCGACCGCGGAAGTCGACGAACAGCACCATGGGCGCCTGGGAGCCGCCGCGGGCCAGGATGGCCTCGCGGAAGGCGCGCCCGGTCTCGGGGTTGAAGACGCCTTCTTCCTCGAACTTGGCGAAGGCATCGGCGGACAGCACCTCGGCCCACTTGTAGCTGTAGTAGCCCGCCGCATAACCGCCGGCGAAGATGTGGGCAAAGCTGTTGGGGAAGCGGTTGTAGGCCGGCGGCCGTACGACGGAGATCTCGTCGCGGATGCCTTCCAGCACCTCGCGCACGCTGCGACCGTCGCCATGGGTAGCGTGCAATTCGAAGTCGAACAGCGAGAATTCCAGCTGGCGCAGCATCATCAGGCCGGACTGGAAGTTCTTGGCCGCCAGCATCTTGTCCAGCAGTTCCTGGGGCAGCGGCTCGCCGGTCTCGTAGTGACCGGAGATCAGCGCCAGGCCCTCGGGCTCCCAGCACCAGTTCTCCATGAACTGGCTGGGCAGCTCCACCGCATCCCAGGCCACGCCGTTGATGCCGGAGACGCTGGCGTGCTCGACGCGGGTCAGCAGGTGGTGCAGGCCATGGCCGAATTCGTGGAAGAGGGTGGTCACCTCGTCATGGGTCAGCAGCGCCGGCTTGCCGGGGCTGGCCGGGGTGAAGTTGCAGACCAGGTAGGCCACCGGATCGATCAGGCGGCCCTGGGCATCACGGCGCTTGTCGCGGGCACCGTCCATCCAGGCGCCACCGCGCTTGTTGGCGCGAGCATAGAGGTCGAAGTAGAAGCGGCCGATGGCGGTGCCATTCTCCTTGATCTCGAACAGGCGCACGTCGGGATGCCACTTCTCGAAGTCGCGCAGCTCGGCGATCTCGATGCCATAGAGCTTCTGCACCGTGGCGAACAGGCCGGAGAGCACCTTGTCCACCGGGAACCAGGCGCGGACCTCTTCCTGGGACAGCGCGTAGCGCTGCTGGCGCAGCTTCTCGGCAAAGTAGCCGGTGTCCCAGCTCTGCAGATCCTGCACGCCCTGTTCGGCGGCGAAGGCACGCAATTCTTCCAGGTCGCGCTGGGCGAAGGGCTTGGAGCGCACGGCGAGGTCGCGCAGGAAACCCAGCACCTGGTCGCTGCTCTCGGCCATCTTGGTGGCCAGCGACAGCTCGGCATAGTTGGCGTAGCCCAGCAGGCGGGCCAGTTCCTGGCGCAGGTCGAGCAATTCCTCCATCACCGGACCGTTGTCGAACTGGCCGGCGTTGGGGCCCTGCTCGGAGGCGCGGGTGGCGTAGGCGGCATAGACTTCCTCGCGCAGGGCGCGGTCATCGGCGTAGGTCATCACCGCGTAGTAGCTGGGGAATTCCAGGGTCACCAGCCAGCCGTCCAGCTCCTTGGCCTGGGCGGCGGCCTGCAGCTGGGCCTTGGCCGACTCGGGCAGGCCCGCCAGGGTCGCTTCGTCGGTAACGTGCTTGGTCCAGGCCTGGGTGGCATCGAGCAGCTGGTTGGAGAACTTGCTGCCCAGCTCGGACTTGCGCGCCTGGATGGCGGCATAGCGCTGCTGCTCGGCCGGCGGCAGGTCGATGCCGGACAGGCGGAAGTCACGCAGGGCGTGTTCCAGGGTGGTCTTCTGGCCGGCGTCGAAGCCCTTGGCTTCTTCGCTTTCAGCCAGGCGGCTGTAGGCCTGGAAGAGATCCTTGTTCTGGCCGATCTCGGTGGAGTAGGCCGACAGCTTGGGCAGACAGGCCTCGTAGGCGGCGCGCAGCTCGGCGCTGTTGCACACGGCGTTGAGGTGGCCGATGGGGCTCCAGGCCTGACCCAGCCGATCGTTCAGCTCGTCCATCGCCAGCACCAGGCCGGCCCAGGTGGGGTGTTCCTTCTGGGTCTCCAACAACTTGACCAGGGCGGCACGGTTCTCGGCCAGGACAGTGTCGATGGCCGGCTCGACGTGCTCGGGCTTGATGGCGGAAAAGGGCGGCAGGTCGTAGGACTGAAGCAGCGGATTGCTGGCGCTCACGGCGTTCCCCTCGGGGCGATGGCTTTGACAGTTATATATGGAGCCCATCCTAATAGGTCTCAAGACCCTTCCGACGAGAAAAGGTATCTATCGTGACCATAAGGACCTTCCAGGGTAAGACCCCGCACTTGGGCGAACGCGCCTTCGTCGACACCACCGCCGTGGTAATCGGTGATGTCGAGCTCGGCGCAGACAGCTCGATATGGCCGCTGACGGTGATCCGCGGCGATATGCATCGCATCCGCATCGGCGCCCGCACCAGCATTCAGGATGGCAGCGTGCTGCACATCACCCACGCCGGCCCCTTCAATCCGGACGGCTATCCCTTGCTGATCGGCAGCGACGTCACCGTCGGCCACCAGGTGACGCTGCACGGCTGCACGATTGGCGACCGGGTGCTGGTGGGCATGGGCAGCATCGTCATGGACGGCGCGGTGGTGGAGGATGACGTGGTGATCGGCGCCGGCAGCCTGGTTCCGCCGGGCAAACGCTTGGAGGGTGGCCATCTTTACGTCGGCCGCCCGGTCAAGCAGATCCGCCCGCTGGAAGAGAAGGAACGCGCCTTCTTCAGCTACAGCGCCGGCAACTACGTGAAGCTCAAGGACCAGCATCTGGCCGAGGGCTATGGGGAGGAGGGGGCCTAGCAGGCCCGGTCCTGTTGGGCTTCGGCGATGGCGGTCCGCCGATGCGGCGCTCCTACGATTGTGTCGGAGCCCGTAGGAGCGGCCCATGGCCGCGATGACCGTAGGTTGGGTTGAGCGCAGCGAAGCCCAACGCTCAGCTACGTTCGCAGCGGACAGGCTTCACCCAGGCGCGAATACAGCACCCCACGCAACGCCTGCAATTCATCGATGCGCGCCTCGATGACCCTGAGCTTGTCGCGCAGCAGCTCCTGCAGATAGGCGTCGGGATCAGCAGCGCGCTCGACGTCCTCCAGATTCGCGGCGATCTCCTGCAGGCTGAAACCCAACCGCTGGGCGGTGCGGATGTAGCCCAGCCATTCCACGGCTTCGGGCGGATAATCGCGGTAGCCATTGGCCCGGCGCCGGGCCTGGAGCAGCCCCTGGCGCTCGTAGAATCTCAGGGTATCGCGGGTCAGGCCGGTCGCCTGGGCGAGGGTGCCAATACGCATCCGTTCTCCTTGACCCTGGACCTAGCTCCAGGGTCGACACTGGATTTCCTCTCGTTCAAGGAAGTCCGTCCATGTGGAAGCTTGCGCCCTATCTGCGGCTGGTCCGTGCCAGCGCCCTCTATGATCTGCTGGTCACCGCGCCTTTCGCCACCCCCTGGAGTCTCGCCTGGCTGCTGCGGCAGCTCGACGCCCTGGGGCAGTGGCTGGGATTCGCCCCCCTGGCGACCTTCAGCCCGGAAGCCCTGCTGCTGGGCAACCTGCTCGGCTCCGTGGTGTGCGTCTGGGCGGTGCTACGGCTGGCCAGCCCCTCGGTGGCGCTGGGGCGCTACGACGCCGTGGCCAGGGGCCTGTTCGCCCTCTGGCAGGCCTGGGCGCTGTACCAGGGTGCCAGTCCCTTGCTGGCCCTGTTCCTGGTGATCGAAATCAGCTTCGGCATCGCCCAGGCGTGGGCGGTGTCTCTGGCCTCGTGCCCCTGCTCGTTGGGCTTCGGCGATAGAACCGCCTCAGCCCAACCTACGACGCCGCTCCCGTAGGTTGGCGCTGAGCGCAGCGAAGCCCAACAGCGTCGCGGAACTAACCCAGCTGCCGCCGCAACTCTGCCAGCACCGGCGCCCCGTCGGGGCGCACGCCGCGCCAGAGTTCGAAGGCCTCGGCGGCCTGTTCCACCAGCATGCCCAGGCCGTCCAGGGTATGGAAGGCACCCTCGTCCTGCGCCCAGCGATTGAAGGCGGTCAGGTCTTTGCCGTACATCATGTCGTAGGTCACGGTCTGGGGGCCGATCACCGCTTCCGACAGCGGCGGACGACCGCCACCGAGGCTGGCGGAGGTGCCGTTGATGATGACGTCGAAGGGCTCGCGCAGGGTGGAGAAGGCGGCCACCTCGATGGCCCCCAGCTCGGCGAATTCCCGCGCCAGCTGCACCGCCTTGAGTTCGGTGCGGTTGGCCAGCACCAGTTGCCCGGGCTGGCAGGCCAGCAGCGGCTCCAGCACGCCGCGTACCGCGCCCCCGGCGCCCAGCACCAGGACGCGCTGGCCAGCCAGCTGCAGACCGGCGTTGACGGTGAGGTCCCGCACCAGCCCGGCGCCATCGGTGTTGTCGCCCAGCAGGCGACCGTCAGGTTGGCGCTTGAGGGTGTTGACCGCCCCGGCGCGCCGGGCGCGCGGGGTGAGGTCGTCGCACAGCTGGTAGGCCTCTTCCTTGAAGGGCACCGTGACGTTGGCGCCCAGGCCGCTCTGGAAGAAGCTGCGGGCGCTTTCGGTGAAGCCGTCCAGCGGTGCCAGCAGCGGCCCGTAGTGCAGGCGCTGACCGGTCTGGTCGGCGAACAGGCTGTGGATCAGCGGCGACTTGCTGTGGGCGATGGGGTTGCCGAAGACGGCGTAGCGATCCATGGGGCTATCCTGCAGGCGTCGGGGCGAGCGCGAGCCAGTCGCGGTCGGTGAGGAAGAAATCGGTCAGCCGCGCTTCCGGCGAGCCGGGTACGGGTTTCCAGTCATAGCCCCAGCGCACCTCGGGCGGCAGCGACATGAGGATGGACTCGGTGCGGCCGCCGGATTGCAGGCCGAACAGGGTGCCACGGTCGTAGACCAGGTTGAATTCCACGTAGCGCCCACGACGATAGGCCTGGAATTCCCGCTCGGCCTGGCCATAAGGCTGGTCACGGCGGCATTGGACGATGGGCAGGTAGGCGTCGACGAAGGCATCGCCGATGGCGCGCTGGAAGGCGAAGCAGGTGTCGAAGTCCCAGTCGTTCAGGTCATCGAAGAACAGGCCACCGATGCCGCGCGGTTCGCCGCGGTGCTTGAGGTGGAAATAGCGGTCGCACCAGGCCTTGTAGCGCGGATAGACGTCGGCGCCGAAAGGTGCGCAGGCGTCATGGCAGACCTGGTGCCAGTGCACGCAGTCGGCCTCGTTGCCGTAGTAGGGGGTGAGGTCGAGACCGCCACCGAACCACCAGACCGGCGCTTCGCCGGGCTTCTCGGCGAGAAAGAAGCGCACATTGGCGTGAGCCGTGGGGATATGGGGATTGCGCGGGTGCATGACCAGCGACACGCCCATGGCCTCGAAGCTGCGCCCGGCCAGTTCCGGACGATGGGCGCTGGCCGAGGGCGGCAGGCTGTCGCCATGCACATGGGAGAAGTTCACACCGCCCTTTTCCAGCAGGGCGCCCTCGGCGATAACCCGGGTGCGGCCACCACCGCCGGTCGGCCGGGTCCAGGCGTCTTCGACAAAATGCGCAGCGCCATCCTCGGCTTCCAGTGCGGCGCAGATGCGCTCCTGCAGATCGAGCAGATAGGCCTTGACGGCCTCCAGGGAGGGATTCATCGCAAGGATTTCCACAACAGGCGGGGAGGGCGGAGAGCATAACACCCGTATCCGACCGGTTGACGTGGCCCGCGGTTGCGGCTTGGATGAAGGCTCACGTCAATAAGGAACCGACAGCATGGCCCAGCGCATCCAGTTCAGCCGCACCGGTGGTCCCGAAGTACTCGAACTTGTGGATTTCGAACCCGCCGCGCCCGGCCCCGACGAGGTGCAGGTGCGCAACCACGCCATCGGCCTCAACTTCATCGAGACCTATTACCGCAGCGGCCTCTATCCGCCGCCGGCGCTGCCCTCGGGTCTGGGCACCGAGGGGGCCGGCGTAGTGGAAGCGGTCGGCAACGCCGTCACCCGCTTCAAGGCCGGCGACCGCGTCGCCTACGCCACCGGTCCGCTGGGCGCCTATGCCGAGGTCCATGTGCTGCCCGAGCGGCATCTGGTGCACCTGCCGGAGGCGGTCTCCTTCGAGCAGGGCGCCGCGGTCATGCTCAAGGGGCTGACGGTGCAGTACCTGCTGCGCCAGACCTATCCGCTGCAGGCCGGTGACACCGTGCTGTTCCATGCCGCGGCGGGTGGCGTCGGCTCCCTAGCCTGCCAATGGGCCAAGGCCCTGGGCGTACGCCTGATCGGTACCGCCGGCTCGCCGGAAAAACTGGAAAAGGCCAAGGCCCTGGGCGCCTGGGCAGTGATCGACTATCGCCAGGAAGACGTCCCGGCGCGGGTCCGCGAGCTGACCGAGGGTGCCAAGGTGCCGGTGGTCTACGACGGCGTCGGCAAGGACACCTGGGAGATGTCGCTGGACTGCCTGGCCCCGCGCGGCCTGATGGTCAGCTTTGGCAACGCCTCGGGCGCGGTCACCGGGGTCAACCTGGGTATCCTCTCGCAGAAGGGTTCGCTCTATGTGACCCGGCCGACCCTGGCCACCTACGCCGCCTCGCCCGAAGCGCTGCAGGACATGGCCGATCAGCTGTTCGAGCTGATCACCGATGGCCGTATCCAGGTGGACATCGGTCGCCGCTATCCGTTGGCCGAGGTGCAGGAGGCGCACCGCGCCCTGTCAGGCCGCGAGACCAGCGGCTCGACCATCCTGCTGCCCTGAGGCTAGACGTTCGCGCGCCTGGCCGGGTAAATCGTGACGGCCATTAAGTTTCCCGTAACCAGGCGGCACGACGGGGGTAAACGCCGGTCTATCTCGGACAGTCAGACCGCCAAGGTCTCGACGCTCTTTCCAGAATCGGCCGGATCGCTGCCCTCGTCATGCCCATCTCCAGCCCCCTCGCCAACCTGCTCGACACCGCCACGGACACGGCACTGATCACCCTGACCGCCGAAGGGTGCATCGGGCAGTGGTGCCCGGCCGTCGCCCGGCTGCTGGGCTGGAGCGCGCAGGACAAGGTCGGCGAGTCCATCGTCGGCCTGCTGCTCCCGGAACCCCCGGCGGACGGCTGGCTGACCGCCCTCGAACGCTGCCAGACCTGGGGCCTGCGCCATCGCGATGGTCATCTGGTACGCCTCGACCTGCACCTGGTGCCGCTACGCCGGGCGGATGTCGCCGTGGGTTGGCTGCTGCACGTCTGGCAGGCCCCGGCGAGTCGGGCCCGCTTCGCCGCCCGGCGCAGCGCCGAGCGGGATCTGCCACAACGCCTGCAGGCGCTTGGCGAATGGTCGCGGCGCCTCAGCGGCACGGCGGATCTTGCCGCTCTGCGCCTGTGCGCCACCCAGGCCCTGCGTGACCTGGCCGACGATCCCCAGGCGCGGCTGCTGTCCGTGGCCGAGGCCGGCAGCCTGCCGGCGGATCAGTCGCTCCTCCCGTTCGGCACTGCGGCGCAGCCCCTGGGCTATCTGCAGCTGAGCAACGCCGTCGAGGCGGACACCCGGCTGTTGCTGGACCAGTTGGCCCTGCTGCTGGGCGCTCTGCTGGTGCGGCAGCAGACCCAGGACCAGGTCCGGCACCTGGAACGGCGGTTGTCGCTGGAACAGGGGCTCCTGGCCAGCGTGCTGCAGCAGGCGCCCCTGGGCATCTCCATCACCGAGGCCGGCAGCGAAGAAGCGGTGATGCTCAATGACCGCGTCGACCTCCTCCTGGGCAAGCGCCCGGCCGGTGAGACGCTGGACGAACGCTATGGCGCCATCGGCGCTCTGCATGCCAATGGCCAGCCCTATGCGGTGGACGACTATCCCACGGTTCGGGTGCTGCGCAGTGGCCAGGCGGTATCGCCCGAATTGATGCGCTATCGACGGCCCGACGGCAGCATTCGGCTGCTGGAAGTCTCCAGCGCGCCCGTTCGCTCGGCCACTGGCGAGGTGATCGCCTCGGTCACCCTGTTCGACGACGTTCAGCAACGGGTCGATGCGGAAAATGCCCTGCGCGAACACAGCGCGCGGCTGGCCAGCCTGATCAACCAGGCGGCGGTCGGCATCTGCCAGACCGACGCCCGCGGGCGCATCCTGCTCGCCAATCGCCGCTATTGCGAATTGCTCGATCGCAACGAGGTCGGGGTGCTGGAACAGACCCTGCAGGCCCAGACCCATCCCGAGGACCGGGCCATCCTGGAGCGCCATCTCGACACCCTGCGCGAGCGCGGCGACAGCTTCAAGCTGGACCAGCGCTTCCTGCGCCCGGATGGCTCGGTGGTCTGGGTCAGCCTGCATGGCTCGCCGCTGCAGTCGGAAATCGGCCAGGAGCTGTCGGTGAGTCTGGTGGTGGTGGATCTCACCCAGCGCAAGCAGGCCGAAGCCGCGCTGCACCTGTCCAACCAGCGTTTCCGCAACGCCGTGGAAGCGGTGCAGGGGGTGGTCTGGACCAGCAATGCCCAGGGGCACCTGCTCGGCGAACAACTCGCCTGGAGCACCCTGACCGGGCAGAGCTATGCCCAGTATCAGCAGGACGGCTGGGCCGCTGCCCTGCATCCCGAGGATGCCCCCCGCACCCTGCGCCGCTGGCGATTGGCGGTGCAGCAACAGGTGGACTTCCACGACGAACACCGGCTGCGCTGCCGCGACGGTCAGTGGCGCACCTTCAGCGTGCGCGCCCTGCCGGTGCGGGAAAACGGCGTGGTCTGCGAATGGGTGGGCGTGCACACCGACGTCAGCGAGATCCGCATGGCCGAACACCGCCTGCGGCGCCTGGCCGAACTGCTGGAACAGCGCGTCCATGAGCGCACCGTCGAGCGTGACCGCATGTGGCGGGTGGCCGACGACCTGCTCGGTGTCATCCAGGGGCAACGCTGGCTCAGTCGCAATCCGGCCTGGGGCCGCACCCTGGGTTGGGACGACGAGGAATTGCGCCACCAGCCGCCGACCTCGCTGGAGCACCCGGACGATCCGCCGGTGTTCCCGCGCCTGGCCGCCCTGCGCCATGGCGAGGTGCTCAGCGATCTGCCGGGCCGCCTGCGCACTCGCGACGGCCACTGGCGCCACATGATGTGGAAGGCCACCGCCGATCACGATGGCCGCATCTATGTCTTCGGCCGCGACGTCACCGTCGAGCACGACGCCGCCCTGGCCCTGCAGAACGCCGAAGCCGCGCTGCGCCAGGCACAGAAGATGGAAGCCATCGGCCATCTCACCGGCGGCATCGCCCACGACTTCAACAACCTGCTCACCGGCATCAGTGGCTCCCTAGAATTGCTGCGTCGGCGCCTGGACCAGGGCCGCCACGACAACCTGCAGCGCTACCTCGACACCGCCGAGCAATCCGCCACCCGCGCCGCCGCCCTGACCCATCGCCTGCTGGCTTTCGCGCGTCGGCAGACCCTCGACCCGCGGCCGGTGGACGTCAATGACCTGATCCTGTCCCTGGAAGAACTCTTCCAGCGCACCCTGGGCGAACGCATCAGCCTGCGCAGCAGCCTCGCGCTGCAGTTGCCGCCGGCGTGCACCGACACCAACCAGCTGGAGAACGCCCTGCTGAATCTGGTGATCAACGCCCGCGACGCCATGCCCGAGGGGGGTCAGCTGACCCTGGAAACCGCCCTCGATCACCTCACCGACCTGGCCGCCGAGCATGACCTGCCGCCGGGTGACTATGTGCGCCTGACCATCGCCGACACCGGCAGCGGCATGCCGGTCGAGGTGGTGGATCGCGCCTTCGATCCCTTCTTCACCACCAAGCCCATCGGCCAGGGCACCGGCCTGGGCCTGTCGATGCTCTATGGCTTCATCAAGCAGTCGGGTGGCCACGTGACCCTGGAGAGCGAACTGGGCAGCGGCACCCGGGTCAGCCTCTGGCTGCCCTGTGCCCAGCCCGAGCGACCGGCAGCGAGCGATACACCTCAGGCGGCCATCGCCCAGAGCCGGGGCGAACGCCTGCTGCTGGTGGAAGACGATGTCTCGGTGCGGCTGTTGCTGCGCGAGATGCTCACCGAGCTGGGCTATCGCGTGCGCACCGCGGCCAGTGCCTCGGCGGCGCTCACCCTGGTCGACGGCGACCTGCCCTGTGACCTGCTGATCACCGATCTCGGCCTGCCGGATCTCGACGGCGCCGACCTGGCCGGGCGCCTGCGCGAGCGCTGGCCGGAGTTGCCGGTGCTGTTCGTCAGCGGTCACGCCGAACGGCCGACCCCGAACGGCGAGCTCTCGCTGGCCAAGCCGTTCCAGATCGATGCCCTGGCGCGGCTGCTGCGCCAGTTGCTGGACTGACCTAGGGCCGGAAGACCTTGCCGGTCACCAGATCGCGAATCACACTGGGATTCTTGCGCCCACCCAGTTCGCCCATGAGGATGCCATCCAGGTTATCGGGGAAGTACTGCTGAACCCGCAGCCGGGTGCGCGCGGCCGGACGGCCGGCGGGATTGGCCGAGGTGGAGATCAGCGGACCGGTGAGGGCGCAGAGTTCGCCCACCAGCGGATGCTCGGAGACCCGTAGCGCCACGGTGGCGTGGGCGCCGGTCACCCAGCCGGGTAGGCGATTGTGGTGCGGCACCAGCCAGGTGTTGGGGCCGGGCCAGGTGCTGGCCAGCTTGGCCAGGGACTCTTCCGGCAGATCGTGGAGCAGGAAGTCGAATTGGCGGATGGTGTCGGCCACCAGGATCAAGCCCTTTTCCATGGGCCGCCGCTTGAGCGTCAGCAGGCGATAGACCGCGGCCTGATCCCAGGGATCGCAGCCCAGGCCCCAGACGGCCTCGGTGGGGTAGGCCAGCACGCCCCCCTCGCGCACGATTCGCGCCGCCTGCCGCACTCGCCAGCTGTTGTGCATCGCCTTGCCTCCGCCAAATCCCTGAAGTCTACCCGAGCGCGCCGCCGATGGTAGCCATCCACCGCTAGCCGAGACGCGTCCAGCTGCCCTGCTGCGCCACCACCCGGCCTTCCAGCTCCAACTCGGTCAGCTGGACCAGCACCTCCGGCAACGACAGGCGGCAGAGCCGCGCCAACTCTTCGCTGTTGAGCGGTCCGGCGGCCAGCTGCTGCAGCAGGGGGTGATCCTCGACCACCGCGGCCGTGGCGACCGGGGCCAGGCTGCGCCAGCCCTGCAGGGCTTCGAGGATATGCTCCACGCCCTCCACCAGTTGCGCCCCTTCACGGATCAGCTGATGACAGCCTCGCGCCCCGGGATGATGGATGGAGCCGGGCAGGGCGAACACCTCACGGCCCTGCTCGGCGGCCAGCCGCGCGGTGATCAGCGACCCGCTGGAGGGGCTGGCCTCCACCACCAGGGTACCCAGGCTGAGGCCGCTGATGATCCGGTTGCGCCGCGGAAAGTTGGCGGCCTGGGGCGTGCAATCCAGCGGCAATTCCGAGACCAGCGCGCCACCCTCGGCCAGCAGGCGCCGGGCGAGGCCCAGATGACGGCGGGGATAGAGCTGCCGGAGGCCGGTGCCCAGCACGGCCACCGTACCGCCGCCGGCGTCCAGCGCTCCTTGGTGCGCCGCGCCATCGATGCCCAGCGCCAGGCCACTGGTGATGCAGAAACCGGCCGCGGCCAGGCTGTGGGCGAAGCGTCGGGCATTGTCGAGTCCCTGGGCACTGGCCTGGCGGCTGCCGACCAGGGCCAGTTGCGGTCGCTCGAGCAACTCGACCCGTCCTTCGACGAACAGCAGCGGCGGTGGATCGGCGATCTCGGCGAGCAGCGCCGGATAGCGCTTGTCGCCTAGGCAGAGCAGATGGCGCTCGGGGCCCTCCAGCCAGGCCAGGGCCTGGTCGACCCGTTCGCGAGTCGCGGGGCTGCGGCGGGCGTCCGCGGCCACCGCCGGCAGGCGCAGGGCGCGCCAGGCCGAGGCGGGGGCACTGAGGGCGGCGCTGGCACTGCCAAAGGCATCCAGCAGCAGGCGCTGGCGCACGGCACCGAGCTCCGGCAGGGCATGCAGGCGAAGCCGAGCGTCCAGCTCGGCAGGGGAGAGGCTGGCCATGCTGTCATCCTTGAGGGTGGCCGGTCGCCGTCCTGGCGACCCGGAAGAGGTTAGGGGTTGCGCACCTTGTCCATGATCGCCAGCTGGCGGGTGGCGGTCAGAACCAGGCCGTAGCTGATCTTGTCGTAGGTGCGAAAGACCATCAGCAGCCCGGCGCGCTCGTCGGGGATCTTCACCAGCTCGCCGGTGATGCGATCACGCACCGTCTCGCCGGTCTTGTTGACCGCCAGCACATTGCCCTCGGCCAGACCGTCCCGGGCGCCCTTGTTGAGGGTCACCACATCGAACTGGCCGATCTGGGTGACGCCGCGCGGTACGTCGAGGATCAGGCCGTTGATGTCACGGGCCGGCGCACTGGGCATGAAGGTGGAATTCACCAGCCGCTCCTCAGTGGGGAACAGCCGGTCGCCCAGGCGCACCTCTTGGGTGGTGCGGGTCAGGCGCAGGGTGGCGATGTCGCCCTCCTGGGTGACCAGGTCGGCGCTGCCGATGAAGTCGCCATTGATGCCGAGAAAGGCGCCGGTCTTGGGATCGACATAGGTCTTGCCCTGGCGGTAGATGCCATAGGCCGAGACACCCGGCTGCAGCTTGCCGCGCACATAGATGCGATCGCCGGCGCCGCTCACCACGCGCTCGGCATTGCCGGCCACCACATAGGGTGCCGCCTGGAACTGTTCGGCCGAATCGATGGCGCGATTCTGCAAGAGGAAGCTGTTGACCGCTTCCAGCGGAATGGCCGGGATGGCTTCGGCGATGGGCGTGCTGCGCACCGTAGGTGACAGCTTGACCGTGCCACGCGAGGCGCCGCGGTTGAGCTGCAGCCGCGGCTGGCCGTCGACGTAGCTCAGCACCAGGGTATCGCCGGGATAAATGAGATGGGGATTCTTGACCTGCGGATTGGCCTGCCAGATCTCTGGCCATTCCCAGGGCTTGCTGAGGAATCTGGCGGAGATGTCCCAGAGGGTATCGCCGCGGACCACGGTATAGCTCTCCGGGTGATCCTGACGCAGGGTGACCGCTGCGTACGCCGACTGCAGGGCGCCCCCGGCGACCAGCAGCAGGGCGAACAAAGATTTCCTCATGCGTCGAATCCCTTTACACTTAGCTTTGAAGAACCGTCTTCACGCAAACGTCGGGGAATCGCCCCAGTCGTGCCCTGATCGCCACCTTCGTCGGCACCGGGCAGCGCAGGCGCTCATCCCCGTCGACCGACGTCATCCACCGCTCGGGACCAGCCCGAGGCGGGTGGAAACAACGCTGCGGCATCTTAGCAGCGCCCCTTGACTGTATTCCACAAGTGCCCTCAACGCCATGGCGACCCTAGACATCCTCGAATTCCCCGATCCCCGCCTGCGCACCGTCGCCAAGCCCATCGACGTGGTCGACGATGCCCTGCGCCAGACCATCGACGACATGTTCGAGACCATGTACGAAGCGCCTGGCATCGGTCTGGCCGCCACTCAGGTCAACGTTCATCGCCGCCTGGTGGTGATCGACGTCAGCGAAGACAAGAGCGAACCGCTGGTCTTCATCAACCCCGAGGCCGAGCCGCTCACCCAGGAACTAGGCGAGTACCAGGAAGGCTGCCTGTCGATCCCCGGGTTCTACGAAAAGGTCTGCCGTCCCGAGCGCGTCCGGGTGACTGCCCTGGACCGCGACGGCAAGCCCTTCGAGCTGGAGTGCGACGGCCTGCTGGCGGTGTGCATCCAGCACGAGATCGATCACCTCGACGGCAAGCTGTTCGTCGACTATCTGTCGCCGCTCAAGCGCGATCGCATCAAGAAGAAGCTCGAAAAGCAGCAGCGCCACAAGGCCTGATCGCCCTGGCGGACGGCGTCATCGGCGTCCGCCGCTCGCCCTTTCCGCCAGGTCCGCCATGTCCAGATCCCTTCGCCTCGTCTTCGCCGGAACCCCGGAATTCGCCGCCGTGCACCTGCAGGCGCTGATCGACGCCGGTTATCCCATTGCCGCCGTCTATACCCAGCCGGACCGTCCCGCTGGGCGGGGCCAGAAACTGGCCATGAGCCCGGTCAAGCAGCTGGCACTGAGCCACGGCATTCCCGTGCAGCAGCCGCCGACCCTGCGCGATCCCGCGGCCCAGGCCACCCTGGCGGCCCTGGAACCCGACCTGCTGGTGGTAGTGGCCTACGGTCTGATCCTGCCCCAGGCGGTGCTGGATATCCCGCGCCTGGGTTGCATCAACAGCCATGCCTCGCTGCTGCCGCGCTGGCGCGGCGCCGCGCCCATCCAGCGCGCCTTGGAAGCCGGCGATGCCGAGTCCGGGGTCACCGTGATGCGCATGGAAGCCGGTCTGGATACCGGCCCCATGCTGAGCAAGGTGACCACGCCGCTGACCGCCACGGACACCGGTGGCAGCCTGCACGATCGCCTGGCCGCCTTGGGCGCCGCCGCCGTGGTCCAGGCCCTGCCGGGTCTGGCCGACGGCAGTCTGCAGGGCGAGGTACAGGACGACAACCTGGCCACCTACGCCCACAAGCTCAACAAGGACGAGGCCCGCCTGGACTGGGGTCGTCCGGCGGCGGAGCTGGAACGCCGTATCCGCGCCTTCGATCCCTGGCCGCTGTGCCACACCGCCCTGGCCGGCGAGCCCCTCAAGGTCTGGGCCGCGGAACTGGCCGAAGGGCAGGGCGTGGCGGGCATGGTGCTGGATGCCGATCGCTCCGGCCTGCTGGTCGCCTGTGGCGAGGGTGCCCTGCGCCTGACCCGCCTGCAGCTGCCCGGTGGCAAGCCACTGGGCTTCGCCGATCTCTATAACGCCCGTCGCGAGCGCTTCGCCCCCGGTCAGGTGCTGGGTCTATGAATCCGCGACTGGCGGCGACCCGCGCCCTGGCGGCGGTCCTGGCCGGGCGCGCCTCCCTCGGTAGCAGCCTGCCCGAGCAACTGGCCAAGGTCGATCCGCGTGACCGCGCCCTGGCCCAGGATCTGGCCTTCGGTACCGCCCGCTGGCAGCCGCGCCTGTCGCTGCTGGCGGAAAAGCTCATGCAGAAACCCTTCAAGGCCGGCGACCGTGATCTCGAAGCCCTGCTGCTGATCGGGCTCTACCAGCTGTTCCACACCCGCATCCCGGCCCATGCCGCCATTGGCGAGACGGTGGGCTGTGTCGACAAGCTGAAGAAGTCCTCGGCCAAGGGCCTGCTCAATGCCGTGCTGCGCCGCGCCCAGCGCGAATACGACAGCCTGCTGCCGGCCCTGGAGCATGACCCGGCCGCGCGCCTGGCCCATCCGCGCTGGTTGCAGAAGACGCTCAAGGCGCGCTGGCCGGAGCAGTGGGAAGCCATCGCCTCCGCGAACAACCTGCACCCGCCGCTGATCCTCAGGGTCAATCGCCGCCAGGGCAGTCGCGACAGCTATCTGGCCGAGCTGGCCGCCGCCGGTATCGAGGCGCTGCCCTGCGCCTTCAGCGCCGATGGCATCCGCCTGCTGCATCCCCAGGACGTCACCGCCCTGCCGGGCTTCGCCGCGGGTCGCTTGAGCGTGCAGGACGAAGCCGCGCAGCTGGCGGCCGAACTGCTGGAGCTGGCGCCCGGCCAGCGGGTGCTTGACGCCTGCGCCGCGCCCGGGGGCAAGACCTGCCATCTGCTGGAACGTGAGCCGGGGCTGGCCGAGGTGGTGGCGCTGGACGCCGATGCCGGTCGCCTGGAGCGCGTCGAGCAGAATCTGGCACGGCTGGGCCTCACCGCCCGCACCCTGGCCGCCGACGGCCGCGCCGTAACCGACTGGTGGGACGGCACGCCCTTCCAGCGCATCCTGCTGGACGCTCCCTGCAGCGCCACCGGGGTGATCCGCCGCCATCCGGACATCAAGCTGACCCGTCAGGCCAGCGATATCGCGCCCCTGGTGCAGTTGCAGGGCGAATTGCTGGGCGCCCTCTGGCCGACGCTGGACGTCGGCGGCATCCTGGTCTACGCCACCTGCTCGGTGTTGCCGGAAGAGAACAGCGACAACCTCGCCGCCTTTCTCGCCCGCACCCCGGGCGCCCGCGAACTGGATATCCCCGCCCCCTGGGGCCTCGCCCAGCCCCATGGTCGCCAGCTCCTGCCGCAGCCCGACGGCCACGACGGCTTCTATTACTGCAAGCTGATCAAGATTGCTCGCTAGCCTCTGGCGGTAGCGGCTGGTTCGTACCCTGCTGCGGACGCTTCTCCGCGGTGGCGGCTGGGTGCGGCAACTGCGCGCGTACCTCCGCCTGGGGCAGCTCCAGCACCGGGGAGCCTTCTTCGAGGCGACTCAGGGTCCCCTCCACCACGGCGCCGTTCTCCATGCTCAGCTGGCGATAGGTGATGTTGCCCTGCACCCGCGCATTGGAATGCAGCTCCAGCAGATGCTCGACCCGCAGATCGCCGACGATGGTGCCATCGATCAGGGCGTCGTAGCTGCTCACGTCGCCCTCCACCACGCCATTGGCACTGATCGCCAGCAGGCTGGTGGTGCCGGACTTGAAACTGATGCTGCCGCATACCCGGCCGTCGACTTTGAGGCCATCGCTGAACTCCAGATCACCGCGGATCGACAGGTTGTCGGCGATGAGACTGGAAAAGCCATTCACCGCGGGGCGAGGAACCGCCTTCTTTCTGTTGAACATCCGTGCTGCTCTCCAGCTAGGGTTTCTGATTCTGGCGACGGAAGAAGGCCAGCTCCGCGCTCAGGCGCTCGACCTGCGCCAGCAGAGCAGCGTTGCGCTCGGTCAGCTGGCGCTCGGCAGCCGTGCCCACTTGCCGATCCAGCGCCTGCTGCGCCAGACGATCGCGCAGGTGCTGATTCTCGGCTTGCAGGTGATTCAGTTCCGCCTGGTATCCCTGGTGGATCCGCTGCCCGACCACCAGCAACGCGAGCGGTATCAACAGCAGCAGGCACAAACCAACCCAGCCGGCCAGTCGCCGTCGCGGGACCGGCTGCAGGCGAAATTCGCCGCGCAGCAGCTCGCGACTCGACGCTCGACTAGTCGCGCGCCTGGCCATCGCGCTCGGGCTCCAGTCGGCCCAGGGCAAGAAAGCGCTGGGGGTCGAGGAATTGGCCGTCACGCAAGACCTCGAAATGCAGATGAGGCCCGGTCGAGCGTCCAGTGGAGCCCACCGCACCCAGGAGTTGCCCGGGGGCGACCACCTGGCCTTCCTTGACGAAGATGCGGCTCAGATGGGCATAGCGGGTGACCAGGCCATTGCCGTGAGCGACCTCCACCCGATTGCCATAGCCACCCAGGGCGCCCGTGACCTGGACACGCCCCCCGGCAGCGGCGTGTACCTGGGTGCCAGTGGGCGCGGCGAAGTCGACACCGGAATGAAACGCCAGGTGACCGGTAAAGGGATCGACCCGATTGCCGAACAGCGATCCCAGACGGGCTTGTTCCACTGGGCGTAGCGAGGGAATCGCCATTAGGGCGGCATTGCGACTGGCCACCCGGTTCAGCAGCAGATCCAGTTGTTGACGCAGGCAGAGCGCTACCTGTTCGCTGGCACCCAGCATGCGCAGAGGCAAGCCCTGGCTGGCGGCGCCGGCGTTACAGGATCGCGCCGGCAGCCAGGCACCGCCCTGGGCACCTCGCGTGGAAGGCTCGACCAGCAGACTGGGGTCGACCGCGCTCACCTGGTCGCGCAATTGCCTGTTCTGCTCCAGCATCCGCTGCAGCGCCTGGGTATCGGCCTCCAGCGATTGCAGCCGGCCGACCAGCACGCCCATTCGCTCCAGGGCCACCGTTGTGCTGGCGCTGCCCGGAGTGGCAGCGACAGGGGTGGCCGGAGCTGCAGCAGGCGAAACCCGACCACCCAGCCAGCAGCCCAGAGCGAATGTCAGCAGCGATGTCAGCGTCAGGATCAGCAGCCAGGGGCTCTTTGCCTGACGCGGGTCGACGATGTGGGCACCGTCCCGCACAAGCTTGCGACTGAGGGAAGAAAACAGCTTCATCAGATCCTGCGGCCGTCCTAGGCGCCGATAGATCAGTCAGCTTAAAGTGAAACACGTCACAAAATGATGGCAAAAGGCCTGTTCCAGACCAACCTGCCCGTCCACCTGACATATGGCACTTTCTGCGCCGGATCGCCAGGCTGCCGGTAGTCGGGGCAGAATGTTCGGCTCAAGGTCGTGAATCGGCCCGTCCCTTCCGCTGCTACCGGAGTCCGCCATGCTCGAATCCCTGGAGAAAATGCTCGCTCGCGGCCAGGACAACGCCCTGCTCAGATTCGGTCTGGGCAAGGGCTATCTGGATGCCGGGGAGCCCGCGCGGGCGATCGAGCACCTGGCGCGCTGCGTCGAATTCGATCCGGCCTATTCGGCGGCCTGGAAGCTGCTGGGCAAGGCCCATGAGGGGAGCGGCGATCTGGCCAGCGCCGAGGCGGCCTGGACCCAGGGCCTGCAGGCGGCGCAGGCCAGGGGCGACAAGCAGGCGGAAAAGGAGATGACGGTGTTTCTCAAGCGCCTGGCGCGCCGCGCTCAGTCCTGATCGCGCAGGAACCTGAGGCCCGCGCCGTCGGCGTCGGTGCGCATGACTTCCATGGTCACCTTGGGCGCTTCGATCGGCAGATCGAGTACCTGGCCGACCACGCGGGTGCCCTGCGGTAGCCGGGTCAGCTCGGGATGCACCACATAGACGCCACCATCGGACAGGTCGCGGGTCTCACCGACGATCTCGCCATCCGGATAGGCGATCCACAGCCGGCACTTGAGTGGGGTACGGGTATGTTGGCGCTGATCGCGCGAATTCATCGCCTGACTCCCTGGCTTGGACGTTCCCTAGAGGTCCGGGCAGCTTCCGGCAAAGCCCAGCGGCTGTCAGCCGCGCGCCGACCGAACGGTCCTGGCGAAGCGCCGAGCGATAGGTCATAGGACCACCGCCTGCCCCTCAGCGCCCGGGCAGGACCCGGGCGAAAGACCTCAGTACCACTTCTCCTCGCCATCCGGGCGATTCTTGAATCTCTTCATGCTCCACATGTACTGGGTCGGATAGCGCCGTACGTAGCCGGCCAGCACCTCGCTCATGGCGGCCACCGAGACCTCTGGATCCGGGTCGTACATGGCTGCGGGCGCGGCTTCCAGGATCACCTTGTAGCCGCTGCCGTCTGCCAGGCGCACGGCATGGAAGAACACCCCGCGGGCCTTGCCACGCGCCAGCAGCGAGGGCACGAACTTGCTGGTCAGGGCAGTGGTGCCGAGGAAGGGCACGAAGAGCCCGGCGCTGCGACTCGGCTCCGGGTCGGCCGGGATCCCCACGGCGCCACCGCGGCGGACTTCCTTGATCACGCTGATGATGCCTTCCGGGGTAGAGGGCGCCACGCGATTGCCCAGTTGCACCCGCTGGCGCTTGAGCAGGTCGTCCACCGCCTTCAGCTTGGGCGGCCGGTAGAAGATGATCGGTTTGGCATGGGAGCAGTAGAAGTGGTTGAGCAACTCCCAGTTGCCCAGGTGGCTGGTGATGCCCACCACGCCATCGCCGGAGGCCAGGGCTTCCTGCAGGACGTCCATGCCTTCCACCTCGCGCACCAGGCGCAGGGAACGCTGGGGTGACCAGATCCAGGCGCAGGCGCTCTCGGTCAGGGTCTTGCCGATGCCGCGCAGGCACTCGCGCGACAGCCGTTCCAGACCGGCGGCATCGAGTTCGGGAAAACAATGGGCGAGGTTGATGCGGGTAACCTTGCTGGCGCGGGTCGGCAGCTTCCACATGCACCAGCCGATGAATCCACCCAGGCGCTGCACCAGCGGCCAGGGCAGCAGGGCGAAAAGGCGCAGGAAGGCGATCATCAGCGCGCCTTTGAATCTTTCCAAAAGAGGGACTCCTGTCTGAATGCGCCGACAGTTTAGCGTCTACAAGCCCCGGAAACGTTAAGAAAGCGTAAGGTTCGCGCCAACTGACGCCTATACATTCGACTTTTCCTGCGGTTCTGCCGACAAAGACGTCAGCTCGGCATGGCGGTCGCAATCGAGGGTGTGGTCCATCACCAGCCCCATGGCCTGCATGAAGGCATAGCAAATGGTCGGGCCGACAAAGGTGAAACCGGCTTTCTTGAGCGCCTTGCTCATGGCCTCGGCTTCCGGGGTGATCGCCGGTACCTCATGGCGGTCGCGAAAATGGTTGATCTTCGGCGCACCGCCGACGAAGGACCATAGCCAGCCGGCCGGGTCTTCGAGCCTGAGCCAGGCCTGGGCATTCTGACGGGCGGCGCGCAGCTTGGCGCCGTTGCGGATGATGCCCGGATCCTGCATCAGCGCCTCGATCTCGGCATCGCTCAGCTGCGCCAGGCGCCGGGGATCGAAGCCGTGCAGCACCTGGCGATAGCGCTCGCGCTTCTTCAGCACGGTGATCCACGACAGCCCGGCCTGAAAGCCTTCCAGCAAGAGAAATTCGAAGAGCACCGCCGGATCGCGCTGGGGCACGCCCCATTCATGGTCGTGATACTCGATGTACAGCGGATCGGCGGTGCACCAGAAACAACGCGGCATGGCGAAGGCTCGGTCGAAGAGGGGAGTTCTCACCTTAACGCAATTGCCCCGTACGGTAGACGAGACGTCCCGCGCCTGTACGCTCCTAGAGGCGTACAGCTATACTCGTCGGCTTTTCGTCGCAGCCGAACGGGTATCTTTCGTGAGCCAGTCCAAGCCCACCGTGCGCACCTTCCAAGACTTGATCCTGGCCTTGCAGCAATACTGGGCCGAGCAGGGCTGCGTAGTACTTCAGCCCTATGACATGGAAGTTGGCGCCGGTACCTTCCACACCGCCACCTTCCTGCGCGCCATCGGTCCCGAGACCTGGAACGCCGCCTATGTGCAGCCCAGCCGCCGCCCCACCGACGGCCGCTATGGCGAGAACCCCAACCGCCTGCAGCACTACTACCAGTTCCAGGTGGTCCTCAAGCCCAACCCGGACAACTTCCAGGAGCTCTACCTGGGCTCCCTGGCCGCCATCGGTCTGGATCCGCTGGTGCACGACGTGCGCTTCGTCGAGGACAACTGGGAATCGCCCACCCTGGGCGCCTGGGGTCTGGGCTGGGAAGTCTGGCTCAACGGCATGGAAGTCACCCAGTTCACCTACTTCCAGCAGGCGGGCGGTATCGAGTGCTATCCGGTGACCGGCGAGATCACCTATGGCCTCGAACGCCTGGCCATGTACCTGCAGGGCGTGGACTCGGTCTATGACCTGATCTGGGCCGACGGCCCCTTCGGCACCGTGACCTACGGCGACGTCTTCCACCAGAACGAGGTGGAGCAGAGCACCTACAACTTCGAGCACGCCAATGTGCCCAAGCTGTTCGAGCTGTTCGACTTCTACGAGTCCGAGGCCAATCGCCTGATCGCCCTGGACCTGCCGCTGCCCACCTACGAGATGGTGCTCAAGGCTTCCCACACCTTCAACCTGCTGGACGCCCGCCGCGCCATCTCGGTGACCGAGCGCCAGCGTTACATCCTGCGCGTGCGCACCCTGGCGCGCAGCGTCGCCCAGGGCTACTTCAAGGCCCGTGCCCGCCTGGGCTTCCCCCTGGCCACCCCGGCGCTGCGTGACGAGGTCCTGGGTCGCGACGATGTCCAGGCGCTGCTCAAGGAGGGCGAATGATGAGCACCACTCTGGATTTCCTGGTCGAACTGGGTACCGAAGAACTGCCGCCCAAGGCGCTCAAGACCCTCGGCGACAGCTTTCTCGCCGGCATCGAGAAGGGCCTCAAGCAGGCCGGTCTAGGCTATGCCAGCGCCCGCGCCTATGCCGCGCCGCGCCGCCTGGCCGTGCTGGTCGAAGCCCTGCAGACCCAGCAGCCCGAGCGTAGCGTCAACCTAGACGGCCCGCCGCTCCAGGCCGCCTTTGGCGCCGATGGCCAGCCGACCCAGGCCGCCCTGGGCTTCGCCCGCAAGTGCGGCGTCGACATCAGCGCCATCGATCGCAGCGGCCCCAAGCTGAGATTCTCCCAGAGCATCCCCGGTCAGCCCGCCGCCGCGCTGCTGCCCGGCATCGTCGAAGCCTCCCTCGCCGAGCTGCCGATTCCCAAGCGCATGCGCTGGGCCGCCCGCCGCGAGGAATTCGTCCGGCCGACCCAGTGGCTGGTGATGCTGCTCGGTGACGAGGTCATCGACTGCGAGATCCTCACCCGCCGTGCCGGCCGTGAGTCCCGCGGCCATCGCTTCCATCATCCCGATGCCGTGCGCATCAGCGCCCCGGCCCACTACGCCGCCGACCTGCGTGCCGCCCATGTGCTGGCCGACTTCGCCGAACGCCGCCAGCTCATCGAATCCCGCGTGGCCGAACTGGCCGCGGCGGAGCAGGGCAGCGCCGTGGTGCCGCCCGCGCTGCTGGACGAGGTGACCGCCCTGGTGGAATGGCCGGTGCCGCTGGTGTGCGCCTTCGAGGAACGCTTCCTCGAGGTGCCCCAGGAAGCCCTGATCACCACCATGCAGGACAACCAGAAGTACTTCTGCTTGCTGGACGCCCAGGGCAAGCTGCTGCCGCGCTTCATCACCGTGGCCAACCTGGAGAGCAAGGATCCGGCGCAGATCGTCAGCGGCAACGAGAAGGTGGTCCGCCCCCGTCTCACCGACGCCGAGTTCTTCTTCAAGCAGGACCAGAAGCAGCCGCTGGAAAGCTTCAACGAGCGCCTCAAGAACGTGGTCTTCCAGGCCCAGCTCGGTACGGTCTACGACAAGGCCCAGCGCGTCGCTGCCCTGGCCGCGTTCATCGCCGAACGCATCGGCGGTGATGCCGAGCGCGCCCACCGCGCCGGCGTGCTCGCAAAGTGCGACCTGGCCACCGAGATGGTCGGCGAATTCCCCGAGATGCAGGGTATCGCCGGCTACTACTACGCCAAGAAAGGCGGCGAGGCGGAAGACGTGGCCCTGGCGCTCAACGAGCAGTACATGCCGCGTGGCGCTGGCGCCGAACTGCCGCAGACCCTGACCGGTGCGGCCGTGGCCCTGGCCGACAAGCTCGACACCCTGGTCGGCATCTTCGGCATCGGCATGCTGCCCACCGGCAGCAAGGATCCTTTCGCCCTGCGCCGTCAGGCCCTGGGCGTGCTGCGCATCCTCATCGAGAAAGGCCTGGAGCTGGATCTGCCGGCCGCCGTCGCCTTCGCCATCGGCGGCTACGGCGAGCGGGTCAAGGCCGCGGGCCTGCAGGAGCAGGTGCTGGACTTCGTCTTCGACCGGCTGCGCGCCCGCTACGAGGACGAAGGCATCGACACCGCCGCCTACCTGGCCGTGCGCGCCCTGCGCCCGGCCTCGGCGCTGGACTTCGACCAGCGCGTCCAGGCCGTGCAAGCCTTCCGTCGCCTGCCCGAAGCCGAAGCCTTGGCCGCCGCCAACAAGCGCGTCTCCAACCTGCTCGGCAAGTTCGAAGGTCAGGTCGCGGCCCAGGCCGATGCCGCCCTGTTCGAGACCGACGCCGAGCGCACCCTGGCCGCCGCCATCGCCGACGCCGAGCGGGATGCCGCGCCCCTGGCCGAAGCCCGCCGTTACCGCGAAGCCCTGGAACGCCTGGCCAGTCTACGCGCCCCGGTAGATGCCTTCTTCGACGAGGTGCTGGTCAACGCCGAGGACGAGCGCGTCCGCGCCAATCGCTACGCGCTGCTCGCCCACCTGCGCGGCCTGTTCCTCGGCATCGCCGACATCTCGGTGCTGGGCTAGGCATGAAGCTGATCGTGCTGGACCGCGACGGCGTCATCAATGTCGATTCCGATGACTACGTGCGCAGCGCCGAGCAGTGGCAACCGCTGCCCGGCAGCCTTGCTGCCATCGCTCGGCTGAACCGGGCCGGCTGGCAGGTGGCCGTGGCCACCAACCAGTCCGGTCTGGCCCGGGGCTATTTCACGGAAGATGACCTGGCGGCCATGCACGAGAAGCTGCAACGCTTGCTGGCCGAGGAGGGCGGTCGGGTCGATCTGATCCTCTACTGCCCCCATGGCCCGGAAGCGGGCTGTAACTGCCGCAAGCCGCTGCCCGGCCTGTTCCGCGCCATCGCCACCCAGTATGGGCGCCCTGATCTCGCGGGAGTCCCCGTGGTCGGCGACAGCCTGCGCGACCTGGAAGCCGGCGTGGCCCTGGGCTGCACCCCCTATCTGGTGCGCACCGGCAAGGGCGAGCGCACCCTGGCCAAGCCTTTACCAGCCGGCACCCAGGTCTTCGCCGACCTGGCCGCGGTGGCTGATCACCTGCTCGAGGAAACGCGCTGATGCGGCTCTTGCGTACCCTGTTGTTCTACGTGCTGCTGGGGACCAGCGGCATCCTCTGGTCCTGCGTCAGCCTGCTGATCGCGCCCTTCCTGGCCTATCGCGCCCGCTATCGGCTGGTAGTCAAGGCCTGGACCGGCTTTGCCGTCTGGCTGGCCAAGGTCGTCTGCGGCATTCGTTACGAAATCGAAGGGCTGGAAAACGTCCCGGCGCAGCCCTGCGTGATCGTGGCCAACCACCAGAGCACCTGGGAAACCTTCTTCCTGTCCGCCCAGTTCGAACCCACCTCCCAGGTGATCAAGCGCGAACTGCTCAGGATTCCCTTCTTTGGCTGGGCCTTCTCGCTGCTCAAGCCCATCGCCATCGACCGCGACAACGGCAAGCTGGCTCTCCAGCAGCTGACCGAGCAGGGCGGCCGCTACCTGGCCCAGGGCTGCTGGGTACTGATCTTTCCCCAAGGCACCCGCATCGATTACGGTCAGATGGGTAAGTTCTCCCGCGGTGGCGCCGCCCTGGCCTGCAGCCTGAACGTGCCCATCCTGCCTATCGCTCACGATGCCGGCGCCTACTGGCCCAATCGTTCCTGGATCAAGTCGCCGGGAACCATCAAGGTCAGCATCGGCCCCTTGCTCTATCCCCAGGGCCAGGATCCCCGCGCCATTGTCGATCTCAATGCCCGCTGCTTCGCCTTCATCGAACAGGCCCTTGCCCCCAAGCCCGACGCCAGCCCGGTCGAGCGCTGCGTCGCCTGATCGCCAGGCCGCAAGGCCTGGCTGTTCCCAGCAGTTTTCCTCGCGTTTCCCACAGACTTATCCACAGGACATCCTGAGGTTTTCCTGCGCTCTGATTGTGGGCCGCTACCGCGAATCCCCTGTCATCCACAAGTACCGATAAGCTTATTCCCAGGCTTATCCACAGGATCGTCCGTTATAGCCTGTGTCTCTATGCCGCATGGCACGGCCTCTTTGTGCTGCTTTACAAGCTTTGCGAAAAGCAGCTGAGGAAAACTATCCACAAAACCTCTGGCTATAAGATGAGCGGCAATTCTTCCCAGGGAACGAAACGGCATCTCCGTCTAGCCAGAATGTTTTCCACAAAAAAGCCCCGCATGGCGGGGCTTGTGCATAACCGCTGGAATCAGACGTCGAGGTTCGACACCGCCAGGGCATTGCTCTCGATGAAATCGCGACGCGGCTCCACGTGATCGCCCATCAGGGTGTTGAAGATCTGGTCGGCCGCCACGGCGTCCTCGATGGTCACCTGCAGCATGCGACGCACGTTCGGGTCCATGGTGGTTTCCCACAGCTGATCCGGATTCATCTCGCCCAGGCCCTTGTAGCGCTGGATGTTGAACCTCTTGCTGGTCTCGACCATCAGCCACTCCCAGGCTTCCTTGAAGGTGCTGACCGGGCGACGGCGTTCGCCGCGCTTGGCATAGGCGCCTTCTTCCAGCAGGTTGTCCAGCTGGGCAGCCAGCTCGGTCACCAGGCGGTAATCGTTGCTGCCGAAGAAATCCCGGTTGAAGGTCACGTAGCTGGACAGGCCATGGGCCCGGGTCTCGACCTCCGGCAGCCACAGGCTGCGCTCGCGATCTTCGCGCAGGCTCAAGGTGTAGGTGGTGCCATTGCGCTCGGCGGCCTTCAGGCGCGTCTCGAGAGTGGCTAGCCACTCGCGCATGGCCGCCTCGTCACCCAGCTGCTCCACGCCCACGCGGGGCAGGTACAGCAGGTGTTCGCTGACGTCGGCCGGATACAGCCGCGACAGACGCTTGAAGGTCTTCATCACCTGGCGATAGCTGTTCACCAGCTTTTCGAGTTCCACACCGGACAGACCCGGGGCGTTCTCGTTGACGTGCAGGCTGGCTTCCTCCAGGGCGGTCTGGGTCAGGTATTCCTCCATCGCCTCGTCGTCCTTGATGTACTGCTCCTGCTTGCCACGCTTCACCTTGTACAGCGGCGGCTGGGCGATGTAGATGTAGCCCCGCTCGATCAGCAGCGGCATCTGGCGGAAGAAGAAGGTCAGCAGCAGGGTACGGATGTGCGAACCGTCGACATCGGCATCGGTCATGATGATGATGTTGTGATAGCGCAGCTTGTCGATGTTGAATTCTTCGCGGCCGATACCGCAGCCCAGCGCGGTGATCAGGGTGCCCACCTCCTGGGAGGAGAGCATCTTGTCGAAGCGCGCCTTCTCGACGTTGAGGATCTTGCCCTTGAGCGGCAGGATCGCCTGGGTGCGCCGATTGCGGCCCTGCTTGGCCGAACCACCGGCGGAGTCACCCTCCACGATGTAGAGTTCGGACAGCGCCGGATCCTTTTCCTGACAGTCCGCCAGCTTGCCGGGCAGCCCGGCGATGTCCAGCGCGCCCTTGCGGCGGGTCATCTCGCGCGCCTTGCGCGCCGCTTCCCGGGCCCGGGCCGCGTCGATCATCTTGCCGACCACCGCCTTGGCCTCGTTGGGATTCTCCAGCAGGAAGTCGGAGAAGTGCTTGCCCATCTCCTGTTCCACCGCGGTCTTCACCTCGGAGGAAACCAGCTTGTCCTTGGTCTGGGAAGAGAACTTGGGATCCGGCACCTTGACCGAGATGATGGCGGTCAGGCCTTCGCGGGCGTCGTCACCGGTGGTGGCCACCTTGAACTTCTTGGCCAGGCCCTCGGCCTCGATGTAGCTGTTCAGGTTGCGCGTCAGCGCCGAACGGAAGCCCGCCAAGTGGGTGCCGCCGTCGCGCTGGGGAATGTTGTTGGTGAAGCAGAGGATGTTCTCGTTGAAGCTGTCGTTCCACTGCAGGGCCACCTCCACGCCGACGCCATCGTCGTCGCGCTGCACCTGGAAGTGGAATACCTCGTTCACCGCGGTCTTGTTGGTGTTCAGGTAGTCGACGAAGGCGCGCAGGCCGCCTTCGTACTTGAACAGCTCTTCCTTGCCGCTACGCTCGTCGCGCAGGACGATGCCGACGCCGGAGTTGAGGAAGGACAGCTCGCGAATCCGCTTGGCCAGGATGTCCCAGCTGAACTGGATGTTGTTGAAGGTCTCGGCCGAAGGCTTGAAGTGCACCTGGGTACCGGTGGTGTCGGTCTCGCCGATCACCGCCAGCGGCGCCTGGGGTACGCCGTGGACATAGACCTGCTCCCACACCTGGCCGGCACGGCGAATGGTCAGCCGCAGCTCCTCGGACAGGGCGTTCACCACCGAGACGCCCACGCCGTGCAGGCCGCCGGAAACCTTGTAGGTGTTGTCGTCGAACTTACCGCCGGCGTGCAGCACGGTCATGATGACCTCGGCCGCCGAGACGCCTTCTTCCTTGTGGATGTCCACCGGGATGCCGCGACCGTTGTCGCGCACGGTGATGGATTCGTCCATGTGGATGGTGATGCTGATCTCGCTGCAGAAGCCGGCCAGGGCCTCGTCGATGGAGTTGTCCACCACCTCGAAGACCATGTGGTGCAGGCCGGTGCCGTCATCGGTATCGCCGATGTACATGCCGGGGCGCTTGCGCACGGCATCCAGTCCCTTCAGCACCTTGATGCTGGAAGAGTCGTAGGTATTGGTCTCGCTCATGCTTGGCTCCCGCTAGTGTGGGTCTGCTTGATATGGCCGTGTTCCACGTGAAACACGCTGACCTCTGTCTCCGGCCGCCAGGCGGCCTGTAGCGTCTCGCGCTCGACACAGGTGATGAAGACTTGGCACTCCAGTGCCTCCAGCAGCCGGCACAAGGCCAGCCGGTGTCCCTCGTCCAGTTCCGAAGGCAGGTCGTCGATGAGATAGACGCACTGGCCCCGCTTGACCTGGTTGACCAGCCGCCCCTGGGCGATGCGCAGTGCGCACACCACCAGCTTCTGCTGGCCGCGCGACAGGATGTCCGCCGCGTTGTGGTTGCCGATGCGGATCCGCAGGTCGGCGCGCTGGGGACCGGCCTGGGTATGCCCCAGCTGCAGATCCCGTGGCAAGCTGTCCGCCAGCACCTCGCGCAGATCGCGCTCGCGGTCCCAGCCGCGGTAGTAACTCAGGGTCAGGCCATCGAGCTGGATCAGCTCGGCCAGCACCGCGGTGAACTCCGGCTTCAGACGCTGGATATAGGCCTGACGAAAGCCATCGATCTCGCCGCTGGCCAGGGCCAGTTCCTGATCCCAGGCGGCCTGCGCCGCAGGGTCGATTTTACCACGTCTGAGCCAGTGATTTCGCTGCCTGAGCGCCTTTTGCAGGCGTTGCCACAGGGGCAGGAAACGCTGTTCCTCGTGGAACACGCCCCAGTCGAGAAACTGCCGTCTGATCTTGGGACTGCCTTCGAGCAGCCGGAAGCCATCGGGGTTGATCAACTGCAGCGGCAGCACCTCGGCCAGCTGCGCGGCGCTACGGGCATTCTCGCCGTTGATGCGGATCTGGTAGTCGCCACCGCGCTCGCGCTGGATGCCTAGGTTGCAGTCCTGGCCACCGGGCAGCCGCACCTGGCCGAACACGGTGCAGCTGGCCTGCTCATGCTGGATGACCGGCGCCAGCTTGGTACTGCGAAAGGAGCGGGCCAGCCCCAGCAGGTGGATGGCTTCCAGCAGGCTGGTCTTGCCGCTGCCGTTGGCGCCGTGCAGCAGATTGACCCGTGGCGAGGGTTGAAGCGCGACCGCCTGCAGATTGCGCAGGCGGTCGGCGTTGAAGCGGATCAGCGTCATCGAGCGGCGATCAGAGGCGCATCGGCATCACGACATAGGAGGAATCGTCGTTGCCCGCCTCCTGCAACAGCGCACTGCTGCTGGAATCGGACAGGGTGATGCGCACCTGGTCGGTGGTCATCACGCCCAGCACGTCGAGCAGGTAGCTGACGTTGAAACCGATCTCCAGGCTGCCGCCGTCATAGTCGACCTGCAGTTCTTCCTCGGCTTCTTCCTGCTCCGGGTTGTTGGCCTGGATCTTCATGAAGCCGTTTTCCAGCTGCAGACGGATACCCCGGTATTTCTCGTTGGAGAGAATGGCGGTGCGGCTGAAGGCCTCGCGCAGGTGCTGACGCTCGCCCAGTACCAGCTTGTCGCCATGCCGTGGCAGGACGCGCTCGTAATCGGGGAACTTGCCGTCCACCAGTTTGGAGGTAAAGGTGAAGTCGCCCGTGGTGGCGCGGATATGGTGCTGACCCAGGACCACGTTGACCGGCTCTTCCGGTTCGGTGAGCAGGCGCGACAGCTCCAGGATGCCCTTGCGCGGCACGATGACCTGGTGCTTCTCGGCCTGGTCGACATCGGCCTCCAACATGCACATGGCCAGGCGGTGACCGTCGGTGGCCACGGCACGCAGGCGGCCGGTGCTGGCTTCCAGCAGCATGCCGTTGAGGTAGTAGCGCACGTCCTGCTGGGCCATGGCGAAGCCGGTGCGCTCGATCAGGCGGCGCAGGCGGCCCTGGGGAATGCTGAATTTCAGCGAGCCCGGACCTTCTTCCACGGTGGGGAAGTCGTTGGCCGGCAGGGTGGACAGGGTGAAACGGCTGCGTCCGGCACGGATCAGCAGCTTCTGTTCCTCGGTGCGGATGTCGATCAGCGCATCGGGCTGCAGGCTCTTGCAGATGTCCATCAGCTTGCGCGCCGGCACGGTGATCTCGCCGGCTTCGGCGGCTTCTTCCAGATCGACCCGGCCAACCAGCTCGACTTCCAGGTCGGTACCGGTCAGCGACAGTCGCTGGCCTTCCACGACCAGGAGTACGTTGGACAGCACCGGCAGCGTTTGCCGACGTTCCACGACACCGGCCACCAGCTGCAGCGGTTTCAACAGGGCTTCGCGTTGAATGGTGAAATGCATGGTCAGGTCCTTGCCAGGGCCGCGTCCGTCAAGTGGTCAGGGTACGCAGCAGGTTCTTGTAATCCTCGCGAATATCCGCGTCGGATTCCCGAAGTTCGGCGATCTTGCGACAGGCATGCAACACCGTCGTGTGATCGCGTCCGCCAAAGGCGTCGCCGATTTCCGGCAGGCTGTGGTTGGTCAGCTCCTTGGACAGCGCCATGGCGACCTGCCGCGGCCGGGCGACCGAACGCGAGCGGCGTTTGGACAGCAGATCGGCGATCTTGATCTTGTAGTACTCGGCCGCGGTGCGCTGGATGTTGTCGATGCTGACCAGCTTGTCCTGCAGCGCCAGCAGATCCTTGAGCGATTCGCGGATCAGCTCGATGGTGATGTCCCGGCCCATGAAGTGGGCATGGGCGATCACCCGCTTGAGCGCGCCTTCCAGCTCCCGCACGTTGGAGCGGATGCGCTGGGCGATGAAGAAGGCGGCGTCGTGGGGCAGGTCGACCTTGGCCTGGTCGGCCTTCTTCATCAGGATCGCCACCCGCGTCTCCAGCTCCGGCGGCTCCACGGCCACGGTGAGACCCCAGCCGAAGCGCGATTTGAGCCGCTCTTCCAGGCCGTCGATCTCCTTGGGATAGCGGTCGCTGGTGAGGATCACCTGTTGTCCACCTTCGAGCAGGGCGTTGAAGGTGTGGAAAAACTCTTCCTGCGAACGCTCCTTGCGGGCGAAGAACTGGATGTCGTCGATCAGCAGCGCATCCACCGAACGGTAGAAACGCTTGAATTCGTTGATGGCGTTGAGCTGCAGCGCCTTGACCATGTCGGCGACGAAGCGCTCCGAATGCAGATAGACGATCTTGGCGTTCGGATTGCGCTTGAGCAGGTGGTTGCCCACCGCGTGCATCAGGTGGGTCTTACCCAGACCCACGCCCCCATAAAGGAAGAGCGGGTTGTAGCCGTGCTTGGGATTGTCCGCCACCTGCCAGGCCGCGGCGCGGGCCAGCTGGTTGGACTTGCCCTCGACGAAGTTCTCGAAGGTGAAGGTCCGGTTCAGATAGCTGGTGTGCTTGAGCGCACCCTCCACCTGCACGGTACGCTCGGTCTTGACCGCCGGCTCGTCGGCCTCGGCCAGTTCCGCGGTCACGTCTTCCAGGGCGACGCCCGCGGTGACGATATCCGACTGGATCGGTTGCGGCGCCTGCACCGGGGGTGGCAGCGGACTGCTCTGGCTGCTGGGCGTCTGGGCCGGGCGCGGCTTGTTGCTGCGCTTGCTGCCGATCAGCAGGGAAAGCACCGGCGCGATGCCGTCGTCGGCATGTTCCTCGAGCAATTCGAGGATACGGCTCAGGTACTTCTCGTTGACCCAGTCGAGCACGAAGCGGTTGGGCGCGAACACCCGCAGCTCATCCCCTTCCGCTTCCACCTGCAGTGGCCGGATCCAGGTATTGAATTGTTGCGAAGGCAGCTCGTCGCGCAGCACATCCACGCAACGTTGCCAGAGTTCGACCGACACAGCGTCTCCCAAGAACTGGAGCGGCCCGGACGGGCCATGAGCAAACGCCCATTGTATCCCTCCCCACCCAGGTTATCCACATGGCCACGCAGTTTCCCGGTAGATAGCCGTTACGGCCATCAGGAGCAGACCCATGACCGTCAACTCTGTGGATAACGCCGTCTGACCTCTCTGGACATCCCGGGGCTTTTTGTTGTGGATAATCGTGCTGTGCGTAACAGGTCTGCTTATCCACAGCCTCTCAGCAGGCAGAGCACCCGAATTGCACCTGTTGAAAACAGACTTTCCGTTCCCGCTCAGCGCAGAGGCCATCTGCCCTGGCACGATCTATCCACAGAAATCCGCTGCACCATACATATTCACTTCAACAGTCTTTTAAAACCTTCTGACCTGTTGATTTTATTTGCCTGGTCTCCTGTCAGCCGGTGCTGGTTGGAAATTGACCTGCATCGAGGCTTTCTCTAGAATCGCCGGTCTCTTTGCGCGGGGCACTCATGCCTTGCCGCTTTCACCTAGGTAAAAGTCCATGAAACGCACCTTCCAACCCAGCACCCTGAAGCGCGCCCGTGTCCACGGTTTCCGTGCTCGTATGGCAACCAAGAACGGCCGTCAGGTTCTCGCCCGTCGCCGTGCCAAAGGCCGCAAGCGTCTGGCGATCTGATTGCCCGGTCAGGTGGTGAGTCAGGGTTTCGGTCGGGACAGGCGCTTACTGAGCTCCCAACAGTTCCAAGCGGTCTTTGACTCTCCCACCCACAAGGCATCCGGCAAGCACCTGCTGCTGCTCGCCCATGCCAATGGGCTCGACCATTCCCGTCTGGGGTTGGTCATCGGCAAGAAGAGCGTCAAGCTTTCTGTCGAGCGCAATCGCATCAAGCGGGTCATCCGAGATTCCTTCCGTCTGAATCAGGACCGCCTGGGCAGCTTCGATCTGGTCTTCGTCGCCCGCAAGGGACTTGGCGAAGTCGACAATCCCGAATTGCACGATCAGCTGCTGCAACTGTGGAAACGTCTCAATCGCCAGGCGAGCAAGACCGTTGCCCACCCAACCGACAGTCCCGACGGTGCTCATGCGTAAACCGGCCCTGCTGCTGATTCGCTTCTACCGTTATGCCATCAGCCCCATGATGGCCAGTCACTGTCGTTTCTATCCGACCTGTTCCGGTTACGCCCTCGAAGCCATCGAGCGCCACGGGCTGCTGCGTGGTGGCTGGCTGACCACACGGCGACTGTGCCGGTGCCATCCCTGGCACTCAGGCGGATATGATCCCGTTCCTCCCGCAAAGACCCCAGCCCCGACCTCTTCGATGGCCGAGTAAACATGGATATCAAGCGCCCGCTACTCATTGCCGCCTTGGCGATCGTGTCCTACACCCTGGTTTTCCAGTGGAACAAGGATTACGGCCAGGCCGATCTGCCCACGGCCAAGACGCAGACCAGCGTCCTGCCGGGTGACACTCCCAACGTGCCCACCGATGTTCCCGCTGACGCCAAGGCTGCGGCGCCGGTGGACAACTCGACCGCTCAGGCAAGCACTGCGCTCATCAAGGTACGTACCGACGTCCTGGATCTGGCCATCGATCCTCGCGGCGGCGACATCGTCCAGCTCGGTCTGGTGCAGTACCCCCGCCGTCAGGATCATCCCGACGTGCCCTTCATGCTGTTCGACAACGGCAACGAACGTCTCTACCTGGCCCAGAGCGGCCTGACCGGTGCCAACGGTCCCGACGCCAACAGCGCCGGGCGTCCGCTGTACACCTCGGCCCAGTCCAGCTATGTGCTTGCCGATGGCAAGCAACAGCTGGTGGTGGATCTCAAGTACCAGGCCAACGGCGTCGACTACACCAAGAGATTCACCTTCCACCGGGGCCTGAAGGTCGATTGCTCGGACGCCGAGAAGGCGCAGAAGAAGATCACCTGCATCAACCCGAACGCCTACCAGATCCAGGTCAGCTACCTGATCGACAACCAGAGCGCCAACGCCTGGAACGGCGTGCTCTACGCCCAGCTCAAGCGGGACAAGAGCGGCGATCCTTCGGCGACCACCGCCACCGGCGTGTCCACCTACCTGGGCGCCGCCGTCGGTACCCCGGCCGAGCCCTATCGCAAGGTGTCCATGAGCGACATGGACAAGAATCGCCTGCAGGAAGCCGTGCAGGGTGGTTGGGTCGGCTGGCTGCAGCACTACTTCGTCACCGCCTGGGTGCCGAACAAGGACGAGCAGCACCAGATCACCACCCGCAAGGACGCCCAGGGCAACTACATCGTCGGCTTCACCGGTCCGCAGTTCAGCGTGCCGGCGGGTGGCAAGGGTGAGACCTCGCTGACCCTCTATGCCGGTCCGAAGATCCAGGAGCACCTCAAGACCCTGTCCCACGGTCTGGAGCTGACCGTCGACTACGGTTTCCTGTGGTTCATCGCTCAGCCGATCTTCTGGTTGCTGCAGCATATCCACAGCATCCTGGGTAACTGGGGCTGGTCGATCATCGTCCTGACCATCATCATCAAGCTGCTGTTCTTCCCGCTGTCCGCCGCCAGCTACCGCTCCATGGCGCGCATGCGCGCCGTCGGTCCGCGACTGCAGGCGCTCAAGGAGCAGCATGGCGACGATCGCCAGAAGATGTCCCAGGCGATGATGGAGCTGTACCGCAAGGAGAAGATCAATCCCCTGGGTGGCTGCCTGCCCATCGTGGTGCAGATGCCGGTATTCCTGGCGCTGTACTGGGTGCTGCTGGAAAGCGTCGAGATGCGCCAGTCGCCCTGGATGTTCTGGATCACCGACCTGTCGGCCAAGGATCCCTTCTTCATCCTGCCGATCATCATGGGCGCCACCATGCTGGTGCAGCAGATGCTCAACCCGGCACCGCCGGATCCCATGCAGGCCAAGGTCATGAAGATGATGCCCATCGTCTTCACCTTCTTCTTCCTGTGGTTCCCGGCCGGTCTGGTGCTGTACTGGATCGTCAACAACTGCCTGTCGATCCTGCAGCAGTGGTACATTACCCGGAAGATCGAGGCGGCCAGCAAGAAGGCCTGACCTCGCTCACCCTGTCCACACGACGCCCCTTGATTGGGGCGTCGTGCTTTCTGGAGGATCGTCATGTCCCTGCCTTCCGACAGCATCGCCGCCATCGCCACCGCCACCGGGCGCGGCGGGGTCGGCATCGTGCGCGTCTCCGGTCCCCTGGCCGCCCCCCTGGCGCGGGCGATCTGCGGCCGTGAGCTGCCGCCTCGGCATGCCCACTACGGCAACTTCCTCGCCGCCGACGGCAGCGTGCTGGACGCCGGCATCGCCCTGTTCTTTCCCGGCCCCAACTCCTTCACCGGCGAAGACGTGCTGGAACTCCAGGGCCACGGCGGTCCGGTGATCCTCGATCTGCTCCTGCGCCGCACCCTGGAAGAGGGTGCACGCCTGGCCCGCCCCGGGGAATTCAGCGAACGCGCCTTTCTCAACGACAAGCTCGATCTGGCCCAGGCCGAGGCCATCGCCGACCTCATCGAGGCCAGCACCGAACAGGCGGCGCGCAATGCCCTGCGCTCGCTGCAGGGCGAATTCTCGCGCCGGGTGGAAAGCCTGGTCGAGCAGCTGATCCGCCTGCGCATCTATGTCGAGGCCGCCATCGACTTTCCCGAGGAGGAGATCGACTTCCTCGCCGACGGCCGCGTGCAGGGCCTGCTGGAGGGCGTCCAGGCCGAGCTGCACGAGGTCCAGCGCGAAGCCAATCGCGGCGCCCTGCTGCGCGATGGCATGACCGTGGTGATCGCCGGCCGTCCCAATGCCGGCAAGTCCAGCCTGCTCAATGCCCTGGCCGGTCGCGAAGCCGCCATCGTCACCGACATCGCCGGCACTACCCGGGATGTCCTGCGCGAACATATCCACATCGACGGCATGCCGCTGCATGTGGTCGATACCGCCGGCCTGCGCGACACCACCGACCGGGTCGAGCAGATTGGCGTCCAGCGCGCCCTGGACGCCATCGCCGGCGCCGATCGGGTGCTGCTGGTGGTGGATGCCAGCGCGCCGGAAGCCCGGGATCCCCAGGCGCTCTGGCCGGAGCTGCTGAGCACCCGGCCGCCGCTGGACAAGCTGACGGTGATCCGCAACAAGGCCGATCTCACCGGCGAGGTTACCGGCCTGCTGGCCACCAGCGAACCGGTCGAGATCGCCCTCAGCGCCACCGATGGCGGCGGTGTCGAAGCCTTGCGCGAGCACCTCAAGGCCTGCATGGGCTTCGAGCAGACCACCGAGGGCGGCTTCAGCGCCCGGCGGCGTCACCTGGATGCCCTGCAAAGAGCCGCCAGTGCCCTGGACCATGGCTATCGTCAGCTCACCCTGGCCGGCTCCGGCGAGCTGCTGGCCGAAGACCTGCGCCAAGCCCAGCAGGTGCTCGGCGAGATCACCGGCGCTTTCAGCTCCGACGACCTGCTCGGCCGCATCTTCTCCAGCTTCTGCATCGGCAAGTAATTTCCCGCCCGCCGTTCCAGGCCTGTGCAAGGCAGGCCTTGACTGTCCTCATCTCTCCCTTCCAGAGCCCTGTTGATAACCCTGCCTGAGGTCTGCCCATAAATCGGTGCACGAGCTGTCCATGACTGCGCATGTAGATAAACAGGCAAAGGCTCCACAGGATGCTGAGAGCTTGTATCCATCCACAGCACAAGACATGCACGGGGCTCAGGTTTTCCCCAGCTCAGTGCTGACGAGGGCTGGATAACCTTATCCACAGCGAAGTGCCTGCATATACATAAGCTCTATATCAGTCCTTTTAAAACTTTCTTCCCTATTGTTTATATTGGAGGTCTCTCTTGACGGCTGGTCATTTTTTGGCCAGAACCCCTTCTGCAAGAGCCGCTCAGGCCTTATACTTGCCGGCTTTCCTTTGAATTCCTGCCAACAGGCACGAGGTGCGTGGTGGACTTTCCTTCCCGTTTCGACGTCATCGTGATCGGCGGCGGCCATGCCGGTACCGAAGCGGCCCTGGCGGCCGCTCGCATGGGTGTGCGCACCCTGCTGCTCACGCATAATGTGGAAACTCTCGGCCAGATGAGCTGCAACCCCGCCATTGGCGGCATCGGCAAGAGCCATCTGGTCAAGGAGATCGATGCCCTGGGCGGCGCCATGGCCGCGGCCACGGACCTCGCCGGCATCCAGTTCCGCATTCTCAACAGCCGCAAGGGACCTGCCGTGCGCGCCACTCGCGCCCAGGCCGACCGCGTGCTGTACAAGGCGGCCATCCGCCATACGCTGGAAAACCAGCCGAACCTGTGGATATTCCAGCAGGCCTGTGACGACCTCATCGTCGAAGGCGATCGAGTCGCCGGCGTGGTCACCCAGATGGGCCTGAAATTCCATGCCGACAACGTGGTGCTGACCGCCGGGACCTTCCTCGGTGGTCTTATCCACATCGGCCTGCAGAACCACAGCGGTGGACGAGCGGGCGATCCGCCGGCCATCGCCCTGGCTCAGCGCCTGCGGGAACTGCCGCTGCGGGTATCGCGGCTGAAGACCGGTACGCCACCGCGCATCGACGGCCGCTCGGTGGATTTCTCGGTGATGACCGAGCAGCCCGGAGATACCCCCCTGCCGGTGATGTCCTTTCTCGGCAATCGCGAGCAGCATCCGGCGCAGGTCAGCTGCCGGATCACCCATACCAACGCCCGCACCCACGACATCATCCGCGCCAACCTGGATCGTTCGCCCATGTACTCGGGCGTGATCGAAGGGGTAGGGCCGCGCTACTGCCCGTCCATCGAAGACAAGATCCATCGCTTCGCCGACAAGGACAGCCATCAGGTCTTTCTCGAACCCGAGGGCCTGACCACCCACGAGCTCTACCCCAACGGCATCTCCACCTCGCTGCCCTTCGATGTGCAGCTCGAGGTGGTGCGTTCCATGCGTGGCATGGAGAACGCCCACATCCTGCGGCCCGGCTACGCCATCGAATACGACTTCTTCGATCCGCGGGATCTCAAGTACAGCCTGGAAACCAAGGTCATCGCCGGCCTGTTCTTCGCCGGCCAGATCAATGGCACCACCGGTTACGAAGAAGCCGGCGCCCAGGGTCTGCTCGCCGGGGCCAACGCCGCGCTGCGCGCTCAGGGCCGTGAAGCCTGGTGTCCGCGCCGCGACGAGGCCTACCTCGGCGTCCTGGTGGATGACCTCATCACCCTGGGCACCCAGGAGCCCTACCGGATGTTCACCTCGCGCGCCGAATACCGGCTGATCCTGCGCGAAGACAACGCCGACCTGCGCCTGACCGAAAAGGGCCGCGAGCTGGGCCTGGTGGACGACCAGCGCTGGGCGCTGTTCGAAGCCAAGCGCGAGGGCATCGTCCTGGAAGAGCAGCGTCTCAAGGCCACCTGGATCCGTCCGGGAACGCCCCAGGGCACGGCGGTCGCCGAGCGTTTCGGCACGCCGCTCAATCACGAATACAACCTGCAGAACCTGCTGGCCCGGCCGGAGATCGACTATGCCGGCCTGATGGCCGCGGTGGGCGAGACGCCGGCCGAGACCCAGGTCGCCGAGCAGATCGAGATCAAGACCAAGTACGCCGGCTACATCGATCGCCAGCAGGACGAGATCCAGCGACTGCGCGCCAGCGATACCGTGGCGCTGCCCGCGGAGCTCGACTACGCCAGCATTTCCGGACTGTCCAAGGAGATCCAGCACAAGCTGGCCCAGGCCCGTCCCGAGACCCTGGGGCAGGCCTCGCGCATTCCCGGCGTCACGCCAGCGGCGGTCTCGCTGCTGCTGATCCACCTCAAGAAGCGCAGCGCCGGTCGCAGCCTGGAGCACAGCGCCTGATGGCCAGCGCGATCCAAGCCAACGAACTGCGTCAGGGCGCCGAGACCCTCGGCGTGGCCCTGACCGCCGCCGTGGAAGAGCGGTTGCTGGGCTACCTGGACCTGCTGGTCAAGTGGAACAAGGCCTACAACCTCACCGCGGTGCGCGATCCCAACGAGATGGTCTCGCGGCACCTGCTGGACAGCCTCAGCATCGTCCCCTACGTAGGCGCGGGGCAGTGGCTGGATGTCGGCAGCGGCGGCGGCATGCCGGGCATTCCCCTGGCGATCCTCTTTCCCGAATCACGCTTCACCTTGCTCGACAGCAACGGCAAGAAGACCCGCTTCCTGACCCAGGCCAGGATCGAACTGGGCCTGGCCAATCTCGACGTGGTCCACGCCCGCGTCGAGGCCTACCAGCCTGCCGCGCCCTTCACCGGCATCGTCTCGCGGGCGTTCAGCGCCATCGACGACTTCGCCACCTGGACGCGCCACCTGGGCGACAACCAAACACAGTGGCTGGCGATGAAGGGGCTGCACCCCGACGACGAACTGGCCAAGCTACCAGCGGATTTCCAAGTTGCGGCGGCGCACGTCCTCGCGGTTCCCGGTTGCCAAGGCCAGCGGCACTTGCTGATACTGCGCCGCACGAACGGAGAGGGGTAAGGCGGTACATGGCCAAGGTTTACGCGATAGCCAACCAGAAGGGCGGGGTGGGCAAGACCACCACGTGCATCAATCTCGCCGCTTCTCTGGCCGCCACCAACCGGCGCAAGGTGCTGCTGATCGACCTCGATCCCCAGGGTAACGCCACCATGGGCAGTGGGGTGGACAAGCATGCCCTGGAGCATTCGGTGCTGGACGTCCTCACCGGCGCCTGCGGTCTGCTCGATGCCATGCACTTCTCCGAGCATGGCGGCTACCAGCTGCTGCCCTCGAACCGCGACGTCACCGCCGCGGAAGTCGAGCTGCTGGAGATGAGCGGGCGCGAGAGTCGCCTACGCGACGCCTTGGCCCCCGTGCGGGACAACTACGACTACGTGCTCATAGACTGCCCGCCGTCGCTGTCCATGCTGACCATCAACGGGCTGGTGGCCGCTGACGGCGTGATCATCCCCATGCAGTGCGAATACTTCGCCCTGGAAGGCCTGACCGATCTGATCGGCAGCATCCAGCACATCGCCCAGCGGTTGAATCCGCAGCTCAAGATCGAAGGCCTGCTGCGCACCATGTTCGATCCGCGCATTGGCCTGGCCAACGACGTCGCCGCCCAGCTCAAGCAGCACTTCGGCGACGAGCTCTACGAAACCATCATTCCGCGCAACGTCCGCCTGGCCGAAGCACCCAGCTACGGCATGCCCGCGCTGGTCTACGACAAGAGCTCCAAGGGGGCCGCGGCCTATCTGGAGCTGGCCAGCGAGCTGGTCAAACGTCAGCGCAAGGCGGCTCGCGTCGCCAAGACTGCCTAAGGAATCCCCATGGCTGTGAAGAAACGAGGTCTGGGCCGCGGTCTCGACGCCCTGCTCGGCGGTGCCAGCGTCAAGGTCCTGCAGGAGCAGGCCGCCGCCACCCCGGTCAGCGAACTGCAATCGCTGCCGGTGGACATCATCCAGCGCGGCAAGTACCAGCCGCGCCGGCACATGGATCCGACCGCTCTGGAAGAGCTGGCCAACTCCATTCGCGTCCAAGGGCTGATGCAGCCCATCGTGGTGCGTGCCATCGGCGAAGGCCGTTACGAGATCATCGCCGGTGAACGCCGCTGGCGTGCCAGCCAGCAGGCCGGCCTGGACCGCATCCCCGCCCTGGTGCGCGACGTCCCCGACCAGGTGGCCATCGCCCTGGCGCTGATCGAGAACATCCAGCGGCAGAATCTCAATCCGCTGGAAGAGGCCATGGCCCTGCAGCGGTTGCAGGACGAATTCGAGCTGACCCAGGCCCAGGTGGCCGAAGCCGTCGGCAAGTCGCGCTCGGGCGTGACCAATCTGCTGCGCCTGCTGGCGCTGGCCGAGGACGCCAAGGAGCTGCTGGCCAAGGGCGAGCTGGAAATGGGCCATGCCCGGGCGCTGCTCGGTCTGCCCAAGGCCCGCCAGGCCGAAGGGGCGCGGCACGTTGTCGCACGGGGTCTCACCGTCCGCCAGACCGAGGCCCTGGTGCGCCAGTGGCTCAGCGGAACGGAGCCGGTTGAGAAGGCACCAGCCGTGGATCCGGACATCAGCCGTCTGGAGCAGCGTCTGGCCGAGCGTTTGGGCGCCAACGTGCAGATCCGCCATGGCGAGAAAGGCAAGGGTCAACTGGTGATCCGCTATACCTCTTTGGACGAACTTCAAGGCGTACTGGCGCACATTCGCTGACACAAATGCCTTCCGGCAATAAAGGCAATCTGTCCGGGGTGGCTTGAACCACCCCTGGCGCACCCCTATACTTTGCCCGCTTTTTGTCGGCACAAAGCATGCCAGTGAAAACAACTATTAAGCCGACACCAGAGGACTTCGAGCCGATGGACCGCCGCACGCCCAAACGCCTGCCCTTCCATCATCAGCCTGCCTTTCGCCTGCTGCTCGTCCAACTGGCTGTCGCGTCGTGTGCCGCCGTTGTCTTGTATTGCTTCGTCGGTAAGGTCGCCGGTTATTCCGGATTGTTGGGTGGGCTGATTGCCTGGCTGCCCAATCTGTATTTTTCGTTCAAGGCGTTCCGCTATCGCGGCGCCCATGCCGCCCGAGACATCGTCCGTTCTTTCTACTCGGGCGAGGCGGGCAAACTGATTCTCACGGCAGTGCTCTTTGCACTGACGTTTGCCGGGGTAAAACCGCTTTCGGCTCCTGCACTGTTCGGCGTCTATCTGTTGACGCTGATGGTCAATGCCGGCGCGCCCCTGCTACTGAAAAAACCGACTAGACCTTAAGGCATTCGAGGCACACATGGCAGCAGACTCCGCTTCGGGCTACATCCAGCACCACCTGCAGAACCTGACCTATGGTATGCATCCGGTGAACGGCTGGAGCTTCGCCCACACCCCCGCTGAAGCTAAGGAAATGGGCTTCTGGGCCTTCCACGTGGACACCCTCGGCTGGTCGGTCGCCCTCGGCCTGATCTTCCTGGTGCTGTTCCGCAGCATCGCCAAGAAGGCCACCAGCGGTCAGCCCGGCGGCCTGCAGAACTTCGTCGAAGTGCTGGTGGAATTCGTCGACGGCAGCGTCCGTGACACCTTCCATGGCAAGAACGCCCTGATCGCGCCCCTGGCTCTGACCATCTTCGTCTGGATCTTCCTGATGAACCTGATGGACCTGGTGCCGGTGGACTGGCTGCCGTCCGTGGCCGGCATGCTGTTCGGCGAGCACACCTACTTCCGCGTGGTGCCCACCACCGACCCGAACGCCACCCTGGGCATGGCCCTGTCGGTGTTTGGCCTGATTATCTTCTACAGCATCAAGATGAAGGGTCTCGGCGGTTTCTTCGGCGAGCTGACCCTGCACCCCTTCAGCAGCAAGAATCCGCTGCTGCAGATCATCCTGATTCCGATCAACTTCCTGCTCGAATTCGTCACCCTGATCGCCAAGCCGATCTCGCTGGCACTGCGACTGTTCGGCAACATGTATGCGGGCGAGCTGATCTTCATCCTGATCGCCATCATGTTCGCCAACGGTCTGGCACTGGGCGGTCTGGGTATCGTGCTGCAGTGGGCGTGGGCGGTATTCCACATCCTCATCATCACCCTGCAGGCCTTCATCTTCATGATGCTGACCATCGTCTACCTGTCGATGGCGCACGAAGAAAGTCACTAAGGAATGGCTTCCGGACGCTGCTGACGGCGTCCGGGGGCGGTTCTGCCGTGAGTCCCGGAGGACCTCGTCCGCCGGGTAACTTGGGAAAACTTTTTCGCTTCAACCTTAACCAAGACGACTAAAAAAGTCGGGAGGAAAGATGGAAACTGTAGTTGGTTTGACCGCGATCGCCGTTGCTCTGCTGATTGGCCTGGGCGCTCTGGGTACCGCCATTGGCTTCGGTCTGCTGGGTGGCAAGTTCCTCGAAGGCGCCGCTCGTCAGCCGGAAATGGTTCCGATGCTGCAAGTCAAGATGTTCATCGTCGCCGGTCTGCTCGACGCCGTGACCATGATCGGTGTTGGTATCGCCCTGTTCTTCACCTTCGCTAACCCCTTCGTTGGTCAGATCGCCGGCTGATCACCCTTGCGGGTGTAGGCAGGACTGATGGACAACGAACGAGCGAGGTGTTGGCGTGAACATTAATGCAACCCTGATAGGCCAGTCCGTTGCCTTCTTCATCTTCGTGCTGTTCTGCATGAAGTACGTGTGGCCGCCGATCATCTCGGCGCTGCGTGAGCGTGAGAAGAAGATTGCCGATGGCCTTGACGCTGCCAACCGCGCGGCTCGTGATCTGGAAGTGGCACAGCAGCAAGCCAACCAGAAAGTGAACGAAGCCAAGGGCCAAGCAGCCGAGATCATCGAGCAAGCCAACAAGCGTGCCGCTCAGATCGTCGAGGACGCACAGGCCAAGGCCCGTGCCGAAGGCGACCGGATCAAGGCGCAGGCTCAGGCGGAAATCGAGCAGGAAATCAACACCGCGAAGGACGCTCTGCGTGCTCGCGTCGGCGTGCTGGCCGTGGCCGGCGCCGAGAAGATCCTCGGATCGACCGTTGATGCCAATGCTCATGCCCAGTTGGTCGACCGACTGGCAGCGGAAATCTAAGCGAGGCCACCAATGGCAGAACTGAACACGCTGGCCCGGCCCTATGCCAAGGCGGCTTTCGAGTTCGCACAGTCCCAGCAGCAGCTGACCCAATGGTCGGCCGCGCTCGGGCTGCTCGCCGCGGTATCCCAAGATGGGACCGTGCGCCAGCTGCTTCAGCAGCCGCAGTTGACTGCGGACGCCAAGGCCGGATTGCTCATCGACGTATGTGGCGATCAGCTGGATGCACAGTCCCAGAACTTCGTTCGGACCGTGGCAGAAAACAACCGGATCGACCTGTTCCCGGCCATCGCCGAGATCTACGAGGCGTGCAAGGCCGAGCAGGAAAAATCCATCGAGGCGGAAGTCACCAGTGCTTTCGCCCTGAGCGAAGAACAGCAAGACAAACTCGCCAAGGCTCTCAGCGCAAGGCTAGGTCGACACGTGCGACTTAATGCATCCGAGGATGCGAGCCTGATCGGTGGTGTGGTTATCCGCGCCGGCGACTTGGTAATCGATGGCTCCGTTCGCGGCAAGCTCGCGCAACTGGCCGAAGCGTTGAAACCTTGAGTTTGAAGGGGCAGTAGCATGCAGCAACTCAATCCTTCCGAAATTAGTGAAATCATCAAGGGTCGCATCGACAAGCTCGACGTGACCTCGCAAGCCCGCAACGAAGGCACCATCGTCAGCGTGTCTGACGGTATCGTGCGGATCTTCGGTCTGGCCGACGTCATGTACGGCGAAATGATCGAATTCCCGGGCGGCATCTACGGTATGGCGCTGAACCTGGAGCAAGACTCCGTCGGCGCCGTGGTCCTGGGTAGCTACCTGGGTCTGGCCGAAGGCATGAGCGCCAAGTGCACCGGTCGCATCCTGGAAGTCCCGGTCGGTCCGGAACTGCTGGGTCGCGTCGTCGACGCCCTGGGCAACCCCATCGATGGCAAGGGTCCGCTGAATGCCAGCGCTACCGACGCCGTCGAGAAGGTCGCGCCGGGCGTGATCTGGCGTCAGTCGGTCGACCAGCCGGTGCAGACCGGCTACAAGGCCGTCGATGCCATGATCCCGGTTGGTCGTGGTCAGCGTGAGCTGATCATCGGTGACCGTCAGATCGGCAAGACCGCCATGGCGATCGATGCCATCATCAACCAGAAGAACAGCGGCATCCGCTGCGTCTACGTCGCCATTGGTCAGAAGCAGTCGACCATCGCCAACGTGGTACGCAAGCTGGAAGAGAACGGCGCTCTGCACAACACCATCGTGGTGGCAGCCAGTGCGTCCGAATCGGCTGCCCTGCAGTTCCTGGCGCCCTACTCGGGTTGCACCATGGGCGAATACTTCCGCGACCGCGGTGAAGACGCCCTGATCGTCTATGACGATCTGTCCAAGCAGGCCGTGGCCTATCGCCAGATCTCCCTGCTGCTGCGTCGTCCGCCGGGCCGTGAAGCCTATCCCGGCGACGTGTTCTATCTCCACAGCCGTCTGCTCGAGCGCGCGTCCCGCGTCTCCGCCGACTACGTCGAGAAGTTCACCAACGGCGCCGTGACCGGCAAGACCGGCTCGCTGACCGCGCTGCCGATCATCGAGACCCAGGCCGGCGACGTGTCCGCCTTCGTTCCGACCAACGTGATCTCCATCACCGACGGCCAGATCTTCCTGGAAGCCGGCCTGTTCAACTCGGGCATCCGCCCGGCGGTCAACGCCGGTGTCTCGGTATCCCGTGTGGGTGGTGCGGCCCAGACCAAGATCATCAAGAAGCTGTCCGGCGGTATCCGTACCGCGCTGGCCCAGTACCGTGAACTGGCGGCCTTCGCCCAGTTCGCCTCGGACCTGGACGAAGCCACCCGCAAGCAGCTCGAGCATGGTCAGCGCGTCACCGAGCTGATGAAGCAGAAGCAGTACGCGCCCATGTCCATCGCCGAGATGTCCCTGAGCCTGTACGCCGCCGAGCGTGGTTTCCTGAGCGATGTGTCCCTGGACAAGATCGGTAGCTTCGAGCAGGCCCTGATCGCCTACTTCAACCGCGATCACGCCGACCTCATGGCCAAGATCAACGTGAAGGGCGACTTCAACGACGAGATCGACGCCGGCATCAAGGCGGGAATCGAGAAGTTCAAGGCCACGCAAACCTGGTAAGCCGCGACGGGGGCGCCAGCCCCCGTTTGCCAACCCGATAGGTGTCACATGGCAGGCGCAAAAGAGATTCGCGGCAAGATCGCGAGCATCAAAAGCACACAGAAGATCACCAGCGCCATGGAAAAGGTTGCGGTCAGCAAGATGCGTAAGGCTCAGGCCCGCATGGCTGCCAGCAAGCCTTATGCCGAGCGCATCCGCGCTGTGATCGGCCACCTGGCCAACGCCAACCCCGAGTACCGCCATGCCTTCATGGTGGAACGCGAGGTCAAGCGCGTCGGTTACATCGTGGTCAGCTCCGATCGGGGTCTGGCCGGTGGTCTGAACACCAACCTGTTCAAGGCTCTGGTCCGCGACATGAGCGACCAGCGCGGCAAGGGTGTGGAAATCGATCTGGCGGTGATCGGGGCCAAGGGTGCCTCCTTCTTCCGCAGCTTCGGCGGCAACGTGGTCGCGGCGATCAGCCACCTCGGCGAAGCCCCGGCGATCGGCGATCTGATCGGCAGCATCAAGGTGATGCTGGATGCCTACCTGAACGGCCGTATCGACCGTCTGTACGTGGTGTCCAACGTCTTCGTCAACACCATGACCCAGAAGCCGACCATCCAGCAGCTGGTGCCCCTGGTACCGGCCGAGGGCGGTGAGCTGCAAGGCAAGCATTGGGACTACCTCTACGAGCCCGACGCCAAGACCCTGCTCGACGGTCTGCTGGTGCGCTACGTGGAATCCCAGGTGTACCAGGCCGTGGTCGAGAACGCTGCCAGCGAACAGGCCGCGCGGATGATCGCGATGAAGAACGCCACCGACAACGCCGGCGATCTCATCAAGGAGCTGCAGCTGGTCTACAACAAGGCTCGCCAGGCTGCGATCACCCAAGAAATTTCGGAAATCGTCGGCGGCGCCGCCGCGGTCTGACGGACAGCTTAAACATTCGAGGAACGCGAAATGAGTAGCGGACGTATCGTACAAATCATCGGCGCCGTGATCGACGTGGAATTCCCGCGCGACGCGGTACCGCGCGTCTTTGACGCCCTCAAGGTGCAGGGTGCCGAAACCACTCTGGAAGTCCAGCAGCAGCTGGGCGACGGCGTGGTCCGTACCATCGCCATGGGTAGCACCGAAGGCCTCAAGCGCGGCCTGAACGTCGGCAACACCGGCGAGGCCATCAAGGTCCCGGTCGGCGTCAAGACCCTCGGCCGCATCATGGACGTGCTGGGCAACCCCATCGACGAAGCCGGCCCCATCGGCGAGGAAGAGCGTTGGGAAATCCACCGCAAGGCCCCGTCCTATGCCGAGCAGGCAGGTGGTAACGACCTGCTGGAAACCGGCATCAAGGTCATCGACCTGGTCTGCCCCTTCGCCAAGGGCGGCAAGGTCGGCCTGTTCGGCGGCGCCGGCGTGGGCAAGACCGTCAACATGATGGAACTCATCCGTAACATCGCCATCGAGCACAGCGGTTATTCCGTGTTCGCCGGCGTGGGCGAGCGTACCCGTGAAGGGAACGACTTCTACCACGAGATGAAGGACTCCAACGTTCTGGACAAGGTCGCCCTGGTCTATGGCCAGATGAACGAGCCGCCGGGCAACCGTCTGCGCGTGGCCCTGACCGGTCTGACCATGGCCGAGAAATTCCGTGACGAAGGCCGTGACGTCCTGCTGTTCGTCGACAACATCTACCGCTACACCCTGGCCGGCACCGAAGTGTCCGCGCTGCTGGGTCGTATGCCGTCCGCGGTAGGCTACCAGCCGACCCTGGCCGAGGAGATGGGTGTCCTGCAGGAGCGCATCACCTCCACCAAGCTGGGTTCGATCACCTCCGTACAGGCCGTTTACGTCCCTGCGGATGACTTGACCGACCCGTCCCCGGCGACCACCTTCGCCCACCTGGACGCCACCGTGGTTCTGTCCCGTGACATCGCCTCCCTGGGTATCTACCCGGCGGTCGATCCCCTGGACTCCACCTCGCGCCAGCTGGACCCGAACGTGATCGGCCAGGAGCACTACGACACCGCTCGCGGCGTCCAGTACGTGCTGCAGCGCTACAAGGAGCTGAAGGACATCATCGCGATCCTGGGCATGGACGAACTGTCCGAGTCCGACAAGCAGCTGGTATCCCGCGCGCGTAAGATCCAGCGCTTCCTGTCCCAGCCGTTCTTCGTGGCCGAAGTCTTCACCGGTTCGCCCGGCAAGTACGTGTCCCTCAAGGACACCATCGCCGGCTTCTCCGGGATCCTGCGTGGCGACTACGATCACCTGCCCGAGCAGGCGTTCTACATGGTCGGCGGCATCGACGAAGCCATCGAGAAAGCCAAGAAACTGTAACTGCCGCGCCCGGCGACGGGCGCTCTTAGAGGCACGCTATGGCCAAGACAGTCCAATGCGACATCGTCAGCGCGGAAGGGGAAATCTTCTCCGGCGCGGTGGAGATGATCATCGCCCACGGCCACCTGGGTGATCTGGGTATCGCCCCGGGCCATGCGCCGCTGCTCACCGATCTGAAACCGGGCCCTATCCGCCTGGTCAAGGCCGGGGGCGCCGAGGAGGTGTTCTACATCTCCGGCGGTTTTCTGGAAGTGCAGCCGAATGTCGTCGAAGTGCTGGCCGATACCGCCAGCCGCGCCGGTGACATCGACGAAGCTGCCGCTCTGGAAGCCAAGCAGCGCGCCGAGGCAGCCCTGAGCGACAAGGGCACGGAGTTCGACTACACCGCTGCCGCCACTCAGCTCGCCGAAGCCGCCGCCCAGCTGCGCACCATCCAGCAGCTCAAGCGGCAAGCCAAGCGCTAAGCGCAAGGTCAGGCTGTAACGACAAGGGTAGCTTCGGCTACCCTTTTCTTTTGTCGCCCGAAAAGTGGCGCGAGAAATTCCGCGTGGTCGGCGCTCGTGAGGCCCTGTTGCTCTCGATCGCGGCCCGTCTCTTCCCTCTGTCTCCGAGGTTCCGATGTCCCTGGAAATCGTCATCCTGGCTGCTGGCCAGGGCACCCGCATGAGATCCGCTCTACCCAAGGTGCTGCATCCTGTGGCCGGTCGCAGCATGCTGGGGCATGTCCTCGACCGCGCCCGTGAATTGCAGCCGGCGGGCATCCACGTCGTCATCGGCCATGGCGCCGACCAGGTTCGCAGCCAGCTGGCCGCCGACGACGTGAGCTTCGTGGTCCAGGCCGAGCAGCTCGGTACCGGCCATGCCGTGGCCCAGGCGGCGCCGGCGCTGACGGCGGAGCGGGTGCTGATCCTCTATGGCGATGTCCCCCTGATCCAGACCGAGACCCTGCAGCGCCTGCTGCAGCAGGTGGATGATCAGCACCTGGCGCTTTTGACCGTGGAGCTGGACGATCCCACCGGCTATGGCCGCATCCTGCGCGATGACCAGGGGCAGGTAACCGCCATCGTCGAGCACAAGGACGCCAGCGACGCCCAGCGTGCCATTCGCGAAGGCAATACCGGCATCCTCGCGGTGCCGGGTCGGCGGCTGGCGGACTGGTTGAGCCGCCTGTCCAACAGCAACGCTCAGGGCGAGTATTACCTGACCGACGTCATCGCCCTGGCAGTGGCGGATGGCCTGACCATCGCCACCAGCCAGCCGGCGGACGCCATGGAAGTCCAGGGCGCCAACGATCGCCGGCAATTGGCGCAGCTGGAGCGGCACTTCCAGCAGCGTGCCGCCGAGCGCCTGATGCTGCAGGGCGTGACCCTGCTGGATCCCCTGCGCTTCGATCAGCGCGGCGAGGTCGAGGCCGGCCGCGACGTCTCCATCGACGTCAACGTCATCCTCGAAGGTCGGGTGGTGCTGGAGGACGGGGTGAGCATCGGTCCGAATTGCGTGATCAAGGACAGCGTCCTCAAGCGCGGCGCCATCATCAAGGCCAACAGCCATCTGGACGGCGCCGTGGTCGGGGAGGGCGCCGACGTCGGTCCCTTCGCCCGTCTGCGTCCCGGTAGCGAACTGGGCAGCAAGGCCCATGTGGGCAACTTCGTCGAACTCAAGAACGCCCATCTGCAGGACGGCGCCAAGGCCGGTCACCTCACCTACCTGGGTGATGCCAGCATCGGCGTGGGTAGCAACATAGGCGCGGGTACCATCACCTGCAACTATGACGGGGCCAATAAGTTTCGAACCGAAATTGGTGCCGATGTCTTCGTTGGTTCCAACAGTTCCCTGGTGGCGCCGGTCACCCTGGGCGCTGGTGCGACCACAGCGGCGGGTTCGGTTATCACCGCGGACGTGCCAGCCGACGCCCTGGCGTTGGGGCGGGCCAGGCAGGTCAACAAGACTGGCTGGCAGCGACCGAAGAAGGCCCCCAAGGCTTGACGACGCGCCGCTATTAGGTTTTGATTCGATCCGTTATCTTTCGAATCGAAATTTATGACTCGTCGCAATACTGCCCAGCGTCGCCACACCATCCTTACCCAGCTCCAGGAGCGGGGCGAGGTCAGCGTGGATGAGCTGGCCCGGCAGCTGGAGACCTCCGAGGTCACCATCCGCAAGGACCTGGCCGCCCTCGAGCGCAATGGCCTGCTCCTGCGTCGCTATGGCGGCGCAGTGGCCATGCCTCAGGAGTTGCTGGCTGAAGCGCCGCCCCAGGCCTCGCCCTTCAAGCAGGCCATCGCCCGGGCCGCGGCCCAGCGCCTGCGCGAACATGCACGGATCATCGTCGACTGCGGCAGCACCACGGCGGCGCTGATTCCCCAGCTCGATCGCCGCCCCGGGCTGGTGGTCATGACCAATTCCCTGCAGGTGGCCATGGCGCTGCGCGAGCTGGAGCAGGAGCCCATGCTGCTGATGACCGGTGGCACCTGGGATCCGCATTCGGAATCCTTCCAGGGCCAGGTCGCCGAGCAGGTCCTCAGATCCTACGACTTCGACCAGCTGTTCATCGGCGCCGACGGCCTCGATCCGGAGCGGGGCACCACCACCTTCAACGAGCACCTATCGCTGTCGCGGGTGATGGCCGAGGTGGCACGGGAGGTAGTGGTCATGGCTGAAGCGAGCAAGCTGGGCAGGCGAATTCCCAATCTGGAACTACCTTGGGAAAGAGTGGATGTACTCATCACCGATGAGCGACTGCCCGCAGAAGCGGCCCGGGCGATCGAAACCCGCGGGGTGCAGGTCATCTGCGCCCCGGTGGACAACTAGACAATCAGGTCATCCACAGCCGACCCAGTTGGGTCGCTGTGGATAAGACCGGCAACGGGAGGTAAGCATGTGTGGAATCGTCGGCGCCATTGCCGAGCGTAACATCACCGCCATTCTGGTCGAGGGTCTCAAGCGCCTGGAATACCGCGGTTACGACAGTGCCGGCCTGGCGTTGCTGGATGCCCAGGGCGAGTTGCAGCGCCTGCGCCGTATCGGCAAGGTCAGCGAACTGGAAGCGGCCCTGCTGGCCGACCCCCTGGCCGGTCGCCTGGGCATCGCCCACACCCGCTGGGCTACCCATGGTGCACCCACCGAAGCCAATGCCCACCCGCATTTCTCCCAGGGTGACGTGGCGGTGGTGCACAACGGCATCATCGAGAACCACGAAACCCTGCGCGCCCAGCTCAAGGCTCAGGGGTATGTCTTCACCTCCCAGACCGATACCGAGGTCATCGTCCACCTGCTGCACCTCAAGCTGCAGGACAGTGGCGACCTGACCATGGCGCTCAAGGCAGCGGTCAAGGAGCTGCACGGTGCCTACGGCCTGGCGGCGGTCTGGCGCCAGCAGCCGGATCGCCTGGTGGCGACCCGCAGCGGCAGTCCCCTGGTGATCGGCCTCGGCCTTGGCGAGAACTACCTGGCCTCCGACCAACTGGCGCTGCGCCAGGTGACCGACCGCTTCGTCTACCTGGAAGAGGGCGACGTAGCCGAGATCCGCCTGGATCAGGTCAATCTCTGGAATGTGGATGGCGAGCCGGTACAGCGCGAGACGGTGCAGTACCACGAAGGCAGCGAGGCCGCCGACAAGGGCGCCTATCGCCACTTTATGCTCAAGGAGATCCACGAGCAGCCCAGCGTGGTCCAGCGCACCCTGGAAGGGCGCCTCGGCGAAGGTCAGGTGCTGCCCGAAGCCTTTGGTCCGGCGGCCTCCGAGTTGTTCGCCAAGGTCCGTCAGGTCCAGATCGTCGCCTGCGGCACCAGCTTCCATGCCGGTTCGGTCGCGCGCTACTGGATCGAGGAATACGTGGGCATTCCCTGCCAGGTGGAGGTGGCCAGCGAATTCCGCTATCGCCGCGTCGCCGTCAGCCCGGACACCCTGTTCGTCACCATCTCTCAGTCCGGCGAGACCGCCGATACCCTGGCGGCCCTTCGCATGGCCAAGCAATCCGGCTATCTGAGCAGCCTGGCGATCTGCAACGTGGCGACCAGCTCGCTGGTGCGCGAATCCCAGTTGAGCTTTTTGACCCAGGCCGGTCCCGAGATCGGCGTGGCTTCGACCAAGGCCTTCACCACCCAGCTGGTTTCGCTGCTCCTGCTGACCCTGAGCCTGGGCCGCTGCCAGCAACGCCTGGATGCCGGCATCGAAGCCGAACTGGTGGCCGAGTTGCGCCGTCTGCCGGCGCGCCTGGACGAAGCCCTGGCCATGGACAAGACCGTGGAAAAGCTGGCGGAATCCTTTGCTGAAAAGCACCACACCCTGTTCCTCGGACGTGGCGAGCAGTACCCGGTGGCCATGGAGGGGGCGCTCAAGCTCAAGGAGATCTCCTACATCCACGCCGAGGCCTATCCGGCCGGTGAGCTCAAGCATGGTCCCCTGGCCCTGGTCGACGCCGATATGCCGGTGGTGACGGTGGCGCCCAACAACGAGTTGCTGGAAAAGCTCAAGTCCAACCTGCAGGAGGTACGGGCGCGGGGCGGTCAGTTGATCGTCTTCGCCGACGAGCGCGCGGCCTTCGAGGAAGGCGAAGGCACCCGCATCGTGCCCATGCCGCATATCCACGATGCCCTGTCGCCGATCCTCTACACCATACCGCTGCAGCTGCTGTCCTATCACGTAGCCGTGTTCAAGGGCACCGACGTGGACCAGCCGCGTAACCTGGCCAAGTCGGTGACCGTGGAATAAACGGTTCCACGTGGAACCTCAGGGCACGCGCCAGTTGCCCTGATTCTGCTGCCGGCAGGCGACGGCCAGGAAGCGGCCGTCGCCAGGTTCGCCGTAGTAGTGGATATCCTGTCGGTAGGGCACGCCCGGGCTGCGTGCGCCCTGACAGATGCCGATCTCACCGACCGGGCAGCGGTCGACGAAGTGGACCTCGGTCTGCTGGTCCTTGAGTTGCGGATGGCAGAAGCCGTCGCGGAACAGCTGGGCGGGGATGTCGATATTGCTCTGGCAGACCTGCACGTCCACACTGCCCTGGCGACTGCGGATCACGCAGGCATCGGCGAGCGCCAACGACGGCAACAGCAGCAGAGTCATCAGCAATCGCCACATTCCAGCCCATCTCCCTGATGAAATCGCCACTCTAGCATCCGACCTCTCGCCATGCGCCTCGCCGATATCAAGACCCATGTGATCGCCGGTCCCCTGGGCGCCGGCAAGACCACCATGATCCGCCAGCTGTTCGCCCAGCGTCCCGCCAATGAGCGTTGGGCGATCCTGGTCAACGAATTCGGCCAGGTCGGTCTCGACGCTGCGCTCATGACTCGCGATGATGCGGGCCTGAGTATCGCCGAGGTCCCGGGTGGTTGCCTGTGCTGCGTCCAAGGCGTGCCCCTGCAGGTAGCCCTCACCCGGTTGCTCCGGCGCGCGCGACCGCAGCGGCTGTTCATCGAGCCTTCCGGCCTGGGCCATCCCGCCAGCCTCTATCGGCAACTCCAGGCGCCGCCCTGGACCGGGGTACTGACTCTGCAACCCCTGATCTGGGTGGTGGATGCCGGACAACTACTGGCAGGCCAGGCCCTGCCTGAGGCCCAACAACAGGCACTGGAGCAGGCTGGTCTGATCGTGCTCAACAAGAGCGCCGGCCTGGATCGGACGGGCTTGCCTGCGCGACTGGGCGACCGGCCACTGTATTGGACCGAAGGCGGGCGGATCACCCTGGCCGAACTGCCTTTGGTTGACGGTGAGGCGTCGGCTGACCATGAGCTACCCCAGCTCGGAGTGGCTTCCAGTCCCCAGGCACTGTTGCTACCCGGGCGCCCGCTGCACTTCAGCCATACCCAGGAAGGACACCATGCCGTCGGTTGGCGCTGGCATCCCAGCCACCGCTTCGATGGCCCGGCGTTGCTGGCCCTGCTGGGTGGTCTCCCCGGGCTGCTCAGGCTGAAGGCGGTCCTGCAGTTGGCGGATGGTTGGCAGGCCTACAATGGTGTAGCTGAGCAGGGCGATTGGGAGTCGACCCTGTGGCGCCGCGACAATCGGCTGGAGTTGATCCTGGATGAGATGCCGGACCTAGAGGCGCTCGAAAAAGGCCTGCGCGGCACCATTCGCGACATTTGAGGTTGCCAAATCTTTTCAGTTAATGATAATGATTATTAAATTTACTTCTTCTGCGTATAGCTCCCATGGCTCCAACGTCCCTTGCCAAGCCTGAACCTCTCGTAGTTGCTGCGCGTTCCGACGGTGATGAGGTGGAATCCGTTCAGGGTCCCGTCAGGGCCGCCCTGGCAGGTGACGTGGAGCCCGTGGCGGGGGTCAATGCCAAGCGTAGCGAACCCTCGGCCACCATCCTGTCGTTCCGCATGCCCGAGCGTAACGAAGAGATCGTGACGCCGGTGCTGACCCCGGTTGGTGCGGCCGAGCCGGGCGAGCAGCCACCGCGCGGCCGCGGCTGGGGCACTGCCTCGGCGCTGTCGTTGATCATGCACGCCAGCATGGCGGTGGCCTTGTTCATGGTGGTTCAGGCGCCGCCAGAGTTGAAGATCGCCAAGGGCGATGAGCCCATGCAGGTCAGCTTCATCCAATTGCCCAAGCCGGTTCCCGAGCCGCCTGCGCCAACCCCGGCACCGCCCGCGCCGCCGCCACCGCAACCCGAACCGCCGCCACCGGAGCCGCCCAAGCCCGTGGAACCGCCGAAACCGGTGGAGCCACCCAAGCCGGTGGTGGAGAAGCCCAAACCCAAGCCGAAGCCCAAGCCGGTCGAGCACAGCCAGCAGAAGCCGCTGCCGAAAAAGGTCGAACCGGCCCCGGAGCCCGTAGCCCAGGCGACGCCGTCACCAGCACCGGCGGCAACGGCTGCGCCCAGTCAGCCGGCACCGGCCGCCGCGCCTTCCGGTCCGCCGAAGACCGCCGGCCTGCCCACCGGCAGCATCGACGACGCCGACATCCGGCCGATCAAGATGACACCGCCGGAGTATCCGGAAATGCTGCGTCGCCGCGGCGTGGGCGGCGAAGTAAGGGTGATGTTCACCGTGACCGCCGACGGTCGACTGGCTGACATCCAGGTGCTGGAAGCCTCCAACAAGCAATTGGAGCGCGCCGTGCTCGACGTGCTGGGCGAATGGCGCTTCGCCCCCCGGGTTTCCGGCGGTCAGATCGTGCCGCGCAAGGCCACCAAGACCTTCAACTTCAAGATCCAGCGCCGCTAGGTCGCTAGGCGGCGGAGCCCCTGGGCGCCGCCTCATGTTCCCCGGGCCGCTCCAGGCCCAGATAGCGGAACATGCCATGGGCGATCTCGCGTTCGCCCATGATCACCTCATCCACGCCATGATTCTCCAGATGCCGGATCTCGTCATCGTGATGGGCACGGGCGAGGATATGCAGGTCCGGCGCCAGCTCGCGAGCGCGGCGGGCGATCTCGGCGGCCTCGAAGCCGTTGGGAATCGCCAGCAGCAGGGCGCGTGCCTCCTTGAGCTTGGCCCGCGCCAGCACCTTGTCCTGGGTCGCGTTGCCCAGGATCGCGGTGAAGCCCTGCTGGCGTAGCGCCGTGACGTGTTCCGGCTCGTCCGCGATCACGATCAGCGGCGGTCCCTGGCGATCCAGGCGATCGCAGATGTAGCGACCCACCCGTCCATAGCCCACCAGCACCAGGTGGCCGCTCTGCTCGATCGGCTCGGGTTCGTCGTCCAGTTCCGGTGCGTGCTTGCCCTTGGCATTGATCAGCCGACGACCCTCGCGGCGCTCCATCCACGGCTGCAGGCGATCGATACCGTGGAACAGCAGGGGATTGAGGATGATGGAGATGATGGCGGCGGCCAGGATGAGGTCGTGAGCGCCCTGGTCGAGCAGTTTCAGCGACAGGCCGAGGCTGGCCAGGATAAAGGAGAATTCGCCGATCTGCGCCAGGCTGGCGGCGATGGTCAGGGCCACGCTCAGGGGGCGGCGATAGGCCAGGACGATCAGAGTCGCGGCGATGGACTTGCCGAGGACGATCACCGCCACCGTCGCCAGCACCGCCAGGGGCTGCTCCAGCAGGATCTCCGGATCGAACAGGCAACCTACGGAAAAGAAGAACAGCACGGCGAAGGCTTCGCGCAGGGGCAGCGAATTTTCCGCAGCGTCATGGCTGAGTTCCGATTCGTTGAGCACCACGCCGGCAAAGAAGGCGCCCAGGGCGAAGGACACCCCGAACAGCGAGGCCGAGCCATAGGCGATGCCCATGGCAATGGCCAGGGTCGCCAGGGTGAAGAGTTCGCGCGAACCGGTACGCACCACCCGGGCCAGCAGCCAGGGAATGACCCGTCGGCCCACCAGCAGCATCAGGGCGATGAAGGCACTCACCTTGAGCGCGGTGAGGCCCAGTTCCAGCCCCAGGCTCTGGCCCGGCTCTTCGCCGCTATCGCCACCCAGGGGCCCGGCCAGCGCCGGCAGGATCACCAGGGCCAACACCATCAGCAGGTCTTCCACGATCAGCCAGCCGACGGCGATCCGTCCGCGCCGGCTTTCTACCATCTGGCGTTCTTCCAGGGCCCGCAGCAGCACCACGGTACTGGCCACCGACAGCGACAGGCCAAAGACCAGGCCACTGCCCAGGCCCCAGCCCAGGAGGTGGCTCACCCCCATGCCCATGAGAGTGGCGGCGGCGATCTGCACGATGGCACCGGGAATGGCGATGCGTTTGACCGCCAGCAGATCCTTGATGGAAAAGTGCAGGCCCACACCGAACATCAGCAGGATGACGCCGATTTCGGTCAGTTCCTTGGACAGCTCGGGATCGGCGACGAAGCCGGGGGTGAAGGGGCCGGCGGCCACGCCGGCAAGCAGATAGCCGGCGATGGGCGGCAGGCGCAGGCGGGTGGCCAGGGTGCCGAAGGCGAAGGCCAGGACCAGGCCGATGGCCAGGGTGGATATCAGAGGGGTGTCATGGGACATGCTGGCTCCAAGGATTTGGATTGCCAGATCCTGGAGCCGCTGCCGTCGAACGACGGCGACCTAGCCGGCAAAACTCAAAAGGTTTCCTTGAGTGCCTGATAGCGCTCTTGAAGTTCCCGACGGATCTGCCGGCGCTGCTGGGCCTGCACACAGCGTCGCTTCTCGTCCGCGGTCACCGGTTCCAGCTGCGGGACCGGGCAGGACTTGCCGTTCTCGTCCACCGCCACCATGGTGAAGAAACAGCTGTTGGTGTGGCGCACCGAACGCTGCTGGATGTTCTCGGTGATGACCTTGACGCCGATTTCCATCGAGGTGGTCCCGGTGTAGTTCACCGAGGCGAGAAAGGTCACCAGTTCGCCGACATGCACCGGCTCGCGAAAGATCACCTGATCCACCGAGAGGGTCACCACATAGCGTCCGGCATAGCGGCTGGCACAGGCGTAGGCCACTTCGTCGAGGTGCTTGAGCAGGGCGCCGCCGTGGACATTGCCGGAAAAGTTGGCCAGGTCCGGGGTCATCAGGATGGTCATGCTCAACTGGTGGTTGCCGGCTTCCATGGGCGAATCCTCGAGGGGGAAAATCCTGTAGACGGCGCAACGGCGCCGTCTGTCACAGCCATCAACGGCCGGCGGAGAGCCCGAAGTCGATGGGCAGGTCGGCACCGGAAATGGCCGCCGCCTGGGGCTGACAGAGGAAATAGACGAACTCGGCCACTTCCTCCGGCTGGATGAAGCGAGCGGTATCGCCCTGGGGGTAGCGATTGAGCAGATTGCGACGATAACCGGCCGGGTCGCCGCTGCCATAGTGGGCGGCCTGAAAGTCCAGCATGGGCGTATCGATGTCGCCCGGCGAGACGGCATTGACCCGCACGCCATCGCGCGCCAGTTCCACCGCCAGATTCTGGCTGAAGAAACGCACTGCCGCCTTGGCGGCGCCATAGGCCGCGGCGCCCGCGATGGGCTGGCGCCCGGCCCCGCTGGCGACGTTGATGATGACGCCGCGATTTTCCTTGAGGAAGGGGATGGCCGCCGAGCACATGAAGAAGGTGGCCTTGAGATTGACCGCCATCACCAGGTCGTAGTCGTCCTCGGTAAAGGTCTCCACCTCGCCTTCGCGCCAGATGCCGGCCGCGTTGATCAAGGCATCCAGGCGCCCGGTGCGGGCCATGACCTTGCTGACCAGGGAGCGGCAGCCTTCGGCGCTGGAGATATCGGCGGTCACGCTGGAATCCAGGCCGACGATGCCGTTGAGCCCATGCAGGCCTTCGGCATCGCGGTCGGCGGCGGCGACGCGCCAGCGGCTCTGGGCGAAGCGTTGCGCCAGGGCGCGGCCGAGGCCGCCCGCGGCGCCGGTGATCAGGACGACGGGAGTGCTCATGACGCTTCCTCCGGAGTGATGGCCTTATCCAGACCCGTGTCAGGCAAGGTCGTTCAGTACCGGCTCGGTCAGCTTTCCAACCAGACGTCGCGAGCCCAGATCCAGACCGAATCCCAGGACTCGTCGGTCAGGTCACCGTCTTCCCACAACAGTACCTCGCCTTCCTGGCTGACGCAGTAGTAACCATCGTCGCTGGCGCAGAGAGGGATGTACTCCCGCGGCAGGCCTTCGTCCCAGGCGGTGGCAGCCACTTCCGGCAGATAGGTATGGGACTGGGGATCGGTGACGGTCACCGGTTCGATACGGCCATAGACCACGTCGCTGACGGTCAGCAGGAATTCGCGGAATTCCGGTGGCAGGCTGATGAGCAGTTCTTCCTCGATCTCGACCAGCAGGTCTTCGTCGGGCAGCTCCAGGGGTACGGGAACGGGTTCGTTTTCTTCACGCAGGCGTTCGATGACGTCTTCCATAGCAGGCCTCTCTCGGAATGCGCGCCGGATAAAGGGAAAGAGGCGCGCAAGGTTAGCAGTTCAGTCCGGGATAACGGCAGCTTCCGTACGGACTTGATAGCGGTTTCGAGAGATGTTCGGCAGGCGACGCCCATGAAAAAGCCCGGCGTAGAGCCGGGCTTTCGGGTAAAGCGCCGTTATCAGGCGTTCTGGCGGATACCGGCCAGCAGCCAAGGCTGGTTCTCGCCGGCCATGCGCTCCATGCGCCAGCTTTCGCTGAACGGCTGGCCCTGATCGAAACGCGATTCCTTGGACACACCGTTGAAGGTGATGGTGGCGATGGTCTTGCCCTGCAGATCCTCGACACCGTCCAGGGTGGCATTCAGGTTCTCGATGTAGGTGGACTGGAAGCCTTCGCCCAGCGCGGCGCGCTCGTCACGCAGCCATTGCAGCATCTGCGGGGTGACGAATTCGGAGATCTTGTCCATCTCGTTGGCGTCCCAGTGCTGCTGCAGGCTCATGAAGTGATCACGACCGGCGGCCACGAAGCGCTCGGCATTGAACCAGCTCGGCGCGTTGATCACCGGCGCGGCGCCAGCGGTGGCACCTCCGAACAGACCGCCATTGGTGGGCTGGTTGGGCATCTCACGCTGCATGGGCGCATGACCGGCCACGGCAGGCTGCGGACCGGCCTGCTGCTTGCGACGGGCGATCAGGCGGAAGATCACGAAGGCGATGAGCGCGAGGATCAGGAAGTCGAAGAACTGGAAGCCTTCGAAGCCGTCACCCATGAACATGGAGGCCAGCAGGCCACCGGCGGCGATACCGGCCAGCGGGCCGAGCCAGCGCGAGGCGCCACTGGGACGGGCGGCAGCGGCGGCGCCAGCACCAGCAGCGGGCGCGGCCATGCCCGGCTGCTGCGGCGGCGCGGCCTGGCGGGTCTGGTGAATGGGCGCGGCGCCAGCGGACTTGCCGCCGCCCATGCGCTTGGCGTTGGCGTCCAGGCTGAGCGTGAGGCCCAGGCACAGGATCATGAAGAAGCTCATCAGGCGTTGCATGTGGTGTTCTCTCTGTGAAGAGTCTGGTGTTGGATACATCTTGCGCTGCCCGGTCAAGTACAGCCAGCGTGAATTGTTTCGGTATTTTGCCCTTTGCGCTCGCCGCCTGGGCGACCAACGTCGCCCCCGCGGACAGCGGAAAATCTCTAGCCACATCAATCTATTACAGATTTTTGCAAAATCCGTCACAAGAGTTTGCAGATGCTAGTCTTGGACTCCAGTCAGCGCAGGTGTCGGGAGATAACCCGGCCCGTCATAGGAGGGCCCGGCCGATGCATGCTCTAGCTTTTATCCAGGACATGGCCGTCATCATGCTGGTGGCCGGCGTGGTGACCATCCTCTTCCACCGCCTCAAGCAACCCGTGGTCCTGGGCTACATCCTCGCCGGCTTCATCATCGGACCCCATACACCGCCATTCGGTCTGATCCACGACGAAGAAAGCATCAAGACCCTCGCCGAGGTGGGGGTGATCTTCCTGATGTTCAGCCTCGGCCTGGAATTCTCGTTGCGCAAGCTGTTCCGCGTAGGCGCCACGGCCTTCATCGCCGCCTTCCTGGAGATCAGCCTGATGCTCTGGCTGGGTTACCAGGTGGGGCAGATGTTCGGCTGGTCGCACATGGATTCGCTGTTCCTCGGCGCCATCCTGGCCATCTCCTCGACCACCATCATCGTCAAGGCGCTCAACGAACTGAAGATGAAGCACGAGCGCTTCGCCCAGCAGATCTTCGGCGTGCTGATCGTCGAGGACATCCTCGGCATCGGCATCATCGCCCTGCTGTCGGGCCTGGCGGTGAGCGGCTCGGTGGAGCCGGGCGCGGTGGCCTCGACCCTCGGCAAACTGAGTCTGTTCATGATCGTGGCGCTGGTGGTCGGCATCCTGCTGGTACCGCGCCTGCTGGCCTACGTGGCCACCTTCGAAAGCAACGAGATGCTGCTGATCACGGTGCTGGGGCTGTGCTTCGGTTTCTGCCTGCTGGTGGCCAAGCTGGAATACAGCGTGGTGCTGGGCGCCTTCCTGATCGGCGCCATCATGGCCGAGTCGCGCCAGCTGCTGCAGATCGAGAAGCTGGTGGAGCCACTGCGCGACATGTTCAGCGCCATCTTCTTCGTCGCCATCGGCCTGCTGCTCGATCCCAAGGTGCTGGTGGAATACGCCTGGCCGATCACCGTGATCAGTGTCGTCGTGGTGCTGGGCAAGATCCTTGCCTGCAGCCTGGGGACCCTGATCGCCGGCAACGACGGTCGGACCTCGCTGCGGGTCGGCATGGGCCTGGCGCAGATCGGCGAGTTCTCCTTCATCATCGCCACCCTGGGAATCACCCTGGGCGTCACCAGCCACTTCCTCTATCCGGTGGCGGTGGCCGTCTCGGCGGTCACTACGCTGCTCACCCCCTATCTGATCAAGGCCGCCGATCCACTGGCGCTGTGGATCGGGCGTTGGCTGCCGCAGCCCATGCAACGGGTGCTGGGTATCTATGGCGAATGGCTGCGCAGCATCCAGCCCCAGGGCGAGAAGGCGGTCCTGGCCGGCATGATGAGGCGCATCCTGCTGCAGGTCGGCATCAACCTGTCGCTGGTCATCGCCATCTTCCTGGGCGGCGCCTATTTCGCCGGCGGGCTGGCGGGCTGGCTCAGCACCTGGATCGCCGATCCCGATCTGCAGAAGGCCTGCATCTGGGGTGGGGCGCTGCTGCTCTCACTGCCTTGCCTGATCGCCGCCTATCGCAAGCTCAAGGCGCTGGCCATGCTGATGGCCGAACTCAGCGTGCGACAGAACCAGGCCGGGCGCTATACCCAGCCGGTACGGCGACTGGTCAGCGAATTCATCCCGCTACTGTCGCTGGCCGGCATCCTGGTGCTGCTCGCGGCCCTGAGCAGCAGCATCCTGCCACGCGGCGAGCTGCTGCTGCTGATCGGCCTGGTCGCGGTGGTGGTGATCGCGGTGCTGTGGCGCTGGTTCATTCGCGTCCACTCGCGGCTGCAGATCGCCTTCATCGAAACCCTGGAGCAGGACAAGGGCGGACATCATTAGGCCGCTTTTGCGCAATCCAGCCATTGCCGGCTGGGGATCGACGCGGCAGAATCGCTCTAAGTCGCTCGTTTGAATAAGCGGGTCGATGGCAAAGGAATGCGCAATGCAGGAAATGGGCTTGGCCGCTTTCTGCCTTCCGGCAATCTCCCACCGGCGGTCAGGCCCTTTTCCTGCGCCCCTTCAAGGTCGCCAGGCAAGCAGCAGTACGCCCCCGCCAATGGCGGCGATGCCGCACCACTGGCGCAGGTCCAGGCGCTCGCCCAGCAGCGCCACACCAAAGATCGCCACCAGCACCACGCTCAACTTGTCCACCGGCGCCACCAGCGAGGCCGGGCCCAGCTTGAGCGCCCGGTAGTAGCACAGCCAGGACAGGCCGGTGGCCACGCCCGAGAGCAGCAGGAACAGATAGCTACGGCCGGCGATGCTGGCCAGGGGTTGCGCCTGCCCGGTAGCCAGGACGATGGCCACCAGGACCACCACGACCACCAGGGTGCGCAACAGGGTGGCGAAGTCGGCGTTGACCTGTTCCACGCCTAGCTTGCCGAAGATGGCCGTGAGCGCGGCGAAGGCCGCCGCCAGGAGCGCCCAGAACAGCCAGGAACTGGTCATCGCCTAGAGCGGTTCGAGCTTGGCGTAGCTCACCATCAGCCACTTGCTGCCTTCGGACTTGAAGTTCACCTGCACCCGGGCATGGGCGCCGGAGCCCTCGTAGTTGAGGATGACGCCGTCGCCGAACAGGGCATGACGCACCGGCTGGCCGAGGCTGAAGGTGGTTTCCGGCACCGGTGCCTGGGCGAAGAGGTTGGGACGACTGCCGGCGAAGGGCTGCTTGACCGCATTGGACAGGCGCACCTCCTGGATCAGCCCGTCCGGTACCTCGCGGACGAAGCGCGAAACCTTGTTGTAGGTCTCGCTGCCATAGAGCCGGCGGGTCTCCGCATAGCTCATCACCAGGCGGCGCATGGCGCGGGTGATGCCGACATAGGCCAGGCGGCGTTCCTCTTCCAACCGGCCAGGCTCTTCCAGGCTCATCTTGTGCGGGAACAGCCCTTCCTCCATGCCAGCCAGGAACACCAGCGGGAATTCCAGGCCCTTGGCACTGTGCAGGGTCATCAACTGGACGCTGTCTTCATGGCTGTCGGCCTGGGTATCGCCGGATTCCAGCGCCGCGTGGTCGAGGAAGGCCGCCAGGGGCGTCATCTCCTCGTCGCCGCTGAAGTCGAAGGAGCGGGCGGCGCTGACCAGTTCTTCCAGGTTTTCCACCCGAGCCTGCCCCTTTTCGCCCTTTTCTTCCTTGTGGAAGGTGACCAGGCCGGTCTGTTCGATGATCTGCTGCACCAGATTGTGCAGGGACAGGTCCTCGGCCTTGAGCGCCAGGGTATCGACCAGCTCGACGAAGACGTTGAGCGCCGAGGCGGCGCGACCGGACACCGCGCGGGCACCGACCAGGTCGTGCAACGCCTGCCACAGCGAGGTGTTCTGGGCACGCGCGGCGGTGCGCAGCGCTTCCACGGTCTTTTCACCGATGCCCCGCGGCGGCACGTTGATCACCCGCTCCAGGGCGGCATCGTCGTGGCGATGCTGGATCAGCCGCAGGTAGGCCATGGCGTTCTTGATTTCGGCACGCTCGAAGAACCTCAGGCCGCCATAGATGCGATAGGGGATCTTCTCGCGCAGCAGCGCCTCTTCCAGCACCCGTGACTGGGCGTTGGAGCGGTAGAGGATGGCCATCTCGCTGCGCCGGGTGCCCTTCTTGAACTCGCTCTCGATGGTCTCGACGATGTAGCGTGCCTCGTCGTGCTCGTTGAAGCCGGCATAGAGGGTGATGGCCTCGCCTTCGCCGGTATCGGTCCACAATTCCTTGCCGAGACGACCGAAGTTGTGGGCGATCAAACCGTTGGCGGCCTTGAGGATGGTGTCGGTGGAGCGGTAGTTCTGCTCCAGGCGGATGATCTCGGCCGAGAAGTCCTCGTTGAATTGCTGGATGTTCTCGATCTTGGCACCGCGCCAGCCATAGATGGACTGGTCGTCGTCGCCCACCACCATGAGGCTGGCGCCGTTCTGGGCGAGGTGCTTGAGCCAGGCGTACTGGACGGCGTTGGTGTCTTGAAATTCGTCCACCAACAGGTGCTGGAAGCGCCGCTGGTAGTGTTCCAGCAGGCTGGGGTTGTTGCGCCAGAGATCCAGGGCGCGCAGCAGCAGCTCGGAGAAGTCGATCACCCCGGCCCGGGCGCAGGCCGCCTCGTAGGCTTCGTAGATGCTGCGCATGGTGCTGAGGAAGAGGTCACCGGCGGCCTGGATGTGCTGCGGCCGCAGGCCTTCGTCCTTCTGGCCGTTGATGAACCACTGCGCCTGGCGCGCTGGCCAGCGCTGCTCGTCGAGGCCCAGTTCGCGGATCACCCGCTTGACGATGCGCTGCTGGTCATCGCTGTCGAGGATCTGGAAATTCTGCGACAGCCCCGCTTCCTGCCAGTGGGCACGCAGCAGACGGTGGGCCAGGCCGTGGAAGGTGCCGACCCACATGCCCTGCGGACTCATGCCGAGCAATTGCTCGATGCGGTGGCGCATCTCGGCGGCGGCCTTGTTGGTGAAGGTCACCGAGAGGATGGAGTGCGGCGAGGCGCGCTCGACCTGGATCAGCCAGGCGATGCGGTGCACCAGCACCCGGGTCTTGCCCGAACCGGCACCGGCCAAGACCAGTTGGCGACCCAGGGGCGCGGCTACGGCCTGGCGCTGGGCATCGTTGAGGGAATTGAGCAGCAGGGAGATGTCGTCGTTCATCGCCGCATTCTACCGATGCGGTGAAAGGAGCGCCAAACCGGACGGATGGGAGGCGAAGCGGGCAGGGCAGGACAGCCGAACCCCGGCCAGCGGGTCTGGCCGGGGTTCGGAAGGACGCCTGTGATCGATGCGTCAGGCGGCGATCGGCGATCGGCGAGCGCCAGTCGTCGGAGCCGGAGGTGCCGGAGACCTCATGGGTCCAGACGATCTTGCGGTAGGTGAAGTAGACGTCTTCCAGGTGGGTGAAGTGCGCCATGCTCGGGTCCTGGCAGTTGGGCATGCGCGACTGGACATCGACGATGATGGCGTCCTCCAGCTCGATGGTGAAGTAGTGCTCCTGGGTGCCGGTGGCCGAGGTGCGGTACCACTCCAGGCGGCACTTGCCGAGGCGTTCGCCGGAGGTGAGGGCGTTGAAGATCAGCGGCGAGGCCTTGTCGAAGACCTTGGTGATCATCAGCGGCTTGTGCACGCGCTGGCCGGTGGGCTGACCGGACTGGGGATCGCGGGGAATGATCACCTGATGGTTGAAGGCCTGGACCAGGATCTGGTCTTCGTGGCCTTCCTGGAAGATGTTGCCGACCGAGTCCTCGGTAAAGGTGCCAGCGGTGATCAGGCCTTGCTTGGTGCCTTCGAGGGACAGGTACGCGGGGGTTGGCATGGTGCTCTCCTTGCCTGGTGATAGGGCTTCATGGCCCGGGTACCAAGACCTAACAAGGGTTGTGCCAGAACTGAAAAATCCTTTCTGATCAGTGGGTTGAAAAATGACTACAGAGCACGGGCGGAGCGACTGTGCGCTCCTGCGCGGAAATCTGCGCAAGGCCTTGCGCAGAGCGGTTCAAAAGCTGCCCAGTTTCCGGTAGTGGCTTGTTCAGGCGACTACCTGGTGCCGGTACGACCGTGAAAAGGGCCCTGCTGAATCGTAATGACCAAGAGCCTTGGCGACCGTTATGTAGTATAAGTACGGCGCACTACATCCGCCCGCTAGACGAGACACGCCTGTGAACCTCATGCAACACATTGCTCAATCCCGCCACCTGCTGCGCAAGTCGGAGCTCAAGGTCGCCGAGCAGGTCATGGTGGATCCGGCTGCCGTCATGCACAGCTCCATGGCCGACCTCGCCCACAACGTCGGCGTCAGCGAGCCCACCATCGTGCGTTTCTGCCGGGCCATCGGCTGCGATGGATTCCAGGATCTCAAGCTGCGCTTGGCCCAGAGCCTGGCGGCGGGGGCCAGTTTCGGCCAGTTCGCCATCCACGAGAACGATGCGGTGGAAGACTTCAGCCTGAAGATCTTCGACACCACCTTGCACACCCTCATGGACGTGCGCGAGCGCCTGGACATGCGCGCCCTGGAAACGGCCATCGAGGCGATCGCCAAGGCCCAGCGGGTGATGTTCTACGGCTTTGGCGCCTCGGGTTCGGTGGCCAACGACGCCCAGCACAAGTTCTTTCGCCTGCAGCTCAGCGCCACCGCCTATTCCGATCCGCACATGCAGGCGATGTCGGCGGCGACCCTGACGCCTTCCGATGCGGCCATCTGCATCTCCCAGTCGGGGCGTTCCAAGGATCTGCTGATCACTGCCAATCTAGTGCGCGACAACGGCGCCGCGCTGATCACCATCTGCCCGGGGCAGACGCCGCTGGCCGATCTGTCCACGGTCAACATCGCCATCGACGTGCACGAAGACACCGACATCTATGTGCCCCTGACCTCGCGCATCGCCCATCTGGTGGTGATCGATGTACTGGCCATGGGCGTGGCCATGTCCCGTGGTCCGGCGCTGGTCGAGCACCTCAAGAGCGTGAAACGCAGCCTGCGCAGCTTGCGGCTGTCGTCAAAGTCGACCAAGCACAGCGACACCTAATAGTCGTCTCGCTGTCGCCAAACCGTCACCTGTTAGGGTGAAGCTGCCCATTCCGATCCCAGCCCGGAGGAATTGGCATGACCGCTCTCATCCAGCAATCCAGCGTTCGTCTCGACAGCAAGACTCGCAGAAAGCTACAGGATCAACGGCGGATGAAATTCCGCCGTGCCATCGAAGCCCGTGCCGAAGAACAGCGGCTTGCCGTGGAGCTCGATGAACTGCTGTTTCTCAATCAGCTGCTGGACGAACGCCAGGCCCTGCGCCGACAGCAGGCTCCAGGGCAATACCTAACGCATTGATCAGGCTGCGCTGGCCGCGCAGATAGTCGACGAAGGCCTGGGCCACTGGCGACAGCGGCTTGCCACGGACCTGGACCACGCACCAGGAACGTCGCAGCGGCAATTCGGCGACGTCCAGCTCGACTAGGCTGCCGGCGGCGAGATCGCTGCGAATGGCCTGGCGCGGCAGCAGGGCCAGCCCGAGGCCGGCGCGGACCGCTTCGCGTTGTGCCTCGAAGGCGCCGATCTCCAGTTGTTCGGCGAAGTGGGCGCGCTTCTGCTTGAGATAGTCCTCGCAGGCCTGGCGCGTGCCGGAGCCGACTTCGCGCACCAGCAGCGGATAGGTCGTCAGGTCGCGCAGGCTCAGCCCGCGGCGCCCGGCCAGAGCATGGCCCGGGCGCGCCACGGCGACGATGGCGTTGTCCAGCAGCGGCAGGAACTCCAGATCCGTGCCGCTCGGCACGCCGGACATCAGCGCCACGTCTTCGCGATTCTCCGTCAGCCTTCGTAGCACCCGGGCATGGTTGCCCACGGTCAGCGCCAGATCGACCTGGGGATGGCTGCTACGAAACTGGCTGAACAGGTGCGGTGCCAGGTACTGGGCGCTGCTCTCCACCCCCAGGCGTAACTGGCCGTGCAGGGCACCGCGCAGATTCGACAGCTGCATGTCCAGGCTGCCCAGCCGGGCGAAGAGATCACGCCCGGTCTGGCGCAAGGCCTCGCCGGCTTCGGTGAGATAGAGGGTGCGATTGACGTAGTTGAACAGCGGCGCGCCCACCACCTCTTCGAGTTGGCGCACCTGCAGGCTCACCGCCGGCTGGGTGAGCGCCATGATGTCGGCCGCGCGGCTGTAGGAGCGGGCCTCGCAGACGGCCTCGAACACCTGCAGCTGGCGGAAGGTGAGTCGCATCAAGGGCTTGCGCATGGGCATCGGCGAGATACATAAGGGATGACTTATGGAGTATCCAACAATTATTTATTTTCCATAAGAGAGGCCCTGGCGTAGCTTCGGATCACCGGCAATAACAAGCGGCTGCAGGTTGCAGCAGACAAGGAGCCAGGTGTGATCAAGAAGATACTTATCGCCAATCGGGGCGAGATCGCCGTGCGCATCGTGCGTGCCTGTGCCGAAATGGGCATTCGTTCGGTAGCGGTCTATTCCGACGCCGATCGCCAAGCGCTCCACGTGAAACGTGCCGACGAAGCCCATGGGATCGGCAGCGATCCGCTGGAGGGCTATCTCAACCCGCGCAAGCTGGTGAACCTGGCCGTGGAGACCGGCTGCGATGCCTTGCATCCCGGCTATGGCTTCCTTTCCGAAAACGCCGAACTGGCGGAAATCTGCGCCCAGCGCGGTATCCGCTTCATCGGGCCGTCCGCCGAGGTCATTCGCCGCATGGGCGATAAGACGGAAGCGCGGCGCAGCATGATCGCCGCCGGCGTGCCCTGCACCCCGGGCACCGAAGGCAACGTGGCGGACATCGCCGAGGCCCTGCGCGAAGGCGATCGTATCGGTTACCCGGTGATGCTCAAGGCCACCTCCGGCGGCGGCGGGCGCGGTATCCGTCGCTGCAACTCGCGCGAGGAGCTGGAGCAGGCCTATCCGCGCGTGATTTCCGAGGCGACCAAGGCCTTCGGCTCGGCCGAGGTGTTTCTCGAGAAGTGCATCGTCAATCCCAAGCACATCGAGGCGCAGATCCTCGCCGACAGCCACGGCAACACCGTGCATCTGTTCGAGCGCGACTGCTCCATCCAGCGGCGCAACCAGAAGCTGATCGAGATCGCCCCCAGCCCCCAGCTGACCCCCGAGCAGCGCGCCTACATCGGTGATCTCGCCGTGCGTGCCGCCAAGGCGGTGGGCTACGAGAACGCCGGTACCGTGGAATTCCTGCTCGCCGAGGGCGAGGTGTATTTCATGGAGATGAACACCCGGGTGCAGGTGGAGCACACCATCACCGAGGAAATCACCGGCATCGACATCGTCCGCGAGCAGATCCGCATCGCTTCCGGGCTGCCGCTGTCCTTTGCCCAGGAAGACGTCCAGCACCGCGGCTTCGCCCTGCAGTTCCGCATCAACGCCGAGGATCCCAAGAACAACTTCCTGCCGAGCTTCGGCAAGATCACCCGCTACTACGCGCCGGGCGGCCCGGGGGTGCGTACCGACACCGCCATCTACACCGGCTACGTGATCCCGCCGTACTACGATTCCATGTGTCTCAAGCTGATCGTCTGGGCGCTGACCTGGGAAGAGGCCATGGACCGTGGCCTGCGCGCCCTGGACGACATGCGCGTGCAGGGGGTGAAGACCACCGCGCCCTATTACCAGGCCATCCTGCGCGATCCCGAATTCCGCAGCGGGCGCTTCAACACCAGCTTCGTGGAGAGCCATCCGGAGCTGACCCAGTACTCGATCAAGCGCAACCCGACGCACCTGGCCATCGCCATCGCCGCCGCCATCGCCGCCCATGCCGGTTTGTAAGGACAGAACAATGAAAAGCATCCAGATCACCGACACCATCCTGCGCGACGCCCACCAATCGCTGCTGGCGACCCGCATGCGTACCGAAGACATGCTGCCGATCTGCGCCAAGCTCGACCAGGTCGGCTACTGGTCGCTGGAAGTCTGGGGTGGCGCCACCTTCGACGCCTGCGTGCGCTTCCTCAAGGAAGACCCCTGGGAGCGTCTGCGCCAGCTGCGCCAGGCGCTGCCCAATACCCGCCTGCAGATGCTCCTGCGTGGGCAGAATCTGCTGGGCTATCGGCACTACAGCGATGATGTGGTCGAGGCCTTCGTCGAGCGCGCGGCAGCCAATGGCATCGATGTCTTCCGTATCTTCGATGCCATGAACGATGTGCGTAACCTGGAGACCGCCATCCGCGCGGTCAAGGCCAGCGGCAAGCACGCCCAGGGTACCCTCTGCTACACCACCAGCCCGGTACACAGCGTGGCGGCCTTCGTCGACCAGGCCAAGCGCATGGCCGACTTGGGCGTGGATTCCATCGCCATCAAGGACATGGCCGGTCTGCTCACCCCCTATGCCACCGGCGAGCTGGTCAAGGCGCTCAAGGAGGCCCTGACGCTGGATGTGGTGGTGCACTCCCACGACACCGCCGGGGTGGCCGCCATGTGCCAGCTCAAGGCGGTGGAGAACGGCGCCGACCGCATCGACACGGCGATCTCCAGCATGGCCTGGGGCACCAGCCACCCGGGTACCGAATCCATGGTCGCCGCCTTGCGCGATACGCCCTACGACACCGGGCTGGACCTGGAACTGCTGCAGGAAATCGGCCTGTACTTCCATGCGGTGCGCAAGAAGTACCACCAGTTCGAGAGCGAATTCACCGGGGTCGATACCCGGGTGCAGGTCAACCAGGTGCCGGGCGGCATGATCTCCAACCTGGCCAACCAATTGCGCGAGCAGGGCGCCCTCAATCGCATGAACGAGGTGCTGGAGGAGATCCCGCGGGTGCGCAAGGACCTGGGCTATCCGCCCCTGGTGACGCCGACCTCGCAGATCGTCGGCACCCAGGCCTTCTTCAACGTGCTGGCCGGCGAGCGCTACAAGACCATCACCAACGAGGTGAAGCTCTATCTGCAGGGTCGCTATGGCAAGGCGCCGGGCGCCATCTGCGAGCAGTTGCGCAAGCAGGCCATCGGCCAGGAAGAGGTCATCGAGGGACGTCCGGCCGATCTGCTCAGCCCCGAGCTGGCGCGACTGCGTGCCGAGATCGGCGACCTGGCCAAGCGCGAAGAGGACGTGATGACCTTCGCTATGTTCCCCGATATCGGACGCAAATTCCTCGAAGAACGCGCTGCCGGCACCCTGGTGCCGGAAGCCTTGCTGCCCATGCCGTCGGCCGATGGCGTGGCCGCGGTGGGTGGCCAGGGTGTGCCGACCGCCTTCAGCGTTGATGTGCACGGAGAGACCTACCAGGTGGACATCACCGGTATCGGCCTCAAGAGCGAGGGCAAGCGGCACTTCTACCTGTCCATCGACGGGGTGCCGGAAGAGGTGGTGTTCGAGGCCAGCGGCGATTTCGTCGCCGAAGGCGGCCAGCGGCGGCGCCAGGCGGAGCGTCCGGGCGATGTCAGCACCACCATGCCGGGCAACATCGTCGAGGTGCTGGTCAAGGAAGGCGATCAGGTCAAGGCCGGGCAGGGCGTGCTGGTCACCGAAGCCATGAAGATGGAGACCGAGATCCAGGCGCCCATCGCCGGCACCGTCATCGCGGTGCGGGTGGCCAAGGGCGACCGGGTCAATCCGGGTGAAGTCTTGATTGAAATCGAAGGCTGAGATCACTTCGATTTCCCTCGGGGGCCACTAGGCCCCCTTTTTTATGGGCGGTTTCTATCCATTCGATTGAGAAAAAGCACTAACACCTCTCGATAGGGTCTGCTATTTAATATAGCCAAGGCTATAACGATCCCGGGAGGATTCGCGATGCTGAAAGATCTCAAGAGACGTGCCTTGCGTGGTCTGCTGGACAAGCTGCTCGACCAGCCTGCCGAACGTCGTCCGCTGGAGCCCCAGCCCGAGCGGTCGCGCGTTACCCTGGCGCACACCGCGCACTGACCTTCTACCTAGTAGGCAGGGCCGCTTGGTCCTGCCGCGCTGCCTCGCGTGCGTTCCTGCCGAGGCGCCTTTCCCTGCTCGTATCCCTGTCGAGCGTTCTCATCCCAGGTTACAAAGTCTCCCTGCACCTCTGATAGGTTGTGCTATCTAATTTAGCCAAGGCTATAACTACCGAGAGGCTGGCCGGATGCTGGAGAAGACGAAACGCTGGACCCTGATGGGTTTGTTGGGACTGCTGCTGGGCAACCCTGTCCAGGCGGCGGAGCCGTTCAAGGTGGTCACCACCTTCACGGTGATCGCCGACATGGCGCGCAACGTGGCGGGCGACGCCGCTCAGGTGGAGTCCATCACCAAGCCCGGTGCCGAGATCCACAACTACCAGCCCACCCCGGGCGATCTGCTCAAAGCTCGCGATGCCCAGCTGGTGCTGTGGAACGGCCTGAATCTGGAGCTCTGGTTCGAGCGTTTCTTCAGCCGCATGAAGGACGTGCCCAGCGCGGTGGTCTCCCAGGGCGTCGCGCCCATCGCCATCGCCCAGGGCCCCTATGCCGGCAAGCCCAATCCCCATGCCTGGATGTCGCCGCAGGCGGCGCTGGTCTACGTCGACAACATCCGCGATGCGCTGGTGCAGCACGATCCGGCCAATGCCGAGACCTACCGCCGTAACGCCGAGGCCTACAAGACGCGCATCACCGCCACCCTCGATCCCCTGCGCCAGCAGCTGCAGGGGATTCCCGAGCAGCGCCGCTGGCTGGTCTCCAGCGAGGGTGCCTTCAGCTATCTGGCGCGTGACCTGGGCCTCAAGGAACTCTATCTCTGGCCAATCAACGCCGATGCCCAGGGCACCCCGCAGCAGGTGCGCCGGGTGATCGAGACAGTGCGCGCCGAGCGGATTCCGGCGGTGTTCAGCGAGAGCACCGTGTCCGCCGCAGCGGCCGAGCAGGTGGCGCGGGAGAGCGGTGCCCGCTACGGCGGGGTGCTCTATGTAGATTCCCTGAGCGCCGCCGACGGTCCGGTGCCCACCTATCTCGACCTGCTGCGGGTCACCACCGAAACCCTGGTCAAGGGGCTGGCGCCATGATCGCTCTCGACGGGGTCGGCGTGACCTATCGCAATGGCCATACCGCCCTGCGCGACGCCAGCCTGGTGGTGCCCGGCGGGTCCATCACCGCCCTGGTGGGCGTCAATGGCAGCGGCAAGTCCACCCTGTTCAAGGCGATCATGGGCTTCGTGCCCCTGCGCACCGGTCAGGTGCGGGTCGATGACCTGCCGGTGGCCCAGGCCCTGAAGCGTAATCTGGTCGCCTATGTGCCCCAGAGCGAAGACGTCGACTGGGACTTTCCGGTGCGGGTGGAAGACGTGGTGCTCATGGGGCGCTATGGCCGGATGAATTTCCTGCGCCTGGCGCGCGCCGCCGATCACCAGGCGGTGGCCGCCGCCCTGGCCCGGGTAGGGCTGACCGACTTGCGCAAACGGCAGATCGGCGAACTCTCCGGTGGCCAGAAGAAGCGCGTCTTCCTCGCCCGCGCCCTGGCCCAGGACAGCCGGGTGATCCTGCTGGACGAACCCTTCACCGGGGTGGACGCCACCTCCGAGCGCGCCATCATCGAATTGCTCCAGGCCCTGCGCGCCGAGGGTCGCTCGATGCTGGTCTCGACCCATGACCTGGCCAGCATCGAGCGCTTCTGCGACCGCACCGTGCTGCTCGATCGCACCGTGCTGGCCCAGGGGCCGACGGCCGAGGTCTTTACCCGGGAGAATCTGGAGTGGACCTTCGGTGGCGCCCTGCGCCTGTTCGAGGGGGGACGCCAGGCGTCGCAACCGCCCCAGTGGCGAGAGCGTGCCTGATGGAGTGGCTGCTGGAACCCCTGGCCTACGGCTACATGAAAAACGCCCTGGGCGCGGCGGCCCTGGTGGGTGGGCTGTGCGCCTTTCTCTCCGCCTATCTGATGCTCAAGGGCTGGTCGCTGATCGGCGATGCCCTGTCCCATGCCGTGGTACCAGGGGTGGCCGGCGCCTATCTGCTCGGGCTGCCGCTGGCCCTGGGCGCCTTTCTCGCCGGCGGCGCGGCGGCCGGGGCCATGCTGGGGCTGCGGCAGTACACCCGGCTGAAAGAAGACGTCATCATCGGCCTGATCTTCAGCGCCTTCTTTGGTGGCGGGCTGTTCCTGGTCTCGCTGGCGCCGGTGGCGGTGGACATCCAGACCATCGTCTTCGGCAACATCCTGGCCATCACCCCCGAGGCCAGTCGCCAGCTGCTGATCATCGCCGCCGTCTCCCTGTTGGTGCTGCTGCTCAAGTGGCGCGACCTCCTGCTGGTGTTCTTCGACGAGGGCCAGGCGCGTGCCTGCGGCCTCAATCCCACCGGCTACAAGCTGCTGTTCTTTACCCTGCTGGCGCTGAGCACCGTGGCGGCCATGCAGACGGTGGGCGCCTTCCTGGTCATCGCCCTGGTGGTGACGCCGGGGGCGACGGCCTATCTGCTCAGTGATCGCTTCTCGCGGGTGGTGCTGATCAGCGTGGCCATCGGCGTCGGCAGCGGCCTGCTGGGCACCTATCTCAGCTACTTCCTCGACGGCGCCACCGGAGGCTGCGTGGTGGTCCTGCAGACGCTGATCTTTCTGCTGGCCTTCGTGCTGGCGCCGCGTCACGGCCTGCTGGCCAATCGGCGCCGGGCCCGGCAGACGGCGGAGGCGGGCTGATGGACTGGCTGCTGCTGACCCTGGAAGTCGATTTCATGCGCCAGGCGCTGCTGATGGCCGTGCTGGTGGCGGTGCCCACGGCGCTGCTGTCCTGTTTTCTGGTGCTCAAGGGCTGGGCGCTGCTGGGCGACGCCATCGCCCACGCGGTGTTTCCCGGCCTGGTGCTGGCTTCGGCACTGGGGGCGCCCCTGGTCGTGGGCGCCTTCGTCGCGGGACTGGGTTGCGCCCTGGCCACCGGCTATCTCAAGCGCCACAGCCGGGTGAAGCAGGACACCCTCATGGGCGTGGTCTTCTCCGGCATGTTCGGCCTGGGCCTGGTGCTGCACGCCCGGCTGCCCACCGAGCTGCACCTGGACCACATCCTGCTCGGCGATCTGCTGGGAGTGACCCCGGAGGCCTTCTGGCAGATGGCGGTGATCGCCGCCCTGGTGCTGCTGGCGCTGGTCTGTCGCTGGCGCGACCTGCTGGTGCTGGCCTTCGATGCCGCCCAGGCACGGGCCCTGGGCCTGCGGGTGGAGTTGCTGCACTACGGCCTGCTCGGACTCATCGCCTTGACCGTGGTCGGCGCCCTGCAGGCAGTGGGCATGGTGCCGGTAGTGGCCTTGCTGATCGCCCCTGGTGCCACCGCCTTCCTGCTGACCCGCTCCTTTGGCTGGATGCTGCTGGTGGCCACGACGCTGGCCGTGGCGGCCGCCCTGGGCGGGGTGTTGCTGAGCCTGGTCTGGGACAGCGCGCCAGCACCGACCATGGTGCTGCTGCTGACGGTCGGTTTCCTGCTGGCCCTGGCATGGCGCCTGTGGCGGGATCGACGTCGTTCGGGCGACAAGGGCGTTCAAGCGGCCTGATGTAATCAGCTGACCGGCTCTGCCAGGCGTCGCCGGTCACGCTCGCCTCACCTCAGGAGAACCACCATGAAAACCGTCGCCCAGTTGCTCGCCCTCAAGACCCAGCAGGACGTCTACACCATCGCTCCGGACGCCTGGGTGCTCGATGCCCTGCGGCTGATGGCGGAAAAGAACGTCGGGGCCCTGCCGGTGATGCGCGACGGCGAGTTGGTGGGCATCGTCAGCGAGCGCGACTATGCGCGCAAGGTGGCGCTGGAGGGGCGTTCCTCCTATGCCACCCCGGTCAGCGAGATCATGACCGAGGCGGTCATCATCGTGCTGCCGCAGCAGACCGTGGGCGACTGCATGCAGATGATGACCGACCACCACCTGCGCCACCTGCCGGTGATGGGCAATGGCAAGCTGATCGGACTGCTGTCCATCGGTGACCTGGTCAAGGCGACCACCGTGCAGCAGGCGGAGCTGATCCGCCACCTGGAAGGCTACATCCGCGGCGAGTGAGGGCAGCTGTCCCAACCTGTCCCAATTTGCGTAACATCAATCATTACCATCCGTGCCCTTTCCCGTCTGGAGGGTACGCTGCATGGCAAGGTTGCAACGCTTCATCCCTACGCCCCTGGCGCTCGGCCTGGCTGTGGCCAGTCTGGCGATCCAGGCCGAAGAGATCACCGATCTCGACACCACGGTGGTCACCGCCTCCGGCTTCGAACAGCGGCTGGAGGACGCCCCGGCTTCGGTCACGGTGATCGACGCCGAGACCCTGCGCAAGCGCCCGATCCGCGACCTGGGCGATGCCCTGCGCGACGTCGAGGGAGTGGTGGTCAACGGCGCGGCCAACGAGACCGACATCTCCATCCGCGGCATGCCGGGGGACTACACCCTGATCCTGGTCGACGGCAAGCGGCAAAGCGCGCGGGAGTCACGGGTCAACGGCAATCGCGGCTACGAGCAGAGCTTCATCCCGCCAGCCGCGGCCATCGAGCGCATCGAGGTGGTGCGGGGGCCCATGTCCTCGCTGTACGGCTCCGATGCCATCGGTGGGGTGATCAACATCATCACCAAGAAGAACACCGCCACCTGGCATGGCTCCCTGACCACCGACTACATCGCCCAGCAGCACAGCGACCAGGGCAATTCGCGCCAGGGCCAGTTCTTTCTCAGCGGGCCGCTGCACAGCGAATTGCTCGGCCTGCAGCTGTGGGGCCGCTACCTGGATCGCCAGGCCGACGACGACATCGAGCGGACCCAGGGCTTCAGCAAGGCGCGCCATCGCGACCTGACCGGGCGCCTGGCCTTCACCCCGAACGAGAATCATGAATTTCTGCTGGAGGCCGGGCAGACACGCCTGCGCAACGGCGACGGCCTGAGCGACAACTGGGCGACCCGCCAACAGGACAACGACCGTGATCACTGGTCGCTGAGTCACACTGGCCACTGGGCCGGCGGGCTGCGCTCGGACGTGTCGCTGCTGCACGAGGAGACCTCCCGCGAAGGCCTGGCCACGCCGGCGCAGACCGATGTCTATGGGCGCAAGCCGCAGGTCGAGAACACCGTATTCGACGCCAAGCTGGTGACGCCACTGGACGACCACCTGCTCACCACCGGTCTGCAATACAACCGCGGGGAGGTGCAGGACTGGAACCAGGGGCTGAACGATCGCCGTCAGTACTCCTTCGCGGTGACCCAGCAGGCCTTGTTCGCCGAGGACGAGTGGGCCATCACCGACAGCTTCGCCCTCACCGGCGGGCTGCGCCTGGATCACCACGAGCTGTACGGCAATCATTGGAGTCCGCGGCTCTATGGGGTCTGGCATGCGACCCCTGAGTGGACCTTCAAGGGCGGCGTCTCGCGCGGCTTCAAGGCACCGGAAATCCGCGCCGTGGCGCCGGGTTATGCCTATCTGCGGCGCAACCGCTTCGTCATGCTCGGCAATCCGGATCTCAAGCCGGAAACCAGCACCAACTACGAGGTGGCGGCGCTCTGGTCCAACCGGCGCAATCTGGAGGCGGCGGCGACGCTGTTCTACAACGACTTCCAGGACAAGCTGTCCACGGTCACCACCACCGAGCGCTGGAATGGCTATATCCGCATGGACCGCATCAACGTCGACGAGGCGGTGATCCGCGGTGTGGAGCTCAGCGGTGGCTGGGACATCACCGAGGCCCTGCGTCTGGGCGGCAACTTCACCTATCTCGACTCGGAGCAGCGCAGCGGCCCCAACCAGGGTGCGCCCCTGGCCCTGACCCCGGAGCGCAAGGCCAACGTCCGCCTGGACTGGACCCTGTCGGACCGTCTCAACCTGTGGACGGCGCTGGACTACTACGGTGAAGAGTACGACGCCACCCTGACCGGCGAGGCCGCCCCGGCATACACCACCTGGGACGTGGGCGGTGGCTTCGTGGCGACGCGCAACCTGAGCTTCAATGCCGCCATCCGTAATCTGAACGACCGCCGCCTGGACGACGAGACCTATGGCACGGTGAACTACGGCCGGCATCTCTGGGTGAGTGCGACCTTGAGTTTCTAGGGGAGCCAGATGCTCCACGTGGAACCTCTACGTTGTGAGCGCAAGATCGCTGCTGGCACCGTAGCGTGGAAAACGGCGGAGCTTTTTCCACTAGGAAATCCGTTGTGAGGCGCGCCTCACCCCAACCCTCTCCCAGAGGGAGAGGGGGCTAGCCGAGCAGGCGTTCGTGTCCAGCCCCAGCGAAATCCTGATCGATCAGGGTGTCGCTACTTTGGGAATGATTGTTCTGGCGCGACAAGGCCTTTTGTTTGGCCTATCGCGGCCATGGGCCGCTCCTACGGGATATCCGGCTGCTAGGGGGTCGACGGCAGCAGGATCCGCGCGCAGAGGCCGCCTTGCGGGCGATTGTGCAGCTGCAGCTCCCCGCCATGGGCGAGGATGCAGGCGCGGGCGATGGCCAGGCCCAGACCCAGGCCGCGGGCGGAGTCCTGCCCCGGGGGTCGGTAGAAGGGCTCGAAGACCTGCTCCAACTGATCCTCCGGCAAGCCGGGGCCGTCGTCGAGGATGTCCAGCCGGAGCAGCTGTGGCTCGGGCTGCGACAGCTCCAGGGCGGCGCTGCCACCGTGCTGCAGGGCGTTGTCGAGCAGATTGCCCAGGGCGCGCTTGAGCGCCAGCGGACGACCACGGAGCGGTGCCGCGGCGGCGCCCGCCCAGGTCACCTGCTGACCCAGCGCCCGGTAACGCCCGTGCAGGTCCTGCAGCAGGACGCTCAGGTCGACCTCCTGATGGGCTTCGGTCTGGCGTTCGCCACGGATGAAGTCGAGGGTTTCCTGCACCATGGCGTCCAGTTCGGCCAGGCTTTCCTCCATGTCGTCGCGTTCGGCCGAGGGCTCCAGCAGGGCCAGCTGCACCCGCAGTGCGGCCAGCGGGGTATTGAAGTCGTGGCTGATGGCGGCCAGCATGCGCACCCGATCGTCCAGGTGGCGCAGCAGCCGCTCCTGCATCAGCTCGAAGGCCGCGGCCAGCTCCCTGGCCTCACGCGGGCCCTGGCGGACCTCCAATCGACTGCGCTCGCCCCGGCTGAGTCCCTCGGCGGCGCGGGTGAGCCGTTGCAGCGGCCGTACCAGCTGGCCGATCAACAGCCAGGCCAGCAGCAGCACCGGCAGGGCGCCCAGCAGCAGCGACCAACCCAGGGCGGTCAGCCAGCCGTCGCTGCGCGCCGGATACTGCACGGCATTGAGCCAGCGACCGTCCGGCAGGCGCACGCTGCTGCGCAAGCGCAGGGGGGCCCAGCCGGCCGGGGTCAGCGGTGAGGCGCGGGCGGCGTCGCCCGCCAGGCCTTCCAACTGCATCACCAGGCCGTCTTCGGTCTGCCCCAGGCGTCGCGCCAGATCCCGGGTCAGGCGACGTTCCTCGGCGAGCATGGCGAAGGGCGTCACCTCCGGCGTCGCGGCCACCCAGACCTGCGCCGGTGCCTCGGCCAGCACCCGCAGCAGGGCCTGCGCCTGCGCCGCCGGCAGGCGTTCGACCGCGGTACGGGCCACCGCCAGGCGCTCCAAGGCCTGACCATAGGACAGCGGATGGACCAGCGCGCCGGTCTGGTGCAGGACCAGCGCCGCGGCCGCGTGCGCCAGCAGCAAGGCGGCGCAGAACAGCAGACAGAGGCGCGGCGTGATGCCCTGCAGCCAGTGCCGCCAGGGAGCGATCATGGCCCGTCCAGTGCCTCTACCGGGCAATCCAGCAGATAGCCGCGGCCCCAGACGGTGCGCAGCGGCGACTCGCCGGCCGGATCGGTCAGGCGCAGGCGCAGCCGACTGACCTGGCGATCCAGGCTGCGGTCTTCCAACTCACGATCGGGCGGTCGCACCCGGTCCAGCAAGAGATCGCGATGCAGCACGGTCTGGGGCTGGCACAGGAACGCCAGCAGCAGGCGGGCCTCCGCCTGGCCCAGGCGGCGGGTGCTGCCATCGGGATACTGCAGGCGCTGGCTGACGGCGGCGTAGTGCCAACCCGCGAAACGATAGATTGCCGCTGGGATGGACTCGCGCTGATGCGGCGGCGCGGTCGTTTGGGAGCGACGATGCAGGGTGCGAATTCGCGCCACCAGTTCACGCGGTTCGAACGGCTTGGTCAGGTAGTCGTCGGCGCCCTGTTCCAGGCCCAGCACCCGATCGTCCAGTTCGCCCCGGGCGGTGAGCAGGATCACCGGCGTCGTGTCGCGCTGGCGCAGCTCACGGCAGAGACTGAAGCCGTCGCCATCCGGCAGCATCACGTCGAGGACGATGACATCGAAGCGCTGCTGCGCGAGCAGCGCCTTCATTCGCGTGGCATCGGCCGCGGTGGTGGCTTCGAACCCCTGGCGACGCAGGTAGATCGCTAGGGGTTCGCGCAGCTTGCGGTGGTCGTCGACGAGCAGGACGTGGATGGCGGTCACGGCAAAGGAGACTGGTGGTAGCAACCTCTCTAGGATAGCGCTTTGCCCGCCTCCTTGGTATTGCTTCTCATTTGCTGGACGTGACCGCCAGGGCGCTCAGCTGGCGCCCTGCCGCATCGAAGTTCTCCGCCGCCAGCCAACGTCTGAAGCCTGCGTCCACCGTGGGCCATTCGTGATCCAGCAGGCTGAACCAGGCGGTGTCGCGGTTGCGACCCTTGACCACCCGGTGCTGGCGGAACAGACCTTCAGGGCGCATGCCCAGTCGCTCGGCGGCGCGCTTGGAACGGGCATTGGCGTTGTCGCATTTCCACTCCAGGCGCCGATAGCCCAGGGAGAAGGCCTCCTGCATCAGCAGATAGAAGGCTTCGGTGGCCAGGGGCGTGCGCTGCAAGCGCCCGCCAAAGGCCACATGGCCGATCTCGATGCTGCCGTGTTCAGGGACGATGCTCATCAGGCTGAGCTGCCCCAGGGCACGGCCGTCGCGGGGATCCACCACGGCGTAGAACAGCGGATCGCGACCTTCGGCCAGGCCCGCCAGCCAGCCGTCGAAGGCCGCCTGCTGGGTGAAGGGGCCATAGGGCAGAAAGTCCCACAGGGCCGGGTCCTGGTGGTGCAGGGCCTGCCAGAGATCGGCGCCGTGGCGCTGCGGATCGAGGGTTTCCAGGCGTACATGATGGCCTTGCAGCAGGCGCGGCTGAGGCAGGCGGGCCGGGGTCCAGTCGAGGGTGGTCATGCTCTGTCTCCCAGCAGGTGGCGGTACTGGATGAAACCCGAGCGAGTGGCGATGCGGTCGTAGAGCTGGCGTCCCGCCTGGTTGGTTTCCTGGGTCAGCCAGTGCACCCGGTCGCAGCCGTCTGCTCTGGCGCGCGCATAGACGTGCTCGATCAGGGCGCGGCCCAGGCCGCCACCGCGATGGCCTTCGGCGACATAGAGATCCTGCAGGTAGCAGTAGTCGGTCTCGGTCCAGCAGGACGGGTGATAGATGAAGTGCACCAGGCCCAGGGGCCGCTCGCCGTCCCAGGCCAGGGCGCCATGCAGGGGCTGAGCGGGATCGAGCAGGCGCTGCCAGGTGCGGGCGTAGGTGGTTTCCGGCAGCTTGGTTTCGTAGAAGGCCAGGTAGGCCTGCCAGAGGTCGTGCCAGACGGCGCGATCGGTTTCGGTCAGGGGGCGGATGGTCATGGGTGACTCCAAGTCAGACGGGAGAGGGGATCAGGGCGGCCAGGGCCTGGTCGCTGGGTACAGGGCTGGCGGCCAGCCCCTGGCGGACGCCTTCGCGATCGGCGGCGGTGCGATTCTGGCTGAGCTTGGCGATGCCCTGGAGGCTGTCCAGCGGTAGGCGCAGACCACGGATGGCGCGCAGCATGCCCCGCACGAAGTCCGCTGGCGCATCCGCGACCTGCCAGGGCCGGGCGCGCCCGGCTTCGTGCCGGTCGGTGAGGCGCTCCAGCAGCGGTAGCAGGCGCTCGGGATCGTCGAACACCTCGACGCGGCCGCGGGCGTGCACCGCCTGGTAGTTCCAGGTCGGCACCACCCGGCCATGTTCGGCCTTGCCGGGATAGAAGGCCGGGCTGACATAGGCCTGGGGTCCCTGGAACACCGCCAGCACCTGTCCCGCCTCGACCAGCGCCGGGGCCTGGGGATTGCTGCGCGCCAGATGGCCGTAGAGGGTGCCATAGGGGCCCTCGTCGGGCTCAAGCCAGAGCGGCAGATGGCTCACCAGGGGACCGGATGAGGTCTGACTGATCAGCAGCGCCAGGGCATGATCGCGCAGATGCTGGTGCAGCCTGGGCAAGTCTTCGAGACAGAAGGCGGGGTTGGGGTACATGGCAAGGCTCCAGCAACGTCTCGCCATGCTAAGGTCGGCTTTGGCTCCCTGTAAGAGCCAATTCCTGCAACTTTCAGGGTGCCAATCCATGCTGGGATTCGATCCGTCGGGGCTGTTGCTGGAGCCCGGACAGGGCTTGGCGCGCCAGCTTTACCAGGGCCTGCGGGGGCGGATCCTGACTGGTGAGCTTGCCGCCGGGGTGCGCCTGCCGGCCAGTCGCGAACTGGCGCGGCTGCTGGGCGTGTCGCGCAATACCGTAACCGCGGCCTACGAGCAGCTGCTGGCCGAGGGCTTTCTCGACAGCCGCCCGGGCGACGGTACCTATGTCGTGCCCGTGACCCAGGCCCTGACCGCTCCCGATGCCACGGTCAGGGCCACGCCTGCGCCTCCAGCCAGCGTGCCACCCGGCGCGCCGTGCGCCTTTCGCGTCGGTCTGCCAGCGGTGGATCTGTTTCCCTTCGCTACCTGGGCGCGGCTGCAGCAGCGCTTCTGGCGCCAGCCCGAGCCGGCCCTGCTCGGCTATCGCGAACCCGGCGGCGAACTACGCCTGCGGCGCTTGCTGAGCGCCTACCTGCGCCAGGCGCGGGGCCTGGTCTGCGCACCCGAGCAGATCCTCATCACCAGCGGTGCCCAGCAGGCCATCGAACTCTGCGCCCGGTTGCTGCTGGCGCCCGGAGCCCTGGCGGGCATGGAGGACCCTGGCTATCGCGCCGCGGGCCTGGCCTTGCAGAGTGGCGGGGCGCGGTTGCAGGGCGTTGCGGTGGATGGGGCCGGGCTGATGGTGGAGCAGTTGGCAGGGCTGCCGGACTGCCGGCTGGTCTATGTCACCCCGTCGCATCAGTATCCCACCGGCGCGGTGCTGTCCCTGCCGCGCCGCCTGGCGCTGCTGGACTGGGCGCGGCAGGCCGACGGCTGGATCGTCGAGGACGACTACGACGGCGAGTACCGCTACCAGGGCGCGCCGCTGGCGCCCCTGGCCGCCTTGGATCGCCACGGTCGGGTGCTCTATGTCGGCACCTTCTCCAAGATCGCCTTTCCCGGTCTGCGCCTGGGCTATCTGGTGGCCCCGCCCGCGCTGGTGCCGGCGCTGCTGGAACTGCAACGGGCCGGCATCCGCCATCTCGACAGCGCCACCCAGACGGTCATGGCCGACTTCATCGAGCAGGGCCATTTCCAGCGCCATATCCGCCGCATGCGACGTGCGGCGCGTAGCCGCCGCGATGCCCTGCTGGCCGGCTGGCCCGCGGTCGCCGGCTGCGCCCCGCCGGGCGTCCCGGTGGCCGGCCTGCATCTGTGCCTGCCGGTCACCCACCTGGCCCGCGAAGCCGAACTGGTGACCCGGGCAGCCGCGGTCGGGGTGGAGCTCAATGCGCTGTCGCGCTACTGGCTGCCCGAGGGCCCGACCCCGCCCGACGCCCGCGCCGGGTTGGTGCTGGGTTTTGCAGCGGTACCGGAGGCGCGGATCGTCGAGGCGCTGGCCAGGCTGCGGCGGGCCTGGATGGAGTAGTTATGCAGGCAATAACGTTAGTTATGATATTGCCTTGAGATTGTTAGGCCCGACTCAAGTTGTCTGTCATTGCATCGAACCCACTTCTTCACTTTCCACCCGTAATATCGGGATATAATCCAGGCTTCTATCCTGCTAGATAGAGCACCCGCCGTTTTCATGGATGAAACATCATAGGTCGTTTCATCCTGGTTATCCGTTATCTCCAGTAACCAGGAGTCACTTACGTGAGTCAGGCTTCTTTGCTTCCTTCCCGGCCAGTACGCCTTGCTGCGCTGACCGTAGCCATTTCCTTGGGCGTTACCGGCTGCGCCACCGTCGATAATTTTTCCAGCGGCCAGAGTCGCACCGTCAACTGCCTGGCCGGCGGTTTCCTTGGTGCCGCTACGGGCGTAGCCGCGGCTGCGCTGGCCAAGGGCGATGGTGCGACGCTGATCGCCGGGGCCGTGGTCGGTGCCTCGGTGGGTTGTGGCGCGGCTCTGGCCTACAAGAATCGTCTTGAGCGACTCAAGCAGATCGCCGAACAGGAAAAGATCCCGCTACAGGTGGAAACGCTGCAGACCGCCGCCGCTACGCCTTCGGCCGCGCCGCAAGAGGCGGGCCTGGTGGCCCAGATCGCCGACGAAGGTATGTTCCCGATAGGGAGTGCTCAGCTCAACGACGAAGGTCGCCGCAAGATCGGCAAGTTGGCCAGTGCCTATGTGGGCAAGGAAGCCACGCCGATCCTCATCGTCGGCCACACCGATGCCACCGGTACGCCGGCCATTAACCAGGCACTGTCGGAGCAGCGCGCGCGGGCAGTGGCGAGCATTCTGGTCGAGCAGGGCATTTCGCGAGACCGCATGTACTTCCAGGGTGCCGGCGCCTCGCGCCCCATCGCCGACAACAGCAATCCGCTCGAACGCGGCAAGAACCGCCGCGTCGAGATCGTCGAGTTGAATGACAAGGCCATGCTGGTCAAGCGCATCAACGCGGAAAAGAACAACGCCAAGTATCTGGCCCATGGCACCGCCACGGAGTCCGTGGCCAAGCCCGAGGGTAAAAAACCGGTTGTTGCCACTGCGCCGTCGAAAGCGGCCAAGACGACAGATGCCGAGGCGCCTCGGCAGACGAAGCCGAGCTTGGCGAAAATCGATTTCGGCGGTCAGCCGGTTGATAGCGGTGCCTGGAAGCTCGGTCAGGCCCTGCGTCCGAAAAGTGGCGGATTCGCGCTGATTTCCAGTGCCTATGCCCAGGTACCCATGAGCAGCTGTCAGCAGGACGCCCCGCGCGTCAGCGGCGAGGTCAAAAGCTTCGCGACCGGCGCTGCGCTATCTGACCATGTCACGCGCGAATACCTGCCCGGCATGAACGGGCGCGCCTGGGCCGGTCTGGTCAATGGCCATCTTGTGACCCTGTCGCCGGTTGCCGTGCTGCGTGACAACGCTGCGCTGGTGAAGGATCCGAAAGTCTTCATTACCCAGAACTATGAAAAAAACAAAGGCGGACCCAGCGATGCCTATACGGCCGTCGCCAATACCTATGAAGGCGAAGACGCCATTCTCTACCGGGTCTTCTTGGAAAAGCCCGAGCAGGCACCGGTAAGTTGTATTGATGTAGTAATTAAAAAGACCGGCGACAAGAGTATCGACGGCGACCTGTTTTACGACAATGGCACCAAACCTTACATAGCGACTTACGCGCCTGTGCGCGGCTGATTCCGGGGACGAAACATGGAACTTTTCGAGACGTTGACAACAGCGCTGGCGGCTTATCGCTACGCGATATGGCCGCTGATCAGCCTGCTGGTACTGGTCGTGGTAATCATCCGCTGGTGGGATGAGGTTAAGTACTTCTTTCTCAATCTGGGCGTCAGTTTTCCGGTCGTGGGCTTCATCGCCAAGGCGTCTAAACGCGATCTCATGCAGGATCGTGAAGAAGGCGGGACGGCCTGGTACAAGGCCGAGCGTGAACTATGCGCGAAATACCATCGCTATTATGAGCGCGTGAACAAGGACGCAACCTTCTACGACAAATGCGCGAACTATCTGAACAAGGTGGAAGAGCGTGGCCGCAAACCTACGGGATTGCCCCTGTGGATCGGCAGCATCTTTCTGGTGATCCTTGAGGCGTTCATCTTCGCTCTGGTACTGGCGCCTTTCATTGCCAACAATATTTCCGCCAATCAGGCGGAATTTTCGGCCATCGTCATCTCCCTGCTGATCGGTACCATTCTGGTTCCTGCTACCCACCTCATGGGTGCCGAGATTCACCGCAACGGCCTTATCCGCAAAGCCCGCGAATGGCATCGGCAGGCTCGGCGCAACAACAACGCCAAGGATCTTCAGGCCGATGCCAACGTCGATCTGGACCGTACCGGCCTCGATGATAAAGAGCCCAAGTACCTGCATATCATCAATCGAGTAAAGCACAACGCCACGGTCTCCCCGACCTGGTGGACCACTATCATTGCTACGGCGCTTATTCTAACTCTGGCCATTGGTGCCTATTTTATCCGAGCGTCCACCATCAACGAGCTGGAAACCCAGCAGGTAAACGGTTCGCCCTATGCGTCGGGTAGCAGTTCGGCGCTCATCCCAGACGCTTCGCCTTTCCAGTTGCCCAGCGAAGCCACTGCCGATGGTCAGGCGGCTGACCAGCGTGCGGCCAGTGAAGTGGCTGGCGATCGGATCTTCGCCTACAAACTCACCTTCTTCATCCTGTCGGTCATTTTCATCGGCGTACAGATCATCGGCATCCTGATCGGCGTTTTCCGTTCGTTCGCCGGCACCCAGTCACGGGAAGCAGCGGGCTATATCTCCGGCTTCAGCAGTGCCAGCGAATTCGCGGCCTATCAGCAGAGTCAGCGTGATCGAGTCGCCCGAGATGCCGAGGCCAAGCTCAGCAGTCTGCAAGAGCGGATCGAGCATCGTCATTCTCTAGGCGGTAGTGCCGACCGTGGTCTGCGTCGGAGCTTTGCGCTCTATGCCAACGAGAAAGAGCGGCAGAACAGCGAAAGTCAGCGGCAGAAAAAAGCGCATCAGGCTGCCAGCGAGCTGGAAGCGATGCGTGAGGCGCTTGATACCGCCAAGCAAAAACAGGCGTTGCAGCGTGAATTGGCTGCGCTCAACAACGTGGCTGCTGTTGCTGAAACCTCAGCTCCTGAGCGTTCGTCGAGCGCGACCGTTGAAGCACCAGCACCAGCACCAGCACCAGCACCAGCATCTGTATCGGCACCGGCACCTGCCCTAGAGCAGAACGCCTTGATCGCCAACCTGGGCGACCTCACGGTCTATTCGCCCGAAGAACTGACCGCCATCGGCGAAGAACTGGGTGTCGACAGCGCCGCACTGCTGAGCAAGCAGAAAGTTCAGATGGCGATAAAGCGTGCCAAGAAAGAGGGTGCCTGAAATGCGCCTGACCACAACCTTGGCAATTGTGTGCCTATTGTTGGCGCCTGCGACAATGGCGGCTGAACGTAACGACTTGCCGAGCTGTTACCGCTATGCGCAATTGGCCAGCGAACAGCCAGCCCCCTCGGGGCGAGCGTTGACGGTGGTCATCGATGAAACGGTCAATATGCCCCAGGCGCTCAAAAGCAGTGCCTGGGAGCACACCCTGAGATACCTACAGCCAGGCGACAGCATCAAGCTCTATCAATTTTCGGCTTTGTTGCAGAACAACTACATGAAGTTGCAGTTTGCCGGCATCCTGGAAAAACCGTTGGTTGGGAAGGTGCGTAACCATATCGGCAACGCCAGCCTCAAGAAGCTCGATACCTGTCTGCAACAGCAGGCCGCTTTTTTCCAGAAGACGTTCGGCAAGCAATTCGTCGAGAGTTTCGGCAAGCCTAACGAGGAGATATCGCGCAGTGAAATCTTCGCCAGCCTCAAGAAGATTGGCGAAGACCTAGGCCAGGAGCCTAGCGAGGATCAGATCATTCTGCTGGTATCAGACATGCTGGAGAACAGCGACTTCGGCAGCTTCTATCAAGCCAACCGCATTCGTGGAATCGACCCTGCAGCTGAGCTGGCCAAGGTAGAGAAGAAGGAGCTGTTCGCCCAACTGGACGGCGCCCGGGTGTATGTCATGGGTGCGGGCTTGATCGGTGACGATGCCAAGGGTGCCTATCGTTCTGGCAAGGTACTGCAGAGTCTCGAACGTTTCTGGCAGGGCTATTTCGAACGTTCCAATGCCAGGCTCGTCAGCTTCGGTACGCCGGAGCTGACGACCGATCTCAAGTAGTGGCTGGATCCTGCTGCCATAATTGCGATTTCAAAGGATCACTCCGCCTGTACCGGGTGCGATCCTTTGAGGAGCAGCTTTTCCTACGCTGACGTCATCCAGCACGATCGGCATTCATCCCGGTTGGCGCCCAGTCAATCAGCTCGCACCAGGATCCTGTCTCGCTGTCTGTTGCATAGCGGCTTTTGCCTGAGGGCCATAGGTGGCTATGGCGTCCTCGACTTGTCTTCGATCGTCGAAATCCAGATCGTTACGAAGTCTGCGGTATTCGCGACGCCTGGCCTTCAATTGATCGATACAGGCCTGATCCGGCTCTGATTTCGCCTCTTCTGCCTGGATCAACCGCGAACAGTTGGCCATCAGCGATTCAAGACAAAAACGCGCCGTTTCAAAACGGGACAGCTTTTGAGTAGTGGTTTCCGTTTCAGTCATGTGGCCTCCGCTTCCGCTTATAAACAGCGAGGATCAGCGAGTGACTAGAGACAGCAAGACGCTATCGACCGCGTTGCCGACGGTGCCATTCATCCACCACATCGCCCAGGGTCTTGGGTACTCCCCTGCGGATCCACGCCATGAGGTCGCGATCGAAGCGGAAGGCCTCGCCACAGGCCGCGAGCATGAAACGGCGAACGTTCTGCGTGTGCCTGTAGTGCCGATCAATAACGGCGGCACGAGTCAGCTCGGCACCATGCCAATCCACTTTCATCCTGGCTACTCCGGTGGTGAGGCGTCGATCGGACGTCAGTGCTTCGCAGCCTAGCCACAGGCCCTAACGCCCCCGATACGCCTTCCCATAGTGCCGCTCCAGGCGCGACTGCATGAATTCCATGGCCAGGGACATCAGCCAGTAGAGCACCGCCGCGGTGGTCAGCATTTCCAGATAGCGATAGCTGGAGCGGCCATAGGACTGGGCGAGGAACATCACCTCCCAGACACCCATCACCGAAACCAGGGAGGAGTCCTTGAGCATGGAGATGAACTGGCTGGTGGTGGGCGGGATGATGCTGCGCATGGCCTGGGGCAGGGTGACGCGCCAGAAGATCACCCGCGGCGACAGGCCCAGCGCCAGGGCCGCCTCGCGCTGACCGGCGGGGACGCCAAGCAGGCCGGCGCGAAAGATCTCGCTGAGGTAGGCGCCGTAGTTCAGCGACAGGGCGAGGATGCCGGCGCTGATGGCGCCGGGCACCACGCCGATCTGCGGCAAGCCCAGGTAGATCAGCAGGATCTGGATCAGCAGCGGGGTGCCACGAAAGAAGGAGGCGTAGAAGGTCGCCACGCCATAGGCCAGGGCACTGGACGACAGCCGCCCCAGGGCCGCGGCGAAGCCCAGCAGCACCGACACCAGGATGGAGCTGAGGCTGAGGAACAGGGTCAGGGCCGCGCCCTGCAGGAAGCCGTTGGGACCCAGGCGCCAGCCCACCAGGTTGGGCAGGCGCGGCCAGACGCTGGCGAACTTGAGGTCGAAGCCGAGCACGAAGCACACACCCCCGGCCAGCAGCGCCAGCCAGGTCAGCCAGACGCGGGTACGAAAGCTCAGCAGGGGACGCGATTCGACCGGGGGTGGTAGCTGACTCATTGGCTGATGTCGGCACCGATCCACTTGTCGGAGATCCGCTTGAGGGTGCCGTCCTGGCGCAGCCCCTCGATGATCTCGCGCAGCTTAGCGGCAAATTCCGCATCACCCTTCTCGATGGCCACGGCGTTGGGCTCGGCATAGAGCGGCGCGCCCGCCAGCTTGAACTTGCTGTCCTGGGCCAGGCGCGGCTGGGCGGTCACCAGGTTGGTCAGGACCGCGTCCAGACGCTTACCGGCGCCCAGGCCCAGGTCCTGGAAGGCGACGTTGTCGTCGGGGAAGGGCACCACCTGCACCTGGTCGAAGGGATAGCTCAGCGGCTGGTCCTCCTGGCCTTCGATGGTCAGGTCCTTGTTCAGGTAGCTTTCGTAGGAGGAGGCGCTGGTGACGCCGACCTTCTTGCCGGAGAGATCCTTGGCACCCTGAATGCGGTCGTCACCGGCGTTGACCACGATCACCGCCGGCGAGGCGTAGTAGTTGACCGGGAAATCGAACACCTGGGCGCGCGCCTGGCTGGGCGTCATGGAGCAGATGCAGACGTCGTAGCGACCGCTCCAGCGGCCGGCGGCGATCACATCCCAGGAAGGGGTTTCCAGGCGCAGCTTGACGCCCAGCTTGTCGGCCACGGCCTTGGCCACGTCGACGTCGAAGCCTTCCAGCTGGTTCTGGGCATTGAGCTGGGAGAAGGGCGGATAGCTCTCCATGAGCACATTGACCAGCTCGCCCTTGGCCTTGATGCGGTCCAGGGTGGCGCCAGCCGAGGCCGAGGTGGCGGCCAGCGCCAGGGTCAGGCCTAAGGCCGATAGCAGAGCGGTTCTCATGGGGGCGTCCTTTGCAAAGGGGAAGAGGGCCTGGTATTAGAGAGATATGAGAACCGATATTGAACTCTGTTTTGGTTATAAGGAAAAGTGAAATAGCTATATGGCCAACATGAATCTTGTTCTGCTCGACGGTGGCATGGGTCGTGAGCTGCAGCGCCGTGGCGCACCCTTTCGCCAGCCGGAGTGGTCGGCCCTGGCCCTGAGCGAGGCGCCGGAGCAGGTGGAGGCGGTGCATCGGGCCTATATCGAGGCGGGTGCCCAGGTGATCACCAGCAACAGCTATGCGGTGGTGCCCTTCCATATTGGCGAGGAGCGCTTCGCCACCGAAGGCGAGAGCCTGGCCGCGCGGGCTGGCCAGCTGGCGCGGCAGGCCGTGGCAGCCAGCGGTCAGCCGGTGCGGGTGGCGGGCTCCCTGCCGCCACTGTTCGGTTCCTATCGCCCCGATCTGTTCGAGCCGGCGCGGGTGGACGAGGTGCTGCAGCCGCTGATCCGCGGCCTGGCGCCCCATGTCGATCTCTGGCTGGCGGAAACCCAGAGCTCCCTGGCCGAGGTGCGCGCCATCGCCGCCGGCCTGCCCGACGACGGCAAGCCGCTGTGGCTGTCCTTTACCCTGAAGGACGAAGACGTCGACGAGATCCCACGGCTGAGATCCGGCGAGCCGGTGGCCGCGGCCGCGCAACTGGCCGTGGCACTGGGCGCTGGGGCACTGCTGTTCAATTGCAGCCAGCCCGAGGTGATGGCCGCGGCGCTGGATACCGCACGGGCGACCTTTGCCGCGGCGGGTGTCGAGATTCCCTTTGGCGCCTATGCCAACGCCTTTCCGCCCCAGCCGGAAGAGGCCACTGCCAACGACGGCCTCGACCCCTTGCGTCCCGACCTGGATCCGCCCGGCTACCTGAGCTTCGCCCAGGACTGGCAGGCGCGTGGCGCGAGCCTGATCGGCGGCTGCTGCGGCATCGGCCCGGAGCACATCGCCGTGCTCAACACGCGACTGCGCGGCTGACGCCCGCATTCGGTCGGCAAAAAAAGCGGACAGCGCCCCGAGCGCGGTCCGCTTTTTTCTTGCCGCCAGGCGTCATTCAGATCGGCGCCTGGGCCCTCTCGGCGCGCAGGCGGTCCACCAGGATCCAGAGCCCGCTCGATTGCTGCATCGAGCAGCTGAGCGTTTTGTACTGGCAGCGGGGCGGCTAACCCCTTCCTTCATGTCCGCTTCGTGACATCCGGCAACATCCATTCGCCACCACGCAAGGCTGGCGAAAGGTTGACCTCTTAGGATCCGCTCAAGACCCGCCCCCGTGAGCGGGCGACGTGCCTACAAAAATAACCAGGATTCTTGCCATGTCGTATCTGTCCCTCCAGGCGTCCCCGCGCGCCCGTCTCCCCTGGATTTTCGCCCTCACCGCGCCCTTGCGCCGCGGCTGAACCCTCCTTCTCTTCGCGAAAATTCAGAGGTATTCCCATGCTGACTTTCCTCGGCTTCGCCATGGTCATGACCTTCATGTACCTGATCATGACCAAGCGCCTGTCTCCGCTGATCGCCCTGACCATGGTGCCGATCGCCTTCGCCGTGCTGGCCTGGGCGCTGTCCAGCGAATTCGCCAGCCTCGGCCACGTCAAGCTCGACGCCCTCGGCCCGATGATGCTCGACGGCATCCGCAAGCTGGCGCCCACCGGCGTGATGCTGCTGTTCGCGATCCTCTACTTCGCCGTGATGATCGATACCGGCCTGTTCGATCCGGCGGTGCGCTGGATCCTCAAGCTGGTCAAGGGCGATCCGCTCAAGGTGGCCATGGGCACCGTCTTCCTGACCCTGGTGGTCTCCCTGGACGGTGACGGCTCGACCACCTACATGATCTGCGTGGCGGCCATGTTCCCGCTGTACAAGCGCCTGGGCATGAATCCGCTGATCATGACCTGCCTGATGCTGCTCTCCAGTGGCGTGATGAACCTGACCCCCTGGGGCGGTCCGACCGCCCGCGCCGCCAGTGCCCTGCACGTGGACCCGGCCGACGTCTTCGTGCCCATGATCGCGCCCATGCTGCTGGCCATCGCCTGGCTGTTCTTCCTCGCCTACCTCTATGGCCGCAGCGAACGCGCCCGCCTGGGCATCCTGCAAATCGGCGAGACCGAAGGCGCCGACGTCACCGTCTCCCAGTGCGCCGAGGCCCGCCGCCCGCACCTGCGCTGGTTCAACGGCCTGCTGACCCTGGCGCTGATGGCCGCGCTGATCGTTGGCGTGCTGCCGATGCCGGTGCTGTTCATGATCGCCTTCGGCATCGCCATGACCGTCAACTACCGTTGCCTGAACATGCAGAAGCAGCGCATCGCCGCCCATGCCGAAAACGTCCTGGCGGTGGTCTCGCTGATCTTCGCCGCCGGCATCTTCACCGGCATCCTCTCGGGTACCGGCATGGTCGACGCCATGTCCAAGGGCCTGCTGGCGGTGATCCCGGATGCCCTGGGTCCGTATATGGCGGTGATCACCGCCCTGGTCAGCCTGCCGTTCACCTTCTTCATCTCCAACGACGCCTTCTACTTCGGCGTGCTGCCGGTGCTGGCCGAGGCCGCCGCGGCCTATGGCATCAGTCCGGTGGAGATCGCCCGGGCCTCCATCGTCGGTCAGCCCGTGCACCTGCTCAGCCCCCTGGTGCCCTCGACCTACCTGCTGGTGGGCCTGGCCAAGGTGGAGTTCGGCGACCACCAGCGCTTCACCCTGAAATGGGCCACCGTGACCTGCATGTTCCTGCTGGGCGGTGCTTTGTTACTGGGTGTGTTTCCGCTGTACAGCCGCTAGAGTTTTACCAAATGTACGACTAGCCTTGCCGGCTGTTCGAAAATGGCGCGTCGCCTGACGCGCCTTTTCCATTGGAGCGCGCGCCCGAGCGCGTCTCAGCTAAAAGAGGATTTGCAATGGACTGGCTGACCAACCCGGAAATCTGGGTCGCCTTCTTTACCCTGACGGCCCTGGAAATCGTTCTGGGCATCGACAACATCATCATGATCTCCATCCTGGTCAGCCGCATGCCCAAGCACATGCAGGCGCGGACCCGCTTCTTCGGCCTGGCCCTGGCCATGGTCACCCGCATCCTGCTGCTGCTGTCCATCACCTGGGTGATGCGCCTCACCGCCGACCTGTTCTTTGTCTTCGGCCAGGGCATCTCCGGGCGTGACCTCATCCTCTTCTTCGGTGGTCTGTTCCTCCTGTGGAAGAGCAGCGCCGAGATCTACCACGGCCTGGAAGGCGAGGAAGAGCAGGACGAGGATGCACCCCAGAAGAAGGGCAGCGGCTTCATCGGCACCATCATCCAGATCGCCATCATCGATATCGTCTTCTCCCTGGACTCGGTGATCACCGCGGTCGGCATGGTCAGCCATGTGCCGGTGATGGTGGCGGCGATCATCGTCGCGGTGCTGGTGATGATGCTGGCGGCCGGGGCCATCAGCAATTTCATCGACAAGCACCCGAGCCTGAAGATGCTGGCGCTGTCCTTCCTGATCGTGGTGGGTACCGTGCTCATCGCCGAAGCCTTCGAAGTCCACGTGCCCAAGGGCTACGTCTACTTCGCCATGGCCTTCTCGCTGGCGGTGGAAGCCATCAACATCCGCCTGCGCGGCAAGGCCAAGGCCCGCGACGCGGTCAAGCTGCGCAAAGAGCAGATCTAAGCGCCGCGGCGGAACCCACCCGGGTCTCCGCCGCCTAATCCAGCAAGTCCCCACGAGCCCGAAGGTGCCCTGCCTTCGGGCTCGTGCGTCTGTGCAGAACGGTCATTACGATTTTGTGACAAGCTCGCCAGGAGCTCTTGGACACGCGCCGGGAGGGCGCCACGATGCTGACACTGCTCAATCTGCTATCCGCCGTCGCCCTGCTGGTGTGGGGCACCCATATCGTGCGCACCGGCATCCTGCGGGTATACGGCGCCAGCCTGCGGCGGGTGCTCAGCCGCAGCATGCAGCGCATGCCGCTGGCCTTTCTTTCGGGCATCGCCGTCACCGCCCTGGTGCAGAGCAGCAACGCCACGGCGCTGCTGGTGACCTCCTTTGTCGCCCAGGGCCTGGTGCCACTCACCCCGGCGCTGGCCATCATGCTCGGCGCCGACGTGGGCACCGCGCTGATGGCGCGGGTGCTGACCTTCGACCTGTCCTGGCTGTCGCCGCTGCTGATCTTTCTTGGCGTGGTGTTCTTTCTCGGTCGCAAGCAGACCCGCGCCGGCCAGCTCGGCCGGGTCGCCATCGGCCTGGGGCTGATCATCCTGGCGCTGCAGCTGATCGTCGAGGCGGCCTCGCCCATGACCCACGCCGCCGGGGTCAAGGTGCTGTTCTCTTCGCTGACCGGTGATCAACTACTGGATGCCCTGACCGGCGCGGTCTTCGCCATGGTGTCCTACTCCAGCCTGGCAGCGGTGCTGCTCACCGCTACCCTGGCCGGCTCCGGAGTCATCTCGCTCAAGGTGGCGCTGTGCCTGGTGGTGGGTGCCAACCTGGGCAGCGGCGTGCTGGCGCTGATGGGCGCGGCCAAGCAGGGCGTCGAGGCGCGGCGGGTGGCGGTGGGCAGCCTGCTGTTCAAGCTGGCCGGCTGCATCCTGGTGCTGCCCTGGATCGGCCTGCTGGCCGACTGGCTGCAGGGCTACGACTTCAACGACGCCGAGGTGGTGATCGGTTTCCACGTCGCCTACAACCTGGTGCGCTGCCTGCTGTTCCTACCGCTGGCCGGCCCCCTGGCACGCTTCTGCACCGCCATGCTGCCGGCGAAGGACAGTGCCGAGACCATTCTGCGGCCACGTCACCTGGACACCGCCGCCCTGGATACTCCGGCCCTGGCGCTGACCAATGCCTCGCGCGAGCTGTTGCGCATGGGCGACGTCATCGAGCAGATGCTGCAGCACCTGCTGGTGCTGATCAACGCGGGCGACAAGCAGCTGGCCCGCGAGGTGCGCCGCCTCGATGACGATGTCGACGCCCTCTACACGGCGATCAAGCTGTACCTGGCGCGGATGCCGCGCGACGACCTGGACGAGCGCGACAGCCGGCGCTGGGCGGAGACCATCGAATTGGCGATCAACCTGGAGCAGGCCGGCGATCTGATCGAGCGCATGGCCAGCGACGTGGACAGCAAGAAGATCGCCGCGCGGCGGTCCTTCTCGGCCTCCGGGGTGGACGAACTCTCCGCGCTGCACCGGCTGCTGGTCGACAGCCTCAAGCTGTGCCTGTCGGTCTATCTGTCCGGCGACCTGGACGCGGCGCGGCGTCTACGCCGGCTCAAGCAGCGCTTCCGCCTGCTGGAGCGGCGCTATGCCCATGCCCACGTCGAGCGGCTGCATCAACAGGTGGTGGAGAGCTTCGAGACCAGCTCCCTGCATCTGGGGCTGCTCAGCGACATGCGCCGGGTCAATTCGCTGTTCTGCAGCATCGCCCATGGCGTGCTGGAAGCGGCCGACGCTGGCTACGCCACCGAGCACGAGGTGCCGGCGGAGGGGCGGGAGGAGTCGGGCGGGGTTTGAGGTTGCGGTTTGACGCAGGGGTTCGTGGATGAGGCTGCGCCGTCATCCACGCTACGGGGTTCGAGTTGATCGCGGCCATGGGCCGCTCCTACAGGGTGTGATGCTTCTGTAGGAGCGGCCCATGGCCGCGATTGGGGTACCTCATTGCACCCCGCTATCGAGCTGCTGCAGGATCCGCCAGGCCGTCTCGATCCGTGCGGAATTCGGGTAGTTGCGGTTGGCCAGGATCACCAGGCCGATCCGACGCTCGGGGACGAACAGCGCATAGGCGCCGAAGCCGTTGGTGGAGCCGGTCTTGTTCAACAGCCGGGCGCCGCTCGCCGGCAATGGCGGGTGCTGCCAGTCCACCGGTTGCGGCTCCAGGGCCATCGCCGGGGTATTGCCGGCCAGCAGCTGGGTCTTGGCTAGCGGATAGGGGTAGGCCTCCCAGCCCAGGCCCTGGGTCATGGAACCGCTGCGGTAGTAGCCCCGCTGGGTGGCGTCGATCGCCTTGGCCAGGGGTGCCGGCAGCCGGCTGGGGTCCAGGTTGACCTCGACGAAGGCGAGCAGATCACCCGCGGTGGTCTTGATGCCATAGGCCTCTTCGGCATACGCGCCCGGATTGACCCGCAACGGCTGGTCGTTCTTGCCATGGCCCCAGGCGTAGTGGGCCTGAGCCGCTGCCGGCACCTGCAGATAGGTATGGCTGAGCCCCAGGGGCGTCAGTACGTGGCGTTGCAAGGCCGTGGCGAAGGGCTCGTCGAGGCGCTGGGCCGCCAGGGCGCCGAACAGGCCGATGCTGGGATTGGAGTAGAGGCGGCGGCTGCCGGTGGGGAAGGGTGGCTGGAAGGCGCGGTAGAAGGCCGTCGCCTGGTCGTCTGTGGTGACGCTGTCGGGAAATTGCAGCGGCAGGCCGCCGGCGCTGTAGGTGGCCAGCTGCAGCAGGCTGGCCTGGCCGATGGCGCTGCCGGCCAGGGCCGGGCGAACCTGCGCAACCGTTTCGTCCAGCCGCAGCCGGCCCGTCGCCGCCGCGTAGCCACCCAGGGTGGCGGTGTAGGTCTTGCTCAGGGAGCCGATCTCGAACAGGGTGGCGGCGTCCACCGCCTGGCCGCTACGGCGATCGGCGGTGCCGAAGTAGTAGAGCCGGCGCAGGCCCGGGGCCGTGACACCCACGGCCAGGCCCGGAATGTCCTGCTCGGCCATCACCGCGCGGGCGGCGGTGCGGACCTCGTCGTCGAGGCTGGGCGCGGCCTGGGCGAGGATCGGCAATGCCAGCCCCAGGAGAAGGCCGCAAGAGCGGTGAGCGCGAGGGATACCCGACATGGCCAGACATTTCCTGAGGTAAGGGGCCTGGAGTCTAGCCGAGCCTGGCCTGCGGACATGAGAACCGGGCAACGCCGCGAGATTTTGCCGCCGGCGCTGTCCATGGCTGGCTGGAGCCCGGTCCTCGACTGGACTACAGTCGCCTCTCACCTTTTCCAGGAGTCATCCCATGTCCGCTGCCCCCCTCGTCGAACAGATCCAACTGGGCCAATTGCCCGTCTGGCGCATCCGCGTCGGCCAGGCCGAAGCCCTGGTGGCCTGCCAGGGCGCCCATGTGCTGCGCTACGGCTTCGACGGCGAGCCGGACATCGTCTGGGGCAATCCGGAAGCCGTGTTCGAGCCCGGTACCCCGATCCGTGGCGGCATCCCGGTCTGCTGGCCCTGGTTCGGCGACCTGCTGAAGAATCCGGCCGAAGTCCAGGCGATGTGCACCACCACCGCGGACGCCCCGGCTCACGGCCTGGCGCGCCAGGTCGCCTGGCAGGCGGGTGGCGTCGAGGTGGATACCGACCGGGTGCGCCTGGATTTCCACCACCGCACCTCCGCCGAGACCACGCCGGGCTGGCCCCATGCCACCGAGCTGACCCTGAGCCTGAGTGTGGGCGAACGCCTGGAGCTGACCCTAAGCGTGCGCAATCTGGAAGATCACCCGCTGGTGCTGAGCCAGGCGCTGCACACCTATTTCGGCGTGAGCGACGTGCGCGAAGTGGGCATCGAAGGCCTGGCCAACGCCGACTACTACGACTGCCTGGACGGCTGGACCCGCAAGCGGCAGAACGGCGAGCCGACCATCACCGCCGAGACCGACCGGGTCTATGTCGGGCTGCCGGCGCGTCTGGCGATCCGCGATACTCAGTGGCAGCGCCGACTGTTCGTCGAGACCCGCAACAGCCATTCGGCGGTGCTGTGGAATCCCTGGATCGACAAGGCCGCGCGCCTGAGCCAGTTCGCCGACGACGCCTGGACCGGCATGCTCTGCATCGAGACCGCGCGGGTGATGGACGACGTCCTGACCGTGGCGCCGGGCGCCTCGGCCGAGATGGCGGTGAGCCTGTGGCGCGAGGCGCTGTAGGGGCTACTTTGGCGTTAGGGTTTGCCCTCACCCCGGCCCTCTCCCGGAGGGAGAGGGGGCGCTCAGGGGAGTTTGGTGCGGGGTGCCTGAGGTTGTCAGGCGAAGCCCAACGCGGCCCAGGTCGAGCGCGCGCTGTCGGGCTTCGGCGAAAGAGTCGCCTCAGCCCAACCTACGTCTTCAAGCTCCCGAGGTGTCGGATCGACAGCCGCAGGGCCAGTACGCAGCCTACTCAAACACCCTCTCCCCCTGGGAGAGGGCCGGGGTGAGGGAGCAGCCGGCACCTGGCCGACGCTTACAGCTCCTCGCACAGATTACGCCCGATCCACTCGGCCACCGCCGCGCGATCCAGCCCGCAGCCGAGCAGGCTGTGCAGCTTGCCCAGGGCGGCTTCGCGGGTCATGCCGCGACCGGAGATCACCCCGGCGTCGGCCAGGCCGCTGCCGGCGGCGTAGGTGCCTAGTTCCACCGTGCCGCGAGCACCCTGGCTGAGGGCAACCACCGGTACCCCGGCATCGCGTAGTTCGGCCAGCGCGGCGAGGAAGTCGGCGTCGTCCGCCGGCCCCGTGCCGCTGCCATAGCACTCCAGTACCAGCCCCTGCACGCCGCTGCCCGCCAGACCGCGCAGGGTGGCGCCATCAACGCCCGGAAACAGCGGCAGCACCGCTACCCGTACCGCCTGGCGCGGCTGGTCGAAGCGCAGGGCCGCAGGTGCGGCGACCAGGGCGTCACCACTGCACGGCCGGGCACTTGCCACGAAGGCCTTCCAGCCGCTGCTGGCCTGCTTGGTGCAGCGCGCCGCCGGCAGGCGCTCGCCATGGAATTGCACCTGGACGCCCGGCGCCAGGCCACTGGCGAAGGCGGCGAAGCTGTCGGCCAGATTGCCGTCGGCATCGCTGTCCGGCACGCCGGCCGGCAGCATGGAGCCGGTCAGCAGCACCGGAATGGCCAGGCCCAGCAGCCGGAAGGCCAGGGCGGCGGCGCTGTAGGCCAGGGTATCGGTGCCGTGCAGTACCAGCACGCCGCGACAGGCCGGGTCCGCGGCCGCGGCGACGATGGCCTGGGCCATGCGCTCCCAGGCGGCGGGGGTCATGTTGGCACTGTCGATCAGCGGCAGCAGCTCCTGCAGCCGCCAGGTCGGGTTGCCCAGTTCCGGGCGGCTGGCCAGCAGGGCCTCGATGCGCGCCTCGAAACCGGCGGCCGGGGCCAGGCCGGCGGCGGTCGCCTGCATGCCGATGGTGCCGCCGGTGTAGAGGATGTGCAGGTAGGGTGAGGTCATGGGGGACTTCCTGATAGGACTGCCCCCACGCGAGGTGGGGGCAGGAGAGCGGTCGCGATCCGGGTCAGGGCGATCCGGTGGCGGCGGTCAGTGCGCCTGGCGCGGCTGCGCGGCGCGGGCCTCGGCGACGGTGTCTTCCAGACGATCCAGCGGCGGCCAGGCCTGGCGATCCAGGTCCAGGTCGCGGAACTGGTCGGCATCGAACACCGGCTGATCGACACCGGCGCGGCGCTGGGCGTCGTAGTCGTTGAGGATGCGCATGCCGACCTTGATCAGCATGGCCAGGGCGATCAGGTTGACGAAGGCCAGGCAGGTCATGGTGATGTCGGCGAAGGCGAACACCGTGGTCAGGTTCTGCATGGAGCCCCAGCAGATCAGCACCAGCACCAGGCCGCGATAGCCCAGCAGCACGGCCTTGCCGCGGCCGAGCAGGTAGCGCAGGCCGTTCTCGCCCAGGTAGATGTTGTAGAGGATGCAGGTGAAGACGAACAGCGACAGGGCGACGCTGATGAAGATGCGGCCCCAGTCACCGACCACCGCGGCCAGGGAGTTCTGGGTCAGCACGATGCCGTCGCCGTCGAAGCCCGGGGCGTAGAAGCCAGAGAGCAGGATCAGCAGCGCGGTGCAGGTGCAGATGACGAAGGTGTCGAGGAAGACGCTGAAGGCCTGCACCACGCCCTGGGCGGCCGGGTGCTTGACCGCGGCCACGGCGGCGACGTTGGGCGCGGCGCCCAGACCGGCTTCGTTGGCGAAGACGCCACGCTTGACGCCCATGGTGATGGCGGCGCCCAGCAGACCGGCGAAGGCCGGCTCCAGGCCGAAGGCGCTCTTGACGATGGTCAGCAGGGTGCCGGGCACCAGATCGATCTGGGTGACGATCACATAGAGGGTGACGGCGATGTAGGCCAGGGTCTTGACCGGCACCAGGACGTCGGAGACCGCGGCGATGCGCTTGATGCCACCGATGAACACCAGGCCCAGCAGGATGGCCAGGGCGATCCCGGTGTACTGCACCGGCAGGCCGAAGGCGTTTTCCAGCGAGTGGGTCACGGTGAAGGACTGCAGGCCGACGAAGGCGAAGCCGTAGGTCACCAGCAGCAGGCCCGAGAAGATCAGCGCCATCCAGCGTTTGTTGAGGCCGTGCTGGATGTAGTACGCCGGACCGCCGATGTAGAGGCCGTCGCCATCGGCGCGCTTGTAGACCTGCGCCAGGGTGCACTCGAAGAAGCTGCTGGCCATGCCGACCAGGGCGGTCACCCACATCCAGAACACCGCACCGGGGCCACCCAGGGTCACGGCCAGGCCCACACCGGCGATGTTGCCGGCACCCACGCGGCCGGCCAGGCTGAGCATCAGCGCCTGGAAGGAACTCAGGCCGTCGCCGCTGTTGCGCAGGGAATCCTTGAACACCGTGAACATGTGCGGGAAGTGGCGCACCTGTACGAATCGCGAGCGCAGGGTGAAATAGCTGCCCAGGCCGACGATCAGCACGATGAGCACGTGGCCGGACAGGAAGTCGTTGAGCATTTCTAGGTAGTGCATGAAGAATCCTCGAGCATGCTAGTGATGCTCCAAGGCCGGCTCGCAAGCCTTGGGGCTATTATTGTGGAATATCCCGCTCCCGACACCGCGCCCGGTCGTGGGGAGACGACCGGGACAGGGCGCTGGGACGGATCGGTCCGGGTGGAACGGGCAGTAAGACGGACCGGGCCGCCTAGGTTCGGCTATCCCACCGGCGTGGACAATTCCGCGCCTCGCTTCAAAATGGCGCGACTTGATGCTAGTTTTCCGGCCGTCTGTCAAGCTTGGGCAGGGTTCATGAGCGATTTTTCCGCCAATTTGCAGCTGCTCTGCCAGCGCCACCGCTCGATTGCCGCCGTCTGTCGCGCCGTCGGTATCAACCGTGCCCAGTTCAATCGCTACCTCAACGGCCAGAGCCGTCCGTCGCCCTACAACCTGCAGCGACTGGCGGAGTTCTTCGGATTGCCGGCCAGTGATCTGCAGCTGCCGCAACGGCAATTCGCGGCGCGCCTGGGGGCACCGGTCAGCCAGGAGACGGGGTGGGCGGGGCAGGCGCTGGCCCTGTTCGGCGAACGCCAGGAAGGCTTGGTCCGTTACCAGGGCTACTACCACGAATACTATCCGTCGCTCTCCACCCCAGGCGTAGTGCTCTGTGGGCTGGTACGGCTGTTCGAGGAGGAAGGCGTCTTTCGCTATGTGCGTTTCGAACGCCTGCGTCGTCAGGGCGAGGCCACGAGCCAGGCACGCTTTCGCTACCTGGGCCTGGCCATGAGCCTGGAAAGCCGGCTGTTCTTCACCGACTACGAATCCCTCACCGGCAACGAGTTGTCGCAGACGGTGCTGCTGCCCAGCGCGCGCAATCGTATCGATCGCCTCAACGGCCTCAAGCTGGGCGTCAGCGCCTCCGACCGCCGCGAGCCGGCCTGCACCCGAGTGGTCTGGGAGTACCTGGGCACCCGCCCCCGGCGCGGTCAGGCCTATGGCCGCATCGGTCTCTACGACTGGCAGGACCCTCACCTGGACGACGATCTGCGCCAGCGCCTGGCCAGCGCGACTCTGGTCGATCGGGTCTATCGCCTGGGCTAGCTGGGTTCAGCGACCTGGGTCTGGCAGCGATCGCAATCCTCCAGGATGGCGCGGTCGCGCCCGGCCTGCTTGGCCCAGTAGAGCTGGCGATCGGCGGCTTCGATAAAGGTTTCGGCGCAGTCGTGGTCCAGTCGGGCGCAGGCGCCGCCGATGCTCACGGTCACGCGCGGACCAGCAGGGGGGCCGAGGTGGGGAATCTCCAGGCGTCGTACCGCATCGAGCAGGCGCTGGGCCAGTTTGCCGGCATCCTCCTCGCGCGAAGGGGTGCAGAGGATGGCGAACTCCTCGCCACCGTAGCGGGCCAGGCAGTCGCCGGCGCGCAATTCATTGGCCAGGGCGGTGGCGACCCGTTGCAGGCAGCGATCGCCGGCCGGATGCCCATAGCGGTCATTGAAGGCCTTGAAGTGATCGACGTCGATCATCAGTAGGAGCAATGGCCGGGGCGGGGGATGGGCCATGGCGGTGGCCAGGGCCTGCATCAGCGCCCGGCGGTTGGCCACGCCGGTGAGGGGGTCCGTGGCCGATTGCTGTTCCAGAACGCGGTTGGTGGCGGCCAGCTCTTCGTTGCGCAACCGATCACGCAGAATCAGCAGATAGCCCTGCCGGCGGGCCCTTTCCATCCAGAAGCTGTTGAGCAGGGTAAAGACCACGGTGGCGCCGGCCAGGGTGAGTACCAGCGAAGCCTCCACGACGGGCAGACCATGCATCTGGGTGGCCAGGCCGATGGTCAGCAGGGCGAACAGGCTATGTGCCGCCGCCTGCCGCAGGGGTGGGGCGATGCAGCTGTTGGTGAACAGCGTCATGAGGGGGAGGGTGGCCAGCCAGAGGGCGCGATGCGCGACATCGCTCGCCTGGAGGTCGAACAGCGGCGGTGCATAGGCCAGCAGACACGGCAGGATGCCCAGCCACTCGCGCGCCGGATGCTCGGCCGGCATCAGTTTGAGGGCCAAGAGCGTCACGCCCCCGCCGAGCACCACCAAGGCACTGAGCAGGCTGATGACCCAGAAGGCCTCGGTCATCAGGATCCAGTCCCAGATCGAGAAGCTGGCGTAGGCCAGGATGGCGACCGTCAGGCTGATGCGCAGGTGCCGCCGGCGCGAACGGGCGATGTCGTGCTGGTAATGCCGTTCCAATACCGGTTCGAAGCGCAGGGCCCAGAAAGGCCGAGCCAGCGCTCGGGTGAGGGCGAGACTGAGGGACATGACGCCGTACCTGGCAGGTAAATCCAATGGGTCACTTCAGCACAATAAGTCCCTTAGCGCGATAGAGGGTTCCCGGACGCGGGGATGTAACCGCCGAATGGTAGCCATTGGCTACCATTCGGGTGGTCGTGGACGCCGTTGCCGCTAGTTGCCGGCCTTGATGCGACTCCAGGCACGGGTGCGGACCCGCTCGATGGGTTGTGGCAGGGGTTGCACCACATAGAGCTTCTTGAGCATTTCCGGGGTGGGCACCAGGTCGTGGTTGTCGCGGATCGTGGGCGTCACCAGCGGCATGCCCGGCTTGTTGGCGTTGGGGTAGCCGAGGTAGTCGCTGATTCCGGCGATCACCTTGGGTTCGAGCAGGTAGTTGATGAAGGCATGGGCCTGGTCGACGTTGGCGGCGCTGGCCGGAATGGCCCAGGTGTCGAACCAGATGGGCGCACCCTCGCGCGGCAGGCGCCAGTCCACCACCACGCCGTTGCCGGCTTCCTTGGCGCGGTTGCCGAACTGGTAGAAGCTGCCCGAATAGCCCACCGCCACGCAGATGTCGCCGTTGGCGATATCGGTCATGTACTTGGTGGAGTTGAAGTAGGCCATGTAGGGACGGATCTTCAGCATCAGCGCCGTGGCCTTCTCGTAGTCCTTGGCGTTGGCGCTGTTGGGATCCAGGCCCAGGTAGTGCAGTACCACCGGCAGGATGTCCGAAGGCGAATCCAGCATGGCCACGCCGCAGCTCTTGAGCTTGGCCATGTTCTCCGGCTTGAACACCAGGTCCCAGCTGTCCACCGGCGCGTCCGCGCCCAGCGCCGCCTTGACCTTGGCCGGATTGAAGCCGATGAGGATGGTGCCGTACATGTAGGGCACGCCGTACTGGTTACCCGGATCGTTGACCTCCAGCAGCTTGAGCAACTCGGGATCGAGATTCTGCCAGTTGGGCAGCTTGGTCTTGTCCAGCTTCTGGAACACCCCGGCCTTGATCTGGGTTTCCAGGAACTGGTTGGAAGGGATGACCAGGTCGTAGCCGGAGCGACCGGTCAGCAGCTTGGCTTCCAGCGACTCGTTGCTGTCGAAGGTATCCCAGGTGACGCGAATGCCAGTCTGCTTGGCGAAGTCCTTGGGCGTCTCGGGCAGGATGTAGTCGGCCCAGTTGTAGACCCGCAGTTCGCCAGGATCGGCGGCCTGGACGGCGCTGGCGAGCAGGGCGCTGCCCAGCAGGGCGGTGAGCGGACGCAAGAGGCTGTGCATGGTCGGATTCCTCGCGATAGGGATCAGGCGCCGTCGAAGGCGGCCAGGACGTTCACCGTATTAATGCCGATCTCCGCCACGGCGTAACCGCCCTCCATGACGAACAGGGTCGGCAGGCCGAGCCGCGCCAAGCGTTCGCCCAGGCGCAGGTAGTCATCGCTCTCCAGCTTGAACTGGGAAATGGGATCGGCCTTGAAGGTATCCACGCCCAGGGAGACCAGCAGCAGGTCCGGGGCATAGCTCTGGAGTCGCGTCAGGGCCACCTCCAGCGCGGCGCTCCAGCTGTCCCAGGCGCTGCCGGCGGGCAGCGGCAGATTGAGGTTGAAGCCCTGGCCCGCCCCGGTGCCGGTCTCGTCGGCATAGCCGAGGAAGAAGGGGAATTCGAAACTCGGATCACCGTGCAGCGACAGGAACAGCACGTCGTCGCGGGCATAGAAGATGTCCTGGGTGCCGTTGCCGTGGTGGTAGTCGACATCGAGGATGGCCACCCGCCGGGCGCCGCCATCGAGGGCGGCCTGGGCGGCGATGGCGGCGTTGTTCAGGTAGCAGTAGCCGCCCATGACATCGGCCGCGGCGTGGTGGCCCGGCGGGCGGCAGAGGGCGAAGGCGCTGCGCGTGCCCGCGGCGACCTCGGCCCCGGCACTCAGGGCCACCTGGGCGGCGCTGTAGGCGGCCTGCCAGGTGCCGGCGGTGATGGGCGCCCCGCCGTCGAAGCTGTAGTAGCCCAGGCGCCCGTGCAGGCTGGTGGGCGGCAGCACCTGGCGTAGGGTACGCGCCGGCCAGGTATAGGGCAGCAGGTCCACGGTCTCGCCCGCGGCAGCCCATTCGCTCCAGGCACCGGCGAGAAAATCGAGATAGGCCGCGCTATGGATGCGCGCCAGGGGCGCTCGACCGAAGTCGCGGGGCGCCACCACCTCGCCGAGCTGCCGGCGGTGACACTCGGCGAGGATGAATTCGACGCGCTGGGGCTTTTCGAAACAGGGCTGCAACTGGCCATCGATCAGTTCGCAGCGGCCGTGATGCAGGGCGTGATCGGGACTGTGGTGGATGCGCATGGCGACTCCGGGCGGCGGGCTCTGTCCTGATTCTTGCCAGCCCGGCGCCCCGCGACGAGAGGCACAGCGGCCAAAAGGGGATAGATCCGGCCAGATTGCGCCCGGCGCCGGCCATCAGCCGCCCTTGGCTTCGTAGACCACGAAGCGCTTGAGGGTCGGCTCCACGACCTCCCAGGTCCCCTGGAAGCCACGCGGCACGACAAAGCTGCTGCCCGGTTCGAGGCGGGTGGGGTGGCCCTGGTCATCGGTGACCAGACTCACCCCTTCGAGGATCTGGCAGTACTCCTCCTCGGTGTAACTCACCCGCCACTTGCCCACCTCGCTGTGCCAGTGGCCGACGGCGAAAACACCACTGCCATCTTCGTAGTCGAGCCAGAGACTCTGCAGCGGATCGCCTGCCAGGCGCTTTTCCGCCGGCAGGCGGTATTGGTCGGTGGGTTGGCCGCGGTCCGCGAGCAGTTTCAGTGAGGGCATGGAAAATCCTCCTTGGGGACGGAAAGCGCTCAGCATACGCCAGCCGCTAGAGCCGATAACCCCGGGGCGACTGTCCGCTCCAGCGGCGAAAGGCATGGCGGAAACTGGCCGTCTCGCTGAAGCCCATCGCCTCGGCGATGCGATAGATGGGCAGGCGTTCCTGGGCCAGCAGATCACGCGCCCGCGCGAAGCGCAGCTCGTCGAGCAGTTGCTGATAGCCGCTGCCGCCGGCCTGCAGGTGACGGCGCAGGCTGCGCGGGGCCATGCCGAGGTGGCCGGCCAGGGCCGCGAAGGAGGGTGGTGCAGCCAGGTCGGCGCCCAGCAGGGTGCGGATGCGGGCGAGCAGGGCGCGCTGGCGATCCTGTTCCGGAGCCAGGCGACCACACTGCTCCAGGGCGTCGCGATGGGTCACCGGATCGGCCAGCGGCAGGCCGCGCTCCAGCCAGGTGGCGGGAAAGGCCAGGCCATTGAAGGCGGCGCCGAAGGCCAGGGGCGCGGCGCCGAAGCAATCGTCATAGCGCTCGCGATAGGTCGGCTCGGGGTGCCGAAAAGCCACCTGCACCAGGGGTAGAGGCGTGCCCAGGAGGTCGCAGCAAATTGCCCGCAGCGAGGCCAGGCAGCACTCGGCGTTGCAGCGTTCCAGTTCTGGCGCGAAGGGGTGGTCATCCGCTCTGAGCCAGGCCAGCTCGCCGTGGCGCTCCAGGCGCAGGGTGAAATAGGCACCGAGCAGGCCCTGGTGGGCCAGGGCCGCCTGCAGCGCCGCGCCCAGAGTTGGAGCGCTGAGCAGGGCATAGCCGAGCAGGCCGTAGCCGGAGACCCGCAGCCGCCAGCCCAGCAGCAGCCCCAGTTCGGGTGGCGCGACGGGCAGGGCGTTGGCGATGACCCGCTGTTCCTGGGCCAGGGTGATGAGCCGATGAGGCTGTTCGAGGTCGTCCAGCCGCAGGCCGCTGCCGGCCAGCAGCGGCGCCGCCCGGGCGGGCGTGTCGGCCGCCAATTGCTGGAGGACCAGGGACACCAGGTTGAGATTGATCAGACCGGACTGACGCATGGGCAAACTCCCCGGGGCGGTGGCAGCCTTCCAAGCAAGAAGGATACCGCGCCCACGGGGAGTTGCCGCGCTTACCGCTCAAGTCTGGCGTGCGGGACTCAGGCCTTGGCCTTCAAGGGCACCAACCGCGGGGCGATCATGTTTTCCGGGCGCAGGATGTCGTCCAGGGTCGCCTCGTCCAGCAGGTTTTCCTCGCGCACCAGCTCCAGTACCCCGCGACCGGTTTCCAGCGCCGTCTTGGCAATACGGGTGGAAGTCTCGTAGCCCAGGTAGGGGTTGAGCGCGGTGACCAGGCCGATGGAGTGCTCCACCTGGCGGCGGCAGTGCTCGACGTTGGCGGTGATGCCGGTGATGCAATGCTCGCGCAGCATGTCCATGGCGCGTTGCAGCAGGCGGATGGAGTCGAAGATCTTGTAGGCGATCAGCGGCTCCATGACGTTGAGCTGCAGCTGGCCGCCCTCGGCCGCCAGGGTCAGCGCCAGGTCGTTGCCGATGATCTCGAAGGCTACCTGGTTGACCGCCTCGGGGATCACTGGATTGACCTTGCCCGGCATGATGGAGCTGCCCGGCTGGCGCGGCGGCAGGTTGATCTCGTTGATGCCGGTGCGCGGGCCGCTGGAGAGCAGGCGCAGATCGTTGCAGATCTTCGACAGCTTCACCGCGGTGCGCTTGAGCATGCCGGAGAACAGCACGAAGGCGCCCATGTCCGAGGTGGCTTCGATCAGGTCGGCGGCCGGGGTCAGCGGCTGGCCGCTGATGTCCGCCAGGCGCTGCACGGCCAGCAGCTGGTAGCCGGGGTCGGCGTTGATGCCGGTGCCGATGGCGGTGCCGCCCAGGTTGACCTCGGTGAGCAGCTCCGGCGCCAGGCTCTTCAGCCGCGCCAGGTCTTCGCCCAGGGTGGTGGCGAAGGCATGGAATTCCTGGCCGAGGGTCATGGGTACCGCGTCCTGCAGCTGGGTGCGACCCATCTTCAGCACCTCGGCGAATTCCACACCCTTGGCGGCGAAGGCGGTGATCAGGCTGTCCAGGCTGGCGAGCAGGGCGTCATGGCCGAGCAGCAGGCCCAGGCGGATGGCGGTGGGGTAGGCGTCGTTGGTCGACTGCGCCATGTTGACGTCGTTGTTCGGGTGCAGGTGGCGATACTCGCCCTTGGCATGGCCGAGCAGCTCCAGAGCGACGTTGGCGATCACCTCGTTGGCGTTCATGTTGGTCGAGGTGCCGGCCCCGCCCTGGATCATGTCCACCACGAACTGGTCGTGGAATTCGCCGCGAATGATGCGCGAGCACGCCTCATTGATCGCCTGGTGCTTTGCCGCTGGCAGGTGGCCGAGCCGGTGATTGGCGTCGGCCGCCGCCTGCTTGACCATGGCCAGGGCCACCACCAGCTTGGGGTAGTGACCGAGGGGTACGCCGGAGAGGCGGAAGTTCTGCACGGCGCGCAGGGTCTGGATGCCGTAGTAGGCATCGGCGGGGACGTCGAGGGTACCGAGAAGATCTTTTTCGAGGCGGACGGATGATGCAGAGTCGGACATGATAGCGTTAGGCTTCGATCGAGCGGCGGACGCCGCGATGCCCTAGAATCTAGGCCTGCCAGCAGATCCCGGCCAATGCCGATCTGCCAAGCCTCATGCCGGATCGGCATAACTCTGGTTGTGACCTCGCGAGATCAGACGACGTATGGGTGCCATGAACATCGAATTCAAATGGCTGGAAGACTTCGTGGCCCTGGCGGCCACCTACAGTTTTTCCCAAGCCGCCGAAAAACGTTTCGTCACCCAGCCCGCCTTCAGCCGACGCATCCGCGCGCTGGAGGAAAGCGTCGGCCTGACCCTGGTGGACAGATCCCACACCCCGATCAGCCTGACTGAAGCCGGTCAGCTGTTTCTGGTCACGGCGCGCAGCGTGGTGGAGCAACTGGGCGAGACGGTGCGCCATCTGCATCACCTGGAAGGCGGGCAGGGCGAGGTGCTGCAATTCGCCGCCGCCCACTCCCTGGCCCTGGGCTTCTTTCCGCAGTGGATCGCCGGCCTGCGCGGCCAGGGCCTGGCGCTGGCCAGCCGACTGGTGGCCACCAACGTCGGCGATGCCATCCATGCCCTGCGCGATGGCGCCTGCGACCTGATGCTGGCCTTCCACGATCCCGACGCCGCCCTGCAGATGGATCCGGAGTTGTTTCCTTCGCTGCACCTGGCACACACCGCCATGCTGCCGGTCTGCGCCACCGATGGCGAAGGCCGACCGATGTTCCAGCTGGACGGGCAGAGCAGCGTCCCCCTGCTGGCCTACAGCGCCGGCGCCTTTCTCGGCCGCTCGGTCAATCTGCTCCTACGCCAGCGCAAGCTGCGCGCCGTGACCCTCTACGAAACCGCCATGGCGGACAGCCTCAAGACCATGGCCCTGCAAGGCCTGGGCGTGGCCTGGGTGCCACAGCTGTCTGTGGCGGCGGAACTGGCCCGCGGCGAACTGGCCATCTGCGGCGATGCGGCCTGGCAGGTCGGCCTGGAGATCCGCCTCTACCGCTGTGCCCTGTTGCGCAAGCGGCTGGTGCAGCAGGTCTGGCGACATCTCGAAAGTCAAAGCCACGGCGGCTGATCGACAGCAGGCGATTATGCCGATATCGGCTTTTAGCTAGCCGACGTCCTGCAAGCCTTTTGCGCCTGTCTGCGCGACACTGGAGCCTCTCTCACGGAGGTCAGCCATGCAGCGCATCCGCGTCATCGACTCCCACACCGGCGGTGAACCCACCCGCCTGGTCCTCGATGGTTTTCCCGATCTGGGCCAGGGCAGCATGGCCGAGCGCCGCACCCGGCTGGCCGGGGAGCATGACGCCTTCCGCCGGGCCTGCATGCGTGAACCGCGCGGCAACGAGGTGCTGGTCGGCGCCCTGCTCTGTGAGCCGGTATCTCCTGCCGCCAGCGCTGGCGTGGTGTTCTTCAACGAAGTCGGCTACCTCGGGATGTGTGGCCACGGCACCATTGGCCTGGTCGTCTCCCTGGCCCATCTTGGCCGGATCGGCCCTGGCGATCACCTGATCGAGACGCCGGTGGGCGATGTCACCGCCACCCTGCACGACGATGGCAGCGTCAGCGTGCGCAATGTCCCGGCCTATCGCTACCGGCAGGGCGTGCAGGTGGAGATTCCCGATCATGGCCCGGTCACCGGCGACATCGCCTGGGGTGGCAACTGGTTCTTTCTCTGTGCCGATCACGGCCAGCGCGTCGCCGCCGACAACCTCGACGGCCTGCTCACCTTCAGTCTGGCCCTGCGGGGCGCCCTGGAGGCCGCAGGTATCACCGGCGAGCAGGGCGGCCATATCGATCACATCGAACTCTTCGCCGACGACCCGGACGGCGCCGACAGTCGCAGCTATGTGCTCTGCCCGGGCCGCGCCTATGACCGCTCGCCCTGCGGCACCGGCACCAGCGCCAAGCTGGCCTGCCTGGCGGCGGACGGCGATCTCGAACCCGGCGCCGTCTGGCAGCAGGCCAGCGTCATCGGCAGTCGTTTCGAGGCCCATTACCAAGCGGGCGACGAGGGCCGCATCCTGCCGGTGATCCGTGGGCGCGCCCACGTCATGGCCGAGGCGACCCTGCTGCTGGCCGCCGACGATCCCTTCGCCTGGGGCATCCCGGGGTGAAGTCGGTAGCGGAGGTTCTCGTCGTTGGCGGCGGCATCGTCGGGGCCAGCTGCGCTGCGGCCCTGGCCGCGCGGGGCTGTCGCGTGCGGGTGCTGGACGCCGGCCTGCCCGGCGCCTCCGCCGCTGGCATGGGCCACCTAGTGGTGATGGATGACGACCCCGCCGAACTGACCTTGAGCGCCCGCTCCCTGGCACTCTGGCGTGAGCTGGTGCCCCAGTTGCCGGGCGCCGCCGACTACCGCAACTGCGGCACCCTCTGGCTGGCCCGCGACGCCGCCGAACTGGAGCTGATCGAAGAGAAACGTCAGCGCCTGGACGCCCAGGGCGTCGCCAACCAGCCGCTCGACGCTGCGGCGACTGCCGCCGCCGAACCGGCACTGACTGCCCTGGCCGGCAGTCTAGAGGTGCCTGGCGATGGTCTGCTCTATGCCCCGGTAGTCGCCGCCTGGTTGCTGCAGCGCTCGCCACTGATCGAATTCCAGCGCGCCCGGGTAAGCACCGTCGAAGGCCAGCGCGTACGGCTGGACGATGGTCGCTGGCTGAGCGCTGATGCCGTGGTGCTTGCCGCCGGCCTGCAGGCCGCCAGCCTATGCCCGGACCTGCCGCTGGTGCCGAAGAAGGGTCATCTGTTGATCACCGACCGCTATCCCGAGCAGGTCCGCCACCAGCTGGTGGAAATCGGTTACGGCGCCAGCGCTCACGCCAGCAGCGGCGCCTCGGTGGCCTTCAATGTCCAGCCGCGGCCCACCGGCCAGTTGCTGATCGGTTCGTCGCGGCAATTCGAGCGTCCGGATATGGCCGTGGAACCCGCGGTGGTTGGCCAGCTGTTGCGCCGCGCCCTGGACTTCCTGCCGGGTCTGATCCATACCTCGCTGATCCGCGGCTGGACCGGTCAGCGCGCCGCCAGTCCCGACGGCCTGCCCTTGATCGGCGCCCATCCCGACCAGCCCGGTCTGTGGCTGGCGGTCGGTCACGAGGGCCTGGGCGTCACCACCGCGCCGGCCACTGCCGAAGCCATCGCCAATGGACTGTTCGGCGAGTCTTCGACGTTCCACGTGGAACCCTTCGCACCGGCGCGTTTCACTACCGCGCCGAGGAGCCAGGCATGCTGACCCTGTTCATCGATGGTGAGCGCCTGCAGGTCCGCCCCGGCAGCCTGCTCACCGCCGCCCTGGCCAAGAGCGGCAACCCCGCCGCGCGCCGTTCGGTGACCGGGGAGGCCCGAGCACCTTTCTGCGGCATGGGCGTCTGCCAGGAATGCCGGGTGCAGGTCGATGGCGTACGCCGTCTGGCGTGCCAGACCTGCTGCCAGGACGGCATGCAGGTGGAGCGCCTGTCATGAAAGCCACGCGCTGCGATCTGCTCATCATCGGCGCCGGCCCGGCCGGTCTCGCCGCTGCCCGCGCCGCCAGTGGCCGCGGCCTGAACCTGGTGCTGCTGGACGACAATCCCTTGCCCGGCGGCCAGATCTGGCGTGCCAGAGTCGGGCAGGTTGCGGCCGAGGTCGGCAGCTTGCCGGCCGACGTGACGCTACTGAGCGGCACCCGGGTCGCGGCGGTTCTGGGGCCTCGCCAGTTGCTGCTGGAAGACGCCAGTGGCAGTCGTACCCTGGCGTTCGAAACGCTCATCCTCTGCACCGGCGCCCGCGAACTGCTGCTGCCGTTTCCCGGCTGGACCCTGCCCGGCGTGACCGGTGCCGGCGGCCTGCAGGCACTGATCAAGGGTGGAGTCGAAGTCGCCGATGAACGCATCGTCGTCGCCGGTACCGGTCCGCTGCTGCTGGCCAGTGCCGCCACGGCGCGCCAAGCGGGTGCCCGCATCGCCCTGGTCGCCGAACAGGCCAGGCGCCGCGCCGTGCTCGACTTCGGCCTGGGGCTCTGGCGTTGGCCGAACAAGTTGCGCCAGGCGCTGACGCTGGCCACTTCCCGCTATAGCCCCGACACCTGGGTCGAGGCGGCGCTCGGCACTGAGCGTCTCGAAGCCGTGCGCCTGCGCCAGGGCGAGCGTCGCTGGGAGATCGCTTGCGACCGCCTGGCCTGTGGCTACGGCCTGGTGCCCAATGTCGAACTGGCCCAGAGCTTGGGCTGCGCCACCCTGGACGGCGCTGTGGCGGTAGATGAACACCAGCGCACCGGCCAGCCACACATCTTGGCGGCCGGCGAATGCACCGGCATCGGCGGCAACGAACTGGCCCAGGTCACCGGGCGGATCGCCGGCCTGGTCGCTAGTAACCAGCTCGACGCTATCGCTGGCGTGCAGACCGAGGCCCGTGCCTGGCGCCGCTTCGCCGCCCAGCTGGCCCGTACCTTCGCTCTGAATCCGGCCATTGCCCGGCTGGCCCAGCCGGATACCCTGGTCTGCCGCTGCGAAGACGTGGCCCTTGGTGCCCTGGTTGGCCATGCCGACTGGACCCAGGCCAAGCTGCGCAGCCGCTGCGGCATGGGTGCCTGCCAGGGCCGCATCTGCGGCCAGGCCACCCGCGTCTTGCTGGGCTGGACGCCCCCGGTGCCGCGCTTTCCCCTGCAACCCACCCGTATCGACAGCCTGCTGGCCCTGACCGAGGACGAGAGATGAACGCCGCTGCCCACCTGGACGCCCTGAACCGCGCCCGGCCCGCCGATCTGCCCGCGCTGCTGGCGAGCCTGAGCCTGGTGGCGCCGCTGCTCGACGCCATTCCCGGCGTGGTGTTCTTCGTCAAGGACCTGGAGGCACGCTATGTGCTGGTCAACCTGACCCTGGCCCAGCGCTGCGGCTATGAAGACGTCAGCGAACTGCTCGGCAAGACCGCCGAGGAAGTCTTTCCCGCCCCCCTGGGTGGCGCCTACGCCGAACAGGATCGCCGTGTGCTGCGCGAAGGCTTGGCGCTGGACGACCAGCTGGAGCTGCACCTCTATGCCGGCCGTACCCCAGGCTGGTGCCTGACCCGCAAGCTGCCGTTGCACGATGCCCAGGGCCGACTCATGGGTATGGCGGGCATCTCCCACGACCTGCAGGCACCGGCCGCCGATCATCCGGCCCACGCCAAGGTGGCCGAGGTCGATCGCTATCTGCGCGAGCACTATGCCCAGCCGCTTTCGGTGGGCGAACTGAGTCAGCGGGTGGGCCTTTCGGTCTCCCAGCTCGAACGCCAATGCAAACGCATCCTGCGCCTCACGCCCCAGCAGTTGCTGCACAAGGCCAGGCTCGACGCCGCCTCGCGCCTGCTGGCCCGCGATCTGCCCGTCACCGAAGTGGCCCTGGCCTGTGGCTATACCGACCACAGCGCCTTCAGCCGCCAGTTCCGCCGTCTCACCGGCCTGTCGCCCCGGCAATACCGCGACTCTCTCAAGCCCCGTCTGCGTCTGGAGGAAACCCCTGCATGAGCACTCCCCGCGTTAACTGGAGCGGCGTCTTTCCCGCCGTCACCACCCAATTCAACGATGACTTCTCGGTCAATCTGGACCAGACCCATGGCGTGATCAGCAACCTGGTGCGCGATGGCGTCTCCGGTCTGGTGATGTGCGGCACCGTGGGCGAGAACACCTCCCTGACCCTGGAAGAGAAGATCAGCCTGGTGGAGGTCGCCAAGGACGCCGCCGGCGGTCGCGTGCCGGTGATCTGTGGCGTGGCCGAATTCACCAGCCTCAACGCTACCCGCACCGCCCAGGCAGTAGGTCGCGCCGGCGCCGACGGCATCATGCTCATGCCAGCGCTGGTCTACTCGGCCAAGCCCCACGAGACCGCCGCCCACTTCCGCAGCGTGGCCAGCGCCCTCGACCTGCCGCTGATGGTCTACAACAACCCGCCGATCTATAAGAACGACGTCACCCCGGACATCCTCATTTCCCTGGCCGACGTCGACAACATCGTCTGCTTCAAGGATTCCTCCGGCGATACCCGCCGCTTCATCGACGTGCGCAACGAGGTGGGCGACCGCTTCGTGCTCTTCGCCGGTCTCGACGACGTGGTGCTGGAAAGCATCGCCGTAGGCGCCGAGGGCTGGGTCTCGGGCATGTCCAACATCTTCCCCACCGAAGGCGAAACCATCTTCCGCCTGGCCAAGGCCGGCCGCTTCGCCGACGCCATGCCGCTCTACGAGTGGTTCATGCCGCTGCTGCACCTGGACGCCCGCCCGGACCTGGTGCAGTGCATCAAGCTCTGCGAAGAACTCGCCGGCCGCGGCCGCGCCCTGACCCGCCCACCCCGCCTGGCCCTGCCCGACGCGGATCGCGCCTTCGTCGAACGCCTGATGGCCAAGGCCCTGGAAACCCGCCCGCAACTGCCGGACGTGGGGATCTGAGGCAGGGCTTATCGCGGCCAAGGTGATCCGCTAACGCGCCCGCTCTGCATTAATCGCGGCCATGGGCCGCTCCTACGGTAGGGGCTGCTGCTGTAGGAGCGGCCCATGGCCGCGATAAAAGCCAACCCCCTAACGCCACGCCCCACCCCAGGCCTCTGGCCCGTACCTTTCACCCCACACCACCACCCATCCCAAGGGCGCCACAGCCTGTCCTGCAACCGACAGGCGATACCCGGCGCAGGGGCACGCTCTGCCACGCTTTCGTCTATACTGTCCCGCTCATTTCCCAAGCCACGTCCGCCGCGTGGCTTCTTCATTTCAGAGGCACGACGATGAGCGCACTCGTAGGCGTGATCATGGGCTCCAAGTCCGACTGGTCCACCCTGAGCCACACCGCCGACATGCTGGACAAGCTGGGCATTCCCCACGAAGTGAAGGTGGTCTCCGCCCACCGCACCCCCGACCTGCTGTTCCAGTACGCCGAAGAGGCTGCCGGCCGCGGTATCGAGGTGATCATCGCCGGCGCCGGTGGCGCCGCCCACCTGCCGGGCATGTGCGCCGCCAAGACCCACCTGCCGGTGCTCGGCGTGCCGGTGCAGTCGTCCATGCTTTCGGGCGTCGACTCCCTGCTGTCCATCGTGCAGATGCCCGCCGGTGTGCCGGTCGCCACCCTGGCCATCGGCAAGGCCGGCGCCATCAACGCCGCGCTGCTGTCCGCCAGCATCCTTGGTGGCAAGTATCCCGAGTACCACGAGCGGCTGAACGCCTTCCGTGACGAGCAGACCCGCACCGTGCTGGACAATCCCGATCCGAGGGAGCAGGCATGAAGATCGGCGTCATCGGTGGCGGCCAGCTGGGCCGCATGCTCGCCCTGGCCGGCACGCCGCTGGGCATGAACTTCGCCTTTCTCGATCCGGCGCCGGATGCCTGCGCCGCTGCCCTGGGCGAACACCTGCGCGCCGACTACGGCGACCAGGATCACCTGCGCCAGCTGGCCGACGAGGTCGATCTGGTGACCTTCGAATTCGAGAGCGTCCCGGCCGAGACCGTGGCCTTCCTCTCGCAATTCGTGCCGGTCTATCCGTCCGCCGAAGCCCTGCGCATCGCCCGCGATCGCCTGTTCGAGAAGTCCATGTTCCGCGACCTGGGCATCCCCACCCCAGCCTTCGCCGACGTGCTCTCCCAGGCCGACCTGGACGCCGCCGTGGCCCGTATCGGCCTGCCGGCGGTGCTCAAGACCCGTACCCTGGGCTACGACGGCAAGGGCCAGAAGGTCCTGCGTCAGCCGGAGGACGTCACCGGCGCCTTCGCCGAACTGGGCAGCGTGCCCCTGCTGCTGGAAGGCTTCGTGCCCTTCACCGGCGAGGTGTCCCTGGTGACCGTGCGCGGTCGCGACGGTGAGGTGGCCTGCTATCCGCTGGTGCACAACACCCACGAGAGCGGCATTCTGCGCCTGTCGGTGGCCAGTGCCGACCATCCGCTGCAGGCCCTGGCCGAAGACTATGCCCGCCGCGTGCTGGAACAGCTCGACTACGTCGGCGTGCTGGCCTTCGAATTCTTCGAGGTCGAGGGTGGCCTCAAGGCCAACGAGATCGCCCCGCGCGTGCACAATTCCGGACACTGGACCATCGAAGGCGCCGAGTGCAGCCAGTTCGAGAACCACCTGCGCGCCGTGGCCGGCCTGCCGCTGGGCTCCACCGCCAAGGTGGGCGAGAGCGCCATGGTCAACTTCATCGGCTCGGTCCCGCCGGTGGCCGCCGTCACCGCCCTGGAAGACTGCCATCTGCACCACTACGGCAAGGCCTTTAAGGCCGGGCGCAAGGTCGGTCACGCCACCCTGCGCAGCGCCGATGCCGCGACCCTGCAGACCCGCATCGCCGCCCTGGAAGCCCTGATCCAGGATTGATGCCAGACGGCTTCCGCACACGGAAGCCGTTTTCCCCTGAACCTCGAAGGATCACCGGTGGTCGGAGAGTACAACGACGCCTGCTGACCGGCGTTGTCTTACCAGCACTCAAACAGGGGATTCTTCACATGGGCATCATCGCAACCATCATCATCGGTCTCATCGTCGGCCTGGTTGCCCGCTTCCTGAAGCCGGGCGACGACAGCATGGGCTGGATCATGACCATCATCCTGGGCATCGTCGGCTCCGTGGTCGCCACCTACCTGGGCCAGGCACTGGGCATCTACCGTGCCGGTGAAGGCGCAGGTTTCATTGGTGCCGTGGTCGGCGCCATCATCGTGCTGTTTATCTACGGCATGGTGACCAAGCGTCGCTAAGAACGTGTTCACGATCTCGCGAGCTAGAGACAAACAAGGCGAAGATGGCTGAGGAAGCGGAGTTTACAAAGGGTAAATGAGCATTCCGAAGTCATTTTCAACGCCGTTTGGCCGACGCGCAGCAGATAGTGAATAGGTTCTAAGACGCCGCTTCGCCTCGGCGAAGCCAAGCAGCACAGCGTTTCCGCCCCTGGTGTCGCCCGTCGATCCAGGGGCTTTTTAATGGGCGAGGCTCTGCTTTGCGGCCTTGGGGCTGGACCCCTGACTTGGCGCGCCGCACACTCGGACTTTTGCGTCCGACCTGCCGACCATGCCCAGACTGCTCATTACCCTGCTGCTCGCCAGCCTGCCGCTGCTAACTCACGCCGCCAAGGGTGAACCGCCAGAAACCAACTGGCTCGATCTGCTCACCGCCGAAGATCGCCACGCCCTGGAGACCATGCCCGAGATCAGCCACAACAGCCCCGAAGCGCCGGGCGGTTTCGGCTCGCCGGGCGGGCTCAAGCAGAAGGACAATGGGCTGCCCGAGGTGATGCACTCCACCCGCACCGTGGCCGCCCTGAATGGCAAGAACGTGCGCCTGGGTGGTTTTCCGGTGCCGCTTGAGACCGACGCCAAGGGCAATTTCCGCGAATTCTTCCTGGTGCCCTATCCGGGCGCCTGCATCCACGTGCCGCCGCCGCCGCCGAACCAGATCGTCTTGGTGCGCTACCCCAAGGGCGTGCCGCTACCAGACATCTACGAGCCCTACTGGGTCATCGGCACCCTGCACACCGAGGCGGTCGACAACGACCTCGCCGAAGCGTCCTACACCCTGGACGCCAGCAAGGTCCGCAAGGTCGAAGAAAGCGACCTCTAGCCCCGTAGGTTGGGTTGAGCGCAGCGAAGCCCAACACGCCAAGGCGTCAGCCTGAGCAACGCCGCCGCCTTGTCCATTCTAGTCGCTACCTGAACGTTACCCCGGCTGCCGCTCGCCGTAGCGCTGCTCCAGATAGGCGATGATGTCGTCCGACTCGTACATCCATACGCTCTGGCTGCCTTCGTCGATGCGCAGGCAAGGCACCTTCACCCGGCCACCGCCCTGTTCCAGCTCGGCGCGCAGCTGTGGATCCTTCTTGATGTCCTTGAGGCGGATCGGCAGGTTCAGCCGATGCAGCGCCCGCCGCGTCTTCACGCAAAAAGGGCAGGCCTGGAACTGATAGAGCGACAGATTCGCCAGCTCCGCCTCGATGGCAGTCTGAGCCTGCTCAGGGCGCTGGAGCTTGCGTGGCCGGGTCACCAGATCCAGGCCGACGATCACCTGGCCGAGGCCGTTGCGTAGCAGATTGATCAACGGGATTCACCTTGAGGGTCGTTCGAGCCGGGCAGTTTACCCTATCGCCCCAGGGCTGCCGCTCCGCCAGTCGTTACGGAACGTCAACCGCCGGGCAGCGCTCTACTAGAGGGATTAATTCCTCGATGGAGAGCTGTTGCATGCCGCTGTCTTCCGCAGAGCGCGAAGCCTTTCGCCAGCTCGCTGCCGATCTTCCAGGTGTCGATCTTCCGGTCTATCAACAATTCGCCAAGGACCCGCTGGACCCCATCATCGGTCTGGGCGATCCCGATGCGCCCCTGGGCTTCTTCGGTCGCGATCCGGGGCGGGAGGAAGTGAAGTACGGCGAGCCCTTCATCGGCAGCGGCGGCCAGATCGCCCGCAAGGTCCTCTATACCCACCTGCACGGCCAACCCCCGGCCGACTTCGAAGCCAGCCGCAGCCTGAGCCAGCAATTCTTCTGGGCCAACACCGTGCCCTACAAACCCCTGGGCAACAAAGCCTGGTCGGAACGGGTGAAAAAGACCTTCCATCCCCTGATGCGCCGCCTGCTGGTGGAACACTGGCACGGCACCCAGCTCATCACCTTCGGTCGCGAGGCCTTCCTCTGGTTCGGCATCGGCCAATCCAAGGAAGAGCGCGCCCGCCTGGAGGCCTTCTGGAAGAGCGAAGACCGCTTCGAAAGCAGCATCGAGGTCACCCTGGAGACGGAGGAGGGCACCCGCAAGACGCTGACCCTCTATCCACTACCGCATCCGTCGCCATTAAATCAGACGTGGTATACGAGGTTTCCGGGGTTGTTGGAAAGCAGAATAAAAAAACTCGTATAGGCTTATCAGGAAATTCTTAAGCCATCTCGGATGCCGCAATGGAAGGATTCTGGTCTTTTGTATGCTCTTTGTTTGGGGCAGGCCTAGGTACTTTACTTATAGGGTTTTTAGGAAAAGCCTGGATCGAAAATCGCTTGAGGGCGAGTATAGATCACGAGTATTCAAAGGATTTAGAGCGCATCAAGGACGAGATAATTAGAGATCAAACCAGGGCCATCGAAGAGCTAAAAAGAGAAATTCAAATCAGAGATAAGGCCGCAAAGATTGCTGATCTTATATCGGAGTGGTGTTCATGGCCGGAAAGCCGAAAGCATCTAAATTTACTGACTTTCGAAGCTTTTTTGTGGTTGCCGGATGAAATTCTTGAGGACCTTTCCGCAGTGCTTTCGCATTCTCCAGAAGCGCCTGACGTCAGACAGGTCTTAAGCAAAGTAAGAAAGCATTTGATAGGCACTACTAATCTAGACCCAGAAAAATTTATAATTTTCAAGGATGACGCGAGCAAATTTTCTAACGAGAATGATCCAAAATAAAAATTTTTTAAAACAACTATCTGAATGGTTTCAACAACAGTAGATTCAATAGCTAAAGCCACCCATATTCCGCCATCGACAGCGGCTCTCCATCCCCCACGATGAAATGATCCAGCACCCGCACATCGACCAGCGTCAGGGCGTCCTTCAGGCGCGTGGTGAGCAGGCGGTCGGCCTGGCTGGGTTCGGCGATGCCGGAAGGGTGGTTGTGGGTGAGGATGACGGCAGCGGCGTTGTGGGCGAGGGCGCGCTTGACCACCTGGCGGGGGTAGACGCTGGCGCCGTCGATGGTGCCGTGGAACAGGGCTTCGAAGGCCAGCACCCGGTGGCGGGTGTCGAGGAACAGGCAGCCGAAGATTTCGTGGGGTTCGTGGCGCAGGCGCGCCTTTAGATAGTCGCGGACCTGCTGGGGGCTTTCCAGCGCCGAGTCGCGCTTGAGGCCTTCGGCCAGGTGGCGGCGGCCCATTTCCAGCACCGCCTGCAGCTGGCTGTACTTGGCCGGGCCGAGGCCGAGGTGGGTGCTGAAGGCGGTGAGGTCGGCCTCCAGCAGGGCCCTCAGGCTGCCGAATTCCCCAAGCAACTGGCGGGCGAGATCCACCGCGCTTTTGCCGGCCACGCCGGTGCGTAAAAAGATCGCCAGCAACTCGGCGTCGGTGAGGGCCTGGGCGCCTTGCTCCAGTAGTTTCTCCCGCGGCCGTTCCTGGGCCGGCCAATCCTTGATGCTCATGGGTGCTCCTTGTCTGGCGGGGCGCCTGCGTCCTGCAGGCGCTGTGCTATCTTAACCGGATCATTCGCGGGTGCGCGCAGGCCTCGATTGGCCGTGCGATGCCCGTTCTAGACGGTTCGAGAACGGAAAGGCTATATGCAGCGGCTCCATCGTAAACGCATCGTGCTGGGCGTCGGAGGTGGCATCGCCGCTTACAAGAGCGCCGAGCTGGTGCGCCGCCTCAAGGATCAGGGCGCCGAGGTGCGGGTGGTACTGACCCGCGGCGGGCGCGAATTCATCACGCCGCTGACCCTGCAGGCGCTGTCCGGGCTGCCGGTGCACCTGGATCTGCTGGATCCGGCCGCCGAAGCGGCCATGGGTCATATCGAGCTGGCCCGCTGGGCCGATCTGGTGCTGGTCGCGCCGGCCACCGCCGATGTAATGGCGCGCCTGGCCCAAGGCGTGGCGGACGATCTGCTCACCACCCTGGTGCTGGCCACCGATGCCCGGGTCGCCCTGGCACCGGCCATGAACCAGGCCATGTGGCGCGATCCGGCCACCCAGGCCAATGCGGAGCTCTTGCGCAGTCGCGGTATCAAGCTGTTCGGCCCGGCCAGTGGCAGCCAGGCCTGTGGCGACGTCGGCCCCGGTCGGATGCTGGAAGCCACCGACCTCGCTCAGCTCGCTGCCGACTGCTTCCAGCGCCTCGACCTGACCGGTCGCCACGTAGTCATCACTGCCGGCCCGACCCAGGAAAACATCGACCCGGTGCGCTACATCACCAACCACAGCTCCGGTCGCATGGGCTTCGCCCTGGCGGAAGCGGCGGCGGAGGCGGGCGCTCGCGTCAGCCTGGTGAGCGGCCCGGTGCACCTGCCGACCCCCGACCGCGTCGAGCGCATCGACGTGATCAGCGCCCGCGACATGCTGGCCGCCTGCGAGGCGTTGATGCCCTGCGACGTGCTCATCGCCTCGGCGGCGGTGGCGGACTATCGCCCCGAGGTGATCGCGCCGCACAAGCTGAAGAAGGACCCCACCCGCGGTGACGGCCTGCTGCTGGAGCTGGTGCGCAACCCGGACATCCTCGCCACCCTGGCGGGGCGCCCGGATCGGCCCTTCAGCGTCGGCTTCGCCGCGGAAACCCAGAATCTGCTGGAGTACGCCCAGCGCAAGCTGCGCGACAAGAATCTCGACCTCATCGTCGCCAACGATGTGGCCAATCCGGCCATCGGCTTCAACAGCGAAGACAACGCGGTCACCGTGATCGACCGTGGCCTGCACGAGATCCGCTTCGAGCAGACCAGCAAGAGCAAGATCGCCCGCCAGCTCATCGCCCTGATTTCCACCCACCTCAAAGACACCGCTCAGACTCATGCATAGCCTCCAAGCCAAGATCCTCGACCCGCGCCTGGGGCGCGATTTCCCGCTGCCATCCTACGCCACGCCTGGTTCGGCCGGCCTCGACCTGCGCGCCATGCTGCAGGAGGAACTGGTGCTGGAGCCGGGCCAGACCGCGCTGATCCCCACCGGGCTTGCCATCCATGTGGCCGATCCGTCGCTGGCGGCGCTGATCCTGCCGCGCTCGGGACTGGGCCATAAGCACGGTATCGTGCTGGGCAATCTGGTCGGTCTGATCGACTCGGACTACCAGGGCGAACTCATGGTCTCCTGCTGGAATCGCGGCCAGACCACCTTCACCGTGAGCATCGGCGAACGTATCGCCCAGCTGATGCTCGTACCTGTGGTCCAGGCGCACTTCGACATCGTCGAGAACTTTACCGAGACCGAACGGGGTACCGGCGGCTTCGGGCACTCCGGTACCCGCTGACGCCAAACATGCGAGGCGCGCCGTGACATAAAGGAGAAGAACGGCATGGCAAGGGGCAAGAACGGCAAGGATGTGCGCAAGACGGCCCCTCGGGTCGCGGGCTTGCCCGGCATGGGCGCGGGGCTGCTGCTGGCGCTCGCCGGTCTGCTGCTGGCCGCGCTGCTGCTGTGGTTCCTGGTGTTGCAGCCGCAGGGCGCGCGCAACCAGGAGCAGCAGGCGGACCAGGCGCTGCAGGCCCAGGCGGCCTCCCTCAATCAGCTGCTGGTCGGTCTGACGCGACGGCTGCAGGGCGTCGCCGGGGATGCCCTGGTGCTGCAGGCGCTCCAGGGCGATGACCCCGCGGCGCGTGCGACGGCGGAAAGCCAGCTGCGCGAGCGCCTCGGCGTGGTCGATGTGCTGGTGGTGCCGGCCGGCATGCGCCAGATCGAAGACGACCGTCCCGGTCCCCTCAACTATGCCGCCCTCGATCTGCTCAAGCGCCTGGAAAGCGGCCAGCGGACCCCACCGGAAGCCTATCGCCTGGGGGATCGCTGGCTGGTCTACAGCGCCCAGCCCATCCGCCGCGGCGATCAGTTGCTCGGCAGCGCCGTACTGGTGGAAGCGCTGCCGGCGGTGCTGCAGGGCTGGGCCACGCCGCCGGCGAATGTCGGCCAGTGGCGCCTGCTGCAGCAATTTCCCGGTGGCGGTGTGCAGGTACTGGCCAGCGGCGGCAGCCCCGGTGATCCGGCGCTGATGCGCCGGCTCGCCACCGGCAGCCCGCTCTGGACGCTGGAACTGGCACCGGCCGCCGAGGCCGGCGCCGATACCCCTGTGGGCCTTCCCCTGGTAGCGCTGCTGCTGGCGCTGTTCGGCGTGCTGGCGGGCTTTTGGCTGTTTTCCCGGGAGCTGTCACGCCGGCTCCGTGACGACGTCCGCAGTCTGACGGCCTATGCCGAGGAACTTGAATCCAATCAGATAGCCAAAAGCCCGACTTTGCGCCTGGCGGTAATGGAACCCGTGGCCAAGTCGACGGCCCGATTGGCCAGCCGATCGGCCGGGTCGTCGCCGGACCTATATGCTGCGGCACCTAGCGATGCCGTGGCCAAGACCCTGGCGGAGTTTGCCGACAGAGGCCGCGCTCAGCAGAGCGAGCCGCTGTTCCAGACCACCGACATCCTCGATATCAGTATCCTCGACGAAGACCAGGATCTCCTGGGATTGGAGAAACCCCCGATGAGCACTACCCCGCAAGCCCCCCAACTCAACGCCAGCATCTTCCGCGCCTACGACATCCGTGGCGTGGTGGGTGACTCCCTGACCGCCGAAGCCGCCTACTGGATCGGGCGCGCCATCGGCTCGGAGAGCCTGGCGCGTGGCGAGCCCAACGTGGCCGTCGGCCGTGACGGCCGCCTGTCCGGCCCCGAGCTGGTCGCCCAACTGATCAAGGGCGTGGCCGACAGCGGCGCCAATGTCAGCGATGTCGGCATGGTGCCGACCCCGGTGCTCTACTACGCAGCCAACGTGCTCGAAGGCAAGTCCGGCGTCATGCTGACCGGCAGCCACAACCCGCCGGACTACAACGGCTTCAAGATCGTCATCGCCGGCGAGACCCTGGCCAACGAATCCATCCAGCGTCTGCGCGAGCGCATCGAGACCGGCGACGTGGCCAGCGGCCAGGGCCAGATCAAGCAGGTCGACGTGCTCAAGAGCTATGCCGACTACATCCGCAACGACGTGGTGCTGGCCAAGAAGCTCAAGGTGGTGGTGGACGCCGGCAACGGTGTCGCCGCGGTCAATGCCCCCCAGCTGATCGAGTCCCTGGGCTGCGAGGTCATCCCGCTGTTCTGCGAGGTGGACGGCAACTTCCCCAATCACCATCCGGATCCGGGCAAGCCCGAGAACCTGGAAGACCTGATCGCCAAGGTCAAGGAAACCGGTGCCGACCTGGGCCTGGCCTTTGACGGTGACGGCGACCGCGTCGGCGTGGTGACCAACGAAGGCAAGATCATCTATCCCGACCAGCTGCTGATGCTGTTCGCCAAGGACGTGGTCTCCCGTAATCCGGGCGCCGACATCATCTTCGACGTCAAATGCACCCGCCGCCTGAACAACCTCATCGCCGGCTACGGCGGTCGTCCCATCATGTGGAAGACCGGTCACTCGCTGATCAAGAAGAAGATGAAGGAAACCGGCGCCCTGCTGGCCGGCGAGATGAGCGGCCACGTGTTCTTCAAGGAACGCTGGTTCGGTTTCGACGACGGCATCTACAGCGCCGTGCGCCTGCTGGAGATCCTCAGCCAGGAGAAGCACAGCGCCCAACAGGTGTTCGATACCTTCCCGGTAGACATCTCCACCCCGGAGATCAATATCCAGGTGACCGAAGAGAGCAAGTTCGGCATCATCGAGACCCTGCAGCGCGACGCCCAGTGGGGCGATGCCCAGATCACCACCCTGGACGGCGTTCGCGTCGATTACCAGAACGGTTGGGGTCTGGTGCGTGCGTCCAACACCACGCCGGTGCTGGTGCTGCGCTTCGAGGCGGAAACCCTCGAGGAGCTGGAGCGCATCAAGACGGTGTTCCGCAAGCAGCTGCTGGCGGTGGAGCCGGATCTGAATCTGCCGTTCTGACCTCGGGTCAGCGGTAGCACAGAGGGCGCCTAGGCGCCCTCTGTCTTTTCTTAGTCGACCTTGAGAGGTGAGCCATGACCCTGAGCCGCGAGGATGCCTCGCACGTCGCCGAGGTGCTGTCCGAGGCGCTGCCCTATATCCGCCGGTTCGTCGGCAAGACGCTGGTGATCAAGTACGGCGGCAACGCCATGGAGAGCGACGAGCTCAAGGCCGGCTTCGCCCGTGACATCGTGCTGATGAAGGCGGTGGGCATCAACCCGGTGGTGGTACACGGCGGCGGTCCGCAGATCGGCGACCTGCTCAAGCGCCTGTCCATCGAGAGTCACTTCATCGACGGCATGCGCGTCACCGACGCCCAGACCATGGATGTGGTGGAGATGGTCCTGGGCGGCCAGGTCAACAAGGACATCGTCAACCTGATCAACCGCCATGGCGGCAAGGCCATCGGCCTGACCGGCAAGGATGCGGGCCTGATCCGTGCCACCAAGCTCAAGGTCAGCCGGCAGACGCCGGAGATGACCCAACCGGAGATCATCGACATCGGCCATGTGGGCGAGGTCACCGGGGTCAATATCGACCTGATCAACATGCTGGTGCGCGGTGACTTCATCCCGGTCATCGCGCCCATCGGCGTGGGTCCGGACGGTGAGTCCTACAACATCAACGCTGACCTGGTGGCAGGCAAGGTGGCCGAGGCGCTCAAGGCCGAGAAGCTGATGCTGCTGACCAACATCGCCGGCCTGATGGACAAGCAGGGCCAGGTGCTCACCGGGCTGTCCACCGAGCAGGTCAATTCGCTGATCGCCGACGGCACCATCTACGGCGGCATGCTGCCGAAGATCCGCTGCGCGCTGGAAGCGGTGCAGGGCGGCGTGCAGAGCGCCCACATCATCGATGGCCGGGTGCCCAACGCGGTGCTGCTGGAAATCTTCACCGACGTCGGCGTCGGTACGCTGATCTCCAACCGCAAGCGCTGAGCGCTTTCGGTCGGACCCAGAAACGGCGCCCCAGGGCGCCGTTTCTATTGCTGGCCCGGAATCACTGCTCCCAGCTGGCCTTGGGCAGTGTCAAGCCGTGCTGGCCGTTGTAGGCCGCTCGCTTGGGCGATTCCCAGCCCTGCAGCAGCTCTTCCTCGACCCGATAGATCTCCACCCCCAGTGGACGGCAGACCCTGAGCGGGTCCTCGGCATCGGGCCCCCACATCGCCAGGGACAGATCGCCGCCCGGGCAGGTGGACAGGGCGCAGAGCACGTCGATCTCGGCGAAGAATTCCAGGTAGTCGCCGGGCTTGGCCGGGCAGGCCTTCATGAAGTACAGGTCGTCGTGGTTGAGGCCGGTGCACTGGAAGATGTTCAGCACATCGTGGACGTCGAATTCGGTGAGGCCATGGGGCAGCACCGCGCGGGTCAGATTCGAATGGCAGTGGTGGTGGAAGTCCTCGCCGGTGAGCATCTTGTTGACGTAGGGGTCGCAGCGGGTGCCGAGCAGGTCATGCAGGCGGCCGCCGTGTTCATCGATGCCATAGCTGGCCAGGCTGTCGTCGGTGATGGTCAGCAGCGGCCGCAGGAAGGGCAGGTTGGACCAGAGCCGGTCGTAGGTGCTGACGTGGGCACCCTGCAGTTGCCGGGTACGCGCGGCCCACATCCGTTCGCGCGGATCCTCGGCGTTCCAGACGTTGAAGTCGCCGACCTGAGGCCCGTGTGGGGTGGTGACGCGGAACAGATGGCCCGCCGGGACCTTCCAGGCACGGCCGGTGCGGATCGGAATCTCGAATTGCTCGATCAGGGTGCGGGCGTCCTTGTTTTCGCGCAGGCGATCGTAGAAGGCCTGGTCGACCTGCAGGGCGGAGCCCTGGGTGGACTGGTAGGCAGCGGGGTAGTCCTTGTACATGGGCGGTCTCCTCGGTCAGAGCGGCCTGGCTGCGCTGAGCAGATCCAGCAACCGGTTTTCGGAATCGTCGAGATAGCTGGCCATGGCCTCGGCCGCCGCCTGGCGCTGCCCGGCGCCGAGCAGGTCGTGGATCTGGCGGTCACGGGCTGTCCAGGGCCGCTGGAAGTGTTCCTCGTCGGGCGCGAGAGAAAACAGCAGGCGCATCTGGGCGGCGACGGTGGCGAAGAATTCATCGAACAGCGGGCTGCGCAGCAGGCCGACGATGTGCTGATGGAAATGCAGGCCGTGGGTACCAAGGGCGCGCCAGTCCTCGCGCGACTGCGCCAGTTCGGCTGCCTCCAGGGCATCCAGCATCCGATCGGACTGGTATTCGCGCAGCGGGCGGCTGGTGAGGATGGCCTGCAGTTCCAGGGTGCGACGCACCTGGAAGATGTCGCGCACCTCGGCCAGGCCCAGGCGCCGCACCATGACCCCCTTGTGGCGCACATAGGTGGCCAGGCCCTCGCGATCCAGCTGGTGCAGGGCTTCGCGGATGGTGTTGCGCGAGGCGTTGTAGGCCTTGACCAGTTCACTCTCGACCAGCGCCGTGCCGGGCAGCAGGCGACCGCCGATGATGTCTTCGCGCATCTCCAGCAGTAGCTGAGCCCCCAGGGGCAACTCGCCGGCGTCTTTGCCACTCATGAATCTTCACGCCCGGTTGTTCAACAATGTGTTGAGAACCGTTTAGCACGGTGCGTGCCAGAATCTAGCGTGAAAGAATCAGAGAGTTCGTCGCTACCCAGGTGGCGATGGCCGGATACGACCAGGTAGCGGATTCTGCAGGACTAGCGATTCGCGCCCTGAGCCGCTTCCAGTCGCTGCATGCGCGCACGGTCGGCGTCGAAGGCCGCGCTGGTGCTGCTGCGCAGCTCGTCGAAGCGCTGCAGATCGGCCTGCAGACGCACCTGATCGGCCGCCGCGGCGTCGAGGCGGGCCTGCAGATCGGCCGGGAGCGCCTGGCCATTGCGCTGCTGTACCGCCGCCTGCTCCATCAGTTGGCTCTGCAACTGGCGCGTGGCCTCCAGGTTGGCCTTCTTGATCTGCAGCAGGCCGTCCAGCTCGGCCAGTTTGCGCGCCTTGGCGCGGTCGACGTCCTCGACATTGCTGTAGAGCCTGCGCAGCTGGCCATCGACCAGGGCCTGCTGGCGCTCGCGTTCACGGCGGTCGAGTTCGGCGGCGGGCAGTGCCGGGGCGACCTTGCGGATCACCCGGCCCTGCTCGTTGAGCACGTCGTAGCCCTTGCCGGCGTATTCCGGCGGCACGCCTTGGCGGTCGATGACCAGGGTGCCGTTGCGGTCCAGATAGCGATACAACTCGGCCGCCTGGCCAGCCAGCGGCAGGGCGATGAGCAACAGACTGGCAGCGGCGCGACGTACGACCATGACCGTCTCTCCTGGGCTGACGACTAGATACCGTATTGAGCGCGATAGTCCTGGACGGCGGGCAGGTGACGCTTGAGCTCGGCGTCCTCGGCCAGGTATTCGAGCACCTGGTCCAGGGCGACGATGCTGAGCACCGGGATCCCATAGTCGCGCTCGACTTCCTGGATGGCCGACAACTCGCCGCGGCCGCGCTCCTGGCGGTTCAGGGCGATGAGCACCCCGGCCGCGCTGGCGCCCTGGCCGTCGATGATCTGCATGACCTCGCGGATGGCGGTGCCGGCGGTGATGACGTCGTCGATGATCAGCGCCCGGCCGGTCAGGGGCGCGCCCACCAGCAGGCCGCCTTCGCCGTGATCCTTGGCTTCCTTGCGATTGAAGCACCAGGGCACATCGCGGCCGTGGTGCTCGACCAGGGCCACCGCCGTGGCCGCGGCCAGGGGGATGCCCTTGTAGGCCGGGCCGAAGAGGACGTCGAAGGGCAGGTTGGCCTGCACCAGCGCATCGGCGTAGCAACGGCCGAGCTGGGCCAGCGCCGCGCCGCTGTGGAACAGGCCGGCGTTGAAGAAATAGGGGCTGATGCGTCCCGATTTCAGGGTGAATTCACCAAAGCGCAGAACTCCGCGCTCGATGGCGAAACGAATGAAATTACGCTGATACGCCTGCATATAAGTCCTTGCGCGGCTTGTATTTAGCTAAACCGGTTTAGCTCGGGTATCATACATCCACGATTTTTTGGGGGCCATTTATGCGGATCATCAGCTTGAACGTCAATGGTATTCAGGACGCTGTGGAGCGGGGCCTGTTGCCCTGGCTTAAGGCGCAGAATGCCGACGTGATCTGCTTGCAGGATACGCGCGCCTCTTCTTACGACATGGACGATCCGGCCTATGCGCTGGAAGGTTACATCCTCTATGCCTGCGACGCCGAAGTGCCGTCCCAGGGTGGGGTCGCACTCTATACCCGGGTCCAGCCGAAGGCGGTGATCAGCGGCCTGGGCTTCGAGTCCTGCGATCGCTTCGGTCGCTATCTGCAGGCGGACTTCGACAAGGTCAGCATCGCCAGCCTGCTGCTGCCCTCGGGCAAGCGCGGCGACGAAGACCTGAACATGAAATTCAAGTTCATGGACGACTTCACCCACTACCTGAACAAGCAGCGCCGCAAGCGTCGCGAGTACATCTATTGTGGCTCGCTGTATGTGGCGCACCAGAAGCAGGACGTGAAGAACTGGCGTGACTGCCAGCAGATCCCCGGTTTCCTGGCCCCCGAGCGGGCCTGGATGGACGAGGTGATCGGCAACATGGGCTATGTGGATGCCCTGCGCGAAGTGAGTCGCGAAGGCGACCAGTTCAGCTGGTGGCCGGACAGCGACCAGGCCGAGCACCTGAACCTGGGCTGGCGCTTCGACTACAACATCCTTACCCCGGGTCTGCGCCGCTTCGTGCGCTCGGCGCGCCTGCCGCGGCAACCGCGCTTCTCCGAGCACGCGCCGCTGATCGTCGACTACGACTGGACCCTGAGCATCTGATCCACGCGGTGCCCGGAAACGAAAAAACCAGCCCAAGGGCTGGTTTTTTGTTGGGCGGCTATTTCACCAGGATCACCGGCAAGGGCACCTGGTGCACCACGCGATGGGCCACCGAGCCGAGCAGCAGGCCACTGAGCGACCCCAGGCCGCGGGTGCCCATGACCACGGTGTCCACCTCCAGGCGCCGCGCCGTCTCGCCGATGGTCTCGGCGATGCTGCCGAAACCGACATGGGTCTGGGCCTCGATACCGGCTTCGAGCAGGGCCGGGCGCGCCCGCACCAGGATGTCTTCGGCCTTGTCCTGCAGGCTGCCGCGCCATTCGCGCAGGATGCGGTCATCGAAGGGCGCGCCGTAGATTTCCGGCTCGTTCTGGACATTGAGCAGGTGCAGGTCCAGCGACAGGCCGGCCTTCACCAGGTCGAGGATGTAGCGCAGGGCGTTGTCGGCGCTGGGTGAACCGTCGTAGGCGACCAGGACAGTGTGCATGGGGCATCTCCACGAAAGGGGTATGCCTTCATGCTAGACCCTGGTCGTCAGGGACGCTTGATCCCGATCAAGCCAGCGCCCTCAATGCCCCACCCAGTTACGCGCGCCCTTGGGAATCACCTCGGATTCGTCCAGCTTGCTGGCGAACATGCTCACGGCTTCCACGGCGTCGCTGGCACCATCACGGATCTGCACGATCACCGCGCCGGCCTGGTCCGCCAGCTCGACGCCCTTGACCGCGCGCCCCTGGGTGCTCTCCATGCTGGCCACCGCCTGCTGGGTTTCGTTGAGAATCCGCCCGATCATCTCGGCAATCTCTGCCGTGGCGCTGCTGGTGCGTCCCGCCAGCTGACGAACCTCGTCGGCGACCACGGCGAAGCCACGACCCTGGTCACCGGCGCGGGCGGCCTCGATGGCGGCGTTGAGCGCCAGCAGGTTGGTCTGGTCGGCGATGCCGCGGATGGTGTTGACGATGGCGGTGATCTGCTCCGAGCGCTGGCCCAGCTGGCCGATCACCTCGGCGGATTGACTGACGTTCTGTGCGATCTCACGCATCTCGCCGGCCGCCGCCTGGATGATCTGGGTGCCGTGCTCGGCGACCTTCTCGGTCTCGGCGGAGATGTGATAGGCCCGCGAGGCGCTGCGGCCGTCGCTTTCGTGCTTTTCCACCCGCTCGCTGATGTCGCTGGCGTACTTGACCACCTTATAGAGCCGGCCGGTGGCGTCGTACACCGGGTTGTAGCTGGCTTCCAGCCAGATCACCCGGCCATGCTTGCCCAGGCGCTTGAACTGACCGCGAAAGAATTCGCCGGCATTGAGGCGGCGCCAGAAGTCGGCGTATTCGCTGCTGTTGACCAGGGCCGGCTCGCAGAACAAGCGATGCTGCTGGCCCTGGAGCTCCTTCAGGCCGTAGCCCAGGGTGGCCAGGAAGTTATCGTTGGCGTCCAGGATGCGCCCGTCCAGATCGAATTCGATCCGCGCCAGGGCGCGGTCCAGCGCCTTGAGCTTGCTTCGGGCTTCGCTGTCGCGCTCGACCTGGGCGGTGACGTCGAGGGCGTACTTCACCACCTTGGCGATCTTGCCGCTGCTGTCGGGTACCGGGTTGTAGCTGGCTTCCAGCCAGAGGGTACGGCCCTGGGCGTCCAGGCGCTGGAAGGTGCCGGAGACGAAGTCACCGCGTTTCAGGCGCGCCCAGAAATCGCCATAGTCGCGACCCTGGACCACGGCGGCCGGGCAGAGTCGGCGGTGCTGCTGGCCGACCAGGGCGTCGGCGCGATAGCCGGTCAGCCGGAGAAAGTTGTCGTTGGCGCGCAGGATGGTGCCGTCGAGATCGAACTCTATCACCGCCATGGAACGCTCCAGTGCCTGGGTCAGGCCCTGGTTGGCGTTCGCCTCGGCTTCCAGCCGAGCGATGGTCTTCTTTAGATGCGCATTGAACATGGCAGAACTCGCTGGCTGGGATAAAGACGTAGCCAGCCTATCGGCTCCAAGCGAGCCGACTTGAAAGGACCCGGCGAGCGGTGGAACACGGCGTCTGGACGGCTGTCGCAAACGCGCCGGCCCGGGGCGTAAACAGGCATCTTGGGGTCTGGGGCCGGGCCTACCATCGCGGCCAAGGGGGTGGTTTTCACCGCCACAGACTTTAGGAGCGCCGCGATGTTCAGCAAGCAGGACCAAATCCAGGGCTACGATGATGCGTTGTTCGCCGCCATGGGCGAGGAAGCGCGGCGCCAGGAGCATCACCTGGAACTGATCGCGTCCGAAAACTACACCAGCCAGCGCGTCATGGAAGCCCAGGGCAGCGTGCTGACCAACAAGTACGCCGAAGGCTATCCGGGCAAGCGCTACTACGGTGGCTGCGAGCACGTCGACAAGGTCGAGCAGCTGGCCATCGAGCGCGCCAAGCAGCTGTTCGGCGCCGACTACGCCAACGTCCAGCCGCACTCCGGCTCCCAGGCCAACTCGGCCGTCTACCTGGCGCTGCTGCAACCCGGCGACACCATCCTCGGCATGAGCCTGGCCCATGGCGGTCACCTGACCCACGGCGCCAAGGTCAGCTCCTCCGGCAAGCTCTACAACGCGGTGCAGTACGGCATCAACACCGACACCGGGCTGATCGACTATGACGAGATCCAGCGTCTGGCCGAAGAGCACAAGCCCAAGATGATCGTGGCGGGCTTCTCCGCCTATTCCAAGACCCTGGACTTCCAGCGCTTCCGCGACATCGCCGACAGCGTGGGTGCCCTGCTGTTCGTCGACATGGCCCACGTGGCCGGTCTGGTCGCTGCCGGTGTCTATCCGAACCCGGTGCCCTTCGCCGACGTGGTGACCACCACCACCCACAAGACCCTGCGCGGCCCCCGTGGCGGCCTGATCCTGTGCAAGGCCAACGCCGACATCGAGAAGAAACTCAACGCCGCGGTGTTCCCGGGCGCCCAGGGCGGTCCGCTGATGCACGTCATCGCCGGCAAGGCCGTGTGCTTTAAGGAAGCCCTGGAGCCCGGCTTCAAGACCTACCAGCAGCAGGTGATCAGGAACGCCCAGGCCATGGCTGGCGTGTTCAAGGCCCGCGGCTTCGACGTGGTCTCCGGTGGCACCGACAACCACCTGTTCCTGGTCAGCCTGATCAAGCAGGGCATCACCGGCAAGGACGCGGACGCCGCCCTGGGTCGCGCCTGCATCACCGTGAACAAGAACGCCGTACCCAACGATCCCCAGTCGCCCTTCGTGACCTCGGGTCTGCGCATCGGTACCCCGGCCCTGACCACCCGTGGCCTGGGCGTCAGCGAAAGCGAACGCGTCGCCGGCTGGATCTGCGACATCCTCGACCACCTCGGCGATGCCGATGTGGAAGCCCAGGTGGCGCGCCAGGTGGCCGCGCTGTGCCGCGACTACCCGGTTTACCGATAGTCGCCGCGCGCCTGACGCAACCCCTATCCAACCCCTTTTCCCCTCGCGGAAAGGGGCGTCGTCTGCAGGAGTCTCCAGATGCAACGCTATTCCGGCTTCGGCCTCTTCAAGCACTCCCTGAGCCATCACGAGAACTGGCAGCGGATGTGGCGTACCCCGACGCCCAAGCCGATCTACGACGTGATCATCGTCGGCGGTGGCGGTCACGGTCTGGCCACTGCCTACTACCTCGCCAAGCAATTCGGCGTGAAGAACGTCGCGGTGATCGAGAAAGGCTGGCTGGGCGGCGGCAACACCGCACGCAACACCACCATCGTCCGCTCCAACTACCTGTGGGACGAGTCGGCGCACCTCTATGAGCACGCCATGAAGCTGTGGGAAGGCCTGTCCCAGGACCTCAACTACAACGTCATGTTCTCCCAGCGCGGCGTCTACAACCTCTGCCACACCCTGCAGGACATGCGCGATTCCGAGCGCCGGGTCAGCGCCAACCGCCTCAACGGTGTGGACGGCGAGCTGCTCGACACCCGCCAGGTGGCCGAGGAGATTCCCTACCTGGATTGCAGCAAGAACACCCGCTATCCGATCTTCGGCGCCACCGTGCAGCGCCGCGGTGGTGTGGCCCGTCACGACGCCGTGGCCTGGGGCTTCGCCCGCGCCGCCGACGCCCTGGGCGTGGACCTGATCCAGCAGACCGAGGTCACCGGCTTCCGCAAGCAGGACGGCAAGGTGATCGGCGTGGAAACCAATCGCGGTTTCATCGGCGCCCGGCGCGTCGGCGTGGTCACCGCGGGTAACTCCGGGCACATGGCCAAGCTCGCGGGCTTCCGCCTGCCGCTGGAATCCCACCCGCTGCAGGCGCTGGTCTCCGAACCGATCAAGCCCATCATCGACAGCGTCATCATGTCCAACGCGGTGCACGGCTACATCAGCCAGTCCGACAAGGGCGACCTGGTGATCGGCGCAGGTATCGACAGCTGGGTCGGCTACGGCCAGCGCGGCTCCTACCCGGTGATCGAGCACACCCTGCAGGCCATCGTCGAGATGTTCCCGATCCTCTCGCGGGTACGCATGAACCGCCAGTGGGGCGGCATCGTCGACACCTCGCCGGATGCCTGCCCGATCATTTCCAAGACCCCGGTGGAAAACCTGTTCTTCAACTGCGGTTGGGGTACCGGCGGCTTCAAGGCCACTCCCGGCTCGGGCAACGTCTTCGCGGCGTCCCTGGCCTCCGGCGAGATGCATCCGCTGGCCAAGCCCTTCTCCATCGACCGTTTCCACACCGGCGCGCTGATCGACGAACACGGCGCAGCGGCCGTCGCCCACTAAGGAGCCCGAGCATGTTGTACATCCACTGCCCCCACTGTGGGGAATTGCGCTCCGAAGAAGAATTCCACGCCGCTGGCGAGGCGCACATCCCGCGTCCGCTGGATCCCGAGGCCTGCAGCGACGCGGAGTGGGGCGATTACATGTTCTTCCGCGACAATCCGCGCGGTCTGCGTCACGAGCTGTGGGTCCACGCGTCGGGCTGCCGCCAGTACTTCAACGCGACCCGTAACACCGAGACCTACGAAATTCTCGAAACCTATCCGATCGGCGAGCAGCCCCGCTTCACCGCCGAGCGAGGAGAGCGCACATGAGCCAGGTCCATCGACTCACCCAGGGCGGTCGCCTGGACCGCAGCCAGGCCATCACCTTCACCTTCAACGGTCAGACCTACCAGGGCTTCAAGGGTGACACCCTGGCCTCGGCGCTGCTGGCCAACGGCGTGGACGTGATCGGGCGCAGCTTCAAGTACTCCCGCCCCCGTGGCATCGTCGCCGCCGGTGCCGAAGAGCCCAACGCCATCATGCAGATCGGCGCCACCGAGGCCACCCAGGTGCCCAACGTGCGGGCCACCCAGCAGGCGCTGTATCCGGGCCTGGTCGCCGCCAGCACCAATGGCTGGCCGAGCGTCAACAACGACCTCATGGGCATTCTCGGCAAGGTCGGCGGCAAGATGATGCCGCCCGGGTTCTACTACAAGACCTTCATGTATCCGCAGAACCTGTGGATGACCTACGAGAAGTACATCCGCAAGGCCGCTGGTCTCGGCCGGGCGCCGACCCAGGTCGATCCCGACACCTATGACAACTTCAACCAGCACTGCGACGTGCTGGTGGTGGGCGGTGGCGCTGCCGGTCTGGCGGCGGCCCTGGCCGCCGGTCGCAGCGGTGCCCGGGTGATCCTGGCCGACGAGCAGGAAGAATTCGGTGGCAGCCTGCTGGACAGCCGCGAGCGTCTCGACGGCGCCCCGGCCGCCGACTGGGCGGCCAAGGCGGTGGCCGAGCTGCAGGGCCTGGACAACGTGGTCCTGCTGCCGCGCGCCACGGTCAACGGCTACCACGACCACAACTTCCTCACCATTCACGAGCGGCTGACCGATCACCTGGGTGATCGCGCGCCCCATGGCCAGGTGCGTCAGCGCCTGCACCGTGTCCGCGCCACCCGCGTGGTACTGGCCACCGGCGCCCATGAGCGGCCGCTGGTGTACGGCAACAACGACCTGCCGGGCAACATGGTGGCCGGCGCCGTTTCCACCTACATCCGCCGCTATGCCGTGGCCCCGGGCCAGCGGCTGGTGCTGTCCACCAACAACGATTACGCCTACCGCGTGGCGCTGGACTGGCTCGAAGCCGGTCGCCAGGTGGTGGCCGTGGCCGATGCGCGACCCAACCCCCGCGGCGCCTGGGTCGAGGAAGTGCGCAAGCGTGGCGTGCGGGTCATGGGCGGCACCGCCGTGAGCGAAGCCCGCGGCAACACCCGGGTAACCGGCGCCAAGATCGCCACCATCGACCTTACCGCCTTCCGCACCCTGGGTGGCGGCGAGTGGCTCGACTGCGACCTGATCGCCACCTCCGGCGGTTACAGCCCGGTGGTCCACCTGGCTTCGCACCTGGGCGGTCGTCCGCAGTGGCGTGAAGACATCCAGGCCTTCGTGCCCGGTCCGGCGCCGCAGAAGCGGGTCTGCGCCGGCGGCGTGAACGGGGTCTTCGCCCTGGGCGACGTCCTCGCCGATGGTTTCGAGGCTGGCGCCACCGCGGCGGCCGAAGCCGGTGCCAAGGTCGTCAGCGGTGAGCTTCCCCAGGCCGAATTCCGCCAGGAAGAGCCGAGTCTGGCACTGTTCCAGGTACCCCACGACAAGCCCTCGTCGCGGGCGCCCAAGCAATTCGTCGACCTGCAGAACGATGTGACCGCCGCCGGCATCGAGCTGGCCTGCCGCGAGGGCTTCGAGTCCATCGAGCACGTCAAGCGCTACACCGCCATGGGCTTCGGTACCGACCAGGGCAAGCTGGGCAACATCAACGGCCTGGCCATCGCTGCCCGCGTGCAGAGCAAGGCCATCCCTGAAGTCGGCACCACCATGTTCCGTCCGAACTATACGCCCATCACCTTCGGCGCCATCGCCGGACGGCATTGCGGCCACCTGTTCGAGCCCAAGCGCTACACCGCACTGCACGCCTGGCACCTCAAGCAGGGCGCCCTGTTTGAGGACGTCGGCCAGTGGAAGCGCCCTTGGTACTTCCCCAAGGCGGGCGAGGACCTGCATGCCGCGGTCAACCGCGAGTGCCTGGCCGTGCGCCGTAGCGTCGGCCTGCTCGACGCCTCCACCCTGGGCAAGATCGACATCCAGGGCAAGGATGCGCGCGAGTTCCTCAATCGCGTCTACACCAACGCCTGGACCAAGCTGGACATCGGCAAGGCCCGTTACGGCCTGATGTGCAAGGAAGACGGCATGGTCTTCGACGACGGCGTCACCGCCTGTCTCGCCGACAACCACTTCCTGATGACCACCACCACCGGCGGCGCGGCGCGCGTCTTCGAATGGCTGGAGCTGTACCACCAGACCGAATGGCCGGAGCTGGAGGTGTACTTCACCTCGGTCACCGACCACTGGGCGACCCTGACCCTGTCCGGTCCCAACAGCCGCAAGCTGCTGGCCAAGCTGACCGACATTGATCTGGACAACGCCGCCTTCCCCTTCATGGCCTGGAAGGAAGGCCAGGTGGGCGGGGTGCCGGCGCGGGTGTTCCGCATCTCCTTTACCGGCGAGCTCTCCTACGAGATCAACGTGCCGGCCAACTACGCCATGGGCGTGTTGGAGCAGGTGGTCGCCGCGGGCAAGGAGTTCGACCTGACCCCCTATGGCACCGAGACCATGCACGTGCTGCGGGCGGAGAAGGGCTTCATCATCATCGGTCAGGATACCGATGGTTCGGTCACGCCCCAGGACCTGGGCATGGGCTGGGCGGTGAGCCTGAACAAGAGCTTCTCCTTCATCGGCAAGCGCGGCATGCATCGCGTGGACTGCGTCCGCGAGAATCGCAAGCAACTGGTCGGCCTCAAGCCTCTGGATGCCCGCGACGTCCTGCCGGAAGGCGCGCAGCTGGTGTTCGAGCGCAACCAGCCGATCCCCATGGACATGGTCGGTCACGTGACCTCCAGCTACCACAGCGCGACCCTGGGCTACGGCTTCGCCATGGCGATGGTCAAGGGTGGGCTGGGCCGCATGGGCCAGACCGTCTACGCCCCGCTGGCCGATGGCCGCTACATCGCTGCCGAGATCGTCTCGCCGGTGTTCTACGACCCCAAGGGTGAGCGGCAGAACGTCGCCTAACGAGGATAGCGCCCCATGAACAACATCAATGTCTACGACCAATACTCCGCCAAGGCGCGCGCCGAATCCCCGCTGTTCCACGCCGAGCTGAGCAAGCTCGCGGGCCGCGGCCCGGCCACCGCCGGGGTGACCCTGCGCGAGCGGGCCCTGCTGGGGCACCTGGTGCTGCGTGGCGACGCCCATGACGAAGGCTTCACCGGCGCCGTGCAGAGCGTGGTCGCTCTGGAAGTGCCCGGTCCGCTGGCGATCACCCAGAAGGGCGAGAGCTCGCTGCAGTGGCTCGGCCCGGACGAGTGGCTGCTGGTCGTGCCCGGTGGCAGCGAGTTCGCCACCGAGCAGGCCCTGCGCCAGGCGCTGGGCGAGCGCCATGTCGCCATCGTCAATGTTGGCGGTGGCCAGACGCTGGTCGAACTCAAGGGCCCCAAGGTGCGTGAAGTGCTGATGAAGTCCACCTCCTACGACGTCCACCCGAGCAACTTCCCGGTGGGCAAGGCCGTGGGTACGGTGTTCGCCAAGTCCCAGCTGATCATCCGCCACACGGCGGAAGACACCTGGGAGCTGGTGGTGCGCCGCAGCTTCGCCGACTACGTCTGGCTATGGCTGCAGGACGCGAGCGCCGAGTACGGACTGCGCATCGAGGCCTGATCACGGCTTACGTTCAGTCCCGTTCTAGCGAACCCGACCTGCGTGACGCGCAGGTCGGGTTTTATGGTTTTGGCTTCATCTCTATGCAAAGGAATTCAACATGAGCCGCACGCCCGATACCTGGATTCTCACCGCCCAGAGCCCGAGTCGCCTCGGCACCGTGGACGTGGTCACGCGCTACCTGTTCGAGCAGGGCTGCTATGTCACCCAGCACCACAGCTTCGATGATCGCGAGGCCCAGCGCTTCTTCATCCGGGTGGAATTCCAGGTACCCAGCGACTTCAACGAAGGCCTGTTCCGCGTCGGCCTCGACCTGCGCTTCACGCCCTTCGACATGACCTTCGAGCTGACCCCGCCCGGCTATAGAGCCAAGGTCGCCATCATGGTCTCCAAGGCCGACCACTGCCTCAACGACCTGCTCTATCGCCAGCGCATCGGCCAATTGCCCATGGACGTGGTGGCGGTGATCTCCAACCACCCGGACCTAGAGCCCCTGGCGGCCTGGCACGGCATTCCCTATCACCATTTCCCCCTGGATCCTCAGGACAAGCCGGCCCAGGAAGCTCGGGTCTGGCAGGTGCTGCAGGAGACTGGCGCCGAGTTGGTGATCCTCGCCCGCTACATGCAGGTGCTGTCGCCGGAACTCTGCCGCCGCCTCGACGGCTGGGCGATCAACATCCACCACTCCCTGCTGCCCGGCTTCAAGGGCGCGCGGCCCTATCATCAGGCCTATGCCAAGGGCGTCAAGCTGGTGGGCGCCACCGCGCACTACATCAACAACGACCTCGACGAAGGCCCCATCATCGCCCAGGGCGTCGAGTCCGTGGACCACGCCCACTATGCCGAAGACCTGGTGGCCCGCGGCCGTGACATCGAGTGCCTGACCCTGGCCCGTGCGGTGGGTTATCACCTGGAACGCCGCGTCTTCCTCAACGCCGGGCGGACGGTGGTGCTCTAACCCTTCTCGCTACCCATCCCGGCGGGCTGCGAGATCGCCAAGGCGTTCGCAGCCCGCCTGTCCTGCGCCACCTCGATCATTTTTCTATCGGCACGGCGGTACCCATCAGGCGCTGCCCGGAGACGTGCGCGCGTCCTTTGGCCGTGCTAGGCGAACAGGATCAGGCTGGGCGACGGCCAGGGATGGAGGTGTAGCTCAGGATGAGGCGAGGTGTCGGGTAAGCGCGCCGTGGATGGTGCTGCCGGCGGTGGAGCAGGAGGGCGGTGCGCACCCGCCTCCGTAGGGGAGAGGCGGGTGGCGGGGCAGGCGGTCAGCCGGCCTGGGACAGGGTTGAGCGGACCGCCGGCGGGGCGACGTCTTCGCCGGCCTTTTCCAGATTCTTGCCCAGCAGGGCGTGGTAGAGCTCCTTGTCACCGAGGATGCCCACGGCGCGGCCTTCGGTCTCTAGCACCAGCTTGTGTCCGGTGTGGTAGCGGATCTCCAGGGCATCGCGCATGCGGATGTCGGCCGGTGCCAGGGTCGGTTGGCGTTGCAGGCTGGTGACCGGCATGCCCGGGGTCCAGCGTTGCAGGGCCAGGCTCTCGCCGCCACGGCGCAGGGCCTTGACCGTCTGGTTTTCCAGGGCCAGCCAGATATCGTGGCTGCGCTCCAGGCAGATCTCGTTGCCTTCACGACCGCACTTGTCCAGGCCACGCATCAGGCTATAGCCGCTGAGCACGTTGAGCGGATTGGTGTGGGCGACGAAGGTGCGCACGTATTCGTCCGCCGGATTGAGCACGATGTCTTCGGGGCGGCCGTGCTGAATGATGCGGCCGTCCTTCATGATGGCGATGTTGGTGCCGATCTTGAGGGCTTCGTCGAGGTCATGGCTGACGAAGACGATGGTCTTGTTGACCTTGGCCTGCAGCTGCAGCAATTCGTCCTGCAGTTGCTGGCGGATCAGCGGGTCGAGGGCGGAGAAGGGCTCGTCCATCAGCAGGATGTCGGCGTCCATGGCCAGGGCGCGGGCCAGGCCGACGCGCTGCTGCATGCCGCCGGAGAGGGAGTCGGGCTTCTTGTTGCGCCACTGGGTCAGGCCCACCAGCTCCAGCTTCTCGTCGACCAGCTTCTTGCGCTCGGCGGCCGAGCGACCCTGCATCTCCAGGCCGAAGCCGACGTTCTCGGCCACGGTCAGCCAGGGCATCAGGGCGAACTTCTGGAACACCATGGCGATGCGGGTGGTGCGCATGTCCTTGAGCACGGCGGGCGAGCAGTTGGCGATGTCCACCTCGGCGCCCTGATGCTCGATCAGCAGCTTGCCGCGACTCACGGTGTTGAGGCCATTGATGCAGCGCAGCAGGCTGGACTTGCCCGAGCCGGACAGGCCCATCAGCACGCAGATCTCGCCTTTCTGGACCTCCAGGCAGGCGTCCTCGACGCCCAGTACCTGGCCAGTCTCCTGGAGGATCTCGCTGCGACCCTTGCCCTGGTCGAGCAGCTCCAGGGCGCGCTTGTTCTGCTTGCCGAAGATGACGTCGACGTGTTCGAAACGAATGGCGGTCATGACTTATTTAACCTCGCGTGGGGCGGGTTGCTTGCACACCCGGTCGAGCAGGATGGCGATCAGGACGATGGACAGGCCGGCTTCGAAGCCCAGGGCGATGTCCGCGGTGTTGAGGGCGTTCACCACCGGCTTGCCGAGGCCATCGGCGCCCACCAGGGCGGCGATCACCACCATGGACAGCGACAGCATGATGCACTGGGTGATGCCGGCGCCGATGCTGGGCATGGCGTGGGGCAGCTCGATGCGGGTCAGCAGCTGCCAGCGCGAGCAGCCGAAGGCCTTGCCGGCGTCCATCAGCTCGGCGGGAACGTCCTGGATGCCCAGGCAGGTCAGGCGGATCGGCGCGGCCACGGCGAAGACCACCGTGGAGATCAGCCCGGGCACCACGCCCAGGCCGAACAGGGTCAGGGTCGGAATCAGATAGACGAAGGTGGGGACCGTCTGCATCAGGTCCAGGACCGGGCGCAGGCCGGTGTAGAACCAGGGTTTGTGCGCGGCGATGATGCCCAGCGGCACGCCGACGGCGATGCACACCAGGGTGGCGAAGACCACCTGGGCCAGGGTTTCCATGGTTTCCTGCCAGTACCCCAGGTTGAGGATCAGCAGCAGGGAGATGAGGGCGAAGATCACCAGGCCGATGCTGCGTTGCAGCAGATAGATCCCTACCGCGACCAGGGCGATGAAGGCCAGCGGGTGGAACCACATCAGTCCGGCGGTGAGGCCGTGGATGAGGCCGGACAGCACATCGGAGATCTTGTCGAAGACGCTGGCGCCATGCAGCGTCAGCCAGTCGATGAAATCGGCGATCTGCTGGCCGAGAGGGAGCTTGTGGTCGGTGATTAACATAACGGTGCCCGTCAGGTAGGAGTGGACAGGTCGAAGCACGATAACCGCTGATTCGTGCTTCGGCTGTGGCAGTACCCGCCCGAACTGGCGCGGGACAGTCGAATGTTAGTGTTCGATCAGGGGGCCAGGGCGGTCTTCGCCGCCTCCAGCGCAGGCTTGCCATCGCGGGTGGTCACGCCGGCCAGCCACTGGTCGAGCACCTGCGGATGCGCCTTGAGCCAGGCCTTGGCGGCGGCGCTCGCGGCTTGTTTTTCGTTGAGCACCTTGTCCATCAGCTGGTTTTCCATGTCCAGGGTAAAGGACAGGTTGGTCAGCAGCTTGCCCACGTTGGGGCATTCCTGGACGTAGCCCTTGCGCACGTTGGTGTAGATGGTGGCGCCGCCGTAGTTGGGGCCGAAGACGTCGTCGCCGCCCTGGAGATAGGCCATCTTGAAGCGGGTGTTCATCGGGTGGGGTTCCCAGCCGAGGAAGACCACCCACTGCTGGCGCCGCTCGGCGCGCTGGATCTGCGACAGCATCCCGGCCTCGCTGGACTCCACCAGCTTGAACTTGCCCAGGTCGAAGGTGTTCTTGTCGATCATGCCCTGGATCAGGCGATTGCCATCGTTGCCCGGCTCGATACCGTAGATCTTGCCGTCGAACTTGTCGGCGTTCTTGGCGATGTCGGCGAAGCTCTTGACCCCGGCGTCATAGACATACTGGGGGACCGCCAGGGTGTACTTGGCACCTTCCAGGTTGGCGCGCACGGTCTCGACGCTGCCGTTGTCGGCATAGGGCTTGATGTCAGCCGCCATGCTCGGCATCCAGTTGCCGAGGAAGACGTCGATGTCCTTGTTCTGCAAGGATTTGTAGGTGACCGGTACGGAGATCATGTTGGTCGTGGTCTGGTAGCCGAGGGCGTGCAGCACCTCGCTGGTCACGGCCGTGGTCACGGTGATGTCGGTCCAGCCGACGTCAGCAAAGCGCACCTTGGCACAGGAAGCCGGCTCGGCTGCCTGAACAGCGAGTGGCGCCAGCAGAGCGGCACTCAAGAGCCAACGGGAACAACCTTTCATGGACACATCTCCTTGCGTTTGGCGGGGTACCTTTCGGTGCGCCCCACGTGTATTTATCTGTAACCCATCCCCCCAGGCTCGCCTACCGCCTGCGTCGCTACCAGTGTACGCGGCGTCGCAACCAGAAGCGGAAATGTCGTATCCAGCACGAGCCCCGGGACAGGTCCGCGCCCAGGGCGGCGTGGCCGCGCGAGGCGGCGGCGCGAGCGTACATGCCTCTTGCGGCGAGCCGCTGCCCAGAGGGGTTGATAGCCATCGCACAGGCCCGCGATTCAGTTGGCCAGGCTGGCCTTCACCGCGACGTTGCCCGGCGCACCGCTGCGGGTGGCGACGCCCTTGAGCCAGGCGTCGAGGCGTTCGGGATTGCGCTTGAGCCAGTTGCGCACGGCGCGGCGCGGATTGTCCTTTTCGTTGAGCCCCCGATCCATCAGCTGGTTCTCCATGTCCAGGGAAAACTCCAGGTTGCCCAGCAGCCGGGCCACGTTGGGGCACTGCTGGGCATAGCCCTTGCGCACCACCGTGTAGACCGTCGCCCCACCCTGATCGGGTCCGAAGTAGTCGTCGCCGCCGTCCAGGTAGGCCAGCTTGTGCCGGACGTTCATCGGATGCGGTTCCCAGCCGAGAAAGACGATCCACTGGCGGTCCAGCAGCTCCTTCATCCGCACCTGGGTCAGCATGCCCTGCTCGCTGGATTCGTCGAGCCTGAAGTCGCCCAGGCCGAAGGCGTTGCTGGCGATCATCTTCTTGACCAGGGCATTGCCGTCGTTGCCGGGCTCGATGCCGTAGATAGTGCGGTCGAAACGCTCGGCGAAGCGGGCGATATCGGCGAAGTTCTTGACCCCGGCCTCGTAGACATACTGGGGCACCGCCAGGGTGTAGCGAGCGCCCTCCAGATTGGCGTGCAGGCGTTCGACCGCTCCTGCGTCGACCATGGGCTGGCTGAGCTTGGCCTGCGCCGGCATCCAGTTGCCAAGAAAGACATCGGCCTCGCCTGCGGCCAGGGCGTCGTAGGTCTGCGGCAGGGACAGGCGCAGCACCTCGGTCTCGTAACCGAGGGCGCTGAGCAGATAGCGGGTCATGGCGTTGGTGATATTGAGATCCGACCAGCCGACATCGGCCAGGCGCACCTGCTGGCAACTTTCGGCCTCGCCCGCCTGCACGGTCGAGCTCAGCAACAGACCGGACAACCACAGCGCTTGGGAGATTTTCATCCTGAACTCCAGGGAATCGCGAAGGGAAGGGCCCTGGCCACTGCACGTACCGGTCCGTCTGGCCCCGGTCTTGATGGCTTTTCGCCACAAGTGGCCAGAAGGGCGACCAACGGTCGCTGGCCTGAACTACAACCGTGCCAATTGAGTCGCCATGCCACATTTTGGCGCGCATCGGTTACGTCCTGGTGTTACCGATGGGATACCTCTGGCGAAGTGCTATCTCCCAGAGGTCGGTCTCAGACCTGAAAGGTCGCAATTAAAAACCCTATCTAATCAACGCCATTGACTGCTGCTTAATGGATTATTCGCCCCAGACAGCCTGCCTGCAGCGGGGTTCACCCATTTTCGGCATGGGAATTGCGACATGACTTATGCGTCCGCGACACATCTTTCGCCCAACGTTGTCCGCCGCACCTCATTAGAGCCCAGCAAAGGGCCCCAGCCTGCGTGAAGGAGATTCAAACCATGTCGCCCATTCCCACCTCGTCACAGGCCCGTGCGATCCAGTCCATCGGCTTTCTGCTGCTGGACAACTTCACACTTATCTCCCTGGCGTCGGTGGTGGAGCCGCTGCGCATGGCCAACCAGCTGTCGGGACGCGAACTCTATCGCTGGTGCACCCTGAGTCTGGACGGCCGTCCGGTGCGGGCGAGCGACGGCTTGCAGATCACTCCGGACAGTGCCGTCAGCGCCGCCCCGGCAATGGACATGGTGATCGTCTGCGGCGGCGTGGGCATCCAGCGCAGCGTGTCGCGCGAGCATTGCACCTGGCTGCAGAGCCAGGCGCGCCAGGGCCGCAAGCTGGGCGCGGTCTGTACCGGCAGCTGGGCCCTGGCCCGTGCCGGTCTGCTCGACGGCTACGACTGCAGCGTGCACTGGGAAACCCTGGCGGCCCTGCAGGAAGCCTATCCGCGCGTGGTGCTCAGCACCCGTCTGTTCACCATCGACCGCAACCGCTGCACCGCCTCGGGCGGTACCGCGCCGATGGATATGATGCTGCACCTGATCGGTCGCGAGCATGGTCGCGAGCTGTCGGCGGCGATCTCGGAGATGTTCATCTACGAGCGCATCCGCAACGAGCAGGATCACCAGCGCGTGCCTCTCAAGCACATGCTGGGTACCAACCAGCCCAAGCTGCAGGAGATCGTGGCGCTGATGGAGGCCAATCTCGAAGAGCCCATCGACCTCGACGAGCTGGCGGTCTATGTGGATGTGTCCCGGCGCCAGCTGGAGCGCCTGTTCCAGAAGTACCTGCACTGCTCGCCGTCGCGCTACTACCTCAAGCTGCGGCTGATCCGCGCCCGGCAGCTGCTCAAGCAGACCACCCTGTCGATCATCGAGGTGGCGTCGGTGTGCGGCTTCGTCTCCACCCCGCACTTCTCCAAGTGCTACCGCGAATACTTCGGCATCCCGCCGCGCGACGAGCGCCAGGGTCCGACCATCCAGCAGCCCATCGCCCTGATGCCGTTGTCCCAAGAGCTGTCGCTGATGCCGGCCTCGTCCGCGCTGGCGGCCCTGAGTCAGGCCCAGGGCGAATCCACCTTCGCCAGCGTGCGGCTGTAGGTCGCCTCGGCCGGCCTAGCGACCGCTGGGCAGGCTGAGCAGCAATGCCGCCGTCTGCAGATCCGGCTGGCCGTCGAAACGGCCGGGCCGGTACTTCATCTGGAAGGCACCGATGACATCGCGGGTACCCTGATCGAGCACGCCGGTGCGCGGTACCGCGTAACCGATTCGTGCCAGTTGATCTTGGAACCAGGCCGGCGGCGGCAGCACGCCGCCCAGGCTGGCCTGGCGCTGGGCGACCACGTTCTGATTCGGCCAGTTGATCAGCCCCGCCGCGGCCAGGCGCGCCCAGGGAAACAGCGGACCCGGATCCTGCTTGCGTCCCGGGGCGATGTCGCTGTGGCCGACGATGGCGCGGCGATCCAGGCCGTGGCGTTGTTCGATGTCCTTGAGCAGCGGAATCAGCGCCTGGATCTGGGCTTCGCTGAAGGGATACCACTGGCGTCCGGCCGGGGTGTCGCGAAAGCCCAGGTTGACCATCTCGATGCCGATGGAGGTGGAATTGAGCCAGGTACGGCCTTCCCATTCGCTGACGCCGGCATGCCAGGCGCGGCGATTCTCATCCACCAGGCGGTAGATGGTGCCGTCGGTGTCGATCAGGTAGTGGGCGCTGACGCCGGCCTGGGTCAGCAGCTTGAGCGACTGCTTGGAATCGGCCGCGGTGTAGTGCAGGACGATGTACTGCACCCGGCTGTCCTGATCGCGGGCGGTGTAGTCGTCATTGATGCGCGGACCGCTGGAGCAGCCGGCCAGGAGCAGGCCGCAGAGCAGCCAGGGGAGGAACTTGAAGGGATTTCGCACGATTACCTCGCGAACGGCGGAAGGGTCAGGCCACGTCCAGGCGATCGCGTCCGGCGCGCTTGGCGCGGTAGAGCGCCTGGTCGGCACGTTCGAATACGGTATCGGCATCCTCGCCCGGCGCAAAGGCGGCAAGACCAGCGGACAGGGTGATCACCACCCGCTCGCCCTTGAAATGGAAGGGGCAGGCGGCGACGGCGGCGCGTAGCTGCTCGATCAGGGTCACCCCGCCGGCGACCGGCGTGGCGCTCAACAGCACGACGAACTCCTCGCCGCCGAAGCGGGCGATGAAGTCGGTCTTGCGCAGGCGGCGCTGCAATTCGCTGGCGATGATCTTGAGCACCTTGTCGCCGGCCAGGTGACCGTAGCCGTCGTTGATGCGCTTGAACAGATCGACATCGAGCACCGCCAGCAGCAGGTCGCCGCCATGGCGTTGCCAGCGGGCCACCTCCAGTTCCAGGCGTTCGCTCCAGGCGGCACGATTGGGCAGCCCGGTGAGGGGGTCGCAAAGGGCCTTCTGTCGCTGTTCTTCGAGGTGGCCGCGATACTGCTGGGCCTCGCGCTCCATGCCGGCGACGCGCTCGGTGAGGGCGTTGAATCGCTCGGTGGCTTCCTGCTCGCGGGTCTCGCGCTGGCTCTGCTGCTCGGCCAGGCTGGTCAGCAGGCCTTCCAGTCGGCTGTCGAGGGACAGTTTGAGACTGTCCAGGTCGGTGGCCTCCTGGACCTCGTTCTGCAGTTCGTTGACCTGACCGCGCAGGGCCTCGCCGAAGGCCCGCTCCTGGGTCTGGCCGTCCTGACGCTGGTCGTGGACGTGTTGCAGACCGGTCTGGAAGGCGGCGAGGCGCTCGTTGAGGCGGCGCAGATAGAGCTGGAATTCGCTCTGCCCGGAATGGTTGAGGGCCAGCACCAGTACCGACAGGTCGTCGAGCACCGGTACCAGTTCGTACCAGTTCAGGCTGCCCTGGATGCGCTGGCGCAGGTGCTCGGCCTGGGGCTTGTGGCTGTCGGGCAGCGCCAGGTCGTCGAGCAGGCGCAAAAGGGTAGCTTCCAGATGCGGGGCGATGGCGCTGTAGCCGGGCTCGGGCACCGGTGGTAGGGCATAGGCCGGATCGGCCGGCGCAAGCGAAGCATCGCCGCTGATTTCGACGGCAGCGGCTGGCGGACTGGCCAGCGCTGGCGGTTCGGACGTTTCCGCCGGCTCGGCCTGGGCGAGAGGCGCAGCGGTGTCGGGCATCTGCGCCGGTAGCGTCGCTGGCGCCTCTTCCGCATGCTCGCCTCGTCCTCCCAGCAGGCGCTGCAGGAAGCCGGGGCGGGCGGGCTGCTCGGGGTGCAGCTGGCTCAGGGCCTGTTGCTGCAGGCGGCTGAACTCGCCGAGCAGCGCGGGCAGCTCGCTCGGCTGGCCGGCAGCGGCCTGGGCGCGCTTGGCGAAACCCTTGAGCGCCTTGCGCTGGTCACGCGGCAACTCCAGGGTCTGCAGCAGCCGGCAGAGTTCGGCAAAGGCCTCGGTTACCTGCCGCGCACGCAATTCCCGGCGCTGCTCGGAGTCGAGCACGGTGCGTTCCAGGCGCGGAATCAGCTTGGCGAGATCGGCGTCGCTGTCGTCCCGGCGGAGAATGTCGCGCAATTCGACCAGGCAGGCGTCCACCGCCGCGTCGTTGCCTTCGGCGGCCAGACTGCTGCGCACGAGGCCACGACGCACCAGGTCCAGGCGGTTTTCCCACCGGCTCTCCAGGCGTTCGAGATTCTCGAGGCTCTCCAGGTATTTGTTTTTCCAGCGTTCGACGTCCGCGCGCTCCATCCGCCCGCTCCAAAGGCTTGAGGGTGGCCAGCAGGCAGGCACGACGGGGCGCCCAACCAACTTGATAGTGGCTAGGGTATCGGCGGTTTCGGGGAAAGTTTGAGCAGGACGACCAGAGGCCGCTTGGGCGGGACGAACTGAGGAGCCGCCGCCGCAGGACGCGGCGGCGGATGAAGCTTACTTGGCGGCGCGTTCTTTCTGGATCAGGAAGTCGGCGACCTTCAGGGTTTCGTCCGGACCACCTGAGGAGCCCAGGTCGAAGCGATACTTGCCGTTGACCACCATGGTCGGTACGCCGGTGATCTGATAGGCCATGGCCAGTTTCTTGTCCTTTTCCACCTGACCCTTCACGGCGAAGGAGTTGTAGGTGCTGAGGAACTTGTCACGATCCACGCCCTGGGTGGCGAGGAAGTCGGCCATCTCTTCGGGTGTGGCGAGCTTCTTGTGCTCCTTGTGGATGGCGGCGAAGACGGCGTCGTGCACCTTGGCTTCCACGCCCATGGCTTCCAGGGTCACGAACAGCTGACCATGGACGTTCCAGACGCCACCGAACATGGCCGGCACGCGCTTGAAGGTGACGTCGTCGGGCAGCTTCTTGGACCAGGCGTTGAGGGTGGGCTCGAAGGCGTAGCAGTGCGGGCAGCCGTACCAGAACAGCTCAACCACTTCGATCTTGCCGGGTTCGGACACCGGAACCGGACTGCTCAGTTCGGTGTACTGCTTGCCGGCCTGGATGTCGTCGGCATGGGCGGCCGCGCCGAACAGACTGGCGGCGGCGAACACGGCGGAGAAAAGCAGGTTGCGCATGGGACTACTCCTGGAAGAAAGCACGCCCACCAACCGGGCATGACGGATTGCGGGCATTGTAGCCGGGTGCATCGCCGCGCCTAGTCGCTGACGCGGTCGAGGCCGGCCATGTTCAGGCTTCGTTCAGGTTGCCAGGAGCGCGGCCCTCGCCCAGCGCATCCGATATACTGCTGGCTTTGCCGCGCGCTCGCGAGTACCCCCATGTCCAGCTTCAAGAATCCCATCGTCGGTCTGTGCCAGCAGGCGTCCTTTCTCATCAGCGCCGCCAAGGTCGATCAGTGCCCGCTCGACAGCGGTCTGGAAGTGGCCTTCGCCGGCCGCTCCAACGCCGGCAAGTCCAGTGCGCTCAACACCCTGACCCACGCCAACCTGGCGCGCACCTCGAAGACGCCGGGACGCACCCAGCTGCTCAACTTCTTCACCCTCGACGAGGAGCGGCGCCTGGTGGACCTGCCCGGCTATGGCTACGCCAAGGTGCCGATCCCGCTCAAGCAGCATTGGCAGGAGCACCTGGAAGCCTATCTGAGCAGCCGCAATTCGCTCAGCGGCGTGGTGCTGATGATGGATATCCGCCATCCGCTGACCGAATTCGACCGTCTGATGCTGGACTGGGCCCAGGCCAGTTCCATGCCGCTGCACATCCTGCTGACCAAGGCCGACAAGCTGGCCTTCGGCGCGCAGAAGAACGCCCTGCTCAAGGTGCAGCGCGAGGTGCGTCAGGGCTGGGGCGATACCGCCAGCATCCAGCTGTTCTCGGCGCCCAAGCGCCAGGGGATAGAAGATGCCCAGCGGGTGCTGGCCAGTTGGCTGGGTCTCGACGAGCCCGCCGCCGAGGCATAAAAAAACTCCGGACTTCCATCGGGGGAGGGGAGAAGTCCGGAGTTCAAGACTGGACCGCCACAGCAGGGGTCCAGCATCTGCCAACACTAAACAGCAAAGGAGCAGAACGGTTATCCGAACCGTTCAGCAATTCAGACGGGGCGCCTCGAGAAAGGTTCGCCCCGCCCGTGCAGAAAGCCAGCGCCCTGACTAGCGGCCGCTGGCGAGCCCCAGACCCTCGTCGGCGCCCAGGTGCACGTTCATGCACTGAACCGCAGCGCCCGCAGCGCCCTTGCCCAGATTGTCCAGGCGCGCCACCAGCGTCATCCGCTCGGCATTGCCATAGACGAAGAGGTCGGCGCGGTTGGTGTCGTTGCTGGCCTGGACGTCGAAGAAGCCATTGTCCAACTCCTCCTCGGCAGCTACCGGCGCCACCCGAATGAAGGCTTCGCCGTCATAGTGACGGGCCAGCGCCGCCTGCAGGTCGGCCGCGCTGGTGCCCGGGCGCAGCTGGCTGGCGTGCAGCGGGATGGTCACCGCCAGGCCCTTGAGGAAGGGACCGACAATGGGGCTGAACACCGGCGCGGCGGCCAGACCGCTCTGCACGCGCATTTCCGGCAGGTGCTTGTGGCCCTGGCCCATGGCATAGGGACGCGGACTCAGCAGGCGCGCCTCGCCGCCGGCTTCGTAGGCGGCGATCATCTGCTTGCCGCCACCGCTGTAGCCGGTCAGGGAAAAGGCCGACAGTGGGGTGTCCGGGGCCAGCAGACCGGCATCCACCAGCGGCCGGGCCAGCAGGATGAAGGCGGTGGCGTGGCAGCCGGGGTTGGCGATGCGCTTGCTGGCGCGCAGCGCTTCGCGCTGACCGGGCGCCAGTTCCGGCAGGCCGTAGGTCCAGCCGCTATCGGTGCGGAAGGCGGTGCTGGCGTCGATGATGCAGGTGTTGGGATTGGTCACCAGGCTCACTGCTTCGCGAGAGGCAGCATCGGGCAGGCAGAGAAAGGCCACATCGGCGGCATTGAGGAAACGCGCGCGTTCGGCCGGGTCCTTGCGCTTGCTCTCGTCGATGCGCAGCAGTTCGATGTCCGAACGGCCGGTCAGGTAGTCCAGCAGACGCAGGCCGGTGGTGCCTTCCTGGCCGTCGACGAAAACTTTGAAGCTCATGGCGGTGCCTCTCGCGAATGGGCGCTGAAAGGGTCGATTGTAGCGACTCGGGCAGATCAGGCATACGCCGCAGGGCGGGGATACAGCCGGGTGCCTTCCAACCGGCGCAGTCCGCCGTGCTAGAGCGGTCCGGACAGGAGCGACAGGTACAGATTAAAAATTTTTAATTTTGTACGGATACAGTGTCGCGCAGCTGTAAGTGGTTCGCTCCGGCGCCAGCGGCGAAGCTGAGACTCCTCTGCCACCTCGCTGGATCTCGCCATGGATCGCTTATCGCCCGGTATCGCCCTTGCCCGTTTCGTCATTCACCGGCGTGGATTACGCCACCTGTGCGAGCTGCTCGTCCGCTGGCGATCGCGGGTCCAGAGCCGACGGCAACTGCAGCAACTGGACAGCCGCGCCCTGGCCGATCTGGGACTGAATCTCGCGGATCAGTACCGCGAAGGCGGCAAGCCCTTCTGGCGGGAGTGAAAATCTGCGCCGAGGTGCGACTTCCTCCGGCTGACGGTAGTCTCAGTCAAGCCTATCCAGACGGGAGTCCCCCATGAAAACCCTGCACCTGGGCGCCGCCGCGGCGCTGTTCTGCCTGTCCACCGCCGCCTCGGCGTCGAGTTTCTATGTCACCACCGACATCATCGTCAACGCCATCGATGCGACCTCGGACACCACCTCGTCCATTACCGGGTCCTTCAAGAACGACAAGCTGGTCCAGGAAGCCCGTGACGATGCGGCCACCTACGTTGGCAGCGCCGGCGACATCCGCGGCGTACGCCTGGAAGCGGCGCTGGACCACCTGCGCAGCCAGGCGCCCGCACTGCGTCAGGCCAGTGATGACCAGCTGGCCCAGGCGATTCTCGCCATCTGACGCGCAACACCGTGATACCCCCGTACCCCGTGGCTGCTAGCCCGGAACGGGGGGCTGCGTTAGCCTTGGCGACCATCTGCCACCGGAGGGTCGTCATCCATGCATATCCGTCGTTCTGCCGCGCTGTTGCTCGGCCTCTGTCTCGCCACGCCGGTCCTGGCGTTCGACTCCACCACCGAGGGTCTGGTCAAGACCATCTACGGCACCAGCCAGCTCACCACCGGCCCCTTCCAGAACAAGCTGGTCCTGGCGGCCCGTGACGATGCCGCGGCCTTCGTCGCCACCGACGGCGCCCTGCGCGGTGCCCAGCTGGAAGAAACCTTGAGAGCCCTACGCGTGGCCGATCCGGCGCTGCACGCCTCCGACCGGGAACTCGCCCAGGCGATTCTGAGTCAGTAGTCCGTTTCAATTCCGTGACATCCCTGGAGTATCCATGCGCCGTTCCCTGCTTATCGCCGCTGCCCTGACCCTGGGCGTTTCGAGTCTGGCTCAGGCCCAGACCCTGGTGGCCACCAGTAACATCGTGGTGCGGGCGCTGCAGCGCAGCATCGACTTCACCTCCGACACCACTACCTCCATCCGCGACGCCAAGATGATCCAGGCCGCGCGTGGCGATGCCGCCAGCTTCGTCGCCACCGACGGCGACATCCGTGGCGTCCAGCTGGAAGAAGCCTTCCGCAGCCTGCGCGACCAGTTCCCGGCCGCACGCCAGGCCAACGACCTGCAGCTGGCCCAGGCCATCCTGGCGCTGTGAAGAACCGCGCCGGCCGGCTGCGGCAGTGGCTGGCCGGCCTCGCGGCCGGCCTGGCCCTTGGCGGGGCCCAGGCCGCCCTGCACCTCGAACTCGACACTCAGGGCCTGACGCCCGCGCAGATCCAAGCGACCCAGCAACTGCTGGCTGAAGCCCAGGCCCTGCTGCCACCCAAATTCAAGGCGGCGCTGGATGAGCGCATCCCGGTACGCTGGAGCAGCGAGCTGCTGGAAGAAGCCTATGGCGAGGCGGATCGGCGCAACCTGCTGCTCAATCGCCGCCTGCTGCCCAGTCTGGTGGACGGCAGCGACACCCGCATCCAGACCGGCCGCCCCCACGGCACCCAGCACCGCGAACTGCTGGCCACGGTGCTGCACGAGCTGACCCACTTCTATGACCGCGAGCGCGTCTGGACGCCCGAGCAGCGCCAGCTGATCCTCTCCTGCGGCGGCCTGGGGCTGACCTCCGACCAGCTGCCGGTGAAATGCCAGGGCCAGGCCGGGCGCAGCTACACCCTGTCCGACGATCCGCGGCTGCTGGACCTGGCCGGTTGGCAGGTGAAGACGCGCAAGCATGGCAATCGCGAGTCCAAGAACCTCTTCATCGCCCGCAGTCCCGATCTCTATGAAGTCACCAACCCGAAGGAATTCGTGGCGGTGAACATGGAGTACTTTCTGCTCGATCCCAGTTATGCCTGCCGGCGGCCGGCGCTGCAGCGCTACTTTGCCGAGCACTTCGGCTGGTCGCCGGCGCACGATGCCTGTCCGGGGCGCTATCCCTATCTCAACGCCGGCAACGACTTCGGCGAGGCGCCCCTGGGTTGGCTCGATCCGGAGCGGGTCTATGCGGTCGACTACCTGCTGGCCGAGGGCAACGAGCAGGTCATGAGCCGCTGGGGCCACAGCATGCTGCGCCTGGTGGTCTGCGCCCCTGGCCGGCCGCGCGGCCCGGATTGCCGGCTGGACCTGCAATACCACCTGGTGCTGTCGTTCCGCGCCTTCGTCAACGACGTCCAGCTCTCCAGCTGGCGTGGCCTGACCGGCTCCTATCCCTCGCGGCTGTTCGTGCTGCCGCTGGCCCAGGTGGTGGACGAGTACACCAAGGTGGAGCTGCGCGGCCTGCAATCGGTCCCGCTCAAGCTGACCCGCCCGGAGATCGCCGACTTCCTCGAGCGGACCGCCCAGGTGCACTGGAGCTATGACGGCCAGTACTACTTCGTCACCAACAACTGCGCGGTGGAGACCTTCAAGCTCCTGCACGACGGGGTACCGCGCCTGGCCGCTGCCCAGCTCGATGTCATCACCCCCACCGGGCTGATGGATGCGCTCAGGTTCAAGGATCTGGTGGACACCTCGGTGCTGGACGATCCGCGCGAGGCGCTGCGGCTGGGCTATCGCTTCGACAGCTTCCGCGAGCGCTTCCAGGCGATGTTCAAGGTGGCCAGGGAGCGCCTGAACCTGCCCCAGGCGGACGTCGAGGCCTGGCTGGCGCTGACCCCGCAGCAGCGCCGCGAGCAATTCCAGCGCGCCGATCTGCGCGCCAGCGCCGCCTTGCTGCTCTTGGAGCAGGCGGCCTATCGCCGGGCCTTGCTGCAGGCGCAGACCGAGCTCAAGGATCGCTACCTGGGCCAGGATGCGGTGGACAAGGCGCGCTTCGGCAAGGCCGGTGGCGCCCTGGAGCAGATCCTCAAGGACAGCGGCTACCTGAGCCGCCCCGCCGAGTTGCTGGGCACCGACGGCTACGGCCTGCCGCAACCGGGCGAGTGGGAGCAACTGACCGCCGAGAGCCAGAAGCGCCAGGCGCACCTGCGCAGCCTCAGAGACACCCTCAACAACGAGGTCCGCCAGCTGCTCTCGCCAGAGGCCCGCGACGGCCTGGACCTGACCGAAGCCAACCTGGACCTGCTCGGCAACCACCTGCGCGAGCTGAACAAGGCCAGTGGCGGGCTGGAGTTGAAGTAGGGCGGTTGGGGCGTTGGGCTTTGTGTTGCTCAACCCAATCTACGGAGCCTGCGTAGGTTGGGTTGAGACGGCTTTATCGTCGAAGCCCAACGGCCAGCGGTGACGAGCATCGTTGGGCTTCGCCTTGCTCAACCCAACCTACAAGACCCTACGTAGGTTGGGTTGAGGCAGTTCTATCGCCGAAGCCCAACAGCCCAAACATTCACTAGCGCTGCGGCGCCTTGCCCTGGGGTTTGGCAGGTGCCGCGGGTTGCGGGCGCTCCAGCAGGGCCAGCAGCTGTTCCGGCGGTACCTCCTGGCCGTTGAGCATCAGCCGCCCGGCGCTGTAATTCAGGGTGGCCACCAGATCCTCGCCCTCGGCCTTGAGCAGGCCGCTGTTCAGGCCGATGCCGGCCAGGGCTTCGGCGGTGGCCTGGGCCTGTTGCTGCATGGCCGGCTGGCTGCGCTGGGCGCCCGCCTGGAACAGGACGCCATCCACCAGGCTGCCCCGCGCCACCGACAGGCGCGCATCGAGACCGGCCAGCAGCTCGGCCGCGAGTTGCTCCGGCGGCAGATCGTAGGTCGCCGGCTTGGCCAGGGTCAGGTCCAGGCGCAGGTGGTTGCTGCCGCCGGGGGTATCGAAGCGCAGGTCATCCACCACCAGTTGGGGGCGCGCGGCGAGCACATCGCCGAGGTGCTGCTGCAGGGTCGCCTGGGTGGTGGGATCGAGACCCTGCTCGGTATCCAGCTGCAGGTGCTGCAGCAGGGCGTTGAGCTGGGCCAGGGCCGGGCTGTCGAGATTGCTGTAGTGACTGCTCAGACTCGCCTTGCCCAGGGTCTGGCCGGCGATGTCGAGTCGGCCGAGGCTGGCATTAAGCGTCCCCGCCAGCTGCTGGCCCTGTTGTTGGGTGTCGCCCTGGAGCTGCAGGTCCCGCAGCTCCACCGCGGGCTTGCCGGGCATGGCCAGCAGCAGGCGCCCCAGGCGCAGCTGACCCGGGCCCAGCCAGAAGCCATCGGCATTGCGGCGATTGTCGCCGGTCAGCCCGAAACCTTCGGTCTCCAGTTTGGCCCAGCCATCCGGCGTACGCACATTGAGGCTGAATTGGCCGACCGTGCTGTCCAGACGCAGTCGGCTGGCCTCCATGTCGGTATGGAAGGTGGCGTTCAGACCGGAGAAGGCCACCGCGCCCTGGGGCTGGTCCAGGTGCAGGGCGGCCAGGGTCAGACCGCCGTCCACCGTGCGGTCGTAGCCCAGGGTGGCGTCGAGCCGCACGGGTTCGGCGCCCTTGGCCAGGGTGAAGAGATCGGCGGTGAGCGGCGTGCGCGCCAGGGTGAAGCAGTTGACCGCCATGACCGGCGCCAGCTGCAGGGATTTGAGGCGGGTCAGGGGGAAGGGGCCGTGCTGGATGTCGTCGAGCACCCGCAGCACTTCCACGGGCGGGCGGTCCTCGGCCTGCACGGTCAGGCTGAAGGTGGCGGTGCTGCTGAAGACACCGCGCTGCAGCTCGACCAGTTGCAGCTGCAAGGGGTACTCGGGCAGTTGCGCCTGCAGGGCCACCTGGGCCTGGCTCGCGGCCTGGCGCAATTCGCCTTCCAGCCGGGTACCGGTGTACCAGGCGCCGCCCACGGCGGTACCGACGACCACCAGGGTTACGCCGGCGAGGGTGGTAAGTAGCGGTTTCTTCATGGCGACCAAATCCCTTTGTATAAGGCACACGGCGGCCTGCGGCCGATTGGAAGCGGAGTGTACGAGAGCGCCGGGTGGATGCCGAGGGGGCGCAGCGGTGATCCGCTCGTATGGCTGCAGACTGTGATCGCTTTCCGCCGGCACAGCCTCCAAGTCGACGACCAGCTCTGCTGGGTGCTAGCGTGCCGCGATCCCCACTGCCGGAACCTCCGCCATGACCGCTTTCCCGTGCCCGCCTGCCGTTTCCATCCGTTCACTGCCGGGGGTGCCGGCATGAGCAGTCAGCGTCCGGTCGATGGCCTGCAACTTCCCGCCGAACTCCTGGCTCGTGCCGAGACGCTGCTGGCCCAGGGTGGACGTCGCCTGCTGGGCATCGCGGGCACTCCGGGCGCGGGCAAGTCGACCGTGGCCGAGTTGCTGGCGGCGGCGCTCGGCGCGCGCGCCGTGGTGGTGCCCATGGACGGCTATCACCTGGCCAATCGCGAGCTGGCCCGCCTGGGTCGCGCCCAGCGCAAGGGCGCGCCGGACACCTTCGACGCCCGTGGCTATCGCGCCCTGCTGCAGCGACTCAAGACGCCAATGGCCGGGGAGACCGTCTATGCGCCACTGTTCAATCGCGAGATCGAAGAGCCCATCGCCAATGCCATCCCGGTCCCCGCCGAGACCCAGCTGGTTATCAGCGAGGGCAACTACCTGCTGCTGACGCAGGCGCCCTGGAGCGATGTCGCCGAGGTGTTCGACGAGTGCTGGTATGTGCGCGTCGATCCCGCGGAGCGTCGCGAGCGGCTGGTCGCCCGTCACATGCATTTCGGCCGCAGCCGCGCGGACGCCGAGGCCTGGGTGGAAAGCACCGACGAGCCCAATGCGCGACTGATCGACGGCGATCGGGCGCGGGCGGATCTGGTGGTGGAGTGGCGGGGCTGAGGCAGCCTGTCTCGGCGGCTAGAAGAAACGGCTAGAAACCGCCGCCAGCATCCAGCCAGGCCTGTTCCTCCGGCGTATTGAGCCGCCCCAGCGCCCGGTTGCGGTGCGGGAAGCGACCGAAGCGAGCGATCACCTCCAAGTGGGCCTCGGCATAGCGCCGGTAGTGCTCGATGCCCAGGTCCTCGAACAAGGCGAGCGAGCGCTGCTGATCGGCCAGGACTTCGGAGTGTTCGAACGGCAGATAGAAGAAGGCGCGCAACTCGGCTTCGACCTGCTGATCCAGACCGGCGTCGATCGCCTGGCGCGCGTGCCTCAAGGCCAGGCCGTCGGTGGCGAAGGCGTGGCCGCTATGACGATAGATATTGCGCGGGATCTGATCGAGCAGCAGGCACAGGGCCAGGGCGCCTTCGGCGCCGGTGGCCCAGCCGTCCAGTTCCCCGCGGCTGGCGGCCAGATGCGCGGCCTCGAAGCGAGTGCGGCATTCGGCGTCAAAGGCAGGGCCGCCGTTGAACCACTGGCGGCGGCCGGCGGTGCGCCAGAAGGAGACGACTTCGGTTGGATTCATTTCCTGCTCCCTGTCTGATTGGGTTCCACGTGGAACCCCTTAGCCCCGACCCACATAGGGCATCTTGGTCGCCATCACCGTCAGCGTCTGGACGTTGGCGTCCAGTGGCAGGCTGGCCATGTAGCGGACGGCGTCGGCGACGTGTTTGACGTCCATGCGTGGCTCCACCGCGGTGCTGCCGTCGGCCTGGAGTACGCCGCTCGCCATGCGCTCGGTCATCTCGGTGGCGGCGTTGCCGATGTCGATCTGGCCGCAGGCGATATCGAAGGCGCGACCGTCCAGAGCCAGGGCCTTGGTCAGACCGGCCACGGCGTGCTTGGTGGCGGTGTAGGGCGCGCTGAAGGGCCTGGGCGTGTGCGCCGAGATGGAGCCGTTATTGATGATGCGCCCGCCACGGGGCGACTGCGCGCGCATCAGGGCGAAGGCGGCCCGACTGCAGAGAAAGACCCCAGTGAGGTTGGTGTTGACCGCCCGGTGCCAGGCGTCCAGCTCCAGTTCGTCGATGGGCACCGCCGGTGCGCCGACGCCGGCATTGTTGAACAGCAGGTCGAGACGGCCATAGGTGTCGCGGATGCGGGCGAACAGGGCCTCGACGCTGGCGGCATCGGTGACATCGCAGGGTACCGCCAGGGCTTCGCCGCCCTTTTGCCGGGCCTCTTCGGCGAGGGCCTCCAGGGGTTCGGCGCGGCGGGCAGCCAGGACCACGCGGAAGCCGTCCTGCAGTAGGCCGAGGGCGACGGCGCGGCCGATGCCCTGGGAGGCACCGGTGACGAGGGCGATGGGGCGGACGGTGGTCATGGGCGGTCCTTGGGCTGAGGAGGGAGCTTCCAAGGCTAGCAGGTAGGCGGGGGCGGTGGGTGAGCCCTCACCCTGGCCCTCTCCCCGAGGGAGAGGGGATGGTGGGGTGTGTTGGGGACGGTAAGTGGTCACCGGTAGCTCCAGTGGTTCTTATGGGCTCACCGCAGCTTGAAGTCGGTCGCCACCAGGATCGCCTGGCCGGAGGGTCGCGCGCGCAGGCGGTCGAGATAGGCGGCGAGGCGGGGCCAGCTCGCCGGCCAGCGGAGTTCCGGCAGGGGCTCCAGGTAGTCCAGCATGGGCACCAGCAGGGCGTCGGGCAGGCTGAACTCGGCGCCGCAGAGAAAGCGCTGGTCACCCAGCTGGCGATCGAGCACGCCCAGGGTCGCGTCGACGGCGGCCAGGGCGCGCTGCTGCTCTTCCGGCGTGCGGAAGGGCTCGGGTCGTGGCCCGGCGATCCGCAGCAGATAGCGGCGGACCAGATGGGTATCCACTGTGGTCAGCAGGGCACTGCTCCAGGCGTCCTGCTCCGGATTGCCGCCGCGCTCCGGCGCGAGTTGACGATCGAGATGGCGGCAGATGGCGAGGGTCTCGAAGATCCGTTGCTCGCCATCGAGCAGCACCGGCACCTGGCCGAAGGGATGTAGCGCCAGGTGGGCCTCGCTGCGCCAGGCGATGGCCTGGCCACCCGGGGCGAGGCCACAGGGCAGGTCCAGGCCGCGCTCCAGAGCATGGAGGCGCACGCTGCGCACCAGGGTGCTGAAGACGGGGCCGAAGAGATAGGGCGTCATGCTGCAGGCTCCTTGCAAAGAAGGCTGCATGCTGGCAAAGGAGACCTTATGTTCAAGAACATAATCTGGAGCAACCATGGCCTGGCCCCTTGATCAGCGCGCGCAGACCCGCCAGCGCATCCTCGACAGCGCCGCCCGCCTGTTCGCCCTCCGGGGCTTCGATGCGGTCGGACTCGATGACCTGATGGCCGATGCCGGTCTCACCCGCGGCGCTTTCTATCACCACTTCCGCACCAAGACCGAGGTCTATGACCAGGCCATCGCCCATGCCGCCCAGGTCGGCAGCGCCCGGCTCGACAGTCTCGGCGGCTCAGGCCTCGGCCAGCTGGTCGAGCATTACCTGAGTCGCGAGCATGCCGAGGGCGATTCGCTGCGCTGTCCGCTGGCCTTTCTGGCGGCCGATGTCACCCATCGGGAGGCCGCCATCCGTGGCAGCTATACGCGCTTCTTCGCGCGCTTCGTCAGCCGGCTGGAACGGGATCTGTCGGGGCCGCCGGCGCAGCGGCGCGCCCGGGCGCTGCAGCTGGCCACCACCCTGATCGGTGGCGTGGCGCTGGCGCGGGCGCTGGACGACGAGGGCCTGGCCGAGGAGTTGCTGGCGGCCTGTCGCCAGGGCGGTCAGGGACTGCTGGAAGAGGGCGATGATTTGGCAGCGGCAGCCGGCTAGGCGACACTGGCGACTCTTTCGCCCACCGGAGTCACCCATGCAGATTCGCTCCTTCGTAGCCGCCGATTTCGACCAGGTCTGGCCGCTGATCCAGCAGGTCGCCCAGGCCCGGGAGACCTACGCCTACGACCCGGACATGAGCCGCGACGACGCCTGGCGACTATGGGTGGAATTGCCCCGGGCAACCTTCGTCGCCGAACGCGATGGCCAGATTCTCGGCAGCTACTACCTCAAGGCCAATGCCATGGGCCCGGGCGATCACGTCTGCAATTGCGGCTACATGGTCGCTCCCGCCGCCCGTGGCCAGGGCGTGGCCGGTGCTCTCTGCGAGCACTCCGTGCAGGTGGCTCGCGAACTGGGCTTCCAGGCCATGCAATTCAACTCGGTGGTGGCCAGTAACCAGGTGGCGGTGCGGCTCTGGCAGAAACACGGCTTCGAGATCGTCGGTACCCTACCCAGGGCCTATCGCCATGCCAGCCTGGGGCTGGTGGATTGCCTGGTGATGTATCGCTGGCTGGCGGACTAGCGCCACTCGCTCAGCACGGCTTTCAGCGAGGCCGGCAGCATGGGTCCGTGGCCCAGGCCTGCGAGCACCTCGTAGCGCACCTGGATGCCGGGTATCTGCCCGAGGCGGTCGGCCAGGCGCCGGGTGGCATCGGCAGGGACCTCGCTCTGGAAGTGCGCAGGCAGTTCGCGTTCGGCGCCGCCCTGCAGCAGCACCAGGCGGGCCGGGTGCGCCTTGAAACGCGCCTTCAATTGCTCGTCATCTTGCGGCAGCACGGTAGGGCTCCACCACAGCGAGGGGCTCACGGCGTAGCCCTGGGCGAAGGCGTCGGGGCGGGTGAGCAGGGCATGGAGGACGAACAGCCCGCCCAGGGAGTGACCCCAGAGCGCGCGCTGGCGGGGATCCAGCGGCACCTGACGGCCAACTGCCGGTTCCAGGCGGTCCAGCAGCCAGGCGAGAAAGACGTCGGCGCCACCGGTGGCCATCTCGCGAAAGCGTTCGCTGGTAGGCGCCGACGGCGTGTAATCGTAGGCCCGGCCAGGGCCGTCGATGCGCTTGCCGCCCACATAGCCCACCGCGACCAGCACGGGCGGATGGGGCCGTTTGGCCAGGGTATCGAGCAACTCGGCGTTCAGGCCGCCCAGGGCGGCGTTGCCGTCGAGCAGATAGAGCACCGGATAGCCGGCGGCCGGTGCCGGGGTGGCGGGTCGGGCGATCCATACCTGGTAGTGGCGGGCGCCGTCGACGGAATCCAGCTGGAGTTCGCTGAAGGCATAGCCGTGGCCTGGCTGCTGGAGCACCTGGGCATCCATGGGCTGATCGATGGGACGGGCCTGGCCGGGAGCGGCGAGGGCGAGCAGCAGCGGCAGGGCCAGCCAGGCGCTCTGACGGGAGAAACGGGACGAAAGCGGCATCAGCGAACAAGACTCATTTCCAGTGGAGCAGTCGAGCCTACCGATCTCTGCCCCCGGTCGCCATACTGGCCAGTATCCCCGCCGCCCAGGACACCCCATGCATCACCCCCATCTGCTGTTCGATCTCGATGGCACCCTCACCGATTCGCGCCTGGGCATCACCCGGGCGATCCAGGTGGCGCTGCGCGCCGAGGGCATCGAGGAGCCCGATCTGCACAAGCTGGAGGTCTTCATCGGCCCGCCGCTGCTGCAGAGTTTCATGACCCACTACGGCTTCGACGAGGCGCGGGCCTGGCGCGCGGTGGAGGCCTATCGGGGGTATTTCCGCGCCACCGGTCTCTATGAGAACGAGGTCTATGCGGGCATCCGCGAGTTGCTGGCCGAGCTGCAGGCGGCCGGGCGGCGGCTCTATCTGGTGACGGCCAAGCCGCGGGTGTTCGCCGTGGAGATCCTCAGACATTTCGCCCTGACGGAGTTCTTCACCGCCCTGCATGGCAGCGAGCTGGATGGCACCCGCACCGACAAGACCGAGCTGCTGCGTTTCGTGCTGGAAACCGAAGGGCTGGCGCCGGAAAGTTGCCTTATGCTGGGCGATCGCGAGCACGACCTGATCGCCGCACGTGAAAACGGCGTGGCGGCGGTAGCCCTGGGCTATGGCTTCGGCAGCCGGGAAGAACTGGAGCGCCAGCGCCCGGCCTTTCACTTCCACAGCGTGGCAGCCCTGCGCCAGGGTTTCGGCCTCTAGTGGAGCGTACCGACCTGCGCGGCCTGGGCCGGCAGGTCGAGGGGCGCGCGGATCAGCCGCAGGTGGCGGTTTGCACTACCAGACTGGCGCTGGTGGTGATGGTCAGGCGCTGGGAATTGAAGTCCATGGTCATGGGGTCCTGCGGACGGACCACGCGGACGACCTGGGCACCGGCGCGCTGACGGCCTTCCTCGGCCAGGGCCGGGGAGAGGGCCTTGCCAACCAGATCCTGGACCGCATCGGAGTTGCACCGGCCACTGCTGCTGACGGCGCCGCTCGTGGTCGAGGAGGCCGCCGGGCTGTCCTGGGTTTCATGCGAGCTGCAACCGGCCAGCAGGGTGAAGAGGGCGGCACTGGCCAGCAGGAGAGGGGACTTGGAGCTCATGAGTTCGCCTTTTCGATCGTGGGGGAAGGAACCTTAACCCGTACGGGCCTCTGCATGGACCCCTCTGGAGTGGGCATTGTTACAAATCGCGAGTCAGGCGACGTTGATAGCCACAGGTGACCAGTCATCTCCCAGGGATAAAGTTAACAAATATAACGTTCGGTAATCGGCCAAATTCGGGTGGCACGGCTTGATCCATTTTTGGCATCGACCATCATCGAACCAGGGCCATACGGCCTCTTACGGTGATGACAACAACAAGAAAGGAACACCCGCCATGTCAGCTCGCTATCCCGCCGCTTTCCCTCCTGACGATCAGCCGATCCGCGCCCGCTAGGCCCTGATCCTCGCGCCCCAAGGCGCTTCCGCTTCCTTCGTCAGGACTCACACCATGTCGACATCGCGCTCGCCCCAGGCCTGCGCACGGGCCCGCTCGTGCCTCGCCTTTGCCTCTCTCGCCTCCCTGCTGGCCAGCCAGGGCGCCTTCGCCGCGCCTTCCACCACCCTGGAAAGTGCCCGCCCCAAGCCCCTCAACAGCCTGGAGACGGCGCGTCCTCTGCCGCCCGGGCCGCCGCGCTGGGCCGAGGACTATCGCTTCCTCGACGATCCGGCCAAGCGCACCGACGCCTTCGACGGGCTGCGCTACCAGCGCCTTGGCGATTCGGCCTGGCTGCAGACCGGCGGCGAGGCGCGCTATCGCTTCGATAGCATCCGCAATCCGGTCTTTGGCCGGCGTGGGGTGGATACCGATCACTACATCCAGCAGCGCCTGCAGCTGCACGCCGACCTGCACCTGTTCGACGACGCCGTGCGCGCCTTCGTCCAGCTGGAAAACACCCGCGCCTGGAACAAGGTGCTCTACGGCCCCTACGACCAGAGCCGAACCGAACTGCACCAGGCTTTCATCGACCTCAACACGCCGCTAGCCGGTGGCAAGCTGATGACCCGCATCGGCCGCCAGGAGCTGGGCTACGGCAACCAGGCCTTCGTCACCTACCGCGACGCCCGCAACATCCGCCTCAACTTCGACGGTCTGCGCCTGGCCTGGACCCGTCCGGACGGCTACCGGCTGGACGCCTTCGGCCTGAGACCCGTGGTGACCGGCGAGGACAGCTTCGACGACGGCTCCAACAACGCGGTCAAGTTCTATGGCCTCTACGGCACCCTGCCGCTGGTCGGACCGCTCAAGCTCGATGTCTACGGCTTCGGTCTGGAGACCGATCAGCGCACCCTGGACGGTCTGACCGGTGCGGAAAAGCGCTACACCGCCGGCATCCGCCTGTTCGGCAACGCCGGTCCCTGGGACTGGAGCTGGGACCTGGCCGGGCAGGGCGGGCATCTGGCCGGGGCCCAGATCCGCGCCTGGGGCCTGAGCAGCGAAACCGGCTATCGCCTGGGCGGCGCCTGGAAGCCGCGTCTGGCCCTGCGGGTGGACGCCGCCAGTGGCGATCACGGCCTGGGCGACGACCGCGTCGGCACCTTCGATCCGCTCTATCCGAAGAATGGCTTCTATGGCGACTCCGGTCTCACCACCCTGGCCAACCTCTATCTGGTCGGCCCGCTGCTGACCCTGGCGCCGCGACCGACCCTGCAGCTGGAAAGCGGGCTGTTCGGCGTCTGGCGGCAGAGCACCGAAGATGGCGTCTACCTGCCGGGCATGACCACGGTGCCGGGCACCGCGGCCAGCTCGGCGCGCAAGGCCGGCACCCTCTGGCGCAACAACCTGCGCTGGATGCCCACCGCCAACCTGACCCTGGACCTGGAGTACAGCTACTTCCAGGCCGGCGCCGCCGTGCGCCAGGCCGCTGGCGACGACACCAGCTTCCTGATGGCCGCCACCACCTTCCGCTTCTGAGGAGTCCACCATGCGCCTGCTCTCGACCGTTCCGCCCGGGGCCCGCCTGACCCTGCTGCTGTGCTTTATCGTCGCCCTGCTGGAGGGCATGGACCTCCAGGCCATGGGCATCGCCGCCCCGGCCATGGCCAAGGCCTTCGGCTTCCAGCCGGGGCAGATGGGCCTGGTGTTCAGCGCCAGCATCCTCGGCCTGCTGCCCGGCGCCTTCATCGGCGGCTGGTGCGCCGATCGCATCGGCCGCAAGAAGGTGCTGATCGCCTGCGTGCTGATCTTCGGGGTCTTCTCGGTGGCCACCGCCCATGTCTGGAGTCTGGAGAGCCTGCTGCTGGCGCGGCTGCTCACCGGCATCGGCCTGGGCGGCGCCCTGCCCAATCTGATCGCCCTGTCCGCCGAGTCGGTGGACGAGCGCGCCCGCGCCACGGCGGTCAGCCTGATGTACTGCGGCGTACCCCTGGGTGGCGCCCTGGCGGCGGTGGTGGGGCTGCTGGACGTCGGCCGCTGGCAGACGGTGTTCTATGTCGGCGGCCTGGCGCCGCTGCTGGTGGCGCCGCTGCTCGGACGCTACCTGGCGGAGACCGCCGGCTTTCTGCGCAATCGAGGCGGACCTCAGGCGAACGGGCCGCGCGGGGCCTGGCTGGGCGCCATCCCGCTATCGACCACCCTGCTGCTGTGGCTGGGCTACTTCTTCACCCTCACGGTGATGTACATGCTGCTCAACTGGCTGCCGTCGCTGCTGGTGGGCCAGGGCTTCAGCCGCGGCCAGGCGGTGGGGGTGCAGATCCTCTTCAACCTGGGCGGCGGCATCGGCTCGGTGCTGTTCGGCCTGCTCATGGATCGCTGGCGGCCACGGCTGACGGTGCTGGCCATCTACCTGGGCATCCTGCTGGGTCTGGCCGGGCTGGGTCTGGCCAAGGCCTATCCGCTGGTGGCCCTGGCCGGTTTCGCCGCCGGGCTGTTCGTGGTCGGCGGCCAACTGGTGCTCTATGCCCTGGCGCCGCAGCTCTATCCGGCGGCGGTACGGGCGACCGGAACCGGTGCGGCGGTGGCAGTCGGGCGCCTGGGCGCCATGGCCGGACCGCTGCTGGCGGGCCAGGTCCTGGCCCTGGGCGGTGGCGCGGCAACCCTGGTGGTGGCCACCACCCCGGCGGTGCTGGTGGCCGCGGGCGCGGTGCTGGCCCTGCTGCAACGGCGGACGGCGGCGCCGGCGGCTACCGCCCGCGTGGAGGCTCCCGGTCATGCGTAGCCTGCTGCTGGTCACGTTGCTGATGCTGACCGGCCTGGCCCGCGCGGCTACGGCGGACGGCGATCCGGCCACCGCCACGCCGCCGCCGCTGCAGCTCGAACCCCTGGCGCGCTTCGAGGTAGCCCTCGACGCGCCGGTGTGGGAGCTGGGCCAGACCAGCGACCTGGGCAAGCGGCGCATCATCCCCATCACCGGCGGTCGCTTCGACGGCCAGCGCCTGCACGGCCGGATCCTCGACAACGGCGCCGACTGGCAGGTGGTGACCGCCGATGGCCTGGCCATCATCGACACCCGCTATCTGCTGCAGACCGACGATGGCGCCCTGATCTATCTGCAGACCAAGGGCTATCGCTACGGCCCGCCGGAGGTGATGCGCGAGCTGGCCGCCGGCAAGCCGGTGGACCCGCGGCGCTACTTCTTTCGCGTCACCCTGACCTTCGAGACCGCCGCTCCGGCCTATGCCTGGCTCAACCGCGCCCTAGGCGTGGGCAGCGCCATGCGCCTGGGCAAGGCGGTGGTCTACGACGCCTATCTGCTGCAATAGAGGAGTACCCGATGCCTACCGGAATGAGTGCGCTCTACGACGATGTCCTGCTGCTGGATGGTGTGCGCACGCCCTGGACCGATCTGAATGGCGCTCTGGGGCAGGTATCACCCACCGACCTGGGTATCGCCGTGGCGCGGGCGCTGCTGGCGCGCGGGCATGAGGCCGGGGCGGTGGACTCCGTGCTGGCCGGCTCGGTGGCCCAAGCCAGCTTCGATGCCTATCTGCTGCCACGCCACATCGGCCTCTATGCCGGGGTGCCCGAGGCGGTGCCGGCGCTGCAGGTGCAACGGGTCTGCGGCACCGGCCTGGAGCTGCTGCGCCAAGCCGGTGACCAATTGCAGAGCGGCCAGGCCAGTCGGGTGCTGTGCGTGGCGGCCGAGTCCATGACCCGCAATCCCATCGCCGCCTACACCCATCGCAGCGGCTTTCGCCTCGGCGCGCCGGTGGAATTCCACGACTTCCTCTGGGAGGCGCTCAAGGACCCGGCGGCCGGACTGGACATGATCGCCACCGCGGAGCGCCTGGCGCAGCGCCACGGCATCGCCCGCGAGGCCGTGGATGCCTGGGCGCTGCGCAGTTTCGAGCGCGCCCTGGCGGCCCAGCGTCAGGGCTGGTTCGCGGAAGAGATCGTGCCGGTGGCGGCGGCGCGCTTCGAGGCCGCGGGGCTGGCGCCAAGGGAATTGCGCCTGCCGCGGGGCTGCGCGGTGGTCGAGCATGACAGCCATCCGCGCGAGACGTCGCCGGAGGCCCTGGCGCGGCTGACGCCGGTACATCCGGGCGGCGTCCAGACCGCCGGCAACAGCTGCGCGGTGGCCGACGGCGCCGCCGCCGTGCTGCTGGCGCGGGGCGCGACTGCCGCGTCGGCACGGGCACTGGCCTGGGTGCGCGGCAGTTGCGTGGTAGGCGTGCCGCCGGACGTCATGGGCAGCGGCCCGGTACCGGCCATCCAGGGCCTGCTCGACCGCGCCGGCCTGACCCTGGACGCCATCGACCGCCTGGAGATCAACGAAGCCCAGGGCGCCCAGCTGCTGGCGGTGCAGCAGGCCCTGGAGCTGGATCCGGCGCGCCTCAATGTGCACGGCGGCGCCATCGCCCTGGGTCATCCGCTGGCCGCCACCGGCCTGCGCCTGGCCATCACCCTGGCGCGTCAGTTGCGCGCCGAGGGGCTCAGGTATGGCGTGGCGGCGGTGTGCATTGGTGGCGGGCAGGGGATGGCGGTGTTGCTGGAGAATCCGGGGTGGCGGGGATAGGGCAGAGCACCGGGATTTAGCTCCGTGCCGCACAGCCCCCTCTCCCTTGGGGAGAGGGTTGGGGTGAGGGGATAGGCTCCGGCGTGTTGGGCTTCGCTGCGCTCAACCCAACCTACGAAGCCTCCACCGGCGGCACGACCGGGGGCGGGAAATGGATGGCCACCCGCAGGCCCTGGCCGCCTGCTGCGGTCGCCAGTTCGATGCCGGCGTCGTGGGCGGTAGCGATGTCGCGGACGATGGCCAGCCCCAGACCGGTGCCGTGGATGCCGCTGTCGAGGCGATAGAAGCGCTCGAAGATGCGTTCGCGCTCCGCCTCGGGAATGCCCGGGCCGTCGTCTTCCACCTCCAGTACCGTCGCTCCGGCCTGGCCACGCAGCCGCACCGTGACCTGGCCGCCGCGCGGGGTGTATCTGAGGGCGTTGTCGACCAGGTTGTCGAGCAGGTCGCGCAGCTGAAAGGCGTTGCCCTGCACGGTCTGCGGCTCCAGTTCGTAGCCCAGGTCGATGCCGTGGCCATCGGCCTGGGACAGCTGGCTGGGCATGGCTGCGCCGATCAGCTCGTCCAGCCGCAGGGGTTCGCGTGGCGGACTTTCCAGGCGTGCGGTGGCGGCGCGGGCCAGGGTCAGCAACTGGTTGGTCTGGCGGGTCATGCGCTCGGTGGCGGCCTGGAGTTGCGCCAGGGCCGCGGCGCTTTCAGCATCCCCGGCATGGCGCTGGCGCAGCCACTGGGTCAGGGTGCTGATGCCGGCCAGCGGGGTGCGCAACTGGTGCGCCATGTCATCGAGAAAGGCGCGCTGGTTGCGTGCGCCCTCGCGGATGCGCAGCAGCAGGCCGTTGAGCGCGGTGACGAAGGTGCCCAGTTCGCGAGGCGCACCCTCTTCGCGCAGTGGCGCCAGGTCATCGTAGTGGCGGCTGTCGAGCTGGCGCTCCAGCCGTTCCAGGGGCTTGAGGCCCCGGCGCACCGCCCAGAGCAACTGGGCGGCGATCAGCAGGGCGACCAGGATCTGCACCGCCACCAGGGTCAGCACCATGCGCTGCAGGGCGGCGGTGTGGCGACTCAGGGTCTGGGCCACGCTGGCCACCACCGGTTGCCCGGCTACCGCGCCGAGGCGGCCGACCATGAACACCGAGCGGTCGTTGATGCGGGTGCGCAGGGCGGTGGTATGGCCGTCGCGCATCTCGTCGGTGATCTCCTGGACGGGCATGGCCTCATCGCCGAACAGCAGCTGGCCATCGAGGGTGCGGACCGCCAGCCAGACGTGGTCGTGGCTGTTGTGGCGCAGCAGGTAGTCGGCTTCCGTCGGCAGCCACAGGCGGCCGTTGCCATCCACCTCCAGTTGTTCGAGCAGCAGGATCACCGCATCGGTGAGATCGCCGTCCAGGGCGCTGAACGCCGGTTTGCGGGCGAACTGATAGCTGACCACCGCGCCGGCGAGGTTTACCAGGAGCACCGGCAGCACCAGCCACTTGAGCAGCCGCCGGCGCAGGCTGGGCGCGGTGGCGGTCATGGCGCGGCTTCTTCCAGGCGATAGCCGAAGCCGCGCACGGTACGGATGCCGACCCCGGAGTCGGCCAGTTTCAGCCGTAGCCGCGAGACATAGACCTCCACGGCGTTGTGGGTCAGGTCCTCGCTGCCCCAGGGGGCCAGGGCGTCGATGATCTGCTGCTTGGAGACCACCTTGCCGGCCTGGCGCAGCAGGTGTTCGAGCACCGCCCACTCGCGGGCCGAGAGATCCAGTGAGGTGTCGCCAAGGCGCGCCTGGTGGGCGGCGGTGTCCAGGCGCAAGACGCCAAGGGTGAGGTCGGCGCTGCTCTGGCCACCGGCGCGACGGACCAGCGCCTTGATCCGCGCCACCAGCTCGGGCACGGCGAAGGGCTTGACCAGGTAGTCGTCGGCACCCACCTCGAAGCCATGTACCCGGTCGTCGATGGCGTCGCGGGCGGTGAGCAGCAGCACCGGCTGATCGCTGCCACGCTGGCGCAGGCGGCGGACCACCTCGAAGCCGTCCAGGCCACCGGGCAGGCCGATGTCCAGCACCACCACGGCGAAGCGGGTGGTGCGCAGCCAGGCGTCGGCCTCGGCGCCGGTGCGCAGGAGGTCGACCTGCATGCCATGGCCTTCCAGGACGCGGCGGATACCGTCGGCCAGGGTGGCGTCATCTTCGACGAGCAGGATGTGCATGTAGGGTCCTTGGATTCAACGCGGTTCGGTCGCCGTGCCGCCGATTATGCACAGGCTCTCAGCGCGGCAGGGTGCAGAAATCGCCCAGCGCCCGCACCAGGGCCAGGCGGTGGAGATCATCGGGGCGTGCGGCGGCGAGATGGGCGGCGAGGGCGCGCTCCAGCTGCGCCGGGCAGTCCGCGGCGGCGCGCAATTCGCCGGTGGCGGCGAGACCGCCGAGCAGCCTGGCCTGGAGTTCGTTCAGCTGGGTCCTGAGTGCCGTGAGGTCCGTCGTGCTGGCGGGCAGCGGCTGTTCGTTGCGCCGCCAGGCCTGCAGCAGGCCGTATTGCACCAGCTTGTTGGCTTCCATCTGGGCGGCGAAAAAGATCTGGGCGGTGGCCGGGGAGACGGCGGCGCCAGGCGCGGCCTGAGCGACGTCCTGCAGCACCTGGCGTTCGCGTGTTTCGTCCAGCACCGGCTTGCCGCTGTCGTGCTTGCTGCGGGCCACCTGATCGGCCAGCGTCAGGCGCTGGGCCATGGCGTCCAGCAGGGCCGGCAGCGGTGCCGGCGCGGCCTGGGCGCCGAGGGCGAGACTCAACAACGGCAAGGCGAGCCAGCGAATACCCGACATGACGGACCTCCAGGGCAGGGGAAGGGCACCGAAGCTCGCATGGGCCAGCGGGGTGGTCAAGATTAGCGGGGCAGGGCGGTGTGGCTTTCGTAGGTTGGGCTGAGACGGCCCCATCGTCGAAGCCCAACACGGCGGAGTCGAGCGTATGCCGGCGGCTTCGCGCGGAGCGGCGCCCTCACCCCACCCCTCTCCCCAGGGGAAAGGGGGCAGAGCGGCGTGGGTGGCGTGCCTCTGTGGATGAGGCTAGGCCTCCTGCGTCGCCCGTACCTCGGCGGTCAGGGCCTGGAGGCGGGTGTCGAGGGCGCTCAGGGCGCCGGCGTCGGCGGCAGTGTCCAGGCTCAGGCGCAGGGCGGCCAGCACCAGTAGCTCGATGGCATCACCGCGGCGGCGATCGCCCTGGATGGCGACCAGTTCGTCGCGCAGGCGGGCGGCGGCCTGTTGCAGGGCGGCGCGGTCGCCTTCGGCCACCTTGAAGCGGTAGCGGCGACCGAGCACCTCCACCTCGTCGTTGGCGCCTGCGCCTGCGGTCTTCACTCGACGCTGGCCGCGTGGCGCTGCTCGGCGTCGGCGGCTACGGTCTGCTCCACCGACTGCGCGGAGAGCAGGGCCAGCAGGCCTTCCACGCGCTGGCGGGTGCTGGCGCCGTGTTCTTCCTGCTCCAGCAGACTCAGTTGCAGGGTGTCGTTTTCCTCGCGCGCGGCCAGCAGGGCCTGCTCCAGTTCCTGGGTGCGGGCGGTCAGGCGCTGGTTGCGCTGCAGCAGGTCGCGGATGGCGGTTTCCAGTTCGCTCAGGGTGTTGTCCAGCATGGGCGCGGTCGTCTCTCGTGTCAGGTTCGGGACTGCCAAAGGGGCAGGGATCAGCATTCTAGGCCTCTCACCGACCACCGGCACCCCATTCGTAGCAGGCTAAGCCCTTGTTTTGCCAAGGGGTTCACGGGGGTGGCCGGCGAGCTGACCGGCTGTCAGGCAGTTGTCAGGTTGCGCTAAGGGGGCCGTAAGGCAAGACGCCTTAGCCTGGGCTCATCGCGTCGGCTGTCCTGTCCCGGCGCCCCTCGCTTCGGATGAGCCGCCATGACCGATCTGTCCCAGAGCACCGCCCCGCGTCAGCTGGACGAGCCTTTCCTGCCGTTCTCCCGACCCAGCATCGGCGCCGAGGAAGTGGCCGCGGTGAGCCGGGTGCTGACCTCGGGCTGGATCACCACCGGGCCCCAGGCCAACCTGCTGGAAGAGCGCTTCGCCGATTCGGTGGGCGCCGCCCACGCCGTGGCCCTGTGCTCGGCCACCGCCGCCATGCACGTGACCCTGCTGGCGCTGGACATCGGCCCGGGCGACGAGGTGATCACCCCCTCGCTGACCTGGGTCTCCACCGCCAACATGATCACCCTGATCGGCGCCACCCCGGTGTTCGTCGACGTCGATCGCGACACCCTGATGGTCTCCGCCGAGCAGGTGGCCGCCGCCATCACCCCGCGCACCAAGGCCATCGTGCCGGTGCACTACGCCGGTGCCAGCTGCGACCTGGCCCCGCTGCGCGCCCTGGCCCGCAAGCATGGCGTGGCGCTGATCGAAGACGCCGCCCACGCCGCCGGCACCCGCTACCAGGGCGAGCCCATCGGCCAGCGTGGCACCGCCATCTTCAGCTTTCACGCCATCAAGAACCTGACCTGCGCCGAAGGCGGCATGCTGGTGACCGACGACGCCACCCTGGCCGAGCGGGTGCGCCGCTTGAAATTCCACGGTCTGGCGGTAGATGCCTTCGACCGTCACGCCCTGGGCCGCAAGCCCCAGGCCCAGGTGCAGGAGCCCGGCTTCAAATACAACCTCTCGGACATCCACGCCGCCCTGGCCCTGGTGCAGCTGGATCGCCTGGGCGACATCAACAGCCGCCGGCGGCTGCTGGCCCAGGCCTACACCCAGCGCCTGGCCCAGCTGCCGGTCGCCCCGCTGGCGCTGCCCGACTACGCCCAGACCCACGCCTGGCACCTCTACATCCTGCGCATCTGCCCCGAGCGTTGCGGGCTGGAGCGCGAAGCCTTCATGGCCGGCCTCAAGGCGCGCGGCATCGGCACTGGCATCCATTTCACCGCCACCCACCTGCACCCCTGGTACCGCGAGCGCTGGCCGGAGCTGGCGCTGCCCAACAGCGAATGGAATTCGGCCCGGCTGTGCTCCATCCCGCTGTTTCCCGACATGACCCTCGCCGACGTCGACCGCGTGGTCGGCGCCATCGAAGACCTGCTGGAGAAAGGCGCATGAAGCCCTATGCCATCGACCGGGTATCCGTGGTGATCCCCGTCTACAACGAAGAAGCCAGCCTGCCGGAACTGCTGCGCCGCACCCGCGCCGCCTGCCGCCTGCTGGATTGCCAGGTGGAGATCATCCTGGTCGACGACGGCAGCCGCGACCGCAGCGCCGAACTGCTGCAGCAGGCCGCCAGCGAGCCGGACAGCCCAGTCGTGGCGGTGCTGCTCAATCGCAACTACGGCCAACACTCGGCGATCCTCGCCGGCTTCGAGCAGGCCCGGGGCGATCTGATCATCACCCTGGACGCCGATCTGCAGAATCCGCCGGAAGAGATCCCGCGCCTGGTGCACACCGCCGCCCAGGGCTACGACGTGGTCGGCACCGTGCGCCAGCAGCGCCAGGATTCCTATCTGCGCACCCTGCCGTCGCGGCTGATCAATCGCGCCGTGCAGCGTTCCACCGGCGTCGCCATGCGCGACTACGGCTGCATGCTGCGCGCCTATCGTCGCCAGGTGGTGCAGTCGATGCTGGCCTGCCACGAGCGCAGCACCTTCATCCCGATCCTGGCCAACAGCTTCGCCCGCCACACCACCGAGATCGAGGTGGCCCACGCCGAGCGCGAACACGGGGATTCCAAGTACGGCTTCCTCAAGCTGATCAACCTGATGTTCGACCTGCTGACCTGCATGACCACCACCCCGCTGCGCATGCTCAGCCTGTTCGGCGGTGGCCTGGCCATCTTCGGTTTCCTCTTCGCCGCGCTGCTGCTGGTGCTGCGCGTCACCCACGGCGCCGAGTGGGCGGCCGATGGCGTGTTTTCGCTGTTCGCCGTGCTGTTCATCTTTACCGGCGCCCAGTTCGTCGGCCTCGGTCTGCTCGGCGAGTACCTCGGCCGGGTGTACCACGACGTCCGTGCCCGGCCCCGGTTCCACGTGGAACAAGTGATCCGCGCCGCCACCCTTTCTCCTTCGCCGGCGCCGCTGCGCCAGGTCCAGTAACAGGAAAGCCCCTGATGAAAACCGCCATCGTCTTCGCCTACCACGACATCGGCTGCGCCGGCCTCGCCGCGCTGATCCAGGCCGGCTATCCCATCGCCGCCGTCTTCACCCACCCGGATGACCCGAGCGAGAACCGCTTCTTCGGTTCGGTGGCCCAGCTCTGCGCCCGCCACGGCATCCCGGTGCACGCGCCGGAAGACGTCAACCACCCGATCTGGGTCGAGCGCATCCGCGCCCTGGAGCCGGATTTCATCTTCTCCTTCTACTACCGCAACCTGCTGTCCAACGACGTCCTGGCCTGCGCCAAGCGCGGCGCCTACAACCTGCACGGCTCGCTGCTGCCGCGCTATCGCGGTCGCGCCCCGGCCAACTGGGTGCTGGTCAACGGCGAGACCGAGACCGGTGTGACCCTGCACCGCATGGTCCAGCGCGCCGACGCCGGCGCCATCGTCGCCCAGCAGCGCGTCGCCATCGCCGCCGACGACACCGCCCTGACCCTGCACGCCAAGCTGCGCGAAGCCAGCCAGACGCTGCTGCGCGACAGCCTGCCGGCCCTGGCCGAAGGCCGCCTGACCGAACGCGAGCAGGACGAGAGCCAGGCCACCACCTTTGGCCGCCGCAGCGCCGCCGATGGCGAGCTGGAGTGGAGCCGTCCGGCCGTGGAGCTGAACAACCTGGTGCGCGCCGTGACCCAACCCTATCCGGGCGCCTTCGGCTGGATCGGTGATCGCAAGCTGATCGTCTGGAGCGCCCAGGCGCGTCAGGAAAGCCATGACCAGGCCCCCGGCAGCGTGCTGAGCCTGGAGCCGCTGCGCATCGCCTGTGGCGAGGGTGTCCTGGAAATCCAGGCCGGTCAGCTGGGCGACAACGGCCTCTATCTGTCCGGTCCGCAACTGGCCCGCGAGGCCGGCCTGGTGGCCGGTGCCCGCCTGCACCGCCAGGATCGCCGCGCCAAGCGCCGCACCCGGGTGCTGATCCTGGGCGTCAACGGTTTCATCGGCAACCACCTCTCCGAGCGCCTGCTGGCAGACGGCGAGTACGAGGTCTATGGCCTGGACATCGGCTCCGACGCCATCGAGCGCCTCAAGGCCAATCCGAATTTCCACTATGTGGAAGGCGACATCTCCATCCACACCGAGTGGCTGGAATACCACATCAAGAAGTGCGACGTGGTGCTGCCGCTGGTGGCCATCGCCACCCCCATCGAATACACCCGCAATCCGCTGCGCGTGTTCGAACTGGACTTCGAGGAAAACCTCAAGATCGTTCGCCACTGCGTGAAATACGGCAAGCGCGTGATCTTCCCGTCCACCTCCGAGGTGTACGGCATGTGCCAGGACGAGCGCTTCGACGAAGACCGCTCCAACCTGGTGGTCGGCCCGATCAACAAGCAGCGCTGGATCTACTCGGTCTCCAAGCAGCTGCTCGACCGGGTCATCTGGGCCTACGGCGCCAAGGGTCTGAAATTCACCCTGTTCCGTCCGTTCAACTGGATGGGCCCGCGCCTGGATCGGCTGGACTCCGCGCGCATCGGCAGCTCCCGCGCCATCACCCAGCTGATCCTCAACCTGGTGGAAGGCACCCCGATCAAGCTGGTCGACGGCGGCGCCCAGAAGCGCTGCTTCACCGACGTCGACGACGGCATCGAGGCGCTGTTCCGCATCATCGAGAACCAGGGCGGTCGCTGCGACGGCCAGATCATCAACATCGGCAACCCGGACAACGAAGCGAGCATTCGCGAGCTGGCCGAGGAGCTGCTGGCCCAGTTCGAGGCCCATCCGCTGCGCCACGAATTCCCGCCCTTCGCCGGCTTCCGCGAGGTGGAGAGCAAGAGCTTCTACGGCGACGGTTACCAGGACGTGGCCCACCGCAAGCCCAGCGTGGAGAACGCCCGCCGCCTGATCGACTGGCAGCCGAGCACCGCCATGGCCGCCACCGTCGGCAAGACGCTGGACTTCTTCCTGCGCGAAGCCATGGCGCAGCGGGAGGCCTGATGAAAGCCCTGATCCCGGCCAGCCTGCGCATCGACGTGGACACCTATCGCGGCACCCGCGAAGGAGTACCGCGGCTGCTCGACCTGCTGGACGAAGCCGGGGTCAAGGCCAGCTTCTTCTTCAGCGTCGGACCGGACAACATGGGCCGCCACCTCTGGCGCCTGGTGAAGCCCACCTTCCTGTGGAAGATGCTCAGATCCAAGGCCGCCAGCCTCTATGGCTGGGACATCCTCTTGGCCGGCACCGCCTGGCCGGGCCGCCCCATCGGCCGCGACCTCGGTCACCTGATGCGCGAGACCCGCGCCCGTGGCCACGAGGTCGGGCTGCACGCCTGGGATCACCATGCCTGGCAGGCCCACACCGGCAGCTGGAGCCTGGAGCGCCTGGGCGCGGAATTCGGCCGTGGCCTGCAGGCCCTGGAAGACATTCTCGGCGCCCGGGTCGACTGCTCCGCCGCCGCCGGCTGGCGCGCCGATCCGCGGGTGGTGCTGGCCAAGGAAGCCTTCGGCCTCAGGTACAACAGCGATTGCCGCGGCAGTGCGCTGTTCCGCCCGCGGCTGGGCAACGGCAGCCACGGCACCCCCCAGGTGCCGGTGGACATGCCGACCTTCGACGAGGTGGTTGGCCCGGAGCTGGCCGCCGGTGACTGGAACGACTATCTGCTCAAGCGCTTCCGTCCGGGTGCGCTCAACGTCTACACCCTGCACGCCGAGGTGGAAGGCATCGCCTTCGCCGAGGACTTTCGCGCCCTGCTCAAGGCGGCGCGGGAAGAGGGTGTCCTGTTCCTGACCCTGGGCGACCGCCTGCCGGCCGATCCGCGCCAATTGCCCGCGGGCAACCTGGTGCGTGGCAGCCTGGCCGGACGCCAGGGCTGGCTGGGCGTGCAGGCATGAGTCGGCGCCGCCTGTGGATGCTGCTGCCGCTGGCGCTGCTGGCCTATGCCCTGCCGCTGGCCTGGCGCGGCCTGTGGATTCCGGACGAGTCGCGCTATGCGCAGATCGCCCAGGAGCTCTGGCGGCGTGGCGACTGGGTGGTGCCGCACTTCCTCGGCCTGCCCTATTTCGAGAAGCCCATCGGCGGCTACTGGACCCAGGCCATCGCCCAGGCCTGGCTCGGTGACTCGCTGTTCAGTGTGCGCCTGGTGCCACTGCTGGCCAGTCTGGCCACCGCCGCCCTGGTGGTGCGCCTGACCCGGCTGATCTGGCAGGACCGCCCGCTGGCGCTGCTCGCCGGGGTGGTCTATCTCTCCTGCGTGGCCGTGGCGGGGTTGGCCACCTACGTGACCCTCGACGCCCAGTTCGCCTTCTGGATGGCCCTGGCGCTGCTCGCCCTCTGGCAGGCCCAGGCCGCCGCGACCCGCGGCGCGGCCCTGGTGCAGTGGGCGCTGCTGGGGCTGGCCTGTGGCTGCGGCCTGCTGACCAAGGGCTTTCTCGCCCTGGTGCTGCCGGTGCTGGTGGCCGTGCCCTTCTTCCTCTGGCAGCGGCGCCTGGGCGAGTTGCTCTGCCGCGGTCCCCTGGCGGTGCTGGTGGCGATCCTGGTGGTCGCCCCCTGGGCGCTGCTGGTGGCCCAGCGCGATGCGGACTTCTGGAATTTCTTCTTCTGGCACGAGCACATCCAGCGTTTCGCCGGCCAGGATGCCCAGCACGAGCGGCCGTTCTGGTTCTATGGCCCGGTGCTGCTGCTGGCCATCCTGCCCTGGGCCGGCCTGCTGCCACGTACCCTGGGCCGGACCTGGCAGGAGCGCCGCCATGCTGGTACCGCCTTCCTCGGCATCGCCGTGGTCGGCCAGTTGCTGTTCTTCAGCTTCAGCCGCGGCAAGCTGCCCACCTACCTGCTGCCGACCCTGGCCGCCCTGGTGCCGCTGCTGGCGCGCACCCTGCTGGAGGCGGGCCGCCGCGGCGCCACCGGCGCCCTGCGCCTGAACGGCCTGTGCAATCTGTTGCTGGGTCTGGCCGGCGTTGCCGCCCTGCTGATCTATGGCGGTCACCTCTATGAGAGCGGCGAAGGCCTGACCCGCGCCCTGGCCCTGCTGGCGCCCCTGGCGCTGCTGCTGGCCGGTCTGGCCGCCCTGGTCTGGCCGCGGCGCACCCTGCTGGCGCCGGCCCTGGCGCTCTGGGTGCTGCTGCCGCTGCTGTCCATCGCCCTGCCCAACAGCCTGGTCGACAACAAGCTGCCGAGCAGCTTCATCCAGGCCCAGCTCGGCCACTTCAAGAATGCCGGCCTGCTGGTCAGCAACGACCTCGGCGTGGCCGCTAGCCTGGCCTGGGCCACTCACCGCGACGACGTGGTGCTGGTGGGCGGTCCGGGCGAGCTCAAGTACGGCTTCGCCCGCGAGCCGGCCAGCGGTCGCCTGATCGAAGAGCGCGACCTGGCCGCCTGGCTCGCCGCCCATCGCGACCAGGGTCCGGTGGCCATCCTCTTGCGGGTCGACGGTCCCAGCGATCGCCAGCTGCTCGACAGCCTGCCCGAGCCCGGCGAGAGCATCGCCAGCGAGCGCCTGGTGCTGCTGGTCTATCCGAGGCCGACACCATGACCGCCCTCGACGGCCTGCTGATCGCCGTGGTGATCGGCCTCACCTGCGCCGGCCAACTGGGCCAGAAGCGCGCGGTGGCCGCCGGCAACGCCCTGGCCGCACGACTGCGCTCGCCCTGGCTGTGGGGCGCCCTGGTCTGCCTGGGCCTTGCCCTGCTGGTCTGGTGCGCGGTGCTGCAGCGGGTGCCGGTGGGCGTCGCCTATCCCTTGCTCTCGCTCAACACCCTGGCGGTGACCCTGCTGGCCCGGCTGGTGTTCGGCGAGGCGGTGGACGCCCGCGCCTGGTGCGGCTGCCTGTGCATCGTCGCCGGCGCCGCGCTGCTGGGGGGCCAGCTATGAACGGCCTGTTCCCGCTCGGCCTGAGCATCCTGCTCACCACCCTCGCGCAACTGTCTCTGCGCGCCGCCCTGGTGCGGCTGCCGGCGATGGCCACGTGGCTGAGCACGCCGTCGGCGCTGTTCGGCGCGGCCGGTCTGCTGCTGGCCCTGGGCATCCTCTGCTATGGCCTGTCGCTGCTGGCCTGGTTGGCCGCCCTGGCGCGTCTGCCGCTGGGCCGCGCCTATGCGGCGCTCGGCCTCTCCTATGTCTTCGTCCACCTCGGCGCGGTCTGGTTGCCAGGCGCCGCCGAATCCTTCACCCCCTGGAAAACCCTGGGCGTCGCGCTGGTCGTGGCCGGCGTCGCCCTTGTCGGCGGGCCCCGGGCCAGCGCCGCTCCCACCCTGAGGAATACCCTATGAACATCAGCGTTTTCGGCATCGGCTACGTGGGTCTGGTGCAGGCCGCCGTGCTGGCGGAAGTCGGCCACCAGGTGGTGTGCATGGACATCGATCGCGCCAAGATCGACAAGCTCAAGCGTGGCGAGGTGACCCTCTATGAGCCGGGTCTGGAAGAACTGGTGCGCAGCAACCTGGCCGCTGGCCGCCTGGTGTTCACCCACGAGGCCGCCGAAGCCGTGGCCCATGGCGCCGTGCAATTCATCGCCGTGGGTACCCCGCCGGCCGCCGATGGCTCGGCCGATCTGTCCGCCGTCTTCGCCGTGGCCGAGACCATCGCCCGCCTGCGCCGCGAGCCGCTGATCGGCCAGCCGGTCTCCCGCGATCCGCTCTTGGTGGTGAACAAGTCCACCGTGCCGGTGGGCACCGGCGACCGCGTCCGCGCGCTGATCCACGAGGTGTTCGCCGAAGAGGGTCGCACCCTGCACGTGGAGGTGGTCTCCAACCCGGAATTCCTCAAGGAAGGCGCCGCCATCGCCGACTGCAAGAAGCCCGATCGCATCGTGGTGGGCACCGATTCGCCGGTGGCCCGCGACCTGATGCGCGAACTCTATGCGCCCTTCAACCGCAACCATGACCGCATCCAGTGCATGGACCTGCGCAGCGCCGAGCTGGCCAAGTACGCCGCCAACAGCCTGCTGGCGGTCAAGATCAGCTTCATCAACCAGATCGCCGAACTCGCCGAGCACGTCGGCGCCGACATCGAGGCGGTACGCCAGGCCATCGGCGCCGATCCGCGCATCGGCCACCACTTCATCTACCCGGGCTGCGGCTACGGCGGCTCCTGCTTCCCCAAGGACCTGCAGGCGCTGATCCGCACCGGCGAGGAAAACGCCGTGGAGCTGGATCTGCTGCGCGCCGTGGAGGCCATCAACGTGCGCCAGAAGACCAAGCTGTTCGAGCGCATCAACACCTACTTCGACGGTGACCTGCGCGGCCGTACCTTCGCCCTCTGGGGACTGGCCTTCAAACCCAACACCGACGACATGCGCGATGCGCCCAGCCGGGTACTGATGGAAGCCCTCTGGGCGGCCGGCGCCAAGGTGCGCGCCTTCGATCCGGTGGCCATGGCCGAGGCCCAGCGTCTCTATGGCCATGACGAACGCCTGGCACTGATGGGTACCCCCGAGGCCGCCCTGGCCGGGGCCGATGCCCTGGTCATCTGCACCGAGTGGCAACAGTTCAAAGCGCCGGACTTCGATCTGATCGCCCGCCAGCTCAACCAGCCGCTGATCTTCGACGGGCGCAACCTGTTCGATCCCGAGCGCATGGAGCGCCGCGGCATCGAATACTTCGCCATCGGGCGTGGCGCCGCCCTGGGCGGTCCTCAGGTCACCCGCCGCGTGGATGCCGCCTGATGGTCTCGCCCATGCCCCTGACCCCACGCAGCGCGCCCCTCTACGCGCTGCCGGCGGCCAGTCGCCTGCGCCGTGAAAGCCTGCTGCTCGGGGTGGTCGCCACCCTGATGTTCACCCTCGGCATCTGGAACCAGGCGCCCCAGGGCTTCGACGGTCGCTGGGCGGTCTTCCTCGGCGAGATGTTTCGCCATGGCCCGTCCTTTTTCGCCACCACCTACGGCCAGCCCTATCCGGACTATCCCGGCACCGCCACCTGGCTGAGCTGGCTGGCCGCGCGGGTGATCGGCGCGCCCAATCACCTGGCCAACGTGCTGCCCACCGCCCTGGCCTCGGCCGCGGTGCTGGCGCTGACCTATCGGCTGCTGGCCGACACCCGCCGCGCCTGGGCACTGCTCACGGTGCTCCTGGTGGCCCTGACCCCGCAGTGGCTGGAAAAGGCCCGCGCGGTCTGCCTGGACCAGCTGGTCGCCCTGGTGGTGGTGCTCTGCTTCTACCTGCTCCATAGCGCCGACCGCGACGGCCGCCCGCTGCGCCGCCTGCTGGTGTTGCCGCTGTTCGCCCTGGGCTTCGCCATCCGCGGCCCGTTGGGGCTGATCGAGCCCTGTGGCGTGGTCTGCCTCTACTGGCTGGTGGTCGCCTGGGGCGAGCCGGCGCGCCGCACCTTCGCCCTGCAGCGCCTCTTTGGCTATGGCCTGGCCGGTCTCGCCTTGCTCGCCCTGGGCTGGTGGACGCTGATCCAGCTGGCCCATCACGAGGGCGGGGCGGCTTTCGCCGCCGAGGTCTGGCACATGCAGGTCACCGGCCGGCTGGACGAGAGCGGCAAGCCGTTCTGGTTCTATCTGCAGCTGGGGCTGTATCGCTATCTGCCGGTGCTGCCCCTGGCGCTGCTGGTGCTGCTGGCCGAGCGCCGTCGTCTGCTGACCTGGCCGCACACCGCCCAGCGCCGCCTGCTGCTGGGCCTCGCCGGGAGCGGTCTGCTGATCCTGGTCGGACTGTCCATCCCGCACTTCAAGCGCGCCTACTATGTGGTGCCCATGGTGCCTTTCCTGGCCGCCATCGCCGCCCATGGCCTGCTGCGTGCGGAGAGCTGGTTCCGCCGGGTCGCGCCGCTCTACACGGCGCTGGTACTAGCCCTGCCGGGGCTCGCCCTGATCGCCATGCTGGTCTGCCGTCACCTCTGGCAGCGCCACGGCTACTGGCCGGACGTCTCCCTGGCGCTGCTGGTGCCGGCCTTCGTCCTGCTGCAGATCGCCGCCCTGGTCGGCTGGCGGCGCCTGACCGGCAGTCGCCGGCTGCTTGCCCTGAGCGCCCTGGCGCTGGCCGCTCAGTGGCTGATGCTGGTCACGGTGGTGGAGCCAGCCCAGGACCTGCAGTACGACACCCGCGGTTTCGTCCAGCAGGTAGAGGGTCTGCGTCAGCAGCAGCCGGGTCCGCTGGTGTTCTTTGGTCTCGGCCAGGACAGTTGGGCGATCCGCTACATGATGAACCTGGACCACGACGAGCAGCCGATCTTCATCGCCCGACCCCAGGTCGCGGACCTGGCGCACCTGCCGTCCGGTGCCTGGATCATCCTCGCCCGCGACGACCGTGAACTGCTGGCGGGTACCCCGCTTGCCGACCTGACCCCGGTGCTGGGGCGCCGGCTCAACGGCAATCCCTGCCTGGTGTATCGCCTGCCCTGAGGCCCCCGGAGCCGACTTAGAGCCTGTTCATAATCTCGCGAGCTAGAGCCAAACAAGGCGAAAAGGCTTGAGGAAGCGGAGTTTACAGATCGTAAATGAGCATTCCGAAAGCCTTTTCAACGTGGTTTGGCCGACGCGCAGCAGATTATGAGCAGACTCTTAGCGAGCGGCTCCGGCTTCTCGCGACAATTCCAGGATGCGGTTGCGCCCCTGCTCGGCGACCAGATAATGGCCGTCGCCGCGAGGGATCAGGGTCTGCGCCGAGCGTAGGTGCGAGAGCACCGTGACCAGTCGGCCGTCGGGCTGCACCAGCAGCACCCGGGCGCCGTGGGTGGCGTCTTCGGTGATCCACAGGCCGTCGGCCGAGCACTGCACGAAACCGGGGGCGTCGAGGCCCGTGGCGACCAGGGTGTCTGCACCCCCGGGTTGCCACTGCTTGACCCACCCCTTGGCCTTTTCGGTATAGAACAGCCGGCCATCCGGGCAGCGCGCCACCCCTTCGCCTTCTTCCAGGCCCTCGCGCAGCACCGCCAGGCGGCGTTGCAGCAGGTCGTAGCTGAGCAGGCGACCGCGCGGCAGGTCCTCGATGGCATAGAGGGTCCGGCCATCGGTGGCGATGCCCTCGACATCGTTACCGTCGAACAGGGCGTCGCGGTGCCCGTCGCGCAGGAGAAACACCGGCAGCGGCCCGCCTTCCTGGCTGACCACCAGACCGCCCTGGAACATGACCAGACCATCGGGCTTGGACAGCTCGCCCAGCACCGGCTGGCGCTCGCCCGTGGGCAGCAGCCGCAGCAGACTGCCGCGGCGACTGGAAAATTCCTGGGTCACGAACAGGCTGCCATCGGCATCCAGGGCCAGGGCGCTGACCATGGGGATGTCGGCGGCGAATTCCCGATAGCGCCAGCCCTCGGCCGCACTGACCGGATGGAAATGCCGCCAGGCCGGATAGGCGAAGCCTGCGGCCAGCACGGCGACGCCCAGCGCCAGACCCTGGCGCCAGCCCAGGCGCGGAACACGACGCATGGCGATCTCTCTGTGGCTGAACGATGACCGGGCAGTCTAGCGGCCCGCGCGTGAAGAATCCGTCGCCGGCACCCTGGGTGAGGGGGCCGGCGGGGCGGGGTCTCAGGCGGTGAGGAAGGCCTCGGTCAGCTTGACCCAGTAGCGCGCGCCGACCGGCAGCAGGGCGTCGTTGAAGTCGTAGGCCGCGTTGTGCAGGTTGGCACTGGGGCCGTTGCCGACGAACAGGTAGCAACCGGGTACCTGCTGCAGCATGTAGGCGAAGTCCTCGCTGGCCGGGATGGGCGCGAAGGGATGCAGGGCGTCGGCGCCGAAGTGCTCGACCGCCACCTGGCGGGCGAAGGCGGTGGGACCGTCGTGGTTGACCAGCACCGGATAGCCGCGCTGGTAGTCCAGTTCGGCGGTGGCGCCAAAGCTTTCCGCCTGGGCGCGCACCAGGGCGCCGATGCGCTGCTCCAGCAGGTCGCGGGTGCTGTCCTGGAAGGCGCGGATGGTCAGCTTCATCTCCACCGCGTCGGGAATGACGTTGGACGCCTCGCCGCCGTGGATGCTGCCCACGGTGATCACCGCCGTATCCAGCGGCGCCACGTTGCGCGAGACCACGGTCTGCAGCGCCATCACCGTGGCCGCGCTGGCGACGATGGGATCGACCGCCTTGTCCGGCACCGCGCCATGGCCGCCCTGGCCGCGGATGCGCAGCAGGGCGGTGTCGGACGAGGCCATGGCGGCGCCGTCGACAAAGCAGAACTTGCCGGTGGGCACGCCGGGCATGTTGTGCAGGCCGAACACCTGGTCGCAGGGGAACAGCTCGAAGAGGCCGTCCTGCATCATCTTCAGGGCGCCGCCCAGGCCTTCCTCGGCCGGCTGGAAGATCAGGTGCAGGGTGCCGTCGAAGGCGCGGGTTTCGGCCAGGCAGCGGGCGGCGGTGAGCAGGGTGGTGGTGTGGCCGTCGTGACCGCAGGCATGCATGCGGCCCGGGTGCTGGCTGGCGTAGTCGAGCCCGGTGGTTTCCAGGATCGGCAGGGCGTCCATGTCGGCGCGGATGCCCAGCACCTTGCTGCCGCTGCCGGCGCGCAGGGTGCCGACCACCCCAGTGCCGCCCAGGCCGCGATGGACTTCGTAGCCCCAGCCCGCGAGGGCGGCGGCCACCAGGTCGCTGGTGCGCTGTTCCTGGTAACCCAGTTCGGGATGGCGGTGGATGTCGCGGCGCAGGGCGACCATTTCCGGTAGGTAGCCGGCGATATGACGGGCGGTGGCGTCTTGATCCGCAGCAGTGGCAAGGCTCATGGCGATCTCTCTCAATCCAGGTGGCGTTCGGGATAGCTCAGCAGTGCCAGCCATCCTATCAGCAGCATGACGATCAGGTACCAAGCCGGGGCGAGCGGGCTGCCGGTGGCCTCAATCAGCCAGGTGGCGATGAACTGGGCGGTGCCGCCGAACAGGGTCACCGCCAGGGCGTAGGTCATGGCCAGTCCCGTGGCGCGCACCGGCCGCGGCAGGCCGGCGAGGATCAGCAGCAGCCCGGCGGTCATGTTGACGCTCATGGCGGTGATCACCACGAAGCGGGCGGCGAAGGCCAGGCCCTGAGTGGTGGGGTCATTCAGCCAGACGAAGGCCGGGTAGATGCCCAGCAGGGCCACCGCCAGGCTGACCAGGGCCACCGGCTTGTAGCGCCCGAAGCGATCCAGCAGCAGCCCGGCGGCCAGGGCGGCGGCCATCTGCACGGCGCTAGAGGCCACCCCGGCCAGGTAGGCGCTGGTGGCCGGCAGGCCGACGATGCGGGTCATGTAGGTGGGCATGTAGAACTGCATCAGGTAGGTCAGCAGGGTCGCCGACATCACGATCAGCAGGCCCAGGCCGAAGCGCCGCGGATGCTCGCGCAGGAAGGCGCGCACCGGACCGCCCTCGACCGTGCCGGCGCCGCTCCAGGTCTCGTCCACCTGACGGCGGATATAGAGGCCGACCGGAATGATCAGCAGGCCGACCAGGAAGGGGATGCGCCAGCCCCAGGCATGCAGCTCGGCCTCGGACAGGCTGCGGGTGAGCAGGGCGCCCAGACCGGCGCCGAGCAGGGCACTGCCGCCCTGGCTGATCACCTGCCAGCTGACATGGAAGCCGCGCCGGCCGGGGCTGGCCGACTCCAGCAGCAGGGTGGTGGCGGCGCCGATCTCGCCGCCCGCGGAAAAGCCCTGCAGCAGGCGCCCCACGAGCAGGATCAGCGGCGCGGTGATGCCGATCTGGGCATGGGTCGGGGTAAAGGCGATCAGGGCGCTGCCCAGGCCCATCAGCGAAATGGTCAGCAGCATGGCCTGTTTGCGCCCGTGGCGATCGGCATAGGCGCCCAGCACCATACTGCCCAGCGGCCGCATGACGAAGCCGACGCCAAAGACCCCGACCGCCATCAGCAAGGAGCCATAGGGGGTGTCCGAGGGGAAATAGAGCTGGCCGATGATGGCGGCGAAAAAGCTGAAGACGGTGAAGTCGAACATCTCCAGGCCGTTGCCGAGGCTGGCTGCGGCAATCAGCTTGGCGCGCGAGGGCGGGGCGGTGGTTGCCTGAGCGGCCGGGGTGGAGGACGTCGGAAGAGCCTGGGCCATGGTGCGTTCCTCTGCACTGAGATGAATGCTTAGCTGTGCAAATGTTGGTCCGGTCCATCAAGGCCGCCAGCGAGAGCGATCAGGGCAGGTCCGGAGGCCAGGCCTGCGCCAGGGTGGTGCAGCGCAGGTCCTCTTGCAGCCTAGTCGAACCCGCCACCTTGGCTGGCGGTCTCTCATAAATCCGTCACAATGCCCGGCTAAAGTGCCAGGTCGCGTCTGAGCGTCGCCGGCCCAGGCCCGTCTCCCATCCCCGCGAGGAATCCGGTATGGACATCAAAGGTCCGCTGACCGCTGTGGCGCTCGCCCTGGCGCTAGGTGGCACGACCGCTCGGGCCGAGGGCGTCGACCCGGCCATCCCCGACTACCAGAAGGTGAGCGGAATCTCCGGCAATCTGTCGAGCGTGGGCTCCGACACCCTGGCCAACCTGGTGACGCTCTGGGCCGAGAGCTACAAGCGCCAGTATCCCAATCTCAATATCCAGATCCAGGCGGCCGGCTCGTCCACCGCGCCGCCAGCGCTCACCGAAGGCACCGCCAGCATCGGCCCCATGAGTCGCAAGATGAAGGACGCCGAACTCCAGGCCTTCGAGCAGCGCTTCGGCTACCCGCCCACCGCGGTGCCGGTGGCCATCGATGCCCTGGCGATCTTCGTCAACAAGGACAATCCCCTGCGGCAGCTGACCCTGGAACAGGTCGATGCGATCTTTTCCAGCACCCGGCTGTGCGGCGGTCCGCACGAGATCAAGACCTGGGGCGACCTGGGCCTGACCGGTGACTGGGCCAAGCGCCCAATCCAGAGATTCGGCCGCAACGCGGTATCGGGCACCTACGGCTACTTCAAGGAAGCGGCGCTGTGCCGTGGCGACTTCCGTGCCAACGTCAACGAGCAGCCCGGCTCGGCCTCGGTGGTCCAGGCCATCAGCCAGTCGCTGGGTGGCATCGGCTACTCCGGTATCGGCTACCAGACCGCCAGTGTCCACACCCTGGCGCTGGCCCGGCAAGGCACCACCGACTACGTCGAGGACAACCAGGAAAACACCCTGTCCGGGCGCTATCCGCTGGCGCGTTATCTCTACGTCTATGTCAACAAGGCGCCGAACCGCCCGCTCAATCCCCTGGAAGGGGAATTCCTGCGCCTGATCCTCTCGCGCAACGGTCAGGAGGCCGTGCTCAAGGACGGCTATATTCCCCTACCGGCCCCCGTGGTGCAGCAGGCGCTGAAGACGCTGGGTTACTGAGCGGCCGGCGCTCAACGCCCGCACTGGGCGGGGCGCCCCTGGCCGCCCATTCGCTGTAACCTTTCTGTCACACGACGTGATTAGGCTCTGCGCCATGAAATCCCCGGTACCTCCGTCCCCGCCTGATCCTCGCGGCCCTGCTCGGCTGGACTTCAACACGCCTGCTCTGCGCCGGCGGCGACGTTGGCGGGCGCTGCAGGATCGACTGGTACGGGGCTCGGTGCTGGCCGGCGGCCTGGCCGTGCTGGCCACCATCACCCTGATCTTCTTCTATCTGGCCTATGTGGTGCTGCCGTTGCTACGCGGTGCCAGTCTCGAAGCCGAGCCGCTGTCGCAACCCGCTTGGCTGGCAACGGCTGGGACGCCGCTGCTGTTGGGTGTCGACGAACAGAATCGCCTCGGCCTGCACCTCTCCCAGGGCGGCGAAGCGACGTTCTTTACCCTGGCCGACGGCCAGCCGGTCATCCGCGAGCGCCTGCCGTTGCCGCCTGGCGTCACCATCAGCAGCCAGGCCCAGGATGCCCCCCGTGGGCTGATCGCCCTGGGTCTGTCCGATGGTCGCGTGCTGGTGGCGCACAAGCGCTATGTTTCCCGCTATCCCCAGGGCGAGCGGGTCATCACCCCTGAATTGGACTTCCCCTACGGGCGCGAGCCCCTGGACCTGGGCGCGCCGCGCGCGGCCCTGGAGCGGGTCGCCATCGCTGGCGACGAGGGCCTGCTGGTGCTGGCCGGGGCCCAGGGCAACCGGGTGACGGCGCTGCGTCTCGGCGGGTTGGCGACTCCGGTGACCGGCGACCAGGCCACGCCGGTCCGCACCTCGATCACACTCGGGCCGCTCAATGCCGCAGTCAAGGCCATTCACCTCGATCCTCGCGGCCGCTGGCTCTATACCCTCAATGGCCGCGCCCAGGCGGATGTCTTCGACCTGCATGACGGCAGTCTCAACGGCCACTACAAGCTGCTCGATGCCGCCGACAACGAGGTCACCGCCAGCGCCCAGCTGCTGGGCGGCGTATCGCTGCTGGTGGGTACCGCCAAGGGTGGCGTCAGTCAGTGGTTCATGGTCCGCGGCCAGGATGGCGAACCGGTGCTGAGGCATATCCGCGATTTCCAACTAGGCACGGCGCCCATCGTCCAGCTGGTGCCCGAGCAGCGGCGCAAAGGCTTCGTCGCGCTGGATGCCGCCGGTGAACTCGGGGTCTTCCACAGCACCGCCGGGCGCACCCTGCTGCGTGAGCAGCTCGCCCCCGCCGCCGGGGTGCTGGCGCTGTCGCCGCGCGCCGACCGGCTGCTGCTGGAAGAGAACGGTCGGCTGCTCGGCTTCCGCCTGGATAATCCGCACCCGGAAGTCTCCTGGTCGGCGCTCTGGGGCAAGGTCTGGTACGAGAATTACGAAGCACCGGCGCGGGTCTGGCAGTCCAGCGCCGCCACCGCGGACTTCGAACCCAAGCTGAGCCTGGCGCCGCTGACCTTCGGCACCCTCAAGGCGGCCTTCTACGCGATGCTGTTCGCCGCGCCCCTGGCCATTGCCGCAGCGATCTATACCGCCTACTTCATGGCGCCGCGCATGAGGCGCACGGTCAAGCCGGTCATCGAGCTGATGGAGGCCCTGCCCACGGTGATCCTCGGCTTCTTCGCCGGACTGTTCCTCGCCCCCTTCGTGGAAAATCACCTGCCGGGGCTGTTCAGCCTGCTGTTGCTCCTGCCGCTGGCCATCCTCGCCGCGGGCTTTGGCTGGTCGCGCCTGCCGCTCACGCTACGCGAGCGGATCCCGGAAGGCTGGGAAAGCCTGCTGCTGTTGCCGGTGGTGCTGCTGACCACCGCCCTGGCGCTATGGCTCAGCCCCTCGCTGGAAGGGCTGCTGTTCGCCGGCGACCTGCGCCTCTGGCTGAGCCAGGAGCTGGGCATCGCCTATGACCAGCGCAACGCCCTGATCATCGGGCTGGCCATGGGCTTCGCCGTCATCCCCAACATCTTCTCCATCGCCGAGGATGCCATCTACAGCGTGCCACGCAGCCTGACCCTGGGCTCCCTGGCGCTGGGCGCCACCCCCTGGCAGACCCTGACGCGGGTGGTGCTGCTCACCGCCAGTCCGGGCATCTTCTCGGCGTTGATGATCGGCCTGGGCCGCGCCGTCGGCGAGACCATGATCGTGCTCATGGCCACCGGCAACACCCCGATCATGGATGCCAATCTGTTTGAGGGCATGCGCACCCTGGCGGCCAACATCGCCGTGGAGATGCCGGAATCCGAGGTGGGCGGCACCCATTACCGGCTGCTGTTCCTGGCCGCGCTGGTGCTGCTCAGCTTCACCTTCCTGATGAACACCCTGGCCGAACTGATCCGCCAGCGGCTGAGGAAAAACTATGCGGCCCTCTAGCACCGGCGCGCCGCAGCGGCAGGGCGTTGGACAGCGGCGCTCCCTGGGCGTCTGGCTGCGTGGCGGCGCGCCCGGGGTCTGGCTCAGCGGCGGCGCCGTGGCCATCGCCGTGCTCATGACCCTGGGGCTGATCGGCATCCTCGCCGTGCGCGGCCTGGCGCATTTCTGGCCGGCCGAGGTGGTGCAGGCGCGCTACACGCCGCCGGGCCTGGAAGCGCGCCTGGTGCTGGGCCAGGTGGTGGAACAGGAGACGATCCCGGCCGAGCGGCTGCGCAGCGCCGGGATAGCCCTGCCGCCGGACAGTGGCGAAACCCTGACCCGCGAACTCTTCAAGCTGGGCAATCGCGATCTCTATGGCAGCGACTTCGTCTGGCTGGTCGGCGACTGGCTGCAGGATCGCCAGACCCCGGCCGACGCCCTGGTGCTGGAGCGCCGCGAATGGGGCAACTTCTACGGCTATGCGCTGGAAGTGCGCGAAGAGGGACGCCAGGTGGCCAAGGGCGCCGCGGCGGTGCCCGAACTGCAGCGCCGCCTGCTGCGCGCCCGCGACCTGAGCGAGCGCCTGGAGCGCCTGGAAAAGCAGGACATCGGCGGCGTCAATCATGCCCTGGAGCGGCTGCGCCTGGAGGGCCGCGGCCTGGAGCTGGACGGGCGTCTCGACGCCGCCGCCCAGGCCGACCTCGCCGCCCGCCGCGCCGAGCTCGAAGCCCGTTACGGCGAGCTGGAAGACCAGTTGGCCAGCCTGCGCCAGGAGCGTCGCCGCGACAGCGTGGTGCTGCGCGACGTCGAGGGCCGCACCCTGGAACTCAATCTCGCCCGCATCGTGCGCGCCTATCAGCCCAACGCCATGGGCCTGGGCGCCAAGCTCGGCTTCTATGGCAGCAAGCTGTGGGAATTCCTCAGCGCCGATCCGCGCGAGGCCAATACCGAGGGCGGGGTCTTCCCGGCCATCTTCGGCACCGTGATGATGACCCTGCTGATGGCGGTGATCGTCACCCCCTTTGGCGTCATCGCCGCCATCTACCTGCGCGAGTACGCCCGCCAGGGCCCGCTGACCCGTACCATCCGCATCGCGGTCAACAACCTCGCCGGGGTGCCGGCCATCGTCTATGGCGTCTTTGGCCTGGGCTTCTTCGTCTATGTGCTGGGCGGCTCGCTGGACCAGCTGTTCTTCCAGGCCAGCCTGCCCACGCCGACCTTTGGCACCCCGGGGCTGCTGTGGGCCTCGCTGACCCTGGCGATCCTCGCCGTGCCGGTGGTGATCGTCGCCACCGAAGAGGGCCTGGCGCGCATTCCCCGCAGCATCCGCGAGGGCTCCCTGGCGCTGGGCGCGACCCAGGCCGAGACCCTGTGGAAGGTGGTGCTGCCGCTGGCCAGCCCGGCGCTGATGACCGGGCTCATCCTTGCCGTGGCCCGCGCCGCCGGCGAGGTGGCGCCGCTGATGCTGGTGGGGGTGGTCAAGCTGGCGCCTTCGCTGCCGCTGGACGGCAACTATCCCTATCTGCACCTGGATCAGAAGATCATGCACCTGGGCTTCCACATCTATGACGTCGGCTTCCAGAGCCCCAACGTGGAAGCCGCCCGCCCGCTGGTCTACGCCACCGCCCTGCTGCTGGTGCTGGTGATCGCCGGGCTGAACCTGTCCGCCGTGTTCCTGCGCAACCGGCTGCGCGAAAAGTACCGGCTGCTGGAAGACTAGCGCCCGCGGCCGAGGAGACCCCATGCCTTCCGATTCCTCCATCTTCAGAACCGCCGCCGCCTACGCGGCCAGCGCCCAGCCTGCGGCGAGCGAAGGTGGCGTGGCCCTGTCGGTGCCGCGGCTCAATCTGTTCTACGGCAAGAAGCAGGTCTTGCAGGACATCGCCCTGGAGATCCCGCGCCAGCGCGTCACCGCCTTCATCGGCCCCAGCGGCTGCGGCAAGTCGACCCTGCTGCGCTGCTTCAATCGCCTGAACGACCTGGTGGAAGACTGCCGCATCGACGGCGAGATCCTGCTCGATGGGCAGAACATCTATGCCCGCGGCACCGAGATCGCCGAGCTGCGGCGGCGGGTGGGCATGGTGTTCCAGAAGCCCAATCCCTTTCCCAAGAGCATCTACGAGAACGTGGTCTACGGCCTGCGCATCCAGGGCATCAAGCAGAAGCGGGTGCTCGACGAAGCGGTGGAGTGGGCGCTGCACGGCGCGGCGCTGTGGGACGAGGTCAAGGATCGCCTGCACGAGTCGGCCCTGGGCCTCTCGGGTGGCCAGCAGCAGCGCCTGGTGATCGCCCGCACAATCGCCGTGCAACCCGATGTGCTCCTGCTCGACGAACCCTGCTCGGCGCTGGATCCCATCTCCACCCTCAAGGTGGAAGAGCTGATCCATGAACTGAAACAGCGCTACACCATCGTCATCGTCACCCACAACATGCAGCAGGCGGCGCGGGTGTCCGACTACACCGCCTTCATGTACTTGGGCCAGTTGGTCGAACACGGCGACACCGACACCCTCTTCACCAATCCCGCGAAGCGGCAGACCGAAGACTACATCACCGGCCGCTACGGCTAGTTCCAGGCAGGCCGGTGCCCCACCCGGCGACTCGATCCTCTCAGGCAGGACTGACAGCATGATCAACAAAGAAGGCCACACGCAGCACATCTCCCAGCAATACAACGTCGAACTGGAAGAGGTCCGCAGTCACCTGCTGGCCATGGGCGGTCTGGTGGAAAAGCAGGTCAGCGACGCCGTGCGCGCGGTGATCGATGCCGATGCCGGCCTGGCGCGCCAGGTACGCACCATCGATGACCAGATCGACATCATGGAACGCGGCATCGACGAGGAATGCCTGCGCATCCTCGCCCGTCGTCAGCCGGCGGCCTCCGACCTGCGCCTGATCATCAGCATCTCCAAGTCGGTGATCGACCTGGAGCGCATCGGCGACGAAGCCTCCAAGATCGCCCGCCGCGCCATCGAGCTGACCGAGGACGGCGAGGCCCCGCGCGGCTACGTCGAGGTCCGCCACATCGGCGAGCAGGTGCGCAAGATGGTCCATCAGGCGCTGGACGCCTTCGCCCGCTTCGACGCCGAGCTGGCCCTCTCGGTGGCCCAGTACGACAAGCTGATCGACCGTGAATACAAGTCCGCGCTGCGCGAACTGGCTACCTACATGATGGAAGATCCGCGCTCCATCTCGCGGGTGCTGAGCATCATCTGGGTACTGCGCTCTCTGGAGCGGGTCGGTGACCACGCCCGCAACATCGCCGAGCTGGTGATCTACCTGGTCCAGGGCACCGACGTACGGCACATGGGCCTCAAGCGCATGGCCGAAGAGGTCAATCGGTCGCGCGAATGATCCGCCCGGTCACTCCCCGGGTGGCGCTGCGGAGCCGCCTGCTATGCTGGAAGACTTGGCATGGAGTGACCGATGAGCAAGTTGAACGTACTGGTGGTGGATGATGCGCCCTTCATTCGCGATCTGATCAAGAAGGGTCTGCGCAATCTGTTTCCCGGGCTCGTGGTGGACGAGGCGGCCGATGGTCGCCGCGCCCAGACGATGCTCGGCAAGCAGCGTTTCGACCTCATCCTCTGCGACTGGGAAATGCCCGGCATGACCGGTCTGGAGTTGCTGTCCTGGTTTCGTGCCCAGCCGGACCACCAGGGCGTGCCCTTCATCATGGTCACCAGCCGCGGCGACAAGGAAAACGTCGTCCAGGCCATCCAGGCCGGCGTGTCCGACTACATGGGCAAGCCCTTCTCCAACGAGCAACTGGCGGCCAAGGTCAAGAAGGCCCTGCAGCGCACCGGCAAGCTCGCCGAGTTGCAGGCCGGCGCCCAGCCGCGTCCGGCCACCGGCTTCGCCAATGACTCCCTCGGCGCCCTGACCGCCGGCCGCAGCGATGTGGTCCAGCCCGCCGCCGCACCGGTCGCGGCGCCAGTCGCTTCCTCCAGTGCCGCTCTGCTCACCGGCGCCGCGCCGCCGGCACCTGCCCGCGGCAAGGCGGCCGCCAATTTCGGCCAGGGCCAGCTGCGCCTGCCCAACGCCAGCATGGCCTGCCTGATCAAGGCCATCAGCCTCAAGGAGGCCCTGCTGGTGGTCCGCCGCGGCGATCCGCTGCCGCAGATCCTGGAAACCGCCGTGCTCGACCTGGAGCAGGGCGAAGACGGCAACGACGTGGCGCGCCTCAACGGCTATCTGCATTCCCTCGCCGCGCTGGAAGCGACGCCGGCCAGCGAGTGGGTGCAGGTCAACTTCCGCTTCATCGACCGGGACCCGGCCAAGCTCGACTACCTGTCGCGGCTGATCGCCAAGGGCACCGCCCAGCGGCACTACGTGCCGGGCGCCTGAAGAGGGCGACGCCATGAGGGGGCTGGCACGGAGACTGCTTCGCGCTCAGGTATCGCGGATTTCTGACGCCCTGCCCATGCCCCTTGCCCGTCACCTGCTGCTGCTGTCGTTGACCCTTGCGGGTCCCGCCCTGGCGGCGCCCATCTACAAGTACGTCGATGCCAATGGCGTGGTCACCTACACCGACAAGGCGCAGAAGGGCGCCAAGGTGATGACCTTCAGCGACGACCCCATCGAGCGGCTGGACCAGCGGGTCAAGTTGCAGCCGCGGCACTATGCCGGCGGCACGGTGCTGGAGGTGCGCAACGACAGCTTTCTGCCGGTGACCGTCACCCTGCGCCTGTCGGCGCTGCAGAATGTCAGCGGGGTGGGCGAGGCGCCGATCCGCAAGGTCCTGCCGGCGCGCAGCCTGACCCGCCTGGCGACCCTGATCGCGCCGGATCCCAGTCGTCCGCAGCGCTACACCCCCCAGCTCACCACCCTGATGGGCAGTGTCACCCCAGTCTTCGCCTCCGGTTTCGCCTATCCGCTGCCCTGGCTGGGCGGGCCCTTCAACGTCAGCCAGGGCGCCGGCGGTGGTTTCAGCCACAACACGCCCAAGAGTCGCTATGCGGTGGACATCGCCATGCCCGAGGGCACGCCCATCGTGGTCTCGCGCGCCGGCCAGGTGGTGGAGGTGGAGAACGCCCAGGACGGTCGCGGCAACCACCCCTCCGGCAACTTCGTGCGCATCCTCCACGACGACGGCACCATGAGCGTCTACCTGCACTTGCAGCGCGGTTCGATCAAGGTCACCGAGGGTCAGTGGGTACGCACCGGCCAGGCCCTGGCCGCTTCAGGCAACACCGGGCGCAGCACCGGGCCGCACCTGCACTTCGTGGTCCAGCGCAACACCGGCGAGGCGGTCGAATCCATTCCCTTCCGCTTCGCCCAGGCGGTGGACAGCTTGCCCAACTTCGCCGTCGGCGGACCTTAAGAGCCTGTTCAAAGGCTGCTGCGCGTCGGTCGAACGGCGTTGAAAAGCCCCTGGAAGGCCAGCCCCGCCTGGGCGGCCCCGTCGCCATGCTCATTTACCATCGGTAAACCCGAGCGCGGGTCCGATCCGCTTCCTCAGGCCTCTTCGTGGGTCGCCTAGGCGTTGTTTGGCTCTGGCTCGCGAGCCTTTGAGCAGGCTCTTACCCTCGTCCAGTTTCAGCCCTGGGCGTCGAGGTACTCGCTCGGCGACACTCCCAGCACCCGGCGAAACATCCGGGTAAAGGCCGAGGGCGAGGCGTAGCCGAGATCCAGGGCCACCCGGGTCACCGGCTCGCCGGCGGCCAGCCGCGGCAGGGCCAGCATCAGCCGGGTGTGCTGGCGCCAGGTGGAAAAGCTGGTGCCGGTTTCCTTGAGGAACAGTCGGGCCAGGCTGCGCGAGCAGAGGTGCAACTGCTGCGCCCAGGTCGCCAGGGCCGTATCGTTGGCCGGATCGGCGTGCAGCGTGGTCTGGATGGTCTGCAGCCGGCGATCGGCCAGCGCCGGCAGGTGCAGGGCCGTCTCTTCGAGAAACACCAGTTCCGCCAGCATCAGCGCCCGCACATGGCTGCCCAGCTCGGCCTCGCCATAGGAGGTACCGCCGCGTCGCAGGCAACGCAGCAATTCGCGCAGCAGCGGCGAGATGAGCACCATGCGGGTGGCCGCCTCGGGGCAGGGCAGGCCGCTCGGCAATTCGATGATCACCACCTGCAGGGTGGCCTCGCCGTTGGCCCGCGCCTGGTGCTCGACGCGGGGCGGAATCCAGATCGCCTGCTTGGGCGGAACGTACCAGACCCCTTCGTGGGTGGTGACCTCCAGCACGCCGTTGACCGTGTACATCAGGTGCGCCTGATCGTGCACATGCGGCGGCCACGCCTGGCCGTGGGCGAAGGTGCCAAGCTGGGATACCAGCGGCCCGGCGGGCGGGATAGGCGCATCCGCAGCCACGCTTCGCGTCGGGTCGATTGTCTGTTCCTGCATAGCGGCTGTCCGTTTCGGTTGGGCAGGGTCAAGGTGCCAGGACCTAACCTGCAGCACTATGGCCGGAGCATTGGGCGCGCCCAAGGGGCGATCCCCCTGCACGCCGAAAACCTGCCTCTTGCGGGAGTGTCGCACAGAACACCCGCCGCTTGGCTGACCTGCCTGAACCATCAGGCCTGTATTTGAACTACCGTCCGATCGGTGGCAGCGTGGCACAGGGATTTGAGTGCCACGCTTTTTTATTCGCGACGATGCTTTGCCAGCGGCTTCACAAAGCCGCGGTTTGACCATCGCCCGCCTCGCGCGGCTTTGTTAGGTTCTGTCCTTGCCCATCATGGTGGCCCTATGCCATGGACCGACGCCTGACCGCCCTGATCACCTGCCTGACCCTCGCCCTGGCCGTACCTGCCGTTGCGCCGGCTGCCGAAAAGGCGACCCTGACCAAGACCTCCGCCAAGAGCCCGGCCCGCAAGGGGCAGGTCAAGCTCAAGGTCCGCAACGGCAGCGAAGGTCGCATCTTCGAAGTCCGCAACGATTTCGACGTGCCCGTGCGTGTCGAACTGCGCCTGCAACGCACCGTCAACGTGGCCGGTGCCGAGCGCCCGATCCGCCAGGTCATCGAGCCGCGCTCCACGGTGCAGCTAGCGGTGATCCGCAAGCGCCAGCAGGGCTTTCCCATGCACTTCGACCAGGCCTTCAGCTATAGTCCGCAGCTGCCGGTCGGCACCCTGCCGTCGCTGGCGACGAATGTCGCGAGTGGTGCCGACAACGGCATCGGCTATGGTTACGCCTGGCCCTGGCGGCAAGGGGTCTACTACGTGACCCAGGGCGCCGGGGGCGATTTCAGCCACAACACGCCCAAGGGGCGCTATGCGGTGGACATCGCCATGCCCGAAGGTACGCCGATCAGCGCCGCTCGCGCCGGCACGGTGATCGACGTCGAAAACGGCCAGTTCGGCCATGGTCCCAACCCCTCCGGCAACTTCGTGCGCATCGCCCACGAGGACGGCAGCCAGAGCGCCTACCTGCACCTGCGCCGAGGTTCGGTCAAGGTGCGACCCGGGGAGCGGGTGGAGATCGGCACGCCCCTGGCGGAGTCGGGCAACACCGGTCGCAGCACCGGTCCCCATCTGCATTTCGTCGTCCAGGCCCACACGGGCGGTGAAATGGTCTCCATTCCCTTCCGTTTCGTGCGGCCGCTGGCGGCCCTGCCCAACATGGCGCTGGGCGACCGCTGAGTCCGCGCTTCCGGGCGTTCCAGACAGGCTGACGCCACCGGGCCCATCCAGGGCCCAGGCACCCTGTCGCCTGTAGAAATCCCTTGGCAGGACCAGGCTTGGTGGCGTTATGCTATCACCACGTTATTTCCTCCAGGGCGCGGGCTCTACCGCGGCCTTTCCTTCCTTCAGGCTCTGGATGCCGCCCTTATGAAAGGATTCCTGGCCGCCCTGTGCGCCGGTGGGCGCAATCGGGCTTTGCACCTGCTGGTCCTGTTGCTGATCGCCCTCGACGGTCAGGCGCAGGTGCTGCGCCTCGACGATCCGGCGCGCAGTTACGATCCCCGACCGGCACTGGAGATTCTCAAGGCGCCCGCCAGTCTGACCTTTGCCGAGGCAGCCGCGCGCCCAAGCGGTGGCGAGGACGGCTGGCATGCGCCCGATGAACTGGAAATGCTGCTCCATGACGGCCGCCAGGGCCTCTGGCTGCGCTTTGCCATCCAGAGTCGCGACGACCAGGCCTGGTGGCTGATTCCGACCTGGCCGGTGCTGGATCGCCTGGACCTGCGCACCCGCGGAGCCGATGGTCGCTGGAGCCCGCTGCAGCGCAGCGGCCTGGCGCTGCCGGCGACGCAACGGGCGCTGCCCGGGCGCCAGCTGATGTTCGCCCTGGCGCCGACCGCCGGCGCCGTGGAGGAGGTCTACCTGCGGCTGGATTCGCGGGAGACCTTTATCCTGCCGCTGCGCCTGGTCACCCCGGCCACCTATCTGCGCGAGGCCCAGCAGGATGCCTGGCTGGTCGGCAGCTTCTTTGGCTGCCTGATCACCATCCTGCTGCTGACCCTCACGCTGTGGGGTTTCGGCCGCCGCTCGGGTTTTGGCTGGTATGCCCTCTATCTGCTCAGCGTCATCGGCTATCAGGCGGTCACCAGCGGCTATGGCGCCTGGCAACTCTGGCCGGAGAGCCCGGCCTTCGCCCTGCGTGCGCACCTGGCCTTCGCCGCCCTGTGCTTTCTGAGTGGCGGGTTGTTCGTGCGCTATCTGCTCAGTCTCTATCACGGCGGCCGCTGGATCGACTTTGGCAATCGTCTGCTGATCGGCTACTGGAATGTGGCGCTGGTCGTCACGCTGATCTGGCCGCACCTGCTGAGCTTCCAGGAAATGCTCGGCATGATGGCGCTGAGTTGCCTGGGCCTGCTGGGCACCACCACCTACCTGGCGCTGCGCGGCAGCCGCATGGCGTTGTGGTTCAGCGCCGCCTGGGCCCTGCTGTTGCTGGGCAGCGCGATCCAGCTGCTGGCTGTGGCCGGCTGGCTGGCCGCCGACAGTCCGGCTTTCCATGGGCAGATAGCCGGTTTCACCCTGGGCTTCGTGATGCTGTCGCTGGGGCTCACCGAGGGCCTGAGTCTGCAGCGGCGGGCGCGAATCGAGGCCCAACGGCAGGCCCTGGAAGCCTCCAACGCCCTGGCCCGCGAGCGCGAAGCCTCCTTTGTCGAGCTGGAATTGCGGGTGGCGCTGCGCACCGTGGAGTTGCAGCAGGCCAAGGCCAGCCTCGAGCGGCTGAATCGCGAACTCTTGCACCAGAGCCAGACCGATTCCCTGACCGGGCTCGGCAATCGCCGGCATTTCGAGCGGGTCTTCCAACAGGAGATCCGCCGCGCCATCCGTGCCGAACTGCCGCTGGCGGTGCTGCTGGTGGACCTCGATCACTTCAAGGCGGTCAACGACACCCATGGCCACACCCTGGGCGACGAATGCCTGAGGTGCGTGGCCGAGGTGTTGCGCCAGCACGTCCAGCGCGCGGGGGAGGTGGCGGCGCGCTATGGCGGCGAGGAATTCGTCATCGCCTTGCCCGGCAGCGACCGGGCGGCGGCCGAGCTCCTGGCCGAGCGTATCCGCCAGGAGGTGGCGGGGCTGGAGTTGCAGACCGAGCAGGGGCGCTTGCGACCGTCGGTCAGCATCGGTGTCGCGGTGAGCGTGCCGAGCAATCTCGAGCACGGCCTGGGCCTGCTGGAAGACGCCGACCGGGCGCTCTATGCAGCCAAGCGAAATGGGCGAAATCGCGTCTGCCTGAGCGACGGTCTGCCGGAACTGGGCAGCGGACGCGGCTGAGGCCGCGTCGCCTCAGCGCTCCTCCGGCTGGCGCCGGCGGACGTCCTTGGGATCCAGCTTGATGACCTTGGCCAGGACGATCTTGGGACCCTTCATCTTCTTGACGATGATGCGCAGGCCTTCGGCCTCTAGCACCGTCTCCTCTTCGGGAACGCGCTTGAGGCTGTCGTAGATCAGGCCGGCCAGGGTCTCGGCCTCGACGTGGTCCAGGTCGATGCCCAGCAGGCGCTCGACCTTGAACAGCGGGGTGTCGCCACGCACCAGCAACTTGCCCGGCTGATAGGCGACCACGCCGCGTTCGGTCTTGCGGTGTTCGTCCTGGATGTCGCCCACCAGCACCTCGAGCACATCCTCCATGGTCAGGAAGCCGATGACCTTGTGGTCGGCTTCCTCCACCAGCACGAAGTGCGCGCCGCCGCGACGGAACTGCTCCAGCAGGTCGGACAGCGGCATGTGCTTGGTCACCCGCTCCAGCGGATGCACCAGGTCGTCGAGGTCGAAGGAGGCGGCTTCGCTGTCCAGGCCGGCGATGGCCAGGAGCAGGTCCTTGATGTGCAGCACCCCGGTAAAGGTCTGGCTATCTTCGTCATAGACCGGGTAGCGACTGTACTTGGAGCGGCGGATCTGGGTGAGGATCTCCTCCAGGCTGGCCTTGCTGTCCAGGTAGATGAGGTCTTCGCGGGAATTGGCCCAGTCCACCACCTCCAGCTCGCCCAGCTCCACGGCCGAGGCCAGCACCCGGGCGTCCGGGTCGGTGGCGCGGTTGGAGTGCAGGATCAGCTTGAGTTCGTCGCGGCTGTAGTGGTGTTCGTGGTGCGCGCCCGGCTCGCCCTGGCCGGCGATGCGCAGGATGCCATTGGCACTGGCGTTGAGCAGCCAGATGGCCGGGTACATCAGCCAGTAGAAGAGGTACAGCGGCACCGCCGTCCACAGCGACAGCAGATCGGGCTTGCGGATCGCCCAGGACTTGGGCGCCAACTCGCCGACCACGATGTGCAGGTAGGAGATGATGAAGAAGGCCGAGAAGAAGGCGACGCCGTGGATCACCTCGGGGCTGCGGACGCCGGCGGCGCCGAGCAGGGGTTCGAGCAATTCGGCGAAGGCCGGCTCGCCGACCCAGCCCAGGCCAAGGGAGGCCAGGGTGATGCCGAGCTGGCAGGCGGAAAGGTAGGCGTCGAGCTGGTTATGCACCTTCTTGAGGATGCGCCCGCGCCAGCCGTGCTTCTTGGCGATGGCCTCCACACGGGTGGCGCGCAGCTTGACCATGGCGAACTCGGCGGCGACGAAGAAGCCGTTGAGCAGCACGAGGAAGAAGGCGAAGAACACGAGGCCGAGATCGGCGAACAACGTCGAGGCGAGACTGGTGGAAGGGTCCATTAGGGCCGGGAGCTGGAAAAAGGTCGGCTAAGCATGGGGGCGGGGCAGGGCAGTTGCAAGATGTTACGCCTGCCGAGGGGACGGGGGCGTGCTGCGGGCTGACGGACAGCGGCTCTGGCACTGACCTTTGCCGGCGGGACCTTTTATCTAGGTCCAGCCTTCCAGACGCATGGTCGCCCGCACCAGCCGCTGCTCTTCCTGCTCGATCTCGCGCAGACTGTCCCTCACGCTGTGGATATGCTCGCGGGCGGCGGCATGTGCTTCGTCGGGCAGGCGTCCACTCACCGCGGCATAGAGGCGGGCGTGCTGGGCATCGATCTCGCGGCGTTGCGGCGGGCGATGGTAGAGATTGGCGATGCAGGCGAATACCGAGCCCAGCAGCAACTCGTTGAGCGACTGCAGGGTGTGCACCAGCACCGGATTGTGCGAGGCCTCGCTGATCGCCAGATGGAAGGCGTGGTCGAGGCGGGCATGGGTTTCCGCCGGCAGGCTGGCCGGATCCTGGCAGGCGGCGCAGAGCTCCTCGTAGCGCCGCCCGATTAGTACCAGGTCGGCGGTGGTGGCGCGCAGCGCGGCCAGGCGCGCGGCTTCGCCCTCCAACAGGGCGCGTACCTCCAGCAGATCGTAGAGGGTACGCGGCTGGCTGCTGAACAGGTGCAGCAGGGGATTCTCCGCCGCCGGCGCCGCCAGGCGGGCGACGAAGCTGCCCTGGCCGTGGCGCGTTTCTATGATGCCGCGGGCGCGCAGCAGGCCCAGGCCTTCGCGCAGGGCGGTCCGGGAGACACCGAGCTTGTCGCACAGGCGCCGCTCGGACGGCAGCGGCTGGCCGACCTTGAGCACCCCGTCCACCACCAGACGTTCGATCTGCTGACTGACGTTCTCGGCGACGGGAAGGCGGGGGGCGGGTGCAGACATGGATGTTCCTGCTGGTATGACCACGAGATTCAGCTCTAGTGAGCCACCGGCCGGGTTCGCCGTCAAGCAGGCTGAAAGCGGGTAATCCTTTGGTCGAAGAGTATGAAAAAACTGGTATGACCAGTGGTTTGGGCGATGGACTCGCCGTCAAGTCTCGGGGTACAACGAAGCCTTTCCAGCCAGAACAACAACAATGGCGGTTACCCGATGAGCCTGGTCTACGACGAACGTCTCGACGGCGCCTTGCCCCGCCCGGACAAGGCGCAACTGCTGCAGCGGTTGCGCGCTGCGCTGCCCGAGCACTGCCTGCTGCACGACAGGGAAGACCTCAAGCCCTACGAATGCGACGGCCTGGCGGCCTATCGCACCACGCCACTGCTGGTGGTGCTGCCGGAAACGGTGGAGCAGGTGCAGGCGACCCTGCGTCTCTGCCATGAGCTGAACGTGCCCCTGGTGGCGCGCGGTGCCGGCACCGGGCTTTCCGGCGGCGCCCTGCCACTGGAGCAAGGCGTGCTGCTGGTGATGGCGCGCTTCAATCGCATCCTCGACGTGGACCCCGATGGCCGCCGTGCCCGGGTCCAGCCTGGAGTGCGCAACCTGGCCATCTCCCAGGCCGCGGCACCCCACGACCTCTACTACGCCCCCGATCCCTCGTCGCAGATCGCCTGCTCCATCGGCGGCAACGTGGCCGAGAACGCCGGTGGCGTGCACTGCCTGAAATACGGCCTGACCGTGCACAACGTGCTGGCGGTGGAGATCGTCACCCTGGAGGGCGAACGCCTGACCCTGGGCAGCGCTGCCCTGGACAGCCCCGGCTTCGACCTGCTGGCGCTGTTCACCGGCTCCGAGGGCCTGCTCGGCGTCGTGGTGGAGGTGACCGTCAAGCTGCTGCCCAAGCCGCCCTGTGCCCGGGTGGTGATGGCCAGCTTCGCCGACATCGAGCGTGCCGGCGCCGCGGTGGCCGACATCATCGCCGCCGGCATCATCCCCGGTGGGCTGGAGATGATGGACAACCTGACCCTGAGAGCCGCCGAGGACTTCATCCACGCCGGCTACCCGGTGGACGCCGCGGCCATCCTGCTCTGCGAGCTGGACGGGGTGGAAGCCGACGTGGCCGCCGACATCGAGCGCGTCAGCAGCCTGCTGGCGGCCGCCGGTGCCACCGAGATCCGCCTGGCCCGCGACGAGGCCGAGCGGCAGAAATTCTGGGCCGGGCGCAAGAATGCCTTTCCCGCGGTGGGGCGGCTGTCGCCCGACTACTACTGCATGGACGGCACCATCCCACGCCGCGCCCTGCCCGAGGTGCTGCGCGGCATCGAGGCGCTGTCCGCGGAATACGGCCTGGCGGTGGGCAACGTCTTCCACGCTGGCGACGGCAACCTGCATCCGCTGATCCTCTTCGATGCCAACCGGCCCGGCGAATTGGAGCAGGCCGAGGCCCTGGGCGGGCGCATTCTCGACCTCTGCGTGGCGGTGGGCGGCACCATCACCGGCGAACACGGGGTGGGTCGCGAGAAGATCAACGCCATGTGCACCCAGTTCCAGCCGGGCGAGCTGACCTTCTTCCATGCGGTGAAGGCGGCCTTCGACGCCCCCGGGCTGCTCAATCCCGGCAAGAACGTGCCGACCCTGCACCGCTGCGCCGAATTCGGTGGCCTGCACGTGCATCACGGCCAGTTGCCCCACCCCGAACTGGAGCGTTTCTGATGGACAGCCTGGAACTGCTCCTCGATCAGGTCCGAGAGGCCCTGGTCCGTCGCCAGCCGCTGCGCATCCATGGCGGCGATACCAAGGCTCATCTGGGTCGTCCGGTGGACGGCGAGCCGCTGGACGTCAGCGGCCATCGCGGTCTGGTGCACTACGACCCCACCGAGCTGGTGGCCACGGTGCGCACCGGCACGCCGCTGGCCGAACTCAATGCCGCCCTGGCCGAGCAAGGCCAGATGCTGCCTTGCGAACCGCCGCAACTGGGGGAGGGCGCCACGGTCGGCGGCACCCTGGCCTGCGGCCTCTCCGGTCCGCGCCGGCCCTGGGCCGGCAGTCTGAGGGACTTCGTCCTGGGCACGCGGTTGATCACTGGCACTGGCGAACACCTGAGATTTGGCGGCGAGGTGATGAAGAACGTTGCCGGCTACGACGTCTCTCGCCTGCTGGCCGGCAGCCAGGGTTGCCTGGGGGTGGTCACCGAGGTGTCCTTCAAGGTCCTGCCCAGGCCGCGCTGCACCCAGAGCCTGAGTCTGGAACTGGACGCCGAACGCGCCCTGCAGCGCCTCGCCGTCTGGGGTCGCGAAGCCCTGCCGATCTCGGCGGCCTGTCATGACGGCCAGCGGCTGCAGCTGCGCCTGGAGGGCGGCGAGGGCTCGGTGCGCTCGGCCGTCGATCGCCTGGGCGGTGAAGCCCTGGGCGAGGCCTTCTGGGACGAGCTCAACGAACAGCGGCTGGCCTTCTTCGACGACCCCAGGCCGCTGTGGCGGCTGTCGGTACCGGTCAATACCCCGCTGCTGGAGCTGCCCGGCAGCCTCTTGCTGGACTGGGGCGGTGCCCAGTACTGGCTCAAGAGCGATGCCCCGGCCACGGTCCTGCGCGAGATCGCCGAGCGCGCCGGTGGTCATGCCCTCTGCTATGCGCCGGACGCCGAGCGTGAGGCCCAGCATCCGCTGCCCGCCGCGCTGCTGGACTACCACCGCCGCCTCAAGGCCCGCCTGGACCCCCAGGGGATCTTCAATCCGGGTCGGCTGTACGCCGGGCTCTAAGGGAGCGACCTATGCAAACCAATCTGAGTCCTGCCGCCCGCGAATTGCCCCGCGCCGCCGATGCCGAGCGGGTGCTGCGCAGCTGCGTGCATTGCGGCTTCTGCAACGCCACCTGCCCGACCTACCAGCTGCTCGGCGACGAGCTGGACGGGCCCCGCGGGCGCATCTACCTGATCAAGGGCATGCTCGAAGGCGGCGAGGTCAGCGAAAAGACCCGCGAGCATCTCGACCGCTGCCTGACCTGCCGCAATTGCGAGACCACCTGTCCGTCGGGCGTCTCCTACCACGAATTGCTCGACATCGGCCGCGCCGAGGTGGAACGTCGGGTGCCGCGGCCACTAGGCCAGCGCCTGCTGCGTGCCGGACTGCGCCAGGTGCTGCCGCAGCCACGGCTGTTCGGGGTGCTGCTGAAAGGCGGCCAGACCCTCAAGCCGCTGTTGCCGGCCAGCGTCCAGGCCAAGCTGCCAGCGCGCATCGCCGCCCCGGGTGTGCGCCCGGCACCGCGCCATGCCCGGCGCATGCTGATCCTCGAAGGCTGCGTGCAGCCAGGGCTGTCGCCCAATACCAATGCCGCCACCGCGCGGGTGCTGGATCGCCTCGGCATCAGCCTGGACGCCGCGCCCCGCGCCGGGTGCTGCGGCGCGGTGGACTATCACCTCAATGCCCAGGAGGCTGGCCTCGATCGTGCCCGGCGCAATATCGACGCCTGGTGGCCGGCCTTGCAGGGCGGCGCCGAGGCCATCATCCAGACCGCCAGCGGCTGCGGCGCCTTCGTCAAGGAGTACGCCAGCCTGCTCAAGGACGACCCGGCCTATGCCGCCAAGGCCCGCGAGGTCTCGGCGCGCACCCGCGACCTGGTGGAGGTGCTGCGCGAGCTCCCGCTGGAAGAGCTGCGGCTGAAGGACACGCCGCGGCTGGCCTTCCACTGCCCCTGCACCCTGCAGCACGCCCAGCGCCTCGGCGGCGCCGTGGAGGGCGTCCTGCAGCGCCTCGGCTTTCCGCTGGCGCCGGTGCCGGACGGTCACCTCTGCTGCGGTTCGGCCGGCACCTATTCGCTGACCCAGCCGGACTTGTCGCGGCGGCTGCGTGACGCCAAGCTCGATGCCCTGGAAAGTGGTCACCCCGAGGTGATCGCCACCGCCAACATCGGTTGCCAGAGCCATCTCGACGGCGCTGGGAGAACTCCCGTGCGCCACTGGATCGAAATCCTCGACGCGGCCCTGGCCGCTCCGACTCAACCCTGAACCCTGGAGGCCCCATGAAGACCAAAGCCGTGCTCACCCTTGCCGAGATCGACACCCTGCTGGCCGCCGGGCGCGCCGAAGCCGAGCGCCAGGGCTGGGCCGTGTGCATCGCCGTGGCCGACGACGGCGGCCATCCGCTGGCGCTGTTGCGCCTCGACGGCGCCGCGCCCAACAGCGCCTACATCGCTCCGGAAAAGGCCCGCAGCGCCGCCCTGGCGCGCAAGGAGTCCAAGGTGCTGGAGGAGATGATCAACAACGGCCGCACCGCCTTTCTCAGCGCGCCGCTGATGCAGGGCATGCTCGAAGGCGGGGTGCCCATCCTGGTGGACGGCCAGGTGGTGGGCGCGGTCGGCGTCTCCGGCGTCAAGGCGCCGGAAGATGCGCAGGTCGCCAAGGCCGCCATCGCCGCCCTCGGCTGATCGCCTGCCCACGATCTGCTGCACGTCGGCCAGGCTGTGTTGAAAACCGCCTCGGAATGCTCATTTACCTTTCGTAAACTCCGCTTCCTCGGCTGTTTTCGCCTTGCCTGGCTCTAGCTCGCGAGATCGTGGACAGGCTTCCATTTAATTTTCATGTCTCAAGGAAAGCCATCATGACCGACCGCACTACCCTGGGCCGCCTGCAGGTGGCCACCGAGCTGCAGCGCTTCATCGACGAGGAAGTACTGCCCGGCACCGGCCTCGACACCGCCGCCTTCTGGTCGGGCGTGGACAAGCTGGTGCACGAGCTGGCACCGCGCAATCGGGAACTGCTGGCCGAGCGTGATCGCCTGCAGGTGGAACTGGACAACTGGCACAGCGCCCATCCCGGTCCGGTCACCGATCTGTCCGCCTACCAGAGCTTTCTGGAAAGCATCGGCTATCTGCAGCCGGTGCCCGGTCAGGTGCAGGCCTCGACCTCCGGCGTCGATCGTGAGATCGCCGAGCAGGCCGGTCCGCAGCTGGTGGTGCCGGTGCTCAACGCCCGCTACGCCCTGAACGCCGCCAATGCCCGCTGGGGCTCGCTGTATGACGCCCTCTACGGTACCGACGCCCTGCCCGAGACCGATGGCGCCGAGCGCGGCAAGGGCTACAACCCCGCCCGCGGCGCCAAGGTGGTGGCCTTCGCCCGCCAGGTGCTGGACGGCGTGGCCCCCCTGGCCGGCGGTTCGCACCGGGACGCTACCGCCTACCGGGTGCAGGACGGTCGCCTGGTGGTGGACCTCAAGAGCGGCACCAGCGAACTGGCCGATCCGGCGGCCTTCGTCGGCTACCAGGGCGACGCCGCCGCGCCGTCCGCGGTGCTCTTGCGCCATAACGGCCTGCACCTGGAGATCCAGATCGACCGCGACAGCGCCATCGGCAAGACCGACGCCGCCGGGGTCAAGGATCTGCTCATGGAAGCCGCGGTCAGCACCATCATGGACCTGGAGGATTCCATCGCCGCGGTGGACGCCGCCGACAAGGTGCTGGCCTATCGCAACTGGCTGGGCCTGATGAAGGGCGATCTGGCAGAAGAAGTAAGCAAGGCTGGCGAGACCTTTACCCGCCGCCTCAACCCCGACCGCGAGTACCAGGGCGCCGACGGTCAGCCACTGACCCTGCACGGTCGCTCGCTGCTGTTCATCCGCAACGTCGGCCACCTGATGACCAACCCGGCAGTGCTGCTGGAAGACGGTCGCGAGATCCCCGAAGGCATCCTCGATGCCCTGGTCACCGTGACCATCGCGATGCACGACCTCAAGCGCCAGGGCAACTCGCGCAGCGGCTCGGTGTACATCGTCAAACCCAAGATGCACGGCCCGGCCGAGGTGGCCTTCGCCGTGCAGCTGTTCGACCGCGTCGAGGTCCTGCTGGGGCTGCCGGCCAACACCGTCAAGCTGGGCATCATGGACGAGGAGCGCCGCACCAGCGTCAACCTCAAGGCCTGCATCGCCGCCGCCGCCGCGCGGGTGGCCTTCATCAACACCGGCTTCCTCGACCGCACCGGTGACGAGATGCACACCGCCATGCTGGCCGGGCCCATGCTGCGCAAGGGCGACATGAAGACCTCGAAGTGGATCACCGCCTACGAGCGCAACAACGTGCTGGTGGGCCTGGCCTGCGGTCTGCGCGGCAAGGCGCAGATCGGCAAGGGCATGTGGGCCATGCCCGACCTGATGGCCGCTATGCTGGAACAGAAGATCGGTCATCCCAAGGCCGGCGCCAATACCGCCTGGGTACCGTCGCCCACCGCCGCCGTGCTGCACGCCCTGCATTACCACCAGGTCAACGTCCAGCAGGTGCAGCAGGAGCTGGAACGCAGCGACGTCGACGCCGCCCGTGGCGAATTGCTCGCCGGGCTGCTCAGCGTGCCGGTGGCCGAGTCGCCGGACTGGTCCGCCGAAGCCATCCAGCAGGAACTGGACAACAACTGCCAGGGCATCCTCGGTTACGTGGTGCGCTGGGTCGACCAGGGCGTGGGCTGCTCCAAGGTGCCCGACATCCATGACGTCGGCCTGATGGAAGACCGCGCCACCCTGCGCATCTCCAGCCAGCACATCGCCAACTGGCTGCACCACGGCGTGGTCAGCGCCGAACAGGTGGACGAGACGCTGCAGCGCATGGCCAAGGTGGTGGACGGCCAGAACGCCGGCGACGCGCTCTACGAACCCATGGCCGGCCACTTCGACAGCTCCTACGCCTATCGCGCCGCCCGTGACCTCATCTTCAAGGGTCGCGAACAGCCCAGCGGCTACACCGAGCCGCTGCTGCACGCCTGGCGGTTGAAGAAGAAAGCCGGGGTCTGATCCGGCTAGGGCTCCCGTCCGGCGCGGGCGGGAGCCGCTTCTGCAGGGAGCGCTGCCGGTGGTCCTCCGACCACCGCCTCTTCCCTTGCCACTGGCGAATTTTTATACTATCGGGTCCCCCGTTCCCGGGATCATCATCGCCACGAGGAAGACCATGGCCCGCGTTACTGTCGAAGACTGCCTGGACAACGTAGACAACCGATTCGAGCTGGTCATGCTCGCCACCAAGCGCTCGCGCCAGCTGGCCACCGGCGGCAAGGAGCCCAAGGTACCGTGGGATAACGACAAGCCCACCGTCGTCGCCCTGCGCGAGATCGCCGAAGGCCTGGTCGACGAGGAAGTCATCCGTCTGGACGACATCGTCGAAGAAGAGCCGCTGTTCGCCGCCTTCGAAGTCAACGAAGAAGCGGACGGCGAGGCCCTCTAAGCCATGGCCGCCGAGCCTGCCTATGGTGACGTCCCCCCGACCGGCATCGACCTGCTGGCCGAGCGACTGGCGGACTACCTGACCCCCGACCAGGTCAATCTGGTCCGGCGGGCCTATTACTACGCCGAGCAGGCTCACGATGGGCAGCGCCGCCGTAGCGGCGAGCCCTATGTCACCCATCCGCTGGCCGTCGCCAACATCCTCGCCGACATGCACATGGACCATCAGAGTCTGATGGCGGCCATGCTGCACGACGTGATCGAGGACACCGGCATCGCCAAGGAAGCCCTCGCCGGCCAGTTCGGCGAGACGGTGGCGGAGCTGGTGGACGGGGTCAGCAAGTTGACCCAGATGAAGTTCGAGACCAAGGCCGAGGCCCAGGCGGAGAACTTCCAGAAGATGACCATGGCGATGTCCAAGGACATCCGCGTCATCCTGGTCAAGCTGGCCGACCGGCTGCACAACATGCGCACCCTGGACGCCATGCCGCCGGACAAGAGCCGGCGCATCGCCAAGGAAACTTTGGAAATCTACGCGCCCATCGCCAACCGGCTGGGCATGCACGATTTCTACGTGGAATTCGAGGACCTGGGTTTTCGCGCCATGCATCCGATGCGCGCCGAGCGCATCCAGCGGGCGGTCAAGACCGCGCGGGGCAATCGCCGCGAGATCCTCGGCAAGATCCAGGAATCCCTGGCCAACTGCCTGGCCCGCGACGGCCTGGACGGCGAGGTGGTCGGCCGTGAAAAGCACCTGCACAGCATCTACCAGAAGATGCGCGGCAAGCGTAAGTCGTTCAACGAAATCATGGACGTCTACGGCTTCCGCATCATCGTCGACAAGGTCGACACCTGCTACCGGGTGCTCGGCGCGGTGCACAATCTCTACAAGCCGTTCCCGGGGCGCTTCAAGGACTACATCGCCATCCCCAAGGCCAACGGCTACCAGTCCCTGCACACCACCCTGTTCGGCATGCACGGCGTGCCCATCGAGATCCAGATCCGCACCCGCGAGATGGAAGAGATGGCCAACAACGGCATCGCCGCCCATGGCCTGTACAAGGCCGGGGGCGACGAGCCGCGCGCCAGCCACCTGCGCGCGCGCCAGTGGGTGAAGGGCATCCTCGAGTTGCAGCAACGTGCGGGCAACTCCCTGGAATTCATCGAGAACGTGAAGATCGACCTCTTTCCCGACGAGGTCTACGTCTTCACCCCCAAGGGTCGCATCATGGAGCTGCCCAAGGGCTCCACGGCCGTGGACTTCGCCTATGCGGTGCACACCGACGTGGGCAACAGCTGCATCGCCTGCCGCATCAATCGTCGCCTGGCGCCGCTGTCGCAGCCGTTGGGCAGTGGCGAGACGGTGGAGATCGTCACCGCCCCCGGTGCCCGGCCCAATCCGGCCTGGCTCAACTTCGTGGTCACCGGCAAGGCGCGCACCAATATCCGCCATGCGCTCAAGCAGCAGCGTCGCTCCGAGTCCATCAGCCTCGGCGAGCGGCTGCTGAACAAGGCGCTGTCCGGTTTTGGCACCCAGCTGTCGAAGATCTCGCCGATGCGCATCCTCTCGGTACTCGGCGAGTACAAGGGCGTGGTACTGGAAGACCTGCTCGAAGAGATCGGCCTGGGCAATCGCATGGCCTATGTGGTGGCGCGGCGCCTGGTGTCCGGCAGCGAGCAGGAAGAGCCGCTGGAACCCCAGGCCAGCACCACGCCCCAGGGGCCGCTGGCCATCCGTGGCACCGAAGGCCTGGTGATCAGTTACGCCAAGTGCTGCACGCCGATTCCGGGCGATCCCATCGTCGGCCACCTGTCGGCCGGCAAGGGTATGGTGATCCACCTGGAAAACTGTAGGAACATCGCCGAATTCCGCCACAACAGCGAAAAATGCATCGTGCTCAACTGGGCCAAGGACGTCACCGGCGAATTCAGCGTCGAGTTGCGTGTCCAGCTGGAGCACCAGCGCGGCCTGATCGCCATGCTGGCCAACAACGTCACCGCCGCGGACGCCAACGTCGAGAAGATCGGCATGAACGAGCGCGACGGCCGAGTCAGCGTGGTTCAGCTGGTGGTCAGCGTGCGCGACCGTGTCCATCTGGCGCGGGTGATCAAGAAGCTGCGGACGCTCAAGGGCGTGGCTGGTATCACTCGGGTTCGTAGCTGAGGTTGCAGTGGGTCGCCACGGGCTTGCAGAATCGAGCCTTTCCCGCACAGGAGCGACCCATGAGCAAGCAAGTGATCCACACCGACAAGGCGCCTGCCGCCATTGGTACCTATTCCCAGGCGATCAAGGTCGGTGACACCGTCTATCTCTCCGGGCAGATCCCGCTCAATCCCACCAGCATGGAGCTGGTAGACGGCTTCGAGGCCCAGGTGGTCCAGGTGTTCGAGAACCTCAAGTCCGTGGCTGAGGCCGCCGGTGGTTCGCTGGCCGACATCGTCAAGCTGAACATCTTCCTGATCGACCTTTCGCACTTCGCCACCGTCAACGAGATCATGGGTCGCTACTTCCAGCAGCCGTATCCCGCCCGCGCCGCCATCGGCGTGGCCGCGTTGCCCAAGGGCTCCCAGGTGGAAATGGACGGGGTGTTGGTGCTGGGCTGATCCCGACACAGAACTCGTAGATTGGGCTGAGCACAGCGAAGCCCAACAACGGAACATGCTGTCAGCCCCGCCTTGTTGGGCTTCGACGATGGAGCCGTCTCAACCCAACCTACGAAGGTAGGGAGGCATTGCAGCCGTGCCGGTGCGCCGTAACGACCGCTCCTACAGCAGCATCAATCTTCTGTAGGAGCGGCCCATGGCCGCGATGGCCTAAACGGGCAACGATCGCGATAGCCCCAAAAGAAAAAAGCCGACCGTCTCGCGACGGTCGGCTTTTTCATGCCTGCCTGAATCAGGCCGGGATGGACTTGATCTTCGGCATCCGCGCCCAGCAACGGTGCTTGGCGATGGCGGCGAAGAAATCCTGCTGCACCGCCTTGAAGTCACCGCCGGTGAGCAGTGCCTCGTCGGGGCTCAGGTAGACCGCCTTGAGCAGCTGCTCGGCTTCGCCGGTGAGGGCGATGGCCTTGAGGTGCTTGTAGGCTTCCAGCAGGTAGTGCTTGATCACGCCGTCGTCGAGCATGGCCTTGACGCTCTCGGCGCCGCCCGGCACATAGACTGCGTCCAGGGCTACCGAAGGCATGCCCTCGGCCGAGCCGTCCACGGCCACTTCACTGCCATCGGCGGCCTTGACCGGGCCGGCGGTGGGGCCGAGCACCTTCACATGGGCGCCTTCGGCCTTGAGTGCCTGCTTGATGGCGTCCACTTCACTGGCGATGACGCCGTCACCCACCAGTACCGCCACCTTGAAGCCCTTGATGTTGCCGGACAGCAGGTTGAGCTGGCTCAGCGCCGGCGACTTGTCGATGGAGATCTGGCGCGGTTGCACGGTGGGTGCGGTGGGCGGCGTCACGCCGATCTTCTTGGCGACCTTCTGCGCCAGGTCCAGATCGATGTTGGCGAGGATCTCGTTGACCTGACGCTCACGGATCCACATGCGCTCGACCTTGCCCAGCTCGAAGCTGTAGGCATCGGCGACGTGGGCCTGCTCGGCTTCCGACAGGCTGTTGTAGAACAACGTGGCCTGGGAGAAGTGGTCGCCGAAGGACTCGCTGCGCTCGCGCACCTTGTAACCGTCGATGCGCTCGTAATAGCTCTCGAAGCCGCCATCCTGGGGTGCTGGCGGCGTTTCCTTGGGCCAGCCACCGTCGATGGAGTTGGGCTCGTAGGAGGCACGGCCCTTGTCGATGGTCATGCGGTACTTGGCGTCACGCTGGCCATTGTGGTTCGGCACCACCGGGCGGTTGACCGGCAGTTCATGGAAGTTCGGCCCACCGAGGCGGCTGATCTGAGTGTCGGTGTAGGAGAACAGCCGACCCTGCAGCAGGGGGTCATTGCTGAAGTCGATGCCGGGCACGATGTGGCCGGGGCAGAAGGCCACCTGCTCGGTTTCGGCGAAGTAGTTGTCCGGGTTGCGGTTGAGCACCAGCTTGCCCAGGGGCGTGATGGGTACCAGCTCCTCGGGAATGATCTTGGTGGCGTCGAGGATGTCCCAGTCGAACTTGTGCTCGTCTTCCTCGGGGATGATCTGCACGCCGAATTCCCACTCGGGATAGTCACCGGCCTCGATGGCTTCCCAGAGGTCGCGGCGGTGGGCATCGGTGTCCTTGCCCGCCAGCTTCTGGGCTTCGTCCCACACCAGGGAACGCACGCCACCGGCGGGTTTCAGGTGGATCTTGACGAAGACGCCCTTGCCGGCGGTATTGATCATGCGGAAGGTGTGGATGCCAAAGCCCTGCATGCTGCGCAGGTTCACCGGGATGGCACGGTCGGTCATGGTCCAGAGCACCATGTGCGCCGACTCGGGCACCAGGGAGACGAAGTCCCAGAAGGTGTCGTGGGCGCTGCCGCCCGTGGGTATCTCGTTGTGCGGCTCGGGCTTCACCGCATGGACGAAGTCGGGAAACTTGATGGCGTCCTGGATGAAGAAGACCGGCATGTTGTTGCCGACCATGTCCCAGTTGCCTTCCTCGGTGTAGAACTTGATGGCGAAGCCGCGCACGTCGCGCACGGTATCGCCCGAGCCTCGCGGGCCCTGCACGGTGGAGAAGCGCACGAACACCGGGGTCTGGTGGTTGGGGTCGCGGAAGAGGGCGGCCTTGGTCAGGTCGGACCAGTTCTGGTAGGGCTGGAAGTAGCCATAGGCACCGGTGCCGCGGGCATGGACGATGCGCTCCGGGATGCGCTCGTGGTCGAAGTGGGTGATCTTCTCCCGCATGATGAAGTCTTCGAGCAAGGAGGGTCCGCGGGTGCCGGCGCGCAACGAATTCTGGTTGTCGGCGATCTTCACGCCGTGGTTGGTGCGCAGTGCCTGGCCGGTGGCATCGGAGCGGAACTGCTCCAGCTGCTCGAGTTTCTTCGAGGTGTTCTGGCGATCCAGGGTATCGGTACCGGCGAGTTCACTCTTGGGGGGCGTAGCCATGGAAAGTCCTCATCAGGCGCCTGTAGGGCGCTCTTTGCGTCCCCTACGGAATGTGGGGCGAATTCAGGCAGTCCTCTAGTGACTCGCGGTCCAGAGCCGGTGTTCCGTTTGGCTGATGCGAAGCGACGGGCTGTGCGCCTGGCGCTTGGTCATTGTCTGGGCTGGCCATATGCCTTTATTGGCGTAATACCCGACAACAAGTGCTAAGCAGATATAAGCGCGCACGTTAAACTGCGCGGCTGGATCACCATCCTGTTGTCTGACGTTACCCACAAGGTTTTTCCATTGATCGAATTCCACGCTGTCCACAAGACGTACCGCACGCGCGGTCGCGAGGTCGCGGCGCTCCAGCCGGTCGACCTGAGGATCGAAGCCGGCGAGATCTTCGGCCTGATCGGCCATTCGGGTGCCGGCAAGAGCACCCTGTTGCGCCTGATCAACCGCCTCGAAGCTCCCAGTGGCGGTCGCCTGCAGGTCGATGGCGCCGAGGTCACCACCCTGGGCGCGACCGAGCTGCGCGATTTCCGCCGCCGCATCGGCATGATCTTCCAGCACTTCAACCTGCTCTCGTCCAAGACCGTGGCGGCCAACGTGGCCCTACCGCTGGAACTGGCCGGCGGCCGTTCGCGGGCGCAGATCGCCCAGCGGGTCGAGGAGCTGCTGGCGCGGGTCGGGCTGTCCGACCAGGCGCGCAAGTACCCGGCGCAACTGTCCGGCGGCCAGAAGCAGCGCGTCGGCATCGCCCGCGCCCTGGCCACCGAGCCGAAGATCCTGCTCTGCGACGAGGCCACCAGCGCCCTCGATCCCCAGACCACCGCCCAGGTGCTGCAACTGCTGGCCGAGCTCAATCGCGAGCTGGGCCTGACCATCGTGCTGATCACCCACGAGATGGACGTGATCCGCCGCGTCTGCGACCGCGTCGCCGTGCTCGACGGCGGCGCCGTGGTGGAGCAGGGCACCGTGGCCGATGTCTTCCTGCATCCGCAGCACCCCACCACCCGCCGCTTCGTGTTCGAAGCCGAGCACCAGGACGAGGCCGAACTGGCCGACGCCTATGCCCATGTCGAAGGGCGCATCCTGCGCCTGACCTTCCGCGGCGAAGCCACCTATGCACCGCTGCTGGGCCATGTCGCCCGGGAGACCGGTGTGGACTACAGCATTCTCGGCGGTCGCATCGACCGCATCCGGGACGAGCCCTATGGCCAGCTCACCATCGCCCTGGTGGGCGGTGACCTGGACGCCGCCCTGGCTCGCTTCCAGGCCGCCGACGTCACCGTGGAGGTCCTGCGCTGATGGACGAACTCTTCAGCAACATCGACTGGGCCGAGATCTGGCAGGCGACCCAGGACACCCTGGCCATGCTTGGCTGGTCCATGCTCTTCACCCTGATCCTCGGCCTGCCGCTGGGCGTGCTGCTGTTTCTCACCAGCCGCCGCCAGTTGCTGGAGCAGCCGCTGGTCTACGGCATCCTCTCCTTCGTGGTCAATGTGCTGCGCTCGGTGCCCTTCATCATCCTGCTGATCCTGATGATCCCCATCACGGTCTGGCTGATCGGCACCTCCCTGGGCGTCGAGGGCGCCATCCCGCCGCTGGTGGTGGGCGCCGCGCCCTTCTTCGCCCGGCTGGTGGAAACCGCCCTGCGCGAGGTCGACCGCGGCATCATCGAGGCGACCCAGGCCATGGGCGCCAGTCTCTGGCAGATCGTCACCCGCACCCTGTTGCCCGAGGCCCTGCCCGGGCTGATCGCGGCCACCACCGTCACCGCCATCGCCCTGGTGTCCTACACCGCCATGGCCGGGGTGATCGGCGGCGGCGGCCTCGGCGATCTGGCCATTCGTTTCGGCTACCAGCGCTTCCAGACCGACGTCATGGTGGTCACGGTGCTCTTGCTGCTGGTGCTGGTCCAGGTACTGCAGATGGTCGGCGATCGGCTCGTCGCCCATTTCAGTCGTCGTTGATTCAGGCTTCATCCACTCGAAGGTTTTGCACAAGGAAAATCCCAGATGTCGCTGAAACGTACCCTGCTGTCCCTGGCCTTCGGCCTAGGTGTTGCCACCGCCGCCCAGGCCGCCGAGACCCTGACCGTTGCGGTCAATCCGGTTCCCCATGCGGAGATCCTGGAATTCATCAAGCCGCAGCTGGCCAAGGAAGGCGTGGACCTGAAGATCAAGGTCTTCACCGACTACATCCAGCCCGATCGCCAGACCGATCAGAAGCAGGTGGATGCCAACTACTTCCAGACCAAGCCCTATTACGCCAGCTACCAGAAGAGCAACCCGAGCAGCGACCAGGTGCCGGTGGTGGCGGTGCACGTCGAGCCCTTCGGTGCCTACTCGCAGAAGATCAAGGACATCAAGGAACTCAAGGACGGCGCCACCGTGGCCATCCCCAACGATCCGAGCAACTCCGGTCGTGCGCTCCTGCTGATCGCCAAGCAGGGCCTGATCACCCTCAAGGATCCGAGCAACGTCACCGCCACCCCGCGTGACGTCGTCGAGAATCCCAAGCACCTGAAGTTCAAGGAGCTGGAAGCCGCGACCCTGCCGCGCGTGCTGAACCAGGTCGACCTGGCGCTGATCAACGCCAACTACGCCCTGGAAGCCAAGCTGGTGCCGACCAAGGACGCCCTCTTCATCGAGAGCGGCGAGTCGCCCTATGCCAACCTGCTCTATACCCGCGCCGACAAGGCCAATGACCCGGCCATTCAGAAGCTGGCCAAGGCCCTGACCACTCCCGAGGTGAAGCAATTCATCGAGAAGAAGTACCAGGGCGCCGTCGTGCCCGCGTTCTAAGAACCTCGCTCCAGCTGCCGCCGGCGCCCCCAGAGGCACCGGCGGTTCCACCCCGCCTTAGGAAACTGCCATGAAGAAACTGCTCGCCACCGCCGCCCTGTTGGCCGCCAGCCTGACCGCCCACGCCGCCGAGACCCTCAGCGTCGCCGCCACCCCGGTGCCTCACGCGGAGATCCTCGAATTCGTCAAACCCCAGCTGGCCAAGGAAGGGGTGGACCTGCAGATCAAGGTCTTCACCGACTATGTGCAGCCCAATCTGCAGGTGGCCCAGAAGCGTCTGGACGCCAATTTCTTCCAGCACCAGCCCTACTTGGATGAATTCAACAAGAGCCGTGGCACCGACCTGGTGACCGTCGCCCAGGTGCACGTCGAGCCTTTCGGCATCTACTCGCAGAAGATCAAGAAGCTCGACGAAGTCCGCGAAGGCGCCGTCGTGGCCATCCCCAGCGACGCCACCAACGGCGGTCGCGCCCTGCTGCTGCTGGAGAAGGCCGGCCTGATCAAGCTCAAGGACAGCGCCAACATCCTCGCCACGCCCAAGGACATCGCCGAGAATCCCAAGAAGCTCAAGTTCAAGGAGTTGGAAGCCGCGACCCTGCCGCGCGTGCTGAATCAGGTCGACCTGGCGCTGATCAACACCAACTACGCCCTGGAAGCCAAGCTCAACCCGACCCAGGACGCCCTGCTGCTGGAAGGCAAGGAATCGCCCTACGCCAATATCCTGGTCGCCCGTCCGGACAACAAGGACAGCGACGCCGTGCAGAAGCTGGCCAAGGCGCTGAACACCCCGGCGGTGAAGCAGTTCATCGAAGAGAAGTACAAGGGTGCCGTGGTGCCCGCGTTCTGATCGTGGTTAGAAATGAAAAACGCCGGCCCAGTGCCGGCGTTTTTCATGGGCTGCTCAGGTCGGCTCGGTGACCGTCGCCGGTGCGCTGCCTCGGCGCCCAACGATCACCAGCAATACCGCGGCGCCGGCCGCCATCAGCAGCGGCAGGGCATGGCCGGTGAGCCATTGGCTGGCGGCGCCGGTGACCAGCGGACCGACCAGGCAGCCGAGGCCCCAGAGCTGGGCGATGCAGGCGTTGGCGCTGACCAGCTCGGCGTCACGGTAGCGCTCGCCCACCAGGATCAGTGCCAGGGTGAAGAGGCCGCCGGCGGTGGCGCCGAACAGCACCAGCAGCGGCCAGACGCCCGGGGTGTGCAGCAGCAGTGGCAAGGCCAGGCTGACCGCCAGCAGCCCCAGGGTGCAGCCTAGGAACAGGCCCTGGCGCGAGAGGCGGTCGGCGAGCAGGCCCAGGGGCAGCTGCAGCAGAGCATCGCCCACCACCACGGCGCTGACCATGTACAGCGCCAGTTGCTGGCCGAAGCCCTGGTTGAGGGCATAGACCGGCAGCAGGGTAAGGATCATCGCCTCGAAGCAGGCGAACAGCGCTACCGCCCAGGCGATGGCCGGAGCGCCGCGGCAGAAGTCCAGCAGCGCCTGCCAGGCGGCGGTGTGGCCGCCGGCGGCTGGGGCGCCTTGGCGACCGAGCAGCAGGGCGGCGCCACCGAGCATGAGCAGGGCGCCCAGCCAGAAGCCCTGGTCACCCTCGGTACCGAGCGCGCCCAGCAGCAGCGGACCGGCCAGTTGGCTTAGGGCGTAGCTGCTGCCGTAGAGGGCCACCAGGCGACCCCGCCAGCGATCGGTGATGACCTGGTTCATCCAGCTTTCGCCCAGCACGAAGACCAGGGTGAGGATGGCGCCGAGCGCCAGGCGCAGAAGCAGCCACAGGGGGTAGCTGGGCAGCAGCGACAGCAGAATCAGCGAGGCGGCACCCGTCACCAGGCATAGCTGCATCAGTCGTGGCGTGCCGACTCGTGAAGCGAGGCGCCCGGCCAGGCTGGCGCCGGTCAGGATGCCAATGGCCGGCGAGGCGGCCATGACACCGATGGCGAAGCTGCCATAGCCCCAGCCCTCCAGGCGCAGCGAGACCAGCGGCATCGACAGGCCGATGGCCAGGCCCACGCTGATGACACTGCCCAGTACGGCGAAATAGATGGCCCAGGGCATGGGGGAGGGTGAGGAAGTCATGGGCTTAGCCTAGCTGATGAACGCGGACGACGGACAGTCGTCAAGAGCCGCTATAGAGCCACCGGCAGCGGCCTGGGTTCTGGCACGGTTGGCCTTTGCCAGGCTTTCGCGTAGCGTGCGCGCTACCTGAAGCCGGTTGAGAGATAACAGAACATGCGGAAATGGCAGTGCATCGTGTGCGGCTATATCTATGACGAAGCCCTGGGCTGGCCGGACGACGGCATCGCTCCCGGAACGCGCTGGGAAGATGTGCCCGAGGATTGGTTGTGCCCGGATTGCGGCGTGGGCAAGGGTGACTTCGAGATGATCGCCATCGGCTGATCGGCTCCGCGTGCGCCACGCGGACACAAAAAAGGCATCGCACGAGCGATGCCTTGTGGCTGCAGCGGCCATCCCTGCCGCCTCATCCTCAGCCTTCGATGCTGTCCTTCAGTGCCTTGCCCGGCTTGAACGCCACCGTGTTGCTCGCACGAATCTTGACCGGCTCGCCGGTCTGGGGATTCTTCCCCATGCGAGCACCGCGATGACGCGGCAGGAAGGTACCGAAGCCGACCAGCGTCACGCTGTCCTTGCGGTGCAGCGCATTCGCGATCTCGTCCAGCAGCGTGTTGAGCACAACGTTGGCTTGTTCCTTAGGAAGTCCGACTTTTTCTGCAATCACAGTCGCCAATTCAGGCTTGCGCATAGCTACCTCTCGTGGAGTCATTTTTAGCCGTGTGGGCGTCGCATGGCTTTCCTGGCAAAGCGATTACCCCCGGGATAGAGGGTGGCCCGACACAAAGATCGTTGGTGCGACAAAAGTCGAACCAGATAGCGTTATAAGGCAAAGCCGAGAAGAGCGAAAGTTAATTAGCAGACTATTAGCCGTTGGTAGGATGACTGACCCCGGCTTCGGCCTTTATCCGCTGATTTGCGCACTATTTGTGGACAGATTGTCCACAATATGACCAATGGCGAGGCCGTCCAGATTTTAGCGAGATGCTCTGGCAAGCCACTGTTGGGTCGAATGGAGCGTCTTGATGTCAAGGCGTCTTTGCATCATTTCGTTACCAAAACGGCCGGATGGCGGAGCGACCAGAAGGCTCCGCCATCGCTAGCAAACCGGCGCCTAGGTCGACATCACCGTTTGCCCGGCGGAGGCCTGACCTTCCAGGCGCCGCTCCAGTGCCTTGGGCTCGATCACCAGGCGCATGCCATTGCTGGCCTGAGTGCGGCCCCAGTCTTCCAGCAGCTCCATGCAGGCGTGGTCGATATAGGAGACGCGTTCCAGGGGCACGTGCAGGGTGGTGCCCGGCTTGACCTGCTCCAGCACCTTGGTCAGCTGGGGCACGCGCAGGAAGGTTGCGGCGCCCACCAGGCGCAGGTCGGCCTGGTCCGGCTGGTCTTCGCGATAGGTCAGGCTGACCTTGAGCTGTGCCGCCTTGACCGCCAGGAAGGCGATCGACAGACCGAAGCCCACCAGCACCCCGGTCAGCAGATCGGTGGCGACGATCATCAGCGCGGTCAGGGCATAGATGGCCATGGGCGCGCGGCCATAGCGCTTGAGTCCGGTCAGCGACTTGGGATCGGCCAGCTTGACGCCGGTGAACACCAGTACGCCGGCCAGGCTCGCCACCGGTACCAGCTTGAGCACGAAGGGCAGGGCGGCGACGAAGGCCAGCAGCCAGAGGCCGTGGAAGATGGTGGAGGCGCGACTGGTGGCGCCGGCCTGGACATTGGCCGAGCTGCGCACGATGACGCCGGTCATGGGCAGCGCCCCGACGGCGCCGCAGAGCAGGTTACCGATGCCCTGGGCACCCAGTTCGCGGTCGAAGTGCGAGCGCGGCCCGTTGTGCATGCGGTCCACCGCGGCGGCCGAGAGCAGGGTCTCGGCACTGGCGATGAAGGCCAGGGCGAGGGCGGCTACCACCAGCTCGGCGTTGGCTAGCATGCCAAGATCGGCGAAGGTCACCCAGTCGATGGCATCGGCCAGGTTGTTGGGCACTTCGACCCGGCGGATGTCCAGCGCCAGCCAGAGACTGGCCAGGGTCGCCAGGGTCACGCCGATCAGCGCGCCGGGCAGGAAGCGTAGCGGCTGTGGGCGGAATTTCTCCCACAGCCACATGCTGGCGATGGTCAGCAGGCCGATCAGCGCCGCCTGGGCGCCGCTGCCACTGCCGTTCCACTGGCCGGCCGCGGTGAGGGCGGCGCCCGGGAAGGCCAGCAGATTGGACAGGCCCGACGCCGCTGGTTTGGCGTCCAGCATGACGTGCAGCTGCGAGAGCACGATGAGGATGCCGATGCCCGCGAGCATGCCGTAGACCACCGCTGGCGAGGTGACGCGGAACCAGGCACCCAGCCGGGTGAGACCGGCGACGAGCTGCATGAGACCGGCCAGTAGCAGTACCGGGCCCAGGGCCTCGAGGCCGTGCCGGTTGATCAGGTCGAACACCAGCACCACCAGGCCGGCGGCCGGACCACTGACCTGCAACGGCGAGCCGGCGAGAAAGCCGACCACTAGGCCACCGATGATGCCGGTGATGATGCCCTTGGCCGGTGGCATGCCGGAGGCGATGGCGATCCCCATGCACAGCGGCAGGGCGACCAGAAACACTACGAGTGAGGCCAGGGCGTCGCGCGACAGGTTGCGCCCCGGGGTCTGTTGATTGCCAAGCATGGTCCTGGTCCTCCAGCGACTAGGAAAAAGGTGCCCGCGCGTCATATCACGTCATATGACACGGTGCGGGATTCAGGCGGCTAGCGGAAAGGGTGGGCGATCCCGATGGAGCCCCAGGTAGGATCGTCCGGCGCGGTGCGCTGTTATAGGGACGGGTCCAGGGACCCGTCTCCGGGCGGCCAGCCGGCGAACCGGATGACCGCGGTGGATCAGGCCTGCTGCAGGCGCGGACGCGGGGTGGCGACTGGCATGTTTTCGCCATCCAGGGGCAGGAAGCGTTCCTGCTGGGCGTCGTAGGCCTTGATCTCGCTGGTCTCGATGGAATAGACCCAGCCGTGGATCTGCAGCTGACCACTGGCCAGACGCGAAGCCACCGAGGGGTGGGTGCGCAGGTGTACCAGCTGGGCCACTACGTTTTCCTCGGTCAGGAAACCCAGGGTGCCGCCGTGGCCGCAGTCGCAATGGCTATGGTCTTCGACCACGGTACGGGCGACCTCGGCATGGCGCAGCCAGACCTTTACCGTCGGCATCTTTTCCAGCGGATCGGGATTGAGTACGGCTTTCATGGCGCCGCAGTCGGAGTGGCCGCAGATGATGATGTGCTTCACGCCCAGGGCCACGACCGCGTATTCGATGGCGGTGGATACGCCGCCGTTCATCTGGCCGTAGGGGGGGACCACGTTGCCGACGTTACGGGTCACGAACAGATCGCCTGGCGAACTCTGGGTGATCAGTTCCGGGACGATGCGCGAGTCGGCGCAGGTGATGAACATGGCCTTGGGCGACTGTGCACTGGCGAGTTTCTTGAACAGCGCTTCCTGTTCGGGAAAGACATCCTGGCGGAAACGCTTGAAACCATCGACCAGCTGCAGGAGGGCCTCGTCGGGTGCGCCGAAGGTATCCGTGTTGTCGCTCATCTGTTTCTGACCTCTCTCAAGTACGCAATGGCAGCGGCAAGCGCTGGTTAGTGGCTAGACGCCCCCTGGCATCGCTTCGATACGCCCCGGCCATCTCGGGCTCTGGTGGCTTCATTTTCCGGCAATCCATCGCGTAGTCGGGCGGTGTCCTGGCACCCGGTGTCGCATCTTGGTGAACACAACCTTAATCCACGCTGAAACAATAGCTCGTGACCGACAACGCAGAAGATATTTCAAACTAATACTGAGATCATCCCGCCATTATCGCGACATGATCAGTGCATTTAGCCCTTTTATCGACACGAACCCTGCATTTCGCCACCGGATCACGCTTTTCCCCGTGAAGAAAATGTAAATCGCGATAGCCGAACAGATTTCCTTGATGATCAGTGGCTTGCGAGAGATGTGCAAAAATGTGAACACAATGCCGCTGGTGGAGATTGCTCGCCTTTCGCCCGCTTTGCATCCAGCCTGTGATCTGCGGCACAGTGCCGCAGCCTAGACCTTTCGCCAGCCTTTCAATAGCTCCAATGCCCTATGAGACAAGGGTTTGGTGGCTTTGCTCGACGCATGCTCCTGCAAGCCGTCCGGATCCAGGTCGATAATTGGCCTCAGGATCTGCCGCCAGCGGTCGATAGGGGAACTTTCCAGGCTCAACGGAAACTCTCCATGTCCTTTCGCAACCTCTCCATCGCGCGGCGCGCCACGCTTGGTTTCGCCTTTATCGGTCTGCTCCTGCTGCTGCTCGGCGGCACCGCCCTGGTCAAGATGAACGATATCCGCGCCTCGGGCCTGGCCATCGAAGAACGCGCCATGCCGCGCGTGGCCGCCCTCGACGAGCTGACCGCCCTGACCCTGCGCCTGCGGGTGCTCTCCTATCGTCTGCTGCTCAATCGCGAGCCGGAGATCATCGCCAAGACCCAGGCCTTGTTCCAGCAGCGCAACGGCCAGATGCGCGCCGCCCAGCAGCGCTACGAGGCCTTGATCCAGTCCGCCGAAGAACGCACCGCCTACGGTCGCTACGGCCAGTTGATCGCCCAGTACGACGGTCTGCAGCAGCGCATGCTGGCGTTTTCCGCCGCCGATCAGCTGGAGCCCCTGCGCCGGCTGCTCAATGAAGACCTGCTGGCCAACTCCGATGCGGTCAACGGGGTGCTCAGGCAACTCACCGATCTGGTCGACCAGCAGACCGCCGCCGCCAACGCCCAGTCCGCCACCGACTACAGTCGCGCCATCCAGTGGCTGGTGGTGCTGCTGGCTGCCACCGCGGGGTTGACCGTGGTCTTCGCCTGGCTGCTGATCCGCAGCATCACCCAGCCCATCGCCCGGGCCGTGCGGGCGGCCGAGGTGATCGCCACCGGCGACCTCAGCGAAGAGATCCACAGCGAAGGCCGCGACGAGGCCGCGCGCCTGTTGCAGGCCATGAAGACCATGCAGGGCCAGCTGCGCCAGACCCTGCAGGGCATCCTTGGCTCGGCCACCCAGCTCGCCTCGGCAGCGGAAGAACTCAATGCGGTGACCGATGAATCCAGTCGCGGTCTGCAACGCCAGAACGCCGAGATCGAACAGGCCGCCACCGCGGTGAACCAGATGTCATCGGCGGTGGACGAGGTGGCGCGCAACGCCGTCAACACCTCCCAGGCGTCCCAGGAGTCGGCCGGTGTGGCCCGTGATGGCCGCGATCTGGTGCAGGAAACCGTGGGCGCCATCGCCACCATGAGCGAGGATGTCCAACACGGCGCCACCCTGGTGGGCGATCTGGCGGTCCAGGTCAACGACATCGGCAAGGTGCTGGATGTGATCCGCAGCGTGGCCGAACAGACCAACCTGCTGGCGCTCAACGCCGCCATCGAGGCGGCGCGCGCCGGCGAGGCCGGTCGTGGCTTCGCGGTGGTGGCCGACGAGGTGCGGGCGCTGGCCCATCGCACCCAGGAATCGACCCGCGAGATCGAGACCTCCATCGGCACCATCCAGCAGGGTACCGATCAAGCGGTGGCGGCGATGCGCAGCAGCACCGAGCGCGCCCAGTCCACTCTGGAAGTGGCGCGCGGTGCCGGCCATGCCCTGGAGCGCATCCATGGCGCCATCGGCGGCATCAACGAACGTAACCTGGTCATCGCCAGCGCGGCGGAAGAGCAGGCCCAGGTCGCCCGCGAGGTGGATCGCAACCTGGTGAACATTCGCGAGTTGTCGGTCCAGACCGCCGCGGGTGCCGAGCAGTCCAGCGCCGCCAGCGCCGAGCTGTCGCGCCTGGCCGTGGACCTCAATGGGCTGGTGACGCGCTTCCGCCTGTGACCCTGGCGCGTCCGGTCGCTGTGGTGACCGGACGCTGCGCCACTAGCCGGGACCGAGCAGCTGCAGCACGCCGGTCAACAGCACCAGCAGGCCCAGGGGCGAGGCGAGAACGGACAGCAGCAGGCACCTCAGGCGAGGGCCGCGCGGGGTAGGGCAGGTCGTCATGACGTCAGGCAGCTCCGTAGCGAAAACCGGCGCCACGCTGGGCGCCCGGGGCCAATTTTCGCCTGTACCGGCAGCGACGTCATGCCAAGAAAAGGTAAAGATGGGTAAAGCCACCGCTGCCCCGGGATGACTCTTCCCGGGAGCGACGGCGCGCCGGGCTAGACGCGGAAGCGCGCGGCCAGGCTGTGGATCTCGCGGGTCAGCTCGGCGAGCTGGCGACTGGAGGTCTCGATCTGGTCGGCGCCGCGCTTGGACACGCCTGCCAGTTCGCGGATGTTGATCAGGTTGCGATCCACCTCGCGGGCGACCTGGGCCTGCTCCTCGGCGGCGCTGGCGATGACCAGGTTGCGCTCGTTGATATCGCCGATAGCGACAAAGATGTGCTCCAGGCTCTGGCCGGTGCGCTCGGTGGTCTCGAGGGTGGTACCGGCCAGGGTGTTGCTGCGCTGGATGGCGGTTACCGCCTGGCCGGTGCCGGCCTGGATGTTGCCGATCATCTGCTCGATCTCCAGGGTCGACTGGCGGGTGCGCTGGGCCAGGCTGCGCACCTCGTCGGCCACCACGGCGAAGCCACGCCCGGCATCGCCGGCACGGGCGGCTTCGATGGCGGCGTTGAGCGCCAGCAGATTGGTCTGCTCGGAGACCGCGCGGATCACGTCCAGCACCTTGCCGATCTGGTTGGCCTGCTGCGCCAGACTGGCGATCACGGCTTCACTTTCGTTGACCGTGGTCTGCATGCTCTGCAATTCGCTGAGGACCTGGGCCACCTGGCCACGACTGCCGGTGGCGAGGCGATCGGATTCGCGGGCGGTATCCGAGGTGGAGGCGGCATTGCGTGCCACCTCTTCCACGGCGGTGGTCATCTCGGTCACCGCGGTCACGGCCTGTTCCAGTTCCTGTTGCTGCTGGTTCAGGGTGCGATTGCTCTGGGCGGTGACCTGGCCCAGTTCCTGGGCGGCGCCGTCGAGTTGCTCGGCGGTGCGATTGAGCTGGGCCAGGGTGTCGCGCTGGCGGCGTTGCAGGGTGGCGAGGCCGGCGAACAGCTGGCCGATCTCGTCATGGCTGCGCACCTCGATGCGGCGGGTCAGATCGCCTTCGCTCATGGCGGCGAAGTGCTCGCCGGCTTCGTTCAACGGGGCCAGCACCCGGCGGGCGATGAACCAGCCGGAGAGCACCGCCAGCAGCAGGGTCAGACCGACCAGTACCAGGGTGCCGATCTCGGCCTGCAGCACGCGGCTGTCGGAGGCGGCCAGGGTGGCGTCGATGCGCCCGGTGATCTCGTCGGTAAAGACCTTGCGGGTGTCGGCGAAGGCGGTGCTGGCGTCCTTGGCGCCATCGCTGATGCGGATGTAGCCCGGCAGATCACCGGCGCGGCAGGCCTTGATCTGATTTTCCACGATGACCTTGTAGGCATCGAAGGCCTTGAGCATGGCATCGATCTGGCCGCGCAACTTGGGCTCGGTGGTGCTGGCCAGCATCTCGGTGATCAGCGTGCGGGCGATGTTCAGGCGTTCCAGCGCCAGCACCGTGCCTTTTTCGGCCTTGGCCGCATCGCCATTGACCCTATCGAGCATGGCGGTATGGGAGTTGGCACTGGCGCGGCTGATCCAGGTGGCGGCGTTGTTGACCTTGTCCAGCTGCTCCATGGTCAGACTATCCAGGTCGCGGATCTGCTGGGCACTGGTCCGGGCGCTGAGCCACCCATACAGACAAGCCAGCAGCAGGCAGGCGACGAACAGGCTGAGGACGCTGTACATCCCCGTCCGAATTCTTGTTGTTTTTTTCATGATGGGCTCTCTGAAGACGTCGCTGGCTGGGGTCGCAATACGACTTTGGTAAGGCTATTCGCCAGCAGTACGCCAAAGGCATGAGCAGGCGTCGATGGCTTGGAGCCAGTCGGTATCAGTTAAGCGCCGAAAAGTCGTCGGATGTCTTCAGAAGGGCAGGCAGGGTGGGCCCGACGGACGCCGGGCCCGGAGGGATCAGGACAGCGGGGTGAACTGGATGACTTCGACCCAGTAGCCGTCGGGGTCCTTGATGAAGGCGATTTCCTTCATGCTGCCGTCGGTCAGGCGCTTCTGGAAAGCCACGCCCAACTGCTCGAAACGCTCGCAGGCGGCGCGGATGTCCGGGACCGCCACGCAGGTATGGCCGAAGCCACGCGGATCGCTGTTGCCGTTGTGGTAGCTGAAGGCGGCATCGTTCTCGGTGCCATGGTTGTGGGTCAGCTCGAGAATGCCCGGCGTGGATTTGCGCCAGCGCTGGCGGGCTTCCGGGTCTGTGGGCACCTGGTTGCGATCGACCAGGGCGAGGAAGGTCAGGCTGAACTTGGCGTCCGGAAAGTCCTTGTGATCGACCACGGTGAAACCCAGTACGCGGGTATAGAAGTCCAGCGAGGTCTCCAGGTTCTTGACCCGCAGCATGGTGTGGTTAAAGACGAACTCGCGGGTGGCGGCGTCGGGCTGGGCGGTCACGCCCGGCAGGTTGTCGAATTGGCTCAGCGACATCAGAAGTCTCCATTGAAGGGGTGTGGAATTTGGAGAGGCGGCCTTGCGCAACGTTCCCGCCAAGGGGCGGCGGCTGGGCAATCGCTCACGAAAAAGGGCGGGAAGTCTAAAGGCTTCCAGGGCCGCTGCCCAAAGCTTCCTGAGGCTCCTGGCCGCTACGCTGGGCGACGAGTGGTCGAAACCACCCGGTTAGAGCCGTAGTCGGATTTTACAAGCGCACTGCCTGTGCGATCCCAAGGAGACTGATATGAGCAGCACCAGCGACAAGATCAAGGGTACCGCCAAAGAAGTGGCCGGCAAGGTCAAGCAAGGCGTCGGCGATGCCACCGACAACTCGCGTATGAAAGGCGAGGGTCGTGCCCAGGAAGCCGAAGGCAAACTGCAAAAGAACGTGGGCAAGGGTAAGGAAGCGGTCAAGAACACCATCGACCGCGCCTGAATCCAGCCACAGTGAAAAGGCCGCCCCCGGGCGGCCTTTTCTTTGCCCGTCAGGTCGGATCCAGCTCCGGATAGTGACGGAAGATGCCGTTCTCGCTGAACGGCAGGCGGCGCGACGAGGCCAGGTAGGCGGCGATGTTGGGCAGGGCCGCCACCCGTTCGGCCACGGCCAGGACCCGCGGGATCTCCGGGGCGAGACGATGCATGGCGTTGGGGAAGGCATAGGTCAGGCCGGCCACCACCTGGAACAGCGATAGGTCGACATAGGAGCGCCGCTCGCCCACCAGCCAGGTATCACCCGCCGGGTTGTAACCCAGCACTCGTTCGAAATAGCTCAGATAGGTACGGATTCGCTCGCCGGCAAAGGCCTTGGCCCGGCGCCGGGCTTCGTCCTGCTGCTCTTCATAGGTCAGGGAGATGGCCACCGGATGATGGACATCGTGGGCCTCGGCGGTGAGGTCGGTGATGGTCAGTTGCAGGCCATGTATCCAGAAGCGCGACTCCTCGTCCGGCGGCACCAGGTCCAGCTGCGGCCCCAGGTACTGGAGGATGTTGGCGACATGGGAAACGACCTCGTCGCCGGCCTTGAGAAAGGGCGGGGCGAAGGGTGGGCGTTGGGTCTGCTTGCCTTGCAGGTAGTCCTCCATGGCGGGCACGCCCAGGCCTTCGTCCTCCGGGGCGTTGCCCACATCCAGGTAGTCCGCGCCGGCTTCTTCGAGCGCCAGGCGGACGAATTCGCCGCGGCCCTGGATGCTGGGCCAGTAGTGCAGTTCATAACGCATGGAAACCTCCGTCGTCTGCTGGGAATACGGGTCCAGGAAGGCTGACTCCCTGCGGGGTTCGGAGGTTTTCCCGCCGCGCGGCTTTCACGACGAAGCGCACAACCAATTCCCATCGCTGAGACTCCTATCAACCAGCGGCTAGCAATGAGGACGGTGGGATGACGGTTAACAGCAAGCGGACGGCTCCATGCGCATAGGCATTCTCACCCACGTGAAACACCCGGTACGCCAGCCGTTCGCCGGCGGTCTCGAGGCCTTCACCTACGACATCACCCTGCAACTGCGCGAGCGTGGCCATGGGGTGACTCTGTTCGCCAGTTCGGCTTCGGCGCCGGAGCTGGAGGTGGTACCCATCCTCGACGACGGCAACTACGGGACGGATGGTTGCCGGCGCAAGCGCAACGTACTCAGCTCCGAGTACCTCGACGAGCACCACGGCTATCTCGACTGCATGCAGCGCATCGACAGCCATGGCTTCGACGTCATTTTCAACAATGCCCTGCACTATGTGCCGGTGACCATGTCCGGGCTGATCCGCACGCCCATGCTCACGGTGCTGCATACCCCGCCGTTCTTCGAGTTGATCAACGCCATCGGCGAATTGCACAAGCGCGGTGGCGGTCATTACTGCACCGTGTCCCAGGCCAATGCCGACAACTGGGCGCACCTGGCGCCGGCCTGCCACGTGATTCCCAACGGCATCGATCTCGACGCCTGGCGGCCACGCGGTACCCCAATCGGCGACCATGCGCTCTGGTTCGGTCGCCTGGTGCCCGACAAGGGGCCGCACCTGGCGCTGGACGCCGCACGGGCGGCCGGTGTGCCCCTGCGCCTGGCTGGCCAGGCCACCGACGAGCGTTACTTTCGCCAGGAGATCGCGCCGCGTCTGGGTGACCAGGCCGTTTACCTCGGTCACCTGGACCGCACCGCCCTGGCCGCTGAAGTCGCCCAGGCACGCGCCTGCCTGGTGACCCCTTGCTGGGACGAACCCTTCGGCCTGATCGTCGCCGAGGCGCTGGCCTGTGGTACGCCGGTGTCGGCCTTCGCCCGCGGTGCCCTGCCGGAACTCCTCACCGCCGAGACCGGCGCCCTGGCCCCGCCGGGTGATGTCCCGGCCCTGGCCGCAGCCCTGCGCGAGGCCCTGTCGTTGTCCCGCGAGGCCTGCCGAGCGCGGGCCGAGGCCCAGTGGAGCCATCGCCTGATGATCGATCGCTACGAGCGCCTGCTCGCCGATGTCGCCGCCGGTCGGGTGGCCCGTGGCTAGACCGCCCGTGGCTGAGCTGAACATCGGCTACTACGCCCACCATCACGGCGCCGGCCATGTGACCCGAGCCCTGGCCATCGCCGCCGCCTTCGATGGCCCCCTGACCCTGTTCGGCAGTCGCCTGCCCGAACAGGTGGAGCTGCCCAACGTCCAGCTCTGCCCGCTGCCGCCCGACGTGGCCCCGGGTGTCGAGGGCGAAGCCTTCGCCTGCCTGCACTATGCGCCGCTGGGAGTGGCAGGGCTGCGCGAGCGCATGGGCCTGCTGGTGGACTGGTTTCGCCGCGCCTGGCCCTGTCTGCTGGTGGTCGACGTCTCGGTGGAGGTGGCACTGCTGGCCAGGCTGTGTGGCGTGCCGACGATCTATCTGCGTCAGCGCGGCAGCCGCTTCGATGCCGCCCACGAACTGGCCTATGCCAGTGCCAGCCGGTTGTTGGCACCCTATCCGGAACATCTGGAAGAACCCGCCACTCCAGCCATCTGGCGAGCCAAGACCTGCTATACCGGCAGCCTGTCGCGCTATGCCGGGCAACGACGCGACAGCCTGCGCGAGCCCGGCACGGTCACCGTCATCGCCGGCCATGGCGGCACCGCCTTCAGCCGCGCGCGACTGGTCGCCGCGGCGCGCGCCTGTCCCGCCTGGCGCTGGACGGTGCTGGGTCCGGTGGCGGAGGACGCCACCGTGGCGCCGGCCAATCTGAGTTTCCTCGGCAGCGTCGCCAATCCCGCGCCCTGGCTGACCCGCGCCGAGCTGGTGGTCGGCTCGGCGGGTGACAGCCTGGTGGCGGAGCTGGCCGATCTGCGCTGTCGCTTCATCTGCCTGCCGGATGCCCGGCCCTTCGACGAGCAACTGTCCACCGGGCGCCTGCTGGCCATGCAGGGCCTGGCGCTCACCGGCGAAACCTGGCCCGCTGACGATGACTGGCCAGAGCTGCTGGCCAGGGCACGCGGGCTCGATCCCGAGCGCTGGGCGGCGGTAGGCGATGGCGAGGGCGCCCGGCGCGCCGCGGCCTGTATTCGGCAGGTCGCCCAGGAGGTGCTGACATGATCGTCCTGACCCTGGTCCATGGCCGCGAGCGGCAACTGGCCAACCTGATCCGCGGCCTGGAGCTGGCGCCGACCCCGCCCGCCGCCCTGGTGGTGGTGCAGATGAACGAGGCACCACGCGCACTGCACAGCTCGCGCTTTCCGATCCAGGTACAGGCGGTCGAAGGCGACGGCATCCTGCCCCTGGCCGCCGCGCGCAATGCCGCCGTGGCCGCTGCACCCGGCGAGGCGCTGGTGTTTCTCGATGTGGACTGCATCCCCGCACCAGACCTGCTCGATGCCTATCGCCGGGCGCTGGCCGCGCGCCCCGACGCCCTGCACCAGGGCTTCGTCCACTATCTGCCGGCCGGCGTCGCGGAAGGTGACTGGACCCCGGAGGCGCTGCTCGCCTCGGGCGTCGTCCATCCCCTGCACCGGGATCGACCGAGCGGGGAGATGATTCCTCATCCGCTGTTCTGGTCGCTGAATTTCGCCTGCATGCGCGCCACCTTCAGCCGCATCGGCGGTTTCGACGAGGGCTATCGTGGCTATGGCGGCGAGGACACCGATTTCGCCTTTCGTGCCCGTGACGCGGGGGTGCCCGTCTATCAGGCCGAGGCGCGCGCCTTCCACCAGTACCACCCGACCTATCACCCGCCGCTCAACCACTTCGCCAGTATCCTGGAGAATGCCCGGCGCTTTCAGGCGCGCTGGGGGCTCTGGCCCATGGAGGGCTGGTTGCGCGAATTCGCCGCCGCCGGCTTCATCCACTTCGATGAACGTCGCGGGATAGAGGCGCTCCGGGTGCCCACGGCCGCCGAGATCGCCGCCTGCCGGGATGCCTCCGGTTCCGGCTTCTGACGACGGCGCGCAACCAACCCGGCTGCCGCCACTCTGAAGGTAGGGCGGTCTGCAAAAGCCGCCGGGCGCAGGCCGTGCAGGCCCGCTCCAGGAATCCTTCGTGAGGAATGTTCGTCAGGAGCCGTTATGTCCTTGTTTGCCTTCAGCCTGCGCGGCATTTCGCCGTTCACCCTCGTCAAGCGTGCCGTCCAGGAATTCGTGGCCGACGACATGCCCACCTATGCGGCAGCGCTGGCCTACCAGATGCTGTTCTCGCTGTTTCCCTTCCTGCTGTTCCTGATCGCCCTGATCGGTTTCCTGCACCTGCCGGACTTCTTCACCTTCCTGCGCGAACAGGCCGCCTACCTGCTGCCGGTCACCGCGCTGGACACGGTCAATCCCATCATCGACCAGCTGCAGACGCAGAAGGGCGGCCTGCTGTCCTTCAGTATCATCGTCGCCCTCTGGTCCGCCTCGGGTGGCTTCCGCTCGCTGATGACCGCCATGAACAGCGCCTACGACGTGGTGGAAAGCCGCCCGGCCTGGAAGCGCATTCCCCTGTCGGTGCTGCACACCATTGGCCTTGCCGGGCTGCTGCTCAGCGCTGCCGCCCTCATGGTGCTGGGCCCCCAGGTGATGAACTGGCTGGCCGCCTATGTCGGGCTGGAAGACTACATGGTCACCCTCTGGGCGCTGATCCGCTGGCCGCTGGCCGTAGCCCTGCTGATGATCGCCGTGGCAGCGCTCTACTACGTCACCCCGGACGTGAAGCAGAGCTTTCGCTTCATCACCCCGGGCTCGGTGCTGGCAGTGGTGGTCTGGATCCTGGCGTCCCTGGGCTTTGGCTACTACGTGCAGAACTTCGCCAACTACAACGCCACCTACGGCAGCATCGGCGCCATCATCGTCTTGCTGCTGTACTTCTATCTGTCTTCGGCGGTGCTGCTGTTCGGCGCGGAGATCAATGCGGTGATCGAACACCACAGCGACGAAGGCAAGGAAAAGGGCGAGAAGAGCCCGGGCGACGGTGGGGTAGAAGCCGACGAAGAGATTCAGGCGGGTCAGGACGAGGGCGCCCAGCGAGAAGGCGTCCTGGGTGAGGCGCGGGTGGTAAAGCGCCCGAATGACCGAACCTGAGTGGTAGGGTGGATGACGGCGCCGCCTTATCCACCGTTCCCCTGCGGCCCTGGTTGTGGAAAACGCCAGGCGGTTTTCCCTTCCGCGGGTCTTGGCGTACTGGCGTAGTGGCCATGGGCCGCGCCAGTATCGTAGGTTGGGCTGAGACGGCTTCCCCGTCGAAGCCCAACATGGCCAGCACCTTGAGGCGAGACCTATCGGGCTTCGCTGTGCTCAACCCAACCTACGGCGACCCGTGACCACGATAGGTCAGCCGTCGGCAGGGTGGATAATGGCTTCAGCCTTATCCACCGCTCACACCTCGTCGACCCTGTGGAAAACCGTGCAAGGTCTCCACCAGAGAACGGACGAAAGAGGCCTTACTTCGCCTTGCCCTGATTGGCCACCGCGGCCATCTTGGCAGCGACCTCATCCGGGTCGGCCAGGTAGTAGTGCTTGGTGGGCTTGAGGTCTTCGTCGAACTCGTACACCAGCGGCACGCCGTTGGGGATGTTGAGGCTGACGATGTCGTTGTCGGAAATGTTGTCCAGGTACTTGATCAGGGCGCGCATGGAGTTGCCATGGGCGACTACCAGCACACGTTGGCCACTGCGAATGGCCGGGGCCAGGACTTCGTTCCAGTAGGGCAGGACGCGTTCGACGCAATCCTTGAGGCACTCGGTGCGCGGCACCTGATCCAGCGACAGACCGGCATAGCGCGGATCGGCGGCCAGGGCCTGCTGCTCCTCGACGCTCTGCTCGGGCGGCGGTACGTCGTAGCTGCGGCGCCAGACCAGGACCTGCTCTTCACCGAACTTGGCAGCGGTCTCGGACTTGTTCAGACCGGTCAGGCCACCATAGTGACGTTCGTTGAGGCGCCAGTCGCTCACCACTGGCAGCCACATCTGGTCCATGCCTTCCTGCACGTGCCACAGGGTGCGCACGGCGCGCTTGAGCACCGAGACGTGGGCCACGTCGAAAAGGAAGCCGGCGTCCTTGAGTGCCTTGCCGCCCTCGTGGGCCTCGCGGATCCCCTGTTCGGTCAGATCCACATCCGCCCAGCCACTGAAGCGGTTTTCCAGGTTCCACGCCGACTGGCCATGGCGGATGAATACGACTTGCGACATGCGACCTCCATCTTGGGATTCATTGTTTGGCTCACGCCTACGCGAAGCTGTGCCAAACATACCGCAGATGGAGGCTGCCGGCATGGGCATCACGGAAACCGTGATGCGTCCGGCACTCGCAGGGAGCCTTAGGCCACCAGGGCGCGACGGGTACGGGCGATGACCCGCTCCAGGCCGTCGGCAGCGTTGTACTGCTCGGGGTAGAGGCGCTCGCTACGACAGGCGACACCGCGCTCGTCGATCACGGTGAAACTGAAGCCGCCCTTGCGCGAAGCCGGGGTGGTGATGCATTGAAACGGCGCGAAGGCCGCTTGGAGGTGTTGCATGGCCGCAATGGCCTGATTTTGAATGTTCATCTAACTATCCTTGGGATCCACGCTCAGTCGGCGCGGTGAAATAACTCCAGCAACCTCGTACCCATAACGGCCGACGGCTGAATCTCTGGCTGGAGGAAGGCAGCGTGTGGGCGAGACGCCCAGGCATGCAGGTAAGTACTTGGGAAGGCAGGCAACCGGCCGGGCACGAGATTCAGAGGCCAGGGCGGCAGATCCTGAGCAATCGAGGGATCGATTCGATCCGGATGACGCTTATTTCGCGCTGCTACAACGAGCGGAAAGGCGTCCAGCGATTGGGGTCAGCTTGGTACTAACCCGATCAAGCTAGCAGGATCGATGCCAGCCGCGCAAGCCCGCTGGTCGGCGATGGGCTTGATGGTCTTCAGGTCTGTACGAAAGGTCGCTGGGCGAAATCAGATGGCGTAACGACCACTAAGAGTGGAGACCCCGCAGGGGTGCGCGCCTGGGTCGAATGGCTGGACGAGGTGTTCGCCGCCGTCGCGCCGGCTTGGCTAAGGCGGTGAGATCATTCCGCGAGAAAGGCTGTAGCCGGGTACTGTCCGCAGGCAGCGGCCGTCAGGCCATGACGTTGCAGATAACGATCGACTCGCCAGCGACCCAGCGCATAGCCGAGATGGCGGGGCAGGTCGCCACTGCCGAAGAACCAGCGGGCATGGTCGTATGGTTGGTGCAGTTCGGCACTCAGGTCGTCCCAGTATCTGGCCATTTCCTGGGGGGCGGCCTGGGCATAGAAGGGCAGCTGGCCGGTCAATTCACCTTCGAACTGGCAGGCGAGGCCTTCACTGACCAAGACCTCGCCCAGTGTGGACCCGTAACCCGGACCGGCATGCCGCAGGCAGTGGTGCAATTCGTGGCCGAGCAGGGCGGTGAAGCGATCAGGGAAGGCTTGCTGCAGGTGCGGGCTGTCGGGGTCCAGGGTCAGAAAGACTCGCTCGGCGTCCGGGCTGTAGCCATTCAGACCCAACTCCGGGATCACCCAGGCGCCCACCTGCACCACCACGTCTACCCGTTGTTCGGGCAGGTGCGCAGCGATACGGGTCAGGGCATCGGTGAAGGTCTCCTGCAGGATGGCGCGCCAGGGGTCCAGGCGACCGCTGGCGTTGAGCAGGTGTAGTACGCAGGTCATCCAGGCATCTCCGGGGGCAGCCTGTCTTTATAGACGAGGTCGCGCCCCTTCGTTCGCTACTTGCCCGCTTCGCGCAGCTCTGGCTGACCGTGACCAAAGGCCTGGCCCAGGTCATCGCCCGAGGTGGTGCGGGTGTCATCGGTGCGCCACTTGGCGACATCGGCGGCGCTGACCGGGGCGGCGTCGTTGCCCCAGCTGGCGCGGATGAAGCTGACCACGTCGGCCACCTGGGCGTCGTTCAGCCGCCAGCCGAAGGGCGGCATGACGATCATCGAGGGCGCCGTGTGCAGGCCGGGAAGGGTGCCGCCCTTGAGCACGATGTTGATCAGCGAACTGGCGTCGGCCGTGCGCAGCACCGGATTACCGGCCAGTGCCGGGAACACCCGGTCGTAGCCCTGGCCATCGGTGCGGTGGCAGGCGGCGCAGTTGTCCACATAGACCTGGGCCCCGCGGGCGCTGTCGTCACCCTTCCAGAGCGCTGCGGCGGCACGGCCATCGGGCTGGAAGGGCGCATCGTGCGGATCCTTGGGCGGCAAGGCCTTGAGATAGCGGGCGATGGCACGCAGGTCGGCGTCGCTCAGGTATTGCAGACTGTGCTGCACCACCTCGGTCATGCCACCGAACACGGCGCTGTCGGCGGAGCGACCGGTCTTGAGGAACTGCACCAGCTGGTCTTCGCTCCAGTTGCCCAGGCCATCGCGATGATCGCCCCGCAGATTCTTGGCGATCCAGCCTTCCAGGGGTGCGCTGCCGGCCAGGAAGTCCTTGCCATCGGCAGGCGAGAGGGCCTTTTCCTGCATGGTGAAGGCGCGTGGTGTGTGGCAGGCGCCACAGTGGCCGAGGCCTTCCACCAGATAGGCGCCGCGCGCCACCACCGGGTCCTGGTCCGGCGCGGGCTGGAATTGCACAACCTCGGGAGCGAACAACTGGCGCCAGATCGCCAGGGGCCAGCGCATGGACAGCGGCCAGGGGATGTCGCTGTCACGATTGACCTGGGTGACCGGGGTGACCCCGTGCATGAAGTAGGCATAGAGGGCGCGCATGTCCGCCTCGGTGACCCGGGCATAGGCGGGGTAGGGCATGGCCGGGTAGAGGGTATGGCCCTCCTTGGCGATGCCCTGGCGGATGGCGGCGTCGAAGTCGGCGAAGCGGTAGTCGCCGATGCCGGTCTGCCGATCCGGGGTGATGTTGGTCGAGTAGAGGGTACCGATGGGCGTCTGCATGGGCAGGCCGCCGGCGAAGGGCTGGCCGCCCGGCGCCGTGTGGCAGGCCACGCAGTCGCCGGCGCGGGCCAGGTATTCGCCTTGCTTGACCAGCGCCGGATCGGCGTCTTCGGCGGCCTGGGCCGTCATGGCCAGGCCGGCGCCCAGCAGCAGGGTCGCGAGGGTACGGAAGATCATGGGCGCGCCTCTCATGCCTGCACCAGGGGGCCGGGGTTCTTCAGGTACTGCTCGCGGATGGCCCGCGCCGACCAATAGGTCAGGGCCGCCACCAGGCCGGTGGGGTTGTAGCCCAGGCCCTGGGGAAAGGCCGAGGCGCCCGGCACGAAGACGTTGTGCACGTCCCAGCTCTGCAGGTAGCGATTGACCGCGCTGGTCTTGGGGTCGGTACCCATGATGGCGCCACCGTTGAGGTGGGTGGTCTGGTAGCTGGCGGTGTTGAAGTGCCCGCCGAACTCCTTGACCGAGACGCTGATGTGCTCGGGATTCATGGCCTCGGCAATCTTCTTCATCTTGTCGGCCATGAAGCGGGTCATGCGGATGTCGTTGTCCTTCCAGTCGAAGGTCATGCGCAGCAGCGGCTGGCCATAGGCGTCCCGGTAGGTGGGGTCCAGATCCAGGTAGTTGTCACGATAGGACTGGTGCGCGCCATGGGCGTCCATCGACAGCTGGTGGTTGTAGTAGCCGGCCTGGGCCTTTTTCCAGGCACTGCCCCACTGCGGGGTGCCGGGTGGATTGGCCGCCCCGGCGATGGGCCGGGTGCCGGCCTGGTTGACCCACATGGGCGAGCCGCCGACGAAGCCGTGGGGGCCATGGTCGAAGTTGTCGGCGTTGAAGTCGTCCACTGCCACGCCGTTGCCACCGGCGCCGATGAAGGGATTGGTGTGGTGCTGATCCTGGCGGAAGAAGGCCTTGATGGTGGCCATGTTCTGATAGGCGAAGTTGCGCCCGACCACGCCCTCGCCGGTCTTGGGATCATAGGGCTGACCGATGCCCGACAGCAGCATGAGGCGCACGTTGTTGAACTGGAAGGCGGCGAGGATGACGATGTCGGCCGGCTGTTCCAGCTCCTGGCCCTGGGCGTCCAGGTAGGTCACCCCGGTGGCCTTCTTGCCGGTGCTGTCCAGGTTCACCCGCAGCACATGGGCCTGGCTGCGCAGCTCGAAGCGCGGCTCCTGCTTGAGCGCCGGCAGGATATTGAGATTCGGCGAGGCCTTGGAATACATGTAGCAGACGTAGCCGCTGCAGTAGCCGCAGAAGTTGCAGGGGCCCATCTGGCACCCATAGGGATTGGTGTAGGGGCCCGAGGTGTTGGCCGACGGCAGGTTGTAGGGGTGATAGCCCACCTCGCGCGCGGCCTTCTCGAACAGCTGTGCCGAGACGGTGTTCTTTTGCGCCGGCAGCGGGAAGTCGCTGGAGCGATCCGGGGCATAGGGGTTGCCACCCTTGCCATCGCCCACCACCTGGCCCTTGACGCTCCAGGCGGTGCCCGAGGTGCCGAACACCTTTTCGGCGAAGTCGAAGTAGGGCTCCAGCTCGGCGTAGCTGACGCCGAAGTCCTGGATGGTCATGCCGTCGGGGATGAATTTCTTGCCGTAGCGTTCTTCATAGTGGCTGCGCAGGCGCAGCTCCACCGGATCGACCCGGAAGTGCACGCCCGACCAGTGCAGGCCCGCGCCACCCACGCCATCGCCGGGCAGGAAGACGCCCAGCTGGCGGTTGGGCAGGGCGACGTCGTTGACGCTGTGGCGGATGGTGACGGTTTCCTTGGACACATCGACGAACAGCTTCTTGCGGATGCTGTAGGTGAGTTCGTCGATCACCTGGGGATAGGAGCCGTCGGGATAGGTGTCACGGTAGCTGCCGCGCTCCAGGGCCACCACGTCCAGGCCGGCCTCGGTCAGTTCCTTGGCCATGATGGCCCCCGTCCAGCCGAAGCCGACGATCACCACGTTCTTGCTGGGCAGTACCTTGGCCATCAACCGCGCTCCCCGCGAATGGAGACCGGGGGCAGCGGATAGCGCTCATCGCGTTCCACCCAGTCCATGAAGTCGGCGCGGGCGCCGGGAAAATTCACCAGTTTCCAGCCGACCAGCTGCTTGTTGCCGCCATGCAGCGGATCGCAATAGAAGCCTTCCTTGGTGTTCTGCAGCAGCTGGGCGAAGAACAGCTTGGCTGGTACGCCCTCGAGCGCGGCGTCACCGCTTTCCAGGGCCTTGAGGGCCACGTCCTGGTCGGCGGGTGCCAGCTCGGCGAAGACCTTGCCGTACTGCTGACGGGTCCAGCGGTCCACTGCAGCGATCCCCAGGCGATAGAGATCCTGGGGTACCAGGCGACTTTGGTAGCCCATCTCCGGTGCGGCATCGATGGCGAAGGGACCCTGCATGTACCAGAGGCCGCCGCGGGCATAGGCGGTCTGCATCTGCCGGTCGATGAATTCCGGCGCCCCGGCTTCCAGCGCGCCCGGGCCGAGTTCGTCCGCCGGAATCAGCCGGGCCACCGCAGCCTGTACGAAGGCCCACTCCTCGGCGGTGAAGAACACTGGCTGGTAGTGGTCGGCGCGCGGACTGCTGCCGGGCTTGTTTTCCGGCGTGGGCGCTGCGAGTGCCAGACCTGAGGTTGCACCGCCCGCCAGGGCGACCACGGGAATCAGGCTCAGGGACTTGCGCAGGAAGTCGCGACGGGCCGGGACGGAATCGTCTGCGGACATGATCAGGGTCTCATCAGGTGCCCGACGTGATCCGCAGGGCTTATGGTTAGCTAGCTAATATGTTGGAATATTACCAACATCTGTCCGCCACGGTTACATTTTGTCGCAGCGGTGCAGAGGCTTGGCAGCCATTCAAGTTCCCTTCACCCGTGTGGCGATGCGCAAAAGCCTCTTTGTTGGCCTTTGAAGTCCTGATTTCGTCAGTCCGAGCAGCTGCGATGGACCTTTACCGTGGAAAGGATGTTTCTTGAGGAGATCGAGGCCTTCGTGCTGCCTCGCCGGGTGGAGGCAGTAGCATCCTCGTCACAGGCGGTTACCTGAGGTTTCACCTTTGTCGGCACCATGATGGTGCAAGTTGCACAAAGTGATACCTAACGAAGCAAGGTGGAAGCGCAGCGGCACACGAAAGAAATCGTTTTGCACATCAAATAGTTAGTGCAATAGCTAGGCAAAGTGCCGCTTTTTCGCGACTTTGCGCGAAGCGTTGCACCCTTTGAGTTCATTTTGTGCCGATTTCAGCGGGGGTGGCGCGCAAGTTGCACTTGGGAGGCTTTCCGTTGTCAGGTAACACCTTATGTCCAACGTAGAATGCAACCTCTCTCCGGCGCTCAAACCGCGCCATGTGACCATGTTGTCCATCGCTGGAGTGATCGGTGCCGGTCTGTTCGTCGGCTCCGGTCATGCCATCGCCGCTGCCGGTCCGGCCGTGCTGCTGGCCTACGCCCTGGCCGGCACCCTGGTGGTGCTGGTCATGCGCATGCTGGGTGAAATGGCGGTCGCCTCGCCCGATACCGGCTCCTTCTCGTCCTATGCCCAACAGGGCATCGGCCGCTGGGCCGGCTTCACCATCGGCTGGCTGTACTGGTGGTTCTGGGTGCTGGTCATTCCGCTGGAGGCCGTGGCTGCCGCCGCCATCCTCAATGCCTGGTTCCCGGCCATCGCCACCTGGCAGTTCGCGCTGATCATCACCGGCATCCTGACCGTGACCAACCTGTTCAGCGTCGCCAAGTACGGCGAGTTCGAATTCTGGTTCGCTCTGCTCAAGGTCATCGCCATCGTCGCCTTCATCGCCCTGGGCGCGGCGGCGCTGGTCGGTGCTCTGCCCGGTCGCGAGGTCAGTGGCCTGAGCAATCTGATGGCCCATACCGGCGGCTTCATGCCCAATGGCTTTGGCGCGGTGCTGGGCGCCCTGCTGACCACCATGTTCAGCTTCATGGGCACCGAGATCGTCACCATCGCCGCGGCTGAATCCAAGGATCCGTCCCGGCAGATCAGCAAGGCCACCAACTCGGTGATCTGGCGGATCGCGCTGTTCTATCTGGTCTCCATCTTCCTGGTGGTGTCCATGGTGCCCTGGAACGATGCCCAGCTGCCGATCGTGGGGTCCTACCAGCGCGCCCTGGAAGTGCTGTCGATTCCCAATGCCAAGCTGATCGTCGACTGTGTGGTCCTGGTCGCCGTGGCCAGCTGCCTGAACTCGGCGCTCTACACCGCGTCGCGCATGCTCTACTCCCTGGCCCGCCGTGGCGATGCCCCGGCCAAGATGGGTCGTGCGTCCAGCGCTGGCGTGCCCCGTACCGCGGTGCTGGCCAGCACCGCCGTGGGTTTCCTGACCACCATCGCCAACTACACCATGCCCGAGGCGGTGTTCAGCTTCCTGCTGTCCACCTCCGGTGCCGTGGCACTGCTGGTCTACCTGGTGATCGCCGTGACCCAGCTGCGCCTGAGACGCAAGCTGATGGCCCGTGGCGAGCGGCTGGAATTCCGTATGTGGCTGTTCCCCTGGCTGACCTGGGCGGTGATCGTCTTCATTGTTGGCGCCCTGACCGTGATGCTGTTCAGCGACGCCCACCGCTTCGAGATCCTGGCGACCGGTCTGCTGGCACTGGTGGTCGTGGCCATCGGTACCTGGGTGGGTCGGCGTCAGCCTGCCGCCCCGAGCCTGGCCGCTGCCGCGCGTTGACGGTGAGAGGCTTCCGGCGCCCACTGGGCGTCGGAAGCGCTCCTTTCTGGAGCATGACGGCGTTTCCAGGCTGGACAGTGGGTGCGGTAACAGGTAGAACAGCAGTCCTGTTTCGTTGGCCTCGGGCCAACTGTATAGCTCGAATTTCCGCGATGTTCCTTCTGGTAACCAATTTTTGCACTGCAATGGTGCAAAGCGTTACAGAATGACCCAAATTGCAGCAGTACAGTTGCAATTGTGTGCTGAGTGATCCGCGAACCTTTCCTTGTACTGTTACTGGTGGTAGCACTCGCCTGGCGAGACAATGGCGCCATTCGATGACCAGTACCCGTCACAAGCGGGAAGGAAAGCCACCATGGAACGCACCTTCAGTTCCTCGCTGTACAACGCCAAGCCCAGCAACCGTGTGCCCGTTGCCCTGCGCGTTATCTCCACCCTGTCCACCTGGCAGCGTCGCATCGCCAGCCGTAACGAACTGGCTCGCCTGGACACCCGTATGCTGGCTGACGCCGGTATCACCGAGGCCCAGCGCTACCAGGAAATGCACAAGCCGTTCTGGCGCTAAGCCCGGCTGCTGCACAGTTTCCACAGACCCCGCTTCGGCGGGGTTTGTTTTGTCTGCGTCTCGAACGTCAGGCAGCAAAAAGCCCCGGCATGCCGGGGCTTTTGTTACCGCCAGAAAGCTGGGCTTACTGCATGTTGTTCTGGTTGCGCGCGTCAACCTTGTTGGGCTTCTCGCTCTTGAAGGGGACTTCGGCACCACCATCAGCACCGCCCTTGACGGTGGTCTTGCCCGGTACGGCTTCGGTAGCCGAACCATTGACGGCCGTGGCGCTCTTGGAGGTTTCGGCCGCGAAGACACCCGTGGCCATCGACAGCATCACAGCAGCGGTAGAGGTGATCAGCAGCTTTTTCATGAGTTCGGCCTCGTCGAAGTAAACCTGGGAATCTGGTTGGGCCCGTTCCAGTGGAGAGACGGGCATCAGCTGCGAACGGGCAGGTCCACAGCGCTCGTTGTAGTTGACTGCGCCCTGGAATGCCGGGTTCCAGGGCATTTGTGAACATTTGTGGGCAAGTTGCCGCTCTGGTACCGACCATTTGCGCAGGCGGCCCCGCCGTAGCGCTTCCCAAGCAGCGCCCAGCGCCGGACAATTCGTCGGACGAACCCCCCGCGCCGCCTGTGGTCAGTTCGCAGATCGTGCCTCTTCCACCGATAAGGATAATCATGAGGGCTCTCCGCCTTGCTCACCTCTGCCAGGTAACGGTCGCTCTGGCCCTGGTAATGCTGTTGCCGGGCTGTTCCCAGGAGCGACCGCCCACCGAGGAACCGGCGCGGGTGGTGGTGACGCAGCTGAGCCCGATAAAGGATGCCCAGCGCATTCCCTTCACCGGTGATATCCAGGCGCGGGTGCAGGCACCGCTCGGCTTCCGTGTGAGCGGCAAGATCAGCGAGCGGCTGGCGGACGTCGGGGATCGGGTACGCGAGGGCCAGATCCTCGCGCGGCTGGATCCCCAGGATCTGCGCAACAACCTGGCCGCCGCCCAGGCCCAGGTGGAGGCCCAGGAAGCCCGCGCCCGGCTGGCGCGGGTCGATTTCGAGCGCCAGGCCGCGCTCTTGCCCAAGGGCTATACCAGTCGCAGCCAGTACGATCAGGCCCAGGCCACCCTCGATGGCGCCCGCAGTGCGCTGCAAACCGCCGTGGCCCAGCGCGACGATGCGCGCAAGCAGCTGGGCTATACCGAGTTGCGCGCCAGCGCCGCTGGGGTGCTGACCGCCCGCCATGCCGAAGCCGGTCAGGTGGTGCAGGCCGGCGCGGCGATCTTCGACCTGGCGGTGAGCGGCGAACTCGATGCCGTCTTCGATCTCTACGAATCCCTGGCCCGCGAACTCCAGGTCGGCCAGCGGCTGCCCGTCGCCCTGCAGGCGCAACCGGCGATCGCGACCCAGGGCACCCTGCGCGAGATCGCCCCGACGGTGGCGAGCAGCGGCACGGTACGCATCAAGGTACAGCTGGACCGGCCACCCGCCGCCATGACCCTTGGCGCGGTGGTGAATGCGCAGCTGGAGGGCGTGGCCGATCAGGGCTTCGCCCTGCCCTGGACGGCGCTGAACGGCACCACCGATCAGCCCGCCGCCTGGCGCCTGAACGAAGACGGCCGGGTCAGCCTGCAGCCGCTGCGCATCGAGCGCTACACCCGCGACAGCATCATCGTCAGCGACGGCCTCAAGGCCGGCGACCGCATCGTGGTCGCCGGCGGCCAGGCCCTGAGTCCCGGCCAGAAGGTCGAGGTCGCCGAGCGCTCCGCCTTCAACGAGGTGCGCCCATGAAGCCCCTCCTGCCGCTCTGCCTGCTGCTGGTTCTCGCCGGCTGTTCCGACGACGAGGCGCCACCGCCGCCGATCCGGCCGGTAGCGACCCTGACCCTCAGCGCGCCGCAGCCCCAGCGTGAGGTGTTCGCCGGCAGCATCCAGGCGCGCTACGAGAGCGTGCTGGGCTTTCGCGTCGGTGGCCGCATGACCCGCCGCCTGCTGGACGTGGGTCAGCCGGTCCGCCGCGGCCAGTTGCTGGCCGCGCTGGACCCCACCGATCAGGACAATGCCCTGCGCAGTCGTCAGGGCCAGAGCGCCGATGCCGACGCCCAGTGGCGCGATGCCCGCAACGATGCCCGGCGTCAGCAGCAGCTGTTCGACCAGGGCGTCGGCTCGCGCTCCCAGCTGGACCAGGTGCTGACCCGCCTGCATACCCTGGAGGCTGCCCGCGAACAGGCCCAGAGCGCCGAGCGGCAAGCCCGCGATCAGCGCAACTATGCCGAGCTCTACAGCGATTTCGACGGCGTGATCACCGCCTGGGAGGCCGAGGTCGGCCAGGTGGTGTCCGCCGGTCAGCCGGTGGTGCGGGTCGCCCGCCCGGACATCCGCGAGGCGGTGCTGGACCTGCCGGCCCAGGCCATCGGTCAGTTGACCCCAGGTCGTGTCCTGACCGTGCGCATGGCGCTGGATCCGAGCGTGGCGGTGCAGGGCCAGGTGCGCGAGATCGAGCCCCAGGCCGATGCCACCACCCGTACCCGGCGGGTGCGCCTGACCCTGGACGAGCCACCGGCCGCATTGCGCATCGGCAGTCTGGTGCAGGGCGAACTGGCGTCGCCACCAGCCGCGGGCCTGTCTCTGCCAATCCAGGCGCTGCGGCGCCAGAACGGCCAGACTTCGGTCTGGGTGGTGGCGGGCCAGGGCGAGCAGGCGCAGGTGCGCCAGCGGCCGGTCGAGGTGCTGCGCGAGGCGGACGGCCTGGCATGGATCGGCAACGGTCTGAGCGCCGGTGAGCGGGTGGTGATAGCCGGGGTCAACAGTCTCGAGGAGGGACAGCGGGTGAAGGATCAGGAGGGCGCGCGGCCATGAAAGGCTTCAACCTGTCGGACTGGGCGCTGCGCCACCAATCCTTCGTCTGGTACCTGATGTTCGTCGCCCTGCTGATGGGCGTCTTCTCCTACATGAAGCTGGGCCGCGAGGAAGACCCGTCCTTCGCCATCAAGACCATGGTCATCCAGACCCGCTGGCCGGGGGCGACCACCGAGGAGACCCTGCGCCAGGTCACCGAGCGGGTGGAAAAGAAGCTCGAAGAACTGGATTCGCTGGACTACACCAAGAGCTTTACCCGGCCGGGCCAGTCCACGGTGTTCGTCTATCTGCGTGACACCACGCCGGCCAAGGCGATTCCCGACATCTGGTACCAGGTGCGCAAGAAGGTCTCCGACATCCAGGGCGACTTCCCCCAGGGCATCCAGGGACCGGCCTTCAACGACGAGTTCGGCGACGTCTTCGGCAGCATCTATGCCTTCACCGGCGACGGCTTCAGCATGCGCCAGCTGCGCGACCAGGTGGAGCAGGTGCGCCGCGAGATCCGCAGCGTGCCGGGCATCGGCAAGGTGCAACTGATCGGTGCGGAGAACGAGGTCATCTACCTGGACTTCTCCACCCGCAAGCTGGCCGCCCTGGGGCTGGATCAGCGCCAGGTGATGCAGAGTCTGCAGCAGCAGAACGCGGTGACGCCCTCGGGGACCATCGAATCCGGCGCCGAGCGCATCAGCGTGCGTACCAGTGGCGAATTCCGCTCCACCGCCGATCTGGCCGCGGTCAATCTGCGCATCGACGATCGTTTCTATCGCCTCACCGATCTGGCCGACATCCGCAGCGGGTATGCCGATCCGCCCAGTTCGCTGTTCCGCTACAAGGGCCAGCCGGCCATTGGCCTGGCCATCGCCATGAGCAGCGGTGGCAACATCCAGACCTTTGGCGCGGCCCTGACCGAAAAGATGCAGGAACTGACTGGCGCCTTGCCGGTGGGCATCGGCGTGCACGTGGTCTCCAACCAGGCGCAGGTGGTGGAAAAGGCCGTCGGCGGCTTTACCCGGGCGCTGTTCGAGGCGGTCATCATCGTGCTGGTGGTGAGCTTCATCAGCCTTGGCGTGCGCGCCGGCCTGGTGGTGGCGTTGTCGATCCCCCTGACCCTGGCGCTGGTGTTCGTCTTCATGGAATACAGCGGCATCACCATGCAGCGGATTTCCCTCGGCGCCCTGATCATCGCCCTGGGCCTCTTGGTGGACGACGCCATGATCACCGTGGAGATGATGGTGACCAAGCGGGAGGAGGGCGAGTCGCTGCACCGCTCGGCGACCTTCGCCTACGAATCCACCGCCTTTCCCATGCTCACCGGCACCCTGGTGACCGTGGCCGGTTTCGTGCCCATCGGCCTCAACTCCAGCAGCGCCGGCCAGTACACCTTCACCCTGTTCGCGGTGATCGCCGTGGCGCTGCTCTTGTCCTGGATCGTCGCGGTGTTCTTTTCGCCGGTGATCGGCGTGCACATCCTGCCGAAGAAGGTGAAGCAGAAGGATCATGACCAGCCCGGTCGCCTGGCGCGCTGGTCCGACGGCCTGCTGCTGGGCGCCATGCGCCATCGCTGGCTGACCATCATCCTCACGGTGCTGCTGTTCGCCGCGGCGCTGTTCGCCATGAAGTTCGTGCAGAACCAGTTCTTCCCGTCTTCGGATCGGCCCGAGCTGCTGATCGACTTCAACCTGCCGCAGAACGCCTCCCTCGATGCCACCCGCGCGCAGATGGACAGGTTCGAAAAGACCCTGGCCGACGATCCGGACGTGGCCCACTGGAGTTCCTATGTCGGCCAGGGCGCGGTGCGCTTCTACCTGCCGCTGGACCAGCAGCTGGAGAATCCCTTCTATGGCCAGGTGATCCTGGTGGCCAAGGATCTGGAAGCCCGCAATCGGCTGCTGCCCAAGCTCAAACAGCGCCTGCGCCAGGACTTCGTCGGGCTGTCCGGCTACGTTCAGCCCCTGGAAATGGGCCCGCCGGTGGGGCGGCCGATTCAGTACCGCATCAGCGGCCCGGACGTCGCCGAGGTGCGTCGCCAGGCCCTGGCCCTGGCCAGCGTGCTGGGCAAGAGTCCGCAGCTGGGCGACTTCCTCTACGACTGGAACGAGCCGGCGCGGATGCTCAAGGTCGAGGTCAACCAGGACAAGGCGCGGCAGCTGGGTTTCTCTTCCCAGGACGTGGCGCAGATCCTCAATGGCGTGGTGACCGGCACCCCGGTGACCCAGGTGCGCGACGACATCTACCTGGTCAACGTGGTGGCCCGCGCCAGCGAGGCCGAGCGGCGCTCGGTGGAGACCCTGGAGAATCTGCAGATCATGACGCCCCAGGGCGTCGCGGTGCCGCTCAAGGCCTTCGCCCGTATCGACTACGCCCTGGAGCAGCCGCTGGTGTGGCGCCGCGACCGCCTGCCCACCATCACCCTCAAGGCGTCCATTCTCAGCGAGATCCAGGCACCGGACCTGGTCAAGCAGCTGCAGCCGGAGGTGGATGCCTTCATCGCCAAGCTGCCGCCGCGCTATCAGGTGGCGGTGGGCGGCACGGTGGAGGAGAGTAGCAAGGCCCAGGGCCCCATCGCCGAGGTGGTGCCGCTGATGCTGTTTCTCATGGCTACCTTCCTGATGATCCAGCTGCACAGCATCCGCAAGCTGTTCCTGGTGGCGAGCGTGGCGCCCCTGGGCTTGATCGGGGTGGTGCTGGGGCTGATCCCCTTCGGCCAGCCGCTGGGCTTCGTCGCCATCCTCGGGGTACTGGCGCTGATCGGCATCATCATCCGCAACTCGGTGATCCTGGTGACCCAGATCGACGCCTTCGAGCGTGACGGTCGCTCGCCCTGGGACGCCGTGGTGGAAGCCACCCGCCACCGTCGCCGACCGATCCTGCTGACCGCCGCCGCGGCCAGCCTGGGCATGATTCCCATCGCCCGCGAGGTGTTCTGGGGACCCATGGCCTACGCCATGATCGGCGGGATCGTCGCGGCGACGCTGCTGACCCTGCTGTTCCTGCCGGCGCTCTATATCGCCAGCTACCGCATTCGCGAGCCGGAGCGGAAGGGCTGAGGCAGCGGGCCTGGCCCAAAAGCCGGGCAAAAAAAACGGCCTTCCGACCGAGGTCTCCAGAGGAGACGTCTGCCGGAAGGCCGCAAGGAGCTATCCAAGGAGCCACTGCCGGAGGGAAGGATTCGCGCGGTCAAAATGTCGAATCCACAGCAGCTCACCGCACCACTATCGGGCGTGTGACTTTTTCAATAAAGTGACAGCTTGACGAAACTCCATTGCGAAAAAGGCAATAATGGATATTTTCCAAGGCATGCGCATCTTCGTCCGGGTGGTGGATCTGGGCAGTCTCACGGCTGCCGCCCACACCCTCGCCCTGTCCACCGCCCAGGTGTCGCGCCTGCTGGCGGAACTGGAAAGCCACCTGCAGACCCGTCTGTTGCACCGCACTACCCGGCGGCTCGCACTGACCGAGGCGGGCGAGCGCTATCTCGAACGCTGCCGGCGCATCCTGCAGGATGTCGGCGAGGCCGAAGCCGAAGCCAGCGGTGCCCATCTCAAGCCCCATGGCCATCTGCGCCTGCATTCCATGACCGGCCTGGGCACCCAGCTGCTGGCACCACTGGTGTCGCGCTTCTGCGCCCGCTATCCCCACGTCGAGATCGTCATGACGCTCTCGCAGAACCATCCGGCACTGCTGGAGGATGGGCATGACATCGCCATCACCCTGGACACCGAGCTGGCCGATTCGGATTTCGTCGCCCAGCGTCTCGGTGGCGTCTATAGCGTGGTCTGCGCGGCGCCCAGCTACCTGGCGCAGCGTCCGGCGCCCAAGGTACCGGCCGATCTCGCCGAGCACGACTGCCTGCGACTGCTGGATCCCAACTTCTCCGAGCGTTGGGTCTTCGCTGGTCCCGAAGGCGAGCTGCAGGTGGCGCCGCGCTACGTCTTCCAGGTCAACGTCGCCGAGGCCCTGGCCAGCGTGGCGCGGCAGGGCATGGGCATCTGTCTGCTGCCCAGCTACATCGCGGTCAACTACCTGCGCGATGGCAGTCTGGTACGGCTACTGCCCAACTTCCGCCTACGCGAGCGCACCATCCATGCGCTCTATCCCTCGCGGCGCTTTCTCGACGCCAAGATCAAGACCTGGATCGACTTCCTCAAGGAAGAACTTCCCGAGCGCCTGCAGGTAGAAAATCTAGTGTTGGAAGACCAACGCTACTGGGCCAAGGACTAAGCCATGGCTTGTTGCAGGTTTTGTAATAGTGAATTAGTTAGCATACTATTTATTAGGCTGCATTCATTACCTAGAATGGTCCCGTACCCCGATGAACACGACCTTTTTAGGAGTTCGCCATGAAACGTTCTCTGTCCGCTCTGTTGCTGACCCTTGCCACCCTGACTGCCGCCCAATTCGCTGCTGCCGACGACAATCCCAGCCTGAGATACAAGCTGGTCGATCAGAATCATGCCGCCATGCAGCACTACGGGGATCAGGCTGCTCCCGCCGCCAACCTGCGTCGCTGAGCCACTCAGTTTTCGAAAGACCACCCCTCTTTGCTCCTTTGGTCTTTCTCCGCCGCACCCTTTGGGTGCGGCTTTTTTATATCTGCGGCACACTGAGCTTCTGACCTTGTCGAGGTGCTCATGACCGCCACCCCCGCTCAACGACTCGCCCACCTGCGCGCCTTCCTGGCCGAGCAGGGCGCCGATGCCTGCCTGATCCCCAGCGCCGATCCCCACCTGTCCGAGTACCTGCCCGAACACTGGCAGGGGCGGGCCTGGCTATCTGGTTTCACCGGCTCCGCTGGGCTGCTGCTGGTGACCCGCCAGGCCGCCGGCGTCTGGACCGACAGTCGCTACTGGGAGCAGGCCACCCAGGAGCTGGCGGGCAGCGGCATCGACCTGATGAAGCAGGTCGCCAGCCAGCCCCAGGCCCACCTGCAGTGGCTGGCCGACCAGGTGCCCGAAGGTGGCACGGTGCTGGTGGACGGCCAGGTGCTGTCCCTGGGCTCCGCCGCCGCTCTGCGCCGGGCGCTGGAGCCCAAGGGCATCCAGTTGCGTACCGACCTCGATCCCCTGGCGGCGATCTGGAGCGATCGCCCCGCGTTACCGGCCGCGCCGCTCTATGCCCATGCCGAGCCCCATGCGCCCCAGCCGCGCAGCGCCAAGCTCGCCCAGGTGCGCCAGGCGCTGGCGAAGGCAAAGGCCGACTGGCATTTCATCTCCTCGCTGGACGACATCGCCTGGCTGCTCAACCTGCGTGGCGCCGACGTGCCCTACAACCCGGTGTTCCTCGCCCACCTGCTGCTGGGCAGGGACAGCTGCCAGCTGTTCATCGATCCGGCCAAGGTGCCGGCGGAGATCCGCGCGGCCCTGGCAGCGGATGGCGTGGCGCTGGCCGACTACGCCCAGGCCGCCACCGAGCTGGGCCTGCTGCCAGCGGACAGCACCCTGCTAGTGGACCCGGCGCGGGTCACCCTGGGCCTCGCCGAGGCCGCACCGACGAGCGTCAAGCGCCTGGAGCAGATCAATCCCTCGACCCTGCTCAAGGCCTGCAAGACCGCTGAGGAAGTGGCCCAGGTACGCACCGCCATGGAGGAGGACGGTGCGGCCCTGTGCGTCTTCTTCGCCCGTTTCGAGGCCGCCCTGGCCCGCGGCGAGCGCCTCACCGAGCTGACCGTGGACGACTGGCTGAGCGAAGCCCGCGCTGCCCGGCCCCACTTCGTCTCCCTGAGCTTCGCCACCATCGCCGGTTTCAATGCCGGTGGCGCCTTGCCGCATTACCGGGCGACCGAAGAAGCCCATGCCGAACTCCAGGGGGACGGCCTGCTGCTGATCGACAGCGGCGGCCAGTACCTGGGCGGCACCACCGACATCACCCGGGTGGTGCCCATCGGCACCCCCAGCGCCGCCCAGAAGCGCGACTTCACCCTGGTGCTCAAGGGCATGCTGGCGCTGTCGCGGGCGCGCTTTCCGGCCGGGGTCGCCGCGCCCATGCTCGACGCCCTGGCGCGCGAGCCGATCTGGGCTGCCGGCATCGATTACGGTCATGGCACCGGCCATGGCGTGGGCTACTTCCTCAATGTGCACGAGGGGCCGCAATCGATTTCCTTCTATGCCACGGTCACCCCGCACCATGTCCTGCGCGAGGGCATGATCACCTCCAACGAACCGGGCATCTATCGTCCCGGCCAGTGGGGCGTGCGGCTGGAGAACCTGCTCCTGTGCACCCGCGCCGAGACCACCGAATTCGGCGACTTCCTGGCCTTCGAGACCCTGACCCTCTGTCCGCTGGATACCCGCTGCCTGGATCTCGCCTTGTTGCGCGCCGACGAGCTGGACTGGCTGGATGGCTATCACGCCGAGGTCCGCCGCCGCGTGCTGCCGCTAGTGGAAGGCGCCGCCCGTGACTGGCTGCTGGCCCGTACCGAACCCGTCGCGAGGACTGCCGCATGAGCAGCAACGCCCAGCAATTCGCCAGTGACAACTATTCCGGCATCTGCCCGGAGGCCTGGGCGGCCATGGCGGCGGCCAACGTCGGTCACGAGACCGCCTATGGCAACGACACCTGGACGGCGCGCGCCGCCGATCGCTTCCGCCAGCTGTTCGAGACCGATTGCGAGGTGTTCTTCGCCTTCAACGGCACCGCGGCCAACTCCCTGGCCCTGGCGGCGCTGTGCCAGAGCTACCACAGCGTGATCTGCTCCGACACCGCCCACGTCGAGACCGACGAATGCGGGGCGCCGGAATTCTTTTCCAACGGCTCCAAGCTGCTGCTGGCGCCGGCCCACCAGGGCAAGCTGACCCCGGGTGCCATCCAGCAGATCGCCACCAAGCGCGCCGACATCCACTTTCCCAAGCCGCGCGCGGTGACCGTCACCCAGGCCACCGAGGTGGGCACCCTCTATGGCCTCAACGAACTGCAGGCCATCAGCGCCACCTGCCGCGACCTCGGCCTGCACCTGCACATGGACGGCTCGCGCTTTTCCAACGCCGTGGCCGGCCTGGGCTGCACCCCGGCCGAGGTGACCTGGAAGGCTGGCGTCGACGTGCTCTGCTTTGGCGGCACCAAGAGCGGCATGGCGGTGGGGGAGGCCATCCTCTTCTTCAACCGCGAGCTGGCCGAGGACTTCGAGTACCGCTGCAAGCAGGCCGGCCAGTTGGCCTCGAAGATGAGATTCCTCTCCGCGCCCTGGCTGGGCGTGCTGGAAAACGACACCTGGCTGCGCCACGCCCGCCACGCCAACGCCATGGCCCAGTTGCTGGCCGAGCGGGTGCGCGGGGTGCCCGGGGTGGACTTCATGTTCCCGGTGGAAGCCAACTCGGTGTTCCTGCAGCTGTCCGAGCCGGCGCTGGAATTCCTGCGCGGTCGTGGCTGGCGCTTCTACACCTTCATCGGCAGCGGGGGTGCGCGTTTCATGTGCTCCTGGGACACCGAAGAGGCTCGCGTGCTGGAGCTGGCCGCGGATATTCGCCTGGCGATGGGGGGTTAGGTTGTACCGCCATGGCGAGGCGGCCGCTGCTAACGCGTACTCGATTCTGTAGGAGCGGCCCATAGCCGCGATCAAACCTGGCATAGGGTGTATCGCGGCCATGGGCCGCTCCTACGGGATTCGCTGCTTTCTCATCCATCGGTACCCATTCCCATACGGAAAACGCTGCGTGGTTTTCCACGCTACGGTGTTCACCAGGGACGCCGCCCGCCCCAACCGTTACCATGGCCGATCTCTTTCCCGTCTCCAGCGATCCATGGCCAAGAAGTCCAGCAAAGCCCTCACTGCCGCGGTCAATCCTGGCGCCCCCACGCTCATCGACGTGGCCCGGGTCGCCGGGGTGTCGCCGATCACCGTCTCGCGGGCGCTGAATCGACCGGAGATCGTCAGCGAGGCGGCGCGGGAGAAGGTGCTGGCAGCCGTGCGGGTCACCGGCTACGTACCCAATCTGCTGGCCGGTGGCCTGGCCTCCAATCGCAGTCGCCTGGTGGCGCTGTTCGTGCCGACCATCGTCCACTCCATCTTCGCCGAGACCGTTCAGGCGTTGATGGCGCGGTTGTCCCAGGCGGGCTACCAGACCCTGCTGGGCCTGACCGGCTACAGCGCCGAACAGGAGGAGCAACTCTTGGCCGCGGTGCTGGGGCGCAAACCCGATGGCATCGTGCTCACCGGTACCCTGCACACCGCGGCCAGTCGCCAGCGCCTGGCCCAGGCCGGCATCCCGGTGGTGGAGTCCTGGGACCTGGGCGAAGACCCGCTGGACATGCAGGTGGGCTTCTCCCATGAAGCGGTTGGCCGGGCCCAGGCCGAGCACCTGCACGCCCGCGGTTATCGGCGCTTCGCCGTGGTCTCGGTGGACGACCCCCGCGCCTTGCGCCGCTGCCGCAGTCTGGTCGCCCGGCTGGCCGAGTTGGGCTTGGCGGAACCGCCGCTGGAAATCCTGCCGGCGCCAGCCCTGGTGGAATCCGGGCGGGCGGGGTTGCGCCAGTTGCTGGCCCGCGACGAGGGCTTCGACGTGGTGGTCTGCAGCTCCGACACCGTCGCCCAGGGGGTGATGGCGGAAGCCGCGAGTCGCGGGCTGCGCCTGCCCGAGGATCTGGCGGTGCTGGGCTTCGGCAATCTCTCGAGCGCCGCCCAGATGCACCCGGCACTGTCGTCGGTGAGCGTCGAAGGCGATCGCATGGGCACCCTGGCAGCAGAGGCGCTGCTGCAACGGTTCAACCAGGGCGAGCGGGCCCGGGACGCGGTGCGCATCGACACCGGCTTCCACATCATCGACCGTGCCACGACCTGACCACCGGCGTCGAAGTCGTTAGACGTCATACTTGTATGGTTGCGCAATCATGGCTTAGTCTTGGACAAACGCCGGGGCTGAGTCAGGTTGTCGCATCAAGGTATGATTGCGCAATCATCCAGCAGTCCGCGCCTTCAATAAAAACAATCACGCAAGAGGGATCCCCATGGATGCCACAAGACCCACCCGGGTGCGTTACCTGATCCTGTTGATGCTGTTCGTGGTGACCACCATCAACTATGCCGATCGCGCCACCATCGCCATCGCCGGCTCCAGCCTGCAGAAAGACCTCGGCATCAGCGCCGTCACCCTCGGCTATATCTTCTCCGCCTTCGGCTGGGCCTATGTGGCCGGGCAGATTCCCGGCGGCTGGCTGCTGGATCGCTTCGGTTCGAAGAAGGTCTATGCCGGCAGCATCTTCTTCTGGTCGTTGTTCACCCTGCTGCAGGGCCTGGTCGGCGGCCTGCCGGTGGCCTGGGCGGTGACCACCCTGTTCATGCTGAGATTCCTGGTCGGCCTGGCCGAGGCGCCGTCCTTTCCGGGCAATGCACGCATCGTCGCCGCCTGGTTCCCTACCGCCGAACGCGGCACCGCCTCGGCGATCTTCAACTCGGCGCAGTATTTCGCCACTGCGCTGTTCGCGCCGATCATGGGCGGCATCGTCTTCCACTTCGGCTGGGAGCACGTCTTCGTCATCATGGGCGCCCTGGGCATCCTCTTCTCCGGGGTCTGGCTGAAGTACATCCACAACCCCAAGGAGCATCCGCGCATCAATGCCGCGGAGCTGGCGCACATCCGCGACAACGGCGGCCTGGTGGACATGGACAACGGCGCCCGCCAGCAGGGCGGCGGTCCCAAGTGGCACTACATCACCCAACTGCTGACCAACCGCATGATGCTGGGCGTCTACCTCGGCCAGTACTGCATCAATGCCATCACCTATTTCTTCCTGACCTGGTTCCCGGTGTACCTGGTGCAGGAGCGCGGCATGACCATCCTCAAGGCCGGCTTCATCGCCTCGCTGCCGGCGATCTGCGGCTTCATCGGCGGGGTGCTCGGCGGGGTGATCTCCGACTACCTGCTGCGCCGCGGTCACTCCCTGACCTTCGCTCGCAAGCTGCCCATCGTCTGCGGCCTGCTGCTCTCCACCAGCATGATCTTCTGCAACTACGTCGATGCCGACTGGATGGTGGTGGGCTTCATGACCCTGGCCTTCTTCGGCAAGGGCATCGGTGCCCTGGGTTGGGCGGTGGTGGCCGACACCTCGCCCAAGCAGATCGCCGGGCTGTCCGGCGGCCTGTTCAACACCTTCGGCAACCTGGCCTCCATCACCACCCCCATCGTCATCGGCTACATCATCGCCGCCACCGGTTCCTTCAAGTGGGCGCTGGTCTACGTCGGCGCCAATGCCCTGGTGGCGGTGTTCAGCTACCTGTTCATCGTCGGTCGCATCCAGCGCGTCGAGCTGCGTACCGCCGACGGCGAGATCCTGGGCGCGACCCAGCCTGACCCGGTCCGGGCCTGAGCCCCGGCGGAGGATAAGAAAATGCACCTGATCGATCACCGTGATTCGCCGCGTTACATCAAGCTCCACCCCCAGGACAACGTCGGGGTGGTGGTCAACGAACCCGGCGTGGCCGCCGGCACCGCCTTCGCCGACGGCCTGACCACCGTCGAGGCCATTCCCCAGAGCCACAAGGTCTCCCTGGTGGACCTCAGGCAAGGCGCCGAGGTGGTGCGCTATGGCGAGGTCATCGGCTACGCCCTGCAGGACATCCCGGCCGGCAGCTGGATCACCGAAGCCCTGCTGCGCATGCCGGAGCCGCCCGCCTTGGACAACCTGCCCAAGGCCACGGTGCCTGGCCAGATCGGCGAACCCCTGGAGGGCTACACCTTCGAGGGTTTCCGCAATCCGGACGGCAGCGTCGGCACCCGCAACATCTTGGCGGTGACCACCACCGTGCAGTGCGTGGTGGGGGTGCTGGATCACTGCGTGGAGCGAGTACGCAAAGAGATCCTGCCGCGCTATCCCCATGTCGACGACGTGGTGCCGCTGTCCCACAGCTATGGCTGCGGCGTGGCCATCAATGCCCCGGATGCGGTGATCCCGATCCGCACCCTGCACAACATCAGCCGCAATCCCAACTTCGGCGGCCAGGCGCTGGTCATCGGCCTGGGTTGCGAGAAGCTGCAGGCCAGCCAGCTGATGCCGGGCGACGACCTCACCGCCGGGCAGAACGAAGAGGACTGGCTGTTTCGCCTGCAGGATTCGGCCAACGGCTTCGCCGGCATGGTCGAGCAGATCATGGGCCTGATCGAGGCGCGTCTGGAGGTGCTCGATCAGCGCCGCCGCGAGACGGTGCCGGCCGCCGAACTGGTGGTGGGCATGCAGTGCGGCGGCAGCGATGCCTTCTCCGGCATCACCGCCAATCCGGCCCTGGGCGTGGCTGCCGATCTGCTGGTGCGGGCCGGCGCCACGGTGATGTTCTCCGAGAACACCGAGGTGCGCGACGGCATCCACCTGCTGACCCCGCGCGCCGCCACCCCCGAGGTGGCCGATGCGCTGATCCGCGAGATGGACTGGTACGACCGCTACCTGGAGCGGGGCATGGCTGATCGCAGCGCCAATACCACCCCTGGCAACAAGAAGGGCGGCCTGAACAACATCGTCGAAAAGGCCATGGGGTCGATCGCCAAGTCGGGTACCAGCCCCATCGCCGGGGTCATCGCTCCGGGCGAGAAGATCAGAGGCAAGGGCCTGTATTTCGCCGCCACCCCGGCCAGCGACTTCATCTGTGGCACCCTACAACTGGCCGCGGGCATGAACCTGCACATCTTCACCACCGGCCGCGGCACCCCCTATGGGCTGTCCATGGTGCCGGTGATCAAGGTCTCGACCCGCACCCAACTGGCCGAGCGCTGGCCCGACTTGATCGACATCGATGCCGGGCGGGTGGTGAGCGGGCGGTTGTCGCTGGAGGAGATGGGCTGGGAGATCTTCCAGTGCTACCTGGACGTGGCCAGCGGTCGCCGCCAGACCTGGGCGGAGCGCCATCGCCTGCACAACGACCTGGCGCTGTTCAATCCTGCCCCGGTGACCTGAGCCACAGGGCAATAAAAAAGGGCCGATCCCCCTGGGATCGGCCCTTTTTCGTGGCGCCGGGAAACTAGCGCTGGGCGGTGGCCGGCGTCAGTTGCAGGTTCGGCAGCAGATAGTGACCGACGATGAACAGTGAGCCCTTGTCGCTCAGGTGGCCATCGTCGATCTGCAGCAGGGTACGGCCATCCGCGGCCCTTACCCGGCAGGCATCCTCGACGCAGAGGTGTTGCACCAGGGAGATGTACTCCAGCCCCGCCGGGAGCTTGGCCTGGCGCATGGCCTGGTCGGTGGCGAGGACATGGCGATCCAGGGCGGAGTCGGCGATGTGGTCATCGGTGGAGCCCCAATGGCGGATGGCGATGACGCTGGGCAGTGACGGACTCCACTGGGGAACGGGGCCGAGCAGTACGATGCGCTTGACGCCATAGCTGTGCAGGCGCTCGGTGATGGCGTTCCAGTCGGTCTTTTCATGATCGGCCTTCTGCGCCATGACCACCACGTCCGGGCGCGAGCGCTGGATGGCTTCCAGGGCGGTGCGATTGGAGTAGTTGCAGGTCACCCGTGTCTCGGTCTGCCGACCCAGGTCGTCGGTGAGGCGTGGTTTGCAGCTCGCCGAGGCCACCTGGTAGTAGGGCAGGCCGGCCGGCAGCAGGCTGCGCAAGCCAAAGGACAGCGCCTGGGCATGGGAGTCGCCCCAGACGAAGAGGCCGCCCTTGCCCTGGGCATGGGTGCAGCTGGGATCGATGGCGTCCTGATGACGCTGGGTAAAGGCCGAATAGGCGTCGCACTTGAGCCAGTAGAGATCGTGGAGATTCTTCTGGCGATCCAGGTACTCCTGCACGAATTGCGCGCGATCCGACTGACTGATGCTGCGCAACGGCGTGATGGCGCCGTCGGTGGCGTTCACCGCGCCCGCACTGAGGAACAGGGTGGCGAGCAGGCCGGTGCCGGCGGCCAGGGCTGCACCGCTCTGGCCCTTCCGGCGCGAGGCCCGGGTTTCCACCAGGGTATAGGAGGCCCAGCCCAGGGCGAAGGAGGCGGCGATGCCCAGCAGCAGGTGCGGCGTCTGGTCGAGCAGGCCGGCATAGCTCATGAACACCACCACCGGCCAGTGCCAGAGGTAGAGCGAATAGGAGAGGGTGCCGGTCCATTGAGAGAAGCGGTTGCCGGTGACCAGCGAATCCTGGCGTGCGGCCAGGATGATGGCGGCGGTGCCGAGCACCGGGATCAGCGCCAAGTAGCCTGGCCAGACATCGCCTTCGGCGAGCGTCAGGAAACCCACCGCCAGGGCGATCAGCCCCGCGCCTTCCAGCAGCCGGCGCGAGCGAGCGGCGAGCTGCAGCGGGAAGAGATAGGCGGCGCCACCTACCATCAGCTCCCAGGCGCGGGTCGGCAGCAGATAGAAAGCCGCTTCCGGCCAAAGCAGCGAGGCGGTGACGGCGAAGGCGAAGCCGACCGCCGTGGCGAGCAGGATCAGCACCCGCAGGGTCTTGAGCGATACCACCTTGGACAGCAGCACCAGCACCAGCGGATAGATCAGGTAGAACTGCCATTCCACCGACAGCGACCAGGTGTGCAGCAGCCATTTTTCATGGGCGGCTGCGGTGAAGTAGCCGGCTTCCTTCCAGTAGACCAGGTTGGAGACGAAGCCCAGGCTGCTCGCCACGTGCTTGCCCAGTTCGCCATAGGCGTTGGGCAGCAGGAAGAACCAGCCGGCGATCAGCAGTACGGCGCAGAGCACCGCCAGCGCCGGCACGATGCGGCGGACGCGGGACAGATAGAAGGCGGACAGGCGGAAGCGCTGTTGTTCGAGGGCGCGAAAGATGATCCCGGTGATCAGGAAGCCGGAGATGACGAAGAAGACGTCGACCCCGGCGAAACCGCCCGGTAGCCAGTCGGCATTGAAATGGAAGAGGACGACGGCGATCACGGCGATCGCGCGCAGCCCATTGATGTCTTTCCTGAAGTCCATGAGCGGCATCCGGGCGGCAAGGGGAAGGCGGGAGAGGGGCGTCGGGCTAGGCGTGGGGGGCCAGGGTTTCCGGTGCCGGGCGGACCAGGTGCAGGCCGGGATCGGTCTTGGGCTTGAGCAGCAGATAGCCCAGGGTGATACCGATGAAGAGGTTGGCCACGCCGATCTCGAAGAGGTCGGTGGTCCAGCCGATCAGGCAGAGGCAGAAGGCGATGGCCAGCAGGGTGTGGCTTTCGCGATCGCGGCTCAGGTGCAGGCGGATGAACAGCGGCAGTTGCAGGCAGTAGAGGGCGATGCCGACCACGCCGAACACGCACCAGAGATAGACCACGCTGCTGTCGCAGTTGACCATCAGGTCCATGCCCGGCACGGGAAAGGCGGCCATGGTGCTGCCGAACATGCCGAAGCCGGCGCCGGTCAGGGTCCAGCCGGGCTCGCTCATGACCTCCACGACGTTGGGCCAGGTGTTGACCAGACGGTCGTAGAAGGAGGCCAGGCCGCTGTCGCTGGTGACCACGTGGGGATCGAAGTCGCGGATCAGGCTGAGGATCGGCAGCAGCAGGCCACCGACCACGCCGAGCAGCAGCAGCAGGTAGGTGGACCACTGGAAGCGACGGCCCAGCATCAGCACCAGGGTGAAGGCGAAGGCGGCGGCGGGGGCCTTGCTGGTGGTCAGCAGGATGCCGAAGAGACCGGTCAGGGCCATCAGCAGCCAGAGCGTGTAGGAGCGCGCGAAGTAGGAGAGATAGAGGCAGTAGACGGCGATCAGGGCGGCCAGCACGTTGGACACGCGGGCGAAGCCGGCGATGCGGTCGGCCTCGCCCGCCATCCAGTTGGTGTTGCCGGCGATGTCGTTGCCACCCAGGGTGTAGCTGTAGCCCTTCCAGGGGACCGAGGTGTACTTGTCCAGCAGGATGCCGATGAGCGAGGCGATCAGCAGGCCCAGGACCACCCGGCCGAGCAGGCGCCGCTGTTCCAGCAACTCACGGCCGCAGAGCAGGCCGAACAGCAGCGGGCTGTAGACGAACAGCGAGAAGAAGACGTTGTTGATACTGGCGCCGTGCAGCAGGGCCAGGGCCGCATAGGCCGGGATGCTGAGCAGGGCCACCCAGAGGATGCGCGGCAGCTTGGCGGTGGCCAGTTGCAGGGCGAAGAGCGCCAGGCAGGCGATCTTGGGGAGGTAGATCAGCGCCGAGGCGCCGGCCATGTCGAGGTAATAGCGCAGGGCGCCGGAAAAGGTCTCGACGAACAGCAGCGAGATGGCGGTCCAGACCGCGAGGGTCGAGTAGCGCCAGGACAAAGCCTGCTGGAACGCCGATTGCGGGGGGGCGACTACGGCCGACATGATCATCATCCCTGTGTTGATGCCGAAACAGCCGGCCGTGGGTGGCCCGCTGCGCTGACGTGAAAAGCGCGAAAGGGGTAACCAGCACGAGGGTTCGCCACCTTGGCGTGGTCCCTGGGCTGGATGAGGTCTGCCAGTGAAAGGCAGGCACGCTACCGCCCATGGCGGTCAGAAACGGCCACGGACGACAGGTAAAGAAAGCAAGACGCGGGGGATGATAGCGGAGGGCTTCCGGCGCCTGTCAAACGACGACAGACCGACCGGAAATCCTCAACGCGGATATCAGAAGCAGGCCACAAAAAGCCCGTTAATTAACCATCCGCCAGGTCAGGGGATAGCGGTAGTCACGGCCCTGGTTGGCCTTGATGCCGGCGATCACCGTCAGTACGAAGGCCACGCAGGCCACCAGCAGCATCAGCGGAAATCCGATCAGCACCCACACCAGCAGCCAGCAGATCATGTGCAGCAGGGTGACGGTGAGCTGGAAGTTCAGCGCCTCCTTGCCCTGGCGGTCGATAAAGGGGTCGTCCTCGCGCTTGAACTGCCAGACCACCAGCGGACCTATGACGTTACCGATGAAGGGCACCACGAAGCCCAGGAAGGCGGCGTAGTGGCAGAGCATGGCCCAGCGCCGGGCTTCGGCGCTGGGGGCGGGGACGAGATCGTGCATGGCTTGACCCTTTTCGTTACTCGCCGCGCAGGGCGGCTTGCTGGAGCTCGAACAGGTCGCGCAGACCGCCCTGGGCCAGTTCGAGCATGGCGTTGAGTTCGGCCGGCTGGAAGGGCGCGCCCTCGGCGGTGCCCTGGACTTCGATGAAACCGCCGGCATCGGTCATGATCACGTTGAGATCGGTCTCGGCAGCGGAGTCTTCCAGGTAGTCCAGGTCGAGCACCGGGGTGCCCTGGTAGATGCCCACGGAGATGGCGGCCACCATCTGCTTGAGCGGATTGCCCTTGAGGTTGCCGCGGCGCTTGAGCGCGCCCAGGGCATCGACCAGGGCGACGCAGGCACCGGTCACCGAGGCGGTGCGAGTGCCGCCATCGGCCTGGATCACGTCGCAGTCGATGTAGATGGTGTTCTCGCCCAGCTTGGACAAGTCCACGGCGGCGCGCAGCGAACGACCGATCAGCCGCTGGATTTCCAGGGTGCGACCACCCTGCTTGCCCTTGGCGGCTTCACGCTGATTCCGCTCGCCGGTGGCGCGGGGCAGCATGCCGTATTCGGCGGTGAGCCAGCCCTGGCCCTTACCCTTGAGAAAGCGCGGCACCCCGGCCTCGACGCTGGCGGTGCAGATCACCTTGGTATCGCCGAATTCCACCAGAACCGAACCCTCGGCGTGCTTGGTGTACTGACGGGTGATGCGGATGGGGCGCAGCTGATCGGCGGCGCGGCCACTGGGACGCTTCATTGCGGGCTTCCTGTAAGGCATGGGTATCAGGTCCATAGTATAGAGAGCGTCCGGCTCATGCGACACGGATGCATTGGGTCGCTCCGATCAGGTGCGCTAGAATCGTGCGTTTTACATGCGTGGGCGCTCTGGATCGCCCCAGATCCACGCATCGTCAGACGAGGATCCTGCCATGGTGCACAGCATGACGGCGTTCGCCCGGGTCGAGCGGCCGGGGCCCCAGGGCACCCTGAGCTGGGAGCTGCGCTCGGTCAATCACCGCTACCTGGAGCCGCACCTGCGGCTGCCGGAGACCTTTCGCGATCTCGAATCCGGTGTGCGCGAGGCGCTGCGCCGGCGGTTGTCGCGGGGCAAGGTGGAGTGCGTGTTGCGCGAGGCGCGCGACGAAGACGCGGTCCTGCGCGTAGACGCCCGCCGGGCCGCGCAACTGGTGGCGGCCGCTGAAGATGTCGCGGCGCTGATCGCCCGGCCGGCCAAGCTCGATCCCCTGGCCGTGCTGGCCTGGCCGGGGGTGCTGGCAGGCGCCGAGGTGGATGACGCCGAACTCGGGGCCCAGACCCTGGCGCTGTTCGAGGCGGCCCTGGATGAGTTGCTCGAAGGCCGGCAGCGCGAGGGACGCGAACTGGCGCGCCTGATCGAGGAGCGGCTGGTCCAGGTGCTGGCGGAGGTGACGACGCTCAGGACGCTACTGCCCGAGCTGCTGGCCCTGCAGCGCCGGCGTATCCTCGAGCGCTGCGCCGAGGCGGGCGTCGAATTCGAACCGGCGCGACTGGAGCAGGAACTGGTGCTGCTGGCGCAAAAGAGCGACGTGGCCGAGGAGCTGGATCGCCTGGAGACCCATGTGGCCGAGGTACGGCGGGTCCTGGCGGGCAGTGGCGCGGCTGGTCGGCGGCTGGATTTCCTCATGCAGGAACTCAATCGCGAGGCCAACACCCTGGGCTCCAAGGCCATCGACGCCCGCGCCTCCCAGGCGGCCATCAATCTCAAGGTGCTCATCGAACAGATGCGTGAGCAAGTGCAGAACATCGAATAGGCGAACCTCCATGACAGCCCTTCCCGGCACCCTCTATATCGTTTCCGCGCCCTCCGGCGCCGGCAAGACCAGCCTGGTCAAGGCCTTGCTGGATGCCCTGCCCGACATCCGCGTGTCGGTCTCCCATACCACCCGCGCCATGCGCCCGGGTGAAACCGACGGCGTGAACTACCACTTCGTCGATTGCGCGACCTTTACCAACCTGCTCGAGCACGGCGATTTTCTCGAACACGCCGAGGTGTTCGGCAACTATTACGGCACCTCCCAGGCCGCCCTGGAGCGTGACCTCGCCGAGGGTCACGACCTGATCCTGGAAATCGACTGGCAGGGCGCCCAGCAGGTCCGTCGCAAGCTGCCCCACGCCCAGTCGATCTTCATCCTGCCGCCCAGCCAGGCGGCGCTGCGCCAACGCCTGGACAATCGCGGCCAGGACAGCGCCGAGATCATCGAGCGGCGCATGCGCGAGGCGGTCAGCGAGATGAGCCACTATGTCGAGTACGACTACCTGATCATCAACGATGACTTCGCCAGTGCCCTGGAAGACCTCAAGTCGATCTTCCGCACCCGCCAGCTGCGCCTGGATCGCCAGCAGCGTCGGCATGACGACCTGCTGGTGGATCTGCTGGGTTGAGTGCGAGGATGAAGTTGTGAGATACCGAACCCGACCAGGCGCCTGACCGAGTACTCATCAGATGGTCGTCGAGAATGAAGAGTTTGATCGAAAGTCCCTGCGTAAGGTTCAGGGTAAACAAGCTGCTTGGACCGAAGTCGCGGTCGATTGCGTTGCCTTTGCCAATAGCGCAGGTGGTCGTCTCCTCATTGGGATAGAGGACTCTTGTGATCTGCCGCCAGCCGAGCAACGCATAGCTCCGGTCTTACTCGATCAAATTAGAAAACGCATCCAAGAGCTGACGGTGAACGTAGCTGTGGTTCCGCGGCTGGTTGTGGCAGAAAACCAGGGTGAGTACATCGAACTCAATATCGCCAGATCCTTTGGTATCGCGTCGACGACCGATGGGCGCTATTTCATGCGGGTGGGTGATTCCTGTGTTCCCATTGTGGGAGACCAGGTACTGCAACTGCTCAATGATAGGCCTACGCTGCCTTGGGAAACCCTGACGCATTTGAGGGTTTCTAGAAGAGAGATTGATCCACTGCAGGTCGCTTTCATAGTCGGTGGTCTACGCCGTTCTGATCGAGTGAAGTCAGGGCTTAAGGAAAAATCCGACAGTGAACTGTTGGAACACTACGGACTGGTCGATGGGGACTACCTGACCAACTTGGGTGTGTTGTTTTTAGGGCATGCACGAGATCGAGCAAAATTGGGTAGCGCGCCTCTCGTGCAAGTGCTCAAGTACGACGAGCTGGGAAATAAGATTAATAAATGGCACTGGTCCGATTATCACTCTAATCCAATAGAGCTGGTAGAAGCTATTTGGCGAGAAGTGCCTGATTTCCGAGAGAGCTATGAGCTGCCCGATGGTCTCTATCGTCAGCATGTGCCTGCCTTCGATGAGCGAGTCGTTCGCGAACTGCTCGTTAATGCCTTGGTCCATAGACCTTATACACAGCGTGGCGATCTATATTTGAATCTCTATCCTGACAGGCTGGAGGTGGTTAATCCAGGGCGTCTACCTCTAGGTGTTACACCTGCTAACATCCTTCATGCCAGCAGGCGTCGTAATGATCGGATGGCAGTGCTTTTCCATGACTTGCAATTGATGGAAAAAGAGGGTACGGGGTTTGATCTTATTTACGATGTGCAGTTGTCCAATGGTCGTCCAGCACCTGAGCTGTATGAAAGGGTAGATGCTGTTTGTGTAATCATACGACGCCGTATTGTTCGTCCGGAAATGATAGGTTTGCTAAAAACGCTTGACGAGCGCTTTATGCTGACGAGACGCGAGCGCATCACTCTCGGACTATTGGCGCAACATGAAGGGCTTACCTCTACCGAATTAGCGGCTTCTCTCGAATTGTCAGCGACAGATGAACTAAAGCCTTGGATAGGCCGTCTGCGAGACTTGGGACTTGTTGAGGAGACGGGGCGGACAAAAGCGAAACGCTATTATGTGTCGCCTACCTGGCTGCGCGGTAGCGGTCTAGAGGGTGTTACTACTCTGACTCGTATAGAACCCCATCGATTGAGAGCGCTCATCATTGAGGATCTCGGACGATATCCGGGCTCTTCGTCCTCTGAAATCAATCAGCGTATTGGCGTTGAAATCTCTGATCGGACAGTCAAGCGAGCGCTTGATGAGCTTATCCAGCAGTCACAGGTGCGTTTCGAAGGCGAGCGTCGCTGGCGTCGATACTGGCTAGGTGAGTCGTCCTAAAGGACAAATGTCTGGGAATGGAGCGTTGGATTTGGCAGCTGTCTCTTAGGATCTTGTACCACACCCCGATTTACCTGGTTTTGATAAAGGACAGCGAGTCACTTGCATCGCGGCCTGTCCGATAGTCGGCCCAGGCCCTGCTCGTAGCCAGACCTGGGCCTGACTACGAGCCTTGGTTTGCCCAGTGCTCTGTTCCTACAGCTTGATCCAGGTCGCCTTGAGCTCGGTGTACTTGTCGAAGGCGTGCAGGGACTTGTCGCGACCGTTGCCGGACTGCTTGAAGCCACCGAAGGGGGCGGTCATGTCGCCACCGTCGTACTGGTTGACCCAGACACTGCCGGCGCGCAGGGCGCGGGCGGTCTTGTGGGCTTTGGAGATGTCGCGGGTCCAGACCGCCGCGGCCAGACCGTATTGGGTATCGTTGGCGATCTGTACGGCTTCCTCGGCGGTGTCGAAGGTGATCACCGAGAGCACCGGGCCGAAGATCTCTTCTCGGGCGATCTTCATGGCGTTGCTCACGCCGTCGAAGATGGTCGGCTCGACATAGACGCCGCCGGTCTCTTCCAGGGTGCGCTTGCCACCGGCCACCAGGGTGGCGCCTTCGGCATGGCCGGCCTCGATGTAGCGCAGCACGGTCTCCAGCTGGGTGGTGTCCACCAGGGCCCCGACATTGGTCTCCGGATCCAGCGCATGGCCGGGCTTCCAGCCCTTGAGGGCCTCGATCACCAGCGGCAGGAATTCTTCCTTGATGGAACGCTCCACCAGCAGGCGCGAACCGGCGGTGCAGACCTCGCCCTGGTTGAAGGCGATGCCGCTGGCGGCGGCCGCGGCGGCGTCCTTGAGGTCGGGGGCATCGGCGAAGACGATGTTGGGGCTCTTGCCGCCGGCTTCCAGCCAGACGCGCTTCATGTTCGATTCGCCGGAATAGGCCAGCAGCTGCTTGGCGACCCGGGTGGAGCCGGTGAAGACGATGGTGTCGACGTCCGGGTGCAGGCCCAGGGCCTTGCCGACCTCATGGCCGTAGCCCGGCAGCACGTTGAACACGCCGGCGGGGATGCCCGCCTGCTGGGCCAGTTGGGCGACGCGGATGGCGGTCAGCGGCGACTTCTCCGAGGGCTTGAGCACCACCGAGTTACCGGTGGCCAGCGCCGGGCCGAGTTTCCAGCAGGCCATCATCAGCGGGAAGTTCCAGGGCACCACGGCGGCGACCACGCCGACCGGCTCGCGGGTGACCAGGCCGAGCTGGTCATGGGGCGTCGGGGCGACCTCGTCGTAGAGCTTGTCGATGGCCTCGGCGCTCCAGCGGATGGCATTGGCCGAGGCGGGCACGTCGATAGTGAAGGCGTCGGCGATGGGCTTGCCCATGTCCAGGGTTTCCAGCAGCGCCAGCTCTTCGGCATTGGCCAGCAGCAGGTCGGCGAAGCGGATCAGCACGCGCTTGCGCTGGGCGGGCGCCAGGTGCGCCCAGGTGCCCTTCTGGAAGGCGGCGCGGGCGGCGGCCACGGCCAGGTCGGCATCGGCGGCGTCACAGCGGGCGACCTTGGCGAGGAAGCGTCCGTCCACCGGACTCAGGCAATCGAAGGTGGCGCCGGCGGCGGCATCGACATAGGCGCCGTCGATGAAGGCGCGACCTTCCAGGGTGAGACCTTGGAAGCGCTGCTCCCACTCGGCGCGGCTGGGCAAGCTCATGGGTGACTCCTCGCTGTTGGCGGTGAGCAGCCACCCTAAACCGGCCCGGGAGGGTTATCAATATATTTGACAGTCGGCCGCCAAAGGCGCCGAAACGTGCGTTTTATCGAACGCTGCGCTGACGTTGCCGACTCAAGGTCAGGGCCGGACGCGCCGTGGCCAGGGCGCCGCGCCGTTGCCGTGGCTGAAAGCACTGCTGGGTGAGCGGCGCCGCGACGCTGGCGTCCAGGTCGTCGAGCCAGCCGTCCACGGCGTCTTCCAGGGCGGCGACGGTGAGCTGCCCCAGCACCTGGTGGGCGATGAGATTGCCCAGGCTGGGCGCGGCCGGTTCGCGGGCGGCACCCCACCAGGCGGCGAGGCGCTCCTGGAGGCCTTCGAGCAGGCGATGAAGGCGATAGGCTGCGGCCAGCAGCGCCAGGCTGGCGGACGGCGCCTGGGCCAGGGCCGCCGGGGCGAAACCGGCCAGGGCGCGTTCCAGCACTCCGGCCAGGGGCGCCTCGAAGGCCACCGCCCGCGCCTGCAACAGCAGGGCTTCCAGGGCGTCGGGCACCTTGTCGACATAGGCGCTGGCGAAGCGCTCCAGGGCCGGACCGCGGGTGGCATCGGCGCTGGCGGTGCGCGCCGCCTGGTCGGCGAAGGTACGGCTGGCCTCGCCACTGTCCCGAGCGCGCACCTGGGTGGTCTGGATCACGAGGCGCAAGGCGGCGGTATTCATGGCAGGGTCCTGCAGGGGTGAGCTGTGTTGGACGTCTGCAGCAGGAGCGGGTCACACCGTTCGTCCGGTGCCAGCGGCACCTCAGTGCCGGAGCATGAAGGTGTCGTATTCCAGGTCGTCCAGCACCCGGTCCAGGCGGTGCAGGCCGAGCAGCACGCAGCAAGCCAGGGAGACGGTGAAGCCGTAACCGAAGAAGCTCGGGCCCAGCTCGATGCTGAGCAGGGTCAGCGCCAGGTTGAGGCCGAGAAACAGGGTGCAGAGCATCAGCACGGTGTCGCGCCGGTCCAGGTAGAAGAAGACGTTGAGCAGCGCCATGAACACCACCTGGATGCTCACCCCCACCACGTCGATGTAGAACAGCGGCAGGTAGTAGTGCGACATGCCGAGCCAGGCCAGCAACTGCGGCGCCAGCAGGAACACCAGCACCAGGGTCAGACCCTGGACCTTGCAGATCTCCAGCAGGCCCTGGCGGATGGCCAGGATCATCTGCTCCTTGAGCTGGCTGATGTGCTGCAGGGTCTCGCCGCCGCGCACGGCGTTGAACACCCGCTCGTACCACTCGGCGAAGTCGGTCTCGATGCGCACCAGGAACACCGCCATGCCGGGGATGATGGCGAGGTAGGCGAGAAAGATCGGCAGGTCGTAGAGGATGGAGGCGCGCAGGGGGCCGATGACGGCATCGGAGGTCAGCGGATTGAACCAGAAGACGAATTTGTCGACCCAGATGCCCAGGTTGTAGAACAGCCCGGTGACCAGCAGGCTGACGAAGATCTGCTTGCGGTCGAGGAAGTCGAAGGCCACCAGGCGATCGGCCGGGTACTCGCGGATGATGTCGTAGAGAAACATGAACAGCAGGGCGGCGTGACCCAGCAGCAGGGCCATCAGCAGGCCGTCCATGCCCAGGAAGCGCAGCACGAAGGCGGCGGCGATCATGATGGCGTAGCCCAGGGTCATCACCACCAGGATGCGGTTGTAGGCCTTCATCCCGGACAGGAAGATGATCACCAGCCAGAGGTCGCAGAGGGTGACGAAGTTGGCCAGCACCAGCAGCCGGTAGGCGAAGGGCTGGTCGAACAGGGTGGCCAGCAGCAGGAAGCCCAGGCCGCCGGCCACCAGGGTCACCAGCAGCAGGATGCCCACCAGGTTGGGCAGGATGCTGGTCTGCTTCTCTTCGAACAGCCGATCCGAGACGAAGCGGGTGAAATACAGCTGCAGGCCGCCGGTGAGGATCAGCGAACTGGCCATGAGGTAGGTCACCGTGACCAGGAACTGGCGGATCAGCACGCTGGGGGTGACGATGCCGGTGGCCAGCACGCCGATCAGCATGACGCTGATGATCGACAGCACCCAGGGTCCGGAGCTGATCAGGCCGGCATAGACATAGGCGCGCAGGGTGGCGGTGTAGGAGTCGCGCGCGAGAATCTTGCGCAGTTCGAAGCCGATGCCGGCCATGTCAGACGACCCTCCCGATGGCGTCCTGGTAGAGCTCGCGATAGCGTTCCAGCATCAGCGGCTCGGTGTAGTAGCGATTGACCCGGGCCAGCCCGGTGCGCTGCGCGGCCTGCCAGCGACCGGGATTGCGCAGCAGGGCGAGGATGGCGCGGGCGGTGGCCTGGGGATCGGCGATGGCGACCACGCTGCCGCCGGTGCCCAGGGCGCGGTCCTCGGGTAGCGAACCCTCGATCAGCTCGCGGCAGGAACCCACGTCGCTGCTCACCACCGGCACGCCGGCGGCCCAGCCTTCGAGGATCACCAGTGGCTGGGCCTCGCTGATGGAGGTCAGCACCATGAGGCCGAGCTTGGGCAGGATGTCACCGATCTTCTGGAAACCGAGGAATTTCACCTTGCCCTCCAGGCCCAGGCTGGTGACCAGGCTGTGGCATTCGGCGGCGTATTCCTCGTCTTCGTCCTCGGGACCGACCACCCAGGCCTCGGCCTCGGGCATGGCGCTGATCACCCCGCGCATGGCACGGATGAAGGTCTTGACGTCCTTGATCGGCACCACCCGACCCAGCAGCCCCACCACCGGCGGCACGCCTTCGGGGCGACGCTCCAGGGCGTCCTGCCACTGGGTGAGGCTGATGCCATTGGGGATCACCCGGCAGCGCGCGGGATCGGCACCGTCCTGGATCTGCCGGCGGCGGTTGCCATCGTAGAGCGAGATGATCGGATCGGCGGCCTTGTAGGTGAGCAGGCCGATACGCTCGAAGAAGCGGATCCACAGCCGGCGGATATAACTGACATCCACGTCCAGCCCGGTGCGCAGGGCTTCGTCCGGCCCTTCGGCGATCCACTTGGCCTGGGCCAGGTCGATCTTGCGTTCCTTGGTGTAGATGCCGTGCTCGCTGAGCAGGAAGTTGCAGCCCCAGCGGCGCTGCAGGATGGCGCCGAGCATGCCGGCATAGCCGGTGGAGATGGAGTGGATCATCCGCGGTCGCGGCAGGCGCCGCGCGGCCTCGGCCAGCATCAGCAGCGGCGCCTGCATGGCGCGCAGGGTCCAGAGGTAGTCGACGAAGGAGGGATCGGTGCAATAGCGCTCGTAGCCCTCGGTGATGGCTTCCCAGCTGGCGCGGCTGTACATGAAGTCGTCCAGGGTCACCTTGCCTTCGGCGAAGGCGTCCACCAGGGCATCGCCCTGGGCGGCGCTGGGTTCGTCGGGGTGGTGCAGGAAGGCGTGCAGGTCGCGCAGCAGCTGCACCGGCGCCTGGCGCCGCGGGCTGATGGGCGCTGCCTTGGGCACCCAGGAGCCGGCGAGGAAGTGCTCCTCGATGTGCACCACGTTGGGCGGGATGGCGTAGTGGCGCTTCTCGTAGTTCTCGCGCTGGCCACCGATGAAGAACACCGAGAAGGTCAGCTCCGGCAGGCCGAGGATCAGCTGGTTGACCCAGCTCGACACCCCGCCGCGCACATAGGGCCAGGTGCCCTCCAGCAGCAGGCAGACATCGGGCGTCACGGTCGCGGCGGGGGCGTCTTTCATAACCAGTACTTCACCAGGGCGGCGAACGGCGGCCGCTTCTTCAGATCCGCCGGCAGGCTGTCGAGCAGTGCCGGGATGACCGCGTAATCGCGGCGCAGAAAGGCGATTTCGGCGCGGAAGGGCGCCAGTTGGGCCAGGGGTACGCCCGCCGCTTCGGCGGCCTGGAAGAATTCCAGGGCCCGTTCCGGCTCGCCCTGTTCCAAGGCGATGCGCCCGGCGAGGATGCGCAATTCTTCGTTTTCCTCACCGGCCAGGGCCAGTTCGATGTGTTCCCGCGCCTGACCCAGCACGTGACGCAGGACGCTGCCCTGGGCCAGGCCCAGGTAGGCCAGCTCCCAGTAGCCACGGGCCAGGGTGCCGTGCAGCGCCGGCTGGCGCTCCGCAGGCGTGCTGGCCAGTTCGCCGAGCTGGGTCTCGATGCGCTGGTTGATCTGGCTTTCCTGCTGGTCGAGCATCGAATAGGCGAGCAGGCGGACGTCGTCGGCCGGATCGCGCAGGGCCAGCTTGAGGATGGGGATGGCGTCGCGTCCGGGCATGCGCCGGGTGGCGAAGAGCGCGGTCAGGCGCTTGTCGGTGCTGGGCGCATGGCGCAATACGTCCTGCAGGCCGCCATCGCTGAACAGCATCTCCTCGCGCCGCTCCAGTGGGCGGAACGGCAGATTGGGCACGCTACGTGCCTCCCAGGCGATCTCGCGGTGCTTGCGCGGCAGATAGAGCGCCGGAAACACCGCGGCGATCACCCCGACTGCGCCCAGCAGCGGAATGAAGAAGGCCAGGGCAAACAGAAACAGCGGACTCCAGGGCAGTGGCCGCTGGTAGCGTCGCGGCAGCAACAGCCAGGCACCGCCCGCCAGCAGGGCGCTGCCGGCGGCATGGGCGGTGGCGAAGGCCAGGGCCGCCGCCGCTACCGGCAGGTTGGCGAACAGCAGCGCCCAGCTGCTGGCCTCGAAGGCGAAGGCGCCGCTAAACAGCCACTTGCTGTTCATGCAGACCACACTCGTTGAACAGGAAGACGCGCAACTCCTGGGCGCGGGTCTTGGGTAGCAGCTCGTGCTCGTGGCTGCGCACGCCCAGGCTTTCCAGGGTGCTGTCCTGGCCATGGCGCTCGGCCAGCAGCTGACGCAGCCGGCGGTGATAGCCTTCCAGGCCGTCGGAGGAGGTCAGCGGCAAGAGCACCAGCAGGCAGGGGTGGCCAGCCTGATTGGTCAGGCGCAGTTGCAGGTCGAGGCCGCGGCGGCTGCCTTCCAGCAGCGCCAGGGCGCGCTCGCCACCATCGGCCTCGGTCATCTCGAAGCAGAACAGGCAGGCGGGCAGGGCGTGCTGCTGGGCATCGCGCAGCGAGCGCTTGAGGTGCTGGGAGAATTGCTGGGCGTCATCGTCGGCCAGGGCCAGCGCCTGGTGATCGCTGCCGAGTAGGTCGGCGATGTGGCCGGCGAGGATGGTCAGCAGATTGAGGGTGCGCTCGTTGAAGGAAAAGAACGGCATCTGCTCGATAGCCAGCACCGCCAGCAGGCGCTCCTCGGTATCCAGCAGCGGCACGCAGGCCTGCAGCGCCGAATGCTGGGTCTCGCCGCGCTCCAGCAGCGCCTGGCGGATGCTCAGGGTCTCACCGCGCTCCAGGGTCAGGCGCACCAGCAGGTCATCAGGATCGATGCCAGGCATCTCGCCCTGGCTGGCGAGGGCGCGACGATCCACCCGGCCATTGGCGTCGACCCGGTAGAGGCCCGCCACGCGCAGCGAACCGTACTGGGTCAACAGGCCGACGATGGGCTCGGCGAGGGCCTGCAGGGCATCCTGCTCGCGGGGCACCTCGCGCAGCTGGCGCCGCAGGTCCAGCAGCGAGCTGCGCAGGCTGAGGTCGTTGCCGGCGACGCGCTGTTCCAGGCGATCGTGGGAGATGCGCAGGAGGTGGTGGGCGCGGGTGAATTCGTCCAGACGCAGCTGGCGATAGTCGTTGGCCAGGTCCAGGCGTTCCAGGCGGCGATCCCAGAGATCGCGGAATTCGCCCACCAGCATGGCGCTGAGCAGCACGCCGACGATAAAGGACGGCGGGATCTCTTCGTAGGCCGGATAGCCCTGGCGATGCAGATAGAGCAGCGCCACCACTAGCAAGCCGGCACTTACCAGGCCGCGCATGAAGCCATAGCGCACCCCCATGAGGATGGGCGCGAACACCACCCAGGGAAAGGCCAGGCCAACCATAAGGGGGTCTTCCGGCACCAGCCAGAAGCCCAGGCCCAGGGCGGCCGCCGTGACCAGCAGGGTCTCCAGCCAGGACAGGCGGCCACTGGCGCGCGGCGCCAGGGTGTAGTCCTTGTGGACGGATTGCAGGGCCATCAGCGCAACTGCAGCTCTTGCGCGGTGCCGCGCAGGACCTTTTGTGCGGTGGCCGCCAGGCTCTCGCGCGACCAGCCGGAGCGGGCGCCGCTGTTGCTCCAGACCACCCGGCCGCTGGCCGGCTCGATCACCTGCAGGGTCACGCCCACCGCCGGTTCGCCGTCCAGACCGTTCTTGTACTGCCACTCGTCCACGCTGCCGGTGAGCACGTATTGCAGATTCTGCTGGCGCGCCCAGTCCAGGGCCGCGCGCTGGCGGGCCTTCTCGTCGTCGGTGGGGTTGCCGCCCTGACTGTCGTCGTAGACCTGCGGGCGGATGCCGCGCTCGCCGAGCACGCTGACCAGGATCTGCGCCGCCCGGTCGCCGGCCATGGGCGCCTGGGCATAGTTGGCCAGGGGCACCAGGCCCCAGCGGGCATCCTTGGGCAGGGCCTCGCCGCTGGGACGGGTAAAGTTCGAGCAGCCGGCCAGGAGCACGGTGGCGACACTGGCGATGAGCAGACGCGTGATGTTCATGAGGTCTCTCCCTTGAAGCGGTCTAGCGACCGATTCGATTGCTGTATTGAATGCCCAGGGTGCTGCCGGCCTGACCGCCGCTGCCCTGGGGCGCGGACTGGTAGCCGGCGGTGAACGCCAGTTCGTCGTCGCCGAGCACTGCCATGCCCAGGCCGACATTTAAACCGTAGTTGAATTCGCGCTCGGTCCACTGCCAGCCGACCAGGGTATCCACCAACCAGCTGTACTGGGGATGGGTGCGGTTGAGCGAACCGGGAATGCCACGCCGCCAGCTGCTGCCGACATAGAGCTGGCCATAGCGATCCTGCAAGAGCTGGGTACCGCCCAGGGCCTCCAGGTCGGCCACGGTGACCTCGCCGTTCTCGCCACTGCCGGCCAGGGGCTGCAGATAACGGGTGACGCTGGCGGGCAGGGTGCTGCGCGCCTTGTTCTGCTGGTAGGTGATGCCACTGCGCACCTGCCAGGTAGGGCCTTCGAAGAAGATCATATGGCTCAGCTCCAGGTTGAAGGCGAAGCCGCTGCCCAGGGCATCGCCGTCGCGACTGGAATAGCGATTGTGCGCCGCCCGCCAGCTCAGCTGGTCGCGTGGCGTGAGGTTGTGGCGACCGGCCAGGCTGACGCTGTCGCGCCGGCCCAGGGCGCGCAGATAGCCGCTTTCGTCGGGTTGCCGGTGCCAGTCCAGGGCCGCTTCGATCTCGGTGTTGCCATCGATACGCCAGGTGCGGGCGACGCCCAGGCCCAGGCGATTGCTGTCCGACCGCTGACTGGCGTCCACGGTGGTTTCCAGACCGCCGTCGGCCAGATTCTTCAGCACTTTGAGCAGCATCTGGTGCTCGTTGCCCAGGGCATCGGACTTGAGGCCGTCGCTTTCCACGCGATTCTGCTTGAACTGGACATCGGCGTAGACGTCATCGCTGAGTCGCCGGGCGGCGCGTACCTCGGTGCCCTGCTCGACCAGGCCGCCATAGTCGCGGCGTTCCCAGCCGGCCTGGACGCCGTTGGGGGTGCGTTCGGCCTGCTCGGTGGCCTGGCGCAGCAACTGTCGCTGGATGACCTCCGGCGGCTCGTCGCCGGCCGCCGTCAGGGCTGCGGCCTGGGCATCACCGGCATGGCCGAGGCGCTGCAGCACCTCGACGCGCTGCGCCGGATCCAGATCGCCGGCCGCCAGCAACTTCTCCAGCTCGCCGCGATTCTGCCGGCGCAGGACCTCCTGCAACTGCTCGTACTGGCGCACCTTCAGGCCACGGCTCTTGGCCCAGGCCAGCCATTCGCTCTTGAGGCCGTCGTCGTTGTTCTGACTGAGAGCGTCGAGCCACTGGTCGAACCAGAGCTGCAGCATGCTCGGCGAGCCATCCTGCCAGGCGCGCGCCTGGGCCAGGGCTGCCTGGGGACCGCGCAGGCTGGAGAGCAGTCGCAGATAGGTGGCATAGCGCTCGGGAGTGGCCGGCACCTCGTCGTCGGCCAGGTGCGGCGTGACCGCCTTGCGTAGCCGCAACGCCGCGTCCTGGTGGCCGGCGGCGTCCAGGGCATCGGCATAGGCGGCCTGGACCAGCCAGTCCTGGGCATGGGCGTCCAGATAGCGGCGATACCAGCCCAGCGCCTCTTCCGCCTGGCCCAGCAGCACCAGGCCACTGCCGAAGGGCAGCCAGAGCACGTCGCTGTCGCGGGCCCGGCCCTTCCAGTCGCGCAACAGGGTGGCCAGTTCGGTCTGGCGATTCTGGTCGATGAGCAGCCACAGCAGGCGCTCGCGGAAGCGGTCGTCGTCCGGGAAGCGCTGCAGGGCCCGGCGATAGCCTTCTTCGGCCTGGGCGATGCGCCCGCGTTGGAAGTCGAGACCCGACCGCGCCAGCCAGACGGCGGGATTGTCGGCCGATGCCGGTTCGCGGGCGGCGCTGGCCAGCAGCCGCTCCAGCGCGGTGGCATCCTTGAGTTGCTCGGCCCATTGCAGGGCTTCGGTCAGGCGCCGCTGGTCCTTGCGCTTCTCCCAGCTCTGTTCCAGCAGCGCCAGCGCCTTGCGCGGCGCCGTGCGCCGGTACAACTCCAGCAGCCGATCCTCGTCGTTGGCCATCAGCCCCTTGCTGCTGGTGGCCAGGCGTTCGAAGGCCACCTGGGCGTCCGCGTCGCGCTCCAGTTCCCAGGCCAGTTCCGCGCGCTGCCGCCAGTAGTCGTCGCGCTGGCGCTGCTTGGCCGGGACCCGTTCGAGTACCGCCCAGGCCTCTTCGGGCTTGAACAGGGTCCACAGGGTGTCGGCCCAGGCCAGGTACTCCTCGGTGGTCAGCGGGAAGCGCTTGCCGAAGGCAGCCCAGCCTTCGGCTTCGGCCTCGCCCTGTTCGGTGCGGGCCAGCAACTGTTGCAACCGCTCCCACACCAGGCGCTGCTTCGGTTGGCGCTTGATGTAGCCGCGCAGCCAGCGTTCTTCCGCCTCGGGATCACCCAGGGACTCGTAGGCGAAGATCAAGGCATCCAGTTCGGTCTTGTCCAGCTGGCGCTCGTGGGACACCCGACCGAGCAATTCGACCACGGCATCGAAGCGAAAGGCCCGGGCAGCCAGCTTCCAGGCATGATCGCGACGGGCGGGGTCATCGTGGCGGGCGAGCAGGCGCAGCCAGAGGTCGAGTGCCTCGTCCACCCGTCCGGTCCATTCACCCAGCTGGGCGAGCTCCGCGAGCAGTGGCTCATCGTCAGGACGCAGCGCCAGCAGTTGATGACCTTCCTCCCAGGCGCGTTCGGTGTCACCGCGCGCCAGGGCCAGCCGGTAGGCGGCCTCCAGGGCGGCCGGATCGTCCGGTTGCCACTCGCGCCAGCGTTCGATCAGGCGCTGGGCCAGATCCAGGCGTCCGCTGCCCTGGGCCGCGGCAACCCCGGCCTGCAGCCAGGCCAGGCCACGGGCATCGTGCTGCAGCCGGGGCAGTTCCTGTTCCAGCAGGGCGGCGGCTTCGGCGCCCTGGCCGGCGGCCAGCCAGGCATCGAAGGCCTGGTGCCGGTAGCCCTGGCGCTGCTCGGCCGAGTCGGCGAGATCGGCCAGGCGCAGATAGAGGCGGGCGGCTTCCTGCTGACGACCGCTCGCCAGATTCCAGCGCGCCGCCTGTTCCAGCCATTGCTGGCGTCGGGGTGGATCGCGGCGCGCCAGTTCGACGAAACGCTCTGCCGCGGTGGCCGGATCGGCCAGTTGCAGGGCGCGCTCGGCCACCCGTTGCAGCTGAGGCATGCTCAGGGTCGCTACGTCGAGGGCGCTCAGCCGTTGCGCCAGGCGTTCGCGGTCGGCATCGGCCAGGCCCTGCGGCTGGGCTTCCGCCTGCAGGATGTCCAGTTCCAGGGCATAGAAGGGCGTCGACGCCAAGGGCTCCGGCAGCAGTTGCAGCTGACGCCGCGCCTCGTCGATGCGCCCCAGGGCGATCAGCTGGTCGATCAGCTTCATGCGCAGCCCGGTATCGTCCGGGGTCGCCTTGAGCAGCACCTGGGCGTAGCTGATGGACACCTGGTCGGCCGGCTCCTCGCCCGGCAGGAACACCTGCTTGCCGTGAAAGGTCAGCACCAGCACCAGGGCGGTGAGGAGCGCGACCCCCAGCAGCGTCCAACCACTCAGGAGCCGGGTTTTCTTAGCCGCAGACGATCTCACCGTCACTCACTCGTGTTAGCGGAAGTTTGAACGTCCAGAGTCCGGCCTGTCCCGGCTGGCCCTTGTAGCGCTCGCGCCCGACCCGCACCTCGCAGGCGGAAGCCGCTCTCAAGGTCAGCTCCAGCGGAAACTGCCCGGCGAAGGCGAAGCGGATACGGGTCGGCGACAGGTACTCCCATTGCTGCAGCGGAATGTTGGCTTCTTCCAGGGCGGGGGTGGGATCGCGACTGTCGCGCAGCACCAGCTGGGCGCTCTCGCCGGCCAGGTGGACATAACGCCCCTGCGGCAGGTCACGCACCCCGGCGATGCCCTTGGAGCGCTGCAAATCCGGCCAGCCCAGGCGCGGATCCAGGCGCAGGGTGCGCAGACCGTCGAGGGCCTTGATCGACCAGCTGCCGTCGGCCTCCCGGGCCAGGCTGGCGGTGTAGAAGCCATGCAGCCGACGCAGGTAGTCGCTCATCCACAGGGACAGCGGCCGCTCGGCGGCCATGCCCTGGTAGATCTCCTCCATGACCTTGAGCGAGGCCTGCTTGGTGCCCGAGTAGAAGTGATAGTAGAGATGCAGCCCACGCAGACGGCGGGGGTGCTCGGTTCGCTCGAAGGTATAGAGCAGGTCGCGAAAGCCGTAGTAAGGGCCGCGCCAGAGATTGGTGTAGACGTTCTCGTTGATGATGGGCGCGTAGAACTGCAGGCCGCCGGGAGTGGGGCGGATGAAGGGATAGAGGCCACTCACCGAGGGTTGTGAACGGGTGATATGGGAGTTGCCACCATTCACGTTGAGCAGGCCGTTGTCGTAGGCGAGCTTGAGGGTGGCCGCATCGGGCTGGGCGTCACCGGACCAGAACACCATCTTCACCGGCTTTTGCGGGGTGGTCAGGCGCTCATTGATATAGCGGGTCGAACCCACGATCTCCCGGGTGAAATCCACCTTGTCGTAGCCGGGAATCTGCATCATGTAGCCGTACTGGGCTTCGAAGTTCTCGCTCTGCTCGGCCACCGCTGGTTGCCAGAAGAATGGATGGCTGAAGGTATGGGTGGCCACCTCCACCTTGGGATCGGCGAACAGCCGGCGGGCGATGGGCTCCAGCTGCGCGGTCAGCTCCGGATAGCGGCCCTTGGGCCCGACCTCGCCCTCGATGATCGACGCCGAGGTCAGAAAGGGATGCGGCTGGATGAACTGTTCCAGGACCACCTGGCCGGCATAGGGTGCGCCGGGTACTTCGGCCTTGGACACGAAGGCGTCGCCGTCGATATGCACGGTGGCGATGCGCCGACCGTTTTCCGTGGTCGGATCGGGCACCGGCAGGGGCGGCAGCTGCAGGGCCTTCGCCGTGAAGGCGAAGGGGTCGATGATCCAGCGACTGGCCTCGGGGCCGTCCTCCATGACGTAGGGGCTGAAGACGAAGCCGCCCCAGGGGGCCACACCCATGGGCACGAAGCTGCCATCCTGGCCCGTGAGGCTGACCACCGGCGTCGGCCCGCCTGGCAACGTCTGCACGGCCGGCAGGCCACGGGTGCGCAACTTGACCGGCGCCTCGAAGTTGCCGGCGAGGGCGGGGTCCGCCACCTTGAGGGTCAGGTTGTCGGGCAGTGGCTTGCGACTGACGCCAAGGCCCAGTCGCTTGAGCAGGGCCTCGTTGTCCAGCGGCAGGCCGCCGAGGATCAGTAGGGGGGTCTTTTCGTCCAGGCGCTGACCGATCCAGTCGTTGAACGCCCGGGCATTGGGCGGCGGACCACTGGTCATCCACATCACGACCCCGGCATAGAGGGCACTGGGCCAGGCCGCGGGCAGCGGTTTGGAGGCATCGACATAGTCCAGGCGATAGCCCTGGTATTCGAGGGCGCTGCCCAGGAAGCGGTGCACGGCCGACTGGCGCAGGGCGCCTTCGCGGCCATCGTAGAGCAGCGCCAGCCGTCGTGGTTGCAGGGCTACCGAGCTGATACCCAGGGTATTGAGATCCGGCGTGGTGATATAGGGCACATAGCCTTCGTCGCGCAGCCGCTTGGCCAGGCGCCGGGCTTCGTCACGCTGTTCTGGCGGCAGGTATTCGATGGCGATGACCGGGATGCCGGCACTGCGCGCCGCCTCGATCCGCGGCTTCAGCCATTCGCGATCTCCGGCGCTGACCGGTCGATAGGTTTTCTTGCCGGCATCCCAGCCCGCATAGATGGACTCCACCGCCATGGCGGCAGCCACGCCGGGCAGCTCGGGTTGCACCTCGAAGCCGCGATTGAAAAACAGTTTGAGCGATGGCTGGCGACGGTACAGTTCGGCCAGCAGGCTCTTCAGCGCCAGGCGCTGGGTTTCGCGCTGGTCTTCGGCCACCAGCTGGAAGCTGTCGAGGGTATCGAGGAACAGTCCGGTGTAACCGGCCTTGGCCAGCTGTGCGGCGCGTTCGAGCAGATGGGCCCGCCAGACCGGCGTGGCCAGATTCATCACCTGGCTGCCCCAGGCCTTGTTGGCCACCGGGCTGGCCCCCGCGCTGAGGCCGGCCTTCTCCAGCGCCGCCGCGTCGCCGGCGAATTCGCCGATGGACAGATAGGCGAAGGGCTGGGCACCGCCGTCGCGCAGGGCGCGGACATCGGCAGCACTGGCATGGCCGGGTTCGAGCACCACCCAGTCGAACTGGGCGAGTTCGGCCACTGGCGGTTTTTCCGCGTACCAGAAGGCCACGCTGGCGGGCGCGGCCAGGGCCGTGCCCATGAAGGACAGATAGCCCAGCAGCCAGACCGTCAGCTTGCGCCACCCACCGAAGCGGGACCCTGCCCTTGTTGCCTTGCCTGACGCCACACCCAGTCCTTAAACGTACCCAACTTCGGTATCAGGTTAGCTACATTACGCAAAAGCGTGACGAAAAACTGCCCGTGCCAAGCCGAGCGGCAGCAATTACCAGGTTAATAGGTATCGAAATAATTGATGGCCGCCAGGCAAGCGCGTCTAGGCAGCGGCTTTCAAGTGTGGCGATGGGGAGAGGTGTAGCGCAGGAAGGCAGGAGGGGGTGTAGCCGAATGTCAGGAGAATTGCCGTCATGCGCGGCGGTAACCGGCATGACGGCAAGCGAGCGCTATTACTTGAAGCTGCTGTTCAGGCTGGCGCTGGAGGAGAGGACGTTGGTGGAGCCCAGCAGTTGGCTGACGAAGCGGTTCCAACGGGTGATACCGGCCGGGCCGACGAAGACCACGTCCTGCGGCTGCAGATGGAAATTCTGCGCCAGCACGTAGGCGGTGGGGTTCTTGGCCGCCAGGTGGAAGACCTGGGCGGTGGCACCCGGAGCCTTCAGGTCTTCCGGGCCACGGATGACGTAGACGGCATCGGCGTTGGCGGTTTCCTGCTGGATGCCACCGGCCTGGCTCAGGGCTTCCATCAGGTTCAGGTTGGTGATCTTGTAGCTGACCGCGGACGGCGTGCGGACTTCACCGACCACGTAGACCTTGCGGGCGTCGTTGTAGGGCAGGTGGATGCTGTCACCGTCCTTGAGGTAGATGCCGTACAGCTTGGAATCCTTGCGGTTCAGGCTGTCGGTATCCAGGCGGTATTCCTTGCCGTCGCGCACCAGGGTCACGCCGGTCAGGTCGGCACCACCGGTGTTGGCCACGCCAACCTGGCCCAGGGCTTCCACCAGGGTGATGGGCTTGGTGGTCAGGGGAATGGCGTCGCCCTTGTTCACGGCGCCGGAGATGGTGACCTTCTGGCTACCGAACTTCAGCACGCTGACGTCGACCTGGGGATTGTCGATGAAGGTGGCCAGACGACGGGAAATGTCGGTACGGATCTCTTCCAGGGTCTTGCCGGCGGCGCGCACGGTGCCGACGTAGGGATAGAAGAGGGTGCCATCCGGACGTACCAGGCGACCGTTGGCTTCCAGCTGCTGCTGGGCGCCGGACGGAGCGGTCAGTTCGGGGTGATCCCAGACGGTGATGTAGAGCAGGTCGCTCGCACCGACGCGGTAAGCCTGCGGCTTGTAGTCCAGCAGGGGCTTGAGGTCGGGAGCCTTGGTCAGGGCCGCGGAATCCTGACTCATCAGCAGCGAGCTGGTGATCGGGATCAGCTGGACCTTGGTACCCTGGATGCTTGGATCGCTCTTGAGGTCGTCCTGGTCCAGGTACTGACCCGGGGAGTAGGCACAACCCTGCAGGACGATGCCAGACAGCAAGGCCAGAGCGGTAAATTTGGTTTTCATGTCATTCGTCCTTGATTGCTGATTGAGTGTGAGCAAGAGGAATAAATCGGAAGGTAGAAGCAACGAGCCGGTTATTCATGGTGTTCCTTCGCGAGACGAGGCACTTCTCGACAGTGGACCGGTTTCCATGCGGCTAGCCTGCCCAGCGTGCGAGAGAACTCGAGGTCTCAGCTTTTAGTTGTACGAGCACCTGAGTCTGCTGGTCTAGGACTGGCCTTTAGCCATCGAGTTCAGCGACCCCGGAGCGGAAAAAGGTGACGCCGTTCGAAATCTGTCACATCTCCCTCAACGAGGTCCTATGACCTGGCAGTCATGCCGGTTCAGGTGTTTTTCCAGCAGCGCCGTCTGGGGCTTTTCCACGCCGTTCTTCGGTTCGATGGCCAGGGGATAGTCGCCCCAGCCCGGACCGGCCGCCCAATAGGCGCTAGGTACGCACTGCTCGCCCAGATAGCTCAGCAGATTGTCCATGGCTTCCAGCCACTGTGGGTGTGCAGGTATCCCATATTCGCCAATGAAGCCGCGCAAATTGTGCTTTTTCAGCCACTCGATGAAGGGCCGGGTTCTTTCCACGCCGATCATGGGATGGACACCCTTGGTGCCGGAGGCATAGTTGCCGCTGGAGTCCTCGTCGAAGTAGATGTGGGCTTCGTAGATCAGGTTGTCCGCCGGATCCTTGATCAGCAGATCGCCGTTCGCCTGGGGCCAGCGCTGGGCGCTGGACCAGCTGTCACCGGCGATGAAGATCGGCGTCTTCATGTCGACGCTGCGGATGCTGTCCACCGCCGTCTGCGCGGCCTGAGGCCAGAGGCCTTGGGTGTCATGGGGTTCGTTCATGACGTCGTAGCCGTACAGCGCCGGATGCTTCTGGAAGGTGGTGGCCAGGCGCTTCCAGGCATCGGCATAGCTGGCATAGGGCACCTGCGGCGAGCCGATCAGCTGACCGCGATAGCGCGCGTAGTTGTGCATGTCCAGGATCACCCGGATGCCGTACTTGTCGGCGAAATCCAGAGTGCGCTGCAGCAGGGCGACCTGGGCCTGGTCCAGCTCACCGCCCAGCTGGGGCTGCACCCGTTCCCAGAGGAAGGGGAAGCGGATGAAGCGGAAGCCCTTGGCCGCGTAGCGGCGGAAGTAATCCTCGGTGGGATAGAAGTAGTTGGTGCCTTCCACGCCCGGCAGGACCTGACCCGCGAAGCCGGCGGCCGACATGTTGATGCCGATCAGATCCACCTTGGCTGTCGCCGGCGCTGCCTGCGCCTGGCCATAAAGCGCCGCGGACAGTAATACGGTGGCCAGCAGGCCACCACCGATACGACGTTTCACTCGTGACACGGACAGCACCTCTCGTGTATTGCGGACGTTCGTCTAAGCAGAGCGCCCTCAGGGACTCTGCTGATAGACGGGTGTGGGTTGCAGCGGCGGCGTGCGCCGAGCGAAGTATTCCAGCGCCAGGTAGTCCACGGTTACCCGGATGGTCCAGGCAATGGCGGCGCCCATGATGGAAAAATGCTGGATGCACACCACCAGCAGGCCCAGATAGGGCAACAGCTCGGCGAGATGGATCATCGCGGTGGTCCGCGAATGGCCCCGGGCCTGAATCTTGGCGAAGGGAATCTGCGCCAGGGCGTTGAAGATGAAGCCTACCACCAGAATACGCAGGATCTGCGCGGCATCGCCGCCGTACTCCGGACCCATCCACACCGTCATGATCCAGGGCGCCAGCACCAGGATCGGCAACACCATCGCCAGGCTGATCAGCAGCAGACCCCAGAACGCCTTGTTGGCCTGGCGCGCGGCGTCTTCGCCGCTCTTGCTCAGGAGTGGGAACACCACCCGGGCCACGGCATTGGGGATGATCAGCATCCGCGACACGGCCTCGGCAGGAGCGGTGTAGAAGGACACCCGGCTGGCGCCGACCATGTGCGACAGCACGAAGCGGTCGAAATAGACCATCAGCGGACTGATGATGTTGCTCACCGTCATCCAGCTGCCGAATTTCAGCAGTTCCTTGAACACCTCGACCTTGAAGGTGCGGATGCCTTCCGGGAAGTCCTTGTGCAGCGGCCAGTAGGCCAGCGCCATGGACACCACCCGGGCCAGCACCAGGCCGATCACGGTGGCGGAAAAGCTCGGTTCGATCAGCACCGCGATCAGCGGCGCGATCGCCAGCAGACTGTTGGAGAAGGTCCGCAGGATGTTGAATTCCCCAAAGCGCTCGTTGCCCTCCAGGTAGGCGAACCAGACCGTCGCCAGCAGGAAGGGCGGTACGCACAGGCTCAGCCAGCGAAAGCCGGCCACGGCATTGTCGAAATGCTCGGGCGAGACGTGCAGCAGACTCACCACCTTGCCCGCGCCGAACCAAAGCAGCAGCGTCGCCAGCAGACTCAGACCGATGACGGCGCCGGTGGCCGTGCCCATGACCAGTCGATTGAGCCCCTTGTCGCCGTGGTGCATGGCGACGGCGCGGATCACCGCACGCGACAGGCCGGCATCGAACAGGGTGGCATAGCCGACGATGGCGAAGGCCAGGGTGAACAGGCCGAACTGCTCGACACCGAGCAGACGCGACAGCACGCCCATGGTGGGCAGCGCGATGGCACTGGGAATGACGACACCCAGGATGTTCCAGGTGCTGTTTTTGATCATCGACATCGTGGGGGTGAAAACTCCTTGGGGCCGCCCGGCGGACGCCGGGCGGCACGAGGGATCAGACCGAACGAGCCAGCTGGCTGCTCGGACGCGGGTAGGGGCTGCTGACGTAGGTCTCCTGGACAGGTGCGGAGCTGTAGTGATGCAGGGCGCGTAGCGCCTGGATCACCATCAGGTAGCAGATGGTGGCCTGGAGATACTCGAAGAAACCGGCCAGCGGCCAGATCACCAGCTGGGCCAGGGTGGCGGTCACCACGAAACCGGTATCGGGGTGCAGCATCTTCGCCCAGCGATAGTAGAGGAACAGCGACACCGGGATGATGATGAAGGCCAGGAAGCCAAAGCGGAACACGGTGCCGAACACGCCTACGTCGGACAGGAAGAAATACTCGCCGAAGTAGGGAATGAAGCCGTTGTTCCACATCAGCGACAGCGAGCCGCTGGGCAGCCAGTGGTTCTGGCTGAGGTGGGAGAAGATGTAACCGATGGTCTGCTCGCGCACGCCATCGGTGGGGCCGTCTTCCACCGACTGAGCGTAGAAGTCCAGATTCAGCCCCAGCACCTTCATCAGGTCCGGGAAGATGAAGAAGGGCGACAGCAGCAGGGCGGAGACGCAGATCCAGACGATCGACTTGCTCTTCAGGCAGAACACGGTGAAGCAGAGTGCCAGCACGATGAGCTGCCGGGTCTGGGTGCCGAACACCAGGGTCAGCAGGAAGAACATGGCCAGCACGATGTGCACGGTCTTGCTGCGCGCCGAGCCGTCGATCGGCGAGATGCCCTTGTTCCAGGTCTGGATACAGTAGAAGTAGGCCAGGCACAGGGCCGGAGCGCCGATGGAAGAACGGTCCGGACGGTCGAAGGAGGACTGCTTGTCACGCAGATCCGGCAGCGCGCCGAACTTGAACATCCAGGCCATGACCGCTGCCAGCAGCGCCGTGATCAGCAGGGCTTTCTCGAATTGCGAGGCGCTCATGTTGCGCCCGAGGAACATCAGGGTGGCGAAACCGAAGCTGAACAGGATCCGCCGCTCTTCGATCAGGCCGTAGAAGATCGGCTGACCGTAGAACAGAAAGGAAAAGATCGCCGGCAACCCGATGAAAACCGCCGACGAATAGACGGCGTAGGTCATCAGGATCTTGAATTCGCGCTGCTGGGTGCCAATGCTGGTCAGCAGGTAGAAGAAGGTGAAGGCCATGCAGATGGCCAGATACAACTCGTTCAGATAGAGGATGCCGACCGGGTTGTGCGGGCTTTCGCCGAACACGTCCAGGTGCAGGATCAGCAACGGGATCAGGAGAACGAAGGAAACGGTACTTTTACGGAGAATGCTCATAGACCTACCCATCCAGACGGGACCACCGGACTGCTTGTCCGGTGGTCATCTTCCTTGCGGCTGAGAATGCTGCGGGGGCAGCGCCTCAGGTGCGTCGACTGCTGCGTTCCTTGAGATAGATGGGCAGGATGCTCAGGGCATCGTGCACGTAACGCTTGGCCAGCCGCTTGGGCTCCGAACACATCCGGTGCAGCCATTCCAGCTTGGCCTTCTGCATCCAGCGCGGGGCACGCTTGACGGTGCCGACGGCGAACAGGATGGAGGCGCCAATGCACAGGCCGACGCCGGTACGCTTGCTGCTGTCGATCTGCCGTGCGAGCTTTTCCTGGCGCGGCGCGCCGACGGCATAGAGGATGAACTCGGAAGGGTTCTGCATCACGAAGTCGACGCATTTCTGCGTCTCCAGCGGATCGTTGATGAAACCCATCGGCGGGTTGTAGTGCGCCAGCTGGATGTGCGGATACATCCGGCGCAGCTTGCCCACGTCATTCTCGCTCGAACCGATCAGCACCACCGACAGGCGCTCGTCGTTGGCCTTGCGCAGAATGCTCAGGGTGAGATCGCTGCCGGTGATGACCTCGGGCACGGCGACGCCCAGCGACTTGAGGATGGGCATCAGGATCCGGCTGTCGCAGATGCGTTTGCCGGCGCGCTGATAGGACTCGCGCATGTCCGGATTGCTCTGCAGCTGCACGACATGGTCGATGTTCGGTGTGACGATGTAGCTGTAGGGACGATGGATGTCCTGGCTGATCGAGCTCATCAGCTCGTCCTTGGTACCGGTGAAGAAGTCGATACCGAAGGCTTGGTTGCTTAGGTTAGACATGCATCGTCGCTCCCTTGAAGGCACCCTTGACGCCGGACCAGGCCAATTTCGGATTCTTGAATTCCTTGAGCACGGTGATGCCGGACAGGAGCACGGCGGACACCAACGCATAGGGAGTGCCATGGAATTTACGATTGAAGCGGGTCGCCGCACGATTACGGAAGTAGTGATAGAAGGCGCTGCGACCGCCCGAGCTCATGGAGCCGTAGTGATAGAGCTGGCTCTCGCGTGAGACCTTGAGCACGACGCCCTTGCGTTTGGCCTGGTGCTGCCAGTCCACTTCCTCGGAATACATGAAGTAGGCTTCGTCCATGAAGCCGATCTCGGTCAGCAGGCTGGCGCAGAAGGCCATGCTGCAACCCATGATGTAATCGGGTTCACGGTCCAGCTGGGAAATCTCGCTGACGTCGATGTCCTTGCCCAGCAGCTTGGACTTGCCCAGCAGTGGATAGAGGATGCCGCCGCCATAGCATTCCAGGCGCCCGGTCTGGGAGCTCAGGATCACCGAGCCGACGATGGTCTTGGGCGCGCGCTGCAGCTCGGCCAGCAGCGGGGCGAAGGCATCGTCCTTGACGTAGGCGTCGTTGTTGACGACCCAGAAATGCTTGACCGCCAGATTGTCCAGCGCCCAGCGCATGCCGTAGTTGTTGCCGCCGGCATAGCCGTCGTTGCGCGGGCTGGCGAGCACGGTGACCTGGCTCAGGGCGTTGTCGGCCTGCCAGCGTTGCAGGACGTCGATGGAGCCGTCCTGGGAATCGTTGTCCACCACCACCGCGTGATCGATGGACGGGCAGTGCTTGAGGATGCTCTCCACGCAACTGATGGTTTCGTTGGGGGCCTTGTAGTTGAGCACCATGACTACGTTCATTGGCGTGTTCCTATTCTTCAGAATCATCAATCCGGTACAGCGTCGAGATGCAAGGCTGCCAAGCGTGGCCGGGTTCAGGAGGAAACCCTTCGAAATCGCTGTGTGAGGTAGTTTCTTGTTCGATGCGCCTGTACGAATACTGCCGCGATCCCTGAAGGGATCGGCTGGACGGCGATCAGGCCGTCCAGCCGGGGTAGTGCATCAGCTCTTGGCGTTCTGCTCGTAGGAGTAGTGGTAATTGCCATAGGAGCCGTAGTTACTGGCCTTGCGCTCCACGGCGTTGAAGATCACGCCCTTGAGCGGAATGCCGTTGAGGTCGAAGCGGCGCTTGGTCGCCTCAAGCTCCTTGACACTGTTCACGCCGAAACGTGCGACGATCAGGCTGGTACCGGCGTGACTGCCGATGATGCCGGCCTCGGTCACCGCCAGGATCGGCGGGGTGTCGATGATCACGATGTCGTACAGCTCGCTGAATTTCTTCAGCACGGTGGTGAAGCGGAGGCTCATCAACAGTTCCGACGGATTCGGCGGGAACTGGCCGCAGGAGACGAAATCCAGGCTGCCGACTTCGGTCTTCTTGATGGCATCGTTCAGGGCGATACGACCACTGAGCAGATCGGACAGACCGTCCTGCTGCTTGGTGTTCATCAGCTTGTGCAGATAGCCCTTGCGCATGTCGCCGTCGATCAGCAGCACGCGTTGGCCGGACTCGGCGATCACCGCGGCCAGGTTCGAGGACACGAAGGACTTGCCGACGCCCGGGCTGGGACCGGAGATCATCAGGATGTTGTTCTTGGCCTCGATCATGGCGAAGTGCAGGCTGGTACGCAGGCTGCGCAGCGCCTCGGTGCTCAGATCGGTCGGGTGGGTGAGAGCGGTCAGCGAGGATTCGCCCGGCTGCTTGGTGCCCAGTACCTTGGTGGTGTCCGCCTGGTTCTTGCTGTAGGGGATCGAGGCGTAGACCGGCAGACCGATCTGCTCGATGGCTTCCGGCGTCTCGACACCGCGACGCAGGGTGTGACGGGTGTAGACGATGGCCAGGCCGACGATGCCGCCCAGGATGATGGCGACGGCGATGATCAGCGGCTTGTTGGGGGCGGACGGGTCATCGACGTTGGCGTTGGCGTTGTCGATGATGCGCACGCTACCCACGGTACCGGCGCGAATGACTTCCAGCTCCTGAGCCTTGTTCAGCATCAGCGCATAGGTCTGGCCGGTCACTTCGATGTCGCGGTTCAGGCGCAGCAGTTCCTGCTGGGTTTCCGGCAGTACTTCGACGCGCTTCTGCAGCTTGGCCCGCTCAGCTTGCAGCTGACCCAGCTGGCTCATCAGCGCCTGGTAGGCCGGGTGCTGACGAGTGAACTTGCGATCCATCTCGGTGCGCTTGAGGTTCAGCTCGGAGATCTGGTTGTCCAGCGCAACGGTCTGCTCCAGGACGCCCTTGGTCTCGCTGTCGATATCGACCGACTTCTTGTTGGTCTGGTAGTAGTTCAGCGCGGACTGGGCCTTTTCCAGATCGGATTTCACGACCGGGATCTGGGCGCGCAGGAATTCCAGGCTCTGGGTGGACTCGGCGGCGTTGCGATCGATGTTCTGCTGAACATAGATGTCCGCGACTTCCTGGACGATGGCCTGGGCCTTCAGCGGATCCGGATCCTGCAGGCCGACACCGATGATGCCCGACATCTTGCCGCGCTCACCGGCGACGATGCGACCCTGGTATTCCTGGATGGTCTTGGAGAAACGCTTCTTCATGATGGTGAATTCGGTGCCCGGGCGAGCCTGCAGCGTGGCGACCTTGATCTGGTAGCCCGCATTGCTCACCGGCTGGCCGAGGCCACCGTGCAGCACCACTTCGTCATCGGCATTGAAGACGGTGAAATTCTGGTTGTCCTCGACTTTCAGCTTCATCGGCTTGTCGAGGTTGCTGTCAGGCACTTCCAGCTGGTCGAGGACCAGTTTCTCACCGCCCCAGGCAAAGCTGTTCAGACCCAGCAGGGGCGAGGCCACGTCGGTCTCATTCTGCGGCTCGAAACGACGCGCGACGAAGTTGCCAATCAGCGGGAAATAGCGCGGCTTGACCTCGATATCCAGCTTGAGGTTCTCGATCGCCTTGCCGATCACGGAGCGCGACTTGAGCAGCTCGATCTCGGTCACCGCCTCGGGCATGGGCGGCGGCATGCCGCTGGTCTGATCGGTCAGTCGGGTAACGCCCTTCTTCTCCATTTCGATCTGGATCATGGCGTTGGACGAATACATGGGCGTGGCCAGGATGGCGTAGCCAATACCGAGCGCGGCGAAAATACCGATTACCGACAGGAGTTGCCATTTGTAATCGATCAACATACCGAAGAGTGCGGAAAAGTTGATATCCGACTCATTCTTAACTTCGGGAGTAAAGCGAGGCATCGTGGTCATGAAATTCCTTCTTCCCTATTTGATGTATGGAAGCCAACTGTTTACACAGCGCGTCAAAAGTATGTGGACATTTTGAAACATCTCTTTAGAAAGGCGATAAGGGTCTGGTACTTCTTGATTGCTCAACCATTTCCCGATCAGAAAAACCTTACCCCTGACTTCAGGAGCAATACTTTCGACGGAGCGTGAGTGAAACTCTTCCATGGTCAAAATCAAATCCGCCTTGCGCAGCATCTCTGCATCCGCTTGGCGAGCTTGGTGGGTGGTGAAATCTATGCCGTTTTGCCGTAGTACCTCTTGTGCGTTCTTCTCGATGCCATGGCCAACCAGTGCCCTGATGCCAGCGGAACCGACCTGGACGTCACGGCCTTCCAGCGCCTTGGCCAGTAGTGCTTCTGCGACCGGGCTGCGGCAGATGTTCCCTTCGCATACAACCAATATCGACTTGATCATTCTTCAAAACCTTCCTGTTGTCCGGACAACAGGTATCGACGGCAGATAGCCAGCGATGCCTGTCTCCAGGGATCGCTTGCTGCCGATGTAATTAGGGTCGGGAGTCCAGGCTCCAGATCGTCGTGCTGAGGGGCGGGCCAATGGCCCCGGCCGGTCTCAGTATGCGTTCTTATTGATGAAGCCTTTGAACAGCGTGAGGAAGATGATCTTGACGTCCCACCAGAAAGACCAGTGGTGGATATAGTCCAGATCGAACTCGACCCGCTTCTGCATCTTGTCCAGGGTATCGGTCTCGCCGCGCCAGCCATTGACCTGAGCCCAACCGGTAATACCGGGCTTCATCTTGTGGCGGAGCATGTAGCCCTGCACCAGCTTGCGGTATTGCTCGTTGTGAGCGACGGCATGGGGTCGGGGACCGACGATGGACATTTCGCCGCGGAGTACATTAATGAATTGAGGCAATTCATCGAGAGACGTACGTCGTAAAAATGCACCAAACGGGGTGATGCGGGTGTCATTCTTGGTCGCCTGGGTGACCTTGGCGCCATTTTCCATGACCTTCATGCTGCGGAATTTCCACACTTCGATCGGCTTGCCATCCATGCCGTAGCGCTTCTGCTTGAAGAAGATCGGACCGGGCGAGGTGATCTTGATGCCGATGGCGATGGCCAGCATGGGCAGGGAGATCATGGCCAGGATGATGGAAGACAACACGATGTCCTCGATCCGCTTGACGATGTGGCTGGCGCCATCCATCGGGGTATCGAAGATGCTGATGCTGGGCAGGCCATCGAGGCTTTCGCTGCGGGCATGCAGCAGGTGGAACATGAAGATGTCCGGGATGATGTAGACGGACGCCGTGGTGTCGCTCAGCTCCTGGACCAGCCAATTGATCTTGCTCTGATCGGCCATGCCGAGCGTGATGTAGACCTTGTCGACCTGGCCGGAGCGGACGTCCTGCATGAGCCGGTCGAGACCGCCATTCAGCACTGGGCTGGGCACGCCTTCTTCACCGGTGTCCTGGTTGTCGCTGTAGAACCCGGCGATGCGCAGGCCCATCCAGGGCGCGGTGCTGATGGTGTGCGCCAGGCGCTGGGCGACCATGCCGTTGCCGGCGATGGCAACGTTGCGGGTGTTGATGCCGGCCTTACGCAGGGAGTGCATGATCGAGCGCAGCAGCACGCGATAGCCGCACAGCGTACCCAGCGTCAGGCCCAGCCAGCCCTGCATCACGCCAGGCGAGAGGTAGGACTGGTCGAAGAAGAAGTAATCGACCATGAACACGGTCGCGAAGGTCAGCACCCAGTAGGTGGCGATCTTGAGCAGTTCATCGGTGATGCGTTCACCGCGCCAGGAACCATAGACGTGGTTCAGCTCGGTGAGGAAATGGAAGATCAGCAAGGACAGGAAGATGACGACCCAATGCTCGGGACGCATGCCGGTTTCCGACGCCCAGGTACCTGCCACGTAGGCGCTCAGCGTGATCACGGCGAGGTCGAGCAGGCGGTGTGCGAGCGAGATTGCCGAGGAATTCGTATGCAAAATGCCGCGTTCTTTCAAATTCATGGTTCCATCCTTGTGCGTATACCGTGCACGAACTTTCAACTGGGCGAGGCAGCTACCAGCGTCTGAAATGTTCACTATGGCGCTCTAGGACCGATGACTGGCCACCGATCGCTAAATGCCATGATGGCTGTAGCGACGTTAGGACTCGGCACTGATTAAGAGGTTCACACGGTAGAAAGGCGGGGAGGCGCTGTCGAGCAAGCCCAAATCAGGGCAAATAGCACGCCAGACGAGGTGCGGCAGGAGAGGGGATGTAAAGAAGGAGGGAGTGCGTCACAGTGCGGGCGGACGGCCGGCACACTTCTCTCGTCGCAGGGTGCGATGAGCGGTTTGTCCGGGCAGCAGAAGGGAGGAAAACGTTCCGTCGGACTTTAATGCGGGATACGGGATTTGTGCGCTGCTTCACCAAACAATGAGACAGCCAGACCCGTCAGGTTGGGTGTAGGCCAGTCCCTGGCCTGGAGCACGCCTCAATGGCGATGATGGGACTGAAAGCTCAAGGGGGAATTGACGGGGAGGGTGGAGATCTTGGAATGCCAGGCTGAATTCCTTGCGTTGTCGTGCGAGAACAGCAAGAAGGACCAGCTGACGAGGAGGGAGGCCACCGCAAGCCAGGGCAGCTGGGCTTGGGCGAAGACGAGGCAACCGGCAACGCCGGTCCAAACGGGCAGGTAGTAGCGCATTTTTGTTATTCCTGCTTTTTTTGCGAGATTGCAATCTAACTATTGTGCAGACTTTGTGAGAAGTCCATCACCAAAAGGTATTTTTTACATTTCGTCGCGCAGATTCCGACAAACGTGCAGGATAGAGCGGCTGTGAGCCTAGGCCGAGTGGGGTTTTTCCGCCGTCAGCAGCAGGTTGCGCGGTGTCAGGTGGGCTGGACAGAAGGTCCCCAGCGTCACTCTGTAACCTTGCTCCTGTAGGAACAGCGCCTGATCCAATACCAGCCAGAGCTCCAGGGGGCGGCGGAACAGGCCGCGCAACAGCTCGAGATTACGAACTTCCGCCAGCCGCTGGAAGCCTCGCCTTTCCCAGAGCGGCCAGTCGATTCCGTTCGGCAGCAGCAGATCCTTGCGTCTTGCCAGCTCTTCACCGAAGGCGGCGAAGGGCTGGCGCAGCCAGTGGCTGGGCAGTGGCGGCGTATTGAGATAGACATCGTGCCCCGTGACCTCGCGTTGCAGCAGATCGAAGCCCAGCCGTCGCGCCATGGACAGGTCTCTATCCCGGCGTACCCGTTGCCCGCCGGTGATGGTTTCACAGAGGGCCAGACGCAGGGCTTCCCGGTCCAGCCGCAGTGCCGAGGCCTTCGCCGGCGCGGACAAGGGGCCATACACTTCGGCGGAGATGCGGTCATAGCAACAGGGCGCCAGGGCCAGTTGCTGACAGCCGCGCGCTGCCGTCACCCTGAGCAGCTGGGTGTGCAGGTCGCCGCAGGCATGCAGGGCGACGGGTGTGTCGCGGCTGCCAAGCTGGTCGCCTGCCAGCCTTTGGAGCACATCGGCCTGATAATGGTGCACGGAGGCCCGGGCCCGGTGGCTGAGCCTTGCGCCTTCCGCGACGAGAGCCGCATCGACCTCCAGGCAGACCGCTGGTGCACCCTGATAGGTCAGGTGCCTGGCGAGATGGCCCTTGCCCGCGCACCAATCGACCCAGCGCCGCACCGGTCGCTGGAAGTCCAGCTTGCGGCTGAAGGCCTCGATCTGCAGCCACTTGCGCCCCGGTACGTCGACGTCTTGCCTGCCGGACAGATTGCGGCCAGGAGCGTCTTGGTATTCGGGGACCTGAGTGAGCGCCAGCGAGGTCTTGGCCAGGGAGTGGAAGGGTTCAGGTGCAGCCAGGAGCTGAGGGGTATTATGGGCCGCCTCCGCCGCTTCCAGGCTGCGGGCGCGCAACCAATCGGCCAGTTCCGGGCAGCTCGACTCCCAGGGCAGCTCACGTTCGACGAAGGGTCTGGGCCGCCACAGGTGCTGATGCCGAGTCAGGAAAAGATCCAGGGCGGTGAAGCGGTCTAGAAAATCGGCAGCAAGCATGATGGCATTGGGCAATGACGGGATTGGCAGAAAGGCTGAGCCTGGCCACTATTGTCACTTTGCCCGGGCATGCTTGGGTATCGAAATCTCCAGCGTCTGGCCAAGCGGCGGGTTACCCGGGCTGATCCGTTCTCCGCGAGTTTCGACCTGTGGCTTGCGGCGCCTGAGCGGCGAGGCCGAACGGCGACCGTGGGTCAGTTGGATGAATCGATTTATCTCAAAGCCGGACATCTGGTCGTGTGACCACTACTTGTCGCGCTAACATTGTCTGTTCGGTTTATCCCAGAAGGAAAATTCTATGAAGCCAACCTCCCCGCACAAGCTGCGCTTAGCGTTCAGAGCCCTGCTGAAATCGGACAGCTGCTACCACACGGCGTCCGTCTTCGATCCCATGTCGGCGCGCATCGCCAACGACCTCGGTTTCGAAATGGGCATCCTCGGCGGGTCGGTGGCTTCCCTGCAGGTGCTCGCCGCTCCGGACTTCGCCCTGATCACCCTGAGCGAATTCGTCGAACAGGCCACGCGCATCGGCCGGGTCGCCCGGCTGCCCATCATCGCCGACGCCGATCACGGCTACGGCAATGCCCTGAACGTCATGCGTACCATCACCGAGCTCGAGCGCGCCGGGGTGGCTGCCCTGACCATCGAGGACACCGTGCTACCGGCCGGCTATGGCCGCAAGTCCACCGACCTGGTGAGCGTCGAAGAAGGCATCGGCAAGATCAAGGGCGCGCTGGAAGCCCGTATCGACGAAGCCCTGAGCATCTTTGCCCGCACCAACGCCACCGAACTGAGCACCGCAGAGGTCATCTCCCGTACCAAGGCCTATGAGGCGGCGGGCGCGGACGGCATCTGCATGGTCGGGATTCGTGACTTCGATCATCTGGAAGAGATCACCCAGCACTTGAGCGTGCCGGTGATGCTGGTGACCTACGGCAATCCCCAGCTGCGCGACAACGCCCGTCTGGCCAAGGCCGGGGTGCGGGTGGTGGTGAATGGTCATGCCGCCTACTTCGCGGCGATCAAGGCGACCTACGATTGCCTGAGAGAGCAGCGCGACATCACCGCGTCCGACCTGTCCGCGTCCGAGCTGTCCACCAAGTACTCGACACTGCAGGAGTATCGAGTCTGGGCGCGGGAATTCATGGACGTGAAGGAGTAACGATCAGGCGGTGCTCAGCGAACTCGGCTGCAGACCCTTGCTGGGAAAGGGCGTGACGATCTCCAGATCCAGGTCGGCGGGCAGATGCAGCGCGGCAACCCGGGCTTCGACGAAGGCACGCATTTCCTGACGGAAACGCTTGGTGGCGAAGCGCTCGGCATTCTGCCGGCACGCCTGCTGGCTGATCGGCGTTTCCAGGGCTTCGAACTGGCGCACGGCGGCGCACAGCGAGGCGACGCTCTGCTCCGGATAGAAGACGCCGGTGGGATGGGGCGCATCCAGGCCGCGTACGGTTTCCAGCACGCCACCCCGGCCATAGGCGATGACGGGGGTCCCGCAGGCCTGGGCTTCGATGGGGGTGATGCCGAAGTCTTCCTCGGCGGCGAAGACGAAGGCCCGCGCTCGGCGCATGTGGTCGAGCAGGCAGTCGAAGTCCTGGTAACCCAGCAGGGTGACGTTGGGACCGGCGACCTCCTTGGCCTTCTCGAATTCGGGGCCGGCGCCGATCACCATCAGTTTCTTGTCGGGCATCGAGCTGAAGGCTTCGACGATCATGGGCATGCGCTTGTAGGGCACCATGCGCGAGGCCGTCAGGTAGAAGTCGTCCTTGCCGCCGCTGGGCGTGAAGCGACTGATGTCGACCGGCGGATAGATGACCTTGGCTTCGCGGCGATAGGCCTTGCTGATGCGCCGGGCGATGAAGTGGGAGTTGGCGACGAAGGCATCCACGCCGGCGGCGGTGCGCTGATCCCAGATGCGCACATAGTGCAGGATGACGCGTGCCAGCTTGCCCTTCAGGCCGCGATCGAGCCCGGCTTCCTTGAGGTACTGGTGCTGCAGGTCCCAGGCGTAGCGGATGGGCGAGTGGACATAGCTGATGTGCAGCTGGTCCGGACCGGTCAGGACGCCCTTGGCCACCGCATGGCTGCTGGAGATGATCAGGTCGTAGCCGGACAGGTCGAGTTGCTCGATAGCGTGCGGCATCAGCGGCAGATAGGTCTGATAGCGCTTCTTGGCCTGCGGCAGGCGCTGGATGAAGGTGGTCGTCGCCTGCTTGCCCTGCAGCTGCGCCCGATCTTCGTCCGAAAGGAAGTCGATCACGCTGAACAGGTCCGCCTCCGGCCAGATATCGAGGAGTTCAGCAAGCACGCGTTCGGCGCCAGCAAAGGTTACCAACCAATCGTGAACGATGGCGATTTTCATGTCGTCTTCCTTAAGCGTGAAATGAAATCAAGTGCTGGTGCTGAATCATGGAGTGCGGGTCTTTCTGGTCACTGCATATCCCCAGGGCAGCCGGGTGATCTCGATGTCGTCCGAAGCGCTGTCGAGTTCGTGCAACTTGATGGTTGGGCTTTTTGCAAAGACGGCGTCTGTTGCAGGCGTTTCGAAACATTCAGCGCTCTCTGGGCGCTCCGCGGTCTCTGCCGCGGTGTCGTCCGAGCTGCTGCGCAGAAGGTGGCAATCAGCGACCTGAAGGACGCGCCCGGACACGTTCGATTCGTCGAGTGTCAGGGGTACAGAGGAACGGCGCTGGCCAGCCATGGCTTTGCTTGTCTCTTCCATGAGTTCTTGATCGCTGAATTGTTGTTGTGGGGTCGTTTCAGGCGGCCCTGGCCGCGGACTTCGTGGTGGTCGCCAGGGCGCTGTCCAGCAGGTCGGAGACCTTTCTCGCGGAGGTCTGCCAGTTGAAGCGCTGGATGTTGGCCAGGCCCTTGGCGCGGAGCGCCTCCCTGAGCGGTGCGTCCTGCAGGATGGTGCGCATCGCCTGGGTGATGCTGGCCGTCTCGTAGGGGTCGAAATAGAGGACGCTGTCCTGCAGCACTTCCGGCATGGAGGCGGTATTGGCCGAGATCACCGGGCAGCCGCAGGCCTGGGCTTCCAGGGGCGGGATGCCGAACCCCTCGTAGAGCGACGGAAAGACGAAGGCGGTGGCCTGGCGATACTGGCGCGCCAGTTCGGCATCGTCGATGCGGCCGAGCAGCTTGACCCGCGAATCCCGGGCGGCCAGGGTCGCCAGGTCGCTCTGGCCGAACACGGCGTGGCTGTCGCCGACGATGCGCAATTCGACCTTGAGGTCCCGCGGCAGGGCGGCGAAGGCTTCCAGCATCCGTGAGAAGTTCTTGTGGTAGCTGGGCGAGGACACCGCCAGCAGATAGGGGGTGTCGACGCTGTCGATCCGCGGCGCCAGGGTGAAGGCGTCGGCCACGGCGTTGGGCACGACAGTGATCGAGTCGCTCGGGTAGCGATAGAAGCGCGAGATCTCGTCGCGGGAGAATTCACTCACGGTGATCAGGGCGTTCGAGCGCTTGAGCAGCATGGGAATCAGGCAGCGGTACGAGGTGCGGAATTTCCACGAGTAACTCTCGGGAAAGCGCACGTAGTTGATGTCGTGGTGGGTGGCGATCTGGTTGCTGTAGAGCAGCGGCGCCGTGCTGCACAGTGACAGCAGTAGCGGACTGCCCTGGCTCTTCAGCCAGTTCGGCAGGTCCCATTGCTCCCAGCGCTGGCCCTGGCGGGTGCCGATGACTTCGATGCCCAGCCGTTTGGCCACCTCGGGCCTGACGGCGCCGGGCGGCGCGACGAAGCGCAGGTCGGATCTCAGCTTCGCCAGCTCCAGCGAGATGCATTCCGCGAAGCGCTGGACGCCGCGAAGATCCTGGGTGATGAAGCGGGAATTGACGATGATCATGATTCTGCCCGTTGCCGTGACCTGGGTGGATCAGTTGGAAAGCTGTGTGTGAGGGACGTGAAGCTGCTTGGTGGCGCCGTGCTGCGCCTTGCCCAGCACGTCCTCGAAGAGCGCCTGGTACTGGTCGAGCATGGTGTCCATGCTCAGCAGATCGATCACCGCGGTGCGGCTCAGCAGACTCAGCCGCTGGCGCAGCTCGGCATCGTCATGCAGGCATTGCAGGGCGCGGCCCAGGGAGTCGCGGTCGTCGGCGTTGCAGAGCAGGCCGTTGACACCATCCCGGACGATCTCCGGCAGGCCGCCCATGCGGGTGGCGATGACCGGCTTCTGGAAGGCGCAGGCCTCGACGGCGACCATGCCGAAGGGCTCGGCCCACAGCGACGGCGCCACGAAGACGTCGATGTTCCGGTAGAAGTCCTCGGGCTTCTGATAGCCGACGAAGCTGACCTTGTGCGGATCGGCCATGGCCTTGAGCTGGGTTTCGTAGTCCAGCTGGCCCTTGCCGGCGATGGTCAGGGTCGCGTTGAGCGACAGCCGCTGGAACTGCTCGATCAACCAGCCCACCCCCTTGTTTTCCGACAGGGTGCCCATGTAGCCGAAGCGGACGACACCGTCCGGATTGGGGGTCGCTGTCTCGGCATTGCTACCGGCGATCAGGCTGGCGTTGTGGATCACCTGGCGCGGCACGCCGCCGAAGTAGCCCTTGTTGACGATGGTGTCCAGCAGATAGCGGCTGACGCCGACGACGGCATCCACCTTGGCGGACTGCTCGGCGTGGGGCCGGCGCAGGGCGGCGCAGCTGCCACAGAGTTTCTGGCAGCTCTGGCCCTTCTTGAACAGGGTGTTCTTCGGGCACAGCAGATACATGTCGTGCAGCACCTGCACGATGGGGACGCCGCTGGCGCGGATCTCGTCCCAGGCCGCTACCGACCAGCCGGACAGGTTGTGGCATACCACCAGATCCGGCTTTTCCCGTTGCAGGACCTGGCGCAGGGGGGGCCGCATCGCGCTGTTGTACTGGTCGCGAAAGTGCCAGCCGAAGCGCGCCAGCGGACCGGGGCGCTGCTGGGTCAGGGGCCAGTAGAAGTTCTTCAGCCTGGCGCGATAGACGCGGACGTCGTTCACCGTCTCCTCATGCACACCCTGCTCGGGACCGGTCACCAGCACGGCGACGTCGTGGCCACGCTGCTGGAAGCCTTCCACGCTGCGTTGCAGGATGAGCTCCGCACCACCGCCCACATGGGGCGGATAGAAGCTGTTGAGAAAGAGCAGTTTCATAGCGGATAGCTGCGGTTTATCCCCAGCGCGCCGGTTTCGCCGTCCTGGACCGCCTGCCGGATCAGCGCCAGGCGCTGGCGACTCTTGTCATCACGGGCGAACCACTTGAGCAGGGTGTGGAAGACGTAGCGGTTGAGGTTGTACATCGGCCGCGAGCTGGCCCAGACGTTCTTGTCGAACCAGGCCTGGTTGCGCGCGGCGTAGTAGGCGCGGAAGTCCGAGCCGGCCTGCAGGTAGTTCTGGTAGACGTTGCTGGTGCCTTCCTTGATGTTCCAGGAGTGCTCCAGCTCTTCGAGTTCCGCCTCGGTGACCATGAACAGCTTTCCGCCGGCCTGGGTGATGCGGTAGGTGTACTCGGTGTCGTCGGAATAGAGCACCAGCTCGCGCAGGGGCAGGCCGATGCGCTCATAGAGGCTGCGGTGGGCGAGCATGCCGCCATAGGGGGCGAAGGGCAGCTCGACCAGGGCTTCCGGCTGGCCACCGCGCGGACGGCCCCAGGGCAGGCGGCGCCAGATCTTGTAGGGAATGCGCGCCACGTGGAAGCCGAAGTAGCTCGAACGCGGCTGGGTGATCATCTTGGTCGGGATGCACTGGGCGATGTCGGCCTGCTGGGTCGGCCGATAGCCGAGCACGGCGACCTTGTCGCGGCCATGGACGGCGCCGAGTTCGTCGAGGCGGCGGTGCAGCACGTCGAGGGCATCGCCCAGGGGGGCGTTGTCGTCGTCCATCATCCAGATATGGGTGGTGTCGCTGGCCAGAGCGGCTTCCAGGGCCACGGCGTAACCGTTGGCGGAGCCGGTGTTCTCGCTCAGGGCGATCACCTTGACCTGACCGGGCCAGCGGGTTTCGAGGCTATCCAGCGATACCGTCGCCGCATTGCTCACCACGACGACCTGGTGGATGGTGCGTTCGGCCAGGGCGCGGGTGACCAGCTGCTCCAGATAGCCGAGGCGATTGCCGTAGGTGACGGTCACGACCGTGGTCTTGCATTGCATGAATAGACTCCTCCAAAGGGTCTTACAGTTCTTGGTCAGGCGCGCAGCCGTTGGTTGACGGGAGCCGCTGCCGACAATTGATCAAGAGCGACGCTGACCCGTTGTTCGCGTTGCAGGATGCGCAGCAGGATGATGGCCCGCTCGTTGCCATCGGCACTCAGGAACACCGCGTCCATTTCCAGCTCCTGGCTGTACTGCACCCGCACGGTCGCGCCGGGCTGGTGGGCGGGCGCAGGTTCCGCCAGGGCGGCGAGTCGCTGGCGGATGTCGTCGATGATGCCTTCGCTCACCGCCGTCGGCTGGGTGCCGAAGCTGACGATCCGATTGACGCCGCGCGTCGAGCGGATGGGGTACCAGTTGTCGTTCACGTCATTGAGCTGAATGAACAGATACCCCGGGAACAGCGACTCGCTGCCAACCGCACGACTTCTGCCGGACGCCTTGCGCTCGCGCTGGGGCCGGAAGCAGACATAGCCCTGTCTGCTCAGGTTTTCTTCGGCCCTGGCTTCCTGATTGGGCTTGGTCTGCACCAGATACCAGTGACCGGTGGGAGGGGCGAGCGTCATGGGCGAGTTCCTTCTCTAGGGGCGATCTGTTGCGGCGTATCAGGTACGGGGGCCGTATTCGTAGTAGCCGTAGACGCCATCGTCTTCCATGGACGTCGAGGCCTTGCGCTGCACGCCGTTGAGGATGGCGCCCTTGATGGTGATGCCGTTCTGGGCGAAGCGCCGGCGGGAGTTCTCCACCGCCTTGAGGGTGCTCTGGCCGAAACGGGTGACCAGCAGCGTGGTGCCGGCGAGACGACCCACCAGGGCGGCATCGGTCACCGCCAGGATCGGCGGGGTATCGATGATCACCAGGTCATAAAGGCCGCCCACTTCGTCCAGCAGACGGGAGAAGTTGGCGTGCATCAGCAGCTCTGAGGGATTCGGCGCGGACTGACCACAGCTGATGATGTCCAGTTGGGCGATACCGCTCGGGACGATGGCTTCACGCAGCTTGCTGCGACCGGTCAGCAGCTCGGACAGGCCGGCTTGCGGCTGCAGGCCGAACACGCGGTGCAGATAGCCCTTGCGCATGTCGGCGTCGATCAGCAGCACGCGCTGACCCGACTGGGCGACCACCGCGGCGAGGTTGCTGGAGACGAAGGATTTGCCGACGCCCGGGGTCGGGCTGGAAATCATGATCACCCGGTTCTTGGCTTCCAGCATGGCGAAGTGCAGGCTGGATCTCAGGCTGCGCAGGGACTCCACCGCCAGGTTGGCCGGCTGCACCACGCTCAGCAGATTGGGTTCGCCGGTACGGGTCTTTTTCTTCAGGCGACGGTTCAGGCGCTCCTGGTCCTTGGTGAAGGGCAGGGTGGAATAGACCGGCAGGCCGATCTGCTCGACGGTGTCGGGATTCTCGATGCCCTTCTGGAAGGCCTGGCGGACAAAGACCACCACCACGGAGGTCACCAGACCCAGCAGCAGCGACAGGATCAGCGCGATCTTGCGGTTGGTGGCCGGCTCGTCGAGGTTGACGTCGGCGTTGTCGACCAGGCGCACGTTGCCGATGGTGCCGGCGCGGATGATGTCCTGTTCCTGGGCCTGGTTGAGCAGCAGCTGATAGGTCTGGTTGGTGACCTTCATGTCGCGATTCAGACGCAGCAGTTCCTGCTGGGTGCTGGGCAGGGCTTCCACCTTGCGCTGCAGGCTGCGCTTTTCCACTTCCAGCTGGGCGAGCTGGTTCAGCAGGGTCTTGTAGCTGGGGTGATCGCGGGTATAGAGGCGATCGTATTCGGCCTGCTTGAGCTTGAGCTGGGAGATGTTGGTGTCGAGGGTGACGATCTTGTCCAGGACCGCCTTGGTTTCCAGGCTGATGTCCACGGAGCGGCTGTTGGTCTGATAGCTGTTCAGGGCCGCTTCGGCGCTTTCCAGGTCCTTGCGCACCGCCGGCAGCTGGCCACGCAGGAAGTCCAGGCGCTGGGCCGCTTCGGCCGAGCTGCGCTCGACGTTCTGCAGCACGTACAGGCGGCTGATCTCGGACAGCACGCTCTTGGCCAGGTCGGGATTCTCGTCCGCCAGGGACAGATAGATGATGCCCGATTCCTTGCCCGCTTCGCTGGTCTTGATGCGGTTCTGATAGAGCTGTGCGGTGGTGATGACGCGGTTGCGGGTCACCTTGAATTCGGTGCCGGGGCGCGCGGTCAGGGTCTTGATCTGCATGCGGTAGCCGTTACCGCTGGCCATCTGGCCGACCTGGCCATCCAGCAGCGGCTGCTTGTCCTTGTCCAGCAGGCGATAGCGACCGTTGCTGCCGGCGACCACCGTCAGGGTCTCGCCGTACATGTCGTCTGGGACATCGAACTGGAAGACGTCGATCTTTTCGCCGCCCCAGGCGAAGCCGCGCAGTTGCGGCCAGCTGTCCGCCAGCTGACCCGGCTTGTCGGCTTCGTAGGTGCGCCACAGGTAGTGACCGATCAGCGGGAAGAAGCGTGGCTTGGCCTCGATGTCCAGGCGCAGGTTCTCCACGGTCTTGGCCAGCACCGCGCGGGATTTCAGCAGCTCGATCTCGGCCACGGCCGGCGAGGCCGAGTTGGGGCGCACCACGGTCTCGGCGACCGCCGTGAGCGCATTCTTCTTGGGTTCGATCTGGATCATCGCCCCGGCGATGTACTGCGGGGTGGACAGCACGGCATAGGTGATGCCCACGGCGAGAAAGCCCGCGGTGATGCCCGCGATCAGCTTCTTGTGATCAAGAAGCGTGAGGGCCATCGTCTTGAGGTCCAGGTGTTGTTCTTCGTGTTGTTCGAACGAAGAGCGCTGCATGACGGTCATTGGGGTCCCTTCCTTTTAGCTGGATACAGCGCAGCCGGAAAACTGCTCTGTGTACGTTCAGTAGGTGACGCGTTTGGGGGCGAAGCGTCGGCCGATGTTGAGGGTGATGTTGCTTACCGCCCGCAAGAGCGCCTTGACCTTCTGGGTCGGCGGAATCGAGGACAGCGAAAGACTCAGGACCTGGCGCAGGAAGAAGACATGCAGGTCACGCTCGCCCAGCCGGTAGTAATAGTTGGCGAGGCAGTACTGGGTGTGGAGATCCATCTGCAGGCGCTTCTGGCTGGCGCGCATGGAAAAGATCCCGTTCTCGTGCACGCGGTAGGCGGCGGGGCGGATCTCGTCCATGAACTTGCCCTTGCCGTGGGCACCCAGCAGCGACCACCAGACGATGTCCATGAGCGCAGCGGTTTCCAGCTCCGGCGGCAGTTCCCGTAGGACATTGCGGAAGCAGGCGGTCAGGGTGGACAGCGGCAGGGCCTTCTTCAGCTCGGTTTCGCTGCGGTCGTAGTGATCCTGGCCACTGAAACGCTGCGGATTGACGATCCCCTTGCTGTTGAAGGCATAGGAGGCGTGGAAGGTCAGGGCGTAGTCCCGATTGCGCTCCAGGAAATCCACCTGCAGCTGCAACTTGCGCGGGTCGTTCCAGTAGTCGTCACCTTCGCAATAGGCGATGTAGTCGCCGCGGGCGTGCTGGAACACCGGCATGCCATAGGGCTTGCCCTGGCTGTACTGGTTTTCCTTCTGCAGGATCAGACGGATCAGCCGGGGATAGCGGCGCTCGTAGTCCTGGAGGATTTCCCGGGTGCCATCGGTCGAAGCGTCATCGTTGATGATGATTTCGAAGGGAAAATCGGTCTGCTGGCGCAGAAAGCCATCGATGGCCTGGCCGATGTAGTCGCGATGGTTGAAGGTCAGGCAGACGATGCTGGCGACCGGCCGACTGCAATCCGTCGGCCAGTTCTTCATGATCTCTGCTTCGGTCCGAGCGTCCATGTCAGATACCTGCTTTGTAGAGTTGGGAAAACAGGCGCGAGCGGGTCTGTTTCGGAGAACAGAGCACATAGCTCAGCGCCATCAGCACCAGGGTCAGGCCACCGCTCAGGGCAAGGGTGGCGAGAATGGCAAACCGCTCCTGCGGTTGAATCTCTTGGTACAGCAACTTGCTCAGGCCCACGCCGATGGCGGTCACCACCACGGCCACCAGCAGGTCCTGGTTCCAGTAGCGCTGCAGATTCGGCGCGAAGCGGCCGTGGACGATCATCGGCCAGATCACGAAGGGGATCAGGCGCATGAAGAACCAGGCCAGCGCCGCGCCGTAGGCGCCGTAATGCAGGACCACCAGGATCACGATGGGCACCGAAATGGCCGCGGACACCAGGCTGTACCAGACGTGCAGGCGCAACTTGCCGTAGGCGTACTGCAGATAGAACTGGAACTGACTGAGAGCCAGCAGCGCCGAGCCCAGGGCGTACCAGAACAGGATCGGTTCGCTCCAGTGGGCGGAGACCTTGTCGCCGGTCCAGGCGAAGATCAGCGCCTCGCCATGGAAGGCCACCATGGCCGCCAGCGGCAGCAGGATGGCGAAGGCGAAGCGCGCCGCGTTGCGATAGAGGCGTTCCAGTTCGAGCGGTTTGTCCTGGGACACCAGCACCGTCATGCGCGGCAGCAGCGCCTGCACCAGGGGATTGGTCAGGGTCACGATGCCGGTGGAGATCAGCGCCACCAGGCTGAAGTAGCCGTACTCGGCCAGGGGCAGCGCCTTGGACAGCACCAGCTTGTCGAGCTGGGTCAGGGCGATCCACAGGATCGAGGTAAAGGACATGCTCAGGGCGAAGGGCACGATGGGCTTGACCCGCTGCCAGTCGAAGCCGCTCCACCAGGTGGGGTTGGGCAGCAGGCGATAGGCCTTGAGCGCATAGACCAGCATCTCGAACACGGCGACGAAGGCCTGGAACACGAAGAAGTCCAGCGGCTCCTGGGAAATCCACATCACCAGGATCAGGCCGCCGAAATAGCGCACCGTGGCGATCAGTACGTTGACCAGATTCAGCCAGCCGTGCAGCTCGACACCCTGGACGCCGCTCTTGTACAGCGTCGACAGCAGGCGGAAGGCGATCATCAGCCCCATCAGGCCGATGCAGTGGGCCACGGTCTCCGTGGGCAGGCCCTGGACGTTGAGCCAGTGGCCCGCCATCCATTCCGAATTCAGCTCGATGGCGACGAAGGCCAGGGTCGCCAGGGGGATGAAGATGAATTCCAGCGAGCGCAGCAGCTGGCCACGGGTACGCCCCGCGCCGGTCTGGCCACGGCCATGGGCGACGTCACGTACCAGCGAGGCGGAAATGCCCACGTCGAGGAGTTGCAGCCAGGTCTGCAGCACGGCGAAGAAGCCGATCAGACCATAGGTTTCGGCACCCAGATGACCGAGATACATCGGCTGGATCAAGATGCCGATCAGCAGCGCATAGGCTTGGCCGGCATAATTGATCAGGGTGTTGCGCAACACCGACACTTTCGCGGGACTGGTCATGGGAGATAGCGGGCCAGGATCAAGTTAGAACAGGAGAGGAGTCGCCGGGAAAATCCCAGCTCGGCAGTAGCTGTGCCGGGGTGATGAGTGCCCGCAGGGATTCCATGCTGGTCTTCTTCTGTTGTGCCAACAGCAGGGTGTCGATCAGCAGGTCCTGGGTCGCCTGCGGCAGGTCCGGATAGAGCGGCACGCAGAGGATGCGGTGGCTCAGCTTGCGCGAGACCGGCTTGATCGCCTGAGGCTGCAGGTAGTCCAGGGTTTCCAGCGACGGATAGAAGTAGCGGCGCGGATTGATGCCGACGGCGTTCAGGGCCTTCTTGGTGTCCAGCAGACTCGGCTCGTCGCGCAGGCCCACCGGGAAGTAGCTGTAGTTCAGCTGGCTGCCGTAGGTGGGGCGCTGCAGGTCGAAGGCGCCCTGCAGGCGTCGCTCATAGTGCTGACCGATGACGGCGCGGCGGGCCAGGATGTCTTCCAGCTCGTCGAGGATGCACAGCCCCATGGCCGCGGATACCTCGTTGAGCTTGGCGTTGATGCCCACGCCTTCGATGCGCTCGGCATCGACGATGCCGAAATTGATCATGCGGCGGACGCGCTCGGCGAGCTCGTCGTCTTCGGTGATGATCGCGCCGCCTTCGATGGTGTGGAACAGCTTGGTGGCGTGGAAGCTGACGGTGGTGATGTCGCCCCACTGCAGCACCGAGCGGCCTTCGAAGCGGGTACCGAAGGCATGGGCGCCGTCGTAGACGACCTTGAGGCCGTGGCGGTTGGCGACCTGCTGCAGGCCACGGACATCGCAGGGATTGCCGAACACGTGGGTGGCGACGATGGCCGAGGTGTCAGGCTCGATGGCGGCTTCGACGTTGGCCGGATCCAGGTTCCAGGTTTCCGGGTGGATGTCGGCGAAGACCGGGCGGATCCCTTCCCAGTGCAGGGTGCTGGTGGTGGCGACGAAGCTGAACGGCGTGGTGATAGCGCTGCCGGACAGGCCCAGGGCGCGATAGGCGACCTGCAGGGCCAGGGTACCGTTGTTGACCAGGATGATGTTTCTGACACCCAGATAATCGCGCAGGCGCTCTTCGAGCTGAGCGTGCAGAGGGCCTTGATTGGTGATCCAGTTGTTGGCGTAGATCTTGTCGATATACGCCTTGAAGCGTTCCTTGTCGCCCAGGTAGGGCTTGGTCACATTGATCATGATCCGGTACCTGCTTATCGAGTCCTTGATACGTGTCGGTTCGGTCAAGCGTGTTCGGCGACGGGGCTGGCCATCGGCCGGAAGGGGACGCCGGGCTTGTCCAGCCGCTCCAGAACCGATTCGAGGGCCTCGCGACTGGCATCGTTGTGGAACTGCCAGACCCCATAGATGCGTCCGGAAAAGGACGCTTCGCTGCCCAGTCGGGGGTCGACCGCCAACCCCGAACCCAGGCCGAACAGGTGCAGGCCCTTGAGGCGCTGGCCGTGCTGGTCCAGCGGGCTGCCGGCCGCGTCGGAATCCAGACCGCCGCGCAGGGTGCGCAGGGTCAGCGGACGACCGTCCTGGCAGCGCAGCTCGGGCACTATGGGTTGGTAACCCATGCCCTGAACCAGCAAGGCGGCGCTGTCGAACAGCGTCTGGGCGCTGGCGAGGCGCTCGGCGCTGCCATCCAGTTGCAGCGTCTTCACCTTGACCGGAGTGCCGCCGATGGCCTGACCGGCCAGGACCTGGCGACCGATCTCGTGGGCTCGGTAGCGCAACCCGCCCGAGCGGTTGACCCGCTTGGAAATGGGGCAGATATCCTGCAACGGGTCGAAGTCATAGCCGGCGGCCAGGGCTTCGGCAGCGGTCTCGTAGAACAGTCGGATCGGCGAGCGATGGACCAGGGTCAGTTCGCGCAGGCCGTCGTGGTGCAGGGCACTGGCCAGGTTGTCCAGGGCGGAAAAGGCGCTGTGGGACCCGCCCACCACGCAGATCGGACCGCCATCCTTGAGCCGGGCACGATAGCGCTGGCGCAGGGCCTCGGGTTGCAGGCGCAGCAGGCTGTCGGAGCTGTCGATCGAGGCGCTCTGGGGCAGCTGCAGACCCATGGCCTGGCTGCTTTCCTCGAAGCTGGAGCGGGTCTGCTTGCCGCCCAGGTTCAGCACCAGGCTGGAGGTGCGCACGCGGCGGATGGCGCCAGCCTGTTCCAGCCAGACGACATAGCTCGAACCTTCGCAGGTGACCTCGGTGATACGGGTCTGGCGCCAGGTGGGGATGCCGTACTGGCGTTCCAGCCAGGGCAGGATCAGGCCGGCGGCCTGCTGGAAGAGCTGGCCGACGATGGGCAGCGCCGGCGCTTCCTGGGCATTCAACTTGAGGTGGCGAAAGGTCGGCGAGGCCTGCAGCGGCGCCAGGATGGGCGCCAACAGGGGGTCGCGCAGACAGTCCAGGAAGACGTCGCTCACCGAGTTGGCGATGATCTGATAGTCACCCAGCTTGCCGGCACCGAGTTCGGTCCCGGCGTCGACGATGATGGTGCCCGCCTGGGCCAGCTGCTCCAGGGCGCCACGCTTGATGGCATTGAACAGGAATCCCAGGCCCGCCGGACCAGCGCCGCCAATTAGACATCCTAATGTCGCTTCCGATAGATCATTCCTTGCCATCGGGGCATCCTCTCCGTGCGCCATCAGGGCGCAATTAACGTGGTTGAAACTGGCTTTCGCCGTGCCCGGCAGTCAGCAAAAAATGCAGCAGAGCTTTTTAATCTTTATTGAATAAATGACCGTCTGATGAACGTTGGTCAGGGCCCGCGACAGCCAGTGCGGATAACTAATGCTTGGTTGTCAGTGCCAGGACTTCGCCAACTTGCTCGAGACTGTCTAGCGAGCGCTTTCCACTCTTTTTCGAACTGATCCGAACCAGCACGCAGGGCGCTGAAGCCCGCGGTAGCTTGTTTGCCCGCACCGCCATTCGCTTGCCTGTTTCAGGCAAGACCGAAGTTGCGTGAGCAAAGAGAATTAAGTCCAGTTCAGATGACATCCATGTAGTCCTGCAGGTGCTCGCTGGCACGGTGATCGTCCCGCTCTGTCCAGCGCCTGGGCATGGCTACCGCACAGGTTTACCGCGTCTTGGCTGGTAACTGGTCCGGTTCGGACATGGCTACCGCACGGGTTTGCACCTGGACGGAATGAGCAGAGGGTTTAGTTACCGATATCAAGGCCTGACAACGCAACGTCCAGAAACTTGAGAAACCATCGGCGAGACGCAGAGGAGGGGGAGGTAATGCTGTCTTCCCTGACCTGTACGGCAGCAGATTCAGCGCGCAATCCCAGCGCTACTTCGAATCTGCGGCAATGATTGTCAAAAGGGTTTGGACTGTCAACGCGAGGTCCGGCAGGGGAAGTTGGTCAGCGAGACGGCCATTACTGCTGTTGTTCTTAGGGAATAGACGGCCAAATGAGGTGTGCTTGGCAAAAAACCGTCGGCTCCCGAAGTTTTTGGTGAAGGGGGTCGCAAAGCACCTGCTAATGCGGGCTGCAAGTGTGACGAATATTTTGACGATTGGTTAACAGAATCGAAGGAGCAAGCAGACGGCTGGCAAGCGCGAAAAACTCAGCTTTTCATTATTTAGTATTACTATTTTTCGGTCTGCCTGACCATCCCTCCAGCACGGCGGGAAGCTCGCTCAGGCTGCGGACCTCCGCATCCGGTTTGCCGGGGCCCTGCCAGGGATGCTGCAAGGGGTTGAACCAGACCGCGCGGATACCGGCGCGCTGGGCGCCCTCGACATCATCCACGGGGTTGTCCCCGACGTGCACGGTGGCCTCGGCGGGAATGCCGGTGAGGCGCAGGGCTTCGCGAAAGGGCGTGGGGTCGGGCTTGCCGACACCCAGTTGCTCGGCATTCAGGGCGAAGCGGAAGTAGTCGGCCAGGCCGATGGTCTGGACGTCCGCATTGCCATTGGTAAGCACGCCCAGGGTGTAGCGATCGGCCAGTTGCTCCAGGGTGGGGTGGACGTCGTCGAACAAGGTGACCTGCTGGCGGGCGGCCAGGTAGACCGCGAAGCCCGCTTCGGCCAGCTGGGCGGCCTCGGGTTCGCCATAGCCGGCATCGAGCAGTGCCTGGTGGATGACCCGGCGGCGCATCTCGCTGACCCGGTGCTTGAGCCCGGCGTCCTGCTGCAGCAGGCGATCACGGATCGCCCAGAGGTGCTCCACCGGAACGCTGCCCAGCCGCGGAGCGGCATCGGCGAACCAGTCGCGCAGCAGGGCTTCCGCGGAATGAATGACGGGAGCGATTTCCCAGAGGGTGTCGTCGAGGTCGAAGGTCACGAGGCGAATCGTCATCGGCTGGCCTTGCGCTTGGCGCGGGGGTGCGCCTTGTCATAGACCTCGGCGAGCTGGCCGAAGTCCAGGTGGGTGTAGATCTGGGTGGTGGCGATGTCGGCGTGGCCGAGTAGCTCCTGCACCGCGCGCAGATCGCCGGAGGCGCTGAGCATGTGGCTGGCGAAGCTGTGCCTGAGCATGTGCGGATGCAGGTGCTGGCCCAGTTCGCGGACGCCGGCCTCGCGCACCCGCAGCTGCACCGCGCGGGGCGTCAGCCGCAGACCGCGCTGGCCGATGAACAGGGCATCGTCACGCGGGGCGGCCTGGAGTCTGACCTTGAGCCAGGTCTCCAGGGCGTCGCGGGCCTTGCTGCCGATGGGCAGCACCCGTTCCTTGTTGCCCTTGCCGCGCACCTGAACCAGGCCCTGGGCCAGGTCCACATCCGCCAGGTCCAGACCCACCAGTTCGGACAGCCGCAGCCCGGAGCTGTAGAAGAGCTCCAGCAGGGCCTGGTCGCGCAGGGCGAGAAAGTCGTCTTCCACGGCGCCGTCGAGCAGCTGCATGGAGCGGTCGACGTCGAGCACCTTGGGCAGGGCCTTCTGGGCTTTGGGCGGCGAGAGCCCGTGGGCCGGGTCCTGGCTGCAGTGACCTTCGCGGATCAGGTAGAGATAGAAGCCGCGACAGGCTGAAAGCAATCGCGCCAGGCTGCGGCTGGAGGCACCGGCCCGGTGCAGCTGGGCGATCAGGGCGCGCAGGCGGCGACTGTCCAGGCCGCCCCAGTCGCTCAGCCCCTCGGCTTCGACGAAGGTCAGCAGCTTGCGCAGATCGCGGCGGTAGCCGTCGAGGGTGTGGGGCGAAACCTGGCGTTCCAGGCGCAGATGGTCGAGATAGGCATCGAGCTGGATCTGCATGCTCCGCTCCCGGGCTCAGCGCACCGTGCGCAAGGGGACGGGGAAGCGGGGCAGTACCCGCGCCAGGACTTCCGCCACATGGCTCAGGAACAGCGTGCCCAGGCTGCTGCGATAGTGCTGGGGGTCGGGGCTGCCGATCGCCAGGACCCCATGCAGGCCCTGGTGGGAGAGGGCGGCGACGGCAGCCGAGCCGACTTCTTCCTTGGCCGAGTCACCGAACAGGAAGGCCAGTTCGTGGGCGCGCAGGACGCCACTGGTGGTCTTCTCACCACCCAGCAGGCCGCCGATCACCTTTTGCGCTTCGGCGGGGGTGACGCTGCGGCCGACCGGCAGCGGGTGCTCGTGGAACAGGATGAGGCCGACGTAGGGCACCTTGAACTCATGACGCAGGCTGTCCTCGACGGTGCCGATCACCTCTTCGAGGCTGTTGGCGTCCAGCAGGCCGATGATCAGCCGGCGGGTCTTGTCGAACAGCCGGTCGTTGTCCCGGGCCACGTCCATCAGGTGGGCCAGGCGATGGCGCATCTCGCCGTTGCGATCGCGCAGCAGGCCGAGTTGCCGCTCGACCAGGGAGATGGCGGTCCCCCGCTGGTGGGGGACACGCATCTCCGCCAGCAGCTCTTCGCGATCGGCGAAGAAGTGCGGGTGGTCCAGCAGCCAGTCGGCGACCTGGTCCGCGGTCAGTTCGGGGGTATCGCTCATACTCTTACCTGGCCTTCATAGACACGGGTGGCCGGACCGGTCATGAGCACCGGTTGGCCGACGCCGTCCCACTCGATGTTGAGCAGACCGCCTGGCAACTCGATGCTGACCGGCGATTTCAGCCAGCCCTGGCGAATCCCGGCCACGGCGGCGGCGCAGGCGCCGGTACCGCAGGCGCGGGTTTCGCCGACACCGCGCTCCCAGACCCGCAGGCGGGCGCGCTGGGCGTCGATGATCTGCAGGAAGCCGATGTTGGCCTTTTGCGGAAAGCGCGGATGGCACTCCAGCTTGGGCCCGAGGGTGAGCACCGGCGCCTGGTCGACGTCGGCGACCCGCAGCACACCGTGGGGGTTGCCCATGGAGACCACCGCCAGCTCGACCGTCTCGCCCTCGACCTGGACGGCATGGCTCAGGGTCTCAGCCTCGGCGATGAAGGGGATCTCGGCGGTCTGCAGGCGCGGTGCGCCCATGTCGACACGCACCTGGCCATCGCCCTTGAGGTGCAATTCGATGATGCCGCTCTTGGTTTCGACGCGGATCTGTTTCTTGACCGTCAGGCGCTTATCGAAGACGAAGCGGGCGAAGCAGCGGGCGCCATTGCCGCACTGTTCGACCTCGGAACCATCGGCGTTGAAGATGCGATAGCGAAAGTCCACGTCCGGCGTGGTCGGGGTTTCGACGATCAGCAACTGGTCGAAGCCAATCCCGGTGTTTCTATCTCCCCACAGACGGACGTGCTTGGGCTGGATGTGCGCGTGCTGGCTGATCAGGTCGAGGACCATGAAATCGTTGCCCAGACCGTGCATCTTGGTGAAGCGCAGTTGCATGGAACTCCCCTCAGGCCGGCAGCCGGCTCTCGCCTGTGAAGAGTTCTTCCAGCGTCTCGCGCCGACGGACCAGGTGCACCTGATCGCCATCCACCATCACCTCGGCCGCACGGCCGCGGGTGTTGTAGTTGGAACTCATGGTAAAGCCATAGGCCCCGGCGGAGCGGATGGCCAGCAGATCGCCTTCGGCCAGCACCAGCTCGCGGTCCTTGGCGAGGAAGTCGCCGGTCTCGCAGATGGGACCGACCAGGTCGTAGCGGCGGGCTTCGCCCTGGCGCGCGACCACCGGCTCCACCGCCATCCAGGCCTGGTACAGCGCCGGACGGATGAGATCGTTCATCGCCGCGTCGACGATGGCGAAATCCTTGTGGGTGGTGTGCTTGAGGTATTCCACGCGGGTCAGCAGGACGCCGGCGTTGGCCACGATGAAGCGGCCCGGCTCGAACACCAGGGTCAGGCTGCGCCCGGCGATGCGCTCGCGGATGGCCTGGATGTAGTCGCCGGCCAGCGGCGGTTGTTCGTCGCGATAGCGCACGCCCAGGCCGCCGCCGAGATCCAGGTGGCGCAAAACGATGCCGCGCTCGGCGAGGCGATCGATCAGCGCCAGGAGTCGGTCGAGGGCGTCGAGGAAGGGCGGCAGGGTAGTGAGCTGGGAGCCGATATGGCAGTCCACACCGAGGATTTCCAGGTTCGGCAACGCGGCGGCGCGGGCGTAGACCGCCTCGGCGTCGGCGATGTCGATGCCGAACTTGTTTTCCTTGAGACCGGTGGAGATGTAGGGATGGGTGCCAGCGTCGACGTCGGGATTGACCCGCAGCGAGATCGGCGCGACCACGTTCAGTTCGGCGGCCACCTGCTGCAGCCGTTCCAGCTCGTCGGTGGATTCGACGTTGAAGCAGTGCACGCCCACTTCCAGGGCGCGGCGCATGTCGTCACGGGTCTTGCCGACCCCGGAGAACACCACCCGGTGCGGATCGCCACCGGCGGCCAGGACGCGCTCCAGTTCGCCGCGGGAAACGATGTCGAAGCCGGCGCCGAGGCGGGCCAGGACATTGAGCACGCCGAGGTTGGAGTTGGCCTTTACGGCGAAACAGACCAGGTGCGGCAGACCGGCCAGCGCATCGGTATAGGCGCGGTACTGGCCCTCGATGTGCGCTCGCGAATAGACGTAGGCGGGGGTGCCGAATTCCTGCGCCACAGCGCTCAGGGCTACCCCTTCCGCATGCAGTTCACCTGCACGGACAGCGAAGACTTCCATGATGGCTCCCTAGAACACGTCGTGGCGGTGTTCTTTGGCGGCTTTCTGGTCGTCGGGCAGGTACAGCGGGCCTTTCTGACCGCAGCCGGCCAGCAGGCAGGCGCAGGCGATGAAGAGGAGAGACAGGCGCTTCATGACGCTAAACCTATGCGAAAAGATGATATTGCACCGAGTATAACGGGGTTGAGCGACTCTTTGACACGCCCGGATGGCTGAAGCGCAGCTGCCGGCAACAGCTGCGACTGGACGCCATCTGGGCGGCCCGCTACCGTGCGGCGATTGTTTCCCTTCTTTCGAGGATCGTCATGAGCCGGCTCAGCGAAGCGCAATTCCATCACCTCGTCGACCAGACCCAGCGCCAGGTCGAAGACGCCTATGACGACAGCGGGCTGGACCTCGATCTGGAAAATGCCGGTGGCGTGCTGACGATCAAGTTCGACAACGGCAGCCAGGTGATTCTCAGCCGCCAGCCCCCGCTGGTGCAGCTCTGGGTGGCGGCGCGGTCGGGTGGCTATCACTTCGACTGGGATGGCCAGAGCTGGATCTGCGACACCTCGTCCGAGACCCTCGGTGCGCTGCTGGTGCGGGTGACCCTGGAGCAGACCGGCGAGAGCGTCGCCTTACCCGGGCTCTGACGACCTGCGGTCGGTGCGGCTTGACCGCTGCCGCGACCCTTGTGCTAGCGTGACCTGACGGCGCCTTTCGAGCGCCGTTTTCTTTTGCCGCCCCTGTCGCGGCTTCCCACTGGGCGTCCGTTGCCCGTCATCCCGTTGGTCCGCCGCTGCTCGCGGCAGGGGCCGCGTCGTCTTGTCCTCCAGGAGTCCGCCATGCGCCATGCATCGCCCATTACCGTTTCCGCCGTCGATCTGTCCCGTCTCGAAAGGCTGCTCGACGCCCTGCCCGAATTCGGGCCCGTGGCCGAGGCCCTGGACGAGGAACTGGCCCAGGCGCGGGTAGTGGCGCCCGAGGAGATCGGTGCGGTGGTCACCATGAATTCGCGGGTGCGTTGCCGCGAGACCGATACCGGCAAGGAGTACCAGGTGGTGCTGGTCTATCCGGAGGACGCTGGTGGCGAGGGGCGGGTCTCGGTGCTGGCGCCGGCCGGCAGCGCGCTGCTCGGCGCGACGCCCGGCGAGCGCCTCAGCTGGCCGGTACCCGGCGGCAAGGAGCAGCAGGTGGAACTGCTGGCGCTGGAGCCGGCCGAGGCCTAGTCGTCCGCGACCTCGGGCAGTTCCGGTAGGGCCCGTAGCAGGCGCTCGTAGTGGGCGCCGTCGAAGGGACGGTCGGCGTCGAGCATGGCGGCGATCTCGTAGGACAGCGCCTGGGCCATCAGCAGCACGGCCTCTTCGCGCTCGTAGCCGACCAGGGTCAGCTTGTTGAGTACGGCCTGGACATAATCCGGCTCGCCGGCGGCGAGCTGGTTCTCCACCGCTTCGATCAGATGGGAGGAGACAAAGGATTCTTCGTCATCAGCGTGGTCAATCATGTCTGGATACCTTTTGTTACAGTGCGACCCCTGATTCTGGCCTGGAGTCTTCTCGATGATCACCTGCTATCGCCTGTCCGCCGACGAGCTGGTCGCGCAGCCCTTGTCGCCGGGAGACCCGCTGCCCGCGGATCTGCTCTGGGTCGATCTGCTCGATCCCAGTGAGGCGGAAGAGCGCTATCTGGAGCAGGCACTGGCGATGGACATCCCCACCCGGGAAGAAATCGCCGAGATCGAGGAATCCTCGCGACTCTATCAGACCGACCAGGCCCTGCACCTGACCACCACCGTGGTCAGCGGCTTCAGCGAGCATCAGCCGCAGGCCTCGGTGGTCAATTTCGTGCTGACGCCCGAGTGGCTGGTGACGGTGCGCTACGCCGAACTGGCCGCCTTCAAGACCTTTCTCGGCAAGGCCCAGCAGCAGGCGAGCCAGCACTGCCGCAGCGATGTCATCTTCGCCTCGCTGCTGGACAGCCTGGTGGACCGCGTGGCCGACATTCTCGAATCGGTACAGGCGCATCTCAATCGTCTGGCCAAGGCGGTGTTTCGCGAACCCCTGGACCCCCATCAGGCCAAGCAGCCGAAGACCGACCTGCAATCCATCGTCAAGCAGCTCGGTCGCAGCAACCAGCTGCTGGCCCAGCTCAGCGAGAGTTTGCTGGGCATCAATCGCATCGTTTCCTACCTGCGGCGCGCGGGTGCCACCTGGATCTCCGGCACGGCCAAGACCTGGTTCAAGACGCTGGAACGCGACGTCCGCTCGCTGAGCGATTACCAGGCCAAGATGAACGGCGAGATCGGCTTTCTGCTCGACGCCACCCTGGGCCTGATCAGCGTGGAGCAGAACAACATCGTCAAGGTGTTCACCATCGCCTCGGTGCTGTTCCTGCCACCGACCCTGGTGGGCACCATCTACGGCATGAACTTCAAGGTCATGCCGGAGCTGGACTGGCACTTCGGCTATCCGCTGGCGCTGGGCGCCATGGTGGTCTCGGCGTTGATTCCCTATGCCTGGTTCAAGTTTCGCCGCTGGCTGTAGCCGGCGGCATCCATCGCACCTCGAGGAGGCAACACTATGCGTATCGGATTCATTGGCCTGGGTGGCATGGGCCAGGGCATGGCCGCCAATCTGCTCAAGGCCGGTCATGAGGTCGTGGTCTGGAATCGCTCCCAGGCGCCGGTCCAGGTGCTGGTCGAGCAGGGTGCCCGCGCGGCGGCGACGCCGGCGGAGGCCTTCGACGTGGAGGTGGTCTTCAGCATCCTGGCCAATGACGCCGCCACCCGCGAGGTGATCCTCGACAGCGGCGCCCTTGAGCAGGCACGGGTCGGGCTGATCCACGTCAGCATGGCCACCCTGTCGGTGGCCCTGGTGGACGAACTGGTCGCGCGCCATGCCGAGGCCGGCCTGGGCTATGTGGCGGCACCCGTCTTCGGCCGCACCGACGTAGCTGCCAGTGGCCAGCTCAACATCGTGGTGGCCGGCGAGCCCGAGGCGATCCAGCGCGTCCAGCCGCTGCTCGACGTGCTGGGACGCAAGACCTGGCCGGTGGGCGCGGAGCCGCGCCAGGCCAACGTGGTGAAGATCGCCGGCAACTTCATGATCGCCAGCGCCATCGAAACCATGGGCGAGAGTACCGCCCTGGCCCGCAGCTATGGCGTGGAGCCGGCAGCGCTGCTGGAGATCCTCACCAGCACCCTGTTCGCCGCCCCGGTGTACCAGAACTACGGACGCCTGCTGACCGAGCGACGATTCTCGCCGGCGGCCTTCAAACTCAGCCTGGGGCTCAAGGACGTTGGCCTGGCCCTGGCGGCCGGGCAGGAGAAGGCGGTGCCGCTACCCTTTGCCAGCGTCCTAAGGGACAACCTGCTGGAGGCCGTCGCCCAGGGCGAGGGCGATCTGGACTGGATCGCGCTGGGGCAGAGATCGCACAAGAAGGCCGGCCTCGACTGAGAACCTGTTTACGATCTCCTGGCCGTCGGCCATACGGCGTTAGAAACAGCTTCGGAATGCTCATTTGCAACTTGTAAACTGCGCTTCCTCAGCTGTTTTTGCCTTGTCTGGCTCTAGTCCAAAAGATCGTAAACAAGTTCTGAGCGCCTGCTCAAAATCCGCTGCGCGTCGGCCAAGCCGCGTTGGGCGTGGCTCCCGCTCGCGCGACCTGACCCAGATCCCGCGCCATGGCTACTTGCAGGCGGTGCCCAGTGCCGCCAGCGACAGCGGGTAGAACTGCAGGTTGTAGCCCGAGGTCTTGGCCTGGCTGCAGCGCTTGGTGCTGTAGAGACCGTAGTCGATGATCATCACCGGCTTCTTCTGGGTGCGGAAGTAGCTGTAGGCGTTGCACTCGGCGTAGTCGTAGCAGCTCTCGTTGAGGGCGAAGTCGAACTTGGTGTAGAGGCTCGGCACCAGGTCCACGGCATTCTTCAGACCCACCAGCAGACTGCGCCTGTGCGCCTCGTCGGCCAGCCAGTTGAGGAAGTCCAGCTGCTGGGCTTTGGTCAGCTTGAGGCCGTTGGGGTTGGAGTAGCCGTCGACGTTGTCCGGGTCCACCCCTTGGCAGCCCTTCTGTACCGCCAGGTCCAGGCGCTTGGCCAGCAGCACGCGGACGTCGGCGCGACGGATGTCCAGCCAGCGCTCGCCCGGCCAGGCGTCCAACGCCTTGCCCAGGGCCGCCTTGGGATAGAGAGCGGCATCGGGCCGCCAGTCTTCCCAGGTGCCAGCGCTGAAATAGCAGATCACCGTCTTCCCATTGCCCTTCAGATTGGCGATCACCGCCTTGCTGGTGTCATAGAGATCGATGTCATAGAGGGTGCGATTGGGCTTTTGCAGCACGCCGTTCAGCTGGACATGCCAGGTGAGCGTCTGTGGCAGCGGCGGCGGCAGGGCGGCCTGGCTGGAAGCCGCGGCGAACATTCCGCAAAGCAGGATGGAGCAGGCTGAAAGGCGCATGAGACTTGACTCGAACGGCTGGTCAAGTCTCCAGTATCGGCCGCCTGGTCACTGTCCTGAGTGCCGGTGGTCGTACCTATCGACGGCTGGTCGGCGGCCGCTTAGTGGCCTGCCAAGGCCTTCAGCCAGAGAGCCGTGTCGTAGACGGATTGCAGGTGGGCATAGTGCCGCCAAGGCCGTACGGCCTGGCTCTCCGGCAGGCAGAGCCGTCCGATGGACGGCTGGACGGCTTGCCTGCTCCCGGGCAACCACCGCTGAGAGGCGGTGGGGAGCGCAAGACAGCTTTCAGCGCTTGGCCAGCAGCTCGCGGCCGCGCTTCACGGCGGCGCGGACCTGGGCCGGTGCGGTGCCACCGATGTGGTCGCGGGCATTGACCGAGCCTTCCAGGGTCAGGACGGCGAAGACGTCCTGCTCGATCTGATCGCTGAAGCGACGCAGTTCGTCCAGGCTCATCTCGGCCAGGTCCTTGCCGGTATCCACACCGTACTTCACCGCATGGCCGACGATCTCGTGACAATCGCGGAACGGCAGGCCCTTGCGCACTAGGTAGTCGGCAAGGTCGGTGGCGGTGGAGAAGCCGCGACGCGCTGCCTCGCGCATGATCTCGCGCTTGGGCTTGATGGCCGGGACCATGTCGGCGAAGGCACGCAGGGAGTCTCGTAGGGTATCGGCGGCGTCGAACAGGGGTTCCTTGTCTTCCTGGTTGTCCTTGTTGTAGGCCAGCGGCTGCCCCTTCATCAGGGTCAGCAGGCCGGTAAGGGCGCCAAACACCCGGCCAGTCTTGCCGCGGACCAGCTCGGGGACGTCGGGATTCTTCTTCTGCGGCATGATCGAGGAGCCGGTGCAGAAGCGATCGGGCAGGTCGATGAACTGGAACTGGGCGCTGGTCCAGAGCACCAGCTCCTCGGAAAAGCGCGACAGGTGCATCATCGCCAGGGAGGCGGCGGCGCAGAATTCGATGGCGAAGTCGCGATCCGAAACGCCATCCAGGGAGTTGCCACCGATGGCCTCGAAGCCCAGCAGCTCGCAGGTGACCTGGCGCTGGATGGGGTAGGTGGTGCCGGCCAGGGCCGCGCTGCCCAGGGGCATGCGATTGACGCGCTTGCGGCAGTCGACCAGGCGCTCGTGGTCGCGGGAAAGCATCTCGAACCAGGCCAGCAGGTGGTGGCCGAAGGTCACCGGCTGGGCGGTCTGCAGATGGGTGAAACCGGGCATGATGGTGTCGGCTTCGGTCTCGGCCAGTTGCAGCAGGCCGGCCTGCAGGCGATTCAGCTCGACGAGGATGGCGTCGATCTCGTCGCGCAGCCAGAGGCGGATGTCGGTGGCCACCTGGTCATTACGGCTGCGGCCGGTGTGCAGCTTCTTGCCGACCACGCCCAGGCGCTCGGTCAGGCGCGCCTCGATGTTCATGTGCACGTCTTCCAGATCGACGCGCCACTCGAAGGTGCCGGCCTCGATCTCGCTGCGGATCTCGTCCAGCCCCGCGACGATGGCGTCGCGCTCGGCTTCGCTGAGCACGCCGGCCTGGGTCAGCATGCGCGCATGGGCCTGGCTGCCGAGGATGTCGTGGCGGTAGAGGCGCTTGTCGAAGTCCACCGAAGCGGTGAAGCGGGCGACGAAGGCGTCGACGGGTTCGCTGAAGCGTCCGCCCCAGGACTGGTTGGTTTTTTCGCTGCTCATGGATCGGCCTGCTGCTGGGCTTGTCGGTGGAAGTGAGAGGGGGCCGATGATAGCAGTCCTGAGCGGGTTCCGGCCCGATTCAACGGAGCCGACTTGCCGACGAGTGGTATCTGACCCACACTGGCTCCATGATACTCGAACGCCGCAAAACCCCTCGGCCGGTCAAGGTCGACGACTTCTTCGTCCCGGCGCTCTGCGAACCGGAAGCCCTGCTCGTGCTGGTGGTGCTGGCCGAGCTGCTGGTGCTGGTCCTGGTCCTGGCGGAGCCCTTCACCCTGCAGTTCAACTGGATCCGCCTGGCGCTGGTGTCGCTGTTCGTGCAATGGATCGTGCTGCTGTCGGCGGCGCTGCTCTGTCGCCTGCGGCCCTGGCTCGCGCGGCATCGCCCGGTGGTGGCTGGCGGCTTCTGCTGCGCCATCGTGGTGGCCCTGACCCTGCTCTGCACCCTGGTGGCCGACTGGCTGCAACTGGCCGGCCCGCTGCAGCGGACCGGCGAGGTGCGGCTGTACATGCGCCATGCACTGATCGCCCTGATCATGTCCATGCTGCTGCTGCGCTACTTCTGGCTGCAGAGCCAGTGGCGCCGCCAGCAGCAGGCCGAACTGCACGCGCGTATCGAGTCCCTGCAGGCGCGCATCCGTCCGCACTTCCTGTTCAACAGTCTGAACAGCATCGCCAGTCTCATCGCCCTGGATGCGGACAAGGCCGAGCGCGCGGTGCTGGACCTCTCGGCCCTGTTCCGTGCCAGCCTGGCCCAGCCTGGCACCAAGGTGCGCTGGTCCCAGGAGCTGGAGCTGTCGCGCCGCTACCTGGAGATCGAACGCCTGCGCCTGGGTGATCGCCTGCAACTGCAGTGGGACGTGGACGGAGTGCCGGCGGATCTGCCGATTCCCCAATTGACTCTGCAGCCGCTGCTGGAAAACGCCCTGATCTACGGCGTCGCGCCGCGTATCGAAGGCGGTTTGGTAACCATCTTCGCCACCTACCGAGAAGGGGTGTTCGAACTGGTGATCAGTAACCCCTACGATCCCGAGGTGGAGCAGCAGCCCCGCCCGCCAAAGGGTACTCGTCAAGCTTTGAGCAATATCGAGGCGCGATTAACGGCACTTTTCGGACCAGCTGCGAGTCTCAAAATCGAACGCCGCGACCAGCGGCATACAACGTCTCTTCGCTATCCATGCGAGCGACTCATGCGGGAAGCCTGAGCTTATGAATGTCCTGATCGTCGATGACGAACCCTTGGCGCGCGAGCGTCTGGCCCGTCTGGTGGGGCAACTGGACGGTTATACCGCCCTGGAGCCAACAGCCACCAACGGTGAGGAAGCCCTCGCTTTGGTCGAAAACCTCAAGCCTGACATCGTCCTGCTCGACATCCGCATGCCGGGTCTGGACGGTTTGCAGGTGGCCGCGCGACTTTGCGAGCGCGAATCGCCGCCCGCGGTGATCTTCGTGACCGCTCACGATGAATACGCGCTTGACGCCTTCCAGGTGAGTGCCGTTGGCTATCTGGTCAAGCCGGTGCGCCAGGAAGACCTGGCTGCCGCCTTGGGCAAGGCCCAGCGTCCGAACCGGATGCAGCTTGCCGCCCTGACCAAGCCGCCGGCCAGCGGTGGTCCGGGGCCGCGCAGCCATATCAGCGCCCGGACCCGCAAGGGTATCGAGCTGATTCCGCTGGACGACGTGGTTTACTTCATCGCCGATCACAAATACGTGACCCTGAGACACTCGGGTGGCGAGGTCCTGCTGGACGAACCGCTCAAGGCCCTGGAAGACGAATTCGGCGAGCGCTTCGTGCGTATCCACCGCAATGCGCTGGTCTCTCGCGAGCGCATCGAGCGTCTGCAGCGCACCCCTCTGGGCCACTTCCAGCTGTTCCTCAAGGGCATGAACGGCGATGCGCTGACCGTCAGCCGCCGCCATGTGGCCGGTGTGCGCCGCCTGATGCACAGCATCTGACGTCGCTTCCGGGTCGATGACTGGCGCGTAGCGGGGGAGGGGCGCCGGTCGACCTGCTATCATGGCCGGCAATCTGACGTGCCGGTAATGCCCATGCTCCGCGAAATCCGTATCGCCACGCGCCAGAGTGCCCTGGCACTGTGGCAAGCCGACTATGTGAAAGCCCGCCTCGAAGCGGCGCATCCGGGATTGCGGGTGAGCCTGCTGCCCATGACCAGTCGCGGCGACAAGCTGCTCGACGCGCCGCTGGCCAAGATCGGCGGCAAGGGTCTGTTCGTCAAGGAGCTGGAAAACGCCCTGCTCGACGGCAGCGCCGACATCGCCGTGCACTCCATGAAGGACGTGCCCATGGAATTTCCCGCGGGCCTTGGGCTATACGCCATCTGCGAGCGGGAAGACCCGCGTGACGCCTTCGTTTCCAATCGCTATGCGCGACTTGCCGATCTGCCCCAGGGCAGCGTGGTGGGTACCTCCAGCCTGAGACGCCAGGCCCAGTTGCTAGCCCTGCGGCCGGACCTGGAGATCCGCTTCCTGCGCGGTAACGTCAATACCCGCCTGGCCAAGCTCGACGCCGGCGACTATGACGCCATCATCCTGGCCGCCGCCGGCCTGATCCGCCTGGGCTTCGCCGAGCGCATCCGCGAATCCCTGACCGTCGAAGACAGCCTGCCCGCGGGTGGCCAGGGTGCCGTGGGCATCGAATGCCGCACCGACGATGCCGAGGTCCATGCCTTGCTCGAACCCCTGCACCATTTCGACACCGAGCGCCGAGTCGCTGCGGAACGCGCCCTGAATCGTCGCCTCAACGGCGGTTGCCAGGTGCCCATCGCCTGCTATGCCGTGCAGGAAGGCGAGCTGCTCTGGTTGCGTGGGCTGGTCGGCCAGCCCGATGGCGGCCTGCTGCTACGCGCCGAAGCCCGTGGTCCCGTCAACGATCCGGCTGGTCTCGGTGTAGCCGTGGCCGAGGACCTGCTGGCCCAGGGCGCCCAGGGCATTCTCGACGCCGTTTACGGGGCCTCCGGCGCATCATGAGCGCCTGGCGACTGCTGCTGACCCGGCCGGCGGAGGAGAATCCACCCCTGGCCACCGCCCTGGCCGCGGCGGACATCGCCAGTGCCAGTCTGCCGCTGCTGGAACTCCAGCCGCTGGCGGAAACCCCCGAGCAGCGCACCCTCTGGCTCGATCTGGACCGCTATGCCGCCGTGCTGGTGGTGAGCAAGCCGGCCGCTCGCCTGGGGCTCGCCGCCCTGGACCGCTACTGGCCGCAACCCCCGTTGCAGGCCTGGTTCGCCGTGGGCGCGGCCACTGCCGCCGTGCTCGAAGACTATGGACTGCAGGTGCATCATCCCCAGCGCGAAGACAGCGAAGGCCTGCTGGCGCTGCCGGCCTTGCAGGAAGCCCTGCAGCGCCCGGAACCCGAGGTGCTGCTCCTGCGCGGGGAGGGCGGCCGTGATCTGCTGGTCGAAACCCTCACCGCCCGCGGCGCGCGCGTCGAGGTACTCGAACTCTATCGCCGCCAGTGCCCGGAGTACCCGCCAGGGCAGGTCCTAGAGACCCTGGCAGCGGAACGCCTGAATGCCATCATGGTCAGCAGTGGGCAGGGTTTCGCGCATCTGCAGGCCTGTGCGGGTGCGGACTGGCCCGCGGTGCGCCGTTATCCCCTGCTGGTACCCAGCGCCCGTGTGGCCGAACTGGCTCGCGCCAGCGGCTGCGAACTCATCATCGAGTGCCAGGGCGCCAGCGTCAGCGCCTTGATCACCGCGCTTGCCCATCACCATCCGGATTGACCCTACAAGGAATTCCCGTGAGCGAAACTCAAGCCCCCCGCGCCGACGACGTCTCTCCCGATCCAGTCGTGACTCCCGCCTCGCCGCCGCCGCCCCCCCCTCCGGCGGGTGCGCGCCGCAAGGGGTCGGGCAAGGCGTCCGGTCTGGCGCTGCTGGCCCTGCTGGTAGCCGCCGGTGGCCTGGGTGTCGGTGGCTGGAGCGTCTGGCAACTGCAGCAGGTGCGGCAGGCCGAGCAGGGCCAGGCCGCCCAGGCCGAGGATCTGCGCAGCCAGCTGCGCCAGCTGGAAATGCGCAACCAGGCCTTGAGTGCCGATCTGGGGCGTCTGCCTTCGGCCAACGAGCTGGAAGAGCGTCGCCGTCAGTTGGGCGCGCTGCAGGGCGATCAGCAGCACCTCGCCGAGCAGTTCAAGGAGGTGGTCGGCCAGAGTCGCCAGGCCTGGCGCCTGACCGAAGCCGAGCACCTGCTGCGCATGGCGACTCTGCGCATGGTCGCGCTGCAGGATGTGCCCAGCGCCCAGAATCTGCTGCAGGGCGTCGATGACATCCTCAAGGCGCAAAACGATCCGGCCGCCTTCAACGCGCGCCAGCAGGTGGCCAATGCCCAGCAGACCCTGCGTCAGTTGCCTGATCTGGATCGTACCGGGCAGTTCGTCCAGTTGGCCTCGTTGCGCAACCAGGTACAGAGCCTGGAGCCCCTGCCGCCGCGCTTCTCCACCACGGTGGCCGACCAGCCTGGCGTGGAAAAGGCCGCGGTTCCGCCAAGCAACGCCCTGCAGCAATGGTGGCAGGATTTCCGCCAGCGCATCTCCAGCTATTTCCGCATCGACTTTTCCGCCGACCAGCCGATCCGTCCGCTGCTGGCCGAGGAGTCCCTGGCCCAGGTGCGCCTGGCCATGAGCCTGGCACTGGAGCAGGCGCAGTGGGCCGTGCTCAACGGCAATCAGGAGGTCTATCGACTCGCCATCGAGCAGGCCGAAGACGTCCTCGCCGCCCACTTCAACAACCAGAATCCCGACAGCCGTGCGGTCAAGCTGCGCCTGCAGGAGCTGGCCGAGCGGCCGGTCACCTTCGAAGCGCCTGACCTGACGCCGGCCTTGACCGCGCTGCAGGCCTACATCGCGCAACGTCAGCAAATCCAGCCGAACAATGCCGCCGCCGGCGCGGCTCAGGAGAATCGCCCATGAAGCGCCTGTACCTGCTGTTCCTGTTCGCCCTGCTCGTCGGCCTGGGCGTTGCCGTGGTGCTGGCCAAGGAGCCGGGCTACGTACTGCTGTCCTACAGCAACTTCCGCTATGAATCGAGTCTCTGGGCCTTCCTGGCCCTGCTGGTGGCGGTCTGGCTCGCGCTCTACATCCTCAAGCTGGTGCTGGGCGCCCTGGGCCTGACCGGCAAGGTGCTCAATCCCTGGTCACGGCATAACCGCCAACGCCGTCTGGAGCAGGCGCGCCACAAGGGCCAGCTGGAACTGGCCGAAGGCAACTGGAGCGGTGCGCTCAAGCACCTGAAGGGCGCCGCCGAGCACGCCGACCAGCCGCTGTTCGTGCTGCTGGGCGCGGCCCGCGCCGCCAACGAACTGGGCGACCTGGAAGAGCGCGATCGCCTGCTGCGCCAGGCCCGCGAGCGTGAGCCCCAGGCCGACCTGGCCATCGGCCTGCAGCAGGCCCGGCTGCAGATCGATCGTGGCCAGTACCTGGAAGCCCGCGACAGCCTGGCGCCGTTGCAGGCCAAGTATCCGAAGAATGGCGAGGTGCTGCTGCAGCTGCAGCGCCTGCAGGTGACCCTGCGCGACTGGCCGGCGTTGATCGCCCTGTTGCCACAGCTGCGCAAGCAGCAGGTCTTGCGGCCCCAGGAGCAGGACGACCTGGAGCGCAAGGTCTGGATCGCCACCCTCGACGAGGTCCCCGCCCAGGGCGCGGAATCGGCGGTGGATGCCCGGTGGCAGCAGGTACCGACGGCGCTCAAGGGTGATGCCTCGGTGGTGCTGGCCTATGCCCGTCAGCTGCGTGCCATCGGCCGCGACGATCTGGCCGAAGAGGTCTTGCACATCACCCTCAATCGCCAGTGGGACGAGCGTCTGGTCGAACTCTATGGCCAATTGCGTCCCCGTGACGCCAGCCGGCCGCTGCACCATGCCGAAGGCTGGCTCAAGGATCGGCCCCAGGATCCGGTGCTACTGCTGGCCCTGGGGCGGCTGTGCATGAACAACCAGCTGTGGGGCAAGGCGCGGGAGTACCTGGAGCGCAGCCTGGCGCAGCGGCCGTCCGCCGTTACCGCCGGCGAACTGGCCCGGGTGGCCATCCAGCTTGGCGATGTGAACCGCAGCCAGCAGCTCCTGCAGAGTCAATGGCGCGAGTCGGATGCCACGTCGCTGCCGACCCCCAGGGTCTGACGGCGCGTCTCGTCTACCCGGGTCCTTGAAAGGTGCCCGGGCTTTCACTACCGTAACGTCCCAATTCCTTGCTGGAGACGGCGCGTCCGTGAATAGTCCCCGCTTCATCTTTCTGTTCATGGCCGCCACCTGTGCGGTGCTCATGGGTGTCGGTCTCTATCTTGAACACGTGGTCGGCCTCGAGCCCTGCCCACTGTGCGTCGTGCAGCGGATCTTCTTCATCCTGGTCGGGGTGGTGGCGCTGATCGCGGGCATCCAGGCGCCCGGCAAGCGTGGGCGGCGCATCTATGGCGTGGTCCTGCTGCTGCTGGCCGCGGCCGGCGCCGCCACCGCGGGTCGTCAGGTCTATCTGCAGACGGTACCGGCGGAAGAGCTGGCGGCTTGCCTGCCGAGCCTGGACTACATGATGCAGGCACTGCCCTTCCAGGAGATCATCCGCCTGGTGCTGCACGGCACCGCCGACTGCGCCGAGGTCAACTGGACGCTGTTCGGCCTGAGCATCCCGGAATGGAGCCTGCTGGCCTTCGTGGTGCTCATGGCCTTGAGCCTGATCAAGATCTTCCGCCGTCGCTAGTGTGGTGTTTCTGAAGTTCGCGCAAGAGTTGGCGAGTGATTTTTGTTCGGTTCGGCGCCCCGAATGGACTAGGCGCCGGGACGAGTCATAGCAGGGCTATGGCGAGGAGTGGCAACGACGTCCAAGGCGGTCCGCCGCTGCGGAGAAAAAGCGCCGCCAAAATTGTGTAGGTAACTTCTGAAACACCACACCAAGCCTTTCTCCGAGCAACGGCACTCGCCTGGCGGGACGATGTCGGTATAGTTCCTGATAACAGCCGGGTGCCTGCGCCCGGATCGTTTCGCCCGCATAGAGAGCTGCCGTCATGCTAGAAACCTGCCGCAATGCCCAGGAACGCTGGGGTGGGGTCCACCAGCTGATCGACCGCTGGCTGATTGCCCGCCGCGAGCTGGTGACCGCTTATGAAACCCTGGACATGGAGCCCCTGCTGGCACCGGTACGCGAGGTGAGCGAACTGGAGCGACTCTGCGACATGCTGGTCGACTACATGTCCACCGCGCATTTCGAGATCTACGAGCAACTGGTGGCCGAAGCCCGGGAATTCCAGGACGAGCGCGCCATCGAGTTCGCCGACAGCGTCTATCCGCGCCTGCAGGCCCTGACCGACGCCGCGCTGAACTTCAACGACAGATTCGAGCGCGGGGCCTATCGCGACCCGGGTCTGCTGACCATCGAACTCAAGCTGTTGGGTGAAACCCTGCGCGAGCGCTTCGAGCTGGAAGACTGCCTGATCGAGGTGCTGCACACCTCGCACCAGCAACCGCGGCTGGCGTCAGTCTAGACCCGGATCGCTCGTGCCGCCTCGGCCAGCAGGTCGAGGTCCGCTGGCACTGCCTCGCGCGGTGCCAGTGCATGCAGCCAGCCCCTTGAGTCCTGCGCATCGCGGCACGGCCAATGTCCGGCCAGTCGCGCCAGGCGGGCGAGCTGTTCACGCTCCGCGGCCAATTCCAATCCCTTGAGCTGTTCGCGCAGCGCCGCCAGGCGTTCGTCGGCGCCGGACGGCGCCTTCCAGGCCTGCCGCAACTGGCGCAGGGGGCGCACCACCGTGTCCTGCCAGTGCTGCGAGGCGCGCTGCAGCCGGGTCAGCCCCTCGGCATCCAGGGCGCTGGCGCGCCGATCCAGCCAGAGCGCCGTCAGCACCAGGCAGACATCGGCACCGGCTTCCTGCAGACGCAAACAGGCGCCTTCCACGCCGGGCCGGGCGTATACTGCCAACGCGAATTCCCACAGGTCCTCTTGCATGTCCGCCTCCCCATTCGTGGGTGGTGGAGCTGCTACACTCCGCCGCCATGATCCGACTACAGAACCTTACTCTACAGCGTGGTCCACAGCGTCTGCTCGAAAGCGCTGAGCTGACTCTGCATCCCGGCCAGAAAGCCGGTCTGATCGGTGCCAATGGCGCCGGCAAATCCAGTCTGTTCGCCCTCCTGCGTGGGCAGCTCGGGGCCGACGCCGGTGACTGCCACATCCCGGCGGCCTGGCGCATCGCCCACATGCGCCAAGAGGTGGATACCCTGGAGCGGCTGGCGGTGGACTATGTGCTGGACGGCGACATCGACCTGCGCCGCATTCAGCGCGAGCTGGCGGCGGCCGAAGCCGCCCAGGACGGCAACGCCCTCGGCCGGCTGCATGCCGACTTCGAGGCCGCCGACGGCTATACCGCCGATGCCCGGGCGCGCAAGCTGCTGGCCGGTCTGGGCTTCACCGCCGCGCAGATGGAGCGCCAGGTTGGCGACTTCTCCGGTGGCTGGCGGATGCGCCTGAACCTGGCCCAGGCGCTGATGTGCCCCTCGGACCTCCTGCTGCTGGACGAACCCACCAACCACCTGGATCTGGACGCCATCCTCTGGTTGGAAGACTGGCTCAAGGGCTATCCCGGCACCCTGATCCTGATCTCCCACGACCGCGACTTCCTCGATGCCGTGGTCGATCATGTGGTGCACCTGGACCAGCAGAAACTGGTGCTCTATCGCGGCGGCTATTCCAGCTTCGAGCGCACCCGCGCCGAACGCCTGGCGCAGCAGCAGCAGGCCTACGACAAGCAGCAGGCCCAGCGCGCCCACATGGAGAAGTACATCGCCCGCTTCAAGGCCCAAGCGACCAAGGCGCGCCAGGCACAGAGCCGGATCAAGGCCCTGGAGCGTCTCGAAGAGCTGGCGCCGGCCCATGTCGACTCGCCCTTCGAGTTCGTCTTCCGCGAGGCGGACAAGCTGTCCAGCCCACTGCTCGACCTGGCCGAGGGTCGGCTCGGCTACGGCGAGACCACCATCCTGCATCCGGTCAAGCTGCAACTGACGCCGGGCGCACGGATCGGCCTGCTCGGCCCCAATGGCGCCGGCAAGTCGACCCTGATCAAGACCCTGGCCGCGGAACTCGAACCCCTTGGCGGCCGGCTGCAGCGTGGTGAGAACCTGGCCATCGGCTATTTCGCCCAGCATCAGCTCGATTCGCTGGACGCCAAGGCCAGTCCGCTGCTGCACCTGCAGCGCATCGCCCCCGGCGAGCGCGAGCAGAGCCTGCGCGACTTTCTCGGCGGCTTCGATTTCCGCGGGCCGCGCTGCGACGAAGCGGTGCTGAATTTCTCCGGTGGCGAGAAGGCGCGCCTGGCCCTGGCGCTGATCGCCTGGCAGAAGCCCAACCTGCTGCTGCTGGACGAACCCACCAACCACCTGGACCTGGACATGCGCCTGGCCCTGACCCTGGCCCTGCAGGAGTTCGCCGGGGCGGTACTGGTGGTCTCCCACGACCGTCACCTGCTCAAGAGCACCACCGACGAATTCCTGCTGGTGGCCGATGGCAAGGTGCAGGCCTTCGACGGCGATCTGGACGACTACAGTCGCTGGCTGGTGGATTTCCGCGCCCGTCAGGAGCCAGGCCTCGCCGCCGGCGAGGGCGCCGCGGTCGACAAGACCGATCGCAAGGCCCAGCGCCAGGCCGCTGCCGCCCTGCGCCAGCAGCTGGCGCCGCTGAAGAAGACCGCCGACAAGCTGGAAGCCGAACTCGGCAAGCTGCAGGAAAAACTCGCCGCCCTGGAAGCTCGGTTGGGTGACAGCGGCCTCTATGACGCGGCCCGCAAGGAGGAGCTGCGCCAGGCGCTGGCCGATCAGGCCGCCGCCAAGACCCGCGAGGCCGAACTGGAAGAGCAGTGGCTGGAGGCCTTGGAACGGCTGGAAAGCCTGCAAGCCGAACTCGAGGGGGCCTGATGATCGAGTGGCTGCACACCTGGCTACCGGGTTGGGGCGACTACCTGCTGGTGGCCGGCCAGGTCGCCCTGGTGCTGCTGATCGGCTACGTGCTGCAGCGCATCGTGGCCCGCACGGTCACCGGCCTGGGCGAGCGCTATCCGCTGCCGCCGCAGATCGTCCTGGGGCTGCGCGGGACCCTGCGCTGGTTGATCATGGGCAGCGCCATCCTCATGGCCCTGGAGCGCTTCGGGGTGTCCGCGGCGGTGCTCTGGACGGCTATCTCCGGTTTCGTCGCCGTGGCCGCGGTGGCCTTCTTCGCCATCTGGAGCGTGCTCTCCAACCTGTTCTGCGCAGTGCTGATCTTTACCGTCGGACCCTTCCGCCTGGGTGATCGCATCGAGGTGCTGGACGCCTCGGACAAGCCCGGCATCAAGGGCCGGGTGGTGGCCATCAACATGCTCTTCGTGACCTTGCAGGAACTGGACGACAACCAGGAGGGCGCCCTGGTGCAGATTCCCAACACCCAGTTCTTCCAGAAGTCAGTACGCCGCTGGCGCGATGCCGATGGCTCCTTCGATTTCCATCTCGACAGGTGAACCCATGAGTCTGCAGGTCTGGACCGGCTTCTTCATTGCCTGCTGGATGATCAGCCTCTCGCCGGGGGCAGGCGCGGTCGCCTCCATGAGTGCGGGCGTCAACCACGGTTTCCGGCGCGGCTACTGGACGGCGCTGGGCTTGCAGCTAGGGCTGGCCCTGCAGATCGCCGTGGTCGCCGTGGGCGTCGGCGCCTTGCTGGCAACCTCGCAGCTGGCCTTTACCCTGATCAAGAGTTTCGGCGTGGCCTATCTCGCCTACCTGGCCATCCGCCAATGGCGCGCCGCGCCGCTGGACCTGGGTGAGCAGCTGGTCGGCGAACGTCTGCCACCGCGGATCGGCGCCCTGGTCATGCGCGGCTTCCTGGTCAACGTGAGCAACCCCAAGGCGCTGATCTTCCTGCTCGCGGTGTTGCCGCAATTCGTCGATCCCCACGCGCCCCTGGCTGCGCAGTATCTGCTCATCGGGGTGACCATGGTCACCGTCGACCTGATCGTGATGGCCGGCTACACCGGTCTGGCCGCCCGGGTGCTGACCCTGCTGCGCACGCCAAGACAGCAGCGCATCACCAACCGGGTATTCGCCAGCCTGTTCCTCGCCGCGGCCGCGTTGCTGTCCACGGTGCGCCGCGCCGCGGTGTGAAGCCAGGCGCTACCAGACTACCGGGTGCCCCTGCCAATCCCAGAAGCTGCCGGTTTCGGCCGGCGTGCGCGCGGCCAGCACCTCCAGCAGTCGCTCGGCCGCATAGGCGGGCGTGAACAGCTTGTCGACCGGTACCCGCGCCTGGAAGGGGCGGGACAAGGCCGTGTCGGTGGTGCCGGGGTGCAGGGCCAGCACGCAACTCTGAGGGTTGAGCCGGGCGAGTTCGATGCTGGCGCAGCGCAGTCCCTGGTTGAGCGCGGCCTTGGCCATCCGGTAGCCATACCAGCCACCCAGATGATTGTCGCCGATGGAGCCGACCCGTGCCGACAGCGCGGCGATCTGACAGGGGTGCTGACCCTTGAGCAGCGGCGTCAACTGGCGGATCAGCAGCAGCGGCAGTACGGCATTGGCCAGATAGCTTTCCAGCAGGCCGGCCTGATCCACCTGCGCCAGGCTCTTCTCGGCGCGCGCCCGCTCGCCCTGCAGCAGCCCAGAGGCGCACAGCAGCAGATCCAGGCGTGGCGTCTCGTCCGCCAGCCGGGCCGCCAGGTCGGTTGCGGCCAACGGATCGAGGTCGAGCCGCCGCAGCCGCGGGCCATGTCGCCGTGCCAGTGCGGCCAGGGCTTCATGAGTCTCGGCGTGGCGCGCGCAGGCCCAGACCCGCGCGACGTCGTCGCGGGCCAGCAGCTGCTCGCACAGGGCCAGGCCAAGGCCGCCGGTGGCGCCATACACCAGCGCCTGGGCAGGTTGCTCCAGGCGTTGCCAGAAGGTCATGGGGAGCTCCAATCCGATCGCTATCCCTGTCCGACCGCACTGCTGCGCTGGGGTGCGTCGCCGCGGCGCGGTATCCTGGGCTTTTGCCGGAGAAATCCCTCGTGATCCTGTGGATCGATGCCGATGCCTGTCCACGCGCCGCCAAGGAGCTGGTCTGCAAATTCGCCCTCAAGCGCAAGCTGGAGGTGGTGCTGGTGGCCGGTCAGCCGCAGATCAAGCCGCCCTTCGCCTGCGTACGCCTGGTGGTGGTCCCCAGCGGACCGGATGCCGCCGACGACCACCTGGTCGAGCAGGCGCAGCCGGGTGACCTGGTGATCTGCAGCGACATCCCCCTGGCCGATCGGCTGGTGAAGAAGGGCGTGGTCGCCCTCGATCCGCGTGGCCAGGAATTCGATGAGCGCAACATGGGCCAGCGCCTGGCCATGCGCAATCTGATGACCGATCTACGCGACCAGGGGCAGATGGGTGGGGGCCAGGCCGGCTATGGTGAGCGTGATCGCCAGGCCTTCGCCAATGCCCTGGATCGACTGATCACCCGCCTCCAGCGCAGCGCCGCGGGCTAGCTGCAATCTGCAGCCGGCTAGGCCGGCACGGACGCGATGGCGGATTGCTGCAGCCAGGTGCGCAAGTGCGGCAACGGCATGGGTCGTCCGAACAGGTAGCCCTGCATGAAGTTGCAGTCATTGGCCTGCAGGAACTGGCGTTGCTCGACGGTTTCCACCCCTTCGGCGACGACATTGAGGCCCAGCTTGTGGGCCATGGCGATGATCGCCGCGGCGATGGCCATGTCGTTGCTCTGCTTGGGAATGGTGCGGACGAAGGCGCGATCCACCTTGAGCGAGTCCACGGGCAGCCGGCTCAGGTAGGCCAGGGACGAATAGCCGCTGCCGAAATCGTCGATGGACACCCGCACGCCCAGGGTACGGATTTCGTTGAGTACCTCAACGGCGACGTTGAGGCTGTGCATCAGCGCATTCTCGGTCACCTCGAGAATCAGTGCCGACGCCGGCAGATCCTCGGCCTGCAGCGTCCGGGCGATGGCTTGAGGCAGCAGCCGATCGCTCAGATTCAGCGCCGAGCAATTTACCGATACCCGTAGGGCCGCATGGCCTTCGCGATGCAGCTGGGCCAAATCGGCGCAGGCCTGGCGCATCACCCAGCCATCCAGGTCGGCGATCAAGCCGGTCTCCTCGGCGACGCGGACGAAGCGTTCGGGACTCAGCGGACCCAGCACCGGATGCTGCCAGCGGACCAGGGCCTCCAGGGCCACCGGAGCACCGGCGGGATCGACGATGGGCTGATAGGCCACATGCAGGCCGCCCTGGCTCAGGGCATGGCGCAGGTCCATCTCCAGGCTGAGCAGGTCGTCGGCATCGCGCTGGAGTTCGGTGGTGAATCTCTGGCTGCGATTGCGCCCGCTGCGCTTGCAATGGCCGACCGCAAGGCCCGCACTGCGCAGCAACTGGCCGGCATTGGCACCGTCCTGGGGATAGTGGGCGATACCCAGGCTGAAGGTCATGGCGATACGCTGTCCGGCCAGCTCGAAGGGCGGTCGCAACTGCTCCAGCAGGCGCATGGCCAAGGGCTGGCTGTCGCCGCGCTGGCCGAGGGGCAGCAGCAGGCTGAATTCGTCACCGGCATAGCGGGCCAGTGGCAGATCGTTGTCGAGGACCGCGCGGATCCGCTGCGCCATCTGGATCAGCAGTTCATCGCCCAGGGCATGGCCGAGACTGTCGTTGATACGCTTGAAGTGGTCGATGTCCAGCATCAGCAGGGCGAACTGCTCACCGGTGCGGGCCTGGCCGATGGCCCGGTCGACGGTCTGGATGAAGCTGCCGCCGTTGAGCAGGTGGGTGAGGGGATCGTGCAGGGTGATCTGGTCGAGGGTGGTCGAGACCCGCTCCAGCCGCAGGCGCTGGGCATGGAAGCGTTCGCCGGCCCAGGCCGCGAGTAGGCCCACCATGATGATGAACAGGGTGCCGAGGGCGATGCCCATGCCCAGCTCCAGGTGCTGATTCACTTCCGCCAGGCCGTCGGGTTCGAAGCCGATGGGTACGGCCAGGGTGAGGGCGGCCATGCCGGTGAAGTGCATGGAGACGATGGCGAAGCCCAGGACCAGGCTGCCCAGCAGGCGCAGCCAGAAGGTCCTGATACCGGTCCTGCCACGCAGGCGGAAGGCCAGCAGCAGGGCGCCCAGGGAGGCGAGGCTGGCGATCATCACCGAGACCACCACCAGCAGCGGATCATAGAGCTGCACGGCGACCGATTGCATGGCCAGCATGCCTGTGTAGTGCATGGTCGCGATGCCCAGGCCGGCAGCCAGGGCGGCGAGCAGGTATTGAGGTGCGGTGAGGGATTCACGCCCGATCAGATGCATGACCGTGTAGGACACGGCGATGGCGATCAGCAATGAGGCCAGGGTCTGCCACGGCGCGTAGTGCACATGGATGCCGATCTTGAACGACAGCATCGCGAGGAAGTGCATCGACCAGATGCCGCCGCCCAGGGCGATGGCGCCGATCAGCTTGGCCAGCTCGCTGCCGCGACGGGAGCGGCTATTGGTGACCCAGTCGGCCATGGCCAGGGCGGTATAGCCCGCCGCACTGGCGATAAGGTAGGACAGCACCACCAGTACGCCTTCGTACGTGTTGGCAGCCAGGACCTGATGGCCGGGGGGAAGCAAGGTGGAGAAGTTCAGCATGCTCGATCGCCAGCTTGCCGCACGGGGCGTTGAAAGAGGTTGATGCTCAGGGCATCGGCAGCGCTGACCGAGCCTTTAATCCGGTTTCGATAGACGTACCGAGTAAAGAGCTGGCTGGCAATCAGGTCTTGGGCGTACGGCTGCGTCGCCACAGCCAGAGCAGCAGCCCGATGACTACCAGACCGCCCAGCACCATCAGTTCATAGCGCTTGAGATTGCCCAGCACGCCTTCGAGGACGGCACCGAAGTGGTAGGCGGCATAGCCTAGCACCGTGGCCCAGACAATGGCGCCGATGCCATTGAGGATCAGGTAGCGCGCCGGGGGATAACCCGACAGGCCGATCGCCACCGGCATCACCGTGCGCAGGCCATAGACGAAGCGAAAGCTGAGCACCCAGAGATCCGGGTGGCGCCGGATATGCGCCAGGGCCTTCTCGCCAGCTGCTTCCCATTTGGGTTTGCGCGCCAGCAGTTTGCGCCCGTGGCGGCGGCCGAGGAAATACCAGAGCTGATCGCCGGCGTAGCTGCCGCAGAAGGCGACCAGGATGACCGTCTGGATGTTCATGTAGTCGCGAAAGGCAAGAAAGCCGGCCAGCACCAGAATGGTTTCGCCCTCGAAAAAAGTACCGAGAAAAAGGGCGAAATAGCCGAAATCGTGGAGGAATTGCTGGAGCATTCGGCGCTACACGAGGTGGATAAGGATGGCGCAGCCTACCCCGGTTGGCGTCTGGAAAGAAAGTGTGACGAACTTCCGTCCGCCGGGTGCCAGACGGTCAGTCCGCGATTTCCATGCGACTCTGTGTCACGCCGGGTCCAGCCGGCGTCTGCCTTGGATAGCACCTATAGGCACACCATATTGTCATCCGTTGTTACCAATCGGTCATGATTGTGGCCTATAACCCCTCACACTGACCCGTGATCCGGGTCCGGGAGTCGATCGTGAGTTTTACCCCCATCAACCGTAGCTATCCTGCCACTCGCATGCGTCGTCAGCGCCGTGACGAATTTTCCCGTCGGTTGATGCGCGAGCATGTGCTGACGGTGGATGACCTGATCCTGCCGGTCTTCGTGCTCGACGGTGAAGGCCGCCGCGAGGCGATCCCCTCGATGCCTGGCGTCGAGCGGCTGTCCATCGACCTGCTGCTGGAAGAGGCCGCCGAGCTGGTGGCCCTTGGAATCCCCGCGGTCGCCCTGTTCCCGGTCACCCCTACCGAGCGCAAGTCCCTGGACGGTGCCGAAGCCTACAACCCCGACGGCATCGCCCAGCGCGCCACCCGTGCCTTGCGCGAACACTTCCCCGAGCTGGGGGTGATCACCGACGTGGCCCTGGATCCCTTCACTACCCACGGCCAGGACGGCATCCTCGACGAGCGCGGCTACGTGCTCAACGACATCTCCGTCGAGGTGCTGGTCAAGCAGGCGTTGTCCCACGCCGCCGCCGGGGCCCAGGTGATCGCGCCCTCAGACATGATGGACGGTCGCATCGGCGCCATCCGTGCCGCCCTGGAAGACGCCGGTTATCACAACGTGCAGATCATGGCCTACTCGGCCAAGTACGCCAGTGCCTACTATGGGCCGTTCCGCGACGCCGTTGGCTCGGCCGCCAATCTGGGTAAGGGCAACAAGGCCACCTACCAGATGGATCCGGGCAACAGTGACGAGGCGCTGCACGAGATCGCCGGCGATCTGGCCGAGGGTGCCGACTCGGTGATGGTCAAGCCGGGCATGCCCTATCTGGACATCGTCCGCCGGGTCCGCGAGGAATTCCGCGTGCCGACCTTCGTGTACCAGGTGAGCGGCGAGTACGCCATGCACATGGCCGCGATCCAGAACGGCTGGCTGTCCGACGCCGTCATCCTCGAGTCGCTCTTGGCCTTCAAGCGTGCCGGGGCCAACGGCATCCTCACCTATTTCGCCAAGCGCGCCGCCCAACAACTTTGCCAGGGGCCTTCGCGTTCCTAAGGAGCTTCAATGAGTAGCCAGGATTTCGTCGAAACCGATCTGCAACAGTCCGTCGCCGCCGAGTCTCCAGAATCCACGGAAGAGACGCTGGCGCTGGACGCCGAGGTGCCGGCCCCCGCCGAATTGCCGGCCGTGCCTAGCGTGCCGGCGGCCAATGTGGATGACAGCAGCCTCTACATCCATCGCGAGTTGTCGCAGCTGCAGTTCAACATCCGGGTGCTGGAGCAGGCCCTCGACGAATCCTATCCGCTGCTCGAACGGCTCAAGTACCTGCTGATCTTTTCCAGCAACCTGGACGAGTTCTTCGAGATCCGCGTGGCGGGCCTGAAGAAGCAGATCACCTTCGCCCGTGAGCAGGCCGGCGCCGACGGCCTGCTGCCGCACCAGGCGCTGGCGCGCATCAGCGACATCGTCCACGGCCAGGTGGAGCGGCAGTACGCCATCCTCAACGATGTGCTGCTGCCGGCCCTGGCCAAGCAGCAGATCCGCTTCATCCGCCGGCGCTACTGGGACGTCAAGATCAAGGCCTGGGTGCGCAAGTTCTTCCGCGACGAGATCGCGCCCATCATCACCCCCATCGGCCTGGATCCGACCCACCCCTTCCCGCTGCTGGTGAACAAGAGCCTCAACTTCATCGTCGAGCTGGAGGGCATGGACGCCTTCGGCCGCGACTCGGGCCTGGCCATCATCCCGGCGCCGCGCCTGCTGCCGCGGATCATCCGGGTGCCGGAGGAAGTCGCCGGTCCCGGGGACAACTACGTCTTCCTGTCTTCGATGATCCACGCCCATGCCGACGATCTGTTCCCCGGCATGAAGGTCAAGGGCTGCTTCCAGTTCCGTCTTACCCGTAACGCCGATCTCTCGGTGGACACCGAGGATGTCGAAGACCTGGCCCGCGCCCTGCGCGGCGAGCTGTTCTCTCGGCGCTATGGCGATGCGGTACGGCTCGAGGTGGTGGACATCTGCCCGAAACACCTCACCGACTACCTGCTCAAGCAATTCGGCCTGGGCGAAAACGAGCTGTACAAGGTCAACGGCCCGGTCAACCTGACCCGGCTGTTCTCCATCACCGGCCTGGACAGCCACCCGGAGCTGCAGAACGCCCCCTTCACCCCGACCATTCCCAAGCTGCTGCAGAAGAAGGACAACCTCTTCAACGTGCTGGGCAAGCTCGATGTGCTGCTGCTGCACCCTTTCGAGTCCTTTACCCCGGTGATCGACCTGATGCGCCAGGCGGCCAAGGACCCCAACGTCCTGGCGATCAAGCAGACGCTCTACCGCAGCGGCGCCAACTCCGAGATCGTCGATGCCCTGGTGGACGCGGCGCGTAGCGGCAAGGAGGTGACCGCGGTCATCGAATTGCGCGCGCGTTTCGACGAGGAATCCAACCTGCAGCTGGCCAGCCGCCTGCAGCAGGCCGGCGCCGTGGTCATCTATGGCGTGGTGGGCTTCAAGACCCACGCCAAGATGATGCTGATCCTGCGCCGTGAGAACGGCGAGCTGCGCCGCTATGCCCACCTGGGCACCGGCAACTACCACGCCGGCAACGCCAAGCTGTACACCGACTACAGCCTGCTGACCGCCGACGTGGCCCTCACCGAGGACGTGCACAAGCTGTTCAACCAGCTGATCGGCATGGGCAAGACCCTGCGCATGAAGAAGCTGCTGCACGCGCCCTTCACCCTGAAGAAGAACCTGCTGGAGATGATCAACCGCGAAGCGGTGGCGGCCAGCGAGGGGCGCCCGGCGCAGATCATGGCCAAGGTCAACGGCCTCACCGATCCCAAGGTCATCCGCGCCCTCTACAAGGCCAGCCAGGCCGGGGTGAAGATCGACCTGGTGGTGCGCGGCATGTGCTGCCTGCGTCCGGGCGTACCGGGCGTGTCCCACAACATCCAGGTGCGCTCCATCATCGGCCGCTTCCTGGAGCACAGCCGCATCTACTACTTCCTCAACGGCGGCGACGAGAAGCTCTATCTCTCCAGCGCCGACTGGATGGAGCGCAACCTCGACATGCGCGTCGAGACCTGCTTCCCGGTGGAAGGCAAGAAACTCATCAGCCGGGTCAAGAAGGAGCTGGAAGGCTACCTCACCGACAACACCCAGGCCTGGGTGCTGCAGGAAGACGGCAGCTACATCCGGCAATCGCCGACCGGCAACCAGAATGCCCGTAGCGTGCAGGCGACGCTGCTGGAGCGGCTGGCCAGTCCGGTGGTGAATACCCGCTGAGGGAGTTTCGGGCCCATGCCACCATGGGCCCTGGCCGTTCCGTAGGTTGGGCTGAGCACCAGCGAAGCCCAACGTTGCGGGGCTTCAACTGTGCACTTTGGGTGTATGGGTGCCCTAGTTTATTATCGTGTTTTGCTGATGGCTCTTGTTTCGCCTGGCCGGCGACTTACTTTTCTTTGCTTGTGCAAAGAAAAGTAAGCAAAAGAAAGCACACCCCACGTTTCGGCCCTCCGCTGCGCTCCGGGTCTCCTCGCTCCGGTGCCGCTCCAGGGGCACGGCACGAAGGGGCCTCCTGCCCCTCGCGCCTTGCTCGGCGTCCTGCCTCGCATCCTCCTACGCGGCACCTACACTCGGCCTCACTGACGGGGACGGGGCGCAAGCCTGAGGCTTAGGTGTTCACAGGTGTAGCGTGGAAAACCGCGCAGCGTTTTCCACTGATGAGCTTGATCGTAAACAGTGGGCAAGGCTGCGCCGTTGTCCACGCTACGGGTTACGGGCTCTTCAACCAACACTTTCAGGCTGGCGAATCGCCCCCTTCAGGAGGGCGAACGCCTGTGTCGTGGAGCGGGTCGAGCCGCAGGGATGCGGCGAGAGGCCTAACGGGCCATGGACGGCCCGTGTAGGCCGACCCCGGAACGGCGCTGGCGTGAGCGAAACGTAGCGTGGCGGAGTAACAGCCGTAGGCTGGCCCGAAGGGCGAGCAACGCGAGTCACCCGTAGCGCAGCGGAGGGCCGAATGACCGGGGCAAGCGTTTTTGCTTACTTTTGTCCGGGGCGCGCAGCCGCGACTGAAAAAAGTGAGTCGCCCGGGTGGGCGAAACAAGAACCATCAAAGCACTCGATATACAGCCAAGACGCACTACTGAAGCCCCGCAACGTTGGGCTTCGCTCCGCTCAACCTAACCTCCGAAAAATCACCTCAGCGTACGCTCAACCTGTATCCCACCCGCTCCAGCCACTGGGCTTCCAGTTCGAAGTCGGCCTGGGTCAGGGGATTTTCCTCCAGCCAGCCGTCGGGGAACTGCACGTCCAGGCTGCGCTCGCCGGCGCTGAGCTGGACGTCCGGGATGCTCTTGTGGCGGATGTGGTGGAAGAGGATGGCGAAGCGCAGCAGCAGGGTCAGGCGCAGCAGCGGCTCGCCTTCCGGGCCGAGTTCCTGCAGGCGCTCCAAGGGGATATTGCGGCGATGGCCGCGTACCAGCAGGGCCAGGGCCTGTTGATCGCGGCGGGAGAAGCCGGGCAGGTCCGAGTGCTCGATCAGGTAGGCACCGTGCTTGTGGTACTGGTAGTGGGCGATGTCCAGCCCCACGCCATGCAGGCGCGCCGCCCAGCGCAGCAGTTCGGCATGGTTCTCGTCGGTCAGGGCCCAGGCCTCGGCGACCTGTGCCAGGGACTTCAGGGCGCGCTTTTCCACCCGCTCAGCGTGGCGCTGATCGACGTGGTAGCGCTCGGCCAGGCCCTTGAGGGTGCGTTCGCGCACGTCCTCGTGGCTGTGCCGGCCGATCATGTCGTAAAGGACCCCTTCGCGCAGGGCGCCTTCGGAGAGGTGCATCTCCTGCAGTTCCAGGGCCTTGAACAGGGCTTCGAGGATGGCCAGGCCGCCGGGCAGGATGGCGCGTCGATCCGGCTTCACGCCGTCGATGTTGAGCAGGTTGATGTCGCCCTGCTTGAGCAGCTTGCGCTTGAGCCACTCGATGCCGTCCGGGGTGATCTCGCCAGTGCCGCGACCGGCGGCCTGGATCGCCAGGGCCACGGCGCGGATGGTGCCGGAAGCGCCAAGAGCCTGATGCCAGCCCATCTCGCGCAGGCCCTGGTCGATATTCATCAATTCCAGGCGCGCGGCGGTATAGGCACGGGCGTACTGGGCGGCTGTGATCTTGCCGTCGGCGAAGAAGCGCTTGGTGAAGCTGACGCAGCCCATCTGCAGACTCTCGCGCTGCAGGGTTTCGAAGCGCTGACCGATGATGAATTCGGTGCTGCCGCCGCCGATATCGGTGACCAGGCGACGTCCGGGCACATCGGGCATGGAGTGGGACACGCCCAGGTAGATGAGACGCGCCTCTTCGCGACCGGAGATGACCTCGACCGCATGGCCGAGCACGGCTTCGGCGCGCTGGATGAACTCGGCGCGATTGCGCGCCTCGCGCAGGGCGTTGGTGCCCACCACCCGCACGGCGCCGCGCGGCATGCCGGCGATCAGCTGGGCGAAGCGGCGCAGGCAGTCCAGGCCACGCTGGATGGCCTCTTCGCTGAGCAGGCGCGAATCGTCCAGGCCAGCGGCCAGCTGGATCTTTTCGCCCAGCCGCTCAAGGATGCGGATCTCCCCGTGGAAATTGCGTGCCCGGACGATATGAAAGCTGTTCGAGCCCAAATCGATGGCGGCGATCAGTTCGTGGGGTTCGGCTGGCGAAGGCTGCATCTGGAGGCTCTCGGCGATAAACCGCGCCATCGTGCCAGCTAGCCGGTGACGGCTTCAAGCGCACAGCGGTGACGGTTGCGCAAAGTGGCAGAAAAAATGGGGTTTTTCGTCTCAGGAGGCCACTTGACCAATGAACTGTGCCAGTTCCGGGGTCTGCGGCTGGGCGAACAGCGCCTGGGGATGGCCGCTTTCATGCACCTTGCCCTGATGCATGAACACCAGCTTGTCGCCCACCTCGCGGGCGAATCTCATCTCGTGGGTGACCATGATCAAGGTCATGCCTTCGCTGGCCAGTTGCTTGACCACCGCCAGCACCTCATTGACCAGCTCAGGGTCCAGCGCCGAGGTGATCTCGTCGCACAGCAGCACCTTGGGCGACATGGCCAGGGCGCGGGCGATGGCCACCCGCTGCTGCTGGCCGCCGGACAGCCGATCCGGATAGCTGTCGAATTTTTCCGCCAGGCCGACTCGGTCGAGCATCTGTCGGGCCAGGGCACGGGCCTCGTCCTTGCTCGTCTTCTTGACCACCTGGGGCGCCAGCATCACGTTCTCGCCCACCGTGAGGTGCGGGAAGAGGTTGAATTGCTGGAAGACCATGCCGACCTTTTGCCGCAGGGAACGCAGATTGACCCGCGCGGCGTCCAGGTACTCGCCATCCACCTCGATGACGCCGTCGTTGATCGACTCCAGACCGTTCAGGGTGCGCAGCAGGGTGCTCTTGCCCGAGCCGCTCTTGCCGATGATGGCCACCACCTGGCCTTCCTCGACGGTCAGGTCGATGCCCTTGAGCACATGGTGATTGCCATAGTGTTTGTGCAGGGCGGTCACTTTAAGCAGCGGCATGCAGTCTCCTTTCCAGCCAGCGCGCGGCCAGCGACAGGGGGTAGCAGAGGAGGAAGTAGCCCAGGGCGGCGAGGCCGTAGACGGTGAAGGGCTGGTAGGTGGCATTGGCGAGCATGCCGCCGATCTTGGTCAGCTCGGTGAAGCCGATGATGGATGTCACCGCGGTGCCCTTGACCACCTGTACCGAGAAGCCCACGGTGGGCGCCACGGCGATGCGCAGGGCCTGCGGCAGGATGACGTGGCGCAACTGCTCGAAGCGGGTCAGGGCCAGGCTTTCCGAGGCTTCCCACTGGCCATGGGGAATGGCCTCGACGCAGCCGCGCCAGATCTCGGCGAGGTAGGCGCTGGTGAACAGGGTCAGGGCCACGCCGGCGGCCAGCCAGGCGGGAATCTCCAGCCCCAGCAGCGAGACGCCGAAGAACACCAGGAACAGCTGCATCAATAGTGGCGTGCCCTGGAACAGCTCGATGTGCAGGCGCGCCAGCGTGCGTGGCGTCCGCAGCGGCGACAGTCGTGCCCAGAGCACCAGCAGGCCGGCCAGACCGCCGCCGGCAAAGGCCGCCAGCGAGAGGACAAAGGTCCAGTACAGCCCGGTGCCCAGGTTGCGGACGATGTCCCAGAGGGTGAAGTCCATCAGCGGCCTCCCTGGATGAAGCGCCGACCGATCCAGTGCAGCAGCTGGCGTACGCCGATGGCCATGACCAGATAGAGCAGGGTGGTCAGCAGATAGGTTTCGAAGGCGCGGAAGTTGCGCGACTGGATGAAGTTGGCGGCAAAGGTCAGCTCCTCGGTGGAGATCTGCGAGCAGACCGCCGAACCCAGCATCACGATCACCACCTGGCTCGACAGCGCCGGCCAGACCTTGGCCAGGGCGGGCCTGAGGATCACGTGGCGAAAGGTCTCGGCGCGGGTCATGGCCAGGGCCGCGGCGGCTTCCAGCTGGCCCTTGGGTACCGCCTGGATGCCGGCACGGATGATCTCCGTGGAGTAGGCGCCCAGATTGATCACCATGGCCAGCACCGCTGCCTGCCATTCGCTGATGTGCACCCCCAGCGAGGGCAGGCCGAAAAAGATGAAGAACAGCTGGATCAGAAAGGGCGTGTTGCGGATCAGCTCGACATAGACGCCGAACACCCGGTCGAAGGGCTTGAGCTGCCAGGCGCGACAGACCGCGCCCAGGATGCCCAGGGCGATGCCCAGCACCGCGCCGATGGCGGTCAGCTCCAGGGTGAAGAGGGCGCCCTTGAGCAGCAGGTCACCCTGCTGCAGGACCGGCTGGAAGTCGAACTGATAGGCCATGCCTTACATGTCCTTGGGCAGCGGCTGGCCCAGCCATTTCTCGGCCTGGCGATCCAGGCTGCCGTCGGCGCGAGCGGCGTCGATGATGCTGTCCAGCTTGGCCTTGAGTGCCGGTTCGTGCTTGGCCAGGCCGATGTAGTTGGGCGAATTCTTCAGGGTGAGCTTCATTTCCGGCGCGCGCTCGGGCTTCTTCTCGGCGATGGAAGCCATCACCGAGCTGCCGCTGGCGATGAATTCGGTCTGGCCGGCGAGATAGGCAGCGATGGTGGCGTTGTTATCCTCGAATCTCTTGATCACCGCCTCCTTGGGCGCCACCTTGCTCAGCTCCATGTCCTCGATGCCGCCGCGGGTCACGGCGATGGTCTTGCCGGCTAGCTCTTCGGGCGTGCTCAGGCCGCTGCCCTTGGCGCCGAAGACGCCGAGAAAGAAAGGCGCATAGGGCTTGGTGAAGTCGATGACCTGTTCGCGCTCGGGATTCTTGCCCAGGCTGGAGATGACCATGTCCACCTTGCCGGTGGTCAGGAAGGGGATGCGGTTGGTGCTGGTGACCGGGGTCAGCGCCAGCTTGACGCCCAGCTTGTCGGCGACCAACTGGGCGGTGTCGATGTCCAGGCCGCGGGGCTTGAGGTCGGGGCCCACGGTGCCGAAGGGCGGAAAGTCCTGGGGCACGGCGATGCGCACCGTGCCGCGCTGCTGGATATCGGCCAGCTGGTCGGCCTGGACGGGGGTGTGCAGGGCGGTCAGGCCCAAGGCGAACAGGGAGAGGGCGGTCCAGCGCTTGAGCATGACGAGACTCCGGAAGCAGGATGGGTGGCTGTGCCTACTGCATTTCATGTGCCAGTCGCTGGCCAGACGAGCGCGAGGGCCGTCAGACCTGAGGATTGGTCTTACTGGTCTGAACAGTTGAACGGCGGCTAAGCAGACCTCTGCTTTTGGCGTGGGCCGCTTTGGTGCGCGCTTACCGCCCTGTGCTCCGCCATGGGGCCAGGCTTGAACTGGCGGGAAAATCGGCATAAAAGGCGAACTTCCGGACTGACTGGCCTGACCACCCCATGCCCTTCGCTGCCACCCGCGCCGTACCCCAATATGCCGTCGACGCCATTCGCCGGCTGATCGAGACCGAAGGCTATGCCCCCGGCGCGGCGCTCCCGGCGCAGCGTGAGCTGGCCGAGCGGCTGGGAGTGAGTCGCGCCTCCCTGCGCGAGGCGCTGTCCACCCTCAGTGCCCTGGGCCTGGTCAGCGTGCAGCCTGGACGTGGGGTCTATGTCCAGGAGACGGCGAGCACGGCGGACGGACACTGGCCCTTCGCTGGCGAGGTCGCCGCCGCCCATGTCTTCCAGCTGCGCTTTGCCCTCGAAGGCTTCGCGGCCGGTCTGGCCGCCGTCACCCTGGGCCCCGCCGACCTGGATCGCCTGGAGGTCAATCTCGCCGCCCTGCACCGGGCGCTGCGGGCCAATGAGCTGGAAGAAGCGGCCGCGCTGGACTTCGATTTCCATCGCCAGCTGCTGCTAGCCGCGGACAATCCGGCCATGCTGGCAGTGATCACCACCAGCCCCGAGCGCTTTCACGAAAGTCAGAAGCTGCCCTTCGTCCGGCCCGAGCGGGCACTGGAAACCTGGCAGGAACATCGGCGCATTCTCAGGGCCCTGAGTCGCCGCTCTCCGGCAGCGGCGCAAAAGGCCATGCGCGAACATATCCGTAATGCGGCGCTACGCAGTGGAACCCCTTTCCCGGTGCCCGCTGTCTAACCAGCTGTCCATGATCGGCTGCGCGGTGGTCAAACGGTGCTAAAAGACCCTATCGCCGGCTCGCCAGATCGTGAGCTGCCTCTGCCATCAATGCCCGTCATAGTCACCATCAATGTTCGAATGCTTTCGAAGTGACGGCAGCAGGGCTATCATGGCCATACTTCAAGTCGCACCCGAATTCGGAGAGAGTCAATGAGCGAATACATCACCAACGTCAGCGACGCCAGCTTCGAGCAGGACGTGCTGAAGTCCGACAGCCCCGTGCTGGTCGACTATTGGGCCGAATGGTGCGGTCCGTGCAAGATGATCGCCCCGGTCCTGGACGAGATCGCCAAGGATTACCAGGGCAAGCTCAAGGTCTGCAAACTGAACATCGATGAAAATCAGGACACCCCGCCCAAGTACGGCGTGCGTGGCATCCCGACCCTGATGCTGTTCAAGAACGGCGCGGTCGAGGCCACCAAGGTCGGCGCCCTGTCCAAGTCGCAACTGGCCGCCTTCCTCGACGCCAACGTCTGAGGAATCCAGTCGAAAGCCCCGCCATGCGGGGCTTTTTTATGCCTGGACGGCTGGACGAGCACCCATGCAGGTGCTAGATTCCAGCCCACGCCCCCATCAGCGGGTCGTCTTCTCATCTGCTGCAGCCGTCAGTTCTCCTCTTCAGAACGCATCCCGCGAAGCTAATCTCGCATCCGACCGCTCAGCTCGATTCCCTCCTTCGCCTCTTCTCACGTCAACATACGTCTATGAATCTGACCGAACTCAAGCAAAAGCCCATCACGGAACTGTTGGAAATGGCGGATGCCGCGGGCTTGGAAAACATGGCCCGGTCCCGCAAGCAGGACATCATCTTCGCGCTGCTCAAGAAGCATGCGAAAGGTGGCGACGAGATTTCCGGAGATGGCGTGCTGGAGATCCTGCAGGACGGCTTCGGCTTCCTGCGTAGCGCCGACTCCTCCTACCTGGCCGGTCCCGACGACATCTATGTCTCCCCCAGCCAGATCCGCCGCTTCAACCTGCGCACCGGCGATACCATCATCGGCAAGATTCGTCCGCCGAAAGAGGGCGAGCGCTACTTCGCGTTGCTCAAGGTCGACACCATCAACTTCGACCGGCCGGAAAACGCCAAGAACAAGGTGCTGTTCGAGAACCTCACGCCCCTGTTCCCCAACAAGCGCCTGACCATGGAAGCCGGCAACGGCTCCACCGAAGACCTCACCGGTCGGGTCATCGACCTCTGCGCCCCCATCGGCAAGGGTCAGCGCGGTCTGATCGTCGCGCCGCCCAAGGCCGGCAAGACCATCATGCTGCAGAACATCGCGGCCAACATCACCCGCAACAATCCCGAGTGCTACCTCATCGTGCTGCTCATCGACGAGCGTCCCGAGGAAGTGACCGAGATGCAGCGCACCGTGCGCGGTGAAGTGGTGGCCTCCACCTTCGACGAGCCGCCGACCCGCCACGTGCAGGTCGCCGACATGGTGATCGAGAAGGCCAAGCGCCTGGTCGAGCACAAGAAGGACGTGGTCATCCTGCTGGATTCCATCACCCGTCTGGCGCGGGCCTTCAACACCGTGATCCCCAGCTCCGGCAAGGTGCTCACCGGTGGTGTCGACGCCCATGCCCTGGAGAAGCCCAAGCGCTTCTTCGGCGCCGCCCGTAACATCGAAGAAGGCGGCAGCCTGACCATCATCGCCACCGCGCTGGTGGAAACCGGCTCGAAGATGGACGAGGTGATCTACGAGGAATTCAAGGGCACCGGCAACATGGAACTGCCCCTGGAGCGTCGGATCGCCGAGAAGCGCGTCTTCCCGGCCATCAACATCAACAAGTCCGGCACCCGCCGCGAAGAGCTGCTCACCGACGAGGAAGAGCTGTCGCGCATGTGGATCCTGCGCAAGATCCTGCATCCGATGGACGAGATCGCCGGGATCGAATTCCTCCTCGACAAGTTGCGTCAGACCAAGACCAACAACGAGTTCTTCGATTCGATGAAGCGCAGCAAGTAAGGCGCAGTCGCAAGCAAAGGCCGGGAAATCCCGGCCTTTGGCGTTTCTGGGCCAATGCTTTCTCGATGCGCGACTCAGGCGGTAGACTGCCAGACTTTCCCCAGCGCCAAGAGGCCGCATGCAATACCGAGATCTGCGTGACTTCATCCGCAGCCTGGAGCAGCGTGGTGAACTGAAGCGCGTGACCGCCCCGGTCTCGCCGATCCTCGAGATGACCGAAATCTGCGACCGGACCCTGCGCAAGCAGGGCCCGGCGCTGCTGTTCGAGAATCCCGTGGGCTTTTCCATGCCCGTGCTGGGCAACCTGTTCGGCACCCCGCAGCGCGTGGCGCTGGGCATGGGCGCTGAGGACGTCGGCGCCTTGCGCGAGATCGGCAAGCTGCTGGCCTTCCTTAAGGAGCCCGAGCCGCCCAAGGGCCTGAAGGACGCCTGGTCGAAGCTGCCGATTTACAAGAAGGTCATCAGCATGGCGCCCAAGGTCCTCAAGGACGCGCCCTGCCAGGAGGTGATCGAAGAGGGCGAGGCGGTCGATCTCGGCAAGCTGCCGATCCAGCACTGCTGGCCGGGCGACGTGGCGCCGCTGATCACCTGGGGCCTGACCGTCACCCGCGGACCCAACAAGGAGCGCCAGAACCTCGGCATCTATCGCCAGCAGGTCATCGGCCGCAACAAGCTGATCATGCGCTGGCTGAGCCATAGAGGCGGCGCGCTGGATTTCCGCGAGTGGTGCCAGAAGCATCCCGGCCAGCCCTACCCGGTGGCCGTGGCCCTGGGCGCCGATCCGGCCACCATCCTGGGCGCAGTCACTCCGGTGCCCGATACCCTGTCCGAATACGCCTTCGCCGGCCTGTTGCGCGGCAGTCGCAGCGAGCTGATCAAGTGCGTGGGCAACGACCTGCAGGTGCCGGCCAGTGCCGAGATCGTGCTGGAAGGGGTCATCCATCCGGGTGAGACGGCGCCGGAAGGCCCCTATGGCGACCATACCGGCTACTACAACGAGGTCGATACCTTCCCGGTGTTCACCGTGGAACGCATCACCCGCCGGCGCGACCCCATCTATCACAGCACCTACACCGGACGGCCGCCGGACGAGCCGGCCATCCTCGGCGTGGCGCTCAACGAAGTCTTCGTGCCCATCCTGCAAAAGCAGTTTCCGGAAATCGTCGACTTCTACCTGCCGCCGGAAGGCTGCTCCTACCGCATGGCGGTGGTGACCATCAAGAAGCAGTACCCGGGCCATGCCAAGCGGGTGATGCTGGGCGTCTGGTCGTTCTTGCGGCAGTTCATGTACACCAAGTTCGTGATCGTCACCGACGACGACATCAATGCCCGCGACTGGAACGATGTCATCTGGGCGGTCACCACGCGCATGGATCCCAAGCGCGACACCGTGATGATCGACAACACCCCCATCGACTACCTGGACTTCGCCTCGCCGATCTCCGGCCTGGGCTCGAAGATGGGCCTGGATGCCACCCACAAGTGGCCGGGCGAAACCACGCGTGAGTGGGGGCGGGCGATCGTCAAGGACGAAGCGGTGGTCAAACGGGTGGACGAGATGTGGTCCAGTCTCGGGATCGATTAACGGAGACGACGATGAAGGTCACCCTGCAGCCCTCGGGTGCGGTATTGGAAACCCAGCCCGGCGAAGCCATCCTGGCCGCCGCGCAGCGTCTCGGCTACAGCGGACCGCACAGCTGCCGCAACGGCAACTGCCAGCTCTGCGCCGCGCTGCTGGTGGAGGGGCAGGTCACCCAGCACGGAAAGACCGTCGATCACGGCGAGGTCTATGTCTGCGTGGCGGTACCGCTCAGCGATTGCTTGCTGCAGTGGGATGGCGTCCTGGCGCCCGGTGAGTTGCCGGTGCGTCAGCTGGCCTGTCAGGTGGTTGCCCTGGATGACGTGGGGGGCGATGTCCGCCGGGTGCGCCTGCGCGCGCCGGCCGGCCGGGCGCCGCGCTATCACGCCGGTCAGTACCTGTTGATCCAGCGCGATGACGGCAAGCAATCGGCCTTTTCCCTGGCCTCGGCGCCCCACCAGGGGCGTGAGCTGGAATTGCACGTGCTGGCCCGCGAGGCCAGCAGCCAGGCGCTGCTGGCGCAACTGGAAAGCAGGGGCATGGCCCAGGTCGAGTTGCCCTATGGCGACGCCCATCTGGCCGAACTGCCTGAGGGCCCCCTGGTACTGATCGCCGCCGGGACCGGCATGGCCCAGATGCACAGCCTGATCGAAGACGCCCGTACCCGGGGCTTCGCTCATCCGGTGCACCTCTATTGGGGCGTGCGCACGCCGGACGACTTCTATGCCATCGAGGCCTGGGACGCCTGGGCGGAACTGCCCAATCTCATCCTGAACCGGGTGGTGAGCGATGCCTGTGGCTGGGAAGGGCGCTGTGGTCTGCTGCACGAGGTGGTGCGCGCGGATTTCGCCGACCTGAGCGGCCTGCACGTCTATGCCAGCGGCTCGCCAGCGATGGTCTATGCCACCCTGGATGCCCTGGTGGACGCCGGCATGGACGCGCACCAGATGCGCGCCGACGTCTTCGCCTACGCGCCGCGGGGTTGAGCCTATCGCGGCCATGGGCCGCTCCTACGGGTAAGCTCTACCTGTAGGAGCGGCCCATGGCCGCGATTGATCGAAAAGCACAAAGCGTTTTCGACCAGGACCCAGAGTGGATGAGGCTGTGCCGTCATCCATCCTGGGCAATCGGCGCTACCGCGCCGACTTGGCCACCATGCCGGTGTGTCTCAGAGTCATCGCCAGGAAGACGATGGCCAGGACGCAGGAGCCGACCAGCAGCATGAAGCCACCATCCCAGCCGAAGTGGTCCACGGTGTAGCCCACCAGGGCGTTGGCCGCCACCGACCCGCCCAGATAGCCGAACAGGCCGGTGAAGCCCGCGGCGGTGCCAGCGGCCTTCTTGGGCACCAGTTCCAGCGCCTGCAGGCCGATCAGCATCACCGGGCCGTAGATCAGGAAGCCGATGGATACCAGGGCCGCCAGGTCGATGCCGGGATTGCCTTCCGGGTTGAGCCAGTAGACCAGCGTGGCGACCAGTACGCCGAGCATGAACACCACGCCGGTGGCGCCACGGTTGCCGCGGAACAGTTTGTCCGAGAGCCAGCCGCAGAGCAGGGTGCCGGGGATGCCGGCCCATTCGTAGAAGAAGTAGGCCCAGGAGGTCTTGTCCACCGAGAAGTGCTTGGCTTCCTTGAGGTAGGTGGGGGCCCAGTCCAGCACGCCATAGCGCAGCAGGTAGACGAAGACGTTGGCGAAGGCGATGTACCAGAGCAGGCGATTCTTCAGTACGTATTCGACGAAGATCTCCTTGGTGGAGAATTCGCGTTCATGACCTTCGCTGTAGCCTTCGGGGAAATCCTGTTTCCAGTGTTCCACCGACGGCAGGCCGCAGGATTGCGGGGTATCGCGCATGGCGATGAAGGCGAACACCGCGACCGCCAGGGCCACGACCGCCGGGACATAGAAGGCCGCGTGCCAGTCGTTGAACCAGGCCAGGCCAAGTAGGAACAGCGGGCCGATCAGGCCACCGCCGACGTTGTGGGCGACGTTCCAGACCGAGACCACGCCGCCACGCTCCTTCTGTGACCACCAGTGCACCATGGTGCGACCGCTGGGCGGCCAGCCCATGCCCTGGAACCAGCCGTTGAGGAACAGCAGGACGAACATGATGCTGACACTGGAGGTCGCCCAGGGCGCGAATCCGAACAGCAGCATCACCAGCGCCGACATGACCAGCCCGAAGGGCAGGAAATAGCGCGGGTTGGAACGGTCCGAGACCAGGCCCATGAGGAACTTGGACAGGCCGTAGGCGATGGCCACCGCGGAGAGCGCCACGCCCAGTTCACCCCGGCTGTAGCCTTGCTCTACCAGATAAGGCATGGCCAGCGAGAAGTTCTTGCGCAACAGGTAGTAGCCCGCGTAGCCGATAAAGATCCCGGCGAAGATCTGCCAGCGGAGGCGACGGTAGACGGGATCGATACGATCGGCGGGCAGCGGCGCGCGATGGGCCGCAGGGGCGAAGATTCCAAGCATGGGAGCCTCGGTATTGTTATAGGTATTAATCGAAAGCGAACATTCCAGGTTCGTTTTCGAATATTACAATGATATTACAGCCTGCATAGGCTTTTCCGCCCTGTGGCAGTGGGTGCCCGGATTCCCCCTTGATCTGTACGGGTTGCGCGCCTAGGGTGGCGCGTCTTTGCTGCCGTTTTCACGAGTCATCATGCCTGCCTGGAAAGTCCTGTCCTCCCGCGCCCTGACCCTGATCACCACCCTGTTCGAGCGCTATCCGCGATTGATCGCCCTGGCCGGCTTCATCTCGGGGATCTGCAGCTTCCTGCTGGTGGACCGGCAGAAGGGTTTCGCCCCGGTGATGGCGGTGATCATGCTGGCGAGCTGGGTCTGGCTGATGCTGGAAAACGTGCTGCGGGGCTGGGTCAGCCGCCGTTTCGGCTGGGAATTGCCACCACCGCTGCTACGCTACGCTACCCAGTTGATCCACCAGGAAAGCCTGTTCTTCTGCCTGCCGTTCTTTGCCATCACCACGGCCTGGAACAGCGGCCAGGCGCTGTTCACCGGACTGCTCGGCGCGGCCGCCCTGGTGTCCATCATCGATCCGCTCTACTACAAGACCCTGGCGCCGCGGCGCTGGGTATTTCTCAGCTATCACACCCTGACGCTGTTCGCGGTACTGCTCACGGCGCTACCGATCATCCTGCACCTGACCACTACCCAGAGCTACGAACTGGCCCTGGGCGTCGCCGTGCTGCTGTCCTTTCCCAGTCTGGCGGTGGCCTTCCGGGTGCGCCTGGGCTGGCGCTGGCTGGGGCTGCTGGGCCTGTGCCTGGCCATCGGCGCCTTCGGCTGGCTGGGGCGCGCCTGGGTGCCGCCGGCCACCCTGTGGCTGACCGACATGGGCATGAGCACCAACTTCGACAGCCTCAAGCGCCAGCCCGGCGATGCGGTGAAGAGCCTGAGCAGCGCCCAGCTGCGCGCCCAGGGGCTCTATGCCTTCACCGCCATCAACGCACCGCGTGGCCTGAACGAGCGTATCTACCATGTCTGGCGTCATGCCGGTCGGGAGGTGGATCGGATTCCCCTGGATATCAGCGGCGGTCGCGAGGCCGGTTATCGCGCCTGGACCCACAAGCAGAACTTTCCCGGCGACGTGACCGGCCGTTGGCAGGTGCAAGTGGTTACGGACGTCGGCCAGGTGATCGGAACCCTCAGGTTCGAGGTGACCCCTTGAATTCCGCTGGCTATGCTGCAGCCATCCATCTCTAGAGGATTCGCCGTGAAAGCCGTCGCCGCCGTTTTGTTGTCCTTCTGCCTGGCCTTCACTGCCTGGGCGAACGAAGAGAAAAAGGAGGGGGAGGCCCCCAAGACCGAATTCTACAACCTGACCCCGGCCCTGGTCGGCAACTATGGCAGCGGGCCCAAGCTCAAGTACTACAAGGCCGACATCGCCCTGATGATGACCGGCAAGGAAGCCAAGGATAAGGTCGAGTTCCACGAGCCGCTGATCCGCAATCAGCTGGTGATGCTCTTCGCCCAGCAGACCGACGAGACCCTGGCCGGCGTGGAAGCCCGCGAAAAACTGCGCCAGGAGGCGCTCAAGCAGGTGCAGAACGTGCTCACCCAGGAGGAAGGCAAGCCCCTGGTGGAAGACCTGCTGTTCAACAACCTGATCATCCAGCCCTGAGCGCGGTCAGGCGCGGGCCGCGGCGACGATCGCCGCCCACTCCTCGGCGCTGACCGGCATCACCGACAGGCGATTGCCCTTGCGCAGCAGGGCGAAGTCAGCGAGTGCCGGCAACTGGCGCAGGCGCGGCAGGGTCAGCAGCCGTGGAAAGGCCTCGACGAAGGCCACCTGGCGCGCCGTCCAGGGATTGTCTGCGGCGCTGGCCTTGGGCGCATGGTAGGGGCTTTCCGGGTCGAGGGCAGTGGGGTCGGCGAAGGCTTCGCCCACGATCCGGCCGATGCCGGCGATGCCCGGTTCGGCGCAACTCGAATGATGAAAGAAGAACAGCTCGTCGGGTTTCATGGCGCGCAGGAAGTTGCGTGCCTGGTAATTGCGGACGCCGTCCCAACGCGCCTGGCCCAGGCGTTGCAAGTCGTCCAGTGAGAACTCATCGGGCTCGGATTTCAACAGCCAGCAGGCCACGGTTCGTCTCCTGACGAATGGAGGCTCGGGAGCTTCCAGGAAGGGGTCTGGTCGATTGCAAGGGGCGACCGCTTGTCGCAGAATGCCGCGCATTCCGGATGTAGTCTGATCGTACGCGCTGAGCATAACAGGGCGACGTCCTGTCCTGCCCAAAGGTGCCAGCAAGGGGGTGGCCCAGTTCGATGAAACGCAAACCTGATCTGTTGTGGGTGCTGGTCCTGATCTTTACCCTGGGCGTGGTCACCACCGGGTATACCCAGAGCTTCTGGGAGCAGCGCCAGAACCAGCAGCAATACGCTCGCTACACCAGCGACGCTCAGCCGGCGCGGGAAGTCTCTCCGGTACGCTGACCGTACCAGCCGCCATCGCTCACCACGGCCGCCATGGGCACGTCCCAGGCCGCCAGTGCCAGTCGCTCCACCTTCTGACATTCATGGGCACAGCCGATCAGCTGCGGGCTGCGCCATTGCCGCCGGCGTGCCAGATAGGCCAGGTTGCGGTCATAGAAGCCCTTGCCCATGCCCAGGCGTCCGCCCTGCGGATCGAAGCCCACCAGCGGCATCAGGATCAGCCCGAGAGCCCAGGTCGGCCGACCCAGGCGCCGATCCGGGCGTGGCTCGGCGATGCCGAAGCGATTGCGCACCCAGGATTCACCGCGGCCGACGCGCTGAAAGATCATGGCGGTGCGTGGCCAGCGGGAGAGTACCGGCAGATAGGTGGCCTTGCCGCGGCGCTGGGCTTCTTCGAGCAATGGACGCGGATCGATCTCGCCATCGCTGGGCAGGTAGAAGGCGATATGGCGGGCGCGACGAAACAGCGGATGCTGGGCAAGCTGGCGATACAGTTCGCGGGCGGCCTGGCGTTGCTGTACGGGGGTGAGGGCGCGACGTCGCTGGCGGAGAAGCTTGCGCAGCGCGGGCCTGCTGAGATCGGTAGAAGGCGGGGTGGTCATGGAAGAAATGAGCTCTCCGGAATGCCGCTGCCGGTGTAGCCCTTGAACCCTTGGTTCAAGGTGGGAGAAGTCGTAGACCTTTAGGCTTTCCGCCGTAGCGGACATGCACACCAGTCTTACGAGCAACCCCCGGGGTGTTGCTTATCGGCTCGGGGACATGACCGACTGGCGCACACACCAGAGAGTGACCTCCAGTATACGCCCCTGAGCCAGGATGCAAACCCCCGCCGATCCCCGGGTCGGCGGTCAGGCAGTGGTGTCGTGTTCGGTGATCAGGGCGCGGTCGACGCGATCCAGCAGGTCGCGGACCCGCTCGCGGGTGCTGCTGACTTCCAGGCTGACGTCGTCCTGGCGGTGCAGCAGTTCGTGGGTGATGTTGAGGGCGGCCATCACGGCCACGCGGTCGGCGCCGATGACCTTGCCGCTGGCGCGGATCTCGCGCATCTTGCCGTCCAGGTAGCGAGCGGTGCTCTCCAGGTTGGCGCGCTCGTCAGCCGGGCAGCTGATGCGATATTCCTTTTCCATTATCTGGACGGTCACGGTCTCGATGCTCATGAGTCCTGCTCCAAAGCTTTCAGGCGTAAAATCATCGCTTCGACCTTCGATCTGGCCAATTCGTTCTTTTCGATCAACTCGGCGCGCTCCTGGCGCCAGTTGCGCTCGCCCTGGCGCAGTTGTCGATTCTGCCGCTGCAATTCCTCAAGCCGCAGGAGCAGGCGCTCCACACGGTCACCGAGGGCTTCCAGATCGGCGTCGAGGGGCGTGTCGCGAGACTCGCTCATGAGGGCTACAGCTCCAGAAGGGTGCAACGAGATTGGCCGCCGGCGGGGTCAGCGCGTAGGATAAGGCTTCATTCTAGCCAGCGCCTCACCTCGACGCCATGTCCAGCTCAGCATCCGCCTATGCCGCCTTCTCCACCCTGCTCGCCGAGGCCGCTCTGCCGGTCTCGCCCGCCGAACTCCACGGTCACCTGCTCGGTCGGGTCTGTGGCGGCGCGGGCTTCGACGAGAACGACTGGCTGGCCGCGGCCAGCGAGCTGCTCGGTGGCGCGCCGGGCGAACGTCTGCAGGCGGCGCTCTCGGGGCTGCTGGGCATGGTGCAACAGGAATTCGCCGGCCAGCAGGTGGCCCTGGTACTGATGCTGCCACCGGACGAATTCTCCCTGGTCGAGCGCACCGCCGCCCTGGGCGAGTGGTGCCAGGGCTTTCTGGCCGGCTTCGGCCTGTCCGGGCGCACGGGCGAAGTCTCCGGCGAGGCGCGCGAGGTGCTCGAAGACCTGGCAGCCATCGCGCAGATCCAGGAGCCCGCCGAGGAAGGCGAAGAGGGTGAGAACGACTTCATGGAAGTCACCGAATACCTGCGCGTGGCCCCGCTGCTGCTCTATGGCGAGTACGGCCGCGGCCCCCTCCCCGAACCTGCGCCCGTGGTGCACTGAGCGGCCATGCCGCGAATCCACAAGGCCGAATTCGCCCGCCGCCGCCGCGCCCTGATGGCCGAGATCGGCCACGGCGGCATCGCCCTGCTGCCCGCTGCGCCGGTGTGCCTGCGCAACCGCGACATCGAGCAGCCCTATCGCCAGGACAGCGACTTCCAGTACCTCACTGGCTTTCCCGAACCCGAGGCCCTGGCCGTGCTGATTCCCGGCCGTGCCCATGGTGAATACCTGCTGTTCTGCCGCGAGCGGGACCTGGAGATGGAGCGCTGGGAGGGCCGGCGCGCGGGTCAGGAAGGGGCGCTGGCCGACTATGGCGCGGACGACGCCTTTCCCATCGGCGATCTGGACGACATCCTGCCCGGCCTGCTGGAAGGCCGCGAGCGGGTCTACTACGCCATGGGTGCCCATCCGGAATTCGAGCGGCAACTGCTCAACTGGATCGAACTGATCCGCGCCAAGGCCGATCAGGGCGCTTCGCCGCCGCGGGAGCTGCTGGCGCTGGATACCCTGCTGCACGACAGCCGACTGTACAAGTCGGCCGCCGAGGTGCGCCTGCTCAAGGCCGCCGCCGAGCTGACCTGCGCCGCCCACCTGCGCGCCATGCAGGCCTGCCGGCCGGGGCTGCGCGAGTATCACCTGGAGGCGGAGCTGGACTACTGTTTTCGCCAGGGGGGCGCACGGCTGGCGGCCTATGGCTCCATCGTCGCCGCGGGGGCCAACGCCTGCGTGATGCATTACCAGGCCAACGACGCGCCCCTGCGCGACGGCGACCTGGTGCTGATCGACGCCGGCTGCGAACTGGAGTGCTATGCCAGCGACGTAACCCGTACCTTTCCCGTCAATGGCCGCTTCTCGCCCGAGCAGCGGCAGCTGTACGACATCGTGCTGGCGGCCAACCAGACCGCCATCGCCTGCGTGGCACCTGGGCGGCACTGGAACGAACCCCATGAGGCCACGGTCAGGGTGATCACCGAAGGGCTGTTGGCCCTGGGCCTGCTCCAGGGCCAACTGGACGACCTGATCGAGGCGGGCGCCTGTCGCGAGTTCTACATGCACCGCGCCGGTCACTGGCTGGGGCTGGATGTCCATGACGTGGGTGAATATCGCATCGGCGACCAGTGGCGGATGCTGGAGCCGGGCATGGTGCTGACCGTGGAGCCCGGACTCTATATCCCGCCGGACGCCGAGGTGCCGCGCAAATGGCGTGGCCTGGGCATCCGCATCGAGGACGAGGTGCTGGTGACGCGCAGTGGTTGCGAGGTGCTGACCGCCGGCCTGCCCAAGGCGGCCGCGGAGATCGAAGGCTTGATGGCGGCCGCGCGCGACCGCCGGGAGAACGCTCATGCAACGTCCTGATATCGCCATCATCGGCGGCGGTCTGGTGGGTGCCAGCCTGGCCCTGGCCCTGCAGGCCGGCGCCAAGGCGCGCGGCTGGCGCATCCTGCTGGTGGAACCCTTCGCCCCCGGCGATACCTATCAGCCCAGCTACGACGCCCGCTCCTCGGCGCTGTCCTATGGTTCACGGCTGATCTACCAGCGTCTCGGCGTGTGGGAGGCTCTGGCCGAACATGCCGAGGCGATCCAAGAGATCCAGGTCTCCGACCAGGGCCGCTTCGGCGTGACCCAGTTGCTCGCCCGTGACGAGAATCTGCCGGCGCTGGGCTATGTGGTGGAGAACGCCTGGATCGGCCAGGTGCTCTGGCAGGCGCTGGATCGCGAGGTGGTGGACTGGCGCTGCCCGGCCGAGGTGCGCACGCTCACCGCCATACCCGATGGCTATCGTCTGGAACTGGATGATGGCGACGTCCTCGAATGCGGCCTGGCGGTACTGGCCGACGGTGGGCGTTCGGCGCTGCGCGAATCCCTCGGCATCGAGGTGCGCCGCACGGTCTACGAGCAGACCGCGCTGATCGCCAACGTCTCGACCAATCTGGGGCATGGCGGCCGCGCCTTCGAGCGTTTCACGCCCCATGGTCCCCTGGCGCTGCTGCCCCTGCCGGGCCAGCGCAGCGCCCTGGTCTGGACCCAGCCGGATGCCGAAGCATTGCGGCTGCAACAGGCGCCCGATGCCGTCTTTCTCGCCGAATTGCAGCAGGCGGTGGGCTATCGCCTGGGCAGCTTCACCCAGGTCGGCACCCGTCACGCCTATCCGCTGACCTTACTGGAGGCTAACGAACAGGTCCGCCCGCATCTGGTGGTGCTGGGCAACGCCGCCCACAGCCTGCATCCCATCGCCGGTCAGGGCTTCAACCTGTCCTTGCGCGACGTGGACAGCCTGGCCGAGTGCCTGCTGGAAAGCGGCGCGGCGCCCGGTGATTTCGCCACCTTGCAGGACTATCTGCAGCGTCAGCGTCTGGATCAGCAGCTGACCATCGGCTTTTCCGATCGCATCACCCGGCTGTTTTCCAACAGCCGGCCCTGGCTCAGTGCCGGACGCAACCTGGGCCTGGTCGGCCTGGAGCTGTGCCCACCGGTCAAGAGTGCCTTCGCCCGCCAGGCCATGGGCCTGGGTACCCGTCCCTGACCTGCGAGGAGAAACGAGCATGCTGACCCATGCGGATCTGGTGATCGTCGGTGCCGGCATGGTCGGCAGCGCCCTGGCCCTGGCGCTGGCTGACAGCGGCCTGTCGGTGGTGCTGCTCGACCGCGGCCCGCTCACCCCGGGCGCGGTCGAAAGCGACCTGCCCTTCGAGCCCCGGGTCAGCGCCCTGTCGCTGGCCAGCCAGCGCATCCTGCAGCGCCTGGGTGCCTGGGACGGCATCCTCGCGCGCCGCGTCAGTCCCTACCAGGCGATGCACGTCTGGGACGGCTCCGGCACCGGCGCCGTGCATTTCGATGCCGCCAGCGTGCACGCCGAGGTGCTCGGCCACATCGTCGAGAATCGCGTGGTGCAGGAGGCCCTGCTCGAACGCCTGGCCGAGGCCAACGTCCTGCTCCTGCCGGAGGCGCGCCTGGAGTTGCTGCGTCGCTCCGGCGACCAGTGGCTGGTGCAATTGGCCGGCGATCGTCAGATCCGCGCGCCGTTGGTGGTGGCCGCCGATGGCGCCACCTCCGCCGTGCGCCGTCTGGCCGGGCTGGAAACCCGCGAGTGGGACTACCTGCACCATGCCATCGTCACCAGCGTGCGCTGTGCCGAATCGCACCAGCGCACCGCCTGGCAGAGATTCACCGACGACGGCCCGCTGGCCTTCCTGCCACTGGATCGCGGCGGCGACACGAATTGGTGCTCCATCGTCTGGTCCTGCACACCCAAGCAGGGCGAGCGGCTGATGGCGCTGGACGATGCGGCCTTCTGCCAGGCCCTGGGCGAGGCTTTCGAGCAGCGCCTGGGCAAGGTGGAGTGCAGCGACACGCGACTGTGCATCCCGCTGCGCCAGCGCCATGCCAAGCGCTATGTGGAACCTGGCCTGGCCTTGATCGGCGATGCCGCCCATGTCATCCATCCGCTGGCCGGGCAGGGCGTCAACCTGGGCTTTCTCGACGCCGCGGTGCTGGCCGAGGAGTTGCGCCATGCCCAGGCCCGCGGTGAATCCATCGCCGAACAGCGGGTGCTGGAACGCTACGAGCGCCGGCGCATGCCGCATAACCTGGCGATGATGGCGGCGATGGAAGGCTTCCAGCGGCTGTTCCAGGACGACCGCCTGCCGCTACGCTGGCTGCGCAACGCCGCGCTCAAGCAGGTCGACCGCCATTTCGAGGCCAAGGCGCTGTTCGTGCGCCGCGCCCTGGGCCTGTCGGGCGATGTGCCGGAGCTGGCCAGGGTCGTGGTCTGACGGCTCAGGCGTCGCCCAAGGAGCCGGCCAGCTCCAGCACCTGCTGCCTCCAGGCGGCCTCACGGGGCAGGGCGAGGAAGTGCGGATTGAGGAAGGACTCGCGCATCTCGTAGGTGAGGGGCTGACCGTCCAGAGTCAGGACCTCGCCGCCGGCGCCTTCCAGCACGCCCTGAGCGGCGGCCGTGTCCCATTGAGAAGTGGGGGCGAGTCGGGGGTAGAAGTCGGCCAGGCCTTCGGCCAGCAGGCAGAACTTCAGCGAGCTGCCGACGCTGACCAACTTGGGCTCGCCGAGGGTGTTGCCCAGCTCCTCCAGCAGCCGTTGCTGCGCCGGACTGCCGTGGCGGCGACTGGCGACCACGGTGAAGGCGTCTTCCGGCTGGTTGCGCACGCCGATCTCGACGCCGTCTTCACCCTGGATGCGGAAGGCGCCCAGTTCACGACCGCCGCTGAAGCAGACATCCCGGGTGGGGATGCCGACCACGCCGAAGATCACCTGGCCACGCTCGACCAGGGCCACGTTGACGGTGAATTCCTCGCTGCTGTCGATGAATTCCTTGGTGCCGTCCAGGGGATCGACCACCCACCAGACGTCCCAGGCGCTGCGCGCCGCGAAGGGGATGTCACAGGCTTCTTCCGACAGCACCGGCACGTCCGGGGTCAGCCGGGCCAGGCCTTCGGCCAGCACCCGGTGGGCGGCGAGGTCGGCGGCGGTCACCGGCGAGTCGTCGCTCTTCTGCCGCACCGCCACGCCCTGGCGCCAGTAGGGCAGGATGGCCGCGCCGGCCTGGCGCACCAGGTCGATGACGTTGAGTACCAGCGGAGCGGTAATGGAAACGGGCGCCATCATGCCGGCAGTTCTCCGCGTTGGGTGAGCAGGTCGCGCACCAAGTAGAGGGCGGCCAGGGCGCGGCCTTCGGAAAAGCGTGGATTCTGCACCAGCTGCGACAGCTCGCGCAGGTCGACGCTGCTGACTTCGAGGGGCTCGGGTTCATCGCCCGGCAGGCGCTCCGGATAGAGGTCGCGGGCCAGCACCACATGGATGCGCTGACTCATGTAGCCGGGGCTCAGCGACAGCGCGGTGAGGTATTCCAGCTGGTGGGCACCGAAACCCGCCTCTTCCTTGAGTTCGCGATTGGCGGCGTCGAGGATCTCTTCGCCCGGTTCCACCAGACCCTTAGGCAGCGACAGTTCGTAGTCTTCCACGCCGCCGCAGTATTCCTCGATGAGCAGGGCGCGGGTGGCGTCCTGCAGGGCCACCACCATCACCGCGCCGTGACCGGTGCCCTTGTTGGCCAGGCGCTCGTAGGTGCGCTCCTCGCCGTTGGCGAAGCGCAACTGCATCTCCTCGACGGTGAACAGACGGCTCTTGGCCACGATCTGTCGGGCGAGAACAGTGGGTTTCTGGCGCATGGACGGCTCCTGGGCTGGGCGGACGGGTATGATAACCCGCCTGTTACATGATCCGGAGTCACCATGACCCCTCTCGACTGGAGCCGTATCGATACCGTGTTGCTGGACATGGACGGCACCCTGCTCGATCTGCATTTCGACAACCATTTCTGGCTGGAGTACCTGCCGCAGCGCTATGCCGAGCGCCACGGCCAGTCCCTGGCGCTGGCCAAGGCCGAGCTGGAGCCGCTGTTTTTCAGCCACCAGGGCAAGCTGACCTGGTATTGCCTGGACTTCTGGAGCGCCGAGCTGGGCTTTTCCATGCGCGAACTCAAGGAGGAGATCGCTCACCTGATCGCCCTGAGACCCGACGCCGACACCTTTCTCGCCGCCCTGCAGCGCGCCGGCAAGCGCGTGGCGCTGATCACCAACGCCCATCGCGATTCCCTGTCGCTGAAGCTGGAGCGCATCGAACTGGCGCCCTATTTCGACCGGTTGATCAGTTCCCACGACTACGGCTTCCCCAAGGAAGAACAGCAGTTCTGGCACGCCCTGCAGGCCGACTTCGCCTTCGATCCGGCGCGTACCCTGTTCATCGACGACAACTTGCCGATCCTGCGCAGCGCTCGTGACTACGGGGTCGCCCACCTGTTGGCGATCCACGAGCCGGACAGCCGCCGCGGGCCCAAGGACAGCGAGGAGTTCGAGGCGGTGCGGGACTATCGGGAGTTGCTGCCGCAGTGACGACTGCCGCAGTCCTGGCGACCCTCACCCCGGCCCTCTCCCAGTGGGAGAGGGGGCAGAGCGCCTGGAGGTAATCTGTGGATATCAAGCAACTGCGTTTTCTCATCGCCCTGGACGAGACGCGCCACTTCGGCCAGGCGGCGGCGCGCTGTCACGTCACCCAGCCGACCCTGTCCATGCGCCTGCGCGGTCTGGAAGACGAACTGGGCGTGGAGCTGGTGCGCCGCGGGCAGCGTTTCGAGGGTTTCACCGAGGCCGGTCAGCGTATCCTTGCCTGGGCGCGTACCCTGATGGCCGCCCACGACGGTCTCTATGCCGAAGCCCAGGCCTTCCAGGGGCAACTGGTGGGTACGCTGCGGGTCGGCCTGGTGCCCCTGGCCAGCTTCGATCCCATGCCGCTGCTGCAGCACCTGCGCCTGTTGCACCCCAAGCTGCATTTCCAGCTGCAGGTGCTGAGCACTGAGCGCATCCTCGAAGCCGTGGCCAGCAATCGCCTGGAGCTGGGCATCTCCTACCTGGAACACCTGGATCCGACGCGCTTCGACAGCCTGACCCTGACCGAGACGCGCATGGGCCTGCTCTATGACGAGCGCCATTTCAGCTTCGACCAGGCCGCGCTGGACTGGCAGGCGGTGGCCGGGTTGCCGCTCGGTCTGCTGACCGGCGCCATGCATTTTCGCCAGTCGGTGGATCACGGCTTTCGCAGCCTGGGCCTGACGCCGCAGCCGGTGCTGGAGACCGATGCGGTCTATCTGCTCTTGCAGGCGGTCAATGCCGGACTCTGCTGCGCCGTGGTACCCCTGGCCGGCGGCTTCGATCGCCTTACGCCCCATGCGCGGCTGATTCCCATCGACACGGCCCGCACCCTGACGCCCCTGGGCCTGCTCATTCGTCGGACCGAGCCCCGACTGGCGGTCGCCGATGCCTGTTTCCAGGCGGTCAAGGCGCTCTACGCCGAGAGTGATAGATAGCGTTTATCAAGGCATCGGTCATAGCGATTAGACGCCCCGGGATGTGCTGGTTAATCTTTGATCTGTGTCAAACCGCCGCAGGTCGTTTTCGCCCATGTCTCAGCAATCGCCAGACCTCGTTGCCGCGCCTCCTGCCGGCTATGCCTTCGCCGAGCTGGAGCAGCCTACCGTGCGGGGCGAACAGCAGCTGGCCGAAGAGGTGGCGTTGGCCATCGCCTACAACGGCATCAGCCATGCGGTGATGATGGCGACGCCGGCCGACGTGGAAGACTACGTGGTCGGTTTCAGCCTCAGCGCCGGCATCGTCGATGCCATCGACGACATCTATGGCATCCAGGTGCGGCGGGTCGGCGAAGCCCTCAACGTCGACGTCGAGATCAGCAGCCGCACCTTCTGGGCGCTCAAGCAGCAGCGCCGTCAGCTGGCCGGCACCAGTGGCTGCGGCCTGTGCGGGGTCGAGGCCCTGGAACAGGCGCTGCCGCAGCTGGATCGCCTGCGCAAGGTGCCGCTGCCACCGGCCGCCCACCTGCACGACCTGCGCCAGCGCATCGATGCCGCCCAGGATCTGGGCCAGCGCAGCGGCGCGGTGCATGCCGCGCTGTTCATCGACGGCCAGGGCGAACTGACCCTGTGCCGCGAGGACATCGGCCGCCACAACGCCCTGGACAAGCTGATCGGTGCCCTGCTGCGGCAGCGCCAGCCGGTGCGCGAGGGCTGCGTGGTGGTCACCAGCCGTTGCAGTCTCGAACTCATCCACAAGGCGGTGCGGGCCGGACTCGCCACCCTCATCACCCTGTCGGCGCCTACCGGGCTGGCCGTGGAATGGGCGCGCCGTCATCGTCTCAATCTGATCCATCTGCCACACCGGTCGCCACCGCGGGTCTATGCCCCGGCGCCGGTAGCCCCTTGATCCCACGGGAATCGCCATGAACAAACCTCAGCAGTCCTTCAAACCCTATCAAGGCCCCGCCGCCGGCTGGGGCGCCCTGAAGAGCGTGGTGCACTTCTGGCTCGACAGCGGCAACGCCTTCAAGAATCTGCGCACCCTGCTCAAGACCAACCAGGACCATGGCTTCGACTGCCCCGGCTGCGCCTGGGGCGAGGCGCCGGAAAACGGCCTGGTGAAGTTCTGCGAGAACGGCGCCAAGGCGGTCAACTGGGAGGCCACCAAGCGCCGCGTCGATGCCGCCTTCTTCGCTCGCCACAGCGTGACCTCGCTGCTGGAGCAGAGCGACTACTGGCTCGAGTACCAGGGCCGGCTGACCGAGCCGCTGCGCTATGACGCGGCCACCGATCGCTATGTGCCCATCGCCTGGGATGCCGCCTTCGCGCTGATCGCCAAGGAGCTCAAGACCCTGGCCAGCCCCGACGAAGCCGAGTTCTACACCTCGGGGCGCGCCAGCAACGAGGCGGCCTTCCTCTATCAGCTGTTCGTGCGCGCCTATGGCACCAACAACTTCCCCGACTGCTCGAACATGTGCCACGAGGCCAGCGGCGTCGGCCTGGGCCGCAGCGTCGGCGTCGGCAAGGGCACCGTGACCTATCACGACCTGGACGAGGCGGATGCCATCTTCGTCATCGGCCAGAACCCCGGCACCAACCACCCGCGGATGATCGAGACCCTGCGCAACGCGGTGAAGCGCGGTGCCCAGGTGGTCTGCTTCAACCCGCTCAAGGAGCGGGGTCTGGAGCGTTTCCAGCATCCGCAAAGTCCGCTGGAGATGCTCACCAACGACTCGCGGCCGACCAACACCGCCTACTTCCGTCCGGCCCTGGGCGGTGACATGGCGGCGCTGCGCGGCATCGCCAAGTACCTCCTGCAGTGGGAGCGCGAAGCCGCTGCCAAGGGCGCCAAGCGCGTCTTCGACCACGACTTCATCGCCGCCCACACCCTGGGCATGGACGACTACCTGGCCCAGGTCGACGCCACCTCCTGGGAGCTGATCGAGCGCCAGTCGGGCTTGTCGCTGCACGAGATCGAACAGGCCGCGCGCATGTATGCCCGCGCCGAGAAGGTCATCATCTGCTGGGCCATGGGCATCACCCAGCACCGCCACTCGGTGGCCACGGTGCAGGAGATCGCCAACCTGCAACTGCTCTGCGGCCACATCGGCCGGCCCGGCGCCGGCCTCTGCCCGGTGCGCGGCCACAGCAACGTCCAGGGCGACCGCACCATGGGCATCGACGAGAAGGCCCCGGCCTGGCTCAGCGACGCCCTGGCCAGGCGCTTCGCCTTCGAGCCGCCGCGCAATCGTGGCCACAACACCGTGGAAGCCATCGCCGCCATGGAGCAGGGCAAGGCCAAGGTGTTCATCGGCCTCGGCGGCAACTTCGCCCAGGCCACCCCGGATACCCCACGCACCCACAAGGCGCTGCGCAAGTGCCGGCTGACCGTGCACATCGCCACCAAGCTCAACCGCAGCCACCTGGTGACCGGTCAGCAGGCGCTGATCCTGCCCTGCCTGGGTCGCACCGAGATGGATGTGCAGAAGGGCGGCAAGCAGGCCATTACCGTGGAAGACAGCTTCAGCATGGTGCATGCCTCCGCCGGCATCCTGCGGCCACTGTCGGCGCAGATGAAGTCCGAGCCGGCCATCGTCGCCGGTCTGGCCAAGGCCGTGCTGGGCAACCACCCGGTGGATTGGGACTGGCTGATCGAGGACTACGACCGCATCCGCGACCTGATCGCCGACGTCATCCCCGGCTTCCAGGACTTCAATGCTCGCCTGGCCGCCCCCGGTGGCTTCTACCTGGGCAACAAGGCCGGTCGCCGGGAGTGGAACACCGCCACTGGCAAGGCCAACTTCGCCGCCAATGCGCTGCTGCATGACCTGTTGCCGGACGCGGTCCGCCGCCAGGGCGTGAAGCCGGACCTGATCCTGCAGACCATGAGATCCCATGACCAGTACAACACCACCATCTACAGCCTGGATGACCGCTATCGCGGCGTGAAGGGCCAGCGCGACGTGGTCTTCGTCAACCAGGCCGATCTGGATCGCCTAGGCGTGGCGGCCGGCGAGAAGGTGGATCTGATAGCCCTGTGGGACGACGGCATCGAGCGCCGGGTCCGCGGCTTCACCGCGCTGCCGTTCGACATCCCGGTCGGCCAGGCTGCCGGCTACTACCCGGAAACCAACCCGCTGGTGCCCCTGGAAAGCTATGGCGAGGGCAGCTTCACGCCCACTTCCAAGTTCGTCGCCATCAAGGTCGAGAAGGCCAGCGCCGGCAACCGCATCGCCTCGGTCGCCTGAGCCCTGGCAGACATGAAAAAAGCCGTCGCAAGACGGCTTTTTTCATGGCGCGGCGATCACTGCAGGGTGAAGAGGACCTTCACCTTGTCGGTGACCGCGGCCTTGTCCACATAGCCGATGGCGTCGGCTTCGCTGGCCACCTGGGCGACCACGGCGGCGTCGCCGGCCAGGCTGGGCAGCGGCTGGCCCTTGCCGGTGAACACCAGGCCGGACCAGTAGGACTTCAGCTGGGCTTCGTTCTTGTTGGCGACCTTGGCATAGAAGGTCTCCTTGGTGGCCGACCAGTCCTTCTGGTCGACGCCCTTGAGCGACTTGTCCTTGCCCAGGAAGAGGTTGGCCACTTCATCCTGGCTGGGCGTCTTGGCAGCGGCCGGATTGACGATCACGGCGACCTCGGCGTGGACCAGGCTGGCGCTGATTAGCAGGGCGGCGCCGGTGAGCAGGCGGAGAGAACTCATGGGCGGATTCCTTAGAAGATGAAGTCGAAGCCGATGCTGATGATGTCGCCGTCGAAGTTGCGTGCCGGCGCGCCGAAGCGACCGCCGCTGCGGTCATAGACGGCATTGGCGATGGTTTCGCTGTCGGTGGTGACGAAGGCGCTGTTGTAGCCGCCCTGGGTGTCGACGCGCTTGTATTCGCTCTTGAGCACCAGGCTCGGAGTGATGTTGTAGTTCAGGCCATAGGTCCAGGAACTCTGGCGACCAGCGCGCTCTTCGTCCTGCTGGGCATAGGTGACATGGGCCAGGAAGTCGCCGAAGCGGCGGCCGGCCATCAGGTAGAAGGCATTGCTGCTGCCTTGGTTGTCACCCTCGATGACGCGGCGGGTCCATTCGTTGCTGGTTAGCCAGGTGCCGTTGTCGTACTGGTAGCCGAGGGAAGTGAACTTGCCCTTCTGCTCGTCCAGGGTCAGCAGCGGGTAGTGCAGGTCGATGCTGGACTCGGTGTAGGCCAGGCGCACGGTGCCGTAGTCGTTGGTCGCCAGGCTGACGTTGGCCGCGGCGATGCGCTTGTAGTCGATGTCGTAAAGGTCGTCGTTGATGAAGTAGTTGCGATTGACCGCCTGGCCACCGCTCACCTGGAAATTCAGGGTGCCAAAGGCGACCGGCAGACTCCAGAGGGCGTCGGCGCCTTCGTAGTTGGAGACCTGCACCTGGCTGTAGACCTCGTCGGGCAGGCGCAGCCAGGGATAGGTGATGCCCACGTCCAGGGTCTCGGAATACATGAACACCGGCGTGCGCAGGCGACCGGCGCGGAAGGTCAGGTTGTCAGTGACGTGGAAGGCCAGATAGGCCCATTCCAGGTTGGCCTTCCACTTGTCCTGCTCGGCCTTCGCGGTGACCTGCACGGTGGCGTCCAGCTTGTCGGTCAAGCCGTACTGGAACTGACCGCCCAGCTTGCTCAACTGATCGCCGCGCCAGTGATCGTTGGTCTGGCCGTTGATGCCGAAGCTGCGGCCATCGTCTTCGCCGCCCAGGTGAGTGATGCCGGCGGTGCCGAAGCCGTTGAAACGGTAGTCACCCTGGTCGAGGGCGAGCGCGGATCCCGCGCAGGTTAAGGCCGCGCCGAAGGCGAGCAGACGTGCAAAAGCCATGGAAGTGCTCCTAGGTGGTTCTTGGTATAGGGATAGCTAGATGCGGAAGCGCGAGGTCGCCTGCCGCAGATCGGTGTCGACCACCACCAATTGCTCACCCATGCGGGCGGTGGCGGTGGTGCTGTCCGCACTGGACTGGGTATCGCTCTGCAGGCGCCGGGTGTCGCTGCTGATCGAATCGGAAAGGCTCAGCTGCTCGCCGGTGAGCAGGGCAATCTGAGCGTTGTAGTCGTTGATGCGCGCCACGGCCTGGGCGATGCCTTCGAGCATGGCGGTAGCGGCCTGGGAGCTGCTGGCGCTAACCTGGGCCTGGTTGTGGCTACCCTGCATGGCCTGCAGCACGCGCTGAGCGTTGCTCTGCAGGCGCTCGATGATCTGCTGGATCTCGGCAGTGGAGCGTGCGGTCTTCTGGGCCAGATTGCGCACCTCGTCGGCCACCACGGCGAAGCCGCGGCCCTGTTCACCGGCGCGTGCGGCCTCGATGGCGGCGTTGAGCGCCAGCAGATTGGTCTGCTCGGCGATGGACTTGATCACGTCCAGCACCAGGCCGACCTGGCGGGTCTCCTGTTCCAGCTGCTGCATGGATTCGGCCGATTGGCGCACGCTGTCGTCCAGTTCGCCGATGTTGCGCGACAGCTTGCCGATGCTGGTACGGGCGGCGGCGGATTGCTCGGCCGCGGCGGCGGCCTGGTCGGCGGCTTCGCGCGAGCGGTCGGCCACCTCATGCAGGTTGGTGTTCATGGTCTGGATGTCACGACCGATGGATTCGGTGTGACCCTGCTGAGAGCGGGCGTTGTTCTCCACTGTCTGGGTGAGGTGATAGAGCTCGCCGGACACCTGGCCCAAAGGGTGGGCAGCGTCGACGATGGCCTTGATCGTACTCTGCAGCTGATCGAGAAAAACATTGAACAGTGCGGTCATTTGGCCGATCTCGTCCCGCGAGCCGACCTGCAGGCGGCGGGTGAGGTCACCGTCGCCCTCGGCAATGGCGCGCAGCGAGGTGATGACCTCGCGCACGCTGCCAAGTACGCTACGGATAGTCAGCACGGCGGCTCCGGCCAGGATCACTACCAGCAGCAGGCTCAGCCAGATACCCACCCGAGTGGTATCGGCGTTCTGGCCGCGAGCCTGGGCCAAGGTCTGCTGGAAATCGGTATAGGCATGGGCGCGCAAGGTAGTACCCAATTGCTGGGCGGCGGCGAGATCCGAGGCCATGCGATCCAGGTTGGGACGCAGGGAATCGAAGGAGCCACTACCTTTGATCAACTGTTCGGAGGCGCTTAGGGCGTTGTCCACGTAACGATGTATGCCCGCGCGCCAACTGGAAATTTCTTCGTTGCGCGCCGAGGTCTGGCGAGTGAGGCCGGCCATTTCCTGAAGTCGGCTATCGATGTCGTCGACCACCTTGCGGGCCTCGCCCAAAGTTTCCAGTTCACTGGCGGTCACAGCACTATTAAATAGCCCGGGCAGGCGAGAGAACTGGAAGAGTACGGCGTCGGCCTTTTCCAGCAGCGGATAGCTGTGATTCTCCAGCAGGTCGAGGCGTTGGTCATTGCCGGCCAGTTGGGCCGAGGTGTAGGCCACGTAGAGCAGCAGGCCTATCAGGGCGGCAGCGGGCAGCAGCGACAGCTTGAGCGTGAGCGACAGGTTACGGAACATGTACACCTCGGGAAGCATGGGCAGTAGCAAGCATCGAGGTGCGGAGACGTTCCTTCGAAATGAAGACTCGCCAGTGGTCATATCCTGACCAATCACCACGTCCTGTTGGCATCGCGAGTAAGGATCAGCGAAGCCGTCACCATTTCGACGGCCCCAAAGTAAACTTGAATGAGATAATCATTATTGCGATTAATGCCGATGAACGTTGCGAAAGTACGTTCAGGCGGTCATTTACAGAAGGTTTAGACTGATTAGTCGTGCCATGACCCCACTGTTTTCCCAGATAGAGCACTGGCTTGCGGCAGATACCGAGCGCTTGCGCTTGCTTCGCGTCCTCGCCCATTTGCAGCTGCCCGATGCCTGGCTGGCGGCCGGCTTCGTGCGCAATCTGGTCTGGGATCGGCTGCACGGCTATACCGTGCCGACACCGCTGGTAGATCTGGATGTCATCTATTTCGATGTGACCGACTGCCGGCCCGAACGGGACAGGGCCATCGAGATGGCCCTGGCGGAGCGGGCGCCGGGGTGGCCCTGGTCGGTGCGCAACCAGGCTGCCATGCATCTACGCAACGACGATGCACCCTATGCCGATAGCCTGGATGCCATGCGTTTCTGGGTCGAGGTGGAGTCCGCGCTGGCCGCGCGCCTCACCGAGACGGGCGAACTCGAGGTGGTCAGCCCCTTCGTCCAGGATGGGCTCTTCGCCTTGCACTTGACGCCGAATCCCTGGCGGCCCCGGCTCGACGCCTTTCGCCAGCGCCTGTCGAGCAAAGGCTGGCTGACGCGCTGGCCGCGCTTGCACGTGCAGAAGCCTGGGTTTGCCGAGCGGGATTGATGGCAAACGCCGAAGCGGGTGGCGAACTGCTTCGGCGCTGGCGTCAGACCTTGAAGCGTGCGGTTAGCTCCTGCAGTTGCAGGCTCAGGCGGGCCAGCTCGGTACTGGAGCCGGCGGTTTCCTCGGTGGCGGCGGCGGTCTGGTCGGCGACCTCATGAACCTTGACCACGCTGCGACTGATGTTCTCACCCGCCGCGCTCTGCTGCTCGACGGCAGCCGCGATCTGCTCGTTCATGGCCTCGATTTCGCCCACCGCGCTACTGACACTGGCCAGTACCACGCCGGCTTGGCGGGTCAGGCCGACACTGTCGCCGGTCAACTGAATGTTGCGCTCCAGCGCCTCGCTCATCTTGTCGGTGCTGCCATGCAGGCTGGTGATCAGGCTGGCGATTTCATCAGTGGAAGAGCGGGTGCGCTGCGCCAGCCCGCGTACCTCGTCGGCCACCACGGCAAAGCCACGACCTGCCTCGCCGGCACGGGCCGCCTCGATGGCCGCATTGAGCGCCAGCAGATTGGTCTGTTCGGCGACAGCCTTGATCACGTCCAGCACGCCGCCGATGCGGTCGGCGTCCTGCTTGAGCAGCTCCATGGTCACCTGGGTACTGTCCACTTCCTGCGCCAGGGTTTCGATCTGGGTGGCGACCTGGTTGACCATCTCATCGCCTTCGCGAGTCTTGAGCGTGGCCTCGCGGGCGGTCATAGAGGCCTGCTCGGCATTGCGGGCCACCTCGCCAATGGTGGCGGTCATCTGCTGCATGGCGGTGGCGATCTGCTCGGTCTCCACCTTTTGCGCCGTGGCGCCCGCCCGCGTCTGCTGGGTGATGGCGGAGAGCTCTTCAGCGGCGCTGGCGACCTGGACGACGCCGTCTTTCTGCTCGCGGATAAGCTCGCGCAGATTGACGATCATGCGTTGCATGGCCGCCTGCAGGAGGCCGAGTTCGTCCTTGCGGTCGGCCTGGGTCTCGACGGTCAGGTCGCCCGCGGCGATCCGTTCCACGGTGCCGAGGGTCTGGCGCAGTGGCGTCACGATGGAGCGGGTGATGATCCAGGCGGCGACCAGGCTCAGCAGCACTGCCAGGAGCAGGCCGCCAAAGAGCATCAGCTTGGCATCGCGGATATCGCCGAGACGGAACTGGTTCTGCACCTGCTTCATCTCGTCGGCGGTCTTGAGCAGCGCCAGGATGCGCTGGTCCAGGCCGTCGTCGGCTTGTTCGAACTGCTTCTGAATGGTGAATAGCTGCTGTATCTGGCGCTGATACTGGTCGAAGAGTTCTGGCAGTCGCTGCAGGCTCGTGGTCGAGGCGCTGCTGGCCGGCAGAGCCTTGAGTACGGCACCGACCTTGCCCAGTGAGGTCTGCAGGGCTTCCTGCTGCGGGCCGGCGGATTTAAGCACATAGACGCGGAAGTCGATTCGCAGTTTTTGCAGGGCCGCCAGCAGGGGCGAGAATTGCACGCCGCCATGGTCGATCTGGCTATCCAGCGTGCTGGAGGCGTCTTGAAGCTGCTTGTCTAACGTATCGCCAGTCTCTCTTATGCTCTGGATGGTGGCATCGCGGTCCTGGGTCACCTTCAGCGTCTGCTGATAGAGGTCACGATATTCCTGGAGGGTTTGCTCGGTGCGGGCGAGCAGCGCCTGGCTCTGGGGGCGTCGAAACAGCGGGCGAGCTTCCTGCAGTTGCTTTTCGAGGGCGTCGATGGAGAGCTTCCAGCGATTGGCTTGCTCCGTTTCCGGCAGTAGGGCGAAGGCCCCGCGGGCATTGCGCATGTCGCGAGTGAGCAGGCCGATCTGGGTGAACTGCTCGATGAGATTGCCGCGCCGGCCCAAGGCCTGGATGCCAGACCAGCCTGCGTAGGCAATGGCTAGTGTGAGGATGATCAAGGCGGTGAAACCGGAAAAAAGCTTTGTACGAACACTCATATTGTGCAACTGCATGGATGCTATTCCTGATGTTCGGAAAAATGTTCCGGAGCCAAGGGAAAGAAAAAGGGAAAGATCTTAAACCAGCTGGAAAGGCTCTGGGATGAGCATTTTCCGCTTCGAAGAAGATGCGCCAAATTGGTAAATCTATTTATGGAGTGTCCCTTCAAGCTCTGCCTGGAGGCTTGGCCGACCACCGTTTGCAAGAAAAGCCTTTTTGTTTCAGCTATAGCGAGACTCGAGCACTATTTGGCGAAGTTGATAAAAGTAAAAAGCTAAAAGTTTATCCTTGCTATTAGTCTGTCTTTATATGAAGAAAGTAGGTTAAATAATTTTCTGAAAAAATGGCTTGCAGGGTGGGGTGTAAAAAGACCGCATAAGGAGAGTGCCAAGGTCGATGCAGGCTGCCGGGGCGGCGGAGAATGCGCAGTCCGTGGCGCGCTGGGTCGCAAGGGGGTGGCTCGAGGATGAGCGAGCCGGCACTCGGCGAACCCTGGAATGCCGCTAGACTCCATAGAAAGGTCATTCGCTTTCCCTCTCTGGCAAGGAATCCCCATGTCCACCACGGAGCGTCGCCGCGCCTTCCTTCAGCATCCGGGTTTTTCGCGGCTGTTCGCACCCGGTCGCCTGACCCTGGGCTTCCTGCTACCGCTGGAGGGCTATCCCGATGATCCCATGCCGACCCTGCGCGACCATGCGCGTCTGGCGCGGCTGGCCGACCAATTGGGCTTCGCTGCGCTCTGGGCACGCGACGTGCCCTTCTATGATCCTGGTTTCAACGACGCCGGCCAGGTATTCGAACCCTTCACCTATCTCGGCTATCTGGCCGGCATCACCCAGCACCTGACCCTGGCCACTGGCAGCGCCGTCATCACCCTGCGGCATCCCCTGCACTTGGCCAAGATGGCGGCCTCGGTCGATCAGTTGAGCGATGGTCGCCTGGTGTTGGGAGTAGCCTCCGGCGATCGCCCGGTGGAATACCCGGCGTTTGGCCTGGAAGGCGAGTTCGAGCGACGGGGCGAGCGCTTTCGCGATGCCTTCGAGATGTTCCGGCTGGCCGGCGAAACCAATTTTCCCCTGGCTGAATTCCGCCGTTTCGGCGATCTGCAGGGGCTGGCCGATCTGGTGCCCAAACCGGTGCACGGTCGCATCCCGGCGTTGGTGACCGGGCGCAGTCGGCAAACGGTGGACTGGATCGCCGCCAAGGCCGATGGCTGGTTCTATTACTTCGTGCCTGCCGAGCATGTCCCGGCGCTGACGCGGGTCTGGCGCGAGGCGCTGAACGAGATCGGCGGGCGCGAATTGTTCAAGCCCTTCGCTCAGGGCCTGTTCTTCGAGCTGGCCAGTGATCCGGACCAACCCCCACGGCCCATCCATGCCGGCCTGTCCTGTGGGCGGCGAGCGCTGGTGGACTATCTCACCCAATTGCAGGAGGCGGGCGTCAATCACCTGGCGCTCAATCTGCGTCCCTCGCGCCGTCCGGCCAGCGAAGTCGTCCAGGAGCTGGGCGAGTTCGTGCTGCCGTACTTTCCGTCCCTGCAGTGAAAGGCCCGGCCCCGTGTGAAGCCAGGTAACACTTGCCTGGCTAACGACTTTCCCAAGTCGTCATTCGAATGCGCGATTCCTCTGTGGCGGGGGTTCGACCAGGTCGCAACCCTTGGCCTGATCTCTGCATAGTTTTGCGATCTGTTACCTTGCCATTGGTGCAACCAGATCGACGGTAGAACCTGCCGGGTTGCACTTGGTTGCACTTTTCTTTCGAGCGGCGCTAAGCTGCGCCGAATTTCGATGCCTTCTTGCTTGAGGACCTGCGCATGGCCACCACTACCACCCTGGGCGTAAAGCTCGACGAAGCCACTCGCGATCGCCTCAAGGAAGCGGCTCGCCGTATCGATCGGACGCCCCATTGGCTGATCAAGCAGGCTATCTTCACCTATCTGGAAACCCTGGAAAGCGGTGCGACCCTGGCCGATCTGCAGGGTATCGCCCAGCGGCTGGCCGAGGGGGACAACGAGGCGGTGGAAGCCCTGGCCGATCCGGTCTATCAGCCCTTCCTGGAATTCGCTGAAAGCATCCTGCCGCAATCGGTCCTGCGCTCGGCCATCACCGCCGCCTATCGCCGCCCAGAAGAAGAGCTGCTGCCGCTGCTGCTGGAGCAGGCGCGCCTGCCCGCTGCCCAGGCCAAGGCCACCCACGAGCTGGCCCACCGCATCGCCGAAAAGCTTCGCAACGCCAAGGGTGCAACCGGGCGCTCCGGGATGGTGCAGAGTCTGCTCCGTGAGTTCTCACTGTCGTCCCAGGAAGGCGTGGCCCTGATGTGCCTGGCCGAAGCCTTGCTGCGCATCCCCGACAAGGGCACCCGCGATGCCTTGATCCGCGACAAGATCAGCACCGGCAACTGGCAGCCGCACCTGGGCAACAGCCCCTCGTTGTTCGTCAACGCTGCCACCTGGGGCCTGCTGCTGACCGGCCGCCTGGTCTCGACCCATAACGAAGCCGGCCTCACCAGTTCGCTCAACCGTCTCATTGGCAAGAGCGGCGAGCCGGTGATCCGCAAGGGCGTGGACATGGCCATGCGCCTGATGGGTGAGCAGTTCGTCACCGGCGAGACCATCGCCGAGGCCCTGGCCAACGCCAGCAAGTTCGAGGCGAAGGGCTTCCGCTACAGCTACGACATGCTGGGTGAAGCGGCCCTGACCGAAGCCGATGCCCGCCGCTACCTGGCCTCCTACGAGCAGGCCATCCATTCCATCGGCAAGGCTTCCCACGGTCGCGGCATCTACGAAGGCCCCGGCATCTCCATCAAGCTCTCGGCCCTGCACCCGCGTTACAGCCGCGCCCAGTACGACCGGGTGATGAGCGAGCTCTATCCGCGCCTGCTGGAGCTGACCCTGCTGGCCAAGCGCTACGACATCGGCCTGAACATCGACGCCGAGGAAGCCGATCGCCTGGAAATCTCCCTGGATCTGCTAGAGCGGCTGTCCTTCGAGCCGCAGCTGGCCGGCTGGAACGGCATCGGCTTCGTCATCCAGGCCTACCAGAAGCGCTGCCCGCTGGTGATCGATTACCTGATCGACCTGGCCCGCCGCAGCCGTCGCCGCCTGATGATCCGCCTGGTCAAGGGCGCCTACTGGGACAGCGAGATCAAGCGCGCCCAGATGGAAGGCCTGGAGGGCTATCCGGTCTATACCCGCAAGGTCTACACCGACGTGGCCTACCTGGCCTGTGCGCGCAAGCTGCTGGCCGCGCCGGAAGCCATCTACCCGCAATTCGCCACCCACAACGCCCACACCCTGGCCGCCATCTATCAGCTCGGCGGGCAGAACTACTACCCCGGTCAGTACGAATTCCAGTGCCTGCACGGCATGGGCGAGCCGCTGTACGAGCAGGTGGTGGGCAGCGTCAAGGACGGCAAGCTGGCACGCCCGTGCCGCATCTATGCCCCGGTGGGTACCCACGAGACGCTGCTGGCTTACCTGGTCCGCCGCCTGCTGGAAAACGGCGCCAACACCTCCTTCGTCAACCGCATCGCCGACCACTCCATCTCCCTGGACGAGCTGGTGGCCGATCCGGTGGTGCAGATCGAGCAGCAGTCCACCAACGAAGGCGGCATCGGCCTGCCGCATCCGCGCATTCCCCATCCGAGTGCCCTGTACGGCGCCGAGCGCTGCAATTCCAGCGGTCTGGACCTGTCCAGCGAACACCGCCTGGGTTCGCTGTCCGCTGCGCTGCTGGCCAGTGGCAACACCGCCTGGGAGGCGCGTCCGCTGCTGGGTCGCGCCAGTGAGCCGTCGATTCCGCAGCCGGTGCTCAACCCGGCCGATCGCCGCGACCGCGTCGGTCAGGTCAGCAACGCCACCCGCGCCGATGTCGACATCGCCCTGGAAGAAGCCCTGGCCGCCGCGCCCATCTGGCAATCCACGCCGCCCGAGCAGCGCGCCGCCGCCCTGGATCGCGCCGCCGAGCTGATGGAAGCCCAGATCCAGCCGCTGATGGGCCTGCTGGTGCGCGAAGCCGGCAAGACCTACGCCAACGCCATCGCCGAGGTACGCGAGGCGGTGGACTTCCTGCGCTACTACGCTGCCCTGGTGCGTCGCGACTTCGCCAACGACAGCCACCGCCCGCTGGGTCCGGTGGTCTGCATCAGTCCCTGGAACTTCCCCTTGGCCATCTTCAGCGGCCAGATCGCCGCGGCCCTGGCCGCTGGCAACACCGTGCTGGCCAAGCCGGCCGAGCAGACCCCGCTGATCGCCGCCCAGGCCGTGCGCCTCCTGCTGGAAGCCGGCATCCCCGAAGGCGTGCTGCAGCTGCTGCCGGGTGAGGGCTCCACCATCGGCGCCGCCCTGGTCAACGATGTGCGGGTCAAGGGGGTGATGTTCACCGGTTCCACCGAAGTGGCCCAGATCCTGGCGCGCAACATCGCCGGGCGCCTGGACGCCCAGGGCCGGCCGATCCCGCTGATCGCCGAGACTGGCGGCCAGAACGCCATGATCGTCGACTCCTCGGCCCTGGCCGAGCAGGTGGTGGCCGATGTGGTCGCCTCCGCCTTCGACAGCGCCGGTCAGCGTTGCTCCGCCCTGCGCGTGCTCTGCGTGCAGGACGACGTCGCCGACCGTGTGCTGGAGATGCTCAAGGGCGCCATGGCCGAATGCCGGCTGGGCAATCCGGAAAACCTCGCCATCGACATCGGCCCGGTGATCGATGGCGAGGCCAAGGCCACCATCGACAAGCATATCCAGACCCTGAGAGGCAAAGGTCGTCGGGTGCACCAAGGTGGACGGGTGGAGGGCGATGCCATCCACCGTGGCACCTTCGTCATGCCCACCCTGATCGAGCTGGATAGCCTGGCCGAGCTGGGCCGCGAGGTCTTCGGTCCGGTGCTGCACGTGGTGCGCTACGCTCGCAAGGACCTGGACAAGGTCATCGACCAGATCAATGCCACCGGCTATGGCCTGACCTTCGGCGTGCATACCCGTATCGACGAGACCATCGCCAAGGTGGTGGAGCGCGCCCATGCCGGCAATCTCTACGTCAACCGCAACATGGTCGGCGCGGTGGTCGGAGTGCAGCCCTTCGGTGGCGAAGGCCTTTCGGGTACCGGCCCCAAGGCCGGTGGCCCGCTGTATCTCTACCGTCTGCTCAGCACCCGTCCGGATGGCGATCCGGCCGTGGCCCTGGCCAAGGGCAGTACTGGCGAGACCGAATGGCAGGTGCGTGATGCCCTGCGTCAACAGGCCGGCAATCCGCTGGGCGCTCTGCATGACTGGGCCAAGCAGCAGGGCTTGGGCGAGTTGGAGCAGGCCTGCCTGAGATTCGCCGAGGAGTCCCTGAGCGGCCTGACCCGCCTGCTGCCGGGACCGACGGGCGAGCGCAACAGCTACAGCCTGCTGCCGCGCAGCCGAGTACTGTGCCTGGCGGCAGACGACAGCGACCTGCTGCTACAGCTGGCGGCGGTCATGGCGGTGGGCAGCACCGCGTTGGTCGAGGAGGCGCACAAGACGCTGCTGACGCGCCTGCCGCACGCCGTGCGTGCGCGGGTACAGGTGGCCGCCGACTGGCGCAAGGACGAAGTCGCCTTCGAGGCCGTCCTGCACCATGGCGATTCCGATCAGCTGCGCCAGATCTGCCAGTTGGTAGCCAAGCGCAACGGCCCCATCGTCGGCGTCCAGGGCCTGGCCCGCGGCGAGACCGCCATCCCGCTGGAGCGTCTGCTCATTGAGCGCGCCCTGAGCGTGAACACGGCAGCCGCCGGCGGCAATGCCAGTCTGATGACGATCGGCTAAGAAGTATCGGGCTGCGAAAGCGCGTAGTCTGAGCGCAACGAAAAGCCCAGCACGTGAATGCTGGGCTTTTTACCTTCCGGGCGGTCGCAGCCTTGTCCGTAGCACGGACAGCTCGTAGGTTGGGTTGAGCGCAGCGATGCTCAACAGTCAGCCTTGCCGTTGGGCTTCGACGGTGAAGCTGTCTCAGCTCGGTTACCCGTAGATTGGATCGAGCGTTGCAAAAAAGCCCAGCACTTCAATGCTGGGCTTTTCGTTTTCCGGAAGGCAGTGGTATGGACCAGGCTTCAGCGTTTTCTAAGCTTGGTTTGATCCACTTTCAGTACTGCGCCCCATACCCCTCCGGCTCCACCGGAAAGCCGCCGTCGTTGGCGGCGATCAGCTTGTTCAAACGCACCGGGATGGCCTTGGCCGCCGGTACCTTGCTGCCTTCGGCATGGTGCCAGAGCGGGATCAGGGCGTTGCACTCGGGGTAGTAGCCGCCACAGGCGCCTTCCGGAATGTTGTAGGGCGTGACCCGCAGCGGCCCGACCTCGCGCCGCACGCCGTCATCGGCCACCGTCGACACCTGCACCTTGTCGCCCTCGGCCAGGCCCAGGCGTTCGATGTCGTTGCGATTCATCAGGAGCACCGCGCGGGTGCCCTTCACGCCGCGGAAACGATCGTGATAGCCATAGATGGTGGTGTTGAACTGATCGTTGCTGCGCAACGTCATCAGGGTGAGGACGTCACGCCCGCTGGCGGGCATGTCCGGGTCTGCATCCAGGCTGCGCGGCACGATGAGATTGGCCTTGCCGGTCTCGGTCTTCCACTCGCGCTTGGCCGCCGGCAGCGGTCGATGGAAGCCGCCCACCTCCCACATCCTGGCATTGAAGTCGTGGAAGATATCCGGGAAGGAGAGGGCGATCTCGTCGCGGATCAGCGCATAGTCGGCCACCCAGGCATCCCAGGTGACCTTGGGGTTGTCTGGCAGGGTGGCCTTGGCCAGGCCAGCGACGATGGCCGACTCGGACAGCAGGTCACCTTCAGGCGGCTCGGCCACGCCGCGCCAGCCGTGAATGCAGCCGGTGCTGTCCTCGGTGCTGTGAGCCTGCTCCACGCCATTCTGGCGATCGATTTCGGTACGACCCAGGCAGGGCAGCAGATAGGCCTTGTCCGCCGGGACGAGGTGATTGCGATTGAGCTTGGTGGCGATCTGTACCGACAGGCGCAGGGTGCGCCAGGCCGGTTCCATCAGACTGGTCTCGGGAATGGCGCGCAGGAAGTTGCCACCCAGGCCGATGAAGGCCTTTACCGAACCATCGAGGATGCCTTCGCAGGCCTCCACGGTGTTGCGGCCCTTGTCCTGCGGCGGGGTGAAGCCGAAGCGCTCGCCGAGCTGCTCCAGCGGCGCCAGTTCCGGTTTCTCGGTGATGCCCACGGTGCGCTGACCCTGGACATTGGAATGGCCGCGCACCGGGCAGATGCCGGCACCGGGTTTGCCGATGTTGCCGCGCATGAGCAGCAGGTTGGTCAGCATCTGGATGGTTTCCACACCATGGCGATGCTGGGTCAGCCCCATGCCATAGATGCCGATCACCTTCTGGCGACGGCCATAGACGGCGGCAGCCGCTTCCAGCGCGCTGCGGGTCAGACCCGACTGGCGCTCCAGTTGCGGCCATTCCTGACGCTGCAGCCACTCGCAGAACTCGGCGAAACCATGGCAGTGCTCGGCGATGAAGGCATGGTCGAGCACGGCGGGCTGGCCCTGCTCGCGAGCCAGGTCATCGGCGGTCAGCAGCGCCTTGCACATACCGGTGAGGGCGGCGATGTCGCCACCCGGCTTGAGCTGATGGTACTGGGTGCTGATCTGCGTGGGGTGATCGGTCAGCATCTCCACTGGCGACTGCGGATTGACGAAGGTCTCCAGGCCACGCTCGCGCAGGGGGTTGAAGGTGATGATGGGCGCGCCGCGTTTGCGTGCTTCCTGCAGGTCATGCAGCATCCGCGGGCTGTTGCTGCCGGGATTCTGGCCAAAGAACAGCAGGCAGTCGGCCTGATCGAAATCGTTGAGGGTCACGGTGCCCACGGTCACGCCGATGCTCTTGGGCAGAGCCACCGAAGTGCTCTCGTGGCACATGTTGGAACTGTCCGGCAGATTGTTGGTGCCGTACAGGCGGGCATAGAGCTGATAGAGGTAGGAGGTCTCCAGCGCCGCGCGACCCGAGGCGTAGAAGATCACCGAATCCGGATCCAGTGCCTTGAGCTCGGCGCCGATGTCGGCGAAGGCTTCAGCCCAGCTCACCGGCCGATAGCGATCACTGGCGGCGTCGTAGCGCAGGGGGTGGGTGAGGCGTCCGACTTCTTCCAGATCGTAGTCGCGCCAGCCGCGCAGTTCGGTGAGGGAATGACTGGCAAAGAACTCCGGTCCGCACCTCTTGCTGGTGACCTCCCAGGCGGTGGCCTTGGCGCCGTTCTCGCAGAATTCCAGTGGGTGAGGCTTGCCCGGCTTGGCCCAGGCGCAACTCACGCAGGCGAAGCCGCCATGCTTGTTCTGCCGGGTCAGCAGGGCACCGGATTTGAGCGGCACCCGCTCGCGCAAGACGATCTCGGTCACCGAGCGCGCCGAGCCCCAACCACCGGAGGGCGCGTCGTAGCGTTCAACCTTGGGTTTGCCGATCTTGCTCATGGTGCGCCTCGTGTGACGGTCTGGCGATGTGCCTGTAGGTCATGGGACGGCGCGTCTGGCAGTAAGGTTCTGGCGGTCAGCCAGGCGGTGCGGCGAAGCCCAGCTGACGCCAGCCTTCGTAGACGGCCACGGCCACGGTGTTGGACAGATTGAGGCTGCGGCGATTGGGCAGCATGGGCAGGCGCAGCCGCTGTTCGGGTGGCAGGGACTCCAGCACCTCAGCCGGCAGACCGCGACTTTCCGGGCCAAACAGCAGGGCATCGCCCGGCGCGTAGGCGATCTCGGTGAAGGGATGGCTGGCCTTGGTGGTGAAGGCCAGCAGTCGGGGCGGCTGCAAATCTGCTATACAGGCCGCGAGGCTGGCATGGGTCCGCACGCTGGACCACTCGTGGTAGTCCAAGCCGGCGCGGCGCAATTTCTTGTCGTCCAGCGCGAAGCCCAGCGGCTCGATCAGATGCAGGCGGCAGCCGGTGATGGCGCACAGGCGAATGACGTTGCCGGTATTGGGCGGAATTTCCGGTTGGTAGAGGATGATGTCGAACATGAAGGGCAGGGCGCCTGGCAAAGCGCCTATGGTACTGCGCCGCCGTCGCGCCGTCGCGAGCGGGGCAGGGCGATGAACCTCTGGCGCCGGCTGGTCGACTGGCTGTTGCGCGAACAGCGTGCCCGCCGGGAGGAATTGGCGCGGGTGGAGGATCCCGACCTGCTCAAGGCCGAATGGCGCGGCCAGCGCCAGCGCCTGACCCTTTGGCTGGCCTCGGCGGCCCTGGGCGCCGGCCTGTTCGGCATGATCATCGGCCAGCTGATGTACCAGCGCACCCATCCCGATCCCTGGTCGGCCGAGGCTCGCCGCCCGGTCATCCTCGGGGTGGACAGTCGCCAGGAGGCCGGCCGCTTCGAATTGCTGATCACCGCCGACCGCTCGCTGTTCTACGAACGCTATCGCCCCGAAGGCGCCCTCAGCCTGCGTCTGCCCCGGGCCCGCTGGGACGGTGGCGAACGCCAGGGACGAGTGGTACGACCGGGCGGCAGCTTTTCCTGGGCGGTACGCCAGGACGGACAGGACTTGAAGATTTTGCTGGTAGGCGTCGGCGGCGCCCTGCAGGCCAGCGATCGTATCGTCGAGGAAGGCGAGGACTGGGTGCTGCACATCGAGGTCCCGCTGACACCCTGAAATGCCCCGTTATCAGGCAAGAGGCTGGCTGTTTGCACCAGAGCGGAACGGGGTGGGGTGCCGGGTTGCCTTGGTGCTTCGGCTGCCATTGCCAATCCCATGAGCTAGGCCGTGGGGTGAAAAGCGCTCTAGCCTGGGGTTTGCGACTTTTCACGGACGAAAAAAGAGGCCATCACAGTGAGTGATGGCCTCGAGAAGAAAAGAGGGGATTCCCCAGCCTGCCTGTACCGAGGTCCCCAAAAGGGTAGTTACCTAGGGTATTGCAGAAGGTGTGCCAAGTTTTGAGTTGGGTGGTTTTTGGGAGCGTCGTAGGTTGGGTTGAGCGCTAGCGAAGCCCAACGTTATTAGCGGTGCCTAGTCTTATTGCTGCCCTAGCTGCCCTAGCTGCCCTTGTTGCCCTTGTTGCCCTTGCTGCTTATCGCGGTTGCGGACGGCTCTGGTTTCGCCTAGCCGGCGACTTACTTTTCTTTGCCTGTGCAAAGAAAAGTAAGCAAAAGAAAGCACACCCCACGCTTCGGGTCCCCTCGCTCCGGCGCTGCTCCAGGGGCACGGCACGAAGGGGCTTCCTGCCCCTCGCGCCTTGCTCGGCGTCCTGCCTCACATCCCCCTCCACGACACCTGCACTCGGCCTCACTGACGGGGCGGGGCGCAAGCCTGATGCTTGGGTGTTCACAGAATCTGTAGCATGGAAAACAGCGCAGCGTTTTCCACAGCCCAGTGCCCTTGGAGCTCTGTCTTTATCGCGGCCATGCCGGTGCGCCGTAGCGACCGCTCCTACAGAAGCCGGATACCCCGTAGGAGCGGCCCATGGCCGCGATTCCGGCGGTGTCAGGTCGTGGCGGCGTGAGCTTGGTCTTGAACAGTGGACAAGGCTTCGCCGTTGTCCACGCTACGGATTACGGGCTCTTCTTGCTTCTTCAACCAATACTTCCAGGCTGGCGAATCGCCCCGTTCAGGAGGGCGAACGCCAGTGTCGTGGAGTGGGTCGAGCCGCAGGGATGCGGCGAGAGGCCTAACGGGCCATGGACGGCCCGTGTAGGCCGACCCCGGAACGGCGCTGGCGTGAGCGAACCCGGAGCGCAGCGTAGGGCCGGATGGTGGGGCAAGCGTTTTTGGTTACTTTTGCCGCGACTGGCAAAAGTGACTCGCCCGGGTGGGCGAGACAAAAGGTACTCACAAAACTCGAGAAAACAGCCAAGGCACCAATAAAACTTCGCACCTAGCAGGGGCTTTCGCATTGTTGGGCTTCGGCGATGGAGCCGCCTCAGCCCAACCTACAGCACCGTAGAGAACCCTCAGTCCTCCCCCTCTTCATCCGGCCCATCCACCTTCATGCCCAGCTCCTTGATCTTGCGGGTCAGGGTGTTGCGACCCCAGCCGAGCAGGACGGCGGCGTCGCGGCGGCGGCCGGCGGTGTGCTTGAGGGCGGTCTCGATCATGATGCGCTCGAAGGCCGGCACGGCGTTGTCCAGCAGGCTGGACTGGCCGCGGGTAAGGGCCTGGTCGGCCCATTGGCGCAGCGCCTGTTCCCAGTTCGCGGCGGGGGCGGCGTCCTGGGGCTGGTTGAGCAGCTCCGGCGGCAGGTCGTCGATCAGCACCTCGCGGCTGGAGGCCATCACCGTGATCCAGCGGCAGGTGTTCTCCAGCTGGCGCACGTTGCCCTGCCAGGGCAGGCCTTTCATGTACTCCTCGGTCTCGCCGCGCAGGGTCTTGGGCTCCACGGCCAGCTCCTGGGCGGCGCGGGCGAGGAAGTGGCGGGCGAGGGCGGGGATGTCCTCGCGGCGGTCGGCCAGGCGCGGAATGTGGATGCGGATGACATTGAGGCGGTGGAAGAGGTCTTCGCGGAACTTGCCCTCGCGCACCAGGCCTTCGAGGTTCTGGTGGGTGGCGGCGATGATGCGCACGTCCACCTTGACCGGAGTGTGGCCGCCGACGCGATAGAACTCGCCATCGGCCAGTACGCGCAGCAGGCGGGTCTGGGTGTCGGCCGGCATGTCGCCGATCTCGTCGAGGAACAGGGTGCCGCCATCGGCCTGCTCGAAGCGGCCGCGGCGCTGGGCGGCGGCGCCGGTGAAGGCGCCTTTCTCGTGGCCGAACAGCTCGGACTCCATCAGGTCCTTGGGGATGGCGGCCATGTTCAGGGCGATGAAGGGCGCCGCGGCGCGCGGGCTGTGGCGATGCAGGGCGTGGGCGACCAGCTCCTTGCCGGTGCCGGATTCGCCGTTGATCAGCACCGTGATGTTGGAGTGCGAGAGGCGGCCGATGGCGCGGAACACCTCCTGCATCGCCGGCGCCTCGCCGATGATCTCGGGGGTGCGGGTCAGGTGCGCCGGCTCGGCGAAGCCCTGCTGCTCCTGGGCGTGCTGCCCGGCGCGCTTGACCAGGGCCACCGCTTCGTCGACGTCGAAGGGCTTGGGCAGGTATTCGAAGGCGCCGCCCTGGTAGGAAGCCACGGCGCTATCCAGGTCGGAATGGGCGGTCATGATGATGACTGGCAGGCGCGGGTGCATCTCGCGGATGCGTGACAGCAGGTCCAGGCCACTGGTCCCCGGCATGCGGATGTCCGAGATCACCACGTCCGGTTGCTGGCGACCGAGGCGGGTCATGACGCTGTCGGCGCTGTCGAAGGCGACGGTGGTCATGCCTTCCTGTTGCAGGGCTTTTTCCAGGACCCAGCGGATGGAACGGTCGTCGTCGACGATCCAGACGGTCTCCTGACGGCTCATGCGTACTCCTCGTTATTCCAGCGGCAGGAAGATGCTGAAGGCGGTGTGGCCAGGATGGCTTTCACACTCGATCAGCCCCTGGTGCTGGGTGATGATGTTCTGGGTGATGGCGAGCCCGAGGCCGGTGCCATCGGGGCGACCGCTGACCATGGGATAGAAGATGGTTTCCTGCAGGTCCGGGGGGATGCCCGGGCCGTTGTCGGTGATCTCCACCTTGCACACCAGGCGATGGCGGTGGTGGGCGATGGTGAACTGGCGCAGGGTGCGGGTTCTCAGGGTGACCCGGCCCAGGCGCAGTTCGTTCTGCTGGGAGATGGCCTGCATGGCGTTGCGCACGATGTTGAGCACCGCCTGGATCATCTGCTCGCGGTCGATCATCAGGTCGGGAATGCTCGGGTCGTAGTCGCGCACCAGGTTGATCAGTCCCTGGCTTTCCGCTTCCACCAGGCTGCAGACCCGTTCGAGCACCTCGTGCACGTTGGTGACGGCCAGCTTGGGCAGCTTGTTGGAGCCGAGCATGCGGTCGACCAGATTCCGCAGCCGATCCGCTTCCTCGATGATGACGTTGGTGTAGTCCTTGAGCGCCTCTTCCGGCAGCTCGCGGGCCAGCAGCTGGGCCGCGCCGCGGATGCCGCCGAGAGGATTCTTGATCTCGTGGGCCAGGCCCCGCACCAGCAGCTTGGTGGTCTCCTGCTTGGAAAGCTGGGCCTCTTCCTTGGTGATGCGCAGCAGCCGGTCGCGGGGATGGACTTCCAGCAGCAACAGGGTGTTGTGGCGATCCAGGATCGGGGTCACCGCATAGTCCACCGTGAGGCTGTTCCCGGAGGTGGAGATCAGCAGCGCCTCGCGCTTGGTGAAGGGGTGGGCGTGGTCCACCGCCTGGCGCAGCGCCTGCAAGGCCTCGGGCGATTCGGTGAACAGCTCGCTGATGAACTGGCCATGGCTGCGCTGGCCACTGATGGCCAGGAGCATCTCGGCCGCCGGGTTCATGTACTCCAGGCGCAACTCCGCATCGAGCAGAATGACTGCGGTGGTGAGGTTGTCGAGCAGGAGTCGGTGAATGACGTCGGTAGGCATGAGGGGCCACAGCGCTATAGGGACGATAGGAAAATGCAAGAAGCAAACCAAGACGCCCCGAGTTAGGGCAGATGGCTGAAACGTGCACTAACAGCCGCCGCGCGACGGGCGGAACGAAACTGGATTTGTATCAAGATGGTGCACAATGAAAAAGCGCACCAAATAGGTGCGCTAGAGGAAGGGTAGCCAGGATTTCCTGGGTTCGGGCGGTTTCATGTCCAATGGGCATTCCGGCCGCTTGCCCCAGTCCTTGTCACTGCAGGGATGGGCACGGCGCTTCTGCTCCAGCGAGGGGCGGCGCAGATGGAAGGGCTGGGCCGGTGTCCGCTCCAGCACATTGCCGTCGGCGGCGAGGATCTCCGCCACCAGGCTATGGGTGCCACGATCCAGGTTGTCCAGGGGAAACACTGGACTGCGACCGGCGCCGGCTTCCTTGTCATCCAGCAGCAGCCGGTAGCTGTGACCCGGCTGCAGCTCCGGTTCGCTGACCAGGCTGACGATGAGCTGCCCTTGCTGATCGATCACCGTAGCATCGGGCTCGGGTACCAGGATGCGCAGCATCTGGTAGCGGAAGGGCGCGGTCTTGGGCGTCCTGGCCACCGGCGCGGCCGGTGTCGGACTCAGCTTGCGGGTCGGCTGGCCCTGCTGATTGAGGTTGTTGGGCACCGTGATCGGCACTTGGGTCGCCTTGACGCCCTTGGGTGGCTGGTCGGTGTAGACCCGATTGCCGTCTTTGTCGACATAGCTGTAGACCGCCGCCTGGGCGGGCAGCAGCAGGCAGAGCAGAACCAGTGCCAGGAGCGCGCGCATCAGCGAGCCGGGCTGTTGACGCTGATGCGCTGCACGGTAACGGTCTTCTCGGCACTGGTCTGGATCACCTCGCCGGTGCCAGACAGCACCTGGGCGGCAAAGCGGTGCTCGCCGCGCTCCAGGTTGGCCACGCCGAAACGGGTGCTCTGACCTGGGCTGCCATAGGGCGCGCCATCTACCAGCAGTTGCAGCGACTGCCCAGGGCCCAGGGCCGGCTCCACGGCTACCCCCACCGAGAAGGTGCCGTTGTTGGCGCGGATGGCCTCGTCGTCGGGCACATTGACTTCCAGACGGCTGAAGGCCGGGCCGGCAGGGGTCGCCGCCGCAGGCGCACTGGGGATGGGCGGCGCCGGTCGTGGATTGTCCACGGTGTTGGTGGGCGCCACCTGCACCGGCTTGGCATTGGCCGAGGGCTGATCGCTGAATACCGTGTTGCCTTCGGCATCCACCGACTTGTAGATCGCGGCCTGGGCGGAGCAGGCGAGGCAGAGCAGACAGCAGGCAAGCAGGCGAGGCATGGCGGAATCTCGGCCGGGCGATGGAGATCAAGGGTAGCAGGCGCGTCGTGTGGTCAGGTAGGCAGCTCGGCCGCTCCGCGCTGGCGTCGGTCGCGGCGGCTATTCCTACGCAAAGAAAACCCGCGCAAAGAAAAGGCCTCCCGAAGGAGGCCTCTTTCAGTTACTGCAGCGGGATCAGACGCTGTAGTACAGATCGTATTCCAGCGGGTGCACGAAGGTACGCACCTTGATCTCTTCCTCGGACTTCAGCTCGATGTAGGCATCGATGAACTCGTCGGTGAAGACGCCGCCCTTGGTCAGGAACGCGCGACCGGCGTCCAGGGCTTCCAGGGCTTCCTTCAGGCTGCCGCAGACCTGCGGGATCTTCTTGCCTTCTTCCGGCGGCAGATCGTACAGGTTCTTGTCGGCGGCATCGCCGGGGTGGATCTTGTTCTGGATACCGTCCAGGCCGGCCATCAGCAGGGCGGCGAAGCACAGGTAGGGGTTGGCAGCCGGATCCGGGAAGCGGGCTTCGATGCGGCGGGCTTTCGGGCTCGACACATAGGGGATACGGATGGAGGCGGAGCGGTTACGGGCCGAGTAGGCCAGCATGACCGGAGCTTCGAAGCCGGGCACCAGACGCTTGTAGCTGTTGGTGGACGGGTTGGTGAAGCCGTTCAGCGCCTTGCCGTGCTTGATGATGCCGCCGATGAAGTACAGAGCGGTATCGGACAGGCCGGCATAGCCTTCGCCAGCGAAGGTGTTCTTGCCATCCTTGGAGATGGACATGTGCACGTGCATGCCGGAGCCGTTGTCACCGTACAGGGGCTTGGGCATAAAGGTGGCGGTCTTGCCGTAGGCATCGGCCACGTTGTGCACGACGTACTTCAGGGTCTGGGTTTCGTCAGCCTTCTTGACCAGGGTGTTGAACTGCACACCGATCTCGTTCTGGCCAGCGGTCGCCACTTCGTGGTGGTGGACTTCCACGACCAGGCCCATCTCTTCCAGGGCGTTGCACATGGCGGTACGGATTTCGTGGTCGTGATCGACCGGCGGTACCGGGAAGTAGCCGCCCTTGACGCCCGGACGGTGGCCCTTGTTGCCGGACTCGAAGTCGGCATCGGTGTTCCAGGAGGCCTGCTCGGAGAAGATCTTGAACATGGAGCCGGAGATGTCCGACTTGAACTTCACTTCGTCGAAGATGAAAAACTCGGGCTCCGGGCCGACGAACACGGTGTCGCCGATACCGGTGGACTTCAGGTATTCCTCGGCAGCACGGGCGATACCGCGGGGGTCGCGCTCGTAGGGCTGCATGGTGGAGGGTTCGATGATGTCGCAGACCAGGATCAGGGTCGGCTCTTCGGTGAAGGGATCCAGAACGGCGGTGCTGTCGTCGGGCAGCAGGATCATGTCGGAGGCTTCGATGCCTTTCCAGCCGGCGATGGAGGAGCCGTCGAACATCTTGCCGTGGGCGAAGAAGTCTTCGTCCAGCGCGTCACGCGCCGGCATGGTGACGTGTTGCTGCTTGCCTTTGGTGTCGGTGAAGCGCAGGTCTACCCACTTCACGTCGTTTTCTTTGATCAGTTGAACAGCCTTCGACATGGTTTCCTCCAGAGGAATTTCGGCCGGGAGCGGTTGGCGGTACTCCCGGTATCAGCTGTGCCCTTGAGGGGCGCTTCCGTACTGCCTGGTCCACGACCGGCGTTCCACGAAAAGCGCCCTATGCTGGCCCAGGGGCGGCTGCCTCACAAGAGAGCAAGTTGTATGCCAGTGCCCTCAAATGGGCTGGAGGCCCTTCCTGACGCCTGTCGTGCCGTTTTCAGGCCAATCAGTGACGCATCGGCGCACCAATTTGGTGCTTCATAATTCATAACTGCACCTAAATGGCGCCTCAAGTGATTTTGTCGGCTGGATTCGAGTGCGTGATGGTTTTCAGGTATGATATTGGCCCTTTTCTTTCGCGTTACCCGCCCCCCGTTTCCCGCTCATGAAGCTCATCATCAAGGTCTTTCCGGAAATCACCATCAAGAGTCGCCCGGTGCGCAAGAATTTCATTCGCCAGCTGGTGAAGAACATTCGTGTCGTGCTGCGCGATCTGGATCCGGATGTCCGCGTGGAAGGGGTCTGGGACAACATCACCCTGGAGACCGCGCTAAGCGAGCCGCGGCTGCTGGCGGACATGAAGCAGCGCCTGGCCTGCACCCCGGGCATCGGCCAGTTCCTCGAGGTGCACGAGTATCCGCTGGGTGACTTCGAAACCATCCTGGAACTCTGCGTACGCCACTTCGGGGAGCGGGTGCGCGGCAAGGTGTTTTCGGTGCGCTGCAAGCGCGCCGGCCGCCATGACTTCTCCTCGATGGACGTGGAGCGCCATGTCGGTGGTGGCCTGCGCGAACGCTGCGGCGGCGCCGGCATCGCCCTGAAGAATCCCGAGGTGAACGTCCGCCTGGAGATCCGCGACCAGCAGCTGTTCATCATCGACGAGCACCACGAAGGCCTGGGCGGTTATCCGCTGGGCGCCCTGGAGCAGGTGCTGGTGCTGATGTCCGGTGGCTTCGACTCCACCGTGGCCGCCTACCAGATGATGAGACGCGGGATGGTCAGCCATTTCTGCTTCTTCAATCTCGGCGGGCGGGCCCACGAACTGGGCGTGATGGAAGTGGCCCACTATCTCTGGGAGAAGTACGGGCGCTCCCAGCGCGTGCTGTTCATCAGCGTGCCCTTCGAGGAAGTGGTGGGGCAGATCCTCACCCAGTGCGACGACAGCCACATGGGCGTCATCCTCAAGCGCATGATGCTGCGCGCGGCCAGTCGCATCGCCGAGCAGCTGCAGATCGAGGCGCTGGTGACCGGCGAAGCCGTCTCCCAGGTTTCCAGCCAGACCCTGACCAATCTGGCGGTGATCGACAAGGCCACCGATACCCTGGTGCTGCGGCCGCTGCTGGCCAGCCACAAGCAGGACATCATCGACACCGCCCAGCGCATCGGCACCGCCGACTTCGCCAAGCACATGCCCGAGTACTGCGGCATCATCTCGGTGAATCCCACCACCAAGGCCAAGGCCCTGCGGGTGGAGCACGAGGAAGGCAAGTTCGACATGGCGGTGCTCGACGCCGCTCTGGAACGCGCACGCTTCATCACCGTCGACAAGGTGATCGAGGAGCTGGGCAAGGACGTGCAGGTGGAAGAGGTGGACCAGCCGCTGCCCGGGCAGATCGTGGTGGACATTCGCCATCCCGACGCCCAGGAAGACCTGCCGCTGGAGCTGCCAGGCATCGAGGTGCAGACCATGCCGTTCTTCGCGCTGAACAGCCGTTTCAAGGAACTGGACGAGAATCGCCAGTACCTTCTCTATTGCGACCGCGGGGTGATGAGCCGGCTGCACGCCCATCACCTGCTCACCGAAGGGCACGCCAATGTGCGCGTTTATCGTCCGGCCTAAGCAGCCGGGCCTGCTGGGTGGCAGTATCCGCCACCGCCCTCCCGACCTCTTCTAGCCTGCCGGCCACATACCGGTCGGCCGCGTTTCGCGCCTTTGCAATCTCCGGCTGTCAGCCTGCTGGCTGAAGCTCCTTCATTTCTATACCGAGAACACCACTGTGATCGAGAATCTACGCAACATCGCCATCATCGCGCACGTCGACCATGGCAAGACCACCCTCGTCGACAAGCTGCTGCGCCTGTCCGGCACCCTGGACCGCAAAGAAGCGGAAAACGAGCGGGTGATGGACAGCAACGACCAGGAAAAGGAACGTGGCATCACCATCCTGGCCAAGAACACCGCGCTGAAGTGGGGCGACTACAACATCAACATCGTCGACACCCCCGGCCACGCCGACTTCGGTGGCGAGGTGGAGCGCGTGATGTCCATGGTCGACTCCGTGCTGCTGGTGGTCGACGCCCAGGACGGCCCCATGCCGCAGACCCGCTTCGTGACCCAGAAGGCCTTCAAGGCCGGTCTGCGCCCGATCGTGGTGGTCAACAAGATCGACCGTCCCGGCGCGCGTCCGGACTGGGTCATCGACCAGATCTTCGACCTGTTCGACAACCTCGGCGCCACCGATGAGCAGCTGGACTTCCCCATCGTCTACGCCAGCGCCCTGAACGGCATCGCCGGTCTGGACCACGAGAAGATGGACGACAACATGGATGCCCTGTTCCAGGCCATCGTCGACCACGTCCCGGCCCCCCAGGTCGATCTGGACGGCCCCTTCCAGATGCAGATCTCCCAGCTGGACTACAACAGCTTCCTCGGCGTGATCGGCATCGGCCGCATCGCCCGTGGCCGCATCAAGGCCAACACCCCGGTCGTCGCCATCAGCGATGACGGCAGCAAGCGCAACGGTCGTATCCTCAAGATCATGGGCCACTCCGGCCTGCAGCGCGTGGAAGTGGCCGAAGCCGAAGCTGGCGACATCGTCTGCGTCTCGGGCATGGACGAACTGTTCATCTCCGACACCCTGTGCGATCCGCAGAACGTCGAAGCCCGTCCGCCGCTGACCGTCGACCAGCCCACCGTGAGCATGACCTTCCAGGTCAACGACTCGCCCTTCGCCGGTCGTGAAGGCAAGTTCGTCACCAGCCGCAACATCAAGGACCGTCTGGAGAAGGAACTGCTGCACAACGTGGCCCTGCGCGTCGAGCCGGGCGAGTCCGCCGAGAAGTTCAAGGTTTCCGGGCGTGGCGAGCTGCACCTGTCGGTACTGATCGAGAACATGCGCCGCGAAGGCTTCGAGATGGCCGTGGGCCGTCCGGAAGTGGTGATCATCGAGAAGGACGGCGAGAAGCAGGAACCCTACGAGAACGTCACCATCGACATCGAAGAGCAGCACCAGGGCTCGGTGATGGAGCAGATGGGTCTGCGCAAGGGCGATCTGACCAACATGATCCCCGACGGCAAAGGCCGTATCCGCCTGGAATACACCATCCCGGCGCGTGGCCTGATCGGCTTCCGTAACAACTTCCTGACCCTGACCTCGGGCAGCGGCATCCTGACCTCGACCTTTAGCCACTACGGCCCGATCAAGGCCGGCGAAGTGAGCAACCGTCAGAATGGCGTGCTGGTGTCCATGGCCACCGGTACCGCGCTGACCTACTCGCTGGAAACCCTGCAGAGCCGCGGCAAGCTGTTCCTGGCCCCGGGCGACGAGATCTACGAAGGCCAGCTGTGCGGCATCAACAGCCGTGACAACGACCTGGTGCTCAACCCCACCAAGGGCAAGAAGCTGGACAACATGCGCGCCTCGGGCAAGGACGAAGTCATCGCCCTGGTGCCGCCGATCAAGTTCACCCTCGAGCAGGCGCTGGAATTCATCGCCGACGACGAGCTGGTGGAAGTGACGCCCAAGTCCATCCGTCTGCGCAAGAAGTACCTGAACGAGAACGACCGCAAGCGCTTCGAGCGTTCCAAGGTCTGATCCCGCCCGGGTAGTACAGGAAAGCGCCTTCGGGCGCTTTTTTGTTGGCTGTTTTTCAGCAGGTGCCGCGCGCGGGACTGGCGGCTCTGCTAGCGTTTGTCTCACGGTCGCGCCACCCGGAACGGCCCTTTCTGCAGGATGCTGCCATGCTCAAGAACACCCTCGCCGCTGCCCTGACCCTGACCGGTCTCTTCGGTCTCGCCACGGCCCAGGCCGCCGGTTGCGGCACGCCGCGCAACGCCTTCGATACCGTCTACTGCGCCAGCAACCTGTTCGCCCAGAGCGACAAGTCGCTGAACCAGACCTATGGCGAACTGCGCAAGCAGCTGCCGGCCGATCAGCAGGCCGTGCTCAAGCAGCGCCAGCTGGCCTGGATCAAGCAGCGTGACAGCCAATGCGCCCGCGAGGAAGCCGATGGCTACTTCGTCAATCTGGACTGCGCTGTCAGCCTGACCGAAAGCCGCCTGGAGACCCTCAAGGAGCGCCTGCGCGAGTGCGCCAGTACCGGCTGTGAGGCAGGCAAGCTGGGGCAGTGAGGTGAGCCGCGGGAGCGGGATCCGGCGGTTCCCTCTCCCCAACCCTCTGCCGGAGGGAGAGGGGGAAAGCGGCCCCGCGTAGGTTGGGCTGAGCACAGCGAAGCCCAACACCCCTATCATCCAAAGGTGTTGCGGCCCTGGGCAGGGCTTGAGGTGCGAGCGCAACCGCATCAGCGTCCCGCTGCCCATCACCTGAGCGACCGCTCTGGCCCCTGCCTTTCAGCACTGCAACGAACGTCTCGTACTTTTTTGTTCACATCCGGATACAAGGACACAAAAACCGTCTAGCGTGAGACGACACGCCCTGACGCGTGCTCCGATAACAACAATCAAGGATGCAGGCATGACATCTTTTCTCAGGCAACGCCTGCCGCTGGCCATCGCCCTGGCGACGGCGTTCGCGGCAACCGCCCAGGCGACTCCCAATCCCTACAGTGGCTTCACCGTGTTCGGCGACAGCCTGCTCGATGCCGGGCAATTTCCCGACACCGGGGTCAACGGCGCCAGCCTCAGATTCACCAACCGCGTCGGACCCGGCTACAGCCCGGCGAGCGGCGCGGTGACCGGACCGGTGTCCTCGATCCTGCTCGGCCAGCAACTGGGCTTCGACGTCCGGACCCTGGACGCCTCGACCTCGCTGATCAATCAGCGGATCGGCCTGAGCGATGGCGACAACTGGGCCACGGGCGGCTACACCACGGCGCAGATCCGCGACTCCATCACCGCCCGCAATGGCTCGGTGGTGGCGGTAGGTGGGCTGACCCTGCGCAGCCGCGACGGTTACCTGCCCGGGCTCGCCAGCCAGGGGCTGAGTCTGGATCCCAACACCCTGTTCTATATCAGCGGTGGCGGTAACGACTTCCTCCAGGGGCTGGTCACCTCGCCGGCGACCGCCGCGGCTGCGGCCAATCGTCTGGGTGACGGCGTCGCTGCGCTGCAGCAGGCCGGCGCCCGCTATATGGTGGTCTGGCTGCTGCCGGACATCGGCCAGACCCCGGCCCTGGCCGGTTCGCCGCAACAGGCGGCCAGCTCGGCCCTGAGTCGGGTCTACAACCAGGCCCTGGTGGCGCGCCTGGCCGGCATCGACGCCGAGATCATCGGCCTCAACGTGCCCCAGCTGCTCGCCGAGGTGGTGGCCGAGCCGGGCCGCTATGGCCTGGCCAGCGGGCAGAATCTCACCGGCACCTGCTTCAGTGGCGACAACTGCACCCGCAACGCTACCTACGGCCTGGGCGCGGCGGCGGCCGATCCCAGCCAGTTGCTGTTCAATGATCGCGTCCACCCGACCATCACCGGTCAACGACTGATCGCCGACTACGCCTATTCGCTGCTGGCGGCGCCCTGGGAGGTCACCCTGCTGCCGGAGATGGCCCAGTCCACCCTCAGAGCCCATCAGGATGGCCTGCACCAGCGCTGGCTGGGCGATTGGCATGCCTGGCAGCCGGTGGGGCGCTGGCAGGGCTATGTGGATACCAGCGCGCGACGCCTGGACGTCGACGACCAGCGCAGCACCGCCGGCGGCGATGGCAACGGCTACAGCCTGGACCTGGGCGGCAGCTATCGGCTCAGCGAGGAATGGCGCTTCGGCGTCGCCGCCGGGGTCGCGCGGCAACACCTGGAACCCGGTGCGGCCGATTCCAGCTATCGCCTCAACAGCTATCTGCTCAGCGCCTTCGCCCAGTACCAGGGCGAGCGCCTCTGGGGCGATCTCACCGCCACCGGTGGCCGCCTGGACTATGACGATCTGAGCCGGCGCTTCGCCCTCGGCCCGACCACGCGCAGCGAGCAGGGCGATACCGATGGTGATCTGCGTGCCCTCTCGGCGCGCCTGGGCTATGACCTGGCGGCGGCTGGCAGCCCCTGGCACCTGAGTCCCTATCTCAGCGCCGACTATGCCCGCGTCCAGGTGGACGGTTATCGGGAGCGCGGCAACGACGCCACGGCGCTGGAGTTCGACGACCAGTCGAGCACCTCGCGACGGCTGGGGCTGGGCCTGCAGGGCCGCTGGCAACTGGCACCGGCTACGGCGCTGTTCGCCGACCTGGGTCGCGAGCGGGAATTCGCCGACGGTACCCGCGATGTGACCATGCGCCTGAACAGCGTGCCGGGTCTGGACTACACCCTGGACGGCTACCAGCCCGACCGCGACCGTACCCGCCTGAGTCTGGGCGTGGTCCAGCGGCTTACCCCGGAGCTGACCCTGCGCGGCGGCTACAGCTATGCCGGCGCGGGCGATACCCAGCAGCAGGGCGTGGGGCTGGGCCTGTCGCTGGATTTCTAAGCGTCGCTCGACCTGGATAACGGGCGCTGACCTTGTCAGCGCCCGTTATCCCTAGACCCGGCTGGGATCACCTAGCCGTTGGCGCTGCCAGTCGCGCAACTCGTCCAGACGCCGCGGCGGGCAGACCAGAAAGCCCTGCAGCAGATCGCAACCGGCCTGCTGCAGGCACAGCTGCTTGAGCTCGGTATCCACGCCCTCGGCGATGACCTGGGCGTCGCGGGCATGGCAGAAGGCGATGAGCGCATCCAGGCTGGCCTGGTTACCGGGCTGGCTGAGGCGCTCGACGATGAGCCGGTCGAACTTGATGGTGTCGGCGGGATAGTCGGTGACCTGCTGGATGGAGGTGTAGCCGACGCCGAAGTCGTCGATGGCCACGCGAAAGCCCTCGGCGCGCAATTCGTGCAGCAGCCCTAGGGTGCGCTCGTTCAGCTCGGCGGCGAAGGTCTCGGTGAATTCCAGTTCCAGATGGCCCGGATCGACGCCGTGGTGGCGCACCCGCTCGCGCAGATAGGGCACGATGTCGGCCTGATCCAGCTGCGCGGATGACAGGTTGACGGACAGCACCAGGTCGCTGCCCAGTACCTCCTGCAGTGCCGGGTACTCGCGGCAGGCCTGGTCCACGACCCAGCGATCGATCCAGCGGAAATGCCCCTGGCGTTCGGCGATGGGGATGAATTCCGCCGGCGATACCGAACCCAGGCGCGGTGAATTCCAGCGCAGCAGGGTTTCGGCGGAGCGTACCTGGCCGCTGCTGTCGACCGCCGGCATGTAGACGAGGTGGAATTCCTCGTCCGGATTCATTCGCCGCAGGTGCTCGTCCAAAAGATCCTGGCGGCGCTGGCGCGCAGCCAGTTCCGGGGTGAAGTGCACCAGGTGATTGCCGCCTTCGTTCTTGGCTCGTTCCATGGCCAGATCGGCCTGGGCCAGCAGGTCGGCCAGGTCCAGCGGCGCCTCGGGGGTCGCCAGGCCGATGCTCAGGGTCACGGCATAGCGGCGTTCGCCGACCAGGGTGCCGTTGGCGTAGTTCTGCTGCAGTCGCTGGCCCAGGGCGAGGGCCTCGGTCGCTGCTGCCGGACCGCGCAGCAGGACGGCGAATTCATCGCCCGCCAGGCGCGTGAACACCAGTTCGTTGCCTGCTTGATAGGCCTCCAGCAGCTGCTGGGTCTGGCGCGCCACGGCCTGCAGCAGTTCATCGCCCACCTCGTGGCCGAAGCGGTCGTTGACCGACTTGAAATGGTCGAGACCGAAATAGAGCAGGGCGATGCGGCGGCCATCCGGCTTGCCCGCCAGCCAGGATTCGCCCATGAGCTGGAAGTAGCGGCGGTTGCCGATCTGGGTGAGGACGTCGGTGCGCAGGGCCGTGCGCAGTTGCGCCAGAATGGCCAGGTTGTTGTCGTGCAGGCGCTTCATGTTGGCGCCCAGATGGCCGATCTCGCCGGGCTCGTCGCCGGTTTCGAGGGCCTGGCGCTGACCCTCCAGCACCTCGGTGAGCTGGCTGTCCAGGCGGGCGATGGGCCGGGTGATGTAGCGCCGGATCAGCACGATCAACACCAGGATGCAGGCCAGGGTCACCAGCAGGCCACCACTGAAATAGGCGATCGCCAGACGGCGCAGTTCCCCATGCAGATGTTCTGGGTTCGGGGTCAGGCGCACATAGAGATCGGGTGACAGGCGCACGACAGCGGTGAAATCGCTGGTGCGTACGGGCAGCGTCCGGCTGAATTCCAGGGGCGCGCCATAGCTCTGTTCCAGGGTACGGCGCATGGCCTCCATTCGGTCCGGACTGACCGCCAGCTGCAGCGTCATCGCCAGGCCGCGTTGACCTGGCAGGGGCGGTCCGGCCGTGCTCGGCAACAACGAGGTGGTCGCCACCAGCAGCGAGTGGCCCTGTTCGTCTAGCAGATAATCGCGCCGCTCCAGCGGCCCGTTCGCTTCCCGCGCCAGGCGCTCGAGTAGCTGGCGCTGGACGCTGCTCAGCTGGGCGAAGGGATCGCCACTACGCTCGTAATAGTAGGCCAGGCTGAGATCGGGGCGGGCGATGGCCAGGGAGATGCGCGTGGGAGCGTCGTCGCCAGCCAGCTGGCGCACCGCCAGTTGCAACTGGGTGCCCAGGGCTTCGTTGCGATAGGGCACCTCGGTCTGCCGCAGGAAGTTGCCCAGGGCCGCGCTGTTGGACAGGGCATAGAGCAGATTGCGGCTGAAGTGATCGTACTCGCGATAGGTGGTCTCCAACGCCGCCAGATCGTGGTTGACCCGCGAGCGCTCGAGGCCGATCACCGCCTCGCGCTGCACCGTGTAGCCCAGTCCGACCAGGGTCAGGCTGCAGAGCAGGGCGACTGGCAGGATCAGCAGCAGGGCGCGCCTATTGAGATTCATGGTGACCTACCAAAGCGCTGCCGATGCGCTGCCGGGTCTGGAAGGCGTCGGGCGGACCTTCACGGAAGACCTGGCTGCGGGCGATGACGTCGTCGGGGGGGAACAGGCTGGGATCCTCGCGCAGGTCGGCCGGCAGCAGGCGCACGGCACCGGCATTGGGGGTCGCCAGGTGCAGCTCCTCGGTGGCCAGCACGGCATTGCGCGGCTCGTTGAGAAAGTCGATGAAGCGCCAGGCGGCGGCCTGGTGCGGGGAGCTGCTGAGCACCGCCACGCAGTCCATCCACAGCAGGCTGCCTTCGCGGGGCGTGGTGAAATGCCAGGGCTGCCCGGGCGTCGCGGCATTGAGCAGGTGCTGGTCGCCGCTGTAGCCCAGGGCCAGATCGATGCGGTCGCTGTAGGCCGGATTGCGCAGGGCGCTGACCACGTACTGATAGGTCAGCACCGCCGGTGCCTGGGCCTTGAGCAGGGCGAAGCTGCGTCTGAGCAACTCGGGATCGTCGCTGTTGATGGCGGCACCCAGGATGATCAGCGGCGCGACCAGCAGGTCGTCATGGTCTTCGAGCATGGCGATGCGGCCGTGTAGCGCCGGCGCCGGCTGCAGCAGCGGCAGCCAGGACGTGGGCGCCTGGGCCAGGCGGTCGCTGCGATAGAGCAGACCCAGGGTGCCCCAGACATAGGGCACCGCGTAGTCGCCACAACTGTGGCGCCAGCGTGGATCGAGTTCGTTCAGATGGGGCAGGCGCCGGGGATCGATGCGCGTCAGCAGGCCGTCCTGGCCGAGACGCGTGGCGCTGACCTCGTTGATCACCACCAGGTCGAGATCGGCATCGCCGCGCGCCAGGGTGGCGTCGCGCACGTCGCTGCTGTCGAAGTGAATTTCCTGCACGGGGGGATGGGCCTTGGCCCAGCGCTGCAGCAGGGTGTCGCTGAAATAGCCTTCCCAGGTATAGAGCCGCAAGGGCTCGGCAGCCGCCACGGGTGACGCGGGCAGACCGGTAAGCACCAGGCTGCAGAGGAAAAGGCAGTAGCGCATGCGGACGACTCGGCGGCAAGGGCTGACTTCTATAGGAGGGGCCGAAGAGCCCGCACGTTCACCCCAGGAAATTCAGGGCTTCTGCTAGTCTAGGAGGCTTGCCTGTATTCGCCAGCCGCGGCGTCGTCTATTGCATGCGCTTGGCGATGTTCCTCAATTCTGCAAGGGCGCCACCCCGGCGCGCTGATGCGCGCGGGTCCAGGGCTTCTGCTCGTCGGCGAACTTGACCGCCAGCCGTTCCAGCACCCGTTGCGTCGGCGCGTTGGTGCCATGCAGCAACAGCAGGGGCAACAGCAGCAGACTGGCGCCCAGGGCCGCCTGGCGTGGCTTGAGGTTGACCTCCTGGCCACGCAGCAGCCAGAGCAGAGTGCCGCTGGCGGCATAGCCGATGGGCAGGCCGGTCACCACTTCCGAGATCGAGTGATAGCCCAGCACCACCCGCGAGACAGCGATGAGCAGGGCGCACAGCGCGCCCAGGGTGGCTGCGGTCAGCCGTAGCGACGGTCGCGCCCGGCTGGCCAGCAGCCAGCCCAGCACTGGCAGCACGCTGCCCACCAGCATGGAGTGGCCGCTGAATCCGGTGAAATCCAGACGCGGAATGCCCAGGCCCCAGCCGAAGAAGGCGATCTTGGACAGGGCAACGCTGAGGCTGGCAGCACCAAACAGCAGCAGCCAGAGCAGCGCCGCCCGCGCGGACAGGCCAGCTAGGAGCCAAAGCGCGATCAGCACGGCGCAGGGAAGCATCACCGAGGAATCGCCGAAGTTGGTGATGAACAGCCACATGGATAAGCAGACTCCTGGAGAAGACGAGGCATTCTGACCACCGGACGCCCAGAGGTTGCATCGCGCGTGCCAGCCTGTGGACTGGCGCAAGAAAGCGCTGGGATCCCGGTTGCAGACCCAGAAAAAAGCCCCGGCACCGGCGGTGGCGGGGCTCTTTGCCGGGAGGCGTCTTACAGACCGGCAGCGGCGCGCAGGGCAGCGGCGCGATCGGTACGTTCCCAGGTGAAGGTGGTGAAGGTGTCATCGCCCACGGTGATTTCCTGGGGATGGCGACCGAAGTGACCGTAGGCCGCGGTGGCCCGGTACATCGGATGGAGCAGGTCGAGCATGGTGGTGATGGCGTAGGGGCGCAGGTCGAAATGCTCGCGCACCAGCTGCACGATCCGCTCATCGCTGATCTTGGCGGTGCCGAAGGTGTTGATCGAGATGGAGGTGGGCTGGGCCACGCCGATGGCGTAGGACACCTGGATCTCGCAACGCTCGGCCAGGCCGGCGGCGACGATGTTCTTGGCCACGTAGCGACCGGCATAGGCGGCGCTGCGGTCGACCTTGGACGGGTCCTTGCCGGAGAAGGCGCCACCGCCGTGACGGGCCATGCCGCCGTAGCTGTCGACGATGATCTTGCGGCCGGTCAGGCCGCAGTCACCCACCGGGCCGCCAATGATGAACTGGCCGGTCGGGTTGATGTGGAACTGGGTGTCCTTGTGCAGCAGCTCGGCGGGGATGACGTGCTTGACGATCAGCTCCATCACGGCTTCGCGCAGGTCGGCGTACTTGACCTCGGGATTGTGCTGGGTGGACAGCACGATGGCGTCGATGCCGACCACCTTGCCGCCTTCGTAGCGGCAGGTCACCTGGGACTTGGCGTCCGGACGCAGCCAGGGCAGCAGGCCCGACTTGCGTGCCTCGGCCTGACGTTCCACCAGGCGGTGGGAGAAGGTGATGGGCGCGGGCATCAGCACATCGGTCTCGTTGCAGGCATAGCCGAACATCAGGCCCTGGTCGCCGGCGCCCTGGTCTTCCGGCTTGCTGCGATCGACGCCCTGGGCGATGTCCACCGACTGCTTGCCGATGATGTTGACGATGCCGCAGGTGGCGCCGTCGAAGCCCACGTCCGAGCTGTCGTAGCCGATGTCGACGATGACGTCGCGCACCAGTTGCTCCAGGTCGACCCAGGCGGAGGTGGTGACCTCACCGGCGACGATGGCCACACCGGTCTTGACCAGGGTCTCGCAGGCCACGCGGGCGTGCTTGTCCTGGGTGATGATGGCGTCGAGCACGGCATCGGAGATCTGGTCGGCGATCTTGTCCGGATGGCCTTCGGACACGGACTCGGAGGTGAACAGGGAATATTCGCTCATCGAATGGTTCCTAAATTACCAAGGGGTAGGGGCCCGCAGGCCGGTCGAGACAGCAGTTTCCTTGCTGGACATGACGCCCTTGAGCGTCGGGTCCGCCCGCCACTGGCCAGGTGGCCTCATGACGGGGTGTTTCCCTGATCCGGGCGCGCGAACTGGCGCACCTGGATCTGAAAGCCGTTGCGCAGGCCGAGGTAGAGGCTTTCGCCCGCCTGCAGGCCGGCCGCCTGGGCCCAGCGGGCCAGTTCGTCCTGGTCGAAGCCGAGCCAGAGATCGCCACAGGCGGCGCGCGCCCAGGTCTGGTCATGGGGGCAGAGGTCGGTGATCACCAGGCTGCCACCCGGCGCCACGCGGCGGGCCAGCTGCTGCAGGGCCTCCGCCGGTGCAGCCAGATGATGCAGGACCATGTTGAGGACCACGCAGTCGGCCGCTGGCAGCGGCTCGGCGAGGGCGTCGGCCAGCTGCAGTTCGACCTGGGCGAGGCCCTCGCGCTGGCAGCGCTGGCGTGCCAGTTCGAGCATGGCCGGGCTGTTGTCCACCGCCACCACGCGGGCGAAGCGGCGCGCCAGATCCGGCAGGAAGGCGCCGTCGCCGGGGCCCACTTCCAGGGCGCAACCGCGCGGATCCAGGGCCAGGGCGTCCAGCAGGCTGAGCAGGCCGTCGCGATACTGCGGCAGACCGGCGATGAGATCCTGCTGGGCCTGGAATTTTTCCGCCACCCGGGCGAAGAAGTCGCGACTCACCGCGGCGCGCTGTGCATGCACCTCGCCGATCCGTGTCTGCACCGCGCTGGGCAGGGCCAGGGCGTCCACCTCTTCGAGCAGGGCGGCGTGCAGGGCGCCACCCAGGCTGCCCGGGCGGGGCAGGGCGCGGCGATAGAAGATGGCGTTGCCCTCGCGGCGCGTGGCTACCAGTTGGGCCTGGGCCAGCACCTTGAGGTGGTGGCTGATGCCGGACTGGCCGGTGGCGAAGATCTGCGCCAGCTCCAGCACGCCGAAGGAGGCGCTGTGCAGGGCGCGCAGGACGTTCAGGCGCAGGGGATCGCCGCCGGCCTTGCACAGGGCGGCGAGGGTATCTCCTGGTTCTTGGCCGAGCGCCGGCACGCGTAGCGGGGTCATGGGGCGCTAGTCTAGAGACCCGTCCCAGACCTCGCAAGAAAAGCATCAAAAAGTTTTGATGCTTTTCTGGGGCGGCTGGCCGCGCATACCTTCGTCGAGGTAGGTAAGATGCCGGAGCCGTTTGGCCGGCAGTCGTCGCGGCCTTGCGGTAACGACCGCGAAACTCGCGCGTCCAACCTGCAGCCCCCTTCCAGGAGCGTCACCGGGTAGCCCCATGTCCGTCCAGCCACCGTCCCCTTCCGCGCCCGCCACCGGCACGCGCCTGGTGATCTGCGAGCACTGCGATTCGGTGCATCGCCTCGAGCCCCTCGCGGCGGGCGAGCGGGCGCATTGCCTGCGCTGTGGCGCCTTGCTCTATCGCGCCAGCCGCCTGGACATCCAGGGTCTGCTGGCCCTGGCGATCGCCGCCGCGGTGCTGTTCGTGATCGCCAATGTCGGGCCCATCCTGCAGCTCAGCTTTCGCGGCCTGCACAGCGAGGCGACCCTGCTGGAGTCGGTGATCGCAATGAGTCGCGGCTTCGCCGGACCCATGGCGCTGGTGGTGGCCATGACCCTGTTCGTGGTGCCGCTGCTGCAGATCGCGCTGCTGCTCTGGGTCCTCGGCTTCGCCCAGGCCGGTCGCCGGGCCCCCGGTTTCGCCACGGCCATGGTCACCCTGCACTACCTGCGGCCCTGGAGCATGATCGAGGTCTTCGTGCTCGGCGCCCTTGTGGCGGTGATCAAGCTGGCCGGCTTGCTGCACGTGGTGGTGGGCCTGGGCCTGTTCGGCATGGTCGGGCTGATGGTGGTGCTGCTGATCATCGCCAAGCGCGACCTGCATCCGCTGTGGGACGCCGTCGGGGAGCGCGAGCCGTGACCGCGCCCCAGCTGCCACCCCGCGCCGACGAACTTGGCCTCTGCCTGTGCCACGTCTGCGGCAAGGTCTGCACCGCGCCGCGCCACCACAAGGCCGGCTGCCCGCGCTGCGGCTCGGCGCTGCACCGCCGCAAGCCCAATGTCTATGCCAAGACCTGGGCCTACCTGATCGCCGCGCTGATTCTCTATATCCCGGCCAATACCCTGCCGGTGATGTTCACCGGTACCCTGGGGCGCGGCGTGGAGAGCACCATTCTCGAAGGGGTGATCGAATTCTGGGAAGGCGGCTCCTGGGGCGTCGCCCTGGTGATCTTCATCGCCAGCGTGGCGGTGCCCTCCATCAAGTTTCTGGTGCTCGGCACCCTGCTGGTGACCTGCCAGCGCCGCAGCGACTGGGCCACTGCCCAGCGTGCCCGGCTCTATCGCTTCGTCGAGCTGATCGGCTACTGGTCGATGCTCGATGTGATCGTGGTAGCCCTGGTCTCGGCGCTGGTGCACTTCGGTGCCCTGAGTTCGGCGGCGCCGCGCCTGGGTATCGTGTTCTTTGGTTTCGTGGTGGTGCTGACGATGCTCGCCGCGATGAGTTTCGATCCCCGCTTGATCTGGGATGCAGAGGTGAACGATGACGGACAGGCATGAACCCGACGCCCTGGCGCCTACCCCCGAGGTACGCCGCAGTCGCTGGAGCGTATCGCTGATCTGGCTGGTGCCCATCGTGGCGGCCCTGATCGGGCTGTCCATGGTGATCCACAGCTGGGCCTCGCGCGGACCGACCATCACGGTGACCTTTCTCACCGCCGAAGGGCTGGAAGCCGGCAAGACCCAGGTCAAGTACAAGAACGTGGTGATCGGCACCGTCAGCGACATCCAGCTGGCGCCGGATCGCAATCGGGTGATCACCACCATCGAATTGGAAAAGTCCGCCGAGGGCTTCGCCACCAAGGACGCGCGCTTCTGGGTGGTGCGACCGCGCTTCGGCGTCAACGGCGTCTCCGGGGTCGACACCCTGGTGTCGGGCGCCTTCATCGGCGCCGACATCGGCGATTCCACCGAGTCCCATCGCGACTTCCGCGGCCTGGAGCAGCCGCCGGCGCTGATCCACGGCGCCTCGGGCAAGAGATTCATCGTCACTGCCGACGACATCGGCTCCCTGGACGTCGGCTCGCCGGTCTATTACCGGCGCATCCAGGTCGGCCGCGTGGTGTCCTTCCACCTCAACCCGGATGGCAAGGGCGTCAGCGCCCAGATCTTCGTCGATTCGCCCTACGACCGCTTCGTCACCGCCAACAGCCGCTTCTGGAACGCCAGCGGCGTCGATGTCTCGCTCAGCGCCTCCGGACTCAAGCTCAATACCCAGTCGCTGGCCACGGTGGTGGCGGGCGGCATCGCCTTCGTCACCCCGGAATGGCCCAAGGATCCCGAGGCGGCCCAGGAAGACCAGAGTTTCACCCTGTTCGACGACCAGACCAGCGCCCTGGCCCCGCCGGATGGCGAGCCCATCTATGTGCGGATGAGATTCCAGCAGTCGTTGCGTGGCCTCGCCACCGGCGCGCCGGTGGAATTCCTCGGCATGAACGTGGGCCGGGTAGTCTCCCTGACCCCCGACTACGAAGATGCCCAGGATCGCTTCTCGCTGATCGTTGGCGCCGTCATCTATCCCCAGCGGCTGGGTGATGTCGGCAAACGCATCGAGACCAAGGACCGCGATGGCAGGCTGTTCGCTGGCTGGGTGGCCCGTGGCCTGCGTGCCCAGGCCCGTACCGGCAACCTCTTGACCGGACAGCTCTACATTTCCGTCGACTTCGTGCCCAATGCGCCCAAGGTGGCCTTCGATCCCCAGGCCAAGCCGCTGTCGATCCCCACCGTCACCGGCAGCTTTGATCGCCTGCAGGAGCAGATGGCCGGCATCGTCAACAAGATCGACAAGATCCCCTTCGATTCCATCGGCAAGAATCTCGACACCAGCCTGGCGCAGCTCAGCGGCACCCTCAAGCAGCTCAACGCGGGCGTCCTGCCGCAGCTGACCACCACCCTGATGGGCGTGCAGCAACTCACCGGCAGCGCCAGCCAGAGCCTGGGCGCGGATTCCCCGGTGCAGCAGAATCTGACCCAGACCCTCGAAGAGATGCAGCGCATGGCGCGCTCCCTGCGGGTGTTCGGCGACTACCTCGGCCGCCATCCGGAATCCCTGATCCGCGGTCTGGTGACCGATCCGCCGCCCAAGTTCGAACCGGGCTCCCGTGATCCCGCCAAAGGAAAACTGCAATGAAGCGCCTGACCTGCCTGGCTCTGCCCCTGCTGCTGGCTGCCTGTTCGTCCAAGGCGCCGCTCAACTACCACACCCTGACCAGTGCCGCGGAGCCCGCGGCCACTGGTCGCGCTGCCAGCTTTCGCTTCGCCCTGCAGGGCGTCTCGGTGCCGCCGCAGGTGGATCAGCCGCAGCTGGTGATCCGCCAGGGCGAGGGCATCGCCCTGCTGGAAAACGAACGCTGGATCGCCCCCCTGGCCGACGAGGTCCGCAGTGCGCTGTCCGCCGACCTGTCCCAGGACCTGGGCACCCTGGACCTGGGCGATGCCCCCCGTGGCAGCGGCGCACCGGTGCTGCGCATCAAGGTGGACCTGCAGCGCTTCGATTCGCAGCCCGGGCGTGGCGTCCAGCAGGACGCGCTCTGGACCCTGCGCCTGGCCGAGCCCGGGGGCGAGCGGGTGCTCACCTGTGGCAGCCGGATCAGCCAGCCCGCTGGCGGCTCCTATGCCAAGGTCGTCGCGGCGCATCGCCAGGCGCTGAGCGTCCTGGCCAAGCGCATCGAGCCGGTGGCGCGTGCCTTCGTGGCCGACGGCGATACGATCTGCCCGGCAGGCTGAGGCGACCGCGCCGATTGCTGGAAGTGCCCTGGCTGAGCGAAAATGGCCGCCCTTTCGCTCTGCCTCTGCCAGGAGACACCGCAATGCCCAGCCGTCGTGATCGAGCCAACGCCATCCGTGCCCTCAGCATGGATGCCGTGCAAAAGGCCAATAGTGGCCACCCCGGCGCCCCCATGGGTATGGCCGACATCGCCGAAGTGCTTTGGCACGATCAGCTCAAGCACAACCCTGGCAATCCCCAGTGGGCCGACCGTGACCGCTTCGTGCTGTCCAACGGCCACGGCTCCATGCTCATCTATTCGCTGCTGCACCTGTCCGGCTACGACCTGTCCATCGACGACCTGAAGAATTTCCGTCAACTGCACAGCAAGACCCCGGGCCACCCCGAGTACGGCTACGCCCCGGGCATCGAGACCACCACCGGTCCGCTGGGCCAGGGCATCGCCAACGCCGTGGGCTTCGCCCTGGCGGAAAAGGTCATGGCCGCCCAGTTCAACCGTGATGGCCACCAGATCGTCGACCACCATACCTACGCCTTCCTCGGCGATGGCTGCATGATGGAAGGCGTCTCCCACGAGGCCTGCTCTCTGGCCGGCACCCTGGGCCTGTCCAAGCTGATCGCCTTCTACGACGACAACGGCATCTCCATCGATGGCGAGGTCGAAGGCTGGTTCACCGACGACACCCCCAAGCGCTTCGAGAGCTACGGCTGGCAGGTTATCCGCAACGTCGACGGCCATGACGCCGACGAGATCCAGACCGCCCTGGACACCGCGCGCAAGAGCGACAAGCCCACCCTGATCTGCTGCAAGACCGTGATCGGCTACGGCGCGCCGCACAAGCAGGGCAAGGAAGAGTGCCACGGCGCGCCCCTGGGCAACGACGAGATCCAGGCCGCGCGCGAACTGCTCGGCTGGTCCCATGCGCCCTTCGAGATTCCCGCCGACATCTATGCCGAGTGGAGCGCCCGGGAACGCGGCGCCGCCGCCGAGGCCGAGTGGAACGAGCGATTCGCCGCCTACGCCCAGGCCCATCCGCAATTGGCCGCCGAGTTCAAGCGCCGCATGGCCGGTGACCTGCCCGCCGATTTCGCCGAGCGCGCCGCCGCCTTCATCCAGGACGTCGCCAGCAAGGGCGAGACCATCGCCAGCCGCAAGGCCAGCCAGAACGCCCTGCAGTTCTTTGGTCCGCTGCTGCCCGAACTGCTCGGCGGTTCCGCTGACCTGGCCGGCTCCAACCTGACCCTGTGGAAGGGCGCCAAGGGCGTCACCGCCGAAGACGCCAGCGGCAACTATGTCCACTACGGCGTGCGTGAATTCGGTATGAGCGCCATCATGAACGGCGTCGCCCTGCACGGCGGCCTGGTGCCCTACGGCGCCACCTTCCTGATGTTCATGGAATACGCCCGCAACGCGGTGCGTATGTCGGCGCTGATGAAGCAGCGGGTGCTCTATGTCTTCACCCACGACTCCATCGGCCTCGGCGAAGACGGCCCCACCCACCAGCCGGTGGAGCAGCTGGCCTCGCTGCGCTACACCCCCAACCTGGACACCTGGCGTCCGGCCGACGCGGTAGAATCCGCCATCGCCTGGACCGCCGCCCTGGAGCGTCGCGACGGTCCCAGCGCGCTGATCTTCTCGCGCCAGAACCTGACCCACAGCGTGCGTGACGCCGCCACCCTGGGCAACGCCGCCCGTGGTGGCTACGTGCTCAAGGACTGCAACGGCGAACCCGAGCTGATCCTCATCGCCACCGGCTCCGAAGTCGGCCTGGCAGTGCAGGCCCATGATCGCCTGACCGCCGAAGGTCGCCAGGTGCGCGTGGTCTCCATGCCCAGCACCAGCGTCTTCGACCGCCAGAGCCCCGAGTACCGCCAGCAGGTCCTGCCGGTGGAAGTCGGCGCGCGCATCGCCATCGAGGCCGGCATCGCCGACTTCTGGTACAAGTACGTCGGTCTCGACGGTCGTATCATCGGCATGCACACCTACGGCGAATCCGCCCCGGCGGCGGCGCTCTTCGAGCACTTCGGCTTCACCCTGGACAACGTCCTGGCTGTCGCCGGCGAGTTGCTGGAAGACTGAGTGTGCCGCGGTAATACGAAAAGCCCCGCCTAGGCGGGGCTTTTTCATGCCTGACATTCAGCAGGCGCTCAGGGATTCACCCGAATGCTCGGCCCCACCAGGGTGACGCCCCCGGCATCCAGCTGGACGAAACTGCCGCCAGCCTTGAGCGTCAGGCCGGCGCCGGCTTCGAGGACGATCTTCTGTCCGCTTTGCAGCTGGATTTCGCTACCGGCTTCGACGAACAGGCCGCCATCCAGGCGCAGGTGCTGACTCTCGCTGACGTCCAGGTGGTCATCGGCGCGCACCTCGGTGCGGCGTTCGCCATGGGTGATGCGATGCTCTTCGGCGTGGAAGGTGCTGTAGCTGTTGGCGCCGATCCGCTGATGGCGCTCGTGGCCAATCTCGCTGCGGTGGTCATGACCGATACGCTCGTCCCAGTCGCGCTGGGCATGGAGGTGGATTTCCTCCTGGCCCTGGCGATCCTCCAGGCGCAGTTCGTTGTAACCGTTGCCGCCCGGGCTGCTCAGGCTCTTGAAGGTGCTGCGGGTCCTGTCCCGGGGCAGATCGAGCGGTGGACGGTGTTCGGCGTGATGCAGGCAGCCGATCACCAGCGGCTGGTCGGGATCCCCTTCGAGAAAGCCCACCAGCACCTCCATGCCGATCCGCGGCACGCTCAGGGCGCCGCAGCCCGCCCCGGCCCAGCCGCTGGCGACACGCAGCCAGCAGCTGGTGCGCTCATCCGCCTGGCCCTGGCGATCCCAGTGGAATTGCACCTTGACCCGGCCGAGGGCGTCGCAGTGGATCTCCTCGCCGGACGGTCCGGTGACCACGGCGGTCTGGGCACCCAGCAGCCTGGGCCTGGGATGACGCAAGGGCAGGCGGAAGGGCAGCGTCCAGGGCCGGGCGACGAAGGTATTGCGATAGCCCTGGTAGAAGTCCTCAGCGGAGGCCTGGGGCAGGCTTTCTTCCAGCACCTGGGGCTGACGCCCCTGATGGCGGACGTCGGTCAGCAGCCAGAGCTGATTCCAGTCGGCGCGTGGATGCTGCTCCAAGGGCAGGAAATGCCCGCTCGCCAGGCTGGGCTGATCGCTCGCGCCCTGAGCCTGGTGGACGTCGCCTCGCAGCCGCTCCAGCCGGCGAGTGTTGAGGCGCTGGCCGACTGCGCGATCGGTGAAGCGGCCGGGAAAGCCATAGTCTTCCAGCCTGGGCTGGGCCGCAGTTCCCATGCTGCTCTGCAGATGCAGCCGTGGATGCAGCGGGTCGTGATCGCGCAGGAGGCTGGCGCTGCTGCGGATCCGCAGGCCGATCGCCAGGCGGCTGATGACGGGCTCGTCGGCCACCAGACCGCTGCCGGGCCGATAGCGGGTGGCGCCCAACCGCGGAAAGGCGGTGGCGTCATCGCCAAAGACCAGTACATGGCCGTCGCGCCGATGCTGGTGGTGGAAGTGCAGGCCCTCTTCCTCGCAAAGGCGGGTGAGAAAGGCCAGATCACTTTCGCCGTATTGCACGCAGTAGGCGCGCGGTGGATAGCGGGTCGGGCCCAGGGCGAAGCGATAGTCGCCGTCGAGGATGCCGTGCTGCTGGAGCAACTGAGCGAGGATCTCAGGGACGCTGAGCCCCTGGAAGATGCGGGAATTGGTCCGGTGGGCGAGGTAGGCCAGGCGCGGCACCAGTTCGATGCGATAACGGGTCAGGCGGTGGCCGGAATCCCCCTGGGCGACGGCGGCGATCTGACCGTGGACGCCCAGGTCAGCCGGACCGAGGGCGAGAAAGGCTCGACGGTGCAGCAGCGACTCCAGCGGCCAGTCCGGGCGCTCGCTGACCAGTTCGAGCTGGAAGCGGTAGGGCTGGCCGATGGCCTCGCGACCGTCGAAGGCGAACACCTGGAAATCATGGGCGACGCCGTCCAGCGTCAGGGTGAACTGAGGGGTATCGGCTGGGGTGAACATCGGATCGCATCCTTGCGAATCGAAAACGCCCATGTGATCAGCCAGACTGCACGATTTCAAGCTGCAAGAGGTGCATTCTAGAGCGATTTCACAGGCGAATTCTGGCGCAGTAGCGGTCTAGCCCAGGGCGAGGAAATCCTGCTGTCGTGGCAAGGCCCCTTCCAGCTCCAGCAGGAATTGCTTGGTCGGCAGGCCGCCGCCAAAACCGGTCAGGGCGCCGGAAGCCCCTATCACCCGGTGGCAGGGCAGCACTATAGGCAACGGATTGCGCCCGTTGGCGGCGCCCACTGCCCGCATCGCCTGTGGCCGCCCGAGGTGGCCGGCCAGTTGACCGTAGCTCCAGGTCTGGCCGTGAGGAATCTCCGCCAGGGCTTGCCAGACCTCCAGCTGGAAAGGGGTGCCACGCGGCGCCAGGGGCAGCTCGAAGCGCTGGCGCTGGCCGGCGAAATACTCGCCAAGCTGCGTGCAGGCCAGGGCGAGGATCGGATGGTCGGCGGCGACCCAGCTGGCGTCGCGCTTGGCCAGGTAGCGATTCTCGGGAAATTCCACCACGCGCAGGCCGCTGTCGTCGGCGGCCAGGGTGAGAGGGCCGATGGGGCTGTCCAGCAGACAGTAGGCGATCATCAGGGCGACTCCTTGGCGAGACGGGTGGGGACGGGTTCGGCGGGAGTATCGGCGGGTGCCTTCCAGGTGGCTTCGCGCCAGACCTGCATCACCCCGTAGGCGCGCCACGGCCGCCAGGCTTCGGCGCGGGCATACAGCGCCTTGGCGGTGAGGCGCTCGCCAGGCGGCGCCAGGCGTTTCTGCAGCACCAGGTCTTCCACCGGACAGGCATCGGGGTGGGCCAGGGCGCGCAGGGCGATGTACTGGGCGGTCCAGGGGCCGATGCCCTTGAGGGCGATCCAGCGCCGGGTGAAGTCGTCCAGGGTGCGTCCGCTGTCGAAGTCCACCTCGCCGGCGCGCAAGGCCCGGGCCACGGTGCCCAGGGTACCGGCGCGGGCGCGGATCAGGCCGAGGCCGGTGAGGTCTTCCAGGGCGGCCTCGGCCAGGGCCTCCACCGTGGGAAAGAAATGGTGCAGGCCCGCCGGCGGGCGACTGGCCTCGTGGCCGGGCTCGCCCCAGGGACGCCCGAAGCGCTGCACCACCCGGGCGGTCATGGTGGTGGCCGCCACCACGCTGACCTGCTGGCCGATGACGGCGCGTACGGCGATCTCGAAGCCGTCCCAGCCACTGGGCAGGCGTAGGCCCGGCCGGCGCGCCACCAGTTCGGCCAGGGTCGGATCGACGGAAAGGCCCTGGGCGATGGCCTCGGGATCGGCGTCCAGATCGAACATGCGGCGGATGCGTGCCACGGCCGCCTGCAGCTCGCCGGGCGCGGCGCCATGCAATTCCAGGCGCAGCGCCGGCGTGTCGGCATCCCAGGCCGAGACGCGCAGCCAGCCCGGCTGTTCGGGCGTGCCGATCACCCGGGCATAGCTGCTGTCGTCCAGGACCTCGACACCGGGCAGGGCGTGACCGCGGAGAAAATCCAGCTGGGCGGCGAAATCGTAGGGCGGACGATAGGCCAGGCGCAGGACCAATACCGGGGAAGGCGCGGCCTGACCCTTGCGCACCTGGCTGGGGGCCAGGCCGTAGGCGTCGCGAAAGGCGGTATTGAAGCGCCTCAGGCTGCCGAAGCCGGCGGCCAGGGCCACCTCGGTGATCGGCAGCCGGGTCTCGCTGAGCAATTGCTTGGCGAACAGCAGCCGGCGGGTGGTCAGCACCGCCAGGGGCGCGGCGCCCAGACGTTCGACGAACAGCCGGCGCAACTGGCGTTCGCTGAGATCGAGGCGGGCGGCGAGGGCGGGCAGACCGCCTTCCTCCAGGCCCTCGTCCATTAGCCGCAAGGCACGGGCCAGGGTGGCGTCGCCGCGTTGCCAGTGGCCGCCGGCGGGGGAGAGCTCCGGGCGGCACCTCAGGCAGGGGCGATAGCCGGCGGCCTCGGCGGCGGCGGCGCTGGGGTAGTAGCTGACGTTTTCCGGGCGCGGTGGTTGCGCCGGGCACACCGGTCGGCAATAGATGCCGGTGGTGAGCACCGCGGTATAGAACAGACCGTCGAAACGCGGGTCCCGCGCCAGGCGGGCACGTTCGAAGGCGGGAATATCGGGGAAGGCGTTCATGGCGGCAGGTTAGCACCGCCAGGTAGGGGTGACTGGCCGTTTTCGGACAGGACCGCTGAGGTAGAGGGCTATCATGGCCATGGCTACGATGAACCGTAGGTTGGGCTGAGACGGTTCCATCGTCGAAGCCCAACAGTGCGGACGGCGAGGCAAGATCTGTTGGGCTTCGCTGTGCTCAACCCAACCTACCGCAGCCGCGATCAGGAGTCAGCGCCGTAGCCTGGAAAACGGCGCAGCCTTTTCCGCTGGGGGCTTCATCGCCCGGGCCGCCCTCATCCCAACCCTCTCCCAGGGGGAGAGGGGGCTTGCCGGAGCAGCGGGTTGGCTCAGAAATTCCAATCCTCGTCTTCGGTACTCACCGCCTTGCCAATGACATAGGACGAGCCCGAGCCGGAAAAGAAGTCGTGGTTCTCGTCGGCGCTGGGCGACAGGGCGGCGAGGATCGCCGGGCTGACGTCGGTCATGCTGCTGGGGAACAGCGCCTCGAAGCCCAGGTTCATCAGCGCCTTGTTGGCGTTGTAGTGGAGGAATTTCTTCACGTCCTCGCTCCAGCCGACGCTGTCGTAGAGGTCCTCGGTGTAGGCCACCTCGTTGTCGTAGAGGTCCTGCAGGAGTTCGTAGGCGAAGTCCTTGACCTGCTGGCGGCGTTCCGGCGTTTCCTTGGCCAGGGCCTGCTGGAATTTGTAGCCGATGTAGTAGCCGTGCACCGCCTCGTCGCGAATGATCAGGCGGATCAGGTCGGCGGTATTGGTCAGCTTGGCGCGGCTGGACCAGTACATCGGCAGGTAGAAGCCCGAATAGAAGAGGAAGGATTCCAGGAAGACGCTGGCCACCTTGCGCAGCAGCGGGTCCTCGGCGTGGTAGCGCGCGAGGATCAGATCGGCCTTGGTCTGCAGATAGGGATTCTCCTCGCTCCAGCGATAGGCCTCGTCCACGTCCGGCGTCGAGCAGAGGGTGGAGAAGATCGAGCTGTAGGAGCGCGCATGCACCGCTTCCATGAAGCCGATGTTGGCGATCACCGCCTCTTCGTGTGGGGTGACGGCATCGGCCAGCAGGGTCGGGGCGCCCACCGCGTTCTGGATGGTGTCCAGCAGGGTCAGGCCGGTGAAGACGCGAATGGTCAGCTGCTGCTCCTTGGGCGTCAGGGTCGCCCAGGAGGGGATGTCGTTGGACAGCGGGATCTTTTCCGGCAGCCAGAAGTTGCCGGTCAGGCGATTCCACACCTCCAGGTCCTTGTCGTCCTGGATGCGGTTCCAGTTGATGGCGTTGATGCGATTCAGGCGCGGCGCGTTGACGGGTGCGTTCATGGCGATTTCCTCACAGGCTGCAGGACACGCAGCCCTGCACCTCGGTGCCTTCCAGGGCGGCCTGGCGCAGGCGTATGTAATAGAGCGTCTTGATGCCTTTCTTCCAGGCGTATATCTGCGCCCGGTTGATGTCGCGGGTGGTGGCGGTGTCGCGGAAGAACAGCGTCAGCGACAGCCCCTGGTCGACATGGCGGGTGGCCTCGGCATAGGTGTCGATGATCTTTTCCGGGCCGATCTCGTAGGCGTCCTGGTAATACTCCTGGTTGTCGTCGGCCAGGTAGGGCGCCGGGTAGTAGACGCGGCCCAGCTTGCCTTCCTTGCGGATCTCCACCTTGGCAACGATGGGGTGAATGCTCGAAGTGGAGTGGTTGATGTAGGAGATCGAGCCGGTGGGCGGGATGGCCTGGAGGTTGCGGTTGAACAGCCCGTGCTGCATCACCGAGGCCTTGAGTTCCTGCCAGTCGGCGCGGGTCGGCAGGCGGATGCCGGCCACCTCGAACAACTCGGCCACCCGCGGGGTACGCGGGGTGAAGTCGCCCTCGGTGTACTGGTCGAAATAGGCACCGCTGGCGTACTTGGAATCGGCGAAGCCCTGGAAGCTCTGGCCACGTTCGATGGCCAGGCGATTGGAGGCGCGCACCGCGTGGTAGGTGACGGTGTAGAAGTACAGGTTGGTGAAATCCAGGCCTTCCGCCGAGCCGTAGTGGATGTGTTCACGGGCCAGGTAGCCGTGCAGGTTCATCTGCCCCAGGCCGATGGCGTGGGAGGCGGCATTGCCGGCGGCCACCGAGGGTACGCAGCGGATGTCGCTCATCTCCGAAACCGCGGTGAGACCGCGGATGGCGGTTTCCACGGTGCGGCCCAGGTCCGGTGAATCCATGCTGCGGGCGATGTTCAGCGAGCCCAGGTTGCAGGAGATGTCCTGGCCGGTGTGCGCGTAGCCCAGGTTTTCGTCGAAGCGGCTGGGGGTATTGACCTGCAGGATCTCCGAGCAGAGGTTGCTCATGTTGATGCGCCCGGCGATGGGGTTGGCGCGATTCACCGTGTCTTCGAACATCAGGTACGGGTAGCCGGACTCGAACTGGATCTCCGCCAGGGTCTGGAAGAATTCCCGGGCGTTGATCTTGCGCTTGCGGATGCGCGCATCGGCCACCATCTCGGCGTACTTGTCACTCACGCTGATATCGGCGAAGGGCACGCCATAGACCCGCTCCACGTCGTAGGGCGAGAACAGATACATGTCGGCGTTGCGCTTGGCCAGCTCGAAGGTGATGTCCGGGATGACCACGCCGAGGGATAGGGTCTTGATGCGGATCTTCTCGTCGGCGTTCTCGCGCTTGGTGTCGAGGAACCTCAGGATGTCCGGGTGGTGGGCATTGAGGTAGACGGCCCCGGCGCCCTGGCGCGAACCCAGCTGGTTGGCGTAGGAGAAGGCGTCTTCCAGCAGCTTCATGATCGGGATGATGCCGGAGGACTGGTTCTCGATGCGCTTGATCGGCGCCCCGACCTCGCGCACGTTGCTCAGCAGGAAGGCCACGCCACCGCCACGCTTGGAGAGTTGCAGCGCCGAATTCACCGCGCGACCGATGGACTCCATGTTGTCTTCGATGCGCAGGAGGAAGCAGGACACCAGCTCCCCGCGCTGGCGCTTGCCGGCGTTGAGAAAGGTCGGGGTGGCCGGCTGGAAGCGCCCGCTGATCATCTCGTCCACCAGGGACTCGGCCAGGCGTTCGTCACTGCGCGCCAGACTCAGGGCGACCATGCACACCCGGTCTTCGTAGCGTTCCAGGTAGCGCTGGCCGTCGAAGGTCTTGAGGGTGTAGCTGGTGTAATACTTGAAGGCGCCGAGAAAGCTCTGGAAGCGGAATTTGTAGGCATAGGCGCGCTCGAACAGCGCCTTCACGAAGGCCGGGGCGTACTGCTCCAGTACCGCCGCCTCGTAGTAGCCCTTGTCCACAAGATAGCCGAGTTTCTCGTCCAGGTTATGGAAGAACACCGTGTTCTGGTTGACGTGCTGCAGGAAGTACTGCCGCGCCGCCTGGCGGTCCTTGTCGAGCTGCAGCTCGCCATTGGGGCCATAGAGATTGAGCATGGCATTGAGTGCGTGATAGTCCGCGTCGCTGCCGGTCGGGGTCAGGCCTGACGTTGCCAAAAGTCGTTCACTCCCGTGCGCACCCGGTCGACATCCTCCGTCGTGCCGAGCAATTCGAATTGGTAGAGCAGGGGCACCGCGCATTTCTGGGCGACGATGCGTCCACCCAGGCAGTAGCCCTCGCCGAAGTTGGTGTTGCCGGCGGCGATGACGCCGCGGATCAGGGCCCGGTTGTGCGGATCGTTGAGAAAGTGGATCACCGGCTTGGGTACCGCGCCCTTGCTGCCGCCGCCGCCATAGGTCGGCAAGACCAGGATGTAGGGCTCGCGGGCCTTGAGCGGTTCGGCGGCGGGATCCTGAGGGATGCGCCGCGCCGGCAGACCGAGTTTCTCGACGAATCTGTGGGTGTTCTCCGAGGTGCTGGAGAAATACAGCAGCTCACCCATGGCCCTGGCCTCAGGCCACCAGCTGACCGAGCTTGTCCGGGCGGAAACCGGCCCAGTGGTCATCACCGGCCACCACCACCGGCACCTGGCGATAGCCTAGGGACTCCACGGTCTGGCGCGCCTGGGCATCCTGCTCGATATCCACCACCTCATAGGTGATCCCCTGACGGTCCAGGGCGCGATAGGTGGCGTTGCATTGCACGCAGGCAGGCTTGCTGTAGATGGTGATGGTCATGGTTGACTCCTGTCCTCAGTGTGGCGAACTCAAGGGAAAAAGCCTGACGCCAGCCGGCGTTTGCCGTGGCGGCACGGGTCTTCTCGTTGGAGCTCGTCTTGGGTCTCAAGTTCGGCCCAGATACTACATATGGTGTTTTGCAATTTCTACAGCACAACAAGTAGGGTTTTTGATCCAGGTCATGGCTCTGCTCTATCAGCTTTCGATGACCGTTTCTGCTAGGGCATCGCAGGCCGGCCGGTAGTCCTGCTTCCCTGGGAGCTACCTCTATCTGTTCACGGCAGACAACGCTCCGACCCGGATACCGCAGGGCGCCCAAGCCAGACGGTGGAATTTTTCTGCGTCTGCCAAGGAGGGCGCTTTTTTGTAGTGAGAAAGGCCGGTGCGCTACCCTGGCGACTCCCATTCGTCGTCGAACCGCCGCATAATCGGCCTTTCGCTTGCGCCCGAGTCCGTTCACGCATGAGTTCCGCTCGCTATCGCCTCGCTCTCAACGGCTACGGTCGCATCGGTCGTTGCGTGTTGCGTGCGCTGCACGAGCGCGGCGCGGCCACCGAGCTCGCCATCGTCGCCCTCAATGACCTGGCCGACCGGCCCAGCCTGGAATACCTCACCCGCTTCGATTCCACCCATGGCCGCTTTCCCGGCCGAGTGGCGCTGGACGGCGAGCGACTGCGCATCGGCGATCAGGCCCTGGAGATCCGCCGCGAGGCCGAACCCGAGCGGGTCGACTGGGCGGCGCTGGGCGTCGATCTGGTGCTGGAATGCTCCGGTGCTTTCAGCACTCGCGCCGAGGCCGGGCGCTTTCTGGCCGCTGGCGCGCCGCGGGTGCTGTTCTCCCAGCCCATGGTCAGCGAGACCGACGTGGACGCCACCGTGGTCTACGGCGTCAACCAGCTGAGCCTGCGCGGCGACGAGACGCTGGTCTCGAATGCCTCCTGCACTACCAACTGCAGTGTCCCGGTGCTGAAACTTTTGCACGAGACCCTGGGTCTGGAGTACGTCTCCATCACCACGATCCACTCGGCCATGAACGACCAGCCCGTGATCGACGCCTACCATGCCGAAGATCTGCGGCGGACGCGTTCAGCGTTCCAGTCGATCATCCCGGTGGCGACCGGCCTGGCGCGGGGCATCGAACGGCTGCTGCCGGAGCTCGGCGGGCGCATCCAGGCCCGCGCCGTGCGTGTGCCCACGGTCAACGTCTCCTGCCTGGACATCACCTGCATCGTCGGCCAGGACACCACCGCGCCGGCGCTCAACACCCTGCTGCGTGACGCCGCCCAGAGCGGCCCCCTGGCCGGGCTGATCGACTACACCGAGTTGCCCCACGCCTCCTGCGATTTCAACCACGATCCCCATTCCGCCATCGTCGATGGCAGCCAGACCCGCGTTTCCGGCCCCCGGCTGGTCAATCTGCTGGTCTGGTTCGACAACGAATGGGGCTTCGCCAACCGCATGCTCGACGTCGCCGGCCATTGGCTGCGCATCGCCAAGCCCACCTGAAACAAGCACAACTAAGGGATTGCCTGTATGTCCGTGTTGAAAATGAGCGACCTCGATCTGAAGGGTAAGCGCGTCCTGATTCGCGAAGACCTCAACGTCCCGGTGAAGGAAGGCCAGATCAAGAGCGATGCCCGTCTGGTCGCCGCCCTGCCGACCCTCAAGCTGGCTCTGGAGAAGGGTGCCGCCGTCATCGTCTGCTCGCACCTGGGCCGTCCCACCGAAGGCGAATTCAGCGAAGAGAACAGTCTGGCGCCGGTCGCCGCCTACCTAAGCAAGGCCCTGGGCCGCGAGGTACCGCTGGTGAAGGACTACCTGGACGGCGTCCAGGTCGAGCCGGGTCAGCTGGTGCTGCTGGAGAACGTGCGCTTCAACAAGGGCGAGAAAAAGAACGCCGATGAGCTGGCGAAGCAATACGCCGCCCTGTGCGACGTCTTCGTCATGGATGCCTTCGGCACCGCCCACCGCGCCGAGGGCTCGACCCATGGCGTGGCCAAGTTCGCCAAGGTCGCCGCGGCCGGTCCGCTGCTGGCTGGCGAGCTGGATGCCCTGGGCAAGGCGCTGGGCAATCCCGCCCGCCCGATGGCCGCCATCGTCGCCGGCTCCAAGGTCTCCACCAAGCTGGATGTGCTCAATTCCCTGGCGCAGATCTGCGACCAGCTGATCGTCGGCGGCGGCATCGCCAACACCTTCCTGGCCGCAGCCGGCTACAAGGTCGGCAAGTCGCTGTACGAAGCCGATCTGGTGGACACTGCCAAGGCCATCGCCGCCAAGGTCAGCGTGCCGTTGCCGGTGGACGTGGTGGTCGCCAAGGAGTTCGCCGAGACCGCCGAAGCCGTCACCAAGTCCATCAACGACGTGGCCGACGACGACATGATCCTCGACATCGGCCCGGTCAGCGCCCAGCAATTCGCCGACCTGCTGAAGTCGGCCAAGACCATCCTCTGGAACGGTCCGGTGGGCGTCTTCGAATTCGACCAGTTCGGCGAAGGCACCCGCACCCTGGCCCAGGCCATCGCCGACAGCGACGCCTTCTCCATTGCCGGCGGTGGCGACACCCTGGCCGCCATCGACAAGTACGGCATCGGTGAGAAGGTCTCCTATATCTCCACCGGTGGCGGCGCCTTCCTCGAATTCGTCGAGGGTAAGGTCCTGCCGGCCGTCGAAGTCCTCCAGCAACGCGCCCAGGAGTAATCGCCATGCGTACGCCGCTGCTCGTCTGTTCCGCTGTCTTCATGCTGGCCGGTTGCGCCGGCGGCAATGCCGACAAGGCCTGCGCGGTGTTCGCGCCGCCCCCTGCGGCGGCCGCCACGCCCACGGCGCAGAACGGCGAGCGCGTCGATACGCTCACCGGTAACGCCAACGCCGGTCGTCCCACCAGCGGCTGCGCCCAGTGAAGGGGCGTACCTTCGCCCTCGGTCTGCTGGGTCTCGCCCTGTTGGCCGGCTGTGCCGGCCGCGGTGCGCCGCAGACCGGCGGCTGGACGCACTGGGTCTGCGATTCCAAGGCGGCCTTCGACTGGCGCTATGTGGATCGCAGCCAGTCCATCGTCGACCTCAAGCTGGAAGGCGATGGCCTGATCCGTCATCTCAACCGCGAACCGGCCACCGATGGCCAGTCCTATACCGATGGGCTGGTGGCTTTCCATATTCGTGGCGACCAGGGTCTCGTCTACTGGATCGCCAACAATGACCTCATCGGCCGCGGCTGCCGGACGCCTTGAAGCGGCGAATGTCAGCTGAACCGATTAATCCACAGCGGCCAGGGGTCGGCCGCTTGAACCCTGCCAGCCGCTCATGCAGGCTGGCGCCACCACCGCCTTTGTAGGGAGATAATCACCAATGGCACTCGTCAGCATGCGTCAGCTGCTGGATCACGCCGCCGAATTCGGCTATGGCGTCCCGGCCTTCAACGTCAACAACCTCGAGCAGATGCGCGCCATCATGGAAGCCGCCGACAAGACCGATTCGCCGGTCATCGTTCAGGCCTCCGCCGGTGCCCGCAAGTATGCCGGCGCTCCCTTCCTGCGGCACCTGATCCTGGCCGCGGTGGAAGAATTCCCGCACATCCCCGTGGTCATGCACCAGGACCACGGCACCACCCCCGACATCTGCCAGCGCTCCATCCAGCTGGGCTTCTCCTCGGTGATGATGGACGGCTCGCTGATGGCCGATGGCAAGACGCCGTCCGACTACGACTACAACGTGCGCGTCACCCAGCAGACCGTGGCCTTCGCCCATGCCTGCGGCGTGTCCGTGGAAGGCGAGCTGGGTTGCCTGGGCAGCCTGGAAACCGGCATGGCCGGTGAAGAAGACGGCGTGGGCGCCGAAGGCACCCTGGATCACAGCCAGCTGCTGACCGATCCGGAAGAGGCCGCCCAGTTCGTCAAGGCCACCAAGGTCGACGCCCTGGCCATCGCCATCGGCACCAGCCACGGCGCCTACAAGTTCACCAAGCCGCCGACCGGGGATACCCTGTCGATCCAGCGCATCAAGGAAATCCATGCGCGCATCCCGGACACCCACTTGGTCATGCACGGCTCCAGCTCGGTGCCCCAGGAGTGGCTGAAGATCATCAACGAGTACGGTGGCGACATCAAGGAAACCTACGGCGTGCCGGTCGAAGAGATCGTCGAAGGCATCAAGTACGGCGTCCGCAAGGTCAACATCGACACCGACCTGCGTCTGGCCTCCACGGGTGCCATCCGCGAGTTCATGGCCAAGAACCGTAGCGAGTTCGATCCGCGCAAGTACCTGGCCAAGACCGTGACCGCCATGCGCGAAGTCTGCATCGCCCGTTACGAAGCCTTCGGCACCGCCGGCCAGGCCTCCAGGATCAAGCCGATCTCTCTGGATGCCATGTTCGAGCGTTATGCCCGCGGCGAACTGGATCCCAAGGTCAACTGATCCGGGACGTAGAAAAGGCCCCGCAAGGGGCCTTTTTTTATGCCTGTCGATCGCTTGGAGTCCGAACGGTGGCCCTTACCGCTCGGTTGCGGTCAGGACTTCTTCCATCCAGGTCACCATGCCTGCGCCGTCCATGCCCAGGCAGACCGTTACCAGCGGATTGCCGGACCAGCGCCCGTCCAGGTAGGCGCGACCCTCGGGCGCGAAGAAGGTCTGGCCTTCCGCCAGGCCTTCGGTACCAATGCTGAGATGGCCGCGCGCGGTGTGGAACAGTTCGGGGCGCCGTAGGTAGGCGAGGGCGCAGCTGTCATGGGGATGGCAGCCGTCGATGTCCTTCACGCTGCGGTAGAAGTCCGCATAGAAGTCATAGCTGCGGGCGAGTACCTCACCCAGGGCGCCCTGACGAGCGGCGATGCGCTGCAGGCGTGGCGGGTCGAGCACGGCGCGGTGGGTGGCATCCAGGCCAACCAGAGTCAGCGGCCAGGGAGCGGCAAAGACCCGCGCCGCGGCATGGGGGTCGGAAAAGATGTTGGCTTCGGCCACCGGCGTGACGTTGCCCGGCTCGACGATGGCGCCGCCCATCACCACCACCTCGCGGACGCGCTCGGCAACCGTGGGATCCAGCGCCAGGGCGAGGGCCAGGTTACCCAGCGGCCCGACCGCCACCAGGGTGATCTCACCCGGTCGCAGGCGGGTCTGCTCGACGATGAAGCGTGCGGCGTCCAGGGCGTGGGGCACCTGGCGTGGCGCGGGGAGCTGCTGATTGCCCAGGCCATCCTGGCCATGCACATGCAGGGCATGGTTACCGGCCGGCTTGACCAAGGGTTCGGCAACACCGGCGGCGACGGGCGTGTCCCGGCCCGCCAGCTCGGTGAGCAGCAGGGCGTTACGGGTCGCCGTGCTGACCGGCACGTTGCCGAAGGTCGTGGTCAGGCCGATCACCTCGAAGGCGGGATCGGCAAACAGCAGGGCGATGGCCTGGGCGTCGTCCACGCCAGGATCGGTATCGAAGATGATGGGAAGGGACAAGAGGCTTTCTCCGGCTCAGATCTCTTCCCAGGCTACCCGAGGGGCAGCGCCTCTCGCTAGCTGGGCAGGTCCAACTCGCCCAGCGCATCCGGCTGGTTGCGAAACGCCCGGGCAAAGACTTCGCGATTGCGGGCCATGAACAGCCCCAGGTCTTCGCACTGCTTTTCGGCAAGACCGGGGACGGCCTTGTCCAGCACACTGGCGAGCGACTCGGCCAGCTCCAACATTTTATCGTGACGATCGGCTTCGGCTTTATCCATGAACAGGCGCTCCGGATCTCGGCTGCTGCGATACAACACTTCGACGGCCATGCGTCACCTCGTATTCTGTATCTGGTTATATATACAGTAGTTGGCTTGCCGCCCGATTGCAAGGGCTACCGCTCGGCGGTCAGTGCCCAACCCGTCATGGCAATTTGCCAATCGTTCGACATTTCTGCATGTCTCTTGAATTGCCTCGGGAAACTTAAGCGCGGAAGCTGGTCTTTGAGTCTGGACCAAACGGGCAGCTCTGCCCGCCTTTATCCGGATCACCTCCGGCTCACGGAACGAGACCGCCCATGCCTGCCATCTTTATCCGTCCGCTTATTGCCGCACGTGGCCTGCCAGGGTCGACCGAGGTGCGGGCGTGAGTTCGACCCTGATCATCCTGGCCATCACCGTCGCCAGCTTCCTGCTGGGATTCCTGCGCGACCTGTTGATCGCCCGGCAATTCGGCGTGAGCTGGGAAGCCGACCTGATCTTTGTCGCCCTCATCCTGCCGGTGTTCTTCGAGAGCTTCTTCGGTCTCGCCCTGCGCGATGCCATGATTCCCTATCTGCAACGCATCCGTGACCGCTGCAACGCCCAGTACGAGCAGGTCGGCCGCTGGCTGTACTGGCGCATCGGCCTGTTCGGCCTGTTGCTGTCGGTGATCGGTGTCCTCGCCAGTCCCTGGCTGATGCATGCCCTGGCTCCGGGCTGGAGCGATGAGCAGGTCGAGACCGGCAAGCTGGTCTTCGCCGTCGGCACCCTGCTGATCTGCGTGCAGGCCATCCTCTATTGCCAGGGCGCGCTGCTCAACCTGGATCGCATCTTCATCCTGCCGATGACCCGCACCCTGATGCTCAATCTGGGCGCCATCCTGGCCATCGTCATCCTGCAGCCGAGTGGCATCGCGCTGTTCACCGGCATGCTGCTGCCCCAGGTGCTGCTGATCGTCATCCAGCACCGGCGGCTGGGCTATCTCAGCCAGCGCTCGGTCGCCTTCGAGAAGCCCGAGGGCAGTCCCTTCGCCGTGACCTTCGCGCCGGTGCTGCTCGCCGCCGGCGCCCAGCAGGGCTGCATGCTGGCGGAGCGCTTCTTCGCCTCGCTGCTGGCCGAGGGCAATATCACCATGCTGTCCTTCTCCTACCGCATCGTGACCATTCCGCTGACGCTCTATGCGCTGTCCATCCTGGCGATGATCTTTCCCGAGCTGACCCGCAGCTGGAACGAGGGCAATGCGGACAAGTACAGCGCGCTGATGCGCAAGGCGCTGCTCGGCACCCTGCTGTTCCTGGTGCCGGCCGCCGTGGTGCTGTTCAGCTATTCGGAGCCGGTGGTCAAGGTGCTGCTGGAGCGCGGAGCCTTTGGCGCCGAGCAGAGCGCGGCGACCGCGACCCTGGTGGTGGCCTATGCCCTCGGCCTGCCCTGGATGGGCTTGGCCCTGCTATGGGGCCGGGCCCTGCTGTCCCAGCAGCGCGCCAAGACCTTCCTCTATGCCACCCTGGCCAGTTCCTTCATCACCGTGGCCCTGGATGCCGCGCTCTATCAGCCGTTCGGCGCCCAGGGGCTGGCCTATTCCTTTACCACCGGCGCCTTCCTGCAGGCCGTGTTCATGGCGCTGGCACTCTATCGTCATTCCCTCGCCGGGCTGCACCTGTCGCTGCTGCTGCGTTGGTTGGGCGCCGGCTGCGCCGTGGCCCTGCTGAGTGTGCTGTTGCCCAAGCCTGTCGGCCTGCTGGAGCTGATCGTCAGCATCAGCGTGGCGATGCTGGGCCTTCTACTGCTGTTGCTGGTCTTGGGCGAACGTGACCTGTTCCGCCGCGGCTATTGGGCGCGCGGTGCTGACGGTGCGGAGCGCGCAGAACCGACGAGTTGAACGGCCGTCACTGGACGGCAAGGAAAAAGATGGCGATCTGCAGCCATTGATCGCTATCTGTTACGAAGTCATGAATTTTTGCTTTGGCTTCGAGTCGCACGGAAAGATTGATCCCAGTCAAAGAATTTCTGATGGAAGTGGTTTTTCCATTTGCAAGAGATCGGACACGTCGTTGGGATCGGCACTTCGCATGGTGGCTTTGCTCGCTACCGACATTCTCTTTGAAAGGAATCGATCCTATGTCCTCCCAATCCCCTGTCACCCGTATCGGCATCGTCGGTACCGGCATGATCTCGCGCTGCCTGGCCCGGCTCATCAGTCGTCACTATGACGACATGACCGTGACCCGCGTGCTGACCCGCCGGCCCATCGCCACGGTTACCGACTATCCGCTGACCGAGGCGCTCACCCAGTCGGTGGCGGATCTCATCGATCATTGCGACCTGCTGGTGGAGTGCAGCGGTGATCCCTACCATGGCACCGAGATCATCGAGCGCGCCTTCGAGGCCGGCATCAAGGTAGTCACCATCAATGCCGAGCTGCAGGTGACGACGGGTTCCTATCTGGCGGGCAAGGGATTCCTGACCGAGGCCGAGGGCGACCAGCCGGGTTCGCTGGCGGCGCTGCACGAAGAAGCGGTGCAGATGGGCTTCAAGCCGCTGGTCTACGGCAACATGAAGGGCTATCTGAACCACAACCCGACCCCGGAAGACATGGCCTACTGGTCCGCGCGCCAGGGCACCAGCGTCGATCAGACCACCTCCTTCACCGATGGCACCAAGGTGCAGATCGAGCAGGTGGTGGTCGGCAACAACTATGGCGCCACCATCACCCGCCAGGGTCTGGAAGGCCTGAATTCGACCAATCTGCAGGACAGCGCGAACATCCTGGCGCAGATGGCCGAGCAGCTGGGCACGCCCATCGTCGACTACGTGATCCCGAGCGGCTATTCCGCCGGTGGCGTCTTCGTCGTCGGTCGCCATGACGAAGACCAGGCCGGCGCCATCGAATACTTCAAACTGGGCAAGGGTCCGTACTATGTGCTGGTACGCCCCTTCCACCTCTGCTCCCTGGAAGTCGGCAAGACCCTGCGTCGCGTCATCGCCGGTGGCAAGATCCTGCTCAACAACTCCACCACGCCGACCCTGAGCGTGGCCGCCATCATGAAGAAGCCCATGGCGGCTGGCGACATCATCGAGCGCGGCATCGGTGGCTACAGCGTGCGCGGCGAAGCGGTGAAGATCGCCGAGTGCCCGGATCACCTGCCGATCGGTCTGCTCAAGCACAGCGTGCTCAAGCGCGCCATGGAACCCGGCCAGATCGTCACCTTCGACGACGTCGAACTGGCGCCCAGCCGCGCCCTGGACATCGTCCTGCAACAGCATCGCGAGGCGATCCATCGCCAGCTGCTGGAAACCCAGCTGAGCGAGCCGGCCTGGAACACGGCTGCCGACCTGGCACCGATGGCGCTGCCCAAGGCGGTGGGGGCGGTCCTGTCCTGATTCCGCTGCGGCGAAAAGCGAAGGGGCCCTGCGGGCCCCTTTTTCATTGCCCGTCGGTGGCGGCGGCGCGGAGGCGGGCGACGGTCGCGGGCAGTTCATCCATGTGGGCGATCAGGGCGGTCACGCCCAGGGCGCTCAGGGTGTCGCCGTGGTTCGGCGGAATGTGGCTGGCACCGGTGAAGCCGATGACCCGCATCCCGGCGGCCAGGGCCGCACGCGCGCCGGTGGCGCTGTCTTCGATCACCAGGCAGCGCTCTGGCGCGACGCCCAGGGTCTTGGCCGCGAGCAGGTAGACATCCGGTGCCGGCTTGGGCTGGGCCACCATGTCGGCGCTGAAGACATGGCCCGCCACCCGATCCACCAGGTCCGCCCGGCGCACCGAGGATTCAACGCTGTGCCTGAGGCTGTTGGAGGCCACCGCCAACGGTAGATCAATGCTTTCCAGGGCACGTTTCACCCCGGGAATGGGTTCGACGCTGCTGGCGATCAGGGTCTCGGCCTGGGCGCGCAGCTCGCTGAACAGCGTGGGCGGCAGGGTGATGCCGAAGCGCTGTTCGACCAGGGCGAAGATGTCCCGGGTGGTCAGGCCGAAGGTGCCGTGCAGCAGGGCTTCGAGTTCGTCACGCGGTGCGTGGGCGGCCAGACCGTCGAGGACGACGCGTTCGGCGAGGATTTCGCTGTCGACCAGTACGCCATCGCAATCGCTGATCAGCAGTTCCACAGGGGTAAGGTTCATCGGTATTCCTTGCAGGGGGATTTCACGGTCGGGGCAGTGGATCTCGTGCCCTTCGACAGCTGTGGCGGGAAGCGCAAAGGCAGGCGTGGCGGTGATTCCGGGGTGCTGCCCAGGCGGTCGAAAACAGGCTTGTCGGTGCCTTTCGAAGCGGCGTAAAACGCGCTTTGTCCAAAACGAATTCGGCCTCCGGAGGGTAATCGCTTTCCAGAAAAATATGGCGTAGAGTTCGAGAACTGTGTTTGCTTGGGTCGCCGTCGATCGTGACCTGAGGCGGTAGGCTCTTCGTCCACCCCTTGCTGCTCGATTCTTGTTACTCCTTGCAACTCAGTACCAGGCGTTTGGTCTATGCAACGCACTGCCGCGCCAGCACGTGTCAATAACAAACCCGTTATTCCAAGGAGCAACACCCGTCATGTCGAATCGTCAGAACGGCACCGTCAAGTGGTTCAACGAAACCAAAGGCTACGGCTTCATTACTCCCGAAAGCGGTCCGGACGTGTTCGTGCACTTCCGCGCCATCGAAGGCACTGGTTTCAAGACCCTGGCTGAAGGCCAGAAGGTCAGCTTCGAAGTCGTGCAAGGCCAGAAGGGCATGCAGGCAGAGCGCGTACAGGTCATCTGACACCTGACGTCGCCCGAAGCTCACGAAAAACCCCGGCCAGGCCGGGGTTTTTCGTTTCTGCCGATTCGATCGGCCTGGCGGCCGCGTCACTCCACGTTCTGCGCGCTCTTTTCCGGCTCGGCGGCCAGGGGCTTGATTCGGCGACCGGTTTCGCGGGAGGCCTGCAGGAAGATCGCCGCCGCCAGCATCGACAGGGCTCCGACGCTCAAGAACGTCGCGCGGAAGGCGGACAGCACCTCGGTGTCGCCATAGTCGTCCTGGAAGCCGCCCAGCAACGCCGCGGCGCAGGCGACGCCAAAGCTCATGGCCAGTTGCATCACCACCGACAGCAGGCTGTTGCCGCTGGCGGCCTGCTGGTCGTGCAGGTCGATGAGGGTGATGGTGTTCATGGCGGTGAACTGCATGGAGTTAACCGCGCCGAGAATGCCCAGGTGGATCAGCAGCCAGACGAAGGGGGTGGCAGGGCCGATCAGGGCGAGACTGGCGATCAGGCAGCCCAGCAGCAGGGTATTGCCCACCAGCAGGCGCCGATAGCCGAGACGGCCGATCAGCGGACCGGCGATGGGCTTGGCCAGCATCGCCGACAAGGCCAGGGGCATCATTAGCAGACCGGCCTGGGTCGGCGAATAGCCGAGGCCGACCTGGAACAGCAGCGGGATAAGAAAGGGCAGGGCGCCGCTGCCGAGACGGGCGAAGAGATTGCCGAAGATGCCCACGGCAAAGCTGCGGATACGAAACAGCTCGGCGGAAAACAGCGGCTGGTCGTGATGCAGGGCGCGCAGCCAGTAGGCGACCATGCAGGCCATACCACCCATCAGCAGCAATACCACGCGCACATGGGGCAGGTGCAGTTCGCCAAGGCCTTCCAGGGCGATGCTGATGAGGATCATGGAGGCGCCGAACAGCAGAAAGCCCAGGCCATCGAAGCGCTGTGGCAGAGGGCTGCGCAGGTCCGGCAGCAGGCGGCGGGTGGCCAGACAGCCGAGGATGCCCACCGGCAGGTTGATCAGGAAGATCCAGTGCCAGGACACGGCCTCCACCAGCCAGCCGCCCATCGCCGGGCCCGCCAGGGGGCCGATCAGGCCGGGAATGGTGATGAAGCTGAGGATGCGCACCAGTTCGCTGCGCGGATAGACGCGCAGGATCACCAGCCGCCCCACGGGCAGCATCAGCGAACCGCCGAGGCCCTGGATTACCCGGGCGGCGATCAGCAGGTTGAGGCTGGGCGCCAGGGCGCAGAGCAGCGAGCCAAAGGTGAAGAGGGCGATGGCGGTAAAGAAGACGCGGCGACTGCCGAAACGATCGGAAATCCAGCCCGAGGCAGGAATCAACAGCGCGACGGTGAGCAGGTAGGCGATCACCACCCCCTGCATGCGCAGGGGATTCTCGCCGAGGTCGGCGGCCATGCGCGGCAGGGCGGTGTTGACGATGGTCGCGTCCAACGACTGCATGAAGAAGGCGACGGCGATCAGCCAGGGAAGCCAGCGGGTCGTGGTGGTATCGAGCGTCGGGGTGGGCATTGAGGGGTCCTTGTCGAGACAGCCGACTACCCGCACTCTGACTGTCGGCAGGCGGCAGGGTGCCCCGCTGATTCAATGCGAGCGGGAATCCAGTAGCGCCTCGATCCGTTGGTCCTTTTCTGCCCAGAGCTGGCTGACCCATTGCTGGAAGTCGGCGCGAAATTCCGCGTCTTCGCTGTAGTCGCCCGCCCAGCGCGCCGGATCCAGAGGGCGCGCGCGGATATCGATGATAACGCGTTTGACCCGTCCGCAGAGCAGGTCCCAGAAGCCGGGCACGCGACCGTCCGGATAGACCAGGGTGACGTCCAGCAGGGTGTCCAGCTGCTCGCCCATGGCGGCGAGGACGAAGGCCATGCCACCGGCCTTGGGTTTGAGCAGGTGGCGATAGGGCGAATGCTGCTCGGCATGCTTGGCGGCGGTGAAGCGGGTGCCTTCCAGGTAGTTGACGATGGTCACCGGCTGGCGACGGAATTTCTCGCAGGCGCGGCGGGTGATGACCAGGTCCGCGCCCTTGAGCTCCGGGCGGCGCGCCAGCTGGGCGCGGCTGTATCTCTTCATGAAGGGGTAGTCCAGCGCCCACCAGGCCAGACCCAGGAAGGGCACCCAGATGAGTTCCTTCTTCAGGAAGAACTTGAAGTAGGGCACCTTGCCGTTGAAGGTTTCGATCAGGGCGGGGATGTCGACCCAGGACTGGTGGTTGCAGATGACCAGGTAGGAGCTGTCTCGGCTGAGCACCTCGGTGCCACGGATGTCCCAGACGGTAGGGGTGAGCCGGGCGAAGATGACCTTGTTGATCTCGGCCCAGGTCTCGGCGATGGCCGTGACTACCCGGGAGCAGACATCGCGCAGCGCCACGCTGGGCAGCAGCTTGATCAAGGCGAATGCCAGCAGCGGACCGATCATGACCAGGGTATTCAGCAGGAGCAGCAGGGAGACGGCGATACCGGTCAGGAGGTGCATGGATTCTCTCGTCTGGAACTTAGGGCGATAGTCTTTAGCGCGGCCTGGCATTTTGCGATCATTTGCTTCTGGATGGCTGCTGCCGATCAGCTGCGAAGTGAACGCCATGCTCAAGAAGGTTACCAGTGCCGAGGTCTGCCTCGGCATGTACATCCACAGATTCGAAGGCAGCTGGATCGATCATCCGTTCTGGAAGGCGCGCTTCCTGCTCCAGGAGCCGCGCGATCTGCAGAAGATCCAGGACAGCGCCGTGACCGCCGTGTGGATCGATATCGCCAAGGGGCGGGATTGCCAGCCCCCGGCCGAGCGCGCGATGCCCGTAGCTCCGGTCACGCCTCCTGAACCCGCCGTCGCGCCAGCCCGGCCTACGCCCACCACCTTCGCGACCAGCGCCCCAGGCACTGCCATCAGTTGTCCCCAGGAAATGGCCCAGGCTTCCGCCGTGAGCGCCCATGCCAAGCAGGAGGTGGCGCGACTGTTCCAGGACGTGCGCCTGGGCCAGGCCATCGAGCTGAGCGAGGTGGCGACCGTGGTCGAGCAGATATCGGCGTCGGTGCTGCGGCATCCCACGGCGCTGATCAGTCTGACGCGGCTGCGCACGGCTGACGAGTATACCTACATCCATTCGGTGTCGGTCTGCGCCCTGATGACGGCGGTGGCGCGGCAGATGGAGCTGCCGGCGGAGCAGGTGCAGCTCGCCGGCCAGGCTGGCCTGCTGCACGACGTGGGCAAGATGCGTACCCCTCTGGAGGTACTGAACAAGCCAGGCAAGCTGACCGACGCGGAATTCGCCGTGATGCAGCGGCACCCCGAGGAGGGCGTCGCCCTGCTGCAGCAGTGGGGCGCGGCCGCGGAGGTGATCGACGTCTGTCTGCACCATCACGAGAAATTCGATGGCACTGGCTATCCCCGTGGCCTGGCCGGGACGCAGATCAGTCTGCTGTCGCGCATCGCCGCGGTCTGCGACGTCTATGACGCCATTTCCTCGACCCGTCCCTACAAGACCGCCTGGAGTCCGGCGGAAGCGATTCGGCGCATGGCGGAATGGCAGGGGCATTTCGATCCCCAGGTGTTCCAGGCCTTCGTCAAGACGCTGGGCATCTATCCGATCGGCTCCCTGGTGCGGCTGAGCAACGAGCAGCTGGCGGTGGTGGTCGAGCAGCACCCGGACAGCCTGCTGACGCCGCGGGTGCGGGTGTTCTTTTCCGCTCGCTCGCGCACACCCCTGCCGCAGCGACTGCTGGATCTCGCCCGGCCCCCCGCCAACGAACGCATCCTGCGGCGCGAGGATCCGGAGGAGTGGGGCTTTCGCAATCTGCAGCGGCTCTGGCAGCAGGCCTAGCGCCGGCTCAGGGGCGGGTCGCCTGCAGCGACGGGCGTTCGTCGGTGCGGGCATACCAGGCGGCAATGCGCGGACAGTCGCTGCGCCAGGCAAAGGTGGGGATGCGGAAGTCCAGATAGCCGAGCAGGCAGGCCATGCCCAGGCTGGCCACGTCGAATTCGCCGTCCAGTTCCTGGATGGCCTCGCGCTCGAAGTAGTCCAGCGCCCGGGCGATCTTTTCCTGCTGGTTGTCCAGCCAGAGTTTCCATTGCATGCCCGGCGGGCGCATGAAGCTCTCGTAGCGGATCTGCACCGCGGCTTCCATCATGGCGTCGCACAGCGAGGCCAGGGTCAGGCGGCGCCAGCGCTCCGGGCCCTGGCGAGGGATCAGCGGGGTGCGCTCGTGCAGGGTGTCCAGATAGTCGAGGATGACGCGACTGTCGTGCAGGCAGGTGCCATCGGCCAGGCGCAGGGCGGGAATCTTGCCGGCCGGATTGGTATCGAGAACGTCGCGATTGGGGTTGAGCGGCGTCTGCTGGACGATTTCCACTTCGACCTGCTCGATCAGGTCCGTCTCGTGGAGCATCACCACGACTTTACGACCGAAGGGCGAGGCGGGAGTGTGGTACAGGATCATGGACATGGGCCGGGCTCTCCAGAGGGCAGGACTGCCTTCGCTGGTGGCGAAGCCCTGCACTGTAAGCCCTAGGCCGGCCCGGGTAAAAGATCGCCTTGGTCGTAGGCGGCTGGATCAGGCCAGGCCCGGCAGCTCGACGTACACCCCTAGCCCGCGTCCTTGCAGGCCTTCGCCCAGGTGCAGACTGCCGCCATGGATTTCGACGATGCGTTTGACGATGGGCAGGCCCAGGCCGCTGCCGACGTTCTGACCGGCGCTCTCGCTGCGATAGAAGCGGGTGAATATCATCGCCCGCTCTTCCGGGGTGACGCCGGGTCCGCTGTCGCAGACATCAATCCGAACCCGCCCGGGCACATCCTCGACGACCCGCACCAGCACCTGGCCACCGCTGGGGGTGTAGCGGATGGCATTGCCCACCAGGTTGGTGAGCAGCACCCCCAACCAGGTGGGAATGCCGGACAGCTTGACCTCCTGATCCTCCAGCACCAGGTCGATGTGCTTTTCGATGGCCAGCGGCGCGAGTTCCGAAAGGGTGTCCGCCGCCAGGCGACCGAGGTGGACGGGGACGAACTGCTCCTGCAGGGCGCCACTGTCCAGGCGGGCCAGGAGCAGGATCTGCTCCATCAGCTGGCTGATGCGTTCGGCGCTGCGGCGCACCTGCACCAGGCCCCGGGCGTGGGCCTGGGGATCGCTGGATCTCAGGGCGACCTGGGTGTGGGTCAGCAGACTGGCGAGGGGCGTGCGGATCTCGTGGGCGGCGTCGCTGGTCAGCCGGCGCTCGGCTTCCAGGGCGCCGTCCAGGCGTTGCAGCAGGGCGTTGATCTCTTCGACCAGCACCGCCGCTTCCAAGGGGACCCGGTTCAGTGCCAGGGGCTCCAGGCGCTGGGCGGAACGCTGCTTGATCTGCGCGGCCAGCTGGCGCAGCGGTTCGAGACCGCGGGTGACGCCGAACCAGATGAGTGCGGCCAGCACCGGCAGGGCCAGCGCCAGAGGAAACAGTGAGCCGAGCAGCAGCAGATTGGTGGCACCGCGTCGATCGGCCAGGTTTTCGTAGATCCAGATGCGTCCATCGCCGCTGCTCAGGCGCAGCACGCGCCAGTGCTGCCCTTCGGCCAGCAGATTGCTGAAACCGGGCGGCTGCTCGGCCAGGCCGGCAGGTGGCGCCGGGGTGCCGAGGCGCTGGTCACCGGCCTGTAGCAGATAGCCCAAGGCGTTGCGCCGCTTGAACAGCGGCAAGTCGGCGATGGCCGTGCGGCTGCGCTCCAGGGCACGCGCCGCGGGCGGCAGGCTGTGATCGCTGCCGGCGCCGAGGGTGGCCAGGTGCAGCGCTGCGGAACCGAAGTCGAGCATGTCTTCGTCCGCCAGGCGATTCACCTGGCGCAGCACCAGTTGGTAGGTCACCAGAGCGGCGATCAGCCAGCAGGCAAAGATCCCGCACAGCAGCAGCGTCAGCAGGCGCCGCCGCAGCGAGATGGCCGGGCCGTCGCTCACGGCGCCGGCCGCTCGGGTTGGTCGATGCCGTAGCCGATGCCGCGCACGGTTCGGATCAGGCTGCTGCCGAGCTTGCGTCTGAGGTGATGGATATGGACCTCGATGGCATTGCTCTCGACGTCGCCATCCCAGCCGTAGAGCGCCTGCTCCAGGCGATTGCGCGAGAGCACCTTGCCCATGTTTTCCAGCAGCAGGCGCAGCAGAGCGTATTCGCGCGGCGCCAGTTCGACTGGCTGGCCGGCCAGGGTCACCCGGTGGGTGGCCGGATCTACCCGCAGATCGTTGTGCTCCAGCTGGGGCAGCGCCCGACCCGCGCTGCGGCGGGTGAGGGCACGCACCCGGGCCAGCAGTTCGTCGAGGTCGAAGGGCTTGGTCAGGTAGTCGTCGGCGCCGGTATCCAGCCCGGTGACCCGGTCGGTGACCTTGTCGCGGGCGGTGAGGATCAGCACCGGGGTGGCGTCGCCGCGCTTGCGCAGGGCGGCCAGGACTTCGAGTCCCGAGCGGCGGGGCAGGCCGATGTCGAGCACCACCAGATCGAAGGGATCGGTTTCCAGCGCCGCCTGGGCGGCCTGGCCATCGGTCACCCAATCGACGGTATCGCCTTCCAGCGCCAGGCCGGCGCGGATGCCGTCGCCCAGCAACATGTCGTCTTCGGCCAGCAGTATTCTCATCGGTTTTTCCCAGGCGGTGGAGCGGTTGTACCGCTCCGGGCCGGCCTCGGCAAGAGCGGTGACCATCCCCCAGGATGGTCAGCTTCCAGCCTAGGCCCGGGCGCTTAAGGTCGGATTAACAAGGTCTCAGCGCTGGGCGCTGACCCGCCAGATGGTATTGCCGACATCGTCGGCCACCAGCAGGCCGCCGCGACCATCGTTGACCACCCCGACCGGGCGCCCCTGGGCCTCCTCCTTGGTATTGAGGAAACCGGTCAGCAGGTCCCGCGGCGGGCCGCTGGGCTTGCCGTCCTGGAAGGGCACGAAGATGACCTTGTAACCGCTCTTGGGATCGCGATTCCAGGAGCCGTGCTGGCCGACGAACATTCCCTGGCGAAAAGCGGCCGGCAACCCAGTGTCGGTGCTCGCGAAGGCTAGGCCCAGGGAGGCGGTGTGGGTGCCCAGGGCATAGTCGGGGGTCAGCGCCTTGGCCACCAGATCCGGGCGGGGTGGCTGCACCCGACTGTCCACGGTCTTGCCCCAGTAGCTGTAGGGCCAGCCATAGAAGCCGTCATCCTGTACCGAGGTGGCATAGTCCGGGACCAGGTCGCTGCCGATCTCGTCGCGTTCGTTGACCACCGTCCACAGCCTGCCGGTGGTGGGCTCCCAGTCCAGGCCATTGGGGTTGCGCAGGCCGGTGGCGAACAGGCGCTTCTGGCCGCTGGCGCGATCCAGCTCCCAGATGGCGGCGCGACCCTGTTCGATGTCCAGGCCGTTTTCGCCGACGTTGCTGTTGGAGCCCACGGTGAGATAGAGCTTCCGGCCATCGCGACTGGCGATGACGTTCTTGGTCCAGTGGTGATTGATGCCGGCCGGCAGGTCGGTGACCCGGGTGCCCTGGCCTTCCAGGCGGGTGGCACCGGGGCGGTAGGTGAAGCGCACCAGGGCATCGGCGTTGGCGACATAGAAGTCCTCGCCCACCAGGGCCATGCCGAAAGGCGAATGCAGGTGCTCGGCGAAGACCAGGCGGGTCTCGGCGACGCCGTCGCCGTCGGCATCGCGCAGCAGGGTGATGCGATCGGCGCTGGGCACCCCGGCGCCGGCCTTCTTCATGAACAGGCCGGCAATCCAGTTCTTGATGCCGGGAAAGTCCTCGCGCCTGGGCGCATTGCTTTCCGCCACCAGCACATCGCCGTTGGGCAATACATAGAGCCAGCGCGGATGGTCCAGGCCGCCGGCGAAGGCCTGCACCTGGGTGCCCGGCGCGGCAGTGGGCTTGCCGCCCTCGGGCCAGCCGACCGCCGGTGCCACGTTGACGGTGGGCAGCAGGGTCTTGTGGGGTTCCGGCAGGGTCGGTGCCGGGCCGTAACCGGCTTCGCGCTGCAGCCGTGCGGTCTCGCCACAGCCAAGCAGGGTCAAGGTGGCCAGGGTCACAGCCAGGGTACGCAGCGGCAGGGGCGCGCTCAGGGGCATGGCAGGGCTCTCGCGGTGGGCTTCGCAGGATAGAGCGCAGGCTCCGGCGAACGTTCCGGGCCAGGTCCTGGGGTCATCCGGCAGGTCCGCTCCAGTGGGTCTTGAAAATGACTCTTTCGGGAATGTTGGTCTTTTTGCGTGCCACGGCGTCTGACCCGTTCCTTTATGGATACAGAAAGTCTTGTCGATTCAAGGTGTTAGCTCGGCTGCGCTGGCAGTTGCGGAAAAACGGCGGCTATCTGACGCGAATCTTGGCGTAACTGGCTGTTTTTGCAGGAAAAAATTCACTAAAGCTGGGGGCGGTGACGCCGATAGCAGCCCCAACAATGACGACGAAGTCGCACCCAGCGGCGCCGCAACAGGACGCGGCCGCCTGAGCTCGCCCACGCCGGAACCCGTTAGCTTGCGGGGGCGGGGAGTCTTCTTTTCCACAGGTGCAGTCATGCAATCCCTTACCCGGCGCGTGCGCCAGTTTTCCCTGCGTCTGGCCGGTACCCTGGCCTTGAGCAGCGCCCTCTTCGGTTCGGCCCAGGCGGTCGAGCTGGTCGGGCTCAACTTTTCCGGTGCCGGCTTCGCCAGCCATGTCTTACCCGGCCTCAACAACCGCAACTACATCTTTCCCAGCGAGCAGCACTTCAAGGACTGGAGCGCCAAAGGCATCAAGCTGGTGCGCTTTCCGATCATCTGGGAGCGTATCCAGCCCAAGCTGAACTCCATGCTGGATCCGGACTATGGCGCCCTGGTCACCCAGACGCTGAACTACGCCCAGAAGTACGGCGTCAAGGTGATCCTCGACCTGCACAACTATGCGCGCTATCGCGGCGAGGTCATCGGCGCCGGCAAGGTCACCTATTTCAACTACTGGGACGTGACCTATCGCCTGGCCTTCCGCTTCGGTAAGCATCCGGCGCTCTATGGCTACGACATCATGAACGAGCCCCACGACGCCGTGGCCTTCTGGCCGACCGCCGCCCAGCATGGCATCAACGGCATCCGTACCGTGGACAACGTCCATCCGATCATCGTCGAGGGCAACGGCTGGTCCAGCGCCGCCCGTTGGCCACAGTGGAACGATCCGCTGCTGGAGCTCAAGGATCCGGCCAACAAGCTGATCTTTTCCGCCCACGTCTATTTCGACAACGACGGCGGCGGCCAGTACGCCAGCAAGGACATGAGCGGCTTCGATCCCCAGGTCGGGGTGAAGCGCGTCAAGCCCTTCGTCGACTGGCTGAAAAAGAACGGCAAGCAGGGCTATATCGGCGAATTCGGTGTGCCGGACGACGATCCGCGCTGGCTGGTGGCCATGGACAACATGCTGGCCTATCTCAAGCAGCACTGCATCCCGGCCAGCTATTGGGCTGCCGGTCCGGGCTGGGGCAACTACAACCTGGCGGTGGAACCCATCAACGGCGTGGATCGTCCCCAGTGGGCGACCCTGAAGAAGTACGTCGACAACACCAGCTGCGCCAGCATCGGGCCCAATTAAGCCCGGTCAGCGATGGCGGTCCCTGGGGTCGGCAGGCTACCCTTGAGTTTTAACCGTGCCAGCCCCGAGGACTCCTCATGAGCCAGATTCCCGCCGACCTGCGTTATGCCGCCAGCCACGAATGGGCGCGCCTGGAAGCCGACGGTAGCGTGACCGTCGGCATTTCCGACCATGCCCAGGAAGCCCTGGGCGATGTGGTCTTCATCGAACTGCCGGACGTCGGCAAGACCCTCGCGGCCGGTGACCAGGCCGGGGTGGTGGAGTCGGTCAAGGCGGCCTCGGACATCTATGCCCCGGTGGGCGGCGAGGTGATCGCCGTCAACGAGGCCCTGGCCGACGCCCCCGAGCAGGTCAATGGCGAGCCCTATGGCGCCTGGTTCTTCAAGCTCAAGCCGCAGGACGCGGCCGAGCTGGACAGGCTGCTCGACGCCGACGGCTATCGCGCGGCCAGCGAGAGCTGAGGCGACAGCCTCACGCCCAGGCAACCGGCAAAAAAGAACCCCGCGCGGCGTTGACCGGCGGGGTTCTTTTTTGCCTGGCCCTTATTGGGTCAGGATACGCATGGCGAGATCGTTGTCGCTGGCCTTGAGGCCCGGTTCGGCGGCGCGCATGTCACGCAGCGCGGCTTCCAGGTAGGGACCACGGATCTGGCCGTTGCTGGCCAGGTAGGAGCTGGCGTCGTCCTGGGTGGCGGCGACGATCTTGTGGTCGTCACGGCTGGTGGTATAGAACGAGCCGGAGGTCGCCCCCAGGGTCGCGGCATGCCGCCAGAACCTCGCATCCGCATTGGCGGCGGTGGTCGCGGCCAACAGCGGCAGGCCGATCAGGGAAACCAGAGCAAGCTTCTTCAGGCGCATGGATGAGATCTCCTTCTTGAGGTTTCCTATAGAGAGCTCAGACATCCTTTGAGTTCCAGAGGGCTGTGCAGGCGCCTTCCGACCGCGCTTAGCCCTGGATCATGCTGTGGATGCGTTCCGCCAGGGCATCGATGTCGAAGGGCTTGATCAGCATGTCCATGTTCTCGCCGAGGAATTCGCCACGCACCTTGGCGTTCTTGGCATAGCCGGTGATGAACAGCACCTTGAGCTCGGGCCGCCGACCGCGGGCGATCTCGGCGAGTTGGCGGCCGTTCATGCCGGGCAGGCCGACGTCGCTGATGAGCAGATCCAGCCGCTGGCCGCTCTCGATGATCGGCAGGGCGCCATCGGCGTCGCTCGCCTCCAGCGCAATGTAGCCCAGCTCGGCGAGCACCTCCAGCACGATCATGCGTACCGCGTACTCGTCTTCCACCACCAGCACGGTCTGGCCGGCCTCGGCACGGGGCGCGACCTTGAGCGTCGGTTGCTCGCTGGTGGCCGCTGCCAGCTCGGGATGACGCGGCAGATAGAGGCTGATGGTGGTGCCCTGACCTTGCTCGGTGTCGATGCGCGCGGTGCCGCCGGATTGCTTGACGAAGCCGTAGATCATCGACAGGCCGAGCCCCGTGCCCTGGCCGGCCGGCTTGGTGGTGAAGAAGGGCTCGAAGGCCTTGGCCTTGACCTCCGGCGGCATGCCGGTGCCGGTGTCGGCCACGCTCAGGCGCACGTAGTCGCCCGGCGTCAGGGATTCGCGCGCGGCGGCCTCGGCGTCGAGGCTGAGGTTGGCCGTGGCGATGCACAGCTCGCCGCCCGCCGGCATGGCGTCGCGGCCGTTGATGACCAGGTTGAGCAGGGCGTTTTCCAGCTGGTGGGTATCGCTGTGGGCGAGCCAGGCGACCGGCGCCAGATCCAGGCGCAGAGCGACGTTCTCGCCCACGGTACGCACCAGCAGGTCCTGCAGCGAGCCGACCAGCTGGTGCACGTCCACCGGCTGCGGATCCAGGGTCTGGCGGCGGGCGAAGGCCAGCAGCCGGTGGGTGAGGGCGGCGGCGCGATCGGCCGAATTGACCGCGGCGTTGATGTAGCGATCCAGGTCCTGGGTGCGCCCGTTGGCGATGCGCAGGCGGATAAGGTCGAGGGCCCCGACGATGCCGGTGAGCATGTTGTTGAAGTCATGGGCGATACCACCGGTGAGCTGACCGATGGCTTCCATTTTCTGTGACTGGCGCAAGGCTTCTTCGGTGCGCTCGCGTTCGTAGATCTCGGCGATCAGCCGCGCATGGCTGCGTCCCAGCTCCTGGGTGCGCTCGGCGATGCGCTGCTCCAGTTGGTCGGTGGTCTGGCGCGCCTCGGTGACGTCCACGCCACAGCCCACCAGGCCATGGAATTCACCGTCGAGCTCCAGTCGCGGCGTACCTTCCAGCCGTAGCCAGCGCCACTCACCCTGGGCATTGCGCACCCGCACCTCGGCGCGCAGGGCGCTGTGGGTGGCGATGGCCTGCTTGAAGGCGCCCTCGAAGGCCGGGCATTCGCTGTCCGGGAGCAGGGCGCTCCAGCCCTGGTCATGCAGATCGGCGTCGTGCAGATCGAATTCGCGAGCGAAGCGCTGGTTGACGAATTGCAACTGGCCATCGGCATCGCAGGCCCAGATCAGCACCGGGGCGCTGTCGGCCATGAGGCGGAAGCGGCCCTCGCTCTCGCGCTGGGCGTCCTGGGAGCGCTGCCGGCAGATGGCCGCCCAGAGGCGGTCGGTGACATCGCGCAGGAATTGCACCTCGCCTTCCGTCCACAACCGAGCGCGCTGGTCATGGGCGACGAACAGCGCCCGCAGGCGACCGTCCTCATAGAGCGGGATGTCCACCAGCGCCGCGATCTCCAGTTCGAGCAGGGGCTGGGCATTGGCCTGGGCCCGCGGATCCTGGCTGACATCGTCGATGACCAGGGGTGGTGCGCCCTCTTGGTTGCCCAGGCTGTCGGGAGCGAGCAGGGGATAGGCCAGGGCCTGATCGCAATGGCCGTTGGGCGTCCACATCTGCTGCGGGACGAAGGTGCCGCGATTCTCGTCCAGATGGGCATAGCCGACCCGGCGCAGGCCCAGTCGCGTACCCACCAGCTCCAGGGCGGCAGCGACGCCGGTGCTTTCCGGATCCCCTTCACGCAAGCGGTCGCCCAGTTCGATGAGGGCGTGCTGACGCGCCTCGGCGGCGCGGCGCTCCTCGATCTGTCGGCGCAACTGGCGGTTAGTCTCGCTGATGCGATCGGCGTCGTGGCGTTCACGGGTGATGTCGCGGGCGATGCCCACCAGCCGACGTTGCCCGCCGGGCTCCAGGCGCTCGCGCCCGCGGATGCTCAGCCATACGGATTCGCCCTGGCGTGACGTGCGGACGCGAAAGGTCAGCCGCAGGTCATAGGCATTGCCGCCGCCCTGGATGGCTGCGCTCACATAGGCGCGCACCCGCGGCGCATCGGCCGGATGCAGGGCGCGCAGCAGGGCCGCACCGCGCATCGTGCAGCGGCGCTCGGCGGCACCGACCAGGTGGGCGAGGCGGGAATCCCAGCTGATCAGGTCACGGTCGATGTCATAGTCCCAGACGCCCAGGTCGGCCACGTCCATGGCCAGGGCGATGCGCTGCTCGGCCAGGCGCAGGGCCTCGGCCGCCGCGGTGCGTTCGATGACGATGCGGATGCGCTCGGCCACCTCGCGCACCAGGGCCACATCGCCGATGGTCCAGTGACGGGGCGTGTCGGCATAGAGGAACAACAGGCCAACCAGCTGTTCTTCGGCGAGCAAGGGCACCACCAGGCCGGCGCGCACGCCATGCTCGACCAGCTGGGCGCGCATCTCGCCCAGGCGACTGTCCTGGGCGCTGTCTTCCACGCTGACGATGATGCCACGGCGCAATTCCTCCACCGCCGAGGTGTGCCAGTGACCCAGGCTGGGCAGGTTGAGGCGATGGGTACGGCCCTGTTCGAGCCAGTCGCTGTCGATGGTCAGGCTGCCGTTGCGACCGACCCTGGCGTAGCCGATGCGCTGCACGGCCAGCAGGTGGCCAAGGCTGTCGCCCAGTACCGAGGCGACCTCGCCGGTGTGGGTCACGCCATGCAGCAGATCGCCCAGTTCGAGCAGGAAGCGCTGGCGATCATGGCTGCGGATGCGTTCGCTGAGATCGACGAAGGTGCAGATGGCGCCCTGGACCTCGCCGTCGCGCCACAGCGGCTGGGCGCGCCATTCCACCGGCAGCAGACTGCCGTCCTCGCGCAACAGCGCATCGGCGGACAGGTGCAGGGTGGCGCCTTCGCTGGCAGCACGTTGCAGGGCTCGGGCGCCATCCTCGCTGCGGGCGGAGCTGAGTCGCGTATCCAGGCGTTCGCCGAGGAGGTCTCGTTCCTCGGACAGCCCGAGCATCTGCCGGAAGGCGCGATTGCACAGGGTGGCGCGGCCGTCGCGATCCAGGGCGCAGAAGCCTTCGTGGGTCGATTCGAGCAGCAGGTGGGCGAAGGCCTCGCTCTCCCGCAGCGCCGTTTCCGCCCGCTTGCGGCTGTCGATGTCCTGGGCCACGCCGACCCAGTGCTCGATCTCGCCGCTGGCATTGGTGAAGGGCATGGTGCGGGTTTCGAACCAGCGGTAGCGACCCTCGGCATCGCGCAGCTGCAACTCCAGGCTGCCGGCGACTCTTTGCTCGCGCACCTCGCGCCAGCGGCGCAGCAATTGCGGGCGCTGCTCGGGATGGATGGCGCCGGCCCAGAGATCGGGATCGGCGACCACGTTGGCCGGACTCAGGCCGCTGTATTCGTACCAGTAGCGATTGGCGTATTCGAAGCTGCCATCGGGTCGCGCGAACCAGATGATCTGTGGATTGACGTCCATCAGGGCGCGGTAATGGGTTTCGTCGAGGGTGCTGTGCCGGGTGGGCGACGCCGCCTGCAGGCGAGTCTCGAACAGGCGCAGCACCTGGCGCGCCAGGCGTTCGAGTCCGCTCAGGCGCGCGGCGCTCAATTCGCGCGGTTGCCAGTCCAGCACGCAGAGGGTGCCGAGAAAGACACCGTCCGCCGTGCGCAGCGGAGCGCCGGCATAGAATCTCAGCCCGGCCGGATCGGTGACCAGGGGATTGTCGGTGAAGCGTGGGTCCTGGCTCAGGTCTTCGATCTGCCGTGCCTCCTGGGCCGCGTGCAGGTGTTGGCAGAAGGACAGGGCCAGGGGGATCTCCGCCACGCCCAGGCCGCGCTCGGCGATGAACAACTGCTGCTCTTCACCGAGCAGGTTGACCGCGGCGATGGGCGTCTCGCACAGGGTGGCCGCCAGTTCCACCAGGTCGTCGAGGGCCGGCTCCGGCTGGTCGTCGAGCACGCCGTAAGCGGTCAGGACCTCCTGGCGGCGACGGCGCTGTTCGGGGTCCTCGGCGCCTACGGCAGGATTCACGACGGTTGTCTGCACGGCTGGCTATCCTTGTTCCGCTCGCGGGATGCTGGGGCGCTAACGCTCGCTCTGGGGCGTGACGCGCAGGACTTCTTCCACGGTGGTGAAGCCGGCGGCGATCTTTTGCGCACCGGACAGCCGCAGGCTGCGCATGCCTTCCTTGAACGCCTGCCGCCGCAGCGCGGTGATGTCGGTATCCGCCGTCACCAGTTCGCGCAGACTATCGGAGAGGGTGAGGATTTCGTATACCCCGGCACGACCGCGGTAACCGGTGTCGCGACACTCCGGACAACCCACCGGCTGCATGGCCCCGGTGGGCAGCGGCGCGTTCCAAGGCTTGGTCAGTTCCTGCCAGGCTGCCGGGTCCAGCTCGGTGGGCGTCTTGCAGGCCGGGCAGAGGGTGCGCACCAGCCGCTGAGCCATGACGCCCAGCACCGTGGCGCGGATCAGGTAATAGGGCACGCCCAGTTCGATCAGCCGACTCACCGAGCTGGGGGCGTCGTTGGTGTGCAGGGTGGAAAGCACCAGGTGCCCGGTCAGCGCCGCCTGGATGGCCATCTCGGCGGTTTCCAGGTCGCGGATCTCGCCGATCATGATGATGTCCGGGTCCTGCCGCATCAGCGCCCTGACGCCGCTGGCGAAGGTCACCTCGATGTTGTGCTGCACCTGCATCTGGTTGAAGGCGTCTTCCACCATCTCGATGGGGTCTTCGATGGTGCAGACGTTCACCTCGGGCGTGGCCAGCTGCTTGAGGGTGGTGTACAGCGTGGTGGTCTTGCCTGAACCGGTGGGGCCGGTGACCAGGATGATGCCGTTGGGTTGCCCGGTCATGCCGGCCCAGCGGCGCAGGTCATCGGCGGAGAAGCCGAGCTGGTCGAAGCTCTTGAGCAGCACGTCCGGGTCGAAGATCCGCATCACCAGCTTTTCGCCAAAGGCGGTGGGCATGGTCGAAAGGCGCAGTTCGACTTCCTTTTCGCCGGCCATGCGCGTCTTGATCCGGCCATCCTGGGGCTTGCGCTTCTCGGCGACGTTCATGCGGCCGAGGTTCTTGATCCGGCTGACCACCGCCAGGGTGACCTGGGCGGGGAACTGGTAGACGGTGTGCAGCACCCCGTCGATGCGAAAGCGCACCGCGCCCTGCTCGCGGCGCGGCTCGACGTGGATATCGCTGGCGCGCTGCTGGAAGGCGTACTGGAACAGCCAGTCGACGATGTTGACGATGTGGGCGTCGTTGGCATCCGGCTCGCCATCGGCGGCACCGAGATTGACCAACTGCTCGAAGTTGCCGACGCCGCTGGTCTTCTGCTCCACCGCCGAGGCGCCGGTGACCGAGCGCGCCAGGCGAAAGAATTCCTGGGTATAGCGGGTGATGTCCGCGGGGCTGGCCACCACCCGCTTGATCGGTCGCTGCAGCACATGGGTGAGGTTGCTCTCCCAGCTGTGCACGAAGGGCTGGGCGCTGGCCACCGTCACCTCGTCCGGGCTCACCGCCACGGCGAGGATCTTGTTGCGCTGGGCGAAAGCGTAGGACATCAGCGGGGTGACCGAGGCCACGTCCACCTTGAGCGGATCGATGCGGTAGAAGGGTTGGCCCGAGTACTCGGCGAGCCAGCGGGTCAGGCTGTCCAGATCCAGCTTGCGCCCCGGTCGGCTGAGGTCGTCCACGCTCTGCGCCGCCAGGAACTCCAGCGGATGCTGCTGCGGATTGGCCGAGCCACGGCGCAAGAGCAGGCACTGCTCAGCGGTCTGCTGGTCGATCCGCTGCTGGCTGACCAGCTCGCGCAGGATGTCGCCCAGGTCGAGCCAACGATCAGCGGAAGGGGAAGCTATGGCGGACATCTGGACTCCTTGAAAAGGTGGTCACACTCGGGTGGCGCCCGGTGCCTGACCGGGAACGACCCGCCTGCCGTACCGCCAGGTTGGTCGCCTCCTCCAGCATAGCGACTTTGTTTTAAGGAATCGCTCGCGGCCTTGTGCCATCAGGATGGACGGCTGGGCGCGCCAGGCGTTCCTGCCGTCCGGTGGCTCAGGCCAGGGCTTTCCAGGGCGTCAGGCCATGTACCAGGCGCGCCTGTTCGGCCACCCCGGCGAGATCGCCATGGGCGCTCAGCGGCGCCAGCTTGCCCAGCTCGCCATACAGGCGGTCGGCTTCGGGCAGGTCCAGGGCGCCCCGCGCCAGGTGCAGCCAGACCTGCATCCGCTCCAGACGGGGCAACTGCTGCTGGATCAACTCGGGTTCGGTGATGGCGCGCAGCAGCGGCAGTTCGGCCGCCTCCTGGGCCAGCAGGCGCGGCAGCCATTGGCCCAGGGGCGTCACACCCTGGCGCTCGCCGCGGCCGGTACGCCCCTGGATCCAGGCGCGCTCATGCAGCCAGCGCGCCGCACGCAGGGAGAACAGACCCCAGCGCGGCTGTTCCAGCTCGGCGGCGAAGCGCTGCGGCGCCTGGCGGCGGGCCTCTTCGTCGTCCTGGCCGATGGCCGCCAGCGGGCGCCAGTCGGCGAGCAGGTCATCGAGGGCCTGGCGCAGCTCGCGGCTGGTGGCACGCGGCGCGGCTTGGCCGAGACTGCCGAGCAGGGCGCGCAGATCGATCAGCTGGTGCACCCAGTCCACCAGCAGGCGCCAGTGGCCATTCCAGCGATACTGTTCGGCCAGGCGCTGACTGCCGGCCAGCAGGTGCCAGCCCAGGCGCGCGACGGCTTCGTCCAACGGCGTCTCGGCGTCCAGTTCCGGCGCGGACAGATAGAGGGTGTAGCTGGCCGCATCGTGCAGGCGATAGCCGCGCTCGGCCTTGCTGATGTCGCAGGGCATCAACGGGAATTCGGCCGCCAGTTGCTCGGCCAGTTCCAGCAACGCCGCCGGTTCGCCCTGGCGCAATTCCAGCTCGACCTCGGCGATGGCCTCGCGCTGCTCGCCCACGCGCACCTCGCCCTGGTCCAGGGCCACCTCGATCACGGTACGGGTCTTGCCCCGGCCCCAGGCGATTTCCGCGGCGTCACGGACGAAATCGGTGTCGAACACCGGCTGCAGGCGGCGCAGGTCCAGGTCGGCCAGCTCCGCGGGCCAGCAGCTGTCGTCGAACAGCGCGGTGTCCAGGGTGGCATCGGCCAGCGGCCACTCCCACTCGTTGCGCTCGGACAGCCCGGCCAGGCTCTGGCCGCGGCTCTTGAGCGTCTGGATGAAGCGCTCGCCATCACGCCGCACGCGCAGGGCGACCTTGGCATGGGCCAGGTCGCGGGTATCGGTGTCGTAATAGCAATTGGAGAGTTCGTGGCGCTGCCAGCCTTCCTTGCAGCGCTTTTTCAGCAGCGGATGAGCGCGCAGGGCGTCAAGGGTGGCCGCACTGGCGCGCAGCTTGATTTCGGTTTCTTTGGCCATTGGAAGATCCTGGCGCCGGAAGAGAACGGTCCGGCTCCGTGCCGAGCGCGTCGTGATGACGGACGGCGAGAACGTGGCCGCTAGTTTAGCCGGTCCGCGTCGCCAAGGCCCATGAAGGTTTCATCGCACGGCGGATGGCGCCATGATGGAGCCGTGACCAGGAGACCCCGCATGACCCTGCCCGCGCTGAAAGCTCTGTTCTCAACCCTCATCGCCGAAAGCTCGGTGAGCTGCACCCAGCCGGCGCTGGACCAGTCCAACGCCGGCGTCATCGATCGCCTGAGCGACTGGTTCGGCGCCCTGGGCTTCGCCTGCGCGACCCAGGAGGTGGCGCCGGGCAAGTTCAACCTGATCGCCACCCTGGGCAGCGGGCCGGGTGGTCTGGTGCTGGCCGGCCATACCGATACCGTGCCCTATGACGAGGCGCTCTGGCAGGCCGATCCCCTGCGTCTGCGCGAAGCCGACGATCGCTGGTACGGCCTGGGCAGTTGCGACATGAAGGGCTTCTTCGCGCTGATCCTCGAAGCGGTGCGCGAACTGGATCCGCGCCAGTTGCGCCAGCCGCTGATCGTGCTCGCCACCTGCGACGAGGAATCCTCCATGGACGGCGCCCGGGTGCTGGCCGAGGCCGGCCGCCCGCTGGGCCGCGCCGCTGTGATCGGCGAGCCGACCGGGCTGCGGCCGATCCGCCTGCACAAGGGCATCCTCATGGAGCGCATCGACATCCTCGGGCAGAGCGGCCATTCCTCCGATCCGAGTCTGGGCCACAGCGCCCTGGAGGCCATGCAGGCGGTAATGGGCGAACTGCTCGACCTGCGCGCCCAGTGGCAGCGCGAGTACCGCAATCCGCTGTTCCTGGTGCCCCAGCCGACCCTCAACCTCGGCTGCATCCACGGCGGCGACAACCCCAACCGCATCTGCGGCCAGTGCGCCCTGGAATTCGACCTGCGCCCGCTGCCGGGCATGCAGCCCGAAGTCCTGCGCCAGGCCATCCGCGGACGCCTGCTGCCCGTCGCCGAGCGCTTCGGGGTACGCATCGACTACCAGCCACTGTTTCCCGCCGTGCCGCCCTTCGAGCAGCCTGCCGACGCCGAGCTGGTGCGCCTGGCCGAGCGCCTCACCGGCCACGCCGCCGACGCCGTGGCCTTCGCCACCGAGGCGCCCTATCTGCAGGCGATCGCCCAGGAGGTGCTGGTCCTCGGCCCCGGCGACATCGGCTGCGCGCACCAGCCCGAGGAGCACCTGGCGCTGGCGCGGATCGCACCTACCGTCAAGCTGCTGCAGCAACTGATCGGCCACTACTGCCTGGAGCAGGCGGCGGTCGCCCGATGAACAGATCCGCGCGCTTGGCGTGACTTTTTGTAAACTCCAGGCGGTCTACTGACCCTGCCCATCCGCTCCCTGTCGAGGAACCTCCGTGCTGCGACGACGCTGAACGCCCTGCCTGCCCTCGTTCACCCTCACGCCTATCCACCAAGGGTCTTCGTCTCGATGCACGACTACGTCAACTGGCTCCGCCACGCCTCGCCCTATATCAATGCCCACCGCGACGCCACCTTCGTCGTCATGCTGCCCGGTGACGGCGTCGCCCACCCCAACTTCGGCAACATCGTCCATGACCTGGTGCTGCTGCACAGCCTGGGCGTGCGCCTGGTGCTGGTGCATGGATCGCGTCCGCAGATCGAATCGCGCCTGGCCGCCCGTGGCATCGAGCCGCGCTTCTACAACGACCTGCGCATCACCGACGGCCCGACCCTGGAAGCGGTGATCGATGCCGTCGGCAGCCTGCGCAGCGCCATCGAGGCGCGGCTGTCCATGGACATGGCCGCCTCGCCCATGCAGGGCTCGCGGCTGAGGGTCGCCAGTGGCAACCTGGTCACCGCGCGCCCGGTGGGGGTGCAGGACGGCGTCGACTTCCACCATACCGGCGAAGTCCGCCGCATCGACCGCCGCGGCATCGGCCGGCTGCTCGACGAGCGCACCATCGTGCTGCTCTCGCCGCTGGGCTATTCCCCCACCGGCGAGACCTTCAACCTGGCCTGCGAAGACGTCGCCATGCGCGCCGCCATCGACCTGGGCGCCGACAAGCTGGTGCTCTACGGTGCCGAACCGGGCCTGCTGGACGAACACGGCGCCCTGATCCGCGAGATCGGCCCGCAGCAGATCCCCACCCATCTGGCGCGCCTGGGCAGCTCCTACCAGGCCGAGTTGCTCGACGCCGCCGCCCAGGCCACCCGTGGCGGTGTTCGCCGCTGCCACATCGTCGGCTACGCCGAAGACGGCGCCCTGCTCACCGAACTCTTCACCCGCGCCGGCAGCGGCACCCTGGTGGCCCAGGAACCCTTCGAGACCCTGCGCGAAGCGACCATCGCCGACGTCGGCGGCCTGATGGAGCTGATTCGCCCGCTGGAAGAGCAGGGCATCCTGGTGCGCCGCTCCCGCGAGGTGCTGGAGCGCGAGATCGAGCAATTCAGCATCGTCGAACGCGAAGGCCTGATCATCGCCTGCGCGGCGCTCTATCCCATCGCCGACTCGGCGGCGGGCGAGCTGGCTTGCCTCGCGGTCAATCCCGACTACCGCCACGGCGGCCGCGGCGACGCCCTGCTGGCACGCATCGAACAACGAGCCCGCGAGCGCGGCCTCGGCACCCTGTTCGTGCTCACCACCAAGACCGCCCACTGGTTCCGCGAGCGCGGCTTCGAACCCAGCGGCGTGGAACGTCTGCCCGCGGCGCGGGCGTCGCTGTACAACTTCCAGCGCAACTCGAAGATCTTCGAGAAGGGCTTGTAAGGGCGCGCTCGTAGGTTGGGCTGAGACGGCTGCATCGTCGAAGCCCAACGCTACCAAGCTCCTCATCATCGCGGCCATGGGCCGTGATAGCGCCAGCCCCAATCGAAACCGCTCCAAGGTGGAGCTGGCCCTTCCTGCATCGATACCGGAAGGCGCCCTCATCAACCATCGATTCGTCCGCTGGCGTTTGGAGACGTAGCGTGGAAAACCGCGCAGCGTTTTCCACTGGTAGGCACCGCAGTTATCAGTGGACAAGGCTTCGCCGTTGTCCACGCTACGGGCTACGAGCTACGAGCTACGAGCTACGAGCTACGAGCTACGAGCTACGAGCTACGAGCTACGGGCTACAGGCTGTTCAGGGTTTTTCATCCAAAACCTCCAGGCTGGCGAATCGCCCCATTCAGCAGGGCGAGCAACGCGAGTCACCCGGAGCGCAGCGTAGGGCCGGATGGCCGGGGCAAGCGTTTTTGCTTACTTTTGTCCGGGGCGCGCAGCCGCGACTGAAAAAAGTGAGTCGCCCGAGGGGGCGAAACAAGAGCCATCAGCAAAGCACGACAATCAGCTAGGGCACCAATAAGCTCTTCGGCACTTGGCACCACAACGTTGGGCTTCAACGATGGAGCCGTCTCAACCCAACCTACCTGCCTACACCCCAATTGTCGCCAGAATGCTCGCCTGATAAGCCGCCACGAAGGTATCGAAATCCCCCTGGGGCGCCGCCTCGATCTCCGCCTGCTCGTCCAGCGACTGGCGCGCCATCTGGGCATAGCAGGCCTGCTCGCCTTCGCTCAGCGGATGACTGGCGAAATAGGCCGCATGAGCCTCGCTCTGGCGTAGGCCGAAGTCGGCAAAGCTCTCGCCGCGCTCGCGCAGCTCCTGCAGCACCCGCGCCGAGGGGGTAAGGCGGACGTCGGCGACCTTCTGCCGCTGTGCCGCCACCGCCCGGCGATGGGCGTCACCGCCCAGGCTGGCGTCCAGGGTCTCGGCGCAGCGCTCGATCTGGTCGAGCATCTCCGCCGCCCAGTCGATCATGGTCACCGAGGCGCCATGGCGCTGCAGGCGCAGACCCGGCTTGCGGCCTTCGCGCACCACGCTGGCGAAGTTGTCGGTGCATTCGCTGCACTCGCCGTTGAGCGGCGGGCTGCCTTCCAGGGCGCAATAGAGCAGGAAGGCGTCGAGGAAGAGGGCGGTGGTGGTATCGATGCCCAGCGGCAGGAAGGGATCGATATCCAGGCAGCGCACCTCGATGTACTGCACGCCACGCGCCATCAGCGCCTGCACCGGCCGCTCGCCGCTGCGGGTGACGCGCTTCGGGCGGATGGTGGCGTAGTACTCATTCTCGATCTGCAGGATGTTGGTGTTGAGTTGCACCCACTCGCCGTTCTGATGCGTGCCGATTTCCGCATAGGGCGGGTAGGGCGTGCCCACCGCGCGTCTCAGGCTCTCGGTGTAGGTGGTCAGGTCGTTGTAGTCCGGCGTCAGGCTGGCCTGGGCGTTGCTCTGGTAGCCCAGGTCGCTCATGCGCAGGCTGGTGGCATGGGGCAGGTACAGAGTCCGCTCGTCGAGGGTCTGCAGCTGGTGCGGCCGGCCGCGCAGGAATCCCACGTCCAGTGCCGGCGAGGCGCCGAACAGGTACATCAGCAACCAGCTATAACGGCGGAAGTTGCGGATCAGGGCGATGTAGCGCGCCGACTGGTAGTCGCGGGCGTCGCGGGCGTCACCCTCCTGCTGGCGCAGGCGCTCCCAGGCCGCTTCCGGCAACGAGAAGTTGTAGTGGATGCCGGCGATGCACTGCATGGTGCGGCTGTAGCGCAGGGCCAGACCACGCCGATAGACGTGCTTGAGCCGGCCGATGTTGGAGCTGCCGTAGTCGGCGATGGGGATCTCGTCTTCGGCCGGCAGCGCGCAGGGCATGGAGCCGCTCCAGAGGCGCTCGCCATCGAGTTCGGCGACCGCGGCGCGATGCACCCGATCCAGGGCGGCCAGCACCTCTGGGGTGCGGGTACCGGTGGGGGTGATGAATTCCAGCAGGGCCTCGGAGTAGTCCGTGGTGATCTGCGGATGGGTCAGGGCCGAGCCCAGCGCCTGCGGATGGGGGCGCCGGGACAACTGGCCACGGGCGTCCACCCGCAGGGTCTCGCGCTCGATACCGTGCAGGCATTCGGCCAGAAGGGTGGGATCAGCGCCGAGCAGGGCCAGGCGGCGGGACAGGATATCGCTCAAGTTGACTTCCTTTGGCGGTACTCGCCCCGGGCAGGGTAGAAGAAACCGACTGAAATGAGGGTTGCCGGCCAGGGCCGACGCGGGGGCAGCAGTCACTGCTGCGGTCCGGGTTCAAGCCTCAGACCGCAACCCGCTCAGTTGTCTCCCAGCGTAGCTCAGGCAGCGGCAAAGGGCGATATGCGCCGCTTCGCTGCCGCCCGGGCTGGCCGGTCACAGACAGGCGAAGGTCGCCTGGGCCAGGGCGATCAGCTTGTCGCCTTGATGCACCTGGGCTTCCAGCACATGGGTCTTGCGACCCGGGTGGATCACCCGGGCGCGGCAGACCAGCTCGCCTTCGCTGACGCCACGCACGTAGTTGACCTTGCACTCCAGGGTCACACTGCCGGGCTGGCCGTCGAACAGGCTGTGGCTGGCCTGGCCCAGGGCGGTGTCGATCAGCGAGAAGATGGCACCGCCGTGCAGCTTGCCATGCAGGTTGATGAGCCTGTCCTGCACGCTCATGCGCACCTCGGACTCGCCGGCCTCGGCTTTGTGGATGGTCATGCCCAGCAGGGTGCTGAAGGCGCTATCCTTGCCTACGGGAGAACCGCTCATGCCTATTTCCTCAGTTGCTTGGCGTTGGCGAACAGCGACGCCATGGCATTATTGGCCGGCGCGGCCTGGGTCTGACGCGGGGCGCTCTTGTCGGCGCGAGGCTTGCCGCCGTTGCCGCGGGCCTGGCCGCCGGGCTTGCCGTCGACCTTCTCACCGGGGGTGTCGCCCATGCGCATGGACAGCCCCACGCGATTGCGCGGCACGTCCACTTCCATCACCTTGACCTTGACGATGTCACCCGCCTTGACCACCTCGTAGGGGTCCTTGACGAACTTCTCCGACAGGGCGCTGATGTGCACCAGGCCATCCTGGTGCACGCCGATGTCGACGAAGGCACCGAAGTTGGTGACGTTGGTGATGACGCCCTCCAGCACCATGCCCGGCTTGAGGTCGGAGAGTTTCTCCACGCCGTCCTGGAACACCGCGGTCTTGAATTCCGGACGTGGATCGCGACCCGGCTTGTCCAGTTCCTGGAGGATGTCGGTCACCGTCGGCAGGCCAAAGCTCTCGTCGGTGAATTTCTTCGGATCCAGGCGCTTGAGAAAGGCCGAGTCGCCGATCAGCGAGCGGATGTCGCGGCCGGTGTCGGCGGCGATGCGCTGCACCAGCGGATAGGTCTCCGGGTGCACCGCCGAGGCGTCCAGCGGATTAGCGCCGCTCATCACACGCAGGAAGCCGGCGGCCTGCTCGAAGGTCTTCTCGCCCAGCCGCGGCACCTTCTTCAGCGCCTCGCGGGTGGCGAAGGCGCCGTTGGCGTCGCGGAATTGCACGATGTTCTGCGCCAGGGTGGCGTTGAGGCCGGAAATCCGCGCCAGCAGGGCGGCGGAAGCCGTGTTCACGTCCACGCCCACGGCGTTCACGCAGTCTTCCACCACGGCGTCCAGGCTGCGCGCCAGCTTGAGCTGGGAGACATCGTGCTGGTACTGGCCGACGCCGATGGACTTGGGCTCGATCTTCACCAGCTCGGCCAGCGGATCCTGCAGGCGGCGGGCGATGGACACGGCGCCACGCAGGGAGACGTCCAGCTCGGGGAATTCCCGGGCGGCCAGTTCCGAGGCGGAGTACACCGAGGCGCCGGCTTCGCTGACCATCACCTTGGTCAGGCCCAGGCCCGGGTACTTGCTGATCAGCTCGCCGGCCAGCTTGTCGCTCTCGCGGCTGGCGGTGCCGTTGCCGATGGCGATCAGGTCCACGCCGTGCTTGGTGCAGAGCACGCCGAGGGTGGCCAGGGTCTGGTCCCACTGATTGCGCGGCGCATGGGGATAGACGGTGTCGGTGGCCAGCAGCTTGCCGGTGGCATCCACCACGGCGACCTTGCACCCGGTGCGCAGACCCGGGTCCAGCGCCAGGGTGGTGCGCGGACCGGCCGGCGCGGCCAGCAGCAGGTCGTGCAGATTGCGGGCAAAGACCGCGATGGCCTCTTCCTCGGCCTTTTCGCGCAACTCGCCGAGCAGATCGGTTTCCAGGGAGGTATAGAGCTTGACCTTCCAGGTCCAGCGCACCACCTCGGCCAGCCACCTGTCCGCGGCGCGACCTTCGTTCTTCAGGCCGAAATGCGCGGCGATCAGCCCTTCGCAGGGATGGGCGATGCCTGGGCCTTCGTCGCCGAGCTTGAGCGCGGCGCTGAGGATGCCCTCGTTGCGTCCGCGGAAGATCGCCAGGGCACGGTGGGACGGAACGGCCCGGAAGGCTTCGTCATGCTCGAAGTAATCGCTGAACTTGGCGCCTTCGGTCTCCTTGCCGGGCACTAGGCGCGCGCTGAGGATGGCGTCCTGCTGCAGGACGCCGCGCAGCCGCGCCAGCAGGTCGGCATCTTCGGCGAAGCGTTCCATGAGAATGTACTTGGCGCCTTCCAGGGCGGCCTTGACGTCCGCCACGCCCTTGTCCGCGTCGACATAGGCGGCCGCCTCGGACTCGGGATTCAGGGTCGGATCGCCCAACAGCGCTTCGGCCAGCGGGCCGAGGCCGGCCTCCAGGGCGATCTGGCCCTTGGTGCGGCGCTTCTGCTTGTAGGGCAGATAGAGGTCCTCCAGCCGCGTCTTGGTATCGGCCAGATTGATCTCGCGCGCCAGTTCGGCGGTCAGCTTGCCCTGTTCCTCGATGCTGGCCAGCACCGCACCGCGGCGTTCTTCCAGCTCGCGCAGATAGCGCAGTCGCTCTTCGAGATGACGCAGCTGGGTGTCGTCCAGGCTGCCGGTGACTTCCTTGCGGTAACGGGCGATGAAGGGCACGGTCGACCCTTCGTCGAGCAGCGCCACGGCGGCGGCGACCTGTTGCGGGCGGGCGCCGAGCTCCTCGGCGATACGGCTATTGATATCCATCGGGCTACCTGGCTGGCACAAGAAAAAGCGGGCCGCAGTATACCCGAGCCCACCGGGCCGCCGCTTCCTGCGCCACCACCACCGCCCGCGGTGGGGCAAAATCTGCTAACAATGGCCCAACGCCGCGGTCGGATGGCCTACGGCATAATCCAGTGCTAGATCACAAGGAGATATTATGAGCACCCCTGCTGCCCCAGAAGGTGAAAAGATCCTGGTCGTCGATGACGACGCCCGGCTGCGCCGCCTCTTGGAGCGTTTTCTAGCCGAACAGGGTTATCGCGTACGCACCGTCGAGAGCGCCGAACAGATGGACCGCCTGTTGGCGCGGGAAGTCTTCAATCTAGTCGTTCTCGATCTGATGATGCCTGGCGAAGACGGCCTGTCCGCCTGCGGTCGGCTGCGTGAGAGCGGCAATCGCATTCCCATCATCATGCTGACCGCCAAGGGCGACGAAGGCAGCCGCATCCAGGGCCTCGACCAGGGTGCCGACGACTATCTGGCCAAGCCCTTCAACCCGCTGGAGCTGGTGGCCCGCATCAAGGCCGTGCTGCGTCGCCAGGCCCCGGTGGTACCTGGCGCCCCCGCCGGGACCGACGAGGTGGTGACCTTTGGCGACTACGCCCTGCACCTGGCCACCCGCGAACTCAAGCGTGGCGAAGAGACCCACATGCTCACCACCGGCGAATTCGCCGTGCTCAAGGCGCTGGTCGATCACGCCCGCGAGCCACTGACCCGCGACAAGCTGATGAATCTGGCCCGCGGTCGCGAATGGGATGCCCTGGAGCGCTCCATCGACGTCCAGATTTCGCGGCTGCGCCGGATGATCGAGCCCGATCCGTCCAAGCCGCGCTATATCCAGACCGTCTGGGGCGTGGGTTACGTCTTCGTACCGGACGGCGCCGGCAAGTAAGGCAGGTAGCCGGGGCATCGCGCCCCGGCTAGGGGGTGGTTCAGGCGAACAAGCCTTGATGCACGCCCACCAGCAGAAATATCCCCAGCAGCGCGCGATAGATGATGAAGGGCCAGGTCGAGAAGCGTTCCAGAAAGCGCATCAGGCCCCAGATCGCGGCAAAGGCCGACAGGCTCGCCACCAGCAAGCCCACCAGCAGCAGCGACCAGGCTTCGGCCGGGATGTGCGCGTGCCAGAGCACCACCAGCTCCTTGAGTCCCGCCAGGGCGATGGCCGGCAGGCCCAGCAGGAAGGAGAAGCGCGCGGCTTCCTCGCGACGCAGATTGAGGAACATGGCGGCGGTCAAGGTCGAGCCCGAGCGGGACACGCCCGGAATCAGCGCGCCGACCTGGGCGATCCCCACGATCAGGGCATCGCGCAGGCGCATCTGCGAGATGTCTCTGTTATGCCGGCAGAGCCGCTCCGCCAGGGCCAGCAGGGCGGCCATGGCCAGACAGGCATAGCCGATGACGCTCAGGCCCCGCAGCGGCGAGTCGCAGGCGTTGAGCAGGGGCGCCAGCAAGAGTCCGGCGATGCAGATGGGAATGGTCGCCAGCACGATCATCACTGCCAGCAGGAAGTCCGGGCTGTCGAAGTCGCGCTGGCGCACCGCGGCGAGGCTGCCCCGGGTCACACCGCTGACATCGCGCCAGAAGTAGCTGATCACCGCGGCCAGGGCCGCCATCTGCATGGCGGCGGAAAAGGCCGAACCGGGATCGCGCCAGCCGAGCAGCGCGGGGACCACCCGCATGTGCGCCGTGGACGAAATGGGAAGCAGCTCGGTGATACCCTGCACCACGCCGAGAAAGGCGATCTGCGCATAGCTGAGCGAGGCGAAGCCGATGTCCAGGCCGGTCTGGCAGATGTCGGACACGAGAGAACTCCAGGTCGAAGGGAAAAAATGGACGAGCAAATGTATCCGAATGTTTCCATGTCGGGTTGCCTATCTGAACCCTGCAACCCCAGAGGTTGTGATGGCTTTCGCGCCGTTTTGCGCGGAAATCCTGGTCGATGAAGGCGCCTAGCTGGTTTCCCCAGAGTTTCTTCGCCCGCTCGCTGTGGATGGTCCTGCTCGCGGTGCTGTTTTCCAAGGCGCTGACCCTGGTCTATCTGCTGCTCAACGAGGACGTCCTGGTCGATCGCCAGTACAGCCATGGCGCGGCCCTGACACTCAGGGCCTACTGGGCCACCCCGGAAGCCGAGCGGCCGCGCATCGCCCAGGCCGCCGGCCTGCGCTACGAGTCGCCCGAGACCGTACCGGCCGGGGAGTACCACTGGCCCTACAGCGAGATCTTCGAGCGCCAGATGAAACAGGAGCTGGGCGAGGAGACCGAGGTGCGGGTGCGGGTCCAGCACGGGCCAGCGCTCTGGGTGCTGGCGCCCACCCTTGGGCCGGACTGGATCAAGATCCCGCTGATGGCCCACCCCCTGCGCGGTCAGCACATCTGGAGCGTACTCGGCTGGTTCCTGGCCATCGGCCTGCTGTCCGTCGGCGCCGCCTGGGTCTTCGTGCGGCAGCTCAACCAGCCCTTGCGGCGCCTGGTGAATGCCGCGCGCGAGCTGGGCAAGGGGCGTAGCGTACGGCTGCCGGAAACCGATGCCCCCAGCGAGATCCAGGACGTCTACCACGCCTTCAACCAGATGGCCGAAGACGTCGAGCAGGCCGGTCGCGAGCGCGAGCTGATGCTGGCCGGCGTCTCCCATGACCTGCGCACGCCCCTGACCCGCCTGCGGCTGGCGGTGGAGCTGATGCCGCCGGCCGAGCGCGAAGAGGCGGAGGACATGATCCGCGACATCGAGGACATGAACGCCATCCTCGACCAGTTCCTCGCCTTCGTCCGTGACGGTCGCGACGAACCTCAGGAACTCACCAACCTCAACGAGCTGGCCCGCCAGGTGGTGGCGCCCTACAACCAGCACACGGAGCGGGTGCGGCTGATGCTGGACGTCCTGCCGCCGCTGCCGGTGCGACGCATCTCCTTCAAGCGGCTGCTGACCAACCTGGTGGAAAACGCCCTGCGCCATGGCGGCGGTGGCGGTATCGAGGTGGTCGGGCAGGTCGCGGGATCGGCCACGGCGCCCTATGTCGCCCTGAGCGTCATGGATCGTGGTCCCGGCATCGATCCCAAGGACCTGCAGGACATCTTCAATCCCTTCACCCGAGGCAATCGCGCCCGCACCGTCAGCGGTTCCGGGCTGGGCCTGGCCATCGTCAAGCGCATCGCCGCGCAGCACGGCGGCAGCGCCGAGCTGCGTAACCGCGAAGGCGGCGGCGTGGAAGCCCGGGTGCTATTGCCCCTGGGCCTGCTGCTTCCCCGCAGCGCCAGCTGATCCTTCGGCCATGGCGGAGCTACACCTGAACCTGTAGGAGCAACTGTTTTAGCGCGGCCATGGGCCGCTCCTACGGTTACGCTGGAGACTGTAGGAGCGGCCCATGGCCGCGATAACGCGAACGCCCAAACCACCCCTGGAACAAGTGCCTCAACCCTTGCCCTTGGTCCGCGTCAGCCCCGGCTCGGCGTTCTTTTCCAAGTACTCGATGATGATCCCGGCCACGTCCTTGCCGGTGGTCTGCTCGATGCCTTCCAGGCCGGGCGAGGAATTGACCTCCATCACCAGCGGGCCGTGATTGGATCTGAGGATATCCACCCCGGCCACGCTCAGGCCCATGGCCCGGGCCGCACGCAGGGCGGTCATGCGTTCCTCTGGGGTGATCTTGATCAGGCTGGCGGTACCGCCGCGATGCAGATTGGAGCGGAATTCCCCGGGCGCGGCCTGGCGTTTCATCGCGGCGATCACCTTGTCGCCGACCACGAAGCAGCGGATGTCCGCGCCGCCCGCCTCGCGGATGTATTCCTGCACCATGATGTTCTGCTTGAGCCCCATGAAGGCCTCGATCACCGATTCGGCTGCCTTCTCGGTCTCGCACAGCACCACCCCGATGCCCTGGGTGCCTTCCAGCACCTTGATCACCAGCGGCGCGCCATTGACCATCCGGATCAGGTCCGGCACGTCGTCCGGAGAATGGGCGAAGCCCGTCACCGGCAGACCGATGCCCTTGCGCGAGAGCAGCTGCAGGGAGCGCAACTTGTCGCGCGAACGGCTGATGGCCACGCTCTCGTTGAGCGGAAAGACCCCTTGCATCTCGAACTGGCGCAGCACCGCGCAGCCATAGAAGGTCACCGAGGCACCGATGCGCGGGATGACTGCGTCGAAGCCTTCCAACGGTTTGCCGCGGTAATGGATCTGTGGCTTGTGGCTGGCGATGTTCATGTACGCGCGCAAGGTGTCGACCACGACCACCTCATGGCCGCGGCTGACGCCGGCTTCGACCAGGCGCCGGGTGGAGTACAGATTGGGGTTACGCGAGAGAACGGCGATTTTCATGGGGCACCGGAGGCCGGAGTAAGGGACAACTGGGGTTTGTCTTGCGCATAGGAGACGGCCGGATTCACCAGCAGGCCACCATCGATCAAGGCCTTGGAGCCGAGCAGCATGCGATAGCGCATGCTCTTGCGACAGGCTAGGGTGAATTCCACCGGCCACTGGCATTCGCCCAGGGCCAGCAGGGTACGGATGACATAGCGGGTCTGGGCGATACCGTTGGAACTGCGGATGGTCTTTTTCGCCACCAGCGGCGCTTCGCAATGGCGATGCCGGGATTGGACCAGGGTGCCCAGGTGCACGGTGAATCTCACCCAGCGTTCCTTGCCGCGCATGAAGGGCTGGACTTCCGTCGCATGCAGGGCCGAGGTGCTGGCGCCGGTATCGATCTTGGCTCTCAGGCCCACCACGCCCAGTTCGGGCAAGGCCACCCACTCACTCAGGCCGATAATGACCGGTTCGGCGGAATTGCTCATCGCTGCTCCTTGAAATCAGTGGCCTCCGCCTAAATGTTGCGGATCGACGAGCTGCTTGAAGGCTGGTTTGGCGAACAGATACCCCTGCATCAGCTCGATCCCGAGGTCGCGCAGGCAATCGCGTTCGGCCACGGTCTCCACGCCCTCGGCGATCACCTGGGTGCCCAGTTCGCGGCACATGACGATCAGGTTGCGCACGATGGTCCGCCGTACTTGGTCCCGGTCGATGTCGCGGATGAGCGCCATGTCGAGCTTGACCAGGTCGGGTTGGAATTCGGCCAGCAGCGTCAGGCCGGAATGACCGGCACCGAAGTCGTCGATGGCGGTCTTGAAGCCGAATTGCTGATACTCGCGCAGGATGTGCGTCAGGTGGTTACTGGCCACGTGCTCGGTTTCCACCGTCTCGAAGATCAGCCGCTCCAGCGGAAAGCCGTGCTCACGCGCGGCGGCCAGGGTGCTGCGGATGCACAGCTCCGGACGATAGACGGCGTTGGGCAGGAAGTTGATCGACAGACTCTCCTGCAGGCCCAGGGTCGCCGCGGTGGCGATCGCCTTGGTGCGGCAGAGCTGGTCGAAACGATAGCGGTTACTGTCGGTCACCTGATTGAGCACCGACAGCGCGCCTTCGCCGCCCGGTCCGCGTACCAGCGCTTCCCGGGCGAAGACCGCGCCTTTGCCCAGGTCCACGATGGGCTGATAGGCGAAGTCGAAGTCGAAGCCCAGGGGTTCCGACTGCTGGCAACCCGCGCAGCGGGTCTGGCCGGTCAGGTCGGAAGGAAAGAATGTGGTCATGGCTCTCCAGAGGCGCGCTTGCAGCGTCGGTCCGATGGTTTAGAGTTCTTGAGAAGAGTCTAAGACCCAATAGGGGACCTTTTATTCGATGTATGCAGTAGATCACACTGAAGAACGGATGCGCCTCGACAAATGGCTGTGGGCGGCACGTTTTTTCAAGACCCGTGCGTTGGCCAAGGCAGCCCTCGAAGGCGGCAAGGTCCAGTGCCGTGGCGAGCGCTGCAAGCCCAGCAAGGAGCCCCGTGTCGGCGATGTTCTCACCATTCGTCAGGGCTATGACGAAAAGACCGTGGTGATCATCGCCCTGTCGCAGAATCGCCGCGGTGCGCCCGAAGCCCAGCAGCTCTATACCGAGACGCCGGAAAGCCTCAAGGCGCGCGAACAGGCCGCAGCCGCGCGTAAGGCGGGCAACCTCGGGCTACAGACCGATGGCCGGCCCACCAAGAAGCAGCGTCGACAGATCCATCAGTTCCGCGAGTACGTCCACCCGTTCGACGACTGATCCCGTCTCGACTCGTCGGATCCCTTTCCTGGCCAGGTCCGCTCGCCGGTCCTGGCATGCGCCGGGAGCGTCACGTTTCGCGGCCTTCCTCCTTATATAGGTAGTTCATGACTTCCCACGATTTCACCCAACGCTTCCTGTTCGACGAAACCGACGTCCGCGGCGAACTGGCCACGCTGGACCGCAGCTACGTCGAGGTCCTGGCCAAGCATTCCTACCCCGAGCCGGTCGCCCAGCTGCTGGGCGAGATGCTGGCGGCGGCTGCCCTACTGTGCGGAACCCTCAAGTTCGAAGGGCTGCTGGTGCTCCAGGCACGCTCCAGCGGCCCCATCCCGCTTCTCATGGTCGAATGTTCCAGCGAGCGTGAGGTGCGCGGCATCGCCCGCTACGAAGAAGCCGAGATCACCGCGTCCGCCTCCCTGGGCGAACTCATGCCCGATGGCGTCCTGGCCCTGACCATCGATCCCCGGCATGGCCAGCGTTACCAGGGCATCGTCCCGCTGGAGGGCGCCAACCTGGCCGAATGCCTGTCCGGCTACTTCGCCACCTCCGAACAACTGCCCACCCGTTTCTGGCTGAACGCCGACGGTCGCCGCGCCCGCGGCCTGCTGCTCCAGCAGCTGCCGCCGTCGCGCATCAAGGATGCCCAGGCCCGTCAGGACAGTTGGGAGCATGTCGTCACCCTGGCCGATACCCTCACGGCCGAAGAGCTGCTGGGTCTCGACAACGAGGTGATCCTGCATCGCCTGTTCCACGAGGAAGCGGTGCGCCTGTTCGACGAGCAACCGGTGGCCTTCAGCTGCAGCTGCTCGCGTGATCGGGCGGCCAATGCCCTGATCAGCATGGGGCAGGCGGACGTCGAGAGTCTGCTCGACGAACAGCAGGGAGAAATTCGGGTCGATTGTCAGTTTTGCAATGAGCAGCAGGTGTTCGACGCCGCCGATATCACGCAGATTTTTGCGGGCGGCGGCACGCAAACCCCAGGAAATACCCGGCACTAGCCGTTGCAAAAGCCCGAAGGCTTTCTGGCATAATCCCGCAACGTGTAGTTCTGCCGTGTAAGAGCTACAAGCATGAGGAACGGCCCAGGGCCATGGGGAACGAAATGACGAAAGCCAACGTGTATACCGATATCAGCGTCGCGCAGTTAGTGGAAGAGTCCCTGCGACGTGGCGAAGGAGAGCTGGCCGCCAATGGCTCGCTGGTCGTCAAGACGGGGCATCGCACGGGGCGTTCGCCGGTAGATCGCTTCATCGTCGAGGAAGCCTCCACGCGCGATGCCATCCACTGGGGGCCGATCAACCGTGCCTTCCCAGAGGAGAAGTTCGCACCGCTGTGGGAGCGCGTCAGCGCTTACCTGGACGAGCGTGATCAATTCGTCTCCCACGTGCATGTAGGTGCCGATGTCGAGCACTACCTGCCCGTCGTCATGCGCACCCAGACCGCCTGGCACAATCTGTTCGGCCGCTGCCTGTTCATCAATCCGGCCGAATACAATCCTCAGTCCAAGCCGGCCTGGGAGATCATCAACGCGCCTGAGTTCGTCTGCGAGCCCGCGCGTGACGGCACCAATTCTGACGGTACCGTCATCATCAACTTCGCCGCTCGCAAGGTGCTGATCGCCGGCATGCGCTACGCCGGCGAGATGAAGAAGGCCATGTTCTCGGTGCAGAACTTCCTGCTGCCGGAAAAGGACGTGCTGCCGATGCACTGCGCCGCCAACGTGGGCGAGGAGGGTGATGTCACCCTGTTCTTCGGTCTCTCCGGTACCGGCAAGACCACCCTGTCCGCCGACCAGAGCCGCTACCTCATCGGTGACGACGAGCACGGCTGGGGCGTGGGCACCGTCTTCAACATGGAAGGGGGTTGCTACGCCAAGTGCATCGACCTGTCCGAGAAGAACGAGCCGGTGATCTGGAAGGCCATCCAGTTCGGCGCCGTGCTGGAGAACGTGGTTCTGGATCCCCAGACCCGTCAGCCCAACTATGCCGACGACAGCCTGACCCAGAACAGCCGGGCGGCCTATCCGCGCGAGCTGATCGACAAGCGCGCCGAGCACAACCTGGGTGGCGAGCCCAACGCGGTCATCTTTTTGACCTGCGACCTCACCGGTGTCCTGCCCCCGGTATCCATCCTTAATAATGAGCAGGCGGCCTACCACTTCCTGTCCGGCTACACCGCCCTGGTCGGCTCAACCGAGATGGGTTCCGGTCCCGGCATCAAGTCGACCTTCTCCACCTGCTTCGGCGCGCCCTTCTTCCCACGTCCGGCGGCTGAATACGCCGATCTGCTGATTAAGCGCATCCAGGGCTTTGGCTCCAAAGTGTACCTGGTCAACACCGGCTGGACCGGTGGCGGTTACGGCGTCGGCAAGCGCTTCAATATCCCGACTACCCGTGCGGTCATCGCGGCCATCCAGAGCGGTTCCCTCATTGGTACCGAGACCCGCCACGTGCCGGTCATCAACCTCGACGTCCCGGTCGCCGTTCCCGGCGTGGACAGCGTCCTGCTCAATCCTCGCGATACCTGGCAGGATGGCGCAGCCTATGACGCCGCCGCGCGGGAGCTGGCTGGCAAGTTCGTCGAGAATTTCAAGAAGTTCTCCGGCGTCTCCGAAGGCATCCTGGCGGCTGGTCCCCAGCTGTAAGCAGGGCGATTGCCTGTGAACAAAGGCCGCCGATAGGGCGGCCTTTGTTTTTTAAGCTTTTTTTGCGTTTTGGGGTTGCATGGTTCGTTGTGATTGCATAAACTGCGCCCGCTTTCGCTGATAACGCTAGCGAGCGACGCGAAAGCATTGATTGTTAAGGAAATTTTAAAAAGATCCTTGACAAGAGGAGGGCAGATGAAGAAAATGCCGCCTCACTTTGGAGGGGTTCCCGAGTGGCCAAAGGGATCAGACTGTAAATCTGACGTCGCAGACTTCGAAGGTTCGAATCCTTCCCCCTCCACCAGATTGCTAGAGCGCTTAGGCTCTGCGGGTATAGTTCAGTGGTAGAACCTCAGCCTTCCAAGCTGATGATGCGGGTTCGATTCCCGCTACCCGCTCCAGTTTGACTGGCAAATGTTTCGCTCATGTAGCTCAGTTGGTAGAGCACACCCTTGGTAAGGGTGAGGTCAGCGGTTCAAATCCGCTCATGAGCTCCATCTTAAAAGGCAGATATGAAAATATCTGCCTTTGTTTTAATGGCGGCATTGCTTTGCTCAATTCGTGAAGGGAGAGAGTGTCGATGGCTAAAGAAAAGTTTGAACGTAACAAGCCGCACCTGAACGTGGGCACCATCGGTCACGTCGACCATGGCAAGACCACTCTGACCGCAGCGCTGACCAAAGTCTGTGCCGACACCTGGGGCGGTTCCGCTCGTGGTTTCGACCAGATCGATAACGCGCCGGAAGAAAAGGCTCGCGGTATCACCATCAACACCTCCCACGTTGAGTACGACTCGGCGATCCGTCACTACGCGCACGTCGACTGCCCCGGCCACGCCGACTACGTGAAGAACATGATCACCGGTGCTGCCCAGATGGACGGCGCGATCCTGGTTTGCTCGGCTGCTGACGGCCCCATGCCGCAGACCCGCGAGCACATCCTGCTGTCCCGTCAGGTAGGCGTTCCCTACATCGTCGTGTTCCTGAACAAGGCCGACATGGTTGACGACGCCGAGCTGCTGGAACTGGTCGAAATGGAAGTTCGCGATCTGCTGAACACCTATGACTTCCCCGGCGACGACACCCCGATCGTCATCGGCTCCGCGCTGATGGCTCTGAACGGTAACGACGACAACGAAATGGGTACCTCCGCCGTGCGCAAGCTGGTCGAGACCCTGGACTCGTACATCCCCGAGCCCGAGCGTGCCATCGACAAGCCGTTCCTGATGCCGATCGAAGACGTGTTCTCGATCTCCGGTCGCGGCACCGTGGTAACCGGTCGTGTCGAGCGTGGCATCGTCAAGGTCCAGGAAGAAGTCGAGATCGTGGGCATCAAGGCCACCGTCAAGACCACCTGCACCGGCGTTGAAATGTTCCGCAAGCTGCTGGACGAAGGCCGTGCTGGCGAGAACGTCGGCGTGCTGCTGCGTGGCACCAAGCGTGAAGATGTGGAACGTGGTCAGGTGCTGGCCAAGCCGAACACCATCAAGCCGCACACCAAGTTCGAGTGCGAAGTGTACGTGCTGTCCAAGGAAGAAGGTGGTCGTCACACCCCGTTCTTTAAGGGCTACCGTCCGCAGTTCTACTTCCGCACCACCGACGTGACCGGTAACTGCGAGCTGCCGGAAGGCGTCGAGATGGTGATGCCGGGCGACAACATCAAGATGGTTGTCACCCTGATCGCTCCGATCGCGATGGAAGACGGTCTGCGTTTCGCCATTCGTGAAGGCGGTCGTACTGTCGGCGCCGGCGTGGTTGCCAAGATCATCGAGTAATCGATTGATCTTGGCCTGTCAGGTCGGCATAATGGTCGGCCTGATTCAAGTTACAGGCCAGTAGCTCAATTGGCAGAGCGGCGGTCTCCAAAACCGCAGGTTGGGGGTTCGATTCCCTCCTGGCCTGCCAGATTCCCATCTGGCACTCCTTACAGGATTCATGCAATGAGCATCAAGGCGGAAGCCAAAGAGTCGCGCTTCGATGCGCTGAAGTGGCTGGTGGTTGTCGTTCTGGTAGCGATCGGTGTTGTTGCCAATCACTACTTCGCTGCTCAGTCCATCCTGTATCGAGTGGTAGGTCTGTTGGTGCTGGCGGCTATCGCTGCCTTCGTTGCGCTGCAGACCGCCAAGGGGCAGGCCTTCTTTGGCTTGCTGAAAGACGCCCGTACCGAGATTCGCAAGGTTGTCTGGCCTACCCGGCAAGAGACCACCCAGACCACGCTGATCGTGGTTGCGGTGGTGCTCGTGATGGCTTTGTTGTTGTGGGGGCTAGACTCCCTGCTCGGTTGGCTGGTTTCCACGATTGTTGGTTGAAAGGGTTCGCCGTGGCTAAGCGTTGGTACGTCGTGCATGCCTACTCGGGTTACGAGAAGCATGTCATGCGTTCGTTGATCGAGCGCGTCAAGCTGCACGAAATGGAAGACGAGTTCGGCGACATTCTCGTGCCCACCGAAGAAGTGGTGGAAATGCGCAATGGCCAGAAGCGCAAGAGCGAGCGTAAGTTTTTCCCAGGATACGTCCTAGTGCAGATGGAGATGAACGAAGGGACTTGGCACCTGGTCAAGGATACCCCTCGCGTCATGGGCTTCATCGGCGGTACCGCCGACAAGCCGGCGCCCATCACTGATCGTGAGGCGGATGCGATTCTGCGTCGTGTCTCCGACAGCAGCGACAAGCCCAAGCCGAAGACCCTGTTCGAAGCGGGTGAGACGGTTCGGGTGGTGGACGGTCCGTTCGCCGACTTCAACGGCGTTGTCGAAGAAGTGAATTACGAGAAGAGCCGCATCCACGTGGCGGTACTGATCTTTGGTCGGTCGACCCCTGTGGAGCTCGAGTTCAGCCAGGTCGAAAAGGTCTAGGTTGTTCGCATCCCCCACCCCGTAGCCCCGGCTGCGGGGTTTTGTCGTCACTGGGATATAGCAAGTAATTGGGGAGCCCCGCGGGGCGTTGAACCCATCATTGGAGTAGCACATGGCTAAGAAAATTCAGGCTTACATCAAGCTGCAGGTTAAGGCCGCTCAAGCCAACCCGAGCCCGCCGGTCGGTCCGGCGCTGGGTCAGCACGGCGTCAACATCATGGAATTCTGCAAGGCGTTCAACGCCCGCACTCAGGGCATGGAGCCCGGTCTGCCCACCCCGGTGATCATCACCGTGTACAGCGACCGTAGCTTCACCTTCGAAATCAAGAGCACCCCGGCCTCCGTGCTGCTCAAGAAGGCGGCTGGCATCAAGAGCGGTTCCGCTCGTCCGAACAGCCAGAAGGTCGGTACCGTCACCCGCGCCCAGCTGGAAGAGATCGCCAAGACCAAGAATGCCGATCTCACCGCCGCCGATATGGACGCCGCCGTGCGTACCATCGCCGGTTCCGCTCGTAGCATGGGTCTGAATGTGGAGGGCGTGTAATGGCCAAGCTCACTAAGCGTCAAAAGGCTATCGCCGAAAAAATCCAGGCTGGCAAGCAGTACGGCTTCGAAGAAGCTGCAGCCCTGCTGGCCGAGCTGTCCACCATCAAGTTCAAGGAGTCCATCGACGTCTCCGTGAACCTGGGCGTGGATCCGCGTAAATCCGACCAGGTCGTTCGTGGCGCCACCGTGCTGCCCAATGGCACTGGCAAGTCGGTTCGCGTTGCAGTGTTCACCCAGGGTGCCAATGCCGAAGCCGCACTGGCTGCCGGTGCCGAAAGAGTCGGCATGGACGACCTGGCTGCCGAGATGAAGGGCGGCGACCTGAACTATGACGTGGTCATCGCCTCGCCGGACGCCATGCGCGTTGTTGGTCAGCTGGGTCAGCTGCTCGGCCCGCGTGGTCTGATGCCTAACCCCAAGGTTGGCACCGTGACCCCGGACGTCGCTACCGCCGTCAAGAATGCCAAGGCTGGTCAGGTGCGTTTCCGTACCGACAAGAACGGCATCATTCACGCTTCCGTTGGCAAGATCGATTTCGAGCCCGTGAAGCTGAAGCAGAACGTTGAAGCTCTGCTGGCCGACCTGAAGCGCCTGAAGCCCTCGACCTCCAAGGGCATCTACGTCAAGCGCATCACCCTGAGCTCCACCATGGGCCCGGGTCTGCAGATCGACCAGGCTTCCCTGGAAGCCTAAGCAGGACACAAGTCGCCGTGCCTTCGGGCGCGGCGCCAAGATTGGGGTCCCTGCCTGGCGGGGGCTGTCCAAGACCGTAGGGGACGCAGGTCTTAAACCGGGGAAACCCTAGCCTACGCAGATGGTGCTCCCGATTCGGTTACCGAGTCAGACACCAAAACGCCGCCCAGTCCATCGGGCGAAACGGTAACATCCAGGAGTTAAACCCGTGGCAATCAAACTCGAAGACAAGAAGGCTATCGTCGCTGAAGTCAACGAGGCTGCCCAAGGTGCCCTGTCCGCTGTCGTGGCCGATGCCCGTGGCGTGACTGTGGGTGCCATGACCGGACTCCGTAAAGAGGCCCGCGCGGCTGGTGTCTATGTACGTGTCGTACGTAACACCCTGCTGCGTCGTGCCGTTGAAGGCACGTCTTTCGACGTCCTCAACGACACCTTCAAGGGCCCGACCCTGATCGCGTTCTCCCAAGAGCATCCGGGCGCTGCCGCCCGTATCTTCAAGGATTTCGCCAAGGGTCAGGACAAGTTCGAGATCAAGGCCGCCGCGTTCGAAGGCAAGCTCATTCCAGCCAACCAGATCGACGTACTGGCAACCCTGCCGACCTACGACGAAGCTGTGTCCCAGCTGATGAGTGTCATCCAGGGCGCTACCAGCAAGCTGGCTCGTACCCTCGCCGCCATTCGCGACCAAAAGGAAGCTGCCGCCGCCTAATCCGTGCGTGCTGCGTTTCCTGCAAGTCTTTCTTATTATTTGCGGCCTGAAGCCGCACCCTGTTATAGGAATCTAGAGTCATGGCTCTGACCAACGAAGACATCATCAACGCCGTATCCGAAATGTCCGTCATGCAAGTGGTGGAACTGATCAAGGCGATGGAAGAGAAGTTCGGCGTGACCGCCGCTGCCGCCGTTGCCGCTGGCCCGGCTGCTGCCGCTGCCGTCGTCGAAGAGCAGACCGAATTCACCATCATGTTGACCGAAGCCGGCGACAAGAAAGTGAACGTCATTAAGGTCGTTCGTGAACTGACCGGTCTGGGCCTGAAAGAAGCCAAGGCTGTCGTTGACGGCGCCCCGGGCGTGGTCAAGGAAGGCGTTTCCAAAGAGGAAGCCGAGGCTGCCAAGAAGTCTCTGGAAGAAGCAGGCGCCAAGGTCGAGCTCAAGTAAGTTCGGTTCTTGCGTCTACAGCCGCAACGTCTCACGTTCGGCTGATGGCTGGTGGCGAACGCCACCGGCCTTTTGCCGTTTTGTGCAGGGCGAGCATATCCGCCTGGCAAAACGCGCTGTATCCACCTCGCTCTCGGGGTGCGGCAAACCAAGGGTTTGCACGATTTTCCGGCTGCTCCCGTCGGAGAGGCCAAACAAGCTGGTGACCAAGCTGGGGAACGCTGATGGCTTACTCATACACTGAGAAAAAACGTATCCGCAAGGACTTTAGCAAGTTGCCGCACGTCATGGACGTGCCCTATTTGCTGGCTATCCAACTGGATTCGTACCGCGAATTCCTGCAGGCGGGCGCAGGCAAAGACCAGTTCCGCGATATCGGCCTGCATGCGGCCTTCAAGTCCGTTTTCCCGATTATCAGCTATTCCGGCAATGCGGCCCTGGAATACGTCGGCTATCGCCTGGGCGAGCCGGCTTTCGATGTGAAGGAATGCGTCCTGCGCGGCGTGACCTTCGCCGTCCCGCTGCGGGTCAAGGTTCGCCTGATCATCTTCGACCGCGAGTCGTCGAACAAGGCGATCAAGGACATCAAGGAGCAGGAAGTCTACATGGGGGAAATCCCCCTGATGACCGAGAACGGTACCTTCATCATCAACGGTACCGAGCGTGTCATCGTGTCCCAGCTGCACCGCAGCCCGGGCGTGTTCTTCGACCACGACCGCGGCAAGACCCACAGCTCGGGCAAGCTGCTGTACTCGGCGCGCATCATTCCCTACCGCGGCTCCTGGCTGGACTTCGAGTTCGACCCCAAGGACGCCGTCTTCGTGCGTATCGACCGCCGCCGCAAACTGCCGGCCTCGGTCCTGCTGCGCGCGCTCGGCTACAGCACCGAAGAAGTGCTGGACGCCTTCTATGACACCAACGTCTTCCACATCAAGGGCGAGACCCTGAACCTGGAACTGGTGCCCCAGCGCCTGCGTGGTGACATCGCCAGCTTCGACATCAAGGACGAAACCGGCAAGGTGATCGTGGAGCAGGGCCGTCGCGTGACCGCTCGCCACATCAACCAACTGGAAAAGTCCGGCATCACCGAGCTGGAAGTGCCCTTCGATTACGTCATTGGCCGTACCACCGCCAAGGCCATCGTGCACCCGTCCACCGGCGAGATCATCGCCGAGTGCAACACCGAGCTGACCCTGGACATGCTGGCCAAGATGGCCAAGGCCAATGTCGTGCGGCTCGAGACGCTGTACACCAACGACATCGACTGTGGTCCGTTCATCTCCGATACCCTGAAGATCGACTCCACCGGCAACCAGCTGGAAGCCCTGGTCGAGATCTATCGGATGATGCGTCCTGGCGAGCCGCCGACCAAGGAAGCTGCCGAGACCCTGTTCAACAACCTGTTCTTCAGCGCCGAGCGTTACGACCTGTCCGCCGTTGGCCGCATGAAGTTCAACCGCCGTATCGGTCGCGATGCCATCGAAGGCTCGGGCGTGCTGAGCCGCGAAGACATCGTCGACGTGCTCAAGACCCTGGTCGACATCCGTAATGGCAAGGGTATCGTCGACGACATCGACCACCTGGGTAACCGTCGTGTCCGTTGCGTCGGTGAAATGGCCGAGAACCAGTTCCGCGTGGGCCTGGTGCGGGTGGAGCGTGCCGTCAAGGAACGCCTGTCCATGGCCGAAAGCGAAGGCCTGATGCCGCAGGACCTGATCAACGCCAAGCCGGTGGCCGCCGCGATCAAGGAATTCTTCGGTTCCAGCCAGCTGTCCCAGTTCATGGACCAGAACAACCCGCTGTCGGAGATCACCCACAAGCGCCGCGTCTCCGCACTCGGCCCGGGCGGTCTGACCCGTGAGCGCGCCGGCTTCGAAGTCCGTGACGTACACCCGACGCACTACGGCCGGGTCTGCCCGATCGAAACGCCGGAAGGTCCGAACATCGGCCTGATCAACTCCCTGGCCGCCTATGCCCGCACCAACCAGTACGGCTTCCTCGAAAGCCCGTACCGCATGGTCAAGGACGGCGTGGCTACCGACGAGATCGTCTTCCTGTCGGCCATCGAAGAAGCCAACCACGTCATCGCCCAGGCCTCCGCCGGCCTGGACGAGAACAACCGGCTGATCGATGAGCTGGTGGCCGTGCGTCACCTGAACGAATTCACCGTCAAGGCGCCCGAAGACGTCACCCTGATGGACGTTTCGCCCAAGCAGGTCGTCTCCGTCGCCGCCTCGCTGATTCCGTTCCTCGAGCACGACGACGCCAACCGCGCGCTGATGGGTTCCAACATGCAGCGTCAGGCCGTGCCGACCCTGCGTTCGGACAAGCCGCTGGTGGGTACCGGCATGGAGCGCAACGTCGCCCGTGACTCCGGCGTCTGCGTCGTGGCTCGTCGTGGTGGCGTGATCGACTCCGTCGATGCCAGCCGTATCGTGGTGCGTGTCAACGATGCCGAAGTCGAAACCGGTGAAGCCGGTGTCGACATCTACAACCTGACCAAGTACACCCGTTCCAACCAGAACACCTGCATCAACCAGCGTCCGCTAGTGAGCAAGGGTGATCAGGTGGCCAAGTTCGACATCCTGGCCGATGGCCCCTCGACCGACATGGGCGAGCTGGCACTGGGTCAGAACATGCGCGTGGCCTTCATGCCCTGGAACGGCTTCAACTTCGAAGACTCCATCTGTCTGTCGGAGCGTGTGGTCCAGGAAGATCGCTTCACCACCATCCACATCCAGGAACTGACCTGTGTGGCCCGTGACACCAAGCTCGGCCCGGAGGAGATCACCTCCGACATCCCGAACGTGGGTGAGGCTGCGCTGAACAAGCTGGACGAGGCCGGTATCGTCTACGTCGGTGCCGAGGTCGGCGCCGGTGACATCCTGGTCGGCAAGGTCACGCCCAAGGGCGAAACCCAGCTGACCCCGGAAGAGAAGCTGCTGCGCGCCATCTTCGGCGAGAAGGCCAGCGACGTGAAGGACACTTCCCTGCGTGTGCCCACTGGCACTAAGGGTACCGTCATCGACGTCCAGGTCTTCACCCGTGACGGCGTCGAGCGCGACTCCCGCGCCCTGGCCATCGAGAAGTCCCAGCTCGACGAGATCCGCAAGGATCTGAACGAAGAGTTCCGCATCGTCGAAGGCGCGACCTTCGAGCGTCTGCGTCAGGCCCTGGTCGGTCAGGTCGCCGAAGGCGGTCCGGCGGTCAAGAAGGGTGCCGTCATCACCGACGAGTACCTGAACGGCCTGGAGCGCGGTCAGTGGTTCAAGCTGCGCATGGCGGAAGATGCTCACAACGAGCAGCTGGAAAAGGCCCAGGCCTACCTGTCCGACCGTCGCCAGCTGCTGGACGACAAGTTCGAAGACAAGAAGCGCAAGCTGCAGCAGGGCGATGACCTGGCGCCGGGCGTACTGAAGATCGTTAAGGTCTACCTCGCCATCAAGCGCCGCATCCAGCCGGGCGACAAGATGGCTGGTCGTCACGGTAACAAGGGTGTGGTCTCGGTGATCATGCCGGTCGAAGACATGCCCTACGACGCCAACGGCACGCCGGTGGACATCGTGCTGAACCCGCTGGGCGTACCCTCGCGGATGAACGTCGGTCAGATCCTCGAAACCCACCTGGGCCTTGCGGCCAAGGGCCTGGGCGAGAAGATCAACGTGATGATCGAAGAGCAGCGCAAGGTTGCAGAGCTGCGCAGCTTCCTGCACGAGATCTACAACGAGATCGGTGGCCGTCAGGAGAAGCTCGACGACCTGAGCGATCAGGAAGTCCTCGACCTGGCGAAGAACCTGCGCGGCGGTGTTCCCATGGCTACCCCGGTGTTCGACGGTGCCAAGGAAAGCGAGATCAAGGCTATGCTGAAGCTGGCCGATCTGCCGGAGAGCGGCCAGATGCGTCTGTACGACGGCCGCACTGGCAATGCCTTCGAGCGCACCACCACCGTTGGCTACATGTACATGCTCAAGCTGAACCACCTGGTGGACGACAAGATGCACGCCCGTTCCACCGGTTCCTACAGCCTGGTTACCCAGCAGCCGCTGGGTGGTAAGGCGCAGTTCGGTGGTCAGCGTTTCGGGGAGATGGAGGTCTGGGCACTGGAGGCCTATGGCGCGGCTTACACCCTGCAGGAAATGCTGACGGTGAAGTCGGACGATGTGAACGGCCGGACCAAGATGTACAAGAACATCGTGGACGGAGATCACCGCATGGAGGCCGGCATGCCCGAGTCCTTCAACGTACTGATCAAGGAAATCCGTTCGCTCGGCATCGATATCGAACTGGAAACCGAATAACACGAGACCCTAGAGGAGACGACCGCGCGGCGGTCGTCTCCGGTCCGTGAGGAGGAAAGGCCTTGAAAGACTTGCTCAATCTGTTGAAAAACCAGGGTCAACTCGAAGAGTTCGATGCCATCCGCATTGGTCTGGCCTCGCCCGAGATGATTCGTTCCTGGTCGTTCGGTGAAGTGAAGAAGCCGGAGACCATCAACTACCGTACCTTCAAGCCCGAGCGCGATGGTCTGTTCTGCGCCAAGATCTTTGGCCCGGTCAAGGACTACGAGTGCCTGTGCGGAAAGTACAAGCGCCTCAAGCACCGCGGCGTGATCTGCGAGAAGTGCGGCGTGGAAGTCGCCCTGGCCAAGGTGCGCCGCGAGCGCATGGGCCACATCGAGCTGGCTTCGCCCGTCGCCCACATCTGGTTCCTGAAGTCGCTGCCGTCCCGTATCGGCCTGCTGCTGGACATGACCCTGCGTGACATCGAGCGCGTGCTCTATTTCGAGAGCTACGTGGTGATCGATCCGGGCATGACCACCCTCGAGAAGTACCAGCTGCTCAACGACGAGCAGTACTTCGAGGCGCTGGAAGAGTTCGGTGACGACTTCGACGCCCGCATGGGTGCGGAAGCCGTATTCCAGCTGCTCGGCGCCATTGATCTGGAGCACGAGATCGGTCGCCTGCGCGAAGAGATTCCGCAGACCAACTCCGAGACCAAGATCAAGAAGCTGTCCAAGCGTCTGAAGCTGATGGAAGCCTTCCAGGGTTCCGGCAACAAGCCGGAGTGGATGGTCATGACCGTGCTGCCCGTGCTGCCGCCGGACCTGCGTCCGCTGGTACCGCTGGATGGCGGCCGCTTCGCGACCTCCGACCTGAACGATCTCTATCGTCGCGTCATCAACCGGAACAACCGCCTCAAGCGGCTGCTCGACCTCGCCGCGCCCGACATCATCGTGCGCAACGAGAAGCGCATGCTGCAGGAAGCCGTCGACGCCCTGCTGGACAACGGCCGTCGCGGTCGTGCCATCACCGGTTCCAACAAGCGCCCGCTGAAGTCCCTGGCCGACATGATCAAGGGCAAGCAGGGTCGTTTCCGTCAGAACCTGCTGGGCAAGCGCGTCGACTACTCCGGTCGTTCCGTGATCACCGTGGGCCCGACCCTGCGTCTGCACCAGTGCGGTCTGCCCAAGAAGATGGCCCTGGAACTGTTCAAGCCGTTCATCTTCGGCAAGCTGGAAGCCCGTGGCATGGCGACCACCATCAAGGCCGCCAAGAAGATGGTCGAGCGCGAACTGCCCGAGGTCTGGGACGTGCTCGCCGAAGTCATCCGCGAACACCCCGTGCTGCTCAACCGCGCCCCGACCCTGCACCGTCTGGGCATCCAGGCGTTCGAGCCGGTCCTCATCGAAGGCAAGGCGATCCAGCTGCACCCGCTGGTCTGCGCCGCGTACAACGCCGACTTCGACGGTGACCAGATGGCCGTGCACGTGCCGCTGACGCTGGAAGCCCAGCTGGAAGCGCGCGCCCTGATGATGTCGACCAACAACATCCTGTCGCCCGCCAACGGCGAGCCGATCATCGTGCCGTCGCAGGACGTGGTCCTGGGTCTGTACTACATGACCCGTGAAGCCATCAACGCCAAGGGCGAAGGCCGCGTGTTCGCCGACCTGCAGGAAGTCGATCGCGTCTTCCGTGCCGGCGAAGCCGCGCTGCATGCCAAGGTCAAGGTACGCATCAACGAGACCATCCGTCACAAGGACGGCAGCCTGACCAAGAACACCCGCATCGTCGACACCACCGTCGGCCGCGCGCTGCTGTTCCAGGTCGTGCCCGCCGGTCTGCCGTACGACGTGGTCAACCAGTCGATGAAGAAGAAGGCCATCTCCAAGCTGATCAACCACTGCTACCGCGTGGTGGGTCTGAAGGACACCGTCATCTTCGCCGACCAGTTGATGTACACCGGTTTCGCCTATTCGACCCTGTCCGGCGTCTCCATCGGCGTCAACGACTTCGTCATTCCGGACGAGAAGGCCCGCATCATCGATGCCGCCACCGCCGAGGTGAAGGAGATCGAGAGCCAGTACGCCTCCGGCCTGGTGACCCAGGGCGAGAAGTACAACAAGGTGATCGACCTCTGGTCGAAGGCCAACGACGAAGTGTCCAAGGCGATGATGACCAACCTCTCGAAAGAGAAGGTCATCGACCGCGAGGGCAAGGAAGTCGACCAGGAGTCCTTCAACTCCATGTACATGATGGCCGATTCCGGCGCCCGGGGTTCCGCGGCCCAGATTCGCCAGCTCGCCGGCATGCGTGGCCTGATGGCCAAGCCGGACGGCTCCATCATCGAGACGCCCATCACCGCCAACTTCCGTGAAGGCCTGAACGTACTCCAGTACTTCATCTCCACCCACGGTGCCCGTAAGGGTCTGGCGGATACCGCTCTGAAGACCGCGAACTCCGGTTACCTGACCCGTCGTCTCGTCGACGTGGCCCAGGATCTGGTGGTGACCGAGGTCGACTGCGGTACCGAGCGCGGCCTGATCATGACCCCGCACATCGAAGGCGGTGACGTGGTCGAGCCCCTGGGTGAGCGCGTGCTGGGTCGAGTCATCGCCCGCGACGTGCCCAAGCCGGGTACCGAAGAGATCATCGTGCCTGCAGGCACCCTGGTCGACGAGCGCTGGGTCGAGTTCCTCGAGCTCAACAGCGTCGACGAAGTCGTGGTGCGTTCGCCGATCACTTGCGAAACCCGTCATGGCATCTGCGCCAAGTGCTACGGTCGCGATCTGGCTCGCGGTCACCAGGTCAACATCGGTGAAGCGGTCGGCGTCATCGCCGCCCAGTCCATCGGTGAGCCGGGTACCCAGCTGACCATGCGTACCTTCCACATCGGTGGTGCGGCCAGCCGGACCTCCGCGGCCGATAGCGTCCAGGTCAAGAACGGCGGTGCCATCCGTCTGCACAACCTGAAGCACGTTGAACGTGCCGACGGCGCCCTGGTTGCCGTGTCCCGTTCCGGTGAGCTGGCCATCGCCGACGACTTCGGTCGTGAGCGCGAGCGCTACAAGCTGCCCTACGGTGCGGTGATTTCGGTCAAGGAAGGCGACAAGGTCGACGCTGGCGCCATCGTCGCCAAGTGGGACCCGCACACCCACCCCATCGTCACCGAGATGGACGGTACCGTGGCCTTCGTCGGCATGGAGGAGGGCATCACCATCAAGCGCCAGACCGACGAACTGACCGGTCTGACCAACATCGAGGTGCTCGACGCCAAGGATCGCCCGACCTCCGGCAAGGACATCCGTCCGGCGGTCAAGCTGATCGACGCCAACGGCAAGGATCTGCTCCTGCCGGGTACCGACGTACCGGCCCAGTACTTCCTGCCGCCGAACGCGCTGGTCAACCTGAGCGACGGTGCCAAGGTGCATGTGGGTGACGTTATCGCCCGTATCCCCCAGGAAACCTCCAAGACCCGCGACATCACCGGTGGTCTGCCCCGCGTGGCCGACCTCTTCGAAGCGCGTCGTCCCAAGGAGCCGGCCATCCTGGCGGAGATCAGCGGTACCATCTCCTTCGGCAAGGAAACCAAGGGCAAGCGTCGTCTGGTCATCACTCCGACCGACGGCACCGATCCCTACGAGGAACTGATTCCGAAGTGGCGCCACCTGAACGTCTTCGAAGGCGAGCAGGTCAGCCGCGGCGAAGTCATCTCCGACGGTCCGAGCAATCCGCACGACATCCTGCGTCTGCTGGGTGTCAGCGCGCTGGCCAAGTACATCGTCAACGAGATCCAGGACGTGTACCGCCTGCAGGGCGTGAAGATCAACGACAAGCACATCGAGACCATCCTGCGGCAGATGCTGCGCAAGGTCGAAGTGAGCGATACCGGTGACTCGAGCTTCATCAAGGGCGATCAGGTCGAACTGACCCACGTCCTGGAAGAGAACGAGCAACTGGTCGGCAATGATCGCTTCGTCGCCAAGTACGAGCGCGTGCTGCTGGGTATCACCAAGGCCTCGCTGTCCACCGAGTCCTTCATCTCGGCTGCTTCCTTCCAGGAGACCACCCGTGTCCTGACCGAAGCCGCCGTGACCGGCAAGCGCGACTTCCTGCGCGGCCTGAAGGAAAACGTGGTGGTGGGTCGTCTGATCCCGGCCGGTACCGGTCTGGCCTACCACAGCGAGCGCAAGCGCCAGCGTGAACTCGGCAAGCCGCAGCGCGTCAGCGCCAGCGAGGCCGAAGCCGCCCTGACCGAAGCGCTGAACTCCAGCGCCAGCTGAGTTCGGTAGCGGGTCTCGCTTGACAAAGCCCCCGGCGCCCCAGGCGTCCGGGGGCTTTGTCTTGACTGGGGCGCCTAAGCTCTTTAGACTTTCGTTCCCCGAAAATGGGCAGGACTGACGTTCTGCTATTTCGTTTATGTCGCAAGACAATCAGTGGAGCTATAGATGGCAACTATCAACCAGCTGGTGCGTAGTGCACGCAAGCGTATCGTCGAGAAATCCGACGTGCCTGCGCTGCAAAACTGCCCGCAACGTCGTGGCGTGTGCACCCGCGTGTACACCACCACTCCCAAGAAGCCCAACTCCGCACTGCGGAAGGTCTGCCGTGTGCGTCTGACCAACGGCTTCGAAGTCACCTCCTACATCGGCGGTGAAGGCCACAACCTGCAGGAACACAGCGTCGTGCTGATCCGCGGTGGCCGGGTCAAGGATCTGCCGGGTGTGCGTTATCACACCGTGCGCGGTTCGCTGGACACCACCGGTGTGAAGGACCGCAAGCAGGGCCGTTCCAAGTACGGCACCAAGCGTCCGAAGTAATCACCTTTCTTTTTGTTCGAGTCGATAAGAGTAAGGTCGGGCAACGAGTCCCGAGCTAACCTGAAGACCGTTTTGAGGGCTTATCAATGCCAAGACGTCGTGTAGCGGCCAAGCGCGAAATACTTGACGATCCGAAATACGGAAGCCAGATCCTGGCCAAGTTCATGAACCACGTGATGGAAAGCGGCAAGAAAGCCGTTGCCGAGCGTATCGTTTATGGTGCTCTGGACAAGGTCAAAGAGCGTTCCAAGAATGCCGAACCCCTGGAAGTTTTCGAAAAAGCGCTCGACGCCATCGCTCCGCTGGTCGAAGTGAAGTCCCGCCGTGTCGGCGGTGCTACCTACCAGGTGCCGGTTGAGGTTCGTCCTTCCCGTCGTAATGCCCTGGCCATGCGCTGGCTGGTGGACTCCGCGCGCAAGCGTGGCGAGAAGTCCATGGCTCTGCGCCTGGCGGGTGAACTCATGGACGCTTTTGAAGGCAAGGGTGCCGCAGTCAAGAAGCGCGAAGACGTGCATCGCATGGCAGAAGCCAACAAGGCCTTCTCGCACTACCGCTTCTAAGCCTAGCGCTTCCAATCAAGCGAGGACCTTATGGCTCGTACAACCGCTATTAACCGCTATCGGAACATCGGTATCTGCGCCCACGTGGACGCAGGTAAGACGACTACTACCGAGCGGATTCTGTTCTACACCGGCGTGAACCACAAAATGGGTGAGGTTCACGACGGCGCTGCGACCATGGACTGGATGGTGCAGGAGCAGGAGCGTGGTATCACCATCACCTCCGCTGCCACCACCGCGTTCTGGTCCGGTTCGACCAAGCAGTACGACAAGTACCGCGTAAACATCATCGACACCCCCGGCCACGTGGACTTCACCATTGAGGTGGAGCGTTCCCTGCGCGTGCTGGACGGTGCGGTCGTGGTGTTCTGCGGTACCTCCGGTGTCGAGCCTCAGTCCGAGACCGTATGGCGTCAGGCCAACAAGTATGGCGTCCCGCGCATCGTCTACGTCAACAAGATGGACCGTGCCGGTGCCAACTTCCTGCGCGTCGTCGAGCAGATCAAGAAGCGCCTGGGCCATACTCCGGTCCCGGTTCAGCTGGCCATCGGCGCGGAAGAGAACTTCCAGGGCCAGATCGACCTGCTGAAGATGAAGGCCATCTTCTGGAACGATGACGACCAGGGCATGACCTACCGCGAGGAAGACATTCCTGCGGACATGCTGGCCGATGCCGAGCAGTGGCGCTCCAACATGGTCGAGGCTGCGGCCGAAGCCAACGAAGAGCTGATGAACAAGTACCTGGAAGGCGGCGAGCTGTCGATCGACGAGATCAAGGCCGGCCTGCGTCAGCGTACCATCGCCTGCGAAATCGTCCCGGCCGTCTGCGGTTCGTCCTTCAAGAACAAGGGTGTGCCCCTGGTTCTGGACGCCGTGATCGACTTCCTGCCGGCGCCGATCGAGATTCCCGCGATCAAGGGTACCAACCCGGACAACGAGGAAATCCACGACGAGCGTCATGCAGACGACGACGAGCCCTTCTCGGCCCTGGCGTTCAAGATCGCTACCGACCCCTTCGTGGGTACCTTGACCTTCGCCCGCGTCTACTCGGGTGTACTGAGCTCCGGTGACTCCGTCATCAACTCGGTGAAGGGCAAGAAGGAGCGCGTCGGCCGTATGGTGCAGATGCATGCCAATACCCGTGAAGAGATCAAGGAAGTTCGTGCTGGCGACATCGCCGCCCTGATCGGCATGAAGGACGTCACCACCGGTGACACCCTGTGCTCGATCGAGAAGCCGATCATCCTCGAGCGCATGGACTTCCCGGAGCCGGTGATCTCGGTTGCTGTCGAGCCGAAGACCAAGGCCGACCAGGAGAAGATGGGTATCGCACTGGGCAAGTTGGCCCAGGAAGACCCCTCGTTCCGCGTCAAGACCGACGAAGAGTCCGGTCAGACCATCATCTCCGGCATGGGCGAGCTGCACCTGGACATCCTGGTGGACCGCATGAAGCGCGAATTCGGCGTGGAAGCGAACATCGGTAAGCCTCAGGTTGCCTACCGCGAAACCATCCGCAACACCTGCGAGATCGAAGGCAAGTTCGTTCGCCAGTCGGGTGGTCGTGGCCAGTTCGGTCACTGCTGGATTCGCTTCGCGCCGGCCGACGAAGGTCAGGAAGGTCTGGAGTTCGTCAGCGAAGTCGTGGGCGGTGTGATTCCGAAGGAATACATCCCGGCGATCCAGAAGGGCATCGAAGAGCAGATGAAGAACGGCATCGTCGCCGGCTATCCGCTGCTCGGCCTGAAGGCCGCTGTGTTCGACGGTTCCTACCATGACGTCGACTCCAACGAGATGGCGTTCAAGATCGCTGCCTCCATGGCGACCAAGCAGCTCACCCAGAAGGGTGGTGCCGTGCTGCTCGAGCCGATCATGAAGGTCGAGGTCGTGACCCCGGAAGACTACATGGGCGACGTCATGGGCGACCTGAACCGTCGTCGTGGCCTGATCCAGGGTATGGAAGACACCGTGACCGGCAAGGTCATCCGTGCCGAGGTTCCGCTGGGCGAGATGTTTGGCTACGCTACGGATGTCCGCTCCATGTCTCAGGGTCGCGCAAGCTACTCCATGGAGTTCTCCAAGTACGCCGAAGCTCCGTCGAACATCGCCGAAGCCATCATCAAGAAACAAGCTTAATCAGCGCTTTGACTAGAGGTTTATCTCGTGGCTAAAGAAAAATTCGAACGTAACAAACCGCACCTGAACGTGGGCACCATCGGTCACGTTGACCATGGCAAGACCACGCTGACCGCAGCGCTGACCAAAGTCTGTGCCGACACCTGGGGCGGTTCCGCTCGTGGTTTCGACCAGATCGACAACGCGCCGGAAGAAAAGGCTCGTGGTATCACCATCAACACCTCCCACGTTGAGTACGACTCGGCGATCCGTCACTACGCGCACGTCGACTGCCCCGGCCACGCCGACTACGTGAAGAACATGATCACCGGTGCTGCCCAGATGGACGGCGCGATCCTGGTTTGCTCGGCTGCTGACGGCCCCATGCCGCAGACCCGCGAGCACATCCTGCTGTCCCGTCAGGTAGGCGTTCCCTACATCGTCGTGTTCCTGAACAAGGCCGACATGGTTGACGACGCCGAGCTGCTGGAACTGGTCGAAATGGAAGTTCGCGATCTGCTGAACACCTACGACTTCCCCGGCGACGACACCCCGATCGTCATCGGCTCCGCGCTGATGGCTCTGAACGGTAACGACGACAACGAAATGGGTACCTCCGCCGTGCGCAAGCTGGTCGAGACCCTGGACTCGTACATCCCCGAGCCCGAGCGTGCCATCGACAAGCCGTTCCTGATGCCGATCGAAGACGTGTTCTCGATCTCCGGTCGCGGCACCGTGGTAACCGGTCGTGTCGAGCGTGGCATCGTCAAGGTCCAGGAAGAAGTCGAGATCGTGGGCATCAAGGCCACCGTCAAGACCACCTGCACCGGCGTTGAAATGTTCCGCAAGCTGCTGGACGAAGGCCGTGCTGGCGAGAACGTCGGCGTGCTGCTGCGTGGCACCAAGCGTGAAGATGTGGAGCGTGGCCAGGTTCTGGCCAAGCCGAACACCATCAAGCCGCACACCAAGTTCGAGTGCGAAGTGTACGTGCTGTCCAAGGAAGAAGGTGGTCGTCACACCCCGTTCTTCAAGGGCTACCGTCCGCAGTTCTACTTCCGCACCACCGACGTGACCGGTAACTGCGAGCTGCCGGAAGGCGTCGAGATGGTGATGCCGGGCGACAACATCAAGATGGTTGTCACCCTGATCGCTCCGATCGCGATGGAAGACGGTCTGCGTTTCGCCATCCGTGAAGGCGGTCGTACCGTTGGCGCCGGCGTGGTTGCCAAGATCATCGAGTAATCGATTGATCTGAAACGAAAAAAGGCCCTCCGGGGCCTTTTTTCTTGGCTCGTGAAATTGACAGATGGCAAAAGAGGCGTTCTTGACAGCCGCCGACGACATCCTTAGAATTGCGCCTCCTTTAATCGGGCACCTTTTTGTCCGAGAGGAAAGCTTGGAGTCTGAGGTCAAATGCAAAATCAACAAATCCGTATTCGGTTGAAGGCTTTTGATCATCGCCTGATCGATCAATCCACCCAGGAAATCGTAGAAACTGCGAAACGTACTGGTGCTCAGGTGCGTGGTCCGATTCCTCTGCCTACCCGCAAGGAACGTTACACAGTGCTGATTTCTCCGCACGTCAACAAGGACGCTCGTGACCAGTACGAAATTCGTACCCACAAGCGTGTGCTCGACATCGTTCAGCCCACCGACAAGACCGTCGATGCGCTGATGAAGCTCGATCTCGCCGCTGGCGTTGAAGTGCAAATCAGCCTCGGCTGAGACCGTCAAGGTTTCAGTCGTGTAACGCTCTGAAATGGGCGGCCATAGCGGGTGAAAGCCCCGTACACTCAAGAGGTTCTCAACATGACGATTGGTTTAGTCGGTCGTAAATGCGGTATGACCCGCGTTTTCACCGAAGAAGGCGTTTCCGTTCCGGTTACGGTCATTGAGATCGAGCCGAATCGCGTAACCCAATTCAAAAGCGAAGAAACCGATGGCTATCGTGCCATTCAGGTAACCGTGGGCGAGCGTCGTGCTTCCCGCGTGACCAAGGCGCAAGCCGGTCACTTCGCCAAGGCCAGCGTTGCCGCTGGTCGTAGCGTCCTCGAATTCCGCCTGGAAGACGGTGAGTACAAGGCCGGCGACGAAGTCACCGTAGCCCTGTTCGAAGCCGGTCAGATGGTTGATGTCACTGGTCAGTCCAAAGGTAAGGGCTATGCCGGTACCATCAAGCGCTGGAACTTCCGTGGTCAGGACAACACCCACGGTAACTCCGTTTCCCACCGTGCACCTGGTTCCATCGGCCAGTGCCAGACTCCTGGTCGAGTGTTCAAGGGCAAGAAAATGTCCGGTCACCTGGGTGCGGAGCGTGTAACCGTTCAGTCGCTGGAAGTCGTGCGTGTAGACGCCGAGCGCAACCTGCTGCTGGTCAAGGGTGCCGTCCCCGGCGCGCCGGGTGGTGACGTGATCGTGCGTCCCGCTGTCAAGGCCCGTGGTTGAGAGGAGAGAGAACATGCAACTCAATGTGAATGGCTCTCAAGCTATCGAAGTCTCCGAGCACACCTTCGGCGGTGAATTCAACGAGACCCTGGTTCACCAGGCAGTCGTCGCCTACATGGCTGGCGGTCGTCAGGGCACCCGTGCCCAGAAGACCCGTTCCGAAGTCCGTGGCGGTGGCAAGAAGCCCTGGCGTCAGAAGGGTAGCGGTCGTGCCCGTGCCGGTACCATCCGCAGCCCCATCTGGCGCTCCGGTGGCGTGGCTTTCGCAGCCAAGCCCCAGGATCACAGCCAGAAGCTGAACAAGAAGATGTACCGCGCTGCACTGCGCTCCATCCTCGCCGAGCTGGTCCGTCTGGATCGTCTGGTCGTGGTTGACGACTTCGCCGTCGACGCGCCCAAGACCAAGACCCTGGTCAGCAAGCTGGACGGCCTGGGCCTGAGCGACGTGCTGATCGTGACCGACGCTGTCGACCAGAACCTGTATCTGGCCGCCCGCAACCTGCCTTTCGTCGACGTGCGTGATGTCCAGGGTTCCGACCCGGTCAGCCTGATCGCCTACGACAAGGTGCTGGTCACTGTGTCCGCCGTGAAGAAATTCGAGGAGCTGCTGGCATGAACCAGGAACGCGTATTCAAAGTGCTGCTTGGCCCGCACATCTCCGAGAAGGCCACCATGCTGGCGGACAGCCAGAAGCAGTTCGTATTCAAGGTTGCCACCGATGCAACCAAGCTGGAAATCAAGAAGGCCGTCGAGCAGCTGTTCGAGGTCAAGGTTCGCAGCGTCAGCACCCTGAACGTCCAGGGCAAGACCAAGCGTACCGCTCGTGGTCTGGGCAAGCGTAACGACTGGAAAAAAGCGTACATCGCGCTCCAGCCGGGCCAGGATCTCGACTTTTCCAGCAGCGCCGAGTAATCAGGGGGCATCATGGCAATCGTAAAATGCAAGCCGACCTCCGCTGGCCGCCGCTTTGTGGTCAAGGTGGTCAACTCTGATCTGCACAAAGGCGCGCCCTACGCTCCTTTGCTGGAGAAGAAGAGCAAGTCCGGCGGCCGTAACAACAATGGTCGTATCACCACTCGCCACATCGGCGGTGGTCACAAGCAGCACTACCGTCTGGTCGATTTCCGTCGCAACAAGGATGGCATCCCTGCCGTCGTTGAGCGTATCGAATACGATCCGAACCGTACTGCACACATCGCTCTGCTGAAGTACGCCGATGGCGAGCGTCGCTACATCATCGCTCCCAAAGGCGTTGCTGCCGGTGACCAGCTGCTGTCCGGCGCTGGCGCGCCCATCAAGGCTGGCAACAACCTGCCGCTGCGTAACGTGCCGGTCGGTAGCACCATCCACGGTATCGAGCTGAAGCCTGGCAAGGGCGCTCAGATCGCTCGCTCCGCGGGTACCTCCGCTCAGCTGGTCGCCCGCGAAGGCGCCTACGTCACCGTGCGTCTGCGCAGCGGTGAAATGCGCAAGGTGCTGTCCGAGTGCCGTGCCACCCTGGGCGAAGTGTCCAACGGTGAGCACAGCCTGCGTTCGCTGGGTAAGGCCGGTGCCACCCGCTGGCGTGGCGTGCGTCCGACCGTTCGTGGTGTCGCCATGAACCCGGTCGATCACCCGCACGGTGGTGGTGAAGGTCGTACTTCCGGTGGCCGTCATCCGGTTTCGCCGTGGGGCGTCAAGACCAAGGGTCTCAAGACGCGCTCCAACAAGCGTACCGACAAGATGATTGTCCGTCGCGGCAAGTAATCAGTAGAGGATTCGACTGTGCCCCGTTCTCTGAAGAAAGGTCCTTTTATCGATCTTCACCTGTTGAAGAAGATCGAAGTCGCGGTGGAAAAGAACGAACGCAAACCGATCAAGACCTGGTCGCGTCGTTCGATGATCCTGCCGCAAATGGTCGGCCTGACCATCGCTGTGCACAACGGTCGTCAACATGTCCCCGTTCTGGTGAACGAAGACATGGTCGGCCACAAACTCGGCGAGTTCGCTGCTACCCGCACCTATCGCGGTCATGCGGCTGACAAGAAAGCCAAGCGTTAAGGGGTAAGGAAGATGGAAGTAGCCGCTAAGCTGTCGGGCGCTCGTATCTCCGCCCAGAAAGCCCGCTTGGTCGCCGACCAGATTCGCGGGAAGAAGGTGGGCGAAGCGCTCAACCTGTTGACTTTCAGCAGCAAGAAAGCCGCTGAGATCATGAAGAAGGTGCTGGAGTCGGCTGTTGCCAGCGCCGAGCACAATGAAGGCGCCGACGTGGACGACCTGAAGGTCTCCACTGTCTTCGTAAACGAAGGTCGTTCGCTCAAGCGCATCATGCCGCGTGCCAAAGGTCGTGCTGATCGCATCGTGAAGCGGTCTTGCCATATCACGGTCAAGGTTGCGGACAAGTAACGGAGTCGATCAGATGGGTCAGAAAGTACATCCCAATGGCATTCGCCTGGGTATCGTCAAGGAGCACACTTCGGTCTGGTACGCGGATAAGCGCACTTATGCGGACTATCTGCTGGCCGACCTGAAGGTTCGTGAGTACCTCCAGGACAAACTAAAAAGCGCGTCCGTAAGCCGTATCGATATTCATCGCCCGGCTCAAACCGCACGCATCACCATCCACACCGCCCGTCCCGGTATCGTGATTGGCAAGAAAGGTGAGGATGTCGAGAAGCTGCGTCAGGACCTGACCGCAAGAATGGGTGTGCCCGTGCACATCAACATCGAAGAGATCCGCAAGCCGGAGCTCGACGGTGCCCTGGTTGCGCAGAGCGTTGCGCAGCAGCTTGAGCGTCGTGTGATGTTCCGTCGTGCCATGAAGCGCGCTGTACAGAACGCGATCCGCATTGGTGCCAAAGGCATCAAGATTCAGGTGAGCGGTCGTCTGGGCGGTGCTGAAATCGCCCGTACCGAGTGGTATCGCGAAGGTCGTGTGCCTCTGCACACCCTTCGTGCCGATATCGACTACGCCACTGCGGAAGCCCACACCACTTACGGTGTGATCGGTGTGAAGGTTTGGATCTTCAAGGGTGAGGTCATTGGTGGCCGCCAGGAAGAGCTCAAGCCCGTCGCCCCGGCTCCGCGCAAAAAAGCTGCTGCTAAGTAAGGAGTACGCAACATGCTGCAACCCAAGCGTACAAAATTCCGCAAGCAGATGACCGGCCACAACCGTGGTCTGGCTCATCGCGGTAGCAAGGTCAGCTTCGGCGAGTACGCGCTGAAGGCTGTCGGCCGTGGCCGTCTGACCGCTCGCCAGATCGAATCCGCACGTCGTGCGCTGACCCGTCACGTGAAGCGTGGCGGCAAGATCTGGATCCGCGTCTTCCCTGACAAGCCTGTCACCAAGAAGCCTCTCGAAGTGCGGATGGGTAAAGGTAAGGGTAGTGTCGAGTACTGGGTAGCCCAGATCCAGCCGGGCAAGGTCCTGTACGAGATCGAGGGTGTTTCCGAGGATCTGGCTCGTCAGGCATTCGCCCTGGCCGCTGCCAAGCTTCCGCTCGAAACCTCCTTTGTTAAGCGGACGGTGATGTGATGAAAGCGAAAGATTTGCGTGAGAAATCCGTAGAGGAGCTGAACGAGCAGCTTCTCAACCTGCTGCGTGACCAGTTCAATCTGCGTATGCAGAAGGCAACTGGCCAGTTGGGTCAGTCTCACATGCTCTCGCAAGTGAAGCGCGACATCGCTCGCGTCAAGACTGTGCTGAACCAGCAAGCAGGTAAGTGATCATGGCTGAAGCTGAAAAAACTGTCCGTACGCTGACCGGCCGAGTGGTCAGCGACAAGATGGACAAAACCGTCACCGTACTGATCGAGCGTCGCGTCAAGCACCCGATCTACGGCAAATACGTGAAGCGTTCCACCAAGCTGCACGCTCACGACGAAACCAATCAGTGCCGCATTGGTGACCTGGTCACCATTCGCGAAACCCGCCCGCTGGCCAAGACCAAGGCGTGGACCCTGGTTGACGTCGTCGAGCGCGCCGTTCAGGTATAAGGGTAGAGAGCCATGATCCAGACTCAATCCATGCTTGACGTCGCCGACAACAGCGGCGCTCGTCGCGTGATGTGCATCAAGGTGCTCGGCGGTTCCCACCGCCGTTACGCCGGCATTGGCGACATCATCAAAGTCACCGTCAAGGAAGCAATTCCGCGCGGCAAGGTGAAGAAAGGTCAGGTGATGACTGCTGTCGTCGTGCGTACCAAGCACGGCGTCCGCCGCACCGACGGTTCCATCATCCGCTTCGACGGCAACGCCGCGGTTCTGCTGAACAACAAGCAAGAGCCGATTGGCACCCGTATCTTTGGGCCGGTGACCCGTGAACTTCGCTCCGAGAAGTTCATGAAGATCGTCTCCCTTGCCCCCGAAGTGCTGTAAGGAGTAGCCGACATGCAAAAGATTCGTCGTGACGACGAGGTAATCGTCATTGCCGGCAAGGACAAGGGCAAGCGTGGCAAGGTGCTGAAGGTACTCGCCGATGACCGTCTGGTCGTTGGCGGGGTCAACCTGATCAAGCGCCACACCAAGCCCAACCCCATGCTGGGTGTTCAGGGTGGCATCGTAGAGAAAGAAGCCCCTCTGCATGTCTCCAACGTTGCCATTTTCAACTCCGAGACCAACAAGGCTGACCGCGTTGGTTTCAAAGTCGAAGACGGCAAGAAGATTCGTATCTTCAAGTCGACCCAAAAAGCGGTCCAGGCCTGAAGCTGCTAGGTAGATCACCATGGCTCGATTGAAAGAGATTTATCGGAAGGAAATCGCGCCCAAGCTGAAAGAGCAGCTTCAGCTGGGTAACGTGATGGAAGTTCCGCGCATCACCAAGATCACCTTGAACATGGGTCTGGGCGAAGCGGTCGGTGACAAGAAGATCATCGACAACGCCGTAGCTGACCTGGAAAAGATCGCTGGTCAAAAGCCGGTCGTGACTTATGCTCGCAATTCCATTGCTGGCTTCAAGATTCGCGAAGGCTGGCCGATCGGCGTCAAGGTGACCCTGCGTAGCGATCGCATGTATGAATTCCTGGATCGTCTGCTGTCCATCTCCCTGCCGCGCGTGCGTGACTTCCGCGGCCTGAATGCCAAGTCCTTCGACGGTCGCGGCAACTACAGCATGGGCGTGAAAGAGCAGATCATCTTCCCGGAAATCGATTACGACAAGATCGATGCGCTGCGTGGTATGGACATCACCCTGACCACCACCGCTCGTACCGACGAGGAAGGCCGTGCGCTGCTGCGCGCGTTCAACTTCCCGTTCCGTAACTGATTGAGGTCTTCAGATGGCTAAGCAAAGCATGATTAACCGCGAGCTGAAGCGTCAGCAGACGGTTGCCAAGTACGCCAAGAAGCGCGCCGAGCTGAAGGCGACCATCGGTAATGTCAACGCCTCCCCCGAGGACCGTTGGAATGCCCAGGTTGCCCTGCAGAAGCAGCCCCGTGACGCCAGCGCCAGCCGCATGCGTAACCGCTGCCGCCTGACCGGTCGTCCGCACGGCGTGTACCGCAAGTTCGGTCTGTCCCGCATCAAGCTGCGTGAAGCAGCCATGCGCGGTGACGTGCCCGGCCTGGTGAAGGCCAGCTGGTAACAGCTAGCGCCTTTCATCGCGGTAATTGAATCAAGCCCCTTTTGGGGCTTGATTCGTTTCAGGCCGATCTCTAGAATGCTCGGCTCGCCCGAATCGGCCTATTGCCGAGGGGTGATTTTTGAGAGCCGGTAGGCTCAATTTCTGTATTAGGAGCTAATAGCCCATGAGTATGCAGGACCCGTTAGCAGACATGCTAACTCGTATCCGTAATGCCCAGATGGCTGAAAAGGCCGTTGTGAGCATGCCTTCTTCCAAGCTGAAGGCTGCCGTTGCCAAAGTCCTTAAGGATGAAGGTTACATCGCGGATTTTCAGGTCAGCGCGGAATCCAAGCCGTCGCTGTCCATCGAGCTGAAGTACTTCGAAGGCAAGCCTGTCATCGAAGAGCTGAAGCGTAGCAGCCGTCCCGGTCTGCGCCAGTACAAAGCCGTTGACCAGCTGCCGAAAGTGCGTGGCGGTCTGGGCGTGTCGATCGTTTCCACCAACAAAGGTGTGATGACTGATCGCGCGGCCCGTGCTGCTGGTGTTGGCGGCGAAGTGCTCTGCACAGTCTTCTAAGGGGAATCAGCATGTCTCGCGTTGCTAAAAACCCTGTAAGACTGCCTGCAGGCGTCGAAGTTAATCTGGCCGGTCAGGCGCTTTCGATCAAGGGTGCCAAGGGCGCTCTGGAACTGAAGGTCCATCCGTCCGTTGAAGTCACTCAAGAGTCCGGTGAGCTGCGTTTCGCTGCTCGCAATGGCGATCAGCAGACCCGTGCGATGGCCGGCACTACCCGTGCCCTGGTCAACAACATGGTGGTCGGCGTCAGCCAGGGCTTCGAGCGCAAGCTGCAACTGGTCGGTGTGGGCTACAAGGCCCAGGCCAAAGGTCAGGTGCTGAACCTCGCTCTGGGCTTCTCTCACCCCGTGGACTACGACCTGCCGCAAGGCATCACCGCAGAAACACCCAACCAGACCGAAATCCTGATCAAGGGTATCGACAAGCAGCTGGTCGGCCAGGTTGCGGCTGAGATTCGTGGTTTCCGTCCGCCGGAGCCTTACAAGGGCAAGGGTGTACGGTATGCCGACGAAGTCGTCCACCGTAAAGAAGCCAAGAAAAAGTAGGGCATAGCAAATGACCGTCAAGAAAGAAACCCGACTGCGTCGCGCTCGCAAGGCTCGCCTGAAGATGCGCGAACTGGAAGTGGTCCGTCTGTGCGTGTACCGCTCTTCCCAGCACATCTATGCCCAGGTCATCGCGGCCGACGGCAGCAAGGTCCTGGCCAGCGCTTCTACGTTGGACAAAGAACTGCGCGAAAGCGCTACCAGCAACGTCGAGGCGGCCAAGAAAGTTGGTCTGCTGGTCGCCGAGCGTGCCAAGGCCGCTGGCGTTACCCAGGTGGCCTTTGATCGTTCTGGCTTCAAGTACCATGGTCGCGTCAAAGCGCTGGCCGACGCTGCTCGTGAAGGCGGGCTGGAGTTCTAAGTCATGGCAAATAACGATCAAAAGCGCGACGAAGGCTACATCGAGAAGCTGGTTCAAGTTAACCGCGTAGCCAAAACCGTGAAAGGCGGCCGTATCTTCGCCTTCACCGCTCTGACCGTGGTTGGCGATGGTAAAGGCCGCGTTGGCTTCGGCCGTGGCAAGGCCCGTGAAGTGCCTGCCGCCATCCAGAAGGCTATGGAAGCTGCTCGCCGCAACATGATCCAGGTGGATCTGAACGGCACCACCCTGCAGTACCCCGTCAAGGCCGCCCATGGCGCCTCCAAGGTGTACATGCAGCCCGCTTCCGACGGTACCGGCATCATCGCCGGCGGTGCCATGCGCGCCGTGCTGGAAGTCGCTGGTGTGCAGAACGTCCTGGCCAAGTGCTACGGCTCCACCAACCCGGTAAACGTGGTGTACGCGACCTTTGAAGGTCTCAAGCACATGCAGGCGCCGGAAGCTGTTGCCGCCAAGCGTGGCAAGAGCGTCGAGGAGATTCTCTGATCATGGCTAACGCAACCGTCAAGGTCACGCTGATCAAGAGCGTCCACGGCCGTCTGGCCAATCACAAGGCTTGCGTCAAGGGTCTCGGCCTGCGTCGCATTGGTCACACCGTCGAAGTTCAGGACACCCCTGAGAATCGCGGCATGATCAACAAGGCCTATTACCTTCTGCGTGTGGAGGGTTAAGTCATGAAATTGAATGATCTGCGTTCCGCTCCCGGCGCTCGCCGCGAGAAGCTGCGTCCCGGTCGTGGTATCGGTAGCGGCCTGGGCAAGACCGGTGGCCGTGGCCACAAGGGTCTGACCTCCCGTTCCGGTGGCAAGGTTGCCCCCGGTTTCGAGGGCGGCCAGCAGCCGCTGCACCGTCGTCTGCCCAAGTTCGGCTTCGTATCGCTGAAGGCCCTGGACCGCGCCGAGGTTCGTACCTCCGAGCTGGCCAAGGTCGATGTCGATGTGGTCGATCTGCAGGCGCTGAAAGACGCCAACGTGATCAGCCGTGACATCAAGCGTGTCAAGGTTGTGCTGTCCGGCGACGTCACTCGTGCCGTCACCCTGAAGGGCATTGGTGCCACCAAGGGTGCCCGTGCAGCCATCGAAGCAGCTGGCGGCAAGATCGAGGAATAAATGGCTAAGCAAGGTGCTCTCTCTGCGCTCAGCAAGACCGGTGGTATGTCCGAACTGTGGACCCGCCTCCGATTCCTGTTCCTGGCGATCATCGTCTACAGGATCGGTGCGCACATCCCTGTTCCGGGTATCAATCCCGATCAGCTGGCCGCACTGTTCAGGCAGAACGAGGGGACCATTCTTAGCCTCTTCAACATGTTCTCTGGCGGTGCGCTGGAGCGGATGAGCATCTTTGCCCTGGGGATCATGCCGTACATCTCGGCCTCGATCATCATGCAGCTGCTTACCGCGATCAGCCCACAGCTGGAGCAATTGAAGAAAGAGGGTGAGTCTGGTCGTCGCAAGATTAGCCAGTACACCCGTTACGGCACGCTGGTTCTGGCGCTCGTTCAGGCCACCGGGATGTCGGTAGGACTCGCCAGTCAGGGCGTCGCGTTCAGCGTGGGCTTCAGCTTCTATTTCGTCGCTGTCACCACGTTCGTCGCCGGCGCACTGTTCATGATGTGGCTGGGTGAGCAGATCACCGAGCGCGGTATCGGCAATGGCATCTCGATGCTGATCTTCGCCGGTATCGTCGCGGGCTTGCCTCGCGCCATCGGTCAGTCCTTCGAGTCGGCACGACAGGGCGATATCAACATCTTCGCGCTGATCATGGTCGGTGTGGTGGCGGTCGCCATCATCGCCTTCGTGGTGTTCATCGAGCGTGGGCAGCGTCGTATCGCCGTGCACTACGCCAAGCGTCAGCAGGGCCGCAAGGTCTTCGCGGCGCAGAACAGCCATCTGCCGCTCAAGGTGAACATGGCCGGGGTCATCCCGGCGATCTTCGCCAGCAGCATCCTGCTGTTTCCGGCATCGCTCGGTTCGTGGTTCGGTCAGTCCGAAGGTCTCGGTTGGTTGCAGGACGTGGCTCAGGCCATCGCACCCGGCCAACCGCTGAACATCTTGCTGTTTAGTGCAGGGATCATCTTCTTCTGCTTCTTCTATACGGCACTGATGTTCAACCCCAAGGATGTGGCGGAAAACCTGAAGAAATCCGGGGCGTTCATCCCGGGTATTCGTCCTGGTGAGCAGTCCGCGCGCTATATCGATGGCGTGCTGACCCGGCTGACCATGTTCGGTGCCCTGTACATGACGGCGGTGTGCTTGTTGCCCCAGTTCCTGGTGGTCGCGGCGAACGTGCCGTTCTATCTCGGCGGGACCTCGTTGCTGATCGTGGTGGTAGTGGTCATGGACTTCATGTCCCAGGTCCAGTCCCATCTCGTATCTCATCAATACGAGTCCCTGATGAAGAAAGCCAACCTGAAGGGCTACGGCAACGGCATGATGCGTTGAGCCGTTACTCGTAAGGTTAGAGGAGTTGTCATGAAAGTTCGTGCATCGGTCAAGAAGCTGTGCCGTAACTGCAAGATCATTCGCCGCGAAGGCGTCGTGCGCGTGATCTGCAGCGCTGAACCGCGTCACAAGCAGCGCCAAGGCTGAGTGTGAATCACGCGTCTAACCCGGCAGCTAGTGTGCTGCCGGGTTGATCATTTGTTCCTACAGCGTTAATATCGCGCGCCCTTTTCTTGGCTTCCGGGGCGTCGGTAGCTGTCAATTGGAGTTTTTCTGAATGGCCCGTATTGCAGGCGTCAACATTCCAGATAACAAGCATACTGTTATCTCGCTGACCTACATCTATGGTGTCGGTCGCACCACCTCTCAGAAGATCTGCGCGGCCACCGGCATCCAGCCGACCGCCAAGATCAAAGAACTGAGCGACGAGCAGGTCGATCAGCTGCGTAACGAGGTCGCCAAAATCCTCACCGAGGGTGACCTGCGCCGCGAAATCAACATGAACATCAAGCGCCTGATGGATCTGGGTTGCTACCGCGGTCTGCGTCACCGCCGTGGTCTGCCGGTCCGTGGTCAGCGCACCAAGACCAATGCCCGTACCCGTAAGGGCCCGCGCAAGCCGATCCGCAAGTAATCGCATCCGCGAATCGACAGGAATCTAGTCATGGCAAAACCTGCTGCTCGTCCTCGTAAGAAAGTCAAAAAGACAGTGGTTGATGGCATCGCCCACATCCATGCGTCTTTCAACAACACCATCGTGACCATCACCGATCGTCAGGGCAATGCGTTGTCCTGGGCGACCTCCGGTGGCTCCGGCTTCCGTGGCTCCCGTAAGAGCACCCCGTTCGCTGCCCAGATTGCAGCCGAACGTGCCGGCCAAGCCGCTCTGGAATATGGTCTGAAGAATCTGGACGTGAACGTCAAAGGTCCCGGCCCCGGCCGTGAGTCCGCTGTTCGCGCTCTGAATGCCTGTGGTTACAAGATCGCCAGCATCACCGACGTGACGCCTATCCCGCATAACGGGTGCCGTCCGCCGAAGAAGCGTCGCGTGTAATAGGAGACAGTGAGAAATGGCTCGTTACATTGGTCCCAAGTGCAAACTGTCCCGCCGCGAAGGCACTGACCTCTTCCTGAAGAGCGGCGCTCGTGCCCTCGACTCGAAGTGCAAGCTGGAAACCGTTCCTGGCCAGCATGGTCAGCGTCGCGGTCGTCTGTCCGACTACGGTCTGCAGCTGCGTGAAAAGCAGAAAGTCCGCCGTATCTATGGCGTGCTCGAGCGTCAGTTCGCCGGTTACTACCAGGAAGCTGCCCGTCGCAAGGGCGCTACCGGTGAGAACCTGCTGCAACTGCTCGAATGCCGTCTGGACAACGTGGTGTATCGCATGGGCTTCGGTGCCACTCGCGCCGAATCGCGCCAGCTGGTCTCCCACAAGTCGATCACCGTCAACGGTCAGACCGTCAACATTCCCTCCTATCAGGTCAAGGTCGGCGACGTCGTCGCGGTCCGTGAAAAGGCCAAAAATCAGCTGCGTATCGCTCAGGCTCTCGAGCTGTGCGGCCAGCGTGGCCGGGTTGAGTGGGTCGAAGTGAGCACCGAGAAAAAGGAAGGCACCTTCAAAAGCGTGCCGGCCCGTGGTGATCTCTCCGCCGACATCAACGAAAACCTGATTGTCGAGCTCTACTCCAAGTAAGGGCTAGAAAGTAGGTGCATCCATGCAGAGTTCGGTAAATGAGTTCCTGACCCCCCGCCATATCGATGTGCAGGCGGTTAGTCAGACCCGTGCCAAGATCACCCTCGAGCCTCTCGAGCGTGGTTTCGGCCATACCTTGGGCAACGCGCTGCGGCGTATCCTGTTGTCCTCCATGCCTGGCTGCGCGGTAGTCGAAGCAGAGATCGACGGTGTCCTGCACGAGTACAGCGCCATCGAAGGCGTGCAGGAAGACGTGATCGAGATCCTGCTCAACCTCAAGGGCCTGGCCATCAAGTTGCACGGCCGTGACGAAGTCACCCTGAGTCTGAGCAAGAAAGGTCAGGGGCCAGTTCTGGCCTCCGACATTCAGGTCGATCACGATGTCGAGATCGTCAACGGTGAGCACGTCATCGCCCACCTGGCGGACAACGGTTCGCTGAACATGAAGCTGAAAATCGCGCGCGGTCGTGGCTATGAGCCCGCCGATGCGCGTCAGAGCGAAGAAGACGAAACCCGCGCAATCGGTCGTCTCCAACTCGATGCTACGTTCAGCCCGGTTCGTCGCGTGGCCTATGTGGTGGAAAATGCCCGGGTCGAACAGCGTACCAACCTGGACAAGCTCGTGCTTGACCTGGAAACCAACGGTACCCTGGATCCGGAAGAAGCCATCCGTCGTGCCGCCACTATCCTGCAGCAGCAGCTGGCAGCCTTTGTCGACCTCAAGGGCGACAGCGAGCCGGTCGTGGTCGAGCAGGAAGACGAGATCGATCCGATCCTGCTGCGTCCGGTGGACGATCTGGAACTGACCGTTCGTTCGGCCAACTGCCTCAAGGCGGAGAACATCTACTACATCGGTGACCTGATTCAGCGTACCGAAGTGGAGCTGCTCAAGACCCCGAACCTGGGCAAGAAGTCCCTGACCGAAATCAAGGACGTTCTGGCCTCCCGTGGTCTGTCGCTCGGTATGCGCCTGGACAACTGGCCCCCTGCAAGCCTTAAGAAGGACGACAAGGCTACTGCCTGATCGTCATTGTTCACCGAACGATAGTTTGGGAAGGAATTTCAATCATGCGTCATCGTAAAAGTGGTCGTCATCTGAGCCGCACGAGCGCACACCGCAAGGCCATGTTCCAGAACATGGCTGTGTCGCTGTTCGAGCACGAGCTGATCAAAACTACCCTGCCGAAAGCCAAGGAACTGCGCCGCGTTGCCGAGCCGCTGATCACCCTGGCCAAGGAAGACAGCGTCGCCAACCGTCGCCTGGCTTTCGACCGTACCCGTTCGAAAGCTGCCGTCGGCAAGCTGTTCAACGACCTGGGCAAGCGCTACGCCAACCGTCCGGGTGGCTACCTGCGTATCCTGAAGTGCGGCTTCCGCGCTGGCGACAATGCGCCCATGGCGTATGTCGAGCTGATCGACCGTCCGGTCGGCGGTACCGTGGAACAGGCTGCTGAATAAGTAGCTGCGTTCTGGAAAAAGCCGGGCTCTTGCCCGGCTTTTTCATGCTCGCCTTTTGGCTATGGCAAGGCGCTGCTCAGGTCCAGACAGTAGGATCTTGCGACTCAGGTTTTTCTATCAGGATGCTAGGATCAATAAATTAGTCCTAAAGTATCACCCCGGCGATACTTCCCTCAGGCGATCAGCCAACGCTTTCCAGAGGGAGATACCTGTGACCGATACCAAGATCCTCACCACTGCCAGCGGCATTCCGGTAGCCGACAACCAGAATTCCCGCACCGCCGGTCCGCGCGGTCCGCTGATGCTCGACGACTTCCATCTGATCGAGAAGCTGGCGCACTTCAACCGTGAAGTCATTCCCGAGCGGCGCGTTCATGCCAAGGGCTCCGCGGCCTACGGTACCTTTACCGTCACCCAGGACATCACCCATCTCACCAGCGCCAAGCTGTTCGCCAGTGTGGGCAAGCAGACCGAGACCATCCTGCGCTTTTCCACCGTGGGTGGTGAGCGCGGTTCGGCGGATACCGAGCGCGATCCCCGGGGTTTCGCCCTGAAGTTCTATACCGAAGAAGGCAACTGGGACATCGTCGGCAACAACACCCCGGTGTTCTTCATCCGCGATCCGCTCAAGTTTCCGGACTTCATCCATACCCAGAAGCGCGATCCCTGGAGCAACCTGAAGAGTCCGCAGATGATGTGGGACTTCTGGTCGCTGTCGCCCGAATCCCTGCATCAGGTGACCATCCTGTTTTCCGATCGCGGCATTCCGGATGGCTATCGCTTCATGCACGGCTTCGGTAGCCACACCTTCAGCCTGATCAACGCCCAGGGTGAGCGGCACTTCGTGAAGTTTCACTTCAAGAGCCAGCAGGGGATCAAGAACCTGGCACCGGCCGAGGCCGCACGGCTGGCCGGTACCGATCCGGATTACAGCCAGCGTGACCTGTTCCAGGCCATCGAGCGCGGTGAATTCCCGCGCTGGAAGATGTGCATCCAGGTAATGAGCGAGCAGGAGGCAGCCGGTCGCGCCGAGAATCCTTTCGATGTGACCAAGGTGTGGTCGCAGCAGCAGTATCCGTTGCAGGAAGTCGGGGTGCTGGAGCTCAACCGCAATCCGCAGAACTATTTCGCCGAGGTGGAGCAGGCCTCCTTCGCACCGAGCAACGTGGTGCCGGGCATAGGGCTGTCGCCTGATCGCATGCTGCAAGGCCGGGTGTTCGCCTATGCCGACGCCCAGCGCTATCGCGTAGGGACCAACTATCAGCAGCTACCGGTCAACGCACCGCGCTGCCCCTACGCCAACAATCAGCGCGATGGCGCCATGCGCTTCGATGGCAATGGCGGTTCGCAGCCGAACTACGAGCCGAACAGCTATGGCCATACGCCCAAGCAGGCGCCGCAGTATCGCGAGCCGGCGCTGAACTTCGCCGGCCCCGCCGATCGCTACGATCACCGGGTGGACGAGGATTACTTCAGTCAGGCCGGCGCGCTGTTCCGCCTGATGAATGCCGACCAGCAAGCACTGCTGATCGACAATATCGTCGGCGCCCTGGGCTCTGTGACCCGTGATGTGCAACTGCGGCAGATCGGCCACTTCCTCAAGGCCGATCCCGCCTATGGCATGGGCGTGGCCAAGGGCCTGGGGATAGATCCCAGCGAAGTGGCCTGATACAGGGATAGGAAGAAGCCCGGCGAATGCCGGGTTTTCTTCGTCCGTCAAAAAAGTGCGGGAAAGGCTGTCTCGAACGCCGCTTGCGACGTCGCAGTGCTAAGGTTCGCATCAAGCGCGAAAACACGAGGCTCGCTCTCCCGTCATGACTGTGTTTGGAGTGTCTTTGCGCCAGCTCTGGGCGCACGAAAAGGCCAGCTATGGCGTTCGCGTCTTTGTCGCCCTGAGCGGCGCCATGGCCGTCTGCTGGTCGCTGGGGGATCTGCGTGCGCTGTCGCCTGTGTTTCTCGGCATCATCGCCAGCGCCCTGGCGGAAACCGACGACAGTTGGCTGGGGCGACTCAAGTCGCTGGCGGTGACGCTGCTGTGCTTCACGGTGGCGGCCTTCGCGGTCGAGCTGCTGTTTCCCTATCCCTGGATCTTCGTGGTCGGCCTGGGTCTGGCCACCTTCAGCCTGACGATGCTGGGCGCCATCGGCGAGCGCTATGCATCCATCGCCCAGGCCACGGTGATCCTGTCGATCTACGCCATGATCGGGGTGGATCAGCGCCTCGGCGCCCAGGTGCCGTTGTGGTACGAGCCAGCGCACCTGCTGGCCGGTGCGCTGTGGTACGGCCTGCTTTCGGTGCTCTGGTGCGCGCTGTTCGCCCATCAGCCGGTGCGGCAGAATCTGTCCGCCCTCTATGGCGAACTGGAGATTCTGCTCAGGCTCAAGGCCGAGATGCTCGAACCGGTACGCGGGGTGGATCTGCATCGGCGCCGCGTGCTGCTGGCGCAGCAGAACGGCAAGGTGGTGCAGGCGCTGAACCAGGCCAAGGCGACCATCCTCAATCGCTTCGGCCGCTCGGGACGGCCTGGCGCGCGCTCGGGGCGCTACTTCCGTCTCTATTTCATGGCGCAGGACATCCACGAGCGCGCCAGTTCCTCGCACTATCCCTACAGCGCCTTGACCGAGGCCTTCTTCCATAGCGACATCCTGTTTCGCTGTCAGCGCCTGCTCAAGCTGCAGGCTAATGCCTGCCACAACATGGGCGAGGCGATTCGTCTGGGGCAGCCCTTCGAATATGGCCAGCAGAGTCAGCAGGGGCTGACCGATCTGCAGGCCTCGCTGGAGTATCTCAAGCAGCAGCAGAATCCGCGCTGGCGCGGTCTGCTGCGCTCCCTGGACCTGCTCGGGCACAATCTCTCGACTCTGGAGCGGCAATTCTCCGAGGCGGGCAACAGCGACTCGGGGGCGGCGGATCTGGACACCAGCCTGCTGGATCCGGCGGCGCGCTCCCTGCGCGAGGTGTTCCAGCGCATCCGCCTGCAGCTGACCCCGACCTCGCTGCTGTTCCGCCATGGCCTGCGCCTGGCGCTGGCGCTGATGGCCGGCTATGGCGTGCTGCACCTGATCCACCCGGTGAACGGCTACTGGATCCTGCTGACCACGGTGTTCGTCTGTCGGCCGCAGTACGGGGCGACCCGGGTGCGGCTGGTGCAGCGGATCGTCGGTACGGTGATCGGCCTGTTGCTGGGCAGCGCCTTGCTGGAGCTGTTCGGTCAGCCGGAGATCCAGCTGTTGATGGCGCTGGTCGCCGGCCTGGTGTTCTTTATCACCCGGACGGATCGCTACACCATCGCCACCGCCGCCATCACCCTGATGGTGCTGTTCTGCTTCAACCAGGTGGGCAATGGCTTCATGCTGATCTGGCCGCGGTTGCTGGATACCCTGTTGGGTTGCCTGATCGCGGTACTGGCGGTGTTCTTTGTCCTGCCGGACTGGCAGGGACGGCGACTGCATCAGGTGATGGCCAATACCCTGCGCACCAATGCACTCTATCTGCGCCGGTTGCACGAGCAGTACCGGACCGGCAAGCGGGACGATCTCGACTACCGCGTGGCGCGGCGCAACGCCCACAATGCCGATGCGACGCTGTCGGCCGCACTGGCCAACATGCTGCGCGATCCCGGGCATTTCCGCCGTAACCTGGAAGCGGGCTTTCGCTATCTGGCGCTGTCCAACACCCTGCTGGGCTATCTGTCGGCCCTGGGCGCCCATCGCCGCCAGTTGGAGGCGGCCGAGCACGATGCCCTGGTGAAGCGCGCCGTGACCCGGATCGCCGAGGGCATGGAAGCCATTGCCACCGCAGTGGCGGAGCGGCGCAGTCTGCCGCCGACCGCCGAAGAGGAAAGCAGCCTGGCCGACGAACTGGAAGCCGCGGCCGAGGACAACGACGATGGCTACCGACTGGTGTGTACCCAGTTGGCGTTGATCTGCCGATTGCTGCCCAATCTCAAAAGCGCCGCTAACCATACCCTGCGCGAACAAAGCCGCGAGCAACTGGCAGCGGGTACCGCCGATGCTTGAGCAAGGTTGGCGCGACGCGCTATGTTGACCGATGTCCGTCGAATTTTTCGACGCCTGTTTATGCTGGTTTGAAGGCTGTTCCAACACATGCGTATGCGTCTTCTAGTGGTGGGCGGGGAGAGCGCCCTGGGCAAGGCGCTACTCGCCGCCGGTGCCGAAGCGGGCATCGAATTCGTCGCCCCCGAGACTCCCGCGGAGGGCTGGTACGCCGCCGGGCTGACCCAGGTGCTCGACCAGGTACGGCCGGGGGCGGTGATCAATCTCGCCTATTACCGCGACTGGTTGCAGGCGGGGGACTTCGATCCGGCGCTGGTGCAGCGCCAGGCGCTGGCCGTACAACGCCTGGCCGGCCTCTGCCAGCACTATCAGATTCCGCTGATCCAACCGTCCAGTTATCAGCTTTTCGATGGCTCGCGCGTGGCCGGCTATAGTGAAAAGGATCTTCCGCGGCCGCCGGGTGCACGTGGCGAGGCGCTCTGGCGGGTCGAGCAGCTGGTGCGGGCGCTGTGCCCGATGCACATCCTGCTGCGCCTGGGCTGGGTCCTCGACGACTCCCGCGACGGTCGCCTGGGGCGTCTGTTGCGGCAGCTGGGTACCGAGCAGGTGGTGCCGATGGCGGGCGACCGGCGCGGCAACCCGACCACCGTGGGCGATGCCGCCCGGGTGCTGCTGGCCGTGGTCAAGCAGCTCGACTGTGGTGCGCCGCTCTGGGGGACCTATCACTACGGCGCCCAGGAGGCGGTGTCGGAGCTGGGCCTGGCCGAGACCGTCGCCCAGCTCTGGCAGGAATTCGACCGGCCGGTGCGCTGCGAATGGCAGGAGGTGACGCACCTGGAGCGGGCGGATGCCACGGAAGAGCCACAACAGGGGGTGTTGATCAGTCGCAAGCTGCTCAACACCTTTGGCATCAAGGCGCGGCGCTGGCAGCAGGAGCTGCCGGCGCTGTTGCAGGGCTTTCGGCAGGACGAGGTAGGTTTCGATGAGTGATGCGCCCATTCTGATCACTGGCGGTGCCGGTTTCATCGGCTCCCACCTGGCCGACGCGCTGCTGGCGCGGGGCCGGCGGGTGCGGGTACTGGACGATCTGAGCACCGGCAAGCGCGAGAATCTGCCGCTGGACAACGACCTTATCGAGCTGCGGGTGGGCGACGTGGCCGATGCCGCGACGCTGGAAGCCGCGGTGACCGGTTGCGCAGCGGTGGTGCACCTGGCCGCGGTGGCCTCGGTGCAAGCCTCGGTGGAAGACCCGGTGGGCACCCATAGGGCCAATTTCATCGGCACCCTGAATCTGTGCGAGGCCATGCGCAAGGCCGCGATCAAGCGGGTGGTCTATGCCTCCAGCGCGGCGGTCTATGGCGCCAACGGTCAGGGCCAGGCCATCGACGAGGAGCTGCCCAAGGCACCGCTGACGCCCTATGCGGCGGACAAGCTGGCCGGCGAGTACTACTTCGACTTCTATCGCCGCGAGCACGGTCTGGAGCCGGCGATCTTCCGCTTCTTCAACATCTACGGACCGCGTCAGGATCCCTCTTCGCCCTATTCGGGGGTGATCAGCATCTTTACCGAGCGCGCTCGCCGGCAGACGCCGATCACGGTGTTCGGCGACGGCGAGCAGACCCGCGATTTCGTCTATGTGGCCGATCTGGTGGGCATCCTGGTGCAGGCGCTGGAAGCCCCCGCGGTAGCGGCGGGGGCGGTGAACGTGGGGCGCGGCGAGACCATCAGCCTGAACGGACTGCTGGCGGAGATCGGCCAGGTGCTGGGTGGCCTACCGCCGGTGGCCCATGGTGCGGCGCGGACGGGGGACATCCGCCATTCGAAGGCGGACAACCGTCGTCTGCGCGAGCGCTTCGATTTCAGCCAGCCCACAGGCATGGGCACGGGGCTGGCGGCACTGCTACGGGACTAGCGGGCGAGGCCAGGGGCAAGCCCCGGTCTCTTGGGCTGCGACGATGGAGCTGTCTCAGCGCCAACCTACGGCGCGAGTGGCTGGCGGTGAGCTAGAAGCGATAGCCCAGGCCGACCATATAGACCCAGGGATCCACGTCCAGATCGACCTTGGCCCGAGCGCCGAGGGCGGTGTTATCGACGTGGGCGGTGGTGGCGATGTCGATGTAGCGGACCTGGGCGTTGAGCATCACCCGGTCGGTGAGCATGAGATCGACACCAACCTGGGCGGACCAGCCCCAGGAATTGTCGGCGCGGAAGTTATCGAAGCCGGCCGCGCTGGCACCACTGCCGACGTGCTCGTCATAGATCCAGGTGTAGTTGAGGCCGGCGCCGACATAGGGCTGGAACGTCGCCTTGGCGTCCAGGGGGTAGTAGACCAGGCTCAGAGTCGGCGGTAGGTGCTTGAGACTGCCCAGCTTGCCGTTGGCGGCGTCCAGCCCGGTGCCCTTGATGTTGACCTGGTGCTCGAAGGGCGTGGCCGCCAGCAGTTCGACGCCCAGGTGGTCGGTGAGCATGTAGGCGAAGTTGAGGCCCAGCTGGGTGTTGCTGTCCATGCTCGCCTTGCCGCCGAGATTGGCGCCGCTCAGGGCGCCGCGGTCGATCTTGACGTCGGAGCTGCGTTCGTGGGGATCCACGGTGATGGCGCCGGCGCGCAGGATGATGTCGCCGGCCTGGTGGGCCTGGGCGAGAGGGGCGGCCAGGGCGAGGGCGAGCAGGCTGAGGCGGAAGAGGGGACGCATGGCGAGGGCTCCGAAGGCATGGAAAAGGGCTGGGAGCAGCCTAGCGAAGCTGAAACGGCGGACTCTTGATCTCGCTCAAGGGTGGGTCACATTCCTCAGGAGCCATCGCCCTTGAGGACGTAGGGCTGGATGCGCTGGGCCTGCAGCCAGTAGCCGGCGACGGCCACCTCGCTGCGCTGGCTGCCCACGCCCAGACGGCCTTCCACCCAGTAGGGCAGGTGCAGCTTGGACAGCCAGAGGTCGTGGCTGCCCTTGACGTAGACGATCTGGTTGCCCGGAGGCGGCGGCACATGGATGCAGGCGCCGTAGTAGGGAACCAGCAGGAATTCAGTGACCTCGCCCTCGTCGGTGACCATGATCGGCACCACATAGCCCGGCAAGCGCACCTCCTGGCCATCCAGGGCGGCAACCGTCGGCGCATCCGGCCAGGGCTGGCTGGCGGCGGGGCCGTCTTCGCCGAGGCCGTGGTCGATGCTGCCGGGATTGAAGCGCGGCGCATCGGCCGGTACCAGTTCGCGCCAGGCGAGTTGGCGGGGTTCGGCCTGGACCCAGGACAGCCAGCAGAGCAACAGCAAAGGCGCCAGGCGCATGGGGTGGAAGCCTCGTCTACAAGCGCACGGACAACCCGTCCGTGAGGGCCTGGCGACAGCCGCGCCAGGCTGGGATGCAACCGAGCACCAGGGCGGCGAGCAGGATGCCGCCGAGCAGTTGCCCATCGTAGAGCGAGGGCCAGTCCAGCGGCAATGCCAGACCGTATTCCGCCAGCAGCCAGGGGCGGCCCAGGGCGATGGCGCCATAGAGCAGCGCCAGCCCGCCCAGGCAGCCGGCCAGGGTGAGCGCCAGGGCCTCGGCCAGCAGCAGGCCGAACAGGTGGCGCGGCTGGGCTCCCACCGAGCGCAGGATGGCCATTTCCCGGCGCCGTTCGTTGAGGCTGGCGAGCAGCGCGGTGAGCATGCCCACCAGGCCGGTGAGCACCACGCACAGCGACATCACCAGCAGCGCCTGTTCCGCCGTGCCGAGCAGGCCCCAGAGTTCCTGCAGGGCCACGCCGGGCAGGATGGCCAGCAGCGGCTCGCCACGGTACTCGTTGACCGCGCGCTGCACGGCAAAGGTGGCCACCCGACTCTTGAGGCCGACCAGGGCGGCGGTCAGGTCCTGGGGCGTGAGATCGCGCCGGCGCACCTCGGCGTCGCTCAGCGAGGGACCGGGCATGCCACCGCGCCAGTCCAGGTGCAGGGCGGTCATGCCGCTCAGCGGGATGTGCAGGGTGCGGTCGACGGGGGTACCGGTGGGGGCGAGGATGCCGACCACCGTGAAGGGGTGGTCGCTATGCTCGGTCAGGCTGATGGTGGCGACACCATGGGCCAGCACGACCCTGTCGCCCAGTTGATAGTGCAGCGCCTTGGCCACCTCGGCGCCCAGCACTACCTCGAAGACGTCGTTGAAGGGGCGACCCTGGGCCAGCCGCAGCGGCTGGTTGCGCCCGTAGTGATAGTGGGCGAAGTAGTTGCCGTCGGTGCCCAGCACCCGGTAGCCGCGGTGGGAGTCGCCAAGGGACAGCGGGATGGTCCAGGCGACACGGGGATCGGCGGCGAGCTTCTCGTAGCTCTCCCAGCGGATGTTGTTGGTGGCGTTGCCGATGCGGAACACCGAGTAGAGCAGCAGGTTGACCGCGCCGGAGCGGGCGCCCACCACCAGGTCGGTACCGGCGATGGTGCTGGCGAAGCTGGCCTTGGCCTCGGTGCGCAGCCGCTCGACACCCAGCAGCAGGGCCACCGAGACGGCGATGGTGAAGACGGTGAGCAGGGCGGTGGCGCGGCGATTGCGCAGGCTGGCCCAGGCCAGTTGGAGCAGGGGCATCCTAGGTCTCCGGGCGGGCGGCGTTGAGCTGGGCCAGGGTGAGGTGGCGGTCGAAATGGCCTGCCAGGCTGCGATCGTGGCTGACGAACAGCAGGCCGGCGCCAGCCGCGGCGCATTCGGCGAACAGCAGCTGCAAAAAGGCGTCGCGGTGATCGGTATCCAGCGCCGAGGTGGGCTCGTCGGCGATCACCAGTTCCGGCTGGCCGATCAGAGCGCGGGCGGCGGCGACCCGCTGCTGCTGGCCGATGGACAATTCGCGGGCCGGACGGCGGGGCAGGTCGGGATCGCTCAGTCCCAGGGCGCGGAGCAGGGTCAGGGCCGCGGCCTGAGGATCGCCATGCCGCGCACGGGCACGGGCGCGGCGCAGTGCCGAGAACTGGCAGGGCAGCAGGATGTTGTCCAGCACCGAGAGAAAGGGCAGCAGGTTGAATTGTTGGAAGAGAAAGCCGGTGTGGTCGACGCGAAAGCGGTCGCGCCGGGCGGTGGCGAGCGCTCCCAGGTCCTGACCGAGCAGGCGCACCTGGCCGCGACTCGGCCGTTGCACGCCGCCGAGCAGGCCGAGCAGGGTGGTCTTGCCGCTGCCCGAGGGCCCTTCGAGAAACAGCGCCTCTCCGGATGCCAGCTGGAAGTGCCGGATGTCCAGGCATTCCGCCTGGCCGGGCCAGGCGAAGCCAAGGTCCCGGATCTCGACCAGGGGCGCGGTACTCATGGCCGTCCTACCACTTCAGTCGCGGTTGCTGAGCCGTCAGCTCGGCGCCCTGCTGGCCGCTGGCGACGATGGCCTGCACTTCGACACTGTGACTGTTGGGAAAGCGGGCGAACCAGCCGGAGAGGTCCAGGCTGTCGAGCGCACCCGGCTTGTTGCAGCTGAAGCTCATGCTGGCCTCCACGTCGAGATGGCCGCTGGCGATGGCGTCCTTGGCGAACAGCGGACTGATGGCGCTGGCTTCGGTGAGCCGGCAATCGGCCGCCGCGGGCAGCTTCACCAGCGCCTGGGGATTTTCCAGGCTCTGTCGCAGCGCGGCGACGGCAGCCTGTTCCTGCTGATTACGCGCTGCATGTTCGAAGCCCAGCAGATCGGCCGCCGGACTGCGCCACTGCAATTCCAGGCCGGTATCGGTCTGCGCCAGGTCGAGGTGGGATTCACCGTGCACATGGGCACCCAGGGCGCCATGCGCGTGTTCGTCATGGTCGTCGTGGGTGCCATGGGCAAAGGCCGGTTGGGCGAGCGCGGCAGCAAGGCAAAGGGTCAGCAGAGGCAGGCGCATGGTAGGCTTCCAGTGGACGGAGAGGCGCTATGTTATGTTGTTGCTTTTCCGCGCTGCAACCTTGGTTTGGCGTCGGCCGGTGGCTGTGGGAGCATGGGCCTCTGCACGACGAGGAGAACACCATGGTACGCATTCGCGGAACCATCGGCAGCCAGCCCGTGGATCTCACGGTGGAACTGGACGAGGCCGACTGGCAGCGCCTGGCCGCAGCCCTGCAGCCTACGGCGGCGTCCCTGCCTGCTGCGGCGGTGGTCGCCGCCCCCAGCGGGCCCAAGTCGGGCGGCGACATGCTCTGGGACCAGGTGGTGAAACTGCTCAGCCAGGCTGGGCGGCTCAGCGGACCGGACATCCTCGTGGCCCTGGAAAAGCTGACCGGCAATCTGGGCGTGGCCAAGCAGCTGCTGGTTCGGCTGAGGCACAGCCCCCAGGTGCGCATGGAGCGGGTGGGCGAGGCGCAGTTCTATATCTGGCAGGGGTGAGGCTGGGGCAGGTTGGTGGAAAACGCCGGGCGGTTTCCCATGCTACGAAAGGTCCACAGCGTCAGGCTGGTGCTGGCTGTGGATAAGGCTGCGTCCGGGGCGACGCAGCCGTTGTCGACCGGCGCTTAGTACAGCGCTTGGTACAGGCGGCGGCGATAGGTAGCGACCAGCGGGTGGTCGTTGCCCAGCAGATCAAAGACCTGCACCAGGGTCTTGCGCGACAGGTCGTCGCCATAGCCGCGGTTGCGGCGGAACAGGTCCAGCAGACCATCCAGCGCCGGTTCATATTGCTGGCGGGCCAGTTGCTGTACGGCCAGCTGGTAGGCGGCTTCGTCGTCGCCGGCATCGCGCGCCAGGCGGCTCTTGAGGTCGGCCACCTCGGGCAGGCTGGCGGCCTGGCGCAGGAAGGTCAGCTGGGCACGGGCGCCGGCCAGGGCCTGCTTGTGCTCGTCGCCCTTGACCGCGTCCAGCACCGCCTGGGCATCGTCCAGTTCACCGCGCTCGGCCAGGCAGCGGGCATAGAGGATCAGCGCCAGGGCGTCGCTGTTGTCTTCTTCCAGCAGGGCTTTGAGCAGGGCTTCGGCTTCGGCGAAACGCCCCTCGGCGAACAGCGCCTGGGCAGCGTCCAGCGGATCTTCCTCGGCTGGTGGCAGGGCCTGGACATGGGGTTCGAGCAGGGCGCGAATGGCCGACTCCGGCTGGGCGCCGGCGAAGCCATCCACCGGTTGGCCATCCTTGAACAGCACCACGGTGGGCAGGCTGCGGATGCCGAATCTCATCACCAGTTCCTGCTCGATGTCGCAGTTGACCTTGGCCAGGTGCAGGGCGCCGCCATAGGACTCGGTGATCTTGGCCAGCAGCGGCATCAGTACCTTACAGGGCGCGCACCACTCGGCCCAGAAGTCCACCAGGACGGGGGTGCTGAAGGAGGCGTCGATGACCTGTTGCTGGAAGGTGTCGAGGGTGGCGTCGAAAATGTAGGGGACCTGGCTCATGGCGGACTCGGCAGACGAAAGATGCACTATAGGTGGGGGCGCCGGGCTTGGAAACAAGGAGGCTCGGCTCAGCCCTGGTAGAGCGCCACGCGGCGGAATTCCTCCGGCTCGGCCAGATCCGGCAGGGTGCAAGCCTGGAGGTCGGCGAGGCGGGTGAAGCCGGGATGGGCCAGGTCGCGCACCCGCGAGTCGGCCAGCAGGATCCGTTCTGCGCGATTCTGCAGAAGTCCGAGCAGCGGCAGGTTGGCGCGATCGTAGAGGACGTCGGCGGCCAGGATGAGATCGAAGCGCTCGGTGCTGGCACAGAAATCGTCCAGCGTCTCGATCTGCACGGCGTTGGCCTCGGCATTGGCACGGCAGGCCTTCAATGCCAGTGGGTCGAGATCGCAGCAGACCACCCGCGCGGCGCCGGCCCGGGCGGCGGCGAGACCGGCGATGCCCGAGCCGCTGCCGAAATCCAGCACCTGGCGCCCGGCGACGTGCTCGGGATGGGCGGCGATCCAGCGCGCCAGGGCCAGACCGCTGGCCCAGCAGAAGGCCCAGTAGGGCGGTGCCTCCAGCAGGCGCTGGGTTTCCGCCGGGGAAAAGGCGCGCGCCATGTTGGCCGGATCGATCAGCCATAGCGATAGGTCGCTATTTGGCAATGCCTGCAAGGTGAGGCGGGCGTCGCCCAGCAGGGCCGTCAGGGCGACGGCGAGATCGGCAGGGGGCGTCACGGGGTCTGGTTCAGCACCAGTTCGCCGAGGTTCTGCGTGGTCGGCCCGCCCACACCGACCGGTGGCAGGTAGCTGGCCAGTTGCCCGGCCTGGATCAGGCGGGCGTGGAATTCCACCTTGAGGTCAGGACGGGTGGGGAAGATCTCGGGATTGAAGGGCAAGCGGAAGGCCAGGGGCGCGCCCTTGCCGGTCACCGTCTCGCTGGCCAGCAGGCGCTGGGGCAGGCCCTTGGCGTTGACCGCCAGCAGGGCGATCTCGACCTGGGCGCCGGCCGGGACCAGGCCCTGGGCATTGCGCAGCACCCCGGAGATTTCGCGCAGATTGGCCGGGGTGGGAGCGCCCGCCACCGGAACCGGCTCGTCGGCCGGGGTGGTGGGCTGCGGCGGCGTGGTTTCGGGTGGGCTGGAGCACGCCACGAGCAGACCGGTGAACAGCAGGGGCAGGAGGACGCGTGGGGTCATGGCAGGATCCGGAGGTCGCCACCGGCGAGGGCGGCACGGGAGGCTGGAAAGGGGTCGTCGAACACAGGGCGCTCTTATAGCCCGGCGGCTCCTGGCTGTCGATTCGTCCGGTACCCGGAGGTTCCCGGCAGGGGGCGATCGGGTACCATGAAGGCTTTCCCTTCCGGCGGTCGACTCCTCCATGCATTGTCCCTTCTGCGGCGCCCACGACACCAAGGTCACGGATTCCCGGCTGGTTGCGGCCGGCGAGCAGGTGCGCAGGCGGCGTGAGTGCCTGGCCTGCCAGGAACGTTTCACCACCTTCGAGACCGCCGAACTGGTGCTGCCGCGGCTGATCAAGCAGGACGGCACCCGCCAGCCCTTCGACGAGGACAAGTTGCGCGCTGGCATGCAGCGCGCCCTGGAGAAGCGACCGGTCAGCGTCGAGCGCCTGGAAGAGGCCATCGCCTTGATCAAGCACCGACTGCGCGCCACCGGCGAGCGGGAGATCCGTTCCCGGGTGGTGGGCGAACTGGTGATGGACGAGTTGCGCAAGCTGGACCAGGTGGCCTATATCCGCTTCGCCTCGGTCTATCGGCAATTCCAGGACCTGGCCGAATTCCGCGACGAAATCGAGCGGCTGGCCCAGGATCCGGGCAAGCAGCCGGTATGAGCGCCGCCAACGGGATGAACGACGAATTCTGGATGGCCCGCGCCCTGGCGCTGGCGGCGCTCGGCCGCTACAGCACGGCGCCCAATCCGCGGGTGGGCTGCGTGATCGTCCGTGACGGCCAGGTGGTGGGCGAGGGCTGGCACCGCCAGGCCGGCGGCCCCCATGCCGAGGTGCATGCGCTGCGCCAGGCAGGGGATGCCGCCCGCGACGCCACTGCCTATGTGACGCTGGAGCCCTGCAGCCACCATGGCCGCACCCCGCCCTGCGCCGACGCCCTGGTCGCGGCCGGAGTGGCCGAGGTGGTGGCGGCCATGACCGATCCCAATCCGCTGGTGGCCGGACGCGGCCTGGCGCGGCTCGCCGCCGCTGGCATCGCCACCCGCGCCGGAGTGCTGGAAGCCGAAGCGCGAGCGCTCAACGCCGGCTTCATCCAGCGCATGCTCACCGGGCGGCCCTTCGTGCGGGTCAAGTTGGCCCTGAGTCTGGATGGCCGCACCGCCATGGCCAGTGGCGAAAGCCAGTGGATCACCGGGCCGGCGGCGCGCCAGAGCGTCCAGCGACTGCGTGCCGAGGCGGGGGTGGTGATCACCGGCGCCGACACCGTGCTGGCCGATGGCGCGCGCCTGACCGTGCGCCCGAGCGAACTGGGCCTGAGTGGAGACGAACTGGAACTGGCCACCCTGCGCACGCCGCAGCGGCTGCTAGTGGACGGCCGTGGCCGGGTGCCGCTGGAGGCACCCTTCTTCCAGGCCGGCGCGGCACGGGTCGCCGGTATGGCGGACGAGGCGCCCGCCTATGCGGCGGCCGGTCATGACTACTTGGCGCTACCCGGCGCCCAGGGCCAGGTCGATCTAACGGCCCTGCTGACCCGCCTGGGCGGCGAGCAGGTCAACGACGTCCTAGTGGAGGCCGGACCGCGCCTGGCCGGTGCCTTCGCCCAGGCCGGGCTGGTCGACGAATATCACCTGTTCCTGGCACCCAAGTTCCTGGGTTCCAGCGCCCGACCGCTGCTGGACTGGCCGCTGCAGCACCTGGCCCAGGCGCCACAGCTGGAGATCATCAGCGCCACGCCGGTGGGCGCGGACCTGCACCTGATCGCCCGACCCCGGCGCGACACCTGACGCCCCTGGCCCCCTGGCGGCGAACTGTGTTACAAAACCTGCGCCGCCTGCGGGTGGCGAGTTCTCAGGGCGGGGTGCAATTCCCCACCGGCGGTAACGCCCGATCAATCGGGACGAGCCCGCGAGCGCTTCCCGGTCCTCTGTGGCGGGGGAGGTCAGCAGACCCGGTTGGATCCCGGGGCCGACGGTCATAGTCCGGATGAGAGAGAACGGGATAGCCTCGCCTGGCAGGGGTGCGAGCCCCTCGTCCGTCTGATTTCCCTTCTGTCCGTACGCCCTGTTTTTTCACCGAAACAGGAGTTCGTCGATGTCTAGCTGCACTGTCTTTCTGGCTCTACCTCTCGGAGGCCTGAGCTGATGTTTACCGGAATCATCGAAGCCCTCGGCGAGATCCGCGCCCTCACGCCCAAGGGCGGGGACGTGCGCCTCCATGTCGCCACCGGCAAGCTCGACCTGGCCGACGTCAAGCTCGGCGACAGCATCGCCGTCAACGGAGTCTGCCTCACCGCCGTGGACTTGCCTGGCGATGGCTTCTGGGCCGACGTCAGTCGCGAAACCCTGAGCCTCACCAGCCTGGGCGGCCTCAAGCCCGGCAGCCGGGTCAACCTGGAAAAGGCGCTGATGCCCACCAGTCGCCTCGGCGGCCACCTGGTCAGCGGCCACGTGGACGGCCTCGGCGAAGTGGTCTCCCGCGCCGATAACGCCCGCGCCGTGCAGTTTCGCCTGCGTGCCCCGGCCGAACTGGCTCGTTACATCGCCCTCAAGGGCTCGATCACCGTGGACGGCGTCAGCCTCACGGTGAACGCGGTGGACGGCGCCGAATTCGAGCTGACCATCGTCCCCCATACCCTCGGCGAGACCATCATGGCCGACTACCGCGCCGGGCGGCGGGTGAACCTGGAGGTGGACCTGCTGGCCCGCTACCTGGAGCGCCTGCTGCTGGGCGACAAGGCCGCCGAGTCCAGCAAGGGCGGCGTCACCGAACACTTTCTCGCCGAACACGGCTATCTGCAGCGCTAAGGACGACACCGTGGCACTTTCCAGCATTGAAGACATCATCCAGGACATCCGCGCGGGCAAGATGGTCATCCTCATGGACGACGAGGACCGCGAGAACGAAGGCGACATCATCATCGCCTCCGAATGCGTCACCGCCGAACACATCAACTTCATGGCCCGCCATGCCCGGGGCCTGATCTGCATGCCCATGAGCAAGGGTCTCTGCGAACGCCTCAACCTGCCGATGATGGCCAGCCGCAACGCCTCCGGCTTCGGCACCAAGTTCACCGTCTCCATCGAGGCTGCCGAGGGCATCAGCACCGGCATCTCCGCGGCCGACCGCGCCCGCACCGTGCAGGCCGCCATCGCCAAGGACGCCAAGCCCGGCGACGTGGTCAGTCCCGGCCACATGTTTCCGCTAATGGCCCAGCCCGGCGGTGTGCTGGCCCGTGCCGGCCACACCGAGGCGGCCTGCGACCTGGCGCGCATGGCCGGTTTCGCCGAGAGCGGCGTGATCTGCGAGGTGATGAACGACGACGGCACCATGGCCCGGCGCGACGAACTCGAAGCCTTCGCCGAGCAGCACGGGCTCAAGGTCGGCACCATCGCCGATCTGATCCACTACCGCCTGCTCCACGAGCACACCGTCAAGCGCATCGACGAGCAGCAGCTGGAGACCGAACTCGGGCCGTTCAAGCTGGTGACCTATCGCGACGAGGTGGAGGGCGACGTCCACCTGGCACTGATCCGTGGCGACCTGGCCGGCCAGGAGCTGCCGCTGGTGCGGGTGCACAACATGGATCCGCTGCGCGACCTCCTGCAGGTGCAGCAGCCGGGTCGCTGGAGTCTACGCAGTGCCATGGAGCGCGTGGCCCGCGAAGGCACTGGCGTGGTGCTGCTGCTGGGTCACTCGATCGAGGGCGACGACCTGCTGGCGCACCTGCGCGAGCCGCTGCCGGTGCCCAAGGCACTGTCCACCTACAGCACCGTCGGTGCCGGTTCGCAGATCCTCCGCGACCTGGGCATTCGTCAGATGCGCCTGCTCAGCTCGCCGATGAAGTTCAACGCCATATCCGGCTTCGACCTGGAAGTAGTAGACTATCTGCCTCCTGAAGAATGACCCTTCCGCCTGGCGCGCTCCGCCCGGGTGGCATGGCGCGCTTCACCTGGATTTCCACGAACGGCCTGGCACCGCCGGCCGTCCGGCTCTTTGACAACTGGACCCGCACATGAACATCAAGACCTTTGAAGGCACCTTCATCGCTCCCCAGGGCCGTTTCGCCCTGGTGGTCGGTCGCTTCAACAGCTTCGTCGTCGAAAGCCTGCTGCAGGGCGCCATCGACGCCCTGGTACGGCACGGCATCAAGCCGGACGACCTGACCATCATCCGCGTCCCCGGCGCCTTCGAGATCCCGCTGGCGGTGCAGAAGATCGCCCAGCGCGACGAATTCGACGCCATCATCGCCCTCGGCGCGGTGATCCGCGGCGGCACCCCCCACTTCGAATACGTGGCCGGCGAGTGCACCAAGGGTCTGGCCCAGGTCTCCATGGAATTCGGCGTACCGGTGTCCTTTGGCGTCCTGACCGTCGACTCCATCGAGCAGGCCATCGAGCGCTCCGGCACCAAGGCCGGCAACAAGGGCGCCGAAGCCGCCCTGTCCGCTCTGGAAATGGTCAGCCTGCTGGCGCAGCTGGAGGCCAAGTGAGCGGCGATCTGACTCCGCCCGCGGCCGGCAAGCCCGCGGGCAAGAAGGCCCCCACCGGCAAACTGGCTGCCCGTCGCGAAGCGCGCAGCCTGTCGGTCCAGGCCCTGTACCAGTGGCACATGGCGGGCCAGGCGATCAACGAGATCGAGGCGCAGTTTCGCGTCGACAACGATTTCGCCAAGGTCGACGGCGCCTACTTCCATGAAGTCCTCCATGGCGTGCCGGCCAACAAGAGCGAGATCGACGGTCTGATCCTGCCCTGCCTGGACCGTGCCATGAACGAGGTGGATCCGGTCGAGCTGGCCGTGCTGCGACTGTCCTGCTACGAGCTGCTCAAGCGTATCGACGTGCCCTATCGCGTGGTGATCAACGAGGGCATCGAGATGGCCAAGATCTTCGGCGCCACCGACGGCCACAAGTTCGTCAACGGCGTGCTGGACAAGCTGGCGCCCAAGCTGCGCAGCGCCGAGTTGCGCGGCAAGCGCTGATCGCCCGCTCTGGCATGGGTGAATTCGAACTCATCCGTCGCTATTTCGCCGCGGCGCCCTGCGCCCGCAGCGGACCCGGCGTGGCGCTGGGCATCGGTGACGACTGCGCGCTGCTGGCACCCGCCCCGGGTGAGCAGCTGGCGGTTTCCACCGACACCCTGACCGCCGGGGTGCATTTCCCCGATCCCTGCCCGGATGCCCACGGCCTCGGCCAGCGCGCCCTGGCGGTGAGCGCCAGCGACCTGGCGGCCATGGGCGCCGCGCCCTTGGGCTTCACCCTGGCGCTGACCCTGCCGAGCGTCGAACCCGCCTGGCTGGAAGGCCTGGCGGCAGGACTTGCGCAGATGGCCGAGCAGTGCGAGTTGCGCCTGGTCGGTGGCGATACTACCCGCGGCCCGCTGTCCCTTACCCTCACGGTTTTCGGCCAGGTGCCGGCCGGTCAGGCCCTGCTGCGCAGCGGTGCCCGCCCGGGCGATCTGCTGTGCCTGGGCGGCGCCCCCGGTGAAGCCGGCGGGGCCTTGCCCTTCGTCCTCGGCCAGCGCGCGCCGGAGGGCGACGCCTGTCGGCACCTGCTGGCGCGCTACTGGGCACCCCAACCGCAATTCGACCTCGGCCTCTGGCTGCGGGGCAGGGCGACGGCGGCCCAGGACGTCTCCGACGGCCTGGTGGCCGATTGCGGCCACATCGCCGCCGCCTCCGGGGTACGCCTGGTGGTGGAGACGGCGCGGCTGCCGGTGAGTCCGGCCCTGGCCGAACTCTTCCCTGCCGATGAGGTGCTGCGCCTGGCGCTGGGCGCCGGCGACGACTATCTACTGGTCTTCACCCTGCCACCGGAGCAGGCCCCGGCGCTGGCCGTCGCCTGGCCCCAGGCGCAGGTGATCGGGCGGGTCGAGGCGGGCAGCGGCGTTGCTGTCCTCGCCGCCGACGGTCAGCCCATGACCTTGGCGCAGACCGGTTTCCAACACTTCTAGCGTCTTCGAGCGGAGTCCCTTTCGTGAGCGAACACCAAGCCCCCGCCCAGCCGGTCCCCCTGTCGGTCTGGCGCGATCCCTGGCATTTCCTGGCCTTTGGCCTGGGTTCCGGCACCCTGCCCAAGGCGCCCGGCACCTGGGGATCGCTGATCGCCTTGCCCTTCGTGCCGCTCTGGCAGCTGCTCAGTGGTTGGAGCTATCCGCTGCTGCTGGTGCTGCTGACCGTGTTCGGTTGCTGGCTGTGCGGCAAGGTTGCCCGGGAACTGGGGGTGCACGACCATGAGGGCATCGTCTGGGACGAGATGGTCGGCATCTGGATCACCTTCTGGCTGTCACCCCCGGGGTTGATCTGGCTGCTGGTGGGTTTCGTCGCCTTCCGCGTACTAGACATCTGCAAGCCCTGGCCAATCCGCTGGCTGGATGTCAATGTCCGCGGCGGTGTCGGCATCATGGTCGACGATGTACTGGCCGGCGTTCTCGCCTGGCTGGTGGTCCAGGGATTACACATCGGTTGGGGTCATCTCGTCGGCTGACGAGACGCAGGCCCAAGGAGCAGGGCAGTGAAAAGACTGGGCGCGTACGGCCTGTTGTTGGCCGTCGGTTCGCTCGCCTGGGCGCAACCCCAGGTCAGGGTCGTGGGGTTGTTCAATGGCGCGGCGGTGGTCAACGTCAATGGCCAGCGCAAATTGCTGCGAGTCGGCCAGCGCCTGGACGACGTCGAGCTGGTCAGTGCTGATGCCCAGCAGGCGCTGCTGCGCATCGACGGCCAGACCCAGACCTTCGCCCTCGGCCGCGAATACAGCGACGGCTACAGCGCTCCGCAGCGCCGCGAATTCAGCGTGCCGCGCAGCAACAACGGCCACTATCAGGTCACCGCCAACGTCAACGGCCGCCCGGTGCCGCTGCTGGTGGACACCGGCGCCACCAGCGTCGCCCTGAGTGGCGCCCAGGCCGATCAGCTGGGCATCAGCTATCGCGACGGCACCCCGGGCTGGGTGGAAACCGCCAGCGGTCATGCCCGCGCCTGGCGCACCACGCTCAAGCAGGTGCGCCTGGGTGATGTCGAGGTGGTCGGGGTGGAGGCCATGGTGCTGGAGGGCAACTACCCAAGCCAGGGGCTGCTGGGCATGAGTTTCCTCAATCGCGTGGGCTGGCGCGAGGCCCAGGGCATCTTCTACGTCCAGGCGCGCTGAGAGCCTGTTCAAAATCTGCTGCGCGTTGGCCAGACCGCGTTGAAAATGGCTTCGGAATGCTCATTTACCACTCGTAAACTCCGCTTCCTCAGCCCTTTTCGCCTTGTTTGGCTCTAGCTCGCGAGATTTTGAACAGGCTCTGATAGATCGTTACGTGTCGACGTCATAACCCCTGGCGATGACGCCGGGCCCGGGGAAAAGGTTACAATGTACGTCTTTCCCCGCCAGGAGCCCGCAGGTGTCCGTCGTCTTTGTCGCCGCCTCCCAACTGCCCACCCCCTTCGGCCTGTTCACCATGCACGGTTTCCTCGACGAGACCGATGGCAAGGAGCACGTCGCCCTGACCTTCGGTGACGTGGCCGATGGCGAGCCGGTGCTGGGCCGCCTGCATTCCGAATGCCTGACCGGCGATGCGCTGTTCAGCCTGAGATGCGACTGCGGTTTCCAGCTGGAAGCCGCGCTGCGCGCCATCGCCGAAGCCGGGCGTGGCGTGTTGCTCTATCTGCGCCAGGAGGGGCGCGGCATCGGCCTGCTCAACAAGATCCGCGCCTATGAGCTGCAGGATGCCGGGGCCGATACCGTCGAAGCCAACGAGCGCCTGGGTTTCGGCGCCGACCAGCGCACCTATGCCCTGTGCAAGCCGATGCTCGAGCACCTGGGCGTCACGGCGCTGCGGCTGATGACCAACAATCCGCGCAAGGTGAAGGCGCTCGAGGTGCTGGGCATCCCGGTCGCCGAGCGGGTGCCCTTGCAGGAAGGGCTCAATCCGCACAACCGCCGCTACCTGCTGACCAAAGCCGGCAAGCTCGGCCACATGCTCGGTAATCTGCATCAGAACGAAGACATGGAAAAGGCGCCCTAGGGCGCCTTTTTACTGGCCAATGGCTGGTTGCGCTCAAGCTTCCTTGCGCAGACCGGCCGGGGTCAGATCCGCCAGCGCCAGGCGCTCGCGTACCGCACGCTCGATGCCGGCTTCATCGAGGCCGCACTCGGCCAGCATGTCGGCCGGCTTGGCGTGTTCGATGTAGCTGTCCGGCAGGCCCAGGTTGAGCACGGGCTGGACCAGGGCATTGGCCTGCAGGAATTCGTTGACCGCACTGCCGGCGCCGCCCATGACGCTGTTTTCCTCGACCGTGACCAGCAGGTCGTGGTCGGCGGCGAACTGGCGGATCAGGGCCTCGTCCAGCGGCTTGACGAATCTCATGTCGGCCACGCTGGCGTCCAGGCGCTCGGCGACCTGCAGGGCTTCGGCCAGTTGCACGCCAAACACCAGGAAGCCGACCTTGGGGCCGCTCTTCAGGCTGGTCTGACGACGCACCACGCCTTTACCGATAGGCAGGGGCTCCAGGCCCGGATCCAGGGCGGCGTTGGGGCCGCTGCCGCGCGGGTAGCGCACCGCGGCCGGGCCCTGGTGGCGATAGCCGGTGGTGAGCAGGCGGCGCAGCTCGTTTTCGTCGCTGGGCGCCATGATCACCATGCCAGGGATGCAACGCAGGTAGGAGAGGTCGAAACTGCCCGCGTGGGTCGGGCCGTCTTCGCCCACCAGGCCAGCGCGGTCGATGGCGAAGAGCACATCCAGATTCTGCACCGCCACGTCGTGGATCAACTGGTCGTAGCCGCGTTGCAGGAAGGTGGAGTAGATGGCCACCACCGGCTTCATGCCGTCGCAGGCCAGGCCGGCGGCCAGGGTCACCGCGTGCTGCTCGGCGATGGCCACGTCGAAGTAGCGTTCGGGATAGCGTTCGGCGAAGCGGATCAGGTCGGAGCCTTCCTTCATCGCCGGGGTGATGCCCACCAGTTTGGCATCGACGGCGGCCATGTCGCACAGCCAGTCGCCAAAGATGTTGGAGTACTTGGGCGCACCTGGGCGCTTGGGCTTGGCGTCCAGCGGCTCCAGCTTGGTGATGGCGTGGTAGCTGATGGGATCGGCCTCGGCGATGGACAGGCCCTTGCCCTTGCGAGTGATCACATGGAGGAATTGCGGACCCTTGGCATCGCGCAGGTTGCGCAAGGTGGTGACCAGGGTCGGCAGGTCATGGCCGTCGATGGGGCCGATGTAGTTCCAGCCCAGCTCCTCGAACAGGGTGCCGGGCACCAGCATGCCCTTGGCGGCCTCTTCGGTACGGCGGGCGATTTCCCAGGCACCGGGCAGCTTGGAGAGGGCCTTCTTGCCGTTTTCGCGCAGGTGCTGGTAGGTACGGCTGGAGAGCAGCCGCGCCAGGTAGTTGGACAGGCCACCGACGTTGCGCGAGATGGACATGTCGTTGTCGTTGAGCACCACCAGCATGTTGGCGCCGGTGTCCGAGGCATGGTTGAGCGCCTCGAAGGCCATGCCCGCGGTCAGGGCGCCGTCGCCGATCACCGCGACCGACTTGCGCTCGATGCCCTGCAACTGGGCGGCGATGGCCATGCCCAGGGCGGCGCCGATGGAGGTGCTGGAGTGGCCGACGCCAAAGGTGTCGTACTCGCTTTCGCTGCGCCGTGGAAAGGCGGCCAGGCCGTCCTTCTGGCGCAGGCTGGCCATGCCTTCGCGGCGGCCGGTGAGGATCTTGTGCGGATAGGCCTGGTGGCCGACGTCCCACACCAGCCGGTCTTCCGGGGTGTTGAAGACGTAGTGCAGGGCCACGGTCAGTTCGATGACGCCCAGGCCGGCGCCGAAATGACCGCCGGTCTGGCCCACGGTCCACAGGAGAAAGGCGCGCAGTTCGTCGGCGACGGCGTCCAACTCGGCGTCACCGAGCTGGCGCAGTTGCACCGGCGAGTCGATGCGGTCGAGCAGGGGCGTCGCGGGACGCTGGCGGGGAATCTCGTGAAACGTCTTGGGCATCTGGCTGATCACTTTGCGCAGAGAATTAGGCAGTTTACCCGATGCCCGCGTGGCATCCCAACAGCGGGCAGGGCGTCTTGTTATGCCCCTGTGACAACGGACCCGGGGGCAAATGCGGCCCGGGTTACGAGTTTTTCCGCTGAAGCGCGTCTAGCTACGTCGTTCCACGATATAGCGGGCCAGGGCGCGTAGGGGTTCAGCCGGCTCACCCAGGGGCTCGATGGCCGCCAGGGCGGTGTCGCGCAGTTCCAGGGCATAGGCCTTGGCCGCGTCCAGCCCGAGCAGCGCCGGGTAGGTCGGTTTGTCACGGGCGAGGTCGGCACCCTGGCGTTTGCCCAGGGTCTGGGTATCGCTCTCGATGTCGAGCACGTCGTCCCAGACCTGGAAGGCCAGGCCGATGGCCTCGGCATAGCGGGCCAGGGCGTCGCGCTCGGCGGCACCGGCGGCTTCGCTGGCCAGGGCGCCGAGCTGCACGCTGGCGGCGATCAGGGCGCCGGTCTTGTGCAAATGCATGGTCTCCAGCGCCGGCTGGTCGATGCGCCGGCCGACCGATTCCAGATCGATGGCCTGACCGCCGACCATGCCCGCCGGACCGCTGGCGCGGGCCAGCACCGCGACCATCTCCAGCCGCACCGCGGCGTCCTGGGGCGCCGCCAGCAGGGTCTCGAAGGCCAGAGTCTGCAGGCCGTCGCCGGCAAGGATGGCGCAGGCCTCGTCATAGGCCTTGTGGGTGGTGGGCCGGCCGCGGCGCAGGTCGTCGTCGTCCATGGCCGGCAGGTCGTCGTGGACCAGGGAATAGGCGTGGATCAGCTCTACCGCGCAGGCGGCCTGGTCGGCGCGCGCCGGATCGCCACCCAGGGCTTCGCAGGCGGCATAGACCAGCAACGGCCGTACCCGCTTGCCGCCACCCATGACGCTGTAGGCCATGGCGGCATAGAGCCGGGCGAGTTCGGCGCGGGGCGCGCTGAAGAGCGGGGCGAGAGCGGTGTCGACGCGGGTCTGGCAGCGTTGCTGGTAGGCCTCGATCATGCGTCGTCCCCGACCGGGGCGAAGGGGGCGGCGGTGAGTTCGCCGTCCTTTTCCAGCAGGATCTGCACCTTCTGCTCGGCTTGGGCCAGGGCGCCCTGGCATTCGCGGGTCAGGCGGATGCCCTGTTCGAAGGCGCCGAGGGAGTCCTCCAGGGACAGCTCGCCGCTCTCCAGGCGTTCCACCAGGGTCTGCAGTTCGGCCAGGGATTGTTCGAAGTCGGGAGCTTTCTTGCGGGCCATCGGGATTCTCGGCAGAGGCGATCGGGTCGCGGGAAGTGGGCAACAGGTTAGCCATTGTGCCACAGCCATCGGCGCCGCTTGACGCCATGCCCGGCCAGGCCCTAGGGTAGCGGTCATGAAAACGCGCAGCCCTCAACGCCCCAGCATTATTACCGCCATTACCTGATGGCGGGACAGCATTAGCTGCGCAACCAGACCCGCCCAAGAGGCGGGTTTGTACTTTCTGACTCCTGGGCCCCGACGAAACACCCCAGGAGCCCGCCATGACCGTCCAGGAACCCGCCACCGATCTCTTGCAGCGCTATGCCCGCAAGATCCTCGAAGCCCCCGTCTACGACGTGGCCATCGAGACGCCCCTGCAACCAGCCCGGGCGCTGTCCGAACGGCTGGGCTGCCAGGTGCTGCTCAAGCGCGAAGACCTGCAGCCGGTGTTCTCCTTCAAGATCCGCGGCGCCTATACCAAGCTGGCCAGTCTCTCGACCGAGGAAAAGGCTCGCGGCGTCATCGCCGCCAGCGCCGGTAACCATGCCCAGGGCCTGGCCCTGGCGGCCCGCGAACTGGGCGTGCGGGCGATCATCGTCATGCCGCGGACCACCCCGGAACTCAAGGTCATCGGCGTCCAGTCCCGTGGTGGCGAGGTGGTGTTGCATGGCGATGCCTTTCCCGAGGCCCTGGCCGAGGCCTTGCGCCTGGCCGAGGAGCAGGGCTACACCTTCGTCCCGCCCTATGACGATCCCGACGTCATCGCCGGCCAGGGCACCGTGGCCATGGAGATCCTGCGCCAGCAGCCGGGCCGGCTGGACGCCATCTTCGTCCCCGTGGGCGGCGGTGGCCTGATCGCCGGTATCGCCGCCTATGTGAAATACCTGCGCCCCGAGATCCGGGTCATAGGCGTCGAGCCGGACGACTCCAACTGCCTGCAGCAGGCCATGGCCGCCGGCGAGCGGGTGGTCTTGCCGCGCGTGGGGCTGTTCGCCGATGGCGTGGCCGTGGCCCAGATCGGCCATCACACCTTCGAGGTCTGCCGCCGTTATGTGGACGAGGTGATCACCGTCAGCTCGGACGAGATCTGCGCGGCGATCAAGGACATCTACGACGACACCCGCTCCATCACCGAACCGGCTGGCGCCCTGGGCGTGGTGGGGATCAAGAAGTACGCCGAGCGCGCCGGCAGTGGCGGCCAGGTGCTGGTGGCCATCGATTCCGGCGCCAACATCAACTTCGACCGCCTGAGACACGTGGCCGAGCGCGCCGAATTAGGCGAGCAGCGCGAAGCCATCATCGCCGTGACCATCCCCGAGCGGCCGGGCAGCTTTCGGGCCTTCTGCGAGGCCCTGGGCCGGCGGCAGATCACCGAATTCAACTATCGCTACCACACCGGCCAGGAAGCCCATATCTTCGTCGGCGTCCAGACCCACCCCCAGCGCGATCCACGTGAGGCCTTGCTGCAGGGACTACGCGACCAGGGTTTTCCGGTGCTGGACCTGACCGACAACGAACTGGCCAAGTTGCATATCCGCCACACCGTGGGTGGCCATGCCATGCGGGTCGATCAAGAACAGGTGTTCCGCTTCGAATTCCCCGAGCGGCCTGGGGCGCTGTTCGATTTCCTCGAGCGGTTAGGCGGCCGCTGGAACATCAGCATGTTCCATTATCGTAACCATGGCGCGGCGGACGGGCGGGTATTCGCGGCGCTGGAGGCCAGTCACGCCGAGCGGGGCGAGCTGTTGGCGACCCTGGATGCCATCGGCTATCGCTACTGGGACGAGACGGACAATCCGGCGTATCGGTTGTTTATCGGGTGAGGGTGATGGTGTTGGGCTTCGCTGCGCTCAGCGCCAACCTACGGGTAGGGTGGATCACGGTGCGGCCTTATCCACCGTTGGAGTCACTGACAGTCCCGCCCGTTGGGCTTCGCTGCGCTCAGCGCCAACCTACGGGTAGGGTGGATTATGGTGCGGCCTTATCCACCGCTCGCGTCCGTGTACGTCAGTGGAAAACGCTGCGGGGTCCAACCGCGCCCTCTCCCTCTGGGAGAGGGCTGGGGTGAGGGTGGCCGGACGCCAGAAATCAAGCTGTTGGGCTTCGCTGTGCTCAGCGCCAACCTACGAAAGCGTCAATCCGCGTCATATCTAGCACTGAAGGCCTGCACGAAGGCATTGCGCAGGATATTGAAGAAGGCCTGCAACGGGCTGATGTCCTGGTTCTTCACGCTGCCCGAGAGATCTACCCGGGTGGCGAACTGGTCGCGGGGCTGGTTCTTGAGCAGGGTCTGGGCGGTGCCGACCACGGCTTCCCAGGCGCTCTCCAGGGCGTTCTTGTTGCGGTTCTCGACGTCCTGCTGCCAGTCGAAGATGTCGACGTTCTTCATCAGCGGCTTGACGTAGCCACTGAGCTGGCCGTCCACCGCCTTGGCCTCCACCACTACGTCGCCGCTGCCGGCGCGGAAATCGAACTTGCCGTAGGCGCGGGCGAAATCATTGAGTTTGGGCAGGTCGATGTCGGTGACTCTCAGGCGGAAATCGAAGTCGGTGAAGTCCTTGAAGGGATCGAAGCGGGCGCTGGCTTCCAGGGGCGCGCTGCCGAGGACGGCGGCCTTGCCTTCGAAGTGGGCGATGCGTTCGTCCTGAGCGTCGGCAGCGTTGGTCAGGTTGTAGAGGCTGGCGTTAACATCGGTGGCTGCCAGATTCACCTGGGGCTTGGAGTTGAAGTTGCGGAAGGTCACCCGCCCGTTCACCACCCGCACCTCGTCGAGGGTGATGGAGATCAGCTTGTCCACCTGGTCCTGCCAGTCGGTGCCTTCACCGGTCTGCGACTGCTCCTTGCGCGCACCACCGTCGACGAAGTTGAGTTCGGGGCGATCGAAGACGATGCGCCCGACGATGGCATGGTCCTGCCACAGCGAGCGCCAACTCACCGCGATGTCGATGGCCGGTGCCTTGAGAAAGGGCACCGGCACCTTGCCGTTGACCTTGACGATCTCCAGCCCTTCGATGCGATAGGCGCCGCGCCACCAGGCCAGGTCCACGTCGGTGATCTGGCCACGATAGTCGCCCATGTCCGCCAGCTTGTCGTTGAGGTAATGGCGGATCAACAGCGGCGCGGCGAGGTGCAGGCACAGCAGCAGGACGACCAAGCCGATGAGGAAGTAAAGAGGCAGACGCAGACGGCGGGACATGATGGCGACTCGGGGCGGACTCTTCCTCGGTCGACCCTGAGTAACGGGCCTGAGTTTCTCGTGAGTTTGCCTGGCGGGCTGACTCAGGACGCCGACATGGGCGAAAGGCTCTGCCTGGGCGGCTTGCATCCGTACCGGTCGTCGCTCCGCTGCGCCTGGTTATGAGCTACTCGAACGGCAGACGCAAAAAAGCCGGCTTGTGGCCGGCTTTCGAGGGCGGGTTGAGCTGATTTTTGGTGAGCCCGGCCCGCCCGGGTTGCCCTTGCCGGGCAGATGAAGGATGCGCTGCTGAGGCGGCGCGTGGCGGCTGGCGGTGGGCCAGAACGCCTGTCGATCAGAAGTCCAGGGTGGCGGACACCTTGAGGGTGCGCGGATCGCCCTGGGTCAGGTAACCGCCAAAGGCGGATTCCCAATAGGCCTTGTTGGCCACGTTCTCGACGTTGGCGCGCAGGGTAACGTCTTTTTGCTCGACTTTGAAGCGATAACGCGCACCAAGGTCGACGCGGGTCCAGGCCGGAATGCTCAGGTTGTTGGCCGCATCGGCGTATTGGCCGCCGGTGCGCAGCAGGCGGCCGTTGAGCGCCACCCCTGCAAGGCCTGGTACATCCCAGTCGGCGCCGAGGTTGTACTGGAAGCGCGGTACGCCGATGGCACGATTGCCGTCGTTGCTGCCGTTCTGGGTGCCCTTGAGCTCGGTGTCCATGAAGGTGGCGCCCGCCAGCAGACGCAGTCCCAGCAGGGGTTCGCCGAAGACGTTCAGCTCGAGGCCACGGTTTTCCTGTTCACCGTCGCGAATGTAGCGATTGCCTTGGGAGTAGCCGTCCGCTGGTTGTTCGATGCGGTAAACACCCAGGGTTGCTCCGAAGGTACCCTGGTCGTACTTGATACCGGCCTCGGTCTGCTTGGAGCGCGCCGGCGAAAACACCTGGCCGGCGTTCAGCAGCGGGGTGCTGCCATTCCGGGTAGGCGCGGTCGGCCCTTGCGCCAGGCCCTCGATGCGGTTGGCGTACAGCGAGACCTCGTCAGTCAGCTTGTAGACGACGCCATAGATCGGGGTGGTGATGGATTGGTCGTACTTGGAGTTACGGGGGCCGTCGCCATAGGCATAGCCTTCGACCAGTAAGGATTGGCGACGAACGCCCAACGTGGTCAACAGGCGATCATCGAAGAAGCCCAAAGTGTCGGACAGCGCGAGGCTCTGGTTGGTGGTCTTGCCGGTGGTGCTCGGATCGTGCAGATCCCCCCCTATGAATTGACCGAATCGCGGATAGGCAACAGCTACTGGGTGGTCCAGATTGCTCGCGCCCGCAGGGAAGGCGAAGTCGTAGGCGTTCTTCTGCTCCGTCCAGATACTGGACGCGCCCAGGGCGATCTGGTGGCTGACGGGGCCGGTCTGCAGGCTGCCATTCAGGCCGGTCATGACGGTGCGGGAGTCGTCATCGTGGGGGATCTTCGACCCGCCGATGGTGAGATTGCCCGCCTCATCATTCAGGGTGGCGCTGCCGTAGGTCCCGTTCTCCCGGGTGTGCTTGCCGCCCATGGCGAGGTAGGCGGTCCAGCGGTCACTCAGGTCGTACTCGCCGCGCACCATGCCGAAGGTGTCTTCCAGCTGGGTACGGGTCCAGGGCGCGTTGTAGTTGGTATCGGACGAGGGGGCATGGGGCAGGCGGGTCAGGCGGCTGCCGAGCAGCAGGCTGTCGCGTCCGCCGTTGACCACCTGCTTCTGGTAGCCGAAGTCGGTGGAGAGGCGAAAGCGGTCGCCCCGGTAATCCAGTCCGGCGACGAACAGCTTGGATCTCTGGCTCTCGTCATCGATGGCGGTATCGCCCTCGCGCTGCATCAGATTGATCCGGGCGCCGAAGCGGTTGTCCGCACCGAAGCGCTGGCCGAGGTCGAGATGCTGGCCGAGGCGGCCGTCGCTGGTGTAGTCGACGGTATAGCTGCGGGTCGGGGTGTCCTGGGCGCGCTTGGGCTGCAGGTTGACCGCGCCGCCGATGCCGGAGCCGGTAGGTGTCACGCCATTGATGAAGGCGTTGGGACCCTTGAATACCTCGACCCGCTCCAGGGCTTCGGTGGCGATGATCTGCCGCGGCATGACGCCATAGAGGTTGTTGAAGGAGATGTCATCGCCGGTCAGCTTGTAGCCGCGGATAACGAAGTTCTGCGACTGGTTGGCATAGCCGCTGTACTGGCGCACCGAGGCGTCGTTGCTCAGCACCTCGCCGATGGTCTGGGCCTGCTGGTCCTGGATCAGCTTGGCGGTGTAGCTGGTGACGCTGAAGGGCACGCTCATGTTGTCCTGATTGCCCAGCACGCCCAGCTTGCCCCCGGTCGCCACCTGGCCACCGGTGTAGGCGGGCGGCGGAGCGTCCTTGGGCGCCTCGGTGGCAGTCACCGTGGTGGAGTCCAGTTGCACGGTGTCGCCGTTGGTTTGCGCCAGGGCGGGCGCGCCGGTGACGACGCTCAGGGCGGCGATGGCCAGGGCGAGGGGCGAGAACGGGAAGACAAAGCACGAGCGAGCCATGACGAGCGAATCCTGTATTGACGGCCGGGGGCTCGAAGTCGCTGCCAGGACGACAGGATTACGAGTGGGAAGCGATCCTATTCGGTTATGATAACTGTTATCGTTAATTCGGATGAGCGCTATCTTTGCTCCGACCAACGCTAGCGCGATAACCTTTTCTGCAGCGGCAATGGATGCCGTCGGCCACGTGGCGAGCGGGCACAAAAAAGCCCGGCGAACCGGGCTTTTCGACAGCGGCGTGGATCAGCCCTTGTAGGCGGCCACGGCCTTGGTGATCTCGGCGCGGGCGGCGTCGGCGTCGCCCCAGCCTTCGACCTTGACCCACTTGCCCTTCTCCAGATCCTTGTAGTTCTCAAAGAAGTGCTTGATCTGCTCCAGCAGCAGGGCCGGCAGGTCGGTGTATTCCTTCACGTCCTTGTACAGGACGCTCAGCTTGTCGTGGGGGACGGCGATCAGCTTGGCGTCACCGCCGGCTTCGTCGGTCATGTGCAGCACGCCGACCGGACGGGCGCGGATCACGGCGCCGGGAGCGACCGGGTAGGGAGTCACGACCAGCACGTCCAGGGGGTCGCCATCGTCGGCCAGGGTGTTGGGGATGTAGCCGTAGTTGGCCGGGTAGAACATGGGGGTGGCCATGAAACGGTCGACGAAGAGGGCGTCGCTGTCCTTGTCGATCTCGTATTTGATCGGCGCGTGGTTGGCCGGAATCTCGATGGCGACGTAGATGTCGTTCGGCAGGTCTTTGCCGGCGGGAATCTTGCTGTAGCTCATGAACGGGTCCCTCTGGTCGGTTGGGAAAAGTGGCCGGGAGTATAGGCGCTTTCAGATCGGGGTTCGAGCCTCGGACCCCGGGGGTGTCGGCTGTGGCACGCTCGCCAGGCTGGCGGCGAGACGCTGGCGCGGATCCTGGCGGAACAGCTGCTGCAGCTGCTCGTACACCGCTGGATAGTGCTCGCTGAGCAGGTCGGGCGCGCTGAAGAAATACTCGCAGGCGACAGCGAAGAATTCCTCGGGGCTTTCTGCCGCATAGGGGTCGAGGACAGTCTGCGCATCCGGATCGGCGTCGAGCTGGCGATTGAGGTCGTCATAGGCGCCTTGCAGGGCGCCGGTCCAGGCGGCCTGGGGCATGCCTTCGTGCAGTGGCGGCTGGCCGTTGCACAGACCGCCGGCGAGCAGGTCGAGGAGGTGGGCGAATTCGTGGATGACCAGGTTGTAGGCCTCCCAGCCACCACTGGCCTGGATGCCGGGCCAGGCCAGCACCACCTGGCCGCGATCCCAGGCTTCGCCGTCGCGTTCCTCGTCCCACTCGTGTTCCAGGCCACCTTCGTCGCGATGGCGCTGCGGACTGACGAAGGCGTCCGGGTAGACGACGATCTCGCGGACATTGGGATAGAGCGCCGCTTCCGGCAGGTGCAGCAGCGGCAGCAGGGCCTGGGCGGCCAGCAGCAGGCGGTCGCCGTCGTCCAGTTCAAGACCCTGGAGCAGGGTGAGGCGCTTCTCGGCGAGAAACAGCACGCAGTGCTCGCGGAGCCAGGTGTCCTCGGCGGCACTCAGGCCATCGAGGAGCGGCAGGCGCTGACGCAGGCGCGCCCAGAGTTCATCGGCGATGGCGACCCGCTCCAGCAGGCGCCGCTCGCGCCAGGCGCGCCAGAAGCCCAAGGGCTCAGACTCCGCTCTGGACTGCGGCGCGCCGGCTCTTGATCAGGCCGAGGATCATCGGCAGCAGGGAGATGCCGATGATGGCCAGCACCATCAGGGTGAGATTCTGCTTGATGAAGGGCACGTTGCCGAAGAAGTAGCCCAGACTCACCAGACCGCCGACCCAGAGCAGCGAGCCGAGCACGCTGTAGCCGAGAAAGTAGGGGTAGTGCATGCGCCCGACCCCGGCGACGAAGGGGGCGAAGGTACGGATGATGGGCAGGAAGCGCGCCAGGGTGATGGTCTTGCCGCCGTGGTGCTCGTAGAAGGCCTGGGTGCGCAGCAGGTAGTCGCGGCGGAAGATCTTGGAATGGGGGTTGCTGAACAGCTTGTCGCCGGCGAAGCGGCCGATCAGGTAGTTGGTGCTGTCGCCCGCCACAGCGGCGAACATCAGCAGGCCGGCGAGCAGATAGGGGTCCATGTCGCCGAGGGCGGAAAGAGCGCCGGCGATGAACAGCAGGGAGTCGCCGGGCAGGAAGGGCATGACCACCAGACCCGTCTCGCAGAAGATCACGGCGAAGAGAATGACGTAGATCCAGGTGCCGTACTGGGCTACCAACCCGCTGAGATAGACGTCGAGGTGCAGGATCAGATCGATCGGGTTGAATTCCATGGGGCGTGCCTACCGTAGTTGCGAGGGTCCGGCGGCGATTATAAGGGCAGCCGGGGCCAGCGTTTGTGGCCTGGTCGAGATCGGCGCCGGGAAAAAACGCCAGCCGCTCAGAGGTCAGGGTAGGCGAAAGGTTCACTCCCGCGCCGGGGCCGACGCGGGAGTGGCGCGCTGGTTCTCAGCCCAGCGCCATGTCGATCACCACCCGACCCTCGATGCCGCCTTCATGCATGCGGGCGAAGATGTCGTTGATGTTCTCCAGCGGCTCGGCGCTCACCGTGGCCTTGACCTTGCCTTCGCCGGCAAAGTCCAGCGCCTCCTGCAGGTCCAGGCGGGTGCCGACGATGGAGCCACGCACCGTGGTGCCGTTGAGCACCATGTCGAAGATCGACAGCGGGAAGTCACCCGGCGGCAGGCCGTTGAGGGCGATGGTGCCACCGCGACGGGTCATGCCGATGGCCTGTTCGAAGGCCTTGGGCGAAACCGCCGTGACCAGAGCGCCGTGGGCACCGCCGATCTCCTGCTTCAGGTAGGCCGCCGGATCCTGCTCGCGGGCGTTGACCGTGACCTCGGCGCCCAGCCGGCGGGCGAGGTCGAGCTTCCGGTCGTCCACATCCACCGCCGCCACGTTCAGGCCCATGGCCCGGGCGTACTGCACCGCCATGTGGCCCAGCCCGCCGATGCCGGAGATCACCACCCAGTTGCCCGGCTTGGTGTCGGTCATCTTCAGGCCCTTGTAGACGGTGACCCCGGCGCAGAGGATGGGCGCGATCTCGACGAAGCCGACGTTATCCGGCAGCCGGCCGACGTAGCCGGCATCGGCCAGGGTGTATTCGGCGAAGCCGCCATTCACCGAGTAGCCGGTGTTCTGCTGGGATTCGCAGAGCGTTTCCCAGCCGCCCAGGCAATGCTCGCAATGGCCGCAGGTGGAATACAGCCAGGGCACCCCGACTCGGTCGCCCTCCTTGACGTGGGTGACCCCGGCGCCCACCGCCACCACATGGCCGACGCCTTCGTGACCGGGGATGAAGGGCGGATTGGGCTTGACCGGCCAGTCGCCCTGGGCGGCATGCAGATCGGTGTGGCAGACGCCACTGGCGGCGATCTTGACCAGTACCTGGCCGGCGCCCGGGGTAGGCACCTCGACTTCGCGGAATTCCAGGGGTTTGCCAAAGGCGGTGACGACAGCGGCTTTCATTGTTTTAGGCATGACGAGTCCCTCATGGATGCATGATGCGTGGATGAAGCCAGACGGGGCCTGCGCCGGGACGCACCTGTCCACCGCGGGCGGCCGGTGCGTCTAGCGTCGGCCACCCACGGGGAGCGGGTGTTGATCCAGGTCAGGCGGGAGGCGCGTCCCTACTTCCTGCTGAGGCGCGCCATCCAGGCGTCGGCACCGATCACGAACTGCCGCGCTTCGGCCAAACTGCGTTGGAAATAGCCTCGGAATGCTCATTTACGCTGAGTAAACTGCGCTTCCTTGGCTATTTCCGCCTTGTTTGGGTCTAGCGCACCAGCCCGTGATTCGGCACCTAAAAGAAGCCCAGCGGATTGATGTCGTAGCTGACCAGCAGATTCTTGGTCTGCTGGTAGTGGTCGAGCATCATCTTGTGGGTTTCACGGCCGACGCCGGATTTCTTGTAGCCGCCGAAGGCAGCGTGGGCGGGGTAGAGGTGGTAGCAGTTGGTCCAGACGCGACCGGCCTTGATGCCGCGGCCCATGCGGTAGGCGCGATTGATGTCGCGGGTCCAGACGCCGGCGCCGAGTCCGAACTCGGTGTCGTTGGCGATGGCCAGGGCCTCGGCTTCGTCCTTGAAGGTGGTGACGCCGATCACCGGACCGAAGATCTCTTCCTGGAAGACGCGCATCTTGTTGTGACCCTTGAGCAGGGTCGGCTGGATGTAATAGCCGCTGGCCAGGTCGCCCTGCAGCTTCTCGACGTTGCCGCCGGTGAGAAATTCGGCGCCTTCCTCACGGGCGATCTCTAGGTAGGAGACGATCTTCTCGAATTGCTGCTGGGAAGCCTGGGCGCCGACCATGGTCTCGGTATCCAGCGGATCGCCACGCTTGATCTGGGCGATCTTCTTCATCACCGCTTCCATGAAGGGGGCGTAGATGGATTCCTGCACCAGGGCGCGGGACGGGCAGGTGCAGACCTCGCCCTGGTTAAAGAAGCCCAGTACCAGACCTTCGGCGGCCTTCTCGATGAAGCTCGGCTCGGCCTGCATGATGTCTTCAAAATAGATGTTGGGCGACTTGCCACCCAGCTCCACTGTACTGGGAATGATGTTCTTGGCCGCGCAGGAAAGGATGTGCGAGCCCACCGGGGTGGAGCCGGTAAAGGCGATCTTGGCGATGCGGGTGCTGGTGGCCAGCGCCTCGCCGGCCTCCTTGCCATAGCCCTGCACCACGTTGAGCACGCCGGGCGGCAGCAGGTCGCCGACGATCTCGGCGAACAGGGTGATGGACAGCGGCGTCTGCTCGGCGGGCTTGAGCACCACGCAGTTGCCGGCGGCCAGCGCCGGGGCCAGCTTCCAGGCGGCCATCAGCAGCGGGAAGTTCCAGGGGATGATCTGGCCGACCACGCCCAATGGCTCGTGGAAGTGATAGCTGGCGGTGTTGTCGTTGATCTCGGCGGCGCTGCCTTCCTGGGCGCGGATGCAGCCGGCGAAGTAGCGGAAGTGATCGGCGGCCAGGGGCACGTCGGCGTTGAGCGTCTCGCGCACCGCCTTGCCGTTGTCCCAGGTCTCGGCGACGGCCAGTTTTTCCAGATTCTGTTCGATGCGGTCGGCGATCTTGAGCAGGATCAGCGAGCGGTCCTGCACCGAGGTGCGGCCCCAGGCATCGGCGGCGGCGTGGGCGGCGTCCAGGGCGCGCTCGATGTCGGCGGCGTCGGAGCGGGGGAATTCACCGATCACCGAGCCGTTTACCGGGGAGGTGTTGGTGAAGTACTGGCCTTTCACCGGGGCGACGAATTCGCCGCCGATGTAGTTGCCGTAGCGGGCCTGCAGGGTCAGCAAGGCGTCTTGGGTGCCGGGAGCTGCGTAGCGCATGGTGGGTCTCCTGTTTGTTCTTGTATGAAGCGGCGCTCCGATCCTGAGCAAGGCGCGGGCCAAGTCGGGCGAACCCGCGTGGATGCGGCCTTGTGGACTTTTCCAGGGAGTGCCGTCACCTGTCACTGTGACAGAGGTGTCACCCCTTGGCGTGACAGCCTGTCACCTGGGGGTGACAGCGTGCGCAGTCCGACCGATTTGGTCTATGCTGGTGGCCGCGCAGACGCCCCCGCGGAGGACAACGACAATGGCCGCCACCCCGTCCGATCGTCATGCCAGCCAGGTGCTCGAACTCGCCCGCGGCGCTGTCCCTGACGGCCCGGCCAGCGATCCGGCCATCGCCCGCTCCTGGCGGCGCTGTCTCGACGAACACCAGCTCGACCCGGCCGCGCGCGTAGCGCCCTGGGTGCTGGAGCGCGCCCGCTTCGACGAGCACCGCCAGCGCCAGCAACGGGTCTTGCAGATCGCCCGCGGCCAGATGAATTCCCTGCACCAGCAACTGGGCGGCGCCGGCCATGCCGTGCTGCTCACCGATGCCCGCGGGCTGATCCTCGATTGCGTGACCGCCGACGCCGAGCGCGAGACCTTCCAGCAGGCCGGACTGTGGCTGGGCGCCGACTGGAGCGAAGCCTGTGAAGGCACCAACGGCATCGGCACCTGCGTGGTGGAGCGCCAGGCGCTGACCATCCATCGCGACGAACACTTTCGCAGTCGCCATACCCAGCTGACCTGCTCGGCCAGTCCGGTCTTCGATCCGGCCGGCGAGCTGCTGGCGGTGCTGGATGTCTCCAGCGCCCGCCAGGAAGCCTCGCGCCAGGGCCAGTTCCACACCATGGCGCTGGTCAATCTCTCGGCCAAGCTGATCGAGAGCTGCTATTTCCTCGACCGCTACGCCGAGGGTTACCTGCTGCGCTTCCATGCCCAGGCGGCCTATGTCGGCCTGCTCAGCGAGGGCCTGCTGGCCTTTGATGACGAGGGGCGCGTCCAGGCCGCCAACGAAACCGCGCTGATGCTGCTTGGCCTGGCGCGCAGTGCGGTGTTGGGGCAGCGGATGGAGGCCCTGTTCGAGCTACGGCTGGACGACCTGTTGGAGCGCGCCCGCCCGCACCCCAGCGCCTGCTGGGCACTGCGTGGTCGCCAGGGGCAGGGCTTCCACGGCCTGGTGCGCGGCCCGCAGGTGCGCCCGGTCACCCCGGTAGCGGTGCCCAAGACGCCCGTGCCCAGCGGTATCTGCCTGGCCGATCCGGCCCTGGCGCGGGATTTCACCCGGGCGCTCAAGGTCCTGGAGCGCGACGTGCCGGTGCTGCTGCATGGCGAGACCGGCACCGGCAAGGAAGCCTTCGCCAGCGCTCTGCACCGCGCCAGCAGTCGCTCCGGTCAGGCCTTCGTCGCCCTCAATTGCGCGGCCATCCCGGAGACGCTGATCGAGAGCGAGCTGTTCGGCTATCGCGGCGGCAGCTTCACCGGGGCGCGCAAGGAAGGCATGGCCGGCAAGTTGCAGCAGGCCGATGGCGGCATCCTCTTTCTCGACGAGATCGGCGACATGCCCCTGGCCTTGCAGACCCGTCTGTTAAGGGTGCTGGAAGAGCGCCAGGTGGTGCCCCTCGGTGGCGGCGCGCCTCGCGCTCTGGACCTGCGCCTGATCAGCGCCAGTCACCGTGATCTGGAGGCCCTGGTGGCGGCCGGCAGTTTTCGCGAAGACCTCTACTATCGCCTGCGCGGCCTGGTGGTGACCCTGCCGGCGCTGCGCGAGCGCAGTGACCGCGGCGAACTGCTCGATCTGCTGCTGGCCGAGGAGGCCCGCGGCGAGCCCATTCGCCTCGATCCGGCAGCCCGTGCCTGCCTGCTCGCCCAGCCCTGGCCTGGCAACGTCCGTCAGTTGCGCACCGTGCTGCGCACCCTGGTGGCCCTGAGCGAAGATGGCCAGATCGGTCTGGACGAGCTACCCGCCGACTGCCGTGGCGCCCGGCTGCCGCTGCCGTCCAGCGCGGCGCCGGTCGACAGCGCCCGCGAGGAACTGCGTGCGGTGCTGGACGACTGCCACTGGCAGATGACTCGCGCCGCCAAGCGCCTGGGGGTGAGTCGCAACACCCTCTATCGTTGGCTGCATCAACACGGTCTGCAACGTCCGCAGGACTAACGCGCCGCCTTCTGGCAAAGATGAGCGATGCAAGGCGAGACGAACAGGCTGCCCTGGTAGGCGCCGGCCAGGGTGCGGCTGGCGACCAGGGTCCATAGCAGTGCAAGAAGCACCACCAGCACGGTGCCCAGGCCGGTAAAGAAGGGCGCCGCCAGGGCTTCCCCCAGGCGCAGGGTGGTCAGGGCATAGACGCCCAGGGGAAAGGTGAAGCCCCACCAGCTCAGGTTGAAGGGCATGCCCTCACGGGCCTGGCGCTGGGTCACCAGCACGGCCAGCGCCAGCCACCAGAGTCCGAGGCCCCAGAGCAGCACCGCGCCCAGCAATCCCAGGCCCCGGGCGATCTCGCCAATTCCGGCCAGGCCATGGGCGGCAAACACTGTCGGTGCATCGGCGCCCAGTACCAGCAGGCCCAGGGCGCCGGTGGCGATCGGTCCCAACGCCAGCCAGCTCGACGCGGCCATGCTGGCCGGCGGCAGCTTGTGCAGCGCCAGGCGCAAGAGCAGGATCACCAGCAGGCTCAAGGCGACGGGCACTGAATAGGCCCAGAGCACATAGCTGGCGACGAGCACCGTGAATTGCTCGCTGGCCGTCAGGTGCGGCACCAGCAGGCCGCCGCTGGCGGCGACCACCTCGGCGGCCACCACGGGCAGCAGCCAGACGGCGGTCATCTGGTCGATGCGGTGCGCCTGGCGGGTAAACATCAGGTAGGGGATCAGCACCCCGCAGGCCAGGGCCATGGCCGCATCCAGCCACCAGAGGCCGAGCGCCAGGGGCAGCACCGCCTCGCCCCAGCGTGGCAGGCCGAACAGCAACAGGCCGTTGATCAGGGTCGCCAGGCCCATGGGGATGGTGCCCAGGAACATGGAAACCGTGGCGTGGGCGAAGATCTCGCGGGCTTCCTGGTAGAACAGCAGCCAGCGGGCGGCATAGAGCCCGGTGAACAGGCTGAACAGCAGGGCATTGAACAGCCAGAGGCTTTCGGCGAGGGCGTGCAGTCCGGGCAGCGACAGAGGAAAGGCCGCCAGGGTGAGGGCCAGGATACCGGTGCCCATGGTCACGGCGAACCAGTGGGGGGTGAACTGGCGGATGACCTCCAGCGGGCGGTCGAGGTGGCGGAAGGGTTTGCACCCCTGGCGCAGGGCCAGGGCATCGGCAAGAGACATGGCAGGACTCCTGAAACGGAATGACCCTAGCCTAGGCAGGCAGTCTTATCATTGGAAGCAAAGTAATTTGAATAATTAATCCAAAGGGTAGATAAGCGCTGTTCTCGGCGATACGTCGTCTCACTGTCAGGACGTGGCGACGTGCCCGATCTGGTTGACGCCCGCGCCCCTGGTGTCGCCGGTTTGCTGTCCTTGAACCAGGTATCCGCGACGGCCATCGCTCCGGCCGCGCGGCCCCCCGTGCTAACCTTGCCGCCGTTCAATCTGCAGCGGAGCCCGCCTGTCATGCACATCCACATCCTCGGTATCTGCGGCACCTTCATGGGGTCGCTCGCGGTGCTGGCCAAGGAAGCCGGCCATCGCGTGACCGGCTCCGACGCCAACGTCTATCCGCCCATGAGTACCCAGCTGGAGGCCCAGGGCATCGAACTGACCCAGGGCTACGATCCGGCCCAACTCGATCCGGCCCCGGACCTGGTGGTGATCGGCAACGCCCTGTCGCGCGGCAATCCGGCGGTGGAATACGTGCTGGATAAGGGCCTGCCCTATGTCTCCGGTCCCCAGTGGTTGGCCGAGCACGTCTTGCAGGGCCGCTGGGTGCTGGCGGTCGCCGGGACCCATGGCAAGACCACCACCACCAGCATGCTGGCCTGGGTGCTGGAGCATGCCGGCATGAGCCCGGGCTTTCTCATCGGCGGGGTGCCACAGAATTTCGGCATCTCGGCGCGCCTGGGCGGCACGCCCTTCTTCGTGGTGGAAGCCGATGAATATGACAGCGCCTTCTTCGACAAGAGATCCAAGTTCGTCCACTACCGGCCGCGGACCACCATCCTCAACAACCTGGAATACGATCACGCGGACATCTTCCCGGATCTGGCAGCCATTGAGCGGCAGTTCCATCATCTGGTGCGGACCATTCCCAGCAGTGGCCTGGTCATCCATCCCACCGCCGAAACGGCCCTGGCACGGGTGCTGGAAATGGGTTGCTGGACCCCGGTGCAGACCACCGGCGCAGGTGGTCAATGGCAGGCCCGTCTGCTGGCCGAGGACGGTTCGCGCTTCGAGGTGCTCTTCGACGGCGAGGTCCAGGGCACCGTGAACTGGGAGCTGACCGGCCAGCACAACGTGGCCAATGCCCTGGCCACCCTGGCGGCGGCTCGTCATGTCGGGGTGGTGCCAAGCATGGGCGTCGCCGCCCTGAGCGAGTTCCGCAGTGTGAAGCGGCGTATGGAGAAGGTCGCCGAGGTGCGCGGCGTGACCGTCTACGACGACTTCGCCCACCATCCCACCGCCATCGCCACCACCCTGCAGGGGCTGCGCGCCCGGGTCGGCAGCGAGCGGATCATCGCTGTCATCGAGCCGCGCTCCAATTCCATGAAGCTGGGCGCCCACCGCGACGGTCTGCCAGACAGTGTCACCGGTGCCGACAGCGTGGTCTGGTACGCCCCGCCGAATCTGGGTTGGGACCTGGCCGGAACCGCCGCCGCCTGTCAGGTGCCTGCGGTGGTCTGCGACTCCCTGGAGGCCATCATCGCCCGGGTCCAGGCCGAGCTGGACGGACCCACCCATGTGGTGATCATGAGCAACGGTGGTTTCGGCGGCCTTCACGGTAAGCTGGCCGCGGCCCTGGAGCAGGCATGATGGCCGGCCCGGAACGCATCACCCTGGCGCTGACCGGTGCCTCCGGCTCCCAGTATGGCCTGCGCCTACTGGACTGCCTGGTGCAGGAGGAGCGCGAGGTGCACTTCCTCATCTCCAAGGCTGCGCAACTGGTGATGGCCACCGAGACCGACGTGGTGCTGCCACCCAAGCCCCAGGCCATGCAGGCCTTTCTCACCGAATACACCGGCGCGGCCCCCGGCCAGGTACGGGTGTTCGGCCAGAGCGACTGGATGGCGCCGCCGGCGTCCGGCTCCAGCGCCCCGGCGGCCATGGTGGTCTGCCCCTGTTCCACCGGCACCCTCTCGGCCATCGCCACCGGCGCCAGCAACAACCTCATCGAACGCGCCGCCGACGTGGCCCTCAAGGAACGCCGTCAGCTGGTGCTGGTGCCGCGTGAGTCACCGTTCTCCAGCATCCATCTGGAGAATATGCTCAAACTGTCCAACCTGGGGGTGACCATCCTGCCGGCCTCGCCGGGCTTCTATCACCAGCCGCAGACCCTCGACGACCTGGTGGACTTCGTGGTGGCACGCATCCTCAACACCCTGGGCATCCCCCAGGACATGCTGCCGCGCTGGGGCGAACATCACCTGTCCGGCAACGATGACTAGAATCGTGCGTCTCGGCCTGCTGCTGATGGCCGTGCTGGTCCTCGGCGGCTGCGCCACGGCGCGCACCCTGGACGCCGCCAAGCCCGGCGCGCCGGTGGTCTATGCCGGTACCCGGCTGGATCTCTATGCACTGCAGGGCGGCTGCTGCGCCCAGGAGCGCTTTGGCGCCGAGGCGCCGGCCTGGCCGGCGCTGGACCTGCCCGCCAGCGCCCTGCTCGATACCCTGCTGCTGCCGCTGTCCCTGCCGGCCGCTATCGGTGGGCGGGGCAGCATGCGCGGTGGGCTTTGACGGCCAGGCTTCAATCCGTACGGGCAAGCAGCGCGAGTAGGCTCAGTTCGAGTTCGTCGCGTGCTTGCTCGGCGGTGATGTCGCCGGCCACCGCGGCGTTGGAAAGCGCCTCGGCCGCGCCCAGGAAACCCCAGAGGCTGGCGATCGATAAGCCCGTGGATCCCGCGAAGGGTGCCAGGACGGCCAGGCACTTTTCGATGAAGGCGAGCTGGTAACGACGTTTCACCGCGAGCAATTCCGGGGACCCGGTCAGAGCGGCCAAGACCTCGGCGATATCGCGTCCCTGGGTGAGTACGCAATCGACATAGCTGGCGGCCAGGACGCGCGCCTTGGCCTCTCGGTTGGGTTGGGAGGCGGCGACGGCAGCATCGAACAGCGCGGTTTGGCGGGCATCGTAATCCTCATACAGGGCTGCCAGAAGGCCGTTGCGACTCCCGAAGTGATCGTAGACCAAGGGCTTGGTAACCCCTGCCACCTCGCTGAGGTGGATCAGCGTGAGCGCATCGGTACCCTCGTCAGCGATCAGTCGCCACGCGGCATCCAGCAATTGGCGCGTGCGGGCCTCACGGGATAGGCGTCTTCGCGGGGAGATGCCAGGGGTGGATGTCATTCAGGTGGGGCCTCTTGGGTACGGTGCGCGGCGAATAGATGTTGCCCCAGGGAACGGGCCCGCTGGAGATGGGCTTCGGGATAGCCGTCGTCGGAAGCCAGGAGCAGCGTTGATGTCTTCACCGGAGCCCCGCAGTAGCCGAAGATGCCGTGATCGATCTGGGTTTTCATGGCCACCTCGTAGCCGTGTCGGTCGAGGGTGCCGCGATCCGCGCCACCCAAGGCGACCAGATGAATGGGTAGCCAGCCTAGCTTTTTCACCAGGGTGCCATCCTTGTCTTCGTAGGCCCAGCCGTAGCTGAAGACCCGGTCGATCCAGCCTTTGAGCACCGCCGGGAAGGACCACCAATACAGGGGATAGACCAGCACCAGAGCATCTGCCCGTGCCACTCTGGTCTGTTCGGCGGCGATATCAGCGGCCGGATCATGGTCTCCACGAAATAGCGCGAGATCTTCTCTGTTGAAGCGTGGATCGAAGCCCTCGCTGATGAGATCGGCGATTTCCCATGAGTCCGTGGAACTGGCAGCGTCAATACCCTGGGCGAGCTGAGCGGCGACCGCTTGGGTCAGGGAATCCTGCAGGGGGTGAGCAACGACGATGAGTGCATGCATAAGAATGACCTCATAGGTTAATTTACCAAAGGTAACTTACTATTAGTAAATTGTGCCGTCTACTGGTTCTGCCCGCTATGGGAGATTCAGCTTTTGCCCAGCAACTCCCCGAGCCTGGCCATGGCCGCCTCGCTGCGCGCGTCCCAGGGATGACCGCAATTGAGCCTGATGCAGTTTCGAAAACCCCGCTGCGCGGAAAAGATCGGTCCCGGCGCCAGGCTGATGCCCTCGGCCAGGGCCTGGCGATAGAGCGCCAGACTGTCCACCCGCTCGGGGAGTTCGAACCAGAGAAAGTAACCGCCCTGGGGCCGGCTGACGTGGGTGTCGGCGGGAAAGTAGCGCCGCGCCGCGGCCAGCATGGCCTGGCGCTGCCGATCGAGACTCAGCCGCAAGCGGCGTAGATGGCGGTCGTAGCCGCCGTGCTGCAGGTAGTCCGCCAGGGCGGCCTGGGCCGGCATCGAGGGGGTGATGGTGGTCATCAGCCGCAGCCGGGCGACGGCACCGGCCTGACGGCCGGCGGCGATCCAGCCGATGCGATAGCCGGGCGCCAGGCACTTGGAAAAGGAGCCGCAGTGCAGCACCAGGCCGTCACGGTCGAAGCGCTTGACCGGGCGGTGCGGTTCGCTGCCGCTGTAGAGCTCGGCATAGACGTCGTCTTCCAGCAGCGGCACCTGATGGCGTTGCAGCAGGCCATAGAGTCGCTGCTGGGCGCGGTCGTCGAGACTGACCCCGGTGGGATTCTGCAGGCCGCTCATGAGCCAGCAGGCCTTGATCGGCAGGCGGCTCAGGGCCTCTTCCAGGGCATCCAGATTGAGGCCGCGCTCGGGGTCGACGGGAATCTCCACCGCCTTGAGCTGTAGCCGCTCCAATACCTGCAGGCTGGCGTAGAAGGCCGGGCTTTCCACCGCCACCAGATCGCCGGGACGGGTCAGGCTCTGCAGGCCCAGGTTGAGGGCTTCCAGGGCACCGTGGGTGATTACCAGCTCTTCACCGACCTCGGGCATGCCGGCCAGGCCGTAGCGCCGGGCGATCTGCCGCCGCAATTCGGGATGACCGGGGGTGACGTAGGCGGTGAGGTCCTGGGCGGGCAAGTCGCGCAGGCCGTGGGCCATGCTGCGGGCCAGCCGCGCCAGGGGAAACAGATCGGGACTGGGAAAGGCCGAGCCGAAGGGCACGATGTCCGGGTCCTGCAGTGACTGCAGCACCGAATAGACCAGATCGCTCACCGCCACCTCGGTGCCTTCCAGAGGGGTCAGCAAGGGCGCCGCGTCCCGCGCCCGAGCCGGTTCGCGGACGAAGTAGCCGGATCGCTCGCGCGCCTCGATCAGGCCGCGACTCTCCAGCAGGTAATAGGCCTGGAACACCGTGGAGGGGCTGATGCCGTGGGTCTGACTGGCGTTGCGCACCGACGGCAGGCGCTCGCCGGGGGCGAGGACGCCGCTGTTCATCAGGGTGGCGAGCTGGTCGGCGAATCGTTCGTAGCGCTTCATGCGAGGCCAGGGCAGGGGAGACCGTCACTATAGCGAGGCACCGGCCATCTGATCCGGTTTTTCATATGTCTACCTGCTGCTGTAACGCTGGCGTCCGGGGGCCTAAGCTTTATCCATCCCTTTCTGGCATCTCTCGGAGGCAGCCATGGACGATGGTATCTTCATGATTCTTTTCAGCCTGCTAGCACTCATCCTGCTTGGCGGCGGCTACTACGCCTGCGTCGTCTTGAACAAGGATCGGCGCGACGTCGAAAAGCACGATCAGCTGCGCTGATCGCCCACCTCGCAGACATCCACCCAGCGCGCTTCGCTGAGGGCGGCCAACCGCTCGGGCGTGAGGCGCACGGCGCTGTGGATGGCGCCCGCGGCGGGTAGCACCTCGTCGAAGGCCTTGAGCGATTCGTCGCAGTAGACCGGCAGCGGGGTGGTCAGCCCGAACGGGCAGACGCCGCCCACCGGATGCCCGGTAAGGTCTTCCACGGTGGCGGCATCGAGCAGCTTGGCCTTGCCACCAAAGGCGGCCTTGAGCTTGCGGTTGTCCAGTCGCGCATCGCCGCGGGCCACCAGCAGCAGCTGCTGATCCCCGACTTTCAAGCCCAGGGTCTTGGCGATGCGCCCGGGCTCCACGCCATGGGCGGCTGCCGCCAGGGTGACGGTTGCGGTACTGGTGGTGGCCTCGAGGATCTCGAGGTCGGGCGCGATGCGGGCAAGGTGCTGGCGGACGGAGTCGAGGCTCATGGGCGTTCCTGTGAGGGAAAAGTCCGACTCTCGACAATCCACCGCGCCTGCGTCAAGGCTGACTCAGCACTCCACGAAGGTCACGGCCAGGCCGCCGCGGGAGGTTTCCTTGTACTTGCTGTGCATGTCCGCGCCGGTTTCCTTCATGGTGCGGATCACCTGGTCGAGCGAAATGAAGTGCTCGCCGTCACCGCGCAGGGCCATCTGGGCGGCGTTGATCGCCTTGACCGCGGCGATGGCATTGCGCTCGATGCAGGGCACCTGCACCAGGCCTCCTACCGGGTCGCAGGTCAGCCCGAGGTTGTGCTCCAGACCGATCTCGGCGGCGTTCTCCAGTTGCGCGGGGCTGGCGCCCAGCACCTCGGCCAGGCCCGCGGCGGCCATGGCGCAGGCCGAACCCACCTCGCCCTGGCAACCGACCTCGGCGCCGGAGATGGAGGCGTTCTTCTTGCACAGGATGCCGACCGCGGCGGCGGCGAGCATGAAGCGCACCACGTCGTCGTCGCAGGCGTCGGGGTTGAATTTCATGTAGTACATCAGCACCGCCGGGATGATCCCGGCCGCACCGTTGGTGGGCGCGGTGACCATGCGTCCGCCGGCGGCGTTCTCCTCGTTCACCGCCAGGGCGAAGAGGTTGACCCACTCCATGGCGGAGAGGGTCGAGCCGATGACGTTGGGCTTGCCGATGGCCTGCAGGCTCTGGTGCAGACGGGCGGCGCGGCGACGCACCTTGAGGCCGCCGGGCAGGATGCCTTCGTTGGCGAGGCCGTTCTGGACGCATTCGCGCATCACGTCCCAGATGCGCAGCAGGCCGCTGCGGATCTCTTCCTCGGAGCGCCAGCGCTTCTCGTTGGCCAGCATCAGCTCGGCCACGCCCAGGCCGTGGCTGCGGCACAGGTGCAGCAGTTCGGCGCCGCTGGAGAAGTCATAGGGCAGTTCGGTGGTGTCGTTGTCCAGCACCCCGCTGGCGGCCTGGGCGGCATCGACCACGAAGCCGCCGCCGATGGAGTAGTAGGTCGCCTCGGCCACCTCGCCGGTGGCGCCAAAGGCGGTCAGAGTCATGGCATTGGGGTGATAGGGTAGGCTCTCTTCCAGCAGCAGCATGTCTTCCTGCCAATCGAAGTGGATCGCCTGGCGACCGGCCAGCAGCAGCTGACGTTCATTGCGCAGCGCTTCGATGCGTGGCTCCACGGCGGCAGGATCGACGCGATCCGGCCACTCGCCCATCAGGCCGATCAGGGTGGCGCGGTCGGTACCATGGCCGACACCGGTGGCCGACAGCGAGCCATAGAGGCGCACCTCGACCCGCTTGACCTGTTCGAGCAGGCCTTCGTCGACCAGCCGCTGGGCGAATAGGGCACCGGCCCGCATCGGGCCCACGGTATGGGAACTGGACGGACCCACGCCGATTTTGAACAGGTCGAAGACGCTGATGGCCATGTCGGTAATCCCTGATTGAGCTTGAATGGTGGCCAGACAAGGTGCCGGCGGATGGCTCATAGTGGTGATAAGCCCTCAGCTCGCACAAACGAAAGCTTCTAAGCGATCCTTTAGCGGAACTCATCGATGAGCCGGATCCTCAATGCCCAAACCCAGGCCTGGTTACAGGTCTTCGCCTGCGCCGCTCGGCATCTGTCCTTCACGCGCTGCGCCGAAGAGCTGCACGTGACGCCCGGCGCCATCAGCCAGCAGATGCGCCAGCTGGAAGAGCGGCTGGGTTTCAAGCTGTTCCATCGCGTCGCGCGTGGCCTGGAGCTGACCGCCGAGGGTCAGCGCCTGGCGACCACCCTGAATCAGGCCTACGGCCTGATCGATGCCGAATTGCGCCGTCTCAACGCCGGTCAGTTCGGCGGCGTGGTGCGGCTCCGGTCGATTCCCTCGTTCCTGGGCAAATGGCTGACCCCGCGGCTGCCGCGCCTACAGGCCCGCTTTCCCGATCTGCAATTGCGCCTGGTGGCCGAGGACAGCAGCTGGTCGCTGCGCGAGGGCGAATTCGACCTGGCCATCGACCTGAACGACGGCAGCTATCCGGGCCTGGCCTCGACGCCGCTGATGGAGGAGGAGATCTTTCCAGTCTGCGCCCCCAGTCTGCTGGCGGGACGCCCGCCACTGGAGCGACCGGAGGACCTGGAGTTCTATCCGCTGCTGCATGACATCACCGCCTGGCGCGGCAGCTACGAATACGCCGAATGGGAGTTCTATCTGGCCAGCATCGGCGCCCCGGCGCTGGATGTCCGGCGGGGCCATACCTTCAACCGCAACCACCTGACCATCGAAGCGGCCATCGCCGGCATGGGCGTGGCCATCGCCCGCCGCGCCCTGATCACCGACGAACTGGCTCGCGGTGTGCTGGTGGTGCCGCCCTTCGGTCGTTCCGTGCCGGCGCACAAGAGGTACATGCTGCTCTATGCCCAGGGCGCCCTGGCTGACCCGCGCCTGCGCGCCCTGCACGACTGGCTGGTGCAGGAGGTGGATCAGATGGTGCTGGCGCAGCCGGCGTAGGAGCGGTCCACGACCACGATAGGATGCACCCAGGCCTGGTAGCGAGGGCTAACGACACAAGCCTGAATGAGTGAGGGGATCGCGGCCATGGGCCGCTCCTACAAGCTATCGTAGGTTGGGTTGAGCGCCGCGAAGCCCAACAGTGTTTGCCTCGGCACCGGCATGTTGGGCTTCGACGATGGCGCCTTCTCAGCCCAACCTACGGTCGATAGCGGCCAAGCCTTCAACGCCCCAGTTTGCGCAACTCGTCCGATTCAACCACTCGCACGCCCTTGCCTTCTTCCAGGGCCAGGCGCCACAGCGCCCGGGCCAGGACGGCGGCTTCGATGCCGTGCCACTTGCCCGGCAGCCACTGCGACAGCGGGGCGGCCAGGCGCTCGCCCAGGCGTTCTTCCTGGCGCTGGCCGATCAGCAGTGACGGCCGTGCCAGGGTCAGTTGCGTCCAGCCCTGGGCGCGCAGGGCCTCTTCCAGCTCGCCCTTGACCTTGTTGTAGAAGATCGAGGACTGCGAGTCGGCGCCAATGGCGCTGACCACGATGTAGTGGCGAGCGCCCAGTTCCAGGGCGCGCTGGCCCACCGCCAGGGGCAGGCCGTAGTCCACGGCGCGAAAGGCGGCTTCGGAACCGGCCTGCTTCATGGTGGTGCCCAGGCAGCAGAAGGCCACGTCCAGCGGGCCCTTCAGGGTCGGCAGCAGGCTGTTGAGGTCCCCCACCGGATTATCCAGCCGGGCGTGTTCCGCCAGCGGACGGCGCGTCGGCGCCAGCACCCGGGGTACCGTCGGCTCGTTGAGGAGGCGATCGAGTAGGTGTTCGCCGGTCAGGCCAGTGGCGCCGGCGATGAGGGCATGCTGAGGCGTCAGGTACACGGGGCTCTCCTTGTAGCGGCGACCGCTGATGTCAGGTTGGACCTCAGGCGTTCCGGTTGTTCGTCAAGGCCCTGGGCGAAAGCCGCACTCAGCGGCTTGCACGCCAGGCGCGCCACTTCTGCAGCACGGCAGGCGGCGCCCAGAGCTGGGGCTCGGACGGATCGAAGCCTTCGGTCTTCTCGCGCACCGACACGGTGTCGCGAGCGCGCTGGAAGGCCTGCTCGGGATCGTCGGTGTGCTGGAAGGCCTCGGCGAACAGAGCACGGCCGAAGTAGGTGAAGTCGGCTTCGTCGGTGCAGCCGAAAGAGGTGCGATCGGCCTTGGAGGCGGTCATCACCAGGGTATGGTCGTCCTGCAATTGCGGGATGAAGCCGCCGCTGTAGCAGCTGGAGACGATGATCAGCTTGTCGCGGCCGCGCAGGGGCGCGAGCAGGCGGCCCAGCTCCGCGGCCGGCAGGCTGGAGAGGTCCAGGCCCGGTTGGGAGAGCACCAGCTGATGGTCGGCCGAGCCGTGGCTGGTCAGGTAGATGAGGATCAGGTCTTCGGGACCGGTGCGCTGGGCCAGGGCCTGCAGGCTCTGGTAGAGATTCTCGCGGGTGGCCAGCGGATGGTCGCTGCGGATGTCCTTGGCGTTGATCAGGTGGACGACATCGCGCGCGCCCCAGGTGGTGGTCAGGAAGTTGGCCACGTAGTTGGCTTCGCGCTGGAATACGCCCTGACCGCCGTCACCGGCCAGCACCAGGCCATAGAGTTCGGTGGCGGAGGTGGAGGCCGGGATCTGCTGCAGCTCCTGGTCGAGCACCTTGCCTTGGTCGAGCAGGGCGCGCTCCAGGGGATCGGCGATGTACTGGCCCTGGTCGTCGCGGATGCGCTTGCCGCCCTCCCAGAGACCGCGTTCGATCTGGCCGTCGGCGCCGGTCAGGACGCCCATGCCGGCATAGACGCCATCGGCGAAGTTGCCGCGATAGACGCTGCCGTCGCTGTTGGTGAGCACACCCTGACCGTCGAACTTCCAGTTGCGGAAGGCACCGCGATACTGGCTGCTGTCGCTGCCGACGAATTCGCCGTTACCGGTCAGCTCGCCGCCACTGAAGCGCCCGCGCCAGAGATCGCCACCAGCGCTGCGATAGACGCCGGCTCCTTCGAACTGGTCGTCGACGAATTCGCCGTCATAGCGATCGCCACCCGGCTCCTGCCACTGGCCGACGCCATTGAGGTGGCCGTCGTTGAAGGTGCCGATGGTCTGGGTGCCGTCGCTGTCGAGCTTGGAGCCCTGGCCCTGCATGCGACCGTTGACGAAGCTGCCGTGGTACTCCCAGCCGCTGCTGCTGATCAGATTGCCCTGGCCATGGTAGAGACCGCGGCGAAAGGTGCCCTGGTAGTAGGTACCGTCGGCGAATTGCTGTTCGCCGGGGCCTTCGGCAAGGCCATCCTTGAAGCGACCCTTGAGCCAGTTGCCGTTGGGCCACTCGATGCGGCCGCTGCCGTTGAGCAAGCCGCTGACGATCTCGCCGGTATAGACCCCGCCATCGGGCAGCCTCACGCTGCTCGCGTTGGGCGCCGCCTGGACAGCGCAGGCCGCCAGCAACAGCGCGGCGAGGGCGAGACGGGGCAGGAGGGCGCTCATAGGTGGGGTCGGGCGGGCGCGTCAACGCGCCTCGAGCCGGACCAGGTGACGCTCCAGCGTCGCGGAGTAGGGTTCCAGGAGACGTTCCACGCAACTGGCCCCGGCGGGGCTGGCGATGGTGCGGATACGGGCGCGTTTACGCAGCAGCTCGTCCTCGGCGATGCTCTGCTCGACCAGCAACAGGTTGCGACTGTGGCGACTCAGCGCCTGGGCATTGCGTACGGTGGTGTTTTCCAGCAATTGGGCGAGCTCCAGGCCGGCGAGGCGTTCGCCCTGCGTCAGACCCAACTGCAGCTGCAGGGTTGCACCGCTGCCGACCACTTCCACCTGCAGCGCGTGACCGAGGGCGCGCATGATCTCGCCGCAGCAGAGCGCGCGGGTCAGGTAGTCATCGTCGTCGCTGCGCTCGTGGAAGAGGATCAGGCTGCCGCCGTCCTTGAGTGTGTGGAGTTCGCCGTCATAGAGCTCGGTGGCCTGCTGCAGGCAGTCGCGATAGCGCTCCAGCAGCTGTTCGAGGCGGCTGCGCGGCAGCCGGCTGAGCTGGTCCTGGGCGCCGAGCTGGATGGCCAGCACCGCGGAGGTAACGATGTCGGGCTCGGTGGGCACTACCGGTGCCGGCGTGGGCGGCGGCTCGGTGAAGGAGTCCGGTACCAGATCGGCAAAGGCATCGGCGTCCAGTTCGTTGTCGGCATCCGCCGCAGGCGCCTTGCGGGCAGCCGGTTTGGCAGCGGGAGCCTTGCGTGCGGGCGGCGGCTTGACGCTCAGGCCACCCTGTTCGTCGGCGAAGGGATCGTCGTCCTCGGCCACTTCCGCCTTGGGCGGCTTGGGCGGGACCAGGCGGCTCTGCAGTTGGCGCGCCAGGTCGCCCAGTTCGTCGAGGCGGCCGGCGCCCGGTGCGGGATCGTCGGGATCGCGCAGCCAGACGCGCAGTTCCAGCAGCGGAATCGACAGCTGGCGCCCGAGCCGCAGGCTGAGGATCAGGGTCAGGCCCAGCAGGATCAGCCCCAAGAGACCCATGTTCTGCAGGCTGATCATCATCGGCTGCTGGAACTGGTCCATGTCCAGCGCCAGGCGCACCTGGCCGGCGGTAACGTCCTGGAAGCGGATCGGCGTGCTGTAGATGCCCTCGGTGGCGGTCAGCAGGCCCTGGCTCGGGCGGGTGCCGGACTCGGCCAGCACCCGGTTGTCCGGGCTGTAGACCGCGGCATGGGCCACCAGCGGATTGCGCGCCAGGTTGCTGAGCAGCACATTGAGGCTGAGGTTGTCGTTGGCCACCAGCAGTTCGGCGGCGGAGTTGGCCGTCTGGGTCACCAGGCTCTGACCGACGGCGTCGGCCTGCTGCTGCATGGCATGGCGGAACTGCATGCTCATGATGCCGGCATAGATCACCAGAGCGGCCGCCACCAGCAGCAGGCTGTGGGAAACGATGCGCAAGGCCACCGGCACACGACGCTGGCGCAGGGCTCGGTAGATCAGCAGGAAGAAATTATCGGGCTTGACGGTCGCGGGGCGGGTCACAGAAATCGTTTCTTTGGACAAAAAATGTGCGGCCAGTATAACCAGCGGGCCAGGGGCGCGAAAACGGCGAATGCAGGGCTTCGCCCGCAAAAGAGGCCGGCGGTGGACTCCCGCCGCCAGCCGGTGCCCATGGCTCGGCACCGCCGGGGCGAAAGGGTAGACTGCGCGCTTTTCCGCGAGGGGATCGCCATGCAAGACGTTATCGGACTCCAGGCCGTAGGCATCCTGCCCGCCGACTGGTTGGCTGCGCTCACCGGCGCCCTGGCCGCGGCCGGTGCCCGGCTGGAATCGCTGCAGCAGCAGGGTCTGGACAACAGTGCGGCGGTGACCCTGCTGGTCAGCCCGGCCAGTGCCGGCGCCGCGCTGGGGCAGGCACTGCAGGCCCTGGGGCTGCAGGTGGCGCCCCTGGCGCAGCCGGCACCGGACAGCGGCGAAGCCCATGTCCTGACGCTGATGGGCCGCAGTCTGGCCGATCTGCCGCTGACCCGGCTGGCCGCGCTGTGCCGCGAGCAGGGCCTGAACATCCACGCCATCCGCGCCCTGAGCGAGCCGGGCGCGACCGCGCGCGCCGCCCTGGAGCTGCGCGTCACCGGCGAGCCGCGCGAGCCCCAGGCCCTGCGCGCGGGCCTGCTGGCACTGGCCCAGGAAGGCCAGGCCGACATCGGCTGGCAGCCCGACGACCTGCAGCGGCAGCATCGCCGGCTGGCGGTGTTCGACATGGACAGCACCCTGATCCAGGCCGAGGTCATCGACGAACTGGCCAAAGCCGCCGGTATCGGCGAGCGGGTGGCGGCCATCACCGAGCGGGCCATGCGCGGCGAGATCGACTTCCGCGCCAGCTTCACGGAGCGCATGGCGCTGCTGCAGGGCCTGTCCGAGGAGGTGCTGGAGGATATCGGTGCCGGGCTGCGTCTGACTGAGGGCGCCGAGCGGCTGTTCGCCGAGCTGAAGCGGCTGGGCTACAAAACCGCCATCCTCTCCGGCGGCTTCACCTACTTCGCCCGCCAGGTGCAGGCGCGGCTGGGCATCGACTACGTCTATGCCAACGAACTGGAGATCGTCGACGGCAAGCTGACCGGCCGCGCCGTCGAGCCCATCGTCGATGCCCAGCGCAAGGCCGATCTGCTGCAGGAACTGGCCAGCCGTGAGGGCCTGACGCTGGAGCAGACCATCGCCGTGGGCGATGGCGCCAACGACCTGCCGATGCTGGCCCTGGCCGGTCTGGGCGTGGCCTTTCGCGCCAAGCCACTGGTGCGCCAGTCCGCCCGCCAGTCGGTGAGCGTGCTGGGCCTAGATGGCGTGCTCTATCTGCTGGGCGTGGAAGATCGGCTTACCCAGGGCTGAGCCTCCCAGCGGCCATCGCGGTCCGCCGCTGCGGCCGCTCCTACGCCTACATCAAACACCCGTAGGAGCGGCCCATGGCCGCGATCATGCCGTAGGTTCAGCCGCCGCTGCGGCAGCCCATGGCCGCGATGAACCTGTCCCAGGCTGGGTCGCCGCTACTCGGCATGGAACTCGTAGTCCATCGCCTGGCTGGGCTCCTGCAGGTAGTAGCCCTGGATGAAGTGCACCCCGACCTGCCAGAGCTGAGCCAGCACGCTGGCGCTCTCGACGAAGGGGGCGATGGTCTGGACATTCTGGGCGCTGAGCTCGGCGACCAGGGCCTTGAGGCGCTCCTGGTGGTCCGGTTGCGCCAGGTCCTTGATCAGCTTGCCCGACAGCTTGACGTAATCCGGCACCAGCAGGCGCAGCGCCGCCAGCGGCGGGTCACCGGCAGCGAAGCCGCTCAGGGTGACCGGATGACCCTGGCGGCGCAGCCGTTGCGCCATGGCCAGGGCCTGCTCCGGTTGGGCCAACAGGTCTTCCTCGCTGAGCTGAAAGATCACCGCCTCGGCGTCCAGCTGCTGCGCCTGCAGGGTTTCCCTCAGCCAGGGCAACAATTCCAGATCGCCCAGAGTCGCGCCCGAGAGGTGCACGAAGATGCGCGTGCCGTGGCCGCGCGCGCGGTGTTCGCCCAGCTGGCGCACCGCCTGGTGGATCACCCAGCGATCGATCTGGCCGCTCAGGCCGCTGTCACGGGCGGTGCGGGCGAATTCGGCCGGTGAGACCTCCTCACCCTGGGGGTTGATCAGCCGCAGCAGGGCTTCGTAGTACTCGTGACTGCCGCCGCGCAAGCCGATCACCGGCTGGAACAGCAGGCGAAAGCCGTTCTGCTGCAAGGCCTGCTTGACCATGGCCACCAGGTTGCCGCGATTGGCAGCGGCGGCCAGCTCTTCCTGGGGGTCGTAGCGTTTGCAGGCGTTGCCGCCCCGTTGGGCGACCTGGCGCGCGGAACGGTGCGCCCGGTCCACCAGGTCGCCGGCGCTCTTGGTATGGCTGTCCAGGCTGACCACACCGATGGAATAGCTGATGGCCAGATTACGTCCGGCCAGGGCCAGCGGCTGGCGCTCCTGACGGCCGAGCAGGCGCTCGAAGGCGCTGTCCAGGCTGGCGTCGGCCGCCTGGGGCAGGAGAACGGTAAAGGCATCGTCGGCGAAGCGCGACAGGGTCACCAGGGTGCCGAAGTGCTCGCTCAGGCGCTCGGCCAGGGCCACCAGCAACTCGTCCATGGCGCCTATGCCCAGCTCGGCCAGCAGGGTCGGATAGCGATCGATGCTCAGATAGGCGAAGCTGGCCGGCGCGCCGAGCCGGGCGCGCTCCAGGGCGTCTTCGAGCAATTCGAGCATGCGGCTGCGATTGAGCAGCCCGGTCAGGGTGTCCTGGAAGCGCACCTCGCGCAGCTGTTCCTCGAGGGCCTCGGCGGCCGGGGCCGCGCGCTCCTCGCGCAGGTGCAACTGCACGCAGGGTTCGTCGAGATAGATGGCTGGCGTCAGGCGCAGGTGCACGCCGAGGGTGCTGCCGTCCTGGCGGACGCACCGGCAATCCAGTTCGAGGGGGCTGGGAGCGTCGCGCAACTGACGGAAGGCCTCGCGCAGCGCCGGCTGGTCGGCGGCGGCGATGAGGTCCATCAGCGGCGTGATTTCCAGGTCTTCCGCGGAGGGATAACCCAGCAGCTCCACATAGGCCGAGTTGACGTGGATATGCAGGCCGTCGTGGACATAGGCCACCGCATCCACGGCATTGGCCAACAGCAGCTGGCAGCGCTGCTCGGCTTCGGCCAGGGCCTGTTCCAGGCGCCGGCGTTCGTGGCGCTCGGCCAGATTGCCCAGTTCGCGCAGGCTGGCCAGCAGCAGGTGCTCGTCGTTGTCGCTGGCGATGCCGTCGCGGGCGCCCAGGCGCAGGGCTTCGAGCACCGCCGTGGGCTCCTCGGGTGCCACCCGCTGGATGACGGCGAGCTGAGGCGCCCGACGGCGCAAGAGACGCAGGGCGGCCAGGCTGTCGAGCTCAGGAGAAGGTGGGGCGAGGATGGCGAGGTCCCAGGATTGGGACAGGAGTTCGTCGAGATCCGCGGGGTCGGCCAGACGGTGGGCCCGCGTTGCCCGTCCGGCATTGCGGAACAGGCTGACCAGACGTTCCGCCTCGTTCTGCGATGCTTCGAGCAGCAACAGGCGGATCGCACTGTGTTCGGCAGCCATGGTCTACTCGCACCCTGGCGATAACGACAATCCCTCGAAGCTACAGAGACTTCCACAGCGAGTCAAAGTCTTCCTCCAGCCGCGCACTACCACTCGAAGGCCCTCCGTTAGGCTGAGCTCCGGTCTGTTCCAGCAGATGATATTCGAAGACGCTGAAGCTGACCGTCATGCTGCGGCGCCGGTCGAGCATGCCACGCTGTTCGTTACCCTGCTGATTGATCTGCACCTTGCTGCCTTCCTGGAAGGGCAGGCGCGGCGCGATCAGCGTCGGCGCCTGATCGATGGCCTTGATCTCCGGCAGCAGCAGCGCACGCAGGTACTGGCTGTTCTGCTCGGCCTTGCGCAGCAGCTGCAGACCGCAGGGCCGCGCGGTGGGCGCCAGCAGTTCGACGCCCATCTGGGTGCCACTGCCGGGCACCTGGCGTACCCAGCGCACCACCGCTGGGCCCCAGTTGTGATCCTCGGGCAGGCGCACGCCGAGCAGTTCACCGGCCTGTAACTGTTCGGGCACTTCGCCGCTCCAGCTCAGGCAATAGCCACCGGGACTGTGGTTGACCACCTGTACCGCATGGATCGGAAAGGCCGGACTGGCCGCCTCGCCGTCGCCGGGCAACACGTCGTAGTGGATTTCCTCCAAGGCCTCGGTGCTCCAGTCCAGGGCATCGGACGCCCGGGTGTCGGCATCGAAGGCCAGCGACCAGACGTCTTCCTTGGGTTTGGGGGCAAAGGTTTCCGGGGCCGCCGCGGCCGACAGCCGCAGGGTGTCGGCGAACACCTGGCCACCCGCGAGTTGGTAGTGCAGGGCACTCATGCCGATGCAGACCTGTACCTGACCCTGACCGGGCATGCGCTGGAAGGCGCGATCCGCCTCCTGACCCCAGGCCCCGACCAGGTGTTGCAGCAGATCCAAAGACAGATCGCCGTGCACCGGCAGGCGCGCGCGTGGTCGCTGTTCCGGCGCCAGGGCCAGATAGTCCTCGATGGCCTGCACCAGCTGCTGCGGGGCGAGCCCCAGGAGGCCACTGAGGTTGGCTTCGCGCAGCAATGAGCGATAGCGCGGCGGGGCGTCGATCTGTGGCGCCACCACCATCAGGGTACCGTTCTGCTCGGGGCCTTGCAGGCGGATCAAGCCGGCCCAGTCGTCCAGGTGCAGGGTCAGCTGGGCGATATGGCTCTGGCGCAGCTGGTTGCAGCGGGCGGCGCCAAACAGCAGGGCGGCGCCATAGGCCTGGGTGATGGTCTGGCTGCCGTCGCCGGGCAGCAGTTCATCGCGAATCTTCTGGTTGTGCAGGCCAGTGGTAACCGCCAGCCGATAGAGTTGGTGCAGCTCCAGCCAGAGGTTGTCGTGCACCGGTGTATAGAGCTGGGCGGCGCGGATCAGCGGCCCGAGCAGGGCGCGCAGGGCGCGCTGGATGGCCGTGGCGAGCAGCGTGCTGCGTTCGCCGCGCTCGCTTTCCTCGACCACGATCAGCTTGTAGCCGGCGGCCAGCAGGTTCTGCAGGGCCTGGCAGAGATTGGCGACCTTGCGCGAGCGCTCGTCGAGCACGATGGCTTGATTGAGCACATGGCGTTCGAGCAACTGGCAGACCCGCTGCACATCCGGACGCAGGGATTCGAGCAGGCGCAGCCGGGCTTCCGGTGTCAGGATCAGCCGATTGAGCTCCAGCAGCCCCTGATAGAGCAGCCGGGCGAATTCACCCAGCTTGGCCCGCGGCAACTGCTCCAGCCAGCGCTTGAGGCCGGCTGGTGTGGCGTCACAAAACGTCAGGCTGCGCTGATCGGGCGTCGGTACCCGCAACATGAGCTGTGGCCTTTTGCTATCCATTCGCCGCGCGCACTCCTGTTTCGATGGGCAATGAACCGCGCATCTAGGCGAGAGACCCTGGCTCGGAAACGGTGGTCAAGGGGGCCGGCGTGGTCGGAACCCCCAGCAGTTGCCCCATGTTGACGGTGGACAGGGCGCCGAGTTCAGCGGACCAGTTCACCGCGTCCGGACCGAACAGCACGATGGCGGTGGAGCCCAGCTTGAAGCGACCCAGCTCGTCGCCGGTGCGCAGGGTGATGGGCGCACGCGCGGCCTCGTCGTAGGCGAAACGCTTGAGTTCGCGCTTGGGTGGCGTGACCAGGCCGGCCCAGACCGTCTCGATGCTGGCGACGATCATGGCACCGACCAGGATGACCGCCATGGGGCCCACGGCGGTATCGAAGATGCAGACCACCCGCTCGTTGCGGGCGAACAGCTCGGGCACGTTCTCGGCGGTGAGCTGGTTGACCGAGAAGATGCGCCCGGGCACATAGACCATCTCCTTCAGGGTCCCGGTGAGCGGCATGTGCACCCGGTGGTAGTCCTTGGGCGACAGGTAGATGGTGGCGAAATGGCCGCCCATGAAGGGCGCGGCGCGCAGGCCGTCGCCACCCAGCAGCTCCAGCAGGCTGTAGCTGTGGCCCTTGGCCTGGAAGATGCGGCCGTGCTCGATGCGGCCGAGCTGGCTGATGGCGCCGTCGCTGGGGCTGACCACCACGCCGGGCTCGGCTGGCAGCGGGCGGGCACCGGGCTTGAGGGCGCGGGTGAAGAAGGCGTTGAAGTTCTCGTAGGCGGTGGGGTCTTCCACCTGGGCCTGGCGCATGTCGACGTCATAGTGACGGACGAACCAGCGGGTCAGCAGATTCTTGAACCAGGGCGCCCGGCACTCGGCGAAGCCACCGATCACCCGCGACAGCAGATGGTGCGGCAGCAGGTGCTGGGCAAGGATGAACAGTCGGTCTTGCAGTTTCATGAGAGGTCCTTGGCAGTCATTCGATGGGGGTATCGGGGTGGTTGCCCCATTCGCCCCAGGAGCCGGCATAGGCTTTGACGCGCGGATAGCCCAGAGCCTTGGCCGCGAGGTAGGTGAAGCCGGATCGGTGATGGGTCTGGCAGTGGGTGATGATTTCCTTGTCGCGGGTGATGCCCAGGCGCTCCAGTTCGGCGGCCAGGTCTTCGCGGATGCGCAACTGGCGCTCGCGATCCATGCCAGCGGTCCACTCGAAGTTGATCGCGCCGGGGATGTGGCCGCCGCGGGCGGTCAGCACCTTCTCGCCGCGGTATTCATCGGCGCCACGGGCGTCCCAGATGGCCAGGTCTTCGGCGCCCAACCGGCTCTGCAGATAGGCCAGGCTGGCGGTGGGCTCCTCGTGCAGGGTCAGGGCGACCGGTGCGCCCGCCGCAGCGGGTACCTCGGTGCTCAGCGGCAGGCCGGCGGCGATCCAGCCCTGGCGGCCACCGTTGAGGTAGTGATAGTGGCCGTGCCCGATGACATCGAGCAGCCAGATGAAGCGTCCGGCCCAGCCGCCGCCTTCGTCGTCATAGACCACGTAGACGGCCTCGTCGCGCTGGCCCAGTTCACCGAACAGCCGTTCCAGGTCCGCCTGGGCCGGTAGCAGGCCGGGTGCCGGCTTGCTGCCCAGCTGGGTGCGGGCGGGCGTGACATGGCGCGCGCCGGGCAGATGCCCTTCGGCATAGTGGGCGGCGCTGCAGAGATCCACCAGGATGAGTTCGGGCGCATCCAGGCGCGCCGCGAGATCGGCCGGTTCGATCACCAGGGGCAAGGCGGAAAAGGGCATCGCGGATTTCCCGTCGGTCCGTAGAAGGTGAAGTGTACCGAGGTTGACCGGCCAGCGTCAGGCCGGTCGTGCCCGCGGACGATTGGCGAAGGTGCCGATGGCGCGCTCGATGCAGGTGAAGGTCTTGTCCAGCGCCGCGGTCCGGCGGGGATCCGCTGGCTGTAGTTCGCTGTCCAGGATCGCCAGCAGCACCACCCGTTCGCCGAAGCCCAGACTGCGCAGCCAGAGCCGCTCGTTGCTGAACAGCCGGCGCAGATCGGCGGGCAGGTGCGGCGCGAAGCGCGCTCGGTTGCCGTCATCGATGCGTAACTGGCCGGGGCTGCCGAACAGCTTGGCCAGCAGCGGGTGGCTGGCGATATCCAGTTGCAGGCCGGGGGCGTCGTCCAGGCCGTGGTGCAACTGGACATTGCCCTTCTGGCCGTTGCGATCCGGTGTCAGCAACAGCAGCCGCGGCAGGCCGCAGGCCACCAGCGCCTGGCGGGCGCAATCGAACAGCTGGGGCAGGGTGGCGAAGGCGCTGGGCGTGTGCAGCAGCTGCTCGCAGAGCCCGCGCCAGCGCTGTGCCTGACTCTCGCTGGCGACCTGTACCCGGGGCACCGGCTTGAGGCGCCGTTCGCCCGGTGGCCAGACCAGGCCCTCGGCCGGATGCCAGAGGCCGGGTCGGGCATGGCGCTGGGCATCCTGCACCGCCAGTTCATGGCTGCGACTCTGCACCCGTGCCAGCGGCAGTTGCAGATAGAGGGCACTGAAACGCTGCCAGCGCAGGGTATGAGAACCATCCCAGGCATGGTGGCTGGCCAGGGCCAGACCGTTGGCCAGCAGGATGGTGTTGCCGGGATGGGTCAGCCAGCGGCGCAGATTGGGGTCTTCGTCGAGGCGCTGCTGCTGTTCGAGGGGATCGTCGCCATGGGCGATGTGCAGCGCCCTGACCAGTTGCCGGCGATCCTGGTCCAGCAGGCGATAGCTTTCCACGATCCACTCGGGCAACTGCCAGTGACGGGCCAGCGCCTGGCACAGGCGGATCGCCGGCACGCCGAGCAGCTCGCGCTCGACCTTGAGCGCCGGTTCGCCTTCGCCCAGCACCCGCCGTTCCCATTCCTCGAAGAGTTCCGGATAACGGGTCGCCAGCGGCCAGAGCGGCGCCAGAAAGAGCAGGGCGGCCAGGCGAATGTCCGGCCACAGCCGCGCCAGGGGCACGCCGAACAGGCCCAGCCCCAGGGTCATGGCGTGCTGGCTGACCAGGCATAGCTGCCGCAGCGGACGCGGCAGGCGCTCCTCGGGCAGGGTCGGCTGGCGGGCGATCAGGTACTCCGCCGGCCCGAGACCGACGCGGCCGAGCACGGCCTCCAGACTGGCGGCCGGATCGCCAAGGCTGGCATGGCCGCGATTGGCCTCGCGTAGCAGGGCCAGCGCCAGGGGTGGTGACTCGCAGAGCCGTTCGGCGATCTCATGCAACGCCAGACGGCCATCGGCCAGGGTGCGGCGCAGACGCTCCGCGGTGGCGGTGGCCACCGGCAGGCGTACGCCTTCCAGGTGTTTGACCCAGTCTTCGACGGTGTTTGGGCGGCTGGACATACGACGGTCGCCTTGAAATTTGATGAAAGGCCTTCAGTCCGGGGCGCCGGGTCCGATAAAGGGGACGTGAGGGCAGATCCCCGGCTCAATTTTCCTTAGCACACAGTATTCCCAACCATGGCAAAAATCATCGGCATCATCGTGATATTCGCGGCTGTCCTCGGCGGCTACATTCTCGCGCATGGCAAGATCGCTGCGATCATCCAGCCGCTCGAGGTCCTGATCATCGGCGGTGCCGCCCTGGGGGCCTTCTTGCAGGCCAACCCGGGCAGCACCTTCATGCAGGTGTTCAAGAAGTCGCTGAAGATGTTTGGCAACCGCTTCACCCACGCCTTCTACCTGGACGTGCTCAAGCTGCTCTACGAGATCCTCAACAAGAGCCGGCGCGAGGGCATGATGTCCATCGAGGCGGATGTCGAGGATCCCAAGGCCAGTCCGATCTTCAGCAAGTACCCGAACATCCTCAAGGATGAGCGGATGACCGCCTACGTCGCCGACTACCTGCGGCTGATGTCCTCCGGCAACATGGCACCCCACGAGCTGGAAGGCCTGTTCGACATGGAACTGGCGGGCATCAAGGAAGAGCTGGAGCATCCGTCCCACGCGGTATCGCGGGTCGCCGACGGCCTGCCCGGCTTCGGCATCGTCGCCGCGGTACTGGGTATCGTGATCACCATGGGTATGCTCGGCGAGGGTGACCAGGCGGCCATCGGTGGCCACGTGGGCGCCGCGCTGGTAGGTACCTTCCTCGGTATTCTCGCGGCCTACGGCTTCTTCGGCCCCCTGGCGACCTGCCTGGAGCACGACGCCAAGGAAGAGCTCAATGTGCTGGAGGCCATCAAGGCCTGCCTGGTCGCCGCCGCCAGCGGCATGCCGCCCACCGTCGCCGTGGAATTCGGCCGCAAGGTGCTGTTCCCGGCGCACCGGCCGTCCTTCAGTGAGCTCGAGCAGGCCATGCGGGGCAGCTGATGGACAACAACCAGCCGATCATCGTCAAGCGCATCAAGAAAAGCGCCGCCGGCCACCACGGCGGCGCCTGGAAGATCGCCTTCGCCGACTTCGCCACCGCCATGATGGCGTTCTTCCTGGTGCTCTGGCTGATGTCCTCGGCCACCCCAGAGCAGAAGAAGGCCATCGCCGGCTACTTCCAGGATCCGATCGGCTTCACCGAAAGCGCCAGTCCCTATGTCATCGACCTGGGCGGCACGCCGACGCCGGCGCCCGATCGCACCCTGAATCCCGAGATCCAGGCGCAACCGGATTCGACCCAGAACAAGGTCAATCCGGACGTGCAGGAGCGTGCCGATCCCAACGACTCCAACCGCGTCGCGCCCGATCCCACCCAGGCGCCCGATCCGTCCGACAAGCGCCAGCCCAACGACGCGGCCCAGCAGCAGAAGGATGCCAGTCAGGCGAAGATGGATCCGAGCCAGGCGGAAAAGATCGCCGAGCAGGTCGACAAGGAGCGCCTGGAGCTGTTGCTGCAGGAGCTGCAGAACAAGATCGAGCAGAATCCGGAATTGCAGAAGTTCAAGGACCAGATCCTGCTGGAAATCACCCAGGACGGCCTGCGCATCCAGATCGTCGATGCCGAGAACCGGCCGATGTTCGACTCCGGCAGTCCGCGACTGAAATCCTATTTCGAGGACATCCTGCTGGCCATGGCCGACACCATTCGCCAGGTGCCGAACAAGATCAGCATCAGCGGCCATACCGATGCGGCGCGCTACAACGGCAAGGGTGACTTCAGCAACTGGGAGTTGTCCGCCGGTCGCGCCAACGCCGCACGCCGGGCGCTGATCGCCGGTGGCTATCCGGAAGAGCAGGTGGCGCGGATCGTCGGCTATGCCTCCTCGGCCCCCTTCGATCGCGAGCATCCGCTCAATCCGGTCAACCGCCGCATCGATATCATCGTCCTGACCAAGAAGGCCCAGCAGGCCATCGAGGGACGGGCCGGGAGCAGCCAGGCACCGAAGCCGGCGACCGATGGCGCGCCGGCTGCCAGTCGCAGCGGGGTCTCCAGTGGTGGCGTCAGCGCCACCGGCAATCTGGCGCAACCCATCAACAACGCCGCCTTCAAGCAGCAGATCAACGCCTTCGACGCCGGCGTCATCCAGAGCAAGCCCTGAGCGGTCATGGCGATCGATAGGAAAATTCGCTGCTAGCGTTCGGTTTTTTCGTACGTTGACGTGAAGACGGCTGGTTAAGCTGCAGGGGTTTCATGACGGATCGGGCACCTTGCGCCCTGGCGCGCGGTCTCCCGATCTCCGATTCCCTTGCAGGAGCCTTCCGATGAGCAACGCCTTTATCGACACCATCAAGCGCCGCCGCAGCCAGTACGCGCTGGGCAAGAATCTGCCGCTGCCCCAGGACCAGGTCACCGCGCTGATCCAGGAGGCGGTCAAGCTGTCGCCCTCCGCCTTCAATTCGCAGAGCTCGCGCGCGGTGATCCTGTTCGGCGCCGAGAGCGACAAGTTCTGGGGCTTCGTCATGCAGGCGCTGCGGCAGATCGTGCCGGCCGACGCCTTCGCCGCTACCGAGGGCAAGATCAACAGCTTCGCGGCCGGCGCCGGCACCGTGCTGTTCTACGAGGATCGGCATGTCGTTGCCGGCCTGCAGGACAAGTATCCCGCCTATGCCGACAACTTCCCCATCTGGTCGGAACAGGCCAGCGGCATCGCCCAGTTCTCGGTGTGGACCGCCCTGGCCAACGCCGGCATCGGCGCCAGCCTGCAGCACTATAATCCGCTGCCCGACGCCCTGGCCGCCGCCGAGTGGAAGCTGCCGGAGACCTGGCACCTGCGCGCCCAGATGCCCTTCGGTTCCAACGAGGGCGACTTCCCGGAGAAGGGCTTCATGGACGATGCCGAGCGCTTCCGCGTCTTTGGCTGATAGTCGTCGATCGATAAAAACGCCGGGCTTGCCCGGCGTTTTCGTTAGTAGCGCGATTCGCCTTCCAGGCTAGCCAGGATATGCCGGTAACTGGCCATCCGCTGCGGATGGATATCGCCGCGTTCCAGGGCCGCGAGCAGGGCGCAACCGGGCTCGCGCTCGTGCTTGCAGTCGCGGAAGCGGCAGTGGCCGAGGTAGTCGCCGAATTCCTTGAAGCCGGCTTCGACGTCGTCACGGCTGACGTGGCTGAGGCCGAATTCGCGAATACCGGGTGAGTCGATCAGGTCGCCGCCATCGGGAAAGTGGAAGAGTCGCGCGGTGGTGGTGGTGTGGGTGCCCTTGTTGGTCAGCTCGGACAGCGGCCCGACGCGCGTATCGACGCCCGGTAGCAGGGCGTTCACCAGCGACGACTTGCCCACGCCGGACTGACCGACGAAGACACTGACGTGTTCGTCCAGAGCGCTCTTGAGCTGGTCCATGCTCAGGCCGTTGTGGGCCGACACCTCCAGCAGCGGATAGTCCAGCTCGCGGTAGATGCCCAGCAGTTCGTCCAGCGCCGGACCGTTGTGCTCGTCGATCAGGTCGGCCTTGTTGAGCAGCAGCAGCGGCTGGATGCCGGCATGCTCGGCCGCCACCAGGTAGCGGTCGATGAGATTGGCATGGGGCGTGGGCAGCGGGGCGAAGACGATCACCAGGCGGTCGACGTTGGCCGCCACCGGCTTGAGCTGACCGCGCATGTCCGGTCGGCAGATCTCCGAATGGCGCGGCAACTGGGCGACGATGACGCCATTGCCCTGGATACCGGAGCGAAACACCACCTGGTCGCCCGTGACCAGGGTCGGCAGGTTGGCGCGCAGATGGCAGCGCTGCAGCCGACCTTCGCCATCTTCGACCTCCACCTGAACGCCGAAATGGGCGATCACCTGGCCCTGTTGTTCGGGGCCCAGGTCGCCACCTTCCAGTTCGTCGACCAGCTTGGATTCGCGCTTTTCCGCGCGAGCAGCGCGTTCAGTCTGGATTTTTTCGATCCGCCAGCTCTGGCGACGGGTCAGGTGGCGTTTGGCCATGGGAAGTCCGCGGGTTTCAGGGTCGAGGAGTCTAGCATTGGCCGCCTCTCGCGGATTACCTAAACTTGGCGCACCTCGTCGCTCTGGAGCCCCCATGCTGGCCCATCTCGCCTCGCGCTATCCCCTGTTGCTGGCCGTGCTGGTGCAACTGGCCGCCCTGGTGCTGGCGGTCGTCGGACTGCGGCTGTGGGCTGGCTTCACCGGGCAGCGCCCGTCGTTGCTGCTGCTGGTGTGCCTGCAGGCCGTGCTCGCGGCGCTGCTGGGCGAACGCCTGGGCCTGGCGCGCTGGTGGGTCTTCATCAATCTGCTGTTCGCTCCGGCGCTCTACCTGGTCAGTGGTCGCGGCCTGTCGGCGGGTATCGCCGCGCTCGGCTTCCTGCTGCTCCTGCTGCTGAACTGGAACAGCCTGCGCGAGCGGGTGCCGCTCTATCTCACCGGGCGCCAAACCCGCGAGCGGCTGGCCGAACTGCTCGCCGAGCGCGAGCCGACCTTTCGCTTCGTCGACCTGGGCTGCGGCCTGGGCGATACCCTGGTCGACCTGTCCCGGCGCTTTCCGCAGGCCACCTTCGTCGGTGTGGAGACGGCGCCGCTGAGCTTCGCCCTGGCCTGGCTGCGCTGCCTGCCACGGCGCAACTGCCAGGTGCGCTATCGCGATCTCTGGCGAGTGGAGCTGGGCGAGTTCGACGTCGTCTACTGCTTTCTCTCCCCGGCGCCCATGCCGCGCCTGGGCGACAAGGCCAGCACGGAGCTGCGGGCCGGCAGCTGGCTGATCAGCAACACCTTCGAGATTCCCGGCCAGCCAGCGGACAGGGTGCTGGAAGTGGGCGACCTGCGTGGCAGCCGGCTGCTGCTCTGGCGCCGGTAGGTGCGCGGCAGGCGCACTGCTACACTGCTGCCATCATCAAGGAGTTCACCATGACCACCCCCAATCCGCAGCACCTGATCTGGATCGACCTGGAAATGACCGGCCTGGATCCGGATCGGGACGTGATCATCGAGATGGCCACCATCGTCACCGACAGCGACCTCAATGTGCTGGCCGAAGGCCCGGTGCTGGCCATCCACCAGTCGGACGAGATCCTGGCCGGCATGGACGAGTGGAACACCCGTCAGCACGGCGGTTCGGGGCTGACCCAGCGGGTGCGCGAGAGCACCGTCGACACTGCCCAGGCCGAGGCCCTCACCCTGGAATTCCTGCAGCAATGGGTGCCCAAGGGCAAGTCGCCGATCTGCGGCAACAGCATCTGCCAGGATCGCCGCTTCCTCTATCGTCGCATGCCGGCGCTGGAAGCCTACTTCCACTACCGCAACCTGGACGTCTCCACCCTCAAGGAACTGGCCGCGCGCTGGGCGCCCCATGTGCGTGACGGCGTGAAGAAGAGCGGCAGCCACCTGGCGCTGGACGACATCCGCGATTCCATCGCCGAGCTGCGGCACTATCGCGAGCACTTCATCAAGGTCTGACGGCCACCCGTCCGTGCTGCTGTCCATCCTCTATCTGGTCGCGATCACCGCCGAGGCCATGACCGGCGCCCTGTCCGCGGGGCGCCGCGGCATGGACCTGTTCGGCGTGGCGCTGATCGCCAGCGTCACCGCCCTGGGCGGCGGCTCGGTGCGCGACGTCCTGCTGGGGCACTATCCGCTCGGCTGGGTCAAGCACCCGGAGTATCTGGCGCTCACCGTCGGCGCGGGCCTGGCCACCGTGGCCATCGCCCGGGTCATGCGCTATCTGCGCCGGCTGTTCCTGGTACTCGACGCCCTAGGCCTGGTGGCCTTTACCGTGATCGGCTGCCAGGTGGCCCTGGAGATGAGCCTGAGTCCGGCCATCGTCATCGTCAGTGGCACCCTTACCGGCACCTGCGGCGGCATCCTGCGCGACATCCTCTGCAACGACGTGCCCCTGATCCTCAGGCGCGAGCTCTATGCCAGCGTGGCGGTGCTCTCCGCCGGCTGTTATCTGCTCTGCCGCCCGTGGCTCGGCGAGGAGCAGGCGCTGCTGATCACCCTGGCCGCGGGGCTGCTGCTGCGCCTGCTGGCGCTGAGATTCAACTGGCAGATGCCGACCTTCACCTATCCGGACGATCCCCACGGCTAGGGTCGTGACAGATTGCGCGGCGCTGCGCTGAAAGCCTTGTCCTAGAGCATTTTATGCGGCATTTTCAGGGCCCCAGTGACCGATAGGGAGATCGGTGATGTCTGGAAAGCCTGCTGTTCGCCTGGGCGACGCCGTCGCCTGCCCCGAGTGCGGTACCACCGCCCTGATCCAGGGCTCCGCTGATGTCGCTTTCGACGGCCTGCCCGCCGCGACCCTCGGCCATGCCTGCGGCTGTGGCGCGGCCTTGAGCGCGGCGGTCATCCCCCATGTCCTGATCAACAGCCGGCCAGCGGCGGTACTCGGCAGTGTCACCAGCCATGGCGGCGTGGTGATCGGTGGCTCGGGCAGCGTCATCATCGGCCTGGATGCAGGCGGCACGCCTAAGGGCGCCTGCGCAAGCCGTGCAGGCACTACCGGTCTGGCACCGGGGCAGGGCAAGCCTTCGGCACTTCGCTCCCGGGAGCGACAGGGTATCGAGGCGCTTACCAAACATCCGGATGGCGCACCCGTTGCCAGGGATGAAGTCGGCGAGCAGGTGGAGCGCCCGATAGAACAGCGCATCACCCTGCGCATCGGTATCTTCTTCGACGGTACCGGCAACAACCTCTTCAACGCCGCCACCGGCGCCGCTTGTCGTGCGGAAGAGCATGGCTTTCGCCAGGATCAGGCGCGCAGCATCGTCCGGCACTGCGAAAGGTTCATGCTGAGTGCGGATGGCAGCTATGCGGGGGCGGAGACTAATATTGCGCGGTTGTATCGGTTGTATGAGAGCGATGTGGATCGAAAGCTCGATAAAAGTGAGGTTCGATCCAGTATCTCTGTCTATATCGAAGGTATCGGGACTCAAGCTGGTCAGCTGGATAATTTGTTTTCCATGGGCACAGGTGTGGGGGGAAAAGCGGCGTTCTAGCTTGCGTTCAAAACTTCCCTTCAGCCTTCGCGGATCGCTACGATCAATTCAAGCGTAGTAATCCCAACACTATCGTCGAGGCGGTTGAATTCGATCTTTTTGGCTTCAGTCGAGGGGCAGCGGCAGCGCGGCATTTTGCCAATGAAGTACTCAAGGCCGATGGTGGTATTGCCGCCGCAGGACTACTGCCGTGTTTTACCTGGAAGCGCGCCAAGGCACGACTCAACTTTATCGGCCTGTTCGATACTGTGGCGGCAGTCGCCGATCCCTTGCGCGGTGACTTCAGTCCAGCCAATGCAATCAATCCGGGGCTCAATCTCTATCTACCGCCTGGTTGCGCGCTCAAGGTTGTGCAATTGGCGGCGCAGCACGAGTACCGCCGCAATTTCGCCCTGACCAGCGTGGCGCCCGAGCATGAGGAGATTTTCCTGCCCGGCGCCCACGCCGATGTTGGGGGCGGCTATCCGGATGAGATGCAGGAGCGATTGCTATTGACCCGGCCGAGGGCTTCCCGCGAGCCCAGGGGCATGGATAGCCACCAGGCCTGGAGCTATCGTCAGGCCGAGCTGGAGTTACGGCGCTTGCAAGAGACGTCCTGGTACGACTCAACCAGCACTCGCCTCGGCATCGATACCTGGCGTCTCGAATTGCCCCGCGTCCGGGGCGACCTGCCGGAAATCGAGGTCTTCGCTGCGATACGGTTGGAGCGGCAGGTACGTGGAGAGCTATCCCTGGTTTACCTGCGGATGATGCACCGTCTGGCCACTGCCCAGGGTGTCCCTTTCACGACCCTCGATGACGAGGATCCGGAGTGGCGTTTGCCGGCCGACCTGGCTCCAATAGCCAGTAAGCTTCAGGCAGGTAGTCCGCATGTATCTGAGGTACTGAGTCAGGCCGAAAATCGTCTGCTGCTCAGTCGCTATGTACACAGGTCGGCTCACTGGAATGCGCGCATGGGCAGTGGTCTAGGCAATGTGGATGCGATTTTCGTCGATGCTCCTACCGCCGATGGTCGGCGCAGCCTCTATCCCAATCGTCCGCAAGTGGGGTACCCGCGATGAGTCGCTGGCTGCTGTCTATCGTCCTGCTACTGGGCCTGGCAGGTTGTCAGTCTGACGCCGCGAACAAGCTGCCCTATGACGCCTGGTACCTGGGCTTTCTGGCGCCCAACTACATGGAGGTCTGGCTGGAGCAGGCCAATATTGGCGACAACAGTGGACGCATCTTTCCCAATGCCATGGGGGGAGTGGTTGCCATGGGCGAGCCAGCCAGCCTATCGGCTACCGCCAGAGGCTGGCCTAAAAGGATCGGCTCCGGTGCCGGCCGCACCCTAACCGGCCTGGATCTACCCTACGTCGTCTCCCTACGCTGGCAATCCATGGTCGAGCCTCAAACCTATCACGCGCTGTTCACCATCCCCGATTGGGCCAGGGAAAAGATGGTCGAGCCTCAAACCTATCACGCGCTGTTCACCATCCCCGATTGGGCCAGGGAAAAGATGGTCGAGCGTCTGCCAGCCGAGTGTCCGGTCAGTGGTCGCACTTCGGATTATCGCAAGGACCTCACCATCGGCCTGGCCCCGGGTGGCGTGGTCAAGGTCTGGATCATGGGTCCCTGCCTCGACCCCATCGAAGTCCTGACCCTCCAGGCCGAGATCGAGCCCAAGGGGCCCTATGGCGGCAAATCCAACGGCAAGTACCGGCCGTTGTCGCCGGTGGTCAAGCGCTATGTCGACAAGTACGGCGTCCCCTACGGCAGCTGGTGGGCACCCATCCCTTACACCACGGTAGGGCCGTGAGCGCCTAGCTTTCCGCTCAGGCCTCGCCGTGCCGCTGCAGCGCCCATTCCACGTGCTCACGCACCAGGGGAGAGGGATGTTCGCGCTGCAGCTTCAGGGCTTCCAGCACCGGGATGCTGGTTGGCGCATTGCCCAGGCCCACGGCCAGGTTGCGCAGCCAGCGCTCGTAACCGGCGCGGCGTAGCGGCGAGCCTTCGGTGCGGCTGAGAAATTCGGCTTCGGTCCAGCGAAAGAGCTCGGCCAGACTGGCGCTGTCCAGGCTGTGGCGTGGCTGGAAGTCTCCTTCGGCGGTGGGCTTGGCGAAGCGATTCCAGGGGCAGACCAACTGGCAGTCGTCGCAGCCAAAGACCCGGTTGCCGATCAAGGGCCGTAGCTCCAGTGGAATGGAGCCCTTGAACTCGATGGTCAGGTAGGAAATGCAGCGCCGGGCGTCGAGCTGATAGGGGCCGACGAAGGCCTGGGTCGGGCAGATGTCCAGGCAGGCGTGGCAGGTGCCGCAGTGGTCGCGTGGGGTGGGTTCGTCCACCGGCAGGGGCACGTCGACGAAGAGTTCGCCGAGAAAGAACCAACTGCCGGCCTTGCGATTGAGCACCAGGGTGTTCTTGCCGATCCAGCCCAGGCCGGCCTGTTCGGCGATGGCCTTTTCCAGCACCGGCGCGCTGTCGACGAAGGCGCGATAGCCGAAGGGACCGATCTCGCCCTGGATGCGCTCGGCCAGCTGCTGCAGGCGCTTGCGGATCAGCTTGTGGTAATCGCGGCCCAGGGCGTAGCGGGAGATATAGGCCGCAGTGCCATCGGCCAGGCGCTCGCTCATGCGGGTGTCGCCGGGCAGGTAGTCCATGCGCAGGGAAACCACCCTCAGGGTCCCCGGGACCAGTTCGGCCGGTCGCGAACGTTTGCTGCCGTGCGCGGCCATATAGTCCATCTCGCCGTGGAAACCGGCGGCCAGCCAGCGCTCCAGATGTTCCTCGTGACGTGCCAGATCCAGCCCGGCGATGCCGGTCTGCTGAAAGCCCAATTCCCGACCCCAGGTCTTGATGAGGTCGGCCAGGGCGGCGAGATCGAGAGCGACAGCGGACATCGATGGGAACGCACAGGCAGGAGGGCCGCCTATTTTGCCAGACTCCGGAGGCTTTCCCAGCATGCACGACGAACTGCCGTTCCAGCTCTACAGCGCCCAGCAGGTGCGGGATCTCGACGCCCAACTGATCGCCGGCGGTCTGCCCGGCCTCGAGTTGATGAGACGCGCGGCGGCCGCGGCCTGGCGCTCGTTGCGCCATGGCTGGCCCCATGCCGGCGCCCTCTGCGTGCTGGCCGGCGGTGGCAACAATGCCGGTGACGGCTATCTGGTCGCGGCACTGGCGCGCAAGGCCGGCTGGCATGCACGGGTCTGGCACCTGGCCGATCCGAGCGGACTCCAGGGCGATGCCGCCCTGGCCCATGCCGAGGCCCTGGCCGCCGGCGTGGACATCCAGCCCTGGCGCGCGGATGCCCCGCTGGAGGGGCTGGTGGTCGATGCCCTGCTGGGGACCGGACTCAAGGGCGCGGCGCGCGAGCCCTATGCCGCAGCCATCGAACGGATCAACGCCAGCGAATTGCCGGTGGTGGCCATCGACCTCCCTTCCGGACTGGATGCCGACACCGGCGCCGCGGCGGGCGCTCTGGTGCGCGCCGATCTGACCATCACCTTCATCGGCCTCAAGCTCGGCCTGTTCACCGGCAAGGGGCCTGACCATGTCGGCAGTCTGGTGTTCGAGCCGCTGATGGAGGAGCCACAGAATCCCGCCCATGCCACCGCCCAGCGCCTGGCGCCCGGTAACCTGCCGCGGCTGGCCAGGCGCCCGCTCAATGCGCACAAGGGGCAGTACGGTCATCTGCTGGTGATCGGCGGCGACGAAGGCACGGGTGGCGCAGCCATCATGACCAGCGAGGCGGCGCTGCGCTGCGGCGCCGGCATGCTCAGCCTGGCGACCCGGCCTTCCAATGTCACCGCGGTGCTGGCGCGGCGGCCGGAGATCATGGTCGCCGGGGTGCATTCCAGTTTCGCCGTGCTGGAACTGGCCAAGAAGGCCGACGTGCTCGCGGTCGGGCCGGGCCTGGGGCAGGGCGCCTGGGGCAAGGCCCTGGCCAGTGCCGCCGCGACGCTGGACGCGGCCCAGGTCTGGGACGCCGATGCCCTCAATCTGCTGGCTGCCGGGGTGGTCGAGGCGCCGCGCGGGCCCTGGGTGATGACGCCCCATCCGGGCGAAGCGGCTCGGCTGCTGGAGGTCTCGATCAAGGACATCGAGGCCGATCGCCCCGGCAGCGCCCGCGAACTGGCGCGGCGCTACGGCAGCGTGGCGCTGCTCAAGGGTTTCGGCACCCTGATCGCCCACCCGGATGGTCGCATGGCGCTGTGTGGCGAAGGGCATCCGGCGATGGCTACCGGTGGCCTGGGGGACATCCTCACCGGTATCATCGCCGCCCTGCTGGGGCAGGGGCTGGCGCCCTTCGAGGCCGCCTGCCTGGGCGCCTGGCTGCACGGCCGTGCCGGCGCCGAGCTGGGTCGCCAGGGCCGCGGTCTCGCCGCCAGCGATCTGCCCCCGGTCGCCCGCCAGTTGCTCGAGGAACTCCAGCCATGCCTGAACTGACCCTGCACGCCGCCGACGAAGACGCCATGTATGCCCTGGGTGCCCGCCTGGCTCAGGCCAGCGGCGGTCGTGGCGTACTCTATCTGCACGGCGATCTGGGCGCCGGCAAGACCACCCTGTCGCGTGGCATCCTGCGCGGCCTCGGCCACGCAGGAGCGGTGAAGAGCCCCACCTTCACCCTGGTCGAGCCTTACGAGTTGCCCAGTGGTGCGATCTACCACTTCGACCTCTACCGCCTGGCCGATCCCGAAGAACTGGAATTCATGGGGATTCGCGACTACTTCACAGCCGAGGCCTTGTGCCTGGTGGAATGGCCCGAGCGCGGTCAGGGCTTTTTGCCAAAGCCCGACCTGGACATTACCATTACGCCACGCGCCGACGGCCGTGATCTGCGCCTGACTAGTCATGGTGCTCACGGCGAGGCCTGGTGCGCCGCCCTCGCGCCCTAGGCGCCGATCCTTCGTTCTCCAGCTATACGGTCGCAGGCATGCGCAAGTGTTTTTTCAGGTCGGGACTCGGCCTGTTGTTGTTGATTCTCAGCAGTCAGTTGCTGGCCGCCACCCAGATCAAGGGCATGCGCGTCTGGCGTGCGCCCGACAATACCCGTCTGGTGTTCGATCTGACCGGCCCGGTCAAGGCCAGCGTGTTCACCCTCAGTGCCCCGGACCGCATCGTCATCGACCTGTCCGGCGCGCAGCTCGACGGTGGGTTGAACGAAAAGCCGCTGCGCAATACTCCCATCACCGGCCTGCGGGCGGCCCAGCGCTCGCCCGGCGAGGTGCGCCTGGTACTGGACACCAAGGGTGCCCTGACGCCCAAGAGTTTCACCCTCGCGCCCAACAAGGAATACGGCAATCGCCTGGTGGTCGATCTCTACGACCAGGGCACCGATCCGGCCGCCAGCGACATCCCCGCCACCGTCACGCCCAATCTGCCGGCCACCCCGGTGACCCCGGCCCAGCCGGCGACCCGTCTGCCCTCCAGCCCCAGCGGCAAGCGCGACGTGGTGGTGGTGATCGATCCCGGCCACGGCGGTGAAGACCCGGGTGCCATCGGCCGCGGCCGGTTGTACGAGAAGAACGTGGTGCTGGCCATCGCCAAGCAGCTGCAGGCCAATCTCAACCGGCAGAAGGGCTTTCGCGCCGAGCTGACCCGCACCAGCGATTACTTCATCCCACTGCGCCAGCGGCAGGTCATCGCCCGCAAGAAGGGCGCCGACCTGTTCATCTCCATCCATGCCGACTCCGCGCCCAGCGCCAGCGCCGAGGGCGTTACCGTCTTCGCCCTGTCCCAGCGCGGCGCCACCTCCGAGGCCGCACGCTGGCTGGCCGATGCGGAAAACCGCTCCGACCAGGTCGGTGGGGTATCCGATGCCCTGGACAACAAGGATCCCATGCTCGCCGGGGTGCTCATGGACCTGTCCATGACCGCCACCGTGGCCTCCAGCCTGGAGGTCGGCCAGACCATCCTCGGTCAGGTCGGGCGGGCGACCAAGCTCCTGCATTCGCGGGTGGAGCAGGCCGGCTTCATGGTGCTGAAATCGCCGGACATTCCCTCGATCCTGGTGGAGACCGGCTTCATCACCAATGCCAACGAGTCGGCCAAGCTGGCCAGTCCAGCGCACCAGGGCCTGCTCGCCCGGCAGATCCAGGCCGGTATCGTGCAGTACTTCCAGCACCGCCCGCCGCCCGGCACCTACCTGGCCTGGCAGCGCGAGCAGCGGGGCGACAAGGTCGGCAGCGTGCGCGGCATCGATCAGCACCGGGTGCAGCCGGGCGAAAGCCTGAGCCTCATCGCCCGTCGCTATGATGTCGACCTCTCCACCCTGCGCGCCGCCAATCGGCTCAAGGGCGACCGCATCCGCTCCGGTCAGGTCCTGACCATCCCCACCCACGAACTGGCGGCCAGCAATGACTGAACCCCGGCGTATCCAGCTGCTTAGTCCGCGGTTGTCCAACCAGATCGCCGCCGGCGAGGTGGTCGAACGGCCCGCCTCGGTGGCCAAGGAGCTGCTGGAGAACAGCCTGGACGCTGGTGCCCGGCGCATCGACATCGAGGTGGAACAGGGCGGGGTCAAGCTGCTGCGCATCCGCGACGACGGCCATGGCATCCCGGCGGACGACCTGCCGCTGGCCCTGGCGCGCCATGCCACCAGCAAGATCTACCACCTGGACGAACTGGAAAGCGTCACCAGTCTGGGCTTTCGCGGCGAAGCCCTGGCCTCGGTCAGCTCGGTGTCCCGGCTCACCCTGACCTCGCGCTACCGGGGCGAGGACCAGGCCTGGCAGGTGGAGACCGAGGGTCGCGAGATGCAGCCACGGGTACAGCCCGCCGCCCACCCCCAGGGCACCTCGGTGGAGGTGCGCGACCTGTTCTTCAATACGCCTGCGCGGCGCAAGTTCCTGCGCGCCGAAAAGACCGAATTCGATCACCTGCAGGAAGTGGTGCGGCGTCTGGCGCTGGCGCGCTTCGACGTGGGTTTTCACCTGAGGCACAACGGCAAGAGCCTGCTGGCCCTGCATCCGGCGGGCGATCCCCAGAGCCAGGGGCGGCGGGTCGGCGCCGTCTGCAGCCCCGGCTTTCTCGAACAGGCCCTGCCGCTGGAGCACGAGCGCAACGGCCTGCGCCTCTGGGGCTGGGTCGGCCTGCCGACCTTCTCCCGCAGCCAGGCCGATCTGCAGTACTTCTATGTCAACGGCCGCATGGTGCGCGACAAGCTGGTCGCCCACGCGGTGCGCCAGGCCTATCGCGACGTGCTCTACAACGGCCGTCACCCGGCCTTCGTGCTCTTCCTCGAAGTAGATCCGGCGACGGTGGACGTCAATGTCCACCCCACCAAGCACGAGGTGCGTTTCCGCGACAGCCGCCAGGTGCACGACTTCCTCTACGGCACCCTGCACCGCGCCCTCGGCGACATCCGCCCGGACGACCAGCTCGCCGTGGTGGCACCCACGGCGCCGGCGCCCCTGAGCGGTCCGGCCGCCGGTGAATTCGGCCCCCAGGGCGAGATGCGCCTGGCCGCCGCCATGTTGCACGACAGCCCTCCGCCGCCGGCCCAGCCCTTCGCCGGTGGCGGCGGGGCGAGTGGCGCCGCGCATTACGCGCCGACCCCGCAGCCCTATGCGGGCGCGCCGGTGGCCGAGGTGCAAAGCGCCTACAAGGCCTTCTTCGCGCCGCTGCCGGAGGGTGCCGAGGCCGCGGCCCTGCCCGCGGAGCAGGGCGACGTACCGCCGCTGGGCTATGCCCTGGCGCAGCTCAAGGGTATCTACATCCTGGCCGAGAACGCCCAGGGTCTGATCCTGGTGGACATGCACGCCGCCCACGAGCGCATTACCTACGAGCGGCTCAAGGTGGCCATGGCCAGCGAAGGCCTGCGCGGCCAGCCACTGCTGGTGCCGGAGTCCCTGGCGGTCAGCGAGCGCGAGGCCGATTGCGCCGAAGAGCACGGCCAGTGGTTCGAGCGCCTCGGCTTCGAGCTGCAGCGCCTGGGCCCCGAGACCCTGGCCATCCGCCAGATCCCCGCGCTGCTCAAGCAGGCCCAGGCCGCGCGGCTGGTGCAGGACGTGCTCGCCGATCTGCTCGACTATGGCACCAGCGATCGCATTCAGGCGCACCTCAACGAACTGCTCGGCACCATGGCCTGCCACGGCTCGGTACGCGCCAACCGGCGGCTGACCCTGCCGGAGATGAATGCCCTGCTGCGCGACATGGAAACCACCGAGCGCAGCGGCCAGTGCAACCACGGTCGTCCCACCTGGGCCCAGCTCAGCCTGGATGACCTGGACAAACTCTTCCTGCGCGGCCGCTGACCGCACCGCCGCGTCCTGCGCGGCGTCCTCCGAGAATCCTCAATGACCGCCCCCCTGCCGCCCGTCATCTTTCTCATGGGGCCGACCGCCTCCGGCAAGACCGACCTCGCCATCGAACTGGCCCGGTTGCTGCCCATCGAGCTGATCAGCGTGGATTCGGCGCTCATCTACCGGGGTATGGACATAGGTACCGCCAAGCCCAGCGCCGAGGTGCTGGCTGCCCATCCGCACCGGCTGGTGGACATCCGCGACCCTGCCGAGAGCTATTCCGCCGCCGAATTTCGCACCGATGCCCTGGCGGCCATGGCCGAAATCACCGCCGCCGGGCGCATCCCGCTGCTGGTGGGCGGCACCATGCTCTATTTCAAGGCCCTGCTCGAAGGCCTGGCCGACATGCCCGGTGCCGATGCCGGGGTGCGCGCCGAGATCGAGGCACTGGCGGCCACGGCGGGCTGGGGCGAGATCCATCGGCAACTGGCCGAGGTCGATCCAGTGTCGGCGGCGCGCATCCATCCCAACGACCCCCAGCGCCTTCTGCGCGCCCTCGAGGTGTATCGCGTCAGCGGCCAGTCGATGACCGCGCATCGCGCGTTGCAAATGAGTGCCAATGCCGATTCGAACGGCGCGCCCCAGACGCAATTACCCTATACTGTCGCCCAATTGATCCTGGCGCCTGGTCGGCGTGAGGTGCTCCATGCGCGTATCGCCGAGCGCTTCGGTCTGATGCTGGAACAGGGCTTCATCGACGAAGTTTCAGCCTTGCGGGAACGTCCCGATCTGCATCCTGGTCTGCCGTCCATGCGATCCGTAGGCTATCGTCAGGTGTGGGAGTTCCTGGAAGGGGATTGCACGCGGGAAGAGATGGTGGCGCGTGGCGTTGCGGCGACGCGGCAATTGGCGAAGCGGCAGTTGACCTGGTTGCGTGGCTGGCCCGCCGCGCACACCTTCGATAGCCTGGCTTGTGACAATCTGCCACGGATCTTGAAATGCCTGGCCGGCGACTCCATATCGCCTCGCAGCTGAATCGTTTTTGTCCGCGTGTCCATGGTGGGCAGCGGAAACTGGCATGTCGCCAGATCAGTATTTTCATTTCTTTAGGAGAGCGACACGATGTCAAAAGGGCATTCGCTACAAGACCCTTACCTGAACACCCTGCGTAAAGAGCGCGTTCCGGTTTCCATCTATCTCGTCAACGGTATCAAGCTGCAGGGTCAGATCGAGTCCTTCGACCAGTTCGTGATCCTGCTCAAGAACACCGTCAGCCAGATGGTCTACAAGCATGCAATTTCCACCGTGGTGCCCAGCCGCCCGGTCCGTCTGCCTAGCTCCGAGACGAGCGAGTCGGATAGCGAATAAATAACAAGAGGAGCGCCCTGTTGTTCTTCGAGCGTCACGAAGGTGGTGAACGGGCCATTCTGGTCCATTTGGAAGGCCTGCATCCCGAGGCGCGCGAAGATCCTCAGGAGTTTCTCGAACTCGCGCGATCGGCGGGTGCGGAGACCGTGGCGTTCGTCACGGTGAACCGCAGCCAGCCGACGGCGCGTTATCTCATCGGTACCGGCAAGGTCGAGGAATTGCACGATCAGGTGCATGCTCATGCCGCCGATCTGGTCATCTTCAACCATGACCTCACGCCCAGTCAGGAACGCAACCTCGAAAAAGCCTTCGAGTGCCGCGTCCTGGATCGCACGGGCCTCATTCTCGACATCTTCGCCCAGCGTGCTCGCACCCACGAGGGCAAGCTGCAGGTGGAACTCGCCCAGCTCGAGCACATGAGCACCCGGCTGGTACGCGGCTGGACTCACCTCGAACGCCAGAAGGGCGGTATCGGTCTGCGCGGCCCGGGTGAAACCCAGCTGGAAACCGACCGTCGTCTCCTGCGGATCCGCATCCGCCAGATTCGCCAGCGCCTGGATAAGGTGCGCAGCCAGCGCGAGCAGGCGCGGCGCGGTCGTCGGCGCGCCGAGATTCCTTCGGTGTCCCTGGTCGGTTACACCAACGCTGGCAAGTCCACCCTGTTCAACAGCCTCACCGAATCCGGCGTCTACGCCGCCAACCTGCTGTTCGCTACCCTCGATCCGACCCTGCGCCGTCTGGAGCTGCCGGATCTGGGGCCGATCGTGCTGGCCGATACCGTGGGCTTCATCCGCCATCTGCCACACAAGCTGGTGGAGGCTTTCCGCGCGACCCTGGAGGAATCCAGCAACTCCGACCTGCTGCTGCACGTGATCGATGCCCACGAGGACGATCGCCAGCTGCAGATCGAGCAGGTCGAGGCCGTGCTGCACGAAATCGGCGCCGACGAGTTGCCGATGCTGGAGATCTACAACAAGCTCGATCTGCTCGACGGGGTCGAGCCGCATATCCAGCGCGACGACGAGACCGGGCGCCCGATTCGGGTCTGGGTGTCGGCACGCGAGGGGCGCGGTCTGGAGCTGGTCGGTCAGGCCGTGGCCGAATTGCTCGGCGAGGATCTCTTCGTTGGGGTGTTGCGGCTGCCCCAGCGGCACGCCCGGCTGCGGGCCCAGTTGTTCGAGCTGGGCGTGGTTCGCCAGGACGATCATGATGACGAAGGCAACATCCTGTTGTCTGTACGAGTACCCCGCGCCGAACTCAATCGACTGCTCAGCCGGGCCGGTGAAGAGCCGGAAGTCTTTATCCAGCAACATGTTTTGCAATAAACCCCTGCTCGGCGCTTTTGTTCGGGCAGGGACCATCCGGTAGCATTGGTCGGCGCGCCATTTCGGCGCGTTTTCGCGTTATCAGTAGGGAGAGCGCTATGGCTTGGAACGAGCCCGGTGGCAACTCGAACAATCAAGACCCCTGGGGCGGCCGCAACAACAACGGTGGCGGCAATGGTGGACGCAAGGGGCCGCCGGATCTCGACGAAGCCTTGCGCAAGTTTCAGGACCGCATCAACCGCCTGGTCGGCGGCAAGAAGCGATCCGGCGGCAGTGGCGGCGACAGCTTTGGCTCGGGTGGTGGCAAGGGTCTGCTGCTGCTGGGCGTGCTGCTGGTCGGCGCCCTCTGGCTGTACAACGCCGTCTACGTCGTGGACGAGCAGGAGCAGGCGGTGGTGCTGCGCCTGGGCAAATACCATGAGACGGTAGGGCCCGGCCTGAACATCTACTTCCCGCCCTTCGAGACCAAGTATCAGGAAAACGTGACCCGTGAGCGGGCCTACAGCAAACAGGGCGCCATGCTGACCCAGGACGAGAACATCGTCGAGGTGCCACTGACCGTCCAGTACCGCATCACCAACCTCAAGGACTTCGTCCTCAACGTCGACCAGCCCGAGGTCAGCCTGCAGCAGGCGACCGACAGCGCCGTGCGCCACGTGGCCGGCTCTTCGACCATGGACCAGTTGCTGACCGACGGCCGTGAGCAGGTCGCCACCAGCGTCCGCGAGCGGCTGCAGCGTTTCCTCGACACCTATGCGACCGGTATCACCGTGACCCAGGTGAACATCCAGAGCGCCTCGGCGCCGCGTGAGGTTCAGGAAGCCTTCGACGACGTGATCCGGGCTCGTGAAGACGAGCAGCGCGAGAAGAACCAGGCCGAAGCCTATGCCAACGGCGTGATCCCTGAGGCCCGCGGTGCTGCCCAGCGCATCATCGAGGAAGCCAACGGCTATCGCGACGAAGTGGTCGCCCGTGCCCAGGGTGATGCCTCGCGCTTCAGCCAGCTGGCGGTGCAGTACGCGGCCAATCCGCAGCTGACCCGTGAGCGTCTGTATATCGAGACGATGCAGGAAGTGCTTGGCCAGTCGAGCAAGATCATGGTCACCGGTCAGGCCGGCCAGAATCTGCTTTATCTGCCGCTCGACAAGCTGATGCAGAACCGTGCCCCGGCACCGACCTCGGCCATTAGCAGCGGTGCTGCCCCGGCGGCGTCGAGCGACACGGCCGCTTCGGTCATTCGCAATCTGCCGCAGTCCACCGAGCCGCGTACCAGGGAGAGCCGCTGATGAGCAATAAATCGCTGGCCGCGCTGATCGTCGTGGTCGTTCTGGGCCTCGCCGCCTGGAGCAGTCTGTTCGTGGTGAAGGAGACCGAGCGGGCGGTGATGCTGCGCTTCGGTCGTGTGGTCGAGCCCAATCTGGAGCCCGGCCTGCACTTCAAGATTCCCTACGTCAACCGGGTGCGCAAATTCGATGCCCGCCTGCAGACGCTGGATACCCCGACGCAGCGCTTCCTGACCCTGGAAAAGAAGGCGGTGATGGTGGATGCCTACGCCAAGTGGCGCATCTTCAATGCCGATCGCTACTACACCGCGACTTCGGGTCTCAAGCAGATCGCCGACGAGCGCCTGCTGCGTCGCTTGGAAGCAGGACTGCGTGACCAGTTCGGTCGTCGCACCCTACATGAGGTGGTCTCCGGTGAGCGGGATGCCATGGTCGGTTCGCTGACCGCGGCCCTGAACAAGATGGCCAACCAGGAGCTGGGCATCGAGGTGCTGGACGTGCGCGTCAAGGCCATCGACCTGCCCAAGGAAGTCAGCCGCAGCGTCTATGAGCGGATGAGTACCGAGCGCGAGCGGGAAGCCCGCGAGCACCGTGCCAAGGGTCGCGAGCTGGCCGAAGGCATCCGTGCCGACGCCGATCGTCAGCGCCGCGTGCTGCTGGCCGAAGCCTATCGCCAGGCCGAACAGGCCCGCGGTGAAGGTGATGCCCAGGCAGCCCAGGTGTATTCCCAGGCCTACTCGAAGAATCCGTCGTTCTTCTCCTTCTATCGCAGCCTGCAGGCCTATCGCTCCAGCTTCTCCAGCAAGAGCGATGTCCTGGTGCTGGATCCGAAGAGCGATTTCTTCAAGTATTTCCAGAGCCCCGGGCAGTGAGGTCAGGGATAAACGGCGCCTAGGCTTCGCTCGTCGTTCATCCCCGATCGCCGATTTTTTCGTGTTATCATGAATCAGCCGGGGCCATCCCCGGCTTTTTTGCGTCCGTATGAAACCCGTGGAAGGGCGACGCCCTGGCTGATCCGGGTAGCAATCCACGGCAGAGCGGCTTGATCCGGCGGCAGGATTCTCCAGGAATCCACTGCGCCGACCTCGGCAGCCGCGTGCCGATCCATGACATGGAGAAGAGGCCTAATGGCTACGGTAGACCGCTGGCTGCTGCCTGACGGTATCGAGGAAATCCTGCCGCCCGACGCGGCGCGCATCGAAGGCGCTCGGCGCCGGGTGCTGGAACTGTTCCATTGCTGGGGCTATGAGTTCGTCATCACCCCGCACCTGGAATTCCTGGAATCGCTGCTCACCGGCGCAGCCAAGGAGCTGGAGCTGCGCACCTTCAAGGTGACCGATCCCAATTCCGGTCGCCTCATGGGCTTCCGCTCCGATATCACGCCCCAGGTGGCGCGCATGGAGGCCCATAGCCTCAAGCAGCGCGGTCCGAGCCGGCTGTGCTATGCCGGCAGCGTGCTGCATACCCGTCCCCGTGCCCTGTCCACCTCGCGCAGCCCGATCCAGGTCGGCGCCGAGCTCTATGGCGTGCCCGGCAGCGAAGGGGATCTGGAAGTCATCAGCCTGATGCTCGATGTGCTCGAGCAGGCCCAGGTGCCCGACGTCCACATGGATCTGGGGCACGTGGGCATCTATCGCGGCCTGTGCCAGGCAGCCGGTGTCTCCGGCGCCAGCGAGCAGCAGCTGTTCGATGCCTTGCAACGCAAGGCGGTCGACGAGATCGCCAAGCTGACCGCCGACCTGCCGGTTGCCGAGCGTGGCTGGCTGCAGGCACTGGTCGAGCTCAGCGGCGATGCCGCGGTGCTCGACCAGGCCCGGCAGCGCCTGGCGGGTGCGCCGGCAGGCGTCCTGCAGGCGCTGGACGAGCTGATCGCTCTGGCCGAGTCGCTCAAGGGGCGTTTCCCGAGCGTGCCGCTGTATTTCGATCTGGGCGAGTTGCGGGGTTACCACTACCACACGGGGGTGGTCTTCGCCGCCTTTGTGCCGGGCAATGGGCAGTCCATCGCCCAGGGCGGTCGCTATGACAACATCGGCGCCGACTTCGGGCGTTCGCGTCCTGCCACTGGTTTTTCCACCGATCTGAAGACCCTCGTCGAGCTGGGCACCGCCGTGCTCGACGAGCCGCGCCGCGGCATCTGGGCGCCGGCTGGCCATGCCCCGGTGCTCTGGCAAGCCGTGCGCGAATTGCGTGCCGCAGGCGAACGGGTGGTCCAGGCCACCGGTCATGACGACGCGGACCAGTTGCACAGCTCGGGTTGCGATCGCCGGCTGATCGAGCGGCAGGGCGCCTGGGTCGTGGTGCCCTTGAATTCCTAAACACCGGATCTGGCATCCGGGTGAACGTGAGCATCGTCGGCCTGGCCGACAGAAATCTTCCTGACAGGGGATAAGGTTATGGGTAAGAACGTCGTCGTCCTGGGCACCCAGTGGGGTGATGAGGGCAAGGGCAAGATCGTGGACCTGCTGACCGACCAGGCCGCTGCCGTGGTGCGTTATCAGGGCGGTCACAACGCCGGCCACACACTGGTCATCGATGGCCAGAAGACCATCCTGCGGCTGATTCCCTCGGGCATCCTGCGCGCCGACACCCAGTGCCTGATCGGCAATGGCGTGGTGCTCTCGCCGGAAGCTCTGTTCAAGGAAGTCGGCGAACTGGAGGCCCGTGGCGTGCCGGTGCGCGAGCGTCTGCGCATCAGCTCGGCCTGCTCGCTGATCCTGCCCTATCACGTGGCCCTGGATCAGGCTCGCGAGAAGGCCCGCGGCGAAGCCAAGATCGGCACCACCGGGCGTGGCATCGGTCCGGCCTACGAAGACAAGATCGCCCGTCGCGGTCTGCGTGTCGGCGATCTGTTCCATCCGGAGCGTTTCGCCGTCAAGCTCAAGGAAGTGCTGGACTACCACAACTTCGTCCTGCAGAACTACTTCAACGAGCCGCCGGTGGACTTCCAGAAGACCTACGATGAGGCCATGGAGCACGCCAAGGTCATGCAGCCGCTGGTCATGGACGTCGTCAGCCGTCTGCACGAGTTGCGCAAGGCCGGTGAGAACCTGATGTTCGAAGGTGCTCAGGGCACCCTGCTGGACATCGACCACGGCACCTATCCCTTCGTCACCAGCTCCAACACCACCGCCGGTGGCGTGGCGACCGGTTCCGGCGTGGGCCCGCTGTACCTGGACTACATCCTCGGCATCACCAAGGCCTACACCACCCGCGTCGGCTCCGGTCCCTTCCCGACCGAGCTGTTCGACGAGACCGGTGCCTACCTGGCCAAGCAGGGGCATGAATTCGGTTCCGTCACCGGTCGTCCGCGCCGCTGTGGCTGGTTCGACGCCGTCATCCTGCGTCGCTCCATCGAGATCAACAGCATTTCCGGCCTGTGCCTGACCAAGCTGGACGTGCTCGATGGCCTGGAAACCGTGCGCATCTGCACCGGTTACAAGGATGCCGCCGGCAACCTGCTGACCGAGGCGCCCACCGACGCCGACAGCTACAACGGTCTGCAGCCGGTCTACGAAGACATGCCGGGCTGGAGCGAATCCACCGTGGGCGCCCAGAGCCTCGAGGCACTGCCGGCCAATGCCCAGGCCTACATCCGCCGCATCGCCGAGCTGGTCGAGGCGCCGATCGACATCGTCTCGACCGGTCCGGATCGCAAGGAAACCATCGTGCTGCGTCATCCTTTCGCCTGATGCGCTAAAAGGATGCAGCCGGAAAAGCCCCGCCCCGCGGGGCTTTTCGCTTTCCAGGGGTTGAGGGGGGCGCTCGGGTGCTCAGGGGCGGTCGCTGTTCCGAAATGACCAGCTTATCGCTATGACCTTCTACCGCTGTGGTCCGCTCGTCATGAGTTGCCGATAGCCTTCGCCACTGAATACCCCTGGTCGTTTCTCCTGTCGCTGCTGCGCAGTCGCCTGCCGCTGCCGGTATCCATCAGTCTGCTGCCCGTGGTCGTCATCCGGGTAGTTCTGGCGCTGTGGCTAATCTCTGATGCCGTGAGAGATTGCAAGGAAGTGTGGCCGAGCGTCGGTCGGGAAAGTCCGAACGCCAGACCTGTCCTTGCGACGGGCTGGAGGCGATGTGGATGATGGTCTCGACGAAGCTGGCAGGGCAGAGCCTGGCGGCGCCGCTGGCCGGTGTCGCGTCTAGGGCGATTCAGGGGCTCTTCGTGGCCCTCCAGGAGGCCCAGGGCTAGCGGAGCGGATTGCCCAGTTACGCAGCAGTCTGGGGCGGTTCAAGGGGTAGGGGAGGGGGTCGCATCTTTTCGTGGGCAAGAAAAAACCGGCCGAAGCCGGTTTTTCCGTTGCGTCCGATCAGGGATCGTCCGCTTGGTATTGGTGCCCAGGAGAAGACTCGAACTTCCACGGTGTTGCCACCGCTAGGACCTGAACCTAGTGCGTCTACCAATTCCGCCACCTGGGCCTGCAGTGCGACTTCTGATCGCTTCCCGTCATCCTTGCGGATTTCAGGATTAAAAAACCGGCTAGCGCCGGCTTTTCGTCGACCGATCTGCAAATCGATCGACTATAATGAGTGGTGCCCAGGAGAAGACTCGAACTTCCACGGTGTTGCCACCGCTAGGACCTGAACCTAGTGCGTCTACCAATTCCGCCACCTGGGCACTCAAGGCGATGATTGCTCATCTCCGGCGTCGCGATTGCTCACGGCGTCGTGGGGCGGCACTTTACTCAGGGGGCGTTTGCTTGTAAACCCCTGCTGTGAAAAATATTTTTATTGAGCATGCCAGGCTAACTATTGCGCGGTTTTCACGTTTCAATAGGCTTTATGGCAGTTCCTACCGAACCCAGACTTAGAAGGTAACCCCAGACTGATGGCCGATTGGCAATCCCTCGATCCCGAGGCCGCCCGGGAAGCGGAAAAGTACGATAACCCCATTCCGAGTCGCGAACTCATTCTGGCTCATCTCGCCGATCGCGGCGCTCCGGCCACACGGCCCCAGCTGGCCGAGGAATTTGGCCTGGTCACCGAAGACCAACTTGAAGCCCTGCGGCGGCGCATGCGCGCCATGGAGCGCGACGGCCAGGTGATCTATACCCGCCGCGGCGCCTATGCCCCTATCGACAAGCTGGATCTGGTGCGCGGTCGCATCGCCGGTCATCGCGATGGCTTCGGCTTCCTGATCCCCGACGACGGCAGCGACGATCTCTTCCTCAGCCCGGCGCAGATGCGCCTGGTGTTCGACGGCGACATCGCCCTGGCGCGGGTCGCCGGCCATGATCGGCGCGGTCGTCGCGAAGGCGGCCTGGTCGAGGTGGTCACCCGGGCACACGAATCCCTGGTCGGGCGCTTCTTCCAGGAGAGCGGTCTGGCCTATGTGGTGCCGGACAATCCCAAGATCGGCCAGCAGGTGCTGGTGCCCGAGGGCAAGCACGGCGGCGCCGCCCACGGCCAGTTCGTGCAGGTGCGCATCGACGAATGGCCCACCACCTTCCGTCAGGCCCAGGGCGAAGTGGTCGAGATTCTCGGCGACTACATGGCGCCGGGCATGGAGATCGAGGTTGCCCTGCGCAGCTACGACATCCCCAACGAATGGCCCAAGGCCGTCGAGAAGGAAGCCGCCAAGCTCAAGCCCGAGGTGGAGGAAAAGGACAAGCAGAAGCGCATCGACCTGCGCCAGTTGCCCTTCGTGACCATCGATGGCGAAGACGCCCGTGACTTCGACGATGCCGTCTATGCCGAAGCCAAGAAGTCCGGTGGCTGGCGGCTGTATGTCGCCATCGCCGACGTCTCCCACTACGTCAAGGTCGGCTCGGCACTGGATGCCGAAGCGGAAAAGCGCGGCAACTCGGTGTATTTCCCCGAGCGCGTGATCCCCATGCTGCCCGAGGCCCTCTCCAACGGCCTCTGCTCGCTCAATCCCCAGGTGGATCGCCTGGCCATGGTCTGCGAGATGACCATCGCCGGCTCCGGGCGCATGACCGGCTACCAGTTCTACGAAGCGGTCATCCACTCCCATGCGCGCCTGACCTACAACAAGGTCTCCACGGTGCTGGAGCAGCCCAAGTCGGCTGAAGGCAAGCAGTTGCGCAAGCAGCTCGGCGAGGTGGTGCCGCACCTGGAGCAGCTCTACAGCCTGTACAAGGTACTGCTGGCCGCCCGTCACGTTCGCGGCGCCATCGATTTCGAGACCCAGGACACGCGCATCGTCTTTGGCGCCGATCGCAAGATCTCCGAGATCCGCCCGACCCAGCGCAACGATGCCCACAAGCTGATCGAGGAATGCATGCTGTGCGCCAACGTGGCCACTGCCAAATTCCTCGAAAAGCACAAGGTGCCGGCACTCTACCGGGTGCACGACGCTCCACCCCTGGAAAAGCAGACCAATCTGCGTCAGTTCCTCGGTGAGATGGGGCTGTCGCTGACCAAGGGCAAGGCCAATCCGGTGCCCTCGGACTACCAGGCGCTGCTGCAGCAGATCCGCGAGCGACCGGATTTCCGGCTGATCCAGACGGTGATGCTCAGGTCCCTGAGCCAGGCGGTCTACAGTCCGGACAACAACGGTCACTTCGGTCTCAACTACGAGGCCTATACCCACTTCACCTCGCCGATCCGCCGTTATCCGGATCTGCTGGTGCATCGGGCGATCCGCAGCGTCATCCGCTCCAAGCTGGAGACCAAGCACGTCAAGCGCGCAGGCGCCACGAGCATGGCCAAGGCGCGCATCTATCCCTATGACGAACTGCGCCTGGATCAGCTCGGCGAGCAGTGCTCCATGACCGAGCGCCGCGCCGACGAAGCCACGCGGGATGTGTCCAACTGGCTCAAGTGCGAGTTCATGAAGGATCGCGTCGGCGAGACCTATGCCGGCGTCATCACCGCGGTGACCGGTTTCGGCCTGTTCGTCGAGTTGTCCGAAGTGTTCGTCGAGGGCCTAGTGCACGTCACCGCGCTGCCGGACGACTACTATCACTTCGACAGCGTTCACCATCGCCTCTCCGGTGAGCGCAGCGGTCGCAGCTATCGACTGGGCGATCCCCTCGAGGTGGTGGTGGCCCGGGTCGACCTGGACGAGCGCAAGATCGACTTCGTGCTGCCGGCCAGCGCCGGGGCGCCGCGTGTGCGGGAAGAGCGCGAGCCGCGTCAGAAGCGTGGCAACCGTCGCCGTGGTGCGCCAGCGCCAGCGCAGGAACCAAGCGCTCTTCCGGTCGCCGAGACCGCGACTGAGACCGTTTCGCCGGAGCCAGAGCGTGAGCCCCGTCGCTCGCGTAACGGTCGTCGTCGCGGTACGCCGGCGCCAGTGCAGGAACCAAGCGCTCTTCCGGACGCCGAGACCGCCACTGAGACCGTCTCGCCGGAGCCGGAGCGTGAGCCCCGCCGCTCGCGTAATGGTCGTCGTCGTGGTGCGCCGGCGCAGGAGCAGGGTGTCGCCGCAACAGTCGAGGCAACGCCTGCGAGCGTTGCGCCAGAACCGGAGTCTGAGCCGCGTCGCTCGCGGAGCGAGCGACGGCGCGCGACCTCCTCGGCGCAACAGCAGAACGCCAGTACGCCTATGCCAGTTTCGGTTGAGGCGACTCCGTCGAAATCGTCCAGGCAGGATGATCAGTTGCTCGGTAATACCGACGTCAGACGTAGTCGCGCGGTAAAGCAGGCCCTGCTGGCCGAAGCCAAGGTCGAGGGCGGCAAGCCCAAAACCGCAGGCAAGGCCAATGGCAAAGCCAAGGGTAATGCCGACAAAGGTAAGGCCAGCGACACGGCCAAGACGCGGACCGCGCCAGCCCGTCAGGGTAAGGGGGCGGCTGCCGAAGGTGCCGCGGCGGTGGATGCCAGGGTCAAGAAGGCCAAGGCTGCAGGTGCCAAGAAGAAATCGGCAGGCAAGCCCAAGATCGAAGACCAGGCCAAGGCCAAGGCTGCAGCCAAGAGCAAGACCAAGACCAAGGCCAAGGCGAAGAAGCCTCATCGCAAGGGTCAGTCGCGCCCCAAGGATGACGCATGAGCCAGCTGGAAACCGTCTACGGTATCCACGCCGTGGAAGCGCTGTTGCGCTTCCATCCGCGGCGGGTGAAGCAGCTCTGGATCGCCGAAGGACGGCGTGAGCCGCGGGTCGAGGCCCTGCTGGAGTTGGCCGCCGGTCAACGCCTGGCGGTGGAAACCAAGCCACGGGCACTGCTCGACGAACTGGCCGAGGGCGTGCACCAGGGCGTGGTGGCCCAGGTCAGTCCCAGCCAGGTCTGGGGCGAGGCCATGCTCGAGGAGTTGCTCGATCGGGCCGAAGGTCCGCCGCTGCTGCTGGTGCTCGATGGCGTCACCGATCCGCACAACCTCGGCGCCTGCCTGCGCAGCGCCGATGCCGCCGGGGCCCTGGCGGTAATCGTGCCCAAGGACAAGTCGGCCACCCTGACCGCGGTGGTGCGCAAGGTGGCCTGCGGCGCCGCCGAGGTGCTGCCGCTGGTGGCCGTCACCAACCTAGCGCGGACCCTGGAGAAGCTGCAGAAGCGCGGGCTGTGGATCGTCGGTACCGCCGGTGAGGCGACCCAGGAGATCTATGACGTCGACATGAGCGGCCCGACCGTGATGGTCATGGGTGCCGAGGGCAAGGGCATGCGCCGGCTGACCCGCGAGCATTGCGATCATCTGGCCCGCCTGCCCATGGCCGGCAGCGTCAGCAGTCTCAATGTCTCGGTGGCGACTGGCGTCTGCCTGTTCGAGGCCGTGCGTCAAAGACGCGCCTCTGCGTCCAGATAGACTGCCCCAGGAAACGTCTGGGTACCGACCTGGCGCGTATCGCACTATACGAATCGCGCTGCAGTGCGCAAAATACCGGCCTCGCCCTGGGAAAGCCCGGGGCGAGACCTGTCAACAAGAGGATGCCCGCGTGAGTCAGGAGATCCAAGAGCCGGTAGGCTTGCGAGTGCTGCTCGTCGAAGACGATGCCACGCTGCGCATGCTGACCACCGAAGTCATCGAGGAGCTGGACCATCAGGTCACGGCCGTCGCCTCGGCGGAGGCTGCCCTCGAGTTGCTGCCGCAACGCGAGCACGATGTGCTGTTCACCGATATCGGGCTGGGCGGCATGTCCGGGATCGAGTTGACCCGGCGTGCCCTGGCGATGGATCCGACGCTGCGCATCGTCGTCGCCTCGGGTTATGCCTTCGAGCGCGAGCCCGGCATGGAGGCGCGGGTCGGGGTGCTGATCAAGCCCTATGACCTGAACAAGATCCGCCAAGCCTTGGCCGACGTGCAACGCTGAGTGCCTGTGGCTGCCCGGCGGTCGCGCCGGTCATGCCTGCGGTTGCGCCCCTCGGCGCCCTTCTCTAGAATGTTGCCCCTTGCCCGGAGTGCGTCCGCATTCCGCTGGGCAAGTCATCCGAACTATTCACTCCTTGTCTGACCGCGTTTCCGCGGCAGGCTGCAACCCGTAAGGAGCATTAAATGCGTCATTACGAAGTCGTGTTCCTGGTTCATCCGGACCAGAGCGAACAGGTGGGCGGCATGGTCGAGCGCTACACCAAGGCTATCGAAGAAGACGGTGGCAAAGTCCATCGCCTGGAAGACTGGGGCCGTCGTCAGCTGGCTTATGCCATCGACAACGTTCACAAGGCTCACTATGTACTCATGAACATCGAGTGCAGCGCCAAGGCCCTGGCCGAGCTGGAAGACAACTTCCGCTACAACGACGCCGTGATCCGTAACATGATCCTGCGCCGTGACGAGGCCGTCACCGGTCAATCCGAGATGCTCAAGGCCGAAGAAAACCGCAACGAGCGTCGCGAGCGTCGCGAGCGTCCTGCCGAGTCCGAGTCCGAGTCCGCCGAAGGCAACTCCGACGACGCCGACAGCGCCGAGTAATCTGGATCTAGCGAGGAATCATTGTCATGGCACGTTTCTTCCGTCGTCGTAAGTTCTGCCGTTTCACCGCCGAAGGCGTGAAAGAGATCGACTACAAGGATCTCAACACCCTGAAGGCCTACGTCTCCGAAACCGGCAAGATCGTCCCGAGCCGTATCACTGGCACCAAGGCCAAGTACCAGCGTCAGCTGGGCACCGCCATCAAGCGTGCCCGTTACCTGGCCCTGCTGCCCTACACCGACAGCCACGGTCGTTGATCGACGCCTGATCACGGATAACGGATAAACACGGCATGCGGCCTCTGGCTGAGTTCATCATGCGCGGCCGCACCCAAGCCACTCTCGTGGTGGTACTGGGTGCAGTCGTGCCGCTGCTGTACTGGATGACCGCTGCCGGTGGCAGCCTGGTGCTGTTGCGCCGGGGACCTGCTGCAGCGGCCGGGGTGCTGGTCTGGGCCCTGCTGCCAGCGCTGTTCTGGCTGTATCTGGGTGATGCCAGCATCGTGCTGGTGTTGCTGGGTTCGACGCTGCTGGCGGCACTACTGCGCCAGAGTCTGTCCTGGACACGGGTGCTGTTGGCCAGTGTCCCGCTGGGGTTGGTTTTCGCCCTGGTGCTGGGGCAGGTCTATGCCGAGGGCATCGCGCAGCTGGCGGAGGAAATCCGTCGGTTGCTGCCCCAGGTGTTGGGCCCGAGCGCGGCGCAGTTGCCGCCGGAAAAGCAGGCGCAGTTGCAGCAGTTGCTGCTGCCCGTGCTGACCGGCCTGATGGCGGCGTTCTTCCAGATCACTTGCCTGCTGTGCCTGATGCTCGGGCGCTACTGGCAGGCGGCGCTGTACAACCCCCAGGGGTTTGGTCGCGAATTTCGCGCCCTGCGTCTGCGTCCAGCCATCGCGCTCGGCCTGTTGGCTCTGCTGGTGCTGGCGCCGAACCTGGGCAGTGGGCTTGGCCTGCTGACCCCGCTGTGCAGCGTGCCGCTGGCCTTTGCCGGCATCGCCCTGCTACACGGGCTGGTGGCGGCCAAGCGCCTGGCAGGATTCTGGCTGGTGGGGCTGTACGTGACGCTGTTGCTGTTCGGGCAGCTGATCTATCCGTTGTTGGTGATTCTGGCTGTGATCGATAGCGTGTTCGATTTCCGTGGGCGGTCTGCGCAAGAGCCGCAGGGGCCCGCGGACGGTGAAGGTTAAAAGTTAAGAGGAAAGACTCAATGGATGTCATCCTGCTGGAAAAGATCGCCAACCTGGGCAACCTGGGCGACAAAGTGAACGTCAAGGGCGGTTACGCCCGTAACTTCCTGCTGCCGCAGGGCAAGGCCACCGCAGCCACCGCTGCCAACGTCGAGGCTTTCGAAGCTCGTCGTGCCGAGCTCGAAAAGCAGGCTGCCGAGAAGAAGGCCGAGGCTGACGCCCGTGCCGCCAAGCTGGCTGAACTGACCGTGACCATCGCCGCCAACTCCGGCGACGAAGGCAAGCTGTTCGGTTCCATCGGCACCCGCGACATCGCCGAAGCCGTTAGCGCCGCTGGCGTCGAACTGGACAAGAGCGAAGTTCGCCTGCCCAACGGCGCGCTGCGCAGTGTTGGCGAATACGACGTCGAAGTGCACCTGCACACCGACGTCGAAGCTACCGTCAAGATCGTCGTCGTCGCTGAATAAGCGCGCCGTCGCCTGACTGGCGGACTTGCGCCCTGGCGCAGGTCTGTCGACAATCGGGCACGTCATTGCCAAGGCAGTGACGTGCCCTTTGTCTTTTCTGCCGTTTCGAAAAATCATTTCGCCGCCCGCAATGGGGGCCCAAGACCTGCGCATGAACGAGATTTCCCTGCCCGAGCAGTACGATCTGCAGACCGCTGCCCTCAAGGTTCCGCCGCATTCCATCGAGGCCGAACAAGCCGTGCTGGGTGGTCTGATGCTGGACAACAATGCCTGGGAGCGTGTGCTCGATCAGGTGTCCGATGGCGACTTCTATCGTCACGACCACCGCCTCATTTTCCGCGCCGTGGCCCGTCTGGCCGAGCGCAACCAGCCGTTCGACGTGGTGACCCTGTCCGAACAGCTGGACAACGAAGGCCAGTTGCCCCAGGTGGGCGGCCTGGCCTATCTGGCCGAGCTGGCCAAGAACACCCCCTCGGTGGCCAACATCAAGGCCTATGCGCAGATCGTGCGCGAGCGGGCGACCCTGCGGCAGTTGATCGGCATCAGCGCCGACATCGCCGACAGTGCCTACAACCCGGGAGGCCGCGGGGCCAACGAGCTGCTCGATGAAGCCGAGCGCAAGATCTTCGAGATCGCCGAGGCACGGCCGAAATCCGGTGGTCCGGTCGGGGTCAATGACATCCTGACCAAGGCCATCGACCGCATCGACACCCTGTTCAATTCCAGTGACGCCATCACCGGCGTGTCCACCGGTTTCGCCGATCTGGACGAAAAGACCAGCGGCCTGCAACCGGCGGACCTGATCATCGTTGCCGGTCGTCCGTCGATGGGCAAGACCACCTTCGCCATGAACCTGGTGGAGAACGCCGTACTGCGTACCGACAAGGCGGTGCTGGTGTTCTCCCTGGAGATGCCCGCCGACTCCATCGTGCTGCGGATGCTCTCGTCCCTCGGCCGCATCGACCAGACCAAGGTGCGCTCCGGCAAGCTGGACGACGACGACTGGCCGCGACTGACCTCGGCGGTCAATCTGCTCAACGACCGCAAGCTGTTCATCGACGATACCGCCGGCATCAGCCCTTCGGAAATGCGGGCGCGGACCCGGCGCCTGGTGCGCGAGCATGGCGACCTGGCGCTGATCATGGTGGACTACCTGCAGTTGATGCAGATCGGTGGCAGCAGCGGTGAGAACCGCACCAACGAGATCTCCGAGATCTCCCGCTCGCTCAAGGGTCTGGCCAAGGAATTCAACTGTCCGGTGGTGGCGCTTTCCCAGCTCAACCGCTCGCTGGAACAGCGGCCGAACAAGCGTCCGGTGAACTCCGACCTGCGGGAATCGGGCGCCATCGAGCAGGACGCCGACGTCATCATGTTCGTCTACCGGGACGAGGTGTATCACCCGGAGACCGAATACAAGGGCGTGGCGGAAATCATCATCGGCAAGCAGCGTAACGGTCCGATCGGCACCACGCGGTTGGCCTTCATCGGCAAATACACCCGGTTCGAGAATCTCGCGCCCGGCAGCTACGTTTTCGAGGACGAATGATGGTCAAGGACAAGCTGAGGATCGCGGTCCTGCTCGGTGGCACCAGCGAAGAGCGCGACGTGTCCATCGCCAGCGGTGCCCAGGTGGTGGCGGCCCTGCGCCGACGCGGGCACCAGGTGGTGACCGTGGACACTGCCCTGGGCCTGCTCGACGAGGATGCCGAGCGCGCGCTGCTGGAGGCCCGCGTCGGCCTCGAGCCGCCGGAGCGGACCGCGCTGGTGCGGATGCGCGGCCAGGATGCCGGTGCGGTGCTCAGCCGCGCCCAGCTGGGCGACCAGGATCTGCTGTTCCTCGCCCTGCACGGCGGGACCGGCGAGAACGGCACCCTGCAGACCCTGCTCGACCTGGCCGAACTGCGCTACACCGGTAGCGGCCGGGTGGGCAGCGCCGTGGCCATGGACAAGGACCTCAGCAAGCGGCTGTTCCGTGCCGCCGGGGTGTCCACCGCCGACTGGCTGATGGCGCCCGTGGATGCCGCGACCGTGGCCGAGACCCTGGGCTTTCCGGTGATCGTCAAACCCAGCCAGCAGGGTTCCACCGTGGGCCTGAGCAAGGTCAGCCGTGCCGAGGACCTGCAGCCGGCCATCGAGCTGGCGCTGCGTTACGATCGCGAGGTGATGATCGAGCGCTTCGTCGCCGGGCGCGAGCTGACCGTGGGCGTGCTGGGCGACCAGCCGCTGGCGGTGGGCGAGATCGTCCTCGGCCAGAGCGGGGTGTTCGACTACACCAGCAAATACCAGCCCAAGGGCGCGGTGGAGGTGTTTCCGGCCGAGGTCTCGCCCGAGATCGCCGAGGAAGCACGCCGTCTGGCCCTGGCCGCGCATCGGGCGCTCAAGCTCGACGGCTACAGCCGCGCCGACTTCCGCCTGGACGCCGAGGGGCGGCTCTGGTGCCTGGAGGTCAACACCCTGCCGGGGATGACCGCCACCAGCCTGCTGCCGCAATCGGCGGCGGCCATGGGCATCGACTTCGACGAACTCTGCGAGCGGATCTGCCAGCTGGCCCTGCAGGACTGACCCACACGCAGCCGGCGCCGCTATCGCTTCGGGTGGTGGCGGCTGCGTCTCTCGTCGAAGCCGGATTCGGATCCGCCGCCATGCCCCAGACGCTCACCCCGCTGCAGACCCGGGGGCTGTTCCTTTCCGCGCTGCTGCTGTTCGTGCTGCCCTTCATCCTGGTCGACTTCCCCTATGTCGATGACAACTGGCGCATCCAGCTGGAGAACGGCCCGGAGTGGCGGCAGCAGGGGCGGGTGCTCACCGAGGTCTTCTACCGGCTGCTGACCTTCAGCGGCAGCACCCTCAATCTCTTCCCCCTGCCGCTGCTGATCGCCTGCGCCGCCGCGGCCTGGGCTCTGACCGACCTGGCCCGGCACTGCTTCGGCGCGCCCCAGCCGACCCAGTGCCTGGCCCTGCTGCCGCTATGGTTCTCGCCGTTCTGGCTGGGCAACCTGACCTACCAGTACGACGGCCCCACCATGGCCCTGAGTCTGGTGGCGGCGATCTATGCGGTGATCTATCGCAGTCGCCATACCACGCTGGCGCTGCTGGTGCCGGCGGCACTGCTGGCGGTGGCCGTCGCCTTCTACCAGGTGGCGCTCAATGTCTTCATCGGGCTCTGCTGCCTGGAGCTGATCCGCGCCGTGCAGCGCCGCGAGGCGCCCGAGCAGGCGCTGCGGCTGGTGCTGCGCCAGGGCCTGCAGCTGCTGCTGGGTGGCGTCCTCTATTACCTGACGGCCTACCAGTTGATGGCGACTACGCGGCACGCCGGCGTGGGCGGTCAGGTGCTGCTCGAGCTCTGGCACCGGCTGGGCGAGGTGCTGCACAGCGTCGCCTTGCTGGTCACTCCGGGCAATCTCTGGCTGTGGTGGCTGTTCGGTGGGCTGGCCGTGATCGGTTACGGCCTGGGGGCCCTGGCCTATGCCCGAGCCTATGGCCAGCGGGCGTTGCTGCCCCTGCTGCTGTACGGCGCGACCCTGCCGGTGCTGGCCTTTTGCGTGGCCGGCATCACCCTGCTGTTCAGCGACTTCATCCTCGAAGCCCGCACCCTGATGGGGCTGGCGGTCGTCCTGACCCTGGCGCTGCTGCTGGCCCACGATCTGCTGGAGCGTCTCCAGCCTCGGTTGACCTGGCTGCTGGTGCTGCCGGTGCTGTGGATGCTGTCCCTGGCCTATGCCTATGGGCAGGTGCTCTCGGCGCAAAAGACCTTCGAGCGCGGTTTCGTCCAGGAGCTGCACCATGACCTCAGCAGTCGTCCGGAGCTGCGGTCGCTCAAGCGCCTGCTCTGGACCGGCGGTCCGCTGGAGGTGGCCTGGCTGCCGCTGGCGCAGAAGACCTTCGAGCAGGTGCCGGCCTTGCCCTTCATCCTCGGCCTGTCGCCGGGCAACTTCATGATCGCCGAGCGGCTGCTGGACCTGGGGGTGATCGACGATGCCGACAGCGACAGCTGCAGCCAGCGCGTAGCCGTGCCCGGGGCCGCCACGCGGCTGGTGGACAACCGTTTCTATGACATCTGGGCGCTGGGCGAGGACGGCTGCATCATCATGAAGCCACAGCGACCCTGGGTGCCGTTCGAGTAGGGGGGCTTGAGGGGTAGGTTGGGCAGAGCGCAGCGAAGCCCAACATTGTCAGGTCGTGCGCGGACTGTTGGGCTTCGACGATGGAGCCATCTCAGCCCAATCTACGGGTGCGAGGGCGATCAGCCGCGGCGCAGCTTGTAGCAGAGGAACAGGAAGGCCAGCCAGAACGGAATGGCGTAGACCGAAACGGCGATCCCGGGGATGCGCAGCATCAGCACCAGGATCATGCCGACGAAGGCCAGGCACAGCCAGTTGGCGACCGGCGACCAGAACGCCGGGAAGTGCGAGGTGCGCCCGGCCTGACGCTGGGCGGCGCGGAATTTCAGGTGGGTCAGGCTGATCAGCGCCCAGGCGATCACCAGCGAGGCCACCACCAGCGACATCAGCAACTCCAGGGCATTCTGCGGCAGCAGGTAGTTGACCACCACACAGAGCAGGGTCACCGCCGAGGACACCGCGATGCCCAGCAGGGGCACGCCGCGGCGATTGGTGCGCAGCAGGGCGCGCGGGGCATCGCCCTGTTCGGCCAGGCCATAGAGCATGCGGCTGGTGCAGTAGACGCCGCTGTTGTAGACCGACAGCGCCGCGGTCAGCACCACGAAGTTGAGCAGGTGGGCGGCGGTATCGCTGCCGAGCAGGGCGAAGGTCTGCACGAAGGGGCTGCCGGCATAGTCGTCACCGCCGGCGCCGATGCTGCGCACCAGTTCGTCCCAGGGGTGCAGCGACAAGAGGATGGTCAGGGCGCCGACATAGAAGATCAGGATGCGCCAGACCACCTGGTTGATGGCCTTGGGAATCACGGTGCGCGGCTGGTCGGCTTCGGCGGCGGTGATGCCCACCAGCTCCAGGCCGCCAAAGGAAAACATGATGATCGCCAGCACGGCGAACAGGCCGCTCCAGCCGTTGGGCAGGAAACCGCCATGGCTCCAGAGATTGCTCACCGAGGCCTCGGCACCGCCGCTGCCACTGACCAGCAGCCAGAGACCGAAGGCCATCATGCCGAGAATGGCCACCACCTTGATCAGCGCGAACCAGAATTCGGTCTCGCCGAAGGCCTTCACGTTGAACAGGTTGATCAGGTTGACCAGCACGAAGAACACCAGGGCGCTGGCCCAGGTCGGCACCTCGGGCCACCAGTACTGCACGTACTTACCCACCGCGGTGAGTTCCGACATGCCCACCAGCACATAGAGCACCCAGTAGTTCCAGCCGGAGAGAAAGCCCGGGAAGCGACCCCAGTAACGACTGGCGAAGTGGCTGAAGGAGCCGGCGACGGGTTCCTCGACGATCATCTCGCCGAGCTGGCGCATGATCAGGAAGGCGATGAAGCCGGCGATGGCGTAGCCGAGGATCATCGCCGGACCGGCCGACTTGAGCACCCCGGCCGAGCCGAGGAACAGACCGGTACCGATGGCTCCGCCGAGGGCGATCAGCTGGATGTGACGATTCTTCAGGCCGCGCTGCAACTGGCCGGCGGCGGGTTGGGGCTGGGACATGGAGGAGGGTGTCTCGGTGGTGAGGAAGGAGCGGGGCGCTATGGTAGCACTCCTGGTGGGGGCGGCATTGAGGGTGGGCTTCCCTCTCCCCGACCCTCTCCCAAAGGGAGAGGGAGAAGAACCACTGCGCGGGTTGCTTTGCTCCCTCTCCCTCGGGGAGAGGGCTGGGGTGAGGGCAGGGCCGAGGCCGCCGTCGATAGCCAAAGGCAATCGATGTCCGGGGGCTGAACTGGTCATTTTTTGTGCTATTCTTCGCGCCCTCCCAAAAACACCCCTTTCCCGGAAGCTGCCATGCAAGCCGCCACGCCGCTGTTCGACTATCCGAAATACTGGGCCGAGTGCTTTGGTCCTGCACCCTTCCTGCCCATGAGTCGGGCGGAGATGGAGCAACTCGGCTGGGACAGCTGCGACATCATCATCGTCACCGGGGACGCCTACGTCGATCACCCGTCCTTTGGCATGGCCATCATCGGCCGGCTGCTGGAGGCCCAGGGCTTCCGCGTGGGCATCATCGCCCAGCCGGACTGGCATTCGAAGGACGACTTCATGAAGCTCGGCGAGCCGAATCTGTTCTTCGGTGTGGCCGCGGGCAACATGGATTCCATGATCAATCGCTACACCGCGGACAAGAAGGTCCGTTCCGACGACGCCTATACCCCGGGCAACGTCGCCGGCAAGCGTCCGGATCGCGCCAGCCTGGTCTACAGCCAGCGCTGCAAGGAAGCCTACAGCCACGTGCCGATCGTGCTCGGTGGCATCGAGGCCTCGCTGCGCCGGATCGCTCACTACGACTACTGGCAGGACAAGGTCCGTCGCTCGATCCTGATGGACGCCACCGCCGACATCCTGCTCTATGGCAACGCCGAGCGGGCGGTGGTCGAGATCGCCCAGCGGCTGTCGCGTGGCGAGCGCGTCGAGGCCATCACCGACGTACGCGGTACCGCCTTCATCCGGCGGGACACGCCCGAGGGCTGGTTCGAGATCGACTCGACCCGCATCGATCGTCCCGGTCGCGTCGACAAGATCATCAATCCCTACGTGAATACGCAGGACACCGAGGCCTGTGCCATTGAGCAGGCGAAAGGTGAGGTCGAGGATCCCAACGAAGCCAAGGTGGTGCAGCTGCTGGAAAGCCCGCGCATGACCCGCGACAAGACGGTGATCCGCCTGCCGTCCTTCGAGAAGGTGCGCAACGACCCGGTGCTCTATGCCCACGCCAACCGCGTGCTGCACCTGGAAACCAACCCGGGCAACGCTCGCGCGCTGGTGCAGCGGCATGGCGAGGTGGACGTCTGGTTCACGCCGCCGCCCATCCCCATGACCACCGAGGAAATGGACTACGTGTTCGGCATGCCCTATGCGCGCGTGCCGCACCCGGCCTATGGCAAGGAAAAGATCCCGGCCTACGAGATGATCCGCTTCTCGGTCAACATCATGCGCGGCTGCTTCGGTGGCTGTACCTTCTGTTCCATCACCGAGCACGAAGGCCGGATCATCCAGAATCGCTCCCACGACTCGATCATCCGCGAGATCGAGGAGATGCGTGACAAGGTGCCGGGCTTCACCGGGGTGGTCTCGGACCTGGGCGGGCCGACCGCCAACATGTACCGCATCGCCTGCAAGGACCCGGAGATCGAGCGCCACTGCCGCAAGCCGTCGTGCGTCTTCCCCGGCATCTGCGAGAACCTCAACACCGATCACTCCTCGCTGATCGAGCTGTACCGCAAGGCGCGGGCGCTGCCGGGGGTGAAGAAGATCCTGATCGCCTCGGGGCTGAGATACGACCTGGCCGTGGAGTCGCCCGAGTACGTCAAGGAACTGGTCACCCACCATGTCGGCGGCTACCTGAAGATCGCGCCCGAGCACACCGAGCGTGGTCCGCTGGACAAGATGATGAAGCCGGGCATCGGCAGCTATGACCGCTTCAAGCAGATGTTCGAGAAGTACACCAAGGAGGCGGGCAAGGAGCAGTACCTGATCCCCTACTTCATCGCCGCGCACCCGGGTACCACCGACGAGGACATGATGAACCTCGCGCTGTGGCTCAAGCGCAACGGCTTCCGTGCGGATCAGGTCCAGGCCTTCTATCCCTCGCCGATGGCCACCGCCACGGCCATGTACCACTCGGGCAAGAATCCGCTGCGCAAGGTCACCTACAAGAGCGACGGCGTGACCATCGTCAAGAGCGACCAGCAGCGCCGCCTGCACAAGGCCTTCCTGCGCTACCACGATCCCAAGGGCTGGCCGCTGCTGCGCGAGGCGCTCAAGGAGATGGGCCGCGCCGACCTGATCGGTCCGGGCAAGCACCAGCTGATCCCAGCCACCCAGCCGGTGGGCGACACCGGTTACCAGAGCGCGCGGCGCAAGAACTCCACCCCGGTGGGCAGCAAAAAGGCCGGCACCGGCGCTGGCCGCATCCTCACCCAGCACACCGGTCTGCCGCCCCGCGCCAGCGACGGCAGCAAGGCCTGGGACAAGGGCCAGGAAGGCCAGGCCGCCGGCTACGCCAAGGGCGGTCCGCGCAAGAAGTCGCGGCGCCAGCCGAACATGCCGCGCTGAGGCGAGGGGATGAGAAAGGGGAGGCCGAGGCTTCCCCTTTTTTATGGGGTAAGCAGGAGGCAGCAGCGCTCGGGCTCGTTGGGCTTCGACGGTGGAGCTGTCTCAACCCAACCTACGAGTTAGCGGTGTAGGTTGGGTTGAGCGCAGCGAAGCCCAACGCTTAGGACTACCCGCGCAATTCGGCGAAATGGGCCTGCATGCGCTCGGCGTCGGCGCTGCAGCCGCTGAAGAGTTCGAAGGCCTTGACCGCCTGGAACACGGCCATGGTGCCGCCGTCGAGGGTGCGGCAGCCGAGGGCGCGGGCCTGGCGCAGCAGTTCGGTTTCCAGCGGGAAGTAGATGATCTCGGCGACCCAGAGGCCGGGGTGCAGCAGTTCGGCCGGCAGTGGCATGCCGGGCAGCTTGGCCATGCCCACCGGCGAGGTGTTGACCAGGCCATCGGCAGCGGCGACCGCGGCGGCCCGGTCGGTGCCGACCGCGGCGCGACCGGGGCCGAAGTGGCGGGTCAGGTTGTCTACCAGCGCCTGGGCGCGCTCGGCCTCGACGTCGAAGATGAACAGCTGGTCCACTCCCTCGGCGAGCAGGGCGTGGGCCACGGCGCTACCGGCGCCACCGGCACCCAGTTGCACCACCAGGCGCTTGGCCACGTCCGGCAGGCCGCGGCGGAAGCCTTCGGCGAAGCCCAGGCAGTCGGTGTTGTGGCCCACGGTGCGGCCGTCGGCCAGGACCACAGTGTTCACCGCGCCGATGCCGCGCGCCTCGGGGGAGAGGTCGTCGAGCAGTGGGATGATCGCCTGCTTGCAGGGAAAGGTGATGTTGAGACCGGTGAAGCCGGTGCGCTGGGCGGCCTGCAGCAGTTCGGGCAGGGCGTCGGCGGTGAGGCCGAGCACGTCCAGGTCGATCAGGCGATAGAGGTATCTGAGGCCCTGGGCCTCGCCTTCGCGTTCGTGCATGGTGGGCGTCAGCGAAGCCTGGATGCCGGCGCCGATGAGGCCGGCGAGGACGGATTTCGATGCGGTCATGGCGTTAGTTTCCCTGGTGGGCGATGAGGGCGGCGATGGCGGCGCGATAGCCCTGGCTGCCGAGGCCGCAGATGACGCCGACGGCGATGCCCGAGACATAAGAATGATGACGGAAGGCTTCGCGGCGATGCACGTTGGACAGGTGCACCTCGTAGACCGGCAACTCGCTGGCCACCAGGGCGTCGCGCAAGGCCACCGAGGTGTGGGTCCAGGCGGCGGGATTGATCACCACCCCGGCATAGGCGCCGCGGGCCGCGTGGATCCAGTCGAGCAATTCGCCCTCGTGGTTGGTCTGGCGGAAGTCCACCTCGTAACCCTCGGCGGCGGCGGTCTCGGTACACAGCCGGGCGACGTCGGCCAGGGTTTCGTGGCCGTAGGTGGCGGGCTCGCGGGTGCCGAGCAGATTGAGGTTGGGGCCGTTGAGGACCAGGATGCGGCGGGACATGGCGTTCTCTCTGTTGTTGTCTAGCCGGGCGGACCAACGCCCGGCGTTGCAGAGAAAATGTACCAGATGGTTAATTTCGTCAATCCGCCGCCGGGGTGTTGCGCCGGAAGCGTTCGATTATCGACCCTGGTGACCTAGATCGCCACCAGTCCGCGCACTCCTTCGGCCTCCATGTCGGCGCCGCGACCGCGCTGGACGATCTCGCCGCGGGACATCACCAGGTAGCCGTCGGCCAGTTCGCTGGCGAAGTCGTAGAACTGCTCCACCAGCAGAATGGCCATGTCGCCACGCTTGGCCAGGTGGGCGATGACGGTGCCGATCTCCTTGATCACCGAGGGCTGGATGCCCTCGGTGGGTTCGTCGAGGATCAGCAGCCGCGGGCGGCTGGCCAGGGCGCGGCCGATGGCCAGTTGCTGCTGCTGGCCGCCGGAGAGGTCGCCACCGCGACGCTGGCGCATCTGCCGGAGCACCGGAAAGAGTTCGTAGATGGACTCCGGCACCTCGCGGGCCTCCCGGGCGGGAAAGCGCGACAGGCCCATGAGTAGATTTTCCTCGACGGTGAGACGCGGAAAGATCTCGCGGCCCTGGGGCACGTAGGCGATGCCGGATTGCACCCGCTGGTGCGGCTTGCGGGCGGTGATGTCCTGGCCTTCCCAGGTGACGCTGCCGCGCTTGGCCGGGATCAGGCCCATGAGGCAGCGCAGCAGGGTGGTCTTGCCGACGCCGTTGCGGCCGAGCAGGCTGGTGACCTCGCCGATGGGGGCCTCGAAGGACAGGCCGCGCAGGATGTGGCTGCCGCCGTAGTATTGATGGAGTTCGTTCACCTGGAGCATGGGCGCCTCGTAAAGATTTTATCGCGGCCATGGGCCGCTCCTACGGCGACATCGGCACCTGTAGGAGCGGTCGCAGCGGCGAACCGCCATGGCCGCGATCAATTGAAAGCAGGGGCGCTAGCGCCCCAGATACACCTCGATCACCTGGTCGTTGGCCTGGACCTGGTCCAGCGAGCCTTCGGCCAGTACGTGGCCCTGGTGCAGCACGGTGACGTGGTCGGCTATGCTGCCAACGAAGCCCATGTCGTGCTCCACCACCATCAGCGAGTGCCGGGGCACCAGCGACTTGAACAGCTCGGCGGTGAATTCGGTCTCGGCGTCGGTCATGCCGGCCACGGGTTCGTCGAGCAGCAGCAGTTGCGGCTCCTGCACCAGCAGCATGCCGATCTCGAGGAATTGCTTCTGGCCGTGGGAGAGCAGCCCGGCGGTGCGGCCGCGCGACTCCTGCAGGCGGATGGTGCCGAGCACCTCTTCCAGGCGATCGCGCTGTTCGCCGGAGAGCCGCGCGCGCAGGCTGGCCCAGACCGACTTGTCGGTCCGCTGTGCCAGCTCCAGGTTTTCCCAGACGGTCAGGGCCTCGAACACCGTGGGCTTCTGGAATTTGCGGCCGATGCCGGCCTGGGAGATCTGCACCGGTTGCAGGCGGGTGAGGTCCAGGGTCTCGCCGAACCAGGCGCTGCCGCGGTCGGGGCGGGTCTTGCCGGTGATGACGTCCATCATGGTGGTCTTGCCGGCGCCGTTGGGGCCGATGATGCAGCGCAATTCGCCGACGCCGATGTAGAGATTGAGGTCGCGCAGGGCCTTGAAGCCGTCGAAGCTGACCTCGATGCCTTCCAGGCTGAGGATGGTGCCGTGGCGAGTGTCCAGGCCCTTGCCGGCGCGATGGCCGAGACCGCTGGCCTCGGCGCCGATGCCGGGATCGAGCACTTCCGCGGCGGTGGGGGGAATGGGGGCGGCTTTCATGCGTCGCGCTCCTTCTTGATGAGGCCGATCACGCCACGCGGCAGGTAGAGGGTGACGACGATGAACAGGGCGCCGAGAAAGAACAGCCAGTACTCGGGAAAGGCTACGGTGAACCAGCTCTTGGCTCCGTTGACGATGCCGGCGCCGAGTACCGGGCCGATCAGGCTGCCGCGTCCGCCGAGGGCGACCCAGATGGCCGCTTCGATGGAGTTGGTCGGAGCCATCTCGCTGGGATTGATGATGCCCACCTGGGGCACATAGAGGGCGCCGGCCAGGCCGCAGAGCACTGCCGAGAGCACCCAGACGAACAGCTTGAAGCCGCGCGGATCATAGCCGCAAAAGGTCACCCGGTTCTCGGCGTCACGGATCGCCGTGAGGATGCGGCCGAACTTGCTCTGCGCCAGGCGCCAGCCCAGCCAGAGGCTGGCCACCAGCAGGGCCACGGTGAGCAGGAAGAGCACCGCGCGGGTGCCCTGGGCGGCCACCGGAAAGCCCAGCAGGGTGGTAAAGCCGGTGAAGCCGTTGTTGCCGCCGAAGCCGGTCTCGTTGCGAAAGAACAGCAGCATGCCGGCAAAGGTCAGCGCCTGGGTCATGATCGAGAAGTAGACGCCCTTGATCTTCGAGCGGAAGGCGAAGAAACCGAACGCCAGGGCCAGCAGGCCGGGGGCCAGCACCGCCAGGCACAGCGCCCAGAGGAAATGGTCGGTACCGGCCCAGAACCAGGGATAGCGGGTCCAGGAGAGAAAGCTCATGAACGGCGGCAGACCGTCGCCGGCGGCCTGGCGCATCAGGTACATGCCCATGGCGTAGCCGCCGAGGGCGAAGAACAGCCCGTGGCCGAGGGAGAGCATCCCGGCATAGCCCCAGACCAGGTCCAGCGCCAGGGCGACGATGGCGTAGCAGAGGATCTTGCCCACCAGGGTCAGGGTGTAGGCCGACACCTGAAAGGCATTGTCGGCCGGCAGCAGGGACAGCAGCGGCAGGGCGATCAGCACGGCGAGGGCCAGGCCGAGCACGGCCAGGCTCAGGCGCGGGCCGGCCTTCTGCACAGCGGTAAGCGCGAGTGGCTGGTTCAATCGATGACCCTCCCCTTGAGGGCGCACAGGCCCTGGGGCCGCTTCTGGATGAACAGGATGATCAGGCCGAGGATGAGGATCTTGCCCAGCACGGCGCCGATCTGGGGTTCGAGGATCTTGTTGACGATGCCCAGGCCGAAGGCCGCCAGTACGCTGCCGGCCAGTTGGCCGACGCCGCCGAGCACCACCACCAGGAAGGAGTCGATGATGTAGCTCTGGCCGAGGTCCGGACCGACGTTGCCGATCTGCGACAGGGCCACGCCACCGAGGCCGGCGATGCCGGAGCCGAGGCCGAAGGCGAGCATGTCGATGCGCCCGGTGGGGACGCCGCAGCAGGCGGCCATGTTGCGATTCTGGGTCACGGCGCGCACGTTGAGACCCAGCCGGGTCTTGTTCAGCAGGGCCCAGGTCAGGACCAGCACGAAGACCACGAAGCCGAGAATGATCACCCGGTTCCACGGCAGGAGCAGGTTGGGCAGCACCTGGATGCCGCCGGACAGCCAGGCCGGGTTGGCCACCTCGACGTTCTGGGCGCCGAACAGCACCCGCACCGCCTGGATCAGCATCAGACTGATGCCCCAGGTGGCCAGCAGGGTTTCCAGCGGTCGGCCATAAAGATGGCGGATCACGGTGCGCTCCAGCGCCATGCCGATGGCGGCAGTGACGGCGAAGGCTACCGGCAGTGCCAGCAGCGGATACCAGGCCAGCCACTCGGGGGCCAGGCGCTGCAGGGTCAGCTGCACCATATAGGTGCTGTAGGCGCCCAGCATCAGCATCTCGCCGTGGGCCATGTTGATGACGCCGAGCAGGCCATAGGTGATGGCCAGGCCCAGGGCGGCGAGCAACAGGATGGAGCCCAGCGACAGCCCGGTGAAGGCCTGGCCGAGCAGATCGCCCAGCAGCAGCTTGCGATCCACCTGGGCGAGGCCGGTAGCGGCGGCCTTGCGGACGTCTTCGTTGGCTTCCACCGCAGGATCGAGCAGGGCCTGCAGGCGGGTCTTGGCCTGGGGCTCGCCGGATTCGCCGAGCAGCCGCACCGCGGCCAGGCGCACGGCGGGATCGGGATCGGTCAGCTGCAGATTGGCCAGGGCGGCGGCAAGGGCGCCTTGCACTTCCTTGTCGGCTTCGGTCTGCAGGCGCTTTTCCAGGAAGGCACGCTGCTCGGGCTTGGCCTCCTGGCGCAGGGCCTGAGCGGCGGCCAGGCGCACGCCGGCATCCGCGGACAGCAACCCGCCGCTGGCCTGGGCGGCGCCGATGAGGATGCGCAGGCGGTTGTTCAGGCGCACCGGCTTGGGCGTGCCGGTGGGGGCGGTGGCGTCACCTTCGGCGGCGCTGTAGCTGTCGCCGGTCTTGTAGAAGGGGCGCTTGTCTTCGTCGACATAGAAGCGACCGTCCTGCAGCGCCTGGAGGACCGGGAGTTGGGCGGTGTCGGGTTCGGCGGCCCATGCTTGCAGGAGTTTGGCTTGGTCGTTGGCGCTGGCGGCGGCCAGCTCGGCGGCGGGACCGGCCTGGGCGGTGCCCACGAGCAGCAACAGCAGGGGCAGAAGAAAAAGGCGTAGGGACATACTCGGCCTCGTCGATGGGTAAAGGCTCCTGCACGACGTCTCCCGGGGGAGGGCGGGCGTGGCCTCGTTTCTGGTGCCGGGCGCCTGGCGGTCTGACCGGGTGCGCTGGCGAGCCCTCACCCCGGCCCTCTCCCAGGGGGAGAGGGGGAGGAGCGGAGCGGTGGTGGTGCGGGTGTTTCCTGTTGGCTGCGGAACGCCTTTTGCCCTCACCCCAACCCTCTCCCCGAGGGAGAGGGGGTAAGAGCTGCAGGCTGGGCGGCGTTTTGCGCCCCTCTCCCTCCGGGAGAGGGGCCGGGGGGGAGGGCTGGCCGTTACTTGCCGCTCTTCACCGGTTCGTCGGACTTCTTGTCGTTGCCGGGGATGTAGGGGCTCCAGGGCTGAGCGCGGACCGGGCCTTCGGTCTGCCAGACGACGTTGAACTGACCGTCGTCCTGGACCTCGCCGATCATTACCGGCTTGTGCAGGTGGTGGTTCTTCTCGTCCATCTTCACGGTGTAGCCGTCCGGCGCGGCGAAGGTCTGGCCTGCCATGGCCTTGCGGACCTTGTCGACGTCGGTGCTGCCGGCCTTTTCCACCGCCTGGGCCCACATATGGATGCCGATGTAGGTGGCTTCCATGGGGTCGTTGGTCACGGCGGTCTGGTAGTTGGGCAGGTTCTTGGCCTTGGCGTAGGCCTTCCAGGCGTCGACGAACTTCTTGTTCACCGGGTTATCCAGCGACTCGAAGTAGTTCCAGGCGGCCAGCTGGCCCACCAGCGGCTTGGTGTCGATGCCGCGCAGTTCTTCCTCGCCCACCGAGAAGGCCACCACCGGCACGTCGGTGGCCTTCAGGCCCTGGTTACCCAGTTCCTTGTAGAAGGGCACGTTGGAGTCGCCGTTGATGGTGGAGACCACCGCGGTCTTGCCGCCGGCGGCGAACTTCTTGATGTTGGCGACGATGGTCTGGTAATCGCTGTGGCCGAAGGGGGTGTAGACCTCCTCGATGTCCTTGTCCTGCACGCCCTTGCTGTGCAGGAAGGATCTGAGGATCTTGTTGGTGGTGCGCGGATAGACGTAGTCGGTGCCCAGCAGGAAGAAGCGCTTGGCGCCGCCACCTTCTTCACTCATCAGGTATTCCACCGCCGGGATGGCCTGCTGGTTCGGCGCCGCGCCGGTGTAGAAGACGTTGGGCGACATCTCTTCGCCTTCGTACTGCACCGGGTAGAACAGCAGGCCGTTGAGTTCCTCGTAGACCGGCAGCACCGACTTGCGCGAGACCGAGGTCCAGCAGCCGAAGGTGACCGCCACCTTGTCCTGGGTCACCAGCTGGCGCGCCTTCTCGGCGAACAGCGGCCAGTTGGAAGCCGGATCCACCACCACGGGTTCCAGCTTCTTGCCCAGCACGCCGCCCTTGGCGTTGATCTCGTCGATGGTCATCAGCGCCATGTCCTTGAGCGAGGTCTCGGAGATGGCCATGGTGCCGGACAGCGAATGCAGGATGCCGACCTTGATGGTGTCCGCGGCGTGGGCGGCGCTCCAGGGGAACAGGCCGCTCATGAGCAGGGCGGAGGCGGCAAGGGTGGTCTTCAGTAGAGGGCGGCGCTTCATGCGAAAGGCTCCTAAGCGAACGTGCGCTGTTGTTGGGCTGGGCTGCTGGCCCGCCAGGGCGCTTTTCAGGAACTGTGCCAGGCCTCGGCAAGGCGCATGGCGACTGGCCTCTTGCCTGCAATCCAGGCGTTTGTGGCCAGTTGCCCTGCACCAGCCTGGGGCTGGACAGTGCCCTCTGACTGCACCTTTGCACGATGCTGGTGCCCTCTTTTGCCGTTGCTTTTTGCGCAACATGAAAGTCCGAATGCCGTATTGGTGGTGATGCCTGGCGCCTCCCATACTCGATCGCCAAGGGCCGGCCACAGGGGCGGTCACACCCATTCGAAGAAGAGGAACAAGGCATGGGCAGGCAGGTCGGGGTCATCGGACTCGGCAACATGGGCGGCAACATGGCGATCACCCTGGCGCGCAAGGGCGTGGCCGTCACCGGCCTGGATCCCTCCAGCGCCGCCTGCGAGCGGGTCGCTGCCCAGGGCGTGGCCATCGCTGGCGATCTGGCGGCCCTGGCCGCCGGCAGCGACGTCATCGTGCTGTCGCTGCCCAAGGCCGAGCACGTCGAGGCCGTGTGCCTGGGCGAGGCGGGCCTGGTCAGCCGCGTGCGGCCGGGCACCGTGGTGGTCGACACCACCACCTCCACCCCGGAGACCAGCCGCCGGGTAGCGGCGGCCTTCGCCGAGGTCGGCGCCGATTTCCTCGATGCCCCTGTCTCCGGCGGCCCCGCCGGTGCCGCGGCTGGCACCATGACCATGGTCATCGGCGGTAGCGAGGCAGCCCTGGCCAAGGCATTGCCGGCGCTGGAAGCCATGAGCGCGACCCGGGTGCACATCGGCGCCGTGGGCGCCGGCAACATCGCCAAGATCGCCAACAACCTGCTGGCCGCGGCGCACCTGATCACCACCGCCGAGGCGGTGACCATGGCCGCCCGTGCCGGCGTCGCCCCGGAGAAGCTGCTCGAAGGCATCAATGCCGGTTCCGGGCGCAGCGCCGCCAGCCAGGGCATGTTCCCTACCTGGGTGCTGAACAAGGCCTATGACTCCGGCTTCACCATGGGCCTGATGCGCAAGGACGTGGGCCTGGCCCAGCAGCTCATCGCCGAACTCGGCCTCGACCTGCCGCTGGCCGCGGCCACCGCCCAGGTCTGGAAGGCCAGCGCCGAGACCCTGGCCGATGGCGAGGATTTCTGCGCCATCGCGCGACGCACCAGCGAAGACCTGTTCGGCAAGGGGGAATGATCATGATGAACGCCAAGACACTGGAATTGCTCAAGCCCCTCTGGGGCGACCGCCAGCAGGTCGCCAGCTACGTGGACGGCGCCTTCGTCGATGGCAGCGGCGAGCGGATCACCGTGCGCAACGCCCATGACGACAGCCCGGCCTACAGCTACCCCGATGCCGACCTGGCCGTGGTCGAGCGCGCCGATGCCGCCGCCCGCCGGGCGCGCGAGGAATGGCGCGCCCTGACCGCCCAGGCGCGCGGGCGCATCATCTACAAGGTTGGCGCCCTGGTCCGCGAGGAGGCCGAGGTCCTGGCGCAGCTGGAATCGCTGACCGCCAACAAACCGATCCGTGATGCCCGCGTCGAGGTGCTCAAGGTCGCCGAGATGTTCGAGTACTACGCCGGCTGGGCCGACAAGCTGCATGGCGAGGTCATCCCAGTGCCCACCAGCCACCTCAACTACGTGACCTACGAACCCCTGGGCACGGTGCTGCAGATCACCCCCTGGAATGCGCCGATCTTTACCGGCGGCTGGCAGATCGCTCCGGCCATCACCGCCGGCAACGCGGTGATCCTCAAGCCGTCCGAACTGACTCCGGTGACCTCGCTGCTGCTGGGCGTGCTGGTGGAACGCGCCGGTGCGCCCAAGGGCCTGGTCAACGTGCTCGCCGGCCAGGGCCATACCGTCGGCCAGCAGGTGATCGCCCACGCCGACATCCGCAAGGTGGTCTTTGTCGGCTCGCCGGCCACCGGCCGGCACATCGCCGCCGCCGCGGCCCAGCGCTGCATACCGGTGGTGCTGGAGCTGGGCGGCAAGTCGGCCAACATCGTCTTCGAAGACGCCGACCTGGACCTGGCCGTGCGCGGCGCCCAGGCGGCGATCTTCTCTGGGGCCGGACAGAGTTGCGTCTCCGGGTCGCGGCTGCTAGTGCAGGAGTCCATCTACGAGCGTTTCATCCAGGCGGTGGCCCGCGCCGCCAGCCAGTTCAAGGTGGGGGACCCGAGTGATCCCGAGACCCAGATCGGCCCGATCCACAACGCCAAGCAGTTCGCCCACGTCAGGAACATGGTGGAAGGTGCCCTCGGTGAGGGCGCACGGCTGGTGGCCAATGGCGTCGAGCCGCTTCCCGCCGGGACGGGCTACTACGTCAATCCCACGGTACTGGCTGGCCACAATGGCCTGAGTTGCGCCCAGGAAGAGATCTTCGGGCCAGTGGTGGTGGCTATCCCGTTCAAGGACGAGGCCGATGCCATCCGCATCGCCAACGACAGCCGCTTCGGCCTGGCCGGGGCGGTCTGGACTCGCGATGTCGGTCGTGCCCACCGGGTGGCGCGCGGTGTGCGCGCCGGTACCTTCTGGGTCAACGGCTACAAGACCATCCACGTCAGCTCGCCCTTCGGCGGCTACGGCGAGAGCGGCTACGGTCGCTCCTCGGGCCTCGATGCCCTGCGCGAATACAGTGAGGTGAAGAGCGTCTGGGTGGAAACCGCCGCGGTGCCCGCCGCCGGCTTCGGCTACGGCGCTAGCCTGGAGTAACAGATGACCATCCATCAAGCCTTATTGGACGACGCCCGCAGCTGGCGTCGCGATTTCCACGCCCATCCGGAACTGGGTTTCGCCGAGCACCGCACCGCGGCGCGGGTGGCCGAGTTGCTGGAGGGCTTCGGCCTGGAGGTCCATCGTGGCCTCGGTGGGACCGGCGTGGTCGGGGTGCTGCGTCACGGCGAGGGCCCCAGCCTGGGTCTGCGCGCCGACATGGACGCCCTGCCGATGCAGGAGGTGGGGGATGTCCCCCACCGTTCCACCGCCGCCGGGCGCATGCACGCCTGCGGCCATGACGGCCATACCGCCATTCTGCTGGCCACCGCGCGTCACCTGAGCGAACACCGCGATTTCCGCGGCACCCTCTATTTCGTCTTCCAGCCCGCCGAGGAAAATCTTGGCGGCGCCCAGAAGATGATCGAGGACGGCCTGTTCGAACGCTTTCCCATGGACGCCCTCTACGGCCTGCACAACTGGCCGGGATTGCCGGCCGGGCAGGTGGTGGTCAATCCGGGCGCCATGATGGCCTCGCTGGACACCTTCGCCATCACCCTGACCGGCAAGGGCTGCCACGCGGCCATGCCCGAGCGCGGGCGCGATCCCATCGTCGCCGCGGCGGACCTGATCCTGCAGCTGCAGACCATCGTCGCCCGGCGGATCTCGCCGCTGGCCGCCGCGGTGGTCAGCGTGACCATGCTGGAGGCGGGGGAGGCCATCAACGTCATCCCCGAGGTGGCGCGGGTCAGGGGCACGGTGCGCTGCCTGGATGGCGCGGTGCGCGCCGAGGTGGAGCGGCTGATCGGCGAGATCGTCGCCCAGGCGCCGCTGGCCCAGGGGGTGCGCGGCGAGCTGGAATTCACCCGCGGCTATCCGGTGACCCAGAACCATCCCGAGCAGGCGGCGCGGGTACGTCAGGCGGCGGTGACCGCCTTTGGCGCCGAGCGGGTCAGCGATGGCGTACCACCGTCCATGGCCTCCGAGGACTTCGCCTTCATGCTGGCGGCGCGCCCGGGGGCCTATCTCTGGCTGGGCGTCGACGGCGCCCAGCCCTCGGCACCGCTGCACAACCCGGCCTATGACTTCAACGACGCCATCATCGAGCCGGCCGTACGGCTGTGGGCCGAGCTGGTGCGCCAGGAGTTGCCGGTCTAGGCCTCTTACAGCGACGGCCGCCGACGCTCAGCGAAAGGCGGTCATCTGCTGCACCATGGCCGTGCGCAACTCGTCCGCGGCGCGACTGAGCTTGCGTCCCAGACGGGTCACCAGCTCGACGTGGGCGCGGGCAAAGCCCGGATCGGCCAAGGGCAGGGCGCGCAAGGCGCCGCTGTCCAATTCCTGGGTGGCGGCGAACAGCGGCAGCAGGGTCACGCCGCCCTGCTGGGCATAGTGCTTGAGCAGGGCGAAGGTGTTGCAGGTCAGGGTTGGCGCCAGGCGCTGGCCGGCGGCCTGCTCCACGGCGTCGAGCATCTGGCGGATGCCGTAGGAGATATCCGGCAGCGCCAGGCGGTGCTGGCCCAGCTCAGCCAGGGTCACGGGCGCCCGGGCTCCGGCCAGCGGATGCCCTGATGCCACCAGCGCATAGAGCGGCTGCTCGCGACTGCCATGTACGCGCAGGTGCGGATCGCGCGGCGGATTGAACACCAGCCCCAGTTGCGCCTCGTCTTCCATTACCTGGCGAATCACCTCGTTGGTGCCCACCACATTGACCCTGACCTCGATCTCCGGATGCCGCGCGGAAAAGTCGCCCAGGCTGCGCGACAGGTCGCCGATGAAGCCCTCGCCGATGGCCAGCACCACGCGGCCGGTGCGCAGGCCCTGGAGATCGGAGATGGCGTCTCTCAAGCCGTCGAGCTGGGTCTGGCGCTGGCGGAAATAGTCCAGCACCAGGCGCCCGGCCTCGGTCGGGGTGATGCCGCGGCGGTGTCTTTCGATGAGGTCGACGCCCAGCTCCGCCTCGACCTGGGCGATCTGCCGGCTGACCGCGGACGGGGCGATATCCAGGGCGTCGGCCGCGGCGCGCACGCTGCCCAGGCGCACCGCCTCGACGAAATAATGCAAGCGTTGTTCGTGAATTCCACGCATCCGTGTGTTCTCTTAAAGGCAACGGAAAAGGCCATTTCCAGTATTGGAGAGAGAACAGGCCGCTGTCCATACTCGGGCCAAGACCACGGCCGCCCCGGCCTGGCCAAGGCCCGCGACGCAGAGCTCCGGAACGGCGAGAAGTCCCAGGCGAGACCCTGTCCGCGGCGGGCTTCCTCCCTTCGGCACGCCAGGCGTGCGACCTCGACCAGGCCTCCAGAACGACCGGGTCCTGCTCCCTAGCGGAGCCCTTTTCTGCCCAGCGGGCCTCGCCGCTCGCGACTGCCAACCATACCAACAACCGAGCCCGCGAGCGGGCCGCAGGGGGAAGAATGAGCGCCAATCCGACGCTGGCCGTGGGCCAGGACCGAGCTGTCAGCAATACCGTCAGACTCTACATCTGGGCAGCGCTGGTGCTGCTGATCGCCGAGCTGATCGGCTCCCTCACCATACCGCTGGGTCCGGGCAAGGTGGTGCTGCTGCCGATGATCTGGGCGCTCTTGCTGGGTGCGGCGGTGGGGCAGGTCGGCAAGCGCATGCCGCTGGGTCTGGGTATCGACCGCGGCGCCCAGGTGCGCTCGGCGGCCATTCTGCAATACGCCTTGCTGGTGTTCATCGCCAAGCTCGGCCTGGTGGTGGGTGGCTCGCTGCCCACGGTGATCGCCGCCGGCTGGGCACTGGCCTTCCAGGAGCTTGGGCATTTCGTCGGCACCATCCTGCTCGGCCTGCCGGTGGCCCTGCTGCTGGGCATCAAGCGCGAGGCCATCGGTGCCACCTTCTCGGTGGGGCGTGAACCGAGTCTGGCGATCATCAGCGAACGCTATGGCATGGACTCCCCGGAAGGTCGTGGCGTGCTCGCCGAGTACCTGACCGGCACCCTGTTCGGCGCAGTGTTCATGGCCATCGTCGCCGGCTTCATCGCCAGCCTGAACATCTTTCACCCCTATTCCCTGGCCATGGGCGCCGGCCTGGGCTCGGGCAGCATCATGGCCGCCGCGGCCGGTGCCATCGCGGCCCAGCAGACCGCCGAGGTGGCCAAGGAGGTCATGGCGCTGGCCGCCGCCGCCAACCTCATCACCCTGACCCTGGGCACCTACTTCACCCTGTTCATCTCCCTGCCACTGGCGGTCTGGGGCTACCGGGTGATGGAGCCGCGCATCGGCCGTACCACCAAGGCTTCCTTCCAGCAGAGTTCGGTGGATGCTGGCGTGGTGGACGAACCCGTGGAACTGGGCTGGTCGGCACGCTTTAGCGCCTGGCTGGCCTCGGGCGCCCTGGCGCTGCTGGCGACCCTGGTGATGAGCAATACCCTGCCAACGGCTGCTTTCCTGGGCGTCGCGGTGATGATCCTGGCGGCCTTCGTCGGTGAACTGCTCTGCCAGCTGTTTCGCCGCAAGGTGCCGGCGGTGTGCTGGGTATCGCTGGTGGCCATGTTCCTGACCTCGCCCTGGTGCCCGCTGGCGCCGCAGATCACCGCCGCCCACAACGCGGTCGGCATCATGGCGCTGATCACCCCCATGCTGGCCTTCGCCGGCCTGTCCATCGCCAAGGACATCCCGGCCTTCCGTCGCCTCGGCTGGCGCATCGTGGTGGTTTCGCTGATCGCCAGCTTCGGCACCTTCATCGGCGCGGCTTTCATCGCCGAAGTGTTTCACTGATCCTCGCGCGCACCGGGTCCCCGGTGCGCCGCTTCCCGCTACCGTACTGCCCCTTCGTCTGACTCGCCTGCTCCTGCATTTTCGTGTCGCAGCTCCCAGCCTTGAGCCCTGGCGGCAAGGTGTCGTCCCTGGGCGATCACCGGCGCTTGAGCTGCGCACCGAGTTGCAGTATCTATGATGGAAAATTAACAAAAACCGTTAATTTAATAACATCAAGAAAAACGGAGGCGCGCTCGGCATGGGCAAAATCGCGGTCATCGGCAGCAACATGGTCGATCTCATCACCTATATCGAGCGCCTGCCCGTGCAGGGCGAGACGCTGGAGGCGCCGGACTTCGCCCTCGGCTGTGGCGGCAAGGGCGCCAACCAGGCGGTCGCCGCGGCCAAGCTGGGCAGCGAGGTGCTGATGGTGACCAAGGTCGGCGACGACCTCTTCGCCGACAACACCCTGGCCAACTTCCGCCGCTTCGGTATCGACACCCGTCATGTGACCCGCGCGCCGGGTCGCTCCAGCGGGGTGGCGCCGATCTTCGTCCAGCCCGACTCGCACAACAGCATCCTCATCGTGAAGGGCGCCAACGCCGCTCTCGGCGCGGTCGACATCCAGGCGGCGGAAGCCGATCTGCGCGATTGCGCGCTGATCGTGCTGCAGCTGGAAATCGCCCTGGAGACCGTCTACGCGGCCATCGACTGCGGCCAGCGCCTGGGCATCCCGGTGCTGCTCAATCCGGCGCCGGCAGTGGCCGACCTGAGCGCCGCGCACCTCGCCCGGCTGGATTACTTCGTCCCCAACGAGACCGAACTGGCCCTGGTCAGCGGTCTGCCCGTGCAGGATCGCGAGAGCGCTTTCGCCGCCGCGCGGGTGCTGGCCGGTCGCGGCATCCGCCATGTGGTGGTCACCCTCGGTGCCCAGGGCGCGCTGTACGTGGGCGAGGAGGGCGAGTTCAGCCTGTCCGGCCAGCCGGTGGCGGCCATCGACACCACCGGCGCCGGCGATGCCTTCATCGGCTGCTTCGCCCATGGCCGCGTCCAGGGCCTCGGCCTGCGGGACGCCATGCAGCGCGCCGTGGCCTATTCGGCACTGTCGGTCACCGGGCGCGGCACCCAGACCTCCTATCCCGAGGCCGCGGTCTTCGAAGACTACCTCGCGTCCCTGGATCTCTGACGCAAGGTCGGCAATCCCTCACCCTGGCACCCCTACGGAGAACAACAATGAGCCAGTCACCCCTGCGGCCCAGCGCCGACGGCTACTACCTGAACCGCACGCCCTGGTTCGCCTTCATCCTGCTGTGCTGCATCTTCGCCCTCTGGGCCGCCGCGGCGAGCATGAACGACGTGCTCATCGCCCACTTCAAGAAGGCCTTCCTGCTCAGTGACTTCCAGACCGCCTTCGTGCAGTCGGCCTTCTATCTCGGCTATTTCTTCCTGGCCCTGCCGGCCGCGCTGATGGTGCGGCGCTTCAGCTACAAGACGACCATCCTCTTCGGCCTGTTCCTCTACATGGTCGGCTGCCTGCTGTTCTTTCCGGCCGCCTCCATGGCCAAGTACGGCATGTTCCTGCTGGCGCTGTTCGTGATCGCCGCGGGGCTGTCCTTCCTGGAGACCGCCTGCAACACCTACTCGACCCTGCTCGGGCCGCGCGAGACTGGCACCCGCCGGTTGAACATCTCCCAGACCTTTCACCCCTTCGGCGCCATGACCGGCGTCTACGTGGGCAGCTTCGTGATGTTCAAGGACGGCGACGCCAGCCAGGCGCAGCTGCTGCAGATGAATCCCGCCGAGGCCGCCGCCCAGCAGCTGCAGATGATCCAGGCCACCCTGACGCCCTACCAGTGGATGATCGGCGTGCTGGTGCTGATCTTCGTGCTGATCGCCTGCACCCGCTATCCGGCCTGCAAGGGCAACGATGCCGTGCGCAGCGAGGGCGACGGCATGGCCGCCAGCCTGGGTCGGCTGAGACGCAATCCGCGATTCGTCTTTGGCGTGCTGGCGCAGTTCCTCTATGTCGGCGCCCAGGTCGGCGTCTGGAGCTTCACCATCCGCCTGGCCATGCAGCTCGGCGGCATGAACGAGCGCAGCGCCTCCTGGTTCCTGCTCACCACCTTCGCCGCCTATTTCGTCGGCAAGCTGATCGCCAACCTGCTGATGCGTCGCTGGCATCCGGCCAAGGTGCTGGGCGTCTACGGGGTGCTGTGCATCGCCCTGCTGGCCTACACCATCCTGGTGCCCAACATCACCGCGGTGTACGCCGCCGTGGGCGTGAGCATCTTCCTCGGCCCCTGCTGGCCGACCATCTATGGCCTGACCGTCGACGGCATCGGCCGCGACACCGAGTTCGGCGGTTCGCTGCTGGTGATGAGCATCGTCGGTGGCGGGGTGATCCCGATCTTCCAGGGGCTGCTGTCGGACTACACCGGCGGCAACATGCAGCTGGCCTATTCGGTACCGCTGCTGTGCTTCACGGTGATCGTCGCCTACGCCCTCTATTGCCTGCGTCATCCGGCCAGCGAGCGGCTGCCGGTGGGCGCCGCCCAGACCGCCTGAGGAGGACGCCGCCATGTCCGTACGCCTGCCCCTGCAGCCTGAGCAATTCACCGCATGCGAGCGCACCCTGCTCGCTAGCGACGCCTTCCAGGTGCGCGCCTGGACCTATCCTTCCGGGGTCCGCGCCCTGGCGCTGGAGAATCGCCGCGGCCGGCTGATCGTACTGCCCTACCAGGGGCAGATGGTCTGGGACGCCAGCTTCGACGGCTGCCGCCTGACCATGCCCGGATTGTTCGACCAGCCGCGGCCGACCCGGCGGATCATCGAGACCTATGGCTGCTTCATGTTCCACGCCGGGGTGCTGCGCAACGGCTGCCCGGCGCCGGAGGACAGCCACGAGCTGCACGGCGAACTGCCCTGCGCGCCGCTGGACGAGGCCTGGCTGGAGCTGGGCCGGGACGCGGAGGGTGACTTCCTTCGCCTGGGCGGGCGCCATGACTACGCCATGGGCTTTGGCGACCGCTATCGTGCCCAGCCCAGCGTGACCCTGAGGCCGGACAGCGCCCTGTTCGAGCTGGGCCTGGAAGTGGAAAACCAGGCCGGCCAGCCCATGGACCTCATGTACATGGCCCACATGAACTACGCCTACGTACCTGGCGGCCGCTTCCATGAGCCTCTCGGCGTGGCCCGCACCCGGGTACGCACCAGCGTGCCGGCTCATGTGCGGCCGACCGCCGACTGGCAGGCCTTCATCGCCGAGCTGGCCGAAGAGTCGGAACGCCTGCGGGTGCTGGATGCGCCCGCGCGCTACCAGCCGGAAATCGTCAGCTTCATCGATGCGCCGGGCACCGACGCGGCGGGGGAAGCGCACTTCCTGCTGGAGCATCCGAGCGGCGCCGCCTTCTACACGGCCTATCGCCCAGAGAGCTTGCCCCATGCCACGCGCTGGGTGCTGCACAATCCCGACCAGCAGGTGGCGGCCTTCGTGCTGCCGGCGACCTGCGAGCCGGAGGGCTATCTGGCCGAGACCGCCAAGGGGCAGGTGCAGCAGCTGCAGCCGGGTGAACGGCGCACCTTCAGCGTGCGCACCGGCTACCTTGCCGCCGCCGAGCGCGAGGCGCTGCTGACGCGCCTGGCCGACCCGGCGCGGATCAGGTAAGCAGTTGCGCGCCGTTCGCCTCGATCCGCTCGCGATAGCTGCGCGGAATGCGCCCGTCGCTGACCACCAAGTCGAAGTCGTCGAGCGCCGCGAAATGCGCGGCGCGCACCACGTCGAACTTGGTATGGTCGACCAGCAGCAGCCGCTGCTGGGCCTGGCGCAGGACCTTCTGCTTGACCTCGACCTCGTTGAAGTTGAAGCAGGTGACGCCGAAGTCCTCGCTCACCCCGGCCGCCGAGACGAAGGCGTGGGTGAGGCGCACGCTGTCGAGCACCCCGGTCTCCAGGCGACTCTCGAAGATCTGGTTCTTGCGCTGGAAGGTGCCACCGCACACCACCAGGGTGCAGTTGACCTTCTGCTGCAGCTTGAGCAGCACGTTGAGCGAATGGCAGACGGCGGTGAATTCCAGGTCATCGGGAATGAAGTCCACCACGAAGGGCGTGGTGGTCCCGCAATCGAGGAAGACGGTGTCGCCGGCGCGGATCTGCGCCGCGGCCAGGCGACCGATGCGGCGCTTTTCCTCGACCTGGCGCAGGTCCTGTTCCACCACCTGGTAGCCGGGCGCCTCGCTGCCGCCGACATCGCGGGTGACGTGACCGCCGAGCAGCCGCAGGCCGTCCGGTGGGAGCCGCAGGTCACGTCTCAGGGTCATTTCCGAGACACCCAGCAGCTGGGCCATCTCGCGCAGGTGAATGGCGTGCTGATCCTGCAGCGCCTGGTGCATCAGCTTGAGCCGAGCGGCTTTCTTGCTATCCATGAGGGGTGCGCTACGGGAGTCCGACTAGAGGTGCGGGCCGCACCAACCAAGAATTCTGATCCGATCATACGCTACCCGTGCCTGAGGAGGCCCCATGCAGCTTGAACCCGGCGAACTCGCCAAGACCATCGACCACACCCTGCTCGCCGCCGATGCCCGCCGCGCCCAGATCGAGCGCCTGTGCCAGGAGGCGCGAACCCATGGCTTCTACTCGGTGTGCGTGAATTCCGCCCAGGTCCCCCACGCCGCGGCGCAACTGGCCGGCAGTGCGGTCAAGGTCTGCGCGGTGGTGGGCTTTCCGCTCGGCGCCGGGCTGAGCGCGGCCAAGGCCTTCGAAGCCGAGCAGGCCATCGCCGCCGGGGCGGGGGAGATCGACATGGTGCTCAATATCGGCTGGCTCAAGGATGGCCTGCTGGATGAGGTCTCCGCCGACATCGCCGCGGTCCAGGCCGCCTGCGGTGCGGTACCGCTCAAGGTGATCCTGGAGACTGGTCTGCTCGACGAGCCTCAGAAGCGCCAGGCCTGTCGGATCTGTCGCGACCTCGGGGTCGCCTTCGTCAAGACCTCGACCGGTTTCGGCCACGGTGGCGCGACCCTGGAGGACGTGCGGCTGATGCGCGAGGAGGTGGGCCCGGACATGGGCGTGAAGGCCTCCGGCGGCGTCCGCGACCGGGCCACCGCCCAGGCCATGCTGGACGCCGGCGCGACCCGCCTGGGGACCAGTTCGGGCGTGGCCATCGTCAGCGGCGGCGAGGGTGGCGCGGGGTATTAGAGCAGGACGCCTGTAGGTTGAGCGCAGCGAAGCCCAACGATGCCGCCTTGTGTTGGGCTTCGGCGGAGGAGCCGCCTCAGCCCAACCTACGAGTGCTACCCCGGTCCTTGCCGGTACAGCTTGGAATCCTGGAAATCCCCCGGCGCCAGCACCTCGCCTACCAGAATCAGCGCGGTGCGGCGGAAATCCTTGTCCCGCGCCCGTTCGACGATGTCGGCCAGGGTGCCCTGGACGCTGTCCTGATCCGGCCAGCTGGCGCGGTGGACGATGGCCACCGGGCAGCCGGGACCGTAGTGCGGCAGGAGGTCGGCGACGATGCGCTCCAGCTGGCCGACGCCGAGGTGGATGGCCAGGGTCGCGCGGTGGCGGGCCAGGTCGGCCAGCGCCTCGCCTTCCGGCATGGCCGTGCGACTGGCATAGCGGGTGAGGATCACCGTCTGGCTGACGCCGGGCAGGGTCAGCTCGCAACCCAGCAGGGCCGCGCAGGCGGCGGTGGCGGTCACGCCGGGGACGATCTCGTAGGCGATGCCCAGCGCCTGCAGGCGGCGGATCTGCTCACCGATGGCGCCGTACAGCGAGGGATCGCCGGAATGCACCCGGGCCACGTCCTGGCCACGGGCGTGGGCAGCGGCCAGGTGGCCGACGATGGCGTCGAGATCCAGGTGGGCGGTGTCGATCACCGTCTCGGCGCGATGGCCCTCGAGCACCGCGGGCGGCACCAGGGAGCCGGCATAGAGGATCACCGGGCATTGGCGGATCAGCCGTTGGCCCTTGACGGTGATGAGGTCGGGATCGCCGGGGCCGGCGCCGATGAAATAAACGGTCATGGGGTTTCCTCGGCCAGGGCGGCGAGCAGCTCGGCGACGCTGGCGAATTCGCGGTCGACGCTGGGCAGGGCAGGGCGCCGCAGGATCAGCACCGGCAGGCCCCGCTCGCGGGCGACCTGCAGCTTGGGCTGGGTGGCGGCGCTACCGCTGTTCTTGCTGATCAGCACATCGAAGTCGCCGTGGGCGAAGAGCGCGCGCTCGGCCTCCAGGGCGAAGGGGCCGCGGTCGGCGATGATCCGCGCCCGGAAGTGGCCGGGATGGGCGTCGAGCAGGCGCAGGGTCCAGAACTGCCCGCCGGGAATCTCCTGGAGATGTTCCAGCGGCTCGCGACCCAGGGTGAAGAAGGGGCGGGCGAAGGGTGCCAGGGCTCGCTGCAGCTCGGCCCAGTCGGCTACCTCGCGCCAGTCGTCGTCTGGTCCGGCCTGCCAGCCGGGTCGGCGCAGCGCCCAGCAGGGGAGGCCAGTGTCAGCAGCGGCCCGCGCGGCGTTGTGGCTGATCCGGGCGGCGTAGGGGTGGGTGGCGTCCAGCAGCAGCTCGATGCCTTCACTGTGGAGAAAGGCGGCCAGCCCCGCGGCGCCGCCGTAGCCGCCGACCCGCACCTGGCAGGGCAGGTCCTGGGGCACCCGACCGAGGCCGGCGAGGCTATAGAGGGCATCTGCCGGGAGCTGACGGGCGATGGCCAGGGCTTCGGTGGTGCCGCCGAGCAGGAGGATCTTCATGGGCGGTTTTCCGTAAGAGCGGCGGAGGCTTCGTCAGGCATGGAGCGCCCTCACCCCTGGCCCCTCTCCCCGAGGGAGAGGAGAGGAAAAGCGGTGCCTGGGGGCGAGCGGCGGAGTAGGGGTATTGGTCTCGTAGACGGCTTTCCCGCCGATGATCACAGCTTGCTCAGCAAGAGTCGTGGGCGTCAGCCCGGATGCCAGATTTCCAGGCCCCCACCGAACGGCCCCCTCGCCCCCGCGGGGAGAGGGCTGGGGTGAGGGGGCAAGGCGCCACTCACAGTCATCAAAGATGAAGGAGGCACACCCAACCACCCGCTCTACTTTTGACGAGCGACGGCCACTCACGGCTTCACCACTTCCAGCAAGGTAATAGGCAGCGCCGCACGCCAGGTATCGAAGGCGCCCAGTGGCTGGGCCTGGGCCACCTGCAACCGGGTCAGGTCACCACCGTGGCGCTCGCGGAAGGCCACCAGAGCGGCTTCGGTCTGCAGGGTCACGGCATTGGCGACCAGGCGGCCGCCGGGTTTCAAGGCGGCCCAGCAGCTGTCCAGTACCCCCGGCGCGGTAAGCCCGCCGCCGATGAAGATGGCGTCCGGGGTGGCCAGGCCGGCCAGCGCCTCGGGCGCCTGGCCGGCGACCAGTTGCAGGGCCGGGGCGCCGAGGTGGTCGCGGTTATGGAGGATATGGGCCTGACGACCGGCATCGGCCTCGATGGCCAGCACCCGGCAGCCGGGATGGCTGCGCGCCCATTCGATGCCGATGGAGCCGCAGCCGGCGCCCACATCCCACAGCAGTTCGCCGGGACGCGGCGCCAGACGCGCCAGGGTCACGGCGCGCACGTCGCGCTTGGTCAACTGGCCGTCGTGGCGATAGGCGCTGTCCGGCAGACCGGGGGTGAGCGGCAGTCCCGCTTCACCGGTCTCGCTCAGGACCTCGATGGCGACCAGATTGAGCGCCGCCGCCTCGGTCATCGACCAGGCCTCGGCGCGACCGGCGATGCGGCGTTCCAGGGGCCCGCCCAGGTGCTCCAGCACTTGCAGCTGGCTGGCGCCAAAGCCTTGGTCCACCAGCAGGGCGGCCAGGGCGGCGGGGCTGTGACCGTCGTTGCTCAAGACCAGCAGGCGCGCGCCGGGATGGAGATGGCGCACCACCCCGGCCAGGGGCCGGGCCACCACCGATAGCAACGCGACCTCTTGCAGGGGCCAGCCCAGGCGCGCAGCGGCCAGGGAGTAGGAAGAGGGCGCCGGTAGCACCTGCAGTTCGTCGGCCGACAGCTGGCGCGCCAGGCTCGCGCCGACGCCGAACAGCATGGGATCGCCGCTGGCCAGCACGCAGACCGGGGTGCCGCGGCGGTCCAGCGCCGGGGCCAGGGCAAAGGGCTGTGGCCAGGGCTCGCGGACGGCGCGGATGCAGGGTGGCAGCAGCGCCAGCTGGCGCGGACCGCCGATGACGACCTGCGCTTCCAGCAGGGCGCGGCGGGCCTGCTTGCCGAGGCCGGGGTAGCCGTCTTCGCCGATACCCACCACGGTCAGCCAGGGGATCATGAACACACCTCGTCGAACGTCAGCCGACCGGGCGTTTTCAAGGGGTCGGGGTCGGGTGGCCCCGGAGTCATTATCTGACCCGGGGCCCCCTAAGAACCGTGCTTGCGACTTTCGCAGCACACGGCTCAAGCTTACGAAAAACCAGCCATAGGCTGGCCGGCAACTGTGACGTGCGATCCTAACATCATAGACCGCTATATCTCAGGGTTACCTGTTGCCGCTGGCTATGCACCAGCGAGTGGCAGTTAGGGTGTATGAGCACGCGATTTTTTAGGGTGTCCTTGCCGCCGTCCACCCGTCGAATGACGTGATGGTCGTCCCAGCCAGTTTCCTTATTTACCGCGTGACCACATAAGGCGCAGAGTCCTTTCTGCCGCGTGAAGAGATACAGGATTTGTTTTCTGAAATGCAGTTTGTGCTGCATTCGTCGAACTCTTAGTTTTTCCCATTTCTCTTCGTGTTTCGCATCGTATGGATGGTACCCACCCGATAGCCGCGGTTGTCGCCTTATCTCAGTGTCCGCTAGCTGGTATAGCTGGCAGAACTTGCGTTCACCCTTCTTACCTCTGTAGGGATGCGCAAAAACCCAATTTCGCTTGCCTATGGAGTGGAAGTATCTATTCCGGCACCAATTAGCTTGCTTCTTCGGATGACGGCGCTTCGCCCACCTTCGCAGCAACCAGACGATCAAGCTGTCTAACCGGCTGAAGGCTTTCTTTGCTACGGCTGGAGAGTGGTATTGAGCCCACCCTTTCAGCACCGGATTCAGGCGTCCGATTAGCTCTTCCTGAGTCAATGCCCCGCTGGTTTTTACTATTTCTCTAACCTTGCGATAGAACGTTGAGATGTTCTTTTTCGAGGGCTTGATGAATAGCTTGGTCCGGCGGTAAGGCGACTTCGGGACGTACTTCCTGAAATTCCACCCTAGGAAATCGAAGCCCTGAAGGATGTGGGTTATCTGCGTTTTCTCTTCGGACAAGCTCACCCCTCGTACTGACAGGAATTGCTCGACCCAAGGTATGACCTCGTCAGTCAACAGCTCTTTGGTAGCCGCTGTGATGATGAAGTCGTCCGCGTATCGCACCACATGCACTCTGGGCGTATCGGCGTCGGTACCCGCTAGCTTTCTGGCCAGGTGACCTTTGAGCTGCATCTCCAAGCCGTTAAGGGTGGCGTTAGCCAAACAGGGCGAAATAATCCCGCCTTGTGGCGTCCCGGCCTCCGTAGCCATGAAGTGTCGCCGGTCAATTACCCCGGCCTTCAACCACAGCCGCAGTACCTTCTTGTCCATAGGGACGTTCTGGCACAGCCACTCGTGATTGATGTTGTCGAAGAACCCCTTGATGTCACCTTCCAGAACCCACATAGGTGAGTCGTCTCTCGACATTAACTGAAAGATTTCAACCATCGCATCAGCGGTCGAGCGATCCGGCCGGAAGCCGAAACTTTTCGGGTCGCTGGTGCTTTCGATGACGGGTTCCAGGGCTGACAGGTAGAGCGCTTGCATGGCCCGATCAAACATCGTCGGTATACCTAGCGGGCGCTTTTCCTTCTTCCCTGGCTTCGGTATCCAAACCCTCTTTAGCGGTTTGGGCCGATAGCCTCGTTTCTCCGATAGACGCTTCGCGGCGTAGAGCTTGGCTGGAGGCGTCCCCCAGGTTTCTCCATCAACGCCCGGAGTCTTGCGACCCCGGTTTTCAGTCACCCGTCTTACAGCCAAACAGCGACCATAAAACGAATGGGTCAGTAACCGTTGTAGGCGTTTAACCCTACGCCAGTCACCGGCCATTGTTGCCTGCGCAATCTTCAACTGCGTTTTCCGAACGGAGATTTGGATCTTGGCCCAATCGAGATCGTGCCAGCCCTTCACGCCGTCAGGAGACGCAGACGAAACCGATGTTGCTGGTTGCGTATTCATACAGTCCTCCTCAGGTCAGTAACCTTCGGGACGGACTTCTCCCCCTAGGGGTTGAAGTCACCCCTAGGGTCGTTTCGCTGGAAATCAGCACTAGATCATGCGCCCGTAAACCAGGTGCACGTCAGCCAGGGTTGCCCCTGTCGATGATGTTTCAACCGATATGCCGCCCATTACAGACAGCCATTCGCTTTTTGCACCCTCCCATTCCCCACACCCAACAGCTTTCCTTGCGGATTGCCTGCCTTCCGATGTTGCTGGTTAGGCGGGTGGTCGGGATTGCCACGTTCCCCGCTGTGCATCGATTCCCCGGTTAGGTTCCGTCTCTCCCCCGACAGTCGTAGTGGTACCGCGTCGTTAGCTTTGACAACGAGCGCCAGACTGCTTTGCCGATTTTGGCCAGGGCCTATTAACTGCCGTAGGCCCAGTTATGCTTACGAGGGGTCTAGCAACGGTTCACATGCGTTAACCATACGGGTTGGGTCACTAGCCCTAAGCTTCCGTGCAGTTCGGAAGCTTCACGAAGCTGTTGCCAGTCAAGCGTGTCCCTTACGGGATAGGACGTTGTCCATCGGGCTTCACACCTCAGGGTTGGCCCCCGACGCATGCCGATGTAGTGAACTGGCAGGTACATGCCAGGCTCGGTACCCCCTGTATTAGCAAGGTTGAGCAATGCACAAGCGGAGCGGTTGCTCCGTGCTTGGACGAGATACCCTAGCGTCTCACGACGTTGGCATGGGCCAAATGAGACCAAGGCACCCCAGAGATGGATTGACCCCTTGCGGGGTCAAATCACCCGCAGGGAGTCTTGTTACATTTAGATACAATTTCCTTGGCGGAAACTGCTCTCTGTTACGTCTGATTGATCAATTTATAGCCAAAAATGGCCAAATTTGAGACGTACTTACCCTGGCAAGCAGGGATCGCATTGTCCCCACAAGTGGGTCGAATCAGGCGCGGCAGAGCCGGCTCTCGTGCTTTATTTAGGCTTCAAACCCCTGTAGAACAAGGGTTTCGGCGCCAAGACTAAGCTGGTCGACCAAGCACAACACGAGCATACGTGTCGCACCAAAGCGGGCATAATAACGTCTTTCCCCGTTCAGCCCGACCTTCCGCCGTGAATCCTCCGTCTCCTTCCGCCCTCGTCCCGCGGCCTTCGGCCTGTCCGGGCCTGCTGCGCATCGTGCCCGCGCGCGATGGCGGCCTGTGCCGGGTGAAGTTGCCGGGCGGGCGACTCATGGCAGGCCAGGCGCGAGCGATCGCCGCCGCCAGCGAGCGCTGGGCGAACGGGGTACTGGAGCTGACCAATAGGGCCAACCTGCAATTGCGCGGCGTGCGCCCGGATGGCGCCGACGCCCTGGTGGCCGCGCTGCAGGCCGCCGGTCTGGGTCCGGCCGATCCGGCCGCCGACGACGTGCGCAATCTGCTGCTCAGCCCGGCGGCGGGGCGTGATCCTCAGCAGCTGCGCGACGTCTGCCCCCTGGCCGCCGAATTGCTCGCCCTGCTGGAGGGCGACCGCCGACTGCATGGGCTGTCGGCCAAGTTCGCCCTGCAACTGGACGGCGGCGAAGCCCTGGCGCGGCTCGATCATCCCCACGATGTCTGGCTGTCGGCTCGCGCCGAGGGCTATGTCCTTGGTCTGGCCGGTACCCCGCTGGACAGACCGGTTGGGCTGATCGCTCCGGGCCAGGAGGTGGCGACCGTCACGCGGCTGCTGCATCGCTTTCTCGATCTCGCCGGTCCCGAGCAGGGCCGCATGCGCCAGCTGCTGGCGCAGCGTCCGGTCGCAGAGGTAGTGGCCGGCCTGGATCTGCTGCCGCCTCCCACGACCTCCCGCGCGCCGGCGCGCAGCGTGTTGCGCCTGGGGTGCCATCCACAGCGTCAATCGGGCCTCTGCTGGATCGGCGCCCAGCCCGCCCTAGGCCGCCTGCCGGCAACGAGCCTGGCCGCCGTCGCCGACCTGGCCGAGCACCTCGGCAACGGCGACCTGCACCTGACCCCCTGGCAGGGCCTGTTGCTGCCCGATGTGCCGACCGACAAGGCCCAGGCGCTGCCCACGGCCTTGACCACCCTGGACCTGACCACCGACCCTGCCGCACCCTTGGCCCGGCTGATCGCCTGTACCGGCAGCCAGGGCTGCGCCAAGGGCCAGGCCGACACCAAGGGCGATGCCCTGCGCCTGGCCGAGCGGCTGCCGGCGGACCTGGAGGTGCATCTCTCCGGTTGCCCGCGCAGTTGCGCCCTGGCCGGCCAGGCGCCCCACACCCTCCTGGCGGTGGCCCCCGGTCGCTATGACCTCTTCGTGCGCGACGCCACCCAGCCAGGTCCGGGCCGGCGGCGCGCCACCCACCTTTCTCTCGACGAGGCCGCCGCCTGGCTGGCCCGGAGTCCCAGTGATGCTTGAATACGAACGCGACGGCCAGGCGATCTATCGCCAATCCTTCGCCACCATCCGCGCCGAAGCCGATCTCTCGGCCATCCCCGCCGACCTGGAAAAGCTCGCCGTGCGGGTGATCCACGCCTGCGGCATGGTCGACGTGGTCCAGGACCTGGCCTTTTCCCCGGGTGCCGGCGCGGCCGGTCGCGGAGCGCTGGCGGCTGGCGCGCCCATCCTCTGCGATGCGCGCATGGTCGCCGAGGGCGTCACCCGCACCCGGCTGCCGGCCAACAATCAGGTGATCTGCACCCTGCACGACGAGGGGATCCGCGAGCTGGCCGTGGCCCAGGGCAACACCCGCTCGGCGGTGGCCTTGGAGCGCTGGCGGCCGCACCTGGCCGGCAGCGTGGTGGTGATCGGCAACGCCCCCACCGCGCTGTTCTATCTGCTGGAAATGCTCGACGCCGGGGCGCCCAGGCCGGCGCTGATCCTCGGCATGCCGGTGGGCTTCGTTGGTGCCATGGAGTCCAAGGACGCCCTGGCCGCCGACAGTCGCGGCGTGCCCTACGTCATCGTCCGCGGCCGGCGCGGCGGCAGCGCCATGGCCGCCGCGGCGGTCAACGCCCTGGCCACGGAGGTGGAGTGATGGCCGGCCGCCTGCTCGGCCTGGGCGTCGGCCCCGGCGATCCGGAACTCATCACCCTGAAGGCCCTGCGCCTCCTGCAGGGCGCGCCGGTGGTGGCCTATTTCGTCGCCAAGGCCAAGGCCAACGCGGGCCAGGGCGGCAATGCCTATGGCGTCATCGAGGGCTATCTGCTGGACGGCCAGCAACGCCTGCCGCTGGTCTATCCGGTGACCACCGAGAAGCTGGCGCCGCCGCTGTCCTATGAGACGGTGATCGCCGACTTCTACGACACCGCCGCCGCCCAGGTGGCCGACCATCTGGACGCCGGCCGTGACGTGGCGGTGATCTGCGAAGGCGATCCCTTCTTCTACGGCTCCTACATGTACCTGCACGACCGCCTGGCCGAGCGCTACGAGGCCCAGGTGGTGCCGGGGGTCTGCTCCATGCTCGGCGGTGTGGCCATGCTCGGTCTGCCGCTGGTCTATCGCAACCAGACCCTCACGGTGCTCTCCGGGGTGCTCTCCGCCGAGGAACTCAAGGCGCGCCTCGCCAGCGCCGACGCCGCCGTGGTGATGAAGCTCGGGCGCAATTTCGAGAAGGTGCGCCAGGTCTTGCGCGACCTGGGCCTGGACGAGCGTGCCCGCTACATCGAGCGCGCCACCATGGACAACCAGCGCATCGTCGCGCTGGACGAGGTCGAGCCCATGGCCTCGCCGTATTTCTCGCTGGTTGTGGTGCCGGGGGTGAAATGGAAGGGTTGAGCCCGGCCATCGTCATCCTCGGCCCCGGCGCCCTGGCCACCGCCCGCCGCTTGCAGGACGGCCTGCCGGGCAGTCTGGTGCATGGCCTGGCCGGGCGGGTCGAGGGCGATGTCAGCTACAGCGCCTTCGGCGAGCATCTGCGTGAGCTCTATCGCCAGCAGCGGCCCTTGGTGGTGCTCTGCGCCGCCGGTATCGTCATCCGCACCCTGGCGTCCTTGCTGGATGACAAGACCGCCGAGCCGCCGGTCCTGGCGGTGGCCGAAGACGGCAGCGCCGTGGTGCCGCTGCTGGGCGGCCTGGCCGGTGCCAATCGCCTGGCCCGTCAGCTGGGCACGTTGCTGGCGGTGGCCCCGGCCATCACCACCAGTGGCGAACTGAGATTCGGCACCTGCCTGCTCGATCCACCGGCCGGCTATGCCCTGGCCGACGTCGACGTGGCCAAGCACCGGGTGGCCGATCTGCTGGCCGGCGCTCCGGTACGCATCGAGGGCGAGGCGCCCTGGCTGGATGAGGTGCCCCTGGCCCGTGACCCTGCTGCGCACCAGCGCATCCTGGTCTCGCCGCTGGCCAGTGCCGACGACCACACCCTGCTCATCCATCCCCGCGCCGTGCTGGTGGCGGTACGCGCCGATGCCACCGCTGCCGCCGTCACCGAACTGCTTGCCAGCACCGGCTATGCGCCAGGTGCCGTGGCAGTGCTGCTGGCGCGGGCGGAAGACATGGCCGTGCCCGGCCTGGCCGAGCTGAGCCAGGCACTGGATGTGCCGTTGAGATTCGTCGACGCGAACACGCCGGACTTCGCCCTGACGACGGTGGAACGGGCCCAGGAGCGGGGCATCGCCCTGCACCTGCATGACCGGCCCCTGGACACCGAGGACCTCGGCCAGCACCGCGGACGCCTCAGCGTGGTGGGCCTAGGCCCCGGTGCGGCCGAACTCATGGCACCGGTGGTACGCCGCGCCCTGGACCAGGCCGAGGACGTGCTCGGCTACGCGACCTACGTGCAGATGGCCGGCCCCCTGCGCCCGGACCAACTGGCCCATGCCAGCGACAACCGTGAAGAATTGCAGCGTGCCCGCCATGCCTTCGAACTGGCCGCCAGCGGTCGTCAGGTGGTCATGGTGTCGTCCGGCGATCCGGGGGTCTTCGCCATGGCCGCTGCGGTACTGGAGGTGCTGGAAGGCGCCGATGATCCGCGCTGGGCGGCGGTGGAGCTGGAGATCCTGCCGGGCATCACCGCGGCCATGGCCAGCGCCGCCCTGGCCGGGGCGCCCCTGGGCCACGACTTCTGCCTGATCTCCCTGTCCGACAACCTCAAGCCCTGGGCGGTGATCGAGCAGCGCCTGCGCCAGGCCGCAGCAGCGGACCTGGCCATGGCCTTCTACAACCCCATCTCCAAGGCTCGCCCGCACCAGCTGGAGCGGGCGCTGGACGTCTTGCGCAGCTGCCGCTCGGCGAACACCCCGGTGATCCTCGGTCGCGACGTCGGCCGTCCGGGTGGCGGTCTCGAATACACCAGCCTCGGCGCCCTGCGCAGCGACATGGTGGATTCGCGCACCCTGGTGATCCTCGGCTCCAGCCATACCCGGCGCTTTCCGCGGGCCGATGGCGGCGAGTGGGTCTATACGCCGCGCTGGTATGATCCGGAATTGTTATAAAGTAACATTTAATGCTTGAATCCTGGTCGCCGCTGGCCCACCCTCGGCGACCTTCCTGTTCCCTGGCGGGAAGCCGGTGAGAGTCCGGCGCGGTCGCGCCACTGTGAGCTTCGTAAGAAGCGAGCCAGACCTCGCCAGGGGATACCCATCATCCACAAGGGACGCGTCATCCCAAGGAGAGTCCATGCTTCGCCGTCTTTCACCGCTGCTCGCCGCCGGCCTGCTATCTGTTTCCGCCCTTAGCGCCCAGGCCGCCACGACCTATCCGCTGACCATCCACAACTGCGGTCGCGACCTAGTCTTCGAGCGTGCGCCCCAACGGCTGGTCAGTCTGGGTCAGGCCAGTACCGAGTTGCTCTTGCGCCTGGGCGTGGGCGCGCGCTTGGTGGGTACCGGGGTCTGGTTCGGCGGCCTGCCGAAGGACCTGCAGGAGGAGGGCAAGGGCATTCCGCGCCTGGCCGACAACGCCCCCAGCTTCGAAGCCGTGGTCGGCACCCGGCCGGACCTGGTGGCGGCGCAGTACACCTATCACGTCGGCCCCGGCGGCGAGGTGGCGGACTTCCCCCGCTTCGCCAAGCTGGGCATCGCCGCCTATGTGGCGCCCAGCGATTGCGAAGGCAAGGCGGTGACCGCCGATTCCAACAGCGACGGCAGCCGCAGCGCGCCCTTCGACATGCAGCTGGTGACCCGCGAGGCCCAGGAGCTGGCGGCCATTCTCGATGTGCAGCCGGCCGGCAAGCAGTTGGTCGCCGAGCTGGACCGCCGCATCGCCGCCGCCGGGGAGCAGGCCAAGGCTGCCGGGGTCCAGGGGCGTTCGGTGCTGTTCTGGTTTTCCAGTCCGCGCCTGGAAGGCGATCCCTGGGTCGCTGGCAACCTGGGCGCACCGGCCTGGATCGCCCGTTCCCTGGGCCTGCGCAACGTGGTCGACAGCGCCGAGGAATGGCCAGCGGTGAGCTGGGAACGTATCGCCAGTCTGGACCCTGACTATATCGTGGTGGCGCGCATGGACCGCCGTCTCTATCCCGCCGATGACGTCGACAAGAAGCTGGCCTTCCTGCGCAGCGATCCCCTGACCCGCGAATTGCGCGCGGTGCGCGAGAACCACCTACTGGTGGTGGACGCCCCGACCCTCAATCCCTCGCTGCGGGTGGTGGACAGCGTCGAGACCCTGGCCGCCGACCTGGCCAAGCCGCAACCATGAGCCTGCCCCTGGCGGCCGAGGGGGCCCGGCCCTGGCGCTGGCTGCTGGGCCTGACCGCCGTGCTGGCGCTGGCGGCGAGCGTGGTGCTGGCGGCCTCCTTCGGCGAGATGCCCATCGCCCCGCTGACCAGTCTGCAGGCCATCGCCAACGGCCTGGGCCTGGGGCCCTATCCGGTGGAGCGCATCGTCCAGGGCATCGTCTGGGAATACCGCCTCAGTCGCGCCCTGGTGGCGGCCTGCTGCGGCGCCGGCCTGGCGGTCTCCGGCGCCATCCTCCAGGCGCTGCTGCGCAACGCCCTGGCCGAACCCTATGTGCTGGGGCTGTCGGCCGGCGCCTCCACCGGCGCGGTGCTGGTGATGCTGTTGGGCGTCGGCGGCGGGGTGCTCGGGGTCTCGCTCGGCGCCTTTCTCGGCGCGGTGCTGGCCTTCGCCGTGGTGCTGCCCTTTCTGGGCAGTGGCGGCAGCACCCGCATCATCCTCGCCGGGGTGGCCGCCTCCCAGCTGTTCAATGCCCTGACCGCCTACATCGTCGCCACCGCGGCCAACGCCGAGCAGGCGCGCAGCGTGATGTTCTGGCTGCTCGGCAGCCTGGCCGGGGTGCGCTGGCCGGACGTCTGGCTAGCCGCCGGGGTGGTGCTCGCGGGGCTGCTGGTGTGCCTGGCCTGCGCCCGGGCGCTGGACGCCTTTGCCTTTGGCGAGGACGCCGCCGCCAGCCTGGGCGTGGCGGTGGGGCCGCTGCGCCTGCTGCTGCTGGCGGTCACCGGCCTGATCACCGCCTGCCTGGTCAGCCTGGTGGGCGCGGTGGGCTTCGTCGGTCTGGTGATTCCCCATGTGGCACGCTTCCTGGTCGGCCCCGGGCATGGTCGGCTGCTGCCCACCTGCGCGCTGATCGGCGCCCTCTTCATGGTGCTGGCCGACATCGTCGCCCGCACCCTGGTGGCCAAGCAGACCCTGCCCATCGGCGTGGTCACCGCCCTGGTCGGCGCGCCGGCCTTCGCCTTCATCCTCTATCGCGCGCGGGAGGTCCGATGAGCCTGGCCGCGCGGGACGTGGCCTGGAGCGCCGGCGGCCAGCCGATCCTCCGCGGGGTGACGCTGGCGGTGCCGCCCGGAGGGGTACTGGGGCTGCTCGGCCCCAATGGCTCGGGCAAGTCCAGTCTGCTGCGGCTATTGGCCGGGCTGCGGCGGCCAGAGGAGGGCCGGGTCAGCCTCGACGAGACGCCCCTGCAGGACCTGCGTCGTCGCGACCTGGCGCGCCGGGTGGCCCTGGTGGAGCAGCAGGCCGGTACCGAGGCCGATCTGTCGGTGGCCGAGGTGGTGCGCCTGGGCCGCACACCCCATCGCGGCCTGCTCGACGCCTGGAGCGCGCGCGATGCCGAAGTCTGCCAGCGCGCCCTGGCCCAGGTGGGACTGGTCGACAAGGCCGCCCGCCGTTGGCACAGCCTCTCGGGTGGCGAACGCCAGCGCGCCCAGATCGCCCGCGCCCTGGCCCAGGAGCCCAGCGAACTCCTGCTGGACGAACCCACCAATCACCTGGATATCCAGCACCAGCTGGAAATCCTCGACCTGGTCCGCCGCCTGCCGGCCACCTGCGTGCTGGCGATCCACGATCTCAACCTCGCCGCGCTGTTCTGCGATCGCCTGGCGGTGCTGCGCGACGGTCGCCTGGTCGCCGAAGGCGCCCCGGCCGCGGTGCTGACGGCCGCGCTGATCCAGCAGGTCTGGGGCGTGAAGGCGCAGGTGACGCTGGACGGCCCCGACGGTCGGCCGACGATCCGCTATCGGCTGGATTGACGGCGCCGTACCGGGCCAGCCCGCTCTTCAATCGCCTGCCTGAGCTGCGGGCGACCACCCAGCCAGAAGACCGCTTCGGTGGCGATGAACAGCGGACCGATGGCCAGACCGGCCAGGTCGTCGAGAAAGGCCGGCTTGCGTCCTTCATAGTGATGGCCCACGAACTGGATGGCCCAGCCGACCAGGAACAGACCCAGCCCCCAGCCCAGCCAGACGCCCGTGGTCCGGGCCGCCAGCGTGGCACCCAGCCAGAGGGCAAGACCAAGCAGCACGCTCATCAGCAGTCCCAGCGGCCGATCCAGGCGCAGGTAGAAGACCGCCACCGCCCCGGCCACCGGTACCGCGGGCGACAGCGGCCAGCCGGCCAGGCTGAAAACCGGTCGCGACAGCAGGATGGCCACCGCCAGCACGATCAGCAGGATGCCGGGAAAGTGGCTGGCGATGTTGCGCGGATCACGGTGGTAGCTCGCGTACTGGCTGAGATGATCTTCCAGGGTCTTCATCGGCAGGCATCCAGGCGGCTGGGCGGGAAGCCTCAGCATGCACCGGGAAGACCCTGCGCGTCAGCGGGCACCAGGAGAAATGCGATTGCGATAATCGCCCACTCGCTCGATAATCGATCAAAAGCCTGCCGAGGACCGGTCCGATGGACGATAACCGCACCGCTCACGCCACGGGCCTGCCGCCACTGGCCGCGCCGCCCATCATCGCCTCGCCGGCCAAGCGCATCGAAGCCTTCACCGGCGACCCCAACTTCATGACCTCCCTGGCCCGCGGCCTGGCGGTCATCCATGCCTTCCAGGAGCGCAAGCGCCAGCTGACCATCGCCCAGATCAGCCATCGCACCGAGATCCCGCGCGCCGCGGTGCGCCGCTGCCTGCATACCCTGATGAAGCTGGGCTACGTCACCACCGACGGCCGCACCTACTCGCTGCTGCCCAAGGTGCTGACCCTGGGGCATGCCTACCTGTCGTCCACGCCGCTGGCGGTCACCGCCCAGCCGGTGCTCGATCGCTTGAGCGAGCAACTGCACGAGGCCTGCTCCATGGCCACCCTGGAAGGCGACGAGATCCTCTACATCGCCCGCTCGGCGACGCCGCAGCGATTGATCTCGGTGGACCTCAGCGTCGGCAGCCGGCTGCCGGCCTATTGCACCTCCATGGGCCGCATCCTGCTCGCCGCCCTGGACGATGCCGCCCTGCACGACTACCTGGAACACGCCGACCTGCAGGCCAAGACCAGCCGCACCCTCTATCAGCCGCCAGCGCTCATCGAGTGCCTGGGCCAGGTGCGCCAGCAGGGCTACGTCATCGTCGACCAGGAGCTGGAAGTGGGGCTGAGATCCCTGGCGGTGCCCCTGAGAGACGCCGCTGGCCAGGTGCTGGCGGCACTCAACGTCGGCACCCACGCCAGTCGGGTCAGTCGCCAGGAACTGGAGACGCGCTTCCTGCCGGTGCTGCTGGCGGCCAGCCAGGAATTGAGTACCCGGCTGTTTCACTAGCGAATCTGGTCGATTATCGGCCATATCGCCGATAATCGAATTGTCAGCTGTTCGGAGTTGGGCTTAACGTCGGCGCAGTGGCGCACTACGCCGATAACAACAACACGAGCAGACCACCATGACGCAAACCCTCGCGGGCGCCGTGCCCCTGGCCGACCATCCGGCCACGGCGACAGCCGGCACCCTGGACGTCCAGCAGTTCATCAATCGCCAGGCGCTGTCCGCCTACCAGTGGCGCATCGTCGCCCTGTGCTTTCTGATCGTCTTTCTCGATGGGCTGGACACCGCGGCCATGGGCTTCATCGCCCCGGCGCTGTCGGTGGAGTGGGGCATCGCACGCGCCAGCCTGGGGCCAGTGATGAGCGCCGCTCTGGGCGGCATGGTCTTTGGTGCCCTGGGTTCCGGCCCGCTGGCCGATCGCTTCGGCCGCAAGGGCGTGCTGGTGGTCGCCACCTTCATCTTTGGCGGCTTCAGCCTGCTGTCGGCCTTCAGCGCCAACCTCGAACAGCTGGTGATCCTGAGATTTCTCACCGGCCTGGGCCTGGGCGCGGCCATGCCCAACGCCACCACGCTGCTCTCGGAATACACCCCCGAGCGCCTCAAGTCGCTGCTGGTGACCAGCATGTTCTGCGGCTTCAACCTGGGCATGGCCGGCGGCGGTTTCGTCTCGGCCTGGATGATCCCGGCCTATGGCTGGCACAGCCTGCTGGTGCTGGGTGGCGTGCTGCCCCTGGCGCTGGCCGTGGTGCTGCTGCTCTGGCTGCCGGAATCGGCGCGCTATCTGGTGGTGCACGGCAAGAGCGCCGAGCGCATCCGCCGGGTATTGGCGCCCATCGGTCGCGAGGCCGCCGAGGCCCGGCACTTCGTGGTGCCCGAGCAGAAGTCGGTCAAGACCGGCAACGTCTTCGCGGTGATCTTCAACCGCAACTACAGCGCCGGCACCCTGTTGCTGTGGCTGACCTATTTCATGGGCCTGGTGATCGTCTACCTGCTCACCAGCTGGCTGCCGACGCTGATGCGCGACGCCGGCGCCAGCCTGGAGCAGGCCGCCCTGATCGGCGCGCTGTTCCAGTTCGGCGGGGTGCTCAGCGCGGTCTTCGTCGGCTGGGCCATGGACAGATTCAATCCGCACAAGGTGATCGGCCTGTTCTATGCCCTGGCCGGGATCTTCGCCTACTGCGTCGGCCAGAGCCTGGGCCAGGTCGCCCTGGTGGCCACCCTGGTGCTGGTGGCCGGCATGTGCATCAACGGCGCCCAGTCGGCCATGCCCTCGCTGGCGGCGCGCTACTACCCGACCCATGGCCGCGCCACCGGGGTGTCCTGGATGCTCGGCATCGGCCGCTTCGGCGCCATCACTGGCGCCTGGATGGGCGCGACCCTGCTGGGCCTGGGCTGGACCTTCACCCAGGTGCTCACCGCGCTGCTCCTGCCCGCGGGTCTCGCGGCCCTGGCCGTGCTGATCAAGGGCGTGGTCAGCCACGCCGACGCGACCTGAGGTCGACGGCTTTCCTTTGCCGGTGGCGGGCGCTAGGCGCAGGCGCTGCCACCGCGTAAAGTTGCACCCTTTGCTAGCTTCGCAGTCACCCGCCCTAGAGCCTGTCCATAATCTGCTGCGCGTCGGCCAAACAGCGTTGAAACCCCCTGGGTCGCCAGCCCGGTCGGAATGCTCATTTACTTTGCGTAAACTCGAGCGCGAGTCCGATCCGCTTCCTCAGGCCTTTTCGCCTTGTTTAGCTCTAGCTCGCGAGATTATGAATAGGCTCTTGGAGCGGGTGCAGACGTCCAAGGGGTTCCATGAAAGGTTTCGCTCGCCGCGGGCAGTGGGCTGTCCGGCTGGTAACGCTTATCGCTTGCTTTCTGATTGCTCCGGCCTTCGCCGAGACGCGCCAGGTCACTGACGTCCTCGGGCGCACGGTGACCATCGACGCGCCGGCCAAGCGCGTGGTGCTGGGCTTCCACTATGGCGACTACCTGGCGGTCGGTGGCGAGCACGCCTTCGACGCCGTGGTCGGTGTCTCCCGCGGTGCCTGGGAGCGCAAGGTGCCGGCCAACTGGGCGCTCAACGTCGCCCACCGGCCCTCCCTGGCCACCCTTCCCGATGTGGGGGAGACGGAAAACAATAGTTTTTCCGTGGAGAAGGTGCTCGCTCTAAAGCCGGACCTGGTGGTGCTGGCCGCCTGGCAATTCCAGGCGCTGGACAGCGAGGTCAAGCGCCTCGAACAGCTCGGCATCCCGGTGGTGGCGATCGACTACAACGCCCAGACCCTGGAACGCCACCTGGCCTCCACCCGCTTGCTCGGCATCATCACCGGCCAGGAGGCACGGGCCAACGAGCTGGCCGACTTCTATGCCAAGGTGGTGCAGGACATCCAGACCCGCATCGCCGCGGCCCATCGGCCGAAACCGCGGGTCTACGCCGAATTCGGCAACAAGGGCCCGGCCGAGTACTCCTTCACCTATGGCCGCAACATGTGGGGCGCCATGGTCACCCTGGCCGGCGGCGACAACATCGCCGCGCCCTTCATCCAGTGGTGGGGGGTGATGAATCCGGAGCAGGTGCTCATGGCCCAGCCGGAGGTCATCTTCATCTCCGGGCGCGAGGACAACAGCAATCCCACCGCCTTGCCCATGGGCCCCGGCGTGACCGCCGATGACGCCCGCAGCCATCTGCGCGCCTTCATGCAGCGACCGGGCTGGAGCAATCTGCCGGCGATCCGCGACGGGCGTCTCTATGGTGTCTACCAGGGTGCCTCGCGCAGCCTGGAAGACTTCGCCATGCTGCAGTTCATCGCCAAGCAGCTCTATCCGGATCTGTTCCAGGACATGGATCCCATGGCCAACTACCGTGAGTTCTACCGCCGCTACATGCCGATCCAGCCCCAGGGCACCTTTGCCATAGGCCTGAACCCATGAGCGCTTCCTCACCCTCCAGCCACGCGGACGCCATCGCCGACCAGCGCGCCCGCGAGCGGCGGCGCTGGCGGGCCTGCGGGGTGTTTCTGCTGCTGACCCTGGCGGGTCTGGTGCTGGACATCGCCACCGGGCCTTCGCTGCTTTCACCGCTGGAGGTGCTCAAGTCCCTGACCGGCCTCGGCGAGCGGCAGCCGATGACCGACGCCATCGTCCGCGACCTGCGCCTGCCGGTGGCGCTGATGGCCCTGGCGGTGGGCGCCGCCCTTGGCGCCGGCGGAGCGCAGATGCAGACGCTGCTCAACAATCCCATGGCCAGTCCCTACACCCTGGGCATGGCGGCTGCCGCCGGCTGTGGCGCGGCCCTCAGCCTGGCACTGGGCAGCTTCGGCCTGGGCGCGCTGATCGGGGTGCCGCTGGGCGCCTTCGTCTTCGCCATGCTGGCGGCACTGTTCCTTTTCGCCCTGGCTTCGCTCAAGCGCACCGGCAGCGACACCATCATTCTCGGTGGCATCGCCCTGCTGTTCCTCTTCCAGTCATTGCTGTCGCTGGTGCAGTTCCTGTCCTCGCCGGAGCTTTCCCAGCAGATCCTCTTCTGGTTGTTCGGCAGCCTCGGTCGCGCCACCTGGACCACCCTGGCCATCGTTGCCGGGGTGACCCTGCTGTGCTGCATTCTGCTCTTGCGCGATGCCTGGAAACTGGCCGCGCTGCGCCTGGGCGAGGCGCGTGCCGAGAGCCTGGGCGTGGACATCCGCCGCCTGCGCCTCAAGGTACTGATCCTGGTGGCGGTGATGACCGCCACGGCCACCAGCTTCGTCGGGGTGATCGGCTTCGTTGGCCTGGTCGCGCCCCATATCGCCCGCTGGCAGGTGGGGGAGGATCAGCGCTTCCTGCTGCCACTGTCCGCCATCTGCGGCGCCCTTATGCTGTCCTTCGCCTCGGTGCTGTCCAAGTCGATCCTGCCCGGGGCGCTGTTTCCGGTGGGCATCGTCACCGCCATCGTCGGGGTGCCCTTCCTGCTCTGGCTCATCTTCGCCCCGCGCAGGTCCAGCCTATGATCCGCCTCCATGACCTCGCGCTGAAGCGCGGCGACCGCACCGTGATTTCCGGTTTGAGCACCGAGCTGCATCCCGGCCAGGTCCATGTGATCCTCGGCCCCAACGGCACCGGCAAGACCACCCTGCTGCGCGCCCTGGCCGGGGACCTGCCGCTGGCGGCCGGCCATATCGAACGCGGCGAGCGGCGGCTGGTGGCGGGTGCTTCGCTCCGCGCTCAGCGCGAGGGTTGGCGCCAGGGCGTGGCCTACATGCCCCAGGATTCCCATGCCGAGGCGGCGCTGTCGGTGCTGGAGACGGTGGCCATGGGCAGTCTGGAACGGCTGACCCTGCATCTGGACGATGAGCTGTTGGAACGGGCGCTGGGCAAGCTCGACGAGGTGGGGATCGGCCATCTGGCGTCGCGCCAGCTGGGCGCCCTGAGTGGCGGTCAGCGGCAGCTGGTGTTCTTCGCCCAGGTGCTGATGCGCGAACCCGAGGTAATGCTGCTGGACGAACCGGTCAGCGCGCTGGATCTGCGGCACCAGATCAACCTGCTCGATCGGGTACGCCACGAGACCCGGCTGCACCAGCAGGTGACCGTGGTGGTGCTGCACGACCTCAACCTGGCCTGCCAGTACGCCGATTCGCTGCTGGTGCTGGTGAACGGTGGCCTGCTGGCCGCCGGGCGACCCGCGGCCATCGTCACCGCCGACCTGCTGGAGGCCACCTACGGCGTGGCGGTGGACATCCTGCAGGACCGCCAGGGCCGTCCGGTGGTCCAGCCGCTGACCGGCCAGGCCTTCAGCGAGGCCTGATTCCAAAGAGCCGTAAAGCGGCTAACAAAACGTAGCGAGCGGCTGTCAGGCGGGTGCGCGCGGCGCGCAGGAGCCGCAGTGTACAAGTAGTACATGAGGACTCCGAGCACTGCACGCGCCCGCCTGGCGGACGCGCAGTAGTTTTGTTGGGTGCTTTTAGAAGGTGTAGGTGAAGCCGGCCTGCACCGTACGCGGCTCGCCCGGATAGCTGTAGGCGTTCCAGGAACTCTCGTCGTAGCCCTTGTTGAAGACGTTGCGCACGTCCAGGTTCAGTCGCAGGTGCTTGTCGACCTTGTAGAAGCTCAACAGGTCGGTGACCGTGTAGCTGTCCATGGTGTAGTCGCTGGCAATTGTTTTCTGGCCTTCGCGTTCGCCCACGTACTTGACATTGGCGCCCAGTCCCAGGCCGCGCAGCACGCCGTCATGGAATTCGTAGACGTTGAGCAGGTTGACGGCATTGCGCGGGATATTGGTCAGGCGCGTACCGCGGGCCAGGGTGTTGTCCTTGGTGACCTCGGCATCGGTGAAGGCGTAGCCGCCGAGGATGCGCCAGTTGGGCGTCAGGTCGCCGGTCACGTTGACCTCGAAGCCACGGCTGCGTACCTCGCCGGCGGCGACGTTGAAATTCGGATCGACCGGGTCCAGGGTCAGGACGTTTTCCTTGACCGTATGGAAAATCGCCGTGTCGACGCTGAGGCGGCCGTCCAGCGCCGCCCACTTCATGCCTACCTCGTAGGCCTTGCCTTCCTCGGGGTCGAAACCGCCGCCCAGGCGCGCCGCGCCGGTGTTGGGCTTGAACGACTTGGAGGCGCTGGCATAGAGCGCCAGTTCCGGGGTGAGGTCGTAGCTGACGCCCAGGCGCGGGGTGACGGCGTTGTCGGCGTTGGACCAGCTCTGACCACCGGCGACGAAGTTGTCGTAATCGTGCTCGAAGCGCTCCAGGCGCACGCCACCCAGCACCTTGAAACGCTCGGTGAGGGCGATCTGGTCCTGCACGAAGGCCGCCCAGGTCTTGAGGGTCTCGTGGTCGTGGGTGGGCGTACGGGTCAGGGCCGGGCGCGGCTGGCCGAGGACCGGATCGACCAGGTTGACCGGATAGGCGCTGACACTGCCTGGCGAGCGCTGGATGATCGACTGATAGTCGTAGTCTTCCACCTCGATCCCGGTGATCAGGGTGTGGCCGAGGCCGAAGGTGTCGAAGCGACCGGTCAGGTTCAGCTGCAGGTCGCGATCGCTCCACTCCAGCTTGCGGTAGTTGAAGTTGCGGCCCAGAGTCACGCCGTCGGCCTGCACGCCGTTGGCTTCCACGGCATTGCCCTTGAGGCTGCCGTCCAGGTACTGGAAGCCGCCGGCCAGGGTCCAGGCGTCGTTGAGCTGGTGCTCGAAGCGCAGCTGATAGGCCTCGCTGTCGCTGTGCAGCAGGTTGGTGGTGCCCTTTTCCCAGGCATTGGTGGAGCGATTGGCTTCGGCGCGCTGGGTGAGGTAGTTGGTGCGACCGCGATCCAGTGGGGCGTTGCTGCGGATGATGTCCGCTTCGAAGGTGATGAGGGTGGCGTCGGTGGCCTGCCAGCTCAGCACCGGCGCGACCTCGTAGCGTTCGTGCTCGACATCGTCGCGGAAGCTGTCGCCGCCTTCGGCGATTAGGTTGAGGCGATAGGCCAGGCGACCGTCTTCATCCACCGGGCCGGTGGTGTCCAGGGTGCCACGACGCAGCCCCTGGTCGGTGAACTGGCTGCCGAGGGAGGTCTTGCGCTCGCCCAGGGGCTGCTTGGTGACCACGTTGAAGGTGCCGCCTGGATCGCTACGGCCATAGAGGGTCGCCGCCGGGCCGCGCAGGACCTCGACTCGCTCCAGGGTGGCGGCATCCGGCGCACTGGGATAGCCGCGGTTCATGGGAAAGCCGTTGCGGAAATACTCGGAGCTGGTGAAGCCGCGCACCGTATAGCTGGTCAGGCCCTGGCCGCCGAAGTTGTTGCCACGGCCGACGCCGCCGGCCTGGTCCAGCGCCTGCTGCAGGCGGGTGGCGGAGAGATCGTCGAGGGCCTCGCGGGAGACCACGCTCACCGACTGGGGCGTCTCGTGCAGCGGGATGTCGGTGCGTGTCGCACTGCTGGAACGTTCCGCCTTGTAGCCCTGCACCGGCCCGGTGGGCGATTCGGCCGCGCCGACGATGGTGAGCTCGGACAGGGCCTGAGGCGAATCTTCCGTCTGCTCCTGGGCATGACCAGTGAGGGGGAGGGCACAGAGGGGCAGCAGATAGAAGGCAGGAACCAGCCGGCGCATTGTTGTTGTCCTGGAATTCGGGGAGGCGGATTCTAGAGCGCCTGACAAAGGGGATACAACTGCGAGTCGTTACCGCCTGAGACATATTTTCATCGGACTGGTCGGTTCGTGGGGGGAACTTGTTTGCCGAAGGGCACGAAGGGTGCGTCGCAGAGGACGGTTGCCGGGCCTGCCGCAGCGGGCCTCGGGAGGCGACGCCGGCGCTTTTGCCGTAGCATGCCGCTCCTTTGCCGTCGTGATCGCCCATGAATACCGCCACCCTTGCCCGCCTTACCGACCTGCTCTTGGTCGCCCTCGATCCGCCCCCTGCCGAGGCGCGCCGACTGGTGCACGGCCGTGGCCGGTTGCTGCCGGGGCTGGAACAACTGACCGTCGACTGGCTGGAAGGCGTGGTGCGGGTAGGGCTGTTCCGCGAAGTGCCCGCGGTCGAGCTGGAGGCCCTGCGCACGACCCTGACGGCCCTGGGCGAGACCCCGGCGTGGCGCGCCAGCGGTGCCAGTAGCCTGCTGTTGCAGCATCGTTACCGCCTGGATGCCGCCAGCGAGGCGCTGATCGGCGCGCCGGTGGGCGAGCACGTCATCCATGAGGACGGCCTGACGTTCGGCCTGGATCTGTCCCGTCACCAGAATATGGGGCTGTTCCTCGACATGCGCCTGGGCCGCCGCTGGGTGCGCGAGCAGGCCGCCGGCCTGCGCATCCTCAACCTGTTCGCCTACACCTGTGGTTTCTCCGTAGCGGCCCTGGCCGGCGGCGCGGCCCAGGTGGTCAATCTGGACATGGCTCGCGGGCCCTTGACCCGCGGCCGCGAGAATCATCGGCTCAATGGCCATGACCTGGGCAAGGTCAGCTTTCTCGGCCACGAACTGTTCAAGTCCTGGGGCAAGGTGCGCAAGCTCGGGCCCTATGATCTGGTGATCGTCGACCCGCCCAGCTTCCAGCAAGGCAGCTTCGCCCTGACCAAGGACTATGCGCGCATCCTGCGCCGGTTGCCGGAGCTGCTCACCCCTGGCGGGCGAGTGCTGGCCTGCGTCAACGATCCCGGTGTGGGGGCGGACTTCCTCATCGCCGGCATGGCCCAGGAAGCACCGGGACTGGCCTTCGTCGAGCGCCTGGCCAATCCACCGGAATTCGCCGACGAGGACCCCGAGGGCGGCCTCAAGGTACTGGTCTTCGGACAGTCCTGAGCCTGGCGTTGCCGTGATACCCGGCGCCGATGAGGCAGGCACTGGCACAGGTACCGCAGGCACACATCGTTACGGCAATCCCTCCGCAGACCGCTCTCCACTGCCAGAGCCCCATCGCGCCGAGGAGCCGTCCAGGGCGCGCTTCTCAGGCTCTGCGGTGAGCCGCGAGCGCCTCATAAACGGCCGTTTCGAAGTCCAGGTAACCCTTGACCGAAGGCGGATCGACGAAGGGCAGGATCTGCGTGGCCCAGAAGCCACCTATGCCGTTCTGCCGGTCGATCCAGTAGTAGAGGTTGGCCAGCCCGGCCCAGGCCAGGGAGCCGGCTGGGCGACCGGTCGGGGCATCGGTGTCGTTGATCATGAAGGTCAGTCCCCAGGACTTCGCCATGCCGGGAAAGAATTCGGCCGGGTTGGACAGGTGGGGAATGACACCGGGCAGGCCCCTGATCTTCAGCGCGCCGAGTCCGTTCGCCGCGGCCATCCGCACGGTCTCCGGCCTGAGCACCCGCCCGTCGGGGCCGTCGCCGTCGTTGAGCCACAGGCGGATGAACTTGGCGTAGTCCAGGGCCGTCGAGTAGAGGCCGTGCCCGCCCATGAAGACCTCCGGCTCCTGCGGTAGCACGAAGTCGTCGAGAGGAGCGAGTTGGCCGGTGGCGTCGCGCTGGTGCAGGGTGGCGAGCCTGTCGCGCATGTCGGCGGTAAGCACGAAGGCGGAATCATGCATCCTCAGGGGAGCGAAGATCCGCTCCGCGAAAACTTCGTCCAGGCGGCGGCCAGTGATGCTTTCCACGACCAGACCGGCCCAGTCGATGTTCGAGCCGTATTCCCATCGTTCGCCCGGATCGAAGAGCAGCGGCGTTTCCAGGGCGGCGCGGGTAGCGGTGATGACGCTGGGTTGGCCGTGCTCGGTGGCGAGGCGCTGGTAGTGCGCATTGAAGAAGTCGTAACCAAAGCCTGCCGTGTGCAGCAACAGCATGCGGGTGGTGATGGCTCGCCGCGGCGCACGCAGGCGCGGTTGGCCATCGTCGGCAAAGCCTTCGAGCACCTGCAGCTTGCCGATGGCGGGCACATAGGTGCTGGCGGGCGCATCCAGGTCGAGCAGGCCCTGCTCCACCAGTTGCAGTACCGCGGTCCCGGTAATCGCCTTGGTAGTGGAGAAAATCGCGCACAGGCTGTCGGGCGCCATGAGGTCGGCACTGCCTAGGGTGCGCCTGCCGGCGGCGCCCACATAGAGATTGCCGTGCCGGTTGGTTACCACGGCGGCAACGCCGGGAACGCCTGGGGTGCTCTCGACGGCCCTGGCCAGGATCGCGTCCGCGGCCGTTTTGAGAGTGTCTGCCATCGTCTGATCTCGCTCTGGCGCTGGTTTACGCGCCCGGTCGGGCGCGCGTGGCGAGATCTTGCGATGACCAGGGTCCGGGGTGATATCCGGCCTCGGCAGGCGCTGTCTGCCATCGGCAGATAGCCGAGACGGTCAGGCGGTGCCGCGGCGCAGGGTGTCTGAAGGTCGCTCGCCGAAACGCAGGCGATAGCTGCGGGCGAACTCGCCCATGTTGATATAGCCCCAGGCCGCGGCGATGGCGGACACGCTGGCACCAAGTGGTGCGGCGCTCAAGACTCGGCGCGCCCCTTGTAGGCGTTGCTCGCGCAGGAAGGCGCTGGGTGGATAACCGCGAAAGCTCTTGAAGGCGGCACTCAGGGTGCGGACGCTGGTGCCCACGGCGCGGGCGACATCGGCCATGGTGGGCAACTCGGCAGCATGCTCGATCATGAATTGCTCGGCGGCGCGGACCGTGCGCGGGGCCAGGCGGTGGCAGGGATCGTTCAGGTCCAAGCCGGCGCGCAAGGCCCACTCGTTGAGCAGGCGGACGCAGATGGTCTGCTCCAGGTGTCGAGCGAGCGGCCCCTGGGTGAGCCGTTCCGGCGCTTCGGCGATGGAGCGGGCGACGTAATCCATCAGCCCCAGCCAGCTGGATTCCGCGCCGCCCAGACCCACCTTGGCCTGCCAGAGCGCATCGCCGGGATTGAAGCCGAACCAGTCGAGGGCGGTCCGCTCCAGTAATTCGTGGGGAATGGTCAGGTTGAATTGCAGATGGTCGGGATCGAAGTCGACCCAGTAATCGGTCCGACTGCAGTCGACGACGAAGGAGCTGCCCACCGGAGTTTCGACCGCCTGTTCGCGATCCACCCAGTGCCGCGCGGTCCCGCCGATGGTAGTGGCGACGAAGGCGTTGCCGGCGTCCTGGTCCCAATCCTTGATGTGTACCGGGATGCCATAGGCGAAGCGGGTGGCGGTGATGGCGCCGATCTTCGCCGAGTGCATCGTCGAAGCCGGGGCGATGTGGCGACCGATGGGCGCCACGTCGTAGGGCATGTACACCTCGCTCGACCAGGCCTTGATCTCGTCCCAGGCGTTGGAGAAGACCTTGTGGTGCTGGGCGATCGGCCGCCCTTGAGCATCGACGAGCAGTGCTTTCTCGAGCATGTCCTGTCTCCCTGCCGGCGTATTCGCCTACGGCGCAGTGGTTCGTTCGACTATAGGGCAGGGTTGCTGCGGTGTCGACAGGGGCGAAAGGCTCTAGTCAGGCTATTAGCGCCGGGGCAGGCGCCGGTAAAGCTGCTCGACCTTTTCCCGCGCCCAGGGCGTGCGGCGCAGGAAGGTCAGGCTGGATTTGATACTGGGCTCATGGGTGAAGCAGCGCAGCGGGATGCGCCGACCGAGTTCTTCCCAGCCGTGATGCTCCACCAGGCGGGTGAGCAGGGCTTCGAGGGTGATGCCTTCGAGGGAGGCGCGGGGCTTGTCGGACATCGGCTGGGCTCTGGATGAGGGGAGGGCAGTGTAGCCGCTGCAACGGCTCACTGCGCGTAGAAGGGGTCGACAGTCCATAAAGCGATGCTGTTCGATAATCGAACTGTTAGTCGATTATCGGATTGTTTGCGCGGGTGGGGCTTTGTAGTCTGACTCCAGACCGCCGCACCGGGCGGCGCCGACAACAAAGACGCGAGTCGACAATCCATGGCCCAGATCCTGTCCCTGAGCGAAGCCATCCAGCGCTTCGTCCACGATGGCGAGACCGTCGCCCTCGAAGGCTTCACCCATCTCATTCCGACCGCCGCCGCCCACGAGCTGATCCGCCAGAACCGGCGCGACCTGACCCTGGTGCGCATGACCCCCGACCTGGTCTATGACCTGCTGATCGGTGCCGGCTGTGCCAAGCGGCTGATCTTCTCCTGGGGCGGCAATCCCGGGGTCGGCTCCCTGCACCGGCTGCGCGATGCGGTGGAAAAAGGCTGGCCGCACAAGCTTGAGATTTCCGAGCACAGCCACGCGGCCCTGGCCAACGCCTATGTCGCCGGCGCCTCCAACCTGCCGTTCGCCGTCCTGCGCGGCTACCAGGGCTCGGACCTGGCCAAGGTCAATCCGGACATCAAGTTCATCGCCTGCCCCTTCACCGGCGAGCAGCTCGCCGCGGTACCCAGCGTGCGCCCCGACGTCACCGTCATCCATGCGCAGAAGGCCGACCGCCAGGGCAACGTGCTGATCCAGGGCATCCTCGGCGTGCAGAAGGAAGCGGCCCTGGCCGCCCAGCGCTGCATCGTCACCGTGGAAGAGCTCGTCGACGACCTGCAGGCGCCGATGAACGCCTGCGTGCTGCCGACCTGGGCGCTCAGCGCCGTCTGTGTGGTCCCGGGCGGGGCGCATCCGTCCTATGCCCACGGCTACTACGAGCGGGACAACCGTTTCTACCAGGCCTGGGACCCGATCGCTCGCGACCGCGACACCTTTACCCAGTGGATCGACACCTACATCCGCGGTACCGCGGACTTCGCCGCCTTCCAGGCGAAGCTGGCTGCGGAGGCCTGAATCATGAGCGACTTCACCACCAATGAAATGATGACCGTGGCTGCGGCACGTCGCCTTGGCAATGGCAGCGTCTGCTTCGTCGGCATCGGCCTGCCATCCACCGCGGCGAATCTGGCACGCCTGACCCATGCGCCGGACGTGGTGCTGATCTACGAATCCGGCCCCATCGGTGCCAAGCCCTCGGTGCTGCCGCTGTCCATCGGCGACGGCGAGCTGGCCGAGACCGCCGACACCGTGGTGCCCACCGGCGAGATCTTCCGCTACTGGCTGCAGGGCGGACGCATCGACGTGGGCTTCCTCGGTGCGGCCCAGGTCGACCGCTTCGGCAACATCAACACCACGGTGATCGGCGACTACCACCAGCCCAAGGTGCGTCTGCCCGGCGCCGGCGGGGCCCCGGAAATCGCCGGCTCGGCCAAGGAGGTGCTGATCATCCTCAAGCAGTCGCACCGCAGCTTCGTCGACAAGCTGGCCTTCATCACCTCGGTGGGCTTCGGCGAGGGGGGCGATCACCGCCAGCAGCTGGGCCTGCCGGGCAAGGGTCCGACCGCCATCATCACCGACCTCTGCATCATGGAGCCGGAAGCGGGCACCCACGAATTCGTGGTGACCGCCCTGCATCCGGGTGTGACCCGCGAACAGGTGGTGGCCGCCACCGGCTGGGCCATCCGTTTCGCCGACCAGGTCGCCACCACCGCAGCGCCGACGGCGACCGAACTCGACGCCCTGCGTGATCTGCAGGCCAGGACCAATGCCGCCCATGGCGGTCAGAAAGGAGCTGAGGAATGAGTCGCCCCGTCTATATCTGCGATGCCATTCGGACCCCCATCGGCCGGCTCAACGGCGGTCTCTCGGCGGTACGCGCCGACGACCTGGCGGCCATTCCGCTCAAGGCGCTGCAGGAGCGCAATCCCCAGGTGGACTGGACGGCGGTGGACGAGGTGTTCATGGGCTGCGCCAACCAGGCCGGGGAAGACAACCGCAACGTGGCGCGCATGGCAGTGCTGCTGTCGGGACTACCGGAAACGGTGCCGGGCGTGACCCTCAATCGCCTCTGCGCCTCGGGCATGGAAGCGGTGGGCCAGGCCTATCGCGCCATCGCTCTGGGCGAGATGGAGCTGGTGATCGCTGCCGGGGTGGAATCCATGACCCGCGCGCCCTATGTGATGGGCAAGGCCGACAGCGCCTTCGGTCGCGGCCAGAAACTGGAAGACACCACCCTGGGCTGGCGCTTCGTCAATCCGGCGATGAAAGAGACCTATGGCGTCGACAGCATGCCGGTCACCGGTGACAACGTCGCCGCCGACTATGGCGTCAGCCGCGCCGACCAGGACGCCTTCGGCCTGCGCAGCCAGCAGCGCGCCGCGGCGGCCCAGGAATCCGGCTACTACGCCGAGGAAATCGTCCCGGTGACGATCAGGGGCAAGAAGGGCGACGTGGTGGTGGCGCAGGACGAGCATCCGCGTCCGGACACCACCGTAGAAGGCCTGGCCAAGCTCAAGCCGGTCAACGGTCCGGACCGGACCGTGACCGCGGGCAACGCTTCCGGGCTCAACGACGGCGCCTCGGCCATCATCCTGGCCTCGGCGGACGCGGCGAAGAAGCACGGCCTCACGCCCCGCGCCCGGGTGCTGGGCATGGCCAGTGGTGGGGTGGCGCCGCGCATCATGGGCGTCGGTCCGACCCCGGCGGTGCGCAAGCTGCTGCAGCAATTAAACCTGCCCATCGAGGCCTTCGACGTCATCGAACTCAACGAAGCCTTCGCCGCCCAAGGCATCGCCGTCCTGCGCGAGCTGGGCGTGGCCGACGACAGCCCCAAGGTCAATCCCAATGGCGGCGCCATTGCCCTGGGTCATCCCCTGGGCATGAGCGGCAACCGCCTGGTGCTCACCGCGGTGCACCACCTGGAAAAGACCGGCGGCCGCCTGGGGCTCGCCACCATGTGCGTGGGCGTCGGCCAGGGGCTGGCGCTGGCGGTGGAGCGGGTGGATTCGATTTAGGTTTGGTGTTCTGGTCATATCGCGGCCATGGCGGTCCGCCGATGCGGCCGCTCCTACAGGTATGGCACGTGTAGGAGCGGCCCATGGCCGCGATCCTCTAAGCCGATCGTAGAGCCCTTGCTTGAGCAGTCACCGAAATCGCCACCCACCCCATGCCCACACCTACCTGTAACCGCGTGTGTCTCTCTTGGTCCGATGGCGGTAGGCTGTCCCCCGTCCGTCCATACCTATAATTAAGGATCTCCATGAGCACTCACCCGCATTACAGCTTCGAGGAGCGCAAGAAGCGCATCTTCGCCATCGTCGGCGCCTCGTCCGGCAACCTGGTGGAATGGTTCGACTTCTACGTCTACGCCTTCTGCTCCATCTATTTCGCCGCCGCCTTCTTCCCCAAGAGCGATCCCACCGTGCAGCTGCTCAGCACCGCCGGGGTGTTCGCCGCGGGCTTCCTCATGCGGCCCCTGGGCGGCTGGATCTTCGGGCGCGTCGCCGACAAGTACGGTCGGCGCACCTCCATGGTCATTTCCATCCTGATGATGGGCGCCGGCTCCCTGGCCATCGCCTGCCTGCCCACCTATGCCAGCATCGGCGTCGCGGCGCCGGCCCTGCTGCTGCTCGCGCGCCTGCTGCAAGGCATCTCGGTGGGGGGTGAGTACGGCACCACCGCCACCTACATGAGCGAGGTGGCGCTGCGTGGCCAGCGCGGTTTCTTCGCTTCCTTCCAGTACGTCACCCTGATCGGCGGCCAACTGCTGGCCGTGCTGGTGGTGGTGATCCTGCAGCAGGTCCTGAGCGACGCCGATCTGCGCGCCTGGGGCTGGCGGATTCCCTTCCTGGTCGGCGCCGCCGCGGCGGTGATCTCGCTGTTCCTGCGTCGTTCGCTGGAAGAGACCACCACCGCCGAGACCCGCGCCAACAAGGAGGCCGGTACCCTGAGCGGCCTGTTCAAGCATCACAAGGCGGCCTTCTTCACCGTGCTCGGCTACACCGCCGGCGGCTCGCTGATCTTCTATACCTTCACCACCTACATGCAAAAGTACCTGGTCAACACCAGCGGCATGGACGCCAAGACCGCCAGCGCCGTGATGACCTGCGCCCTGCTGGTGTTCATGCTGATGCAACCGCTGTTCGGCATGCTCTCCGACCGCATCGGCCGGCGCGCCTCCATGCTGCTGTTCGGTGGCCTGGGCACGGTCTGCACCTGGCCGATCCTCACCGCCCTGGCCAGCGTGCAGAGTCCCTTCGTGGCCTTCCTGCTGATCTGCCTGGCCATGGCCATCATCAGCCTCTACACCTCCATCAGCGGCCTGGTGAAGGCCGAGATGTTCCCACCAGAGGTGCGCGCCCTGGGTGTGGGCCTGTCCTATGCGGTGGCCAATGCGATCTTTGGCGGCTCGGCGGAATTCGTCGCCCTGAGCTTCAAGACCCAGGGTCATGAAGAAGTCTTCTACATCTATGTCTCGGTGATGCTGGCGGTGGCCTTCCTGGTCAGCCTGCGGCTGCCGCGGCAAGCTACCTACCTGCATCACGACCACTAGGAGCAACCAACAAAACTACTGCGCGTCCGCCATGCGGGCGCGTGCAGTGCTCGGAATCCTCATGTACCAGTCGTACATTCCGGTTCCTGCGCGCCGCTCGCACCCGCCTGACAACCGCTCGCTACGCTTTGTTGGCTGCTCCGCCACTTGAGGAATCCCCATGTCCAACCTGCTATTCGATGCCTACTTCACCAGCGCCGCCATGCGCGCGGTGTTCTGTGACCGGGGCCGACTACAGGGCATGCTGGACTTCGAGGCAGCCCTGGCGCGCGCCGAGGCGGCGGTGGGGGTGATCCCCCAAACGGCGGTGGCACCCATCGCCGCCGCCTGCCGTGCCGAGCTATACGATGCCGCCGAACTGGCCCGGGCGGTGGTCAGCGCCGGTAATTCCGCCATTCCCCTGGTCAAGGCCCTGGGCCGGCAGATCGCCGCCCAGGATCCCGAGGCCGAGCGCCATGTGCACCGCGGTGCCACCAGCCAGGACGCCATGGACAGCGGCCTGGTCGTGCAGATCCGCCAGGCGCTAGATCTGCTGGACGCCGATCTGGCGCACCTGGCCGAGGCCCTGGCCATCCAGGCCGAGCGCCATGCCGGTACCGTGCTGGCCGGGCGCACCTGGCTGCAACATGCGACGCCCGTGACCCTGGGCATGAAGCTGGCCGGGGTGCTGGGCGCCATCACCCGTCACCGCCAGCGCCTGGTCGAACTGCGACCACGGGTGCTGGTGCTGCAATTCGGCGGCGCTTCGGGCAGCCTGGCCGCCCTGGGCGATCAGGCCCTGCCGGTGGCCGAGGCCCTGGCTAGTGAGCTGGGCCTGAACCTGCCGGAGCAACCCTGGCATACCCAGCGTGATCGCCTGGTCGAGGTCGGCGCCTGGCTCGGCCTGGTGGCCGGCAGCCTGGGCAAGCTGGGACGGGATCTGTCGCTGCTGATGCAGACCGAAGCCGCCGAGGTCTTCGAGCCCTCGGCGCCGGGCAAGGGGGGCTCTTCCACCATGCCGCACAAGCGCAATCCGGTGGGCGCCGCGGTGCTGATCGCCGCCGCCACCCGCGCGCCGGGTCTGGTCAGCACCCTGTTTTCCGCCATGCCCCAGGAGCACGAGCGCAGCCTGGGCCTCTGGCACGCCGAGTGGGAAACCCTGCCGGAGCTGTTCTGCCTGGTTTCCGGCGCCCTGCAACAGGCTCAGGCCATCGTCGCCGGGCTGGAGGTCGACGCCGCGCGCATGCAGGCCAACCTGGAACTGACCCACGGCCTGGTGCTGGCCGAGGCGGTCAGCATCGCCCTGGCCGGACGGCTGGGGCGCGAGGCCGCTCACCACCTGGTGGAGCAGAGCTGCAAACGCGCCGTCCAGGAGGGGCGTCACCTGCGCCAGGTACTGGGCGATACGCCGGAAGTAACCGCCGAACTCTCCTGCGCCGAGCTGGATCGCCTGCTGGACCCCGCCCATTACCAGGGCCAGGCCCGCGCCTGGGTAACCCGCGCCCTGGCTGAACACCGCACCCTGCTTGCCCATCCCTAGACCAGAGGACTGCCTGATGCCCAGCGTACGTCTCGCCGATGGCGACCTGAACTACCGATTGGAGGGCCCCGAGGGCGCCCCCGTGCTGATCCTGTCCAACTCCCTGGGCACTAACTTGGCCATGTGGGATGACCAGGTCGCCGCCTTCAGCGAGCGCTTTCGCCTGCTGCGCTATGACACCCGCGGCCATGGCGCCTCCCTGGTGACCCCCGGTCCCTATCGGATGGACGAGAACGGTCGCGACGTCCTGGCCCTGACCGACGCCCTGGGCATCGACCAATTCGCCTTCTGCGGCCTGTCCATGGGCGGCTCCATCGGCCAGTGGCTGGGCATCAACGCGCCGGAGCGGATCACCCGCCTGGTGCTGTGCAACACCGCCGCCAAGATCGGCACCCCCGAGGTGTGGAACACCCGCATCCAGACCGTGGAAGCCGGTGGCGAGCAGGCCATGCGCGACCTGCGCGACGCCTCCATCGGTCGCTGGTTCACCCCCGACTTCGCCAGCGCCGAGCCGGAACGGGTCGACCGCATCGTCGCCATGCTCGCCGGGACCTCGCCCCAGGGTTACGCGGCCAACTGCGCGGCGGTGCGCGATGCCGACTTCCGCGAGGTGCTGGATGCCATCCGTGCGCCGACGCTGATCGTCGCCGGCACCCATGACGCCGTGACCACCCCGGCCGACGGGCGCTTCCTGCAGGAGCGTATTCCCGGCGCCGAGTACGTCGAGTTTCCCGCCGCCCACCTGTCCAACGTGCAGATGGACGATGCCTTTACCCAGCGCGTGCTGGCCTTCCTGAGCGCCTAAAGGAGTCGATCTTGGACGAAAGAGAACGTTATGAAGCCGGCATGCAGGTCCGCCGCGCGGTGCTGGGCGACGCCCACGTCGATCGCAGCCTGGAAAAGCTGACCCCCTTCAACGAAGAATTCCAGGAGATGATCACCCGCCACGCCTGGGGCGACATCTGGACCCGCCCGGGCCTGCCGCGGCACACCCGCAGCCTGATCACCATCGCCATGCTGATCGGCATGAATCGCGAGGGCGAACTGCGCCTGCACCTGCGTGCCGCCCGTAGCAACGGCGTGACGCGGGAGGAGCTCAAGGAGCTGATCATGCAGAGCGCCATCTACTGCGGCATCCCGGCGGCCAATGCCACCTTCCACCTGGCGGAGGCGGTGTGGGATGAGTTGGGGGTGGAGTCGCTGGAGGGGTGAGTTTTCCCCTCAGTCGCCCCCTTGAATGGCGCCCGCCGGGTTGGATTGGTGGGCGTTTTTTTGTGGGAGGGGAGGAGGTTGGATTTTGTTGCCTAAGCTGATCATCGCGATTTGTTGAAGATCCTTGTTTCGCCTGGCCGGCGACTCACTTTTCTTTGCTTGCGGATCGCCGTCCGGTACAAAGAAAAGTAAGCAAAAAGAAAGCACACCTCGATAGTTCGGCCCTCCGCTTCGCTCCGGGTGCCCTCGCTCCGGCGCCGCTCCGGGGGCACGTCACGAAGGGGCCTCCTGCCCCTCGCGCCTTGCTCGGCGTCCTGCCTCGCATCCCCCTCCGCAACACCTGCACTCGGCCTCACTGACGGGGACGGGGCGCCAGCCTGAGACTGCGGTGCTTACAGGCAGAGCCAGAGTCAGTCGTAGCGTGGAAAACCGCGCAGCGTTTTCCACTGGCGCGTAACGTCGATCCCTGTGGACAAGGTTTCGCCGTTGTCCACGCTACAAACGGTTATGGCTTTTCAACCAACACTTTCAGGCTAGCGAATCGCCCCGTTCAGGAGGGCGAACGCCAGCGTCGTGGAGGGGTCGAGCCGCATGGATGCGGCGAGAGGCCTAACGGGCCATGGACGGCCCGTGTAGGCCGACCCCGGAACGGCGCTGGCGTGAGCGGACCCGCAGCGAAGCGACGGGCCGGATGGTCGGGGCAAGCGGTTTTGGTTACTTTTGTCGCGACTGACAAAAGTGACTCGCCCGGGTGGGCGAAACAAAAAACATCAGCAAAATGCGATAAACAGCTAGCCACCGATAGCCCAAAGGCATTGGGTTTCGCTGGCGCTCAACTCAAGCTTGGAATCACGCCTTTATCTCGGTCATGGACTGCTCCTACAGCAGGGGGCTCACCTGTAGGAGCGGCCCATGGCCGCGATAAGAAGGTTGTCCAGGCCAGGGGCAAGCCTCTTACTTGGCCATCACCCGCGTAATCCGATCCCCCTCGGCATCATCCTGCCCCTTGGCCTTGTTCACCGCATAGACCACTCCCTTGGCGTCCACCACCGCGTGGTTGGGATAGGTGCCCAGCTCCAGATTGGCTTTGATGGTGCCGTCCGGGTCGACCACGGTCAGGGTGCCGGCGCCGCGGTTGGTGACGTAGGCCAGGCGCTTGACCGGGTCGAAGGCCACGTTCAGCGCCCCGGCGCCGGTGGTGACGTTGTGCAGGGTCTGGCCGGTCTTGGCGTCGACGATCAGCAGGTTGTCGCTGCCCTGGGCGGTGATGAACAGGCGATCGGTCTTGGCATCGTGGGCCACACCCATGGGGGTCTTGGCGCCTTGGAGCGGGAAGACCTTCTCGACGGTCTCGGTCTTGGCGTCGATCACCGCGGCTTCGTTGGTCTTCAGGCTGACGGCATAGAGCTTGTGCACCGCCGGGTCCAGGTGCATGCCGACCACGGCGAACCGCTCGCCGCGCACGCCGGATTCGATGGTGATGTGCTTGCGCACGGCCGGGGTCTTGGCGTCGAAGCTGACGATGTCCGGGGTCATGGCCGCCGAGGCGAAGGCGCGGTCGAGCTTCTCGTCGACCACCACGGTGTGGGCATGGGGCACGAGGCCGGGTTCGAATTGCTTGACCAGGCCCAGGTCGCTCTGGCGATAGACCGCCACGGTGTTCTGCCGGGTGTTGGTGGTCCAGACGTGGCCGTTGCGATCGTCCACGCCCACGCCGTAGACGGCGTAGACACCGGCGTCGCTGCCCGGCGCGGCGGCCGGGGTGATCTGGCGCTGGATGGCCAGGTCCTTGGGATCGAGCTTGAGCAGTTGCGAGACCTTGACCGGCGGGCGGCCCACAGCCGAGGTGACGAACAGGGCGCCGGTCTTGGCGCTGATGTCCACCTGGTACAGCCCCGGGACCAGTTTGACCGCGGTGAGGCTATAGGCGTCGGCGCCGGATAGCGGCACCACCGGCGAGACCTTGAGCGGGAAGACCGCGGCGCCCGAAGGCTGGGCGGTGCTGATGACGATGGGGTGCTGGCCGGGGGCGGCGTCTTCGGGGATGCGCAAGGTCGCCTTGAAGGTGCCCTGAGCGTCGGCCACGTAGGCGGCGTCGGGGTTGAGCGCCACGCCGCCGCGGGACAGGGTGATCTGCTGACCGGGGGTGAAGCCGCGGCCGTCCAGCGCCACCTCGCTGCCGGCCAGGATGGCGGTGCCGGTGACAGGGCTGGCCTTGATCTCGCCATGGTAGTCCGGATCGGGGGCTTCGAAGCTGGAGCGCGCCTGGGCGGTTTGGCCGCCCAGCGCCAGCAGACCGGCCAGCAGGGTGACGGAAAAGATGCGCCGGCCCTTGGCCGAAGACGCTGGAGCGATGTTCATCAGGGATTCCTTGTAGCGGCGATCAAGATACCCGCGCCAGAGCGCCGGGCGGCAGAGGCCCTCCTGGGCTGGACCATGTTAAGGCGAAAGCGAAATACTTGCATTTAGATTTGCAGGTTTTACGCGTGCTCGGCATCCGGGGTATCGAGCGGGCGCTGCATCAGGCAGGCGCCGGCGCCATAGCCGGCCAGCTTGGCCTTGAGCGCGGCGTCGGCCGGGACCGGTTGATAGTGGTGGCGTTGCCAGTAGCCGATGGCGTTGGACAGCGACACCAGCCGCCCCTGGCGCAGGCGGGCGCGTCGGGCCTGGCCCTTGGCGTGACGATAGAGACGCCCCGCCACGCCCTGACCTTGGGCCTCGGGATGCACGGCGCAGTCGTGCAGGAACCAGGTCGAGGCCGCGCCTGGCAATTGCTTGAGAGGAGCACCCAGTACCGGCGGTAGGCCGTCGTCCCAGGGATAGGCGATCAGATAGCCGCGCAGGCGATCCTCGGCATCGGTCGCCACCCAGCAGTGTTCCGGGGCGAGTTCCAGGCGATTGGCGTAGAAGGCGTGGTCTTCGAGCAGGTCGGCGGGGTAGTTGGCCGCCTGGATGTCGAGAACGGCCGGGATGTCGGCAGGGCGCAGCGGGCGTATCGAAGGCATGACGATGAGGGGAAAAGGTCCGGCCGGGCAGTATGGTCACTGCCCGGCCGGGAGGCAAATGCCCCGGAGCCGTGGGTGGTGAGTCCCCTCGGCAAGCCTGCGCCCAGGCTGTGGGGGACTGGATTCCGCCGACGACCTTGGCGTGCCTAGCGCCGCCGCTGGCTTCAAGCCTTGGCGATCAGCCGCGAATTGCGCTCGTTGCGGAATTGCAGGTCCTCGATCCGCTGGGTCGCGGTCTCGGCTTCCTGGCGGGCGGCGAGGATGAGGTCGTGGTGCGGTGACTTGGCGCAGACCGGATCGGCGTTGCGCGCATCGCCGGTGAGCATGAAGGCCTGGCAGCGGCAGCCGCCGTAGTCCTTTTCCTTTTCGTCGCAGGAGCGGCAGGGCTCGGGCATCCAGTCGTAGCCGCGGTAGACGTTGAAGCCGAAGGAGTCGTACCAGATATGCCTGAGGTCATTCTCCTTCACGTTCGGGAAGGCGATGGGCATCTGCCGGGCGCCGTGGCAGGGCAGGGCGGTGCCGTCCGGCGTAATGGTCAGGAACAGCTTGCCCCAGCCATCCATGCAGGCCTTGGGGCGCTCTTCGTAGTAGTCCGGGGTGACGAAGATCAGCTTGCAGGGATGGTTCTCGGCCTTAAGGCGCGCGCGGTACTCGTTCGTGATGCCTTCGGCGCGCTCCAGTTGGGCCCTGGTCGGCAGCAGACCGGCGCGATTGCGCTCGGCCCAGCCATAGAACTGGCAGGTGGCGAGTTCGACGAAGTCGGCTTCCAGCGCCAGGCAGAGGTCGATGATCTGGTCGATGCGATCGATGTTGTGCCTGTGGGTGACGAAGTTGAGCACCATCGGGTAGCCATGGGCCTTGACCGCCTTGGCCATGGCCAGCTTCTGGGCGAAGGCCTTCTTCGAGCCGGCCAGCAGGTTGTTCACCTGTTCGTCGCTGGCCTGGAAGCTGATCTGGATATGGTCCAGGCCGGCCTCCTTGAATTCGGCGATGCGCGCCTCGGTGAGGCCGATGCCGGAGGTGATGAGGTTGGTGTAGTAGCCCAGCCGGCGCGCCTCGCGGATCAGCTCGGCGAGGTCCTGGCGCACCAGGGGTTCGCCCCCGGAGAAGCCGATCTGGGCGGCTCCCATCTCCCGTGCCTCGGCCATGACCTTGAACCACTGTTCGGTGGTCAGCTCGCGGCCCTGGGCGGCGAAGTCCAGAGGGTTGGAGCAATACGGGCACTGCAGCGGACAGCGATAGGTGACCTCGGCCAGCAGCCACAGCGGCAGGCCGACGCTGGGCTTACCTACCGCTGGCGGCTGTGGCAACTGCATGGGCGTGCCCGGCAGTTGAGAAGTGCCTGCGCTCGGTGATGCTGCGTTAAAAATCAGCTCGGAATGCTCATTTACCATTTGTAAACTCCGCTTCCTCGCCGATTTTTGCCTTGCCTGACCTTCGCTCGGCGATTTCTCAAACAAGGCTTAGCCGAGCAGGAGCCAGTGCTCTGCACGGGCGACCTCCATGAATTGTTCGACGTCCGCACCTAGTTCGGGCACGCCGGGGAAGCGTTCGTCGAGCGCGGCGATGATGGCGGCGACGTCACGCTGGCCGTCGATCAGCCCGCCGATGGCGGCGGCGCTGTCGTTGAGCTTGATCATGCCCTCGGGATAGAGCAGCACATGGGCGTCCTGCGCCGGCTCGAACTGGAAGCGGTAGCCGGGACGCCAGCGCGGCACCTGGGTGCGGTCGAAGCTCATAGGTCGATTCCTCGATGCCAGCGGCGCTCGCTGGTGACGCTGTGGTAGGGCGGGCGATGCAGTTCGTAGGCCATGCTCATGGCGTCGAGCATGCTCCAGAGGATGTCCAGCTTGAACTGCAGGATCTCCAGCATGCGCTGCTGGGATTCCCAGGTGGTGTAGTGCTGCAGGGTGATCTGCAGGCCATGCTCGACGTCACGCCGCGCCTGGCCCAGGCGGGTGCGGAAGTATTCGTAGCCGGCCGGATCGATCCAGGGGTAGTGGGTCGGCCAGGCGTCCAGCCGCGACTGGTGGATCTGCGGCGCGAACAGCTCGGTCAGGGAGCTGCTGGCGGCTTCCTGCCAGGAGGCGCGGCGGGCGAAGTTGACGTAGGCGTCCACCGCGAAGCGCACCCCGGGCAGCACCAGTTCCTGGGAGAGCACCTGCTCGCGGTCCAGGCCGGTGGCCTCGGCCAGGCGCAGCCAGGCCTCGATGCCGCCTTCGCTGCCGGGCTCGCCGTCGTGGTCGAGGATGCGCTGCACCCACTCCCGGCGGATCTCGCGGTCCGGGCAGTTGGCCAGGATGGCGGCGTCCTTGAGCGGGATGTTGACCTGGTAGTAGAAGCGGTTGGCCACCCAGCCCTGGATCTGCTCGCGACTGGCGCGACCCTGGTACATGGCCACGTGATAGGGGTGGTGGATGTGGTAGAGGTCGCCCTTGGCGCGCAGGGCGGCTTCGAATTCGGCGGGCGTGAGGGCGTTGGGCATGGCGTTCACAACTCGATGGACATCCCGTCCCAGGCGACTTCCACGCCCTGGCGCGCGACGATGGCGCGCTCGGGGGAGTCTTCGTCCAGGATCGGATTGGTGTTGTTGATGTGGATCAGCACCTTGCGCTGGCGCTCGAAGCCGGCCAGCACCTCCAGCATGCCGCCGGGACCGCTCTGCGGCAGGTGGCCCATCTCGGTGCCGGTCCGGGTGCCCACGCCGCGACGCTGCATCTCGTCGTCGGTCCAGAGGGTGCCGTCCACCAGCAGGCAGTCCGCCTGGCCCATCAGCTCCAGCAGGGCGGCGTCCGGCTGGCCGAGGCCCGGGGCGTAGAACAGCTTGCCGCCGGTGTGTCTGTCATGGACCAGCAGCCCCAGGTTGTCGCCCGGATGCGGATCGTGACGATGGGGCGAATAGGGCGGCGCGGCGCTGCGCAGCGGAAAGGGCGTGAATTCCAGATTCGGGCAGGCTGGAATGGTGAAGCTGCCGCTCAGGGCGATGGGCTGCCAGCTGAGCCCGCCGTTCCAGTGTTCGAGCATGTTGAACAGCGGAAAACCAGTGGTGAGGTCCTGGTGGACCATCTCGGTGCACCAGACCTCATGGGGGCAACCTTCACGCAGGCTGAGCAGGCCGGTGGTGTGGTCGATCTGGCTGTCTAGCAGGACGATGGCGCGGATGCCGGTGTCGCGCAGGACCCGCGCCGGCTGCAGCGGGGCGAAGCCGGCCAGCTGGGCGCGGATATCGGGCGAGGCGTTGCACAGGATCCAGTTCACCCCGTCGTCGGACAGGGCGATGGAGGACTGGGTACGGGCCTGGGCCCTGAGGGTGCCCTTGCGGAAGCCGTCGCAATTGACGCAATTGCAGTTCCACTGGGGAAAGCCACCGCCGGCGGCGGAGCCGAGAATCTGGATATGCATGGGAAAGGCTAAACCTGGAAAAAGTACGCCCCGGCGAACCGGGGCGTGGGGCGCATCAACGGTTGGCGAAGTACATGGTGACTTCGAAGCCGATGCGCAGGTCAGTGTAAGCAGGCTTGGTCCACATGGGAGGTCTCCTCTTTTGACTGCGAAAGCCGGATGGATCCGGTCGCTGAGTTTAACAAATGTTACCTAGCTAAGGGTTTTTGCCGCGACGAATCGCCGGCGGTCCGGCGGACATAACTGTCTTACCGATCCTGCAACAGATTGACCGCCAGCAGCGGCCCACGCTCCCGGGAAAGTGTTGAAAGCTATGACATCCAGCCGGATGGTGCGGCGGCATTGGCCAGGACGAAGCGCGGCGCCTCGGCGGCGGTGAGCTGCTGCCAGGCCTGCTGCAGGGCCCTGTCGTCCAAGGCGGCCAGGGCGTGTTGCAGGGGCGCAAGATCCAGCGCACCGCTGCGCTGGAAGCCCCACCAGAGGCGCTCGGCCAGAGCAGCGCGTTGAGTGGTGGCGGGGCTGAAGTCGCGTACCAGCTGGCGGATGTTCTGCGCCAGCGTCGCGGACTCGGCCTGCACCGCCTTGAGACTGGCGGCCAGGCAGTCCTCGATTTCCGCGAGGATCTCCGCCGCCCGGGCCTGGGGCGATTGCACGCCGATCAGCAGGCCACCGTGATCGCCCAGCAGGCGATAGGCGGAAAACACCGCATAGCCCAGTTGCCGCTCGCTGCGCAGGCGCCGGAACAGCGGTCCTTGCAGGCGCGCCGCCAGCAGCCGCCAGGCGGCTTCGGTGGCGGGGCGCGCATCGGGTTGCGGACAGAACAGCAGCAGCGCCTGCTGGGCATCGGCGCTGGGTTCGTGGTGCCAGCGGCGACCGGTGCAGCTGGGCGGTTCGCCCAGCGGCGCTGCCCGGGGCTGAGGCGGCGGCGTGAGGGCGGCCAGGGACGCCTGCGCCGCCTGGGGCAGGCCACAGGCCAGAGCCTGCCAGCGTAGGCCTTCTTCATGCTCTTTCAGCGACGTGACCGTATTTAGTCGCTCGGGCAGGACCTTGAGCAACTGGCGGATCAGCATGGGCTCGATCGAGGCTGCGGGGAGCGGCTGGGAAAGGTCCAGCGCGTTCGTCAGGCGGCCAAGCGCCTGCTCCAGCACCGCCGGCAGCGCCGCGGCCCAGCCCTGAAGCCGCAATTCCCAGGGTGCCCCGGGCGGACTCCAGCGCAGGCTGACGCCCGCCTCGGCGGCCAGCCGGGGCAGCGCGCCCAGCACCCGGACATCGGGCGCGACCGGTGCCGGTCCCGGCCATTGCCAGCGCAGAAACAGCAGGCCTTCGCGCTGCTGAGGGGCGAGGGCCTGGCTGATCGGCCAGGGCTGCCTCGTCGGGGCGCTTGGCGTGACGGGGTCGGCGAGCAAGGGATTGATCGGAGGCAGGGCAAAGGGGACGGCGGCGGGAGCTGTTGTGCACGGGGAGTCGGCCAGTCCGGCGGCGAAACCGCTGAGGCGCTCCGGGACCAGTTGCGCGAGCAGCCGTGGCCAGGCGGCCTGGGCGGCAGGGGAGAGCGCCGGTTGTGGCCAGGCGTTTCCGGGCCGATCCAGCCAGAGGCGCTCACCCAGGCGCCTTGCCAGCGCCAGGGCGGGCAGGGTCGCCCAGAGGCGCTGGGTGCGTTCGGCGTGGCCCCGCTGCAGTGCGGCGAGGGGCGTCTGGCGCAGGGCGTCCAGCCAGGCGCACAGGATGCCGGTCAGGTGGCTCGGGTTGGCCTGGGGGCCGGGCACGAGATCCAGTCGGAGTAGGCCCTGGCGGGCCTGGCGATAGGGCCAGGCGAGGGTCAGTCGTTCGGCCTGGCCGGCCTGGCGCAGGGATGCTGCCAGGCCACCGGGATGGTCACCGAGCAGCAGGGTTTCCAGCAGCTCCGCCGCTTCCCAGCTGCCAGGTGGCAGGTCATCGAGGGCGAATTGCAGGGCTAGCGTCGGCGGCGTGGCGATGAGGGTCTGCCAGCGTTCACCTGCAGCCGGGAGCGCTTGCGGCATTACGGATCCGGGCGCCGGGCCAGGGGGCATCAGGGCGCCCTGTTCCCGGGCCAGATCGGCCAATTCGGCCAGCGGTTGCGGCCCGGCCAGCACCAGCAGGGCGTTTTCCGCCCGGTAGTGCTGGCGCTGGAAGTCGCGCAGGGCCGCCTGGAAGGTCGGGTTCTGCAGCGGCAGGCTGTAGCGGTTGCCGGCATGGAAGCCGGCGGCTGGATGGTCCGTGGGCAATCCGGCTGCCAGGGCCAGGTCGCGGCGGGTATCGGCGCTGCGCGACCAGGCGATGAATTCGGCGTGCAACACCTCGCGCTCGCGGCGCTGGGCGTCCGCTGCCAGCAGCGGTGCGGCGAGCATGTCCAGCAGGCGAGCGAGGCCGGCGGCCAGGTGTTCGGGCGCCAGGGCGAAGAAGAAGTCGGTGGTGGTCTCGCGGGTGCTGGCGTTGAGTTCGCCGCCCAGACGCTGCACCAGCGGCATCAGGCCGTCCGCCGCCGGATAGCGGCGGCTGCCGAGAAAGAACAGGTGTTCGAGAAAGTGCGCCAGCCCCGGATAGGCCCGCGGCGCCTGGTGACTGCCGGCGCCGATGCGCACCAGGGCAGCGGCCTGGGGCAGCTCGGGATCGTGCAGCAGGGCGACGGCCAGGCCGTTGGCCAGGCGCAGGCGGCGGTGGTGGGGCGGGGAGCTGGGCATGGGGGTAGCTTAACCGAGTCGGGTGGACGGGATGGAGCGGGGTTTGCCCTCACCCCAGCCCTCTCCCAGGGGGAGTGGGAGCGTTCGAGGCACGGTCTTGACCCCGTAGCGTGGAGAACAGCGCAGCCTTTTCCGCTGGGCCTTAGGTGCCAGGGGGCTCTTTTCATAGAAAGAAAAACCCAGGCGAAAAAAATCCCGGCCAGGCCGGGATTTCGGGGTGGGGCGAGGGGGGTTCCAACAGGATGTCAAAGTGCTCGAAGCATCCTCGCCCCGGACCCTCTCCCGGAGGAGAGGGGAGTTCGGGCGCGAGCGCCCTTACTTCTTCTCGGGCAGGGCGAAGGCCATCACATAGTCACCCTGCTTGGTACCCAGCGAGCCATGGCCGCCAGCGTAGACCAGCACATACTGGCGACCGTCCTTGCCGGTGTAGGTCATGGGGGTGGTCTGGCCACCGGCCGGCAGGCGGCCTTTCCACAGTTCCTTGCCGTTCTTCACGTCATAGGCGCGCAGGTATTGGTCCAGGGTTCCGCTCAGGAAGGCCACGCCACCGGCGGTGGTGACGGTGCCGCCCAGGCTGGGCACGCCCATGGGCAGGGGCAGCGGAACCGGCGAGTTGTCGCGCACGGTGCCGTTCTTGTGCTTGTAGACCAGCTTGCCGGTGGTCAGGTCGAGACCGGCCACATAGCCCCAGGCAGGTGCCTGGCAGGGCAGGCCCAGGGGCGACAGGAAGGCCGACAGGATCACGCCGTAGGGCGCGCCCTTGTTGGGCTGGATGCCTTCGGTCTCGCTCTTGCGCGCCGGCTGATTGGCGATCTCTTCACGGGGGACCAGCTTGGAGGTGAAGGCCATGTAGCTGGGGTTGAGGAAGGCGATCTGGCGCACCGGATCGACCGAGATACCGCCCCAGTCGAACACGCCGAAGTTACCCGGATAGACGATCGAGCCCTGGGTGGACGGCGGGGTGTAGATGCCCTCGTAGCGGTGCTCGCGGAAGGCGATGCGGCACAGCGCCTGGTCGAAGGGCGTACCGCCCCACATGTCGCTTTCCTTGAGGGTCGGCGCGGCCAGGTTGATCGAGGAGACCGGCTGGGTCGGCGAGGTGCGATCGCCTTCCACCGCGCCTTGGGGCACCGGGGTTTCGGTGATCGGGTAGATGGGTTGACCATTGGTGCGGTCCAGCACATAGATGCTGCCCTGCTTGGTCGAGGCCATCAGTGCGGGTTTCACGCCGCCTGCGGTCTTGATGTCCACCAGGGTCGGCTGACCGCCCACGTCCATGTCCCAGAGGTCATGGTGGGTGAACTGATAGTTCCAGCGCACCTTGCCGGTGGCGATGTCGAGGGCGACCACGCCGGCGCTGTACTTCTCGGACGCCGGGGTACGGTTGCCGCCCCACTGGTCGGGCATCTGGTTGCCCATGGGCAGATAGACCATGCCGACCTTCTCGTCGACCGCCATCATCGACCACATGTTGGGCGAGTTGCGGGTATAGATGCCGTCAGCGGCGATGGGCGCGGTGGCGTCCGGGTTGCCGCTGTCCCAGTTCCACACCAGCTTGCCGGTGTGCACGTCGTAGGCGCGGATCACGCCGGACGGCTCGTCGGTGGAGACGTTGTCGGTGACGTGGCCACCGATGATCACCAGGTTGCGGGTCACCGCCGGCGGCGAGGTGGAGTAGTAGCCGCCGGGCGTGAAGCTGCCCATGTTGGCGGTCAGATCGACCTGGCCGTTATCGCCGAAGTCGCTGCACACCTTGCCGGTGTCGGCGTTGATGGCTATCAGGCGGGTGTCGGCGGTGGGCAGGAACAGGCGCCGCGGGCAACTGCTGGCGGCCGGGGTGCTCTGCTCATCGACCGAGATGGCACTACCGGTGGCCGGGCTCTGGCCCGCGGTGGTGGTGCCGGCGTAGGTGGCGTCGTCGTGATAGGCCACGCCGCGGCAGGTCATGTGCGCCCAGCCCTTGAAGCTGTCGGCGTGCTGGGTGCTCAGCTTGGGATCGAAGCGCCAGATTTCCTTGCCGCTGTCGGGGTCCACGGCGATCACCTGGCTGTGCGGCGTGCAGACATAGAGCATGCCGTTGACCTTGAGCGGGGTGTTTTCCGCGGTGGTCTCCTGGGGATCGTTCGGGCCGGGGATGTCGCCGGTACGGAAGGTCCAGACGGGCTCCAGATTCTTCACGTTGTTGACGTCGATCTGCTTGAGCGGCGAGTAGCGATCACCGAAGGCGGTGCGGCCATAGGACGGCCAGTCGCCATCGGCGGCGGTCGGGGCGGCGCTTTCGGTGCCGGCGGTGTCGCGGCCCAGGTCACCGTCCAGACGGTTGTAGTTGACGAACTGGGCGACCAGGGCGACGACCGCCGCGATCACCAGCGAGCCGACCAGTGGCAGGCCGCCGCTACGGCTGTCCAGCGGACGGCGGAACACCGGGATCAGCAGGACCAGGCCAAGGACGAACCAGAGCGCCAGGCGCGGCACCAGTTGCCACCAGTCGAACTGGACTTCCAGTACGGCCCAGGCGGTGGAGACCACCAGGAAGAAGGCATAGACCCAGACCCCGCTGGCCCGCCGGATGCACAGCAGGTAACCGCTCAGGGCGAGCAGCACGCCGCCGCCGAGGTAGTACAGGGAGCCCCCGAGGGTGGCCAGTTTGATGCCCAGCCCCAAGAGGCCCAGGCCCAGGAGCATGAACAGGATGCCGAGTAACCTGGCAGGCAGGCCTCCCGGTCTCGCGTTGGAAGTGACAGTCATGGCAGCGCTCGCAATGCAATCGTGAAAAGAGACTTCGACTCGATCGACGACATCGCAAATCGGAACCGCATGCGGATCTGTCGTCTGCTACGTCTGAACCTGTTGTCTGTCTTATTGTTCCACCCCTTCGCCGGCTTCCTTGGCAGGAGGCTAGAGCGGTCGCGCTGAGGCGAAGCGAGGGATGGATCGGGGGCGTCGTCTGAATCGGGCGGGTAGATAGTAAGCTAAGCATTGATTGATGTCACTTCGCGATGACGGAAGGAAGGGACCCGTGGCGCGCCGTGCCTGCTACCATCGCGAGCCGTTTCCGCGATGCCTTCTGCCATGTCCGACGTGCTTGCCCTGGTCCAGGCGACCTTCGACGTCACCGCCCCGGTCTTCGCCCTGGTGCTGCTCGGCTGTGTGCTCAAGCGGCTGAACTGGATCGATACCGCCTTCATCAATACCTCGTCCGCCCTGGTGTTTCGCGCCACCATGCCGACCCTGCTGTTTCTCGGCATCCTCAAGGCCGACCTCGGCGAAGCCCTGCAACCGCTGCTGCTGGGCTACTTCGCCCTGGCCACGGTGGTGAGCTTTCTCGCTGCCTGGGGCTGGGCGATCTGGCGCTGCCCTCATGCCGATCGCGGGGTCTACGTGCAAGGCGCCTTCCGCGGCAACTGCGGCATCGTCGGCCTGGCCCTCGCGGCCACCCAGTACGGCGACTACGGTCTGTCGGTGGGCGGGATCATGGCCGGCATGGTCATCCTCTTCTACAACGTGCTCTCGACCATCGTGCTGGCGCTCTACAGTCCGCAGCTGGAGGCCAACTGGCGCACCCTGCTGCGCAGCATCCTCGGCAACCCGCTGATCATCGGCATCCTGGTGGCGATTCCCTTCGCCTATTTCCAGTGGCAGCTGCCACGCTGGCTGGACACCTCGGCGCGCTATTTCGCCGGGCTCACCCTGCCGCTGGCGCTGATGTGCATCGGCGCCACCCTGTCGCTGGCCTCGCTGCGCGAAAGCAGTGGCCTGGCGGTGGGTGCCAGCTTGTGGAAGATCGTCTGGATTCCGCTGCTGGGCGTGCTGGGCGCCCTGGCGCTGGGCATCCAGGGGCCGGCGCTGGGCATCCTCTTCCTCTACCTGGGCTGCCCGACGGCCGCCTCGAGTTTCGTCATGGCCCGCGCCGCCGGTAGCAATGCCCAGCTGGCGGCCACCATCGTGGTGCTCAGTACCCTGGGCGGGATGCTGACCACTAATCTGGGCCTGCTGCTACTGAAAGGATTCAGCCTGCTGTAGGGCGTGCTGGCCGGGCATCGGCGTTGTGAGAGCGTTTATCGGCTGGTGCCAGCTAACAGTCAGATTTTACCGTAATAGTGCGTTCTCGACCGTCCCAGGTCGGTTTTCCCTCCAGATAATTATCGCAATCAGCATGTGCGAGGAGCGCGGCTGCCCTTCCCTAAGCCTTTCGCGTGGTATCCATGAAACGCTCGCTCCAATTCAGCCACAAGATCCTGCTGGCGGCTGCCCTCGTGGTGACCATCGCCCTGGCCGGTTTCGCCAGTTTCAACGCCTATCTGCAGCGCCAGGCCATCACTCAAAGTCTCGAAGCCTCCCTGGGCGAGATCGGCCGCATCACCGCCGGCAACATCGCCTACTGGCTGGATGCGCGGGTCAAGCTGATCGACAGCCAAGCCCAGGCGCTCAGCCGCGACAGCAGCCCGGCCAATGTCGCAGGCCTGCTCGAACAGAAGCTCTACACGAGCAACTTCGATTCCACCTACCTGGGTGAGGTCGACGGCACCTTTACCGACCGCCCCCATACCCCCATGGAGGCCGGCTACGACGCTCGCCAGCGCGACTGGTACAAGGCCGCGGTCATCGCCGGTGGCCCCATCCTCACCGAGCCCTATCTCACTGCACCGCCGCAGAGCTTCCTGTGCATCACCATCGCCGCGCCGGTCCTGCAGAACGGCAAGCTGATCGGCGTGGTGGCCGGTGACCTGGTGATGGACAGCCTGATGAAGATGATCACCTCGCTGGACGCCGGTGGCCTGGGCGAGGCCTTCCTGGTGGACGGCGATGGCAAGATCCTGGTCAGCAGCCACGCCGACCAGGTGCTGAAATCCCTCAAGGACGTCTTCCCCGAGCAGACCCCGAGCCTGGCCCCGGGCTTCCATCACGTCCTGCAGGGCGGCAGCGAGCGGCTGGTGAGCTTTACCCCGGTCAATGGGCTGCCCTCGGTCAAGTGGTACCTGGGCCTGTCCATCGACCAGGCCAAGGCCTATGCCCCGGTGACCCAGGCGCGCAACCTGGCCATCGTCGCCACCCTGGTGGCGGTGGTCGCCATCATCCTGCTGCTGGGGCTGCTGATTCGCGTGCTCTTGCGCCCGCTGCACGACCTGACCCGCGCCATGGCGGACATCGCCGAAGGCGAGGGCGATCTGACCCGTCGCCTGCCAGTACAGGCTCGCGATGAGTTCGGCGCCCTGGCCGAGGCCTTCAACAAGTTCGTGGCGCGGATCCATACCTCGATCCGCGATGTGGCCCAGACCACTGGCGAGCTGAATCAGAGTACCCGCCGGGTGCTGGAGGCCTCGCAGTCGTCCATGCAGCAGTCCGATATTCAGGCCCAGCGCACCACCAGCGTGGCCGCGGCGATCAACGAGTTGGGCGCCGCCGCCCAGGAGATCGCCCGCAACGCCGCCCACGCCTCGGGCGAGGCCAGCACGGCCCGCGCCCAGGGCGAGGAGGGTCGCGAGGTGCTCGACGAAGCCCTGCAGGCCATGCAGGCGCTGTCGAGCAAGATCGGCACCAGTTGCGAACACATCGAAGCCCTCAACGGCAAGACCGCCAACATCGGCCAGATCCTCGAAGTCATCCGCGGCATCTCCGAGCAGACCAACCTGCTGGCGCTCAATGCCGCCATCGAGGCGGCGCGGGCTGGTGAAGCCGGCCGTGGCTTCGCCGTGGTGGCCGACGAGGTGCGCTCCCTGGCCAGCCGCACCCAGAGTTCGGCGCAGCAGATCCAGCAGATGATCGAAGAGCTGCAGACCGGCTCGCGCGACGCCGTGGCCCTGATGCAGGAAAGCCAGCGGCAGAGCGCCCACAGCATGCAGGTGGCCAAGAGCGCCGGCGAGCGGCTGGGCAGCGTGACCGAGCGCATCGGCGAGATCGACGGACAGAATCAGTCCGTCGCAACGGCGACCGAGGAACAGACCTCGGTGGTGGAGACCCTGAACATGGACATCAGCGAGATCAACCTGCTGAACCAGCAGGGCGTCGACAACCTCCAGGCGACCCTGGCGGCCTGCACCGCCCTGGAAGCCGAGGCCGGTCGCCTGCAGCGACTAGTGGGCGGCTTCCGGATCTAGAGGGGAAGGTAAAAAGGTATCGCCGCTACGCTCAAGTAGTCTGATTGATACCCGATAACGAGGGCGATAGGCCATGCCTCGCACACGGCATGGCTCCCCCTCGCTACGGACGCAGACCTGTATGAAGCGACACCTGAAATTCAGCCACAAGATCCTGCTGGTCGCGGCGCTGGTCATCACCACCGCGCTGGCTGCCTCGGCCGGCTTCAATGCCTACTTGCAACGTCAGGCCATTGATCAGAGCCTGAGTGCCAACCTCGCGGAAACCGGTCGGGTCACCGCCGGCAACATTGCCTATTGGCTGGATACCCGGGTCAAGCTCATCGAAGGCGAGGCCCAGACCCTGGCACGCGACCGCTCGCCCGAGGGGCTGGTGGGCCTGCTGGATCAGAAGATCTATACCGGCAACTTCGACTCCACCTATTTGGGCGAAGTCGACGGCACCTACACCACCCGACCGCTGCGCAACCTGCCGGCCGGCTACGATCCGCGCAAGCGGCCCTGGTACGCGGCCGCCACCGCCGCCGGCACCACGGTGCTGACCCCGCCCTATATCTTCGCCTCCTCCGGACAGCTGGGCGTGACCATCGCCACCCCGCTGCAGCGTGACGGCCAGCTGGCCGGCGTGGTGGCCGGCGACCTCAACCTCTCGGCGCTGGTGGAGATCATCACCTCGCTCAACGTCGGCGGTCTCGGCGAAGCCTTCTTGGTGGACGGTGACGGCAAGATCCTGGTCAGCAGCCATCCCGAGCAGGTGCTCAAGACCCTCAAGGACGTCTTCCCCGAGCAGACTCCGTCTCTGCAGCCTGGTCTGCACGCCGTCACCCAGAATGGCAGTGACCGCCTGGTGAGCTTCACCCCGGTCAATGGGCTGCCCTCGGTCAAGTGGTACCTGGGTCTGTCCATCGACCAGGCCAAGGCCTATGCCCCGGTGACCCAGGCACGCAACCTGGCCATTGGCGCCACCCTGGTGGCGGTGATCGCCATCATCCTGCTGCTGGGCTTGCTCATCCGCGTGCTGCTGCGTCCGTTGCACGACCTGACCCGCGCCATGGACGACATCGCCGAAGGCGAGGGTGACCTGACCCGCCGGCTGCCGGTGCAATCCCGCGATGAGTTCGGCGCCCTGGCCGAGGCCTTCAACAAGTTCGTGGCGCGGATCCATACCTCGATCCGCGATGTGGCCCAGACCACTGGCGAGCTGAATCAGAGCACCCGCCGGGTGCTGGAGGCCTCGCAATCCTCCATGCAGCAGTCCGATATCCAGGCCCAGCGCACCACCAGCGTGGCCGCGGCGATCAACGAGCTGGGCGCTGCCGCCCAGGAGATCGCCCGCAACGCCGCCCACGCCTCGGGCGAGGCCAGCACGGCCCGCGCCCAGGGCGAGGAGGGCCGCGAGGTGCTCGACGAGGCCTTGCACGCCATGCAGGCGCTGTCGAGCAAGATAGGCACCAGTTGCGAGCATATCGAAGCCCTCAACGGCAAGACGGCTAACATCGGCCAGATCCTCGAAGTCATCCGCGGCATCTCCGAGCAGACCAACCTGCTGGCGCTCAACGCCGCCATCGAAGCCGCTCGGGCTGGTGAAGCCGGGCGTGGCTTCGCCGTGGTGGCCGACGAGGTGCGCTCCCTGGCCAGCCGCACCCAGAGTTCGGCGCAGCAGATCCAGCAGATGATCGAAGAGCTGCAAACCGGCTCGCGCGACGCCGTGGCCCTGATGCAGGAAAGCCAGCGGCAGAGCGCCCACAGCATGCAGGTGGCCAAGAGCGCCGGCGAGCGGCTGGGCAGCGTGACCGAGCGCATCGGCGAGATCGACGGCCAGAATCAGTCCGTCGCAACGGCGACCGAGGAACAGACCTCGGTGGTGGAGACCCTGAACATGGACATCAGCGAGATCAACCTGCTGAACCAGCAGGGCGTGGACAACCTCCAGGCGACCCTGACAGCCTGCACCGCGCTGGAAGCCGAGGCTGGTCGCCTGCAGCGGCTGGTAGGCGGCTTCCGCATCTAGCCCTCGCGGCAACCCTGGAAAGGGAGAGCTGACCTCAGGTTGGCTCTCCCTTTTTGTTGTCCAGCGGGTCAGCAACGCGCGCGTGAGCGCCGTGGTCCGCCTGCCATTCGTCAGAAAAAGTAAAACTAATTAGCGCGCGAACTCGCTCTGGTCTGCTGTTTTTAGCGCCTTCGCCGCTGGGGTCCCGCCAGGCCGGCGATCTATGGCATCAAGAAAGTCTTTTTTTCCGCCGATGGGCTAAGCGTTACCGCCAGGTCTGCTAGCGGCCCGCGTCCAGCACGGCGCCGGCCCGGCCTGGTACCGCCTAACCTACGGCGTGGCACCCTTTGCCACCAGGGGCTTCATGTTCAGCAGGCTGTGCAAATCCTCTCGCGTACGCTGGAGTCTCGGCGTCTTTCTGTTCGGCGTCCTGCTGACCAGCCTGACCATGCGCCATCTGACCGAGCGCAACGAGCGACAGGTACAGACGGCCCTCAACGCGGCGGCGACCGACGTGCGCGAGCAGATCGCCGAGCGGCTGCGGGTTTATGAGTACAGCCTGAGCGGCATGCGTGACGTCATCGTGGTGGCCGGCGCGGGGCTGTCGCGGGAACTGCTGGAGCACTACGGTCGTACCCACGACCTGAACCAGGAGTTTCGCGGGGCCCGTGGCATAGGCTTCATCCGCCGGGTTCCCGTCGACGAGGAAGAGCGCTTCGTCCACGAAGCGCGCGCCGATGGCTGGCCGGACTTCGCCATTCGCAGTTTCGCGCCCCATGGCGGCGACAGATTCGTCGTCCAGTACGTCGAGCCGGTGGCGCTCAACCAGCGTGCCGTCGGCATGGATGCGGCGTCTGAGCCGGTACGCCGCGAGACGGCGGTGCTGGCCATGCAGCGGGGTAGCATGCACCTGTCGGGGCCTGTGGAGTTGCAGGCCTATCAACCGCCCGAGCGCGGCTTGCTGCTGATGCTGCCCATCTACCGTGACGGCCTGCTGCCCAAGGACCTGGCACGCCGCGAGGCCGCTACCCTTGGCTGGTCCTATGTGCCCCTGAGCATCGAGGAACTGTTCGGCAGCCTGCGCCTGGATATCCCGGGTCTGCTGATCCGCTTGACCGACGTGACCGAGCCGGCGCGGCCCACGCTGTTCTATACCCGCGGCGATACCCGGGAGCCGGTCGCCGAGGGACTCTCGGAAGTGAGCGCCACCCGTGATGTCTATGGGCGGCGCTGGCAGATGGCGTTTACCGCCACCCCGGCCTTCATCGCCGGCCTCAACCTGGTCTCGATACCCCTGGTGCATCTGGTCGGCAAGCTGGTCAGCCTGCTGGCCGCCGGCCTGACCTTCGCGCTGTTCACCACCCGCCAGCGGCGCCGCCAGTACCAGCAGGATCAGGCCAACCTCACCGCGGTGGTGGAAAGCTCCTCCGACGGCATCATCAGCAAGGACCTCCAGGGCGTGGTGCTGAGCTGGAACCACGCCGCGGAAGAGCTGTTCGGCTACCGTGCCAGCGAAGCCGTGGGCCAGCGCCTGCTCGATCTGGTGGTGCCCACGGAGCTTGAGCACGAGGAGTGGTCGGTGCTCGCGCGCATCGGCCGCGGCGAGCCGGTGCCGCACTTCGAGACCCGTCGTCAGCACCGCGACGGTCACCTGATCGACGTCCTCGTCAGCGTCTCGCCCATGCGCGGTCGTGACGGCCGGGTGGTCGGCGCTTCCAAGACGGTGCGCGACATCTCGCTGCAAAAGGCCGCCCAGGCTGAGATCCTGGCCCTCAATGCCCGACTGGAAGAGCAGGTGGCCCAGCGCACCGCCGAACTCAGCCAGACCAATCGCCTGCTCGGCGACGTGCTGCGCGCGGCCTCCGAGGTGGGCATCATCGCCACCGACCGTACCGGTCGCATCACCCTGTTCAACGAAGGCGCCGAGCGGCTGCTCGGCTATCGCGCCGCCGAGGTGGTGGGACTCTGGCAGGCCAGCGACTTCCATCTGCCGGACGAGCTGGCGACCCGGGGCGCGGCCCTGGAAGCCGAGTACGGCCTGCCGGTCGCCGGTTTCCGGGTGCTGGTGGAGCGCTCCGAGCGCGCCGGTGCCGACGCTCGGGAGTGGACCTTTGTCCGCCGCGACGGCGAACACCGCGACGTCAGCCTGGTGGTGACCACCATGCGCGATGCCGCCGGCCAGATCAGCGGCTACCTGGGCATCGCCTCGGACGTCACCGAACGCAAGGCCGCCGAACAGGAGCTGGCCGCCAGCCTGGCCCTGACCCGGGCGATCCTGGATACCGCGGTCAGTCCCATCGTTACCGTGGACAGCCATGGCCTGGTGCGCTCCTTCAATCCGGCCGGCGAACGCATCTTCGGCTATCGCGCCGACGAGGTGGTCGGCCAACCCATCCGCCGCCTGATCCCCGGCTATCTGGCCGGCTACGAGGCGCTGTTCAGCTGTCCGCAGGAAATCTCCGACGACCAGGCCGGCCCGCAGGGGCAGGAGATGGAAGGCCGTCGCGCGGACGGCAGCGTCTTCCCCATGACCCTGAGCCTGGGAGTAATGTGGACCGACGGCGAGCGCCTGGCGGTGGCCATCATCGCCGACATCACCGAACAGAGCCGCCAGCGCCAGGCGCTGCTGCAGGCCCGCGACCAGTTGACCATGGCCGCCGACGTCGCCCAGCTGGGCATCTGGTGCTGGCAGCCCGATACCGGCCAGGTGCAGTGCAACGAGCGGATGTTCGAACTCTACGAATGGACCGAGGCTCAACGCGCCAACGGCATCACCTACAACGACTGGCGCGACCGAGTGCACGCCGACGACCTGGTCAGCGCCGAAGAGCGCCTGGGCGCCGCCATGGCCGGCCGCGCGGTGTTCGATCCGGTGTTCCGGGTGCGTCGTCAGGACGGCTCGCTGCGGCACATCATCGCCGGTGCCCGCACCGAGCGCGATCCGCGCGGGCGCGTGCTGCGGGTGGTGGGCATCAACCGCGACATCACCGAACAGCTGGAACTGGAGAACCGGTTGCGCGAGGAACGCACCCGCGCCGACCTGGCCAGCCAGGCCAAGTCGTCCTTCCTGGCCAACATGAGCCACGAGATCCGCACGCCGATGAATGCCGTGCTGGGCATGCTGCAGTTGCTGCAGCGCACCACGCTGAACGCTCGTCAGGACGACTACCTGACCAAGGCCCAGCAGGCGGCGCGCTCGCTGCTGGGACTGCTCAACGACGTGCTGGACTATTCCAAGATCGAGGCGGGCAAGCTGCAGCTGGATTTGCACCCCTTCAGCCTGGAGCAGGTGCTGCGCAACCTGGGCGTGGTGCTCTCCGGCAACAGCGGCGAGAAGAACGTCGAGATCAACTATCACCTCGACGCCGGGTTGCCCACCGCCCTGATCGGCGACAGCCTGCGGCTGCAACAGATCCTCATCAACCTGGCCGGCAACGCCCTCAAGTTCACCGAGGCGGGGCAGGTACTGGTCAGCGTGCGCCAGCTGTCCCGCGTGGACGGCCAGCTGCGCCTGGAATTCTCGGTGCGGGACACCGGCATCGGCATCAGCCCGGCCCAGCAGGAGCAGCTGTTCCAGGGCTTCACCCAGGCCGAGGCTTCGATCAGCCGGCGCTTTGGCGGCACCGGGCTGGGTCTGGCCATCTGCAAGCGCCTGGTGGAGCTGATGGATGGCCAGTTGCAGGTGGAAAGCGAATTGGGAGTGGGCAGCCGCTTCTGGTTCGATGCCACCCTGGCGGTGGACAGCCAGGGCGAGGCCCAGCTGGCGCCGGTCTGTCGCCGGGTGCTGCTGGCCGACGACAACATCCTGGTCGGCGAGGTGCTGGTGGAGACCCTGGCGGCCCTTGGCTGGCAGGTGGATCTGGTCACCAGCGGCGCCGCCGCCCTGGCGCAGGTCGCCCAGGCCCAACAGCAGGCGCAGCCCTATGAGGCGGTGCTCATGGACTGGCGCATGCCCGACGGCGATGGCCTGGCCACGGCCCGGCAACTGCGCGAGCACCAGCAGGCCAGTCGACCCAAGGTCATCATGCTCACCGGCTTCGGCCGCGACTTCCTCACCGAAACCCAGCAGAGCGCCGACGCTCCCTTCGATGACTACCTGACCAAGCCGGTGACCCCAGCGCAGATCGTCGAGGTGGTGGAGCGCGCCCTGGGCGCCGAGATCCCGGCTGGCGTGCACGCCGCCGCGGTGGTCGACGAAAGTCGTTGCCTGGCCGGGCTGCGCCTGCTGGTGGTGGAAGACAATGCCCTCAACCGTCAGGTGGCCGCCGAGCTGTTGCTGGCCCAGGGCGCCCAGGTGGAGCTGGCGGAGGGCGGGCTGGAAGGCGTCGAGCGGGTGCTCTCCGGCGCGCCGCTGGACGTGGTCATCATGGACATGCAGATGCCTGACATCGATGGTCTGGAAGCCACCCGGCGCATCCGCGCCGACGGTCGCTTCCGCACCCTGCCGATCCTGGCCATGACCGCCAATGCCTCCCATACCGACCGTGATGCCTGCCTGGCCGCCGGCATGGACGACCATATCGGCAAGCCCATCGACCTGGAATTGCTGGTCGCCCGCCTGCAGCGCCTGACCGGGCAGGAGGTGAACGCCGCGCCCACGGCCGCGCCGGTCGCCGAGGATCGCCAGGTGGAACCCCTGAGCATCGTCCTGCGTCGCTTCGGTGGCGATGCCCGGCTGTTCGGCTCGCTGCTGGAACGCTTCGCCGAGGACTCCGCCGGTCTGCTGGAAGCCCTCGCCCGGGCCTGGCATACCGCCGACAGCGAAGCCGCGATCGCCGTACTACACTCCCTCAAGGGCAGCGCCGGCACCATGGGTGCCCAGCGCCTGGCCGCGCGCGCCGCCGAGGGCGAACGCGCCGGCAAGGCCGGGGCGGGCGTGCCCACGGAGGTGGCGATGGAAGTGGCGACTCTGCGACAGCTGCTCGACGAGGCCCTGGCCGAGTTGCGCGGCGCCCTGGCCGACATCCTGCCGCCGCCGGTGCGTACCGACGCGGACACCGACCCTGACACTGACACCCAGGTCGACTGGCCCGCCCGGCTGGACGAACTCGAACAGCTGCTCAGCCAGGGCAACCTCGACGCCCTGGACCTGGTCGCCGAGCTGCCGGTGCACTGCCGCGCCGAGGCCCAGGTGCGCTACGACCTCTTTCGCGCCCAGGTCGAGACCCTCGACTTCGCTGCGGCGCTCACCACCCTGCCGGATCTGAAGGAAGCCCTATGACACCGCCGACCGCCGAGGCCGCCGGGCGGCGCAGCAAGCCCAAGTTGCTGATCGTCGACGACCAACCGCTGAACATCCGCATCCTCCACGAACTCTTTCGCCAGGACTGCGAGACCCTGATGGCCACCAGCGGCGCCCAGGCCTTGCAGTTGGCCCTGGCCCAGCAGCCGGACCTGATCCTGCTCGACGTGATGATGCCCCAGCTCGACGGCCACGAGGTCTTGCGCCGGCTGCAGGCCGATCCGGCCACCGCCGCCATCCCGGTGATCTTCGTCACCGGCCAGGAGGGCCCGGACGAAGAGGTGACCGGTCTGGAGCTGGGCGCGGTGGACTTCATCAGCAAGCCGATCAATCCGGTCATCGTCCGCGCCCGGGTGCGCACCCAGCTGACCCTCAAGGCGCAACGTGACGCCCTGCGCAGCATCGCCCTGGTCGATGGCCTCACCGGCGTCGCCAACCGGCGTCAGTTCGACGAGGCGCTGCTTCGCGGCTGGCGCCAGAGCCAGCGCGAAGGCATGCCGTTTTCGCTGATCCTCATGGATATCGATCACTTCAAGGCCTACAACGACCACTATGGCCACCTGGCCGGCGACCAGTGCCTGCGTCAGGTCGCCCAGGCGCTGGGCCAGGGCCTGTTCCGCCCCTACGACCTGCTTGCGCGCTACGGCGGCGAGGAATTCGGCTGCCTGCTGCCGGGCACCGATCTGGAGGGGGCCAGCCAGGTCGCCGAGCGGCTGCTGCAGCAGGTCCGCGACCAGCGTCTGACCCACGGCTATTCCTCGGTGACCGGCTACGTCACCCTGAGCCTGGGCGTGGCCACCGCGCTGCCGCCCACCGCCGTCGATCCGGCCGCCCTGATCACCGCCGCCGATGCGCAGCTCTATGCGGCCAAGCACCAGGGCCGCGCGCAGGTCTGCGCCGCGGAACTGGCCGGCTAGGAAGGTGGATTGAAAAACGCCCGCCCGGGTAATGCCGGGTAACAGAGGTCCGGGCTTTCTTCGCTGTCCAGGCTGGGCGGCGAGGCGGCAGACTGTCAGACTGCGGGCAGGGATTCTGCCGCCGGTAATCTATGTACGCCTTCACGCAACGCCAGGCCATCTTGGCCAGCTGGATCATCGTCTTCACCGCGCTCTATCTGGTTCTCCCGCTCAAGCTCCTGCCCAGCCTGCTGGCCGGCCTGCTGGTGTACGAACTGGTCAACACCCTGGCCGGGCGCCTGCAGCGGCAAATGCCCGGCGGCGGCGCGCGCTGGCTCGCCGTGGCCCTGCTCGGCGCCCTGGTGGTGAGCCTGCTGACGCTGTTCTTCGTGTGGTTCACCAGCTTCATCATCCAGGAAGTCCAGAACCCCGGGCGGCTGCTGGACAAGTTCATGGTGCTCACCGAGCGTGCCCGCGCCCAGCTGCCACCCTCGCTGGACGCCTACCTGCCAGCCAACGCCGACAGCATGAAGCAGGAGCTGGTGGAGTGGGTGCGCGCCCATGTGGCGCAACTGCAGCTGTTCGGTCGGGATGCGGCGCGGACCTTCGTCATCGTGCTGATCGGCATGATCCTCGGCGCCATCGTCGCCCTGCAGCCCACCCCTGATCCCGAGCGCCTGCGCCCGCTGTCCGGCGCGCTGCTGGTGCGGCTCGGCCTGGTGGCCCAGGCTTTTCGCAACATCGTCTTCGCCCAGATCAAGATCTCCCTGCTCAACACCACCCTGACCGGCATCTTCCTGCTCGGGGTGCTGCCGCTGTTCGACGTCCATTTGCCGCTGGCCAAGACCCTGGTGATCCTCACCTTCATCCTCGGTCTGCTGCCGGTGATCGGCAACCTGATGTCCAACACCCTGATCTTCATCGCCGGCCTGTCGCTGTCGATCTGGGTCGCGGTGGCGGCGCTGGGCTACCTGATCGCCATCCACAAGCTGGAATACTTCCTCAACGCTCGCATCGTCGGCGGCCAGATCAGCGCCCGTTCCTGGGAGTTGCTGGTGGCCATGCTGGTGTTCGAGGCGGCCTTCGGCCTGCCGGGGCTGGTGGCGGCGCCGGTGTATTACGCCTATCTCAAGAGCGAGTTGAAGGCGGAAGGGCTGGTGTGATGAACGGCCAGATCCGCGTCCTGGCGCTCTGTGTCCTGCGTCAGGGCAACCGCATCCTGGTGCGTGAGACGCAGGATCCGCACGATGGCCGAAGTTTCTGCCGGCCCCTGGGCGGTGGCGTGGAGTTCGGCGAAACCAGCCAGGCGGCCGTGCATCGCGAGATCCGCGAAGAGCTGGGCGTCGAGCTGGCCGAGTTGAGGCTGCTGGGCACCCTGGAATCGCTGTTCAGCTACGCGGGACGGCCGGGTCACGAGGTGGTGCTGGTCTACCTGGCCGAATTTGCCGATCGGCAGCTCTATGCGCAGACCGAGCTGCCCGGCCAAGAGAGCGATGGTGAAGCTTTCATGGCCACCTGGCGCTCGCTCGATTCCTTTGACGACACCTGCCGACTGGTCCCCGAAGGCCTGCTGGAGCTTGTCACCAGCGCTAACTGAGGCCTTTGCCGCTCACTAGCGATCCAGATTCGCCCACATGCGCTGCCAGAAGGCGCCGGCTTCTTCGTTGATGGTGCGCCACCGCTGTTCCAGACGCTCGCGTTCGGGCGTGCCCAGGTCGTCCGGACAGGCCAGGTAGCGATCGGCGGCGGCCTGGGCTTCGGCCTGCAAGCGGCGCCATTCGCGCACGTCATCCAGCCAGCAGCGGCCGGTGACGGTCTCGTAGTACTGGTGGGCGATCGCGTCTTTGCTCATGGGGCTTTCCATATAGGGGATACAGCCCTAGACCGCACCTGAAGCACGGGGTGCCCGCCTCAGACGTCGAAGAAGTCCACATGGCCGTTTTCCAGGGTGTAGTAGGCGCCCACCACCTTGACCCGACCGTCCTGTTGCGGCGCGAGCAGGGTCGGCTCGGAGGCCGCGCGCAGCCGCCGGACCGTGCGCTGCACATTGCTGCGCACCGCGGCTTCCAACAGATCCGTTGGATTGCCGGCGCGGGCGCTGAGCACCGCCGGCAGGATGGGTTCGATCATGGCGCCGATGGCACCGGGATAGAGGGCGTTCTGCTCCACCACCGCCACCGCGGCTTCCACCGCGCCGCATTTCTCGTGGCCCATGACCACGATCAGTGGCACGCCCAGCTGGCTGATGGCGTATTCCACCGAGCCCAGGGCGGTGGTGTCCAGGGTATTGCCGGCGTTGCGCACGATAAACAGCTCGCCCAGGCCACGGCCGAATAGCAGCTCCGGCGAGACCCGCGAATCCGAACAGGACACCAGCACGCAAAAGGGCGTCTGGCCCTTGGCGATCGCCAGACGCCGATCGCGGTTGGTTTCTCCATGCAGGGGCTGGTCGTCCATGAAGCCCTGGTTGCCGTCGATCAGCCGTTGCAGGGCCTGCTCGGCAGTGAGGGTGGTGTGGGCCTTGGCCGGCGCGGCCAGGGCAGGCAGGGCCAACGGGGCCAGGGCAGCGGCCACCGGCAGGCAGCAGGCGCAGTGCAGGAGTTGGCGACGTGACAGGGCGGGCTTCATCGGGACACCTCTTGGCGTGGGGGCGTGCCGGTACTGCGGTCTCCAGCGCTAGGGATAACTATTGTCCGCCGCCGCCGATCCTGCCAGGCGAGGCGGCGCGTATCCGACCCGTGGAAAAGCGCCAGGCATGAAAAAGCCGCGTCGGAACGCGGCTTCGGGACTCGCTCAGGCGGGCGTCACTGCCGCGCCAATACCGTGCTGCGACCCGCCTTGGGCGCGCCCGGCAGGGGGGTCAGGGCGCCGGTTTCCAGCCAGCGACGGACGCGGGTGGCATCGGCCATGTGGGTGAACTTGCCGAAGGCGTCCATCACCACAAAGGCCACCGGACGACCGGCCATCACGGTGCGCATCACCAGGCAGTGACCGGCCTTGTCGGTGTAGCCGGTCTTGGTCAGCTGCACACTCCAGTCGGCGTTGTAGACCAGGTGATTGGTATTGCGAAAGCCCAGCACATAGTTGGGATTGTGGAAGGCCTGGGTCTTTTCCGGGGTGGTGCTGAGCTGACCGAGCAGCGGATAGCGTTCGGTGGCCTTGAGCAGGGTGACCAGATCACGCGCGGTGGAGACGTTGAGCGGCGACAGGCCGGTGGGCTCGGCGTAGCGGGTGTTCTTCATGCCCAGGGCGCGGGCCTTGGCATTCATGGCGGCGACAAAGGCGCGCTGGCCACCTGGATAGTGGTGGGCGAGGCTGGTGGCGGCGCGGTTTTCCGAGGACATCAGCGCCAGTTGCAGCATGTCGCGCCGGGTCAGCTGACTGCCCAGGCGCACCCGCGAGAAGATGCCGCGCATGGCCGGATTCTCGCTGATGTCGATGTCGATGGTCTGCTCCAGCGGCAGCTTGGCATCGAGCACCACCAGGGCGGTCATCAGCTTGGTCACCGAGGCGATGGGGGCGACCTGATCGGGATTCTGGGAAAAGAGCACCTGATTGGTCTTGAGGTCCACGACCAGGGCGTGGTTCGAGGCCAGGCGCTGGGCGGTGGCGGCAGCCGCAGCCTTGACCTTCGGTGGGGTCTGGGCCAGGACGGCCGGACTCAGCCCGACCAAGCCAGCCAGCAACAAGCCGGCGAGTTGATGACAGATCTTCACGGTAGCAGCTCTCAAAGGGGGCGGAATTAGAACAACCGCGAACGGCAATGCCCCTTGCAGATCAAGGACATTGCTCAGAGATTTCACGTCTTTTATCACCCGGAATGTCGGCTGGGAATCCGACAGGAGAGCTTTTTACACAGCGCGCTGGCAAAAAGTCACAATTAGTTGCAGATGGGCGACGAACGGCAGGGATGGCGGAGCGAAAGGGCGCCCGAGAAGGCTCGGACGCCTTGCCTTTCAGTCGTGGGCTTCCTGAGCGGCGGGGCCGAGCATGCTGCCGGTGACCAGATAGCGCTCGTGCCAGGCCAGGGCCTCGGGCAGCAGGTGCGGGGTGTGCTTGCCATGGCTGCCGGCCAGGGCGCGCGCGAAGTAGTCCTCCAGTGCCGGGCGGAAGCTGGGGTGCACGCAGTGTTCGAGGATGGCCCGGGCGCGCTGCTTGGGGCTGAGCATGCGCAGGTCGGCCAAGCCTTGGTCGGTGACGATTACCGAGACATCGTGCTCGGTATGGTCGACGTGGCTGACCATGGGCACCAGGGTCGAGATCAGCCCGTTCTTGGCCGTGCTCGGCGCCATGAACACCGACAGATAGGCATTGCGGGCGAAGTCGCCGGAGCCGCCGATGCCGTTCATCATCCCCGTACCCATCTGGTGGGTGGAGTTGACGTTGCCATAGAGGTCGGCTTCGAGCATGCCGTTCAGAGCGATGCAGCCCAGACGGCGCACCAGTTCCGGATGATTGCTCACCCCCTGTTGGCGCAGGATGATGCGCTGGCGCAGCGCTTCGGCGTGCTCGAGGAAGCGCTCGATGCCCGCCGGACTCAGGGAGAAGGACGTCGCCGAAGCCAGTTCCATCTTGCCGCTGATGAGCAGTTCCAGCATGCCGTCCTGGATCACCTCGGTGAAGGCGGTCAGCCCTTCGAATTCGCTCTCGGCCAGGCCCTGCATGAAGGCGTTGGCGATGTTGCCGACCCCCGACTGGATCGGCAGCAGGTTGGCCGGGATACGACCCTGACGGACCTCGAAGCGGAGAAAGTCCAGCAGGTGCGCGGCGATGGCCTGGGAGGCAGCGTCGGGGGCCTTGAACGGGCTGTTGCGATCGGGGGCATCGGTCTCCACCACGGCCACTACCTTGTCCAGCGGCACCTCCAGGTAGGGCGAGCCGATGCGGTCGCCGGGGTGCGCCAGTGGAATCGGCGTGCGGTGGGGCGGCAGGGCGCCGTCGGTGTAGATGTCGTGCATGCCGTCCAGGGCATCGGGCTGCCAGCGATTGACCTCCAGGATCACCGCATCGGCCATGTCCAGCCAGGTCTTGTTGTTGCCCACCGAGGAAGAGGGCACCAGCAGACCGTCTTCGCGGATCGCGGCGATCTCCACCACCGCCACGTCGATCTTGCCGAAGAAGCCATAGCGCACCTTTTCCGCCAGTTGGCCCAGGTGGATGTCCATGTAATCCAGGCCGCCGGCGTTGATGCGGCTGCGCAGCTCCGGATCGGACTGGAAGGGCACCCGCAACTCGATGCCATCGACCCGCGCCAGGGCACCGTCCAGCTCCGGTGCGGTGGAGGCACCGGTCAACACCTTGATGCGAAAGGGCTCGCCGGCGCCATGGCTGGCGGTGATGCGCTGGGCCAGGGCGCCGGGCACGGCCTTGGGATAACCGGCCCCGGTGAAACCGCTCATGCCCACGGTCATGCCGTGACGGATGAACTGCGCGGCCTGCTCGGCGCTCTGGCGCTTGGCGGCGAAACCGGGATGGCGAATACGGTGGGACATGACGACCTCTGCGGGTGTTATCGAAAGCACACTAAGAATGTGGATTCTACGCCGAAGGGATGCTTAGGTCCCTAAGCAAAAGGTCGGGTGAAAGGGAAAATTTTGGGGGAGTGGGGCGTAGGTTGGGTTGAGAAGGCTTTACCGTCGAAGCCCAACGGTGCCTAGTCATTCCAAACATCGGTATTTGTAGGTTGGCGCTGAGCGCAGCGAAGCCCAACGGATTAGGGTTGTGGGTGCCCTAGCTGTTTATCGTGGTTTGCTGATGCTTTTTTTCGCCCACCCGGGCGAGTCACTTTTGCCAGTCGCGGCTACGCGCCCCGGACAAAAGTAACCAAAAACGCTGTCCCCACGTTTCGGCCCTCCGCTGCGCTCCGAGTGATTCGCTCCGCTCACCCTTCGGGCCAGCCAGTAGCTGTTACTCCGCTTCGCTACGTTTCCCTCGCTCCGGCGCCGTGGCAGGGGCACGGCACGAAGGGGCCTCCTGCCCCTCGCGCCTTGCTCGACGTCCTGCCTCGCATCCCCGCGCGACCCCTACACTCGGCCTCACTGACGGGGACGGGGCGCAAGCCTGAGGATTCGGCGTTCAGGGGGCGTAGCGTGGAAAACCGCGCAGCGTTTTCCACTGAGGAGGTAACGCCTATCGCGTGGACAAGGCTGCGCCGTTGTCCACCCTACTGGTTTGCACCGAAGGCATCAGGCGCGCGAATCGCCCCGTTCAGGAGGGCGAACGCCGGCGTCGTGGAGTGGGTCGAGCCGCATGGATGCGGCGAGAGGCCTAACGGGCCATGGACGGCCCGTGTAGGCCGACCCCGGAATGGCGCTGGCGTGAGCGGACCTGGAGCGAAGCGGAAGGCCGGATGGTCGGGGCAAGCGTTTTTGCTTACTTTTGTCCGGGGCGCGCAGCCGCGATTGGCAAAAGTGAGTCGCCCGGGTGGGCGAAACAAAAGTCATCAGCAGACTACGATAAACAGTTAGGGCACAGGTAAGCCCAGGCAGAAGACCAAACTCCGCAATGTTGGGCTTCGCTGTCGCTCAACCCAACCTACGGTGCTCCGTCCGGGCCTCCGCCTCACGCCACCATCATGATCCACGGCACCCCGATCCCCAGCAGCACCAGCAGGAACAGCGCGCCGAAAATGGTTCCCAGTCGCCAGTAGTCGGCGCTGGGCAGGTAGCCGCTGCCGTAGTACACCGGACTCGGCCCGGTGCCATAGGGGGTGATGATCCCCATCAACCCCAGCGAGGTGCCCAGCAGCAGGGCGAATACCGGCAGGTCGATGCCGGGGATGCCCATGCCGGCGGCCAGCATCACCGGCAGCAGCGCGGTGGTGTGGGCGGTGGAACTGGCGAACAGGTAGTGGGCGAGATAGAACACCGTTACCAGTACCACCATGGCGGTGCCGGCGTGGAAGCCGCCCAGGTGGCCGGCGACCCACTGGCCGAACCAGGCGACGAAGCCGACCCGGGTCAGGCCGTCGGCCAGGGCCACCAGGGTGGCAAACCAGGCGAAGGTGTTCCAGGCGGCCTTGTTGCCCAAGGCATCGTTCCAGGTGATGACCTTGAGCAGCAGCATCAGCACGATGACCAGGATCCCCACCAACGCCGGGTCGGCCCAGGCGGCGCCAAAGATCCACAGCGCCAGGGCGCCGATCACCAGGGCCAGCAGCAGCTTTTCATCGCGTGTCAGCGGGCCGAGCGCGGCCAGTTCCTTGGCCGCCCACAGCGGCACCTGGTCGTTGTGCTTGATCTCCGGTGGATACAGCCAGTAGGCCAGCAGCGGCAGCAGGGCCAGCAGCAGGATGCCCATGGGTGCGGCGGCGATGAACCACTGGCCCCAGCTGATGTGCACCTGGGCGGTCTTCTCGATCAGGGCGGCGGCCAGCAGGTTGGGCGCCAGGGCAGTGAGGAACAGGGTACTGGTGACGCAGGTGGAGGAGATCGCCACCCACATCAGGTAGGAGCCGATGCGCCGCGCGCTGGGGTCGTTGGGCTTGGAATCGTAGAGCAGCGGCAGGTTGCGGATCACCGGGTAGACGGTGCCACCGCTGCGCGCGGTGTTGGACGGGGTGAAGGGGGCCAGGGCCAGATCGGCCAGCATCACCGCGTAGCCCAGGGTCAGGGTCCGGCGACCCATGGCCTTGACCAGCAGCAGGGCGATTCGCCGCCCGAGTCCGGTCTTCTCATAGCCCAGGGCGAACATGAAGGCACTGAAGATCAGCCAGACGGTGTTATTGGAAAAGCCCGCCAGACCCCATTTCAGTGCCTCCTGGGGCGCGCGAAAGCCCGGTGTCGCCAGTTGCGCCGGGCTGAACAGCACCCAGGGCGCCAGCAGGGCCGCCAGGGCTACCCCGATCAGGCCGATCACCGCGCCGGGCAGGGGTTCGAGGATCAGCCCCACCACCACCCCGGCGAAGAGGGCGAAGTACAGCCAGGCGTGAGCGGGCAGGCCCTCCGGTGCGGGCAGCAGCGCCAGCAGTCCGGTGACGGCGAGGGGCAGCAGGAATTTCCAGGTGGTACGCATCGGGCGCTCGCAGATTCCGGTGGTCTCGGGAAACCGGCCTGGGCCGGGATGGCTGACGACGGACAGGACACTGGCCGTGAGGACAAGATGCCATCAGCGGCAGCAAGCTTTGCAAAGGTCGAGCGCCTTTCCCAGCGTGCTGGCCGTGGTCATTCGTCGCAGTCCTGCGGTCTCAGGTTCCCTGAAGGCATTCTTTCGCTATCGAGAATGACTTGCAACAACGCGAAGGCGCCGTTCGCTGGCGATTGCGCCCGTCGCTCACCTCGGCGAACAATCGGACTTTCCGCCAACCATAACAACACGAGGATGACCGCCATGAAGTACCGCCTGGGAGAACACCGCGTCGACGCCCATCCGCACAGCTGGGTCGCGCCTACCGCCGCGGTGATCGGCAAGGTGCGCCTGGATGAAGGCGCCAGCGTCTGGTTTGGCGCGGTGCTGCGCGGTGACAACGAACTGATCCACATCGGCCCCGATAGCAACGTGCAGGACGGCGCCGTGCTGCACACCGATCCCGGCTCGCCGCTGACCCTGGGGCGCGGCGTCACCGTGGGGCACCAGGCCATGCTGCATGGCTGCGAGATCGGCGACGGCAGCCTGATCGGCATCCACGCGGTGGTGCTCAACGGCGCGCGCATCGGGCGCAACTGCCTGGTGGGCGCCAATGCCCTGGTCACCGAGAACGCGGTGATCCCCGATGGCTCCCTGGTGCTCGGCTCGCCGGCCAAGGTGGTGCGTACCCTGAGCGACGCCCAGCAGGCGCAGCTGGCGGCCAATGCTCAGGTCTATGTGGCCAATGCGCGACGCTACCTGGAGGAGTTGTTCGAGCAGGGGGAGTAGGGGGCAGTGGGTTGGCGGTAGTGACATAAGGGGGCACCGGACCACCCCCTCTCCCTCCGGGAGAGGGCTGGGGTGAGGGGGAGGTGCCAAAGCCTGTTGGGCTTCGCTGCGCTCAACCCAACCTACGACGATTCCCGTAGGTTGGGTTGAGACGGCTCCATCGTCGAAGCCCAACACTGGCTGCGTAGCGTGAAAAACGGCGCAGCCTTTTCTATATGACCATCGCTGCCGGGCGCGCCCTCACCCCAACCCTCTCCCGAGGGGGGCTATCCGAGCAGGCGCCGGACCGCCTTGGCCGCGATGAGCTTCTACCTCACGGCTTCTCGAAGCGATAGAACAGATTCGGCTCGCTGACCACATACAGCCGGCCCTGGTCGTCCATGGCCACGCCCTCGGCCTGGGGCACGCTGCGGCTCAGGCCGTGCTGGCCGCGCAGCAATGACAGGGAGCTGATCGGCTTGCCGTCGTCATCCAGCTCCAGTACCAGCCGCGACTGATCGGAGAGCGCCAGCAGATGTCCGGTGCCAGGGTCGAATTGCAGGCTGGAGAGATCACGCACGAACAGGCGGCGGTCACGCTTGGGGTCGCTGCGCAGCGACAAGGCCTGCAGGCCCTCGAAGGCTTCGCTGCCCAGGCCGTCGATCTCGTAGATGCGTACCGGATCGCTTTCCTTGGCGACGAAGAAGCGCTCGCGGGCCGCGTCGTAGGCCAGGCCTTCGTTGCCGCGGTTGTCGCTTTCCACATCGCTCAGGCTGAAGGGATGACTGACCTGGCGGTCGTCGATGTCCACCACCTGGGTGTCGGCACCGATTTGTACCCGCACCAGGCGTTGGCGGCGCTCTTCGCTGATCATGTACACACCCGGCTTGATGTACTCGATAGCTTCCGGATCGCTGAAGCCCTTGAGGTCCACCTGGCGTAGCAGCCGGCCGTTCAGGTCGAGTTCGAGAAAACGCGCCGGCTTGTTGGTGACGCTGACCAGGGTGCGGCGATCCGGATCGAAGCTCAGCGCCGAGACGTCGGTGATGCCCTCGCCGATGGGACGCGCTTCCACGGTGACGCGATAGCTCGGCAGCCACAGCGAGCGGGCCTGCCGACTCTCGGCCTGGAGCTGGCTCTGGACGTTGAACCAGAGGCGCTCGAACAGCCGGTGCTGCTGGGCCACCAGGGTCAGGGTCAGCAGCAGGGCGGCGCCCAACAGGGCACCCAGAGTGCGCGGGGAAAACAGCGGAAGCATCGACAGGGTCCTGAGGCGGTGATGCCGCGCAGCCTAAGGGCGCCACCCTGAATTCAAGCTGAATAGGCGCTCATTGCGCCGCTTTGGACACCTTGTGAAACACGTGGAAGAGATTGGGTTCACCAATCAGGTAGAGATTGCCGGCCTCATCGAGTGCCACGCCTTCCGGCTGTTCCATGGTCGCCTTGAGGCCGTGCAGACCGTTTCTGAGGCTGATGAAGCTGACCGGTGCACCTTCCGCGGTCATTTCCACCAGGGTGTGGGACTGATCGGACAGGGCCAGCAGATGACCGGTGCGCGGATCGACCGCCACCGCGGAGTAGTCGATCACCAGCTGCTTGAGGGGAAAGGGCTGGAGGGTACCGGTAACGCCGCGGCCGTCGCTGGCCAGGGTAAAGAGGGCGGCCGGGTCGCGCTCCTTGCTGAGGATCAGGCGTTGGCGCCGTGGATCCCAGGCGATGCCTTCGAAGCCCTTGTTGCCGGCGTCGGGAAAGCCCAGGTCACGATGCTCGAAGGTGTTGGCGTCCAGCTCCTGGGTGTCGTCCGCCAGTTGGAACAGCGACAGCCGCCGCTGGCGCTCGTCGACGATGGCCAGGCGCCCGTCTTCCAGGGCGGTCACGCCTTCCAGGTTGGCGACGTTGCGGATCGGGATGCGCCTGAGGATGTCGCCGGTCAGGCTCAATTGCACCAGGTAGGGCGTATTGCCGGTGACGGCGAAGAGGGTGCGGGTGCGGGGATCGTAGGTGAGGTCGGAAGTCTCGGCTTCGGCCAGGCCCGGCAGCGGCTTGCCCTGGATCACCGCCTGGTAGTCCGGCAACCAGACCGCCTGGGCCCGTACTTCCGGCGGCGTGCGGTATTCCTGCCACCAGAGCAGCGCGCGGTCGTTCCAGTGCCAGACGAAGGTGAGGACGATCAGCACCAGCAGGACGAAGGCGGGGAGGAGGCGGAACAGGATGAGGCGGGGGAGTCTGGACATGCGGGCTCGTACGGCTTCTTGTTATGGCTTGTCTGCACAGTCGCCGAGCGTAGGCACTTTTCAGGCAAAGCCTAGAGCGTCGTGGCCGTGCCGGTACACCATCGCCAGGCACCCGCCAGGCGACGGTGGGTGGCGGGGGTTATAGCACGCGGGTTTCGAAGCGGCTAACGTCCGGCAGCTCCAGCACCAGTTGATCGCCCACGTTGAGCGGTCCGACACCTACCGGTGTGCCGGTGAGGATGACGTCACCCGGTTGCAGGGAGAAATGCCCGGCGATGGTCTGGATCAGCGGCAGGATGGGGTTGAGCATGTCGCGGCTGTTGCCGTCCTGGCGCACCTCGCCGTTGATGGTCAGGCGCACCGGGATGTCGGCCAGATCCTCGAAGGCATCGCCCGGCACGAAGGGCGCGAGCACGCAGGCGCCGTCGAAGCTCTTGGCGATTTCCCAGGGATAGCCCTTGTCCTTGAGGCGGCTCTGCACGTCTCTCAGGGTCAGGTCCAGGGCGGGGGCGAAGCCGGAGAGGGCGTCGCGGACTTCCTCTGCCGAAGGCTTCTTCGACAGCGGCTTGCCGATCAGCACGGCGATCTCGGCCTCGTAGTGCACCGAACCCTGGTCGGTGGGAATGGCGAAGCCGTCCGCCACCGGCACCACGCAGCTGGCCGGCTTGATGAACAGCAGGGGCTCGGTGGGAACCGGGTTGTTCAGCTCCTTGGCGTGTTCGGCATAGTTGCGGCCGATGCAGACGACCTTGCCCAGGGGGAAGTGGATCTTGGTGCCATCGAGGTACTGGTGCTGATAGGCCATCTTGTGCTCCTGGTGAGTGGCGTCTGCTGGCGATCTTAACCAAAAGCGGGCGCCGCGGCGCGTTGCCGGTCGCGAAGTGCTCATGGTCGCCCTGAGAAAGCTTCAGGTCGCAACCGGACCTGCATGCGGCGGCTCATGCTAAGATAGCGCCCCCTTTGCCGCTGGCTGAACTGGCCTGCGCCGCGCCGGCATCCTTCTCCCTGGAAACTCTGGATTCAACGCAGATGAGCAAGACTTCCCTCGACAAGAGCAAGATCCGCTTCCTTCTCCTGGAAGGCGTCCACCAGTCCGCCGTGGATATCCTGAAGTCCGCGGGTTACAGCAACATCGAGTACGTCACCAGCTCCCTGCCGGATGCCCAGCTCAAGGAAAAGATCGCCGACGCCCACTTCATCGGCATCCGTTCGCGCACCCAGCTCACCGAAGAGGTGTTCGACTGCGCCAAGAAGCTGGTCGCCGTCGGCTGCTTCTGCATCGGCACCAACCAGGTCGACCTGCAGGCCGCCCGCGAGCGCGGCATCGCCGTGTTCAATGCCCCCTATTCCAACACCCGTTCGGTCGCCGAGCTGGTGCTGGCCGAGGCCATCCTGCTGCTGCGCGGCATCCCGGCCAAGAACGCCTCCTGCCACCGTGGCGGCTGGATCAAGAGCGCGGCCAACTCCTTCGAGATCCGCGGCAAGAAGCTCGGCATCATCGGCTACGGCTCCATCGGCACCCAGTTGTCGGTGCTGGCCGAGGGCCTGGGCATGCAGGTGTTCTTCTATGACGTCATCACCAAGCTGCCCCTGGGCAACGCCCAGCAGGTCGGCTCCCTGACCGAGCTGCTCGGCATGAGCGACATCGTCACCCTGCACGTGCCGGAAACCCCCGCCACCCAGCTGATGATGGGCGAGCGCGAGATCCGCGCCATCAAGAAAGGCGGCATCCTGATCAACGCCGCGCGCGGCACCGTGGTCGACCTCGACGCCCTGGCCGCGGCCATCAAGGACGAGCACCTGATCGGCGCCGCCATCGACGTTTTCCCGGTGGAGCCGCGCTCCAACAACGACGAATTCGTCTCGCCGCTGCGTGGCCTGGACAACGTCATCCTCACCCCGCATATCGGCGGCTCTACCGCCGAGGCCCAGGCCAACATCGGTCTGGAAGTGGCCGAGAAGCTGGTCAAGTACAGCGACAACGGCACCTCGGTGTCCTCGGTCAACTTCCCCGAAGTGGCCCTGCCGTCGCACCCGGGCAAGCACCGCCTGCTGCACATCCACCAGAACGTGCCGGGCGTGCTGTCGGAGATCAACCGGGTCTTCTCCGAGAGCGGCATCAACATCTCCGGTCAGTACTTGCAGACCGACGAGAAGGTCGGCTACGTGGTGATCGACGTCGACGCCGACTACTCCGACCTGGCCCAGGAAAAGCTGCAGAACATCAAGGGCACCATCCGTTGCCGCGTGCTGTTCTAAACCTTTAGCTGTTATAGAAAAGCCCCGGTCGGGTTCGCCTGACCGGGGCTTTTGCTTGCGTGCTGGCAGGGCATCCATCGCGGCCATGGGCCGCTCCTACAGGACGCTCGGTGTATCGGTAGGAGCGGCCCACGGCCGCGATAGGGTCACGCAGCAGCGGCCACATCGGCGGAACGCCTTGGCCGCTGGTAGAGACTCAGCTGCGCTCCAACCGCTCCACGCCCTGGGCGGTGCCCAAGAGCAGCACGTCCGCCGGGCGGGCGGCGAAGAGGCCGTTGGCGACCACGCCGACGATGTTGTTGATCCGGGCCTCCAGGCCCACCGGATCGACGATGTGCATGTTGTGCACGTCGAGGATGATGTTGCCGTTGTCGGTCACCACGCCGTCGCGGTATTCCGGGTCGCCGCCCAGTTTCACCAGCTCGCGGGCCACGTGGCTGCGGGCCATGGGGATGACTTCCACCGGCAGCGGGAATTCGCCGAGGACGTCGACGCGCTTGCTGGCGTCGGCGATGCAGATGAATTTGCGCGCCACCGCGGCGACGATCTTCTCGCGGGTCAGGGCCGCGCCGCCGCCCTTGATCAGGTTGAGGTGGCCGTCGGCTTCGTCGGCGCCGTCCACGTAGAACTCCAGGTCGCTGACGCCGTTGAGGTCATAGACGGTGATGCCGTGGCGCTTCAGCCGGTCGGCGGTGGCCTGGGAGCTGGCCACGGCGCCGTCGAATTCCAGCTTGTGCTTGGCCAGCAGGTCGATGAAGAAGTTGGCGGTCGAGCCGGTGCCCACGCCGACCACGCTGTCGCGGGAGAGCTGGGGAAGGATGAGGTCGACCGCGGCCTGGGCGACGGCCTGCTTGAGCTGGTCCTGATTCATGGGGGTATCCGCAGAGAAACGGGTGAAGGGTCGCCGATTATAGCCGCTCGGACGGCCTGGCTAACCTACCCGGGAGTGCCCGTAGTAGACTTTTCGCCCCCGCCGCACCCACCGGATCGTCCCGCCGATGCTCGAACAGTATGTGAAGAAGACCCTGCTCGCCCCCGTCTACGACGTGGCCATCGAGACGCCCCTGCAACCGGCGCGGGCGCTGTCCGAGCGGCTGGGCTGCCAGGTGCTGCTCAAGCGCGAAGACCTGCAACCGGTGTTTTCCTTCAAGATCCGCGGCGCCTACACCAAGCTGGCCAGCCTCTCGACCGAAGAGAAGGCCCGTGGGGTGATCGCCGCCAGCGCCGGCAACCACGCCCAGGGCCTGGCCCTGGCGGCGCGCGAACTGGGCGTGCGGGCGATCATCGTCATGCCGCGCACCACGCCCGAGCTCAAGGTCATCGGCGTGCAGTCCCGTGGTGGCGAGGTGGTGCTGCACGGCGACGCCTTTCCCGAGGCCCTGGCCGAGGCGCTGCGCCTGGTCGAGGAGCAGGGCTACACCTTCGTCCCGCCCTATGACGATCCGGACGTCATCGCCGGCCAGGGCACCGTGGCCATGGAGATCCTGCGCCAGCATCCGGGCCGGCTGGACGCCATCTTCGTCCCCGTGGGCGGCGGTGGCCTGATCGCCGGTATCGCCGCCTATGTGAAATACCTGCGCCCCGAGATCCGGGTCATAGGCGTCGAGCCCGATGACTCCAACTGCCTGCAGCAGGCCATGGCCGCTGGCGAGCGGGTGGTCTTGCCGCGGGTGGGGCTGTTCGCCGATGGCGTGGCCGTGGCCCAGATCGGCCACCATACCTTCGAGATCTGCCGGCGCTATGTGGACGAGGTGATCACCGTCAGCAGCGACGAGATCTGCGCGGCGATCAAGGACATCTACGACGACACCCGCTCCATCACCGAACCGGCTGGCGCCCTGGGCGTGGCCGGGATCAAGAAATACGCCGAGCGCGCCGGCAGTGGCGGCCAGGTGCTGGTGGCCATCGATTCCGGCGCCAATATCAACTTCGACCGCCTGAGACACGTGGCCGAACGCGCCGAACTGGGCGAACAGCGCGAAGCCATCATCGCCGTGACCATCCCCGAGCGGCCGGGCAGCTTTCGGGCCTTCTGCGAAGCCCTGGGCCGGCGGCAGATCACCGAATTCAACTATCGCTACCACACCGGCCAGGAAGCCCATATCTTCGTCGGCGTTCAGACCCATCCCCAGCGCGATCCGCGTGAGGCCTTGCTGCAGGGACTACGCGACCAGGGTTTTCCGGTGCTGGACCTGACCGACAACGAACTGGCCAAGCTGCACATCCGCCACACCGTGGGTGGCCATGCCATGCGGGTCGACCAGGAACAGGTGTTTCGCTTCGAATTCCCCGAGCGACCCGGGGCGCTGTTCGATTTCCTTGAAAAGCTAGGCGGCCGCTGGAACATCAGCATGTTCCATTATCGTAACCATGGCGCGGCGGACGGGCGGGTATTCGCGGCGCTGGAGGCCAGTCACGCCGAGCGGGGCGAGCTGTTGGCAACCCTGGATGCCATCGGCTATCGCTATTGGGACGAGACCGAGAATCCGGCGTACCGGTTGTTCCTGGGCTAAGGTCTGGTGGTGTTGGGCTTCGCTGCGCTCAGCGCCAACCTACGGGTAGGTGGATCACGGTGCGGCCTTATCCACCGTTGGTACCGGAGCCCGTAGCGTGGAAAACGCTGCGCGGTTTTCCACGCTACGGTTGAGTACGCCCGATCGCGGCCATGGGCCGCTCCTACAGGTCCAGATGTCATTGTAGGAGCGGCCCATGGCCGCGATGAGCGAAATATCGGACTTCCGGAGCACCCGCATCGGCGGATCGCCAGGGGCGCGATGAGCCCATAAACCAACGCTGAACCAGACCGCCTCCTCTCCCTCTGGGAGAGGGCTGGGGTGAGGGAGGCCAGACACCGCCAGTCCTGCCCGTTGGGCTTCGCTGCGCTCAGCTCCAACCTACGACGCCGGCTCCTCCACGCTGATATCTGTCAACCCATGCACTTCGGCTTGCCGCATGATGGCCGCGGCGGGGGCATCGGCAGGCGGCAGGGCCAGGCTGTTCTCGGCGTCGGCGCGCAGGTGTTCCAGCACGGCGAGGGCCGCTTCATGGGGCGCGAGCGTCGCCTGCGGATGGTCGAGATCGAGCTGGCGGGGTTCGCCGTCCTTGCGGTAGTGGACGCGAAAGTGGGGCATAACGGCGGCCTCCAGGTAGGTCTCTAGACAGACCCGCCCGGACGCGCCGCCGTTCCGACCTACTTGAGGATCACCAGCTTGCCCTTGAGGGCGACACCGGCCATGAGCGCGCCGGCGTGGCATTCGTAGCGGCTGGGATCGCTCCACTCGTTCTTCTTGTAGTAGCTGGTGATGTCGGTGACGGCATTGGCACCGGCGGCCTTGGCCGCTTCCTGCAGGCGGATCAGCGCCGATTGCAGCACCCAGCGGCAGGCGACCTCGTCGGTCTTGTTGAAGGCGTTGGTCTTCTGGTTGGTGGTGATGCTGGAATTGACCACCGTGGCCTTGCCCGGCACCGGGTTGCCGGCCAGGTAGAACTTCACGCTGCCGTCCAGGCGCTTGGCGGCCAGTGCTTCCTGGACCACCTCGGCGAAGGGCAGGTGCAGGGTGGTGTCGCGGGCCTGGGCGATGCTGGGCAGCAGGGTGGTCAGGCTCAGGGTCAGTGCGAGGGTGGCGGCTAGGGTACGCATGGTGACTTCCTTGTGGTGGGGGATGACTGTTTAACCCAGAACGCTCGCCCCGTCAGCCTGGGGACCGGCATTCTGCGATATCGCGCAGGCTGCGGAGCGCTACTCCGCGTCGGCAGCGGGGGCCGGCAGCTGCAGCTGACGACGGATGTCGGCGTCGAGCAACTGGACCCACTTGTTGTAGTTGCGATGAATGCGCTCGCCGTCGTAGTCGAGGCCGGCGCTGTCGCGGTAGCGGATCTGGTAGCCCTTGGTGCTGTAGGGGATGTCGACCCAGGCCTGGTGGCGATCGCGCACCACGATGCTGGCGACCACCAGGCCGGGGCTCTCCTGGCCGACGCTCCAGCCACGGCGTTCGAGGGTGTCGACGATGGCGCGCCGGACATCGGCGGCGTTCTCCACCCGGTCGGCGGGGAAGACCTCCTGGGGCGTCACCAGGGGCGCGCGGGTGCAGGCCGCCAGGAACAGCAGCGCGGAGACGAGCAGCAGGCGACGCAACATGGGAATACCTCGGGAAATGGCCATCAGGACCAGCGGCGGAAGATCAGCGAGGTGTTGACCCCGCCAAAGGCGAAATTGTTGTTCATCACATGATCGGTACGCAGGGTCCGCGGTCCGTCACGCAGATAGTCCAGCTCGCCACACTGGGGGTCCAGGTCGTCGAGGTTGAGCGTCGGCACGAAACGCTCTTCGTTCATCATGGCGATGCTGAACCAAGACTCCAGGGCGCCACAGGCACCGAGGGTATGGCCCAGGTAGCTCTTCTGCGAGCTGATGGGCATGCGGGAACCGAACAGCGCCTGGGTGGCCCGGGTCTCGGCGATGTCGCCCTGTTCGGTGGCCGTGCCGTGGCCGTTGACGTAGCCGATGGCCTCCGGCGCCAGCCCGGCGTCTTCCAGGGCCAGCTCCATGGCACGCTGCATGGTGGCCTGTTCGGGGCGGGTGGAATGCTGGCCGTCGGCGTTGCTGCCGAAGCCGACGATCTCGGCGTGGATGTGCGCGCCGCGCGCCAGGGCGTGTTCCAGCTCTTCCAGCACCAGGATGCCGGCGCCTTCGCCGATCACCAGGCCGTCGCGTCCCTGGTCGTAGGGACGCGGCGAGGTGTGGGGCGCATCGTTGCGCAGGCTGGTGGCATAGAGGGTGTCGAAGACCATGGCCTCGCTGGGACAGAGTTCTTCGGCGCCGCCCGCCAGCATCAGCGGCAGGCGCCCGAACTTGATGGCTTCGTAGGCGTAGCCGATTCCCTGGCTGCCGCTGGTGCAGGCGCTGGAGGTGGGAATCAGCCGGCCCTTGAGACCAAAGAACAGACTCAGGTTGGCGGCCGCGGTGTGCGGCATCATGCGCACATAGGTGTTGGCGTTGAGCCCCACGGCGGCGTCGCTGAGCAGCATGTTGGCCAGCGCCTTGATGTCGTCGGTGCTGCCGGTGGAGGAACCGCAGGCCACGCCCATGCGGCCATCGGCGATGCTGGGATCGTTCAGCAGTCCGGCATCGGCCAGGGCACGCTCGGCGGCGGCCACCGCCAGCTGGGAGACGCGGCCCATGCTGCGTAACTGCTTGCGCGTCCAGTGGCCGGGCACCTGGAAGTCGACGATGGGCCCGCCCAGGCGGGTATTCATCTCGGTATAGCGATCCCAGGCGTCCATGCGGCGGATGCCGCTGTGGCCGGCCAGGAAGTGGTCGCGGATGGTCGGCCAGTCACTGCCCAGGGCGGTGACGCCGGCCATCCCGGTGATCACGACGCGGCGCGTACTCATCAGCACAGCCCTCCGTTGACCGCCAGCACCTGACGGGTGATGTAGCCGGCCTCGGGCGCGAGCAGGAAGGCCACCGCATGGGCCACCTCCTCGGGGGTGCCCATGCGCCCGGCGGGGATCATTTCGAGGATCTTGTCCACTGGCACGTGCTCGTCGAGGATTTCGGTGTCGATCAGCCCTGGGGCCACGCAGTTGACGGTGATCTTGCGCTTGGCCAGCTCCACCGCCAGTGCCTTGGCAGCACCGATCAGCCCCGCCTTGGAGGCACTGTAGTTGACCTGGCCGCGATTGCCGATCAGCCCGGAGACCGAGGTGATGCAGACGATACGCCCCGGCGCGCGGCGGCGGATCATCGGCATGACCACCGGGTGCAGGACATTGTAGAAGCCGTCGAGATTGGTGCGTAGGACCACGTCCCAGTCTTCCCCGGTCAGCGCCGGAAAGGCGCCGTCGCGGGTCAGGCCGGCGTTGCAGACCACACCATAGTAGCCGCCGTGGGCTTCGGTATCGGCCTCGAGGATGGCCGCGCAGGCGGCGCGGTCGCCGACGTCGAATTGCAGCACCCGGGCCGTGCGGCCCAGGGCCTCGACCTCGGTGCGGACGGCCTCGGCTTCTTCGCGCCGGCTGCGGCAGTGCAGCACCAGGTCGTGCCCGGCGGCGGCCAGGCGCAGGGCGATGGCGCGGCCCAGGCCGCGGCTGGAACCGGTCACCAGGACCGGGGCGGGGGCAACGCTCATGGCGCGGGCTCCTCTAGATACAGATCCGCCCGGGGCGGACGATAGACGTTCAGGCGGGCGCTGGCCTGGCAGCCAGGACCCTGCAGATGGCAGTCGAAGATGGCCATGCCATCGTCGTTCTGCAGTGCCGGCTGGGCGTGGATGCGCAACTCACCGCCGGCGGGAAAGGCCGCCACGTCGCAGGCGAACTGGCGGGTGCCGAGCAGGAAACCCAGGGCCGGAGCCTCGCCGCGGCGGCGCGCCTGGCAGCCGGCGAAGGCCGCCACGCTCTGCGCCATCAACTCCACGCCGATCCAGGCCGGCAGGGCGCCGTCGGCGTCGGTGAAGAGACCGGGACGTACCACCAGGCGGGTCTCGATGCCCTGGTCGTCGCAGACGAGGATCTCCTCGATCAGCAGCATGTCGCCGGCGTGGGGCACCAGCTCGGCGAGGGGCCAGGGGATCATGGCGTGGCTCCGAGGATGAGGCTGACGTTGCTGCCGCCAAAGGCGAAGCTGTTGCTCATGGCATGGCGGCGGCCATCCAGGCGGCTGTCGGCGTGGGCCAGCGCCAGGCGTGGCAGGGCCGGATCGGCCTGGCCGTCCCAGCGCTGCGGTGGCAGCTGGCCGGCCGGGTTGAGCTGCGGGTCCAGGGTCAACCAGGCGAAGGCGGCTTCCAGGGCGCCGGCGGCGCCGAGGGTATGGCCGGTCAGCGGCTTGGTCGAGGAGCAGGGCACCCCGGCCGGAAACACCTGGTGGGTGGCCTGGCTTTCCATGGCGTCGTTGTGTGGCGTGGCGGTGCCGTGCAGGTTGAGATAGCCGATGTCGCCCGGCTGCAGACCGCTGGCGCGCAGCGCCGCCTGCATGGCCTGGACGGCGCCACGACCGCTGGGATCGGGGGCGGAGATATGGTGGGCATCGGAGCTGGCGCCGCCGCCGAGCAGGGCGATGGGGCCGGGTTCGCGGGTCAGCAGGAACAGCGCCGCCCCCTCGCCGATGTTGATGCCGCAACGATTGACCGAGAAGGGATTGCACAGCGACTCGCTGACCGCTTCGAGGGCGGCGAAGCCGTTCAGGGTCAGGCCGCAGAGGCTGTCGACGCCGCCGCAGAGCACGGCATCGCAATGGCCCTGGACCAGCAGCCGACGGGCGCTGAGCAGGGCGCGGGCGCTGCTGGTGCAGGCGGTGGACAGGCCATAGCAGGGGCCGCTCAGGCCCAGGTAGCGGGCGAGGAAATCCGCCGGCGCCACCAGCTCCTGCTGGGCGTACTGATAACCCTCGGGCAGCTGACCGCTGCGCTGGTGCACGGCGATGCCTTGGCTGGCCTCGTGAATACCGGAGGTGCTGGTGCCCAGCACCACGCCGATGCGCGCCGGGCCATGGCGCTCGATGGCCTGGCGCACCTGAGGCTCGATCTCGGTCAGGGCCGCCAGCAGGAGCTGGTTGTTGCGACTGAAATAGGGCGTCCAGGCCGCTGGCCAGGCCGGCAGCGCGGCGGTGACGGTACCTACCGGCGGCTCACGCTCGGGAATCCAGCCCAGGGTGGGCTGCATGCCCGTCGTGTCGCCGGCGAACAGGCCGCGCGCCACCTCGGCCTTGCCCTGGCCCAAGGCGCAGAGCAGCCCCAGGGCATTCAGGTAGGCGCTCAAGGCGCGGACTCCGGCAGCAGGGTCAGGCGATAGCGCGACCCGTCCGGCGCCTCCAGCTCCAGGCGCTCGGCGGCGGGATAGCGCACCTGCCAGTCCTTGAGGGTGCGACTGTCGTCGGCAGCCCTGTGCCAGTCGCCCGCGGCATAGGCCCGCGGCAACTGGTCGGCCGGGGTCAGGGCGAACAGCAGCACGCTGAAGAAGGTGCGCGCCCGGGGATTGGGCGGCAGCAGGCCATCGGCGTGCCAGGCGCCGTCGAGCAGCCGCTGGCGCGCCTGGGGCACGCCCAGGGGATCGAACAGGGAAAAGCGCAGGGCCTGGCCTTCCGGTTGGATGGCCAGCAGCAAGGCGTCATTGCCCTCGGCGGTCTGGCGTTCCACCTGGTAGACGAGGGCGCGCGCCAGCGGCGGCGGACTGCTGGGCAGCGGTGGCTGGCTGGCGCAGGCGGCGAGCAGCAGCAGGCAGGCCAGCGCGAAGACGAACGGACGGGGCAGGGTCATGCAGGATGGGCCGAATTCAGCTGGCAGAGCTCGACGAGCAGGCGCAGGCGCCGCTTGGGCTCCTTGACGAAGGGGTTGCGAAGGTCCCAGGCGTAGCCGGCGAGAATGGCGCAGATCATGCGGCGGATCTCGGGATCGGCGTTCTCGAAATAGATGACGTCCTGGAAGCTGCCATCGTACCAGCCCTCCACATAGGCACGGAACGTATCGACGCCCGCCTTGAGCGGTCGGGCGAAATCGCCCTCCCAGTCCACCGGCTCGCCACGCAGCTGGCGATCCACCAGCGGCGCGGCCAGGCTGGCCGAGCGCAGGGCGATGGTGACGCCCGAGGAAAACACCGGGTCGAGAAACTCGGCGGCGTTGCCCAGCAGGGCGAAGCCGGGGCCGTGCAGGCGCTTGACGTTGGCCGCATAGCCGCCCAGCTCGCGCACTGGGGTATCCCAGACCGCATTGTGCAGCACCCGGGCCAGGCTCGGGGTCTCGGCCACCCAGTCGCGCAGACAGGTGGCGAGATCGGGGGCGCGTCCGGCATAGCGCTCGGCGGCGGCCACCACCCCGAGCGAGGTACGGCCGTCGCTGAAGGGGATGGTCCAGAACCAGACGTCGCGCAGGGTCGGATGGGTGGTGATGAGGATGCGTTCGCGGTCGAAGCCGGGATCGTCGATGCGATCCTCGACATGGGTGAAGAGGGCGCGACGCACCGGGAAGTCCGAAGGGGCCTCCAGGTCCAGCAGGCGTGGCAGCACCCGCCCGTAGCCACTGGCATCGAGCAGGAAGTCGGTGGTCAGCGCATAGGCCTGGCCGTCGTCGCCCAGCACCTCGATCCGGGTTCTTTCACCGCCTTCGCCCAGGGTCACGGCGGTCACCCGCTGGCCATAGCGGATCGCCACGCCCTGGCGCGCGGCGTCGTCGGCGAGGATCTTGTCGAAGGGGCCGCGCTGGACCTGGAAGGTGCTGCGCCCGCCGCTGTAGGTGTCGCGGAAGTCGAAGTCGGTGTAGCGCTCGCCCCAGGCGAAGGCCGCGCCGACCTTGGTCTGAAAACCGGCGGCCTCGACCGCGGGCAGCATCCCGGCTTCCTCGACAAAATCCAGGCTGTGGGAGAGCAGGCTCTCGCCGATGGAAAAGCGCGGGAAGTGCTGGGCTTCCAGCACCAGTACCGGATGGCCGCGACGCTTGAGCAGGGCGGCGACCACGGCGCCGGCCGGGCCGGCGCCGATGACGACTAGAGGATGATGTTCAACCATGACGAAGGTCCTTTTCGTGGGAGACGGGGGGCGAGGCCCAGGGCGCCAGCAGAAAGCTGAACACTAGGCCCAGGCTGATGGCCAGGCCGAAGTTGGCGATGGCCGGGGTGCTGCTGAGCATCAGCAGACCGAACGACAGCCAGCTGCCGACGCCGGACAGCAGGCCGCCAAGCAGACTGACCGCCGCGCCGCCGATGGCCTCGTGCATGAGGATGGCGTAGTCCACGCCGATGGCGGTGATGAGCAGCAAGGCGAAGAGGCTGAACAGGGTCAGCGGCTGACCCAACCAGCCCAGGCAGGCCAGGGCCGCAAGGGCCGCCAGGAGCGGCAGGCAGACGATACGCAACGCCGCACGGCGACCGAAAGCCCAGAGCAGCAGCAGGAAGATGGCCGCCGAGGCCAGCAACTTGAGCTCCACCGCGAGGCGCTGGGTATGGAGGAACAGCCCGCGTAGTTCGCCGAGGCGATCCACCAGCTGCACGCCGGGCATACCCTCGGCCACCGTCTGCAGGACCTGGGCGTTGCCCAGCCCTTGCAGGCTGACCAGGCCGGCCGCGCCGCCATCGGCCGTGCGGCCCAGCCAGAGCGCTCGCCAGGGCTCGCCGAGCGGGTCGGCCAGGGCCTGGTCGAGACTCAGGTCGGGTAGTTGATGCAGTTGCTTGAGTTCGGCGTCCAGCGCCTCGGCCGGAATGCCTAACGCCAGCAGGGGTTGCAGGCGCTCGCCCCAACCGGCCAGGGCCTGGCGCAGTTCGGCCTGGGCCGCGGCGGGGGCGACCAGGCCGCTGAGGGCGCGATAGCCCTGCAGCTGGCCCTGACTGACCAGGCTGTCGAGCCGCTGGCCTAGGGCGGCCTGGCGGCGCAGCACCTCGTCGGCATCCGCCCCGCGCACCAGGAAGAACTGGCTGGTGGGTTGCAGCCCGGTAAGGCGGGCGATGGTCTGGGCTTCGCGGGTCAGGGCCGGGTCCTGGCCAAGCCAGAGGCGCAGGTCGTTCTGTAGGTGCAGCTGCCAGACGCCGGCGCCGCAAAAGGCCAGCAGCGCCAGCAGTAGCGGCAGGCTGCCGGTGCGCGCCAGCAGGCGCAGTCGCAGGTCGAGCAGGCGTTGCATCAGCCTCAGGGGCGCGGCGGGCGGCGCCAGGTCCAGGCGTTGCCACCAGGCCGGCAAGAGGCAGACGGTGGTGAGGTAGGCGCCGATCAGGCCGGCGGCGGAAAACACCGCCACCTGGGTCAGCGCCGGAAAGGGCGTGCAGGCCAGCGCCAGGTAGCCCAGCAGATTGGTCGCCAGACTCAGGGACAATCCCGGCAGGGTCTGGCGCAGGATGGCCGTGGCATCCCAGGAGCCACCCTTCCAGCTCTTGCTCAGGTAGTGCAGCGGGTAGTCGGCGGCCACCCCGGTCAGGCTGGCGCCGAGGATCAGGGTGAGGGCGTTGATCTGGCCGAACAGCAGCACGCAGGTGGCGCTGCCGGCCAGGAGGGCCACGCCCACCGCCAGCAGGCTGAGCAGCACCCGCCAGCGGCGGAACAGCCCCAGCAGCAGGGCCAGGGTGCCAAGGGTGGCCAGGCCGCCGATCAGCGACATCTCGCGACTGGCGGTGGCCTGGCCGGCGGCGGCGTATCTCAGGCCGCTGGCGGCGAGTAGCTGACCGCCATCCGCGACCACCTCACGGCGGGCGGCCTCGATCAGGGCTTCTACCCGTGGCGGGGCATCGAAGTCGAAGGCATCGGCGCGGGTACGGGCGCGGATCAGGGCCCAGGTCAGGCCGTCGCCCTGGGTCAGCAGCAGGCCGCTGCCGGCGTCGAATTGCACCTTGCTGGCCGGCGTGAGCTGGCGCTGCACCAGCAGGCCGAGGCCGAACCAGTCCTGCTCCAGGGGCAGGGCGCCGGCGCCGGCGAAGGGATCGAAGAGGGCCGCGGCCCGGGCCTGCAGATAGCTGTCGGGCGTCTTGAGCAGTTCGTCGCGCGCCGGCCCCGGTGTCAGCGCCAGGCGACTGGCCAGGAGTTGCTGGCGCAGGCCAGGCAGATCTGGCGTCAGCTGCCATTGCACCTTTTCGAACAGTGGCTCCCGCGACCAGGTCTGGCCCAGGCGCTCGACCAGGGCAGCTACCCGCTCACGCTGGGGATGACCCACCAGCAGGAGTACCTCACGATTGAGCGGCTCGGCCATGCGCGCCTCGGCCTGCTGGGTAAGGGCGTCGCCGGCGCCCTGGGGCAAGAGCGCCAGCAGATCGGCAGCCACTGGCGGCCCGTGGCGCCACTGCCAGGCGCTGAGCGCCAGCAGGGCGAGCAGGAACAGCAGGAAGGGGCGCTGCAGCCGGGTCACTGGAAGACCGCGCGCTGCTCGGCGCCCAGGGTGTCGCCAGGCTGGCCATCCAGCCTGAGCAGGCTGCGGTCGCCCTGGGTCTCGCGGATCTCCACCTGTTCGACCAGGGCACCGCCCTGGATGAGGATGCCGTCGAACACCTGCTTGAGCAGCGCGCCGCGTGGGGTCAGGCGCAGCTGCCAGTGATTGGCGTCGCCGGTCAGGGCCAGCTCGAAGTCGCGTTCCAGGCCGCTGCGATCGCCGCCGAGCACGGCCAGGAACAGGGCGCTCTGGCGCGCGGCCAGGTCGCTGCCGGGCAAGGGCGTCCAACCCGTCGGCGTCTGCTTGGCGATGGTGCCGGGGGTGATGCGATAGGTCTGCGCCAGGGGCTTTTCCAGCCGCCAGAGCAGGCCCAGGCCGCGGGCCAGGGTGAAGTGACCGCTGCTGGTCAGCGGCTGCGGCAGGGCGCGCAGATAGCGCTGCTGGACGAAGCTGCCCTCGACCGCCGCGGGGCGCGCCAACTGGGCGGCCAGGTCGTCGAGATCGAAGGCCTGGGCCAGGGGCGCGGCCAGGATGAATAGCAGAGCGATCAGCGTGCGCATGCCAGGGCCCTCTCCACGGCGTCGATGAAGACCTTGGGCGAGGCCAGCTGCATCTCGCGGCTGACCATGTCCACGGCGACCTGCACGGTACTGGCGCGGGTCAGGCGCTCACCGGTGGCAGCGTCGCTGATCAGGTAGTTGAGCTTGAGGCGATGCTCCCACTCCACCAGATCGGCGCGGACGCGGACGCGTTGCTGGAACAGCAGCGGACGGATGTAGCGAATCTGCAGGTCGATCACCGGCCAGCCATAGCCGGAGTCGCGCATCTGCAGGTAATTGTGGTCGAGGCGGTCGAGCAGGGCGCAGCGCGCCACCTCCAGGTACTTCACATAATGGCCGTGCCAGGCGATTTCCATCATGTCGACGTCGAAGAAGGGGATCTGCATCTCCACCTCGACCTGTAGGGCACCGGTCTTACGCATAGAGCCTCCAGTGGCGCGCGCGAATCAGGGTCAGGGTCTGGCGCAGTTCGGCTTCCAGGGCACGGTCTTCGATCAGCGGCGGGAAGGTCTCGCCCAGCGCGCGGTGCATGGCGGCCAGGGGCGCGGGCGGTTGCCCGCCCTGCTCGCACCTGAGCCAGACGCCCTGTTGGGCGGCCAGCAGGGTGGCGGCGGCCACCTGCTCGGTGAGCTCCAGCACGCGCAGGGCGTCGCGGGCGGCGATGGTGCCCATGCTGACCTTGTCCTGGTTATGGCATTCGGTGGAACGGGAGAAGACGCTGGCCGGCAGGGTGCCCTTGAGCGCCTCGGCGGTCCAGGCGCTGGCGCCGATCTGCACCGCCTTGAAGCCGTGGTTGAGCATGGCCCGCTCGGCCGGGGCGCCGGAGAGATTGCCCGGCAGGCCATGGTTGTAGCGCGCATCCACCAAAAGGGCGAGCTGGCGGTCGAGCAGGTCGGCGACGTTGGCCACCAGGGTCTTGAGACTGTCCATGGCGCAGGCGATATGGCCGCCATAGAAGTGGCCGCCATGCAGCACCCGCTCGTCTTCGGCGTCGATCAGCGGATTGTCGTTGGCGCTGTTGAGTTCGGTCTCGATGAACTGGCGCAGCCAGGGCAGGCTGTCGGCCAGCACGCCCAGCACATGGGGCGCGCAGCGCAGCGAATATCTGTCCTGCAACCGGTGTAGGGGCGCCGCCGGACCCTCGGCGGCGAGATCCGCGCGCAGCCAGGCGGCCACCTGGCCCTGGCCCGGATGGGGCTTGGCGGCGAACAGGCGCTGATCGAAGTGCTCGGGGTTGCCGGCCAGGGCCACCACGTTGAGCGCGGTGATGCGCGTCGCCAGGCGCAGCAGGTACTCGGCGCGGGAAAAGGCCAGGCAGGCCAGGCCGGTCATCACCGCAGTGCCGTTCATCAGCGCCAGGGCTTCCTTGGGTCTGAGCACCAGCGGCGTCCAGCCCAGCTCGACATGGACGTCCGCTGCTTCCCGTATCTCATTGCGCCAGAGCACCTGGCGCTCGCCGCAGAGGGCGGCAGCGACGTAGGACAGCGGGGTGAGATCGCCACTGGCGCCCACCGAGCCCTCCTCGGGGATCAGCGGCAGGAGGTCTTCGCGCAGGAAGGCGGTGAGGCGTTCGAGCAACTCGACGCGCACCCCGGAGACGCCCTGGCACAGTGACTGCAACCGCGCGGCCAGTACCGCGCGGGTCGCCGCCGCATCCAGATGGCGGCCCAGGCCGCAGCCGTGGAAGGTGTAGAGCTGACGCGGCAGCGCCTCGACCTGGGCCAGGGGCACGGCGACCACGCAGGAATCGCCGTAGCCGGTGGTGATGCCGTAGACCGAACCCTCGCGGGCCAGCAGCGACTCGACGAAGCGCGCGCCGCGGGCGATGCCGTCGCGGAAGGCGACGTCGTCCTGCAATTCGGCCTGGGCCCGGCCCTCGGCCAGGGCGACCAGGTCTTCGATGGCGAGGGCCTGGCTACCAAAGCGAACACTAGCGTTCATCGCGACTCCAGAAGGGGTAGAAGTTGAACCACTGCCGCGGCGCCTTGAGGCAATGGGCGGCGAGGCGCTCGGCATAGGCCTGGGCCAGGCCCTGGATGCCGGCAGCGCGCTCCTGGCGACGCCAGGCCGGGGCCGGGGCGAAATCTTCCAGGTAGAGGTGGTAGCCGTCGGCTTCGCGCAGGCAGAACAGCAGGTTGGTCGGGCAGCGCAGCAGGTGCGCCAGCAGCCAGGGACCCTGGGGGAAGGGCGCCGGGGCGCCGAGGAAATCCACCTCGACGGTGCGGCCGCCGTGCAGCGGCACCCGGTCACCGGCGATGGCCAGCCATTCGCCGCGCTCCAGGCGTTCGTTGAGCTGCAGCATCACCGCCGGGTCCAGTTCGCTGACCTGGATCAGTCGCAGGTCACTGGCGCCGGCCTCTTCCAGCAGGCGATTGAAGGCCTCGGCATGGCGGGTGTGCACCAGCACATTGAGCCGTACCCGCCGTCCCAGCTGGGCCAGGGCGCGACAGACTTCGAGGTTGCCCAGGTGGGCGGTGACCAGGATCTCGCCGCGCGGGGCGTGCATGCGGCTGTGCACCTGATCCGGGTCGTGCAGTTGCACCTGATCCAGGCCGAGACGGCCGTTCCAGGCGTCGAGCTTGTCCAGCAGGGCTTCGGCGAAGGCCATGAACTGGGCATAGCCGCTGCGCCAGCTGGGCTGCAGATCGGGACGATTGCTCCAGCGGGCCAGGCGTTGCTGGTAGTCGCGGATGCCACGGCGGGCGCGGGCGCCGAACAGGAAGAAGTACAGCACGATCAGCCGCAGCAGCGGAGCGATGGCGCGGCGGCCCAGGTGCCGCGCCAGCCAGGCGGTGAGGCGCATCAGCACCGGGCTGCCACGCTCGCGCTGCTGCGCCCAGTGGCCGCTCACGCGCGCACCCGGCGCCAGAGCAGGCGAGGCGCGCGCAGCAGCATGCCGAAGAACAGCCGGGTGTGCATGCGCGAGATCAGCACGTTGTCCTGCCAGAGGCGAAAGTGCGAACGGCCATCCAGCGGATAGTGCACCCGGGTCGGCCGCCAGCGCATGGGCTGCTCGCGCCAGGCCAGGCGCACCAGGATCTCAGGGTCGAAATCCATACGCCTGCCCAGGCCGCCGGCGCGGATCACCGCCAGGGTCGGCGCCAGCGGGTAGACGCGAAAACCGCACATGCTGTCGCGGATCGCCAGGGACAGGCTGTTGATCCACACCCAGACATGGGTGAGGTAGCGGGCATAGAGCCGGCCCTTGGGCACCGAGTCGTCGAACTGCGGGTAGCCGCAGATCAGCGCCTCGGGATAGGCCTGGGCCTCGGCGAGAAAGGCGGCCACGTCGGCCAGGTCGTGCTGGCCGTCGGCATCCACCTGCAGGGCATGAGTGAAACCCAGGCGCTGCGCCTCGGCGAGTCCGGCCATCACCGCGCCGCCCTTGCCCTGGTTGACCGGCAGCCGCAGCAGATGGACGTCGGCTTGGGTCGCCAGTTCGTCCATCACCTGGGCGCAGGCGGGGCTGGAGGCGTCGTCCACCAGCACGCAGGGCAGGGCGCGCTGGCGCAGCGCCTGGACCACCAGCGGCAGGGCGTGCTCATGGTCGAACACCGGGATCACCGCGCAGGCACGAAAGCTCATGGCTGCGCCTCCTTGAGCAGGATGCGCCCGGAGGAGCAGGCCGCCGTGCCCTGGCGAAAGGCGAAGTGCAGCTTGCTGCGGGTGGCGTCGAAGTGGAAGGTCAGGGTCACCCGATCGCCGGGGCGCAGCAGCTGCTGGAACTTGAGCACCTCCATGCCGGCGAAGTCTGCGGGTAGATCCAGGTGCTGACGGGCCAGGCGCTGGGCCCAGCCGACCTGCACCACCCCGGGCACCACCGGCGCCGTGGGGAAGTGGCCGGAAAAGAACGCCAGGTCCGGGGCGATTTCCAGTTCCAGGCGCCAGCCGTCCTCGGTCTGCTCGACGCCGAGCGGCTCGATCTCTACCGGCCGTGGCTGGGCCAGCAGCCGCTCCACCTCGGCCTGGGCTAGCTTGCCCTGGGCGCTGTAGGGCAGCGCCAGCAGCAGGCGCCAGCGGCGCGGCAGGGCGATGGCCTCGCAGTGGCCGGCCAGGTATTCGCGCAACTCGGCCACCAGGGCACGGCGACCGCCGTTGCGCAACTGGTGCAGGCCGCTTTCGCTCAGGGCGACCAGGGCGCCGAGCAGGGCGCGACCCTGTTGCACCACGCCCAGGCGGACGTCGGCGACGGCGGGATGGTCGAGCAGGCGCGCTTCCAGCGCTGGCAGGGCGATGCGCTTCTCTTCCAGTTTGACGATGCGATCCAGACGCCCGAGCAGCTCGAAGCGACCGTCTCCCAGCAGGCTCACACCGTCCATGGTCTGCTCGCGCACGCCCTGGGGCAGATAGGGTGAGGTCAGCCAGAGGGCGCCGTCAGCGTCCTGGCCCAGGATAAGGTCGGCGAAGGCCTGCCAGGGCTGCGGGCCCTGGCGCCAGGCGATGCCGCCGGTCTCGGAGCTGCCATAGACCTCGGTGGGGTACTGGCCGAAGCGCGCCTGGCAGGCCGTGGCCGCCGCCTCCGGCAGCACGCCGCCAGAGGAAAACACCCGCACCACCTGACCGAGGATGGCGTCATCGAGGTTCTCGCCCAGGCGCTTGAGCAAGGCCGGGCTGCTGATCCACACCGCTCGGCGACCCGCGCGCAGCAGGGCGGCGGTCTCCCGCTGCAGCTCCTCGGTGAAGGGCAGCGCCTGGCGGGCGAAGGGGCGACCGGCGCAGAGCGGCCAGAGCACGCGAAACAGCAGGCCATAGATGTGCTGGGTGGAGACACTGCCAAGGATGGTTGCCTCGCCCAGAGACTCGCCCCAGAGGCGCTCCAGGGCAGCGACCTCGTTGGCCAGCTGGAACAGCTGCTTGGCGATCAGCTTGGGTTCGCCACTGGAGCCCGAGGTGCTCAGGGTCAGCAGCGGTGCGTGGAGGTCGAGCGCGGCGGGCGCCAGGGGCTCGGCGGCGGTCCAGCCGGCAAGATCGTCGAGCCAGGCATCGAGCGTAGGCATCAGCCGAGCACGGGTGGCGGGCTGGGCGTCGGCCGGCAGGATCACCTCGATGCCGGCGCGCCAGGCACCGAGCAAGGCGCAGGCCAGGTCCTCGGCATCGTCCAGGTGCAGCGCCAGGCGCCTGAGGCCACCAGCCTGGAAGGCCGCCGCCAGGCTCAGGGCGCGCTGCTTGAGTGCCGCATCCAGCGGGCTCGCGGCGCCCAGCAGCTCGGCGAGAGGGGTGAAGGTCATGGCAGCCTCCGCACGCGCTGGCGGACCAGCCATTCACCGGCGAACAGCAGGCCCATCAGGCCATAGGCGATGACGCCGGTATAGAGCGTCCACCAGGCCAGCGGCGCCCAGAGCGCCAGGGCAGCGGCGGTGAGCGCATTGAACAGAAAGAACAGGCACCAGACCTGGGTCACTCTGCGGGTGTAGCGCACCGCCCGTGCTGGCAGCTCGGGTTCGCGCAGCCGCGCCAGGCGCTCGATCAGCGGTTGGCCGCGCAGCAGGCTCAGGCCGAATACTGCCAGCAGGAAGAGGCTGAGCAGCACCGGATACCAGCGCAGCAGCACGGCGGCGTCGCTCAGGGCCAGCAGCAGGCAGAAGCCCAGGGCGACCAGGGCGGTGCCGCGCTGCAGGCCGTTGAGGCCGGGTTGCAGCAGGCGCAGGCCCCAGAGGGCGCCCAGACCGGCAGCGAACAGCCGTGGCGAGAGGTGCTGCAGGCCGAAGTAGACGGCGAAGGGATAGGCCAGGCCGAGCAGGAGCAGCAGGGCACTGGCGACCAGGCCCAGGGGGGAGCGGGAAGGCAGGGCACTCATAGGCGGCGGATCAGGCGTCCGCCTGGCTGATGCGATGGACGGCCTCGACCACGTCACCCACGGTGCGCACCTGGCGGAATTGCTCGGCGGCGATCTTGTGCCCGGTCTGGCGGCGCAGGTGGTCGATCAGGTCAACGGCGTCGATGCTGTCGATCTCCAGGTCCTCGTAGAGGTTGGCCTCCAGGGTCACCCGCTCGGGCTCCAGTTCGAAGAGTTCGACCAGGGCGCTGCGCAGGGTCTCGAAGATGGCTTCACGGCTTTGCATAGCGATCTCCTCAGGCGGCGCGCTGGGCGGCGACGAAGGCCGCAAGGGCGTTGACGTTGGCGAAATGGGTGCGGGTGTCCTTGGCCTCGGCGTCGATGCGGATGCCGTAGCGCTTCTGGATCGCCAGGCCCAGCTCCAGGGCGTCCACCGAATCCAGGCCCAGGCCGTCGCCGAACAGGATCTGGTCGTCGCCGATGTCGTCGACGGTGACGTCCTCGAGGCCGAGCGCCTCGATGATCAGGCTTTTGAGCTCAAGGTTGAGATCAGTCATGGTTGCCGGTTTCCTTCAGGTAGAGCTGGTGCAGCTGGTCGTTGAGTTCACGCGACGCCAGCGGCAACGGCCGCCCGGCGAAGGTGGTGGGGTCGATGTCGGCGCCCACTTCCAGCTGGAAGTCGAAGCGCCGCGCGGGAATGCGATACCAGGGCGTGGCCTTGGTCAGGGTGCTGGGTACCACGCGGATAATGACCGGGGTGATGCAGCGGGCGCCGCGCAGGGCGATGGCCGCGGCGCCACGATGGAAGCGCGGCGGCTCGCCGGGGGTGGTGCGGGTACCCTCGGGAAAGATGATCAGCGTCTGGCCTTCGCGCAGGGCGTCGGCGGCTTCGTCGAGCATCTCGGCGCTGCCGTTGTTGCTGATGTAGCCGGCGGCCTGGATCTGCCGCTTGAGATAGGGGTTCTGCCAGAGACCCTGCTTGACCACGCAATTGGCGTCGGGCACCAGGCCGATGAGCACCACCACGTCGATCAGTGAGGGGTGGTTGGCGATGATCAGCTGGCCCGGACGACCCAGCCGCTCGCGGCCCTGGATACGCAGATTCATCACCCGGGTCAGCACCATGAAGGCGACGAAGAAGCGGAACAGCCGGGCATTGGCCCGCCGCGCACGCTGGCGGCGGCGCAGGGGATCGCCCGGCATCACCAGCAGGAGCGGCAGGATCAGCAGGCGAAAGACCAGGGCGCCGCAGCCGAACACCACGAAGTTGAGCCCCGTGGCCAGCAGGCGATAGCCATAGTCCAGCCGGCCGCTCATCCGCAAGCCTCCGCCTGCCAGTGCCAGGCGCGCCCGGCATAGGCGAGGTGGCGCTCGCCGCGTGCTTGCAGCAGGCGCAGCAGTTCCAGAGCATGCGGCCAGACGCTGGTCGCGGCGTCCGCCGGGGCCGGCTCGCCGCTCAGGCCATGGCTGCTGCCAGGAGTGAGCAGCAGGCCCACGGCATAGGGAAAGGGAACGTCATCGATCTGGGGCGCATAGAGGGTAGGCGGCGCCTCTTCGGCGATCACCACCAGCACCCCGCTGGCGCCTTCGGCGAGCAGGGTGGAGGCTTCCAGCACGGCGTGTTCGAGACCATCGCGGCCAGTGGCCAGGGCATTCATCTCGCTGTGATCGCCGCGCAGGATCGACCACTGGCCGATGATGGCGTTGTGCACCGAAAGGCTGAACTGGGTCGGGGAGAGCGGCTCGCCGCGGGCCAGCTCTTGGAGGATGGCCAGGGTGCGCGGGGTCTCGCCGTGGCGCGAGGCGAAGATCAGCGGCAGCGGCTCGCCATGGGCGTCGGCCAACGGCCAGGCCACCTGGAAGGTCATGCGCGCCAGCCGGCTCAGGCGGCGGCGCTGCATGGCCGGCAGGAAGCTGGCATCGGGTTGGCTGCCGTCGTCCGCCGGACACCAGGGCGCGGCGCACCACTGCCGCCAGGCGTCCTGGTCGCCAAGACCAGGCGCCCAGGCGCGCCAATCGCTAATCTGGAAGTGCATGTTCACAGCCGAATCTACCCCGGAGCCTTACGTGCTTGCCGTTTCATCTATCCCTGATGAGCAGGGTATTGCAGCGTTCGGCGCGCATTATCCAAGCGGCTCCCACCCTAGGCAAACATTTGTCTGAACTTTGCTAAGAGGTGACAGTCATGCCGCGAAGCCAGGGACAGGCTAGCGTGGCGGGAGGTAGAGGGCCCCTTTTCAGGGCACGAAACGCCGCTCCGTGCGACGAGCGGCAGTGGAAGCGGTGATTTGGGCAAGAGAGGTGAAGGTAAAGGTGAAGCTGTCGCTGATGGTTATCGCGATCATGGCTGCAGGGACCGCTCCAGAGGCGTTTCAACCTCAAGGGAGCGGTCAAGGCCTGCAGTCACGCCGCTGGTAGCGGCTGCAACCTGGACAGCCGGACCGCCACGGCGAGGGCCGCGAGCAGCAGGGCGCCGATGAACAGACCGACACCGGTCCAGCCGCCCAGGTGCCAGCAGAAGCCACCCAGGGTGCCGGCCACGCTGGAACCGGCGTAGTAACTGAACAGATAGAGCGAGGAGGCCTGACCCCGCGCCTGGCGCGCGCGCCGCCCGACCCAACTGCTGGCCACCGAATGGGCGCCGAAGAAGCCGAAGGTGAACAGCAGCATCCCCGGCAGCACCAGCCACAGCGGGGTGAACAGGGTCAGCAGCAGACCGCACAGCTTGAGCACGATGGCGCCAGCGAATACCTGACGCCGGCCGAAACGATCGGCCAGGCTGCCGAACTTGGCCGAGCTGTAGATCCCCGCCAGATAGACCAGTGACAGCACGCCGATCCAGGCCTGGCTCAGGTGGTAGGGTTCGGCCAGCAGGCGATAGGCGATGTAGTTGAACAGGGTGACGAAGGCGCCCATCAGCAGGAAGGCCTCCAGGAACAGCCAGGGCAGCCCGGCATCGCGAAAGTGCAGGGCATAGCCGGCGAGCAGGCTGCGCGGCCGCAGCGGCCGCGGCTGAAAGCGCTTCGAGGCTGGCAGGCTGCGCTTGAACAGCACCGCCGCCACCAGGGCCAGCACCCCCAGGGCGCCGAGGGCAATGCGCCAGGAGACGAAATCCACCAGCACCCCGCTGATCACCCGGCCGGACATCCCGCCCAGGGCGTTGCCACTGATGTAGAGGCCCATGGCATAGCCCAGGTGTTCGGGATGCACCTCTTCGGCCAGGTAGGTCATGGCCACCGCCGCCACCCCGGCCAGCGACAGCCCGACCAGGGCACGGGTCACCAGGATGCCGTCCCAGGTGGGCATCAGGGCGCTGAGCAGGGTGAAGCCACCTGCGGCGAACAGCGCATAGACCATCACCGACTTGCGCCCGATGGCATCGGAAATCGGTCCGGTCACCAGCAGACCGCAGGCCATCAGGCCGGTGGCCAGGGACAGCGACAGACTGCTGGCCGCGGCGGTCAGGCCAAAGGCCTGGGAAAAGATCGGCATCAGCGGCTGCACGCAATAGAGCAGGGCGAAGGTGGCGAAGCCGCCGCAGAACAGCGCCAGGGCGGTGCGCAGGAATTGCGGCGTACCTTTCTCGATGAAGGCGTCCGGTGCGTGCTGCGGCTCATTGGCGGCAGGGCGGGTTTCCAGCGGGGGGGTAGGGGGCGTGGCGGACGACCGGGACGTGTTCACGGGTACCTCAGGGCAGGTCTGACCTCACCACCCTAGGCTGGCAGCTGCCATATATCCAATATATTGTCCGTCTCGATTGATAGGTTTTGCGACTCAATGGAAGACGTATGGAATTGCGCCACCTGAGGTATTTCGTGGCGGTGGCCGAGGAGCTGCACTTCGGCCGCGCCGCCCAGCGCCTAAATCTCTCCCAGCCACCGCTCAGTCAGCAGATCCAGGCCCTGGAAAGCGAGCTGGGCACACGTCTGCTGGAACGCACCAATCGACGCGTCGCCCTGACCGAGGCCGGCCGGCTGTTTCTCGACGAGGCCCGGCAGATCCTCCTGGCCAGCGAACGCGCCGCCGAACGGGTCCGTCGTGCCGGCCGCGGTGAGACCGGGCAATTGCAGGTGGGCTTCAGCGCCTCCTCGCCCTTCGTCGCCACTATCCCCAAGACGCTGTTCGCCTACCGCCGCGCCTATCCCGAGGTGCGCCTGCAACTGCAGGAGATGAGCAGTCGCGAACAGATCGACGCCATGCTCGCCGGCAACCTGCAGATCGGCCTGATCCGCCCCATCGAATTGCCCGACGCCCTGGTGGCGGTCGAACTCTTCCGCGAACCCCTGGTGGTCGCCCTGCGCCACGACCATCCCCTGGCCCAGCAGGGCTGCGGCCCGCTGCCCCTGGCCGCCCTCGCCGCCGAGCCCTTCGTCTACTTCCCGCGCAGCTTCGGCACCGGCCTCTACCAGCAGCTCCACGGCCTCGCCGCCCGCGCCGGCTTCACCCCGCGCATCGTCCAAGAGGCCAGCGAAGTCCTCATCATCCTCGGCCTGGTCGCCGCCGGCCTCGGCGTCACCGTGCTGCCCGCCACCTACCAGCGCACCCAGATGGAAGGGCTGGTGTATCGCGATCTGGACGATCCGGAGGCGACCTCGGCGGTGTGGTTGCTCAGGCGCCGGGATGAGGTGTCGCCGCAGGCGGAGGCGTTTGTGAGGCTTTTAATCGAGTAAGTGAGTGGGATTAATAATCCGCCCGTGCTGGCTTATGGTCGGTTTTGAAGCTTTTTAAAAGAGTTTACTTTTTCAAATTCTAGTTCTTTTAATATTTCTTCTTTTGCATCATTTCTATCCATGGATTTATTTATTTTTTCAAATGTTATGTTTTTTATTTTCATTTCGATTTCGCTCGCTTTGTTTTGGCTTGCTGTAAATTCAGGGAAGCTTATCGATATGACGCAGTCGCCATCAAGCCCAGAGACGCTAAATCTAAATTTTGAATCCACTCTGTGCAAATGCAGTGAATGCCGATAGGATAGCTTTGTCAAAAATTCCGATTCTTCTAGGGTTATTCCCTTTAAATCTAGACTTCTGATTCTTTCTTTTAACCATTCTAAATCTTTTGGTAAAGCTATTTCGGGATCGGGTGTGAGTCCGATATCTACTATCTCTAAAAAAGTTAGCGTTGTTAGTCGGCTCTCTTTTGTGAGGCCGAGCAAATAAGAAAATCTGGTTTCGTTTGTAAAATCGCTAAAGGTGATAGATTTTGCTTTTTCTTCGGCAGGGATCGCATTTTTTGACTTTAGATGAGTTATTAGGTAGCTGGACAGTGCGGTGTTTGTTTTTTTTGTTTCTGGGGCGGTATGTGTGCTGATTATTATTAATTCATTGTTTTCTTTGTCTTTTTTGATTTCTATAGAAGCTCTAAAGTTTCTTTTTGTCTCGACCCAGTTTTTGGATCTGTTTAGACGTTCAATTGTGAAGTCCATGCGGACTGTGTTTGGATCTCCATTTACAGGATAAAAGCTTGGCGTTCCAATTGCTTTATATGTTTCAAACTCTAAATTTATGATTTTGTTTATATTTATCTCGTCGGGCATTGCATTTATAAGGTCGCTGTCTCCCTGCCATTTTATAGTTTGTGTGGTTATTTTGGGGTTGTCCTCTTTTGAAGTGTATGCTTGCTGAAGGTTCGCAAACTCGCTCGGTCTGATAAGTGTGAGTGTGAGCGCTGGAATGCTACTTTCTTTTTCTGAGCTGGATAGAAAAACTCCACGGCTTCTCAGGATGCTCTTGAGATCACCTTTGCTTATATAAGGTTGCGCCAGATAGGATCTCAAGCTTTCACCTTGAGGGAGAATGGAGTCCTCATTCATGGTGTTAGTCATTCTTCACTTCCTCTGAAATCGCTTTTATATGAATTCACTTTAATTGTGCTTGCGAATTTCTTATTGGCTAAGCCGGCTTTTGTGATGTCTACATCCTGCTTGTGCTTAGTGAATTCGTAATCAGGAAATGCAATTAGTACTTCGTTTGCAAATTCTAAAGTCGCTGCCATAGAAAAGCCGATTAGGCGTTTTAGAGTGTTTTCAGAAAAATTTTCTTGGCAACAAATGAGCAGGATTTTCTTTTTATCAGTTTCGATGTGGAAGGGTATTATTCCACTATTCAAGTATTCGGCAGGTAATATTTCGCCGCTGGTTAGTCTTGTAGATGTTCCTATGTTTTTTCCGGTTGACGGGTATAGGAATCTATAGTTTTCTTTTCCGAAACTGCTTCTTGCGTAAGTTATGGTGTCGTATAAAAAGCTTGCCCTATAATTGTCTATTACATATATCGTACCATAGGGGAAGTCATCAATTCCTTTAACGCTACAAACTTGCTGAACTATATCTGTTGATGGATCGTCTGCGCTGTTATCCAGAAGAGAACTCCTGAGACTGAATCGGAGTTCACGTTTTGATAGCTTTTGTTTATTCTCTTCTTTGTTTCTGACTTTTTGAAGCATTCTATAGCTGTTGCTAAGTCGTTTATATGTGATTTAAAAGTACTTGAAGGTGAGTTGGGGTATGGCTTTGACGAGAATTTAGATGATACTAGTAGGTGTCTTAGAAGGTCGTCTTCCAGTGGAGAGGGTGAGGAAAAGATGAAATCTATGCCGTGCTGTTTTCTCAGGCTTCCATCTTTGGCATGCTCTTTTTGTTTGAAGCAATCAATGTCTGTTCCTTTTATACTTGAATGCCAGCCAATTAGCTTTAGCAAAGATTCGACAATGTCTTCACCGTGCTCACCTAGTTTTTTTGACCACTCGCCCATTGTAAGGCTCCATCTGCGATTGGTTTGAGATATCTAATAGCACATTTTTTTAAAAGGCAGATTTCACTTTTTTTGTAAGCGAAGACTCTTGTTGATACGTCATCACCAACCGATCAATCGCCCTAGTCATCGCCACATACAACAACCGCGCCTCATCCGCTTCCGGCTCGCCCTGCTTGGGCATTTCGCCCAGTCCGGGAATCAACACCAGCCCGAATTCCAGTCCCTTGCTGGAGTGCATGCTGACGATCTTGACGCTATCTTCGGCGTCGTAGAGTTGGGCGCGGCCCTTGTTGCTGGCGCCGGAGCGATAGGGGATGGCGACCTTCTTGAGTTCGTATTCGGCCTGGTAGGCCTGGCGGGTGCTGCGGTAGAGGATGGCCATGTCGCTGAGCGGGCGGCCGGCGGCATGTTCGTCGCGGATGCGGGCGATGAGCAGGTCCCATTCCTCGCGGTCGCTGCCGCACTGGATGAGTTCGGGGAAGGGGCCGCGGCGGCCGGCGCTTTCCGGGGCGATCAGGGGCACGCCGTCTTCGCTGGCGTCGCGACTGGTCAGCAGTTCGGTGGCGAAGGCGCGGGCGACGGCGAGGATCTCCACCGTGTTGCGGTAGTTGAGCTTGAGGATGGTGGTGCGGCCCTGGGCCTGGATGCCGACGCTGGCGAAGCTGAAATCCAGCGCCTTCTTGCCGCCCTTGCCGCGGTAGATGGCCTGGGCGTCGTCATAGAGCACCAGCAGGGACTGAGTGCTGGGGTCGACCATCTGCACCACCAGCGTGAACCACTCGGGGGCGAAGTCGTGACCTTCGTCGATCAGCACGGCGCTGTACTGGCCGCGGGGGATCTGGCCGCGGTCGACGGCGTCGATGGTGTGCAGCACGTACTGCTCCATCTTGGCCGCTACCGGCAAGCGGTGGTCCGGCTTGTCCACCTGATAGGCGGTGAGCATCTCGGCGCACCAGGCGTGAAAGTTCTGAACCACCACCCGTTCGCCAAGGCCCTTCTGCTCGATCACCTGGCGCAGCCGGCCGGCCAGGGACTTGTTGTAGCAGAGCACCAGGATGGGTTTGACCGAGACCTTGGCCAGGTGGGCGCAGCGATAGCCGAGGATCATGGTCTTGCCACTGCCGGCGGCGCCATGGATGACGCGGTGGCCGTCGCCTAGGGAGCGCGCCAGCTGTTCCTGCTGCAGGTCCATGACCTTGATCAGGCTGGGCAGCGGCGCCTCGGCGGCGTCGAACAAGCCGAATTGGCCGGGCTGGCTGTTGACCCGTACCTCGGGGTAGAGGTGATAACGCACCCGGTCGATCTGCGGCAGGGTGAGGGCGCAGGGAAAGACGTGGGGGAACATGTCCCAGAGGCGTTGCTGGAAGGCTTCCGGGTCGGCGGACTCGGTCATCTCGTCCTGGAACAGCACGCGCTGGGGATCGAGGACGTCGGCCAGGTCGGTCTGCTCGAACTGGCGGCGGGTGATGCCGGTGAGCACCACGCCCCAGCCCCAGGGCATGATCAGCTGGCCCGGATGGGGCGAGCCGGCGCTCTGGCGCAGCAGCGGGTCCTTTTTCAGCAGCAGGTCGACTTCGAGGATGTAGGAGCGGGCTTGCAGCAGGGGATTGGCGACGGTCTTGAGGCCGTCCTGGGTATGCAGCCGCACCTTGCCCGGGGTGACGGATTCCAGGGTGGCGAGCTTCCAGTCCTTGACCTCCAGCACCAGGATGCCGCGACGCGGATGCAGTACGACGAAATCCGGGTAGCGCGCCTTGGGGCCGACCGGGACGTTGCTCCAGCAGAGGTAGTCGTCTTCGAGCAGTTTTTCCAGGCGTTCGGCGAAGCGACGTTCACCGGGGGTATCGAACTGGCATTGGCTGCGAGCGGGGAAAAAGCGGGCCATCGGTCATCCATTCCGAGAGGCGGCAGGGCGCGGTAAAGCGAGACCTGGCGCACAAAAATCCTTTCGTCATACGTTAGCCAGACCGGCAAGGCGGGTAAAGCGAGGAAGGGCGTTTGGTGGGCGACTGGAGCGCTCGGCCGACCGATGGTGGCTGGCAGGTGGCCGGTATTGGGCTGTTTTGGGGGGGATAGCGGTACTTCGGGGTTTGGTTTGCCCTCACCCCGGCCCTCTCCCGGGGGAGAGGGGGCGTTTGGATGAGGTGCGGTGCCTTGGGGTGTTGGGCTTCGACGATGGAGCTGTCTCAGCCCAACCTACGGGGTGTGGTTTGCCCTCACCCTGGCCCTCTTCCTGAGGGAGAGGGGCGTTAGGTAGGGTGCGGTGCCTTGGGGTGTTGGGCTTCGACGATGGAGCTGTCTCAGCCCAACCTACGAGGTCTGGTTTGCCTCACCCCGGCCCTCTCCCTGGGGGAGAGGGGGCGTTTGGGTGAAGTTGGGGTACCTTGGGGTGTTGGGCTTCGACAGTGGAGCTGTCTCTGCCCAACCTACGGGTTTCGTAGGTTGGGCAGAGCGGAGCGAAGCCCAACAATCAGGGCCCTGCTCAGTAGTAACGGCGCATCACCGCGATCCCTGCCTCTAGCACGCCTTGCCATTCCTGGCGCAGGACGGGGGTGAAGTCGGCATCGTGCTGGGCCAGGGTGGCGAGCAGGCAGTCGACCCAGCCTTCGTAGAGTTCGGGACCGATGTCCAACCGCGCCCGGCAATGGCTTTCGCCAAGCTGGCGCAGTTTGGTGGTAGGCATGCCGCGGGCCACCAGGACCAGATTCATGATGCCGTGGCGCAGCAGCAGCTTCTGGGCAGCCATGTCGGTGTGGGCGAACTTCTCCCGGACCCGGGGCGAGCTGGCCAGGAAGCGCTGGTAGAAATCATCGAAGAAGGCGGGGCTGGCGCAGCAGCGTCCGTAGCTCAGCATCACGTTCTGGGCCGGCAGCATGCGGATTCCTGAGTGGGCACGAAACGGCGCAGCCTGCCCGAGCGCTGCTGAGGACGTCTTGATCCCGATCAAGGGGGACGCCGCGCGACTCTCTGAAACATTTTGAACCAACTCACACTGCGGCTTCTCTACCTTAAGCGCAGCGGTCGCCGAGAAACCCCTACTCCAGAGGGCCTGGCCCGTCAGTGCGCACCTATCGTCCCCCTGGAGAACCCCATGAGTCAGACCCCTCTGCTAATCGGCTTCGTCATCATGTCGCTCGCCTCCCTGGCGATCTATGCCAAGGGCGCGCACCGTGGTCCGCTACGCGGCCACACCCTGATCCACGCCGCCGTGCCCTTCATCGCCGCTACGGCCTATCTGGCCATGTACCTGGGGGTTGGCAATCTGATCAAGCCGGATGGCAGCGTGACCTATGTCGCTCGCTACCTGGACTGGACCTTCACCACGCCACTGCTGCTGGCCGGGGTGGTGAGTTCGGCCTTTCTCGGCGCGCGTGAGCAAGAGGGACAAGGCGGCTTCGTAGCCTCCATCGTCACCCTGGACGTGGTGATGATCGTGACGGGCCTGGTGGCCTCCCTGGCGCCCTACGGCACCATCAAGTGGGTGTTCTTCGCCTGGTCCTGCGCGGCCTTTGTCGGGGTGCTCTATCTACTGTGGAAACCGCTGGCGACCCTAGCCGGGCAACATGCCGCGATCGGCGCGGCCTATCGCAAGAACACCGGCTTTCTGACCGTGCTCTGGCTGATCTATCCGGTGGTCTTCGCCATTGGCCCGGAGGGCGGGTGGATGGTGAGCGATGCGGCGACCATCTGGATCATCCTGGTGCTCGACGTGCTGGCCAAGGTGGTCTATGCCTTCACCTCCGAGCGCAATCTGCGTGCGGCCCTGGCGCGGACTGGCGTCTAAGGATGCAGGAGACCGGGCGAGGCTGGCTGGCGCTGGTGCTGACCGCCGGGCTCGCCAGCCTGGCGGGCGGGGCCGGGCAACTGGCCTACGCCCTGGTGGTAGGTTTGGGTCTGGGCTTGCTGCATGGCGCCAGTGATCTGCGCCTAGTCGCACCCGGGCGGCGCCTCGCCTTTATCGGCTGCTATCTGGCAGCGGCCCTTGTCTGTCTGCTCTGCTGGCAACTGGCAGGCACGGCGGCGCTGCTGCTGTTCCTGTTGCTCTCCGCCTGGCATTTCGCCCATGAAGACGAGCTGTTTCCCAAGCGGCTGACCTCGCTGGCCCTGGGGCTGTTCATCATTGGCGGTCCGGCGGTGGTGCACGAAGCCGCCGTCGCCCGGTTGCTGGCCCTGGCCATGGGGCCGGCTGCTTCTCTTGCCCTCGCAGACTGGCTAGCCCGCGTGCTCCTACTGGGTGGGCTGCTGGCACTGCCGGTACTGTTGCTGGCCGCCTGGCAGCAGCGTTGCCCCAGGTTGGCAGTGACGTTGCTGGCCGTGGTGCTGGCGCCGCCCCTGGTGGGGTTCGCCCTGGGCTTCTATCTGCTGCACGCCGCGCCCCAGACCGGGGTGCGCCAACGTTTGTTGGGGGCGCCCACCTTCAAGACCTATCTGCGTCTGACGTGGCCGATCCTGCTGGGCGCTGCGCTGTTTACCCTGGCCGGTGGCCTGGTGTTCCTGCTGCAGGAGCGTACCGGCATCCGCGCCCTGTTCGCCGTGCTGGCGGCCTTCGCAGTACCGCACATGCTGGTGCTGCCGCGTTTTCTCGACGCCAGCGTCGAAGCCGCGCCGCGCTCAGGACCGCAGGTGGTTGAGCGGTAGCTCGGTACTGGCCAGGATCTGGTTGAGCACGAAGCTCGACCGCACGCTGGAAACGCCCTCGATGCGCGTCAGGGTGCCCAGCAGCAGCTGCTGGTAGTGCTCCATGTCGGGCACCACTACCTTGAGCTGGTAATCCGCATCCATGCCGGTGACCAGGCAGCACTCCAGCACCTCAGGACACTGGGCGATGATGGCCTGGAAGTTCTCGAAGCGCTCGGGGGTGTGTCTGTCCATGCCGATGAGGACGAAGGCGGTCAGCGACAGGCCGAGTTTCTTGCGATCCAGCAGGGCGACCTGACGGGTGATGTAGCCGCTGTCTTCCAGTTGCTTGACCCGTCGCGAGCAGGGGGAGGGCGATAGCCCGATGCGTTCGGCCAGTTCCTGATTGGACAGGCGCGCATCGCGCTGCAGTTCTGCCAAGATTTTCAGATCGAAGCGATCGAGTTTGTCCATTTTGCATGCCTTGCGCTAGCCGATTGCGCTTAATGCTAGGTTTGTGGACGAGGATTGCGCAAGAGGCAGGAAAGAGTGTGCACAACGCAAACCTCTGCCGGCCACAGGGGCGTAAGCTGAACTCAACTTCGATAGCCCGGTAGAGCTGTCCAACGAAGGCGCCCCAGGAGGGCCTTTCGCATCGCCAACGACGGTATCCCGTCCGCCGCGCCCGGGCCCGCCCAGGTCACCATTCCTGGTCGATCGCAGCCACCGTCACGAGCGGTGCGAGAGGACAACGAATTCAAGGGGAGGCCGCAAGGTCTCCCCTTTTCTTTTGCGTGGGATTTAGGGGGGAGCGGGGAGGGCGTCTGGGGAAGGTAGGGTAAGGGGGAAGAGCATCGCGGCCATGGGCCGCTCCTACGGTAGTTCATGCCTGTAGGAGCGACCGCAGCGGCGGACCGCCAGGGCCGCGATCAGACCTTCAGGCTTACGCCTGTCCCGGCGGCTGCTTGTCCACGGTCAGGGGTGCGTCGCTGGCGAGGAATTCCCTGGCCTCTTCTTCGCTGGCTACCGAGGGTGGCGAACCGCGCAGGGGTTGGCCGGCGGTTTCGCGCACGGTCAGCATGGTCAGGATGCCGATCACGGCCGCGGCCATCAGGTAGTAGGCCGGCACCAGGGGGTCGCCGGTCTTTTCCACCAGCCAGGCGGTGACCAGCGGGGTGGTCCCGCCAAACAGCGACACCGAGATGTTGAAGGCGATGGATAGGGCGCTGTAGCGGATGGGGGTGTAGAACAGCGCCGGCAGGGTGGACGGCATGGTGCTGGTAAAGCAGGCCAGGGCCATGCCCAGCAGCATCAGGCCGAGGAAGATCAGCCAGTCGTGGCCGCTGCCGATCAGCTTGAGGCAGGGAATCGCCAGGACCAGGATCGCCACGCACGCACCAATGATCATCGGCTTGCGCCCCAAGCGGTCGCTGAAGAAACCGCCCAGGATGTTGAGCGGCATCATCACCACCATGACGATGAGGATCAGCAGCAGACCCTTGGTCTCGGCGTAGCCCATGGTCACCGCCAGATAGCTGGGCATGTAGGTCAGCAGCATGTAGTCGGTGACGTTGAACACCAGCACCAGGCCGACGCACTTGAGCAGGGCGACCCGATGCAGGGTGAACAGCTCGCGCAGACTGTGCGCCGGACCGTCCGCGGCCTTGCCTTCGTTGGCCTCGGTGTGGGCCTTGAACGCCGGGGTCTCTTCCAGCTTCAGGCGCATATAGAGGCCGAGCAGGCCGAGGGGACCGGCGATGAAGAAGGGCACGCGCCAGCCCCAGTCGAGCAACTGTTCCTGGGTCAGGGCCGCGGTGAGCGCCGTGACCGTTCCCGCGCCGGCGATATAGCCGGCCAGGGTGCCGAATTCCAGCCAGCTGCCCATGCGTCCGCGGGTCTTGTCGGTGGCGTACTCGGCGATGAAGGTCGCCGCTCCTCCGTATTCACCGCCGGTGGAGAAGCCTTGGACGACACGTGCCAGCAGCAGCAGGGCAGGCGCCCAGATGCCGATGCTCTCGTAGCTGGGGATGAGGCCGATGCTGAAGGTGCCCAGGGCCATCATGATCATGGTCAGGGCCAGCACCTTCTGGCGACCGTACTTGTCACCCAGGGGGCCGAACACCATGCCGCCGAGGGGGCGGACCAGAAAGGCCACGGTAAAGGTGGCGAAGGTGGCGATCAGCTGGGCGGCGGCATCGCCGTCGGGAAAGAAGACCTTGCCCAGGGTCACGGCCAGGTAGCCATAGACGCCGAAATCGAACCACTCCATGGCATTGCCAAGGGCGGCGGCGCCGACGGCGCGCTTGACCAGGGAATTGTCGACGATGGTGAGGTCGTCCGGCTTTACCTCATGGCGACGCTTGAACCAGCCAACGTGATGATGGTGTTTCGACATGTGTTTTCCTCCTTGCGTGGGGCCATAGACCCAAGCGGACCGCTGTAAGTGCGATTCCTGTGCGGTTGAAACTTGCCGAACACGCCTGGAGTCGACCCTTTATCGGTAAAAACTCTTGGAGGCACCATGCAATATCGTCCGCTCGGCCACTCCGGCCTGCTGGTTTCCCAACTCGCCCTCGGCACCCTGCAGGTGGGTGGTCGCGATGGATTCGAGAAGTGCGGGGGCATCGACCTGCGCACCCTGCGGCGGCTGTTCGACATCGCCTTCGACGCCGGGGTGAATCTGGTGGATACCGCCGATCTGTATTCCTACGGCCTGGCCGAGGAACTCGTCGGCCAGGCCCTGGGCGACAAGCGCGACGACATACTGCTGGCATCCAAGGGGCGGAGCGCCATGAGCGACGACCCCAACGACAGCGGCGCTTCGCGCTATCACCTGATCCGCGCCTGCGAGAACAGCCTGCGCCGGCTGGGCACCGATCACCTGGATCTCTACCAGCTGCACAACTGGGACGGGGTCACCCCCATCGAAGAGACGCTGGAGGCCATGACCCACCTGGTGCAAAGCGGCAAGGTGCGCTACTTCGGCACCAGCAACTACACCGGCTGGCAAATGATGAAGACCCTCGGCAAGGCTGAGCTGCACGGTTTCATCAAGCCGGTCAGCCAGCAGATCTATTACACCCCGGAATCCCGCGAGGCGGAGTACGAACTGTTGCCGCTGGCCCTCGACCAAGAGGTCGGCACCCTGGTCTGGGGCCCCATGGGCGAGGGTCTGCTGACCGGCTCGACCCGCCGCGGCAAGCCTGCGCCGCAGGGGACGCGCCAGGGCAGCGATTGGCCCGAGCCCTATGTACACGATCCCGAACGCGCCCTGGACATCATCGAGACCCTGGCCGCGGTGGGCGATGCCCATGGCGTCTCGGTAGCCCAGGTCTGCCTGGCCTGGCTCAGGGATCGCCCGGGCATCACCAGCCTGATCGTCGGCGCCCGCAGCGAAGCCCAGCTGCACGACAACCTGGCGGCCATGGAGCTGGCGCTGACGGCAGAGGAGTCCGCCCGGATCGAGGCGGCGACCCGTCGCGAGCCGCTGTATCCCTATTGGCACCGCATCGTCGCCGGGATGGATCGACTGGATCCGGCCGAGCAGCCGTTCCTGGCCGAGCAGCGCAAGACCCTGGAGCAGCGCCGCGACAAATAGGGCGAGCGGCTAACGGCCGGGCTGGGGGAGGGTCCAAGCCTTGGGGTACTCTGGGCCATCCCCTCGTGGAGCCGTGCGATGAAATCGCCTGCCGTGCTGTTCGCGCTTGTCTTCTCCGGCGTTTCGCTCTGGAGCATCGCGCCCGCCTGGGCCGATAACAACTATCGCCTGGGCGGCGTCTATGTGAATCCGCCGCCGGGCGCCCAGCCGCCACCCGTCATTCCCCCAGGCAATGCTGGGCGCTGGCAGGGCCGCGGTCAGGGTGACTGGAATGGCGGCTCGCCCGGACGCGGCAATGGTCCGGCGCTGGAGCGCTGGGAGCGCAACGATCCACCACCGCCGCGACCAGGCTATCAGCCGGCCTGGCAAGACCGCCCCGTCCCGCTGCCGCGTCCGGGCTACATGATGCCGGCGCCTGACCAGCCCGGTCGGAGTTATCCGCCGCCGCCACCCCCACGACCGGAGCGGGACCCGCATTGGTCCGGCCCGCGTCCCGGTTGGGGCGCTAATCCCCAGTGGCGACCCGGTTTCGAGGTACCGGGCGTGCCGGCCGGTTTCACCCGCGTCTGGTATCGGGACAGTCAGTATTACTACGCCGACGGCTACTGGTATCGGCCCCAGGGGCCGCGCTATGTGGTGACCCTGCCGCCGACCGGGGTACGCGTCAGCGTCTTGCCGGCCTTTGCCGAAACGCTGTGGATGGGCGGCACCACCTACTATTTCGCCGCGGGCAGCTATTACCGCACCGATCCGGGCGGCGGCTTCGTCACCGTCGCCGATCCCAACGTCGCTGCAGTACCGACCACGACGGCGGCGCCTCCAGGGACCGGCTACGACGCCTATGACGTCACCGCCTATCCCTTGCAGGGCCAGCCGCCCGAACGCTACGCCACGGATCGCTACGATTGCCGCCGCTACGCCGCTGGCGAGTCGGGCTTCGATCCCGAGCGACCCGGTGCGGTCGGCGATCCCTACCTGACCCAGCGCTTCCGCCAGGCCCTGGCCGCCTGCCTGGCGGGGCGTGGTTATCAGGTGGAGTAGCGCTCAGTCGTTGGTCAGCTGCACCAGGGTGAACAGCCCAAAGGGCGGCACGCTGCTGCGACTGGCGCGGCGCAGGTCTTCGCGGGAAAGGATGGAGTCCATGGCGAAGTCAGGGTGCCAGCCCAGCTTGCGCGAGGCCGGTGCCAGGGTCTTTTCCGCCAGCAGGCGCAGGCCGCTCTCGGCCTGGAAGTGATTGACCAGCAAGAGGTGGCCGCCCGGCTTCACCACGCGCCGCATCTCCTGCATAAGCTTGCGCGGATTGGGCACCACGGAGGCCACGAACATGGCCACGGCGATATCGAAAGAGCCGGTGGGCAGGCCGGTTTCCTCGGCATTGGCTTCGAGCAGCGCCTCCACCGTGGTGATCTCGTCGCGCGCGACCCGCTCCCGCGCCTTGGCCAGCATGTCCGGCGAGAGATCGATCCCGGTGACGCGCTTGTCGGCGCCATAGTGCGGCAGGGCGAGACCAGTTCCTACCCCGACCTCCAGCACCCGGGTACCCGCCAGGGCATTGACCGCCGCCACCGCCCGCTTGCGACCGGGCGCGGAAACGCCACCAAACACTCGATCATAGACATTGGCCCAGCGCCGGTAGGCGGAAATGATGGCGGCATTGTCCAGCGCGGAGTGCGGTGCGGACGTGTCGGCGGTATCTAGCGAATAATCGATTTTCTTCGAGTCGTGCATAGCGGCCTTGTCATTGTCGGTAGATGAAAGCAGGGGCGTTACGGAGCTAACTCGGAGCGGCGTCCGATGGTGGAAAGTGCGGCCTGTTAACAGGGGCAGGCGCTTTGCTACTTCGTCGTGCGGATTGAAAGAAGGCTGATTGCCTTGGTGTGCATGACCTGCAAGCCAGGCGTGACGGCTGTTCCATGGCGCCAGAGTGCAGGGCGGTTACTGTTTTAAAGCAATTGCAAGGTATTTGGCTAGTTATGTCGCCCCGAGTTTCTTCTGGATGAGAAGTTGATGGTTTAATTATTTTTGATTGTTCGTTCTTTCAATTAAACATTATTTTATTATTTGTTCATTCAATTAATGAGTTTTAAAGCACATCACGTGGCAGGCAATGGCCGTGCTGGAGCAGAGTTCTGCGCAGAGCCATGGCGGCGGCGGGGAAACCCTGAGGCGCAGGGGAGCAGCGCGCGAAAGGCTGGCGATCAGTAGCATCCTCGCGTGTTCGTCATAAGAGTCTGACCATTTTCAAGGGGGCGATCAGACCGAAACCTGGGCGTCAGAGCGTCTGGGCCGCATGCAGATGGTTAAAGAGCATATTGATAGCTGGCTTTATTTGCGTTTTACAAGCTAATCCGCAGCGCTTCCCTTGTTCGTTTCGCTTCCCTTCGACGCGTCCAGTCATCCCGTCAAGACGGCCGAATGTCCCGCTATTGCTGATTTATCGCCCACTTGGGCGCAGCATTCGCATAACTCCGCTAGACAATAGGCAGACCTGGCATGAAGAAGGCTGCAGGCTTCACTCTTACCGAATTGCTGATAGTCATGGCGCTGGTTGCCATCCTGGTATCCATCGCAACGCCTGGATTTGGCGCCCTGACACGGGCCAATCGCGTCCTCGTCGCCGCGAATGAGCTGACTAATCTACTCACCTACGCCCGTAGTGAGGCCTTGACCCGAGGTCTCAACGTCAGCGTCGAGGCCCCTGGGGTCAACAACTGGTCCGGGGCGCTCAAGGTCATCACTGCAAGCAGCACCGTGACCGGTGCCGTGGAAACCCTGAGGACCTTCGAAGGCACCGGTCTGGCGCCCAATGGCCTTAACAGCACGGGGACTGCCGCGCGCCTGACCTTCCGGCCCAATGGCACCCTGGCGAACGCCTTCACCATCCGGCTCTGCGCCAGCAACGACAAGAACACCCCGGGCAAGGTCCTCAGCGTCAGCCAGGGCGGCCACATCGAAGTGACCGATTTCCCGCCGACGTCAGTGAGCACCGGATGCAGTTGAGACAAGGGTCTTCCCAGACAGGCTTCAGCCTGATCGAGGTGCTGGTGAGCCTGGTGATCATCTGTACCGGCGTGCTGGGCCTGGTGGCGTTGCAGTCGCGCAGTCTGGTGCTGTCCCAGGACGCCATTCAGCGTAACAACGCCATCATGCTGGCTGGCGATCTGCTGGAGCTGATGCGCAGTAATCCCGATGCCGCGCTGGACAGCGGGGGCCGCTTCTTCACCGACAGTCCCTATGCCAAACCGGTCGGTGAAGACTTCACCACGCGGGCGCTGGAGGCGGCGGATGGCTCCTGTGCCACCCTCGATCGTGGCCAGGGCGGGGAGACGGTCGCCGGCAAGGATCTCGCCTGCTGGCTGCAACAGGTGCGGACGCTCCTGCCGGTCAGCGATGCCATCCTCAAGGCCAATTTCACGGTATGCCCGACGCGCCAGCCGCCCCAGGTAGGCAGCGCCGCGCCCTATGCGGACCCCAATGCCTGCGTGTCGCCCACTGCCTCCATGGTGATGATCGTCATCGCCTGGCAGGACAATACCGGCAACAGCGCCGGCTGCAGTGGCGGCCTGTGCTTCTACACCCTGAGGGGCGAGCTATGAGGGCGCAGCGCGGCCTGTCCATCGTCGAGCTGATGGTGGCCCTGACCCTGAGTACCTTTCTCATCCTGGCGGTGACCCAGCTGTACCTGAACAACAAGCGACACGCGCTGTTCCAGGAAGGCCAGGTCAGCAACGATGAAAACGGACGCACCGCGTTGTTGTTGCTCGATCAGCAACTGGCACGCGCGGGCTTCCGGGCCAATCCGACCCTGCAGACGACCCTGGAGACCGCCTTTGCCGCGCGTCCCGCCGCCAATGGCTGCCCGGCGATGAGCAGAGGGCAGGCCATCACCTTGACCGACGACAAGACCGGGGTGTGCCTGCGCTATCAGGGCGAGACCAGGGGCAGGGACAGTGACTGCCTGGGTAATCCCATCGCCGAAGCTACCAACGGTAACGGCACTGAGGTGCTGACCCGTATCAGCTATGTCGCCGATCCCGTGGGCGCTGTCGGCCGCGGCAACCTGCAGTGCAGCGCCCAGGGCCAGCCGGCCCAGGTCATCGTCGCCGGCCTGGCGGATTTCGTCTGGTTCAAGCTGCCCACGCCCAGTCAGGCGAGTCAGGCCGTGCGCTATGCCGCGCTGTTTTCTAGTCGCGCCGTACCCACTGAGGGCATGGCCAACGCCATGGCCGCCAATTGGAAGCCCCTGACCGGGCGCGAGCCGCCCGCGGGCGCCAGCACCCAGGTGCTGCAAATCGTCCAGGGCAGCGTCACCTTGCGGAATCTGATGCCATGAAGTCCTGCTCACACCGGCGCCAGGGGGGCGCGGTCCTGCTGATCGCCCTGGTCATGCTCCTGCTGCTCACCCTGCTGGCCGTTACCAGCATGCGCGAAACCACCCTGCAGAACCGGGTGGGCGGCAACGTCTCCGAACAGAAGCGGGCCTACAACGCCGCCGAATCGGCGCTGCGGGAAGCCGAACGACGGCTGAGTGCCCTGCGAGGCACGGTGATGTTCAACAGTGCCAGTGCCGGCTTCGACTCCTGCACCACCAGTGCGAATACCCTGGCGCCCACCGTCGAGAATCTGTGCATCCTCAGCGACGGCAAGGATCTGGACACCCAGGCCAAGGTCCAGGCCTGGGCCAAGATCGCCTTGCAGACCCTGAGCGATGCGCCGGCGGAGAACTCTGTGGGTTACCGAGGCTTCGATGGCGAGTCCCGCTATCGTCTTGCGCCGCGCTGGGTAGTGACCTTCATTGCCGGAAGTGCCAGCCCAAACCCCAGCGAAGCCCTCAGTGGCAAGGGGTCCTACTACTACCGGGTGACCGCCGTCGCGCGCAGCGGTGGCGCGCGCTTCCCGGTCATCCTGCAGAGCATCGTCAAGCTGGAGGTGCAATGAAGTTTTCGTCCTGTCTGGCGCCCTTGGCTGCGCTGCTTGCCGCCAGCTGCGCCAGCGCGAGCAACCTGAATATCAGTCAGCAACCGCTGTTCCTCAGCACCGGTGTCGATCCCAACATCATCGTCACGCTGGACAACTCCAACAGCATGAAGTGGGGCTTCATCCCCGATTGGCTGGGGTACAGCGCCAATGGCCTGCGCACCACGCGGCGGGTCAAATCAGCGGCCTTCAATGCGCTCTACTACAACCCGGCGGTGAGCTATGCCGTGCCGAAAAAGGTCACCTTCAGCAATGGTGTCCTGACGGTGGCGGACTATCCGGTCAGCAGCGGCACCAGCTTCGATTTCACTCGGGTTTACGTGAATGGCTTCCGGCCGGCCGCCGGTACGGTGGACCTGAGTCGGGACTATCGCGTGGCTTGGGAATACGACACCGCTCGTGGCCAGGATACCAACTACAACGCCGGGACCAACTACGGCGGTGCGACCGGCACCATCTACTACCTGGCGGAAAATCCCAGAGCGGATTTCTATGCCTGGCGCAACGATAGGACCGAAACAGGGGTTCCAGCCTATTACTACGTGTTCAACAAGGAAAACCCCAACTGCCAGCCTTCGAATGACGACTGCTACACCCTGGTGAACCCTACCTCCGCGGCTGATCGGCAGAACTTCGCCATCTGGTATGCCTTCTATCGCAATCGCGCCTTGAGCATGCAGTCGTCGGCCAATCTGGCCTTTTCGCAATTTTCCACTTCGGTCAGGTTGACCTGGCAGGATCTGAGCAACTGCACCACGCTGAACTCGGGCACCGACTGTGAGGGAATCAGCTACCGCGGCAGCAATCAGCTGCGTACCTTCGACGGCCAGGCGCGCGCGAACTTCTTCAGGTGGTTAGGCGATCTCAACTTCAATACCGGCACGCCGCTACGCAGTGCCCTGGATCGCGCTGGGCGTTTCCTGCAGAGCGGTGGCAAGGACGGTCCCTACGCCAAGGATCCCGGGGTGACCCAGAGTCCGGAATACGCCTGCCGCCCGAGTTATCAGATCATGATGACCGATGGTAAGTGGAACTCGGACAACATCGGTGCCGGCAACGTGGATGGCAGTGGCCAGACCTTGCCAGACGGCATGAAATACTCACCACGGGCGCCCTTTACCGACAGCGCGAGCAATACCCTGGCCGACCTGGCGTTCAAATACTGGGCGACCGATGCCCAGCCGGGGATCTCGGACAAGCTCTCGCCTTACGTTCGCGACCCTAGCAGCAATACCGACACCCAGTACTGGAATCCCAAGAACGATCCGGCCACCTGGCAGCACCTGGTCACCTATACCGTCGGTTTCGGCCTGAGTTCGTCGCTGACCAGCCCGGCTTGGGGCGGCAGTACCTTCGCGGGCGGCTACAGCCCGGCGATGACCTGGCCCGCCGCCAGCAGCGACAGCGACAACAACGTCTATGACCTCTGGCACGCGGCGATCAACTCCCGCGGCGACTTCTTCAGCGCCGACGATGCCAATGGCCTGGTCGACTCGCTGAATCAGGTGGTCAATCGCATTGCCCAGACCCAGTCGACCAGCGCCGGCCAGGCCTCGTCGCCGCTGCTGGACAGCACCCAGAGCTCCAACTACAGCTATGTGCCCAGCTTCTCCAGCAGCGACTGGAGTGGCGACCTCAGCAAGTACCTGCGCACCGCGACCCGCACCTCTCGGGTCTGGAGTGCCCAGGGTCGCCTGGATGCGAGCTATGGCGCGGGCGGCTTTGCCACGCGCAAGGTGTACATGAGCGTGGGAGGCGTGCGCCAGCCGTTTATCTGGAGCAACCTGAGCGACGACCAGAAGGCGAAGCTGAATCGTAATGCCAATGGCACCCGCGATACCTTTGGCGAGGCCCGCCTCAACTATCTGCGTGGCGATCGCAGCAAGGAAAGCCAGACGGCCACGCCGGCCCTGCGCATCCGTAACCATCTGCTGGGCGATATCATCGATTCCAAGCCGGCGCTGGTGAGCACGCCCAGCAGCCCCGCGGCCAGGATGAACGCGCTCGGTGCCGCCGGCAGCTACAGTGCCTTCCAGCAAAAGTGGGCCAAGCGGGCGACCCGGATCTACGTCGGGGCCAACGACGGCATGCTGCACGCCTTCGACGACAACGGCGACGAGGCCTTCGCCTTCGTTCCCAGTGCGGTCATTCCCACTCTCTACAAGCTCACCGATCCAAGCTATACCAGCAGTACTCATCAGTTTTCGGTGGATGGCACGCCGGTGACGCAGGACGTCTACTACGACAATGCCTGGCATACCGTATTGATCGGCACCCTGAGAGGCGGTGGCCGGGCGGTGTTCGCCCTGGACATCACCGATCCCAGTGATCCCAAGGTACTCTGGGAGCGCAGTGCCAGCGATGCGGATTTCAGCGAGTTGGGCCTGACCTACAGCAAGCCCGTGTTCGCCCGGTTGCATACCGGCGACTGGGCAGTGCTGCTGGCCAATGGTTACAACAGCGCCAATGACAAGGCCGTGCTCTATGTCCTGGACGTCAAGACCGGCAAGCGTGTCACTGTACTCATGCCGGAGCCCAACGACGGCTTGACCACTCCCAACGGCCTGGCCACGCCGACTCCGCTGGATGCCAATGGCGATCTCATCACCGACTACGTCTATGCCGGCGACCTGCGCGGCAATCTCTGGCGTTTCGATCTGATCGGCAACAACCTCAAGGCCACTGCTGGCGTCAGTGACTTCCGGGTCGGCTTTGGCGGGGCGCCGCTCTATCGGGCGCGTGCCTCTCGCTATAGCAGCGGCGGTGCCGATCAGCCCCAGGCCGTCATGGCGGAACCCCGACTGCTCCGGCATCCTTCGGGGATCGGTTTTCTGCTGGTGTTCGGCACCGGTAAGTACCTGGAAAGCGGTGACGCCACGGCCGTTTCCGGTAAGGCCATGAGTCTCTACGGCATCTGGGATCGGCAGACGGCAGGCACCCTGGTGACCAGTACACCGAGGCTGACCGTCGCGGATCTTCAGCAACAGACGCTGGGTGGCGATACGGCGATCACCTATGCCAGCGCGACCGACGCCTCGGTCAACACCACCGCCAATACGGTAAGCACCAATGCCGTGGATTGGTACGACGAGAACACGGGCACTGGCAAATACGGCTGGTATCTGAATCTGCCAGCAACGGGTGAAATGATCATCACCAACCCTGACTACCAGGCAGACACCCTCTTGGCGGCATCCCTGGTGCCCAACGACGATCCTTGCGATTCGGGCGCTGTCACCTATCTTTATGCCTTGGATCCCTATACCGGTGGCGGAACCGATCATCTGCAACTGGGCACGACGATCAATTATTCCCGTCTGAAATTGGCCGGTCTGTTCCCCGAACTTTCCGCCTTTTCTTACCGCGATGGTCTGATCACCGTTGGCGGAACCACCATCTCGACGGAAAACGGTGGGAGCGACTCATCGGTTATCAACCAGGGGCAGAACGAGGGGGTTAAACTCCGGCCTGCCTCGGTTCGTCAGACCTGGCGCACCTTCTCCAACCAGAATCCCGATCCCTGAGGTAGCGATGCGAGCACGAGGCTTTACCCTGATCGAGCTAATGGTCGTCGTGGCGATCGTCGGCATCCTGGCGGCCATCGCCTATCCGAGCTATCAGAACTATGTGCTGCGCTCTAATCGCAGCGAGGGGCAGGCGCTGCTCAACGAGGCGGCGGCGCGGATGGAGCGCTTCTATGCGCAGAACAATGCCTATCCGACCAGCGTGGCCAATCTGAACATCGTCAACAACAGGACGCCGGCGGGCAGCCAGACGGTGACCTCGACCAGCGGCTACTACCAGTTGAGCATCGCCACCTATGCCGCCAACAGCGCGGACTACGCCAGCAATGGTCCCTATCTGCTAACCGCGACCCGCAGTGGTACCCAGACCCGCGACACAGTGTGTGGCGATCTCACCCTCAACGCCCAGGGCGTGAAAGGGGTCAAGGGTTCCGGCAACGCCACCGACTGCTGGCGCTAATCCTCCCGCCCCTGCACCAGGCCTGCATCCCGCTCCTGCTCCACCCGATAGCCGCCAAAGCCCAGGGTCACCCGCTGGGTGGCGTCGGCCTTGCCGGCGTCTTGGGCTTCGTGCTCGACCACCAGGCGATTGAGGCGGTTGAGCAGCTGCATGGATTCGTCGTAGGCGGTGCGATAGAGACTCAGGGTCGAGTCCTGGGTCAGGTTGTGGCCGTAGACCACATGGAAGGTGAAGTCCGGCGCGGCGCGATCCTGCAGGTAGAGGCGCTCGAAGCCGGCCAGCAGATCGCCGGTGAAGTGGGCCAGCAGCCGGCCCGCGCCTTCCTGGCTCTCGGTGCCGCGCAGCAACGAGCGTGGCGTGAGCACCACCCGGTCTTCCTCGTCGAGGCGGGCATAGCCCTTGCGCAGCCATTCATCCAACACGGTACGGGCGCGGACGTCGCTGCCGACGCTGGCGACCAGGGCGTCGAAACTCTGTTCGCCGCCGCGCCGCTGGGTGCGGGGCAGGGGGCGCAGATTGCCCTCGGCATCGAGCAGGTCCAGCCGTGAGGTCCAGGCGCTGAGCACCTGCCATTCCAGGCTGGGCGTGCAGGGCGTACGTTCCGGGCCAGCCTCGCGCAGGGCGCGGACCTCGCGGCGCGGCAGGCCAGTCAGGACCGAGATGCGGCTGTCGGAATTGGGCTTGTCGCCCAGCGGCTCGAAATCCTGGGCGACCTCAAAATAGGTCTGGCGCAGCAACCGATCGAAGGTCTGGTAGGTCACGCCGGAGGCGATGGCGATTCGTACCAGCCGGCCGATCAGGCTGCGCAGAAGCAAGGGAACCTTGGTGGAAAGCATGGGGGACTCGACGCGGCAAACGCCCGCCCATCTTCGCGGGGCCTTGGGCCCCCGTCAAACCAGCCAGTCATAAAGTGTCGCGGACGCCGCTCAGGTTGTCGTCCGCGGGGCAGGGCACTGCCTAGCCGGGTGTGCCCGATTCGGTCTCGCCGGCCACGTCCGGGTCGTCCGGAAACTCTTCCGGCTCCATGTCCGCATAGGGCAGCTCTTCGGGTGGCGGGGTATTGCTGGGGTTGTCATAGGTCTTCTGTTCGACGTCGCTCATGGTGGGCTCCTGGGTGGGTGATGGAGATATCGAACCCCTCTGAGCGGGGCCGTTCCCGAGCGCCAGTCGAGCGCGACCTTGTGTCGGCTGAGTGGCCAATGGCCGAACGCCGTTAGCGCGATAGCGGTCCATTTGCTGACCGTCTCATCCGAATGACGGCATCCGAGGAGTCCCGTGATGACCACGCCTACCGCTGTCCATCCGCTGCCGTTCCAGCCCGCCTTCGAACAGGTGCCGGATGACGAAGCCGACACCGTTCGCGAGATGGTCGCAGCCATGAGAGACATCACCGAGACCACCTATGCCAATGGTGGTCATGCCATCCGCAGCGTGCACGCCAAGAGTCATGGTCTGCTCACGGGCCAGGTGACGGTGCTGGATGGTCTGCCGCCGGCCTATGCCCAGGGCGCCTTCGCCACCCCGGGCAGCTATGCCGCGGTGCTGAGATTCTCTACCAACCCCGGCGACATCCTGGCCGACAGCGTTTCCACCCCGCGTGGCCTGGCGCTCAAGTTGATCGACGTGCCGGGCGAGCGCCTGCCTGGCAGCGAAGGACAGGTGACCCAGGATTTCGTCATGCAGAACGCGCCGGCCTTTACCGCGCCGGATCCCAAGACCTTTCTCAAGACGCTCAAGCTGCTGGCCAAGACCACCGACCGCGGCGAGGGCCTGAAGAAGGTGGCGTCGGCGGTGCTGCGCGGCACCGAGAAGGTAGTGGAGGCCTTTGGCGGCGAGAGTCCGACGCTGAAGAGTCTGGGTGGCCACCCGGAGACCCATCCGCTCGGCGAGACCTTCTACACCATGGTGCCCTTTCTCTACGGCCCCTATTTCGCCAAGCTCAGCGTGGTGCCGGTGGCGCCGGAGCTGACCGCCCTGACCGATGCCCCGGTGGAGGTCAACGGCAAGCCCGACGGCCTGCGCGAAGCGGTCAACGCGCATTTCGCCCAGCACGGCGGGGTCTGGGAGATCCGCGTGCAACTGGGGGTAGACATCGAGCAGACGCCGATCGAGGACGCTTCGGTGGTCTGGCCGGAAGACCTGACCCCCTATGTGACCGTGGCGCGCCTGGAGGTCCAGCCGCAACCGGCCTGGAACGAGGCCCGCTCGCGCGAGGTTGACGACGCCATGGTGTTCAGCCCCTGGCACGGTCTGGCCGCGCATCGACCCCTTGGCGGCATCATGAGATCGCGGCAACCGGCCTACGAGATGTCTTCGCAGTTTCGCAGCGAGCGCAACGGCTGCCCGTTGCACCATCCGCGCGGACCGGTGGAGTTGTAGGCGAGGCTCAGTTGAGCGTGGCAAGTTCGGCGTCGTCGAGTTCGCGGGCGCGTACCGCGGCCGGGCGGCTTACCAGCCCGGCAACATAGCGCTCGAAGTGCGGACGCTTTTCGATAGTGCCAAAGGCCATGCCCCAGGCGAGATGGGCGCCGACATAGACGTCGGCGGCGGTGAAGCGGTCGTCTACAAGGTACTCGCCCGGGGCCAAGGCGGCGTCGAGGGTATCGAGCACCTCGGCAAGGCTGCCATAGCCCACCGCGCCGCGCTTCTGCGGATCCTCGGGCAGGACGACGCCCAGCGCCTGGTTGGTGGTGGCGGCCTCCAGCGGACCGGCGGCAAAGAACAGCCAGCGGTAGTAGGCACCGCGCGCCGGATCGTTGAGGGGTGGTGCGAGACCGGCGGCGGGAAAGGCGTCGGCGAGATAGGCGCAGATGGCCGCCGTCTCGGTTACCACGGCGGCGCCATGGCGCAGCGCCGGTACCTTGCCCATGGGATTGATGGCGCGATAGGCCGGGGATTTCATCGCCGGCCCGTAGTCGACCCGCTGTACTTCATAGGGCTGTCCGAGCTCCTCCAGCAGCCAGCGCACGATGCGTCCGCGCGACATGGGATGGGTATAGAGCACAGGCCGGTCGAACATGGTGAAGCTTCCTTGAGTTGTCGTACCCCTTAGCATAGGTAGGCCCTGCTCCAGCGTCCATTCACGGGAGAGCCGGTACCCTTCTGCTAGACTGGTAAACCTTTACCAGCCGTTTCACAGGACTCCCGTGCCCTCATCCTTCGCTTCCCTGCCGCTGGCCGAGGCCATGCAGGCCAATCTGGCCGAACTCGGCTACCTGAGCATGACGCCCATCCAGGCGGCCAGCCTGCCCATCATCCTCAAGGGCCAGGATCTCATCGCCCAGGCCAAGACCGGCTCGGGCAAGACGGCGGCCTTCGGTATCGGCCTGTTGACGGGGCTCAACCCGCGCTATTTCGGCTGTCAGGCCTTGGTCCTCTGTCCGACCCGCGAGCTGGCGGATCAGGTGGCCCGCGAACTGCGGCGCCTGGCGCGCACCACGCCCAACCTGAAGATCCTGACCCTCTGTGGCGGCATGCCGCTGGGGCCGCAGATCGCCTCACTGGAGCACGGCGCCCAGGTGATCGTCGGCACCCCGGGGCGGGTGCAGGAACACCTGCGCAAGGGCACCCTGGTGCTGGACGGTCTCAACGTCGCGGTGCTCGACGAAGCCGATCGCATGCTCGACATGGGCTTCATCGACGCCATCGCCGACATCCTTCGGCAGACCCCGGCGCGGCGGCAGACGCTGCTGTTTTCCGCGACCTACCCGGAAGGCATCGAGCGCCTGGCCGAGGATTATCTGCGCGCGCCGCTGCGCATCAGTGTCGAAAGTCAGCACAGCGAGACCCAGATCCGCCAGCGCTTCTACGAGATCGCCGCCCAGGATCGCCTGGCCGCCGTGGTGCGCCTGCTCAGGCACCATCGCCCGGCCAGCGCCGTGGCCTTCTGCCAGACCCGCCAGCAGTGCCAGGAGGTGGTCGAGGCGCTGCACGCCCAGCGCATCTCCGCCGCTGCCCTGCATGGCGACCTGGAGCAGCGCGAGCGGGACCAGGTGCTGGCGATGTTCGCCAACCGCAGTCTCTGCGTGCTGGTGGCCACCGACGTGGCGGCCCGCGGCATCGACGTGGCCGGCCTGGAAGCCGTGATCAACGTGGAGCTGTCCCGCGATCCGGCGGTGCACGTGCATCGCATCGGCCGCAGCGGTCGCGCCGGTGAACAGGGCCTGGCGCTGTCGCTGGTGGCGCCGGCCGAGGCCAGCCGCGCCCAGGCCATCGAGGTACAGCAGGGTTCGCCGCTGGATTGGCAGCCGCTGGGTGCCCTGCGCGACACCCCGGAGCCGCTGGTGCCGACCATGCACACCCTGGCCCTGGCGGCGGGCAAGAAGGACAAGCTGCGCCCCGGCGACATCCTCGGCGCCCTGACCGGCGACGCCGGCTTGCCCGGTGCCAAGATCGGCAAGATCACCCTGTTCGACAACCAGGCTTTCGTCGCCGTGGAACGCGATATCGCCCGCCAGGCGCTGCAGCGGCTGAGCGAAGGCAAGATCAAGGGGCGATCGATCAAGGTGCGGATGTTGTAGGTTGATCTATCGCGGCCATGGGCCGCTCCTACAGGTATCCAACCTATCCGTAGGAGCGGCCCATGGCCGCGATAGTGGCGTAGGTTGGGTTGAGCGTAGCGAAGCCCAACGGTGCCCCATCGCACCGAAGTGCAGGCTAACCTTCGATCCCCATCCGCCGCCTGGCGCGATGCGAGGAGCCATTGCGCACCGCCCAGCGCAGCACCGGCGCGGTGGCGCCGATACCGGCACGAATCAACCGTTTCTGCAACGGGCCCTGGTGGAAGCCGAGCTCCTCGCTGGCCCAGTCGGGCAAGAGGTCGATGCCAGCCTGCATCATCAGGGCCCCGAAGGGTTTGGCCAGGGCGCTGGGTGCAGGCGCCTGCAGCAACACCCGGCAGACCTCGCGGCTGCGCTCATCGCAGACCAGCTGGGGACGGATCCCCTGGTAGTAGGCGGCGATCTCCGCCCGCGAACGGGGGACGTCGGTCGCCCCCAGGCGTTCGGCAACCAGGGCGATCTCGGCGTAGTAGCGATCCTGTTCGGCGCCCGGCAACTGGGGATCGAAATAGCGCAGGTAGGCCGCGAGGAAATGACTGACCTCGGCCACATGGACCCAGGTCAGCAGCGCCGGGTCTTCGGCGCTGTAGGGGCGGCCATCGGCGGCCTGGCCGCGGATATGACGGTGGATGGCCTGGACCCGGGCGATCAGCCGCTCGGCGTCGCCGCGACTGCCAAAGGTGGTGGCGGCGATGAACTGGCCGGTGCGCCGCAGGCGGCCGAGCATGTCTTCGCGAAACTTCGAATGGTCCCAGACCCCGGCCAGGGCCAGCGGGTGCAGCGTCTGCATCAGCAGGGCGGCGATGCCGCCGATCAGCATGCAGGTGAAGTCGCTGTGCACCCGCCAGGGAACGCTGCCCGGTCCGAACAGCCCGGGATCGCCCGGTGGCTGCTCGTAATCGACCTCGCCCAGGGACAGTCCGGTGAGGCTCATTACCTGCCGCTCGATACGCTCGCGGATCAGCTCCATGGGCTAGCGCGGCAGCAGGTAGAGGGCGGCGTACTGCAGCAGCATGATGGTCTTGCCGTCCAGCAGTCGACCGTCGCGGGCCATGGCGAGGGCCTCGTCGAAAGGCAATTCCAGCAGCTCGATGTCCTCGCCTTCCTCGTGCAGTCCGCCACCGTCGGCGATGCGCTGATCGGCGCGGTATTCACCGGCGAAGAAGTGCAGCAACTCGGTCACCGAGCCGGGACTCATGAAGGCGTCGAACAGGTGCTGAACGTTGTCCAGGCGGTAACCGGTCTCTTCCTCGACCTCGGCCTTGATACGCGCTTCGGGCGCGGCCGCGTCGAGCAGGCCGGCGGGGGTCTCCACCAGCAGGCCGTCGTCCAGACCGTTACCCAGGGTGGGTAGGCGGAACTGACGGATCAACAGCACGGTGCGTCGGTCGCGGTCGTAGAGCAGGATGGTGGCGCCGTTGCCGCGGTCGTAGGTCTCCCGGGTCTGGCGTTGCCAGCTGCCGTCATGGCGCAGGTAGTCGAAGGTGGTCTTCTTCAGCAGGCCCCAGTCAGCGGAAAGGGTCTCGACCTGCTGGATGCGAAAGCGGGGGGTGTCGGGCATGGGGGCTCGTCTGGACAGGAGGCTTCGGGCCACGGTAGCAGAAGCGGTGCCTTTTTGAGGCACGCACCGTGACCCCGGGTTCCGCCCAGCCGCGAGAACGGCTGGCCCCCGACGTTTAGAACCAGCGGTCGTTCTTCTTCCTGCCCCGCGTCATGGACGGCAGGATCAGCCCGGCCAGCAGGCCCGCGCCGGCGATGCTGCCGCCATAGACCATGTACTGCATCAGTGCCTGCTTGTTCTCGTTGCCGAGCTTGGCCTGGGTGCTGCGCAGTTCCGACTGGGCCTGGGTGAGCTGGGCGTCGAGGTCCTTGCGGCGGCTCTCCAGTTCGTCGATCTGCTGCTTGCGCGAATCCAGGGTCTCCTGCATCCCCTGGACGCGATTCTTCCAGCTGTCGTCGATGGTCTTGAGCTGGCCACTCAGCTCGGCCACCTGCTGTTCCAGCTGCGGCAAGCGCTCGGCCTGGCCAGGCTTGTCCTGCAGGTCGCTGTTGGGAATCCAGACGGTGCTTCCGCCTTCGCCGCGCACCTGGCTGTAGTCGCCCTGGGTGCTGATCAGCTCGACCTTCTGCCCGGACTTGAGGGTGCCGACGATGCGATAGCCATCGGTGGGACCACTGCGGACATAGGTGGTCAGGCTGTCGCTGACCCAGCGGGCATTGCCTTCCTGGGCCACGGCGGTGCCGGCCAGGGAGGCGAGGGAGGCGGCCAGGCAGAGGCCGAGATGCGGTAGGCGGGACAACAGGCGAGAAGGGGACATGGGCATGATCGGGTCTGTATGCATGAGCTGAAAAGATGAAGGCCGTGGTGAACAGGCCGGATTATTGTGGGGCAGTACCCTAGCAAGCTGCCGCGATCTATCCGCCAACCCGTAGCGCCCTCTGTTCGAGACGGTGAAGCAGTTCAAGCTTTGGCGGCGGAAAGCGACGGCCAGTGTCATCTTGCCGCCATGTACTGGGCAGCGGAAGGCGCAAAGCCGTTCAGAATCTTGCGGCGCTTCAGAGGCGGTGGAGCAGATCCAGGCTCAAGGCCGCGAGTGCACCCAGACCGGCGCAACCAAAGGCCAGCGCCTTGCCCCACCAGCGTTTCCAGGCGATGGCACCGGCGATCATGCCCACTCCGCAGAGCAGGAGGCCGGACTTGAGATAGAAGTCGGACCAGGCGAGCAGCTGATCGATGAAGTCGAAGAGGTCTTGGAATTCCTGCGGCATAGGGGCCTCCTGGCGCGTTGGCGCTATTGAGTCGCCGGGGCCGTGGTCGTTCCCTGGCAATCCGCGGCCAGCAGCCGTTCCGCTGACCCGAAATCGCCCGGCTGGCTGCCCGCGCGTCCGGCCAGCAGCAGGAACTGGCGACCGGCGTCCTGGCTCGGCAGCGCCACCACCGCCAGCGACAAGCGCGGATCCGGCAGCGGATAGGGCGGCTGGCTGGCCAGGGCCTGGAAGAAGTCCGTGGCCCGCAACTGGGTTTCGCTCAGGCGCCGCGCCTGATAGCGACTGCCCGCCAGCGCCACCGGCAGGGCGCGCCAGTGTTCATCGATGCCTGGTGCCAGCTGCCACAGCTGTTGGCGCAACTCGGGCCGCAGGCAGGCGAGGTGCACATGCAATTGATCCTGGCTGCGCCCGCTGGGGGCATTGAGGGCGAGGGCGATCCGCTCATCCGCGACGGGTGCCTGGCCCCAGGCGCTCAGATACCAGCGCTGGCGCCAGGCCAGGCCGAACCAATTGGGTTGGCCGGGCCGCCAGAGCGCCGGACTCTCCAGCCCGCGCAAGGGGCGTAGGGGTACCAGGATGAAATGCTGCCGCTCGCCGGGCGCACGCAGCATGGCGAAGCCGGGATCCTCCACCACCTGGCGACAGGGCGCCGCCAGGCCAGTGAGCCGGGCATTGGGCACACAGAGTGCCGTCGTGACCTGGCGCAGCAGCTCGCGGTTGGAGCAGCCCGTCAGCGCCAATCCCAGCATCAGCAGCGACAGCAGATGCCAGCACGACGGACGGACGCTGGACGGCAGCGAACATCTGCGCGAGCTTCGCTTCCAATGGGTATCAAGGCAACGCAGCTGGGAGTCAGCCATGGCCAATGGGTGGGCCGGAGACGGCGCGGTTCAGGAACAGATCGACAGCACGGTGGACGATGCGGTGCAGCGCGCCCGCAGTCGTCTGCATCGAGGCGCGAGCCTCACCCACTGCGAGGAGTGCGGCGACGCCATTCCCGAGGCGCGCCGCCAGGCGGTCCCAGGTGTACACCTGTGCATCCGCTGCCAGTCCGAGCAGGACGCCGAAGACCAGCGCGCTGGCGGCTACAACCGGCGGGCGAGCAAGGACAGTCTGTTGCGCTAGGGGCGGATCGGCATTCAGCCGCGCCGACACCCGGCCATCCTCCGCTCGCCACTGGCGCAGCTGCATACCCGCGTCGGCGAGCATCAGGGCGCGGCCGGTATCCGCAGGCCGCGTTGCACCGCCGGGCGGGCGAGGAAGGCGTCGAGGGCGCGACGGACCTCGGGAAAGTCTTGGAAGCCGACCAGGTCGGCCGCCTGGTAGACCTCCAGCAGAGCGCGGATCCAGGGGAAGGTGGCGATGTCGACGAGGCTGTAGTCCTCGCCCAGGATCCAGGTGCGGCCCTTGAGCTGGCCATCCAGTACGCCGAGTAGGCGCCGCGCTTCGGCCACATAACGCTCGCGGGGCCGCGGGTCTTCGATGGCCTTGCCAGCGAATTTGGTGAAGAAGCCGAGCTGGCCGAACATGGGACCAATGCCCCCCATCTGGAACATCAGCCACTGGATGGCTTGGTAGCGCCGGGCCGGATCCTCGGGCAGCAGGCGCCCGGTCTTTTCCGCGAGATAGAGCAGGATGGCGCCGGACTCGAACAGTCCGAGGGGTTCGCCACCGGGACCCTCGGGATCAAGGATGGCGGGGATCTTGTTGTTGGGGCTCAGCGAAAGAAATTCCGCGGTGTGCTGATCGTCCTGGCCGAAGTCGATGCGATGCACCTCATAGGGCAGGCCAAGCTCCTCCAGCAGGATGGCGACCTTGACGCCGTTGGGCGTAGGCAGCGAGTAGAGCTGCAGGCGCTCGGGATGCCGGGCGGGCCAGCGCTGGGTAATGGGAAAGCGGGACAGATCGGCCATGGTGGACTCCGGAAAGGGGCGGCTCTGAGTGAGACCGGCCGGCGCGGCCCGGGTTGCCAGGCCTCCAGCGAAGCGGAACTTAGCGCGCTGCCTACCTCTCCATCTGAGACGTATCCGCCTTCAGCCCGCACCGAGGATTTTCCATGCTTCCCCACAGCCAGCAGGGCAGCGGTTCGCCCACCTTCGTGCTCATGCACTTTCTCGGCGGCTCCCACCGCACCTGGTTTCCCACCGTGCCCTATCTAGATGGCAAACATCGCTGCGTGGCGCTCAATACGCCAGGCTTTGGCGATGCCGCCGAGGTCGAGGGCTACAGCGTGGCGGAGATGGCCGATCAGGTGGATGCCAGCATCCGCGCCCTGGGTCTGGACCGTTGCATCCTGGTCGGCCATTCGATGACCGGCAAGGTGGCTGTGGTGCTGGCGGCGCGGCGGCCGGAGTATTTGGTCGGCCTTATCCTGGTAGCGCCTTCGCCGCCCGGGCCGCAACCCATGAGCGAGGCGGACCGCGATGCCCAGCGCGCCTATGGCAAGAGCCGGGCGGAGGCCGAGGCCTTCGTCGACGACTCCAGCGCCCATCGCCTGCCGGATCCCATTCGCGAGGTGGTGATCGCCGACGCCCAGCGGCTGAATCTTCAGGCCTGGCGTGCCTGGGTCGATCACGGCAGTCGTGAAGACTGGAGCGATCGGATCGAGACCCTGGACTATGCGGTGCTGCTGGTCTGCGGCGCCGATGACCAGCAGGTGCCCGGTCCGGACGAACAGCGCCGGACCACCCTGGCGGCCTTTCCCAATAGCCGACTGGAGGTGATTCCCGGTGCCGGTCACCTGATGCCGCTGCAAACGCCCCAGGCCCTGGCACGGTTGATGCTCGATTTCGCCCGGAAGCTCTGATCCATGGATTCGTTGACCCAGGCCGTACTCGGCGCCACCGTCCAGACCGCGCTGTTGGGGCGCTGGCAGGGCCGCCGCGCCCTTCTCTATGGCGCTGCTCTGGGCACCCTGCCGGATCTCGATGTGGTCATCGGCTACGGCAACGCCGTCAACGAGATGACCTACCACCGCGGCTTCAGCCATTCGCTGTTCGTGCTGACCGGGGTGGCCCTGTTGCTGACCTGGCTGTGCGGGCGCTGGCGCAATCCGGGTTACAGCCAGCGACGGCTGTTCCTGACCCTCTGGCTGGTGCTCATCACCCATCCGCTGCTGGATGCCTTCACCACCTACGGTACCCAGTTGTTCTGGCCACTGCCGACCACTCCGGTGGCCTGGTCCAGCGTCTTCATCATCGATCCGCTCTATACGCTGCCATTGTTGCTGGCAGTGCTGGCTGGCCTGGTGCTCGGCCCCCGGGACAGAACGCCACGGCTGGCCGTGGCGGCCTTGCTGCTCTCCACGACCTACCTGGGCTGGACCCTGGTGGCCAAGTATTCCGCGGAGCGCCAGGTGCGCCAGGTGCTGGCGACGCAGGGGCAGGCGGATGCCCGCCTGTTCAGCGCGCCGCTGCCGTTCACCAGTCTGCTCTGGCGGGTCATGGTGGACGATGGCCCCGAGCGCTACCGGGAAACCTGGGTCGGATTGTTCGACGATCATCCGCCGCAGCTGGTGCCACTGCCGCGGGGCGGCGAACTGGCGCCAATCCTTGCCGATTCCCCGGCCGAGCAGCGGCTGCGGTGGTTCACCGACGACTGGCTGAGGTACGACCGCCTGGGCGATGACCTGGTGGTGACCGATCTGCGCCTGGGCGCCACCGGCTACCACAGCTTTCGCTTCGTGCTGGCTCAGCGCGAGGCGAGTGGCTGGCGACTGGTGGCCGAACCTTCGTTGTGGCCGCGGGAGCGAGGCGGTCGCGAACAGCTGGCGGTGGTCTGGCGCAGACTCTGGCATCCGGAGCTACCGGCGCCGGTGGCGGAGTGGGCCGCACGGTTGTCGCGGCTGCCGGACTGACGCCAGGCGTCCAGTAGCACCCGCCACCAGGGGCGGTGGGCTTCGTGCAATGCCGTCAGGCGATCCAGGCCGATGTCGGCCAGTTCTTCGTCCGACAGCTCCAGCAGGGTGCGGCGGGTGCTCAGCTGGCGCTGGAACAGCAGCCAGCAGCCGCTGGTGTGGGTCCGATCATGAAGGCGGGCGTCTCTGGGCATGGCGTCTCTCCTGTGCTGTCTCCATGCTCCGCCGCCAGCCTGTCCAGGGGCAGGTCCAGGCTGATCGGTTGTCCGCCATACAGCCGCCTTACAGCAGGCAGCTGTATGGTAGGTGGCGTGGCCATCTGTATGGCGCGCCATCCCTGCCTGCGCCGCTATAGTCCGGACATGAATCGCTATCAGCTGTTGGCCGACGCGCTCGGCCGCCGTATCGAACAGGGCCTCTATCGACCGGGCGAACGCCTGCCGTCGGTACGGGCCCTGGCGCAGGAGCACGGGGTGAGCCTGGCCACGGTGCAACAGGCCTATCGGCTGCTGGAGGATCGCGGCCTGGTCGAGCCACGGCCCAAGTCCGGCTATTTCGTCCATCTGGAAAGACGCGCCATCGAGTTGCCGCGGGTGACCCGCCCGGCGCGCTGGCCGGTGGAGGTCTCCGGCTGGGAGCCGGTGCGCGAGCTGATGACCAGCACCCCCGACTCGGTGCGGGTGCAACTCGGCCGCGGCCTGCCGGATACCGAGGCACCGACCCTGGCCCCCTTGCTCGCCGGCATGGCACGCCTGGCGCGGCGACCAGGCAATGCCGGGCTGTCCTACGACAGCATCCAGGGTGTGGCGGCGCTGCGTGAACAGGTCGCACGACTGCAACTGGATGCCGGCTGCATGCTGACCGCCGATGACATCGTCATCACCAGCGGTGCCCACGAAGCCCTGGCCACGGCGCTGCGGGCCACCTGCCAGGAGGGCGACATCGTCGCGGTGGATTCACCGACCTTCCACGGGGTGATGCAGACGCTCAAGGGCCAGGGCCTCAAGGCACTGGAGATCCCCACCGATCCGCGCACCGGCATCAGCCTGCCGGCGCTGGAACTGGCCCTGGAGCAGTGGCCGGTGCGCGCCATCCAGCTCACCCCCAGCTGCAACAATCCCCTGGGCTACTGCATGCCCGAGGCCAACAAGCGCCAGCTGGTGGCCCTGGCGCGCAAGCACGACCTGGCGGTGATCGAGGACGACGTCTATGGCGATCTGCTCTATGGCTATCCGCGCGCGCGGGCGCTCAAGGCCTTCGACGAAGACGACCGGGTGATCCTCTGCAGTTCCTTTTCCAAGACCCTGGCCCCCGGGCTCAGGGTCGGTTGGGTGGCACCCGGGCGCTATGCCGAGCGCATCCTGCACCTCAAGTACATAGGCACTGGCTGCACCGCCCCCCAACCGCAGCTGGCTATCGCCGAATTCATCGCCGCCGGGCACTACACCGTCCACGTCCGGCGCATGCGTGCCCAGTACCAGCGCAATCGCGACCTGATGAGTGCCTGGGTGCAGCGCTACTTTCCCGCAGGTACCCGGGTCAGCCAACCCCAAGGCAGCTTCCTGCTCTGGGTGGAATTGCCCGAGGCCTGCGACAGTCATCGGCTCAATCGCGAGTTGCTCGCCCAAAGCGTGCAGATCGCCTGTGGCAGCATCTTTTCCGCCTCGGGCAAGTACCGCAACTGCCTGCGCTTGAACTATGCCCAGGCCCAGCGCCCGGGCGTGGAGGAGGGGGTGCAGCGCGTCGGTGAAGCGGCGTGTCGGCTGCTCGATGAGGCGCTGCCGCGGTCGGTGGCGGTGCCGGTCTAGCCGACCCTGGCGTACAGCGCGAAGTCCTCGCCACCGAGACGAGGTTTCGCCCGCCCTCTACACTGGCCGTTTTGAGCGAGGACTCCCTATGCCACCCCGTTTCTATCTGGCCGGCCCCGAGGTCTTTCGCCCCGACGCCGTCGCCCATGGCGAGGCCCTCAAGGCGCTGTGCGCCCGTCACGGCTGCACGGGCCTGTTTCCGTTGGACAACGCCATTCCTCCGGAGCTGACCGAGCCGCGCGAGCAGGCCGCCTGGATCTATCGGGCGAATCTGGCGCTGATCGAGCAGGCCGATGGGGTGCTGGCCAGTCTGGATTTCTTTCGCGGCGCCGAGCCCGACAGCGGTACCTGTTTCGAGGTGGGCTATGCGGTGGCGCTGGGCAAGCCGGTGGTGGGCTATGTCCCGGAGACGGGCAGCCTGGCCGAGCGGATTCGCGCGCGGCATCCCGAGTGGGTGGGGACCGGGCTGCTGGACCGCGATGGCTGGACGCTGGAGGAGTTCGGCTTGCCGCTCAACCTGATGCTGGCGGTACCGGCCAGCATCGTCGTCGGTGGGCCGGAGGTAGCCCTGGCAGTGTTGCGCGAGCGGCTGGGCTAGCGAGGCGGGCGTGCGACCCTCACCCCCGGCCCTCTCCCAGTGGGAGAGGGGGTGGTTAGCGGTCAGTCCAGTGGAAAAGGCTGCGCCGTTTTCCACGCTACGGGGCCTTGACCCAATGAGGGGAGCGGTTGCAGTGGCGTCAGCCGTGCGCCAGGGACGCCAGCTCGTCCAGCCCGCTGTGGCCGTCGGCATAGGCCGCGCGGAAGCTGTCGCGCTGCTGCCAGCGCGCCCAGAAGGCCGCCAGGTGCTCGAAGCGCTCGTCCAGCGGGGTCTGGTTGGTCGGGAACTTGGAGAAGGCGATGGCGGTGCACAGGGTGATGTCGGCAAAGGTCGGCGCTGCGCCACCCAGCAGCCACTCGCGACCATCGGCCAGGTGCCGATCCACCAGGGCCGCGTGCATCAGGGCCTCCTTGCGACAATGCTCGCCCCACTGCGGATTGTGGGTCAGCTCCAGTTTGTGGCCGAGGCCTTCGTGCTGCACATGGAACATGGTCACGATGCGATAGAGCACATGGACGAAGATGCGGTCGTTCCACATAGCGTCCTGGCCCTGCTCCAGCGGCGTTTCGCCCATTACCTTGCGCCCGGGATAGCTGTTGTCCAGATAGCGGGCGATGGCCGCGCTCTCGGCCAGGTAACCGCCTTCGGCGAGCTCCAGGGTGGGCGTCTCGCCCCAGGGATTGCGCTTGAGGTGCTGCCACTGGCGCTGCTCGCCCTCGGGCGCCATCTTCAGGATGACCTCCTCGAACTGATCGGCAATGCCCTTTTCATGGATGAACAGCCGCAGGCGTTGCGGATTGGGAAAGGCGGACGGCGAGGTGAAGAGGCGTAGCGTGGCCATGGCGGACTCCGGAAAGGGAAGAGACGAAGCATGCGACTGCGGGCAGTCCTGCAGCGTTCGTAAAGGGCGACCAAGGATGCTGGGCCAGGGCAGGAGATGAATAACCAAACCTCTGTATGCCGTCCATGCACAGAGTCGATTGGTCAGGCGGGCGTTTAGCTCACGAGGCCAAGCGCCGTAGGTTGGCGCTGAGCGTCGCGAAGCCCAACAGCGTGGCTGGGCCTTGGGTGATGTTGGGCTTCGCTGGCGCTCAACCCAACCTACGAAAGCCAGGCCTAGCACCGTAGGTTGGTGTTGAGCGTAGCGAAGCCCAACAGCGGGGCCGGGCCTTGGGCGGTGTTGGGCTTCGCTTGGCGCTCAACCCAACCTACGGAACCGTGGCAACAGCGGGGCTGGGCCTTGGGCAATGTTGGGCTTCGCTGGCGCTCAACCCAACCTACGGGTGCAGGGCCAACCTGCGAAACGTCTCAGTTGGCTCTCTTGCTGTCCACCTGGTCCAGGCGGCCGCCGCGAAAGGTGAGGAAATACAGCATGCCGTTCCAAGGGCCGTAGGCCCATTCTTCGACGAATTCGACCTGGCGATAGCCGTAGCCGTCGGTGACCTGGCGCTCGCCCAGGGGCGTGACGCTCAGGGGGTCGCCGCACTTGCCGCGGACCTCGTGGGTGGTGGAGCCGGTGGAGACCAGGGCGCTGCCGCAACGCAGCGACGCGGCCTGGCTGGTACCGGTGGCGAGCAGAAGCAGCAACAGCAGGGCGCGAGAGGTCATTGGCGCTGGAACTCGATGCGACTGAGGCGGTTGGCTTCGAAGGTGAGGATGTAGTTGGCGCCGTTCTTCGGGCCGTACACCCATTCTTCGATCACCGCCTCGCGGCGTTCGTTGCGGCCCAGTTCGTAGCCCACCAGGTCGCGATGGGCGGGTTCGCCGCATTTCTGCAGCACTTCGAAGGCGCGATCGCCCCGGCTGACCAGGGCGTTGCCGCACCTCATGGAATCGGCGGCGGCGCCGGTGGCGACCAGCAGGGTGAGGGCGGCGAGCAGGCAACGCATGGGAGTCTCCTGACCGGTCAGAGCACCCCGAGCTGCAATTGCGCGGCCGTGGGCGATTCGCCGGATTGGGCTTGAGTACTGACGTCCAGCAGATAGACCCGCTGGGCATCCAGTTTCGCCGTCTCCACCAGATAGGTCTTGATGGCCCCCGCGCGTTGCTGGGCCAGGCTGCGCAGGAGGCCGTCGTTGCCGCTCCAGGCTTCGAGCACCGCTTGGCGCAGGCGCGCCGTGCGGGTGGCATCGTCAAGACTATCCCATTCCTGCGGCGGTTGCGCCTGCAGTCGCAGGCGATACAGGCCTTCCAGCAGGGGCGCGCGCATGTCGGCGGGCACCTGCAGCTGGCTGGGATCGGCCGGCACCTTGTCGCCGCGGCGCTGCAGTAGGTTGAAGTACTGGGTCTGGAAATCCTTTTCCAGCTGGCTGGCGGCCAGGGCGCGGCCATCGCTGGCGGCGCCGGCATGGCCCTTGACCTCCACCGTCAGTTGCGGGCGCTGGCGCAGGGCCGCGGCCAGCTTGTCCAGCTCGCCGCGGGCCTGAGCCGAGAGCGTGGTGCTGCCGGCGGCGAAGTCGATGGCGCTGAGATCCGCTTCATGCCCGCCGACCAGTCCCGCCAGCATGCGGAAGGGCGCCTGGATGGCGCGGCTGAGCACGTTGCGCAGGGTCTGCCAGACCACCGGCATGACGCTGAAGTTGGGGTCGGCGAGATTGCCCGCCACCGGCAGGCGCAGGTCGATGCGACCGTGGCTGTCCTTGAGCAGGGCTACGGCCAGGCGCACCGGCAGGTCCACGGCGTCCTTGCTGTCCACCCGCTCGCCCAGTTCCAGCTGGTCGAGCACCACGTGGTTCTGCGCCTGCAGCCGGCCGTCGTCGATGCGGTACTGCAGATCCAGGTCGAGGCGCCCCTTGCGCACCGCATAGCCGGCGAACTTGCCTGTGTAGGGCGACAGGGTGGTGAGTTCGACCTGGCGAAAATAGGCGGTCACGTCCAGTTGCTGCAGGGGGTCGAGGGGATCGAGACGGCCCTTGATCTCCACCGGGGCGAAGCGGTCGACCTTGCCGGCGAGGTGGATGTCGGCCGGTTTCGAGGCGGCGGTATCGAGGGTACCGATGCCGCCTTCCAGCGACTGGATATTGGTGGCGAAACCGGGCTTCAAGCTGTTGTCGGCGAAATCGGCGCTGCCGTCCTTGATGGTCACCCCGCCAATGCGGATCTGCAGCGGTGGCGAGCTGTCCTTCGACGCGGTTTTCGGCTGGGGCACCAGCAGGGCGCTGAAGTTGTTGCTCAGGTCCTCGTTGATCACCAGGGTGCCATAGGGCTGTTCCAGGTCGATCTTGTCGATGACCAGCCGCTTGCCCAGTTCGAAGGCGATGCCTTGCACGTCCAGCCGCTGCCAGCGCATGAAGTCCTGCTGGTGCAGGGTGTCGAGCACATGCACCTGGGTGACCTGGGCCGCGCCGCTGACGGTGAGCCCCAGCGGCTCGCCGGGTTTCAGGGCCACCTTGAGCCGACTGGCCAGCTGGCCGCTGCGGATCTCCAAGCGCACATAGGGGCTGAGATAGGGCTGAGCCTGGCGCAGGTTGAGTTCGTCGATGCCGACGTCGAAGTTGCCCTGCAGGGGGCTGAGCGTCAGCTGGCCGCTGGCGGTGATGCGACCGCGATCGCCCAGGGTGGTCTTGAGTGCCAGGCCAAAGGGTTTGTCGCCGGCGGTATCGAAGCCTTTCACGGCCAGATCCAGGCCGCTGAAGTAGAGACTGGCCGGGTCCTGGGGCACCCGGTCCACCAGGTGCAGCTGGTTGTCGCTGAGCTCGGCGTCGTCGAGCCGCACGCGCCAGGCCGGGCCACTGCTGGGGGCATCGCTGGTGGGGAAGAGCTTCTGCCAGTCGAGCGTGCCGTCCTGCTCGCGGTTACCCCAGGCATCCAGGCCGTTGCCGCGCAGGCGGGCGATGCTGACTTCGCGCTTCTGCAGATCCAGACCGATGCCCTCGGCGGCCAGGCGCTTGAAGCTGGCCTTGGGTTCGGCATTCACCGCCTGCACGGCGACGTCGTCCAGCGCCAGACGGCCCTGGCTGAGCTGCAGCTGCAGGGTCTTGGCCAGGTCCAGGCGGTAATGGGTGCTGGCTTCCAGGCGCCCCTTGCCCAGCGCCAGAGGCAGCTGGTTGCGCACATAGGGCCACCAGGGCGCGAGGCTGACGCCCTTGAGGGTCAGGTCGCCTTCGCTTCGTAGCGGCAGGAGGTCCAGGCTGCCCTTCCAGGTGAGCTGGCCGCCCTGGGCAGTGGTGGCGGTCAGTGCCAGTTGGCCCGGGGTGTCGCCGCTACGGGTGCGGAAATCCTGCAGGGTGGCATCCAGGGGGGTGAAGGTGGCCTCCACCGGCTGGGCGCCCTGGGCATCAAGGAAGTGCAGCCGGCCGCCGACCAGGGCGATGCGCTCGATATGCACCGGGAAGGGCTGACCCGGCTCCGCATCCGCTGGCGTCGGCGAGGCGGTGGTGGTGGTGGTGGGCTCGCTGCGCCAGAGCTGGGCCAGATTGACCTGGCCGCCCTTGGCGATGCGCAGATCGACCTGGGGCTGGTCGAGGCGTACCTCGGTCAGGTGCAGGGTGCGGCGCCAGAGGCTGTCCCACTGCAGATCGGCATAGAGGCCCTCGGCTGCCATCGTGGGGTGCTCCGCTGGACCGATCAGCAGCTTTTCGGCGTGCAGCTCCAGGGTGAAGGGGTTGAAGCTCAGGGCCTGCAGGCTGGCCGGCTGGGTGAGGCGCTCGGCCAGCGTCTGGTTGAGGTAGTGCAGGGCGAGGCGCGGTCCGACCAGGAAACCGAGCAGACTGTAGAGGGCCAAGAGCGCGAGCAGCACGAGGCTCGCTTTCACAATTCTGGACATGCAGGCATCTAGGACGGCGAAGGTGGCCGGATTATGGCACGGCGCCTCCGGCGACAAGGGCGGTGGCTGTCCCAAAAGCTATGGGTCTAACCTTCTGTAGCCGCCTAGCGACCGTACGGCGGGCCTTGGTAGAAATAGTCATCCTTTAAAGTGTTTGAAATGTTATTGCAATAAATCTGTAGTGAAGTGACCGCCCGCGCCATCCTCTCGGTCCCTTTCCATGAATCCCTCTCGTTCTCTGCGTGCTCAATTGCTGCTGCTCATTGGCGGCGGTCTCGTCCTGTTGCTGGCACTGGTCCTGGCCGGTTTCGGCTTGCTGTCCCGGCAATTGGATGGCTATCAACGCCTCCTCACGGGTCCGCTGGAGGAGGCGCGCCTAGTGGACGCCACCAATCTGGCCTTCAAATCCCAGGTGCAGGAGTGGAAGAACGTATTGCTGCGCGGCGGTGCCGCCGACCAGCGTGAGCGCTACTGGAAGCAGTTCCAGGAAGAAGAAGCCCGGGTCCAGGCGGCGCTGGAACAGTTGCAACGCCGGGCCGACGAACCCGAGCTGCGTCAGCGCCTGCAGCAACTGGCCCGGAGTCACAGAGATATGGGCGAAGCCTATCGCCACGGGCTGGCGGCCTATGTAGCGGCGGACTATGTCGCCGCCCAAGGCGATGTCGCGGTCAAGGGCATCGACCGGGCGACCAGCGAGCAGCTGTCCAGCCTGGTCACCGACCTACATGAGCGGGCCAACGACCAGGCCGAGGCCCTGAGCGCCGAGGCGCGGCGCACCGTGCTGCTGGCAGTGGGCGCCATGCTTGCCTTCGCCGCCCTGATCGCCCTGCTCAGTGCCTGGCTGGTCAACCGTCGCATCGTCGGTCCGCTGGCGCGGGTCACCGAGCAGCTGGTCCAGCTCAGCCAGGGGCGCCTGGGGCAGCCCCTGACCGAGTCGCGGCGCGACGAGGTGGGTCGGCTGGCCCGCGCCGCCAATCGCTTGCGCGACTTCTTCGTCGATCTGGCCGGCCAGCTGCGCCAGGGTACCGGGGCGCTCGATGCCACCACCCAGGAATTGGGCGCCATCGCCCAGCGCAGCGGCGAGGGCATCCGCGATCAGTTCTCGCGTACCGATCAGGTGGCCACCGCCATGCACGAGATGAGCGCCACCGCGGAGGAGGTGGCCCGCCATTCCGGCAGTGCCGCCACGGCGGCCAACGATGCGGATCGCGCGGCCCAGGAAGGCGAGACGAGCATGACCCAGACCATCGCCACCATCGAACGGATGCACGCTGAAATCACCCGCACCGCCGCCGTCATCGCCCGCCTGGAGCACGACAGCGAGCGTATCGGGAGTGTGCTGGAAGTGATCCGCGGCATCGCCGACCAGACCAATCTGCTGGCGCTCAATGCCGCCATCGAGGCCGCTAGGGCAGGGGACGCCGGACGCGGCTTCGCTGTGGTAGCCGATGAGGTGCGCAGCCTGGCGGTGCGCACGGCCAGTTCCATCAGCGAGATCCATCAGTTGATCGCGACGCTGCAGGGCGCGGCCCACGAAGCCGCCGAAGCGGTGCGTGCGGGCGCCGCCGAAAGCAGTGCCGGACGCGATCAGGTGGTCGCTTCGGGCGAGCGGCTGCGCAGCATCACCCTGGCTGTGGAGGCCATCCGCGATATGAACCGGCAGATCGCCACGGCGGCCGAGGAGCAGACCTCGGTGGCCGAGGACATCGCCCGCAACCTGGCGGAGATCGTCACCGTGGCTCGACACAATGAAGATGACCTGGGGCGTACCCAGAGCGCCAGCGAACGTCTGCATGGCGTCTCCCAGGATCTGTCCCAGCTAGCCGGTCGGCTGCGGGACTGATCGGCGGTCACGCCGCCGTCGAGACGCTGGCTAGAGGTGTTCAAGCGGCAACGGAGTGCTCTGGCAAGGCACTTTGCCATGATCCATCCGTCGCTCCGGATTAAGTTTGACTTAAGCACCGCCGACTAGTCTCGCGAACAGGTTGCATTCTCAGGAGGAGGCGCGGCGACGGGTCGAGCGGCTCGTGGCGAGACGACAGGAAGGCATGGGCAACCGCGAATCGAGAAACCGCGCCGCCGCCGGGAGTGCCAGATGTCCAGTCCGATCCAACTCCGTTCCATCCAGAAGAAGATCCAGTTTCTGCGTACCACCTTCAGCTATGTCGGCTGGTCGCTGTTCGGTCTGCTGCTGTGGGACGTGGCGGTCACGGTGGACGCCATGCTGTTCGTCGACGACCGCTTCGACCTGCCGCTCACGCCCCTGACCCTGCTGTGCTCGGCGCTGGTGGTGCTGATCAGTTTTCGCAACAGCAGCGCCTACGCCCGCTGGTGGGAGGCGCGCACCCTCTGGGGCGCCATGGTCAACAGCTCGCGTAGCTTCGGCCGCCAGGTGCTGACCCTGATCGACGATAACGGCAAGGCGCAGAACCGGGTCAAGGCGGTGCTGCTGCGTCGGCACATGGGCTATCTACACGCCCTGCGCGCCCAGCTCAAGCGCCAGGACCCGGCCCAGGCCGCCGCGCCTTATCTCGCCCGTCATGAACTGGCACTGGCCGAAGGCAGCCTCAACTTCGCCAACGACATCCTTGCCGGCACCGCCGAGCTGATCGCCAGCGAATACCGCCAGGGCCGCCTGGACAGCATCCGCCTGGCGCGGCTGGAAGAGACCCTGGTGGACATGTCCAACTGGCAGGGCGGCATGGAGCGCATCGCCAATACCCCCTTGCCCTATCCCTACGTCTGCTTTCCGCAGCTGTTCAGCTTTCTGTTCTGCATCGCCATGCCGCTGGGCCTGGTCTCGACCCTGGGCTGGTTCACCCCGCTGGTGTCCACCGTGGTCGGCTTCATGCTGCTGGCGCTGGAGCGCATCGGCAGCGATCTGCAGGCGCCCTTCGCCGACAGCCAGCACCAGATCACCATGGACAAGCTGTGCGCCACCATCGAGGCCAACCTGTTGTCGATGCTGCGACCGCGCAGCGAAGAAGGCAGTACGGTGCTCCTGGCCCAACCCGAGACCGACGCCGCCCTGACCCGGCAGGTGGCCTGATACGCCGGCATCCTGCGATGGCGACCCTCTACGAAGTGTGAAGACGTACGGAAAGTGGCGGGCCAGAGGGATTTCTTTGCTATCGGTACGGCACTAGCGCCGCTTCGCTCCGGTCACATTTTGCAATCTCCCCTGGCAGCGGTGGTTGGCTGGGATCCGTCGAGTCATACCGACGGCCTCTGGTGGGCTAGGGCGAGAGGTGCCGTGGGGCGTTTTGTCCTGCGACTCTTCATCTCGCTACGGATGCCCGCTCATGTCCGAAACCCGTGCCCCGGCCACCGCCGCCAGCGCCGAACCCTCGCGCCGCGCGCGCCATGCCCTGGATGCCCTGAACTTCACCCTGGCTGACGTCCGCGACGGCCTCGGGCCCTATCTCGCCATCTATCTGATTGCCGTGCGCGGCCCGGGGGAGGGCTGGAACGAGGCCACCGCCGGTTTCATCATGACCCTGGCCGGCATCGCCGGGCTGATCGCCCAGACCCCGGCCGGCGCCCTGATCGACCGGACCCGCCATAAGCGCCTCATGGTCGGCGTCGCCGCCCTGGTGGTGACCGTCTGCAGCGTGATGCTGCCCTTCGTTTCCAACTTCTATGTGGTGGCGGCCACCCAGTCCTTGGCCCATGCCGCCGCGGCCCTCTTCGCCCCGGCGCTGGCGGCCATCACCCTGGGGATCGTCGGACCCAAGGCCTTCACCCGGCACATCGGTCGCAACGAGGGTTTCAACCACGCTGGCAATGCCGTCTCGGCGGCCCTGGCAGGTGGCCTGGCCTATTTCTTCGGCCCCACCGTGGTGTTCTGGCTGATGGCGCTGCTAGCGGCGGCCTCCATCGTCGCCATCGTCCGGGTACCCCAGGACGAGATCGACGATGACCTGGCCCAGGGGCTGGGCGAGGAAAACGGCGCTCGCGACAGCAAGCCGGTGTCGGCCTGGCAGGCGCTGCTGGCCAATCGCAAGCTGCAACTGCTGGCGCTGCTGGCCGCCATCTTCCACCTGGCCAATGCCGCCATGCTGACCTCGGTCGGCCAGCAGCTGACCCATATCGTCGGCAAGGACAGCGCCACCTCGCTGGTGGCCGTCTGCATCGTCGCCGCCCAGTGCGTGATGGTGCCGGTGGCCATCCTGGTGGGGCGCAAGGCCGATGCCTTCGGGCGCAAGCCGATCTTTCTCTTCGCCTTTGCCGTGCTGGCCATCCGTGGGGTGCTCTACACCTTTTCCGACAGCCCCTATTACCTGGTGGCGGTGCAGCTGCTCGATGGCATCGGTGCCGGGATCTACGGTGCCCTGGTCCCGGTGATCGTCGCCGACCTCACCCGCGGCAGCGGTCGCTTCAACGTCAGCCAGGGCGCCATCGCCACCGCCCAGGGCCTGGGCGCGGCGATCAGCGCCACCATCGCCGGAATCATCATCGTCCGCTTCGGCTACGCGGCGGCCTTCACCACCCTGGCCGCCATTGCCGCGGTGGGCTTCGTGCTCTATCTGCTGCTGATGCCGGAGACCCGCGACCGCCAGGTGGTTGCCGATGCTCGATCAGGCGCCATGGAGCCTCCGCAATCGGCCGGATTAGGCTAATGTCTGCCGCTTTCCCGCTCGATAGAAGGCACTAGGCGTTCATGGGGTCACTCGCGCTCTCTCCTCACCTGCTGACCTGGATCATCGCCGGGGTAGCCACCCTGGGCGTGGTCTCGCGGCCGTTCGGTCTGCCGGAAGCGCTGTTCGCCGTCGCTGGCGCCGCGCTGTTGGCAGTCTTCGGTCTGTTACCGCTGGATGGCGTCTGGCACGGCATCGCCAAGGGCACCGACGTCTATCTGTTCCTGATCGGCATGATGCTGCTGGCCGAGATCGCCCGCAAGGAAGGGCTGTTCGATTGGGTCGCCGGTCACGCGGTGCGCGAGGCCAAGGGGTCGGCGCTGCGGCTGTTCGCGCTGGTCTATGGCGTCGGTATCCTGGTCACGGTGTTTCTTTCCAACGACGCCTGCGCCGTGGTGCTGACCCCGGCGGTCTACTACGCCACCCGCGCGGCGAAGGTGAAGAATCCGCTGCCCTATCTGTTCTCCTGCGCCTTCATCGCCAACGCGGCGAGCTTCGTGCTGCCGATCTCCAACCCGGCCAACCTGGTGGTCTTCGCCGAGCACATGCCGGAGCTGAGCCGCTGGCTGGCTCTGTTCACGGTGCCGTCGATCCTGGCCATCGCCGCGACCTTCCTCACCCTCTGGGCGACCCAGGCCAAGGTCCTGCGTGCCGAGCGGCTGTCCGCAGGGGGCGCGGTGGAGGCCTTGCCCACCACCGGGCGCATCGCCGGCTGCGGCCTGATCCTGACCATCCTGGTCCTGCTCGGCGCCTCGGCGCTGGATCTGGAGCTGGGTCTGCCGACCTTCCTGGCCGGTTTCGCCACCTTCCTGGTGGTGGTGGCCTGCAAGCGCGGCGGCGGTCTGGAGTTGCTCAAGCACATCTCCTGGGGCGTGCTGCCACTGGTGGCCGGGTTGTTCGTGCTGGTGGAAGCCCTGGAGACCACCGGGGTATTGCAGGCGCTGGCGAATCAGCTACAAGCGGCCGCCCAGGCGACGCCGGAGCGCGCCGCCTGGGGCGCCGGGCTGCTGGTGGCCTTTGGCAGCAACCTGGTCAACAACCTGCCGGCCGGCCTGCTGGCCGGGGCGGCGGTGCAGACCGCCCAGGTCTCGGAGAAGATCGCCGGTGCCGTGCTGATCGGCATCGATCTCGGCCCCAACCTGTCCATCACCGGTTCCCTGGCGACCCTGTTGTGGCTGGCCGCGCTGCGCCGCGAGGGGCTGTCGGTGAGCTTCTGGCAATTCCTCAGGCTGGGCGCCGTGGTGATGATCCCGGCGCTGCTGTTGGCGCTGGCCGCGCTGATCCATCTCTAAGGCGCTGGCCGGCGGTCCCCCGGCGTAGCGGCATTGTCGCTGCGCTTAGGGCACTATCGGGATACCTCTGCTGGAGAGAGCTGCCCATGGCCGTCGCCCGCTATACCGGATTCGCCCAGGCGCTGCACTGGCTGACCGTCGCGCTGCTGTGCCTGCTGCTGCCCTTCGTCTGGGTGGCGGAAAACTTTCCACCCGGGCCGGTGCGGACCCTCTGGTATCTGCTGCACGAATCCACCGGGATCTCGGTGTTCCTGCTGATCCTGATCCGGCTGACCTGGCGCTGGCGGCATCCGGCGCCGCCGGCCAACCCCCGTGACGGTCGCCTGCTGCGGCTGCTCGCCGGCCTCAATCACGGCCTGCTCTACGCCGTGCTGCTGATGATGCCGGTGACCGGCTACCTGATGGCCGGGCAGGGACAGCCGGTGCCGGTGTTCGGGCTATTTTCCCTGCCCGGCTTTCCTCGCCACGAAGCCCTCGGCATCCTCGCCAATCGCATCCATGTGGCGGGCCAGTTCGCCGTCTACGGCCTGGTGATCCTGCATGTGGCGGCGGTGGTCTGGCATGTGGCGATCCGTCGGGACGGCACCCTGGAGCGGATGCTGCCCGAGCAGCGGCCTTAAAGCGTCAGGTCCCTTCCACCAGCAACCGATCGCGCTCCAGCAGGGCGGGCAGGTTCTCGCGCAGGTGGTCGACCAGGGTGCGGATCTTGGCGTCGAGGAAGCGCCGCGACGGATAGAGCGCATGGATGTCCAGGCCATAGAGCCGGTGCCCGGGCAGTACGCGTTGCAGGCGGCCACTGGCCAGCCCGGCGACCGCGGCGTACAGCGGCAGGGCGCCGATACCCAGGCCGCTGGCCACGGCTTCGGCCAGGGCATCGGCGGTGTTGACCTGGAAGGGCGGCCGATCTACCGCCACCTCGGCTATCCCTTCAGGCCCCTCCAGCAGCCAGCGATCCGGCGCCATGGCCCGATTGACCAGGCGCAGGCAGCGATGCCCGGTGAGATCGGCGGGCGTGGCCGGGCGCCCCTGGCGGTTCAGATAGGCAGGCGCCGCGCACAGCACGCTATAGGTACTGCCCAGATGCGCCGAATGGAAGGCTGAATCCGGCAGGCCAGCAGCCAGGATCAGCGACAGGTCGTAGCCTTCCTTGAGGATGTCGGTGAAGGTGTTGGTCAGCTGCAGGTCCAGATCCACCTCGGGATAGCGCTCGGCATAGCCGGCCAGGCTCTGGATCAGGTAGTGCTGGCCGAGGCCGGTCATGGTGTGGATGCGCAGCCGCCCGCGCGGCACCGCCAGGGCGTGACGGGCCTCGGCATCGGCTTCGTCGAGGTCGGCGAGGATGCGCTGGCAGCGCGTGAGGTAGCGTTCGCCGGCGTCGGTCAGGCGCAACTGGCGGGTGGTGCGGTGCAGCAGTCGGGTCTGCAGATGCTGCTCCAGCTGGCTGACCGCCCTGGATACATAGGCGGTGGTGAGTTCCAGCTGGCGCGCGGCGGCGGTGAAGCTGCCGGTCTGGGCCACGCAGGCGAAGGCGCGCAGATTGAAGAGATGATCCATGGACGGGGCAGGGCGGTGGAAAGGGGCATTGTGGGCCATTACCCGCCCGTTGGTTAACGCTCTTTGCCGTCACACCCGACTTAATCGCCGTGGGGTGTGCTTCCTAGAATGGCCGCCGAGGCGCTGCGCCTCTTCCCCTCCGGTCGCTCCCGTCGTTGCCCACCATGCCCTTCGCTTCGCCGCTCTTCGCGCGGCACCCCACTGCTTCCCCTCGTAGACGCTGGCCCAGCCTGAACGCCTGGCGCCGCGCCGGTCGCGAATGGGCCCGCACCGATGGCCAGACCTGGGCCTTCATCGCCAAGGCGCTGTTGGCTGCCACCCTGGCCCTGTGGCTGGCCTATCGCCTGGAACTGCCGCAACCAAGCACCGTGCTGGTTACCGTGTTCATCGTCTTGCAGCCGCAGAGCGGCCAGGTGCTGGCCAAGAGTTTCTACCGGATCCTGGGCAGTCTCGCCGGGCTCACCTTCACTGTCGCCGCCATCGCCCTGTTCGCCCAGGAGCGGGTGCTCTTGCTCGGCGCCCTGGTGCTGTGGATCGGCTACTGCACCCGGGGCGCGGCGCGCTATCGCGACTTTCGCAGCTATGGCTTCCTGCTGGCCGGTTACACCGCCTGCCTGGTGGGCCTGCCGGCGGTGGCCCAGCCCCAGGGCGCCTTTCTGCAGGCGGTATGGCGTCTGCTGGAGATTGCCCTGGGCATCTGCTGCGCCGGGGTGGTGAGCGTCGCGATCCTGCCGCAGACCACCCGTGGCGTCCTGCGCCGGACCCTGGCCCAACGCCTGCGCGATTTCCTGGCGATGGCCCATGACGGTCTGCTGGGCCAGCTCGACGGCGAACGCTTCGCCGGGCTCAGTGCGCGTTTCGCTGCCGACTCCGTGGGCTTCGAAAGCCTGCGCAGCGCCAGTGTCTTCGAGGAGCCCTATCTGCGCCGACGCAGCGGACGCCTGGCCGCCTTGGGCAACCGCCTCATGCTGCTCAACACCCGCTTCCACGCGCTCTACCAACTGCTCGACCGCCTGAGTAATCGGCCCCGGGCCGTGCGCCAGGCGCTGGCGCCCGCCCTGGGGCTGATCGCCGCCGCCCTGGCGCCGGCCCTGGGTCGCCTGCCGGAAGAGCGTGACCTGCGCCGCCTCAGTGAGCGCCTGGCTGCGGAGCGCGAGACGCTGATGGCCGCGATCCGCAGTGGCCGCCAGCAGCTGGTCCGGATCGTGCTCGCCACCCAGGTCGACCGGCTCGACTACGACACCGCCGCCGAGCTGCTCTATCGCTTCGCCGAGGATCTGCACCTGCTGCTTGGTGCCCAGCTGGCACTTGAGGCGCCGGCGAGTACGACACCCGCTCCCCGGGAGACCTTCACGCCCCTGGCCAGCCGTGCGGTAGCCTGGATGGCCGGGCTGCGCAGCGCCCTGGTGGTACTGGGCGTGGGGCTGTTCTGGATCGAGACCGCCTGGCCGAGTGGCGCGGCCTGCACCCTGGCCGCGGCGCTGATCTCGGCGCTGGCTTCCACCTCGGCCGATCCGCGCCGCTATTGCCTGCAACTGGCCGGCGGTACCCTGGTCGGCGCCCTAGCCGGTGGGCTGCTGCAATTCCAGGTCCTGCCCTGGATCGACGGCTTCGCCCTGCTGCTGCTGACCCTGACACCAGTGTTCGCCGCTGGCGCCTGGCTGATCACTCGACCGCGGCTGGCGGGCTATGGCACCGGGCTGATGGTCTGGTTCTGTTCGGCGGCCCTGCCGGGCAATCTGCCGCGCTACGACGCCGATGTCTTCTGCAACACCTACCTGGCCTACGGGGTGGCCTGCGCGGTGGCGGTGGTAGCCGTCAGCGTGCTCCTGCCGCCCAGCCAGCCCTGGGTCTGGCGCCGGCTGGAAGATGCCCTGCGCGAGCGACTGGTCCATGCCATCGGGGCGCCCCTGGCCGGTCTGAGTGGTCGCTTCGATTCCGGCCTGCGCGATCTGCTCAACCAGGTGCAGGTGCTTACCGTCGGCCAGCCGGAGGTGCAGCGCCGGCTGCTGCGCTGGACCTTCCTGAGTCTGGAGCTGGGCCACGCCATCATCGAGTTGCGCCTGGAGCAGGCCGCGCTGCCACCCTTGCCCTGGTATCGCCAAGAACGCGCCTGGCGCCTGGCCATTCGCGCCCTGGGGCGGGCGCTGGTGCGATTGTTCCGCCAGCCCAACGCCGCCAACCTGGCCCGCGCGCTCACGGCCGTGGACCACGCCATCCTGCTCGCGCACCAGGCCCAGCGCCACCTGGAGCCCAATCCGGGCGACTTCGATCGCTCACCGCTGCGCCGCATCGCCAGCTACCTGCATTTCATCCGCACCTCGCTGCTGGCGCCGGATTCGCCCCTGGCCGGGTACCTGCCGCTGGCCCGGCCACCGGCGCGGGACGAAGGCTGAGCAGCGCTTCTGGAAATATTGGCTAGGCTTACGAACGGGGAGGGCCGTCAGGCCCTCTGCCATGCGACTTTCGGCACAACCAGAACAAGGCCCGCCTGCCCATGCCCGTCCGCTTCGTCCGTCCGCTGCTCTGTTCCGCCAGCTTTCTGCTGACCCCCCTGGCGTCTGCCCTGGAGGCCCCTGGCGCCCCCGGTGCCACGCCCTTCTGGTCCTATTCCGGCAAGACCGGCATCGGCACCAGCTACGAGGCCTATCGCGACGGCGCCTATAGCGACCAGGCCAGCACCAGCCGCGTCTCGCGGGTGTGGTTCTCCCTGGCCCAGGGCGTGGTCACCGAGACCATGCAGGGTCTTATCCATGAGGCGCAGCTGCGCGAGATGCAGCTGGTGATCCGCGGGCCCGACTTCACCCACCTGGAGCGCGACGACACCGACAGCCGCATCGAATACCTGGCCACCGATGCCGCCGGCCGGCCCACCTCGCTGGCCTACAAGATCGTCAACCGCGACCGCCAGGGCCGCTACGAGATCGAGAAGCACGTCTTCACCGACCCGGACCAGGACACCCTGGTCATGCGTGTCATCTTTCGCAGCCAGGACCCACGCATCCAGCCCTATCTCTATGTCGATCCGGCGCTGGCCAACAGCGGTAGCCACGACCGCGCCGCGGTGAAGGATGGGGTGCTCTACGCCAGCGAAGGCGAGCACGCCCTGGTGGTGAAGGCCAGCCAGCCGCTGCAGACGCCCACCGTGGGCTTCTTCGGCAGCTCCGACGGCCTCGACGACCTGCGCCGTAACGGCAAGCTGACCCAGCTCTACAACAGCACCGGCGACCAGGCCGGCAACGTCGCCATGCTGGCCAAGCTGCCGCTCAAGGGCGCCGAGACCACCCTGGACGTGGTAGTAGGCTTCGGCGCCAATCCGCGCCAGGCCGAGGCGGCGGCGGATGCCACCCTGACCCGCGGTTATCAAAAGGTGCTGGCCCACTACAACGGCGAGGGCGACGCCATCGGCTGGCAGGACTACCTGGCCGGTCTCGACCAGCTGCCGCGCCTGCAGGCCCAGGCCGGCGACGGCGGCAAGCTGGTCAACGCCAGCGCCCTGGTGCTCAAGGCCCAGGAGGACAAGACCCACGCCGGCGCCCTGATCGCCTCGCTGTCCAATCCCTGGGGCGAAACGGTGCCGGCGGGCAAGGGCACCACCGGCTACAAGGCGGTCTGGCCACGGGACTTCTACCAGTGCGCCATGGCGCTGCTGGCGCTGGGTGACCGGCAGACGCCCAAGGTCGCCTTCAGTTACCTCAAGCAGGTGCAGGTGGATGCCAATACCGCGCACAAGCCGGCTGACAGCTCCGCCTTCATCCATCAGCAGAAACGGGGCGACGAGGTACGGGCACCGGGCGCCACCGGTTGGTTCCTGCAGAAGACCCACGTCGACGGCACCATCGAATGGGTCGGCGTGCAGCTCGACCAGACCGCCATGCCGATCATGCTCGGCTATCGCCTCTGGCAGGGCGGCCTGCTCGGCGACGCCGAGATCGATCGCTGGTACCGCGACATGCTCAGGCCCGCGGCGGATTTCCTCGCCCGCGACAGCCAGGTCAACCTGGGCTGGAACACCTGGCAGGTCAAGCCGCCGCAGACCCAGCAGGAGCGCTGGGAAGAGCAGTGGGGCTATTCGCCATCCACCACCGCGGCGGTGATCGCCGGTCTCGCCACCGCCAGCGAGCTGGCGCGCCATGCCGGCGACGAGGCCAATGCCAGCCGTTACCGCGAGACCGCCCGGCGCTATTCCGGCCAGGTCGAAAAGACCATGGCCACCACCCAGGGCAGCCTGGGCGCCGGCAACTACTACCTGCGCATCACCCAGAACGACGATCCCAATGACAAGGGCACGCTGGTGGACAACAACAGTCGTCCGGGCCTGCCGGAGGACCAGGTGCTGGACGCCGGCTTCCTCGAACTGGTGCGCTACGGCGTGCGGCCGGCCAGCGATCCCCTGGTACAGAAGAGCCTGGCGGTGCTGGACGACGAAGGCCTGCCGGAGAATCTGCGGGTCAAGTACAGCTTCCAGTACCCCGGCGTCACCGGCACCTTCCCCGGCTGGCGGCGCTACGGCAACGACGGCTATGGCGAGAGCGAAAGCTCCGGCATCAATTTCCCGGCCACCGAGCAGCCGGTGCCCAACTCGGGGCTGCGTGGCCGGGTCTGGCCGATCTTCACCGGCGAGCGCGGCCATTACGAGTTGGCGCGCCTGGTCCTGCAGGGCAAGCCGGACCCGGCGGCGCTGGGCAAGCTGCGTGACACCTACGTCCGCGGCCTGGAGCTGTTCGCCAACGCCGGCCTGATGCTGCCCGAGCAGGTCTGGGATGGCGTGGGCGACAACCGGCGCCACGGCTACCAGATGGGTCAGGGCACCGATTCGGCGACGCCGCTGGCCTGGTCCCACGCCGAATACGTGAAGCTGCTGCGCTCCCTGGCGGACGGCCAGGTGTGGGATCACTACCCGGTGGTGGCGCGGGCACTCGCGCCCTGAAGCAAGCCAGTTGTCGGATCGCGAGCGCTGTTAGCGCTTGCGATCCGATAGCAGCTCTGGTCGATTTTGCTTCAGCCAATGCGTGACGTGCTGGAGCAGGACCTCGGCCTGCTGCAAGGCCTCCTGAGCCATCGAATCGCTGACTAGATCGCCCGAGTAGTCGATGACGTTGCGTTGCTTGCGCAAGGTATCCAGTACCAACATCGTCGATGTATCAAGCTCGACGGTCCGGGGCAGTGACTGGATCATGGTCTGATGGTGACCGGGGCGGCTAGTCAGGGTCCGATAGCCATTGGCCTGAAGCGCTGCGTTCGCGCCCTGCATGATTGCCTTGTAGGCCAGATCGAAGCGGCTTTCGCTGCTCAGTATTGGCAGACACGCATCGGTCAAGCTACGTTGCGCTGCCTCCAGCAAGCGCTGGATGCTCGCAGGGTCCGGTGTGATCGCCTCAAGACTCTTGCCGAGCAGATTATCCAGGGTCATCTGTCCTTCCTTGTGACAGGTACGAAGCGTCGCCGATGACGAACACCTTGGGCTTTTCCAGCAAGTCCGTGATGAAGGCTCCTCCTTCCGCCAACAGCCTCTGCCATTCCTCTCGCTGGTATACCTTGGGATTGATCTCGCGCCCAAGCGTCTCCTGACAGGGATAGAGCACTGCCACTACCTCGCGGAAGGTCACGGTACCCAGGATCATGAGGTCAATATCGCTTCCAGCGCTTGCTTTGCCGCTAGCCATCGAGCCGAAGACGAAAGCTGCCGATATTCGGTCTGCAATGGGGCTCAGCGCCTCGGCCAGAATATCGGTCAGGCCACTGGTCTTGCGCAAGATGCTCGCCAGCTCTTCGAAGATGGGGCACTCCCGATTGGCGCGATAGTGCTGTTGATTACCCACGCGCGTCTTCACGGCCAGACCTGCCGCGACCAGCTTGACGAGCTCACGGCTCAGGGTGCCAGACTGGGTCTCGGTCAAGCGCGCGATTTCGCGCTGATGGTAGCTGCTCTCCGGATGGAGCAGAAGAAGTGCCAGGACCTTGCGGCGATAGTCGGGAAATAGAACGGAAGCAAGGGACATAAGAATTTTTTTGCTGCCTTTTGGGCTGCAATTGAAGCCTAAAAGGCAGCAAACAACCAGTGTGATTGCCCTTGGTGTATTCCAGCGCCTGAACAGCCGACCAACGGTAGCGCGTTACTAATGCCCGTGCCAGGGCTGCTGACCCAGGGCAGCGAAACGTTGAACCCAAGGGAACGCCTGTAACAAGACTTGTCTGATGGGCGTTCTCGCGCTTAGCTGAGGCAGCGGATCCTTCCGCTCGCCGCGTTTCTCCTCTCTTTCCGGTCCCTCTGCCCTCGGTCGCGTACCGCGCGGTAGCGTGTCCGGCTGTCACGGTTTTCTCTCGCTCGCTCCGGCGACCGCTCCGGCGGTCTGGGGGCGAGTCTTTGCCGGTTCCTGTCAAGAAGGTCACGGATATGACTGACGTCGCTCTCCCCATCGCCCTTTACCTGGGCACCTTGGTGTTGCTGGCCTTCGCCCTGCGCCGCAGCCCGCTGCTCACCCAGGAGACCCTGGCGCGCTCCTCGCCGCTGGATGCCCTGCGCGGCATTCTCGCCACCGCCGTGGTCTGCCTGCATTTCGTGCTGACCTATCATCTCAAGGCCGAGGGTCAGTGGCGCGAACCCGACAGCGATCTGCTCTACAACATGGGCGTGGTGCCGGTGTCGCTGTTCTTCATGATCACCGGCTACCTGTTCTTCGGAAAGGTCTACCGGCGCACGCCGGACTGGGGCGAGCTGCTCCGTTCACGGGTACTGCGGGTGATGCCGCTGTACCTCTGCGTGGTGGCCGTGGTGGTGCTCTTCACCCTGATCCGCACCCACTTCGTCATCGCCGACGGCCAGCACTTCATGCTCGAACTGCTCAGCTGGGAGCTGTTTTCCGGCTTCAGTCTCAACGGCCTGGAGGAAAGCGGCTGGATGACCGCCGGCGCCCACTGGACGCTGCGCTACGAGGCGCTGTTCTATCTGGCGCTGCCGATCATCGCCGCGCTGTTCAACCGCCGCGGTTTCGGGCTGCCGCTGCTGGTCTCGGTGCTGCTGGTGGGCGGGCTGGTCGCCGCCGGCTATCACTATCAGGTACTAGGCGCGCGCTTCGGGCTGCTGTTCCTGCTGGGATTCCTGCCGGTGTTCGTCAAGGTTCATCTGCCGGGCCTGCTGGCGCGGCTGCGTACGCCCCTGGTGGCGGCGCTGTCGCTGGCGCTGGTGGGCTACGCCATGACCCAGCCGGACTACAGCCTCAGGCAGATGCTCGCGCTGGGCTTGCCCTTCGCCGCCATGGCCGCCGGCAACGATCTCTTCGGCCTCCTGCGCAGTCGCGGTCTCAAGGTGCTGGGCGAGATCAGCTACAGCCTCTATCTCACCCACGGCCTGCTGCTCTATGGCCTCTTCACCCTGCTCAACCTCGGCTCGGTCGAGACCCTGGGCACGCTCGGCTTCATGGCGCTGCTGCCACCGGTGCTGGTGCTCGCCTGTCTGCTGTCGATGCTCAGCTACCGCTGGATCGAGCGTCCGCTGATGCATCTGGGAAGGGCGCCGCGGCGTCAGCAAGTCCCCGCGTAGGGGGAGGCGCCGCGGCTGCAGGATACTCCAGCAGAAAGGCGAGGGCCTGGGCGCAGGAGGCCTCCACCTTGAGGTTCAGCAACTCGTCCGCCCGGGTCCGGCCATAGCCCAGGGCGGCGATGGGCAGCCCGGCGCGGGCTGCTGCCTGGGCGAAGCGAAAGCCCGAATAGACCATCAGCGAGGAGCCCACCACCAGCAGCGCATCGGCGCGGCCCAGGTGGGCGAAGGCGCGCTCCACCCGCGCGCCGGGCACGTGTTCGCCAAAGAACACCACGTCCGGTTTGAGCAGGGCGCCGCAGCGCGGGCAATCCGGCACGCGAAAACTCATGAAGTCGACGCCTTCCAGATCGGCATCGCCATCCGGCGCGGTAGCCGCGTCCAGCTGCAGCCAGTCGCCATTGAGTTCGCCCAGCCATTGCTGGAATTCCTGGCGCGGCAGGCGCAGCTCGCAACCCAGGCAGCGGATCTGGTCGAGACGGCCGTGCAGGTCGATCACCGCCTCGCTGCCGGCGGCCTGGTGCAGGCGATCGACGTTCTGGGTCAGCAGCATCTCCACCTGGCCGCGCCGCTCCAGGGCCGCCAGGGCCTGGTGGGTGGCATTGGGCCGCGCCTGGCAGAAGCGCGGCCAGCCGATCAGGCTGCGTGCCCAGTAGCGGCGGCGCAAGAGCTCGTCGCCGACGAAGGCCTGCAGGGTGACCGGTTGCGGGCGCTTCCAGGCGCCGTCGCGGTCGCGGTAGTCGGGAATGCCGGAATCGGTGCTGCAACCGGCACCGGTGAGCAGGAAGATCCGCTCGTGCCGGGCGATAAAGGACTGAAGCTCGGGCAGGGACATCGGGCACCTGGAGTTGCGGACGATACCCCCAGCTTGGAAAGGGTTATGCCGGGAGGCAAGCCGCAGCTGACGAACGTCCTGTCCGTCGTGCGGCGCTAGCCGGTCTAGTAGACCGGGACGTAGATGTAGATCTGCGAATCCTGGGCGTCCACGCCGGTGAAGGCCTCCGTGTAGTGCTCGAAGCAGGCGCCTGGACGCGGTTGCAGGCCACGGGCGGGGAGCAGTTCGGCGAACAGCCGACCCAGGCTCTTGGCCACGCTGGGCGCGGTGCCCAGGTGCACGTAGCGCGCATAGCGGCCTTCCGGCAGTTCCTGGCGCACCATGCCGGCGGGCAGGGGGGCGCCCGGGGTGGTGGCCACCGCGGCCAGGTAGTGCATGGTGCCGGCCTGGCGCCAGCTCAGGCCATACCATTCGGCGTCGCCTTCGCGCCCGGTGATCTCCCCGGCGCGGTCGGCGAAGCGCCGCCAGAGGGCGGCGATGTCTTCGCCCTGGCCAGGCTCGAACAGCAGACCGGTCACTTCCAGGGCGGGATGGTCGACGATTTCCAGCGACATGGGACAGACTCTCTCGAAGATGCGATGAAGGCCGCCACCTTACTCCAGCGGCGCCCTGCGGTCAGCCAGGGCAGGACATAAGCGGGTCAGGCGAATGGTCGCAGCGTACTCGTGTGGCCCTCTTCACCTCACCCACTGTCCTTTGCGTGGCCTCGAATGCGGCGGCCCTGGCCAGCGGTTCAGCCGTCCGCAGCAAGCGTCTGGTTCAGGGCCAGGCCGGCCAGACGCGCGCTGGCCAGCAGGCGTTCCAGGCTCTGGCCATGCCGCGCGCTGGCGGACAGGCCGGCCATGGTGGTGACGACGAAATCGGTCAGCTCTCGCGCCTGCTGTGGCCGGCGTGTGGCGATGTGGGCATGGATGAGTGCCTGGGCTGCCTGGTGGTAGCCGTCCGCTGCCGTACGGGCCTGTAGATCGTCGCTATGGGTACCTTCCAGCACCAGGCAGCCGGCGGCCTGCGGATCGGCCGCGTAGTTGCGCGCCGCCGCTTCCAGCACCTGCGTCAGGGCCACGGCCAGCGGCTGGTCGGTCTCCAGGATCTGTCGCAGCAGCAGCGCACCGTTCGCGACATAGCGCTCCAGCACCTTGCTATACAACGCGACCTTGCTGCCGAAGGCTGCATAGAAGCTGGGTGGCTTGATCCCGAATGCCTGGGTCAGATCGGCGACGCTCACGCCGTCATAGCCCTTTTCATGGAACAGGCGTTGCGCCTGGGCCACAGCCGCATCCGGATCGAAGCGGCGCGGGCGACCACGGGTGCCAGATTTATTTGTAGCGTTCATTACAAAAATACTTTGACAGGGGGCGAGTGAGGTTTATTGTAGCATTCACTACATTAATCGGGAGGTACGGTCATGACGAATTTTGCAGGCAAGTCGGTGCTGGTCCTGGGAGGCAGTCGCGGCATAGGTGCGGCCATCGTGCGGCGCTTCGCCGCCGAGGGTGCCCGGGTGATCTTCACCTATTCCAGCTCGAAGGACGCCGCCCAGGCGCTGGCCGCGGAAACGGGCAGCACCGCCGAGGCGACCGACAGTGCCAATCGTGATGCCGTGATCGCCCGGGTCCGCGACAGCGGCCCCCTGGATGTGCTGGTGGTGAATTCCGGCGTAGCGCTGTTCGGCGATGCCCTGGAGCAGGACCCGGACGCCGTCGACCGCCTGTTCAGCATCAACGTGCAGGCGCCCTATCACGCAGCGGTGGAAGCCGCGCGGCAGATGCCCGTGGGCGGGCGGATCATCGTGATCGGCTCGGTGAACGGCGATCGTATGCCGGTCCCCGGCCTGGCCGCCTATGCCGTGAGCAAGTCCGCCCTGCAGGGACTGGCCCGCGGCCTGGCGCGGGATTTCGGCCCGCGCGGCATCACCGTCAACGTGGTGCAGCCGGGCCCCATCGATACCGAGATGAACCCGGCCGATGGCCCCATGAAGGAGCTGATGCACAGCTTCATGGCGATCAAGCGCCATGGCAGCGCCGACGAGGTGGCCGGCATGGTGGCCTGGCTGGCCGGCCCCGAGGCTGGCTTCGTCACCGGCGCCATGCACACCATAGACGGGGCCTTCGGCGCCTGATCGTCCGCCACAGGCGCCACTCGCGGCGGCAGCTCTAGCCGTAGCGCTTGAACGCCTCGATGGCCAGGCCGTTGCCGATGTTGCCGAAGCGGTCACCGTCCACCAGGCGGGCGCCGGGGAAGCGCTTGGCGAGGGCCTGGCGCAGTGCCGGGATACCACTGGAGCCGCCGGTGAAGAACAGGCTGTCGACCCGCGCCGGATCGAGATCGGCGCGGGCCAGCAGGTCGTCCACGCCGCGGCTCAGGCGCTCCAGTTGCAGGGCGATGGCGGCGTCGAACAGGGGGCGTTCCAGATCCGCGGCCAGGCCGGTCTCGATGCGATCCAGGCGCAGGGTGCGGCGCCAGTCGTCGGTGAGGGCGATCTTGGCGTCTTCCACCTGGATCGCCAGCCAGTGGCCGGCGCGCTGTTCGATGAGCTTGAACAGGCGATCCATGCAGCGGGTGTCCTGGGCGTCGTATCTCATGTCGCGCAGGCCCAGCACGCTCTTCTTGGCGTAGACGGCGTTGATGGTGTGCCAGGTCGCCAGGTTGATGTAGTGACTGGTGGGCATGGTGGCGCCGCTTTTCATGGCGCTGCCGTAGCCAAACAAGGGCATCACCCCTTCCAGGCTCAGCTGGCGGTCGAAGTCGGTGCCGCCGACGTGCACGCCGCCGGTGGCGAGGATGTCGCCGGCGCGGTCGGCCAGGTTGCGGCGCTCCGGCGCCAGGCGCACCAGGGAGAAGTCCGAGGTGCCGCCGCCGATGTCGACGATCAGCACCAGTTCTTCGTGCTCGATGCTGCGTTCGTAGTCGAAGGCGGCAGCGAGGGGTTCGAACTGGAAGGAGATATCGCTGAAACCTACCTGGCGCGCCACGGCGGCCAGGGTGTCCTCGGCCTCCTGGTCGGCGACCGGATCGTCATCGACGAAGTGCACCGGACGGCCCAGCACCACGGCGTCGAAGGGGCGATCGGCCTGCTGTTCGGCGCGCTGCTTGAGGGTGCCGAGAAACAGGCCGAGCACCTCGGTGAAGGGTAGGGCGCTGCCGAGGATGCTGGTCTCGCCCTTGAGCAGGTTGGAACCGAGCAGGCTCTTGAGCGAGCGCAGCAGACGGCCCTCGTAGCCTTCCAGGTATTCGTGCAGCGCCTGGCGACCATAGGCCGGGCGGCGTTCCTCGGCGTTGAAGAAGATCACCGAGGGCAGGGTGGCCTTGCCTTCTTCGAGGGGCAGCAGGACGTCGCCGGCGGGCCGGAGCCAGCCGGCGGTGGAGTTGGAGGTACCGAAGTCGAGGCCCAGGGCGCGGGCGGGTTGAGCAGCAGACATGTCAGGATCCGTAACGCGAGCAGCCGCGCAGTTTAGCTGAGACCGGCGACCAGGCGAACCCTGGCCGGATGCCAGCAACGCCAGGGGAACCGCTAAACTAGGCCTTTTCGCGCGGTGACGGACGCCTCATGCTGGTCTTTCCCCTCTGGTCGCGGGCCCTGCTGCCTGCGACCGTACTGCTGCTGGGCGCTGCGACCGGGCTGATCCAACCGTGGGGGCTGCTGGGCAGTGTCCTGTTCATTGGCTGGGTGCTGGCGCGACCGCCGGTCACGGCCGATCTCTGGCTCGGCGTGACGCTGCTGGCCGCCGTGTGCTTCGCTGCCCACCGCGTGCCGGGCTTCGTCCCCTGGGCGCTGGGACCGCCCCAGGACCTGGGCGGGACGCACCCCTGGCAACTGCGCCTGGTGCTGGACAAGGCGCTGGTGGCGGCTGCGCTGCTGGCCACCTGGCCAGGCATTCCGACGGGGCCGTGGCGACCCTGGCCGATGCTCGCCACGGTCGGCGCGACCCTGCTGGGGATTCCTGGGATCGCCCTGGCCCTGGGCATCCTTGGTTGGCTACCGAAATGGCCGGACGGTCTGCTGGCCTGGTTGGCGATCAATCTGCTGGTGACCTGCCTGGCCGAAGAGCTGGTGTTTCGTGCCTTCCTGCAACGCCGCCTGACCAGGTGGCTGGGCCTGCCCTGCGGCCTGCTGCTGACCAGTCTGCTGTTCGGCCTGGTCCATCTGCCCGCGGGCTGGGGCTTCGCCCTGCTGGCCGGACTGGCCGGCCTGGGCTATGGGCTGGCGTTCCACTGTTCGGGCAATCGCCTATGGCCCGCGGTACTGCTGCACGGTGCGCTCAACACCCTGCATCTGCTCGTGCTGACCTACCCCTTGCGTTGATCGCGGCGTGGCGCGTCCAGGGTGCAGACATCCTCCTGGCAGCGCCGACCGCCCTGCGGATGCGGCAGCCAGGTCAGGCCTGGGCGCAGCTTGAGAAACACGCGATAGCCCACTTCCAGCAGCGGCCGCAACGGCCGCCAGGCCAGCGGTCGGGCCCAGTGGCCGAGGCCTGCGGTGCGCCAGCTCCAGTAGGTGGCGTCCAGGCCTTTGAACCAGTAGCCATCAGCATCCCGGGCGTGGAGCAGATCGAGCATGGCCTGGCGCGGCGGAGCATCGGCGGGCGCCTGCGCCTCGTAGTCCGGCGCGGCCAGATCCACCAGGTGCAGCTGGCTGGGGTCGGCATGGCGGCGCAGCCAGGCGATCTCGCGGGCGCACAGTGGGCAGGCGCCGTCGTGAAAGAGGGTCAGGGGCAGGCGAGGGGCATGCATCGTGATCTTCCCAGGGGACTTGTCTATCTGGACCGGCACGCGGGGCTGCCGTTGCGCTTTCCGCCGAACGGTAAGCGCAACGGCGCCCCGTGGCGAGTCGGAATCAGAGACGCCGAATGACGGCATTGCACGCAAACAACCAACGAGGTCGCTATGGATCTGGGAATCAAGGGGCGTGTCGCCCTCATCACGGGGGCCAGTGGTGGCATGGGACTGGCCACGGCCAAGCTGTTGGCCGAAGAGGGTGTCAAGCTGGTGCTTTCCGACCTGGAGCAGGACAAGTTGGAAGCGGCGGCCAAGGGCCTGCCGGGCGAGCCGCTGCTGATCGCCGCCGACATGACCGACCAGGCCGCGGTGGACCAGTTGGTAGAGCAGGGCGAAGCCCGCTTCGGCCAGATCGACATCGTGGTGCACACCGCGGGTGTCACCGGCGCCAAGGGCGATCCCCTGGAGCTGGCCGATGCCGACTACGAGGAGGCCTGGGCCACCGACTTCTTTTCCGCCGTGCGCGTCGGCCGCGCCGCCATCCCGCGCATGCGCAAGCGCGGCTGGGGCCGCTTCGTCTGCATCACTTCGGAAAACGCCGTCCAGCCCTATTGGGAAGAGGCCGTCTACAACGTGGCCAAGGCCGCCCTGGCCGCCTTCATCAAGAACCTCTCCTACAAGGAAGCGGCCCACGGCGTGCTGTGCAACACCGTGTCACCGGCCTTCATCGAGACCGGTATGACTGACGGCATGATGGAAAAACGCGCCAAGGAACTAGGGGTCTCCTTCGAAGAGGCCATCGAAAGCTTCCTCGACGAAGAACGACCCGGCATCGTGCAGAAGCGTCGCGGCCAGGTGGAGGAGGTGGCCGCGGCCATCGCCCTGCTGGTGTCCGAACGCGGCTCCTTCATCAACGGCAGCAACCTGCGCGTGGATGGCGGTTCGGTCCAGGCGGTGCAGAACTAAGAATCTATTCGCGATCTGCTGCGCGTCGGCCAAACTGCGTTGAAAATGGCTTCGGAATGCTCATTTACCAGTTGTAAACTCCGCTTCCTCAGCCCTCTTCGCCTTGTTTGTCTCTAGCTCGCGAGACCGTGAACAGATTCTAAGACGGGCGGGGCGGCTCCTCGGTCGTCCCGTTTTCCTGCTGGCGGCGCACGGCCTCTTCCAGGGGAATGAACTCCACCTGGCGATCCTTGACCACCGGCGGCAGGGTGATGCCCATGGAGACATAGATGCTGGTGAACATGTCGATGCCCATGTCCGCCGGTTTCACCCAGTCCACCGGGACATAGAGCAACCCGCCGCCCACGGGGACCGGCGCCGAAGGCACCAGCACGGCGTGATAGTGGCGACCCTCGATATCGATCACCGCCGGATTGGGCAGCAGTGCCAGCACCGCCACGCCCTGACCACCAAAGAAGCACCACACCGGACTCATGGCGCGGATATCCGCGCCGCCTTCCTTGCGATCGAGCAACTCGACGAAGCGTTCGGCCAGGCCATAGAGCTTGCCCACCACCGGAATGCGGCGGAAGGTCACGTCGGCGAACCAGCCCAGCGGCCGGCGCAGGCCCAGCTTGACCGCTAGTCCCAGCGGATAGAGCAGTACCAGCAAGAGCAGGGTGCCGAGGCCATAGGCCGCCAGGGAGTTGCCGACGAAGGGGTGGCCGACCGCCACCAACAGCCGGCCCAGGGTGGTGTTGGGGCCGATCAGCCCATTGAGGAAGCTGACGATCCAGCCGATCAGCGCCAGGGTCAGGACCAGCGGCAGGAGCAAGAGCAGGCCGGCCAGCCAGGTGGAGACGACGCTTTCGATACTGCGGCGAACGAAGGGCATGCAAGAACTCGACGGCTAAAGCGCCATTCTATACGGCCCGGGTGCGCTCAGCGTTGGCCCGGACCGACTTTCTGAGCGCGCCTCGATCACAGCCAACGGCGATAGAAGGCGGCCTCCTGCTCTAGGGCATCGGCCTGGTTGGCCGCTCGGCGAAAGCCATGGCCTTCATCGGGATAGCGCCTGACCACCACCGGTATGCCGCGCGCCTCCAGGGCCGCGGCCATGGCGTCGGTCTGGGCCGGGACCACCACAGCGTCCTTGAGGCCCTGCAGGAAGATCACCGGCGCCTGGATGCCATCCGCGTGCAGCAGCGGGGTACGGGCCTCGTAGCGCGCGCGGTCGGCCTCGGGATCGCCGATCAGCCAGTCCAGGTAGTCCGCCTCGAACTTGTGGGTGGCCTTGGCCAGCGCCAAGGGATCGCTGACGCCATAGAGGCTGGCACCGGCGCGAAAGACATCCCGGAAGGCCAGGGCGCAGAGCACGGTATAGCCGCCCGCGCTGCCGCCGCGGATAAAGGCGCGGTGCGGATCCACCAGCCCCTGGGCACCGAGGTGCTCGACCACCGCGCAGGCATCCTCGACGTCCACCTCGCCCCAGCGCAGATGCAGTGCCTGGCGATAGGCCCGGCCGTGGCCGCTGCTGCCGCGATAGTTGAGATCGGCCACGGCGAAGCCCTGGCGGACCCAGAACTGGATACGCGCATCGAACACCGGATAGGTGCAGGAGGTGGGGCCGCCATGGATGCTGACCAGCAGCGGTGGCGGACCTTCGCCGTGCCCTTTCGGCAGATAGAGAAAGCCCTGGGCCTGCTCGCCACCGCTGGGATAACTCAACGGCTGGGGTGCGACGATGGCGGCCTCCGCCAGGGGCGCCACCCCACCGGTGACGATCTCCACCGCACCGCTCTGGCGGTCGATGGCCAGCACCGCCGAGGGCCGGGTCGGCGCTGCCGAGATGCAGTAGCAGTGCGTCTCGTCCACGGCCAGGCCACGGAAACGGCTGAAGTCCGGGGCCAGGCGACGGACCTCGCCAGCTGTCCGGCGCTCGCCGAGCAGGCCGAAGCCCTGTTCCTGCCAGGTCGCCAGCCAGCCTTGCGCCGTCGGCAACCAACTGGCGCCACCCAGTTGCCAGGGCGCGGCGGCATGATCCGCCGCCGGTGCCTCTTGTGGCCTGAAGCCCTCCGTGGTCTCGCACCAGGGTTGCCACCAGCCCTGGCGATCGCTCAGCGCCCAGAGCCGGTGCGCGCTATCGAAGAGCGGCTGTTGCAGCGATTCGTCGGGATCGGCCGAAACGACCGTAGGTGCGCCAGGGCGTCCTTGGGCATCCAGCGTCGCCGCCAGCAGTCGGGTGCGGGTCCAGGGCTGGTGCGGTCGGTCCCACTCGATCCAGGCCAGGCGACGGCCGTCGGCGCTGGTGCGCGGTGCGGCATAGAAATCCGCGCCCTCGGCCAGCACCTGACGCTCGCCGCCCGAGCTCAGGGCGACCAGGCGATGCCGCGGCGGCTGTTCGCCGCGGTCTTCCTCGACCGCCAGCACCTGCTGCCGGGCCCCGTCCCAATGCAGATCGCCATAGCGCCAGTGCTCGCCACCGGCCAGGCGTTCGGGTGTACTACCGTCCCGCGGTTGGCGATAGATCGCCTGGTCGCCTTCGTTGACGAACAGCGGTCCCTGGTCACCCAGGCAGAGGGCGCCACCGCCGTACTCATAGACCTTGCTGCGCAGGCTGAAGCCCGCCGGCGTGAGGCAACGCGGCGCGCCGCCGGGCTCGCGCAGCCACAGCCGGGTGGTGCCGTCGGCGGGATCGTACTGACTCCAGTAGAGGCCACTGGCATCGACCTTGAGTTCGGCGAAGTCGATACCGGCGGCAACGGCCTGGGCCGGCGTGAGCGAGGTAGGGGCGGTCATGGCGACTCCGGAAGTAGGAACAGCCGTTAGCCTAGCAGCTGTGTGGGACGGTCTGGGGGGGCGTGCCGGCCCGTTGGGCTTCGCTGCGCTCAACCCAACCTACGAAGCGTGAACTGCTTTTCCCCCTCTCCCGCTGGGAGAGGGTTGGGGTGAGGGACAGGATCGTTGGGCTTCGCTGCGCTCAATCCAACCTACGGGTGCGCCGCTTTTCCACTCCCTCTGGGAGAGGGTTGGGGAGAGGGAGCAGCCCGTGCGGCGCCTGTCCTAGAACAATCCCAATTGCTCCCCCGGCGGGGCGAACTGGCTGCAATCCAGGCCTTCGCCCTCGCGGCGCTCCAGGCCGAAGCGGCGGCGGGCCAGGCGAAAGCGCTGGGCCAGGAGCTCGGCGAACTGGCCTTCGCCCTTCATGCGGATGCCGAAGCGGCTGTCGTAGTTCTTCCCGCCGCGCGACTGGCGGATCAGGCTCATGACATGGGCGGCGCGTTCTGGAAAGTGCGTCTGCAGCCACTCCTCGAACAGGTCGGCGATCTCCAGTGGCAGTCGCAACAGTGTGTAGCCGGCCGAGCGGGCGCCGTGGTCGCGGGCTGCCTCCAGCAGGGCTTCGAGTTCATGGTCGTTGATCATGGGAATCATCGGCGCCAGCAGGGCGCTTACCGGCACCCCGTGCTCGTGCAGGGTGCGCATGGCGCGCAGCCGGGCCTGGGGCGCCGCGGTGCGCGGTTCGAGGACGCGCTTGAGGTCATCGTCCAGCGTGGTGAGGCTGAAGGCGACCCGTACCAGGTTGCGCTCGGCCAGCTGCACGAAGAGATCCAGGTCGCGCAGGATCAGCGCGCTCTTGGTGATGATCGTCACCGGATGGCGATAGCGCAGCAGGATTTCCAGTGCCTGGCGGGTCAGCTGGTACTGGCGCTCGATGGGCTGGTAGCCGTCGGTGTTGATACCCAGGGCGATGGGTTGCGGCTGATAGCCCGGCTTGCACAGCTCCGCTTCCAAACGCTCCGCCAGGTTGGTCTTGGCGATCAGCTGGGTCTCGAAGTCGATGCCTGGCGAGAGATCCCAGTAGGCGTGGGAGGGGCGGGCGAAGCAGTAGATGCAGCCGTGCTCGCAGCCACGATAGGGATTCACCGAGCGATCGAAGCCGACATCCGGCGACTGGTTGCGGCTGATCACCGTCTTGGCGGTTTCCTGGCGTACCGAGGTGGTGAAGGTCAGCGGGGTGGCTTCCTCATACCAGCCATCGTGCTCAGCTTCGCTGCGGGTCGCGGCGAAGCGATTGTGCGGATTGCTGGCGGTGCCACGACCCCGTGGCGGGCGCTGGGGCTGGGTCATATGGAGGCCTCGAAAGCTGTATCTTTGTACAGTATAAGGCCTGAGGGATCGGGGCAAGGGTGCAGCGGTCGGGTGGACTGTAGGAACGGCTGTCAACGAGTCCAGTCGGCGCGAGCGGCGGCCACCCCGGCCGCCGCCGAAACTGCGCCCTACAACACCGAGATCGGATAGTTGAGGATGATGCGGTTCTCGTCGAAGGAGCCGCTGGCGCTGTAGTCGCGTCTCATGCTGGAGTTGCGCCAGCGGATCAGCAGTTTCTTCAGCGGACCGCTCTGCACCTCGTATTGCACCTCGGACTCGCGACCCCATTCCTTGCCGTCGGTGATGCTGCCGGTGTGCACGTTGTCGCCGCTGATGTAGCGGTTCATCAGGGTCAGGCCCGGCACGCCGAAGGCGGCGAAGTTGTGGTCGTAGCGCACCTGCCAGGAGCGTTCCCGGGCGTTGTCGTAGCTGGAGTTGTAGCTGTCGTTGCCCAGGGTGCCGCCACTGGTGCCATTGACCCTCATCCAGGCGCTGTCGCCGCTGACGCGCTGCAGGCCGACATAGAAGGTGCCGCCGCCCTGCTTGGCCGAGAGCAGCGCATAGGCGGTGCGGTTGTCCAGGGCACCGGCGCGGGCCGAGCCGTCGTCGTCGCCGATGAAGTAGCCGAGGTTGGCGCCCAGGGTCCAGCTGCCCACTGGCTGGTAGTGGATCAGGTTGATGAACTTCTGGTTGTAGATGTCTTCGAGCTGGGCGTACCAGAGGCCGATCTGGGTACGCTTCTCGTTGAACCGGTATTCGCCGCCGACGTAGTTGAAGCGGTCGGAGGTGGCATTGGCGCGGCCCTGCATGAACATGTCTTCCATGCTGGCGTCGTTGCGCGGACTGTTCTGGCGCATCTGGCCGCCCCAGAGTTCCAGGTTCTGGATCTCGGTGGAGTGGATCTGGGCGCCCTGGAAGGTCTGCGGCAGCGAGCGGCCGTCGTCGGATCTGAGGATCGGCAGCACGGCGAACCACTCGCCGACCTTGATATCGGTCTTGGAGACCTTGGCCTTGGCCGCCACCGCCAGGCGGCCGAAGTCCTTGGCCGGCTCGTTGCCGGCATGGGTCGGTAGCAGCTGGGTGCCGTAGGTGCCGGCGCCGCCGTCGAGCTTGACCGAGTAGAGGCCCAGGGCATCGATGCCGAAGCCCACCGGGCCCTGGGTGTAGCCCGAGGTCAGGCCGAAGATGAAGCTCTGGGTCCATTCCTCGGCCTTGTTCTGCGCGGTGTAGGCCGGATCGACGAAGTTGCGATTGAAGTAGAAGTTGCGCAGGTTGAGATTGGCCTTGGTGCCTTCGATGAAGCCGTCCGCGGCCCACAGCGGCGTGGTGCTGGCCAGGGCGGCGAAGACGGCGCAGGCACGGGCGAGCCGGCCGGAAGCGAGTCGAGTGCTCATGGTGTTCCTTGTTCTTGTCGGTAAGGGGTGCCCTGCCGGCGCGGGGGCGGCATCTGACGAGGGCGGGTAGGGCGGTGGCGCGAGGTACTGCTAGGAGGGTGCAGGCGACATGAGGGATTCCTTTCTTATTTGAATTATCGGAAAGCTAGGGCCGACGCATTCGGCTGAATAGTTATATGACAACGTATGTCTTACGGCAAGGCTACCAAGGTAGCAGGGCGGAGCCCTCGCCAGGCGAGGGCTCGCGAGGGGTCAGACGCTGGCCTTGAGACTGTCCTGACGGGCCGTGTCATAGGCGTGCTTGTCCATCTGCACGGCGCCCGGCTTGCCCAGGTCGCTCATGGGCACCCGGTAGGTTTCCGGCGACAGATAGGCCGCCAGGGCCGACAGGCAGGTCACGCCGAAGGCCAGTCCACCGACCACCAGCCAGATGTTGTCGGTGCCAGGCGGGGCGACCAGGGTGAACAGCGCCGGCAGCATGGCGGTGAACATGGTGCCGATGTTCTGGGCGATGGCCATGGCCGAGACGCGATAGCGGGTCTGGAACTGCTCCGGGTAGAAGCTGGGGAACACCGCGTTGTAGCCCTGGTAGACCACGCCCCACATCAGCAGCGACATGAGGAAGGCCAGCGGCAGGTTGTGGATGCTGATGGCATAGAGGTAACCGAAGGCCAACAGACCCGACCCCAGGGCACCGCCGATCATGGTCGGCCGCCGCCCGATGCGGTCGGAGAGGTTGCCGACGAAGGGGATCACCAGCACCGCGACGATGTTGCCCACCACCGGTATCCACAGATAGACGCTCTTGTCGAAGCCGATGCCGTAGGCCGGCTGCACCGCATAGGCGGCGCCGAAGATGGTCGCCACCACCGGGATGACGTTCATTAGCGCCATCAGGGCCACCAGGATCATGGCCTTCCAGCTGGTGGTCAGGGCTTCGCCGATGGGCGAGCGTCTGGCCACGGCGGCGGTCTCGGCCTTGGCTTCTTCCTTGACGAAGGCGGGCGTCTCATGGACTTCCCGGCGGATGATGAAACCGGCCAGCAGGACGAAGGCGCTGAGCAGGAAGGGGATGCGCCAGCCCCAGCTGTTGAAGGCATCGGCGGGCATGAAGTAGGCCAGCGGCAGGAAGATCGCCGCGGCCAGTACCTGACCGGCCTGGACGCCCTGCAGGGTAAAGCTCGCATAGTAGCCGCGCCGCCCGAAGGGCGCGTGTTCGAGCACCATGGAACTGGCCCCGGAGATCTCGCCGGCCACGGCGAAGCCCTGGATCAGGCGCAGCACCACCAGCAGGATGGGGGCGAGGATGCCGATCTGGTGGTAGGTGGGCAGCAGGCCAACGGCCATGGTGGCGATGCCCATGAGGAACATGCACAGCAGCAGGACGTTCTTGCGGCCGCGGGTATCGCCCCAGTGACCGAGCACGAAGGCGCCGACCGGCCGCGCCAGATAGCCCACGCCATAGGTGGCGAGGGAGGCGACGATGGCCATCTTGGGATCGCTGGAGGGGAAGAATATCTGCGGAAAGATCAGCGCCGCCGCCTGGGCGTAGATGAAGAAATCGTAGTATTCCAGTGCCGAGCCGATCCAGCCGCTGGCAGTGGCTTTCTTGGCTTGGGAGCCGGGGGTGGGGGAGGCGGTATTGGCCATGGTTGTCTCCGGAATTTTATTGTCAGGCCAGGAGGGTTTCAGCGCCGCGCACGAACTCGCTCGGGCAGCGGGAGCCGAAGATGGAAAGGACGGGAAGACCTAGCCTGGCCGTCGCCGACCGAGCGCGGTGGGGCTGCAGACGAGACGGGGGGCGCAGGATAACGTGGATAGCAGGGGCATGGACGCACACTCTTGTTTGTCTTGTTATGGTCGACGCGGCGGAAGCGACGAGCGCTGGGCTCTGCGATCCATAGTGCGAGGCGCCGCTGGGGCGGGTCAATTCGCCAGATGACCAAATGTTCGATCAGCGAACAGAAACTAACTGGTTCGTACATAATCCATTGTTGGGCCGTGCGGTGCCACGAATAATCGGTGCCAGACCCTAACGAATACCGGTCACTCCGCCAGTAGCATGCGCGGTGGCCGTCAACCCAGGAGCACCGGCATGCAGCGTTCCATCGCGACCGTATCCATCAGTGGCACCCTGACCGAGAAACTCGAGGCCATCGCCGCGGCGGGCTTCGACGGTGTGGAGATCTTCGAGAACGACCTGCTGTATTCCGGCGCCAGTCCGCGGGAGATCCGCCAGCGCGCCCAGGACCTGGGTCTGGCCATCACCCTGTTCCAGCCGTTCCGCGACTTCGAAGGCAATCGCCGCGAGCGCCTGCAGCGCAATCTCGACCGCGCCGAGCGCAAGTTCGACCTCATGCAGGAGTTGGGCACCGACCTCATCCTGGTGTGCAGCAACACCGCCGCCGACAGCCTCGGCGACGAACGCCTGATCGCCGACGACCTGCAACTGCTGGCCGAACGCGCTGCCCCGCGCGGCCTGCGCATCGGCTACGAAGCCCTCGCCTGGGGACGCCACGTCAACACCTGGCAGCAGGTCTGGCGCCTGGTGAAGGCGGTCGACCATCCCAATCTCGGCGTGCTGCTCGACAGCTTCCACACCCTGTCCATCGGCGGTGATCCGGCGGGCATCGCCCAGATCCCCGGGGACAAGATCTTTTTCGTGCAGATGGCCGATGCGCCGCTGCTGCAGATGGACGTGCTGGAGTGGAGTCGGCATTTCCGCTGCTTCCCGGGGCAGGGCGAATTCGACCTGGCCGGTTTTCTCGCGCCCATCCTGCAGACCGGCTACCAGGGGCCGCTGTCGCTGGAGATCTTCAACGACGGTTTCCGCGCCGCCCAGACCCGCGCCACCGCCGCCGATGGCCTGAGGTCCCTGCTCTATCTGGAAGAGCAGACCGCCGCGCGGCTGCAGCGCGACGAGACTCCGGTGGCGGCGCCGCTGTTCGCTCCACCCGAGGCGCCGCGCCTGGAAGGCACCGAATTCCTCGAATTCGCCGTGGACGACGGCCATGGTGCCGAACTGGCGCGCTGGCTGGGCAAGCTGGGCTTCGCCCAGGCCGGGCGGCACCGCTCGAAGAACGTCACCCTGTTGCGCCAGGGCGAGATCAACCTGGTGCTCAACGCCGAACCCTATTCCTTCGGCCACAACTTCTTCGAGGCCCATGGCCCTTCGCTGTGCGCCATGGCGCTACGGGTACCGGATAGCCAGGCCGCCCTGGAGCGCGCCCAGCAATACCGGGCGCAGCCCTATCGCGGCCTGGTCGGCCCCAACGAGCGGGAGATCCCGGCGGTGCGGGCGCCGGACGGCAGCCTGATCTATCTTGCCGATCGCGGCGCGGATGGCCGCAGCCTCTATGACACCGACTTCGATGTCAGCGCCGGCGCCAGCGGTGGCCTCGGGCTGACCCATGTCGATCACGTGGCCATCGCTCTGCCCGCAGATGCCCTGGACAGCTGGGTGCTGTTCTACAAGAGCCTGTTCGACTTCAGCGCCGACGACGAGGTGGTGGTGCCGGATCCCTATGGCCTGGTCAAGAGCCGCGCCCTGAAGAATCGCGAGAGCAGCGTGCGCCTGGCGCTGAACATCTCGGAGAATCGCAACACCGCCATCGCCCGGGCACTGTCCAGCTATCGCGGCTCGGGGGTGCATCACATCGCCTTCGCCTGCCAGGACATCTTCCAGGCGGTGGAACAGGCCAAGGCCGCCGGAGTGCCCCTGCTGGAGATCCCAATGAACTACTACGACGACCTGGGGGCGCGCTTCGATTTCGACGACGACTTCCTCAGTCGCCTGGCCTACTACAACGTGCTCTACGACCGTGACGCCCAGGGTGGCGAGCTGTTCCACGTCTATACCGAGTCCTTCGCCGACCGATTCTTCTTCGAAATCCTCCAGCGCAAGGATTACAGTGGCTACGGCGCCGCCAACAGCCCGGTCCGCCTGGCGGCCATGCTGCAGGCCCGCCAGGGTCGCCCGGCGCCCCTGGAATTCTGAGCCAGGCGGGTACCTGTGGGTACCCGCATCTCTCCCCAGCCAAGAGTCAGACCCGATGCAGGACACCCCGGCGCTCGCGCCCGCGCTCCGTACGCCGCGCAAGAACAATCCCGAAAAGACCCGCCAGGCCATCCTCGCCGCCGCCGTGGCCGAGTTCGCCGATCTGGGCCTGAGCGGTGCGCGGGTGGACGCCATCGCCGAGCGCACCCATACCTCCAAGCGGATGATCTACTACTACTTCGGCAGCAAGGAGCAGCTCTACCTGACGGTGCTGGAAAAGCTCTACAGCGACGTGCGCGGCAACGAGGCCGAACTGCCGCTGGACCGGCTGCCGCCGCTGGAGGCGATCCGCACCCTGGCGGAGTTCCTCTTCGAGCACCACCGCAGTCACGACGACTTCATCCGCGTGGTGAGCATCGAGAACATCCACCGCGGTCGCCACCTGGCGCAGTCGGAGACCATCTCCAGCCTCAACTCCTCGGCCCTGGAAGCCCTGCGCCGCATCCTGGTCCGCGGCGAAGCCAGCGGTGACATCCGCAGCGGTCTTGATGCCGTGGATGTGCACCTGCTGATGTGTTCGTTCTGCTTCTACCGCGTCTCCAACCGCCACACCTTCGGCCGCATCCACGACATCGACATGGAAGCACCGGCGGTGTTGCGGCGGCACAAGACCATGATCGGCGATGCGATGGTGCGCTACCTGCAGCCGTAGAGCATCTGCGCGACCCTCACCCAGAGGGCGCCCGACAATCTTCTATCGGAGAGAGCAAGCCTCGTAGGCTGGGTTGAGACGGCTTCATCGTCGAAGCCCAACGCTGCTGGATATCTGGCGTTGGGCTTCGCTGCGCTCAACCCAACCTACGGGGCACGGAATCCAGCCGCCCCCTATCCCCTCGGGAGAGGGCTGGGGTGAGGGCAAACCCAGGCACCTTAACCTCGTAGGTTGGGTTGAGACGGCTTCATCGTCGAAGCCCAACATTGCCGGATATCCCGCGTTGGGCTTCGCCGCGCTCAACCCAACCTACGGAGCTACCCCTCTCCCTCTGGGAGAGGGCTGGGGTGAGGGCAAACCCAGGCACCCCAGCCTCGTAGGTTGGGTTGAGACGGCTCCATCGTCGAAGCCCAACGCTGCTGGATATCCTGCGTTGGGCTTCGCTGCGCTCAACCCAACCTACGACCTGCCAACCTCCTCTCCCTCGGAGAGAGGACTGGGGTGAGGGCAAACCCCGGCACCCCAGCAAACCCTTAGAGCACCGGCATCCCGCCCGTCACCGGCAGCATGGCGCCAGAGATGTAGCTGCCTTCGTCCGAAGCCAGCAACACATAGGCCGGCGCCAGTTCCACCGGTTGGCCAGGGCGACTCAGGGGCGTGCTGCTACCGAATTGCTCCGGCTCGTCCGGCTTCATGGTGCTGACGATCAGCGGCGTCCAGATCGGGCCGGGGGCCACACTGTTGGCGCGGATGCCCTTCTCGCCGAGCAGCTGCGCCAGACCGGCGGTGAAGTTGGCGATAGCGCCCTTGGTGGCCGAATAGGCCAGCAGGGTCGGTGGGGCGATGTCGGCGTTGATCGAGGCGGTGTTGATGATGGAGCCGCCACGCGGCATGTGCTTCACCGCCGCCTGGGTGATGCGGAACATCCCATGGATGTTCACGTTGAAGGTATGCACCCATTCCTCGTCGGGAATCTCGTCGAGGCTGTCGCGCACCTGCTGGAAGGCGGCGTTGTTGACCAGCACGTCGATGCGGCCAAAGGCCTCCACGGTTTTCTGCACCACGTCCAGGCAGGTCTGGCGCTCGGCCAGATCGCCCGGCAGCAGCACGGCCTGGCGCCCGGCTTCGGTGACCAGGCGGGCGGTCTCCTGGGCATCCTCGTGCTCGTCCAGGTAGGCGATGGCGACATCGGCGCCTTCACGGGCGAAGGCGATGGCCACGGCGCGGCCGATACCACTGTCGGCACCGGTGATCAGGGTCTTCTTGCCTGCCAGGCGACCCGAGCCGCGGTAGCTCGCGGCGCCGCTGTCGGGCTGCGGATCCATGCGCGCTTCGGAGCCGGGAAAGGTCTGGGGTTGGGGTTTGAGGGGTGGTTTGGGATGTTCGCTCACGAGAGGACTCCGAATGCAGACGAGAAGGGCGACCCCGGCGCGTGCCGGCGTGCGCAGGGGGCATTTAGAGGATCGGCTTGCCGCCGGTGACGGCGATGCGCGCGCCCGAGGTGTAGCTGGATTCGTCGGACGCCAGCATCACGTAAACCGGCGCCAGCTCCACCGGCTGGCCGGGGCGGCCCAGCGGGGTGTTGCCACCGAATTCCTTGACCTGCTCCGGTGGCATGGTGGCGGGGATCAGCGGGGTCCAGATGGGACCGGGAGCCACGCTGTTGGCGCGGATGCCCTTCTCGCCGAGCAGCTGCGCCAGGCCCGCGGTGAAGTTGGCGATGGCGCCCTTGGTGGTGGCATAGGCCAGCAGCGTCGGCCGCGGCATGTCCGAGTTCACCGAGGTGGTGTTGATGATGGAGCCACCCTGGCCCATGTGCTTTAGCGCGGCCTGGGTGATGCGAAACATGGCGGTGATGTTCACATCGAAGGTGTAGACCCACTCGTCGTCGGGAATCTCTTCGAGGGTCTCGTGGGTCATCTGGAAGGCGGCGTTGTTGACCAGCACATCGATGCGGCCAAAGGCGGCCACGGTCTGGTCCACCACCGCCAGGCATTGCTCGCGCTTGGACAGGCAGCCCGGCAGCAGCAGGGCCTCGCGGCCGGCTTCGCGCACCAGGCGGGCGGTGTCCTCGGCGTCTTCGTGTTCGTTCAGGTAGCTGATGGCGACATCGGCGCCCTCGCGGGCGAAGGCGATGGCCACGGCGCGGCCGATGCCACTGTCGCCACCGGTGATCAGCGCCTTCTTGCCGGTCAGGCGGCCGGAGCCCTTGTAGCTCTGTTCACCGCAATCCGGGACCGGATTCATGCGCGATTGCAGGCCGGGAACCTCTTGTTGCTGTTCCGGCATGGGGGCTTTGGGAAAATCGGTCATGGGAGAATCCTCGTCGCTCTTGAAACGTTTGCGGGCCTGTCAGTACCGACAGGCCACAAGCGGCGAGGGTTCGAGACCCGAGACGGGCGGTGTAGCCAGATCAGCGCGGAGCCGATTCCGCCCAGCGCGGCGGCACCGTGGGTTGCCAGGCGGCGAGAGCGTCCAGCAGCGCGGTCGGCGAGTCTTCCACCTGCAGCATGGCGCGATGCGGCGCGGCGACGAAGCCCTGGGCCACCAGGTGATCGAGAAAGCCCTCCAGCTGGGCATAGAAGCCGTCGACCTCCAGCAGGCCCATGGGCTTGGCATGGTAGCCGAGCTGCCCCCAGGTCCACACCTCGAAAAGCTCTTCCAGGGTGCCCAGGCCGCCGGGGAGGGCGATGAAGGCATCGGCCAGCTCCGCCATGCGCGCCTTGCGCGCATGCATGCCGTCGACCACTTCCAGACGCGTGCAGCCGGTATGGCCCAGCTCGGCGGTCTTGAGACTCTGGGGAATGATGCCGATCACCTCGCCACCGGCGGCCAGGGCAGCATCCGCGACCACACCCATCAGGCCGACCTTGCCACCGCCGTAGACCAGGGTGAGGCCACGCTCGGCGAGGGTACGACCCAGGCGCGCGGCCGCTTCCGCGAAGACGGGCGAGGCGCCGGGCTTGGCGCCACAGAAGACACAGACGGTTTTCAGCGACATGGAGACTCCTAGGCAGGCAAAACGCCTAGCCTAGCTGCCCGCCACGCGCGATCAAAGCACCGTCATCGCGCGAGAGAAGCCTCTTCCGGCGCATTGCCGCTGGCGGCCTGGGCATAGCTGGCGAACAACTCGTGCAGCAGGGCGGTTAGGGTCATGGCGGGCGTCCTTGGCTGGCGGATAATGAGGGGGATAGTACCTAGAGGTAAGGCCCGACGACCCGGCAAAGGTTTCGATGGAGGCGATAGAGCGGAGCGGCTCCCTTGCCATGATCGCTGGAACCCGCCACCCTCGCATCGGTCTGACTGGCGACTTTCACGCATCCGGAGGGTTCATGAAATCCACGCTTTTTGCCGCCGCTTTGTTCGCCCTGGGAAGTACCGGCGCCTGGGCCGCCGACAGCTGTACCACCCAGATCGAAGCCGGCGACCAGATGACCTACAGCCGCGCCTCGATCCAGGTCCCGGCCTCGTGCAAGACCTTTACCGTCGAGCTGATCCACAACGGCAGCCTGCCCAAGAACGTCATGGGCCACAACTGGGTCCTGACCCGCGCCACCGACGCTTCGGCCGTTGACGCCGCGGGCATGAGCGCTGGGGAGGCCAAGGGCTATCTGCCCGAGGGCGACGAACGCGTCATTGCCCACACCCGCATGCTGGGCGGTGGCGAGAAGGACGCGGTGACCTTCGATACCGGCGTTCTGGAAGCGGGCAAGGAGTACACCTTCTTCTGTTCCTTCCCCGGGCATTTCGGGTCCATGCGTGGGGTATTGCAGCGGGGGTAAGGGGAGGGTTTGGTTGTGGCGGTCGACCGTCGCAATCCGACCTCTTGAGCAGGAGACGCCTGTAGGTTGGGTTGAGCTTTAGCGAAGCCCAACGCCTGGCTCTAGCTGATTATCGAGTGCTTTGATGGTTTTGATTTCGCCCACCCGGGCGAGTTACTTTTTTCAAACGCCAAAAAAGTAACCAAAAACGCTTGTCCCCACGTTTCGGCCCTCCGCTACGCTCCGGGTGCCCTCATTCCGGCGCCGCTCCGAGGGCACGGCACGAAGGGGCTTCCTGCCCCTCGCGCCTTGCTCGGCGTCCTGCCTCGCATCCCACTGCGCGACACCTGCAATCGGCCTCACTGACGGGGACGGGGCGCAAGCCTGAAGCTTCCGTGTTTACAGGATCTGTAGCATGGAAAACGCTGTGCCGTTGTCCAACCTACCGGCTCTTCAACCAAAAATTTCAGGCTGGCGAATCGCCCCGTTCAGGAGAGCGAACGCCAGCGTTGTGGAGTGGGTCGAGCCGCATGGATGCGGCGAGAGGCCTAACGGGCCATGGACGGCCCGTGTAGGCCGACCCCGGAACGGCGCTGGCGTGAGCGAAACGTAGCGTAGCGAAGTAACAGCCGCAGGCTGGCCCGAAGGGCGAGCAACGCGAGTCACCCGAAGCGCAGCGTAGGGCCGGATGTCCGGGGCAAGCGTTTTTGCTTACTTTTGTCCGGGGCGCGTAGTCCGGGGCGCGCAGCCGCGATTGAAAAAAGTGAGTCGCTCGGGAGAGCGAAACAAGAAGTGCGAGCAAAACTCGATAATCAGCTAGGGCACCAATATTGAAGGTTGACCCTGGCAGTGTTGGGCTTCGCTGGCGCTCAACCCAACCTACGAATCAGGTCACGCCTCGCCATTTACCGGCAGGGCAGCTTCAGCCCTTCGCCAATTCCTTCTCGATGGCCTCCACCAACCGCGGATCATCCGCCGTCACGTCGGGCGCGAAACGACCCACCACCTCGCCATTGCGCCCGATCAGGAATTTCTCGAAATTCCACAGCACCTCGGGCTTGGGATTGGGCGTGCCACCCCGACTCAGCATGCGCTCGCGGAAGGGGCCGTCGCCGGTGGCCTCGGGCTGCGCCTGGGTCAGTTCGGCATAGAGCGGATGCTGGTCTTCACCCTCCACGCTGAGCTTGGCGAACAGCGGAAATTGCACGCCGTAGGTGAGGGTGCAGAATTCCTTGATCTCGGCGTCGCTGCCGGGCTCCTGCTGCTTGAAGTTGTTGGCGGGAAAGCCGAGCACTTCCAGGCCGCGCTCGCGTTGGGCCTCGTAGAGGCGTTCCAGGCCTTCGTACTGGCTGGTGAGGCCGCACTTGGAGGCGACGTTCACCACCAGCAGCACCTTGCCCAGGTAGCGTTCCAGGGTCAGGGTTTCGCCGTCGATGGATTGCAGCGGGAGTTTCATCAGGGTCGCGGTCATGGTCGGCTTCCTCGGAAAGAAGCGACCAGCCTAGCGCAAAAACGCCGCCTCGATGGGCGGCGCCTGTCTGTCGAGTGGGGCTCAGCGCTTGAGCTTGACCACGTCGCCGGAAACGGTGGTGGTGTAGCCGTTCAGGACATAGGCCCAGAACCAGTTTTCCTGCACCTGGGCGTTGATCAGGGCATCGCCGCCGCGGGACTTGATGGCGGCCTGCTGGGCGCGCACGAAGCGGTCGTTCTGCTGGACCGGGATGAAACCCAGGATCATCAGACCGGTGGCCTTGCCTTCGCCGTGACCGACGACGGTGTACTGCGACGGATCCAGGTTCTGCGTCTTCATCGCGGTGCCGGTGCAGCCGGCGACGGCGGCGGCGAGGGCGAAGGAAGCGGCGAGCTTGGCGAAACGTTGCATGGGGTGACTCCTTTTCTGGTTGGCAACGTCGGGCATCGTTTCCCGACGGGACGCACTCTAGCAGCGCCGGGCACGACGGAAATACCGTTCGCCCCGGCGATAGAACCGCTCCTCCCAAGGTCCCAGGGTTATCAGGTGATAGCGCCTCGATCTAAGCCCGGGCGGCCCGAGCTGCTACCATCGCCCGCCTCTCGTCCGGCGGCCGCGCCGGGCGCCGTTCTGGAGACCTCGTGTGAATCTGCCTCTCGTCCTCAACCTCCTCGCCTTCGCCGTGCTGCTCGGCCTGCTGGCGCGTACCCGCAACACCGGCTGGAGCCTGGCCGTGCGTGTCTTCATCGGCCTCGCCCTGGGCGTGGCCTTCGGCCTGGTGCTGCAACTCGTCTACGGGCATGACGCCCCGGTGCTCAAGACCTCCATCGGCTGGTTCAACCTGGTCGGCAACGGCTATGTGCAGCTGCTGCAGATGAGCATCATGCCGCTGGTGTTCGCCTCCATCCTGGCCGCCGTGGCACGGCTGCGCGAGGCTTCTTCCATGGGGCGCATCAGCCTGCTGACCCTGGGCACCCTGCTGTTCACCACCGCCATCGCCGCCTTGGTCGGGGTGCTGGTCACCTGGCTGTTCGGCCTGAGCGCCGAAGGCCTGGTGCAGGGCGTCCAGGAGACCGCGCGTCTGACCACCCTGCAGAACAGCTATGTCGGCAAGGTGGCGGACCTGTCGGTGCCGCAGTTGCTGCTGTCCTTCATTCCGAAGAATCCCTTCGCCGATCTCACGGGCGCCAGTCCCACCTCCATCATCAGCGTGGTGATCTTCGCCGCCTTCCTCGGCGTCGCCGCCTTGCGCCTGCAGCGCGACGATCCGGTCCGTGGCGAGAAGGTGCTGGCCGGCATCGACGTGCTCCAGGCCTGGGTGATGAAGCTGGTACGCCTGCTGCTGCAACTGACCCCCTATGGCGTGCTGGCGCTGATGACCAAGATGGTCGCCACCGCCAGCCCCCAGGACGTGCTCAAGCTGGGTACCTTCCTGATCGCCTCCTATCTGGGCCTGGCCATCCTCTTCGGCGTGCACGCCCTGCTGCTGACCCTGAGCGGCCTGTCGCCGGCGCGTTTCTTTCCCAAGGTCTGGCCGGTGCTGAGCTTCGCCTTCACCAGCCGCTCCAGCGCGGCGACCATCCCGCTGAACATCGAGGCCCAGACCGAGCGCCTCGGCGTGCCGCCGGCCATCGCCAGCTTCGCCGCCTCCTTTGGCGCCACCATCGGCCAGAACGGCTGCGCCGGTCTCTATCCGGCCATGCTGGCGGTAATGATCGCGCCCACCATGGGCATCGATCCCTTCGATCCGCTGTGGATCGCCACGCTCGTGGGCATCGTCACTCTGAGTTCGGCGGGTGTGGCAGGCGTAGGTGGCGGTGCCACCTTCGCCGCCCTGATCGTGCTGCCGGCTCTGGGCCTGCCGGTCACCCTGGTGGCGCTGCTGGTGTCCATCGAGCCCCTGATCGACATGGGCCGCACCGCCCTCAACGTCAACGGCTCCATGACCGCCGGCACCCTGACCGCACGCTGGATGGGCCAGCTGGACAAGGCCGCCTACGACCGCGACGACCGCGCGGAAGCCCCGGCGGCGCCGGTCAGCCGCGGCTGAGTCCGTAGGTTGGGTTGAGCGAAAGCGAAGCCCAACGGTGCCCATGCCTGCTACGTCATGTTGGGCTTCGGCGATGGAGCCGCCTCAGCCCAACCTACGGGTGCCCTATGTTAATTGGGTACAACGTGGATGGTTGAACCGCGTAGGTTGGTGCTGAGCGCAGCGGAGCCCAACACGACCATCCCCAACGGTGCGCATCCCTGCTGCAATGTGTTGGGCTTCGGCGATGGGGCCGCCTCAGCCCAACCTACGGGTGCCCAATGTTGATTGGGCACGTCGTGGGGGGCGAACCGCGTAGGTTGGCGCTGAGCGCAGCGAAGCCCAACACGACCAACTCCAACGGTGCCCATGCCTGCTACGTCATGTTGGGCTTCGGCGATAGAGCCGCCTCAGCCCAACCTACGGGTGCCCCATGTTGATTGGGTACAACGTGGATGGTTGAACCGCGTAGGTTGGCGCTGAGCGCAGCGAAGCCCAACAGGCACGATCTATCCAAAGGCACTGGAAAAGGCTCTAGACTACGACTTTCCATTCACCAGGGACGGTGATCTTGGACTATCGACGCAGCCGCGCCGCGGGCGGCATCTTCTTTTTCACGCTCAATCTCAATGACCACTCGGCCACCTTGCTCGTCGACCATATCGGATCGCTCAGGCAGGCCGTGCGTGAGGTGAAGGTCCGGCATCCCTTCGATATCCTCGCCATGGTGGTCCTCCCCGATCACCTGCACGCGCTCTGGCGCTTGCCGGACGATGATGGTGACTATCCGCTGCGTTGGAGCCTGATCAAGGCAGGTTTCTCCCGGCAGTTACCGCCGTTGGAGACGGTGAATCTGTCGCGCCGGCTGAAACGCGAACGCGGCGTCTGGCAAAGACGCTATTGGGAGCACCGGATTCGGGACGAGCAGGATCTGCAGCGACATTTCGACTACATCCATTTCAACCCGGTGAAGCACGGCCATGCGCGTAGGGCGGTGGAGTGGCCCTATTCGTCCATCCATCGCTATGTGCGAGCGGGCGTCCTGCCGGCGGATTGGGCAGGACAGCGCGATGAGGACTGGGCGGTGGGCGAGCGGTGAGAGTTGGTCGTGTTGGGCTTCGCTACACTCAGCGCCAACCTACGCGGTTCAACTCTCCACGCCGTGTCCAAGCGACGTTGGGCACCCGTAGGTTGGGTTGAGCGCAGCGAAGCCCAACAGGCCGTGCCGTTGGAACAGGCCCTCTAGAACAGAAAATACCGCTGTGCCATCGGCAGGACCTCGGCCGGTTCGCACCAGAGCAGCTGGCCGTCAGCCTTGACCTGGTAGTTCTGCGGATCGACCTCAATGGTGGGCAGATAGTCGTTGTGGATGAGGTCGCTCTTCTGCGCGGTGCGGCAGCCCTTGACCACACCGATGCGCTTCTTCAGCCCCAGTTGCTCCGGCACCCCGGCCTCGAAGGCGGCCTGGCTGATGAAGGTCAGGCTGGTGTCGTGGAGCATACCGGCGTAGCTGCCGAACATGGGGCGGTAGTGCACCGGTTGCGGGGTGGGGATGGAGGCGTTGGCGTCGCCCATCAGACTGGCCGCGATGGCGCCGCCCTTGAGGATCAGGGTCGGCTTGACGCCGAAGAAGGCGGGGCGCCAGAGCACCAGGTCGGCGAACTTGCCCACCTCGATGGAACCCACCTCGTGGCTGATGCCATGGGTGATCGCCGGGTTGATGGTGTACTTGGCGATGTAGCGCTTGACCCGGAAGTTGTCGTTGCCGGCGCCATCCTCGGGCAGCGGGCCGCGCTGCTTCTTCATCTTGTCGGCGGTCTGCCAGGTGCGGGTGATGACCTCGCCGACGCGGCCCATGGCCTGGCTGTCGGAACTGATCATGGCGAAGGCGCCGAGGTCGTGGAGGATGTCCTCGGCGGCGATGGTCTCGCGGCGGATGCGACTCTCGGCGAAGGCCACGTCCTCGGCGATGCTCGGGTCCAGGTGGTGACAGACCATGAGCATGTCCAGATGCTCGTCGATGGTGTTCTTGGTGAAGGGCCGCGTCGGATTGGTGGAGCTGGGCAGCACGTTGGGGAAGCTGCAGGCCTTGATGATGTCCGGCGCGTGGCCGCCACCGGCACCCTCGGTGTGGTAGGTGTGGATGGTGCGCCCCTTGAAGGCGCCCAGGGTGGTCTCGACGAAACCGGATTCGTTGAGGGTGTCGGTGTGGATGGCCACCTGGATGTCGAAGCGATCGGCCACCGCCAGGCAATTGTCGATGGCGGCGGGGGTGGTGCCCCAGTCCTCGTGCAGCTTGAGGCCGATGGCGCCGGCGCGCACCTGCTCCTCCAGCGGACCGGGCAGGCTGGCGTTGCCCTTGCCGGTGAAGCCGATGTTCATCGGGAAGGCATCGGCGGCCTTGAGCATCTGCGCCATGTGCCAGGGACCGGGGGTCACGGTGGTGGCATAGGTGCCGGTGGCCGGCCCGGTGCCGCCGCCGATCATGGTGGTGGTGCCGCTCATGAGTGCCTCTTCGATCTGCTGCGGGCAGATGAAGTGGATGTGGGAGTCGATGCCGCCCGCGGTGAGGATCATGCCTTCGCCGGCGATGACCTCGGTGGCGGCGCCGATTGGCACGCTGACGCCGGGCTGGATGTCCGGATTGCCGGCCTTGCCGATGGCGTGGATGCGGCCCTGCTTGAGGCCGACATCGGCCTTGACGATGCCCCAGTGATCGACGATCAGGGCGTTGGTGATGACGGTGTCGACCACCTCGGCCGCCAGCAGCTGGCTCTGGCCCATGCCGTCGCGGATGACCTTGCCGCCACCGAATTTCACTTCTTCGCCGTAGACGGTGTGGTCGTGCTCGACCTCGATCCAGAGCTCGGTATCGGCCAGGCGCACCCGGTCGCCGGTGGTGGGACCGAACATGTCGGCATAGGCTTGGCGGGAGATTTTCATAGGCGTTGATCCCGAATATAGGTGGTCCGGTTGGCCCTCACCCCGACCCTCTCCCGGAGGGAGAGGGGGAAGAGCGGGAGCTCGGTGTCTGTTCTTGAGCCCCCTCTCCCCTTGGGAGAGGGTTGGGGTGAGGGAGCGCGTAAAAGGCGAAGAGCCGGAGTACCCCTACAGCTTCCCCATCACCCGCCCGGCGAAGCCGTAGACGGTGCGCAGGCCGGCCAACTCGACCAGCTCCACCTCGCGGCTCTGGCCCGGCTCGAAGCGCACGGCAGTGCCGGCGGCGATGTTCAGGCGCATGCCACGGGCCAGGGCGCGGTCGAACACCAGGGCGTCGTTGGTTTCGTGGAAGTGGTAGTGGGAGCCCACCTGGATCGGCCGGTCGCCGCTGTTGGCGACGGTCAGGCTGAGGGTACGGCGGCCGGCGTTGAGCTCGATGTCGCCGTCCTGGATCTGGTATTCGCCGGGGATCATGGGCGCTGCTCCAGCATCAGTTGCATGAAGGTGAGGTCCAGCCAGCGTCCGAACTTGATGCCGACCTGGGGCATCTGCCCGGTGGTGAGGAAACCCAGGCGTTCGTGCAGGCGAATGGACGCCTGGTTGCCGCTCTCGATGGCGGCCACCATGACGTGCTTATCGCAGGCGCGGGCGCGTTCGATGAGCGCTGTCATCAAGCGCGGCCCGATGCCCTGGCCGCGCTGGTCGGGGTGGATGTAGACCGAGTGCTCGACGGTGTGGCGAAAGCCCTCGAAGGGCCGCCAGTCGCCAAAGGAGGCATAGCCCACCACCGCGCCGTCGGCATTCTCGGCGACCAGGATGGGGTAGCCCTGGGTGGCGCGCAGGTCGAACCAGGCCTGGCGGTTGGCCAGGTCCACCGGGGTCTCGTTCCAGATCGCCGTGGTGTTGCTGACGGCGTCGTTGTAGATGTGCAGCACGGCCGGCAGGTCGGCAGGCGTGGCGTCGCGGACGATCAGACTCATGGCGGTCTCCCTAGGCGATCGGCTGGTGGACGGTGACCAGCTTGGTCCCGTCGGGGAAGGTGGCTTCCACCTGGATCTCCGGGATCATCTCCGGAACGCCTTCCATCACCTGGTCGCGGGTCAGCAGGGTGGTGCCGTAGTGCATCAGCTCGGCCACGGTGCGACCGTCACGTGCGCCTTCGAGCAGAGCGGCTGAGATCAACGCCATGGCTTCCGGGTAGTTGAGCTTCACCCCACGCGCCAGGCGGCGTTCGGCCACCAGGCCGGCGGTGAAGATGAGTAGCTTGTCTTTTTCGCGGGGCGTCAGGTCCATGGGTGTTCCGGTTGGCAGATGCGGTCAAGGAAAGTCGGTCGATCATCGCGGCCATGGGCCGCGCCTACAAGAGTGTCGCGGCCTCAGGTGCTCCAGATCCGTGGCGGCATGGCCACGCGGCCGAGCAGGGCCGGGCGCAGCAGTCGCCAGACCTCAATCAGCCAGGCGCGGGCCTGCAGGGATTCGGCGGCCAGGCAGCGGGCGACCACCAGGCCGGGCAGCTGGGTCAGGTCGCCGCGTACCGGCAGGGCGAGGTCGCGGCAGCGCGCCAGGGTATCGGCGTCCAGGGTGCCGGTGATCAGCAGGGTAGCGAACACCGGCTGACCGGCCAGGCCGATGGGCGAGTCCAGCAACCGATCCGCGCCGACCAGGCGTTGGCGCTCATGCCACAGCGGAGTGCCGTCGCGGCGGATGTCCAGGTGCGCCTGGAACAGCCCCTCGGTGAAGCGCTCGGCACTGGCCGGGCGGCCCAAGGCGACGATGTCCCAGTAGCAGAGGCGGGCGTCGCCTGCCAGCTCGATACGGGTGGCGAGATGGGCCTGGGCGCCGGAGAAGACGATGGTCTCCTGGGGTAGCCATTCCAGGGTAGCGCCGGCGGCGACGCGCAGCTCGATCTGCTGATGCGCCGTGCTGTCGGCGCGATACCACTTGGCCGCCCCGGGGCTGGTGAGCTGGGCCCAGGCGTTCTCGCCGACGCTGACGTCGATGTCCAGCCGATCGCCCCCGGCGATGCCGCCCGGTGGATGCACCAGGATGTGCTGGCAGACCTCGGGACCTTCGGCGTGCAGATGTTTCTGCACCCGCAAGGGGCCGACGTGGCGGCGGGTGGTCGGCCGGGTCCAGTCGCCCTGGCGGGCATAGGCCAGCTCCAGGCGCGCCAGCCAGGCGGGGGTGAAGAGGGCAGGAGGCAGAGCAGAGGTCATCGGGGGTGGTCGTTGTTCTGGTTGGGCCGTTTGGGGAGGCCCTTGCAAGAATCTGACCGGGTGGGTGGTATTTGTGAAGCGGGGGCGCTATGGAGGGCGTCGGGATAGGTGCCCGGGCTATTTGCTGAGTTTTGTATGTAGTTCCTGTTTCGCCTGGCCGGCGACTTACTTTTCTTTGCTTGCGGATCGCCGCCCGGTGCAAAGAAAAGTAAGCAAAAGAAAGCACACCCCACGTTTCGGCCCTCCGCTGCGCTCCGGGTGATTCGCTCCGCTCACCCTTCGGGCCAGCCTGCGGCTGTTACTCCGCTTCGCTACGTCTCCCTCGCTCCGGCGCCGCTCCGGGGGCACGGCACGAAGGGGCTTCCTGCCCCTCGCGCCTTGCTCGGCGTCCTGCCTCGCATCCCCCTCCGCAACACCTACACTCGGCCTCACTGACGGGGACGGGGCGCAAGCCTGATGTCCGGATGTTCACAGGTTTGTAGCGTGGAAAACCGCGCAGCGTTTTCCACTGGAAGGTACCGACACTATCAGTGGACAAGGCGACGCCGTTGTCCACGCTACGGGCTACGGGTTTTTATGGTTCTTCAACCAACACTTTCAGGCTGGCGAATCGCCCCGTTCAGGAGGGCGAGCGCCAGTGTCGTGGAGTGGGTCGAGCCGCATGGATGCGGCGAGAGGTCCAGTGGGCCATGGACGGCCCATCTGGACCGACCCCGGAACGGCGCTGGCGTGAGCGGACCCGGAGCGCAGCGAAGGGCCGGATGTCCGGGGCAAGCGTTTTTGGTTACTTTTGCCGCGATTGGCAAAAGTGACTCGCCCGGGTGGGCGAAACAAAAAGTCTCAGCAGACTTCAGTAATCGGCTGGGTACCGATGAGCACAGGTGCTTTGGGCTTCGCTCCGCTCAGCACCAATCTACGTCAGCCGGTCTTCGGCGCGCCGACCCTTCCCTACGAAATCCCCCGCCACTGCCGCGGACTCACCTGAAACCACCGCCGAAACGCCCGTGAAAAGGCGCTGGTCTCCGAATAGCCCAGCAGCGGCGCCAAATCCGTGACCGGCAGCCGCTGCCGCAGGTAGTGCTGCGCCAGGTCGCGGCGGACACCCTCGACCAGCGCCGAGAAGCTCGCGCCCTGGTCGCGCAGGCGGCGCTGTAGCTGGCTGGTGGACAGGTCCAGGCGGTGGGCGATGGACTCCAGGCTGGGTTCGCCCAGGGGCAGCGCCAGGCGTACCGAGGCGCGGACCTCTTCGAGCAGTTCCAGCTGCGGCAGGCGCTGGCCGAGTTGGCGGATGGCGTCCTGTACCACCAGCAGGAGCAGCGGATCGTGGTCGGGCATGGCGCGGTCGCGCAGGTCGGCCTTGGGCACCAGCATGGCGTTGCAGGCCTGGCCGAAGCTGACCGGGGCGTCGAACAGCCGGCGATGCTCGTGCCAGCCCTCGGGCCGGGGGTGTTCGAACTGCACCGCCCGCGGCGCCCAGGTCGGGCCGAGTACATGGCGCAAGAGGTTGAGCAGCATGCCCAGGGTCAGCTCGGCGTCCTGGCGGCGGGCGACGATGGCGCCGTGGCGTACCTGGTAGTCGAAGCGCCAGCAATCGCCGGCGTCCACCAGCTGGATCAGGGTGCTGTGCTGGTGGAAGGGAAAGGCGGCGGCGAAGTTCTGCAGGGCCGCCTCGGCGGTGGGCGAGCAGAGCCCCACGTAACCCAGCAGACCGAGCATCTGCGGCTTGAACTGCTGCCCGTAGTGCAGCCCGAAATTGTCGCAGCCGGACTGGGCGGCGGCTTCTTCCAGGACCCGGCAGTAGTTGCCCAGCCCCAGGCTCAGGGTGGGATGCTGCAACTGTTCCGGATCGATGCCGGCGGTGCCGAAGATGCGATCGACATCGCCACCGTGGCTGGCGATGACGGTGTCCAGCCCGCTGGCGGCAGCGGAGAGCACGCCGAGGTTGCGCGATATTGAGGTCAGGGCGGCGAAACCAGAGGCGGCCAGGGGCATGGGGTGGGTCCAGGGAGGGGATCGGCATGAATGAAGCAAAGGCTGTGCCCCAGGGTGGCAGTCGATCCAGAGCAGGGACCATAACGTCGAGGGCTTCACGCTATTCGGCCCCTTGATGTGCCCCATCGCAGGGCGAGGAGTCGGACATCGCACCAGGGTGGTGCGGCCTTGGGTAGCAGCCTGGGAAGAGGAGTAACGCCGACTTGACCCAAGGTCACAGCGGCCGTGCCGAGCGGTCAAGTCGGCACGGCCCCGGCCTGTTTAAGCTCGAAAAAGCCGGGCAGCGCGGGATCGCGGTCGCCCATTCGGATCACGTCGCTACAAGGGGAGTGGCCTGTCATGACCAACGAGAAACTCAAGCCGACCCTCGGCACCCTGCACCTCTGGGGTATCGCCGTGGGTCTGGTGATCTCCGGGGAGTACTTCGGCTGGAGCTATGGCTGGGGCGTCGCCGGGACCCTGGGCTTTCTGGTTACCGCGCTGGTGGTGGCGGTGATGTACACCTGCTTCATTTTCAGCTTCACCGAGCTGACCACCGCCATTCCCCATGCCGGCGGCCCCTTCGCCTACAGCCGCCGCGCCTTCGGCCCCCAGGGCGGTACCATCGCCGGGATCGCCACCCTGATCGAATTCGTCTTCGCCCCGCCGGCCATCGCCATGGCCATCGGCGCCTACCTCAATGTGCAGTTTCCCGCCCTCGATCCCAAGCTGTGCGCGGTGGCGGCCTATTTCATCTTCATGACGCTGAACATCCTCGGGGTGAGCATCGCCGCCACCTTCGAATTGGTGGTAACGGTGCTGGCGGTGATCGAGTTGCTGATCTTCATGGGGGTGGTGGCGCCGGATTTCAGTCTGGCCAACTTCACCCGCGGTGGCTGGGCCGGGCAGGACCAGTTCTCGCTGGCGGCGGTGGGTGGCATGTTCGCCGCCATCCCCTTCGCCATCTGGTTCTTTCTCGCCATCGAGGGCGCGGCCATGGCCGCCGAGGAAGCCAAGGACCCCAAGCGCACCATTCCCAAGGCCTACATCGCCGGCATCCTCACCCTGGTGACCCTGGCCATCGGCGTGATGATCTTCGCTGGCGGCGTGGGCGACTGGCGGGCGCTGTCCAACATCAACGATCCGCTGCCCCAGGCCATGAAGGGAGTGGTGGGCGAGGGCTCCGTGTGGCTGCACCTGCTGGTGGGCATCGGCCTGTTCGGGCTGGTGGCCAGCTTCCACGGCATCATCCTCGGCTATTCCCGGCAATTCTTCGCCCTGGCCCGCGCCGGCTTTTTGCCCCACGGCCTGGCCAAGCTGTCGCGCTTCCAGACGCCGCACCGGGCGGTGCTGGCCGGCGGCGTGGTGGGCATCGCCGCCATCTTCAGCGACGGGGTGATCAGCCTGCAGGGCATGACCCTGACCGCCGCCATGATCACCATGAGCGTGTTCGGCGCCATCGTCATGTACATCATGAGCATGCTCAGCCTGTTCAAGCTGCGCCGCAGCGAGCCGAACCTGGAGCGCACCTTCCGCGCCCCGGGCTATCCGGTGGTGCCAGCCATCGCCCTGGTGCTGGCGGTGGTCTGCCTGATCGCCATGGTCTGGTACAACCCGGTGATCGCCAGCGTCTTCGTGGTGCTGATGGTGATAGGCGCGCTGGTCTGCGGTCTCAGCCGTAGACAGGGCGACATTGCACCCGACGCCGCCTTCGGCGAGGCCTGAGCAGCGCAACCCGGGAGGTAGCATGAGCGGTTTCCAGCATAGCGTGGGCGGCCAGACCTGGCGTTTCGCCGATCTCAAGGAACTGCTGGCCAAGGCCACCCCGGCGCGTTCCGGGGATGTCCTGGCCGGAGTCGCCGCCGGCAGCGACGTGGAGCGGGTGGCGGCGCAGATGGCGCTGGCCGAGGTGCCGCTCAAGCACTTTCTCAGCGAGGCGGTGATTCCCTATGAGGCCGATGAGGTCACCCGGCTGATCATCGACAGCCACGATGCCCAGGCCTTCGCGCCGGTCGCCCATCTCACCGTGGGCGGCTTCCGCGACTGGCTGTTGGGTGCGGCGGCCGACGAGACCAGTCTCGCCGCCCTGGCGCCGGGACTGACCCCGGAGATGGTCGCCGCGGTGTCCAAGATCATGCGCATCCAGGACCTGATCCTGGTGGCGCAGAAGGTCCGCGTGGTGACCCGCTTTCGCAACACCATCGGCCTGCGTGGACGGCTGTCGACCCGGCTGCAGCCCAATCACCCGACCGACGATCCGGCCGGCATCGCCGCCAGCGTCCTCGATGGCCTGCTCTACGGCAACGGCGATGCGGTGATCGGCATCAACCCGGCCACCGACAGCACCAGCGGCATTTGCGAGCTGCTGAAGATGCTTGATGCGGTGATCCAGCGCTACGAGATCCCGACCCAGGCCTGCGTCCTGACCCACGTCACCACCAGCATCGCCGCCATCGAGCGCGGTGCGCCGGTGGACCTGGTGTTCCAGTCCATCGCCGGCACCCAGGGCGCCAACGAAAGCTTCGGCATCAGCCTGGCGCTGCTGCAGGAGGGCTATGAAGCCGGACTGTCGCAGCGACGCGGCACCCTGGGCGACAACCTCATGTATTTCGAAACGGGGCAGGGTAGTGCGCTGTCGGCCGGCGCCCACCATGGCGTCGATCAGCAGACCTGCGAGGTGCGCGCCTACGCCGTGGCCCGTCAATTCAAACCGCTGCTGGTGAATACCGTGGTCGGCTTCATCGGCCCCGAGTACCTCTACAACGGCAAGCAGATCATCCGCGCCGGGCTGGAGGATCACTTCTGCGGCAAGCTGCTCGGCGTGCCCATGGGTTGCGACATCTGCTACACCAACCATGCCGAGGCCGATCAGGATGACATGGACATGCTGCTGACCCTGCTGGGCGCGGCGGGTATCAACTTCATCATGGGCATCCCGGGCTCGGACGACGTGATGCTCAACTACCAGACCACCTCCTTCCACGACGCCCTCTATGCCCGCCAGGTGCTGGGCCTGCAACCGGCACCGGAATTCGCCGCCTGGCTCGACCGCCTGGGCATCCTGCGCCTGGAGGACGGCCGCTTCCGCCTCGGCGAGGGCCTGCCGGCGCCGTTCCAGCGGGTGTTGGCGCAGATTTGAATGGTTTTTCGTAGGTTGGGCTGAGCGTTAGCGAAGCCCAACGTTGCCAGGCTCGACTCGTGCCTGTTGGGCTTCGACGGTGGAGCCATCTCAACCCAACCTACGAAAGGGCCGAGTGCCAGCCCCAATCCTTGCTTGTCGGGCTTCGACGATGAAGCCGTCTCAACCCAACCTACCGAGGAGGTTGCCATGAAGGACGCCGACACCGCACGTCCCGATCCCTGGGCCGAATTGCGTCGCCTGACCCCGGCGCGGATCGCCCTCGGTCGCGCCGGCACCAGCCTGCCCACCGCTGCCCAGCTGGACTTCCAGGCCGCCCATGCCCAGGCCCGCGATGCGGTACACCTGGCCTTCGACCACCAGGCGCTGCATGAAGGCCTGACCGCCCAGGGCCGCGAGACCCTGGTGCTCAGGAGCGCCGCGCCGGATCGACACACCTATCTGCAGCGCCCCGACCTGGGGCGCAGGCTGTCCGCGGAGTCCGCTCGCGAACTCCAGGCCTATGCCGCCGAGCATCCCGAGGGCTTCGACGTCGCCGTGGTCATCGCCGACGGCCTCTCGGCCCTGGCGGTGCATCGCCATGCGCTACCGTTCCTGGAGCGCCTGGCCGACCAAGCCGGAGCCGAGGGCTGGCGCTGGGCGCCGGTGACGCTGGTGGAGCAGGGGCGGGTGGCGGTGGGCGACGAGATCGGCGGTCTGCTCAGGGCGCGCCTGCTGGTGATGCTCATCGGCGAGCGCCCGGGCCTGAGTTCGCCCGACAGTCTCGGCCTCTACTTCACCTACGGGCCGCGCCCGGGCCTCAACGATGCCTATCGCAACTGCATCTCCAACGTGCGCCTGGAGGGCCTCGCCTACGGCCTGGCGGCGCACAAGCTGCTCTACCTGATGCGCGAAGCGGATCGCCGCAAGCTCTCCGGCGTGCAACTCAAGGATGAGGCCGAGGTGCCGCTGCTGGAGGGTGGGGAAGAAAACGCCCGAGTGGGAAATTTCCTGACGGCGTCTTAGGGGGTTCAGGGACGCGCGCTGGCTTGACGATGCCTGTCCAGCAGGCGGTCGATTGCACTGCGATCGAGGGGCCGTTTCTGTTTTAGAAAGCCCTGCAGCTGATAGGAATTCCAACCATCCGACGCCTTGCCCGGACGCCGGATAGGTCGCTGCGGATCGGCACCGTAGCGCAACAGCAGTGCGACCAGATCCGGCCGATTGAAGAGGATGGCGGCGTTGAGTGGTGTCAGGCCGCCAGCGTCGACAGGTTCATCGGCCGGGCAGCCGGCAGCCAGGGCAGTCTGCGCCATCTGCAAGAGCATTTTCCGGCTCATTCCTGGCTCATCGTAGTTGGCGCCGACAAAGCCCAGCGTTGGTTGAGTCCGAATTTTCCCGCCCGTGGTGAGGCCTAGCAGGCAGCCGCGTTCATCGATCACCTTGATGCCAGGGTCGGCCTGACTGCTGTCGGCCAGCGCCAGCAGCGCTACCAGACCCAGCGTCTGAAATAGGAAAGTGCGCATGGTCCCTCGCTAGCTGGCCGATCAACCCAGCGCCTTGCGCAGGAAGTACCGCGCAAAGCCCGGCGGATAGTCCGCCAGCTCGCCGAAGACTTCATAGCCCAGGCGCTCGTAGAAGCCGCGGGCCTGGAACTCATGGGTGTCGAGCCAGGCGCCGTGGCAACCGCGGCTGCTCGCCTCGGCCTCGGCGCGCAGCAGCAACTCGCGGCCGGCGCCCTGGCCGCGGACGGCCTCGTCCACCGCCAGCAACTGCACGGTCAGCCAGCCATAGCCGGTATAGCCCCAGAGTCCGCCCAGGGATTCATCGCCGCGGGTCAGGCTGATGACCAGGGGACGATAACCGCTCGGTCCGGCCTGGGCTTCGTTGTACCGCCGCAGCGGCGCGGCGATGACCTGGCGTAGATCCTCGTGTGCCTCGTCGGTCAGGTGGTAGTCCAGCGGCGCTACGGGCATGGCGAAGGTCTCCAGAAGAGGGTTGCCTGAGCATAGCGCAGCACCGCTGCGTGACCGCCGGGTTCTGCCGCTTTCGCCGCGCCGGCCTTGGGGTAGCATGACCCTTTACCCATTTCGCGGGGGAGCCATGGACATACGTGAAGGTCGCGCCCGGGTTGGTGCCCTCGAACTGGCCTATGAGGACTGGGGCGATCCCGCCGATCCGGCGCTGCTGCTGATCATGGGCTTTGGCGCCCAGTTGCTGCTCTGGCCGGAAGGCTTCTGCGAGGCCCTGGTCCGCCGGGGCCTGCGGGTGATCCGTTTCGATAACCGCGACGTCGGCCAGTCCTCGCGGCTGAGCTGGCCAGGTGGACGGCCGCCTTCGCTGTGGCCGGTGCTGGGGCGGGCGCAACTGGGCAAGCCCAGTGCGGTGCCCTATCGCCTGGAAGCCATGGCCGCCGATGCGGTCGGGCTGCTCGATCACCTGGGGCTGGAGCGCGCCTTCGTGCTGGGCGGCTCCATGGGCGGCATGATCGCGCAGATCCTCGCCGCCGACTGGCCGCAGCGGGTCGCGCGGCTCGGCATCCTGTTCTCGTCGACCAATCAGCCGCTGTTGCCGCCGCCTTCGCTCAAGCTACTCGGCAGCCTGCTGCTGCGTCCGCCAGCCGATCTGCCGGCGGAAGCGGCGCTCGTCCGACAGAAGGCCCTGTTGCGCGGCATCGAGAGCCCGCGCTATCGGCAGAGCGACGCCGATCTCGAACGGCTGGTGCAACGGATCCTGGCGCGCGGTGTGGATGTGGACGGGGTGCAGCGGCAGCTGTTCGCCCTGCTCGGCAGCGGCGATCTGCGGCCCTTTGCCCGGCGCATCCAGGCGCCGACCCTGGTGGTCCATGGGGCGCGGGATCCGCTGTTGCGTCCGGCCTGTGGCCGCGCTGTGGCCCGAGCCATTCCTGGTGCCCGCTTCGAGCTGATACCCGACATGGCCCACGACCTGCCGGCGCCGCTCTGGCCGAGACTGAGCGAGCTGTTCGCCGACTTCTTCCTGGCGCCCTGAGCTGGGCTTCAGCCTCTGAGGCGCGGTCGCAGCCCGTCGATGAGCAGGGTTTCCAGGCCGCGCAGAACCTCGTCGAAGAAGGCTGGATCCTGCAAGGTACGGCCACAGAGTGCCTGCACCTGGACCCTGAAGTCCGCATAGTGTTGGGTGGTGGCCCAGAGGCTGAACAGCAGCTGGTACGGATCCACCGGTGCCAGCCGGCCGGCCTCGATCCAGGTACGGATCACCCGGGCCTTCTCGTCTATCAGGTCGTGCAGGCTGCCCTGCAATTCCGGCAGCAGCAGGGGCGCGCCCTGGACCATCTCCAGGCAGAACAGCCGGGACTCGGCAGGATAGTCGCGGGACATCTCCAGCTTCTGGCGCAGATAGTCGCGCAGGGCGTCGAGGGGTTCCTGGTCTTCGCTGAAGGTGCGCAGGGGATTCAGCCAGGTCGCCAGCAGCTGACGCAGCACGGCGACATAGAGCTCTTCCTTGTTGCTGAAATAGTAGAGCAGGTTGGTCTTGGAGACGTCCGCCTGCAGTGCCACCTGGTCCAGACTGGCGCCGTGCAGGCCGAAGCGGGAAAAGATATCGAGCGCTGCGCTGAGGATCTGGGCGCGTTTGGCTTCTATCTGGCGCTGCCGGCGTTGCTGGGCGGCAGGGCTGGGTTGACGCGGCTTGCGTGGCGGAAGATCACTGGCCTGACTCACGAACTGCTCCTTGGGCCTTCTTGGACATCTGACGCGGGCCGGCTGCAGGCGCGGTCGTTGAGCTTCGCACCGTCCTGGTGACGAATCACCGGCGGACCCCGAAGGGTAGCGCGCCGGTCTCCAAACTCTAGCATGGCCCGACACCCTGCATGCCCCGGATTCGGGCGCCTTGCACAAACTGGGTGCTCTGATCTGGACCAAGTGGTCTGGAGATATTTCGAGATTTCTCCCAAGTGTTTGATTGGCTTGAAATTTCAAGACTTGGCAAGCTTTCTGCTCCGATCCTGCAGCCACGGCGCATCTCGATGCGCCTCGATTCCTGACTGCGGGAGAGTGCGAGCGATGAACATCGGTGTCTTCATTCCCATCGGCAACAACGGCTGGCTGCTGTCGGAAAACGCGCCCCAGTACCGGCCCACCTTCGAGCTGAATCGCGAGATCGTGCAGCGCGCCGAGCACTACGGCTTCGACTTCGCCCTGTCGATGATCAAGCTGCGCGGCTTCGGCGGTAAGACCGAATTCTGGGACCACAACCTGGAGTCCTTCACCCTCATGGCCGGGCTGGCAGCGGTGACCTCGCGCATCAAGCTGTTCGCCACCGCCGCGACCCTGACCCTGCCGCCGGCCATCGTCGCGCGCATGGCCGCCACCATCGACTGCATTTCCGGCGGCCGCTTCGGTGTCAACCTGGTCACCGGCTGGCAGAAACCCGAATACAGCCAGATGGGGCTCTGGCCGGGGGATGAGTTCTTTGCCAGTCGCTATCAATACCTCGGTGAATACGCCCAGGTGCTGCGTGATCTCTGGGGCACCGGTCAGTCGGACTTCCAGGGCGCGCACTTCCGGATGGAGGACTGCCGGGTCAGTCCGCGACCCCAGGCGCCCATGGAGATCGTCTGCGCCGGGGCGAGCGATGCCGGGCTGGCGTTCGCCGCCGAGCATGCCGACTACAGCTTCGTCTTCGGCAAGGGAGTCAACACGCCCAAGGCCTTCGCCCCGGCGGTCGAGCGGCTGCAGGCGGCCACCGCCAAGACCGGGCGCGAAGTCTCCTCCATCGCCCTGTTCATGATCATCGCCGCCGAGTCCGACGAAGCCGCCCGCGCCAAGTGGGAGCACTACAAGGCCGGTGCCGACGAGGAGGCCATCGCCTGGCTGGGCGCCCAGGCCGCCGCCGACACCAAGTCCGGCAGCGACACCAACGTGCGGCAGATGGCCGATCCGACCTCGGCGGTCAACATCAACATGGGCACCCTGGTGGGCTCCTTCGCCAGCGTGGCGCGGATGCTCGACGAGATCGCCGAGGTGCCCGGGGCCAGCGGGGTGCTGCTGACCTTCGATGACTTCGTCCAGGGCGTGACCGACTTCGGCGAGCGCATCCAGCCGCTGATGCAGAGCCGCCGTCACGTCGAGCTGCTCAAGGAGAGTGCCTGATGAACGCTGTGGAAACCCTGGCGGGCTATGCCCTGCCTGCGAGCGATACCGAAGCCCTGACTCTGCCGGCGCGTCCCGAACCGCTGCGGCTCAAGGTCAGCGAGACGGCCCTGATCGTGGTGGACATGCAGAACGCCTATGCCAGCCAGGGTGGCTACCTGGATCTGGCCGGTTTCGATGTCTCGGCCACCGGCCCGGTGATCGAGAACGTCGCCGCGGTGGTGGAGACCGCCCGCGGCGCGGGTATCCAGGTGGTCTGGTTCCAGAACGGCTGGGACCCGGAGTACCGCGAGGCGGGTGGCCCCGGTTCGCCCAACTGGCACAAGTCCAATGCCCTCAAGACCATGCGCAGGAGACCCGAGCTGCAGGGGCAATTGCTGGCCAGGGGCGGCTGGGACTACGCCCTGGTGGATCGGCTGCAGCCGGCGGCCGCCGATCTGGTGGTGCCCAAGACCCGCTACAGCGGCTTTTACAACACCCACCTGGACAGCCTGCTGCGCGCCCGTGGCATCCGCAACCTGGTGTTTGTCGGCGTCGCCACCAACGTCTGCGTGGAGTCGACCCTGAGGGACGGCTTCTTCCTCGAATACTTCGGCGTCTGCCTGCACGACGCCTGCCACCAGGCCGGCCCGCGCTCGGCCCACGACGCCGCGCTGTTCAACATCGAGACCTTCTTCGGCTGGGTCGCCAGCTGCGCCGATTTCCACACCACCTTCGCCAAGGACTAGCCAGCATGCCCAAGCAAGCCGTGATTCCCGCCGGTACCGGTACCCCCATCGCGCCCTTCGTGCCCGGCAGCCTGGCCGACGGGGTGCTCTATGTGTCCGGCACCCTGCCGTTCGATGCCCAGAACAACGTGGTCCACGTCGGCGACGCCGCCGCCCAGGCGCGCCACGTGCTCACCACCATCCAGGGCGTGGTGGAGGCGGCGGGTGGCAGCATGGCCGATGTCACCTTCAACATGATCATGCTCACCGACTGGGCGAACTACGCCGCCATCAACGCGGTGTACGCCGAATTCTTTCCTGGCGAGAAGCCAGCGCGCTACTGCATCCAGTGCGGCCTGGTAAAGCCCGACGCCCTGATCGAGATCGCCAGCATCGCCCATGTCGGCTAGCCCGCGCTCCGTCTAGCACCCTCTCCCCCTGGGAGAGGGCTGGGGTGAGGGAAGCCTCAACCACCCAACCTTCAAGGACCGCCCATGCACTTCGAACTCCATGGCCCCCAGGACCCGGCGGCCGAGACCCTGCTGCTCAGCTCCGGGCTGGGCGGCGCCGGGGCCTTCTGGGCACCGCAGTTGGCGGCCCTCGGCGAAAGATTCCGGGTGGTGGTCTATGACCAGACCGGCACCGGCAGGAGCCCGGCCGAATTGCCGGCGGACTATCGCATCCAGCATATGGCCGAGGACCTGCTGACGCTGGCCGATCGCCTGGAACTCGACCGCTGTCTGTTCATGGGCCATGCCCTGGGCGGTCTGGTGGGCCTGCAGGCCGAGCTGCTACGGCCGGGCCTGATCCGTCGCCAGGTACTGGTCAACGCCTGGAGCCGACCCAATCCGCACACCGCGCGCTGCTTCGCCCTGCGTCAACGGCTGCTGCGCGACAGCGGCGCCGCGGCCTATGTCCAGGCCCAGGCGATCTTTCTCTATCCGGCCACCTGGATCGCCGAACAGGGCGAGCGCCTGACCGCCGACGAAGCCCATGCCCTGGCGCACTTCCCCGGTGAGGCCAACGTCCTGCGGCGCATCGGCGCGCTGCTGGCCTTCGATGTGGACGCCGAGCTGGGACGTATCCAGGTACCGACCCTGGTATTGGCCAACCGCGACGACGTGCTGGTGCCCTGGACCTCGTCCCAGCGCCTGGCCGCAGGCTTGCCCCAGGCCACCCTGCAGTTGCTGGAGTGGGGTGGCCACGCCTCCAGCGTCACCGACCCCGCCACCTTCGACCGGGTGGTACTCGACTATCTCAGCCAAGCCCTGGAGGCGTAACGCCATGTCCGTTGCCCATGCCGTGCCCCTATCCGCCACTACGCCCGCCACTCTTGTCGACCGCGACCTCTTCCGGGGGGCCATGGCGCGCCTGGGCGCTGCGGTCAACCTCGTCACCACCGACGGTCCGGCCGGCCTGGCCGGCTTTACCGCCACCGCCGTGTGCAGCGTCAGCGACAGTCCGGCGACCTTGCTGGTCTGTCTCAACCGCGGCGCCTCGGTGCATCCGGCCTTCAGCGCCAACGGCGTGCTCTGCGTCAACGTCCTGGCCGCCGGCCAGCAGGCGCTGGCCAACCTCTTCGGCGGCAAGACCGCCATGGCCGAACGCTTCGCCGCGGCGAACTGGACGCGCCTCGCCACTGGTGCGCCGGTGCTGGACGGCGCCCTGGTGGCCTGCGATTGCCGCATCGCCGGAATGCAGGCGGTGGGCAGCCACGACCTGCTGCTCTGCGAGGTGCTGGGAGTGGCCGAGCCGGGTGGTCGGGGTGGCCTACTGTATTTCGATCGCCGTTATCACGAGCTGGGCTAGTGGGGGCTGTCGGGCTTCGAAGAGGGAGCCGTCTCAGCCCAACCTACGACCGCCGTAGGTTGGGCTGAGCGCAGCGAAGTCCAACACCGCCAAGCCGGTCCAGCACCCCCGAGTCTTGCCTGCCAGCGCCAAGCGCGGCCCAGGCGCCACCCCGGTGCACACTGACCGTTCGAGGTGCAGCGCACCGCCAGCGGATCCTGAGTATCTTCCTCAACCTGCTGTTTTAACTGGCTTTTGTAATTTTTACCAAATGGTCCAAAGCTGGCACAGCGGTTGCAATTTCTCTGCTGCCGTCCTGCCCGGTGAACGTGCGTCGCGCTGTCTCCTTTCGTCCCACTCGTGAGGTCCGTCATGCCGCTGTCCAGTGTTCCCATCATCGATCTGGCTCCCTACTTCGAAGGTTCTGCCGCCGGCAAGCAGGCGGTGGCCAAGGCCGTCGACCAGGCCTGCCGCGATATCGGCTTTCTGGTCATCACCCACCATCAGGTGCCCGAAGAACTGGTCGAGCGCGTCTCGCGCCTGTCACGGGCCTTCTTCGACCTGCCGCTGGCGGAGAAACGCAAGGCCGATCGACCGCGCCCGGATCAGGTGCGCGGCTACAGCGCGGTGGCCGAGGAAAGCCTGTCCTACAGCCTGGAAGAGGCGGCGCCGGGGGATCTCAAGGAGTCCTTTTCCATTGGCCCTCTGGATGTTCCGGCCACGGCCTATTACCGCGGCCCCGAAGCCGGGCCGCACTTCGCCCCCAATGTCTGGCCCACGACCATCCCCGGCTTTCGCGAGGCCTATGCCGAGTACTTCGCCGCCATGAGCGACCTGGCGCGCACCCTGATGCGGCTCTTCGCCCTAGGGCTGGACTTGCCGGAGACCTACTTCGACAGCCGCATCGATCGCCACATCAGCATGTTCCGCACCCTCTGCTATCCCCACCAGCAGGCGGCTGCGCTGCCTGGCCAGTTGCGCGCGGGGGCCCATACCGACTACGGCAGCCTGACCATCGTCCGTCCCGACGACGCCCCTGGCGGCCTGCAGGTGCGCAATGCCGACGGCGAGTGGGTGGACGTACCCAAGGTGCCGGGCAGCTTCGTGGTCAACATCGGCGACCTGATGATGCAATGGACCAACGACCGCTGGGTCTCGACCCTGCACCGGGTGGTGAATCCACCGGCGGATGCCGGTTGCGACACCCGCCGCCAGTCCCTGGTGTTCTTCCACCAGCCCAACTACGACACCCTCATCGAATGCCTGCCCGGTTGCGCCACGCTCGGCACGCCGCCGCGCCATGCGCCCATCACCTCGGGCGACCACCTGAGATCCAAGTTCGTCAAGCAGACCACCTTCGGCGGGACCCAGACCGGCGTGCGGGTGGCCTGATGCCGAGTCTTTCCTACGTCAACGTCTTCGCCCAGGACGTGGTGGCCCTGAGCGGCTTCTACCAGCGGGTGTTCGCTTTTCCCGAGATCAAGGCGATCCGCTCGCCGATCTTTCGCGGCCTGGACACCGGCAAGACCGCCATCGGCTTCAACGCGCCGGAGGCCTATGAGCTGCTGGGGCTGGGCGAATTCGCCGGCAGCGAGGGCTGCCGCTTCCTGCTCAACCTGGAGGTGGACAGCCGCGCCGAGGTGGACCGGCTGGTGCCGGTGGCCGAGGCCGCTGGCGCCCGCCTGCTGAAGGCGCCTTACGAAACCTACTACCACTGGTACCAGGCGGTGCTGCTGGACCCGGAAGGCAACGTGTTCCGTATCAACCACATGTTGTAGACAAGCCTAAGGACGAGACGATGCTGAGCAGATGGCTGGGAAGAGCGGTGTGCGTACTGGCGCTGATGGGGCTGGGCAGCGTGGCGCAGGCCGATGACGAGGGCTTCACCCTCAAGGGCGAGCCGAAGATCGCCATGCTGTATTTCACCGCCAAGAACGACGGCGGCTGGACCCAGGCCATGGACGAGGCGCGGGTCAAGATCGAGAAGGAACTGGGCCTGAAGATCCAGTTCGTGGAAAACGTGCCGGAGACCGCCTCGGCCATCCGCCCGGCGGCCGAGCGCTTCATCAAGCGTGGCGCCAACATCGTCATCGGCACTGCCTTCGGCTATTCCGACACCTTCAAGCAACTGGCCGAGCAGTATCCCGAGGTGGCCTTCCTCAACGCCTCCGGCACCACTAACGGCCGCAACCTGGAGTCCTTCTACGGCCGTACCTACGAGAGCCAGTACCTCTGCGGCATGGCGGCGGGCGCTGCCTCCAAGACCGGCAAGCTGGGCTTCATCGCCGCCAATCCCTTCGGCGTGGTGAACTGGACCATCAACGCCTACGAGCTGGGCGCCCGGCAGATGAATCCCAACGCCACCCTCACGGTGATCTACACCGGCAGCTGGAACGATCCGGTCAAGGAACGCGCCGCCGCTGCAGCCCTGATCGACCAGGGCGCCGATGTCATCGGCCAGCACGTGGACACCCCCACGCCGCAGATCGTCGCCCAGGAGCGTGGCGTTTATGGCACCGGCCACCACCGTGACATGGGCCAGTTCGCGCCCAAGGCCACCCTCTGTTCCTCGGTGTGGGTCTGGGATCGCTTCCTGGTGCCCGAGCTCAAGCGCGTCATCGCCGGCCACTGGAAACCCGCGCCCAACGGTGCCCTGGTGTCCATGGCCGACGGCGGCACCGACATCGCCGGCTTCGGCGATGCCGTGCCCAAGGCGGCCCAAGAGAAGATCCTCGCCGAGCGCGAAGCCCTGCTCAAGGGCAAGCAGATCTACGCCGGTCCCCTGAATGATCGCGACGGCAAGCAGCGCGTCCCCGCCGGCCAGGTGCTGTCCGACCCGGCGCTGTGGCAGATGGACTGGTTCGTCCAGGGCGTGACGACGCAGAAGTAGCGGTTCACTCCTGGGTAGGGTGGAAAACCGCGCAGCGTCTTCCACGAAAGCGATGCCTGGAAGAGGGCGATCCGCATGAAAAGACACAACGCCCTGCAACTGCGCGGCGTCGGCAAGACCTTCGATGGCTTCCAGGCGCTGCAGCAGGCGGATTTCCTGGTGCGCTGGGGCGAGGTGCATGCGCTGCTCGGTGAGAATGGCGCGGGCAAGTCGACGCTGATGAACATCGCCGCCGGCCTCTATGCGCCGGAGACCGGCGAACTGCTGGTGGACGACAACCCGGTGCGGCTGCGCGGTCCGGCGGACGCCGCTCGGCTGCGCATCGGCATGGTCCACCAGCACTTCAAGCTGGTACGCCCCTTCAGCGTGGCCGAGAACGTCCTGCTCGGCCTGCCGGCGGGGCAGGGTAGCCATCGTAGGCGCCTGGCCGAGATCAGCGAGCGTATCCGCCAACAGGCGGCCGCCCTGGGCTTCGCCATCTGCCCGGAGCAGCGGGTGGCGGAACTGTCCATCGCCGAGCAGCAGCGGGTGGAAATCCTCAAGGTGCTGCTGGCCGGGGCGCGCATCCTCATCCTCGACGAACCCACCGCGGTACTTACCGATGGCGAAGGCGAGCGGTTGCTAGAGACCCTGCGCGCCCTGGCGGCGGAGGGCGCAGCGGTGGTGCTGGTGACCCATCGCATGCAGGACGCCCTGACCTACGCCGACCGCCTCACCGTGATGCGCGGCGGCCGCACCCTGCGCAGCCTGGACCCTGCCGAGGTGTCGGTGGACGAACTGGTGCGTCTCACCGTGGGTGACGCCCAGCCGCTCGCCGACACCCCGCGACGTGCTGCCGGGGCACCGCTGCTGACGGTGCGCGGCCTACGCACCCCGGAACGTGGCGGGCGCCGCGCCCTGGATGGCATCGACCTGGAGCTGCGCGCTGGGGAGATCTATGGCATCGCCGGGGTTGGTGGCAACGGCCAGGGCGAGCTGGCCGACGTGCTGATGGGCCTGCCGCAACCCTACGAAGGCGAGGTGCGGCTGGAGGGCTTCGGCGATCTGGCCGCGGCCGCCAGCGCCCGACGCCGCGACCTGCGCATCGCCGCCATTCCCGCCGACCGCTATGGCAGCGCCCTGGCCGGGTCCCTGTCGGTGGCCGACAACTTCGCCATCGGCGCGGTGCATGCCGGTCGCTTCGGTGGCTTCGCCCGCCTGGATCGCCGCGCCCAGGAAGCGGCGACCCAGGCGGCGGTCACGCAATTCGATGTCCAGGGCGTGCGCTCGGTGCGGCAGAAGGCGGCGCTGCTGTCGGGCGGCAACGCCCAGAAGCTGGTGATCGCCCGGGAATTTGGCCGCGAGCCACGTCTGGTATTGGCCCACAGCCCCAGTCGTGGCCTCGACGTGCGCGCCGGCGCCGAGGTACAGGCGCGCCTGCTGGCCGCCCGCGAGGCCGGCGCCGCGGTGTTGTTGATCAGCGAAGACCTGGACGAGGTGCTGGCCCTAGCCGATCGCATCGGAGTGATGAGCGCCGGACGCCTCGTCGCCGAATTCCAGCGACCCGCCGATCGCCAGGCGATCGGCCATGCCATGGTGAATCATGCTTGAACCCCTGAGTGCTCCCCTAGCCGAGGCCGACAGCCCGCGGCCGCGGCAACCGCTGTTCAGCCGGCGCTACACCCTGGAGATCCGCCAGCAGCTGGCCTGGCCCTGGCAGGCGTTGATCCTCGGCCTGGCGCTGCTGCTGGGCCTGGGGCTGTCGGCCGCCATCCTGGTCTTGGCCGGGGTGCCCGCCGGCGAGTTGCTCAACGAATTCGTGGTCGCCACCCTGTTCGATGCCCAGAGTCTGCAGGCCACCCTGTTCCAGGCCGCGCCGGTGATCCTGGTCGGTCTGGCCGGCTGCCTGGCCTTTCGCGCGCGCTTCTGGAATCTGGGGCTGGAAGGCCAGATGATCTGGGGGGCCATCGGCGCCACGGCAGTGTCGCTGTTCGAGATCGGCCCGGAAGCCCTGCGCCTGCCGCTGATGCTGGTGGCGGCGCTGCTCGGCGGCCTGCTCTGGGCGCTGGCGCCCCTGCTGTTCAAGCTGCGCCTGGGGGTCAACGAGATCATCGCCTCGCTGATGCTCAACTACATCGCCGCCAACTTCCTGCTGCACCTGGTGTTCGGTCCCTGGAAGGACCCGCGCGACGCCTTTCCCTATTCACCGCTGTTCCGCCCCTTCGAGCGGCTGCCGGAGTTGCTGCCGGGGCTGAGCCTGGCGGTGCCCCTGGCGCTGCTGGTGGCGGTGCTGGCCTGGTGGTTCGTCGCCCTGAGCCGGGCCGGGCTGTACCTGAGATTCGTCGACGCCAATCCGCGGGTGGCCGGCGCCGTGGGCGTACCGGTGCGCGCCACCATCCTCGCCACGGTGCTGGCCTCCGGCGCCCTGGCCGGGTTGGCCGGTTTCGTGGTGGCGGCCGGGCAGGAGGGGCGGTTGACCCAATCCTTCTACCAGGGCTATGGCTTCTCCGGGATCCTCATCGCCTTCCTGGCGCGCAACAACCCCCTGGCCGCCGCCGTGGTGGCCTTCCTCGTGGCGACCCTGTTCGTCGCCGGGCGCAATCTGCAGGTGTTCTACCAGATCCCCTTCGCCATGGTGCAGCTGATCCAGGCGCTGATCGTCATCTGCGTGGCGTCCTCGGATTTCTTCATCCGCCATCGGCTCAGACGCAGCCAGGGAGGTGCCGCTTGAATCTGCTCGCCAGCTGGCTGGGTAACGTCCCCGACTTCGCCATACCCTACGCCCTGGCGGCGCTGGGTCTGATCCTCACCGAGCGATCCGGGGTGCTGGCCCTGCATGCCGAGGGCCTGATGCTGGTGGGCGCGCTGTTCGGCATCGGTGCGCAACTGGCCCTGGGCAATGCCGGCCTGGCGCTGCTGGCGGCCATGGGCGCGGCGGCGCTGGTCTCGTTGCTGTTCGCGGTGATGGTGATCTGGCTGCGCATCAACCAGGTGATCGCCGGCCTGACCCTGGTGTTCTTCTGCCAGGGCCTCACCGGCCTGCTCGGTACCCTCTGGGGCTGGACCAACCAGCCGGTGGCCGGGCTGCAGGCGCTGGCGCTCTGGCCGCTGTCCGATCTGCCGCTGGTGGGGCGGCTGTTCCAGCAGAACCTGCTGGTCTACCTGACCCCGCTGATCTTCCTCGCGGTGATCGCCTGGCTCGAGCGCACCACCCCCGGGCTGCGCCTGCGGGCGGTGGGCGAGAATCCCCAGGCGGCCGATGCGGCGGGGCTCTCGGTGGCCGGCTACCGGTTGCTGGCGATCCTCGCCGGCGCGGCGCTGGTGGGTCTGGCCGGAGGCTACATCGCCGTGCTCAGCACCAAGCTGTGGATCGCCGAGATGACCGGCGGCCGTGGCTGGATCGCCGTGGCCCTGGTGATCTTCGCCCGCTGGTCGCCCTGGCGCGCGCTGGCCGGGGCGCTGCTGTTCGGCTGCATCGAGGCGCTGATTCCGCAGCTGGCTGCCGCCGGGGTGCGGCTGTCGCAATACTTCATCCTGATGGCGCCCTATGCGGTCACCCTGGGCGTGATGATCTGGGTCGCCCTGGCCGGGCGTGACCGCCTGAGCCAGCCCGGCGCCCTGGGCGAAGCCTATGTTCGGGAGGAACGCCGATGAACCTGCGTGCTTTCGTCTATGAGGAGCCCCGCCTGCTGGCGCGGGCGGACTTCGCCGATTACCTGGACCCGAGCACCACGGCGGTGCTGTCCATCGACCTGCACCGCGGCCACCTGGACGCCTCGCCGGAGTGCCCCTGCCCGGCGCCCCGCGCCCGTGACCTGGTGGCGCCGGTGGACGCCTTCCACCGCCAGGCCCGCGCCCTGGGCGTGCGCATCGTCCATGTGAAATCGGTGCTGCGCGCCAATGGCGCCGATGACCTGGGCGGTATTCCTGCGGCCTGGCGGCGGACCTTTCCGCTACACGTGGGGCCGATTCCCAATGCCGACGCCCATGCCCTGGAAAACTCGCCCTGGACCGAGCTGCTCACCAAGGTCCTGCCCGAAGACCTGCGGGTGGAAAACAAACGGCGGCTGTCGGCCTTCTATCCCACCGACCTGGACTTCCTGCTGCGCAACCAGCGCATCACCACCGTGGTGCTGGATGGCGGCTTCACCGACTGCTGCGTGCTCAACACCGCCTTCGACGCCAGCAACCGCACCTACAGGGTGATCGTCCTGCGCGACCTGGTGCGAGGAACCGATGAAAGCCTGGAGCGGGCGGCGCTGAGCATGGTCTCCCTGCACCTGGGGCTGGTGATGGAATCCCGGGATCTGCTCGCGGCCTGGGGTACTGGCAGCGGCTCCTGACCGCGGTCCGTTGGGCTTCGGCGATGGAGCCGTCTCAACCCAACCTACGTGGGAGCTGCAGCTACCGTAGGTTGGGTTGAGCGTCAGCGAAGCCCAACGTCTCAGGGCACCTGGGGCGACACCATGAAGGCACGGAAGCGCTCCTTGAGATTGCCGGGCCGTGCGCCCTGCCAGAGCAGCTGCCAGCCTGGCGGTACCGCCACGGCTTCGTGCCATTCGTCCTGCACCACCAGCACCCGGCACGGCACCTGGTGCAGACCGCTCAGCTCCTGCGGGGGATAGCCACTGTAGACGTGCAGCATGGAGCGTTCCGACTCGCCCAGGCCGTAGCTGGCCACGCAATTCGTCGGTGGCAGTACCCGGTGCAGGGCGGTGAAGGGCCGTGCATAGCTGTTGCCCAGGTCGACCCAGGGTAGCCAGAGGCTGTTGGCCAGACTCCAGCTCACGGTGAGGCCGACGAACCAGAGACTGCTGGGTGCCAGGCGTCTGTGCAGCCCTAGCGCCAGTCCCCAGCCGAGCAGCGCCAACGCGGCGAGGATCCAGGCCAGCAGGCCTACCGACAGCCGTTCAGTGAGCGGCAGATGGTCCCGGACCAGCGCTGGCCAGGGCAGCGGCCACCCCAGCGCCAGGCCGAAACCGCCCAGGGCCAGCAAGGCGATGATCGGCGTCCAGAAGGCCAGCCCGAGGGTGCGCCCAAGGGCAGCGAGTACGGGCGGAGGCTGCAGGCGCGCGGCAAGCAGCGCCAGGGCCGGAAACAGCGGCAGCAGATAGAGGCTGCGGAACACCGCCGACTTGAGCAGCACCGCTAGGCAGACGATGGCATAGAGCACCACCGTAGCCAGTCCTGGATGCCGACCCAGGCGCTTCAGCGGGCTGCCACCACGGCGATACAGCTGCCAAAGCGTGGCGCCGAGCAGGATCAACCCGGTAGGAAAGGACAGCGCCAGCAGATCCGCCAGGCTGGAAGCCAGGCCATCGGTATCGCTGTTGCGCACCTCCAGGCCGAAGAAGCGGCCGATGTTGTTGGTCCACAGCCAGGTATGGAACAGCTCCGGCGCCCGGTGCCAGAGCAGCGCCGGCCAGACCAGCAGCCAGGGCAGGGCGGCCAGGCTGGCGGCGAGCAGCCAGTGACGCCCTTCCGGCTCGACCAGCCGCCGCGGCCAGCAGAGCGCGCAGAGCAGTCCGGTGAGGCCCAGCACCCCGGGCACCAGCAGGCCCTTGCTCATGAAGGCGATACCCAGGCCGCTGCCGAACAGCAGGCCCTGGCGCCAGGGGTGGCGGTTGTCGTGCAGGTGCGCGGCCAGCCCGGCGAGGCCCAGGGTGGCGCCGGCCAGCTGAGGCACGTCGGCGATCAGCAGATGACTGTGCTGCACCACCCCGAGCATGCCCAGCAGCGCGAGCACCGCCTCGCGCTGGCGGCCGGGCAGCAGTCGCCCGGTCAGCCAGGCGAGCGCGGCCAGGGTCACCAGCATCCAGCCCAGTACCGCCAGCCGCGCACCGTTGGGCGCGCTCAACCAGGGCGCGGACAACCGCGCGGCCAGGGCGCCGGTCCAGTACATCAGCGGCGGCTTTTCCATGAAGGGCGCGGTACCGACGCGAGGAGTCAGCCAGTCCGGGGTGGTGAGGAAATTCCACACCATGCCGAAGGAATAGGGCTCGTCGGCCTTCCACAGTCCACGGCCGAACAGTCCGGCGAGCAGGTAGGCGGCCAGGCAGCCGAGCAGCAAGGCCCGCTCCAGCTGTGTGGCTCTTGGGGAGGCAGGGGAAGAAGAGGGGAGCACGGCAGGGACTCTTGGCGGAATCCTGCCGGTATACGGGAGTTGGCTTAGAGGGGGCTTAAGAGGTTGCCCGAGGCAACGTGCATGGGTACGGCGGGGCTGACTGATTGTCCGCCGATATTGCTGTTCCTACGGAAAATGGAGCACTGCCAATCGCGGCCATGGGCCGCTCCTACAGGTCTAGTCCGAACCTGTAGGAGCGGCCCATGGCCGCGATTGCTGAGGGTTAGCTATAGGGCCCTGGCGGGTTACAGAGGGCTGCTGGTGGTTCTTGTCTCGAACAGCCTCTCCCCCAAACCTCGACAAGCAGCCAGAGCGCCGATAAGCCAGGCTGGACGAACTGTAATGTTGGGCTTCGCTGCGCTCAGCGCCAACCTACGAAAGTGGGCGTCCTAGGCCAGGTGCTTGAGCCTTTCCACCAACTGCGCATGCAGCGCCGGATCACCGCAGGCGAGGATGGCGCCGCCCTGTTGGGCATCGCCGCCATCCCAGGCGGTCATGCGGCCGCCGGCGCCTTCGATGATGGGGATCAGCGCCTGGACGTCGTAGGGCTGCAGGCCCGCCTCGATGATGACGTCGACGAAGCCCGAGGCCAGCATGCAGTAGGCGTAGCAGTCGCCGCCGAAGCGGGCCAGCTGCACCTCGGCGGCCACGGCGTCGAAGGCCGCCAGGCGCTCGGGGGTGTCGAAGATGTCGCGGCTGGTGCACATCAGCCGGGCCTGGGCCAGGTTGGCGCAGGCGCGAGTGCGCAGGGCCGCGCCGTTGCGCCAGGCGCCGGCCGGGGTGCCCAGGTAGCGCTCGCCGGTGAAGGGCTGGTTCATCACCCCGATTACCGGACGGTTGCCGTCGTTGAGCGCCACCAGAGTGCCCCACAGCGGCAGGCCGGTGATGAAGGCGCGGGTGCCGTCGATGGGGTCGAGTACCCAGCTCAGCGGACTGCTGCCGGCGACGTTCTCCTCTTCCTCGCCGAGGATGCCGTGATCCGGATGCTCGGCCTGGATGAGTTCGCGCATGGCCCGTTCGGCGGCCTTGTCGGCGATGGTCACCGGGTCGTAGCGGCGGCCGGCGATGGCGGCGTCGCCCTTGTCGTCCACCGCCAGCTGGGCGCGGAAGTAGGGCTGGATGGCCACGGCGGCGGCGTCGGCCAGGCGCTCGGCGAAGCGTTCGTAGTAGGAAATCTCGGCAGCGGTCAGGCTCATGCTCATTTCACCAGGCGGGCGTCGAGGCTGTTCTGTGCCAGGCGCTGGGCCTGTGCCTGGGTCATGCCCAGGCCTTCGTGCAGGGCCATGAAGTTCTCGGTGACGTAGCCACCGAAGTAGGCTGGATCGTCCGAGTTGACGGTGACCTTAAGGCCGCGGTCGAGCATCTTGAGGATGGTGTGCTGGCTCATGTCGTCGAACACGCAGAGCTTGGTGTTGGACAGCGGACACACGGTGAGCGGGATCTGCTGGTCGACCAGGCGATCCATCAGGCGCTCGTCCTCGAAGGCGCGCACGCCATGGTCGATCCGCACCACGCCGAGCTGGTCCAGGGCTTCCCAGATGTACTCCGGCGGGCCTTCCTCGCCAGCATGGGCCACGGCCGGGAAACCCTCGGCGCGGGCACGGGCGAAGACGCGCTTGAACTTGCTCGGCGGATGACCCTTTTCCGAGCTGTCCAGGCCGACGGCGACGAAGTGGTCGCGAAACGGCAGCGCCTGGTCCAGGGTGGCCTGGGCGGCGTCTTCGGAGAGGTGACGCAGGAAGCTCAGGATCAGCCCGCTGGTCACGCCCAGCTGCCGCTCGCCGTCGCTCAGCGCCTGGGTGATGCCACGTACCACCACCTCGAAGGGAATGCCGCGATCGGTGTGGGTCTGGGGATCGAAGAAGGGCTCGGTGTGGATGACGTTCTGTTCCTTGCACTTCTGCAGATAGGCCCAGGTCAGGTCGTAGAAGTCCTGCTCGGTGCGCAGCACGTCGGCGCCGGCGTAGTAGAGGTCGAGGAATTCCTGCAGGTTGCCGAAGTTGTAGGCGGCGCGCAGGGCTTCGACATCACCCCAGGGCAGGGCGACGCCATGGCGTTCGGCCAGCTTGAACAGCAACTCGGGCTCCAGGGTGCCTTCCAGGTGCAGGTGCAGTTCGGCCTTGGGCAGGGCATTGAGCCAGTCGTACATGGGAGCCTCGGGATAGCTTGAATCAGAAAAAGATGGACGATTGTCGCACGCTTTGCCGGGTTTTCCGCAGGCATCCGGGTTCCCGCTGACCGATGTACGGTGGTTTGGGCGGTCAGAAATTCCCAGCGTTCCACGCTTTGAGCCAGCAAAGGGCCATAACGCCTGCATTGGGTCTGGATCTGACTACAATCGGGACGCATGGCTCCAAACACCAGGCGTGAGGTATCCGTGCAGACCGTTCAGGATTACGTTGGCGGCAAGAACAACAATCTCAATCTGATTCGCATGATCGCGGCGCTCGCCGTGGTCTTCAGTCACAGCTTCGCTATCTCCAGTGGCACGGCCACGGCGGAACCGGGACGCGAGAGCCTGGGCATGACCCTGGGCGACATCGCGGTCGACATCTTCTTCATCACCAGCGGCTTTCTGGTCACCAAGAGTCTGCTCAGCCGCGCCGACATCATCGACTTCGTCTGGGGCCGCGCCCTGCGCGTGGTACCGGGCCTATTGGTGATGCTGGTGCTGACGGTGCTGGGCCTGGGTGCCTGGCTGACCCGGGCACCCTTGCAGGATTACCTGAGCGATCCCCAGACCTGGTTCTATCTGTTCAAGAACACCGGCCTGATCGCTGGCGCCGAATTCGACCTGCCCGGGCTGTTCGAGGGCAATCCCTTGCAGACCATCGTCAATGGCTCGCTGTGGACGCTGCCTTTCGAGGTGGGCATGTACGGCGCCCTGGCGCTGCTCTGGTTGTTCGTGCTCTGGCTGCGGCTGGACAGTCGCCACTTCCAGCGCGCCATCCTGCTGTTCGCTGTGGGCGCGGCGCTGTTCAAGCTGTTCGCCTACTATTTCTTCGCCAGCGAATCGCACCTGCTGCGGCTGTTCCAGATGTTCTTCCTGGGCGGTGCCTTCTATGTGCTGCGTGGCTACATCCCCCTGACGCGGGCGGCCTTCGCCGCCGCCGTGGCGCTGCTGGCGGTGGCGATGCCCGACCGCGACAGCTTCTACCTGGTCTACAACCTGACGCTGGGCTATGTGCTGCTCTATCTCGCCTTCGTGCCGGCCGGCCGCATCCGTGCCTTCAACGAAGTGGGTGACTACTCCTACGGCCTCTACATCTACTCCTTTCCCGTGCAGCAGACCCTGGCGGCGGTGATCCCCGGCATCGAGGCCTGGACCATGGTGCTGCTTTCCATCGGCATCACCCTGCCGCTGGCGGTGGTGTCCTGGTTCCTGGTGGAACGCCATGCCCTGGGCTATCGCCAGGCCTGCGCGACCGGCACCAAGGCCGTGTGGAAGCGCCTGGCACCGCGTGCTCGGGTTGGCTGAGCGGCCTGTCAGGCGGCGGTAGCCTGGGTGGCCAGCACCGGGGTGTAACAGGATGCGAGCCTTTTGCCCTCCAGGGCGGTCGTAACAAGGCATTGCTCAACCAAGGACGCCCCTTTCCATGCTCGCCGCCCTCAAAGACGAAACCCTGCTGCTGGTCGCCATCGGTGCCACGGTGCTGGCCTATGTGTTCGAACACGCCCTGCTCGGCGGTGGCCAGACCCTGGCGCTGATCGCCGCCGGCGGGTTGATCGCCGCCATCATCTGCGCGGCCATGCGCGTGGCCCATCACGCCGAACTGCTGGCGGAAAAGGTCGGCGATCCCTATGGCACCATGATCCTGACCCTTTCCGCCGTGCTGGTGGAGGTGATCATCCTGGCGATCATGATGAGCCACGACCATTCGCCGACCCTGGCCCGCGACACCATCTATGCCGCAGTGATGCTGGACATGAACGGCATCATCGGCCTGGCCGCGCTGCTCGGTGGCCTCAAGCACGGCGAGCAGCCCTACAACGACGACTCCAGTCGCAGCTACGGGGTGATGATCATCACCGCGGTGAGCATCTCCATGCTGGTGCCGGAATTCATTCCCTCGGCCCAGTGGCACGTCTATTCCTTCTTCACCATCGGCGCCATGGCGCTGCTCTATACCCTGTTCCTGCGCATGCAGACCGGTCCGCACAGCTATTTCTTCAGCTACAACTACCCGGACAAGAAGCGCAAGCGCCCGGCGGTCGAGGGCGAAGCCGCCACCGCCGGCCATGGTGAAAGCAGCGCCACCCTGTCCATCGCCATGCTGATCGTCGGCATCGTCGCCACCGGAGCCCTGGCCGAGGTGATGTCCAAGTCGCTGGATACTGGGCTGGAAGGTCTGGCCGTGCCGGCCCTGGTCCCGGCGCTGGTGGTGGCGGTGATCTCCGCCAGCCCCGAAATCCTCACCGCCCTGCGCGCGGCCATGGCCAATCGCATGCAGTCGGTTATCAACATCGCCCTGGGCGCCAGCCTGTCCACGGTGATCCTCACCGTACCGGTGGTGGAGGCGATCGCGCTGTATAACGGTCAGCCGATCCAGATGGCCATGACGCCGGTGCAGACGGTGATGATGGCCGTGACCCTGATCGTCGCCGCCATCAACCTCAACGATGGCGAGACCAACGCCATCGAGGGCATGACCCACTTCGTGCTGTTCGGCACCTTCATCATGCTGACCATCCTCGGTCTCTAGGGCGGTGCCATGATCGACAGCGAGGTCATCAGCAACTACGGCTACGGCGCGGCGGTTTTGGGTGCTCTGGTGGAAGGCGACGGTGTCGCCATCCTGGCCGGCATCGCCGCACGGCACGGCTACCTGCTGTTTCCCCTCACGGCGCTGTGCGTGGCCCTGGGCGGCTTCATCGGCGATCAGACGCTGTTCTATCTCGGCCGTCGCTATGGCGACCGCATCCTCGGCCGCTTCAAACGCCAGCAGGCGCGCATCGACTGGCTGCGCAGCCGCATCCATCGCCACGAAGCGTTGTGGATCATCGGTATCCGCTTCGCCTATGGCTTCCGCCTGATCGGCCCGCTGCTGATCGGTGCCAGCGGCGTGCGGCCGCGGCGGTTCCTGTTCTTCAACATCATCGGCGCCCTGCTGTGGGGCTTCGTCATGACCGGCATCGGCTACGCGGTGGGGGAGATCCTGCGGGATTTCTTCGCCGAGCATCATGTGTCGACGCACTGGTTGATCGCGGCGGCGATCTGCGTGGTGGTGCTGTTCATCGGCGCCCGCGCCGTGTTGCGGCGGCGGGAGGGGGTGTAGGGGGGAGGCTTTGTAGGTTGGGTTGAGCGGAGCGAAGCCCAACGGTACGTAGACCTGAACCTCGCTGGAATCGCGGCCATGGGCCGCTCCTACAGCAGCTGGTCATCCTGTAGGAGCGGCCAATGGCCGCGATAGGTGAGTTGCCAGCGAGGCGAAACGAGTTTCGGCAGATCGCTCGATAAACAGCCAGGGCGGCAGCAATGGCATCAATCTGGTTTACCTAAACGAAAAAGGCGCCCTGAGGCGCCTTCTTCACACTAAACCAACCCAAGTCAGACCTTGACGATCCAACCCTCCGGCGCCGGCTTGTCGCCGGTCTGGATGCCGGTCAGTTCCTCGTACAGCTTGCGCGTCACCGGGCCGACGTCGGTCAGGCTGTGGAAGACGTGCAGCTTCTCGCCGTACTGGATGCCGCCAATGGGGGTGATGACCGCCGCAGTGCCGCAGGCGCCGGCTTCGACGAACTGGTCGAGCTGGTCGATAAAGACGTCGCCCTCGACCACGTCCAGGTTCAGCCGCTCGCGGGCCAGTTCCATCAGCGACATGCGGGTCACGCCCGGCAGCACGGATTCGGAGCGCGGAGTGACGAACTTGCCGTCGCCGGTGATGGCGAAGAAGTTGGCCGAGCCGACTTCCTCGATCTTGCGGTGGGTCAGGGGATCCAGGTAGATGCAGTCGGCGAAGCCTTCGGCCTTGGCCTGGGCGCCGGGCATCAGGCTGGCGGCGTAGTTGCCGCCGACCTTGGCGGCACCGGTGCCCTGGGGCGCGGCGCGGTCATAGCCGGAGATCACGAAGTTGTGCGGGGTCATGCCGCCCTTGAAGTAGGCGCCGACCGGGATGCCGAATACCACGAAGTGGAACTCGGGGGCGGTGCGCACGCCGATGTTGTCACCCACGCCGATGACGAAGGGCCGCAGGTAGAAGGCGCCGCCGGTGCCGTGGGGTGGGATCCAGGCCTCGTTGGCCTTGACCACCTGCTGGCAGGCATCGATGAACATCTCGGTGGGGACCGGCGGCATCAGCAGGCGGGCGCAGCTCTTGTGCATGCGCGCGGCGTTGCGGTCGGGGCGGAACAGGTTGATGGAGCCGTCCTGGCAGCGATAGGCCTTGAGGCCTTCGAAGCACTGCTGGCCGTAGTGGATGGCCGTGGAGCCTTCGCTGATGTGCAACTGGTTGTCGCGAGTCAGCTCGCCGGGTTCCCAGCTGCCGTTGCGATAGGTGGCGATATAGCGGAAGTCGGTCTTGATGTAGTCGAAACCGAGGGTCTTCCAATCGATGTCCGCAGCGCTCATAGATCCTCGCAGTGCTCTCCGGCGGCTTGGCCGGTCGTTTCGTGGTCGGGCCGTACGCCTCACCGGCGACGGTTAAAAGGGGGGACGAGGCGGGCTCGTCGCTAGGTTCTGTATGAAAAGTCGCCGAGCGAAGGTCAGGCAAGGCAAAAATCAGCGAGGAAGCGGACCGGGCTCGCGAACGAGTTTACGAGTGGTAAATGAGCATTCCGAGCTGATTTTTAACGCAGCATCACCGAGCGCAGGCACTTTTCGTACAGAGCCTAGACTGTGAAAGATACCGCTTATCCGGACCTCTGGGGGCACCTTTCAGCCAATCGGATCTCCAAAGACTGAAGCTGGCCCTTTGCCGCCTCTGCCTGTTGCTTCAGGCTGGGTGTGCGGGTCGCCACCAGGAGTCTGTTTTGAAAACAATGATGGCGTTGCTGGGTGCCCTGACCCTGCCAACGCTCACGGCGCAGGCCGCCGGCATCTTCACCGACAAGTTCGACACGGCGCTCAATCGTCGGGTCATCGAATGGCGTGGGGCGCCCTCGACCGACGGGATCGTCTTCAGCGTGATCGCCAGCCAGTTCAAGACCAGCGCCGGCAACGCCACCACCGATTTCCGCACCCAGCTGTCCACCTTTGGCGACAAGGTGCGCTTCCACGGCTGCAGCGCCAGTCGCTGGGAAATGAACGGCCAGCTCTACCTGCCGCTCAAGGGCCAGTACCGCATGGCCGGGCTGGACGAGCGCTACGGCGAGTATTTCATCGGCCAGCCCAGCCGCCAGGACCTGGAATGGGTGGCCATGAATACCCGGGTCAATTATCGCCTCTGCCGCCTGCGCGCAACCCTGTCCGCCGAGGACCTGCAGGGGCTGCGCTGGGTGTTGCAGGCGGCGGAGTCCGGCTAGCGAGCTAGTCGAAGCGGGTAATGACGGTCACCCCGGTACCTTCGAACCTGTCCATGTGCATCAGGGCCTCGCTGGACTCGGCTAGGCTGATCTCGCGGCCGATCAACCGCTCCGGTGCCAGGGTGCCCTGGCGCAGCATGGCCATCAGCACGTCGTAGCGATGGGCCTGCATGCCGTGGCTGCCAAGGATTTCCAGCTCCTTGGCGATCACCAGATTCATCGGCAGCGCCGGCGTCGCCTGGTCGCCCAGCAGCAACCCGACCTGAACGTGCTTGCCGCGCTTGCGCAGGCAGGCGATGGAATTGAAGCAGGTGGTGGGGTGGCCCAGGGCGTCGAGAGAGACGTGGGCACCGCCGCCGGTGAGTTCCTGCACCGCCTCGGGCACGCTGGCCACCTGGGTAGCATCGAGGGTGGCCACGGCCCCGAGGCTGCGGGCCAGGGCCAGTTTGTCGGCGGTGATGTCGATGGCCACCACCTGGGCGCCCAGGGCGCTGGCGATCATGATCGCCGAGAGCCCGACGCCCCCGCAGCCGTGCACCGCCACCCATTGGCCGGCGCTGACCTTGCCCTGGTCGACCACGGCGCGAAAGGACGTCACGAAGCGACAACCCAGGCTCGCCGCCGTGGCGAAGTCCAGCTGCTCGGGCAGGCTGACCAGGTTGAGATCGGCCTGGTGGATGCCGACGTACTGGGCGAAGGAACCCCAGTGGGTGAAGCCGGGCTGGAACTGATGGTCGCAGACCTGCTGGTGGCCGGCGTGGCACTGTGGACAGGCGCCGCAGCCACCGACGAAGGGCACCGTCACCCGGTCGCCGACCCGCCACCTCCTGACGTCCTTGCCTACCGCCTCGACCATCCCGGCCAGTTCGTGGCCCGGCACATGGGGCAGCTCGATGTCGGTGTCATGGCCGACCCAGCCGTGCCAGTCGCTACGGCAGACGCCGGTGGCCATGACCTTGAGCACCACGCCGTGCGGCTCGGGGGTAGGGTCCGGCACCGTGCACAGGCAGGGTGGCGCGGAAAAGGCTTCGTAGACGACGGCTTTCATGGCGGGGCCTCGGGCTGGATGACGCCTCCAGTATGGCAAGCCGCGCGAATTTAGCCTGTCTGCTTGCCGGTGCGGCCGGCGGACTGCCGCTCGGCTAGCCTGCCAGGGCCTGCAGCCCGCTCCAGGTAGCCGGTGCGTCCTCGCCCAGCGCCTGCACCAGGGCGGCCTTGAGGCGGCAGTCGGGCAGGGCGCGGTGGGTTTCCTGCACGGCGACGCCCTGCTGGCGAGCGGCCATGGCCAGGGATTTGCGGCGCCAGCCGTCCTGGCTGCGGCTGTCCAGACTCGGCTCCTGCCAGAACTGGGCATAGAGCTGCATCAGGCAGTGCAGGCGGGTGCCATCCACCAGTTGCACCGGCGGCGTCTCCCGCTCCAGTTCCGGCGGCAGCGCCAGACCGTGGAGCTGGGCATCGTGCCCGAGCAGGCGATAGTCGAAGGCCATGCCATAGGCCAGCACGGTGCGGCCCTGCAGCAGCGGCCAGAGCTGGGCGAACACCTCGGGAAAGGAGGGCGCCTGGCTCAGGTGGGCATCGGTCAGGCCGTGGATCAGGGTCGCCTCGCGCGGCACGGCGATGCTGGGGCGCACCAGGGTATCGAGCAGCACCCGGCCACCGAGGGTCATCACCGCCACCTCGATCAGCTGGGCCTCTTCCCCTAGACCGGTCGCCTCGGTATCCAGCACCAGCACGTCCTGCTCCAGCCAGCGACGCGCCTGCTCGCGCACCCGCATTTGCTGGGCGTTGTAGCCGGTGAAGGCAGCGGTGGAAAAAGACGACGACAAGGAATTCATGACACGGCCTGACAGCTGAAACAAAGGGTGCGCCCAAGAGCCGGGGAATCGGCTCTACGACGGGTGTGGGCATTCGATGCAAGATCATCGCCACAGGACACAGGCCGTTCGGCGGGAGCGACGAGCGGACCACCCGGCGCGCCGGGGTCGCCCGCGCGGTCTGGCCTTGCGAGAATGGGCCTTCATCCATGTCGAGGAGCGCCGCTGCTTTGGCCGCCGTCCAGGGTTTCTTGCTGACACGCCTCTGGCGCGAGACTTCCACCGGGATGGAGCTGGTGTTCTGGTTCGCCACCGACAGCGGTCCGCGCCAGCTGCGGGTGCCGGCGCAACAGGCCGTGGCCTTCGCCCCGGCCGCGCGACGGGCGGACATCGAGCGCCTGCTGCCGGCCGGGGTGGAGATCCGCGAATTGGCGCTGCAGGACTTCCAGCGGCGCCCCGTCCTGGGGCTCTATGCGCCGCGCTATCGCACCCTGCGCGAACTGGAGCAGCGCCTCCCCGCCGCCGGCATCGAGGTCTACGAGACGGACATCGCCCCGGCGGATCGCTTTCTCATGGAGCGCTTCATCACCGCGCCGGTGACGCTGCCCACGGCCGACGGCGGGCCACTGCGGCCCGATCCCGACTACCGCCCCTCGCTGCGCACCCTGTCGCTGGACATCGAGACCAGCGAGCGCGGCGAGCTCTACAGCATCGGCCTGCACGGCTGCGGCCAGCGCCAGGTGTATATGCTCGGCCCGCCCACCGGGGAGGATGCGGCCGTGGACTTCGACCTGGAATACGTCGCCGACCGCGCTACCCTGCTCGAACGCCTCAATGCCTGGATGGCACGCCACGATCCCGACGTCATCATCGGCTGGAGCGTGCTGCAGTTCGACATCCGCGTGCTCCACGAGCACGCGCGCAAGCTGGGCGTGACCCTGCATCTGGGCCGTGGTGCCCCCGAGGACGATCACTACGAACCCGGCGGCCAGGGCCGGCCCTTCCAGGCGCTGCTGGCCGGGCGGCCGATCATCGACGGGGTGGAGGCACTCAAGTCGGCGACCTGGGTATTTCCCTCCTACAGCCTGGAGAACGTCAGCCGTACCCTGCTGGGCGAAGGCAAGGCCATCGACAATCCCCACGACCGCATGGCCTCGATCAATCGCATGTTCGCGGGCGAGAAGAGCGCCCTGGCGCGCTACAACCTGGTGGATTGCGAACTGGTCACCCGCATCTTCGCCAAGACCGAGCTGCTGCGCTTCCTCCTGGAACGGGCCAGCGTCACCGGCCTGCCGCTGGAGCGCCATGGCGCCTCCATCGCCGCCTTCTACCATCTCTATCTGCCGTTGATGCACCGCCAGGGCTTCGTCGCGCCCAATCTCGGTGCCCAGCCACCCGAGGCCAGCCCCGGTGGCTTCGTCATGGATTCCCGGCCTGGGCTCTACGACTCGGTGCTGGTGCTGGACTACAAGAGTCTCTATCCCTCGCTGATCCGCACCTTTCTCATCGATCCGGTAGGGCTGGTGGAGGGCCTGGCGCTGCCCGAGGACGAGACGGTGCAGGGCTTTCGCGGCGCGCGCTTCCACCGCACCCGGCACTGCCTGCCGGAGATGGTGGCGCGGGTCTGGGAGGGGCGCGATGCCGCCAAGCGCGCGGGCAACGCGCCCCTGGCTCAGGCGCTGAAGATCATCATGAACAGCTTCTATGGCGTGCTGGGCACGCCGCACTGCCGCTTCTTCGATCACCGCCTGGCCTCGTCCATCACCCTGCGTGGCCACGCGGTGATGCACCAGACCCGCGAGCTGATCGAGGCGCGTGGTCATCGGGTGATCTATGGCGACACCGATTCCACCTTCGTCTGGCTAGGGCGCACCCATGCCGAAGCCGAGGCCGAGCGCATCGGTCGCGAGCTGGTGGCGGCGGTCAACGCCCACTGGCGCGAGTGGCTACAGGCGGAGCTGGGGCTGGAAAGCCATCTGGAGCTGCAGTACGAGACCCACTTCAGCCGCTTTCTCATGCCTACCATTCGAGGCGCGGAGGAGGGCAGCAAGAAGCGATACGCCGGCCTCAGACCCGGTGCCGACGGCCAGCCGGAACTGGTGTTCAAGGGCCTGGAAACGGTACGCAGCGACTGGTCGCCGCTGGCCCAGCGCTTTCAGCGCGAGCTGTACCTGCTGATCTTCACCGGTGAGCCCCATGAGGACTATGTGCGCGACTTCGTCGCCCGCACCCGCGCCGGCGACCTCGACGACCTGCTGGTCTATCGCAAGCGCCTGCGCCGACCGCTGGAGGAGTACCAGAGCAATCTCTCGCCCCAGGTGCGCGCGGCGCGCCTGCTGGAGGCGGAAAACGCCCGGCTGGGACGCCGCAGTCGCTTTCGCCGCGGCGGCTGGATCAGCTACCTGATCACCACCGCCGGCGCCGAGCCGGTCGAGCTGCCCCATGCACCACCCGACTACGATCACTATGTAGAGCGCCAGTTGGCCCCGGTGGCCGACGCCATCCTGCCCTTCGTCGGCGACCGCTTCGACCGGTTGCTGGATCGGCAGATGGGGTTGTTCTGAACAGGGCGGTCGTTTCGAAGCGTTGATCGCCGAGCTGCACGCCCAGCGCGGCACCCGCGCGAGGCCATGGCATAGTCAGACGATTCGCGGCACACTCGGGGGCCACCGGGGCGCCTACCCAGCTGGGCTGGCGGTCCCCTTTCCCGCCAGAGGAGCGCTGCGATGACCCGCCTCACCGCCCAGGATTTCTCGCCCGAACTGCTCGAACTCTATGACTTCTATGTCCACGGTCGCATCAGCCGCCGCGACTTCCTCGACCGCGCCGGGGCCTGTGCCGCGGTGCTGGGGCTGTCGGCCACCGGCGTGCTGGCGGCGCTGAGCCCCAACTATGCCCTGGCCAGCCAGGTGGAATTCACCGACCCGGACATCGTCGCCGAGTACGTCTATTACCCCTCGCCCAAGGGCCATGGGCGGGTGCGTGGCTATCTGGTGCGGCCGGCCAAGGCCAGCGGCAAGGTGCCGGCGGTGGTGGTGGCCCACGAGAATCGTGGCCTCAATCCCTATATCGAAGACGTGGCCCGGCGTCTGGCCAAGGCGGGCTATCTGGCCCTGGCACCGGACGGCCTGACGTCCATGGGCGGCTATCCCGGCAACGACGACAAGGGCCGTGAGTTGCAGCAGCAGGTCGATCCGGCCAAGCTGATGAACGACTTCTTCGCCGCCGTGGAAACCTTGATGAGCCACGAATTCAGCACCGGCAAGGTCGGTATCACCGGCTTCTGCTATGGCGGCGGCGTGGCCAACGCGGCCGCCGTGGCCTATCCCGAGCTGGCCGCGGCGGTGCCCTTCTATGGACGTCAACCGCGCGCCGAGGAGGTGGCGGCGATCAAGGCGCCGCTGCTGATCCACTACGCCGAGAACGATCCGCGCATCAACGAGGGCGCCGCCGCCTATGAAGCGGCGCTCAAGGCGGCCGGCAAGACCTACGAGGTGCAGCGCTATGCCGGCACCAACCACGGCTTCCACAACGACTCCACCCCGCGCTACGACGAGGCGGCTGCCCAACTGGCCTGGCAGCGCACCCTGGACTGGTTCGGGCGTTACCTGGCCTGAGCGCTCTGGGCTATCCCGGGTGCCGGGATCCCATGCCGTAGCGTTTTCCACTGGCGGGGCCAGCCCGAAACGCTGGACAAGGCGGCGTTAGTCCGTCGCGACTGGTTGGGCGGGAGGCGGTGTTGGGCTTCGCTGCGCTCAGCGCCAACCTGCGCGAGAGGCCGGACCGTGGTGGCTACCGACGTAGGTTGGGCTGAGACGGCTTCATCGTCGAAGCCCAACAGGGCCCCGGCTGAACCTCGGCACCGTTGGGCTTCGCTGCGCTCAGCGCCAACCTACGCGAGAGGGCGGGCTGCGGTGGTTGCCGACGTAGGTTGGGCTGAGACGGCTTTATCGTCGAAGCCCAACAAGGCCCGGGCTGCACCTCGGCACCGTTGGGCTTCGCTGCGCTCAGCGCCAACCTACGCGAGAGGGCGGGCTGCGGTGGTTGCCGACGTAGGTTGGGCTGACACGGCTTCATCGTCGAAGCCCAACAGGGCCCCGGCTGAACCTCGGCACCGTTGGGCTTCGCTGCGCTCAGCACCAACCTACGCGAGAGGCCGGACCGTGGTGGCTACCGACGTAGGTTGGGCTGAGACGGCTTTATCGTCGAAGCCCAACAGGCCCCCGGCTGAACCTCGGCACCGTTGGGCTTCGCTGCGCTCAGCGCCAACCTATATGAGAGGTCGAACTGCGGTGGTTGCTGACGTAGGTTGGGCTGAGACGGCGTCATCGTCGAAGCCCAACAGGGCCCGGGCTGCACCTCGGCACCGTTGGGCCTCGCTGCGCGTAGCGCCAACCTACGGAGTCAGGTCCCTTCGATCAGATCGCGGATGCGCACCGCCAGGGCGTCCATGGCGAAGGGCTTGGTCATCACGTGCATGCCGGGCTCCAGATGGCCGTTGCCGACCACCGCGTTCTCCGCGTAGCCGGTGATGAACAGTACCTTGAGGCCCGGGCGGCGCTGGCGGGCGGCGTCGGCCATCTGCCGGCCGTTCATGCCGCCGGGCAGGCCGACGTCGCTGATCAGCAGGTCGATGCGCACATCGGATTCCAGCAATCGCAACCCGGAGCTGGCATCCGCCGCTTCGAGGGCGGCGTAGCCCAGTTCTTCCAGCACCTCCACCACCAGCATCCGTACTGTGGGTTCGTCATCCACCACCAGCACCGTCTCGCCGTGACCCTGGCGTGGCAGCGCCGGTTGGCTGGCGATGAGGTCCACACCCGCCGCCGTTTCGCGGTGGCGCGGCAGGAACAGGGTGACGCTGGTGCCCTCATCGACCTGGGAATGGATGCGCGCCTGGCCGCCGGACTGGCGCACGAAGCCGTAGATCATCGACAGGCCGAGCCCGGTGCCTACGCCGATCGGCTTGGTGGTGAAGAAGGGGTCGAAGGCCTTGGCGATCACCTCGGGCGGCATGCCGCAGCCGTTGTCGGTCACCGAGAGGGCGATGTATTCGCCCGGCTCCAGGTCGCGGACCCGGGCCATGCGCGCATCCAGCGCCCGATTGGCGGTCTCGATGAAGATGCGGCCACCCTCGGGCATGGCATCGCGGGCATTGATGCAGAGATTGAGCAGGGCATTTTCCAGCTGCGGCGGATCGACCAGGGTCGACCAGAGTTCGCTGCTGGCCACCACCTCGATCTGGATCGCCGGACCCACCGTGCGGCGGATCAGGTCTTCCATGCCGGCCACCAGACGATTGACGTCGGTGGGTTTGGGATCCAGCGTCTGCCGGCGGGAAAAGGCCAGCAGCCGGTGGGTCAGGGCGGCGGCGCGGATGGCGGCGCCCTGGGCAGCGGTGGTGTAGCGTTCAAGGTTGTTCAGCCTACCCTGGCCGATGCGCACCGTGAGCAGGTCCAGACTGCCGACGATGCCGGCGAGCAGGTTGTTGAAGTCGTGGGCCAGGCCGCCGGTGAGTTGGCCGACCGCTTCCATCTTCTGTGATTGGCGCAGCTGCTCTTCCAGCAGCGCCTGGGTCTCCGCGGCGTCCTTCTCGCGGGTGATATCGCGCCCGGCACCGGTGACGTGCTCCTGATCAGTGTCTAGCGACAGCGTCCAGGACAGCCAGCGCCAGCTGCCATTCGCCGCCTGGACACGATTCTCCACCCGGGTCGGCAGGCCGCTGCGGCGCAGGTCGTCCAGCGCTACCAGCACGCCCGGTAGATCGTCGGGGTGAATGAGTTCGGTGTAGGGGCGGCTGAGCAACTCGGCCTCGGAATAGCCCAGGCCGCGCGACCAGGATGGACTCACCCGCAGCAGCTGCCCGGCGAAGTCGGCGGTGAGCAGCAGGTCCTCGCTGAGCGCCCAAAGCCGGTCGCGTTCGGCGGTGCGCGCCTGGACTTCCTGGCTGAGGCTGAGATTCTGCGCCTGGATTAGCGCCTGGGCGTCGCGCTGGACGGTGACGTCCTGGGCGAAGACATAGAAGCCGTCCACCGCGCCGCGCCCATCCCGCCGCGGCCGATAGTGGATGTCGGCGATGCGTCGCCGGCCGTCCGGCCAGGCCCAGGGCAGATCCAGCCGCGCCGGGGTGCCGTCCAGGGCGGCCTGGATGGCCGGGCGGCGGGCAGCGAACAGCTCCGGCGCGAAGACCTCGGCCATGCTGCGACCGAGGATGCTCTGCGGCGCATCCTTGAACCACTTGGGCGCCTCGACGTTGGCGAAGCGATAGATCAGGTCGCGATCGACGAAGGCGATCAGGCAGGGCAGGGTGTCGGCCACCAGGCGCAGATTGAGTTCGCTGTCGCGCAGTGCACGTTCCGCGGTCAGTCGCGCCGTCGCCGAGCGGGTGCGATTGGCGACCTCGCGGATGAATTGCAACTCGGCCGGCGTCCAGCGCCGCGGCTGACTGGAACCTACATAGAGCAGCGCCACCAGGTTGCCATGCTCGAACAGCGGCAGGTTGACCAAGGCGCGGATCTCCAGGCGTTGCAGCGCCGCGAGGTTGTCACGGGCGCGCGGGTCCGCGTGCACATCCTCGATCACCACGGTTTCGCCGCGCTTGAAAGACTCGCTGTAGCTGCCGTAGTCGTGGAAGTTCAGGGTGCCCATCAGGCTGCGGGCGCCCGGGATCGTCCAGTCGCGCCCCACGGTGACGGTCTCGGCCTCGGCGTCCACCAGGCCATAGCCCACCAGGTGGGCATCCAGGCTGGTACCCAGGGTGGCGCAGGCGAGGTCGGTGACGGCTTCGATGTCGCCCAGCTGGCTGAAGCCTTCACCGAGTTCGGCCAGGGCCCTGCGATAACGCTCTTCGTCGCGGGTGGCCTGGGCGGCCTGCTCGCGCTCGGTGACATCCAGGAACAGCACCAGAAAGCTGTCGGGACCGGCCTTGTGCGCATGGCCTTCGTACCAGCGCCCGTTGTGCTGGAATTGCCGCACGTAGCTGAACGACTGGCCGGTATCCACCACCCGGGTGAAGTCTTCCGCCCAGAGGTCTTCGAGATCGGGAAACAGGCTGCGCGCGGTCTGGCCGACCGCCTGTTGCGCACTCAAGCCGAAGTGCGCGCACCAGGCCCGGTTGACCTGGTCATAGCGCCAGTCCCGGCCGCGGCCCTGGTCATCGCGCAGGATGGTGCCGAGGATGAAGCCCTCGTCCAGTTGCTCGAACAGGCCACGCCAGTAGCGCTCGCTCTCGGCCAGCTGCTGCTGCACCTCGCCCACGTAGCGCTGGCTGTCGCGCAGGGCCTCGCCGGCCAGGTGCTGGGACGTGCGGTCGCGGAGGATCTTGACGAAGCCGGTATGGGTGCCGGCGTCGTCGTGCAGCGGATGCATCTCGCCACTGGCCCAGAAGCGAGTGCCGTCGCGGCGCAGGTGCCAGCGCTCATCCTCGGCACGGCCGTCCTGCAGGGCCAGCCGCATTTCCAGCGCGGCTCGGCCGCTCTGGTTGTCTTCCGGGGTGAAGAAGCGCTCCGCCGGTGCACCGCGAATCTCCGCGGCGGTCCAGCCCAGCAGGCGCTCGGCGCCGCTGTTCCAGTCGGCGATCACTCCGGCCGGATCGAGCACGATCATGGCGAAATCGATGGCGCCATCGAAGATTGCCAGGCGCCGTTGGGCGTCCTGGGGCGGCAGCGCGGTGCACTGGTCGAGCGCGGCGCGCAGGCGGCGTACTTCGGCCTGGAGTTCAGCGTGAGAGAGAGCGGATTCAGCCATGGGATCTTTCGAACAGGTGGGCAGCGAAAGCAGACGGCGGTGACGTCCAGCGAGAGCCTTAGAGTAAGAGAGTCGGGCGCCGGCCAGCGATCTGCCGGCACCTTTTTCCGACAGACAGGGAATTAAGTAGCCGCTGCGGCATCAGACAAGTGCCAGTACCAACCGGCCAGCCGTCCATCCGAGGGTTGTGATCCAATTCGAGTAATTTCGGTCTATTTAGTCGTACTAATGAAGTAGCGTTGCCATGACCGATGTAGTTTCTTCCGCAGCCGTTACCACTGTGCTGGTCGTCGAAGACGATCCCGTACTGCGCTCGCTGGCGACGGAGGTGTTCGAAATGGAAGGCTACGCCGTCCAGTCGTTCGACACCGCCGATGCCGCCTGGTGCTGGTTCGAAGCCGATCCATTGCCGCCCGATCTGCTGTTCACCGATGTGCGCATGCCCGGTCGGTTGGATGGCCTCGCCCTGGCCAAACAGGTCCGCCAACGTTTTCCGCAGCTGCCGATCCTGGTGTCCTCTGGATACACCGGCCAGCAGTATGCCGAACGCGAAGACCGGGCGTTGTTCCTGCCCAAGCCCTGGACCATCGACCAGTTGCTGAAGGCCTGCGGTCAGCTGGGCGTCTAGTCGCCTGCCTGACGCGCTCGCGCCAGGCGTACCGCCGAATCCACCTCATCCAGCGTCCAGGGCTTCTGCAGGAAGATCACCTGAGGGGGCAACGTGGTGGTGATTTCGTAGCCGTAGCCGGAAGTGATCACCATGGGCAACTCGGGCCAGCGCTGCAGCAGCATCTGCGCCAGCTCGCCGCCGCGCAACTGGCCGGGCATCAGGTGATCGGTAACGACCAGGGCCGGTGCTTCCTGGCATTGCAGCAGATGCACCAGGGCATCGTCGGCATTGTCGAAGCGGGTACAGGCCCACTGCAATTGTTCTTCGAGATGATTGCCCAGCAGCTCGGCGAGCAGACTGTTGTCTTCGATGACGACGGCATAGGGCAGGGCGGTAGACGAAGTCATCGGACATCCGGAACGCGATGAGGCAATTCCGGAAGTCTAGCAGAGCCCTGTCGGTCTCAGTCTGGCTTTCGTCTGACCATTGTCAGATCTCCAAGACGATCTTGCCGAAATGGCTGCCGTCCTTCTGGAAGGCGAAGGCCTCGGCGATCTCGGCCAGGGGATAGCTGCGATCGATGACCGGCTTGATCCCGTTGCTCTCCAGCGCCTGGATCATCTCCTGCTGATGGCGGCGACTGCCGACGATCAACCCCTGCAGTCGTTGGTGCCGACGCATCAGATTGGCGGTGGGGACCTGGCCCTCGACGCCAGTGAGCACGCCGATCAGCGCCAGATGACCATGGATACGCGCGGCCTGGATGGATTGCGCCAGCGTCGCCGGGCCGCCCACTTCCACCACGATGTCGACGCCGCGCCCCCCGGTGATGGCCTGTACCTTGGCGCCCCATTCCGGCTCGTCGCGGTAATTGATCAGGTGGTCGGCGCCCAAGGCATAGGCACGCTGCAGCTTCTCGTCCGACGAAGAGGTGGCGATCACCGTGGCGCCCATGGCCTTGGCCAGCTGCAGGGCGAAGATGGACACCCCACCGGTGCCCATGACCAGCACGCTGTCACCGGCCTTGAGATTGCCGTCCACCACCAGGGCACGCCAGGCGGTGAGCCCGGCGGTGGTCAGGGTCGCCGCCTCGGCATGGCTGTAGCCCTTGGGCGCGCGGGTAAAGGCCGTGGCCGGGCGCACCACTACCTCGCAGGCGAAGCCGTCGATGCCATCGCCGGGCGTGGTGGAGAAATCGTCGATTGTCGGCTCGCCGTCCAGCCATTGGGGAAAGAAGGTCGAGACCACCTGATCGCCCACGGCGAATTCGCTGACGCCTGCGCCCACGGCCTCGACCACCCCGGCGCCATCGGACATGGGAATGCGCCCATCGGCGGTCGGCATCTTGCCGAGCACCACGCCCAGATCATGGAAATTCAGCGAGCTGGCCTTGATCCGCACGCGGATCTCGCCGGCTCCGGGCTGACCGGGATCGGGCAGTTCACAGTGTTCCAGCTGATCCAGACCACCGGGTTTGCGTAGGCGTATGGCGTGCATGAAAGATCTTCCGGACTATGGCGAGCAAGACGCTCGCGGGTCTGTAGAGGACCACGGTGCCGGGCGCAGGATTCCCGAAGGAGTCCTGCGCCCATGGCCTTACTTGATCGCCTTCTGCAGTTGCTGCAGCTGCTCGGTGCGGGTGTTCAGGCGGGTTTCGCCGCGCTGGGCATCGACCTTCTTCAGCTCGGCCTCGGCCATGCGCAGCTTGATGGTCTGCATGGCGGTCTGGATGCGTTGCTGGGTCAGGTAGGCCAGCTGGTCGACGGTGCGCTCGTTCTCACCGTCCTTGTAGGCCTTGTCGGTCTTGGCCAGCCAGGTGCCGGCATCCTTGGTTTCCAGCGCCGCCAGCTGGGTGGCCTGGGGCTGGGATTCGAGGGCGGCGTAGTCGTTGCGCGCCTTTTCCAGGTTGGGGTTGGGCGGGGTGGCGCAGGCGGCCAGGGTGAGGGTCAGGGCCGACAGTACCGGAAGCAGAAAACGTTTACGCATGGGTTTCGTCCTTCAAGAGAGCGGGCAGCCTTACTGCTGCACCTTTTTCTGTAGATTCTGTTGCAGCTGGAGGTTGATCTGACCTTCCTCGCGGATCTGCTGGATGCTGTTCTGGGCATCCTGCAGCGCCGCCGCGGCCTTGGCGGCCTGGGTCTTGCGAGTCGCCAGGCGGGCATCCCACTCGGCCTGCTCGGCCAGGCGCTTGGCGTCGTCGTATTTCTCGTTGGAAAGCGCCGCCTGGGCCTGGGTCCACTTGTCCTGGGCCGACTTGGTCTCAATCGGGGCGAACTGGTTGCCGCCGCCGCTCACGGCTTCGTTGACGGCCGATTGGGTCACGGCCATCTGCGCGGTCGGCGGATTGCCGGCGCAGCCCGCGAGGAGCAGACCGCCACCCAGGACCAGGCTGGCGAGCAGCGCACGAGGCGCGGAGAACGGGGAGGCGCGAGAGGGACCGGTTTTCATCCGAACATTCCTGGCAGGTCGCCCGGAATGGGCGACAGTGCCTGTGAGACGACGAAAACGCGGCGAGGTTCGCTGCAACCGCTGCGCTAAAGGGCAGGGTGTCCTGGCCGATATATGTTGTCAGACAACAACAGGGCCAGCGGCCACGGAGATTCCATGCTGTTACGCAATTGCAACATCGCGCCCCGCGCGGCGCTAGGCTTCGGCCTGATCGCCCTGATGGTGGCTTTTCTCGGCCTGTTTTCCCTGGCGCAGATGGCGGGTATCCGCGAACGCCAGGTAGTGACGGAGCGCGACTGGGTGCCGAGCATCCGCGCGGTGGACGCCATCCGCGAGAACATGCTGCGCATCCGCACCATCTCCTTGCGGCTGGCGCTGGACCCGGAACCGCGCAACATCGACACCTATGTCAGCCAGTACGAGGCGCGCAACAAGGTGCTCATGGAGGGCATCAAGGCCTATGAGGTCTTTGTCGACACCCCCGAGGAGCACCAGCGCTGGGACCTGTTCAAGCGCGATTTCGCCACCTATCAGCAGGGCATGACCGAGTCCTTCGCCCTGGCGCGGCGGGGCGATACCGTCGCGCTCAACAAACTGACCCTGGTGGACATGAAACCGGTGGTGGACGGCACCGGCAAGCAGCTGGGCGAGTTGGGCGACCTCTATGCCGAGGGTATCGAGCGCGATGGCAAGGTCTCGGCGGACCGCTATGAGGCCTCACGGCTGATCGTCATCGCGGTGATCGTCCTGGCCGCCCTGGCCACGGTGCTCATGGCCTGGCTGCTGACCCGCAGCATCGTCGGACCGCTGCGCGAGGCGCTGCTGGCCGCCCGCCGTGTCGCCCAGGGCGACCTGACCCAGACCCTGGCGGTGCAGGGGCGTGACGAGGTGAGCGAATTGCAGCGCGCCTTGCAGCAGATGCAGGGGCAGTTGCGTGAGACCCTCTCGCGCATCGCCGGCTCCTCCACCCAGTTGGCCACCGCCGCCGAAGAGCTCAATGCGGTCACCGAGGCCGCGGGCCAGGGCCTGCAGCAGCAGAACCAGGAGATCGAACAGGCCGCTACCGCTGTCACCGAGATGAGCACCGCGGTGGACGAGGTGGCGCGCAACGCCGTCTCCACCTCCGAGGCCTCGCGGGCCTCCAGCCAGGCCGCGCAGCAAGGCCAGACTCGCGTCGCGGAAACCCTGGGCGCCATCGAGGCGCTGTCCGACGAGGTCGTGGCCACCGGGACGGTGGTCCAGCGCCTGGCCGAGCAGTCCCAGGACATCGGCAAGGTGCTCGACGTCATTCGCGCCATCGCCGAGCAGACCAACCTGCTGGCGCTCAACGCCGCCATCGAGGCGGCGCGGGCCGGTGAGGCCGGGCGTGGTTTCGCCGTGGTGGCCGACGAGGTGCGCGCCCTGGCCAGCCGTACCCAGCAGTCCACCCTGGAGATCGAGCAGATGGTCTCGGGCATGCGCAGCGGCGCCAGTCAGGCCCTAGGTTCCATGCACAGCAGCAGTCAGCGCGCCCAGGCCACGCGGGCCCTGGCGGAAACCGCCGGGGTGGCCCTGGACGAGATCAACAGTCGCATCGGCGAGATGTACGAGCGCAACCTGGTGATCGCCAGCGCGGCCGAGGAGCAGGCCCAGGTGGCCCGCGAGGTGGATCGCAATCTGGTCAACATCCGCGATCTCTCCACTCAGTCCGCCGACGGTGCGCGCCAGACCAGTGCCGCCAGTCAGGAATTGTCCCGGCTGGCGGTGGATCTGCAGGGGCTGGTGAATCGCTTCCAGGTCTGAACCGCTAGACGCGCACCGCCTGGTACAGTGCCCGGATCAGATCCGACTGGGTGATGATGCCGACCAGGCGGCGCGAGCCGTCGATGATGGGGATGTGGCGGTGGCCGTTCTCGGAAAACACCGGTACCAGATCGATCAGCAAGCGGTCGGCGCTGGCCACCCGCACGGTGCGGGTCATGATGCGACCAACACTGTGTTCGTCCTGGCGCGCCTTCGGCCGGACCAGGGAGCGCAGGCGCCAGCCGAGGCCCTCGTGCACGTCCAGGTCGATCTGCCGCATGAAATCGGCGACGGTGACGATGCCCAGCAGATAGCCCTGGCGATCCACCACCGGCAGCGCCTTGATGCGCCGGGCGCGCATCAGCGCCCAGGCTTCCTGCAGCGGCATCTCGGCGCGGGCCGTCACCGGTTCCTGGCTCATGACGTCGGCGCAGCGCAGTTCGCCCATCTTGCGCTGGTAGGCGCGCGCCTCGACCTGTTCGAGCAATTCGGCGAGGTCGTCGCGGCTGATGTCCAGCACCTGGTTGTAGCGCGCCAGCACGGCGTCCAGGTCGGCGCGCTGCAGGCGCGTTTCGCTGCTCGGCTCGGCCGGGCGTGGCACATGGGGCCAGGGGCGCCGGGTCAGGTTGTTGTAGAGCAGACCGGCGCTCACCAGCAGCAGCGAGTCCAGCGCCACCGGACTCCAGGCATAGCTGAAGTCCTGGGCGCCGATGAGCACCATCAGCAGCGCCGAGGCGCCGCCCGGAGGGTGCAGGCAGCGCAGGGTGAACATGGCGGCGATGGCCAGGGCGACCGCCACGGCGGCGGCCAGATTGGCTTCGGGAATCCACCGCGCGCAGGCGATGCCGATCAGCGCCGCCAGGGTATTGCCACCCACCACCGACCAGGGCTGCGCCAGGGGACTGGAGGGCAGGGCGAACACCAGCACGGCGCTGGCGCCCAGCGGCGCCACCAGGGCCAGTGCCAGGGCGCCGTGCTGATGCACCGGCTGGCCTTCCAGCCACCAGGCCGCCAGCAGCGCCGCGAGCAGGATGCCGAGGCCGGCGCCCAGGCTGGCGCGCAGTCGCTCGCGCCCGTCGATGGGTAGCGGCGCGGGCCAGAAGGCGCGCAGACCCTGGGCCAGGCGCGCGGAAAGGGAAGGCGAGGGGGACGGCGTAAGGGGTTCCTGGGACATGGGAAAGCAGCTGCTAGGCAGAACGAGGGCGCTGATGGTCCTCCCTGTACGCCGCCCTGGCAAGACCGAACTGGCCCCCGTGCCGCCTCTTCCAGCGGTCAGGCAGCGCTCCAGAGCGTCTGCCGCCCCAGGTGGATTTTCTACTGCGAGGGGCCGTCCGCCGTAGTAGGATTATCGGCTGGGTGTCGCCGCAGTCGCGCGGTAGGACAGGTTGAATCGAGCGCAGGTCGGGCCGCCGCGCAGGAGTCCTGCTGCCCATGTCATCCCTGCTATCCCCCACCAGGGCCCTGGCCTTCGTTCAGCGCTTCTGCGCCGCCGAGGCCGCCGGCGGCATCGTATTGATGGTCGCCGCGGCCATCGCCCTCATCGCCGCCAACTCGCCGTTGGCCGAGGGCTACTTCGCCAGCCTGCATTGGTACGTCGGCGGGCTCTCCGTCGGTCACTGGATCAACGATGGCCTGATGGCCCTCTTCTTTCTGCTGGTGGGCCTGGAGATCAAGCGCGAGATGGCGGTCGGCCAACTCGCCAGCTGGGGCGATCGCGCCCTGCCGGGCCTCGCGGCCCTGGGCGGCATGCTGGTGCCGGCGCTGCTCTATGCCCTGGTCAATCGCCACGATCCCCAGACCCTCTCGGGTTGGGCGATTCCCGCCGCCACCGACATCGCCTTCGCCCTCGGCGTGCTGTCGCTGCTGGGGTCGCGGGTGCCGGTGTCGCTCAAGGTCTTCCTTTCGGCGCTGGCCATCCTCGACGACCTCGGCGCGGTGCTGATCATCGCCCTGTTCTATACCAGCGATCTCTCCGCCAGCATGCTGCTGGCCGCGGCAGGGCTGGTGGCGGTGCTGTTCGTGCTCAACCGCCTCAAGGTCACCGCCTTGCTGCCCTATCTGCTGGTCGGGGCGCTGCTGTGGTTCTGCATGCTGCGCTCGGGCATCCACGCGACCCTGGCCGGGGTGATCCTGGCGTTGTTCATTCCCCTGGGCGATAGCGCGGCCGACGACGCCTCGCCGCTGCTCCGGCTGGAATCCGTGCTGCACCCCTGGGTGGCCTTCCTCATCGTGCCCGTCTTCGGTTTCGCCAATGCCGGGGTCTCCCTGGCCGGCATTTCCCTTGGCAATCTGCTGGACCCGGTGCCGCTGGGCGTCGCCTTGGGGCTGTTTCTCGGCAAGCAGGTGGGCATCTCGCTGATGGCGCTGCTGGCTATCCGCAGTGGCCTGGCGCGGCTGCCGGAGGGTGCCAGCTGGCTGCAGCTCTATGGCGTGGCCCTGCTTTGCGGGATTGGCTTTACCATGAGCCTGTTCATTGGTGCCCTGGCCTTTCCGGGTGCGCCCTTCCTGGTCGACGAGGTCAAGATCGGGGTGCTGCTGGGCTCGCTGCTGTCAGCCCTGGCCGGCATTGCCGTGCTGCTGGTCGCCGCCCGTCGTCGTTGAGAGGAGTTCGAGATGCCCTATGCGCTGTTCGCGGTGATGTTCGGTGGTGCCCTGGGGAGCGCCTGCCGCTGGTGGGTCGGTCTGCGGCTGAATGCACTGTTCCCGCTGCTGCCGATGGGCACCCTGCTGGTGAACCTGGTCGGCGGCTTCGTCATCGGTCTGGCGCTGGGGCTGTTCGCTCGCTATCCGGGGCTGGACGTGCAATGGAAACTGCTCCTGGTGACCGGCTTCTGCGGCGGCTTCACCACCTTCTCGACCTTTTCCGCCGAGGTGGTGACGCTGCTGCAGAGCGGTCGCCTGGGCTGGGCGGCGCTCACCATCACCGCCCATGTGCTGGGATCGCTGCTGCTGACCCTGGCCGGGTTCGCCCTGGCCGGTCGCCTCGGCTGAGTCGACCGGCCGTTGCCCGTCAGACGGGGGCCACCGGGGCGGTGGGGGCCTGGCGCCGCGGCTTGAATTTCAGTGCCGGCGCCTCGATCAGGTGCCAGGACAGCACCGCAAGGCCCAGGGTCAGGACGTAGCTCACCACCAGGAAACCGGGCAGCGAGAAGCTGTCGGGAAACCAGTGCATGAGCAACTGCTGGACCGGGAAGTTGAACAGGTAGAGGCCGTAGGAATAGTCGCCGAAGCGGCCGAAGCCGTGTAGCACCGGCACCTGTACCTGGGCCAGGTAGATGATCACATAGGCCAGGGACACCAGGTGGATCACCGGCAGCACGTGCCAGACGATGGCTGCCAGCGACAGCAGACAGAGCGCCAGGGCCAGGTCCAGCCGCCAGGGGATGCGCGGCCCGGCCAGTTGCAGCAGGGCACCGGCGAAAAAGAACATGCCCAGGCTGAACACCTTGTGCAGCACGAAGCTGGCGATGCCCATCTGCGGCAGCAGTAGGAAGTTGCCCACCACCAGCACCACCAGGGTGGCCATGACCACCGAGCGGGTCAGCAGCCCCAGCACCCCGATGATCAGCAGCGACAGGTACATGAAGACCTCGTAGGGCAGGGTCCAGTAGCTGCCGTTCACCGTGTCGGGAAAGGGATTGCCGGTGAAGACGCCGGGCAGTTCGAAGCGCGTCATCAAAAGGATGTTCTTGAAGAAGCCCAGGGTCTGGCGATCGCTGAAGTAGGCGCTCGTCTCGCGACTGGTGGCGAGCCAGCCCACCACCAGCACCGAGAAGAGCACCGAAACGATCAAGGCTGGAAAGATCCGCAGGGCGCGCTTGGCGAGAAAATCCAGCGGATTGCGGCTGCGCTGGAAGGACGCCGTGATCAGGAAGCCGCTGATCACGAAGAACACATATACGGCGATGTTGGCCGCGTCGGTGAAACCGGTGAAGTTGAGGATCGGCTCGGCGCCGATGTGACCCGAGAGCCAGAAGCCGTGGCCGATCACCACGGTGGAGGCCGCGGCGAATCTCAGGAAATCGAAGTTGTTGCGTCCCTGGGGGACGTGGGCGGTGGTCATGTCTGCTCCTCGCAGCCGTGGCCCATGCCGCGGCCGCCGCCCGGGAGCGGACTCCAGGCGGACGGCGACGCACACGGCATCGGCGGGAACGCCCGTCAGCGCGACGGACGCAGGCAAAGGCCGCTGCCGGCTATACCGGCAACGAAAGGGCGACAGCCGACACGATCAGCGAGATCGGCCAGCCGGCGAGGGCAGGGGCTATGGGGGGCTGAGCGGCGCGAAAGCGGGCGTCATGCGCCAGGACTCCGGGAGAGCGGTACCGCGAGAGGCGGCGGGGGCGACGAGACGCGCGCAGGCGAACGGGGTCTGGGGCCTCCCGGCCGCCCCTTGCGCTGCGCGCGCCTCGTGCATCAGGCGCTGGCCTGCAGCGGTTGGTCGTGCGCTTCTTGCGGTTGTTCCAGGGCGAAGGGCTCCTGGGCGAAATAGAGGGCGGCGCTCTGGCGGGCGTGATCGCCGAATTCCTGTGGGTGGCGCATGACGATCCGTTCGAAGGCGCCCGGCTCCAGGCCGTCTTCATAGAAGCCGTTGTGGCACTGCAGGATGCCCGAGGCGCAGACGCTGCGCTCGACGGCGGCGATCAGGCCGCCGGCTCTGAGACTCTTGACGATGTTGTGCGGCAGCCGCTGGCGGCGTCTCAGACTGGCGGCGGTGTCGCTGAGGGTATCGAGGATCTCGGTCTCGGCCGGCGACAGCTTGCGTACGTCCAGCTTGGACTTCTGCACCAGGTAGCGACGGGAGAGCAGGCGGGCCTGGTCGTTGAGCGCCTTGAGCACCGTGCCGCTGAGTTCACCACGGGTGAACAGACCGGTTTCCAGGGCGATCAGGTAGGACCAATCGTTGATGAGCGGAATCTTGCTGATGTCACGTTCCATGTGAATGCCTGCGTCCATATAAGTTGGCTAATTGAGGATATGAAGCCTCAATGGTTCCAGATCGCCAGTATAAGGTGACGAGTGGCATAGAATTTGACGGTCCTGACAAGAATTGTCGGTTTTTTGTCGAAGTGGGTCACGCCTTGAGGATGCAACCTCAACGCTGCGCTTGGGGTCACTAGCTGGAGTCCTGGCGCGAGTCGGGTGACCCTCCGTAACCTCAGGTGATGAGATGAGTGACCCTGTAGCCGCTTCGACCCCCGCCGATCTGCAGTGCGACGTCGCCGTGATCGGCGCCGGAACCGCGGGCCTCGCCGCCGAACGCGCCGCCCGGCGCCAGGGCGCCAGCACCCTGTTGATCGATGACCGCTGGGCCGGTACCACCTGTGCCTCGGTGGGCTGCATGCCTTCCAAGTTGCTGATCGTCGCCGGCGAGGCCCATCACGCCGTCCAGCGCGCCGGCCTCTTTGGCATCGAGGTGGGCAACGTGGGCGTCGATGGCGCAGCCGTCATGGCGCGGGTACGACGTGAGCGTGATCATTTCGTCGCCGCAACCAAACAAGGTTTTGAGAAATTACCCGAGGGTGTCGCCCAGCACGCCACCGCCCGCTTCGTGGCGCCGGATCGACTGCAGCTCAGTAATGGTAAGACTGTTAAGGCCCGTAGCGTGATCATCGCCACCGGCTCCTATCCCCTGGTCCCCGAGCCTTTCGATGCGCTCGGCGACCGGGCCCTGACCAACGAGACGCTCTTCGAGCTGCCCGATCTGCCACGTTCCCTGGCGGTGATCGGCACCGGTCCGGTGGGCCTGGAGCTAGCCCAGGCCATGGCCCGGCTCGGGGTGGCCGTCACCCTGTTCGGCCAGGACGACGGCCTGGGCGCGCTCAAGGACGCCGAGGTCAAGGCCGAGCTGCACCGGATCCTGGCGCAGGACCTGACCCTGTACCTGAATGTCGAGGTGGATGCCCGCCGTGAGGGCGCGGGCGTGCGGCTGTCCTGGTCCGGTGCCGCGACCGGCGAGGGCGACTTCGAGTATGTGCTGGTGGCCGCTGGCCGTCCGCCGCGACTCAAGGGCCTGGGCCTGGAAACCACCGGCATCGAGCTGGACGACCATGGCACGCCGGTCTACGACCCCAAGACACTGCAGTGCGGGTCCTCGTCGATCTTCATCGCTGGCGATGCCGACCATGACCGGCCGATCCTCCATGAGGCCTCCGACGAGGGCGCCATCGCCGGGCACAATGCCGCCTGCTATCCCGGGGTACGGCCCACACCGAGATCGCCGCTGTTTTCGCTGATCTTCACCGATCCGCCGGTGGCCGTATTGGGCAGTCCGCCCGATGACGACAGCCTGATCGGCACCTCCTCCTACCATGACCAGGGCCGCGCCCGGGTCGAGGCGCGCAACCAGGGCATCGTCCGCTTCTATGCCGAGCCAGGCACCGGCAAGCTCACCGGCGCCGCCATGGTCGGGCCGGGCATGGACCATATCGGCCACCTGCTGGTGCTGGCGCTGATCCATGGCGAGACCGCCAGTTCGCTGCTCGACATGCCCTTCTATCACCCCACCCTCGAAGAGGGCCTCAAGAGCGGCCTGCGCGAGATCTGCCAGGCGGCCCACAGCAGCCTACGCGGCGATCGCGACCAGGGTTCGCCGTCCGGGGCTTGAGGTGAGGGGTGTTGGGCTTCGACTATAGGGCCGTCTCAACCCAACCTACGGTGCACCCGTAGGTTGGCGCTGAGCGCAGCGAAGCCCAACGCTACGTTCTACCCCGCTCGGCCACACAAAAAAGCCCCGCCGGGATCACCCGCGGGGCTTTCGCTCGCTCAACCAGCCATCAGGCCTTGAAGCGTCTCACCAGTCCATCCAGCTCACCCGACAGCTGCGACAGGCGCGAGGAGTCGCGGGTGGTGGACTGGGCCAGGCCTTCCACCTGCTGGGCGTCGTCCTGGATCTGGGCGATGTGGCGGTTGATGTCCTCGGCCACCTGGTGCTGCTCCTCAGCTGCCGCGGCGATCTGCAGCGCCTGGTCGCGGATCTCGTCCACCGACTGGCGGATGCCTTCGAAACTGCCACGCGCCTCGCTGATGGAGGCCACGCTGGTCTGCGACAGCTCCAGGCTGGTCTCGATCTGGCGGGTGACCTCCTGGGTCTTGCGCGCCAGGTTGCCGAGCAGGCCGTCGATCTCGCCGGTGGAATCGGCGGTGCGCTTGGCCAGGGCGCGGACCTCGTCGGCCACCACCGCGAAGCCACGACCTTGTTCACCGGCACGGGCCGCTTCGATGGCGGCGTTGAGCGCCAGCAGGTTGGTCTGTTCGGCGATGCCGCGGATGGTGTCGAGGATGGTGTTGATGTTGTGACTGTCCTGCTCCAGCACCGCCATGGCCTGGGCCGACTCGGCCAGGCTGCCGCTGAGGCGGTTGACGTTGCCGGTGGCCTTCTCGATCTGGCCGTAGCCTTCCTGCACCCGGTGGTGACCGGCGTCGGCGGAGGCCGCGGCGTGGCTGCAGGAACGCGCCACTTCGTTGGAGGTGGCGACCATCTCGTTGAAGGCGGTGGAGACCATTTCCACGGCTTCGCGCTGGCGCCCAGCCACCTCGTTCATGCTGGCGGCGGCCTGGGTGGTGGTCTGCGACGCCTGCTGCAGGTCGGTGGAGGCCTGGCCGATACGCTGCACCAACTGGCGGATGCTGGCGAGGAACTGGTTGAACCAGCCGGCCAGGGCGGCGGTTTCATCCTTGCCCTGGACGTTGAGGCTCTTGGTCAGATCGCCTTCGCCCTGGGCGATGGATTCGAGGCCCGCGGAGACGCCGCGAATCGGTCGCACGATCATGCCGGCAAAGGCCGCACCGAGCACGGCGAACAACAGCGCCAGCACGGCGGTGATGCCGGCGATCTGCCAGGTCAGGGCGGTGGCCTTGCCCATCACCTCGTTGCGCTCGATCAGGCCGATGAATTTCCAGCCCAGATCCTTGGCGGGGTAGACGTTGACCATGTAGTCGGTGCCGTTGAGCGTGACCTCACCCAGGCCGCTCTGGATGCCGCTGAGGGCCTGGTAGGCGTCGCCCAGTTCCTTGAGCTGCTTGAAGTTGTGCTTGGGATCGCGGGGGTCCACCAGCACGTTGCCGTTGTCTTCCACCAGCAGCAGATAGCCGCTCTGGCCCAGGGTGATGCTCTTGACCAGGTCGGTGAGCTGCTTGAGCGAGATGTCCAGGCCCACCACGCCGCGGACCTTGCCGTTGGCGTCTTCCATGGTTCGGACAATGCCCATCAGGGCGACATCGTCTTGGGCCCAGTAGTAGGCCGGGGTGCGCACCACCTTGCCCGGATTGGCGATGGCCGCCTGGTACCAGGGCCGCACGCGCGGGTCGTAGTTGGCCAGCTTGGCGTCGTCCGGCCAGCTGATGTAGCCGCCATCGGCCAGGCCCACCGACAGGTAGGCAGTGGTGGGATGGGTCTTGGCGAAGCGGGTGAAATAGCTCAGCGCCTGCTGGCCGGCTTCTGGCTGCGGGATCTGGGCGGCATCGGCGCCGCTGTAGTTCTTCAGCCCTTCCAGCGCCAGGATGTTCGGCTCCTTGGCCAGGAAGTCGACGTTCTGCTGGATGCCGGAGAAGAACTGCTGGATGTTGCGATCAATCTGGCGGATTTCGCGCCCGCTGCCGTCGAGGAAGTCCCCGGTAGCCTGGCTGCGGACGTTCATGATGACCACGCCCGCCACCAGGATCACCGGGAGGCAGGCGGTTACCGCGAAAAGCGATGTGAGTTTTTGTTTGATGTTCATCGAAAGCCCCGGTCGCGCCCTGGCGCGAAGAGTGACGGCAGCATGCCTTCACTCTGCATCGGCCTGGATAATTCCGACTTGATACGGCAAGAAAAATTATTCCATTTGGTCCGCAGCAAGTCGGAAAATCGTCGATCGGTCAGCTAACGACTCGCTATAACTCTTTCTTCAGATGGCGTTCGATTTCTTCCAGCGACTTGCCCCGAGTCTCCGGCAAGCAGAAATAGACGAACAGAAGTGACCCCACATTGATGGCGGCGAAAACATAGAAGGTGTAGTTGCCGATGGCTTCCAGAGCCACCGGAAAGCTGAAAGCCACGGTGGCGTTGCACAGCCACTGCACGGCCACCGCCACCCCGGTCAGCAGACCACGGACCTGGTTGGGAAACAGCTCCGACATCAACAGCCAGTACACCGGCGCGATGCACATCTGCATGAACAGCAGGAACACCAGGATGCAGGCCAGCGCCAGGTAGCTCTGGGTGAGGTTCTGCGGCAGCCACAGCAGCACGCTGCCCAGCGCCAGTTGCGCCAGCACCACGATCACCAGGCCGACCAGCAGCAGGGTGCGGCGCCCGGCGCGGCCGATGGCCCAGATGCCGAGCAGGGTGGCGATCACCGAGACCACGCCATTGCCGATGGTGGCGGTCAAGGCCGCGCTGGTGCCCATGCCGGTGCTCTTGAGGATGATCGGGGTGTAGTACATGAAGGCGTTGACCCCGGTGAACTGGGCGACGAAGCCCAGGCCGATGCCCAGCAGCAGCAACTTGACCACCCAACCCTGGCTCAGCAGTTCGCGCAAGGGCGGCCGATGCTTGGCCTGCTCCTCGCTCTCGCGCATCTCCTTGACCTCGCGCGCTACCTCCTCAGGGGTGTCGCGCAGGCGTTCCAGCACGGCTTCGGCTTCTTCGATCCGGCCCTTGGCCGCCAGCCAGCGCGGCGAGGTGGGCAGCAGGAAGGTGCCGGCGAACAGCAGGATGCCCGGCACCATGGCGATGGCCAGCATATAGCGCCAGATGCCGTTCTCGTGCACCAGCCAGGCGAGCAGGGCGCTGAGCACATAGGCCAGCAGCTGGCCGCTGACGATCATCAGCTCGTTGCGACTCACCAGGCGACCGCGGCGCTTGGGCCCGGCGATCTCGGCGATGAACACCGGCACCGTGGCCGAACCGCCGCCCACCGCCAGGCCGAGCACGAAGCGCGCGGCCACCATCAGCTCCACCGAGGGCGCTACCGCGGTGCCCAGGGCACCGACGACGAAGAGGATCGACAGCAGGCGCAGGGTGGTGCGCCGGCCATAGCGGTCGGCCAGATAGCCCGCCGCCAGCGAGCCGAAGGCCGCGCCGACGATCAAGGCGGCGGTGACCAGGCCTTCGGTGTAGGCGTTGAGGCCCAGGCCGCCCTGGTCGGCGGGCAGGGTCATGAAGGGCAGGGCGCCGGCGATGATGCCGGTGTCGTAACCAAAGGCCAGGGCGCCCATGGTGGCGACCAGGACGGTGATAAAGATCAGTCGCCGGGCGGAGGCCTTCTGATCAGGGTCAGCGGCGGGAGCGGTGGAGCGGGAGGAAGACATAGGGAGCGCGGGTATCCTGAAAACCTGAGGGGTAAGCGAGGTCGCACCGCCCCCGCGCCGCTGGCGACAGAGGGCGGTCGGTCCGACCTGGCTGGATAGGACAGGCGCCAGCCCCAGGATTTCCCGCCCAGGGCGCAAACCCTGGTCAGGGACGCTCGCGACGGTCCTGCAACAGGCCCTGGATGCGCTCGCTGAGCACCTCGATGGCGAAGGGCTTCTGCAGCAGCTGCATGCCCTGGCCGAGGAAGCGCTGCACGTCCATGGCCTCTTCGGCGTAGCCGGTCACCAGCAGCACGGCGATGCCGGGGCGCTGGCGACGGATCTCTTCCACCAGCTCGCGGCCGTTCAGCCCCGGCAGGCCCACGTCGGAGACCACCAGGTCCAGTTGCGGCTCGCGCTCCAGCAGCGCCAGGGCGGTGGGCGCATCCTCGGCTTGGAGGGCGGTATAGCCCAGGTCCTTGAGCACCTCGACGATCAGCAGGCGCACTCCGGGTTCGTCTTCCACCACCAGCACCCGCTCGCCGCGACCCGGTTGCAGCGCCACTTCCTCCGGCACGGCTTCGCTGGCGACGCCTTGATGGCGCGGGAACAGCAGGCTGACCCGGGTGCCGCGGCCTTCCTCGCTGTGGAGGTCGATGTAGCCACCGCTCTGCTTGATGAAGCCATAGACCATCGACAGGCCCAGCCCCGTGCCCTTGCCCTGCGGCTTGGTGGTGAAGAAGGGCTCGAAGACCCTTTCCAGCACGGCGGCCGGGATGCCGCTGCCGGTATCCTCTACCGCCAGCTCGACATAGTCGCCGCTCAGGCGCTCGGGCAGCATCAGCAATCGGGGGTCACGCAGGTTGCGCGTGGTGATCACCAGTTGGCCGCCCTGGATCATGGCGTCCCGGGCATTGATGCAGAGATTGAGCAGGGCGTTTTCCAGCTGGTTGGCATCGCTGCAGGTGGACCAGGTGGCCGCATCGAGCTGCAGTTGCAGGCGGATGTTCTCGTTGAGGGTGCGTTGAATCAGGGTCTCCATGCCGGTGACCAGCCGATTCACGTCCACCGGCTGCAGATCCAGCGCCTGGCGCCGACCAAAGCTGAGCAGGCGCTGGGTGAGAGCGGCGGCCCGCTGCGCCGAGGCGATGGCGATGCCGATGTAGCGCTCGGCGCGGGGCTGTTCGCCGTTCAAATGGCGCTGCAGCAATTCCAGCGAGCCGGTGATCGCCGTGAGCAGGTTGTTGAAGTCATGGGCGATGCCGCCGGTGAGCTGGCCGATGGCTTCCATCTTCTGGCTCTGGCGCAGGGCGTCCCGCGCCTGTTCCAGCTCCAGCGCCCGTTCGCGCTCGACGGTGACGTCACGGGCCACGCAATAGAGCAGGCCGCCTTCGGGCACGGCGGTCCAGGACAGGGTGCGGTAGCTGTCGCTGCGGGTGCGAAAGCGATTCTCGAAATTGAAGCTGGCGGCGCCGGCCGCCAGTTGGGCGATCTCCTGGCGGGTGCGCTGGCGATCCTCGGGATGCTCCAGCCATTCCGAGGTCTTGCCGATGATCTCGTCCACCGTCCAGCCCAGGGTACGGGTCCAGGCCGGGTTGATGCTGACCCAGATGCCACGGCTGTCGGCGATGCCGATGAGGTCGTGGCTGTAGGCCCAGAGCTGGTCACGCTCGCGAGTGCGTTCGCGGACGCGGATTTCCAGGACCTCGTTGGCCTGGCGCAGGGCATCGGCGGTCTCGCGTCTGAGTCGCGCCAGGCGCATGGCGCCTTCCACCCGGGCGATCAGCTCGCGGGCGCTGAAGGGTTTGACCAGGTAGTCGTCGGCGCCGGCGGCGATGCCTTCGATGGAGGCCTCTTCGCCGGCCCGTGCCGACAGCAGGATGATGGGCACCTGGCCGGTGCCCTCGTCGCTGCGCAGGGCGCGCAGCACACCGAAGCCGTCCAGCACCGGCATCATGACGTCGGACAGCACCAGCGCCGGCAGTTGCCGCTGCACCGCCTCGACCGCGGCGCGGCCATCGGCCACGGCTTCCACCTGGTAGCCGGACTCCTTGAGCAACCGTTCGACATAGCCACGCATGTCGGCGTTGTCGTCGGCCAGGACGATGCGCTCGCCGCGCCCCTGGCCACCCCCGACCTGTTCGTCGCGCGTCACCGGGGCGCTGGGGAGCGGCTCGTCCGGCAGCCAGCGCAGGGCCTCGGCGACAAAGGTGTCGGCGCGGGTGGCGGTGGACACCTGGGTCGCGCTGACCCGGTTGGCCTCGGGCAGATGGGCGTGGCCGAACGGCAGCCACACCTCGAAGGTGGTGCCCACGCCGATCTGGCTGGTGACCCGTACCTCGCCGCCATGCAGCTCGGTGAGATCCTTGACCAGCGCCAGGCCGATGCCGGTGCCCTCGTGGGTCCGGCCGATCTGGCCTTCGATGCGGTGGAAGCGGTCGAACACCTTGCCCAGTTCGCTCTGCGGGATGCCGACGCCGCTGTCGGCGACCGCCAGCACGGCACAGCCATCCTGGCGCCGCAGGCTGACCCGCACCTCGCCCGCCAGGGTGTACTTGAAGGCGTTGGAGACCAGATTCAGGACGATCTTTTCCCAGAGATCGCGATCCACCCAGACCGGTTCGTCGAGGGGGCCGCAGTCGATGCCGAAGGCCAGGCCGGCGCGGGCCATGGCCGAGCGAAAGCTGCTAGCGAGTTCCGCGGTATAGAGCGCCAGGTCCAGGGGCGCGAAGCTCGCGCGCATCCGGCCGGCTTCCATGCGCGAGAAGTCCAGTAGCGAATTCACCAGGCGTAGCAGGCGCTGGCCGTTGCGCTGGATGAGTTCCAGCTCCTGGCGACCGACCCGGGGTTCGCCCGCGGTGCGATCCGGGCGTGCCAGCATGTCTTCCAGGGGGCCGAGCATCAGCGTCAGCGGCGTACGGAATTCGTGGCTGGCGTTGGAAAAGAACGCCGTCTTGGCGCGGTCCAGTTCGGCCAGCTGCTCGGCGCGGCGGCGTTCTTCCTCGTAGCGCTGGGCATTGGCGATGGCGGTGCCCAGGTGCCCGGCGGCGCGGACGAAGAGATTCCGGTAGTCGGCATCCACCCGCCGTCGTGGACTGATGCCCGCGACCAGATAGCCATGGGGCTCCTCGCCCGGCGGGCCGGGGATGGGCACCACCAGGGCCTCTTCCAGCGGCTCCGGCCAGGGCGTGCCGATCAGGCGGCCCTCCAGACGTTCGGCCAGCCCGCCGATCAGCGCTGGCGCGTGGCGGGCCGCGGCAAAGGACCAGGGCAGGGCGTCGCTGTCCGCCGTGATCTCCAGCGGCGCGAGGGGATCGTCCTCGGCCAGCCCGGCCAGGGCCACGCGCCTCAGGGCGCCGGTGGCGGCGTCACGCAGATAGGCCAGGCAGAAGGGCGCTTCCTCCGGCACCTCATGCAGGCAGCGCACCCCTTCGCGACAGGCGTCCACCGCCGCGCGGGTCGCCGAGGTGGCTTCGGAGACGTTGCGCAGCAATCGCTCGCGCCGTTCCGTCAGCACCCGGTAGGTGGTCTCGGTCACCGCGGTGAAGATGCCCTCCACCGCGCCGGTCTCGCCGCGCACCGGGCTGTAGCTGTAGTAGAAGTAGCACTCCTCCACGTAGCCGAATCTGTTCAGCGGCAGCAACTGGTCTTCCGACCAGGTCGCCTCGCCGGTGGCCATCACGTGATCGAACATCGGGCCGATGATGTCCCAGATCTCCGCCCAGACCTCCCAGCCGGCGCGCCCCAGCGCCCAGGGATGCTTGCGCCCCGGCACCGGACTCCAGGCGTCGTTGTAGATCAGGGCGCGGGTCTCGCCCCAGTAGAGCACGATGGGGAAGCGCGAGCCGAGGCAGATGCTGACCGCCGAACGCAGCGCCGTCGACCAGGTCTCCAGGGGGCCGAAGGGCGTCTGGGACCAGTCCTTCTGGCGCATCAGCGCGGCCATTTCACCGGGGACGTCGAGAAAGGCCAGCGGCGAGGGAAGGTTGGACAAGAGAGCTCCTGCGGGGCGAGGAAAGAGGGGCCTGGGACGTACCGCCGTCGGTAGCGACAGCGACAAGCAGGAGGGGCCGCCGCAACGGGCAGCGAGCGGCCTTCTCGTGGGCGATGACGCCGCGACACGGACCCGATCTAAGCGTGTTGATTGCTCAGACTATTACAAGCGGACCGGCTTGGCGAATGACGCAGGTGGGAAAGCGCCGGCCCACACCGGGACGCCGCCGGTCGAAGGGCGCGTCAACTGCCCAGCCGCTCCACCAGGAAATCCACGAACACCCGCACCCGCGCCGGCATGGTGGCGCCGCCGACGAAGACCGCGTGGATCGGCTCCAGATCGCCCGGATTCCAGGCCTCCAGCAGCGGCACCAGGGCGCCGCTGCGCAGGTCGTCGGCCACGCTGAATTCCCCGATGCGGGCGATGCCGGCGCCTTCCCGGGCCAGCAGCGCCAGGGCCTCACCGCTGTTGCACTCGATGTTGCCGCTGATCTTCAGGGCGAAGGCCTGGCCGTCGCGGACGAAGGGCCAGTCGGGCAGGGCGCGGCGAAAGTTGAATCTCAGGCAGTTGTGGTCGAGCAGGTCCTCCGGCACCTGAGGCGTGCCGTGGCGGGCGAGGTAGGCGGGCGAGGCCACCACCACCTGCCCGGTGACGCCGATGGGGCGGGCGCTCAGGGGGCTGTCGGCCAGTTGGCCGAAGCGGATCGCCACGTCGGCCTGGCCGGCGAGGATGTCCACCACCTCGTCACCCAGTGCCAGGTCCACCACGATTTCCGGATAGCGCGCGCTGAAGGCCGCCACCAGCGGCACCAGGGTCAGGCGACCATGGCCGAGGGCGGCGCTGACCCGCAGCCGACCGCGGGGCACGCCCTGGTCGGCGATGGCCTCTTCCACCTCGGCCAGGTCCGCCAGGATGCGTCGCGCCGCGCGCAGATAGGCCTCGCCCTCGGCGGTCAGGGTGATGGCCCGGGTGGTGCGCAGCAGCAGCCGCGTACCCAGGCGCTGCTCGGTGCGGGCGATGGAGCGACTCACCGCCGAAGGTGTCAGGCGCAGGGCTCTGGCCGCTGCCGAGAGGCTGCCAGCCTCGACCACCTGGGCGAACACCGCCATCTCTCCCGAGCGACCAGTCAGATCCACTTGTGACTCCAGAGCAAAGGTGCATGCCAAAACCGCCGTCTACCGGCGTTCGGGCGAGGAGCTTAGCATTCACCGCATAGATAAGGAGCCTTTCCCATGCGTATCAATCCACCCCTGCTGGCCCTGGCCACCGGCGCCTTCGGCATCGGTGTCACCGAATTCGCGCCCATGGGCATGTTGCCCGGCATCGCTGCCGATCTTGGCGTCTCCATCCCGGCGGCGGGCCTCCTGATCAGCGCCTATGCCCTGGGCGTGCTGATCGGCGCGCCGCTGATGACCCTGACCACCGGGCGCATCCCGCGTCGCCAGCTGCTGATCGGCCTGATGGCCATCTTCACCCTGGGCAACCTGATGTCGGCGCTGGCCACCGACTACACCAGCCTGCTGATCGCCCGGGTGGTGACCTCGCTTAACCATGGCGCCTTCTTTGGCGTCGGTGCCCTGGTGGCGGCCAGCGTGGTCGCCCCGGATCGGCGCGCCGGGGCGGTTGCCGCCATGTTCATGGGCCTGACCCTGGCCACCATCGGCGGCGTGCCCCTGGCCACCTGGTTCGGTGAATTGCTTGGCTGGCGCCAGGCCTTCTGGGGCATCGCCGGTCTCGGCCTGCTGACCATGGCCGCGCTCTGGTTCGCCCTGCCCAATGTGGCCCTGCCACCGAGCGACGGGGTGCTGGCCGAGATCCGCGTGCTGGGTCGTCCGCCGGTACTGGCCGCCCTCGGGCTGACCGTGGTCGGCTCGGGCGCCATGTTCACCGTCTTCACCTATATCGCGCCCATCCTCGCCCGTGAGACGCATGGCTCCACGGCCTTCATCACCGCCATGCTGGTGCTGTTCGGCGTCGGCCTGACCCTGGGCAATCTCTGGGGCGGCAAGGCCGCGGACAAATCCATCGACCGTACTCTGATCGCCTCCCTGGGCGTGCTCATCCTGGTGCTGCTGGCCTTCAGCGTGCTGATGCGCTGGCCGCTGGCGGCTGCCGTAGCCATCCTCGTCTGGGGCATCGCCAGCTTCGCCCTGGTGCCGCCGCTGCAGATGCGCGTGATGGAAGCCGCCAAGGACGCCCCCAACCTGGCCTCGGCGGTCAACATCGGCGCCTTCAACCTGGGCAATGCCCTTGGCGCGGCCCTGGGCGGCGCGGTGATCGACGCCGGTCTCGGCTATCCGGCCATCTCTCTGGCCGGCGCCGGCATGGCCGCCCTGGGTCTGGCGATGGCCCTAGTCCTGGCCTGGCGCGGTCGGGCGACCGGTGCGGCGGTGGCCGGGTAGCCACGAGCAGCCGGCACTATTCGGCGAAGGGCAGGGGCGCGTCGCCGCTCCGATCCACCGCGAAGGCGTTGAGGGTCATGGCCACCAGGCTGTAGTAGCCATAGACGCCGATCAGCTCGACCATCCCGGCTTCGCCGAACAGCGCCACGCCCTGGCGATAGAGCTCCTCGGGAACCCGCCGGGTGTCGTAGAGCGTGACGCCAATGGCATGCACGCAAGCCTCCTCGGGCGTCGCGAAGACCGGCACGCGGCCTTGCCTGAGTGCCTCTATCACTTGCTCAGGGAGACCCGCCTGACGGGCGATGGGGGCATGGATCTGCCATTCGGCCTGGGAGCGCCACCAGGCCGCGGTGGTGAGGATCGCCAGTTCGGTGAGGCGCAATTCCAGTCGCGTGCCGTAGCGGCAGAACGCACCCAGGCGCTGAGCATGATCGGCCAGCGCCGGACTGTGGATCCAGGCCAGGAAGGGCCCGTCGAGATTGCCCCGTGGACCGCTCTGGATCTCGGCCAGCACGCGCTGCTGTTCTGCCGTCGTGTTCTGTTCGGACAGGGGCGTCAGCCGCGATGAGAGGGGCATGATGGTCATCCTCGACAGGTAGGGCACTCATCCAATACCACCTCAGGTCTCCAGGGCAAGGTCTCGCTATCGCGCTCAGGCCGCGTGCCAGAGGTCGCAATCAGGCTGGCGGCATTCCCCTGGCTCTGGTCACAATCGGGCTTGACGTTACAGAGGAATCAGCCGATGACGCAGAGTTACACCACCTTCTACCTGGAGATGACCGCGCCGACCGAATTGCGCGAGAAACCGCCACGGCCTGACCTGCAGATCGTCGAGTGCGAGGTGCCGCAACCCGAACTCAATCGCTTCCTCTATGCCCTGGTCGGCCAGGCGTGGGATTGGAGCGATCTCGACAGCTGGAGCGACGCCCAATGGCGCGAACTGGTGGAGCAGGAAGGCCACCGCACCTGGGTCGCCTATCACCGCGGCGCCATCGCCGGTTACTACGAGTTGTACCGCCCCGATGGCCGCAATGCCGAGATCCGCTACTTCGGTCTGGCCGGTGCCTTCATGGGCCTGGGTTTCGGTGGACCGCTGCTGAGCCATGCCCTGCGTTCCGCCTGGGACTGGCCTGGCACCGAGCGCGTCTGGGTGCATACCTGCACCCTCGATCACCCGGCCGCCCTGGCCAACTACCAGGCGCGTGGGCTGCGGCTCTACCGGCAGGAAGACACGGCGCTCTGAGACACCGGCATAGCCGCTCGCCCGCCGAATGCCAGACCGCGGTCTTTGCCTACTCAACGGCTAGGGCGCTTCCGCCGTCGCGGGCGTCACCGCCGAACCGGCCAGCAGGCCGCCGTCCAGATTCAGCTCGCTGCCGGTCATGTAGCCGGCCTCGTCGGAGGCTAGCAGCAGCGCCACGGCGGCCACTTCTTCGGGCCGGCCAAAGCGCCGCAGCGGCGTATCCCGCACCAGCGCCGCCATGCGTGCCTCGCGGTCCGGTCCGGCGCCGAGCATGGGCTCCCACATCGGCGTGAGGATGGCGGCGGGGTGGATGGAGTTGCAGCGGATCGCGAGGCCTTGCTCCGCGCAATAGAGGGCCACCGTCTTGCTGTGGTTGCGCACGGCGGCCTTGGACGAGGCATAGGCCGCCGCGCCGGGGATGCCCACCAGCCCGGAGCGCGACGAGATATTGATGATGGCGCCAGCCCCTGCCGGCCGCATGGCACGGATGCCGTATTTGCAGCCGAGAAAGACGCCATCGAGATTGGTGCGATGCACCGCGTGCCAGTCTTCGAGACTGGCGTTTTCCGGATCGTGGGCCACCAGGCCCTGCTCGAAGCCGGTGATCCCGGCGTTGTTCACCAGCACGTCCAACCGGCCACGTTCTGCGAGGATCTGCCGCGTGACCTGCTGCCATTCGGCTTCCAGGCGCACATCCAGATGCAGGTAGCGGGCACCGTCTCCCAACTCAGCGGCGACGGCGCGGCCGAGGTCAGCGTTGAGGTCGGTGACATAGACGAAGGCACCCTCCGCCACGAAGGTCCGGGCGATGGCGGCGCCTATGCCCTGGGCCGCGCCGGTGATCAGGGCGGTCTTGCCGCTGAGTTTGGCTGCCATACGAGTACGCCCTCCAGATCGTGACTAGCCTCCGAGGGTAGCCCAGGAGGTCGGGTCAGGGGGCCAGCATCACGCTCGAGCGCTGACCCCGCCGGTGCTGTCGCCGGCCTTCTTCAGGGCTTCGGTATAGGCGGCATAGGCGTTCATCAGCGCCGCGCTGGCGGCGGCCACATTGGCCTGGGCGGCTTCGCGCGCGGCCTGGCTGGCCTCGTCAGCCTTACCCTTGCCCTTGCTCTGGGCCTCCACCGCGCGCAACTGCTTTTGCGCCAGCTCCAGTTGCCGCTTGGCCATGTCGATGGCCTTTTGCAGGGTATCCAGGGTCTTGTTGCCGGTGCTGCTCTTCTCGCCGCCAGAGGTGGCGTCGGCTTCGGCCTGGTCCTTGATCTGGTTCAGCGAATTGGGCTTGCCGATCCCCTTGGTCTTGCTGGCTTGCGTGGCCTTGGCCGCTTCATCTTCGGCAGTGGACTTGGCCGGTGCGCCACTCAGCGTGAGCGTGGCCGGGCGCAAGATGCCATGGCCAATGCCATTCACCGACAGCGTGCTGGACATCGCGGACTCCTTGAAAGGTACATCCCAAGGATAACGGCCGCGTGAGGCAAAGATTGAGAGCGGGCGGGGCAGAGAGAACCCGCATACGCTGCCAGCGCGCACGGTGCCCGGCCCCGCTGATCTCAGGTTACTGGGTAATGACGGCGTGGTTGGAGAAGCCGCTCTGGGTGATGCTGATGGCATTGCCCGCCGTGTTCTGGGTCAGATTGGCGGTGTGCTGGTAGCCACTCTGGCTGGCGGTGATGCTGGAGGCGTTGCCCTGCACGAAGGCCGTCACCCCGAGGTCGTTGCCTTGCTGATCGACCTTCAGCTGGCCGTCGTTACCGAGGTAATAGGCGGTGATGCCATTGCCGTCGCCATTGGACACCAGATCCAGCTGGTTGCCCTCGCCCGAGACGGTGGCGGAGGCGCCATTGCCGTTACCGCTCTGCGCCAGGGTCAGCTGGCTGCCGACGCCATAGACATTCACGTCCGCACGGTTGAGGTCACCGCGCTGGGCGATGTCGACGGTGCTGGGCCGCGAATAGCCGCTGGAATGCCGGACCCGGGCATCGTTGCCGTTACCCTGTTGCACCACGGTGGAGTCGGTTCGCTCGCCGGCCTGCTTGAGGCCGATGTAGTTGTCGTTGCCGCGCTGTTCGACGATCGTCGTGGAGTCCTCGCCGTTCTGGCTGACCCAGGCCGCGTTGCGTAGGCCGAAGCTGGTCACCTGCAGGTCCTGGCGGTCACCGTGCTGAGCCAGGTCCAGCTTGCCGTCGAGTCCATCCTGGCGCACCGTCAGGGTGTTCTGGCCCGCGGCATAGCTGTCCTGCTCGATATCGATCCGGTGATTGCCGCCGTCCTGGTGGACATAGGTGTCCTGCCGCAAGCCACTCTGCCGCACCACCGTCTCGTTGCCGCTGCCCGGTCCCTGGTCGACCTGCACCCGGTCATAGCCACCATCGCGCTGCTCGATATCCACCAGACGCCGCGAGCCCCAGGCCTGGTTGACCTCGACAGCGCTCTTGCCATTGGTCTGCAGCACCCGCACGCGGTCATCGGCAGCGTTCTGCTGGGTGACCTGAGCGTTGAGAAAACTGCCGCTCTGCTGAATATCCGCCTGGTTGCGCGCCGACAGCTCGCCGCCTTGGTTCAGGTTCACCACATTGAAACCGCCGTTCTGCTGGACGTTGGCGGCGTGGGATTCGGCCCAGGCGACGCTGGTGTTGGCCAGTAGCAACGCGACCATGAGGGAGCGGGAGGTTTGCATGGGGACGGTCCTTTTAGCCTATGTATAAAAGCAGCCGAAAATTTAAGTGATAAATCAGTTCCGTAGTATCCTCGCTAATAATGTTGAATGTGCAATCAGTCAAAAGTTTGAATTTTTTGAAAGTGCTAGGGTTGCAAGAGGCTAGGACGCAGATTCAATTTCTCTTTGGATTGAGAGTGATAATCTGTCCAGTGTTCTTTGTTGTAATAAAAAATACGGCTCCGATATTTGCGAAAATTGTTTTCCTTCAAAGTCTGAAGTTAGAAATTCAAAATAGCTTTTTGTGGTTGCAGAATTTAGATGAAGGTGGTCTATGTCGTTGCGATAGACCTTTATTCTATGTAGGACTGGCCAAAGGTGTTCATACGAGGTCTTTATGTCATTCCAGAAATATTGTTTTTTGCCTATGTCTGCTCCGTATTTTTCGATGGATTCAACAAAGCATCTGTTTAAAGTGTTTATAAAGGCAGAGAACCCGTCTTTATCTTGAGCTACTTTTGTATCGTATAATCTCCCGCCTTCAGGAAAGGAATTAGCACCAAAGAGCTTGCAAGGTTTTGCCCCTTGGTTTGCTAGTCGCTCTAAGACGCTGAAGTCAGTTGATATTTCTTCAATTCTACGCTTTAGCCAGCTGCTTCTGTTGTCCTTATCTATGAGCGGGTAGAGCAGTTCGCGTCCATCTTTTTTCATCGAGTCGAGGGCAACTCTTTGAGCGATGACAGGGATGTTTATCTCGTAGCCATGGTCGCGTTTTCTTATAAGTTGGTAGCTGCAGAGATGAGATGTGTATGTGGTTTCTTTTGAAAGTTCTTCAAATTCTAGTTCTCGGCCAGTTGCAAGTAGCTCAAATAGGTAATATTCATCTGGATAAAATTCGCGAATTTCGGAAATAGCATGATTGCTATAAAATGTAAGTTCTTGATCGATTCTTGGCTTCAGTGCATTGAATGTATTGGTGTCAACTTTAAATGGGTGGTCTTGTGTTTCCGCCATAAACGAGTTTAGTGTGCTGCACGCTTGGCGAATGAGGAGTGGATGTCCGCCGTACCAGTCTCGAATGCAACCACAAGCATCGTATTCAAAAGTCATTCCCATGCGCTTGCCAAGTTTGCGCAACATGATTTTGGCTTCTTCTTGACTGAAGCCCGTTAGATATTTGTGGGGTACTATGCCAAACAAAGGATTCTGAACGCCATCAACTAAGTCCGACTCAACAACGCTAGGATTAACTCCTGCAATTATGAAGCTAAGGCATTTGAATTGACTTTGCGATGACCATAAGGTCTGCCAAAGTTCTATGTAATCGTCAACCCAGTGTTTGTCTCGAGGCGAGATGAATGAAATGTATTCAATCTCATCAAACATAATGCATATTCGATGGCCAGCATCTCTGCACTCCTTTATGAGTGACACAAAGTTTTTAGATGCTTGACGTTCTGTGTAGTTACCTATTTTTGGTATGCTAAGTTTGTTAGAAATCTCTGCGGCTAGATCTTCAAGCAATTCAAACCAACGAGCCTTCCGCACATGAGGCTGTTTGCAGTCAATATAAAAAACAGAGGCTACTTTTTCTGACTCACATAGGCGCTTTATCTTGAATAAAAGTGATGTTTTTCCCGTTTTTCTCAGTCCAAATATCGCCTTGTTTTCACTCTGCTTGATGGAGCCGTAGTACTCCATTACCGAGTTTTGGCGGCCGAAAAAGTATGTGTCCTCTACAAGTGGTAATGAATAGTTGAATAGGTCTCTTCCAAAAAAAAGTTTGTTGAGGCGATTTCTTACAAACCAGTTATCTCCCTTTGCCTCATCTAGTTCAGAAACGGAAAATGGTACAATTATACGTGCTTCTTGACGTGATGACACATATGAGTCAAGCCATTTCGCTACGTTTTCATCATCTGATACTAAAAAATAGTTAAGTGTTTCGACTCTGCCCTTCGCAGGTGAAGTTGAAAATATCTGCTCTACCGCCTGAAGTGTTCTTGGTTCCATGTGCGAAAATGGAGAATAAATAAGTAGGATTTCATTTTCAAATCCGTAAGACTCTTTATAGTGCTTGTCTGGGGAGAGAAAGTACATCGATACTGTGGCATTGTAAGCTCTGGTCTTTTTTCCCCATGTCACATCAAAGCCATCTAGAAAGGGTAGAAGAATCTCCCTCTCTTTTGGGTGGGTTGAAAGATGTTGCTCTTCAACTTCTATTTTTATACTTCCCATGGGTGTCCTTTATTTGGCTGAAACGCGCAAATTGGTTTTATTTTATTTAAATGCAACAATTTCGAATATCTAATTTAGTTGAGATTTTATATAAATTTCTCTGGATTAGTATTTTTGATATGTTGCTGAGTAAATGGTGGCGCAAAGGTAGGAGTGAGTGTTGTTGATTTTAGTCGGCTAGGCTTGAACTTTATATAATCTTTAAGAGTGCGCTGTTTTTGGTGTTCTATTGGTGGTTTTGTTGGTTTCATAAAATACTCTTATCTTAGGTGACTTCGGTGCTGTATCTACTTGGTTAAGTTAAATCTCTAGCTACTGGGCATGAAGGAGACTGTGATGAATTTTCCAGATGACGCTATAGGCTTTCTGATTACGCAGCGATTCTAGCCAGCCTGATGCTGTTGGATCCAATTTAATTGCCTTGGGCTTTCAGCGGGCAATAAAAATTACAATGCGCGCAAGAGTTGGATCTACTTCTATGCCATGAAATAATTTAAGTAAGAGCAAGGCGGCAAGCAACGGTAGCCAGATAAATAGCAGCGAGATGCAATGAATCTTATGGCGGAGCTAATCAGAAATAGTATCGAACTCGCCGCTAAGAGCGCCGTGATGGTCCTACGTGGTCTTGCCCTAGCAGTGTTTGGTAGGTGCATGGCGGCGTCTTGGCCCAAGGTGAAGAGTATCCTAGTCGATCCCCTCCTTTTTCTGGGTTTCACGTTAGGCGGCAGGTTTGAAAACGTCAAGTCGGGTAGGGCGCCGCATCAAGGGGCTTGCTGCGCTGAAGTCCATCGGTTACTACGGAAAACAACCTAAATCTCGCACGTGCTGCAGTTGCGGCTAACAAAAAAAAGGGAAAATTGGGCAATGTTAAAATGAAATGTCCGACGAACTGCCCCCGCGACCACCCGAGCGGTCGCAGGGGCATGGCTTAATCCACCGCCTTGACCATCTCCTCGATGACCTTCTTGGCATCGCCAAAGACCATCAGGGTCTTGTCCAGGTAGAAGAGTTCGTTGTCCAGGCCCGCGTAGCCGCTGGCCATGGATCTCTTGTTGACGATGATCGTCTTGGCCTTGAAAGCTTCGAGGATGGGCATGCCGGCGATGGGTGACTTGGGGTCGTTCTTGGCGGCCGGGTTGACCACGTCGTTGGCGCCGAGCACCAGCACCACGTCGGCCTGGCCGAATTCGGAGTTGATGTCGTCCATCTCGAACACCTGGTCGTAGGGCACCTCGGCTTCGGCCAAGAGCACGTTCATATGGCCGGGCATGCGTCCGGCCACCGGGTGGATGGCGTATTTCACCGTCACCCCGTTGTGCACCAGCTTCTCGGTCAGCTCCTTGAGCGCGTGCTGGGCGCGGGCCACCGCCAGGCCGTAACCGGGGACGATGATGACGCTGTCGGCGTTGCCCAGCAGGAAGGCGGCGTCGTCCGCCGAGCCGGATTTGACCGGACGCTGCTCCTGGCTACCGCCACTGGCCGCGGCTTCCGTCGCCCCACCGAAGCCGCCGAGGATGACGTTGAAGAAGGAGCGGTTCATCGCCTTGCACATGATGTAGGAGAGGATGGCGCCGCTCGATCCCACCAGCGAACCGGCGATGATCAGCATGGAGTTGTTCAGCGAGAAGCCGATGCCGGCAGCGGCCCAGCCGGAGTAGCTGTTGAGCATGGAGACCACCACCGGCATGTCGGCGCCGCCGATGGGGATGATGATCAGCACGCCGATGACGAAGGCCAGGGCCACCAGCACGGCGAAGGCGCCGAGGTTGCCGCTGAAGGTGAACATCAGGCCCAGGGCGAGAATGGCCACGCCAATGGCCAGGTTGAGGATGTGCTGGCCGGCGAACTGCACCGGGGCGCCCTGGAACAGGCGGAACTTGTATTTGCCCGAGAGCTTGCCGAAGGCGATCACCGAACCGGAGAAGGTGATGGCGCCGATGGCCGCGCCGAGGAACAGCTCCAGGCGGTTGCCGCTGGGGATCGGATGGCCAAAGGTGGCGACGATGCCCAGGGACTGCGGCTCGACCACCGCGGCGATGGCAATGAACACCGCGGCCAGGCCGATCATGCTGTGCATGAAGGCGACCAGCTCGGGCATCTTAGTCATTTCCACGCGCTTGGCCATGATCGCGCCGGCACTACCGCCCACCAGCAGGCCGACGATGACGTAGCCGATGCCCTGCACCGCCAGCTCGCTGCCGAGCTTGTGGATCAGCGCCAGGGTGGTGAGCACGGCGAGGGTCATGCCGGCCATGCCGAAGGCGTTGCCGCGGCGTGAGGTGGTGGGGTGGGAAAGGCCCTTGAGCGCCTGGATGAAGCACACCGAGGCGACGAGGTAGAGCAGGGTGATGAGGTTCATGCTCATGTCAGGGCTTCTCCGCCTGGGCCTTGGGGGCCTTCTTCTTGAACATTTCCAGCATGCGGCGGGTGACCAGGAAGCCGCCGAAGACGTTGACCGCCGCCAGGGCCACGGCCAGGGTGCCCATGGTCTTGCCCAGCGGGGTGACGGTGAGGGCGGCGGCGAGCATGGCGCCGACGATGACGATGGCGGAGATGGCGTTGGTCACGGCCATCAGCGGGGTGTGCAGCGCGGGGGTGACGTTCCAGACCACGTGGTAGCCGACATAGATGGCCAGCACGAAGATGATCAGGTTGTAGATGCCGTCGGAAATCAGATCCATGGGGGCAGTCCTTTAAAGGCAGAGGGGCCGGGCTGGGGCTCAGGCGTTCTTGCGGCGCAATTCGCCGCCGTGGCACATCAGGCAGGCGGCGACGATGTCGTCCTCCAGGTCGAGGTGGAAGGCCCCGTCCTTGAGCACCAGCTTGAGGAAGTCCAGCAGGTTGCGGGCATAGAGCGCCGAGGCGTCCGCCGGTACCCGGGCGGCCAGGTTGCCGTAGCCCACCAGGGTGACGCCGTGCTTGACCACCACCCGGTCCAGCTCGGTCAGCGGGCAGTTGCCACCCTGGCTGGCGGCCAGGTCGATGACCACGGAGCCAGGCTTCATTTCGGCCACGGTGGCTTCGTGCAGCAGGGTGGGCGCGCGGCGACCGGGGATCAGCGCGGTGGTGATGACGATGTCGGCCTGTTTGGCGCGCTCGTGCACGGCCTTGGCCTGGCGCTCCATCCAGGTGGCCGGCATGGGCCGGGCATAGCCGCCGACGCCTTCGGCGCACTGGCGCTCCTCTTCGGTCTCGAAGGGCACGTCGACGAACTTGGCACCGAGGGATTCGATCTGCTCCTTCACCGCAGGGCGCACGTCGGAAGCCTCGATCACCGCGCCGAGGCGTTTGGCGGTGGCGATGGCCTGCAGCCCCGCCACCCCGGCGCCGAGGATCAGCACCCGCGCGGCCTTCACCGTGCCGGCGGCGGTCATCAGCATGGGCATGAAGCGCGGATAGTGGTCGGCCGCCAGCATCACCGCCTTGTAGCCGGCGATGTTGGCCTGGGAGGAGAGCACGTCCAGGCTCTGGGCGCGGGAGGTGCGCGGCGCCGCTTCCAGGGCGAAGGCGGTGAGGCCGCGGGCATTGAGCTGGTCCAGGGTCTCCTGGGCGAAGGGGTTGAGCATGCCGATCAGCACGGCGCCAGGCTTCATCAGCGCCAGCTCGGCGGCATTGGGCGCCGCGACCTTGAGCACCAGGTCGGCGCCCAGGGCCGCGGCGGCATCGCCGAGCTGGGCGCCAATGGCGGCATAGGCCGCGTCGGGCACGCTGGCGCGCTCGCCAGCACCCTGTTGCACCACCACCTGGTGGCCCTGGCCGATCAGTTTCTTGAGGGTTTCGGGGGTCGCGGCCACGCGCGTTTCCCCCGCACCGGTTTCCATCGGGACGCCGATCAGCACGGGTGTTACTCCTTGTTATTCGTGCCGCCACAATGGGACCTGGGGCAGCGGAGTGGCTGTCCGGAAACGACGGGTAGCTTTTGAAAAAGCGACAGGCGCGCCGCTGGGGCGGCCTGTTTGGGACTCAGCTCAGCCCCGGTGAGCGGGGCAGGGCGGCGAACCAGTCCAGGGCGCGGTCCCACAGGGGCTGGGCGCTGGCGCGGAAGTAACCCATGTGGCCAATGGCGCCGCCGTGCTGGCGGGGGTCGAGGTCTTCGCGCTGCAGGTCGACGTTGCGATAGGCCTGCATGAAGGCATCACGCGAGCGCGGCGTGGCCCAGAGGTCGTCCAGGGCGTTGACCGCGACGATGGGCGTGCGCACCTCGGCATAGCCCGCTTCGATGCCCCGCATGGCCGGGTCGTCGAAGAAGTAGTGGGGATAGCTGCACCAGTGGCGCCACTGGCGATAGACGTCGCGTGGCAGGTCTTCGCCCAGGCCCAGGGCGCTCCAGGGGCAGTAGCCTTTCCACCAGGTCAGCACCGGCAGCACCAGCTTCCACATGGCCAGCACCTTGAGGCGTTCGAGCGGCGGCATGTAGCCGTGCCAGCCAGCGCTGGTGCCGAAGACATAGAAGCCGGCGACCTTGGCGTGATTGGGCAGCAGGCCGAAGGCATGGCCGCCATAGGAGTGGCCGACCAGGTAGAGGGGGACGTCGCCCTGGGCCATGGCGTCCACGGCGGCGGCGAGGTCCTGGCGCGCCCAGTCCAGCAGGTCCATGCGAAAGCCCTTGAGCGAGGCGGGTGCGGAGCGACCGACGCCGCGATAGTCCAGGGTCAGGGTCTCGAAGCCGCGGGCCGCGGCGTGCTGGGCGAAGCGCCGGTAGAAGCCCTGGGGCACGGCGGTGGCGCCGGCGACGATTAGCCGTCCCTGCAGCGGCGCCTGGGCGGGATAGCGACTGGTGCTGAGGCGATAACCGTCCGCGGTGATCAGGTCCTCGACGAGGGCGTCGCTAGGCATGGGGTGGTCCCTATGACAGTTGTTATAATGCCTGGACGGTAGATTATGACGACTGTCATAGCAAGGAGAATGAATGACCGAGCAGTCGACGGTGCGGGAACGGGTAGTGGTGGCCGCGTCGGCCATGCTGGCGCAGCACGGCCTCAATGCCACCAGCATCCGCGAGACCATCAAGCGCGCCGAGGCGCCGCTGGGGTCCACCTATCATCACTTTCCCGGCGGCAAGCATCAGCTGGTGGTGGAGGCGGTGGAGCTGGCCGGTGCCCAGGTCAGTCGCGATCTAGAGCGGCAGCTGCAGGCCGGGGCGCTGGCGGGGATCCAGGGCTTTTTGCAGCTGTGGCGCGACATCCTGCTGGACTCGGACTTTCGCGTCGGCTGCCCGGTGATGGCGGTGGCGGTGGAAGAGCCGGTGGACGAGATCGCCCAGCGCGAGCTGGACGCGGCAGCGGGCATCTATCGCCGTTGGGAGGCGCGCTTGCAGGTGGCGTTGGTCGAGCATGGGCATTCGACCGAGGCAGCGACGGGGCTGGCCACGCTGCTGGTGGCGGCGGTGCAGGGGGTGATTCCGCTGTGTCGCGCCCAGCGCAGCATCGAACCCTTCGACCGGGTCGCCGAACGTCTGGTGGCGCTGGTCTAGCGGGAACGCCGCAGGGGCCGGGAGACTCCACCGAAGGCACTTCTTTTATCGGAGTACCTCATGAATCCCGAACCCGCGGACGACAAGCAGACCCCCCACGACTACGACGAATACGGCGACGTGCCGGATTCGGCGAACACCACCACCACCGAAGAGCGCGAGGACCAGGACGACAGTCCCTTGAGTCCCAAGCGATAGCTGATTCGGTGTTTGGCGCGTGGACAAGGCTGCCCCGTTGTCCACCCTACGGGGTGCCACGATGCCGGCCCCTTGTTGGGCTTCGCTGCGCTCAGCGCCAACCTACGTCGAGTCTGGCGTAGGGTGGAAAACCGCATGGCGTTTTCCACGCGTCGCTGCGCTCGGCTAACGCCAAACCTAAAGGCTATCCACGGAGCTGCCCTCTCTCCCTCTGGGAGAGGGCTGGGGTGAGGGTGCTCACCCTTTGTTGGGCTTCGCTGCGCTCAGCGCCAACCTACGTTTAGTCTGGCGTAGGGTGGAAAACCGTAGGGCGTTTTCCACGCATTGCTGCGCTCGGCTAACGCCAAACCTAAAGGCTATCCACGGAGCCGCCCCCCTCTCCCTCTGGGAGAGGGTTAGGGTGAGGGCAGCCGCCCTCCGCTGGGCTTCGCTGCGCTCAGCGCCAACCTGCGTTTAGTCTGGCGTAGGGTGGAAAACTACGCAGCGTTTTCCACGTAGTGAGGTTCTCTGATTACTCCACGCGTGCTCTTCATCGGCATGACCATTTCCTCACCCCCCGTGCCCGTTCAAAACGGGCACGGCGATGTCAACGCGGATGAAGGGAGCTTTCAGTCGGCGGCGACGGTGCGCTGGTGCTGCTCGCCCAGGCCCTGGATGCCCAGGCGCATTTCCTGGCCGGGCTTGAGGTACACCGACTGCGGCTTGACGCCCATGCCCACGCCCGGCGGGGTACCGGTGGAGATGACGTCACCCGGCTGCAGGCTCATGCAGCGGCTGAGGTAGGCAATGATCTGGGCCACCGTGAAGATCATGGTGCGGGTGTTGCCGTTCTGGTAGCGGTGGCCGTCCACCTCCAGCCAGAGGTCGAGGTTCTGCGGGTCGGCCACTTCGTCGGCGGTGACCAGCCAGGGGCCGAGCGGGCCAAAGGTGTCGAAGCCCTTGCCCTTGTCCCAGGTACCACCGCGCTCGATCTGCCACTCGCGCTCGGAGACGTCGTTGACCACGCAATAGCCGGCCACGTGATCCAGGGCATTGGCCTCGTCGATGTAGCGTCCGGCCTTGCCGATCACCACGCCCAGCTCCACTTCCCAGTCGGTCTTGGTCGAGTCGCGGGGGATCTGCACGGCGTCGTTGGGGCCGCAGATGGCGCTGGTCCACTTGTTGAACACCACCGGCTCCTTGGGCACGTCCAGCCCGGATTCGGCGGCGTGATCGGCGTAGTTGAGGCCGATGCAGATGAACTTGCCGACCCGACCCACGCAAGGACCCAGGCGCGGTGAGCCGTCCACCAGCGGCAGACTGTTCGGGTCCAGCTGACGCAGCCGGGCCAGGGACTCGGCGCCGAGCGCCTCGCCAGCGAGATCGGCCACCTGGCCGGAGAGATCGCGAAGCCGGCCCTGGGCATCCAGCAGACCGGGTTTTTCCTGGCCCTGGGGGCCGTAGCGCAAGAGTTTCATCGGAGCTCCTATGAGGGGCGAAAGGGTACAGACGAAAAGCGGCGTCAGACGCTCCAGCCACCATCGATCACCTGGGCGGTCCCGGTGACGAAGGCGGCGGCGTCGGACGCAAGATACAGGGCGAGGGCGGCGATCTCTTCCGGGCGGCCCACGCGACCCATCGGCTGGCGGGCGGCGAAGGCGGCCTGCACCTCGGCTTCGCTGCGGCCTTCACGGGCGGCCTGGTCGGCGATGCGCTGGTGCAGCGAGGGGGAATCCACGGTGCCGGGGCAGATGGCGTTGCAGCGGATGCCCTGGCCGACATAGTCGGCGGCCACCGACTTGGTCAGGCCGATCACTGCCGCCTTGCTGGCGCCATAGGCGCAACGATTGGCCACGCCCTTCAGGCTGGAGGCGATCGAAGCCATGTTGATGATGCAGCCGCCGCCCTGGGCCAGCATGCCGGGTAGCACGGCGCGGATCATCCGGTACATGGCGGTGGCGTTGAGTTCGAAGGAGAAGCGCCAAGCCTCTTCGTCGCAATCGAGGATGCTGCCGGCATGGACGTAGCCGGCGCAGTTGAACAAGACGTCGAAGCTGCCCAGCTCGGCGACCAGAGCCGACACGGCCGCGGCATCGGTGACGTCGAGCACCCGGGTCTGCAGGCCATCCAGGCTGTCCAGGGCGGCGGCATTGATGTCAGTGGCGATGACCTCGGCACCGGCGCGATGGAAGGCGAGGGCGGTGGCCCGACCGATCCCCTGGCCGGCGGCGGTGACCAGAACGCGTTTGCCTGCATGACTCATGCGGGAGACCTCTTGGCTGGCTTTTGTTATGGATCGCCTGACCGCCAATGGTCATGGGTCAGGCCGTCGGTCGTATTGTTTAGACCCCGCCAGGTTCACAGGCAAGGATTTTTTCGCGACACAATGCGCGACCTGAACGAGGCGGCAGTACCCCTTTCGGTGATCGGAAAGGCCAGGTTCCAACGATAGATCGCTGTCCGACTCCGCGTCCTCACCGCCGCCAAGTAGCTGCCGGGCAGCTTCTCTTCCGACACCCATCTGTACGGACCTTTTCGCGGCTTGGCTGTGGCTGGTCCGGCCTGGGCTCCACCGGTGACAATCGGCTCTTTGTCCCCGGAGCCCGCCGCCATGTCCCTCGTCTTTCATCAGGTTGATGTCTTCGCCCAACGCCTCCTGGAGGGCAATGCCCTGGCAGTGGTCTGCGGTGCCGATCAGCTTTCCACCGAACAGATGGCCGCCCTGGCGCGCTGGACCAATCTGTCGGAGACCACCTTTCTCCTCGAACCCACCGATCCAGCCGCGGACTACCGGGTGCGCATCTTCACCCCGGTCCGCGAACTGCCCTTCGCCGGCCATCCGACCCTGGGCAGTTGCCATGTCTGGCTGCGCGAAGGCGGACGACCCAAGGGCATCGAGGTGATCCAGGAGTGCGGCGCCGGCCTGGTGCCCATCCGCGCCGCCGGGGACGAGCTGGCCTTCGCCGCGCCGCCACTGCTGCGGAGCGGGTCGGTGGCGCCCGAGGTGCTGGCGTGCATCGCCCGTGGCACCGGCCTTTCGCCCGAGCGCTTCCAGGCCAGCCAATGGGCCGACAATGGCCCCGGCTGGGTCGCCGTGCTCTTGGAAAGTCGCGAGGAGCTGCTGGCGATCCGCCCGGACTACGCGGCGCTGGAAGGCCTCAATGTCGGCCTGATCGCACCCTGGACGGGCAGCGCTGCCGAGGCGCAGTTCGAGGTACGTGCCCTGATGGGCGAGGAGTTCGCCGAAGATCCGGTCACCGGCAGCCTCAACGCCAGTCTGGCGCAGTGGCTGATCCCGGCGGGCCTGGCCCCGGAGCGCTACCTGGCCAGCCAGGGCACGGCCATGGGTCGCCGTGGTCGGGTGCGGGTGGCCCGCATCGCCGACCGCATCTGGGTGGGCGGCGCGGTGCAGGATTGCATCCGCGGCACCCTTACCCTCTAACCGCGGATCAGAGCCCGACCGAGCGTCCCTTGAAGCCGGCGGCATCGAAGTAGCGGGTGCTGCCGACATTCTGGGTCTTGAGTCCGGCGACCAGGCCGCTCGCCGCCGGCGCAGCACGCCGCACCTGGTGGCTGGCCTTGACCCGCTTGTTGTCCTCCAGACTCTCGCCGAGCACCCGACCAGTTGCCCCTTGGCTGGGATCTCCAGGGGCAGCAGGTGGGCCAGGGCTCTCTACGGAAGCGAAGACAGCAGATATATAACAAGAGACTGCTGAATCTTCATGATGATAGCCCCATGGCAGGGAGCGGCATCCTTTGTGCAGCGTTCCGGCCTCTTCCCAAGGAGCAACCCATGGCCCACGCCTTCGAGAGTACCGACGCCACTGCCCATCAGCTTGATCTGAATACCCCAGCCATCCGCCAGGCGCGCATCGATCTTGCCGCCTGCTTTCGCATGGCCGCCCGCCTGGGGCTGGGCGAAGGCATCTGCAATCACTTTTCCTTCGTGGTGCCGGGCCACGACGAGCTCTTCTTGGTCAATCCCTATGGGCTGGCCTTCGCCGAGGTGACCGCCTCCTCGCTGCTGATCTGCGACTTCGACGGCGGCGTGGTCATGGGCGAAGGCGCGCCCGAAGCCACCGCCTTCCATATCCACGCCCAGCTGCATCGGCTCAATCCGGGCGCACGGGCGGCCTTCCACACCCATATGCCCCACGCCACGGCGCTCTGCCTGCTGGAAGGCGACCCCTTCGTCTGGGCCGGGCAGACCGCGCTGAAGTTCTATGACCGCCTGAGCGTGGACGAGGACTACAACGGCCTGGCGCTGGACGCGGCCGAGGGCGAGCGCATCGCCCGGGCGGCGGGTGACGCGGCGGTGGTCATGCTGAAGAATCACGGACCCCTGGTGCTGGGGCCGAGCATCGCCGAGGCTTGGGACGATCTCTACTACCTGGAGCGCGCCGCCGAGGTGCAACTCAAGGCCATGGCCAGCGGCCGACCACTCAAACCGGTGGCGCCAGCCATCGCCCACGCCGCCTGCCAGCAGATGCTGCAGGGCAATGCCGACAGCGCGCGCCTGCACCTGGACAGCGTGAAGCGTCAGCTCATGCGGTTGGAGCCGGATTATCGGGACTGAGCGGGGCGGTCAGCCGCCGCGGAGGCGGCGCTGGGGCACGGCCTGAGGCTGAGGGGTAGAGCGGTCCAGGGAGTCGATTACGACACTGGGCAGCTGGGCATCCAGCTGCTCGACCAGGCGCTCGCGCAACTGGCGCTTGATCGTGCGGCTCAGGTCGAGCTGTCCATGATGATCCAGGGCCAGAAAGCCCTGCCGGAGCATCTCGATGGACAGGGACGGGGCCTCCGCGCCGAGGGGGCAGACATCGAAGGCGAGCGACGAGGCGGTGGCTGACGGCATCCTGGTGATCATGGCTGTCCCTCCTGGACGAGAGCCTCATGATGCCAGGGCCGGCGAATGTCGCTGCAGTGGCAAAGCGCGGACCCGTGGACTGTTGCGCATTTTGTCGGCGCGAAAAAAAGCCCGGGATCCTCCCGGGCTGAAAGCGCAGATGTCAGCTTCTACGATGCCTTTCGGCACGAGGTATAGCTTGCCATCGTCCGGCTTATGGCTGGCTTAACGTGATTAGCGAATCAACGAGGCCAGCAGGGCCATGCAGGCGATCAGGGTAAAGATCAGCAGCAGGTGAACCAGAGAGCGCTTGTCTATAGGCTTCTCGACAACAGAGGGCACTGAAAGAAGTGATGGCGAATAGTAGCAAAAAGCCATTATTCGTAATCGCTCAGGCTGGGTTCAGCGTTCGTCGAGCAGTAACTGGATGCGTCGCTCCAGCGTATCCAGGGTGAAGGGCTTGGTCAGCACCCGCATGCCCGCCTCGAGATCCCCGGCACCTATGACATTGGCCTCGGCATAGCCGGTGATGAACAGCACTGGCAGCTGCGGCTGCAGGCCGCGCAAGGCATCGGCCAGCTGGCGACCGTTGAGCGCGCCAGGCAGGCCGACGTCGGTGACCAGCAGATCCAGATGGTGGTCGGGCGGGAGCAGCGCCAAGGCGGTGACGGCATCGGCCGCTTCCAGCACCCGGTAGCCCTGGGCGGTCATGGCGTCCACCAGCAGGGTACGGATGGTCGGTTCGTCGTCGACCACCAGGATGGTCTCGCCCTGGCCGGGCAGGTTGGGTTCGGGCTCGGGATGGACCGGGGGGCTGATCACCGGCGCCAGGCCATGGCGCGGCAGATAGAGGTGTACCCAGGTGCCCGCGCCGGGGGCGGAGTCGATGCGGATCTCGCCCCCCGATTGCAGCACGAAACCATGCACCATGGAGAGCCCCAGTCCGGTGCCCTGGCCGAGGGGCTTGGTGGTAAAGAAGGGATCGAACACCCGGGCGAGGACCTCGTCGCTCATGCCGCTGCCGGTATCGCCCACGCTCAGGCGCACGAAGTCGCCCGGGGGCAGCGCCTGGTGCTCGGCCTGGGCTTCGTCGAGACACTCATTGCCCAGGACGATGCGGATGCGACCGCCGTCCGGCATGGCGTCGCGGGCATTGAGGCAGAGGTTGAGCAGGGCGTTTTCCAACTGGGAGGCGTCGATGTGGGTCAGCCACAGCTGGGGATCGGCTTCGCGCTCCAGGGCGATCTGCGGGCCGATGCTGCGCTGGATGAGGTCTTCCAGACCGATCACCAGTCGTTCCAGCGCCACCGGTTGCGGATCCAGAGTCTGGCGCCGGGAAAAGGCCAGCAGCCGGTGAGTCAGGGCGGCGGCGCGCTGGGCGGCGCTGCGGGCGGTGCCGATGTAGCGATCAAGGTCCTGCAACCGGCCCTGGCGCAGACGCAGGTCGAGCATCTCCAACGAGCCGAGGATGCCGGTCAGCAGGTTGTTGAAGTCATGGGCGATGCCGCCGGTGAGCTGGCCGACGGCCTCCATCTTCTGCGACTGGCGCAGGGCCTCTTCCATGACCTGGATGCGCTGTTGTTCTTCAAGGCGCTCGGTCACGTCGTAGGCGAATTGATAGGCACCGATGGAGCGTCCTTCGGCATCGTGCAGCGGGCTGAATTGCAGTTCGTAATGGCGCCGGCCCGGCCCTTCGCCCAGCGAGATGATCTCGCTGAAGGTCTCGCCGGCGAAGGCGCGGCGCCAGTGGGCGAGGATGCCGTCGCGCAATTCGGGCCGCTGCCTGAGGCTTTCGCTGAAGGAATCGCCGATGCGCGGCCGGACCCCGATTTCCTGCTCGAAGACATCGGCGCCGGAGCCGTTGATCGCCAGCCAGCGGAAATCGAAATCCAGCACCTGGATCAGGGCGGCGGCGCCGTCCACCACGTTGGCCAGGATGCGATTGGCCGCCAGGGCGGCCTGTACCCGTTCTTCGAGGGTCTCGTTGAGTTGCCGCAGGGCCGCTTCGGCCCGCTTGCGCGGGGTGATGTCCTGGAACAGCACCGCGACCTGCCGGCGACTGGCCGGCTCGATGCGAAAGGCGGTGACGTCCAGATAGCGGCCGGTGGCCACCAGCTCCTGCTCGAAGCGGATGGCTTCGCCGGTCCGCAGCACATGGCCGTAGCGATCGAGCCAGGCCTGGGCCTCGTCGCCGACCATGTCGCGCAGCTTCTGGCCGACCACGTCGGGGATGCCGGCATGGGCGGTATAGGCCGGGTTGGCCTCGACATGGACATAGTCGCTCAGCGGTCCATGGGGGCCGTCGATGAATTCGATGACGCAGAAGCCCTCGTCCATGGCATTGAACAGGAACTGGTAGCGCTCGCTGGCCAAGGTGACGGCGCCTTCCCGGGGCGCCGCGCACGTGTCCAGTTGCTGACGCAGGTGACGATTGCTCTGCTCCAGCTCGGCGAGGCGCGCCAGCAGGGAGGGGGTATCGGCGAAGGACACGGCAGGCTCGGCAGAAAAGATGAGGCGACGGCTTCGCTTCAAAGATGGGGCATTAGACGTCCGCGGGCGCGAAAGTGCCAGGCGCGTCACAGATCCTTCGCCCTCATATTTCTCGCTTGCCCGCGCCCATTCGAGGCACAGGGAGGACAGAGTCGGGCAGGGTGTTTACCCCCAGACGAGAGGGTTGACCACTCTGCTTTGGGTGGATTGACACCTTTGAAAGTCACTCATACGATGTCATATGAATATCTGGTAACAGCTTTCCAACGACCCCGGTTCACCCCGGTCAATAACAACAAGTCAGGAAGCCCATTCAATGACTATCCAGGTCACTCCCGAGACGGAGTCCGCCCTGCGGCCGCAGGACACGCCCGTCGCCGCTACCTCACAAACCTCTCGTTTCACCCGCTATCGCTGGCTGATCTGCGCCCTGCTGTTCGTCGCCATCGGCATCAACTATATCGACCGCCAGATGATCGGCATCCTCAAGCCCACGCTGCAGGCGGACCTGGGCTGGACGGAGACCGACTACGCCAAGATCGTGTTCTGGTTCCAGTGTGCCTATGCCATCGGCTTCCTGACCTTTGGCCGCATCATCGACAAGGTCGGGGTGCGCATCGGCTACGCCCTGGCCTTCACCATCTGGACCATCGCCAGCATCGGCCACGGCATCGCCCACACCGTCACCCACTTCGTGCTGGTGCGCTTCACCCTCGGCTTCGGCGAGTCCGGCAGCTTTCCGGCCAGCCTCAAGGCGGTCTCGGAATGGTTTCCGCAAAAGGAACGCGCCCAGGCCACCGGGTTGTTCAATGCCGGCACCGCCATGGGACCTATCATCACACCTTTGCTGGTGCCGGCCATCACCCTGGCCTGGGGCTGGCGTGCGGCCTTCATCTCCATCGGCCTGGTCACCGCCCTGTGGCTGATCGCCTGGCTGCTGATCTATCGCCGTCCCCATGAGCACCCCAAGGTGAGTCGCGAAGAGCTGGCCTACATCCAGGCCGACGACGGCTCCCCGGTATCGGCCAAGCCGGCCGTCGAGACCAAGATCTCCTGGTTCAAGCTGCTGACCTTCCGTGAGACCTGGGCCTATGCCGCTGGCAAGTTCCTCACCGATCCGATCTGGTGGCTGTACCTGTTCTGGCTGCCGGACTTCCTCGGCAAGACCTATGGCCTGAATCTGAAATCCTTCGGTCCGCCGCTGATCGCCATCTACATCCTCGCCGATATCGGCTCGGTGATGGGCGGCTGGGGCTCCTCCAAGCAGATGAAGCTCGGTCGCAGCGCCAACCTGGCGCGCAAGACCACCATGCTGCTCTGCGCCCTGGCGGTCATCCCCATCGTCACTGCCCAATTCGTCTCCAGCCTGTGGCTGGTGGTGGGCATCATCGGCCTCGCCGCCGCGGCCCACCAGGCCTGGTCGGCCAACCTGATGACCCTGCCGTCGGATCTCTTCCCCAAGGAAGCCGTGGCCTCGGTGATCGGCATCGGCGGTACCGCCGGCGCCATCGGCGGCATGCTGATGACCACCTACAACGGCTACATCCTGGAGATCTTCAAGTCCTACCAGCCGATCTTCATCGTGGCCGGCAGCGCCTACCTGGTGGCCATCGTGGTCATCCATGTGCTCACGCCGCGCCTCAAGCCGGTGCCGCTGGAGCGCATCTCGGTAGACTGATCGTTAGCGTCCGAGGCACACACAGCCGCCGGGTCATCCCCGGCGGCTTTTTTCATGCCGGTGGCTGTCCGGATCGCGCAGGGCGCTGTCCTGCTCGCGAGCGCAGCGGCCAGGGTGGCCGGTCAGACTCTGGGGCCTAGCCCTGGAGTCTCCCATGCTCAAGCAACCCCAGACCAAGTACCAAGCCTTCGCCGCGCCCCACCTGCCCGATCGCCAATGGCCGGGCCGTCAACTGACCGAGGCGCCGCGCTGGTGCTCCACCGATCTGCGCGACGGTAACCAGGCGCTGATCGAGCCCATGGGACTGGAACGCAAGCGGCGCTTCTTCGCCTTGCTGCTGGCAGTGGGTTACCGGGAAATCGAGGTGGCCTTTCCGGCTGCGTCCCAAACCGATTTCGCCTTCGTGCGCGAACTGGTCACGGCGGACGGGCTGCCGGACGATCTCTGGCTGCAGGTGATGACGCCAGCGCGCCACGAGCTGATCGACCGCACCTTCGCGGCCCTGGTGGGCGTACCCCGGGCCATCGTGCATCTCTACAACGCCACCGCGCCGCTGTTCCGCCGGGTGGTGTTCGACCAGGATCGCGCCGCCACCCTGGCCATGGCGGTCGCCGGGACCCAACGCGTGCGCGCCCGGTGCGATGCCCAGCCGGAAACGGCCTGGACCTACCAGTATTCACCGGAGACCTTCTGTTTCACCGAGGCGGACTTCGCCCTGGAGATCTGCCAGGCGGTCCGCGAGGCCTGGCAACCGTCGGCGGAGCGCCCGCTGATCCTCAATCTGCCGGCGACGGTGGAGGTGGCCACCCCCAACGTCTATGCCGATCAGATCGAGGGTTTCATCCGCGGCCTGGGGCCGGCGCCCCATGTGACCATCAGCGTCCATCCACACAATGACCGGGGCACCGGGGTCGCCTGCGCCGAACTGGCCCAGCTGGCCGGGGCGACGCGGGTGGAAGGCTGCCTGTTCGGCAATGGCGAGCGCACCGGCAACGTGGACCTGGTGACCCTGGCGCTGAATCTCTACAGCCAGGGCATCGCGCCGGGGATCGACTTCTCCCGCCTGGAAGAGGTGGCCAGCGTGGTGGAAGCCTGCAACCAGCTGACGATCCACCCGCGCCATCCCTATGGCGGTCGTCTGGCCCTGGCTGCCCGCTCGGCGCAGCGCGCGGCCCTGGGGCTCATCGATCCAGCCGAGCTGGGCCGGGTGGCGGGCTAGGGACGACGGGCAGTCCCGTCTGGCCCCGATAGGCCGAGGGCGACACGCCCAGCACCTGGCGGAAGCGGGTGGCGAAGGCGCTGGGACTGGCATAGCCGTGATCCAGGGCCACGTCGACGATGGCATGGCCGGCGGCCAGCGAGGTGAGACTGGAATCCAGTCGCGCCCGCTGCAGCCACTGGCCAAAGCTCAGGCCGGTCTCCTTGAGAAACAGCCGGCTCAGGGTGCGTTCGCTGACCGCCAGCCGCGTGGCGGCCCGGGTCAGCGTCCAGCGCTCGCCCGGGTACTGGCGCAGGTGGCGACAGAGGTCGGCGAGCGTGGCATCCACCGGCCAGGGCAGGTGCAGGCCGGCGGTGGGCGAGCCCTGCAACTCGTCGAGCATCAGCTGCAGGATATGCCAGGCGCGACCCTCGGCCGGTCGGTCGACCGGCAGGGGCAGGGCGGCCAGGATGAGTTCGCGCAGCAGCGGCGAGACGGCGATCAGCTGGCAGCGCGTCGGCAGCTCGGCGCGCACCCCGGGATCGACGAACAGGGTGCGCACCTCGACCCGGCCCAGCAGGTGCAGGTCGTGCTCTTCGCCGGCGGGCACCCAGACCCCCCGCCCGGGCGGCACCACCCAGCGGCCCTGGGCGGTGTTGACGATGACCACGCCGCAGAGCGCATGGATCAGCTGCGCCTGGCGATGGCTATGGGGCGGCACCCGTTCGCCATGGGCGTAGTCCTGGGCCACGGCGTGCAGGCCGTTGCATGAGCTGAAGTCGATGAGCCTGGTCATCAGCAGAGTGCGCGACCGGCCAGCCACTTGCCCAGCAGGGCATCCAGCTGCTGCTGCTCGGCCTCGCTGAGGGTGGCCAAGGCGCGGCGTTCGTTGTCGACGTGGGCGGCCATCAGCCCGTCGATCAGGGCGAAGCCCGCAGGGGTGAGCGCCACCAGGGTGCTGCGGCGGTCCTTGGGATTCTTGCGGCGCTCGATCAGGCCGGCACGCTCCAGGCGATCGAGGCGATTAGTCATGCCGCCCGAGGAGATCATGGCCGATTCATAGAGCACCGTCGGACTCAGGGCATAGGGCTCGCCGGCGCGCCTCAGGGTCGCCAGGACGTCGAATTCGCCATAGTGCAGCCGGTGTTCGTCGAAGAAGGGCTGCAGGACATCGCGACTGAGCACCTGGGCCACCTCGCCCAGCCGACCCACCAGGCGCATGGGCAGGGGATCCAGGTCGGGGCGCTCGCGGTGCCACTGGTCCACGGCGAATTCGGCGCGATCGGCCATCGGCTTACCTCGGGAATATATCTTGATGTTAAGATACTTCTCGTCAAGAGAAATACCGCGTCACTTTGGAGATTGTCCATGCTTTCCGCGTCATCATCATCCCCGACCACGCCCGCACCGCGCCAGGATGCTTTCCTCGCCGTGCTCTTGGTGCTGCTGGTCGGCCTCAATCTACGGCCCATCCTAGCCGCCATCGGTCCGCTGCTGGATGGCATTCAGGCTGCGACCGGCCTGGAAGGCAGTGGCGCCGGGGCGCTGACCACCCTGCCCATCGCCGCCATGGGGTTCTGCGCCCTGGGTGGCGCGCGCTTGCAGGTCTGGCTCGGTGAGCGCCGCGGCATCGCCCTCGGCCTGCTGCTGCTGGCCCTGGCCAATGCCTTGCGCTGGGAAGAGCCGAGCGGCCTGGGGCTGATCCTCACCGCCGCCCTGGGCGGTGTCGGCATCGCCCTGGTACAGGCGCTGATCCCGGCCTATATCCGCCGCTGCCATCCGCAGCGCACCAGCACCCTGATGGGGCTCTACACCACCGGCATCATGGGCGGCGCGGCCGTGGCGGCGGCCACCGCGGCACCCCTGGCCGAGCAGTGGGGCTGGGCCCAGGGCCTGGCGCTCTGGACCCTGCCGGTGCTGCTGGCGCTCGGCGTCTGGCTGGCCCTGGCCCGTCCGGATGCGCCGGCGCAGGATGCTGCACCTCGCGCACAACCCTGGCGTCAGCGCCAGGCCTGGCTGTTGCTGGCCTTCTTCGGCATCGGCACCGCGGCCTACACCCTGGTGCTGGCCTGGTTGCCGCCGTACTACACCGGCCTCGGCTGGCAAGCCGCCGACAGCGGGCTGTTGCTGGGCGGCGTGAGCCTGGCCGAGGTCAGCGCCGGTCTCTTGCTGTCGGCGACCATCGCCCGGCTGCGCAATCGCCGGCCGCTGGTGCTGGGCGTGCTCGGCGTGGTGCTGGTGGGGCTGCTGTGCCTGGCGCTGGCACCGCTGCAACTGGCGGTGCCCACCGCCATCCTGCTCGGTCTGGGCATCGGCGCGCTGTTTCCGCTGTCCTTGATCCTGGCGATGGACCAGGTGCGCGATCCCACCGAAGCCGGGGCCCTGCTCGGCTTCGTCCAGGGCGGTGGCTACCTGATCGCTAGCCTGGCGCCGCTGGCCGCCGGCATCCTGCGCGACTACCTGGACAGCCTGGCCAACGCCTGGCTGCTGATGGCGGTGGGCGTGGTGCTGCTGATGGGCCTCGGTCTGCGTCTGACCCGACCCGCGCGGCCGGTCTTGGCGCGCGGTTGCCAGCAGGCCTAGCCGTGTAAACCTAGCCCGCGCGCGGCAGGCGCAACTCCACCCGGAGGCCGCCCCGGGCGCGATTGCTGAAGCTCAGGGCACCGCCCAGCCGGCGGGCGATGGTCTCGACGATGGCCAGCCCAAGCCCGGCGCCCTGGGGATTGCCGGCACTGTAGAAGCGATCGCACAGCCGCGTGAGCTCGGCCTCGTCCACCCCGGGGCCGCGATCCTCCACCCGCAGCAACACGCCGTTGTCCTGGCTGGCCTCGATGCCGACCTCCACCGCACTGCCGGCAGGGGCGAAGGCCAGGGCGTTGGTGACCAGATTCTGCAGGGCGATGGCGATGGCATCCGGATCGCCCAGCACCGGTGGTCCGGCCTGGGCCGCCAGCACCAGTTCCACCTGATGCTTGAGTGCCAGGGGCGTCAATTCCGCCAGCTCTTCGCGCACCAGGGGTTCCAGGTCCAGCGCCTGGACCTGGGCGGCGCCGGGTTCCAGCCGCGCCAGGGTCAGCAACTGGCTGGCCAGACGGGTGGCTCGACCGACGCCCTGGCGCAGATAGCCCAGGGCTTCCTCGCGTTCTTCCGCCGTCTCGGCGTGCTGGGCGTTCTGCGCATGCAGATCGAGGATCGCCAGGGGGGTACGCAATTCATGGGCGGCGTCGGCGATGAAGCGGCGCTCGCGCTCGAGCAGGGCGCGCAACTGGGCGAGCTGGTGATCCAGGGCGCCACGCATGGGCTGCAACTCCGGCGGCAACGGTCCGGCCGGCAGCGGCGCCAGGCTGTGGGGGTCGCGCTCGCGCAGCTTGCGGGCGAAGTGCTGCAGCGGGCGCAGGCCCCAGCCCAGCAGCAACCAGAGCACCCCGACCAGCAGCGGCAGGCCCACCAGGGTCGGCCAGAGGGTATGGCTGACGATGCGCTGGATCAGGTCCTGGCGCAGGTCTTCGCGCTCGCCGACCCAGATGCGCAGGCCGCCATTGGCGGTACGCACCAGCATTCCGCACCATTCGCGACCGTTGTCGAACACCTCGTGCAGCCCCTCGGGCGGCACCTCGGCCAACCGCGGCGCCTGGCCGGACCGGGCCAACAACTGGCCGTCCGCGCTCCAGATCTGGAAGGTCAGCTGATTCTCGTAGGGGTGCGCTGGTACGCTGCCGGGAACGGGTTGCATGGCCCGGTCGAACACCCGGATCAGCTCCGGCCAGCGATCCGCCGCCGGCGTACCGGCCTGCAGCAGGCCTTCCAGCAGGCGCGCGCCCTGGACCAGCTGGGCGTCGTAGATGCCCTCGATCTCGCGATGGCTGTCGCGCAGGGCCAGCAGCGCGAGGGCCAGACTGCCGGCCAGCACCAGGGCCAGGGTGGGGGCGAGGATGCGGGTACGGATGGCGATCATGGCTGACGCTCCAGCAGATAGCCCACCCCGCGCACGGTGCGGATCAAGCCGCTGTCGAGCTTCTTGCGCAGGTTGTGGATGAGCACTTCCAGGGTGTTGCCCGAGGCCGCTTCCTGCCAGCCATAGAGCGCATTGCTCAGCCGCTCGCGGGTGATGACTGCGCCCGGTCGCAACAGCAGCTGGTGCAGCAGTTGATACTCCATGGGGGTCACCATCACCTCGGCGCCGCGATAGTGCACTGCCTGGCTGGCCGGATCGAGGCTGATGCCAGCGTGCTCCAGCAGCGGTTGCGCCCGGCCACAGCTGCGGCGGATCAGGGCCCGCAGGCGCGCCTTGAGTTCGTCCAGGTCGCAGGGCTTGACCAGATAGTCGTCGGCGCCGGCATCCAGGCCCTGGATACGATCGGCCTTGGCATCGCGGGAGGTGAGTACCAGCACCGGCACCTGGCCGTCGGGTCGGCTGCGCAGGCGGCGCAGCAGATCGAGGCCGTCCAGCCGTGGCAGACCCAGGTCCAGCAGCACCAGGTCGAAGCGCTCGGACGCCAGGGCGTGCTCGGCGGCCAGGCCGTCGGCCACCCAGTCCAGGGTATAGCCCTCGCCGCGCAGGGCCATGCGGATGCCCTGGGCCAGGGCCGCATCGTCTTCCACCAGCAGTACCCGCACGCCTGTCTTCCTCGCTCTGCCATGCCGCCAGCCCGTCATCATCGCCGCGAACACCGGGCGCCGGCGAGGGCGACTGTTACCGGGCGTTGCATGCCGGGGCTGGTCTGAACAGTCGCCGAGCGAAGATCAGGCGAGGCGCAACGACCAACGGGAGTAACAACCAATGGCTGGCCCGAAGGGTGAGCCCAGCGAATCACATCCATGATGAAACGGATCGGCCTCGCGCGCGAAGTTACGAGTGGTAAATGAGCATTCCGACCCAGCGGATTTTTAACGCAGCCTGGGCTGGCGCAGGCACTGTTCAGACAAGCCTAGGCGCAGTGCCCGTCGAGGGTGCCGGGCGGATCCACCTGCACCGTCACGTGCTGCAGTCCATGGCGACTGCGCAGCAGCTCGCCCACCAGGGTCGGCAGACGCAGGGGGTCGCTGCCCGGCGCCGGGGTGATGTGCAGGGTGGCGATGCGGGTTTCGTCGGTCAGCGTCCAGACGTGCAGATGACCAACCTCGGCCACCTCCGGCAGGGCACGGACCGCCGCCGTGGCACCGGCCGTGTCGAATTCCCTTGGCGCGGCCTGCAACAGCACCGCGCCGGCATCGCGCACCAGGGTCCAGGCCGATTTGACGATGAGCAGGGCGACCAGGATCGACAGCGCCGGATCCAGCCAGGTCCAGCCGGTCCAGAGGATGCCCAGGGCGGCGACGATGGCGCCCACCGAACCCAGCAGGTCGCCGGCCACGTGGAGCAGCGCGCCGCGCAGATTGCTGTCGTCCTTGTGCCCGCCGTTCAGCACCAGGAAGCCGACGATATTGACCACCAGACCGATCACCGCCACCACCAGCATGGGGCCGGACAGCACCTCGGTGGGCTCGCGCAGCCGTATGATGGCTTCCCAGCCGATCCACAGGACCAGCAGCAACAGCGCGACGCCATTGGTCAGGGCGGCGAGGATGCGTACCCGGTGGAAGCCATAGGTGAAGCGGGCATTGGCCGCCTTGGCCGCCACGCGGTAGGCCACCAGGGCCAGCAGCAGGGCGGCGGCATCCGAGACCATGTGCCCGGAATCGGCGATCAGCGCCAGGGAGCCGGACCACCAGCCGCCCACGGCCTGGACGATGGCGTAGCCAAAGGTCAGGACGAAGACCAGCTTGAGCTTGCGCTCGTTGGCGGCGGTGACCCGCGGGGCATGGGCGTGACCATGGCCGTGATCGTGGCCATGCTGGTGATCGTGATCGTGATCGTGATCGTGATCGTGGTGCGGGGTGGAGCCACTCATCTACAGGTCTCCGAAGGGTTGAGGAGGCAGCGGGCAATAGCCTTTCTGTGACCATCCTGAAGCCTGAAGTGACTTCAGGGTCAAGCCGGCCGCCTACCGGCTGACCGCCTGGTCATCTGTTACCGCGCATGAGCCACTAAGACTTCATTAAGGTTCGCCCCTCAGGGTAGCGGCTTCCTGTCATTGGAGCCCGCTCATGGCCGCTCGCCTTCGCTTCCCCTTGCGCTTGCGCAGGGCCCCCTGATGCTGCTCGCGACGTTTTCCCGCCCCCGCGCCACGGGTTGGCGGCACTGGCGCAATCTGCTGGCCTTGAGCAGCTTGAGTTGCCTGCTGTTGCTGGCCGACGACTTCCTGCAGCAAGGCTTCACCCCCAACAACCGCGCCGAGCTGGAGGCGGGCTATGTCGCCGCGCTCTGGGTGTTCAGCCTGGCGCTCTGGTTGAGCCATTTGCCACGCCTGGCAGTGGCCATCCTGCTGGGGTTCGCGCTGATGCAGCTGCTGCAGCTGGGCAACCTCAGCTTTTTCGGCGAGCCGCTCAGCGCCATCGATATCCAGGCTTTACTGGGCGACACCGCCGAGGTGCGCCACACACTCTGGCTCAGCCTCCCCGAGCACTGGCCAGTGCTCCTCTGCGTGGGCCTGCCCTATGGGCTGCTGATCGCCTTGCATCTCTACCTTCCGAGCCGGGTGCCGCTGCCGGCCAGTCGCTGGGCGCTGCTGTTGATCGCCGCGGTGCTGCTGTCCAAACCCTATCGCGCCACCTATCGCAACCTCGATGCCTTCGTGCCCAGCCCCAGTCGCAGCGGCCTGCACAACAGCCTCAATGCCTTTTCCGCCTGGGCGGTGCGCCTGGCCGGGCGTGACGACGTCGTCCTGCCGCCCACCGCCTATGCGCCCTATGGGCTGGCCCAGGTGCCCAGCACCGCGCGACACGTCTGGCTAGTGGTGGCCGATTCCCTGCGCAGCGATCGGCTGGGCGCCTTTGGTTACGAACGCAATACCACCCCTAAGCTTTCGGCCTACCTGGCGGACAATCCCCAGGCGCTGATCCGGCCCGGGGTAGCGGCAGGGGTGGCCACCGACGTCAGTCTGCCCTATCTATTGAATCCCATCCGCGAGCCGGGCCAGGACCAGCGGTTGCGCAGCGGCGAGATCAATCTGTTTCGCTTCGCTCAGGCCGCCGGCTTTCGCACCCATTGGCTGTCGTCCCAGGAATCCAAGTTGCTGGCGCACCTGGGCAGTCGCCATCTGGACGTTTCCATCACCCGCGAGGACCATCCGCTGCGCTTTCTGCAGCGCCAGGATCGCGCCCTGCTGGAGATCCTCGACGAACAGCAGTGGGCGCCACGCAATTTCGTGGTGCTCAACCTGCGCACCGCGCACCTGCCCTATGCGCAGAACTATCGGCACGAGCCCACGTCCGCGCCCTGGCCGGACAGCGGCGCCGAGGGCCAGGCCAATGCCTACGACAATTCCCTGCACTACCTGGATGGCCTGCTCGCCGAGATTCTCGCCGACTTCGATCGTCTGGACGGCGAGCGCTATCTGATCATCACCGGCGATCATGGCCAGCGGCTGGGGGAGGGGGGGCACTGGGGCCACAACGACCTGGTGCCCGAGGTCAGCGATGTCCCAATGATCGTGGTGGCGCGCGATGCCCCGACCGAGGCCCTGGCCGAGCTGCAGGACGAGCGCTGGATCAGTCACTACGAAGCCGGCAGCTGGCTGGCGGAGCGCCTGGGTACCCGCATCGACAATCCCAATCGCCGCCCGGGCGAGTACTTCGTCCATGGCAAGCTCCTGTTCAGCGATAACTTCGTGCAGCGCGTCTGCGAATCGCCCACCGGCCTGGTGCACCAGGCGCCGCAGCAACTGAGTAAGTTGCTGCTGGACACCTCGGCGGCGCCCTGCGGTTAGTGCCGTTGCCGTCTTACCCTCGGCAACGGGGCACCGCTACACTGCCGGCGCCTTTTCACCTCAGTAGCAGGACCTCCTCATGTCTTCCGCCTCTCCTGTTTCCCGCTATGCGCGCAGCGCCCGCTTGCTGCACTGGCTCATGGCCCTGCTGGTGCTGCTGGCCTATGTGCTGATCACCAACCGCGGCCAGTTCGAGCGGGGTTCCCTGGAGCGCCAGTGGGTGGTGCTCAGTCATTTCTGGGTCGGTCTGCTGGTCCTGGCGCTGGTCCTGCCGCGACTGCTGGTGCGCCATCGCCATCCGGTGCCGCCCATCACGCCGCCGCTGGCTGCGGGGCTCGCGCAGGTGAGCCGACTGACCCACTATGCCCTCTATGCCTTTCTGCTGGCCCAGCCGCTGCTCGGGCTGTTCACCGTCTGGCTGACCATCGGCGCGGTGAAGATTCCTTCCAGCACCTGGGCCTTGCCTTCGCCCTTTCCCGTGGATCCGGAACTGGCCAAGTCGCTCAAGGGCGTGCACCTCTGGCTCGGCCAGGCCTTCTACTGGGTAATCGGCCTGCACGTGCTGGCCGCGCTCTGGCATCACCTGGTGCGCAAGGACGACACCCTGAGACGCATGCTCTAGCGCGGATCGAGGGCGATGATGCGGTCGCGCCCGCCTTCGGCCAGCAGGTAGCCGTCGCCTCGCGGCAGCAGCGCCTGGGGTGCGCGCAGGAAGGTCAGGATGGCGCGCGGGGCTGACTGGCGATCCCAGAGCAGCAGGCGGGCGCGGTGGGTGGAGTCTTCGCTGATCCACAGGCCGCGATGGTCGCAGAGCAGAAAGCTCGGTTCGCGCAGATCGCTCAGCGCCGGCGGATCACGGCCATCGTCGCTCAGCTGGCGCACCAGGCCACGGGATTTCTCGGTATAGAAGGCACTGCCATCCGGGCAGCGGGTAAAGGACTCCGCCTCGTCCAGGTGGTCGCGCAGCACGGTCAGGCTGCCATCGGCGGCGTCGTAGCGCAGCAGGCGTCCCTCGCCCTTGCGGTCTTCCACCGCATAGAGGCGCTTGCCTTCGGCCCAGAGGCCCTGGGCGTTGATGCCGATGAACAGATCACGACTGCCAGTGGCGTCGAACCAGCGGATCGGATGGGTGCCGCCTTCCTGGCTGTAGGCGAAACCCTCTTGGTAGGGCACCAAGCCATCGGGCTTGTACAGGCCCGCGCTGAGCACGCTGCGCCGGCCCTGGGCATCGATGCGCAGCAGGCGACCCTTGCCGTCCTTGAGTTCTTCCGCGGTGAGCAGGGCGTCGCCCTGCCAGGCCAGGGCGCTGGCCTTGGCGATATCGGCATGGGCCACTTCGTAGCGCCAGCCAGGCGCGGCCTGGGCCGGCCAGAAGCGTTGCCAGGCGAGAAAGCCCAAGGCTGCCAGTAGCAGGGCGACCAGGACGAGGAGGGCGCTACGCCACAGCGGGGCCATCAGGCGGCGACAGCGGCCAGGTGTTCATGGAGGATGGCCGCGCCGATCACGATCAGCACCACGCCGCCGAGCATCTCCGCGCGCTTGCCCACAAGATTGCCCATCACCCGGCCCAGCATCACCCCGGTGGTGACCATGACCATGGTGGCGAGCCCGATGGCCAGGGCGGCGGTAATGATGTTGACGTCGATGAAGGCCAGGCCCACGCCCACGGCGAGGGCGTCGATGCTGGTGGCCACGGCGGTCAGGGCGAGCAGCAGGAAGGAGTGCTGGCGGGGCTTCTCGGCTTCGGCTTCGGGCGCGCCGAAGCCGGCCCAGATCATGCGCAGGCCAAGCACGGTGAGCAGGGTGAAGGCGATCCAGTGATCCCAGGGCTGGACGTACTGCGCGGCGGTCAGGCCGATGGCCCAGCCGATCACCGGGGTGATGGCTTCGATGACGCCAAAGATGGCGCCGGTGCGCAGGGCTTCACGCAGGCAGGGCTTGTGCAGGCTGGCACCCTTGCCGACGGCGGCGGCAAAGGCATCGGTGGACATGGCGAAGGCCAGGAACATCAGGGAAGCGGGGTTCATCGTCACAGCGCCGACCGGGCTCGATCCACAAGACACCCCCGCACGCCCGGCATGGCGCGGTGATGCCTCTGGTCTCGCCAACCCTGACCGGCTGTCCTGACCACGGCGGTTGCCGAGTATGTTGATCAGAACGCTTTCCACCGCAGTGGAAGCAGGCTACTCCCCAAAGAGGCCGCCACCTTACCCATCCGGATAGAGAAAGTCTATCTTGTAGATAGTTCTAATATATATAGCCTTGGCTAAATTCCTGCTGCCAATTCGATCGCGCGGATGCGCCGGGAGGCCTGCAAGGCCCGCCATAACTGGATCGCGGCCACAGCATAGGCTGCCGGGACGACCGCGGGCGGCGGACAGGCGTGTCGTCTGGTGACCGCCGGAGGTCGCCGGTGGAAGCCGACCAGAAGGTAGGCGGCCTCTTTGCCATCCGCAGCCTAGGGCGGATGAGTCCGAGCGGTCTGCTGCAAGGCCTGGGTGCGGACACCTTCGCTTGCCAACGCAGGAGCTGTCGCCGCCGCTCTCAATGATGGCGCTCTGCCGTCCCCGTTTCGTCATGCCGCTGACACTTAATTGTCACATTTCGGCAATAGCCTAGCGCCAGCCCTCACTAGGTAATGGAGCCACCATGAAACGCACGTTCAGCCTCTCTCTGTTGTTGTCGGCCTTTTGCCTGAGCACCGCCGCTCACGCCGTGGATGTCACAGGCGCCGGCTCGAGCTTCGTCTTCCCCGTTCTGTCGAAGTGGTCGCAAGGCTTCAGCGAGAAGACTGGCAACCGTATCAACTACCAGTCCATTGGCTCCGGCGGCGGCATTGCCCAGATCAAGGCCGGCACCGTGGACTTCGGCGCCACCGACGCCCCCATGAGCACCGACGACCTGCAGAAGGGTGGCCTGGGCCAGTTCCCGACCATCATTGGCGGCATCGTTCCGGTCGTCAACGTGGAAGGCATCGAGCCCGGCAAGCTGAAGCTCGACGGCCCGACCATGGCCAAGATCTTCATGGGTGAGATCAAGACCTGGAACGACCCGGCCATCGCCGCGCTGAACCCCGGCCTGAAGCTGCCTGAGGGCGCCATCACCGTGGTGCGTCGTTCCGACGGCTCGGGTACCTCCTACAACTTCACCAACTACCTGGCCAAGGTCAGCCCGGAGTGGAAGGAGAAGTTCAACTTCGGCACCACTGTCAACTGGCCGGTTGGTGTGGGTGGCAAGGGTAACGAGGGTATCGCCGCCTACGTGAAGCAGATCAAGGGCTCCATCGGCTACGTCGAGTACGCCTATGCGCTGACCAACAAGATGTCCCATGTGCAGCTGAAGAACGCCGCCGGCAACTTCGTGCAGCCCGACGCCAAGAGCTTCCAGGCCGCCGCCGCCACCGCCGACTGGAAGAGCGCCAAGGACTTCAACCTGCTGATGACCAACGCCCCGGGCGCCGATGCCTGGCCGATCACCGCCACCACCTGGATCGTGATGTACAAGGAACCCAAGAACGAAGAGCGCAGCAAGGTCGCCTTCGACTTCTTCAAGTGGTCCCTGGAGCATGGCCAGAAGGATGCCGCGGCCCTGGATTACGTCCCGGTCCCGGATGCCCTGGTCAAGCAGATCGAAGGCTACTGGGCGTCCGACTTCAAGAAGTAAACACGCCTGTCCCGCCGCCTGGATCCCCTGGGGTCCAGGCGGTTTCGCGCGTCCTTCCAGGTAGACGGAAAGCTCCATGACCGACCAGACCCTGCCCCTCTCCGCCGCTCAGGAACAGCGCATCCGCCGGGATACCCGCGCCGATGTCTGGTTCCGGCGGCTCCTGTTTTCCGCCGCGCTGCTGGTACTGCTGGTACTGGTCGGCGCCGCCGCGTCCACCCTCTGGGGCGGTCGCCACGCCTTCATGACCTTTGGCCTGGACTTCATCACCTCGGCCGAATGGGATGTCGGGGCCGAGAAGTTCGGCGCCCTGGTGCCCATCTACGGCACCCTGATGACCTCCTTCATCGCCCTGCTGCTGGCCGTGCCTACCGCCTTCGGCATCGCCCTGTTCCTCTCCGAGATCGCCCCTACCTGGCTGCGCGGTCCGGTGGCCACGGCGGTGGAACTGCTGGCCGGTATCCCTTCGATCATCTACGGCATGTGGGGCCTGTTCGTCTTCGGCCCCTTCATGGCCGCGCACATCTCGCCCTTCATCAACGACTACCTCGGCGCCATCCCGGTGATCGGCGTGCTGTTCCAGGGACCGCCGCTGGGCATCGGCATGCTGACCGCCGGCATCATCCTGGCGATCATGATCCTGCCCTTCATCACCTCGGTGATGTACGAGGTTTTCCGCAGCGTGCCGGCCCAGCTCAAGGAATCGGCCTATGCGCTGGGGTCCACCACCTGGGAAGTCTGCTGGGACATCGTGCTGCCCTACACCCGCTCGGCGGTGGTCGGCGGCGCCTTCCTCGGCCTGGGTCGCGCCCTGGGCGAGACCATGGCGGTGACCTTCGTGCTGGGCAACGCCCACCAGTTCTCCCTCTCGCTGATGATGCCGAGCAGTTCCATCGCCTCGGTGATCGCCAACGAATTCAACGAGGCCTACACCGATCTGCACCGCTCTTCGCTGATCGCCCTGGGCTTTTTGCTGTTCGTGGTGACCTTCTTCGTGCTGCTGGCGGCACGGCTGATGCTGACGCAACTGTCGCGCAAGGCAGGTAACTGATGCACATCGACGCCTATCTCTATCGCAAGCGGCGGATCAAGAACGGCATCGCGCTGATCTTTGGCAGCGCCGCCGCCGTGCTCGGCCTGGGTTTCCTGGCCTGGATCCTTGGCACCACCCTGATCAAGGGCGTCAGCGCCCTGAGCCCGGCCATCTTCGTCGAGATGACGCCGCCACCCGGCGCCGCCGACGGCGGTCTGGCCAACGCCCTGTTCGGCAGCGTGCTGATCACCCTGCTGGCGACCGCCATCGGTGCACCCATCGGCATCCTCGCCGGCCTCTGGCTGGCCGAATACGCCCGCCACTCCAAACTCGGCCTGGTGGTGCGTTTCGTCAACGACATCCTCTTGTCGGCGCCGTCCATCGTCATCGGCCTGTTCATCTACACCGCCGTGGTGGTGACGCTGAACCAGTACTCCGGTGGCAGCCTGGGCTTTTCCGGCTTTGCCGGCTCCCTGGCGCTGGCCATGCTGGTGGTGCCGGTGGTGACCCGTACCACCGACGAGATGATGCAGCTGCAGCCGCCGGCCATGCGCGAAGCGGCCCTGGCCCTGGGCATCCCCCAGTGGAAGGTGACCCTGCAGATCCTGCTGCGTGCCTCCCGCGCCGGCGTGGTGACCGGGGTGCTGCTGTCGATCGCCCGCATCACCGGCGAGACCGCACCGCTGCTGTTCACCGCCTTCGGCAACCAGTACTGGAACGCCGACGTGCTCAAGCCCATGGCTACCGTGCCGGTGACCATCTTCCAGTTCGCCATGAGTCCGTTCGAGAACTGGCAGCACCTGGCCTGGGCCGGCGCCCTGCTGCTGACGCTGTTCGTGCTGTTCCTGAACCTCTCCTCTCGCTTCTTCTTTCGTAACCGGGATTCCAAGTGACTACCATGCAGACGCAGATACCGGAACTGCAGGCGCGCGACGTCGGCTTCCGTTACAAGGGCCACCAGGCGCTCAAGTCGATCAACCTGGACATCGCGGCCAAGCAGATCACCGCCATCATCGGCCCGTCCGGATGCGGCAAGTCCACGCTGCTGCGCATCTTCAACCGCATCTACTCGGAATACCCGGGGCTGGAAGCGACCGGCGAGATCCTCATGGACGGGGAGAACATCCTCGATCCGAAGTACTCGCTGAGTCGCCTGCGCAGCACCATCGGCATGGTGTTCCAAAAGCCGGTACCGTTCCCCATGTCCATCGCCGACAACGTCGCCTATGGCATTCGCCACCACGAGCGCCTGTCCCGGGTGGAGCTGCAGGATCGGGTCGAGCAGGCCCTGCGTGGCGCGGCGCTGTGGGATGAGGTCAAGGACAAGCTCAATCAGAGCGCCCTGGGGCTCTCCGGCGGTCAGCAGCAGCGCCTGTGCATCGCCCGTACCATCGCCCTGCGTCCGCGGGTGCTGCTGCTGGACGAGCCGACCTCGGCCCTGGACCCCATCTCCACCGCGCGCATCGAGCAACTCCTGGCCGAACTCAAGCAGGAGTTCACCGTGGTCATCGTCACCCACAACATGCAGCAGGCGGCGCGTTGCTCCGACGTCACCGCCTTCATGTACCTGGGCGAGCTGATCGAAGTGGACAAGACCGACAAGATCTTCACCAAGCCGGACAAGAAGCAGACCGAGGACTACATCACCGGTCGCTTCGGCTGAAAATCTCGCCGGATCTCGCCAGATCTCGCAAGGCCACTCCCTGGAGTGGCCTTTTTCATGGGCGGCTGAAAAGCGGCGAGCCAGGGCCTCTAGTCGTCCTCATCCTTCCCGGTCCGCAGCGGAGCCGTTCGGAGCGGATGAATCTTTGGTTAAATTTTGCTTTAGATTCAGTGACTTGAATTAAAACCTTTATGTTCCTGCAAGCAAAACGACATCTCTTCTGCCGAGACTGACCCAGCTTTGTGACGGGCTGCACCGCCAGCCACTACCACCTGGATTGTCTTGAAAGGAGATCTGCCGATGTCTGTTAACCCTTATCGATTCACGGCGCTGTTCTCGGGCTTGCTCCTGGCCACCTGCTCGGCCACCGCGAGTGCCGCTGTCGATGAGAAACTGCTCGACATGCTCAAGGCCAATGGCTCCATCACCCCGGCCCAATACAGCGAATTGCGCGGCGACCTGCAGCAGGAGCAGCAGGCGCGTGCCGCCCAGGTCGCTCAGCAGCAGAAGACCTCCGACTTCGAGAAGAAGCTGGCCTGGGCCGCCAAGACCCAGATCAAGGGCGACGTGCGGGTGCGCCACGAGAGCATCGACATCAGCGGCGAGCCGGACAACGGCCGCGACCGTGACCGCCAGCGTATCCGCGCGCGGCTGGGTGCCTATAGCGAGATCAATCCGCAGGTGAACACTGGCATCCGCATCGCCACCGGCGGTGGCGACGACGCCCGCTCCACCAACCAGGATCTGAACAACTACTTCAACAAGAAGCAGCTCTGGCTGGATCAGGCCTACATCGACTACCACCCCACGGCAGTGCCGAATCTGCACCTGGTGGGCGGCAAGATGGGCCAGCAGTGGGTCAGCACCGGCGACGTCATCTGGGACGCCGACATCAATCCCGAAGGCCTGGCCGGCACCTACAAGTACGACCTAGGCGGCGGCGCCGAGCTGTTCGGCAGCACGGGCTACTATGTGCTCAAGGACAACGTCGACGGCGAAGGCTATGAATTCAAGCATGACCTGCGCCTCTACGCCGGTCAGCTGGGCAGCCGCTTCAACCTGGGCGATGCCGCCAAGCTGATGGTGGGCGGCAGCGTCTATGCCTACGACAAGGAGCAGGACAGCGCCTGCCCGACCACTGGTTCGGTTACCGCGCCCTGCGCCCTGGCGGTCAATGGCAACACCACCGACCGCTTCCAGCTCTACGAGGGCTTCGCCCAGTTGGACCTGACCAAGCTGTGGGTGCCGCTGTCCTTCTATGGCCAGTACGTGGTCAACGACAAGGCCGACGACGGCGAGGACACCGCCTGGCTGCTGGGCGCCAAGACCAAGCTGATGCAGCGGGTCGGGCTGGAATACAACTACCGCGATGTCCAGCGCAACGCCGTGGTGGGTGCCTTCACCGATTCCGACTTCGGCAACGGCTCCACCGGCGCCCGCGGCCATAAGCTCAAGCTCGGCTATGAGATCGATAAGAACTTCGGTGTGGGCCTGACCTACTTCCTCGCCGAGTCCGATACCGCCAGCCGCTTCCGCCGCGATGCGGACGTCAAGACCCTGCAGCTGGACCTGGAAGCCAAGTTCTAACCACGGCCCTAGGTCGTGCTCCTCTTGAACCGCCCTCGGGCGGTTCTTTTTTGCCTGCTCGGTGGAGAGGCTCGCCTGAAAAATGTTGGGCTTCGCTGCGCTCAACCCAACCTACGTTGGAGTCGCTTTGCCCCCTCTCCCTCTGGGAGAGGGCTGGGGTGAGGGAAGCTCCCGCCCACTACCGCTCGACCCTGATCTCCACCAGCTTGCCATCGATGAACTTGAGGTGGCGGGAGGCGCCGTTCTCCGGGCCATAGGTCCAGAACTGGGTCTCGGCCGCATTGAACTTGGGCACGTTGTTGTTGCGCAGGGCAGGGGGATTGACCTTGCGCTCGGCCGGGGCGCCGCAGGCGGCCAGGACCTGCTCGACGCTGTCGCCTTCTTCGACGAGATTCTGCCCGCAGCGCAGGCTGGCCTGGGCCAGCAGGGGCAAGAGCAGGGCAGTCAGCAGCAGGTGACGAGCGCGCATGGGAACTCCGAGAGGTTGTGGCAGAGGCCGTTGCCTTCAGCCTAGCCGTTATCGCTGGCGTGGGGCGCTTTGGCAAAGCCGCGACTCAAATAACGCGAGCTGGCCAGACCGAAACGCCAGGGCACCTCGCGCGCGCGACTGATGCCGATGCGCGGGCCTGCGATCACCGCCACCGCGGCGGTCGCCGGCTCCAGCAGAAAGGGCGGCTCCGCCAGCGACAGGCCGTCGTGACTGCCATCAATGCCCAATGCCTGGCACAGCCGGCCGGGACCGGCGCAGAGCAGGCGATCGGCCAGCCCGCCTCGGCGTTCGCGCATCACCTCCAGCCCCCACAGCGGCTCCAGAGCGCGGATCAGCACCCCCGCGCCATGGCCAGCCTCACGGCAGACCAGGTTGAAGCACCAATGGATACCATAGGAGCGATAGACATAGGCATGCCCGGGCGGACCGAACATGGCCTTGTTGCGCGGCGTAGGGCCGGCAAAGCTGTGAGAGGCCGGATCTTCGCCGTCGTAGGCTTCGGTTTCGACGATCAGGCCGCCCACACCTTCGAGCCTGAGCGTGGCGCCGATCAGTTGCCGGGCGACCTCGTCCACCGGGCGGGTGAAATCCAGGTCGCTCACGCCTCGGGCTCCGGCTCTTCCAGGATCAGCGCCGCATGCACCATGGCCAGGTGGCTCAGGCCCTGAGGGAAGTTGCCCAGGGCCGCGCCGTCACGGGGATCGCGCATCTCGGTCATCAGGCCGACGCCATTGAGACTGGCGGCCAGGACCTCGCGCATCAGCTCGCGCGCCTGGTCCACCTCGCCCAGCACGGCATGGGCCTCGACCATCCAGTAGGAGCAGGCCAGGAAGGCACCTTCTTCCTGCTCGGCACCGCTATAGCGATAGACCAGAGGTCCATGGGCCAACTCGCGGCGGATGGCCGCCAGGGTGCTGACCGAGCGCTCACCGCCGTCGAAGCCGAAACGGATGCCGAGTAACAGCCCGGCGTCCAGGCGCTCGGTACCGGCATAGAAGGTGTAGGCCTGCTTGCGCTCGCTCCAGCAATGTTCGTTGACCCAGTCGCGGATGCGGTCGCGCTCGCGCTCCCAGCGACCGCACATGGCGTCGGGGATATGGCCGTCGCGGGCCAGGGTCACGGCGCGATCCAGGGCGAACCAGCAGCCCAGCTTGGACAGGGTGTAGTGGCGCTCTTCAGGCAATTCCCACATCCCGGCATCCGTCTGCCGCCAGCCATCGGCGCAGAGGTTTGCCAGATCGGTGAGCAGGCTGGCGGTGGCGAAATCCAGCACATGGCCCTTGCTGGCATAGAGGCGGAAGGTCTCCAGCAGATCGCCATAGAGACTCAGCTGACACTGGGCGCTGGCGCGATTGCCGACACGTACCGGCTGGGAGTCGCGATAGCCGGGTACGGGGATGGTGCGCTCTTCCGGTGCCAGTTCGCCTTCCAGGGTGAAGCAGGTGTGCAGGCGATTGCCGTGGCGGCGGATGACGTTCTGAATCCAGGCCAGGGCCGCCTGGGCCTCGCCAAGGGCGCCCAGACGCAGGAAGGCCTTGATGGTAAAGACCGCATCGCGCACCCAGGCATAGCGGTATTCGTAGTTCTTGTCGCCGTCGATGCGTTCCGGCAGCGAGGTGGTGGCGGCGGCGACGATGGCACCGGTGGGCGAGTAGAGCAGCAGCTTGAGCGCCAATGCCGAGCGCTTCACCTCGCTGAGGAATTCGCCCTGATAGGCAAAGCCCTGGGCCCATTCACGCCAGGCCTGATCGCTGCGGTCGATGCGCTGGTCCACTTCGTCCAGGGACGGCACCACGAGGGGTTCGTTTTCGGTCGCGGTCAAGGCCAGGACACTGCGTTGCCCGGCCTCCAGTACCAGTCGCGCCACCAGCCGGCGATCGTCGCATTCGAGTATTTCCAGCCGTTCGCAATAACGCAGGGTGGCCATCACACCGTCGACATGCATGACCTCGCCATTGGGCGTGCTGCGCATCCAGGGCGAGACGGTCTGGCCCTGGGTGCCCGGCACCAGCTCGATACGCAATTCGACCCGTCCGGAGAGGCCTTCGACGCGACGACCCAGTTCGCACCAGGGCAGGCGTCCGGCCGAGCCGCTGTTGAGCGATTCGGTGAGGCGCACGCTGCCCTCGGCGGTGTGAAAGCAGGTTTCCAGGACGTTGCTGTCTTCGCGGTAGGCCCGCTCCACGCGATAGTGGGCGACCGGGGCGATCGAAAAGAAACCGCCCGCTGGGGCGTCCAGCAGGCGGTCGAACAGCGGTGCGGAATCCATGTTGGGGACGCACCACCAATCCAGCGAGCCATCCGGCGCCACCAGGGCGACCGAACGGCCATCGGAGAGGGCGGCGTAGCCCGCCAGGGGCGCGTAGCCGTCCTGGCGAGCGGGGTCGAAGGCCGCCACGGCCGTCAGCCCATGCCTCCGGTAGCGCCATAGACCTCACCGGTCACATAGCTCGACTCCTGGGACGCCAGCAGCACATAGATGGGCGCCAGCTCCGCCGGCTGGCCGGGGCGCTTGAACACCGTCTCGCCGCCGAAGGTGGGGATCTTTTCCTGGGGCTGGCCGCCGCTGGGCTGCAGCGGGGTCCAGAAGGGGCCGGGGGCCACGGCGTTGACGCGGATGCCCTTGCTGGCGACCTGCTTGGCCAGCGCCTTGGTGAAGTTGGTGATGGCCGCCTTGGTCGAGGCGTAGTCCAGCAGGAACTCCGAGGGCTGGGTGGCCTGGATCGAGGTGGTGTTGATGATGGCGGCACCGGCCGGCAGGTGCGGCAGCGCGGCCTTGCATAGCCAGAACAGGGCGTAGACGTTGGTCTTGTAGGTAGCGTCGAACTGCTCGGTGGTCAGCTCGGCGATGTCCTGCACGGCGGTCTGCTTGCCAGCCACATTGACCAGGATGTCGAGGCCGCCCAGGGCCTCCTTGGCCTTGCTCACCAGTTGGGTGCAGAAGGCTTCGTCCTTCAGGTCACCGGGAACGCAGATGGCCTTACGACCCTCGGCTTCCACCAGCTTGACCACTTCCTGGGCGTCGGCCTCTTCCTCGGGCAGGTAGTTGAGCACCAGGTCGGCACCTTCCCGGGCATAGGCGATGGCGGTGGCCCGACCGATCCCCGAGTCCGCCCCGGTGATCAGCGCCTTGCGCCCGGCCAGACGACCGAACCCCTGGTAGCTGGTCTCGCCATGGTCGGGGCGGGGCTGCATGACCTGCGCCAGGCCCGGGGCTTCCTGGGGCTGCTTGGGAAATTCCGGCTGGGGATACTGGGTAAGGGGGTTTTGCATGCGGTATTGGTTGTCGCTGGACATGACATCTCCTGAAGGGGGCCGAAAGGCGCCCGTTTGGCATCTTTTCGATGACGTTCAAGGAAATGGAGCAACAACTCGCGGGAGAGGTTCCCACTGATAGGTGATGGATGTCTCGGCTCGGACGGCTTTATCAACCTGCCTTTAAAGGCTGCGCCGATTTCGGAGCCGCCTCGATTCAGACGTCGAGTGGCTCCAGACGCAAGGCGACACCAGTCCGCTGCAGGGTGAGGATATCCGCCTCGCGGCAACCGATCAGGTGGCCTTCGGCGGTACGCAGCTGATCGTCTTCGAGCTGGGCATAGGACTGCGGTTGCTTTCCATCGCCGGCGACCATGATGTACAGCTGCCCACGCAGCAACTGACCCGCCAGACGTCCGTCGTCCAGGCCGATCAGGCGATAGCTGCGGCGGGCATCGTAGGTAAAGCGCATGGGAGCATCCATTCAGGGGGTTCAGATCAGAGCCGCGCTGGCGGGCAATGTTCAATTCCCCGTCCCAGGGTATTGAACCGGGAGGGCTACCGCTGCGCTTGCGGCCTGCCGCTCACCGGGGTGAGGGCAGGTCGTCCGCTGGTCGGAAGTTTCCTGGATGACCGATCAATAACGGAATTGCGCGACCAGGCCCTGGAAGGAATTGGCCAGTCGCGACAGCTCCTGACTGGACGCGGCGGTCTGCTGGGCACCGGTGGCGGTCTGGGTGGACAGGTCCTGGATATTGACCAGATTGCGGTCCACTTCGCGGGCCACCTGAGCCTGCTCCTCGGCGGCGCTGGCGATCACCAGGTTGCGCTCCTCGATCTGGGCGACCCCGGTGGTGATGCGGTTCAGGGCTTCGCCGGCACGGTTGGCGCGCTCCTGGGTATCCCCTGCCAGGGACTGGCTCTTGTGCATGGCGCTCACGGCTTCTTCGGCACTGCTGCGCACGGCGCTCATCATCCGTTCGATTTCGCCGGTGGACCCCTGGGTGCGATGGGCCAGGGCGCGAACTTCGTCCGCCACCACGGCGAAGCCACGACCCTGCTCGCCGGCGCGGGCCGCTTCGATGGCGGCGTTGAGCGCCAGCAGATTGGTCTGCTCGGCGATGCCACGAATCACTTCCAGCACCTTGCCGATCTCGCGTACCTGGCCTTCCAGGGTCTGCACCTTCTCGGTGGAGTCGGTGATCTCGCGGGTCATCACTGCCATGGCCTGGGCGGCCTGCTGCACCTGTTCGCGACCCTGTTGGGCTTCGCGACTGGTGTCCTGAGAGGCGGTGGAGGTGGAAGCGGCATTGCGCGCCACCTCTTCCACGGCAGCGGTCATCTGGTTGACCGCAGTGGCGGCCTGCTGCACCTCGTCGTGCTGGCGAACCTGGCCACGGGAGGTCTCCTCGGTCACGGCGTGCAGCTCTTCGGCGGCCGCGGCGAGTTGGCTGGAGGCGCCGGCCATGCGCTGCACGGTGTCTTTCAGGCTGGCCTGCATGCCACCCAGGGCTTGCAGCAGCTGGCCGGCTTCATCACGCCGGGAGCTCTGGATCGTCTGGGTCAGATCGCCCTGGGCGACCCGTTCGGCACTGGAGACGGCCTGGCGGATCGGCATGACGATCATCCGCGTGATGACGAAGCCCAGCGTCAGGGCGCATAGCGTGGCCAGCAGCAGCCCCAGGCAGAGTACCCAGAAGGCCTGCTTGTAGGCAGCGTGGGCAGCGTCACCGGCCTCGGCACTCTGGCGCTTGTTGGATTGCATCATAATCTTGAACGAGGCCATGGTCTTGCGGTAGGTGGGTTGCACCTGCTCGTTCAACAGCTTGGCGGCACCGGTTACATCCTTGGCCGCAAGGCGTGCCAGGATGGCGTCGGTACCCGCGACATAGCTCTTCCAGTCCTGCTCGAAGGCATCACCGGCCTGCTTTTCATCGGCCTGCCGCGGCGTGGCGCGATAGGCGGCGAAGGGCTTCTCCGCATCGGCCTGATTGTCACGCATTGAGGTGATGACGGCCTGTTGGTCGCTTTGCGGTGCTTCGCCGTAGGCCATGGACAGCACGCGGAAGAGATCGCGATTGTGGCCGATGACATTGCTCTTGGCATCGTTGAGCAGGGTGATGGAGAGCAGCGTGTCGTTCAACACGTTATCCAGCTGGGCGTTGACGCTTCTGATGCCACTCAGGCCGACGGCGCCGATGCCCAGGGTGATGGCCGTGCACAGGCCAAAGGCCACGGCGAGTTTCTTCGCCAGCGCCAGATTGTTGAACCAGACCATGGAGCCTTCCTTTCTGCGAGGTGGGTTTCAGCCAAGTTGCGCTGGATACCTTCGCTATCGGCACCTGCTGTCCGACCTTTAGGTGAGCAGGTCAGGCTTCGCGATCGTTCGAAATCGCTTTCAGCCGCGTCCATAGAGTCGATCGAGCAGCTGGTTGGCCACGAGCGCATCCGCCAGGGTGGCCAGTTCCGGACGTGGTTTTCCGAGTAACTGATCGAATACCGCCTGGGCCCCCTGAGGCACGCCGGGGTCGACGCCCTCGGCCAACGTCTGGCGATTTCCCTTAGCGTCGTGCAGTACCAGCCGCCTCGCGGAGAGCGCCAGGGTTCCCTCGTTGCCGTCCAGGCGAACGGCCAATCGCGGACCGCGCAGGGTGGCGCTGGCGCGCAGCTGGACTGGCAGGTCGCCGGCCCGGAGCAGCGCCTCGCCGCTGTGATCCAGCGGCCAGCGGGCATCGCGCTCCAGGCGGCAGTACTCGACCGTCAGGGCTTCACCAGTCAGCCAGGCGCTGAAATCCAGCAGATGCACCGCCAGGTCACCAAAGGCGCCATAGCCCATGCGCGTCTCGTCCAGATGCGCGGGCCAATCGCTCAGCCAGCCCTCCAGCAACCCGGGGTGCCCGGCGGTGAGCGACAGGTGGCTGAGGCTGCCGATGGCCCCGTCCCGCGCCAGCTGGCGCAGCTGCCGCAGGGCCGGATCGGTACGCAGATAGAAGCCGCTGAAGCAGGAACGTCCGGCCAGTTGCGCCGCCAGCGCCGTCGCGCGTTCAGCCGAGACGGCCAGGGGCTTTTCCACGAACAGGTGCCGGGCGCGCGGGAGCAGGGCGCTCACCGCCGCTTCGTGATCCTCGATGGCGGTGGTGACGAAGGCCAGATCCACCTCGGGCAACTGGGCGAAATCGTCCAGTACCGGCAGGCCATGGGGGGCGGCAAGGCGCCGGGCGCGGGCGGGATCGCGTTCGCTGGCCACGGCCACCACCCGCACGCGCGGATCGGCCAGGCTGGTGTCCAGGTAGTCCTGAGCGTGGATCTGTTCGCAACCGACGATGGCGACGCTGAGCATGAAAAAGGGTCCTCTAACGGTGGTCGTACCGTTATGGACCCCAGGTGCGCCGTTAGGCTTCGTCGATCAGACCGGCTGGTAGGCCTTGCCGAAGCGGTTGGCCAGGAAGGCGTCCATGTCCACCTGCTCCTGGGCGATGAAGCCGCGCTGTGGCAGCTTGCCTTCGCGGAACAGATCCAGGGCGGTGCAGATGCCAGCGGCGGTGGTGATCTGGATGGCGCTGGTCAGGCGGCCATCACGCTCGGCGGCGAAGATCTTGCGGCTGAACACCTCCTGCACCAGCTTGCCGCCGCGCATCCCGCTGACGGTGACGAACACCAGCACCACGTCCTGCATGGTGGTGGGCACGGCGCCGCGCAGGATGTTCTTGAGTTGCTCCTGGTCACCGGCCAGACGCAGGTCTTCCAGCAGGAACTTCATCAGGTCGCGGTGACCCGGATAGCGCACGGTCTTGTAGTCCAGGGTTTCCACCTGGCCCTGCAGGGTCTCGCAGAGGGTGCCCAGGCCGCCCGAGGTGTTGAAGGCCTCGTATTCCACGCCGTCCAGGGAAAAGTGCTCCAGGCCTTCCAGCGGCTGCACCAGTTGCAGTTCGCCGTTGCGCACCGCTTCGCAGGGGTGGCAGTACTCGTTGACCAGGCCGTCGACACTCCAGGTCAGGTTGTACTTCAGGGCATTGGTGGGAAATTCCGGCAGGGCGCCGACGCGCATCTTCACCTCGCGCACACTGTCGAAACGCTTGGCCAGGGAGTGGGCGGCGATACCGATGAAGCCAGGCGCCAGACCGCACTGGGGCATGAAGGCATTGCTCGCGCCCTCGGCCAGCTGGCGGATGGTCTTGGTCGCCTTGACGTCTTCGGTCAGGTCGAAGTAGTGGGTGTTGGTGGCCTTGGCCGCCTGGGCGACGGGAATCGCCAGGTGGTAGGGCAGGGCGTTGAGCACCACGTCCTGGTCGTCCAGGGCCGCGGTCAGGGCGCTGGCGTCGGACGTGTCCAGGGTGCGGGTCTGCACGCCCAGGGCCGCGATGGCCGCCAGGGCACGTTCGTCACGATCCGCCACCGTCACCCGGTAGTCGCCACTGGCGTGCAGCAATTGCGAAATGGTGTAGCCGATGTGGCCGGCGCCGAGCAGGGTGACGTTCATGGCGGATCCTCCGTGGTTGAGGCTCCAGCTTAAAAAGCGGCGCTGCCAGATGTGAGCGTCAGAGCGTCGAAGTGTCGTCCCTTATTTGACGAAACGTCGAGTACCTCGACGATTCGACCAGGACCTTCTTTTCATCCGTCCTGTTGCTTATCGCTCTAGGCGAAAGGCTGTCGATCCCACCACAGGAATCCGGACACAGGTCTGCACCACTTGGCGACGCCTTCTATAAGCCAGTAGTCGGCCACGGTGGGTGGCCGCTTCAAGGAGGAAAGACCATGGTCGTGGACAATGCAGCGCGGGTGAACGCCTGCTATTGGGGGGTGTTGGGCCGTGCCCCGGACGCGGAAGGCTTCCGTTTCTGGGTCGCCAAACTGGACGAGGGCCTGGGCAATGAGCAACTCGTCCGCCTGTTCCTCAACGGCGCCGAGCGCCTGCAGGCGCAACCGGCCGAGGAGAGCGCCAGCGCCTTCATCGACGGCTGCTATGGCGACCTGCTCGGACGCAACGCCGATGCCGACGGCAAGGCCTTCTGGCTGGGCCGACTGGAGACCCTGGGCAGTACCCAGCAGGACGCCAGGGCAGCGGTCATCGTCGAGATGATCGATTATCTGAGCCGCCCGGATGGCCAGAGCGCCGACCAGCAGCTGTTCCAGACGCGGCTCGAACAATGGCAGCCGCTCACGCCGGGCCTGGCCCTGCACGAAGACACCGGGGTGTCGGCCACTGACGGCATCACCCGCAACGGCCAGGTGGACGTGACCCTGCCGGAAGGGGTGAAGGAGTGGCGTTACAGCCTGGATGGAGGGCAGAGCTGGACCGTGGCGAGCGCCGGCAGTGATACCTTGCAACTAGGCGCGGGCTACTACCAGGCAGGTCAGCTGCAGGTTAGTTATCTTGCTGGCGACGGTAACGGCCGAACCTTGACGAACGAAGCTCAATGGAAGGTCGACCCCCAGGGCGCGCAACTCTATCTGTTCACCACCCGTGGCCCCACCACTGAGAACCTATTGCAGTTCCGCTTCTTCGACGATGGCGACATCGAGCAGTGGCGTAGTTCCAGCGATGGCGGTCAGACCTGGCAGCAGGGGGAGGGAGGCTGGCCCGCACCCAAGCTGGAGCCGGGCTTCTATGCGCAGGGCTCGATCCTGGTGGAGACCACCGATACCGCCGGCAATGTCGCGGTGACGGCCCTGTCGCGTGACCTCGAGGTTCTGCCCGCCGACCTCACGCCGCCGCTGTTGATCGGTATCGATCAGCAGTCCTACTACAGCCCTGGTGCTGATGATCACATCAATCTGTTGTTTGATAGCTCCATCTATCGTGGGACACGGGATCTCTACTCGGAAGCCTATCCGACGCCTGTGAAGGTGGACCCGACGCTATTGGAGAAGGCCTTCCTACTCGATGTCACCACAGGCACGAAGATTGGCTTCGAGCTCGCTACCACGGTGCGTCATCTGACCAACTTGGTAGACATCCGCTTGGCGACTGACCTAGAGCAAGGGCACCAGTACAGCGTCTATCTGCCGGAGGCTTTCGTCTACGACGCCTACAACAATCCCATCGACGAATTGACCCTGCTGGGCGCCAACAACACCTTCATCGCCGTCTGATCGGGCAGTCGGGGTCTCCTGCAGTGGCCCCTTCTACCCCGGTACCACCCGCAACAGCTGGCCGTCCTCCCCATCGGTCAGCAGCCAGAGATTACCGTCCGGTCCGCTGCGCACGTCTCTCAAACGCTGGTCCAGCTCTTGGAACAAGAGCTCCTGCTCGCCAGGCACGCCGTTCACCAGCGGTATCCGCCGCACCGACTTTTCCCGCAGTGCCGCCACGAACAGGCTGCCGCGCCAGGCGGGAAAGCCCTGGCCGTCGTACCAGGTCAGGCCGGCGGGTGCGATGGAGGGTGTCCACTCCAGCAGCGGCGGGGTGATACCTGGCAATTCACGAAAGGGCGTGATGCGCGCGCCGGTATAGTCCACACCACCGGTGGTCAGCGGCCAGCCATAGTTGGCCCCGGCGCGGATCAGGTTGAGTTCGTCGCCGCCCTTGGAACCGTGTTCGTGCTCGTACAGCGCCTGGCGCTCGGCCACCCACACCAGGCCCTGGGGATTGCGATGGCCGAGGCTGTAGATCTCCGGCAGGGCGCCGGGTCGCTTGACGAAGGGGTTGTCCGCCGGCACCTGGCCGTCCCGAGTGATGCGCACGATCTTGCCCAGATGGGTATCCAGCCGCTGGGCGTCGGTGCGCTCGACGTTGCCGTCGCCCAGGGCGATGGCCAGGGTGCCGTCGCCGAGCAGGGCCATCCGCGCCCCGAAGTGCTGGCCGAACGCCTTGGCCGGCTGGCTGGTGAACAGCGGCTGGACGTCCTGCAGGCGTCCGCCGTTCAGCCGCGCGCGCACCACCCTGAGGTGATTGGCCTGGCGCGTGCCTGACGCATAGGAGAGATAGATCAGCTGATTACGGGCGAAATCTGGATCCGGCATGACCTCGAACAGACCGGCCTGGCCTTCGGTACAGAGCTCGGGCAGTCCGCTCACGGCCTCCGCCTGCAGGCTGAGCCGGCCCTGGCCATCCGGCACCAGCAGCCGCAAACGCCCGGCACCCTCGGTCAACAGCGCCCGGCCATCGGGCAGAAAGGCGAGCGACCAAGGCCGCTCGAGTCCGGTCGCTACCGTCTCGATCCGGTAAGCGGGCGCCGCCGTAGCCAACGGGCTTCCCAGCACAACGGTTAGCAACACAAACCAGACCCCACGCCGGGAAGCTTTACGTGACGGCCGAGGTCTACCGCAGGCATCCGCTGTCGTTACCATCACTACCTCTCTTCGAGACTGATCGATCATGTCCAAACCGCTCTGGCGCGCCTTGTTCAGACCCCGCCCGCTACTGGCGTTCGCCGCCGCCCTGTTGCTGGCCACCGCCTGGGGCAGCCTGGTGCAGACCCAGTACAACTTGGCCGCGCTGCAGGGCTTGGGACAGTCGATAGACGCCACCACCCGTTGGCAGACGTCGCTACAGGATCTGCTGGGCTTCGGACCCGTCTACGCCGCCATCGTGCTCGCCGCTTGGTTACCAGCCTTTGCCGCCGCCTTTTGGCTCGGCCGTCGCAAGGGCGCCTATCTAGCCTGCGTGGTGCCGCTAGCCACCAGTGTCAGCCTGATCGCCGCCATTCGCCTGATCGATGCCTTCGCCCCCATGCCGGTGCTCATCTACGCCACCCGTACCCTGGATGGCCTGCTGGCAATGGCCGTGGGCGGCCTGGTGGGAGGCTTGCTGTTCATCTGGCTGGTCCGACCAAAAGCCGACCGAGCAGGGGACCTGCGCTAGGGGGAAAGCGCTCAGGACGACGTCAGCTTCATTAGCACCAGACCACTGACGATCAGCGCCGCGGCCAGGATGCGCAGCGGACTTGCCGCCTCGCCTAGCACCAGGATGCCGATCATGAAGGCGCCCACCGCGCCGATACCGGTCCAGATGGTATAGGCGGTACCCAACGGCAGACTGCGCATGGAGATCGACAGCAGCGCCACGCTGGCCACCATGGCGACCCCGGTGATGATTGTCGGCGTGAGGCGAGTGAAGCCCGCGGATTGCTTCATATAGAACGCCCAGACCACCTCGAGCAGTCCTGCACAGACCAGATAGAACCAAGCCAAGGACGGCCTCCTGTGAAACCGGGCCGTCCCGGAACGCTGCCCACCGATCGCCGGGGTCGTCCCCTGGGCTGGAAGAGAAGGGCGGCAAGGGTCCTTACCGCCTGATCGGTCCCGCTATCCTAGCCGTTCGAGCGGCGGTCTTTCGACCCGTCCTGGCTAGGCAGAGATCACTGTGCCGGACGTGGCTGGCAGATCTGCGCGGCGATCCCGTCGAGTTCCCGATCGAAACTGGCCCGCTCGGCCGCGCTGAGAAAGCCTTGCTGGCTAACGAAGGCATCGGTCTGGCTGCGCACTGCGGCGATGCGTTCGCTTAAGGTCGTCGCCTCTTCCTGACTGATCCGCCGCGCCTTGCGCGCCGTGCTCACATCCGCCAGCAGCACATTGGCCCGCATCGAGACATGCGCCTGCCGCGGATCCGTGATTGATCCGCCCAGTTCTCCGGGCACGGCGCGTTGCTCTTGGAGATTGCAGCTCGGCAGGCCGAGATCGTCCTGCCGAACCGGCTCTCGGGTACAGCCGCCCAGGGCGAGGGGCAGCAGCAGCAGGGGAATCAGGGATTTCATGCGGGTCTCCTCGGGAGTGCCGTGGTGGAAACCTTGAGAGCTCGGGGCGGGCGCTTCGTTCAAGAAGGGCTCTGCGCCGGGCATTTGCAAAATCCTTGCGGCGACCCTGTTCCTAGTCGTCCCGCCGCGCCTGTCGTTCCAGCGCCGCCAGCTGCAGCCGCGCCCCGTCGGCCACTGGCCCTCTGCCGACCGCAGTGCTCTGCAGGAGCGACAGATTGAGGGAATGCGCCGCTGCCTCTATCCCCGGGCACATGGCATGGCCGGCCTGGGCCAGGGCGGTGTCTTCGGTCAGCAGCGGAGCGGCGAGAAAGAGGGTGACCGAGCTGGTCAGAAGGTATTTCATGAGGCGTCCTTGCGAGGTGATCACCAGGGTATCGGCATCCGGCCGGCTGGTTGGAGCGGTTCTAAGGGGCAGAGCTTAGACCAGGATCGCGCGAGGGATGGTGATAATGGTCAGATAATTTTCGCCGGTAATCTGGCTACGTCCCTTTCATGAGCGCTCTTCGCGTCTTGGGAAAGCCTAAGAGACCGCCAGAAACAACAAAGCCCGCGCGATGGCGGGCTTTGCTGAGGTTCACGCGACGGTGAACGGGAGATGGCGCACTCGGCGGGATTCGAACCCACGACCCCTGCCTTCGGAGTCCTAAAAGTCAATGTTTAGAAACAACACGTTAGCGGAAATTAGCTTTCTGATCAAAGAGTTAAGTTAGCTTGCGTTAGCTCGATTTCGCCGTGATTAGCGGGCCGAGTGTGGCAAATTTGTGGCATAGCTTGCCAGCGGATGTCTTCGAGACGTTTGGCTCATCACTAGGAGTGTCTAGCGCCTCGCCAACTGAGTCGATAGGGATTTCCACGGAAATCCAACATTTTCTAGCTCGCGGACTATCTGGGCGTAGCTACCCTATCCTGCGCGGAGACACGCTTTTCTATCGCCCGGCCAGTGGTAGCGCTAGGAAGCGAGAAGGCACGGGTAAGGTCTAATCGTTTGATTCATCCAAGCTAAACTAGCGTTTTTGCTAGCAATTCTTGGAGCTCCTCGTGAACACGGAAAACCATTCTCAGACGGCCGCTTTTCTCTGGTCGATTGCCGACCTGCTACGTGGTGACTTCAAGCAGTCCCAGTACGGCCGCATCATCCTGCCGTTCACGCTGCTGCGGCGGATGGAATGCGTACTGGCGCCAACCAAGGAAAATGTTATCAAGCAGACCTTCACACAGGAGGGGCGTCCCGACGCCGTGCGCGAGATGATCCTGCTGCGCACAGCCGGCCAGCAATTCTTTAATGCGTCGCCGCTCACCCTCGCCACGCTGTCCGACACCCAGACCGCCGCCGACTTGATGAGCTACGTGCAGGCCTTCAGCAAAGATGCTCGCGAGATCTTCGAACACTTCCACTTTGAAGATTTTGTTCAGCAGCTGGCTAGTGCCAACCTGCTGTACCAGGTGGTGCAGCGTTTCGCTGCCACTGATCTGAGCCCCGAGCGCATTAGCAACTTCGGCATGGGCATCATTTTCGAAGAGCTGATCCGTAAATTCGCTGAAAGCTCCAACGAAACCGCCGGAGAGCACTTCACCCCGCGCGATATCGTGCACCTCACTACCTCACTGGTGATCACCGGGCAGGATGGCAAGCTTGCGCCCAACAGCATCGTCACCATTTACGACCCGACCGCGGGCACCGGCGGTTTCCTCTCCGAAGGTGACGAATACATACAGTCCATTAGCGATAAGGTCAGCGTGTCTCTGCACGGCCAAGAGCTCAACCCTGAGTCCTACGCCATCTGCAAAGCGGACATGCTGATCAAGGGCCAAGACGTCACTAGCATCAAGCTCGGCAACACCTTGTCCAACGACCAGCTTGCTGACAAGCGCTTTGACTTCATGCTCAGTAACCCGCCATTCGGCGTGGAGTGGAAGAAGGTTCAGAAGCAGATCACTGACGAATATACGGAGAAGGGTTTCGACGGCCGCTTCGGGCCAGGTCTGCCACGCGTGTCCGATGGCTCGCTGTTGTTCCTCCTGCACCTGGTCAGCAAGATGCGTGACCCGCGCGAAGGTGGCTCGCGCATCGGCATCATCCTCAACGGCTCGCCGCTGTTTACCGGCGGCGCGGGTTCTGGTGAGTCGGAGATTCGCCGCTACCTACTGCAGAACGATCTGGTCGAAGCCATCGTCGCGCTGCCCACCGACATGTTCTACAACACCGGCATCGCCACCTATGTATGGATACTCAGCAACCACAAGGCTGCTGCGCGCCAGGGCAAGGTGCAGTTGATCGACGGCAGCCAGCACTACACCAAAATGCGTAAGTCGCTGGGCAGCAAGCGTCAGTACATCACCGAAGATCACATCAGCGAGCTGGTGCGCCTGTATGGCAGCTTCGAGCAAACAGCACAGAGCAAAATCTTCCCTAGTGAAGCCTTTGGCTACCGGCGCATCACCGTCGAGCGCCCGCTGCGCCTTAACTTCCAGACCAGTGCTGAGCGCATCGCTAAGGTGCTGGAAGAAAAAGCCCTGCAAAAACTAGACAGCTCCGCCCAGCAGCAGCTGCTGGCTGCCTTGCAAACGATCAACGCAGGCGTGCTGCACCGCAACCGCGAGCAGTTCAGCAAGTTGCTGAAAAAGGCCCTTACCGCGCACAGCGTCAGCCTCAGCGCACCTGAGTTGAAAGCCCTGATGGGTGCCCTGAGTGAGCGCGACCCTGAGGCGGATATCTGCATGACCAAAGGCCAGCCGGAAGCCGATTCTGGCCTGCGTGACAACGAGAACGTGCCGCTGGGCGAGTCGGTGTACGACTATTTCCAGCGTGAGGTCATCCCTCATGTGCCGGATGCCTGGATCGACGGGAGCAAGACCGACGCCTTGGATGGCGAGGTCGGTATTGTCGGCTTCGAGGTCCCTTTTAACCGCCACTTCTACGTGTTTCAGCCACCGCGCCCGCTGGCCACGATTGATAGTGACCTGAAGGCCTGCACCGATCGGATCAAGCAGATGATTGATGAGTTGTCGGCATGAAAAATCTGTCGGGAGCAAATTTGAACAATGGCGCAGCCGTTGGCCCCCAGGGCGAGGGCAGGGAAAACTCCAGTAGTTTCCCACGCTATCTGGCGTACAAAGACTCGGGTGCTGAGTGGCTCGGGGAAGTACCGGAGCATTGGGGGGTAAGTCCATTGAAGTGGCTGGCTGAGCAGGTCACTGATAAAGCGACAACATCAAATTTTCAGGTTGGGCTAGAGAACATTGAAGGATGGACTGGGTGTTTTATCGAAACTGATACGGAGTTTGCCGGTGACGGAATAGCATTTCGACAAAAAGACATTCTGTTTGGGAAGCTGAGGCCTTACCTGGCAAAGGTTTGGTTGGCAGATAAGTCGGGACAGGCTGTCGGTGATTTTTTCGTGCTCCGCCCACGTGCGATTAATAGTGAGTTTATTCATAAGTACATTTTGATGCCAACTGTGATTGAGGGCCTTAATGCATCAACCATTGGTGCCAAAATGCCGCGCGTCGGCTGGGAGGACATGGCAGCCCTTGCAGTGACAATCCCGCCACATAAAGAACAAACCCAAATCGCCCGCTTCCTCGACCACGAAACCGCCCGCATCGACGCGCTGATCGAAGAGCAGCAGCGCCTGATCGAACTGCTCAAGGAAAAGCGCAAGGTCGTGATCTCCCACGCCGTCACCAAAGGGCTAGAGCCGACGGTGCCGATGAAGGACTCCGGCGTGGAGTGGCTAGGCGAGGTGCCGGCGCATTGGGAGGTCCGGAAACTTTCAACGATCACTAATAAGATTACGAATGGTTTTGTCGGGCCTACTAGAGACATTTTGGTCGACGAAGGTATTCGCTACTTACAGTCCCTTCATATCAAGGGAAATAGAATTAAATTTGATGTGCCGTACTACGTCCGCGAGGCGTGGAGTCTTGACCACAAGAAGTCGATTCTTGAGTCGGGTGACGTTCTAATTGTTCAGACTGGGGATATTGGGCAAGTGGCGGTCGTAACCGATGAGTTTGCTGGTTGTAACTGCCATGCGCTTATTGTCTGCTCTCCAGTAAGGGATTCGATTAGTGGTGAATGGCTTTCTTGGGTTCTCAATACGAATTATGGTCGCCAGAGTTTGCTTTCTATTCAGACGGGTGCACTTCACCCTCATCTTAACTGTGGAAATGTGAAGGATCTCTATATCCCTGTACCACCACTTGCCGAGCAGGAAGATATTTGCAAGTTCGTCGAAGGTAGTTTGGGTTGCTTCGATTCTTTGATAAGTGAGTCTGAGTCTGCCGGGCTGCTGCTTCGTGAGCGCCGCTCCGCCCTAATCTCCGCCGCTGTCACCGGCAAAATCGACGTACGTGGCTGGCAGCCACCGACCCACGCGCAATCCCCTGAATTAGCCCAAGAGGTGGTGTAATGGCGGACAGCAAGGAAGCTCAGTTTCAATTCGACATTATCGATGCCCTGGCCGCCCAAGGCTGGCTAGTCGGCACCGCCAGTGGCTATGACCAGCGCACGGCGCTGTATACCGAAGATGTACTGGGTTACTTCAAGGTGGCTTGGCCTGAACGTTGGGACAAGTTCGCTAAGGCCAATCCGAATAACCCAGACGATGTACTGGTACAAAAATTGGTGCGGGAGCTGGAGCAGTGCGGCACCCTGGATGTGCTGCGCCATGGCTTCAAGCTGCCAGCAGTTAAGGTTGAGCTGTGCAGCTTCCAGCCTGACCACGGCATGAACCCGGATACCCTCAAGCGCTACCAGTGCAACCGCCTGCGCGTGGTGCCGGAGGTGTCTTACTCGCCGCATTCGCGTGATGCGGGTGGCGGCGGGCAGAGCTATAACCCACGGCTGGATCTGGTGCTATTCGTCAATGGCATCCCCACCGCCACGCTGGAGCTGAAAAGCGAGTTCAAGCAGAGTGTGGAAAACGCCAAGCGTCAGTACCGCTACGACCGCCCGGTGAAAGACCCGCTGACCCGCAAGCCCGAGCCTCTGCTAACCTTTAAACGCGGGGCGCTGGTGCATTTTGCGGTGGGCCAGAACGAGGTGGCTATGACCACCAAACTGGACGGCAAGGACACCTTCTTTCTGCCGTTCAACCTTGGCAGCGCGGAAGGCGGCGCAGGCAACCCGCCGCCGCCCGACGACAGCCAGTACGCCACCGGCTACTTGTGGCATCAATTGTTCCAGCCGGATGCCTGGCTCAAGGTGCTCGGACGCTTCCTGCACCTGGACAAGAAGACCAGCGAGGGTTTTGACGGTACGCTCACCACCAAAGAGACGATGATCTTTCCACGCTACCATCAGTGGAATGTGGTCAACCGGCTAATCGAAACCACTCACACTGAAGGACCGGGCAAGCGATATCTGATTCAGCACAGCGCAGGTTCTGGTAAGTCCAACTCTATTGCCTGGACCGCCCACCAGCTTGCCTCTATGTACAACGATGACGGCCAACGGCTGTTCAGTTCGGTGATCGTGGTCACCGACCGCACGGTGCTGGATAGTCAGCTGCAGAACACCATCTACCAGTTCGAGCACGCTCAAGGTGTGGTGAGGCCAATTACCCGCGACGTTGGCAACCAGAGTAAGTCTGAACAACTGGCGGAGGCGCTGGCTGAGCAGACGCGCATCATCATCGTCACCATCCAGACGTTCCCGGCGCTGTTCGACGCGCTAGAAAAGTATCCAAAGCTGGCCTCAGGGCGCTATGCGGTGATCGCTGACGAAGCGCATTCCTCGCAGACAGGCTCCTCGGCTAGCAAACTGAAACAGATCCTCGCCAGCGATGCGCTCGAAGCTGAAGAGATTAGCGCTGAAGACCTGCTCGACGCTGCCGTGCAGGCGCGCAAGCCAAACGAGCGCATCAGCTATTACGCTTTTACCGCCACGCCCAAGGCTAAAACCTTGGAGCTGTTTGGTCGGGTGCCTGACCCCACGTTGCCACCGAGTGCTAGCAATAAGCCCGAGGCGTTCCATCTGTATTCAATGCGTCAAGCCATTGAGGAGGGCTTCATTCTCGATGTGCTGCAGAACTACACCACTTACAGTACCGCCTGGAAGATCGCCCACCCCGATGGTGAAGACGACGAGGTGGACTCGAAGAAAGCGCGCATGAAGCTGGCACGCTGGGTGCGGCTGCATCCCTACAATATTGACAAGAGAGTCGAGATCATCGTTGAGCATTTCCGCGCCAATATCCTTCATTTGCTCAACGGTCAGGCCAAAGCAATGGTAGTCACCAGCAGTCGTCAGGAGGCGGTGCGGTACCAACTGGCAGTTAAAGAGTATGTACAGCGGATGGGGTATGCCGATGTGCATCCACTGGTGGCCTTCTCGGGTAGCGTGCTGCCTGATGACGTGATTCCAGAGGAGGTAACCGAGACTAGCAACCTGCTCAACGCTGGCCTAAATGGCCGCGACCTAGCCAAGGCCTTCGACACTCAAGATTTCAATGTCATGATCGTTGCCAACAAGTACCAGACTGGCTTTGACCAGCCCAAGCTGTGCGCCATGTACGTTGATAAGAAGCTACAGGGCGTGGACTGCGTACAGACGCTATCGCGCCTTAATCGAACCTTCCCTGCGAAGCAGACCTTCATCCTCGACTTTTTCAACGAGCCGCAGGACATTCTCGATGCTTTCTTGCCTTACTACACCAAGGCCGAGCTGAGCGATGTCACTGACCCGCAGATCATCTATGACCTGCAGAAAAGACTGGATGCTGAAGGGATCTATCACTGGCAAGAGGTCGAGGCGTTTGCCCTGGCGTTCTTCGACCCGAAAGCGGCCGCTAGCAAGCTCAGCTATTACTGTCAGCCGGCGAAGGAACGCTTTGCCAAGCGTTACGCCTTCAGCGTCGAGTCGCGCCAGCAAGCACTGGATTACAAGCGTACCGCTGAGGCCAATGGCGATAGCGCCGGTTTGAAGAAAGCTGAGCATGCTCTCAGGGAGGCCGGCGAGCAGGTGGATCAGCTCGACCTCTTCCGAAAGAACCTGCAAAGCTTTGTGCGCCTGTATGAATTCCTCTCGCAAATTGTCCCGTACGAAGACCGTGAGCTAGAGCAGCTTTGTGTCTTTGCTAAGCACCTGTATCCGTTGCTTCGAGTAGATCGGCTTGAGCGGGACGATGTAGATCTAGGCGAGCTGGAGTTGACCCACTATCGGCTAAGCAAACGTGCAGAACAGATGCTTCAGCTGAGTGCTGATAACGGTGAGTACAAGCTGCAACCAGCGAGTGAGGTAGGCAGCGGCAAGCCTCACGATCCAGAAAAGAAGCGCCTATCGGAGATCGTTAAGGCGCTAAACGATATCTTCGGAGCTGAGGTGAGTGACGATGATCAACTGCACTTTTTAACCGGCATTGCAAAGCGAATTAGTCGGCAAGAAGATGTGATGGCTCAGGTTAACAATCACTCGACCGAGCAGGTTATGCATGGCCTTTTCCCCAAACGGGTATTGGACACGGTGCTGGACTCCATTACTGATCATGAAAAGCTCTCGTTGGAAGTTTTAGATAGTGAAAAAAAGACGAGAGCGTTCGCATTGACGATTTTGAAAATGCTGAAAACGCTTGGAGCAAGCGCTCCTGATCAGAGCTTGTAGGAATAGACAGGGCTTTCTCGAGGCGACTTTAGTGGTTTGAGCTCTGCTAGGCCGCCTTGAAGCAGCTGCGAGGATTTCCTTCGTCTGCCGCAAAAGCCTGCTGCATCCTATTCTTCCTGCTCATAGGGGTTCGGTTTGTTAATCAATCGAATCCTGATGTTGAGCCGTCAGTGCTGATCGCACTCCGCCCACTTTTTCCTAAATCATGTGGCTAAGCGCGTGATGACTCGGCAGTAGGAATAGACCGCTAGAAACAACAAAGCCCGCTCGATGGCGGGCTTTGCTGAGGTTCACGCGACGGTGAACGGAGATGGCGCACTCGGCGGGATTCGAACCCACGACCCCTGCCTTCGGAGGGCAGTACTCTATCCAGCTGAGCTACGAGTGCAACGATTCGGCGACGCTGAATCGGTCGCCATCATACTCACCTTGCCTCCGACCGTCCATGCCCGGATGCACGATGTTGTTGATTTTGAACGACTGTTTCGCGGGGCTCGGCAAGGGCTGGATAAACAAGGAGGAGGGCCGCGCGAAAACCGCTCCGGCGCTCTTGCGCGGGGGTTCAATATTCTCCTAGGATGCGTTCAATATTTCGAACGCCCAGGGCGGTTCGGACATTGCTCGAGCGGGCACTGAACGCTGGCGATGCCAGCGTTTCCAGGCCTGATCCTATCGCAGGCGCAGGGGTGTCATACCCTTGCTTCCGGCCCTTTCAGCCAAGGAGACCGTAATGCAGCTCAAAGACGCTTCCCTGTTTCGCCAGCAAGCCTATGTCGACGGCGCCTGGATCGACGCCGACAGCGGTGCCACCGTCAAGGTGGACAACCCGGCCACCGGCGAGACCCTGGGCACCATCCCCAAGCTCGGCCGCGCCGAGACTAAGCGTGCCATCGACGCTGCCAACCGCGCCCTGCCGGCTTGGCGTGCGCTGACCGCCAAGGAACGCTCGGCCAAGCTGCGGCGCTGGTACGAGTTGATGATCGAGAACCAGGACGACCTGGGCCGGCTGATGACCCTGGAGCAGGGCAAGCCGCTGGCCGAGGCCAAGGGCGAGATCGTCTACGCCGCCTCCTTCATCGAGTGGTTCGCCGAAGAAGCCAAGCGTATCTATGGCGACACCATTCCCGGCCACCAGGCCGACAAGCGCATCCTGGTGATCAAGCAGCCCATCGGTGTCACCGCCGCCATCACGCCGTGGAATTTCCCCACCGCGATGATCACCCGCAAGGCCGGTCCGGCCCTGGCCGCCGGTTGCACCATGGTGATCAAGCCCGCCAGCCAGACCCCCTATTCGGCGCTGGCGCTGGTCGAACTGGCCGAGCGCGCCGGCATTCCCAAGGGTGTGTTGAGCGTGGTCACCGGCTCCGCCGCCGAGATCGGCGCCGAGCTGACCGAAAGCCCCATCGTGCGCAAGATCTCCTTTACCGGCTCCACCGAGATCGGTGCCAAGCTGATGGAGCAGAGCGCGCCCACCATCAAGAAGCTGTCGCTGGAGCTGGGCGGCAACGCGCCCTTCATCGTTTTCGACGACGCTGACCTGGACAAGGCCGTGGAAGGCGCCATTGCCTCCAAGTACCGCAACGCCGGCCAGACCTGCGTCTGCGTCAACCGTCTCTATATCCAGGACGGCGTGTACGACGCCTTCGCCGAGAAATTCAAGGCAGCGGTGGCCAAGCTCAAGGTCGGCAACGGCCTGGAGGAGGGCGTGACCATTGGCCCGCTGATCGACGCCAAGGCCGCGGCCAAGGTCAAGGAACACATCGACGACGCCGTGAGCCAGGGCGCCAAGGTCATCGCTGGCGGCAAGGCCCACGCCAACGGTGGTAGCTATTTCGAGCCGACCATCCTCGCCGACGTGCCCAAGAGCGCCAAGGTGTCCAAGGAGGAGACCTTCGGCCCGCTGGCGCCGCTGTTCCGCTTCAAGGACGAGGCCGAGGTCATCGAGCTGGCCAACGACACCGAGTTCGGCCTGGCCTCCTACTTCTATGCCCGCGACCTGTCCCGCGTGTTCCGCGTGGCCGAGGCGCTGGAGTACGGCATGGTCGGCATCAACACCGGCCTGATCTCCAATGAGGTGGCGCCCTTCGGTGGCGTCAAGGCCTCGGGCCTGGGCCGCGAGGGCTCCAAGTACGGTATCGAGGACTACCTCGAGATCAAGTACCTCTGCCTGGGGATCTGATCCCGTTCGTTGGGCTTCGCGGAGCTCAGCCCAACCTACGGTCGAGGTAGGTTGGGTTGAGACGGCTTCACCGTCGAAGCCCAACAGCCCCTCAGCCTGATCCAAAGTTTTTCCCGGCGCGGACGCCGGGCCGTTGGCAGTCGATCATCGTATGCTGCCCGGAATCCGGTCCGCGCCTTTCCCGTAGCCGGCCGCCACGATGAGCGGCCATCGAGGACTGCAATGAGCCACACCAACGATTCCCTGATGCACCGCCGCAGCGCCGCCGTCGCCCGTGGCGTCGGCCAGACCCACCCGATCTTCGTCGCCCGTGCGGAGAACGCCAAGGTCTGGGACGTCGAGGGCAACGAGTTCCTGGACTTCGCCGGCGGCATCGCCGTGCTCAACACCGGCCACCTGCATCCGCGTGTGGTGGCGGCCGTGCAGGAGCAGCTGACCAAGGTCTCCCATACCTGCTTCCAGGTACTGGCCTACGAGCCCTATGTCGAGGTCTGCGAAAAGCTCAACGAACTGGTGCCGGGCAACTTCCCGAAAAAGACCGCGCTGTTCAACTCCGGCTCCGAAGCCGTGGAGAACGCCGTCAAGATCGCCCGCGCCGCCACCCAGCGCGCCGGGGTCATCGCCTTCTCCAGCGCCTATCACGGCCGCACCATGATGACCCTGTCGCTGACCGGCAAGGTCGCGCCCTATTCGGCCGGCATGGGCCTGATGCCCGGCGGCGTCTATCGCGCGCTCTATCCCTGCGAACTGCACGGCATCAGCGTCGATGACGCCATCGCCAGCGTCGAGCGCATCTTCAAGAACGATGCGGCCCCTGGCGACATAGCGGCCATCATCCTCGAGCCGGTGCAGGGCGAGGGCGGTTTCTATGCCGCGCCCAAGGAATTCATGCAGCGCCTGCGCAAGCTGTGCGACACCCACGGCATCCTGCTGATCGCCGATGAAGTCCAGTCCGGCGCCGGTCGTACCGGGACCTTCTTCGCCATGGAGCAGATGGGCGTCGACGCCGACCTGGTGACCTTCGCCAAATCCATCGCCGGTGGCTTCCCGCTGTCGGGCGTGACCGGTCGGGCCACGGTGATGGATGCGGTCACCCCCGGTGGCCTGGGTGGCACCTACGCCGGCAGCCCCATCGCCTGCGCCGCGGCCCTGGCGGTGATCGAGACCTTCGAGGAAGAGAAGCTGCTGGACCGCTCCAAGGCCGTGGGCGAGCGTCTCACCGCCGGCCTGCGCGAACTGGCCACCAAGCACGCGCAGATCTGCGACGTCCGGGGTCTGGGCGCCATGATCGCCATGGAGCTGGGCAAGGGTGGCGATATCGAGCAGCCCGACGCCGAGCTGACCAGCCAGATCGTGGTCCGCGCACGCCAGAAGGGCCTGATCCTGCTCAGCTGCGGCAGCTACGGCAATGTGCTGCGCATCCTCGTCCCCCTGACCGCCAGCGACGAAGAGCTGGATCGCGGCTTGGCTATTATCGGCGAGTGTTTTGCCGAATTGGCCTGAGTCCTGATCAAACCGCCCTCCACGAGGGCGGTTTTTCTGTGACGCGCTTGGCACAAAGTCCGCTTTGACGCATCATTCGCCGCTTCGCTTTCCTCAAGCAGGAGTGGGTTGGGATGCCGCCCCTGATACTCATCGTCGACGCCAATCCCTGGACCCGTGACCTGCTCAAGTCCCTGGTGCTGGCCGTGCGGGCCGATGCCCTGGTTCACGAGTATGGCCATGGCTATCAGGCCCTCGCCGAACTGGATCGACACAAGAGATGCACGCTGATCATCGTCGAGCGGCCAGCCGACTGCGACGGGCTCGACCTGCTGCGCCGCATCCGCCAGCGCGGCGCCCAGCCGCTGCAGCCAGTGATCCTCCTGTCCGATCAGGCCGATACCGCCTATGTGCGCGCCGCCCTGCGGCTGGCACCCACGGCCTATCTGGTCAAACCCTATGCGGCTGAAGAGGTATTGCGCCGCTTGCGCAGTCTGATGCCACCGGCGGATGACGAGGCTCAGGCGGCGAGGGCTGCGGTCCTGGGTTCGCTGGATGACCATCTGCAGCGCATGGCCGCCGAGATCGATGCGGTGCCGCTGTTCACCGACCTGCCCGCCATCATCCAGCGCTGCCGCGACAGCGCCAGCTGCAGTCTGGGCGAGCTGGAAACCGAGTTCGGCCAGGATCCGCTGGTCACGGCGACCCTGATCGCTGCAGCCAACAGCGCCTCCCAGCGCGTCGGGCAGTCCTGCCAGACCCTCAGCCAGGCCCTACCGCGCCTGGGCGTCGGCTTTACCCTCAATCTGGTATTGGGCCTGAGTCTGCGACGGGCGACGCGTCTGACCGACCCGCTGCTGGCCACGCGCGCCGAAGGCTATCTGCACCTGGCCCAACGTGCCGCCGACTGCGCGCGTCTGCTGGCGCTGCGCTATGCGCGCGAAGACGCCGAGCGCTGCTATACCGCCGGTCTGCTCCATCGGCTGGGTGAGCTGGCCGTATTGCAAGGTGTGCAACGCTGGTGCGACGGGGGCGGCGTTCTCGAGGAGGCAGCGCTGGAGCGCGCTCTGCTGAGCTACAGCCTGGAGTTCTCCGCGGAATTGCAGCGGCACTGGCGGCTGCCGCTGGAGTTGCGCGAACTGGTGACCGCGGTACACAGCCTGCACGGCGTACTGCCCAAGCCATCGCTGATCCTGCACCTGGCGGCGCAGGCGGCGAATCCTGCTCCGGGCGAATCCCTCGAGGCCCTGCTCGAGCACAAGGCCGGGCGCATGCTCGGGCTGGAAGCCGCGGTCTGGCAGCTGGCGGTCACCCAGCTCAAGTTGGGCTAGCGCGCGGTGTCGGGGCGATAGCCGAGGCGCAGTCCACCCCAGTGCCGACCTTTCACCAGGATCGGCACCGAGAGGTCGTGCATCACCTCGCCGGTGTCCCTCATATAGGTCTGCAACAGCAGGCGGCGCTGATGACTGCCGCAGCGCTTGCCAGTGCGATCGCTGAAGAGTCGCTTGCTGCGACTGCGCGCCGTATCCACCGCCACATCGCCGGTGGGCGCCTGGGCGAAAGCGCGGTTGTGGGTGGGCACATAGCCCTCAGGCGTACAGGCGATGGCGAAGACCAGGCCGGGATGCTGGTCCAGCAGCGGCTCCTGGATCGCCGGTAGCACGCCATCGGTGTAGCTGTCGAAGCGGGTGCGGTACTTGGCCGGCTGGCTGCCGGGCACGGGCTGGTACTGGCGGTCGAAGAGGGCGTCCTGGGTGATGCGTCCGGCGGCCAGGTCTTCCTCGAAGCGCCTGCCGATGGCATCCGCGCCCTGGCGTGCCAGTTCGAAGATGCGCTGGTGATAGCTGTCCAGGCCGACCTCGGCCAGGCGTTCGCTGCTGGCTTCGGCCATGTCCACCAATTCATCTGCGGCGCCGCTGAGCCGGCTGGTCTGACGCTCGCTGTCGGCGAGATCGCTGTGCACCTGCTCCACCGCCTGGGCCAGGCTTTCCAATTGGGCGAGATTGGCCGAGGTGCCCTGGGCGATGTCCGCCGCCTGGCGCTCGGCGGTCTGCGCCAGCTGGGCGATCTCCTGGAGGCCTTCGCCCGTGCGTTCGACCTGGCGTACGCCATCTTCCAGCGCCTGGGCCAGTTCCTGGATCTGCGCCACCACGGCCTCGGTCTGCTGGCCGATATCGGCGACGATCACGCCCACCTCGCCGGTCGCGCTGGAGGTCCGCGCCGCCAGGCCACGGACCTCGTCGGCCACCACGGCGAAGCCGCGGCCGTGCTCGCCGGCCCGGGCGGCTTCGATGGCGGCATTGAGCGCCAGCAGGTTGGTCTGGCTGGCGATGGCCTGGATGACCTCGGTGACCTGCTGGATCTTGTCGGTGCGGGCGCTCAGACCCGCGATCAATTCCCGACTTTGGCGGGCATGCTCGCTGAGCGCGCGGATGGCGGTGATCGCCGAGTTCAGGGCTTCCCGGCCGGCCTCGCTGCGCTGGTGCACCTGCTGCGCCACCGCCAAGGCCTGGCGGGCGCTGCCGGCGCTGTCGTGCTCGGTCTGGGTAAGGGACGTGGCGCTGCTGGAAATCTGTGCGGCCGTGCTGGCTTGAGATTGCACCCGGGCCGCCAGTTGCTGGGCGGCGAAGGCCACCCCGGCGATGGCCACGGCGTTGCGCGCCGTGCTGCGCGAAAGATCGCTGGTCAGCTCGTCGAAGGACTGGGGCGGGGCCGGCGGCGCGACAGGTTTGCGCAGCAGCAGTAGCCAAGGCCAGAGGGCTGCCACGAGAACCAGTCCCAGGCCGGCGGTGGAGGGCAGCGCCAGCCCCTGCCAGAGCAGCAGCGCAGCCACGAGGATGGCCAGGTGAAGCAACAGCACGACGGGCCAGCGCCTGGGCATGCGACCTCCTTGTGATTCGGCTCGATCGATTACGAAATGTGACGTGGTCAGCTTCGTCGATCATGGAGCCAGCTTTCCGGAGGTTGCAACCGCTGTCTGATCCAGGCGGCTACGACTTTGGTCTTAGCCGCCTGCTGCAGCTCAGGGCGTACGCGGCAGGAAATGCAGCGGCGCACCGCGTTGCAGGCCAGCCAACGCCGGGTGGTCCTTGACCAGTTCCACCTCGATCACCTCGGTCTGCTCCGGCACCCTCAGGGTCACCCGGGTGATGGCGCCCAGCGGGCGAATGTCGCGCACTTCGGCGGCGTGATAACCCGGCCGTGGCTCGCGCTCCAACTCCACCTCGTGCGGACGGAACAGCACCTCCTGCTCACCCAGGGCCAGGCGGTTGGAGTCACCCAGGAAGTGGTAGACGAAGTCGCTCGCGGGTTGCTCATAGACCTCGCCGGGCGAGCCGACCTGCTCGATCTGCCCCTTGTTCATCACCACGATGCGGTCGGCCACTTCCATGGCCTCTTCCTGGTCATGGGTGACGAACACCGAGGTCAGGTGGATCTCCTCGTGCAGCCGTGCCAACCAGCGGCGCAACTCCTTGCGCACCTTGGCATCCAGGGCGCCGAAGGGTTCGTCGAGCAGCAGGATCTTGGGCTCCACCGCCAGCGCGCGAGCCAGGGCGATGCGCTGGCGCTGACCGCCGGAAAGTTGCTCGGGATAGCGGTCGGCCAGCCAGTCGAGCTGCACCATGTTCAGCAGTTCGTGCACCTTGCTGGCAATCTGCGCCTCGCTCGGCCGCTCCCGGCGCGGCTTCATGCGCAGGCCGAAGGCCACGTTGTCGAACACCGTCATGTGGCGGAACAGCGCGTAATGCTGGAAGACGAAGCCGACGTTGCGATCGCGCACGTCACGTCCGGAGACGTCTTCGCCGTGGAAGCCGATGTTGCCGGTGTCCGGTGCTTCCAGGCCGGCGATGATGCGCAGCAGGGTGGTCTTGCCGCAGCCGGAGGGGCCGAGCAGGGCGACCAGTTCGCCGCTCTCGATGTGCAGGTTGATGTCCTTGAGCGCCTGGAAGGCGCCAAACCTCTTGTTGATATCCTGGATCTCGATACTCATGGCGCCTTATTCCTCGTCACGGTGCTGCAGTTGGTGGCTCAGGCGACTCTCGCTCCACTGCCGCAGCAGCAGGATCACCAGGGCCATCATCAGCAGCAGGATCGCCACGCTGAAGGCGGCGACGATGTTGTATTCGTTGTAGAGAATCTCGATGTGCAGCGGCAGGGTATTGGTCAGGCCGCGGATGTGGCCGGAGACCACCGACACCGCGCCGAACTCGCCCATGGCCCGCGCGGTGCAGAGCACCACGCCATAGATCAGCGCCCATTTCACGTTGGGCAGGGTCACGTGCCAGAACAGTTGCCAGCCACTGGCGCCCAGCAGCCGTGCGGCTTCTTCTTCCTGGGTGCCCTGTTCCTGCATCAGCGGGATCAGTTCGCGGGCCACATAGGGAAAGGTGACGAAGATCGTCGCCAGTACGATGCCGGGCACGGCGAAGACGATCTGCACGTTCACGCTCTGCAGATAGGGGCCCATCAGCCCCTGGGCGCCGAACAGCAGCACATAGATGAGACCGGCGATCACCGGCGAGACCGAGAAGGGCAGATCGATCAGGGTGATCAGCAGGCTCTTGCCGGTGAACTCGAACTTGGTGACGCACCAGGCCGCCGCCAGGCCGAAGGCCAGGTTCAGGGGGACCGAGATGGCGGTGGCGAACAGCGTCAGCTTGAGGGCCGAGATCGCGTCCGGTTCGCTGATGGCGTCCCAGAAGGCGCCGATGCCATTGGCCAGGCCTTGGCTCAGTACCATGTACAGCGGCAGCACCAGGATCAGCAGGAAGATCAGCCAGGCGCTGGCGATCAGCGCGATGGCCACCGGCGTGCGCTGCTTGTTGGCGCGCGCATCCGCCTTGGTCGACGTCATGAGGCTCATGCGGACTCCTTAGATGTTGGGCTGGATGCGGCGCTGCAGGATGTTGATCAGCAGCAGCATGACAAAGGACACCAGCAGCATGAACACGCCGATGCCAGTGGCGCCGGTGTAGTCGTACTGGTCCAGCTTGGAGACGATGAGCAGCGGCAGGATCTCGGTCTTGAACGGAATGTTGCCGGCGATGAACACCACCGAGCCGTACTCGCCCACGCCGCGGGCGAAGGCCAGGGCGAAACCGGTCAGCCAGGCCGGCAGCAGGGTTGGCACCAGCACGTAGCGGAACACCTGCCAGGGGCGCGCGCCCAGGCAGGTGGCGGCTTCCTCGATTTCCTTGGGAATGTCCGCCAGTACCGGCTGCAGGGTGCGCACCACGAAGGGGAGGGTGACGAAGATCAGCGCCAGGGTGATGCCGATCGGGGTATAGGCGATCTTGAAGGGAAACAGCGAACCTATCATGCCGTTGGGCGCATAGAGCGCGGTCAGGGCGATGCCGGCCACCGCGGTGGGCAGGGCGAAGGGCAGGTCGACCATGGCATCGATCAGCTTGCGCCCAGGGAATTCGTAGCGCACCAGCACCCAGGCCAGCAGGGTGCCGAGGATGCCGTTGACGAAGGCGGCGAGCAGGGCGGTGCCAAAGGACAGCTGCAGCGCGGCCAACACCTGGCGACCGGTGATCAGCGACCAGAATTGCCCTAGGCTCAGCTGGCTGGCATGGAGAAACATGGCGCCCAGCGGGATCAGCACGATCAGCGCGAGGTAGGTCAGGGAGAAGCCCAGGGTCAACCCGAAGCCGGGTATGACCGGGGAGAGACGGCGAGACATGAGGCGTCCTTCTGCAAGGCGCCCCGGCGATGCATTCGCCAGGGCGCAGAGGGGTGGAACGATACCTGTTCCGGGCCGGTCAGCGTGAGCCGTCCCGGCTGCGGTGCTACTTGTTGATGTCGGCGAAGATCTTGTCGAACACACCGCCGTCGGCGAAGTACTTGGGTTGCGCCGCTTTCCAGCCGCCGAATTCCTGGTCGATGGTCACCAGCTTGACCGGCTTGAACTGATCCTTGAATTCCGCCGCCACCTTGGCATCGCGAGGACGATAGAAGTTCTGCGCGGCGATGCGCTGACCCTCGGGGCTGTAGAGATACTGCAGATAGGCCTCGGCCTGCTTGCGGGTACCCTTCTTGTCGACCACCTTGTCCACCACGGCTACGGGCGGCTCGGCCAGGATCGACAACGACGGGGTGACGATCTCCAACTGGTCGCCGCCTTCTTCCTTCAGGGACAGATAGGCTTCGTTTTCCCAGGCGATCAGCACATCACCCAATTGGCGCTGCACGAAGCTGATGGTGGCGCCGCGGGCGCCGGTGTCCAGCACCGGGGCGTGGCGATAGAGCTCGGTGACGAATTTCAGCGCCTCGGCATCGCTGCCGTACTTGGCCTTGGCATAGGCCCAGGCGGCGAGGAAGTTCCAGCGGGCACCGCCGGAGGTCTTGGGATTGGGCGTGATGACCTGGACGTCTTTCTTCACCAGATCGTCCCAATCCTTGATGCCCTTGGGATTGCCCTTGCGTACCAGGAAGACGATGGTCGAGGTGTAGGGGGTGCTGTTGTCCGCCAGGCGCTTCTGCCAGTTGGGGTCGACCAGTTGCTGGTGCAGGTTGAGGGCATCGATGTCGCCGGACAGCGCCAGGGTCACCACGTCGGCCTGCAGGCCATCGATCACCGAGCGCGCCTGCTTGCCGGAGCCGCCATGGGAATTCTTGATGCTCACGTCTTCGCCGGTTTCGGCCTTCCAGTGCTTGGCGAAGGCCGCGTTGTACTGCTGATAGAGCTCGCGGGTCGGGTCGTAGGACACGTTGAGCAATTCAACGGCGTGGACCTGGGTGGCGAACAGGGCACCGGCCAGCGCGGCCAGAGCGAAACGGCGAATCGACATGAAAAGACTCCTTGACGTGAGAAAGCCGGACACCGTCTGGCGGGCACCGTGCCCGCTCGTCCGCTGACCTCGAGAATTCAATGCTTGTTGGCTTGGCCGCTCTGGGGCCGGAATTTTTCCTTGCGCTCGATCTGCACCACCTGACCGTTGTGCACGGTGATCTCGATGGCGCCGAATCTCAGCCCGCGCAAAGCCTGCTGAATATCGCGGAGCAGTGCGGTTTCGTCCTGGTTTTCCAGGCTGCGGAACGGAACGGAACTCATGGATGGCGTCCTCGTGTGCAGAGGTGGGCGAAAGAGTGGCGCCATCTTAGGGGGCTGATCTTTATTTCTTAAAATTGCTAATAATGCTTTGTTTATTCGTTTTTAGAATTAACACTCTGTGAAGGACACGTTGTGTAGCAAAAGGGAGGGCTGGATTTATCACCCACCCTGGCAATAATGCGCGAACGCCTGTTCACTGAACTTTAGTTGACAGTTGCACTACACAACCCGCGCGAGGTCCTTTGCGTCCATGAGTTACAACGGCCTGCTCGACCTGTCGGTCTGGCAACTGGTGGTGGTCACCCTGCTGCTGACCCACCTGACCATTGTCAGCGTCACCGTCTACCTGCATCGCTACTCCGCCCACCGCTCGCTGGAATTGCATCCCGCGCTCAAACACGCCTTCCGCTTCTGGCTGTGGCTGACCACGGCGATGAATACCCGTGAATGGACCGCCATTCACCGCAAGCACCACGCCAAATGCGAAACCGAAGAGGACCCGCACAGTCCGGTGCACAAGGGCCTCGCCACCGTGGTCCGGCGCGGCGCCGAGCTTTACAAGGCCGAGGCGAACAACGCCGATACCCTGCGCATCTATGGCAAGAACTGCCCGGATGATTGGATCGAGCGCAAGCTCTACTCCAATCCCCGCACCCGCAACCTGGGTGTGGTGCTGTTGCTGCTGATCGACGTCGCCCTGTTCGGCGCCCTGGGCCTCACCGTCTGGGCCGTGCAGATGGTCTGGATTCCCTTCTGGGCTGCTGGCGTGGTCAATGGCCTGGGCCATGCCGTGGGCTATCGCAACTTCGAATGCCGCGATGCCGCCACCAACCTCATCCCCTGGGGCATCGTCATCGGTGGCGAAGAGTTGCACAACAACCACCATACCTATCCCAACTCGGCCAAGCTCTCGGTCAAGCGCTGGGAGTTCGACATGGGCTGGGCCTGGATCAAGCTGTTCACCTGGCTGCGCCTGGCCAAGGTCAATCGCGTCGCCCCCATCGCCCATCGCATCGAAGGCAAGGGTCAGCTGGATATGGATACCGCCATGGCCATCCTCAACAACCGCTTCCAGATCATGGCCCAGTATCGCAAGCAGGTGATCGGGCCACTGCTGCGGCAGGAGCGAGGCAGTGCCACGCCCTCCCAGCGCCCGCTGTTCCGTCGTGCCCGGGGGCTGCTGGCCCGCGAGACCAGTCTGCTCAAGGCTCGCCATCAGGTGCGCATCGACGAACTGCTCGAGCACAGTCAGGCGCTGAAGCTGATCTACGAAAAGCGCCTGGCGCTGCAGCAGATCTGGGCGCGGACCAGCGCCAACGGCCACGACATGCTGGCCGCGACCCGGCAGTGGATCGGCGAAGCCGAAGCGAGCGGCATTCAGTCCCTGCGCGAATTCGCCGAACAGCTGAAAACCTATTCCCTGCGGCCGGCCGGAACTGCTTGAGAAAGGCTTCACAAAAGCCCACCGAAGCGGTGGGCTGCTCTATGCGGGGATTGAACCAGGCTGGTTTCAGCTGTCTCTAACTCCCTCAGGACCCCGCGTAGGCGCATGTGTATATGGATGAACAACCCTCTCTGTCTGCTCTTCCCACTCCGGAAGAGAATCTGCTGGCTCTCCTGCATTCGCGGGCCGAGACAGATCGCCTGCGTGACCGGGAGCAGCTGTTCAGCGCGCTGCTGGAAAGCGTCAATGCCGTCCTCTGGGCCCTGGACTGGCGCACTCGCCAGATCATCTATGTCAGCCCCGCCTACGAACAGATCTTCGGCCGCTCCCAGTCGCTGGTACTGACCGACTACAGCACCTGGCTTAATAATATCTACCCGGACGACCTCGAATACGCCCAGCGCACCTTGGAACAGGTGATAGAGCAAGGCGCCATAGAGTCGCGCGAATACCGCATCATCCGCGCCGATGGCGAAATCCGCTGGCTCAGCGACAAGTGCTTTGTCAGTCAACGCAGCGAGGCGGGCATGCCGCTCCTGGTGGTGGGCATCGCCGAAGACATCACCGACAAGAAGCGTATGGAGGAGGAGCTGCAGCGGCTCGCCACCACCGACGTCTTGACCCGCAGCAGCAATCGTCGGCACTTCTTCGAAAGTGCCCAGCGCGCCTTCGAATTCGCTCAGAACGAAGGCGAGCCGCTGGCCTTCCTACTGCTCGACATTGATGACTTCAAGAAGATCAATGATCGCTTCGGCCACCAGATGGGCGACCAAGTGTTACAGCGTGTTGCCGAGTGCGGGGTCCAGACCACTCGTCGAGGCGATCTGTTCGGCCGCATCGGCGGCGAGGAATTCGCCCTCTTGTTGCCAGGTTGCGACAGCGACCTCGCACTGCAGATCGGGGGCCGACTACAGCGCGCCGTGCGCCAATTGGCCGTACCCACCGCCGAGGGGCCGCTGAAGGTCACCATCAGTCAGGGTGTCACCGTCCTGCGTGAGGGCGATGAGTCCCTCGACACTCTTTATGTACGGGCCGACGAGGCCATGTACAAGGCCAAGCGCCAGGGCAAGGATCAAGTCGTCCAAGGCTGAAGCCCTTGGCAGACGTTCCAGAGCCGTACCTCCAGGTCTGGCTCTCGGATACCAGCGTGCCAGTTCCGATCATGCCTAGCCTAGCCTGGTCCTCGGTGCCCGGTAGCTTCATCCTCTCCCCAGTCAGCTGGCATGGACTCCTTTCTTCCCCCTCTTGCCCCGGCAGCCTGACGCTATCCACAGCTGTTTGTGGAAGCCGGCAAGTTGGCACCCGCTGAATGGAAAGTCTGTTTCCAAGCCGCTAACGCGTCGTAACCACTGTGATGCGAGATGTCAGGTTTCACGCGGCGGACGAGGCGTGTCATGTGCTGGGCGAGTCGGCCCTGGAAGCCGTAGCAAAAAATTACAAGTCCTTGAAGAGCGCAGGGAATTTCTCTGGATCCAGCATTCGATGACGGACTGCAAGGGTTTTCCAATGCCTTGAAAAGCCCGTCCTAGAGCGGAAAGTCGCAGGCTATGAGCTGGCCTTTTTTCAGGGAAAGGCCAGCCTTTCCGGTGCGGTATGCGGGGAAGGTTCCCTACAGCCATGACCGACCAGTCTAAGGGGAAGACCACAGAGCGGGTTTTCAACGAGGTATCGCTAGACGAAATGCTTTTTTGCAATTAGCTTTCGCAACGTGGAAGACGGTGGCAGGGGACCTGTGCTTGAAGTCGCAAATTAAAAGTCGACCAAGCCCGGGATAATTCTCCAAATTGAAACAAAAGCCCTCTAGCTTTCCCTTCCGCACGGCCCGTCGGGCATACCACCAGCAGACGCTGACACCTCTGGTGGCTGCATAACAACGATTCACCCCTGGAGCACACATGGTCAAGAAGCCACTGGTGGTCGCGGTCTCCGCGGCCTGTCTGAACCTGTCCCTCATTGCCGCCGCCAACGCTGCCGGCTTTATTGAGGACAGCAAAGCAACCCTGAGCCTGCGCAACTTCTACGAGAATCTCGATAACCGCAATGGCACCGCCAACCCGTCGACCAACCGGGAATGGGGTCAGGGCTTCCTGCTCAATTATCAGTCCGGCTTCACTCAAGGCACCGTTGGCTTCGGTGTCGACGCGATCGGCATGCTGGGTCTGCGTCTGGATGGCGGCGGCCGTGCCGGCAAGACCGACGGCTCCAATCAGCCGGGCACCATGTTCCCGCGTGAAACCGACGGCAGCTCCGTCGACGAATTCAGCACCGTTGGCGCTACTGCCAAGATGAAGATCTCCCAGACCGAATTGCGCTACGGCACCCTGATGCCCAAGCTGCCGGTCATCACCTTCAACGATGGTCGTATCCTGCCGCAGACCTTCCTGGGCGGTCAGGTGACCTCCAAGGAAATCAAGGACGTGACTCTGACTGCCGGTCAGATCGAACACGTCAAGGGCCGTGCTTCCAGCAACTACGAAGAAATGTCCATCGCGGGCTCCAACAGTGGTTCCACCGCGCGTGACAGCAACCAGTTCCGTTTCGCCGGTGCCGACTACAAGGTCACCAAGGACCTGACGCTGCAGTACTACTTCGGTCAGCTGGAAGATTTCTACAGCCAGCATTTCCTGGGTCTGACCCACAGCGTCAAGCTGGGTGAAGGTACCTTCAAGACCGATCTGCGCTACTTCGACAGCAACGGCGATGGCGCTAACAAGAATGCCGACACCCAAGGCGCGCTCTATGCGTCCAGCGGTTACTACGGCCGCACCGCCACTGGCGCCGTTACCCGTGGCGAAGTGGACAACCGTCTGTACAGCGCCCTGTTCACCTACTCGATCAAGGGCCATACCTTTGGCGCTGGCTACCAGGGTAGCAATGGCAACAGCGACTTCCCCTTCCTGAACCAGGGTGATGGCGCTTCCGCCTACATCATCACCGACCTGCAGATCAACAAGTTCGCCCGCTCCGGTGAAGACACCTGGCAAGCTCGCTACTCCTATGACTTCGGTCAGCTGGGTATGAAGGGTCTGACTGCCGGTATCATTTACCAGTACGGCGATAACATCCGCACCCGCAATGGCGACTACATGGAGTGGGAACGCGATCTGACGCTGAGCTACGTGGTCCCGGAAGGCCAGCTGAAAGGTCTGGGCTTCACCTGGCGTAACGCTTCGCTGCGCTCCGACCTGCCGGCAGCCAGCACCCAGGGCGTTCCGGGTCAGCGCGATCAGGACGAAAACCGCTTCATCGTCAGCTACACCCTGCCGCTGCTTTAAGCCGCGCTCAGGTCAGAAAAAAGCCCGTCGAAAGACGGGCTTTTTTCGTTTCCGCCGGAAATCAGCGGCCGGTCGGCTGCTGCTGGGTGATGCAGTGGATGTTGCCACCGCCCAGCAGGATCTCGCGTCCGGGGACCTGGATCACCTGGTGCTCCGGGAAGCAGGCCTGCAGGGTACGCAGGGCCTCGGCATCCTCGGGGACGCCAAAGGTCGGCGCTATGATGCCGCCGTTGACGATCAGGAAATTGACGTAGGAGGCGGCCAGACGCTCGCCAGCCCGGCGCGGCTGGGTACCCAGGCAGGCGTCTACGTCGCGGCATTCTTCCTCGCTGGCGAACAGCGGACCTGGGGTAACAATGCGGTGCACTTTGAGGGTGCGGCCGCGGGCATCGGTTTCACGCTCCAGCACGGCCAGGGCCTCGCGGCACCGGCCGTAGTTGGGATCAGCCTGGTCGTCGCACCAGCTCAGCAGCACCTCGCCCGGGCGCACGTAGCAGCAGAAGTTATCCACGTGGCCGTTGGTCTCGTCATTGTAGAGACCGTGGGGCAGCCAGATGACCTTGTCCACCGCCAGGTAGTCGCTCAAGTAACGCTCGATCTGCGCACGATCCAGGTGTGGATTGCGGTTGGCGTTGAGCAGGCATTCCTCGGTGGTGATCAGGGTGCCTTCGCCGTCGACATGGATGGAGCCGCCTTCGAGGACGAAGTCCGGGGTGCGATAGCCCGGCAGATTCTCGATCGCCAGGATCTTGCCCGCTACCTGGTCGTCGCGCTGCCAGGGAAAGTAGAGACCACCGTCCAGGCCGCCCCAGGCATTGAAGCTCCAGTCCACACCGCGCACGCCGCCCTGGTCGTCGCTGACGAAGGTCGGGCCGGTATCGCGGCACCAGGCGTCGTCATTGCTGATTTCCACCACCCGGATGTTCGGATGCTGCAGGCGGGCGCGGGCATTTTCGTACTGCTGCGCCGAGGCACCGATGGTGACCGGCTCGAAGCGGGCGATGGCCTGGGCCACGGCGGTGAAGGCCGCCTGGGCAGGCTTGCCGCCCAGGCGCCAGTTGTCCGGTCGCTCGGGCCAGACCATCCAGATCTGGCGCTGGTCGGCCCATTCGGCCGGCATGTGGAAGCCATCGGCACGCGGCGTGGTGAGGGTGGTCATGGCGAAGCTCTCCGTCCAGAGTCGTCGTGGGTGATAAAGGGAAAGATCGGCAGGGCGCCACGAGCGTGATTACGCGCAGGGCTCCGGCGGTACTGCAGCGCACCTGCCGACCGGTGCAGGACCGGTCGGCAGGCGGTGCTTACACGGTGTGCAGGTACCAGTTGTACTCGAGGTCGGAGATGGAGTGCTCGAACTCCTCCAGCTCGTGCTCCTTGCAGGCGACGAAGATGTCGATGTACTTCGGATCGATGTACTCCGCCATCACCGAGCTGTCGTCCAGGTAGCGCAAGGCATCGCGCAGGTTGTTCGGCAGGCTCTGCTCGTGCTGCTCGTAGGAGTTGCCCTCGGTGACCGGGCCGGGCTCGATCTGCCGGGTCAGGCCGTGGTGTACCCCGGCCAGGACGCCGGCTAGCAGCAGGTAGGGGTTGGCGTCGGCGCCAGCCACTCGATGCTCGATGCGGTGTGCCTCCGGCGTACCGGTGGGGACGCGCAGGGCGGTGGTGCGGTTGTCCAGGCCCCAGCTCGGGGCATTGGGCACGAAGAACTGCGAGCCGAAGCGCCGATAGCTGTTCACGTTGGGACAGAGAAAGGCCATGCAGGCGGGTAGGGTCTCGAGCACACCGCCGATGGCATGACGCAATGCGGCGTTCTGCTCGGGATCCTCGCCGGCGAAGATGTTGCGACCTTCCTTGTCCAGCAGGGAGATGTGCACGTGCAGACCATTGCCCGCCTGGCCCGGATAGGGCTTGGCCATGAAGGTGGTGTCCATCTCATGGTCGTAGGCGACGTTCTTGATCAGGCGCTTGAGCAGTACGGCGTAGTCGCAGGCCTTGATCGGATCGGCGACGTGATTGAGGTTGACCTCGAATTGCGCTGGCGCCGATTCGGCGACGATGGCGTCGGCCGGAATGCCCTGGGCGCGGGCGCCGTCGATGATGTCCTGCAGGCAGTCGGCGTATTCATCCAGATCGTCCATCGAGTAGACCTGGACCGATTGCGGACGCTTGCCGGAAATGGGTGAGCGCGGCGGTTGCGGGCGGCCGTTGATGTTCTCCTGATCGATCAGATAGAACTCCAGCTCGAAGGCGGCGCAGACGGTGAGTCCGAGCTCGTCGAAGCGCTGGACGACCTGGCGCAGGACCTCGCGGGGGTCGGCGAAGAAGGGCTCGCCTTCCATCTCGTGCATGGTCATCAGCAGCTGCGCGGTGGGGCGCTTCTGCCAGGGTTCCATGGAGAGGGTGTCGGTGATAGGGAAACAGACGCGGTCGGCATCGCCGATGTCGAGCCCGAGACCGGTGCTTTCGACGGTGGAGCCGGTGATGTCGAGGGCGAACAGCGAAGCGGGGAGGTTGATTCCTTTCTCGAAGACTTTGGGCAGATTGTTGCGCTCGATGCGTTTGCCACGCACCACGCCATTCATATCCGCAATCAGAAGATCGACGAACTGGACCTCAGGGTGCTCCCTGAGGAAGTCGGTCGCTTCATCCAAACGAACGGCACGCGGGGGTACCGACATGATGAAACACCTTTGCTTTTGGCTGCGCTCGACAAAACGGTTAGCGCCTGATGCGCCTGTTTGCCCAGTGGGCCAACCGCAGTGAGGGCACGAGTGCCCGCTGTCGATCCGACAGCGACCTGAGAGGACGGTCTCGCCTGCGCTCCGACGCTTTGCCAGCGCCCCTGTTAAAAATATCAATCAGCGGAGTTACCACCCTGGAGTCAATCCGAAAGGCGGAGCAAAGTCAACTGGCGGAAAGCCTGCTCAGGGGTGGTGCGCAGGTGCCTGTTTTTGGCGCATTCATGGGCGCTAGAACGCCTCTGTTGCGCCGCTTCTGTGCAGAATCTCGAAACTTTTTACCGGTGGTTGTGAAAAATAACGAACAAGACTAGGCTCGGATGATTCCTGTTCAACCCGGTGCCCCATGTCCGCGCTGCCCCTCATAGGTGTCACAGCCTGTACCAGGCAACTAGGCCTGCATCCCTTTCACATCGCTGGCGACAAGTATCTGCGCGCGGTGGTGGAAGGGGCCGAGGGCATGCCGCTGGTGATTCCGGCCCTCGCCGACCTCATCGCTACCGAGGCCCTGGTGGAGCGTCTGGACGGTCTGCTGTTCACCGGTTCGCCGTCCAATGTCGAACCTCGCCATTACCAGGGCCCGCCCAGCGAGCCCGGCACCCTGCACGATGCGGCGCGCGACGCCGTGACCCTGCCTCTGCTGCGCGTCGCGGTGGCTGCGGGCGTGCCGGTGCTGGGCATCTGTCGGGGCTTCCAGGAAATGAACGTGGCCTTTGGCGGCAGCCTGCACCAGAAGGTGCATGAGGTCGCTTCCCTCATGGATCACCGCGAGCGCGGCGAGACTCTGGAAGAACACTATGGCTTGCACCATCTGGTCGAGGTCCAGCCAGGTGGCCTGTTCGAGACCCTGGATCTGCCGACGCGCTTCGAGGTGAACTCCATCCATGGCCAGGGTATCGAGCGCCTGGCGCCGGGGTTGCGCGCCGAGGCGCTGGCCCCCGATGGCCTGATCGAAGCCGTCTCGCTTCCCGAGGCCCGCGCCTTCACTTGTGGTGTGCAGTGGCACCCAGAGTGGAAGGTACGCAGTCACCCGGTCTATCTCGCTTTATTCAAGGCGTTCGGCAAGGCCTGCAAGGAGCGCGCTGCCGGTCGCTGATGCTGTTCACCCCGCTCGAACCTTCGAGGTCTTTATGAGCACCCCGCTTGACCGGCTCACCGCCTGGTTGAAAGAACGCAAGATCACTGAAGTGGAATGCCTGGTAGCCGACCTGACCGGCATCGCCCGCGGCAAGATTTCTCCCACCGCCAAGTTTCTCAACGAAAAGGGCATGCGCCTGCCGGAGAGCGTGCTCCTGCAGAGCGTGACCGGGGACTATGTCGACGACGACATCTACTATGAATTGCTCGACCCGGCCGACATCGACATGCACTGTCGCCCGGACGATCGCGCGGTGTTCCTGGTGCCCTGGGCGCTGGAACCCACCGCCCTGGTGATCCACGACACCTACGACAAGCGCGGCATCCCCATCGAGCTGTCGCCGCGCAACCTGCTCAAGAAGGTGCTCAAACTCTATGCCGAGCACGGCTGGCAGCCCATCGTCGCGCCGGAAATGGAGTTCTACCTGACCAAGCGCAGCGACGACCCCGACTATCCGCTGCAGCCGCCGGTAGGCCGCTCCGGTCGCCAGGAAACCGGGCGCCAGTCCTTTTCCATCGACGCGGCCAACGAATTCGATCCGCTGTTCGAGGACATGTACGACTGGTGCGAGGCCCAGGAGCTGGATCTGGATACCCTGATCCACGAGGAAGGCACCGCCCAGATGGAGATCAACTTCCGTCACGGCGATCCGTTGCACCTGGCCGACCAGATCTTCGTCTTCAAGCGCACCCTGCGCGAGGCGGCGCTCAAGCATAACGTCACCGCTACCTTCATGGCCAAACCCATGACCGGCGAGCCTGGCAGCGCCATGCACCTGCACCAGAGCGTGGTGGATCTCAAGACCGGCAAGACGGTGTTTTCCAACCCCGATGGCAGCATGAGCGAGCTCTTCCTGCACCACATCGGCGGTCTGCAGAAATACATTCCCGAGGCGCTGCCGCTGTTCGCGCCCAATGTGAATTCCTTCCGCCGCTTCCTGCCCGATACCTCGGCGCCGGTCAACGTGGAGTGGGGTGAGGAGAACCGCACCGTGGGCCTGCGGGTACCGGATTCCGATCCGCAGAATCGCCGGGTTGAGAATCGTCTGGCCGGCGCCGATGCCAACCCCTATCTGGCCCTGGCCGCCAGCCTGCTGTGTGGCTATCTGGGCATGGTCGAGAACGTCTCGCCCAGCGCCCCGGTGCAGGGCCGCGGCTATGAGCGCCGCAACCTGCGCCTGCCGCTGACCCTGGAAGCCGCCCTGGAGCGCATGGAGCAGTCGGCCACCCTGGAGCGTTATCTGGGGAGTCGTTTCACCCGTGGCTACGTCGCGGTGAAGCGCGCCGAACATGAGAATTACAAGCGCGTGATCAGTTCGTGGGAGCGGGAATTCCTGCTGCTCAGCGTCTGACCGCGATTCAAGGAGAGGCTTCGTGACTACCTTTACCACCGCACATTGGCAGGACCTGAGTCGTCGGCACCTGCTGGCGCCCTTCACCGACTATCGCCAGCTCAACGAGAAGGGCGCACGCATCATTACCCGTGCCGAGGGTGTGCACCTTTGGGACAGCGAGGGTCAGCGCATTCTCGACGGCATGGCCGGGCTCTGGTGCGTCAACGTCGGCTACGGCCGTGAAGAGCTGGTCGAAGCGGCCAGTCGCCAGATGCGTGAGCTGCCCTACTACAACCTGTTCTTCCAGACCGCCCACCCGCCGGCGCTAGAGCTGGCCAAGACCATCGCCCAACTGGCACCGGAGGGCATGAATCACGTGTTCTTCACCGGTTCGGGCTCGGAGGCCAACGACACGGTGCTGCGTCTGGTGCGCCATTACTGGGCGACCAAGGGCCAGCCGGAGAAGCGGGTGGTCATCGGCCGCTGGAATGGCTACCACGGCTCGACCATGGCCGGCGCCAGCCTGGGCGGCATGGCGGCGATGCACGAACAGGGCGGTCTGCTGCCCGACATCGTGCATATTCCGCAGCCCTACTGGTTCGGTGAAGGTGGCGAGATGAGTGCGGAGGCGTTCGGCGTCTGGGCGGCCGATCAGCTGGAGCAGAAGATCCTCGAGGTCGGCGAAGAGCGTGTCGCCGCCTTTATCGCCGAGCCCATCCAGGGTGCCGGCGGGGTGATAGTGCCGCCGGAAAGCTATTGGCCGCGAGTGCGCCAGATCCTCGACAAGTACGACATCCTCTTCATCGCCGACGAGGTCATCTGCGGCTTCGGTCGCACCGGCGAATGGTTCGGCAGCCAGTACTACGGCAATGCTCCGGACCTGATGCCCATCGCCAAGGGGCTCACCTCCGGCTACGTGCCCATGGGTGGCGTGGTGGTACGCGACGAAGTGGTCAGGGTGCTCGACGAGGGTGGCGAGTTCTATCACGGCTTCACCTATTCCGGGCATCCGGTGGCCGCCGCCGTGGCCCTGGAAAACATCCGCATCCTGCGTGACGAAGGCATCGTCGACCGGGTTCGCAACGCCACGGCACCCTATTTGCAGAAACGCTGGGCCGAGCTGGCCGACCACCCGCTGGTGGGCGAGACCCGCGGTGTCGGCATGGTGGCGGCGCTGGAATTGGTGCGCGACAAGAAGACGCGGACGCGGTACGAGGGTGGGGCGGGCATGCTCTGCCGTGAGCACTGCTTCCGCAATGGGCTGGTGATGCGTGCGGTGGGCGATACCATGATCATCGCCCCGCCTTTGGTCATCACGCCGGAGTCCATCGACGAGCTCGTCACCCTGGCGCGCCTGAGTCTCGATCAGACCCATGCGGTGCTACGTCAACGTGGCTAATGGCCGGCAAGGCTTGAGCGCGGCGGCGGACCTTGCCAGACTGCGCGCGGGCGCTGGCCGCGCACCGAATCAAAAGACCAACGATGACTTGAGGAGCACCACCGCATGAATGTTTTTGGCAAGACTCTTCTAGCGCTGAGCCTGGCCGGCCTCTTTGCCGGCAATGCCTCGGCGGACCCCAAGGTCCTGCACGTCTACAACTGGAACGACTACATTGCCGAAGACACCATCGCCAACTTCGAGAAGGAGTCGGGGATCAAGGTGGTCTATGACGTCTATGACAGCAACGAGACCCTCGAGGCCAAGCTGCTGGCCGGCCGTTCCGGCTACGACGTGGTGGTGCCGTCCAACTCCTTCCTGGCCAAGCAGATCAAGGCCGGCGTCTACCAGCCGCTGGACAAGTCCAAGTTGCCCAACTACAGCAACCTGGATCCGCAGCTGATGAAGACCCTGGAAGTCAGCGATCCGGGCAACCAGTACGCCATCCCCTACCTGTGGGGCACCATCGGCATCGGCTACAACCCGGCCAAGGTCAAGGCTGCCCTGGGCGACAATGCCCCGGTGGATTCCTGGGACCTGATCTTCAAGCCCGAGAATCTCTCCAAGCTCAAGGGCTGCGGCGTGGCGGTGCTGGATTCGCCCACCGAGATCATTCCCGCCGGCCTGCACTACCTCGGCTACAAGCCGGATAGCCAGGATCCCAAGGAGATCAAGGCGGCCGAAGAGCTGTTCCTCAAGGTGCGTCCGTACATCACCTATTTCCACAGCTCCAAGTACATCTCGGACCTGGCCAATGGCAACGTCTGCGTGGCGGTCGGTTACTCCGGCGACATCGCCCAGGCCAAGGCCCGTGCCGCCGATGCCAAGAACGGCGTGACCGTGGCCTACAACATTCCCAAGGAAGGCGCCGGTACCTTCTTCGACACCATGGCCATTCCCAAGGATGCCGAGAACTCCGAAGGCGCGCTCAAGTTCATCAACTACCTGATGGAGCCCAAGGTTATCGCGGCGGTCAGCGACTATGTGCAGTATCCCAACGGCAACAAGGCGGCCACCCCGCTGGTGGCCGAAGAGATCCGCACCAACCCGGGGATCTATCCGACCCAGGAAACCATGACCAAGCTGTATGCCTTCCCGGATCTTCCGGCCAAGACCCAGCGTCTGATGACCCGTACCTGGACCACCATCAAGTCCGGCAAGTGATTGCTGCCGCCGCGTGCGGCTGAAAGGACGGCACGCCGGAGTCGCTCCGGCGTGCCGTACGTCTGTATGGACCGCTGAAAGGGTGTCGCCGTCGATGCCCATCATGAAAGGAGCCGCCCGTGCTTTCGTTGCGTAAAACCCTGCTGGCCATGACGACCCTGACCGTCATGGGAACCGCTGTCGCCGACCCGACGGTACGTGTCTACAACTGGAGCGATTACGTCGGCGAGACCACGCTGGAAGACTTCCAGAAGGCCACCGGCATTACCCCGGTCTATGACGTATTCGATTCCAACGAAACCCTCGAAGGCAAGCTGTTGGCCGGCCACACCGGCTACGACGTGGTGGTGCCTTCGAGCAACTTCCTGGCCAAGCAGATCAAGGCGGGCGCCTTCCAGAAACTGGACAAGAGTCAGCTGCCGAACTGGCAGAATCTCGACCCGGCCTTGCTCAAGCAACTGGAAAAGAGTGATCCGGGCAATCAATACGGCGTGCCCTACCTGTGGGGCACCAACGGCATCGGGTACAATGTCGACAAGGTCAAGGCCGCGCTGGGTACCGACAAGCTCGATTCCTGGGCCATCCTGTTCGAACCCGAGAACCTCAAGAAGCTGAGCAAGTGCGGCGTCTCCTTCATGGATTCGCCCGATGAGGTCTATCCGGCGGTACTGCAATACCTGGGACTCGATCCCAACAGCACCAATCCTGACGACTACAAGAAGGCCGAGGCACAGCTGCTCAAGGTGCGGCCCTACATCACCTATTTCCATTCCTCCAAGTACATCTCGGACCTGGCCAACGGCAACATCTGCGTGGCCTTCGGCTATTCCGGCGATGTCTTTCAGGCACGTTCGCGTGCCGAGGAAGCGAAGAAGGGCGTCAACATCGGCTACGCGATTCCCAAGGAGGGCGCGAACCTCTGGTTCGACCTCTTGGCCATCCCCAAGGATGCCAAGAACGTGAAGGAGGCCCATGCCTTCATCAACTATTTGCTGCAGCCCGAGGTCATCGCCAAGGTCAGTGACTATGTCGGCTACGCCAACCCCAATCCCAAGGCGGGCGAGCTGATGAATGCCGAGCTGCGGCAGGACGAAACCGTCTACCCGCCTCAGGCGGTGATGGACAAGCTGTACGTCATGAAGGAGCTGCCCCCGCAACTCCTGCGCCTGGAAACCCGTAGCTGGACGCGGGTCAAGTCCGGCAAATAACCAACGCTAAGCGGACCGGCCCGGCCGGTCCCCGATTTTCCTGGGAGATGTACATGGCGACCGCCACCAGTGCCTTCAAGAAAGCCGCCACCGGCGACAAGAAAGCCAAGGAAGTCCTGGTCAAGATCGACCGGGTCACCAAGAAATTTGACGAAACCGTCGCTGTCGACGACGTCTCCCTGACCATCAACAAGGGTGAGATTTTCGCCCTACTCGGCGGCTCGGGTTCGGGCAAGTCGACCCTGTTGCGCATGCTGGCCGGTTTCGAGCGGCCCAGCGAAGGACGCATCTTCCTTGATGGCGAGGACATCACCGACATGCCGCCCTACGAGCGGCCGATCAACATGATGTTCCAGTCCTATGCGCTGTTCCCGCACATGAGCGTGGAGCAGAACATCGCCTTCGGCCTCAAGCAGGACAAGCTGCCCAAGGCCGAGATCGACGCCCGCGTGGCCGAGATGCTCAAGCTGGTGCACATGACCCAGTACGCCAAGCGCAAACCGCACCAGCTCTCCGGTGGCCAGCGCCAGCGGGTGGCCCTGGCGCGTTCCCTGGCCAAGCGACCCAAGCTCCTGTTGCTCGACGAGCCCATGGGCGCCCTGGACAAGAAGCTGCGCTCGCAGATGCAGCTGGAACTGGTGGAAATCATCGAGCGCGTGGGCGTGACCTGCGTGATGGTGACCCACGACCAGGAAGAGGCCATGACCATGGCCGAGCGCATCGCCATCATGCACCTGGGCTGGATCGCCCAGGTGGGCAGCCCCATGGACATCTACGAGACCCCGGCGAGCCGGCTGGTCTGCGAGTTCATCGGCAGCGTCAACATCTTCGACGGCGAGCTGACCGACGATGGCGCCGACCATGCCATCATCCACAGTCCGCAACTGGAGCGGCCGATCTATATCGGTCACGGCATCAGCACCCGCGCCCAGGAAAAGCAGGTCACCTTCGCCCTGCGGCCCGAGAAGCTGCTGATGGGCACCAGCCTGCCGGCGGATCACGAGCATCCCGACTACAACTGGTGCAGCGGCACCGTGCATGACATCGCCTACCTGGGTGGGCACTCGGTCTATCACGTCAAGTTGGGGACCGGGCCCATCGTCCAGTGCTTCATCGCCAACGCCGAGCGTCTCGGCAAACGACCCACCTGGGACGACGCCGTGGTGGTGTACTGGGAAGACGACAGCGGCGTGGTACTGCAAGCATGACCAGACCTCCCTTGCTCAAGCGCCTGCTCGATGGCCGCCGCCTGACCATTGGCGTGCCCTTCGTCTGGCTGTTCCTGTTCTTCCTGCTGCCGTTCCTGATCGTGCTCAAGATCAGCTTCTCGGTGGCGGACGTGGCCATCCCGCCCTATACCGAGCTGTTCAGCTACGCCGATCAGCAACTGGATATCGCGCTCAACTTCGGCAACTACCTGATGTTCGCCGGCGATCCGCTGTATCTGGATGCCTATCTCGGCTCGCTGAAGATGGCCGGCATCAGTACCCTGATCTGCCTGCTGATCGGCTATCCCATGGCCTATGCCATCGCCCGCGCCAGTCGCGAGAAGCAGACGGTGCTGCTGCTGCTGATCATGATGCCGACCTGGACCGCCATTCTCATCCGCGTCTATGCCTGGATGGGGCTGCTCTCCACCAATGGCCTGATCAACAGCTTCCTGATGAATCTGGGCATCATCAACAGTCCGCTGCAGATGCTCAACACCAACTTCGCGGTGTACCTGGGGATCGTCTATTCCTATCTGCCGTTCATGATCCTGCCGTTGTTCGCCAACCTGGTGAAGCATGACCTGACCCTGCTGGAAGCCGCCGGCGACCTGGGTGCCAGTCGTTTCACCAGCTTCTGGAAGATCACCGTGCCGCTGTCCAAGAACGGCATCATTGCCGGCTGTATGCTGGTGTTCATTCCGGCGGTGGGGGAGTTCGTCATTCCCGAACTGCTGGGTGGCCCGGAGACCCTGATGATCGGCCGCGTGCTCTGGCAGGAATTCTTCAACAACCGTGACTGGCCGGTGGCCTCGGCGCTGGCCGTGGTGATGCTGCTGATCCTGATCGTGCCCATCGTGCTGTTCAATCGCAACCAAGCCAAGGAACTGGAGGGCAAGCTGTGAGCCAGACAGCCATTCTGTGCCCATCGTGCTGTTCAATCGGCTCTCCAATCTGGAGCCGAGCCAAGGAACTGGAGGGCAAGCTATGAGAGGCCTCAAGTTCACCAACCTGATGCTGGTGCTCGGACTGCTGTTCATCTATCTGCCGATGGTCATCCTGGTCATCTACTCCTTCAACGAGTCACGCCTGGTGACCATCTGGGGTGGCTGGTCGGTGAAGTGGTACGTCGGTCTGCTGGACAACACCCAGCTGATGAGTGCGGTGTTCCGCTCCCTGGAAATCGCCTTCTATACGGCCATCTCCTCGGTGATCCTCGGGACCCTGGCGGCCTTCGTGCTGACCCGGATCCCGCGCTTCCGTGGCCGCACCGTGTTCGGCGGCATGGTCACGGCGCCGCTGGTGATGCCCGAGGTGATCACCGGTCTGTCGCTGCTGCTGCTGTTCGTCTCCATGGCGCAGCTGATCGGCTGGCCGCAGGACCGCGGCGTGACCACCATCTGGATCGCCCACACCAGCTTCTGCGCCTCCTATGTGGCGGTGGTGGTCTCTTCGCGCCTGCGCGAACTGGACCTGTCCATCGAAGAGGCGGCCATGGACCTGGGTGCCCGGCCCTGGAAGGTGTTCCTGCTGATCACCATTCCCATGATCGCGCCGTCGCTGGCGGCGGGTGGCATGATGTCCTTCGCCCTGTCGCTGGACGATCTGGTGCTGGCGAGCTTCGTGTCCGGTCCCGGCTCCACTACGCTGCCCATGGAGGTGTTCTCCGCGGTGCGCCTGGGCGTGAAACCGGAGATCAATGCCATTGCCAGCCTGATCCTGCTGGCGGTCTCGCTGTTCACCTTCTTCGCCTGGTATTTCACCCGGCGTGCCGAGAAGAAGCGCCTGCAGGGGCTGCAGGAGGCCATGGACGCCACGGCCTCGGAGATCACCCAGCGCGAGCGCGAGACGGCGACCCTCACGGCGCCGCCGGCCAACAGCTAAGAGCTAAGCGACGAGAAGCGGCCTTCGGGCCGCTTTTTTTGTGCCCCGCTGCTGGCTGCGACAAGCGCGACCGCTCCCGCAGGGCGCGATTTGATACCATTTGGCTTTTGCCAGGTAGCGCTCCCGCCATGAAACAGTACCTCGACCTGATGCGCCACGTGCGCGAACACGGCACCTTCAAGAGCGACCGCACCGGCACCGGGACCTACAGCGTCTTCGGCTACCAGATGAGATTCGATCTGGCCGAGGGCTTTCCCCTGGTCACCACCAAGAAGTGCCATCTCAGATCCATCATCCACGAGCTGCTGTGGTTCCTGCAGGGCGAGACCAACATCCGCTATCTCAAGGACAACGGCGTCTCCATCTGGGACGAGTGGGCCGACGAGAATGGCGAACTGGGCCCGGTCTACGGCTACCAGTGGCGCAGCTGGCCGGCACCGGATGGTCGCCATATCGACCAGATCGCCGGGGTGGTGGACATGATCCGCGCCAAGCCCGATTCACGCCGCCTGATCGTCTCGGCCTGGAATCCGGCGCTGGTGGACGAGATGGCCTTGCCGCCGTGCCATGCGCTGTTCCAGTTCTATGTCGCCGATGGCCGCCTGAGTTGCCAGCTCTATCAGAGATCCGCCGACATCTTCCTCGGCGTGCCCTTTAATATCGCCAGCTATGCGCTGCTGACCCTGATGGTGGCCCAGGTCACCGGACTGCAACCGGGCGAATTCATCTGGACCGGCGGTGATTGCCACCTCTATGCCAATCACCTGGAGCAGACCGATCTGCAGCTGACGCGCGAACCGCTGCCGCTGCCGACCATGAAGCTCAATCCGGCGGTACAGGACCTGTTCGCCTTCCGCTTCGAGGATTTCGAGCTGGAGGGCTACCAGGCCCATCCGCACATCAAGGCACCGGTCGCGGTCTGACGCCGTGATCGCAGCGCTCAGGCGCTGCGGTCGTGCTCCAGCACCTCGTCCACCAGTTGCTCCGGCGACTGGCGCACGTCCAGCACCTGGGCCTCCAGGTGGTCGGGCGCTTCCAGGGTGTCGAGCTGGCTCTGCAACAGCTTGGGATCGAAGAAGTGCCCACGGCGGCTGCCGATACGCTCGGCGAGCAGCTCCGGGGAGCCCTTGAGAAACAGCAGACGCACACCTTCGAGGCCGTTCAGCAGGCGATCTCGATAGACTTTCTTCAGCGCCGAGCAGGCGAACACCCGGGTGGTGCCCTCGGCCCGCGCCTGCTGCATGGCATCGTGGATAGCATCCAGCCAAGGCCAGCGATCCTCGTCGGTGAGGGCGATACCCTTGGCCATCTTGTCCTTGTTGGCCTGGCTGTGAAAGGTGTCGGCATCGTCGAAACGGCAGCCCAGTCGGCTGGCCAGGAGTTCGCCCAGGGTGGTCTTGCCACTGCCCGAGACGCCCATTATCAGATAGATCATCGTCGGTACTCCGCGTGAGGGTTCGCCTCGTTATAGAGTCCCTAGAGCGGCGTTTGCTCCGGGGTCAGACGGCTGCTCCAGGTGGCGCCAATCGAGGCGGCGATGATGCAGGCGAGAGCGAACCATTGGGCGACACCCAGGATCTCGCCGAGGAATACCCAGCCGGAAAGGGCGCCCAGCGCGGGTTCCAGACTCATCAGGGTGCCAAAGGTCGAGGCCGGCAGGCGGGTGAGCACGACCATTTCCAGGGCATAGGGAATGGCCGTGGACATCAGTGCCAAGGCCAGTGCCAGTGGCCAGATTTCCGGTTGCAAGAGATTGCTGCCGCTGTGAACGATGCCGATGGGGAGAATCACCAGGGCGGCGATGGAAGCGCCAAAGGCCACCGTGCCGGTGCCATGCACCGCGCCCGCGCGCTTGCCCAGCACGATGTACAATGCCCAGCAGGCGCCGGCGCCCAGTGCCAGGGTGGTACCGAGGGGATCCAGCGCCGAGGCGTTGTGACCGAAGGGCAGGAGCACGGCCAGGCCGGCGACTACCAGGACGATCCACAGCAGGTCCAGCCAGCGGCGCAGGGCGCACAGCGCTACCACCAGTGGGCCGACGAATTCCAGGCCGACGGCGATGCCGATCGGCAGGCGCTGCATGGCCATGTAGATGGTCAGATTCATCACGCCCATGGCGATGCCATAGCCCAGTAGACTGCCCAGCGCCTCGCGGCGGAAGTTGCGCCAGGGACGCAGCACGATCAGCAGGACCAGGGCGGCGAAGATCAGGCGCAGGGTGGTGACACCCACCGGGTCGAGGCGCAGGAACAGCGTCTTGGCCAGACTCGCGCTGGTCTGGATCGAGGTCATGGCGACCAGCAGCAGGGCGACGGCGAACAGCGGCGAACGGGCGGACATTGGCTGAGCTCAACAAGCGGGCCCGCCAGCATAGGTCATCCTATCTGTGCTGCAAGGATGGCTGCGACCTCAACGTGTTTTGGAGCGCAGATGCAGTTGCTCCGCGCCTTCGCGGTTTTCCCGGACCTGCTCGATGAAGCGCTGCTGCTCTTCGCGCTGGGCCACCTGCACACATTGCGCGTAGCCCGCGTCCCAGCCCTGCTGATAGGGCTTCTCCGCGACGAAGCGGCGCGCATCCTTGTGTTCGTACCCAATGCCATTGACTGCCTGCTTGCCGGTCTGGCAGCCGTCGCTGAAGCCGTCGGCATAGGCCGGCGGATAGCCTTTGGCAATCAGTTGGTCGTGATAACTGGTGCAGGCCGCGAGCGCGGACAGCAGGAAGAACAGCTGAATGAAACGACGAGAGCCAGCCATGGGGCCTCCTCACGGGATCCTACGACTGATCCCCCTATAGAGAGCTTAGTAGGCGTCTGGTGAGAATTTCGTCAAAAAACGCTGGGGTCGGAAAATACCGACAGACGTCATGTCAGCCTCTTCGAACCGCTGCGTTTAAATATGCAGGGGAGCGCCGCTTGCCTTGCCTCCGCTGTCATCCCGGTCGCAGAATGCGGACACTGCTTGCATGCCTGACAAGGACTTACGATGCACGATCCCGTCGCGGCCGGTCTCCGGCTCGCTCCCGATGAGCTGACCCGCCCCTTCGCTCCCGAACAATTCTCCTTTGCCGATACCGATCAGCTCGAACCCTTCCGCGGCATCCTGGGCCAGGAGCGCGCGGTCGAAGCCCTGCAGTTCGGGGTAGCCATGCCGCGGCCCGGCTACAACGTCTTTGTCATGGGCGAGCCGGGCACCGGTCGCTTCTCCTTCGTGCAACGCTATCTCAAGGCCGAGGCCAAGCGGCAGCCGACGCCCAACGACTGGGTGTACCTGAATCACTTCGAAGAGCCGCGCGCACCGGGTGCCCTGGAGTTGCCGCCCGGTGAGGGCGAGGCCTTCGTGGCCGACATGGCCCATTTCATCGACAACCTGCTGGCCACCTTTCCGGCGGTGTTCGAACACCCGGCGTTCCAGCAGAAGAAGAACGCGATCGAGCGTGCCTTCAACCAGCGCTACGACCAGGCCCTGGACGTGGTGGAAAAGCTCGCCCTGGAAAAGGAGATCGCCCTCTACCGCGACGCCAACAATGTCGCCTTCACCCCCATGAAGGACGGCAAGGCGCTGGATGAGGCCGACTTCGCCCAGTTGCCCGAAGCCGAGCGCGAGCGCTTTCACGCCGATATCTCCAGCCTCGAAGAACGCCTCAACGAAGAACTGTCCAGCCTGCCGCAATGGCGGCGCGAGTCGAGCAACCAGCTGCGCGCCCTGAACGAAGACACCATCATCCAGGCCCTGCAACCGTTGCTGGCGCCCTTGTCGGAGAAGTACAACGACAACCCTGGGGTCTGCGCCTATCTGCAGGCCATGCAGGTGGATCTGCTCAAGACGGTGGTCGAGCAGCTGGCCGACGACGCCAAGCCCGACATGCAGCGGCGCAAGGAATTGCGCGAGCAGTACGAGCCCAATCTGATCATCGGCCACCACGTCACCGGCGGTGCACCCGTGGTGTTCGAGTCCCACCCGACCTACGACAATCTCTTCGGTCGCATCGAGTACCAATCCGATCAGGGCGCGCTCTACACCAACTATCGCCAGCTGCGCCCGGGCGCCTTGCATCGTGCCAATGGCGGCTTCCTCATCGTCGAAGCCGACAAGCTGCTGACCGAGCCCTTCGTCTGGGACGCGCTCAAGCGCGCCCTGCATTCGCGCCAGCTGAAGATGGAATCGCCACTGGCCGAGCTGGGGCGCCTCACCGCCATGAGCCTGGCGCCCCAGCAGATCCCGCTGCAGCTCAAGGTCATCATCATCGGCTCGCGCAACATCTACTACACCCTGCAGGAGCTGGATTCGGACTTCCAGGAGATGTTCCGGGTGCTGGTGGACTTCGACGAGGAACTGCCGCTGCGTGACGAGAGCCTGGAACAGTTCGCCCAGCTGCTCAAGACGCGCACCTCGGAAGAGGGCATGGCGCCCCTGACCTCGGCGGCCGTAGCCCGTCTGGCCACCTACAGTGCCCGCCTGGCCGAGCACCAGGGGCGGCTGTCAGCGCGTATCGGCGATCTCTTCCAGCTGGTCAGCGAAGCCGATTTCATCCGCCATCTGGCCGGGGACGAGCGCACCGACAAGGGCCATGTCGAGCGCGCGCTCAAGGCCAAGGAAACCCGCACCGGACGCGTCTGTGCTCGGGTGCTGGACGACATGCTCACCGGGCTCATCCTCATCGACACCCAGGGCGCCGCGGTGGGCAAGTGCAACGGCCTGACGGTGCTGGAAGTGGCCGACTCCGCCTTTGGCATGCCAGCGCGCATCTCGGCCACCGTCTATCCGGGCGCCAGCGGCATCCTCGACATCGAGCGTGAGGTCAGCCTGGGCCAGCCCATCCACTCCAAGGGGGTGATGATCCTGACCGGCTACCTGGGCAGTCGCTATGCCCAGGAATTCCCCCTGTCGATCTCGGCCAGCATCGCCCTGGAACAGTCCTATGGCTACGTCGATGGCGACAGTGCCTCCCTGGGCGAGGCCTGTACCTTGATCTCCGCGCTGTCGCGCACCCCGCTCAAGCAGTGCTTCGCCATCACCGGCTCCATCAACCAGTTCGGCGAGGTCCAGCCGGTCGGCGGCGTGAACGAGAAGATCGAAGGCTTCTTCCGCCTCTGCCAGGCCCGCGGCCTGACCGGCGAGCAGGGCGTGATCATCCCGCGCGCCAATGTCACCAACCTGATGCTCGACGAAACCGTGCTGGAAGCGGTCCGTGAAGGGCTGTTCCATGTCTATGCCGTACGTCAGGCGGACGAGGCCCTGTCGCTGCTGGTGGGCGAGCCCGCCGGGGCGCCTGATGCCAAGGGCCGCTTCCCCGACGGCAGCGTCAATGCGCGCGTGGTACAGCGTCTCAAGGAAATCGCCGAGCTCGAGCTGGAAGATGAACTGGCCGACAAACTCAGTGATAACTCCAAGGCAAAAGGGAAAAACAACGAAGCGGAGGAGAACTGAGGTCCAGGGGGCAGGTCGGATTTTGTACAAGGCGTCGCAGCCCAAGTAGCACGGCGCCCAGACCCGCTTGCCCCCTGTTGACCAACAGGGTTGTCCACAGCCTTTGTGGATACCTCTGGCCTAGGACCGGCGAGCATTGAGCGCTTCGAGAGGATGACGCCATGTCCCGCACCATTACCCTGATCCGTCCCTGCCTGGGCCTCGTCACCCGTATCGAATGCGAAATCAAACCGCTCGGTCAGGAACAGGGCCTCTGGACCCTGCTGTGCGCTGCCGGCCTCAATGGCCAGCAGCCCACCGCCATCAAGGCCCAGGGGCCTTTCCACGGGCCCAAGGCGGCCGAAGGCGTCATGACCGCCATCGCCGAGAACCTGGTCGAACAGGGCTACATCCAGGTTGAAGAGACCCAGATCTGGCGCCTGCACATGCAGAGTGAGCTGCGCAAGATGAATGGCGAACGAGCCCATCAGCAGGTTCGCTTCCAGGTCGGTCCCGACGCCTGAGCAACGGTACAACCTGCCGCATTGGTCCGTCCGCAACGCCCCGGTATACTCGCCCGGCCCTGGTAAACCGAGCGAGTCTGCATGGAACGTCTGATCGAAAAAGCCCTTTACGCCTCCCGCTGGCTGCTGGCGCCCATCTATCTGGGATTGTCGTTGGCGCTGGTTCTGCTGGCGCTCAAGTTCTTTCAGGAAGTCTTCCACGTCCTGCCGCATATCTTCGAATCCACCGAAGCCGAGCTGATCCTGCTGGTGCTGTCGCTGATCGACATGGCGCTGGTGGGTGGTCTGCTGGTCATGGTGATGATCTCCGGCTATGAGAACTTCGTGTCCCAGCTGGACATCGACGAAGGGTCGGAAAAGCTCAGCTGGCTGGGCAAGATGGATTCGGGGTCGCTCAAGAACAAGGTGGCCGCCTCCATCGTCGCCATCTCCTCGATCCACCTGCTGCGCATCTTCATGGATGCCCAGAACACCAATCCCGAATACCTCAAGTGGTACGTGATCATTCACCTAGTGTTCGTGGTCTCGGCCTTCGCCATGGGTTACCTGGATCGGCTGACCAAGCACTGACCGGCAGGGCGGCCACTCGTCCGCCGTCGGCATCTTTCGCTTACGCTTTGTGGATTGCGCCGCTGCGCTTGCCTGTCCTAGGTTGTCGAATGCTCACAGCTGCCAATCGACGTCATCCCGGATGTCGATCTCGACCCGGAGGTTCCCATGCAATTGCCGGAATTGACCCAGCGCGCCCAGGCCGGCGAGGTCCGTGAAATCAACCTGCTGTCCATCGAAGGCGGCTTCTATGTGCTCGAGGTGCTCACCCAGGACGGTCGCACGCGACTGACTGGACGGGACGGGCACTTCTACCGCCTGGGCTCGGCCGCCCAGGCCCGCCGCCTGCTGGCCGATCTGCCGGCACTGCCGTGCTTTCTCATCCAGCACAGTGCCTACGACGAGATGGTCGGCATGGCGCCACGCTCGACCGAGCCGCTGAAGATCCCGCTGAACTACCGGAACGCCTCTTGAACGAGGGCGCCGTCCGGCGCCTGCTACCGGTCTTCGGCGATCAGCTGTCGCCCCAGCTGGCGTCCCTGCGCGACGCCGATCCCGCGCAGGACGTCTTGCTGCTCGCCGAGGTCATGAGCGAGGCCAGCTATGTGCCTCACCATCCGCGCAAGATCGCCCTGATCTTCAGTGCCATGCGCCATTTCGCCATCGAGATGCGCGCGCGTGGCTTCCAGGTCCACTACCGTACCCTGGAGGACCCGGACAACCAGGGCTCGCTGCCGGCCGAGATCGCCTGCTGGGTCAGGGCGTCGGGCGCGCACGAGGTCCATCTGACCGAGACCGGCGAATGGCGACTGGAGCAGGCGCTGCACGGGCTCGATCTGGCGGTGCCTGTGCGCTGGCACGGCGACGACCGATTTCTCTGCAGTCGCGCCGCCTTCGCCCGCTGGGCCGGAACCCGCACCGAATTGCGCATGGAGGCCTTCTACCGCGGCATGCGCCGGCGCCACGGCTGGCTGATGGAGGGTCCAGACGAGCCTTGCGGTGGCGTTTGGAATCTGGACAAGGACAATCGCAAGGCGCTGCCCAGGGGCCATCCTGTTCCCGAGCCCTTCAGCTGTCCGCCCGACGCCTGTACCCAAGAAGTGCTCGAGCTGGTCGGGCAGCGCTTCGCTCACCACTATGGCCGGCTCGACGGCTTCGACTATCCGGTGACCCGCGCGGATGCCGAGCGCCTCTGGCGGCACTTCCTGGATGCAGGGCTGCGCGACTTCGGTACCTACCAGGACGCCATGGCCCGCGGCGAGCCCTATCTGCATCACGCCCGGATCAGTGCGGCGCTCAATATCGGGCTGCTGGACCTGCGCCAGCTCTGCGCGGAGGTGGATGCCGCTTATCGTGAGGGGAGGGTGCCGCTCAACAGCGCCGAGGGCTTCCTGCGCCAGCTGATCGGCTGGCGGGAGTATGTCCATGGCGTCTACTGGCTGCGCATGCCCGAGTATCGGGAGCTCAATGTGCTGGGCAATACCCGGGCGCTACCGGACTTCTACTGGACCGGAGCCACTGACATGGCCTGCATGCGCCAGGCCATCGGCCAGACTCTGGCGCTGGGCTACGCCCACCATATCCAGCGGTTGATGGTCACCGGCAATTTCGCCCTGCTGGCCGGTATCGCGCCCCAGGCCATCGGCGAGTGGTATCTGGCGGTCTACCTGGATGCCTTCGAGTGGGTCGAGCTGCCCAACACCCAGGCCATGGTGATGCATGCGGACGGTGGCTATCTGGCGAGCAAGCCCTATTGCGCCAGCGGCCAGTACATCCGTCGCCAGTCCGACTACTGCAAGGGCTGCCACTATCAGGTCGGCGAGGCCCTGGGCGAGCGGGCCTGCCCCTTCAATGCCCTCTACTGGCACTTCCTGATCCGCCATCGCGAGCGGTTCGCCCAGTATCCGCGCATGCTCAATCTCTATCCCAATCTCGATCGCCAGGCCCCCGAGCGCCAGCAGGCCCTCTGGCGGCGTGGCGAGGCCCTGCTGGCGCGTCTCGACGCGGGAGAATCCCTATGAAGAAGGGCGATCTGCCCACCAAGGTCTGTCCGGTCTGCCAGCGGCCCTTCGCCTGGCGCAAGAAATGGGAGCGCAACTGGGACGAGGTGCGCTACTGCTCCGAGCGCTGTCGCCGGCAGCGCGGCAGCCTCGGCGGCGAGCCGGGACCCTGATGTGCTAGGCTCGGCTCCTTTTTTCACGATGGAAAGGCTGCTATGAACGACATCCTGCTCGATACCGACGAGGCTCGCGTCAGCTACGGCATCGGCCGCCAGCTGGGCGATCAGCTGCGCCAGAATCCGGTCCCCGGCATGCAACTGGCTGCCGTGCTCGCCGGCCTCACCGAAGCTTTCGATGGCCAGGATTCCCAGGTGGACGTCGAGTCGCTGAATGCCAGCTTCCGCGTTATCCGCGAGCGCATGCAGGCGGAAGCCCAGGCCAAGGCCGCCGCAGCGGCCCAGGAAGGCGTCGACTACCTGAAGGCCAACGCCGAGCGCCCCGGCGTCGTGGTGCTGCCGTCCGGTCTGCAATATGAAGTGCTCACCCAAGGTGAGGGCGCTACGCCAACCCGCGAAGACCAGGTACGCACCCACTACCATGGCACCCTCATCGATGGCAGCGTGTTCGACAGCTCCTACCAGCGCGGCCAGCCGGCCGAGTTTCCGGTCGGCGGCGTGATCGCCGGCTGGACCGAAGCCCTGCAACTGATGCCCGCCGGTAGCAAGTGGCGCCTGCATGTGCCCAGCGAACTGGCCTATGGCGCCCAAGGCGTCGGCGGCATCCCGCCGCACAGCGTGCTGGTGTTCGACGTCGAGTTGCTCGACGTTCTCTAACGCTAGCAGTCCAGGCGTAGCGCCTCGTTTTCCGGGCGCAGCGCCAGGGCGTAGCTGAACAGGAAGACCTGGCGGATCTGCTCCTTCACCACCCGCGGTTCGCTGGAAGTGAGGCTGTGCAGATCCAGCTCGCCTAGGTCCTTGAGCTCTTCCAGGGCCGTCTCGTCCAACTCCGCGCAAACCTTGCCGGTTTCCCGATTGAGGATGCGCAGATAGGGATGAGGCCGGTCCAGCCAGGCGTCGATCAGATAAGTCATGGCAAGGCTCCTACTGTGCTATTTATGAGAATAATTCTTATTCAATAAATAGCAAGGGGTTACCTGACTTTTTTGGTCGGACATGAAAAAGCCCGCAGTCTGACGACGGCGGGCTTGATCAGTCAGCGCCGGGCGTCAGTGGGTACGGGCCACCGAGAAGCGACCCAGTTCGGCCAGGGCGTCGCGATATTCACTGGCGGGCAGGGCGTCCAGGCAAGCGATGGCCCGCTCGGCGAATTCCTGCGCCTTGCGCGCCGTGTAGTCGAGGGCGCCGGCGGCTTCGACGGCGGCACGCACGCTTTCCAGGTCCTGGCTGCCGCCCTGGCGGATCGCTTGGCGCACCAGCGCCGCCTGTTCGGCAGTGCCTTCGCGCATGGTCACGATCAGCGGCAGGGTCGGCTTGCCCTCGGCGAGGTCGTCACCGACGTTCTTGCCCAGGGCCACGGCGTCGCCTTGGTAGTCGAGCAGGTCATCGACCAGTTGGAAGGCCACGCCCAGGTGATCGCCATAGCGGCGCAGGGCTTCGGCCTGCTCGGCGTTGGCGCCGGCCAGGATCGCCGCGCTGTGGGTGGAGGCTTCGAAGAGCATGGCGGTCTTGCCGCGGATGACCTCCATGTAGATCTCTTCGGTGGTGCTGGCGTCACGGATCTTCGACAGCTGCAGTACCTCGCCTTCGGCGATGACGCGGGTCGCCTGGGAGATGATGCGCATCACCTCCATGGAGCCCAGCGCCACCATCATCTCGAAGGAGCGGGCATAGAGGAAATCGCCGACCAGCACGCTGGGCGCATTGCCCCAGAGGGCATTGGCGGTGGAACGGCCGCGGCGCATCCCCGAGGCATCGACGACATCGTCGTGCAGCAGGGTGGAGGTGTGTAGGAATTCGATGGTGGCCGCCAGCAGCTGCAGATCGTGGTCGGCGCGCCCGAGGGCCTTGCCGGCCAGCAGGACCAGCAGCGGACGCAGGCGTTTGCCGCCGGCGGAGACGATGTAGTCGCCAATCTTCTCGACCAGCGGCACGCGCGAGGTCAGCTGCTGGCGGATGATGCCGTCTACGGCGGCGAAATCGTCCGTCACCACGCGATAGAAGGACTGGGATTGCTGCGTCATTGAGAGGTGTCCACTGGAGGTCCGGGCAATATTCAGGCGGCCGGATGGCGCATGACCGCCAGACTATGCCCTAGGGACCGGCACCAGTGCCATGCCCAGGGATTGCCATCGCGCTCCCGCGGCTCGCCGCTCCTGCCGATTCGGTTGGGCACCGGCCGGGCATGGCCGCTGAACGAGGTTGCGCGGCATGCTAGGGGTGGGGTGGGGGACTGTCAAGGCGCGGGCGGGCGGCTCTTGCCTCCGGGCCTTGGCTTGCGTAGAATCGCGGGCCCTGAACATTCCTAGGGTTAACCCCCTGTCTTACGCAATTGCGCGGCGCTCCTTCCGGTCCCGTGCAGCCATGCCGGTCGACGATACCTCCTATAAAGCACCGGGTGAGCAGGTTTAACGGAGATTTACCATGTCCTACGCAGTTATCGTTACCGGTGGCAAGCAATACAAGGTCGCCGAAGGCGAGTACCTGAAGGTCGAGAAGCTCGACATCGCCACCGGTGAAACCGTCACCTTCGACCAGGTTCTGCTGGTTGGCAACGGTGACGACGTCAAGATCGGTCTGCCGGTCGTTGATGGTGCCAAAGTGACCGCCGAAGTGACCGCCCAGGGCCGTCACGACAAGGTCACCATCATCAAATTCCGTCGTCGTAAGCATCACATGAAGCGTCAGGGCCACCGTCAGTGGTTCACTGAAATCAAGATCACTGGCATCCAGGCCTGATCTCGCCTCTAACGGAGAATTGACTCATGGCACACAAAAAAGCGGGTGGTTCTACTCGTAACGGTCGCGATTCCGAAAGCAAACGCCTTGGCGTGAAGCTGTACGGCGGCCAGGTCGTCAAGGCCGGTAACATCATCGTGCGTCAGCGCGGCACCCAGTACCATGCCGGTTACGGCGTGGGCCTTGGCAAGGATCACACCCTGTTCGCGAAAGTGGACGGCGTGATCAAGTTCGACGTGAAGGGCGCCTTCGGCCGTCGTTACGTGAGCATCGTCGCCGCCGCCTAAGGCCCGTGACGAAAGAAAAGCCCTGTCTACCCGACGGGGCTTTTTCGTTTGTAGTTAAGCTATTTCCCTTGTAGTTAAGCTATTTCCTTGTTTGCAGCGGCCCGCGAGCGCGGGAGGTCCAGATGAAATTCGTCGATGAAGTATCCATACACGTAAAAGCGGGTGACGGCGGCAACGGCATGATGAGTTTCCGCCGGGAGAAATTCATCGAGAAGGGTGGCCCCAATGGCGGTGATGGCGGTGATGGCGGGTCGATCTGGCTCGAAGCCGACATCAACCTGAACACCCTGGTCGATTACCGTTACACCCGGCGTTTCACCGCGCAGAACGGTGAGAAGGGCGGGAGCACCGAGTGCACCGGCGCCAAGGGTGAAGACCTGGTGCTGCCGGTTCCCGTGGGCACCACGGTGATCGATGCGGCGACCCAGGAAATCATTGGTGACCTGACCCAGCCCGGTCAGCGCATCCGTGTCGTCCAAGGCGGCTGGCACGGCCTGGGCAACACCCGGTTCAAGTCCAGTACCAATCGCGCGCCGCGGCAGACCACCCCCGGCAAGCCCGGTGAAGAGCGCGACCTCAAGCTGGAGCTCAAGGTGCTGGCGGACATCGGTCTGCTCGGCCTGCCCAATGCCGGCAAGAGCACCTTCATCCGTGCGGTGTCGGCCGCCAAGCCCAAGGTGGCGGACTATCCCTTCACCACCCTGGTGCCGAACCTAGGCGTGGTCAGCGTCGGGCGTTTCAAGAGCTTCGTGGTCGCCGACATTCCGGGGCTGATCGAAGGCGCTTCGGAAGGCGCGGGCCTGGGGATTCGTTTCCTCAAGCACCTGGCGCGCACCCGCCTGCTGCTGCACCTCGTCGACATGGCGCCCCTGGACGAGAGCGATCCGGCCGAGGCTGCCGAGACCATCATCAACGAGCTGACCAAGTTCAGCCCGGCGCTGGGCGAGCGTGATCGCTGGCTGGTGCTGAACAAGGCCGACCAGCTGCTCGATGACGAGCGCGAAGAGCGCCTCAAGGCGGTGGTCGAGCGGTTGGACTGGCAGGGTCCGGTCTTCGTCATCTCCGCCCTGGAGCGGGAAGGCACCGAGCAGCTCTGTCAGGCGATCATGCAGTACCTCGACGAGCGTACCCTGCGTCTTGCCGAGGATCCGGCCTATGCCGAGGCGCTGGAAGAACTCGATCAGCGCATCGAGGACGAGGCGCGTGCGCGGCTGCAGGCGCTGGACGACCAGCGTGCGCTGCGTCGTTCCGGAGTCAAGGCAGTGGACGATGCCGATGACGACTTCGATGACGAAGACGACGGCGACGGTCCGGAAATCTTCTACGTACGGTAAGAAAGGAGCTTGCCCATGCGTGATCAGGTGTCTGGCGCCCAGCGCTGGGTGGTGAAGATCGGTAGTGCCCTGCTGACCGACGACGGTCGTTGCCTGGACGGCGGGGCCATGGCCGGCTGGGTCGAGCAGATGGTGGCGCTGCACCAGGCCGGCATCGAGCTGGTGCTGGTCTCTTCGGGGGCGGTGGCGGCTGGTATGAGTCGGCTCGGCTGGGCGCAGCGCCCGACCGCCATCAACGAGTTGCAGGCCGCGGCGGCGGTGGGGCAGATGGGGCTGGTGCAGGCCTGGGAATCCAGTTTCGCCGAGCATCAGGTGCAGACCGCGCAGATCCTGCTCACCCATGACGACCTGTCCGATCGCAAGCGCTATCTCAATGCCCGCAGCACCCTGCGCACCCTGGTGAGCCTGGGTGTGGTGCCGGTGATCAACGAGAACGATACCGTCGTGACCGACGAGATCCGCTTTGGCGACAACGACACCCTGGCTGCCCTGGTGGCCAACCTAGTCGAGGCCGATCTGCTGGTCATCCTCACCGATCGCGATGGCATGTTCGACGCCGATCCGCGCAACAACCCCGACGCCAGCCTCATCAGCGAGGCGCGCGCCGACGATCCGGCCCTGGATCTGGTCGCTGGCGGTACCGGCGGCGCCCTGGGGCGTGGCGGCATGCAGACCAAGCTGCGCGCGGCTCGTCTCGCGGCGCGCTCCGGTGCCTATACCGTCATCGTCGGTGGCCGTATCCAGCAGGTGCTCAGTCGCCTGCAGCAGGGCGAGCAGCTGGGCACCCTGCTGTCACCCGAGCGCGGCCTGGTGGCGGCGCGCAAGCAGTGGCTGGCCGGGCATTTGCAGGTGCGTGGCACCCTGCGCCTGGACGCCGGTGCGGTGCAGGCCCTGGTGGGCGGGCATCGTAGTCTGCTGCCGGTGGGTGTGCGGGAGTTGGAGGGCAGCTTCCGGCGTGGCGAGATGGTCGCCTGCGTCGGTCCGGATGGGCGCGAAGTGGCGCGTGGTCTGGTCAACTACAGTGCGACCGAGGCGCGACGCATCCTAGGAAGACCTTCGGATGCCATCGTCGTCGAGTTGGGTTACGTCTACGAACCCGAACTGATCCATCGGGACAATCTGGTCCTGGTCTGACGATCGTCGATCCTGGCGCCTCTTCGGAGGCGTTGTGTTCTCAAATCGCAGGCAATAAAAAACCGGCCGAGGCCGGTTTTTTATTCGAACGCTGATCAGGCGGCGGCGGGGGTAGCCAGGGCCTTGATGTGAGCGTTCAGGCGGCTCTTGTGGCGAGCGGCCTTGTTCTTGTCGATGATGCCCTTGTCGGCCATGCGGTCGATGACCGGAACGGCAGCGATATAGGCGGACTTGGCTTTTTCCAGGTCCTTGGCGTCGATCGCCTTGACGACGTTCTTGATGTAGGTGCGCACCATGGAGCGCAGGCTCGCATTGTGGCTGCGACGCTTCTCAGCCTGTTTGGCGCGTTTTTTGGCGGAGGGGGAGTTAGCCACCGTGGAGCTCCTTCGAAAAAGACTGTATTGGGTACAGAGCGAACTCTGTAGCGAGTACAGAGCTAAATTAAGGTCGCGAATCTTGACGCCCCTAGCGGCGGCTGTCAAGGCTGTCTGGATGGATATCCGGCTGGTCGCCGATGAAGTGCGTCGTTACACTCGATCGCTTGTGCCCATCGCGCGACTGCGCTCACGCGCATCTTTCGTCACCTCCCGCTGCGTTCACCGAGTGCTCTCTCAGTCATGAATCTGCTCAAGTCCCTGGCCGCCGTCAGCTCCATGACCATGCTGTCCCGCGTGCTGGGTTTCGTGCGCGACACCATCGTCGCCCGCACCTTTGGCGCCGGCATGGCCACCGATGCCTTTTTCGTCGCCTTCAAGCTGCCCAATCTCTTGCGGCGTATCTTCGCCGAGGGCGCCTTCTCCCAGGCCTTCGTACCCATTCTGGCCGAATACAAGGCCCAGCAGGGCGAGGAGGCCACCCGCACCTTCCTGGCCTACGTCAGCGGCCTGCTGACCCTGGTGCTGGCCGTGGTCACGGTGCTGGGCATGCTGGCCGCGCCCCTGGTGATCTGGATCACCGCGCCGGGTTTCGCCGACACCCCGGAGAAATTCGCCCTCACCTCCAGCCTGCTGCGGGTGACCTTTCCCTACATCCTGCTGATCTCCCTGGCGTCCCTGGCCGGCGCCGTGCTCAACACCTGGAACAGGTTCAGCGTACCGGCCTTCGTACCGACCCTGCTCAACATCAGCATGATCATCTTCGCGCTGTTCCTGACGCCCTATTTCGATCCGCCGATCATGGCGCTGGCCTGGGCGACCCTGGTGGGTGGCCTGGCGCAGTTCCTCTATCAGCTGCCGCACCTCAAGCGCATCGGCATGCTGGTGCTGCCGCGGCTGAATCTGCGCGACGCCGGTGTCTGGCGGGTCATGAAACAGATGGGGCCGGCGATCCTAGGGGTCTCGGTCAGCCAGATCTCGCTGATCATCAACACCATCTTCGCCTCCTTCCTGGCCGCCGGCTCGGTGTCCTGGATGTACTACGCCGATCGCCTCATGGAATTGCCCTCGGGGGTGCTTGGCGTGGCCCTGGGGACCATCCTGCTGCCGGCGCTGTCGCGGACCTATGCCAAGGCCGATCGCCAGGAATACTCGCGGCTGCTCGACTGGGGCCTGCGGCTGTGCTTCCTGCTGGTGCTGCCCTGTTCCGCGGCCCTGGCGCTGCTGTCCGAGCCGCTGACCGTCTCGCTGTTCCAGTACGGTCGCTTCGATGCCCATGACGCCCTGATGACCCAGCGGGCGCTGGTCGCCTATGCCGTGGGACTGCTCGGCATCATCCTGGTCAAGGTGCTGGCGCCGGGCTTCTATGCCCAGCAGAACATCAAGACGCCGGTAAAGATCGCGCTCTTCACCCTGGCGGTGACCCAGGTGCTCAACCTGATCCTGATCGGGCCGCTGCAGCACGTCGGCCTGGCCCTGGCCATAGGTCTGGCGGCCTGTCTCAACGCCGGCCTTTTATTCTGGCAGTTGCGCCGCCATAACCTGTTCATTCCTCAGGCCGGCTGGACGGGCTTCCTGCTGCGACTGCTGATCGCGGTGGCGGTGATGAGCGCCGTCCTGTTCGGCCTGATGCAGCTGCTGCCCAGTTGGAGCGAAGGGCTGATGTGGCAGCGCCTGCTGCGTCTGGGCGGCCTGGTCGCGGCGGGCGTACTGGCCTATTTCGCCAGCCTGTTCCTGCTCGGTTTCCGCCTGCGCGACTTCAATCGGCGGGCGGTGCTGTGATTGCACATGGCCGGGTGTGCGCCTGTCCTCGCGGCGGGCATCCGGATATAATCGATTAATTTCTGAGCAATCCCTACCCATGCAGCTGTTTCGCGGTCTCCATCATCTCGACGCCTTTCCCAAGGGCTGCGTTGCCACCATCGGCAACTTCGACGGGGTTCACCTGGGGCACCAGGCCATCCTCGCGCGGCTGCGTGAGCGGGCGGCGGAGCTCGGGGTGCCCAGTTGCGTGGTGATCTTCGAACCGCAGCCCCGGGAATTCTTCCTGCCTGACATCGCGCCGGTGCGCTTGACCCGCCTGCGCGAGAAGCTGGAATGCTTCGCGCGCCTGGGCGTCGACAACGTGCTCTGCCTGAATTTCAATCGGCGGCTGCGCGAGTTGTCCGCCGAGGCCTTCGTCCAGCAGGTGCTGGTGGACGGCCTGGGGGTGAAGCACCTGGAGATCGGTGACGACTTCCGTTTCGGCTGCGACCGTGCCGGCGACTTCACCTACCTGAATCTGGCCGCTCGCGACCACGGTTTCACCCTGGAAGCCGCCACCACCGTCGAGTTGGATGGCCTGCGGGTAAGCAGTACCCTGATCCGCCAGGCCCTGGCCGATGGCGATCTGGCCCTGGCCGCGCGCATGCTGGGACGACCCTACAGCCTTTCGGGGCGGGTGTTGCATGGCCAGAAGCTGGCGCGTCAGCTGGGTTGGCCCACCGCCAACGTCCAGCTCAAGCGGCGTCGGCCGCCGCTACGCGGCGTCTATCTGGTCAGCAGCCTGATCGATGGGCGGGTGGTGCCAGGGGTGGCCAACATCGGCCAGCGGCCGACGGTGCAGGGCGATGGCCGTCCGCACCTGGAGATCCATCTGCTGGACTTTGCCGGCGACCTCTATGGCCGCCACCTCAGCGTGACCTTCGTGCAGAAGGTCCGCGACGAACAGAAATTCGCCTCTCTGGAGGCCCTCAAGGCGGCGATCGAAGCGGACGTCGCCACGGCCCGCGCCTACTGGCAGGGGCAACCGTCAACGAGCCTGGACTGACATGACCGATTACAAAGCGACGCTCAATCTGCCGGAAACGGCATTCCCGATGAAAGCCGGCCTGCCGCAGCGCGAGCCGGAAGCGCTCAAGCGCTGGCAGGACATCGACCTGTACGGGAAGCTGCGCGCCATCGGCAAGGGCCGGCCGACCTTCATCCTGCATGACGGTCCGCCCTATGCCAACGGCAGCATCCACATCGGTCATGCGCTGAACAAGATCCTCAAGGACATCATCACCCGGTCCAAGACCCTGGCCGGCTTCGATGCCCCCTATGTGCCGGGCTGGGACTGCCATGGCCTGCCCATCGAGCACAAGGTGGAGACCACCTTCGGCAAGAATCAGCCGGCGGACCTGACCCGCGAGCGCTGCCGCGCCTATGCCAGCGAGCAGATCGAAGAGCAGAAGGCCGGCTTCGTCCGCCTGGGCGTACTGGGTGACTGGAGCAATCCCTACCTGACCATGAACTTCGCCAACGAGGCCGGCGAGATCCGTGCCCTGGGCGAGCTGGTCAAGAAGGGCTTCGTCTTCAAGGGCCTTAAGCCGGTTAACTTCTGCTTCGACTGCGGCTCGGCCCTGGCCGAGGCCGAGGTGGAGTATCAGGACAAGCGTTCCGACGCCATCGACGTGGCCTTCCCGGTCGCCGATGCTGGCAAGCTGGCGGCCGCCTTCGGCCTCGGTGCGCTGGCCAAGCCCACCGCCATCGTCATCTGGACCACCACCCCCTGGACCATCCCGGCCAACCAGGCGCTCAACGTGCATCCCGAATTCACCTATGCGCTGGTGGATGTCGGCGACCGCCTGCTGCTGCTGGCCGAAGAGCTGGTGGAAAGCTGCCTGGCGCGCTACGGCCTGCAGGGCGAGGTGATCGCCACTGCCCCGGGTACCGCCCTGGAACTGATCAACTTCCGCCACCCGCTGTACGAGCGGCTGTCGCCCATCTACCTGGCCGAGTACGTCGAGCTGGGCGCCGGGACCGGTGTGGTGCACTGTTCGCCCGCCTATGGCGAGGACGACTTCCGCATCTGCAAGCAATACGGCCTGAGCAACGACGACATCCTCAATCCGGTGCAGAGCAATGGCGTCTACGCCGAGTCGCTGCCGCTGTTTGGTGGCCAGTTCATCTGGAAGGCCAATCCGGCCATCGTCGCCACGCTGCAAGAGGCGGGCGCGCTGCTCAAGCACGAAGCGATCAATCACAGCTACATGCACTGCTGGCGCCACAAGACTCCGCTGATCTATCGCGCCACCGCCCAGTGGTTCGTTGGCATGGACAAGCAGCCCAACGAAGGCGCCACCCTGCGCGAGCGCTCCCTGGAGGCCATCGAGCAGACCCAGTTCGTCCCGGCCTGGGGCCAGGCGCGGCTGCACGGCATGATCGCCGGACGTCCCGACTGGTGCATCTCGCGCCAGCGCAACTGGGGTGTGCCGATTCCCTTCTTCACCCACAAGGAAAGCGGCGAGCTGCATCCGCGCACCGTCGAGCTGATGGAAGAGGTCGCCCAGCGCGTCGAGCGCGAGGGCATCGAAGCCTGGTTCAAGCTCGATCCCGCCGAACTGCTCGGCGAAGAAGCCGGCCAGTACGACAAGAGTCGCGACACCCTCGACGTCTGGTTCGATTCCGGCACCACCCACTGGCACGTGCTGCGTGGCTCCCATGCCGAGCTCGCCCATGACCAGGGTCCGGTAGCCGATCTCTACCTTGAGGGTTCCGACCAGCATCGCGGCTGGTTCCACTCCTCGCTGTTGACCGGTTGCGCCATCGACGGCCATGCCCCCTACAAGGAGCTGCTGACCCACGGTTTCACCGTGGACGAGCAGGGCCGCAAGCAGTCCAAGTCGCTGGGCAACGTGGTCGCTCCGCAAAAGGTCATCGACAGCCTGGGCGCCGACATCCTGCGCCTCTGGGTCGCCTCGACCGACTACACCGGCGAGATGGCGGTCTCCGACCAGATACTGCAGCGCAGCGCCGACTCCTATCGCCGCATCCGTAACACCGCGCGCTTCCTGCTCTCCAACCTGTCCGGCTTCGATCCGGCGGTTAATCGGGTCGCCCCCGAGGACATGATCGACCTGGACCGCTGGGCCGTGGATCGCGCCCTGTTGCTGCAACGGGAAATCGAGCAGGCCTACGCTGAGTACCGCTTCCTCAACGTCTACCAGAAGGTGCACAACTTCTGCGTGCAGGAGCTGGGTGGCTTCTACTTGGACATCATCAAGGACCGCCAGTACACCACCGGCGCCGACAGCCTGCCGCGGCGTTCCTGCCAGACCGCGCTGTACCTGATCGCCGAGGCCCTGGTGCGCTGGATCGCGCCCATCCTGTCCTTTACCGCCGACGAGATCTGGCAGTACCTGCCGGGCGAGCGGGAAGAGTCGGTGATGCTGACCACCTGGTACGACGGCCTCTTCGCCCTGCCCGAGGGCGCGACCCTGGATCGCGCCTACTGGGATCAGGTCATGGCGGTCAAGGCCGCGGTCAACAAGGAACTGGAAAACCAGCGTGCGGCCAAGACCCTCGGCGGCAGCCTGCAGGCGGAGATCACCCTCTACGCCGACAGCGCTCTGCAGACCGTGCTGGAGGCCCTGGGCAACGAACTGAGGTTCGTGCTGATCTCGTCCCAGGCGGCTGTCCAGCCGCTGGAACAGGCCCCGGAAGGCGCCGTGGTCAGCGAGCTGAGCGGGCTCAAGCTGGTGGTGCGCAAGTCCGAGGCACCCAAGTGCGCCCGCTGCTGGCACCACAGCCACAGCGTCGGCCAGGATGCCGCACACCCGGAGATCTGCGAGCGTTGCGTGACCAACGTCTACGGCGCAGGCGAGGTGCGTGAGCATGCGTGACGCCCAGCGTTTCGGTGCCTTGCCCTGGTTGGCCCTGAGTGTGTTAGTGATCCTGCTGGATCAGCTGACCAAGCTTTACTTCCAGGCCAACCTGTCGCTTTACCAGCAGGTGCCGGTGATTCCGGACATCCTCAGCTGGACCCTGGCCTACAACCCTGGCGCGGCCTTCAGCTTCCTGGCCGATCACTCCGGCTGGCAGCGCTGGTTCTTCGCTGGCATCGCGGCGGTAGTGAGCGTGGTCCTGGTGGTCTGGCTCAAGCGCCTGCGCAACGACACCTGGACCGCCATCGCCCTGGCCCTGATCCTTGGTGGCGCCCTGGGCAATCTCTATGACCGCTTGGTGCTGGGCCATGTCGTCGACTTCATCCTGGTGCACTGGCGTCAGGAGTGGCGCTATCCGGCCTTCAACCTGGCCGACAGCGCCATTACCGTCGGTGCCATCATGCTGGCGCTGGACATGTTCCGTAAGAAGAAACCCGAGGAAGCCCATGGCTGAGATAACCATAGGTCCGGATACCCGGGTCACCCTGCATTTCGCCATCAAGCTGCAGAACGGCGACGTGGTGGACAGCACCTTCGACAAGGCGCCGGCCACCTTCACCGTTGGTGACGGCAATCTGCTGCCTGGTTTCGAGCAGGCGCTGTTCGGCCTGGAAGCCGGTACCAAGACCAGCCTGACCATTCCGCCGGAGCGTGGCTTCGGCCAGCCCAATGACGGCAATCTGCAGACCATGGCCCGGGACGACTTCAGCGACATGGAGCTGTCGCCCGGCCTGCTGATCATCTTCAGCGACGCCGCCGGCGGCGAGATGCCTGGCGTGGTCAAGAGCTACGACGACGAGCAGGTGATCATCGACTTCAACCACCCGCTGGCCGGCCGTGTGCTGACCTTCGACGTGGAAATTCTGGCCATCGAGCCTGCCGTCTCCCATTGATCCAACGCCGCCCGTGAAGCGGGCAGAGGAGCCTATGCAGATCAAGCTCGCCAATCCCCGCGGCTTCTGCGCCGGCGTGGACCGCGCCATCGACATCGTCGACCGGGCGCTGGACGTTTTCGGTCCGCCCATCTATGTGCGTCACGAAGTGGTGCACAACAAGTTCGTGGTCGACAACCTGCGCGCCCGCGGCGCCGTCTTCGTCGAAGACGTGGCCGACGTACCGGACGACGTCATCCTCATCTTCAGCGCCCATGGCGTCTCGCAGGCCGTGCGCCGCGAGGCCGCCGCGCGTGGTCTGAAGGTCTTCGACGCCACCTGTCCACTGGTGACCAAGGTGCACATGGAAGTCGCGCGCTACAGCCGCGACGGCCAGGAGTGCATCCTCATCGGCCACACCGGGCACCCGGAAGTGGAGGGCACCATGGGTCAGTACGACGATCGCGCCGGTGGCGCCATCTACCTGGTGGAAGACGAGGACGACGTGGCAAAGCTCGAGGTGCGCAACCCCGAAGCCCTGTTCTACGTCTCCCAGACCACCCTGTCGATGGACGACACCCGCAAGGTGATCGACGCCCTGCGCGCCAAGTTTCCCCAGATCAACGGCCCGCGCAAGAACGACATCTGCTACGCCACCACCAACCGCCAGGACGCGGTGAAGACCCTGGCGCTGGAAAGCGACGTGGTACTGGTGGTGGGCAGCCCCACCAGCTCCAACTCCAACCGCCTGCGCGAACTCGCCGAACGCCTGGGCACCCCGGCCTATCTCATCGATGGCGCCGAGGATATGCAGCAGAGCTGGTTCGAAGGCGTGCAACGCATCGGCGTCACCGCCGGTGCTTCGGCCCCCGAAGTCCTGGTACGCGGCGTCATCGACCAGCTGCAGAGCTGGGGCGCCACTGGCGAGGTCGAGCTGGAAGGTGAGCCGGAACACATCACCTTCACCCTGCCGCGAGAGCTCAGGGTAAAGGCGGTATAGGACGTCGCTGGCGCCCTAGCGGCGCCAGCAGTCGGCAGTGGTGACCCCGGCGCCGCTTTGGCCCTTCAAGCCGGTGTTGGTGAGCGTCAGATTCCCGCACCTGTCGTTGGCCATCGTGCCCGGGTTGTTCGGCGTCGCCGTCGCCGTATAGGACGTACCTGCATTTCCTATAGTGATCGAGAAGGTATAGCCGGTACCCGTGGGGTAGGGCGGGGCCGGATTATCCGGCACATCCGTCTGGCCGAGTGTCTTCGAATAGCGCCCTGTACCTGTGTTGTAGCGCTCCATGAATTGCGCCAACTGCATCAGGGATGCCTCGGCGTCGGTACGATTCGTCCTTCTGACATGCTCCATATAGGAGGGGTAGGCGATGGCCGCAAGAATGCCCGCGATGGCCACCACTATCATTAGCTCTATCAGGGTAAAGCCACGCTGTTGGCTTCTAGGTCGCATTCCAATTATCTCGTTCATCTGATTTCACGCCAGGAAGCGCGTTCTGAAACGCGGGAGCCTTTATTGACAGGTTCGCATTGGGGTTGCCCTGTTGCTGAGCCGGTATAGCAGATAAGGTCGGTATCAGCACTGTCTCCCCGATTTATATAGGTCGGAGTCTTCACGATGCCTTGTTGAGTATCGATGAGGCCTGAATAAGGAATCTTGGTACCGTCAGCGGCCAGGTAGTAGTCCTGATCATTGATCACGCCATCGCCATTGAAGTCGAGGGGGCTATAGGTCAGGCGTGAGCCGGTTTGAGCATCAATGATCATTAGCGCGCTGATCCCACCTCCTTTGCAAGCATCAGGAGAGGGAATAAGTGAAGTGAAGGTCAGGGCCCCATTCCTGAGTTTTGAGCGGGCGATAACGCGTTCCCCCTGGCGGTTGTTGTTGAAGGCTAGATCCAAGTACCAACCCGACTTGTCCGAAGGGATATCGTTGCTGCTTACCACTCGAAGAGTTCTGGTGCCTGACGACTGTTGTGCGATGAAGGTCTGTTGTACCAAGGCGCTGCGCTGGATCGTCACCCCTTTGTCAATCAGGCCGTAGTAACTCTCGAGACGCGGGGAGGCCGGCACATCGCTATCGCCCGTCTGGTAGTAGCTCCCTGTGCCAAAAAGCACAACCGGATTTCCGTACTTGTTTAGGGTTACGGAGAGCGCCGAGGTGATGGGCTGCACTGCATCAGTAGCCGTATTGCCTGCTCTCGCAGTAAACAGGGGGCTACTGCCAAGGGTGCTGGGAATGCCCCAGTTAGCCGGATCGGCGCCTTTTAGGTCAAAGCGCCAGATATTTCCATTGGTGTCAGGTACATAGAGCCGGTCGGCAATGCGGTCGTTAGTCAGGTCGACAGCTACAGCTTCTCCCAATCCACCACTGGTGTTGACGGTGAAACTGGCCATTACACTGCCGTTGGCAGCATCGAGAATCCAGACTTTACCCGATGTGGCGGTGCCATTGACAAAGCCGCTGGTTACAATCACCCCGAATTTTCCATTTTCCAAGGCCACCAGTGAAGGGCGTTGGATAGGGTAGTTCATTTGCGAAGACGAGAACTCCCACTTCACACTTGGTGCGCTCGGATCCGTAACGTCGAGCGCGAAGACGGAGTTGCCACCAGCGCCGGCGGTGCCTACGGCTAGGCTTTTCCAAGCGCTATCCACCCAGGCGTGCCCAACTGTTATCCCACCGTCGACATAGTACCGATGGCTGTAGTCTCGCTGCGTTAGGCGATAAAGCTGCCCAAGGAGGGTTCGGGGAATAAAAGCAAACAGTTCATTACCGCCACCACTTGTGGAGGTGTCAAATGCGTGCAGCATGCCGTCGTTAGCCCCAACCACGACAAAGGGTTTGTTGTCCTTTATGGTTTGACGGAAGGTCAGGTAGCCAGGGCCCGCTTGGCCCCAGGAGGCGCCGCTGAGCAGGTTGTAGCCGAAATCCATGGGACCCGCATAGTAGGGGTCTGAGTTTACGATATCGCCTAGCCGATTTTTCCGTGTCCGCATGGGATTGCTCAAGCGTGTTTCATAGGAGCGATCGCCACGCAGATAGTTGAGTCGTGCCTCGCCTTCAGCATCGCTAACGAGCGTTGTTCCATCTGCGGTCTGACGCAGGGCATTTTTGGCGTCACTGTCCAACACGCTCCACTTGAAGCTCTTGCCACCACTTGAATAGGTGACATTAGCGTCAAGTGCCCGAGTGCTTGAGGCCAGTGCGTTGCTGGTCAATATGGTGCGCCCATCAGGCGAGGCATTGTCTAGTTGGGCAGCTGCGCTCCAGGTGGCGATATTGCTGGCGACTCCTGAACTGTTGATGCTTACCGACTGCAGGTCACCGCTCCAGTACTTTGGCTCGAACGAGCTTCTAAAAAGGGCGCTGCCGGTTTCCAGTTCGGTACTGTTGCTGCCAAGAGAGGTGCTGGTTGTGCTTGTATCTTGGACAATTTTAGAAAAGGCGTTCTTGAGGCCGCTGACCATGGCGTCGGCATCGCCACCTACGAAGAAATTGTCGGGTCGCTTATCTCCGGTTGAAAGGGTCTGACCGTTGGTCGTCCACATGGACTCAGTGATACTGGATGAGGTGGCCTTGTCAGGATCAAAGTCTTGAGGGACGGTGAAGCCACCATATTTGGTGGCGAGCCAGTACTGATTGCTAGCCTTGGCAGTGAGTTGCTGATTTTCCCTGACATCTACCCAGTAGGTAGAGATAGTTTGTTTGCCGGGCAGGTCTCCACGTTGGTCCCTTACGTGAGCGTCATAAGCAAGACCTGCAATATAGGCCGAGTTTCCGCGTCCCGTAAATGGCGTATTGATGGTGATCCCTTCCAATGCAGCGACTTTGGCGGTCCATTTGCTCACGCCTACTCGCTTGTTCGCATCTGCCTTGTCTCCGTCCGAATTGTCCGCTTTCACCTCTGGTGGAACATCGGGTTCCGAATCACGGACAGTATTTCCTGGAAGGTTTTTGTCGTTCCACGTATTAACATCGCCAATGCCAAGGATGACGTTCTTTTGGCAGGAATAGGTGATGGGATCATTCCAATTATTAACAACAGGAAATCCATCCGCCTGAGCATAACGGCTGTCACTATCTCCCGACAGCTCGCTATAGGCGGCTACATTTCCTTGGTTCTTAAAGTAGCGTATTGCGGTGTAGTACAGTTCGCTAACGGGGTCGTAGTCTTTGAGGTTTTTATAAGTGCTGCCGCTATATGGCATGGATCCAAATTTGTTTATGTAGTTTATTATGCCGCTGTTGATTATGCGGTTGCTGCTATCTATTTTTAAACTCGTTGCACTGGCTTCTGCGGGAGAAGGGTTGGTAAACAGTATGCCTGTTGTTGGGCTCCATTCTGCCCTGTTTGTTGCCTGGTCTGGAGGGTTTGGACCTATATACGCCTGATTGGCTCGCAAAACCCCGCCATCTCGTAACGGGTCGCCATCATTGAGGTAGCTAAATGCCGAATAACGCAGGCGATCGGAATATTGTTGTAAAAGCCCCTCGGGTTTGTATTGGCCGTTGGGATACAGCTTGCAATTAGCCTCCTTGAGTGCTTCTGAAACACAAACTTTTACTTGAACTTTCAATCGGTAGACGCTTTTGACGGTTTGTCCACGTGGCGTATAGGCATTATTGAGTTTTCCTGCCGACCATTGTGCAGAATTTTCCGGGTCATAATCGACCCATTCAGCCTGACCTTCGCCTGAGGACCCGCCGCCACCTATTTTATCGGACCAATTGGAAATCAACATGTCGAAGTTGAGTCCCTGTAGGCGAATATTCAAATTTGCCCAGTTATTTAAAGGCAGCGCTCCCGTCAATTGCGCCATGTTCTGGCCGGTATTGATTCGGTTGCCGGCTGAGTTTTGACCGCTGTGACGGGCTTTTTGCAGGATGGTCGAGGTAGTGCTGTCGACAATTCGATTACCGCCCGTCAGGGCGCTGCGGAAAGGGTCGATCGTAGGGGTGGCGGCCCAGTTGAGAAAGTTTCCGCTCCATTGCTTGTCGCCAGTGCAGCGGAAATTAGAGGCGCTGCTCGTTGTGCCTACCGGATAGAAATAACGATCAACGTCTTGGGTGCCGTATTGATAGAGGTAGCATTTTTCCGAGTCAAAGTAGCCGCTGTAGCGAGTCGAAGAAATATAATTTCCTATATTGGCTACGGACAAGACGGTAGGCCACTCGACGGAGGGCACCAGCGCAAGACTGCCAGGAATGTCACTGCCAATGATAAGCGGACTTTGGGAAACAGCTGCTTGAGCTATGGGTAGAGCGCTGCCAAACAGGCCCAATGCAAGAGCTGTAGAGCAAAACCTGGCGGCAGATAGTGACGAGAGAGGATTCATTGCCGGATCTCCGAACGCTAACGCCTGATGTAGAGGGTGCTTATATTGACCGTGGAGCTGGCAGCTGGCGTGCTCGCACTATCCTGTGAGCTCCCGAGCCCCCTGCTTTCGATGCGAATGACGCTGGTAGTGACAGGTACACCAGCCTCAATACTGTCGCCGGCTTTGCGGATGGTAACGCCAGGCAGGGGATTCATACGATAAGTCGCCTGTCCTTGGTTAGAGAGGGTTGTTGCATTGGTCCAGGCTGTGGTGAGCGCAGCCGTTTGCCAGTCGGCTACAGAGCGATTCCTTGCTGCCTGCTCTGCATCTCGCTGGGCCATTTCGGCAGTCTGGAAGGCAAGGTTCTCATCGCGCAGGTTTCCGGCCATACGCTCTTGCAAGACCGTGCCTCTCATGCTGCCAATGGCGATCAGCGTCATCAGGAGCAACATGACCAGCGTCACGATGAGTACCGCGCCATTTTGTCGATTCGAGGAGTTTTTCATGGCAGGTGATTACGAATCCCAACGGTAAGCGTGAAGGCCTGGGCGAGTCGGCCATCGGCGATCGTCCTGTCACTACCCATGAAACGAAGGGTTTGATTGGGCGAAACCACATTCTTCTGGCGACTGACCGCGAGGAGATTCACCCGAACGGAAACGACACTCTGCCAATTGCCAGTTAACCTGGCGTCATTCGCCTCGAGGTAGTCACCCGTTATCTGGCCGTTGGCGTCACCTAGGGCGTATTGGATTTGCAAATCCTGAATGCCTCCGGTCAGCTCCTCCGGTATTTCGCTGGCAGCCGAAGTGTTGGTAGCTCCGTAGCGAGTACGCCATAGAGAGGGCGCACCGCTGGTAGGGTCGTCCCTCAGATAATAGAGGACGCTCTGATAGCTCAGAACCTGGGCTGTATCGTTATAAAGGCGACTGAAGCTATTTCCGGTAGGAAGTGAGACGGATGTGCCTGAAGTGCTTTGATTGACGAAAAAATCGCAGGCCACTGGATCCGACACAATGATGAGACTACCTTTTCTAGCGCCATTGTCCGCAGTGCCAGTGGTGAGACTCGTCGCCGTAGCCACGGTGCCGGTGGGTAGTGCCATGACTACCGGATTCACCGCGTGTTTGAGCAGAACAACATCGGTGGCCGCGGTGCGCGCATTGTATGTCGGACTTAACCAGGCAGGTACCGTGCCTGGATTGGTATTGCTCCAGCCTCTGATACCGCTACCGAGAACGTATCTTTCGTCTTCTATGCCATTTGTATCCCTGGTTAGGGTGGTGGGCGTCAGATCATTCAGTTGGCTCAGGCACTCGCCTCGATAACCCGCATTACGAAGGTCGAAGGCTAAGAACTCCAAGGCGAAGCGACCGGATTCTTGAACCTGTGATAGAGCTGCATTGGTTTGATATGTCTGGCGTGATGAAAGAAAGAGCTGAAGCACCCCGCCTATGAGAACCAGACCCAGCAGTAGAGCAATCATCAGCTCGATAATCGACAGTCCAGCCTGACGATGAAACGCTGTGCGGTTCATAGGCGGGTCCTGTAGGCAAAGGTTTCCGTTTTTCGAGCGGTTAGCTGGTCGCTTGTTTCATTGGCGCTTTTGATCCGCCCCCGCCCGTCATCCCAACGAATACTTACTGTAACGATGTTGCTGTCAGTCACTATGGTGCCAGTGCCCTGAGGTAAACTATTCGCCAGGTTATTCAACCACTCTGCGAGGTCGCGCTTGTCTTGGGTGCCTTCAACCGCATGAGTATTGGAGGACGTAGGAAAGGTACTGGTAGTGTAATTGCCGGCCAGCGCCATTTTTCTATTCGCACGCATTCGCTCCACGATGTCACTGGCTAGAACGGTCGCCTGCGAGCGGTAATAAGCCCCCTGATTGCTCTGCGTACTGACGGCTTGCAGACCAGCCAGCCCCAACAGACCAATAGCAAGAATGAACATTGCTATCAGAACTTCGATCAGGGTGGCGCCGCGCTGCCGGTATTTAGGGCTCATGGCTGTTGACACCCGTTTTGATTGACGGAAGCGCTACCTGTGAGGTTGATCGAAACGGTGCGTGTGCAGCTAGGTGTACTGAGTGTGAAAGTCTGATTTGCGGTCAGGGTGGTCAGGCCATTGCTGCGAAAGGTTATGCCAGCGCTTGGTCCGGTAAGGGTGATACCGTTGATGCTCTCCCAGACTTGAATCACCAGATTGCCCTGGATCAGTAGCCATCCAGCGGCCCAGTCGGTGCCGTTTTCACAGGCATTGCCCTGCGTATTGCGACGACAAAGCGTTACATCGGCACGACGTTTTAGTCCCTCTGAACGTGCTATCTGGAGCGCACCGACCAGTTCATTGCTGGCCACGGCAGCTCTGTTGCTTTGTACTGTCCTATTGAAAGAAGGCGCAGCAATGCTGACCACGATCGCCAGAATGGCGAGCGCTACCAGGGTTTCGATCAGGGTAAAGCCGTACTGGGTCCGCATCGTCGGTTTCGCCGGGCTGGAAGGCCAAGCATGGGGGATCATGCCTGGCTGGACCAGCGTACGGCGGATATCCGGTCGAAACGGGAAGGTGTCTGGTCGGGGCGTTCAGGCGCAGCGATCGCTGTCGCGAAGATCCGCTGTCTCGATTCGTCCGGCCTTGTTCAGAACGAGTCGTGCGCGCGGCTCGGCGCCTTGGCAGAGGATGAAGCTGCCGTTCAGGGCGTTGGTCACGCCACTGTTTAAAAACGTCAGATGAGGTAGCGTACGGAAATTGTTCCACCGCCAGTGCAGGCCCTCGGGGAGCTGACTGATCAGCAGGGTGGGCTCTTCGACTGATTGAAGGCCATCGCGATCCCAGTCGCGGAAGACGCGGGTGGTAGCCGACCAGAGGTTCGAGCTGTCGCACTCGCCGGTCGGTGCATGACAGATGGACACACTGCCATGGCCATTGATCGCAGCCGCCCGTGCGAAGTTGACCGTCTCCCTGAGTTGCTGAATGGCCAGCTGCTGGCGATTGATCTGCAGCATTCCCCTAAAGGCGGGGACGGCCAGGGAGGCAACGATACTCAGTATGCTGAGGCAGATCAGGGATTCGAAAAGGCTGAAGCCTCGCGAGGTGCGATAGGTCATGTTGACGTCCTTGTGGGTAGGCGGCCGTCCTGGCCACAAGAGCCGTTTTGCGCCAAGACGGCGGAACAGTCAATTCCAGGATGTAGAGGTATGACGTGATCTTTGATGTAGCGGTGGTCGGGGCGGGTGCGCTAGGGCTGATGTCGGCCTATTGCCTGTCCTTGAGCGGTCGGCGGGTAGTGGTGATCGAGCGCGGCGAGCCGGGGCGGGAGGCGTCCTGGGCCGGCGGGGGGATCGTTTCGCCGCTGTATCCGTGGCGCTACCAGCCCGCGGTGACGGCGCTGGCGCACTGGTCGCAGGATTTTTATCCGGTGCTGGGGGAGCGGTTGCGGCAGGAGACGGGCGTGGACCCCGAGGTCGAGGTGACCGGGTTGTACTGGCTCGATCTGGAGGACGAGGCCGAGGCGCTGGAGTGGGCGCGACGCAATGTGCGACCGCTGGCGTCGGTATCGGTCGCGGAGGTGCGGCAGCGGGTGCCGGTACTGGGGCCGGGCTATGAGCGGGCGGTCTTCATGGCGGGAGTGGCCAATGTGCGCAATCCCCGGCTGGTGCGCTCCCTGCGCGAAGCCCTGCTAGACATGCCGAATGTGACGCTGGTGAGCGAGTCGCCGGTGACCGGCTTCCTGCGCCAGGGCGAGCGCGTGGTGGGCGTGCAGACCGCGCGCGAGGACATCCATGCCGAGTCCGTGGTTGTCTGTGCCGGGGCCTGGAGCGGGGAATTGCTGCAGACCCTGGGGCTTGCTGTGCCGGTGCGGCCGGTGAAGGGACAGATGCTGCTGTATCGCCAGCCGGTGGGTTATCTGACCAGCATGGTGCTGGCCAAGGGGCGCTACGCCATTCCGCGGCGGGATGGGCATATCCTCATCGGTAGTACCCTGGAGCACGCCGAATTCGACAAGACGCCGACCGCCGAGGCGCTGGCCAGCCTGCAGGCCTCGGCCGCCGAGTTGCTGCCGGCGCTGGCCGGCCAGGCGCCGGTGGCGCACTGGGCGGGACTGCGGCCAGGGTCGCCGGATGGCGTGCCCTTCATCGGGCCGGTGCCGGAAATGCCCGGGCTGTGGCTCAACTGCGGGCACTATCGCAATGGTTTGGTACTGGCACCGGCCTCCTGCCAGTTGCTGACCGATCTGCTCACCGAGCGCACGCCGATCATCGATCCGGCGCCCTATGCGCCAGGCGCGCGGCTGGCAGCGGGCTGATCAGTCGATGCCGAGCTTTTTCAGGCGGTAGCGCATCGAACGGAAGGATAGACCCAGGCGTTCCGCGGCGGCGGTGCGGTTCCAGCGGGTCTCTTCGAGCGCCTGCATGATCAGCTGGCGCTCGATGGACTCCAGGTGGTCTTCGAGGTTGGCGATGTTGGCCAGGCTGGCTTCGCCGGTGGCGGTGGCCGCCGGGGTGTCGGCCAGGCGCAGGTCGGCCGGGCGGATGACATCGCCTTCGCAAAGGGTGTAGGCCCGCTCCAGCATGTTTTCCAGTTCGCGCACGTTGCCGGGAAAGCGGTAGCTCTTGAGCCTGGCCAGGGCATCTTCGCCCAGCGTGGCCGGGGCGAGGCCTGAGTCCCGCGCCAGGCGTTCGAGCATGTGATTGGCCAGGACGCCGATGTCTTCACGGCGCTCGCGCAGGGCCGGTACCTGCAATTCGATGACGTTGAGGCGATAGTAGAGATCCTGGCGGAAGGTGCCGGCGGCGACCTCGGCGGCGAGATCCCGGTGGGTGGCGCTGAGGATGCGCACGTCCAGGCTGAGCTCCTGCTGGCTGCCTACCGGGCGCACGGCCTTTTCCTGGATGGCGCGCAAGAGCTTGACCTGCATCGGCAGCGGCAGGTCAGCCACCTCGTCGAGGAACAGGGTGCCGCCCTGGGCGGCCTGGAACAGGCCCTGCTTGTCTTCAATGGCGCCGGTGAAGCTGCCCTTGCGGTGGCCGAAGAATTCGCTCTCCACCAGTTCCGAGGGAATGGCGCCACAGTTGACCGGGACGAAGGGCCGTCCGGCACGGGGGCCTTGCTCGTGAATCAGGCGCGCTACGCGCTCCTTGCCGCTGCCCGATTCGCCACTGATGTAGACCGGCGCCTGGCTGCGCGCCAGCTTGGCGATCTGGCCGCGCAGGGCGCGCATGGGGGGCGATTCGCCGAGCAGCTGGGTTTCACTGGCACCGGCTGTCGCCGGGGTGGACCCGGACAGGCGCAGGGCGGTGCCCACCAGCTCGCGCAGGCGCGGCAGATCCACCGGCTTGGTCAGGTAGTCGAAGGCGCCGGCCTTGAGTGCCTGGACCGCGGTTTCCAGGCTGCCGAAGGCGGTGATCATGGCCACCGGCAGTTGCGGGAGCCGCTGCTGGATGAACTGGATGAGGTCGAGGCCCGAACCGTCGGGCAGGCGCATGTCGGTCAGGCAGAGGTCGAAGCTTTCCCGTTCGAGGATGGCCCGGGCGTCGGCGATGTTCTTGGCGCTGGCGGTGTCGAGTTTCATCCGCCCCAGGGTGATTTCCAGGAGTTCGCGGATATCGGGTTCATCGTCGACGATCAGGACTTTCTGTCGGGCCATGCTCAGCTCATTGTGCGGGGATGGGCGAAGGTGATGCGAAAACAGCTGCCGTTCGCCAAAGGATGATAGCCAAGTCTGGCTTGGTTGCTCTCGCAAAGCTCACGGGAGATGTACAGGCCCAGCCCGGTCCCCTTGTTCTCGGTGGTGAAGAAGGGTTCGAACAGGTGGTCGAGTTGTTCGGCGGCGACGCCTGGGCCGTCATCGACCACCTCGAGGATGGGCAGATCGCTTTCCGGGTCGCGGTAGGTGCTGAGCCAGACCTGGCCGGTGCCGTGTTTCTGGCAGCTGTAGCGCAGGCCGTTCTGTACCAGGTTGGTCAGGATCTGGCCCAGCTGGTGGGGGTCCATGTGGGTCTGCAGGGTACCGGCTTCGGTCTTGACGTGCAGCGTCTGGCCGGCGGGCAGGGTAGGGCGCAACTCCCCGGCGAAGCGGTGCGCCCAATAGCGCAGATCGATCAGCTGCGGCGCGGCCTGGCGTCGGCGCGACAGCTGCAGAACGTTTTCCACCACCCGATTCATTCGTCGTGACTGGTCCTGGATGATCTGCGCCAGGCGCCGATCCGGTGTGGTCAGTTCTTCGGATTCCTGCAGCAGTTGCGCGGCGTGACTGATGGCCCCCAGCGGGTTGCGGATCTCGTGGGCGATGCCGGCGGTGAGACGACCAAGGGAGGCGAGCTTGAGTTGCTGGGCCTGCTGCGCGATGCGCGAGACGTCTTCGAGAAAGGTGAGTACCCGTTCGCCCTCGCCTTGCTGCAGCCGGGCGAAGCTGGGTTGCAGCAGCGGGCCGTTGGCATGGGCGCGCCAGGGCGTGGGACGGATGCTGGGATTGCGCTCCCATTCCTCCAGCCGCTGGGCGAGGCCCAGGGTCAGGGGCGTGATGGTGGCCTCGTCGTCCACCCCGAGCAGGCGCCGGGCTGCTGGATTGGCCAGCAGCACCTGGTACTCGGCATCGAACACCAGGATGCCGGTACGCATGCGTTCGAGGATCAGGGCATTGAGGGCTTCCAGTTCGGCCACTGCAGTGGCGCGGGTTTCGGCCAGGGCCTGGCTGTCCAGCAGCCGCCGGACCAGGCCCTGTACCAGCAGTGCCGTGGCGAAACAAAGAGTGCCCAGACCTGCCGCCTGCACATAGCCGCTGCCGCTGTCGCCACGGCGTAGGTCCAGGTAGCCGGTCGCCAGCAGCAGGGCGATGGCGGCCAGGGCGGCGATCAGCAGGCCGCGGCGTCCGCGGATCAGGACGTTGGAGACCCCGACGGTCACCACCAGCAGACTGCCCATGCCGCTGGCGATGCCGCCGGCCAGGAAGAACAGGCCGCCTAGGGCGAGGATATCGATCAGTGCCAGGGCGAAGGCGCGACCGCGCAGCAGCCGATGGCCGACCGCGAGCACTACGTTGGTGGCCAGATAGGCCCAGCTGGCCTGACGGAACAGCAGGCCGTCGACGGTGCGCAGCCAGTGCTGATCCAGATCGCTGGAAATCAGCACCACCAGCGCCAGACCGATGACGATGCGATAGAGATGATAGAGCCGCAGGACCGCGTCGGCTCTCAGGATGCCTGGATCAGTTGCGGTGCTCATGCTGCAACCGGCGATGTTCGGCGCTGCAATACCAGCGCTGGCCTTCGCCGTCGGCCAGGGCTCTTTCCTGGGGCACATGCACGCCGCAGTGGGCGCAGCGCACCATGGCATTGGGCGGCAGCGGAGGCGCCTTGGCAGCGGGCTTCTGCGTCTTGCCGCGCCACCAGCGTCTGATCATCCAGAACAGCGCGCCCAGGAGGACGAGCCACAACAGCAGGCGAAGCAGACCCATGGCGATCTCGCAGCGTGAAGGAGGGTGGAGTTTAGCAGGGCCGCCGCAGTGGGTGAGCCCCCCGCAGGGCATCGATTGTCCCGCTTCGCTGCATGCAGGAAAATGCAGCGATGAATCGGGCAAGGAAGAGTGCATGAGTCAGCTGCTGAAGGTCGTGATGGCGCAAGTGAACCTCAAGGTCGGCGACATCCACGGCAATGTGGAACGGATCATCACCGCGGCCCATGAGGCCCGGGACCGGTTGCAGGGGGATCTCATCGTCTTCCCGGAGTTGTCGCTGTGCGGTTATCCGCCGGAGGACCTGCTGCTGCGTTCGAGCATGCAGCGCCGCATCGAGCAGGGCTTGCAGCGGATCCGCCAGGAGATCGCCGGCATCCATGTGCTGGTGGGCTTTCCCTGGCTGGAAGAGGGGCGGCGTTACAACGCCTGTGCGGTCTATCGCGATGGCGCCGAGCTGGCCTGCTATCGCAAGCAGCAACTGCCCAACTATCAGGTGTTCGACGAAAAACGCTACTTCGAGCCGGGCGACAGTGCCGCCGTGTTCGACTACCAGGGCGTGCCCATCGGCGTCACCATCTGCGAAGACATCTGGTTCGCCGAGCCCATGGCCAAGGCCCGTGCCGCCGGGGCGCGGCTGATGCTCAATCTGAACGCTTCCCCCTTCCATGGCGGCAAGCAGCTGGAACGTGAGGCCGTGGTAGGCGAACGTGCCCGGGAGGGCGGCATGCCGGTGGTCTACGTCAACCAGGTGGGTGGCCAGGACGAACTGGTGTTCGATGGCCACTCCTTCGTGGTGGATGCCCAGGGGCAGGTCAGCCAGCGCGCGCCGGCCTTCGTCGAAGGCCTCTATCCGGTCAGCTTCGACCAGGACCTGACCCCGCAGCCGGCCGAACTCACCCCCGTGGCTTCGTTGGAAGCCAGCGTCTATGACGCCCTGGTGCTGGGGGTACGCGACTACGTGCGCAAGAACGGCTTCAAGGGCGTGGTCCTGGGCCTGTCCGGTGGTATCGATTCGGCGCTGGTCCTGGCAGTCGCGGCGGATGCCCTGGGCGCGGAACAGGTGGAGGCGGTGATGATGCCCTACCACTACACCGCGCAGATCAGCCTGGACGATGCCGAAGCCGAGGCGCGGAAGCTGGGGGTACGCTACAGCGTCTTGCCCATCGCGGCCATGGTCGAGGCCTTCCAGCAAACCCTGGCCGGCGAATTCGCCGGACTTGGGCGCGACACCACCGAGGAGAATCTACAGGCGCGCTGCCGTGGCACCCTGCTGATGGCCATTTCCAACAAGAAGGGCTATCTGGTGCTGACCACCGGCAACAAGAGCGAGATGGCGGTGGGTTACGCCACCCTCTATGGCGACATGGCCGGTGGCTTCGATGTACTCAAGGACGTGCCCAAGACCCTGGTGTTCCGCCTCTGCGCGTACCGCAATCGCCACGGTGAGGTGATTCCCCAGCGGGTGATCGACCGGCCGCCGTCGGCGGAGCTGTCGCCGGACCAGAAGGACGAGGACTCGCTGCCGCCCTATCCGGTGCTCGACGAGATCCTGCGCCTGTATGTCGAGCAGGATCTCTCGGCCGTGGACATCGTCGCCGCTGGCTTCGACGAGGAAACGGTGCGCAGGGTGCTGCGCCTGGTGGATCTCAACGAATACAAGCGGCGCCAGGCGGCGGTGGGCGCCCGGGTCACCCAGCGCGGTTTCGGGCGTGACCGGCGCTATCCGATCACCTCGGGCTGGCGCATCGGCGACTAGCTCCTCGGGCGCCGGACTCCCATGATCCGGCGCCAGAGAGATGCGCCAGCCATTGCGGGCAATAAAAAAGGGGAAGCCACTGGCTTCCCCTTTTCACGTCTGCTGTCGGATCAGTCGAACAGACCAAAGGTCAGGCGGCTGAACCAGGAGCGCTTGGCCGGCGCCGGCGTCGCGCCGCCGGCCTTCTCGGCCTCGGCCGGGTCGACGATGCGCAGCTCGGGCGCCAGGTTGTCGCGCTCTTCCTGGTACTTGCGCTGGATGTCCTGGCTGGCACGGGTCTCGCCGGGCGGCAGCGGATCGCTCGGGCGATCGATCAGGCCCAGGGTCGCACGGGTCAGCCAGGAGCGCTGCTGATCCTTGTCGTCCGGCTCGCGCAGCTGGAATTCGCCATCCTTGAGGCTGACGTTGTCCGGGTAGTTGAGCTTGAGGGTTTCCAGGCTGGTGGCCGCCAGGTCGTTGAGACCCAGGTGCTTGTAGGCTTCGGTCATGATCGCCAGGCCATCGCCCACCGACGGGGTACCCTGGAAGTTCTCGACCACGTAGCGACCGCGGTTGGCGGCGGCCACATAGGCCTTGCGGGTCAGGTAGTAGTGGCCGACGTGGACGTCGTAGGCCGCCAGCAGGTTGCGCAGGTAGACCATGCGCGCCTTGGCGTCCGGGGCGTAGCGGCTGTTGGGGAAGCGGCTGGTGAACTGGGCGAAGTCGTTGAAGGAATCGCGCGCCGCGCCCGGGTCACGCTTGGTCATGTCCAGCGGCAGGAAGCGTGCCAGCAGGCCGCGGTCCTGTTCGAAGGAGGACACGCCCTTCATGTAGTAGGCGTAGTCGACATTGGGGTGCTGTGGATGCAGGCGGATGAAGCGATCCGCCGCCGTGCGCGCCGCCTCGGGCTCGCCATTCTTGTAGTTGGCGTAGATCAGCTCCAGCTGGGCCTGTTCGGCATAGCGGCCGAAAGGATACCGCGACTCCAGGGCCTTCAGCTTGCTGATAGCGTCCGTGTAGCTGCTGTTGGAGATATCGCGCTGAGCCTGGGTATAGAGCTCGCCTTCCGGCAGATTTTCCGGAACCTCGGGCGCTTTCGAAGAGCAGGCGGCGGTGAGGACTAGGCTGGTGACCAGCAGCAGGTGCTTCAATTGCATGGCGGCTTGGATTCCCCGAAACGGTCGGCGGTGCAGGGATGAGCGCGGAGAGCGCTCACCTAGCCTGTGACGGGGCCGGAACCGTCCTGTTATGATGATCGACCCGGAATGCCGGGGCAAAAAAGTCGCCGTATTTAACCACAGGGTCGGGCCGATTCCAAAAGCCCCGCCATTGCCCGCGCAGATCCATGTCCGAATCCATCGTTCTCAATGCCGAAGTCCCCTACGAACTCGGTGGCCAGCGCCTCGATCAGGTCGCTGCCCAGCTGTTCGCCGAACATTCCCGCTCGCGTCTCGCCGCCTGGATCAAGGACGGTAGCCTGACCGTCGACGGCGCCGTGCTGCGTCCGCGTGACTCCGTCCATGGCGGCGCCCAGCTGGCGCTGCGTGCCGAGCGCGAGGCCCAGGGCGAGTGGGTGGCCCAGGACATCGAGCTGGACATCGTCTACGAAGACGATCACCTGCTGGTGCTCGACAAGCCGGCCGGGCTGGTGGTGCATCCGGCCGCCGGCCATGCCGACGGCACCCTGCTCAATGCCTTGCTGCACCATGTACCGGGACTGGAAAGCGTGCCGCGCGCCGGCATCGTCCATCGCCTGGACAAGGACACCACCGGGCTCATGGTGGTGGCCAAGACGCTGGAGGCCCATACCCATCTGGTCGCCCAGTTGCAGGCACGCTCGGTGAGCCGCATCTACGAAGCCGTCGTTGCCGGGGTGATCGTTGCCGGCGGCACCGTTAATGCGCCCATCGGGCGTCATTCCCAGCGTCGTCAGCAGATGGCTGTGATCGCCGGGGGCAAGCCAGCCGTCAGTCACTATCGGGTACTGGAGCGCTTCCGCGCCTATACCCATACCCGGGTCAAGCTGGAGACCGGCCGTACCCACCAGATCCGCGTGCACATGACCCACGTCGGTTTCCCACTGGTCGGCGATCCGGTCTATGGCGGTCGCTTCAAGATTCCGCCAGCGACCAACCCGACCCTGATCAAGACCCTGCGCGAATTTCCGCGCCAGGCGCTGCACGCGCGCTTCCTCGAACTGGATCATCCGGTGACCGGCGAGCGCCTGCGCTGGGAGTCGCCGCTGCCGGAAGACCTGGTCTGGCTGCTGGATCTGTTGCGCCAGGACCGGGAATCCTTCGAGTGACAGGCGCCGACTGGCTGCGGCCGGACTGGCCGGCGCCGGTCGGCGTCCAGGCCTGCGTCACCACCCGCATGGGCGGTGTCAGCCAGGCGCCCTTTGACAGCTTCAATCTGGGCACCCATGTCGGGGATGACCCGGCGGCGGTCGCCGAGAATCGTCGACGGCTGGGCGAGGCCCTGGGGTGCCAGCCGGCCTGGCTCGAACAGGTTCATGGCACCGCGGTGGTCGAAGCCGACCCGACCCAGGTGCTGCGTGCCGATGCGGCTTGGAGTGCTACGCCTGGTATCGCCGTGACCATGATGACCGCCGACTGCCTTCCGGCGCTGTTCTGCCGGCGGGACGGTTCCCGCGTCGCGGCAGCCCACGCCGGCTGGCGCGGTCTGGCCGGTGGGGTGCTGGAAGCGGCTGCCGCCAGTCTGGCCGTGCCGCCCGCCGAGGTGCTGGTCTGGCTGGGGCCGGCCATTGGCCCAGCCAGCTTCGAGGTGGGTGTCGAGGTGCGTGAGGCTTTCCTCGCCCAGCACGGTGACGCCGGGCAGTGCTTCGTGGCCAAGGGCGGGGACAAGTACCTGGGCGATCTCTATGCTCTGGCCCGTCTGCGTCTCGCCGCCCAGGGCATCACGGCGGTCTATGGGGGTGGCTTCGATACCTTTGTCGATCACCAGCGCTTTTTCTCCTACCGGCGCGCCTCTCGCACCGGTCGCTTTGCCAGCCTGATCTGGATCAAGCCCTAGGCATTTTTTTGGGATGTCAAGCCTTCCTGGCTTGAATCGTTACGCATCGCCCCTATCTAAAGGTCATTCCCGCGGGTAATCGAAAGCGCCTTCTGTTGCGCCATCCCGCGTTTCAGATAAGGACCTTGCCCATGCGTATAGACCGTTTCACCAGCAAACTGCAGCTCGCCCTGGCGGATGCCCAATCCCTGGCCGTCGGCCACGACCATCCGGCCATCGAGCCGCTGCACCTATTTTCCGCCTTGCTCGACCAGCAGGGTGGCTCCATTTCCCCGCTGCTGCGCCAGGTCGGCTTCGACCTCGCCAGCCTGCGCAAGACCCTCGGCGAAGAGCTGGATAAGCTACCCAAGATCCAGAATCCCACCGGCGACGTGAACCTGTCCCAGGACCTGGCGCGCCTGCTCAATCAGGCCGATCGCCTGGCCCAGCAGAAGGGTGACCAGTTCATCTCCAGCGAACTGGTCCTGCTCGCCGCCATGGACGAAAACACCCGCCTCGGCAAGTTGCTGCTGGGGCAGGGCGTCTCGCGCAAGGCGCTGGAGAACGCCATCAACAACCTGCGCGGCGGCGAAGCGGTCAATGACCCCAATGCCGAAGACAGCCGCAAGGCGCTGGACAAGTTCACCGTCGATCTCACCAAGCGCGCCGAAGACGGCAAGCTCGACCCGGTGATCGGCCGGGACGACGAGATCCGCCGCACCATCCAGGTCCTGCAGCGCCGCACCAAGAACAACCCGGTGCTGATCGGCGAACCCGGCGTCGGCAAGACCGCCATCGCCGAAGGGCTGGCCCAGCGCATCATCAACGGCGAGGTGCCCGACGGCCTCAAGGACAAGCGCCTGCTCGCTCTGGACATGGGCGCCCTGATCGCCGGCGCCAAGTTCCGCGGTGAATTCGAGGAGCGCCTTAAAGGCGTGCTCAACGAACTGAGCAAACAGGAAGGCCGCATCATCCTGTTCATCGACGAGCTGCACACCATGGTCGGCGCCGGCAAGGCCGAAGGCGCCATGGATGCCGGCAACATGCTCAAGCCAGCCCTGGCCCGCGGCGAGCTGCATTGTGTGGGCGCCACCACTCTCGACGAGTACCGCCAGTTCATCGAAAAAGACGCGGCCCTGGAGCGGCGCTTCCAGAAGGTGCTGGTGGACGAGCCGAGCGAAGAGGACACCATCGCCATCCTGCGTGGCCTCAAGGAGCGCTACGAGGTGCACCACAAGGTAGCCATCACCGACGGCGCCATCATCGCCGCGGCCAAGCTGTCCCATCGCTACATCACCGATCGCCAGTTGCCGGACAAGGCCATCGACCTGATCGACGAGGCGGCCAGCCGTATCCGCATGGAGATCGACTCCAAGCCCGAGGCTCTGGATCGCCTGGATCGCCGGCTGATCCAGCTCAAGGTGGAACGCCAGGCGCTGAAGAAGGAAGAAGACGAGGCGGCGCGCAAGCGGCTGGAAAAGCTCGACGAGGACATCGCCCGCCTCGAACAGGAGTACGCTGATCTGGAGGAAATCTGGAAGGCCGAGAAGGCCGAGGTCCAGGATTCCGCCCAGTTGCAGCAGCGCATCGAGCAGGCCCGCACCGAGCTGGAGGCCGCTCGCCGCAAGGGTGACCTCAATCGCATGGCCGAGCTGCAGTACGGCACCATCCCTGACCTGGAGCGCAGTCTGCAGATGGTGGACCAGCACGAGAAGCCGGCCAACCAGCTCCTGCGCAACAAGGTCACCGAAGACGAGATCGCCGAGGTGGTCTCCAAGTGGACTGGTATCCCGGTCAGCAAGATGCTCGAAGGCGAGCGTGACAAGCTCTTGCGCATGGAAGAGGCCCTGCACAACCGGGTGATCGGTCAGGACGAGGCGGTCACCGCCGTGGCCAATGCCGTGCGCCGCTCGCGGGCCGGGTTGTCGGACCCCAACAAGCCCAGCGGGTCCTTCCTCTTCCTCGGCCCGACCGGGGTCGGTAAGACCGAGCTGTGCAAGTCGCTGGCGGAATTCCTCTTCGATACCGAGGACGCCATGGTGCGTATCGACATGTCCGAATTCATGGAGAAGCACTCCGTGGCTCGTCTGATCGGTGCGCCGCCCGGCTACGTCGGCTACGAGGAGGGCGGCTATCTGACCGAGGCCGTGCGGCGCAAGCCTTACTCGGTGGTCCTGCTGGACGAGGTGGAAAAGGCCCATCCGGATGTCTTCAACATCCTCCTGCAGGTGCTCGACGATGGGCGCCTGACCGACAGCCAGGGGCGTACTGTGGACTTCCGCAATGCGGTGATCGTCATGACCTCGAACCTAGGCTCGGCACAGATCCAGGAGCTGGTGGGCGATCCCGATGGCCAACGCGCCGCGGTGATGGATGCGGTGGCCGGTCATTTCCGCCCCGAGTTCATCAACCGGATCGATGAGGTGGTGGTGTTTGAGCCCCTGGGTCGCGAACAGATCGCGGGTATCGCCGAGATCCAACTGCAGCACCTGCGGCAGCGCTTGGCTGAGCGCGATCTGCAACTCGAGCTGACGCCGGAGGCCTTGGACAAGCTGGTCGCCGTGGGCTACGACCCGGTCTATGGTGCGCGTCCGCTCAAGCGGGCTATCCAACGCTGGATCGAGAATCCCCTGGCGCAGCGCATCCTGTCGGGTGCCTTCGCGCCAAACGCGCGGATCCACGGCAGCGTAGAGGGCGACGAGATCGTCTTCGCCTAGGAAAAGACCGGGTGACCTCAGGGTTGCCCGGCTTTCCGCATAAATTTGTGAAAAAACAGCAGGCTAGGTGTTGACGTCTGTTTCTACTTCCGTAAAATGGCGCACCTCACTTACGGCAAAGCTCGAAAGGCACTGACGTAAGAGGGGTTGGAAGATCGAAATTCCGCGATAGCTCAGTCGGTAGAGCAAATGACTGTTAATCATTGGGTCCCTGGTTCGAGTCCAGGTCGCGGAGCCACTTCCATTCTCGGGGTATAGCGCAGCCCGGTAGCGCGCCTGCTTTGGGAGCAGGATGTCGGGAGTTCGAATCCCCCTACCCCGACCATATTTGGGTCGTTAGCTCAGTTGGTAGAGCAGTTGGCTTTTAACCAATTGGTCGCAGGTTCGAATCCTGCACGACCCACCATTTTTACCAGGAACCCTCCGCAAGGAGGGTTTTTGCGTTTTGGCGCATTACTTTTTTCCTTCGAGATCCAATTTGTGCTGGAAAGGGGCTGATCCCGCCAGTACGCCAGACAAGGCGCGCGTTCGACGTCCTTCTGCTTCACAGGGAGGCCGTGAAAAAGTCGCGCCTAGGTTGGCCTGCCTCGCTTCCATCACGTCGCGCTCTATTCCGCTCATCTCCGGCAAACGCCGTCATCCAGGCTGCGTCCCGCGCCTATCAAGGCGATAGCCGGTCATAGCGACCGTCTGAGGCCTTACTACTATCAGGTGAAGTAACGGGTTTTCAGGCGGCGGGAATGCAGTCGAAACGCCTCTCGGGCTTCACGCTTATCGAGGTCTTGATCGTCGTGGCGCTGCTGGGCATCGTCACGGCACTGGCGGCGCCGGGCTTCGCCGGTCTGGTTCAGAGCAACCGCGTCCAGGCGGCAGCGGGAGAATTACAGCGCGCGCTCTATTACGCGCGCAGTGAAGCCATGAGTCGCGGCGTGAATGTCGTCGTCACGACCGATCCTGTGGACGCCAACGGCTGGATGGGCGCGCTGAGGATCAGTACCGTCAGTACGGTGGTACTGCCGACAGCCGAGGTACTGCGGCAATACAGTGGTGGGCTGGGCAATGGCGTCAATGGGACCGGAGCCGTGGGCGGCACTCCGCTCGCCAGTCTGACGTTCCAGCCCAACGGCAGTTTGAAATTGACTGGCGAGGCCACCATTCGCGTCTGCGCCACCAATGCCCTTGCCCAGGGTAAGCAATTCACGCTCAGCCAGGGGGGCGTGCTGAGCGTGGCCGACTACGTGCCTACCCGCCCAAGCGCTGTGGGGTGCAGCTAAATGAAGCCACAGCAGGGTGGGTTCAGCATGATCGAGGTGCTGGTCAGCTTGGTGATCATCTGCATCGGTGTGCTGGGCATGGTGGCCTTGCAGACGCGCAGCGTGGCCCTGTCCCAGGATTCGGTACAACGCAGCAATGCCATGGTACTGGCCAACGACCTGCTCGAACTGATGCGCAGCAATCGCGATCAGGTGGTGGCGAGTGACAAGGTCAAGATCGACGGCGCCTATATCAAGCAACCGGGGACCAATTTTCGCATCAGGGCGCTCGATGCCGGCAAGACCTGCCTGACCCGGGATCGCTCTGCGGGAGGTGACACGGTAGCGGGACAGGATCTGGGGTGCTGGTTGAATCAGGTGAAGGCCTTGCTGCCGGTGACGGATGCCTTGATCGCCAGCAGTTTCGCGGTCTGTCCGGCATCCGGCGTACCGCCGTTGCCCGCCAGTGATACCTCCGGCAATACCACGCCGCTCAAGGCCTGCGAGACCACGGCGGTGGCACCGGTAATGGTGGTGGTGGCCTGGCAGGACGTCAGCAACGATTCGCTGAATTGTCCCAAGGGCGTCTGCTACTACGCCTTGCGCTCGGAGCTGTAGGCCATGCTCATCATGTCGCGTGGACAGAAGGGTTTTTCACTCATCGAGATGATGATCGCCCTGACCGTGGGTACCTTCCTGGTGGTGGGCGTCTCGCAGATCTATATCAACAACAAGCGCAGTTTTCTCTTCCAGCAAGGCCAGACCGGCAATCGCAACAATGCCCAGTTGACCTTGCAGGTACTTGATCGGCAACTGGCGAGAACCGGGTTCCGCGCCAACATTCGTAACCAGAGCACCCTGTCGTCGGCGTTTCCCGCCATCAATGCCGTAGCGGACAACGATGGTGTCAGCTGTCCCGCCTTTGACGCGGGCGTCACCTTCGCTGCCACTACGGACAATGTCGACGCGCCTACCGGCGTCTGCATCCGCTATCAAGGTGCGCTGGACAACAAGGACCTGGATTGCCTGGGCAACGTCATTCCCCGGGTCAATCTCAATGTCGGCGGCAATGTCCTGCTCAAGCTGCGTTATACCGCCGGCGCGACACCTGGTGCCGGTACCTTGAGCTGCACCGTTTGGAGCGAGCAGTCCGGGGCTCTGACACGCAAGGGCAGCGCGGTGCTGGTGCAGGGGCTGCAAGATTTTCGCTGGTCTATCCCGTTGAAATCCGATGTGCAGAAGGCCAGCAGCGCGGCGGTACGCTATGCGGCGCTGCTCAGCACTACCGAGGCACTCACGAGCGATGTCGCCAGTAACGCCGCCGCCAATTGGAAGACGCTGACGGGCCGGCAGATCGATGACGCGAGTCGACCAATGCAGATGCTGCAGAGCACCGTCATGCTGAGGAATCTCGCGCTATGAAAGCCTACCGCCGTCCTGGGCAGCGGGGTGCGACCTTGTTGATCGCCTTGGTGATGTTGCTGCTGCTTTCGCTACTGGCCGCCTCGAGCATGCGTCAGACCTTGCTGCAGGCCCGCAGTGGTGGCGCGGCGCTGGAAAACACCCAGGCCTTCAATGCGGCGGAGGCAGCGCTACGGGAGGGGGAGCGCCGCCTGGTCGCTCTCAGTCAACAGCCTTCCTTCACTGCCTTCAGCGCCGGTTTTGCCAGCTGCACGGAAAGCGTGCCAGCCGTGCGGAGCGCGTTCGCCAAGGCACAGACCGGTGATCTTTGCATCCTGACCAAGGCCAGTGATCTCAGCACCAGTAGCCTGACCCAGACCTGGGCGGCCACCGCCTTGCAGGCGACTGGAAGTGCGCCCACAACCCGTACGGTCGCCTATCGCGGCTCCGATGGCAGCGCTTCTTTCAGCCAGACGCCGCGCTGGGTGGTGACCGCCATGGGGAGTAACTCAGTCGATGTGTCTGCACCGGCCACCAACCTGTTCCGCATCACCGCCGTCGCCCAGGATCGAGGCCGGCGCTTCCCGGTGATCCTGCAGAGCGTCGTTGCCCTGGAGGTGCCATGAGTCGAGCCGTATCAGGCCTTGGGGCGCTGACCCTGCTCCTGACCTTCGCTGCGCCAGCCGCTCAAGCCGCGGCGCTGAATCTCAGCCAGCAGCCGCTGTTCCTGACCAACAGCATCGGTCCCAATCTGTTCGTCACCCTGGACAACTCCACCAGCATGCAGATGGCGGTGGTGCCGGATGCGTCCAATACCGAGGTCATCAGGCCAACCCGCCGTGCCAAGTCGGCGGCCTTCAACAGTCTCTACTACAATCCGGCGATCACCTATCCGGCACCCTATGCGGTCAGCTACAGCACTGCCGGGGGCCTGACTCGCACGCGGCTGACCACCAGCTTTACCAGTGCCTACGTCAATGGCTATCGATCCAGTCTGGGCAGCGTCAATCTGGCCAGCGACTACCGGGTGAGCTGGAGCTACAACTCCAACTTGGTGACCACTGATCCCAATGTGGCACGCGGCAATACCTACGGGAACCCGGGATTGCAGAACAACAGTCCAAGTATGCTGGCAGAGAATCCGTCGCAGGATTTCCAAAGCGCGGGTACCTACCAGGGAACCAGTCGGAGTTATGGGCGGCTGACCCTGCTGGACATACTCCTGGGCGCCGGTTTCACCGAAATCATCAATGGCGCACAGGTTTCCATCAGCGATTCGTCCTTGCTTGGTTGGTTACTGTTTGGGCAGTCGCTGACGGGCGGATGCGCGGCAAGCATCGCCAATACGTCGACTGTTACCTATAGCAACGTCACCTGCACGCGCAATGTGGACTATGGGCTATTCGGAGTGATTTCTTCGGTCAACTACACCGTTACGGCCAACACCAACGTCTCGGCCGCCATCACCGGTGTACAGGCCTATTACTATCTTTACGACACGACGCTTAGTACCTGTCTTCCCGCCACCCTGCAGACCGAAGGCTGCTACCGGCGGGTGCTGGTAGGCGCCTCTTCGGGTCCCAACAACACGGACGAGCGGCAGAACTTCGCCAACTGGTATTCCTTCTATCGTAGCCGAGCGCTGGCTGCGCAGACGTCGACCAATCTGGCGCTGGCGGACGCCTCGGAGAATATCCGGCTTGGCTGGCAGGCATTGGGCACCAGTGACAGCTGCATTCTGGTAACCGCCAATGCCAACTGCCGCGGCATTAGCAACTCCAGTTCCACGACCTATGACAACCGGCTGAGGCCCTTCACCGGGGCGCACCGGGCCGCCTTTTTCACCTGGCTGGGCGACGTCTACTACAACCAGAGTACGCCCTTGCTGCAGGCGGTCGCCCGTGTCGGCGAGTTGCTCAAGACCACAGGCAGTGAAAGTCCCTATGCCTTCCAGCCTGGCAGCAGCGAAGCGCCGGTCTATGGCTGCCGGGCCAGCTACAGCCTGGCGGTGACCGACGGCATCTGGAATGCGGCTTTCGCTTCGAGCAACGTGGATGGTAGCGCTGCTACCTTGCCGGATGGCCAGCAGTATTCCCCACAGGCGCCGTTTCAGGACACCACGGCCAATACCCTGGCGGATCTTGCCTTTCTCTATTGGCGTACCGATGCCCAGCCCAATCTCGATAACAAGGTGTCTCCCTATAACACCACCACCAGTGACGAGAAGCAGGGCAGTCGGACCCTTTCGCCCTATTGGAATCCGCGCAATGACCCCGCCACCTGGCAGCACCTGACCGGCTTCTATGTCGGTATCGGACTGAGCAGCGCCCTGGTCAATCCGGCCTGGGGCGGGGATACCTTTTCCGGAGGCTATTCCGGGTTGGCGGCCGGTACCACGCTCTGGCCAGTGGCCGGCGCGGACAATTCGGTCAATCAGAACAACGTCTATGATCTCTGGCACGCGGCGATCAATTCCCGGGGTGAGTTCTTCAGTGCCGAAAACGCTAGCGATCTCATCAACTCCCTCGGCAAGGTGATCACCCGGATCAATCAATCCACCAGTGTCGGCGCCAGCCAGACCCTATCCCCGACCCAGGTGGGAGATACCACCTCGCTCTATACCTATGAGCCCTCCTTTTCCAGTACCGACTGGAGCGGGGATGTCATCAAGTATCAACGCACCGCCACCACCAAGACCCGCATCTGGAGTGCGGCTCAGCAGCTCGATAGCCGGTTTGTCGCGGGCAATACCGCTTTTGCCGCTCGAAAGATCTATATGGCCAAGGGCGGCACGCTGACTGATTTTGCCTGGGCCAATCTGAACGTTGATCAACAGATCAGCCTCAATCGAACATCGGGCGGCGCTACCGATACCTACGGCAGTCGCCGTGTGGACTATCTGCGTGGAGATCGCAGTCTGGAAGCGCCGAATGCGACGCCCTCGTTCCGACCGCGTAACCATGTTCTGGGGGATATCGTGAATTCCTCGCCGGCGGTGGTAGACATGCCCAGCAGTCCCATCGCCTTGATGAATGCCATGGTCGGTGACAATTCCTATGCCACCTTTCGCACCGCCAACCTCGCTCGTGAGCGCCGTATCTACGTCGGCGCCAACGACGGCATGCTGCATGCCTTCAACGATCAAGGGCAGGAGGTCTATGCCTTCGTTCCCAGTGCGGTCATTGGTAATCTCACCCGGCTTACCGAGCGCAGTTATACCGGCGGTGGACATCAATCCTATGTCGATAACACGCCGGTGATAGGTGAGGCCTACCTTGGCGGTGCCTGGCGTACGGTTTTGGTCGGGACGTTGAGGGGGGGAGGGCAGAGCATCTTCGCCCTGGACATCACCAATCCCAATGTCCCGGTACTGCTGTGGGAAAAGTCCGCAGCCGATCCCGATTACAAAGACCTGGGCTTCACCTATGGCCAGCCGGTCATTACGCGCTTGCACACGGGCGGTTGGGGCGTGGTGGTGAGCAACGGCTACAACAGCGCTCAGGACAATGCCGTGCTGTACGTGATGAACCTCGCTGACGGTAGCCTGGTGAAGGCGTTGCCTGCTAGCGACAATCTCGCCACGCCTAATGGGCTGGGTTCACCCTTCGTGGCTGACGTCGATGGCGATTTGATCGCCGATTACGCCTATGCCGGTGATCTGCGCGGAAATCTCTGGCGCTTCGATCTGATAGGCACTTCCTTGACCGCGTCTGCGACCAAGGACAATTTTCGTGTGGCCTTTGGCGGTCGACCGCTCTACACCGCTCGGGCCAGCAGCCTGACACCAGGCACCACCAACCTGGTCCAGCCGATCACCGCCAGTCCGTTGGCGGTTACCCACCCCAGTGGCACGGGGCACCTGGTGCTGTTCGGAACTGGCAAGTACCTCGAGGTCAACGATGCCATAGCCAATACCAGCAAGGCCATGACCCTCTACGGTATCTGGGATCGGCAGACCGATGGTTCGCCAGCGGACAGTACGCCGCTATTGACCACGGCCAATCTCCAGCAGCAGACCCTGGGTACCGATCAACGCATCAGCTATACCAGCTCCGCCGGTTCCAGTGCCAGCAGCACTGCGAACACCGTTTCCACCACGGCGGTGAACTATGATCCTGTCACGGCTGCTAACGGCAAACAGGGCTGGTACCTCAATCTGCCGCTGAATGGCGAGTTGGTGATCAATAAGCCCCAGCTGTTCAGCGGCGCGCTGTTGATGAGCTCTTTGATACCCAGCACCGACGCCTGTACCGCTGGTGTGACCACCTACCTCTATGCCCTGGATCCCTATACCGGCGGCAGCAACAGGGGACTGTTCAACCTTGGACTGGATACGGTCTACGGGCGCTTCCAGATGGATGGTTTGCTGGGAGGGATCGTGCCCTTCGTCTATGGCGATGGCACCTTCAGCATGGAGGGCACCTTGGCCGATTCCGCGATCTATGGCAGCGATACGCCGCCCAGAGACGGAAAAGGCGGTAATTTAAGTCCTAGCCGCCGCCAGACCTGGCGTGTCATCACCAACCAGGACTATCCCGATCCTTAGGAATCGAGAACTCATGAAAAAGCCCGGCACTAGGCCGGGCTTTTTCATGGAACGGTGCGTCTCAACGCGCGTAGGTCAGCAGCACGTCGCCCGGAATCTGGAAGTCCACCGACATCATCACGCTCAGGGCGGTGATGGCGATGATGGAGAACCCGAACAGCTTGCGTGCCCATTGCACGTCGTTCTCGGCCTGATAGCCCATGAAGGCCAGGCGCAGCCACCAAGCACCGATCACGGCAGCCACTGCCAGGTAGACGTAGCCGGCGTAGCCGAGCACGGTCAGCAGCAGGGTAGCGGCCATGAAGGCCACGGTGTACCAGACGATGTGACGCTTGGTCACCGAGATACCCTTGGCCACCGGCAGTACCGGAATCGAAGCCGCGGTGTAGTCCTTGAGACGGAAGATGGCGATGGCGTAGGAGTGCGGCATCTGCCAGAGGCAGAAGATCAGCAGCAGCACCGCAGCACCGCTGTCGAACTGGCCGCTGGCGGCGCAATAACCGATTACCGGCGGAGCGGCACCGGACAGGCTGCCGACCAGGGTGCCGTGGACCGAGGCGCGCTTGAGCCAGAGGCTGTAGAGCCCCACGTATACCACAAAACCCATCACCGCGAAGGCGGTGGCGACCAGATTGGTCGCCACGTACAGCAGCCCCACCCCGGCCAGGCCGAGGAGGGTGGCATAGGCCAGCGCTACCTTCGAGGAGATCGTGCCCTGAACCAGGGCACGATTGCGGGTTCTTTCCATCTTCTGATCGATGTCCCTATCGATCACGTTGTTGAACACACAGCCGGAAGCAATGACCAACGACACCCCGATAGCCGTCGCCAGCAGCAACAGCGGGTCGATGCTCCCTTTGGAAGCCAGGAAGAACCCGCCAGCAACCGAGATCAGGTTGCCGAAGATGATGCCCGGCTTGGTCACGAGAAGGTACTTCTTGATCATCACGTCGGCCCGGTTCAGTGGATCATCATGTTGTGGTGCATGTGGTACATGATCCACAGGGATCCCACGACCAAGATACCGACGATGACCACGGTGAAACCAAAGGAGATCACGTTCCAACGCTGCTCTTCGGAGGTGTTCAGGTGCAGGAAGAAGTACAGGTGCACCAGCAGCTGTACCACCGCCATGATCACCACGATCGCCAGGGTCGCGCCCTTGGAGAAGGTGGGGAACATCACCAGGCCGAAGGGAATGACCGTCAGGATGACCGACAGGATGAAGCCGACCATGTAGCTCTTGAAAGTGCCATGGCTCTCGGCGGTATGCCCGTGGGCATTATGATCGTGCGCCATTACAGAACCCCCATCAGGTAGACGATGGTGAAGACGAAGATCCAGATGATGTCCAGGAAGTGCCAGAACAGGCTCAGGCACGACAGGCGGGTCACGTTGGTGGTGGTCAGACCCTTGGAAGAGATCTGCAGCATCAACACGATCATCCAGATCAGACCCGAGCTCACGTGCAGACCGTGGGTGCCGACCAGCGCGAAGAACGACGACAGGAAGGCACTGCGATCCGGACCCCAGCCCTCATGGATCAGGTGGTTGAACTCATAGAGCTCCATGCCGATGAAGCCGGCACCGAACAGCCAGGTGACCGCCAGCCACCCCAGGACGCCGCCCTTGCTGCCCTTGTGCTGGGCGATCATGGCGAAACCGTAGGTGATACTGGAGAACAGCAGCAGGAAGGTTTCGACCAGCACGAACGGCAGTTGCACGATGTCGTGATGGGTCGGGCCGCCCGCATAGGCGTTGCTCAGCACTGCATAGGTCGCGAACAGGGTTCCGAACAGGATGCAGTCGGTCATCAGGTAGGACCAGAAACCGAAAGTGGTCAAGGATCCCGCGTCGTGGTGCCCATGCTCCTCGGCATGGGCGACTTCGTTATGCATAACTTGATTCGCCATTGGTTAGGCCTGCTTCAATTTCGCCAGGGACTGAATGCGTGCGTTTTCAATGCGCGCCACTTCTTCCGCCGGTACGTAGTAGTCGGTGTCTTCGTCGTAGCTACGGATAACGAAGGCGACGATCGAACCCACGAAGCTAGCGATGGCCAGCCACCAGATGTGCCAGATCAGAGCGAAGCCAAGCGCCAGGGCGAACAGGCTGATCACGATGCCAGCAGCGGTATTGCGCGGCATGTGGATCTGCTTGTAGTCCGCATCCTTCTTCTCGGTGATGCCTTTTTCCTTCATGCCCCAGTAGGCGTCGATGTCGTGTACTTCCGGCACTTCGGCGAAGTTGTAGAAGGGCGGCGGCGAGGAGGTCGACCATTCCAGGGTACGGCCATCCCACGGATCGCCCGTCACGTCCACGTTCTCCGGCAGATTGCGATCGCGGATACTGACGTAGAACATCCACAGCTGGCTCAGGATGCCGAGGGCGATGATGCCGGCGCCGATGGCGGCGGTCACCAGGAAGGGGTGCCAGTCGGGGTTGTCGTAGTGGTTCAGACGACGGGTCATACCCATGAAGCCCAGCATGTACAGCGGCATGAAGGCGACATAGAAACCGATCAGCCAGCACCAGAAGGCCTGCTTGTTCAGCTTCTCGTTCAGCTTGAAGCCGAAGACCTTCGGGAACCAGTAGATCATGCCGGCGAAGTAGCCGAACACGGCGCCGCCGATGATCACGTTGTGGAAGTGAGCGATCAGGAACAGGCTGTTGTGCAGCACGAAGTCGGCACCCGGTACCGCCAGCAGGACGCCGGTCATGCCGCCGATGCTGAAGGTCACGATGAAGCCCAGGGTCCAGAGCATCGGCGAGGTGAACTGGATGCGACCCTGGTACATGGTGAACAGCCAGGTGAAGATCTTCACACCCGTCGGGATCGCAATGATCATGGTCGCGATGCCGAAGAAGGCGTTGACGTTAGCGCCCGAGCCCATGGTGAAGAAGTGGTGCAGCCAGACGATAAAGGACAGCACAGTAATGGCTACCGTGGCCCAGACCATCGAGACGTAGCCGAACAGACGCTTCTTGCTGAAGGTGGAGGTCACTTCCGAGAACACGCCGAAGGCCGGCAGGATCAGGATGTATACCTCGGGGTGGCCCCAGGCCCAGATCAGGTTGGTGTACATCATCTGGTTGCCGCCAGCTTCCGCGGTGAAGAAGTGGAAGCCCAGGTAACGGTCCAGGGTCAGCAGTGCCAGGGTCACGGTCAGGATCGGGAAGGCCGCCATGATCAGGATGGCCGTACACCAGGAGGTCCAGGTGAAGATCGGCATGCGCATCAGGGTCATGCCCTTGGTGCGCATCTTCAGCACGGTCACGAAGAAGTTGACGCCGGTCAGGGTCGTACCGATACCGGAGAGCTGAAGCGCCCAGATGTAGTAGTCCATCCCTACGCCTGGACTGTACTGGATGCCTGACAGCGGCGGATAGGCCACCCAGCCGGTCGCGGCGAACTCGCCCACGAACAGCGACATCATGATCAGCACGGCGCCGGCCACGAACAGCCAGAAGCTCAGCGAGTTCAGGAAGGGGAAGGCCACGTCGCGGGCACCGATCTGCAGCGGTGTCACCACGTTCATCAGGCCGGCCACGAAGGGCATCGCCACGAAGAAGATCATGATCACGCCGTGGGCGGTGAAGATCTGGTCGTAGTGATGGGGTGGCAGGTAGCCCTCGGCGCCGCCGGAGGCGATGGCCTGCTGGCTACGCATCAGGATGGCATCGGAGAAGCCACGGAGCAGCATGATCAAGGCGACGATGAAGTACATCACGCCGATCTTCTTGTGGTCGACGGTGGTCAGCCACTCTTTCCAGAGGTAGCCCCACTTGCCGAAGTAGCTGAGTGCCCCGATGAGCGCCAGGCCACCCAGGGCGACCACGACGAACGTCACGAGAATGATCGGCTCGTGATACGGAATATCCGCGAGAGTTAATTTACCGAACATGACTTATTCCTCGGTACCGTGTTGACCGCCGTGCTGGCTCATGTCCATCACGTGATCGGTCTGCTTGCTGAAGTCGGACTTCATGAACTTCTTGATGACCGTTCTGAACAGATCCGGCTCGACCGTCGAGTAGTAGGCGACCGGCTGCTTCTCGCTGGGCTTGGCCAGCTCGGTGTAGCTCGCCTGGTCCAGAGTCTTGCCACCCGACTGCTTGACCTTGTTGACCCAGGCGTCGAAATCACCGGCGGTGGGTACCGCGTGTACGGCGAAGATCATGTCGGAGAAGCCGGCGCCGCTGTAGTTGGCCGAGCGACCTTCGAATTCGCCGGGATGATCGGCGATCAGGTGCAACTGGCTCTGCATGCCGGACATGGCGTAGATCATGCCGCCCAGGGCCGGGATCGACAGGGTGTTCATGACCGATTCGGAGGTGATCTTGAACTGCACTGGACGATTGACCGGGATGGCGATCTCGTTCACCGAGGCGATGCCCTGCTCGGGATAGATGAACAGCCATTTCCAGTCCATCGAGACCGCTTCGATCACCAGCGGCTGCTCGGGATGATCCAGCGGTTTGAAGGGATCCAGCTCGTGGGAGGTCTTCCAGTTCAGGATGCTCAGGAACACCACGATGGCCAGGGGGACCAGCCAGACCACGGCTTCGATCTTGTAGGAGTGGGCCCAGTTCGGAGTGTACTTGGCGTCCTTGTTAGTCGCGCGGTACTTCCAGGCGAACAGGAAGGTCATCACGATGACCGGGATCACCACGATCAGCATGAGGCCGAACGCTGTGTAGATGAGGTTGCGTTCTTGCACGCCGATGGAGCCTTTCGGATCCAGCAGCACGGCGTCGCACCCGCTGAGCAGCAGCGCGGCGGCACCGGCCAGAAGCCAACCGGTTGGTTTTAGATACTTCGTTAGTTTCATCTCACGACCTCAGTAGAGCGGCTCATCGTGGTTATTCTCTCAACGTGCCTGTCGCCAGCCTCATGCTCCGCAACGGACAGGCATCCGTGCGGCAGGCTGATGGATTGCAGAAATTGCGGGATTTCGCAGCGCGGTATGGTGCCACAGAGGGGCTGGATATTCGACCCTTTGGTCAGCCGCTGTTCAGGTGTTATCGGTCGTCAAGAAAGCCGAAAACAGGCGGGGTAAGGCACTGTCATGCGCTGGGTAAGAGTAGTCGAGGGTTGCGGAGTCGCCAGTTCTCGGAGCAGGTAACGGACTGCTCGAAGGCAGGGGGAGCAACTGGCAAGCGACCCAGGAAGGCGCGGCCCAAGGCGGCTAAAGCCTTGAAGGCTTTGGAAAGATGAGGAGAAGACGACGCGGAAGGATGGTGCCGGAGATAGGAGTCGAACCTACGACCTTCGCATTACGAATGCGCTGCTCTACCAACTGAGCTACACCGGCACGAAGCTTTCAATGATAAGACTTCGGTTATCTGCTATGCAAGCCTGGTCGCTGCCCCTGTGCGACGGCCTGTGGCGATGTGTCGCACTGCTGCCTGCTGCGAATTTGGGGTTCGCCAACGCCTCCCGGCCTGACGATATTGGTCGAGAGGAAGGTCAGTGGTCAGGGTATGGCTCATTCAGGAAACCTTTATCGAAGTCGTCATACCTAATCCTTCGCGGATCCAGCCTTGCCGCAGCTTCGCCCCACCCATACTGCAAGCTGATAGCTGCCCATGCGGAGAGCCACGATGACCGATTACTCCCTCACCCGTCGTAATGTCCTCGTCGGCTCCGCCGTGGGGCTAGCCGCTGCAGCTTCAGGCGCTGCCGTCGCCCAGGAAGGCAGCAGCGCGGCCCGTCCCGCCAAGCCGCTACAGGACCCGCGGACCAAGTACACCCGCGAGCCCTTCAAGGAGCAGCGCCAGGAGTGGCCGGCGCTGACCAGCAAGATGGAGCCGCGCCCCGACCATGGTGAGACCAGCTATCACGGCTCGGGTCGCCTGGCCGGGCGCAAGGCGCTCATCACCGGCGGCGACAGCGGTATCGGTCGCGCCGTGGCCATCGCCTTCGCCCGCGAGGGGGCGGATGTAGCCATCAACTATCACCCGTCCGAAGAATCCGACGCCCAGGAAGTGGTCAAGCTGATCCAGGAGGCCGGGCGCAAAGCCATCACCCTGCCGGCCGATATCCGTACCCAGGAGGCTTGCGAAGAGGTGGTGAACAAGGCCATCCAGCAACTTGGTGGTCTGGATATCCTGGTGAACAACGCGGCCTACCAGCAGAGCAAGGCCGACATCCTCGAAATCACCGACGAGCAATTCGACCGAACCTTCAAGACCAACGTCTATCACGTCTTCCGCTTCAGCAAGGCCGCCATCCCGCACCTGCCGCCAGGCGCCAGCATCATCAATACCGTCTCGGTGAATTCCTACGATCCCGGCGAAGAGCTCATCGACTACGCCTCGACCAAGGCCGCCATTCTCAATCTCGCCAAGGGCATGGCCAAACAACTGGCGAAGAAGGGCATTCGCGTCAACGCCGTGGCACCAGGTCCGGTATGGACGCCGCTGCAGGTGGCGGGTGGGCAATTGGAAGGGCAGATGAAGGAATTCGGCCAGGACACGCCTCTGGGAAGGGCAGGGCAGCCGGCGGAGTTGGCGGGGCTTTATGTGGCGCTGGCGGAAGAAGATGCGAGTTTTAGTACGGGGACAGTAGTGGGGGCATTTGGGGGGAAGGGGATGCCGTGAGTCAAACTTGATAAGAATAGTGAATTTTTCTCAAATAAAAAATGCCTTCAGGTATTTAGCCTGAAGGCATTTTTTATTAAAGGTATATCAACTGCATCCAGTAGGCTTAAATTTTGCGTCGGAGAAGTTGCTAGTAACGCAACTATAGGTGCCGCCGGAAGACGCGGCGGTGGTTCCCGATGCAGCTGTTGCTGCCGAGCGGCTGATTTTAATCGTTGCGTTCGCGCCCAAGCGACCCGGGTTGGCAATGGTGCAAACAATGGCATCGGCCTGACCGCCATCAGTGGCACTGGGCGCTGCAACCGTAATTGCAGAACAATTGCCAGTCGAAGCCTTAAGGCCGGTCGCATTAAGATCTACTGTGCTCCCATTCACAAATGCATACTCGTATCCGGTTTTTCCGGCGCTGATATCAGCATATGCGGCAGATGCTTTAGCCTTTGCTACATAGTCTTGGTATGCAGGAATTGCGATAGCAGCCAAAATACCAATGATCGCGACCACGATCATCAGTTCGATCAAGGTGAAGCCTTTTTGAGCTTTCATTCCAAATCTCCGAGGTTGGATCAGGCCAACATGCCTGTCAGGACTTAAGCATAGGCCGTGCCAAGGAAAAGTGGCGACTACAGCACGTTTTCTTTGCGATAGATGTCAACAAAGGGGCAGCTCGTGACAAAAAATGTCAGCTGTCTGACGCCATTTTGCGGGCGGTCTGGGTGGTGCTATAACGCCGGTTGTAGCCAAAGGCAGGAATGACGATGAACGAGACGGTGATGTTGTCGGGGCTGGCGCGACAGTTGGTGGATGCTCAGCTGTTGGCGGAGGCGGCAGCGCAACAGGCGGTGGTCAAGGCCAAGCAGGCCAAGGTGCCGCTGGTGACCTATCTCGTTCAGCAGCGGCTGGTGCAAAGCCGGCCGCTGGCAGAATTGGCTGCTCAGGAGTTCGGTGTGCCCTTTTTGGATCTATCGGCCATCGACAAGGAGCAACTGCCCAAGGACATCGTCAATGAAAAGCTGATGCAACAGCATCACTTCTTGCCGCTGAGCAAGAGAGGTAACAAGCTTTTCATCGCGCTCTCGGATCCGACCAACCAGCAGGCCATTAACGATGTGTCCTTTGGCAGCAAGCTGGCGGTCGAGGTCGTGCTGGTCGAGGACGACAAGCTCCATCAGGCCATCGAGCGGTATCTGGATACGGGTACGGGTGGTTTGGATCTGGGTGACATTGATCTCGACCTGGAGACAGATGGCAGCGAGCGTCCTCAAGAAGCCGTAGCCGGCACCGATGCCGACGATGCGCCCGTGGTGAAGTTCGTCAACAAGATGCTGCTTGATGCCATCAAGAAGGGCTCGTCCGACCTGCACTTTGAGCCCTATGAAAAGATGTACCGGGTGCGCTTCCGCACTGACGGCGTCCTGCACGAGGCGGCGCGGCCGCCGGTTCAGCTGGTGTCACGGATATCGGCGCGGCTCAAAGTGATGTCCAATATGGATATCTCCGAGCGGCGTAAACCTCAGGATGGGCGGGTCAAGCTCAAGGTCTCCAAGACCAAGTCTATCGACTTCCGGGTCAACACCCTGCCCACGCTCTGGGGCGAGAAGATTGTGATGCGGATTCTGGACTCCTCCAGCGCCCAGATGGGGATTGATGCCCTGGGCTACGAGGATGCGCAGAAGGAGCTCTATCTGCAGGCGCTCAAGCAGCCGCAGGGGATGATTCTGGTGACCGGGCCGACCGGTTCGGGCAAGACGGTCTCCCTCTATACCGGCCTCAATATCCTCAATACCGAAGACATCAATATTTCCACCGCGGAAGACCCGGTGGAGATCAACCTGGAAGGCATCAATCAGGTCAACGTCAATCCTCGTCAGGGACTCGACTTCTCCCAGGCGCTACGGGCCTTCCTGCGTCAGGATCCTGACGTGATCATGGTCGGTGAGATTCGGGATCTGGAAACGGCGGAAATTGCTATCAAGGCAGCCCAGACCGGTCACATGGTGATGTCGACCCTGCACACCAACAGCGCGGCGGAAACCCTGACCCGCTTGCGTAACATGGGCGTGCCGGCCTTCAACCTGGCGACTTCGGTCAACTTGATCATTGCCCAGCGTCTGGCGCGCAAGCTGTGCAATAAATGCAAGAGAATCCATGAGGTGCCCCGTGAGGCTCTCTTGGCCGAGGGATTTCGCGAGGAAGAGATCGGTAGCTTTACCCTCTACCAACCCATTGGCTGTGAGGACTGCAATGCCGGTTATCGCGGACGCGTGGGTATCTATGAGGTGGTGAAGGTCACCCCGGCGCTGCAGCAGATGATCATGGAGGAAGGCAACTCCATCGAGATCGCGGCGCGGATGCGGAAAGAGGGCTTCAATGATCTGCGGCGGTCGGGACTGGTGAAGGCGATGCAGGGGATTACCAGTCTGGAAGAGATCAATCGGGTGACCAAGGACTAACGGACGCCCTCACCCTAGCCCTCTCCCAGAGGGAGAGGGGGGACTTGATCGGAACGGGGGTTGTTGATCGCGCATAAGGCCTCAGCATCACAGAGCATCTATAACTCCGGGATATGGCGCGATGCTTGCCTCTAAAGCCACAACCCGCTCTGCACAGAGCATTCTTTTGACAGGTCCGCCAAGGCGGGCCGAGTCTTTGACGAGTCAAGGCCATGGCCGATAAAGCTATCAAGATGGGCAGCTTCACCTGGGAGGGGACCGATCGCAAAGGGACCAAGGTGAAGGGTGAGATGACGGGCTTGAATCCTGCGTTGATCAAGGCGCAGTTGCGTAAGCAGGGGATCAACCCGACCCGGGTGCGCAAGAAATCGGTGTCGCTATTCGGCAAGGGCAAGAAGATCAAGCCCATGGACATCGCCCTGTTCACCCGACAGCTGGCGACCATGATGAGCGCGGGTGTGCCCCTGCTGCAGGCCTTCGACATCATTGGCGAGGGCTTCGACAATCCCAACATGCGCAAGATGGTGGACGACATCAAGCAGGATGTCGCCGCGGGTAACAGCCTGGCCAACTCTCTGCGCAAGCAACCCCAATACTTCGACGATCTCTATTGCAACCTGGTGGACGCTGGCGAGCAATCCGGTGCCCTGGAGACCTTGCTGGATCGAGTGGCCACCTACAAGGAAAAGACCGAGGCGCTGAAAAAGAAGATCAAGAAGGCCATGACCTATCCTGCGGCGGTGATTGTCGTCGCGGTAATCGTCTCGGCCATTCTGTTGATCAAGGTAGTGCCTCAGTTCCAGTCGGTGTTCGAAGGCTTCGGTGCTCAGTTGCCGGCGTTCACCCTTATGGTCATCGCCATTTCCGAGGTCTTGCAGGAATGGTGGTTGTTGGTACTGGGCGGGCTCTTCGTATTGGCGTTCGTCCTGCGGCACTTCTATAAGAAATCGGAGAAATTCCGCGACGCGGTCGACCGTGGATTACTGAAGATCCCATTGATCGGCTCCATTCTCTATAAATCGGCCATTGCCCGTTATGCTCGCACGCTGGCCACCACCTTCGCGGCCGGTGTGCCGCTGGTGGATGCTCTCGATTCGGTGGCGGGTGCGACCGGCAACGTGGTGTTCCGCAATGCCGTGGAGAAGATCAAGGGCGATGTCTCCACCGGCATGCAGCTCAACTTCTCCATGCGTACCACCGGGGTGTTCTCGTCCATGGCCATCCAGATGACGGCGATCGGCGAGGAGTCCGGCTCCCTGGACGAGATGCTGTCCAAGGTCGCGACCTTCTATGAAGACGAGGTCGACAACATGGTCGACAACCTCACCACCCTGATGGAGCCGATGATCATGGCGGTTCTGGGGGTCCTGGTGGGTGGTCTGATCATTGCCATGTACCTGCCCATCTTCCAGCTCGGCTCGGTGGTTTGATGGCGCTGCTGGAGTTCCTGGCCGGCGCGCCGCTGGCCGCGGCGCTGTGCGCGCTGATCCTGGGGTTGCTGGTAGGCAGCTTTCTCAATGTGGTGGTCTATCGCCTGCCGGTGATGCTGAGGCGCGACTGGCAGGCGGAGGCGCGTGAGGTGCTGGAATTGCCGCCCGAACCGGCGGGAGCGCCTTTCAATCTGGCGCGACCCGCTTCCCGCTGCCCCCATTGCCAGCGTGCCGTGCGGCCCTGGGAAAACGTGCCAGTGTTGAGCTATCTGCTCTTGCGCGGTCGTTGCAAGGGCTGTCAGTCGAGCATCAGCCTGCGTTATCCAATAGTGGAGTTGGCCTGCGGACTGCTATCCGCTTGGGTGATCTGGCATCTAGGCCTCACCTGGCAGGGCGGGGCTTTCCTGCTGCTGACCTGGGGGCTGCTGGCGGCCAGTCTGATCGATGCCGATCATCAGCTGTTGCCGGATGTGATCGTCTTGCCGCTGTTGTGGCTGGGGTTGATCGTCAATCAGTTCGGGCTGTTCACCACCCTCAGCGATGCCGTCTGGGGGGCGGTGGTGGGCTATCTGAGTCTCTGGCTGGTGTTCCAGCTGTTTCGCCTGGTGACTGGCAAGGAGGGCATGGGTTATGGCGACTTCAAGCTGCTGGCGCTACTAGGTGCCTGGGGTGGCTGGCAGATCCTGCCGCTCACCATCCTGCTGTCGTCGCTGGTGGGCGCCATCCTGGGTGTCATCACCCTGCGGCTGCGGCGGGCGAAAACCAGTACGCCCTTGCCCTTCGGTCCCTATCTGGCCGTGGCGGGGTGGATTGCCTTGCTCTGGGGTGATCAAATAACCGGCCTGTACCTGAATTTCGCCGGATTCCGATGACTTCTGCCTGGACCCTCGGCCTGACCGGGGGCATCGGCAGTGGCAAGAGCGCCGCTGCCGAACATTTCGCCCAGTTGGGCATCACCTGTGTCGACGCCGACCAGGCCGCCCGCTGGGTGGTGGAGCCGGGCCGACCGGCGCTGGCCGAGATCGCCAGGCATTTTTCGCCGGCTGTCTTGCAGCCGGACGGCAGCCTGAACCGGGCGGCGCTACGGGCGGCGATCTTTGCCGATCCGGCCGAGCGGCGCTGGCTCGAAGCCCTGCTGCATCCCCTGATTCGCCAGGAGATCCTGGCGGCCCTGGCCCGGGCCGCGTCGCCCTATGCCATCCTGGTGTCGCCGCTGCTGTTCGAATCCGGGCAACGGGCACTGGTCCGCCGCGGGCTGGTGATAGACGCGCCGGAAGCCCTCCAGCTTGAGCGAGCCATGCGCCGTGACGGGGTGGACGAGGCTCAGGTACGAGCCATCCTGGCGGCCCAGCTGCCGCGGGCCGAGCGCCTGGCCAAGGCGGATGACGTCATCTGCAACGACGGCGATCTCGCCATGCTCCACACCGAAGTGGAGCGCCTGCATTCCTTTTATCTGACCCTTGACGGAGGCCAAGCATGAGCACTCTCACCGTGGACTGCCCCACCTGTGGCGCACCCGTGGAATGGAGCGAGAAGAGCGCCAATCGGCCCTTCTGTTCCGACCGCTGCAAACTGATCGACCTGGGGGCCTGGGCGGCGGAAGAACATGCCATCCCGGGCAATGAGCTGGAAGACGATCTCTATTCGGAAAACCTTAATCGGCGCGGCCACTAAGCTTTGTTTGAAACGTGCCTGCGCTCGGTCATGCGGCGTTAAAAATTCGTTCGGAATGCTCATTTACCACTCGTAAACTCCGCTTCCTCACAAATTTTTGCCTTGCCTGACCTTCGCTCGGCGACTTTTCAGACAAGCTTAGGACGCGCCTTCCTCTATAGCCGTTGCGTCCACGCCTGGGCGGTGGCCAGGGCCGCCTGGCGCAGCTTGGCCGCCAGTTCGGGTTTCTCGTATTCCAGCGGACTCGACGCCGTCACCGTATGGATGCGGTCGCGCTTGATAAAGAACACCTGGGTGCCCAGCAAGGGCTTGCTGCAGGCACTGGCGCCTTCGCCGAGGCCGTCGATGGCCTTGCACTCCAGTTGCTCGCTGAGCGATTGCACCTGTCGCCGCAGCTTGGGCAGCGCCCTGCCACCGTTCTCGTAGCCCGCCGACAGGCCCAGCAGATAGTTGGCCGGCTGGCCGGTGTCGCGATCAGTGAAGGCGCAGCCGCCGGCGATCTGCCGGGCATAGGCCAGGGGCAGGCCGGAGGTCTGCTGGAGCAGCGGCAATGGCAACTGGGCCTGCAGGCTGGCGCAGTCGACGGGTTCGCCGTTATCGGCATGGGCGAGGGCAGCGCCCAGGAGCAGGGGAAGGGCAACGAGGAAACGCATGAAAACATCCTGTCGATGGCCAGCGGCCGATAGAGGCCGAGTCTACCGGCTGGAGCCCCGTCTCAGGCGGGAAGACGGGAGCGGCTGTGCGCTGCGTCATGCGTCGGTCAGCACATTGCGGACTAGTATCCGGCGCGGGTGATCCTTACCCTGGCCGCAGACAGCGAACAGCGAGGCGTAGGATGTCCGAGGCGCTCACTCCCGGATTCATGGTGGTACACGGCAACCGGCTCGAAGAGCTGCGCGGCCTGGCGGTCGGCTGGATGCGGCGCTATCCCCTGGCGCCACTGGAAAACGAACAGGTGCTGGTGCAGAGCAATGGCATCGCCCAATGGCTCAAGCTGGCTCTGGCCGAGGATCCGCGCGGGGACGACGAGGGCGGCTGCGGGGTGGCCGCAGCCCTTGAGGTGCAGTTGCCGGCGGCCTTTCTCTGGCGGACCTATCGCCAGGTACTGGGTCGTGACCAGGTACCGCCATCCTCGCCGCTGGACCGCGCGCCCCTGACCTGGCGCCTGATGCGGCTGTTGCCGACGCTGCTCCTACAGCCGGACTTCGCCGCGCTGCGGCGCTTTCTCGATGATGACGGCGATCTGCGCAAGAGATACCAGCTGGCCGAACGGCTGGCCGATCTCTATGACGGCTACCAAGTCTATCGCGCCGACTGGCTCAACGACTGGGCGGCGGGTCGCGATCTGCTGGCCAGCCTGCGCGACGGTCGGCGTCCCTTGCCGGAAAGTTGCCGTTGGCAGGCGCAGCTCTGGCGGGCGCTGCTGGATGATGTGGGCGATGGTGGTCTGGCCCGCAGCCGTGCCGGTGTGCACCGGCGCTTTTTGGAGGTGATGCAGGCGGCTACCGAAGCGCCGGCCGGTCTACCGCGGCGGGTGGTGATTTTTGGTCTGTCGGCGATCCCGGCGCAGACCCTCGAAGCTCTGGCTGCCCTGGCCCAGTTCAGCCAGGTACTGCTCTGCGTACACAATCCCTGTCGCCATCACTGGTCCGACATCGTTGCCGACCAGGATCTCCTACGGCAGAACTATCGGCGCCAGCAGCGCAAGCCGGGCATGCCCCAGACGCTGGATGCCGAGGCGCTGCATCAGCATGGTCAGCCGCTGCTCGCGAGCTGGGGCAAGCAGGGCCGCGACTACATCCACCTGCTGGACGAGTTCGACGAGCCCGACGGTTATCGTCGGCTGTTCGAGGACCTCAACGGCGGACGCATCGACCTCTTCGCCGACACCGAACCCCAGCATCTGCTCGGTCAGTTGCAGGACGATATCCTCGAATTGCGTCCGCTGACCGAGACCCGCGAGCGTTGGCCGGCGGTCGATCCGGCGCGGGACAGATCCATGCGCTTCCATGTGGCCCACAGTCCCCAGCGCGAGGTGGAGATTCTCCACGACCAGCTCCTGGCGCGCTTCAACAGCGACAGCAGCCTCCGGCCGCGCGACGTCATCGTCATGGTGCCGGACATCGACGCCTATGCGCCGCACATCCGTGCGGTGTTCGGCCAGCTCGACCGCCAGGATCCGCGCTTCATTCCCTTCAGCCTGGCCGACCAGCACCAGCGCGGTTTCCAGCCCCTGCTGATCGCCCTGGAGCATCTGCTGCAATTGCCCGACAGCCGCTTCGCCCTGAGCGAGATCCTCGATCTGCTGGATGTCCCGGCGCTGCGTGCCCGCTTCGGCCTGCGTGAGGGCGATCTGCCGACCCTGCACCTCTGGCTGGAAGGCGCCGGCGTGCGCTGGGGGCTGGATGCCGAGCAGCGCAGTCGCCTTGACCTGCCCGAAGGCCTGACCCAGAACACCTGGCGCTTCGGCCTGAGGCGCATGCTGCTGGGCTATGCCGTGGGTAGCGGCGCCGCTCTGGGCGATATCGAGCCCTTCGACGAGGTGGGTGGCCTGGACGCGGCGCTGGTCGGGCCGCTGGTGGATCTGCTCGATGCGCTGGATGCGGCCCAGGCGGCGCTGGCCCAGTCGGCCCGGCCGGCGGAGTGGGGCGCCCGCCTGCAGGCGCTGCTGGCGCTGTTCTTCAGCGCCCAGGACGAGCATGACGAATACCTGCTGGAGCAGCTGGAAAATCTACGCGAGCGCTGGCTCGAACTGTGCGAGGACGTCGCCCTGGACGAAGAGCTGCCGCTCACCGTGGTCCGCGAGGCCTGGCTGGCCGGACTGGACAGCGGGGGCCTGGCCCAGCGCTTTCTCGCCGGGGCGGTCAATTTCTGCACCCTGATGCCCATGCGCGCCATCCCCTTCCGCGTGGTCTGTCTGCTGGGCATGCACGACGGTGCCTACCCGCGCATCCAGTCGCCGCTGGATTTCGACCTTATGGCCCAGGACTATCGCCCCGGTGACCGCTCGCGGCGCGAGGACGATCGCTATCTGCTGCTGGAGGCGCTGCTCTCGGCGCGCGATCAGTTCTATGTCAGCTGGGTGGGGCGCAGCATCCGCGACAACAGTGAGCGCCCGCCGTCGGTGCTGGTCGCCCAGTTGCGTGACCATCTCCAGGCCGGTTGGCGGCTGGCGGGGCATGAAGAGGAACCGGAGCGCCTCCTGGCGGCTCTGACCCAGGCGCATCCGCTGCAACCCTTCAGCGCCCGTTACTTCCGCGGCGAACGTGGGTATTTCAGCTTTGCCGCTGAATGGCTGGGCGTGCATGACCGCACCACGCGCAATGAGGATGCCCTGCTGCCGCTGCTGGTACCCGAAGAGCCCCTGGGCCTCGATGATCTCGCCCGCTTTCTGCGCGGACCGGTGGATCTGTTCTTCGCCAATCGCCTCAAGGTGCACTTCGCGGCGCCCGATGCACCGGCGGAAAACGAAGAACCCTTCGGCCTGGACGCCCTGACCCGCTACCAGTTGGGCGAAGACCTGCTGGCGGCGGCGCTGGCCACGCCGGCCGAGGCGGATCAGGCGCTGATGGCCGCCGCCGAGCGCCTGCGCGGCAGCGGTCGTTTGCCGCTGGCGGGCTTTGGCGAACGGGCCGGGCGGGCCTTGCGCGAGCCTCTGCCTGCCGTGGTCGCCCAGGTCGAGGCCCTGACGCTACGCTGGCCCGAACCCCTGGAAGAGGCCGTGACCCTGGATCTCGAACACAAAGCGCTGCAATTGGTGGCCAACCTCGAACGCCTGCGTCGTGGTCCTGAAGGGCTGCTGGCCCTGACCGCTCAGGCCAATGGCCTGGGCAGCACCCGTACCCGCAAATGGCACCGATTGCTACGGCCCTGGGTGCAGCATCTGGTCGCTGCGGCGGGTGGCCTGAAATTGACCACCGCGGTGGTGGCGACCGATCTGACCCTGCTGCTGGCGCCGCTGGACGCTGAGCTGGCCCGGCGGCAGCTGGATGAATTGCTTGATGCCTGGGCACTGGGCCAGCGGCGTCCGCTGCCGGTGGCGCCGCGCACCGCCTTTGCCTGGCTGGCCAATGAGCCGGACAAGGCCCTGGCCGCGGCCGAGCAGGCCTATCAGGGCGAGGCGGCGACCCATCCGGCGCTGCGTCGGCAGTATCCGGACTTCGCTGCGCTGCTGGCCGACGAGGAATTCGACGGCTGGTGCCAGACCCTCTATGCGCCGGTGCATACCGCCGGCTGGCAGGTGGTTGGTGGGGAGGGACAGGCATGAGCCAGCGTCCGCTCGCCCTGCGCTTTCCGCTGCAGGGCAATCAGCTCATCGAAGCCAGTGCCGGCACCGGCAAGACCTTCACCATCTCCGCGCTCTATGTGCGTCTGGTGCTGGGCCACGGTACGTCCGAGACGGCCTTTGGCCGCGACCTGTTGCCGCCGCAGATCCTGGTGGTGACCTTTACCGAGGCCGCCACCCAGGAGTTGCGCGACCGCATTCGTCATCGCCTGGCCGAGGCGGCGCGCTTCTTCCGTGACGAGATCGTGGCGCCCGATCCTTTGCTTGCCGAATTGCGCGAGGACTTTCCCGCCGAGGCCTGGGCCGATTGCGCCCGGCGCCTGGACATCGCCGCCCAGTGGATGGACGAGGCGGCCGTCTCCACCATCCACAGCTGGTGCCAACGCATGCTGCGCGAGCACGCCTTCGACAGCGGCAGTCTCTTCGTGCAGAACCTGGAGCAGGACCAGAGTGAATTGCTCGCCCAGGTGGTGCGCGACTACTGGCGGCGCTTCTGTTATCCGCTGGAGGGCGAGGCGCTGGACTGGGTGATCGAGCACTGGGGCGAACCCCGCGCCCTGGCCTTGCGCCTGCGACCCCTGTTGAGCGAGGCCTTGGGTGCGCCCAGGGGCGAACCCGCCGCCTTGCTGGCCACCGCCCTGGCCGAACGCCGAGAGCGGTTGGCACGGCTCAAGGCGCCCTGGGCCCAGTGGGCGGAAGAGTTGCGCGATCTCTGCCAGGCCGGCTGCGACGCCAAGGTGGTCGATGGTCGCAAATTGCAGAAGCGGTTCTTCGGGCCCTGGTGCGACAAGCTGGTCGCCTGGGCGGACAACCCCACCGGTGAAGACCTCGATATCGGCACCGGCTTCACCCGGCTGACCGAGGAGGGCTTCGCCGAGGTCTGGACCAAGGCCAGCCCGCCGGATCATCCGGCCCTGGCGGCCATGGCGCGCCTGCCCGGGCAACTGGCCGAGCTGCCCAGTCCCGAGGTGCCCCTGCTGGAACACGCCGCGGCCTGGGTGCAGCAGAAATTCGAGCGCGAGAAGCTGCGCCGCGCCGAGCTGGGCTTCGACGACATCCTCACCCGTCTGGATCGGGCACTGCAGGCCGATGGCGCCGGGGCGCGGCTGGCGGCGCTGATCCGCGAGCAGTTTCCGGTGGCGCTGATCGACGAATTCCAGGACACCGATCCGGTGCAGTACCGCATCTTCAGCACCGTCTACGGCGCAGGAGAGGGCGCCGGGCTGTTCCTGATCGGCGATCCCAAGCAGGCCATCTATGCCTTCCGCGGCGCCGATATCCATACCTATCTGCAGGCCCGCCGCGCCAATGCCGGCCACCTGCATTCGCTGGACACCAACTTCCGCTCCACCGCCGCCATGGTCGCGGCGGTCAACCAGGTATTCCAGCATGGCGAGATGACGGCACCGCGCGCCGCCTTCCTGTTTCGCCAGGGCGAGGACAATCCGGTGCCCTTCGAACCGGTCCGTGCCCAGGGCCGGCGCGAAGCCCTGGAGATTGACGGCGTACCGGGCGCGGCCCTGACCTTCTGGCAACTGGCGGGCGACGAGCCGCTGGCCGGTACCGCTTATCGCGCCACCCTGGCCGAGAGCACCGCCAGCGAGATCGTCCGGCTGCTGAGCCTGGCCGCCGAGGGCAAGGCTGGCTTTCGCCGTGAAGACGGCGAACTGGTGCCGCTGCGGCCCGCCGATATCGCCATCCTGGTGCGCGCCGGCAGCGAGGCCCAGGCGGTCCGCCAGGCCCTGGTGCGCCGTGGGGTGCGTAGCGTCTATCTGTCGGACAAGGATTCGGTGTTCACCGCCCAGGAGGCCCGCTGCCTGCTGGACTGGCTCAAGGCCTGTGCCGAGCCCGATGTGGATCGCCGGCTGCGCGCGGCCCTGGGCAGCCTGACCCTCGACCTGCCGTTGGCCGAGTTGGATGCCCTCAACCACGACGAGCAGGCCTGGGAGTCGCGGGTGCTGCAATTCCGTGGCTATCGCCAGCTCTGGCGCACCCAGGGCGTGTTGCCCATGTTGCGCCGCCTGCTGCAGGACTTCCGCCTGCCGCAGCGGTTGATGGCCCGTGCCGATGGCGAGCGGGTGCTGACCAATCTGCTGCACCTCGCCGAACTGCTGCAGCGCGCCGCTGGCGAGCTGGACGGCGAACAGGCGCTGATCCGCTACCTGGCCGAGCAACTGGCCGCCCAGGGCGCCGCCGACGAGCAGATCCTGCGCCTGGAAAGCGACGCCGAGCTGGTCAAGGTGGTGACGGTGCACAAGTCCAAGGGCCTGGAGTATCCGCTGGTGTTCCTGCCCTTCGCCTGCGCCTATCGCGCCGAGGAGGGCGCCAGCCTGCCACTGCGCTATCACGACGACCAGGGCCAGTTGCGCCGTACCTTCAAACCCTCCGCCGAGGAGCTGGCCCGCGCCGACGACGAACGCCTGGCTGAAGACCTGCGGCTGCTCTATGTCGCCCTGACCCGGGCCCGCCACGCCTGCTGGGTCGGGGTGGCCGATCTCAAACGTGGCCGCAGCAAGGAGTCCGGCTTCGCCCGCAGCGCCCTGGGTTATCTGGCCACCGGCGGCGAGCCCCTGGCCAGTTCAGCAGCCCTGGGAACGGCGTTGGCCACCCTGATCGGCGCGCAATCCGACACCCTTATCCTGCCGCTGCCCGAGGCGGATCCGACCCGGCTGCCGGAAGCCCGCGAGGCCCCGGTGACCCTCAGGGCGCTGACGGCCCGTCGCGCGGCCCGCGAGGACTGGTGGATCGCCTCCTACAGCGCCCTGCGCATCGGCACGCGCCTAGGCGAAGCGCGGGAGGAAGGCCAGCTGAACCTGGAACTGGATCTGGATACCCCGGCGGCCCAGAAGCTGTTCGACGATGACCGTCTCGCCCCGGACGAGGCTCGCCAGCCCGCGGCCGGCGAAGACCTGCATCGCTTTCCCCGCGGCCCCGGTCCGGGCACCTTCCTGCACAGCCTGTTGGAGTGGGTCGGCGAAGAAGGCTTCGCCGCCATCCAGGCCGCGCCCGAGCGGCTGGATGACCTGATCGCCCGGCGTTGCCAGCGACGCGGCTGGAATCACTGGATTCCCATCCTGCAGGGCTGGCTGCGCCAGTTGCTGGAGCTGCCGCTGCCCTTGCCGGGGGGAGGCCAGCGCCTGGGCGAACTGGCGCGCTATCAGGTGGAGATGGAGTTCTGGTTCGCCACCCATGGCGTCGATCTGGAGCGGCTGGACGATCTGGTTCGCCGCGGCACCCATGGCGGCCAGGCACGGCCGATGCTGGAGCCGGGCCAGCTCAATGGTCTGTTCAAGGGCTTCATCGACCTGGTGTTCGAGCACGAGGGGCGCTATTTCGTAGTGGATTACAAGTCCAACTGGCTGGGCGCCGAGGCCGGCGCCTATACCCGCGCGGCCATGGAAGCCGCCGTCCTGGCCAAGCGTTACGACCTACAGTACGTGCTCTACAGCCTGGCCGTGCACCGCCTGCTCAAGGCGCGGCTGCCCGGCTACAGCTACGAGCGCCACTTCGGCGGCGCCGTCTACCTCTTCCTGCGCGGCTGCGATCCTGCCGGCCACGGCGTCTTCGTCGATCGTCCCGCCCAGGCCCTGATCGAGACCCTGGATTTGCTGTTCAGCGGTGCGGAGATTGCCCATGTCTGATTTCAGCCCCGCTACCGAACGGCTGCTGCGCCTGGCGTCCCTGGCCCAGGAGCGCCCCCTGGCACCGCTCGAACAGCGCGATGACCTCTTTCGCCTGCTGGAGCTCTGGGTGCAGCGCGGCTGGCTGCGCCAGGTGGACCGGGCCTTCACCAGCTTTCTCGGTGAACTCGATCCCCAGGGCGACTCGGCGGTGCTGCTGGCCGCGGCCCTGGCCAGCCATCAGCTCGGCCATGGCCATGTCTGCCTGGATCTCGCCGCCACCCTGCGCAATCCCGATGCCGCCCTGTCGCTGCCGCCCGAGGGCGACGAGGCGCGTGCGTCGCTGTTGCCGTCGCAGTTGCTGCACGGCCATACCCTGGAGGCCTGGCGGCAGGCGCTGCTGGCCAGCGTGCTGGTCGATGCCGACGGCAGCTGTCCGGAGCGACCGCTGGTGCTCGGCGGTGAGCGCCTCTATCTGCGCCGCTACTGGAATTACGAGCGCGCGGTGGCCGCCAGCCTGCGCCAGCGCCTGGCCACCCCGGAGCCGTTGCCGGCGGATCTCGCCGAGCGTCTCGACCGGCTGTTTCCGCCGGACCCCGACGCGGGCGGCGAACCCGACTGGCAGAAGCTGGCTTGCGCCCTGGCGGTGCGTGGTGCCTTCAGCATCGTCACCGGCGGCCCCGGGACCGGCAAGACCACCACCGTGGTGCGGCTGCTGGCGCTGCTCCAGGCGCCGGCGGTGGCGGCCGGTCGGCCCCTGCGTATCCGCCTGGCCGCGCCCACGGGCAAGGCGGCCGCGCGGCTCACCGAATCCATCGGCGGCCAGGTCAGTCGCCTGCCGGTGGACGACGAACTGCGCCGGCACATCCCTACGGGAGTGACCACGGTGCACCGGCTGCTGGGCAGTCGGCCCAATACCCGTCACTTCCGCCATCACCGCGGGCATCCCTTGCCGCTGGACGTGCTGGTGGTGGACGAAGCCTCGATGATCGACCTGGAAATGATGGCCAGCCTGCTGGCGGCCCTGCCGCCGCGGGCGCGACTGGTGCTGCTCGGCGACAAGGACCAGCTGGCCTCGGTGGAGGCGGGCGCGGTGCTGGGCGATCTCTGCCGGGATGCCGAAGCCGGACGCTACAGTCCGGCCACCCGGGCCTGGCTGGAAGGGGTGAGTGGCCAGTCGCTGGCCCAGGCGGCGCTGGCGGTCGGCGACGACCAGGGTGACGCCCTGGCCCAGCAGGTGGTGATGCTCAGGCGCTCGCGCCGCTTCGGCGCCGGCAGCGGTATCGGCCAACTGGCGCGCCGGGTCAATGCCCAGGACGGCATGGGCGCGCAGCAGGTGCTGGTCGACGGCGGCTACGCCGACCTGCACCGGGTGCTGCTCAAGGGGCCGGAGGATCGCGCCCTGGAGCGTCTGGTACTGGAAGGACGTGGGCGCGCCCGTGGCTATCGTCATTATCTTGAGGTCCTGCATGAGACGCGGCCGCAACTCGACAGCGTGCTGGAGGATCCGGTCTGGACGCGCTGGGCCGGCCAGGTGCTGGCCGCCTTCGACGACTTCCAGCTGCTCTGCGCCGTGCGCAAGGGCCCCTGGGGCGTGGAGGGCCTCAATCTGCGCATCGCCAACGCCCTGTTGACCGCCGGTTTGCTCACGGGCGAGCACGGCTGGTACGAAGGCCGTCCGGTGCTGGTGACGCGCAACGACTACAGCCTGGGGCTGATGAACGGTGACATCGGCATCACCCTCTGCCTGCCGGACGCCAATCAGCCGGGGCGCAAGGTCCTGCGGGTCGCCTTTCCCCGCGGCGATGGCAGCGGCGGTCTGAGATTCGTCCTGCCCAGCCGGTTGGCGGCGGTGGACACGGTGTTCGCCATGACCGTGCACAAGTCCCAGGGCTCGGAATTCGCCCACACCGCGCTGCTGCTGCCCGAGCAGCTCAGTCCGGTGCTGACCAAGGAGCTGGTCTATACCGGCATCACCCGGGCGCGCGATGATTTCACCCTGATCGAGGCCCGCGGCGGCATCTTCGCCGAGGCCGTGGCCCGTCGAGTCCGCCGTGTCAGTGGCCTGGACCTGGATTTGCGAAACACTGTGTAAATGTACAGATAAACGCTGGACGCTCCTCCTGCGCCTGCCTAAGGTGAGGGGAGCCGTCCGCGATGAGAGCGCCATGACTTCCCTGCCTTTCGTTTCCCTTGTGCTTCCCCTGTTGCTGCTGGCCGGCTGGGCGGGTTCGGCCGTCTGGCTGACCGGGCGCCAGCGCTATCTGCAACAGCAACTCGACAGCGCCGCCGAGCGCTACGACATGCTGCGCGACGACCTGCAGCGGGCCGAGCTGGCCAACGGTCGCCAGGTGGTGGAGTTGGGCGCCGAGCGCGAACGCACCGCCGCCCTGCAGCGCCAACTGGAGGCCAATCGCGAGCTGGAAGCCGAGTTGCGCCAGCAGACCCGCCAGGCCCAGTTGCAGGCCGCCGAACAACACGCCCTGGCCGAGGCCGCCCGCGCCCAGCTGCAGGGTAGCCAGGAGCAGCTCGCCGAACTGCGCGAACGCCAGCACCGCGAGCAACAGCTGCACGCCGAGGTACAGGAGCGCCATGCGCGTCTGGCCGAAGAGCATGCGACGCTCAGGACCACCCTGGAGCAGAAGGAAGAGCACTTCCAGGCGCAGCAGCTGCTGCTGCGCGAGAGTCGCGAGCAACTCAAGCTGGAATTCGAACAACTGGCCGGACGCATCTTCGACGCCAAGGGCCAGGCCTTCGCCCAGCACAGCCAGCAATCGCTGGATGCGCTGTTGCGGCCGTTCCGCGAGCAGATCGAAGGCTTTCGCGCCAAGGTCGAGGACATCCACCACAAGGATGTCCAGCAGCAGGCGGCCCTCGGCCAGCAGTTGCTCGATCTCAAGGAGCTCAACCGGCAGATCACCCAGGAAGCCCATGACCTGGCCACCGCCCTGCGCGGCCAGAAGAAGGCCCAGGGCAACTGGGGTGAACTGATCCTGGAAAATGTGCTGGAGCGTTCCGGCCTGCGCGAGGGTCGCGACTTCGTCCGCGAGCGCAGCTTCACCACCGAGACCGGGCGGCGACGGCCGGACGTGCTGGTCCATCTGCCGCAGAAGAAGCACCTGGTGGTGGACGCCAAGGTGTCGCTCAATGCCTATACCCGCTACGTCAACAGTGAGGACGAAGGCGAGCGTCGCCTGGCCCTGGGCGAGCACGTGCGCGCCGTGGGCGACCGCATCCGCGAGCTGGCCGATCGCGAGTACTTCAGCCTGCCGGGGCTGAATTCGCCGGAGATGGTCTTTCTCTTCATTCCCATCGAATCGGCCTTCGTCGAAGCGCTCAAGGCCGACGAGAGCCTGTTCCAGCGCGCCATCGAGCAGAACGTGCTGGTGGCCACGCCGACCACCCTGCTGACCAGCCTCAACATCGTCCGCCAGCTCTGGCGCTTCGAGGACCAGAATCGCCATACCGCCGAGCTGGCCGAGCGCGCGGGCAAGGTCTACGACAAGCTGCGTACCTTTCTCGGCAGCATGGACGGCATCGGCAAGAGTCTGGACAAAGCCGGCGAAGCCTATCGCAAGGCCTGCGGCCAACTGGTGGGCGGCCCGGGTAACCTGGTCAAGCAGGTGGCCGACTTCAAGGAACTGGGCGTGGCGGTACGCACCGAACTGGACGGTCAGTGGACCGAGCGGGCGGAGCTGGAGCTGACGATGGTCGAACTGGAAGCCGCCGCCGAATCTTCCGACCAGGGCTGAGCTGGCGCTACGGGTTCAGGGGGAGGGCAGGTACGCCTGACCGGTATCAGGCGCACCGGTCAGGACGATAGCGCTTAGTGGTGCTCGCGGGTGGCGCGGAATTTGATCTCCGGCCAGCGCTCTTCCATCAGCGCCAGGTTGACCCGGGTTGGCGCCAGGTAGGTGAGGTGACCGCCGCCATCCATCGCCAGGTTCTCGAAGGCCTTGTTCTTGAAGTCTTCGAGCTTCTTCTTGTCATCGCACTCGATCCAGCGCGCCGACCAGACGTTGATGGCCTCGTAGGCGCACTCCACCTTGTATTCTTCCTTCAGTCGGCTGGCGACCACGTCGAACTGCAGCACGCCCACCGCGCCCAGCACGATGTCGTTGTTGCGCTCGGGGAAGAACACCTGGGTGGCGCCTTCCTCGGCCAGTTCCTGCAGACCCTGGCGCAGCTGCTTGGATTTCAGCGGATCCTTGAGCCGCACGCGGCGGAACAGTTCCGGGGCGAAGTGCGGGATCCCGGTGAAGCCCAGCAGCTCACCTTCGGTGAAGGTGTCGCCGATCTGGATGGTGCCGTGGTTGTGCAGACCGATGATGTCGCCAGCGAAGGCCTCGTCCAGGTGCTCACGCTCACTGGAGAAGAAGGTCAGGGCGTCGGCGATCTTCAGGTCCTTCTTGATGCGCACGTGGCGCAGCTTCATGCCCTTCTCGTACTTGCCCGAGCAGATGCGCATGAAGGCGATGCGGTCGCGGTGCTTGGGGTCCATGTTCGCCTGGATCTTGAACACGAAGCCGGAAAATTTCTCTTCCACCGGCTCCACCACCCGCTCGTGGGCGGCGCGCGACAGCGGGCGCGGGGCCCAATCCACCACGGCGTCGAGCACCTGGTCGACACCGAAGTTGCCCAGGGCTGTACCAAAGAACACCGGAGTCATCTCGCCACGCAGGAAGGCCTCGCCATCGAATTCGTGGCAGGCGCCCTGTACCAGTTCCAGCTCCTCGACGAAGCGGTCGTAGAGATCGCCCAGGTGCGCGCGGGCTTCATCGGAGTCCAGCTTGTCGATGGTCTTGGTGGCGATGCGCTCGTGACCATGGCCGGGGGTGTAGACGTAGATGCGGTCGTCCGAGAGGTGATAGACGCCCTTGAAGTCGCGGTAGCTGCCGATCGGCCAGGTGATGGGGGCGGCCTTGATCTTGAGCACCGCCTCGATCTCGTCGAGCAGTTCGATGGGGTCGCGGATGTCGCGGTCGAGCTTGTTGATGAAGCTGACGATGGGGGTGTCGCGCAGGCGGCAGACGTCCATCAGGGCGATGGTGCGAGGTTCGACGCCCTTGCCGCCGTCGAGCACCATCAGCGCCGAATCCACCGCGGTCAGGGTGCGGTAGGTGTCTTCGGAGAAGTCTTCGTGGCCGGGGGTGTCGAGCAGGTTGATCATGTGCTCGCGGTAGGGGAACTGCATCACCGAGGTGGTGATGGAGATGCCGCGCTGCTTTTCCATCTCCATCCAGTCGGAGGTCGCATGGCGATCGGATTTACGCGACTTCACCGTACCCGCGACGGCGATGGCCTGACCCATCAGCAGCAGCTTTTCGGTGATGGTGGTCTTGCCCGCGTCGGGGTGGGAAATGATGGCGAAGGTACGGCGCTTGGCGACTTCGGCGGCCTGGGTGGTCATGGATGAACCTGGGCGGGAAGAAAAAAGAGGGGGCGGAGTATAGCAGAGCGCAGCCCCACCGACTTGGGTCGGTGGGGCTGCCGGGGCTCCGCTCAGCGCTGCGGCTGGATGGTGCCGTCGCAGCAGGGTGGGGTGCGTTTGCGGCGGACCAGACGCTTGCCCAGGGCCATGCCCGGGATCTCGATGTACCTGTGGGTCAGGCAGGCGAAGGCGAAGACCACTCCCAGCTCCAGCAGTACCACCAGGTTGTCCAGCACGGGGCTGCCGGTGGCGATGTAGCGGATCATGAAGGGCACCGGCACATCATGGGAGGGCGCCACCACCGTGAGATCATGGTGCAGCAGCTTGCCCAGCACGATGAAGGCGCTCTTGAACACGAAGATCACCGCGGCGTGGCAGAGGTAGATCGAGTAGGACAGTACGCCCAGGCGGACGAAGAACCCCTGATGCAGCACGCTGGAGACCAGGCCGCGCTCGAAGGCGAAGGTGAGGATGGTGACGCAGAACACCAGGGTCGCCAGCACGCCCTTCTTGGGCACCGGCAGATCCGAGGTCATCACCGCGACACCCGCGATCAGGCACGCCAGCTCCAGCAGGGTGCCACCGAATTGCCCCTGATTGTGCTGCTTGATCCAGACATAGAGGCGATAGGTGCAGGCGCCGGCGAAAAAGCACGACAGGCCACGAAAGATCTCGGTCTTCAGCGGCAGGATGGGAAACAACAGCTGCACGAAGGCCAGCAGGGCGATCGCCAGGAACCACTGGCGCTGATGACCCTGGCCCTTGAGTACCAGCAAGCCGAATACCAGATAGAGGTAGTACTCGATGCTGATGCTCCAGGAGGGGTAGTTGAAGGAGCCGGTGATGGCCTCGCCCAGCCAGGATTGCAGCAGCAGCAGATTGGGCAGGAATTGTTCGGGCGCGGTGGCGCCGCTGAAGGCCGGATCGTTGAAGCCGATCCCCAGTTTTTCCGCCAACAGGCGACCGCTCTCCAGCAGCACATAGAGGCCCAGCATGGCCAGGTGCAGTGGCAGGATCCGCGCCGAGCGACTGATGGCGAAGTCGCGATAGTCGTCCAGGGTGCGCAGCCGATTTTCGTAGGTGTGCATCAGCACGAAGCCGCTCAGCACAAAGAAGAATTCGACGAACAGGTAGGCATTGGCTATCAGCGGATTTTCCGAGGCAGCCTGAGCGACATAGGTGTGGAAGAGGACAACGGCGACGGCCAATAGACCGCGAAAGCTATCCAGAGCGACGAATCTTTCCATGGGAATTCCCTGACGGTGCAGCAGGACGAGGCAAGCGGAGGCAGCGCAGCCGCTAGGGGGAAAGAGAAGGGAGCAGAGGGGTGAACGGTGGCATGGCATCCTAGCTCTTGTGGTCGTGCAAGCATCTTAATAGTCGAACTATTACTTGCTGTAACAATTTGATCGCATAAAGCCAGCAAGTTCTTGCCTGGCCGTCCATGGCCCTGGCTTTTGTGACGGCAATCACCTGTTTTCAGGCAAATCGCTGACGGGTGGCAGTGGGCGCCGTTCGGCTTCGGCCGTGGCGCCCTTGTCTCAGCGAGGACCCAGGTCGGTGCAGTCGGCCGGCTTCACGTACTTCTGCAGCACGGTCCATTGCGGTCGGGGTTTGCCCTTGACCGGCTCGATCGCCAGCGGATAGTCGCCCCAGTTGGGGCCGGCTGCCCAGTACATGGCCGGAATGCATTCCTTGCGCAGACGGGCCAGCAGCCGGTCCATTGCCGCCAGCCAGCGGGGATCGTTGTCCGGTACGCCGAATTCACCGATGTGGCCACGCTTGCCGTGCTGCTTGAGCCAGGCGATGAAGGGCTCGACCCGGCGGATGCCGACGTCCGGGTCGAAGTCGGTCATGTCCTTCTTGAGGTATTTGCCGCCACCGTCGTTGTCGAAATAGACGTGTGCCGAATAGATCAGGTTGTCGGCCGGGTCCTTGAGGCCAAGCAGCTTGGCGTTGTAGCGCGGCCATAGATAGCTGCTGGACCAGCCATTACCCTCGATCAGGATCGGGCGCGCCCGGTCCACGTCGCGTACCGCATCGATGCCGTGCTGCGCCGCGATCGGCCACTGCTCAACCGCATCGTGGGGCTCGTTCATGATGTCGTAGGCGGCGAGGGCGGGGTGCTCGTGCCAGCGCTGGGCGATCCGCTGCAGGACATCGGCATAGGCCGGGTAAGGCACTGCCGCGCTGCCGATGATCTGCCCGCGGTATCTCATGTAATTGTGCAGATCCAGGATCACGTGCATGCGATAGCGCTTGGCGTTGTCCAGGGTCTTATCGATCAGCTTGGCATAGGCAGGATCCAGCGGCTGCCCCAGGCGGGGCTGCAGGCGTTCCCAGATGACCGGGAAGCGGATCACGCGGATGCCTTTGGCAGCCCAGCGTCGGTAGTGACCGGCGTCGGGAAAGAAGTAGTTGGTGCCGGGCTTGCCCGGCAATACATGAGGAGCGAAGCCGGCACCGGAGAAGTTCAGTCCGACCAGATCGGTGGGGAAGTCACGCGTATCGGCACGGGTGGCCGGCACGATGGTCAGGCAGAGGAGAGTGAGCAGGGTCGTGAGAGCGGTTTTCAGGCGTAGCGTCATCGGCAAGGTCCCGGACAGTGACGGAAGACGGTAGGAGCACGGGTCGCGGTGACCCGATTCGCCATGAGGCCCGAAGAGACGTCAGGAAGTTGCGCTGTATTGCTCAGAAGGTGCGCCAGGCGACGTTAATGCCAGGCGAAAGCCGCAGAAATGCGAGCTAGGTAGGGCTGGGAGTTAGCCTGTGCCAGGACGACGCGGGGTCTAGATCCGGGAGGGACGATCAGCCGAACGGAGGGAAAGGGCATTGGAGCGAGCAATGAACTGCCTGTGACTGCTTTCCATCTTTCCATGGCGCAGGCAGATCATTCGAAAGCGGTCTTTAGCGACGCAGGCAGATTCCAGCCCACTGCTCGGCTTCGCGGCGGGCTGAGGCCTCGTCATCGAAGTCGGCGATCAGGCCACCGTGCGCATACACCACCACCCAGTTTTCCACCTTGGGTTGCAGCAGCATTACGGGGGTAGAGGATAGAACAGCGGAGTCCAACGATGCACAAGCCGTCATGTCATTCATAACGTTCCCTTTGAAGTTAGCTCGGTGAATAGTCTGTTTTTATAGCGGTTCCAGAAACGGCGCTTGGTGCTATCACTGGGCCACCTATTGACCGTGTTATGGCTGAATGATCCCTCAAAGCGTCAGCCACTCGTCGGCATGATAAAGAGGTGCCAAAACATCGGCATCGCACTGGCTCACACAAAGATGTTTCAGTTATGACCGTACGTCAGCTGAGCTGTGTCACGCTCCACGAAACCGAGCCGGTCTGCCGTGGCATCTGTGACAGATATCGCGTCGAGTCTGCAAAGCAGCTAACAGTAAAGGTATTAAATTTATCGTCACATATTCGCCGGCTGCTCTAGCACGCGATTCTCGCTTTTCTCCGGGTATCCGAGCCTCTCGCCTGGGCCTTTCACCCTGTCAAGGTGTGTCGCTTTCCGCGATTGGGTTGGCATTGAGCGAGTCTATTGGGTTAGCCTGAAAAGGAGCTGACGAACTATCGACTGCGATGGACGTCAATCTCTTCGGTCGAGGCAAAGCGCCATGTCGCTACGAGAGAGCGACACCCAAGGGCTAGGCAGATCCCGAGATCCGCACCGCCCCGTTGGTCCAGCCGGCATACCCGCCATGCCCTGCTGTGTCTCGACCCTGAACCCGGACAGCCGTCCTGCGCCTCGCCCCTGTCGCGAGGTCCGCACTCGGAAGGCATGCGGCCTGTCCGCCCGTTGAAGGAGCCTGACATGGCGAAGTTCAAGACCCTCCTGCTCGGCTCGGCCGTGGGAGTGGTGATCCTGGCACTGCTGGTGCACTGGATCGGTAGGGATACCCTCAGTACCTATCGCGCGGATCTGCTGTTCTATCTCCAGGCCCACCTCTACCTGGTGGCCGTCTCCATGGTCCTGGCGCTGCTGGTGGGCATTCCCGCCGGGGTATTGCTCAGCAGGCCGCGCTTCGCCCGCAGTGCCGAGCGCTTCATGCAGGTGTTCAACATCGGCAATACCGTGCCGCCGCTCGCGGTGCTGGCCATCGCCCTGGGCGTCGTCGGCATCGGTGACGGGCCGGCGATCCTGGCGCTGTTTCTCGCTTCGCTGCTGCCCATCGTGCGCAACACCTACGAGGGGCTGAAGAACGTGCCGGGCTCGCTCAAGGAAGCGGCCACCGGTATCGGCATGACCCCCACCCAGGTGCTGACCAAGGTGGAGTTGCCCAATGCCGTGCCCATCATCGTCGGTGGGGTGCGGGTGGCCCTGGCGATCAACGTCGGCACCACGCCGCTGGTGTTTCTCATCGGCGCCAACAGCCTGGGCAGTCTGATCTTTCCCGCCATCGCCCTGGAGAACCAGTCACAGCTGCTGCTGGGCGCGGCCGCTACGGCGCTCTTGGCGCTGCTGCTGGATGGCCTGGTGCTGCTCGCCAGTCGCCTCTGGCTGGAACGCGGCCTGGCCCGCTAAGGAGACGAGATGAAGAAGTTGCTTATCGCCCTGGGCGCCGCCTGGTTCGGACTGGCGCTGGCCAGTGGTGCCCAGGCCGAGCCCATCCGCATCGGTGCCAAGGTCTTTACCGAGCAGGCCATTCTCGCCGAGCTCACCGGGCAGTACCTGTCCAGGCACGGCTACCAGCCGGAGATCGTCGGCGGCCTGGGCAGCACCATCGCCTGGAACGGCGTGAAGAACGCCCAGCTCGACCTCACCTGGGAATACACCGGTACCTCGCTGGTGGCCTACAACCATGTCACCGAGCGGCTGGACAAGGACGCCTCCTACCAGCGGGTCAAGGAACTGGACGCCAAGGTCGGGCTGGCCTGGCTGGCGCCCACCCGCTTCAACAACACCTATGCCCTGGCGCTGCCGGAAAAGGTCGCCCAGCAGCATCCCGAGCTGAACAGCATCAGCGACCTGGCCCGGCTGCTCAAGGCCGAGGCCGGCAAGCGCCACCTGACCGCGCTGGACATCGAATTCGCCAACCGTTCCGACGGCCTCGCCGGCCTGGTCAAGGCCTATGGCCTGAACTACACCCGTGACGACATCCGCCAGATGGATCCGGGACTGGTCTATACCGCGCTGCGCAACGGCCAGGTGTTCACTGGACTGGTCTACACCACCGACGGCCGCCTGGATGCCTTCAAGCTCAAGGTGCTGGAAGACGACAAGGGCTATTTCCCCGACTACACCGCCGCGCCGGTGGTGAACGCCGGGTACCTGGCCAAGCACCCGGATCTCGCCGCGTTGCTGAGGCCCCTGGCGGAAAGCCTGGATCAGGCCACCATGCGCCAGCTCAACGCCAAGGTGGACATCGAGCGGCAGACGCCGGCCCAGGTGGCCCGCGACTTTCTCGCCCAGCACCCCCTAAGCGGAGGGCAATGACCCCATGGATTTCGTCACCTCCTTCAATCACATCGACTGGCTGCAGGTCCTCGACCTGACCCGCCAGCACATCACCCTGGTGGGCATCGCCGTGACCCTGGCGATCCTGGTAGGCGTGCCTCTGGGCATCCTCATGACCCGCTACCCCGAGCTGGCCGGACCGCTGCAGGCGGTGGCCACGGTGGTCATGACGCTGCCTTCGATCGCCCTGTTCGGCCTTCTGCTGCCCTTCTACTCCAAGTTTGGCCAAGGCCTCGGTCCGCTGCCGGCCATCACCGCGGTGTTCCTCTATTCGCTGCTGCCGATCCTGAGAAACACCTACCTGGCGTTGACCAGCGTCGAGCCCGGCATTCGCGAAGCGGGCGCCGGCATCGGCATGACCTTCTGGCAGCGCCTGCGCATGGTCGAACTGCCCATCGCCTTGCCGGTGATCCTCGCCGGGGTACGCACCGCCGTAGTCATGAACATCGGTGTCATGACCATCGCCGCCACCATCGGCGCCGGCGGCCTGGGCGTGCTCATCCTCACCGCCATCAGCCGCAGTGACATGGCCACCCTCATCGTCGGCGCCGTGCTGGTCAGCCTGCTGGCCATCGTCGCCGACCTCGTCCTGCAGTGGCTGCAACGCCGCCTCACCCCGCGCGGCCTGCGCAGCGCCCTTTAAGGAGCCCCAGATGATCGAACTCGACCGCCTGACCAAGACCTTCAAGCAGCACGGCAAGGACGTGACCGCGGTGGATGCCGTGAGCCTCACCGTGGAGGAGGGCCAGATCTGCGTCTTCCTCGGCCCCTCCGGCTGCGGCAAGACCACCACCCTGAAGATGATCAACCGCCTCATCGAGCCCACCTCGGGGCGGGTACTGATCAACGGCGAGGACACCACCGGCATCGACGAGGTGACCCTCAGGCGCCATATCGGCTATGTGATCCAGCAGATCGGTCTGTTCCCCAACATGACCATCGAGGAAAACATCACCGTGGTGCCCAAGCTGCTGGGCTGGGACAAGAAGAGATGCCGCGAGCGCGCCACCGAGCTGATGAGCATGGTGCAGCTGGAGCCCAAGCAGTACCTGTCGCGCTATCCACGCGAACTGTCCGGTGGCCAGCAGCAGCGCATCGGGGTGATCCGTGCCCTGGCGGCCGAGGCGCCGCTGTTGCTGATGGACGAGCCCTTCGGCGCGGTGGACCCGATCAACCGCGACGCCATCCAGAACGAGTTCTTCCAGATGCAGCGCGCGCTGAACAAGACGGTGATCATGGTCAGCCATGACATCGACGAGGCCATCCGCCTGGGCGACAAGATCGCCGTGTTCCGCGGCGGGCGCCTGGTGCAGTTCGATCATCCGGACACCCTGCTGGCCCATCCCAAGGATGAGTTCGTCAGCAACTTCGTCGGCCAGGACAGCACCCTCAAGCGGCTGCTGCTGATTCGTGCCGAGGACGCCGCCGACAACGCGCCCGCGATCCAGGCCGAGACGCTGATCGGCGATGCCGTGGAATTGATGGAAGAGCACGATCGCCGCTACCTGGTGGTGACGGATGCGGCCAACAAGGGCCTGGGCTACGTGCGCCGCCGCGACCTGCGCGGTCAGAGCGGGCCGGTGGCGCCCTTCGTCACCCCGTTCAAGGCCACCGCGGCCTTTGACGAGCACCTGCGCATCCTCTTGTCGCGCATGTACCAGTTCAACACTTCCTGGCTGCCGGTACTCAGCGCCGACAACGACTTCCTCGGCGAGGTCACCCAGGAATCCATCGCCGACTACCTCAGCAGTGGTCGTTCGCGGGGCAAGACCACCATCGTCTCGCCCGCGGAGCAGGTGGCGGGGTAGGGCACGGGAAGCCTAGCGGCGCAGAGGCTGTTCAAAGGCTCGCGAGCTAGAGCCAAACAAGGCGAAAAGGCCTGAGGAAGCGGAGTTTACGAATTGTAAATGAGCATTCCGAAGGCCTTTTCAACGCAGTCTGGCCGACGCGCAGCAGCCTTTGGATAGGCTCTCAAGGGCGGATCTCGATCATAGTGCCGTCCTTGACCAGCCCCCAGACCTCGCGCATGTCGTGGTTGGTCAGGGCGATGCAGCCCTCGGTCCAGTTCAGCGAGTTGAAGTACCACTCCGGGTACTCCTCGTCGATGGGGGTGCCGTGCAGCATGATCATGCTGCCGGGACGCACGCCGGCCTGGCTGGCGCGCGCCAGGTCCTCACGATTGGGATAGGAAATGTGCATGGCCAGGTTGAATTTGTCGCTGGTCTTGCGCCAGTCGATCCAATAGAAGCCTTCCGGGGTGCGCTTGTCGCCCTCGCGCAGCTTGGGACCGCGGGGATTCTTGCCCAGCGAGATGCGGTAGGACTTCATCACGGTGTCGCCGCTGAGCAGTTGCAGCTGATTGCGCGACTTGATGACCAGCACCTTGTCGATCAGCGGCGCGGCCGGCTGGCGGATCACCGTGACGCTGGTACTGGCCTGGGCCAGCTGGGGAAGCAACGAACCGCACAGCACATAGCAGAGCGCCAACAACAGGTGCAACGGACGCATGTCGAGAAGATCCTCGGAAGAGCTCAGAGCCTGTTCAAGGTCTCGCGAGCAGACGTTGAACAGGCCCTTAGGCAGGCTTGGGTGCGACCACCATGGGCGCCATGCCCTCATGGCGCAGTGAAAACTCGCCGCGGCGGCGGTCAGCGAAAAAGCATTCTAGTGTTCGCTTGATGGTCGGAAAAGCCAGAGACGACCAGGGGATGTCGGCTTCGTCCAGAAGGCGCACGTCCAGGCTTTCCTCGCCGACGCCAAAGCGTCCGTCGACCAGCTCGCCGCGGAACAGCATGTAGATCTGGTCGATGTGCGGCAGATCGAAGAGCGTATAGAGCTCCAGGTCCTGCACCTGCGCGCCGGCTTCCTCGAAGGTCTCGCGGGCGGCGGCCTCGGTGGTGGTCTCGCCGTTTTCCATGAAGCCCGCCGGCAGCGTCCAGTAGCCCTTGCGCGGCTCGATGGCGCGCTGGCAGAGCAGCACCCGGCCTTCCCAGGTCGCCAGGCAGCCGGCCACCACCCGTGGGTTCTGGTAATGCACCGCGCCGCACTGGCTGCAGACCAGGCGCATGCGGTTGTCGCCCGCCGGAATGCGTTCTTCCAGCAGGCCGCCACAGTGGTTGCAATGCTTCATGGTTCATCCTCGTTTTGCTGCAGTGTGCCGGGGCGGTCGCGGGCCTCGCAAGCGATGGCTGGGCTTGGGATTGCCCGGCGGGCGTGCCATGATCCAGGGGATACGATGAGCAAGGGAGAATTCCGGCGTGGATGAGTTGCTCCAGCGCCTGCGTCACTATCGGCCGCGCACCCTGAGCGGCACCGAGAACCATCAGGAAGCGGCGGTGCTGGTGCCCATCATTCGTGGCGAGCATCCCGAGTTGCTGCTCACCCTGAGGGCCAGCAACCTGTCCACCCATGGCGGCGAGGTGGCCCTGCCGGGCGGCCGGCGCGATCCCGAGGACGTCGATCTGATCGCCACCGCCCTGCGCGAGGCCGAGGAAGAGGTCGGGCTGCCGCCAGGCCTGGTGGAGGTGATCGCGCCCCTGAGTCCGCTGGTGTCACGCTACGGCCTGGCGGTGACGCCCATCGTCGCCCTGATTCCCGATCAGCTCGAATACGTCCCCAGCGAAGCCGAGATCGCCGCGATCTTTACCGTGCCCCTGCAGTTCTTCTGCGAGGTGCCGCCGGATTACACCCTCAGGGTCGACCACGACGGCCTGCGTTGGCAGGTGCCCAGCTATCAGTATGGCGAGCACCGCATCTGGGGACTGACCGCGGTGATCATCGTCGAGCTGGTCAACCTGCTGTACGACGCCGGTATCGTGCTCAAGGCACCGCCCAGGCGGGATTGAGCGGTAGGCTCTGTACGAAAAGTCGCCGAGCGAAGGTCAGGCGAGGAGAAAAGCGCTGAGGAAGCGGACCGTGCTCGCGAACGAGTTTACGAGTGGTAAATGAGCATTGCGACGGGGCCGCCCAGGCCGGGCTGGCGATCCAGGCGTTTTTCAACGAAGCATCACCGAGCGCAGGCCTTTTCGTGCAGAGCCTAGCGACAAGGTAAAGGCACATGCCAAGTCGGACGTTAACGGGCACAATGCGCGGCCATTCGAGGGAAGCCGCATGACCACCGCCAATTCACCCGTGCGTTCGCCCTGCGTCCATGTCTGTGCCCTGGACGAACAGGACATCTGCATCGGTTGCCAGCGCAGCGCCGCCGAGATCACCCGCTGGATGTCCATGAGCGACAGCGAGCGCCGCGAGGTGCTGGTGCGCTGCGACGAGCGGGCGCGGGCGGGCGGTGCGGCCTTCCTGACCTGATATCAGCCGGAGAGATCTGTCATGCCCCGTATCGGTACCCCCCTGTCCCCCAGCGCCACCCGCGTGCTGCTCTGCGGCTCCGGCGAACTGGGCAAGGAAGTCGTCATCGAGCTGCAACGTCTGGGCGTCGAGGTCATCGCCGTGGATCGCTACGCCGATGCCCCGGCTATGCAGGTCGCCCACCGCAGCCACGTCATCGACATGCTCGACGGCGCCGCCCTGCGCGCGGTGATCGAGCGCGAGCAGCCGCACTTCATCGTGCCGGAAATCGAAGCCATCGCCACCGCCACCCTGGTGGAGCTGGAAGGCGAGGGTTACACCGTGGTGCCCACTGCCCGCGCGGCCCAGCTGACCATGAATCGCGAAGGCATCCGTCGCCTCGCCGCCGAGGAGCTGGGCCTGCCCACCTCGCCCTATCACTTCGCCGATACCTACGAAGACTACGCCGCCGCCGCCGAGGCGCTGGGCTATCCCTGCGTGGTCAAGCCGATCATGAGTTCCTCGGGCAAGGGCCAGAGCCTGCTGCGCAGCGCCGATGAGCTGCAGGCCGCCTGGCAGTACGCTCAGGAAGGCGGTCGCGCCGGCAAGGGCCGGGTGATCGTCGAGGGCTTCGTCGACTTCGACTACGAGATCACCCTGCTGACCGTGCGCCATGTCGGCGGCACCGCCTTCTGCGCACCGGTCGGGCATCGTCAGGTCAAGGGCGACTACCACGAGTCCTGGCAGCCCCAGGCCATGAGCGACAAGGCTCTGGCCGAATCCGAGCGGGTCGCTCGCGCCGTCACCGAGGCCCTGGGCGGTCGCGGCCTGTTTGGCGTGGAGCTGTTCGTCAAGGGCGACCAGGTCTGGCTCAGCGAAGTCTCGCCACGTCCCCATGACACCGGTCTGGTGACCCTGATCTCCCAGGACCTGTCCGAATTCGCCCTGCACGCCCGCGCTATCCTCGGTCTGCCGATCCCTACCATCCGCCAGTTCGGCCCCTCGGCCTCGGCGGTGATCCTGGTGGACGGCGAGTCGCGGCAGACCGCCTTCGGCAACCTCGGCGCGGCCCTGGCCGAACCCGACACCGCGCTGCGCCTGTTCGGCAAGCCGGAGGTCAAGGGGCAGCGGCGCATGGGCGTGGCCCTGGCTCGCGACGAAAGCATCGAGGCGGCGCGCGCCAAGGCCGTGCGTGCTTCCCAGGCGGTGAAGGTCGAGCTGTAACGCCGTCTCGCGCCACGAAAAAGGGCCCTGCGGGGCCCTTTTTCATGCGCTGAAGAATCTACAGTGACTGATCGCGGGTTTCGCGCATGCAGAGCACCGCCAGCAGGCTGATGGCCGCCGCCGCCGAGACGTAGCCGCCCACCCAGCTCAGGCCGCCGGCTTCCACCAGTTGCTGCGCGGCATAGGGCGCCAGGGAGGCGCCAAGGATGCCGCCCAGGTTGTAGGCCGCCGAGGCGCCGGTGTAGCGCACCTGGGTCGGGAAGATTTCCGGCAGCAGGGCACCCATGGGGCCGAAGGTCATGCCCATGAGAAACAACTCCAGCGCCAGGAACAGGCCGACCGCCTGGCTGGAGCCATGGGTCAGCAGCGGCTCCATGGCGAAGCCCGACAGCAGGGCGGCGATGGCGCTCACCGCCAGCACTGGCTTGCGGCCGAAGCGATCCGCCAGCCAGGCCGACAGCGGCGTGGCCAGGGCCATGAACAGCACCGCGATGCACAGCAGGCCGAGGAATTCCTGCCGGCTGTAACCAAGATTCTTCACCCCGTAGCTCAGCGAGAACACCGTGGAGATGTAGAAGAGGGCGTAGCACACCACCATGCTCAGGGCGCCCAGCAGCACCGCCTTGCCGTGCTTGCCGAAGGTTTCGACCATGGGTAGGCGCAGTTTCTCGCGGCGGGCCATGGCCTCGGCGAACACCGGTGTCTCGTGCAGCGACAGCCGCACATAGAGGCCGACCACCACCAGCAGCGCGCTGAGCAGGAAGGGAATGCGCCAGCCCCAGGCGCGGAATTGCTCGTCGTCCAGCAGCAGCGCCAGAGCCAGGAACAGGCCGTTGGCCATGAGGAAGCCGATGGAGGGGCCGAGCTGGGGGAACATGCCGAACCAGGCGCGCTTGCCGGGCGGGGCGTTCTCGGTGGCCAGCAGCGCCGCACCACCCCATTCGCCACCCAGTCCCAGGCCCTGGCCGAATCTCAGCAGACACAGCAGGATGGGCGCCCAGACGCCGATGCTGGCGTAGCCGGGCAGGAGGCCGATCAGGGTGGTGGAGATACCCATCAGCAGCAGCGAGGCCACCAGGGTGGACTTGCGGCCGATGCGGTCGCCGAAGTGGCCGAACAGCAGCGAACCCAGGGGGCGCGCCAGGAAGGCGATGCCAAAGGTGATGAAGGCGCTGAGGGTCTGGGCCATGCCCGAGCCCTGGGGAAAGAACACCGGGCCGATCACCAGGGCCGCGGCCGTGGCATAGACATAGAAATCGTAGAACTCGATGGCGGTGCCGATGAAGCTGGCGGTGGCCACGCGGGTGGGGGAATTGCGCGGCACGGAAGTGGGCGCGTCGAAGGCGGCAGCGGTTGTGGACATGCAGAGATACCGGGCAGTCGTTTTTGTAGGAGGCGTCTGCCGGAGCGGCCCGATGGGGCAGCGGCTGTCCGAGGATGGGGACGGGCGTGACGACCTGTTATGACGTGCCGGGCGCGACCTGGCTGTTGGCCGGGTCGCGCCGAACGTGGTTCGGTCGTCTGATTATGCAGGTAGCGGAATGAGGACTGTCAACGATGCAGGATGAATTCCCGCACCAGCTTGCTCCCGAAGTAGGCCAGCATCAGCAGGATGAAGCCCAGCAGGGTCCAGCGGATCGCCCGGTGGCCGCGCCAGCCCAGCCGATTGCGCCCCCACAGCAGGATGCCGAACACCACCCAGGCGATGCAGGAGAGCACCGTCTTGTGCACCAGGTGCTGGGCGAACATGTCCTCGACAAAGAACCAGCCGGAGATCAGCGACAGCGACAGCACCACCCAGCCGGCCCAGAGAAAGCCGAACAGCAGGCTTTCCATGGTCTGCAGCGGGGGAAAGCTGCGGATCAGGCCGGATGGATGCTTGTTCTTGAGCTGGCGATCCTGGATCAGCAGCAGCAGCGACTGCAGCACCGCCAGGGTGAAGAGGCCGTAGGCGATGATCGACAGCAGCACGTGCACGACGATCTTGGGCGAGACGTCCAGCGGGGTCACGGTGCCGGGCGGTACGAATTCGGCCAGCAGCGCGGTGATGGCGCCGAGGGGATAGATCAGCACCAGCAAGGGTTGCAGCGGCATGCGCAGGCAGCCGATCAGCATCAGGGCGATGGCGGTCGCCGAGATCAGACTGGAGGCGTCGAAGAAGTCCAGGCTGAGGGTCGGTTCGAGGATCAGCTGCAGATAGACGGCCAGGGCATGGGGCAGCAGGGCCAGGATGCCGGCGCCCAGGACCAGGGGCTTGCTCGACGGCTGTTTGCGCAGCAGGCAACTGCCCTGGTAGAGGGTCGCGAGCAGATAGAGGGCAGCGGCCAGGAGGGTGGGCAGCAGGGCGTGCATGGTCCGGTTTCAGCAGAGCGGAAAGCAGGCGAGTGTGGCACAGACAGGGCGGTACAGAAAGTCCGAGCCACGCCCTGGTGCTGGCTGGCTGGATCGGGCGAACCCTGGCCGCTGTCGGGTGGTCCCATGAAGTACATATCTAGAAGAGGTCGCGACCATGCTTAAATTTCTCGGCGGTACCATGGGCATCATCTTTCTGATCGGCCTGGTGGTGGTCATCGGCATCTTCTCGCTGATTTTCTGATCCCGTCCCCTCGGGCACCGGCCCTGATGCCGGTGCCTGTCCTTGCTTCCTCAGCTGCTCGCCAAAGCGGGCGCTGCTGACGGATTCACGCGGTAACCGGCCCCAGCGGCTATCCCTGGTCAGGCGGTCTTTCGTTATACTTGTCGGTCAGCCGCCGTTTCTGCCCTGGATGTCCGCATGTTCGAGAATCTCACAGACCGCCTGTCCCAAAGCCTGCGCCACATTACCGGCAAGGCCAAGCTCACCGAAGACAACATCAAGGACACCCTGCGCGAGGTGCGCATGGCGCTGCTCGAGGCGGACGTCGCCCTGCCGGTGGTCAAGGAATTCGTCAACCGGGTCAAGGAGCGGGCGGTCGGCACCGAGGTGTCCAAGAGCCTGACCCCGGGCCAGGCCTTCGTGAAGATCGTGCGCGCCGAACTCGAAGCCATCATGGGCGCGGCCAACGAAGACCTGGCGCTCAACGTGGCGCCGCCGGCGGTCATCCTCATGGCCGGTCTGCAGGGCGCGGGCAAGACCACCACCGCGGGCAAGCTGGCGCGCTTCCTCAAGGAGCGCAAGAAGAAGACCGTCATGGTCGTCTCCGCCGACGTCTATCGTCCGGCCGCCATCAAGCAGCTGGAAACACTGGCCGGGGAGGTGGGGGTCACCTTCTTTCCCTCCGACATCAGCCAGAAGCCGGTGGAGATCGCCCAGGCCGCCATTCGCGAAGCCAAGCTCAAATTCATCGATGTGGTGATCGTCGACACCGCCGGTCGTCTGCACATCGACAGCGAGATGATGGCGGAGATCCAGCAGGTCCACGCTGCCACCAAGCCGGCCGAGACCCTGTTTGTGGTCGACGCCATGACCGGTCAGGACGCCGCCAACACCGCCAAGGCCTTCAACGACGCCCTGCCGCTCACCGGCGTGATCCTGACCAAGGTCGACGGTGACGCCCGTGGCGGTGCCGCCCTGTCGGTCCGCCACATCACTGGCAAGCCGATCAAGTTCATCGGCATGGGCGAGAAGAGCGAAGCCCTCGATCCCTTCCACCCGGACCGTGTCGCTTCGCGCATCCTCGGCATGGGCGACGTCCTCTCGCTGATCGAGCAGGCCGAACAGACCCTGGATCGCGAGAAGGCCGACAAGCTGGCCAAGAAGCTCAAGAAGGGCAAGGGCTTCGATCTCGAGGACTTCCGCGATCAGCTGCGCCAGATGAAGAACATGGGCGGCCTGGGTTCGCTGATGGACAAGCTGCCGACCATGATGGGTGGCATGAACATCCAGCAGATGGGCAACGCCCAGGGCGCGGCGGAAAAGCACTTCAAGCAGATGGAAGCCATCATCGACTCCATGACCCCGGCCGAGCGCCGCGATCCGGAACTGATCAGCGGCTCGCGCAAGAAGCGCATCGCCCTGGGCTCCGGTACCCAGGTGCAGGACGTCGGCCGCCTCATCAAGCAGCACAAGCAGATGCAGAAGATGATGAAGAAGGTCACCGCCAAGGGCGGCATGGCCAAGATGATGCGCGGCATGGGCAGCATGTTCCCTGGCGGCGGCATGCCCAAGATGTGATTTCCCGGTGCCGCCCGTCGCCAGATGGCCGGCATTGGAAAGGGCTCTGCGTGGGGCGTTGGCACCAGTGCTGATGCACCTTCGCGAGCGATGAGGCTCCGCTGCTGGAGTCTCCAGGCTGCCGCAATGCCGAGGGTACCGTTTAAAGCCATTGGCAAACCGGGTGACAGCCCTTAGAATATGCGGCCTTTCGGGCCATGTGGCCCAGTGTGCCCACAGCTACAAGCACCGACTACAGGAACGAAGTTCAATGGTAACCATCCGTCTAGCCCGTGGCGGCTCCAAGAAGCGCCCCTTCTACCACCTGACCGTGACCAACAGCCGCAATGCGCGTGATGGTCGTTTCGTCGAGCGCATCGGTTTCTTCAACCCGGTGGCCAGCGGCGCCGAAATCCGTCTGTCGGTGGACCAAGAGCGTGCCAGCTACTGGCTGTCGCAGGGCGCCCAGCCGTCCGAGCGCGTCGCTCAGTTGCTGAAGAGCGCTCAGGCTACCGCCTGAAGACCATGAGTACGCCGACCTCCGCCCCCGACCTGGTGGTCCTGGGCAAGATAGTTTCGGTCTTTGGCGTACGTGGTGAGCTCAAGATCTACTCCTTTACCGATCCGCTCGACAATCTGCTGGACTATCGGACCTGGACGCTGCGGCGCGAAGGCGAGACCCGGCAGGTCAAGGTGCTCGGCGGTCGGTTGCACGGCAAGGTCCTGACGGTACGGCTGCAGGGCCTGGACGATCGCGAAGAAGCCCGGCTGATGGCCGGTTTCGAGATCTGCGTGCCGCGCAGTGAATTGCCCCAGTTGGGCGCCGGTGACTACTACTGGCATCAGCTGGAAGGTCTCAAGGTGATCAATCGCGAAGGCCAGTGGCTGGGTGTGGTGGATCATCTGCTGGAGACCGGGGCCAACGACGTCATGGTGGTCAAGCCCAGTGCTGGCAGCCTCGACGATCGTGAGCGTCTGTTGCCCTATCTGCCCGACCAGTACGTGCTGGCGGTGGATCTGGCCAAGGGTGAGATGCAGGTCGACTGGGACGCGGATTTCTGATCCATGCGTATCGATGTCATTAGCCTCTTTCCCGAGATGTTCGAGGCCGTCAGCGCCTATGGCGTGAGCGGCCGCGCGATGAAGCAGGGGCTCCTGGAGCTGACCTGCTACAACCCGCGCAGCTATACCGAGGATCGCCACCAGACCGTGGACGACCGGCCCTTTGGCGGCGGTCCCGGCATGGTGATGAAGATCCAGCCGCTGGAGCGTGCCTTGGCCGATGCCAAGGGTGATTCGGCGGCGAAGGTGATCTACCTGTCGCCCCAGGGTCGCACGCTCGACCAGGCGGCGGTACGGGAACTGGCGCAGGAGGAGCATCTGATCCTCATCGCCGGGCGTTACGAAGGCATCGACGAGCGTTTCATCGAGACGCACGTGGATGAAGAATGGTCGATTGGCGACTATGTGCTGTCCGGCGGTGAATTGCCGGCCATGGTGCTGATCGATGGGGTTACGCGACTGCTGCCCGGAGCCTTGGGGCATGTGGATTCCGCCGAGCAGGACTCGTTTACCGACGGCCTGCTCGATTGCCCGCACTACACCCGACCCGAGGTGTACGAGGGCCGTCGCGTACCCGACGTGTTGCTCAGTGGTAATCACGAGCATATCCGGCGCTGGCGCCTGCAGCAGTCCCTGGGACGCACTGCGGAGCGACGCGCCGATCTTCTGGATAGCCGCTCGCTTTCTGGGGAAGAGCAGAACCTGTTGGCGGAATACCTTCGTCAGCGGAACGATAGTTAGGTATCGATGGCGGGCCGCGGCCTGTCTTAGGAGCAGAGTGACATGACCAACAAAATCATTGCCCAGATCGAAGCTGAGCAGATGAACAAAGAAATCCCGGCGTTCGCCCCCGGCGACACCGTGATTGTCCAGGTTAAGGTGAAGGAAGGCGACCGTCAGCGTCTGCAGGCCTTCGAAGGCGTGGTGATCGGCAAGCGTAACCGCGGCCTGAACAGCGCCTTCACCGTACGCAAGATCTCCAACGGCGTTGGCGTCGAGCGTACCTTCCAGACCTACAGCCCGCTGGTCGACAGCCTGAGCGTCAAGCGTCGCGGTGACGTGCGTAAGGCCAAGCTGTACTACCTGCGCGAGCTGTCCGGCAAGGCTGCCCGCATCAAGGAAAAGCTTTCCTGATCGCGGCGTGACCAGAAAAAAGCAGCTTCGGCTGCTTTTTTCGTTTCTGAGGTTCGAGGTAAGACATGACGACCCGCGAAGCGGAAATCCAGCGGCGCACGGCGCTGTCGGAAACCCGGGTGGCCAAGGCAGTGTTCCCGCCCACCACCAATCATCACGACACCCTGTTCGGCGGCACTGCCCTGGCCTGGATGGACGAGGTATCCTTCATCACCGCGACGCGCTTCTGTCGCAAGCCGCTGGTCACGGTCTCCACCGACCGGATCGATTTCAACCACCCCATTCCCGCCGGCTCCATCGTCGAGCTGATCGGCCGGGTGGTGAAGGTTGGCAACACCAGCATCAAGGTGCAGGTGGAGGTGTTCGTCGAAGGCATGCTGGCGGAAGGGCGCGAGCGCGCCATCAACGGCGCCTTCAGCTTTGTCGCGGTCGATGACGAGGGTAAGCCGACGCCGCTGCTGCCAGGCTTCGCCGCGTGAGCGCCGAACGGCTGATCGAGGAATTCCTCGACGCCCTGTGGCTGGAAAAGGGACTGTCGCCCCATACCCGCAGCGCCTATCGCACCGATCTGCTGGCCTTCGCCCGCTGGCTGGAGGGCAGGGGACTGACCCTGGAGAACCTGGGTCGCGACGCCGTGCTCGATCACCTCGGCTGGCGCCTGAGCGAGGGCTACCAGGCGCGCTCCACGGCGCGTTTTCTCTCCGGTCTGCGCAGCTTCTACAAGTATGCCGTGCGCGAGGGGCGGGTCGCCGAGGACCCGACGCTGCTGGTGAGCATGCCGCAACTGGGCGCGCCGCTGCCCAAGAGCCTGTCAGAGGCGGACGTGGAAGCCCTGCTGGCCGCACCAGATACCGAAGACACCCTGGGCCTGCGCGATCGCACCATGCTCGAGGTGCTCTATGCCACCGGGTTGCGGGTGACCGAGCTGATCAGCCTGACCCTGGACGAGATCAACCTGCGCGAGGGCTCGTTGCGGGTCTTCGGCAAAGGCAGCAAGGAGCGGCTGATCCCCTTGGGCGAAGAGGCCATCGCCTGGCTGGAAGACTATTTGAAGACCGCGCGCCCGCTGCTGCTGGGCGGCCAGCCCGGCGATATCCTCTTTCCCAGCCAGCGGGGCACGCCCATGACCCGGCAGACCTTCTGGCACCGCATCAAGCTGCATGCCCAGGTGGCGGGCATCCGCACTTCGCTGTCACCGCATACCCTGAGGCACGCCTTCGCCACCCATTTGCTCAACCACGGCGCGGATCTGCGCACGGTGCAGATGCTGCTCGGCCATACCAGTCTGTCCACCACCCAGATCTACACCCACGTCGCCCGCGTGCGGCTGCAGCAACTGCACGCCCAGCACCATCCGCGCGGCTAGGGCCCACCGCCGTAGCCGGCAGGTCTGTGGTAGGCTTGCCGGCGTCTCAACAGGAGTCAAACATGCGTATTTCCCAACTGTTGCTCGCCGCTTGCCTGGGGCTCGGCGTGCAACTGGCTCAGGCCGAACCTGAGCAGGCCATTCGTCAGAGCCTGACCGCGCTGCAGCCCAATCTCGCCATCGAGTCCATCGCCAAGAGTCCGCTGGAAGGTCTCTACCAGGTCCAGCTCAAGGGCGGCCGGGTGCTCTATGCCAGCGGCGACGGCCAGTTCGTCATGCAGGGCTATCTGTACCAGGTCAAGGACGGCAAGGCCTCCAACCTGACCGAGAAGGCCGAGAACGTTGCCGTGGCGCGGCAGATCAACGGCCTCGACCGCAACCAGATGATCATCTATCCCGCCCAGGGCGAGACCAAGGCGCACATCACCGTCTTCACCGACACCACCTGCCCCTATTGCCAGAAGCTGCACGCCGAGGTGCCCGAGCTGAACAAGCGTGGCATCGAGGTGCGCTACCTGGCCTTCCCGCGCCAGGGCATGGGCTCGCCGGGCTCCAAGCAGCTGGAGGCGGTGTGGTGCGCCAAGGACAAGCCGGCGGCGCTGAACCAGATGTTCACCGGCCGTGAGGTCAAGTCCGAGAGCTGCCAGAATCCGGTCGCCCAGCAATTCGCGCTGGGGCAGAACATGGGTATCCAGGGCACGCCGGCGATCATTCTCGCCGATGGCCAGATGATCCCGGGCTACCAGCCGGCCGACCAGCTGGCGGAAGCGGCAATCGGCGCCCGCTAGGCGTCTCAATCAGAGCTATGAACGGGGCCGCGGAGCGGTCCCATACGACATGGGGATAAGGGTGTGAAGCCGGTCAAAGTAGGCATCTGTGGTCTGGGTACCGTGGGCAGCGGGACCTTCAACGTACTCAAGCGCAACGCCGAGGAAATCGCCCGGCGCGCCGGACGGGGTATCGAGGTGGCGCAGATCGCCCAGCGCCGACCCAATCCCCAGTGCAATACCGGCAGTACGCCGATCACCGCCGAGGTCCTGGCGGTGGCCGACAATCCCGAGATCGACGTGGTGGTGGAGCTGATCGGCGGCTACACCCTGGCCCGCGAACTGGTGCTGCGCGCCATCGCCAACGGCAAGCACGTGGTCACCGCCAACAAGGCGCTGATCGCCGTGCATGGCAACGAGATCTTCGCCAAGGCACGTGAGCAGGGCGTGATCGTCGCCTTCGAGGCCTCGGTGGCCGGCGGCATCCCGGTGATCAAGGCGCTGCGCGAAGGCCTGGCCGCCAACCGCATCAACTGGGTGGCCGGCATCATCAACGGCACCGGCAACTTCATCCTCTCCGAGATGCGCGAGAAGGGTCGCACCTTTCCCGATGTCCTGGCCGAAGCCCAGGCGCTGGGCTATGCCGAGGCCGATCCGACCTTTGACGTCGAAGGCATCGATGCTGCCCACAAGCTGACCATCCTGGCCTCCATCGCCTTCGGCATTCCGCTGCAATTCGACAAGGCCTACACCGAGGGCATCACCCGCCTGACCACCGCCGATGTCGGCTACGCCGAGGCGCTGGGCTATCGCATCAAGCACCTGGGCGTGGCGCGCAGCACCGACCAGGGCATCGAGCTGCGGGTGCACCCGACGCTGATCCCGGCCGATCGCTTGATCGCCAACGTCAACGGCGTGATGAACGCGGTGATGGTCAATGGCGACGCCGTCGGCTCGACGCTGTTCTACGGCGCCGGTGCCGGCCAGGAGCCGACCGCCTCGGCGGTGGTGGCCGACCTGGTGGACGTGGTTCGCGCCATGACCTCGGATCCCGAGAATCGCGTACCGCACCTGGCCTTCCAGCCCGATGCGCTGTCCGACCATCCGGTGCTGTCGATCGAGTCCTGCGAGAGCGCCTACTATCTGCGTATCCAGGCCAAGGATCACCCGGGCGTGCTGGCCCAGGTGGCGAGCATCCTCTCGGCGCGCGGCATCAACATCGAGTCCATCATGCAGAAGGAAGCCGAGGAACATGACGGCCTGGTGCCCATGATCCTGCTGACCCACCGCGTGACGGAGCGCCACATGGTCGAGGCCATCACCGCGCTGGAAGCCCTCGATGACGTCGTCGGCGATGTCGTCCGCATCCGTGTCGAGCACCTGAACTGAGCAGCCTGGCGGCGCCCGGCGCCGCCGTCTTTCCCGAGGTCGAGTCATGCGTTACATCAGTACCCGCGGCCAGGCGCCCGCGCTGAATTTCGAAGAAGTGCTGCTGGCGGGTCTCGCCAGCGATGGTGGTCTCTATGTGCCGGAGAACCTGCCGCGCTTTTCCCTGGAAGAGATCGCCTCCTGGGCCGGTCTGCCCTACCACGAGCTGGCCTTCCGGGTGATGAAGCCCTTCGTCGCCGGCTCCATCGCCGATGCCGAATTCAAGGCCATCCTGGAAGAGACCTACGCCGGTTTCGCCCATAGCTCGATCGCGCCGCTGCGTCAGCTGGATGCCAACGAGTGGGTGCTGGAGCTGTTCCACGGCCCGACCCTGGCCTTCAAGGACTTCGCCCTGCAACTGCTGGGACGGCTGCTCGACCATGTGCTGGCCAAGCGCGGCGAACGCGTGGTGATCATGGGCGCCACCTCCGGCGACACCGGCTCGGCGGCCATCGAAGGCTGCAAGCGCTGCGAGAACGTCGACATCTTCATCCTCCATCCGCACCAGCGGGTGTCGGAAGTGCAGCGCCGGCAGATGACCACGCTGCTGGGCGACAACATCCACAACATCGCCATCGAAGGCAACTTCGACGACTGCCAGGAGATGGTCAAGGCCAGCTTCGCCGACCAGGGTTTCCTCAAGGGCACCCCGCTGGTGGCGGTCAACTCGATCAACTGGGCGCGGATCATGGCCCAGATCGTCTACTACTTCCATGCGGCCCTGCAGCTGGGCGCCCCGGCGCGCTCCATCGCCTTCTCGGTGCCCACCGGCAACTTCGGCGACATCTTCGCCGGGTACCTGGCGCGCAACATGGGGCTGCCGGTGAGCCAGCTGGTGGTGGCCACCAACCGCAACGATATTCTGCACCGCTTCATGTCCGGCAATCGCTACGACAAGCAGCAGCTGGAAGCCACCCTGTCGCCGTCCATGGACATCATGGTCTCGTCCAACTTCGAGCGCCTGCTGTTCGACCTGCACGGTCGCGATGGCCTGGCCCTGGCCGAGCTGATGGCGAACTTCCGCAGCAGCGGCACCCTGACGGTGGCGGACGATCGCTGGACCGAAGCGCGCAAGCTGTTCGATTCCCTGGCCGTGAACGACGAGGAGACCTGCGCCACCATCGCCGAGGTCTTTGCCGCCACCGGCGAGGTGTTGGATCCGCACACCGCCATCGGTGTGCGCGCCGCTCGCGAATGCCGCCGCAGCCTGGCCACACCCATGGTGGTGCTGGGTACCGCCCATCCGGTGAAATTCCCCGAAGCGGTGGAAAAGGCCGGCATCGGCGCGACCCTCAGCCTGCCGACCCACCTGGCCGATCTGCTGCAGCGCGAAGAGCGCTGCACCGTGCTGCCCAACGACCTGGCCGCCGTCCAGGCCTTCGTCAGCCGCCACGGCAAGCGTGGTCAGCCGCTGTAAGGGGGTTCGTCCAACCTGCGACTGTAGGTTGGGCTGAGACGGCTCCCTCGTCGAAGCCCAACACGGCGGACTCCAACCGTCTTTGTTGGGCTTCGCTGCGCTCAACCCAACCTACGCTGACCTGTAGGTTGGGTTGAGACGGCTCCATCGTCGAAGCCCAACACGGCGGACTCCAACTGTCTTTGTTGGGCTTCGCTGCGCTCAACCCAACCTACGCTGACCTGTAGGTTGGGTTGAGACGGCTCCATCGTCGAAGCCCAACAAGGCGGAGTCCAACCGTCGCTGCTACGCTCAACCCAACCTACGGATCCACGGTCCCAAGCCCCCCGGCCTTTTCCGGTACAATGCCCGGCTTTCCCTGCCGGTGACCCGCCCATGGCTCTGCAAGCCACGCCCTACAAAGTCGAACTCAACCTCACCGATCTGGATCGCGGGGTCTACGAGAATCTGCGCCTGACCGTGGCGCGGCATCCCTCCGAGACCGAGGAGCGAATGGCGGTGCGGTTGCTGGCCTATGTGCTCTGGTACAACGAGCAGCTCACCTTCGGCCGCGGCCTGTCCGACGTCGACGAGCCGGCACTGTGGGAGAAGAGTCTCGATGGCCGGGTGCTGCACTGGATCGAAGTCGGCCAGCCCGATGCCGAGCGCCTGACCTGGTGCAGCCGTCGCACCGAGCGCACCAGCCTGCTGGCCTACGGCAACCTGCGCGTCTGGCAGACCAAGGTGGTGGACGCGGTCAGGACGCTGAAGAATCTGCACATCGCCGCGGTTCCCGCCGAGCCCCTTGCCGAACTGGCCCGCGATCTGCCGCGCAGCATTTCCTGGCAGGTGATGATCAGCGAAGGCACCCTGTTCGTCACCGACGACCGCGGTCAGCACGAATTGCAGCTGGAATGGCTGCTGGGCGAACGTTGATGCGCCTGGAGCCCCGTCCGCTACCGGCGGTATTGCCCGACCTGGGCGATCTGCCGCCGCTGCTCACCCGGCTCTATGCCGCGCGCGGCGTGACCCTGCCGGAAGAACTGGACAAGGGCCTGGCGCGGCTGGTGCCCTATCACCAGCTCAAGGGCATCGAGGCGGCGGTGGAGCTGCTGGCGCGCGCTCTGGAAGAGCGCCGGCGCATCCTCATCGTCGGCGATTTCGATGCCGATGGCGCCACCGCCAGCGCCGTGGGCGTGCTGGCCCTGCGCCGCCTGGGCGCGGCCTGGGTCGACTACCTGGTGCCCAATCGCTTCGAATACGGCTACGGCCTGACGCCCGAGATCGTTGCCGTGGCCCTGCAGCGCGAACCCGAGGTGCTGCTCACCGTCGACAACGGCATCTCCAGCCTGGACGGCGTGGCCGCGGCCAAGGCGGCCGGGCTGCAAGTGGTCATCACCGACCACCACCTGCCGGGCACCGAATTGCCCGCCGCCGATGCCATCGTCAATCCGAATCAGCCGGCCTGCGCCTTTCCCAGCAAATGCATCGCCGGGGTCGGGGTGATCTTCTATGTGATGCTGGCCCTGCGCAGTCGCCTGCGCGAGAACGGCTGGTTCGCCCGTCAGGGCCTGGCGGAGCCCAATCTGGCCGAGTTGCTGGATCTGGTCGCCCTCGGCAGCGTCGCCGACGTCGTGCCGCTGGACGCCAACAACCGCATCCTGGTGCACCAGGGGCTGATGCGTATCCGCGCCGGCCGGGCACGACCGGGGCTCAAGGCGCTGCTGGAAGTGGCCGGGCGCCAGCCGGGCAAGGTGGCCTCCAGTGACCTGGGTTTCATTCTCGGCCCGCGGCTCAATGCGGCGGGGCGCCTGGACGACATGTCCATCGGTATCGAGCTGCTACTCTGCGAAGACCCGCAACTGGCGCAGGAATACGCTCAGCAGCTGGACGACTTCAACAAGGATCGCAAGAGCATCGAGCAGGGCATGCAGCGCGAGGCGCTCAAGCAGCTCAAGGAGTTGCCGGAAGACAATCTGCCCTTCGGTCTCTGTCTGTTCGACCCGGAGTGGCACCAGGGCGTGATCGGCATCCTCGCCTCGCGCCTCAAGGAAAAGTATCACCGCCCGGCGCTGGCCTTCGCCGACGACGGCAGTGGCAACGGCATGCTCAAGGGCTCGGCGCGTTCAGTACCCGGGCTGCACATCCGCGATGCCCTGGACGCCGTGGCGACCCGTCATCCGGGGCTCATCACCAAGTTCGGCGGTCACGCCATGGCCGCCGGCCTCAGTCTGCCCCAGGCGCATTATGAGACCTTTGCCAGCGCCTTCGACGCCGAGGTCCGTCGCCATCTGCAGGCCGACGACCTCAATGGGCGCCTGCAGACCGATGGCTGCCTCGCTCCGAGCGAATTCCAGCTCGATCTGGCCCAGGCCCTGCGCCAGGCCGGCCCCTGGGGGCAGCAGTTCCCCGAGCCGCTGTTTCACGGCACCTTCGAGATTCTCTCCCAGCGCTTGCTCAAGGAACGGCACCTCAAGCTGACCCTGCGCAGCGAGCAGGGCGGCCCGGAGCTGGACGGCATCGCCTTCAACATCGACCGTGACACCTGGCCCGATCCCAACATCTGCTGGGCCGAGCTGGCCTATCGGCTGGACGTGAATGAATTCCGCGGCAACGAGAGCGTGCAGCTGCTGGTGGTGCACCTGGCACCGCGTTAGTCGGAACAGCGACCTATTCTGTTCGGGAACACTCCAATGCGGTGAATCCCGACTAGACGAGGTCCGCCATGAGTCTCCTGTTCCAGCCCCTGACCCTGCGTCAGCTGACCCTGCCCAATCGCGTGGTGGTCTCCCCGATGTGTCAGTATTCCAGCGAAGACGGCTTCGCCAACGACTGGCACCTGGTTCACCTGGGCAGTCGCGCCACCGGTGGCGCCGGCCTGGTGATCTTCGAGGCTACCGCGGTCACCGCCGACGGGCGCATCACGCCCCAGGACCTGGGGTTGTGGAAGGACGAGCAGATCGAGCCCCTGCGCCGTATCACCCAGTTCATCGAAGGCCAGGGCAGCGTCGCCGGTATCCAACTGGCCCATGCTGGCCGTAAGGCCAGTACCTGGCAACCCTGGCTCGGCAAGCACGGCAGCGTGCCCATCGCCGAGGGCGGCTGGGTGCCGGTGGCGCCCTCGGCCATCGCCTTCGATCCCCAGCACACCCGGCCCACCGCCATGGATCGCGACGACATCGCCAGCATCCGCCGGGCTTTCGTGGACACCGCCGAGCGCGCCCTGGCGGCCGGCTTCAAGGTGGCCGAGGTCCATGCCGCCCACGGCTATCTGCTGCACCAGTTCCTCTCGCCGCTCTCCAATCGCCGCGAGGACGATTACGGCGGCAATTTCGAGAATCGCATTCGCCTGTTGCTGGAAGTCACCGCCGATGTACGTGCGGTCTGGCCGGAAGCGTTGCCGCTGTTCGTGCGGGTCTCGGCCACCGACTGGGTGGAAGACGGTTGGGATGTCGATGAGACGGTGGAATTGGCGCGGCGGCTGAAGACCCTGGGCGTCGACCTGATCGACGTCTCCTCCGGCGGCACCGCCGCCCAGGCCGACATTCCCACCGGGCCCGGCTACCAGACCCAGTTCGCCGAGCGGGTGCGCAAGGAAGCCGGGATTCCCAGTGGCGCGGTGGGCATGATCACCGATGCGGCCCAGGCCGAGCACGTGCTGCGTACCGGTCAGGCCGATCTGGTGCTGCTGGCCCGCGAACTGCTGCGCGATCCCTATTGGCCGCTGAATGCCGCCGAAGCCCTACGGGAAAAGGTCTCCTGGCCGCCGCAATACGTGCGCGCCGCGCACCGGGATACGCCGCTGCGCAAGCCGTTCGGGGAGGAATAGGGCGCGGGACGGAGCCATCCGTGCGGATGGCTCCCGAGTCAGGGCTTGACCGGGCGCAGCATCGCCTCCAGGGCGTCGCTGTCGTAGTAGTCGCCCAGATACCAGATGCGGCCGTCGCGGATCTTCATGATGCTGGCGCCGCGGATCTTGACCGGTTGCTTGCCGGTGGCGGTGACGCGGTTGCCGGTCAGTTCCCATTCGAAGGCGATGCTGCGCGGGCCGATGACCGGCTTGTGCACCATCTTTACCTGTAGATCCGGGACGGCCTTGAGGGTGACCTTGACGATCCTGTCACGGGCCTGGGTGCGGCTGGTCTCGGTGGTGGCGGCGCCACTGTCGAAATACTGCACCTTGGGGTCGAGCAGGGCGCTGGCGGCCTCGGCATCGTGATCGTTCCAGGCATCGAGATAGCGATTGGCGATGAGGCGGGCGTCCTCGGCGGCGGCCTGGACCTGGCCGGCAGTGAGGGCGAGCGAAAGCGCGAACAGCACAGCCAGACGCGAGCGCATGGGGTGTCTCCGGCAACTGCAAGGGAAAGGCGCAAGAGTAGCGCCGTGGGCGGCCCGCGGTCAGCAATATTTTGTATCAACCGGCTGGTCGCGACGGCGACCCCGGCAACATTCGGTAAGCAGGTGCCGGGAGCCAGACGGTGTGGTCAGCGGTCCTAAAGGGCTGAATCCTGACTCTGTGGAGGTCATCCATGAACACCCGCGGTTTGCTTGATCAATTGCTCAAGGCGGGCCAGCAGGCGCTGGCCAAGAAGACCGGTCACTCGGCCCCCCGATCCGGCACGGCGTCCACCGGCAAGGATTCCCTGGGCGGTCTGCTCTCCGGACTGGGCAACAGCGGCCTGGCGGCTGGGGCCCTGACCGCGCTGCTGGGCAGCAAGCGCGGTCGCGCCATGGGTGGCAAGGCGGTCGGCTATGGCGGTCTGGCGGCGCTGGGTATGGTGGCCTACAAGGCCTATCAGTCCTGGCAGGCCAATCAGGCCCAGGGGACGGCGGCCGTCGAGCCCCGTACCGTGGATCGGGTACCGGAGCACGAAGCCGAAGCCCATGGCCGGGCGGTGCTGATCGCCCTGATCGCGGCGGCCAAGGCCGATGGTCATGTCGATGACCAGGAGCGCCAGGCCATCGAGGCCGAGATGGCCAAGCTGGATGACGATCCCGAGTTGCGCAGCTGGCTGCAGCGGGAACTGGAACAACCGCTGGATCCGGCCAAGGTCGCCGCGGCGGCGGAAACGCCCGAGATGGCCGCCGAGATGTACCTGGCCAGCCTGATGCTGATCGACGATCAGCAATACATGGAAAAGGCCTACCTGGACGAGCTGGCACGCCAGCTGCGCCTGGAGCCCGGCCTGCGCGCCGAGCTGGAGCGTGAGGCCGCGGCGGTCTAACGGCTAGGCGAGCGGGCGTTCATCGCCCAGCAGGACGCTCCGCTCCGCCGCGCAGAGGTGCAACAGGAAATCCCAGACCACGCGCAGGCGCGCGGAGCGGTGCAATTCTCGGTGGGTCGAGATCCAGTATTCCCGGGTGAAGGAGCGCTCCGGCAGCACGCCCTCCAGGGGTGTGCCCTGACCCACCAGATAGCACGGCAGCACGGCGATGCCGACGCCGGCGCAGGCCGCTTCGCGCTGGGCGATGACACTGGTGCTGCGAAAGACGATGCGCGGATCCGAACAGAGTCCCTGGATGAATTGCAGTTCGCGGGTGTACAGCAGGTCGTCGACGTAGCCGATGAAGGTCTGTTCGCCGAGGTCGGCTTCGGCATCCAGCGCCGGTGCTCGATCCAGGTAGGCGCGACTGGCATAGAACCTCAGACGATAGGGCGTCAGTCGCCGGCCGATCAGGCCTTCGGCGGTGGGCCTTTCCAGGGTGATGGCGATGTCCGCTTCGCGGTTGGTGACGCTGACGAAGCGCGGCACCGAGACCAGCTCCACTTCCAGGCCCGGATAATCGCGCAGCAGCGCTCCTAGGCGCTGGGCGAGAAAACCGGTGCCCAGGCCTTCGGTCACCCCGACCCGTACCTGACCCAGCGGATTGAGTCGCTGGGTCACGGCCTCCTGGGCCAGCAGTGCGGCTTCTTCCATCGCCTGGGCATGCGCCAGCAGGGCCTGGCCGGCGGGGGTGAGCTGATAGCCGCTGGCCTGTTGCACCAGCAGCTGACTGCCCAGGGCGCGTTCCAGCGCCTCCAAGTGACGGGCGACGGTGGCATGACTGACGCCCAGGCTGCGGGCGGCGGTAAGCAGGCGGCCATGGCGCTGGACCTCCAGAAAAACCCGCAGATCGTTCCAGTCGAACATCCCTTTTCCTCGTCTAGGCCTGTCTGCCCGGCCGCTTGCTGGTCACTGTTCAGAAATGCACAGCCGTTGCCCGTTTTCTGCGACTGTTGTTCGCGGATGACGACACTAGGATAGGGACCACAACAACAAAAAAGCGAGGGAACGTCATGCCCGGTCCTGCTGCGGAATATGACTTCATCATCGTCGGCGCCGGTCCGGCCGGCTGCCTGCTGGCCAATCGGCTGTCCGCCGATCCGGCCCATCGCGTGCTGCTGCTGGAAGCCGGCGGCCGTGACAACCATCCCTGGATCCACATCCCCGTCGGCTATCTGTTCTGCATCGGCAATCCGCGCACCGACTGGTGCTTCAAGACCGAGGTGGAAGCGGGCCTGGGTGGCCGCGCGCTCAACTATCCGCGTGGCCGGGTGCTGGGTGGCTGCTCGTCCATCAACGGCATGATCTACATGCGCGGCCAGGCCCGTGACTATGACGGCTGGGCCGCCGCTGGCAATCCCGGCTGGGGCTGGCAGGACGTACTGCCGCTGTTCAAGCGTATGGAAGATCATTGCGACGGCGCCTCGGCCGTTCATGGTGCCGGGGGTGAATGGCGGGTCGAGCGGCAGCGCCTGCACTGGACCCTGCTCGATGCCTTTCGCAGTGCCGCGGGTGAAACCGGCATCGCGCCGGTGGAAGACTTCAACACCGGCGACAACGAAGGCTGCGGCTACTTCCAGGTCAATCAGCGTAATGGCGTGCGCTGGAATGCCGCCAAGGCCTTTCTCAAGCCCATCCGCCAGCGTGCCAATCTGCAGGTGCTGACCGGGGTGCAAGTGGAGCGGGTGCTGCTGGAGGAGGGCAGGGCACGGGCGGTGCTGGCGCGGCTGCCGGGCCATGCCGAACCCCAGCGCCTGGTGGCGCGGCGGGAGATCGTGCTCTGCGCCGGCGCCATTGGCTCGCCGACCCTGTTGCAGCGCTCCGGCATCGGTCCGCGCGGCCTGCTCGAAGGGCTGGGCATCGGTGTCCAGCATCGGCTGGAAGGGGTCGGCGGCAACCTGCAGGATCACCTGCAACTGCGGCTGATCTATCGGGTGCACGGCGTGCCGACCCTCAATGCCCTGGCCGGCAGTCTCTGGGGCAAGCTGGGCATGGGCCTGGAGTATCTCTGGAGTCGCAGTGGTCCCCTGGCCATGGCGCCGAGCCAACTGGGCGCCTTCGCCCGTTCCGATCCCGGGCAGCCCTCGGCCAATCTGCAGTATCACGTGCAGCCGCTGTCGCTGGAGCGCTTCGGCGAGCCCCTGCACGGCTTTCCCGCCTTTACCGCCTCGGTGTGCAACCTGCGCCCGGCCAGTCGTGGCCAGGTGGCCATCCGCAGCGCCGACCCGCTGGCCGCGCCGCTGATCCAGCCGCGCTACCTCAGCGCGCCGGAGGATCTCAAGGTGGCCGCCGACGCCATCCGCCTGACCCGGCGCATCGCCGCCGCGCCGGCACTGGCCGCTTACCGGCCCGAGGAGTATCTGCCAGGCCCGGCCTATCAGAGCGAGGAAGAACTGCAGCAGGCCGCGGGCGCCATAGGCACCACCATCTTCCACCCTTCCGGCACCTGCCGCATGGGGCAGGGCGCCGACGCCGTGGTGGACGCCCGCCTGCGGGTGCATGGCATTCCCGGGCTGCGGGTGGCCGACGCCTCCATCATGCCGACCCTGGTCTCGGGCAACAGCTGTTCGCCAACCCTGATGATCGCCGAACAGGCGGCCACTTTCATGCTGGCGGAGGCGCGGGAGCAGGGCAGCCACGAGCTGCCCGTCGCAGTCGCCCGGGCCAGCGCCGTCTCGGCTGCCTAAACTCGTCCATCCGGTTCCACCGACGGCGGAGCCTTCCGCCGTTTCCACCGTAGTAGCTGTCGCCCATAACAACAATCAGCCCGGCGATCCCGGGTCAGGAGAACGTGCGATGTCCGACTATGCCCAACCCCGGGTCCAACCCAGCGCGGCCAGCAGTCGCCGCGAAGAACGCAAGGTGATCTTCGCCTCGTCCCTGGGAACCGTCTTCGAGTGGTACGACTTCTTTCTCTACGGCGCCCTGGCGGCGGTGATCAGCAAGCAGTTCTTCGCCGGCGTCAACGACACCACCGCCTTCATCTTCGCCCTGCTGGCCTTCGCCGCCGGTTTCGTGGTGCGGCCCTTCGGTGCCCTGGTGTTCGGCCGCCTGGGCGACATGGTCGGGCGCAAGTACACCTTTCTCGCCACCATCATCCTCATGGGCATCGCCACCTTCGGCGTCGGCCTGCTGCCCACCTATGCCAGCATCGGCGTGGCCGCACCCATCATCCTGGTGGTGCTGCGCCTGCTGCAGGGCCTGGCCCTGGGCGGTGAGTACGGCGGCGCCGCTACCTACATCGCCGAGCACGCGCCGCCCGGCAAGCGCGGTGCCCACACCAGCTGGCTGCAATCCACCGCGACCCTGGGGCTGTTGCTGTCGCTGGTGGTGATCCTGGTCTGCCGCTACCTGACCGGTGACCAGTTCGAGGTCTGGGGCTGGCGCCTGCCGTTCCTGCTGTCGATCTTCCTGCTGGCCATCTCCACCTGGATCCGCCTGTCGATGCACGAATCGCCGGCCTTCCTGCGCATGAAGGCCGAAGGCAAGCAGAGCAAGGCGCCGATCCGCGATTCCTTCACCAACTGGAGCAATCTCAAGGTGGTGCTGATCGCGCTGTTCAGCATCAACGGCGGCCAGGCGGTGACCTTCTACCTGTCGCAGTTCTATGTGATGTTCTTTCTCACCCAGACCCTCAAGCTGGATCCGGTGCTGGCCAACAACCTGCTGATCGTCAGCGTGATCCTGGGCGCCCCCTTCTTCGTCATCGCCGGCTGGCTGTCGGACAAGGTCGGCCGCAAGCCGATCCTGATGCTGGGCCTGCTGCTGGCCACGGTGCTCTACTTTCCGCTGTTCAAGGCCCTGACCCACTACGCCAATCCACAGATCTACCAGGCCAGCCAGCAGGCGCCCATCGTGGTGACCGCCGATCCGGCCACCTGCACCTTCCAGTTCGACCCGGTGGGCAAGGCGCGTTTCGACAGCCCCTGCGACCGGGTCAAGACCCTGCTGGCCAAGAGCGGACTGCCCTACCGCAGCGTGGCGGCGGCGCCGGGGGACGCGGTGCAGGTCAACGTCGGCGACAAGGTCATCGTCGGCTTCGACGAGCCGGCCCTGCGCGCGGCGGTACAGGCCGCCGGCTATCCGGCCAAGGCCGATGCGGCGCAGGTCAACAAGCCCATGGTGGTGGCGGTGATCTTCGCCCTGATCCTCATCGCCACCCTCTGCTACGGGCCGCTGGCGGCACTGATGGTGGAGCTGTTTCCCACCCGCATCCGCTACACCTCCATGTCGCTGCCGTACCACATCGGCAATGGCTGGTTCGGCGGCTTCCTGCCCACGGTGTCCTTCGCCCTGGTGGTCTATACCGGCGACATCTTCTACGGCCTCTGGTACCCGGTACTGGTGACCGGCGTCAGCCTGGTGGTAGGCCTGCTGTGTCTGCCGGAAACCCGCCACCGCGATCTCGACGCCGATTGAGACCCAGCAGGCGGCGAATCCCCGTCGCACTCTGAGTTTCGCCGCCGATTGGGTTATACTCGCGAGCTTTTCCACAGCTTTTCTCGCGAGTGTTTCCCCCATGGAAATCAACCCGATCGTCACCAGCATCAAGGACCTCTCCAGCCGCACCGAGACCATTCGGGGGTATCTTTGACTACGATCTGAAAAAGGATCGTCTCGTCGAAGTCGAGCGCGAGCTCGAAGACCCCGCTGTCTGGAACAAGCCCGAATACGCCCAGAACCTTGGCCGCGAGCGCGCGCTGCTGGCCCAGGTGGTCGGTACCCTGGACGAGCTGAACGGTGGCCTGGCCGATGCCAGCGACCTGCTGGAAATGGCGGCCGAAGAGGAAGACCAGAGCGCGGTCGATGATGTGGCGGCCGAGGTGGAGCGCCTGCGCGGCATCCTCGAGAAGCTGGAATTCCGCCGCATGTTCAGCGGCGAGATGGACCCCAACAACTGCTACCTGGACATCCAGGCCGGCTCCGGCGGCACCGAGGCCCAGGACTGGGCCAACATGCTCTTGCGCATGTACCTGCGCTGGGCCGACCAGCACGGCTTCAGCGCCGAGATCGTCGAGTTGTCCGAAGGCGAGGTCGCCGGCATCAAGGGCGCCACCGTGCACATCAAGGGCGAATACGCCTTTGGCTGGCTGCGCACCGAGATCGGCGTGCACCGCCTGGTGCGCAAGAGTCCCTTCGACTCGGGCAACCGTCGCCACACCTCCTTTACCGCGGTGTTCGTCTCGCCCGAGATCGATGACAACATCGACATCGAGATCAACCCGTCCGATCTGCGCGTCGACACCTACCGCTCCTCCGGTGCCGGCGGCCAGCACGTGAATACCACCGACTCCGCGGTGCGGATCACCCACGTGCCCACCAACACCGTGGTGGCCTGCCAGAACGAGCGCTCCCAGCACGCCAACAAGGACACCGCCATGAAGATGCTGCGGGCCAAGTTGTACGAGTTGGAGATGCAGAAGCGCAACGCCGCCTCCCAGGCCCTGGAAGACTCCAAGTCCGATATCGGCTGGGGCCACCAGATCCGCTCCTACGTCCTCGACGCCTCGCGGATCAAGGATCTGCGCACCGGCGTGGAACGCAGCGACTGCGACAAGGTGCTCGACGGCGATCTGGACGAATACCTCGAAGCCAGCCTCAAGCAGGGCGTTTAATCCATCATTTCCTGTAGGAGCGGTCGCATCGGCGCACCGCCATGGCCGCGATAAAACTCTATCGCGGCCATGGGCCGCTCCTACGGTCAGCACCCCAGGTAAAGAGCAGACATGAGCGAACAACCCCTAGATCCCCAAGCCCAGGAACAGGAAGACAACAAGCTGATCGCCCAGCGCAAGGAAAAGCTTTCCGCGCTGCGTGACCAGCAGGCCATTCCCTTCCCCAATGACTTCCGCCGTGACAGCCTGGCCGGTGACCTGCAGCAGCAGTACGCCGACAAGACCAAGGAAGAGCTGGAAGCCGCGGGCATCAAGGTCAAGGTGGCCGGCCGCATCATGCTCAACCGCGGCGCCTTCATGGTGCTGCAGGACACCAGCGGGCGCATCCAGGTCTACGTCGACCGCAAGACCCTACCGGCCGAGACCCTGGAAGCGGTCAAGACCTGGGACCTGGGCGACATCATCGCCACCGAAGGTACCCTGGCCCGCTCCGGCAAGGGCGATCTCTACGTCAACATGAGCGATGTGCGCCTGCTGACCAAGTCGCTGCGCCCGCTGCCCGACAAGCACCACGGCCTGACCGACACCGAGCTGCGCTATCGCCAGCGCTATGTCGACCTGATCGTCAACGAGGAGGTCCGCCAGACCTTCCGCGTGCGCTCCCAGGTCATCGCCCACATCCGCCGCTTCCTCATGGAGCGCGGTTTCCTCGAAGTGGAAACGCCCATGCTGCAGACCATTCCTGGCGGCGCGGCGGCCAAGCCCTTCGAAACCCACCACAACGCCCTGGACATGGCCATGTTCCTGCGTATCGCGCCGGAGCTGTACCTCAAGCGGCTGGTGGTCGGTGGCTTCGAGAAGGTCTTCGAGATCAACCGCAACTTCCGTAACGAAGGCGTCTCGACCCGGCACAATCCCGAGTTCACCATGCTCGAGTTCTACCAGGCCTATGCGGATTATCGCGACAACATGGACCTCACCGAGGAATTGTTCCGCGAACTGGCCATGGCCGTGCTCGGCACCACCGACGTGCCCTATGGCGACAAGGTCTTCCACTTCGGCGAGCCCTTCGTGCGCCTGTCGGTGTACGACTCCATCCTCAAGTACAACCCGGACATCACTGCGGAAGACCTGCAGGACGTCGAGAAGGCCCGCGCCATCGCCAAGCAGGCCGGCGCCAAGGTCCTCGGCCACGAAGGCCTGGGCAAGCTGCAGGTGATGATTTTCGAGGAGCTGGTGGAGAGCAAGCTGGAGCAGCCGCACTTCATCACCGAGTACCCCTTCGAGGTCTCGCCGCTGGCCCGGCGCAACGACGACAATCCCAGCGTCACCGACCGCTTCGAGCTGTTCATCGGTGGCCGCGAGATCGCCAACGCCTACTCCGAGCTCAACGACGCCGAAGACCAGGCCGAGCGCTTCATGCTGCAGGTCCAGGAAAAGGACGCCGGTGACGACGAGGCCATGCACTACGACGCCGACTTCATCAACGCCTTGGAATACGGCATGCCGCCCACCGCCGGCGAAGGCATCGGCATCGACCGCCTGGTGATGCTGCTGACCAACTCGCCGTCGATCCGCGACGTCATCCTCTTCCCGCACATGCGTCCGCAATAAGCGCCGCGCCTCCTTTTCGAGGGCGCCGCTGGCACCTGCTGACTCGGGGCTCTGTCATCAAAGGTTCATCCGGACCTGCTAACAGAGCCCTGATGTCGCGTTCCCTCCGCAGGTAGCCATGACCAACACCCTGATCCCCCTGCATCCGGCTGCCGAACGGCTGGGGCTGCTCTACGCCTACCATTTCACCTCCGGTCAGCCGGGGCGCGCCCTGACCATGGCGCCGGAAGATCCCTGGGACGCGGAAGAGGGTGGCTTTCGCTGGCTGCACTTCAACCTGGCCCATGCCGCCGCTGAGCGCTGGATGCGCGAGCACCTGGGGCTACCGGAGGAATTCTTCGAATCCCTGCACGCCGGTTCCCATTCGACCCGGCTGGAGCCAGCCGACGACACCCTGCTCGGGGTGGTGAACGACGTGACCCTGGCCTACGGGCAGGTCTCGGTGGACGTCGCCACCCTCTGGGCCTGTGCCCGTCCGGGACTGCTGGTGACCGCCCGGGCCCAGCCGCTGCGCTCGGTGGATCGCCTGCGCCACGCGGTACGCCGGGGTGAGGGCTTCGGCTCGACCCTGGAATTGCTGGTGCATCTGCTACGCGACCAGGCCGATGTGCTGACCGGCATCATCCGCGACACCACGGTCAAGGTGGATGCCATCGAGGATCGCCTGCTGTCCCAGCGGCTGTCCGCCAGTCGCGCCGAACTGGGCAGCCTGAGACGCGCCCTGGTGCGGCTGCAGCGATTGCTGGCCCTGGAGCCGGGCTCCCTGCTGCGGCTGCTCAACCGGCCACCGGCCTGGCTGCGCCGCGACGACATCCAGACCCTGCGCGAGGCCACCGAGGAATTCGACCGGGTGCTGGACGACCTCGCCGCCCTGGTGGAACGGCTCAAGTTGCTCCAGGAAGAGATCGCCGCCGCCTCCGCCGAGCAGACCAACCGCACCCTGTTCACCCTGACCCTGGTCACGGTGCTGGCCCTGCCGATCAACATCATCGCCGGCTTCTTCGGCATGAACGTCGGCGGTATCCCGCTGGCCGACTCGCCCCATGGCTTCTGGATCCTGGTGGCACTGGTGGCGACCTTCACGGTGCTGGCCGGCAGCCTGGCCTTTCGCAAGCGAGGCGACTGACCGGCTGCATGCAACCCCCAGGCTTGTGCCACGGTCTCTAGGAAAGCCCCCCACTGGAGACCGCGATGGACTTCAAGGACTACTACGAGGTGCTCGGCGTCGCTCCCGACGTCGATGACAAGACCCTCAAGACCGCCTATCGCAAGCTGGCGCGCAAGTACCACCCCGATGTGAGCAAGGAGGCCGATGCCGAGGCCCGCTTCAAGGAGGTGGCCGAGGCCTATGACGTCTTGCGCGATCCGCACAAGCGCGCGGAATACGACCAGGTTCGCCTCTATCAGCAGCAGGGCGAGCGCTTCCAGGTGCCGCCGGATTGGCAACCGGGCTCGGGTGCCGACTACAGCGATCCCCATGCCGGCTTCGGCCAGGATTATTCGGACTTCTTCGAGTCCCTGTTCGGTGCCGCCGGACGCTCGCAGCAGGGTGGCTTCGCCCGCCGTGGCCGCGACGTCGAGCTGGAATTACCTCTGTTTCTCGAAGAGAGCCAAGCCGGCAGCACCAAGCCGCTGAGCTTTTCGTTGCCGCAGCGTGACGAGCTGGGCCGGCGCGTCGGCGAGACCACCAAGACCCTCAACGTCAAGATTCCCGCCGGCAGCACCGATGGCGAGCGTATCCGCTTGAAAGGGCAGGGCGAGCCGGGCATCGGTGGCGCGGAGCCGGGTGACCTCTACCTGGTCATCCGTCTGGTGCCCCATCCCCTGTTCGACGTGGACGGCCAGGATCTGGTGGTCAGCGTGCCGCTCGCCCCCTGGGAGGCGGCCTTGGGCGCCAAGGTGCAGGTGCCGACGCTGGATGGGCAGATCGTGCTCAGCATCCCGCCCGGCAGCCAGAACGGTGCACGGCTGCGGGTACGGGGCAAGGGTCTGGCCGGCAAGAACGGGCAGGGCGATCTGCATGCATTGCTCAAGGTGGTGATGCCGCCCAAAGGTGATGAAGCAACCCAGGCGCTGTGGCGCCAACTGGCCGAGCGGGCGGCCTTCGATCCCCGTCAAGACTGGAGGAATGTCTGATGAGCAGTCTGATCGTCCTGCAGGAATTCTGCGTGCTCTGCGAGGTGAGCGAGCCGGTGGTGGTGGAGATCGTCGAACATGGCATCCTGGCCCCCCAGCGCGGCAAGCGCCCGGCCGAGTGGCATTTCGACACCGGTGCCCTGCATCGCGCCCGCCGCGCCGTGCGTCTGCGCCACGAGCTGGACCTGGACTGGTCCGCGACCGCCCTGGCCCTGCACCTTTTGGATGAGGTAGAAGAGCTGCGCCGCGAGAACCAGCGCCTGCGTAGACGGCTGGAGCGCTTCGCAGGAGAGCTGCGAGACGTCTGACCGGCCTACGCAGATTGGGTTGAGACGGTTCCATCGTCGAAGCCCAACAGTGGGGGGGTGTCTGGTTGTTGGGCTTCGCTGCGCTCAACCCAACCTACGGAACTCTCGTCTGCACCGAAACGCCCCTCTCCCTCTGGGAGAGGATTGGGGTGAGGGAGCCGGATAGAGGGTTCCAACGTATGGTTTCTATCTAATCACGGGCATGCCGGGACGCCGTAGCGACCGCTCCTACAGGAGCATCGGCCTACGTAGGAGCAGCCCATGGCCATGATGTCCTTGTCGCACCAACACCTAAAGAAACTATCCCGCCGCGATCAAGCCCCTTCGCTGCATCGCCTGTTCCTGACTGAGCCGCTCGATCCGCACCGGCAGAGACTTCGACGCCGGGGTATGGCTGCGGGTGTCGTGGTTGGCCAGGGGCGCCAGGCTGTTGGTTTCGGGGTAGTAGGCCGCGCAGCAACCGGCCGGCACGTCGTAGGCGATCACCTTGAAGGGCCCGGCGCGGCGCGAGATGCCGTCCAGGGCATCACCGACAAAGTCGATGAAGTCACCCTCCTGCACCTCGTGGCGGCGCATGTCCTCCGGGCTGAGCATGGCCACCATGCGTTCGTCGATGTCGCGGTAGCGATCGCGATTGGAATAGATGGTGGTGTTGAACTGGTCGTGGCTGCGGATCGTCATCAGCTGCAGATGCTCGGCATCCGGCGGGCTGTCGTCCTCGTCCAGCACGTCGCCGGGAAAGAGGAAGTTGGCCTTGCCGTTGGGGGTGTCCCATTTCCGTTCACGGGCCGCATTGGGCAGGCGGAAGCCGCCAGGCTGTTCGATACGGGCGTTGTAGTCGGCGAATTGTTCGGGCAGCACCGCCTCGATCTTGTCGCGGATGAGCGCGTAATTGCCAACCAGGGCGTCCCAATCGATATGGGGATAGCGCTCGCCCAGGGTCGCCTTGGCGATGCCAGCGACAATGGCGATCTCCGACAGCAGTTCCGGCGAGGCCGGTTCCAGGCTGCCGGTTGAGCCGTGCACCATGGACATGGAGTCCTCCACGGTAATGGTCTGCACTCCGCTGGCCTGGACATCGCGTTCGGTGCGGCCCAGGCAGGGCAGCAGGAAGGTGCTGCGACCGTGCAGGGTATGGCTCCAGTTGAGCTTGGTGGCGATCTGCACCGTCAGGCGCAGGTTGGCGACATGGGGCGCTACCCGGTCGATGTCGGGAATGGCGCGGAAGAAGTTGCCGCCCAGGCCGATGAAGGCCTGGGGTTCGTCGCGCAGCAGGGCTTCGCAGCACTCCACCACGTCGTCGCCGCCCTCGCGTGGCGCCTGGAAGTCGAACGCCTGGTCCAGCCTCGCCAGAAAGGGTTCCTTGGGCTTCTGGTAGATGCCCACGGTGCGGTCGCCCTGGACGTTGGAGTGGCCGCGTATGGGACAGGGGCCGGCGCCAGGCTTGCCAACATTGCCGCGCAGCAGCAACAGATTGATGATCTGCTGCAGGACATCGCCGCCGCGGCGGTGCTGGGTCACGCCCATGCCCCAGCAGGCGATCACCCGGTCGGCCTTCATGTAGACCTTGGCCGCTTCCGTCATGGCCGCTCGGGTCAGACCGGAATAGCGCTCCAGGCGCTCCCAGCTCAGCCCTCGGCAGTGTTCGGCGAAGGCTTCCAGGCCGACGCAATGCTGTTCGATGAACGCCACGTCGAGGATGCGGGGGGCACCACTGCGGCGCGCCTCGTCGTCAGCCTCGATGACGACCTTGCACAGCCCCTGCATGGCCGCCATATCGCCGCCGATACGCACCTGATGGTACTGGGAGCTGATGGCCACGCCGCCGCCCGGCAAGGCCATGTCGCGCACCGCCTGGGGCGAGGCGAAGCGCACCAGGGCCTTTTCCCGCAAGGGATTGAAGGTGACGATGGGTACGCCGCGGTGCACGGCGTCGTGCAGCTCGCCCATCATCCGCGGACTGTTGGTGCCGGGATTCTGGCCGATGATGAAGATGGCATCGGCCTGGGCGAAGTCGTCCAGATCCAGGGTGCCCTTGCCCACGCCGATGCTTTCCGGCATGGCCGTGGTGGTGGTCTCGTGGCACATGTTGGAACAGTCAGGGAAGTTGTTCATGCCGTAGAGGCGGCCGAACAGCTGGTAGAGAAAAGCCGATTCGTTGGACGAGCGCCCCGAGGTGTAGAGCTCCAGCTTCCAGGGATCGTCGAGAGCGCGCAACTCGGCGCCGATCTCGGCGAAGGCGTCCGCCCAACTCACCGGGCGATAGGTATCGCTGGTGGCGTCGTAGCGCATGGGGTGGGTGAGGCGGCCCTGGTCTTCCAGGTCGTGGTCGGTCCAGGTGCGCAATTCGCTCAGGGTATGGGCGGCGAAGAATTCCGGGGTGGTGCGCTTGCGCGTGGCCTCCCAGGCCACCGCCTTGGCGCCGTTCTCGCAGTATTCGAAGGTGTGCGGCGTCTTGGGATCGGGCCAGGCGCAACTCGGGCAGTCGAAGCCGCCCGGCTTGTTCATGGTCAGCAGGGCCTTGTTGCCGCGCATCAGCACCTTTTGCCGGCTCAGGTGCTGGGTCACGGCATTTAGCGCGCCCCAGCCCCCGGCGGTGCCTTTTTCCTGGGTGCCGTGCAGGGGTTGCGCGGAAGATTGGACGGCGTGCTTGGTCATGTTCACCTCTGGAGCGGAGTCGGCCAGGCGCCGACAGGTACCTAGAGGGGAACCCGGAAAACGGGCGGGTGTTCCACCGCCTGGCTTACCGCGCCGACGAGCGCGAGGGACCGGCAAACCGCTTCGTTCCAGCGCTCCCGGGCGCGCCAAAGCGGTCGGCGACTGCTAGGCTGGACGCCTACTCAGCCACCAGGAAAGCCCACCATGGCCAGCCATGTCCTCGACCATCGCATCCTCGGCGAATTCCTGCAGGCGGTGGAAATCGGCCTCGATCCGGGCGAGACGGTGATCGCCGAGGCCGGCGCCATGACCTACATGGAGGCCGACATCGATTTCACCGCACGCATGGGCGACGGCTCCGCCGGCCTGCTCGGCAAGCTGTGGGGCGCCGGCAAGCGGATGCTCGGCGGCGAGTCGCTGTTCATGACCCATTTCACCAACGACGGCCGCGAAAAGCGCCACGTCGCCTTTGCCGCGCCCTATCCGGGGCAGGTGGTGCCCCTGGATCTCGCCGCCCTGGGCGGCACCCTGTTCTGCCAGCGCGATTCCTTTCTCTGCGCGGCCAAGGGTACCCGCATCGGCGTGGCCTTCACCCGCCGCCTGGGCGCCGGCTTCTTTGGCGGCGAAGGCTTCATCCTGCAGCGGCTGGAAGGCGATGGCATGGCCTTCGTGCATGCCGGGGGCACGGTGATCCGCAAGGAACTCAGGGGCGAAACGCTGCGCCTGGACACTGGCTGCCTGGTGGGTTTCACCAGTGGCATCGACTACAACATCAAGCTGGCCGGGGGGCTGCGCAGCATGCTGTTCGGCGGCGAGGGCCTGGTGCTGGCGACCCTGAGCGGCCACGGCACCGTGTGGATCCAGACGCTGCCCTTTTCGCGATTAGCCGGCCGGGTTCAGGCCGCGGCCGGCGGCGGTGTCGGCGAACGCCGCGCAGGTGGCGACTGATTCTCCCTGTCTCCTAGGCCCGTTGCAGGGCGCTCTGGGGCGCCATGCGCTCCAGCCAGTCGCGCCAGCGCACCCGGCTGTCGTGGACCAGCCAGCCGTCCTGGCGGGCGAAGCTTTCCGACAGCCAGAGGCCGCGGGTCGGCACCGGCAGGCGCTGGCCGACCGACAGGGTGTAGAGCTCGCCGGTGGGTTTGCCGTCGTCCAGGGCGACCAGATAGAGATCCGGTCGCTGGCGGGCCAGACGCGCGAGCAACTGGCCGTTCTCGATCTTCTCGTCGACGTGGAACAGACTCGGCGCCTTGCACTCTTTGGGCAGTTCCAGTAGCAGGTCATAGACCAGTTGCAGCGAGGCGGTGGGGGTGTGCACATAGGCGCGCGGACGCTCCAGCAGCGCCAGGCTGCCGCAGCGCACCGGCCGTGCCGCCCCCGAACGCGGGGTCAGGCGAAAGGCCACGTCCTCGCGATAGGGCAGGGCCGGGGCATAGGGCGTCGGCAGCCAGGTGTCGGCGAAGCGTCCGGCCAGCCAGCCGCGCGGCGTCTCGATCAGGCACTCCTCGGCCACTTCCTGCACGGCGGTGAGCAGTGGCAGGGCCAGTTCGTGGGTCGGGATGTAACCGGAGATCAGCTTGAGCACCACGTCGCCGCGATCGGGACGGCGCTGGCGCACCAGCAGCCAGTGGTCCTGGCCCTGCCAGTTCAGCGTGAGGCGCACCGAGACGCCCAGGTTGGCGAGCTTCGCACTGAAGTGCTGGGCATCCTCGATCTCGATGGGCTTGCGTCGCTCCAGCATCTCGCTGAAATTCAGCGGTTGGCCGAGGGCTTGGTAGGTGAGGCCGTCATGATTGGCCTCGACCGAAAGGGGCAGGGTCTTGAACGCCTTGGGATTGTGGCGGGCGATGAGCTGGGGCATGGCCGACTCCTGTTGTAGTGTGCCGCGGACGCGCCGTCCCAGGCGATCGGGCAGGGCGTCCAGTGGACGAAGGCAAGGGTTCAGCGAAACGCTCTGGATCAGGGCCGAGCGGTGATCACTTCGGCCAGGGTACGGACATTATGTGACAGGTGCAGGGGATCGATAGTGCCGACTATCGCACTGCTCACCCCGGGCTCGCCGAACACCCGGGCGAAGCTGGCCCGCACCGGATCCTGGCCGGCGCCGAGTACGGAGTGACCGCTGGCCAGGGCCTTCTTGATCAGGATGCCCTTGCCCTGGGCGGCGGCGGCCTGGATCACCGGGATCTCGGCGTCTTCGTTGAGGTTGAAGGTGACCATGGCGCAATCACCGCGCTCCAGGGCCTTGAGGCCGCCGGCGACGGTCTTGCCGGAAAAGCCGAAGGCGCGGATCAGGCCTTCGCGCTTGAGTTCGGCCAGGGTCTCGTAGCAGCCGCTGTCTTTGAGAATGCTCAGGTCGTTGCCGTCGGAGTGCACCAGCACCAGGTCCAGCCAGTCGGTTTCCAGACGCTTCAGGCTGCGTTCCACCGAGCGGCGGGTATGGGCCGGGCTGAAGTCGAAGCTGGACAGTCCGCCTTCGAATTCCTCACCGACCTTGCTGGCGATCACCCAGTGCTGGCGCTGGCCACGCAGCAGCGGACCCAGACGCTCTTCGCTGCGGCCATAGGCCGGGGCGGTATCCAGCAGGTTGATGCCCAGCTCGCGGGCCAGGCTGAGTAGGTCGGCGGCGGTGCGATCGTCGGGGATGGTGAAGCCATTGGGATACTTCACGCCCTGGTCGCGGCCGAACTTGACCGTGCCCAGGCCCAGGGGGGAAATCTCGAAGCCGGTGTTGCCCAGGGGGCGGTGCAGGCCGTGCAGGGTGCGCAGGCTCATGGCAGCAGCTCCTCCCAGAAGGGCGCGGCCACCGGCGGTTGCGGATGGACGGGCAGGGTGGGGTGCTGTCCCGGCCGGATACCGTCACGGTCGAGGTGGGCGAGTACCCGGTCGGCCAGATCTGGCGACAAGGCCAGCTTAGTCGGCCAGCCCACCAGCAGACGGCCTTCCTCGGCGAGGAAGGCGTTGTCCGGGCGTACTAGGCCGGATTGCGCTGGTTCGGCGCGGTCCACCCGGAGGGTCGCCCACTTGGCGCCGTCGAAGTCGATCCAGGGCAGCAGGCGCTGCAGTTCTTCCCGCGCCGTGGCGATCTGCGCCGCTGGCTCACGGGCCACGCCCTCGGCCTCGGCCAGGTCGCCGCCCAGGTACCACAGCCACTGGCCGTCGGCGGTGGGGTGGCTGGTGATGGTCACCCGCGGCTTGGGGCCGCCACCCAGACAGTGCGCATAGAGGGGTTTGAGCATGGGGCCCTTGACCACCACCATGTGCAGCGGGCGGCGCTGCATGGCCGGTTGTTCCAGATGGAGCGCCTGGAGCAGATCGGCCATGCCGGCGCCGGCGGTGAGCACGATGCGGCGGGCGCGGATGGCCTGGCCGTCCACCACCAGACCGGTCAGCTCGCCGTCCTCGCGCAGGGGCTGGAGGTCATGCCCGGCCAAGAGGCTGTCGCCGGCCAGTTCGGCCAGGCGTGCGACCAGGCTGGGTACGTCCAGCACCAGCTCGGCCAGGCGATAGACCTTGCCCTTGAAGGCGCGGTCACGCAGGGCCGGGGGCAGTTCGTCGCCCTTGACCGCATCCACCCGGCCGCGCACCGCCTTGCTGGCGAAGAAGCTGGTGAGGTTGCCGGCCAGGCTGCCGGGTGACCAGAGGTAATGGGCTTCGGAGAGCAGCCGCACGCCGGAAAGATCCAGCTCGCCGCTGCCGGCCAGGCTCTCGCGCCAGCGTCGCGGCATGTCGGCGATGGCCTCGGAGGCGCCGGTGAGCATGCCGGTCAGGGCATATTTGGTGCCGCCGTGGATGATGCCCTGGGACTTGCCGCTCTGGCCGCCGCCCAGGGCGCCGGTCTCCACCAGCACGGTGGCGTAGCCGGCGCGCCGCAGACGGGCGTTGAGCCAGAGGCCGGCGACACCGCCGCCGACGATGAGGATATCGGTGGACCAGGGTTGGGACATGAACGGCCTACTGGGTAATCGGCAAAGGAGTGATTTTACACGCTCCTCGCCGCCGCTGGTCTCAATGCCCGGTGCTGCCGGAAAACAGTTGGATCACCACCACCCCGGCGACGATCAGCCCCATGCCCAGCATGGCCGGCAGGTCCAGCTTCTGGTCGTAGAGCACAGCCGCGGCGATGCTGACCAGCACGATGCCCAGGCCGGCCCAGATGGCGTAGGCGATGCCCACGGGAATGCTGCGCACCACCAGGGTCAGCATCCAGAAGGCCAGGCCGTAGCCGGTGATGACCAGAAACAGCGGCAGCGGCTTGCTGAAGCCATTGATGGCCTTCATGGAGGTGGTGGCGACGACTTCGGCGGCGATGGCGATCGCCAGGTAGATGTATCCGCTCATGGTGATTCCTCCTGTCGAATGCGCCCATTCTTCGCTTAGTCTGCGATAGGTAAAAGTTGATACCTATCCGTTGGGGAGATGGGTCGTGCAATGGAATCTGGAGCAATTGGAGATATTCGTCGGCATTGCCGAGGGCGCGAGCTTCTCGGCCATGGCGCGCCGTCTGGGACGGGCGCAGTCGGCGGTGAGCACCGCCATCGCTCTGCTGGAGACCGATCTGGGCGTCGCGCTGTTCGAGCGCAGCAATGGCCGTACGCCGGTCATCACCGCGGCCGGTCTGGCCTTGCTGGAGGAGGCGAGGGAGGTCCTGCGTCAATGCCAGCGGCTGGACAGCCGTGCCCAGGCCCTCTGCGCCGGTCAGGAGCCTTTGTTGCGCCTGGCGCTGGACGAAGCCATGCCCTACCAGCCGGTGCTCGATGCGCTGGACGCCCTGGCGGCGGCCTTCCCACACCTGGAAGTCCAGCTCACCAGCGGCGCCCAGGGCGATGTGGCGCGCAAGCTGCTCACCGACCAGGCCGACCTCGGCCTGCTGTTTCGCCATGAGCACATGCCCCAGGCCCTGGAGCGCCAGGCCCTGGGTGATGTCGCCCAGGTCACCGCCTGCGGCGCCCAGCATCCCTTGGCCAGCCAGCGTGGGGTAGGGCGGCGCGAACTGGCCCGCCACCGTCAGCTGCTGATCGCGCCGCTGGAGAATCCCTATCCCGGTGGCGAGCAAATCGCGCCCCAGGTCTGGCGCGCCGACAGCTTCTATCTGCTCGCCGAATTGCTGATGCGCGGCCTGGGCTGGGGCTGGTTGCCGCGGCACGTGGCGCGCTATCCCTCCTACCAGGGCTTGCTCGCCGAACTGGCCTGCGACTGGGTGCCGCCGGCCTTGGTGGTGGAGCTGGCCTGGCGCCGCAACGCCGCACCGGGGCCGGCCGCGCGCTGGCTGGCGCAGCGGCTGGCGGAGGAGCTGCGAGCGATTGGTTGAAATCGATGTGTTGGGCTTCGCTGCGCTCAGCGCCAACCTACGGGCGCTCCGCGTAGGTTGGGTTGAGCGCAGCGAAGCCCAACAAGACGGACCTTCAGCGCTCGCCCACGACCCATGCCAACGAAAGTCCCATTCTGGCCAGATCCGTGGGGCAGCTTGACCAGCGCCAGGTCGCCAGGACTGCAATACTCGACTCATCCCTTCCCCGCTCGTGACGATCGCCATGACCACACCTCCCGCCCTCGGCCAGCGCTATGTCTTCGTCGTCCTGGCGCTGATCTTTCTCGCCCTGCTGGTCTCGGCCGGGGTGAGGTCCACCCCTGGTGTACTGCTGCTGCCGTTGCAGGAGACCTTTGGCTGGAGCCGCGAAAGCGTGTCCTTCGCCGCCGCCGTGGGCATCTTCCTCTACGGCCTGGTCGGGCCCTTCGCCGCCGCCCTGATGCAGACCTTCGGCATCCGCCGTACCCTGCTCGGCGGCCTGACCCTGATCAGCCTGGCCACCGCCCTGAGCACCCTGATGCGCGAACCCTGGCACCTGGTGGCCACCTGGGGCGTGCTCAGCGGCCTGGGCACGGGCTGCGTGGCCATGGTGCTGGGCGCCGCCATCGTCAATCGCTGGTTCGTCGCCCGGAGGGGGCTGATGATGGGCCTACTGGCCGCCAGCACCGCCACCGGCAACCTGGTGTTCCTGCCGCTGCTGGCCCATCTCGCCAGTCAGGAAGGCTGGCAGACCGTGGTGTTGACCGTGGCCGTGGCCAGCGCTGCCCTAATCCCGCTGGTGGCCTGGCTGCTGCCCGAGCGGCCGGCGGATGTTGGCCTGCGACCCCATGGCGCCCCGGCGGACTATCAGGCGCCGGTCGCCACCGCACCGGGCAATCTGTTTCGCGTGACCCTCGGCACCCTGGCCATGGCCAGTCGGCGCCGCGATTTCTGGCTGCTGTTCCTGACCTTCTTCGTCTGCGGCTTCACCACCAATGGCCTGATCGGCACCCACTTCATCGCCATGGGCCACGACCACGGGCTGTCCCAGGTGCAGGCCGCCGGCATCCTCGCGCTGATGGGCATCTTCGACCTGGTGGGCACCACCGCCTCCGGCTGGCTGACCGACAGATACGATCCGCGCCGGCTGCTGTTCGTCTACTACAGCCTGCGCGGGCTTTCGCTGATCTACCTGCCGTTCTCCGGCTTCGCCCCCGAGCAACTGCTGCTGTTCGGCATCTTCTACGGCCTGGACTGGATCGCCACGGTGCCGCCCACGGTCAAGCTGACCAACCAGAGCTTTGGCGAAAAAAGCGCGCCGGTGGTGTTCGGCTGGGTGTTCTGCGGCCACATGCTCGGCGCCGCCTGTGCGGCCTTTCTCGCCGGGGCCTTGCGCGAGCACTTCGGTTCCTACCAGGAGGCCCTGGTATTGGCTGGGCTGACCGGCATCGTCGCGGCGGTGATGGCGCTGGGGATCGGGCGACCGAGCGCCGCGGGAGCCGGGCGCTCGGCCGTGCCCGAGGCGGGCTAGGCGGGCTTGAGGTCCAGCGGCACGGCGGTCGGCGTGCGCTGCAGCATCGAGGCCGGGATCGCCAGGATCAGCAGGCCGCTGACGAACAGGCAGGCGCCGAGCACATAGGTGCCATTGTTGATGTCGCCGGTGAGGGTTTCCATGGTCGCGGTGATCATCGAGCCGGTGAAGCCGGAGAGGTTGCCGATGGCGTTGATCATGCCAATACCCGCCGCTGCGGCGACGCCGGAAAGCAGGGTGCCGGGCAGCGACCAGAAGATCGGCATCAGCGCCAGCAGCCCCGAGGCGGCCACGGTGAGGAAGAAGATCGACAGCACGATGTTGTGGATGAACCAGGCGCTCAGCACCAGCCCCAGGGCGCCGACGAAGGCCGGTACCGCCGCATGCATGCGCTGCTCGCCGGTGCGCGCCGAATGACGGGCGTTGAGCAGCATGACCACCAGGGCGACGCTGTAGGGGATGGCGGTGAGCAGGCCGATCTGCAGGCTGCCGCTGACCCCGGCGTTCTTGATGATCGAGGGCATCCAGAAGGCCAGGCCATAGAAGCCGGTGTTGAAGGTCAGCAGGATGAACACCAGCAGCCAGACCCGCGGGTTGAAGAACACCTCGCTCAGCCGTGAAGCCTTGCCGGCGTTCTGCTGCTCCAGGTTGCGCTTGAGCAGGGCCTTTTCCCGGGCGTCCAGCCAGGGCGCCTTGTCGATGTTGTCGCTCAGGCAGCAGAACACCACCACCGCCATGATGATCGAAGGCACCCCTTCCACCAGCAGCATCCACTGCCAGCCGGCCAGGCCGTGCCAGTTGTGCAGGCTGCTCATCAGCCAGCCGGAAAGCACGCCGCCAAAGCTCAGGCTGAAGGGCAGGGCGACCAGGAAACCGGACATCACCCGACTCTGCCGGCGGGTCGGAAACCAGTAGTTGAGATAGAGGATCACCCCGGGAAAGAAGCCCGCCTCGCAGACGCCCAGCAGGAAGCGCAGCACATAGAAGAGGGTGCTCGACTGCAGACTGAAGAATTGCGCCAGCGGCTGGGTGAAGGCCACCGCCATGGACACGATGGCCCAGGTCAGCATGATGCGGGCGATCCAGAAGCGCGCGCCGTAGCGATGCAGCAGCAGGTTGCTGGGGACCTCGAAGAGGAAATAGCCCCAGAAGAACATGCTGGCGCCAAGGGCATAGATGGTGTTGCTGAAGCCCAGGTCATCGAGCATGTCCAGCTTGGCGAAGCCGACGTTGACTCGGTCCAGGTAGGCGGCGATGTAGCACAGCAGCAGGATCGGCAGGATACGCAGCACCACTTTTCGGTAGGTGCGTTCTTCGAAGGCGTCGCCAGCGGCGCCCTGGGGAGCGGTGGTCTCGAACATGGGAATGACCTTCGGGGCCTTGGGGCCCGTTGTTGTTATTGAAGAGGTCGGAGGCGGCCGGGGATGCGGGGTGGCCGTCTGGATCGCCTGGCCACTCTAGGAGCGGGAGCGATTCTTTCCCAATGGCATTTGCGGATCATTCGATAACGGCGCGTTATCGAGCTGTCTAGGCTGCGGACTCCTCGCGACCGGCATGGCTCAGCAGGATGGTGGCGAATTCCCGGGCGGCCTCGCCGAGGGCTTCGCCCTTGCGGGTGAGGATGCCGTAGTCCTGCGCCGGCAGGTGCAGCGGCAGCTCCAGCGCACTGAGCGCGCCGCTGGCGAGATAGGGCTCGACCATGGCCTCCGGCAGCATGCCGATCATGGGGCCGGCGCGCAGCACCTGGAGAAAGGTCTGCATGGAGATGGTGTCGATGGTGTTGCTCGGCACCGGCAGGCCGGCGGCGGCAAAGGCTCGCTCCATGCGCCCGCGGATGGGCGTGCCCTTGGGATAGAGGATCCAGGGCCAGGCCAGCACCTGGTCGAGGCCCACGGGCCCGCTGCCCACCAGCGGGTGATCGGCGTTGACCACGAAGCGGAAGGGCTCCGGCGCCAAGGGCTGGAAGTCGAAGCGCTGGGCCTGGGCTTCGTCGGTGAAGCGCGCCACCGCCAGGTGCAGCAGCTTGTCGTCGAGCATCTCCATCAGGTGATCGCTGGTCTGCTCCACCACCTCGATGGCCAGCAGCGGCCAGCGCTGCTTGATCGCGACGATGGCCTGGGGCAGCGCCACCGCCGTGGCGGCGAAGATGCCGCCGACCTTGAGCTGGCCGTGGCCGCCGCGTCTCAGGCTGTCGATCTGCTCGGCGAAGTCGCGGGCATCGTTGAGCGCCACCCGGGCATAGCGCAGCACGTGCTCGCCCAGCGCCGTGGGCGGCATGCTGCGCGGCTGGCGCTCGAACAGGGCGAAGCCCAGCAGGTGCTCGAGCTCCTTGAGCATCTTGCTGATGGCCGGCTGGCTGAGGTTCATCTGCTGCGCCGCCAGGTGCATGTTGCGGGTGCGCCCCAGGGTGTCGATCAGCAGCAGGTGGCGAAACTTGAGCCAGTGGCTGATCTGGCTGAACGACGGCTCGGACACGTATGCCTCCCAGGCGATAAGTGCAGGTTATCGAATGATGAAATAAGCCCATTTGAGTTTATCAGTCTGGCTGCCTAGCGTGGACCCATCAGCCCTGGAGTCCTGCCCATGTCCCTTCGTCTCTCGCCTGGCAACACCCTTCCCACCGATGGCCTGGCCGGCACCCTGGTCGGTCGTGCCTGGGTGCCCGGTCCGCTGGCCGGTCCCTCGCCCGTGGTGCTGCGCGAGGACGGCGTCTTCGATGTCTCGGCACGCTTCGCCACGCTGAGCGCCCTGTTCGAGGAAGAGGCGCCGCTGCAGGCCCTGCGCGATACCCCCGGGCGCTACCTCGGCAGCCTTGATGACCTGCTGGCCAACAGCGGCGAACAGGCCGATCCGAGCCGCCTGCGCCTGCTGCCGCCGGCCGATCTGCAGGTGATCAAGGCCGCCGGAGTGACCTTTGCCGCCAGCATGCTGGAACGGGTGATCGAAGAGCAGGCCGGCGGCGATGCCGGGCGCGCTGTGGCCATCCGCGAGCAGGTGCAGGCGGTGATCGGCGCGGATCTGCAGGGCCTGGAGCCGGGTAGTTCGCGCGCCCAGGCGCTCAAGGCGCTGCTGATCGAGAAGGGCATGTGGTCGCAATACCTGGAGGTGGGCATCGGCCCGGACGCCGAGATCTTCACCAAGGCGCCGGTGCTGGCCGCGGTCGGCAGCGGCAGCGCCATCGGCATCCACCCTGTGTCCCAGTGGAACAATCCCGAACCCGAGGTGGTGCTGGTGGCCGACAGCCGCGGTCGCCTGCATGGCGCCACCCTGGGCAATGACGTCAACCTGCGCGACATTGAGGGCCGCAGCGCCCTGCTGCTGAGCAAGGCCAAGGACAACAACGCCTCCTGCGCCCTGGGGCCCTTCATCCGTCTGTTCGACGAGACCTTCGATCTCGACCAAGTGCGCCAGTGCGTGGTGACCCTGGAGGTCCAGGGTGAAGACGGCTTTCACCTCAATGGCAGCAGCTCCATGGCGCAGATCAGTCGTGATCCCACCGATCTCGCCGCCCAGACCCTCAATGCCAACCACCAGTATCCCGACGGCTTCGTGCTGTTTCTCGGCACCCTGTTCGCCCCGACCCAGGACCGTGACGCCCCCGGCGGCGGCTTCACCCACAAGGTGGGTGACGTGGTGAGCATCGCCAGCCCGCTGCTGGGCACCCTGCACAATAGGGTGACCACCAGCGACCAGGCCCCGGCCTGGCGCTTCGGCCTCGGTGCCCTGATGCACAACCTGGCCGCCCGCGGCCTGCTGGGTCGCTAACCGCTCTTTCCTAATAACAACTAGAGACCATCATGACTTCCGCCAAACGCCCGCTGCGCAGCCAGCAATGGTTCGATGACCCTGCCCACGCCGACATGACCGCGCTCTATGTCGAGCGCTACATGAACTACGGCCTGACCCGCGACGAACTCCAGTCCGGTCGTCCCATCATCGGCATCGCCCAGACCGGCAGCGACCTCACGCCCTGCAATCGTCATCACCTGGAGCTGGCCCAGCGGGTCAAGGCCGGTATCCGCGATGCGGGCGGCATCCCCATGGAATTCCCGGTGCACCCCATCGCCGAGCAGAGTCGCCGCCCCACCGCGGCCCTGGATCGCAACCTGGCCTACCTCGGCCTGGTGGAGATCCTGCACGGCTTTCCCTTGGACGGCGTGGTGCTCACCACCGGTTGCGACAAGACCACGCCGGCCTGCCTGATGGCCGCGGCCACCACCGACCTGCCGGCCATCGTGCTGTCCGGTGGGCCCATGCTGGACGGGCATTTCAAGGGTGAGCTGATCGGCTCCGGCACCGTGCTCTGGCACGCGCGCAACCTGCTGGCGACCGGCGAGATCGACTACGAGGGCTTCATGGCCCTGACCACCGCCGCCTCGCCTTCGGTGGGCCACTGCAACACCATGGGCACGGCCCTGTCGATGAATGCCCTGGCCGAGACCCTGGGCATGTCGCTGCCCGGTTGCGCCAGCATCCCCGCGCCCTATCGCGAGCGCGGGCAGATGGCCTATGCCACCGGCAAGCGCATCTGCCAGCTGGTGCTGGACGACGTCCGCCCCTCGCAGATCATGACCCGCGAGGCCTTCGAGAACGCCATCGTGGTGGCCTCGGCCCTGGGCGCTTCCAGCAACTGCCCGCCGCACCTGATCGCCATCGCCCGGCACATGGGCATCGAGCTGTCGCTGGACGACTGGCAGCGCCTGGGCGAGGACATCCCGCTGCTGGCCAACTGCATGCCGGCCGGCAAGTACCTGGGCGAGGGCTTCCACCGCGCCGGCGGGGTGCCGGCGGTACTCCACGAACTGCGCAAGGCGGGGCGCCTGCATGGCGACTGCCTGACGGTATCCGGGCGCACCATCGGTGCCATCGCCGAAGGTGCGGCCAGCTTGGATCCCGCGGTGATCCAGCCCTACGAAGCGCCGCTCAAGCACCGCGCCGGCTTCATCGTGCTCAGCGGCAATTTCTTCGACAGTGCCATCATGAAGATGTCGGTGGTGGGCGAGGCCTTTCGCCAGACCTACCTGGCCGAACCCGGCAAGGAAAACAGCTTCGAGGCGCGGGCTATCGTCTTCGAGGGGCCGGAGGACTACCACGCGCGCATCGATGACCCGGCCCTGGACATCGACGAGCGCTGCATCCTGGTGATCCGCGGCGCCGGGCCGGTGGGTTATCCGGGCAGCGCCGAGGTGGTCAACATGGCCCCACCGGCGGCGCTGATCAAGAAGGGCATCGACTCCCTGCCGTGCCTGGGCGACGGTCGTCAGAGCGGTACCTCGGCCAGTCCGTCGATCCTCAACATGTCGCCGGAAGCGGCGGTGGGCGGTGGCCTGGCGCTGCTCAAGACCAACGACCGGTTGCGCGTGGACCTCAATGCCCGCAGCGTCGATGTGCTGCTGGATGATGCCGAACTGGAGCGCCGTCGCGCTGAGTGGACGCCCAATCTGCCGCCGGCCCAGACCCCCTGGCAGGAGCTCTATCGGCAACTGGTGGGCCAGCTTTCCACCGGCGGCTGCCTGGAACCGGCCACCCTGCACCTCAAGGTGATCGCCCGCGAAGGCGGGGTGCCGCGGCATTCGCACTAGAGTGAACAGGCTCGCACTGGCGGCCGGGCTTCATTAAGCTCTGCCGCCATGAACCGTACCCTCTATAGCCTGATCTTCACCCTGGCCTTGCCCTTCATCCTGCTGCGCCTGCTCTGGCGCGGACGCAAGGCCCCCGCCTATCGGCAACGCATCGGCGAGCGCCTGGCGCTGGGCTTGCCAGAGGTGCCGCCCGGCGGCATCTGGGTGCATGCGGTGTCGGTGGGGGAGAGCATCGCCGCCGCGCCGGTGATTCGCGCGCTGCGCCAACGTCATCCCGAACTGCCGATCACCGTGACCTGCATGACGCCCACCGGCTCGGAGCGCATTCGCGCCCTGTTCGGTGACGAGGTGCACCACTGCTATCTGCCCTACGACCTGCCGGGGCTGGCCGGGCGCTTCCTCGATCGCCTGCGGCCAAGCCTGGGCGTGGTGATGGAAACCGAGCTCTGGCCCAACCTCATCCACCAGGCGGCGCGCCGCGACATTCCCATCGCTCTGGCCAATGGCCGGCTGTCCGAGCGTTCCGCCCGTGGCTACGGGAAACTGGGCGGGGTGACCGGACCGATGCTGGCGGAACTGGCCTGGCTGGCGGTGCAGACACCGGTGGAAGCCGAGCGCTTTCGCGCCCTCGGTGCCCGTGCCGAGCGGGTCATGGTGACCGGTTCCATCAAGTTCGACCTGCGCATCGATCCCGAGCTGCCGGCCCGCGCGGCTGCGCTGCGCCAGGGCTGGGGCCGTCGCCCGGTGTGGATCGCCGCCAGCACCCACGCCGGCGAAGACGAGATCCTGCTCCAGGCCCAGCGCCAACTGCTGGCCACCCGCCCCGATGCCCTGCTGATCCTGGTGCCGCGTCATCCCGAACGCTTTCCCGAGGTGCTGGCCGAGGTGCGCCGCGAAGGCTTCAGCGTGATCCAGCGCTCGACGGGGGAGGCGGTGCAGCCGCAGACCCAGGTCCTGCTGGGCGACACCATGGGCGAGTTGCTGTTTCTCTACGCCCTGGCCGACGTGGCCTTCGTCGGTGGCAGCCTGATCGAGCGCGGCGGGCACAATCCGCTGGAGCCGGCCGCTCTCGGCATGCCGGTGCTCAGCGGTCCGCACGTGTTCAACTTCCTCGACATCGTCGCCCAGTTGCGCGACGCCGGCGCCCTGGAAACGGTAGCGGAAGCCTCGGCCATCGCCGCCGCCGTGGCCCGACTGTGGGCCGAGCCGGCGGAAGCCGAGCGGCGCCGGCAGGCGGGTCTGGCGGTGTTGGCCGCCAATCAGGGCGCGCTGGAGCGCCTGCTCTCCGGACTGGATAAATTGCTCACGCCCTGAGCCGAGCGCGCCGGCAGGACGTCGGCGCGGGTCTTGGCCAGGTCCGGCGGCAGGAAGTCGCGATCCGGGTCGTAGTGGGGGTCGAGATAGCCCGACAGCGCCAGCAGGTCGTTGGGCGCCAGGGTGCCGGCCGCCTGCTTGAGTCTCAGGGTATCCAGGATGTAGTTGTAGCGGGCATCGTTGTACTGGCGCACGGCGTTGTACAGCAGCCGCTGGGCGTCGAGCACGTCGACGATGGTGCGGCTGCCCACTTGGTAGGCGATCTCGGTGGCTCTCAGGGCGCGCTGGCTGGAGGCGATGGATAGCCGTCGGGCACGCACCTGCTCGATATCGGTGTTGATCGCCCGATGGGCATTGCGGGTGTTCTGCACCACCTGGCGGCGCAGGCTTTCCTGCTGCTGTTCGCTCCGGTCCAGCTGCTGGTAGGCCTGACGCGCCTGGGAGCTGGTGGCGCCGCCGCTGTACAGCGGTAGCTCCACCTGGATACCGATGCTGCGGCTGTTGACCGGGCTGCCGAACAGCGCCAGCTGCTCGGCGTTGGGCAGATTCACCGCATCGTTGTCGCTGTGGCTGTAGCGCGCCACCGCATCCACCGTCGGCAGGTGCCCGGCGCGGCGCTGGCGCAGGGTTTCCTGGGCCGCATTCACGCCCTGGCCGGCGGCCAGCAGCTGCAGATTCTGGCGCATGGCGGTGTCCACCCACTGGCGCGCATCGTTGGGCTGCGGCGGCAGGATCGGCAGGTCGTGACGAATGCCGGCGATGCTGCCGTAGTCGCGATCGGTCAGGCGAGTCAGGGCCTGGAAGGCATCGGCCACCTGCTGCTCGCTCTGCGAGCGGTTGGCCTGGGCATTGTCGAAGCTGGCCTGGGCCTGGAGCACGTCGGTGTCGTCGGTCAGGCCGACCTTGTAGCGCTCGCGGGACTGGTCCAGCTGGCGGTACAGCGCCTTTTCCTCGGCACGGGCGGTGGCCAGGGCGTCCTGGGCGCGCAGGGCGCTGAAGTAGCCCTCGGCGGTCTGCAGGATCAGTTGCTGCTGGGCGGCGGAAAACTGCAGCTCGGCCTGCTCGGTGGCGGCCTGGGCCGCCTTGAGCTGGAACCAGCGGTCGGCGCGGAACAGCGGCTGGCTGAGGGTGGCCTGGATCAGCTGGCTGCTGCGATCGCTGCTGTAGCGGCCACCCTGGACGCCCAGTGCGGGATTGTCCTTCAGCTCCAGGCTGGTGTGGGTGTCGTTGAACTGGGCACCGAGGCCGAGTTGCGGCAACAGGCCGGCCCGCGCCTGGGGCACCGCTTCGCGCTGGGCGCCGAGACCGGCGCGCTCGGCGGCCAGGTCGGCGTTGTTGTCCAGCGCCTCGCGGTAGACGTCGAGCAGGCCATTGCCGGCCACCTGGGCCTGGGCCAGACCAGCCATGGTGCAGAGCGCCGCGAGCAGCAGGAATCTTCGCATTCTGGGAGCCTTCCTTGAGGGACCGGGCCAGTGTAGTGACTTCGTCCGAATCCGCCATAGGAGAGGAAATAGCGGTCGAAGTTTCTGCCAGTCTGGGTTTACACTGGCCGCGTTCTTGTCGGGGTGCGCTACGAGGCGCTGAGATCGGGTAGTCCCGGATCCCGTTGAACCTGATCAGGCTAGGCGCGCCGCATGGCGGTGCGTCAACCTGCGTAGGGAACAAGAGGGCGTCCGCATCCGTCTCCGTGGTCGCCATCCGTCCGGGCTTGCGTCTTCCTGCGTGCCCACCCCTTCGTCCAGGTTCTTCCCTCGGCAACGCGCCCACCAGGAGAGCCTCGATGAACAAGCAGAACAACGTCACCGACTTTACCCGCGTCGACCGCCAGTCCACCCAGCCGTTGCCCAATTCGCGCAAGGTCTATCTGACCGGCTCGCGTCCCGACATTCGCGTGCCGGTGCGGGAAATCTCCCTCGCCGATACCCCCACCGCCTTTGGCGGCGAGCAGAACGCTCCGGTGTTCGTCTACGACACCTCCGGTCCCTACACCGACCCGACCGCCCGCATCGACCTGCGCAAGGGCCTGCCGGACGTGCGTTCGCGCTGGATCGAAGAGCGCGGCGACACCGAACTGCTGGCCGGGCTCTCGTCCGAATTCGGTCAGGCGCGGCTCGCCGATCCGAGCCTCGCCGCCCTGAGATTCGACCTGGCGCGCCAGCCGCGCCGGGCCAAGGCCGGGCGCAACGTCTCCCAGATGCACTATGCCCGCCAGGGCATCGTCACGCCGGAGATGGAATACATCGCCATCCGCGAGAACATGAAGCTGCAGGAGGCCCGCGCCGCCGGCCTGCTCGGCAACCAGCACCGCGGCCAGAGCTTCGGTGCCAGCATTCCCCAGGAGATCACGCCGGAGTTCGTCCGCGACGAGGTGGCCCGCGGCCGCGCCATCATCCCGGCCAACATCAACCACCTGGAGCTGGAGCCGATGATCATCGGCCGCAACTTCCTGGTGAAGATCAACGGCAACATCGGCAACAGCGCCCTGGGCTCTTCCATCGAGGAAGAGGTGGAAAAGCTGACCTGGGGCATCCGCTGGGGCGCCGACACCGTGATGGACCTGTCCACCGGCAAGCACATCCACGAGACCCGCGAGTGGATCATCCGCAACTCGCCGGTCCCCATCGGCACCGTGCCCATCTACCAGGCCCTGGAAAAGGTCGATGGCGTCGCCGAAGAACTGACCTGGGAGCTGTTCCGCGACACCCTCATCGAGCAGGCGGAGCAGGGCGTGGACTACTTCACCATCCATGCCGGGGTGCGCCTGCACTATGTGCCCCTGACCGCCAAGCGCGTCACCGGCATCGTCTCCCGCGGCGGCTCCATCATGGCCAAGTGGTGCCTGGCGCATCACAAGGAGAACTTCCTCTACACCCACTTCGAAGACATCTGCGAAATCATGCAGGCCTACGACGTGAGCTTCTCCCTGGGTGACGGCCTGCGCCCGGGCTCCATCGCCGACGCCAATGACGCCGCCCAGTTCGGCGAACTGGAAACCCTCGGCGAGCTGACCAAGATCGCCTGGAAGCACGACGTCCAGACCATGATCGAAGGCCCGGGCCATGTGCCCATGCAGCTGATCAAGGAAAACATGGACAAGCAGCTGGAGTGCTGCGACGAGGCGCCGTTCTATACCCTCGGCCCGCTGACCACCGACATCGCCCCCGGCTACGACCACATCACCAGCGGCATCGGCGCCGCCATGATCGGCTGGTTCGGCTGCGCCATGCTTTGCTACGTGACGCCCAAGGAGCACCTGGGCCTGCCCAACAAGGACGACGTCAAGACCGGCATCATCACCTACAAGATCGCCGCCCATGCCGCCGACCTGGCCAAGGGGCATCCCGGCGCCCAGATCCGCGACAACGCACTAAGCAAGGCGCGCTTCGAATTCCGCTGGGAAGACCAGTTCAACCTGGGCCTGGACCCGGATACGGCGCGCGCCTTCCATGACGAGACCCTGCCCAAGGACTCGGCCAAGGTGGCGCACTTCTGCTCCATGTGCGGCCCCAAGTTCTGCTCCATGAAGATCACCCAGGAAGTCCGCGACTACGCCAAGGAAAACGGCCTGACCGACGAGCAGAAGGCCATCGAGGCCGGCTTCCAGGAACAGGCGGCGCGCTTCAAGGACGAAGGCGGGGTGATCTACAAGCAGGTCTGACACCCGTAGGTTGGCGCTGAGCGCAGCGAAGCCCAACGTTGTCCAGATCGACCCCGCACCGTTGGGCTTCGACGATGGAGCCGTCTCAACCCAACCTACGGTTCCAGACAAACCACCGTAGGTTGGCGCTGAGCGCAGCGAAGCCCAACGATGCGCAAGTCGACCTCGTACCGTTGGGCGTCGGCGATGGAGCCGTCTCAACCCAACCTACGGTTCCAGACAAACCACCGTAGGTTGGCGCTGAGCGCAGCGAAGCCCAACGATGCGCAGGTCGACCTCGTACCGTTGGGCGTCGACGATGGAACCGTCTCAACCCAACCTACGGTTCCAGACAAACCACCGTAGGTGGGTGCTGAGCGCAGCGAAGCCCAACAATGCCCAGCGTCACCCAACGACGTTGGGCGTCCTCAACCCCTTGTTCACGAGACCCATCATGGCCCAGGCCCCCGGCCTCTATACCCCCACCGTCGCCGTTCCGGCGGACCGCCGCATCCTTGGCGGGCGCGATCTCTTCACTCTCTGGTTCTCCCTCGGCATCGGCCTGATGGTGGCCCAGGCCGGCGCGCTGCTGGCGCCCGGACTGGGCCTGGCCGACGGCCTGCTGGTGCTGGTGCTCGGCACCGCGGTCGGGGTGCTGTTGCTGGCCGCTGCCGGCCTGGTGGGCAGCGACACGGGCCTGGCCGGCATGACCGCCCTGGGCCAGAGTCTCGGCCAGCGCGGCGCGCTGTTGCCCGCGGTGCTCAACATCACCCAGCTGATCGGCTGGGGTGCCTTCGAACTGGTAGTGATGCGCGAGGCGGCCAGTGTGCTGCTGGGCAGCTGGGGCCTGCAGAGCTGGGCCTCGCCGGTGCTCTGGACCCTGGTCTTCGGCGCCCTGGCCACGGCGCTGGCGGTGGCCGGTCCCCTGACCTTCGTGCGCCGTTTCCTCAGCCGCTGGGGTATCTGGCTGCTGTTGGGCGCCTGCGGCTGGTTGACCCTGGACCTGTTCCTGCGCGCCGACCTGGCCGCGCTCTGGCAGCGCCCGGGCGATGGCTCCCTGACCCAGGCCCTGGGCTTCGACCTGGTGGTGGCCATGCCGCTGTCGTGGCTACCGGTGATCGCCGACTACACCCGCTTCGCCCGCACCGGGCGTAGCGCCGGGCGAGGCGTCATGCTGGGCTATTTCTGCGGCAACCTCTGGCTGATGGGCCTGGGCTTCGCCTACACCCTGGCCTTCGCCAGCGGCGGTGAGGCCGACGCTCTGCTACGCGCCCTGGCCGTGGCCGGCCTGGGCCTGCCACTGCTGCTGATCCTGCTAGACGAATCGGAAAATGCCTTTGCCGCCTATCACTCGGCGGCGGTGGCCACGGGTTTCCTGGCCCAGGTGAAGATCTGGCAGCTGACCCTGGCCATCGGCATTCTCTGCACCCTGCTGGCGCTGCTGGTGCCCCTGGCCCAGTACGAGCACTTCCTGCTGCTGATCGGCTCGGTGTTCGCGCCGCTGTTCGGCGTGGTGCTGGTGGATCACTTCCTGCTGCGCCGCCGCAAGGCTCCGCAGCGGGTACGGGCGTTGCGCCTGGAATCCCTGATCGCCTGGGCCCTGGGCGTGGCCGTCTACCACCTGCTGCCGACCCTGCTGCCAGCCTGGGGCGCGACCCTGCCGGCCATCGTGGTGGCCGGTACCGCACAGGCGCTGCTGGGGTTGAAGCGAGTTTAGGGTCCGGCCTGTTGGGCTTCGTTGCGCTCAGCGCCAACCTACGAGAACAGTGTGCTGGCTTAGCAGGCGTAGGTTGGGCTGAGACGGTTCCATCGTCGAAACCCAACGGTGCGCTGCTGAATAGGGCCTGTTGGCTTCGCTGCGCTCAACCCAACCTACGTCGGTCGCGGTCCGAGGTGACACCGTAGGTTGGGCTGAGACGGCTCCACCGTCGAAGCCCAACAGGGCGGACTACGGCTGGCGACTCTTCCCGCGCCCCGGGAAATACTCGCCCTTGAGGATGCCGTTGAGCTTGGGATAGGGGATCTTCAGCTCCGGATGGCCCATGGCATAGGGGGCGATGCTGCCGATGTCGTACTTGAGCGTCAGGGCGCCGAAGTCCAGGGCCACGTTGTTGGTCTTGAGGAAGGGCCACTGCTGACGGAATTCGGCATCGCCGACACCGTTGCTGAGCATCCAGGCCTCCCGCGACAGCTGCGCCAGGCGCCAGAATTCGGCTTCCTGCCCCGGCACCAGCATGTCGCCCAGGGTGATCTGCCGATCGAGGTGGCGATCCCAGGTGACGAAGTCGCGGCCGGCCAGGCCATGGGCGCCGCCGTTGGCCAGGTAGCTGGAGAATTCGATGATCACCAGACCGTCATGCTGTTCGCGCACCTTGGCCTGCAGATAGCTGCTCCAGCGCGGCTGGGCCTTGGCGAGGAAATCCCGCTCGTAGCTGGCCAGCGAGGCGGGGATGGGCGCGCCCGGCTCGGCACGGGCCAGGCCCAGCAGGTGGCGTTGCACCAGGGCGTCCAGCGCCGGTTCGCTGAACTCCACGTAGTCGATGTTGATCAGTGGGCAGTCTTCGCCCTGGCAGCCGGCGGGGCGGTGCTCCCAGGCCTGGTGGCGAGGCGTGAGGGGTTTGTCGAGGTTGGGGCCGAAGACGCTTTGGCAACCACCGAGCAGCAGGCCGGCGAGCAGGAGGAGCGGGCGGATACGCATGGGATTCCTTGTCCTGGAAACAGAGAACGACGGCTTTCGAACCCGTCTGGCCCCATAAGTTTGCCAGGGGTAGGCGCAGGTTTCCCGGCTTGTTGTCCTTTTCGCGACTTGGCGCGCCGGGGGCTGCACGAGCGCAGGCGGCACGCTACGATGATCTGATTACCTGCAATCAGCGCTGGAGCGCCCATGACCGAAGCCAACGAATCCCAGGCGCCCGCCGTTGAAATCCTGAGCCGCGAGATCTGCTTTCAGGGCTTCTACCGCATGGCCCGTTTCCGGCTGCGCCATCGCCAGTTCTCCGGTGATTTGGGCCCGGAACTGGAGCGCGAGGTCTTCGTGCGTCCCGATGCCGTCTGCGTGCTGCCCTACGATGCGGTGCGCGACGAGGTGGTGCTGATCGAGCAGTTTCGCGTCGGCGTCATGGAAAAGACCGCTCATCCCTGGCTGCTTGAGCCGGTAGCGGGCTTGGTGGACAAGCAGGGCGAGGCCGTCGAGGCGGTCGCTCATCGGGAAGCCGAGGAAGAAGCCGGGCTGACCTTGCAATCGCTCTGGCCCATCTCCACCTACTTCCCCTCGCCCGGCGGCAGTGACGAACAGGTCTATCTCTACCTGGGCCGCTGCAGCTCCGCGGACGCCGGTGGCGTCCATGGTCTGGAGGAGGAGGGCGAGGACATTCGCGTCCATGTCTGGTCGCTGGACGAGGCACTGGCAGGGGTGCGCGACGGTCGAATCAATAACGCAGCGGCAATCATCGCCCTGCAATGGTTGGCGCTCAATCGCGCCGAGGTACGGGGGTTATGGGGCTGAAACTGCGAGATCGCTATCGAGTTGACCTGCCGGGCCTGCAGGCCACGTGCGAGGCCAACTACGTGCGGCTGATGCGGCTTCTGCCCAAGATGCGCGAAGCCGTGGTATCGCGCCGCGTCATGTTGTCGCAAGGCGAGCGCCCCTTGGGGGTGCTGGCGCTGGAGGTCACCGAGGCCTGTCCCTATACGACGGTGCTGCGGGTCCGCCAGGAACTGGGGCTGCCCTGGCTGCCGGTTCCCGAGCTGGAAGTGCGGGTCTATCACGACGCGCGGATGGCGGAAGTGGTGTCGGCCGGGGCCTCCCGGCACCTGCTCGGACGCTATCCCTATCCCAACCAGGCGATGCATCAGCCTGACGAAAAGAACCAGCTCAATCTGTTTCTCGGCGAGTGGCTGAGTCACTGCCTGGCCTGTGGCCACGAGGCTGAACCCATCCTGCAGCGATGAGTACCAGGGCGCAACGCTGACAGCCGCGACTTCCTTCTCGCTCGCCAAGCTGCGAAAATGTGATGCATGCACGCAAGTTCCCGGGAACTTTTCTGCACCCTGCCTGCGCTCGTTGTCCCCTTATGCCTAGGAGGCTTTGGTGAGTTTGCCGGATAGTGTCAACGCTCCCCTCGTCGTCCAACTGACCGACAGCCATCTGTTTGCTCGTGCCAATGGCCGGCTGTTGGGCATCGATACGGCGGCCAGCCTGCAACAGGTGGTCGCCCAGGTGGTACGGGAGCAGCCACGCATCGATCTGCTGCTGGCCAGCGGTGACCTCTCCCAGGATGGTTCCGTGGCGTCCTATCAGCGCTTTTGCGCGCTGACCGAGCCGCTGGACGCGCCCATGCGCTGGCTGGCCGGCAACCATGACGAGAACGCGCCCATGGCCAAGGCCTGTGGCGATCGCGATTTTCTGGAATCCGTCACCGACCTGGGCGCCTGGCGTCTCATCCTGCTCGACAGCACCGTGCGCGGCTGCGTGTTCGGTGAGCTGGAGCAGGCGCAGCTGCTGGCCTTGGACGAGGCCCTGAGCGCCGCGCCCGAACGCCCCGCGCTGATCTGCCTGCACCATCACCCGGTCCCGGTGGGCTGTGGCTGGATGGAACCCCTGGGGCTGCACCGGCCGGACGAGCTGTTCGCCGTGCTGGATCGCCATCCTCAGGTCAAGGTCGTGCTCTGGGGTCACATCCACCAGGAATTCGATCAGCTGCGCAACGGCGTGCGCCTGCTGGCCTCGCCGTCCACCGGTCTGCAATTCGAGCCGGGCAGCGAGGATTTCAAGGCGGGCGACCAGGCCCCGGGCTATCGCTGGTTGCGCCTGTTGCCCGATGGCACCCTGGAAACCGGTGTCTCGCGTCTGCAACAGCATGCCTTCACTGTGGATCACAGCGCGGCGGGCTACTGACGCCGACGCCGGTCGGCTGCCTTGGTCGCGCGGGTCGAAACGGGTTACCCTTTACCTGTTTTTTTATCCAGTAGGAGCGGCCCGATGCCGTCGATCCTCTATATCCATGGTTTCAACAGCTCACCCGCGTCCTTGAAGGCGCGGCAGCTGACCGCCTGCATGACCCGACTCGGCCTGGCGGACCGCCTGCGTGCCCCGGCGCTGCCCAACGATGCCGATGCCGCCTTCGCGCTCCTGGAGCGCGAACTGGCCGAGCTGGACGCCCCCTTGCTGGTCGGCAGCTCCCTGGGCGGCTACTATGCCACCGTCCTGGCCGAGCGCCACGGGCTCAAGGCCGTGCTGATCAACCCCGCGGTCCGGCCCTGGCGCTTCATGGAGCATTACCTGGGGCTTCAGCGCAATCACCATACCGGCGAGACCTGGATCCTCACCGAGGCCCACGTCGAGGCCATGCGTGCGCTGGAAGTCGCGGCGCCGGCGGATCCCGAGCGCTTCCACGTCTGGCTGCAGACCGGCGACGAGACCCTCGACTACCGCGACGCCGAACGCTACTACGGCGCCTGCACCCTGCGTATCGAGCAGGGCGGCGACCATGGCTTCCAGGGCTTCCATCGCCAGCTGCCGCTGCTGCTGGAGCTGGCCGGCTTCGATCCGGCGCTCTGGCGCGAGCTGGATTTCAACACCTTCGAATAGAGACCCCATGGCCACGCAGAACGCCTATAACGCCGACGCCATCGAAGTCCTCTCCGGACTCGATCCGGTGCGCAAGCGCCCTGGCATGTACACCGACACCTCCCGGCCCAACCACCTGGCCCAGGAAGTCATCGACAACAGCGTGGACGAGGCGCTGGCCGGTCATGCGCGCCAGGTGCAGGTAATCCTGCACGCCGACAATTCCCTCGAGGTGCTCGACGACGGGCGCGGCATGCCGGTGGACATCCATCCGGAAGAGGGCGTCTCCGGCGTCGAATTGATCCTGACCAAGCTGCACGCCGGCGGCAAGTTCTCCAACAAGAACTACCAGTTCTCCGGCGGTCTGCACGGCGTGGGCATCTCCGTGGTGAACGCCCTGTCGACCCGCGTCGAGGTGCGCGTCAAGCGCGACGGCAACGAATACGGCATGGCCTTCGCCGACGGCTTCAAGGCCAGCGAACTGGCCGTGGTCGGCAGCGTCGGCAAGCGCAATACCGGCACCAGCGTGCACTTCTGGCCGGATCCCAAGTACTTCGATTCGCCCAAGTTTTCCGTCAGCCGTCTGAAGCACGTGCTCAAGGCCAAGGCGGTGCTCTGCCCAGGCCTGGCGGTGAGCTTCCTCGACGAAGCCAGCGGCGAGCGCAGCGAATGGCATTACGAAGACGGCCTGAGATCCTATCTGATCGACACCGTGGGCGATGCCTTGCGGCTGCCCGAGGCCCCCTTTCACGGCAGCCTGGCCTCGGCCCGGGAAGCGGTTGACTGGGCGCTGTTCTGGCTGCCCGAGGGCGGCGAGTCGGTGCAGGAAAGCTACGTCAACCTGATTCCCACCGCCCAGGGCGGCACCCATGTGAACGGCTTGCGCCAAGGTTTGCTGGATGCCATCCGCGAATTCTGCGAATTCCGCAACCTCTTGCCGCGTGGCCTCAAGCTGGCCCCGGAAGACGTCTGGGAGCGCATCGCCTTCGTCCTCTCGATGAAGATGCAGGAGCCGCAGTTCTCCGGTCAGACCAAGGAGCGGCTGTCGTCCCGCGAGGCGGCCGCCTTTGTCGCCGGGGTGGTCAAGGACGCCTTCAGCCTCTGGCTCAATGCCCATCCGGAGCTGGGTCAGCAGATCGCCGAACTGGCCATCAACAACGCCGGCCGCCGCCTCAAGGCGGGCAAGAAGGTCGAGCGCAAGAAGATCACCCAGGGTCCGGCGCTGCCTGGCAAGCTGGCCGATTGCGCCGGCCAGGATCCCATGAGATCCGAGCTGTTCCTGGTGGAAGGTGACTCCGCCGGTGGCAGCGCCAAGCAGGCGCGCAGCAAGGAATTCCAGGCCATCATGCCGCTGCGCGGCAAGATCCTGAACACCTGGGAGGTGGACGGCAGCGAGGTGCTGGGCAGCCAGGAGGTGCACGACATCGCCGTGGCCATCGGCATCGACCCGGGCAGCGCCGACCTGAGCGGCCTGAGATACGGCAAGATCTGCATCCTCGCCGACGCCGACTCCGACGGCCTGCACATCGCCACCCTGCTGTGCGCCCTGTTCGTGCAGCACTTCCGCCCGCTGGTGGACGCCGGCCACGTCTATGTGGCCATGCCGCCGCTGTACCGCATCGACCTGGGCAAGGAGGTCCATTACGCCCTCGACGAGGCCGAGCGTGACGGCGTCCTCGATCGCCTGGCGGCGGAGAAGAAGCGCGGCAAGCCCCAGGTCACCCGCTTCAAGGGCCTCGGCGAGATGAATCCGCTGCAGCTGCGCGAGACCACCATGGATCCCAACACCCGGCGCCTGGTGCAGCTGACCCTCGAAGACGTGCCCGGCACCCTCGAGATGATGGACATGCTGCTGGCCAAGAAGAGGTCCGCCGATCGCAAGAGCTGGCTGGAATCCAAGGGCGATCGCGCCGAAGTGCTGCTCTAAATATGTTGGCTGCGCTTATCGCGGCCATGGGCCGCTCCTACAGGTGTATCGAGCGCCTGTAGGAGTGGTCCATGACCGCGATGGACCGGGCCCCCCGATCAAAGACGTAACACCAAAGGACTCCCATGAGTGCACCCCTCGACCTGAGCCTGGATGGCGTCGAACGCCGTTCGCTGGCCGACTTCACCGAGCAGGCGTACCTGAACTACTCCATGTACGTCATCATGGACCGTGCCCTGCCGCACATCGGCGACGGTCTCAAGCCGGTCCAGCGCCGCATCGTCTATGCCATGAGCGAACTGGGCCTGGACGCCGACGCCAAGCACAAGAAATCCGCCCGTACCGTGGGTGACGTCCTCGGTAAGTACCACCCCCACGGCGACTCGGCCTGCTACGAGGCCATGGTGCTCATGGCCCAGCCGTTCTCCTATCGCTATCCGCTGGTGGATGGCCAAGGCAACTGGGGGGCGCCCGACGATCCCAAGTCCTTTGCCGCCATGCGCTACACCGAGGCGCGGCTGTCGCGCTATTCCGAGGTGCTGCTCAATGAACTGGGGCAGGGCACCGTGGACTGGGTGCCCAACTTCGATGGCACCCTGAACGAACCGGCGGTGTTGCCGGCACGCCTGCCCAACCTGCTGCTCAACGGCACCACCGGCATCGCCGTGGGCATGGCCACCGACATCCCGCCGCACAACCTGCGTGAGGTGGCGGCTGCCTGCGTGCGCCTGCTGGACGATCCCATCGCCGGGATTCCCGAACTCCTGGAGCATGTGCCGGGTCCGGACTTCCCCACCGAAGCCGAGATCATCACCCCGCACGCCGACCTGCGCAAAATCTACGAGACCGGGCGCGGCTCGGTGCGCATGCGTGCCGTCTACCGCCGTGAAGACGGCGACGTGGTCATCACCGCGCTGCCGCACCAGGTCTCCGGTTCCAAGGTGCTGGAGCAGATCGCCGCCCAGATGCAGGCCAAGAAGCTGCCCATGGTGGCCGACCTGCGTGACGAGTCGGACCACGAGAACCCGACCCGCATCGTCATCGTGCCGCGCTCCAACCGCATCGATGCCGACGAACTGATGCAGCACCTGTTCGCCACCACCGATCTCGAATCCAGCTACCGGGTCAACCTCAACGTCATCGGCCTGGACGGCAAACCCCAGGTCAAGGACCTGCGGCAGATCCTCCAGGAGTGGCTGATCTATCGCATCGGCACGGTGCGTCGCCGCCTGCAGTTCCGCCTGGACAAGGTCAACCGCCGCCTGCACCTGCTGGACGGCCTGCTGATCGCCTTTCTCAACCTGGACGAGGTGATCCACATCATCCGTACCGAAGAGCATCCCAGGCAGGCATTGATGGCCCGCTTCGAGCTCTCCGAGGACCAGGCCGACTACATCCTCGAAACCCGCCTGCGCCAGCTGGCGCGGCTGGAAGAGATGAAGATCCGTGGCGAGCAGGCCGAGCTGCTCAAGGAGCAGAAGCGCCTGCAGACCCTGCTGGGCAGCGACAAGAAGCTGCGCAATCTGGTCCGCGACGAATTGATCAAGGACGCCGAGACCTACGGCGACGCTCGTCGCTCGCCCATCGTCGTGCGTGCCGAGGCCAAGGCCCTGTCCGAAACCGAACTCATGCCCACCGAGCCGGTGACCGTGGTGCTGTCCGAGAAGGGCTGGGTGCGCCAGGCCAAGGGCCATGACGTCGATCCGACCGGGCTGTCCTACAAGGCCGGCGACGGCTTCAAGGCGGCAGCCCTGGGCCGCTCCAATCAGTTCGCCGTCTTCATCGACTCCACCGGGCGCAGCTATTCGGTCGCAGCTCACTCCCTGCCGTCGGCGCGGGGTCAGGGCGAACCCCTGACCGGACGCCTGACGCCGCCGCCAGGGGCCAGCTTCGAGTGTCTGCTCCTGCCGGACGACAGCAGCCTCTATGTACTGGCCTCGGATGCCGGCTACGGCTTCGTGGTCAAGGGCGAGGACCTGCAGGCCAAGAACAAGGCCGGCAAGGCGCTGATCAGCCTGCCCAACGGTGCCAAGGTGCTGTCTCCGAAGCCGGTGGCCTCCCTGGAGGACACCTCCATCGCGGTGGTCACCAACGAGGGGCGCCTGCTGGTATTCGCCATCACCGAGCTGCCACAGCTGGCCAAGGGCAAGGGCAACAAGCTGATTTCCATTCCTGGCGAGCGGGTGGCCAAGCGTGAGGAATACGTAGTCGATCTGGCCGTGGTCCCGGCCGGCGTGTCCCTCACCCTGCAGGCGGGCAAGCGGCCCTATACCCTCAAGGGCAGCGACCTGGAACATTACCGTGCCGAGCGCGGGCGGCGAGGCAACAAGCTGCCGCGTGGCTTCCAGCGGGTGGACTCGCTGCAGGTGGAAACTTGAGCCGTCTGCAGTCAGCCGCTAGCATAGCCCGGATTTTTTCGACCAGGACTCGCCGGGCCATGGTGCCCGTCGAGAGAGAGCCTCGATGAAACGGATATGTCTCGCCAGGTTGGCGCTCGTTGGCCTGCTGGCCGGCCTGGGTGGCTGTGCCAGCCTCGGTCCCAGCCACTACTACCAACTCGACGGCGGCAATGCGCGCGCGCCGGCGAGCAGCGAGCGTGGCCTTGCGGTGTGGATCGAAAGCCTGCAACTGGCCGACTACCTGCAGCGCGACGTGCTGCTGGAGCGCCAGCCCGATGGCAGTCTCAAGACCACGGGCGATCACTGGGCCGGACCGCTGAATGCCAATGTGCGGCAATTGCTGCAGCGCCAACTCGCCAGCCGCCTGAACAGCGGTCGGGTGGTGGTGGGTGAGCAACCCGCCGGCTTCGATCCCCAGTATCGCGTGGAGCTGGTGGTGACCCGCCTCGATGCGGGCGATCAGGCACCTGCGGCACTGGATGCCAGCTGGCAGCTGCGCGATGGCCAGGGCCGCCTGCTGGATAGCGAAGTGGTCCATCTGCAGGCGCGTCATGCCGGCGACCGCGCAGCCCAGGTGCGGGCCCAGAGCGAGCTGCTGCAGCAACTGGCCGCACGCCTGGCCACCGATCTCACCAAGGTCGCCCAGCGCGGCCGGCGTGGAACCGAGGTGGCGCGCAAGGAGCCGAAGAAACTCGTCGAAGAGGCCCAGGCCCGGCCGACGCTGCCAGCCGTGGTGCCCATTCGCACCGGCGCCGAGGTCTATCGCTTCTGATCCGGTCGGGCTCCGCGCGTCGCCGCGCGGGAGCCTTCGGCGGCGCTCGATGTTCTATCCAGCAGGACCCTCAAGCCCTGGAGGTTGCATGACGCTGCCCCTGTTTCCCCTGAACACCACCCTGTTTCCCGGTTGCCGCCTCGATCTGCAGCTGTTCGAAGCCCGTTATCTGGACATGCTCGGTCGTTGCCTCAAGCGGGGCAGCAGCTTTGGCGTGGTGACCATCCTCGAAGGCCACGAGACCGGTGCGGCGCCCAATCGCCTGGGCGCCTACGGCTGCGAGGCGCTGATCCGCGACTGGCAGCAGCAGAGCAACGGCCTCTTGGGCATCCGTATCGAAGGTGGCCGGCGCTTTCGCCTGCTGAGCCAGGAAGAACAGCCCGATCACCTGGTGGTGGGAGAGGTGGAGTGGCTCCCCGAAAGCGAGCCCCAGCCATTGCGCGATGGCGACGCCGATCTCATGGCGCTGCTGGTGGCCCTGGCCCAGCATCCCATGGTCGCCAGCCTGGACATGGGCGGTGAAGTCGCCGACCGCCAGGCCCTGGGCTACCAGTTGGCCTACCTGCTGCCGTTCGAGGCCCACCTCAAGCTGGAATGGCTGGGCATGGGCGATCAGGGTCAGCGCCTGGCCGCTATCGACCGCCATCTGGTGGATCTGCAAGGTGACTTCCAGGCTTGAGGCCAAACGCCAGGCAAAAGAAAGCCCGCCGGGCAGGGCGGGCTAAAAGTGCTTTGGGGGCACTCGATAAGACCCTGGCACTTTGCCATAAGTTCAGTCTTATGAGATCAAAGTGCCATTCTCCGAGGGTCAGCCTGCCAGCAGCTTGATGAACTCGCGATTGAAGGCTGGAATGTCGTCCGGCTTGCGGCTGCTCACCAGTTGACCGTCGACGATGACCTCCTGGTCCTGCCAGGTGGCGCCAGCGTTCTTGAGGTCGTCGATCAGCGAGGGCCAACTGGTCAGGGTCTTGCCCTGCACCAGGCCGGCGGAGATCAGCAGCCAGGCGCCATGGCAGATGACGGCCACCGGCTTGCCGGCATCGGCGATCTGTTTGGTCAGCTGCTGGGCCTGCGCGTCGATGCGGATGGTGTCGGCATTGACCACACCACCGGGCAACAGCACGGCGTCGTAGTCACCGGCATTGGCTGCGGCGAAGGTGAGGTCGACCGGAAAGCTGTCGGCCGGCTCGGTGCCGTCCCATCCGCGCACCTCACCGCTCTCGGCGGAGATGATGTGGGTCTGGGCGCCGGCCTGTTCCAGGGCCTGCTTGGGGCCGGTGAGCTCGGCCTGTTCGAAGCCGTCGGTGACCAGGATGGCGATTTTCTTGCCGTTCAGGGATGTAACCATGGTTGCGGATACCTCGATTGGAATTCGGTCGGGCTAGCCTTTTGCCAGCGCTCCTAAATCCGTCTCGCTTTACCCCTCTGAAGTTCCTTCGTCGCGCCCGATGGCATCGGCGCACGGCGCGGAGTAAATTTGCGACATCCATCGCAGAGTAGTCCCCATGTCCCAAGCGTCCCCTCAGCTGACCGAGGAGCAGATCCGTCAGGCTCTGCAAGGCATCAGCATTCCGCCGCAGCCGCAGATCATGGTGGATCTGCAGCTCGAACAACTCATGCCCAGCCCCGATCTCAAGGTCATCTCCCGCTTGATCGGTCAGGACCCGGGGCTGTCGGGCGCCCTGCTCAAGCTGGTGAACTCGCCGTATTTCGGCCTCAGCAATCGCATCACCTCGATCCAGCGCGCGGTCAATCTGCTGGGCAGCCAGTCGGTCATCAACCTGATCAACGCCCAGTCGATCAAGGGCGAGCTCACCGACGAGACCATCGTCATCCTCAACCGCTTCTGGGACACCGCCCAAGACGTGGCCGAGACCTGCCTGAGCCTGGCCAAGAAGACCGGCTACCCGACACCGGACGAGGCCTATGCCCTGGGCCTGTTCCACAACTGTGGCATCCCGCTGATGCTCAAGCGCTTCCCCAACTACATGGCGGTGCTGGAAGAGGCCTATGCCAGCGTCAACGAGCAGGTGCGGGTGGTGGACGTGGAGAACCGGATATTCAACACCAATCACGCCGTGGTGGGCTATTTCATCTCCCGCTCCTGGCGCCTGCCGGAGCACGTCGGCCAGGCCATCGCCAATCACCACAACGCCCAGTCGGTCTTCGACGAGGACTCGACCACCGATATCCAGATCAAGAATCTGCTGGCCCTGCTGAAGATGGCCGAGCACATCTGTGGCTGCTATCGCGCCCTGGGCGGCCAGGACGAGGATCACGAGTGGCAGGCCATCGCCCCGCGGGTGCTGGATCACGTCGGCCTGTCCGAGTACGACTTCGAGTCGCTCAAGGAGACCATCCTTGAGATGGGCAGCGGTCGGATCAATTACTAGATTTGGTTAAAAGGGCCTGCGCTCGGCCAGGCGGCGTTGAAAACCAGCTCGGAATGCTCATTTACCCTTTGTAAACTCCGCTTCCTCGCTGTTTTTCGCCTTGCCTGACCTTCGCTCGGCGCCTTTTAAGCCAAATCTCTGGAATAAGCCTCCTGGATCCTCATGCCCGAATTACCTGAAGTCGAAACCACTCGCCGGGGCATCGCGCCCCATGTCGTCGGTCAGCGCGTGCGCCGGGTCATCGTCCGCGATGGCCGGCTGCGCTGGCCGGTACCCGAGGACCTGGATGTGCGCCTGTCCGGGCAGCGCATCGAGGCCGTCGAGCGACGGGCCAAGTACCTGCTGATCCGCGCCGAGAGCGGCACCCTGATCGGTCACCTGGGCATGTCCGGCAGCCTGCGCCTGGTGCCGGCCGACCAGCCGCCGGCCAAGCACGAGCACGTCGACATCGAGCTGGAATCCGGGCTGTCGCTGCGCTACACCGATCCCCGGCGCTTCGGTGCGTTGCTCTGGACCCAGGATCCCCACGCCCATGTGCTGCTCAGCAAGCTGGGCCCTGAGCCCCTGACCGAGGCCTTCGACGGCGGTCGGCTGTTCGAGCTGTCGCGCGGACGCAGCATGGCGGTCAAGCCCTTCATCATGGACAACGCCGTAGTGGTGGGAGTAGGCAACATCTACGCCGCCGAGGCACTGTTCGCCGCCGGCATCGATCCCCGCCGGGCGGCCGGCAGTGTGTCCCGGGCGCGCTACGAGCGCCTGGCCGAAGAGATCAAGAAGGTGTTGGCGCGCTCCATCGAGAGTGGCGGCACCACCCTGCGCGACTTCATCGGCGGCGACGGCGCGCCGGGCTATTTCAAGCAGGAGCTGTTCGTCTACGGCCGCAAGGGCGAATTCTGCAAGGTCTGCGGGACTGGCCTGCAAGAGATCCGCCTGGGCCAGCGCGCCAGCGTCTATTGCCGGAAGTGCCAGCGATGAAGGGCCTGGCTGGGCTGGCCGTGCTGGCATTGCTCAGTGGTGAACTGGCCTGGGCCGATGCCGACAACGGCCGCAATCTCTTCCTGCGGCGCTGCCACAACTGCCATTCGGTGGGGCCCGGCGCCCAGTCCGGCTTCGGCCCCCAGCTCAACGACCTCTTCGGCCGCCAGGCCGGCAGTCTGGCCGGCTACAACTACTCCGAAGCCATGCGCCAGGCCGGTTTCGCCTGGGATCGCGAGGCCCTGGCGGCCTTTCTGCGTGATCCCGAGCAGAAGGTGCCAGGCACCAAGATGAGATTCTGGGGCATCGGTGACGCCGAGGATCTAGGCGACATCGCCGACTACCTGCAGACCCAGCATCACGCGCCCTAGACCCTGTCCTAGTGGTCGCCACCGCCGGCCCCCGGCTTGGCCGCGAAGGGCGGCTTGGCCAGCCAGATGATCAGGAACAGCCCCATGAAGATCCAGCCGAGCAGGGTAAAGTAGTCCACCGTGGAGAGCATGTAGGCCTGACCTTCCACCACCTTGTCCAACTGCGCATAGGCCTGCTGCGATGGCCCGCCGAGGGCGTCCAGGTAGTGTTGGGTGGCCGAGCTGTAGACGGTGACGTCCTCGGTCAGCTGGGCATGGTGATGGATGGCGCGACGCTGCCACAACCAGGTGGTCAGGGACGAGGCGAAGCTGCCGCCCAGCACTCGCAGGAAGGTCGCCAGGCCGCCGCCATCCGCCAGTTCCGACGGCTTGAGGCTGGACAGCAGGATGCTGGTGGTGGGCATGAAGAACAGCGCCACGCCCAGGCCCATGAAGGTCTGTACCTCGGCGATGTGGCGATAGTCCACCTCGTTGTTGAAGGTGGCGCGCATGAAGCACGACGCCCCGATCACCAGGAAGGAGCCTCCGGCCAGCAGGCGCAGGTCGGTCTTGTGCGCGAACTTCCCTACCAGCGGCGAGAGGATGACCGGCAGGATGCCGATGGGCGCCGCGGCCAGGCCCGCCCACACCGGGGTGTAGCCGAGCTGGGTCTGCAGCCACTGGGGCAGCAGCAGGTTGATGCCGAAGAAGCCCGAATAGCCCAGCACCAGCGCCAGGGTGCCGAAGCTGAAGTTGCGATAGCGGAACAGCCGCAGGTTGACGATGGGATGCTTGTCGGTCAGCTCCCAGATCACCAGGGCGGTGAGGGCCACGGCGGAAAAGGCCGCGCCCAGGCAGATCAGGTTGGATTCGAACCAGTCCAGGTCGTTGCCCTTGTCCAGCACCACCTGCAATACGCCCACACCCAGCACCAGGAGGATCAGCCCGACATAGTCGATGGGCTGGTGCACCAGCTTTTCCGGCTTCTTGCCCAGCTGGCTCCAGACCACCAGGGTGGCAAAGATGCCGATGGGAATGTTGATGAAGAAGATCCACGGCCAGCTGTAGTTGTCGGTGATCCAGCCGCCGGCGATGGGGCCGATGATGGGCGCCACCACCGTCACCATGGCCAGTAGCGCCAGGGCCATGCCGCGCTTGGCCGCTGGAAAGATCGCCAGCAGCAAGGTCTGAGCCATGGGGTAGAGGGGGCCAGCGACGAAACCCTGCATGGCGCGGAAGATCACCAGCTCCGGCATGGAGGTTGCGATACCGCAGAGGAAAGAGGTGATGACGAAGAGCACCACGGCGGCCATGAACAGCTTGACCTCGCCGAAGCGGCGCGCCATCCAGCCGGTCAGCGGCAGGGCGATGGCGTTGCTCACGGCAAAGGCGGTGATGACCCAGGTGCCCTGTTCCGAACTCACCCCGAGGTTGCCGGAAATGGTGGTCAGGGCGACGTTGGCGATGGTGGTGTCGAGCACCTGCATGAAGGTGGCCAGGGACAGGCCCACCGTGGCGAGCAGCAGGCTCGCCGGGCGAAAGGCGTTATCGCTCATGACGGATTACCAGAAGGGGTGGACGGGGAGGCTCGCTGGGAGCCTCCTTGGCTGTCAGCGCTTGGCTACACCGGCGGCGCGGGCGGCTGGACCGTTGTTGTGGACGATCTGCTGGATCAGCTGATCGGCCTCGGCCAGCTGGTGATCGTAGACATCGGTGCTGTAGCGCGGCTGCTGCGGCGTGGTGGTGGGCAGGCGGGCGCCGTCCTGGTCGTGCAGGTCGACGTCGACCACGGTCGACAGGCCGATGCGCAGCGGGTGCTTGTCCAGGTTGTCGCCTTCCAGGCGGATCCGCACGGGCAGGCGCTGGACGATCTTGATCCAGTTACCGGTGGCGTTCTGCGCCGGCAGGAGCGAGAAAGCACTGCCGGTACCCACGCCCAGGCTTTCCACCACGCCACGATAGCGCACGTCGTCGCCATAGAGATCGGAATGGATTTCCACCGGCTGGCCGATGCGCATCTCGGCGAGCTGGGTTTCCTTGAAGTTGGCGTCGATCCAGATCTGGTCCAGAGGCACCACGGCCATCAGCGCCGCACCGGGCTGCACGCGACTGCCGACCTGCACCGAGCGCTTGGCGACATAGCCGCTGACCGGCGCCACCAGGGTGCTGCGGGCATGGTTCAGATAGGCCTGGCGCAGCTGGGCGGCGGCGGCCTTGACGTCCGGGTGCGAGGCGATCTCGGTGTCGTCCACCAGCGCCTGGTTGGTGTCCAGTTGCTGCTGCGCGGAAGTCAGGGAGCTCTGCGCCGACACCAGGGTGTCACGGGCGTGGGCCAGTTCTTCCTTGGAGATGGCGCCGCCCTTGGCCAGCTGCTGGCGGCGGGCGTAGTCGGCGCGGGCCCGTTCGACCTCGACACGCCGGGCGGCCACCTGGGCCTTGTAGCTGTCGACGTTGCTGTACAGGCCGCGCACCTGGCGCACGGTCTTGGCCAGGTTGGCCTCGGCGCTCTGCTGGGACACGGCGGTGTCGCTGGGATCGAATTCCACCAGCGGCTGGCCCTGACGAACGTAGTCGCCATCGTCCACGGCGATGCGGGTCACGGTGCCGACGACCTGGGGCGTGATCTGCACCAGGTTGCCGTTGACGTAGGCGTCGTCGGTGCTGGCATGGAAGCGGCCATAGAACAGGTGGTAGCAGTAGACGCCCACGCCGGCCAGGATCACCACCAGCAGCAGGAGCAGCAGGAAGAGTTTGCGTTTGCCGGAGCGCTGCGGCTTCTGCTCCTGGGCATTGTCGTTGGGGGTTGCGGCGGAATCGGCCATGGTCGGGCTCTCGGTATCAGTGTGTGGCCGCGGCGGCGGGCGCCGGCGGCAGTGTGGACGGTTGGAAGCCGCCACCCAGGGCCTGCATCAGCAGCACGCCGCTGTCGATGCGATCGGCCTGGAGGCTGGCCAGCTGGCGCTCGGCCTGCAGCAACTGCTGCTCGACGGTCAGGGCGTCGAGGTAGTTGCCGATGCCGGCGCCATAGCGCTGCATGGCGATGTCGAAGGAGCTCTTGGCGATGTCGCGGGCCCGTTGCTGCTCGACGATCTGCTGGTCCAGCGAGCGCTGGCGGGTGATGGCGTCGGCGATGTCGCCCAGCGCCTGCACCAGGGTCTGGTTGTACTGGGCCACCGCGAGGTCATAGTCGGCATCGCGGCTGGCGAGATCGGAGCGACGGCGACCGCCATCGAAGATCGGCAGGGACAGCGCCGGACCCACGTTGAAGAAGCGCGCCGGACCGCCGAACAGGGCATCGCCGAGGATGGCCTTGCTGCCGGCGGCCACGGTCAGGTTGAGGTTGGGATAGAAGTTGGTCTTGCTGGCGGCGATGTCCTTGCTCGCGGCCTCCACCCGCCAGCGGGCGGCGATCAGGTCCGGGCGGCGACCGGCCAGTTCGGCGGGCAGCTGGCCGGGCAGATTCACCGCGGCAGGGGCGATCAGCTTGGGTCGGGGAATCTCGGCGCCGCGGTCGGGCCCCTTGCCCAGCAGTACGGCGAGGCGGATCTGCGCCGTACGCACCTGCTGTTCGGCGGCGGTGTGGGCCGCGGCGGAGCTGGCCTCCAAGCTCTGGGTCTGCTGCAACTGGTAGTCGCTGTCGAGGCCGGCGTCCACCCGGCGCTGGGCCAGGTCGAGCATGCCGCGGGTACGCTCCAGGTCCTGCTGAGCCACGTCCATATTGGCATAGGCCAGGCCGAGCTGGTTGTAGGCGCGGCTGACGTCGGCGGCCAGCGTCAGGCGGGCGGCCTGGCGATCCACCTCGCCGGCGCGGGCGCGACCGAGCGCAGCTTCCCAGGCGGCGCGCTGGCCACCCCAGAGATCGAAGCTGTAGCTGCCGCTCACATCGAACTGGCGCAGGGTGCTGTAGCGCTCGCCCTGGCCGACGGGGTCATCCGGCCGTGCCAGGCGCGAGCGGGTCACGCCGCCGTTGGCGTCGATCTGTGGATAGCGATCGGCATCGGCGGCGAGCACGGCGGCATCGGCCTGGCGGCTGCGCGCATCGGCTTCCTGCAGCGAGGGGCTGTCGCGCAGGGCCTCGCGGATCAGGTTGTCGAGTTGCGGATCGCCCAGCCGGGTCCACCAGTCGGCGCTCGGCCACTGGGCGGGAGAGAGGCGATCGCTGGCAAAGGTGGCGTCGCCCTTGAGCGTCGCCGGATCCACGGCGCGTCCCTGGGTGTGCAACCCCTCGGACGACACGCAGCCGGCCAGCAGCAGGGCGGCGCAGAGGGCGGTCAACGGCAGGCGAAAGGTCATGGGTCAGAGGTCTCCAGAGGTCTCCGGCAGCAGGCCGGAGGGGCTGAGCAGGCGGCGCAGCAGGCGTTCGAGGTCATCCAGCTCTTGGCGATCCAGGCAGTGGGTGAGGTCATTGAGGGCATCCACGCCGATCTGCATGAGTTCACTGCTCAGGGCCTGACCCTGGGCGGTCAACTCCAGCCGCACCTGGCGGCGATCGCTCAGGCTGCGCACCCGGCGCAGCAGGCCCTTGGCTTCCAGGCGATCGAGCATGCGGGTCATGGCGCCGCTGTCGAGGGACAGGCAACGACTGAGTTCGGCGGGGGTGTCGGTCTGGTCGCGAGCTAGCAGCAGCAGCACCTTGAACTGGGCAGCGGTGATGTCGTAAGGCGCCAGGTGGCTGTCCAGCACGCGATCCTTGTATTGGTTCGCCAGGTGGATCAGATGACCTACGGAGTTGCGCAATGGAAAGTTGCTACGGTCGAAATGTGACATTGCAGTATCTGCCCAGGCAATCAAGCGCATCCAGAATACTGCCTAGGCAGTGAAATATTCAGACACCTTTGCGCAGGGGAGAGTTGCGCATTTTGAAACAATTGGAAAAGTCTATGGGCGGCCCCTTGTCCCGTGGCGGTCTGGACGCTGATCATGGTGGCAACTTCACCTTGAACCGACCGATGATCTCTTCCTTCGATCTAGACCGACTGCGCGGGACCCTGGTGCCCCTGCACCGCGACCTGCCCGCGGCTGACGACCACCTGGGTTATCGCGCCCATTACCGCCTGGCGGACAGCCGGGCGCGACCCGAGGTGACGGTGGCCTTGGGCGCGCTCGCGGCCGGCGGCTATCAGCTCGCCGTCCAGGGCTGGTGGCCGCGCGAGCCGCGGGGCAGCCTGCTGATGCTGCACGGCTACTACGATCACATGGGCCTCTATGGCCATGTGGTGGACTGGGCCCTGTCGCGGCAGCTGGCAGTGCTGGCCTGCGACCTGCCTGGGCATGGGTTGTCCAGTGGCGCCCGCGCCAGCATCAAGGACTTCGCCGAATACCAGACCGCCCTGACGGCGCTGATCGCCGAGGCCCGGCGCCTGGACCTGCCCCGGCCCTGGCACCTGCTGGGCCAGAGCACCGGTGGCGCCATCCTACTGGACTATCTGCTGCGCGGCGAGCCTGCCCCCGAGCTGGGCGAGACGATCTTGCTGGCGCCTCTGGTCAGGCCCCACGCCTGGCGCCAGAGCCTATGGACCTATCGCCTGGTGAAGCCCTTCGTGCGGGCTCTGCCGCGGCGCTTTTCGGTGAATTCCGGCGATCCGGCCTTTCTCGACTTCCTGCAGCAGGACGGCCTGCAGCCCAGGGAACTGCCGGCCCTATGGGTCGGCGCTCTGGCACGTTGGATTCCGCAACTGGAAGGGGCACCGGCCAGTACCCGTAGCCCGCTGGTGATCCAGGGCGAGCAGGATTTCACCGTCGACTGGCGGCACAACCTGGGGGTGCTGGAGGCCAAGTTCACCCAGCCCGAAGTCTTGCGCCTGCCGGAAGCGCGGCACCATCTGGTCAACGAGACCGAGGCCCTGCGCCAGCGCTACTTCCGCTGGCTGGACGAGCGTCTCGCCTGAGCCGTCTTACTGCCCGCCACTGCCCAGACCGGCGCGCAGCGCGGCCACGGCGGCCCGGTAGTAGGCACTGCCATTGGGCGAACTGGCGAAGTCGGCGAACTGACCGAGTTCGTTGTCGTTCAGAGTGCGGTAGACATAGAGCAGGGTGTTCTCCAGGTCACCGGCATTCATCTGCTGGATGAAACGCTGGCGCTGCTGCTCGATCATGCCGCCGGACTGCTGCTGCCCCATCAGGCCCGGCAGCATCGAACTCAGGCTGTCGGCGGCGAGGCCCGCCAGGGCCACGCTGACCTCAGCGCCGGCTTCACGCACGGGCAGGGCAGTGGCCAAGCGCTTGGCCTGGGCGCGCCGGGCCGGGCTGGCCTGCACCTGGGGGACGCCGTTGGCATGCTTGGCCAGCTGATCACTGCGGGTGGCGGCGATTTCCGCGGCGACCACCTTGCGCCCGACGGGCGACTGGAAGAACTGCAGTGCGGGGCCTTCGGCGGGCAGACTCTGGCGCAGCGCGGCCAGGGCCCGCTGGTCGATGGCCGCGGCGGTATAACGCTTGTTGCTGTTGTCCACCAGGCTCTGGTAGAGCGCCGGCGGCAGGCTGTTCTGATAGCGCTGCTGGGCGGCCTGCAGGGCGTCGCGGAAGTGGCCGCGCTGCTCGGGCCAACCTGCGGCCTGATAGAGACTGACCGTATCGTCGGCCAGGGCGGGCAGGCTGATGGCGAAAAGCAGGGAAGCGAACAGAACGCGCATGGACACCTCGGGCAGCGGCACGGAGCCGGAAAGTCCGCCATTGTCGGCAACCCCAGGCTGGCTGTCGAGGCGCTCATCCCGGGCATTCGTCGCCTGGTCAAGGCAGGCGCGCAGCCGTGGCCGACTTCTCTTACACTCGGCATCCCGCCGGCCTGGTCCGGTTCCTACGGTTCCCGCGATGGCTCTGCACCCCGAGCATCCCCTGCTGCAACGTATCGTCGACGATCTCGCCAGCCATGGCTGGTCGCGGCAGAGCATCTTCCTGCCGCCGGACCTCACCGCCGAGCTGGCCGCCGAATGCCGGCTGCGCCATGCCCGCGGCGAACTGGAGCGCGCCGGCATCGGCCGTGGCGACAGCCCGCTGATCCGTGAGGGCGTGCGTGGCGATCACATCGCCTGGCTGGAACCGGACGATGCCCATCCGGGCGTGCAGCGCTACCTGCACCTGATGGATACCCTGCGCGAGGCCTTCAACCGCACCCTGTTCCTGGGCCTGGAAGACTACGAGAGCCACTTCGCCCTCTATCCGCCGGGGGCCTTCTATGCCCGCCACCTGGATCGCTTCCGCGACGACGACCGGCGCATGGTCTCCCTGGTGCTCTATCTCAACGACGCCTGGTTGCCGGAGCAGGGCGGCGAGCTGCGCCTCTATCTGGACGAGCAGCGCCAGCAGGATGTCCTGCCCCTGGGGGGCAGCCTGGTGTGCTTTCTCTCCGGGCAGTTGCCCCACGAGGTGCTGCCGGCCACCCGCGAGCGGCTGTCGCTGACCGGCTGGTTCCGCCGCCGTGGCGAGAATCCGCTGCAGGCTTAGGGCTTGTCTGAAAAGTCGCCGAGCGAAGGCTAGGCAAGACAAAAATCCGTGAGGATACGGATCGGACTCGCGCTCGAGTTTACGAGTGGTAAATGAGCATTGCGACGGGGCCGCCTAGGCCGGGCTGGCGACCCAGCGGATTTTTAACGCAGCATGGCTGAGCGCAGGCACTTTTCAGACAAAGCCCAGGGCGTAGACTGGCGGCGGACCGGGAGGGTGCATGGAAAAGATACTGGTGAGTCGCTGCCTGCTGGGGCATCGGGTGCGCTATGACGGCGGTGCCCATGGCCCCTTCGATCTGCTGGGCGTCTGGCAGGCGGAAGGGCGCATCGTGCCCCTCTGTCCAGAGGTGGCCGGTGGCCTGCCCACGCCGCGTCCGCCCGCGGAGATCCCCGGCGGCCAGGGCGGGGCGGTGCTGGACGGTCGGCTACCGGTCATGACCGAGACAGGAGAGGACGTCAGCGCCGCCTTTGTCGCCGGTGCCATGGTCGCCCTCGAACTGATTGCGCGCCATGGCATCCGCGTGGCGGTGCTCAAGGCCCGCAGTCCCTCGTGCGGCAATGTGGAAAACTACGATGGCCGCTTCAGCGGCACCCGGGTAGCTGGTGAGGGCGTCACTGCGGCGGCGCTGAAGCGCGCCGGGGTCGCCGTCTTCAACGAGACCGAACTGGCCGAGGCGCAGCGCTTTCTCGCGGCGCTGGACGGTAACCCCTAGAGCGTTTCCGGCTGGCGGCCCAGCAGCATCTGGAAGTGCGCCTTCTGCACGAAGCAGCCCTTGGGAAAGCGCCAGCCGACCAGTTCGCCCGGCTGCTTCTCGAGGTTCTGGGCAAAGACGGTGGCGCCCATGGCGCGCGCCAAGGCGGCATATTCGCGCAGCGGGACCTTAACGACAGGAACATCCGGGCTGATCATGGGCGCTCTGCTGGGTGGGTCGCTCACGATCGAAACGACGATCGTGGCGAGTCCACAGGTGACTTGCCCAGGCTATCGGCACCCCCGCGTGGAACTTCAGCCCGCGGATGAAAAATCGGTCTAGCCAGCGGCTTTGGGCGTCTCCGGCAGGAACCAGTTCATCAGCAGGGCGCACAGGCCGCCGGTGGCGACGCCGGATTCCAGCACCGCTCTCAGGCCCGCAGGCATATGGGCGAGAAATTCCGGCACCTGGGAAATGCCCAGGCCCAGGGCCAGGGACACGGCGATGATCAGCAGCGCGCGTCTGTCCAGTTCGACGCTGGCGAGGATGTTGATCCCCGAGGCGGCGACCGCGCCGAACATCACCATGGCCGCGCCGCCGAGCACCGGCTCGGGCACCGCCTGGATCACCCCGGCCACCGCTGGGAACAGCCCCAGCAGGACCAGGATGGCGGCGATCCACAGGCCGACATGGCGACTGGCGATGCCGGTCAACTGGATCACTCCGTTGTTTTGGGCGAACACCGAACTGGGAAAGGTGTTGAACAGCCCGGCCAGCAGCGAGTTGGCGCCGTTGACCAAGACGCCACCCTTGATCCGCTGCATCCACAGCGGGCCTTCCACCGGTTCGCGGGAGACCTTGCTGGTGGCGGTGATGTCGCCGATGGCCTCCAGCGAGGTCACCAGATAGATCACCAGCAGGGGCACGAACAGCGACCAGGAAAAGCCCAGGCCGAAGTGCAGTGGCATCGGGATCTGCACCCAGGCGGCCTCGTGCATGCCAGTGAAATTCAGCCGGCCCAGCCAGGCCGCCAGGGCATAGCCCAGCAGCAGGGCGACGACGATGGCGCTGCTGCGCAGGCCACGGAGCGGCAGGCGATTGAGCACCACGATGGTGGCCAGCACGGTGCCCGACAGCAGCAGGTTCTCGCCATTGGCGAAGGTACCGTTGCCCAGCGCCGCGAAGCCGCCGCCCATGCTGATCAGGCCGACCTTGATCAGGGTCAGGCCGATCATCAGCACCACGATGCCGGTCACCAGCGGGGTGATGAGGCGCTTGACGAAGGGCAGCACCCGCGACACCCCCATCTCGACGAAGGAACCGGCCATGACCACGCCGAAGATGGCCGCCATCACGGCTTCCACCGGGGTGCCGTTCTTGACCATCAGCGCGCCACCGGCGATCAGCGGGCCGACGAAGTTGAAGCTGGTGCCCTGGACGATCAGCAACCCGGCACCGAAGGGTCCGAAGCGGCGACACTGGACGAAGGTGGCGATCCCCGAGATCACCAGCGACATGGACACGATCAGGTTGGTGTCGCGCGGCGAGACGCCGAGGGCCTGGCAGATCAGCAGACCGGGGGTGACGATGGGCACGATGATCGCCAGCAGGTGCTGGATGGCGGCGAGCAGGGCGATCAGCGGGCGCGGTCGGTCCTGGGGACCGTAGAGCAGTTCGGAGCGGGAAGGCTGGGACATGGCGGAGTCGTCGCGGAAAAAGCGCCGATCTTACCGGATGCCCGCCCCGTGGCGCAGGGTCTTCGGCCTGGAGAAAGCCGCCGACCTGGGGGGCGGCGGCTATGCCTTGCGTCTTACAGGATGAAGCGGGCCACGTCGCGATTGAGATCGGCGGCGTGATGCTGCAGGGAGCGCGACTGACGTTCCGAATCCTCGGCGCCGCTGGCCAGGGTGTCGCCGAGGCCCTTGATGGTGATGACGTTGCGGGTGATCTCCTCGGTGACCGAGGTCTGCTCCTCGGCCGCCGTGGCGATCTGCAGGGACATTTCGGAGATGACGCCGGCGCTATGGGCGATCTCTTCCAGGGCGCTGGAGGCGCGTTCCACGTCGGCGACGCTGCGCTCGGCGATGGCCATGCTGCTGTCCATGCGCTGCACCGCCTGGCGGGTCATCTGCTGCAGGGTGCCGATGGTCTCGTTGATCTCCCGGGTCGAGGCCTGGGTCCGCTGCGACAGCGTCCGCACCTCGTCGGCGACCACCGCGAAGCCACGGCCATGTTCGCCGGCCCGGGCTGCTTCGATGGCCGCGTTCAGCGCCAGCAGGTTGGTCTGCTCGGCGATGCTCTGGATGCTGTCGAGGACCTTGGCGATGGCCTGCGAGTGATGATCCAGCTCGCCGATCACCCGGGTGGCGTCGTCGACTTCCCGGGCCAGGCTGTTGATGGATTCCTTGCTGGTCTGCACCAGCGTCAGACCCTCGGCGGTGCTATCGGAGGATTGGCGAATGGCCGCGGCGGTCTGCTCGGCATTGCGGGCGATCTCCTGGGTGGCCGAGGACATCTCCGTCACGGCGGTGGCCACCAGGGTGATCTCCTGCTGCAGACGTCCCAGCTCCTGGGTAGCCGCGGCGCTGCGCTGCAGGACCTTTTGCGATTCGGCGTCCACGCTCTGGGCATGCTGGCGCACGCCACCGATCAGGCCGTGCAGGCTGGCCACAAACTGGTTGAAGTGGCCGGCCAGGCCGCCGACTTCATCGTTGCTCTGTACGGCAATGCGCCGGGTCAGGTCGCCTTGGCCGTCGGCGATCACCTGCAGACCGTTCGAGACCACACCCAGCGGCCGCAGCAGATAGCTGCACAGCAGGTTGATGAGCAGCAGCGAGCCCCCCAGCACCACGGCCAGGATGACGATGCTGATCCAGAGTTGCCGCTGTAGCGGTGCCAGCAGGACGCCGCTATCGACGATCATCACCAGGGTCTCGCCGTCGCGATTCATGGGCGCGGCATAGAGCCGCTGGCCGGCGTTGGTCTCGATATAGCGCTCGCCTGGCGCCTGGGCCAGCCGCTGGAGGGTGTCCGCGGTGAGCTGGGGATAGAGCTCGGTGAGCGGTTTGGCCAACAGGGCGGTGTTTTCATGCCCCAGCACGATGTTCTGGCCGTTGACCAGTACGGCACTACCGGCACCCGGCAGCTGCACCCGCTTGAGCTGATCGAGGATGTCGCCGATGCTGACGTCGGCGCCGAGGATGGCGCTGGTCTTGCCACCGGACTGCAACGCCCAGCCCAGGGACAGCACGTTCTGCTTGGTCGCCGCCGCCACCGTGGGTATGGAGAAGAACACCTTGCCGGGATTCTGCTGCGCCTGCTGGTACCACAGCCATTGGCGCGGATCGTTGTTGTCCGGCGGCAGCTGGACGCCATTGGCATTGACCTGGCTGCCATCGCCGCGGGCATAGAAGACGTTGTCGAAGCCGCCGGAACGCTTGACCTGATTGAGAGCAGCCGGAAGGTTCGTCTCCTGGGTGTCCGCCGCCAGGGCGCGCAACGCTGCGGCCTTGCCGTCGAACCACTGGCGGACACCGCCGTTGAAGACGAAGCTGACGGTCTTCAGCTGTTCGATCGTGGAAGCTTCGAGGGCCGCACGGGTGTTGAAGAAGTTGATTGTCGTCAGACCTACACCCACCACCAGCACGGCCGCGGTGGCAGACAACGAGAGTTTCTGTTTCAACGACAAGGCAGGCACGTTGTGTAGCTCCGAAATAATTATTCAGGCTTTATCGGTGCAAGTGCGCGATAACTTGAGCGTTTGGCCAGGTCTTTGTCGAAGCAGCGGCGATCCGCCTTTGGGTAGGCTGGCCCAGGGTCTTCCAGGGCGACTGCCGGCTGGAAGACCCAAGATGGCGAGAACGACTAGGCGGCCACCGTCTGGGCGCCGGTCATCAGGGCCACGGCATCGGCCATGGAGTGTTGGCGCGGGTCGATCACCGTCAGCCGGCGACCCAGGCGATGGATGTGGATGCGATCGGCGATCTCGAACACATGGGGCATGTTGTGGGAGATCAGCACGATGGCGATACCGCGGGCCCGCACGTCGAGGATCAGTTCCAGCACCTTGCGCGACTCCTTCACCCCCAGCGCCGCGGTGGGCTCGTCGAGGATGATCACCTTGGAGCCGAAGGCCGCCGCCCGGGCCACGGCGACGCCCTGGCGCTGGCCACCGGACAGGGTCTCCACCGCCTGGTTGATGTTCTGGATGGTCATCAGCCCTAGTTCGGAGAGCTTTTCCCGGGCGATGCGCTCCATTTCCTTGCGGTCCAGGGTGCGGCAGAGGGTGCCCAGCAGCCCCGGCTTGCGCAGTTCGCGACCGAGAAAGAGGTTGTCGGCGATGGACAGCGCTGGCGACAGCGCCAGGTTCTGGTAGACCGTCTCGATGCCGGCGCGGCGCGCGGCGATGGGCGAGGCGAACTGCACCGGCTGCCCCTCGAAGCGGATCTCGCCTTCATCGGGCCGCAGGGCGCCGGAGATGGCCTTGATCAAGGAGGACTTGCCGGCGCCGTTGTCGCCGATCACGGCGAGGATCTCGCCCGGCAGCAGGTCGAAGTCAGCGTGGTCAAGGGCGGTGACGCGGCCGTAGCGCTTCACCAGGCCGCGTGCCATCAGCAGGGGTTCGGTAGTCATCAGCTGGCCGCCTTTCTGATCCATTGGTCGATAGCCACGGCCGCGATGATGAGCGTGCCGATCAGCAGATAGGTCCATTGCACGTCGGTACCCAGCAGGCGCAGGCCCAGGGCGAAGACGCCAACGATGAGGGCGCCAAACAGCATGCCGAGGATCGAGCCGCGGCCGCCGAACAGCGAGATGCCGCCGATCACCACGGCGGTGATGGATTCGATGTTGGCGAACTGGCCGGCGGTGGGCGAGACCGAGCCGATGCGGCCGATCAGCACCCAGCCGGCGAAGGCGCAGATGAGCCCCGACAGGCCGTACACGGTGATCAGCATGCGCCTGACGTTGACCCCGGCCAGCGCCGCGGCCTCGGGATCGTCGCCTACCGCATAGAGATGCCGGCCCCAGGCGGTGTGATTGAGCACGTACCAGAGCAGGGCGACCAGCACCACCAGGGCGATCACGCCATAGGTGAAGACGGCACCGCCCAGGCGGAAGTTGTCACCGAACACCTGCAGCAGCGGCGCGGTCGCGCCGATTTCCTGGGCGCGGATGGTCTCGTTGCGCGAATAGAGGAAGTTGGTCGCGAGCACGATCTGCCACATGCCCAGGGTGACGATGAAGGGCGGCAGCTTGATGCGGGCGATCAGCCAGCCGTTGGCCATGCCGCACAGGGTGCCCACCACCAGGCCGCAGAGGATCGACAGCTCCACCGGCAGGCCATAGCGGAAGGTGAATTGGCCCATGACCACCGAGGACAGCACCATGATGGCGCCTACCGAAAGGTCGATGCCGGCGGTGACCACCACCAGGGTCTGGGCCGCGCCGACGATGCCGGTGATGGCGATCTGTTGCAGGATCAGGGTGAGGGCGAAGGCGGAAAAGAACTTGCCGCCCAGCAGGGCGCCGAAGATGCCCAGCGACAACAGCAGCACCAGCAGCGAGACCGCCGAGGGGCGCGAATGCAGGAAGTGGCGGAATTTGACGAGTGGGCTGCGCTCGTCACTGGCGAAGGAGGCGACCTCCGTGGCGCTGTGCTTGAGCACCTGTTCGAAGGGTTGCCCGGACGGGGAAGGCGAGGTCGGATCGCTCATGGCAATCTCCTGAAAGCGGATCGGCCGAGAGGCGATCGCCCGCGCCGGCACGGCTGGCGGGGCGATCGGTCTGCTCTAGCGTAGACGAGGGGCCATCAGCCCCAGCATTTCTGCAGGGCGGTCTTGCTGTCGATGGACTGGATGCCGGGTACCGGCTTGTCCGTCACCAGTTTCACGCCGGTGTCGACGAAGCTCTTGCCTTCGGTGGCGGTAGGCTTCTTGCCGCTGTCGGCAAAGGTCTTGATCGCCTCGATGCCCAGCGCGGCCATCTGCAGCGGGTACTGCTGGGAGGTGGCGCCGATGACGCCGTCGGCGACGTTGTGCACGCCCGGGCAGCCGCCGTCGATGGAGACGATCAGCACGTCCTTCTCGCGACCCACGGCCTTGAGCGCCTCGTAGGCACCGGCGGCGGCCGGTTCGTTGATGGTGTGCACCACGTTGATGGTCGGGTCCTTCTGCAGCAGGTTTTCCATCGCTGCGCGGCCGCCTTCCTCGTTGCCGTTGGTCACGTCGTGGCCGACGATGCGTGGATCGGTCTCGTCGCCGATGCGGCTCTGATCCTTGGGATCGATGCCGAAACCGAGCATGAAGCCCTGGTCGCGCAGGACGTCCACCGAGGGCTGGGAGGCGTTCAGGTCGAGAAAGGCCACCCGCGCGTCCTTGGCCTTGTCGCCCAGGGTTTCCCGCGCCCACTGGCCGATCAGCTTGCCGGCCAGCAGGTTGTCGGTGGCGAAGGTCATGTCGGCGGCGCTCACCGGATCCAGCGGGGTGTCCAGGGCGATCACCAGCAGCCCGGCTTCGCGGGCCTTCTGCAGATTGGGCACGATGCCCTTGGTGTCCGAGGCGGTGATGAGGATGCCCTTGGCACCGTCGGCGATGCAGGTCTCGATGGCGGCGACCTGGCTTTCGCTGTCGCCGTCGATCTTGCCGGCATAGGCCTTGAGCGTCATCCCCAGCTCCTTGGCCTTGGCGCTGGCGCCTTCCTTCATCTTCACGAAGAAGGGATTGGTATCGGTCTTGGTGATGAGGCAGGCGGAAACGGGTGCTGCCTGGGCGGTGCCGCTGGCGAGGGCGGCAGCCAACAGGCAACCGGCGAAGGACGCGAGGGAGACGGTTCTTTTCATTGTTGTGCGCTCAGGTTCGGAGACAGGAACGCGACCGGCAGCACGCCGGTCGCGGTGAAGCTGTTACCACCACTGCTCGATCTGGAAGCCGATGTTGGAGCCGTGCAGATCGTTGCCGAAGGTGCCGGTGCTCGACAGCGCGGAGCCGGCGTCGAAGTCGTCGGCCGCTTGTTGAGCTGCCCGGTTCCAGGCGGCATAGGTGTAGAACAGGCGGAATTCGGGACGGGTCTTGAATTCCGGGCCCTTGGGCGACCAGGTAGGCGCCAGGGTCAGCTTGGTCAGCTTGCGGGTGCCGCCGGGAGCCTGCACCTGATCATGGCCCAGTTCGGTGGAGAACTTGAACTGGTCGGTGATGCCGTACACCAGGCGGCCACCCAGCGAGGTCCAGCGCAGGTCATTGCCGTTGGGACGTTCGTCCTTCTGGTAGACCGCGGCGATCTGACCACCCCAGTAGCGGCTGATCTGCCAATCGAAGAAGTCGACGACGCGATAGGAGACGTCGGCGCTGCTCAGGGTCGGATCGCCGGTGCTGCCCAGCGCCGTGCCCGGGCCCTGGCCGCGCTGTACGGCAAAGGTGTTCACGCCGCCCCAGCCCATGAAGTTGGCCTGCTTGTGCTGCAGCGTCACGGCTACACCACTGTTGGCATTGGGCTGATTGGTGGGCTTGTCCAGGTAGCTGACGCCGATCTCCAGCGAGCCATTGGGATTGGTGTTGAAACCGGCGACGTTGAAGTCGAGGCGGTTCTGGAAGTCCTTCTGGTTCTGGTTGTCCTTGCGCGAGAAGGCCAGGCTGTACTTGAGACCGCCGATGTTGACGTCCTCGATACCGCCGCCGGTGGCGCTCTGGTTCCAGTAGAAGAAGTCGGAGATGTGGATGTCGTTCCGCTTGTAGTAACGGCGGCCGGCCCAGAGATTACCGCCGTTCAGCGCGGCGATGTTGTTCCAGTAGGCATAGGCCTGGACGGCACGGATCTCGCCATTGTCCCCGTTGAAGGTCGGGGTGCGGTCGTAGCGGTTGAAGAAGCTGCCCATGCCGTATACGCCGACTGCCGAGCCGTCGTTGAGGGTCAGGACGTCCTGCTTGAGTGCCAGTTCGCCGTACTGTTCGCACTCGTTGCCCAGGCGGTACTTGGACTGCGCGCCCTGCAGCTTGAAGCAGCGCATGGAATCGGAACCGGAGGAATCGCCGAGCCCGGTACGGAAGTACCCGATCGTTTCCAGGGCGTGTGCCGAAGGAATCAGCAGGAGGGTGCTCATCAAGGAGGCGACCGAAACCCTGGCCAAGGGCATAGCCTTTTTCTTATTCATTTATGTTCCCTATTTATTGTTGTTGTGTGACGCGTGCCTGGCCTACACCTGACCCGCCGTGCTCCAGCGGAAGATCAGTATAGGTGTGACCATTGGGGCTCAACCTGACTACAAACTTATCGCTGAATCAATTCAGCGGCAGACGGAGGGTAGCCTTTGATCACTCAACGGCCTAGCGGCTCGCTAATCGCGAGGTGTGAGCTGAATCACAGGTTGCGCTTCTACAAAATTAGCAAGCCAAGCAACTGTGGAACCCCTCTGGAATGGGGGTTACCCGCGCGGAGGCTGTAAGGGAGGCAGGGGCAGGCGGAGTGGCGAGGAGAGAGCGTAGCCAGAGGGGTGAAATAGAGCGTGGAGAGCAGAGGGGAGTGATGGAGCGGTGCTGCGAGGCGACGGCAGCTGCCATCGCCTCGCCGTAACGGTCAGCCCAGCAGCGCCTTGTCGCGCACGCCGCCCTTGTCGGCGCTGGTGGCCAGCAGGGCATAGGCCTTGAGCGCGGTGGTCACGCGGCGGGCGCGGGGTTGTGCCGGCTTCCAGCCCAGCTTGTCCTGCTCGATGCGGCGGTGGGACAGCTCTTCGTCGCTCACCAGCAGGTTGATGCTGCGCTGGGGAATGTCGATGAGCACCTTGTCGCCATCCCGCACCAGGCCGATGGCACCGCCCGCCGCGGCTTCCGGCGAGGCATGGCCGATGGACAGGCCCGAGGTGCCACCAGAGAAGCGACCGTCGGTGAGCAGGGCGCACTGCTTGCCCAGTCCCTTGGACTTCAGGTAGCTGGTGGGGTAGAGCATCTCCTGCATGCCCGGACCGCCCTTGGGCCCTTCGTAGCGGATGATGACGATGTCGCCGGCCTTGACCTCGTCGGCCAGGATGCCGCGCACCGCGGCGTCCTGGCTCTCGAAGACCTTGGCATTGCCCTCGAACACATGGATGGATTCATCCACGCCGGCGGTCTTCACCACGCAGCCGTCCAGGGCGATGTTGCCGTAGAGCACGGCCAGACCACCTTCCTGGGAATAGGCGTGCGCGACACTGCGGATGCAGCCCTCGGCGCGGTCGTCGTCCAGGGTGTCGTAGCGAGTCGCCTGGCTGAAGGCTTCCTGGGTCGGAATACCGGCGGGACCGGCGCGGAAGAAGGTCTTCACCGCCTCGTCCTGGGTCAGGGTGATGTCCCACTGCTCGATGGCTTCGCCCAGGGTCCGGCTGTGCACGGTGGGCAGGTCGGTGTGCAGCAGACCGCCACGGGCCAGTTCGCCCAGGATGCTGAAGATGCCCCCGGCGCGATGCACGTCTTCCATGTGGTACTTCTGGATGTTCGGCGCCACCTTGCACAGCTGCGGCACCTTGCGCGACAGGGCATCGATGTCGCGCAGATCGAAGTCCACCTCGGCTTCCTGGGCGGCGGCCAGCAGGTGCAGGATGGTGTTGGTCGAGCCGCCCATGGCGATGTCCAGGGTCATGGCGTTCTCGAAGGCCGCATGGCAGGCGATGTTGCGCGGCAGCGCCGACTCGTCGTTTTCCTGGTAGTAGCGACGGCAGAGGTCGACGATGGTACGGCCGGCCTGCAGGAACAGTTCCTTGCGGTCGGCATGGGTAGCCAGGGTCGAGCCATTGCCGGGCAGGGCCAGGCCGAGGGCCTCGACCAGGCAGTTCATGGAGTTGGCGGTGAACATGCCCGAGCAGCTGCCACAGGTGGGGCAGGCGCTGCGTTCGTATTCGGCGACCTTCTCGTCGCTGGCCGAGCTGTCGGCGGCGATGACCATGGCGTCGACCAGGTCCAGGCCGTGGCTGGCCAGCTTGGTCTTGCCGGCTTCCATGGGACCGCCGGAGACGAACACCACCGGGATGTTCAGGCGCAGGGCGGCCATCAGCATGCCGGGGGTGATCTTGTCGCAGTTGGAGATGCACACCAGGGCGTCGGCGCAGTGGGCATTGACCATGTACTCCACGGCGTCGGCGATGATCTCGCGACTCGGCAGCGAATAGAGCATGCCGTCGTGGCCCATGGCGATGCCGTCGTCCACGGCGATGGTGTTGAATTCCTTGGCCACGCCGCCAGCCTTCTCGATCTCGCGGGCGACCAGCTGGCCCAAGTCCTTGAGATGGACATGGCCCGGCACGAACTGGGTAAAGGAGTTGGCGATGGCGATGATGGGTTTCTTGAAGTCTTCGTCCTTCATCCCGGTGGCGCGCCAGAGCGCTCGGGCGCCCGCCATGTTGCGGCCCTGGGTGGAGGTTTTCGAGCGATAGTCAGGCATGAAGCGTCTCTCCGAGGCGGCTTTCTAGGTCACGGTTCTGGTCATCGTGAGCGCGGACGAGGCACGGTGCAAACGCGAAGTGACGATTGCCGGGCCGGAGGGCAACGACGCCATGCGGGATCTCCACAGGGGTGCCGGGGCTCACGAACCCGCCGGAGGATGCTGGCGGAGGGGAATCCGGATCATACACCCGGGCGCCAGCACTGCACAGCAGCGCGGGCGCCGGTGGATCAGGGCGCTTCCTGTTCGCCGTCGGGAGCGTCTTCCAGGTATTCGTCCATCGGTTCCTGGCCGGCCAGGGTCTTGAGACTCAGGTCCACGGCTTCGGGCAGGGTGATGTCGACGCGCTGCTTGTCGCTGCCTTCCAGCGAGGACTCGTAGCTGAGCGCGTGGCGCAGGTGGCCGTTTTCGAGGATGGCACCCACGCTGGCCAATTGAGCGGCGGCCGGAGCCAGGCGTTCGAGCGCGGCCTTGGGCCAGGTGGCCTCGACGGTCGCATTGCAGGTATAGAAGCCTGCTTCGCCACTGTCCGAGGGTTCTTCCTGGGTCTTGATGTCGACCAGCGAGATCTGGTTGGCCTCCAGCGCGGGCTGGCCGGCGGCGATGTCGTCCGCATAGATCTCGTTGATGGTCTGGGCGTATTGCTGACGAACCAGTTCAGCGGTCTTGGCCGCATCGCAACTGTAGTCATAGCCACCGCAGCCAGTCAGGGAAAGCACCGCAGCTGTGAGTATGAGGTGACGTCTGGACATGCCTGAATTCCTTGGAACGATGGGTAGAGCCTGGCGGCGCTGGCCGTGCCTGCGTCGATCCGCAGTGCAGGACGTCGGCGCAACGTTCATGGATGGCGAGGGCTTAGGGTGCTGCCGCTCGCCGATCCTGTCCATCAGACGCCGCCAGCGTCCGTCAGGACACCCGGCCTGGCTGGCCGGTCAGATCCCCGATCAGGCGCGGTCGGCGCTTTCGCAGGTCTCGAAGTCCTTGCTGTCGACGCGGTTCATGCTGTCGAAGCCGATCGAATAGACCTGCTCCTTGCCGTCTTTATTGAGCACATAGTTGTTGCAGGTACCCGGACGATACTTGCGGGTGTAGGTGCTCGACGGGGTGCCGCCGATACGCAGGACGTCAGCCTTGGCCATACCCTTTTCCACCTGCTTCACCAGCGGCTGCTCGCGAAATTCCACGCGACCCACGGTGTAGTCGGCGGTGTTCTTGACCGAGGAACAGCCCGCCAGCACGGTGCCGGCCAGCAGGGCGGTCGCGACTGCAATCTTCTTGTTCATGGTGTGATCCCTTCAAAGGCGGAAGTGCCTGACACTTCGACGATGACGGCGCCGATAAATTCGCTCTCCGTCGCACTTCTCGCCGTTCGCGCCTTTGACGGGTCGGCTCGCGAGAGCGGCAAGTGACTGTATCTAAAGCTGATTCTGCAAACGAACGCTATGCCCTGGTTTTCTAAGGAATATTTTGTCCGAATGGCAGTTGACAGGGGCCAGGTGGCAGGCGATCTTTAGCGTTATGTTGTAACTTCCCAGCCGTTTCTCGTTTCTCGCGAGGACCCCATGAATCGCCGTCGTCTGCTCAATCTGATCCTGGCTGGCATGACTTTGCCCGTCGGGTTGCCGGCGTTTGCCGCCCGGCAGCAACTCAAGGGTGCCCGGGCCTGGCAGGACGCTGACAAGCTCCGCCTAGTCTTCGATCTCACCGGACCGGTGCGCTACAAGACCTTTACCCTGGTGGCGCCGGATCGCATCATTCTCGATCTCGCCGATACCCAGGCGCCCGCGGTGCTCAACCACCTCGCCCTGCAGGGGTCGCCGGTGCGCGCCGTGCGCAGCGCCCGCTATGGCGCCCAGGACACCCGGGTGGTGCTGGAGCTGGCCCATCCGGTGGAGATGGAGAGCTTCATCCTCGGCCCGGGCGAGGGGGCGTCCAACCGCCTGGTGCTCGATCTCAAGCGCGCCGGGACGCCGGCAGTGGCCGCACGCAAGCCGGTCGACGCCGAGCCGCCCTTGGAGGTCAAGCGCGGTAAGGGCCTGGCCACGGGGCGTGACATCATGGTGGTGGTCGATGCCGGGCATGGTGGCAAGGATCCCGGTGCGCTGAGCGCCCGGGGTGATCGGGAAAAGGACATCGCCCTGATCGTGGCGCAGAATCTGGCGCGGCGCATCAACCTGCAGAAGGGCTTCAAGGCCAAGCTGGTGCGCAACGACGACTTCTTCGTGCCGCTGCGCAAGCGGGTCGAGGTCGCCCGCAGCTACAACGCCGACATGTTCGTCTCGGTGCACGCCGATGCCGCACCGCGGCGTACGGCCTATGGCGCCTCGGTCTATGCCCTGTCGGAGCGAGGCGCGACCTCCACCACGGCGCGCTTCCTGGCCGACAGCGAGAACAACGTCGACCTGATCGGTGCCAACGAGATTCTCAAGGGCCGCGATCCCATGCTGGCCGGCGTGCTGCTGGACATGTCGATGAACGCCACCATCTCGTCGAGCCTGGACCTGGGCCACAAGGTGCTGGGGCAATTGGCGAACATCACCAACCTGCACCAGAAACGGGTGGAGCAGGCGGGCTTCGCTGTGCTCAAATCGCCGGACATCCCCTCGATCCTGGTCGAGACGGGCTTCATTTCCAATGATCGCGACTGCCGGCGCTTGCTCGACAGTCGCCACCAGAAGCAGCTGGCCGATTCGATCTTTGCCGGACTGCATGGCTATTTCCAGGAGCGCCCGCCGCTGGGCACCTACCTGGCCAGCCTCAAGAACACCCAAGGAGTGACATGAGTTTGCAAGACAAGGCGCGTCGTTACTGGCGCGTGGTGGTGCTGGTGATAGGCGCGCTCTGTGTCGTGGCCGGGCTGATCGGCTACGGGCAGGGCGGTGGCGACAAGCAGGGCAGTGCCCAGGAAGGCTTCGTCAACAAGGTCTGGCAGATCAAGACCAGCAACAGCATCGAGCCGGGAATGCTCTATGTCTTTCTCAGCGATGGCACCCTGGTGATGGCCTCGCCGAGCAGCCAGCCCTCCCTGGGCCGCTGGACGCGCACCGAGAAGGGCCTGAATCTGATCGAGGAAGGCATCACCTATCCCACGGAAATCCTCGGTCTCACCCGCGACGAATTCCGTATCCGCAGCCTCAACCCCGGCGATCCGGTGGAGCTGCAGCTGGCCCCCGCCGCACGCTGAGAGAGCCTCAGGCGTCGTCGTCGGAGTAGCGCTGCTCCTGCCAGGGGTCGCCCCGGTCGTGATAGCCGCGCATCTCCCAGAAGCCAGGCGTGTCGCCGACCCGGAAGTCGATGCGCCTGAGCCACTTGGCGCTCTTCCACAGATAGAGGTGCGGGATCAGCGCCCGCACCGGGCCCCCGTGCTCGGCGGTCAGCGGCTGGCCTTCCCAGCTGTGCACCAGCATGGCGCCAGGTGCGGCGAAATCGGCCAGCGGCAGGTTGGTGATGTAGCCGTCGTAGCTGTGCAGGAGCACATGGGTCGCTTCGTCCCGCGGCTGTACCTCGTCCAGCAGTTCGCTTACCGGCAGGCCGATCCAGTGATTGTCATAGCGTGACCAGGTGGTGACACAGTGCATGTCGCTGATGGCCTGGGTGGTCGCCCGCGCCGCGAAGGTCTCCCAGTTCCAGCGCAGCGTCTTGCCGACCGCGCCGGTCACCGCCAGTTGCCAGCGTTCCTGGCTGACTTCCGGGCGTACCCCTAGATCCAGGACCGGCCAGTTGCTGACCCGATGCTGGCCGGGCGGCAGGCGTTCGCTGTCCGGGCGTGCGCCCTGGCCGGTGAGGAAGCGGCCCTCCTGGGCCCAGCGTTCCTTGGAACGGGTCAGCTTGCTTGGCTCATCACTCATCGGTGGATCCTCTTCGCAGTTCTCGGGCTTCTGACCTCAATGATGGCCTTTCGTCGGCACAGGCCGAACCCAGACGGCTGCTCACGCCTCCTATCCTGCAGGCACTCAGAGAGGCGCCTCCTTTTTCTTAACCTGCCGGAGAACCACCATGGTAGATGCAACCCAGATCAAAGAGCATGCGGAAGTTGTCGGTTCGGACGGCCAGCACGTGGGCACCGTCGACCACATGGAGGGCGCCGATCGCATCAAGCTGACCAAGCGCGATCAGGACGCCGATGGCAAGCATCACTACATTCCGCTGAGCTGGGTCCAGTCCGTGGAAGGCAGCCAGGTACGCCTGTCCAAGACCCGTGACGAAGCCGAAAGCGAGTGGCAGGCCGCCTAAGGCACGCCGCCCAACAAAAAGCCCCGCATTGCGGGGCTTTTTGTTGGGCGGCGAATAGGGATCAGTTGATGTATTCGAACAGCTTGACGATGCGCTGCACACCCGAGACGCTCTGGATCAGCTGCACGGCATGGGCGGCTTCCTGCTGGGTCACCAGGCCCAGGAGATAGACGATGCCGTTTTCCGTGACCACCTTGATGCGCGAGCCTGGGATGTCCTGGTCGGCGAACATCTGGGTCTTGATGCGGGTGGTCAGCCAGGAATCGTTGCTGCGCGCCAGCAGCGAGGAGTTACCGGTCACCTGCAGTTCGTTGTGCACGGTCTTGACCCGCTGCACGCTGCGCACCGCCTGTTCGGCCTGGGCCTTGAGATCGGCGCGCGGTGTCTGGCCGGCGATCAGTACCACGCCGTTGTAGCTCACCACCACGATGTGCGAGCTGGCCAGGTCGGCATTGGCCTTGGAGATGTTGACCGCGGCCTTGGTCTCGATCAGGGCGTCATCGACGGTGCTGCCCAGGGTACGGGTGCCGCGGTTGTCGTCGATGGGCTTGTCGCGGCTGGCAGTGACCACGTTGCTGCAGCCGGCGACCGCAAAGGACAGCGCCAGGATGGCGAGCAGAGGAGCTTTCTTCATTCTTCGCTTCCAAACAGTTGCTGATCGATCTGGTCGCACAGGCAGTGGATCACCAGCAGGTGCACTTCCTGGATGCGGGCGGTGACCTTGGCGGGTACGCGGATCTCGACGTCCTCGGGCAGCAGCAGCGAGGCCATGCCGCCGCCATCGCGGCCGGTGAGCGCGACCACGGTCATCTCGCGGTCGTGAGCGGCCTGGATCGCCTGGATCACGTTGGCCGAGTTGCCGCTGGTGGAGATGGCCAGGAGGATGTCGCCGGGCTGACCCAGGGCGCGGATCTGCTTGGAGAACACCTCGTTGTAGCTGTAGTCGTTGGCGATGGAAGTCAGCGTCGAGGTGTCGGTGGTCAAGGCCAGGGCCGGCAGGCTGGGCCGCTCGCGCTCGAAGCGATTCAGCAGTTCCGAAGAGAAGTGCTGGGCGTCGCCGGCGGAACCGCCATTGCCACAGGTGAGAATCTTGCCTTCGTTGAGCAGGGCCGCGACCATGACCTGGCTGGCCAGATCGATATGCGGAATCAGGACTTCCATGGCCTGACGCTTGGTTTCGATGCTGTCCCGGAAGAGTTTCTGGATGCGGGCGTGGGTGTCCATCGCGATATCTTTGACCTGTGCTGTGGAGGGCCTCAGGCCTCGAAGGCCTGTTTGATCCATTCGAGTGCCTGAGGGGATGCGTCGGCCCCGGGGCCGATCGCGATCACGTCGAAACGACAGGGCCGCTTGGCCCAGCGCGCTTCGGATTGCAGAAAGAGGGCGGCGCTGTTGACCAGTCGCTGCCGCTTGCGGGCATCTATGCTTTCCGCGGCGCCGCCCCAGGCGGTGTGCCTGCGGGCGCGTACCTCGACGAATACTACTGTATCGCCGTCGAGCATGACCAGATCGAGCTCACCGCCACGCCAGCGCCAGTTACGGGCGATCAGGCGCAGACCGTGCGTCTGTAGGAACTGCAGCGCACGGTCCTCGCCTTGCTTGCCGCGCTGGAGGTGCGGGGCCTGCTTCACGGCGTGCTGAGCGAGGCCGGCACGCTGGTGGTGGGCAGCGGTGCATTGTTGGCTGGCAGCGGCTGGGCCACGCCGTTGCGGAATTCCGCCCAGGGCAGGTGACGCACCACACGCTGATCGGGCGCCACGCTCAGATTGCCGGACAGGCCGGGCAGCTCGGAGTTGGGCAGGGCCTTGAGCTGCTGCAGGTGCAGCGCCAGCAGGTAGGCATCGGCGCCCATGGCATAGAGGCGACCGATGCTGGTACCGGCCTGGGGCCACTGGGCGGTGATCTTGGCGCGCAGCGGATTGCTCGGGTCCAGCAGCCAAGGCGTTTCGCAGAACAGGATGCCGTTGAGATCCTGGTTGACGCCGGGTTCGTTGACCCCGCTGTTGAGGTTGGAGGTGGCGTACACCGGCAGATCGCGGGCGTTCTGGTAGACCAGGATCGGCTTGATCTGGCGGGCCTGCGCCGGCGTCGAGGCGAGGAAGATGAAGTCCATGCCCTGGCGCATCTGCAGGAGGCTGGTGATGCGGTTGGCGATCTCGACCGGCTGGCCGATGCGCTCGGCGGCGACCAGGCGACCACCCAACTGCTGCCACTCGTTCTGGAAGGCGGCCAGCACGCGGGTACCCCAGTCGCCCTGGGGCACCATGGCACCGGCGCTGCGCTTGCCATCGGCCCAGGCACGGCGGGCGGCTTCACGGGCCTCGTCCTCGGCGGCCAGGCCGAACTGGAAGAGCTGCGGCGGCTGGGCGCCCTGGCTGTCGCCATAGTTCAGCGCCAGGGTGTTGAGCGGCAATTGCGGGCGATCGCTCAGCTGCTTGACCAGATTCTTTTCCAACGGGCCGACCACCAGCTGGATGCCGGCGGCCTGGGCCTGGCGGTAGAAGACGTCCAGCGAGCCCATCTGGGTACTGTCGTAGACGGTCACGGCCGGGGCGGTCTGGCCCGCAGCCAGGGCCTCGTAACGGGCGGCCATGAAGCCGTCCTGCAGCGCGCGGGAGACGCCGGCGAGCTGGCCCTGCAGGGGCAGCAGCAGGGCGACGCGATTGAGTGGCTCGCGCGCCAGGGTCTTCAGGCGTTCCAGGTCATCGGGCAGATTGCGCGCGGCGGGATGGCCGGGGTGCTGCTGCTGCCATTCCTCGATGGCCGACAATTGCTGGTCCAGCGCCAGGTTGCCGCGGGTGATGGCGGCCAGGGCCAGCCAGCCATTGAGATCGGCATCCTTCACGCTCTGGCGCAGTTGCGCATCCGACAGGCTGGTCACCAGCTGCCAGATCTGCTCGCGGTTGTCGTGGGCGGCATCGCCTTCGAGCAGCGGCCCCAGGAAGATGCGCTCCTGGGCGGCGGCGAGCGGCTGGCCATTGGCGGCCTGGGCCTCGGCCTTGGTCAGGCCGCTGCGGATCTGCTGCTGGGCCGGCAATTCGCCCAGTTGGGCGAAGCTGGGATGGTCGAAACGCTTGAGCGCCTGGGCCGGCTGCTTGTCGAGCAGATCAAGCTGGGCCAGCAAGGTCTGGGCGAACATCTGCTGCGCCGGCTTCAAGCCTTCCAGATTGATGGAGCCCAGGATCTGCCGCGCTTCGCGGGCGTTCTGCTGGGCATAGGCCTTGTCCGCGGCGGTCAGACGCAGCAGATTGGCCTGCTCGGACTGACTGGAGCCGGCCTGGTTCAGCAGTTGCTCGATGCTGGCCTGGCTGGGCTGAGGCAGCGCCCCGAGGCTGCTCGTGGTGGGCGAGCTGCTGCAGGCGGCGAGCAGGGCGAAGGCGGTGGCGCAGATCAGCGGACGCAGGCGGAACTTCATGCGGTGGTTCCTGAGCAGAGTTCGGAAAGGGGCGATTGTCTCACAGCACCCAGGCGCTGCGAACGCCGAGGGCGAGAGCGGCGTACACTGTTGGGCTATTTCCAGTCCGTCAGGTTTCATCATGATTTCGCCGGGTACTCTTTATGTGGTTGCCACCCCCATCGGCAACCTGGACGACATCACCACCCGTGCCCTCAAGGTCCTGCGCGACGTGGCCCTGATCGCCGCCGAAGACACCCGTCATTCGGCGCGCCTGTTGCGCCATTTCGGTATCGAAACGCCACTTGCCGCCTGTCACGACCACAACGAGCGCGATGCCGGAGGTCGCTTCATCACCCGCTTGCTGGCGGGAGAGGACGTCGCCCTGATCTCCGATGCGGGCACGCCGCTGATTTCCGATCCGGGCTTTCACCTGGTGCGCGCCGCGCGCGCCCAGGGCATCCGGGTCTCGCCGATTCCCGGTGCCTGCGCGCTGATCGCGGCGCTGTCGGCGGCCGGGCTGCCTTCGGACCGCTTCAGCTTCGAGGGCTTCCTGCCAGCCAAGGCGGTGGGCCGGCAGGGGCGGCTGGCGGCCCTGCGCGAAGACCCGCGCACCCTGATCTTCTACGAGGCGCCCCATCGCCTCGACGACTGCGTGGCCGACATGGTGAGCACCTTCGGGCCCGAGCGGCACATCGTGCTGGGGCGCGAGCTGACCAAGACCTTTGAGACCCTGCGCGGCCTGCCCGCGGGCGAGCTGCAGGCCTGGATTCGCGAGGATCTGGATCAGCAGCGCGGCGAGTGCGTGTTGCTGGTGGCCGGCTGGACCGCGCCGGAAGACGCCGAGGTCGATGCCGAAACCCTGCGCATCCTCGATCTGCTGCTGGCCGAGCTGCCGGTCAAGCGCGCTGCCGCCCTGGCTGCCCAGATCACTGGCGCGCGCAAGAACCTGCTCTACCAGCTAGCGCTGGAGCGCAAGGGCGAGTAGGGCGAATTAGTGGGCATCTTTCCTTGTTATCCGCCCCCAGTCTCTATACCCTTGCGCCGCGAGAGCCGACCGGGCAGTCGCTGTCGTGATCCGCAAGGGTCGCGAGGGAGGAAAGTCCGGGCTCCATAGGGCGAGGTGCCAGGTAACGCCTGGGAGGCGTGAGCCTACGGAAAGTGCCACAGAAAATAACCGCCTAAGCGCGCAAGCGCCGGTAAGGGTGAAAAGGTGCGGTAAGAGCGCACCGCACGGCTGGCAACAGTTCGTGGCTAGGTAAACCCCACCTGGAGCAAGACCAAATAGGAATCCATAGGCGTGGCCCGCGCTGGATTCGGGTAGGTCGCTAGAGGCAATCAGCGATGGTTGTCCCAGAGGAATGACTGTCCTCGACAGAACCCGGCTTACAGGTCGGCTCTCGCACTCCCTCCCTCCCGGGCCTCTACGCCTGGGGTCTGAGACCTCTTCTTAAGACATCACTTTAATCAATTGAGCCAATCAATTGACTTCATTTCCGTTTGTCGGAAATCGATGTCGTTCGTCTTGGTCGTGAACTCGTGCAATTTGCTCGAAATCCGCGTCCCACGCGGCCTGGGAACCCCCTCGCTTACCTTGACTGAAAGCGGCCCTCCTCAATATAGTGGCGGCCGGTGGTACGAAGTGGGGCGAAGTGGGATTTAATGGCAAGGACAGCCTATTAGAGGACGCGAAATTGTTCCGGGGAGCGAACGCCATCAGTCTCGACGCCAAGGGGCGCGCCGCGATGCCGAGCCGGTATCGTGACGAGCTGCTGGAGCGTTGTGCCGGCCAGCTCATCGTGACGATCGATGCCGTCGACCCCTGCCTTTGCGTCTATCCACTCCCGGAATGGGAAATCATCGAAAGCAAGCTGCGGCAGTTGCCCTCGCTACGCGAGGAGACTCGCCGCTTGCAGCGCTTGCTGATCGGCAATGCGGTGGATCTGGAACTCGACGGCAGTGGCCGTTTCCTGGTTCCGCCGCGCCTGCGTGAATACGCCAAGCTGGACCGGCGCGTGATGCTGGTCGGGCAGCTCAACAAGTTCCAGTTATGGGATGAGGATGCCTGGAGTGCCGTGTGCGACGCGGATCTCCTGGCGATTAAGGAACCCGGCGGTATGCCGGATGAAATGCGCGATTTGATCCTGTGACCATGAACCCAGTCTTCCACCACGTCTCCGTTCTCCTGGACGAGGCCGTACAGGCATTGGCGATCCAGCCTGCCGGCCGTTATCTGGACGGCACCTTCGGCCGCGGCGGACACAGCCGGGCCGCGTTGCGCCTGCTGGGTGGGGAAGGGCGGTTGCTGGGTTTCGACAAGGACCCCCAGGCGATCGCCGCCGGCCAGGCCCTGGCCGCGGAAGATCCGCGTTTCGAGATCGTCCAGCGCAGCTTCGCCGAGCTGGGCGATGAACTCGTCAGCCGTGGCTGGTCCGGCCAGGTCGATGGCGTGTTGCTGGATCTGGGCGTCTCCTCGCCCCAGCTCGACGATCCCGAGCGCGGTTTCAGCTTCATGCAGGACGGTCCCCTGGACATGCGTATGGATCCGAGCCGCGGCCAGAGCGCCGCCGCCTGGATCGCCACGGCTGCCGAGGCCGATATCGCCCAGGTGTTCAAGGAATTCGGCGAAGAGCGCTTCGCCAAGCGCATGGCGCGCGCCGTGGTGCAGCGCCGTGAGGTCCAGCCCTTCGAACGCACCGGCGATCTGGCCAAGGTGCTCACCGAGGCCAATCCGGCCTGGGAAAAGGGTAAACATCCCGCCACCCGCGCCTTCCAGGGGCTGCGTATCTACATCAACCGCGAACTGAGCGATCTGGAGCAGGGCCTGCAGGCCGCCTACGAGCAGTTGGCGGTGGGTGGCCGGCTGGTGGTGATCAGCTTCCACTCCCTGGAAGATCGCATCGTCAAGCAATTCATGCGCCGACTGGCCAAGGGCGAGGCCGACCAGCTGCCGCGCGACCTGCCGATCCGCGCCACGGTCTTCGAGCCTTCGCTGCGCCTGCTGGGCAAGCCGGTCTATGCCAGCGAAGCCGAACTGGCCGCCAATCCCCGCGCCCGCAGCGCCGTGATGCGCGTTGCCGAGAAGCTGAAATGAGCCGGCTCTTCGTCAAGAAACTGCCCCTGGGCAGCAGCGTCATGCTGGTGCTGTTCGCTGGCGTGCTGCTGTCGGCGGTAGCCGTGGCCTATAGCGCCCACTGGAATCGCCAGCTGCTCAATACCCTCTATGGCGAGATGGCCATCCGCGACAAGGCCCAGGCCGAGTACGGTCGGCTGCTGCTGGAGCAGAGCACCTGGACCGCCCACAGCCGCGTCGAGGCCCTGGCCAGCGGTCAGCTGCAGATGCGCATTCCCGATCCGACCGAAATCCGGATGGTCAATCCGTGAAAGGCCTGATCGCGCGCCTGCCCTGGCGCTTCAGCCTGATTATCGGGCTGTTGCTGGTCATGGTCGGCACCATCATCTGGCGCATCGTCGATCTGCACGTGATCGACCGGGCCTTTCTCAAGGGGCAGGGTGATGCGCGCAGCGTGCGCACCATTCCCATCCCGGCGCACCGTGGCCTGATCACCGATCGCAATGGCGAACCCCTGGCCGTGAGTACGCCGGTCACCACACTGTGGATCAATCCCAAGGAGCTGCTGGGCGCCGAGGATCGCTGGCCGACCCTGGCCGATGCCGTCGGCCAGCCGCGTGCGGAACTGGCCAAACGCATCGAGCAGAACGCCAGCAAGGAATTTCTCTACCTGGCCCGCGGCCTGACGCCCGAGCAGGGCGAAGCGGTGATGAGCCAGGTCAAGGCGCACAAGATTCCTGGTGTCTACGACATCGAGGAATTTCGGCGTTTCTATCCGGCGGGTGAGGTGGCGGCCCATGTGGTCGGCTTCACCGATATCGACGATCACGGCCGCGAAGGCATCGAACTGGCCTTCAACGAATGGCTGTCCGGCGTGCCGGGTCGTCGCCAGGTGGTCAAGGATCGTCGCGGTCGGCTGATCCGCGATGTGCAGGTCGCCAAGAACGCCAAGCCGGGCAATACCCTGGCGCTGTCCATCGACCTGCGTCTGCAGTATCTCGCTGCCCGCGAGCTGCGCAATGCCCTGACCCAGTTCGAAGCCGAGGCCGGCAGCCTCACCATCGTCGACGTCAAGACCGGCGAAGTCCTGGCGATGGTCAACATGCCCACCTACAACCCCAACAACAGACGCAGCCTCGAACCGGCCGCTATGCGCAACCGGGCGATGATCGACGTCATGGAGCCCGGCTCGGTGATGAAGCCGATCTCCATGACCGCAGCGCTCGCCAGCGGTCGCTGGAAGCCCACCGACAAGGTCAACGTCTATCCCGGTTCGCTGCAGATCGGTCGCTACACCATCAAGGACGTCTCCCACAGCGATGGCGCCCTGGACCTGACCGGCATCCTCATCAAGTCCAGCAACGTCGGCATGAGCAAGATCGCCTTCGACGTCGGTGGCGAGAACATCTACAACGCCATGCGCGCCGTGGGCCTCGGCCAGGACACCGGTCTGGGCTTCCCCGGCGAGCGGGTCGGCAATCTGCCCAACCACCGCACCTGGCGTCCGGCCGAGACCGCGACCCTGTCCTATGGCTACGGCCTGGCGGTGACCGCCGTGCAGCTGGCCCATGCCTATTCGGTGCTGGCCAACGACGGGCGCTCGGTACCGCTGTCCATGGTGCGCCTGGATAAGGCTCCGGCCAGCGACCAGGCGGTGGACGAGCGCGTCGCCAAGACCCTGCAAGGCATGCTGCAACAGGTCGTGGAAGCTCCCGGTGGTGCCTTCCGCGCCCAGGTGCCGGGCTACCACGTCGCCGGCAAGAGCGGTACCGCGCGCAAGACCAGCACCGGTACCCGGGGCTATGCCGAAAATTCCTATCGCTCGCTGTTCGCCGGCTTCGGCCCCACCAGCAATCCGCGCCTGGCCGCGGTGGTGGTGATCGACCGTCCCAGCAAGGGCGGCTACTACGGTGGTGTGGTGTCGGCGCCGGTGTTCAGCCGCGTGATGTCCGGCGCTCTGCGCCTGATGAACATCCAGCCGGACAATCTGCAGCCGCTGCCGGTGCAGCAGGCCCAGGCCCAGGCCCAGGCTGCCGCCAAGCCGCTGCTGGTCGGGGAGCGTGATCGATGAGCCGTCTGCTGACCGAACTCCTGTCTGAAGCCAGCGCTGCCGTCGACATCGACGGCCTGGCGCTGGACAGTCGCGACGTTCGGCCGGGCTCGCTGTTCCTCGCCATTCCCGGCTTGCACAGCGATGGCCGTACCCATATCGCCAGTGCCGCCGAACGGGATGCCGCAGCCATCGCCTACGAGGTGAAGGACGCTCCCGCGCTGCCGAACCTGGACATCCCTCTGATCGCCGTCGAAGGGCTGGCCGGCAAGCTTTCCGCCATCGCCGGTCGTTTCCATGGCGAACCCAGCCAGCGCCTGGCGCTGGTCGGCATCACCGGCACCAACGGCAAGACCAGTGTCAGCCAGCTGATCGCCCAGGCCTGCGACCTGCTCGGTCAGCGCTGCGGCATCGTCGGCACCCTGGGTAGCGGCTTCCATGGCGTCCTCGCCGAAGGCCGTCACACCACCCCGGATGCCCTCAAGCTGCAGGCGACCCTGGCAGAACTGGCCGAGGACGGCGCCACTACCGTCGCCATGGAGGTCTCTTCCCATGGCCTGGTCCAGGGCCGGGTGGCAGCGCTGGCCTTCAAGGTCGCGGTCTTCACCAATCTGTCCCGCGACCACCTCGATTACCACGGCACCATGGCCGCCTATGGCGAAGCCAAGGCCCAGTTGTTCGCCTGGCCCGGGCTCGGCACCCGCGTCCTCAATATCGATGATGCCTTTGGCCGCGAGCTGGCAGCTCGCCCCAGCCCGGCAGCGACCCTGACCTACAGCCTGAGCGATCCGGCTGCCAGCATCCATTGCCAGGCTGTCCAGTTCGACGACCACGGCGTGCGCGCCCAGCTGGTCACCGCCCAGGGCACCGGCGAGCTGCGCAGCCAGCTGATCGGACTCTTCAACCTGAGCAATCTGCTGGCCGCCATCGGTGCGCTGCTGGGCTTGGGGCATGGCCTCGACGCCATCCTTGCCATCCTCCCGCAGCTGCAGGGCCCGGCCGGACGCATGCAGCGCCTGGGCGGCGCCGGGCGGCCGCTGGTGGTAGTGGACTATGCACATACCCCCGACGCCCTGGACAAGGTGCTCACTGCCCTGCGGCCCCATGTCGGTGCCCAGGGTCGATTGGTCTGCGTGTTCGGCTGTGGCGGCGATCGCGATCGCGGCAAGCGGCCGGAGATGGCCGCGGTGGCTGAGCGCCTGGCCGACCAGGTGGTGGTGACCGACGACAACCCCCGTACCGAGGATCCGGCCGCCATCGTCGCCGACATTCGCGCGGGCTTCGCGCAGCCCGAGCAGGTGAGCTTCGCCGGCCGGCGCGAGGTGGCAATCGCCCAGGCCGTGGCCGCGGCGACCGCCCAGGACATCGTGGTGCTGGCCGGCAAGGGCCATGAGCCCTACCAGGAAATCGCCGGTGTCCGCCATCCCTTTTCCGATCTCGACCAGGCCGAGCGGGCCCTGACCGCCTGGGAGCGACAGCATGCTTAGATCCTTCACCCTCACCGAAGTGGCCGAGGCCCTGACCGGCAACCTGCTGGGCGCCGATGCCCTGTTCGATGGCGTCGGCACCGACAGTCGCAAGGCCGTGGCCGGACAACTCTTCGTCGCCCTGAGCGGGCCGCGCTTCGATGGTCATGCCTATCTGGCCGACGTGGCCGCCCAGGGCGCCGCGGCAGCCCTGGTGGAGCGCGCCGTGCCCGAGGTTCATCTGCCCCAACTGGTGGTAGCCGACACCCGCCTGGCGTTGGGTCGCCTCGGCGCCTTCAATCGTGATCTGTTCCAAGGCAAGCTCGCCGCCGTGACCGGCTCCAGCGGCAAGACCACGGTCAAGGAACTGCTCGCCGCCATCCTGCGTCAGCAGGGTGCCACGCTGGCCACCCAAGGCAATCTGAACAACGAACTCGGCGCACCCCTGACCCTGCTGCAACTGGCCGCCGAGCACGCCTTCGGCGTCATCGAGCTAGGCGCTTCCCACGTCGGGGACATCGCCTATACCGTGAGCCTGACACGCCCGGATGTCGTTATCATTACCAACGCCGGCCAGGCCCATGTGGGCGAGTTCGGCGGCGTCGATCGTATCGTCGAGGCCAAGGGCGAGATCATCGAAGGCGTGGGCGAGGCGGGCACCGTGGTGCTCAACCGCGATGACGCCGCCTTCGAGACCTGGCAACGCCGTGCGGCCGGGCGCCAAGTCATCGCCTTCGGCCTGGATGCCCGCGCCGATGTCCGCGCCACCGAGGTTAGCCTGGATAGCCAAGGTCGTCCGAGCTTCACCCTGCACACTGCCCAAGACGACGTACGCATCACCCTGCAACTGCTGGGTGCCCACAACGTCGGCAATGCCCTGGCCGCCGCCGCGGCCGCCCTCAGCCTGGGCCTGGACCTGACCACCGTCGCCCGTGGCCTGGCCACAGCGGCACCGGTCCAGGGTCGCACCCTGACCCGCACCAGCCAGCGCGGCGCCCAGGTCATCGACGACAGCTACAACGCCAACCCCGCCTCGGTGAAGGCCGGGATCGATCTGCTGGCTGCCTTGCCGGGCCGTCGGGTGGTGGTCCTGGGCGACATCGCCGAGCTGGGCGAATGGACCGAACAGGGCCATCGCGACGTGGGCGAGCATGCCCGCGGCAAGGTGGACGCCTTCTACAGCGTCGGTCCTTCGATGGCCCATGCGGCCCGCGCCTATGGCGCCGAGGCTCGACATTTCGCCGATCGCGAACAACTGATCGAGGCCCTGGCGGACGAGGACCGGGCCGGAACCACCCTGCTGATCAAGGGATCCCGCAGCGCCGCGATGGACAAGGTCGTCGCCGCGCTCTGCGCTCTCAACACCGAGGAGAAACACTGATGCTGCTGCTGTTGGCGGAGTTCCTGCAACAGTTCTACAAGGGCTTCGCCGTCTTCCAATACCTCAGCCTGCGCGGCATTCTGGGCGTTCTGACCGCCCTGATGCTGTCGTTGTGGCTCGGCCCCTGGATGATCCGCACCCTGCAGATCCGCCAGATCGGCCAGGCCGTACGCAACGATGGCCCCCAGTCGCACCTCTCCAAATCCGGCACTCCCACCATGGGTGGTGCCCTGATCCTGACCACCATCGGCATCAGCACCCTGCTGTGGGCCGATCTGCACAACCGCTATGTCTGGACCGTGCTGGGGGTGACCTTCCTGTTCGGCGCCATCGGCTGGGTCGACGACTATCGCAAGGTGATCGAGAAGAACTCCCGGGGCCTGCCCAGTCGCTGGAAGTACTTCTGGCAATCGGTATTCGGCCTGGGGGCGGCGATCTTCCTCTACATGACGGCCAAGGCCCCAATCGAAACCACCTTGATCCTGCCGCTGCTGAAGAACATCGAAATCCCGCTGGGGATTTTCTTCGTTGTGCTGACCTACTTCGTCATCGTCGGCTCCAGCAACGCGGTCAACCTCACCGATGGCCTCGACGGCCTGGCGATCATGCCCACCGTAATGGTCGGCGGCGCCCTGGGCATCTTCTGCTACCTGTCGGGCAACGTGAAATTCGCCGACTACCTGCTGATTCCCTATGTGGAAGGCTCCGGCGAGCTGATCGTCTTCTGCGGCGCCCTGATCGGGGCGGGTCTGGGCTTCCTCTGGTTCAACACCTATCCGGCCATGGTCTTCATGGGTGACGTCGGCGCCCTGGCGCTGGGCGCTGCTCTCGGCACCATCGCCGTGATCGTCCGCCAGGAAGTGGTGCTGTTCATCATGGGTGGCGTCTTCGTCATGGAGACCCTCTCGGTGGTCATCCAGGTCGCCTCCTTCAAGCTGACCGGCAAACGCGTCTTCCGCATGGCGCCGATCCACCACCATTTCGAATTGAAGGGCTGGCCCGAACCGCGGGTCATCGTGCGCTTCTGGATCATCACCGTGATCCTGGTGCTGTTCGGTCTCGCCACCCTGAAACTGAGGTAATCGCAGTGCTCATCGCTTCCGACCAGTTCCGTATCGTCGTCGGCCTCGGCAAGAGTGGCATGTCGCTGGTGCGCTTTCTCGCGCGCCGGGGCGTGCCCTTTGCCGTGGCCGACACGCGGGAACAGCCGCCGGAACTGGAAACGCTGCGCACCCAGTATCCCGGGATCGAGGTGCGTTGCGGTGAGCTGGATGCCGACTTCCTCTGCCGCGCGGCCGAACTCTATGTGAGCCCTGGCCTGGCTCTGGAAACGCCGGCGCTGCGAGAGGCCGCTGCGCGTGGCGTGCGGCTGTCCGGCGACATCGATCTGTTCGTGCGTCACGCCAAGGCGCCCCTCGTCGCCATCACCGGTTCCAACGCCAAGAGCACCGTCACGACCCTGGTCGGCGATATGGCCCGGCGTGCTGGCAAGCGCGTCGCCGTGGGCGGCAACCTGGGCACTCCGGCGCTGGATCTGCTGGCCGACGACGTCGAGCTCTATGTGCTGGAGCTGTCGAGCTTCCAACTGGAGACCTGCGAGCGGCTCGACGCCGAGGTGGCCACGGTGCTCAACCTCAGCGAAGACCATATGGATCGCTACAGCGGCATGCCGGCCTATCACCAGGCCAAGCACCGCATCTTCCGCGGCGCCCGCCAGGTGGTGGTCAATCGTGACGATGCCCTGTCGCGGCCGCTGATCGGCGAGGGCGTGCCCTGCCTGACCTTTGGCCTGGGACGTCCGGATTTCCGTGCCTTCGGCATTCGCGAGGAGGAGGGCCATCGCTATCTGGCGCTGGCCTTCGACAACCTGCTGGATGTCGAGGAACTCAAGATCCGTGGTACCCACAACCACAGCAATGCCCTGGCCGCATTGGCACTGGGTCAGGCTGCCGGCTTGCCGCTGGCGCCCATGCTGGAGGCGCTACGCGCCTTCCCGGGGCTGGAGCATCGCTGCCAGTGGGTGGGCGAGGTCGCGGGGGTCAACTACTACAACGATTCCAAGGCCACCAACGTCGGCGCTGCCCTGGCGGCGGTCGAAGGCCTGGGTGACGACATCGCCGGGCAACTGGTGCTGATCGCTGGTGGCGACGGCAAGGGCGCCGATTTCAGTGCCCTGCGCGAACCCATCGCGCGTCACTGTCGCGCCGTGGTGCTGCTGGGGCGCGATGCGGCACGGATCGCCGAAATCTTGCCGGCTACCGTGCAACAGGCGCGTGTCACCACCCTGGAAGAAGCCGTGGCCGAGAGCCACCGGCTGGCCCAGCCAGGCGACGCCGTGCTGCTGTCGCCGGCCTGCGCCAGTCTCGACATGTTCCGCAATTTCGAAGAACGCGGACGGCTGTTCGCCCAGGCCGTGGGAGCTTTGGCATGATCCTCAGCCTACTGCGCCCCTATCCCTCGCCGCTGGCCAGCCGCCACGGCATCGACCTGGACTTCCCGCTGCTGGCGGGTTGCCTGCTGCTGCTCGGCCTCGGCCTGGTGATGGTGACTTCGGCTTCCTCCGAGGTGGCCGCTGCCCAGTCGGGCAATCCGCTGTACTTCATGTACCGCCACCTGGTCTACCTGGCGATCGGCTTCGTCTCCTGCGGCGTGGTGATGCTGATTCCCATGGCCACCTGGCAGCGCTTCGGCTTTCCGTTGCTGATCATCGCCTTCCTCCTGCTGGTAGCGGTGCTGGTGCCCGGCATCGGCCGCGAGGTGAACGGTTCCCTGCGCTGGATCGGCTTCGGCATCTTCAACGTGCAGCCCTCGGAGATCGCCAAGGTCTTCGTGGTGCTCTATCTGGCCGGTTACCTGGTTCGTCGTCAGCATGAGGTGCGCCACACCTGGGCCGGCTTCTTCAAGCCCTTCATCGTGCTCCTGCCGATGGCCATGCTGCTGCTGCGCGAACCCGACTTCGGTGCCACCGTAGTGATGATGGGCGCCGCCGGTGCCATGCTGTTCCTTGGCGGCGTCGGTCTGTTCCGCTTCCTGATGATGGTCGCCCTGGCCGTGCTGGCGGTGTTCGTGCTGGTGCAAACCCAGTCCTACCGGATGCAGCGACTGATCACCTTTACCGATCCCTGGGCCGACCAGTTCGGCTCCGGCTACCAGCTGACCCAGGCGCTGATCGCCTTCGGTCGTGGTGGCTGGACCGGTCTCGGCCTGGGCAACAGCATCCAGAAGCAGTTCTATCTGCCCGAAGCCCATACCGACTTCCTCTTCGCCGTGCTGGCCGAAGAGTTGGGACTGATCGGTGCCATGGCCACGGTCGGCCTGTTCCTCTTCGTCTGCGTGCGCGGGCTGTTCATCGGTCACTGGGCCGAGCAGTCCAAGCAGTTCTTCTCGGCCTATGTGGCCTACGGCCTGTCGATGCTCTGGATCGGCCAGTTCCTGATCAACATCGGCGTGAACGTCGGCCTGCTGCCGACCAAGGGCCTGACCCTGCCGTTCCTCAGCTATGGCGGCAGCTCCCTGGTGATCTGCTGCGTGAGCATGGGTCTGCTGCTGCGCATCGAGTGGGAGAGACGCACCCTGGTCGATACCGAGGATGTGGAATTCACCGAAGAGGATTTCGCCGATGTCCGCTAACGTCCTCATCATGGCCGGCGGTACCGGCGGGCACGTCTTCCCGGCCCTGGCCTGCGCCCGTGAATTCGAAGCCCGCGGCTATACCGTGCATTGGCTGGGTACGCCACGTGGCATCGAGAACGACGTGGTGCCCAAGGCCGGCATCAGCCTGCACCACATTCCGGTCACCGGCCTGCGCGGCAAGGGCGTGCGCTCCCTAGTGAAGGCGCCGCTGCAACTCAGCGGTGCGCTCTTGCAGGCCATGGGGCTCATGCGCCGGCTCAAGCCGGTCTGCGTGCTGGGCCTGGGTGGCTTCGTCACCGGTCCCGGTGGCCTGGCCGCCAAGCTGTGCAACATCCCACTGGTGATCCATGAACAGAACGCCCATGCCGGCACCGCCAACCGCCTGCTGGTGCCCATGGCCGCCCGCGTCTGCGAAGGCTTTGCCGACACCTTTCCGGCGTCCGCCAAACGCCTGTCCACCGGTAATCCGGTGCGCGCCGAACTCTTCGCTCCGGTGACCCGCGCACCGCTGGAAGAGCGCGCCGCCAACCTGCTGGTATTGGGCGGCAGCCTGGGCGCCGAGCCGCTCAACAAGCTGTTGCCCGACGCCCTGGCCCAGCTCCCCGCGGGCCTGCGACCCAATGTGCGCCACCAGGCCGGCCGCCAGCATGCCGAGGTGACCGCCGAGCGCTACGCCAACGTCGCCGTGGAGGCCGATGTCCAGCCCTTCATCGCCGACATGGCCGCCGCCTATGCCTGGGCCGATCTGGTGATCTGCCGGGCCGGCGCCCTGACCGTCGCCGAGCTGACCGCCACCGGTCTGCCGGCGCTGCTGATTCCCCTGCCGCACGCCATCGACGACCACCAGACCAGCAATGCCCGCTTCCTGGAGCGCGCCGGTGCCGGTGTGGTGCTGCCGCAACATTCCACCCGCCCGGCGGATCTCGCCGCGCAGCTTACCGAGGTCCTGATGCATCCCGAACGTCTTGCCGGCATGGCCGCTCGCAGCCGTGCCCTGGCCAAACCCGATGCCACCCGTGCAGTCGTCGACGCCTGTCTGGAGGTTGCCCGTGGTTAAGTCGCAAAGTGCCATTCAGGCCGAAGTTCGGCGCATGCGCAGCATCCGCCGCATCCACTTCGTCGGTATCGGCGGCGTCGGCATGTGCGGCATCGCCGAGGTGCTGCTGAACCTGGGCTATGAGGTCTCGGGTTCGGACCTCAAGGAATCCGCGGTGACCGCGCGCCTGCAGCAATTCGGCGCGCGTATCTACATTGGCCACCGCGCCGAGAACCTGGATCAGGTCGACGTGCTGGTGGTGTCCAGCGCCATCAACAGATCCAATCCGGAAGTCTCCGCCGCCCTCGAGCAGCGCATTCCCGTGGTGCCCCGCGCCGAGATGCTCTCCGAGCTGATGCGCTATCGCCACGGCATCGCCGTCGCCGGTACCCATGGCAAGACCACCACCACCAGTCTGATCGCCTCGGTATTCGCGGCCGAAGGCCTGGACCCGACCTTCGTCATCGGCGGCCGCCTCAATGCCGCCGGTACCAATGCCCAGCTCGGCACCAGCCGCTACCTGATCGCCGAGGCCGACGAGAGCGACGCCAGCTTCCTGCATTTGCAGCCCATGGTTGCCGTGGTCACCAACATCGACGCCGACCACATGAGCACCTACGAGGGTGACTTCAATCGGCTCAAGCGCACCTTCGTCGACTTCCTGCACAACCTGCCGTTCTATGGCCTGGCCGTGCTCTGCGTCGACGATCCGGTGGTGCGCGAGATCATTCCCCAGGTCGCCCGGCCCACCGTCACCTACGGCACCGCCGAGGACGCCGACGTCCGGGCCGTGGACATCCGCCAGGACGGCATGCGCACCTATTTCACCGTGCTGCGCGAGGGCCGCGCGCCCCTGGCGGTCTCGGTCAACATGCCGGGCGTGCACAACGTGCTCAACGCCCTGGCCACCATCGCCATCGCCACCGACGAAGGCGTCAGTGACGAGGCCATCCTCAATGGCCTGTCCGGCTTCCAGGGGGTAGGGCGGCGCTTCCAGGTCTACGGCGAACTGCCGGTCGCCGGTGGCAGCGTCATGCTGGTGGACGACTACGGTCACCACCCGCGCGAAGTCGCCGCGGTGATCAAGGCCGTGCGCGGTGGCTGGCCCGAGCGCCGGCTGGTGATGGTCTATCAGCCGCACCGCTTCAGTCGCACTCGCGATCTCTACGAAGACTTCGTCCAGGTGCTAGCCGATGCCAACGTCCTTTTGCTGATGGAAGTCTATCCGGCCGGCGAAGAACCCATTCCTGGAGCCGACAGCCGCCAGCTCTGCCACAGCATCCGCCAGCGCGGTCAGCTCGATCCCATCTATGTGGAGCGCGGCAGCAACATCGCCCCGCTGGTCAAGCCGCTGCTGCGCCCGGGCGACATCCTGCTCTGCCAGGGCGCGGGCGACATCGGCGCACTGGCACCGCAACTGCTCAACCACCCGCTGTTCGCCACCGCCGCGACCGCCGGGAGTTCGGCATGAGCCGTCATCCGTACAACCCCTTGCCGGCAGCCGCTGTTGCCGGCGCGCACGTGGAGGGCTGAACCTTGGTCGCCACCCTACGTCACAACCAGCCCGGCTTCGGTCGGTCGCGCAACGTCGAGCAACGCGGAGCCAGTCGTCTGGTCGCCGAAGAGCCGCTGTCGACGCGCCTGCCGCGTCCCAGCCTGGGTCTGCTCAAGCGCATCCTCTGGCCGTTCCTGCTGCTGGGGCTGGGCTTCGGCACCTATGAAGGCGCCCAGCGGCTGCTGCCCTATGCCGACCGGCCGATCGCCAAGGTCAGCGTCAAGGGCGATCTCTCCTACATCAGCCAGGCGGCGGTGCAGCAACGGATCGCGCCCTTCGTCGGCACCACCTTCTTCCAGGTCGACCTGGCCGACATGCGCCATGAACTGGAAACCATGCCGTGGATCGCCCATGCCGAGGTGCGCCGCGTCTGGCCGGACGAGATCAGCATCCGCCTGGAAGAGCAGATGCCCATCGCCCGCTGGGGCGACGAGGCGCTGCTGAACAACCAGGGTGAGGCTTTTGCCCCGCAGGATCTGGCCAACTATGACAATCTACCGCGGCTGTACGGCCCCAAGCGGGCCCAGCAGCAAGTGATGCAGCAGTACCAGATGTTCAGCCAGATGCTCCGGCCGCTCGGTTACACCGTGGCGCGTCTGGAAATGCACGAGCGTGGCAGCTGGTACCTCACCACCGGTCAGGGCCTGGAACTGGTGTTCGGCCGCGACCAGCTGGTGGAAAAGATGCGGCGCTTCATGCGCCTGTACGATCAGGTGCTCAAGGCACAGATGGACAATATCGCGCGGATCGATCTGCGTTATCCGAACGGTCTGGCCGTGGCCTGGCGTGATCCCGCTGTCGCCGCCACCCCCGTGACCGAACCGGCCAAGCATTGAGGAGAAGTTTTTTACTATGGCAAGCGTGCAAAGCGGCAAGATGATCGTCGGCCTCGACATCGGCACTTCCAAGGTCGTGGCTCTGGTCGGCGAGGTGTCTTCCGATGGTCAGATCGAGATCGTCGGGATCGGCACCCATCCGTCGCGCGGGCTCAAGAAGGGCGTGGTGGTCAACATCGAGTCCACCGTCGCCTCCATCCAGCGGGCCATCGAAGAAGCCCAGCTGATGGCCGGTTGCCGGATCCACTCGGCCTTCGTCGGCATTGCCGGCAATCACATCCGCAGCCTGAATTCCCACGGCATCGTGGCGATCCGCGATCGTGAAGTGAGCCCTGCGGACATCGAGCGGGTGCTCGATGCCGCCCAGGCGGTAGCCATTCCCGCCGACCAGCGCGTACTGCACACCCTGGCCCAGGACTATGTGATCGACAACCAGGAAGGGGTACGCGAGCCCCTGGGCATGTCCGGCGTGCGCCTGGAAGCCAAGGTTCATGTGGTGACCTGCGCCGTCAACGCCGCGCAGAACATCGAGAAATGTGTTCGCCGTTGCGGCCTGGAAGTCGACGACATCATTCTGGAACAGTTGGCCTCGGCCTATTCGGTACTGACCGACGACGAAAAGGAACTGGGCGTCTGCCTGGTGGATGTCGGTGGCGGCACTACCGACATAGCCATCTTTACCGAAGGCGCCATCCGCCATACGGCGGTAATACCCATTGCTGGCGACCAAGTCACAAATGACATTGCCATGGCCTTGAGAACCCCGACGCAATATGCCGAAGAAATCAAGATTCGGTATGCTTGTGCCTTGGCGAAACTGGCTGGACCGGGCGAAACCATCAAGGTGCCCAGTGTAGGTGATCGTCCGCCGCGAGAATTGTCGCGTCAGGCCCTCGCGGAAGTGGTCGAGCCCCGTTACGATGAGCTATTCACACTGGTGCAAGCGGAACTGCGCCGCAGTGGTTACGAGGATCTGATCCCCGCTGGGATCGTACTCACCGGTGGTACTGCGAAGATGGAAGGCGCGGTCGAACTGGCGGAAGAGATTTTCCATATGCCGGTACGCCTGGGGGTGCCCCAGACGGTCAAGGGTCTGACTGACGTAATCAGCAACCCGATCTATTCCACAGGCGTCGGCCTGTTGCTCTATGGTCTGCAAAAGCAGACCGATCCTTTGCCGGTTGTTTCTGGCGGATATAGCAGCGAAACCAAATCCACAGTCCTGGAACGCATGAAGCGTTGGGTCCAGGGCAACTTGTAATTCACAATTAAACCGCGGCAGTAGGCGAAGATCCGAAAGGAAGAGAGGGGACCATGTTCGAACTCGTAGACAACATTCCACAAAGCGCCGTGATCAAAGTCATCGGCGTGGGCGGTGGCGGTGGCAACGCCGTCAACCACATGGTCAAAAGCGGTGTTGAAGGCGTCGAATTCATCTGTGCAAATACCGACGCCCAGGCCCTGAAGAACGTCACATCCCGTACCGTGCTGCAACTCGGCCCAGGCGTCACCAAGGGTCTGGGTGCCGGCACCAACCCGGAAATCGGCCGCCAGGCGGCCATGGAAGATCGTGAGCGCATCGCCGAAGTCCTCGAAGGTGCCGACATGGTCTTCATCACCACCGGCATGGGCGGTGGCACTGGTACCGGTGCCGCGCCGATCATCGCTGAAGTGGCCAAGGAAATGGGTATCCTGACCGTTGCCGTGGTCACCCGTCCGTTCCCCTTCGAAGGCCGCAAGCGCATGCAGGTCGCCGACGAAGGCATTCGCTCCCTGTCCGAATGTGTCGACTCGCTGATCACCATCCCCAACGAGAAGCTGCTGACCATTCTGGGCAAGGACGCCAGCCTGCTGGCCGCCTTCGCCAAGGCTGACGACGTCCTCGCCGGCGCCGTTCGCGGTATCTCCGACATCATGCAGCGTCCCGGCCTGATGAACGTCGACTTCGCCGACGTCAAGACCGTGATGGGCGAGATGGGCATGGCCATGATGGGTACCGGCCACGCCAGCGGTCCGAACCGTGCGCGCGAAGCCACCGAAGCCGCCATCCGCAATCCGTTGCTGGAAGACGTCAACCTGCACGGCGCTCGCGGCATCCTGGTCAACATCACCGCTGGCCTGGATCTGTCCCTGGGTGAATACGCCGCCGTCGGCGAGATCATCGAGGACTTCGCCTCCGAACACGCCACCGTCAAGGTTGGCGCGGTGATCGATCCGGAAATGCGCGACGAGCTGCACGTCACCGTGGTCGCCACCGGCCTGGGCGCGCGCATCGAGAAGCCGGTCAAGGTGGTGGACAACACCGCTCAGACCCTGGCCGCTGCCCGTCAGGAAACCGCTCCCGTCAATTACGACGACCTCAAGTACCCGACCTCGATGCGCTCCGGTCGTGGCAGCCAGCAGCATGGCGGCTCGGCAGCGGCGACCAAGGTCAATCCCAACGACGACCTGGATTACCTGGACATCCCGGCCTTCCTGCGTCGTCAGGCTGATTGATCGGGTATATCACAAGCCAGGGTGTGATTAGTGGGCATCGATTTTCGCTTCTGCTATCATCGCGACTTCGTTGAACACCATTCGCACCCTGCGACCGAGCGGCCCTGGCATGATTAGACAACGCACCCTCAAGAACACCATTCGCGCCACCGGCGTCGGCCTGCATTCCGGGGAGAAGGTGTACCTGACCCTGAAGCCGGCTCCCGTCGATACGGGGATCGTGTTCCGTCGCACCGATCTCGATCCGGTCGTGGAAATCCCGGCCTGGGCCGAGAACGTGGGTGAAACCACCATGTCGACCAACCTGTTCAGTGACAGTGGCGTCAAGGTTGGTACCGTTGAACACCTGCTGTCGGCCATGGCCGGTCTGGGTATCGACAACGCCTACGTCGAGCTGTCCGCGGTCGAAGTGCCGATCATGGACGGCAGCGCCGGTCCCTTCGTGTTCCTGATCCAGTCCGCGGGTCTGCAGGAACAGGAAGCGGCCAAGCAGTTCATCCGCATCAAGCGTGAAGTGAGCGTCGTCGACGGTGACAAGCGCGCCACCTTCGTGCCCTTCGATGGCTTCAAGGTGACCTTCGAGATCGACTTCGATCACCCGGTGGTCAACAACCGTACCCAGAAAGCCTCGGTGGATTTCTCGAGCACCTCCTTCCTCAAGGAAGTCAGCCGTGCCCGTACCTTCGGCTTCATGCGTGACCTGGAATTCCTGCGTTCGCACAATCTGGCCCTGGGTGGCAGCGTCGACAACGCCATCGTGGTGGACGAGAAGGGTGTGATCAACGAAGACGGTCTTCGCTACGAAGACGAATTCGTCAAGCACAAGATCCTCGACGCCATTGGCGACCTCTACCTGCTCGGCAAGAGCCTCATTGGCGAATTCCGCGGCTACAAGTCCGGCCATGCCATGAACAATCGCCTGCTGCGTGCGCTGCTGGCTGATCGTGATGCCTGGGAAGTGGTGACCTTCGAAGACTCCGGTCTGGCACCCATTTCCTATATGAGACCCGCGGCTGCCGTCTGAGCCTGGTCCCAAGCAAAAGCCCTGCATTCGCAGGGCTTTTTTTATGATCGCCGAAAGGTCTAGCGACGCGTCAGGGGCTCGCCCTGAAAGCTCACGCCGGCCAGGCCCTGGGCGACGAGGGCGCGGATGTTGGCGTGATCGCTGCCCTCCGGCGTCTGCAGCACGCTGCGGTAGTGCTCGCCAAAGGCCAGCAGGGCTTCCTCATCGCTCAGGCCTTCGAGCCTGGCCAGACCCAGGGTCTTGCAGGAGCCTTCGTTCTGGCCCGCGGCATTGTCCACCCCGCCGTTGCGAAAGGCGGTGGGCTGGTAGTGGTAGTGCTCGGCGACGAAGACCAGGGTGTCGGCGAAGGCGTGATCGCCCTGGGCCAGGCTGGCGCGAAAGCGGGAGAGGTCGCTCATTTGCGCTGCTGCTCCTGGAAGGCCGCGGCCTGGGTCGGGGAGGCCTCGGTCTGATGCTGGGCTTTCCAGTCCGCGTAGGGCATGCCGTAGACGACTTCGCGGGCGTCATCGAGACTCAGCTCCAGACCCTTGTCGTCGGCTGCGGCCTTGTACCACTTGGACAGGCAGTTACGGCAGAAGCCGGACAGATTCATCAGGTCGATGTTCTGCACATCGGTACGCTTGCGCAGGTGCTCGACCAGGGTGCGGAAGGCGGCGGCCTCCAGTTCCAGGCGGTCTTGTTCGGTCATGACTGATTCCTCTTGCTAGCGACGGCCATGGCGCAGGTGGCGCCCGCCGTTGACGGTGAAGGTGCTGCCGGTCGCGTATTGGGTCGACAGCAGATAGAGCACGGTATCCACGATGGGGTCGGCGCCGGGTTCGAAATCCAGCAGCGCCTTGTCCAGGGTCGCCTGGCGATAGGCCTCGTCGGCGCCTTCCTTGAAGATCAGCAGCCCTGGCGCGATGGTGTTGACCCGCACCGTGGGGGCAAGGGCCTCGGCAAAGGACAGGGTCAGATTGTGCAGGGCGGCCTTGGTGGCGGCGTAGCCGATGTGATTGCGGCTGCCACGGGTCGCGCTGTCGTCGCCGATATGGATGATGTCGGCCCGGGGTGCGGCCAAGAGCAGATCTTGCAGGCCCAGGTTGAGATGGTAGGGCGCTTCCAGATGCAGGCGATAGAGCAGCCGCAGATTGTCCAGGCCATCTTCAGCCCAGACCGAGGCGTTGTGCACGATACCGCGCAGTGCGAGGTGACGTTCATGGAGCTGCTGCAGCAGGGTGTCACGCTGCGCCTCTTCGGTCAGATCGACCTGATAGGCTTCGAGCTCGAGGTCACGCAAGGGGCCGGGATCGTCGCGATAGACGGCAATGACGGGTTGGCCCTCGGCCAGCAGCCGGCGGGTCAAGGCGAGACCGACGCGGCGATTGGCGCCGGTGACCAGAAGGGGAAGGGTTGCGGACATGAAAGGTACCCGATCCTGATGAGCGAAGCGGTCATGAGGCTGGCTGCTATTGTACGCATTCGACTCGTCAGGATGCAGGCTGATCCGCTATCGACCTAGCGAGCGCTGCCCCGCCAGCCGTTGGCCCGCGACGAGGCGTTGTGCAGCCAGCCCTTCAACGCCCGGGTGATGAGGGGAATGAAGACGCAGACCATCACCGGCGTAAGGATCAGGGTGCTCAGCAGGATGCGTGGCAGCAACGGCAGATGCGCCAGGTAATCGCCAAAGGCGGCATTGAACAGCAGGGAGATGGGAAAGAACGCCAGCCAGACGGCAATGCTCTGCTTCCAGCGCGGCGGCGGCTGGAGGCCGGCACCGAACCAGTCGTCCATGCCCTGAGCCCGTCGTGCCTGGGGCGCTTCGAACAGGCCCTGGCCACGCTCCAGCCAGAGGCGCCGGGTGTCCGAGTGTTCCCACTCGTCCAGGGTCTGGGGGCAGGCGAAGCGAAAGATGATCTGCACCAGGTTGTCGCCCGGTGGCGGGGTCAGGACACCCGAGCCGAGATAGCCGGGATACCCGGTGGCCAGGGCTTCGCCTTCGCGCAGCCAGACCAGAAAGGCGTCGTATTGGCCGGCCGCGACGCGCCGCGCGACCATGAGGGTAACAGGCTGATTCATGCTTCAACTCCGGGCGATCGGGCCGGATAGGCCGGATGCCATCACGCCGCCGGGTAGGCGGGCAGGTGGCGAAAACGCCTGGGGTAGCAGGCGGCGCTAGCATAACAAGCCTTGAGACCCTTGGCTGCAGCGGGGGTTGCCAGCGGAGGCGTCTTGCTGACGGAGCGCCAAGCCCTGCCGGGCCAGGCATACTGGGCGGGATTCCACGCAAGAGGTCCGTATGAAAGTCGCACTGTTGAATGGCTCGGTCTATGGCACCGCGGAAGATATCGCCCGTCAGGTGAAGGCGCGGCTGAGCGCGGCAGGCCATGAGGTCTGGCACCAGCCCAATGCCGATCTCGCCAGCCTGGAGGCCTTCGCACCCGAAGCCTTGCTGGCCATTACCTCCACCACCGGCATGGGCGAACTGCCCGCCAATCTCGAGTCGCTGTATTTCCAGCTGCGCGATCGGCTGCCGCCCTGGTCCGGACGGCCCGGCGCCGTGCTGGCCCTGGGTGATTCCAGCTATGGCGACACCTATTGCGGCGGCGGCGAGCTGATGCAGGAGTTGTTCGCCGAGCTGGGGCTGCGCGAACTGCTGCCCATGCTGCGCATCGACGCCAGCGAAACGGTGACGCCGGACGAAGATGCCGAGCGCTGGGTCGCCGAGGTCATCGCCGCGCTGGGCTGATCTTGCCCGGGCGGCAAAGCTGCTTTACCCGTCCAGATCCCGCCACCTGGCCCGGTTTGCTGTCCTCGTCCCCTCAGCCTCGGTATCCTTGAGCGCCTGATGACTGTTTGAGATGGAGCCCTGGGTGAATAGATATCTGCGCCTGGCTCTGGAGCTGTGCGGATTGGGCGCGCTGTGGGGCGTGGGTACCTGGCTGGCGACCTCCTTCGTCTTGCCGGTACCGGGCGGTGTGGTAGGGCTGGCCATGCTGCTGTTGCTGCTGGCCGCGCGCCTCGTCGAGCCGGAATGGTTGCAGGGTGGCGTGCGTCTGCTGCTGGGTGAGATGCTGCTGTTCTTCATTCCCGCGCTGTTGAGTCTGCTCGACTATGGCCCGCTGCTGCGGCAGGAGGGCGTGCGCATCCTGCTGGCGATCCTGCTCAGCACCGTGCTGACGATGGTCGCCACCGCCTATACCGTGGACTGGATGTTCCGCCGCCGGGGGCGTCGCGATGCTTGATCTGCCCGGACTCTTCTGGCTGCTGCTGACGGTGGCGGGCTATGTGGTGAGTCGACTGCTCTATGCCCGGTTGCGCTGGTATGTGGTCAGTCCGATCATCTTCGTCACGGTGCTGCTCTATGCCGCCACCCTCTGGCAGCAGGTGAGCTATGCCGAATACGCCCACTACAGCCACTGGCTGATCACCCTGCTGGGACCGGCGACGGTGGCCTTCGCCGTGCCGATCTGGCAGCAACGCCGCTTGCTGGCGCGCTACTGGCAGGCGCTGCTGGCCGGACTCTGCGTCGGCAGCGGTGTGGCCATCGGCAGTTCCTGGCTGCTGGCCCGGCTGCTGCTGCTCGACGACCGGGTGCTGCTGTCCATGTTGCCGCGCTCCATCAGCACCCCCTTCGCCATGCCGATGTCCGCGACCGTCGGCGGCGTCCCCGAATTGACCGCGGCCTTCGTGATGATCACCGGACTGGGTGGGGCCATCCTCGGCAGCCTGCTGATCAAGCTGCTGCCGCTCAAGTCGGCGCTGGCCCGTGGCGCCCTGTTCGGCATGGGCGCCCATGGCGTGGGCACCAGCAAGGCCTACGAGGTCGGCCTGGAAGAGGGCACTGTGGCCGGCCTGGTCATGGTACTGGCCGGCCTGAGCAATCTGCTCGGTGCGCAGCTGGTGCTCTGGCTGTTACGCGGCTAGTGCAGGGTGGCGGAAGGGGCGCTCAATTGCTCCAGCCGCCGCCGTACCTGCTCGCGTTCGGCATCGTCTTCGCTAATCAGCAGGGCGTGCTGCAGGTCGTAGCGCTCGGCCTGGGGACAGTCGAGTTGGCGGTACAGATCGGCGCGCGCCAGATGATCGATGACCCCGACCGCTCCCAGTTCGATGACGCGCTGGGCATCCTTGAGCGCGGCCAGCGGCTGGTCGCTCTGGCGATGCAATTCACGCAGATTGCGCGAGAGACGCTGCATCATCTGCCGCGGTCCCAGGGGCGCCAGGTAGCTGGCCTGCAATTGTGCGGTGGGGCCGAATTGATCCACCAGGAGTTGGCGGCAGTCGTTCATGTACAGGCGTCGCCCGCCGAAGGGTTCGAGCAGATGATCCGCGCCCGGCACGCGCAGCAGGAAATGGCCGGGAAAACCGATGCCCTGCAGGACGATCTCCAGGCGTCGGGCCAGTTCCAGGGCCACCAAGGCGATCGACAGGGGTTGGCCGCGCCGTCGCGCCAGAACCTCATCGAGCAGGGCGGCGGTGGGATTCAGGGGCCACTCGGCGGCGCGAAAGCCGGCATCGCACAGTTGCCGTAACAAGGCCTGGGCACGCTCGGCGTGACTGGCATCGCCATCCAGGGTGGCGACCAGACGCAGGGCCAGCTCATCCAGCGAGTGCAGCAGGGCGGAGGGATCGATCTGTTCATGGTGCTCGGCCGCGATCCACAGGGCGGCTTCCAGCAGCCGGGGATCGGGCCGGTCCAGGCAGGCGAGGCAGAATAGACGCGCGTCCACAGCAGACTCCAGGGCCCTTGGGGCCTTTTCCTCAGGTTTTAGCCTGCCAGTGCGTGGTCGTCCAGTCTGCGACAGTTGTGCACTGGTCGGCGGTCCGGCTTCCCGCTATAAGAACGGCTGGTGCCAGAGCAATCTTGAGAGTGGGAATTCCAGCATGGACGAATCTTCGAATGGACGTCTTCACCCTTGTGCAGGGAGCAGCTGGCCATGAAGTGGGCAGACAGCGGTCGCAAACGCATGCACGACGGGGCGAACTCCCTTGGCAACCTGATGGTGGAAGGTTTCCACTACTTCGGCCTGTTCGCCATCGGCGCGGCCACGGCCTGGGCCTCGGTGATGGCCTTCATGGGCATGGTCGACAAGGGCCAGGCGAGCATCGATGACATTCTCCTGCTCTTCATCTACCTGGAATTGGGTGCCATGGTCGGCATCTACTTCAAGACCAACCACCTGCCCATCCGCTTTCTGCTCTACATCGCCATCACTGCCCTGACCCGCTATCTGATCGGCGATGTCTCGCACCATCGGCCACCGGATGCTGGGCTGCTGTATCTCTGCGGCGGGATCTTTCTGCTGTCGCTCTCGGTACTGGCGGTCCGCGTCGCCTCGAACAAGTTTCCTTCCAGCAAGGTGCTCGATGCCACGGGGGATGTGGTGGGCGAGGGCGACAAGTAGCTTGCGCAGTCCCTATCCGCTTCGCTCCTGGCGACGCGGCTGGCCGAGCCAGGTGCCGCGCCGTCAGGATGACCAGCCGGTCGGGGCCTAGCGATCCAGTGGCGCCAGCAGCTGGGCCAGGTCACTTTCGGTCAGACGCCAGTCGCCGCTGTTCTCGCTGAGGATGCCCGCGCTCAGGCGCGCCTTTTCCTGTTGCAGCTGCTGAATGCGTTCTTCCAGGGTGCCGCGGGCGATCAGCTTGTAGACGAACACCGGCCGGTCCTGGCCGATACGGTAGGCGCGGTCGCTGGCCTGCTGCTCGGCGGCCGGATTCCACCAGGGATCGAAGTGGATCACGGTATCCGCCGCGGTCAGGTTGAGACCGCTGCCGCCGGCCTTGAGGCTGAGCAGGAACACCGGTACCTCGCCATTCTGGAAGCGTTGCACCGGGGTGCGCCGATCCCGCGTCTCGCCGGTCAGGGTGACGTACTCGATGCCGCGCTGATCGAGGTCGGCGGCGATGAGATCGAGCATGCTGGTGAACTGGGAGAACACCAGGACCCGGCTGCCGCCGGGCAGCAGGGCGTCGAGTCGTTCGTTCAGCGCCGCCAGTTTCGCCGAGGGCTTGGCCACGCTGTCGTCTTCGTTGGGCACCAGGCGCAGATCGCAGCAGACCTGACGCAGCCGTAGCAGGGCATCGAGGATCAGCAGTTGGCTGCGGCCGATGCCCTGGCGGGCGATCTCGGCGCGGACGCGTTCGTCCAGCAGCAGCCGCAGGTCTTCGTAACGCTCGCGTTGCGCCGTGCTGAGTTCCACCAACTGGATGATCTCGGTCTTGGGCGGCAACTCGCTGGCGACCCGCTGTTTGGTACGGCGCAGCATGAAGGGCCGCACCCGTGCCTTGAGCGCCGCCAGGCGTTGCACATCGCCTTCGCGCTCCACCGGAATGCGATAGGCCTGCTTGAAGCCCTTCTCGTCCCCCAGCCAGCCAGGCATCAGGAAGTGGAATTGCGACCAGAGTTCGCCCAGGTGGTTTTCCAGCGGCGTGCCGGTCAGGCAGAGGCGATGGCGGGCGCGCAGGTGACGTGCGGCCTGGGCGGCCTTGGTGGCGGCGTTCTTGATCGACTGGGCTTCGTCCAGTACCTGCAGGTGAAAGTCGTAGCTGGCCAGGCGCTCGGCATCACGGGGCAGCAGCGCATAGGTGGTGAGCACCACGTCGTGCTCGGGAATGCGCTCGAAGCGACTGCTGCGAGCGCTGCCCTGCAGGGTCAGCACGCGCAGACCAGGGGCAAAACGGGCGATCTCGTCCTGCCAGTTGGGGATCAGACTGGTCGGCATGACGATCAGCGCCGGCGCGGTCAGGCGGCCGGCGGCCTGTTCGACGAGAATGTGCGCCAGGGTCTGCAGCGTCTTGCCCAGGCCCATGTCGTCGGCGAGGATGCCGCCGACGTCCAGTTCGCGCAGGGCCTGCAGCCAGGCCACGCCTTCGCGCTGATAGGGGCGCAATTCGGCATGCAGGGTGTCCGGCAGGACCACTGGCTCGGCGGCATAGCTGCGCAGGCGCTCGGCGAAGCTTCTCAGGCGTTCGCCGCCTTCCCATTCCAGCGGCAGGCGCTCGTCCAGTTCGGCCAGGCGCGCGGCGTCCAGGCGCGGCAGGCGCAGGGCACGGTCCTGGCTGAGACGGTCGGTGGCATAGAGTTCACCAAGGATCTGCAGGATCGGCTTGAGTCGCCCCAGGGGCACGGCGACCCGTTGCACCCGGCCCTGCTGGCCGGTAACCCGCGGAGGATCGATGCGCAGCAGCACGGGTTCGTCGTCGGCGCGTTTGGCCAGCATCGCCGGTTCGTACTGCGAGGGTTCGCGGCGGATGGCGTCGATCAGCAGCGGAATCAGACTGACGCGGCGCTGGCCCAGGCGGATGCCCAGCTCGACATCGAACTGAGCATCGGCGGCGGTGTGGCCCTGCACCTCTTCGAGGTGGCCGTACCAGCCTGCCACCGGCGTCAGATCGAAGGTGAATTCGGGCTGGGCTTCGATCTGCCAGCCGGCTTCGCGCAGGCCGGGGATGACCTGCTGCACGAATCTGAGCCAAGCGGGGTCGTCCGGCAGTTCGAACATCTCGCCACTGTCCTCGGGCAGCGCAGCGCTGCGGCGGGTCGCCAGGCGCAGCCCGTGATCGAGCAGCGTCTGCCGCCAGCGTTGTTCGGCCTGCAGCTGGCGAGTGGGATAGCTGGCATCGGGGGTGCGGGGCAGGGCGCCGAACAGCCGCCGTGGGCCATAGGCGAAGGCCAGGGCGGCGCGATGGCGCACCGTGGGCCTCATCTTGCCGATATGGCGGTCGTAATCGATTTGGGTATGGCTGCCGAGGGTCAGCACCGGTTGCGGCAGCTCCGGATTGGCGACCGGCATGGCCGGCAATTCGGCCTCACTGCGTTGCAGCCGTTCGAGCTCGATGAGGGCGGCGGCGGCATGCTTGCAGTTGCGGCCGACCGGACAGGTGCAGCGGGCGTCGACCCGCCAGGCGGTCTCGCCCGCGCGCAGGCTGATCGCCTGCCGATAGGCCGGCCCGGCCGGGCTGTGGCACTCGGCATAGAGCTGGCCCTTGGCGGCCGAGCGCAGTTGCACCAGGCCGTCGAGCGCCAGTCGCCGACCACGCTCGTAGTTGCGCTCCGTGAAGGCGCCTTTCCAGTCCTGCCACTTGAGCCGTTCGAAACGTAACGCCATCGTTCACCCAGGCTGTTCGCACCAAACCGGCTATTCTGCCACAGTCGGCCGGACGCTCGTCGGACTCCCTTGATCTATGTGAGAATGAGAATATAGTGCATTTAACGGGGTGAGGAGCGAGATGATGCGTGAACAACCGTTAGCCAGCGTAGCCCTGATCAAGGCCAGCCGCCTGGAGGCCCGACGGGAAGGGCGCTTGCGCTCGTTGCAGCGTGGCATCCTGATCGCTTGCAGCCTGGGCGTGCTCGGCGCGGCCGCCTTGCACCTGGCGTACCTCGCCCTGGGCGGTTTCTAGGCCAGCCAGGTCTTATCTGGTCCAAGAAAAAGCCCCGAGCAGTCGCCTGTTCGGGGCTTTTTCGTCAGCGCCGGTCAAGGACCGGCGGCAGGGATCAGACCAGCAGGTCGCCCACGCGGTACATCTTCATGGTGTTGGTGCCGTCACGCTTGGTGTAGCTGTCGCCCTTGGTCAGGATGACCCAGTCACCGTGCTCGACGATGCCGCGCTTGAGCAGCTCGTCCACCGCCGCCTGGCTCACCTTGTTCGCCGGCATGGTGGTCGGGTCGAAGGGGATGGTGTGCACGTTGCGGAACAGCGCGGTGCGGGCCTGGGTGGCGCGGCTCGAGGCGAAGGAGAAGATCGGCACCGAGGAGCGCAGGCGCGACATGATCAGCGGGGTGTAGCCGGTGTCGGTCAGGCTGATGATGGCCTTCACGCCCGGGAAGTGGTTGGCCACATAGATGGAGGCCAGGGCGATACTCTCGTCCCACCGGGTGAAGGTATGGCCCAGGCGGTGGCTGGACAGCTTGCTGGTGGGCTGCTTCTCGGCACCGACGCAGACGCGCGCCATGGCTTTGACCGCTTCCACCGGGTACTGGCCGGCGGCGCTCTCGGCGGAGAGCATCACGGCATCGGTGTTGTCCAGTACGGCGTTGGCCACGTCTGAGACTTCCGCGCGGGTCGGCATGGGGCTGCTGATCATTGACTCCATCATCTGGGTCGCGGTGATCACCGCCTTGTTGAGGCGACGGGCGTGGGAAATGATGCGCTTCTGGATGCCCACCAGCTCGGCATCACCGATTTCCACGCCCAGGTCGCCCCGGGCCACCATCACGGCATCGCTGGCGTGGATCAGGCCGTCCAGCGCTTCGTCGTCGGCCACGGCTTCGGCGCGTTCGATCTTGGCCACCAGCCAGGACTTGCCGCCGGCGGCTTCCATCAGGCGTCGGGCTTCGTGCATGTCTTCGGCGTCACGCGGGAAGGACACGGCCAGGTAGTCGACCTCCATGGAGGCGGCCAGCTTGATGTCTTCGCGGTCCTTGTCGGTCAGCGCCGGGGCGGTGAGGCCGCCGCCACGCCGGTTGATGCCCTTGTGATCGGACAGCGGGCCGCCGATCAGGGTGGTGCAATGCAGTTCGGTGGCGGTCATGCCTTCCACGCGCAGGACCACGCGGCCATCGTCCAGCAGCAGTTCGTCACCCACGCGGCAGTCGGTGACCAGGCCCGGGTAGTCGATGCCGACCACTTCTTCGGTGCCTTCGGTGCGGGGATGGGCGATGGACAGGCGGAAGGGATCGCCGACCTTGAGTTCGATGCGCTTGTTGACGAACTTGGCGATGCGGATCTTCGGACCCTGGAGGTCGCCGAGCAGGGCGACATGGCGACCGTGCTTGGCGGCGAGATCCCGTACCAGCTGACCACGAGCCCGGTGCTCGTCGGGCGTGCCATGCGAGAAGTTCAGGCGGGCGACGTCGATGCCGGCGATGATGAGCTGCTCGAGGACTTCCGGAGAATTGCTGGCCGGGCCCAGGGTGGCGACGATCTTGGTACGGCGATAAATCATGCAGTCTTTCCTTTAGCGGATTGCAATCATGAGTCGACGCCTCGGAACCTGTTCACGATCTGCTGCGCGTCGGCCAAACGGCGTTGGAAATGCCTTGTTTGTCTCTAGCTCGCGAGAGCGTGAACAGGTGCTCGGCGCCGAGTCGACGTAGAACACGGAGCGCACCTCATTGTAGCGCTGTCGCGTGGCCAGCACATGACGGCTTTTCGCAGCTCTGTCACACCAATGGTCGTTTGCCCTCAAGAAGCGGGCCCCGGCGCCGATCTAGCGAACAGGAGGACTTTTCATGCGCCCTTATCTCTGCCTGTTCCTGCTGTTCGGCCTCAGCGGCTGCACCAGCGTTTCGATGAATTCCTATCTGGATGCCGCCTATAAATCCTACAGCGAAGGCGACTGCACCAATGCTCTGCTGCAGATCTCCCAGGCTGAGCGCAAAGGCCGGGCACGGCCCTGGCTGCAACCGGAGTTTTCCATGCTGCGCGGCCAGTGCCTGGAGCAGCAGCAACTGTACGCCGACGCGGCCCAGACCTATCGTTTCATCCAGGTCCGTTTTCCGGCCAGCGAATACGCCTATCGGGCCCAGGCCCGACTGGACACCCTGCGCCAATTGGGGCTAGATGGCGGAACGGCCGTTGCGACGCCCCAGCCGGTGCGAAAACTACCGCAGCGCTGAGCTTTCCAGGACGTTGTCGGTAACGTGGCTTTACCGTGTGCAGGATGAATCGCACCATGACTCAGAATCGTCGTATCGAGCGCCACCAGCTGCCCTACTATCTGAAGGTGTTCAACCGCTTCACCGACAAGCCCATGGGCTACATCGGCAACATTTCCCGCGAGGGACTGCTGATGATCAGCCAGTTGCCCATGCTGGTGAATGCGCGCTTCGAGCTCCGCCTGAAGATTCCGGGCCAGGACGGCCAGCTGCACTTCGTCGACTTCGACGCCCGTTGCCAATGGAGTCATGAAGACGTGACGCCGGGCAACTATGACTCGGGTTTCAGCGTCGCCGAACCGCCAGCCGAATTCGCCGAGTTGATCGGCGTACTGCAGCACTATTTCACCTTCGGCCGCCTTTCTCAGTCGGCGATCTGATTTCGCTCGCCGGCGTTCCACAGCTGCAGCAGGCGAACGGGTAGATCCGCTGTTTCGCTGAGGGGCAGCCGGCGAATTCCTCGTCGCTCCAGACGCGCGGCCATTCTCTCGCTTTCAATGCTGGTCTGCCAGGCTGCGGCATAGCGACGGGCATCGCGCCAGGTGCGGATGTCGCCAGGCTCTGCCATCTGCCGTAGCGCGGTGTCGACCAGCCAGAGCTGCAGGCCGCGCCGGGCCAGCTCCAGCCGCGCGAGCCAAGCCACCAGGCTGTCATCGAGCGGTGCCATGACTACCAGGACACTGCCGGGCTGCGCCTGGCGGCAGAGCCGTGTCAGCGCCGCCTTGAGGTCGGCCGTCGCATCTGCAGTCAGCTCCGGCAGGGCGGCTGGCGTGAAGGGACGATCAGGCGTGGCGGCCACCAGCAGGCGCAGTTCGGGATCGAGGCCATAGAGCCGCACCTCATTGCCACTGGCTGCCAGGGCCCGCCAGAAGCTCAGCGCCTGGTGGTGGTCTTCGGGCCGGCCGGCTTTTCCTTGTCCTGGCGTAGCCATGTCGGCGATCAGCAGGTGCAGGGTGGTGTCCGCCCGCAGGCGTGCCCGAGATGCAGGCGCGAGAGGCGACGGATGCCCCCTGGTCCCCAGCCGGCGGGCGTTCAGCCATTCGAGGACGGCCAGCCCCAGCAGCAGCAGAGCGCCGGTCGCGGGCAGCCCTTGCCAGCGCAGGGGCGCCAATCCCCCTAGGATCAGGCTCAGCAGCGCCAGGGCGACCAGCGCCAGCGGCAGGCGGCGCCGGATCATGGGCGCGGTGCCGGACACTGTCCCAGCAGCTTGAGGATCTGGCCGTCCAGGCTGTCGCCTTCGAATTCGCGCTCCGGCGTCAGCCGCAGGCGCAGACGCAACACGGCGGGCAGCAGGGAGCGCACATCCTCGGGCGTCACACTGTCGCCACCGCGGAGGAAGGCCTGGGCCTGGGCGAGCCGTAGCAAGGCCTGGGCGGCGCGCGGTCCGGCGCCCTGCTCGAAGGCCGGCCACTCCCGGGTGAGACGGATCAAGCGCACGGCATGATCGAGGATCGGCTCCGCCGCCGGGATCCCTGCCACCAGCCGCTGCAGGGCTGGCAGATCGCGCGCCTGCAGCAGCGGGCGCAGGGCTGCCGCTTCCAGGGGATCGGTGTGACCCTGTTGCACGGCCTGGCGCAGGGCGGCGAGTTCCTGGCCTTCCGCCGGCCACTCGAGCCGCAGTTGCACCAGGAAGCGATCCCGCAGCGCCAGGGGCAGGTCGCTGCCGGGGCTGCGGGTGGCGATCACCATGAAGGGCGTGGGCAGCGGTACCTGGCGGCCTTCCAGGCTCAGCTGGCGACCTTGCAGGGCGTCGTCCAGCAGATTGAGGACCGGTGGCGGAGCCCGGTGCAGGTCTTCGAGCAGCACCAGGGAATTGAACAGCGGGCCCCGGCGCAGGCGGGCGCTGTCGCTGCCGGCGTCCATGACGATTTCGCCCGCCACCTCGCCAGGCGTCAGCGCCGGATGGCAGCGCAGTCGGGCGAACCCGGCATCCAGGCTGGCGGCCAGGGCGCGGGCCAGCAGCGTCTTGCCCGCGCCGGTCGGCCCTTCCAGCAGCAGATGACCGCCCGCCAGCAGGGTGGCGAGCAGGCCTTCCACGGCGGCGTCCTGCTGCGGCAGCACCTTGAGCAGCGCCTGCCGCAGGGCCTGCAGCCGGGTCAGGGCGCGGGCCTTGACGCCGGTTTCGCCAGGGTCCGCTTGAGCGGCGTCAGGAGGGTAGCTGTCGGTCATCGGAAGTCCTCGGGAACGGGGGGCACAGGGCCAGGCGCAACAGGCGCAGCTGGGCGATGCGACGGGTGAAGTCACGAGCGGAAAGGCGCGTCGGGCTGGGGCGCATCGCCTCGCCCACTGCGCGGGTACTCAGGCCGCTCAGCCGCGCAAGATGCTGCCAGCGCTCGGCCACGCCCTGGTCGGCGAGTTCGGGACGGCGGCGCTGCAGCTCGCGCTGGATGTCGCGCTGCAGAATGGCGATCAATTCGGGCCAGCGCTCGGGGTCGCGACGAGGTGCCGGATCCCGCTGCCGGCGTCTCAGCCAGAGTCCCGTTGCCAGCGTCACCAGCAGAAGCGCCAGGCCATAGCGTTGCAAGGCCGCTAGCCACAGCGGGACCGGCGGCGCGGGAGCGATCAGGGTCACCGGCGCGCCTTGGGTCAGATACCACAGCAGCCAGGCATTGTCGTACTGGCCGAGGTGGGCATTGCTCCAGAGGTCGGTGTCCGACAGCAGGGTCACGCTGCCATCGCCCCAGGGCAGCATCAGCATATGGGTGGCGCTGGTGCTGCTGGCCCAGGCCAGCGCCTGGTCGCCGACATCGAACAGGTGGCGACTGTCGTCGAAGCCGAGATAGGCGGGGGCATCGTCCTCGGCGAGATAGAGCTGGGTCAGATTGGGCCAGAGTGGCAGCGCCATGATCGGCGGGGCGGCGCCGCCCAGCTCGCGGGTCGGCATGGGACGCACGCCCAGGGTCGCGCTGAGCGCCAGGGTGCTGTCATCGGCGACGGCCACCAGATGGCCGCCCGCTTCGACCCAGTCCAGCAACGCCTGGGCCTGGGAATCCGCCAGCGGTGGGTTGCCGGCCAGCCAGAGTCTGACGCCTGCGGCGGGTAGTTCGTCGAGTTGCTCGGATTGGCCGCGTTGCACCCGGCTGCCGAAGTGCTGCAGGTAGGCGACCGCCAGGGCCTGGGGATCGGCGTTGCTGCTGCTGGCGAGCTGGGTGGCGAGCTGGCGGGCGGTGTGGCTGTCGAGTCCCTGATGGGTCAGGCGCAGGCTGGCCGGGCCGCTGTCGGCCTGCGGCGGCAGGGGGCAGGACAGCGGCTCCTGTTGGGCCAGGCAGGCCAGCGACAGGGTCAGCGCCCAGACGGCGGCACCCAGGCGTGCGGCGATACCTCGGCACCTGGAGCGAGCGGAGAGCCGATCGACTGAACGCATGGGAAGAGAGGATACGCGGGTAGACAGACGCCAGAGCCTAGCGGGTGGGGGCGCTCGGGAGCAAGGCGCACGACGATGCTAGACTGCGCCGATTCTAGGGGAGGGCGGTGTGACGCAAAGTATCTTCTGGTACGACTTCGAGACCACGGGGATCGATCCACGGCGGGATCGACCGCTGCAGGTGGCCGGGGTGCGTACCGATCTGGACCTCAACGAAATCGAGGCGCCGCTCAATCTGCATTGCCGGTTGAGCGAGGATGTCCTGCCACATCCGGCGGCCTGCCTGGTCACCGGGATCCTGCCGGCCACCCTGCAGCGGCTGGGGCTGCGCGAGCGCGACTTCGTCCAGCGCCTGCACGAGGAGCTGCGGCGTCCCAACACCTGCACGGTCGGCTACAACAACCTGAGATTCGACGACGAAATGGTGCGGCACAGCCTGTACCGCAACTTTCATGATCCCTATGCCCGCGAATGGCAGCAGGGCAACAGTCGCTGGGATGTACTCGGTCTGATCCGGGCGCTCTATGCCTTTCGCCCGGAGAGCCTGAGCTGGCCGCAGGAGGAGCAGCGCGTTTCCCTGCGCCTGGATCGCCTGACCGTCGCCAATGGCATCGACCATGCCCAGGCCCATGACGCCCTGGCGGACGTCCGCGCGACCCTGGCCCTGGCGCGCCTGGTCAAGCAGCGGCAGCCCAGGCTCTACGACTATCTCTGGACGCAGCGTCAGAAAAAGGCAGCGCTGACGCGTATTCGTCTGCTCGAACCTCTGTTGCATGTCTCTGGGCGCTTCAGCGCCGAGCGGCACTTTCTGGCCCCCGTCCTGCCGTTGGCCTGGCATCCGGTCAATCGCAATGCGCTGATCGTCTGTGATCTTGGTCTGGCGCCGGAGCCGTTGCTGGAACTGGACGTCGAGGCCCTGCGCGAACGCCTCTATACCCGGCGGGAGGCGCTGGCCGAGGGTGAACTACCGGTACCGCTCAAGCTGGTACAGATCAACAAGTGTCCGATTCTAGCGCCCTTCAGCGTGCTGCGCCCGGTGGATACGGAGCGCCTGCAGTTCGATCTGGCAGCCGTCTGGCGGCGCGTCCGGCAACTGCTCGACCAGCGTGCGCACTGGCAACCCAAGGTGCATGCACTCTATGCCGAGGCGTCCGGCTTTCCAGCGCAAGAACAGGATGCCGAATTGAGACTGTACGACGGCTTCATCTCTGCCCAGGAACGGCAACTCTGCGAGCAAGTTCAGCAGTGTCCGGCGGAGCAACTTGGCAGTCGAACGTGGGCGTTCCAGGACGAGCGGCATCCCGAGCTGTTCTTTCGTTATCGAGCGCGCAACTTTTCCGAGTTGCTGACGGCGGAAGAGGGTGCCCGTTGGCGGCAATTCTGTCGGCAGCGACTGCTGGGTGAAGACGGCCAAGGCCATATGACCTGCAAGCAGTTCCTCACCTTGACCGAACAACTGCGGTTTGAGGTCGCTGCTGATCTGGTGCCGATTATCGAGGCCTGGTCAGCCCATGTCAGGGGCGTGATGCAACACTTGGATAACCCCGTTATCGATGTGACATAAAGTCGCGATAAACAGGCGTCGATCAGAGACCTTTGTTAACAGAAAAAGAGTCTGGACCACCACGTCGAGGACAGAATCCAGCCGGCTCTTTATTGCGGCAGCGCAGGCCAGGAGAGGGCCGTGATCAGGATCAAGGCGATTGGAGGGGCTGCCAACGCGAAGGAGCGGTGAAGACTGCAGAGACGGCGCCAGGGTTTAAAGCGGCGGAGCCCAAGCTAGCCGCGCACCACGCAGGCGAAAAAAAAACGCCGGCTAGCCGGCGTTTCTTCTGATCAATCCAGCAGGGTTGCCCAGGATTCGACGTCGTCCGAACCCCACTTGGCTTTCCACTCTTTCAGGGTCTTGTGATTGCCACCCTTGGTTTCGATCACTTCGCCATTATGCGGATTCTTGTATTGCTTCACTTTACGAGCACGCTTGGGGGTATTGCCACTGCTGGACTTAGCAGTACGCGCCTGGCGTGCGGGCTTGGCTTCGGTATCGAGAATGCCGATGATGTCACGCAGGGATTTCTGATATTCACCCATCAGCGCGCGCAGTTTCTTTTCGAATTCCAGTTCGCGCTGCAGTTTGTCGTCCTCTTGCAGCGACTTCAGGCGCTCCTGCAGTTCCTTGATAGCTTCTTCGGTCTGACGATATTCGTTGATGAGCGACATAAACGGCCTTTGTTCTGAGTGATGCAGAGATGAAAGTCTGGATCGATCATAGATTGACTATCGGAATAAGTAAACGGTCCGAGTGGCAAGTCGATAATTAAGGCGGCGGTCGTCACAACAAGGGAATTACCAGGAGACGGGCAACTTTCGACCAGATGACAGTGGAACTTGTCCGCCATTACTTGTCCTTTGCAAAGTCTTTACCGTCGCCGTACAGCCATGTGCGGCAGTTCCTTGCGCCGCTCGACGCTGCCCGCGAGTGCGCCTAGAATGCAGCCCCTTTTCGTTCGAGGTTGTGCTATGCAAACGTTTCGTCTGGTGATCGCCTGTCCGGACGGGGTAGGTATCGTGGCCAAGGTCAGCAACTTCCTGGCGACCTATAACGGCTGGATTACCGAAGCGAGTCACCATTCGGATACGGAGAGTGGCTGGTTCTTCATGCGCCATGAGATCCGCGCCGATTCACTGCCCTTCGATCTGGCCGGCTTCAGTCAGGCCTTCGCGCCCATTGCGCGGGAATTCTCCATGCAATGGCGAATCACCGATTCGGCCCAGCGCAAGCGCGTGGTGCTCATGGCCAGTCGCGAATCCCACTGCCTGGCCGACCTGCTGCACCGCTGGCACAGTGGTGAGCTGGATTGCGAGATTCCCTGCGTCATCTCCAACCACGACACCCTGCGCAGCATGGTCGAATGGCACGGCATTCCCTTCTTCCACGTGCCGGTCGATCCCGCCGACAAGCAGCCGGCCTTCGACGAGGTGTCGCGGCTGATCGAGCTGCATCAGGCGGATACCGTGGTGCTGGCGCGCTACATGCAGATCCTGCCGCCGGATCTCTGCGCACGCTATGCCCACCAGGTAATCAACATCCATCACAGCTTCCTGCCGTCCTTCGTTGGTGCCAAGCCCTATCACCAGGCGGCGCAGCGCGGCGTCAAGCTGATCGGCGCCACCTGTCACTACGTGACCGAAGAGTTGGATGCCGGGCCGATCATCGAGCAGGACGTGGAACGCGTCAGCCACCGGGACAACGTCGAAGACATGGTGCGCCTGGGCAAGGACGTCGAGAAGATGGTGCTGTCCCGCGGCCTGAGATACCACCTGCAAGAGCGGGTCATGGTCCATGGCAACAAGACCGTCATCTTCGACTGACAGCGAGCGTCCTGCGGAGCCGGGTACCGCAGCGGCGCCGCCACGGCTGGGCGAGGGCTGCCTCGCCCGCTATGACCTGCAGGCCATGGCGGAGGAGGGCGGCGCCGATTTCAGTGCCGCCGCGGCGCTGTGGCGGCAACTGCAGGCACCACAAGACACCCAGGACAGCGCGATAAACGCCCCGGACAGTGGGGATACGGACGCGACTCAGCTGTCCTGAGCGGCGGCTTCGGCGCTGGTCTTGGCCTTGAGATCGGCGATCTTGCGCACTTCCGAGGCGAACACCTCGTCCTGCACGGTCGGCCGTTTCTTCCAGGGTTTGCGATCGGGCTTGGGTTGCGCGGCGTAGGTGACGATTTCGCCACCGTAGACATCCTGATAGCGCTGGGCCTGGCGTTCCAGTTCAGCGCGAAGTTGATCTTTGGTCACGGGTTCGATCTTGTTCGAGTGTCGCGAGAGGCGAGCGGTCGTCAGGACCGCTCGAAGCCGGTGCGCAGGAAGCGCGGCTGCGGAGTCTAGCCGCCGCGACGCCCTTTGCCTATCCCACTCAATCCAGGATGCGCATGGACAGATCAATGGCCTTGACGTCCTTGGTCAGGGTGCCGATGGAGATGTAGTCGACGCCGGTCTGGGCGATGCCGAGCAGGGTGTCCTGGTTGACGCCGCCCGAGGCTTCCAGCTTGGCTTGGCCAGCGGTCAGGGCGACCGCCGTGCGCATGTCGGCCAGGCTCAGCTCGTCCAGCATTACGATGTCCGCGCCTGCGGTCAGGGCCTGTTCCAGCTCCTGCAGACTTTCCACCTCGACCTCCACCGGGCGCCCTGGCGCCAAGTGCCGGGCGGTGGCCACGGCCTGGGCGATGCCGCCACAGGCGGCGATGTGGTTTTCCTTGATCAGGAAGGCGTCGAACAGGCCGATGCGGTGGTTGTAGCAACCGCCGCAGGTGACCGCGTATTTCTGGGCGCGGCGCAGGCCGGGCAGAGTCTTGCGAGTGTCCAGCAGCCGTACGGCGGTGTCCTGCACCAGGTCGGCATAGTGGCGGCAGCGGGTGGCGGTGCCGGACAGCAGCTGCAGGAAATTGAGCGCGCTGCGCTCGCCGGTGAGCAAGGCACGGGCTGGGCCCTGAAGTTCGAACAGCACCTGGTCGGGCGCGACCCGGTCGCCGTCCGCCACCTGCCAGCGGACCTCGACCGCGGGATCCAGCACCCGGAACACCTCGTCGACCCAGGCCGTACCCGCCACCACTGCGGCTTCACGGGTGATGATCCGCGCGCGTGCCTGTTGGTGAGCGGGAATCAAGCCCGCCGTAAGGTCGCCACTGCCGACGTCTTCGCGCAGCGCGGCGGCGACGTTATCGGTGATGACCTGGGCGAGATCGGCAAGGGTAGCGCTGGACATGAAAAGACTCCGAAAAGGGGCTGCAGGAGGCGAGCGGGCAACTTTAGGTGAGGTTGACGATCTGAGATAGACAACGTTGAATTATTTGATGGGCAGGCGCTGACCGACAGGTGCCTTGTGAACCCTGTCATGTACTGTGCAGATGCCGATTGGTCGATGCCTTAGCAGAGCAAATAATGGCACATCGACAACGTTTCACCTCGCGGCCAGGGCGGCCAACGTTGTTCAATGCTCCTGTAGTGGAACGCGATTCAGCCGAACGCAAGAACGGTTGTGGGAGGCGGTGGTGCAGAACGACGTAAATGTGGTTCATTTCAAGGCGCTCGGGGAATCTTCTTCCCGATTGCCTGCTGTGCTTTTACCGGTCAGGGATCGCGCCGCTCAGCGACTCAATGCCTCCTTGCAGCAGCTGTTCGACAACGCCGACGATGCGCTGTTTGAAATGGCCGATCGAGCCGGTAGCAACCAGGAACAAAGTCTCTACTTCGAAGCGATGCGCGACCTGCGCCTCAGACGCAAGAGCATCGAGCGCAGCTTTCTCCAGCAGTATTTCGAGCGCTTCGCCGCCCTGAACAATCTGGTCGGCAGCAAGCCGGAAATGCGTCTGGACAGCGTCTCCTACGAAGACCTGAGTCTGGTGCAGAACGATGCCCTGGAAGAGAGCGTCGCCGTGGACACCATGGTGGCCAAGGCGCTCAGCAACAACGCCATGGCCATCAGCCACCTGACCATTAGATTCAACACCCAGCTGGCCAGCAAGCTGGATGATTCGACCCATCCCCTAGGGCCACGCCGGCTGTGCGAGGCCTTCGTCGAGGCCTGCCGCGATCTCGACACCGACATCAAGGTCAAGCTGATCATCTACAAGCTGTTCGAGCGCTTCGTGCTCAACGGCCTCGGTCAGCTGTACGCGGAATCCAATCGGCAATTGGTCGATGCCGGGGTATTGCCCCAGCTCAAGGCCATTCCCCAGCAGGTACCGAATCGCTCGGCCAAGGGCTATAGCGGGCGCACCCCGGCCCACGTCAACGGCGAAGACGATGGCCAGGAGCTCTTTGGCACCCTGCAGGGCCTGCTGGCCCAGCTGCGCACCCCGGGCAGCGCCACCCTGGGTGGCGGCATGGCGGCCGATGAGGGGGCTGCGACCGGCGATGGCCAGGTCATCACCAGCTACGACCTCATGCGCCTGCTCTCTCACCTGCAGCAGCAGATTTCCAGCCAGTCCCTGGATGGCTATGACCTCAAGGCGCAACTGGGTGTGGCCCTGGGCCGCATCAGCGAGCGCTCGGGTCGAAAGCGAGTGGTGGGGCAGGTCGACGAAGACGTCATCAATCTGGTGGCGATGCTGTTCGAATTCATTCTCGATGACCTCACCCTGCCGGATTCGCTCAAGGCGCTGATCGCCCGGTTGCAGATTCCCATGCTCAAGGTGGCGGTCCTCGACAAGACCTTTTTCAGTCGCGGCAGCCATCCGGCACGGCGCCTGCTCAACGAGATTGCCGCCGCCTCCCTGGGCTGGGGCGAGCAGAGCGATCTGCAACGCGACGGTCTCTATCAGAAGATCGAGCAGATCGTGCAGCGGTTGCTGTCCGACTTCGTCGACGATCCGGAGATCTTCGCCGAGCTGTTGGCCGACTTCATGGCCTATGTCAGTGACGAGCAGCGTCGCAGCGAATTGCTCGAACAGCGTACCCGCGATGCCGAGGAGGGGCGGGCACGGGCCGAGATCGCACGCCTGCAGGTCGAGCACGTCCTGAGCCAGCGCCTGCAGGAACATCAGCTGCCGGCCGCCGTGCAACGCGTCCTACGCGAAGCCTGGAGTCAGGTGCTGTTGCTGACCTGCCTGAAGCAGGGTTACGACTCCAGCGAATGGCGGGCGGCGCTCAAGACCATGGACGATCTGATCTGGAGCATCCAGCCCCACCACGACGTAGCGTCGCGCCAGCGTTTGCTGGAGATGGTGCCTGGGCTGCTCAAGGCACTGCGGGAAGGCCTGGCCAGCGCGGCCTTCGATCCGTTCTCCACCTCCGAATTCTTCACTGAACTCGAATCCCTGCACGTCCAGACCTTCCAGCAGACTCGTCCCGAGTTGGCAGAAGTGGCGGCGGTGGAGGCCGCGGTCGCAGTGCCCGTACCGGCGCCTGCCGCTGAGCCCTTCGAGCTGCCTCGCGCGGAGCGGATCACCGGATTGACCGGTGACTCCCTGGAGTGGGTGGATAGCCTGTCGGTGGGCGCCTGGCTCGAAATCCTCGATGTCGAGCAGAAGCTGCGCTGCAAGCTGGCCGCGGTCATTCGCCCCATGGGCCGTCTGGTGTTCGTCAATCGCACCGGCATGAAGGTGCTGGACCGCACCCGTGAGGAACTGGCGCTGGATTACCAGGAAGGCCGGGTACGGCTGCTGGACGATGCCCTGCTGTTCGACCGGGCCATGACCTCGGTGATCGGCAGCCTGCGGGGTCAGTCGCCTTCCTGAGGTCGCTGCGACAGTAAAAGCCGTCCCAAGGGACGGCTTTTTTGTGCGTGAGCCAAGGGCCTAGTGCAGCTTCAGGCGTGGCTCGGTCTTGCGTCTCAGGTGGTCGCCGGCAAACAGCGCCAGGGCACGCAGCGGGCCATAGAGGGCGACCTGGTGCATGCGGTAGAGCGAGACGTAGAAGGTCCGCGCCAGCCAGCCTTCCAGGGTCAGGCTACCCAGGGCGCCGCCCATGAGATTGCCGACCGCGCTGAAGCGCGACAGCGAGATCAACGAGCCGTAGTCCTTGTAGACGTAGTCGGGCAGCGGCTTGCCCTCCAGGCGCGCCTTGAAGGTCTTGACCAGCAACGAGGCCTGCTGGTGAGCGGACTGCGCCCGGGGCGGTACGGTACGGGTGTCGCCGGGGGTCAGCGGGCAGGCCGCGCAGTCGCCGAGCGCGAAAACATTCGGGTCGCGGGTAGTCTGCAGCGTCGAGTTGACCACCAGTTGGTTGATGCGGTTGGTTTCCAGCCCCGCCAAGTCCTTGAGAAAGGCCGGAGCGCGGATACCGGCAGCCCAGACCTTGAGACTGGCCGGGACGAATTCGCCCGCGGTCTGCAGGCCGTCGGCGCGGACTTCCTTCACCGCCGAGCCGGTCAGCACCCGCACGCCGAGTTTTTCCAAGGTACGGTGCGCCTGGCCGGCGATGCGTTCGGGCAGCGCCGGCAGGATGCGCGGACCAGCCTCGACCAGGGTGATGCGCAGGTCTTCGGGGCGGATGCGATCCATGCCATAGGCCTGTAGCTCTTCGGCGGCGTTGCGCAGCTCGGCCGCCAGTTCCACGCCGGTAGCGCCGGCACCGACGATGGCCACCTCGATGTACTCACCCGGCTGCTCGCTGACGTGAGCACGCAGATAGTGGGTCAGCAGCTTGCGGTGGAAGCGTTCGGCCTGGGCACGGGTATCGAGGAAGATGCAATTTTCCGCGGCGCCCGGGGTGCCGAAATCGTTGGTGGTGCTGCCGATGGCCAGCACCAGGGAGTCATAGCCGATCTCCCGCTCCGGGACCAGGATGGCGCCATCGTCCTCGATCGCGGCCAGCTGCACCTTGCGGCGCTCGCGATCCAGGCCGGTCATGCGTCCGAGCTGGAAGTCGAAATGGTTCCACTTGGCCTGGGCGACATAGCTCAGCTCGTCCTCGGTGGAGTTGAGGGAGCCGGCAGCCACCTCGTGCAGCAGGGGTTTCCACAGGTGGGTGGCATTGGCGTCGATCAGCACGATCTGCGCCTGGCCGCGCTTGCCCAGGCTACGGCCCAGGCGGGTAGCCAGTTCCAGGCCGCCGGCGCCGCCGCCGACGATAACGATGCGATGGGTCATGGAGAGCACTCTTAGAGAAGGAAAGCCTTGGCCGGACCGGGCGCGTCGCCGCAAGCGGGCGCAGTCCCGGGCCGGTGGAATCTGGGGTCGTCGGAGCGTGCGAGAATCGAGTCATCTAGCAGAGAAGATGGGCGAAAAGTCGTCACTTTCAAGGGAGGCGGCCTGCATCTGCTCTGGCAAGGACGTGCGCGGCGACGAGAGGTCGCGCTAGTTTAACCGGGCTGGCCCGGCCATTCGACCCTAGGGAAACTGGGGTCAATCCAGGACCTCCACCCGATCGCCCAGGCGGATGATGCCGCTTTCCAGGACCCGGGCCGTGAGACCGCCATGGCCACGCATGGCCTGGAAGGTGCCCACGCCCAGACGTTCTTCCAGGCGTGCGCAGGGTTGGCACCAGCCGGTAGTCTCCAGCACCGCCTGGCCGATGCGAAAGCGCCGGTTCTTCAGGCTGAAGAGATTGATTCCGGCGATGGCCAGGTTGCGGCGGAGGTCGGCGGGTGCCACGGCCTTGCCGATCAATGCGGCCACCACCGGCAGGTGCTCCCACTGGATGAGGGTGACCTGGCGCTGGTTGCGCGGGGTAGGGCGGGCGTGATCGCCGGTGAGGCCGGCGTCCCGCCGGGCTTCCACCGCGTCGATCTCGACCATGGGCGCGCGCGAGGCGGGTCGCACGCCGATCCAGCGCACCTCGCCGGACTGGGGAACCTGGGCGAGCAGTTCTTTGAGCGGGATCATGGGGCTCCTCGACGCGATGGTGGTGCCAATCCGAGCGGTAGGGCAGGATAGCGGCCTTGATGGACCGTTCAAGAGAGGATGCCATGCGCGCAAGAGTTCTGGCGTTGTTACTGTCGTGCCTGCTGTTGCCCCTGACCTCCCTGGCGCTCGAACCGGGTGAGCGGGTGGCGCCCTTCACCCTGCTCGATCAGCGTGATCGGCCCTATACCTTCGACGACCAGCTGCAGGTTCTGCTGGTGGCGCGCAGCATGAGTGGCTCGGGGCTGGTCAAGGAAGCCATGCGCGAGCAGCCGGCGAACTATATCGACGGCACCCGGGTGGCCTATGTCGCCGACATCAGCAGCATGCCGGCCGCCATTACCCGCATGTTCGCCGTGCCGGCCATGCGCAAGTACGGCTATCGGGTGCTGCTCGATCGCGAATCGCGCGTCGTGCCACGCTTCCCGGGGGATGCCAGCAAGGTGCTCTGGGTGACCCTCGACCATGGCCGCTTCGTCAGCCAGCGCGAATTCAGCGACGCCAATGCCCTGCGCGACGCGCTCAAGGCCAAGGCCCGTTGATGGACGGGGTGTTCGTCGATGGCTGGTATCGCGAGGCGCGGCTCTGTCCTTCGCCCAACCATAACGAACGACCGCCCGGGACGGAGGTGTCCCTGCTGGTGATCCACAACATCAGCTTGCCGCCCGGGCAGTTCGGCACCGGCTGCGTCCAGGCCTTCTTCCAGAACTGTCTGGATCACTCGGCCCATCCCTTCTTTGCGGAGATCGCCGAACTGAAGGTGGCGGCGCACTTTCTCATCGAACGCGACGGGGTGGTCACCCAGTTCGTGTCCTGTGAGCAACGCGCCTGGCATGCCGGCGTCTCCTCCTTCGAGGGGCGCGAGAACTGCAACGACTTCTCCCTGGGCATCGAGCTGGAAGGTACGGACGACCTGGCCTACACCGACGCCCAGTACCGCACCCTGGGACGGCTGACGCGGGCGTTGCAACGCGCCTATCCGGCGATCACCGCCGAACGCATCCAGGGCCACAGTGACATCGCCCCCGGACGCAAGACCGATCCGGGCCCGGCGTTCGACTGGCCGCGTCTGCATGCCGAGCTGCAGGGCCACGAGGCCTAGCGCAGGCGATCCGCTTCCCAGCCGAACACCGCGCAGGCATTGCGCGTGGTGGTCGCTGCCAGCGTCTCAGGCGAGACCTGCCACAGCGGCGCCAGAGCCGCGCAGATGGCCGGCAGATGGGTGGGGCTGTTACGCACGTCCGGGTGCATAGCGGGTGGCATGTCCGGGGCGTCGGTCTCCAGCACGATGCCATCCAGTGGCAGCTGCGGCAGCACGCGCTGCAGGCGCCTGGCCTGGGGCCAGGTGGGGGCGCCGCCCAGGCCGATCTTGAAACCCAGGCGCAGGTACTCGCGGGCTTCCTCGAAGCTGCCAGAAAAGGCATGGGCGATGCCGGCCCGGGGTGGCTTGAGACGCTTCAGGATCCTGACCACATCGGCATGGGCGCGGCGCACGTGCAGCAGCACCGGCAACTCCAGCTCCATGGCCAGGCGCACCTGCTGTTCGAAGAGCCAGGCCTGGCGCGCCTTGTCGGGCGTCTCGATGAAATAGTCCAGCCCGATCTCGCCCAGGGCGCAGAGCCGTGGATCGGTTCGACGTTCCAGGCAGAAGGCCCTGAGCGCCTCGATATCGGCCTCTTGGTGGCGCTGCAGGTATAGCGGATGCAGGCCCGGAGCCGCATAGAGGCCGTCATGGGCTGTTGCAACCCTCCAGAGTTGCGGCCACTGGCTGCGCTCGACCCCGATCAGTACCTGGCGCACCACGCCGAGTCGCGCGCAGTCGGCCAGCAGCGCCGCCCGTTCGGCGTCGAAGCCCGGATAGTCCAGGTGATTGTGGGTGTCGATCAGCAGGCTCATGACAGGCGGCGTTTGAGGACCCTCGGGATGGCTTGGACACCGGGAAGGTAGTGGTCGTTTTCCAGGGCGTCCAGCATCAGTTCCAGGGCGCGCTCGGTGATGACTTCGTGCTGCTGGGAAATGGCGTTGACCTTGAACGGCAGGTAGTCGAGCAACTGGGTGTCGCCAAAGGTAGCCAGGCGCAGGGTGTCGCCCGCGGCCAGCGGATGATCGCGCAGCACGTCCAGCACACCCTGCAGCAGGACGTAGGAGGTGGTCAGCAGGGCCTCGGGCCAGTGGCCGAGTTCTTCGATCATGGCCAGCGCCTGGGTACGGCCGCCGTCGCGGCTGTAGTGGGGGGCATGACGCTCCCAATGGCGCGCTGGGTGATCGGCGAGGGCGGCAGCGAAGCCGGCGGCGCGCTCGCGGCTGATGACCAGGTCCGGACGCGCCCCAATCAGGGCGATGCTATGGGTATCCGGGGTCAGCAGGGTGGCGGCCAGCTGCCGCCCGGCGGTGTGGTCGTCGCTGACCACCGAGCAGAACTGCGCGGGATCGAGCTGGCGGTCGATGGCGATGATCGGGATGTTGTGTTCCTGCAGTTGCCGGTAGGGCGCGTCGTCCTCGGCCAGGCTGCTGGCGGTGAACAGGCCGTCGCAGCGGCGGGCACGAAACAGCGCGATGAGCTGGCGCTCGCTGTCGGGATTGTCGTCGGTGCAGGCGATCAGCAACTGGTAGCCGCGGGCCCGCGCCCGTCGCTCCAGCTGTTTGGCCAGACGAGCGTAGCTGGGGTTTTCCAGGTCGGGCAGCAGGAAGCCCAGGGTGTGGGTCGCCCCGCGGCGCAGGCCGGCGGCGCGCTGATCAGGCTGATAGCCGTGGGCCTCCACCACGGCCATGACCCGCGCCACGGTCGCGGCGCTGATGCGCCTTTGCGCCGCCTTGCCATTGATGACATAGCTGGCGGTGGTAAGGGATACGCCGGCCAATTGGGCGATGTCGCTGAGTTTCACGCCTGTTCCTCATCGGACCTGAATCGCCTGTGCTGTACGCCATGAACGAGACGGTCTTTATTGTGTGTTGTGCTTCAAGGATCGGCGATTATCGAGTAACGTTCCAGTCCCATTGGGTGAAACGTTTCAGCTTTCTGTTGTCCGAGGGCTGGCACGAATCTGCCAAGGGCCCTGCCACGCCTCTCCGGGCGCGATTGCAGGGCTGAGCGAGCCGGTAAGCATCTATTACAAGAAAGGCACGGCGTCAGGATCAGGCGCGCGGCGCCGGAGGTATCCTTCCATGTTCGAACTCAATGCCCAGCATATCCGCATGGCCCAGCAGGCGCCGGACAAGGCGACCACCCTGGCCATGCTCGCCGAGTCCCTGGTGACCGATGGCCTGGTCGCCCCGGGTTATCTCGAGGGGCTCAAGGCCCGCGAGGCCCAGGGCTCCACCTACCTCGGCCAGGGTATCGCCATTCCCCATGGTACGCCGCAGACCCGCGACCAGGTGCATGTCACCGGCGTGCGGATGATGCAGTTCCCGCACGGAGTAGACTGGGGTGATGGTCAACTGACCTACCTGGCCATCGCCATCGCCGCCAAATCCGACGAACACCTGCGCATCCTGCAGCTGCTGACCCGCGCCCTGGGCGAGAGCGACCTGCAGCAGGCCCTGCGCGAGGCCCGCGAGCCCCAGCAGATCCTCGACCTGCTGCAGGGGGCGCCCCAGGCGCTGGCACTGGACGAAGAACTGGTGCAGCTGGCCATCGACGCCGAGGACCTGGAAGACCTGGCCTGGCAGGGTGCGCGCATGCTCAAGCACATGGAATGCGTGGGTGCCGGCTTCGCCGGTGCCCTGCAGGCCAGCCAGCCGCTGCCGCTGGGCGACGGCCTCTGGTGGCTGAACAGCGAAACCGCCGTGAAGCGCCCCGGCCTGGCCTTCGTCACCCCGCTGCAGGCCTTGCAGCTGCAGGAGCAGCCGGTGCGTGGCCTGTTCTGCCTGGCCAGCCTGGGCGAGGGCCATCGCGCCCTGCTCGAACGCCTCTGCGATCTGCTCGTCGCCGGTCGTGGCCAGGAGTTGGCCCAGGCCACCTCCCGCCGCGCCGTGCTCGAAGCCCTGGGCGGCGAAGTCGCCCCCGACTGGCCCAGCGCCCAGGTGGTGCTGGCCAATGCCCATGGCCTGCATGCCCGTCCGGCCAAGGAGCTGGCGCGGCTGGCCAAGGCCTATGACGGCGAGATCCGCGTGCGCGTCGATGGCGGTGCCCCGGTCTCGGCCAAGAGCCTGTCGCGGCTGCTGGCGCTGGGTGCCCGGCGTGGCCAGACCCTGGAATTCCTCGTCGAACCCGGTACCCCGGCCGCGGCCGCGCTCAACGATCTGATCGGCGCCGTGCAGGCCGGTCTCGGTGAAGAGGTGGAACCGGTCACCGCCTGTGCCCCGGCCCCCGCCGGTGCCGCCCGGGTCACCGCCATCAGCCTGGTGGACCCGTCCGAACAACTGCCGCTGGCCCCGGGCGATCGCGCTCAGGCCGTGGCCGCCGCCCCCGGCCTGGCCGTGGGCCCGGCCCATGTGGTGGCGCCTCAGCACTTCGACTATCCGGCCACCGGCGCAGGCGCCGCCGCCGAACGCCAGCGGCTGGATGCGGCCCTGGCTGCGGTACGCGCCGACATCGAGGCGCTCATCGCGCGCAGCGAGGCCAGCGCCCTACGCGAGATCTTCCTGACCCACCTGGAGATGCTGGAAGATCCGGATCTGCAGCAGGGCATCGCCGCCCGGCTCAAGGCCAACGCCAGCGCCGCCGCGGCCTGGGACGCCCAGATCGAGGAGGCGGCCAGCCAGCAGGAAGCCCTGCACGACAAGCTGCTCGCCGAACGCGCCGCCGATTTGCGCGACGTCGGTCGCCGGGTACTGGCCCAGCTGTGCGGCGTCGAATCCGCCCGTGAACCCGAAGAACCCTATGTGCTGGTGATGGACGAGGTCGGCCCGGGCGATGTGGCCCGACTGGATCGCGAGCGCGTCTGTGGCATCCTCACCGCCCGTGGCGGTGCCAGCTCCCACAGCGCCATCGTCGCCCGCGCCCTGGGCATTCCGGCCATCGTCGGCGCCGGTCGCCGCGTGCTGGACCTGGCGCCGCGCAGCGTATTGCTGCTGGATGGCGACAAGGGCACCCTGGAAATCGCTCCGGATGCCAGCCGTATCGAAGCGGTGCAGCGTGAGCGCGAGGTCCAGGCCGAACGCCGCCGTGCCGCCGAGGCCCGCCGTTTCGAAAGCGCCACCACCCGTGACGGCCACCACGTCGAGATCGCCGTGAACCTGGGCGATACCGCCCAGGCCGCCGCCGCAGTGGAGCAGGGCGCCGAAGCCGTCGGCCTGCTGCGGACCGAACTGGTGTTCATGAGCCATGACAGTGCACCCGACGAAGCCGCCCAGGAAGCGGAATACCGCCGCGCCCTCGATGGCCTGGCCGGCAAGCCGCTGGTGGTGCGCACCCTGGACGTCGGTGGCGACAAGCCGCTGCCCTATCTGCCGCTGCCACCGGAAGAGAACCCCTTCCTCGGCATCCGTGGCATCCGCCTGACCCTGCGCCGCCCGGAACTGCTGGAAACCCAGCTGCGCGCTCTGCTCAAGGCCGCCGATGGCCGCCCGCTACGGATCATGTTCCCCATGATCGGCCGGGTCGAGGAATGGCGCCAGGCGCGTGACATCCTCGACCGCCTGCGCCAGGAGATCCCCACCACCGACCTGCAGGTCGGCATCATGATCGAGGTGCCCTCGGCCGCGCTGCTGGCGCCGGTGCTGGCCCCGGAAGTGGACTTCTTCAGCGTCGGCACTAACGACCTGACGCAATACACCCTGGCCATCGACCGCGGCCATCCGCTGCTGTCCGGCGAGGCCGACGGCCTGCACCCCAGCGTGCTGCGCCTGATCGACATGACGGTGCGGGCCGCCCATGCCCACGGCAAGTGGGTCGGCGTCTGCGGCGAGCTGGCCGCCGATCCCCTAGCGGTGCCGGTGCTGGTCGGCCTGGGTGTGGACGAGCTGTCGGTCTCGGCCCGCAGCGTGCCGCTGGTCAAGGCCCGGGTCCGCGAACTGGAGCTGCGTCGGGTGCAGTCCTGCGCCGCGCGCGCCCTGGAGCTGGGTACCGCTGCCGAAGTGCGGCAGAGCGTGGAGGCCCTGCGATGAGCCGTATCCTCACCCTGACCCTCAACCCGGCGCTGGACCTCACCGTCCAGTTGCCGGAGCTCAAACCCGGCGCGGTGAATCGCAGCGAGGCGGTGATCGTCCATGCCGCCGGCAAGGGCATCAACGTCGCCCAGGTGCTGGCCGATCTCGGCCACCACCTGACGGTGAGCGGCTTTCTCGGTGCCGACAATGCGGCCGCCTTCGAGGCCCTGTTCGCCCGTCGCGGTTTCACCGACGCTTTCGTCCGGGTGCCCGGTGAGACCCGCAGCAACCTCAAGCTCGCCGAGGCCGCTGGCCGCATCACCGATATCAACGGGCCTGGCCCGGAGGTGTCCGCCGCCGCCCAGCAGGAATTGCTCGAAACCCTCGATCGCCTGGCCCCTGGCCACGATGCCGTGGTGGTGGCCGGCAGCCTGCCGCGCGGGGTGACCCCCGAGTGGCTGGCCGCCCTGGTCGGGCGCCTCAAGTCGCTGGGCCTGCCGGTGGCCCTGGACACCAGTGGCGCCGCCCTGCGCGCCGCCCTGGCCGCCGGTCCCTGGCTGATCAAGCCCAATACCGAAGAATTGGCCGAGGCCTGCGGTGCACCCGCCGAGACCGCCACCGAGCAGGCACTGCTGGTCGAACAGCTGCGTGCCCTGGGCATCGAGCATCTGGTGATTTCCCAGGGCGCCGATGGCGTGCGCTGGTATGGCGCCCAGACCCTGGAGGCGCAGCCGCCCAAGGTCACGGTGGCCAGCACCGTTGGCGCAGGGGATTCCCTGCTGGCCGGCATGCTGCACGGCCTGCTCACCGGCCAGTCGCCGGAGCGCACCCTGACCACGGCCACTGCCATCGCGGCCCTGGCGGTCACCCAGATCGGCTTTGGCATCAATGATCCCGCGCAACTCGCCACCTTCGAAGACCAGGTGCGGGTACGCGTCCTTCCCGACTTTCCGCTAGAACAAGAATCAGGGGTAACCCCATGAACATCGCCATCGTCACGACCTGCCCGACCGGCATGGTCACCAGCGTGCTCAGCGCGCGCCTGCTGGACGCCGCCGCCCAGCGCCGCGGCTGGACCACCAGCGTCGAGATCCACGACGGCCCCGAGGCCACCCTGCTGACCGACGATCAGGTGGCGCGCGCCGAACTGGTGGTGGTGGTCCATACCGGAGCGGTCGACCTGTCCCGCTTCGTCGGCAAGCGTGTCTATCGCGCCGCGCCGGCCGAAGCCCTGCGCGACGTCGATGCCTTCCTGCAACGCGCCGCCAGCGAAGCCAAGGTGCTGGAACAGGCCCCGGCGGCCAGCGGCGCTGCGCCGAGCGTACCGGCCAGTGCCAGCGAGACGCCGCGGCTGGTGGCCATCACCGCCTGCCCGACCGGGGTCGCTCATACCTTCATGGCGGCCGAGGCGCTGCAGAACGCGGCCAAGAAGCTCGGCTATCGCCTGCACCTGGAAACCCAGGGCTCGGTAGGGGCACGCAATCCGCTGCCGGCCGAGGCCATTCGCGAGGCCGACGTGGTGCTGCTGGCCACCGACATCGAGGTCAACGTCGAGCGTTTCGCCGGCAAGCGCGTCTATCGCTGCGGTACCGGGGTCGCCCTCAAGCAACCCGAGGCGACCATCAAGAAGGCGCTGGCCGAGGGCGAGACCTTGGCCGGCAGTGCTGCGCCAGCGGCGGGCGAGGGCGCCAAACCCGCAAAGAAGGAAGGCGCGGGCGTCTACAAGCACCTGCTCACCGGGGTGTCCTACATGTTGCCGATGGTGGTGGCGGGCGGTCTGCTGATCGCCCTGTCCTTCGTCTTCGGCATCGAGGCCTTCAAGGAACAGGGCACCCTGGCCGCGGCGCTGATGCAGATCGGTGGCGAATCGGCCTTCAAGCTGATGGTCCCGGTACTGGCCGGCTATATCGCCTATTCCATCGCCGACCGGCCAGGCCTCGCTCCCGGCATGATCGGCGGCTGGCTGGCGGCCAGCCTGGGTAGTGGCTTCATCGGCGGCATCATCGCCGGCTTCCTGGCGGGCTACGTGGCCAAGGCCATCGCCCAGCACGTGAAGCTGCCGGCCAGCGTCGAGGCGCTCAAGCCGATCCTGATCATCCCGCTGTTCGCCAGCCTCATCGTCGGCCTGGTGATGATCTACCTGGTCGGCACCCCGGTGGCCGGCGCCCTGAGTCGGCTCACCGACTTCCTCAACAACCTGGGCACCAGCAACGCCGTGCTGCTCGGCCTGATCCTCGGCGCCATGATGTGCATCGACTTCGGCGGCCCGATCAACAAGGCCGCCTATGCCTTCACCGTCGGCCTGCTGGCGTCCAAGACCTACGGACCCATGGCCGCCACCATGGCGGCCGGCATGGTGCCGCCCATCGGCATGGGCATCGCCACCCTGCTGGCGCGGCACAAGTTCGCCCAGAGCGAGCGCGAGGCGGGCAAGGCGGCGTCGGTGCTGGGGCTGTGCTTCATCTCCGAGGGCGCGATTCCCTTCGCCGCCAAGGACCCGCTGCGGGTGATCCCGGCCAGCGTCATTGGCGGCGCCCTCACCGGCGCCCTGGTGATGCTGTTCAACTGCAAGCTGATGGCGCCCCACGGTGGCCTCTTCGTGCTGTTGATCCCCAACGCCATCAGCCATGCCTGGCTGTACCTGGCGGCCATCGCGGCCGGCAGTCTGGTGACCGGCGTGATCTACGCGGTTCTCAAGCGCAACGAAGCCGCCACCGAGCTGGTGCCCGCGGCCTGATCCAGAGCCTGGCAACACAGCTGTAACAAGAGGTTACACTGGGAGGTTCCTGCCTCCTGGTGGCCCCTTGTCCATGTCCGATCCCGTCTTTCCCGATACCGATCCCGAAGTCGCCGCCCGCCGTCGGCTGCATCTGCTGCGCCATCGCCGGCGCCGTCGGCTGCGCGAGTGGCGCCAGCGCATCGCCTTCTGGGTCGGCGCGGTGCTGGTGGGTCTGGCCGGTCTGGCCTTCGCCTGGTTGGCCGATGCCTCCTTCGGCCTCTTTCAGAAGATGCTGCAGCACAGTGCGATCTGGCCTTGGCTGGTGACGCCCCTGGGTTTTGCGTTGCTGGTCTGGCTGACGCAAGGCGCGCTGCGCGATGCCCGCGGCAGCGGCATTCCCCAGGTCATCGCTACCCTCGAACGACCCGAAGCGGACCTGCGCGCACGCCTGCTCGCGCCGCCCATCGCCCTCGCCAAGCTGCTGCTCACTGCCGGTGCCCTGCTGGTAGGTGGCTCGGTGGGGCGTGAAGGGCCCACCGTGCATGTCGGCGCGGCCCTGCTCTATGGCTTCGGCAAGCGCCTCGGGTTGCACGGGCGCCGAACCCTGTCCGGACTCATCCTCGCCGGCGGTGCCGCCGGAATTGCCGCGGCCTTCAACACGCCCCTAGGCGGGGTGGTCTTCGCCATCGAGGAGCTCACCCACACCTTCGAGCAGCGCTTCAGCGGCCTGGTGCTGACCGCCGTGTTGCTGGGCGGCATCGTCACCCTGGGCATCGTCGGACCCTACAGCTATCTTGGCGCCCTCGATCTGCACCTGACCTGGGGGCTGGGCTGGATCGGCGTGGCGGTGATCGGCGTCGTCGGCGGACTGCTGGGCGGTTGCTACGGCCGCCTGGTGCTGCCCACCGACCGGGGTTGGGTGGGGCGCCTGAACGCCCTGCGCGGACGGCGTCCGGTGGCTTTCGCCGCCGGCTGCGGACTAGTGCTGGCGGCCCTGGGGTTGATCTCCGGTCAGCATGTGTTCGGCACCGGCTATGCCGAAACTCACGCCATCCTGGCCGGCGAACCCGTGACCGGGGGCGACTTCCTGCTGTGGAAATTCCTCGCCAACGTCGTTTCCTACCTCGCCGGGGTACCGGGCGGTCTGTTCTCGCCCTCCCTGGCGGTCGGTGCGGCCCTGGGGCCCTGGCTGGTCGATTGGCTGCCGGGCATGAGTCTGCCCCAGTGCGCCCTGCTGGGGCTGGCCGCCTACCTGGCCGGGGTCACCCGCACCCCGCTGACCGCCACGGTCATCACCCTGGAGCTGGCCCATAGCCCGGACATGGCGTTGCCGGTGCTGGCGGCCTGCCTGCTGGCCGCTGCCGTCTCCGGCTGGCTGATGCCGGTGCCGCTCTACCATGCGCTGTCGCAGCAGGTGCTCAATGCCCTCACGCCCCGGCGGAACTAGGCCCTAGCGCCCACCGCCGATGTCCAGCAGGGCGCCGGTGGTGTAGGAGGCCTCGTCCGACAGCAGCCAGAGAATGCCGGCAGCGATCTCCTCGGCTTCGCCCGCACGTCCCAGCGGAGTGGTCACGCCCAGGCGCTCGGCGCGCCCCGGTTGGCCGCCGCTGGCGTGGATGTCGGTAAGGGTCACACCCGGCCGTACCGCATTGACCCGCACCCCGTGGGGGCCGAGTTCCTTGGCCAGGCCCAGGGTCAGGGTGTCCAAGGCCGCCTTGCTGGCGGCGTAGTCGACATATTCGTTGGGCGAGCCCAGCCGTGCGGCGATGGACGAGACGTTGACGATGGCACCGCCGCGGCCGCCCCGTTCGCGGGACAGGTGACGGGCCGCCTCGCGGGCGCAGAGAAAGGCGCCGTAGACGTTGACCTCGAACATCCGTCGCAAGCGCTCGGCGCTCATCTCCACCAGCGGCTGCGAGTGGTCGACGATGCCGGCGTTGTTGACGAAGCCGTCCAGCCCGCCGAAGCGCGCCACCGTGCGCTCGAACAGCGCCACCACCTCGGCTTCATCGGCGACATCGGCGCGCACGGCCAACCCTTCCGCGCCCAGGGCTTCGATCTCGGCCAGGGTGGCCTGGGCCGCGGCCTCGTCCTGGCGATAGTTGAAGGCGACATTCCAGCCGCGGGCAGCGGCGCTGAGGGCCGTGGCACGGCCGATACCGCGACTCGCGCCGGTGATGAGCAGGGTCTTGCGCATGATGGAAACCTCGGTCCAGAGAGAAGGGAGGGGTAACGTCTAACCGTCTGATGGGTCGAAAAAATGCTTGGACGTCCCCTTCGTTTCGCCTAAAAGTAAGGCGAACGGCACGCGCCGCATTATCCGCGGCCACTTCGCGATCTGATTCCTAAGCGCTTGCAGAGGTCAATCCTGATGACGAGACCCCGCTTCATCTCGCCCAACGAAGTTTCCGCGCTCCGTACCAACATCCTCTCCAAGCTCACCTACGCCGTCGGCAAGGATCCCGACAACGCCCTGGATCACGACTGGTTCCAGGCCACTGCCCTGGCCGCCCGGGACTACATCGTCGACCGCTGGATGAGTCGCACCCGCGATGCCTATCGCACCGGCCAGAAGCGGGTTTACTACCTGTCCCTGGAATTCCTCATCGGTCGGCTGCTGATCGACAGCCTGTCCAACCTCGGCATCCTCGAAGAGACTCGCCGCGCCCTGGCCGACCTGGGCGTCGATCTGGAACGCATTCGCGGGCTGGAGCCGGACGCCGCCCTGGGCAACGGCGGCCTGGGTCGCCTGGCCGCCTGCTTCATGGAGAGCATGGCTACCCTGGGCATCGCCAGCCATGGCTACGGCATCCGCTATGAACACGGGCTGTTCCGCCAGGTGATCGCCGATGGCTTCCAGCTGGAGCAGCCGGAAAACTGGCTGGATTTCGGCAACCCCTGGGAATTCGAACGCGCCGAAGTGGTGTACGAGATCGGCTTTGGCGGCCATGTCGCCCCCTATGGCGAAGGCGATCCGCGGCGCCAGGTGTGGACGCCCGGCGAGCGCATCCGCGCGGTGGCCTACGACACCCCGGTGATCGGTTGGGGCGGGGAGGGCGCCAATACCCTGAGACTCTGGCGCGCCCGACCGCTGGAGATCCTCCACCTGGAAACCTTCAACGCCGGCGACCATGTCGGCGCCGTGGCCAACGAGGCCCGCGCCGAGAGCATCTCGCGGGTGCTCTATCCGGCCGACAGCAGCGAAGCCGGCCAGGAGTTGCGCCTGCGCCAGGAGTATTTCTTCGTCGCCGCCTCCCTGGCCGACCTGACCCGCCGCCACCTCAAGCAGCACAACGACCTGCTCAGCCTGCCCGAGCACGTGTCCATCCAGCTCAACGACACCCACCCGGCCATCGCCGTGGCCGAGCTGATGCGACTCCTGGTGGACGTCCACGGCATTCCCTGGGACGCCGCCTGGAGCACCACCGTCGGCACCCTCAGCTACACCAACCACACCCTCCTGCCCGAAGCCCTGGAGACCTGGCCGGTGCAGCTGATGGAGCGCCTGCTGCCGCGCCACATGCAGATCATCTACCTGATCAACGCGCAGTTCCTCGACTCCCTGCGCGCCCGCGGCGAAACCGATGGCGCCATGATCTCCTATGTCTCCCTGATCGACGAAAGCCAGGGTCGCCGGGTGCGCATGGGCAACCTCGCCTTCCTTGGTTCCCACAGCATCAATGGCGTCTCCGGGCTTCACACCGACCTGATGCGCAAGACGGTCTTCCGCTCGTTGCACCGCCTCTATCCGGATCGCATCAACAACAAGACCAATGGCATCACCTTCCGCCGCTGGTTGCACCAGGCCAATCCGGCGCTCACCGACCTGCTGGTGGATACCCTCGGCCAGGGTGTGTTGCACGACCCGGAAAAGACCCTGCCGCAGCTCAAGCCCTATGCCAATGACGCCAATTTCCGCGAGCGCTTCGCCCTGCAGCGCCAGCGCAACAAGGACACCTTCACCAGTCTGGTGAAGCAGCGGCTGGAGATTGATCTCGATCCCGGCGCGCTGTTCGATGTCCAGATCAAGCGCATCCACGAGTACAAGCGGCAGCTGATGAATCTGCTGCAGACCATCGCCCTCTACCAGGCCATCCGCGACAACCCCAACGGCGACTGGACACCCCGGGTCAAGATCTTCGCCGGCAAGGCCGCGGCCAGCTATCACCAGGCCAAGCTGATCATCAAGCTGGCCAACGACGTGGCCAAGGTGGTCAACAACGATCCCCTGACCCGCGATCTGCTCAAGGTGGTCTTCCTGCCCAACTACAATGTCAGCCTCGCCGAGGTCATCATCCCGGCGGCGGACCTGTCCGAGCAGATCTCCACCGCCGGGATGGAGGCCTCGGGCACCAGCAACATGAAGTTCGGCCTCAATGGCGCTCTCACCATCGGCACCCTGGACGGCGCCAACGTGGAGATGTGCGAGCTGATCGGGGAAGAACACATGTTCATCTTCGGTCTCAAGGCGGCCGAGGTGGAGGAGCGCCAGCGCAGCGGTGGCATCTCCTCTGACATCATCGAGAATTCGCCGCGCCTGGCGCAGGTGCTGTCTGGTTTGCGCGCCGGCCAGTTCTCGCCCGACGAGCCGGCGCGCTACAACAGCCTGCTCGACGTCCTGACCTGGCACGATCGCTTCCTGGTGTGCGCCGACTTCGACGCCTACTGGGACGCCCAGCGTTTGGTCGAGACCCGCTGGCAGCAGCCGGACAAATGGTGGCAATCGGCGGTGATCAACACTTCCAGCATGGGCTGGTTCTCCTCCGACCGCACCATCCGCGAATACGCCACGGAGATCTGGAGGGCGCTGTAGCCGCTATAGGGTCTATCGCGGCCATGGGCCGCTCCTACAGGACATCCGTAGGAGCGGCCCATGGCCACGATCATAGAGCGGAGCGGCCGTCTCGGCAGACCGCCATGGCTGCGATCACCTGCCCCCCCCATGGAGAACCCTCGCCCTCCACGACGTCTACATCCCAGCGACATCCGCCCCACACGCCTGTCACCGGAGTCCCCATGCCCCGCACCTCCACCCGCCTCGAAGCGGGCAGTCCCGCCCATTACGGCGCCACCCTCGTCGACGGCGGGATCAACTTCGCCGTCTGGTCCCCGGCCGCCGAAGCCGTCGACCTCTGCCTCTACGATGCCAAGGGAGAGGCCGAGACCCAGCGCCTGGCCTTTCGCGAACACGAGGGCGGCGTATGGCACGGTTTCCTACCCGGCGCCAAGCCCGGGCTGAGGTACGGCCTGCGCGCCCACGGCGCCTATCGTCCCCAGGACGGGCTCAGATTCAATGCGCACAAGCTGCTGGTGGACCCCTGGGCGCTGGCGGTGGACCGGCCCTTCCAGCTGCACCCCAGCACCTATGGCTTCCACCCCGAAGACCCCAACCGCCCGGACGAGCGCGACAGCGGCGCCCATGTTCCCAAGGCCATCGTCCTGCCGCCCGTTGACGCCCTGACGCCTGCGCCCAAGCGACGCGATGCCGGGCTGATCTACGAATTGCACGTCCGCGGCCAGACCAAATTGCATCCGAAGGTCCCGGCCCGCCAGCGCGGCACTCTGGCGGCGCTGCGGCATCCCGCGCTGATCGAACACTGGCAGCGCCTGGGCGTCACCACCCTGGAGCTGCTGCCCATCGCCGCCTGGGCCGACGATCGGCATCTGCCCGCCCTGGGGCTGGCCAACTACTGGGGCTACAACCCGGTGGTCATGGCCGCCATCGATCCGCGCCTGGCCGGCCGCGATGCCCTGGACGAATTACGCGAGACGGTGGCCACCCTGCAGGCGGTCGGCTTCGAGGTGCTGCTCGACGTGGTCTTCAACCATACCGGCGAAGGTGACGAACTGGGCCCCACCTTCAATCTGCGCGGCCTGGACAACGCCGGCTACTACCGCCTGCAGCCGGACGATCCGGCGCGCTATATCAACGACATGGGCTGCGGCAACTGCCTGGCGCTCTACAGCCCGCCAGCGCTGCGCCTGACCCTGGACAGCCTGCGCCATTGGGTCACGGCTGCCGGCGTCGATGGCTTCCGCTTCGACCTGGCGCCCGCGCTCGGTCGTCTGGAAAGCGGCTTCGAGCGCGATGCACCACTGCTCCAGGCCCTGGCCCAGGATCCGGTGCTGCGCCAGGTGCGGCTGGTGGCCGAACCCTGGGACATCGGTCCCGGTGGGCATCAGGTCGGCGCCTTCCGCGCGCCCTGGCAGGAATGGAACGACGCCTTCCGCGACGACGTCCGCCGCTTCTGGCGCGGTGACGAGGGGCTGCGTGGCGCCCTGGCCACCCGCCTGGCCGGTAGCGCCGATCTCTTCGGCGCCGGCGATCGCCTGCTGCGCACCAGCGTCAACTTCATCACCGCCCACGACGGCTTCACCCTCGCCGACCTGGTCAGCTACGCCGAGAAGCACAACGAAGCCAACGGCGAAGGGAATCGCGACGGCACCACCGACAACAAGAGCTGGAACAACGGCGTCGAAGGACCGAGCGACGATCCGGCCATCCAGGAGGCCCGCGCCGCCGACCAGCGTGCCCTGTTGGCGACCCTGATCCTCGCCGGTGGCGAACCCATGCTGACCGCCGGCGACGAATTCGGCCGCACCCAGCAGGGCAACAACAATGCCTATGTGCAGGACAACGAACTGTCCTGGCTGGACTGGCAGCAGGCCGCCAGCCCCGCCGGACAGCGGCAGAGCGCCTTCGTCGGTCGCCTCATGGCGCTGCGCCAGCAGTTGCCGGCCTTGCAAGCCCAGCGACTGCTGGGCCGCCCTGATCCCCGTGGCTGGGTGAGGATCGAATGGCTCGATGGCGACGGCGCGCCGATGGAAGACGGCCGCTGGCAGGCCGGTGGCAGCCTGCCGCTGAGCCTCACCCTGGAAGCCCTCGATGGCGAGGACCAACCCCAGGCCGCGCGGATCTGGCTGGCCTTCCAGCCACGTCGGGAGGAAATCGACCTGCGCCTGCCCCCGTCACGTGACGGACATCACTGGCTGATACAGCTGGACAGCCGTCAGCCTGAACTGGAACCCGACTCGGCAGTCTACCCCAGCGCCGAAAATCTCCGTGCGGGTCGAGGCGTACTGCTGGCCGTGGAGACCCCGGACGCGCCCTAGGTGTGCGTTCCCTGTCGGCCGCCGGTGTCCAGCGTCTCATCACCCCATTGATGAAACCCGGAATCGGCACTGGCTGGCAGACCTGGCCTGACGGTCCGCTCTGCTTGAGACGGAGCTTGAGCTTTGGCGCTACACTCGCGCCCATCATTACAAGGAGCACCGCGATGTCCCGGATATCCCTCAGTCGTTACCTCATCGAGCAGACCCGCAGCCACAAGACCCCGGCCGACCTGCGCTTCCTCATCGAAGTCGTGGCCCGGGCGTGCAAGCGCATCAGCTACGAGGTGTCCAAGGGGGCGCTGGGTGGCGTGCTCGGCAGCATGGGCACCGAGAACGTCCAGGGCGAGGTGCAGAAGAAGCTGGACGTGCTGTCCAACGAGATCCTGCTGGAAGCCAACGAGTGGGGCGGCACCCTGGCTGGCATGGCCTCCGAGGAGATGGATCAGGTTCACCAGATCCCCGGTCACTATCCCAAAGGCGCCTACCTGCTGATGTTCGACCCGCTGGACGGCTCGTCCAACATCGACGTCAACGTCTCCGTCGGCACCATCTTCTCGATCCTGCGCAAGGACTTCGTCAGCAGCACCACCGGTGACGTGACCGAAGAAGCCTTCATGCAGAAGGGCACCGAGCAGGTCGCCGCCGGCTACGCCATCTACGGTCCCCAGACCATGCTGGTGCTGACCCTGGGTGACGGCGTCAAGGGCTTCACCCTGGATCGCGAACTGGGCAGCTTCGTGCTGACCCACGAAGACATCACCATCCCCGAGACCACCGCCGAATTCGCCATCAACATGTCCAACCAGCGCCACTGGGAAGCCCCGGTCAAGCGTTATGTGGACGAGCTGCTGGCCGGCAAGGAAGGTCCCCTGGGCAAGAACTACAACATGCGCTGGATCGCCTCCATGGTGGCCGACGTCCATCGCATCCTTACCCGCGGTGGCATCTTCATGTACCCCCGCGACGCCCGCGAGCCCGAGAAGCCCGGCAAGCTGCGCCTG
>NZ_CP102429.1 GCF_024652905.1 Pseudomonas oryzihabitans
ATGAACGCTTCTGCCTACACCATCGGTCAGCTAGCGAAGGCCACGGATACCAAGACCGTCACCATCCGCTACTACGAAAAAGAAGGCTTGCTGCCGACCTCGATGCGCTCAGCATCTGGCTACCGGCTGTACGGCCCGGCCGAACGGGATCGGCTGCTCTTCGTCAGACGTGCCCGCACCCTGGGCTTCAGCCTTGAAGAAGTCCGTGAGCTACTCGGCCTGGCGGATCGGCAGCAGGCGCCTTGCGATGCCGTGGATAGTCTGGTTGCAGAACACCTACGACAGGTGCGGCAGCGCCTTGCCGACCTGCAAGCCCTAGAGGGCGAATTGCAACGTCTATTGGCGTGCTGCCACGGCGGGACCATATCGGAATGCCGGATCATCGAATCCTTGGCTGGCGTCTCGAAAGCAGAGGGTTTGGCGGTGCCCTGACGGCGGCCGACAAGCGTTGCGTTCCCAGGTGAACGCCACCGGCCACCACAGCCTTATCACCTGGCGCGCGCTGTTGTCCTCCCGCCACACCTGCGGGCTAAATGTGTCGGTTTTTCTGCACCCCTGCAGGACGAACGTTTCCACATGGGACGTGGCTTAGACTATTGTTTGATAGGCAACGAAAAACCTGCAAAACCCTGCACCACCATGGGATTTTCCGTCGCCGCTCACCAAAGCGGATTCAATCTGCACGATGATGAGCGCCTCGATGAAGCAACCGTATAGGCAGCTATCTAGGATAGACCTAACAGTTATCGAGAGGTACCAACGGCCCTAATATTGGCATAGCAAGGAATCAGAATGGGACGCATCATCGAATTCCCCTTTGAAGATAGGTTTATACCGCTAGCAGAGAAGAGCCTATTTGAAGATGAAAACTGCTTTTCAATTATTATTGGAAGAAATGGTACAGGAAAAAGCAGACTCTTAAGCGAAATCGTCTCTAATTACTCAAAAATGATTGACGAGAAAAGCACTTATTTTTTTCGTGCCAATGACTTTATTCCATCAAAGATTTTGGCCGTATCAACTAGCCCTTTTGATAAATTCCCCAGCGTACCCAGGAGCAAAACTACTAGCTTCCGCTCAATATATTCTTATATTGGCATGCGCAGCTCCGGCATGTATGCGACGAATGCCATGGCCTTGATGTCATCAGCCACCAAAGGACTAATAAACAAGTATCTAGAGTCTGAGAGACACGAAAATTTAAACGAAATATTCAGACTATTGAAAATTGAGGCAAAACTAAGCTTTGTTTTCAAATTAAACATAAACAGAAAAATTGCTATAAAGGATCCCGAAAACCCGGATCAAAGATACTTTGTCGACTACGAAGATGTAGGGATATTGCTTACGGACACCCGTGGCAACGCAATAGACGATAGTTTTGAAGAAATACTTGAAGATCGCATATTTGAAAACTTTAGATCTTTACCGCAAGAGATAAAAAACGACATAGCACATGCTCTGAATTACACAATGGAAAGGCTGGACACCAAGAGAGACAGCCTATTCAAACTAGACTTTGACTATATAAGCAGATACCGAGAAGGATTTATTGACAAGCATTTCGCTATGGCTGTGCTAACTTTGCTAAATCACAACATAGTAAAACTTTTTGATTTAAAAATCTGGAAAGAACACGAGCCCGGTGACACTCGAGAATTGTCCCTAAGAAGGGCCAGCTCCGGCGAACAATGCATGCTCGTAATGACACTAGGCATTGCCGGACAGATCGAACATCGATCCTTGATATTAATAGATGAGCCGGAGATCAGCTTACATCCAGCTTGGCAGGAACAGTTCATAAAAACTCTAACGACTGTTTTCTCTCAATACAAAGAGTGCCATTTCATAATAGCAACGCATTCACCCCAGATTGTTTCTCGACTTTCTGCCGAAAACTGCTTCATAACAGTGATTGACGAAAACAAACTCCATCGATCAAATGATTACCTAGAAAAATCCGCAGATTATCAGCTGGCAGAGCTTTTTGACGCACCTGGGATAATGAACGAGTACATCACCAGATTAGCGTTTTCATTGCTCACAAAAATCAGATCGGAAAAAACCATATCCGACCAGATAAAAGCCGAGATGAGAAAGCTACAGACAATGCAGCGCAAACTGGAAGCAGCGGATCCAAATTTTGAGCTGATCAACACTGTTGTGGATGTGTGCCAATACTATGCCACTGATAAATAACCATTATATTTTAGACGATGAGGATAAACAGATAATTAGCGATTTAGTCGCACAAGAGGGACACAACCATAAAGACTGGTCTAAAGATGAGCTAATGAAGTTACGCAGTAAAGTCCGTGAATTTTACCGTCTTGAGCAGAAAGGAGTATGTCCTTACTGCAAGGGAACTTTGTCCGTAACTGCCGCAGGAAACGCGACTGTGGAGCACATATTGCCAAAATCGAAGCATGTAGCGTTTCTATTTGAACCCAAAAATCCATGTGTTATCTGCGCAGACTGCAATCTTGCAAAAAATGATAAAGCCATTCTAAACGAGGAAGAAACGGAAACTCTTAACGGGGATGCTACAAATTATCCAAAATCCTCTGAGCGTTTCAAAATTGTTCATCCGTCGATAGACGAATACGACGAGCATATAAAGGTACATCGAAACAAGCTTTACTCCGACAAAACTGACAAGGGCTGGTTTACAATCGGCATCTGTAAGCTTAACAGATACACCAGAAAATTCGGGTTTGAGCCTGAAGCATTATCAGACTACGCACTATTCGAGCAACTACAAAAGTTCAAGGATGGAAGTGAGGCGGAACGCGATGAAGTAATGAGAAAGCTCAGAGCATTAATCCCCACAAACACGTAAGCCCTGTAAAATTGAATGACCATAACAGACAATGAGGATTGTGATATTTAGCAAATTCTTATTAATCAGCAATCATACTGCGGAGTTACTCCCGACGCTCATTTCAAATTAAGCCACCAAAGAGTCACACAGAAATTCTCTAGCTTATAATAAACTTAATTAATTATTAAAATTTGTCTTTAGTCGTTGTGGACCACAGAAGCAATGGCTGTCACTCGAATAGACCGCAAGCAGCCACGTTCTAACAAAGATTCGGTTCCTTCCACGAAAAGAAAAGACCTTGGAACCATCAGATCCAGCTCAGCTTATCAGCAACCGTGTATGCCTACTTGTATGCCTCGCCACCCGACGCCCAGCCAAGAGCAGTCATTAAGCGGCCTTCAAGGTTAAGTGTTGACGTAGTCGCTGTTTCTAACTTGCGAATCGCCTGGCTGACAGCGGGCTGGCTTACGCTCAATACCCGTGCCGCCTTGCTGGTGCTGCCAGCGTTCTCGATTAACTTTATTACACCTATCTAAACCTCTTATATTAAAGCCATAGTGTCAGTATAACTTAATCTCAAGCGACACTCGTATCACATAGTCACCAGCTATTCGATGCTACTTCATAGCTTTCTGAATACATGCCACAGCTATCTATACAACTTTAAGAGACCGTACTGAGCATGTGATACTTATAGAAAATGCCGACATTAGTCCGATGACCGTACCCATAGTATGATCGAGACGATGGATCAGTATCAGCTAATAGGCAATCTTTAGACACCCTATTTCATCTGCCTCCGAAGAATCAAAAGATGTGCAGATTGATAACCGAAGCCACTCAATTATCAGTTTTTTTGTCAAGCTTTGTATTCTCTTTTTCTGTTAATGCTCGATGATAAGCACGATCTCTATCAACCCTACCTTGGTCCGCGCGGAATTGCTCGTTTCGTTGTATCGACCGCTCTGCGCCATCAGCAGCGTACAGCAAGCTAGATACGGAAAAAAGGAGCGTTACAAAAGCCATTTTTGCTAAAATCATAATTTAAGCCCTTAGGTTTTAACTCTGAAAACCAAACCACTTCAACTGACTCTAGGTTAAGTTGAGGGAGAATTTACAAGATTATCAGCCTTCGACAGGCTAATTAATAACCAGAGGCACAGCCAGCAAAACTGGCTGTAGCCGTCAACGAATCAATGACCTCAACTTTTTAAATATCTAATTCGTATTATCCTGAAACCGCGCATCAACAACATGAAACCTTTCAGACTTGAATGGCACCCGAACCCTCCCATCGGCCCCACTACTAAGTAAACGATTTACACGCTCGGCATCAGCGGGAATGCTTGGATAGCGACTACTAGCAACGTTAGCCGCCGAGACAAAAGAAGAAAAAATAAGCAAAGAACCTAAGACCGCCTGTTTATATCTCACAACGGCACCTCTATCATTTGAGTTAGTCGAAATCCAAAACCTTGACCTTACTTTACCTAGAACGCATATCGAGAGAATGACGTTGCAATTACAAAACTGTTATGAATGAGAACTCGATATTAAGATTACAAAATTGTAATTTAGCAGCAATCGTCCTGAAAGGATTACTCTTTGAAAATCACAGGACTAACAAAAAATACATCAGTATCGACCTGCCTCACCCCAAAGGAGCACCGTCTTGCAAACCAACGTTATAAAGACCTTAATAATTCCATTTATTTTTATACCGCAGGTAGTGAGTGCGAATTCAGCTTCAGAAAACTCTGGAGGCTTCTTAGAAGATAGCTCACTTTCAATTATGAATCGGAACTATTACTTCAATAGGGATTTTAGAAAGGGCCAAGCAAACTCTGCAGGCAACGGCTACTCTGAAACTTGGGCGCATGGTCTATTAGCCTTTTATAGATCAGGATATACACAAGGTACCGTAGGCGTTGGGGTAGACGCAGTTGGGCTTCTTGGCCTACGTTTAGACAGCGGAAGGGGCCGAACGGGCCAGGGCGGTAGCGTTAACTTGCTTCCCGCAGACGCGAACGGTGATCCCACGACCGAGTACTCCAAATTACTTGGCGCCGTAAAGTTGAAATTCTTAGATACTGAGGTAAAGCTTGGCGACGTATTCCCTACTACACCTGTTGTGCATTTTGGCGACTCACGCCTACTTCCACAAAGCTTTAAAGGCATTACCGCAACGAACAACAGCTTCGACGCCATAACTATTAATGGCGGGCGTTTACACGCCATGAGCCAGCCGCAGCAAAGCGAGACGGGAAGTGATTTTGTAACCTTCTATGCTGGTCAAGTGAAGTCGTCTTACCTTTCTTACCTCGGCGGTGAGTACAAGATAAATGAGTACCTCACAAGCAGCCTCTATACAAGCAAGTTAGATAATTCCTGGCGCCAATACTATTTTGGATCCATCGCCAGCTATCCTATTAACGATAATCTAGCTCTAACAGCGGGGTTAAACTTCTATAGATCGGTCGACGACGGTAGAAAGTTTCTTGGGGAGTTTTCCACAAATATCTGGAGTGTTAGCAGTGGCATTGTAGCGGGTGCGCACTCTATAACCATGAGCTACCAGCAAAACAACGGGGACAACGATTTCGACTACCTGAGACAATCTGACTCAATTTACCTTAACAACTCCATTCAGTATAGTGACTTCAACTCCCCGAAAGAGCAGTCAGTTCTTTTACGCTATGATATAAACCTTGCGCAGTATGGGATTCCTGGGCTAACTCTGATGGCCCGATATGGGAAGGGCTGGAATGCGGACTACTCGAACGCAAACTCCGTATATATGCGGCGTGACGAGAATGGTCTACCATTACAAAACCAACATCGCTGGGAGCGTGATATAGAGGCGCGCTATGTAGTGCAGAGCGGACCTGCGAAAGATCTATCATTCCGGTTGAGACAAGCTACCACGCGCGCAAGCAAGTTTGAGTCAGACCTAGATGAAATCAGGATCATTACCGAATACCCCCTCTCCCTGCTTTAATTGAAATTTATTTACGTACATCTTTGTTCTCCTTTGGTTAGGGTGTACGTCTTAGGGTGCCAATTGGCACCCTTTTTTTGGGTCTAATTTCTGGGAATAGCCGCGCAGCTATGATAGTTAACCTATCGCCCAACTGAATCGCCTCTAGTTTCGTAGACACCTCCAAGCTTCATAATGACGCCCATTAGGAGGTGCTATTAGCGACCAACGTTACCCCGAAGAATTCAAAATCGAAGCGGTCAAGCTAGTGACCGAGCGTGGCCTCCCCGTTACTGAGGTAGCGGCGCGGTTGGGCATGTCGGTGCATAGCCTGTATGCCTGGATCATGCGCTACGGCAAGCCCTAAGAACAGCGGCAGCAAAAAGACGATCAGCATGCCGAATTGCGTCGTTTGCGCGCCGAACTCAAGCGGGTGACCGAAGAGCGAGACATTTTTAAAAGGCCGCCGCGTACTTTGCCAAGGAGTCCGGCTGGAGTAGGCCTTCATCAGCTAGCTGTCGGTGGAGTACCCGGTGCGACGTCTCTGCCAGACGCTCCAGGTGCATCCCAGCGGTTACTACGCCAGGCTGGCCGAGCCGAAATCCGTACGCGCCAAGGAAGATCAGCTCCTGCGCGGATTGATCAAGCATGCCTGGTTGGAAAACGGTGGAGTTTACGGCTACCGCAGGGTCCACAACGATCTGCGTGAGCTGGGGGAGTCCTGTTGCCGGCACTGTGTGGCTCGCCTGATACGGGAAGAAGGGCTGCGCTCGCAGACCGGCTATCGTCAGCGCCCCGGCTACTACGGCGGCAGGCCGACGGTGGCCTCGCCCAATCGCCTGGAGCGGCAGTTCGACGTCGGTGAACCGAACAAAGTCTGGGTCACCGACATCATCTACATCCGTACCTATGAGGGTTGGTTGTACTTGGCGGTGGTGCTGGATCTGCTTTCACGCCAGGTAATTGGCTGGTCGATGAAACCACAGATGTGCAGCGACTTGGCCATTGATGCGTTGCTAATGGCGGTGTGGCGGCGCAAGCCCAAGCAGGAAGTGATGATTCACTCTGACCTTGGCAGCCAGTTCAGCAGTTCGGACTGGCAGATTTTCCTCAAGGCCAACAGCCTGATCAGCAGCATGAGTCGACGCGGCAACTGCCACGACAACGCGGTGGAGGAAAGCTTTTTCCAGTTGCTGAAGCGCCAACGCATCCGACGAGAAACCTACGGCACCCGCGAAGAAGCCCGTAGTAATGTGTACGATTACATCGAGATGTCTTATAACCCTAAACGATGGCACGGCAGCGCTAGGCAGCTATCGCCATAGAGTTTGAGAAACGCTATTTCCAGAGCTTGGAGAGTGTCTAGGAAAGCGGGGCCGATTCACATCGGCGCCATCGATGCAGCCGGTGCCTAACTGCCGCTACTCATGTCGATTAAAATTTTTGGTTCGCCAAGCCTGTACAATCGAATTTTTATGCGCATCGCCCCCCTTGTGATGATGGAGATCTGCTTCGTGTCTTCACGCGGCTCAAGCCGCGGCAGATATCAAAAATCTGACGCTACACTTCGATGGGTGCTTCTATGTCCTAATTAATACGACGCGAGCGCGGCACTAGCAGGTCAGTACGTTGGGGCCTATTGACCAACCAGACGGACGGAACGAAGTGAGATCGGAGATGCTTCCTTGCCGTTTAGCATTCTTGATCAGCTGCAACACTGTGCCTCTCATGCTCGTATGTCCCTAGCGCTATCTAGTTGGCCACCCTGCCTGTCCTTGAGCCTAGGCATTCGAGTACGGTACTTCTGCTTAAAAACTTACCATACCCTCAGTCAGAGCCTAAAAAGCCACAAGCGACAAAATGCCAATTTTGGCTGTTAAAATTAGTCGGTCTTTTTAATTGTATCTTGCTTACCTGACTGATTGACCTCCTCCGCCACCATCTCATGCGTCTCTCGATGCTGCTGGAGCGCCGCTTGGCGCTCTCGAAAATTTTCGTTGTGCGAGATCGAGCGCTCGCTGCCGTCTGCGGCATAGCTGAGGTTCGCAACAACGAGGGTGGCGGCAAACAGGGCAGTTTTAAGGAACGTCATGGTGTTTCTCCTTCTAGGGTGCAGTGTGGGTATGAGAGCCACTCTAGAGGGGCGCGGCTAACGCCAGGATGAGCCGCGCATTACAATCCTGTCATCCTTCCCCGGGCTGTTCGCGACGGCGCAGGACACTGTGGTAGAGCGCGGGCAGGACCAGCAACGTCAGGGCGGTGGAAGACAGGATGCCGCCGATCACCACGGTCGCCAGCGGCCGTTGTACCTCTGCGCCGGTGCCCGTCGCCAGGGCCATGGGAATGAAGCCCAGCGAGGCCACCAGCGCAGTCATCAGCACCGGCCGCAGGCGGACCAGCGCCCCCTCGCGCACGGCGATGTCCAGCGGCTTGCCCTCCTCCAGCAGGCCACGGATGAAGGAGATCATCACCAGGCCATTGAGCACCGCGACGCCCGACAGCGCGATGAAACCCACGCCTGCCGAGATCGACAGGGGAATGTCCCGCAACCACAACGCCAGCACTCCGCCCGTCAAGGCGAAGGGAATACCGGTAAAGACCACGAGGCCGTCGCGCAGATTGCCGAACATCATGAACAGCAGCACGAACACCAGCAGCAAGGCCACCGGCACCACGAGTTGCAGGCGGGCGGCGGCAGCCTGCAACTGCTCGAATTGGCCACCCCAACTGGTCCAGTAGCCTGCGGGAATCCGTACCTGGTCCGTAATGGCGGCGGTGGCATCCGCCACGAAGCTACCCAGGTCCCGATCGCGAACATTGGCACTGACGATCACCAGGCGCTTGCCGTCTTCACGGCTGATCTGATTCGGCCCCAGCACCGTTTCCAGGCGCGCCACATCGGCCAGGGGAATGAACTCGACGCGGCCTTCCACCGCTGGCAATGGAATGGGCAGGCGCGCCAGCACCGCCGGATCGCTGCGCAGCGTTTCCGGGAGGCGGATCATCAGATCGAAGCGGCGATCACCCTCGAAAAGCGTGCCGGCCTTGCGTCCGCCGAGCGCCGTGGCAATCACATCCTGGATGTCACCGACATTGAGGCCATAACGCGCGGCTCGCTCACGATCGATCTGCACGCTCAGCAGCGGCAACCCCCCGGTCTGCTCCACCTTCACCTCGGCGGCGCCGGTGACCTTCTGCAACACCCTGGCAATCTCCGCAGCGGTCTTGTTCAGCACCGCCATGTCGTCGCCGAAGACCTTGACCGCCACATCGCTGCGCACGCCGGAAATCAGCTCGTTGAATCTCAGCTGGATCGGTTGCGACAACTCGTAATTGCTACCGGGTACACGCGCCGCCGCTGCTTCCAGCTCGGCCATCAGCTGCTCGCGGGACTTGCCTGGATCAGGCCACTGTGCCTGCGGCTTGAGCATCACGTAGCTGTCGGAGATGTTCGGCGGCATCGGATCTGCGGCGATCTCCGCGGTCCCGGTCCTCGCGAATACCCGCTCCACCTCGGGTACCTGATCCAGGATGGAGCGCTCCAGGCGTTGCTGCATGTCCACCGATTGCCCCAGGCCGGTACCGGGCACCCTGAGCGCCTGCAGCGCGAAATCACCCTCGCTCAAGCTAGGTACGAATTCACTGCCCAGGCGCAGCGCCAGCAGCACCGTCAGCACCACGCTCAGGCCAGCGCCGGCGAACACCAGTGGCCGCCGACGCATGGCTGCATCCAACGCGACGGCATAGCCGCGCCGCGCCGCGCTCATCAGTCGATTGTCCTTTTCCTGCACGCGACCCGTGACGAACAGCGCCACGGCCGCCGGGACGAAGGTGATGGACAGCAGCATGGCACCCAGCAAGGCGATCACCACGGTAAAGGCCATGGGATGGAACATCTTGCCTTCCACACCCGTCAGGGCGAACACCGGCAGATAGACCACCATGATGATCAGCTGCCCGAAGATCAGCGGTCTGCGCGCCTCGCGGGCGGCGGCGAACACTTCCTGGAAGCGCTCCCTTCGATCGAGTACCCGACCGTGCCGTTCCTGGGCATGAGCCAGCCGGCGAATGGCATTCTCCACGATCACCACGGCGCCATCGACGATGATGCCGAAGTCGAGCGCACCCAGACTCATCAGGTTGGCGCTGACCCGATTCGCGGCCATGCCGCTGAAGGTGAAGAGCATCGACAGCGGGATCACCAGCGCGGTGATCAGCGCCGCGCGCAGATTGCCGAGGAAGACGAAGAGCACGGCGATGACCAGCAGCGCACCCTCCACCAGATTCTTGCGTACCGTGGCGATCGCCTTGTCCACCAGCGTGGTGCGGTCGTACACGGCGACCGCCTGCACGCCTTCCGGCAGGTTGCGGTTGATCTGCGCCAGGCGCCCAGCCACCGCCAGGGCCACCTCGCGGCTGTTCTCGCCCACCCGCATGAAGACGGTGCCGAGCACCGCCTCTTCGCCATTCTCGGTAGCCGCCCCGGACCGCAACTCCTGCCCTACCCCGACCGTGGCCACATCCCGGACCCGTACCGGGGTACCGTCCACCGTCGCCAGCACGATGGTGGCGATGTCCTCGACGGAGGCGAGCTGCCCCGGTACCCGAATCACCAGCTGCTCCCCGGCGCGCTCGATGAAACCGGCGCCGACATTGGCGTTGTTCCGCTCCAGCGCCACCGCCAGTTGTTCCAGGGTGATGCGATAGCCGGCCAGGCGCTTGGGATCGGGCGCGATCTGATACTCCTTGGCGTAGCCGCCAATGGTGTTGACTTCCGCCACCCCGGGTACGGTACGCAACTGGGGTTTGACGATCCAGTCCTGGATCTCGCGCAGATCGGTGAGCGTATAGGCTTCGCCGTCAGCCCGGCGCGCCTGAGGCGCGGCCTTCACTGTCCAGAGGAAGATTTCCCCGAGCCCGGTGGACAGCGGCCCCAGATTGACCTCCACGCCCTCCGGCAGGGCTTCGCGCGCCCCCTGGAGGCGCTCGCTCACCTGCTGGCGAGCGAAGAACAGATCCGTCCCATCGGCGAAAATGACGCTGATCTGAGCAAAGCCCGAGCGCGACAACGACCGGGTCCGCTCCAGCCCGGGCAGGCCGGCCATGGCCGTTTCCAGCGGATAGGTAACCCGCTGTTCGACCTCCAGCGGCGAAGCGCCCGGTACTTCCGCGTTGATCTGTACCTGGACGTTGGTGATGTCCGGCACCGCATCGATGGGCAGGTGGCGATAGCTGTAGATCCCCAGGGCGGCGATGCCGAGCGTGGCGAGCAGCACCAGCCAGCGCTGCTCGATGGCGAAGCGAAGAATACGTTCGAACATGATGCGCCCTTAGTGGGAGTGCTCGGCCGAGCCCTTGCCCAGTTCCGACTTGAGAATGAAGCTGCCGCGGTCGGCCACTACCTGGCCGGCGCTCAAGCCCTGACGAATCTCGGTGCGCTCACCGTCCCGCACCCCGGTGACCACGGGGGTCGCCTGAAATCCGTCCGCCGTCCGGACGAACACCACGGGGCGATCCTCCACGACATGCACGGCGCCACTGGGCACGCCGAGTACCTTGGCCTTGCGCTCGTCAGCGAGCCGTACCGTGACGAACAGACCCGGGCGCCAGGCGCCGGCCGGATTGGCCAGGGTGACGCGGGCGGTCGCCGCCCGGGTCTGCTCGCCCAGCAGATTGCCGACATGCGCCACGGTGCCCTCGGTGCGACTGTCCAGCTCTCCTGCAACCACCTCCACCTGTCGGCCAACGGTCACTCGATCGAGGTCACGCGCCGGAACGGCGAACGTCGCCCACACGCGGGACAGGTCGGTGAGCGTGAACAGGTTGCTGGCTTCGTCCACTCGCTCGCCGAGGACCAGGTGCTTCTCCACCACCACGCCGTCGAAGGGTGCGCGCAACTCATAGCGACTACCGCCCTGAGCGGAGGCCGCGCCACCCAGAGCCTGAGCTTTCTGGCGGGCGTTGCGGACGGCGATCTCGGCTTCCTGCAGCGTCTGCCGCGCCTGCAGCAGATCCTGCTCAGCACTGATCCGCTCCTGCCAGAGGCTCTGCTCGCGGGCATAGAGGGTGCGCGCCAGCTGCAAACGCTGCTGTGCGGTCGCCAACTCGCTGCGCACCTCGGACAGCTGCTCGCTGGCGATGACCGCCAGCACCTGTCCCTTGCGCACCCGGTCCCCGAGATTGGCCTTCACCTCCTCGACGATGCCGGGGGTGCGAGACACCACGTGAGCGGTACGATCCTCATCGAAGCGAATTTCTCCGGGGAGACTCAAGGACGCGCCCACGCTGACCGGTGTGACCACCTGGGTCTCGATACCGGCCGCGCGAATCTGCTCCGCGCTCAGCTCGATCTCGCCTTCGGCATGCGTCTCTTCGCCCTCGCCATGGGCGCCCTCGTCTGCTGCCTGGCCGTCCTTTTCTGCGGCCAGAGCCGCGTGCGACGGGGCCGTTACCGCCTTGGCAGCGGCCGCCTTCGCCGGGGGTGCAGCGGATTCGGGATGGTCGTGGCCGGCACCCGCCTGCAGCGTACCGAACGGCAGCCCACTGCCGATTACCGCGATCAGCAGCGGCCGCAGCAGTCTCGGCCTGAATGAAATCATGGTCATGCAAGAACTCCGCACCCGGTTCGTTACCGGGATCTGTAGCGTCATGGGGAGGTGAAGAGCGGGCCATGGAGGCGTTCGAGGCGAGCCCAGGCAGCGATCTGCGCCCGCTGGGCGAGCAGGTACTGCCCCCGCGCCGCAATGAGGGCGCGCTGGGCTTCCAGCACATCCAACTGGGCGAAACGTCCCAGCGAGAAGCCGCGCGTGAGGTCATCGACCGTGCGCTGGCCCGCCGGCATCACCCGGTTGCGCAAGTCGTCGACGTCCGCTGCCGCGCTACGCCAGTCGCGCAGCGCCTGAAGGGTCTCGGCCTGAATCTGCAGCTCGGTCGCTCGCTGTAGATCCCGGGCCTGGTCGGCGCGGCTGGAGGCGGCGAGCAGGTTGCCCTGGTTGCGATCGAAGAGCGGTAGCGGGAGCGAGAAGCCCACCAGATTCACCCGCTCCCCCTCGAGCTCGTCGTATTGGCTGCCCAGGCTCACCCGCACGTCCGGATAGCGCTGGCTGCGCTGCAGATCGACGTCGGCATCCCCGGCGGCTACCTGCTGCCGCGCCTTGAGCATCGCCGGTGTCTGGCGGATCGCCTGCAGCAGCCGGGCTTCGCCGGGAGGTTCGGGCAGACGATCCAGGTCACCGACCGGCTCACCGAGTTCGATCACTGAGACACCCAGTTGGCGGGCAAGACTTACCCGCGCGTTGTCACGCTGCTGCAGTGCGCGTCTCAGCTCCAGCCGCTGGGTGACCTGTTCCACCTCCGCGCGGGTACCCGATACCGGTGAAAGCTTGCCCGCTCGAATCTGCGCCCCCGAGCTGTCCAGGCTGCGCTGGGCCAGCGCCTGCGATTGCTTGGCGAGCCGCACCGCTTCTTCTGCCAAGAGCAACTCGTAAAAGCCCTGGATGATGTCCGCACGGAGGGCATAACGGCGCGCCTCGAGGTCCGCGTCGACCACGCCAGCGTTGGCCTCGGCCACCGCCACCCGTGCGGCGCGCTTGCCGCCCAGCTCAAAGGGCTGGGTGAGCGTGATGCTACGGGTCTGACTGGCAGAGCGAGTGTCCTCGACCTCGAAGGCGAGTTCCGGGTTGGGCAGGAGGCCTGCCTGCTGCCGTGCACCTGCGGCCGCGGCGGTCTCCTGGCGGGCCGCCAGGTAGTCGGGATTGTCGCGCAGGGCCTGGGCCAGCGCCTGCTCCAGGGTCAGCGCTGAGGCCTGGGCCGATCCGCCGGCGAGCAGCAGGCCCAGCCCCAGCACCATCAGGTGCCATAGGGCGGGATGTCGACAAGAAAAGAATAGCGGCACGACAGCGGCTCCTGTGCAGAAGGCGCGACGCTCGAAGGGAGCGACGCTCGATAGCGAAGCCGACTCTAGGGAGCGCCACCTATCGCTCCGGTGACACCAACATTACAAAGCTGCAAGGAAGTTGCCGCCGGGCAAGGATAGCGGCAGGCTTGGTCGCTTGACCCTCTACTGGCTACAGGCTGCAGCCTGCGTCGCCCTCTCGACACGACCGACACCGACGATGCGCTTACTGATAGTGGAAGACGAAGCCCGGGCTGCGGATTATCTGCAGCAGGGCCTCACGGAGAATGGCTATGTGGTCGATCGGGCCGCGACCGGAATCGATGGCTTGCATCTGGCCCTCCAGCAGGACTACGACCTGATCCTGCTGGACATCAATCTGCCGACGATGGATGGCCTGGAAGTCCTGGAATTGCTGCGCCGACGCAAGCAGACCCGGGTGATGCTGCTGACGGGGCAGAGCCGCACCAGCGAACGCGTCCGTGGACTGGACGCCGGCGCTGACGACTATCTGACCAAGCCTTTCGAATTTCCGGAGTTGCTCGCCCGCATCCGCGCGCTGCTCAGGCGCGGCGAGACGCGAGTGCTCAGCGAGACCCTGCAACTGGCCGACCTCGAACTGCATCCCTTTCGCCATCGGGCCTTTCGCGGCGACCAACGCATCGACCTGACCAGCAAGGAATTTGCGCTGCTTCATCTGCTCATGCAGCGCCAGGGCGAAGTGCTCTCCCGCACCGAGATCATCTCGCGGGTCTGGGACATGAATTTCGACTGCGACACCAACGTGGTGGAGGTTGCGATTCGACGCTTGCGGATGAAGGTCGATGAGCCCTTCGGGGAAGCCCTTATCCATACCGTAAGAGGCGTTGGCTACGTGATGGAGCGTCGTTCGTGAGGCCCATGAGCCTGGCCCTGCGCCTGGGGCTGATGGTCACGGGCGTGGGCTTGCTGTTGGCCATCCTGCTGGTCGTCATGGTGTACAGCGTTCTGGATCGAGAGCTGGGCAGGCGCGCTGCCGACCAGCTGCAAGCCAAATTGGGTCAGATCCAGCACAGCCTGGAAGAGCGTCCCACGGATCCCAAGGCGCCCTGGCAGCACAGCTTGGCTGATACGCTGCTCGGCCACGAGGAGCTGTCAGTCACGGTGCTGTCGGCCACCGGGGACACTCCCCTGTACGGGCTGGGCTCCCATGCCTATGCCGACGAGCTCCGGCCAGAACGCTGGCCGGATGCCCAGACCTTGGCCTGGCACTCCGATGACGGTCATGACCTTTTGACTGCCCGAGCCAACCTGACCATTCCAGGGCTACCGCCACTGCAGCTACTGCTGAGCCAGGATCGCAGCAACGACAGCTTCCTCCTGGACGCCTTCCTCCGCGCGGCCCTAATCAGTCTGCCGATTCTGCTGCTGCTGATCGGCGCCGCAGCGTGGTGGACGGGCTATCAGGGCCTTGCACCCTTGCGGCGCTTCCGCCGTACCGCACGGTCGATCACTACCCGACAGCTCACCTTGCGGGTCGACGACACCAACCTGCCTGCAGAAGTGGCTGAGCTGGCCACTGCGCTGAATACCATGCTGGAGCGCCTCAACGCCGGGGTGCAGTTGCTCGACCGCTTCGCCGACGACGTTGCCCACGAGTTGCGTACGCCGCTCGGGATCCTCATTGGGCGTACGCAGATGATACTCAGCCGGAAGCGTGACGAGACCGCGTATCAACAGGCCCTGGAGGAATCCCTGGACGAGTTGGATCGCCTGAGCCGAATCGTCACGGACATGCTGCTGCTGGCCCGCCTGGACAGTCACGAACCGCTGAGTTCATTGGGCAAGGTGGCTGTCGAGCACGAGGCGCTCAGGGTCTGCAGCCTGTTCGAAGCCTATGCCGAGGCGCGCGAACTCGAGCTGGCCGTCGAGGGGCAGCTGCTGGTCGAGGGCGACACGCTAATGATCCAGCGTGCCATCTCGAACGTGCTATCGAACGCCATTCGACATGCTTATCCCGGGACTGAGGTGACGGTGACGTTGTTTAGGCGAGAAGACGGCGTCGGGTGCGTGGCGGTTACCAACCAAGGCCCCCCGATCGCTACCGAGGAGCTGCCCAGGCTCTTCGAGCGCTTCTACCGTGGCAGTGACCGCCATACCGCCGGCAATGGGTTGGGGCTGGCGATCGTACGCGCGATCATGGCTTATCATGGAGGTGGGGCATGCGTGGAATGTTCAGAAGGGCAGACACGCTTTCTACTAAAGTTTCCACCTTCGTCTTATCTGCTGCCGCCATTGGCAGTCAACGGCAGTAACGGTGCTCAATAGCTCAAGTAGATTAGGTTTGTAGTGCGTAAAGTAGTGCTCAGCGGCACAAAATAGCAGAGCGCGGTAGAAATTTGTCAATGTCGCAGTAGACGAAATGAGCAAGGCTTTTTTCTCACTATATTCCCCTTCCCTTCTGCCGCGCTGAGGTGGACGTCAGTTCAAATATGGGGCTAGTAGCTCGCTCCCTTCCTGCTTTTCCTTCTATCGCGCGCGGGGCGCGGGCGGATAGAGAGGGGAGCTCGGGTGGAGGGGGTGCAGAGGGTTGAGGTGAGGGGTATGTGCAGGGGTGGTATATATTTGGTTCGCCTGCAGCACATAATCGGCGAGCCAAGTCAGGACGAGGGGAATTGTGAAGGCCCCATCCCTGGAGGCCTTTCAAACCACTCACTCCATTCCGAACATCTCAGCGAAGGTGGTAATCGGGACGGAGGTATTGCGACGCAGCGCCCGCGGTATGAACTTGGAGACCCCGAAGTCGATGCCGGTGCGGCGGGCCATCATCCATAGCAGAGTAGCCTCGACGTCCGCGCCCTTCCTTAGGCCGTCAAGCCACTCCCGAGCCCGGGTCGACAGCGGCCATCGCGACAGCTCCGTGTCTCCGGCCGACAGATCGTCGGCTTGATTGAGAAACGGGTGGTCGGCAGCTAGGAGACCGTGCCTGCGCGCCATGTCGGCGGCGGCTTCATGGTCGTCAATCATCGACAGAGCGAGGGCCGTTCGGACATCTGAGGCGTTCGGTCCCCGAAGCGCTTCGAGGGTAGCGGCGTCGCTGTCGACGTTCAGCTGAGTGCCGAGCGCCAGCAGAAGCGGCGCTGCGAGCTGGGCGTCGAAGTGATCTGCGGCAGCCGTGACTGCCTCCCAGGGAACGAGGTCGCGCTCGAGTGGATGCTGACTAATCCGATCCGCTATCGCCCAGGCGGCTGCGTACCGTAGTGGATAGAGGTTTTCGTCCGCGTTCCCGACGACGTGGACGTCGGTAAGCCCTCGCTCAAACGTAGTCCAGGCTGTGGGATGGTCCGGGCAAGTCAAGAGATCGAGCAGCATCGCGTGCAGCACGACGTCGATGGCCCCAGTGTCGTCGGCCAGGAAGGTGGTGATCTGATCAAGCACTTGGGGCGGCAACGTGTCGTACCGGGCCAAGGCTTCGGCAGCCGTGCGGGCGACCTGATATGCTGGCTCGTCGCGCCGCTGGTGTTCGGGATGCCGGCAATAGTTACGACGGTCGCCCAGGAGCGACACCAGGACGTCGAGGGCCTCGGGCCATGCCTGTTGGCCGATCACCTGGGCCAGAGCCTCGCGTACCAGCGCGCTGCTGTCGGCGACACGGTCGAGTATGGCCGTCTTTTCAGCCGTATCAGATCTGGGAGCCAGCACGTTCAGCGCAGTTCGCCGGACCTCGAAATGTGCGTGGGTAAGCGCATTGACGATCGCGGCCCGTGCCTCAGGCGTTCCAAGTTCCGCGAGCGCCCGTACCGCCGCCTGGGCGTCGTCCTCGTCGTCGGAGCGCGCCCACTGTTCGGCGAGCTGCTGAATGTCGAGATGCTCCTCTCCAGATAGCTGCAACAGGAGCCGGGCTAGGTTACGCGGGCCCTCATCCATTAGGGTCTCGGCTTGACCGGGAAGGAGCGCGCGATAGCAGTCCAGAAGCGTCTCTTTGTCTGCGCCGAGTTCACAGGCGATCGCAAGATGAGCAGCGGCCGCAGTCTCGGGCGATGTGGAGTCCAGGACCTGCTGCGCCAGCCTTTTCTTCCACCCTCCAGACTCATCGTTGATGATTTTCGAGGCCAGCATCGCAACTCGCGTCGCCGGGAGGGTAGGCAACAGATCCACCAAAATGGTTTGGGCAGCGGGGCGGTCAGGCCTACCTTCGTCGTCGCCTTCAAGAAACGACAACGCGCGAACCGCCGCTTCGACCGCCTTTGGCGCACCCGTGGTCAGGGCGGTGAAAACTCGGTCGCGGCCAAACTCAAGGCGGCGCTCAGCGATGACGCTGAGCCCTGCGGCTTGCAGACGGTCGTCCTCTCCAGCGGCGGTGAAGAAAGCGTCTAGCTCGGTAATGGTGACCTCGGGCGGATTCAATTTCATGACCTCGGCCCAGAGCGGTAGGATAATGTCCTGCCGTGGGTGGCCCGCGATCCAGCCATGACCATCTTGGCGGCGTCGGGCGCGGACATAGCCTCTTGCGAGTTGATTGGCCGAGGGTCCCTCCACCTCCGTCCGCTCCTGAATACGGAGGCCATGCGCGTAATCCAGTTCGCCCTGCCACGCCTGGCGAAGGTCCTCCTTCGCATCAGCGAGCATGTCGTCGACAATCGCCTGCATCGTCTCGATCTGTGACCAAACGGCATCGTAGGGAGGATTTGAGCCGGATAACGCGCAGTCAGCGATAGCGTCGGCGCACATTACAAATTCGGCCGCCTGCGCCACCACTTCGCCGGCGGCCAGAAACGCTTCGGCGAAGTTGACCTTGAAGGGAGTCAACCAGGCCTTCAGCTTGTCGGCGTCGTAATCAATGTGGGTCCACGGCAGTTGATGTGCGATAAAGCCCATCAGGATGCGGAGCTTCGGATCGGCCATCAGTAGGGCCTCGCGCTCGGACTGGGACACCTTGGGTGGCTGCCATGCGAATTGTTCGAACCCTTTAGGCCTAGGCCCGCCGTATTCAAGCCAACCGACCAATCGCCCGATCGGTTGGCACGAGCTGAGCCGCCCGACGGCGTTGCGCCAGGCCGTGCGAAAGGCGCTGGGTTCGTCGACGGCTGTGAGGAGCTGATCGATCAAGATCTTATCGAAGGCTTCGATGACCTCCTCCCGGAGCTCGACCCCTGCGTCCTTAAGCGACCGCGCGCCCGTCACCAGACGCTCAACGACGGATATCCAGGCCGAGCCCTTCGCCGCCGCTAGGCGCAAGGCCGCGCGGGCCGATGCGTTAAGGGCGTCCTCTGTCCCCCGAAAGTTAGCGCGAGCGACCACCTCCATCGCCTCAATCACTTTGGCGTGGGCGACGTAGGCCCCGCGGCCATCTTTAGTGAGCTGAGTCTGGGCGAGGTGTGCGGCGAAATCATCGAGCCCGATGTCGACTTCTCTCTCCTTGTCGACCTCGCGGCGGAGATCGGCCAAGTCGCTGTGCAGCATGCCACGCGAAAACCGCAGCAGAGCCCAGAGCACGGCCGCCCCCCGCTCCCCCCGATCGCCATAAGCGTTGATCTGGTCGCGTACCACCTGAAGCCGGCTATCGCTGAGCGCCCGATCGACCAAGACGTCCACGTTAGCATCGAGTGGGTTGGTGACGGCAATGAGCTCACGGGCGAAGCTGATCAGTTCCAGCGGCGATTTAAGATCCCGCAGCAGCCGCTTCTGGTGCTGGTGTGCTAGATCCTGCCGCCAGCTGCCCTGGCCTTTGAGTTTTCCATGCAAAATCTGGCGCCGCGCCGCCTCATCGTAAGCGATGTCGTCAATGATGACCGCCCGGTCGCTCCAGAGCGGGCCCGGCGAAGCGCTGAGCGCCGCGCGATATATCTCGCTGCGCGAAGTGATCACGAATAGCTTGTCGGGCGCCTTCTGCTGCATTAGGGCGCTGATGCGCGTGGTCCACTCGCCCGCTTCATCCTTCCTGAGACCGGACTGGCCCCAGGGGTCCTCGAGGTGGAACAGGACACGACCTGGCGCCGCGCAGGCTTCCTGGATGGCGCCCAGGCCGTCTTCGCGTCGGACGATTTTGTAGGGCGGGTCGGCTTGACGCCGATCGTAGGCCAACTGGTCGGCGGTCAGGCTCTTGCCGTAGCCGGAGGGGCCGATCAGCAGCACTGCGCCAAACTCGTCCAGGCGCTTTTCAGCAGAGTCGAAATTGGCAGGCGGGACGTAGAATGCCAGCTGAGGATTGGCATGCGGCAGACCACCGAACGCCTCGGCGATCTTCTCGACGTCGTTTCGGTGTAAGGGCGCGCGGACTGCGAGGAAACGGTCTTCGACCGCCCTCTTAAGGCGCTCGACGCACCCGTCGAGGCCTTGGCTTGGCACATGCAGCGTTTCCATGAGGATCTGGCCGATCTTCTGTCGGGTCGCGTCCAGCGTCATGCCCTCGATCAGGGCGAACCGCCCGGCGAGATCCTCCCCGACATTGAGGTCGAGGTTCGCGGGCGTGAATGTGGGATCGGACGGCTGTTCGGGACTGTTGACCCGTCCCGCAGCCAGGGATCCATCGACGCTGGCGTTGGTTATGAAGACATAGCGGCGCTTTTCATCGGCAAGCATCAGGGCCTTGGCCCGCGCCCGCGGCTTGGGCCCTCTGGTGCCCTGGGCCGGCTTGTCATTGACCACGCCCGCAAAATCCTTCGGGCTCCAGGCTCCCGCGCCCTTGAACTTGATTTGGACGTGCAGCTCGCCGGCTGCTGCGACGGTCAGATTGCCCTCGGCCGCTTCGGGTGATACGCCGAGATCGGCTTTGATGTCGTCGTGGGAAGCGGGCTCGACCGTGACGCGGTCTGTGCTCGCATCTGGCCCGAACATTAGCCTCAGAGCCACCCAGACGGTGACCAGCTTCTGGTAATCGTAGCCCTGGTAGGATGAGTTGGCCCCACCATCATCATTAATCGCCATTTGCGTTACGTCGCACCTATCAAACCCAGTCTTCGTACACGAGGCCGGGGACCCGGCTGAACTCACGCACATTGTTGGTCACTAGGGTGCAGCCGATAGCGATTGCATGCCCAGCAATAGCGGTATCGTTCGACCCGATCGGTGTACCCGCCGCATTGAGCTGGCGCATGATCTCAACCGTCGCATCGACCGCGCGCAAATCCCAGGCGATCACCGCATCCAATCGCCGAACGAACTCGTCCACCAGAACCTTGTGCTTGGGTGAGGCCTTCTTGCCGATCTGGCCGAAACGCATTTCTGAGTAGGTGATGGCCGAAATCACAATGCGGTTACCGCGCTCGACCTCAGCAACAAGGCGCCTGATCACGGCGTCTGGATGCTCCCGCATGATGAACGAGCAAATGCAGGTATCGAGCATGTAGGTGGTCACAGAGTGAACCTGCCTTCATCACTGGCCACTGCCGTGCGCTCCTGCAGGAAGTCAGCGTCAGCCTTAGGCAGTTCCGCCAGAGACGTCCAGGAAGGCCGAGCAGGCCGCAGGGTGATGACGTCACCCTCCTTGGAGATTTCAAGCTCGCCGATGCCTTCAAAAGCCATGTCCTGCGGCAGCCGGACTGCTTGATTCCTGCCATTCATGAAAATCGATACGGTACGCATGATGTGCTCCTTCGGCCTATGCATTGCATAGGCCAATGTAGCGCCCCTTTCAGGCCTATACAAGGCATATGCCTGAGGAATTTGGATGCGCTTACCTCGCACAAGAGCGGTCTTGACTCCTCTCAGCGCCAGTCCAAAGCCCAGGTGAGCCGAGCTATGGCCGGCGTCTGCCTGTGCGCCGCACGATGATGCCGCACCAGGGCGAGCTATCAGATCGTTTTGACCGGCGGTGGGTGCTGACCCTGAGCTTCACTGCCTAGTCGCGCTGGTGATCCCGATGCTGCTGCCCAAGGCATCATCTAGCTCGCAGCGCTGGCGGTGCTAGTGGCAGCGCGCTAACCCTGCGGGCATGGCGCCGCTGTGCTCATTGGCAATCCCAGGGCTCTCGGCATCACCGATCTGCAGGCGCCGGATCTGGGCGTGGTGCCGCCAATGGCCCCGAACCAGCTGCCAGCGCTCTCGGCGTACGCGGTGACGCCACAGCAGGACCTGCCTCATCTGCCAAGCGCCTACTGCACACCCCTCTATCCTAGGAACAGGTTGGTGCTGAATCACCGGCCCGAGGCGTTCGGCTAGTTCACAGTCCATTAAGGATGGGGTTAGCCTTACCAGAGGTACGGGAATAGAAACTCAATGAGATGCCTTGAGAGACTCAAAGATACAGGCCTACGACCGTCGAGAATGATCAGGCCCTCTGCGGCCATCTCGCTTAAGAGGCCCCGCGTTGTACGTTCTCCAACACCTAAACGGGCTTGCAACTCGGCACGCGGCTGATCTCCCATGTAGAGCAGGGTTCTGTATACGTCCCGAGCTTCAATGCGTAGCTTGGGGAGTTGGTTGCCCTTTTCGTCCGAGAGTGCTCCACGACTCCGCATTTCAAAGAACACGTCAATCCGCTCACTCAGCTTCTCCGGCTCCAGCTGGGAGCTGAAATACTGAACTTGATCCAACGCAGTCTCGGCGAAATAGCGGCTCCATTGCGTCAGTCCGCTATCTGAAAGTATGCCACGACCATCCTGGTCACCTTTTCGAGGCTGATCCGCTGCACTCAGCTTCTGGTAATAAAGCTCGGTGCTTCGCGCAAAGCCACGGCTCATCGACCATAGACCATAGCCTCCGAAACCGGCAGCCTTTAAATACTGATCGGTGAAGAGCCGCCCGGTGCGGCCATTACCGTCCATAAACGGGTGGATCCACATAAACCGATGGTGGGCAGCTGCGGCCGCGAGAAATCGGGAGAGGCCATGAATCCAGTCGAGCCGATACGAACGCTCGAACTGGCCGAGGTACGAATGCATTTGCTCGACTGAAGGGGGAACGTGATGACCAACCCTGACGCCGTACTCTCGGAATACGCCGGGTACCATACGAACGACGTCACCCTGTTCGTTAAGCTGGATATCCAGCATCTCATCGGGCACGCCAACATAAAACTCACGGTGCAGTCGCGAGATAGTTTCTCGCGTGCAGACGTTGACTGGATCAATAGGATCATCGGTAAGTCGACGCTGTGCTTCGATATGCCGTTTGATCTCCAAGAAATCCTTGCTGGGTTTTGCTTCGAGGGTATTACTTCCATCCTGCTCGGCGCGCAAAATATCCGCCGGTAGCGTGGAGTTACCTTCGATTTTATTGCTGTAGTAGGAATTGACCGCGCGCAGCAAATTCATCACCGGTACGCGCATAGGGCGCGGGATCTTCGCGTGAAGGTCCGCGTCAAGGCGCATCACCTGCACGATCTGATCCTGCAATTCTTCTGGCGCGACGTCTTGAGGGATGAATGGTGTGAAAGTCATTTGCCGGTTCGCTACCTTGCTGCATTCCGCAGCTGGACTGGGCTTTAGGCATATTTCCAAAGAAATTTTGCCGGTATTCTTGCCGCCACTATAGCATCTATTTCCCAATATCGCCTGCACCATCACAGGGCCAATAAGGGGACCCCTAAGCCCGCCATAACCGGCTTCTGCAGATCGAATCAGCTCGGTCTGGTTAGCGAAGCCTTGTGCCGTTTTAACCCGGGGATAGGCATGTCCATATTCGGTCTTAATTTGGTCCTGGCTATGATATCGTGAAAGACCTATTTCAACGCCCACGAACACCCACATGCGAGTCGAGACAATCAGCTACCTGAAGAAGAACGCGGCCGACCTTGAGCTGGACGAGCCCATGATCGTGACCCAGAACGGGAAGCCGGCCTACGTGATTGAGGCTTACGCGGATCGTGTCCGCCGCGATGAGTCCATCGCCCTGGTCAAGCTGCTGGCGTTGGGATCCAAGGAGTACGAAGCCGGCGAGCACATGTCATCCGAGCAGCTGAAAGAAGGCCTGCAGCAGCGGTTCGGTGGTGATAGCAAATGACCGCCAGGCCTTTCCAGGTCCGCTTCAGCGCTTCGGCAAGGACCGGCGCGATCGACCAGGTGCATCACCTCGCGAAATCGGCTTCTCGCCTCGACGCACTCGCGAAGATGACCAGCGTCGTAGACGAAGTCGCCATCGAGCTCCGGAAGTCCCCTCTCGCTTACCCTGTTGCCGCAGCCGGTGCCGAGTTCGGCATCACCAGGTACCGCGAGATCACCAAGTCAGGCTATCGAGCGGGATACCTGGTCGACGAAGCGCGGCGCGAAGCCGTAGTGCTCGCCATCTTTCGCGATGGCCAGGACATCCGAGAACTGCTGTATCGGCACCTGCTCACAGGGTAGGACGTACCGTTAATCACCGGCCGCTGCATTCAGCAGTCTGCCTGCCGTACCCCGCAACATCGCCAGGCATGTTGGTACGTCCAGATGAACTTGCTTGGCCAGCACACGGATGCCCAGGGCACCCAAATGGAAGACCTTGTCTGCGGTGATCGGCACGTTGATCGATAGGCGTTGCTGGAGCAGGCGAAGGTAGAGCACACCGCGCTCAGGCTGGTTGACCAGGGTCAGCCCTTTATCACCGGCGGCCCCATGATTGCGCGCCTCGAACGTCGGCGTGATTCCCAGGACGCAACACATGAACGCCGGCATTTCGCGAGGCGTAATCTGGAGCGTCAGCTTCTCGGACCAGTCGAATTTTTCGCTGGATCCCTTGCGCCCGGCACCGTCCACCGCGAGCACGGTTTCCTGCGCCTGATTCAGCACCACCTCGAACTTCAGCGCAGCAGATCCGCCGTAAACGTGGAAGCCCTCGAACTGGCCGGCCACCTTCATTCCCCTGCAGCAGGGCTAGCGACCCGGGGCGCCTTACCGGTCCCCCTGGAAGCAGGCTTCGCAGCCGCTTTGGCAAGCTGGCGCTCCAACACTGCGATTCGGGCACCGCTGTCTTTCTGCACGCGCTCCAAGTAGCGCTCTGCGGCTTCCCGGCCGGCGTCGGCCCGGGCAAGCTTGTCACCCAAGGCGCGATTCTCCACGCGCAGCTCTGCGAGGATCTCGAGATCCTGGGCGCGCGTACGCTCCATTTCCTGGATCTGCCCCGCGGCGCTATCCGCCTCAGAGCGAGCGATGGCAAGCCGATTGCGCATATCGCGGAGCTCCACCTGGGTATCAGCAAGACGCTCCTCAGCTGCGGAAGCAGTACGCTGATGCTCCACGCTCGCCGCTTCTGCGGAAGCCTTCTGGGCAAGCGCCAGGCTCAGCTCGGCCTGGCTCTCGGCGAGCTGGTCCCGAGCTAGTTGCGCCTGCCCTTCTGCCTCAGCAATCCGTTCGGCAAGACTGGCGTTCTCCTCGGCCATCGCACTGAGCTGGCTGTCCTTCAGCTGAAGCTCGTTGGCCAAGCCGTCCATCTGCTGTTGACTGCGCTCCTGATCGGTCTCAAGGCCTTCGAGCACGGCACTGGCATCGTCTTGCTCAGCCTCCAGGCGTGCGATTTCCTGCCGCGCCTGCTCAAGCTCAAGCACGACCTCTTTGCGCGCCGCAGCCGCTACCAGGTCAAGGGCACCGGCCAGGGCGTCCTGCATCGCCTTGGTCTGCTTGGCGACCGCGCTTTCGATGATCGCCGTGGCTTCCTCTGGCAGTGGCCTGGTTGGGATGGCCCCACCCGGTACCCCAGTGTGGTGTCGCTGCCAGACGCTTAGGAGCGTTTCAGGGCGGCCGCCGCCGAGGGTAGTCCGTAGCGCCCAGCCATTGACCTTGCGCCCACCTGCCAGCAGCTGCTCGCCGGCGGCGATGACCTCTGTGTCTGTAAATTTGCGTTCAGCCATGGCCGCCTCCGGGTAGTGGAAAACAGCATAGTACCTAACCGAACATTACTAACAAGCTTATTTGTTAGTAATGTTTGGTTAGGTACTAACGTTAGCCTAAGACAATGCGAGCGTTTGTCGCCTTTGAGCGTCGGTAGCTCCTTAGAGATGCGCGGATCAACACTGGTCAGCAGTTTCACCTGGAATGGCGGCTGCCTCAGCCATGTGGGGCTCTTTGTGGGCTCTTACCTGTGGAAACAGGAAACATTCTAGGTACGGCGCGGATTCCATGGATTTAGTACGGGGATACATTATCCCCGTACTGTATGACGCAATTTTCACGTCTATGGGTAGTTGCATACACAAGATTGGGTGATAGCCTTCGGCGGTCGATATGGGGGTTACCGTGGGCCAGTTGCTACCGAAGCAGGTGAAAGAGCTATCCGAACCAGGCGTCTATCAGGACGGCCGCGGCCTAATCCTGCGTGTGGCCAAGACCGGGGCCAAACGCTGGATCTTCAGGTTTTCCTTCCAAGGTCAGCGGTATGACGTGGGGCTGGGTGGCTATCCGGCGGTGTCGTTGAAGCAGGCCCGGCTTGAAGCGGACCGGCGCCGGCTGAAGATCGCAGAGGGCGCGCCTGAGTTACCGGGCCGGCGATCGCCTGCGGCTCAATCGCCGGCCGCCGGACCCGACCTCTTCGAGACCCTGGCCAGGCAGTACATAGCCACCCACGGCTCGTCGTGGAGCCACGACCATCACCGTCAATGGGTTAGCTCCATGGAGCGCTATGTCTTCCCGGTTCTTAGTCGCCGGCCGGTCGCCGAGATCGATACCGACCTGGTGCTGCAGGTGCTCCGCCCGATCTGGGACAAGATCGAGGTCACCGCCGCGCGCATCCGCAACCGCATTGAGTCGGTGCTCGATGCCGCCCAGGCACTGGGTTTTCGCGAAGGTGCCAATCCGGCTCGGTGGCGTGGCCACCTCGACAAGCTGCTGCCCCGCCACGATCGCAATGTCACGCACCATCCAGCGGCGCCGGCGGAGAGCTGTCCATCCGTGCTGCATCGCCTGGATTCCCTGGACGGTCCAGCCGCCCGTGCAGCGGAGCTCCTGATCCTCACGTCGCTGCGCAATGCCGAGGTTCGCGAGGCAAGGTGGGCGGAGTTCGACTTCGACGCCAGACGCTGGACCATCCCGGCTGAACGCATGAAGCGAGACAAGGAGCATATCGTGCCCCTGACGGACCGGATGCTGGAAGTGCTTGAGCAGCAGAAGGGTCAGCACGATACCTGGGTGTTCCCCAACGCCCGCGGTAAGAAACCACTGCCGGGTAACGCGATAGGCCGGGCGCTGCGGAAGGTCAAGCTTGAGGGAGCGGTCCCGCACGGCTTCCGCTCGACGTTTCGTACCTGGGCGGCAGAGACCACCTCACACCCGAGGGAGATTTGCGAGAAGGCGCTGGCCCACAGTATTGGCTCCAAGACTGAGGCCGCCTACAACCGGGGGCCATTACTCGAAAAGCGGCGCGCACTGATGAGCGACTGGGAGACATTCTTGGCGATGCCGGAGCTGCCGGGCTCGGAGGCCGTTGCGCCAGGACGCCTGCAGGACGCCTAGCGTTATCTGTGAGGGCGAAGCGCTCCCGAAGCATGGAAGCTAGGACGCCTCCAGGACGCCTCGGCCATAGACCCTCGGTGATGCCAGCTAGCGTAGGACGCCCCCAGGACGCCTCGGACACAGACCCTCAATGATGCCGGCTAGCGTAGGACGCCCCCAGGACGCCTCGGTAATAGATCGTCGATGGTGCCGGCCAGCGTAGGACGCCCCCAGGACGCCTAGGCCATAGACCCTCGATGGTACGCGCCAGCGCAGGGCGCCCCGAGGATACTCATTGGAGTTCGATGAGAAAACCAGCCACCAGACGGCTGGCCTTGCTATCCCCGCCCGTTGATGGAGGTGTAGCAAGCGTAATCGTTACGCCGAGCGAAGCAGGGGCATGGATTCCTGAGAGACCAGAGCGCGAACGAGCTGATCGCCGGCCGGGTAAAGCGCGACAATCTCGCGGCGCTCGACGTCCTTGTAGTCCAGAAGCTCTAACGCAGTCAGGTATTCCGGCTGGTTCAGCCCAAGCTGCTTCATGATCTCGTGTGAGCTGTAACCCCAATTGGTCAGCTGCTGGATGTTCAGGGCCAGCGCCAGGAGTTCTTCGGCTGGACGATCGGACATCGCAGCGTCATTCACATCGCAATGGAATCGATCTTTCACCACGGATTGCGAGCAGTACGGGCAGGTAGACTTGTTGGTGCTGGTTAGGGCGACATAGGTGAGCTGGCAGCACCGGCAAGCACGCATCACCAGGTCTTTGGAGCGGTATTCACGTGCCACGACCCATGCTTCGTCGATCGAGAGGCACTCAGTCGGCGTGAAGTTCAGCGCCTCTCGATAGCCCAAATACGACTGGTGCGCAGCGATCACGGCTTCGACGTCGACACCCAAGAGTGGCTTACGAGCCACGCGGAGATAAGCACCCATGAAAAGAGCCGCCTCGATCACGCGAGCCTTGCTGGCCAATATGCGCGACCCCAGCGGCAGCGGGCCCGAACCGCCCCTGCTTACCACGTTCAGCCGCTTACGAGCGCTTGTCACCTGCTTGGCAGTCAGCTCGGTGTGCAGGGTGATGATGGTGCAACGGAAGCCGGCTTTGACCATCATGTCGATTAGAGCGGCGTTATCCATTTCGTGACATCTCCGTAGTTTGTAGAGTCGAGGTCAGGCGTGCAGGAGACGCATGAATCGGTGAAGGACAGGTTCTGGATAGGGCTCCACACGCTGCCGCAAATGGCCGTCGCGTACGACGAACTGAATGCGACCCAGCGCTGCGATCTGGCGACGCTGCGTCGGAGAGGCGGTGAGCAGCCAATCCGCGTCGCTATCCTTCAGGTTCCAGTAGATTTGCGTTTCCATCTTGCGGTCCGACAGGCCCTCGCGGATCTCACCGAGCACCCCTACGACCTGGACAACGCTCTTCGTATTTAGAAGGTGCCGCTCCGCGTTACCGTCCTCACGATGAAGTAGAACGACTCGAAAGGCGGAAGCGGGCAGCTGGCTGAGCCTGCGAATGTCGCGGTCGGTAGCTGCTTTAAGCCAGGCGGTGTCTTCGGTGCTGATATCGAAGAAGCGGTGAAAAGCAGGGTCTTGTTCCCTGGCCCATTCACGCGCCATCTCCAGCAAGGTTTCGTCGGTCCCGCTGTTCATCACGCGTCTCCGTTGCTTTTCTTGAGAAGGATTAGCCGGCGCCAGACGCGCAGCACATCTTCGCCATAGGCTCGGGCAACGCTTGCTAACGCGGGATTGGGGGTGTGATAGCGACCAATGGCGAGCGCGATATCGCCCCCCTGCTGCTTGAGGAATTCACAGAACGTCGAGACGGCTACTCGGACATTGGTGTGCAGATCCAGCAGCTCGGAAGGATCGGACACACGATGCCCGTTCCAACGCACGCTCACCTGCATGGCGCCGACTGCAATCATCTTTGTCCTGGAAAGAGCCTCCGTCAGAAGATGCTCGGCCTCAGCGCGGCTAGCCGGATGAAAGCCTTTTCCATCGATGTTGAGTGCGTAGGGATTAGGGGCAACCATCCGACCGGCATACTGCTTCGATTCGACCAGAGCCATGGCATAGAGCAGTTCCGGCGCAGGACGGCATTGCCCAATAGCCGGGCGATCCCAAACGGTTCCGTCCAGATCCAGCGCAAATGCCGCTTTCATCGGCAACGCGAGGAGCAGAGCAGCACCCAGTTTCCTTACCGCGACCCGGTGACTCATGAACCTAACCGCCCGACGTACTTTGACCCTAAATGATGGTCACTATTTTCGGCTGTGGTTCACATTTCTTCAACGACACATTTGACAGATGGCGGCCTGCGAGAATGACCGGTACGCAAACGGCGACGGGCGGTATACAGTGTTAAGGAACTGTTAAGCTCATCACAGATCATCTAGCGCAATAAGTAAATTATGGCGCCTGATAGTTGACAGTCCGGCCGAGGAGGTAAGCGCCAAATACATAAAATTGACGCATTGATGCCCAGTTTAAGGGTCAGATTTGGCACCAAGCCATCATAAGGAATGGTGTAAATAAAAAGGTCGTAAATGGTTGATACTTACGCCATCCAATCCATCCTTTCCGATCAAGACGACAATAAACCGGGAACCTCCATCAGTAGGAATGAACCACTATGCATTACACCCCCGATGCTATTTCGCACGAAGCGTTCGTACGGCGGGTCGAAGCGTTGCGCAAGGACCGCGGAATAAATGTTCCTAAGCTCGCGGCCTTACTGGGCGAGGCTGAATCCACCATCAAAAACATGCTGTACAAGAAGACGACTCCCAACCGGGATCGGCTCGTGGCCATGGCCACGGTGCTCGATACCACGGTCGAGTACCTCGCTACGGGCTACGGGCCTGCGGACCACCAAGAAGGGTCTCCTGTCTCGCTCATTGTCCGTAGCCTCCACGAGCTGGCGCAGGAGCAGGGTTTTTTCCCTGCGGATGAGATCAGTCGCCCCATCAGCTCCCACCTCACCAGCCTCACGTTGCCGCTGCCGTATATCCAGCAATACGGACTATCCGCTCAGCACACCCGGGCGGCCCAGGTCGAAAATGACGTCATGGCACCCTTCGTTGAGCGTGGCATGACCATCCTGATCGATGTGGCCGACCGTAAACCGAGCGAGGGCCTATTTATTGTGGTGCACCACGGTTCAGCGCTAATTCGCAACGTTTCTCTGACCAACGCAGGCTTCATGCTCATGACGTCGCAAGAGATGCACACTGCTATTAAGCTGGATATTGGTCCTTCAGACCCCACCGATCCGCTGCAGCCACGGCTGTTGGGGCGGGTGAAAGCGAAGTTTCGAATGGACCCTCTGTAACCCTGGGTTCCTGCACCTGATTTCGCCCCCGCCTTCCCGGCCCGCAGGGCCACCTATGCCCAGGCCCGCTATCCCGTCATCGCGGTGTTGAAACCTGGTCTTTTCCGAGCGAGCGGAACGGAGTTGTTCGATTCGCCGTTCGTTTCTGCCTTATTGAGCACCTCCGACTCTGGGGTGCCGGCCACGGGAGCCGGGACCTCAGCCTCTATAGGCGCCCCTGATGCCGGGGCGCTATTGATCGGGCGATCGTTCGAAAACTCTGGCTCATGGTCTTCGGGCAATTTTCCAGCCGGCTGCTGGACCGAGTTCGAGGCTGGCAAACGCCCGGCCGCTTGCTCGTACAGCAACCCGATCTGTGCCAAGTCCAGCAGCCGCTTCACACGTCGACGCTCGGGTAGGGATGTGAGCTCCGCCAGCAACGCAGGCGCCGTCCCGGTTTTGAATTTGACGTTCAAGCGAAGCTTGAGCTCATCATCGTGATCGCTCATAGCCTCTCCCTTATTGATGCTGCAGCCAGTAGCCATAGGCATTCGAGATAATGGGTCGGTCGGCAGTGATCACCTTGGAGAGGGGAAAGATCTCCTCTGCGGCTGCTTGGTAGAAACCGCCGCCGCCGCCTCCCATGAGTACGAAGTCGATCGCCTCGCCCTCCAGGAAGCGCATCTGCTGCTTCATGTTGCTCAGGGCCTTGGGGACAACGGTCGCAACAGCCTGGTCGACGAAGGGCTTGAGCTCCACCTTGCTGCCGTACAGCTGTATGTATGGCTTGCCACGCTGCAGCGCGATTTCGATCTTGTCCCGGCCAGGTCCAGGGCCGCCAAATTCACGGGCGATAGCCTGGTTGATCGCCTCGAGGAGCGCGCTCATGGCCTCCATCGACGAGTCACTGGAGTCCCGAACGATATCCCCGCGACGGAAGACCACCCAGTCGACTGAAAAGAAGCCCGGATCAAGGACCAGAATGACGCCCTCATCCAAGTCGTCAGTGGCCTCGTAGGTGCTGTAGATGTAGTTCAGCGTCCCGACCGGCTGAGGCAGTACCGATACCTTGTGAACCTGGATCTCGCGCTGCGGGGCGACCTGGTGGGTACCGGTCAGCTGCGCTGTGAGCCGCTCAACGAGCTGGGGCTGGCGCATCTGGCTGACAGGTAAGCCCGTGATGAGGTGATCGATCTCGTTGCGCCCCTCGCCACATGCCTCACTGATCGATGCATTGAAGAGCGCACGGTAGGCCTTGGAAGCCGGATAGTCGGCGTGCAGCTCGCGCGTTACGCCGGCGCGGCCGGCGCTCAGAAATGCTGCCCAGGGCTCGCCATCCAACTGCACGTAGTGTTCACCTTCCTTGAGCGTGGCATTGCCGTTCAGGGAGTGGAGCGGCGCTGCTTGGGCAGGGCGAATGGATTGTGTGGGGTCTGCCGCGTCAGCGTACCCGTCGACACGCTTAACGTTGGAGTAGCCGATGTCGAGGCCTACTACGAAGGCAGGCGCGGTGTGATTCTTTCGGGTCATAGGTCTCTCGAATAGCGTCGCTGATGAGAGCACGGCTCAGGCGTCCTGCAGGACGCCTGAGCCGTGCTGTGTTATCCAAAAGCGATGTCACCTGACCCTCAGGCGTCCCTGGGGACGCCTCAGTCGTTACCTCAACTGCCACAGCTGAGGCCAGGCGTCCTCCAGGACGCCTGGCAGGGCAGCGGAATGAGAAATCCTGACTCTCAGGCGTCCCTGGGGACGCCTCAGTCGTTACCTCAACCGCCGCAGCTGAAGCCAGGCGTCCTCCAGGACGCCTGGCGGGGCAGTGCAAGCTGGCGCACATCGCTCGAGGCGTCCTCCAGGACGCCTCAGATACAGCGTGCCACCGCCGGCCACTCGAACAGCCTCAGATTCCCCCCCTCAGCAGGGTGGGATTGCGCGCTATGACCTCGAATGCACTGGCTTAATCAGTAAGCGAAGGGGCGGCTGTGGCCAGCGCCTGTCGCTCCCAAGGGCGACTCAAAAAGCCTATTACTAATCACCATCTAAACGGGTTTGTTGAAACGCCCTTCCCGTAATGCAAATAAAGGCGTTTTGCTGAAATTATGGCTGAAACGGACTTACACCAGTCGTTTTCTTATAGTTAATGACAATCTAAACGGGTTTGTTGGTGAGTAAAAAAAGCACGCATGGCAATGGTCCATTTCTTAGTACTACTGACAATCTAAACGGGTTTGTTGGTATGGCGAGAAATTAGAAAAGCATGCGCAAGATTGTGCCAGAACGCTTGAAATGGAGGTTAAAGAGGTGGCTTAAGCCAGAAACCAGGCCTTCCGGGGCAATCAAAAATGCGTATTACTAATGACAATCTAAACGGGTTTATTGCAACGCCAGCAATCTAATGCCAATAAAGGCGTTTTGCTGAAATCCTGGCTGAAACGCGCCTACACCAGGCGTTTTCTTATAGTTAATGACAATCTAAACGGGTTTGTTGGAGAGAAAAAAAGCAGACATGGCAATGATCAATTTCTTAGTACTACTTACAATCTAAACGGGTTTGTTGGTATAGCAAGTAACTGGAAGAGCACGCGCAAGATTGTGCTGGGGGCCCTGAAAATGAGAGCTGGAACCTCCAGCAGCGGCTTGCGAATGGCGCCGAGAACACAATAGGTATTGACCATACGGACGTTTAGGTTGTGATCCGAGATACAGACAGCTGTTGCTCGGCCTATCCGCTTATTAGTAATGACAATCTAAACGGGTTTGTGGTCAGCGGCTAAAAATGGCCTGCTAGTCGTCTTGAAAAAAGGGCTGCAGGACTAATGACAATCTCAACGGCATTATTGCTAGTAGATAGGTGATAACAATGTACGACTTAGCTACCCCCCGACCTGATGGGCAGCGGATTCACGACAATTTCCAGCAGGCGATCGGGGCTATGGAAGACATCCGTCAGACCGTGAAAGCTGAAGCGCTTCGGCTGCGCGATGAATACTTCGCTGCCGCCAAGCAGCGCTCGGGGGGCAAGATCATCTATCGCCTCATCGACGTACGGGATAACGGCAAGGGGGCGATATCGATCGTCTGGTGCAAGGTCTACTTCTACGACGGCCCTGGTGATAGCAAAAAGCAAGGTCGCCTACCGATAGCCAAAGGTCAGGGCTCGGTGTATGCGCCAGGGCCTGTCACCCGCGGTATGGATCACTGGTTCGTTGAGCTCTTCCAGCTCTATGAACCGCAGCTCGCGGTACTTCGAGACCAGATGCTGTACGCCTCGAAAATTCGCAAGCTGCTGGTCCAGCAGCAGCGCAAGGCGCAGTCGAGCATGCTGGGGTCGCCCCTTGCATTTCCGGAAACGGGGGTAGCGTAGGGACATCAACAACGGAGAACGTCCCCCCTATGCATCGCCCACCTGAAATGGATCAACCCATCATCGTCGACGCGGTCGATCTCGATCTCTGGGCTGACCTGTACAAGGACAGCCAGGCGCCCGTCACGCTATCCGAATTTCTGCAGCAGCCTTATCTCTACCTGAAGCAGGCTGGCTTGCCGGTTTCCTCGGAGGCGACCCAAGAGGCCTATCCGGTGACTCTGCCGGTACGGAAAGAGGTCGCGCGGCAGATCCAGGACGACTGGGCCTGTCAGCAGCAGGCCCAGCAAAGCCGGCAGCAGGCACGGCGCCACCTGACGTTGATTACCTGCACGCCCGGCTAACGCGGGCCGTCCGGCTGGCAAACTGGAAAGGGGCCGGCAGCTTGCTGCCGGTAGCAGGCGCTGATCGATGCTGCGGAGGTTTCAAGGTGCTGCGTTTGGACGGAAGTTTGATCGGGCGCCCTGACCCGGTAGGAACTGCGCCATAGGCGACCCGCCGTGAATGCCATGCTTTCCTTGACAGTGTTGAGGGACAGTTCGGTGGCGATACGATCCAGTAGTGCACGTACGGCGGTAGGTGCTGCATTTGTGGGCACGGCCTTCGGCATCGTTTGCGAAGGATCCCGGTGGGTCCATGCGGCGCAGCAGGGCCTCCTGCCGGCTGACCTCTTTGCACCGTTCGAATCGCATCCTGTGATTGTCTTGGCGATGACGGCGTTATCTGTCAGTACGCTTCTGCCCGGGTGTGTGCTCATCGGACGTCAGGCCAACTGAGGGTCTCCTGGCCGTCCGCCTCGTATCCCGGCGGCTACCGTGACTCCTTGTCGGTATCCGCCTCACGCTCGTGACCCTGTGTAAGATTCTTACACCCACTTCCTGTGGACGCCTCCCTGCCGTCCGTCGCTGTCAAGCTTGCTGGATCGTTCCTCCCTGATTACTGTCTATTTATACAGTAACCCTAAAGGAGGCCATTCCATGTCCATTTCTCCCTGTATCCCTCGTCTCTGTCACCGCTGTCCCGATCGCTCTGTTGAGTACCAGAAGGTCATGGCGTCAGGGATTGAGCAGGTGGGCCGCTATGGACATGCTTGGTGATGAGCAGGACAGCTTCGAACAGCAGCAGTCCCTGTTCCGCCCCACGGAGCTGACGTACTGCCGCAATCTCGTGGATCTGCTGACCGAGGAGCTCGACCAGGTACGTCAGTGCCTGGGGCAAGCCCAGCGTGCTAATCGGGTCCTGGTCGCCGAGCGCGACAACCTCGTTGCAGAACGTGACGCCTTCAAAGCCGAGGTGCAGCGCCACCGACTGCGCTACGTCCAGTTCGTACAGGAAGAGAACCAGCGCCACGTGCCCCGGGGTGACCGGCTCATTCCGGACGACCGCGACGATCCCCTCTCGCGTGCCCAGCGTCATATCCTGCGCCTGGAGTCGATGAACTCCGTCCTGCATGCAGATCTGTTCAAACTGCGTGCGCAGCTGCAAGTCATGCTCACCGAGCGCGGCAGCTCGCCGTCGGCGCCGACGGGGGTGCAGCATGGATAACGCGGCCACCAATGTCGTTGCGCTCGACTCTCTGCTCGACAGTCGCCGTGTGTGGCGCGGGCAAAGTCCGCACGTCGACGACGCCAGCACTCAGCCAACCGGACATTCGGCGCTCGATGCCCAACTGCCGCTCGGCGGGTGGCCTGATGCAGCGCTCACCGAAATCTTGAGCGCCCGACCGGGCCTAGGTGAGCTGACCCTCGTGTGGCCAACGCTGGCGCGCCTCACTGCTGCCGGCGAACGCGTTGTGCTGATCGCTCCCCCGTATCTGCTCTACCCGCATGCCTGGCTGCAGGCCGGCGTCGACCTCGGCCGGCTGAGCGTCATCCAGGTCCAAGGCAAAGACGTGCTGTGGGCCGCAGAGCAGTGCCTGCGCTCCGGTAGCTGTGGCGCGGTGCTCTGCTGGCCCAGCCGTGCGGACGATCGCGCGCTGCGCCGGCTGCAGGTGGCTGCAGAGACCGGACAGACCCTGGCATTCGCGTTCCGCCACCAGCGGGAAGCCGTCAATGCTTCACCGGCGGCGCTACGCCTGGTGCTCGAGGGCTCGCCTCAGCAGCTTCGAGTGCTCAAGTGCCGTGGCGGCAATCCACCGGCGACGGCGCTGGCGCATCGGGTCTGGCATTGAGGGACGACTGCCATGAAATGGGCCTGCATCTTCTTCCCGCAGTTCGCGCTGGACGGTGTACTGCGCAATTGTCCTGACCCGGACGAACCCCTGGTACTGCTCCACGGGCCGATACAACGCCGGATCATCAAGGCGGCGAACCCGGCGGCGTTGGCGCTCGGCCTCCGGCCGGAGATGACCTACACCGCTGCCCAGGCGATCTGCCCGCAGCTTGCGACGGTGGAGTACGACGAAGCGGCGCTACGGCACCAGCACGAGCTGCTGGCGGCCTGGGCCTATGGGTTCAGCTCGCAAGTGAGCCTGCATTTCGCCGACGCCCTGGTGCTCGAGGTGCAGTCGAGCCTGCCGCTCTTCGGGCCCTGGCCAAGATTTGAAGCGAGGCTGCGCCAGGAGCTCACGGCGCTGGGCTTCGGCCACCGGATCACCCTGGCACCCAACCCAGTCGCCGCCCGGGTGTTGGCCAACGCCGGCGACACCCTGGCGGTTCGGGACGATGCAGGCCTTGCCAGCGCTATGCGCACGCTGCCGGTGGCGCTTCTGGGCTTCGAGCCGGAGATCGTCCAGGCCTTGAGCCGCATGGGGCTTCGGCAGCTCAGCCAGGTACTGGCGCTGCCCCGGGCGCAGCTCGCCCGGCGCTTTCCGCTGAGTCTGCTCAATCACCTCGATCAGATGCTGGGCAGCAAGGTCCTGCCCCTGGAGTTTTTCCTGCCTCCTACCACCTTCAGGCTGCGGATCGAGCTCAACTTCGAAGTCGAGTCGACCCAGGCCCTGCTGTTCCCGCTGCGTCGCCTGACCTCGGACCTGGCCACCTACCTGGCCGGCCGGGACATGGGCGCCCAGCGCTTCACCCTGCGGCTGGAGCATAGGGAGGCGCCGACCACGGAGGTGGTGGTTGGCTTACTCGCCCCGGAGCGTGACCCTGCGCTGCTGTTCGAATTTGCCCGGGGGCGCCTGGAGCCCACCCAGGTGGTGGAGCCGGTACTCGCGATCGGCCTGGTCGCTGACGAACTGCCCTCGTTCGTCCCTCAGCACCGCGGCCTCTTCGATGAGCGCCCGCAACAGACGGTGAGCTGGGAGCAGCTGCGCGAGCGGCTGCGTTCTCGCCTTGGCGACGACGCGGTCTATGCGGTGGGCGCGCAGGGCGATCACCGGCCGGAGCGGGCCTGGCGGCGCGACACGCCTTCGCTGGCGCTCCAGGCATTGGGACCAAATCGACGGCCTGGCTGGCTGCTACCGGCGCCGGAGCCCCTGGATGTCGACCAGTCACGGGTCCTGAGCGGGCCTGAGCGTATCGAGAGCGGTTGGTGGGACGGCGAGGATGCCCGTCGGGACTACTACGTGCTCGAGCTCGCCGACGGGCGTACGGCCTGGGCCTTCCAGTCTCCGGCGGAAGGGTCAGGCTGGTGGGTGCAGGGGTGGTTCGCGTGACACCCGGCTATGCGGAGCTGCACTGCCTGTCGAACTTCAGCTTCCAGCGCGGTGCTTCCAGCGTCGATCAGCTATTCGAGCGTGCCAGGGTCATGGGCTATGAGGCGTTGGCCATCACCGACGAGTGCACTCTCGCCGGCATAGTGCGCGCCTGGCAGGCATCGGAGAAGCATGGCGTCCGGCTGATCGTGGGCGCGGAGTTCCAGGTCGCCCAGGGCCCCAAGCTCGTGCTGCTGGTGGAAGACCTGCGGGGCTACCAGCAGCTGTGCCGGCTGATCACCCTGGCCCGTCGGCGCGCGGACAAGGGCAGCTACCGGCTGCTGCGCGAGGACCTCGACCAGGTCGCTGGCCTTGTCGCGCTCTGGGTACCGGATCGGCACGCAGAGGCGGAGTCGGTGCGCTGGTTGCTGCAGGTTTTCCCCGGCCGGCTGTGGATTGCCGCCGAGCTCCACTTCGATCAAGACGACCAGGTACGGCTGCAGCAGCTGCAGGGGCTGGGTGCGGCCTTGGGCGTAGGGCTGGTGGCTACCGGTGACGTGCACATGCACTGCCGCGGGCGCCGGGCCCTGCAGGACACGATCACCGCCATCCGTCATCACGTCCAGGTGGCGGAAGCCGGCCAGCTGCTCTTCCCGAATGGCGAGCGCCACCTACGGACCCGTGAGGCCTTGGCGCGGTGCTATCCGCCCGAGCTGCTGGAGGAGACCCTACGTATTGCAGAGCGCTGCACCTTCAGCCTGGCGGAGCTCCGTTACCAATACCCTAGTGAGGTGGTACCGGAAGGACACACCGCCACCAGCTGGTTGCGTGTTCTCACCGAGGAGGGTTGCGCCTGGCGCTGGCCCGAAGGCCTATCGGCTCGACTACGTGCCCAGATCGAAAAGGAGCTGCAGCTGATCGCCGACAAGGCATATGAGAGTTACTTCCTGACGGTGCACGACATCGTCCGCTTCGCCCGGCAGCAGGGGATCCTTTGCCAGGGGCGCGGCTCGGCCGCCAACTCTGCAGTCTGTTTCGCCCTGGGCATCACCGAGCTGGATCCGACCCGGATCAACCTACTGTTCGAGCGCTTCATCAGCCACGAGCGCGATGAGCCACCAGACATCGACGTCGACTTCGAGCATGACCGCCGGGAAGAGGTCATCCAGTACATCTTCCGCCGCTATGGGCGCCAGCGCGCCGCCCTCACCGCGGTGGTATCCACCTACCACGCTGCGGGTGCCGTCCGCGACGTGGCCAAGGCCCTCGGCCTACCCCCAGACCAGATCACCGCGCTGGCGGACTGCTGCGGCCGTTGGACCGACAATCTGCCGCCGCCGGAGCGCCTCCGCGAGTCTGGCTTCGATCCTGATAGCCCCCTCCTTCACCGGATCCTGGTGCTCACCGGCGAGCTAATCGGTTTCCCGCGGCACCTGTCTCAGCACCCGGGCGGTTTCGTCATCGCCGACCAGACGCTGGATACCCTGGTGCCGGTCGAGAACGCGGCCATGGAAGGACGCACCGTCATCCAGTGGGACAAGGACGATCTCGATGCGATGGGCCTGCTCAAGGTCGACATCCTCGCCCTGGGCATGCTCAGCGCCCTGCGCCGGTGCTTCGACCTGGTGAGGGGCTACCGGGGTAAGGAGCTGACCCTGGCTACCGTGCCTCAAGAGGACAAGCCGACCTACGCGATGATTAGCCGGGCCGATACGCTCGGGGTGTTCCAGATCGAGTCACGTGCCCAGATGGCTATGCTGCCGCGGCTGAAGCCACAGACCTTTTACGACCTGGTGATCGAGGTGGCCATCGTCCGCCCGGGCCCCATCCAGGGTGGCATGGTCCACCCGTACCTGCGCCGGCGGACCGGTCAGGAGGAGATCAGCTACCCGCCGAAACTCGAGCGCGTCTTCGGCCGGACCCTGGGTGTGCCCCTGTTCCAGGAACAGGTGATGGAGCTCGCCATCTTGGCCGCCGACTACACCCCTGGCGAGGCCGATCAGCTGCGCCGCAGCATGGCGGCGTGGAAGCGCCATGGCGGGCTGGAGCCGCACCGGGAGCGACTCACCTCGCGCATGCTCATTAACGGCTACACGGCCGAGTACGCCGCGGACATTTTCCGGCAGATCGAGGGGTTCGGCAGCTACGGCTTTCCCGAATCCCATGCGGCCAGCTTCGCCCTGCTGACCTACGCCAGCTGCTGGCTCAAATGTCACGAACCGGCCGCCTTCGCCGCGGCGCTGATCAACTCCTACCCCATGGGCTTCTACAGCCCCGACCAGATCCTGCAGGACGCCCGGCGCCATCGGTTGCAGACCCTGCCGGTAGACGTGACCTGCAGCGACTGGGATTGCAGTCTCGAGCCAGTCGCCGATAGCTCGCAGCCGGCTATCCGGATGGGATTGCGAATGGTGCGAGGCCTGGCCGAGAAAGCCGGGCGCGCCGTTGAGCAGGCCCGCCGGCACCGGCCATTCCGCGATGTTACCGATCTGTGCCTACGTGCAGGCCTTGATGCTAAGGCCCGGGAGTGCCTGGCGGATGCGGGAGCCTTGAAGGGCCTCGCAGGGCACCGATTCCAGGCGCGCTGGGCCATGGCCGCGATCGAGCCGCAGCTGCCCCTATTCGCCGAGGGCGCTGTGGTTGAGGAGGAGATCCAGGAGCTGGTTGCGCCAACCGTGGGTGAGGACCTCTATTCGGACTATGCCTCCCTAGGCACCACCCTGGGGCCGCACCCTCTCACCCTGCTGCGGCCGGAGCTGTCGGCCCGGCGGCTGATGAGCTCGCAGGAGCTGAAGGAGCGGCGCCACGGCCAGCCGGCCCGGGTCGCTGGCCTAGTAGTCGGCCGACAGCGGCCGGGTACCGCCAGCGGCGTGACCTTCGTGACACTGGAGGATGAGTTTGGGATGGTGAACGTGGTGGTGTGGCGCACCCTGGCGGAGCGCCAGCGGCGGGAGCTGGTGGCGTCACAGCTGCTGCGAGTGGATGGAACGGTAGAGACGCGCGATGGCGTGCTGCACATTGTGGCCGGCCGCTTGGAGGACATCAGCGAGCTGCTGCAGGGTCTCGATACGCGAAGCCGAGATTTTCATTGACCGGATCTTCGAGTGGGCAGGTCTTGGATCGGCAGAATGAACGGTGATGTGGCGCCGGAGGGGATGCTTCAAGAGCGGAAGTATACCGGCTGGGATACTTCCGCTATACCGACTGGCGCGGGGTGTCTCCAGGGCATGCGAATCTTGCTTGCCCTGGTGGACCGCAAGGCGTGAAGCCTTGCTACTGAAGGCCTATAGGGTCTCGCCCGACCACCGCCATTCACGTGGCGCTCCCGCCTCCCCGTAGTTAGCGGCGAGCACGTCTGCGAGGTGAGACGGGGTGCAGGGCGTGTCGTACGTTGGCGCAGCCATCCAGCGCTCCAAGGCACTCTGCAGTTCGGCAAATTCATCGGCGCCGATGCCGTCGAAATCCTCAGGCCGGAAGATGTTACCGTCGACGGCCGTTGGGGTGAGGTCTGCGGACAGGAACATCGCAAGAGCACCACCCACCGGCGCAACGAACAGGGACTCGCTGTCGACTTTGGCAATGGTGCCGGCCGGCGCCGCAGCGAGGATCGGCGCCACCTGGTTCCAAACCACAAGCAGCTGCTGAAAGGCCGGGTCTTCGGCTCTGGAGTAATAGCGGTGGACGCACAGCTGTAGCGGCAGAGCCGGAGTCGAAGGGGTGTTGGGGGTCTGCATGGGGAAGCTCCGTCAGCATCGTTGAGTGATGCTGACCAACGTCCCATAGGTCTTCAGATACGCAAGCCGCGAGGGGCTCAGCAGCTGGCGCACCGGGTAGCCTGACTCGCCTACTGCGACCGCTTTCAGATCCCGTCGAATCCCGCGATCCCGGATCTGAAGGGCTTCCACTCTTCCTCCGGTGCGCCGAGCTTGCAGATAGCCACGGTGACCTTCTGGCCAATGGCCGGGTCCGGCGGTTTGACGGCGAGGTGGCGGTAGGGGGTGTAGTCGGGCACCCACATGCTGGAGCTCTGGCTCCGATGGTATTCCCAGATACCGTACCCGTTGACGGTACTCACCGAGCGCTCCAGGTTGATTACTCGACCACTTTCCAGATGGATCACCAGCATTGCGCACGCCTCACGAGTTGAGGCGCGATGATACCGCGCAGTGCCGGGATGGCCGGCAGCAGGTCGTCAGGTGACGCAGGGTACGACTACAGATTACGGCCCGCCGGGCGTTGGGGTACCGCGCCGCCCGGTGCTGGCCGCTATCCATCAGGCAGCAGACGTGGCAGACGACTACAGATTCTGGCCGGCGGGACAGGCATAGGAAATGAACTTGCCGCCCACCCATTCCTTGCCCATCTCGCCCGGTACCAGGGGGATGCCCAGCGTCGCGAAGACCGGCCGAGCACCCACACATTCCTGGACGTACAGGACGGTGTACGCATAACCCTTGGCGTCCGCGATCTCCGCCAGCTCATTGATGGACACGAACTGGTCAGACTGGAACGAGTAGTCGAGGCAGGACCAGCCATGGCCATCGCTCTTTCGCGGCCGGGCGCCGGGCGCGGCGAACCGCCTGAAGGCAGTGGCCAAGGTGTCGTCCCGGGCGACCCTGTCCTTGAAGTCGAGGTAGCACAGGAGCGAACAATTCCCGTACCAGAGCGCCTTGATCTGGAAGCCGCGGCGCCAGTTGACCCAGCCTACCTGACTGGTGATCTGCGGGCTCCACTTCGGAAGTTGTTCCACCGCGGCTTTGAGCTGTTCAACCGGTACCATATTCGGGTCTCCATCAGGTGATGGCCTACCCTCTCACCGATCCGGAAAACGCAAGGCCTGCCGTGGTCCGCCTGGCGCCATGCCGCTAGACTGGCTGGCGCTGCAGATGCTGTGAGTTCCGATGAAGACCTGGACGGACGAGATGATTGCCTTGCTGGGCACCGAGAGCGATACCGCCCTGGGCGACCGGTGGGGTATGTCGCGAATGACCGTGGCGCGCAAGCGGCAGTCGCTGGCCATCGCGCCCTACGACCTGAAGCAGGGCGGCTTCCAGCGCGAGACGCTGTTCCGGTGGAGCCCGGAGAACCTCGCCCTCCTTGGACAGGAACCCGATGCGACCGTCGCCAGGCGGCTCGGCATCAGCCGGCGTGCGGTCTACCTGATGCGCCTGCGCCAGGGGCTGGATCCGGCGAAGCGGGCGCCGCGGGTGTACACACTGCCCCCGGAGGCCGTGCCGCTACTGGGCAAGTTGCGAGACGCCGAACTCGCTCACCGGTTCGGGATTCCTGACGACCTGGTGTACCGCGAGCGCAAACGGCGCGACATTCCAAAGCTGCAGGACGCAAAGCCGCTGAGCGAGGCGCTACTGGCTGATCTGGGCACCGATAGCGATCGAGTGATCGGCCTGAGGCACGGGGTCCACTACAGCAAGGTGAGACAGCTGCGCCTGAAGCACCAGATCCCCGCGTATAAGCGCCCCAACCGCAAGAAGATGGCCGCCGGCGGTACCGCCACTGACGGTGGCCACCGCCGCTAGCCCGCCGCCGCTTATAGCCACCTTTCGCTCCTCTGTCCGCTTCTGCCCCACATAGACCCTGCCAGTCATCCGCACCGCCGCTACACTCCCGCGTCGGCGTCGCTGGCAGTACGGAAACGCGGCAGCGCCCGCCCGGTGATAGCGGACCTCCCCTCTTACAACGGATCTGAGACCTCATATGCTTCGGCAGCTAGCAGTAGCCCTTGCGTTGACCCTCCCTACCCTCTCCTTAGCCGAAACGATCGACTGCCGCGTGGTGGGCGTGCACGACGGCGACACCCTGACGTGCCTCACCACCGCCAAGCAGCAGATCAAGGTCCGGCTTGCGGAAATCGACACCCCGGAGAGCAAACAGCCCTACGGCAATCGCGCCCAGCAGTCCTTGGCGGCCATGGTCTTTTCGAAGGCTGTTCGCCTGGATATCCAGGACACTGATCGATATGGCCGCCGGGTGGCCCGCGTGTACCAGGGCAATACGGACGTGAATGCCGAGCAGGTGCGCCAGGGCGCCGCGTGGGTCTATTGCCAATACCTGAAGGATCGATCGCTGCTGGACCTGGAAGCACAGGCCAAGGCGCAGAAACTTGGCCTGTGGGCGCTACCGGAGGCGGAGCGGGTACCGCCGTGGGAGTGGCGCCACGCCGCGCGTGATCAGCGTCAAGACGCGCAAGCTGGAGAGGGCAAGCCGCCGGCGGCAGTACCGCCGAAGCGACCCACGTCCTTTTCTCAATTTGGCGGATCGGAGGGCGCCAGCGCCGCGGGATCCTTCAGCTGCACACCGCTGAAGGCCTGCAGACAGATGGCGAGCTGTGCGGAGGCGAAGTATCAGCTGCAGCACTGCGGCAATAGCCGGATCGATGGCGACCACGACGGGGTGCCGTGCGAAGCCATCTGCCGGTAGCTGGTGACTAGCGGGCCCGGATGGGGCCTTCTGCCGGATGCTTCGCGGTATGGGCCGCGATCAGCTGGTCGAGGAGGGCGACGACGTCCGGACGGCTGAGCAGATCACGCCCCACGACCGCAGCCGGCTTGAACACGCGGCCGGCCTTGCGGGTGTTCCAATCACCGATCACCACGTGGATGCCCTGCACCTGGCCTACCGGGGGAAGCATGCCCCAGGTCTTGGTGTGGCTGGCGTAGGCTAGTAGGGCGCCAGCGAGCTCTTCGTGCAGCGCCAGGCGCGCCGCGTGATCCTTCGCCGCCTCGTAGTTGGTCAGGGCGTATTGCAGCACGTCCCACGCCTGGATGCCCTTTGGCAGCGGCAGCCCGCCGCGCTGACACGCGGCGCGGTAGCCCTCGACCGAGAGCTGTGTAACCAACCGGGCGCCGTGCTCCGGATTCACCGAGTAGATCCAGACCGGCACCGTGTTGGTGGGGTTGCCCTGCACCACCGCGTTCCAATCCGCCTGCTGGGTGGCCGCTTCGAAGCGCTTTCTCTCCGCTTTCTTGATGTCGTCCATTACCAGGCCCCCTACTCGTCCAATCCAGTATCGCCGACGCCTTTCCACAGCCGTTCAGCGACCTGGCGGATCAGCACGAGATCGTCCTGTGTGCTTGCCGAGTCGGGTAGGTGACCGATGAACGCTAGCTGCGCGATTTCGCGGCAGAAGTCCGGGCGCGAATAACCGGATGCGAGCAGGCCCTGGTAGGCCGATGCGCCAAGCAGCCGCTCGGCTGCGGCGTCGAAGTGCTTCTGGGTAGCCATGTTCCGAATGCCTCGAGAGTGATGAGAGATCCGTTCCACGCTATCGAGCATTTTAAAAATGCAACTCGGTACCGGCTGCGGCTCGATGCAAGCCGCGCAGGTCGCCGGTTGCTGCTCCCAGCTGCTCCCAAATTGAGCTTGAGCACGTTCCCCTTGACGGGGCGCCCCAGTTACATACCCTGCGGCCGCTCTTGCAAGAGCACCCTCCTATGAACCAACAAAAGGCAAAGCTATGGCTACCTACATCCTGACCCGAAACGGCTACCCTCCCATCTATCGAGAGGCAGATGGCGCTCCACGTGACTTGCTGGAATTTGCCGAGAGGAACGCCGACCTACGTGCTCAGGTGTTCGTTCAGGACGACTGCCTGACGAAGGAACTCTATCCCGGCTGGCGCAAAAAATATCTCTGGAAGGACTGATTCAGGCCGTTGCTACCCAACACCGATTGACGGTGCTGGTCGAGCACTCCACAGCGCCGGGATCATGCTCACTCGGAGGATTCCAACAGTCGGGACAAGCCCTCGGGTTCTATCCCCCATCCCTCCCCCAGCGTGAAAGTTGGGCGACCGTGAAACCGGTCAGCTTTACCCATGCTGACACTCATGGCTTCACCGGTGACTCCATGGAAATCGCTGCAGTCGTCATAGTCGACAGAAATCTCCGCGTCGTATCGCTGGAGGAGGTCTCGTAGCTCGGTGAGAAATGCGATCCGTGTCGTGTGATCCATCAGTTCGACTCCTGAAGGCGTGCGCAGGAAGCGACGAAATGATGGGTGTCACCGAGCAGCGCGCTCCGTGCAGACGCGTCACACAGGTGCCAGTGCTCGTTGGCCACCTTGAACCGGCCCAAGTAATCCAGTCCCTCGAGATCGGCGGCGGCAATCTGCTCGCGGTCGCCCAAGGCCGCAACCGCACGCTCCCGCTCCGCATATCGTTCCTGTAGGACTTTGGGGTGCCTGTTCATCTTGCGCTCGCTCAATACTGATGGAATCGCCTCCTAGGCTAGCGGCCTTCTGGAAAACGCAAACACCGGGCACCTTATCGCTTGTCAGGGACCGCACATCGAAGGATGGCGAGGTCTGGGCGCCAGCTGCGTTTACCCTGGCACCAGAAGGGTTCGTCGGCCTACGGTGAGGAAGCTCCTCAAGCCTACAGCTCGATCCCAGATCTGCGCCGCTCGGGTCTGGGGCGTTTGCTGCATAGGGCAAGCCTGGTACTTTGGGCGTATCAGTCGACGATTGCCGACGCCAATCATTGAGCATATGGAGTTGAAGTTCATCCATGATCAGGCCGCTGAAAACAGCAACCCGGCTCTCGCTTGCGGTCATTCTTTTCCCTATTGCAATGATCGCCCTCTTCTTTACCGGCCGAATGGGGCACGCGGCTGCTGATTATCTTTGGCAGGCTGCAGTGCCCGCGCTCGAAGATAATCCGTGGTGGCTGCTGCTTATGGCAGCACCAGGAGTTCTCTTGCCAATTATGGTGATGATGTTTTTGTTCAAACCGGTCGAAAGTAGAACGACTTCGAAAGCGTCGTGAGCTAGTTGATCAGCACGAATACACTGAAGAATCCTAGTCATCGCCTTCATTGGCGATGACAGGCGCCGGCGGAGTTTACCGCTGGCACCAAGAGATCAAGCACCGCAGAGCGGCACCGCTGGGGCCACCCTGGATGAAGGAAAAAGGACTTTTGAACATGGCAATGAGTGCCGAGCCTGATGATGCGCCTGACTGGCTGGTGCAGAAGCCGCGTAGGGCGCGGCCGGTCGCTTTAGTCGTGTGCCTTGCCGTCGGCGGCCTCGCGACACTTGCTGCCCTGCAGCTGGTCAGCCGGGCGCTGCCAGGTCCATCGACATCCGTAGGTACTGACCGCCCCGCCCTTCGCGCCGAGGCTGCAGCTCATCCTGCCCCAGAGCCGGTCGATACCGTCCGCGGCACGGTCCGCCGCGTTACGCCTTCACCCGTGGAAGGAAATGCGTCATCCGCGGCGACCCCACCCTCGAACGTCCAGCCGCCGGCAGTGGCGATCGGCAAGCAGACCGTCTTCAACGACCGGAACTTCACGCCGCGGGGCGCCGACAACGTGGTGAGCTTCAGCGAAGCCCCTCGAAGCCTGGCGCCAGAAGAGGCGCCCCCGCAGCCGACGAAGGTCACGGTGGTGCACCAGACGCCAAGCATGAAGGACCGCGTCTGCTGGCCGTATAAGGCTGGCAGCCTGGAGCATCGCAACTGCCGATCCGCCGTGGGTCTTCAGTACCGGGATTAGCGTCACTGCCGGCCGCCGGCCAAATCTGCGCGGTTCACGCCCGGAGCGTGCTCAATCCGGCGTTTGCCTAGGCGGCTGCCGTGCTGTACTGACAGGGATCTCTCCCTCAGCGTGGCTGGCCGGCGACACCCGCTATCGGACCGCGGTGAGGAGATAGCTACCACCTTGGCTTGGAGGCCTACGCCTATGCTCAACAACCGCTATCGGATCACCCTGGGCGGGAAGTCATACTCCCCTGAGTTCCAAACGGATCCTCAGTACGCCGCGGCCTGGAAGCGCGTCCTGGAACGCGCCTACGGCCGGGAACACGGTCTGTGCGGATGCCCTGGGAGCGGCGAGCGAAAGGTGACGATCAAGCTGCGCGAAGGATCGGACGGCTACCACCTAGCCCGCTACCCTCACAGCGGCCCGGAGCATGCCAATGACTGTCGCTTCTATGCAGCAGCGCCCGAGCGCTCTGGTCTGCAGGGCTATGCCGTCGGCGTGGTGGAAGAAACCGCCGACGGGGGTATGAAGGTGAGGCTCGCCCGGGGCGTACGGCAGCAAGCGCCTGGGGAAGCTGCGGATGCGACTCCCTCTCCGCCGGCCGCCCCGGGCGTGAAGAAGCCGGCCATGACGCTCCTGGGCCTGCTACATCTTCTCTGGTCGGAAAGCCGGCTCACCACCTGGTACCCGGCAATGGCGGGAAAGCGTAATGGGGAGCTGGTTTCTCACCTGCTTCACGAATGCGCCGGGCGGGTGTCGGTAGCGCCTCGCATCAAGCTCGACCAGGTGCTGCTGCTGGCTGCTCAGAAAGAGAAGCGGCGCGAGGCCACCAACCGCGAGATCGCCACGAACGCGGCTTCACGCAACTGGCGGCTGGTCGTCGTCAGTCCCCTGGCCAGGTACGACGAGGAGCGGCACAGCGGCTCGCCGGAGAGATTGCCGGTGACTGGGCCATTCGGGATGCCAACGCTCTACCTGCCCCCTGCCGTATGGGAAACCGCCTCTCGCCGATTCGGACGGGAGCTGGGCGCCTGGCGAAGGGGAAGCCGGGTGATCGCTATCGCTCAAATCGCGCAGCGCCCGGGTAAAGCCCACCAGGCGGATGTGCTCGAGGTGGCGCTGATGCAGGTGAGCGAGCAGTGGATCCCGCTCGATTCAGACCTGGAAGGCAAGGTCGAGCAGAAGCTGCGGGATGAGGGGCGCAAGTTCGACAAGCCGCTGCGTTACGACGCCGATGAGTGCGCGGTCTTCCCAGACTTCTGGCTGCTCGATATGCAGCAGGATTTTGCGCTCGAGGTCTTCGGCATGGCCACGCCGCAGTACCTGGAACGGCGCGGCACGAAAGAACAGTGGTACTGCAGCGAGTACGGCAAGACGGGCTGGTGGCGCTGGGACGCGACCCAGGACCCTCGCGGAGAACACATACCGGCGTTCCCCGCGGCATACGGGTCTTCCAGGTAGGTCGACGTGAACCCGCACAGGCAGCGCAACCGTCCGGGATCAGTCTTCGGCTTGGTCCGGACAGTGGTCGATGGTATCGCCGCCGGCGATCAGCGGGGTCACCCAACGCCCGAACCCAGGCATGCCAGTGAACTCTTCTGCCGGCCACAATTCGACGGCGCCGCTTTCAAACTCAACGCGCCAAGCGATCACCTTTGCTTGCTCCGCCATTGTAGTGGTCAACCCATCCCGGACAGTGGGTTAAGTTTTTCTTCGGCCACCGCAGGCGGTAGCCCATCGTTGAATTGATGCGGCCTGATCCAGTTGTAGCGGTGCATCAGGTAATGACTGATGTCCCGTTGGGCCTCCTGAGCTGTCAGGTAACCGGTCTGTGGAATCCACTCCGATTTCAAACTGCGGAACAATCGCTCCATCGGCGAGTTATCCCAGCAGTTGCCCCGGCGGCTCATGCTCTGTTCCATCCGATATCGCCACAACCGTTGCCGAAACAGGCGGCTAGCGTATTGGCTGCCCTGATCGGAATGAAACAGTACCTGCTGCGGTTTGCCACGCTGTTCGTAGGCCATGTCCAGCGCCTTGATCACCAACTCAGCATCCGGCTTGGCAGAAATCGCCCAGCCGACTACTCGTCTTGTATGCAGATCCAACACCGCCGCTAAGTAATGCCAGCGACCTTGTGCCCAGATGTAGGTGATGTCGCCGCACCACACCTGATTGGGGCGCTCAGTGGTGAACTCGCGGTTCAGCCGGTTCGGGATATCTGGTCGCTCAACCGTAGCCTGCTTGTATGCGTGCGAGCCTGGCTGCTTGCTGACCAAGCCCAACTCACGCATCAACCGACGCACATGAAAACGGCCAATGCTGACGCCATCCTCACGCAGCATACCCAGAATGCTGCGACTGCCAGCCGAGCCTCGACTCTGGTTGAACAGCTGGTTAACCTGACTGCGCAGTGCAACGCGGCATGCATCAACACGGCAGCGTCGAAGCCGATGGGCGTAGTAGCAAGACCGCACCACGCCGAAGGCTGAACAGACCACTTCCACCGACTCCCGCTCACTTAACTGGTCTATCAGCGCGTACGATTGAACTCGTCCGACATCAAGAGAGCGGTAGCCTTTTTTAGGATCGCTTTCTCCCGTTCCAGTCGGTCGATCCTGGCTTCCAGCTCCTGGATTTTCTGCTGTTCGGGCGTCAGTGCTTTGCTCTTCGGGGTAACGCCCACGCGCTCCTCTTGAAGCTGTTTTACCCAACGGCGCAGGGCCGACTCAACCACTCCCAGTGAACGAGCTGCTTCGATATGGCTGTAGCCCTGATCGAGCACCAGGCAGGCGGCCTCTCGTTTGAACTCGGGCGTAAAGGAACGACGTTGCTTGGTCATCAGACACCTCTCTATGGCGAGCATTCTCGCCCTAAATGGGTGTCCGGAATCAGTAGACCACTACACCATTACGCTCTCCAAGGTTGGGTACCAATCGGCGATAGCCTATACAGCATTTGCTGAGATGCTACTTGAGCGGTGAGTCTGCGATCCAGGCGATCTCGCCGTAGAAGCTAGGACGTCTTCTGTGCTGGAGCTTCAGGCTCGACCGGGAAGAGCAGATAGTTAAGGCGATCGTCGTTGATCCAATCGAACTCCGGCCAAGCGCCGCCGGCGTCGATAAAGGCCTTTTGCCTTTCCAGCGGGACAACCATTTTCACTTTGGTGGTCGAATTTCCGCAGGTCTTCTGGGTGATGTCGACGACCTTCGCGTCAGTCGCAACACCGGAGAGCACGCATCCGCCTGGCCGTTTAAATGCCAGCTGCGTGCCTGCAACGGTAGTCTTGAGCTCGGTCACCAATACTACCCGCGTTGCGTAATTCAGATCAGGCGTGGCATGCGCCCCGGTAGTTATTAGCATCGCTAATATCGTGCACATCTTTCGCACAGAACACCTCAAAGAGCAGCGCAAAAAAACTTTGATCGATAAACAGTGCTAAGCACTAATGGACACTGACTGATTGACTTCGGCATCGCCATCCTCAACTAGCTCGAAGATTGGATCGATGAAATGGCTCTCGACTATTTCCATTATACGGTCGGCCTCTACCTCGGTAAGGGTTAACTCGCCCGCGTGAAGTCGCACGTAGACGGACTCTCGCCGATACATAAACCGTCCTTTACTAACAGCTGGCCGGTTAGCCACCTCCGTGATCAGTTTGTTGAAGGCAGCGGGATCGCCTAGGAAGTGAGTACGCGTGGAAAACCACTGATGGAAGACCGGACTGTCAACTATTTGGGCGGAGTTCGGCCGAATGTCCAAGCGAAGGCGGTTGGCTATCACCTTGCGACGTGTGTACCAACAATAGAGAGCGCCGCCCCAGCCGCCAACCGTTAGCAGGGCAGTGTAAACAGGGCTATATCCCAGCTCCAGGCCGTTTGAATAAACCAACCAGACGCTTCCAATACTAAATATTGGCGCCATAATCAAAACTATGTAGGGTGGCTGTTTCATATTTTATTCCGTCGTCGAAGCCGCTAACAGCGGCGATCTAAATTACATTGGCTTTTCGGCCGCGCTAAGACGTGTCGTAAAAGAACGATGGCCCTGGCCACGAGGCGCTGTACTCGAACGATCAACCGATTTTCAGGCCGGCAAATATGCCTTCATACTTGAAGGTAACCAACGCGTGCAGATCACGCTTTACTTCATCGCTGCACCTATCTCTACAGTCCTCGTAAAAATAGAGCGCATCTGACTGCAAGTCATCGACAACGTCGTTCCAGCACACGTCATACCAAGTCCGGTCTTCACCTGGATCGGCGTCATATTGAGCTTGCAGTTTGAAGCGAGGGATCGCGGTCCACTTATACACGCCGGCATTAGGCTCAAACTGATAAAGAAGCTCCAGCTTATCGTTCAGTTTCTGCAACGCATCTTGAGGCGTTTTGCCGGTCGCTGACGGGAATAATGGATTTTCATTGAGAAAGATTTGCGCTTCGGTACCGTCGAAATCGCCGCCTTCGAGCTTGTCGAATAGAAAATCGGCAGCCGAGCGGTGCGCGACGATTGCGCGGAAGCCGCCGCCATAGCGTTGGTCCTCAACACCCAAATGGTCTTGGGTAGCCTCAAGATATTTATTCAGCGCGTCCAGCTTCATGATGTGTTCCTGAGTCAGCCCGCAGGCATCGGTTAACAGCTTATGGCCGGTGTAGATGATCGCCTAATGCCTGATGGTGCCCGAGGCGGCCGCCGGACGATGGCCAATTTGCGCCCATCGAAGGGGTGAACCTCAGCGGTGGTAGTAGCGATGGGAACCCTCACGCACAGGTAACCCTTGCTTACTGTCTAGGCGCTCACAGCGGCAGCTGATCGAGATTGCGGGAAGCTTGTAGCCCCGGCCTGGTATAGCAGCCGCTTCCCCGGCGCGCTCCCGGACCAGTTGCCCGATCTGGGTAGGGCCGCCGGCACGAGGTGGCGGATATCAATGCTCGACACCTGCAGGCGCCGTGCACGGCGGATTCAGCGCGGCAGGGCTTCAGACGGTCAGGCTCGGGGAAGGGAGCAGTGCTTAGCGCTGGAGGCTTTGCCAGCCAGGTGGAGCAGCCCAAGAGCGATTACAACCGCAGGGCAGATCCAGCAGATGCCGGCCAGCATCCACCCGAAAAAATCGCTCCAGCCAGGCACAGGCGCCTCGTAAAACAGGTGGAAAGGAGACCAGCTGATCTTGCCGTTCCAGTAGAGGCCGGCGAGTGCGTACCCGGCGATCAGAACCGCTGTCGCCAGGGCGGCGAGGCCGCGTTTTGTTCGATTCACAGATATCGTCCCAAAAGTCATTAGATCCGGTACGTTGAGGCGGCGTGTTGAGCCCAGAGAAAGGTTCAGCGAGATTGCCCCTCCCCTCGCCTACTTTTCAGCGCGCTTACCGATGTCAGGAGCGCTCGGCCTCTTCCTCGAAGAATGACGGGCCAGGTACCGAGTCTCTGTACTCGAACGCGTAACCGAAATCATCGTCGTGTTCGGCCCCTGCCATCTGGCCGGCTTTAAGACGAGCAGTAACTCTCTCAAGCAGGCTAATGAGGTCCGCCCGACTGGTATGTCGAGTGCCCTGCAGCTTGATAGTCAGCTGCTGCAGCGGGTACGCGTGTTCAATCCAGGCTTTGTTCGGCATTCGCATCTCCGGTGTGGGAATTGATCATGGGCGGAGAACCATCAGTCGTGTCATCTGCATTAAGGTTCGTCCGGTGAAAGCAGCAGTCGTGTTCGATGTGCAGCCCCCATGGTCCCTGTCTCACGACGGAACAGTTCGTTGATTTGCTCCCTGAAGAGGGGTGAACTGGCGCAGCGAATGCTGCCGGGCCTTTCTTCACTCGGGTTTGAAGCGGGCGGCACGCGATCGCCGCCGGGCCTAAGCTCCAGGCCCTTCGCTCTCTCGAAGCATCTGCAGCAGGCGAGCGCGCCGGCTCTCCAGTTCACCGATCTGACGCTCCAAGTTCTCCAGGCGCTCGCGCTGGGCAGCCGAGGTCTCCGGGCAGGCCTGGGCGCCCTCGATCAGTCGCATGCAGTCCGGGAAGCCGCGGATCTCCGTCAAGCTGAAGCCGGCGCCAAGCAGGCGCTGCAGCTGCCGAACCTGCGCCACCGCGCTGGCCGAGAAGTGCCGGTAGCCATTGGTACCGCGGCCAGCCGCCAGCAGGCCCTGGGCCTCGTAGTGACGTAGTGAGCGCACGCTGACGCCGGTGGCGGTAGCCAGCTGGCCAATGCTGAGGGAAGGTGCGGGTGCAGGCATGGCGACGGTCCGAAGCGTTGGTGGCAGGAAAGATCCACTATCGCATGACACGCGGCGCTTGACCCTGACACTGGTGTCATCCCCGAGACTCGAGACTCCCTTATTCCGGAGAGCCACCATGAGTCGTGTGCGACTGCTATCGCTGATCCTATTGTTGAGTCTGACCAGTCTGGCCGCCCAGGCGCGGGAATGGCGAGTGACGGCCCCCGACGGTGTGGTGCTCGCTGTCCAAGAACAGGGCAATCCCCGCGGTATGCCGATCGTCTTCATCCACGGTTTGCTGGGCAGCCGGTTGAATTGGGACGCCCAGCTTACGAGCGCTGATCTGAGTCGCTTTCGCCTGATCACCTACGACCTTCGCGGCCATGGCCTTTCAGGCAAGCCGTCCGATGCCGCGGCTTATCGTGAGGGTCGGCGCTGGGCCGACGATTTGGCCGCCGTCATCGCTGCCACCGGTGCCCGCCAACCTGTGCTCGTAGGGTGGTCTCTGGGCGCTACGGTCATATCCAACTACTTGGCCGCCTATGGGGACAGCGCCATTTCCGGTGCGGTCTACGTTGACGGTGTCATCGAGCTCGCGTCAGCGCAGATCGTGCCGCACCCGGAGATCTACAGGGACCTGGTCTCATCTGATCTGCGCACGCATCTGGATGCCATCCGAGATTTCCTCGCCCTGTGCTTCGCCACGCCGCCGGCGCCGGCGTTGTTCCAGCGCCTGTACGCCAACGCTGCTATGGCATCTTGGAACATGCAGAGCGCCGTGCAGGGTCAGGATGTGGCGGCCGCCACCGGGCTTGGCCGCGCGCAGGTGCCGGTGTGGCTGCTCTACGGCGAGAAGGACGCCTTGGTACGGCCGGAGGCATCTATCGCCCGGGCCCAGGCGCTGAATCCGCGCGTCACGGTCACACGCTACGCTGAGTCTGGGCATGCGCCGTTCCTGGAAGAGGCACCACGCTTCAACCACGACCTGGCAACCTTCGTCGACCGCGTAGAGAGACGCCAGCCATGACTGTTTCCAATTTCCCCGGTTTCGAGCGGCTCTGCCAGGACACCCCGTCTGCCGTCTTCCGCGGTGTGATCGGCGGCCAGGGACCGGCCGTGCTGCTGCTGCACGGCTATCCGCAGACTCACCTCGCCTGGCGCCGTATCGCCCCGGAGCTCGCCCGGACGTATCGGGTGGTGATACCTGATCTGCCAGGCTACGGCGCCAGCCGTCAGCTGGACCAGGGATCTCGCTGGACTAAGCGGCGCGTAGCGGCGGCCTTACTGGAGCTGATGGACGCGCTTGGGCTTGAGAGGTTCGCCGTGGTTGGCCATGACCGCGGCGCTCGCGTCGGCTACCGACTGGCGCTAGACCATCCGGCTCGCGTCGAGCGCTACGCGTCGCTCACTGTGGTGCCCACACCAGAGGCCTGGGCGTCCCTCGACCGAGCACGCGGACTTGAGAATTTTCACTGGACCTTTCTTGCTCAACCAAGCGACCTACCCGAGCGCCTGCTGGCGGCCGATCCCGATGCCTTTCTCGAACAGGCGCTGGCGCGCATGGCGGGTGGACTCAACCGCGTTGAGCCCCATGCGCTGGCAGCCTATCGAGAGGCCTTTCGCGATCCTGCAGTGCGCCGCGCTATCTGCGAGGACTACCGCACCGGCGCTGACGAGGACCTGGGGGACGATCTTGCGGACCAGGCCCGGGGCCGGCACTTGGACTGCCCGCTGCTGGTACTTTGGTCGGCGGCCCAGGTCACCGGTGAGCCGCCTACGGCTATCTGGCGCCGGTGGGCCCGCGACGTTCGCGGCAAAGCGTTACCAGGTGGTCATCTGCAACCGGAGGATTGCGCGGCCGAGGTGCTCGCCGCGCTGGTGCCGTTCCTCGCGGGAAGACCGGAAGCCGGCGGTAATACGTCGTCCGCAGGCGAGGAAACCTGACAATCAGCGCTTGCGCCGATGACGGTCGTGATACCCGCGGAACAGGTGGTCGGCGCGTGGCCGTGTTCTTTTCGGAAAGTCCGGCAATCCAGGGTCAGGTCGTGACATTGAAATAGGTGTTCCCTAAAGCAAAGGAACACCTCATGACAATCTACGAAGTTGCCACACTCGCACTGAGCGCAACCGCGACCCTCTTCGCTGCGTTGGCCTACCTCGCCCCGGTAAAGGCTCCAGCACCAGGGCCCAGCGTCACGCCCCCGACTGCCATTGTTCAGGTATTTATCGTGGGAGACGCGGGCAGAGGCCGGTGACGGCCACCTGCAGACCCTGTAGCGCTATCAAAACGATAGCGCTTCTTGTCGAACCGCGTGGAGTTGGCATAGCGCTTTCTCCTATAAATGCTCGATGTTGAAGCGCGCCAGATAATCCGAAGGCTCGTCGCCTGTGGTCACAACCTCATGTGGGTAAGGAAGGCGAGGCTGCCCCTCCTCGCCAAACCAGCCGGGAGCAGCGTGGTACCGGCGAAGATGCTCAAGAAACGCTCCGCGATCGAAGCGCAGGCCCCGCCCAGGTTGTCCCGCGAGCTCAAGGTCGATGCATGCGCTATGCAGCTCGAGGAAGCCATTGTGCAGTCCGCGGCTGTCTTCGATTACGGCAGTGTAGAGACAGTGATCGAAGCTGGCCCGGTCGACATACGTGTACCACTCGAACCATTCCCCGGGTCCACCCGTAGCGATGCCAGATAGTACAGCCGACGACTCCTGGCCCATTCGCTCAAGCGAAACACTGAAAGCTAGGGCTTCATCGAGATAGGCCTTCAGCGACGCCGGATCTTCGGTGCGAAGAAAAAATTGCATGGACGACACGGTGTTTTCCCTATCAGGTCGTAGTTTGCCAGGTCACTTCAATCCGAAATGCCGCTTCAGCTCGTGGATACGAATGGCGCGGTGACGATGTGTGTCGGCAGTATCTGCATCAGGCTGGACTGCACCATATGCAACAGCTGCCATGTACCGTTCGTCCTGCTTGATCAGATCCACCAGCTCCTGCAACAGGCTTTGCATCTCTTCGTAGATAGCCATATCGCTCTTCCGGTCCGAGCTACGCTGCGTCAGTAGGTGGGCTAAAACGCACCCACCATTCCTGGGCCAGCTGTGCGCCGTTCCCTCCATACTCGAACCCGCGTAGCTGCAAGCCGTGCGCGGAGATGGACAGTAGACGAACGTCGACGATGGGGTCGAGTACGTTGGTACCGCTCTCGTTGAGTAGAGCAGCCTCGGATACTAGCCGTGCAAGCACAGGATTGCGCCCTTCGGCCATGTTCAAGTCTCCGACGGAGAATCCTGGCTCGCGTCCCTTAGCAATCGGTTTCCCATTTTTGAATAGGGGCATGACCCATGCTTTCATTGATGCCCACCATTTTTAGTCAATGAGCGTGCCGTCTTCGGCAATCCGCCAAGTATAGCGATCGCCATGCTTCACGTGATCGGGAGGGCAGCTATATGTAACGCTACTATCCCGATTGAGACGCCTTGGCTGAGCCAGACGATCGCATATTGGACATTCAAGTGGCGGGAAATCGCGATGTGTCTCGATAGTGCTCATGACCGGCTCCTAGTGCCGCTATTGAATAGGCGGCGTAGCGGAAGAAGCGCTAGCAATACGAGCAATGGCATCCTGTCCAAGCACTTCTATCGTCGTCGGCATCAAACCAAATAGATCTTGGGACAGCCCAGTTGCCATCAGGTGCTCGCTTCGCCCATTTGCCTGACTGATGTTCTGCACGAAGTACTCCACGCAGCCGCTGACACCGTGCTGCGCTACCGCGCCGCATAAGGCTTCAGCATGGTCGCCGTTGAGTACGAAGAACACGCGCTCATGGAGGACGATGGCGGTCGTATCGCAGCCGTAACCAGCGCTGCTGGGGTTGTAACTGATGTGCACGGCAGCACCGAAGCTACGAGTGACGTTCGGAGATCGCGTACCGGTTACTGGACAGGGACTGCTCTTCATTCCGAGTGAAGCCAAAGCTGCAGGGCGCATGGTGTAGGTCCTCTTGATTCGTTGTTGGATCAAGGTCGCACCAGTCGCCGAGAATGCAAGGCCAGCTGTGATCTAGAAGGCTGCCTACGCACCGAGGGCAGGTCAGGTACCAACGCATTCGCTACAGGTTGATCGAAGACCAAGCTGACCACAGCAGAAAGCCGGAGAGCGCCGTCATCAGAACGCACTCTGCCAATGGCGGCCAGGGACTCAGCCGCGCTTCCTCGAGCATCTGCCGCATCAGCGGGTTCGATATGTCGGCATGACCTGTGCGGTTGCCGTGCCACCGATACCAGGCCATCTGACCCGCACCAAACGCACGAAGAATCGTAAACGAGCACACCAGCAGGGCTACCCAGCCGAATGGTTGGACCAGGGACGCCGCTGGAGAAATGACCTGATCAGTGAAAGTTGTCATGGTTATGGCTCATACAGAAGAATATATGCAGTAACAATGTAGCCCTATGCCATTTTAGGCAAGTATCTTCACGAAACCATCGATAGAACCTGAGGACCGCATCGGCATCATTGTATTGTGAAATTTAATATCTTTTTCCCGCCAGTGGTATGCAGAACTAAAATTAGGCATTTCTCTAATGCAAGAATATAAACTTCAATTTTATTTTTGCTTCGCTTAACGTCCTTCAAGTAGTCGTCAAGTTTTATATTAACGTCTTCTAAATCCTGCCAGCGCTCATCCTCTAATATAGTAAAACTGTGAAGGCTATCTTCTTCACTTGAATCTTTGATCGTGATTTCAATTAGAAAGAACATCCGGTGTTCAGAATCAAAATCTACTTTGTTGGAGTTATGCTTGACGACTTTTCCGCCACTATCCTTAAGTCCCAGTGCCTTCTGCTGTATCCTAGCAATGTCTACCGCTTCATTGGGGGAAGCGCTTAAGCAACGATAACCGAATTTTTCGGGCCTAACGCTGTTCCCTACCCACCTGTATGATTTGCTATCATCCCATTCCAAATTCTTTGGCGCGAACAAGCGACAAACATCAAATAGCGCACGACCATCCGGCATAAACAGAATCGTGTCTGCGCGTATCTCATTCGGAGTGACATCGAACAATTCGTTATCTTCATTCCGCCACACAGCGTGATGCTGAGCCACATAGCATCCTCCTTTGATACTCCACAGCGCCCATCCGTAAATTACTTCCCCACCGTGTTTTATGACTTGATCAAGACAATTATACCAACACTTTCCGAGAGAGTAACCACCGCTTATATCAACAGGAACATTGATAACTTCAAGATCAAATATGTAGTTCTTTCTTTCTACGCCGCGTGGGGGAACGCAATCTGACTTTCTTAGGAACTCGCAGAATAAGCGGAACTCCTGACTCTTAACGTCAGGCACCTGCTGTGTTCTCTGTTGCGTCTCGGACATCAAAAAGCCCCTCAAAAGCAGGTTTCGTGCTAGGTGCAAAGTGCGCTCACAATCATGGCCTAGACGCGATTTTAAGTGATAATAGAGCGCTATAGGGTAACGGAGCTAATCCTTACAATGTTCTATTCTGTAAGTATAAAACCTTCCGATTCTGATCATCTAATCCTTACTCGCTAGGATCTGCTCAGCTAAAACCTGCGCTCCTATTTCGACCGCCTGCTCTAGAAGAAGTAGGTAAAACTGAACATCTTGGAATGCGATCGTCCCATCTGGGCGCTCTAGAAATCTCTCCAAGCGATTATATCTTTCATCATCCCTGTCATACTCAATGTCTATGTATATCTCACCATTATAGGACCCTCTCGACCAAGAATTGGAAAGACTGCCACAGGCCTCCCAGCCTATACCATTGCTATCAAGCCACTTTATTATCGCTTTTCTGCCAGCGTGGTCTTCATAAAGAACCTCTGAAAGCAGATCGCCGTTGAAGGTCAAAAACAGCACCGGTCGCTTTTTCTGCCGGCAAATCTCGTCGATATAGCGGACGATTCGAGGCATGTAGCATCTCACTTTTTCAGTTTGATTAGCCACATGCCAGTGGATGACTCTTGCCAAGACCCTTCAAGCCGGTTTGAATTTTCAAAACAATGAAGAGTGGCGGTACAGTCAGGATGACCTACACATTTTAATGAGTAGTGGCCTTGACCTATAGAATGACCAGAATAGGTCGTCAGCAGCCCGTCGAAAACATACTCAACTTTTATAAAATCGTTATCTATGCGGACATCGCAGTTAATTACTCGCCTGGACTCAGCTCTATCTGCATACCATTCCATTTCACATCCCTGATAAAGCATAAAACGCTCTCCTAAATAATAAAAACAACCATTTGCGATTGTTGCGATTGTTGCGATGGGGCTGTTTTGCCCACGACCTACTAGGTTGTGCGGCGACGAGCTATCTAAACCTGAGGCTGCATCCCCGCCCTAGGAGCGGAGGCGAATTATGCGGCGCAAAACCGGACCTCACGGTTTCTCACTGAGAGACCCGTAAATCGAAGACTAACCTCGGTGGTTACACCCGTGCACTAGGAACTTGCATTCTGGAAATCGCCGGTAGCTTGAAGGTACCTCAAGACTTTCGAGCTACCGCCATGCAGCACGTCGCCCCCAACCTTTTCCGCCCCGCTGACAAACAGGCCATCAGCCTCCTGGACATCACGGCGCCGGCGCGGCTTGTTGAGCCCTCCCTGGCAGAGAAGGTGCGGGCCGCGGTCGCGGTGGTGAAAGGTCTGCTGCAGGCAGGCAAGCACCTGGTGGCCGCATCGTCCTTCGGCAAGGACAGCAGCGTCATGGTCGCGCTAGCCCTGCGAGCGATGGAAGAGCTGCAGGCCGAGGGGTTCAGCGTCCCCGAGCTGCACGTCATGAACAGCGATACGCTGATGGAAAACCCGGTGGTGCACGCCTATGCCCAGGGCGAGATCAAAGCACTTCGCGCCTATGCCAAGGCCAAAGCGCTTCCGGTACGGGTGTGGATCTGCCGGCCGAACCTCACCGAAAACTGGCTGGTGTCGATGATCGGCGGCCGTACGGTGGCCAGCCTTCCGGGCAACAGCGCCAAATGCCAGCAGCAGTTGAAAAAGGCGCCGCTGGAGCGCACCAAACGCCAGATCCGCGCCAAGATCAAGGCCGAGCTGGGCAAAGCTTTCCGGGACGAGGACCTGGTCTTGCTGATCGGCACCCGTCGGGACGAATCGGCGGCCCGCGAGCGCAACATGGAAGCGCGTGGCGAGCGCGCTGATGTTCCCGTCAACACGGCCAAGCCTGGCGAGACCCCGACCTGGGTCCTGAGTCCGATCGCCGACTTCACCACGGAGGACATCTTCTGCTTCCTGGCTGAAGTCACCAACGAGCGCTTTGAAACCTATTCCGACTTCAAGCGCCTCACTGACGTTTACCGGGACGCGGCCGGCGAATGCATGATCAACGTGTTCATCCGTGACGGCGGCGCCGAGCGCAAGACCTCGTGCGGCAGCCGTCATGGTTGCTGGGGCTGCCTGCGCGTGAGCACCGATCGCAGCATGGAAAACATGCTGGCCGAGGAGTCGGGCAAGCATCGTTGGATGAAGCCCCTGAACGACTTCCGCAACTACCTCAAGGCCCGCCACTATGATCCAGCGGCCCGCAACTGGGCGTCGCGCACTGTCGACCCGGACACCGGTTACCTGACGATTGCCGCCAACGCCTATTCGCCGGACTTCTGCCTGGAGCTCTTGCGCTATGCCCTGACGATCGATGCCGAAGAGGCCGACTGGGCCATGGCCAACCGCAAGCCGCGGCGCTTCACGCTGCTGGGCATGAAGGAGATCCTGACGATCGACCTGTACTGGGGGCGCTACGCCTACCAGCGCCCGTTCACCGCGCTCAACGAATACCGCGAGATCTGTGAGCGCGGCCGCCGTTACCCGATTCCTGAGGCCTACGAGGAGCACCCACGGTCTGCGCTGAAGGTCGGCCAGTCGATCCAGGTGCCTTTCGCGGATCGCCACTTCAACGGCTTCCATGAGGGCCTGCGTTCGGTAAGCGCTGCAGCCGCCGGCGCCGAGCATGTGATCAACAAGGGCGGGGTCTACTACACCCACGTCAACGAGACGCAGGAATTCGATATCGACGACGAGGGGGTAGAGCTGTTCTACGAATTCGAGCTCGACCGCGCGCTCGAGTATTACGGTCCGCACACGGACGTCTATCCCTCTGAAGTCGTGCACTACCTGGCGCGCTTCGGTGTGGTCTCTTTCAAAAAGGGTGGCCACTCTTCCTGGGATCGCATGTTGCGGATTGGCAACCAGCTGCATCGCGCCGGCGTGCGCGACGTGCTTAACGATCCTGAGGCGCTGGCGGCGCGGCTGCGTGCGTATGCGGCGTCCGCCGAACGGCCTGCTGCAGCTCCCCGGCCGCAGGCGGCCGAACGGCCGGCGCCCGCGGTGACAGACTCTGGCCAGTACCTGATGGCTTTCTAGGCTCGGCGCTTCTCCTACGAGCGCCAAAAGGCAGCTCGGGAGGCGCTCAGGGTGAACAAAGGGTCGGATTCAGCGGCGAATGGGACTGGTGCCCGAAGTGCTGCGGCAGGACAGAAAGGCCCGTCAATAGAATTGCTCTCGGGGGAACTCTCTTCCTGTGACCACCAAATCGGCCGGCTCGAAGTAGGTCGTCGTGTTCATGTCGTGTATCAAAACAACGTAGCCGAACAGCCTGTCGCCTTCTTCGCTGATACCCAAGATCACGCCCCTTTTCCCATAGTGTTCGTGATCAGCGTTGCAGATTTCGACCTCCTGAAAAAAGCCTATGGTTTCCGCCATCTGGTTGATTCTCTTGTAGAAGAAAGCCGGCCGCAGGATCGCGACTCACCGATCCGAAGGGCTCTGGCGCGTGACCTTGACCGGTCGAGTTATCCGGGAGTCTAGTCCGTCTGGGGGTGCGGATTCACCCCTTGCATTCTGGGCGCACGTGCCATGCTTTAGCCGTACCGACACAGCCCTCCAGGGTCGTTATCAGCCGGCGAAAGACAAGCTCAGCCAATCGAACGTAGGAACTGTCATGTCCATCGATCCCCGCCAGAAAATCGAGCATCTGATCCGCCTATCAGCGGGCACGACAGGATTCCAGGGCCGGACCGTACGACTGGACAATGGGCACGTCGCACTCTGCACATCAACGTACAATTACAGCCAGGACGACGAGACGCGCCACCTGGTCGCCGAGCGCATTGCACTGCTCTGGAACCTCGCTCGTTCGATACCGACCGACCAGCTCTCGCAGCTCGCGTTGCTGCCACGACCGAGGACCTGATATGCGTTTTCTCCTGAGCATTGTCTGGACGGCCATGTGCCTCGCCTTCTTCATGAGGCTCGGCTTCGCCCTGCAGATCATGGATCCGGTGGATGTTTTTCTGGACAAGGATCGCTGCGCGGTCGTGAAGTCGTACGGTGCGTCGAGCTGCAAGGTCAGAGGGAGAGCCGAGGGCAACCTCGACGGTACCTGGACCATCACGCTGCCCGAGCCGCCACTGACGATCCAGATGCCGGACGGCCCTATGGCCTATCAGCAGCCGCATTGGCGTCTGCAGGGGGGCAACCTGACCGGCGTCGGACTGTTCGCTGGTCTGGTGATCTCTTCCCTGGCTGGGAACTACCTGATCACCCGGCGCCGCCCTGAGCGCCAGGTTGGCGAGTCACCGGCATGAAGCCAGCGGTGGCTTGGTGACCTAGTCGCGCAGGGCGTTGATGCCTGGCCGAGATCTCCGCGATGTAAGTACCTACCACAGGCCTTAATTGGCCGTTGACCCTATCAAGATGCGAATCCGCATCTGTAGACGTAATGGAGAGTTGAATGGGCATTGAAGGGTTTAAAGCTACGTGGGAAGCCCAGATTCCTGAGCTAAGTGAGCGTATCAAGGCAAACTGGTACCGCCAGCTTGCCGCGGTATCGGCAAGCCCAACGCCAGCCGCAGCCACTGAGGCTGCGCTGGTCGCCAAAGGCTATCTGGTCGGCTTGCTGGATGCAGAGGCCATTGATGAGCCCGCGGCAAGCCTGCTGGGTGGGTATCTCGTGCATATAGAACAGGATGTCATGGCACGCCTCGGCTCTTCGTGAAGCCGGCCGAGCGTCCTCCTTCCGATGCTGAAGGCCACGCAATGTTGACCTGGAAAGAGAAGCGCGATGGCCCGCCCGCCGAGGTGGCCGAGCTTCTCGGAAAGCTGCCGGATGCCGAGTTGGCCAAGCGACTAGGGGTCAACCGACGCTTGATCTGGAAATGGCGCACGGAGCCTGGTGATCTCTTCCCTGGCTGGGAGCTACCTGATCACCCGGCGCCGCCCCGAGCGCCAGGCTGGTGAATCGCCGGCGTGAGGGCGCGCGAAATGCCGGCGATGAAATAACGCAATGCAAGGATGCCTGCTTGGGCGGCTCACTGCGCGCCAGGCGACTTAATGGGTTGGTCGGACGTTTCAACTCTCAAGCCAGCTCCGAACACTAAAATCAGCGATGGTGAACGAGGTACCAATGCTCAACTCAGTGCAGAAAAGACATGTAGCCAAGGTGTTCCCAGAGTCTCGCGAGCAGATGGCTCAATACCTACTCGCTGGCGTCGATGTGGTGATCTATCACCAGACCGAATGCACGCCCGATGTTCCTGCGTTTGCAGTCGCGCCAAAGGACGACATCGAATTCTGGATTGGCTGCTGGGACAGTGCAGAAGTGGCGCAGCGCGAAGCTGAGGCCCTCGGCTTGCACGTCGTGCAGTAACGATGACCTCCCTTTCGGTTGGGTGCCCCTACGTTGTGAAGGCCGCTGAGTTCCTGGCAGGTATCGGCCTCACCGTTCTGTGGCGCCCGGGCGCATCGGGCTTCATCGACCATATCGAGGTCGTTGCCGGGGCGCTGCACCTGGATCCGCGGTGCTCGATCTCGGCACTGCTGCACGAGGCTGGCCACCTGGCGCTGGTGCCGACACCCTACCGCGCGATGCTGTCCGGGGACGTCCACCGCGCGATCGGCAAGGTGTTCGACGACCCGTCGGTATCGGACTTGCCTCCGGATCACCCGACTCTTCGAGCGCTTCTGCAGGCGAGCGACCCAGAAGCCACCGCCTGGGCCTGGGCTGCCGGCCGCCATCTGGGCGTACCGGATGAGCTGATCATCCTGGACAGAGAATACAGCGGCGGCGGCCGCGACATTCGTCTTGCTTTGGCGGCACGTCGCTACATCGGCATCCATGGCTTGATGCACGCCGGTTTCTGCGTCGTCCGCGCTACCCCTTACCGTCCATTGCCTACCTACCCCGAATTCGCGTTCTGGCTCCAACCGTGAAGAGCCGTCCTGCGCGCCCGGCGTCGAACGCCCCGATGTTGACCTGGAAAGAGAAGCGCGATGGCCCGCCCGCCGAGGTGGCCGAGCTTCTCGGAAAGCTACCGGATGCCGAGTTGGCCAAGAGACTGGGGGTCAACCGACGCTTGATCTGGAAATGGCGTACAGAGCGTGAGATTCCGTCGGCTCCGCGCGCTGCCCCAGCGCCGGCGGTCTTGAGCCCTGACCAGGTAGCGCAACTCGGCAAGCGCTCGGATGGCGAGCTGGCGCGCGAGTTCGGGTTCAGCGACTTCCAGATCCAACAGGTGCGCACGCGGCTTGGCGTCCCTCGGCACGTACCGGATCGATCAGAGATGGACGCCATGCTGGGTACCATCACGGACCTGGCGATCGGCTCGACGCTCAGTATCGCTCAACCCGTGGTCAGCAAGTTTCGTCGGGACCGGGGCATTCCGGCGACCCGCGACGCCCTGAACTGGACGGCCGAGTTGCAGGCGCTGCTACCCCTTCTATCTGACGAGGCCTTAGCCGCTCGGGCCGGCTGCGGCGTGGTGCAGATCCAGGCGATCCGCCGCGGCGAGCAGGTGCTTTCGAACAAGACGCCGCTCAGGGAAATCACCGGCCTGCTGGGTACCTGGTCAGATGAGGACCTGGCGGCGCAGCATGGAGGGACCCCTGCCCGCTATGCCAGCGCCCGTCAGCGCCGGGGTATCCCTGTGCGCCGGCGCGCACCTGAAGCACCAGCCGATTCGGTGCGATAATCCCCCCTCCCCTACTACGTCACCGCCGCCCACTACCGATGCAGTTTTCTTCCAGCCTCCTCGCCCCCCACCAGCTCGAAGCCCGCGCCCGCATCCTGGACGGATTCAAGCGGCGCGCCCGGCTACAGGTGCATATGGCGTGCGGAACCGGCAAGACTCGGCTTGCGCAGGGTGTCGCCGCGGCGCTCCATGCCCGCAGCATCGTCATTTTCCTGCCCTCGCTCGCGCTGGTCAGCCAGACGCTGCAGGCCTGGGTCAGCAACGCCGAGTTGGATCTGGAGCGCGTACTGTGCGTCTGCAGCGACGAGAGTGTGGCCACGCTCGACGATGAGCACGAGGTGCTCGAGGATCTACCGGTGGCGGTCACCACCTCCCCTGAAGAGATCGCGCTGAAGGTCGGTACCCTGGGTCGAGACCTGATCGTGCTGTGCACCTACGCCAGTGCCCCTACCCTCGCCCTGGGCTTGCCGCCTGGCTTCGCCTTTGACCTGGGGATTCTCGACGAGGCGCACAAGACAGCCGGCGCCGCCGGCCGGCGGAACAGCTTCGCGCTGAGTGACCACCCTACCCTGCGCATCGACAAGCGCCTCTTCCTTACCGCGACGCCGTTGGCCATCGCCGAGGAGGAAGGTCCGGCCGGGACCGGGCCCACCTACTCCATGACGGACGAGGCCGTCTTCGGTCCCGTCGCCTACGAGCTCAGCTACTCCGCCGCTGTCGCCGCGGGGATCATCTGCGATTTCCGCGTCATCATCTCCGTGGAGGAAGCGGACGACGAGCAGCTCGCCGAAGCGCTGGACGACGAGGAGCGCCGCTACGCGGTGCATGCCCAGGAGCTGCTGCGGGCGATGACAGACGTCGGCGCCCGAAAGGCCTTCGCCTTCTACTCGCGGATCTCGCAGTCGAAGCGCTTCGCCACTGCGCTGCGGGAGGCCGTCGGCGCCGGTGACTTCTGGGCGCGCCACATCGATGGCTCTTTCCCCTCGTGGCAGCGCACGCGGTTGCTGCACCAGTACGGCCGGGCCCCACGCGCAGCGCTGTCTTGCGCACGCTGCCTGGCTGAAGGGGTGGATGTACCGGATACCGACCTCGTTGCCTTCATGCACCGACGGGAAAGTCATGTCGACATCGTCCAGGCGCTGGGCCGCGCCGTGCGCAAGGCGCCGGGCAAGCGCTACGGCTATGTCCTGATACCCCTGCGCCTGAAGCGGAGCTCCGGCGAGTCCCTCATCCAGGCCGTGGCGCGCAGCGACATGTCCACGGTCTGGCGGACCCTGGCGGCGCTTGCCGAGCAGGACGACGCCATGCTCAACGAGGTGCAGCGCGCCGCGGTGGACCAGGGCGAAACCGGACAGCCTGCCTCCCCCGGGTGGTTCGACAAGCTGCACGTCATCGCGCCTGCTGGCCGTCCCGACGCCAGCGCCTGGGCCGCCAGCCTCAAGGCTGTGCTTTCCACTGAGCTCGTTGGGCGGATCGCCGGCAGCTGGCCGCACTTTTACGGGCTCCTGCGCGCGTTCGTGACTGACCGCGGCCACGCCCGGGTCGCGCGCAGCTATCGCACACCGGGTGGGCACACCCTGGGCGCTTGGTGCTCACGCCAGCGCGCGCTCCACCGGCTAGGCCGGCTTGCGCCCAACCGTACCGAGCAGTTGGAGGCCATCGGCTTCGAGTTCGATCCGCGAGAGCATGCCTGGGAGCGAGGGTACGAAGCCTTGCGCAGCTATCTGGCTGACACTGGATCGCCCTCCCCCGCCATCGACGTCGTCACCGCGGACGGGCTCGCCCTGGGCCACTGGTGCAGCGAGCAGCGCAAGGCCTATCGCCTCGGCCGGCTGGCGCCGCGGAAGAAGCGGCTGCTTGAGGCCCTGGGCTTCATCCTGAGCCCCTTCGACGACGCCTGGGAGAAACGGTATCAGGCGCTGATGGCGTTCAAGGAGGAGCATGGCCACCTGCGCGTTGCCCAGCGCCAGGTGCTGGTAGACGGTACCGATCTGGCGGACTGGTGCCGGAATCAGCGCAGCCGTCAGATCGACCTGTCCAGGCGTGATCGGCTGGCCGCCCTGGGCTTCGACTTCGACGCTGGCGTGCTGGATGCCCGCTGGGAAGCCGCCTATACCGCCCTGAAGGAATTCCGGGCACAGCATGGCCACGTGAGCGTGCCGCTCGACTTCATGCTGCCTGATGGGACAGCGCTCGGTACCTGGGTCGGGAATCAGCGCGCGCGCTACCGCGACGGCCAAATGGACCAGCAGCGAATCGAGCTGCTGAACCAGCTGGGCTTTGTCTGGGAGATGTTCGGTGCGGCCTTCGACCAGGGCCTGCAGCACCTGGAGCAGTTTAAAGCCGCGCATGGCCACTGCGATGTGCCGATCGCCTACGTGACTGGCGATGGTTACAAGCTCGGCAGATGGTGTTCGAATCAGCGTACGCGGCTGAAGGACAAACCGGAGGATCCGGACCACGGCCGGCTGCTGGCCGCTGGGTTTTCTTTCGATCCTGCTGAAGCTGCCTGGCAACAGCACTATGCAGCGCTCCAAGACTACCTGGCTGCCAATGCCGGCGCCTCGGTACCGGTGAAGCATGTAACTGCCGACGGGCTGCGGCTGGGTTCGTGGGTGTCTCGGCAGAAAACCCTGCTGAAGGCCGGCAAGCTGGCCGATGCGAAGCATGCTGCACTCCGCCGATTAGGCGTTTTGTCGTAGCAGCCCACGCTGTGCAGTAAAGCCTGCGGGGCGCCGATATTTCGCAGTTCACGCCCTTTAAGGGAGTGAACCTGCCCCCTAACGCATTGAAACTCCTCTCTAATTCGATAGCCGAGACCGCACTCCGCCCGTTTGATGGCATTTTGCCGCTGGAAAGGGGTGCTCTCTGTGTAACTGCGCGCGGCTCGTCATTCCGTGGAGGAACGATCACCTGGCCGTCCGCACACCGTAAAAGATGCTGAATGCACTATTGCGGACTGAACGCTCAAAGAGCATTATTACGCCGTTGACCATTCAAAGCGGAGTGTGGGATGAATAAGCTGTTCGAGCACGTACCGAGTCAGTTGGGCGCAAAAAACGCTGGCGCATTGCTTCGAAGTTTCTCCGAGAAGGGAAACGCAGAGCTGGCCATGCTGCGCACCGACGTCATCAAGCCGGACGAGCAGAAACGTGCCCGCACCTGGTCCCTGGCCGAAGCCGCTCAGCTGATCGACAAGTCGCCCAATACGATACGCGCAGCCGAAGCTGAGATCGTGGCGGCCTTCGAAGCAGGCGACTTGTCTGCCAAGCCGATTCCGAAGGACGAACGCGGTAAGTGGTCCTTTACCCTGGACGACATCAACCGCTACCGCGATCGGTTCGGCTCACGCTACCTCCGACCCGCCGGCTCCAGCTCGATTATCATCGCCGTATCGAACTTCAAGGGTGGCGTCGCCAAGACGACCACTGTCGTTCATCTGGCCCAGAAGGCAGCTATCGAAGGCCTGAGAGTGCTGGTGGTCGATCTTGACCCGCAAGCCTCCAGCACCGTCAACCTCGGCCCCTATATCCCGGATATCGAACTCAGCAGCGAAGATATCATTAACCAGGCGCTGCTGTTGGATCCCCAGGCAATTCGGCGCTGCACTTTCGAATCCTACTTCCCAGGTATCCATCTGATACCGGCGAACTTGAGTTTGCAGGAGCTGGATATCCAGTTGCCTAACCCCGAGATGAACAACTCGGAAAATCTTGGCAGCCCGGTGTTCCGCCTTCGTAATGCGCTCGATGTTGTAAGAGATGAATATGACCTGATTCTTCTCGACTGCGGCCCGAACATGGCGAGCGTATCGCTGAACGCCATGATGGCGGCAAATGGCCTTATTGTGCCGATCCCGCCAGGCACCTATGATTACGCGTCTTTCGTGATGCTTTGCTCCGCTCTGGCCAGCCTGTTTGAGGCAGCAGAAAAGGAATTTGATTACTTGCGCCTGATGATCACCCGTCATCCAGGACCCAAGTTTCAAGCGGCGATGAAGATAGAACAGCGTATTCGCCATCTTTACGGTGACTACGTGTTAAGCAACGTAGTCAATCTTACGGCCGCCATTGAGCGCGCCAACGCGGAACTTTCTTCTGTGTACGACCAAGTTCCGTCGAGATCCACTCGCGACTCTTATCGCCGCGCTGTCGAAATTCTCGATGGCGTCAACGATGAGATTCTTAAAGATTTGAAAACTATTTGGGAACAGCAGGCGCAAGCTGCGGGGAGAGATAAGTGAGTGACATGCCTCGAGCGCCCGGTGTAGCAGGACTGTTCACCGCGCAGCTTGTCGAAGAAAAACAAAAGCAGGCTGCCGCAGGCCCCCGACGTGTTCATCCTGATGCCCAGAGCGTGGGCGGTGACAGCCTGCTTGCGCGGTTTCCTGAGAAACCCAAGGCGCCGCAGCAACCGGAGAGCTCCGACGCGGAACGACAGGCAAATCTAATTCAGGAGATCGATCCGTCTCTTGTAGAGCCGTGGGCGTTTGCTGATCGCCCCGAAGATGAAATGGGCGATCTAGACCAGCTGACGCAAGCCATTCGCGCGGCGGGCCAGGCCGTGCCCGGGCTCGTTCGCCCCCACCCGAGCAAGCCCGGGCATTACGAGCTCATCTTCGGCCTTAGGCGTTGGCTCGTATCCAAGGATCTTGAGCGGCCGTTCTTATGTGTTGTGAAGGAGCTGGACGATAAGTCCGCCTTCGCCGCGATGGAGCATGAGAACAACAATCGGGAGAACCTCTCGAGCTGGGCCAAGGCCAAGTCATATCAGAGAGCCCTGGACCAGGGCGTCTACAAGAATCAGACGTCGCTGGCTGCGGAGCTGGGCCTTCAACGGCAAACGCTCAACAACCTGTTGACCTTCTTCCGGATTCCGCGCGAGCTGATGGATGCGATCGGGCCCATGGGTAAGGTCAGTGTCTTGACCGCTAAAGCCATCGTGGCTCTGGTTAATGACGAGAATCACGGGGAGCGCTACAAGCGCACCCTTATAGAGCTGGCCCCGCGGATCAGATCGGGTGCCATGAGCGACAAGGTTCTGCAGCGGGTAGTGCGCAGCAACCAGGGCGCAGCGGGTGCTGCCAGTGCGATCGAGGTCGTAGGTAAAAGCGGCGAGAAACTTGGAAGCATCCGTCGCACGGAGCGGGGGTCGGTCCAGATCACCTTGTCTTCAAAGCTCAACAGCGACCTAACCCTGGATGACTTGTCGAAGCGAATTGCTGCTTTGCTCGAGCAACAAGGAGATGCTGGCGCCAGTGAAGACTAGACCGTCGGGCAGCGTTGCACGTGGGCGAGCACCTTTTAGGTGGCTCGCCTTTCGTGCTTATAGCGCGCCGATAAGTTGCGTAGTTCAGCGCCGGCGCTGTGCTGATTGGTTAGCGCTGAGCTGCACCAATGAGAGCTCAGTCACCTGGCAGCCGATAGTCTCACTTCGCCCTCCCCTATTGGAGTACGGCGCTTTGATCGCGCAGCCTGTCGGCTCAAGCGTGGTTAAGACTGCATTCGCTCCGTCCTTTGTGAATTTGTCGTATGCATACGACAAAACTGATCTCGTCTCCAGCCAGTGTCGCTTAAGCGCGCTTGGCGTCGACAGTCAGCCGTATGCATACAACAGCTTCGCCTCGCGACATCCGTCCCGACTGACGCTTGGTTCGCCGCGTCCTAAGTTGTCGTATGCATACGACAAAATAGCCGACTGCCTCGAGGAGCCTGCCACGATCGCCCTGGCCGCTTGGGATTTGTCGTATGCATACGACAAGATCGTCTTCGCTTCGGACCTGCGCCAGGCGCCCGATCTGGGCCGCCCGGTTTTGTCGTATGCATACGACAAAATGGTCCGGCGCTCCGCTGGGCGCGATGCCTCCGCCCTGGTGGCTCGGGATTTGTCGTATGCATACGACAAACTGGTCCCGCGTTCTGCTGGACCCGCCGCCTCCACCCTGGTCGGTCAGGTTTTGTCGTATGCATACGACAAAATAGCCGATCGCCTCGATGGGCCGGCCACTTTCAACCCGGAGGCTCGGGATTTGTCGTATGCATACGACAAGATCGGCTCCGCTTCGGACCTGCACCAGACGCCCAATCTGAGTAACTCGGTTTTGTCGTATGCATACGACAAAATGGTCCGGCGCTCCGCAGGGCTCGCTGCCTCTGCCCTGGTGGCTCGGGGTTTGTCGTATGCATACGACAAGATCGTCTCCGCTTTGGACCCGTGCCAGGCGCCCGATCTGGGCCGCCCGGTTTTGTCGTATGCATACGACAAAATGGTCCCGCGCTCTGCCGGGCCCGCTGCCTCCACCCTGGTCGGTCAGGTTTTGTCGTATGCATACGACAAGATCGTCTCCGCTTCAGACCTGCGCCAGGCGCCCGATCTGGGCCGCCCGGTTTTGTCGTATGCATACGACAAACTGGTCCGGCGCTCCGCTGGGCGCGATGCCTCCGCCGTGGTGGCTCGGGATTTGTCGTATGCATACGACAAACTGGTCCTGCGGTCTGCTGGGCCCGCTGCCTCCACCCTGATCGGTCAGGTTTTGTCGTATGCATACGACAAGATCGTCTCCGCTTCGGACCTGCGCCAGGCGCCCGATCTGGGCCGCCCGGTTTTGTCGTATGCATACGACAAAATGGTCCGGCGCTCCGCTGGGCGCGCTGTGTCCGTCCTGGCCGCTCGGGATTTGTCGTATGCATACGACAAACTGGTCCCGCGGTCTGCTGGGCCCGCCGCCTCTACCCTGGTCGATCAGGTTTTGTCGTATGCATACGACAAAATGGTCCTGCGCTCCGTTGGGCGCGATGCCTCCGCCCTGGTGGCTCGGGATTTGTCGTATGCATACGACAAGATCGTCTCCGCTTCGGGCCTGCGCCAGGCGCCCGATCTGGGCCGCCCGGTATTGTCGTATGCATACGACAAAATGGTCCGGCGTTCCGCTGGACGCGCTGCGTCCGTCCTGACCGCTCGGGATTTGTCGTATGCATACGACAGGATCGCCATCACCTCAGACCTGCGCCAGGCGACCAATCTGGGACGCCCGGTTTTGTCGTATGCATACGACAAAATGGTCCGGCGCTCCGCTGGACGCGCTGTGTCCGTCCTGGCCGCTCGGGATTTGTCGTATGCATACGACAAGATCGCCATCACCTCAGACCTGCGCCAGGCGACCAATCTGAGCAGCTCAGTTTTGTCGTATGCATACGACAAAATGGGTGGTCGCTTCGGCGAGCCGGCCACGATCGCCCTGGTCGCTCCGGGTTTGTCGTATGCATACGACAAAGTAGATGGCCTCGCTTGTAGCGAGGCAGCCGTCCCGCGAGGCAGGCCAACCACGATTGGCCTGCCTCGCCAATCTGTGGGCTATGCGTCCGCTCCGCCAGACACAGGCCCACCACCACCACCTCACATAGACCGGCGCCGCCCAATCGGTAGGACGCCCAAAAAACCCGCCACTAGGCGGGTTTTTTTATGCCTAGGAAAAATACGATGACCACCCTATGCACTGTGAATGACCTCTACCATCACAGCAGATCGAAGCCCTTCACTATGATTCCCGTCACCTACCTGAGGCATCTTCAGCGCGTCGCTGAGATCGGGCTTGATAGCTTCGGCATGTGGCTCTCGCTTTACGATCTCTGCAGCAGCAATCCGAATATGGAGCGGGAGATCAGCTGGTCCTTCCTCGCGAAGCGTTTTAACTTTTCCGAGAACACGGCCAAGCGCCTGTGCAAACGCCTGGCCGAGCGGGGATTGCTCGAGGTGGTGGTACGAAGAGCAGAGAACGGTATGAGCCTGCCCAACATCTTCCGCATCAGGCTCAGCGATGTGATCCTCGCCAAACTGAACGCGAGCTGCCCGGATAGGAAGCAGCGTGGAGATGTGCTCGGCAGATTGGTCGAGTCCATCGAGACCCTCGGGGAAGGTAGCCAGACAGAAGGGGAGATCGATCCGGTGCCGGCAGTTCATCAGGATCCGGACGGTCCAGAGCCCACTGCCTTTACCCAAGGCGAGCTCTCCGCTATCAAAGGGCATACAGACCGAATCTCTGCACCGGCTCAGACGTACGGTGACGGCAAGACTATCGATGGTGACGTAGAAAACGGTTGCGATGACGCAAAGCTTGCGTGCGACACGGGGGTAGACGCTGCCACGGTCATCCAGGCAGCCGCTCAGAGAGAAGGGCGCTCGCTCACTGCCATCGAGCGGCTTGCGCTCAGAAGCATCGGCACAAAACCGAAATCAAAAGCGGCCGAGGGGCCGAGCCAACAACCCAAAGGCCAGACCGAGCCACGGGAAGCTGGCAACAAGATGCCCGCGGTGGGGGGACCAAATTCGAAAAATGGGGGGACCAGAATTGCCCCCCAAGAAATAACTCTTCCGAAAGAAAAAACACAAAACGCGTCGTGGCTTTTTTCAATCATGGAAAAGCTTGTGAAGAGCGGTGTCGCCAGTGATCGCATACCCCAGTTGGCCAAAGAGGTTTTTCAAAGCCTGCAGAGTGGCGCGCTTGCCAAGCACCCCACAGCCAAAGCAATCAACATCGCCGCGAAGTTGATCAGGCAGGGCACGTGGACTACGCCAAGACTTTATCTCCCGGCGATGCCGGCCTGATGCTCGCGCAGCAAGCCATGCACGCCTGGGGATTTAGCCGCGCTGGTGGATACTCAGAGTCGCAATCAGAACTCGAACGCAATCTGCGATGCGGCGGGATGGATCAGCCGAATGGGAGCCTCCACGACCTCTTCAGGCTTGCCCGCGTACAGCTCCGCGTAACGAGCCCTGACCTCGGGTCCGGTAGTGCACGCGACGTCGAGCTTCAACAGTCGCGCAACGGTCAGTCGTACGTCAGCGAGCAGGTCTGCTTCCTGAGCGGTGGGGATACAGGTGGGCCATCCCGAGACGTAGTGCAGATGCCGAGGGATGGTCGCTTCTGCGGCTTCGCGTATGCGGCATACCTCTTTTGCGTTTCGAAGCTGCTCCAGCGCTTTGGGGTTGAGCAGGTGAGGCGCAATGTCGCCAAGCCAAGCGCCAGACTGAAACGCGAACGAGGACGTTGCTTCCAGGGCAACCATCCGACGATAGGTGTCCTGATTGCCAACGCAGGTCGCAGAAGCGATGAGGTCCGGTTTGGAAGCCATGATGCAAAACGAGCAGCTCACCCGGCTCATACCGTACCGGGTGTAGGCCTCATGCAGCTCCCGGCCGTGGCCCGCAATTTCTCCCAGGACCTCTGGCAGCGTCCATTCAATGATCGAATTCCACACCAGACCCTGAAAGCCTCGCCGGCTGAGTCGGGTGTCTACCTTGGATACCGGCATCTTGCTGCGGCTGGAGCTTTCCTGGCGACGGATGCCAGTGACGTTGATGATGTCGAGTCCGGGAAATCGCTTCTTGAGGTAGCTGGCGATCACCGCACTCTTGAGCTCCGAGGTGCAGAAGCGCATCGACGGTGTGCTCCAGGGCAGGATCAGCTTGACGCACGACAGGTCAGCGTAGCGACGAACGTTGTTCTCCCAACGGCCCTCCCAGCGCTCCATCATCCCGCCCGCCTCACGGCGAACGACGGCGAGCTCCCAGCCGATCGCACTCGCCAGTTCCTCGCACTTGGGCAGGCTCTGCTCCCACTCCACCGAGCCAAGATCGGCATGGATCAGCAACCGAGGCCCACGGTGGCCAACCTGGTCGAGGTAGGCGGCCGTTGCCAGGGCACAGGCGTCCGAGTCCTTGCCTCCGCTGACGCCGATGGCGACCACGGCATCACGGGAGAGGAGGGCATCGATTTCAGCAGTTCGGGCGACGACAGACATGGGGAGATCCGCAGTTGGAAGGACCTCTGCAGCATCTCCCATTCCCCAGGAATGCAACTTCTGCAAGGCTTGCGTCCATGCGGGATCGCCCTTGCATTCTCAGGAAAGGTGCCAGGGTATTGGGGTACCCCTCATGGACCTGAGACGATGGATATCCGCTACGACGATTTCGTGGAGTTACTCGAGCACCTTGCTCACGCTCCGGAGAAAGACCTGCCGCCAATGACCGTCACGTCGGTGATCAAGAAAGTGCGGGGCACTGGCAATCCGCGGCTGCACTACGCCCGCGGCCACGTGACGGTCACGTTCCAGACGCAGTACGGGCCGTTGCAGATCGGTGAGGCCTGGGTGGCCTACCCAGGCCCGGATAACGATACGACCGACTGGGAAGTGTTCATGGCGGTCGAGCTGCACGAGCAAACCTGGTCATTTGGCACTACCCGTATTGTCGACGAGCACGGCCTCCCGAAACCGGTTGACGCGGGTGAGCTCTGCATAGAGCTGATGGACGCGATCAGTTGGGTCGGCTGGGAGCCCTATGTAGAAGCGACCCTGCCTGCGCGTGAGGCGAGCTGGAACGCGGTCAAGGACCAGTACCCTGATATCCGGGTCGACCCCTGGGGTGCAGGGTGGGGTAAGCCAGGCCGGAAGGGTAGGAAGGGCCGAAAGAGCCGCAGCGGAAAAGGCCGATCAGGCAGAAAATCCGGAACCGCGCGCCGAGGTGGCAGATAATGCGCAGTAGCAACCTGCAGACGATCGATGAGCCGGTGTCCTGTCCGTCCTGCGGAAACCGGGTGCACTTCTTCATCAAACGGCACTACCAAGGTTCAGGCGATTACTTCGTCGACCTGGATGGAGGCACTGCGGACAACACCGACATGTACTCGAACCTGAAGGTCCGCGATGGAAAGATTCTCTACTGCGCCGACTGCGATGAGCCGGTTGCCCAATGGCGCCCGGGTGACCTGGGCAGAGTCCTGTCGGGACGCGTCGGTGAAGAGGGGAGGGGAGATGGATAAGCTAGAGCCTGCAGGCGCCGTCTGGCAGCTGCTCCACCTGGTCTCGCTGGATAAGCCGCCCCAGGGCAAGCCTTGCAACGGATGCGGCCTGTGCTGTATTGCCGAGGTGTGCGACCTCGGCAAGGAGTTGGGCGACGAGGAGCGCTGCCGAGCGTTGATTTCGCTCGGTACCGGCCGTTTCGCCTGCGGGCTAGTGGCCGATCCCTATCGGTATCTGCCGCCGGAGCGGTTGGTACCTTGGCATGCGATCGACCAGCTCGCCCCGGGCGGCCAGGGCGAACAGGCCTTGAAGGCGCATTTCGCCGGCCTGCTGGGCGCCGGCCGCGGGTGTGATGCTGATGACGAGGCGATCCAGGCGTTTCAAGACGAGGCGGATGCAAACCGGCAGCTGCCTCTCCTGTGATGCAGCAGCAGACCCTGGGCGTTAAGCCTTCCCCGCTGTCTCGCACCTAGCCTTGGACCGTCGTTGGGCGAAGCGTACCCGTGACATGAGTCCATGCCGCGGCCCTACACCGCCAGGGTAACCGCCTGGCCCGGGAGGAAGTGGCGCCGAGTGCATTCTGGCGGTACCAGGTCATCGATCTGGGCCCGGACTTCCTTGATCACGCCTATGCGCAAGGTGCCCCTCTTGGGAAACGCCACCGGCGCCGGCGGCAATGCGCCAAAGCTGCTGCTGACCGAGGGCAATCAGGGCGAGCTTTACCTGGACGGGGTGCTTGCTGATGACTTGGCCGCTCGGCACTGGCTCGTCAAATTTCCCCGCAACTAGGGACGTGCAGTCGATCAGGACGTGCTTCGTAGCGAGTACCGCTCCTACCTGGCGCTCGATAGCCTGGGCCTGGAGACGATCTCTGTTGACGGGCTAGCGCTCGAGGAAGGGAGGCAGCCGAGCCTATGGTTGCCTCGCTTCGACCGCCGGCCAGGTGCGGCGGGGCTTGAGCGAGTCGCTGTCGAGTCGATCTATTCGCTGACGGATACGCTGGTGCCCGGGAGCTACCTGGGGCACCTCGACGCTATTGAGGCGCTGGTAAGGGTGTGGCGGGCTTCCGGCCAGGAAGCGGCCATTCCAGGCTTACTCGATGAGTACCTACTGCGAGATCTGCTGAATCAGGTGGTGGGCAACACGGACAATCACGGCCGGAATACCGCCATCCTGCGTGACGGAGAGGGCGTACGGCTGGCACCAATCTACGACCTGGCGCCCATGGTAATGGATGAACAGGGCGTCACCCGGGCGACCAAGTGGCCGGCGCCGGTGGTGCAGGCCGGGGCGATCAACTGGCGGGAGGTCTGCCAGCTGTTGGCGGTATGGGACGAGCCGGAGAGGTTATGGCTCGCGCTGAGGAAAACCGCCGAGCGACTGCGTGCGCTGCCTGACCTCCTGCAGCCGGTGCTGCCGAGGAGTACCTGCGAGCATCCCCGGATCCCGCTGCGGTGGCTAGAGGGTTACCTGCAGAGCGCGGATCTGCGATAGCGAGACCCGGCACCGTACGATGGTAGGTGGGTGCGAGACAACTCGCCGGGCGTGCCGGCGAGAGGGTAAGCAAGAGGACAGGCCCGTGCGACAAGGGCCTGCTGAGGCGGGGGCTGGGGTCGGTCGGAATGGCTAGCTGGCGAAGGCCGCGGCCAGGGCTTTTGCGCGAGCTGAAACCTTCAGCTGCCGCAGCTCGGCGTCTTCGATGGCGAGGGCGCTGATGAGCTCCTCAGCCAGCTGGTCGGCAGTGCTCAGATCTGCCTGGTCGAAGTCCAACTCCAGCTCCTTGTACTTGCTGTACGCGGTGACCTTCGAGGCAATCGCCTGGATGGCGAGAGGCCCGTATGCATCCGGATCCTCTTGGTAGAAGGCGAAGTCGCCGACGGCAAGGTCGCCCGCTTGGCTGTGCGCGCCATAGGCCTCGGCCAGGGTGCGAGCGTAAGCCGCCAACTGGTCATCGCTCGCCGGTGTTGCCGCTTGGCCGGCGAGATCGATGATGACGCCGGCCAGCTGCGCAGCGGTGAGGAGCGCCTCCGGCTCAAACGGGAGGATCTGCTGTTGCTTCGTTGACAGGCCCTTTACCAGGCCATCCTGGCTCATGACTTCGATGGCACCGAAGCGGGAGGGCTCGTCGCGATGGAAGACCAGGCGGCCCGGTACGACGACGATCTGTGCAGTAGCAGTGGTAGGGGAGGGGAGGGTTTCGGTGTTCATGGTGAAGCTCCTTGATGAGATCTGGGCTTACCCTGACACGAGTCGCAAAAACGCAACTGCGGCTGAAGCGCGGACGGTTCGTTGTGCAACCGTATTCGAAAATTCTGAAGGCGAGTGCTATGGTCGAGGAGAACAAAACGATGCATGGTGATTTGCTATGGAAAAACGTCTTACCCTTGACGACTTTGATTTCAGCAAAGTTCGACACGTAGAGCATGATCCAAATTACGTGCCTTATCAGGACGCCACGATATTGCTACGCATCGTCGAAGACGCTTGGGTAGCGTTGTTTCGTGAGGGCAAGGATGGAAGTGCAGAGATGTTGCCCCCCCGGCCTAATCTCTACCAGTACGATGGCGGATATGCGTGGGGCTATTCAGGCTCTGGCCCCGAAAATCTTGCTCACGCAATCGCAGGTCGCATTTATGAATTTGATAGCCTCAAAGATACGGAGGTTATAGGAAAGGCTTACGAGATCCTCGATCATTTTCTTTCGCCGCTAGATAAGGGTAAAGAATATGACTTGCGGGTTGCAGATATAAAGCAGAAAATCGGTTGACGTTTAATTCCTATCGCTTAAACGTTGGTTAAGTGTAAAGAAAGCCTCGATAAACGAGGCTTTTTTATTTACGGAGATTTAATTGGTGGCAACGAAATTTGAAGATTTAGGGTTCTTTTCCGACGAGATTGACGAGCTTCGAGAGGTAGCGCGTGAAGAATATAAGGTTGAGTTTGCAAAGGCAGAAAACTTAATCACCACCATACTATCTGAGCTTGGCGAGGTACCCGAGTCAGCTACTCTGGCCTATGCTGTAGGGGCGGGTTTTTGGATGCGTGCGATAGAGGCCTGTCAATCGAGCATGCTGCTGGCTGAGCGGGGGGTTACCTCAACTACATTCGCTACACTTCGCCTGGGCTTCGAATGTCTATTCAACGCGTGTGCGGCATGGAGAGATAACAGCGTCTTAGATCGAATGGAAAAATCTAATATCAAGGAGCGCGTAAAGCAGGCAAAAGCAATGCTTGATAATGCCCAGCCCGGCTACTTCACTAAAGAACAGGTCGAGCAACTAAGGGAAGTGGCTGAAGAAGATGACAAAGGTAACGGATGGGATCATCACTCAGCTGCGCAGATTGCTGGACTGGACTTTCTGTATCATGAGGCCTATCGTGGATGTTCACTTGGTGGTGCTCATGCAACCGCGACGAGCTTGAACTTCTATCACGAAATCTCAGGCAACGGAAGTATGGGCGTTTTCTACACCGCGTCCATAGATAAATTGCCGTTTTTCCTTGGGTTGGTATATCTGATACTTGAGACAGGTAGGGCACGGCGGGCAGAGTTCTTTCCTGTTCATGATTAGTATTTGGAAGTATTGTAAGTTTAGTGGGTTTCAGAATTTCTGAATTTGAGTTTATTGTGTGGCTTGCTTCAATCTGACAAGATTTAGTAAGTCGCTGGTCTTACGCTAAAGCTCGGCGTGAGCGACTTGCATTTTTGCGCTTACCCGTAGCATGTCCTGTGTGACTTACAGGACTCGAATATGGCAACTAGCGAACCCCTCGCCCTGGACAGGGCTTCTTTCCCCCTCGAGCACTACCGCCAGGCGATCTTGTGCAGAGAGGCTTATCCCTGGGCGCGAAGGTACCTCGCATCCCTTCAGGCGCACGCTGTTCATGACGTGCTGGCGGCGGTGCCACTTCACCTGCAGCGGCCCGTCCAGCTCATAGCCGAAGCTGTCCAGTGTGGTTGGTTCGTGGTGCCCAACGGCAAGAACGGGTCACTCAGCGCTCGCCAGTTTGCCGAGCGCTGGCGGATGGCCGCAGCGCTGCCGTGGCTGCCGGACATCCTGCAGCGCGCGCTAGAGGCCGAAGCACAGGCGCGGCACCACCGCCCCGCGGAACGCCACACCTTCGGCGTTCGGCGGCTGCCCGGGTTCGTGGATCAGGCCCTGGCCCTGCCTCACCGGCTGTCTCGGCTTCCCCTCGATCACCAGGCCGGCGCCATCACGGCAGAGCTCTGGTTCCAGGTATTGGCTGACGTGCACGCTGCGACCGCCGCGCTCGCGGCGCAGATCGAGTGCTTTGTGCCGGCGTGGATGTGGGATTCGGCGGCGCCACTCGAACACCAGGTTGAGCGCCTACGGCAGCATGGATGCGCACACCTGCTGGTTGCCTATGTGTCGCAGACCCGTGATCGCTGGATCGATAGTCCCGAGCAGAAGAAGCTCGAGGATGTGCTGTACCGAGGGCTACCGGTGGTGGAGTACGAACGGTGGTACTTGGAGAGGGCTGCGCGAGCGCGAGCAGAGGAGGAGGGACGCTGGCACGCGCACTTCGCCCGGATCCGTGAGCTCGCCGGTATCTTCGATGACGCTCGCAGCTTTGCGCGGATACCGCTGGGGCGGCTGATCCGCGAGCTTTCGTGCGGCCGCTTCACCCTGAAGCGGGAGGCAGATTCAAATCCCGGGCTGGTCGTCGAAGTCGCGCCAAACTACCTGGTCGGCGGGGGAGAGGGGATAGACGAGCCCTTCGCGCTCGCAAACTTTTGCCAGGCGCTTGCCGATGCGCTGGCCGATGTTCCGTGTTCCTTTCCTGGCTACCTTGAGGCGTGCCGCCAGGCGCGCGCCTCGCTCGTCGCGTTCCAATCCGACACGGCTGCGCCCTGCGAGCGTGCCGGCTAGTGCCTGAAACGGGCTAACTGCAGGTTCACGCCCTTGGCCGGCGTGAACCTGGCCCGCAGCAGTGCTGAGCGATGCGAGGATGATGATCATCTGGCCTATAGGGAGACCTCCGGTGAAGGTACGCATTGAGGTAACGGCGGACGAGCTCGAGGACATGGGGTGCGATTCGGTCGAAGAGCTTGCAGCGCGCCTACGGAAGCAGCTGGATAGCGGCGTTGTGGGCGACGCCGGCGAGGCAGGGAGCGATTGGCTCGTCTCCTACGAGCTGACGGCTAAGCTTGCGGGGTAGTGGAACATGGAAATCGTTCCTGCCTTCGGTGCCGACGTCATGTACGCCCTGATGTGGCTCTGCGTGATAGCCAGCGTCTGCAGCGCCGGTGTGTGGCTGTGGAAGCTCCTCATCAACCTGGATATCCGACCGGACTACGCCCCGGCTCTGTGGGCGCTAGGCCTGGCGTTGGGGGCCTTGTTGCTGTGGTATGGCCAGGGCGCGCTCGGCAATGAAGCGCCGCGCTATGAACGAGGCGAAGCGACGTTCATCACCTTCTGGATCCTGCTGTCGGGCGTCTGCCTCGTTGGGCCTTTTGCACTCCTGTTCCATCGTTCGCCGGACTCATCCAGAGGGCCCGGCGCCTAACGCTCCAACTCGCGTGCTTACTCCTTCTGAACAGCTTGGCAATCGTCCAGGTCAAACGCTTGCCCGCCGGCCTGGAAGCTGACATCCAGATCGGTCAATCGCCTGTCGTGGTTTTGCTTGTCCGGCAATCTCCAAATGCCACGCGGGCGAAGGGTTCCCTCGTACAGGGACGGTGGCTGCCGGGAGCTTAGCCGACGGCGGCCTCTTCCCTCGAACCCGGGCAGCAGGCACGCCGGTCAGGCCCAGCCCACGTCCAAATTCTCGTTCCCTCAGATTTCCCGCCGCAGTAGGACCTTTAAGCGAGATCGGCGATCTCTATGACCTCGGTAACCGTTGCCCATAGCAAGGAGAGGTCATGGAACAAGGAATCGATCGGCTTAGAGCGGCTCTAGCGCCGTACACCACCACAGCTGCGCCACGTCCGGCTGACAAGGCGCTGGTGGTAACGGTCAGTTATGAGGAGGCGGAGGTCACGCGCGCTGTGAAGCTTGCGGACCTGGAAGATCCGGCCAAGCTCGCCGATGTCATCAACGACTTCAGGCGCGATGTGGCACTGGGTCGGGAGGGCGGTGAGGAGGAGCACGCGAAGCTGATGCGGCGCCTAGGCTCGCGCGGGTTGGAGTCTTTCAATCCAGAGCTGCATGCCGCGCGCAAGGCGAAGTAGCTCATTCGGACAGGTACAGATAGTGACCGCGCCTGAGGTATCTTCAGGCGCGGCTATCGCTATTGGGGACGCCGGCGGCCGTCCCTACTCCTCATCGCAGCGACACACCACTGAAGCCGAGCGCCATCGACAGCTGCTGCGCAGCAGAGGCGCCCAGGCGCTTCGCGAACCGATCAAAGGCATTGTCCTTGACGGTGAAGTCGACCTGGCTAGTGGCGCCCACCAGGTCCCGGGCGACATAGTCGACATCCCCCAGCTTATCGATCAGGCCCAGCTGCTTGGCCTGCTCGCCGGTCCAGATCAGGCCGGAGAACAGCTCCGGATGATCGGCATCCTTCAGGCGATCTCCGCGGCCGGTCTTCACCGACTGGATGAACTGCTGGTGTGTCTGCTTGAGCACGTCGTTCCAGAAGACGGTCTCCTCGGGATTTTTCGGCTGGAACGGATCCAGGAACGCCTTGTGCGCGCCGGAGGTGTAGGCGCGGCGTTCCACCCCGACGCGGTTCATCAGGTCAACGAAGCCGAACGACGCCGCCGTCACGCCGATGGACCCGACCAGCGAGGCTTTATCGGCCACGATCTCGTCGGCGGCCGCGGCGATGTAGTAGGCACCTGAGGCGCCCAGGTCCTCGATGACGGCGTAGACCGGCACCTTCGGATGCAGGCCGCGCTGGCGCTTGATCTCGTCGAACACCTGGCCGGCCTGTACCGGGCTGCCGCCGGGCGAGTTGATCTTGAGGACCACGGCTTTGGCGCGCTCGTCATCGAACGCGCGTCCGATGGCCTTCTTCAGCGCGGCGGCGTTTGCCTCGGCGCCGTCGGCGATCTCGCCCCGCACCTGGATGACGGCCGTGATCTGCTTGGCTTCATCCGCCTCGTCGAGTTGCAGGTGCTCGACCAGTACCGCGCCTGCAATCAGCAGCAGGCCGGTACCCCAGAAGGAATACTTGAGCAGCTTCAGCCGGCGGGAAGCGCGCCGCTCTTTGATGAGGTCGCGGATGAGTTCGGGAAGCAGCGTGTTGTCGTGTTCGGACATTGGAACCTCGTGGCGGGTATCAGACCGCCAGTGTCGCGAGAGCAACGCCGAAAAAGTCACGGGTTTGCCCCTTGAAAGGGCGTGTACCGGCCCAATTCCTGCCCAGGAAAGGTGTGAATCACCAGCCCAGAGAATGGTCGCGCGCTGATACTGATCCCTTCTTCCAGTCGGGATTCCAGCCATGAAATACGCGCTCGAGCACAGGGGCGGTCGCACCCTACCAGTCGATCCGGCCATTTATCTCAAGGCCATCAAGGCCCGCCTGGCTTGCGCTCAGGCGCAAGGTGCCAGGAGCATCTGGATCGACCACCGCGATGGGCTGTGGCATGGCAAGGCGACCCATACCGCGCTGATCAGCGCCTTGGAGCAGCTTGCTGCAGAAGGGTACGGATTGAGTTGGGACGAGATGCGCGGCATCCAGGTGCTGCGGTTGGATGTCGATCCGAAAGTGTCCCTGGCGCCGGCGGCCGTCCGCAGCGCGCTGGGCCTGGTCGAGACCTGGGACACCACTCCCTTTAAAGCCCCGGAACCAGTGGCTCCGCCGGTGAGCCATGGCAGCCAGATGGGCGACTACCTCCTTTTCCTCGCGCTGATTGCATCCCTGGCCGGCGCCCCCTTCGGGTTGGCACGTATGCTCGACGCGCCTACACCGGGCCCCTGGCTACTCGCCTGCTACTACGGGGTGTTTGGACAGACCCTCTACACCTGGGCTCGGTTCTCGTGCAGGGCTTCCTGGCTGCGGAACGTTCGCGCCGGCACACGCCGCCGGCCTGATACGCCCCCGGCGCCAGTCGATGGCGCCCGGTGCTGGCGGCTGGCTAGATGTCCTCTTGACGTCGCGTGCTACCGGAATGACAGTCAGCGGCCCACGTTTCGGAGGGTGAACATGACTCAACCTCGTGCACGGGCATTGGGCCCGACAATCGATGGGCCAGCGCGCGCTCGGTCGGCGCCGGCGGCGGATCACGATGCGCACGCGTTGGCCCGGCAGCTCATGGCAGAGCTCACCGGCACGCCAAGCGAACTCCAAGCCGAGCTCGATGCAGCATCCCGGGCAACCCCTGAATCCCCTACCAAGAAGGGCGTGAATCGCCGCTTGCGCTGAGGGCGGCAGCTGCACACTAGGCCGACCGCCCGGGTCGACGCCTTTGCTGCCAAGTGGGAAAGCGCGTTGATCTGGGACGGACCACTTCTATCGAGGACGGCCCCATGCTCGACCTGTACAACATGATCGGTGGACTAATCCCCACGGCTGGCCCCACCAAGGCCCATCCAGATGACGCTTACCGTGAAGGCTATGCCGCCGCGATTGACGACGCGTTGAAGAAGGTCGACCAGGCGCCTGACGCATCCACGGCGGCGATCGCCTTCGCGCTGGAGACCGACGAGGGCATGACCTTCCTGCGGTGCTGGAACGAAGGCGACTTCGACGCCATCCGCCGCGAGTGGCCAGAAGCGCCGGATGATGTCTTCGAGGGCGCCGATCCGCTGTTCAAACGAGCGAGCTCCCAGCTACCGCCCGGGTAGCGTCCCGACACGAGAGGCAGCCGCTCATGCTCATCCACCTGGTACCACGGTTCCTGAACTGCTCAGTTTCGGGGCCGCACGTCCAACTGATCGATCTGAGGATCGACTCAGTAGGCCTAGTTCTGCGTGACCGGGTAGACCTGGCCACGCGCCGGCCGATGCCGAACAAGCGCATGGCAATCGGCTGCAGCAAGCGTGGCCGCCTGGCGCGGGTAGGTCTGCTGATCGATACGCTCCGGCCGGCTCAGCCATTCACCGTGGTGTATCGCTGGGCGGTAGCGGCGGAGCAGCTGATCGTCCACCGCGTGCACTATGAGCTGCTAGGCGTGCCCGACGCCTACCAGGCCGTCTCAGACAAGATGGCGACCTGGCCACAGCGGCCGATTGAGCACCAGGATTCGATCCCGACCTTCGTCCAGCCGCGGCTGGAGGCTACGTGCCTGGTGCCCCGCGACAAGGTCGTCAACCAGCGAGTAGGAAGCAACGGGCTGCTGCTCGAGCGCGAAGAGTCGTTCCAGGTCCCGCTGCTGGACTTCGGTGATTGGTTCAAGCGGCTGAACGAGTCCCTGGGTGATCGGGCGCCGCGCCTCGAGGACGTCGTGGCCTGTCCGCTCGGTACCGCTGACCAAGGGATCGATCTCTATCCCCTTGCTGGTGGTGAGGACTAGGCCAGAGAGCCGGCGAAAGATTCTTTTGCTCCCTGGATAGCGCCTGGCCGGATCTCTGCTGCCGCTACGCCTTTGTAAGATTCTTACACGGCAAAACCGCCTATAGCGTGCCACCGTGCATAGGTGGCCTAGGCCTCGGCCGCCTGGCGCAACCGCGCGAAATTGCCACTGAACCGCACCAGCTGCTTGAAGCGTCTTTTGAATGCCAGGCGCGTGAGGGCTGGCGCCCAAGGCACTATCTGGTTGGGAAGCGGCTGGATCCCCTCGAGCGACGGCCACGGGGGGCCTGGGGGTAGCAGGTCGCGGCGCTCGGTTGCCATCAGCACCAGGTCTGCCTCCTTGATGCTGGCCGGCATCTGCTCAGCGATCCCGAAGCGCGCTGCGATGGCCATCCAGATCCGCGCCTCGATTGCCTTGAAGCCGGGCAGCAGGTCCTTGAGGGGACTCACCATGTCGCCGACATAGGCCTCGGCGGCATCATGCAGCAGCGCGTGAAGCGCGTCCGCCGGCGGTACCAGGTGGCTGGCCAATACGCTGTGCTGGCCAACGCTATAGTGGGTCTGGGTGTAACCCGCGAATCGGCAGATGTTCGCCAGTGCATGGGCGATGTCATCCATCACCACCATGCTGGCTTCAGGGGCCATCAGGTCAAACTGCTTTCCAGACTGGGTGAGGATCCAGCTTGCGCTCATTCGCTACTCCCGTGAGGCGAAGGACCAGGTAGTGGCCACCGTAACCCATCTCCGTCGACGCGCTAGTGCCAATACCCGCCTGTGGCGGGGCCTCAATAGCGAGAGGCGCTCCTCCGCGCGCGCAGTTCTACACGCCGCGGGATCGTGGACCGCAGCCGACCCTCAACCGGCGAGCTGGGCGCAACGTAGTGCCAGCTTGTGGTGGTAGTCAGCGCCAGTACAGGTGCGCTCCAGGCGGATGACATCGTCGAGCGCCACGTCGCTCCCGCTGCACTCAGCAGCGGCCCGGGCCAGCGCTGAGCACATTCGAACGACATAGCCGGGCGCGAGATATCTCGGATCCCGGGCGAAATCCCCCTCCGCAGTACCGCGTGCTTGTAGCGCCCGCTGGATGATTCCTGCATACGGTTCATAGTCCATCTGGGGCACGATCCTCTCCTTCAAGGGTTTCCGCGTAGCGTAGTACGGTCTGAACGAGACGACGGCCGCCGGCGGCACGTGCGGCCTTCTGCGTTTTTCCGATCACGCGGCGAAGGCCATCGCGCGCGAGTTTTAGACTGGTCGCCTCAGCGTCGGCGGCTTCGAAAAGCGCGTACAGAATACCGTCGGCTTCCTGCAAGGCATCCAGGTCCTCGGCCGACACGTAGATCGTTGCGCCGCTCATGGCTGGTCCGCCCGGGTGCTCTGGGCTGTGTTCATCACTAAGCGGCAACGGCGCTGCGCCGCCTCCACCGTTGCGCCTTGAAATGAGTCGTTCACGTCGTTCTTCTCCTGAGCAAAGGGTTTTGCTCCGATCGGCCAGGCGGCGCCGCCACCGACCGAATCGGTGACTTGACGCTATGCCGCAGCTGTTCGCCGCGGAGTGGCCACTGCGGCGCGCCAGGGGTCGTTGGCCCGGGCAATCGCCGCCATGTGCGGCGGGGAGACGCTGTTGCCGCACATGTGGACCTGCTCGGATTTGGTGAACGGCTTGCCGTCGTGGCCAAACTCGATTTGGTAGGAGTCCGGGAAGCCCTGGGCGCGGTACAACTCGCGCGGCTGCAGCATGCGCAGGCCGATGTCGACTACGACGTAGGGGGTGCCTTGGATCGTTACCGTGACGAGCGCAAGGCGGTCTTTCGTCGTGACGGTGGGGGAGGGCTCATCCGGCCGGCTCGTGTTGTCCGCACCGTAGTAGCTCATCAGGAAGGCGGCGACGCGCAGGGCACCGGCTTCGACTTCGGGCGAGAGCTGCAGCTCGACTACCGAGGTTTTGCCCCCGCCGCCGGCGGTGATGGTCGGTGCCGGCTCGTCGACGCGTTGGCCAACGGAGCCGCCGAACTGCCGGGACAGGAAGGCGGTGACCGCGCCGTGGTGCTGGCCGGAGGCACTGATGGTGTGCAGCGGTTCCTCGAGGGAGCGGGCATCGCAATTACCACGCAGGTGAGCGAGGGTGGCCACCGCCAGACGCTGTTGGCTGCCCGTGTTGGTGATGGTGGTCATCGGCCGTTCGACGCTGTGTGCAGGCGTGGTGTTGAAACCGCCGTTCGCCTGTTCCAGGAAGGCCGTGCAGACGCCCATCGCATGTGCTGCGCCGGCGGGGCGCTGGCAGTCACCGCCACTGGTGATGGTGGGCATCGGCTCATCGGCGGCGGCGCCGGCGGAGTCGAAGCGGAATTTCACCAGGTGCGCGGCCGCGACAGCGTGCTTGATCCCACCGGCCATCACCGTGCCCATCGGCTTGTCCAGGCCCGGTACGCGCGGTTCCTGCCCCTGGCGCTCGCCGTAGCCGACCGATACGAGGGTCGGCGCCACCACCGCGCGGTGGTTCTCGGTCAGGATGCTCCCCAGCGGGGCTCCGGCGTCGGCAGGCTTCCCTGCATAGGCTGGGCCTCCCATGCCGATCAGCGTGGGGCTCACCAGCATCTGCTCGCCGCGGTTGGCGCACGTCACGGTCGGCAGTGGCTCACGCGGGTCGTGCACCCGATCGCCGCCCTGGTGGGTAGCCGGCGCGATGATCGGGCTGGCCACCGCGAAGGATCCGCCTCGCGGCCAGGCCGTGATGGTGTGCAGCGGCTCGTCTACCGAAATGGCTGCCTCTCGGGACCAATTGGCGATCGGCACGATGAAGGGGTCGGCGGACTCCAGGACGAACTTGCGCAGGCCCTTGGCGACGCGGCGAAGCGTGGCAGCAGCCAGCGGCTTCTTGCGCTTGAAGATCGACGGGCACGGGACCGACCAGTCGATGCACTCAGCGGCGACGCGGAGCGGCTTCTGTCCCTTGGCCGGCTTCTTGGCGTGGGTCTGCGCTGGCCAAACGATCGGCTGGCCGTCGCAGCGAGCGATCATGAACAGTCGCTCGCGACTGGTCGGGGCGCCATAGCTGGAGGCCCGGCCGACCTCCCATTCGACTTCGTAACCCATGCCCTGCAGCAGCTGCACGAACCGGCGCCAGGTTTGCCCCTTGCGCTTGGGGTCAGGCACGAGGAACTGGTTGCGGACCGGCACCTGCTCACCGACGTCAGCTACCCGGTTCACGAACTTCTTGGGCTTCGTCGGGTGAGGGATACGGTCCAGGGTCACGACCCGGCCGGTTGCAGGGTCACGCTTGGCGATCAGCGGGCCCCACTGCAGGATCTGCTTCACGTTCTCGAGGCTGATAACCCGTGGACGCTTCTTGCCCGCCCATTTCAGCCCAATCCAGGAGAGGTTGCGGATTTCGTGCTGCCGCGGCTGACCGCCGGCCGCCTGGCTGTGGTGGGTGCAGTCGGGCGACATGTGAAACCAGCCCACCCGGCGGCCGCCGCACTCGGTGTCCGGGTCGCCGTCGAAGACATCGGTGGTGAAATGCCGCGCCGCCGGGTGGTTGGCGGTGTGCATGCTGATGGCTTTAGCAGAGTGGTTCTTGGCCACGGCGACCGGGCGGCCCAGGCCCATCTCGAGCCCGGTACCGGCGCCGCCGCCACCACAGAAGAAGTCGACAACGATCTCGTCTTCCTGAGCGGTGAAGCTCAGGCTGTACTGAGTCTTGAAGTCGACAGGTAGCTGCTTGCGTGGAAATGCGGTCATGGGGAGGGGCCTCAGTGCGTCGAGGCGCCAGCCGCCTCACTGAGCCCATCCTCCAGGCATCTTCGAAAACGCAAGCTCGTGAGCCTGCACTAGCGGGCCGGCGACCTAGCCACTGGCTGCCTCAGGCAGGTAGGTCCTCAGAAGATGCGGGCCAGGGAAAGAATCTTTCGCTCCCCCACCATCAAGGCGTCGTCACCCGGGCGCGGACCGTCGCAGGCCTGGACTCCACCGTCTTGATCTGCAGCGGTGTCGTTGCGGTCGGGGCGTCGTTGATCGGCCGCACCAGCACCGTCACCCTTGCAGCAGCCGAATAGGCGCCCTCGGGGTCGCGTGCCCGGTAGGTGAAGCTGGCTGTGCCATTCCAGTCCTTGGCCGGCTCGAAGCGCAGGTTGGCGCCCTGGATGGTTGCAACGCCCACGGTCTTGAGTGGCGGAGAAACCAGCTCGAAGTAGGAGGGCGGCGCCGAGTCGATATCGGTACCTGACAGCGTCGTCTCAACCGGCGTGTCCTCGTCCGTGGTCAGGGAAACCGGCTGGACGACGGGCGGATCATTCACCGGCATGACGACGATGGTGACGGTGGCGATATTTGAAGTAGCACGGCGGTTGTCGGTGACCTGGAAGGTCATTGTTGTAGTACCAGACCATTCCGCTGGCGGCCAGTAAGTGATGGTCGAGGTGCTCTGCGAAATGGTGCCAACGCTGGGTGGTTGAATGACGGAATAGGTGACGACGCTCCCGTCAGAATCGTACGCCTGCAGGTCGAACCGGCCTATGGTGTCTTCGTTAACCGTGGCCGTTGAATTCAGGGCCGTTGGTGGCGTATTGGGAATGACTCGGGTGATTTCGCACCCGTTGCCGGTGTAGTGAACATAGCGTGCGCTAACTACATAGCTCCCGTACTTGTCTCGCGCCGAGCTAAGGCACTCCGCATCGAACTTTGCTTGGTAGCCAGCCGGGCCGCCTTTGTCCCTAACATCGGCATCCGCCGCTTCGTTCCAGCGCTTGCGAAAGCTTTCATAAGTATCGTTGTACTTTGGAATGTCACCTTGCCAATAGGTCCAGCCGCCTTGATCGGGGCACCGACCTAAGTTGGTGGGGTATTGCCGATAGACCGAAATGATGTGGTTTTTCCAGCCACTGTCCAGTCCACCGTTCCAATACCCGGGTGAGTTCGAGTCGCAGATGAAGGAGTTCTGGCTGAAGGTCGTGCCGACCTCGTCCGCACGGGACAGCGCGCTGAAGATGCTGAGCAGGAGGATCAAGGCCGCAGCGACGATCGTGATCGGTGCAGGTGCGGTTGGGCGCGAAGGCATAGCCACCTCGGCATAGGGGAGTGGGACAAGTAAACGGGACATGGGATAGCCCTGGGGCGTGAGTTCACGCCGTGGATAGGGATTCAACGGGCCGTTCCAGACGCGCGAGCGTCGACGAAGTCGAGGATGCGTTTGATCCTCCACATCGCATGACGGCGGGAGCCCGGTATCGATCGAGGTGTTTTGCGCACCGCTCGGACCAATAGCCGTCCTAGCTGAGCCGCCGGCCGATCCGAAAGCTCCAAGGCCTCGAAGGCATCCGTCGCGTCCTGCAGCTGCAGAAAGCTGGCGACGTAGCACCAACGTGTGGCCAGGCGAAATCGCCTGGTGGTTGGCTGGAAGAGCAGGTAGACCCGCTCGCCGCCGGCAGTGAAAGAGCTGCGTAGTACTTCCATGAGGCGCCTCACATGACTGGGTCAGTCGAGGCTATGTCCTATCTCCAGAATGCAAGGCCGGCGTGTCCTCACTGCATGACCCGGGCACGCGTGGTGACCGGCACCGATTCCTTCGTCCTTATCTCGAGCGAAACATCGGTCAGCGCAGGTGTGTCGTTTACCGGCCGCACGGAGACGACCACCGCAGCCGGTGCCGACCAGGCGCCAGCGGTATCCTGGGCGCGGTAGGTGAACTGGGTGGCGCCGTTCCAATCCTTGGCCGGCGTGAAGGTGGCGGTGGCCCCGGCGAGGGTGACCTGGCCGACCGCGGCCGGCGGCACGGCGACGAGCTGAAAGACGGTGGGGGCGGGGGAGTCGATGTCCGTTGCGGACAGCAGCACGCTGGCTTGGGTGTCCTCATCGAGGCTCAGGGTCTTGGCCTCGGCGACGGGGGCATCGTTCACCGGGTGGATGGTGATCGACACGGTGGCCACGTTCGACCAGGCGCCGCTGGGGTCCTGGGCGCGATAGGTCATCGACGTCGTGCCATTCCAATCGGCTGTCGGCGTGAAGACCACGGTATTGCCGGCGAAGCGCGCGGTGCCCGCAGCTGCAGGCGCCGCGCTGACGATCTGGTAGGTGAAAGAGGAGTGGTCGTCGGTCACCGGCAGGGCGCCGCTGGCCGGCCTGTCCTCGTCGCTGGCGATCGCCAGGTTGCCGGCTGCCGGCGTCCGGTTGTAGCAGGTAGCGGTATCGGTCCACGCTGACTCATTGCGCCGGCTGCCGTCGCTGTAGATGTCGTAGGTGCGGCGCTGGGTCCAGGGTCCCGTCGGCGTCCCGGCCGGGCAGGCGAGCTGGCGCGTTTCCGATTCGCTCGAGGAATAGACCGCGGTGCAGGTGTTGCTGGTGGTGGTCCAGCCGGAGTCATTGCGCTGGCTGCCATCGGACCACACTTCGTAGGTCCGTCGCTGGTTGATAGTGCCCTGGGGCTGCGTAGCGGGGCAGCTTTGGTTTCGGTACTCGGTCTGGGTCGAGTTGTAGACGGCCTGGCAGGTGCGGCCGGTCTCGCTCCACCCTGAATAGTTGCGGCGGCTGCCGTCGGACCAAAGCTCGTAGGTTCTGCTCTGCTGAATGTTCCCTGCAGGCCTGTCCGCCGGGCAATACGCAGTCTGCGACTCACTTTCAACGCGCACGAAATAAGTATTCGGCGCTTGGCAGATCGTCCACTGATACCGGGTGGCACCGTACTCAGTTATTTTACCAACATAGTTACCTACGAAATAGCGGTTACCTCTATAAGTAAAAAAGTCCGAGCCTATAGGTCCAAACCAGCGTGTTGATATATTGGGGGACTCATACCAAGAGTAATCATGAGCGATCATCATTACTCCATAATTTTCAGGGTCCCAATCTGCAATATTCCATATTCCCCAATCGCAGCTTGACGAGCTTAGCAACTCAGGATGATAGCCATTTTGGGGGGGATATGGCATAGCAGCGAAAGCGGCTGATGACGACAGTAGCCAAACCATGTAGGCCACTAAATTAGTTATCAGCCATCTTTTCATATTAATCACCTTGTATTAGAAAAGAGTATCTTTTTTTCTGCTATAAAAAATTTTCCAACTAGCGCTTGATCACTGCGCGCGTGGTCACCGGCAGGGACTCCTTCGTCCGTATCTCGAGCGACACGTCAGTCAGCACGGGCTCGTCGTTCACCGGCCGCACGGTGACGGCGACCGCCGCCGGCGCCGACCAGGCGCCAGCGGTATCCTGGGCGCGGTAGGTGAACTGGGTGGCGCCGTTCCAATCTTTGGCTGGCTTGAAGGTGGCGGTGGGCCCGGCGAGGGTGACCTGGCCGACCGCGGCCGGCGGCACGGCGACGAGCTGGAAGACAGTGGGGGCAGGGGAGTCGATGTCCGTTGCGGACAGCAGTACGCTGGCTTGGGTGTCCTCATCGAGACTCAGGGCCTTGGCGTCGGCGACCGGGGCATCATTCACCGGCCGGATCGTGATCGACACGGTGGCCACGTTCGACCAGGCGCCGCTGGGGTCCTGGGCGCGGTAGGTCATCGACGTCGCACCATTCCAGTCAGCCGCGGGCGTAAAGACGACGGTGTTACCGGCGAAGCGAGCGGTACCCGATGCTGCAGGCGCTGCGTTGACGATCTGGTAGGTGAAGGTCGAATGGTCGTCGGTCACCGGCAGGGTGCCGCTGGCCGGCGTGTCCTCGTCGCTGGCGATCGCCAGGTTGCCGGCAACTGGCGTCCGGTTGTAGCAGGTGGAGGTGTCGCCCCAGGCAGACTCGTTACGATGGCTGCCATCGGTATAGAGGTCATAGCTGCGGCTCTGGGTCCAAGTGCCACTCGGCGTCGCGGCCGGGCAGCTCAGCTGACGGCTCTCTGATCCCTTGGACGAGTAGATCGCGGTGCAGGTGTTGCCGGTCGTTCTCCAGCCGGAATCATTGCGGCGGCTGCCGTCCGACCACACCTCATAGGTTTGCTGCTGCGTAATGGTGCCCTGGGGATGAGTCGCCGGGCAGTCCTGATTGCGGGACTCCGTTTGCGTCGAGTTATAGACCGCCTGGCAATTACGGCCGATCTCGTTCCAGCCGGAATAGTTGCGCCGACTGCCGTCGGACCAAACCTCGTATGTGCGCTGCTGAGTGATGGAACCGCTGGGATGAGTCGCTGGGCAGTTCGCCTGTTGTGTTTCTGACTGCGTGCTCTGATAGTTAGGCCCGAATTCCCCACAGACCGGCTGGCGCAAGGTGTTTCGGTCCACCTCCGGACCAATTCGATACCGCTTTCCGTTGGCGGCAGTGAAATACATGCCTCTATCGATCTCGATCTGATCGACACTCCATAACTCTTGCCCCTCGATCCAGAGGTATCGGTAAACGATGTCGTTGCCATCGTTGCTGTTTTCGTACAGAAACCACGTTTGGTCATCCAGCTTGCACGTCTCTGCGATCGCGCTTCCCGACCATGTAAGGGCGCAAAGGATGATGGCCAATAGGTAGCGATAGCCCGCGAACATACGCGTCTGTTGGTGGCTGGACATTCTGATGGCTCGATTGGCGGTGTGGATGAGCCATTGTGGTGCCGCCGAAAGCGGTTTTCGGAGTCGATTTGAGCCAGTCCAGGGCGTGGATAGAGTGGGGCCGAGGTCTGCGCTTGCGTTTTCAGGAGTGAGGGGATGCTTGAGCTTTCTCAAGGAGCAAGCCATGACCACCACCCACTTCTCCGCCGCCACCCGCCGCGTGTGCGGCCACACCGACAACGCGTCCTTCCACTACCAATCCAACAAGGCGCGCCAGGACGAAGAGCGCTACGCGCGCTACTCCCTGTGCAGCGACTGCTCCAAGCAACTGCGATCGGCCTGGGCGTGTGCGCCAGCGGCGACGGATGCCTCCGTTTCGGCACTCCCTGACCTATGGGGTGGCTCCGCCAAGCAGCAGGCCTGGGCGGACCGCATTCGGCGCTCACGGCAACTTCACATTGCGGGCTTCCGCAGCCACGCTGCTGCCACGCAAGAGCCTCTGCTTGAGCTGGCGCGGCTCACTCTCGATCTGATGTTTCGCATCCAGGATCCAGGCTTCTGGATCACCTCGGAGAAGGCCGGCTTCCACATTGACGCGCTCAAGGTCGACATGGAGCTGCTGTTGAAAGGCAGGCTTTCGCCGCTGGATCGCACGATGGCCAGCTCCGTCGTCGGATACTGGCTGCAGGCCGATTGGTCGGTCATCAGCACGCTAGCGCGTGACGTTAGCGATCGGATCACGCCGCGGCTCGCAGGAGAAGCGTCGGAGGCAGCGCCTGCGCTCACGCAGACCGCATTGGGTGGCTTGCCTGGAATCGCCCAGGCCGCGCCAGTGTGAATAGTGGGCTCTTGACCTTGGCTTGCACCGATCATGCGCAGGCCAGGTGCCCATACGCGGAGGAGGTAGTAGGCCATCCGTGGCCTGAGTGAACCTAGTCCTGGTCGACGTTGTTGCCTTTCCGCCCGTCAGGGTTCGCCCGAACATAAGGCGTTCCGTTACGGGTCACGATCCCGAAATCCGGGTGCTTGCCCGCTTCGACCTCCCGCACCAGTTGGGGCCGCGGGACATTGCCCCGGCCCGGAATGGTGTAGGACTGGTTCTCGCCGTTCTTGCCGTCACCGTTGCCGCGAATGTGCTTGGCCATGCTCAGTCCTCCCCGAAGTCGAAGACAAGCTGCGGCTGCGGCAGGCTGCGGTAGTGGTGGCGGACGTCCTCCCAGCGCCCAAAGCGGAAGCGCCGATAGTCGTGGACGTAGACGGTTTTAGTGCGATGAATGCGCCGAATCCGGCGGCGGCGGCGTGGAACGTTGGTCATGAAGATGGACCCTCAAGTGGTGAAAAATTGAGGGTGAGCATTGCCTCAACCGTCATCAAAACCCTTTGACGTGGCGATCGCGTCGGGCGTTAAATACGGCCTTCTGAGGTGCAGCTTACCCGTGTCACAGCGAGTGCATTTCGGAGCTACGGGTGGCTGTGTTGCCGTGGAAAGTAATCACTGTCCACCCGTTCCTTTTCCCCCAGGATGGCTTTTGGCCAACCTCATATCTCGCATCCCTGCCGAGCCACCTCGTATGAGCTGGCCCTTTTTCGTCACATCCTACGGTTGGTGCTCTGGTGTCGTTACACCAGCAATGGTGGGGATCTCTGTGTGCCTCGTAGTAGCCCCTGGATGTATGACCACAGCATAAGGCCACCTACAGCCCGAAGACAGTCTTGACAGAGGGGTGTTTCGCCGTCCCAGGCCATGCCGACGAACTGCTATATATGGTGGTGCGGGGTTGCAAGGGCCACTAGATGTCGCGTTTGTCGCGTTTCCGGCTGTGGATAAATCGTGGATAAGCTGTTCGGGACTGGGGGGTATCCTGGGGGTCGTGCCCGGCAAGTGCGCGTGGAGGCTGGGATCAGAGCGAAGTGGTCAAATAACGTACAGCTTTCCGAGCGAGCCGAAATAAAAAGGTCGCCAGATATACCGGTTCGCTATGACCACTTTCTCCACCATAAGAAAACGTTCGATAGCCGCTGCGACGCTCTGCCCCGCTTTGCGCTAACTCTGCAGCCGTTTCCTCCGCATAAGGACGGTTCACCCCTATTACGGGCGCAAATTACGCTCGTTCGTCGATCCCTAGCTGGCACGCTCGCTCCATTCCTACTGTGTATTGGAGCCTGGACTGTGTCTCAAGAGAACGACGTCCTCGAACGCATTACCGCCGCTTTTCGCTGCGCCTTCCCCGTCGTGGCCCTCAAGACGTTCGAAGTCGCCCGCGCGCGCGCCGCGGTCAAGAAAGTTGCCGCCGACCTGGGCCGGCATTATCACGAGATGCCGTTCAAGCTGGTACCCGACCCAAACCAGATCAAACAGATCGCGGAAGGACCGGAAGTTAAGCGGGGGGTGGTGATCTTCGATCCGTATTTTCAGGACCGGCAGCGCAGCTCCAGCGAAAATCTGCCTGCCCTCAAGGGCAGTCTCGGTGCCCTCGAAAAATACGGCGTCAGCTACGTCATCGCCGGGCGGGAGGGGCTATCGGAGGAGTTCGTCTACCACATCGACCTGCCGCCCATGACCCGGTCCGAAGTCATCGCCGTCATCAAGACCGCGGAGCATGACGTGCAACGGTCGCTCAATGGCGGCCGCGCCATGGGGAGCGACGCGGAAGCGTCGATCTTCACGGAAGAGGAACGCGGCGTGGTCGCGAACCATGCGATGGGGCTGAGCCACACCCAGATGCGCAACGTCTTCATCCTGGCAGCCAACAGCCGCCGCAACGGGAAGGAGTACCTGTCGGAGATTCGCCGTGAGAAGCACCACATCCTGCGTGAGGTTGGTCTGGATGTCCTGGAGCCGGTAGTGATCGACAGCGTCGGCGGCCTGGAGCCGCTCAAGCGCTTTCTGCGTGGCCGCAAGGTGGGCTGGGAGAAGAACCTTCCGCTCAAAGGCGTGCTGCTGGCCGGCGTACCGGGTGGTGGCAAGACACTCATGGCCAAGGCCGCCGCCGGCGTCTTCGGTACCACCCTCGTCCGCCTCGACATGAACCGCTTCTACTCCAAGTACCAGGGTGAGACCGAGCAGCGGTTCCGCCAGGCCCTGCAGACGATCGAGCAGATTGCGCCCGTCACCGTGCTGATCGACGAGATCGACAAGGCCTTCGCCAGTGGTGAGGCGGACAACGAGATCTCTCGCCGGCTGCTCGGCAGCTTCCTGTACTGGCTGCAGGAGCGCCGCGAGCAGGTCTTCATCGTTGCGTCGGCAAACCGGGTCGCGGCGTTGCCGCCGGAGCTGATGCGTGCCGGCCGATGGGATCGCTGTTTTTTCATCGACCTGCCGAGCGCGGACGAGCGCGAGGCCATCCTGAACATCCATCTACGGATCGCTGAGTGCCAGGCAGAAAATCTCGATCTCGCCGCGCTGGTGCGTGTGAGCGACGGCTATACCGGCGCCGAGATCGAGCAGGCCATCACCGATGCGCGTTATCTGGCGGCTGAGCATGACACTGCGATAGGCCAGGAGCTGCTGCTGCAGGCGCTTGCGGACATTAGCCCTTCCAGCGAGACCCGCAAGGCCGACATCGATGCCATCCGCCGCCTGGGCGAGGACGGATTCACCCGCGCCAACACACTCGACCCGATCGTCGAGCCGTACGGCGGACGTGCACTGGAACTGGGCTAAGAGGAGCTATCAGACATGAGCCATATCGTGAAAGGGAAGGTTACGGTCGCCTACAGCGATCCGGTGGTCTTCAAAACAGCCCTGGCTGGACTGGGCATCGTACTGACCAATGAAAGGTTGTATCGAGTCGCGGTCGGCTATACCACGGAGCGCTACGACCTGGTGCTTCAACACCTGGAAAAGCCTCAGTTTCGCTTGGGCTTCAACCTCGAGGGCGGCCGTTACATGCCCTATCAAGAGGACTACGGCGATGTTGGAGAGTGGACGCGCCGGGTAAGCGCAGAGCTGGCCGATATGTACCTGGCGCAGCACTACGCCGCAGCCCTGCGTGCTGAGAATTACCAGGTGGAGATCCGGCGGGAGAACGGCCATTTGGAAGTGATTGCCGAGGAGGCAGTATGGTGAAGCGCGTAGTGGTGACGATCAAAGCGGCAAAGGTGACCGCCGACTTCCAAGGCTTCGAGGGCAAAACGTGCGAGGACCTAGAGCATCGGCTGCGGCTGGAAGGGACTGAGGTCACCGAGGTCGAGCTGAAGCCGGAGCATGCATTCGAGCTGCAGGCCGTAAGCACCCAGAAGGTCATCTACTGACCTCGCCGACTACCTACCGCATGGCCTACTCATGAAGAAAAGACACCACTGCACCCTGATTGGGATCGCAACCCTGCCGCCGGTTGCTGCATGTCTTGCACTCAACTGGCTTGGCTGGCCATCTGCATCGGTCATCGATCAGCATGTACGACTGTGGGTCTTCGGATCGTTCGGCATCTTCTGCATGTCAGCCTGGGTGTGGTGCCTAGAACACTACTACGACTCCGGATGGATATATGTTCCAACGACCGGTGCTTGTTTCGCCGTCGGGCTGGGCTTAGCAACCGATCTCTCTCCAGCGCTGATGGTATTTTTCGAGGTAGTCGCCGTAGTGGTGATGCTCGGATCCCTATTCTTGGCGCTTGTAGATCACTGGTGGACACCAGGGCCTGGTGAGGCCGCAACGCCTATGGCAGGAGAACCCCAGCCTGTTACCCCTTTGGCGGCCTCACCTCAGCCAGTTGCGCCACAGCAGCTCCAGCAGCCTACCATCGCGCCGGAGAATCAGCGCGTCGGTAGCGAACAGCGCGCGGCTGCAGGGATAGGAATGGATACCGGCCATGTAGGGCGCCGCCTGTTCCTCGACGAAGGACCGCAAGCATGACCCGCTCCGTGCATCGGCAATCTGCCGGCGGCCGGGGCGCAGCGGCCCGGCGCATCGTGATTTCCGCAGGGACGGTGACCGGCTTCCAGGACGAAGTGAGCTTTGCCGGCCTGCAGCTCGAGTCATTTGAGCGCAAGCGGGTTTCTCACGTGGTACCGGCCGGCGTCATTAAACGGCTGTTCTTCGGCGCCATTCGCAGCGTCGCGGGAGAGTCGACGAGGCTTGCCGCCTGGACCAGGACCTGGCGGTGCGCCTGGCTCGTTCTGGTCGACGAGAAGCGGTACGGCCCGTTCATTGAGCGGCACGAGGCGATCGCCTTCGAGAAGCAGCTGATCAGGGCCCAGGGCAAGCACCTGCCCCGAAATGATCACGAGGCTGGAGCATAGCCGTGACCCGACTGCAGGTTTTCTGTTTCGCTCTGCTTGGCTTCGCTACGTCGTCTGTGCTTGCCGCACTTCCAGATCTGGCACCACGTAGTGAGCCAAGCTTTGTGGCCAGTAGGGCATATTTCATCGCCGACGATCAGTACCTGGTGGCAACCAAGCCTGATGGCGCAAACGAGGTTCGAATTTGCCCAGGGCGTTACGTCGAACGCGCCAGCGGGCCTGTGTGCCGCGTCCTAGACCCTGATGGGCTCAATCACTTTCTCGGCGGGACGGTCACCGGCGAGACCTTCACCCTGGATGAAACCGTGCAGCGTCTTTCTGGGGGCAATGGGACCCTCAAGGAAATGACCCGCTCGCGGAGGGACAACCCGGGCTTCCTTTTATCGGTCGCCTATCCGTCTACAGCCGATCTGCATATGCAGCACTCGCTGGAGGACATCGCGGTAGCCGCGCCTACCGTGGCCGATATAGTTGGACGTTCAAGCGCGGTGCAGATGCTCGCGATTGGAGTTGCGTTCAGTGTGCTGCTGTTCGCAGCATTTCTAGGCTTTTGGTGGTGGGAAGGCCGAAGGGTGGCCGCACGGCGTGGCTCGCAAAACGACCTGATTGAGGCCTACGCGGCGGCAGCGCGGGCGCGGTCTCCAGCACCTCAGGTGGAGAGCGGGCCGCCCTCGCTGACCAATTTGGCGGCGGCGCAGACTCGCTCAAGGCGGTCCCCGCCGCCCGAGCCCCCCGAGCTGCCAACCGCGGCGAAGCCGCCGGCCGAAGCGAAGGTCGTCAGTGAGGAACCACAGTCTGGCCGCAAGCTCTTTCTGGACTGATCAGGCGTTTCGGCTGTGACCCTGGAACGCCTCTGGACCAGGCGTTTGGCGCGTCGTAGAATCGAGGTTCTTGATCCGCAACATGCGTTGCGGTCCAGACGGCCATTCGGCCACCCTCAGCTGCTCAGCAGCACTCTTCCACCCATACGGGCCAATCCCCGTATGGGGAAAGGTCCGTCCATCGATGAGACCTTTCATGAAAAACTCTCGCTTTCTCCTGTTCCTCCTCACCTTCGTGTTGGCGTCCTGCACGCTGCTCGGCTGCACCAGCGCACCTGTAACGCCTGCCGATCCCGGACCCCTGGTCCAGGCAAAGCGGATCGTGCCGGTCTGCCAGGCAATAGCCGGCACCTACCAGTGCAACTGGATCGAACTGAACGCACCTGCCGCCCGCCCGGTACCGGCAAGCGCGCGTCGCATCATCCTCTGACCATCACACGGACGTGACGGCTGCGCCCCGCTAGGGGACGCGGCTGGAGATCCAGGAGAACACCCATGCACTACGCACGCTTCGCCAACGGCAACATCTGGCCTATCGAGGGCTCGACGCTGACCGCCTATGTCGGGATGGGCATCGACGACGTTCATGACTTCGACGAGCACAACCTTCGCGACCAGGTACATCAGGCAGCCTTAGGTACCTTTGCCCTACGTCGGGTGCAATGCACGGTCGCCTGGGGCAACCCCAAGGAGATCGTGTTCCGGCTGCAAGGCTGGATCGACTGGAGCGCCTTCCCTGTCCGGCCGGACGAGGTCTGGCAGATCAGGGAGGTCATCGAGCACTACGGCAATCTGTTCGGCTGGTCGATCAACGAGCAGATGCACGCGCTGAAGGCACACGGCGCACCGGCGCCGGCGGAGGACATCGTGATGCTCGGCTCCGGCCGGGAATTGCGAACCCCTGCCGTGCCCAGCGTCAGCAGCTACGCACGGGTCTGCCAGTTCGGGTTCGAGCTGGCCAGGCTCGATGTGCCTGCCGACGAGATCGGGCTGGGGCTTCATGGCCTTGTCCGAGCTTGCACGGTTAGTGGTTGATCAATAAAAAAGCCCGGCATTGCCGGGCTTTTTTATTTAATTTCAATACCCGTAGAGAACGGTACGAAATATTTTCCGATGTGTGGGTAGTGGATGATCAACATGAATACTGTGACCAGATTTAATTTTTTTATAGGCCGTTCTTCGAATCTATAGCTGCTATCAAGCAATGATAAAGAGTATACAAAAGTATCGACATCTGCCTGAGGCAGGCGACGATGGTCGGCTCCGTCGAGCATAAGGTCCTTAACACATATCTGGCTCATCAGCTGATATATTTCTTGGCTCGACAAGATAAGACGACCAGCGATCCGGAGCTTTAATACGAATAGCAACGCCAGTCGTTTTGGCTTATTTTGCACCTTTGCTGCTCTGGAGTGAGCAATGTGAAGATCCGAGAAATAAAGCTTTTGGCGAAGTCGAATCAAACGGGGGCTGACCGTAATTGCTTTTCTCAAGAAAAGCCAACTCTCTAATACTGTCGTATTGTAGATATTGTGCCTTCTGAGTTGGGTGAGATGGCTATGGAGCTCAAGTGCTGATTTCAGAATATATTTCTTTGAAATCGCTCGGGGTACAGGGCCGCTCAAATGCAGTTGTAGCTGATTTTTCCGATCCCACGACATTCTCAGAGACTCGTTTAGGCGGAACGGCAATCCCTGACCACGAGCAAAAAAAACCCATAAGACAAGTGGAACGAAAAAGCAAGTAAAGAGACCTGGCACGTCCATTGGCTGCGTGGGAATTTGACAGACGATTAGAAAGCGGAAATTATCTACCAGGAGCACCCACCCTGCCATCAGTAACGTGACGCTTATAGGAATGCCCAAGTACTTACCGTGCAGAGACATGAGCAGCCTGAAAATGCGGCTACGGCATATCAGCGGTGGGTCGAAAGACTTCAAGTTTGATGCAATCACAAAAACCCAAAAGACTGATATTGTGACACCAAGTATTATTACCAGAAATGATAGCCATTCTGAAAGCGTGGCTTTTTCAATGAGTTTAAAACAGATATCCAAGTGGGCGTCCTATTTATTTAACCCGATCAGGCTTTGATAAGGTGTGGCACGAAACGGGAGCTATCTTTGGTCACCAACGTGCTGTCTTCGCGAATGCCGATCCCGGCCGCGCAGTCGCCGATCACCCAGCTGCCGATCAGCGTGTAGTCCTGGCCGAAGCGTGGCAGCGGCGCGCAGCGCTGCAGGATCTGGGGCGAATCGCCGTACGGGCCGTCCACGACCTCGCGTTCGCCGGTGGCGGTGTGCAGCTCGATGTTCGAGCCCTCCCGGGAGAAAAACGGCTTGCGTACCCAGCCCGGTGGTACCGGGGCGGAGCGCGTCGTGTCGACGTGGCACTCCAGCAGATTCGGGTGCCCGCGGTGCATCTCCCAGAGCAGCGGCAGCATGCCCTTGTTCGAGATGATGGCCTTCCACATCGGCTCGATGAACTGGGTGTCCGACTTGGCCACCGCCGCGCCAAACTCTTCCTCGAAGATGAATTCCCAGGGGTGCAGCTTGAAGAGGTGGGGGATCCACCGGTCCTGTAGGTCGACGAAGCGACCTTCCTGCAGACCAATCTCCTGCAGGTAGATGTGCTCGGTCTGCAGGCCGGCCTTCTCGGCAACCGCGCGCAGGTAATCGCAGGTGCCTTTGTCTTCCTCGGACCCGTCGATGGAGGCGAAGTAAAAGGGGTGCTTCAGGCGCAGCGCCTGGAACGCCTGGCCCAGTCTTTCCTCGATGCTGTTGAACTGGTCGCTTCCCTGGGGGAGCAGGCCGCGCGCCATGCCATCCTCGAGCCAGTCCCATTGGAACGCTGCCGCCTCGTAGATCGACGTGGGGGTGTCATAGTTGGCTTCGATCATCTTGGCCGGGCGCTTGCCGTCGTAGACCAGGTCGAAGCGGCCGTAGAGGTGCGGATGCCCCTCTCGCCATGATTCTGCGATCGAGTCGAAGAACGCCTCTGGGATGCCCAGACGCTTCAGCAATTGCTCATCGCGTACAACACGGCCTACCAGGTCAAGGCACATGTGGTGCAGTTCTTCTGTGGGCGCCTCGAGGTCCTTCTCGACCTGGTCGAGGGTGAAGGCGTAGTAGTGACGCTCGTCCCAGTAGCGCTCCCCCTCGATGGTGTGAAACTTGAAACCGTTGCGCTCGGCCCGGGCCTGCCAGTCTGGTCGTTCTTGATGAGCAATGCGTTGCATGGTGTTCTCCCTAGCCGCCGAAGCTGCCGCCGCTGAAGCCGCTTGCTCTCGCAACGGCGCTGCCGCCAAAGCCACCACGCGAGGTAGCGGCGGAGGTGTTTATGGAGGACCGACTACTGCCGATCGAGCTGGTAGAGCTGGTGCTGGGGGAGCTGGAATAGCGACTGGTAGACGGCGGACTCGTGTAGCCGCTGCTCACTCGGGGCGTTGGCGCGGTGTAGGCATTGCTCGTGCGTGCCTGGGTCGAGTTGCTGAAGCGCGATCCCGTCTCGATGCGTCGATTGAGGCTGGAGGAGGCGAAGCCACCGCGATCATCCCGGTAGCGATAGACCGGCTCGCTGAAGCGGCTGGTGCCGCCGTTGTTGAGCATGCTGCCGATCAGCAGACCGGTAAGCAGGCCGTCGTTCGAGCCGCCCGCATGGCTGGTGTTTGCCGCCGCTTGCGCCGCGGCGATCTGCGATTCGGTAGCACGTCCGCTGGCGGCGATCTCGAAGCCGCCAAATTTCGGCGCGAATTTGCCGGCATCAGCCGTTTCGCAGTAGCCGGCGACGAAGTCTTCCTCGCACTGCGCCTGGGTGTCATAGGTGGGCGCGCGCCGTTTGTGCTCGGCCAGCGCGTCCATGTAGGACTCGGCGCAGATGTTCTCCGGAATGCGTGCGTCGACGCACTGCTTCACGGAGTCGAAGGACGCCACCTTGTTGAGGACCTGGCCTTTCTCCGGGGCATCGCAGCCGCTGACCGATACGACGGCTATGGCGAGCAAGGACAGTTGGACACGTGAACTGCGTTTCATGGCGGTCTTCCTTAGGCGCTGGGCGTCATGCAGGCGGCGTTGATCAGGCCTACGGCAATGGCCACTGCCGCGACGTAGATGCCGGCAGCGATTTCGCCGTTCTCGATGCGGGTGCGCAGCGGCCGCAGCACGAGTGAGGTCGCGAAGAACGCGCCCAGCTGGATGAAGGCGCCCAGGACCGCCCAGACGACGAAGTCCAGGAGATTCACGGAATAGGCGATGACGTTGCTGGCCGGCAAGGCAAATCCGATGATGGCGCCGCCCAGGGCGACGGCCGCTGCGGTGTTGTTTGCCCGGATCAGCGCCCATTCATTGTGTGGGGTTACCTTGGTGTAGGCGAACTGGAACAGCGCCAGGAGGACGCAGGCGGTGGCCACGTACAGGACGAACCCCAGCAGGGCGGTCGGATTCAGGGACAGGGTCAGGGTGAGTTGCAGAGCGTCGAGCATGGGTCAGTCCTTGATTCAGATGAGGTCGTGAGCGAAGAGCGTCAGGCCGCGCGAGGTTGAAACGGAAACTTCGCCCAGGGCGTTTTCCTCGACTGAGAACAGCAGAAATTCCCGCCGGCCAGGAATGCCGAGGTCACGGCTGTAGAGCATGGCCCGGTGCTGCACCTGGTCCCGTTCGTGGTTGGCTGGAGGAAAGCGCTCGGTAAAGCTCTGGAGCTCTGCTTGATTGCCGGCGGTACCCCAGTCGCGACTGAAGGTGACGCCGTCGAGCAGGTAGGTGGGGCGGCCGATGGGGCTAGCCGGGCCGGCGGTCTGCAGCAGGTGGTCTTGCGATTCCATGGGCACCCAGCTGAGGTAATTGAACAGGACGATCGACTCGACCTGCCCGTGCTCTGTGTGCACCTGGAGCCAGTAGTCCTCATCGGCAAGGTAGACCCGGTAGAGCTGCGCGCCAGCACCGAGGTCAATGACGCCGATGTTCTCGATTGGCTGTGCACTGGGGAAGGTGACCAGCGTCAGGCCAGTCATGGCGCTGGGCAGCTGGGGGTCGATGGTGAGGGGAAGACCCTCGCGCAAACCCAGGGGATAACCTACGGCGAGTTGGCCGGTAGGCATGGCACTGAAACCCAGTGCGCTGCGGATACGTTGCAAGAGAGACATTGAGGATCCTCGTGACGGTGGGAATGGCTGATGGCCGCCGGCAAGGTCCGTTACGCGTCGCCGGCAGGATCACGCTACCGGCAAAGGTAAATATGCAAGCTCCGAAGGGGTGGCGAGTTCGCCCCGAGACAGGGCGTGAACCGAGTGACGATCGCCGGGGCATCCTGCCGCCCAGCGCGACCAGGCGTGAGATAGCGCAGACCGGTGTGGTCGACGCGTGGATTGGTCTACCTGTCTAGCCAAGCGAGTGCACAGCGAGCGATACCGTAAAGCACTGCTGGAACCAGTATCGCCGCCAGCATGTATATGCTGAAAATCCGGACAAACTGCTCTGCAGATTGAATGTCGTGCAGCACTACGATAGTCGGGACCGCTATCGTGCAAGTAATAACGATGAGCACCCTTAGGATCATCTCGGTGTTACTCCCTACCTGCGAGCTTGGATTTCTCCTCTTCTTCCTTTGCGTCTTTTCGATTTTCGATCCATACAAAAAGATAGATGCCCACTATGGCGATGACCGCAACGATGCAGGCCGCACCCCAGACGTAGGTAATAAGGATGTTGAAAAATTGTTCGATTGACTGGACATCATGCAGTGGAATGATAGTGAACACCAAGACGAAGCAGGCGAGAAGCATCAAGAGAGCGGCAGGCATATAGATGAGTCCTAAGATAAAAGTGATGTTAAAGCTTGACCATTTTCAGCTAAATGGCTTGCTAGAGTGGTCCATCGTTGGGCCAACGAAATCTGGCTTGGCACGCGTGATCTTCGTCAAAAGTGTATCAGGGCTTTTGCATATCAGCGAGAATCAACCGGAAAAACACGGCGAACATAGCGAAACCCGGTGCCGTCCAAGAACAAACTTCCACACAAAGAGTCATTAATGAGAGCATGAGACCTTCTGTATTATTCATCTCGTACAGAGATGCGATCATTATTCCTAGGGTAAAAGGAATAAACCAAAGGCATGTCCGGGCAAGAGTTTTCAGCTCCTCACGACGAGCTTGTAAAAGATCTTCACCGTGCTCAACATTCATAAATTAAACCTATTACTCCGAAACGAATAAGTTGGGAAAGAGCCACTCACATTCGCGTCTTAAAAAGTTTCGCCAACGGTTCCACTCTTTGGAATGGGGCCATACTGAACGTAGAGTGATTTAAAGCGGCAGGTTACCCAGGCAGAAGCATCTGCCCGGATACCTGATCTCGTGTCCGGACCGCTGGCGTCAGGCGGACGGCTGCTTCAGTCGTGCCAGCACGGCGGCTGCACTCTGCTTGCCGGGTGTGATGCCGGCATTCTTCAGGCGTTCGTCGAGATCAGCACCCGACGCCTCCTTGGCCAGCTGCTCGGCAGCGTCCTGAGTCGCCGTTTGCTGCTGCAGGCGCTGCTCCATGCGTGCGAGCGAGTCAACCGCGGTCTTCATCCGGCCATTTGCCTGTCCGCTGGCCAGGGAGGCGTTCGTCCGGGCGCAGTGGGTGACCTGGTGCGCCTTCGCAACCTGGATACGCTGCTCCAGCTGCTGGATGGTGCCGGCCGAGGTATCGAGGCTGCCTTTGATGGAGGCGATGTTGCGCGCATAGTCCGCAGCCATGCTGCGCTTCCCTTCGAGGGCGGTCTCGGTGCGTGCGATCCGGCCTGCTACCTCTTCTGCCAGGTCCTGAGCGCCTTTTTCCAGCGCGGCGCGGGCCGCCTTCTCGTCCTGCTGAATAGACGCCTCCAGCTGCTCGATTTCGCGCTGCACGAGAGTCTGCTGGCCCATGAGGGTAGCCAGCTCGCGCTTGCCTTGATCGATCGCTGCCCGAGCATCGCGGATTTCCTGGTCGATGATGGTGGTAGCGTTGGCGTCGATCACCGCGGTACCGGCCTCGGTGACCTTACCGCGGAACAGAGTGACGAGTTTGGATAGGATGGAGGGGCTGGTCATAGGGAGTCCTGCTGCTTGAAGAACGATTGGAAGGTCGCAGCCGCGGTTTGCACGTTGGTGGCCAGCGTGAAGATCTCGGTCAGTACGGTGTTCAGGTCGGAGCCGGCATGCAGCGAGCCATACATGACGTAATGGCCAGCGCCATCAGCGTTGGTCTCGAGGCCGATAGCAGAAAGCGGGAATAGGCTGCGGGATGAAAGGACCGCAGCATTGAAGGCCTGGGCGTCGCTGACCGCCTCAGCAGGGACGAGGGCCGAGTCGACCACGACTACGTCGTTGACGACAGCGATGTAGATCTCGAGGTCGCCCATCGCCGGCAGTACGACGCGAATCGCGTCTTGCTGGTCCAGGAGGGTGACGTCGAAGGCGAAACTGCTGACAGAAACGCCAGATGCCAGCGCGGCGTAAAGCGTGGAGGGGGTCCAGTTCGGTGAGGGCATGCATCGCTCCTTGGCGGTGGCAATTTGCAGCGTGGCGCTGCTAGACCCAAGCTTGCCGCCTCCCGTGGAAATGCAAGGCCGAGTTCGCCCCGGCTGGGGGCGTGAACCCCATGTTCCTGACGTATGCAGTGACTTCTACGCCGGCGGCCCCAGAGCCTGGGCCGATTGTCCATCGATCGCCGCGACACAGCGGGCGGGTACAATCCACGTTTCCGGATCACCCACGCCTTGCCTCGCCGAATACCGTGCGGCGAAGCCGGGGTCGGCAACGGGAGTCCGTCATTGAGCGGGCGTCACTGACGCTCTCAGCGGTACGCGCTGTTCTCGCAAACCACATCTGCCCCCAACGAGAGCCATGGGATGCTTCCCGATTTCAAGAACGAACCAGCCGAACAGGACCTCGAGCGAGTGCTGCAACAGCTGCAGACTCTGGATCGGCGCGAAGCGCTGGGCGTCGGCGCTATCCACGCCTACCTATCGGCGAGGCCTTTCGTCGCCGGCCGCCAGGGTCTGCTGGCATGGGGGCTGGTCCTGATGTCTCTAAGCGTGATGGTCAGCGTCGCCGGCGGCTGGCGCTGGTGGATGGCGATCCTGCCTTCGGTAGTTCTGGCATTCCAGATCGCCGCGTACGTCTGGCTTCACCGAGAGGCCGTTGAGGGTTATCGCCTGGTTAAAGACAGGATCCCCCGACGCTACCTGGCCGCCGCGGTCCGGAACCGCGCGCTGCTAGACCGTATGTTCCGGGAGCAGCTTTTCAGGGGCGGACGGGGCTCCGCCGGCGATTGATCGTGGGCGGCCGTTTGGCTAGGCGCGCCGGCATCTCCAGTCGGTAGACCCCATGACCTATAGCCTGGATAGCAGTGACCTGATAGCCGACAGGAAGCCACCAGGCGCGGGCTCGGACTCGGTCTGCCTAGAGGCCTCGCGGTAGGCTGCCATCAGGGAGGCGTCGCGGGAGAGCATTCGGAGCACGCACATGTTCGCATCCGGCGTCGGCTTTTCGAGATGGTACCCGTGTCGATCCCGGAGATAGGCAGCAGCTGCTGCGCTTCTCGACCTGCCTGCCTGGCAGTTGATCACCACGAATACGCGCTGCGCCGCCAGAGTATCTAATCGAGTTCGCAACTCCTCTGCCTTGGGCATCAGCAGGTAGTCCCGGAAGGTACGTTCGAAATTGCTGCCATACAGAGCAATGGTTTCCTCATCGAAGCCTGCGTCAATGAAGTGGTGGTAGCTGACGCTTTCCCAATAGTTTTCGTCGATCGCTGCCGGGTCCTCGGGTCCATCGGAGATAGACACCAGGTGGCTACCGGCGGCTGGCCGGAATCGTTCCGCGTCGCCACGGGAGAGGAATAGGCACTGCGCTTCGGGAGCTTTCATTTGGGGTGTATCGATCCGGGTTGTTGAGGAATCGCCGGCGCCTGCATACGGCCGCACGGGCTTACTGACATACCTTGGCATTGCCCTAGCAACACAATGGGCAGGTTCACCCCCTTTTGGGGCGCAAATAAGCCATCGACTAAGCCTTACTACCGCTGATCATTTCCTTGCCGCGACACGCAGTGCCTTTTGGCAGTTAGCTCCTCGCGGCGGCCGAGCCCAAGGTGGGTACGGTAAAACCGGCACGCAGCGAGCAACAGCCGATTTCATCCAGTGAGCTGGCATCGGGCGTGTGCGCATCGGAGGATCTAAATGAGCGCCATTCACCGCTTTCGAGTTTGTCTGCTAGCCGGATGTATGGGTGGGTTAGGTATCGGAGCACTTAGCACCCTGGCAGGCGTCGGTGTGCAGGGCACAGCCATCGTTTGGGCGTCCTGGTATTACTGGATTTGCCTCGGTATCTGCAGTGCTTTTGTTGTCGGTTTCAAAGACGTCCGCGGACAGGCAACGTGGGCAGCTGCTTTCGTTGTCGCGATCGCATTGATTGCTTTCGGTGGCGTCGGGATTTATCACGTCGGCGCGCTGATCGGCGACGGTATGAAGCCGATCGGCTTCACCTACTCGGCACACTGGTACTTCATCGTCTGTGTCTGCCTCGGAGGTTACGCCGCGTTGGTGATCGGTATCGGTACGGCCAGGAACCATGTTCTGTGGATCTTGGCGTTCGCCATAGCGGGCGGGCTACTGATGGCTTTGGGTATACAGAAATTCGCCGATGTGCCAGATGCCCATATCGTCGCCGAGCGGCTACAGCATGATCTCGAAGCCTCAGCCGGCGTCGTTGCTCGTGTCTTCATGTGGATAGCACCAGGGGCGCTGGCCGTAGCCTACGGTCTGATTGCGTTTCTAGCGACCAAGGCCAGAGTAGTTCGCAAGCTCACCGTTGCGTGACTGAGGCCATCCGGTACAGGCCGGCGCTGAAGCAGGACGCTGCGTAGTTAAGTTCGTGTGTCTTTTTCACCCCAAGAGCGGTGACTGCTGGTCAAGCTTTACCTGAATTTTTCCGTCACTCACGCACCTATGCGGCGCGGATGACTCCCCCCGAAACTGGAGAAGTAGATGAAAGCGATTAGCCGTTTGTTTTGGAGTTTGGTAGCAGGCTCCTTCCTGGGTACCGGTATCGCGTTTTTCAGCGTGCTGATCGGCAAGGGCGGGGAGGAGCTTGGCTTCACCGCCTGGACGTTCTGGTACTACACGATCTGCATGGGACTGTGTGTAGGCCTGCTGGTCGGCTTCGATACCGTCCGTAAGCACGCCGCTTGGATGCTGGCCTTCGTCATCGCGATCGGGCTCGTCATGAGCGTCGGGTTTGTGGGCATGATGGATGTGCACGCCACCGGCGATATGGTCGAGCGGATGCAACAGCAGCTAGAGGCTATGGCGCAGTTGATGGCTCAGGCGGTGATGTATGTGGCGCCGGGCGGGGTGGCCCTGGCCTACGGTCTGGTCGCTTATGACACGGTGCGGTCGGGAGCAGGGCGCCGCTTGGCGGCGCGTTGACTGGCGCGTTCGTACGGCTAAGGCTCAGCGAAGCGTAGGCCTATCCTTTTAGCCTCCGCGCCGGCCTTCTACCGCGGCGCCAACTGATCGAGGCTTCCAAACGCATCTTGCATCAGCAGAGCCTTCACCGCGCGGGTGCGGCGGGTCTGCAGCAAGTTCGGGGTGCTGCGCAGCATCTCCACTGCGCCGGCAATCTGCCTCGTGCGAGATCTCAGCCAGTTGGCGTCAGAGCTGATCGTGGCCCCAGCGTTGCAGGTCAGCAGGGCCTCGACCTTGTCTCGTAGCTCTTCGGTCATGACCACCCGTCCCAGGATGTGGAAGTCGTTGTGCTCAAGCGTACGACAATCGGCGGCGGTCATTGCGGCGAGGTTGGAAGGGATACCGGCGCAGAATGTCTTGGTACCCAAAAGGCCGATCGCCTCCTGCAGCAGCTCGCCGGCTGATAGCGATCCAGCCTGCAGGGGAATGATCACCCTGGCGCCGGCGTCTATCCAGCTCCGTATGTCCCGCGCGTACCGGTGCCAAAGGAGCAGGGTCGCCTGCTGATCGCCCACTACGTCTGGGGCGACGACGCTCAGGTTCTCCGGCCGCAGGGTCGTGGTGCACAAGGCGCGATAGAGCATGAGAACCCGGGGCCAATCCATGGCTAACTGCCGGCGGAAGGCGGTAAACGCGCCTGAATCAACGAAGACTTTCCCACCCCTGTCCAAGTGATCAGGCAGAGCCCGCAGCTGCTGCCTGAGCGTCACTCGATCGGCGACCACCCCTATTGCTATCCCGACGTCGAGTGCGGCTTGAAGGTCGCTGTCGGCGGTGAAGCCGGAATGGAACGCGATATTCCAGGTGAAAGGGGAGGGCATGGTCGGCGACTCGCTTCGGAAAATGCCTACCCTGTCAGCCTTTTGAAATACGCAAGTCACAAGCGCAATAAGCGAAGCTCTAACGCCTCTAGCCCGGTATCTGGAGCGCAAACTTGCATTTTGAAAACTCGTGGGACCGTCGATCTACCCCAACAGAGGTAGTAGATATGACGAACCAGTGGTTTGAAGCGCAACGGCTTGAAAGGCGATGGACTGTCATCCGTCGTGCCTTGACCCGACGTGGCACCAACTTGACTCAGTTGGCCGAAGCCAACCAGCTATCCAATTTGCGCACTGCCGCGAGAACGCCTTTCCCCGCCGCGGAAAGCGCTATCGCGCTAGCACTTGGGGTGACCGTCGAGGCGCTCTTCCCGGAGCGATATGGAGTCGTCTGGTCGGAGCATGCCCAGAACACCTTCGATGAGCTTCTCGATCGTCTGGGTGGAGCCACTGCCGCACAGGCTGGAATGAAAGGGTTTGGGATACATGTTGCCCAGTGGGAGACGCGGCCGGTTGATTTGGCGGATTGCCCAGGCTCGGAGCCGGAGCGCCTGCGCTGGATCAAGTCCAGTTTGCGTCGACGTCAATTTGTGCTTGAGCACCTTGCCCATCATGCTGGTGCACGCCGGAGCGCGCTCGATGGTCTGGGCAAAACGCCCCATGTCGAGTTGCAGCGGATGATCGCGCGATGCCTGGGCGTCGCGCCAAAGGCCATATGGCCTGAGCGTTACCACAAGGATGGCGAAGCGATCGTCAAGGGGAGCGACGCTGCGGAGCAGCCGGAGCGTACTATCGAAGAATATGATCGACTCAGCCTTCGGACAGGGCTCTGGTTGCCCCTACGCGATCTCGTCGGTTTGCCTGGACTGCAGGGACGCTTTACCGCTATCCGCCGGCACGCAATTGCTCAACGGTGGGTACTCCGTTCCCGCTTCGAAATTACTGAAGTGCTTTTCTCGTCGCTACCTGCTGAGACGAAAGTGCACCTGTTATCCCTCAGCTCCGATCCGGAAATTGAGAAGCGCGTGACCCTCGTTCATCCAACTGGGCAAGTGACTTTGTCATGCGTTCACATGGCAGAAAGCGTGCTCGCGGAAGTGAAATCAGCCGACGGCGGCGTTCATCTCAACCTCAGTGACGGATCCGGTGCGACCTACAACATACGGATCTGTCGCACGGCGATCCCGGCGCTTGCAGTCGCGTTGCTCGGTCAGGCGAGCGATGGAACTGAAGTGCCGGATTCGCAAAGTTAGGTTCATCCCTCAACGCGGTAGGAATCGAAACCATCGAGCTCCTTGGCCTTGCCATGCTGTGCAAAGCCAAGGAGTTACGTCCATGAACACAGCTGCAGTCTTTGCCGCGCTATCGCGCGCTGGTATCGAACCCTTCCCCTGGTGCCCAGTTGACAGCGAGCTTTCGCCAAAGCAGATGCATCGTCTGTTGCAGCGGCTGCTCACTGAGCCCTATGCCGACGGCTACCTTGCGATCAGCGAAGGTGTCGACCTCGGCGCGTCAACTCGGATACTGACAAAGCTTCGAGTACCGGGAGCTCCGGCATTGGTCCGGCGCATGGCGGACAAAGCGCTACGCTCGGATGCAGAGGCCGCATTTTTAGCTGCGCGCATGGAGCGTGTTCGCACCAGAGCTGAGCAGCTCTATCAGGCTGGTCATCTACGTTACGCTCACGTCGACGATCGTAGCGCTGGCGACCATGACGGTCGCACCTATCAGGTGCTCGAGCTCATCAACGAGACGCTGGACCAGTCCAATCTGCGGCAGACCACGCCGAAATGCATGCGGACCCTGGCTGCTTTGGAAGCCGCGCACCGTCAGAAGCTGGGTTGGAGGCGACACCTACCTCGCCCGGGAGTCCTGGGTTGGCTCGGGGCGATCGCCTTTGCCGATGCCGCCGCAGCGCTTTGGAAAGGACGCCTGATTTACGGCTTGGCAGTGGGCTCGGTGAGCCTCGCGCTGCTTGGCCTGGCCAGAAGCGAGAAGCAGCGTACGCTCAAGGGTGAGAAACATCGCGCCGCACCGCGCGACGATTTGATGTGCGTGTCGCCACCACCTGCAGGCCAGGCCATCGAAGTCGACCGCGGTAACAAGGCCTCCTGATGCAGATCATCTTCGGTATCGACGCAGCTGAGCAAAAGAAGAATCGCCAGGTCCCGGTCATGTGGGACAGCGACAAACTGGTGAACGGCCACACCCTCCTGGTGGGGATGTCCGGCTCGGGCAAGACCTACACCTTGCGCAAGATGATCAGCCACATGCTGCAGTCCTGTGGCGGGCACATTCCGCGGATCCACATCTTCGACGTGCACGGCGATCTGTCGATTCCCGGGGCGTCGGAGGTTCGCTTTTCCGAGCGCACCAACTACGGCCTCAATCCGCTTCGCGTGAACCCCGATCCGCACTTCGGTGGTGTGCGAAAGCGCGTGCAATCCTTTCTCGCCACCATGAATCGCAGCATGCGCCAGATGGGGCCCAAGCAGGAGGCTTGCCTGCGCAATGTGCTGAACGACGTCTACGCCCAGTACGGCTTCAGGCAGGAGGATCCGAGTACCTGGATCGTGGAGGAGGGCGCCGCGGTGGTCATGACTGACGGCAACGACGATCGCTTGTTCATCGACGTGCCCAAGGGCGAGAAGGACGAGGCCAAGGCCCTGGGCGCGCGCTGGTCGAGTGCGCCGCTGTACAGCTGGTGGGTACCGCAGATCGAGTACCAGGGCGCCATCACGCGCTGGCCGCCCAAGCTCATGGGCCGGGCTCATCCCAGTATCCGCGACGCGCTGCGCATGGCGCAGAACATCCTGCAGCAGTCGTTTCTGGGCTCCGGCGCTGAGGCCGTCACGTACCTGGAGGTGGCCAACCGCGCCGCCCAGGGGCACCGCAAGAAGGTGATCCAGGCTCTGCGCAAAGGCCAAAGCCAGTTCGACGAAGAAGCGGAGAAGTCGGAGCTCGATAAGAGCAAACGCAAGGCCATCGACAGCTATACCGCCTACATCGATGCGATCACCACCGGCAAGGAGCTCGACAGCCTGATGCGCTACGACAGCACCGACGTGCTGAAGTCGGTGGTCGATCGGCTGCAGAACCTCGAGGCGATCGGCATCTTCAAGTCGGGGATTCCGCCCTTCGACCCCACCAATCCGGTATGGCGCTACAACATCCACGCCCTGTCGATGGAGGAGCGCAAGCTGATCGTGCTCTTCCGGCTGGAGGAGCTGTTCCTGGCGGCTGTAGAGCGCGGTGAGCAAGACCACATCGTCGACGTCGTGATCCTGGATGAGGCCCACATCTACGCCGACGACGACCCCGAGAGCCCGATCAACCGCATCGCCAAAGAGGCGCGCAAATTCGGCCTGATGCTCGTGGCTGCCTCGCAAAGCCCAACGCATTTTCCGGAGGACTTCGTCGCATCCGTTGCGACCAAGATCGTCCTCGGCATTGATGAGATGTACTGGCGCCAGAGCGCCACCAAGCTTCGTTTGCGGGAGGACGCCCTGGCCTGGGTGACCCCGACGAAGACCATGTTGGTTCAGCTGAAGATGAAGGGGGAGACTCAGAATGACTGGTTCTGGTGCACGATTGCTTAAGGGGCTGCTGCTGGCCGCGTTTGCCAGTCTGCCGCTGGCCGGGGCCGTTGCGGCCGAAACGCCGGACGAACTCCCCCTGCTTGATCGCCTGGAGGCGGTGGCCATCCCGATCGGCCGCGGCGCTGTGCTGCAAGACGCCCGGGGCTGCTTGTGGGGGGTACGGCCGGGTCAGAAGGTCCCGCAGCTTGTGGCCATCTCCGATGAGGCAGGCAATGCCTTATGCCGCAGTGCTGTGCCAGGTGCTGCACCGGGGGCTGAGCCGGAGCCGCAGGTGCGCCGCACGCCGCTGGTGAATTAAGCGCGCGATAAGCGATAAAGCGGTCTACTGCGCACTATTGGCGGTATTTGTCTGGCGAGCTATCCCTTCATCGGATCAGCCGAACGAATGACTCGCCGTCCGCATCTGGTGATGCATGCGTTTCCTCTAGCGGTGGCCTCGATGTGCCTGGTAGTGATTGCTGAAGATGAGCCGCTTCTTGTGGAGATGCTGACCGAGATCTTCGAGTCCGAAGGCCTCGACGTCACCGCCTTCGCGACGGCGGACGATGCCTGGCGGCACCTGCAGACCGCGGCGCAAGCGCCGGATCTCCTGTTCACCGATGTGCGAATGCCCGGAGCCATGGATGGGTTGGCCCTGGCCAAGCAGGTGATGGCGCGCTGGCCAGCAACTTCGGTCGTCGTATCGTCCGGCGATGTCTCAGCGACACCGGAGCTACCGAAGGCCTCGTTCCTTCCTAAGCCGTGGTCGTTCGGTCAGCTGACCACCCTGTGCCGCAACGTCCAGGCGCTCCACCAGCGCCGGGACTAGCCTGCGCGCTGAACAGCTCGGAGTTCTTCGGCACCCGGGCCGTCGAGCATCGACAGCAGGCGCTTCACCGTCTGACCTGGCTGCCGCGTGGCGCTTATCGCCGCGCGCCAGCGCTGGAGAGGATGACCCAAGCTCTGACAGGCGCTCCATGCCCACGCCTGCTGCTGCAGATCGTCAAGCTCAAACCAATTTATATCGTGGCCGTCGGCCGAGTCGGCGTGCAGCCGCTTTGCCTGGGCGGTCACGGCAAGCAGAAACTGGATGTGCTGCTCTGGAGAGAACGTCATGCCGGCGTACCTTTTTTGAGGTGGTGACGCCTACTACCGGGCTGGCGGCCGAACCGAGACGGTCTACAGTAGTACGATGACCTTAAGGAGGCGTTATGGCAGACCTTGAGTTTCTTCCCCAGCAAGCGCGGCTGCGCTGGGTCGCGCTGATCGAGCAGATGGCCGTCATGGGCCTTGGCCACCTGGTTCGCCTCTACGGGCAGCTGGAAGGATACATCCTGGCCCTGCTCGATGTTGGTTCGATTACCGCGCCACAGCACCGACATCTCGTCCGCCTGGCCAGCGAGTGGTTCGCCCAGTGCCGGGCCGAGTACCTCAAGCGCAAACAGAAGCCTCGGCGGCGGATAGCGGGCGTGGTTCGAGACAGGATCGATGAGAGTCACAGGCGGCCAGAGCGCGCCTGAGCTGAGCTACTTGGCGTGGCAGTAGAGAGCCGCCAAGGAGTGATCGAGCCAGTCCGGCGAGGCCGGTGGCTCGTTCAGCAGGTTCGGGTGCGAAGCTGCCAGGCTGGCGGCGTCGAGCTGCTGGGAGCTCGACGCCCGATCCGCTGACATCGGGCAGCCGTCGACGGCGTTGCCCCCGGACAGCGATCGGCTCAGCGGGCCGGCGGAAAATGCGATGCTGATGGCGCCGCAAAAGCCGACTGCGAGGAGCGTCCCGCTCGTGGTGCCCTGGGTGATTCGCTGAAGAAGGTGCATGCTGCCGAGCTCCGGTTTGATCGACAGCAGCAGAGTAGCCAGGGCCAGTCTTCGAAAAGCCTGAGTTCGACCCATCGCCGGGCGTTCAAAGCTGCGATGTGGGCTGGAGCGCAGGGTTGATCCAGAGCTCGTCGAACCCGCGAAAGAGTGCCGCTGCGCCCATCACGTGCTCGAGGATATTCTCGACGCAGATCCAGCGGCGCCCGGCTTCTTCCGCCGCCCGCCCGACCATCATGCGGCCGGCGAACAGATCCACCACCAGGTCGTCCGCCTCGGTCAGCCACCGTATGAGGAAGTCTGCCAGGGCGAAGGGGAAGGGCGCGCTGTGCGCCGGTAGGCCGGCTTCGATCAACGCCTTCCGGTGCTCACGGCTGCGCCTGCAGCTGTGACCAATCTGCAGCACGTTTTTCGGTATGGCACCCTCTGTGGGCGCCGCGAAGCTACCCGGGCGCAGTCGGTAGGCGCCGTCGCCATAGGAGGTCTGGCGCGTCTCGCCCCCGGCCGCGATGAGCCTGGCTTGCCGATCAGAATGCGGTACCAGGACCCGCCGGTTGTTCGCTTTGCATCGAAGCGGATCAGGCGAGAACCAGTAGCAAGGCTCCCAGGCAACGTTAAGCTGTTGCCGGCTGAGGCTCGCCCACTGCAGGGGCCCCGGTGCCTTGCTGCGGTTCTCCCACACCAGGCGGTCCATCAGGTGCAGGCCAAGACGATCTTCCAGGGCGATGACGAGACGCTCCAGATATGTGGAACGCGCCGGCGATCGGTGAAGGAAGATGTCGTTGGACAGGTTCAGGACCAGGCTACCGGTGCTGGCAAGGTTGCCCAGCAAGGGCTCGATCGTGCGACAGATGAAGTCGGTGAATTCGCTCGCCTTCGGATTACCGTATCCCCGTGGTTGCTGCAGAGGATAGGGTGGGGAGGTGAGTACGAGGTCGATGCGCTCTTCCAGCCCCTGCAGCGCCTGCGGCGAATGGCCAAACAGCGCCAGGCCCAGCGACGTGCTGAACCCCAGCAGCGTGACCTGCGGCGCCGCTCGATGCATCCCGCGCTTCGCCTTTTCGGTCAGTTGCCACACCCCTCGTTCATGTGGAACGCGCTCGAGGATGCCGCAGGCCTTGAGGGTCTGCTGATGCCAGCGAATCTCGCGCGTTACGGGGCTGCGGGGCTGACCGGCCGCGCCAATTGGCTGCTTCGCGTGAACCTCCCGGTCCTTGAGCCCTGCGGCGGCGCCGACGAGGCGGTAGAGCTCCGCGTTGGCCAGCGGCCGATCCGGACAGTTCCGGAAGGCCGCTTCGACGAGAGGGAAGAGGTCGAGCTGTGGGGATTGGACCATGGTGAGGACGACTCAAGGTGGAGGGATACGCCTCATCTTTCCAGGCGTACCGGAAATGCAAGGGCGTGGACTAATCCAGGAGGCGCTCAAGGGCCGGCTGGTAGGCGAACGGCGCGAGCGATCCGCCGATGCGAGCCTCCTCATCGGTCAGAGGACGATGGTGCGGCGCGGTCGCGGTCGCAGCGAACGTCGGGTCGGCCCTCAGGACCTCCAGCAATCCGTAGTAGAGGTAATGGAGCCGGGAGTGGTCGTCGTGGTCGTTGCGGCTGTGCGCGACGGTGATCAGCTGCGACAGCGCAAGTAGTGAGCACAGGTAGCTGGCAGCTTCGAGCGAAAAGGATTCTTCGACCTGGCCCAGGGTCGCCGTCACAAGCCCGCCCTCGACAGGCAGCACCAGGGCGAAAGCTCCGTTGAAGTAGCGGCGAAGCTGATAGGCGCCATTGCGGTACCCGGATCCCAGCACCTGGCGCATGTTGTTCAGCACCAGGTCCTCGAACGGTAGGCAGTAGCGACCGAGGAGGTTGTAAAGCTCCTGGGTGGTGGGCTCGCTGGTGACGACGAGCTGCAGAGCGTGATCATTCCTGTGCATAGCAGATTCCTCAAGTTGAACCTGCTCAGCATCCACGAGCCGCGGTAAATGCAAACGGCCATTCATGCCGCTTGCGGGACCGGTTCGAGGGGAGCTGTTGACCCTGGGCGCCGGCTTGACTAGGTTGCCTTCCCTTTGGCCAGTTACGGCGCAGCGCCTAAGGAACCGGAGGCGCGATCAGCGCTCTGACGAGTCAGGTTGCAATTGGCTGCGGATCGATAAGCTACCCATGACCCCGCGCGAGAAGCGCAGCACCTGGGTGGAAGAGAGGATATGGAAGCAGCAACGATGGAAGAGAGCGTGGCGTCCCATACGCCGCGGTGGTCGGATTGGCCGCGATGGATAAAGCAGGCTGTCCCGTTATTCGTGCAGGTGCTACCCGCCTTTGTCGCACTGACGCTGCTGGCAGCGTTCACCACGGTGAGCATTCTGCTCATCTTGGGCAAAGCGGCCTTTCACCTGGCCAGCCTGTGCTCGCCGTTGATCTTCCTGGTGCTGGCGCTCGCGCTCCGGCGTGCAGGGATGCTCGGAGACCGCCCCGTCCTGCGCACGGCCGTGGGCTCCGGGTCACCGTGGCGAAATTTCTTTCGGGTAGCGGCGCCGCTTGCCCTGGTCATCGGCATTGCGCTGAACGCGCTGGCGGTCTTGGCGATGCTTGGCTCCGATATCGGCGCCTGGAAGCGCGGGGCGCTACCCCTCACCACCTTGCCGCTGGACCTCTTCAGCGCGGAGAAACGCCCGCTGCTCGTGATGCTCTACACCACCGCGGTGGAACAGCAGCTGAGCCTGATGCCGCTCTTCGTGATCATGGGCGGCCGGCTCGAGCCGTACCTGGTGGCTGCAGTCATGGCCGGTCGAGAGACATGGTCTTCCGCGCGGGCCGTTCAGGCACAGCTCAGCAAATCGCAGAAGCTCGTGCTCGGCCCGATGCGGCTGCTGACGCTGTGCGGAGTGACCCTGCAGGCGACAGCGAGAGCGCTGGATGCCACCAGCAACTGGCTTGGTGTCGCGCTGCTTCTGGTAAGCATCGGTGGCTGGCTGTTCTACTGCTGCCTGATCGCCGTAGCCGCGCGCGACATCACCGACCCGCACCCGCGATAGCGCCTTTCTGCGCGCGAAAAAAAACCCGGCCATGAGCCGGGTTTTTGCTGCTCCGCTTCCGCGGAACAGTGTTGGAGCCTGATGCGCCAGTCGCCTGGGCCCTGCAGTGCAGGGTGGAGGCGGGTTCGCCCGTTCCGACAGGAGATCCTGATCGGATGTAGCGAACCCTCGCACCATCTCTGCAACTGCAGCTGTTTTGTAGGTAAAGATCACCCGGGGCACCGTCTGCTGGCCCCACCGTCGCATAGCGAAAGATTCTTTCGCTATGCGACAGGACCTCTACCGAAGTAGAGCTCCCAGCACTTATGGCAGTGGCCGCCTTCTGGACGTATGAAACCGGGGGCGCGTGGGCATTTGATGCGCGCGCGACAAATCGGCCAAGGATCAGCGGAGTGATCGGCAACCGAGTTGAGTGTAAGAATCTTACAGAGGAGCAGTGGGCCTGAAAGAGCCTGCTGCGAAGAGAGTGCTGCCATGCAGCTGGTGGAGCATCCAAAGCACAGGCGTTGGATTAAGAGCGCCGATGATGACAGCGCCGGCGGTGCCGCACAAGGCCCGCCGGCGTCGGTCCGCGTGATTACTCGCTCTGGAGCCAGCTTTCGACGGTATCGGCACCGTGCTCGGACTTCCAGGCTTTCAGAAGCTTGTGGTTGCCACCCTTAGTCTCGATGATCTCACCAGTTTCGGGGTGCTTATAGCGCTTGAGCGTACGCGCCCGGCGCTGTTGCGGGGCTGCGCCCGAGTTGCTCTTGGACTTGCTGCCAGAGGCAGAGCCGGCGTTGGGGTCTAGGATTGCAATGACGTCGCGCAGCGACTTGTTATGTTCGCCGAGCAGCGCTCGCAGCTTCTTCTCGAAATCGAGTTCTTTCTGCAGGCGTTCGTCGGTATTCAGCTGTTCAAGACGCTGTTGCAATTCTGCAATAGCGGCTTCGGTCTGACGGTATTCTTGGATCAGGGACATCGTGATCTCCTCAAGATTAGGCGGTGGCTGCCGTTATAGCCTTTTCATTTATAAATGACTAGGAAAAAACGCAAATTAATTATTGGGCGTCACGGACGCGCCAATGGCGGTTGAGTTTGGGGGGGAATACCCCATTGCGTTTTTGGGGAAGCGTGGTTCCATGGATAAAACCAACACAGGAGTAACACCATGAAAATTGTTCGGCTGGTGGCATTGGCCGCCGCAGTAGCCGCCGTTGCCGGTTGCGCTACCAATAACACGGAGTCGAAGCCGGTACCCGATTCAGCACTCGTTGCTCCCCACTTCAAAGCGTGGGACGGCAAGACATCTAGCCTGATGTTTGCGAACGAAGAACCGCTGCGCTTTTCGAGTAGTGTCACTGCCGCGGATAAGCTGTTCGCAGTATTTGGTATGCCCAGCCTGAGCACGGTCAAAGAGAAGGGCATCCGAAATCCCTATCTGCGCCAGGCCACCAAAGAGCAAGTGCTAGACGCTATCCGCCCCGCTACCAGCCCCAAGGCGGGCTACAACAACGACGGGTCGCTCATCGCCTACAACCTCATCGGTGGTGGTATCGGCGCTGCCGGGACCGCAATCACAGTGCTGGGGGACGCCACGTTCGATCCCCGGACCAAATTAGGCTTCGCATACTGCTTCGGAAAGAAAACCGAGACGGCCGATCTGAATGATGCCGTTCAAAAGTGTGGTGAAAAGGTCACTGGCCTGGTGAATAGCCTGTTTCAGCCAACCACACGGGTACTGAACATAGGCTTCGGCCAAGTTCGCGCTGGAATCGTCCGGTCCGGGACTGTTAGCAAAGTTGGCGAGATCTTCATTGGAACGGAGGCCTACGCGACTGACGGCTATGCCCCGCAAGACCGTGGGGGATATCCGGCCCGAATCGTAGCGATCCCTATTCAGCAAAAACTGGCTAGCGGTGTAGGCAAAATGACCGGCGCCGAACTAGGTGAGATTGGGCCAGTGGAATGGGCAGAGCTGCTTAAGCAACAGCTTCCCAAGGATATGGCCTTCTATCTCCCCAACGGCGATCAGCCGGTAGCGGTCTACTAACGAGCCGGATATCCAGCATATGAAATATGTAGAGATAGTCTTTGCGGCGACTGTAGTAGGCGCCCTGGTCGGTTGTGCCGGCCAGCCTGCAGCGTTGGACCCGAATGCCAAGGCGGTGACGCCGGCGCCACTGGCTTTGAAGGTGTGGCCGGGCTCCGATAACGCGGTGCAATTTGCCAATGAAAAGCCACTTCAGTTTTCTGCAGATGCAACGGCTGCAGAAAAGATTTTCAGCGTGCTGGGGATGCCGAGTTTTCAAGCGGTCCGCGCTGGGGCCTTTAGCATCCAGGCCGTGCAGAAAACGTCCGCCGAACAGACCCAACAGAACATCAGCTCGGTTGCGAGGCAGGCTCCGGCCAATCGTAATGCTGCTGAGCTTGCCGCCTTCAACGCCCTGGGCGGGAATGTCGGTGCTGCGGGCTTGGCGGTCACCGTCCTTGGGAGCAACTCTTTCGACCCGCGAACGGAGATCGGTACCTTCGTTTGCTTCGAGCCCAAGTCCGGTACGAAGGATGCTGCGGCCGCTGTACAGAGCTGCGGGAACAAGCTGTTAGGTATGATCGAGCGGACGTTTGAGCCTATCCGCGCGGACGAAAAATCAACTTCTGCACGCCGCTTCATCGGACCGGTCGCTACGGAAACCGGAAAGAAGATCGCGCAGCTCTACGTCAACACCGAAGGTGTGTTTGTTGGCGATGGGTACGCGCCGGTCGACCGTGGCGCCTACCCGGCAACGGTGGTGGCGATAGGCTTCGACGCGCTGGTGGCAGAGGGCTTCGGGAAGAGGATGGGCTGGGTTGTGGGGGACGTAGGTCAGGTCGACTTGGGGAGTGCGTTAGGAAGGAATTTGCCTCGCAACACAGCCTTCTTCCTTCCCAACCGCGAAACCCCCATCGCGTTTTACTGATGTGGCCGGGGGGCGGAGCTAGATTGCTCCGTCCCACACGCCTGCGCATAGCGCGGGCACGGTCGGCGCGAACTTGTCAAATCTGAGGTCCCAATGGCAGAACGTGTGTCTCGAAACTGCTTCTTTGTCCTACGCAAAGAGCTTCGCTGCGTCTCTTGCAAGTTCTGGACGCTCTCTCTTGAGTTGCGACAGCTGCAGCGTCGGCTGAACATTCTCGACGCTAAAGGGCAGGGCCTAGGCCTTTCGCAGGTGGACGTGAGGGCCTATCGCGATGTCCAGGTGCTCCAGTGGGCGCTCGAGGAAAGGCTAAAGGCTCTGGCGGTCACGTTGAAGGCATATGGCGAACAGCTTGTCGTGCTCCTTGCCGATATCGGAAAGGACACCACCCCAGAAGAACGAATGGCACTTTTGGGGGGACGGCCACAGGCTGTTTCGAGCACGGCGTGGGCGGGAAGCTGTCTTGAGCAGCTCGCGCTGCGGCACCGGGTCGAAAGCGCTTCGGAGGCCTCTATCAGCGGGCCGATAGCGACTGCCCTCATGGCTCACCGCGGGCAGTTGGCAGTTCCCGTGGCGAGGGGCAGAAGTACTGCAAGGAGGGCGACGGCTTTTCAGGTGGCGCGATCGCGTCCGGTTCGGCTTCGCGTTGTTGACCGGGAGACCTTCTAAAGCGGGTTCCACCCAATACAGGGACGGGACTCGAGACTTTGCGGCGGCCGGCTTGCTTATCGTTTGGGAAACCATGACCTATGGATCTCCCATGAAGCCAGCATTGAAAGCTCATCTCCTCACCCTGGTATCCGCCGTAGCTGTCTCGCAGATCATCACTGCGGGCCTTTTCTATTTCGCCGGTGAGGAGTACCTCAACCGCAAGATCGCGGCCGGCATCGAGATTGGCGTGTTCGCCAAAGAGCGCGCCGAGAAGCAGGCCTGGGTCGAGGCACAGTTCGCTCGCTTCGGACGCGCGGCGGACCAGGTACCGAACGATGCCCGGGTTTATGGGGATCTGAAGGCGCGCTTCACCCTCGCCGAATTTTCCGATCTGGAATGCCCATTCTGCAAACGCCTGCACCCAAACCTCAAAGAGATCGTCGATAAGTCCAACGGTGCCGTTAACTGGCAGTGGCGCCATATGCCGCTCGGCTTCCACAACCCCGCAGCCACGGATGAGGCTATCGCTACTGAGTGCTATGCGGAGCAGAAAGGCAACCGGGGCTTCTGGGTGATCCTCGACCAGATCTTCGAAGAGTCGGCCGGTAACGGCGCCGGCGTGAAAGATCTGCCTGGTTTGGTATCCAGACTCGGCGGCGATATGAAGGCATTCAACGAATGCATCAGCAGTGGGAAGGTCAAGGACCGGATAGCGGAGCATGTCCGCATGGGCGAGAAAATCGGAGCGACGGGTACGCCTGCGACGGTAGTGATCGACAACCTGACCGGCGAGAAAGAGTTTGTCTCGGGCGCCCAACCGATCAGCGCGTTTGTCACGATCATGAAGCGGATGATGGCCGCTGAGCAGGCCGCGGCGAAGGCTGAGGCGGACAAGGCGCAAGGGAAACATCAAGACCAGGGCGATGAGGTTTCGCGAAAGATCCTTGGCTTTGGGTCCAAGGCGGACCAAGCACAGTAGGACCCGGTATCTGGTCTGCTGGGCAGGTGCGGGTGTCAGGGTAATCAACCAGGGTGATTGCCCCTGCTCCCAGCCGCGCAATCACCCCTAGCACCTGCCGCGTACCGGATCCATCGCTCGCCCATGCACCCGCGGGCAACGCTGCTCAGCAATGCCCACCTTCACTCTCAGCGCACGCCGGCGCCGAGCTGGCCAGGGTCATGCGTTTTTCCCTTCTGCCCATCTAAGCGTGCTCGAGTAGCAACGCTAGTCAGCCGCCTCTGCGAGCTCGATCGCTCGCCTCCGGCTTCGCTCAAAATCCCGCATGATCCCCAAGATGACAGAGTTGATGGCCAGCTGATGCTTAGCTCGCGTCGCTGCGACGTAGAGCAGGTTGAGCTCATCACGGCGCGCATCCGGCGCGAGCTCAGGATCCAGGGGGTCGGGATAGTCTTCGCCCAGGTAGACGTGCGTCCATTCAAGGCCCTTCGAGCGGTGCGCGGTCGAGAGGATGACGTCGGCGTCCTTTTCGTCCCTCTGGGTCAGTGCCCGCAGGCGTGCCAGTCGCTTCTCGATGTCCGGGAAAAGACCCACCACCTTAATGAGCCGGGCCATCTCCCGATCCTTGCTTTCCTTGGCCATGGCGAGATAGGAGGTCCAGTCGGCGAAATCCTTCAGAAGGCGCTTGGACCGTACCTTGTCGGTCTTGCCCTGGCTGAACCAGACCAGGTCTTCCAAGTCGCCGATCTGGTACGCCTCAATGCCACCAACCCAGTAGAGCGTCTTTCCCTGAGGAGCAAACTCCAGCGCGGTCATGATCACCCCAGAGACCGTCCGGCAGAGGTACGCAGCTCCTCGAACGCCGTCGTCGAGCTGCGTTTTGATCTGCGTCGGCCGGCCAGCGCCGATGATCTTCAGCTGCTCGCCCTTGTAGCTCAGGATGATGTTGGCCACGGTGGCCACCGCCGGCCCGAAGCGGAAGGACTTCGTCAGGTAGAGATCGACGGAGTCATCCAGATCCGGATCGGACAAGGCGTTGTCAGCGCCACGGAACGCATAGAGCGATTGATGAGGATCCCCGACGAATATCACTCGGCACGACTGATTTTTGATGAGTCCCAACGTGATGCCGTTCAGATCCTGGGCCTCGTCCGCGAGGATCACATCGAAGCGGTCACTGAGGTCCGGTTTACTCAGGTAGTAGAGCTTGAGATACGCGTCGTGAAGGTGAGGTACGGTCGTGTCCTGGGGATCGATCATGCGCCGCCAAACCTCTTTGGCCTGGAGAAAGACTTCCGCAATGAACGCCGGAGGCATTTCGGCCATGGGGCGTCCGTTGTACAGCGGCAGGTGATCCTCGTGGAACTCCTCCAGGTCACTGCAAAGGTACCCGTTGACCGTCGCAATGACCGCGTTGATCAATGCCCAGTCATTCGTTCCCAGGACGGCGCGCATGTCTGCCGGCCGCAATGACGCGCCAAGCTTGTGCTGGAATTGCCGGCCTACTGCTTTGAAGGCCAGCTGGTGGGAAGTCATGCATTTCACGTTGGACGGAAAACGCGCCTTTCCCTCGTCGGCAATGCTTCGGTTGTAGGCGACGTAGAGAAATCTCAACCTCGGGTACCGCTTGGTATAGCCCTCCAGCGAGGTGGTTTTGGAGGCTCCAGCGAAAGCCTTCACGCGGATCCGCGGGGCCTTGCATTCGTGGAACGCTAACTGCTCCGCTGTCCATTGAAATTCCACGCAGCATCCTCCTCTGGCAATGTCCCGATGCTATCGACTGCGGAGGGCGAAAGGCCGGCGGTTCGGGCCGGTAGAGGGCACGAACTGACGGTACCGCTGCGGTGTTGTTGAGTACCCTGGACCCCAATAAGGCCATTTCGAACGTCGCCGTGATGAGAAGCAGGTGTGTGATAGCTGAGGTAGCGTTGATGCTTGTCCTTGGCGGCTGGCTGACACCTGGTATGGCGGTGAGCGCGCTACCCACCGAGCCTGCGGCGCCTGCAGATACCCCTTCCGGCGAATGGGTTGATCCCATTGCTCTGAACGTCGCGAACCTTCGCACTCGCGCGTGTGCTGGGGATGTTTCCGCGTCAGCCGCCATAGGGCGGCTCTACCTGTTTGGCAACGGCACCTTTGAAAGAGACCTGAGCCGAGCGATGCCTTTCCTGCGGTACTCCGGTGAAAGAGGAAATAATCAGGCCGCCGCCGATTATGCGATCTCTTTGGTCACGGCCAGCCGTGAGCCCGACATCCTAATGCGAGCAGCCGAGTGGGCTAAATTTTCGGTTTATAGAAACCCTACCTATCAATCAATGCAGGCGCTGCAGCTCGTGAAATTAGCAGCGAAAGGCCTTGACCTTTCTGCTGGCTTACAAGCGGGGGCCCGCAGGGCGATACTTGCTAACTTAGGAGCTGTGCCAGATGGTGAAGTTGGTCCTTGCAGAAGCCTATAGCGCTGCGAAACCCTGGGTCTCGTTATTACTTCATGCATTAGCAGCGTTGCTATGGCTCAATATTGTTCCTTGGGCAAATCCCCTATTGTTGTTTTTTGCCTTGCCCGGTCTTGCATTCGGGGTTTCGATAGTAGCCTATACCCTTGTCCTTTCGACACTGCGCCATTTGGATACCAAGAAAAACCGGGCTGGTTACATAAGGCTATGTCGACTAGCATGGGAAACGCCGGTGGTCGTATCCGAAGAGTTTTCAGAGCCAAACCTGACCCCGCTTCGAAAAACGGCGCTTCCACCGTTAGATAGGAACCGATGCTGGTGCTTTGAGGTAATAAGTAACAAGTATCCCCGTTATGTGGCTAGGGGGTATTTGCTGCCAGACGAGGATCGGCTGCACCTGGCCCTGGTGATTGGTCTTCCTGGTCAATGGCACGAGGCGTGCTATTGCACCGCGTCGTGTGACGTAGAGGGATCGGTGTATCGCGTCAACCAGCTTTATGGGCCGTTGAAGGGTTGGATAGGGCAGGGTTCCCAAGTTGGGCTTGATTTAAATTCGGATAGTCCATCCATCTATGGCCAGTCGTTTGGGCACTTGAAAGTATCAGTATCGAATGTGCCTCCGGTATTAAGACGTTTCGCCAATATGCGATAAATTGACAGGAGAGGCTTCAGGCGTTCGTATAGGCCTGTCGGCTGTGCAACAGGCCCTATCGGGGTTTCTGCGGCACGCTATTGTTCAGCCTTTCGAACTCTTCCGTCGTGCCCATGTTGAGTACAGCTCGTAAGTGGAAGCGATCATGTTCTGCGTTACCAAGATTAGCTTCCTTTTGATTGTGGTGGGGATCGTCAGCGAGCCTAAGCGCTACCATCACCTCACAGTGCCCTAACTTTGAAAGCTCGGTAGCAGAAACAGAAAGCTTTTCGCGACGCTTACCTTTCATATTTCCCAACTCCAATGGTTTGCCTGTCTTTACCTTAATCGCACCAAGCAAAAACGCAAGACAGCGTAGCGCGAGTGAGCGCTTGCGTTTTCAATAACAGAGGTATGCTGGTTTTAATAGCGAACCAAGGACTTAGGATATGCGCCAGAACTGGAGTGAACCGATACCCCCCCTTCTTCGCGGAGGACAGGTCGTGTTGTCTGAACGGGATATCGAAACCGATGTGCCGGTGCCGATGCACGGGCGGGTAGACCAGGTATTCCTTGCCGGCGGCTGGCTGGTGGTCGTTGACACAAAACGGAGGGCGGCCGCGCGCGTTTACCTCAAAGACGTGATTCAGCTGAGCGTGTACGCAGCGATTCTTTCCCGCCAGAGCCAAACAGTTCTGGGCTCTAACTGGCCCGTGGCGTCGGAGGGCTACGTGCGATTGGTGACCCCACAGGGCGTCACCTATACGGCTGTGCGGCTTCTGCCCAGCAGCGTGATCATTAGCCTGTGGAACCGCTACTGGATATTGAAAGGGCAAGGTGCGAAGGCCCGTCCCAAGATACCGGCGGCCGGGGTGTGCAAGGCTTGCGTAAAGCGCACGGGCTGCCCGGTAGGACAGCGCCTGTGATTCGATGCAACGCGCCCAGCCGAGCTGCTGGGCGTGTCACTCAGTGGCGTGTGGCGGAGGGGGCGGCGGCGCGTGCGTCGATCTGATGGCCGACGCCAATTTCGACCTTCTCTTCGACTTTCGCGATGTGCGCGGCGGCTTCGTCTGAGAGCTTGAGGAATGCCTCGTAATCGGCCTGGGGAATCTCTACTGCGACAGTGCCTTGGGCCACGTTCGGGACAGCTGTAGCTCGCAGTCGCTCGGAGAAGCCGGTGATAGTCGAGGCCATCTGAGAAACAAACCGTTTGCCAATGCGACGTGTCGGCCTACCGATGTCACGCTCGGTGAGACGCACCGGCCTGTTCGGAGCCGGTGTTCCGGGTTCCTGACCGTCGCCTGCAATGCCGCCGTCGGCGACAGCTTCCTTGGCCAGGAGGGCTACCTGATTGTGGTAGGCCTCGAGGATGAGTTTTTCGGCATCGGACGGGTGTGCGCGGGCAACGTCCAGTGCGGTGTGGGCCTTGATGACACCCTGGTCGATCAGCTGCTGGATCGACTCCGGCAGTCGAAGCAGACGCAGGCTTTCCCGGACATGGGCGCCGCTGAGCTTGATTGCTTTACCGATGGCTTCCGTCGTCCAACCTTCGTCGACCAGCTTCTGATACCCGTGCGCACGTTCGATTTGCGTCAGGGGAAGTCGCTGGTCAGCCGTGAGCGCCCGGACTATGGGTGAGGTGAGACCGCGGGCTTCGTAGACTTCCACACGCTTGATCATCGCGCCTCGCTCCCGAGCGATCATCGCGGCGCGGATACGGCATACCCCTTTGCGGATGTAGCAGCGGCCGTCGACGACTTGCACCTCGACCATCGGGATATGGTCGTTGTCCATCCAGGCCTCGACCAGGCTTGCGATATGCGCTTGCACCTTGGGCGATTCGTAGATGCGCATTTTGCTTCTGGGGTCCTCTTCCAGAATCGCAGGGTCGAGCCAGGTTTGCGTAGCGGAGCCGACGACCTCCGGATTTGTCGCCCCGATCGCCTTGCAGAAGGCGGTCAGGCTATTGATCGAGCGTTTCACTGGTTCGATGGGTGCTTGGCTGTCGTTCATCTCGTTTGTGCTCCGCGCTACGTACGTCGTGCTCTGATCTTTCGATGGACGTATTGCGCAATGAAACCCGCCGCGAATTCGGCCGCAACTACCAGCGCGACCTTCGCGCCGTTCTCCCCATAGCTCAAGGTGAGTAGGTACCAGCTACCCGGTACCGCTGCCGCTATGAAGCCGAGGAGAAAGGCGATGCTGTCGGATCGATTGGCTGTCGATTTCATTGCAGAAGTCCTGTTGAGATGCTCAATGTACGCAAGGCCGCAATAACGCAAGTCGCGAGTTCATGCCCTGGCCAGGGGTGAACCTGGGCCAAGCGCCGAGTAAGTCGCGGTACCGTCCCTGCAACGTTAAGGGGGATCCCATGCAAAAACTCTTCGTCGCCTTGGTAGCAGGGAGCTTGCTTGTTGCTTGCTCGAGCCACAACAAGGACACCGTGCCGCAGCCGCAGACAACTTACGTTCCAACCCGTCTGGCCCACGAGTTTTACAGTAGCTGGGGGCATGACGGCCGCGGCGGCGCAGCTCTACGGAAGCCGGCGTATCAGCACGTGATGGGAAGCGAGGACGTTGTGATGACGACCCATGGTAATTACCACGATCTGCAGGTGGCGCCGGACGGCCGAGGCCCGAAGGACAGCGTGGCGGTCACCGCGGTCACCTATGGTATGGGGCGTGCGATCGACCAGGCCCTGGCATTCTCGCCGCCGGCGCCTTCAGCTCCGGTCAGCAAGCCGGTGGTTGCCGGCAGCGAGGCCGAATATCTCGTCGCGTACCGAAAGTTCTGCAAGGGTGCCGGTATGGCCCTGACGGAGCGCGAGTGGGAACTGGTGGCAAAGGGCGGTCCTAAAGGTGTGCCGCCTTCTCTCCGCGGGAAGTGCCTGCAAGCGAAGTGATAGGGAGGCGCCGGTCGTTCGCCGGCGCGCCATCGCAGCAGTCCTACTGGCCTGCAATGTACCGGTACAGCGCAGAGCCATAACTCACCCAACCTACCAGCACGCCAGCGGCTATTCCGCTCGCAAGCAGCGCGAGAAACAGGATCGGTAGCTTGAGACCAAGCATCCGCTGGCTTGTCCATGGCAAGGACGTAGCGTCGTCGCGGTGCCGCTCTGGATTGAGGTCAACAGCGATATCGGGATAGTCGTCCGCCTGACGCGACCTTGCGTCGAAGATCACCATGTCTGCTATGGCACCCAATGTCTGCTCGTTTCGGGCGATGCTCGCCTGCGCTTTCCGTAACGACGCCTGCTCCAGTTCGCCCCTTTTCTGTGTTCTGCCACTTCGTGTCATCAAGGTGCTCCGGTCTTAGGAGCAGCGAGTGTATGGCGCCGTCCACGCCCGTTAGCGGCTAATCCTGGCCAATTTCGGGCTGTAACTCAGCAACCCTTCCCCGCTTGACCTGAAAAAATGACATCAACTTTGGAGGCCTTGATGCGTTTTTTCAAAAGATGGTTCGCGCCGAAAAAAACCGCGGCGAAGCCTCTCGCCAGCGTGCGTGATATTCAACTGCTCGACATGAGCGCGCCTGAGATCCAGCAGTACATCCAAGCTGGCGATGAAGCGCTGCTCCGGTACCCGCCGTTTCAACGAGGATGGCCAGCCCGTGTCCCGGGGACAGTGTTGCTGCAGCCTCACAAAGTGACCCTTCAGAAGCTCTCGAGTGGCGTACGCATGCCCAATCGAGGCTTCGATCGCTTACTGCTTCCGGTTTTCGAGGGAGTAGCTGAGTTCGTGCACCTGCTCCCGGCTTCCCAGTCACATCATCACCGGGGCCCAGGTGGGTTACTTGCGCACTCGTTGGAAGTGGCGATGTTCGCGTTCAACAGCTGCAAATGCACTTCTTTCGACTACGCCTTGTATCCGGCGCAGCGATTGGTGAGGGAAAACCGTTGGTACGTCGCCGCGGTGTTGGCCGCTCTCATGCACGACCTGGGCAAGGTGCTTAGCGACGTCGTCGTAGCGGACGAGATGGGCGATCGCCATTGGGACCCTATGGGCCCGTCCATCCCGGTCTGGGCTGCTGAGCACGATATCGACCGCTATTACCTGAGCTGGACGCCGAATCGCCACGGCATTCACCGGGACCTCGCGGCCACGCTCATAGCGCGCTTCTTGCCTCAGGAGCTGTTGATATGGCTGCGGGCTGAAGGCGCGGACATCTACACCGAGATGGTGAATGCCATGTCCGGACGCGAGGGCGACAAAGCCCTCGCGTCGATCGTTGCAAAGTGCGACTCGAAGTCTGTCGAGCTCGACATGCAGAAGCACGGCGGGGACGCATCCCGTCAATTTGGCATGGGCAGCGGCGTGCCGATACCGGCGCTGGTGCTCGATACGATGATCCATTTCCTCGCTACGAAAACGTGGCGGATCAACGAGCCTGGCCAGCGGGTATGGATCATCGGCGGGGAAGTCTATGTCGTATGGTCCCAGTCAGCGGCGGAGGTCGCGGAATACCTTCATTCGCAGGGAGTGAAGGCAATTCCCCGGAGTGCGGATGTCCTCGGCGGCATACTGCTAGATCACGGTGTGGTCGCCAAAGCCGACGATGGCTCGATGTATTGGCACACGACCATCGACATGATCAACGTCGGGCGGGAAAAGCCGATCACCCTAAAGTGTCTGAAGCTGGTCAATCCGGAGGCACTCTTCAAGTTCGAAACGCCGCCGGCATCGGTGGCCGCTACTGTGGGGTTACCGCCGCACGAATTGCGCTTCGACTTACCACACGCGCGCGGTACTGCGGCTGCGTCAGTAGAGGTATTGCCGGAAGCACCGCACCAGGAAGGTGTTGATGCCACGCTACCCGCCCCAGCCCCAGCCCCAGCCCCAGCCCCAGCCCCAGCCCAAACCGTTTCCAAGGGTGATGGGAAAGACGCCCAACACCGTGGTGGACCCAAAGCACCCAAAGCGCCTGGTAGGCCGCAAACGGTAGAAAAGGTTGGCCTTGTACCCCGTACGGCGACGCATAGCGGCGGTGGGCTACTGATACAAGGTGCGGCGCCTGGCGACGACCTAGCGTCTGGATCTGTTACGAAAGAGCCCCACGTTGTGTCGCTGTCGTCCACGCTCGACAAGCGTTCGTCATCGAAGGGCAGGTCTACCGGGTCTTCGAAAGAAAACGCAGGAAGCCGCGACGGCGGCGCGGCCGTCGCCGAGCAGCCTGATGTCCCCCAACCGGCCTCCACAGGGTCGCCGGCGGATCCCCAGCATCCGCAGTCATCCGCAGAACAGGTGACCGAACGTTTAGATGCAGTCATACCGATTTCACCTGGTCCAACCGTTCGGCACGCTGATGCGGTCTACGCCCACGATCACTTCGATATCGATGACGAGGTGCTGGAACTCGTTGGCATGGATCTTCCGGATCGGGCCCTGATAGCGCCGGCGGCCACACCAGCTGATCCAGCCATGCCGGCCGTGATGCTATCCACGCCGCCGACAGAGAATTTACCGCCGAAACAGGGCAGTGCGGACAGCCCTGTTTCGTCGATGGTCATACCCGCGGCGCTCATTGGCTCGGGCGAATTTAGCTTCGGTCAATTGCGTGCTGTCGGCAGCGCCGAGGGCATTGCGCTACCGGGGGACTCGCCCCGAGCGGTCGAGCTGCCCGCCGAAATGGAGCGGAAACGCTACCCGGTTCTGGATGGACAATCGCCTGACCTACCGAAGGCTACCAGGCCGCCGATGGAAGCAGCGGGCGGCGAAATTGACGTCGTGAAAGATTCTTACACTGCCTCCCCAGCCTCTCGTCAAACGCAGAGAGTTCCTGCTCCCAACCAGGCCGTGAACATCGAACCGGACGCGACAGCAGCACCTGGAAGGACGCTGAAAGAATCTTACAGAGGTGAGGACGCTGGACGTGAACCAGCGTCACCACGGCCGAAGGCTCGTGCGGGTGATTCCCGCAATGGGGTGGATACCCGCGCGGCAGCGCCGGTTACGGGCGAAGGCATTGACGGCAGGGGTAATAGCGCATTCGCCAGCCAGCCACTACCCGCGGGAAAGGTCGGTGGTAGGGCTGAGCATGCCCCTACTGCACGATCGGCCGGTAACCCAGGGGATGGGAAGCGTCCCGCCGCCGGAAGCCAAAATCCAGCCGGTTCAAGACCAGGACCGTCAAAGGCCACGCGACCGAGCACTTCGCGCGAGCAGCCGCCACCTGGGCTCTTGATCAGTGGCGCGGCTCCTGGACCGGCGCCGATGATCATCGGGCAGCCGCGAAAGCCTCGTCCTGCTGCCCAGGACGCCGTAAGCCCGCCTCCGCCCAAATCACCTTTGAAGCCGACGGAGCGAAAGGCTGTACCCGAGGTTGCCGCTTCAGAGGTCACTGCCTATCTCGCCCTCTGGCCAGACCTTGCAGCGAAGCTCCTCTGGTACACCCGGCCGGAAAACAAAGACCTGTTGCTGCAGCGAGACGGGAAGCCGTACTGCCTTCATAGCGAGCCAGGGTTTACGCTGGATGACCGCGATGCGCTCATGGCCGCGAACTGGCTATTCGACGACTTCACCGGCACCTATACCGGCCTACATCGCAAAGGCTTCCTGCTATCGCGGTATCTGGGGGCGCTTCTCGAGCAGGTTACGAGTGGCGCCTATGACCACTCTTCTACCGTGGCACGCGACGCTCACGAGGCGAATCAACTGCAGGCGACCGCCGACGCTGTCATCTCGAGGTGTCCGCCGAAAAAGACGGACGGGCGGACCGTGGTCTCCATCTCGGACCGAAGGATGCTCCAGCTCGCGTACGAGCTGAAAACCAGCGAACTTACCCTGAGGAGGGCGCTAATTGCGCACTACCCGTACCTCAAGGTCGGAAACAATCACGTCATTGACCTGACTGAGTTTCCCGCATGAGCGAATGGACTTATGAAATGCCTTGGCGGCCGAATTTCGAGGCGATCGAAATTGCGGGCTGGGTCTTGGGTATGGCTGGGACCTGCGCTGTCCATTTCAGCACGAACCTACCTGCGCAGCCGTTCTACCTGTCCTTGGGTGTGATGGGTGGTTTTGCGCTTCGGCGCGTGCCTGCTGCGCTGCACCTGTACCGGGTAAGGCAGGGGCTGCGTGCGAAGACCGCTACGCTGATGGGCCAAGATGAGCTCATCGAGCAGATGCTCGCCGATCGCGAAAAGATGTACATCGGCGTGGGCTTCAAATGGACGCAGCGTGAAGGTCAGCAGGTATTCGAGCTGCTCAAGCGGGATATCACGAAGCTCATGCCCCCGGTTCCCGAGGGCTTCATGGGCTCACCCTGGATCCACGGGATCTCGCTGCAACCGGACAAGCCGATTGGGTATAAGCACACGCTCGCCTCTCTCCATACGCTGATCGTAGGTACTACGGGTAGCGGGAAGACCCGACTGTTCGACCTGCTGATCAGCCAGGCCATTTTGCGTGGCGAATCGGTGGTCATACTCGATCCGAAGGGCGATAAGGAAATGTCGGAAAACGCGCGCCGGGCGTGCGAGCTAGCCGGCGATGTCAGCCGCTATAAGCACTTCCATCCTGCATTCCCCGACAGCTGCGTGCGAATTTCTCCAACGCAGAATTTCGGCCGCGCCACAGAGCTGGCCTCGCGCATCGCCGCACTGACTGATGGCGAAGGACCGTTCCAGGCATTCGCCCAGATGGCCGTGAACAACGTCATCCAGGCCATGCTGTTCTGCGACATCTTCCCGACGCTGGTGCAGATTCGCCGCGCGCTCGAGGGTGGCCTTGCTCCTCTGGTCATTGAGGCGATTACGGCATACGGCAAGTCCGTTCACCCAGCCTTCGACGCGCTAGCAACCGCGGCCACGAGGCAGGCGAGGACCGAGGAGCTCAAGGCAAAGGCCATGATCTCTGTCTACCGCACTGAGATCGTGCCGCTGAAGCCAAACTCCGACCTCGAGGGCATCCTGTCCATGTTCGAGCACGATCGCGATCACTTCGGAAAGATGATCGCGACGCTGCTTCCGATATTGAACATGCTGACCGCAGGTCACATGGGGCCCATTCTTTCGCCAATCGAAAACGATAGTGGCGATACCCGCGAAATCACCGATTCGAAAACGATCATCGAGAACAACCAGGTGCTCTATCTTGGCCTTGATTCGCTGTCCGACTCGATGGTGGGCTCCGCGATCGGCTCGATCTTCCTCGCCGACCTGGCGGCGGTCGCGGGCCAGCGCTACAACCTTGAAAGCAGCGAGAATCTAAAGCGTCGGCCGGTGAACATTTTCTGCGATGAGGCCGCAGAAATCGTCAACGACCAGCTCGTTCAGCTCCTCAACAAGGGGCGGGGCGCCGGAATGCGCATTTACGTCGCAACCCAGACCATCGCCGACTTCGAGGCTCGCATGGGGTCGCCGGCGAAGGCGCGCCAGGTGCTGGGCAACACCAACCACGTCATCGCGCTCCGGATTACCGATCAGGACACGCAAAAGTACATCGCCGAGAAGATTCCGCCGACGTATTACAAGTACGTCATGCGCACCCAGGGCAACTCGACCAAAGACGATCCGCACATGCACTCGCTGAACGTTGGCGAGCGCCTGATGGACGAGGAGGGTGAGCTGTTCCCCGCCCAACTATTCGGGCAACTGCCTGACCTTGAGTTCCTGGCCATCCTGGCCGGCGGCCAGGTCGAGAAGGGCCGGATCCCGGTACTGACCAAACCCAAAAAATTCGACAAGGCTGTGGCTCGGGCCCGCCTGCTGGCTGAAGAGGCGGCTTGATCCATGCGTACCCGTTTTGAGTCCTTATCTCGCCTGCTTAACGGCGATGCGAAAGCCAAGACCCTGTTGGGAGTTCTCGAGTGCGATTGGCCCACCGCGCTGCAGGTCGTCCCTGCCGCGTTTCGGGTCGAGCAGGAGATGACCAGTGACCCCGACTGTCGGGACGTTCTGACCCGATCGCTGCGCTCGTATCAGGCTGCGCTCGGCAAGCCCGATCGAGACCGTCTTGTGGCCTTCATGGGCACCTTCCTGGATGGGTTGGCGGAGCTGCTCGAGCAATCGCCTGCGCCCACGGCGGCGCTCCTCGAGATGCATAAGCGCCTGCTCAGCGAAGTCGAGAAAACCAAGGGTGCGGCAGTACGGGATCGCCTGGAGGCGCTGCTGCTGCCGCCCGACACGTCGATCGGCGTCGTCTGGCGTAGCATCCAGGAGCACCGCAATGGCTGATATCGAAGAAAAGATGCCCGCCGGAATCTGGCTAACCCTGGTCTTCGTCTGCGTCGAAATCCTGTTGATCGTGTGCATCGTGCCGAACGCATTCATCGACCGGGCGATCTTGAAAGAGCAGGACTGGGGGGAGGCGATGATGGGCAAGGCCGCCAGTGACCAACTGATCGACGATACGGCCCGGCTCTACAGCACCATCCATCTCGAAAGTGGGCTCAACGAGACCGTCCGTGACTTTTTCCTGGGAGGCAAGCAAACCCCGGGGTGGGAGTCACTCGAACGGCAGTGGGGAACATTCATCGCGGGGCGAGGAGAGGCGGTGCTCAAGGTTTGCTACCACATCTACTACCGCAGCCTGCTCCTGCTGATGTGGATGCCCTACATGTTGGTCATTCTGGCGCCGGCCGTGCTGGGGGGCTACATGGCTTGGAACATCAAGCGCTACAACTTCGATCACTCCTCGCCATTCTTGAACACCTACAGCTCAAAAATCATCTCCTGGGTGGTGATGGCACTCGCGCTGTCGTTCATCGCGCCGTTACCTATACCCCCGATGATCGTTCCGCTCGTGGTGATCTTCCTGATCCCCATAGCAGCAAGCCTCCTCATCGGTAACCTGCCGAAACGGCTCTAGCGTATCCGCCGGCGAGTCGGGCGCAACACCCGGCGACGTTGCTGCTCCCCCGGCCAGGTTTGAGCCCTCGGTCGGGGTGGATTGACCGCAAAACGCGCTTGCGCCTGAGCACCATAGCTTCAACAGCTGAGGTGCATCATGAGCTCTAGAATCCCTATCACACTCGCCGGCCTTGCGATCGTCTTGAGTACCGCGTCAGCGCTATATAGCGCTAACGCCCTACGCGAGCAGCAGCAGCTCGTCGACCACCTGAATGGCCAGGTCGCAAGGATCCAGCCGTACGCGTTTTCGCGCTCCGATCTCGACGCGCTCCTTTCCAGGCAAAGCTTATCTGTGGCACCCCCGGCGGCACCGGAGGCACCACCAGCGCCTATGAAGCGTGAGAGCGCGCCCATCGCCGGCGAGCGTCGCTATGGCGATGCTACCGCCCAATTCAGCCTGATCGAGTACTCGGACTTCGAGTGCCCCTACTGCAAGCAGTATTTCGCGGTACCCAAGGCCGTGGTCGACAGCTCGCGCGGCAACGCGTCGGTTGTGTTCAAGCATGTTCCGATCCATGGCGAAGCGTCGCGCCGGGAGGCCTTCGCCGCGGAATGCGCAGCGGCCCAGGGCGGTAACGATGCCTTCTACCGCATGGCCGGCGCCATCTTCAGCTCGACCGCAGGTAACGGTACCGGGACCGAAAAGCCGCTCGCAGTGATCGCCTCCAGCATTGGCCTGGACGGCGCGGCCCTTTCGCGCTGCATCGACAACCAGGAGCCGCTGCAGAAAGTAAAAGCGGACTTCCGTGAGGCGGTAGAGCTGGGCATCAAGGAAACACCGACCACCATCGTTCGCCATAACCCGAGCAATAGACAAGTAGTTCTTTCTGGTGCCAAGGGACCCGAAGATATTCTTCGCGCCATGGCGAAACTCGTTCAAGGCAATGGAGCCGCGCAATAATGCAGCCAATTGATATTCCCCAATACGTCGATGATCCGCCTCACCTGTTGTTTTGGCAGGCAGATGAAGTTGCGCCCATTGGGATCGGTCTCGTATTTGGTATGTTCACTGGGTATGCCGCGGTCTGCACTATTGCCGGGTATTTGTTGACTCGCTGGTATCGGAAATACCGCGATGATCATCCGGATGGCTTTATGGTTCATATGCTCTATTGGGCGACCGGATATGCCGGTGCGAAAGCCAGAACCATACCGAACCCCTTTATCCGCGAATTTAACTGAGGTCGCCATGCTGTCTGGCAAATTCAAAAACACCTATCGCGGGACCATGTCGGAGAACGCCTTTCTTCGCAAGATCATCGTTGCGCTTATCCTGCTGGAGGTTCTGACCGTCATCGGCTGGCTGCGCAAAAGCACCGTTGTTGACATGCAGCCGCCGACGCTCGCTGAGCGTGCTTGGGTCGATCAGGACCGCGCTTCGGATAGCTACGTCAGCGCCTGGGCGCTCTACATCGCTGATCGACTAGGCAATGTTAATCCGAAGTCTGCCGAGATCATTAAGGCGACGCTCGAGCCATTGCTCGCCAACGATATCTATCAGGACGTGCTCAATAAGATTGATAGCCAAGTTCATCAGATTCGCCAAGATCGGGTGACATTGGAATTCGAGCCACGCCAAGTCCTGCAAGATAAGGAAAATGCGTCCAAGTACTTCATCGTGGGCAAATCCAAGATGACGGGCCCGAGTGGCCAGCCGAAACAACTCGATATGACCTATGAAATTGAGTTGAAGATCAAAAACTATAAGCCGGTCATTGCTTTCCTCTCTGTATACGAAGGTGCGCCGCGCACCGAAGAAGTAAGAAGTCGCGAAGCCAAGGCCGCAGACACTCGCAAGCGTTTGGAGCAGCAGCGCAATGAAAACTAATATCCAAACTCTCACGCTGATCGGCGTCGCGCTGTTTTCTTCAGCATCGATCGCCAACGCTCGTGAGCTCAACATTCCACAGACCCCAGTGGCCGAGTCACGCACTCAGGAAATCGCCGCGGTGCCTGGCCGTGACGTCGACCCGGCCGAGTACGGCCTGCAGGAAGCAGACGAGCAGGTGGCGCGCCAGGCTCTGGCCGAGCAGCAGCAGAAGACGCTACCGAGCGCCGCGGCCGCGCAGCCTGCTGTTGCGCCGGCTTCACCCGCATCCACTCCAACGGTGGCCTCCAGTACCGAGCAGAAGCAGGACCTGGTCAAGACGGCGCCCGCGAAGGCGTCTACCGACCTGGTTCATGTCGCCGGTGGCGGCCGTGATCTTCCCGCGGTTCCGGCTTCGGTCGCCAAGACCTCTGGTGCGCCCGAGGCCGCGCCGCCGCCGGTGAGCTCGCGCCAAGACGTGGTGGTTCAGCCAGGCGTCAATACGATCATCCCTGCGGCGCTGTATCACCTGAACCGCATCGTCACGCCGTTCGAAAATCCGATCGTCCAGACCACGTCTCAGGCAACCATTAAGCAAAAGGGCAACGTGATCTACGTGTCGACCGGTAGCGAGAGCCCGGTGACGATGTACATCACCCCCAAGGACGACGAATCGGTGGCCATCAGCTTGACGTTGGCGCCTCGCAAGGTGCCGCCGATCGAGGCCAACCTGATCATCGGCCAGGTGCCAGGGAGCACCAGCCCGTCCAGCGCCGGTGGCTTCGGTTACGGATCGCGCTACAGCGGGCAGGCCAAGAAGTGGGAGGAGGGCCAGCCCTACATGGAGACCATCAAAGGCATCATGCGCGCCCTCGCCCTGGGCGGTATTCCCAAGGGCTATTCGATGGCCAAACTGCAGAGCGGCGAGAAGCTTCCCGCCTGCTATCAGCAGGGCCTGAACTTCGACTTCAGCCGGGCCCAGGTGATCATGGGTCACAACTTCCGCGTTCTGGTGGGCGTCGCTCAGAACAACGGCCGCGCGCCGGTCATGTTCGATGAGACCAGCTGCACCCATCCCTCGCTGGCGGCTGCCGCCGCCTGGCCGCGCAACATGCTCGAGGCCGGTGAGAAGACCGAGGTTTACATCGTCACCCGTGTGGGCGAGGCGCCGGCGGAAGATTCGTCCCGCCCGAGCCTGTTGAACTGAGGAAGGCACCATGATCAAGCAAACATGGGCCAACCTGAGCCCGGGGAAGAAGAAGTGGACCGTCATCGGCGTGGCCTTCGGAGGCGTGCTGTTGTTCGTCTGGGGCTTGAGTAGCCTGGGTGGCGAGGTACAGCGCAAAACCAACGCCAAGCCGACGATCACCAACGTCCTGACCGACGCGGATCCGCGTGGTGTCGGGTTGGATTCGCTCAACGCCGAGCAGCGTGCGCAGAGCAAGGAGCTCAACGACCTCAAGCTGACGCTAAAGAACCTCATGAATGGCACCCAGGCCCAGCAAGCGACCGCCGCGGGCCTCAAAGAGATTCAGGGGCAAATAGGGGAGCTGACGGCCCAGCTTGAGGCAACGCAGGCTGCTCAGCAGAAGGCCGAGCAGGACAACCGCGACCTCAGCAAGCAGCTGCAGGAAGCGCAGTCCAAGGCACCGACTCCCGACAAGGCTGCGGAGCTGGAGCGCAAGGCTGCGCAGCAGCAGACGCAGGCGCAGGAGCGCCAGCGGTATGACCGTACGCTGATGGACCCGAACCGCAACCAGGGCAATTTCTTCGCCAACGCTCCGGCGCCGGAAAAGGAGCCTGAGAAGCCGGGTGCAGCGCCCAAGAAGGAAGAGCCGCCGAAGATCATGTCCTACGGGGATGAGGCACCTGCTGAAGATCCCGATGCCGACGCCAAGGAAGAGGACGTCTACCTGCCGGCCGGCGCCATCCTTTCCGGCGCGATCATCACTGGTATCGACGCGCCCACCGGTAACGGAGCACGGAAAGATCCTTTCCCTGTCCTGCTGCGGGTGAAGAAGGAGGCCGTACTGCCGAACCGCTTCCGCGCAGACGTTCGTGAGTGCTTCCTCATTGCCAGTGCGTTCGGCGACCTCTCTTCGGAACGCGCCTACATGCGGGCCGAGACGATCTCCTGCGTACGTGACGACGGCGGGATCATCGAAAGCGGCATGGACGCCTATGCCTCTGGCGAGGACGGCAAGGCCGGGGTGCGTGGGCGCCTGGTCTCCAAGCAGGGCGCCATCTTGGCTCGCTCGCTGATGGCTGGCTTCATGCAGGGCGTCTCGGACGCATTCAGCGTGCGCCAGGTGCCGAGCATCAGCATCGCCAGCAGTGGCAGCGGTACGAATGGCCGGACGGTATCGCCCGTCTATGAGCAGGCCTTCAACTCCCAGGCCATGCAGGGCGCCATGATCGGCGGTACCGGCAAAGCCCTCGAGCGCATCGCGGACTTCTACCTGGAGATGGCCGAGAACCTCTACCCGGTCATCGAAGTGGACGCTGCCCGGGAGATCGACTTCGTCGTCAAGAAGGGTGTGCAGCTCAAGCTGAAAACGCTGAGCAAGAACAAAACCTGAAGCCGGCGGGAGCGCCCAGCTCCCTTCTATTGAACGCCCTGGAAGGGGGTGAATTGCCCCCTTCCAACATCCCTCGCTACGGATACTCAACCTCATGAAAACGAACCTGCGTAAGGCCCTGGGCCTTGCCGCTGCGGCGGCGCTCACCTCGATGATCAGCGGCTGCTCCATGTTGCAGATCGGCTCGTCCGATTACGGCTGTAAGGGCATGCCCGACGGCGTGACCTGTATGTCGGCGCGTGACGTGTACCAACTGACCGAGAACGAAAACTTCCGGCAGATCGTCGACGAAAAGAATGCCCAGAAGGCCGAGGCCGAAAAGCACGGCGGCCACGCCCCGGCGCCGGCGGTGCAGCCGGAAGTAGCGGCCGGCGAGCGCTACGTCGTGCCTCGCCCGGCGCGTGATCCGGTGCCGATCCGCAGTCAGGCCACCGTCATGCGGGTCTGGGTAGCGCCCTGGGAGTCGCAAGCCGGCGACCTGAACGTACCTGGCTTCATTTACACCGAGATCGAACCGCGCCGTTGGGAAGTTGGTACGCCATCCCTGCGGCCGACGCCGTCGCTGCGTCCGCTTGAATCCCACAAAAAGGCGATCCCCGCCTCGTAACCCCCCCAGCCCTCGTAAGGAGACACAACATGCGCCTGAGCAATCCGGCTAAACCCTTGAGCAACCCGGCCCACCGCGCGCGTCGTCAACGCGACCTGGTGAAGTTCGGCGTCGCCCTGCTGCTCGTCGTGGGCGCATCCAGCGCCATGGCAGGCACCGGCGGTACCGACTTCGACGCCGTCTGGACCACCATCAGTGACTGGATGCAGGGCACCCTCGGCCGCGTGGTCGCCGGCGCCATGGTGCTGGTGGGCATCGTTGGCGGCGTCGTGCGCCAGTCGATCATGGCGTTCGCCACCGGTATCGGCGGCGGGGTCGGCCTGTACAACACCCCGAAGATCATCGAATCGATCATGTCGGCAACCCTGCCGGCAGCCAATGACATGGTGACCAGCGCAGCGCCGCTGCTGCAGATCAACTAGGGAGCCGCCCAGGGCTCACCCCTCTGATAGCCGGCGCATGCCGGCTTTCAGGTATCTGAAACTTGCTCGGGAACCGGCCTGTGAACTGGAAGATTTCGAAGGGACTCGTCGCGCTGCTGTTCGCAGGCCTCGCGCACTACACCAACCAGGTCCAAGCTGCTGAATGCACCGAGTCCAATGCGGTGCTGACGCCTGATTCCCGGGCGGTTTTTGCCGGTGCGCAGATCAAGCTCACCTACAGCGCCACGCGCAACAGCTGCACCTCGGCTGGAAGCTACAGCGTCCCGATCCTGATCGGCGCCGGCACGGGCCAGGAAGCAGGCAAGTGCGGCGGCGTCCGTACCAAGGAGGCCGCCAGCTGCAGTGGTACCGTTACGGCTCCAGCCGGCTTCACCGGCCCGTTGGTGCTTACCGTTGGCGATACGCTCACCGAGGTGATCGTTCAGGCCGCGATCGCGCAGCCGACTGCTCGCGACATCGAAATCTCGGTGGCGGAAGACCAGCCCGCGATCGTGCCGCTCACGTTGGGCGGGGAGGGCGTCACTGCAGAGCAGTTCGAAGTGCTCGATACGCCCGATAGCGCCATTGGCCAAGTCAAGGTTGAGGGCAGCACCCTGACCTTCACCCAGGTGCCCGGGTGGAGCGGTATCGTTGCCTTGCAGTACCGCGGCCGCGATCAGCACGGCACCTACTCCAATACGGCCACCATCCGCATCATCACCACGGGGCGAAACGATCCGCCGGTGGTTATCGCGCAGCCCGTCATCATGACGGAAGACGCGCAAATGACGTTTGAGCCAACGGTGCAGGATCCCGACGCGGTGGACATCTACCGCCTGGTGATCGAAGCACAAGGCAAGGGCGTTGCTGGCGAGGTGCTCGCTGACGGGCACCGCATCAAGCTGACCCCCAGGCCTGACTTCTACGGCCAGGACGTCTTGCGCATCAGCGCTGTGGACGCCGCTGGCGCCAAGAGCGCCGTGGTCGATATCCCGATCACAGTCCAGGGCGTCAACGATGCCCCCGTTGCCCAGCCCATCAGCATCGTGACGGACGAGGACACACCGGGGCGCTCCAAGATCGTCTTCACCGATCCGGATGGCGACGGTCCCTACCAATTTGTCGTGAGCGGCCAGCCGGGCGCGTCGATCGGTGGCTGCGGCCTGGACGGCGACTCCGTGGTCTTCACGCCTGCGCCTGACTGGAACGGCAAGACCACGTGTCAGGTGGCCGTCATCGACGCTGGCAGTGCGGCATCAGCGCCCGTACCGGTGAGCATCACCGTCACGCCGGTAGCAGACAAGCCAGTGGTCGAGAGCAAGACGGTCACCCTCAACCAGGGCGCTACCAGCAGCTTCACCCTCCAGGTTTCCGACGTAGACGCCAACGACACGGCGACGCTGCGCGCAGTATCTGCGGCAGATCCCGCCTTCGGTAGCGTCAGCTTCACGGGAACGACGGTGAAGGTCTCGCTCAACGCCACCTTCGTCGGTACCCGCGAGATTCGCTACGTGGCCAAGGACTCCTTCGGCCTGGACTCGGATGAGGGCGTGATCCTGGTGCGGGTATTACCCGTTGCCCAGGCGCCTGTGGTCGATGCCGCATCTGCCAAGACGGCCATGGAGACGCCGGTCACTGTCGAGCTGACCGCTACCGACCCGAACCACGACGCGCCGCTGACCTTTGCAATTCAGCAGCCTGTCGCTGCGGCAGCAGGAACCGTCAGCCTCGCCGGCAGCCTGCTGACGTTCAAGCCAGCGACCGGCTACTTGGGAACCGCCAGCGCCAAGGTCACGGCGACGGATCCAGGTGGCCTGGTGTCCGCTGCACAGACCATCGCCTTCGAGGTCGTCGGTGACCAGGTCATCGGGACCGATCCAGACAATCCGGACAGCCACACCGTGGTGATCGTCCAGCAACCGGATCCGAGCGTCGGGAAAATCACCACTGAAGGCCTGCGCGTTCGCTTCGTGCCGGTCGACGGCTATGTCGGTACCGCCACCTTCAAGTACAAGCTGCGCGATGCCGCCGGCGCCGAATCGGCTATCAAGGACGGCGCGATCCAGGTCGACAAGACCAACTACGCCCCCAGCGCGGCGAACGCAGCGCTGGTTGCCAACGAGGGCCAGGCCTCCGCGCCCGTCACACCCGAGGTGATTGATAAAAACCTCTATGACGCCGGCAAACACACCTTCGCGGTGCCCATCCAGGAGATGCGGGGTACCGCCGAGGTGGTGAACAACCAGCTCGTCTACCATGCCCCCTTTGGCTCGAAGGGCACCACCAGCTTCAAATTCATCGCCCGAGATCCTGCCGGTGCCGAGGTCGTGGGGACCGCAACGGTTACCGTCCGCGGCCGTAACGTCGGCCCTACGCGAGTTGGCCTGAGCCTGGTAACAGAAGAGGGCGTCGAGGTATCCGGTACCCCCACGGTGGTCGATCCCAATCCAGGCGATACCTTCACCTTCGCCGTACCGGCCACTTCCGCGGGTGGCACGGTGAAAGTCCTGAATGGCCAGGTCGTCTACATGCCCAAGCCCGGTTGGGCCGGGACCGAGAGCTTCCCCATCACCGCGACGGACGCCGGTGGGGAGTCTGGCAAAGGCACCGTGACCGTGGTCGTCAAGCCACGCAACCTGGCGCCTGAAAGCCTGTCGGGGAGCATCGTGGTGCGCGAGGGTACGGCAAGCGCGCCTTACTACCCACGCATCGTCGACCGCAACGTGGCCGATGCCGGGCGGCATACGCTCCGGCTCGTGCAGCAGGCTGCCAATGGGGGCCTGGCCATCGTCGAGAACCGGCTCGTCTACACGCCGGCGGCCAGCTTCGTGGGTACTGATTCCGCCGTCATCGAGGCGACCGATCCTGGCGGCCTAACTGTGCAGGGCACCATTGCGCTGCAGGTCGATCGCTTCAATCTGGCGCCGGTCGCGGCAACCCTGCGCATCAGGACGGTCGAGAACGCCGCCTCCGCCGCGACCCTGCCAAAGGTCACCGATGGCAATGCCTGGGATTCCTTCACCTATGAGGTGGTGGAACAGCCAAAGTCGGGAACCGTGGTGGCCACGGCCGCCGGCTACGTGTATACGCCCAACCCGCATTTCGTCGGTAACGACCTGTTCCGGTTCCGGGTGGTGGATAAGGGCGGCGAGTACGTCGAAGCGATGGCCACTGTGGCCGTTGCGCAGCTCAACACCGCGCCGACCGGCCTCACTCCCTCCGTCGTCTATTTCTATGAGGGCGTCGGTGGAAGCCAGCGACTTGCCGCGATTGACGACAACACCTGGGGCTCTCACACCTTCTCCGTGGCCACTCAGCCGGAGCACGGCTACGTGTGGTTCACCGGCGATGAACTCCACTTCAGCACCGACGGCCGCACCGCAACCACCGTCTCTGTCACGGTGACCGATCAGGACGGCGCTGCGGCGACCTTCCCTGTGCGGCTGGCGCCAAGATCCCTCGATGATCCCTTCGACAAGTTGCCGGTCAAGGAGCTGTCCCCTAGCGCATTCAGCACGCCGGCGATCACGAAGGAGTTCACTCACCTGGATGGGCGCCCTGGGCTTGTGATCACAGATCAGCAGGCGCTCGCTGAGCTGGGTACCGACATCATCGCCATGGTCGAGCGCAAGTCGGAGGTTGGCCTGCGCGTCGGCCGTCGGCCGCTGGAGCGCGGCCAGGGTGCGCGCCTGGCCATGGACCGGGTCATGAATGGCTCGCTTGGTGCGGCCGTCGCTGCGCTGCAAAGCGGAGCCGCCGGCCATGGCCGCATCCTTCTGGCGCGTGCCGATTTGACCGGTACCGTCTATGCCATCCCGTTCGATGTATGGAAGCTCACCGGTGAGCTCAAGGCGACCCCGGCGACGATCGGCCTGGGGCTCGAGTCGGCCCGGATCCAGTTCTCAGCCTCCAACTCGGTGTGCACCAACACCGTCAGAGAAGTCTCGGCGCGCGACAGCAATCCCTATGACAAGCCGGTGTGCCTGCTGCAGTTCACCAAGCCGATGCCTGAGGCCAAGGATCTGTCCAGCGACGGTCTGCTGCTGCAGCAGGGCTTCGCCGCGGAGGCGGGCACCTATCCCGTCGAAGCAGCTGCCTACATCGTTGACGACAAGGGGGAGAAGAGCCTTCTGGCGACCTATCCTACCCAGGTGAACGTGGTGCCCATGGCGGGCGCCGTGAAGATGACTTCGAAGTACCCCATGGATACCGTCTATGCCCAGGTCCAGGACCTGGACATCGAGTTCGTCCAGAGCGCAGGACCAACCTGTGATCTGACGGTAATCGAGCGCCGGGCAATCACGGCGGCGGCCTCCTATTCGACCCGGCCGACTTGCCTGGTCGAATGGACCGAAATCCCGCCAGGCCTTGCCATACGGGAGAACTGGGAAAAGCCGGTCCTGCGCGGCGCGGTGACGATGCTCGGCAGCAACCGGATCGCCTGGAAGCTTTCCTCGTTCACGCCCAGCGGCAAAAAGATCGATCTCGGTACCGACCAGTTCGTCTTCACCGCGAAGCAGCCGACGGCTCCGGTGGTGACGTACAAGGGTGCGCAGCAGCTCGGCGATACCCTCCTGGCGGCGCCTATCAGCGGTGGATACGCCGGCGATGCGACCGTGACCGCTGTCAGCGCGCGGCTGAAGCTTACGCACAACCTGAACCAGGGTGATTCGATCACCGAGGACATCAACCCGGTCAATGGCGACGTCAGCACCCAGTTGCGCAGGATCTACGCCGCGCCGTTTTCGACGCTGTGGCAGCGCCGGCCCCTCGCCGTGGATGTGGCCTATACCGCTCTGCCCAACATCGCTACCCACTCCGATCTCACGGTGCTGTCCGTTCCGGACGCGAACATCATGCCGGTGATCGACAACGAGAACGGCAAGATCCTCTCGACCGATGCGTTGGAAGTTGGCGTCACGATGGGCGATGCCTACAACAGCCAGGTCCCGTACGACAGCGCGACCATGGGCGAGTGGGAGATTCGCCTGGTGCAGCGGCCGGATTGGAACACCGTTGAGGAGATCGCCGGATGGGTCCGTGCCGACGGCGCTGGCCACGCGGCCTTCGAGGTGCCGGTGGAGAAGCTCGCCGGCAAGAACCTGCGCGTGTACGCCGAAGCACGGGTGGTGTCGCCGGAGCCCGCCTACCAGGAGACGCGCACCTCGCCGCGCCCCTTGAGCATCGTCATCCTCAACGGTGCGGCGCTCGACGGCAGTGTCCGGGCGCTACGCCTCACCGGCGAGGCCCCCATGCGCGTCACTCTCTTCGCGGAGGTGAACAACCGGTCTTGGGCGCGGGACCTGGGCAACGTGCGTTGGGAGATGTCCACCAACGGTGGCGAGTGGCAGACCGTGAGCAATCCAAGCAATGCCCCGCAACGGCTGGCGACGACCCTGCAGAAGGGCAGCTACATGATCAGGGCCGAGCTCACCAACAAGAACAGCGGCGCCAAGTCGATGACCCAGGCCATCGAGATCAACGCCTTCAACATCCCTAAGGGATACCTCTCCGGCCCGGGCAACACCTTCGTCGACGCACAGGCCACCTTCCAGCTCAAGCAGTCGGAAAAGGGCGACGTCATGGACCTGTCCAACATCGAGGCGCAGTGGAGCCTGGACAAGGGGGTGACCTGGTTCGCCGGCAATGACAGCTACTCGGTCACCCGTAGCGCCGAGGAGCGCGTTTACGTCTTCTCGCGCGTCCGGTTCAAGGACGCGCCTGCAGACGATCCGCTGGCGTGGAAGCTGTTGCGCGGCGGCGTTGCGTTCCGGAAGGTGAAGCCCCCGCGCGTGCAGCTGGTGGGTAACCGCCGGCCAGAAGTAGGCAAGGAGTCGACCTGGGTTGCCCGGCTCGTCATGCCGTACACCAACATGGATCTGAAGGCCTCCGGCGAATTCATCATGCCGGATGGCACATCGATCGTTCCCGGTACCACGGCGGCGTTCACACCGACAGAAGAGGACGTGACTGACAAGCCGACCTACATCACCTACCGAGCCTGGATCGAGGGCTATCGCGACAAAGGCGGCGAGGGGCTAACGCAGCAGCGACTGACCTACTGGGAGTACGAGTGGCCGAAATGGGAGTTGCAGCCTAGCCTGAGCGCCGCCTATGTCCCGGCGACGCTTACCCTGCGGATGAGAAACCTCGGTCAGTTCAAGGCGCTGGAGAACGTCAAATATGACTGGGAGCTGCCGAAGGTTGACGGCTACACCGTGGCCAACGAGACGAACGAGACGCTGCGCATCCTGGAGATGAGCAAGGCCGCGGCCTATCCGTTCAAGGTGCACGTATCTGATGGCCGCGGAAACTACTCGACGGTCGAGCGTACCGTGACCTTGCTGGATCCGCCCCCGTGGACGGTGTCGCTCCGGTGGACGGGCGATAACAACGCGACCCGGGCGCCCCTGAAGGTCCTGGTCATGCCCTCGATCTCGGGCGGCCATCCCAAGGACAAGGTGCTGTCCATGCGCTACACCCTGGGCGGCAAGCAGCTCGATACCAACGGCTCCCGGTATGCGCGAGCAACGTTGGAGAGCGAGGGCGAGTACCAGATCGCTCTGCAGATCGAGACCCAGATGCAGAAGACCGCGGAGAGCGAAGTCGTCATCGATGTGAAGGAAAACCAACCGCCCAAATGCGAGCTCGACGTGAAGGAAAGCTCGTCGTCCTGGCGCGCCAATGCCAACTGCAAGGATCCGGATGGCCGGATCTCTCGCCATCACTGGTTCGTGAATGATGAGAAGCAGGGGCTCAGCGGGTCGGTGATCACCATCTCGAAGCGCACCTATCCGCAGGCGCCGCACATCGTGCTGACCGCCACGGACGATGCCGGCGCCGATTCCGAGCCTGTGGAGTGGTGATTTCCCGCGGGCGCCGCTATGGCGTCCGCGGGTTCCAACCTTCAATCGGGGTGAACTCAAGACTCTCGGATTCAACGCATCGGTAGCCTGACGGTAACTCAAATAGAGGTGCCGTCATGCTGTGTAAGATTCTTACAAGCGCTGTGCTCGCTGCCAGCGCCTTATCCTTCCAACTGGCTTTCGCCCAGAGCGCAACAGACACGGCACCGCTACCGATCAACGGAATGATCGCCGCCGTGAAAAACGAAAAGTTGGCCTTTGTCAGCGACAACGGTCGCTTTGTGTTCCGCGGCTCGCTGTACGACACCTGGAGCCAGAAGGAAATCACCACCCTCGCTGAGGCCGAGCGAGCATCGAACTACATCGATCTGGCGAAGCTGCGCTTCCGGGTGGACGACCTAGCGCCTTTCACCTTCGGCACCGGCTCGAAAGAAGTGGTCATCTTCACAGATCCGCTCTGCCCATCCTGTCACCAGCTGGTGCAGGACCTTAAGCAGGTGAAGGGCTACACCTTCAAGATCCTGGAACTGTCCGCAATGGGCCCCGATAGCGGCAAGATCGTTCGAAGCCTGCACTGTGCCAAGGACAAGTCCGAGGCGCTTGCTGTGGCCCTGGGCGAGACGAAGCCGCGTGTGGTCGATCAGGTCGGAGACGATTGCGATACCTCGGCTATCGGCAAGCGAATCATCAGCGCGCAGATGTTCGGGGTGAAGGGCGTTCCCTTCATGATCCGTAATGACGGCCTGGTCCGCCATGGGTACGAGAAGGGCAGCCTGGAGCCTTGGCTTGCGGGTGCCGGCCAATGACCAGTTATGTGAAGGGTAACTTTCCGATCGGGGATCTGCTGAGCGTTACGGCGTTCGACGAGGCCAACATGGTCTTTCTCCTCGACGACAACCAGATTGGATTCTCTTTCCTTTGCCAGCCGCTCCCCGGCAGTGACGGGAAAGAAGGCGAGCAGTTGAAATCCGTCCTTAAACAAGCGTGGCCCGCCAACGCAAGTGTCAACTTCTGCCTGTTCGCGTCGCAAAATATCAATAACCCGATCAATGCGATGCTTCGCTTGAGAAATGATACTCCGGAAGGGGTTATCAAGACTGCATTGAAAAATCGCTCGGAATACCTGTTCAAGGGAACTCTGGACCCTATTGACGATTATTCTGGAATCAAGGTCCGTGATATTCACCTTGTAATTACTGTCATGATGCCTATCGCGAATGTCGAACCGACGGACCGTGAAACGCAAATGGCGAGTGAGATCCGCTCCCAATTCGATTCCGTCTTCAAGTCGGTCGGATTGGCGCCGATTGGTATGGGGCGTAATCTCTATCTAGAGGTGATGTCCTCTATCTTGAATCAGGGCGCAGAAGCATCTTGGCGTGACCGAAACGAAATTGAAGCGGATGATGACAAGCCGCTAAAAGTTCAGCTCCTGGATTACGATCGCACGTTGATTCCCCACAAGGATCATCTCCAGATTGGAGATACTTTGGTCAAATGTCTTTCCGTGAAGAAGTTTCCGCGGCGCACGTTGCAGGGAGCGGCCGGATGGTATCTCGGAGATCTGCTCACCGGTGCAACGGGTATTCGCGAAAACTGCCTGATCAGCTTCACGATCTATTTCCCGGAGCAGCAGGGGTTTAAGGACAAACTGGGCGCGAAACGCCAGTGGGTAAATAACCAAGCATACGGTCCTTTGCTGAAGTTCGTGCCAAAGCTGGGCGCAAAGAAGCATGGTATGGATGCGCTGTTCAAAGAGCTTGACGAGGGCGAGTCTGCTGTCCGCTGCAATATGACCATGGTGGTCTTCGCTCCAAACCGTGATCGCCTGATCCGCGCTGCGGCTGAAGCGCGCAACTACATGAGCATCCGCCAATTTACCTTCATGGAGGATCGATTCTTTGTCCTCCCAATATTCCTCAATGCGCTTCCCTTCGGAGCTGATCCTAAAGCTGTTGAGGAGCTTTACCGTTATAAGTCTATGGCTATCACCCAGGCCCTTCCCCTGGTTCCTATCTATGCAGACTGGAAGGGGACCGGCACGCCAACGATGCAGTTCGTATCGCGAAACGGACAGCTGATGTCCTATTGTCTATTCGATTCGGATACCAACTATAACGCTACAATCGCGGCGCAATCAGGTAGTGGTAAGTCGTTCCTGACCAACTATCTGATCACTTCGTATCGCTCGATCGGCGCTCAGGTGTGGGTGATCGACGTTGGTCGTTCCTACTTGAAGTTGGCGAAAGCATTCGACGGCGACTTCGTGGAATTCACCCAGGAGTCTCAAATTTGCCTGAATCCTTTCGAGCTCGTTCAAGATTACTCTGAAGAAGAAGATGTACTGATTGGGCTTTTGAGCGCAATGGCCGCGCCCACCGCTCCGCTCTTGGACTTGCAAATTGCAGGGCTTCGCAAACACACCCATGACGTGTTTGAAAAGTTGGGCGGCGAGATGGTCGTAGACGATGTGGAGAAGTCGCTGCTAAGTGATGAGGATCCGCGTGTTCAGGACATCGGGAAGCAGCTGTATCCGTTCACTCGAGCAGGCATGTATGGCAAGTTCTTCAATGGAAAGAACAACGTTGACTTTAAAAACCCTTTTACCGTTCTCGAACTTGAAGAACTGAAAGGGCGCAAGCATCTGCAGCAAGTGGTATTGCTACAACTAATCTATCAAATCCAGCAAGCGATGTATCTGGGTAGTCGTGACCAGAAGAAGATCGTGATTATCGATGAAGCCTGGTCGTTGCTCACCGAGGGCGACGTCGCTAAGTTCATCGAACACGGTTACCGCCGGTTCCGTAAGTACAACGGCTCGGCGATCACGATCACCCAGTCCGTGAACGACCTGTACGCGAACTCTACCGGCCGGGCGATCGTAGAAAACTCCGCGCATCAGTTCCTGCTCGGCCAGAAGGCCTCCGCGATCGATCTGATCCAAAAGGAAAAGCGCCTCTCGCTCACGGAGGGTGGCTTCAAACTTCTCAAGTCGGTGCACACAGTACGAGGCCAGTACTCCGAAATCTTCTTCTCGACCGAACATGGTTCCGGAATCGGGCGGTTGACGGTCGACAAGTATTCCAACCTGCTTTACAGCACCTTCGCGAAAGACGTTGAGGATATTGGGCGTTATACCGACCAGGGTATCCCGACGGCAGAAGCCATCACACGGGTGATGGCTGATCGGGGGCTGGCGGCATGAACCAGACCCTCTCGACGGTCCTGATCTCCGCGCTCGTCTCCATGGCGGTGGTCACTGGCTACGCCTGGCTGTTCAAAACGGACGAATTCGGCACCCAGATCGCAATCGTCGATTACGACGCTGCCACCCGAAACGTCGATGTGCGTGACCCGCAAGCGGTAGATGCGGCCATGGCAGCGCTACGCGCCTCGGCGAATAAGCTCGCTGCCAACGGCTTCGTCACCATCGATAAGCGCGCGGTGGTCAGCTATCCCGCAGAGCTTGAGGTGCCAGCGAGCGCGCCGGGAGCTGCGAAGCAAGCCGAGGATGCCGAGTGAACCGCCACCTCAGGTTTCTGCTGAAGGCCCTCCCATTCAGCTTACTGGCCGCCGGCGCGGCCTGGTACGCGACGTCGCGCTACGAGATAGGGATCGATCCGCAGAAGAACACGTGCCTGGACTGGCGGGTGTTCTTGATCGACCGTTATGACCAGACCGTCGAGCGTGATGCCATCTATGCGTTTCGCTCGACCCAGATGGAACCGTTCTTCCGCAATGGCACCAAGGTCATCAAGTACGTCCGTGGCGTGCCGGGTGACCGAGTCATCGTGACCCCCGAGCGGGTAACTATCAACGGTGAGGCCCAGGGCCAAGGCGTGCTGCTGGCCAAACGGCTCGGAAAGCCTGCAAGTCGTTACCGTCGTGACGAGATCGTACCAGCGGACCAGCTCTGGTTCATGGGCACCTCCCTGGACAGCTTTGACTCTCGCTACTGGGGCTACGTCAGCAAGGTTGACGTGCTCGGCCGGGCGTACCCGATATGGTGAGCCTGCGCGCGGTAATCGGTGTCGTTGCGCTGGTGTTCGCCACGCTCTCGACCGCCGACAGCGCCGTTGAGCAAGAGCAGGCGGCGCTGGAGCATTTCGCCGCTGATCTCAAGGAGATGCAGGTCAGCACTAAGCAGCAGGTCGACTTCACGCTGCGTAACGAAGACTTCAGCTACCTGAAGCAAAGCCAACCGCTGGCAAGCCCTCTCGAAGCGCCCAAGCCGCCGGTAGACACCCGGAAGGTTGTCTACCAGATCCTGGTGTCGTGGTCCCTGGGCGAGGCAGAGATCAAGCAGCTGCTGCAGAACTATGACGGTGACGAGTCGGTAGAGCTCGTCTTCCGCGGTGTGCCCGAAGACATGCCGTTTGCCCTGGCGCTCGCCAAGCTGCAGCGCCTGTCGCTCGAGACCAAGACCAAAACATCGGTGCTGATCAATCCGGTGGTGTTCGAAGAGGCCGGCGTCGACCAGGTGCCGGCGATTCGCAAGTTGGTTGATCAGAAGTCGGTTTACCTGGCGAAGGGCACCACCTCCACCGCGAGCGCGGACGAGGCCTTTGCCCGTCGCAAAGAGCCAGTGCTGTCGCTGGGTCCTCTGGTCGAGATCGCCGAACGTGACCTCATCGAGGTGATGAAAGAGCGGCTGGCCAAAGTCGACATGGAAAAGATGAAAGCGCGCGCCCTGAACACCTTCTGGGACAAGCAGACGTTCGCCGAGCTGCCACGCGCCACCCGGCATCGAGTGCGCGCCCTGGATCCCACGGTGCTGGTGCCGGCGGACATGACCGCGGCAGATGGCACTGTGATCCACAAGGCGGGCGATCGGATCAATCCGCTCGACATGCGTCCCTTCACCCAACGCCTGGTGATCATCGACCCGCTCGACCCGCAGCAGGTCGCCCTGGCCAAGAAGCAGGTTGCGGATTACGGCGCCAAGCAAAACGTCGTGGTGATCGTTTCGCGCGTGGCGCGGGAGCAAGGCTGGGATGGCTTCGCCGCCCTGCAGAACGAGATCGACCACGCCGCCTATGTCCTGCGCGATGACGTGCGCAGCCGCTTCGCCATCGACTTCGTGCCGTCTGTTGTGACGGCCGATCGCCATAGCTTCTACATCGAGGAGTTTGCGCCGTGATCGAGCTTGCCTTGCAGAAAATCCATCATCAGAACGGCGCGGTTCTTGGGCACGAGGTCCTGGCCCGCAAGACCACCGTCCAGGGCGTCCTGGGGCCCGGCGTCTTCATGTCCGGCGCGACCGATGAGGACTGGGAACGCCTGGACGCGGATGTGATCGGCCTGGTCGTAGCGCGGGCGCATGAGTTACCTGCCAGGGGCATCCTATTCATCAATCTGAGCCCGGCATCCCTGCTCAACCTGCTGCACCTGAACCGGCTCTGTCAGCTGGTCAGTGGCCTTTCGCTTTCCGTGTGCTTCGAGATTCCCGAGCTTTCTCCCCTCCAGGGCGTCGACCTGGAGGAGCGGCTGGTGATGATCCGTCGGCACGGTATCGCCGTTGCCATCGACGACTATGGCCAGGACAGCGCGGATTCGGCCCGTCTCAAACGGCACGCCTGGGACTTCTGCAAGATCGATCTGCCGGCACTGGCCCGCAGTATCAACCTGGACTGGGTCATTGATGCGCGTGATCACTGCACCCGCTGCGGTACCGGTTTGATCCTCGAGAAGGTCGAGCAGGAGCACCTCCTGTGCGAGGTGCTGCTACCGCTCACCGGCGCCGCCCGCCAGGGCTTCGGGTTGTCGATGCCCTTCCTCCTTCCTGCTGCTGCGCTCGCCGCCTCCTGACTCAAGGCCTTTGAACCCATGTTGATTCGCTATGCAGCGGCTCTGATCCTGTTACTGGCCGTTTTCGGCTCCAACGGCGCGCGGGCAGCCGAAGCGTCCACGCCAACAGCGTCCTGCCCGAACGCCGAGCTGTTCAGCGGCAAGCTGTTCACCGACATCTGCTGGGCGTGCCTCTTCCCGATTCGTATCGCCGGCATTTCCATCACGCCAGGCGATGCGCCGCGGGGGGCCTCGAAGAAAAGTCTCTGCATGTGCGAGGACAACCTCGGGATCTGGAAGCCGGGAATCGTGAACTCCATGTGGGAGCCGGCGCGTTTGATCGAGGTGGTGCGCAAGCCGGGCTGCCTGCCTGCGCTTGGCGGCGTGACGCTCGCTATCGGCGACAAGCGACTGTGGGGGACTCACGCCGATGCCACGACCGGCAACCAGGTGAGCCACGAGCGGATGTCGTTCTACAACGTCCACTACTACGCTTTCCCGCTGCTCTCGATCCTCGAGATGTACATGCCCAAGCGCTGCTCACCGGATGGCTATGCGGACTTCGACATCATCCAGCTTTCCGAGATAGACCCCACCTGGACGAACGACGAGTTGGCCTTCTTCGTCAATCCGGAGGCTGCTGCGGTAGCGAACCCAATAGCCCAGGCGGCGTGCACGGCAGACGCCGCGCTGGGTGTGGTCGGTAAGGAACCGCTGACCTCCCTGTGGTGGTGCGCTGGGACCTGGGGTGAGATCTACCCAATGGCCGGCACCACGCTGCCGAACGACTTTGGCCGGACTACCTCGTTGCTTGCCGCGCGGACCCTGGCCACCCAGCACCGGCGCGGCCTGGCGCACCTGACGATGGGCGATGACACCCTTTGCAGGGGATCCATTTTCCCGACCATTCCCAAGTCGCAATACAAGATGTCGATGTTTTTCCCGCGCGCAGAGACGAAGAAGGGGCATTACATCGGCGCAAGCCCCCTGACGTGGCAAGGCGGCGAAGGGCGCGCCATTCCCCAGGTCGGCGAAGACGCGCTCTACATGATGTTCCGCTGGAACGACTGCTGTAACACTCTGTGAGGCACCCGATGCGCAATCCAATCTTTGCCCGGGTGATCGCCACTATCACCCTGTTCTTCTACGCCTATGCGTGCCCCGTCATGGCCTGGGCCGACAGCGTGACTGCCTCAGCCGCGACCGGCACTGCGACGGCAAAGGAGGCGCTGAACGCCTGGTCGCCACCGTCCGCCAGCTCAACGGAGATCACCTTTGGCTCGGACGCGGCGAAGCAGTCGGTCAGTATCTCGGAGCTGTTCCCCGGGGTGACCGACTCTTCCAACACCAGCGCGCTCAGCAACATCTACGGCGATGACAAGGCGACGATGGCGGCTGGCAGCGATGCCAACCTGCGGCTGACCTCGGAGGAGTCCTCTAGCGGTGAGGCCTATCGCCTGCTGCGCGGTAACGTCTCCCAGACGCGCCCCGATCTGACCAATGATCCGTTGTGGAACAACACCGACAAGATCATCGACAACCAGGCGCTCTTCAACAAGGAGTTCTCGGACTGCAAGCAGAACACCGAGTACACCAAGGGCACGGCCACGAAGCACGTAAGCGAACTCAAGCAGTGCGAGCGGGTAACCGATAAGTCCGGCAGCTACACGCTCAAGCATGAGTACCTCGCAGGGGTCGTCCGGTATTACGACGGTCCGGCAAACGTCCAATCTTGCGGTGAGGGCTGCGTTGATATCTGGCTGGGCCAGGTCGGCAACGACTATTGGCGCGGCAGCTGCACCATCTTCGAAAACGAGATGAAGTTCGAGGTCATCAAGCCCGAAGCGATCCAGAGCGCCCAGCTGGTCTATGCGAAGTGGGACGACTACATGCAGGTGCTCGTCGGCGGGACCAAGGTATGGTCTGGCCCGAACGAGAACTTCCCCCCGGAGACCGAAGGGGCATGCGAGCTCGATACGTCTTGGGAGACGAATCCCGACGTCAACATGACCTCGATTGTCAAAAAGGGAGGTGTCATCCCCTTCAAGATCCGCGCATCGGTCACCGGCCGCGGTGAGGCCTACGCCAAGCTGCGCATTCTCTATGATCCTCAGGAGGTCATCAGCAACGACAACTGGTACCCGCCGGAGGCTGCCGAGGCCGTGACTGCGGTGAACGACGGCGCCTGCCAGGGCAAGTTCGTTTGCAACAAGATGCCTGACGTGGACGAGAACGGTTGCGCGGTCATTAACGGCACGCGGGTATGTGAAAGCAGCTTCAAGAACAAGTCCCCGGCATCCGGAATATCGCCACTGTGCCAGGAGGTATCGGTCGACGCGCAGTGCAACTTCTACAAGGGCGACATGCAGTGCTACACCGACGCCCAGGGCAACGAGCAGTGCCCCACCAATAGCGATAAGACTTGTGCGGTGTCCCACGACATGCGTGTGGTGGAGGTGCCGGTATCAGCTCGGTTTGCGGTAGAGGATGCCCCGGGCGCCGGTGAGACCAATCGGGTCGAGGTCGACTTCCTCGCCGGTACCTACCGCAACACCTCCAGCAACCTGCGCAGCGACGGCTACGTGGACCAGGCCTCACTGGACGTGATGTGCAAGAAAGGCGCGGACGGCAAGCGGCTTCCACAACGCTTCGCCGTTTCGAGCACCGCGATCTGGACGGGGCACAAGTTTGCCCCCAACACCTTGACCGAGGACTCCCTGAACATCGTTCAGATGCCGACGTGCGACAACGGCCTGAAGATGGTCGTCGATGTGAAGGACACCGGCAAAGGCACGCCTGGCGCGTTCTATGCCCATGAGCTCAAGCTGAAGAACGTGCGCATCGATGGTGAGTCATTCGGTCCCCAGTACTGCATCGATTCGGCGAACAAAATCCAGAACGGCCAATGTTCGGAGGGCGGCAGTGTCACAGTTACCCGGGGTGTGGCCAGCGGGTGCTTGAACCTGAAGGGGGTGACGGTTTGCCCGGGCGATGACATGTACAACGCCATGAAGCCTTCCCCGATCAAGGGCGTCGATAAGCTCTTTCAAAACGTCAAGGTGCAGGGGTGCGTGACCGGCGGTCTCAACCTGGACACCTGTACCAAGTTCGAGGCTGACAAGCAGTGCGGCTTTATCTCTCGCCAGTGCGTGGACGGCGCCGAGGGCGAGTCGGGCAAATGCTACGTCACGGAGGAAACCTGGGACTGTGGCCATGAAGTTGAGGTCCCGACGTCGACCTCAAACACCAGCTATCAGTGCGATGGACCTGTTCGTTGCCTGGGCACCGAATGCTTCAGCCCGACGGACGAAAAATCCACCGACTTCGGTTACGCCGCAGCGGCGCTGCAGATTGCCCAGTTCGCGGAGCATGACCTGGACTGCGGTGAGAACCCGACCGACACCTCCACCGACCACAACTGCAAGGTCTGGAAGGGCGAGCCTATGGAGTGCAAAAAGGCGGTCGGCGGTTGGGTCGATTGCTGTGAGGCGCCGGATGGCATCTCGCTCATGGATTACGTGTCGCTGACCATGAGTACCATCAGCCTCACCGAGAAGATGGGCATCATCGATACCTCGGCCGCCTCCTCTGCAGCTTGGACCTTCGGCAAAGAGCTACTCAGTGGCAATGGCTTTGGGACAGCGTGGCAAACCGCCTCGAGTTCTACGACGGGCGCTACAACGATCAGCCAAATGATCGGTCTCGATTTCATCAAGCAGAAAATGATGAACTACGCGGCGGAGTGGACAGCCAATACCTTCGGTACGGCCGCGGCCAATACTATCTTTGCTAGCGGGACCGCAGGAACAGCAGGCACGGGCCAATATGCATCAACTAACGCTGCTACCGGCGCGGTGAGTACCGCGCCGAATGCTACGTTTGCCGCTGGAGTTGCCTCCGCTCTATCCGTCATCATGATCGCGTACACGATCTACACCATCGCAAACATAATGGTCCAGATCATTTGGGAGTGTGAGCAGGCTGAGTTCGCTCTCGCGGCCAAGAAAGAGACCAAGGTATGCCATTTCATCGGAAGCTATTGTGCCTCTAAGTCCCCAATGGGCTGCATCGAGAAGCGAGAGTCCTACTGCTGCTTCAACTCCCCGCTCGGTCGCATCATTCAGGAGCAGGCACGGCCCCAGCTGGGGCGCACTTGGGGTGACGCGGAAAATCCAACCTGCGAAGGGATATCTGTAAACGATCTGTCTAAGTTGGATTGGAGCAAGATAGATATTTCTGAGTGGATCGACATCCTGCAGATCACGAACAACTATCCGACTGCGGACAAGATTAATCTCGATAACCTCACCGGTAATGGCTCTGCATTGAACATGGGCGGAATGGGTAGGAAGAACACCCTTCAGCGTAATAATGAGATCGTAGATAACTTGGAAGAAACATTCCCGGATGTGCGCAACGCATCTGAAAATAGTTTGAGAGGGACGTTCACAGACAAGTAGCTATAAAAAAGGCGCCGTTAAGGCGCCTTTTTTTGGTGAGGTAGATCACGCCGCTGCGGCATCCAGTTCGCTGACAGCGGCTGCGGTTTGCTGGTCGAGGGCGTTCTCTTCGCCGACTTCGCCCACGGTGCGAGCGATCTCTGCGGCATCGGGACTTTTCCGCGCTTTGGCTCGAGCGTCGGTCGCCATGGCCTGCAGCTTGCGCACTACGCGCATGAGCTGGCGCTTACGCTCGTTGCCCGTCATGTCGTTGCGATCAGAGGGCAGGACGCCGAGCAGCCAGGCCGTCTGGGCCTGCACCAGCATCTCATCGAAGCTCTGGATGATGTGGGCCAGGCGCATGATGAGAGGGGTCGAGATCGTGAAGGTGAACGTAGCCGCGTTGTCGTACCGAGCAACCATCCCTTCTTGGCCAGCGGCCTTCAGGATGGCCACGAAGCGATCGCGCTCGTCACTGATCTCTTTTTCGAGCTTGAGGATCAGGCTTTCCACGGCCTTCATCACGTCGGCATGGCTGAACGCGTTGTTCCGGTGTGCGAGGGCACGGGCGATAACGTCTACGGTGTAGAGCGCGCGCGCGGCCCCTTCGAAACAGCGGCGATGAACCTGCTGCGCTTGTTCGGTTTTGAGTACGTATTGGGACTGCAGCGTCGGGGCGGAATAGCTTCCTTGGGGTTTGAAATCGCTTCCGTTGGCCATGGTCGGCTCCTTGGGTTGGGGAGCTTCTACCATAAGGTGGCCATCGCCCAGGCCAGGGCCAATTCACCCCGGTGGAGGGAGCGGATTAGGGGGTTTACAGGTGTAGTGGCACAGCGATATTCTGGAGTCTACTTCGCCCAAGCATGTCGCTTGTGTGTCGTACCCCCTGATTCCATCAGGCGGGTCTATGTGTAGCTGGTCACTCTACTAGCACTATCTGGTCACGATTCGCGGTCGTGACTAATCCCAAAAGGGTTTCTATCCCTTTTGGGATGGAGGCCCTTTTTTTCTTGGAGGCCTCCATTCATGAAGAAGTTGATCCTTTGCATCGCTATCGCGTTTGCCTTCGTGCAATACGTTGTAGTCCCGTCTATACAGTCGTCCCCTGCTGCCAATCAGATCCGCGCGCACCATCAAGCGCTCGAGGAGGCTGGCAAATGAAACTGATTCCATACCTTCTGGTTCTGGCTTTCATCTGGGGTCTGTATCGTCTTTTCAAAAATCGCTCGAAAGCACCTGAACGTCAGGAGCCTACGATCGCCTTGCGAGAAGACATCGACGTCAAGCTTGAGTCGCCGCTCTCGGCCGCTCCAGCAAAAGCAGCACCTGCCCTTGTGATTGACCCGCCTGTTTCTGAACAGCCTCGGCTGCGCGGAGCTACGCGTGTCAGTTCTCTGCCGCCAGCAGTCGACTACTCGGAATACGAGTCGCCGGCCTGGCAGCGTAGCGGCAAGCCGCTCAGTTTCTGAGCCGTGGACTGCCCCTCCGGGGGCAGTGCTGCATGGACCTCCCTTGCGGGTGGTCCACCCAAGCGCCCCTGAAGAACGGGCGTTTCGGTGGACCACCCGACGAGGATTTCCACCATGCGACTGAATGTACAAGCCATCTATGAAGTGGATAGTCGGGAGCTACACCTCGGCGAGAAGTCGGTACCTGTACCTGACCATATCGCCGAGACTGTAGACCCGGACGCCTTGGACCTGCGCCGACTAGCGCGCTGGGCCAAGTCGATAGGACTGATCGCCGCGACCGCGCATGTGGCGGTTTGTCCTTGATCCCGCAATAGCCGAGGGGAGTCACTCCCCTCGGAAGCTTTTCCCGCCTGGCCTTGTATCGAGCCCAGCCGGAAGGAGCTTCTCCTGCCCAGACCATGACTTTCGAGCACCCTCTGCAGGGCGCTTGATTGCAGCAGCTGAACTGTTTCCGTCAGCACCTCCCTTCCACCCTGCGGGGCTTCTTCCCCATAGGGGCAAGGCGCCTCGGTTATCGGAGATTTCTCATGGCTCGTGGCGTCAACAAAGTCATCCTCGTCGGCAACGCCGGTGCGGACCCTGAAACCCGTTACATGCCCAACGGCAATGCCGTAACCAACGTCACCCTGGCCACCAGCGAAAGCTGGAAGGACAAGCAGACCGGGCAGCAGCAAGATCGAACGGAATGGCACCGCGTCGTGTTCTTCGGCCGCTTGGCCGAGATCGCCGGCGAGTACATCCGTAAAGGCTCCCAGGTCTATGTCGAAGGCACGCTTCGCACGCGCAAATGGCAAGGGCAGGACGGCCAGGATCGCTATACCACCGAGGTAGTCGTCGACATCAACGGCAATATGCAGTTGCTCGGCGGCCGCAGCAATGGCGCTGCCCAGGGCGGTGACTACGACGATCAGCAGAGCGCACCAGCGCCCCAACGATCGCCGCGGTCACAGCAGGCACCGGCGTCTTCGGCGCCGGCGAATGATCGGCCGCAGCAAGCACCGCGGCCGCAGCAGCAGCCTCGTCCTCAGCAGCAACCAACCCCAGGAGATTACGACTCGTTCGACGACGACATCCCGTTCGCGAAAGTGCCGTATCTCTGCATGCTGTAACGCTTCAATCCAATAACCCTTGCGGGCGTCTCCCGCTCGGGGGACCTCCGCATCCTCACCGGAGGTTCACATGTCCCGTTCTATCCAATCCCAGAACACTCAGCAGGTAACCCAGCGCGATCAACAGGCGCAGGATCTGCTCAGCGGTATCGAGGCGGAATGCATCCAGATCGTCACCCGTTCGCAGAGCGGGGTGAACTGGGCGCAGGAGGCGTTGTTTGCCTACCACGCCATGCTGTCCAACGAAACGCTGATGAAGTGCGCAATCAACAACAAGCTCAGCTTCAAGCTTGCGATGCAGCAGATCGCAGCGACAGGGCTGACGCTCAATCCCACCGAAAAGATGGCCTTCCTGGTTCCCCGCCAGGGCAAGGTGATCGCTGACGTTTCGTTCCGCGGTTTGATCAAGGTGGCCACCGACAGCCGCGCTGTCGATATGGTGGTGGCGGAGGTCGTCTACAGTGGCGATCGCTTCATCTACCGAGGTGCGACTGCCGAGCCTGAGCATGTCTTCGACCCGTTCCTCGACGTGAGCGAGCGCGGGACGTTTCGCGGCGTCTACACCACCGCCTACCTGGCAACAGGACGGGTCATGGTGAAGGCGATGCGGGCGGCGGATGTGTTCAAAGCACGGGACATGTCGGCGGCCTGGACCTCTCAAGGTCCTGGTAAACGCGGTCCCTGGGAGACGCACTTCGAGGCGATGGCGATCAAGACCGGTATCAAGTCAGCGCGCAAGTATTGGCCAACGACCAACCCGGTGCTCGACCAGGTCATCGATTACCTCAACACCGAAGGTGAGGAGGGGATCGCTGGCACACCGCTGAGCGCTCTGGACGGTTTGGCCAACGCGTCGATGGTGCAGGCGTCCGCGCCGGTACCGCAGGCGGAAGGCGGCAACGTCTATGACCACGTCGGCGACCAGCCGCATGATCGTCGCCAGCAGGAGACGGTCAATGAGCAGGTTCCACGCGAGCAGCCCGGTCGCACCCAGGTGCAGCCGGCCGCCCAAGCTACTTCTGGCCAAGGACGTGAGGTGACGCGCGAGCGAATCCATAGCGTCTGCGATCGCGCTGCACGAACCCGCAGCTGGGAAGGGGCCTGTTCCTGGGCAGAGCAAAACCTCACGGGTGATGCCCTGACCTATGCACTGGGTCTTTTCAAGCAGAGGCAAGCCGCGCAAGCACAGGCGGCGTAGCCCAAACCCAACCCTAACGGGGCCTCATCCCCGTTGGGGCTGGGGTCCCTCCTAACCTGGAGGTGATGATGAATATTGTCGACTTGCGCCAGCGCACGCCGGAATGGCACGCCTGGCGCCGGCAGGGCATCACGGCGACCGCGACAGCGGTCATCCTGGGCCAGCATGTGGAAAAGACGCGCTGGCGGTTGTGGGCCGAGCTCACCGGCCGTGTAGCGCCGCTGGACCTGTCCATGATTCCGCAGGTCCGGCTTGGCATCCTGCATGAGCCGTACGCGGTCGCCTGGTTCGAGGAGCGGTACAAGACCACGCTCCTGCCGCTATGCGGCGAGTGCGCGACGTTTCCGCTTCTTCGCGCCAGCTTCGATGGCGTCGACGACGACGGCTGCCCGGTCGAGGTGAAGGTCCCCTCGGACAAGAACTTCGACCTGGTGCTGGAGCAGGGCGAGAAGAGCGAGCCCTACCGGCTCTATTGGTGGCAGGTACAGCACCAGATTGCGGTGGCTGGCTCTGCCAGGGGCTATCTCGTGTTTTACAGCACGACCCGACAGCCCCTGGTGTTCGAGATCCGTCGCGATCCGGACACCATCGAGCTCATCAAGCAGCAGGCGCAGTTGTTCTGGGAGTTGGTGGTCAGCGAGAAGGAACCTGAGAAGGATCCTCAGCGCGACTATTTCACCCCGGTCGACGGTGCCCTGGCGCGCTGGGCAGCGACGGCGCAGCAGGTACGCGACGTCGATGCCTTGGCGAGCACGCTGCAGGAACAGCTGAAAGCCCTGAAGGGCCAACGCGAAGCCCTGCAGGCGGATCTGGTCGAGCAGATGGGCGGGTACATGCTGGCAGAAGCGGAGGGCGTTCGCGTCGTCCGCTACCAGCAGGCCGGCAACATGCGGTGGAAGGATCTCTTCGAGAGCCGAAAGCTGCAGGCGACTGAGGAGGAGCGTCAGCGTTTCCGGCAGGCACCCTCTGAGCGGGTCCGGATCACCCTCGATTCGGATCACCCAATCACGACTGCCGCGCTGGAGGCCATGAGGCTTCCATCGGTTGACCAGGAGACGGAATCTCAGGCATTTTGCCTGTGAGGATGAGGGGGCGCGAAAGCGCCCCTGTCTCTTGCCTGGAACGTTGCGGTAAACCTCCGGTTTACCAGAGCTTTCCCGAATCTGTTCTCTGGCTATGCGGCCCGAGAGCGATAACGCAGCTGTGCGTCTTCACAGCAATCATTGAAACCCTACAGGGGCCACCACGCCCCGTAGGGGAGTGGTGCGCCTCCAACTCACTGGAGATTCACCATGAACCTTACCCCTTGCGTCCCGATGTCCGCCTACGGTGTTACTGGTACGAACGCTGACACTATGTCGCCTGCGTTCGCCGCCGAGAATCACCCGCTACTCGACCTGGTACCCAAGCACAACGCGCAATTCCTGTTCCGCACTGAACTGCGCATGCCCGTGATGAACTTCCTGACAGCGTCGGGCGGTGACTCGCTGGCACTCGTAGGCCCTACCGGCGCCGGTAAAACGTCCGTCGTTGAGCAGATCGCGGCGCGGATGCGGTACCCACTGCGCAAGGTCAATGCCCACTCCCGCATGGAAATGCCGGAGCTCATTGGTCAGATGTCGTTGCAGTGTGATCCTGTCACCGGTGATCAGCAGACCGTGTTCGCGCACGGGCCGCTGGCGCTGGCGATGAAAGAGGGCAGCATCTTCCTCCTGGATGAAGCTGACTTCCTGGATCCGGCTGTCATGGCCGGCCTCAACGCGGTATTGGAAGGCGGCGCCCTGGTGCTGGCCGAAAACCGTGGTGAGGTCATCGTGCCGCATCCCAACTTCCGCTTCATCATCACCTGCAACACGCGGGGTCAAGGTGATGAGACGGGCCTCTACACAGGTACCTTGTCCCAGAACCTTGCGTCCTGGGATCGGTACCGCATGCTGGAAGTCTCCTACCTGACCAAGGAGGAGGAGCTCGCGGTTCTGCAGGCGACGCTGCCCCAGGTCGATGCGACGATCCTGAGCACCATGATCGATGTGGCCAATGGAGTGCGTCAGCAGTTCATCGGCAATCCCGACCAGGCGCTTAAGGCTGGCCAAGCGGGGCTCACGGTCACCTTCTCGACGCGGACCCTGCTGCGCTGGGCCCGTATCGCGACGACCTACAGCACCGCTGCCAGCAAGCAAGCGAACTTCCCGTTCGCCTGCCCTCTGGCGCAGGCGCTGCGCGAGGCACTGACCAACCGGACGGACAAGCCCATGCGACTGGTGATCCATACCATCGCGAAGGACAAGTTCGGCGCGGCCTGGGCAAATGATCCTGTCGTTCCATCGGTAGTTAAACCGTGACGCTCTACTTTGCGCTGGCCCCCGCGGACCAGAACGAGTTCGAGCAGGCGAATACGCAGTGGTGGGCTGGCCAGGCATTGTCTGGCTTGAGCGCTGCTGCGGCATCTCTCGGAATCTCCGGCGCCTTCGAGGCTGTGCAGGCTTCCTTCGGGAAGCTTGCCGCGGGCTCGGTGGATCCGGAGTACGAGGTCGAAAAGGTTGTGATGCTCATTGCACTCAAGGTAGCTCTGGAGGAGCCGTCGAATCTGACCCTGTCAGACGATACCGGCGCCACATTGGAGCCCGCTCGGCCGGATGGCTGGGACCTGGTGCTGCAGCGCGTCTGCAACCTCACCGATGCGTCGATGCCGAAATGGCGTGATGCCCTGGTTACCCTGGGCGTTATGCCGCGGCCGATGGATCTTTCGAGCCTTGTGGTCGCCGATACGGCTGCTTCAGGCGAGACGTCCTTCTGCTTTTAAACCACCCTGGCGGGGCCATCCCGCTGGGGTGGCCTCCGTCCCTTACGATGGAGCGATGCAATGCAACTGAACCTCACCAAGTCGATCGAGCTGTCCAATGCCCACGTCACGCAGGAAGACTTCCTGCTTCTGGACCGGATGGCCGCCGACTATCGCGACACCCTCAAGACCAACGACACGCTCGTGCCAGCGGTGCTCGAGACCCGCGATGGCTATGTCATCTGCATCGGTAGCGTGACTATCGAAGGTCTCATCGAAGCCGGCGCATCGAAAGCCTTCAAGGACATCCTGGACTACTGCCAGAATGCCCATGACGGCGCGATCATGTACCTGGCGTTCGACCGCGACGCTGAAGTCGAGGACGATCTGCCCACGTTTGACTGGTGAATAGGGGCCTTCGGGCCCCCGTTCTCTGAGCCCGATTTGCTATAGTCGGCTATAGCAAATCCGGTTCTCGGCCGCCTCCATGTGGAGGCAGCTGCGAAGTGCCAGCTGGGCACTCAAAACACCAGCAGCTCATCTCAAACCCAATGGGGGTCTCTCCCCATCGGGGAAGACTCCCGCCCAAACCGGAGTCTTCACCATGCAAACTGCTCAACCCATCAAGGAAATCGAAACCCTCAGCAAGCTCTTGCTGGTAGGTCTCGACGTCAACATCTGGTCCGGCCGCAAAAAGCTCCGTATCGAGGACCTCGGTCCTGGTGTGGATCTGCCGCCGGCGGAGCTCGCATCGCTGGGAAGCAAGCGGATCATGGATCCCGAGCAGATCAAGCGGTTCGACAACCTCAAGCGCCGCGCCCATCGCCTCCTCGAGAGCGAAGGCGTGCGCTTCCTGGGCGGCTACGGCATCCCGAACGACGCGGCTCCGGCCATCGCGAAGGAGCTCGACGACATCCAGCGCGAGTTCGGCCTTGAGATCAAATCCTTCCTCGACAACTACGACTCGAACTTCGACGCGTGGGCGCAGAAGTGGGATCAGGATCCGAAGTGGCAAGCTGCGATCGAGAAGGCCAAGACCCCGAAAGAGGTCGTGGCCCAACGTTTGGGCTTCCGCTACACCCTGGTGCGCGTGGTGCCCGACAAGTCCGATCCGGCCCTGAGCAAGGGGCTGGAGCAGGAAGTGGAGGGTCTTTCCGGACAGCTGTTCCGGGAGATCGCGGACGCGGCCGAGGACCTGGTGGATGGCAGTTTCGCCAACAAGTCCTCTGTCAGCCGCAAGGCGGTCAGCGCGATCCTGAAGATTCACCGCAAGCTCACCTCGCTTGCGTTCTTGAATCCTGGGATCCATCTGGTCGCCGAGCACATGATGTCCGTCATCGAGCAGCTCCCCAAAAAGGGGCCGTACGAGGGTGGGCATTTCCAAACGCTGCAGACACTCATGCTGTCCTTGAGTGACGAGCGCAACATCTCGAAGCTGGCCGCGTCCTTCGCGGCATCTGCTGCGCAGACTGCCGCCACTGGTGGCGTGCCGGCGGCGAGTGTCGTGATCGAACAAGCCCCGGCAGCTGCTGGTGCCGTCGTAGCTTCTGCCGCCGTGATCGAGCAGTCGCCGTCCCCTGCGGACGACGGCGGCATGTCCGTTGGCGAGCTGCTCGATGAGATCGCCGGTCAGCAGGCAGCACCTGGTATTCAGGATCTGAGCTCGGTAGCTGCAGAGCTGCAGGCCCGGGCCATTGACGGGCAGGTGATCGATACCCAGATGTCGGCGTTGGGCGTTGCTGCGTCTATTGCCAACATCCCAATGCCGACTACCCAGGACGCCTTGGACTTCTGCATGTAAACCAACCCCCCGGGGGCACCTGCCCCCTTTGGGGGTGGTGTGTCCTCCACTACTGGAGTGACAGCTATGCAACGTTCTCTGAGCAACGCCTTCCCGATCATCGCGCGCTACTTCTGCGACGACCTGGGGGTGCGCATCGAGTTTGGTGGAAACCAGCCGGCCACAAAGGACAAGGTGATCTACCTGCCGGTGCTCAAAGATGAGTCGCCTCGCATGGTCAACGTCTCCCTCGGGTGGACGGCCCATGAGTCGGCGCACATCAAGTACACGGACGATGAGCCCTATGAGCTGGCCAATGCAGAAAGCCCCTTCATGGGTCGCTTTCTGAACCTGCTCGAAGATCTGCGGATCGAGAAGCGCATGATGGAAGACCATTACTGCGCCATCGAGCCACTGCGGGTGACTGCCCAAGAGGTGTTCCAGAAGCCTTGGAGCGCCGACGGGAAATCCGAAGCGGTTGTTTTGCACGACGCCTGCCTGATCATCGGCCGGGCGCGTTTGCTCAATCAGCCGATCGAAGAGGTCGCCGTTGTCCTGGATGCTGCGTTGGCCAACACCTTTGGTGCCGGCCGACGCGCGAAAATCCTCGGGCTACTGTCCACGGTCACCGGCTTGCCGGATACCGCGGGGGTGTACCAGCTCGCCCATCGGATACTCGATGTCTTGGACGAAGAGGAGCCTCAGCAGCCAGACGCTGGCGCGGATCCTGATCCTGCGCCGCAAGGTCAGGACCAGGGCCCGCAACAGGGCCAGGATCAAGGCGCTCAGCAAGGTCAGGATCAACCTGGTCAGGATGAGCAGGGCGACGCCAGCAACGGCGATCAGGCAGGTCAAGGCGACGCGCAAGCGGCGTCCGGCCAGCCTGGCGCCGATCAGCAGGGCGCTCAGCCAAGCCTGAAGCAGCGGGTGGTAAACGCTGACTCGCAGGCCATGCAGGATGCGCTTGGGGACGTCTCATCCCAAGCCGCTACCCTGATCGGCGCCAACGCCGGCGGCACAAGCTCCACGCCGAGTTCGGTGCTGGCGCACGCTGTCGGTTCACAGGCTCTGCAGCAGGACGTTGTCATCAACGGACGCGCCGCCTCCATGGGGCTGCGCCAGGTGCTCAACGGTCTCATTCAGGGCAGCCAGAACGCACGGGTCACCGTGCGCAAAACGGGTAATCGTCTGGATACAGCGAGCCTTGCACGGGTGAGGGTTGGGGAAAACCGGATCTTCCGGAAACAGGAACCCGTGCAGCACACCAACGCTGCTATCCAGCTGTTGCTCGATGGCTCCGGCTCCATGGGTTTGAAGACCGGCGGGCGCAAGCCTATCCAGGTTGCGGAGGAGGCGTGCTTTGCGATGCTTACGGCATTGGAGGGTATTGCCGGCGTTACCAGTGGTGCGATGGTCTTCCCTCGGGGGGATCGAGAGCAGGTCGGTGTTTTGAAACGGCACGGCCAGAACCTGGCCAGCGCAGTGGCAGAACAGCGCTTCGGCCTGACCGCTTCCGGCGGAACACCGTTGGCCAGCGCCATGTGGCCGGCCGCCGGCGACCTGCTGCGCGCCAAGGGACAGCGGAAGGTGCTGATCATCAGCACCGACGGCGACCCGCGGAACGTGACCGACGTGATCGATATGGTCGCCCGGTGTCGCGCTTCAGGAATCGAGGTGTTCGCGATCGCCTATGGCGAGGCGAAGGCCACGAACCTGCAGCTGATGTTTGGCACCGGTCACTGGCAGTTGCTGGATGACCTCGGGCAGTTGCGCAGCGCCCTCCAGGCGCTCGTGCAGCGTGTGTTGACCCAGGCCGCCTAACCGCGGCCGCAGATCTACCAACCGCCTCACGGCGGACAACCCACCAGGGGACATACCTCCCTGGTGGGGGGTGTGTCTCCTCCTTACCGGAGGCATACCATGCAACTTGCGCTTTCTTTCACCGAAAGCTCGTTTTGCGAATTTCCCTTACCGCAGCGCTTGCCCAGGCCGCGGGTCAAACGGGCGCCTCGCAAGACGAACACCGCGGTTGATATCGAGCAGCTGTATTTCGACCTGCTGGCCATTCCGGACAGCGAGGTCGACACCTACGTCTGGACTGACGCGGATATCGATCGCGTTCGCGAATACATGCTGCATCACGCGCTGGGCGTTCTGCTGGACCGGCGCAATTCGCTGGCGTCTCGCCAGGAGCATTGGGCCTGGGTGATGGACGAGGAGGACTTCGGTCCCTTCTCGTTCAAGACCTTGGCCTACTTCGCCGGCGTCGACAGTGAGTTGCTGCGCGAGGGGTTGGTTCGAACCCTCACCAAGCACCAGGTCCTCGAGCAACTGACGGTGTGATTGCTTGACACCTCCCCCCTCACCGGGGGAGGCTTTTTCTCGAGTCTCATGGGCAGAGCGCCAGGCTGCGCCGATCAGATTCTCCTCGACCTCTGTTGGTCGAGAGATACCCAGCTGGAGGTTTCCAGCACCTATCGTTCCGGCCCGTCCGGAGCATCACACCCTTGGGGGCACGTTCCCCCTCGGGGTGACGTGTCTCCTCTCTACGAGGAGTTCACCATGCGTTATCTACCCACCCAGTCACCTGTAGTCGATGCCCTGCTGTTTCCCTATCGTGCTCCGGAGGCCTATCGCACCCGGGCGGATTACGAGCAGCTTGATCGGCTTCAGCGTGAAGCACTGCAAGACCGGCAGCGCGAATTCGCGCAGCGCCTTCGCGGGGTCATGCAAGACGGGCCGTGCTCGCTGCGAAGCTTCCCTTCGCGTGCAGCAGACACCGCCTGGCAGGATTTGCCGCGGTTTCATCACGCTGCGCAGTTCATCCCGTTTGAAAGGTCGACCCCGGCTGCCGGGCAGGACTATTTCGCGGCGCCGCCGGCGAGCCTTGCTGACTATGAGGGCTTCGACGTCGGCGAGGATCTGCCGGTCTCCGACGAGTCACCTGCTGCCCCGCCCAAGGCGGAGCGGCGGGCCACGCCATCGCCGGTATCTTCGGACGTGATCGATTGGTCCGGCGCTAAAGAAGGGGTTGTAAAGCGGCACGGCCGCTATCGCTACCGCTTCGAGAAAAACTCGTCATTCTCCTACCTGGTACATCTGGACACCGGTGGTCTTGTTTGGGGAATCGAGCTGCAGCAGGTTGTCAATGAGCTGAACATCGAGGTTGGTGATCGGGTGCAGCTCAAGCGCATGGGAAAGGAAACTGTCGAAGTCGACGAGAAAATCCTCGACGCCGATGGCAATCCGACCGGCACACGCAAGAAGCACGTCACGCGCACCATCTGGCGTGGCCGCATCCTGCAGAAGCACGCCTGATCGCCGCCGGCGTATCCGGCATCAACCTACCCTGAGCGGGCTACTCCCGCGTAGGGGGTGGCCCGCTCTTCAACTGGAGAGACGACCATGACACAAGCCAATTCGGTACCCGCTTTTCGCTTCAGGCAGCGCTTAAGGTTCGCTGGCCAGTGGGAACACGATGTGTGGGAAAACGGCCGGCACTACCGGGTGATTGTGGGAGACAGCTCCCACCGGCACCTGCGTGACTGGATGAGCGGCCTCACCGATGAGGAGTACCTGCGCGATGTGGTTGGTCGCGAGAACCTCATCAGCTGCCTCAACCAGTCTGCGCCTAGCGCGGCGCTGGTGGATGCCTTCAACGCCTGGCGACAGGAGCTGTACACCGAGCGCCTCAACCGGCTATGCAGTCAGCCCGAGCGCTATGGTGTGATCAAGCAAGACGATCCGGTTCGCGAGCCCTATCCCGTAGTGCATGCGGCCCGATACGAACCAGGGGTCGGTTGGGTGCGTACCTGATCGATCCTCGATAGACCTTAAACCCTCTGCGGCCTTTCTCCCGCGGGGGGAGGGGCCGCTCTCTTCATAGGAGCTTCCCCATGACGACTACCCAAACCGTGTCTTCTGCTGAGGTCAAGCGAACCATGCTCAACCTTCGGGTGCGCTGGCGCTCGAGCTACCAAGGTTGCCATTCGTTCGACTGTGTTTTGGACGGCGCATCGTGCCGGTTTGAGGTTCAGACCGAGCGCAGGATCCGCGATACCTACTCGAACCTCTCGCCAGAGGAGTTCGAGCGGGACGTCAACGGGTCAGTCGGCCTGGTGCGTTGTTTCTTGCCGCTGTCGCTCGAAGCCGTTGCCGGGTTCAACCGGTCACGCTACGAAGAATACAAGGCGCAGATCGATCTGATCCTGGCCCAGCCGGAGAAGTATGGCGACTACACGCCGGAGCCATTTCGGATTTACCTCGGCGGGGTGTGGAGTAAGGAGGCCGGCTGGTCTCGCCTCCACACGTTCGATGAGGTGCTAGCGCTCAGCGGTATCCCGCCTAGTGAAGCGGTAGACGGTACGCAACACCCATAACCCACTGCGGGATCACCCCGCACTGGGATGGTCCCGCTCCCACCCAGGAGCAAAACCATGAATACCCATCAAGCCCTGCTGGTCTGTCAGCTGCTACTCAAGCGTGCAGGTTCTCGCGTGCGTCTACGGCAGCCCTCGCATTGCGGGACCGATTTCTGGTCCTTCACGGTCGTCGGCCGTGGTCGCCTCGGCAACCGCATCGTGGTCCCGTTCGTTCATAGCTACCAAGGCTATCGGATCCTGGGAATCCTCGATCAGACGGGCCGCAACGCTCGTTGGAGCGGTCTTGGCCAGGCGCTCACCGGATGCCGCCAGCTGGCGCACTACGGTGACATCGGCCAGGTGGTCGTCCGTTTCGGACAGCCTACGCTGCTCAAGGAGTATCACCTGGGCTCGCCCGAGGTGATCCCACGGCTGTCGCCGACGCTGCGCAAGCTCCTGACAACGGCGCCCGCAGCCGATCAGCTGACCGTGCGGGACCGCAACACCGGTGACGACGTGGTCACCAGCACGCTGCCCGGGGAGGACGTCGCTCAGCTGCTGAGCAGCTGCCTCGCCGGCGCCGCGGTTGCAGCGCCTGGGAACGCCTCCCAGCTGATCGCTGAGTTTGGTTTGGACCTGTGCTTAGGCACCGGGACTGATCGCGGGATGCTGCTATCCCGAGAGACGCTGCGGCGGACGCGTTCCGCCCTGCTGACTGTTGCGTGACACACCTGCCCCCACCCGGGGGCGGGCCTTCTATCGAGTCTTTTGAGCAAGCGATGGCTTGCTGAGCAGACTTCTTCGTCATCGATGTCGATGACGGGAAAGCCAGCTGACGCCTAGTCAGCACACCACCAACCCAGCGCGGGGCTGCATGATCCCGCGTGGGGGTCATGGCCTCGCTTCAAGGAGCAGACCATGAACGATCGTACTCTTCACACCCTCATCGCCGCTCTGCGTTTCTGGCAGCTGCACGAGGGCCAGCATCCATCGCCGTTGGTGGATGTTGCCAGCAACGACGGTGAGGTCGACCCGCTCTCCAGCGAGGAGATCGATGACCTCATCGAGAATTACCTGAACGCCGACGGCGCCAACCCAGTAACAGCAATTGGCGCCGAGCTCGTCCAGGACGCAGGTACGGTGATGGTCTCGCCTCCGACGCTTGTGGTGACGCTCTCTGAGGGCGGCATTACGAACCTTCAATCTTCTGCGGCTATGCGGGTGGTGACGTTGGAATACGGCGCCCCCGACGCTGAGCTGTACGAAGAGACCGGCGTCGACGGTGAGGATTGCATCGTTCGCGAACACAGCCTGTCCAGGCACGTCGTCGGCGGTAGCTTTGCCATAGATCCCGATCGCGTGATGAGCGTGATCGGCCAACTCAGCGCGTCCTTACCGGCGTGACCTGAGCTTCAACCCTAGCGGGCATTCATGCCCGCTAGGGGCGTGCGTGCCCGCCTCTTTCGAGGTGCATGCATGACCATCATTCTCCAAGCTGCAAGGCTATTGGGACCACGCCAGATCGGCCGACGCGCAAGCGTCACCACCGATACGATGAAAATCCTGCTCTGGGAGCTTTCGGACGGTGCGGTTCTAGAGCTTCACCGCGAGATGGGCCCCGGGAAGCGGCCGCGCTTCACCCTGGTCCGAGAGCGCGGCGATGGCTTCGACGACCTGCTGGTGTACTACGAGCGCGGGCGTGCCCGGGTCTTCAGCCCTAACCGCTACGCTGCTGCGTAAATATCCCCCCTCTGGCGCTTTGGCGTCCAGAGGGGGCTTTGCTGGCGTCGGCCCAGCCGCTTCGCTATAGTCGGAGCGCGCATCGACGCCTGAGCTGGCAGCCCAGCACCCTTCCTGATCCGTTCGAGATGGCTTTCCCAAGCCCAAGCTTGCGAAAGCGATCTTTTCTGTCCCCGCATGTGCGGTGGCAGATTCCTCAGCTGACCTGGTCAGCACCTCACCCACCTGCGGGGCTACTGGCCCTGCAGGGTCATAGCCTCGCTTCTTTCTGGAGCGATCGGTATGAACCTTTACCACTGCACGTTTGAAATGGCTGATTACCGGGTGACCGCCCAGGTAACTGGTCTGAGCACGGTCGATGCGGCGAGTCGCTTCGTCGTGTCTCCCTTCGGCAAGCGGCTATTTCGTCACATTGCACCGCGAGCATCGGCGGCCGGCGCCATCATCGGTTTTTTCGATGGCAGCCGTTACGTGATGGCCTTGCCGCTGTGGCGCACCGCGGCGCGCGACCAGTTCGGCAAGCCGCGGTGCCTCGTCTCGGCCTGGAGCCTCACGACTCAGGCCGTCGACGACCTCTGCTTCGATGCTTCGGCGGTCGCCCGTCGCAGCGTCTGCGTTTCCTAACCCCCTGGGTGGCCATGTCCCCCTCGGGGCATGACCACCTCCTACTCCCGGAGATAGTCATGAACAAAAAGTTTTGCTGTGCCATTTACTCGAAAGGCCTGACCGTGATGGACGAGGTCCTAGCTGCCAACCCGCGGGCTGCTGCGTCCCGCTTTCTGAGCGATGAGCTCGGTAAGTTGGCCGCCGGGCGTGTAGCTATGGGAAATGTGATTCTTGAGCGTATCCCAGACGATCCAGCCGCAGAGTGGGCGTTCGTGTGTGGTCCTTGTAAATCACCTGCCTCTTCAGAGGCCACTTGGTTTTTCAAGGTTGTCGCTGCAGACGTACCGCTGCGGACCAATGTGGTAGTTCGTCACACCAAGAATGGCGAGGTACTGCTTGAAGCTGACAATCCAGTCGACCTCTATTTTCTAGAAGACGGAGACAGTAACTGGTGTGGCGAATCCAGCCCAGACAGCTGTGTTTCTATAGATGACCGTGATCTCTATGTCAGACGCATGATATGTGAGGCCACCGACATTACCGACCTACTGGAGGCCCTCGACCACGTGCCTTCCAGCAACTAATCAACAACTCAACCCTATCGGGGCATTACCCCCGATAGGGGGTGTGCCTCCTACATACGGAGCACATCATGAAATTCCCAAACTCGATCCTGTCTTTCCCGGACCGTGGGCCCTGGGGCAACAGCCGCTACCGCGGTAACTGCAGCGGCCACGTCATCCAAGGCTTCTTCGCGACCTACCACCGGCGCAAGGACGGCCTGGCGTTCGATCCCAGCATTGGCGGGGGCACCTCGGTCGAGGTGGCTCAGGAGATGGGGCTGCGTTTCAAAGGTACCGACCTGCACCAGGGCTTCAACCTGCTGCTGGATGATCTGCAGACGTTCCTGGGCGAGGAGGCACATTCGTGCTTCTGGCACCCGGCGTACCTGGACATGATCCAGTACAGCGGGAACGTCTGGGGTGAGCCCAATCGGTGGGACATGAGCCGCATGGCGATGGGGGAGTTTGTTGAGGCGCTGGAGCTGGCCTTGATGAACATCCACGACGCCATGGAGCGCGGCGGTACCTACGGCATCTTGATGGGCAACCTGCGCCGGCAGGGGGAGTACTTCAATCTCTCTTCGCTGGTGGAGCGGGTCGCGCCCGGCAAGCTGATCGACGAGCTGATCAAGGCGCAGCACAACTGCGTCTCGGACCGGCGAACCTATGGCGGCAACGTCGTACGCATCGCGCACGAGAAGCTGCTGGTCTTTCGCAAGGAGCGCGGTTCACTGCACTTCCTGGCCAAGGTCCAGCAGCGCGCTCAGGCCATGCAGGGCATCACCTGGCGAGCCGCGGTGCATCGGTTGCTGCAGGGCGGCAAGACGCTGCATCTCAAGGAAATCAACACGCAGCTCGAGGCCTACGCGGCTACCCGGGCGAACAACCATTGGGAGGCCAAGATTCGGCAGGTCGTCCAGGACGAGCGCTATTTCGAGCGCGTCGCACCTGGCACCTATCGACTCGCGGCATGACGATCTCGCCCCCCTTCAGCCTGGCTGAGGGGGGGCAGAGACCGCTTCGGCAAGAGCAGCTTGCTCAAGCGGTTTCAGGCAGACCCATGGTGGTCTGTTTTGAAAAGCTGGTACCACCAGCACTTACTAAACCGACGGGGTTTAACAACCCCGTCAGGGCGTTGTTATCCCGTCATAACCGGAGATAACAATGTTGAAAAAAATAGGTCTATTGGGCGCATTCGTCGCTCACGTGCTCGTAGGGGTGTTGTTCTTTCTAATCCTGGCTTCGGCCGCTCTGCTGCTCGCTTGGTTTACCCACCAGGTCGGCACATTGGAATACGGAAGACCGCTCGTCCCTATCCTTACAGTGCTCGAAAAAGCGGTTCTCTATGGTGACTGTGCGTTTTTTCTGTGGTGGGTGATAAAATCCACTATCAAAGCGTGCAAGAACCTAGACTAAGATCGGTTGATGGGTTGCTTGGCAGCCCTTTAATAGGACATCACCAGAGGAAACAGCTATGAGTGAGTTCATTCGTGGCTTCAAGCGCGGCGCAAGAGAGACCATGTACGGCTACTGGGCGCCCGCCGTGGCTTTGTGGAGACTGCTGTCGAGCACTACGGACGATCTGATCCGGAAGGCGAACCAGGCAGAGAAATAGAGCTTTCCTTCTACATCGGCGGCGGTCCAGGCTTGCCTGCGCCGCTGCACCCGTTCCTCTTGCTGGGAACGCCGATGTCGATCCAGGGCCGTTGTGGCTCTGGATCGGCGGATCGGAAACCGTTTCGCAAAGCAGGCCTTTGCAAAGCGGTTTCAGCGTGGCCAATGGTGGCCGCGTCGAAAGGCAGCTGATCCTCTATCAGCACATCGATAAACCCTGGCGGGAGCTCTCCCGCAGGGACTGGTCTCGCCCTCTACCGGAGAGACCATGGAAGTTACCGCTCGCCACCTTGCGAACTATCTCTACTCAGGCTTCGTCTCGACGTTTTCCGACGTTGAGCGTGAACGGCTCTGCCAGGTGTATCCCTGGGCCAGAATCAACTTTGCCGAAGGAGAGGTGGATGTCCACACGAGCTTTCGCGCCCGCCTCACGGATGGACGCACGTTGCTGTGTCTGTTCCCTGAGGCTCTTGGCGATCACGTGCTGGTCGTCGACACCCCAATGGAGCTGCTCAAGCAGACCCTGATACCGCTCGTGTCCATCGAACGCATCATCTACTCATAACCCCACCCAGCCGGGCCTAGTCCCGGTAGGGACGCGGCCTGGCTCTACCAAGGAGCTAGACCATGAATCACGAAAACGCGGTACGTCCCTGCGCTGAAGCGGATGCCCTCAAGCTCGTGCAGTCGCTGCGCGCGCTCGACGCCAAACAGCTGCTGCAGGCCGCCGTCGAACGAGGGCTGACCTTCGGTGACTGCATCAACGCTTTCGGTATGACGCCTGAGGAAAGCGCGTTCGTGAGCGCTGCGCAGGCAATGCCGGACGACGACATCGAGTTCGATGACAGAACCGTTGTGTCGCGTAGCGAGCGGGGTGCATTCGTGCACTGCTGGCACTTCGTGCCAAATGAAGCGGCTGGCATTCCCGAGCCTTCGGTGATGCTCGAAGCGCTGCAATACTTCGCTGCCACCCACCAGGGTGGAGGTGATCCGCAGCTGAAGGCCAAATATCTCGCGCTTGCGCAACTGATGGATGTCCTGGGCGCTGAGTTCGACGAGCTCGAGGGCACCCCGCAAGAGGTGGTGCCGTCGTGCTTCGACCTGGGGGACGCGTCTATTGAGATGCTGCCCTCCAGGCTCGTCGCTGAGCTGGCTGCTACCGCACTGGAACAGGGATTCTCCCCGGTTCTCGCGGAGGCGCTACTCAACTGGATCGAGCACCAGGGCAACCTGCTCGACCAGCTGGCGGCTGAGATGTTCGTAGCAGCGGCCTGAAGCCAGGCCGCGCTGTAAGAATCTTTCACTCGATCATGCGATCGGTGAAGACGATGTAGCTGAGCATCTTCCTTCAGCACTTCAACCCACCGCGGGGATCTCTGTCCCCGTGGGGCAAGGGTCTCTGCATTTTCGATGGAGGCCTGTTATGGGAGACCATAGCAAGAAAGACCCTGCTGTCCGCGTTCCCTGGTACCACCCATTGATGCACTTCGCCGGCCATAGCCTGGTCGGTACCGGCATCTTCCTCATCGTCGCCATGCCGGCGGTGCTGCTGGGATACCTGGTGCACAAGCTGCGGGAGTACAACGTCGCTGAGTTCACGCTCACGGTGCTGTTCTTCCTCGAGCACACCATCCTGGTGGTCGATGCTTTGCTGTTCCTGTCCTACCTGGGCTTCACGTCCTGGAAGGCATTCAAGGAGATCAAAGATGATCACTGAAGGCTCGAAGGTAAGAAGAGCGGTAGCGGAGTTCATCACGGCGGCCCGCGAGGCACCGCGCATCTACTTCGCTCCGTTACGCGGGGCTATAACCGGTGTCACTTTGCAGTGGCGACAGCTGCAAAACTGCCACCAAAACAGTGGCACAAAGCCGTTGTGATGGCACCAGCCCGGGCGTATGCTCAGGACATGTACTGGCGAGGAGCCGACCATGTTCCGACATCACCTGGTGCGTTTCTTCAAAACCTTCGCTGCTGAGTTCGTCAGCGCTGCCAAGCAGGCGCCGGCGATCTACTTCGCACCCCTGCGGGGCGCGATCAACGCGGTAAAGGCGCAAGCTCGCAAGGCTTGAGCTTAATCCTGGCCAGCCTCTCTTCCGGGAGGCTGAGCTTTCACCGATAGACGTATCAGCGGGCCGCAAGGCCTTTCCCCACGGGACTTCTGCTCCCGATGGGGGCAGGGTCCCTCCCAACCAGGAGGTGCACCATGGCCGAGATCATCAATCTGGTGATTGTCGTTCTCGATCTGCTTCTCTGAAGCGATCGCTCAAGCGAGTCCCCGCACATGCGGCGGGGCTTGCTTTGAGTCTACTGCGGAGTGCCTCTCAGGCAGTCCACAGTGGATTCTCGATGGCGCCATGGTGCGCCCTCGTGATGCAGCAGCTGAGCTCTTCAGCACCGGCCTATCGTTCTGATCGGCCACCCCTAACCCGCGCGGGCTTCGTCCCCGCCGGGGCCGGACTCCGCGCTTACCGGAGATCCAGGAATGTCTATCACCACCGCGCTTACCACCATGATGGCCCGCCAGCTCGTCAAGCTTGGCTACCCGTCCGACGACGTGCGCTTCTCCCTCGGCTACTGCCAGGGCGACGGCGCAAGCTTCACCGGTACGCTCGATATCGAAAAGCTTGGCCCGCGCCTGGTACCGGAGATCCTTCCGGCGATCTGGAGCGAGCTCAAGGAAAACGCTGACCAGGACGAGGAGCTCACGCTGTCTCGAGATCCAGGTCGCTATGTACATGAGCGATCAACGTCCTTGAGCGAGTCGGCTCGTAGCGTTGAAGGTACCGCCGCGGAGGTATACGGCGGCCCTACGCATAAGGTCGCGTTCCACCGCTTCATGACGGCCTTGGAAGAGGACGTCGTGTCGACGGGAGCGATGCTTGCGCGCTTGGGCTACAGCCTCACTGAGCGCTACCTGCGCGAAAGCGTCCAGCTGCGAGTCTTTCGCCTGGATCGCTTTCGTGTAGAGCTCAACGCCTTCGAGGACGAGACTTACAACCCGTTCGAATGGCAGACCACCGACGACGAGCTCGATGAGCGAATCTCGGCGGTCATGGAGGAAAAGCTGCGCTTCTGCGCACTGGAGGCCAAGGTCTACCTGGTCACTGGTGAAGAGGAGGGTGGCGACATCCTTCTCGCTGGCAAGCACGTCTACGGCGTTGAGCTTCCGGAGGGTCAGCGCGTTTGCAGCGCCGGCCGCGAGGTCATTCACGAAGCTATCGGTACTGCCCGTCAGTACCTCGACTCGCTGTCCCTACCGCGCCTGCGGCAGGCAGCCTGATCCAACCAACCCCAGGGGGGCTTATCCCCCTCCGGGGGCGAAGTCTCTCTGGACCATTCCCCAGCGCCGGGGCTTCCCCAAGCTCCCGTCTCGGGGGTTTCGGGAAGCCCCGGTGCTGGGCTTTACCTGGAGGTCCATGATGAGAAATTTGAAAGCGAGTGTGGTGCGTGACGCGGCAAAGGTGCGGGGCTGGGATTCCATCCTGGAGGATCTGTGCCCTGAGATCGATGCACGCGCATTCAGCAAGGTGGGGCGCCATGTCGCCTGCCCTGTGCACGGCAAGACCGGGCGCAAGGGGGATGGCTTCCGCTTCTTCCGCAAGGACTTTCACGAGTCCGGCGGCGGGATCTGCAACACCTGCGGTGCGTTCCCGGACGGGTTCGCGCTGCTGCAGTGGCTCAAGAGTATCGACTTCGCTGATGCGGTATCGCTGGTGGGAGACCGCCTGGATATCCGCTCTACCGATGACGAGAACGTGCAGGAGCGTGTCAATCGCCAGAGCCTGCCTCAGCTTCAAGCCCGGCGCGAAGCCGCAGCGGCGAAGCAGGCGGAGGAGGACACGATGCTGCGCAACCGGCTGAACAAGATGTGGGCGGAGACCATCCCGCTGACTCATCCCGATGCCGAACCCGCGCGGCTGTACCTGGCCAGCCGAAAGATCCTGATCTGGGATCGCAGCGGCCTCGAAGGTACGGTGCGGTTTCACCGGGGCCTGTCCAGCCACAATGAAGATGGGCGCTTTGAAGGCGAGTACCCGGCGATCGTCGCCAAGGTCTCGAAGGCGAAGATGCCAATCACCCTGCACCGGCACTTTCTCACCGCCCGCGGCGAGAAGGCACCGGTGGAGAACCCGAAGAAGATGTGCGCCTATCCCAGTGATCGTCAGGTTACCGGTGGCGCCATCTGCACCGGGCCGTGGGATGCTCAGGTCGTCGACCTGTGCGAAGGCCTGGAGACCGCGTTTGCGATCGAAACAGGGATGGATCTTGCGGTTCGGGTTTACCCGGCGGTGAGCGCCACCTTGCTGGAAGCGTTTGAGCCTGGGCCGTCGACCAAGCTCGTTCGCATCTGGATCGACAAGGACCGGTCCGGTCGTGGAGAGGAAGCTGCCAAGGTGCTGCGCAAGCGGCTTTGGGAGCGGAACATCCAGCTGCAGGTCTTCGCGCCGCCGCTCCCCATTCCGGAGGGCGCCAAGGGCGTCGACTGGAATGATGTGCTGTTGCAGCTGGGGCGGATGGGCTTTCCGCAGTGGGCGAGGAGGGCAGTTGCGTGAGCAGTTACCTTTTCGATCCGCGGATCGTGCCCACGGCGCCAGGCAGCCACGGTATCGATCCCTTTGCGCCGCCGGCGACGTTTGCCGGCGGCCCGGGGGAGTACCGCGCGCTGGTCAGGGAGCGGTACCGGGAGCACTACGGCCGGTACCGGATCCTGCTTCACGTAAGGGCCGCAGAGGAGGGCGCTACGCTGACCTTCCTCGGACCCTACGCCGCCGAGGCTCAGCTCATCATCAACACCTTGTTCGGTCAGACCGAACACCCTGAAAGGGTCAGCGCACGCTGACCCTTTTTTTTTGCCTCGCGATCAACGCAGATGCCTTTCGTCTCGCCAGGCACGCACCGGTTGCCAGCAGGCCGGCCGGTTTAATACTGTATAAAAGAACATCCCCATGGGACCTGTGGAGATGGCCCGCACCCCACCGCCGGCATTGACGCCCTATGACCAGCTTGCCGCTAGGGTTCATAGGCAAGTCATGAGCGCGCCTGGCGTCCGAGAAAAGCACGTCCACGTTGAACGACGCGACGCGAGAGATCAGGACTGGGACCAGCTGCTCGAGGCGATCAGCGAGATGGAGGGCGTCATCATTGCCCACCGCGATGACGGTAGCGTCGACCTGTTCTGGAAGGTCAGCTACGACGACTTCTGAGTGATCGTATGACGCACTGGAAGGTTCGACCCACAACCGCGCTAGAATCGGCGTTTGCAATTTTCGAAAGGCATGGAGACTAGGTTCCAGTTACCTGCCGAGATCCAAACGATGACCTATAAAGTTTGCAAAGTGAGCACCGCGGCCACGGACGCGCCAGGCGTCTACAGCGTCCTGTTCAATGGTGACGACCGCTTTTTCCGCCGGATCGAGGTCCACCTGAGCCGAGACCTCGGCGACAACGTGCTCGACTTCATCGAGCTCTACGGCTTGTGGTGCGCCCTGGTGCAATTCGAGCTGGCCGGGCACCAGCGTAACTGCGGAAACCTGAAGCTTGTGGTGTCACGCGGTGCGGTGAAGCGCCTGTTGCTCTCAGACAGCTCCAAGGGCGAGCTCTACGAGACGTCGAACGCGCTGCGCACCCAGTTCTTCGGCCTCAGCGGTATCAGCGTCGAGAAGAACAAGCCCTGGACCCGTGGGGATCACCAGGCCTTCTGCGTTAAGTGGGACGGAACGCCCCCTCCGCAACCGTCGGTAGAGAACCCGGTATTCGGCAAGATCTATCTGACCCATCACACCCTGGTCGAGTACCTGGACGAGACGAAGGGTGAGTGCAAGCCGGAGAACGTCTTCCCGCGGCTGGCGCGGGTGGTCCGTGACCTGAATCGCGAAGTGACGCTCCCTGCCGAGGTACTTCGGCATAAGCAGCATCGCCACGCAGGTAACCAAGACGGCGTGCGGTACCTTGGCAGCATGGCGGGCTGGCAGCTCGTGACGAGGCCCGCGCTGGACCGGTCCGGTCTGCTAGCGATCACCGTATACCAGCGACAACAGATCTGAGGTCCCAATGTCCCACCGGCTGAACAGCTACATCGCGCGGCTGCGCACCGAGCTGATGAGCGTGCTCATGATGGCGGAGCCGGAAGTCTGGGAGCAGGTGCGCAACGCTTCACCTGAGGCGCAGATTGACGCGTTGTTCAAGAGCTCTGCGATCAGGCGCTTTATTTGCGAGCACGCGCTGGGGCAGGCTGGGTACGAGAAAGACGGGATTGTTCAGCGGCTCCGCAACGGTGTGCTGTACCAGCTGGAGCGCCTCTCGATCGACTGGGATCAGAATGGCTACCCGGCGAACGTATTGCTCTTCGGCCGCCCCCTCTCGAACACAGACGACGCCGCTGCATTCTTGGGCCGAATCAGCGATTTCGTGAGCGTCCCTGCTGGCATTCCAATTTCAGGACCTGAGATCTTGGATCTGGTGAAGTAGGGCCACATTTCGCCCGGAGAATTGGGGAGCAGCTTAGCTATTGCCCCGCTTCAGAGGACCGCGATGCTATCGGTGGAACTCAGATATCTGCTGATGATCATGCTCGAATCCCATGGTGGGTGGACCCACTCACCTGTCCCTGGCGCTGAGCCTGCGGCTGGGAGGCGGGGGTGCTTGCGGCTCCTTGACCGATAAGGTGGCAGCAGCCCATCTGGAACGCAGCGTGGCCAACGGGTCAAACAAGGTGGCGCGGCCAACAAGGCGGCTGCACCAGGTTAGATTTCCCGGAGGCGACAGGGCATGTGCAGTCACTATGAGGCGCCGACGCCGGCGCGGTTGAAAAGCGCATTCGGCGCTTCCGTCGACGAGCAATACCAAGGCGAGCTCTGGCCCCTCTACATGGGACCCTTCGTTCGGCTGAACCCAGCCGAGGCGCAGGATGACGGCGCACCGGAGTACGACATATCGGTAGGCCAGTTCGGCTTGCTGCCTGGTTGGGCAAAGGGCAGAAAGCTCGGGCGCAGCACCTACAACTGCCGCTCCGAAACGGCTGCCACAAAGAACTCCTTTCGCACCGCCTGGAAGAGGGTCCAGCACTGCATCATCCCTGCAGCAGCGATCTATGAGCCCGACTGGCGCAGCGGGAAGGCTGTGCCCACGCGGATCGAGCGTGCCGACGGCGGCCTGATGGCGATCGCTGGGCTGTGGGAGGAATGGAGCGATCCAGATGGCAAGGGGCGCTTCAGCTTCACCATGCTGACCGTCAACGCTGACGATCACCCCTTCATGAAGAACTACCATCGGCCTGAAGATGAGAAGCGGATGTTGGCGATACTGCCGAATGGCTCGATCAAGGAATGGCTGCAGGCGCCAGCCGAAGCAGCGAGCGAGTTCCTTCGTCAATATCCCTCAGATCGCCTGCGCGCCACTTAGGTAAGGGCTGGGTCGACCGCCGCTGCTTCGATTGGAATACCTTCTTGGATAGCCTACTTGCGGCCGCTCAGCGGACCGGCTTTCCGCTCCTGCTGGTAGATTGATGCGAAGCACGGCGGTACTGGCGGCGTTACAGTTGCACCGGGGCCGAGGTCATCCGCATGCAACGTGCGCGCGAGGCTGACGCGGCGCTGTACAACGGCGTTGGCGAGCCGCTGGTAGCAGAAGATGGTGGAAGCGGGGGACCGACCCTCGCCTAACCCAGACCGGCCGTTACCGGTGTCGCCCAGCGTGTAGCCTAGAACTGGTCTTCTGCGGCACGCGTGCGAGCCAGCTTTTCACGCCCGCTCTAAGTATCTAAAAGCGCGCTGCAGGCCAATTATTCCCAACCTCGCCGACCTCGCGCGCTTGCGCAACAGGTAATTTGCTGTTCTTATTGTCCCGTGTCCTAGGACTTGGGACAAGTAGAGCGAGCAAAAAATGAAAGGTCAAGACGTAGGCGTGATGCTCAGACTCGTATGTCTGCAAAAACACGAGGCGAGAGACAAGGTTGTAGCGACGTGGCCACACGATTGGCGCGACTGGCACCATAATGAGGAAGATGCCGCCTTCTCGTATCAACCGGATTTCGATCTCGACGATATGTCACCAGGCGCCTCCTACTACACCGCACGCGCGTTGGAGGAACAGACCGGGATCAGCAAATCACAGATCGCCCTGGCTCTGAAGCATTGCGTAGAGATCGGCCTAGCTAGGGTGGATGTGCGCTCTCAGCTTCCCCGGGTCAACACCCAGGCTCTATTAGAGTTTCTCGTCTATGGACTGCGGTTCGTCTTTCCAGCTCGGTACGGCGAACTGACCAGAGGCATTGCGACCGGATTCGCCGCTCCTGTCCTTTCGCGCTCACTGATCAGCAGCGGTGAACATATCCCGGTGTGGCCATATGCCCGAGGGAAAACGATGGGAATGAAAGTTGAACCACTCTTCAAGACCGCAGTGCTAGCAGCTCGAAAGGATCCAGAGATGTACGCGTTGTTGGCGCTAGTGGATTCCATTCGTGTTGGCCAACCACGGGAGCGAAATTTGGCTATTGAGCTTCTGCGCGAACGCCTGGAGATGACATGAACGTCTTTCCGATTTTGAAAGAGATGATATGCAAGGTGGCGCACGCTCTAGGGCCTGATTTGTGCGAAGACATGACGTTCGTAGGAGGGTGTACAACCGGTCTACTGCTCACAGACGAGTTCATTCGCGATCAAGTGCGGGCTACGGATGACGTCGACTTGATCGTACCCGTAATGGGAGCGATTAAATATTTAGAGCTACAGAACCGCCTGCGAGCGTCTGGGTTTAGGACGCCCCACCTTGCGAAGCAAAACGTTCCAATTTGCACGATGATGCTTGGCGACCTCCGCGTTGATTTTATGCCGGCCGACGACTCACTGGGATTTACGAATCGCTGGTACCAAGATGCGATCAAGAGCTCAAGTCGATACCGATTGGACGAGCACACTTCAATCAAACTGGTCAATCCGGTGTACTTCATCGCGACCAAACTCGAAGCATGGAAGGGCAGGGGAAATGGAAAGCCGGTCGCCAACCGGGACCTAGAAGACATCTTTAATCTTATTGAGGGCCGCGAAGAGCTTTTGGATGAGATCCAAGAGGCAGGTGACGATGTTCGAAATTACATTGCTGCCGAGATCGGCCTTTTATTCAGCGACTGCCCCCAATTTCCAGAGGCCATCAGCGACCAAACCAGAAACGATCCCGAGCGTGAAAGATTGCTGTACGAGCGTATGCGAGCCTTGATCGGGGAAGTCGGCTGATGCACGTTACGTGGCAGAGCCGCCAAGGCGTAGGGCGCAGCAGCAATAACGATGCTGCTGCGGTAGGGTATACAGAATATGGCGTAATGGCGGTAGTAGTTGACGCGGCCGAAGATGGCGATGGGGCCGCATTTGCGCAGCACTGGGCAAGGTCTATCGTCATCGCTACACAAGAGTCTTCTTCGCCGCTTGATGGAGACTCACTCCGCGCGCTTATCAACGCTGAGCAAGACCGGCTGAGATCGAAGTTTTCGATTGAGAAAGCGGCTTATTGTTGCGTATTCGTTGACCTACGCGTCCTCCAAGTGGAGGTACTTTATGCAGGCGACTGCCAGCTAGGCATCCTGAAGACCGATGAGTCGGTTACCTGGATAACGGTTCCGCATACGCTCAGTCGCCAAGCGGAACTGCTGGGGATTTCAGCGCCGGTCGATGCACGGCATGTGCTGACGCGATGCTTAAAGGTGCATCGTGCGCACGTCCCAGAAAGCTGCAGCGTTACCTATGCTCAACCGGATCGGCTAATCGTATGTACAGATGGCCACTGGTACAAAAGCCATGCTGCGCAAGATGCGATAGCAGATGGATCAGATGACGCCAGCGTACTTACCCTTCAGTTCGGCGGCCGGACGCAGTATGTTGAGTCCGACTGCGAGAACTTTTTTCCTTGCGGCCCTCTTGAATAGCATGACGACGCCTAGGATGTATGGAGCCCGAGGAAGCTCGATAGCTTCCCCGTACAAGCCCCGCTTCGACGTTTTTTGTGCCTAAAGCTTTTCTATCTACCGCCGATAATCATGCCAGAACTCAGTATGGAAGGTGGATATGAACGGTAGGGCATGGAAATTTATTCTGGTATCGAGCGTGCTCGCTTGCAATTGGGCTCACGCTGACTTCCCAAGGACGTCCGTCGAGTGGAAAGCTCAGGAAGAAGGCGAAGCTCCCACCTCTCGCTACGATGTTTATATCGATACACTCCGATTCGAGTCTGACGATGGCAACGCCGATTCGCAGATTCAGCTCGCTCAAGAGCTACTGATGAGCACTAAGCTCAAGTCAGACGACCTTCCAAAAATCAAGCTTCTGATAGACGCAGCCGAAAGCAAGCTTGGAGCGGAAAAGGTAAGCATGGCCCGCAGTCTGCTAAAGGGTCAGGAGGGCAAGGTAGCGGGTACCACTATCATTTCTGAGCCTATCGTTGTTGGTCTATCACCCAAGCGTCCTCATAGCCCAGAAAAAGCGGAGTTTTATGCACGTTGCTCAGCAATGGCGTCTGTATTAAATGAAGAAATCGAAAAAGCCAAGGGTGCTACAGATCAGCTGTTCACTGATTTTTCTGTCAACTCCGCGGTCGCTTCGATTTTATACTCGGATTCCGCATACTTTCTAAAAATTTATCAGCCGAACGAATATAGCTACAAATACCAAATGGCCAGGCACCGGGCACAAACTATTTATGCATTGCAAAACACAATGAATGCCTGCATGGCGAGCATGAAGAAGGATATCGCCGAAATGAAGCCATTCGAGAAAAGTGCGCGTGATGATTTTTTTAAAATGGCTGATAACAGTGTAGGATTTAAATAATCCCGTCAGTTGTAAAAGTTTTCTAACCAGTAAGGCATTTTTCGTCATCCTTGCTGGCTGCACATCGTTTCGAACCGCGTGCACGGATTCTGGATCTGATCTTGCGCCATGACCGGTTGTAGGCACGCACGGCCGCCCTGTCCGGCTGCGCGTCCTGTCAAGGCTAAGTAGAGATGTCGCTCTGACAGCTAAGTAAAAATGTCATTATGACCTTACGTCCGAGCCTAACTCTTATCGGAGTGACATCAATAGTTGGTACCTAGCTGCAGGACTGCTGATAGTAGCCGCCGTCTTCTAGCTTCACGAAAGCAGCGATGACAATCGCAGCTCGGTACTGGCTTCTACCAGAGGCTTCGTGCTGTCACGGTGGTTTCCGCCAGGTTTGGGCAGCTGAGTGCAGGCGTACATGGCCGGACCGGGACGCCCAATGCCCTGAAGCCGTTACAGGTCAGTGAAGTGACTGATGCAATTAAGTGTGACGGAGGCATAGATGGTGAGGGCAGCCGAGCCGCCCCACCTCTGACTGACCGATATCAGGCGGCCATTCGCTCGCATTCCTCGGCACAGCGCATGCAGGCCTCGGCACACGCCTGACAATGCTGCGCCTCGTGCTTGGCGCACTCTTCGCCACAGGCACGGCAGATCGTGGCGCACAGGGCACAGAACTGCTTGGCGTACTCGCTCTCGCGAGCCATTAGCGTGGCAGCCATGTAGCAAATGTCGGCGCAGTCTCGGTCGAGCTCGATGCAGCGCGCCATCATCTTCACGTCGTCTTCGCGCAGGCAGGCGGAGGCGCAGGTTTCACAGACGATAGCGCAGTTGGAGCAGGCCTGGATACAAGATTCGAACATAGAGTTTGTCATGGTAAATCTCCAGATTGGGAAAGAGTGACGAACCTGAGTGGCCCCGAAGTGAGTAGGCAACTCCACTCGCGTGAGCGGCTGCCGACCTCGGTCCAGAGGACCCAAAATATGCGACCGGCGCCTGCCGCAATTGGTTTTGCCTGGAACATTACAATTCTGTAAGCCATTCCCGATGGTAGTTTTGAAAGCGCCCGTAGGTATGGCCCGCTCACCGGTAGCCATCCGCTCAGGTTTGCATGCCAACAGGTCGCAAGAACGTCAGGGTGAAGGCCGTTCGGCCTCTTTGGGATGTACAGTTGATCGTGCCACCATGCGCCGTCATCAGCGACCGGGCGATGGCCAACCCGAGCCCCGCATTGCCGTCACCTTCGCGACGTGCTGGATCCACCCGATAGAACCGGTCGAAGATCCTCGCCTGGTGCTCCGGTGGAATTTTGGGGCCGGGGTTTTCTATCCGAAGCTCTACACGGCTGCCATAGTCCTGGATGTAGACCTCAATCGTCTCTCCAGAAGGGGTATAGCGCAGGGCATTGGACAGCAGATTCGACACGACACGGTCGATCATCACGCTATCCGCAAAGATCAAGGCGCTTCCCGATGCCTTGAGCTGGATACCCTTATCCTCAGCCAGAAGCTCGTAGTATCCGAACAGCTTGCCGATGACCCTACCCAAATCCAGCTCGACCGGTTCAGGTACGATCAGGCCGTTGTCGGACTTGGCCAGGAACAGCATGCCGTCGATGATTCCCGACAGGCGATTGAGCTCTTCCAGGTTGGAGGTCAGATTCTCCTCGTACACGTCCGAGTCCCGCTTTTGGGCCAGGATCACCTCGGTATGAGTCCGCAGGTTGCTGATCGGGGTTCGTAGCTCGTGTGCGATGTCGGCAGAAAAATTCGATAGACGTATGAACGAGTCGTCCAGGCGACCGAGCATGGAATTGAAGGCGGTGATGAGCTCGCGTAACTCATCGGGCACGGGCTCCAGAGGAATACGCTCCTTCAAGGAGCCTGCGGACATCGAGGCGGCTGTCTGGGTCACCTTGGCCACCGGCCGCAGCCCATTCTTGGCAACCAGCCAACCAAGTGCGGCACTCAGCACGGTGCTGGCTAGCAGAACGCCCCAGAACCAGCGCTCCAGCATGGCGAAGAAGTGCATATGCGTCGTGACGTCCAGTACCAACCACATGGTCAGCGGAGCAGTGGCCTCCGACGACGAGACTGGCGCCTTCAAGGCCCTGAACATGTGTCCGTCACTTTCCCACTCCCACACGCCATCGTGCTCGGTCGCCTGAGCCAGGGACGGCACCGATGACTGGGGAGGCTCTGCAAAAAAGAGGCTTCCGTCAGCCTGGAGGAATACCGCGCTGAGATCGGGATGTGCTCCCAGTAGCGTGTGCCAGCGAATCTTGAGCTGGTCCGAATTCGCGCCGGGCTCTTGAGCAATCTGGGTGATCGCTTCAAGCTTTTCTTCCAGAGCCTGGGCATCCAGAGCACGAAAATGGTGGCGGCTCAGCTCGTTGAAAGCGATGCCCACGATGATGAGGACAGCGACGACCGCGGCTACAAACATGAGGCTGAGGCGGAAGGTAAGTGAACCTGGCTTCATCCTTCGTCCTGCACGTCTAGCCTGTAGCCCATTCCACGGCAGGTGTGGAGAAGTTTCGCCTCGAAGTCATCGTCAATCTTGGCCCTTAACCGCCGAATCGCCACCTCGATGACATTCGTATCGCTATCGAAATTCATGTCCCATACTTGTGATGCGATAAGAGATTTTGACAGGACCTCGCCTCGCCGACGCATCAACAACTCCAGCAAGGCGAACTCTTTAGCGGTAAGGTCAATTCGCTTGCCGCCCCGCGTGGCGCGGCGCTTGAGTAGGTCAACCTGCAGATCTCCGATCTGCAGGTTCGTTTGAATCGGTGGGCTACCATGCCCGCGCCTTAATAGCGTTCGAACACGTGCCAGCAGTTCTGAAAAGGCAAAGGGCTTGACCAGGTAGTCATCGGCGCCCAGCTCTAATCCTTTGACTCGGTCGTCCACGCCATCCCGTGCCGTCAGAAACAGCACCGGTACCGACTGACCGGCAGCACGCAGGCGTGTGACCACCCCCCAACCATCGAGGCCGGGCATCATCACGTCGAGAATCAGCAGGTCATAGGCTTCAGTCTGCATCTGATCGATGGCATCCGTTCCGGTGACCACTCGATCTACCGTGAAGCCAGCCTCTCGGAGGCCCTGCTGCAGATAGATTCCGGTCTTGGGTTCGTCTTCAGCTACCAGCAGCTTCATGCTCCATCCTCGGCTACACGATCTTTTCGGGACGGCACTACGGGGCCAGGCAAACTCACATCCCCGCTTCCATCTCGGGAGATAGCGTACCAAGCCAAGCAATCAACCCAAGCACCAAAATGGCGGAACCCAGTTCTAAGGCCATGCTGTAGCGAATAGACCGTGCCGCACGCGTGTAATCGCCTTGGTGGACTGCTTGCTCCAATGCCGGGCTCAAGAGAAAGCGGTTGGCCGAAGCCAGCCCGATCATCACGCCGAAAAGGCCCAGCTTTCCCAGCAGCAGCAGGCCATAGGTGCTTTGCGCCAGTCCCCTGATTTGGGGTCCGACGATGAGCAGATAGTTCATCACACCTGTGAAGACGATCAGCACCACGATCACCGCCCCGGCTCGCTCGAAGCCGGTAAGCGTGCGCGATAGGATCTGGACTGACGCCCGCGTTTCCACTTTGCTGGGCCGCAGCAATAAGGCAAAAGCCACCAGCGCGCCGAACCAGCCACTGGAGGCCCATAGGTGAAGTATGTCTGCGCTGAAGTGCCAGAAGCGGCGGGAGCCTTCGTCCATGGCGCCGTGCCCGGCCCACGCCAGTGTGGCCAGCGCCACGCCTGCCAGCAGCGAAACCACGGTCAGGCTCGCCATTGGCCAACGAGGATTGAAGGCAATGGCCACAGCAGCGGCCACGAGTGCGGCCATACGGATAAGCCAGGCGGTGCCAAGCTCCGTCTCGGCGATCATCATCTCAACGTGCGGCATGGCCTCGCCCCATTCCGCCACGCCACTCATAGCCTTGGCCATTTGCACCATAGACACGGCGGAGAGCAAGAGACCCGCCACCGCGGTTGTAGCCAGCAAAGGCAGGAAGGGCAACACCATGCCCGAGCGGCGCTCAGGGCCACGCAAACTATAGAGACCGAAGAGCGCCAGCCCGAACAGCATCATCAAATCGGCATACAACGCGAAGCGAAGTCCGATGCTGAACGGATCTTCCATGTCTATTTGACCTTGAACGTCACGCTACCGGTGATGGGGTGGGTATCTGATGACACCGCCCGCCAATCGACCTTGTAGGTGCCGGCCGTCAAAGGCGAGGCAGGTGCGATGACCATGGTCTTAGGATCACTGCCACCCGAAACAGCCGCTTTGACCGCCATCGGCGGATGCTCCATACCCGACATCGCCGTCATGACCAGCTTCGCGCCGGAAAACTGAGTGACCAGGTTTTCAGAAAAGTGCAGCTCGATCTTTGCCGGGGCGGCGCCTTCAGTTCCTTCGGCAGGCGTCGAAGACACCAGCTTGGGATGGGCTTGAGCCAGGGCGCTAAACAGCATTCCAGCGGCAAAGAGCGTGATGAAAGGTGCACGATTGAACATGCGAACTCCTACAGCCCAAGGGGCGTTCGTGGGGAATGAGATTTGGTGTCTGGTTAGAACCACATACGTACGCCCAGGACCAGGCGGGCTTCGCTGCGGTCTTCCCCTTCCTCCCGGGCAAAATCGGCAGTGTTGCCATAGGAGCGGTTCCAGCTAACGCCAATGTACGGGGCGAATTCCCGGTAAATTTCGTACCGCAAGCGCACTCCGACTTCCGTCTCGGACAAGCCTGAGCCGATTCCGCGTTTGGGGTCGTTCTGCCCGTAAAAATTAGCTTCGGCGGTGGGCTGCAAGATCAGGCGATTGGTCAGCAAGATGTCGTAGTCGCCTTCCAGCCTCAACGCAGTTTGGCCACCCTCTCCAAGGAAAGCGGTCGCTTCGGCCTCGAAGTTGTATAAGGCCAGACCCTGGAGACCAAATGCGGCCCACGTCTGAGGCGGCCCTGGTTTGAAGTCCTGCCGTACGCCACCCACCACGTCCCACCACGGGCCGATCGAGTGGCCCCACAACGCTTGTAGCTCGGCGGATTCGGTTTTGCCGTTGGTGCGCTCCCCCTCGGAGCGAATCCACAGCCGATCAATATCCCCCCCTACCCAACCGTTGACGTCCCAACTCAGCACACTGCCGTTATCAGCGTCCTGCCACTCAAGCTGATCGAACAACAGGAAGTAGTTGAGGGCATCGTCATGGACCGTGTGACCTTTGCCGCTTTGATAGACGGCCGCCCGGTTGGCATCCGTGATGGGCGGAATAGGTGTGCGGCTTTGAGCGAGGGCTGCCGGCTTGCTGGGCGCCATGGTGGTCATTCCAGAGTCCATGCCCTGCATCTTGGAATGATCCATCCCCTGCATCTGGCTGTGGTCCATGCCCTGCATCTTGGAATGATCCATTCCCTGCATCTGGCTGTGGTCCATGCCCTGCATCTTGGAATGATCCATCCCCTGCATTTGGCTGTGGTCCAGGTCAGAACTGCCCGCTTCGGCAGCAAAGGCACCAACCGAAGCGATGCTGAAGCTGGTGATGGCAAGCAGCGAACAAACGTGGAGTCGATTCAACGCGGTCACTAGCTTCACTCCTCTACCCGGACTTCGCGGAACATACCCATCTCCATGTGGTACAGCAGATGGCAGTGATAGGCCCATCGCCCCAGGGCGTCGGCGGTGACGCGATAGCTGCGCTTGGATCCGGGTGGCATATCGATGGTGTGCTTGCGAACCAGGAAGTTGCCTTCCTCGTCCTCCAGGTCACTCCACATTCCGTGCAGGTGAATCGGGTGCGTCATCATCGTGTCGTTCACCAGCACAATCCTCACCCGCTCCCCGTATTTCAGAACCAGAGGATGAGCTTCGGAGAACTTGATGCCATCAAAGGACCAAGCGAACTTCTCCATGTGTCCTGTCAGGTGTAGCTCGATAGTACGGCTTGGTTCGCGGCCGTCAGGGTCTTCAAAAGTGCTTCTGAGGTCGGCGTAGGTGAGTACCTTACGTCCGTTGTTACGCAGACCCAGGCCGGGGTCATTCAATTTGGCGGTAGGGGTCATCGCCTGCATGTCGACCAGCGGGTTGTTCTTCTCACTCGCGGGATGACTTTGCATGGTCATTCCGGCCATTCCAGACATCGAACCATGGTCCATCCCCGCCATAGCGCCATGGTCCATGCCCTGCATAGAGGACATCTTGCTGTGGTCCATGGCTGGCATGGGGCTGCCTCCCATGCTGCTCATGGTCTGCATATCATCACCAGCCGCCGAATTCATGCCGTCCATGCCGCCATGGTCCATACCGCCCATACCCATGTCGTCCATCGTGACCAAGGGGCGAGGATCAAGTAGAGGGACTGGAGCCACCAAGCCATCCCGCACGGCAAGGGTGCCGCGAGCATAGCCGGTACGATCCATTGACTGGGCGAAGACCGTGTAAGCCTCGCCTGTGGGCTCGACGATGACATCGTAGGTTTCGGCCACGGCGATACGAAGCTCGTCGACCTCAACCGGGTTCACGTAAAGGCCATCAGACGCTACGACGGTCATTTTCAGGCCTGGGATACGGATGTCGAAGTACGTCATGGCGGAGCCATTGATGAATCGAAGCCGTAGCTTCTCGCCAGGACGGAACAGGCCTGTCCAATTCATGTTCGGAGCCTGGCCATTGAGCAGGTAGGTGTAGGTTGCGCCGCTTACATCCGCAAGGTCCGTGGGGTTCATCTTCATCTCAGCCCACATCTTGCGATCCGCCAGCGTCGCGGCCCAGCCCTTGTCAGCCACGTCATTGACAAAGTCGCCAACGGTACGCTTGTGGAAGTTGTAGTAGTCGGACTGTTTTTTCAGCGTGCGCATCAGCGAAGCCGGATCTTCATCCGTCCAGTCCGTCAGCATCACCACATGCTCACGATCGTATTTGAACGGCTCCGGCTCCTTAGCCTCGATGACCAAAGGCCCATACACACCGGCCTGCTCTTGGAAGCCGGAGTGGCTGTGGTACCAGTAGGTCCCGTTTTGCTGGAGCTTGAACTGGTAGACATACATGCCGCCTGGCTCGATACCCGCGAAGCTCAGTCCCGGTACCCCGTCCATATTTGGAGGCAGGATGATGCCATGCCAGTGTATGGAGGTAGCCGCATCAAGCCTGTTGCGCACGCGAAGCGTCACCGTGTCGCCCTCCCTCCAACGCAACAGGGGGCCCGGCAATCCGCCATTGATCACCATCGCCGTACGGCGCTTCCCGGTGATGTTCACCGGCATCTCGCCAATCGACAGATCGAACTCTGTACCCGTCAGTGTGCGGGGCGTTGTCGACCCAGCCGCCGCCCAACTGGGCGAACGCCACAGACCCAGCCCACCAAGCATGCCGGCGGCCGTGAGGCCTTTGACGAAGGTACGTCGAGAGGTTCTTGATTCCATACGAGCAGGTCCTGGTAGCGAGGACGGCACCGGTGCCGTGTACAGGAGTTAGAAGATTAGGCGGAAAGATGTCATAGCGCTTTGTAGGGCGCGATTACATTTCTGTAAGCATTGGGTAGGCCGCTTCGCTAGCAGCAAGCCTTGCCGTCTTCATCTTTTTTTCTGCAGACGTGCCAGCTAGCCTCGGCTCGGCTTTCTTGCTTTGCGCTGCTTGTTGGGCGTCCATCATGCGAGTGAAGACGCGATCGGCGCCCCCTTCAGCAAAAGCAGACGAGGAAAGGGTGAAAGCAAGAGCGAGGAACACAGCTTTAGAAACGTTCATGACGAAGCACCTTGGGCAAATACAGCGGCACATGCCGCGGACCACAAGGTAGCGCTGGAAAGCTTTCAGTTGACTGAGCCGAGGATTACAAAAGAGTCAGGTTTCGATCCTGAACCCTCGTATTCCAATACCCTGTGCATACCTATTGAGCGCATCGAGTGACCGAAACACCCTTATTAATTCGCGCCGGGAGCGGAGAGGAAAATGTCGGCTCTCTTTGCTATAACGCACCTGCAATTGCCACCCATGGCCCTCGGGACCTGGAATTGCGCGCACGTCGTATGCGGCCCCGGCCGCTACAAGCGCACTGAGCCCTTCAGCGCTGATTGACTGACGCATGACGGCTACGCTTCGGAGGCCGGCTTTTATCGAGGGCAGCCACGATATCCTCCGGCATGAAATCTTTGGCCTTCTTCTTCGGCGACTCTTGGCGCTGCGCTTTGGTTGGCTTTGGATTGCCAGGTACCGCTTGGGACCGACGGCTATCGCGCTGCTCTTGCATCCGCTGCGCGGCCTGCAAGACGTGGCCCAGCCGCTTGTTTTCCACGATGGTGCCTTGGCTGACCTCAGGCAACTGATCCAACGTCTCGTAGGAAAAGAGAATCCCTGCTGAACGGACCTCAATCCGGCCGTCAGGGTAGTGATAGATCTCTGCGTATCGGCCTGCTAAAGCTCGTGCTTGTAGCGTGTCGTGCAGGACATAGAGACGTCTGTCGTACTGCAGCGTGAGGCTTTTCGATACCCGCCGCGATTCCCGCCATGTGAAGGTTAGAGACAGGTCCTCGTCGTCGCGTACTGGCCGGTGCGCATCGAAATCCGAGCAGGCAATTTTACCGAAGCGGCGATTGTAATCGGCCATGAAAAGCGGCAGATAAGCGTTAGCGGCGTCGACAGTGCTGATGTTTCGTAGTCGCAATTCTTTGACCAGGCGATCCTGCAAGGTGAGATGGGCTCGCTCCACGCGGCCCTTAGCCTGGCTGGAGTTGGCGCAGAAGGTATCGATGTTCAGCTCGAACATGGCCCTGGCGAACTGCGTGTGGCCATCGCCACCCTGAGCATCTTTGCTGTTGACTCTAAACACACTGGCCTTGTCGCTGTAGAGCGCCAAGGGCTTACCGTGGTGCTCCAAGTAGGCCCGGGTAGCCTGGAAGTAGCTGAAGGTCGATTCGCTGCGGGTGAAGGCTAGGTGCATCAGGCGACTGGTGGCGTCGTCGATGTAGACCAGAAGGGTGCATGCCGGTGCTCGGTCCTCGAACCATCGATGATCGCTGCCATCGATCTGGATCAGCTCGCCCAGGCAGGCCCGGCGATTGCGTGGCTGGTACACCTTGGGCAGTCGCTGCCGACGCGGCGTCCATAACCCGGCATCCATCATGATGCGCCGGACGGTTTCCTTGGCCAGGCGTAAGCCGTGACATTCAACGAGCTTTTCGGCCGCAAGCGTGGGACCGAAATCCTGGTAGTGCTGCCGGATTAGAGCGGCGGCACGCTGCTCAAGGCCAGGCCGCAGCTGATGATTGCTGGGCTGGCCGCGCTTACGTGAGGTCAGGCCCGAAACGCCGGCGTCCCGGTAACGTTGCACCAGGCGGTGAACCTGCCGGGAACTCAGCTGCAGGCGCTGGGCGGCGCGTGTTGGCGTAAGGAACCCCTCGGTCACCGCCTGGATGACCTTGAGGCGACCAACTTCACGTAGGCTCATCGTGATCCGCTCGTAGGCTGACATCCTGATCGCTCCGCATCGGCTGCAAAGCCGGTAGGCTAGCTGCAATACGTGATCGGGACATTTCTATCTGGCTGGATCGCGACATTACTATTTGGCCGTAACACGTCCACTTCGCATAATACAACTTATGTTAAATCACATGCGCCAAGCGTATCAGCGTCAACCGTCCACATCATCCTTTGAGATTGATCTGGCGCTATCAGTACGCAATGCTTCAGGCAAGCTCCTCGATAAACGGTTGAGACAAGAAATAGGTGCTCGCCGGGTCTTTCGGATTGATAGCATATAGTTCATTGTCTTTCAGAAAAAAATCTTTCCAGTTTTCCGAAAGTGTCTTGTAGAAATCAACGGACAATACCAAGGCGCGTTTATTGTGGTAAGCTAAATATCCAAATAAGAATCTATAGTTTTCAATAAATATTCCAGCATTATCGCGAGATGGTGTGTTGTTCGGATAGGCTACGATCGCCTCTGTGCCTGACTTAAGGTCAAGTTTCAATAGATAGTTTACACATACTTTGACGTCATTTTCTTCTGTTGAATCACTGCAGATAGCGCAGCAGAAGCCTGGCTTGATGTCCGGGATCGTGTCGTAATTTAAAAAATAGTCAACGCTCTCGATGCCAGAATGGATTTGATCATGCAAAGTCCAGAGCCTATCTATATTTTTTACTAATCGGGCACTGATGCCTTCAAATTTTTTAATTATATCTATAACGTCATCGATGTGGCGTAGGTCATCTGGTATGTTGCGTACGAATGCCTTGGATGAGTTCAACTGGTGCTGCAGACGAAACACTTCAGCCCGGGTTGTCCTCATACATTGTTTATTTACGTAGTGTAGATCGAAAGGTATATCACCTGAGTCTATATCCGCAAATAGCTCGGCGTCGTGGATAGCGCAGTAGCCGGGAAAAGTCGTTGCATTTCGCCTGTGCTGTAATCCGATTACGTAGTTCGTCGGATTTGATACTAAGTCGCGCTTTAATATCGCAACTTCATGTGAATTCGAGCATAGATTTTTAAGCGCGGCATTCTCGGATATTTCATGAGACCAACATGATTTTTCGTTGCAACCACGATATTGGCATCGCCATTCTGGGGCGTTACTGAGGTCTAGATAGTATTGGTGCCAGATGCTCTTCAGCTTTTTCGATGCGGAGTCGGGTAGATTGGCTAAGAGCGATCTTAATAGCAGGTTCTCTAAAAGCTGATTTCCTCCAGCAGCTTTTATAATATTGTCTAGGTGTTCAGTAAACGATAGGTGCAAAGAAATTTCCTCTTGATAAGTACTGCCATTGTCATTGGCGCGATTGGCAGGCGGCTATTGAAGCGTGTAGGTCTTAAATTCGACATCACACTTCGTAGCTTAGCTACATTTTAGCGCCAAAATAGGTCATAAAGATCACGCTTCACTGTACCAAACTCTTCATTTTTATAGTTGCCACGGCAAAAATCGATTGCCTCAGCTTCCGTCATCCCGTCAAAAAGAAGCCCGAGCAGCATGCTGACCTCCCCCTGCCTGTTGCGATTATGAGATCTAAGGCGCTTAACGAAACGATTGATTTTGATGCTGTTATGTTGTTCGTCCAGGCGCTTTTGGATTAAAAAAGTGTTGATGGAATTAGTGGACTTCTCATGGTGTGGGTGTGTTGGTGCTGACGGATTTGCTACTATCCCGGCACTATATTCTCGACCGGGATAGCTTACCAAATTTAAATAGCGGTTGACGTCCAGCGAAAAGTATATACTTTCTTCATCCATGTATGGATTCAAATGCGGGGATAGAAAGAAATTCTCTTCTTTCTTCAGGGTTGAGTTGCATGTATTGCAAGACGGAACCAAATTGTATATTGATAGGGCCAAGTATGGAAAGTGTACTTGCGCATAGAAATGATCGAGGGGAGGTCTTATGGAGCCAGATTTCGGGTCAGTAAATATTGTATAAATAGCATTTTCATGGCAATAAGGGCAGTATGCATATTTAGAAGTAAGGCATAGCGCATATGCACCCCAGCCTTTCTTTCCTTTTCTGGAAAAGCTTTTGTAATTGAATAGGCGTTCGCATTCCCGACGGAACCTTCGATCAGTTGCTGCTGATAGCTTAGATCGTCGCTCCTCAATGTCGTTTATAATTTGAAGAAGCACTGAGGCATGGGCTGTTGCGATATCTTCGCCATAAGTAGAGATTAAGTACTTGATTAGACGTGTTGGCTTCGTAGGTAGCCTCTGCATCATCGCATCTTTTACGAACTGCCGATGACGTTTTAGAGTTCTCTTATTCCAGATGTCTTCTGTATTAAATAGCATAGACTATAGTGCCTTCGCTCGCTTGAGCGATTTCGAGGCGAGCGTATTTCTAATAGCCGGATCTCCAATCATTTCAATCTGCTCCGGATCGACAGATTCTCCGCCTTCGATCTTCGCGGCTATCAATCTGATAATTCGCGCAGTAAAACTTCCGATCGCACCGGTGTCAGCTATTTCTCGCATTACTGTTTCTAATGGCGCCCCAAACGTAGACTGGTCATGCCCATATTCTTTTTCAATGTAACTTTTAATGCTTCTTTCTTCCTTTAAATTTACAATGAATTGGCGAGGGAAGTCTGACATGAGAACCGGGGAGTGAGTCGATACAACGACCTGTATCGTATCAAAGTGCTTTTTAAAGTTTTCGATCATGCGATCCAAGTAATCTACATATCGTTTTTGCCAGCTAAGATGTAGAAACGCATCCCCTTCGTCAATTAACAGCAAAAGGTTTTTAAAGCGGTCTTTCCCGCTGAGTTGATGGACCGCTAGGGTGATTCCGGAAAATTGGTCGATGAGTGCGGCAGCGCCGGAACTCAGCTGTTTGAATCGCGTATACCCAATGCTACCTAAGTGTAACTTCGAGAGCTGGGAGACTTGAATCTCTGTAATGGAATGTACGTCATTTTCAAGGGTTTTGTCGTCTATAATTTCTGAGACGGTTCGCAATAAAGAAAGGGTTTTTCGGAATACGACTCGGGCTTTTGTACTTTTTTTAGGCAAAAGATTATAGTAGCGTTCGGCTATGTCGAACCCGAGCTCTTCTAGAAGTTGGAGGTTTGCACCAGAGGTCGTTTTATATGCGCGTTGGGCAGTTTGAAAAGCGCGGATCTTCATTGCATATTCTTAGCCCGCAAATAGCGCATATTCGATTAGAAAGTTTTTGTGAAGTTCATCTACATCTTTATTGAGTTGGTTTCTTTCTGGGCTATCTTTTATCGCAAATGCGCCACGGAATGAGTTTTGGCGGCGTTTAATGTCCTCATAGGCGGCGCTATACTTTTGCACCCATTCCTGCTCGACACGTTCGCTATCTAGAATAATATGAACTAAGCGCTCAATATCGCGATCAGTTATGGTATTGAGTTTTAAAGTTGAAGCTGCGTCAATTCCGAAGTCTTGCTTTAGAGCGGACGCGATCGCCGTTTGGATGTCTGTGACGGACTCCTTTTTGGTAGACGATGTCGGTACAATTACAGTCCTTCGCTCTTCGGACTTCGGGGCGTTTGTAAGAAACGGCACCGGCGTATAATAGATAACACAGGTCTTTTCGCGATCTGTTTTCTCATCGAAGATGAGCGCTTGTTCGTCGGCAAATTCATCTTCTGTTGCGTGGCGCACTAGGGATAGAAGGCAAGCGGTTTTTCCCGCTCCATTTGGTCCTACAAGCAACGTCATAGAGTCAGCGGAAAAAATCGCCTGCCCTCCTAACGAGATACTGCTGGAGCTAATAAAGCGCAACTCCTTTCCTTCATGCAGAAACGACTTAATCATTTGATTTTATATTCCGGCTGAAAAGATTTAGCTGAGACGCTTAGAGGCGTTGTAGCACAGATTCCTTTGAACAGGCTACACGCGTAGCGGTGTTAGCCGGTGTTATGATCACGCTCGTGTAGCGCGTCAGTAAGGGCCTTTTGACCGGTCATTCAATGTAGTAGCGAAAGGCCGCACGGCCATAAGTGAGCCTAGTCGATGTCGAGTAGAAGTCACACGCGCAGCGGGCAATGCACCCCTTGAGGAGACTGCTCGGTAACGTGCGCGTCAGGTCAATCCTCTGTGGATTGCGGAGTCGATGCTATGCGGCTCAGCCTTTACTGCTTATCTCGCTCAACTGCTCGTGCATAACGTCTCCGGTGAGGAGGGCTTCCGACGAAGACTTCTTCGTCACGCTGTGCGAGCCACGATACCCTCAGGTGATCCTTCACCTGAGCTAGGTGGCTGATCGCTGATGGCTCAGCAGGCCTCCGTTTTCTACCCCGAGCGTTATTCGCGCCCTAAAAGGGAGTGAATCGAGCGCTTTTGGTCCGCGCGAATCCCTAGCCTTGTGTGCATCGAATTAATACTCCGGATGCGCGCATGTCCTTGTCCGTCGCTACGCCCGAAGCTGTCACGAGCTCGTTCACCCCCACATCCAGCCTATCGGGCCTGCTGGACACCTACGGCGACGTGATGACGCCGGAGCAGATAGCGGAGGCGCTGGAATACAGCGTCGGCTATGTCCGCAAGAAGATCGGCTGCGCCAAATTCCAGCATCTCCCTTGGGTAGCAGCGATCGCCCCACACCGGCGCCGGCAAGGACTCAACTGGGTCTACGGCACGCATGGCGTTGCGTCCTTCCTGGACAGCCAGCGTAGCTCGCTGGAGAGCATTCGCGCCCCATCGAAACACCTCCCTAAGCTCCTGCAGGCGTATGGACCGTCGATGCCGGTCGCCGAGGTGGCTGATGCGCTCGGCTACAGCGTTACCTACGTCAGTAAGAAAATCGGCAATGCCGACTATCAGCACCTGCCGTGGGTAAGCGCGATCGGATCGCACCGACGCAAGCGAGGCTCGCGCTGGGTGTACGCGACCGTCGCAGTCGCCTTGTACCTGGACGGTAGGAAATGAGGCGCGCGCTTTTGGCTGTAGCCGTCGCTGCAGCGCTCTGGCCGGCAGTATTTTCAGGTATCGCGAGCGCGGCGGATAACGCTGCGGATGGCGTGAAAGATTCTTTCGCTGCGCCTGGTAGCGAAAGCTTCTACCGCGGTAAGGCAGAGGGCTGGTTTTGGTACAAGGATCCGCCCGAGGAGGAGCCGGAGCTCGAGGTAAAGGCGCCTACCCCGCCTCCACCCCCGCCTGCTTTCATCCAGAAGGCTGAGCCACCGGCCGCTCCGCCGGCGCCGCCAGGGCCGGAGCTGTTCAGCGTGGCCTGGATCAGGGACAACCTGCCCAAGTACCGCGACCGCGCGATCGACAACCCGACCGACGCGAACGTGCAGGCCTACTACTACCTGCAGCGCGTGATGATGGACAAATCGTCCAAGTTCTCCGAGCGCTCCAGCCAGGTGATCATGCGTGATCCGTTCCTCGACGAGGACAGCCGGCGGCCGGTGGCCACTTACGCCGCCAATGCGCTCAATCGGGAAGTCTCGAACAACCGGGACAAGGTGCTTAAGGGCCTGGCCAACAAGGTCGGCCTCTTCTTCTTCTTCAAGGGCAACTGCGTACTCTGCGCTGAGCAAGCGGCCGTGCTGCAGTCGCTCACTGCGGCCACCGGCATCCGGATCATCCCCGTCTCGCTGGATGGCGCGCCCCTCGACAACGGGCTTTTCGCGAATTACCGCACCGACGATGGCCAGGCCAAAAAGCTTGAGGTCTATCAGGCCCCTGCCCTCGCCTTGGCGATCCCTCCGGGCCGCACCGAGATCGTCGGCTACGGCGCCATCACCCTGGACGTGCTGTTCAACCGGGTCTTGATCGCTGCGCGCGAAGCCTCGCTTATCGACCAGAAGACCTTCGCCTCCACCCAGCCGTTCTTCGACAACGGCCTGCTGACCCTCGAGGACAACGACGGACTCAGCCAAGACCAGATCGACCAGGACCCCGCCGCATTCGTTGAGAGCATGCGCCGCAAGCTCGCCCGCAAGACCATAGATGGAGAGGTGCCCCATGAGGCGCAGCAGTAAGCAGTCGTTGTGCGCAGCCGTGCTGGTTGCGGCCCTCGCGCCCCTGGGCGCCTACGCCAACATCGAGAGCCAGCTGGACTCGATGTTCAACTCGATGTCGAACAGCACAGACCCCGGCATGTATCAGACGGCGACCCGGGGCGTGGTCAGCGGTGGCTCGATGAGGATCCGGAATCAGATCGCAACGGCGCCGGTGGTCTCCTTCCGACCGCCCTCCTTCCAGGCCGGCTGCGGCGGCATCGACATGTTCGCCGGCTCCTTCTCGTTCATCAACGCGCAGCAGTTCGTTCAGTCGCTGCGCTCCATCGCCTCCAACTCCGTAGGCGTAGCGTCGGGCTATGCGTTCAAGCTGGCGCTCAAGGCCATGGGGCCTACGGTGGAGAACACCATCGCCAACCTGCAGGAGACCATGCAGGACCTCAACGGCCTCATGTCCAATAGCTGCCAGCTCGCCCAGGGCCTGGTGACGGACGCCTTCTCTGCTTTCGAAGGAAAAGAGAACATGCAGACTGCCACCGGTAACACCATCAAGGGATTGGCCGACAGCTTCGGATCGCTGTTCTCCGGTAGCAGCAACTCCAAGTCGCCGATCGAAATGAAGACGGATGCCGGCAACGTAGTGAGCTGCGAGGACACCGGCAACGTCGTCTGGTGTGCAATGAAACAGTACAACAGCCAGCAGTTCTTCAAATACGGCTCTCAGCAGACCGACGAGCTGATCATGTCCTTCACCGGATCCGTGATCATTCCCGGGCTAGAGCAGGCTGAAGATGGAAAGGGCAAGGTGATCGTCACTAAGCCGCTGATGCCGACTGGCATCTCGCTGCAGGACATCGTCGAGGGCGTCAAGACCGAATCGGTGCAGGTCTATTCGTGCAAGGAAGATGCAGTCTGCCTGGAGCCGCAGCTCTCTAACCTGGCCTTCGACGGCCTGGCGCAAAAGATTATCAAGATCTTCAACGGATCGGGAAACTCCGTCGGCATCGTCACGAAGTGGGCGACGAATACTGGCACTTTTGGTCCTGATGAGACCGGCTTACTGAACATGATGCAAAAGCCCGGCTTCTCCGCGATGGTGCAACGCCTATCGCAAGGCAGCGAGTCGATGGCGAAGGGGTTTGTCACCGGCCATTCCAAAATGCTGGCGCTCGAGGGCGCCTATTCGCTCGTCAAGTCGTACATCGATACGGCCGAAGCCGTGATCACGAAAGGCAAGATGGTCGACAAGCTCGGCATGCCTGCCGGTGACTTCATCGGTAAGGCGAGGGAACGGCTGATGCAGGAATACCAGGTGCTGCTCACCCGGTATGGCAACGAGAATGACCTGCTGCTCGACTACCAGGCGCGCATGCGATCGCTTCCTCCGCCTGCGGCGTTTATCAACGTCGAGAAACCTGTGCAGGGGGGTGAGTGATGGAGTTCTCGATCTATTCCATTGGCTCCGCTACCTACCTGGAGAGCATCCTCAACGCTGTGGCCATGATCTCCGGGTCGGGCAGCATCGAGTCCCTCGCCAAGGTGGGGTTGTTGATCGGTACCCTGTTCTTGGGATTCCAAGCGGTCTTCAAAAACCAGGCTATTCCCTTCCAACAGGTCGGCGTGGCGCTGATCCTCTACATGGCGCTCTACGGGCCTACCGGGCGCGCCGTCGTAGAGGACGTCTATGACGGAACCGTTGTGGTGGTCGACAACGTGCCGATCGGACCGCTGTTCGTAGGGTCCGTGGTGTCCAACATCGGCTACAAGCTGACCAGGGAGATGGAGCAGGCCTTCTCAACGCCGGCGATGACTACCTATGGGTTCGCTGATCCCCTCACCACCCTGATGAAGGTCCGCGGCGCGACGCGCAATGTGTTGGCTATGCCGTCTGTGATGGGCGATAGCAACGCGGGCGGCGACTTCGTCCGCTCATGGACGAACTACATCAAGGAGTGCACCCTTGTCGGTGTTGGGCGCAACATGACTGCCTATGGCGCCCTCATGCGCAGCAATAGCCCGATCGACGCTATGCGCTTCGATAGCGAGGTTTACGGTACCGAGATTTACGAGGGCAAGACGGGCACTGGCACCTACTACAACTGTTCCCAGGCCCATACCCGGCTCAAGGCTCTCAGCGTCTCAGCACAGCCGGGCGTCATGGATGATGTCTCGAAACTAGCGTTCCAGAAGCCGGGCAAAGTCGTTACAGGTGACGATCTGACCACCCGCGTGGACGATGCGCTGCGCGGCCTGAATCTCCAGGTGGCGGATGCACGTGCCTTTACCATGGCGTCCATTCTGCTGCCGATCTTCGAGCGTGCGCCCGCCCAGAAAGCGCTGGAAGACCAGCAGAGTGCCTACGCGATCATGCTCGCCCAGGCTCAGGCGCAGCAGGCCACGCAGTGGGCCGCCGAAGGCTCGATGTTCACCCGGTACGTTCGCCCGTTCCTGACCTTCTTCGAAGGCCTCATCTACGCAATCACCCCGTTGATGGCGTTCCTGCTCGTGATGGGCACGTTCGGCATGAATCTCATCACCAAGTACATCACCATGCTGTGCTGGATGATGCTGTGGCAGCCGATGCTCGCGATCGTCAACCTCTACACGAACTGGTACACCGGCACGGTCATGGAAGGCCTGCTCGCGACGACCAGCACGGTGACAGACGGCAACGCCCTGTCATTCGAGATGCTGAAGCAGATGCTGCCGGCCTTGGACAGCGCGATTGGGGTGGCCGGCCTGATGGCTTCATCCGTTCCAGTGATCAGCATGTTCCTGGTTTCCGGCAGCGCGTTTGCGTTGACGAGCATGGCCCAGCGCCTTGGCGGCACGGATCAGATCAACGAGAAGATCGTGACGCCTGACGTCGTGAAGCCCACCGAAGGCTTGGCGACTACGCCCTATATGACGAACGACTTCGTCAATGGGACGAGGCAGACTGGGTCTGAGACAACCCGTGGTTCGATTAATATCGGCCAGTCGTTGAGTAATGCCGCCCAGTCGCAAAAGGCAACTGCAGAGAGCGCTTCTGAGAACTTTGCCAAGAGCCTAACTTCGTCCTATGGGCGCCAGATGGAACAGGCCAAGACATTGGGCGAGCAGGCGACAGTCGGTTCATCCTTCGCAAATTCCTTCGGTCTAACAAACAATGCCAGCTACGAAAAAGCGGTCGGTAACATGCGCAATATGGGATATTCGCAGGCCCAGACTGACGCTGTCGTTGCCTCTCTGGCTACCGGAGGAAATGTAAGCGCAGGATTGGGCCTTGGCAAATATGGAGCTGCCACCGGTGAAGACGGCAAATCCAAGGGTGGGGTCGAATTAGGCGGATCTGCAAACATCGGCGCGAACATGCAAAGTTCGTCAACGAGGAACGACAGCAAGACTGCTAGTGACGTGATGAACGACGCTCGGTCGGCTGGACTTTCCGAAGTCGTTTCGAATGCTCTTCGAAAAGAAAATTCCTCTTCCGTTGCACAGAATTTTCAGAATTCCGAGAAGTTAGGCGTATCACAGGCTGACCAACAGAGTCTTTCCAAATCTGCCCAAGAGGCAATATCCGCGCAGAAACAGTATTCAGAGACCTCAAGCTATCTTCAGTCCACCGGTATGCAACTATCTATGTCCCCTGATGCTTGGGCAGGAAAGTTGCAAAGAGAAGGTAAAGCCGACGCCGTCGTTGCCGAGGCTATGAACAATTATGGGCAGGAATTCCAAGAAGCAAAGCGGATGTTCGATACGGTCGATCCTTCACGGCGAGATACTGCGGCGGCGTTGCATACGCTGGCCAAGCACAACGATCTAGGCGTGTTGACAGGCGGGACAGTAGATCGAGATATGTACAGCAATCCCCGTTCCGGTGGCGAGCTCGGTGCTAGCCCAACGTCGCTGGCGCACAACGAATTCCAAGGCCTCAAGGGCCCTCAGGTTGGGGACCTTCGCTCGGAAACACAAAGTGCAGGCCATTCTGTGTCGTCCGGCTCATTTGAGAGCCGATACGACGCCGGTAATGCTGCCGCAAGGGACCACAGCAAGATTGCTGCAGAGCATGCGCGTCGAGGTGAGATCGTGGCTGGTGATGGCCAGGTATACGCCAACCGGGCAGTAGCCGAAGCCGGGGAGCGCGCAGAGGGCCGCTTGGCCGACAAAGGGAAAAGAGTCAACGATATGGGTGAATCCGTCTTAGGAGGCATACCGCAGAAGGCAATGAACCGGATGGGGTCAGTGTTCAACGCCGGGGGTACGCATGCGGATTACGTCAACGAGGGTAAGCGGTTGCATCTCAACGACTCTCAAGCGGAGGTATTCGCGGCGGCGAGAATGGGCACCGTGGACAACAACACTTGGGGAATCTACCGCGATAGCGCTATCAAAAACGGCTACGGCGAGGACGTCGCTAGAGGATCGTTTGATAACCTTGTCCAGGCGGGACTCTACGACAATGGATCGGGAGCTACCCTCGCTGACGTAGTGACGCTGAATCAACGTGACGATCACGGTGAAAGTTTCAAATTGAGGTAGCAAAGAAAAGGCCCGCAATGCGGGCCTTTTTCAATGGTATCTATCCTGATCCCCAAATCCCGTTCTGCCTTCCAAGTTTCGGATAACCTCTTGAGGGGTGTGGTACACGCTTATTTTGAAAGGATCAGCCGAATCTAGTGGGTCAGGGTGTTGAGAATTCGCATCGCGCAGTTGTGGGTCTAAAGTTCCAAAGCTAACCTGCGACGCGCTTGAGGAGCCCTGCAATTGAAGCTGTGACCCAAGCAAAATTAGCGATAGCACAAAGTAGAGCATGAAAGCCGCAGCTGGCGGCTGAAAGGCTAGAAGAATCTCCACTCCAATAATTGTCGAAGCAAGTATTGTTAATAGCATCGCTGTGCTTCTGAGTCGATATGTTAAGTGCGTCGCGAGGGACGCTATAACTAATGCAGTCACTGCATAAAAATATGCGATCTGCGAGCCTTCTAAAGTGTCGGAATTGCAATAGGCAATGCCATAGAAAGAGAGGCCTATCGAGGCCAAGTGCCTGCACAGATTTACGGCAGGGCGTTCATTAATTTCAGTTTCTAAGGCATAGAGCGGGCGAATGATCTTAGGAACGCGAGGCTTTCCTACTTCCTGCTCAATAAAATCGGAAGCGTTAACCGCGAAGGCGATGTCGGCCTGACTGGTATTGGGAAGCGATGCGACAAATACTACGCGCTCGACAGTTCTACGGATCGAAGGGGCAACACTTTTAAATCGATCTATCTGAAATGTATTGAGATTGATAGTGTTTGGTGGAAGGCCAAGGTAGCCTTCAAGTAACGCTTCGATCTTCCTGATTTCGCCAGCAATGATGGGGTGCATAATGCGCCTCCTTGATTGATAGGCTAATGGTAACGCACAGTTCCAAAACGCAAGGGCCGCTAAGCCGCCGTTCGCGCCGCTGATGCGCCCTTCCCTCCGTGTTCTGCGCCGCCGCTAAGGCGAGCCAGGCTCTGCGCCAGGCGCGGCTGCTTGATCGCGTGCGAGAAGGTTCGCCTCGAAATGGCCGATAGCCACACGCGCTGCCTCAGCAAAGCTTGCGATGGACAGGGCCACCCACAGGAGATGGGGCTCGGCCTCGTCATCCAGATGATCGACTGACACCGCATAGGCGCCGCCCCAGCTGGATGAGTCTTGGATCTGGACGCGTGTCGGTTTCCCGCGGTGCTGAAGCACAAATTCGGGGTCGCTAAGATCGGTGCCGGGTCGCTTCTTGAAGCTGTAGCTGGTCATGTGATCGTCCGCTGGATGGGGAAACTGTGTGCCTCAGCAGAACGTATCTGACGCGGTGGAAATGCAACCCGGTCGCGACGCTATCCCCCCTTGCGAGCGCCTGGCTTGCCCTGGGCCACATAGGCGATGCCGCCAAGCCGATAGGTCGAGGGCGTAAGGAGCGCAGGTCGGGCACTGTCCTGCGGCCGCTGGCAACCGGTGGGCAGGTAGAGGTTGTGCTCTGCCCAGACCTCAGCGCGCGCCTTCATATCGCCGCGCTGCCGGCCGCGCGCGCCACGATCGACGTTGCGCAGGGCCGAGACCTTCGGCTCGGCCTTGCCGGCGAGCACAAACACCCGCAGGTGGGCTTTGATGATGGCATCCCATGGTCGCCGCGCTAACCGAACCAGAGCGTGCAGCGCGGGTGCGGGGCCACGACCTTGTGCTTGATCAGCACCTGGTCGTCCGAGAGGTTCGCGATCGTGCGCAGACCCTGGTACCAAGCCGTTTGCTCGAGCAGTTTCCCTCGCTGCTGCGCCCTGCTTTCGGCCTCCGCCAGCAGCTGCTCGCGCTCGGTGGCCACCGGTATCCGTTGATTGCGCGTGGTGCGGCCAGGCCAGGTGAACGAGCTCCGCTGCAGTGCGCCTTCGAATGCGTATAGAGGGCGCTGCGATTACTTTTGGCTAGATTTGCGGGGAGTAGGCAGTCGACCATCATGGGAGGTGCGGGGGCTTGGGCGGACACTCCCTCTCAAATGCCTCTCTAGCGGAATTAGGGCAGAAAGCAGCGCGCATCGTGGCGGGCGTTGAACAACGACAACTGCTGCTGGCCGTGGACCACGTCGCAGGTGTCGTCGATGTCCAGGGTGACGGCGGCTGGAGGCACGGCGTAGCTGGCGCAGTACAGGTCGACCAGCACGCGCCCGAGCCGGATCAGGTCGCGCAGGTCCGGCGTGTTCTCCAGCCGCGAGACGGTGGGCTGGCTCATCAGGTCCGCGCCGCTCTCGGGCAGGCGCCCGCAGGCGAGCTTGAAGGCGGGGTCGGCGCGCAGGTGGTCGAGGTCGTCCGCGTCCTCATACCCGCAGGCGATGGCCAGGATGCGCGCCAGGAGGATCTCGGGCAGCGGGTGCACGATCCGGCTCGGATCGCGCCGGTCCGGGATCACCGCGGCGAGCTTGTCGGCAATCCGCATCCGCCGGGCCGCCTGAGCCAGCAGCAGGACGCCGCCGTCCGAGGTCAGGCGCCCGCCGTCGAAGGCGGCTGTGAGCTTCTTGGCTCTCACGGATGGAAACGCGAACGGAAGTGCGTCAAGATCGGACATGGCGGGCGTGGCGGGCTCGATGGGGTGAAGAAGGTTGGTGTGAGCACCCAATCCCTAAGCCAGATCAATGCTTTACGCTACGCTCGCCAGCTTCGATCCACCGCCCTCATGAATAAGACGGGCTAATTTCGTTCACGATGATCATCACCTTCCTTGACTGCACTGCACTGTGCAATGTATGTTTTGGAGACCGCACGGTGCAGTGCAAACGAGGAGATAGGGTATGTCAGTCGTAAATTCCAGCGTCGCTTTGCCTGCTGAGGTCTCAAAGGACCGTTTCGCCAGGGGATCTGCTACATTCGCCGCAGTCACCGGCATTCCCACGGAGGCATACCTTGATGGATTCAAGGATAGCTCGCCTGATTTTGGTCGCTATGTGATTGAGTGGGTCTTCGGCGATGTATACAGCCGCACCGATTTGGATTTGAAAACCCGGGAACTCGTTATCATCGCAGCCGGCGCGGCGTTGGGCGCAACGGGAATTGATGTCATCAAATTTCATGTCCCCACTGCGGTACGCGCGGGTGCAACCCGAGACCAGATTTTCGGCGTTCTTACCCAGGTAGCGATTGTTGCAGGTGTTCCCACAGCAATCGCCGCAATTTCGGCGGCGGCACAAGTCTTGGGGCCACACTCTCAGGTCGCTGATGGTGCCAAGGCATGAATATCAGGTCCGAGGATCAGCTCAGCGGATTAGCGATAAGCCTAATGGCTGTCGCGTCCGCATTGACTGTGGCAAACGTGTACTTCAACCAGTCCATGTTGCCCGCCATAGCGGCAGAATTTGGAACCAGTCCTGGCTCTGTTGCAAAGATTGGCGGCAGTCAGAGGTAGGCTGTCGCTCTGCGCCGATCAGGCGGCTGCTGCGAAATGGTGGTTGAGCATGCCCATGGCCTCCGTCAGCGCCGAGGGCCCAATGCCAAAAGCTCTCTCCACAAGGCGCACCTCGCCCCTGATGCCGGGCTGCAGGCACCAGGGGCGAGCCTGTCCTTTGCGCAGGGCTCGCATGACTTCGAATCCCTTGATCGTGGCATAGGCCGTGGGGATCGATTTGAAACCGCGCACCGGCTTGATCAGTATCTTGAGCTTTCCGTGATCGGCCTCGATCACGTTATTGAGATACTTCACCTGCCGGTGGGCCGTCTCCCGGTCCAGCTTTCCTTCGCGCTTCAATTCGGTGATCGCTGCACCATAGCTCGGCGCTTTGTCGGTATTGAGCGTGGCAGGCTTTTCCCAGTGCTTCAGGCCTCGCAGGGCCTTGCCCAGGAACCGCTTCGCTGCCTTGGCGCTGCGGGTCGGCGACAGGTAGAAATCGATCGTGTCGCCCCGCTTGTCGACTGCCCGGTACAGGTAGGTCCACTTGCCCCGCACCTTGACGTAGGTTTCATCCAGGCGCCAGCTCGGATCAAAGCCACGCCGCCAGAACCAGCGCAGCCGCTTCTCCATCTCCGGGGCGTAGCACTGGACCCAGCGATAGATCGTCGTATGGTCGACCGAAATGCCGCGTTCCGCCAGCATTTCCTCAAGGTCGCGATAGCTGATCGGATAGCGACAATACCAGCGCACCGCCCACAGGATCACATCACCCTGGAAATGGCGCCACTTGAAATCCGTCATCGTTCCGTCCGTCCAATCTCCGCCAAGCATGCTCAAGCTTCACGATTTTTGCAACAGAGCCGGAAATCGACCAAAAACGCGGTGGGGCGGGTAACGACGGCCGGGACGCCAACGCGCTCCACGGCCTCGGCCCAGCGCGCGGCCGGCGGCTGGAGCAGGCCGTTGTGCACGGAGCCGTGATAGGTGCCTACCGCCAACGCGAGCCAGCGCTCCAGCTCGCGCAGCGTCAGGGTGGCCATCTTCTCGGAATCGTACTCGCCGCGCTGGCCGGGATTGGAGAAGGTCGTCCCCGGTAATTCGTCGTGGATCATCTGCATCGCCGTGCCGATGATCCGTTCCACGATGCCGCCGTAGTGCGGCTGGCCTGGTGGGCGATAGTCCAGCCGGATGCCATGCTGTTCGCAGCCACGGCGCAGCGCTTCGCTTTTGAACTCGGCCGCGTTGTCCAGATAGAGCAGCCTGGGCTTGCCGCTCATCGGCCAGTCCATTTCCACATTCAGCCCTTCCAGCCAGGGCCGCTTGTCGCAGGCGGCATGCGCGAGGCATAGGCCGACCGAGACGGCGGACGGCGCTTCCAGCGTGACCACCATGCCGAGTACGCAGCGCGTGAACACGTCGATGGCGAGGGTCAAATATGGGCGGCCAATCGGTTGCCGGTCGCGCTCGTCGACCACGATCAGGTCGATGACGGTGTGGTCGATCTGCACCTGTTCCAGCGGCATGGTGACTTCTGGCGGAATGCCACCCGCGCCTTGCAAGGGACGGGCAGCGTCCTGCCCGCCCCGGCTGCGGGCTATTTTCGCCGGGTGTAGTCCGGCAATCCGCTGGGCCACGGTGTTGCGCGCCGGCACCGGCAGCTTCTGGGTTTTGCACGCCTGCGCGACTTCGCGGTGGAACGCCGCCAGGCTGCGTTTCTGCTTGGTCAGGAAGCGCTTTTGCAGCAGCTCGCGGATGATGCGCTCGACCGGTTCCGGCAAGCGCCCCTTGCCTTTGCCGCCGCCGGATCGGCCGGGCGTCAGGTCTGTTACCAGGCCAGTACCCTGCCGGGCGCGACGGATCAGGACATATACCTGTCGCCGGGACAGGCCCAGCGCTTGGGCTGCCTCATCGGCGGCTTCATGCCCGACCACCTCAAGCGCTGCCAGTGGCCCGATGATTTCCGTCCGGTGCCGGGCTTGCGCCCATGCCTCGTCGGGCAGGGTGGCCACGCCTTGCGCGGCAATCGGTGGAGTGTCTGATGTCATGCCCAAACCTCGCTTTGGTGCACACGAGTATTGAGCATAGTCGAGATTGGTGCAGACGACTCCTGATATTGGGCTGTCAGGAGCCGTATGCACACCAGGCGTTACATCCAGTCAGATGGTGCGGTCGTCTTCTGAAAACGACAGTTCTGCCTGACATCCAGTTAGGGTATACCTCAAATTGACACTGCGTATTCCAGAGAACGTGATGACGGAAGGTTGAACCTTCCGTCATAGCGCATCTGGTTTGGCCTCCCGTCAGCCAACCACGGGAAACACTGACTCGATCATTGGAGAATGGTCAGCTTGGCCTTGAGATCAATGGCTCTCGCGAAGTTGTGGTAATTCGGCGATGTTCGCTGCACCTGCGCGTGCAATGCTTTCAGCGCCGCCGAATCCGCCGACGACTCCATTTCGACCTCATACTCGACCTGGTCGTACCCTGGATTGATCCCAGGATCGATTCCAAGAAAACCTCTCAGATCGAGGCTTCCCTTCGTGCGGATAGTCAGCGATTGCAACTCGATGTTCATTGCCGCCGCATTTGCCGCGTAGGTTGCAGTCATGCATGCGTTCAACGCAGCCAGGATCAATTCTTGTGGATTAGCGGCCGTGTCGGTACCGAGCAATTCTGCCGGTTCGTCCGCGTCGATGACAAAGCCGCGCGCCAAGGCCGTGTCACCTAGTACGAGCGGCATGGTTCGCGCACGCGTCCGGGTGCCACCCTCCCAGGTTGTCACGACGCCGAACGTCGCGATGCCTGCGGCGGGCTTTGCTGCGACCTGATCTGCAAACTCACGCAATGCGCCGACGTTGATCCCGTTGCCGGGAGTTCCTTTAATGTTTGTGTTCATTTCTCGTTCCCCCATTATGTGTTACGCCCGGCCATCACGCCGCCGTCAACGTCCCAGATTGCGCCCGTCACCCATGCTGCCTTGTCCGACAACAGGAAGAGGATGACCTCGGCGACGTCTTGTGGCGTCCCAACCCTGCCGATTGGGTGGAAGCTGTTGAATCCCTGTAAGGGGTCGTTTGCGGGAGGGGGCGGAATCCTACGCTAAGGCTTTGGCCAGCGATATTCTCCGGTGAGATTGATGTGTTCCCATCCGAGCGGCGAAACATGGGCCAAGAGATCGGGCGATAGCAGCTTTCCATCGCGTTTCTGGTTTGCAACGACCTCGCCGAGCTTCATGGTGTTCCAGAAGATGATGATGGCGGCGAGCAGATTCATGCCGGCGATGCGGTATGGCGTTGGCTTTACGCAAACCACCACCGGGTTGTATTCAACACACAGACCGTGGGAGCCAATATTGCGCTCATGAATATCAAAAGCTACTGCTCAAACATCAATTGCTGCCGTCCATGAGCGGGAAAGGCAATTGTTTTGATAACTCCGCAGTAGAAAGCTTCTTTAAATCATTAAAGGCTGAGTTGATTTGGCGCAGACACTGGCAAACAAGGCGAGATATTGAGATTGCAATCTTCGAATATATAAATGGCTTTTATAATCCACGCCGAAGACATTCAACACTCGGCTGGAAATCGCCGGTTGCATTTGAGAAAAAAGCCGCTTAAAATGAGAGATAGACCGGAACACAACCGGTGCAAGTCCATAGCAACTCGTTTCTTTTCGCAGGTTGAGCCACCTCCGCGCTTCATCAGAAAACTGAAGGAACCTCCATTGAATCGAACTAATATTTTTTAAGGAACCTCCATTGAATCGAACTAATATTTTTTTTGGTGAATCGCATTCTGACTGGTTGCCTGTCAGAGGCGGAGAATCTGGTGATTTTGTTTTTCGACGTGGTGACGGGCATGCCTTCGCGAAAATCGCACCTGCTTCCCGCCGCGGTGAGCTCGCTGGAGAGCGTGACCGCCTCATTTGGCTCAAAGGTCGAGGTGTGGCTTGCCCCGAGGTGATCAACTGGCAGGAGGAACAGGAGGGTGCATGCTTGGTGATAACGGCAATTCCGGGAGTACCGGCGGCTGATCTGTCTGGAGCGGATTTGCTCAAAGCGTGGCCGTCAATGGGGCAGCAACTTGGCGCTGTTCACAGCCTATCGGTTGATCAATGTCCGTTTGAGCGCAGGCTGTCGCGAATGTTCGGACGCGCCATTTACGGTGTTGGTGTTTTGATTACTCATTTAGAAGGCATACATTTTGGACTATCAAGTGGACCCACACCCCTCTTATGCAGAAATGAATAGGCTGTGGTTAGCGGCATGGAAAACAGAAGTGCCCGCTGAGATCAAGCGTATATTGTTGCGTAGCCTTACGCATGTGGGGGCATACCGTGAGGGCGTGTTAGTGGGTTTTGTGAACGTGGCTTGGGATGGTGGTATACACGCTTTTATTTTAGACACATGTGTACATCCAGACTGTCGTAGGCAGGGTGTGGCAACTGGATTAGTGAGAATGGCTACTGCGGTGGCAAAGCAACGAGGTGCGCATTGGCTGCATGTGGATTATGAACCCCATTTGCAGGGGTTTTATCAAGTGTGCGGTTTCAGGTCATCTGCGGCTGGAGTGATGGATTTGACTTGCGTTGAGCCGTAAAAAAGCCCCCGTTCTTTTCAGAATAAGGGGCTAAGAATAAGCGACGAAAGTTGGGCAAGAGGCCTAGAACATGCGTGCTGGTTTTTTGAACAATACATACAACAAGGCAACCACGCACACGGCAAACAAACCCATGCCCCAGAGTGCGTATTCCACACCTAGCAACTCTACGCGTGCATCCATGCAGGTGGCGTAAATGCCGAACAGTGATGGGAATTGGCTTTCCAAGCCCGATTGGGTCATGATGCGGTCAGCTAAGGTTTGATCGCAAGAAAAGCTCAACGACGCTACGCTGTATTGGTGCCAGGCGGCCCAAATACCGCTAGCTGCGAGCAATGCACTGAGTAGTGTCAACAGTTTAGCGATAACGTTAATATTGAGTTTCGCTGCTATGCCCGCAAATAAGCAGCCTACGCCCACGGCAATAAGCATCAGGCGTTGCAGTACGCACCACGCGCAAGGGCGCATGCCGAACATGTGTTGAGAAACTAGAGCTACAGCCAGTGCTAAGAAACACAGCCCAGATAGCAGGAACAGCAGTTTAGTAGAAGTATTGTTCATTATTGAATCAAGAAAAGGCTGGAAGGGGTTACTGGGTAGCTTTGGCAGCTTCAATAAGCAGATTTAACACTAGATCATGCACGCCGTCCCACACAATTTGTACACCCAAGCAAAGCAGAATGAATGCAGATAAGCGCATGAGTACCGCAGTACCGGTGGTGCCTAGCTTATAAAGAAACTGCGATGCAAAACGTAAGCACATGTAGGGGTCGTTTGCGGGAGGGGGCGGAATCCTACGCTAAGGCTTTGGCCAGCGATATTCTCCGGTGAGATTGATGTGTTCCCATCCGAGCGGCGAAACATGGGCCAAGAGATCGGGCGATAGCAGCTTTCCATCGCGTTTCTGGTTTGCAACGACCTCGCCGAGCTTCATGGTGTTCCAGAAGATGATGATGGCGGCGAGCAGATTCATGCCGGCGATGCGGTAATGCTGGCCTTCGGCGGAACGGTCGCGGATTTCACCGCGGCGGTGGAAGCTGATTGCCCGCTTCAGCGCATGATGAGCTTCGCCTTTGTTGAGCCCGATCTGGGCACGCCGTTGGAGTTCGGCATCCAGAATCCAGTCGATCATGAACAGGGTGCGCTCGACGCGACCGACTTCCCGCAGGGCTGTCGCGAGCTCGTTCTGCCGCGGATAGGAGGCGAGTTTCCGCAGAATCTGGCTTGGCGCGACGGTCCCGGCAGCAATGGTGGCGGCGATGCGCAGGATGTCGGGCCAATTGCGCTCGATCATGGCTTGGTTGACCTTTCCGCCGATCAACGCTCGCAGGTGCGCCGGGGCGGCCGACGGATTGAACGCGTAGAGCCGTTTGGATGGCAGGTCGCGGATGCGCGGAGCGAACCGGTAGCCGAGAATGGCACATGCGGCAAAGACGTGATCGGTGAAGCCGCCCGTGTCGGTGAACTGCTCGCGGATATGGCGTCCAGCATCGTTCATCAGCAGGCCATCGAGGATGTAAGGCGCTTCGCTTGCCGTTGCAGGAATCACCTGGGTTGCGAACGGCGCATATTGGTCGGAGACGTGGCTATAGGCTTTCAGGCCCGGGGTATTGCCATATTTCGCGTTGACCAGGTTCATGGCCTCACCTTGCTCTGTAGCGACGAAGAACTGTCCGTCGCTCGAAGCCGACGTGCCCATGCCCCAGAACCGGGCCATGGGTAACGCTGCCTGTGCCTCGACCACCATGGCCAGCGCCCGGTCATAGGCTTCGCCCTCGACATGCCACCGTCCAATGCGGATCAATTCCCAGAAGGTGTGGGTGTTTGTCGCATCCGCCATTTTGCGCAAGCCGAGGTTGATCCCTTCCGCCAAGATAACGTTCATTAGCCCGATCCGGTCAGCGCAGGGTGCTCCTGTGCGCAGATGGGTGAACGCTTCGGTGAAGCCGGTCGCCGCATCCACCTCCAGCAGGAGATCGGTGATGCGCGTGGGCGGGATCTGCTTGTAGAGATCGAGCACCAGATCTTCGGCGCCTGTCGGCGCGGCGGCTTCGAGTTTCTCGATATGCAGAACGCCGTTTTCAATCGACCCGCCCGGGATCGTGCCTGCGCGAGCGGCACGGCCAAGCTCGCGCAACCGCATGTCGAGGCGAGCTTGCCGGTCTGCCAGCCATTCCTCCGGCCGCAATGGCACAGCGAGACGACCGCCTTCCGCGATGGATTGTGCCGGAACGAGTGCGTGTTTCAGATCGCCATAGCGCCGGGACCTAGTAAGCCAGACATCTCCGGAGCGGAACGCATCGCGCAGATGGAACAGCACCGCGATCTCCCATAGGCGAGCGTCGCCAGCCCTCTGGGCCCGAAGGTGGCGATGCCATTTCGAGCTGGGCCGCAAGAAGCTGGTCATCGCGGCATCGTTCAAACCGGTACGAAGGGCCGTCACCGCTTCCAGAAGCGGCAGTGCAACGGGCGCAGCTCGCAGATCGAGCAGGCGCAACATGCGTGGAGCGTATCGGCGGAAGCGGTGATAACCGTCGAGCACATGATTGAGCGGATCGTCGGCCATGGTGGCGGTCAGCCTGGTTGCCATTGCAACAAGGGTTTTTAAGCCGTCCCACCCTGACCCACTCGCGATGACATCGCCCAGCGGCTGGCCATCATCCTGTGCATCGACCAGGGCGCCCCCGATCTCGGCGAAGGATTTCAGGGTGTCACGCACCACCCCCGCTTCGTCTGCGACCTTTGCATGGCAAATACGCTCCGAAGCACGGTAGAGACGGCCGACGATCCGGTCGTGGGTTTCGACCACTGCGTCGGCCAACATCGCCTGCCATTCCGAGACGCAAACAGCCAAGATCGCAAGCCGCCTGTCCTCCGGGAGATCGCGCATGCCGTCGGCATAATACCGTTCACCCTGCCTGCGCAGACGAGTCACCCGATGGGCAGGAACGCCGGCAAGCAGATCCTCGGGGAGATCGATGCGTTGCAGATATTCGAGCCGGTCGAGCAGCCGGTTGGCCGACGAAGAGTTCGAGCCAGGCTCGAACTGGCGCAGCCACACAAAACGGGTCACCCGATCATCAGCCGTCTCCTCGAGCAATGCCAGCAACTGTTCTCGGATCGACATAGGCAGCCGACTGGCGATCCTCGTCTCGATGCGTCGCTCGGCATCGACGAGAGCCGCGGCACAAAGCCGCTCGATCGTGGATGTCGCGGGAAGGACAGTGCGGGTGCGTCGGCACTCGGCTACGAAGCGACGGGCGATATCCTCGTTCGACACCGCCATCTCGGCTTCTCGGAACAACCATTCCTTCAGCTCGCTCGCACCACGTCCGGAGAAGGTGCGGAAGCCGTAGAGCCCCCGTAACTCGGCAAGATGCTCGTGCCGTGTTTCCTCGCGGGCAGCATAGTCTACGAGATCGTCGGCACCCAGGCCAAGCTGCGCTCCGATAAATTCGATGACCTCTGCAGGGATCAGTTCGCCTGGAGCCAGCACCCGGCCGGGATAGCGCAGGACACACAATTGCAGGGCGAAGCCGAACCTGTTGTGAGCGCGCCGACGCAGCCTGATATGCCCAAGGTCTTCATCACTCAGCGTATAGTGCTTGAGCAAATCCGTCTGTGAAGTCGGCAAGCGCAACAGCGCGTCTTTCTGCCGATCGGTTAGAGTGACGCGACGCGGCATACATGTTCCTTTTTCAAAATCTGATAGCGTTCAAGACGCTTTGTTTATGAAGCTGGTTGAGATACATTTCCAGAGGTCAATGCAATCGTGGCCGAAGCGCCGCCTCAAACCAACGTTTGTGATACATGCTGATCGGATATGCCCGCGTCTCCAAAGCCGATGGCTCGCAGTCTCTCGACCTGCAGCACGACGCCTTGCGCGCCGCAGGTGTCGAACGGGACAATATCTATGATGATCTTGCTTCCGGCGGTCGTGATGATCGCCCTGGCTTGACTGCCTGCCTCAAGTCATTGCGTGACGGCGATGTGCTGGTGGTCTGGAAGCTCGATCGCCTCGGACGATCGCTTGCCCATCTGGTCAACACGGTGAAGGAGCTGTCAGACCGCAAGATCGGCCTGCGGGTTCTGACTGGAAAGGGCGCTCAGATCGACACCACGACTGCGTCCGGTCGCATGGTGTTCGGAATCTTCGCCACCTTGGCCGAGTTCGAGCGGGATCTGATCCGAGAGCGCACCATGGCGGGTCTCGCCTCCGCGAGAGCGCGCGGTCGCAAGGGCGGACGAAAATTCGCGCTCACCAAAGCTCAGGTGCGTCTCGCGCAAGCCGCCATGGCCCAGCGCGATACTTCAGTTTCCGATCTCTGCAAGGAACTCGGCATCGAGCGCGTCACTCTCTACCGATATGTCGGTCCCAAAGGCGAGCTCAGAGACCATGGAAAGCATGTTCTCGGACTTACGTAGCAACTCGTTTCTTTTCGCAGGTTGAGCCACCTCCGCGCTTCATCAGAAAACTGAAGGAACCTCCATTGAATCGAACTAATATTTTTTTTGGTGAATCGCATTCTGACTGGTTGCCTGTCAGAGGCGGAGAATCTGGTGATTTTGTTTTTCGACGTGGTGACGGGCATGCCTTCGCGAAAATCGCACCTGCTTCCCGCCGCGGTGAGCTCGCTGGAGAGCGTGACCGCCTCATTTGGCTCAAAGGTCGAGGTGTGGCTTGCCCCGAGGTGATCAACTGGCAGGAGGAACAGGAGGGTGCATGCTTGGTGATAACGGCAATTCCGGGAGTACCGGCGGCTGATCTGTCTGGAGCGGATTTGCTCAAAGCGTGGCCGTCAATGGGGCAGCAACTTGGCGCTGTTCACAGCCTATCGGTTGATCAATGTCCGTTTGAGCGCAGGCTGTCGCGAATGTTCGGACGCGCCGTTGATGTGGTGTCCCGCAATGCCGTCAATCCCGACTTCTTACCGGACGAGGACAAGAGTACGCCGCAGCTCGATCTTTTGGCTCGTGTCGAACGAGAGCTACCGGTGCGGCTCGACCAAGAGCGCACCGATATGGTTGTTTGCCATGGTGATCCCTGCATGCCGAACTTCATGGTGGACCCTAAAACTCTTCAATGCACGGGTCTGATCGACCTTGGGCGGCTCGGAACAGCAGATCGCTATGCCGATTTGGCACTCATGATTGCTAACGCCGAAGAGAACTGGGCAGCGCCAGATGAAGCAGAGCGCGCCTTCGCTGTCCTATTCAATGTATTGGGGATCGAAGCCCCCGACCGCGAACGCCTTGCCTTCTATCTGCGATTGGACCCTCTGACTTGGGGTTGATGTTCATGCCGCCTGTTTTTCCTGCTCATTGGCACGTTTCGCAACCTGTTCTCATTGCGGACACCTTTTCCAGCCTCGTTTGGAAAGTTTCATTGCCAGACGGGACTCCTGCAATCGTCAAGGGATTGAAACCTATAGAAGACATTGCTGATGAACTGCGCGGGGCCGACTATCTGGTATGGCGCAATGGGAGGGGAGCAGTCCGGTTGCTCGGTCGTGAGAACAATCTGATGTTGCTCGAATATGCCGGGGAGCGAATGCTCTCTCACATCGTTGCCGAGCACGGCGACTACCAGGCGACCGAAATTGCAGCGGAACTAATGGCGAAGCTGTATGCCGCATCTGAGGAACCCCTGCCTTCTGCCCTTCTCCCGATCCGGGATCGCTTTGCAGCTTTGTTTCAGCGGGCGCGCGATGATCAAAACGCAGGTTGTCAAACTGACTACGTCCACGCGGCGATTATAGCCGATCAAATGATGAGCAATGCCTCGGAACTGCGTGGGCTACATGGCGATCTGCATCATGAAAACATCATGTTCTCCAGTCGCGGCTGGCTGGTGATAGATCCCGTCGGTCTGGTCGGTGAAGTGGGCTTTGGCGCCGCCAATATGTTCTACGATCCGGCTGACAGAGACGACCTTTGTCTCGATCCTAGACGCATTGCACAGATGGCGGACGCATTCTCTCGTGCGCTGGACGTCGATCCGCGTCGCCTGCTCGACCAGGCGTACGCTTATGGGTGCCTTTCCGCAGCTTGGAACGCGGATGGAGAAGAGGAGCAACGCGATCTAGCTATCGCGGCCGCGATCAAGCAGGTGCGACAGACGTCATACTAGATATCAAGCGACTTCTCCTATCCCCTGGGAACACATCAATCTTACCGGAGAATATCGTTGGCCAAAGCCTTAGCGTAGGATTTCGCCCTCTCCCGCAAACGACCCCTGTAAGGCGCCATGAACCTCGGCCTTGGGTATGAATCCCTCGTAAATCGGCGTTTCGACAACCGCCGGAGAAACGGCATTGACCCTGATTTGTTTGGATGCCAGCTCCATCGCAAGGTGCTGGGTCAGCGAATGCAAACCTGCTTTTGCCATCGAATACGCGGACGACGGCGTAGCCGCAATCGCCTGCTTGCCCCACATCGAGCCGATGTTCACAATGGCGCCGGGACGCTCGCTGGCCACGAGATTGGCCACGACTTTTTGTGTGATGAAGAAGAACGCTTTATTCAACGTCAAATATTGTTCGTAATCACTTTCCGTGTGCTCAAGAAACGCCTTCGGGAAGAACACCCCAGCCGCGTTGACCAGAAGATTGATGTCCTTGTGGTGTTCATCGATGGTATGCAGGAGTCGCTTCACATCTTCGGCTCGCGAGAGATCGGCAGTCAGGGCGGTCACGGTGCCCAACGACGACAGCGCCTTGCGGGCCTCTTCGGCCTTGTCTTCACGGTGACCGACGATGACGACGCTTCCGCCTTGCTCAAGAACCATGCGGGCAGTTTGCAGTCCCATCCCGCTAGTGCCGCCGATGACCAACAACTTCTTGCCATTAAATTCAGTACTCATAATAATCTCCTTAACTACCAACTAAATGGTAGGGTTGTGTTGCAAAAAAAGTGCCGACCTCAGGTCAACACGGTGGAAAGAAAAGTGTTTCCAACTTCGGCCGGTCCGCGTGACGACCGCATGCCACGGCCCACCATCATCGAGCCTTCCAACGCGCACAAGAATGCCTCTGCGAGAGCCTCTGGGGTGGAATTCGAGGTGATCAGCGCGGCACGCTGACCATCGGCAACGACAAGAGTCAACCAGTCGAGATTGACTTTAAAGAATCGCTCGACCTCGCTCACAACGGCGTCCGGCAGCGAGTCCGACTCGGCACCCAACATGCCGCAGACACAAAGGCGCCGGTCCTTGGCGAAGGTGCGTTCGAGAAGTGCCGCATACGCAGTTAGCCTGTCAGGCGCTTTCGCATGCTGCCCTTCGATGCTCAGCAACTCCTCACGAAACCGGTGCGTGTAGCGCTGTGCGACCACGGCCACGAGTTCACCCTTCTTGGGAAAGTGGTGGTGGATACTTGGTTTTTTGATGCCTACCAACTGGGCCACGTCGTCGTATGAGAAGCCGTTGTAGCCGTGCTGCTGTACCAACCCTTCAGCGGCATCGACCACCCGCTCGGCGGTCGGCGAGATTTCGGAGAAATGCTTCATGCAAGCGCCTCATTTGATTCGGCGACTGGCAGGTGGCCTGTCTTGACCAGGATGGTGCAGCCTGTATTGCTGAAGGGACGGTGAGCACTCAAATGCGGACTGCGCATCCATGTGCCGGTAGGGTAGCTTCCGAACTCATCCTCAAAGACGCCTTCCAACACATAGATTTCTTCACCGCCGTAGTGACGATGCGAATTGAATCGTGTCCCCGGGGCCCAGCGCACCAAAGCCGTATGTTGTGTGTCGAACTCAGAAAGTGGCATCACCGACAGACCCGGCACGAGGCCTGGAAACCAGGGGCCGTTACGGGTGTCGACCACGGTGCGTTGGCTGTCGGCTAGATCAAGATGGCGCAGCTTGACGAACAACGTGCAACCCGTCGCGGAGCTCGGTGCATGCGAAGAACCTGGTGGATTCTTGATGTAAGTCCCAGGCCCGAAGGTCCCGGATTCGTCGCTGAATTCGCCGTCCAGGACCAGAATCTCCTCGCCCAAGTCGTGCTTATGATTTTCAAAAGCGGAGCCCGGCGCGTATCGCACGATCGAGGTGGCACGCGCCACTTCGTCGCCATCACGCTCCAGTAACTGGCGTTGAATCCCGGTCGCTGGCGAATCGACCCACTGTAAGCTTGAAGGCTCGACGACAACACGCTGCGAAAGATCTGAATTGAGTTTCATGGCTTTATTTCATCTACCGACTACTTGGTAGGTAAGTTATAAGATCCCGATTTGTTTGTCAAATAGCTTTCGCCATTTTCTTTCATCCATTGAAAAAACAATGAATTGGTTACAAGAACTCGCGAAGCTTAGCGTACGATTTTTTCCGAATTCTCTATCGTCCCCAAGTTGCGCTAGGTGGTATGCCGGGGAAATACATGGCTACTTCAGACCATCCCTAGACATAAGCTTTGGAAGCGTCATTGTGAAAGTCGTATGCCCCTCAGCTGATTCGCAAGCGATGCGCCCTTTGTGCGCTTCGACTATCGAACGAGTGATAGCCATGCCGAGGCCCGCATTCATGGTGGTTCCTTCGCGCCTTGCGGTGTCGACCCTATAGAATCGATCAAACACTCGGGCCTGAAGCTCGGCTGGAATCGTTGTGCCTCGGTTGGATATGGCTGTGCAAACCGAGCCACCGCTCTCGCTTATTTCAACGCTGATGGTGCTGCCTTCCTCTGCATATCGAACTGCGTTAGAGACTATGTTTGAGACGGCCCGTCTCAGCATCGATTTATCGCCATGTACCGATCCATCGCCTGAAAGCGCGATTTCTACCTTTTTGTCCTCGGCTGCAAGCTCGTAATATTCGATAACGCTCGCGGTAATCTCAGCCATGCTGGCATCTTCGGCATTGGGCGTAATCTTCCCGTTGTCCGCCTTGGCGAGGAATAGCATGTCATAGACCATCTTTGACATGCGCCTAAGTTCTTCGAGGGCGGAATACAAAATGTCTTTGTAGTCGGTATTCTCGCGGTCGCGCAAGAGCGCGACCTCCATTTGGGTAAGCATGCTGTTCAGCGGCGTTCTTAGCTCATGCGCGATATCCGCTGAGAAACCTGACAATCTGAGAAAAGAGTCGTCCAAGCGCGAAAGCATTTCGTTGAAGTTGTCTACGAGTTCATGCAGCTCGCCTGGCACCGACTCGGTTGGAATTCTGGTATCTAAGCAGTGGGCGGTTACCGTAGAAGAAGTCTTGGACAGTTCGTCTATTGGTTTTAAGCCTTTCCTGATCAGAACAACACCTAACGCGCCACTCAGAAGTGCACTAACGACAAGCGTATAAGCAAGCCACTGCTAAATCATATCGAAGAAGTGGATTCGGTGCGTTACATCCAAAGCCAAATAGATAACAGTGTCCTGCCCTTCTACCCACCGATTTACTTTTCTGGTAATTCCGCTGTACTGGTGGCCACCGAAACTTACCGTCCAGCGTTCCTCTTGGATGTCTGTGACAAGAGGTAGCAAGCTCTCAGACAGATTGTGATGGGAGTAAACCGTCTTACCGTCTACTACAACCGCAGTCGCGAAGCCAAAGGAGTGCTCAATAACGGCATCGATCCTTGAAGCGGTCTCAGGCCCGAATGCTGAGCTGTTGAGTAGCGTACGCTCTACTGCAGCGGCCTTTTCATTAAGCACTTGTGCATCTTTGCGTTCGAAATGGAGCTGACAAAAATAATTAAAGCTGATTGCGGCCGCCAGCAGCACAACCGTAACCACGAGCATGAGAGCTATCGCCATTCTGCTCGTCAGTGACACTTTTCCCATCAGTACGGTCCTGGTTAGGCCATCAAGCACAAAAAAGCAGGTGGGGCACCCCCCACCTGCTTCGATCATTGTTACTCACACCCTCATATCCTATGCTGCGTCTGGATTTTCGCCATTTTGCGAGTGGTCGGCTTTGGCGGCCCCCATCATCTCACGACACTCTTTCATCATTCCACGCATGTCACCCATCATTTCCATATGCTTGTCGCCGCTCATCATGCCGGTTTCTGAATGGCTTTGGTCCGCTTTATCTGCCGCTGCGAAACTCAGTCCGCTCGCCAAGGTGATTGCGATTGCTGTAACGGTGATGGCCTTTCGCATGTTAAATCTCCAAGTTCAGTGGGTTATTCGCTTTTGATTAACAAGGTGTTTTCGCCAACGTTGGGCTCCTTGGGCTTGTCGCACTTACCGCTAGACATATGCTTCATGCATACGACCATCATCAACAAGCAGGGCAAGAGAAAGAGCAGGCTTGGCAGCGTTGTTGCCAACGCCGCAGTGCTTTGGTTCAGTAGCATGTAGCCAACCACAGCTGCGGTTAACCCCGTTACGACCGGATTGCGCTGCAGTACGCTTTTAATCTTGGATATTATGCTGCTCATCTAACTATCCCTCGGATATTAAGCTTGGCAGATTAGCCATTGTTCACGCCAACTGGGGTGCTCAGGAACTCTACCGTATGGATCTTCCCGTCGGGGGTCTTGACCTTCATCTCATACGTCTGGACTTGGGCACTAGTTCTGTAGTTTTGAATCATTCGAGTCGTGCCGGTCGCCCCTGCAGGTGCGATGCTCAGCACTTGACCCTCTTTGACAAGCTCCTTAAGGGTGGGCTTTGCTCCTGCCGAGTCATTTAAGCGATTCAGCGTACGTTCGCTTCCGCCTTCGGCCATTGCAAGCGAGGAAGCAACGGTCAGAATAAAAGGAACGATTACTTTGGTTATGCGGTTCATGGTTTGCACCTCTTGGTTAGTTGATGCCTGTAGATTAAAGGCTTGCTACTTACAAGAAGGTGTTGCCAAGGTTACAAAGCGGTAATCGCTTCATTCTCGTGTTGGTACGACCGCCGCGCCTGCGGCGGTCGCTTTCTGCTCTTTACTGCTTTTCGATGCGCGTAATGGTGGAATCCATACCTTTCGAGGAGAACTCGAATTCGACCTGGTCCCCTTCTTTCAGCGTTTGGAGCTGATCAGGCTTTGCTTTGAAGCCCATCGTCATCGACGGCCAGCCCAACGCTTCGACCGGGCCGTGGGCAATGGTGACGGTTCCGCTCTCGGTGTTTACTTTCTTGACCGTACCTGTGGCTGTAGCGGTCTGTCCCGCCGACTTCTGGTCCATTGGCATGTTCATGCCTTTGTGATCCATCGGCATGCCGTCCATTGGCTCCTTGTCGGCGGCATAGGCGACTGGTACTAGGAAGAGTGAGGCAAGGGTGATGTGCTTGATGTTCATAGATGTTCTCCAGGGGAGTTGGTTGCGTGCTGGGCCTGCAATTGCCGGCGGCGCATCAGCAGGTAGGCTGCCGGCAGAACGAACAGGGAGAGCAACGGCGCGGTGATCATCCCGCCCACCATGGGCGCGGCAATACGGCTCATGATTTCGCTGCCGGTCCCGCCGCCCCAAAGGATGGGCAGCAGGCCAGCGATGATCACGGCGACGGTCATGGCCTTGGGGCGCACTCGCTGGACAGCACCTTCACGAATGGCGTCGAGCAGGACGCCTTCGCCATGGGCTCCAGCGTTAACCCGATCCGTCCAGGCGTTCTTCAAATACAGCAGCATAATGACGCCGAACTCAGCAGAAACGCCTGCCAGTGCGATGAATCCGATTCCTGTCGCTACGGATAGGTTGTACCCGAGCAGATATAGGAACCAGACGCCCCCGGTCAGAGCGAATGGCAGCGTAGCCATGATGAGCAGCGCCTCGCCAAAGCGGGCAAACGTTAGGTAGAGCAATACAAAAATGATCAGCAAGGTAGCCGGAACGACGAGCTTCAGCTTCGTGTTAGCGCGCTCCATGAATTCGAATTGGCCGGAATAGCTGATGCTCATGCCGGATTCGAGCTGGACCCCTTTGCTGATCTTTTCCCTCAGATCGCCCACCACAGCCGCCATGTCGCGGCCACGAACATCGACGTAAACCCAGCCCGACAGCCTTGCGTTTTCGCTTTTAAGCATGGGCGGTCCGTCTGTCACCTGTACTTTGGCCACGGTCCCCAACGTGATCTGGCTGCCTTGCGGCGTGTAGATCGGTAGGTTGCGCAGATCGGATATCGAGTCGCGCCACTCGCGGCCATAGCGGAGGTTGATCGGATACCTGGCGAGCCCTTCCACGGTTTCACCAATGGTTTGACCACCGATGGCACCGGCCACGATCGATTGCACGTCCGCGATATTCAGGCCGTAGCGTGCGGCGGCGACACGAACGATATCCACATCGATATACCTGCCGCCGGTCAGTCTCTCAGCAAGCGCCGAACTGACCCCAGGCACCGTTTTGGCGATTTTTTCCACTGCCTGGGTGGCTTTGTCGATCTGTGCCAAGTCAGTGCCATACACTTTCACCCCGATCGGGCTCTTGATACCCGTCGCCAGCATATCGATACGGTTTCGAATCGGCGGGATCCACAGATTGGCTAATCCAGGTACCTGTACGGTGCGATCCAACTCCTCAACCAGCTTGTCAGGCGTCATCCCAGGGCGCCATTGATCCTTCGGCTTGAACTGAATGGTCGTCTCGAACATTTCCAGCGGGGCGGGATCTGTAGCGGTGTCGGCTCGACCAGCCTTACCGAACACGTGTGCAACTTCTGGAACCGTTTTTATGAGCCGGTCCGTCTGCTGCAGTAGCTCAGAAGCCTTCTGAGCGGAGAGGCCTGGAAGCGCAGTGGGCATATAAAGGAGGTCACCTTCATCCAGCGGGGGCAAGAACTCCCCACCAAGGCGAGAGGCCGGCCACAAGCCTGTCAGGAAGACCAGAACAGCCACCAGCAGAGTCATCTTGGGCCAGCGCAGTACCGCGTCCAGGGCCGGCTTGTAGATCCAGATGAGGCCACGGTTGAGTGGATTACGGTGTTCGTCAGGGATTTTGCCCCTGATCCAATACCCCATGAGCACAGGAACCAGCGTGACAGACAGGCCCGCGGCGGCTGCCATTGCATAGGTTTTGGTGAACGCCAGTGGACCGAACAGCCGGCCTTCCTGCGCCTCCAGGGTGAACACTGGAATGAACGACAGCGTGATGATCAGCAGGCTGAAGAACAATGCCGGCCCCACTTCAACAGCCGCGTCAGTAATGACCTTCCAGTGCTCCTGGCCCTTCAAGGTGGAGTCAGGATGCCGCTTGTGCCAGGCCTCAATGTGCTTGTGGGCGTTTTCAATCATGACGATTGCTGCATCGACCATCGCTCCGATGGCGATCGCGATGCCACCCAACGACATGATGTTGGCGTTGATGCCTTGCCGCTGCATGATCACAAAAGCAATCAGGATGCCGATCGGCAACGACACGATGGCGACCAACGACGAGCGCAGATGCCACAGAAAAATCGCGCAAACTAACGCAACGACAATGAACTCCTCGATGAGCTTGTGCGTGAGGTTTTCAACGGCACTGTCGATCACCTTGCTACGGTCGTACGTCGTGACGATTTCGACGCCTTGGGGCAGGCTCGCTTTCAGCTCATCCAGTTTGGTCTGAACGGCAGCGATGGTTTCCCGAGCGTTCTTGCCGCTCCGCAGGATCACCACGCCGCCGACTACCTCACCTTCACCGTCAAGCTCGCTGATGCCCCGGCGCATTTCCGGGCCGAGCTGGATATGCGCAACGTCCCCTAGCGTCACTGGCACGCCGCCGTCGAGACGCAAAGGAATGGCTCGAAAGTCGTTGAGTGTCTTCAGATACCCGGTCGCACGGACCATGAACTCGGTTTCTGCTAGCTCTAGAACACTCCCGCCGGTTTCACGATTGGCCTCGTCGATAGCTTGAGCGATCTGCTGTTGCGTCACGCCCCGGCTGGCCATCCGTATAGGATCCATTACGACCTGGTACTGCTTGACCATCCCGCCTATGGGTGCGACTTCCGCCACGTTGGGTAGTGTCTTTAGTTCATAGCGCAGAAACCAATCTTGCAATGAGCGCAGCTGTGAGAGGTCATGCTTGCCCGTTCGGTCTACCAAGGCATATTGGTAAATCCAACCGACACCTGTGGCGTCAGGCCCCAAGGCGGGTTTGGCGGCGGCAGGGAGCCGGCTCTGAACCTGACTCAGGTACTCCAGCACACGTGAACGGGCCCAATAAAGGTCTGTGCCGTCTTCGAACAGGACGTACACGTAGCTGTCCCCAAAGAAGGAGTAGCCGCGAACCGTTTTGGCACCGGGAACAGACAGCATGGTCGTCGTAAGCGGGTAGGTGACCTGATTCTCGACAATCTGCGGCGCCTGCCCTGGGTATGGCGTGCGAATGATGACCTGAACGTCGGAAAGGTCTGGCAACGCATCGACAGCAGTGTTCTTGACCGACCAGATACCCCAGGCCACCGCGAACAAAGTGGCCAGCAGGATCAGAAAGCGGTTGGCTACTGACCATCGGATTATGGCTGCAATCATTTCTGGCCCCCGAGCTTCTCGATGCGCTCGATGACCAGGCCTTCGTCGCTTTCACGCACGCCCACACGGACGCGGTCGTCGACTTGCAAGCCTGACAGCAGGGATTGATCCGCAACCGGAAAGGACATGGTCATCCCAGGCATGTTCAGCGTCTTGAACGGCCCATGCGACAGGCCAACCATGCCATCTTCCAGGCTGACGATCGTACCTTCAGCCTCGTGCAGCGCAGTTTCTGTAGAAGTTGCAGGCTCCTCCAAACCCTGAGCGGTCAGCCCGCGTAGGCTCGCCTCTGAATCCAGGAGAAACTGACCGGACGCCACGACCTTCTGACCGGCTTCCAGCCCTTCAAGCACCTCTGTCTGGTCATCGAATTCCCGGCCTGTGCGAACCTCAATCGGGCGGTAACGGCCTTGATCCTCGGCCAGCATCACCAATGCGCGCCGACCGGTGCGAATGACCGCCTCGGACGGGATGACCAAGACATCTTCGACGTTGCGACTCAACGTCACCTCGGCCGTCATGCCGGGACGAAGCCGTTGTTGCGGGTTAGGTAGCTCGACCCGGACACGCACAGTGCGGCTATCCAGGTTGGCCTGCGATAGTACCGTCTGGATCGTTCCTTCCAGCGTTTCACCCGCAAAAGCGGGCAGGCGCGTTGTTACTGATTGCCCTGGCGCTAAATTTGCGCTCCGCGCCTCTGGTACTGCAACTTCTAGCCAAACCGTGTCCAGCCCGTTGACGCGCGCAAGAGTAGCGCCGGCGGGTACGGTCATGCCCTCGCGAACGTCGAGGCTGTTCAGCACGCCGCCTATTGGACTCGTCACTGTCCAAACGGGGCGCGCTTTACCAGTTCGTTCTAGCTGCACTATGACTTCTGGCGGCATGCCAGCAAGGCGCAACCGCTGGCGAGCCGCTGCGAGCAGCTGGGGTTGGCCGACCCCTTTGAGCGCCAGGTACTCTTCCTGTGCGGCAGCCCATTCGGGAACCAAAAGATCGGCTAACGGCGCGCCTTTTTCGATGACATCCTCCGGTGCTCGGTCGTAAACGCGCTCGACAAAGCCACCGGCACGCGCCTGCACAACCGCCACGTCTCGCTCGTCAAACATCAACGCGCCTGTCGCTTCGAGCGACTGGCTGATCGATTCACGCGTTACGGTTGCCAAGCGCACGCCGAGATTCTGCGTCACGCTCGGGTCGATACTGATCGATGCCCCGTCGCTTCCCTCATCTGCATAGCGTGGAATCAATTCCATATCCATGAATGGCGACTTGCCCGGCTTATCGAACTTTTGCTGGGGGACCATAGGGTCATACCAATAGAGCACTTCCTTGTCTTCTTCTGCAGGCGATTGTCCGAAGGCTGCGGTAGGCAGACCGATTAGCGCTGCAGCGCTAATCATCAGAGGCAGACTGAAGGCGAGTACCAGCCGCTTGTGTTGGAATGTCATGGTCGGGTATCTCCAAAGGCGAAATGCAGGCGGGCATTGCTCAACGATCGATCGCGGGCGACGTCAATACGCCGTAGCCGGGTCTCCACAAGCTGTCGTCGCGCTTCGATCACAGCGGTCAGCTCACCGCTTCCGGAGCGGTAATCGGCCATGGCAAGGCGGACCTTCTCTTCAGCGAGGGGTAGTAAGGTTTTGTCGAGGCGGATGAGTGCGCGGTCCAGACGCTGATACTCAGCGAGGTCAGTACTCAGCTCTTGGTTGTACAGGCGCAAGGTCGCTTGGCGCTGAGCCTCGATCTGGGCAAGGCGAGCTCGTTCGGCCGCGATCTTCGGATCCTGCCGAGAGCTGGTAAACAGCGGCAGGTCGAAGCTGACGCTGAGGTTCACCATGTCGCCGTACTCACGGCCACGTCGCAGGTAGTCGATCCCCCAACTCCAATCCGGTGTTTTCTCTGCGATGGCCTGGTGAACCTTTGCCTCCGCTTCACGAGTCATCGGGTCGAAGGCGAGTAACGCCGGGTGCCGGTTCAGGTTGTGCTGATAGTTATCAACGGCGGCAAGCCATTGCGGCCAGTCACCTGTAAGCGGCTGGCCTGCTAGCTCGCCTATCCAGCGCCGGAGGCCGGCCCGCGCAACAGCCTGGTTACGCAGCAGCTCATCCTCTTGTTCAGCCAGCAATGCTGCCTCTTGCCTCGGAAGTACGCTGTCTGCGGTTTGTCCGCTGCCGCCAGCAATGCGGGCCTGAACAGCCCGCGAAAGGAGCTGATTCTCGCTGTAAAGCTGCTTGAAAAGGCTTAGCTTCTGCTCGACCGCGAAGCTAGCGATCCATGCCTCGGCGGTTGCTTGGCGCACACCGAGACGTTCAACCGTTTGCTGGGCGTTTGCGAGCGCAACACTAGCCTGCGCGGCCTCGACACGAGCGCGCCTTTTCGCTCGGTTTGGCACATCTTGCATGACCCCAACCATTTGCATGGTCATGGCCTCTTGCTCCAACTGCCAGCGAGCGTCACCTTCGATGGGCACGCTTTGCAGTCCAAGCTTAAGTTTAGGGTCAGGAAGCTCGCCGGCAGGGATTGCAGCGCTGCGTGCGGCCACCAGGTTGGCGGCTTGCGCATGCAGCGAAGGCGCGTCTTGCTCGGCCACGCTCAGAGCTTGTTCTAAGGTCAAAGCGGACGCTAACCCTGGAAACGAGAGCGCGCCCATGATCAAGGCGGCCACGTACGGCAGCGCCCAATAAATACGGGGTTTCATTTGCGAAGGATTCCTGATCTTTCATGCGAGCCAAAGGCGCGCAGTAGCCGGCCCGAATGCTCACTCGGGCGGTTCCTATAATTTGATCGGAATTAGACGCGGGGTGGACGCCAGACGGCGTCTAAAAGGCTAGAGGAGATCAGGCCGTTATAGGGAGTGGTCACGGGTTCAGCAGCAGGCATCAGCTGGGCTTTTATTGAGACAAGCTGAAGGATACTTGCAGTTTTGCATTCTTGGCCCGTCTTGCAGACGGTCTTCGTTCCATGCTCATTCGCTTCACAGCACTCGTGTTCAGCACCGTCATCGGCGCCAACCATCGAAGCGTGGTCGGTCGTCATGGCGCCCACACCTTCCATATCGGACATCACGTGATGCCCGGACGATCCAACCGGCATGAGCATTTCCGCTATCCCATTGATCGGAAGCGCAAGCACTAGCAGCAGGATAAGGAAGGAGCGCATTGTAGTGGTCAACCCATCCCGGACAGTGGGTTAAGTTTTTCTTCGGCCACCGCAGGCGGTAGCCCATCGTTGAATTGATGCGGCCTGATCCAGTTGTAGCGGTGCATCAGGTAATGACTGATGTCCCGTTGGGCCTCCTGAGCTGTCAGGTAACCGGTCTGTGGAATCCACTCCGATTTCAAACTGCGGAACAATCGCTCCATCGGCGAGTTATCCCAGCAGTTGCCCCGGCGGCTCATGCTCTGTTCCATCCGATATCGCCACAACCGTTGCCGAAACAGGCGGCTAGCGTATTGGCTGCCCTGATCGGAATGAAACAGTACCTGCTGCGGTTTGCCACGCTGTTCGTAGGCCATGTCCAGCGCCTTGATCACCAACTCAGCATCCGGCTTGGCAGAAATCGCCCAGCCGACTACTCGTCTTGTATGCAGATCCAACACCGCCGCTAAGTAATGCCAGCGACCTTGTGCCCAGATGTAGGTGATGTCGCCGCACCACACCTGATTGGGGCGCTCAGTGGTGAACTCGCGGTTCAGCCGGTTCGGGATATCTGGTCGCTCAACCGTAGCCTGCTTGTATGCGTGCGAGCCTGGCTGCTTGCTGACCAAGCCCAACTCACGCATCAACCGACGCACATGAAAACGGCCAATGCTGACGCCATCCTCACGCAGCATACCCAGAATGCTGCGACTGCCAGCCGAGCCTCGACTCTGGTTGAACAGCTGGTTAACCTGACTGCGCAGTGCAACGCGGCATGCATCAACACGGCAGCGTCGAAGCCGATGGGCGTAGTAGCAAGACCGCACCACGCCGAAGGCTGAACAGACCACTTCCACCGACTCCCGCTCACTTAACTGGTCTATCAGCGCGTACGATTGAACTCGTCCGACATCAAGAGAGCGGTAGCCTTTTTTAGGATCGCTTTCTCCCGTTCCAGTCGGTCGATCCTGGCTTCCAGCTCCTGGATTTTCTGCTGTTCGGGCGTCAGTGCTTTGCTCTTCGGGGTAACGCCCACGCGCTCCTCTTGAAGCTGTTTTACCCAACGGCGCAGGGCCGACTCAACCACTCCCAGTGAACGAGCTGCTTCGATATGGCTGTAGCCCTGATCGAGCACCAGGCAGGCGGCCTCTCGTTTGAACTCGGGCGTAAAGGAACGACGTTGCTTGGTCATCAGACACCTCTCTATGGCGAGCATTCTCGCCCTAAATGGGTGTCCGGAATCAGTAGACCACTACACTTCGCAACCGAAGCCTAAGCCTAAGCCGACAGGCTTCAAACTACACGCGTTTGACGGAGCCGGAGTGCGTTGAACACAACCGATGCTGAGCTGAGGCTCATGGCCAGGGCAGCAATCATCGGAGACAGCAACAGTCCGAAGAACGGATAGAGCAGACCTGCGGCAATCGGGATGCTCAACCCGTTGTACATAAAGGCAAACAGAAGGTTCTGACGCATATTGCGAACCGTCGCCACCGAAAGCGTGCGCGCGCGCAGTATCCCCATCAGGTCACCTTTAACGAGCGTAACTTGGGCGCTGTTCATGGCGACGTCAGTGCCCGTGCCCATCGCTATGCCGACATCAGCCCTGGCGAGCGCCGGCGCATCATTTATTCCGTCGCCTGCCATGGCGACTACTTTACCTAGGGCTTGTAGCTTAACCACCAGCGCCTCCTTGTCTTGCGGCTTCACTTCGCCATGCACCTCATCGATCGATAGCTCACGAGCCACCGCGCGGGCAGTGGTAAGCCCGTCGCCGGTGGCCATGATGACTTGCACGCCCTCCGCTTGGAGCCGCGCTACAGCTTCCTTGGACGTCGGTTTGATTGGGTCCGATACGGCCAGCAAGCCGGCAAGTGCCCCATCAACAGCCAGGTAAACAATGCTGGTACCGCTCTCGCGCATTTTTTCTGCCTGATATTTCAACGGCTCGACGCTCACACCCGCATCTTCCATAAGCGCGGTGTTGCCTAGCTGTAGCTGCTTGCCTTCCACCAGACCACGGACTCCGATCCCTGACCCTGACTCGAAGGTCTCTGGCTTCGCCAACTGGATACCTTCGCTTCTGGCATGGTCTACGATCGCGTGGGCTAGGGGATGCTCACTACCTTGATCCAAGCTGGCAGACAAACGGATGACTTCCTGCGAGTCAAACGGCGTGACGCCTATGGCCCGATCGAAGACAGGTCGGCCCTCGGTCAAGGTTCCTGTTTTATCGACAATCAGCGTGTCTACCTTACGGACATTTTCGATGGCGCCTGCGTCTCTGAAAAGCACTCCACTTCCAGCCGCTTTGCCTGTGGCAACCATGATCGACATAGGCGTTGCCAGGCCAAGTGCGCAAGGGCAAGCAATGATCAAAACCGCAACTGCATTGATCAGGCCGAATACCCAGCCCTGGTCAGGCCCGAACAGGCCCCATGCAAAGAATGTCAGCAAGGCGATACCGATGACCGTCAGCACGAAATAACCTGCAACCGTGTCTGCCATTCGCTGCATGGGTGCTTTGGAGCGTTGTGCATTCGCAACCATCTGGACGATTTGTGAAAGCATGGTCCCGGAGCCAACCTTAGTGGCTCGCATGACAAGCGAGCCGCTCGTGTTCATCGTCGCGCCGATAAGCGAATCGCCTGTCCGCTTCGTCACCGGAACCGGCTCGCCCGTTAGCATGGATTCATCGACGGCGCTCTCGCCCTCCAATACCTCTCCATCAACGGGTACCTTTTCACCAGGACGAACGCGCAGATGGTCGCCCTCATGAACATGTGTGAGCGGGATGTCCTCCTCTGAACCATCTTTGGCGATACGGCGAGCGGTTTTAGGTGATAAGCCAAGCAGGGACTTAATTGCCGAGGACGTCTGCGAGCGGGCCTTCAATTCCAGCAACTGGCCCAGCAGAGTCAATGAAATGATCACCGCGGCGGCTTCGTAATAAACGCCTATCCGGCCGCCTACTGTGAATGACTCTGGAAACATGCTCGGTAAGAGGGTTGCTACGACGCTGTAAATATAGGCAGCCCCCGTGCCAAGCCCGATCAAGGTCCACATGTTTGGGCTGCGATGTTTGACCGAGGCGAGACCGCGCGCGAAAAATGGCCAGCCTGCCCACAAGACAACCGGGGTCGTGAGGGCCAGTTCAACCCAGTTCTGGCTAGCCCCGTGAAACAGCGGTATCGCATGTCCCGCCATGGCCAATAGTGTCACTGCTACGGTCAGGGGCAGCGACCACCAGAATCGTTTCGAAAAGTCCTTGAGTTCAGGATTTTCCTCCTCGTCGAGTTCAGGAATCAGCGGTTCCAATGACATCCCGCAAATAGGGCAATCACCTGGCCCCATTTGGCGGATTTCAGGGTGCATTGGGCAGGTGTACTCTGTCGTTGCATCACCGGCGGGTGGTTTCTGTGCGGGTGGGGTAGATGCCCGAGAGGAGGTCCCATGAGCCTGCGGTGCAGCGAGATATCGAGCAGGGTCGGAACGAAACTTGGTCTGGCAACCCTGGCTGCAGAAGCGGTAAGTGCTTCCCTGATAATGCTCTTGATGCTCGCTATCCTCTTCCACCTTCATCCCGCAGACGGGGTCGGTGAGTGCTGCAGTACCTTTCGTTTGGTCGGGCTGGTGATGGCACTGCTGAGAGGACATACGGGGCACCTTATGGATTGGTTAGCGACGAACTTGGCCTATTGCAGGGACATTTGCGGTTTTTCAATGCTTGCAGCGTCTGACAGCCAATATATGCAAAGCGTCCTGACCAAAGGCTGAAGTAACCATTACATTTCTGTCAGGTTCTCTGGTATGTCAGGTCGTATGTATGTTGAAGCGAGCTGCTGAAAAAGTAGCTCGCGCAGATACCGCCTGCTGGCCTAGCCTATGCCTCCATTGTTCGATGCTCGGCCGCTTCATTTTGATGAATACCGAACCGTGCAAAAGCCAGCGCCTCAAGATCCGTCTGTAGAGATTCGGCCTCTGCCCAGATACAGGCACTCTCGGCAGGCACCGTAAGAGCGATGCCCTCAACTATCGTCAGAACCATCGCATGCAATCTCAGCAGCTCATCGCGAATGGCGGTGGTTCCGCCCATTTCTAGCGAGCAGGCGTCCAATCGATCAACCAGCCGGAGCAGTTGAGAGGTGTCGAAGCCGTCGCGCAAGTTTTCCAACGCCACTGCATCGACTTCGCCGTACGGTGTAACGCGAAAGGATGCGGGAGGAACATTGATCATGTGGTTTTCTCGGTATCTAGCTGGCGAGGGGTGATCACCCGCAGCGAGCCGGCAGCTTGTTGGAACACCAAGTCCTTGATCCAAGGCTCCGGTGGCCGGTTGAGCTTGAGGTTGAATTCGCCGAAGCGCTTGACGTTGCTGGTCAGGTAAGGGCTGAGAAAAGACACGTCCTCGTCGGTGAACTGCCAACCCTCTCGGGCCAATTTCTTCAAGATGCGCATCATATCCACGGTGTTCTGCAGGATCACCGATGAGGCCACCATGTCGTTGTAGCGCAGACGTTTTTGCTGTTCGTCCGGATCGTTTTCGGCAATCACGTCGCCACCGAACGAAAGCCACTTCGAGAAACCGTTGTAGGACTCGATCTTGTTGGTGTTCGCGGTGACTTCCTGGCGCAACTCGCGGCTGCCGATCCAGTTGAGCAGGAAGATCGTGCGGATCACGCTGCCCAGCGCCTGTGCCGCATGGTAGAGCTTGTTTCGCCGGCTGTAGGAGCCGAGTTTTCGCAGCAGCATAGGCGAGGAGATTTTGCCGACTTGGATGGACAGCGCGACCTGCATCAGATCTTGCCAGTGGGTTTCGATCAAGTGCCAGTCGGCAGTGTCGGTGAACAGGCGGTTGATATGCTTGTACGACGCGCCGCGATCCGGCCGGCACATCACCAGGTCACGCCAGTTGCGGATACGCGGCATCAGGTTGATGCCCAGCAGATGGGTGAAGGCAAAAACTGTCGCCGATTGCCCCTGCGTATCTGAATACACAGTGTCTGCCTCAACACTGAGATCAGCCTTTAGCAGCCCCTCAATTACGTAAATCGCCTCCCAGATGCCAGGTGGGATGAAGTGCTGGAACACAGCGATGTAGTTGTTGGCCACGTGCCGATAGGCCACGGCACCCATCTTGCGGTAGCGGAAGTGGTAGCCGGCCAGCAGGTTGTCATCATAGAAGTCGAACTGCGTGCCGTCCGCTGCCACCGCCTTGCCATCGCCCCAGAGCTTAGGCAGATCAAGTTGCAGATAGAGTTCCACCAGCTCGCGGTTAGCCTTGTCCAGCTTCTCCAACGATAGGTGGCGGCGATTCGTATAGGACAGCATGTGTGGCGTGACATTACCGGCCAGATGCCGCGCGGCCTGGTTGGGGCCGAGATTGCAGCCCATTGCGAAGATGGTCATCAGATAGCGCTCGGCAGGCTCTTTGAGCTTCGGCTCGTTACCGGACATGGGACCGAAATGCCGCGTGAACTGAATCCAGTGCTCGATGCTGGCCATGATGTCGAGCACGTGCCTGGCCGGCATGCGCTGCATAAGCGCCGTCTGTAGTGAGATGGCCGAAGGTGGGATGTCCCGCGCCGTTACTCGGCGCAACACCGGTTCTCCGGCTTCGTTAATTGATACGTCCCCTCGGCAAGATGGGAATTTGTCGTCCAGTTGTTGCGCGGTTTCCTCCAGCTGGGTCTTGAGGGAGCCAACAAACTCCTTCGCCGTGCCTGGCAGCCCGACCTTTTCGCAGTAGGCCGGTAGTCGCTGCAGGCATTCTTCCCAGGGCAGCAACTGCTTGCGGTAGTCGGCGAAGGATTCCGACCCCTGTACACACATGTCACCCGATCGCAGCTCGCTGGCCAGGTAGGAGAATACGCAAACTTCCAAATAGCGCCGGTTGGTCGGTGGCCCCTCACTGGCAGGACGACGAACGACCTTGACCCAGCGCTCCGACGCAAACGACAAGTCGATGTGCTCGTCGATCCATTCGCGGCGTAGATTCTCGCTGTCCTGGATCAGTTGAAGATTCTGAACCAGCGATCGATCCTGAGTCGTGGGCTCCAGTTGGAGAAGGTGGCTGAGACGGAACAATAACGAGCGATGGGACTTGAAGTGCTTCCAGATCAGCGGCAGATAGTTATTACCGCCGGTAGCCTGTACTTCGGCGCAAGTCTCACGCAACCGATCCAAATTGCCACCGGGGGAGAGGTATTCCCGAATCAGACTGCCAGCCTCCTGGTCATCCGGTTCTTGAACCAGAATCTGCACCACGCCATCCAGGGTCGCCGCCAACTGCTCCAGCTTCTGGCGTTGCCGCGCCTGGATTCGCTCCAACTCCTCCTTGGCGCGTTTATGGATCGTCGAAATCCGTCGGATGAACATCTCGGCCAGGTGATCCCGGGTCCGCACGCGCATGCGGTAGATCAAGGCCAGCATCAGCGTGTAGCGTTTCGGCAGTGAGCAGTCCTTCAGCTCGGCTACATCCGACGCCGCGGCTTGGGCAGCGAAGTGGCGGATCTTGGTGTCGACTATTCCTCCAAAAATGGCATCCAGATCCCCGAGGCTCTCGAGCCAAGCCAGATGATCGATCAGCACCTCCAAGTGCTTGCGAGATGGCTTCTTGGGCGCCTGCTTCAGCGCATTGAAGTCGCTCTGGCGTCGGCCGAAATCAGTGTCGAGCAGATCCTTTAACTTGTGGATCACCTCGACTGGCGTTCTGGTTACTACGAGGTTGAATATTGCCTCTTGGGATTCGGCATGAATTCGCTCAGCGAGATCATTCAGGGTCGAGTACGCAGGGAGCTCATAATCCTGGCTGATCAGTTCTTCGATTACGGAGTTGATGATGTCGGCGCGTTGGTCAAGCACAAACGACATTGCTTTGGCATGCCGCTCGGCGAGCTCCATGGCATCAGAGCCGTAGAATGCCGTCACACCGAGGCGAGCTCGGATCGCGTTCATGTGGCGATATTGTTGGAACCACTTGTATTCCGCGAGTTTCACCTTGCTACGCTGACCCAACTCTCCGCGAATGAAGTCCACCAGTTGAATAGGTACGTCGGTGATATCAGGAACATATCGGAGCACCTGAAAGGTTTTTAGGAGAACGGCGAGATTGAGGTGAAAGGGGGCCTTGGACTTGCTTCGTACCCACTTAATCTCATCATCTGAGAACGAAAAATCACGCTGCAGCTCAGCTTTTGAATACGCCTTTGGCAGAGTGGGATACGCCGTACGCTCTAATGAAGCCATAGGAACTCCTTTTCTGAGGAGTCAGAAAAGATAGTCCACGATCAGAGGCTGTGCGGTCGACTTGGTAAATTCTCTTGGCATCAACACGTTACGTGCGAAGTGAGTGAATTTTCCTTATATCTCGGCATGACCCCCTGACCATGTCGGGGATGCATCATAGCGAGCGTATCTACGAAGAGCATCTGCAGATCCTCAATACCATGGAGAACCGTGACAGCGAGGCGGCTAGTCATGCCATCCATCATCACATCGATGACTTCCGGCGGGTGATCATCCGTACGCTTTGAGCTGATTGGTTTTTAGCTCCGTGTTCCTATGTTTAACTACATTTACGTAGAGGCTACATAAGCGATACTGCAGAGCCGGTAGGTCGAAGGTGTCTTGAGTGGCACCAGTTCGCCCTTCTCCATATTCACCATCTCCCCCATACGAGTCCGTGTTTCCACCTTGGCACTGGCGCAATGGGGCTGCAGCACGACTCGCTGGCCCTGCCTCAGCGCGTCGGGGACTCTTGGCTCGTCGACGAAGACACCCAGTCCAGCGCCGCAATGTGGCCTTCACGCAAGGCGGCTATGAGTGCGCGCTCATCGACCAACTTCCACGGGCGATGTTTATTAAGAAACCACCGGTGTCTAGTGCTTCAAGTACCCGGGCATTGATGATCCCGGCCGCCTTATCCGCCGCCGCGGCAACGATCAGCGCATCGCCCTGGCGGGCGATACAACGATGGGAGCACCCAATCTATCTTTTGATACGGGTGGCGGTGATTTTCTTCTGACGATCGCAGCGCTTAGCAATTAGGGCAGACCTCTGGGCAAACCTATGCCGGCTGGTCCCATTAGGATCGCCTGCATCACGTTGACAATCATCCCCTCGCAAAGCCACATCTGAGCTCAGGCATTAAACCTATGACTCGTAGGTGATGCCGCCCAGTCGATAGGTCGAAGGCGTCCTGAGTGGCACCCGATCACCCTCCTCCATATTCATCCGCTGGCCATCGGTGGGCAGGTAGAGGTTGCGCTCTGCCCAGACCTCAGCCCGCGCCTTCACGTCGCCGCGCTGCCGGCCGCGCGCCGCACGATCAAAGTCGCGCAGCGCGGAGACCTTCGGCTCGGCCTCGCCGGCGAGCACGAACACCGGCAGGTTGGCCTTGATGATGGCGTCCCACTTCTCGCCGCGCCCCCCAAACCAGAGCGTGCAGCGTGGATGTGGCGCCACGACCTTGTGCTTGATCAGCACCTGGTCGTCCGCCAGGTTCGCGATCGTGCGCAGATCCTGGTATTCGGGCGTCTGCTCGAGCGGTATCCCCTGCTGCTGCGCCCTACTCTCGGCCTCCGCTCGCAGCTGCTCGCGCACGGTGGCCACCGGCACCCGCTGGTTGCTGGTGGTGTGGCCAGCCCAGGTGAACGAGATCCGCCGCGGCGCGCCGTCGAAGGCGTGGATGGTGCGCTGTAGCTGCTTGGTGGTAACGCCGGCGCCGAGGGCACGCCGGAGCAGCCGCGGCCGCATCTCGGGGGTGTAGCCCAGGGCAACCCGAAGCGCCTCGATCTCGTCGGTGACCACCTGCTTGCTCGCATTGATGGCCAGCACCTGCGGCAGTACGCTCGCCTGCAGGCGAAAGTATCCCGGCAGGCGCATGACGGTGCCGGCGGCTTGGCCAACGTCGCGCTGGTGGCTGGCCAACGCCGCGGTGGCCAACGCGATCGCCGCCTGGCCCTCGGCCTCCTGGACCTCGAGAACGTCCGGCGTCTTCTGCTCGTTCAGCAGCGGCACCTGCCACACGCGGCCCTCGACCACCAAGCCTGGCCAGGTCGAATTGAAGCTGGCCAACTGCTCGACGAGCACCTGGTGCGCACGCTGGATCCCTTCGTACATGGCGGTGACCTCCTCACGGGCGATGTTCCCAACCACTGAAATATACCACCCCTGTACAACACACGCCCCTATCCAACCTCTCCCCCTTCCACCCCAGGGCCACTTCGCCCCTTTCCTTCCTTCTCTCCTTCTCTTTTTTCCTTCCCTTTCCCTTCTATCGCGCGCGGGGCGCGGGCCGATAATGGGGGGAGCCCGGGTGGAGGGGGTGCAGGGGGGATTGGAGTAAGGGGCACGTGCAGGGGTGGTATATTTTCGGAAGCGAATCCGGTGCTTAGCTGTAGCTGCGCTGGTTACCTTAGAGAGGTACTGCCAACGAATAACGGGCGCGCTTCCTGTAGATTCACAAGAAAGGACTATCAGCTGTTACCGCTCCTATCACCCTCTTCATCCAGTGAGATATCTATAGATATCGCTTCACGAGCTTCAGGTCCCTCGCCAACTGGACCCGCATGAAAGCCAGCAGCTTTTTAGCCGACTCCGCGAGTGGTTTCCCTGGACGAAATAGGAGAAGGCTTCGCGTTCGAATATCGAGATCGAACGCCTTGACCACTACCCCGCGATCAATAAAATCCACCGCAGCCAAAGGTTTGATGAAGGCGATACCAATACCCTGCGAAACCGTACTGCAGATCGTGTGTGCATCGGCCGTCTCGACACGGACGTTGAGCGAAACGTTTTCCAGGTCGAGTGCCACTTCTAAGCAACGCCGGCCACTGTCCTCCGGATTGAGGGCGATAAAGTCGTAGCCACTCAGGTCCTTGGCACAAATCGAAGACTTGTCAATCAGCGGGTGCCCCTTAGGCAAAGCGATCACACCAGGTTCATTGATGAGTTCGGAATGTTCGAGCCTAACCACAGGCATTTCATCCGCCATCACCCCGAAGTCGCAAAGACCGGCGGATACCTCTTGATGTACCTCTCGCGAGCTTTGCACACGTAAGGACACGCGAATATCCCGCTCCGCTAGATCAAATTCCGCCAGCGCCCGAGGCGTGAAGGTATTGCCGACCACGGGATGCACCGCAATGGCCAGCCTTCCAGTACCGGATTGCTTCAGGCTCTTGATCCGGTGCTCGATGGCATCCATGCCCACGAACAGCTTATCGTCCACCATCAGGGCGTGCGCTTCCTCGGTTGCGACCAGCCGGCCACCCGTTCGGTGAAAGAGCTGGATTCAGTCGCTCCGACCATTCCCTTGTTTCTGGTTGCCCCAAGTGGTACTAAAAACAGCCTCAAAAGCCCGCCCAGTGCGGGCTTTGTTGTTTCTGGTGGTTCCATGTAGTCTCTGGTCATTCCACCGCACCGTGTATGCCGATGTGTATGCCGCGGGAAAATTCGAACCAAAGGCATACAAGGATGAAGCGCCAGGACATCAAGCGTCGCTCCCTCTCCGATACCACCCTCTCCAGCCTCGAGCCTGAAGCCGCTGTCTACCGCGAGCAGGATGGCAACGGCCTGTACTTCCGCGTCAAACCCAACGGCCAGAAAAGCTGGGAGCTTCGCTACAACAAGCCCGACGGCAAATGGTCTTGGCTTGGCCTGGGCGCCTACCCTGCCGTGACCGGTGCCGCCGCCGCACCAAGGCTGCGGAGCTGAAAGCCGAGGCCGCCAGCGGCAAGAGCCCTATGGTGACCAAACGTGAGCGCAAGGCCGCCGAGGCGCTGGCCGCAACCAACACCTTCGAGAAGCTGGCTCGCGAGTGGTATGACGCTCGCAAGCCGCGCTGGGAGGAAGGCACCGCCCGACGAATCATCGGCGCCCTCGAGCTGCATGTCTTCCCGGCCTACGGGCCGCGTCCCTTCACCGACATCATGCCCATCGAGTGGATGGAGTTTTTAAGGGGCATGGAGCGCAAAGGCATCATCGACCAGATGGGCAACGTGCGCCGCTTCTGCAAGGAGATCTACGACCTTGCCAGGGTCACCGGGCGGGCCACGCACAACCCGCTTGAAGGGCTGCACCGGTTCTTGCAGACCAAGCCGGCCAAGAACTACGCCCACGTCTCGCCGCCGCGTCCGCTGCGATGTTCGCAAGCGACGAGGGCCGCGCCTGGCTACAGCTGGCAGGACGTCAGCAGGCACGGCACCTCCGCGCAGTCCTAGGCGAAGGGATGGTCGCTAGCAGCGATTGCGAGCAAGCGGCCCGAGGACGCTTCGAACGTTTGCTGGCAAAGCTGGTGGACGCGGCTGGGATCGGGCTCGAGCCGGCCGACACAGATCCGCACGAACAGGCGCTGCAGGTGCTTCCCGCCGTAGCCTACGAACTCACGGGCCAGGAAGCATCGAGTCCCACAATGCTCGCCCGGAAGCGGGCCAACCTACTTGTGCTGCTCGAGGAGAAAGGCCAGCAGCGCACCGCCTAGCTCTTCCTGGCCAGCGACAGGCCGCCTACGGGCGGCCTTTCTCATTCGACGTCATTCGCCACACCTGCCATTGGAGGAGCAGCAAGCAGCTACCGAAGCGCGATGTTCAGGCTCAGCGATGACAGCTAGCGCCTTACTTCCGCAGCATGAAGGCGCAGGGTTATCTTGCATTGAAGCGGGTCGTGCCTCCTGTGGCCGTGCAACCTGCCCTTCCGCACCACGGCGCCATGCGCCGTAGGCTTCACGACTAACCTGCCAAGCCGAGTGCAGGAACAGCGCGGCGATGGCAAGGCCGACCAGGACGTCTGGCCAGAGGCTGCCAGTGACAGCCACCAGGACGGCGGCCAGCACCACGCTGGTATTGGCGACCAGATCGTTCCGTGAGCAGATCCAGGTGGACCTCATGTTGAGATCGTCCGCCCGATGGCTGTACAGCAGATAGAAGCAGTAGGTGTTGGCCAAGAGTGCAACAAGTCCGACAGTGCCCATCCAGTCAGCCTGGGGCACCTCCTGCAAGATCACCTTGCGCACCGCGTCCGCAATCACCAGCACGCCGAACAGCAGCATGAAGCCACCTTTCACCAGGGCAGCACCAGCGCGTGCTCTATCGCTCCGATGCAACACGAACAGCGTCAGGGCATAGACCGAGGCATCGCCGAACATGTCCAGGGAATCCGCTAGCAGCGCCGTCGAGCCGGCCAGCCAACCGGCAGTGAACTCCACCCCGAACATGACAGCATTGACCGTCAGCACGATGTAGAGGACTCGACTCTGCCGACTCCGCAGCTGAGCCAGCTCACCAGCCTTGTTTTCGCAGCAACTGTCCATGGCAACCTCTCTGCAACACTCAGGATTTGGCTTAGGCTGAGGGTTATAGTCACTATAAGGTCAATGCC
>NZ_CP102430.1 GCF_024652905.1 Pseudomonas oryzihabitans
ATGCCGGCGTATTCGACAACGCCGAGGACACTATCGACCTCTCCAAGGCTCGGCACTACTGCTTTGAAATGATGGAATTGCTCAAGGGTGGCGAAGCTCGGCCTGAGCTGCCTGTCGTGATGAGCTACCCGCTGCATCGTATCGAGCAAGCCATGAATGGCCGGCCTTTCATCCTGGTGCTGGAAGAAGGGCAGAACCTGGTCAAGAACGACTTTTGGCGCAAGCGTATCGACAACTTCATCATGCAGATCCGCCGCAAAAACGGGCTGATCATCTTTGTCACGCCCGATGCCAAGTATTTCCGGAGCGAAACCGACTCCATCGACAAGCAGACCGTGACCAAGATTTATCTGGCCGGAGATCAGGTGAAGGATGAGGACCATCAGAACCTGACCGAAGTCGAGCGCGAGTGGCTGCGCAAGCTGAATCAGAAGGATCGCAAGTTCCTGATCCGTCGTGGTCAGGAGTCGATTCGAGCTTGCTTCGATCTGTCCTCCGACAAGCCCGAGGAAGACCTTTCGGACTTCATCCCGGTGCTGTCTTCGAACGACGTGGGTGTAGCGCTGATGGAATCCATCATCGAGCGCCTGGGCACCGACGATCCCGAGGTTTGGGTTCCTGTCTTCATGGCAGAGGCCAAGACCAAAAACACCCACAACTTGAAGGCGGTCCGCTGATGAAAAACCTCAAGAAATTCGGCTTGGCTGCAGCCGTCTCCCTGGCCATTGCTGGTCAAGCTCAAGCGACTGGCGTCCCTGTCGGTGATGCAGGCACCTGGATGGCTCTGGCTCAGAACCTGGCAACTCTCCAGCAGCAGTATCAGACGCTGAAAGACCAGTACGAGACGCAGGGGGGAATCCTGAAAAACCTGCAGGGCACCTATGGTCGCGGCTCCATTGGTCTGGACGATTCGATCAACTCCGCGTCGGTCGTACCCGGATCCTGGCAGGAGGTGGTTTCCCGGCAGAACTCCGGCGCCTACGGCAGCAAGCAGAGCTATTACGAGGAACTGGTCAACACGCTCCCGCAGGAGCTGTTTGCCAATCCAGAAGGCAACCGCGCCCGCGACTACCAGCTGAGTTCAGATTCGGTGGTCGCGGCTCTGTCGGCGGGCGATGCCCTGTACAGCGAAGTACAGGTTCACCTGAACAACCTGGCCACCCTGGGCTCGCAGGTCGATACCACCACGAACGCCAAGGACGCTGCCGATCTCCAGAACCGCATCGCCACTGAGAACGGCATGTTGTCTTCGGCCCAGTCGAAGTTGCAGGCCCTGAACATGAACCTGCAGGCGAACCTGGCCAACCAGGAGAACCAGGCAACCTCGGACAACGAGCAGTTTTTCCGCTGGAAAGACGGCAACAACTGACTTCTCGCGTGCGAGAAAGGAGATCCATATGAAAGCGCTTTGGCTGGTCTTCAAGCTCATCACCTTCCCGATCTGGCTGCCGTTCTGGCTGCTCGGAAAAATGGGCAAGCTGCTGCTGCTGGTGCTGTTCGTCTCGGCTGCATCCGGTTGCGTGACCAACACCGGAAAGCTCGACAAGTCCCCCTGTGCTTGCGAGTTCACCCCCTTTGTCATCGATCACAAGGAGGCGAGCAATGCCTAAGTTCTTCACCCTGACCAATACCATCTGCCTGCTGGTTGGCGGCTTCGTGGTCGGCACCGTCATCTACGTCAACACTACGACCATTCACTTCGGTAGCGACGCGCCGACTGCACCCGCTGATGCCGGAGCCCCAGCTGTCCAGGCGCGCAGTGGCAATCCTCTGCTGAAAGCCACTCAGGCTGATGTCGCGGAGTGGTTCCCGGGCACCTGCTTTGCCGAGATCTACATGCAGGATCCGTCCTACAACGGCGGCCTCGTCGAGGGCTGTATCGACAAGACGGCACAGGAGATCAAGGCGCAGACGGGCGTTGCCTTGGGTGCTAGCGACTTCCGGACGCCTGAAGTGATCTCCCACTTCAAGAGCGTGTACGGAGCAGAGAACCCATGGCGGATCTGACGCTAAAAGGCCTGGTAGGGGCGACCGATGAGGTGACGAAAAGCTTCGTCGCTCAGGTCTTCCCGAACCTGGCCGGCATGGTCGAGCCGATAGTCTACCTCCTGGCAGTCGGCTATTGGGTCGTACTCGGCCTGCAGATGTACAACGGGCATGTAGCCGTCAAAACCTGGGATATCGTCAAGCGGGCCATGCTGACAGCGCTGGTGTTCAGCACGCTGAACTGGTCAAAGGGCGGCATCCAGCTGTACGACATCTGGGGAGGTTGGACCGAAGGTATCGCCGCCAAGATCATGAATGGTGGGAAAGACACAACCTCCATGCTCGATTCGCTCTACCAGAATGTCGGCAAAGTCTCCGCCACTCTGATGAATGTGAACTGGCGGCAGGTTGCAATGATCGTCATGGGCGCGGGACTGTTTGTTCTGAATTGCATCCTGTTCATTGCTGCAATCCTGAACATGCTGATCGCTAAGTTCGGTGCCGCGATTGTAATGTCGATCTTGCCAATCCTGGTCGGCTTCATTTTCTTCGATGCTGTACGTCAATGGGCAATGAACTGGTTTAGCAAGATGCTGAACTTCTCGCTGATCTACATCCTGTCGATTGCAGTCGTCCGATTTGGATATCAGATATTCGGCGAGGCCATTGATTCTGTTGCAAAGACTGCGACGATCAAAAGTGCAGCCCTGATTACTGCGCAGCAGTGGGGAACACTGGTGATTGTCGAGGGCGTTTTGATCATCTGCATGCTGCAGGTTCGTAGTTGGGCAGCTGCATTGTCATCCGGCGCAACGGTAGGCGGTTCGTCGCTGTTGGTCATGGCACTGCGCTCTGTTGGGATGAAAAGATAATGGACAAACAGTTCACGAAAGAAGAGAAAGCACGCCGCAAGCGTGAGCTTGAAGGCAACAAAACCAAGCAGGAGCGCAACCGTTCCCTGTTGGCCCAAGGGGTACAGGCAGTGGTCATTCTCAGCCTGGGATTCGCAGTTGCCAGCCTTGCCAATTCGAAGACCTACATTCCTGTCGTGACAGTCCTGGGCGCGGATGGCGAGGTGTTGAAGCAGCGCGTCATCGACAAGGACAACGTGGGCAAAGAGGAAGCCGTCACCGAAAAGGTGCTGTTCGACATGATCCGGGCCTGCAACACCTTCGACCTCCGTCGCAAGCAGCAGCTGTCCGATACATGCCACACCTACATGACCCCCGACGTTGCCGCCGAGTACGAGAAAGAACTGAGCCCGGAGAATCCGACCAACCCCTACCTCAGCCTAGGGGAAAAGGACTGGATCGAAGCCCAGCCCTACATGATGAACAAGGTCGGTGATGAATATCAGGTGTCGTTCAACTCCATCAAGCACCGATGGGGTGACAACCAACCCGTAGAACACCGATATCTGGCGACTATTAAAGTCAATCACACCTTGGTCCCGCGTGCGCTGGGCGAGCGCTGGGAAAACCCGTTCGGTACTTTGGCCACTCTGTACCGCAAGAGCGAAGAACTGAGCCGCCGGTAATTCGCTTAATCCACAAGGAAACTTCCAATGAAAAAACACTTCGTTTTGCCGACAGCTATTGCCCTGAGTTTGGCAATTGGCATATCTAACGCGCAGGCGGCCAAGTTGCCGCAGCCCCTGTCCAGCGATAATCGCGTTCAGCAAGTGCCCTACGATCCCAATCAGGTTTATCAACTTACCGGCACTTACGGATATCAGACTTCCATCGAATTTGAAGCCGATGAAATGGTGAAAGTGGTAGCCCTGGGCGACACCATCGCCTGGCAGAGCATGCCGTTCCGGAATCGGGTCTTTCTCAAGCCGGTGGAAGACAACGCTGAAACGAACATGACCGTTATCACCAGCAAGCGGACTTATTACTTTCAGCTGAATAGCAGCAAGAGAAAGAGCGGCCAGTCGTTCCTGGTGCGCTTCGTCTACCCGAGCACACGCCTTACCTCTTACAACGCCGAGCAGCAGCCGGCTCCCGGCGCTACCCCTGTAGCCACGGCGAGCGCTGCAGGAACGCCGAACATCAACTACGGCTATTCCGGCGACAAGGATGCCATCGGCCTGCAGGCCGTGATGGATGACGGGCAATTCACCAAGTTCCTGATGAAGAAAGGGGCGGATCTCCCACAGTTCTACCGCGTGCTGCCGGACGGCACCGAGGCCATGGTCGATGCCCATCGCGAAGGTGAGTACTGGGTGGTCAAGCGCCTGGCCAGCATGTTCGTGGTACGCAGCGGCAACGCTTACGTCTGCGTCGAGAACCTGGCCAATCCCTACAAGCGCACCGTGACCCGTGGTGCCCGTGACGGCGGAGGTGCATAAGCATGGCCGACGAAAAAAACCCGAACCCGAATCCGGGCCAGAATCCGAGCCAAGCTCAGCAGCCGGAGAAAACCCGCGAAGAAGAGATTCGCGAGTGGAACGAATCCAACTCCATGCTCAAGAGCAGCCCTGGCAATAGCAAACGCAGCGGGATCGGGATTGCTATTGCGGCTGTTGTTGCCCTGGGCTTCACCTACTGGATCAAGAATGGCGGCTCCGAGGGTGAGAGCAAAAACTCCCTGGGCAGCGATGAGATCGTAGCCTCGGAGCGTCGCACTGTGGCCGATCCGCCGCCGAAGCGTGAGGCTGCCAAGGTACAGCCCGTGTCCAACCAGGGGCTATCCGAGGCGCCTTCCGATACGCCGCGTAGCACCGTTGACCGTCAGCAGCAGAGCGGCATGAGCGAAGAGGAACGCCGCCGTCAGCAGCTGGAGTTCCAGGCTGAGGTGGAACGTCAGAAGATGCTGGCAGCGCGGCAGCGCTCTGCCATCTTCGCCACGGCCAAGGAAGAGGGTTTCGCGGAGCAGGGCGGCGGGAAAGAAGGCCAGCAGGGCAGCGGATCCCTCATTGGTGGCGACGGCGGCAACCGCGCCCCTCAGAACGCCAACGATGCGTTTGCCGCGTCCACCTATGGCGAATCAGTACCCATCACCGAGGCCCGCGCACTCGAGAACCTGCAATTCAAGGTGCTGCAGGGCACTGTCATCGAAGCCACCCTTGAGCCTCGCGCTCAAAGCCAGCTCCCTGGGCAAATCTGCGCATCGATTGCCCAAGACGTTTACGCCGCCGAAGGGCGCCGCGTGATGATTCCCTGGGGCTCGAAGGTCTGCGGCAGCTACAACGCGAGCCTGATGCCTGGCCAGGAACGTCTGTTCACCGTCTGGAACATGCTCAGGACGCCACGTCTGCCAGGCCGTGTCCCGATGGAAATTGCCATCAACAGCGCCGGCACCGATCAGCTGGGCAGCGCCGGCCAGGGCGGCGTCGTGAACAACCACTGGGCACAGATTTTCGGGGTGGCCGCTGCCGTTTCGATCATCGGCGCCGGCGCCTCCAACAGCGGCGTTTCCTCTGGCGATGAAGAAAACTCGGCGTCGCGCTACCGCAGCGAAGTGCAGGAGGCGGCAGCGAATTCCTCGCAAACGATCCTGAGCCGCTACGCGAATATCCAGCCGACGATCACCGTTCCCCACGGGTCGCGGGTAGTCATCTACCTCCAGCGCGACCTGGACTTCACCAAGCAATTCGCCAAGCAGGCCGAGCAGGCTGAAAACGGCGGCGTCACGTTCATCAATTGAGGGACCGTCATGTCTGAGATCGCATCCTTTCGGCGCAAACTGGAACCCCTGGTTTCTTTGCTGGACGATCCCGAAGTCTCCGAGATCGCTATCAACGGGCCGGGTAACGTGTGGGCGGGCTATCGCAGCAGCCGGTTCATGCGTCCGGTTGCTTGCGAGGGCGTGACGCTGCCACTGATCAAGTCGCTGGCCGATCTGATCGCCGCGCATACCGATCAGGAGGTCAGCGCCTATACACCGATCCTCTCTGGTCGGATCCCCATCAATCTCGACGATGGGGTATCGGAAAATGAGCGCGGCGACTATCGCGTCCAGGTCGTACTCGCCCCGGCTGTAGAACAGCACATTGGCGGGATCGTCTGTATCCGGAAGCCAGGTCGCAAGCAGATATCGCTGGATGAATACGAGGCCATGGGGGCGTTCGATTTCATCAACCAGCCGCGTCAGCCCGCCGAGTACGGCGACGATCACCTGGTAGAGCTCTACCGGGCCAAGCGCTGGAAAGAGTTCTTCAAGGGCATCGTCAAGGCTCGCAAGAACATCATGATCTCGGCGGGTACCAATGCCGGCAAATCCACGTTCCTGAACGAGCTGCTGCAGCACGTAGACCTTAGCGAGCGGCTGGTAACCATTGAGGACACGCGGGAGATCAAGGCTCCAGGTGAAAACGTCGTCCACCTGATCTATTCACGCGGTGGCCAGGGCAAGGCGAGGGTGACGCCGTTCGATCACCTCGAATCCATTCTTCGCCTCACGCCCGACCGGGCAATCATGGGGGAGCTTCGCGGAGGCGAAGCCTTCCCGTTCCTCGAACTGCTGAACACCGGCCACAGCGGCTCGATGTCCACCATCCACTCCGACTCCCCGGACCTGATGTTCGACCGCCTGGCGTCGATGGCATCCCGTGGCGGTGCCGACATGAGCAAGAGCCAACTCATCGAGTTCTCCCGTCAGCTCATCGACGTGGTTATCCAGTGGGAATACGGCTTCGATGGCCGCCGCATCATCACCGAGGTGCAATATGCAAAAGCTGCCTAAATTGACCCTGGCGATGCTGTTCGCTGCGGGCCTGCCTGCCCTGGCCTCAGCCGATGAAGGCCAACCAATGCGCTTTTCCGAACTGGCGGCCAAATGCGCGCCTTCGGTGCACCCTTCGACCCTGAAAGCGCTGGTCGGCAATGAATCGACCTTCAACCCCTATGCCATCGGCGTTGTGGGTACGCACCTGGCACGTCAGCCGCAATCGCTGGGTGAAGCCATAGCAACCGCCCAGCAGCTGGAACGCCAGGGCAAACGCTTCTCGATGGGCCTTGGCCAGCTACTGGTCACCAACATGCGGGCGAAGGGGCTGGACTACCCGGCAGTCTTCGAACCTTGCCGTAACCTGCAGGCCATCAGCGAACACCTGGCAGCTGACTACAAGAAGGCGCTAGCTACCAGCAGCAGCGAGCAAGAGGCGCTGCGCAAGGCCTTTTCCATGTACTACAGCGGCAACGAACTGCGAGGGTTCAAGCCGGATCATCCGGGTGAACCTTCCTATGTCGAGAAAGTGGTCACCCGGGCTCTAAACCCCTCGGCCGATGACCCGATTGTGCCTGCCGTAGAGGGCGCAGAAGCGGCAGAACCCATTTCCGCGGTAGCGGAGCCGGCCCCAGCTCGAACAGCGCCCCAGCGCGCTCGTAGGGCCGCTGAGCAGCAGGAGGGGCCATGGCTCACCTTTACAGACGACAACGGCCAGGTTCTTGCTGCTAGTCAGCAGCAAGCTCCCCAGCCCCAGCCCCAACAAGCCGAACAGCCGCAGATCCAGGTCCAGCTGAATACCGACGCTGATCCCGTCGATGCGCCGCGTGAATTCCAGCGCTTCCAGCCTACGGCGCCGGCTCCCGTCCAGCGCGAGGTCCAGGCTCCCCAAACCGTGGCAGAGCAGCGCCCGGCTACTCCCTCCTTCATTCAAATCGTCAACTGACTTCTCGCATGCGAGAAATGGAGCGTCTATGAGCATCAAGACCGCGATCCTCGCCGCAGCACTGGTCCTGGCCAGCAGCGCCTATGCCGATCAGCCGACCTCTCCGGATTACAGCTACGGATCCAAAAGCGACTCGGACGCTTGCGGCGCGACGCTGTGCCTGTTGGGCATGTCCCGCGATGGTGACTGCGACAAGTACGTCACCCGCTATTTCAGCATCGTTCGTACGAAGCATGGGAAATTCAGCCCCTCTCGCACCTCCGAGGCGCGGGGGGACTTCCTGGCCCAATGCGTCGAAGACAAAGCCAGCGGCAAGCAGGCAAACGACAAATGGGGAGGCTCCAAAGGTGGTTTCTAAGCTAGCAGCCATCAAGTCCCTTGCCCTGGTGGCACTGCTGGCCACGGGCATGCCGTATGCGCTCGCTGATCAGCAGCCAGCGGAAGGCAAGGCCCCGGTTCTGATCGATGGGGCTCGCCGGATCGAGGTTGGATTTTCTCCGGAAGGATCGGCCCTTGCCCTGGTGCTGCGCTCGATCAGCGCAGCGACCAATTCGATACGGCTATCCGCCTACATGCTGACCAGTCCCGATGTGACCAAAGCCTTGATCGAGGCCAAACAACGCGGCGTGGACGTGGCGATTGTGGCCGACCACGACGGCAATCTCGAAGGCGGCGCCGCCCGAGCTGGCCAACATGCACTGACGCTGCTGGCACGCGCCGGCATCCCCACACGGACCGTCAAGGTGTACCCGATTCACCACGACAAATTCATGGTGATCGACGGAAAGGCGGTCGAGACGGGCAGCTTCAACTACACGGCTGCAGCAGCAAAGAGCAACAGCGAGAATGCCCTGGTGGTCTGGAACGATGCCGATCTCGCTGAGCAGTACCTTCGCCACTGGCAAAGCCGGTGGGACAAGGGACAACCGTTCAAACCCAGCTATTGAGAGGTATGCGTATGGACAAGCAAAGCAGCGAGCCAACCACCTTCCAGCTCTTTCAGAAGGGCAAGGATCCGCAGGCATTCACGGATCCTCGCCAAGCAGGTGCAGCCTGGTTCAAGGCTGAAATGTCCGACAAGTCGGTTATCACGGTGCAGAAAGGTAACGGGCCAGCGCGGGTATACGCACAGGTGGGCAAGGAGGGCGCCCAGTACGCAAAGGATCTGCCATTCGACAACATGCCGGGCGCTGCCGATTTCAAGGCCTCTTTCAAAGACGCCCTGGAGCGACACAAGACTGAGCGAGCTGGAGCAGCTGCCGGCAAGGCGGCAGATTCACAGAGTCTGTCCAAACCGATGGACATGCCGGCAATTAGAGCCGCTGAGCGTGGCCACACCTATGAGGGGAAGATCGTCGGGTTCCAGAACAACAAGGTCATTCAGGCCGTGAGCGAAGGCCAGAAGACCTATCACGTCGCCCATGATCGGACGGCGCTGAGCAGCGCGAAAGCGGGCCTGCTGCATACCGGAAAGGATCTCTCCATCCGGTATCCCTTCGCGGGTGTCGGCATCGTTCAAGAACGCCAGCTGGAGCGCGAACGGAAGGCCCCGGCCCTGCAGCCGAAGTCACTCGGAGGCAAGGGCTTTTGAGGCTGCTGATCGCCTAAAAAGAACCCCGCCATGGCGGGGTTCTTTCATCTGTGCTTATTAAACGCAGGTAATGAGGCTTAGGAAGCGGTATCGGATAGCGAAAGCAACGGGAAACCTCTTCGACCGTGTTTCCCGCTGGAACGCTTTAGGGTTCCAGCTTACAGCCCCATGCTCCCCGTTTAATAACGGAACCCAAGGAGACTTCCAGTAGGGTCAGTATCGGTGAGTCGGATCCGGACGAAGCTGTCGTAATCAAAGCCTGAAGTAAAGTCAGCCACAGGAACCATATCGGTGTTCAGTGTGCAGATGTATTGGAAGCCGTATTTTGCAGCCATCGCGGCAGCAAGTTCCAAAGCATGGGCACGTTGCCGAGGGTCAACACCGTCAAAAATCGTGCTGTCGTGGATCAGGAAGTCGATCCCGAGACCACGCTGGCGTGCGAACGAAATCAGCATGAGGTCGTAGCAGAAGATTTTCATCTTGCTGATGCCCTCACTCGGACTGCCCGCTATCTCGACATCGAATTTGTAGCCAGTTTCGTCGATATCGATGACAAGCCGGCCAGGTGACTTATAAAGAGTCTCCGAGAACTCGGAAAAGAGGCCAAGCGCCTTTGACCACAGCACACGCCGCTCTTCATAGTCGAGGGTTGTTGCGCGCTTTAACTCGACGGTCTCGACCTTGATCGTGTCGGCCTTCGTGCTCATCTGACGAAGCTGGGTAATCCTATTGGTCAGTTCGTTAACTTTCAGCCGAGTAGCAGCATGCAGTTCCTGCAATTGAATAAATTCTTCCAGAGCGCCCTGTCCTGCAAGCGCACTAAGGTAGCCGGCACGTCGATCTGTGAGGGTCGCAATATCAGTCTCGCGCTCAACGACGGCAGCTTCTAGCGCGGCAATCTCGCTGGCGATGAACTGACGGCGATTGGCGATGATCTGGGCATTGAATGCCCGTGCTTCCTGCAGTGTCTTTTTGACCGCGCCAGGTAATGCGATGCCAGCCTCACTGTAAAGGGCTTCGAGACGGTCTATCGTTGGAGCGCCTTCGCTCATTAACGAATCGCGGTAGCGATTGAGACGGCGCTTATCCACGATATTGGCGTTGACCAGGCTATGAATTTCGCTAGTCATGAGGTTCGCCTGACTCTCGATTTCACGGTATTGGGGAAGAACACGGAAATTCGATAGAGCCTCTCGTTCACGCTCAAGCTGGGTTGCAAGGCGCAGGCGTTCGGCTTCGAGTTCGCCGAGTGATGCCAGCTCGCCTTCTATGGCTCCAGTCTTGATCGCCTGCTTGAGCGCATCGAGCGCTTTCTTTTGATCTTTCAGCTGCTGCCAGGCGGCGGCCTTCTCCCAATTCAACCCCAGTAGAAAGGCATTGTGGAGCTGAATGTCCCAAGTTTTCTGGTTGTCGAAGTGCTTGAATGGGATGTTATAGGCGGCTGTCTGGTTACGCACAAAATAGGAAAGCAGCGAACGTACCGAGGGCTTGTACCCGGATTCTGATGACAACTCACTGACACCGAATAGTGACCAGGCGAGAACGGCTCGCCACCTCTTGACGTCTAGTCCCGGGACACCTTCCTTGTTCGGCGTTGGCTTGATAGGCCAGTCATCGGTAGTCCCTTCGATTGCAAAGAACCCAGGTGTATCGACCGCGCGCGTCACAGCAACGTCGTTGCCCTGCAAGGAAAGCTCTAGCGTGAAAGCCCAACCCTGCAGAGCTTCAATGCGAAGCCCTTTTCCAGGTGCGGTATTACTGGCGAGGCAAAAGTCGATGATTTCAATTAGCGTCGATTTGCCCAGAGCGTTGGTCGTATCTTTATCCCCGGCCGAGGTAGATCGGTCCGCTAAGATAAGATTGACCCCCGGCTTTAGCGGCGTGGTGTGGAAGCCCTTTCGGTTGGCGCGAACAGCTCTGATCATGAGGCGGTCCTCACAATAAGGCCGTCTCGGATATCGATAGCGCCGATTAAATAAAGGAGGTTCGAGGCCAGCACAAATCGCTCGAAGGTCCCTACATTTGGTTCCTTGCGCAGACGCTCCCAGAGGCCTGAAATAGTCATTGGCATGTTGAGATGCGCCAACAGCGTAGCGCCGACACCGATCAGCGCCTCGTTCTGCGGGATATGTTTGGTCGGAAGAATCATCTCTCAAACACGTCGCAGATTTCGAAAAGGTAAATTAGAACGGCGATGCCTGCGGTCTTGTCTGCCTGTCGACGCAGACCACGTTGGGCAAAGGCGCACATTAATTCGAATAGCTCGTCACCCTTATGGCCCTCTTGCCGGCGAGCGTAATATTCTGCCAGGAAGCCGGCTTTCAATCGCTCAGGAAAGTCAGGATCCAGCTGCGCTTCTGCCTCGACATAATCGCTAACGGTGGCTCGTGAGGTTAGCCCAGCAGCGATGATGTGGCGAGATCCATTCGAAAGCGAGTTCTTCTTGACCTTCTCGTCTGGTGCGAGAAGGTCGAAAGAGCCATTTGGCGCCGGCGCCTGGCCAGCAACCCAAGAGACGGCGTTCTGCAATTCGGGAAAGGCAACATCCGCAAAGGCTGCTTCTATAGCTTGCCGGACCTGTCTTTCGTGGCTTTCTTTCAGTTGTAGAAGGGTTGCAGTAGGCCAATCGGCCGCAACCTTGTCGATGATCGTGTGGTGATCGGTACAGAGATAGATGAGGTTTTGGACGCTATCGCGCTCATCATCAGTCATAGAGCCGTCATGCCGGGCAGCAGTCGGCTTTTCGCCACAAATATGCGCTGCCTCGCCAACATAGGTATCGTCTCCCACCTGGGCACGGTACGTAAGGTGTTTGCCACACATCGGGAAGGCGCAGACGCCCCCGCTTCTGAACGCCAGGATGATTTTTGTTGTGTAACTAGCGCCCATGGCCACCGCCGATTTGGAGAGAATCCCTGCTGCTATTGCTATTTGACACGGCTTTCCGTACCTGTTCTGACGGCTCAATCAAACCGTTTTCAGTTTGAAGGCGTCATCGCCGTAAAACAATGGTTTGCCGTCAGCTCCCGCCAGTTCGAGCTTACCGTCAAGGACGGAATATTCTGGGGTTCCGGCTTACACCCCCGATGCCATTTCTTAGGTAATAGCCCTGCCTCATTCAGGTCCTCGCTTGGCCACCGCCCACGCCATCAAGGCCCGTCCGACGCTTGCGTTCCAGTCCAGCCTGGCCGTCCACTACAGTGCGAGGCTGTATGGGTTCGCGCCTTTGCTTCTCCCGATCCTGCTGTAGGGACAACGCCGTGGACTTGTCGTAGCGTTTGGCGATCGCAGCGGGTAGCCCACTGATCGAGTCAGCGTAAACCCGGGCTTCGAGTCGAGCCCGGCTGATGGCGACATACCAGAGGTTTTGCGAGGTCGTCCGGCTCTTGGTATTCAGCGAGATCATGACCCGATCATTCGTCAGGCCCTGGGCGCTGTGCACCGTTGCCGAATAGGCATGCTCCAGGTGCAAGGGCCTATTGGTCGGGAGGCTGACCGTCCGCTCAGGCTGGCCGTTCACCTCCTTGATCGAGGCCAACTGCACCACGCCATTCTCGATGCTCGTCACGCGCATACGGTCGCCGTTGGTGAGATCGAGCTTCGGATCCTGACGGTTGATCCGAATGAGGTCGCCGACCGACAGTTCGGGCTTTTCCAGCTTGTACACGCTGAGCTTGGTGGCCTTGCGAGGATTGAACTCGTAGCGATTGCCGCTGCGGTCTTTGACCACCAGCACGTTACCTGGCAGCGCCTGGTCTACCACGTACAGCTCGCCCCGAGTCAGGCCAGCGGCCTTGTAGTCCTTCTCGGGCTGGATGACCATTCCCTGCTTGTAGCTAGGGGCATACCGACGCTCTGCTTCGGTGGAATCAACCCGGTTTAGGGTCTCGAACTCCTTGCCTTTGCCCGACAGGCCGAGCGCCTTGCGGGCCATCTGGTTGATCTCCTTTCGATCCTTGTTGGTGCCGGCGACGATCAGCACCTCTTTCCGCTGCTCCGGGGTCAGGGCGATGTAGTCGCGCACGATTGCCTGGTGCCGGTCCGAGGCTTGCCGCAGTTCTTCGACGTGCTGCAGGTGCTGCAGCGCCTGGGCGGGCTTGCCATCCGCCGCGTACTGGACGGCCCGCTTCAATTCCGGATCCTTCTGCCGCTGGATCTCCTTGATTCGGGCCGTCTCCATGCCGTTGTGCTGCAGCTGCGCGAAGGGCTTGCCGGCTTCAATGGCTTCGGTCTGCTTGGTGTCGCCCAGCTGGATCAGGCGCGCACCCGTTTGCTCGACCTCTCGCATGAGCCGTTCCATCTGGCGGGCACCGACGACACCGGCTTCATCGAGAATGACGATTGTCTTGTCATCGAGGGTCTTGTTCTTGGTGTTGAAAAAGCTGGCCAGGGTATGGGCATCCAATCCCTCGTTCTTCAAGGCGGTGACCTGGTTGCCATAGGGTGCCAGCGCGACGACGCGATAGCCCGTCAGTTGCTGCGGGTCGCGGGTACTCATTGCCGTGTTCACAGAGTTGATCAGCTGCACGGCCCGCTCGACCGAATAGGTCTTGCCCGTGCCGGCGTCGCCCTGGATTCCAACGAATCGGTTGTTGGTCCCGACGATCACCTCCACGGCTTGGTACTGGCCAGCGGATAGGGTGGACCCTTGGAGCGCGCTCGCAACCTGCTCCTTGGTCATCAGGGGTGTGACCTGGCCACGTCCAGCGCGCTCGATGGCAAGTATCGCCTTTTCCCGCTTCAACGCTTTCTGTGTGGTGTACCGCTTGCCGGTCACCTCCAAGGATCCTCGCTTGATGGCCATGTCCACGTATTGACGTGACTGCTTCTCCGACCAGCCTTTCAGCTCCTGCAGGTGAGCGCGCCATCCTGCAGGCGAGAGTGCCGGCGAATCGGCATCGCCGCTGGCCATCCGGTAGGTGGGGGCGGATTCGATCAAGGTCCCCTGCTTGACCAGCCGGCGTATCTCGTCATCGACCTGATCAGGCGTCGCAAGGCCGATGGCCCGGCGCAACGCGACAGTCCGCAAGTCGTGGTCGCTTACCACTTGCTCACGCTCGGTCAGGTGGTTGATCGCGTACTGGACCACGGCCTGGCCGGGGGTGATGCCTTCCGGCAGGCTGTATTCCGCCTGGCCCTTGGCGGATCTGGCCGCGTACTCACGATTGTCGAGGTGACTGCGCGAACCGAAGTCGATGCCCAGCTCTCGCGCCTTGGTAACCCAGTATTCCTTGACCAGGTGCCGGTCGCGCTCGTCCTTTCGCGGACGGGTCGCCATGGCGATGATCTGCTTCTCAAGCGGTGTCGCATCGAGCCGGGTTTTTCCGTCCTTGGCGAGGGCTTCCTCGATCACCTTCGAGCGGCTGGAGAACGCTTCGATCTGCTCGCGGGAGATATGGGCCAGCTCGAAGTTGCCCTGGTTGTCCAGAACCCGGATCCCATAGCCCAGCGCTCGCAACTCCTGGGCGAGAATGCCCTTGTACATGGCATCGATCTGCGGCTGGATCTTGTAGATGTCGTCGTTCCGCAACGCCCGCCATTTGCCATCGGATCGCTGCGTCATGTTCATGACCACAGCATGCGTGTGAAGCTGCGGATCCTTGGCCCTGCTCATTTCGTGGCGAAACTTGCCGATGACAAGGTTTCCGGAGCGTTCCACCATCGACTTGCCGTCCACCTTCTTGCGGGTCTGAGCCAGGCGCTCGACCTCCTGCATGCTGCGGGTCACAGCGCGGTCGTGTGCGGCGATCACATCCTTGTCGCCGGCAATCAGGGATTGCATGGATACCGACTTGGGAGCCGAAAACGTCAGGTCCAGGCCCATGCGACGGGTGCCGGTTTCCTTGTCGAAGGTCTTGGCCATCCGCTCGCCGTTCGGCAACTTGCCGTCGAGCAGCCGTGCAAGCTCTTTCTGGTCGATTGCGCCCTCTAGGCCCAGCAGGTCAGCCCCGATGCCCTGCCATTCGCCAGGGGCCTCCTTGGCGTAGTAGTCATCAGCGCTGGAGAAATACCCTGCAGCTGCATACTGGTTGTCGCCTTTGATCAGCGTCACGTTGAACATCGGGGCACCTCGTCAGGCTGCAGCCTGGCCTAGAACAATGGCCGGCGCGCGCTCTTTGTAGTCCACGTGGGGCGATTTGATCTTGGTGATCGGGTAGTCCTCGGCAAATTTGACGTACGCCTCAAGGTCATTGAGGTTGGAGATTTCCGAGTCCATCACCACCGGCTCCGACTTGATTTCCTCGGCCCTGGTCTGCTTGCCGGCAGACCACGATCTGCGGAAACGCTTGACCTCGTGGTTGCCCAGGATCTCCCGGGCCTGGTCGGCGTTCTTCGCGTTCGCCGCCGCTAAGATGACGTAGTTTCGGAAGCACGAAAGCAGGGTTTCCGCATCGTCCCGGCCATAGCTCGCATTTAACTGCGACCAGTCCTGCAGGCTGCCAACCATGCGCAATCCATGTTTCCGGCCCTTGGTCGCGGCAGGAACGAAGCTCTCCAGCTTGCCCAGCGATTGCAGCTCATCGAGGAAGAGCCATAGGCGTTTGCCTGTCATGGGCTCCGAACTCAGGATCGTCGCGCAGATGGTGTCGATCCAGGTGGCCACCAGCGGGCGCATGGTGTCGCGCATGTCTTCCCGCCAGGTGATGAAGAGATTGCCAGCGTCTGGATCGTGAACCCACTGATAGAGCGAGAATGCGCCCTTGGTCATGTAGCGCAGTGGGCGGACGTACTTGTTGATCATGAACTGGATGCTGGCAATCGCCTTTTCCGCGTTGTCGCGGAAATAGCCCTCCGAGTCGGTGTTGGCCAGGAACGCCCGGACGGTCTCTCCGTCTTCGCGAACCAGCAGGTTCACCAGCGTCTCCTGGTCGGGGTTGTTGGTCTCCATCAGCTTGCGCATGGTGTCGGCGATGACGTTCCGTGCGTACTCGCACCATTCCTCGCTGCTCGGGTCGATCTGCGGAGGCACGATGGACTTGGCCATGCGGTTGAAGTCATGGACGCCACGGATCTCGTTGAAGATCGACCAGCCGACTGATCGGGCATCGAAGGGGTTGAGCACGTAATCCCCTTTGAAGCTGAATTTCGACAGGAACGTGCCGTTCGGGTCCACGACCGCCATGCGGTCGCCGCGCTTGAGCGCCGAGGCCATCATTCCCTCCATCGTCACGGATTTACCGGCGCCGATGGACGCGCAAATCATGGTGTTGCGGTCTTCCAGGTGCAGCGGCATCGGGAGTTTGCCGATCATGATCGGCTCAAGCTTCTCCAACCCCTTCTTGCGGCGTTCCCTGTTGGTCTTAGCGTTCCGCGCATTGACCTTGCTTTTGACGTGGTGCCAGTTGCGGATGCGAGATCCGCGCAACCACATCTGGAAGCGTTCCCCCCTGAATCCGTCGTCGCAATACTCGTACAGGTAGTAACAGAGGCCCGCGGCTGCCACGGAGGTTGCAATGGTCGCGCCGGTGACGACTGGGTTATGCCAGCCGTTGTGCAGCGTCTCCCTGAATGCCGCAGGGAACGGGGTCAAAGGCAGCCCCGCGAAGTGAATGCCTCCCAGCCAGCCCGCCAGCGGCAGACCAAAGCCGGCTGTCATGACGGCGGAATCGACCTCTTGTTTGTGCATCAGTCTTCTCCAGTCAGTCGCTCGATATCGTTGGCCAGCTCCGGCAGCAAGACCGCCAGGGCATCCTCGGCACCGTCCAGGTGCTGCAGCTGGGCACGCAACTCGTTCACTTTTCCCTGGGTCACGTTTTGCCGAATCAGGTAGATGGCCACCGTGAGAATTGCCCGGTTGCGGGTCTGCTCCTGGGCGATGCTTTCCAGCAATCCGATCATCCGTTGCTGCTCGGCCCAGTCCTCGACGCCTGGCCTGTGTGCCCCCTTGTCCATGGCCAACACGCGGTCGCGGATGTATGCCGAGAGGTGCTTGTAGCCAGCCAGTGCGGCGGCTTCTTCTACCCGGGCCAGCTGCTCGGTATTGAATCTGATGGGTACTGTCCGGCCCACGCTGCGCCCTCAATTAGCTGGGAAAAATGGAAATTTTCAGAGGTAAAGGTACAGGACAGCATGTGTAATGCAAGTGTGATACACAGAAACGCTTGATTGATGCTACTTGCGTGCTATTTTGTAATACAGATGTATCACAGTGATTTTCGGGTCTACTGGTCTGCAAGCCGCAGCCTATGCGGCTTTCACCTCCCGACAGGGAGGTGCGTGTTGTGTATTGAGACTTTGACCCTGTTAAGGGTTGAAGTTGATGCTCTTGTTAAGGGCGTTTTCAGTACCTAGGCCGAAGGCCGTAGAGATAGAAGGGGAGGGGAGTGCAAAAAGGGAGCAGATGAGACGCAGGTAGAAGGCAGAAGAGGTGCAGATTGACTACAATAGGGAGACAATTAGCATGCAATAGAAATGCAACAAGGGTGCAGGTAGGGTGCAAAATGGCAGGCAAGGACATTGAGGCAGCATTGATGGCTGTCGAACCAGAGACCAAGGCAGCAAAAATACGCCAGGTCATGCCGGTGATTGAAAGGCAGTTGAAGGCAGGGGTGACACGCAAGGCGATCCTGGAAGTGCTCAAAGCGCAGGGGATCGAGGTGAGCATGGACACGCTCAAGAGCTACCTATATCGGCACCGGAAAGCACAACGGGTGGATGCTGATCAGAAGCCAGCATTACCAGTTGGCCAACCTGAAAGCCAAGCGAGGCCAGTAGCCTCAGCACCAACAGACAGCCGCAGGGAATCAGAAGAGACGGGAGTTGTATCGTACGATACAGATGCAAAACCCAAGGCAGCTCCACAGGGTCATTTTGGACCTGCAGAACTCAGCAAGCTCATGAATCCCGGGGACGATCAGAACGCCCTGGATCTGGACAAATACGAAAGCGCAGCACGTAGCTCAAGGAAACGCAGATGAGTAAAACAGTCATCGTCAACTTCACCGGAAACTCCGGCAAAACCACGCTATCGGACAACCTGATCTGGCCTCGGAATGGTGGACTGCGGTTCGCAGTCGAGACCATCAACGCGGGCGCGGCTGATACTGCAGCCGAGATCGAGCGCTTGAAGGGCAAGCAGTTCGGCGAACTGTCGGAGGTGCTGCTGACCGAGGAAAACGTGGTGGTCGATGTGGGGGCATCGAACGTCGAAGACTTCTTCAAATTCATGGGCCAATACGACGGCTCCCACGAAGACATCGATTACTTCGTGATCCCAGCCGTACCGGAAAAGAAGCAGCAGGTGGACACGATCAACACGATCAAGACGCTCTCTGCCCTGGGCGTGCCGGCAAAGAAGATCCTGGTCGTCTTCAACAAGGTCCAGATCGAGGACGCCGACGATGTTCCGCAGACGTTCTCGGCGCTGTTCGGCTTCCATGAGGTGGAAAAGAAATTCACCCTCAAGCGGGATGCCGTGGTGTTCTCGAACGAGGTATTCGAGCGGCTGCGCGGGTTGAAAATGAACGTAGGCGAGGTGCTGGCCGATACGACCGACTACCGCGAGAGCCTGCGCGCTGCGACCGATGAGGCCGACAAGGAGCATGCCAAGCGCATGATCTCTGCCCAGCGGCTGGCCAAGTCGGCTTGGCGCAACCTGGATCAGGTCTACGCGACCCTCTTCGGCAAGGGGAAGTAGCCCATGGCCAAGGATCCGACCACGGCCCGGGAGGCGATGCTCGGGCAGATGATGGATGACTTCGATGTCATCGTGCGTCGGCTTGAGGAAGTCGATGCCGCGTTGGCAGAGAAGATCAGCCAGGCTGTTCGAGACGCCGCCGGCAAGGCCCTTTTGCAGTCGCAGATGAACTTCGAGTCGATGATGAGCGAGCAGCGCAATGCCCTGGTACAGGCCGGGCGCGAGGCGGCGGCAAGGATCGGTAACGAGATCAACCGCAGCACGGCTAGCCTGGTCACGGCACAGGCCGAGCGCCGCGCCGTTGGCTTCTCGGCGCTGTTGCTGGCCGTAGGCGCAGCGCTGGGCGCGGCTCTGATGTTCATTGCCGTGCGTGGCGGATACTTGGGTTGAAGTAGGGGGATCCACCCCCTTTTTCATTGCGTGTCTGTATCGTACGATACAGACGACAAACTGTATCGTTCACCTACCTTCCGCGCATGAGTATTCAATCCGGGGGGTTCTCGCATGCGAGAAAGGAGGCCCCATGGCCGGCACGGCAAGTCAGCTGCTGTACGACGAAATCGAAGCGGCCTATGACTGGTTCAATGAGCGGCTGTATGACGGAAAGCTGCCAGGCTGCATCTTCACGCTGCAGCGCAAGGCGAACACATTCGGGTACTACTCGGAATCTCGCTTTCTGCGCCGAAACGGCACCGGCAAGAGTGATGAGATCGCGCTCAACTGCGCGTATTTCGCCCATCGCAGCATCAAGAAAACGCTCTCCACACTGGTGCATGAGCAAGTTCACCAGTGGCAAGCCCACTTCGGTAAACGCTCTCGCGGCGGATATCACAATGCCGAGTGGGCGGACAAAATGGAGTCCATCGGGCTCATGCCGTCCGACACGGGCGAACCTGGTGGTCGCCGTTGCGGCCAGCAGATGACGCACTACATCATCGAGGGCGGCCCCTTCGATTTGGCCTGTGATGAGCTGATTGAAAGCGGGGCGATGCTGTCGTGGATCGATGTCGTCACCCAGCGTGTCCCCATGTCGGCAACCCAGCTCTTTGGTCCAGGCGGCGAGCCTGTGCCCCAGCCAGAAGACCCGACGATTGATATTCCGGCGCTCACGACTGCCGGCCTGATCCAACCGTCTTCCAGGCCCGAGGATCCGAAGAACAAGCGCAAATACACCTGCCCGAGCTGCCACCTGAATGTGTGGGGAAAACCGGGACTGAGTGGGAAGCTGCAATGTGTCGAATGCGAAGTCCGGTTTGTCGAACCCAGCGAGTTGGTTGAAGTGACCCTCGACGATGACGATCAGCCGGACACGGACGACTGAAACGAGCGTCCGCCGTCAGAATCTTTCGCCGTGCGGATCCAAGGGTGCAGCCCTTGGTCGCCGAAGGCTGCTTCTCCGCTGCAGCGGCTCCACGGAAAAAATCGGCCAGTGAGCGAGGCCCCAGCAAGGGCCAGTAGCGAGCGGTGCCGTTGTCCACGGGGTCGTTTGCGGGAAGGGGCGGAATCCTACGCTAAGGCTTTGGCCAGCGATATTCTCCGGTGAGATTGATGTGTTCCCAGGGGATAGGAGAAGTCGCTTGATATCTAGTATGACGTCTGTCGCACCTGCTTGATCGCGGCCGCGATAGCTAGATCGCGTTGCTCCTCTTCTCCATCCGCGTTCCAAGCTGCGGAAAGGCACCCATAAGCGTACGCCTGGTCGAGCAGGCGACGCGGATCGACGTCCAGCGCACGAGAGAATGCGTCCGCCATCTGTGCAATGCGTCTAGGATCGAGACAAAGGTCGTCTCTGTCAGCCGGATCGTAGAACATATTGGCGGCGCCAAAGCCCACTTCACCGACCAGACCGACGGGATCTATCACCAGCCAGCCGCGACTGGAGAACATGATGTTTTCATGATGCAGATCGCCATGTAGCCCACGCAGTTCCGAGGCATTGCTCATCATTTGATCGGCTATAATCGCCGCGTGGACGTAGTCAGTTTGACAACCTGCGTTTTGATCATCGCGCGCCCGCTGAAACAAAGCTGCAAAGCGATACCGGATCGGGAGAAGGGCAGAAGGCAGGGGTTCCTCAGATGCGGCATACAGCTTCGCCATTAGTTCCGCTGCAATTTCGGTCGCCTGGTAGTCGCCGTGCTCGGCAACGATGTGAGAGAGCATTCGCTCCCCGGCATATTCGAGCAACATCAGATTGTTCTCACGACCGAGCAACCGGACTGCTCCCCTCCCATTGCGCCATACCAGATAGTCGGCCCCGCGCAGTTCATCAGCAATGTCTTCTATAGGTTTCAATCCCTTGACGATTGCAGGAGTCCCGTCTGGCAATGAAACTTTCCAAACGAGGCTGGAAAAGGTGTCCGCAATGAGAACAGGTTGCGAAACGTGCCAATGAGCAGGAAAAACAGGCGGCATGAACATCAACCCCAAGTCAGAGGGTCCAATCGCAGATAGAAGGCAAGGCGTTCGCGGTCGGGGGCTTCGATCCCCAATACATTGAATAGGACAGCGAAGGCGCGCTCTGCTTCATCTGGCGCTGCCCAGTTCTCTTCGGCGTTAGCAATCATGAGTGCCAAATCGGCATAGCGATCTGCTGTTCCGAGCCGCCCAAGGTCGATCAGACCCGTGCATTGAAGAGTTTTAGGGTCCACCATGAAGTTCGGCATGCAGGGATCACCATGGCAAACAACCATATCGGTGCGCTCTTGGTCGAGCCGCACCGGTAGCTCTCGTTCGACACGAGCCAAAAGATCGAGCTGCGGCGTACTCTTGTCCTCGTCCGGTAAGAAGTCGGGATTGACGGCATTGCGGGACACCACATCAACGGCGCGTCCGAACATTCGCGACAGCCTGCGCTCAAACGGACATTGATCAACCGATAGGCTGTGAACAGCGCCAAGTTGCTGCCCCATTGACGGCCACGCTTTGAGCAAATCCGCTCCAGACAGATCAGCCGCCGGTACTCCCGGAATTGCCGTTATCACCAAGCATGCACCCTCCTGTTCCTCCTGCCAGTTGATGACCTCGGGGCAAGCCACACCTCGACCTTTGAGCCAAATGAGGCGGTCACGCTCTCCAGCGAGCTCACCGCGGCGGGAAGCAGGTGCGATTTTCGCGAAGGCATGCCCGTCACCACGTCGAAAAACAAAATCACCAGATTCTCCGCCTCTGACAGGCAACCAGTCAGAATGCGATTCACCAAAAAAAATATTAGTTCGATTCAATGGAGGTTCCTTCAGTTTTCTGATGAAGCGCGGAGGTGGCTCAACTTGCGAAAAGAAACGAGTTGCGACGTAAGTCCGAGAACATGCTTTCCATGGTCTCTGAGCTCGCCTTTGGGACCGACATATCGGTAGAGAGTGACGCGCTCGATGCCGAGTTCCTTGCAGAGATCGGAAACTGAAGTATCGCGCTGGGCCATGGCGGCTTGCGCGAGACGCACCTGAGCTTTGGTGAGCGCGAATTTTCGTCCGCCCTTGCGACCGCGCGCTCTCGCGGAGGCGAGACCCGCCATGGTGCGCTCTCGGATCAGATCCCGCTCGAACTCGGCCAAGGTGGCGAAGATTCCGAACACCATGCGACCGGACGCAGTCGTGGTGTCGATCTGAGCGCCCTTTCCAGTCAGAACCCGCAGGCCGATCTTGCGGTCTGACAGCTCCTTCACCGTGTTGACCAGATGGGCAAGCGATCGTCCGAGGCGATCGAGCTTCCAGACCACCAGCACATCGCCGTCACGCAATGACTTGAGGCAGGCAGTCAAGCCAGGGCGATCATCACGACCGCCGGAAGCAAGATCATCATAGATATTGTCCCGTTCGACACCTGCGGCGCGCAAGGTGTCGTGCTGCAGGTCGAGAGACTGCGAGCCATCGGCTTTGGAGACGCGGGCATATCCGATCAGCATGTATCACAAACGTTGGTTTGAGGCGGCGCTTCGGCCACGATTGCATTGACCTCTGGAAATGTATCTCAACCAGCTTCATAAACAAAGCGTCTTGAACGCTATCAGATTTTGAAAAAGGAACATGTATGCCGCGTCGCGTCACTCTAACCGATCGGCAGAAAGACGCGCTGTTGCGCTTGCCGACTTCACAGACGGATTTGCTCAAGCACTATACGCTGAGTGATGAAGACCTTGGGCATATCAGGCTGCGTCGGCGCGCTCACAACAGGTTCGGCTTCGCCCTGCAATTGTGTGTCCTGCGCTATCCCGGCCGGGTGCTGGCTCCAGGCGAACTGATCCCTGCAGAGGTCATCGAATTTATCGGAGCGCAGCTTGGCCTGGGTGCCGACGATCTCGTAGACTATGCTGCCCGCGAGGAAACACGGCACGAGCATCTTGCCGAGTTACGGGGGCTCTACGGCTTCCGCACCTTCTCCGGACGTGGTGCGAGCGAGCTGAAGGAATGGTTGTTCCGAGAAGCCGAGATGGCGGTGTCGAACGAGGATATCGCCCGTCGCTTCGTAGCCGAGTGCCGACGCACCCGCACTGTCCTTCCCGCGACATCCACGATCGAGCGGCTTTGTGCCGCGGCTCTCGTCGATGCCGAGCGACGCATCGAGACGAGGATCGCCATTCGTCTGCCTATGTCGATCCGAGAACAGTTGCTGGCATTGCTCGAGGAGACGGCTGATGATCGGGTGACCCGTTTTGTGTGGCTGCGCCAGTTCGAGCCTGGCTCGAACTCTTCGTCGGCCAACCGGCTGCTCGACCGGCTCGAATATCTGCAACGCGTCGATCTCCCCGAGGATCTGCTTGCCGGCGTTCCTGCCCATCGGGTGACTCGTCTGCGCAGGCAGGGTGAACGGTATTATGCCGACGGCATGCGCGATCTCCCGGAGGACAGGCGGCTTGCGATCTTGGCTGTTTGCGTCTCGGAATGGCAGGCGATGTTGGCCGACGCAGTGGTCGAAACCCACGACCGGATCGTCGGCCGTCTCTACCGTGCTTCGGAGCGTATTTGCCATGCAAAGGTCGCAGACGAAGCGGGGGTGGTGCGTGACACCCTGAAATCCTTCGCCGAGATCGGGGGCGCCCTGGTCGATGCACAGGATGATGGCCAGCCGCTGGGCGACGTCATCGCGAGCGGATCAGGGTGGGACGGCTTCAAAACCCTTGTTGCAATGGCAACCAGGCTCACCGCCACCATGGCCGACGATCCGCTCAACCATGTGCTCGACGGTTATCACCGCTTCCGCCGATACGCTCCACGCATGTTGCGCCTGCTCGATCTGCGAGCTGCGCCCGTTGCACTGCCGCTTCTGGAAGCGGTGACGGCCCTTCGTACCGGTTTGAACGATGCCGCGATGACCAGCTTCTTGCGGCCCAGCTCGAAATGGCATCGCCACCTTCGGGCCCAGAGGGCTGGCGACGCTCGCCTATGGGAGATCGCGGTGCTGTTCCATCTGCGCGATGCGTTCCGCTCCGGAGATGTCTGGCTTACTAGGTCCCGGCGCTATGGCGATCTGAAACACGCACTCGTTCCGGCACAAGCCATCGCGGAAGGCGGTCGTCTCGCTGTGCCATTGCGGCCGGAGGAATGGCTGGCAGACCGGCAAGCTCGCCTCGACATGCGGTTGCGCGAGCTTGGCCGTGCCGCTCGCGCAGGCACGATCCCGGGCGGGTCGATTGAAAACGGCGTTCTGCATATCGAGAAACTCGAAGCCGCCGCGCCGACAGGCGCCGAAGATCTGGTGCTCGATCTCTACAAGCAGATCCCGCCCACGCGCATCACCGATCTCCTGCTGGAGGTGGATGCGGCGACCGGCTTCACCGAAGCGTTCACCCATCTGCGCACAGGAGCACCCTGCGCTGACCGGATCGGGCTAATGAACGTTATCTTGGCGGAAGGGATCAACCTCGGCTTGCGCAAAATGGCGGATGCGACAAACACCCACACCTTCTGGGAATTGATCCGCATTGGACGGTGGCATGTCGAGGGCGAAGCCTATGACCGGGCGCTGGCCATGGTGGTCGAGGCACAGGCAGCGTTACCCATGGCCCGGTTCTGGGGCATGGGCACGTCGGCTTCGAGCGACGGACAGTTCTTCGTCGCTACAGAGCAAGGTGAGGCCATGAACCTGGTCAACGCGAAATATGGCAATACCCCGGGCCTGAAAGCCTATAGCCACGTCTCCGACCAATATGCGCCGTTCGCAACCCAGGTGATTCCTGCAACGGCAAGCGAAGCGCCTTACATCCTCGATGGCCTGCTGATGAACGATGCTGGACGCCATATCCGCGAGCAGTTCACCGACACGGGCGGCTTCACCGATCACGTCTTTGCCGCATGTGCCATTCTCGGCTACCGGTTCGCTCCGCGCATCCGCGACCTGCCATCCAAACGGCTCTACGCGTTCAATCCGTCGGCCGCCCCGGCGCACCTGCGAGCGTTGATCGGCGGAAAGGTCAACCAAGCCATGATCGAGCGCAATTGGCCCGACACCCTGCGCATCGCCGCCACCATTGCTGCCGGGACCGTCGCGCCAAGCCAGATTCTGCGGAAACTCGCCTCCTATCCGCGGCAGAACGAGCTCGCGACAGCCCTGCGGGAAGTCGGTCGCGTCGAGCGCACCCTGTTCATGATCGACTGGATTCTGGATGCCGAACTCCAACGGCGTGCCCAGATCGGGCTCAACAAAGGCGAAGCTCATCATGCGCTGAAGCGGGCAATCAGCTTCCACCGCCGCGGTGAAATCCGCGACCGTTCCGCCGAAGGCCAGCATTACCGCATCGCCGGCATGAATCTGCTCGCCGCCATCATCATCTTCTGGAACACCATGAAGCTCGGCGAGGTCGTTGCAAACCAGAAACGCGATGGAAAGCTGCTATCGCCCGATCTCTTGGCCCATGTTTCGCCGCTCGGATGGGAACACATCAATCTCACCGGAGAATATCGCTGGCCAAAGCCTTAGCGTAGGATTCCGCCCCCTCCCGCAAACGACCCCTCCACGGGCCAGGCGCGCTCCATCGCCTGGGCGGTGGGCAACGGCAGGGCGATTTCCTCGGCAAAGCCTCGATGCTCGATTGGAGCCGCTGCAGCGGCTGGCCCGCCCGGGCCAGTTTCGAACTAACTACCCTCCCCTGGCCATCAGCCTGTTCCTGGTCTGTAGGATCTGCGGATCCAAGGGTGCAGCCCTTGGTCGCCGAAGGCTGCTTCTCGCTGCAGCGGCACCACGCGAAAAATCGTCCAGCGAGCGAGGCCCCAACAAGGGCCAGTAGCGAGCGGTGCCGTTGTCCACGGGCCAGGCGCGCTCCATCGCCTGGGCGGTGGGCAACGGCAGGGCGATTTCCCCGGCCAGGCCTCGATGCACGTTGGGGCCGCTGCAGTGACTGGCCCGCCAGGGGTAGCCGCTATCGAACCTGATCACCTGGAATGCGAGAGAGGCAATCTGGCCGTGAGGCCGGAAACTGGAAGACTCCCCTGTGCCGTACGGTAGAGTCCGAGTCCCTGGGCGAGGCTGGCCACCCTCGATTTCGCGCAGCCGCGCCGATCTGCCCGGGCCTGGTCAGCAGCAGCTGGCCAGCCCGGCGCGCAGCGTGAGATCCGAGCCCCTGGGCGAGGCTGGCCACCCTCGATCTCGCGCAGCGGCGCCGATCTGCCTGGGCAGCTGGTGGCGTCACCTGGTATCCCTGGTGGTGAGGTGGTTCGTCCAGCAAACAACGGATTCCGTGTGCCGTACGATAGAAAGCAAGCGGAGCGCGCAGGCCGAAGGCCGGAGGCGTGAGGATGGAAGCCCGAAGGGCCAAGACCCGGCGCGCTCTTTGCCGGGGCTTGGTTTACGACAGCCGACCCCCGAAGGGGGCACGCCCGGAAGCGGGGCCGGGATCGCAGGCGTTGCAACGTGATCGCTGGCGTTGAAGCCTTACAGCTCAATGCCGGTGTGTTTTTCGATCTGCTTCTTCGCGAAACCCTTCGCCAACTGACCCAAAAGGTCCAGTGTGAAGGTCCCGGCTTTTTTCGCGCCGTCTCGGGTCATTGCCCACACCTCCTCGTCTCTGACCGAATCAACGAAATCGTGGCCTTCGTCGGTGAGAGCGCGGAAGTAAAAATAGCCGAAACGCACGGGGAATCCTCCGGTATCGATCCATCCCTTATCGACGATCAGCTTGTAGTGATACTCGACCTGCTCAGGGGTAAAACCTTCGATTGGAAAGTCTTCCCCGATGTCAGGCGAGCTGATTATGGAGCTGGGGGATTTATCCCAATCCTCCAGTTTCAACATGATCACGCGGATCAGTTCCATATCTCTGCGCATGGTCAGATCCTGCTAGACGTTCGGCGTCTTGGGCTGCGGGTAGGGCTTGGCCATCTCCCTGACCTGCTCGGCCAGCTCGGGGGGCAGCCACACCAGAACCGGAATGAGTTCGCTCGCGCCCTGCTCTTCCAGGATCAAGCGCACCCGCTTGACGGCGGCATGCGCGTTTTGCCGGGAAATGCCACGGGCGGTGGCTACGTCCTGAATCCGCTGGCCGTCCACCAGCACGGCTTTGGCTATCTCGACGGTCGCGATGGCCAGGCGCCGGGACGCGAAAACGGGCGCGATCTCCTTCCACTGCTCTTCGGTGTAAATCGGCTGCATTCAGTCGGTTCCTTGGGGTCAGTTATCGATCAGCCGCGGCTGGTCTCGCCGTATACGTTGCCATATCTCGGCATGGGTGATGGTGGGCAAGGCAAGAAACGACCAGTATTGCCCTTTTGCACGGGCGTACACGCGCACCAGGTCGCCGATCTCTCGGCCCTGCAGGATGAAACTGTCGCCGGCGTCGCCGGCGTGGAAGTCGAGCACTTGGCCCCGGCTGAGCGCGTAGTCATAGCGCGATTCGGTGACACGCTGCGGTCGCGTTCCGTGCGCGTTCTCCTGGGCCTGCAGGAACTCCGCTTCGTCGCCCAGTACCGCGCCTGGGTGCCTCACTCGGATCTCCTGCAGCATGAGCCAGCTGCAACGTGCGGCCCACGCATTCGGGGCGATTTCGCGGGCGTAGTCGATGATGGCGGTCTGTCCGGGTACATAGAAAACTTTTTGCATGGCGGCGCTCTCCCTACATGAGGAAGACCGGGCGCAGCGCGCCCGGTCGGTTGCGATTACGCGGCTTGGCGCAGGTGCTGGGCCAGTACCCATAGGGCGCGGTTGAGCTTCACGTCCTGATCAATGCCGGTGACGGCGCGGGTAGTGGCGCGGCGGCCTTGCTTGGTGCGACCTCGCAGCCCGCCCTTGATGGTGTTTTCCTGTACGCGGTTGAAGGTGGACCAAAGGTCGCTGGCTGCATCCTCGCGGCGACGCGGGGCCAGCAGCTGGCTGGCAGTGACCGGCGCCGGTCCCTCGGCGGGATCGTAGCGGTAGGCCAGGGCCGCTTCGGCGAAGGCGTGCTGCAGGTCGCCGCCCAGCTGGACCTCCTTCATGGTCTCGCGCTGATCCTCGATCAGTGCGAACTGATTCAGCACTTCATAGGCGCCTTCGATGACCTCGCCGATGACGTTATGGCGCCCGCTGTGACGGACCTTCTGATCCATCGCCGCGTCGCCCAGTACCAGGCCATTCGCGCAGACGAAGCGGAAGCAGCCGCCCATCATCTGATAGCTGCTGGTGCCGTCGTGGCTGTTCAGCAGAATGATTTCGTTCGCCTCCTTGGCCACGATGGTGTTTGCGTGGCGCAGGCGGATCATGTGCTTGGTGTGCTCGCGCTTGCCGCTGTTGCGGACGCGGGTCTGGCAAGCCATGAACGGCATGAACCCTTCGCCCCGGAGCGCTTCGAGTACGTCAACGGTGGGAATGTAGCGGTAGCGATCGGAGCGGCTTTCGTGCGCTTCCTCGGCAAAGATCGAGGGGGCCACGGTGGCGATTTCCTCATTCGAGAGCGGACGATCACCACGGATCATGCAGGGGTTACGGAAGTTGCTGGATAGACGCATTGTGAATCTCCTTCGCGATGTGCCCGGAGCGGTTGCCGCCGCTGGTTCCAGGCTGTCGGAGCGGGATTGCTTCGACGGGATTAGTATCGCAAAAGGACGTTCCTAAGTCAACTATTAGTCAAATCCGATTTGACCGTTTATCAGATGTAGAAAGGCCCGGTTTCCCGGGCCTGGTCTTACTGGGTTTCGACTGCTTTAGTCGAGATCGCCGCAACCACGCGGGCAGCAATCGAAGTCCAGGCCGTGGCAGCAAATGCCCACAGCGGCGTTTTCCTGCAGTAGTTCATCAACCTCCCTGGGAGACATATAGCCGTATGCCTCGCGGGCATACTCGAACGCGGGTGCCACCCCGTCCGCATGTTCGTCTGTGCCGAACTCGTCGTTCATGCTGGAGCAAAAGGCTTGGTGAACCATCCCGTCATAGGTAGGGAAACGCTCGCAAGCTGCGCCATACAGAGCCTCTACTCTGCGCTCCAGCGCCTCAATGCCGCTGACTGCTGGCCAGATTTTCCGGGCGAATCCCAAGAGGTCGCCGGCAGTGAGCCAGTTGCTGACGCTGCTGATTGGAGCCTGGGCGGTGATAGTCATGTGAATCTCCTTCGCGATGTGCCCGGAGCGGTTGCCGCCGCTGGTTCCAGGCTGTCGGAGCGGGATTGCTTCGACAGATTCAGTATCGCAAAGGGATGATCTTGTGTCAACTGTTAGTCAAATCCGATTATACTAATTGTGTTTCTCGCACGCGAGAATTTAGACTCCAAAGTTGCAGCTTGCGCGCTCTGCCGATCTGCTTTAATGCCGAGGTTTGGGCGCGGGAAACAAACGCTTTTCAGCAGCGACCGCGTAGCGGTTGCCTCCTTGCTCTTGGGAATGGAGTCACCTCCCTGCTCGGAGGATCTGCTCGGCAGCCTTCGGTAGGACGCGGTAAGCCCGGACTATCCAGAGACAGGCCGCGTGCAAGGGGTCGTGGAATACCGCAGGGCGCTCGCGACCGAGGATATGCCGCGAAAGCCCCTTGCAGGCAAGGGCTGGCGGCGGATAGGCCATTGGGGCGTCCGCTTCCTGCCGATGGCAGCTGAGCCCGCGCAGGGGTAGGCCGGAACGACCGGCAAGCGGAGCGCGCAGGCCAAGGGCCGGAGACGTGAGGATGGAAGCCCGCAGGGCCAAGACCCGGCGCGCTCTTTGCCGGGGCTTGGTTCACGACAGCCGTCCCCCGAAGGGGGCACGCAAAGCCCTGGATCCTCCACGGCTGAGGTGCCACAGATTGAAGGCTGATTCAGCCCGTGCACAGCTTCGGAAACTCGTTGGCTAGCATCGGGCGGTCCGACTTCATCATGCTCCGGATCCCCCTTTCGAGATCATCCCGGCTGAGGCCCCACGATATCGCCAAGGCCCCTCGGATCTCCTCAACGGTTGCCGTGCGCAGCCAGGCCAAAACGTCCTGATAGGGCTGGCTGCGTCCCTCGTTACTGTCGTCCATGTCGAATCCTCAAATGTCCTTATCATCGTAATTCCCGCACAGCGAGCGGCACTGCTCTGCGCGGCGTAACAAGTCGTCGCCGTCCTCGGCGCAGAGGGAGGCAGCACCCTCGTACAACTCTGCCGCTGAATACCATTCTTTGCGTTGCTCGGCCAGCCGTGCAGCTTCGTGAAGGGCCAGGCTAGAGCGTTGGGCTTTGCTCAAGGTGAGGTCGCGGAACATGGTCGTTCTCCTTCGCGTGTCCGGGGACGGTTGCCGCCGTCGGGTCCCGGTTGGTGGTGTGCCCCGAACAAGGGGCACGGTGGTCAGGCTACGTTTTCAATGGGGCTGGCCAGCGAGAGGCTGACAGCGATAGGGCGCACCCAAACGGGCGTGCTGCTGAGCAGGAAGGTCTCCCCCTGTTTGGACAGCAAAAGGGTTTGGGCCATGACTCCGGCGATAGCCTCGGCGGCTTTCGGTGGGACGGCGTTACCGATCCGCTCGCACCATGCCTGATCGCTCAGGCCATCCAGTTCGAGTTGCTCTTCCGGATCCACCAGGCTTTGCAGCGCCGCCTTCTCCAGCGTGGTGAACGGTCTGTGCCAAGTGCCATCGAGGCTCCTGATAACGCAGGTCAGTCGATCGCTGGCCGCTGGCATGCGCGGATCGGCAACGCTCCAGCGTCCGTTGTCGAGGCGCGCCCTGGCGGAGACGGCTCCGGCTGTCCCATCCCACGGCACGACGCCGTAGTGGCCGCCTGTAAGGTAGGCGTCGCCCTTCACGCGGCGCAGGCCGGTGCGCGGATCCTGAACAGCGAAAGCGCCCTGCCCTGTCGTGCTGCCGGCGATCACTGTGCGGGCCGAGCCGGTCCAGCGGGTCACGTTGTACTTCCCATGGCCACCAGCTGCGCCGCGAGGATCTGCAACGCTAAAGGTGCCCTGCCCTGGCGACTTGATGCCGATGATGGCGCCGGTCGGATCGGACCAGCGCCGTACGCCATATTGCTGGTACTGGGCGGCGTTCGCGGGACTGCGTGGATCCGCGACAGAGAACGCGCCGTTAGTGGGGCCTGTCTGGCCCGCGATGGTGCCCACGAAATCCTCCCAACCGCGCACACCGAGATAACCTGAATAGGCTTCCGGCACGATCACAAAGTCACGCAGGTGGCCATCTTCGACGGCCAGCTGGTCGAGGCTCCGCCAGTCTTTGCCTGCCTCTACCAGGGCGAGCCTTACCCATGTTTTCCATTGGAGCGCGGGAATACGGTGCATGGGACCGGCGCGCTCAATGTCGCCTGGCAATGGCATGCGGCCCAGCAGCGAGCCGACAGATTGCAGCGTTCGCTTCTCGGGTTCGTAGAGGAACGGCGGCACCTTCTCGACGTGGCGAGCCACCAGCAGGAAGCGTTTACGGCGCTGGGCCAGGCCGCCCAGCTCGCCGCAGTCGTGGGTGGTCTCGTTCACGGCGTAGCCGAAGAAACTCAGTACCTGGGCGATCTGGTCAAGCAGGTGACGACCTCGGGTCGCCAGGCGCGGCACGTTCTCGAACACGATCAAGCTGACCGGATTGTGCTGCCAGGCTTCGCACATGAGCCACACACAGCGCAGCGTCAGTTCGTTGAGCGCCTGATATTTCGGCGTCTGGCTCAGGGTCTCGGACAATAGGCCGGAGGCACCTTTGCAGGGGCTGCTGATGAACACCACATCAGGATCTTGGAAGCCCGCTGCGCGACGAATGTCTGCCGGTGTCGCCTCCCGCCATTCGGCAGGAGGTTCCTTGCCGTGAAAGTCGGTGTATTGCTCGCGGGTGAAGAGGTCCATCTGGGTGCCAGGCACGCCGGCAATGCGGCCGAAGTCGCGCAGCGCGCCGGGGTCCACGTCCACCCCGCCGATGCAACGCCAATCGGCCTGGAGGTGGCCGACCACCTCCCTGTTCTGATTGAACCCTTTGGCGCCGCCTCCGATGCCACAGCAGAAGTGGAAGTGCTTGAGCACATACCTTGTGAGCATGATCGTCTTCCGTCACGGATGCCCGGGCGCTAGGTCCGGGCAGGTTGTAGGTCAGAGGGCGCGGGCGGTTGCCTTGGCCATGTCGCGGAAAATCTCGGCGTGCAGCTCCAGCGGGAACTCGGCCAGGACTTCGCGCTGTCCGGTCGTGTTGCGCAGCGCGACGACGGTGTAGAGGGTCACGGAAGACGGGATTTGCCCTGGGCGGGTCTGAAAGGAGGGTTCAACGGCAAAGCCGTTGAATTCGCGAAGCTGCGCGGCTTCGCTGAAATAGAACAGGTGGAATTCGGTAGCCATGGTGGATCTCCTTCGCAATGTGCCCGGAGCGGTTGCCGCCGCTGGTTCCAGGCTGTCGAAGCGGGATTGCTTCGACGGATTCAGTATCGCAAAGGCTTGAACTCAAGTCAACTATTAGTCAAATCCGTTTTGACAAATAGTCTTAATCCCATAGCTCCAGCTGCTCGACCTTGGTGCTCACAGTGGGGATCACCTGCGACCGCGAGTCCAGCGCGTTGTCCGGATCTCGTAGGGTGTCGGACAGCCTGGCGAACCGTGCTCGATCCCCCTCCCCGCGCTTCACGTTGAACGCTTCATCCACCACGCCATTGATCCTGGCCCACTGATTCCAGGCGAAGCTACGGCCCAGCCCTACCGTTGTCGTCGTGCTGGGAAAGCTGTCGGCATTTCGCACCAGGTCTTCCCATGAGGCGCCGAACTCCACCGCGTCGAACCGGCTGTGCTTGCCGGTGAGTGCCTGCCGCTCCAGAAGCAAGGCCCGCTCCAGCAATTGGGGATGATAGGCGGCCAGCCAGTACAGCTCCCAATGCTTGGACGCGGGACAGAAGAAGCACGCCGACTTGATCGGCACCCGATCGGCGCCGAGGGCCTGGGTTATGGCTCGCACGCAATCGCGGCGAGCCCAGCGGATCAGTTGCAGCGGATAGACATAATCAAAATCGGCATCCGCTGGCTTGAGGCGCTGCGAGCGCCGCAGGTCAGCCCTTCCGCAGTCGTAGCCGATCAGCTTGACGATCCGTTGGCCGGTTGCTGTCGCCTGCTGCCAGAGCGGGTGCGGGGCTCGTGCGTTCGGTCCGGAGCGAGCGCCTTTGATGAACTGGTCCTGTGGCACCTGCTTCCACTTCACCGAACAGGATTTCATGCCAAAGGCCAGGCTAGGCAGGGTCTCGTTGGCCATACAGTTGCCGTAGAGATCCTGGTAACCCGTCGTGGGCTTGGGCACCTTCCGGCAGACGCTGACGGTCGGCCATCCCCAGCCACGCAGCACAGTATTCATCGCCTCAACATGGGCCAGGGTTTCCGGCTTCTCGGCGCCGGTGTCGGCAAAGGTGATGAGGTCGGGGCGCAGGCCCGCTGTGTGCAAGGCAACGAGCATGGCGGTCGAATCCACACCGGATCCGAAGCATACGGCCAGGAGCCGGCCAGCCAGCGCCGTGTGCAGGGTTTCGATTTGGTCCAGGGACAATACGGGCTGAGCGCCGTCCACCGGACAGCCGCGGCTAATCGCGTTCATGGATGCTCCTTCGCGGTGCCCGGGCGGTTGCCGCCGCTGATCCGGGCACTTAGTGGGGATTTACTGGGTGTCGTCGCCTTCGAGTTCACTCAGGCTGGGGGCCAAGTCGATGACCGCAGGTCCATCGACTGGGCCTGTCACCTCGAAGACGCAGGCGCTGCCGGGTTGACCCGCTGCAATCTCCGGTTTGAAGTAGGCCAGGGCGCAGGCCTCGGCGGCGGCCAGATGGTCGCCGTCCACGTCGATATCAATTTCCCAGACCACGCGGTAATGGGGCATTGGGGGATCTCCTTCGCTAGGCCGGGCGGTTGCCGCCGCTGATCCGGCCTGTGGTTATTCGCCTTTGAAGTACCCGGCGCGCTGCTCCAGCTCGCGAGCAATCAGCTCATCCGCGAAGAGCGGTGCCTGCTTGTCTATGCGCCGCGCTAGGTTCCTTTGCCTTACTCGGGCTTTGGCTTCCGCGCTCCAGCGCTTGCCGGTTTCGTTGCCGGGAAAGTCGAGACAGACGCCGTAACCCACTGGGCGAGACTCCCAGGCGGCGCGCATCGCTTCTGGCATTCGCTCGCCGGCTGGGGCCTCGATCACCAGCAGCTCAAATTCCCCCGGACACGGAACGTGCGGCAGGCACCACCGCAACGAGTAGCGCCACATCAGCGGCGCTATCGGCTGGGCTGGGGACGCCATCAATCGAGATCCCACTTCGCCTGGTCGTATCCCGCGAGCTTGCTCATGGCCGAAAGGCGAAGGCCATGCAGCGTGAGGAAGGCGCTGGTGGTGTAGTAATCAGGATTCTGCTCGGACTGGTACTCAAGGCAGCTCATCAGCTTGAGGACTTCAACCGCCGAAGGCTTGCGGACCGTTTCGTCCAGCTCGAACCGTTCGGCCTGGAGCGTTTCACGCGGGTAACGGTGCTGCACGGAGCGGATGTTCTCGTCCAGCAGCTGCTGGCCCTGGCTGGTGAGAATCTGGCGAGTGGCGTCGTCCGGCTTGCCGACGCAAGCAAACATGACGATGGCGGAAATGTGGCTTTGGCTGACGACGTAGGCGCTCATGAAATTCTCCTTCGCGATTTGCCCGGAGCGGTTGCCGCCGCTGGTTCCAGGCTGCCGAGGCGGTATTGCTTCGACGGATTCAGTATCGCAAATGGACACCCTTATGTCAACTATTAGTCAAATCCGGATGTACATTTATTTTACTTCTCGCATGCGAGAATCTTGCTACGCTGTGATTTATAAGCTACAATTGTCTCATGAAAACGATTAAACAAACCGCCACTTTCAGGAACTGGGAACGCAAGCTGAAAGACAAGCAGGCGAAAGCAATCATCGCTGCGCGGGTCTTTCGGGTTGCGAACGGATTGCTCGGTGATGTCCAGCCAGTCGGCCAGGGCATCAGCGAACTCCGCATTCATCATGGTCCCGGCTATCGTGTGTATTTTCAGCAGCGCGGGAACCAGCTGGTCCTGTTGTTGTGTGGTGGAGACAAAAGCAGCCAAGCGCGGGACATCGAGACCGCCAAAGCACTGGCCAGCCAGTGGAGTGATGACGAATGAAAGAGAAAATTTTCGACTACGATCCCGCCGATGCCCTCACGGACCCGGCGTCCATCGCTGTCTTCCTGGAAGACGCTTTCGAGACTGGCGACGCCGCCTACATCGCCAAGGCCCTGGGCGTTGTCGCCCGTGCCAAAGGGATGGGTGAGATTGCCAAGGAATCGGGCTTGTCCCGTGAAAACCTGTACCGCTCGTTTTCAGAAAACGGCAATCCGACCCTGAAAACCATGTTGGCCGTCATGCAGGCTGTCGGCCTGGATCTGACTGCCCGCGTCCATATCACTCCAGCACACTAACGGGCGGCCTGACGCGCAGAAAGTCGAGACACCGACGCGCTTGGCCCTTGCCGTTTGCTGCTCTTGCCGATCTGCTTTAATGCCGAGGTTTGGGCGCGGGAAATAAACGCTTTTCAGCAGCGACCGCGTAGCGGTTGCCTCCTTGCTCTTGGGAATGGAGTCACCCCCCTGCTCGGAGGATCTGCTCGGCAGCCTTCGGTAGGACGCGGTAAGCCCGGACTATCCAGAGACAGGCCGCGTGCAAGGGGTCGTGGAATACCGCAGGGCGCTCGCGACCGAGGATATGCCGCGAAAGCCCCTTGCAGGCAAGGACTGGCGGCGGATAGGCCATTGGGGCGTCCGCTTCCTACCGATGGCAGCTGAGCCCGCGCAGGGGTAGGCCGGAACGACCGGCAAGCGGAGCGCGCAGGCCAAGGGCCGGAGACGTGAGGATGGAAGCCCGCAGGGCCGAGACCCGGCGCGCTCTTTGCCGGGGCTTGGTTCACGACAGCCGTCCCCCGAAGGGGGCACGCAAAAGCCCTGGATCCTTTACGTGTGAGGTGTAGAGCCTGTGACTAGACTGGCGGACCAGGACGCTGAAAAATGCTGGATTGATAGCCATTCATCGGGAGTAGGGAGGCATCGACGACTAGGGGGGGGGCAAATATTTGCATTTTTGCCGGGGGGTGCTTACCATGTTCCTCGACTACGCAGACAGCAGAAAATTTGTCGGCGGAGCTGCGAAGGCCTGGCTAGCACAGGTCAAATGAAGGGAAATCGTAAGGCGTTTGGGTTGTTCCGCTTCAGTGCGGGAGACTTGCCTTCGAGGCCGTCCTTCCTCGTAGTCACCCAATCTTTCGCATCTTGGCCTCAGTCGCGTGATAAGCGTTGACTGGGGCAAGTTCGTTTTGCCCCCTCCTTGTGTATCTCGACGACTGGTTCAGCGAAGCTATCCTCCTAGCTTTTGCGTCATTCCTCGAATCTTCGAGTCATTCGCGTGAAAGGCGGTGATTGGAGCCAGGTACGTTTTGCTCCCTTCGCTGCGTACCTCTACGACCGCTACGGCGCAGTAGCTACCCGTGCCTACCTTCACCTTCCTCTTGTTGAACATGATCCCCTGTCTGTATTTGGGCTTGTTCGTGCCTACCTCGCTATAGGCGCAGTACGCATGAGTCAGTATGGCTAGTACCTCTGCCGGGGTGCAGCCGTCCTTGATCCCGCGCGTGTCCAACGGGTGAGCGACAGCTTCCAGGTCGATGAGGATCCCTCTGCAGTTTGGTTCAGGCCACTGGTTCTCGCGGCAGATCCTCTTGATCCGGTCGAACTGCTTGGGTGTCAGTAGGTAGGTGAATACGGGAGGTTCCGTCACGTGGGCCAAGGCCACGCCTGCCTGCTGCATGTTGATGACTACACTCATCAGCTCGCTAAATGCTTCTACTAGGCTCTCATCTCCTAGCTCCCTTGGGGTTTTACTCATTGTCATGCTTCCCGCGCTTGGCGAGCGGATAAGTTACCGCCGTCGCCGCCTCACTTGACCAATTCCAACGGCTTCGCCTTTTTGGGCTTGGCCGTGCCATCACTCGCAGCCTTTTGCTTCTCGCGGGCATCCATAATCGCCTTGGCGAAGGGCTCGGCAGCTTTGATAAGGCCCTCGAATGAGTACCTGTTAGCGAGATTGCCACCTTGCTTTGATTTACGAGCATGCCGTTGGATGTAGCCTCTCTCCTCAAGGCCTGCGATAGCACGCTGAACCGTACGAGGGGTGCAGCCGATCTTCCCGGCCAGAGTTTCCTTGGTCGGAAAGGGATCGTTTCCAGCGGTCCACCAGAAGCTCGCCAGGTGCACAACGATCAACACATCCAGTTGCTTGAGACCCAACTGTTGGGAGCAGTCGAAAATCACGTTGGGGATAGCTGTCCATCCTGCTGCTACCAGGTCCTTTCCCCACTTTTGCTCGATGGACTTATTGTCCGGTGCCGCAGCCGGTTTTTTTGCCTTAGCCGTAGTCATCGCCTGACCTCTATATGTTCGGATGGCGCGAGTATGCTGGCTCGAAAAATGGCTGACAACGGGAGGGGGGGAGACGCCTGTGTCAGCCCCTTTCATGAGTATGCTGTGTCTCGATTGACTGGGTGTGATTGAGGATGAGTGTGTATGAAATGGGAATTCTTTGGGAGTCATCAGCGTCGCCGGGATGGAGAGGTGCATGTCTCCCGGGATAGGGTCATTGGTGACTCCCCCCGGCGACATTAATGCCTCCCTACCACCCGAAAAAAATTTCAAATTCCCTCAAAAAAGTAGCCTTTTCCTGCCGAACGGCTGGAAATGACCAGTTCCACCCTGGATACGACTTTCAAACTCTCGATTAAAAAGTCTACCGCGACGTCCTTACGGGTCTGACTACCTACCCCTCCAAAGCCGCAGCAATTTACGCCGCTTGGCTAGCCGACTGGCCAACCCTGGATTACTGTATATCTAAACAGTCCTTCGGCGGTGCCGTATGTACATCCTCAAATTCCGACCCCTCGCTCCATCGGCGCTGACTCTGAAAGTGATGCCAGGCTGCGCAGCTGGTGGATTTCCCAGCCCTGCAGCTGACTACTACGAACCCCCACTGTCACTCGATGAGTTGATGAACATCCGTGCCCCGCACGTCTGGCTCGTCGAAGTCGAAGGCGACAGTATGCGCGACGCCGGCATCTTCCACGGCACCCGCCTGGTCGTGGATCGATCCATCACCCCATGCTCTGGCCACATCGTGCTGGCCTACGTGGACAATCAGCCGCTGGTGAAGCGGCTGGCCAAGTCCCCTTCGGGCTGGTTGCTTGAATCGGAGAATCCCGCCTATCGCACGATCAGGCCCGAGGAATACGGCGCGATTGAGGTGTTCGGCGTCGTCACCTGGGATCTGACCCAACATGCCCAGTGACTCACGGCCACAGGTCTTTGGCCTGGTGGACGTGAATTCCTTTTACTGCAGCTGCGAGCGCATATTCCGACCCGAGTTGAGGCAGCGGCCTGTCGTCGTCTTGTCCAATTCGGACGGCTGCATTGTGGCTCGTACGACCGAGGCGAAAACCTTGGGGCTGAAAATGGGAGATCCCTATTTTAAGGTGCGCAGGTTCCTGGAGCAGAACGGCGTCGCCGTGTTCAGCAGCAATTACACCCTGTATGGCGAGCTGAGCCACAGAGTCGGCCTGGCCATCGCCTCCCTGGTGCCGGAATGGGAGCGGTACTCCATCGATGAGCTGTTCGTGCAGCTGGACGGGCTACCCGAGCCGTTGGCCGACGTGGGCCGTGCGATACAGGCCCGGGTGCTGCAGTGGACGGCGCTGCCTGTAGGCGTCGGTATCGGCCACACGAAGACCCTAGCCAAAGCCGCCCAGCATGCCTCCAAGGTCTGGCGAGACCGCACGGGGGGCGTGGTCGATCTACGCAAACCCGAGGCAGTGGAGTGGTTGCTGCGGCGCATGCCGGTCGATGAGGTGTGGGGGATCGGTCGGCGGATGCGGGACAACCTGGCCCGCGATGGCATCGCTACGGCCTGGGAGTTGTCCAGGGCGGATCCGCGAGCCATGGGCCGCAAGTACAGCATTGTTCTTGAGCGCACTATCCGAGAGCTACAGGGCGAATCCTGTCTGGATCTCGAACTGTCGGTGCCGGCGAAGCAATCGATCTGTTCAAGCAAGATGTTTGGCCAGCGGGTGCATACCCTCCAGGCCCTGCACGAAGCCCTGGCGACGTATGTGCATCGGGCCGCTGAGAAACTGCGGAAGCAGCGTTCACTCTGCGGAGCCCTGCGGGTGGGTATCCAGACCTCGTTCCATGGCGACGGCCCGAAGTATGCGAACGCGGTGACGTGCGTTCCGGCCTATCCAACCGATGATGTTCGGCAGCTGACCAAGTACGCCCTGCAGGCCGCGCAGGAGATCTTCCGGCCCGGCTTCGCCTACAGCAAAGCCGAGGTGCTGCTGATGGATCTACGCAAGCGAGGGGAGTACACGGAAGACCTGTTCACCCCAAGCCAGCCAGTGCGTACCGACGCGCTGATGGAGGTGATGGACAAGATCAATCGGCGCTGGGGGCACGACTGCCTGCGAACCGCTGCTGTTCCCCTGTCTCCTGACTGGGGCATGCGTAGAGCGCTGCTGAGCCCCAGTTACATGACCAGCTGGGGCCAGCTGTGGAAGGTGCAATGCCGCTAATTCTCGCGTGCGAGAATTCTTACACGCTGAGGGCCTTGGCAGGTGGAAACGGCGGAATAGCTTTTCCTTTGGGGTCGCTATAGGCATCCCAATACCACCACCCAGTCGGGGTGTACTGATCGTCGTAGTAAGTCGCCTTTTCGGCTTTTCGATCCAGGTAGTCCTGGTCGTTCCTGCCGTAAACCTCCATCGGAACGTGCCGGCCATTGCCTACGTCGGTCAGCCAGAAATCGGGGAAAACCAGCTCTTTACCGGCATCGAATCGCATCGGTTTCACGAATGCTCGCCTTTGCTCACGCAACTGCTTCTCAATCTTCCACTCGTACCCGGACTCAACCGGCACCCATGCCTGCGAGACGATCATCAAGGCGATGTTGAGCACTTGCGTCTTATAACGGCCCTTACTGTCCTTCTCAGGCTGGTCTGTCTGCATGATGGCGACCACAGGGCATTTCTTCCGCCATGCAAGCATCGCAAGCGGGTAGCTCTGGACGGCCTGATCCCATAAATCGGGGGTGATGTTCAGATACGGTAAGCCCCAGCCGCTATCGATCTTGATACAGCGACTCATGGCCTCCTCGATGTCTGCAGAGTGCTCGGCCAGCTGGCCGATAGCGATCAGGCGACGCTTGTTCTTGGCGGCGCTCTCCACCTTGCCCCTATTTGCTGTCTCCTGGTCGCCCCGCGTGCCCGCAACAATCAAAGCATCGCCAATACGCATGCGCGATACAACGACTCGCTTCGCCGCACGCAACAAGCGGGCGTGAACGGGTCCTATCCAGCGATTGCCCGTGTCGGGGTCCCACTGGTTCAGCCTCGCTTCGGTCCAGAGCAAATGCAGCAACCCGCCCAATGTCATGGCGGGTTTCGAGGTTTTCGAGGTGCTGGATTTTGCAGTCGTCGGAGCCTCTACCTCCACCAGCTGGACATCGACAGGCTCCTTCTTCCGTAGCGACAGCGTGAGCTTCACCCTCAGCTTACCGTCGTCGGTTTCCTCTACTACGCCCACGCTATAGGCTCCCAGCCCGGACTGTTCGGGCGCCTCCGCGTAGTACTGGCAATTCACCGCGTGCTCTGCGCCTGTACGCGGATAGCGGGATAGGTGATAGGAATCCTTTTCCGACCTGTAGCGTACGGCCAACAGGCGGTCGCCAGATCCTGGACACAGGCAGCGTACAAGATCTTTGCCGTGTGCCTTCTGCAGTACCGCCTTCCACTTGGCAGCATTCTGGCGGGCCGTCTGGTAAGCCTCGGAGTAGCGTTCTACCTTCGCGCCTTCGCCGATACTCACTGGATAGCATTTGTCGGACATTGGTGAAAACTCCGTATCCCTGGGCAACTGCGGGAACCTGATGTAGCATGAGAACTGGATTTTGCTCCTTCGCAAAACCCTAGAAACCCGCTTGCATTGCCGTGCAGCGGGTTTCGCCTTTTCTGGCCTGACAAATTGCTACGTCGAGGTGCCTGGATCCGTTACCGCGACCCAGCATTTCGCACCGTCGTAGGCATTGCCGCCCTCGGCAACGAACACATGGCCATCTTCATCGATTGCATAGGCCCCTGGTTGCTCATGGTTGGCGTTGCGCAAGCAATCTTTCCAACCATAGGCCTGGCCTTGCCACACAAGCACGATGCCTCCCTGACGTTCAGGGTTTGTCCTGCGGTAAGTGCGGGCGACCGCTCGCACGGTACTCAGTAAATAGCCCATTGGATGACTCCGGTAGGTGATAGCAGCTGGCTGCATCAGCTGCTGTGAGGAATCGACGGCATGTCCGGAAGCATGTTGTCGAATGAGTCCTGGGCGGGTGGTTCTTCGCCAGGCCCTGACGGAAGTTGGATATCGCCGTCGTCCATGGTGGGCAGTTGCTTGAGCTTATCCGTCCCAAGATCGGACTGGTCCTCGGTCGAGACCAGAACCCGGGCGCTGAAAAGGGCATACTGCAGATTGTCGCGCTTGTCGGCCCAGGCGATGCGACTGTTGACCACGTAGGCCAGTGTCCCGCCACGTTGGCCACCGACACTGATCGTCTGGACCCAGTTGTGTTTGGTCAGTACGCTGATCGCCCGTTTCGTGGTGGCTACAGAGGTGTCCATCAGCTTGGCCAATGTCGCTTGGCTGATGATCAAAGCCCCTTGCTTGTCCATGTGCTGCACCAGGATGTGCATGAGCTGGGCAGCCCTGGGTGCCTGAGCTGTGAGCGCGGCCCAAGCTTCGTGCCCGGCACGTTCGGTCTGAACCCAAGTGCCGCGCTGAGCTGGCTGGGCCAGGGCGCGAATGTCGTTCTTGTCGTCAGTCATGAAGACTCCCGCTGGCTGTGCTTCGTGTTCGATATCATGCAGATTTGTCAGATATCGTTCATGGATGGAACTAGCCTAGCTCATCCTGTGAGCGATAGATAGCTCATCCCTGCTCGATATCTTCCAAGGTTTGCGCGATATCGTTCAGCCATGAGCGAGGGGTAGCTCATGGTGGGGGTAGCTCATGGGGTGAGCTAACCTAGCTCACGGATCGTGAGCGAGGGGTAGGTCATAGATAGTGAGCGACGGTCGCTCACAGAGCATGAGCGAAGGTTGGTTCACGGTATGAACCAGGTGCCGGCCTGCAGGCCGCATTGCTCAAGGGTTCGCTAGTCGTCCCTCTTATGATCTCCTAACCCCTGATGCTTTTGCCGTGGCTAGCAGGTCCGCAAAATCGCCTGCCGGCGGCGGCCAGTCGTGAATACCTGACAGACTACGGCTGCGCCTTCGCTAGTCAGGAATCCCCGACCGGCTTCTGTGGAAGCTCATCGCGTATACGCATAACCGTCGTTGTCGAACAGGTAGCGTGCCTTGCCGTGGCACGGATACCCAAGCCCGCATCTAGCAGCTCACGGACCCGTTTTCGAAGATCCTCATCAACCGGCCTTCCGCGATAAACCCCTGCAGCCTTTGCCTTGATGATGCCCTGGGCCTGCCGCTCGCGACGTTGCTGGTAATCCTTCCTGGCAATCGCTGCCATCATGTCGATCATCATGTAGTTGATGGCCGATAGCATCCGATCGGTAAATTCATCGCCCGAGGGCAGGGTGATGCCCTGGTGGCTGGTCGGCAGGTCGATGGCGACAATCCGTAGACCTCGCTGATCAATCGCTGATCTGAGTTCCCTCCAGTCCTGGTCGCTCATCCTCGATAGCCGATCAATGCTCTCGACCAGCAGCACGTCCCCGCGCCTGGCATCTTTCAGCAGCCGGATCAGTTCGGGGCGATTCGCGTGCGTACCGCTGACGTTTTCCATGTAGCTGGCCGCGATGGCCAGGCCGAACCCCTGGACGAACGTCTCCAGCTGGTCGCGTGCGCGGCTAGCATCCTGATCCGCCGTCGATGCTCGAAGGTAGGCTCTGATAAACATTAGGGGCCTGTATCAATATGGGTGTTACTGAATGACTGTATCAAATAGGGTGTACATTAACTAATCAGCTAGCTCGACTGGATCGAGGACCGCACGTATCAGTTGATGTATACCCTATTGTTACACGTCAAGCGGTAACGACGCTGATCAATCCGAGGGCTTTCACTCGTCGAGATCCTTCGGCGTCATCGACTGGTTCTGCCAGTACCGCTGGCGTTCTGCCTCGGCCTCCTGAACGAAGCGGTCGATCATTTCGACAGGGCCACAGATTTGGGCCGTACGCCAGCCTTCGGGTGTCTGTGTGAGATAGGCCGAATAGATCTTGTCGCGAATCGCCAAGGCCCTTTGCTTTGTCAGGCCATGTGCATTGGCGACCGCTACAAGGCCCTTGCCTTCCACCAGTATCTCGAATGCCGCGTCCAGGCTCCGTGGGTGCATCTTCGAAGTGCTGCGGATCCGTTCGAATTCCTCTCGCGGTATCCGCATGTCCTGGTCAACGTGCCGGGTACTCATTCGGGTTTCCAGACTTCGGCCAGCTTCTGGCGAGCGGCCTCCAGTTCGGCCTTGAGATAGGCATTCTCAGATTCCAGCGTCTGCACCTGGGCTTCCAGCACCGACTTGCTTTCACGGAGCTTATCCAGCTCGTCATCGAGTAATGCTTGAGGGGCCGGGGCAGGGGAGGCAGGGTTCGTGTCGGTTTTTTTCGACCCGGCTTTGTGGACGCGCAGGGCTTTGGTAGCGCGCAGGGTGGTGCGGACCTCCTGACGCAGGTTGAGATCCGGATTGTCATCGGCACGGTTGATCAGGTCTGCAGCAGCTTGCGGATCTAGGCGCTCAAGACGACCGATGTCGTTCACCGTCGATATGTCAGCTGTCACGCCTCGCGTTACCGCTTCTCGGCTGGCACCGTCGCGACTCACGTTCTCCAGATAGGCCAGGCGCTCGGCCACCCAGTTGAGGCCCTTGTTCCATTCTGCAGCCACCTTTTCCAAGGTGCCCAGCTCGTCCTTGCTCTCCTTGAGTGCCAGGGCCAGGTCGAGCTGAGTCAGGTTCTCACTATGGACATTCTCGGAACGCTGGATACGTCTTGCCTGTGCATCGGTCAGGTCTTTGACCACGGCCATGACCAGCACGCCCGCGATGATGCAAGCGCGATATCGACGTTCGCCGGCGACCATCAGGTATTTGAAACCGGACTCCGGATTCGGGTGAGGCCGCAGCACGCATGGCTCGATCTGCCCATTCTCGAGAATGTCCTGGGCCAGCTCGTTCAAGGACTCTTCGGAAAACCCCGGATTGTCCTTGCGGCGAATCTGCTTTACGCACTCGATCTCGCCCGGGCTGATCGACTCGATGCGGGACCCGTCGTTGATGGTCGGTCTTTTCTGGAAGTCCGATAGTTTCTTGGCCGTCGCGGTGGCTGCTCGGCCAAAGGCGTTTTTCTTCTCCGTCATGATGCGGTCCTCACGCTGAGTAGATCTTGCTGAGTACAGCCTCGCAGGCCTCTTTCATTTCCTTTCCCGCCGCACGCTGACTGCCACTTCGCGCCTTCCACCAGACCGGGGTGCCGTTGGCCAGCGCCTTGTTGATGCAAGGCCGGTGGGTGATCTGCTGGCTGAACATGGCGTCGCCGTGTTCCTCGCGAAGACTGGGCAGGATCTCCAGTTCCTCAGCGGACCGGCTGTTGATCAGGTTCGGCATGAAACCGAGGAAGCGCAGGTCGGGGTTGTACTGTTCGCGGACCGTTTCGATTGTCGCCATCAGCTTGGGCATGCGGGCCAGGGTGAAGGCACTGATGTTGAAGGGGGTCACGACCGAATCGGACGCCGCCAGGGCCGCGATCATTCGGCGCTGCAGGTTGGGAGGGGTATCAATCAGGCAAAGATCGAACTGGTCAGTGAAGCGATCCAGAGCCTTGCTGAGGTTGGTCACCACGTCCAGGTCCATGTCATCGACATCGAGCAGCGCGACATCTGCCTCGATAAGCCAGATGTTCTCGGCTACCTGTCGCGGCTCCAGCTGCTGGTGATCGTCGCTGAATAGCTGGCTCGCAACCAGGTAGGGCGAGTCGTCGTCTTCCTCTACAGGCGGGAAGAACTGGGAAAGGTCGCTTTCGTCGAGATCGACGACTAGCACGCGCTTGCCTTGCTCGGCCGCATAGCAGGCGAGGTGGGCTTCAAGGGTGGTTTTGCCTACGCCACCTTTCTGGTTCGCAACAGTGGTGCGTTTCATGGTGCCCTTCCTGTGATCTCCGATGGAGCAGTGAGTGGATGTGGCACTATCCTTTCACTGGTAAACCCCTAAGTCAATATCTTTTAGGGGTTTACTTTCTCGCATGCGAGAACCTGTTTTGGGGCTGCTACAATCGGGCTATGCCATTGATTTAGCCGTGGGCCAGTTTCCTTGCGCGTGTCTAGATCAATGGTTAGGGGGTTGGCCGGGGCGGCTCCTGGTCAACCTCCGCACTTCACACAAGGCGCCTATTCGGCGCCTTTTTTGTGACTGATCGGGCATAAATTCGGACTGATATCAAAGTGCCCGCCGTAAAGTGTCTATTAAGTCACGGACACAACTCCTTACATTCAACACCATCCGCACCACATTGAGGCGCCATCAATTGGCCACCTCAGTATCTGGCACCGATGCGTCTAGCACGGGCATTTGAGCGATTTCCACCCTCATCAGGGACCGGAAAAATCCATTCAAGACGGCGATTTAGCAGCACAGCTCACAGAAAGCCAGCCAAGGCGATGTGACTTCTCTCGCACAAAATCGCGATTTCAGAAAACAAAACCTTGATTTCATGAAACGAAAAGCCTATTTTGAATCACGAAACACGGAAAACGCCATTCAAAACCCCAAAGAGGAAGAAAATGCGAGGTGGCATCTAGAAAGAAACCGTCGAGGTCAGCACTATCCGCCCTGTTCTTAGCTACCCGCTACCCAGAGGCACTGATGCAGACCCTAGACAAGAAAGAACTCGCCACTTTTGTGCGAGCACAGCCTGACTACCGTGTGTACCTAAAGGAGACCTGGCTCGACTCCAAGACTCGCAATTGGATCCTCGTTATTGAGATTCCATCCACTGAGCAACTTTTCACGGTAGTTACCACGCAGGGAAAGACTCGACATTTCAAGATGGTTGAAACCGCGATTGATTTCGTCAAAGAGACCTGCCCCAACAACCAAAATAAAGCGGTAATCGTAACGTACGGGGATGCCCCGTCATGACTAAAGAGGATGTAAAATGCAACGCTCTGAACTCAAAGCTGAATGCAACGTAGGTAACAACGATAAACAAAACTGGCGTACTTGGCTCAAGGCCAAAACTGCAACTACCCTGAAAGCTGTATTCGCTCAAAAGACTCCCTCCCATAAAGCCCTGATGCGTGAGGACTGGGTGGCCAAGGCCACCAAGTTCGCGGTGCTGGGCTCGTTCCTCTCCCTCGCGCTCTTTCCTGAATTCGCCAACGCGGCCATGGATTTCAGCGGGCTCAAGAAGCTGGCGAAGGACGTCGTATCCTTCCTGATCTTCGACGTCGGCTACTACCTGGGCATCGCAGCCATCGCGTTCTGCGGCTTCCAGGCCAAGTCGGGCCGCATGTCCTGGGGTCAATTCGGATGGGCCGTCGCTGGCGTGTTCCTGGTCTTCTTCGCGCCGAACCTCGTGGACACCATCAAGGAAGGCGCTCAAACGCAGCTGAAATAACATGGCCGAGAACGACGACCTTGAACAAGGTGAAGTGCTCGTTCTGGCAATGGCCCGACCTTCAATGGTCGGCCCATTTACTCTGTCGAGCATCCTAATAAGTCTGATCGCTCCAGTAATTTGCTCATTACTGATCCGCTCATTGTATCCGTTGGGGCTTATTCCATTACTGTTCGCCGTTTCCTACTGGATATGTAGCAAAGACGTATACCTATTCGGTGTATTGCAAGCGGCAAGCAACTTGAGAGCTTCACGGCTACGCAAACTTTGGGGGTATCGCAGTTATGCGCCTCGTTGATACCGCATTCAAAAAGCTGACGAAAAACATGGATCTGTCGCTCGGCGTACAACAACCCGAGGGCGCTGCGCTGGATGACGACGAATTGCTGGTCAGCGCAATGGTCCCGTACGACGTTCACTACGACGACCAGACCGTAATGACCAGCGAGGAAGCATTGGTGCAGGTCATCAAGGTGGATGGCCTGCTGTTCGACTCCCTGTCGGCTGAGCAAATCAAGCGCTTCGAGCATCAGCGCAATACTGTGCTGCGTACCGTGGCCAGCAGCGACATGACGATCTATGTGCATGTCGTTCGCCGGAAGACCACTGACTTCCCCGATGGGGTCGGCAGCACCTGGTTCGCGCAGCAGTACAACCAGCGGTTGCGCAAGCGCTATGAAAGCCGGGGCTTCTTCGTCAACGACATCTATATCTCGCTGGTGAGAAAGCGTTTCCGTGCCGGCATGCCTGGTCTGATGGACCGGGCCGTCGCCCTGATGACCGGCACCGAAGCCAGCAAGACAGAAGCCGAGTCGATGGAGGCCATGGCCGACGCGCTGTACAAGGCGTCCAACCTGGTGCTGCGTAGCCTGTCCGACTACGGCCTTCGTCGCCTGCAGATTCAACGGCACCCGCAAGCTACCGACGGGCTGATAGATCGCGAGAGCGCGTTCCAAGCTGTCCAGCGGTACAGGCTCAAGTGGGCGACCTTTAAGACCGAGCTGGGCGATCTTGAAGAGTACGACGCAGAGGCGGTGTATGACTTCCTCGGTGAAGAGTTCTGCGAGCTGAGCAGCTTCTTCAACTACCTGATCAACCTGGATGATCGTCGCGTGCCGGTCACTGATCTCAAGATCAATGAGGCGCTGCCCTACGCTCGGCTCAATTTCCGGGTGCTGGCCAATATGTGCGAGGTGCGCGGCAGCACGTCGTCGAAGATTGGCGCCGTACTGAGCATGGGTGAATGGCCCCGCCGTACGCCCTCCCGCATGTTGGACAAGTTCCTGCAGCAGCCGGTGGAGTACGTCATTACCCAGTCGTTCTCGTTCATCAACCGCATCGAGTCGGAGCAGGGGATGATGGATGAAACCCGGCGCCTGACGGTGGACGACAAGCACAATATCTCCGAGGACGATCAGAAGGAGCTCAAGCAAGGCATCAGCGACCTGCGTCGGGGAAACGCCGTCAACGGCGCGCACCACCTGACGATCTTCGTGCATGTCGATTCGCTGCCGATGACCACCGAGGCCAATCGCGAGATCAATCGCCGCAACCTCGATCACGCGGTCGGCCTGGTCGAAGGATGCTTCGTGGAAATGCTGGTGAAGCCGGTCCGCGAGTGGTTCGCCCTGGAAACGTTCTTCTGGTCCCAGCTGCCTGGTCAGAAGGAAGCGCTCATCGGTCGTCGCGGCAAGATCAAATCCACCAATTTCGCCGGGTTCGCGTCGCTGCACAATTTCGCCCGCGGTCGTCGTGATGGCAACCTGTGGGGACCGGCGATCACCGCGTTCGAGACCGAGAGCAATACCCAGTACAACTTCAATTTCCATCGCGAAATGGAAGGCATGGTCGCCGGCCACACGGCAATGGCAGCCGATACCGGGTCAGGCAAGACAACCCTGCTAGCGGCCCTGATCAGCGAGGCAGATAAGGCACAGCCGCTGGTGTTCTGGTTCGACAACCGCTACGGCGCCAAGGTGTTCATGAAGGCAATGGGCGGGATCCATACCACCCTGTCACCTCATGGCCAAATGCGCTGGAACCCGCTCAAGCTGCCCGATACCCCGGAAAACCGAGCGTACCTGGTGGACTGGCAAGTCCAGATGCGTGAGTGCTACGCGACCACTCCGACCAGTGCCGACGACATCAAGCGGTTCAAGACCGCTGTCGAGGAAAACTATCTGCTGCCCGAGCAGGATCGCCGTCTGCGCAATGTGGTGTGGACCTACGGTCAGGGCGAGCTGGCCGACGTGATGGCCATCTGGCACGGGGCCAAAGGGGTCACAGGGGCGAATGCCGGCGTATTCGACAACGCCGAGGACACTATCGACCTCTCCAAGGCTCGGCACTACTGCTTTGAAATGATGGAATTGCTCAAGGGTGGCGAAGCTCGGCCTGAGCTGCCTGTCGTGATGAGCTACCCGCTGCATCGTATCGAGCAAGCCATGAATGGCCGGCCTTTCATCCTGGTGCTGGAAGAAGGGCAGAACCTGGTCAAGAACGACTTTTGGCGCAAGCGTATCGACAACTTCATCATGCAGATCCGCCGCAAAAACGGGCTGATCATCTTTGTCACGCCCGATGCCAAGTATTTCCGGAGCGAAACCGACTCCATCGACAAGCAGACCGTGACCAAGATTTATCTGGCCGGAGATCAGGTGAAGGATGAGGACCATCAGAACCTGACCGAAGTCGAGCGCGAGTGGCTGCGCAAGCTGAATCAGAAGGATCGCAAGTTCCTGATCCGTCGTGGTCAGGAGTCGATTCGAGCTTGCTTCGATCTGTCCTCCGACAAGCCCGAGGAAGACCTTTCGGACTTCATCCCGGTGCTGTCTTCGAACGACGTGGGTGTAGCGCTGATGGAATCCATCATCGAGCGCCTGGGCACCGACGATCCCGAGGTTTGGGTTCCTGTCTTCATGGCAGAGGCCAAGACCAAAAACACCCACAACTTGAAGGCGGTCCGCTGATGAAAAACCTCAAGAAATTCGGCTTGGCTGCAGCCGTCTCCCTGGCCATTGCTGGTCAAGCTCAAGCGACTGGCGTCCCTGTCGGTGATGCAGGCACCTGGATGGCTCTGGCTCAGAACCTGGCAACTCTCCAGCAGCAGTATCAGACGCTGAAAGACCAGTACGAGACGCAGGGGGGAATCCTGAAAAACCTGCAGGGCACCTATGGTCGCGGCTCCATTGGTCTGGACGATTCGATCAACTCCGCGTCGGTCGTACCCGGATCCTGGCAGGAGGTGGTTTCCCGGCAGAACTCCGGCGCCTACGGCAGCAAGCAGAGCTATTACGAGGAACTGGTCAACACGCTCCCGCAGGAGCTGTTTGCCAATCCAGAAGGCAACCGCGCCCGCGACTACCAGCTGAGTTCAGATTCGGTGGTCGCGGCTCTGTCGGCGGGCGATGCCCTGTACAGCGAAGTACAGGTTCACCTGAACAACCTGGCCACCCTGGGCTCGCAGGTCGATACCACCACGAACGCCAAGGACGCTGCCGATCTCCAGAACCGCATCGCCACTGAGAACGGCATGTTGTCTTCGGCCCAGTCGAAGTTGCAGGCCCTGAACATGAACCTGCAGGCGAACCTGGCCAACCAGGAGAACCAGGCAACCTCGGACAACGAGCAGTTTTTCCGCTGGAAAGACGGCAACAACTGACTTCTCGCGTGCGAGAAAGGAGATCCATATGAAAGCGCTTTGGCTGGTCTTCAAGCTCATCACCTTCCCGATCTGGCTGCCGTTCTGGCTGCTCGGAAAAATGGGCAAGCTGCTGCTGCTGGTGCTGTTCGTCTCGGCTGCATCCGGTTGCGTGACCAACACCGGAAAGCTCGACAAGTCCCCCTGTGCTTGCGAGTTCACCCCCTTTGTCATCGATCACAAGGAGGCGAGCAATGCCTAAGTTCTTCACCCTGACCAATACCATCTGCCTGCTGGTTGGCGGCTTCGTGGTCGGCACCGTCATCTACGTCAACACTACGACCATTCACTTCGGTAGCGACGCGCCGACTGCACCCGCTGATGCCGGAGCCCCAGCTGTCCAGGCGCGCAGTGGCAATCCTCTGCTGAAAGCCACTCAGGCTGATGTCGCGGAGTGGTTCCCGGGCACCTGCTTTGCCGAGATCTACATGCAGGATCCGTCCTACAACGGCGGCCTCGTCGAGGGCTGTATCGACAAGACGGCACAGGAGATCAAGGCGCAGACGGGCGTTGCCTTGGGTGCTAGCGACTTCCGGACGCCTGAAGTGATCTCCCACTTCAAGAGCGTGTACGGAGCAGAGAACCCATGGCGGATCTGACGCTAAAAGGCCTGGTAGGGGCGACCGATGAGGTGACGAAAAGCTTCGTCGCTCAGGTCTTCCCGAACCTGGCCGGCATGGTCGAGCCGATAGTCTACCTCCTGGCAGTCGGCTATTGGGTCGTACTCGGCCTGCAGATGTACAACGGGCATGTAGCCGTCAAAACCTGGGATATCGTCAAGCGGGCCATGCTGACAGCGCTGGTGTTCAGCACGCTGAACTGGTCAAAGGGCGGCATCCAGCTGTACGACATCTGGGGAGGTTGGACCGAAGGTATCGCCGCCAAGATCATGAATGGTGGGAAAGACACAACCTCCATGCTCGATTCGCTCTACCAGAATGTCGGCAAAGTCTCCGCCACTCTGATGAATGTGAACTGGCGGCAGGTTGCAATGATCGTCATGGGCGCGGGACTGTTTGTTCTGAATTGCATCCTGTTCATTGCTGCAATCCTGAACATGCTGATCGCTAAGTTCGGTGCCGCGATTGTAATGTCGATCTTGCCAATCCTGGTCGGCTTCATTTTCTTCGATGCTGTACGTCAATGGGCAATGAACTGGTTTAGCAAGATGCTGAACTTCTCGCTGATCTACATCCTGTCGATTGCAGTCGTCCGATTTGGATATCAGATATTCGGCGAGGCCATTGATTCTGTTGCAAAGACTGCGACGATCAAAAGTGCAGCCCTGATTACTGCGCAGCAGTGGGGAACACTGGTGATTGTCGAGGGCGTTTTGATCATCTGCATGCTGCAGGTTCGTAGTTGGGCAGCTGCATTGTCATCCGGCGCAACGGTAGGCGGTTCGTCGCTGTTGGTCATGGCACTGCGCTCTGTTGGGATGAAAAGATAATGGACAAACAGTTCACGAAAGAAGAGAAAGCACGCCGCAAGCGTGAGCTTGAAGGCAACAAAACCAAGCAGGAGCGCAACCGTTCCCTGTTGGCCCAAGGGGTACAGGCAGTGGTCATTCTCAGCCTGGGATTCGCAGTTGCCAGCCTTGCCAATTCGAAGACCTACATTCCTGTCGTGACAGTCCTGGGCGCGGATGGCGAGGTGTTGAAGCAGCGCGTCATCGACAAGGACAACGTGGGCAAAGAGGAAGCCGTCACCGAAAAGGTGCTGTTCGACATGATCCGGGCCTGCAACACCTTCGACCTCCGTCGCAAGCAGCAGCTGTCCGATACATGCCACACCTACATGACCCCCGACGTTGCCGCCGAGTACGAGAAAGAACTGAGCCCGGAGAATCCGACCAACCCCTACCTCAGCCTAGGGGAAAAGGACTGGATCGAAGCCCAGCCCTACATGATGAACAAGGTCGGTGATGAATATCAGGTGTCGTTCAACTCCATCAAGCACCGATGGGGTGACAACCAACCCGTAGAACACCGATATCTGGCGACTATTAAAGTCAATCACACCTTGGTCCCGCGTGCGCTGGGCGAGCGCTGGGAAAACCCGTTCGGTACTTTGGCCACTCTGTACCGCAAGAGCGAAGAACTGAGCCGCCGGTAATTCGCTTAATCCACAAGGAAACTTCCAATGAAAAAACACTTCGTTTTGCCGACAGCTATTGCCCTGAGTTTGGCAATTGGCATATCTAACGCGCAGGCGGCCAAGTTGCCGCAGCCCCTGTCCAGCGATAATCGCGTTCAGCAAGTGCCCTACGATCCCAATCAGGTTTATCAACTTACCGGCACTTACGGATATCAGACTTCCATCGAATTTGAAGCCGATGAAATGGTGAAAGTGGTAGCCCTGGGCGACACCATCGCCTGGCAGAGCATGCCGTTCCGGAATCGGGTCTTTCTCAAGCCGGTGGAAGACAACGCTGAAACGAACATGACCGTTATCACCAGCAAGCGGACTTATTACTTTCAGCTGAATAGCAGCAAGAGAAAGAGCGGCCAGTCGTTCCTGGTGCGCTTCGTCTACCCGAGCACACGCCTTACCTCTTACAACGCCGAGCAGCAGCCGGCTCCCGGCGCTACCCCTGTAGCCACGGCGAGCGCTGCAGGAACGCCGAACATCAACTACGGCTATTCCGGCGACAAGGATGCCATCGGCCTGCAGGCCGTGATGGATGACGGGCAATTCACCAAGTTCCTGATGAAGAAAGGGGCGGATCTCCCACAGTTCTACCGCGTGCTGCCGGACGGCACCGAGGCCATGGTCGATGCCCATCGCGAAGGTGAGTACTGGGTGGTCAAGCGCCTGGCCAGCATGTTCGTGGTACGCAGCGGCAACGCTTACGTCTGCGTCGAGAACCTGGCCAATCCCTACAAGCGCACCGTGACCCGTGGTGCCCGTGACGGCGGAGGTGCATAAGCATGGCCGACGAAAAAAACCCGAACCCGAATCCGGGCCAGAATCCGAGCCAAGCTCAGCAGCCGGAGAAAACCCGCGAAGAAGAGATTCGCGAGTGGAACGAATCCAACTCCATGCTCAAGAGCAGCCCTGGCAATAGCAAACGCAGCGGGATCGGGATTGCTATTGCGGCTGTTGTTGCCCTGGGCTTCACCTACTGGATCAAGAATGGCGGCTCCGAGGGTGAGAGCAAAAACTCCCTGGGCAGCGATGAGATCGTAGCCTCGGAGCGTCGCACTGTGGCCGATCCGCCGCCGAAGCGTGAGGCTGCCAAGGTACAGCCCGTGTCCAACCAGGGGCTATCCGAGGCGCCTTCCGATACGCCGCGTAGCACCGTTGACCGTCAGCAGCAGAGCGGCATGAGCGAAGAGGAACGCCGCCGTCAGCAGCTGGAGTTCCAGGCTGAGGTGGAACGTCAGAAGATGCTGGCAGCGCGGCAGCGCTCTGCCATCTTCGCCACGGCCAAGGAAGAGGGTTTCGCGGAGCAGGGCGGCGGGAAAGAAGGCCAGCAGGGCAGCGGATCCCTCATTGGTGGCGACGGCGGCAACCGCGCCCCTCAGAACGCCAACGATGCGTTTGCCGCGTCCACCTATGGCGAATCAGTACCCATCACCGAGGCCCGCGCACTCGAGAACCTGCAATTCAAGGTGCTGCAGGGCACTGTCATCGAAGCCACCCTTGAGCCTCGCGCTCAAAGCCAGCTCCCTGGGCAAATCTGCGCATCGATTGCCCAAGACGTTTACGCCGCCGAAGGGCGCCGCGTGATGATTCCCTGGGGCTCGAAGGTCTGCGGCAGCTACAACGCGAGCCTGATGCCTGGCCAGGAACGTCTGTTCACCGTCTGGAACATGCTCAGGACGCCACGTCTGCCAGGCCGTGTCCCGATGGAAATTGCCATCAACAGCGCCGGCACCGATCAGCTGGGCAGCGCCGGCCAGGGCGGCGTCGTGAACAACCACTGGGCACAGATTTTCGGGGTGGCCGCTGCCGTTTCGATCATCGGCGCCGGCGCCTCCAACAGCGGCGTTTCCTCTGGCGATGAAGAAAACTCGGCGTCGCGCTACCGCAGCGAAGTGCAGGAGGCGGCAGCGAATTCCTCGCAAACGATCCTGAGCCGCTACGCGAATATCCAGCCGACGATCACCGTTCCCCACGGGTCGCGGGTAGTCATCTACCTCCAGCGCGACCTGGACTTCACCAAGCAATTCGCCAAGCAGGCCGAGCAGGCTGAAAACGGCGGCGTCACGTTCATCAATTGAGGGACCGTCATGTCTGAGATCGCATCCTTTCGGCGCAAACTGGAACCCCTGGTTTCTTTGCTGGACGATCCCGAAGTCTCCGAGATCGCTATCAACGGGCCGGGTAACGTGTGGGCGGGCTATCGCAGCAGCCGGTTCATGCGTCCGGTTGCTTGCGAGGGCGTGACGCTGCCACTGATCAAGTCGCTGGCCGATCTGATCGCCGCGCATACCGATCAGGAGGTCAGCGCCTATACACCGATCCTCTCTGGTCGGATCCCCATCAATCTCGACGATGGGGTATCGGAAAATGAGCGCGGCGACTATCGCGTCCAGGTCGTACTCGCCCCGGCTGTAGAACAGCACATTGGCGGGATCGTCTGTATCCGGAAGCCAGGTCGCAAGCAGATATCGCTGGATGAATACGAGGCCATGGGGGCGTTCGATTTCATCAACCAGCCGCGTCAGCCCGCCGAGTACGGCGACGATCACCTGGTAGAGCTCTACCGGGCCAAGCGCTGGAAAGAGTTCTTCAAGGGCATCGTCAAGGCTCGCAAGAACATCATGATCTCGGCGGGTACCAATGCCGGCAAATCCACGTTCCTGAACGAGCTGCTGCAGCACGTAGACCTTAGCGAGCGGCTGGTAACCATTGAGGACACGCGGGAGATCAAGGCTCCAGGTGAAAACGTCGTCCACCTGATCTATTCACGCGGTGGCCAGGGCAAGGCGAGGGTGACGCCGTTCGATCACCTCGAATCCATTCTTCGCCTCACGCCCGACCGGGCAATCATGGGGGAGCTTCGCGGAGGCGAAGCCTTCCCGTTCCTCGAACTGCTGAACACCGGCCACAGCGGCTCGATGTCCACCATCCACTCCGACTCCCCGGACCTGATGTTCGACCGCCTGGCGTCGATGGCATCCCGTGGCGGTGCCGACATGAGCAAGAGCCAACTCATCGAGTTCTCCCGTCAGCTCATCGACGTGGTTATCCAGTGGGAATACGGCTTCGATGGCCGCCGCATCATCACCGAGGTGCAATATGCAAAAGCTGCCTAAATTGACCCTGGCGATGCTGTTCGCTGCGGGCCTGCCTGCCCTGGCCTCAGCCGATGAAGGCCAACCAATGCGCTTTTCCGAACTGGCGGCCAAATGCGCGCCTTCGGTGCACCCTTCGACCCTGAAAGCGCTGGTCGGCAATGAATCGACCTTCAACCCCTATGCCATCGGCGTTGTGGGTACGCACCTGGCACGTCAGCCGCAATCGCTGGGTGAAGCCATAGCAACCGCCCAGCAGCTGGAACGCCAGGGCAAACGCTTCTCGATGGGCCTTGGCCAGCTACTGGTCACCAACATGCGGGCGAAGGGGCTGGACTACCCGGCAGTCTTCGAACCTTGCCGTAACCTGCAGGCCATCAGCGAACACCTGGCAGCTGACTACAAGAAGGCGCTAGCTACCAGCAGCAGCGAGCAAGAGGCGCTGCGCAAGGCCTTTTCCATGTACTACAGCGGCAACGAACTGCGAGGGTTCAAGCCGGATCATCCGGGTGAACCTTCCTATGTCGAGAAAGTGGTCACCCGGGCTCTAAACCCCTCGGCCGATGACCCGATTGTGCCTGCCGTAGAGGGCGCAGAAGCGGCAGAACCCATTTCCGCGGTAGCGGAGCCGGCCCCAGCTCGAACAGCGCCCCAGCGCGCTCGTAGGGCCGCTGAGCAGCAGGAGGGGCCATGGCTCACCTTTACAGACGACAACGGCCAGGTTCTTGCTGCTAGTCAGCAGCAAGCTCCCCAGCCCCAGCCCCAACAAGCCGAACAGCCGCAGATCCAGGTCCAGCTGAATACCGACGCTGATCCCGTCGATGCGCCGCGTGAATTCCAGCGCTTCCAGCCTACGGCGCCGGCTCCCGTCCAGCGCGAGGTCCAGGCTCCCCAAACCGTGGCAGAGCAGCGCCCGGCTACTCCCTCCTTCATTCAAATCGTCAACTGACTTCTCGCATGCGAGAAATGGAGCGTCTATGAGCATCAAGACCGCGATCCTCGCCGCAGCACTGGTCCTGGCCAGCAGCGCCTATGCCGATCAGCCGACCTCTCCGGATTACAGCTACGGATCCAAAAGCGACTCGGACGCTTGCGGCGCGACGCTGTGCCTGTTGGGCATGTCCCGCGATGGTGACTGCGACAAGTACGTCACCCGCTATTTCAGCATCGTTCGTACGAAGCATGGGAAATTCAGCCCCTCTCGCACCTCCGAGGCGCGGGGGGACTTCCTGGCCCAATGCGTCGAAGACAAAGCCAGCGGCAAGCAGGCAAACGACAAATGGGGAGGCTCCAAAGGTGGTTTCTAAGCTAGCAGCCATCAAGTCCCTTGCCCTGGTGGCACTGCTGGCCACGGGCATGCCGTATGCGCTCGCTGATCAGCAGCCAGCGGAAGGCAAGGCCCCGGTTCTGATCGATGGGGCTCGCCGGATCGAGGTTGGATTTTCTCCGGAAGGATCGGCCCTTGCCCTGGTGCTGCGCTCGATCAGCGCAGCGACCAATTCGATACGGCTATCCGCCTACATGCTGACCAGTCCCGATGTGACCAAAGCCTTGATCGAGGCCAAACAACGCGGCGTGGACGTGGCGATTGTGGCCGACCACGACGGCAATCTCGAAGGCGGCGCCGCCCGAGCTGGCCAACATGCACTGACGCTGCTGGCACGCGCCGGCATCCCCACACGGACCGTCAAGGTGTACCCGATTCACCACGACAAATTCATGGTGATCGACGGAAAGGCGGTCGAGACGGGCAGCTTCAACTACACGGCTGCAGCAGCAAAGAGCAACAGCGAGAATGCCCTGGTGGTCTGGAACGATGCCGATCTCGCTGAGCAGTACCTTCGCCACTGGCAAAGCCGGTGGGACAAGGGACAACCGTTCAAACCCAGCTATTGAGAGGTATGCGTATGGACAAGCAAAGCAGCGAGCCAACCACCTTCCAGCTCTTTCAGAAGGGCAAGGATCCGCAGGCATTCACGGATCCTCGCCAAGCAGGTGCAGCCTGGTTCAAGGCTGAAATGTCCGACAAGTCGGTTATCACGGTGCAGAAAGGTAACGGGCCAGCGCGGGTATACGCACAGGTGGGCAAGGAGGGCGCCCAGTACGCAAAGGATCTGCCATTCGACAACATGCCGGGCGCTGCCGATTTCAAGGCCTCTTTCAAAGACGCCCTGGAGCGACACAAGACTGAGCGAGCTGGAGCAGCTGCCGGCAAGGCGGCAGATTCACAGAGTCTGTCCAAACCGATGGACATGCCGGCAATTAGAGCCGCTGAGCGTGGCCACACCTATGAGGGGAAGATCGTCGGGTTCCAGAACAACAAGGTCATTCAGGCCGTGAGCGAAGGCCAGAAGACCTATCACGTCGCCCATGATCGGACGGCGCTGAGCAGCGCGAAAGCGGGCCTGCTGCATACCGGAAAGGATCTCTCCATCCGGTATCCCTTCGCGGGTGTCGGCATCGTTCAAGAACGCCAGCTGGAGCGCGAACGGAAGGCCCCGGCCCTGCAGCCGAAGTCACTCGGAGGCAAGGGCTTTTGAGGCTGCTGATCGCCTAAAAAGAACCCCGCCATGGCGGGGTTCTTTCATCTGTGCTTATTAAACGCAGGTAATGAGGCTTAGGAAGCGGTATCGGATAGCGAAAGCAACGGGAAACCTCTTCGACCGTGTTTCCCGCTGGAACGCTTTAGGGTTCCAGCTTACAGCCCCATGCTCCCCGTTTAATAACGGAACCCAAGGAGACTTCCAGTAGGGTCAGTATCGGTGAGTCGGATCCGGACGAAGCTGTCGTAATCAAAGCCTGAAGTAAAGTCAGCCACAGGAACCATATCGGTGTTCAGTGTGCAGATGTATTGGAAGCCGTATTTTGCAGCCATCGCGGCAGCAAGTTCCAAAGCATGGGCACGTTGCCGAGGGTCAACACCGTCAAAAATCGTGCTGTCGTGGATCAGGAAGTCGATCCCGAGACCACGCTGGCGTGCGAACGAAATCAGCATGAGGTCGTAGCAGAAGATTTTCATCTTGCTGATGCCCTCACTCGGACTGCCCGCTATCTCGACATCGAATTTGTAGCCAGTTTCGTCGATATCGATGACAAGCCGGCCAGGTGACTTATAAAGAGTCTCCGAGAACTCGGAAAAGAGGCCAAGCGCCTTTGACCACAGCACACGCCGCTCTTCATAGTCGAGGGTTGTTGCGCGCTTTAACTCGACGGTCTCGACCTTGATCGTGTCGGCCTTCGTGCTCATCTGACGAAGCTGGGTAATCCTATTGGTCAGTTCGTTAACTTTCAGCCGAGTAGCAGCATGCAGTTCCTGCAATTGAATAAATTCTTCCAGAGCGCCCTGTCCTGCAAGCGCACTAAGGTAGCCGGCACGTCGATCTGTGAGGGTCGCAATATCAGTCTCGCGCTCAACGACGGCAGCTTCTAGCGCGGCAATCTCGCTGGCGATGAACTGACGGCGATTGGCGATGATCTGGGCATTGAATGCCCGTGCTTCCTGCAGTGTCTTTTTGACCGCGCCAGGTAATGCGATGCCAGCCTCACTGTAAAGGGCTTCGAGACGGTCTATCGTTGGAGCGCCTTCGCTCATTAACGAATCGCGGTAGCGATTGAGACGGCGCTTATCCACGATATTGGCGTTGACCAGGCTATGAATTTCGCTAGTCATGAGGTTCGCCTGACTCTCGATTTCACGGTATTGGGGAAGAACACGGAAATTCGATAGAGCCTCTCGTTCACGCTCAAGCTGGGTTGCAAGGCGCAGGCGTTCGGCTTCGAGTTCGCCGAGTGATGCCAGCTCGCCTTCTATGGCTCCAGTCTTGATCGCCTGCTTGAGCGCATCGAGCGCTTTCTTTTGATCTTTCAGCTGCTGCCAGGCGGCGGCCTTCTCCCAATTCAACCCCAGTAGAAAGGCATTGTGGAGCTGAATGTCCCAAGTTTTCTGGTTGTCGAAGTGCTTGAATGGGATGTTATAGGCGGCTGTCTGGTTACGCACAAAATAGGAAAGCAGCGAACGTACCGAGGGCTTGTACCCGGATTCTGATGACAACTCACTGACACCGAATAGTGACCAGGCGAGAACGGCTCGCCACCTCTTGACGTCTAGTCCCGGGACACCTTCCTTGTTCGGCGTTGGCTTGATAGGCCAGTCATCGGTAGTCCCTTCGATTGCAAAGAACCCAGGTGTATCGACCGCGCGCGTCACAGCAACGTCGTTGCCCTGCAAGGAAAGCTCTAGCGTGAAAGCCCAACCCTGCAGAGCTTCAATGCGAAGCCCTTTTCCAGGTGCGGTATTACTGGCGAGGCAAAAGTCGATGATTTCAATTAGCGTCGATTTGCCCAGAGCGTTGGTCGTATCTTTATCCCCGGCCGAGGTAGATCGGTCCGCTAAGATAAGATTGACCCCCGGCTTTAGCGGCGTGGTGTGGAAGCCCTTTCGGTTGGCGCGAACAGCTCTGATCATGAGGCGGTCCTCACAATAAGGCCGTCTCGGATATCGATAGCGCCGATTAAATAAAGGAGGTTCGAGGCCAGCACAAATCGCTCGAAGGTCCCTACATTTGGTTCCTTGCGCAGACGCTCCCAGAGGCCTGAAATAGTCATTGGCATGTTGAGATGCGCCAACAGCGTAGCGCCGACACCGATCAGCGCCTCGTTCTGCGGGATATGTTTGGTCGGAAGAATCATCTCTCAAACACGTCGCAGATTTCGAAAAGGTAAATTAGAACGGCGATGCCTGCGGTCTTGTCTGCCTGTCGACGCAGACCACGTTGGGCAAAGGCGCACATTAATTCGAATAGCTCGTCACCCTTATGGCCCTCTTGCCGGCGAGCGTAATATTCTGCCAGGAAGCCGGCTTTCAATCGCTCAGGAAAGTCAGGATCCAGCTGCGCTTCTGCCTCGACATAATCGCTAACGGTGGCTCGTGAGGTTAGCCCAGCAGCGATGATGTGGCGAGATCCATTCGAAAGCGAGTTCTTCTTGACCTTCTCGTCTGGTGCGAGAAGGTCGAAAGAGCCATTTGGCGCCGGCGCCTGGCCAGCAACCCAAGAGACGGCGTTCTGCAATTCGGGAAAGGCAACATCCGCAAAGGCTGCTTCTATAGCTTGCCGGACCTGTCTTTCGTGGCTTTCTTTCAGTTGTAGAAGGGTTGCAGTAGGCCAATCGGCCGCAACCTTGTCGATGATCGTGTGGTGATCGGTACAGAGATAGATGAGGTTTTGGACGCTATCGCGCTCATCATCAGTCATAGAGCCGTCATGCCGGGCAGCAGTCGGCTTTTCGCCACAAATATGCGCTGCCTCGCCAACATAGGTATCGTCTCCCACCTGGGCACGGTACGTAAGGTGTTTGCCACACATCGGGAAGGCGCAGACGCCCCCGCTTCTGAACGCCAGGATGATTTTTGTTGTGTAACTAGCGCCCATGGCCACCGCCGATTTGGAGAGAATCCCTGCTGCTATTGCTATTTGACACGGCTTTCCGTACCTGTTCTGACGGCTCAATCAAACCGTTTTCAGTTTGAAGGCGTCATCGCCGTAAAACAATGGTTTGCCGTCAGCTCCCGCCAGTTCGAGCTTACCGTCAAGGACGGAATATTCTGGGGTTCCGGCTTACACCCCCGATGCCATTTCTTAGGTAATAGCCCTGCCTCATTCAGGTCCTCGCTTGGCCACCGCCCACGCCATCAAGGCCCGTCCGACGCTTGCGTTCCAGTCCAGCCTGGCCGTCCACTACAGTGCGAGGCTGTATGGGTTCGCGCCTTTGCTTCTCCCGATCCTGCTGTAGGGACAACGCCGTGGACTTGTCGTAGCGTTTGGCGATCGCAGCGGGTAGCCCACTGATCGAGTCAGCGTAAACCCGGGCTTCGAGTCGAGCCCGGCTGATGGCGACATACCAGAGGTTTTGCGAGGTCGTCCGGCTCTTGGTATTCAGCGAGATCATGACCCGATCATTCGTCAGGCCCTGGGCGCTGTGCACCGTTGCCGAATAGGCATGCTCCAGGTGCAAGGGCCTATTGGTCGGGAGGCTGACCGTCCGCTCAGGCTGGCCGTTCACCTCCTTGATCGAGGCCAACTGCACCACGCCATTCTCGATGCTCGTCACGCGCATACGGTCGCCGTTGGTGAGATCGAGCTTCGGATCCTGACGGTTGATCCGAATGAGGTCGCCGACCGACAGTTCGGGCTTTTCCAGCTTGTACACGCTGAGCTTGGTGGCCTTGCGAGGATTGAACTCGTAGCGATTGCCGCTGCGGTCTTTGACCACCAGCACGTTACCTGGCAGCGCCTGGTCTACCACGTACAGCTCGCCCCGAGTCAGGCCAGCGGCCTTGTAGTCCTTCTCGGGCTGGATGACCATTCCCTGCTTGTAGCTAGGGGCATACCGACGCTCTGCTTCGGTGGAATCAACCCGGTTTAGGGTCTCGAACTCCTTGCCTTTGCCCGACAGGCCGAGCGCCTTGCGGGCCATCTGGTTGATCTCCTTTCGATCCTTGTTGGTGCCGGCGACGATCAGCACCTCTTTCCGCTGCTCCGGGGTCAGGGCGATGTAGTCGCGCACGATTGCCTGGTGCCGGTCCGAGGCTTGCCGCAGTTCTTCGACGTGCTGCAGGTGCTGCAGCGCCTGGGCGGGCTTGCCATCCGCCGCGTACTGGACGGCCCGCTTCAATTCCGGATCCTTCTGCCGCTGGATCTCCTTGATTCGGGCCGTCTCCATGCCGTTGTGCTGCAGCTGCGCGAAGGGCTTGCCGGCTTCAATGGCTTCGGTCTGCTTGGTGTCGCCCAGCTGGATCAGGCGCGCACCCGTTTGCTCGACCTCTCGCATGAGCCGTTCCATCTGGCGGGCACCGACGACACCGGCTTCATCGAGAATGACGATTGTCTTGTCATCGAGGGTCTTGTTCTTGGTGTTGAAAAAGCTGGCCAGGGTATGGGCATCCAATCCCTCGTTCTTCAAGGCGGTGACCTGGTTGCCATAGGGTGCCAGCGCGACGACGCGATAGCCCGTCAGTTGCTGCGGGTCGCGGGTACTCATTGCCGTGTTCACAGAGTTGATCAGCTGCACGGCCCGCTCGACCGAATAGGTCTTGCCCGTGCCGGCGTCGCCCTGGATTCCAACGAATCGGTTGTTGGTCCCGACGATCACCTCCACGGCTTGGTACTGGCCAGCGGATAGGGTGGACCCTTGGAGCGCGCTCGCAACCTGCTCCTTGGTCATCAGGGGTGTGACCTGGCCACGTCCAGCGCGCTCGATGGCAAGTATCGCCTTTTCCCGCTTCAACGCTTTCTGTGTGGTGTACCGCTTGCCGGTCACCTCCAAGGATCCTCGCTTGATGGCCATGTCCACGTATTGACGTGACTGCTTCTCCGACCAGCCTTTCAGCTCCTGCAGGTGAGCGCGCCATCCTGCAGGCGAGAGTGCCGGCGAATCGGCATCGCCGCTGGCCATCCGGTAGGTGGGGGCGGATTCGATCAAGGTCCCCTGCTTGACCAGCCGGCGTATCTCGTCATCGACCTGATCAGGCGTCGCAAGGCCGATGGCCCGGCGCAACGCGACAGTCCGCAAGTCGTGGTCGCTTACCACTTGCTCACGCTCGGTCAGGTGGTTGATCGCGTACTGGACCACGGCCTGGCCGGGGGTGATGCCTTCCGGCAGGCTGTATTCCGCCTGGCCCTTGGCGGATCTGGCCGCGTACTCACGATTGTCGAGGTGACTGCGCGAACCGAAGTCGATGCCCAGCTCTCGCGCCTTGGTAACCCAGTATTCCTTGACCAGGTGCCGGTCGCGCTCGTCCTTTCGCGGACGGGTCGCCATGGCGATGATCTGCTTCTCAAGCGGTGTCGCATCGAGCCGGGTTTTTCCGTCCTTGGCGAGGGCTTCCTCGATCACCTTCGAGCGGCTGGAGAACGCTTCGATCTGCTCGCGGGAGATATGGGCCAGCTCGAAGTTGCCCTGGTTGTCCAGAACCCGGATCCCATAGCCCAGCGCTCGCAACTCCTGGGCGAGAATGCCCTTGTACATGGCATCGATCTGCGGCTGGATCTTGTAGATGTCGTCGTTCCGCAACGCCCGCCATTTGCCATCGGATCGCTGCGTCATGTTCATGACCACAGCATGCGTGTGAAGCTGCGGATCCTTGGCCCTGCTCATTTCGTGGCGAAACTTGCCGATGACAAGGTTTCCGGAGCGTTCCACCATCGACTTGCCGTCCACCTTCTTGCGGGTCTGAGCCAGGCGCTCGACCTCCTGCATGCTGCGGGTCACAGCGCGGTCGTGTGCGGCGATCACATCCTTGTCGCCGGCAATCAGGGATTGCATGGATACCGACTTGGGAGCCGAAAACGTCAGGTCCAGGCCCATGCGACGGGTGCCGGTTTCCTTGTCGAAGGTCTTGGCCATCCGCTCGCCGTTCGGCAACTTGCCGTCGAGCAGCCGTGCAAGCTCTTTCTGGTCGATTGCGCCCTCTAGGCCCAGCAGGTCAGCCCCGATGCCCTGCCATTCGCCAGGGGCCTCCTTGGCGTAGTAGTCATCAGCGCTGGAGAAATACCCTGCAGCTGCATACTGGTTGTCGCCTTTGATCAGCGTCACGTTGAACATCGGGGCACCTCGTCAGGCTGCAGCCTGGCCTAGAACAATGGCCGGCGCGCGCTCTTTGTAGTCCACGTGGGGCGATTTGATCTTGGTGATCGGGTAGTCCTCGGCAAATTTGACGTACGCCTCAAGGTCATTGAGGTTGGAGATTTCCGAGTCCATCACCACCGGCTCCGACTTGATTTCCTCGGCCCTGGTCTGCTTGCCGGCAGACCACGATCTGCGGAAACGCTTGACCTCGTGGTTGCCCAGGATCTCCCGGGCCTGGTCGGCGTTCTTCGCGTTCGCCGCCGCTAAGATGACGTAGTTTCGGAAGCACGAAAGCAGGGTTTCCGCATCGTCCCGGCCATAGCTCGCATTTAACTGCGACCAGTCCTGCAGGCTGCCAACCATGCGCAATCCATGTTTCCGGCCCTTGGTCGCGGCAGGAACGAAGCTCTCCAGCTTGCCCAGCGATTGCAGCTCATCGAGGAAGAGCCATAGGCGTTTGCCTGTCATGGGCTCCGAACTCAGGATCGTCGCGCAGATGGTGTCGATCCAGGTGGCCACCAGCGGGCGCATGGTGTCGCGCATGTCTTCCCGCCAGGTGATGAAGAGATTGCCAGCGTCTGGATCGTGAACCCACTGATAGAGCGAGAATGCGCCCTTGGTCATGTAGCGCAGTGGGCGGACGTACTTGTTGATCATGAACTGGATGCTGGCAATCGCCTTTTCCGCGTTGTCGCGGAAATAGCCCTCCGAGTCGGTGTTGGCCAGGAACGCCCGGACGGTCTCTCCGTCTTCGCGAACCAGCAGGTTCACCAGCGTCTCCTGGTCGGGGTTGTTGGTCTCCATCAGCTTGCGCATGGTGTCGGCGATGACGTTCCGTGCGTACTCGCACCATTCCTCGCTGCTCGGGTCGATCTGCGGAGGCACGATGGACTTGGCCATGCGGTTGAAGTCATGGACGCCACGGATCTCGTTGAAGATCGACCAGCCGACTGATCGGGCATCGAAGGGGTTGAGCACGTAATCCCCTTTGAAGCTGAATTTCGACAGGAACGTGCCGTTCGGGTCCACGACCGCCATGCGGTCGCCGCGCTTGAGCGCCGAGGCCATCATTCCCTCCATCGTCACGGATTTACCGGCGCCGATGGACGCGCAAATCATGGTGTTGCGGTCTTCCAGGTGCAGCGGCATCGGGAGTTTGCCGATCATGATCGGCTCAAGCTTCTCCAACCCCTTCTTGCGGCGTTCCCTGTTGGTCTTAGCGTTCCGCGCATTGACCTTGCTTTTGACGTGGTGCCAGTTGCGGATGCGAGATCCGCGCAACCACATCTGGAAGCGTTCCCCCCTGAATCCGTCGTCGCAATACTCGTACAGGTAGTAACAGAGGCCCGCGGCTGCCACGGAGGTTGCAATGGTCGCGCCGGTGACGACTGGGTTATGCCAGCCGTTGTGCAGCGTCTCCCTGAATGCCGCAGGGAACGGGGTCAAAGGCAGCCCCGCGAAGTGAATGCCTCCCAGCCAGCCCGCCAGCGGCAGACCAAAGCCGGCTGTCATGACGGCGGAATCGACCTCTTGTTTGTGCATCAGTCTTCTCCAGTCAGTCGCTCGATATCGTTGGCCAGCTCCGGCAGCAAGACCGCCAGGGCATCCTCGGCACCGTCCAGGTGCTGCAGCTGGGCACGCAACTCGTTCACTTTTCCCTGGGTCACGTTTTGCCGAATCAGGTAGATGGCCACCGTGAGAATTGCCCGGTTGCGGGTCTGCTCCTGGGCGATGCTTTCCAGCAATCCGATCATCCGTTGCTGCTCGGCCCAGTCCTCGACGCCTGGCCTGTGTGCCCCCTTGTCCATGGCCAACACGCGGTCGCGGATGTATGCCGAGAGGTGCTTGTAGCCAGCCAGTGCGGCGGCTTCTTCTACCCGGGCCAGCTGCTCGGTATTGAATCTGATGGGTACTGTCCGGCCCACGCTGCGCCCTCAATTAGCTGGGAAAAATGGAAATTTTCAGAGGTAAAGGTACAGGACAGCATGTGTAATGCAAGTGTGATACACAGAAACGCTTGATTGATGCTACTTGCGTGCTATTTTGTAATACAGATGTATCACAGTGATTTTCGGGTCTACTGGTCTGCAAGCCGCAGCCTATGCGGCTTTCACCTCCCGACAGGGAGGTGCGTGTTGTGTATTGAGACTTTGACCCTGTTAAGGGTTGAAGTTGATGCTCTTGTTAAGGGCGTTTTCAGTACCTAGGCCGAAGGCCGTAGAGATAGAAGGGGAGGGGAGTGCAAAAAGGGAGCAGATGAGACGCAGGTAGAAGGCAGAAGAGGTGCAGATTGACTACAATAGGGAGACAATTAGCATGCAATAGAAATGCAACAAGGGTGCAGGTAGGGTGCAAAATGGCAGGCAAGGACATTGAGGCAGCATTGATGGCTGTCGAACCAGAGACCAAGGCAGCAAAAATACGCCAGGTCATGCCGGTGATTGAAAGGCAGTTGAAGGCAGGGGTGACACGCAAGGCGATCCTGGAAGTGCTCAAAGCGCAGGGGATCGAGGTGAGCATGGACACGCTCAAGAGCTACCTATATCGGCACCGGAAAGCACAACGGGTGGATGCTGATCAGAAGCCAGCATTACCAGTTGGCCAACCTGAAAGCCAAGCGAGGCCAGTAGCCTCAGCACCAACAGACAGCCGCAGGGAATCAGAAGAGACGGGAGTTGTATCGTACGATACAGATGCAAAACCCAAGGCAGCTCCACAGGGTCATTTTGGACCTGCAGAACTCAGCAAGCTCATGAATCCCGGGGACGATCAGAACGCCCTGGATCTGGACAAATACGAAAGCGCAGCACGTAGCTCAAGGAAACGCAGATGAGTAAAACAGTCATCGTCAACTTCACCGGAAACTCCGGCAAAACCACGCTATCGGACAACCTGATCTGGCCTCGGAATGGTGGACTGCGGTTCGCAGTCGAGACCATCAACGCGGGCGCGGCTGATACTGCAGCCGAGATCGAGCGCTTGAAGGGCAAGCAGTTCGGCGAACTGTCGGAGGTGCTGCTGACCGAGGAAAACGTGGTGGTCGATGTGGGGGCATCGAACGTCGAAGACTTCTTCAAATTCATGGGCCAATACGACGGCTCCCACGAAGACATCGATTACTTCGTGATCCCAGCCGTACCGGAAAAGAAGCAGCAGGTGGACACGATCAACACGATCAAGACGCTCTCTGCCCTGGGCGTGCCGGCAAAGAAGATCCTGGTCGTCTTCAACAAGGTCCAGATCGAGGACGCCGACGATGTTCCGCAGACGTTCTCGGCGCTGTTCGGCTTCCATGAGGTGGAAAAGAAATTCACCCTCAAGCGGGATGCCGTGGTGTTCTCGAACGAGGTATTCGAGCGGCTGCGCGGGTTGAAAATGAACGTAGGCGAGGTGCTGGCCGATACGACCGACTACCGCGAGAGCCTGCGCGCTGCGACCGATGAGGCCGACAAGGAGCATGCCAAGCGCATGATCTCTGCCCAGCGGCTGGCCAAGTCGGCTTGGCGCAACCTGGATCAGGTCTACGCGACCCTCTTCGGCAAGGGGAAGTAGCCCATGGCCAAGGATCCGACCACGGCCCGGGAGGCGATGCTCGGGCAGATGATGGATGACTTCGATGTCATCGTGCGTCGGCTTGAGGAAGTCGATGCCGCGTTGGCAGAGAAGATCAGCCAGGCTGTTCGAGACGCCGCCGGCAAGGCCCTTTTGCAGTCGCAGATGAACTTCGAGTCGATGATGAGCGAGCAGCGCAATGCCCTGGTACAGGCCGGGCGCGAGGCGGCGGCAAGGATCGGTAACGAGATCAACCGCAGCACGGCTAGCCTGGTCACGGCACAGGCCGAGCGCCGCGCCGTTGGCTTCTCGGCGCTGTTGCTGGCCGTAGGCGCAGCGCTGGGCGCGGCTCTGATGTTCATTGCCGTGCGTGGCGGATACTTGGGTTGAAGTAGGGGGATCCACCCCCTTTTTCATTGCGTGTCTGTATCGTACGATACAGACGACAAACTGTATCGTTCACCTACCTTCCGCGCATGAGTATTCAATCCGGGGGGTTCTCGCATGCGAGAAAGGAGGCCCCATGGCCGGCACGGCAAGTCAGCTGCTGTACGACGAAATCGAAGCGGCCTATGACTGGTTCAATGAGCGGCTGTATGACGGAAAGCTGCCAGGCTGCATCTTCACGCTGCAGCGCAAGGCGAACACATTCGGGTACTACTCGGAATCTCGCTTTCTGCGCCGAAACGGCACCGGCAAGAGTGATGAGATCGCGCTCAACTGCGCGTATTTCGCCCATCGCAGCATCAAGAAAACGCTCTCCACACTGGTGCATGAGCAAGTTCACCAGTGGCAAGCCCACTTCGGTAAACGCTCTCGCGGCGGATATCACAATGCCGAGTGGGCGGACAAAATGGAGTCCATCGGGCTCATGCCGTCCGACACGGGCGAACCTGGTGGTCGCCGTTGCGGCCAGCAGATGACGCACTACATCATCGAGGGCGGCCCCTTCGATTTGGCCTGTGATGAGCTGATTGAAAGCGGGGCGATGCTGTCGTGGATCGATGTCGTCACCCAGCGTGTCCCCATGTCGGCAACCCAGCTCTTTGGTCCAGGCGGCGAGCCTGTGCCCCAGCCAGAAGACCCGACGATTGATATTCCGGCGCTCACGACTGCCGGCCTGATCCAACCGTCTTCCAGGCCCGAGGATCCGAAGAACAAGCGCAAATACACCTGCCCGAGCTGCCACCTGAATGTGTGGGGAAAACCGGGACTGAGTGGGAAGCTGCAATGTGTCGAATGCGAAGTCCGGTTTGTCGAACCCAGCGAGTTGGTTGAAGTGACCCTCGACGATGACGATCAGCCGGACACGGACGACTGAAACGAGCGTCCGCCGTCAGAATCTTTCGCCGTGCGGATCCAAGGGTGCAGCCCTTGGTCGCCGAAGGCTGCTTCTCCGCTGCAGCGGCTCCACGGAAAAAATCGGCCAGTGAGCGAGGCCCCAGCAAGGGCCAGTAGCGAGCGGTGCCGTTGTCCACGGGGTCGTTTGCGGGAAGGGGCGGAATCCTACGCTAAGGCTTTGGCCAGCGATATTCTCCGGTGAGATTGATGTGTTCCCAGGGGATAGGAGAAGTCGCTTGATATCTAGTATGACGTCTGTCGCACCTGCTTGATCGCGGCCGCGATAGCTAGATCGCGTTGCTCCTCTTCTCCATCCGCGTTCCAAGCTGCGGAAAGGCACCCATAAGCGTACGCCTGGTCGAGCAGGCGACGCGGATCGACGTCCAGCGCACGAGAGAATGCGTCCGCCATCTGTGCAATGCGTCTAGGATCGAGACAAAGGTCGTCTCTGTCAGCCGGATCGTAGAACATATTGGCGGCGCCAAAGCCCACTTCACCGACCAGACCGACGGGATCTATCACCAGCCAGCCGCGACTGGAGAACATGATGTTTTCATGATGCAGATCGCCATGTAGCCCACGCAGTTCCGAGGCATTGCTCATCATTTGATCGGCTATAATCGCCGCGTGGACGTAGTCAGTTTGACAACCTGCGTTTTGATCATCGCGCGCCCGCTGAAACAAAGCTGCAAAGCGATACCGGATCGGGAGAAGGGCAGAAGGCAGGGGTTCCTCAGATGCGGCATACAGCTTCGCCATTAGTTCCGCTGCAATTTCGGTCGCCTGGTAGTCGCCGTGCTCGGCAACGATGTGAGAGAGCATTCGCTCCCCGGCATATTCGAGCAACATCAGATTGTTCTCACGACCGAGCAACCGGACTGCTCCCCTCCCATTGCGCCATACCAGATAGTCGGCCCCGCGCAGTTCATCAGCAATGTCTTCTATAGGTTTCAATCCCTTGACGATTGCAGGAGTCCCGTCTGGCAATGAAACTTTCCAAACGAGGCTGGAAAAGGTGTCCGCAATGAGAACAGGTTGCGAAACGTGCCAATGAGCAGGAAAAACAGGCGGCATGAACATCAACCCCAAGTCAGAGGGTCCAATCGCAGATAGAAGGCAAGGCGTTCGCGGTCGGGGGCTTCGATCCCCAATACATTGAATAGGACAGCGAAGGCGCGCTCTGCTTCATCTGGCGCTGCCCAGTTCTCTTCGGCGTTAGCAATCATGAGTGCCAAATCGGCATAGCGATCTGCTGTTCCGAGCCGCCCAAGGTCGATCAGACCCGTGCATTGAAGAGTTTTAGGGTCCACCATGAAGTTCGGCATGCAGGGATCACCATGGCAAACAACCATATCGGTGCGCTCTTGGTCGAGCCGCACCGGTAGCTCTCGTTCGACACGAGCCAAAAGATCGAGCTGCGGCGTACTCTTGTCCTCGTCCGGTAAGAAGTCGGGATTGACGGCATTGCGGGACACCACATCAACGGCGCGTCCGAACATTCGCGACAGCCTGCGCTCAAACGGACATTGATCAACCGATAGGCTGTGAACAGCGCCAAGTTGCTGCCCCATTGACGGCCACGCTTTGAGCAAATCCGCTCCAGACAGATCAGCCGCCGGTACTCCCGGAATTGCCGTTATCACCAAGCATGCACCCTCCTGTTCCTCCTGCCAGTTGATGACCTCGGGGCAAGCCACACCTCGACCTTTGAGCCAAATGAGGCGGTCACGCTCTCCAGCGAGCTCACCGCGGCGGGAAGCAGGTGCGATTTTCGCGAAGGCATGCCCGTCACCACGTCGAAAAACAAAATCACCAGATTCTCCGCCTCTGACAGGCAACCAGTCAGAATGCGATTCACCAAAAAAAATATTAGTTCGATTCAATGGAGGTTCCTTCAGTTTTCTGATGAAGCGCGGAGGTGGCTCAACTTGCGAAAAGAAACGAGTTGCGACGTAAGTCCGAGAACATGCTTTCCATGGTCTCTGAGCTCGCCTTTGGGACCGACATATCGGTAGAGAGTGACGCGCTCGATGCCGAGTTCCTTGCAGAGATCGGAAACTGAAGTATCGCGCTGGGCCATGGCGGCTTGCGCGAGACGCACCTGAGCTTTGGTGAGCGCGAATTTTCGTCCGCCCTTGCGACCGCGCGCTCTCGCGGAGGCGAGACCCGCCATGGTGCGCTCTCGGATCAGATCCCGCTCGAACTCGGCCAAGGTGGCGAAGATTCCGAACACCATGCGACCGGACGCAGTCGTGGTGTCGATCTGAGCGCCCTTTCCAGTCAGAACCCGCAGGCCGATCTTGCGGTCTGACAGCTCCTTCACCGTGTTGACCAGATGGGCAAGCGATCGTCCGAGGCGATCGAGCTTCCAGACCACCAGCACATCGCCGTCACGCAATGACTTGAGGCAGGCAGTCAAGCCAGGGCGATCATCACGACCGCCGGAAGCAAGATCATCATAGATATTGTCCCGTTCGACACCTGCGGCGCGCAAGGTGTCGTGCTGCAGGTCGAGAGACTGCGAGCCATCGGCTTTGGAGACGCGGGCATATCCGATCAGCATGTATCACAAACGTTGGTTTGAGGCGGCGCTTCGGCCACGATTGCATTGACCTCTGGAAATGTATCTCAACCAGCTTCATAAACAAAGCGTCTTGAACGCTATCAGATTTTGAAAAAGGAACATGTATGCCGCGTCGCGTCACTCTAACCGATCGGCAGAAAGACGCGCTGTTGCGCTTGCCGACTTCACAGACGGATTTGCTCAAGCACTATACGCTGAGTGATGAAGACCTTGGGCATATCAGGCTGCGTCGGCGCGCTCACAACAGGTTCGGCTTCGCCCTGCAATTGTGTGTCCTGCGCTATCCCGGCCGGGTGCTGGCTCCAGGCGAACTGATCCCTGCAGAGGTCATCGAATTTATCGGAGCGCAGCTTGGCCTGGGTGCCGACGATCTCGTAGACTATGCTGCCCGCGAGGAAACACGGCACGAGCATCTTGCCGAGTTACGGGGGCTCTACGGCTTCCGCACCTTCTCCGGACGTGGTGCGAGCGAGCTGAAGGAATGGTTGTTCCGAGAAGCCGAGATGGCGGTGTCGAACGAGGATATCGCCCGTCGCTTCGTAGCCGAGTGCCGACGCACCCGCACTGTCCTTCCCGCGACATCCACGATCGAGCGGCTTTGTGCCGCGGCTCTCGTCGATGCCGAGCGACGCATCGAGACGAGGATCGCCATTCGTCTGCCTATGTCGATCCGAGAACAGTTGCTGGCATTGCTCGAGGAGACGGCTGATGATCGGGTGACCCGTTTTGTGTGGCTGCGCCAGTTCGAGCCTGGCTCGAACTCTTCGTCGGCCAACCGGCTGCTCGACCGGCTCGAATATCTGCAACGCGTCGATCTCCCCGAGGATCTGCTTGCCGGCGTTCCTGCCCATCGGGTGACTCGTCTGCGCAGGCAGGGTGAACGGTATTATGCCGACGGCATGCGCGATCTCCCGGAGGACAGGCGGCTTGCGATCTTGGCTGTTTGCGTCTCGGAATGGCAGGCGATGTTGGCCGACGCAGTGGTCGAAACCCACGACCGGATCGTCGGCCGTCTCTACCGTGCTTCGGAGCGTATTTGCCATGCAAAGGTCGCAGACGAAGCGGGGGTGGTGCGTGACACCCTGAAATCCTTCGCCGAGATCGGGGGCGCCCTGGTCGATGCACAGGATGATGGCCAGCCGCTGGGCGACGTCATCGCGAGCGGATCAGGGTGGGACGGCTTCAAAACCCTTGTTGCAATGGCAACCAGGCTCACCGCCACCATGGCCGACGATCCGCTCAACCATGTGCTCGACGGTTATCACCGCTTCCGCCGATACGCTCCACGCATGTTGCGCCTGCTCGATCTGCGAGCTGCGCCCGTTGCACTGCCGCTTCTGGAAGCGGTGACGGCCCTTCGTACCGGTTTGAACGATGCCGCGATGACCAGCTTCTTGCGGCCCAGCTCGAAATGGCATCGCCACCTTCGGGCCCAGAGGGCTGGCGACGCTCGCCTATGGGAGATCGCGGTGCTGTTCCATCTGCGCGATGCGTTCCGCTCCGGAGATGTCTGGCTTACTAGGTCCCGGCGCTATGGCGATCTGAAACACGCACTCGTTCCGGCACAAGCCATCGCGGAAGGCGGTCGTCTCGCTGTGCCATTGCGGCCGGAGGAATGGCTGGCAGACCGGCAAGCTCGCCTCGACATGCGGTTGCGCGAGCTTGGCCGTGCCGCTCGCGCAGGCACGATCCCGGGCGGGTCGATTGAAAACGGCGTTCTGCATATCGAGAAACTCGAAGCCGCCGCGCCGACAGGCGCCGAAGATCTGGTGCTCGATCTCTACAAGCAGATCCCGCCCACGCGCATCACCGATCTCCTGCTGGAGGTGGATGCGGCGACCGGCTTCACCGAAGCGTTCACCCATCTGCGCACAGGAGCACCCTGCGCTGACCGGATCGGGCTAATGAACGTTATCTTGGCGGAAGGGATCAACCTCGGCTTGCGCAAAATGGCGGATGCGACAAACACCCACACCTTCTGGGAATTGATCCGCATTGGACGGTGGCATGTCGAGGGCGAAGCCTATGACCGGGCGCTGGCCATGGTGGTCGAGGCACAGGCAGCGTTACCCATGGCCCGGTTCTGGGGCATGGGCACGTCGGCTTCGAGCGACGGACAGTTCTTCGTCGCTACAGAGCAAGGTGAGGCCATGAACCTGGTCAACGCGAAATATGGCAATACCCCGGGCCTGAAAGCCTATAGCCACGTCTCCGACCAATATGCGCCGTTCGCAACCCAGGTGATTCCTGCAACGGCAAGCGAAGCGCCTTACATCCTCGATGGCCTGCTGATGAACGATGCTGGACGCCATATCCGCGAGCAGTTCACCGACACGGGCGGCTTCACCGATCACGTCTTTGCCGCATGTGCCATTCTCGGCTACCGGTTCGCTCCGCGCATCCGCGACCTGCCATCCAAACGGCTCTACGCGTTCAATCCGTCGGCCGCCCCGGCGCACCTGCGAGCGTTGATCGGCGGAAAGGTCAACCAAGCCATGATCGAGCGCAATTGGCCCGACACCCTGCGCATCGCCGCCACCATTGCTGCCGGGACCGTCGCGCCAAGCCAGATTCTGCGGAAACTCGCCTCCTATCCGCGGCAGAACGAGCTCGCGACAGCCCTGCGGGAAGTCGGTCGCGTCGAGCGCACCCTGTTCATGATCGACTGGATTCTGGATGCCGAACTCCAACGGCGTGCCCAGATCGGGCTCAACAAAGGCGAAGCTCATCATGCGCTGAAGCGGGCAATCAGCTTCCACCGCCGCGGTGAAATCCGCGACCGTTCCGCCGAAGGCCAGCATTACCGCATCGCCGGCATGAATCTGCTCGCCGCCATCATCATCTTCTGGAACACCATGAAGCTCGGCGAGGTCGTTGCAAACCAGAAACGCGATGGAAAGCTGCTATCGCCCGATCTCTTGGCCCATGTTTCGCCGCTCGGATGGGAACACATCAATCTCACCGGAGAATATCGCTGGCCAAAGCCTTAGCGTAGGATTCCGCCCCCTCCCGCAAACGACCCCTCCACGGGCCAGGCGCGCTCCATCGCCTGGGCGGTGGGCAACGGCAGGGCGATTTCCTCGGCAAAGCCTCGATGCTCGATTGGAGCCGCTGCAGCGGCTGGCCCGCCCGGGCCAGTTTCGAACTAACTACCCTCCCCTGGCCATCAGCCTGTTCCTGGTCTGTAGGATCTGCGGATCCATGGGTGCAGCCCTTGGTCGCCGAAGGCTGCTTCTCGCTGCAGCGGCACCACGCGAAAAATCGTCCAGCGAGCGAGGCCCCAACAAGGGCCAGTAGCGAGCGGTGCCGTTGTCCACGGGCCAGGCGCGCTCCATCGCCTGGGCGGTGGGCAACGGCAGGGCGATTTCCCCGGCCAGGCCTCGATGCACGTTGGGGCCGCTGCAGTGACTGGCCCGCCAGGGGTAGCCGCTATCGAACCTGATCACCTGGAATGCGAGAGAGGCAATCTGGCCGTGAGGCCGGAAACTGGAAGACTCCCCTGTGCCGTACGGTAGAGTCCGAGTCCCTGGGCGAGGCTGGCCACCCTCGATTTCGCGCAGCCGCGCCGATCTGCCCGGGCCTGGTCAGCAGCAGCTGGCCAGCCCGGCGCGCAGCGTGAGATCCGAGCCCCTGGGCGAGGCTGGCCACCCTCGATCTCGCGCAGCGGCGCCGATCTGCCTGGGCAGCTGGTGGCGTCACCTGGTATCCCTGGTGGTGAGGTGGTTCGTCCAGCAAACAACGGATTCCGTGTGCCGTACGATAGAAAGCAAGCGGAGCGCGCAGGCCGAAGGCCGGAGGCGTGAGGATGGAAGCCCGAAGGGCCAAGACCCGGCGCGCTCTTTGCCGGGGCTTGGTTTACGACAGCCGACCCCCGAAGGGGGCACGCCCGGAAGCGGGGCCGGGATCGCAGGCGTTGCAACGTGATCGCTGGCGTTGAAGCCTTACAGCTCAATGCCGGTGTGTTTTTCGATCTGCTTCTTCGCGAAACCCTTCGCCAACTGACCCAAAAGGTCCAGTGTGAAGGTCCCGGCTTTTTTCGCGCCGTCTCGGGTCATTGCCCACACCTCCTCGTCTCTGACCGAATCAACGAAATCGTGGCCTTCGTCGGTGAGAGCGCGGAAGTAAAAATAGCCGAAACGCACGGGGAATCCTCCGGTATCGATCCATCCCTTATCGACGATCAGCTTGTAGTGATACTCGACCTGCTCAGGGGTAAAACCTTCGATTGGAAAGTCTTCCCCGATGTCAGGCGAGCTGATTATGGAGCTGGGGGATTTATCCCAATCCTCCAGTTTCAACATGATCACGCGGATCAGTTCCATATCTCTGCGCATGGTCAGATCCTGCTAGACGTTCGGCGTCTTGGGCTGCGGGTAGGGCTTGGCCATCTCCCTGACCTGCTCGGCCAGCTCGGGGGGCAGCCACACCAGAACCGGAATGAGTTCGCTCGCGCCCTGCTCTTCCAGGATCAAGCGCACCCGCTTGACGGCGGCATGCGCGTTTTGCCGGGAAATGCCACGGGCGGTGGCTACGTCCTGAATCCGCTGGCCGTCCACCAGCACGGCTTTGGCTATCTCGACGGTCGCGATGGCCAGGCGCCGGGACGCGAAAACGGGCGCGATCTCCTTCCACTGCTCTTCGGTGTAAATCGGCTGCATTCAGTCGGTTCCTTGGGGTCAGTTATCGATCAGCCGCGGCTGGTCTCGCCGTATACGCTGCCATATCTCGGCATGGGTGATGGTGGGCAAGGCAAGAAACGACCAGTATTGCCCTTTTGCACGGGCGTACACGCGCACCAGGTCGCCGATCTCTCGGCCCTGCAGGATGAAACTGTCGCCGGCGTCGCCGGCGTGGAAGTCGAGCACTTGGCCCCGGCTGAGCGCGTAGTCATAGCGCGATTCGGTGACACGCTGCGGTCGCGTTCCGTGCGCGTTCTCCTGGGCCTGCAGGAACTCCGCTTCGTCGCCCAGTACCGCGCCTGGGTGCCTCACTCGGATCTCCTGCAGCATGAGCCAGCTGCAACGTGCGGCCCACGCATTCGGGGCGATTTCGCGGGCGTAGTCGATGATGGCGGTCTGTCCGGGTACATAGAAAACTTTTTGCATGGCGGCGCTCTCCCTACATGAGGAAGACCGGGCGCAGCGCGCCCGGTCGGTTGCGATTACGCGGCTTGGCGCAGGTGCTGGGCCAGTACCCATAGGGCGCGGTTGAGCTTCACGTCCTGATCAATGCCGGTGACGGCGCGGGTAGTGGCGCGGCGGCCTTGCTTGGTGCGACCTCGCAGCCCGCCCTTGATGGTGTTTTCCTGTACGCGGTTGAAGGTGGACCAAAGGTCGCTGGCTGCATCCTCGCGGCGACGCGGGGCCAGCAGCTGGCTGGCAGTGACCGGCGCCGGTCCCTCGGCGGGATCGTAGCGGTAGGCCAGGGCCGCTTCGGCGAAGGCGTGCTGCAGGTCGCCGCCCAGCTGGACCTCCTTCATGGTCTCGCGCTGATCCTCGATCAGTGCGAACTGATTCAGCACTTCATAGGCGCCTTCGATGACCTCGCCGATGACGTTATGGCGCCCGCTGTGACGGACCTTCTGATCCATCGCCGCGTCGCCCAGTACCAGGCCATTCGCGCAGACGAAGCGGAAGCAGCCGCCCATCATCTGATAGCTGCTGGTGCCGTCGTGGCTGTTCAGCAGAATGATTTCGTTCGCCTCCTTGGCCACGATGGTGTTTGCGTGGCGCAGGCGGATCATGTGCTTGGTGTGCTCGCGCTTGCCGCTGTTGCGGACGCGGGTCTGGCAAGCCATGAACGGCATGAACCCTTCGCCCCGGAGCGCTTCGAGTACGTCAACGGTGGGAATGTAGCGGTAGCGATCGGAGCGGCTTTCGTGCGCTTCCTCGGCAAAGATCGAGGGGGCCACGGTGGCGATTTCCTCATTCGAGAGCGGACGATCACCACGGATCATGCAGGGGTTACGGAAGTTGCTGGATAGACGCATTGTGAATCTCCTTCGCGATGTGCCCGGAGCGGTTGCCGCCGCTGGTTCCAGGCTGTCGGAGCGGGATTGCTTCGACGGGATTAGTATCGCAAAAGGACGTTCCTAAGTCAACTATTAGTCAAATCCGATTTGACCGTTTATCAGATGTAGAAAGGCCCGGTTTCCCGGGCCTGGTCTTACTGGGTTTCGACTGCTTTAGTCGAGATCGCCGCAACCACGCGGGCAGCAATCGAAGTCCAGGCCGTGGCAGCAAATGCCCACAGCGGCGTTTTCCTGCAGTAGTTCATCAACCTCCCTGGGAGACATATAGCCGTATGCCTCGCGGGCATACTCGAACGCGGGTGCCACCCCGTCCGCATGTTCGTCTGTGCCGAACTCGTCGTTCATGCTGGAGCAAAAGGCTTGGTGAACCATCCCGTCATAGGTAGGGAAACGCTCGCAAGCTGCGCCATACAGAGCCTCTACTCTGCGCTCCAGCGCCTCAATGCCGCTGACTGCTGGCCAGATTTTCCGGGCGAATCCCAAGAGGTCGCCGGCAGGGAGCCAGTTGCTGACGCTGCTGATTGGAGCCTGGGCGGTGATAGTCATGTGAATCTCCTTCGCGATGTGCCCGGAGCGGTTGCCGCCGCTGGTTCCAGGCTGTCGGAGCGGGATTGCTTCGACAGATTCAGTATCGCAAAGGGATGATCTTGTGTCAACTGTTAGTCAAATCCGATTATACTAATTGTGTTTCTCGCACGCGAGAATTTAGACTCCAAAGTTGCAGCTTGCGCGCTCTGCCGATCTGCTTTAATGCCGAGGTTTGGGCGCGGGAAACAAACGCTTTTCAGCAGCGACCGCGTAGCGGTTGCCTCCTTGCTCTTGGGAATGGAGTCACCTCCCTGCTCGGAGGATCTGCTCGGCAGCCTTCGGTAGGACGCGGTAAGCCCGGACTATCCAGAGACAGGCCGCGTGCAAGGGGTCGTGGAATACCGCAGGGCGCTCGCGACCGAGGATATGCCGCGAAAGCCCCTTGCAGGCAAGGGCTGGCGGCGGATAGGCCATTGGGGCGTCCGCTTCCTGCCGATGGCAGCTGAGCCCGCGCAGGGGTAGGCCGGAACGACCGGCAAGCGGAGCGCGCAGGCCAAGGGCCGGAGACGTGAGGATGGAAGCCCGCAGGGCCAAGACCCGGCGCGCTCTTTGCCGGGGCTTGGTTCACGACAGCCGTCCCCCGAAGGGGGCACGCAAAGCCCTGGATCCTCCACGGCTGAGGTGCCACAGATTGAAGGCTGATTCAGCCCGTGCACAGCTTCGGAAACTCGTTGGCTAGCATCGGGCGGTCCGACTTCATCATGCTCCGGATCCCCCTTTCGAGATCATCCCGGCTGAGGCCCCACGATATCGCCAAGGCCCCTCGGATCTCCTCAACGGTTGCCGTGCGCAGCCAGGCCAAAACGTCCTGATAGGGCTGGCTGCGTCCCTCGTTACTGTCGTCCATGTCGAATCCTCAAATGTCCTTATCATCGTAATTCCCGCACAGCGAGCGGCACTGCTCTGCGCGGCGTAACAAGTCGTCGCCGTCCTCGGCGCAGAGGGAGGCAGCACCCTCGTACAACTCTGCCGCTGAATACCATTCTTTGCGTTGCTCGGCCAGCCGTGCAGCTTCGTGAAGGGCCAGGCTAGAGCGTTGGGCTTTGCTCAAGGTGAGGTCGCGGAACATGGTCGTTCTCCTTCGCGTGTCCGGGGACGGTTGCCGCCGTCGGGTCCCGGTTGGTGGTGTGCCCCGAACAAGGGGCACGGTGGTCAGGCTACGTTTTCAATGGGGCTGGCCAGCGAGAGGCTGACAGCGATAGGGCGCACCCAAACGGGCGTGCTGCTGAGCAGGAAGGTCTCCCCCTGTTTGGACAGCAAAAGGGTTTGGGCCATGACTCCGGCGATAGCCTCGGCGGCTTTCGGTGGGACGGCGTTACCGATCCGCTCGCACCATGCCTGATCGCTCAGGCCATCCAGTTCGAGTTGCTCTTCCGGATCCACCAGGCTTTGCAGCGCCGCCTTCTCCAGCGTGGTGAACGGTCTGTGCCAAGTGCCATCGAGGCTCCTGATAACGCAGGTCAGTCGATCGCTGGCCGCTGGCATGCGCGGATCGGCAACGCTCCAGCGTCCGTTGTCGAGGCGCGCCCTGGCGGAGACGGCTCCGGCTGTCCCATCCCACGGCACGACGCCGTAGTGGCCGCCTGTAAGGTAGGCGTCGCCCTTCACGCGGCGCAGGCCGGTGCGCGGATCCTGAACAGCGAAAGCGCCCTGCCCTGTCGTGCTGCCGGCGATCACTGTGCGGGCCGAGCCGGTCCAGCGGGTCACGTTGTACTTCCCATGGCCACCAGCTGCGCCGCGAGGATCTGCAACGCTAAAGGTGCCCTGCCCTGGCGACTTGATGCCGATGATGGCGCCGGTCGGATCGGACCAGCGCCGTACGCCATATTGCTGGTACTGGGCGGCGTTCGCGGGACTGCGTGGATCCGCGACAGAGAACGCGCCGTTAGTGGGGCCTGTCTGGCCCGCGATGGTGCCCACGAAATCCTCCCAACCGCGCACACCGAGATAACCTGAATAGGCTTCCGGCACGATCACAAAGTCACGCAGGTGGCCATCTTCGACGGCCAGCTGGTCGAGGCTCCGCCAGTCTTTGCCTGCCTCTACCAGGGCGAGCCTTACCCATGTTTTCCATTGGAGCGCGGGAATACGGTGCATGGGACCGGCGCGCTCAATGTCGCCTGGCAATGGCATGCGGCCCAGCAGCGAGCCGACAGATTGCAGCGTTCGCTTCTCGGGTTCGTAGAGGAACGGCGGCACCTTCTCGACGTGGCGAGCCACCAGCAGGAAGCGTTTACGGCGCTGGGCCAGGCCGCCCAGCTCGCCGCAGTCGTGGGTGGTCTCGTTCACGGCGTAGCCGAAGAAACTCAGTACCTGGGCGATCTGGTCAAGCAGGTGACGACCTCGGGTCGCCAGGCGCGGCACGTTCTCGAACACGATCAAGCTGACCGGATTGTGCTGCCAGGCTTCGCACATGAGCCACACACAGCGCAGCGTCAGTTCGTTGAGCGCCTGATATTTCGGCGTCTGGCTCAGGGTCTCGGACAATAGGCCGGAGGCACCTTTGCAGGGGCTGCTGATGAACACCACATCAGGATCTTGGAAGCCCGCTGCGCGACGAATGTCTGCCGGTGTCGCCTCCCGCCATTCGGCAGGAGGTTCCTTGCCGTGAAAGTCGGTGTATTGCTCGCGGGTGAAGAGGTCCATCTGGGTGCCAGGCACGCCGGCAATGCGGCCGAAGTCGCGCAGCGCGCCGGGGTCCACGTCCACCCCGCCGATGCAACGCCAATCGGCCTGGAGGTGGCCGACCACCTCCCTGTTCTGATTGAACCCTTTGGCGCCGCCTCCGATGCCACAGCAGAAGTGGAAGTGCTTGAGCACATACCTTGTGAGCATGATCGTCTTCCGTCACGGATGCCCGGGCGCTAGGTCCGGGCAGGTTGTAGGTCAGAGGGCGCGGGCGGTTGCCTTGGCCATGTCGCGGAAAATCTCGGCGTGCAGCTCCAGCGGGAACTCGGCCAGGACTTCGCGCTGTCCGGTCGTGTTGCGCAGCGCGACGACGGTGTAGAGGGTCACGGAAGACGGGATTTGCCCTGGGCGGGTCTGAAAGGAGGGTTCAACGGCAAAGCCGTTGAATTCGCGAAGCTGCGCGGCTTCGCTGAAATAGAACAGGTGGAATTCGGTAGCCATGGTGGATCTCCTTCGCAATGTGCCCGGAGCGGTTGCCGCCGCTGGTTCCAGGCTGTCGAAGCGGGATTGCTTCGACGGATTCAGTATCGCAAAGGCTTGAACTCAAGTCAACTATTAGTCAAATCCGTTTTGACAAATAGTCTTAATCCCATAGCTCCAGCTGCTCGACCTTGGTGCTCACAGTGGGGATCACCTGCGACCGCGAGTCCAGCGCGTTGTCCGGATCTCGTAGGGTGTCGGACAGCCTGGCGAACCGTGCTCGATCCCCCTCCCCGCGCTTCACGTTGAACGCTTCATCCACCACGCCATTGATCCTGGCCCACTGATTCCAGGCGAAGCTACGGCCCAGCCCTACCGTTGTCGTCGTGCTGGGAAAGCTGTCGGCATTTCGCACCAGGTCTTCCCATGAGGCGCCGAACTCCACCGCGTCGAACCGGCTGTGCTTGCCGGTGAGTGCCTGCCGCTCCAGAAGCAAGGCCCGCTCCAGCAATTGGGGATGATAGGCGGCCAGCCAGTACAGCTCCCAATGCTTGGACGCGGGACAGAAGAAGCACGCCGACTTGATCGGCACCCGATCGGCGCCGAGGGCCTGGGTTATGGCTCGCACGCAATCGCGGCGAGCCCAGCGGATCAGTTGCAGCGGATAGACATAATCAAAATCGGCATCCGCTGGCTTGAGGCGCTGCGAGCGCCGCAGGTCAGCCCTTCCGCAGTCGTAGCCGATCAGCTTGACGATCCGTTGGCCGGTTGCTGTCGCCTGCTGCCAGAGCGGGTGCGGGGCTCGTGCGTTCGGTCCGGAGCGAGCGCCTTTGATGAACTGGTCCTGTGGCACCTGCTTCCACTTCACCGAACAGGATTTCATGCCAAAGGCCAGGCTAGGCAGGGTCTCGTTGGCCATACAGTTGCCGTAGAGATCCTGGTAACCCGTCGTGGGCTTGGGCACCTTCCGGCAGACGCTGACGGTCGGCCATCCCCAGCCACGCAGCACAGTATTCATCGCCTCAACATGGGCCAGGGTTTCCGGCTTCTCGGCGCCGGTGTCGGCAAAGGTGATGAGGTCGGGGCGCAGGCCCGCTGTGTGCAAGGCAACGAGCATGGCGGTCGAATCCACACCGGATCCGAAGCATACGGCCAGGAGCCGGCCAGCCAGCGCCGTGTGCAGGGTTTCGATTTGGTCCAGGGACAATACGGGCTGAGCGCCGTCCACCGGACAGCCGCGGCTAATCGCGTTCATGGATGCTCCTTCGCGGTGCCCGGGCGGTTGCCGCCGCTGATCCGGGCACTTAGGGGGGATTTACTGGGTGTCGTCGCCTTCGAGTTCACTCAGGCTGGGGGCCAAGTCGATGACCGCAGGTCCATCGACTGGGCCTGTCACCTCGAAGACGCAGGCGCTGCCGGGTTGACCCGCTGCAATCTCCGGTTTGAAGTAGGCCAGGGCGCAGGCCTCGGCGGCGGCCAGATGGTCGCCGTCCACGTCGATATCAATTTCCCAGACCACGCGGTAATGGGGCATTGGGGGATCTCCTTCGCTAGGCCGGGCGGTTGCCGCCGCTGATCCGGCCTGTGGTTATTCGCCTTTGAAGTACCCGGCGCGCTGCTCCAGCTCGCGAGCAATCAGCTCATCCGCGAAGAGCGGTGCCTGCTTGTCTATGCGCCGCGCTAGGTTCCTTTGCCTTACTCGGGCTTTGGCTTCCGCGCTCCAGCGCTTGCCGGTTTCGTTGCCGGGAAAGTCGAGACAGACGCCGTAACCCACTGGGCGAGACTCCCAGGCGGCGCGCATCGCTTCTGGCATTCGCTCGCCGGCTGGGGCCTCGATCACCAGCAGCTCAAATTCCCCCGGACACGGAACGTGCGGCAGGCACCACCGCAACGAGTAGCGCCACATCAGCGGCGCTATCGGCTGGGCTGGGGACGCCATCAATCGAGATCCCACTTCGCCTGGTCGTATCCCGCGAGCTTGCTCATGGCCGAAAGGCGAAGGCCATGCAGCGTGAGGAAGGCGCTGGTGGTGTAGTAATCAGGATTCTGCTCGGACTGGTACTCAAGGCAGCTCATCAGCTTGAGGACTTCAACCGCCGAAGGCTTGCGGACCGTTTCGTCCAGCTCGAACCGTTCGGCCTGGAGCGTTTCACGCGGGTAACGGTGCTGCACGGAGCGGATGTTCTCGTCCAGCAGCTGCTGGCCCTGGCTGGTGAGAATCTGGCGAGTGGCGTCGTCCGGCTTGCCGACGCAAGCAAACATGACGATGGCGGAAATGTGGCTTTGGCTGACGACGTAGGCGCTCATGAAATTCTCCTTCGCGATTTGCCCGGAGCGGTTGCCGCCGCTGGTTCCAGGCTGCCGAGGCGGTATTGCTTCGACGGATTCAGTATCGCAAATGGACACCCTTATGTCAACTATTAGTCAAATCCGGATGTACATTTATTTTACTTCTCGCATGCGAGAATCTTGCTACGCTGTGATTTATAAGCTACAATTGTCTCATGAAAACGATTAAACAAACCGCCACTTTCAGGAACTGGGAACGCAAGCTGAAAGACAAGCAGGCGAAAGCAATCATCGCTGCGCGGGTCTTTCGGGTTGCGAACGGATTGCTCGGTGATGTCCAGCCAGTCGGCCAGGGCATCAGCGAACTCCGCATTCATCATGGTCCCGGCTATCGTGTGTATTTTCAGCAGCGCGGGAACCAGCTGGTCCTGTTGTTGTGTGGTGGAGACAAAAGCAGCCAAGCGCGGGACATCGAGACCGCCAAAGCACTGGCCAGCCAGTGGAGTGATGACGAATGAAAGAGAAAATTTTCGACTACGATCCCGCCGATGCCCTCACGGACCCGGCGTCCATCGCTGTCTTCCTGGAAGACGCTTTCGAGACTGGCGACGCCGCCTACATCGCCAAGGCCCTGGGCGTTGTCGCCCGTGCCAAAGGGATGGGTGAGATTGCCAAGGAATCGGGCTTGTCCCGTGAAAACCTGTACCGCTCGTTTTCAGAAAACGGCAATCCGACCCTGAAAACCATGTTGGCCGTCATGCAGGCTGTCGGCCTGGATCTGACTGCCCGCGTCCATATCACTCCAGCACACTAACGGGCGGCCTGACGCGCAGAAAGTCGAGACACCGACGCGCTTGGCCCTTGCCGTTTGCTGCTCTTGCCGATCTGCTTTAATGCCGAGGTTTGGGCGCGGGAAATAAACGCTTTTCAGCAGCGACCGCGTAGCGGTTGCCTCCTTGCTCTTGGGAATGGAGTCACCTCCCTGCTCGGAGGATCTGCTCGGCAGCCTTCGGTAGGACGCGGTAAGCCCGGACTATCCAGAGACAGGCCGCGTGCAAGGGGTCGTGGAATACCGCAGGGCGCTCGCGACCGAGGATATGCCGCGAAAGCCCCTTGCAGGCAAGGACTGGCGGCGGATAGGCCATTGGGGCGTCCGCTTCCTACCGATGGCAGCTGAGCCCGCGCAGGGGTAGGCCGGAACGACCGGCAAGCGGAGCGCGCAGGCCAAGGGCCGGAGACGTGAGGATGGAAGCCCGCAGGGCCGAGACCCGGCGCGCTCTTTGCCGGGGCTTGGTTCACGACAGCCGTCCCCCGAAGGGGGCACGCAAAAGCCCTGGATCCTTTACGTGTGAGGTGTAGAGCCTGTGACTAGACTGGCGGACCAGGACGCTGAAAAATGCTGGATTGATAGCCATTCATCGGGAGTAGGGAGGCATCGACGACTAGGGGGGGGGCAAATATTTGCATTTTTGCCGGGGGGTGCTTACCATGTTCCTCGACTACGCAGACAGCAGAAAATTTGTCGGCGGAGCTGCGAAGGCCTGGCTAGCACAGGTCAAATGAAGGGAAATCGTAAGGCGTTTGGGTTGTTCCGCTTCAGTGCGGGAGACTTGCCTTCGAGGCCGTCCTTCCTCGTAGTCACCCAATCTTTCGCATCTTGGCCTCAGTCGCGTGATAAGCGTTGACTGGGGCAAGTTCGTTTTGCCCCCTCCTTGTGTATCTCGACGACTGGTTCAGCGAAGCTATCCTCCTAGCTTTTGCGTCATTCCTCGAATCTTCGAGTCATTCGCGTGAAAGGCGGTGATTGGAGCCAGGTACGTTTTGCTCCCTTCGCTGCGTACCTCTACGACCGCTACGGCGCAGTAGCTACCCGTGCCTACCTTCACCTTCCTCTTGTTGAACATGATCCCCTGTCTGTATTTGGGCTTGTTCGTGCCTACCTCGCTATAGGCGCAGTACGCATGAGTCAGTATGGCTAGTACCTCTGCCGGGGTGCAGCCGTCCTTGATCCCGCGCGTGTCCAACGGGTGAGCGACAGCTTCCAGGTCGATGAGGATCCCTCTGCAGTTTGGTTCAGGCCACTGGTTCTCGCGGCAGATCCTCTTGATCCGGTCGAACTGCTTGGGTGTCAGTAGGTAGGTGAATACGGGAGGTTCCGTCACGTGGGCCAAGGCCACGCCTGCCTGCTGCATGTTGATGACTACACTCATCAGCTCGCTAAATGCTTCTACTAGGCTCTCATCTCCTAGCTCCCTTGGGGTTTTACTCATTGTCATGCTTCCCGCGCTTGGCGAGCGGATAAGTTACCGCCGTCGCCGCCTCACTTGACCAATTCCAACGGCTTCGCCTTTTTGGGCTTGGCCGTGCCATCACTCGCAGCCTTTTGCTTCTCGCGGGCATCCATAATCGCCTTGGCGAAGGGCTCGGCAGCTTTGATAAGGCCCTCGAATGAGTACCTGTTAGCGAGATTGCCACCTTGCTTTGATTTACGAGCATGCCGTTGGATGTAGCCTCTCTCCTCAAGGCCTGCGATAGCACGCTGAACCGTACGAGGGGTGCAGCCGATCTTCCCGGCCAGAGTTTCCTTGGTCGGAAAGGGATCGTTTCCAGCGGTCCACCAGAAGCTCGCCAGGTGCACAACGATCAACACATCCAGTTGCTTGAGACCCAACTGTTGGGAGCAGTCGAAAATCACGTTGGGGATAGCTGTCCATCCTGCTGCTACCAGGTCCTTTCCCCACTTTTGCTCGATGGACTTATTGTCCGGTGCCGCAGCCGGTTTTTTTGCCTTAGCCGTAGTCATCGCCTGACCTCTATATGTTCGGATGGCGCGAGTATGCTGGCTCGAAAAATGGCTGACAACGGGAGGGGGGGAGACGCCTGTGTCAGCCCCTTTCATGAGTATGCTGTGTCTCGATTGACTGGGTGTGATTGAGGATGAGTGTGTATGAAATGGGAATTCTTTGGGAGTCATCAGCGTCGCCGGGATGGAGAGGTGCATGTCTCCCGGGATAGGGTCATTGGTGACTCCCCCCGGCGACATTAATGCCTCCCTACCACCCGAAAAAAATTTCAAATTCCCTCAAAAAAGTAGCCTTTTCCTGCCGAACGGCTGGAAATGACCAGTTCCACCCTGGATACGACTTTCAAACTCTCGATTAAAAAGTCTACCGCGACGTCCTTACGGGTCTGACTACCTACCCCTCCAAAGCCGCAGCAATTTACGCCGCTTGGCTAGCCGACTGGCCAACCCTGGATTACTGTATATCTAAACAGTCCTTCGGCGGTGCCGTATGTACATCCTCAAATTCCGACCCCTCGCTCCATCGGCGCTGACTCTGAAAGTGATGCCAGGCTGCGCAGCTGGTGGATTTCCCAGCCCTGCAGCTGACTACTACGAACCCCCACTGTCACTCGATGAGTTGATGAACATCCGTGCCCCGCACGTCTGGCTCGTCGAAGTCGAAGGCGACAGTATGCGCGACGCCGGCATCTTCCACGGCACCCGCCTGGTCGTGGATCGATCCATCACCCCATGCTCTGGCCACATCGTGCTGGCCTACGTGGACAATCAGCCGCTGGTGAAGCGGCTGGCCAAGTCCCCTTCGGGCTGGTTGCTTGAATCGGAGAATCCCGCCTATCGCACGATCAGGCCCGAGGAATACGGCGCGATTGAGGTGTTCGGCGTCGTCACCTGGGATCTGACCCAACATGCCCAGTGACTCACGGCCACAGGTCTTTGGCCTGGTGGACGTGAATTCCTTTTACTGCAGCTGCGAGCGCATATTCCGACCCGAGTTGAGGCAGCGGCCTGTCGTCGTCTTGTCCAATTCGGACGGCTGCATTGTGGCTCGTACGACCGAGGCGAAAACCTTGGGGCTGAAAATGGGAGATCCCTATTTTAAGGTGCGCAGGTTCCTGGAGCAGAACGGCGTCGCCGTGTTCAGCAGCAATTACACCCTGTATGGCGAGCTGAGCCACAGAGTCGGCCTGGCCATCGCCTCCCTGGTGCCGGAATGGGAGCGGTACTCCATCGATGAGCTGTTCGTGCAGCTGGACGGGCTACCCGAGCCGTTGGCCGACGTGGGCCGTGCGATACAGGCCCGGGTGCTGCAGTGGACGGCGCTGCCTGTAGGCGTCGGTATCGGCCACACGAAGACCCTAGCCAAAGCCGCCCAGCATGCCTCCAAGGTCTGGCGAGACCGCACGGGGGGCGTGGTCGATCTACGCAAACCCGAGGCAGTGGAGTGGTTGCTGCGGCGCATGCCGGTCGATGAGGTGTGGGGGATCGGTCGGCGGATGCGGGACAACCTGGCCCGCGATGGCATCGCTACGGCCTGGGAGTTGTCCAGGGCGGATCCGCGAGCCATGGGCCGCAAGTACAGCATTGTTCTTGAGCGCACTATCCGAGAGCTACAGGGCGAATCCTGTCTGGATCTCGAACTGTCGGTGCCGGCGAAGCAATCGATCTGTTCAAGCAAGATGTTTGGCCAGCGGGTGCATACCCTCCAGGCCCTGCACGAAGCCCTGGCGACGTATGTGCATCGGGCCGCTGAGAAACTGCGGAAGCAGCGTTCACTCTGCGGAGCCCTGCGGGTGGGTATCCAGACCTCGTTCCATGGCGACGGCCCGAAGTATGCGAACGCGGTGACGTGCGTTCCGGCCTATCCAACCGATGATGTTCGGCAGCTGACCAAGTACGCCCTGCAGGCCGCGCAGGAGATCTTCCGGCCCGGCTTCGCCTACAGCAAAGCCGAGGTGCTGCTGATGGATCTACGCAAGCGAGGGGAGTACACGGAAGACCTGTTCACCCCAAGCCAGCCAGTGCGTACCGACGCGCTGATGGAGGTGATGGACAAGATCAATCGGCGCTGGGGGCACGACTGCCTGCGAACCGCTGCTGTTCCCCTGTCTCCTGACTGGGGCATGCGTAGAGCGCTGCTGAGCCCCAGTTACATGACCAGCTGGGGCCAGCTGTGGAAGGTGCAATGCCGCTAATTCTCGCGTGCGAGAATTCTTACACGCTGAGGGCCTTGGCAGGTGGAAACGGCGGAATAGCTTTTCCTTTGGGGTCGCTATAGGCATCCCAATACCACCACCCAGTCGGGGTGTACTGATCGTCGTAGTAAGTCGCCTTTTCGGCTTTTCGATCCAGGTAGTCCTGGTCGTTCCTGCCGTAAACCTCCATCGGAACGTGCCGGCCATTGCCTACGTCGGTCAGCCAGAAATCGGGGAAAACCAGCTCTTTACCGGCATCGAATCGCATCGGTTTCACGAATGCTCGCCTTTGCTCACGCAACTGCTTCTCAATCTTCCACTCGTACCCGGACTCAACCGGCACCCATGCCTGCGAGACGATCATCAAGGCGATGTTGAGCACTTGCGTCTTATAACGGCCCTTACTGTCCTTCTCAGGCTGGTCTGTCTGCATGATGGCGACCACAGGGCATTTCTTCCGCCATGCAAGCATCGCAAGCGGGTAGCTCTGGACGGCCTGATCCCATAAATCGGGGGTGATGTTCAGATACGGTAAGCCCCAGCCGCTATCGATCTTGATACAGCGACTCATGGCCTCCTCGATGTCTGCAGAGTGCTCGGCCAGCTGGCCGATAGCGATCAGGCGACGCTTGTTCTTGGCGGCGCTCTCCACCTTGCCCCTATTTGCTGTCTCCTGGTCGCCCCGCGTGCCCGCAACAATCAAAGCATCGCCAATACGCATGCGCGATACAACGACTCGCTTCGCCGCACGCAACAAGCGGGCGTGAACGGGTCCTATCCAGCGATTGCCCGTGTCGGGGTCCCACTGGTTCAGCCTCGCTTCGGTCCAGAGCAAATGCAGCAACCCGCCCAATGTCATGGCGGGTTTCGAGGTTTTCGAGGTGCTGGATTTTGCAGTCGTCGGAGCCTCTACCTCCACCAGCTGGACATCGACAGGCTCCTTCTTCCGTAGCGACAGCGTGAGCTTCACCCTCAGCTTACCGTCGTCGGTTTCCTCTACTACGCCCACGCTATAGGCTCCCAGCCCGGACTGTTCGGGCGCCTCCGCGTAGTACTGGCAATTCACCGCGTGCTCTGCGCCTGTACGCGGATAGCGGGATAGGTGATAGGAATCCTTTTCCGACCTGTAGCGTACGGCCAACAGGCGGTCGCCAGATCCTGGACACAGGCAGCGTACAAGATCTTTGCCGTGTGCCTTCTGCAGTACCGCCTTCCACTTGGCAGCATTCTGGCGGGCCGTCTGGTAAGCCTCGGAGTAGCGTTCTACCTTCGCGCCTTCGCCGATACTCACTGGATAGCATTTGTCGGACATTGGTGAAAACTCCGTATCCCTGGGCAACTGCGGGAACCTGATGTAGCATGAGAACTGGATTTTGCTCCTTCGCAAAACCCTAGAAACCCGCTTGCATTGCCGTGCAGCGGGTTTCGCCTTTTCTGGCCTGACAAATTGCTACGTCGAGGTGCCTGGATCCGTTACCGCGACCCAGCATTTCGCACCGTCGTAGGCATTGCCGCCCTCGGCAACGAACACATGGCCATCTTCATCGATTGCATAGGCCCCTGGTTGCTCATGGTTGGCGTTGCGCAAGCAATCTTTCCAACCATAGGCCTGGCCTTGCCACACAAGCACGATGCCTCCCTGACGTTCAGGGTTTGTCCTGCGGTAAGTGCGGGCGACCGCTCGCACGGTACTCAGTAAATAGCCCATTGGATGACTCCGGTAGGTGATAGCAGCTGGCTGCATCAGCTGCTGTGAGGAATCGACGGCATGTCCGGAAGCATGTTGTCGAATGAGTCCTGGGCGGGTGGTTCTTCGCCAGGCCCTGACGGAAGTTGGATATCGCCGTCGTCCATGGTGGGCAGTTGCTTGAGCTTATCCGTCCCAAGATCGGACTGGTCCTCGGTCGAGACCAGAACCCGGGCGCTGAAAAGGGCATACTGCAGATTGTCGCGCTTGTCGGCCCAGGCGATGCGACTGTTGACCACGTAGGCCAGTGTCCCGCCACGTTGGCCACCGACACTGATCGTCTGGACCCAGTTGTGTTTGGTCAGTACGCTGATCGCCCGTTTCGTGGTGGCTACAGAGGTGTCCATCAGCTTGGCCAATGTCGCTTGGCTGATGATCAAAGCCCCTTGCTTGTCCATGTGCTGCACCAGGATGTGCATGAGCTGGGCAGCCCTGGGTGCCTGAGCTGTGAGCGCGGCCCAAGCTTCGTGCCCGGCACGTTCGGTCTGAACCCAAGTGCCGCGCTGAGCTGGCTGGGCCAGGGCGCGAATGTCGTTCTTGTCGTCAGTCATGAAGACTCCCGCTGGCTGTGCTTCGTGTTCGATATCATGCAGATTTGTCAGATATCGTTCATGGATGGAACTAGCCTAGCTCATCCTGTGAGCGATAGATAGCTCATCCCTGCTCGATATCTTCCAAGGTTTGCGCGATATCGTTCAGCCATGAGCGAGGGGTAGCTCATGGTGGGGGTAGCTCATGGGGTGAGCTAACCTAGCTCACGGATCGTGAGCGAGGGGTAGGTCATAGATAGTGAGCGACGGTCGCTCACAGAGCATGAGCGAAGGTTGGTTCACGGTATGAACCAGGTGCCGGCCTGCAGGCCGCATTGCTCAAGGGTTCGCTAGTCGTCCCTCTTATGATCTCCTAACCCCTGATGCTTTTGCCGTGGCTAGCAGGTCCGCAAAATCGCCTGCCGGCGGCGGCCAGTCGTGAATACCTGACAGACTACGGCTGCGCCTTCGCTAGTCAGGAATCCCCGACCGGCTTCTGTGGAAGCTCATCGCGTATACGCATAACCGTCGTTGTCGAACAGGTAGCGTGCCTTGCCGTGGCACGGATACCCAAGCCCGCATCTAGCAGCTCACGGACCCGTTTTCGAAGATCCTCATCAACCGGCCTTCCGCGATAAACCCCTGCAGCCTTTGCCTTGATGATGCCCTGGGCCTGCCGCTCGCGACGTTGCTGGTAATCCTTCCTGGCAATCGCTGCCATCATGTCGATCATCATGTAGTTGATGGCCGATAGCATCCGATCGGTAAATTCATCGCCCGAGGGCAGGGTGATGCCCTGGTGGCTGGTCGGCAGGTCGATGGCGACAATCCGTAGACCTCGCTGATCAATCGCTGATCTGAGTTCCCTCCAGTCCTGGTCGCTCATCCTCGATAGCCGATCAATGCTCTCGACCAGCAGCACGTCCCCGCGCCTGGCATCTTTCAGCAGCCGGATCAGTTCGGGGCGATTCGCGTGCGTACCGCTGACGTTTTCCATGTAGCTGGCCGCGATGGCCAGGCCGAACCCCTGGACGAACGTCTCCAGCTGGTCGCGTGCGCGGCTAGCATCCTGATCCGCCGTCGATGCTCGAAGGTAGGCTCTGATAAACATTAGGGGCCTGTATCAATATGGGTGTTACTGAATGACTGTATCAAATAGGGTGTACATTAACTAATCAGCTAGCTCGACTGGATCGAGGACCGCACGTATCAGTTGATGTATACCCTATTGTTACACGTCAAGCGGTAACGACGCTGATCAATCCGAGGGCTTTCACTCGTCGAGATCCTTCGGCGTCATCGACTGGTTCTGCCAGTACCGCTGGCGTTCTGCCTCGGCCTCCTGAACGAAGCGGTCGATCATTTCGACAGGGCCACAGATTTGGGCCGTACGCCAGCCTTCGGGTGTCTGTGTGAGATAGGCCGAATAGATCTTGTCGCGAATCGCCAAGGCCCTTTGCTTTGTCAGGCCATGTGCATTGGCGACCGCTACAAGGCCCTTGCCTTCCACCAGTATCTCGAATGCCGCGTCCAGGCTCCGTGGGTGCATCTTCGAAGTGCTGCGGATCCGTTCGAATTCCTCTCGCGGTATCCGCATGTCCTGGTCAACGTGCCGGGTACTCATTCGGGTTTCCAGACTTCGGCCAGCTTCTGGCGAGCGGCCTCCAGTTCGGCCTTGAGATAGGCATTCTCAGATTCCAGCGTCTGCACCTGGGCTTCCAGCACCGACTTGCTTTCACGGAGCTTATCCAGCTCGTCATCGAGTAATGCTTGAGGGGCCGGGGCAGGGGAGGCAGGGTTCGTGTCGGTTTTTTTCGACCCGGCTTTGTGGACGCGCAGGGCTTTGGTAGCGCGCAGGGTGGTGCGGACCTCCTGACGCAGGTTGAGATCCGGATTGTCATCGGCACGGTTGATCAGGTCTGCAGCAGCTTGCGGATCTAGGCGCTCAAGACGACCGATGTCGTTCACCGTCGATATGTCAGCTGTCACGCCTCGCGTTACCGCTTCTCGGCTGGCACCGTCGCGACTCACGTTCTCCAGATAGGCCAGGCGCTCGGCCACCCAGTTGAGGCCCTTGTTCCATTCTGCAGCCACCTTTTCCAAGGTGCCCAGCTCGTCCTTGCTCTCCTTGAGTGCCAGGGCCAGGTCGAGCTGAGTCAGGTTCTCACTATGGACATTCTCGGAACGCTGGATACGTCTTGCCTGTGCATCGGTCAGGTCTTTGACCACGGCCATGACCAGCACGCCCGCGATGATGCAAGCGCGATATCGACGTTCGCCGGCGACCATCAGGTATTTGAAACCGGACTCCGGATTCGGGTGAGGCCGCAGCACGCATGGCTCGATCTGCCCATTCTCGAGAATGTCCTGGGCCAGCTCGTTCAAGGACTCTTCGGAAAACCCCGGATTGTCCTTGCGGCGAATCTGCTTTACGCACTCGATCTCGCCCGGGCTGATCGACTCGATGCGGGACCCGTCGTTGATGGTCGGTCTTTTCTGGAAGTCCGATAGTTTCTTGGCCGTCGCGGTGGCTGCTCGGCCAAAGGCGTTTTTCTTCTCCGTCATGATGCGGTCCTCACGCTGAGTAGATCTTGCTGAGTACAGCCTCGCAGGCCTCTTTCATTTCCTTTCCCGCCGCACGCTGACTGCCACTTCGCGCCTTCCACCAGACCGGGGTGCCGTTGGCCAGCGCCTTGTTGATGCAAGGCCGGTGGGTGATCTGCTGGCTGAACATGGCGTCGCCGTGTTCCTCGCGAAGACTGGGCAGGATCTCCAGTTCCTCAGCGGACCGGCTGTTGATCAGGTTCGGCATGAAACCGAGGAAGCGCAGGTCGGGGTTGTACTGTTCGCGGACCGTTTCGATTGTCGCCATCAGCTTGGGCATGCGGGCCAGGGTGAAGGCACTGATGTTGAAGGGGGTCACGACCGAATCGGACGCCGCCAGGGCCGCGATCATTCGGCGCTGCAGGTTGGGAGGGGTATCAATCAGGCAAAGATCGAACTGGTCAGTGAAGCGATCCAGAGCCTTGCTGAGGTTGGTCACCACGTCCAGGTCCATGTCATCGACATCGAGCAGCGCGACATCTGCCTCGATAAGCCAGATGTTCTCGGCTACCTGTCGCGGCTCCAGCTGCTGGTGATCGTCGCTGAATAGCTGGCTCGCAACCAGGTAGGGCGAGTCGTCGTCTTCCTCTACAGGCGGGAAGAACTGGGAAAGGTCGCTTTCGTCGAGATCGACGACTAGCACGCGCTTGCCTTGCTCGGCCGCATAGCAGGCGAGGTGGGCTTCAAGGGTGGTTTTGCCTACGCCACCTTTCTGGTTCGCAACAGTGGTGCGTTTCATGGTGCCCTTCCTGTGATCTCCGATGGAGCAGTGAGTGGATGTGGCACTATCCTTTCACTGGTAAACCCCTAAGTCAATATCTTTTAGGGGTTTACTTTCTCGCATGCGAGAACCTGTTTTGGGGCTGCTACAATCGGGCTATGCCATTGATTTAGCCGTGGGCCAGTTTCCTTGCGCGTGTCTAGATCAATGGTTAGGGGGTTGGCCGGGGCGGCTCCTGGTCAACCTCCGCACTTCACACAAGGCGCCTATTCGGCGCCTTTTTTGTGACTGATCGGGCATAAATTCGGACTGATATCAAAGTGCCCGCCGTAAAGTGTCTATTAAGTCACGGACACAACTCCTTACATTCAACACCATCCGCACCACATTGAGGCGCCATCAATTGGCCACCTCAGTATCTGGCACCGATGCGTCTAGCACGGGCATTTGAGCGATTTCCACCCTCATCAGGGACCGGAAAAATCCATTCAAGACGGCGATTTAGCAGCACAGCTCACAGAAAGCCAGCCAAGGCGATGTGACTTCTCTCGCACAAAATCGCGATTTCAGAAAACAAAACCTTGATTTCATGAAACGAAAAGCCTATTTTGAATCACGAAACACGGAAAACGCCATTCAAAACCCCAAAGAGGAAGAAAATGCGAGGTGGCATCTAGAAAGAAACCGTCGAGGTCAGCACTATCCGCCCTGTTCTTAGCTACCCGCTACCCAGAGGCACTGATGCAGACCCTAGACAAGAAAGAACTCGCCACTTTTGTGCGAGCACAGCCTGACTACCGTGTGTACCTAAAGGAGACCTGGCTCGACTCCAAGACTCGCAATTGGATCCTCGTTATTGAGATTCCATCCACTGAGCAACTTTTCACGGTAGTTACCACGCAGGGAAAGACTCGACATTTCAAGATGGTTGAAACCGCGATTGATTTCGTCAAAGAGACCTGCCCCAACAACCAAAATAAAGCGGTAATCGTAACGTACGGGGATGCCCCGTCATGACTAAAGAGGATGTAAAATGCAACGCTCTGAACTCAAAGCTGAATGCAACGTAGGTAACAACGATAAACAAAACTGGCGTACTTGGCTCAAGGCCAAAACTGCAACTACCCTGAAAGCTGTATTCGCTCAAAAGACTCCCTCCCATAAAGCCCTGATGCGTGAGGACTGGGTGGCCAAGGCCACCAAGTTCGCGGTGCTGGGCTCGTTCCTCTCCCTCGCGCTCTTTCCTGAATTCGCCAACGCGGCCATGGATTTCAGCGGGCTCAAGAAGCTGGCGAAGGACGTCGTATCCTTCCTGATCTTCGACGTCGGCTACTACCTGGGCATCGCAGCCATCGCGTTCTGCGGCTTCCAGGCCAAGTCGGGCCGCATGTCCTGGGGTCAATTCGGATGGGCCGTCGCTGGCGTGTTCCTGGTCTTCTTCGCGCCGAACCTCGTGGACACCATCAAGGAAGGCGCTCAAACGCAGCTGAAATAACATGGCCGAGAACGACGACCTTGAACAAGGTGAAGTGCTCGTTCTGGCAATGGCCCGACCTTCAATGGTCGGCCCATTTACTCTGTCGAGCATCCTAATAAGTCTGATCGCTCCAGTAATTTGCTCATTACTGATCCGCTCATTGTATCCGTTGGGGCTTATTCCATTACTGTTCGCCGTTTCCTACTGGATATGTAGCAAAGACGTATACCTATTCGGTGTATTGCAAGCGGCAAGCAACTTGAGAGCTTCACGGCTACGCAAACTTTGGGGGTATCGCAGTTATGCGCCTCGTTGATACCGCATTCAAAAAGCTGACGAAAAACATGGATCTGTCGCTCGGCGTACAACAACCCGAGGGCGCTGCGCTGGATGACGACGAATTGCTGGTCAGCGCAATGGTCCCGTACGACGTTCACTACGACGACCAGACCGTAATGACCAGCGAGGAAGCATTGGTGCAGGTCATCAAGGTGGATGGCCTGCTGTTCGACTCCCTGTCGGCTGAGCAAATCAAGCGCTTCGAGCATCAGCGCAATACTGTGCTGCGTACCGTGGCCAGCAGCGACATGACGATCTATGTGCATGTCGTTCGCCGGAAGACCACTGACTTCCCCGATGGGGTCGGCAGCACCTGGTTCGCGCAGCAGTACAACCAGCGGTTGCGCAAGCGCTATGAAAGCCGGGGCTTCTTCGTCAACGACATCTATATCTCGCTGGTGAGAAAGCGTTTCCGTGCCGGCATGCCTGGTCTGATGGACCGGGCCGTCGCCCTGATGACCGGCACCGAAGCCAGCAAGACAGAAGCCGAGTCGATGGAGGCCATGGCCGACGCGCTGTACAAGGCGTCCAACCTGGTGCTGCGTAGCCTGTCCGACTACGGCCTTCGTCGCCTGCAGATTCAACGGCACCCGCAAGCTACCGACGGGCTGATAGATCGCGAGAGCGCGTTCCAAGCTGTCCAGCGGTACAGGCTCAAGTGGGCGACCTTTAAGACCGAGCTGGGCGATCTTGAAGAGTACGACGCAGAGGCGGTGTATGACTTCCTCGGTGAAGAGTTCTGCGAGCTGAGCAGCTTCTTCAACTACCTGATCAACCTGGATGATCGTCGCGTGCCGGTCACTGATCTCAAGATCAATGAGGCGCTGCCCTACGCTCGGCTCAATTTCCGGGTGCTGGCCAATATGTGCGAGGTGCGCGGCAGCACGTCGTCGAAGATTGGCGCCGTACTGAGCATGGGTGAATGGCCCCGCCGTACGCCCTCCCGCATGTTGGACAAGTTCCTGCAGCAGCCGGTGGAGTACGTCATTACCCAGTCGTTCTCGTTCATCAACCGCATCGAGTCGGAGCAGGGGATGATGGATGAAACCCGGCGCCTGACGGTGGACGACAAGCACAATATCTCCGAGGACGATCAGAAGGAGCTCAAGCAAGGCATCAGCGACCTGCGTCGGGGAAACGCCGTCAACGGCGCGCACCACCTGACGATCTTCGTGCATGTCGATTCGCTGCCGATGACCACCGAGGCCAATCGCGAGATCAATCGCCGCAACCTCGATCACGCGGTCGGCCTGGTCGAAGGATGCTTCGTGGAAATGCTGGTGAAGCCGGTCCGCGAGTGGTTCGCCCTGGAAACGTTCTTCTGGTCCCAGCTGCCTGGTCAGAAGGAAGCGCTCATCGGTCGTCGCGGCAAGATCAAATCCACCAATTTCGCCGGGTTCGCGTCGCTGCACAATTTCGCCCGCGGTCGTCGTGATGGCAACCTGTGGGGACCGGCGATCACCGCGTTCGAGACCGAGAGCAATACCCAGTACAACTTCAATTTCCATCGCGAAATGGAAGGCATGGTCGCCGGCCACACGGCAATGGCAGCCGATACCGGGTCAGGCAAGACAACCCTGCTAGCGGCCCTGATCAGCGAGGCAGATAAGGCACAGCCGCTGGTGTTCTGGTTCGACAACCGCTACGGCGCCAAGGTGTTCATGAAGGCAATGGGCGGGATCCATACCACCCTGTCACCTCATGGCCAAATGCGCTGGAACCCGCTCAAGCTGCCCGATACCCCGGAAAACCGAGCGTACCTGGTGGACTGGCAAGTCCAGATGCGTGAGTGCTACGCGACCACTCCGACCAGTGCCGACGACATCAAGCGGTTCAAGACCGCTGTCGAGGAAAACTATCTGCTGCCCGAGCAGGATCGCCGTCTGCGCAATGTGGTGTGGACCTACGGTCAGGGCGAGCTGGCCGACGTGATGGCCATCTGGCACGGGGCCAAAGGGGTCACAGGGGCGA